>NZ_JALNTW010000010.1 GCF_023161665.1 Shewanella sp. 1CM18E
CTTCGTCTAGAGGCCTAGGACACCGCCCTTTCACGGCGGTAACAGGGGTTCGAATCCCCTAGGGGATACCACTATTTTAAATTTGTGTTATTAATAACATGAATATTTACCAGAAATGGGGCCTTAGCTCAGCTGGGAGAGCGCAACACTGGCAGTGTTGAGGTCAGCGGTTCGATCCCGCTAGGCTCCACCATATTACTGTTCAATGCAGTAAGTGAAAAAACCACCTTAGGGTGGTTTTTTTATACCTAAAATTTAAATGTCTTTCGATAGTCGTCTAGCTCTTTGGGCAACATTTCACCCACTTGCTCATTCCATTATATATGTTTTAAAGATTTGGTTTGATAGAGCGGGAGAGGGGCGATTAACGCAATTAGTTTCTGGTCGTTTCGATTTTTATGGGCTAGTTGAATTTTATGTCATAGATATCTGTACAAGCAGCAGATCTACCGAGCACGCTTTAGCAAACTAATTCAAGGTGAATAGCTGCATTAATGGTTATTTCTTTATAAAGCTAGTTAACGCAGAATTAGACAGTCGAAACGCTCCAGAATGCCTAGTTTTATCGGTTCTGATGCTGTGACTCTTAATAAACAAAGAGTGAGCTTGAACCTAGTTCAACTATGCTCTTCAATCGTTACAAGCTGCATGATCTTGTATGTTCCAGACATACATAAGACATTTCCTCCACCCATGGAGGTTAGATGCAGCGAATGTCATTAAAGCACGAGACTATATGGATATAGGAGGTAGAGTAACGCAGGAGCAGTTACCGAGGAGCACTTAATGACCTTGTCTCAGTGCCGCTAAATTATCGCTGAGCGACCAAATGTTTATACTGATTGGTATAATACACTTGCCCATTCCACTTTATGTTTCAATGATTTGCTACGATAGAGTGGGTGAGGGGCCTTAGTTCAGCTATGCTTCTGACTCGTTGCAAACCACATGGATGTATTGAATGCCTTTTGAGCAGGACTCTATGGATACAGAAGGTTGAGTATCGCAGTCGCAGTAACCTAGGTGCATTTAACTACCTAGGCTCTGAGCCGATAAATTTTCGCTGAGGAACCAAATCCTTTTAGATGTAACAATTTTATAGCAGGAAGCAAAAAGCCATCATTGTGATGGCTTTAAGTTAGTCGATAGTTAACTTAGTCAATACCTAAGAAGCCACCAGTCTGATGGGCCCAAAGCTGCGCGTAGATCCCACCGGAAGTGATTAACTCTTGGTGAGTACCTTGCTCAACAATTTTACCTTCATCCAATACAATTAATCTGTCCATTGCTGCAATGGTTGATAATCGATGTGCGATGGCAATAACAGTTTTACCTTGCATCAGCTGATATAAGCTTTCCTGAATTGCAGCTTCAACTTCAGAATCGAGTGCTGAGGTGGCTTCATCAAGTAGCAGGATAGGTGCATTTTTAAGTAATACCCGCGCAATAGCGATACGTTGACGCTGACCGCCTGATAATTTCACACCGCGCTCACCTACTTGAGCATCGAGCCCTACATTACCCTCGGGATCGCTTAACGTTTGAATAAATTCATAAGCTTGTGAGTTCCTAATTGCAGCTTCTAACTCTTCATCACTTGCATCAGGGTTACCATAAAGAATATTGTCACGAATAGAGCGATGTAACAGTGAAGTATCTTGGGTCACCATGCCAATATGAGCGCGCAGAGAGTCTTGAGTGACCTCGGTGATATTTTGCTTATCGATAGCAATATTGCCTGACTCAACATCATGAAAGCGCATTAATAGATTAACCAAGGTTGACTTACCAGCACCAGAGCGGCCGACTAAGCCCACCTTTTCTCCTGGCTTAATGTTCAAGTTTAGCTGGTCGATAACACCTGTATTCTCACCATAGTGAAAACTGACATTATTGAAATCGATGCCGCCTTTACTGACGTTAAGCGCGGGGGCATTATCGATGTCATTAATCTCTGTTGGTTTAGATAGGGTATTCATGCCATCTGCAACAGTACCTATGTTTTCAAATAGTGAGCTGATCTCCCACATGATCCACTGTGACATGCCGTTTAGTCTTAGAGCCAGACTGATCGCAATCGCTATTGCGCCAACGGTAATGGCATCATCACGCCATAACCATATAGAGACTGCCGCAATAGAGAAAGCAAGTATGTAATTGATAACCTGTACACTGACATTAATCCAAGTCACTAAACGCATCTGTTTATACACGGTTTCTAAAAAGGTGCGCATACTGCTTTTGGCGTATTCAGCTTCTTTTTGGGTGTGTGAAAACAGCTTTACGGTAGCAATGTTAGTGTAACTATCGACGATACGGCCTGTCATGGTTGAACGAGCATCGGCTTGTTCGGTTGATACTTTTTTAAGTTGCGGCAAAAATCGCCACTGCAAACCTACATAAACAGCTAACCAAATAAGCATGGGGATCATTAATCTCATATCTGCTTTGGCAATCATCACCACCATGGAGGTGAAATAAACCAAGATATAAACTAAAACATCCAGCAGTTTAGTGACTGTTTCACGAACAGCGAGCGAGGTTTGCATCACTTTAGTTGCAACGCGGCCTGCAAAGTCATTTTGGTAGAATGACACACTTTGCTTTAACAGATAGCGATGAGCTAACCATCTGATAGACATAGGATAGTTGCCTAGTAAACCTTGATAAACTATCAGCGCATGCAATAAGGTAACTAACGGGATCACCACCAGAACCAATACGGTCATACCGAGTAAGCGTGCGCCTTCTTGCTCAAATAAAGTCTCTGGATCATGTTGAACGAGTAAGTCGACCAGATCGCCCATAAAGCCAAATAGCGATACTTCAAGGATCGCGAGTAACGCGGTCAAAATCGACATAATAACCAGGGGGACTTCAAAGCCACGGGTGTAATGGCGGCAAAAAGCGTAGACCCCTTGCGGCGGTTGTTGTGGTTCTTTGCTAGGCAGCGGATCGACCCAAGACTCAAATCGTTTGAACATGTTTTTACTCAGTTTTATAGAAAAGTTAGAAAAATCTAATGAATTGATAGCATATCGGATTACTTAGATTAAGTGTATACAAAGCAGTGTAACTAAATATTCTTTATGTTCAGTTCCGTTTTCCGCTAGTTCGCAATCAGCATGTTGCGTACTATTGTTGGCATTAAAAGAGTTCTTGGGGCTAAACATGGTCGAGCACAATTGTCAGACCGATCTGCAAGCTTGCCGTAAAGCAAGGCTTGCTCGCGATCCACGTTTTGATGGGCAATTCTTTATTGGTGTATTAACGACCAAAATTTATTGTCGGCCAATTTGTCCTGCTGTTAGCCCAAAAGAGCAAAACGTAAGATATTTTGACACTGCACTTCAGGCCGCGAATGCTGGTTTACGGCCTTGTCTTCGTTGTCGCCCCGATAGTGCACCACAATCTTATGCGTGGAAGGGAACACAAACCACACTCGATAGAGCAAAAGCTTTGATCGATAGTGGCGCGATTTCAGGACAAGACGGTGAGAGTATAGAGAACTTAGCGAGTCGCTTAGGCATTAGCAGCCGTTATTTACGAAAACTATTTCAAGATAAGCTGGGTACATCGGTGAAATCTTATGCTCAATATCAACAACTGATGTTAGCCAAACAACTACTGCACCAAACTAAGCTGAGCATTACCCAAGTGGCGTTTGCAGCAGGTTTTAACAGTATTCGCCGCTTTAACGAAGTGTTTCAGCAGACATTACAGCTAACGCCTAGTGATTTACGTAAAAGAGCAACCATCACCAGTGATGCAACTAAAACGGAATTATGTGAAACGAAAGGGCGTATTGCACTGAACTTACAATTGAGCTTTAGACCACCATTACGTTGGCCTGAACAGCACCACTTTTATCAAGTTCGTGCGGTGCAAAACATGGAATGGCTAAATGACGAATTGAGTTATGGCCGCAGTTTCACTATTAATGAGGTAAGTGGTTACTTCAATGCTAGGCTCGACAGTGCTGCAAACCTATTTAATGTTGAAATTGTATTAGAAGATGATAGCGCATTGGCGCAACTTGGTTTGATTATCAACGAGATCCGTAGAGTACTAGATCTTAATGCCAATATTACACAAATAGATAATGCATTACGCGAGTTAACGCCTATCAGCAGTTTAATGCGTAAAGGGTTAAGGTTGCCTGGTGTTTGGTCGGCATTTGAAGCAGGCTGTCGTGCAGTGCTTGGCCAGCAAGTTAGTATTGTACAAGCATCAAAATTACTTAATCAGTTAGTGCTCGCTTATGGCGAAGAACGCATGATAGGCGATAGAAGGGTTAAGCTTTTCCCTACACCAAAGGTCGTCGCTAGCGCAGAATTAAGCGAGCTAAAAATGCCCGGCGCCAGAAAGAAAGCACTGAATGCACTCGCTCAATTTGTGACAGAAAATCCAGATGCTGATTTAGTCGATTGGTTATCAATTAAAGGCATTGGTCCATGGACCGTGGCTTACGCCAAGATGCGTGGTCAGAGTGATCCAGATGTTTTGCTATGTGGCGATCTTGTCGTAAAAAAGAGAATTTTAGCCTTGTATGCCGAACAAGGTTTGAACAATGATAATTACACTGAAATAACCGAGTCATTGGCAAAGCAAATCGCCCCTTGGGGGAGCTATTTAACTTTTCAATTGTGGAACCTTTGATAATGAGCAAAATTAATCCTATTGCCAAACTTAACTTCCAAACAAGTTATGGACAACTCTCCCTTTGCGCTAACGCTCAAGGTCTAACCCACCTTAACTTTATTCCTAGTGCTGAAGATGAATGGCAAACTCGCGAAATAGATAATCAACAGATCATCGATAACCTTGACGGAATTGCAGATAAGCAGGAGTTGGCTGTTGCTGAGCAACATTTAGCGCAAGCCCAACAAGAGCTGATGGAATACTTTGCCCAAAAACGACAGTATTTTGAGGTGGCGCTTGCGCCAAAAGGCACCGAGTTTCAAAAACAGGTGTGGCAAGCGTTAACGGAGCTAGAGCACGGTCAAAGCTGCAGTTACGGCGAGATCGCTAATAAAATAGCTAGACCGAAAGCGGTTAGGGCAGTAGGTACTGCTAATGGGGCTAATCCGATTGCCATTATTGTGCCTTGCCATAGAGTGATTGGTAAAAATGGCACATTAACGGGTTATGCTTATGGTTTAGCGTTGAAGCAAAAGTTACTCATACTTGAGGGCTTATCGGTTTAGCTTATTCATTTAGCTTAACTTTCCATGATTCACTTTTGGAGGTTCACTTTTTAGATTCATTGCTAGGGCTCACTTATACAGCCGTTTATAACAATGATTCTAGAGCTGTGGTGACACGCAAAGCGGTCCACTAAGAAAGATAAGCTTTTAAGCCGATATTAGCGTAGAATAAGCGCCTTATTTTTGATTAGGCATTAACCTGTAAATTATGACTCAGCCAGTATCTTCAATCGACAACGCAACAACTCATAGCGACTTTACTCAACTAGGGCTGATCCCTGAGTTGCTTGAGACCTTAAAACTGCTGAGTTATACCACGCCAACTCCCATTCAGTCGCACATGATCCCAGCTGTGATTGCTGGCAAAGACGTTCTCGGTGGTGCAAAAACAGGTTCGGGTAAAACGGCAGCATTTGCCTTACCGATTATTCAAAAACTCGCTAAGGCAGGTCCACGAAAAGCAGGCAGTAACTTCGTTTCTTGCTTAGTGTTAGTGCCAACTCGTGAATTGGCCCAGCAAGTAAGCGACAGTTTTATGCGTTACTCGCAGCTTATTAAGCCTAATCTAAAAACACTTGCGGTATACGGTGGTGTGTCAACTAACACCCAAATGCAAAGCTTGCGTGGTGGCGCAGATATTGTGGTTGCAACGCCTGGTCGTTTAATTGATCTTATTTCAAGTAATGCACTTAAATTAGATAAGACCCACACCTTAGTGTTAGATGAAGCTGACCGCATGTTAAGCCTTGGTTTTACCGAAGAGCTTAATGAGCTGTTAGCCAAATTGCCAAAAGCTAAGCAAACCTTATTGTTCTCTGCAACGTTTCCAGAAGAAGTGCGTGAACTGACTAGCTCACTACTTAATAACCCTGTTGAAGTTCAGCTACAGGATGAAGAAGAAACCACCTTAGTACAGCGCGTTATTACCGTTAACCGTAACCGTAAAACAGCATTGCTAGCACAGTTGATTAAAGACAATCAGTGGCAACAAGTGTTGATTTTTGCCAGTGCCAAGTACAGCTGTAACCGATTAGCACAAAAGTTAGAAAATGCGGGTATTACTGCAGAAGTATTCCATAGCGACAAAGGCCAAGGCGCGCGTAACCGTGTACTAGACGGTTTTAAGTCTGGTGACATCAGCGTGTTAATTGCAACTGATATTGCAGCTCGTGGTATCGATATTGAAAAGCTGCCGATTGTGATTAACTTTGAGCTACCAAGAAGCCCAGCAGATTATATGCACCGTATTGGCCGAAGTGGTCGTGCAGGTGAGGCTGGTTTAGCAATGAGTTTAATTTCTCATGATGAATATCAACACTTTAAGTTGATTGAAAAGAAAAATAAAATTCGCCTAGAGCGTGAGCAGATCCCGGGGTTTGAAGCTGATCTTGAAGCACCTGAAGATTGTCCTTCTCGCGATGTTAAACCAATGGCCAAACCAGCAGGTACTGGCAAAAAGCACCGTAAAAAAATCAATGCTGAGGTCTGGGGCAAAAAGTCTTAAATCAGCTATTCAACTTAAAAAAATTAGGGACTCTTATTGAGTCCTTTTTTGTATTCAGTGATATCAGTATAAGAATTTAACCGCCATTTTGCGGCCTAGCGTCAAATTTTCATCATAGGTTGTAGTGCTCGGTAATAAAGCAATAGCGCACCATGGCGGCTTTAGGTATGCTCTTGTCGATTTACCGTCTCTTATGCTGATTGGTATTAATACTCACAATTTATCTAGGAAACACTATGCAGCACCTATTTTGGTTAGTAGAGGGGCAAATTGCAGGACGCAGTGGGCCGAACAAAGACCCTTGGGATCTTGCACAGATAAAAGCATCGGGTGTTGATGCAATTTTATCTGTTAATCATGGTGAAGAGTGCAACGCACAAGAGATTGCAGACTTAGGTTTAGACTACCTATGTGTGCCGTTTTCAAGCAACATTCCGCCTAAAGAAGAAGATCTAGCACTTTGTACTGAGCAAGTACCCAAAGCGCTGGCTTTTATTAGGCAATGTGAGCAGCAAGACAAAACCGTATTAATCCACTGTCGCTCAGGTAAAGATCGCACAGGTCTTATTATGGCTTACTATTTAATGGATAACGGCGCAGCGCCGCTTCACGCAGTTAGCCAAGTTAGGGCTGTTCGAGATATTGCATTTAGCTCCGAAGGTTGGGATCAATTTGCATTTGATGTGCTTTATGCGCTACAAGATTAACTAAGGTTCGCAAATAGAATAATAAAATGAATGCAAAAGGATTGCAGACGTTCACTCCATTAAAGTTACTTCTTATTTTGGCAGTTTGGATTTTTACCGGCTGCCAATCTTCTGCTGTTTTTCCCGATAAAACCATCTCAACCCAACTTACGCCGCAAAAAGATTGGCCCCTTGTGAGTTATGTACAAGATGATTTAAAGGCTCACCCAGACCTAACCGGTGTATTCCCCCTTGCCGATGGGGTTGATGCGTTAATTGCTCGTTTAGCGCTGGTAAGCGCAGCTAGTGCCAGTATTGATATGCAATATTATATCTATCGTGGTGACGATAGTGGCCGCTTACTGATGTGGCATTTAATTGAAGCCGCTGAACGCGGGGTTAGGGTCAGAATTTTATTTGATGATATGGCGATTAAAGATGCTGATGAAGCACTTGTCATGTTAGCTCAGCACAAAAATATAGAGGTGCGTTTATATAATCCTTCTTTTGAGCGTAGTTTTCGTAATCTTGCTTTTATTGCTGGGTTTTCTCGGTTAAATCATCGCATGCACAATAAGTCATTAACCGTCGATAACGCCATCACTATAGTCGGTGGGCGTAATATTGGTAATGAGTACTTTTCTAATAATACCGACGTAGAGTTTGGCGATTTTGATTTAATGGCAATTGGTGATGCGGTAGGGCAGGTATCAGATCAATTTGATCTGTATTGGAATGCGCCAATTAGCGTTGAGATCAATGCGCTTACCGAACACCGCGTTAGCGATGAGCAAGCTGCTGAGGAACTAAAGTTGGTTGAAGCCGAAAAGCTAGCCTACAACGCGAACCCTTATATTGAGCGATTATCGCAAAGTGACTTAATTCAGCAAATGCAAAATCATAGTCTGTTTTGGTATTGGGGGCCGACAACACTGGTTTTTGATCAACCAGACAAACAGAATCACACCTCTGACACCGACAGCATTTTAGCTAATTTAAGTGCTTTTTTAGCCGAGGCTCAAGATGAAGTGATATTGGTGTCACCTTATTTTGTGCCGACTAAAGCAGGCACTGACAGCATCATCGAAACTGTTAGACGAGGCATAGATATTACGATATTGACCAATAGTTTAGCGGCTACAGATGTTCTCGCAGTTCATGCTGGATATCGTCAATATCGGCAACGTTTATTAGAGGCGGGGGTTAAGATATTTGAGGTGAAAGCCAATCCTGATGTGAAAAAAAGCAGTAGTTGGAGTGGCAGTTCTAAAAGTAGCTTACATGCTAAAACCTTCATAACAGATAGACGTTCGGTATTCGTCGGCTCGTTCAATTTCGATCCGCGTTCGGCTTGGTTGAACACTGAAATGGGCCTAATTGTTGATAATAAACAGTTGGCTCAAGAAATCGTTGCTAGCATTTCAGCTAACTTAGCTGAGAGTACCTATCGACTATCAGTCGAAGACGAAGAGATCGTTTGGTTTGATGATTTTAACCAGCGTAAAATTTTTACTGAGCCTGATGCAGGGTTATGGCGTAAATTTCTTGTCGATTGCATCGCATTATTACCAATCGAGTCCCAGCTTTAATTGTTTGATTTTATAGCTTAGGTTACAGTTTCTCATACAAAGTAATGTACTCATGGCGATAAGTCGTATGGACGCAATAACTAAAAATAAACCTAAGAGTAAAGCCAATCAGTCCCAAGGTTTGCTGCTGTTTAAATTATCGCTGACTCAGTTGTTTGCCTTAGGCACTCTGAAAATTCGAGAATTGGTACCTTATAGTCCACTGAGTGCGATTCCTCATTCTCACCCTACCATTTTGGGCGCTGCTACAATACGTGGTGCGACGATTCCGATTATCGATATGGCAGCTGCGATTGGATACCGGCCAATCACTGAGGAAGAGCGTAAGGATAGCTATATCATTATCACTGATTGTCAAAGGATGGTTATCGGATTTTTGGTTCGCTCAATCGATAAAATTATTGAGTGTAACTGGCGTGATATTGAAAAGCCGCCAAGCACACTAGGTAAAAATGCATTTTTGACTGGCGTGACTAAAATTGATGATAAGTTGGTGCAGCTGCTTGATGTCGAGTTATTGCTATCTAAGGTGTTCCCGCTCAGCCCCGAAACCACAAGAGCTATTTTGACCGATGTGCAGCGCGAATATTTAAAACCGATGAACATCTTGCTAGTGGATGACTCGAAAGTTGCGCGTAAGCAGCTCAGCGACGCCCTTGATAGCATTAATATTCCGTACCAAGTAACTGCAGACGGTAAAGAGGCGCTGGCTATAATGGAGCAAGCGGAGCGCGAACATCAGCCAATCAATATTTTAGTGAGTGATATCGAAATGCCAGGTCTTGATGGTTATGAATTGGCATTTGAAGTCAAGAATAACTCAGCCATTGCACCAGCCTACATTATCTTACATACCTCACTTTCAAGTGAGATCAGTGTCAGCCAAGCCCACCAAGTCGGTGCTAATGAAGCGTTAACTAAATTTTGTGCTCATGAACTTATTGAGGCTATGCTGCGCGGGGCTGAAAAAGCCTCTGCAAACGCCAATCTTTAGGACCTTATTAGCAAGATGTTAACCGTGAGTAATTTAAAGCGCTAATTGCTTAGCAAAGGTAGACAATACTTGCTGCTTCCGATACAAACTGTATAGAAGGGAGATTGACGCTATATAAAAGGCGCAAATCATAAGCGGCCTTTGTATTAGGGTTTCTACATACTATAAAAATGACAGGTTAAGTAATGAATCAAAAACCATCTTTGTTTGCCAAGTTGGCAGACGGCAGTTTAGTGTTACAAATTCTTATTGGTATTATCGCAGGTGTTGCATTAGCTACGGTATCTAAAACCGGCGCAGAAAACGTTGCGTTTTTAGGGCAACTATTTGTTGGCGCGTTAAAAGCAATTGCACCTGTGTTAGTTTTCATTTTGGTTGCGGCATCGATTGCCAATCAAAAGAAAAATGCTAAAACCAATATGCGTCCGATCGTAATTTTGTACTTATTTGGTACGTTTTCGGCTGCAGTAACCGCTGTTTTGATGAGTTTTGCATTTCCAACTACACTTGCGTTGAGTTTAGATGCAGCGCAGGCTAATCCACCAGAAGGGATTGGCGAAGTTGTCCACACATTATTGTTCCAACTAGTTGATAACCCAGTTAATGCGTTAATGACGGGTAACTACATAGGTATTCTTGCTTGGGGTGTGGGCTTAGGTCTTGCTCTGCATCATGCAGCAGACTCTACTAAGCAAGTGTTTGCCGATGTGAGCCACGGTGTATCACAGATGGTACGCTTCATTATCCGTTTAGCGCCTATTGGTATTTTCGGTCTAGTGTCTTCAACATTTGCTACAACGGGTTTTGCGGCTATCGCAGGTTATATGCATTTGTTATTGGTGTTACTAGGCGCTATGGCAATCATGGCGTTAATTATTAACCCTGCGATTGTGTACTTTAAAATACGTCGTAACCCATACCCATTAGTGTTTACTTGTATTCGTGAAAGTGGTGTTACAGCCTTCTTCACTCGTTCAAGTGCGGCAAATATTCCGGTAAACATGGCGCTGTGTGAAAAGCTAAAGCTACATGAAGATACTTATTCTGTGTCTATCCCACTTGGCGCAACAATCAACATGGGGGGCGCGGCAATTACAATTACAATTTTAACGCTGGCAGCAGCTAATTCGATGGGTATTCAAGTTGATCTGCTAACGGCTATTTTATTAAGTGTGGTTGCGGGTATTTCTGCTTGTGGTGCATCAGGTGTTGCGGGCGGCTCACTGCTACTTATCCCGTTAGCGTGTAGTTTGTTTGGTATTTCAAACGATGTGGCGATGCAAGTTGTTGCAGTTGGCTTTATTATTGGTGTCATTCAAGATTCTGCTGAAACAGGCTTGAACAGTTCTACAGACGTTATCTTTACCGCTGCTGCTTGTGAAGCTGCTGAGCGTAAAGAGAACGCGTAATTAGCTACACGGTGAAGCACATCATGCGTTAACCACTGTAAAGTCTTACTAAATACTAAAAGCCCACTACGTAGAGTGGGCTTTTTCGTTAGGTCTGGGTAAATAATCATGCGCCCACAATACCCAGTGGCATGCCTGTCTTCCATGCGCCACGAGTAAAGTCAGGAAAGTCCACTGAGTTACTGCGATTATTAACAGACTCTTCGCTGAGAATATTGACCACCGACCAAGCTGCACCGTCGTATACATCCTGATCCAGTGGTTCGCCATTACGTAAGCAATACACCATGCGCCACAGCATTAAAAAATCCATGCCGCCATGGCCACCATTACGCTCTGCTTCTTTACCCATTTGCAGCCATAGCGGATGATCATATTTGGCATACCAGTTTTCCATATCCATATCCCATTTATGGAAATTTCCTGATCCACCTTGCTCAATAGCGATTCTATTGGGGAAGCCTGCAAACACACCATTAGTACCTTGGATGAGATTATGGCGGCTGTATGGTCGAGGCGTAGTGGTATCGTGTTGAACCATAATGGTTCGGCCTTTAACAGTTTTAATTAATGAAGTATTAATATCGCCATTGATATAGTTGAGCTGGTTACGTTGATGATCTGCAGGGAACTCTCGCTCAGCATATAAGGCACGCCCGAGAGCTGGGGAGCTCATTGATGTGAGGTAATCAAACCTATCGCCGCGGTTGATATTCATATATTGCGATACTGGCCCTAAACCATGTGTAGGATAAAGATTACCGTTACGTTTTGTATGCCAGCCCGTGCGCCATGAGCCGGTTTTACTGTCAATTTCCTTCATCTGCCAGCGCAGCTCATGGATATAAGCTGCTTCGCCATGCAGTAACTCACCGAATACTCCCTGACGCACCATATTGAGCACCATTAACTCATCGCGGCCGTAGTTGACGTTTTCCATCATCATGCAGTTTTTTTGTGTACGCTCTGCGGTATCGACAATCTGCCAGCACTCTTCAACGGTTAAGGCGAGTGGCACTTCCACAAAAGCATGCTTACCGCTTTCCATGGTATCTATAGCCATAGGGGCGTGCCATTTCCACGGAGTTGAAATGATAACAATATCAATATCATCTCGACTTAATAAATCTTTATAAGCGTTGTCGTTACCGGTATATCGCGAAGGTTTTGCTAACCCTTGGGCTTCAACAAATTCAATGGATTTGTCTAATACACTGGCGTCGGTATCACAAATAGCTTTAATTTCGACTCCCTCTAAATGACAAAAATGTTTTACGTGGCCAGAGCCCCGCTGGCCGACGCCAATAAAGCCAACACGCACAATATCCATTTTAGGAGCAATAAGCCCCATCACAGTGTGTTGGTTAGCCGGTTTTTGTTGCACAGCGTTGGCTGTAGATAAAGGAAGTTGTGAAGTAAGAATTCCAGCGGCAGTCACACCCGCTGTTTTTAAAAAGTGTCGGCGATTAAACTTCATTGTAGGTCCTGTAATGCCAATCAGAATATTGTGCTACGGCTACTTTGGTGCTTGTTTGATTAGAAAATCGTGGAGTGAATAGTTGATTCCGGAAATCGTCATTCTCCTTTTCTACTCATTTTGAGCTCGTCTAGCAAAAGTGGTTAGCGTCAGCTAAATTTTACACTGATTGATTTAGTATTATTCTTGAACAAGAACACAAAGTTATATCAGATTTTGACCAGAAATAGGTTAAAAACTGGTATGAAGTGTTAAATACTTGTCTTTTAATGCGCATTGGCTAAAGTAATGCATAGAAAGTGATTTATATCGCATTTTTAATTTTTTGTTGCGATACACTCAAATGGTAATTTAAGCGGAGTTTACGACTTTTGAATGTGCCCCATTGTTGAGCGGCTTTATCTAAGCTTTGCAAACTTGTGTCGCTGATTTTAAGAGTAAACTCAAACAACGATTGAATGTGGATAACCAAGATAACTAACCTACAAATGCTTTTAAATGGAGAAATGAGCTGATGACTCTTGTGCGCAGTAAGACAGATGAAGTTATTCAAATTGAGAAAGGTGCCAAACTCAAGGAGATGGAAATGTCGGTTGTTGAAAAGCGCAAGCGGTTGTCTTGGCGAGAAGATGAGATTGCAAATCGAGAGGTTGTTGGTCGTTGGATAGATGAAAGACCATTACTGGGTGATAACATTACTCTTTATAAGCAAGAAGGTAAGTATTTTTTAGAGACTTGGTATTTAGATGGCTGTCATAGCTTAGATGAAATGACGTTCGAGCGTACTGATGAAGGCATTAAGCTTGAAGATAAAGGCGGTAACATTTTTGGCGAGTATTTTTTGCTTACCACGAGTAATGAGCTAAAGTTTTGTAATTCATCAGATTGTTATTATACGGCCAAAGTTGATGTTGCTGCAGCGTAAATACAGTCAATAGCGGTTGGATTGATTTTAAAGGGGCATAAGCCCCTTTTTTGATCTATTGCTTAAAAAGGATGAGCACTACTAAAATGCATTGGCTTACCTGAGTAGGGATGAATAAAGCTTAACTCTTGAGCGTGTAATTGTAGGCGCTTAGCTGCATTAATAATATTGTCATCACCATAGAAATCATCACCTAAAATAGTGTGTCCTAACGCTTGCATGTGTACGCGTAACTGGTGAGTTCTGCCTGTAACAGGCTTTAGCTCAACTAATGACTTATTTTCCCCTTGGCTAATCACTTTATAATGAGTGATTGCAGTTTTGCCTGTCTCGCTGACCATCTGTTTAGGTGGATTGGCTTTGTCTGCTGCAAGAGCAAGTTCAATAACACCATTTGCATCAGTGAATATACCCGCTACTTCAGCAATGTAAGTTTTTTGAGTCTGTCTATTCTGAAATTGAGTCTTTAGGCTCGATTCAGCTTTTTTATTACGGGCAAATACCATTATCCCCGATGTTGCACAGTCTAAACGGTGCACCAAAATACAGTCTTTAAACCGTTCTTGTAAACGGGTGAGGGCGCAATCGTGAGTGTACTCAGCGATCCCTGGATTTGAAAGCAAGCCAGAGGGTTTATTGATAACGATAATATCTCGGTCGATATAACGGATATCTAACCAAGGGATACTCGGGGGCTGATAGCTAAATATTTGCATGTGTTCTCCTATTAGGCGGGATTCTAGCAAATACTTAGCTTTTAGACATGTACTTAATGCAACGGTGACTTAGCTTGTGCTTTGTTATTAAACAGAACGCAACAGTTACAAATACTCAGGCGGAGTATTGCGGGTCCATAAACGGCTATATGCCATTAATTGTGGGTAGAAAGTACGAAATGCAATTTCAATATCTGTATCGAGTTTTTTGACACATTCCTGCGCGCCATTAAATATCTCAGGTTTTGATACACGTTTGGCGACAGAAGCTAAGGTTTGATTTAGGCCTTCTCGTGTTTGATAGGCGACCAACCAGTTTTCTTGACGGATTTTAGGGGCGATAGAAACGAGCTTTTCTGGCAGTGCATCACAATCGTCAATAGCGTTGTAGGCTTTTACCGCAAACTCTTCCAGCGTTTGATGATGATACTCATCCCAGTATTTAGCCAACATATGGTCAAAGCTCAAATCTATAATAATCGGCGCTGCACGAGTCAGTGAC
Organism: Shewanella sp. 1CM18E; assembly: GCF_023161665.1. Lineage (GTDB taxonomy): Bacteria > Pseudomonadota > Gammaproteobacteria > Enterobacterales > Shewanellaceae > Shewanella. The sequence goes on from NZ_JALNTW010000010.1 coordinate 15,010, forward strand.
TTTGGGAATAATGTCAGTAATTCTTTGGTGATTTCATGGCTGTCAGTCAGTTGGTCTATTTGCCTATGTAGCCATATTCCTTGTTGAAGATGTTTTGGAAAATCTTCGATACTGCCTTTTGCAAAATCGCCAGCGATATTGGCAGCCATTGAGGTCTGGCTGTTGTCTGCTAAATGAAGGTGTGCAAGAAAGTTCATATTTTATACTTGGTGATACGCGTACTTCACGGTATCATGCTGCGCGATGCGAAGGAAATTCTTTCTCAATTTAGTTGGATTATTCCAGTTAAATACGGGCTTTATATTAAGAATATGCGTCAAATGATAATAAAATGTCCATCAATTAAACGGTTTGAGGATCAAGGATGATGTGGAACTGGTTAACCCGAAAGCTTGTTAGAAAACAGCAAGTCACCCGTAGAAAAGTCAATATTGACATTCCCTACCAGCAGCATAGCTATCGCAGAGAAGACTTTGATAATAAAAGTGCCAATGCGCCTGTAAAAACTAAATCGGATTCATTTAAGTCACTAAGCTAATCGTTATATGTGCGATTAGCAGGTGCGCTTAAATCGTTAATTGACGGTTTTTTAAGTCTGGATTGTTGATCTTCTATTACGCTAGTCATAGACTAGCGGCCGATTTAGACACATTTGAGACTTTACATGCGCGTTGCTGATTTTTCGTTTGAACTCCCTGATGAGTTAATTGCCCGTTATCCTACTGCTGAGCGAACTGCCTCTCGATTGCTGTCACTTGATGGTAATAGTGGCGCGCTGGCTGATTTGCAGTTCACCGATATTTTAGAACGAGTCAATCCTGGCGATTTGATGGTATTTAATAATACTCGAGTGATCCCTGCACGCATGTTCGGTCACAAAGAGTCAGGTGGTAAGCTTGAAATTCTAGTCGAGCGTATGCTTGACGATAAGCGTGTGCTTGCACATGTGCGTTGCTCTAAGTCGCCTAAAGTGGATAACATTATCTGCCTGGATGCTGACTACAAGATGAAAATGCTTGCTAGACATGACGCATTGTTTGAACTAGAGCTACAAGGCGATAAAACGATTCTTGAAGTGCTAGAAGAAGTTGGCCATATGCCACTGCCACCTTATATCGACAGACCCGATGAAGATGCCGATAAAGAGCGCTATCAAACGGTTTATAACCAAAACCCAGGCGCAGTAGCTGCACCTACAGCAGGCCTTCACTTTGATGATGCTATGCTGGCAAAGCTTAAAGAAAAAGGCGTAAAGACTGCGTTTGTGACCTTGCATGTCGGCGCGGGCACGTTCCAACCGGTTCGCGTTGATAATATTCTTGATCACAAGATGCATTCAGAGTGGGCAGAAGTGCCACAAGACGTGGTTGACCTAATCGCGACAACGAAAGCCGCTGGTAATCGTGTTATTGCGGTCGGAACAACTTCAGTGCGTTCTTTAGAGAGTGCAGCTAAAGCATCAGCAAACGAATTAGAAGCATTTAGCGGTGATACTGATATCTTTATTTACCCTGGATACCAGTTCCAAGTTGTCGATGCAATGGTGACCAACTTCCACCTACCAGAGTCAACGTTAATCATGCTTCTTAGTGCATTTGCTGGCTTCGATGAGGTAAAAAACGCCTATCAGCACGCGATCGCTCAAAAATACCGCTTCTTTAGCTATGGTGACGCCATGTTTGTGACCAAAAAAGCGAACTAATTATCAAAATTGCTTTAAAATACCCAGTTCATCATTAATGAAGTGGGTATTTTTTTATCTGCGTTTTTAATGCATATTTTGGCATTTAGGGTTGATACTGAATTGTTTGCCCTTATGTTTGTCATAATCTTAGACTCAAATACTTGAGTTAACTCGGGTCAGACTGTTTATCTGGCGAGGTGAAAAATGAAATTTGAATTAGATACAACTCAAGGCCGCGCACGTCGTGGTCGTTTGATATTCGAACGTGGCACTGTAGAGACTCCAGCATTTATGCCTGTGGGAACCTACGGTACCGTTAAAGGCATGACGCCTGAAGAAGTGCGTGAAACTGGCGCTGATATTTTACTAGGTAATACGTTCCATTTATGGTTACGTCCTGGTGAAGAGATCATGCGTAAGCATGGCGATTTGCATGACTTTATGAACTGGCAACGTCCTATTTTGACAGACTCTGGCGGATTCCAAGTATTTAGCTTAGGTGATATCCGTAAGATCACTGAAGAAGGCGTTCACTTCCGCTCACCAATTAACGGTGAAAAGATTTTCTTGGACCCAGAAAAGTCAATGCAAATTCAAGATTCATTAGGCAGTGATGTGGTAATGATTTTTGACGAATGTACGCCATACCCAGCAACAGAGGACGAAGCACGTAAATCGATGCAGATGTCACTTCGTTGGGCACAGCGTTCACGCGATGAGTTTGACAGACTTGAGAACCCGAATGCACTGTTCGGTATTATTCAAGGTGGTGTCTATGAAGACCTACGTGACGAAAGCTTAAATGGCCTAGTTGATATTGGCTTTGATGGATACGCTGTTGGTGGTTTAGCAGTTGGCGAGCCAAAGGAAGACATGCACCGCATTCTTGAGCATGTTTGTCCAAAAATTCCAGCTGATAAACCTCGTTATTTGATGGGGGTCGGTAAGCCAGAAGATTTAGTTGAAGGCGTACGTCGCGGTGTAGACATGTTCGATTGTGTTATGCCAACTCGTAATGCTCGAAATGGTCATCTGTTTACCAGTGAAGGTGTTATTAAGATCCGTAATGCACGTCATCGTGATGACACTTCACCACTCGATGATAAGTGTGATTGTTATACCTGTAAGAATTATTCTCGGGCGTACCTTTACCATTTAGATCGTTGTAATGAAATTTTGGGTGCTCGTTTAAACACCATTCATAACCTTCGCTACTATCAAAGATTGATGGAAGGTTTGCGTGGCGCTATCGAGACAGGTACATTAGACGCCTTTGTTACGGAATTCTATACCAGCCAAGGTCGAGAAGTACCTGAAGTTCCTGAATTATCCGATTAATTTTTACTCAGACAATAAGAAGAGAATACTATGTTTATTTCAAACGCATATGCAGCTGATGCTCCTGTTGGTGGCGCTGGTGGTACGATGGAATTGATTTTCATGTTGGTCATTTTCGGCCTAATTTTTTACTTCATGATTTTCCGTCCACAATCAAAGCGCGTTAAAGAGCACAAGAACCTAATGAGCTCTTTGAGCAAAGGTGATGAAGTGCTAACAAGCGGCGGTATTCTAGGTAAAATCGCAAAAATCAGTGATGAAAACGACTATGTATTGTTGACTATCAACGAAACAAGCGAAATCACGATCAAGAAGGATTATATTGCGGCCGTATTGCCAAAAGGCTCTATTAAGTCACTTTAAGCCAAGAGGGCAATGGCGTGTTGAATAAATACCCGATGTGGAAAAACCTGATGGTGATATTAATTATCGCCGCCGGTGCATTCTATGCGATACCAAACCTTTTCGGTGAAGACCATGCAGTTCAAGTGGTTGCCACACGAGGAGCCGAGGTCTCAGCGTCGACAATGTCGACAGTAAATGATGTATTAAAAAGCAAAGGTATCGCTGTAAAGCGTTCCGAGCTTGAAAATGGTCAGTTGTTAGTACGTGTTAATAATGGTGAAGAGCAATTAATTGCTAAAGAAGCTATTAGTGAGGCGTTAGGCGACAAGTTCACCGTAGCATTAAACTTAGCACCAGCGGTACCTGAGTGGCTTGAAGCCATGGGTGGTTCACCAATGAAGCTAGGTTTGGACTTACGCGGTGGTGTGCACTTCTTAATGGAAGTAGACATGGGTGAAGCGATTCGTAAGATGACCGAAGCCAAAGTCGCAGACTTTAGAACTGATTTACGAGCTGAGAAAATTCGCTACGCGGGTATTCGCAACGGCGCCAAAGGCATCGAGATTAAATTCCGCGATGCTGAGACTTTAGCTAAAGCTGAAAGCTTTCTTAAGTCTCGCAGCAACGACATGGTCTTCCAAGACAAAACTGTTGGCGAAGACTATGTTCTTGTTGCAAATCCAAGTGAAACTTACCTAAAGCAAGTTAAAGAAGAAGCGCTACAGCAAAACATCACTACACTGCGTAACCGTGTTAACGAGTTAGGTGTGGCTGAACCTGTTGTACAGCGTCAAGGTGCTGAGCGAATTATCGTTGAGTTACCGGGCGTTCAAGATACTGCTCGTGCTAAAGAAATTTTAAGCGCAACAGCATCTATCGAATTCCACATGGTTGACCAAAAAGCTGACGTTCAAGCAGCAATGAGTGGCCGAGTTCCAGCCGGTTCTGAGCTTTATCAGCGCCGCAGTGGTGGCCCTGTTGTATTGAAGAAAACAGTTATGTTGACCGGTGACCATATTCAAGGCGCACAGCCAAGCTTTGATGAATATAGTCGTCCACAAGTATCAATTAACCTTGATGCAAAAGGTGGTTCAATCTTCTCTAATGTCACTAAAGACAACATCGGCAACCCAATGGCAACGCTATTTATCGAGTATAAAGATACCGGTGAAAAGAATGCTGATGGTAGCGTGAAGATGAAGAAGATAGAGGAAGTTATCTCTGTTGCGACGATTCAAGCACGTTTAGGTCGTAACTTTGTGATTACTGGCCTTGAACATGCTGAAGCACAAAATCTAGCACTATTGCTACGTGCAGGTGCCTTGATTGCGCCTGTTTATATTGTTGAAGAACGCACAATTGGTCCAAGCTTAGGTCAAGAAAATATCGAAAACGGTATGCAAGCGATGATCTGGGGTATGGCTGTAGTACTTATCTTCATGTTGGTTTACTACCGTGGTTTCGGTCTAATCGCAAACCTTGCACTAACAGCTAACTTGGTGATGGTTGTGGGCGTTATGTCTATGATCCCAGGTGCTGTACTTACTCTACCGGGTATTGCTGGTATGGTATTGACTGTAGGTATGGCGGTTGACGGTAACGTACTGATTTACGAACGTATTCGTGAAGAACTTCGTAACGGTCGTAGCGTACAACAAGCGATTCATGAAGGTTATGGCAACGCGTTTTCAACCATTGCCGATGCAAACATCACTACCTTTATGACAGCATTAATTCTATTTGCTGTTGGTACTGGTGCGGTGAAAGGTTTCGCTGTTACCTTGATGATTGGTATCGCCACTTCGATGTTTACTGCCATCGTGGGAACACGTTCAATCGTGAACGCGATTTGGGGTGGTAAGCGTGTGAAGAAACTATCTATTTAAGGGACGTTGATAATGTTACAAATATTAAATGTTAAAAGTACAGTCAACTTCCTACGCCACGCACTACCTATCAGTATTTTCTCTGCTGTATTGGTGCTGGGGTCGATTGCAAGTTTAGCAACGAAAGGGATTAACTGGGGCTTAGACTTTACCGGTGGTACGGTTGTCGAGCTTGAGTTTTCAAAACCTGCTGATCTTAACGCTGTGCGCAGCAGTCTTGTGACTGAAGCGGTTGGCGGTGCAGTGGTACAGAACTTTGGTTCTAGTCGTGACGTGCTTATTCGTCTTCCTGTTAAAGATGACTTTAAAAGTGAAGATCAAGTTAATGACGTAATGGCAGCTGTGACTCAGCTTGATGCTTCAGTGATCCAAAAGCGTGTTGAGTTTGTTGGACCACAAGTAGGTAAAGAGCTTGCAGAGCAAGGTGGCCTTGCGGTTTTAGTTGCACTGATCTGTATTCTAATTTACGTGTCTTTCCGTTTTGAATGGCGCTTAGCATTAGGTTCTGTGGCGGCACTAGCGCACGATATCATCGTGACCTTAGGTGTATTCTCGGTATTACAACTTGAGTTTGACCTAACGGTATTAGCGGGTTTATTAACCGTTGTCGGTTACTCGCTGAACGATACCATCGTAGTATTTGACCGTATTCGCGAAAACTTCTTAAAGTTGCGTAAGAGCTTGCCGGAAGAAGTTGTGAATATCTCAATCACGCAAACCATGAGCCGTACTATTATTACTACAGGTACAACATTAGTTGTGGTTGTCGCCTTATTCCTAAAAGGCGGCACAATGATCCACGGTTTTGCTACTGCACTACTAATGGGTATTTTTGTTGGTACTTTCTCTTCAATCTACGTAGCAAGTTTCTTAGCGATTAAGTTAGGGATCAATCGTGAGCACATGATGCCAGTAGAAATCGAAAAAGAAGGTGCAGATCAAGATGCATTGATGCCTTAGTTTTAAGGTATAAATAGAAAGCCACCCAAGGGTGGCTTTTTTTATGCTTGCGATCTGCTTGAACTAATTGTTTCGTTAGCTTAAAAAACTATTAAAATAGGCTTAAGTTGGTGTAGTGTGTTGTTCGAAAAAACAGCGCTCGACAGGCTGGATGATTTAGCAGTAGCATGTAGTTCTATTTCACCATTATCTTAATCAGGCCAAACGCGCATAAGTAGTAAGGAATGACATGGAAGAGCAAACACGTTTAGTCGCAACGGGGAATCTGCTGGAAGCTCATACTTGGAAAGGTATGTTAGAATCGAGTGGCGTGCAAGTTGAGATCAGAGGTGAAGCCTTATTAGGCGGCGTTGGTGAGTTACCTACAGGCATTCAAAACGTCGAGCTTTGGGTGACTGAAAGCCAATATGAACTCGCTAAAACACAAATGGCTTCTTTAGATGCGCAGTGTCCACAATGGAAGTGTGTGAGCTGTCATGAAGTGAATGAATCGAGTTTCGAGCTCTGCTGGAATTGCGGCGCCGAACGCAGTGAGAAATACAGTTAATGAAACATAACCCAGGTTTTTTAGCGCTTGTAGAAAGCATTCTTCCTCAAGTGACAGAAGTAACGGTTGAGCAGTATCAACAAGCTATGCAAGCTTGGACATTACTCGATGTTAGAGAGGATTCTGAGTGGCAAAATGGGCATTTACCCAATGCTCAGCATTTAGGGCGTGGCATTATTGAGCGAGATATTGAAACCTTATTTGCCGACAAACAAACACCATTAGTGCTTTATTGTGGTGGCGGTTATCGCTCGGCATTGGCAGCGTATAACCTGCAAGTTATGGGTTATAGCAAAGTCGTATCATTAACAGGTGGTTATAAGGCATGGCTTGAGCGACAATTGCCGATAGAACACGACTAAACGAGTCGTAACTTGTCGTTAAGGTGTCACTATAGATGCAATATTTTCCGCTGTTTGTCGATACTCAATCACTCAAGGTTCTGGTTGTTGGTGCGGGCGATGTTGCCAGCCGTAAACTGGATTTACTTAGCCGTACACAAGCGCACATCAAAGTGATTGCGCTTGATGTATGTCAAGACACCCAAGCTTATGTTCAGTCAGGGCGCATATCGCTCGAACAGCGCAGCATTAAGCAAAGCGATATTAAAGATTGTGATTTACTCTATCTTTGCACCGCCGATACAGCGCTGAATGAACAGCTTGCGGTGTTTGCACAAGAGCAAGGCATTTGGGCTAATGTGGTTGATAATCCCAAGTTTTGCCGCTTTATTACTCCCTCTATCGTTGATCGAGGACGTTTACAAATCGCCATCAGTACCGCTGGCGCAGCCCCTGTGTATGCTCGTGAGCTCAGATCTCGATTAGAATCCTGGTTACCACAATCTATTACTCCATTGTTTGATTTTATTGCCGAGCGTAGAGGCGAAGTACAACAGCGACTGCCGGTATTTAAGCAAAGAAGGGTATTTTGGGAGCAGTTCTTCAGTCGAAACGATACTCGCTATGACGAAAGTACTGAAAAACACTATCAATCTAGTTTTACAATTAGTAAGCAGCGTGGAGAGTTATTGCTAATTGATACAACTACAGATCCTAAGTTATTGCCTATTGGCGCCATGCCCTATCTACAAAAGATTGAAGTTACTTACTCACGCCTAGATGTGCCATTCGAGCTGAATGAGCTATTAAGAAGGGATGCGAGTATAAGCAGTCAATTCGATACAAAATGCATAGAAGCACAGTTGGCTAAAGGGGAGTCATGCTTAGTTTTTGGCAATGTTGATGAAATCAACGATTTAGCAGAGCAATTTCCTAACGCCAAATACCTCAAACCAGGCAGGCTTTAGCGCCATCGTTGATGAGTTGACTTTTTAGAACTCAGATTATGTGTTGATAGACGAAATTAAGGTAAACTTGCCGCAAATTAATTTGTGAATATTCTCATGGCACTTAAAGCAACCGTATTTAAAGTCGCAATTCAAATCGCTGATATGGATCGCGGTTATTACCAAGATCATCAATTAACTCTAGCACAACACCCGTCTGAAACAGATGAGCGTATGATGGTGAGATTGCTAGCTTTTGCTATGAACGCCAGTGACTCACTGACATTCAGTAAGGGCTTGTGTGTTGATGATGAACCTGAGCTTTGGGACAAGTCATTATCAGATGAAATTAACCTATGGGTTGAGTTCGGCCAAAGTGATGAGAAATGGTTACGCAAAGCTTGCGGTCGCGCTAAACAAGTGCAACTGATCACTTATGGTGGTCGTAGTGTGCCGATTTGGTGGAAGCAAAATGAAGCGACTCTTGAGCGTTATGATAATCTTACGATTTGGAATATACCTGAAGAAGCAGTAAAAGCCATGGGGCAACTTGTTGGTCGGAATATGGCATTGCAGTTCAATATTTGCGAAGGCCAGATCTGGATCTCTGATAATGATAACTCGGTACTTGTAGAACCTGAGTTACTAAAAGGTCTGCAAGAATAACCTGTTAATAGAACTTAAAAAGTTTTATTAAGGTAAGCTTGAATACAAAGAATAAAATAAAAAGCCAGTCAAATGACTGGCTTTTTATTGTTATAGCGTAGAGGTGAAACTGCTAAGCCTCTTCAGCAGTTTCAATATCACCTTTGCCCTTGGTCTTAAGCATGATTAGAGCGGTAACGATTAAGGTTGATACCACACCTGCTACAGTAGACAAGGTCATTGGAAGACCTGCACCTAATGTAGGTGAGCTAAGCATAAAGCTAATCACCACAGTCGTCATAAACATGGCTGGAATAGTACAGATCCAATGAAATTTATTTAGACGTAGTAAGTAAGCTGATGCTGTCCATAACATCATTACCGCAGTCGCTTGGTTTGCCACGCCGAAGTAGCGCCAAATCACACCAAAATCAACTTGAGTTAGTACTGCACCAGCAGCGAATAATGGGATAGCAAACATCAAACGCTTTGGTAGTTCGGTTTGAGGCATTTTGAAAAACTCAGCCAAGATTAAACGAGCGCTACGGAAGGCTGTATCACCAGACGTAATTGGCAATACAATTACACCTAATACCGCTAAGAAACCGCCTACAACGCCGAGTAACCCAGTAGATGCTTCATAAACCACGTTTGCAGGGTTGCCTGCCATACCTGCGTTTAGTCCTTCAACACCGCCGAAGAATGAAAGTGCGATAGCACACCAGATCAACGCGATAATACCTTCACCAATCATAGCGCCGAAGAATACAAAGCGGCCATTCGATTCATTTTCAACACAGCGTGCCATTAGCGGAGACTGAGTTGCGTGGAAACCTGAAATAGCACCGCAGGCAATAGTAATAAACAGTGCTGGCCATAGTGGCATATCATTCGGGTTAAGATTTGTTAGGAAGTCACCCACTTCAACGCCAGGTAATAGGCTATGCTCGCTAGAAACGATTAAGGCGATAGTTAAGCCTACAGACATAAATACCAATAGCGCGCCAAAGAATGGATATAGGCGGCCAATGATCTTGTCTACTGGTACGATAGTCGCAATTAAGTAGTAGCAGAAGATAATACCAACGAAGATGCTCACATCCCAACCGGTTAGCTTGCCAAGTAGACCTGCAGGAGCTGAGATAAATACCACACCAACAAGTAGCAATAGGATAATGGCAAATACGTTCATAAAGTGCTTAGCGCCTTTACCTAGGTATTTACCAGCAAGGCTTGGTACTGACTCACCGTTGTTGCGAACTGACAACATACCAGAGAAATAGTCGTGAACAGCACCGGCGAAGATACAACCAAGTACAATCCATAACATGGCTGCTGGACCGTATAGCGCACCAAGAATTGGACCAAAAATAGGACCCACACCAGCGATATTCAATAACTGAATTAAGTACACTTTACCTTTTGACATTGGCACATAATCAACGCCGTCAGTCTTTGTAAATGCCGGGGTTTGGCGCTTGGCATTGATGCCAAAAACTCTTTCGACAAATGCACCGTAAATGAAATAACCACCGATCAACAGACCGACGCAAAGGAAAAACCACGTCATAATTATTAACTCTCCAAACTTAGAATGGTCGCGAGTGTATAGATATTTATGACGTCTGGAAGTGGCAACTGACTGAGCGGTTAAATTCTCTAGTTAAGCGGCAGCATGGCGTTGTTAGTGGTTGTAGCGCACCAAGCTTAAGCCTACTGAAAATCAAATAACAGCTGGCTAGCTTATCGTTGCGCTGTGAGATCAGAGCTTTGCCTTTGCAGGAGCTGTGGCTTAATAAGTGTCTTTGGAACTTAAATTTAATTCATTGCAGTCGTTGCGTTTAACTACTTGGGTTGAAACAACTGAGTATGGTTTTTGTTTATTGAAAGCCAAATAGTTGTTTGAGTTGTTTTAAGTAGCGTCGTGACACTGGAACTTTTGCGCCGGAGCGAGTAGTCACTTCGGCACCTGCATCTTGTACTTCAATTTCTGCAATTGCTGTCGGTGCAATTAAATACTGCCTGTGGCAATAGATAAGTGAGGTTTTTTCTTCGAGTACCCTCAGTGTCATATGGGTGTGCACAAGCTCTGTTGCTGTTGCTACATGGACGCCGCTCATATCGCTATAAATATACTGTACTGAATCAGTGGCGATTACTTTGAGTTTATTGCCACAAAAACAGGGAATGTGCGCTAGCTTCTCGCTGATGATAGGCCCAAGTGCTTTAGGAGTAAGATCTTTACGTAATCTCGCTAAAGTACTAGTAAAGCGATTATCATCGATAGGTTTGAGTAAATAGTCGAAGGCTTGCTTTTCAAATGCGGTAATAGCGTACTCGTCAAATGCAGTGACAAACACGATCCTTGGCATGTCATCAGGATCGAGCATGGCGGCTAACTCTAATCCGGATATTTTTGGCATTTGAATGTCTAAAAATATCAGTTGAGGTTTGAGTTTTGTGATTGCTTGAATTGCTTCGATTGCATTACTGCACTGCGCCACAATGTCAAAATCTGGCTCGTTCTCAAGTAAAATCGCAATTTCTTCTCTAGCGTAGGGTTCATCGTCAATGATAATGCAACTAATCACGGTTAAGATCCCATATTCGGTAAGTGAATACTGATTGTAGTGTAAATATTTGGCTCAAAATCGATGGAGACTCCATATTGAGGGCCAAATATATTTTGAATGCGTTTATCGACAATGTTCATACCTAAGCCTTCGCTGTCTGTTGTGGGCGAGTAAAGCCCGGCATTATCTGTTACAGACAACAATAAGGTGTCATCTGCTAATTGTTCACCTTTAACGACTATCACACCTGCATCGAGCATGTTAGAGATGCCATGTTTAACCGCGTTTTCAATAATAGGCTGCAAAGTAAATGCTGGTAACTTGCATTGTTGCAATGACTCTGGAATTTCAATGTTGACGGTTAACTTATCGATAAAGCGCGCTTTTTCAATGGTTAAGTAGGAGTCGATATGCTCAAGCTCATCAGCCAGTGATACAAGGCCTGTGGTACGCTTTAAGTTTATGCGTAAAAACTGCGATAGGTTTTGAATGAGCTGGCGCGCAGTGTTGGGATCGCGGCGGATAATTGCCGCAATCGTATTTAATGCGTTAAACAGAAAGTGCGGATTCACCTGCGCCTGCAATAGCTTTAACTCAGCTTGAGTGAGTAAGCTTTGCTGCGCTGCAAAGCGACCATACAGAATTTGGTTTGACAACAAGCGGCCTAAGCCTTCACCTAAACTGCGATTAATATTTAAAAATAACTTTTTCTTAGGCTCGTAAAGTTTAATGGTACCTATCACCTCCGCATCAGAGCGCAGGGGAATAACTAAACATGAACCTAATTGGCACTCTTTTGAGATAGAGCAAGAGTAGGGCGTGTTGACGCCATCGGCAAACATCACTTTATCTTGCTCAATCGCATCTTGAGTGAGTTTTGAAGATATCGGCGTGCCGGCGATATGGTGATTGTCACCTATGCCGCAAAATGCCAGCAGCTTTTCAGTGTCAGTAATGGCGACCGCGCCCACTTTAGTTTCTTCAATAACTATTTGTGCAACTTGCTTGCTGGCCTCTTGGGTAAAGCCTGTTGATAATATACCGACACTGCGCTCTGCGATGCGTAAAGATTGTGTTGAAAACACTGATGACATCTTGTCGTACATGGCTTTTTGATCGCGAATAATACTCATAAACAGCGCCGCACCAACAGAGTTGATAAGCAGCATAGGTAAAGCTATTTGTTGGACTAAGATCCAGGCTTCATCAAAAGGTTTGGCTACCGATAAAATTATCAGCATTTGCATCACCTCTGCCGCAAAGGTAACTATGCATACCATCAACGGAGAATAAATTAACTCTTGTTGGCCGATACGGCGCAGGTAATAGCTAAATAGTCCCGCAGATAAGCCCTCAAGTGTTGTAGAAATCGCGCAGGCTAGATCGGTAAAACCGCCCATGCTGTAACGGTGTAATCCACCAGTGAGTCCGACAAAAAAGCCGGTAACGGGGCCACCAAGCAAGCCGCCTAACACTGCGCCCATTGCTCGGGTATTAGCAATAGCATCATTAGTTTGCTCACCAAAGTAGGTTGCCATGACGCAAAAGCCAGAAAAGATAAAGTAGATATAGACTTTATGGGGCAGGCGAGTAGCGGCTTCAGTAAATACTTTGAATAGCGGAGTCTTACTCATTAGATAAACGATCACCATATAAAGGCTCATCTGCTGAGTTAGAAGTAATATTAGTGACATGCAAGGCTCACAGGCTAAATTGCTGGCGGTTATCTAGTGGTGTATAGCTAAATTAATATAAGCTCACTTAGTCCAATCTACCTAGATAATTTTAGCCGTTTTGGCATGACTGCCAAGCAGATCAAAGTTTTCAACAGCAATATGGCGTATAAGGCGTTTAATATATACACCTTAATGAGATTAACAAAATGTCTGAGCTAACACTTGATTCAATTCATGGTCACAAGGTAATGGAGCTTATGCTTGCACATGGGCAGTCGTTAACTAAAGAAGCATTGAAATCATTGATGCACCAAACCTTTGGTGAGCAAGCTCTTTATCATACTTGTTCTGCATCTGAGATGGACGCTGACGCTTTAATTGAGTTCTTAGAAAAGAAAGGCAAGTTTATTCATTTTGATGATGGCATTGCAATTGCCGCAGACCGCATTTGTAATCATTAAATTTATATGGCCCGCTACTGCAGGCTTTTTTTATCTAATTTAAAAACTTGTTTTATGAATAGATGCTACGGGCAGACTTTAGCCATCAGCCATGAAGTATAAGAGTTATACCGACAAAATTGCTGATGTAATGAGTTAGAGCTGTAATAGTAAAAGCATACTCAAGCCTTATTGATGCTTAATCAACGGCATTAAATCAGTTGTAAAGCCACTTGGAAACTCGAATCCGCCAACTGTTTACAGCGGCAAACTTGGCCTTTTACAATATTTTGATTATCCATATCTGGATTAAATGTCACGGCAATTAATGTACCTAAAGGCATTGATTGTGTGCATTGCAATAATGCTCCCATACGAGATAGGTCAATGCAAAGAGCGGCTGCTGGCTTGGTTATAACATCGACTTCGCTTTGTATGCTAATCATGACCCTTTCTGACTCCATATCTACGCGAGCCGATTTGCGCCTGTCTTCTCTATAATTTTCCATGAGCGGTTATCCTTGCATCTATCAGTTTATCTCTTACTGGCAACTGTCGATATTAATAGTAAATGACTTCAATGAGAAATTTCATCATAAACTGTCTGAACGCTGGAGACAAAAAAGCCCAAAGCATTGCTTTGGGCTTGTCGTTTATAACGTGTCTACTTTTCGTCTTCGTCTCTAGGGCGAGGATAAGGCAGTTTTAGTTGTCCCCAACGGATCACAATTACCGTTGCTGCTAGCACTAATGTCGACAAGGAAATGGCGATTATTCGCCAGTCATCCATGGCTTTCATGTCTAAAATTAGATAACGGGCTAGGGCAACGATGGCGATGTACAGCGGCATGCGGATCGGCAATTTACCTGATTCGGCATAGTGAGACACCATTGCTAGTACTTCAAGGTAAATAAACAGTAGAAGTAGATCCGCAAGTGCAACGGCACCTACATCAAAAATATGTTTGATCTCTTGGCCAATCGCAACAACCGTGGCGATAGCAATAATAATAAGTACTAGATGTTCTATGGCCTTAATACTGGTAATGCCATATTTTCGATACATTTTATCCATGATGTTCCCTACTGCAGTCGTTTGATAAAGGGTATCAGCAAATCAAAAAAATGTGACATTATCGATGTGACGCTATTCACAATTGCGTTTGATATTTTTCTTGGTGAATCGTAAATAAATACAAATTGTAAGTGATATGTTTTTGATTCACCTAAATTGATAACGGTTTGTCTGATATTTAAATGCTTTAAAATCAAATGTATCGAATTTAAAGTTACGCTAAAGGGGAAGTGTTTAGGCCACAAATTGCAAATTTGGTGAACTGTCTGTTGAGACATGCCGATTAATGAGCGAGCAAGAGTTTATGCTGATTGGTATTAATCGCGTATTAGTTGATGTGATATATGAGCTTGATGAAAAAAGCATATAAAAAAACCGCCCTTAGGCGGTTTTCATCTTAAACGTAAATTAACGTTTAAGTGCTTCGCTCAATAATGGGCGGAAAGACTTAACTAATGCTGTAGTCGTCTTTGGAGAACCAGCAACGATGTTGCCAGAAACTAGGTAGTTGTGGTTACCAGTAAAGTCAGTAACAGTACCGCCAGCTTCACGCACGATCAGATCGCCTGCAGCGATGTCCCATGGCTTTAGACCGATTTCGAAGAAACCATCTACACGGCCAGCAGCTAAGTAAGCTAGATCAAGAGCTGCAGAACCTGCACGACGTACGTCAGCAGACTGAGTGAATGCAGTTGCAAATAACTTCATGTAAGTTTCAGTGTGCTGTTTAGCTTTGAATGGGAAACCGGTAGCAATAATAGTTTCGTCCAAATCTTTGTTAGCAACACGGATACGGAAATCGTTAAGTTTTGCAAACTTACCGCGTACAGCAGAGAACAGTTCATCACGGATTGGATCGTAAACAACAGCGACTTCAGTTTTGCCTTTGAATTGCATAGCAATAGAAACAGCAAAATGAGGAATACCTCTTACGAAGTTGTTAGTGCCATCCAGAGGGTCAACAATCCATACGTAATCTTTGTTTGTTCCTTTATTCTCACCAGTTTCTTCACCAATAATAGTGTGGTCTGGGTAAGATTTACGGATCTGATACGTGATTGCAGCTTCAGCTTCCTTGTCTACGTTAGTCACGTAGTCGTTAATGCCTTTTGAACTGACTTCAACTCGGTCTAGTTCTGCATAGGCGCGCAAAATCGTTTGGCCGGCAGCGCGAGCAGCGCGCACAGCAATGGTATGCATTGGAAGCATTGCAAATCCCCTGGATGTAAAAGAACGGATATAAATTATCGGAGGCGGATTATACTCTATTTGACCGTTATATCAAATGCTGATTTTTGTATAAGCAAAATGGGTCGCTTGTGGTAACATTCTTTCACGTGTTCTCTCAGAAAAATAAGTAGTTTCATGCTCAGCAATATTCGCGTCGTTCTTGTCGGTACTTCCCACCCAGGGAATATAGGTTCAACAGCCCGTGCTATGAAAACCATGGGGTTATCCACTTTATATCTAGCGGAGCCAAAAGTTGAGCCAGATGGCCACTCTATTGCGCTAGCAGCGGGTGCATCAGATATTTTAAAGCACGCTATAACAGTTGGCTCTGTAGAAGAAGCGATTGCAGATTGTAGCTTGGTTATCGCAACCAGTGCTCGTAGCCGCACGTTAGATTGGCCAATGCTAGAGCCGCGTGAAGCAGGTGAGAAGCTTGTAGGTTCTGCACTAAACGGCCCGGTTGCTATTGTGTTTGGTCGCGAAAATAACGGCCTAACAAATGAAGAACTGCAGCGTTGTGATTACCATGTGGCTATTCCGGCTAACCCAGAATATACCTCATTAAACTTGGCTCAAGCAGTACAGATTATTTGTTATGAAGCCCGTGTCGCGCATCTAGCACAAGTACAAAGCACAACAGAAGTTGGCGCGGTAGAAGGTGATGAGTCTGAGCAAGACTACCCATCATCAAAAGAGCGTGAAAACTTTTTCGAGCATTTGGAAAATACCTTATTCTCGACCAACTTTATTGTTAAGAATCATCCTGGCCAGGTCATGACTAAGTTACGTCGTTTATTTAGTCGTACTCGTATTGAGCGCCAAGAGATGAATATTTTGCGCGGTATTTTAACTTCGGTTGATAAAGTCGTTGCTAAAAACGAGACTAAAGATAAGTAAAGCGCTAAAAAGGAAGTAGCTAAATGGGTGTTATCGCAAGACTGAAAGACGACATAGCCTCTATTTACCATAGAGATCCAGCGGCTAACGGTACAATTGAAATTTTATTCAATTACCCGGGAATGCAAGCGATTTGGATCCACAGGGTGAGTAATAAATTGTGGGTTAGAAATTGGCGACTTTCAGCGCGATGTTTGTCAACGTTTTCACGTTGGCTAACCGGAGTTGAAATTCATCCGGGCGCAACGATTGGCGACCGCTTTTTTATCGACCATGGTATGGGCGTAGTCATAGGTGAAACCGCAAATATCGGCAACGACTGTACGCTTTATCATGGTGTGACCTTAGGTGGTACAACATGGCAGGCAGGTAAACGCCACCCAACATTAGGTAATAATGTGGTGATTGGTGCGGGTGCTAAGATATTAGGTCCGATTACCATGCATGACGGAGCTCGTGTGGGCTCAAATTCTGTAGTAGTAAAAGATGTGCCTGCAGACACTACAGTTGTCGGGATCCCTGGCCGGGTAGTGGCAACGCCGTCGGCGCAATCAAAAGAAACCTCACAGCGCCGCACTGAAATGGCTAAAAAGTATGGTTTCGATGCTTATGCGGTATCACCAGATAATCCAGATCCGGTTGCTAATGCGATTGGTCAAATGCTCGATCACATGCATTTAATGGATTCTAAGGTCCAAGAAGTCTGCCAAGCCGTACAAACTTTAGGCGGAAGTGTCTGCACTGAGAAGCTGCCAGAGCTCGATGTTGAAGATTTTAGTGAAGCAGAATTAGCGGCAGCGCAGAAGCGTCAGAAGTCATTAGATGAGTTTGATCCCATTATCTAGCAGAATGTGCGTTTAAAATCTTAAATGCCATTGAATCTTGCCTAATAAACAGGTTAAATACCCCAGCAAAATGACGGGGTATTTAATTCCTGTCATGATCCTATTAATACCTGACCAAATTGCTAGGTTTTATACTTGACTAAAATAGTCGGGTATGTTGAAATTAGCCTATGCTTTTTTGGGAGACGTAGTAGCATGAAACTTACATCGAAAGGTCGGTACGCAGTCACAGCAATGTTAGATGTTGCTATGCATTCAACAAATGGTCCTGTGCCATTAGCCGATATTTCTGAGCGTCAAGGGATCTCTCTATCTTACCTCGAACAACTCTTTGCAAAACTTAGAAAGAACGGCTTGGTTTCAAGTGTCCGTGGGCCCGGTGGTGGATATCGCCTAGGTACAGACGCTTGTGAGATCTCAGTTGGTATGGTTGTACGTGCGGTTGATGAGTCCGTCGATGCAACACGTTGCCAAGGTCAGGGAAACTGCCAGAGTGGAACGCGATGTTTAACCCATTCTCTGTGGGGAGACTTAAGTAATCAAATCTCCGATTTTTTGAATGGCATATCGTTAGCAGGATTAATGCATAAAAGAGATGTGCAGTTTATCTCCGTTAAACAGGATAAATTGCAGCAGGAGCAAAGGCTCAGCATTTAGCAGCTTTTGTTATGAATATAAAAATTATTTTTTGTACGTTGTAAGTGGTCTCCGCTAGAGGCTACAAAGTACGGAGTGTGTGATGAAGCTACCTATCTACTTAGATTATGCTGCGACGACGCCGGTTGACCCTCGCGTTGCAGAGAAAATGATGAAGTGCATGACAATGGACGGCATTTTTGGTAACCCAGCGTCTCGTTCTCACCGTTACGGCTGGCAAGCTGAAGAAGCGGTTGATATTGCGCGTAACCAAATTGCTGACCTTATCAATGCTGACCCACGTGAAATTGTTTTCACATCTGGTGCAACTGAGTCTGACAACCTTGCAATTAAAGGTGTTGCTCACTTCTACCACAAGAAAGGCAAGCACATCATCACCAGCAAGACAGAACATAAAGCCGTTCTAGATACTTGCCGCCAACTTGAACGTGAAGGCTATGAAGTGACTTACCTTCAGCCTGAGCCAAGTGGTCTAATTCCGGTTGCTATGATTGAAGCTGCTATGCGTGAAGACACTATTTTAGTGAGCATCATGCAAGTGAATAATGAAATCGGTGTTATTCAAGATATCGACGCAATTGGTGAACTTTGTCGTTCACGTAAGATTGTATTCCATGTTGATGCGGCGCAAAGCGCTGGCAAAATGCCTATCGACGTGCAAAAGACTAAAGTCGACTTGCTGTCTATTTCAGGCCACAAAATGTACGGCCCGAAAGGTATTGGCGCACTATATGTGAGCCGTAAGCCACGTATTCGCCTAGAAGCAGCAATGCACGGTGGCGGACATGAGCGCGGCATGCGCAGTGGTACACTAGCAACTCACCAAATCGTGGGTATGGGTGAAGCTGCAGCAATTGCAAAAGCGGATATGGATGTAGACAACGAGCGTATTCGTCGTTTACGTGACAAGCTTTGGAATGGTATTAACCACATCGAAGAGACTTATATCAACGGTGATATGGAAAACAGACACTGCGGTAGCCTAAACGTCAGCTTCAACTTCGTTGAAGGTGAGTCATTAATGATGGCATTAAAAGACTTAGCAGTATCTTCAGGTTCAGCATGTACTTCAGCAAGTCTAGAGCCTAGCTACGTATTACGTGCATTGGGTCTGAATGACGAAATGGCGCATAGCTCAATTCGATTCTCAATCGGTCGTTTCACGACAGATGAAGAGATCGACCATGCAATAGAAACGATTAAAGAATCTATTGGTAATTTAAGGGAAATGTCTCCGCTTTGGGAAATGTTCAAAGACGGTATTGATCTAGACACAGTTCAGTGGGCACACCACTAACCTTAACTTAATTCACGAATAGATAAATTGGAGTTGTATCATGGCTTATAGCGAAAAAGTAATCGACCATTATGAGAACCCACGTAACGTTGGTTCATTTGATAAAAATGATCCGTCAGTTGTGACTGGCATGGTAGGCGCACCAGCTTGTGGTGACGTAATGAAGCTACAACTGCGCATCGACGACAACGGTATTATCGAAGACGCTAAGTTTAAAACTTACGGTTGTGGTAGTGCTATTGCTTCTAGCTCACTAGTAACTGAGTGGGTTAAAGGCAAAACAATTGAAGAAGCTGGCGCAATTAAAAACACTGATATTGCTGAAGAGTTAGCGTTACCACCAGTAAAAATTCATTGCTCAATTTTGGCTGAAGATGCGATTAAAGCCGCTCTTGAAGAGTACAAAACAAAGCAATCTAAGTAATACCTGGAGTTAAGATGGCAATTAGTATCACTCCCGCAGCGGCTGAACGTGTTAAGAGTTTCTTAACTAGCCGTGGCAAAGGTTTAGGCTTACGTTTAGGACTTAAGACATCAGGTTGTTCTGGTATGGCTTATGTACTTGAGTTTGTTGATGACCTGAATGACGACGATGAACTTTACGATGTCGATGGTGTAAAAATTATCATCGACGCTAAAAGCTTTATTTATCTTCAAGGGATTGAGTTGGACTTTGTTAAAGAAGGTCTAAACGAAGGTTTCCAATTTAATAACCCGAACGCGAAAGGTGAATGTGGCTGCGGTGAGAGTTTTACCGTTTAAGCCATTTAAAGTTAAACTATGAATTATTTCGAGCTGTTTAGTTTACTTCCTTCCTATGATGTCGACACCGCCTTACTTGCAGATCGCTATCGCGAACTGCAAAGGGCGGTTCATCCCGACAAATTTGCTAACGCAAGTGAGCAAGATAAGCGTCTGTCAGTGCAACGCACTGCGCAAATTAATGACGCTTTCCAAACGCTTAAAAATCCAATTCAACGCGCTGAACATTTGTTAGCACTGAAAGGGTTAGAGCTTAGTCATGAATCTACCACGTTAAAAGATACGCAATTTTTAATGCAGCAGATGGAATGGCGTGAATCGCTTGAAGATATTGCTCACAGTAATGATCCTGAAGACGATATAGCCGCGTTATACGACTCTTTTGACCAATACGCTAAACAGATCACTGCAGAACTAAAAGTGTTATTGATTAGCGATCTTGAAGTGGATCATTTGCAGGCTGCAGATCAAATTCGTAAACTCAAGTTTATGGCAAAATTACAAGATGAGTTGACTAGGGTGGAAGATGCACTCTTCGATTAGTCAGCGGTCTTAATTTTATAATATTGTTGGCTCAAGCTATTGAGCCAACATTTTTTTAAGTTGGATATTTATGGCACTTTTGCAGATAGCAGAGCCTGGACAGAGCGCTGCTCCCCACCAACATCGTCTCGCCGTTGGGATAGATTTAGGCACCACTAACTCACTTGTTGCTGCGGTTCGTAGTGGCGTAGCGAATACTTTACCTGACGAAGATGATAGACATTCTTTACCTTCAGTCGTTCGTTATACCCAAGATACAGTGATGGTAGGGCGAGACGCTGAAGCGTTTTCTGCTCAAGATCCGCAAAATACCATAGTGTCAGTTAAACGCTTTATGGGTCGTAGCCTAGCTGATATTCAGTCTGGCTCGCAGTCTTTTGCTTACGAGTTTGAAGCAAGTGAAAATGGTTTACCGATATTTGTCACGCCAAGCGGTAAAGTTAACCCAGTACAAGTTTCTGCCGAAATTTTAAAGCCGCTGGTGGCCCGTGCGGAATCAACACTTGGTGGCACGTTAGAAGGTGTGGTGATAACCGTTCCTGCTTACTTTGATGACGCGCAACGTCAAGGCACTAAAGATGCAGCAGCACTGACTGGTGTAAAAGTATTACGTCTTTTAAATGAACCAACAGCAGCAGCGATTGCTTACGGTTTAGATTCAGGTCAAGAGGGTGTAATCGCCGTTTACGACTTAGGTGGCGGTACTTTTGATATTTCAATTCTACGTTTAAACAAAGGCGTATTTGAAGTTTTGGCAACCGGTGGTGATTCCGCTTTAGGCGGCGATGATTTTGACCATGCGCTGCAGGCTTATTTAATTGAACAATGGCAGTTAGTTGATGTTAGCGCTAGCCTCAATCGAAAAATACAGATTGAAGCGCGCCGGGTAAAAGAAGCATTAACTGATGCAGCAGAAACAGTCGCAAGTGTTATTGATGATAACGGTGCTGAGCAGTCTTTATCTATCAGCCGAGAGCTATTTGATAGCCTGATCAGTAAGCTTGTAAAGAAAACCATCGCAAGTTGCCGCCGCGCACTGCGTGATGCCGATGTTAGCGCTGATGAAGTACTTGAAACTGTCATGGTTGGTGGTTCAACTCGAGTGCCTTTAGTGCGCCAAGAAGTTGAAAGCTTCATGGATAAAACGCCGTTAACTTCTATTGACCCCGATCGCGTGGTTGCCATTGGCGCAGCGATTCAAGCGGATATCTTAGTCGGTAATAAGCCAGAATCTGATTTATTGTTACTTGATGTTATTCCATTATCGCTTGGTATTGAAACCATGGGCGGCTTAGTTGAGAAAGTGGTTTCACGTAACACCACTATTCCAGTTGCCCGTGCGCAAGAGTTTACCACGTTTAAAGATGGTCAAACGGCAATGGCGTTTCATGTGGTTCAAGGTGAACGTGAGTTAGTGGCTGATTGTCGCTCACTGGCTAAGTTTACTTTACAAGGTATTCCGCCGCTTGCGGCCGGCGCTGCACATATTCGAGTGACGTTCCAAGTTGATGCAGATGGCTTGCTAAGCGTAACGGCAATGGAAAAATCCACCGGGGTGCAATCAAGTATTCAAGTTAAGCCGTCATTTGGTTTAAGCGATGAAGAAATTGGCAGTATGCTGAAAGACTCGATGGCTAATGCGAAAGATGATATTACTCGCCGTATGCTAGCTGAAAAGCAGGTTGAGGCTGCTCGTGTGCTCGAGTCATTAAGTGCTGCATTAAATAAAGACGGTGATTTACTGTCAGATGATGAACGTACAGCTATTCAAGCCGATATGGCATTACTTGCACAAACTGCAAGTGAAGAAGATGCTGATGCGATTGAAAAGGCTATTGAAGCATTAGATACGGCGACGCAGGACTTTGCTGCTAAGCGTATGGATAACTCAATTAGACTCGCTTTAAAAGGGCAGTCGGTTGACAATATATAGGTAAGGTTATGCCACAAATTGTATTTCTACCCCACGAAGAGTTGTGTCCAGATGGCGCAGTAGTTGAAGCGCAAGAAGGCGAGACGGTTTTAGACGTTGCACTACGTAACGGCATCCATATTGAACATGCCTGTGAAAAGTCGTGTGCTTGCACCACTTGTCACGTCATTATTCGTGAAGGCTTTGATGAGCTAGAAGAGAGTGATGAGCTAGAAGACGATATGCTAGATAAAGCATGGGGTCTAGAGCCTGAAAGTCGTTTATCTTGCCAATCACGAGTGCCAGCCTCTGACTTAGTGGTGGATATCCCTAAGTACACTATCAATATGGTTAGCGAAGGTTAGTCCTAGGCGAACTTAAATTGATTTTTTAAAAGCCAGTAGCTAAATCTACTGGCTTTTTTGTTTTTATTATCTTCTCCAAGAATCCTGCTAACAGGCATTAGTTTGCGGTTATAAGCAATGAATACAACTTTCTTTATTTGTGTTCGGGAAGCATTTTTCAAAAAATGCTTAGATTAGCTCACCTTTTTAAATGATTGCTTCGAGTTGGCTTATACTCAATCAAGTGCAGATAAAAGGAGCGTAACGATGAAGCTAAAATGGATAGATTCATTAGAAATTGCTTTAGAGTTGTTAGAGAAATATCCCGAGGTAAATCCTGAAACAATTCGCTTTACCGATCTAAATGAGTGGATATTAGCACTTGATTGTTTTGACGATGATCCTAGCCATTGCAATGAAAGAGTACTCGAAGCAATTCAGGCAAATTGGATTGCTGAAAAATGAGACACTTTGGCAGCATTAAGCTTATAAGTGTGATATCGATCTACTCTGTTGATTGTTGACTGCGCAATTCCATTTGCAGTTGATCCGTATCAAGTGTCGTTGCAAAAATTGTTCTAGATTGAAGTCTAATTTTGAGTGGCTTTGGTTTAAGTCATCATTTTTCATTATTTTGAGAAAGGGATGTGAACATGCGTAAGTTATTATTATTAGGCACAATCTTGTTATCTCCTGCTGTTGCTTTTGCTCATGAGGGGCATGGTGGTGTTGGTTTATTTCATCACTTTGTTGACTTAGCTCCGGCGTTAGCACTTTTAGCGGTTATTGGTGTAGGCTTTGTTTGGGTTAAAAAACGTAAGTAATATTGTGATAAATGATTGGCTAATTTAGTTGGTCAATCGTTTAGCTTTAGTTAAATTAGCTATAAAAAATGCAAAGTGACGGCTGTAAAGTGTGACCCACCCAGACTTTTTGTATCCAGATATCAGACTTATCTCAATTAGATGGCCGTTAAAGGGTAGGCAATAGGTGCATAATTTCGTATAATCCGCGCGAAAATTAAAACCCCTATATTCAAGAAGGAAGCTTTTCATGGCTATCGAACGTACTTTTTCTATCATTAAGCCTGATGCTGTTGCAAAAAACCACATTGGCGCTATCTATAACCGTTTTGAAACGGCTGGCCTGAAAATCATCGCTTCTAAAATGGTTCACCTAAGCCAAGAGCAAGCTGAAGGCTTCTACGCTGAGCACAGCGAGCGCCCATTCTTTGGTGCACTAGTTGCATTCATGACTTCTGGTCCTATCATGGTTCAAGTTCTTGAAGGCGAGAACGCTGTTTTAGCTCACCGTGAAATCCTAGGTGCAACTAACCCTGCTGAAGCTGCTGAAGGTACAATCCGCGCAGATTTCGCAGAAAGCATCGATGAGAACGCTGCTCACGGTTCTGACTCACTAGCATCAGCTGAGCGTGAAGTAGCTTACTTCTTCAGCGCTGAAGAGCTATGCCCACGCACTCGTTAATTCGAATGTGTGACACAAAAAGGAGCCTTTTGGCTCCTTTTTTGTTTTCTGTGCCCCATCCTAAATAACGTTGACACTTTTCAAACCTTTTTTGGAGAGTGTGATGAAATCAATAAATAAGCGAACCCAGAAAGATTACTCCCTTGCTTTTAACCTGGCTGTAGTGGACCAGGTAGAAAAGGGATGCTTAACTTACTTTTTACACTGTATATACTGAGCTGATTGGTCTTACTTCAGACATACTTGCGGTAGCAATTAGCTAATGGCATTTTTTAATATAGTGCTGGAGTGGGTGCAAGCATTGTTAAATTACAGTCACTCTTCTTGTTATATATCGAAGGTTACTTTCTATTTTTAGTTAAAAATATTTGTATGACCAAGCATCATAATATGTTTGCGGTTAAATATTATTCAAATAAAAGTAGTTTCTTAATTTTCTCACTTATTAGTTAAATGTATTTGAACACCTTCATCGACCCAATGTTTATCTTGTGTTGTATGTTGGTTTTATTTTTGTTTTTAAATATACAATCCGTTAACCTTATTTTAACAAATATATTATTTTTGATACATGTGCACTGCTACTTATTTATCTTTTACTTAATCTTATTTCGCCTGCTATATTTCTTAAGTTGTTGCTTTGCATTTATTTTTTTGGGTTCCTAATTTTTTAAATGTATCAAATAATATCTTTATAGTTATTTTTATGTTGCGACTGTTGACATAAAAGTTAAATTTAAACAGTATTTAACTCAGAGGCGTTAACCGCTCGTTTAAATAAAACTAAAATAAATTTAACTATTCCATTTTTATTTCTGGAATTGAGGGAATTAATATGAGCTCTGTATCATTAACAGCAAAAGCTATCCGTAGTAGCTTTATTGCTGCAGCCGCAACAAGCGTTGCTTTATCTGGGTTTGTTTATGCAGAAGAATCAGCTGCAGGAAGTAATGCAGAAGAAAGTGTTGAACGTATTCAGGTAACCGGTTCACGTATTAAGCGTGCAGACATGGAAACTTCTAGTCCTGTAAGCGTAATCGATGCCTCAGCTATTATGGCATCAGGTGCGACTTCTATTGATGACGTGTTACAGAAAATGACCGCGTCAGGCGGTGCAATGACCAATGCTGCTGTTAATAACGGCTCAGGCGGTAACGCTCGTGTTAACTTACGCGGTCTAGGCTCTAACCGTACTCTGGTATTAGTTAATGGTCGTCGTATGATTGCCTCTGGTACTGGTGCTGCTTCATCTGTGGATTTGAACACGATTCCTGTTTCAATGATCCAACGTGTTGAAGTACTAAAAGATGGCGCGTCAGCTGTATACGGTACAGATGCGATTGCTGGTGTGGTAAACGTTATTTTGAAGCGTGATTTTGAAGGCTTTGAAATGAATGTACAAACGGGTATGTCTGGTCACGGCGATGCCGATGAAACAAGCGTTGATTTTACCGTTGGTAATACGTTTGACAAAGGTAACGTAGTTATTAATGCCCAATTCACTAAACGTGGTGATGCAAGCCAGGCTGATAGGGACTTCTCTGAGTGTCCTATTGCTGAAACTTCTGGCGGAAGTGAACTGTATTGTGGTGGTAGCTCATATTCAGAAGGCGGCCATATTTGGGGCGATAAGAACCATGGTATCGTAGGTTCAGGTGAAGACGGTGCTTATGAAATAGGCGATAGTGGTTACTATGGTCACTATATTGCTGGTGATGACGGTAAAGCAAAGTTTGCTTACTTCGACCCGAATAAAACCGAAGCTGACTTAAGTGGTCGTGGTGGCGAATACCATGACTTTACTAATGAAGATAAATATAACTATTCAAAAGATAGCTATCTTTCAACACCGATGGAACGTTTGAACCTTTCATTCTCTGGTACTTATGAGCTATCAGATTCAATCATGTTCTTTTCTGAAGCTATGTACTCTAAGCGTTGGTCTGAGCAACAAATGGCTCCACAGCCAATTTGGAACAGCACTGCGTGGGCGTACGATTCTTCTTGGATGAATAAAGAGCTGGTTGGTCATGTACAGGAAGGCGAAAAACTAAATTACGGTCGTCGTGTGGTTGAGTCAGGTACACGAGATTTCTCACAGGTTGTAGATACTGTTCGTGTAGTTGTAGGACTTGAAGGTGAGTTTGAAAACGGTTGGACTTGGGATGCCTCTTACAATAAAGGTAAGAATGACTCTGTAGACACTCTCGCAAACCTACATAACCTAGGTTCAATTAATGATGCAGTATTAGCACAAGAGTTTGATCCTTTTACTCAGTCTTCATGGGAAGGTGAGAGTATTGCACCGTATATTTATACAGAAATTAATGCTGGTGGCAGTGAGCTAGATATTATGGCCGCTACGTTGTCAGGTGAAATAATGGAGCTACCTGCTGGAGTCCTAGGCTTTGCAGCTGGTTATGAGTTCAGAAAAGAGTCTGCTTATTATACGCCAGATTCATTAACATCACAGGGGCTAGCGAATGATCCGCGTGTAGAGGCGACGGCCGGTTCTTTTGACGTAAATGAAGCATATGCTGAGCTTGCTATTCCATTACTAAGTGATTTACCGTTAGCGCAACAAGTTGATTTGAGTGCTGCTATCCGCTACTTTGATTACAGCACATTTGGTTCTGATAATACGTGGAAGCTAGGTCTAACTTGGCGCATGACTGATGACTTAATGGTTCGTGGTGGTATGTCTACTGCATTCCGTGCACCTACAGTCAGTGAGCTATATGGCGGTAAGTCTCCATCGTTTGACCAAATTGTTCACCCAGCAACGGATCAAACCCAAGCAGAAGTGACTGTCGGTGGTAATCCAAATCTAACTCCTGAAGAAGCTGATATCACAACGCTAGGCCTAGTTTACTCACCTAGTTTTGTTGAAGGTCTATCTTTCACTGTTGATTACTACGATATTGAGATAAGCAATACAATTACAAAAGTATCTTCAAACTACATTGCAAATCAGTGTTTAGATGCCGGTGGCAATAAGATTAATACAGGTACTGCGCTATGTCAGTCTTCAAATATCGAAATTGATGGAACAGGTCGAATCTCATTTGATAACGGGCTACAAAACGTTGGTCAAACTAACACCTCTGGTTACGATATTAACGTGGCATATGTATTTGAAGGTTTAGGCTTAGATTGGAGAGCGGGTCTAGATACTTCACTTCTAAATGAATATGAAGAATTTGACCAAGACGGTAACAAGGTGGATTACCGTGGTTACATCACAGGTGGTGTCGGTGCTTACGCTAAACTAAAGACTAACTTTAATTTGACTGCTACCGGTCGTGACTGGAGCGCAACATACGAAGCGCGCTATATCGACGGTATGGATTCATTTGCTTGTAAAGATGATCCATCAAAGTGCTATGCCCCTAGTGTAGATACTGTTATGTACCATGATCTATCTGCAACATATGACGTAACTGAAACGGTTCGCTTATCAGGTGGTGTAAACAACCTATTTGATGAGCAGCCTCCATATTACACAGGTAATAACGATTCAAATACTGACCCGTATACTTATGACGTACTTGGCCGCTACTTCTTTGTAAGAGCAAGTGTAAAGTTCTAATCATAAAATAGTATTTAGTACATAATAAAAAACCTCCTTAATGGAGGTTTTTTTATGGCTATTTACAGCGACTATCAATCGACACTTAATCATGAGCTTTAAAAGCAAACAAACTAATGATTCAGTCTTAACTCTTGCCTATGCTGCTGACTAAAATGGTTACTGCAACTTAGACAGCGTTGCTCTAGCGGATCTTTTGCTAAGCGTTCAGGCTCTATTTCATTCTCACAATCACTGCACACACCGTACAAACCAATTTCAAGCTGACAGCGAGCGGCATCTAAGCGCATCAGTTCAAAAAATAATGGGTGCTCACATAAGTGAACTTCAGTCATGATTTGAATGAGTTCACAAAGAGAATAATTAAGCTGGTCCATTAGCTTGATTTGCATTTCGGGGAGTGCAGCAATCTTGTCTCTTAACTCCGACTCTATATTCGATAGAGTCTGCTGGATTTGGCTGGTACTCACTTCTATTGCCTGTATTTATCGACTTTAACGGCCTATCAGTCTAATCAAGCAGTCATTCGGCGATATGACTGAGATCAAGTCAAACCAATATTTAGTGGATTATGACGATAAATACGACTTAAGATTGATCTAGTCAGGTAATTTGGCTCGTGCTTGGCGAAGAACCTGAATAATCTCATCTGCAGTTTTAAAGACCCTTAGTTCCCTAAACAGCTCATCTGCCTCGCTGTATTGGCGATTCAAGTATCCAAACCATTGCTTAATTCGAGCGGGGTAATAGGTGCTCTTACGGCCTTCTAGTTCTCGGTCAGTGTATTGCAACATGAGTTCTAGCGCTTGTTGCCAAGAGTAAGCCGCTTCACCTTTTATATGGGAAGCTAAATTTGGTAGCGATATTGCTCCACGGCCAACCATAATGCTGTCGCAACCTGTAACTTGCATACAACGCTCAGCATCATCCTTATTCCAGATCTCACCATTAGCAATAACTGGAATTGGCAATTTATTATTGATATCGGTGATGTATTCCCAGTAAGCAGGCGGCTTATAACCGTCGACTTTACTGCGAGCATGTACAGCCAGCTCGCTGGCACCAGCTTCATATATCGCAAGCGCATTTTCCATATAAAGTGACTTGTCGTTAAAGCCTAAGCGAATTTTGGCTGTTACAGGCTGGTCATTTGGCACTGCCTCTCGCATTGCTTTGACTACATTATAAAGCTGCTCAGGATACTGTAGCATCACAGCGCCGCCATTACTGCGATTGACCATTTTGGCAGGGCAGCCAAAGTTAACATCGATACCTTTCGACCCCAGCTCAATTGCTCTGATAGCATTTTCTGCCATCCAGCCAGGCTCTTGGCCAAGCAGTTGCACTCGCACTGGTGTGCCAGATAGTGTTTGGCCACCATGTTGTAATTCTGGGCAAATACGATAGAACACCTTTTCAGGTAGTAGTTGATCAACCACGCGAACAAACTCGGTGACCATAAGATCATAAGGGTTGATTGCAGAGAGAATATCTCGCATTAAATCATCAACAACGCCTTCCATAGGCGCCAAAATTATTCGCACAGACTTGTCCAATATATCGCTATTTCAAGGCGCAGCATTCTACCTTATCGCAAACTCTGAGGCCAACATAAACAAGCCTCATAAGCCCTAGGCTCGGCTATTAACACTGACCGTAGGATATCTTTTAAACCGTAATTGAACCTCAACCCTATATAAGTGGGCTGTTACTAAAACTGCAGATCTTGCTTTCATTAGATTAAAAATCGCAGTTAAACATCGAGATATCCAAGCCATATGTCCCGCGCATTATTTGACCTAACAGCTTTAATGAGCCATAAATGTGATAGATGTATAAAAATTGAAATTAAATTGCTAACGACAAGGTCTAGTTAAGCAAGCCAACAAAATGTGCCGTTGGTAACCGATATTAAAGTTGATTAAAGAAAAGGAAGATATTATGAAATTAGTTAATAAAACTGCAATTACTGCTGCTGTAGGTGCTGTTGTAATGGGAAGTGCATTAACAGCCAGTGTACAAGCAAGTCCATTTGGTTATAGTGAAATGTCTGCCGGTTACCAATTATTCGCAGGCGAAGGCAAGTGTGGTGAAGGTAAGTGTGGCGGCGAGAAGAAAGATGCCAAAGAAGGTAAGTGCGGTGAAGGCAAATGTGGTGGCGACAAAGCTAAAGCCAAAGAAGGTAAGTGTGGCGAAGGCAAGTGCGGTGGCGACAAAGCTAAAGCCAAAGAAGGTAAGTGTGGCGAAGGCAAGTGCG
Source organism: Shewanella sp. 1CM18E (assembly GCF_023161665.1). Classification (GTDB taxonomy): domain Bacteria; phylum Pseudomonadota; class Gammaproteobacteria; order Enterobacterales; family Shewanellaceae; genus Shewanella. The sequence goes on from NZ_JALNTW010000010.1 coordinate 45,285, forward strand.
GTGGTGACAAAGCTAAAGCCAAAGAAGGTAAGTGTGGTGAAGGCAAGTGCGGTGGCGACAAAGCCAAAAAAGAAGGTAAGTGCGGCGAAGGTAAATGTGGTGGTTCAAAATAAGCTTTCCCAGCACTAAAAAGGGGTCAGCATATCGCTGGCCCTATTTGTTTGTGAGAATAATGTAGGCGTGCAGTATGACAAATAATAGGCTTAATCAAGGACAAGTTGGATTGGGACTTAGGCGAGAAATGTTAGATGAGTTTTGCCAAATAGTGCCTAACGACATTAACTTTTTTGAAGTAGCACCTGAAAACTGGATGACGCTTGGTGGCAAGTTTGGCAGACAGTTTAGAGAGTTGACCGAAAAGCATGAGTTTTATTGCCATGGTTTATCACTTTCTATTGGTAGCCCAGAGCCGCTAGATCTTGAGTTTGTTAAAAACGTAAAAGCCTTTTTAGACTTACACCAAATTAGCACCTATTCAGAACATTTAAGTTACTGCTCTGGCAGTGGCCATATGTATGATTTAATGCCAATTCCTTTTACAGCAGACGCTGTAATGCATGTTGCTAAGCGAGTAAAACAGGTAGAAGACATTATTGAACGACCTTTGATTTTAGAGAATGTTTCTTTTTATGCTGCGCCAGGGGCAGAGATGTCCGAGGTTGAGTTTGTTAACGCAGTCATGCAAGAAGCTGACTGTAAAATGCTTCTGGATGTAAATAATATCTACGTAAATTCGATTAATCATAACTACGATGCGCTTGAGTTTTTAAAGGCGATGCCAACAGACAGGATTGCTTATTTACATATAGCTGGACACTATGAGGAAGCTGAAGATCTGATAGTGGATACGCATGGGGCAGATATTATAGATCCGGTATGGAAGTTACTCGAAGCATGTCATCAATTTCATGGCGTTTATCCAACCTTGCTTGAACGCGATTTTAATATTCCCAGCACCAAAGAGCTACTGTTGGAGATCAATCAGGTTCATGATTATCAAAATCGGCATTTAACCAGTGTAAAGAGGAGTGCTTAATGAGCTTTGTTGATGTGCAACAAAATTTTATGGATTATATAAAAGATCCATCTTTACCTTTGCCTGATGGTATTGAAGCACGCCGAATGAAAATATATCGCGAGCTTTTTTTTAATAACATCGATGGTTTTGTGTCGAATGCCTTTCCTGTGTTGAAGAGTTTATATGCCGAGCAAGATTGGCTTAAATTAGTGCAGACATTTTTTATTAATCATGACTGTAAAACGCCGATTTTTATTGAGATTGCACAAGAGTTTTTACTGTTTTTACAAACACAGTATCAGACAACTGAGCAAGATCCGCCTTTCATGTTAGAGCTTGCCCATTATGAATGGTTAGAGTTAGTTGTTGCCGTAGCACAAGATGATCCTAATCAGCAATTGATAGAGACTGGTTGGCAAGAGATAACTCAAATTAAGCTATGCGTTTCTACTGCGGCACAAATTGCGCAATACGCTTTTGATGTGCAGCATATTAGTCCTAGTCATCAACCAAGTGAACCGAGTGACAATCCGCAGTTCTTTTGTATTTACCGTGATGCTGAAGAAGAGGTCGTTTTCTTGCAATTAAACCCATTAACCGCGCAAGTACTTGCCTATATGGCGCAATACAATTATGTGGATTATGAAGTGTTAATTGATTGGTTATTAACAACATACGCTCAGATTGAACCCGATGCGCTGCGACAAGGTTGCCAGCAATTACTGATGGATCTCAGTAGTAAAGGCATAATTAAACAATTTATTGAGCAATAGGCTTTACTATTAGGGGGACGGATCTCTATAATGACCGCAAAAATTGATCTAGATCAATAAATGCAGTTAACAATAATAATTAGAGGTATCTATGAGTCAGCCGTTTAAAGACCCATTCAACATTGTTTATTTTATTGGTTTTATTCTTGTAATGTTAATTCCTACATTACCTGCTAGTTTGTCTTGGTTAAAGGTTATGGGACTAATTTAATCCGCCTTTAAGTCTAGCTAATGTATACTGGCCGCTCATATTGAGTGGCTTTTTGGTTTATTAGGGTAGATTAATGGTATTAAAACGTGGCTTTTTTCTAATTATTGGTCTTTGTAGCCTCGGATTAGGGATTTTGGGCATAGTGTTACCATTGTTGCCTACGGTACCTTTTATTTTGCTCGCCGCTTATTGTTTTGCGCGTTCGAGTGAGCGACTTTATCAATGGTTAATGCGCCACCCTTGGTTTGCAGACGCACTTCGCGACTGGCAAGCAAAAGGTGCTATTCGCAAAAGCCTAAAGAAAAAAGCGTATATCGTAAGTGGCCTTAGTTTTTCAGTCAGTATCGCGATTGTACCGCTCATTTGGGTAAAACTTTTATTAGTATGTCTTTGCGCTGGATTATTTTTCTATCTTCGTAGTATTCCTGAGCTTGAAGATTAAGTCATTGTTGTATTGAGTCATTACATTGAAATCTAACTACTATTTTAGTTTTTAATCGCTTGCCTTTGCTATAAAGAACAATCAAAAGGCAAAATCGTCTAGACAGAGCCTACACTTCTGCTGTTAGTTAGTTGCAACTGAGTATAAAGGGGCTTAAGCTTTACGCCGTTTTTTACACTTCAATGACATTGCAAGCTCAGCTATTGAGTCTTGTGTCAGCAAACTACATTAGATTAAGTATAGAATTATGGTAATGAATACTGACAGCTTGGCACTAATAAAGAACAGCATTAAAACCATCCCTAACTACCCAAAAGAAGGGATTCTGTTTAGAGATGTGACTAGTTTATTAGAAGACCCACAAGCCTATAAACTCACCATTGGCCTTTTAGCTGAGCAATACAAAGACCAAGGTTTTACTAAAGTTGTCGGTACTGAAGCTCGTGGCTTTTTGTTCGGTGCACCACTTGCACTTGAATTAGGTATTGGCTTTGTGCCTGTACGTAAGCCTGGCAAGTTACCAAGAGAAACTATCTCAGAGAGCTATGAGCTTGAATATGGTCATGACGTTCTAGAGATCCATGTAGATGCTATTACTGCTGACGATAAAGTGCTTGTTATCGATGACTTGTTAGCAACTGGCGGCACAATCGAAGCAACTGTTAAGCTAATCCGTAAGTTAGGCGGCGCAGTTAACGATGCAGCATTTGTTATTTCATTGCCAGATCTTGGTGGTGAAGAGCGTCTAAAGGCAATGGATTTAAATCTATTAAGCCTATGTGAGTTCGAAGGCGAATAAATCTTTGCCTAGGTGATCACCTTATAAGATGAAGCGTAATCATAAAACTGATTATTCTTTATCTTAAAAGGCGAATTTATCACCGCCAAACCGCTCCTCAGGCGCTTGAGATAGCATGTAAAAGCGTTGCATGCTATTGTTCAAAGATGTCGAGGAGCGTGCTCCCGAAATCGTATTAATGACACGTTGGGGAGTTCCATGTCATATCAGGTGTTGGCCAGAAAATGGCGCCCTGCCACATTCGAGCAAATGGTTGGCCAGTCGCATGTTTTACATGCCTTAACCAATGCACTTACTCAGCAAAGATTACACCATGCCTATCTGTTTTCCGGTACTCGCGGTGTGGGTAAAACCAGTCTTGCGCGTCTTTTTGCTAAAGGCCTAAACTGCGAACAAGGTGTTACAGCAACCCCGTGCGGTCAATGTTCTGCGTGCGTCGAAATTGCAGAAGGTCGTTTTGTCGATTTAATTGAAGTTGATGCTGCATCAAGAACAAAAGTCGATGATACACGTGAATTATTAGACAATGTGCAATATAGGCCGAGCCGTGGCCGCTTTAAAGTGTACCTTATCGATGAAGTACACATGCTATCGCGCAGCAGTTTTAATGCCTTATTAAAGACATTGGAAGAGCCTCCTGAGCACGTTAAGTTTCTGTTAGCAACAACCGATCCACAGCGTTTGCCGGTAACGGTACTGTCGCGTTGCTTACAATTTAATTTAAAAAGCTTATCGCAAGATGAAATTGCAGGGCAACTTGGTCATGTATTGGGCCAAGAGCAGCTTAGCTTTGATGCTAGCGCATTAACGTTATTAGCAAAGGCTGCCAACGGCAGTATGCGTGATGCGTTAAGTTTAACTGATCAAGCCATCGCTTTTGGCGCAGGCCAAGTCAAGCTTGAACAAGTGCAAACAATGCTTGGTAGTATCGATGAAAAGCATGTTATCGCATTGCTTGAAGCGCTTGCTAATGCTGACATCATGAATTTGATGCAAGTCACCGCTAAGGTGCTTTCATTTGGCGCTGAACCTGAAGAGGTTTTACGTAGCTTACTTGAGCTTTTACACCAAATTACTTTAACTCAGTTTGCGCCTGCCGCCGCACAGATGTCACTTTATAGTGAGCAAATCCAAGCATTTGCACAGCAGCTTTCCGCAGAGCAAGTTCAGCTTTATTACCAGCTATTACTTACAGGCCGTAAAGATCTACCCCATGCTCCAGATCCTAAATCTGGACTTGAGATGGCATTGCTAAGAGCGGTAACTTTTGTGCCTGAAAAGCCGGTTACACGTTGGGCTGTTGATAGTCAATCTGAACTGCAAATTCCAGATGTTAATAGTGTGCAGGTTGCGAATCGCATTGCTACTGATGCGACTGCTGTTAATACCATAGCTGCGAATACAAATGCGCCTAATAGCCCGCAGCAAACTGGTAGTGCACTAGATACTCAAAAAAAAACTGCTGATTCTGTAGCTAGTGCAGAAAAGACAGAACCAGAGGCGCTTGATTCTCTTGTTCAGCCTAAGCCACAATCTGCACAAGACATTGCAGATGTAACAACGAGTCAGCAACATGCAGCTGAAGGTTCAGAGCAAGAACATTCAGTTGAACCTACCAATACAGCCGTTCAAGACGAAATGGCTGCAGAAGATCAAGATGAAAATGAACCATTAGATGGCTTAAATAGCGAAATGGCCGTCATTATGAGTCAGGCTCAAAGCCAAGGTTTTGAGCAAGAACCTCAATCATCAGCTCCTCAATCTGACACACCGTTGTCAGGTCTGCAAGCATCTACAAACAGCAATGCTAATAAAGCTGCAACTCAGGATGAAGCTTCAGTTATTACTGGCGCTTCATCTGGCCCTCAATCGTCAGCTGAACCCATAGTTGCTGACAATAGCGCCAATTATGCTTCTGAAGATGATGATTTAGCCTCTTACGCTGATTATGCGGGAGCCTTTGGCGATAATAACGATTACCAAGACGATTATGGCTTTATTCAGCAGGATGTGAGTTATCAAGCTGAGCAATCACAAGTTTCATATAGCACTAATCAAGGTTTTAACGCTAACGGCAACAATAGTGATGTCGAAAGTGATGCCCAAAGCATTAGTCAAGAGCAGGACAACAATACATCGCAACCGGCAACATCTTTGGGATCAACAAGTAATGCGCTAGATGTCGGGGATGATATTTTAGATGCAGTGCTTGCTGCTAGAGCCACTCTTTTAGAGGAACTGACTGAGGATACTCCTAAGGAAGGAGATTCAAAAAAGTCATTAGAGGTTCGTAAACCTTTCACGCCTCCAGCGAGAAAGGAATCCCCTGTAGCAGCAAGTGCAGAGCAAAGTACAGAACAAACTGCTGATGTTGCTGATACGCTGGGAGCTGGTTATAGCTCTAATATGAGCTCTAGTATGAGTTCTGATGTGGCTTCAGAGCCAGAAGTTATTGATAGACCGCCATGGGAAGAGCCTCATGAGGATGATCCCTGCGCACGTTTTAGCGATAATATTGACAGTGATAACAGCGAACTTGCAGCAAAATCTGATCAGCAAGCAGCGATTAATTTACCAGCAAGTTCAATCACTGGTTCAACTGCAGTTCAGGATGCTGAGCTAAACTTACCTGCATTACCTAGTGGTGATTTAACGGGTAATGAAGTGGATCTTAAATGGTACCGCTTTATGTCTGAACTTGAAGTCGGTGGTCGTGTAAGGCAATTAGCGGTTAACTCAGTGTGTCATCATTTTGAGCAACCCTTGTCTTTACTGCTTAAACCGGATCAAAAACATTTAGCTGCCGACGTTGCCATTAAGCAATTAGAAGAAGCGATGTCTGCGGTGTTAGGCGAAGAGTGTCGCGTGCAGGTCACGGTTGGTGCAGATCACGATAGAGAAACGCCGCTAGAGGTGAGACGACGTTTTCACAAAGAGATTTTAACTCAAGTCCACCACGACTTAATGACCGATGACAATATCCGCTGGCTTACACAGAATATGGGAGCGGAGTTAACCGCTGACTCGCTTACTTACGCACCAGAATTATTGGTTCAAAAAGGAAATCGCATTGAGTTAATCGATATTGCGAACTTTAAGCGGTTAACTGAGTCATAATTTTATAATTGAATTTCAGCTTTCATTGCTAATCATTCATTTTTTAGTAAGATTAGCCCACTTTATTTGTTGTAATACATAATAGAAGAGAATTAGAGTATGTTTGGAAAAGGCGGTATGGGCAACTTGATGAAGCAAGCCCAGATGATGCAAGACAAAATGGCTAAAGTGCAAGAAGAAATCGCACGTATGGAAGTTACCGGTGAAGCTGGTGCTGGCCTAGTTAAAGTCACTATGACTGGTTCTCACAGCGTTCGTAAAGTAGAAATCGACTCAAGCTTGCTTGAAGACGATAAAGAGATGCTAGAAGATCTTATCGCTGCAGCTTGTAACGATGCTGCTCGCCGTGTTGAAGAAAACCAAAAAGAGAAAATGGCTGAAGTGACTGGCGGTATGCAATTACCACCAGGCATGAAGATGCCGTTCTAAGTTTTAAATTGCTGTTTTAATGGTGTATTCACTCCGTTAAATTGGGTAGCGGTTGTAAAGAAGCTTCCAAGCAATTGAACACGATAAAGCTCAAGTTTTTACTTGAGCTTTTTTGTTTCCGCTATACAAAACTACTTTGTAACAACACACATTCCATTCACTCACATCGATATCCTTGCAGGGGCAAGTAACGATGTGGCAGACTCTCATCCTTTGCCATATCTCTTAAGACTCGCTTTTTCAGTGGCTTAATTAGAAACATTGCGAATTAAAATGGACTCATGATGTGAGAGGTTGTGTGAAAGAGAGTTGGAAAACTAGTCTAAAAGATAAACTTAACGGTCTTGGAGTATCTTTGGTGGTATTTGGCGGCATTGTTCTCTTTAATGCCCTGTTTGGTGAGCCGCCAATTAAGCTTAGTGGAATCGATAAATACAGTAAAAGCATGCCGGTCGAAGAAGCACGCGAGATTGGTTTTATTCTTTTTAAGAGTAAGCATTACAGCGATGCGAGGGCCTTTTTCACGCCAGCTGCAAATCAAGGAGATATCGGCAGTCAGTTGTCGCTGGCCACTTTGTACTTTTACGATTTGAATGCACCAGATAACTACCAAAAAGCGTATCGCTGGTTTAGTCAAAATAGCGATAATGCGTTTGCACAATACTATTTAAGCCTGTTATATCACTTTGGTTATTACGTACCACAAAGCCCGCTAAAATCGTTGTTTTGGCTCGAAAAGTCTGCTAAGCAATCATTCCCAGCTGCGCAACATAATTTGTCTGTTTATTATTTTAATTTAGGTAACTATCGTGAGGCTTATCTTTGGGCCTTGTACGCTCGAGGTAATGGTTTTTCTCAGTCTCGCAGTATGGTTAGCCAAGTTGCTCAACGGCTAACTGCGGCAGAAAAAGCTAATGCAGACCAAACCTATAGAAACACTAAAACTCAGCATGAGTGGAATGACGACACTAACCAGACTAACGAATTACTAGAGCAGGTATTTTAACCATGAAGATAAGTTCTATATCGTTAGAAATAGCAAGTGGTCAAACTCAAGATTTTGGCGCGGTAACGAGTTCATCCCATTTAAAGCAACAGCTTAACCTAGTGATGCAAACTGTTGTGTTTGAAGAGGATGCATCTGAAGCCGGTATTAATGCTGATAAGGGGCTAGAATCCTCGAGTAGCGCATTGACTATGCCAATGATAGTTGTTCGGGCTAAGGTGCGGCAGCGAGAGATAACATTGACTTATGATCTCTTAAGTGAGGAAGAGGGTTTATTAGCCCTGTATTACACCAATGATAAAGGCAGGATAAAATGGCAAAAAGAATTTGGTTTTGTAAGTTTTAATGAGCTAGCTGGGCATTTGCAACGACTTCTGTCTCAGAGCGAAAGTACATTTATCGAGTACTATTTTCCAAAGCAAACATCTTTTAGCCAAGTGATAAAATACGCGAGTATCGTTTATATTTGCGCTGCTTGCTTTGGCCTTGTGTCTTTTGTGTTTATGGCTGACTTGATTTGGCGAAATGACTTTTTTCAAAGCGCCTATATCGCCTCAGGCATGACTTACGTAATTAGTTTGCCAATATTGTTATTTAAGGCATTTTCAGATGAAGCAAGACAGCGCGCAGCGCAGATGGGGCAAAGCATCAGTAAACAAGTGATTGCCATCTTAGTTGGTAATATCATTTTGAGCTGTGCAGTTGTTGCTGGTGGCAGTAAATTACTGCACCTGATCACGGCAAAACCAATAGCAATGAGTGTAGCCTTTTCCGACAAGCGTCAAGATTACTGGGGAAAAAGCTGCAGGGGAGGTGTTAATATTGAACATTTCTTTGGTGCAGTTTGTCTAGAAAATAAAGCCTATTGGAAAGTAATTCGCCCCGGCATGCAAGCAGTTATACAAGGCGAGTCTTCGGCTATCGCTTTTGATATAAAGGCGATAGAGCTTAAATAACCTTATTTGACGACAGTTAAGTTTTTGGGATTATCGATACACATAAATTTGAAGAATTCTATGTTAGTATCTGACGCTAATTTTATGATGACTTGTATCTACTAGTGAGTTACTCGCTTTTTGCGCAGGGCATCGGCTATTTTTTAAGGCATATCTATGCCAGCATAAGCGGAATGTTAAATGAAATTTAGTCCACTCGTTGATGAGTTGATCCAATCTCTTCGTTGTTTGCCGGGCGTTGGCCCAAAATCGGCTCAAAGAATGGCGTTTCAGCTATTAGAGCGTGACCGTAAAGCGGGCGCTAAGTTGTCAGAGGCTTTAGGTAAAGCGATGTCTGATGTGGGTCATTGTCAGTCATGTCGTACTTTTACCGAAGAAACCTATTGCCCAATTTGTGTCAGTACTAAACGCGGCCACTCTGAAGTGATTTGCGTGGTAGAAACGCCTGCTGATGTATTAGCAATTGAAGCTGGTGGACACTTTACTGGTCGCTATTTCGTTTTACTTGGGCATTTATCACCGCTTGATGGTGTTGGTCCTGATGAATTGGGGCTTGATTTACTTGAGCAGCATTTAGCGTCCGGCGATGTCAGTGAGCTTATTTTAGCGACTAATCCAACCGTTGAAGGTGATGCGACAGCGCACTACATTGCTGATATGGCCAAGCGTCATCAGTTAACGGTTAGCCGCATCGCCCATGGTGTGCCGGTTGGTGGTGAGCTTGAGTATGTAGACAGCACTACCTTAGCTTTATCCTTTAATGGACGTTTACCTATCTAATAACATCAAGACTTGTTCTGCATTGTTGAGGCTTAAGTCTAAACTACAGCGATAAGCACTTGTTTGAGAATGAAATGCTTTTTAAATCCAGTTTGTGATTATCACCAACTGGATTTTTTTTTGTGCAATTGAAACCAATGCACACACTTTCCCTTGAAAAGCGATTTTATAGCCCCATCTTATTTGTAAGCTTTATTTAAACTGATTTTTAAAGGGAACATTTCATGTCACAACAAGAGACACATGGCTTTCAAACTGAAGTCAAACAACTATTACATTTGATGATCCATTCTTTGTACTCAAACAAAGAGATCTTTTTGCGTGAACTCGTATCTAACGCGGCAGATGCTGCAGATAAGCTACGCTATGAAGCCCTAACAAATGACGATCTTTATGAAGGCGATGGTGAGCTACGTGTTCGCATTAGCGCTGATAAAGAAAAGGGTACTGTTACTATCGAAGATAACGGTATCGGTATGACTCGTGACGGTGTGATTGAGCACTTAGGTACGATTGCTAAATCAGGTACTGCAGATTTCTTTAAAAACTTATCTGGCGATGAGTCAAAAGATTCACAGCTAATTGGTCAGTTCGGTGTTGGTTTTTACTCAGCCTTTATTGTGGCAGACCGTGTAACGGTTCGTACTCGCGCAGCAGGCCATAGCGCTGATGAAGCTGTACTGTGGGAATCAGCGGGTGAAGGTGACTTTACTGTTGAAACTATCTCTAAACAAACTCGCGGTACTGAAATTACGCTTCACTTACGTGATGATGAAAAAGAGTTTGCTGATGACTACCGTCTGCGTTCAATCATTACTAAATACTCAGATCATATCTCGGTACCAGTAGAGATGTTTGAAGAGGGCACGCCTGCAGTTGAAGCAACTGAAGATTCAGAAGCCGTACCAGCAACAGAAGGTAGCTGGAAGCCAATGAACAAGGCGACAGCACTATGGACACGTAACAAGAGTGATGTGTCTGATGAAGAGTACCAAGAGTTTTACAAGCATATTTCTCATGACTTCGCTGACCCACTTTTGTGGAGCCACAACCGCGTTGAAGGTAAGCAAGAGTACACCAGCTTGCTGTATATCCCTGCTAAAGCGCCTTGGGATATGTGGAACCGTGACCGTAAGCATGGCCTAAAACTGTTTGTACAGCGCGTATTCGTAATGGATGATGCTGAGCAGTTCATGCCAAGCTACCTACGTTTTGTGCAAGGTTTGATTGACTCAAACGACTTACCGCTAAACGTATCTCGCGAAATTTTGCAAGATAACAAAGTCACTACAGCGCTGCGCACTGCAGTGACTAAGCGTGTATTAGGCATGCTTGAGAAACTGGCTAAGAATGATACTGAAAAGTATCAGTCGTTCTGGACTGAATTTGGCCAAGTGCTAAAAGAAGGTCCTGCTGAAGATTTTGCTAACAAAGAGCGTGTAGCTGGTCTACTGCGTTTTGCATCGACTCACACCGGTGAAGCAACGGCTAACGTATCGCTAGCAGATTACATTGAGCGCATGAAAGAAGGTCAGTCTAAGATCTACTACATTGTTGCCGATAGCCATGAGGCTGCAGCTAACAGCCCACACCTTGAAGTGTTACGTAAGAAAGGCATTGAAGTGTTATTAATGTCTGAGCGTATCGATGAGTGGCTAATTAATCACTTAACTGAATTTGATGGCAAGAAACTACATTCAGTGACGCGTGGTGATCTTGAGCTAGGTGAGCTTGAAGATGCTGGCGAAAAAGAAGCGCAAGAGAAGCTACAAACTGAATCAGAAGGCCTAGTTAAGCGTGTTAAAGACAGCTTAGGTGATAAGGTTTCTGAGGTTAAGGTGACAACACGTCTAACTGACACGCCTGCATGTGTGGTTGCCGGTGAAGGCGAAATGTCAACGCAGATGATCAAGTTGATGCAAGCAGCAGGTCAAGACGTACCTGAGTCTAAGCCGACATTTGAGCTAAACCCTGAGCATCCGTTAGTAGCGCGTTTAAATGACGAGCAAGATGAACAGCTATTTGCCCAGTGGTCAGAGCTTTTACTGCAACAAGCATTGTTGTCTGAAAAAGGTAGCCTTGCTGATCCATCAGCCTTCATTAAGCTAATGAACCAAATGCTACTAGCTAGCGTTAAGTAATCAACAGCTATGATTAAAGAGGCAGTATAACTGCCTCTTTTTTATGGTCACTCGCTAATAGCGAAGGAAAAGTTATGCAATCGATTCTAGAGCTGACTAAAGAAAACATCCAACAAGTGGTCGACGCTTCGATGGAGAAGGTGGTTGTAATGGCGTTTTGGGCAAGTCAAAGCCCAGAAAGTGTAAGCTTGATGCAAACCCTTGAAAGCATCGCCCAGCAACAAAATGGCCGTTTTGTATTAGCTAAGGTTAACTGTGAAACGGAAATGGAAATTGCCAATTACTTCCAGATCCAGAGTTTACCGACAACTTTGGTATTACACCAAGGCAAACCGGTAGACGGCTTTGCTGGCGTGCAAGAGACTGCGCAAATTACTGAGATGCTGGATAAGCATTTACCTGCCGAGTGGCAATTAAAGCTTAATCAAGCGCGAGTGTTTTTAGCTGAAAATAACGCAATTGCCGCATTGCCACTGCTAAAAGATGCCTACAACGAAAAGCAAATCGCTGAAATCGCCTTAGCCTTAGCCGATGTGTATTTATCGCTAAATGTGCTGGAAGATGCACAAGCTTTATTAGATTCAGTTGGCCTTGCCGATCAAGATAGTTATTACCAAAGTTTAAAAGCCAAGCTTGCTTTAGCGCTTGATGCTGCTGACACGCCAGAAATTAGAAAGCTACAGCAAGATGTTGAAAACGATCCATCTAACTTAGATTTAGTGATAGAACTTGCCAAAGCATTGCATCAAGCAGGGCGTAATGATGAAGCGCTTGAGTTGCTTTTTTCGCCGCTGCAAAAAGATATTTCGGCACAAGATGGCAAAGTGAAGCAATCATTCTTAGAGATCTTAACGGCGCTCGGCCAAGGCAACACACTCGCCAATCAATACCGACGTAAGCTTTACACCTTACTTTACTGACTAGCATCAAAGATATTTGTTGCTTGTGATGCTAAAGTCGAAGGACAAATGACTTCAAAATGGCGGCCATTTATGCGAAGATCGCCGCCCTAAACATATAATACCCATCACGCTGACGGCTTTTTGCTCGTTTCTAGACGATGTGGGTATCACAGTGCGAAATTAAGAGGAAGATTCAGATGCGCATTATGCTATTAGGTGCCCCAGGTGCCGGTAAAGGTACTCAAGCACAATTCATCATGGAAAAGTACGGTATTCCTCAAATTTCAACAGGCGATATGCTACGTGCAGCCGTTAAAGCGGGTACGCCACTTGGCCTAGAAGCTAAGAAAGTGATGGACGCTGGTCAGTTGGTATCTGATGAGCTAATCATCGGTCTAGTTAAAGAGCGCGTTGCTCAAGATGATTGCGCTAAAGGTTTCCTATTAGACGGTTTCCCACGCACGATCCCACAAGCTGATGCAATGGCTTCAAGCGGCATCGCTCTTGATCACGTGATTGAAATTGATGTGCCAGACGAAGAAATCGTTAAGCGCATGAGCGGTCGTCGTGTTCACCCAGGCTCTGGCCGTGTTTACCACATCGTATTCAACCAACCAAAGGTTGAAGGTAAAGATGACGTAACCGGTGAAGATCTAGCAATCCGTCCAGATGACGAAGAAACAACTGTACGTAAGCGTCTTGATATTTACCATGAGCAAACTAAGCCACTAGTTGAATACTACGGCGCAGTTGCAGCTAAAGGCGACGTAACTTACAACAAGTTTGACGGTACTAAGTCTGTAGCAACAGTTAGCGAAGAAATCGTAACTATTCTTGGCTAATACTTAACGTCAATTCCATAGTCACCGAGTATAAAAAAGACTCGAGTGAATATGTGTTTATGAGCTAGTTCTCATATTTTGAAAAGCCCATGCGAATGGGCTTTTTTTATGCGTTTTGCGGTGATAGCCTGAGCTGAATATCTTGCTAAAAAGAGAATTCATGTGAGTGACTTAGCCCCTCCATTCGGTGTGTTATTAGTTAACTTAGGTACGCCTGATTCACCGACCGCTCCTGATGTAAAAAAATTCCTCAAACAGTTTTTAAGCGACCCTCGTGTTGTTGATCTTTCACCATGGATCTGGAAACCGATCTTAAACGGCATCATTCTTAATACTCGTCCTGCAAAAGTGGCCAAGTTGTATCAGTCTATCTGGTGGGATGAAGGTTCGCCGTTAATGGTGATAAGCCAAAAACAGCGCGATAAGCTTAAAACTCAATTGCAGCAAACCTTAGGGCAAAATATTCCAGTTGAACTGGGTATGAGCTATGGCAACCCGTCTTTGCAATCGGGACTGGATAGCTTAAAGGCGCAAGGCGCTGAAAAGATTTTTGTACTGCCACTGTATGCGCAATATTCTTGCTCTACAGTTGCCCCGGTATACGACGCGATAGCCGAGCTTTTAAAAGCTGAGCGCAACATCCCAGAGCTGCGTTTCAATAAACAGTATTTTGATCACCCAGATTATATTAAGGCATTAGCTGAGTCTGTTAAAAATCATTGGCAAGCTAAGGGTCAGGCTCAGGTTTTATTAATGTCGTTTCATGGTGTACCGCTACGTTACATTACCGAAGGCGATCCTTACCAAGCCCAGTGCCAAGCAACAGCTGAATTGTTAGCTGCCGAGCTTGGTTTAACTCAGCAGCAATGGCGTATTTGTTTTCAATCGCAATTTGGTAAAGAGCAGTGGATTGGTCCTGCAACTGATGCACTGCTTGAGTCGCTACCAAAAGAGGGGATTAAGTCGGTTGATATTATGTGCCCAGCGTTCTCTTGTGACTGTTTAGAGACTCTTGAAGAGATCTCTCAAGAAGGCAAAGAAGACTTCTTATCGGCGGGCGGTGAGCGTTATGAATTTATCGAGTGTTTAAATGACTCTGCTGGTCATATTGACTTATTAGCTAAGATTGTTGAGCAGCAAACCCAAGGCTGGCATTAATTTTTATCCCTTCTGTAGTGATTTCAGCTAGCGAAAGAGGTGGGGTGTGGTAAAATCCCCCACCTTTTTGCGTATATAGCCCACTAAGCTCACTATTTTGCTTAAGTTGTGACTAAGCTAAATAAATAGTGATGGCATAATTTTTACTATAGCTAACCTTTACTATAGTTAACCGCTTAAAGTGTCGTTTTGTTTATTCACCATTGGATAAACAATGAGAGATTACTTACCCGTTTAAATTGATATTTTGCATGGATGCCGAATGAAAGAGAGCTCAATATGAAGTTTCCAGGTCAGCGTAAGTCTAAACATTATTTTCCAGTTAAAAACCGTGATCCACTGCTAGCGCAGTTGATCCAGCAGCCTTTACCAATCTCTACTTACATTTCTGGTATTGACCAGACATTAGTAGACATTGAGGCTAAAGTGGAAGATGAGTTATTGAGTCGATATGAGCTGCCGAAAGGTAACTCAACCTTGATTGACGATGACAAGGCCCATGCACTTTATACCGAGCTTAAGAGCAATGAACTGATCAGCGATGAGTTTGCTGGTGGCACCATTGGTAACACGGTACACAATTACTCCATTTTGGCGGATGATCGCTCAGTATTATTTGGCGTAATGAGCAAAAATATTGAAGTGGGTAGCTATGCTTATCGCTATTTATGTAACACCTCTTCTAAAGTTGATCTTAACTACCTGCAACCGGTAGCGGGTCCGATTGGTCGTTGCTTTACGCTAATTTCTGAGTGCGGTGAGCGTACCTTTGCGATCAGCAAAGGCTCAATGGATCAATTAACGCCTAGCTATATTGACAAAGACGTGGTTCAAGGTGGCTCTGCGCTCATTCTGACTGCTTATCTAATGCGCGCAAGCGGTGGCGACCAGATCACTGATGCGGCAATGACAGCGATTAACTACGCTAAAGAAGCGGAAGTGCCAGTAGTATTAACATTAGGTACCCGTTTCTTAATTGAAGAAGATCCAAAGTGGTGGCAAGAATTCATTAAAGAGCACGTGACCATTCTTGCTATGAATGAAGACGAAGGTGAAGCGTTAACAGGCTTTAGCGATCCATTGCTAGCCAGTGAAGCGGCACTTGAGTGGTGTGACATGGTGTTGACCACAGCAGGTCCTCTAGGGCTATACACAGCGGGTTACACTGAAGACTCAGAAAAGCGTGAAACTAGCCATACGCTATTACCAGGTTCTATTCCTGAGTTTAACCGCTATGAATTCTCTCGCCCTAAATTAAAGGCTGATTGTGAGTCTCCACTTAAGGTTTACGCGCATATCTCGCCATATATGGGCGGTCCTGAGGTTATCCGTAATACTAACGGTGCAGGCGATGGTGCATTAGCTGCACTATTACATGATTTGGCTTCGAATACTTTCCACAAGACTAACGTGCCAGGTTCAAGTAAGCATAAGCGTGACGGCTTGTGTTACTCATCATTCTCGCAAATTTGTAAGTATGCTAACCGCGTAGCTTATGAAGTACTTGCACAGCATAGCCCAAGACTTTCACGTGGCTTACCAGAGCGTGAAGATAGCTTGGAAGAGTCATACTGGGAAAGATAAGCTGAGAAGCCGCTGAAGGCTTGCAGTGACATAATTTTGAAAGGCATAACTTAGTATTCTGAGTTATGCCTTTTTTGAATCTACTCTAAATAACATAAGAAAAATAAAGCGATGACTGAATACCAAAAAATGCTCAATGGTGAAGTGTTTGCTGGCGCAGATGCTGAGATTTCAGCTGTACGAGACAATGCCTACTTATTGCAAAAGCAAATTAATAATAGCTTAGGCTTTAGTGAAACTCAGTGCTTGATGAAGCAGTTACTTAATATCGGTGAAGGCTCTATTGTGCGTGAGCCGTTTAATTGCGAGTTTGGTAAACAAATTACCATAGGCAACGGCAGTTTTATCAATATGGGTGCAGTGATGCTTGATGGCGCAGCAATTACCATTGGTGATCATGTGATGATTGGTCCTAACTGCCAATTTTATACTGCCTCTCACAGCGTTGATCATATGAGTCGACGCCGCTGGGAAACATTTTGCTTACCGATCACTATTGAAGATGATGTGTGGATTGGTGGCAATGTAGTGATTAATCAAGGTGTGACAATTGGTGCGCGTTCGGTTATTGCTGCTGGTGCCGTAGTCAATAAAGATGTTGCACCCGATACTATGGTGGGCGGCGTGCCTGCTAAATTGATTAAGATGCTAAAGTAGTTTTCAGATGCTCTAATGCAACTCTAAACACTTAATCTGAGGGCTAACATCTTACAATTAGCTGCAATGTGGCAATGTGATTTTGGATGGGGCAGTAAAATCAAAAGGGCGCTTATAGCGCCCTTTTTAGTAAATCACTTCAACAGATATTAGCGATTTACCTTGGTTTCTTCAGCGTGAACCTGAGCATTGAATCCTGGCGCAACTTTACCCGCTTGGGTGTCGTTAAATAACGCTTCATCAAACTCACCTTCTGATTTTGCAATCACTACAGTAGCGACGGTATCACCGGTTACGTTGACTGCTGTACGTACCATATCAAGCAGTCTATCGACACCAATAATCAGCGCGATACCTTCAACTGGCAGACCCACTTGGTTAAGTACCATAGCAAGCATGATAAGACCGACACCTGGTACACCAGCAGTTCCGATCGACGCTAAAGTTGCAGTGATAACCACCATCGCATAATCAGTAATGGTTAGCTCAATACCAAATACCTGCGCAATAAACACCGTTGCCACACCTTGCATAATCGCGGTGCCATCCATGTTAATGGTGGCGCCAAGCGGCAAGGTGAATGATGCAATTTTATTGTCAACACCCATGCGGTGCTCAGCCGTCTCAATGGTTACTGGTAGCGTTGCATTCGAGCTAGCAGTGCTAAAAGCAAACAATTGAACATCGCGGATTTTACGGATAAAGGTGAATGGGTTTAGCCCTGAGAATAGCTTAAGTAAGGTTGGGTAAACAACAAAAGCATGAATAAGCAATACGCCTAGAACAACGAAGAAGTACTTAACCACGCTACCAAAGGTTTCCATGCCCAGAGTTAGCGCAAGTTTCGCCATCAAAGCAAATACACCATATGGTGCAAGCTGCATGATAAGGGTTACAACACGCATAATTACTTCGTTCAGGTCATTAAACAGTGCTGCAACACGCGCACCACGCTCGCCAATATGGGAAATGGCAAAACCAAAAATTACCGCGAAAATGATGATTTGCAGCATGTTGCCTTCACTCATCGCGTGCAGTGGGTTCGTTGGTACTAAATTGATTAACACGTCTGAAAGGCTAGGTGCTTGTTTTACATCAAACTGCATTCCTTCGGTCACTAAACTTGCGTTACCCGGATGAACTGCGATGGCGACTAGAATCGCCATTGAAAGTGCAATAGCGGTAGTGAATAGATAAAACGCAATCGTTTTACCACCTAAACGACCAACCTTTGATGGCTCACTAAGGGAGCAGGTACCGCAGACTAATGAGACAAATACCAGTGGAACAACGAGCATTTTTAAGCTTGAGATAAAGATGGTACCAATAACGTTGAGCACACCTTCGGTTATGTACTCTTTTACAAAGTCACTCTCTGGAAACAGATTGCGTAACAGCAGTCCAAGGATAATACCGGCAAGCATGCCGATAATAATCTTACTCGTGAGGCCGAGTTTTTTAGTTTTCGTAGCAGACATAGTGCTTCCTGTTTAATTTTTATGCTTTTCAATTTGCGCATTAAAGCCTAGCAAGAAAGTGGCATCGAGGAAATGGGCGTGAGGTTAAAGTTATAGGTAATTGTTGAAAATAAAAGTGATTTGTTGTGGAAAAGTGATTTAGAGATTGTATAGTGTTACCTAAAAGGTAGCTTGATAGTTGCCACGTATTAGTTCTTGAGTAACAGGGAGCCTGACAATGAAGTCAGCATATAGCATTTTTATTGCTTTTATTTGGTCATTTATACTCGTTGGTTGTGGTGGTGGAGGTAGTATCTCTAACGATCCTGATGATGGAGGGACGCCAGAACCGACAGAAATCATTAGTGTCGTTCTTTCTATTTCTAATACTGAGTCAATTAAAGCCGAAGCACCTGCTGAAGTCACTGCTGTGGTAACAAGCTCACTTCACGGCGCTTTAGCTGGAAAACTGGTGACTTTTAAGCTTGATAATAATGCCATAGGTACTTTTATCCCAGGAATAGGCACTGATAAGACTGATAGCAATGGTACGGCTAAGGTTTTGTTGGCTACTTCAAATATTCCCGGAGCAGGTTCATTAACTGTAGAAGTTGCTGGATACAGTGATATTACGGTAGAGCCGCTAGTGTTTGTAATGGAAGGAGATGGTGGTGAAGTCAATGATGGCGCGTCTATTGTTGTTGTATTAACTGATACGGATGGTGAGCCTATTGATGCAATAACAACGACTATTCCGGGTAAGATCACTGCAACTGTTAGCGGTATCAATAAGCCTTCGATTGTAACATTTGATACAACGATTGGAGATCTTCCTATTAAATCTGCAGTGACTGATGCCAATGGTAAGGCAACGGTTGATATATATGCAGGCAGTTCTTTAGGGGCTGGGGAGGTTACCGCGTCTTTATCAAGTGGTGAAGAGGGAAAAGTCGTAGTGGTGATAGGTGCTACAAACGTTCTAATGGGAAGTGGCACGCCATTCAATGAAGGGGTTGCTAGCGTAAGTGTTGATCAGTTAACTGCAGGAGGCACTGCAACTATCTCGGTTGCAATTCAAGATGATAGTGGTAATCCTTTTACTCAGCCAGTAGATGTAAACTTTTCTTCAACTTGCTCGACCAAGACAAGTCCAGAAGCTGAGATCAGTTCTCCAGTGCCATCGGTCAATGGCGTTGCGACAACGACCTATTTAGCTAAAGGTTGTAAAGGGGATGACGCCATTAATGTTACCGCTAATGCTGGTGGTTTGAACTTAGCTGCAACAGCAACAATTAATGTATTGCCAGCAGATGTTGGTAGTATCGTATTTTTGTCTGCTACACCTCAAAATATCAGTATTCTTGGCACAGGTGGTGTTGAGTCTTCAGTGGTTCAGTTTAAAGTTCTAGATACAAATAGTAATCCTGTAAGCAATCAGTCGGTATCTTTTGCTTTAAATACAGAAGTCGGCGGAATTAGTTTGGATCCTGCGACCGCAACAACAAACAATCAAGGTGTGGCTCAAACAGTAGTTAGAACGGGTACTGTGGCTACATCTGTGCGTGTAACCGCGACTGTTGACGGCTCTAGCCCTGTAATTTCAAGTCAGTCTAGTGAGTTAGTTATTTCAACAGGTATTCCTGATCAAGACAGCTTTTCATTGTCAGCTACAGTTTTAAATGCTGAAGGTTGGGATGTTGATGGCACTGAAGTTACAGTTACTGCGCGTTTAGCCGATGCATTTAACAACCCTGTTCCAGACGGTACAACGATATCATTTACAACCGAAGGTGGTGCAATTGAAGACGCATGCCAAACAAATAAAGGTGCGTGTAGTGTTGTTTGGACAAGCCAGCAAGCGAGGCCTGAGGGCTACCAATTAATCAATGGTGCAGGTTTAATGGTTGATGATCCAACTGCTGAGTTATCTTTTGATTCTGCATTGGGTATTTATGGTAACCATTATGGTCAAAAGTATGGTGGACGAGCAACGATTACAGCAACTGCTATCGGTGAAGAGTCTTTTCCTGATTTAAACGGTAATGGTCGATTTGATGCGAACGAAGTGACAGCATTTAACACTCAAACTGATGTAAGTGGTATGCCATTTGATTTAGATGATGTGTTTAATGATTACAATGAAGATGGCCGCTTTAATCCACAGCAGGCAAATGGGCAGTTAGGTGGTGAGCTAGAAGAACTAGTTGATTTTAATTCTAACGGTGTCTTTGATCTTAAAGACGGAAAATACAACGGTGTTCTATGCGCAGATCCTGTTCATGATGCATGTGCAGATGGTGTCACGGATTCTAAATCTTTATATGTTCGAGGTAGCTTAGTCATCGTTATGTCTGGAAGTACAGCGTTAGCAACTGATCGTTCTCGTGTGTTGATTGTCGATAGTTATAGTGGGTCAGGTGGTTCTTATGATCAAAGTATTGATATTATCGGTAAGGCTACAGGAACTGTTTATTTTACTATTTCAGATCTTCATAATCAGCAAATGCCTGCTGGTTCGAAAGTCAGCTTTACTGCAAGTGCAGGTTCTGTAGTAAGTGGATCAGAGTATATATGGCCTAGTACTAACTATAATGGTGGTCGCGAGTTTAGCGTAACGCTTAAAGGTGAAGATGAACCAAACTCCGGTACATTCCTTGTTACTGTTGAAACACCTGGTGGTGTAAAAACTCAAGTGCTTTCTCTTCCTATATCCATTAATTAATGAAAAGCAAAAGCCCCGCAATAGCGGGGCTTTTTATATTACATAATGGCTCATTCTACATTTTTATTCTAACCATTACTTTTGGAACTGATAAACACTGCCTAGATGCATAATTTGAGTAAGTTCATCTAATGCTGTGCGAGATTCAATTAATAGCTGTGGATCTGCTAAATCTTCTACATGTAAACGGTCGCGGTAATGCTTATCTACCCACTGATTTAATCGAGTAAATAAACCATCATTCATTAACGTGTGTTGATTCACTGCCGCCACTTCATCCTGGTTCATTGCGACACGTAAACGTAAACAAGCGGGACCGCCACCATTTTGCATGCTTTGCTTTACGTCAAAGTAAAGCACTTGCTTGATTGGAGTATCAAGCGTGACTAGCTCATTTAAGTAAGCAAAAACAGCTGGGTTTTCTTGACAGTTTGTTGGCGCAATAATTGCCATCTCTCCAGATGGTAGCGTAACAACCTGAGTATTGAATAAGTAACTTTTTACCGCATCTTGAATGGCGACTTTAGCGGTTGGCACTTCAATAAAGTGCAATGCAGACTCACCAAATTTATTTTTGATTTCTGCGAGTTTAGCTTGAGTATTTAAGAAGGCTTGCTCGTGATAAAACAGCACGTTTTGGTTACCAACTGCGATAACATCGTTGTGGAATACACCCTGATCAATCACATCCGGGTTTTGCTGAATATAAACAGTGCCATCATCGTCTAGTTGATGCAGGCGCGCAACGGCTTGTGAGGCTTCCAGAGTTTGTCTTGCTGGGAATTTTTGCGGTTTAGGTGCAGCAGGATTAGTCGCTTCTTGACCGAATACAAACAATTCAACACCAGCATGACCATACTCACTACAAAGGCGGGTGTGGTTAGCCGCGCCTTCATCACCAAAACTTGCATGCTCTGGCAAATGTTGGTGATGTTTGAAAAAGCGGCTATCGTTAAACGTAGCCTGCAGGATATTGCCTGTAGTAGTCGGTTCTATGCTACGGTGTAGCTTGTCGACTAGATTTG
Organism: Shewanella sp. 1CM18E; assembly: GCF_023161665.1. GTDB lineage: Bacteria > Pseudomonadota > Gammaproteobacteria > Enterobacterales > Shewanellaceae > Shewanella. The sequence continues at coordinate 67,304 of NZ_JALNTW010000010.1, forward strand.
CCGGGGTAAAATGTAGTTTACCGTCACGGGTATCTGCACTCGGTGATACGGTTGCTGCATTTGCTGTCCACATGCTTGATGCACTGCAGCAAGCGCGTAATAAAGCTGGAGCCTCTTTGGCGGCTTTGTTTAGAATATCGCTATCAGTGCCCGAAAAGCCCATGCGGCGCAGCGAATGTAGGTCTGGGCGTTCTTGTGGTGCGAGCATGCCTTGCACTAAACCTAGATCGGCGAGTGCTTTGGCTTTTTTCAATCCTTGTTTGGCTGCATCTTTTGGGCTTGATGTTGCTGCAGCGTTATTTAATGAGGCGACGTTGCCAAATGATAAACCGGCGTAATTGTGGGTTGGCCCAACGAGTCCGTCGAAATTAGCTTCAAAATGCTTCATTCTTGTTTTCCTTAAGGGTATCTCAGGTTGTTATATCTTTTCTGAGTTGTAATTATTGTGGTCAGTATACTTAAGCAGGGGCACCACACAAGCGAGCCTTATTTAATAAAAACACAGTATTTGCATCGAAATGCACAACTAATACTTGCTTGATGACTAATAATGAAATATTAGTTTTTAAATAAGCACTATTTTTTTTCACATTTATTTCAAAAATGGTTAAAAATTGGTACTCCAGTACAAATAAAAGAGGGATTAGCTTGAAACTCTGTACACAACCCTCTATATATGGAGCCAATTTTCCGATTTTTGAGACTCGTTGGCGCAAATTAATCTATGGGTAAATCGCTAGTAATCGTCGAATCACCGGCCAAAGCCAAGACTATTAATAAATATCTAGGCAAAGATTTCATCGTTAAGTCGAGTGTAGGTCACATCCGTGACTTGCCTACATCTTCGAGCACCGAAGCTAAAGTTGTTAGTAAAACTGCGGCTGAAGTGAAGAAGATGTCTCCAGAGGAGAAGGCTGAATATAAGAGCTTAAAAGCAAAGCAGGCGCTGGTTGCGCGCATGGGAGTAGACCCAGAAAAAGGCTGGAAAGCTAAATATCAAACCTTACCTGGCAAAGAAAAGGTGGTTAAAGAACTTCAAACTCTGGCAGCAAATGCTGACCATATCTATCTCGCAACCGATTTGGATAGAGAGGGAGAGGCGATTGCTTGGCATTTACAACAAGTTATTGGTGGTGACGAGTCCCGCTATCAGCGTGTTGTATTTAACGAGATCACAAAATCAGCGATTCAAGATGCATTTAGCCAGCCATCAGTACTAGACACCAATATGGTCAATGCTCAGCAAGCACGTCGATTCTTAGACCGTGTTGTTGGCTTTATGGCATCGCCACTATTATGGAAAAAGGTTGCTCGTGGTTTATCTGCCGGTCGCGTGCAATCAGTAGCTGTGCGATTAGTGGTTGAGCGTGAAAGCGAAATTAAAGCCTTTGTGCCAGAAGAGTTTTGGGATGTACATGCAGAGCTAAATACGCTGACTGATGATTTGCTCAAAATGCAAGTTGTTAAGCATCAAGGCAAAGCGTTTAACCCAGTAAACGAAACTGAAGCGCAAACAGCGGTAACTCAGCTATCGCAATCAAGCTTTGTAGTTGCAGCTCGTGAAGATAGAGCAACGTCAAGTAAACCATCTGCGCCTTATATCACCTCAACTTTACAGCAAGCGGCAAGTACGCGTTTAGGTTTTGGTGTCAAAAAGACGATGATGATGGCGCAGCGCTTATATGAAGCGGGTCATATTACTTATATGCGTACTGACTCGACCAACTTAAGCCAAGAAGCACTTGATAGCGTGCGCGAAATGATTGGCAATGAGTATGGCGATAAGTATCTACCAGAGTCACCAATTCGCTACGGCAGCAAAGAAGGCGCTCAAGAGGCTCACGAAGCGATTCGTCCTTCTAACGTAAAAGTTAGCGCAGCTTCTCTTTCAGACATGGAGCGCGACGCACAGCGCTTATATGAGCTGATTTGGCGCCAGTTTGTGTCATGTCAGATGACACCTGCTAAATATGATGCAACTCGTCTAACGGTAAAAGCTGGCGAGTATGAATTAAAAGCGACAGGTCGTACGTTACGTTTTGATGGTTGGACTCGCGTTCAAACTGCAATCAAGAAGAAAAACGAAGAAGATAATACTCTACCTTATGTGGCAGAAGGTGATGTGGTAACCCTTAAAGAGTTGCAACCTAAGCAGCACTTTACTAAGCCGCCAGCTCGTTACAGTGAAGCTTCATTAGTTAAAGAGCTTGAAAAGCGTGGAATTGGTCGTCCATCTACTTATGCAACGATCATTTCAACCATTCAAGATCGTGGTTACGTTAAAGTCGATAACCGTCGTTTCTTTGCTGAAAAAATGGGTGAAATTGTCAGTGATAGCTTAGTGGGTAGCTTTGAAGACTTAATGAGTTATGACTTTACAGCAAGTATGGAGCAAACATTAGATGATGTAGCTCACGGTAAGCTTGACTGGAAAAAAGTGCTTGATGGTTTCTATAAAGACTTCACCAAACAGCTAGAAGTCGCCGAGTTATCGCCTGAAGAGGGCGGTATGCGTCCTAACGAAATGGTGATAACAGATGACATTAAGTGCCCAACTTGTGGACGCCCTATGGGTATTCGTACCGGCACTACCGGTGTATTCCTAGGTTGTTCTGGTTATGCATTGCCGCCAAAAGAGCGTTGTAAAACCACGTTAAACTTAACGCCAGGTGAAGAAGCTGTTAGCAGTGGTGAAGATGCTGAAACTGAAGCATTACGCGCAAAACATCGTTGTGGCATCTGTGGCACGGCAATGGATAGCTACTTAATCGATGAAGCTCGTAAGCTACATGTTTGTGGTAATAACCCAACCTGTAATGGTTACGAAGTCGAAGCGGGCCAGTTCAAGATCAAAGGCTACGAAGGCCCGATTATTGAGTGCGATCGTTGTGGTAACGATATGGAACTTAAAAACGGTCGTTTTGGTAAGTACTTTGGTTGTACAAACTCTGAGTGTAAGAACACTCGTAAGCTACTCAAGAGTGGTGAAGCGGCGCCGCCAAAAGAAGATCCAATCCATCTTCCAGAGCTTAAGTGTTCTAAGTCTGATGCATACTTTGTATTGCGTGATGGCGCGGCAGGTATTTTCCTTGCTGCCAGTACTTTCCCTAAATCCCGCGAAACCCGTGGCCCATTAGTGGAAGAGTTGATTAAGTACCGCGAACTTCTGTGGCCTAAGTATCAGTATCTAGCTGATGCGCCAGTTGCTGATGATGAGGGTAACTTAGCTTCTGTGCGCTTTAGTCGTAAGACCAAAGAGCAGTACGTTGCAACGGATGTAGACGGTAAAGCTACAGGCTGGTCATCGAAGTATATTGATGGTAAGTGGGTTACTGAGGCGAAAGCTAAAGCAAAACCTAAAGCAAAAGCTAAGCCTAAGGCGAAAGCAAAACCAAAAGCTAAAAAAGCCGAGTAAGTATTTGTAAGTAATTCGCTTTTAAAAGCCCCGAATATTCGGGGCTTTTTTGTTGGCGCTTTTTAAGTCACTTTCTGTCTTGGTATAATAGGCTGTACTTAAAAGGTAATGAAAGAGGTAGAGATAGTTTAGGTTACAGAAAATACCTTAAGACAATTATCTGCGTTTCAGTAAATTCTGCCTGCAAAGTAGTAGCTTAGTAGACTTTTATATCAGAGGGGGAAGCCCACCTTCAGATGAAGGTGGAGAGAGTTTGTTTTTGAACAGTTGGAGGTGTTGTTTGTAATGCTGGTTATAGCAGCGGCATTAGAAATCTTGAATCACCACTTCCTTTTAGGTTGGAATAACACATCAATATCATCGTCATCACTTTTGCTTTTAACGATAGCCGGCTGGGCATTTCTTTGTGCACCAGTGACTTCTTCTAACATAGCTTTTGCTTCTTCTACTTTACGAGCAATAAAAGGGTCATTAGGGGTTTGAGACTTGATTGTGTGTAATGTCCCTAAAGCCTTTGTAACCATTTGTTTTGCAGAACCATATTGTTTCATAAAGCAAGCTGCACGTCCCCGCGCTAACATGGAATCAACGTTAATACGTAGCTGTAAACTGTCGATACGCATCTCTTCTTCACTGAAAATACTAGGTTCAACTTTGCCTTTATTATGCTCGGCGCGCAGTATTGCCTTCATCTTCTTTAAGGTTTGCACCAAAGTGAGAACTTGGCGGTCATTATCAGGTAGACGAAATTGCTCAACTGGCGGCGCTGTTTTAGGGCTTGATTGTAAACTTTGAATTTGAGCCTGAAGATCTATCAATCGACGTTGGTAATCATTGCTTTGATTAGCGGCAAGTGGCAGAGCACCATTTAATGCTTCCTCTACGCGCTTATAAAGGACTAAAATGATACTCGAAGAGCAGGGGATAAGGCCTGTATTTGATAAAACTTCTTCGGTTTCATCAATGATTGCTCTGTGGCGTGCAAGTTCAGTCCGCCTTTCAGCTTCAACGCGCGCTTTTTGTTGTTGGATGATACTGATCCCGATTACAAGTAATAGCAATACGCCGATCAGAACCAAAACTGAAATAAATATCATAACAGGACCAATAAATTTACAATTCGGCCAATGCTACTATAAATCAACATTATAGGGTAGTAATCTTCATCAAGGTTTCTCGATAAGTGTTTCTTAGCGTTTGACTAATGTGCTATATTCCATTTGATATAATTATTTGGCTATACTATAACGAATAATTATACTTAAATGCGTCATTACTTATTTATTAGACAGGTCGTAAGCCTGCTACAAGGAAGGATAAAAGATGAAGTTGCAGCAACTTAGATACATAGCAGAGGTGGTGAACCACAATCTCAATGTTTCCGCGACAGCGGAGAATTTGTATACATCTCAACCTGGTATAAGTAAACAAGTACGTATGCTTGAAGATGAACTTGGCATTCAAATTTTTGGACGAAGTGGTAAGCATCTCACCCACGTAACTCCTGCGGGCCAACAAGTTATCAGCATCGCCAATGATATTTTAGGTAAAGTCGAAAGCATTAAGAAAGTTGCAGAAGAGTACACTAAGCCAGATCAAGGTGAGCTGAATATTGCCACTACCGATACTCAAGCTCGCTATGCTTTACCGCACATTATTCAAGGCTTTATCGACCGCTACCCTAAAGTTAACTTGCATATGCACCAAGGTACGCCATCACAAATTAGTGAATTAGCAGCCAGAGGTGATGCAGACTTTGCTATTGCAACTGAAGCCATGCACCTTTACAGCGATTTAATCATGTTGCCTTGTTATCACTGGAACCGTTCAATTGTGGTGACTCGTGATCATCCATTAGCAGCAAGAAGTAACATTAGTATTGAAGACTTAGCACGTTTTCCATTAGTGACTTATGTGTTTGGTTTTGACCGCGCATCAGAAATTGAAAAATCATTTAATCGTGCAGGGCTAGAGCCTCGAGTCGTATTTAGTGCAACCAGTGCTGATGTACTTAAAACCTACGTAAGACTTGGTTTAGGTGTAGGTGTTATAGCGTCAATGGCGATTGATGAGCACATGGATAAAGATTTGGTGGCAATTGATGCCAGCCATTTATTTGGTCATAGCACCACTAAAATTGGCTTTAGAAAGGGTAACTTCTTACGAACTTATATGTATGATTTTATCGAACACTTTGCACCGCATTTAACCCGCCCAGTGGTAGAGCAAGCAGTAGCGCTTCGTGATGCACAGCAGATTGAAGCCATGTTTAAAGATATTGAGCTACCGGTTCGTTAAAAGCCAGTTTGTCTTAACTAATGCCATAAAAAAACCTCGCAATCGCGAGGTTTTTTTATGGTGTACTAAGCCACTTTAGTTACTCAGTGCTAGATGATTCAGTGATTTAACACTCGACAATATTCACAGCTAAGCCACCTTTAGCGGTTTCTTTGTATTTACTGCGCATATCTTTACCAGTATCCATCATGGTCTTAATCACTTTATCCAGTGATACCTTGTGGTTACCGTCACCGCGCATAGCCATGCGTGAAGCGTTAATTGCTTTTACTGCGCCCATAGCATTACGTTCGATACAAGGAACTTGTACCAGGCCGCCAACTGGATCACAGGTTAGGCCTAAATTATGTTCCATGCCAATTTCAGCGGCGTTTTCTACATGCTCAACGGTGCCGCCCATGATTTCAGTTAACGCTGCCGCTGCCATAGAGCAGGCCACGCCCACTTCGCCTTGGCAGCCGACCTCGGCACCAGAAATTGAAGCATTCTTTTTATAAAGAATACCGATAGCTGCAGCTGTGAGTAAATAGCGACAACAGATGTCTTTATCAACTTCTTGTACAAACATATCGTAATAGCATAAAACGGCAGGAATAATGCCTGCAGCGCCATTAGTTGGCGCAGTCACAACGCGATCGCCGGCAGCATTTTGCTCATTAACTGAAAGTGCGAATAGGTCGACCCAATCCATAGCCGTTAGCGGATCAACACAGTTTTTACCTTCAGCTTTAAGGCGACGATACAGCGATGGTGCACGGCGTCTTAATTTTAATCCGCCAGGCAACATGCCTTCTTTTAAATAGCCACGTTCAACACAGTTTTTCATCGTTTGCCAAATATGCCATAGCTGCTCTTCAATTTCGTCACTATCGGCAATGCTTAGTTCGTTAGCCATCATTAGCGATGAAATACTAAAACCGTTTTCGGTACAAAGCTCTAACAGTTGTTGGGCAGAATTAAAGTCATAAGGCGCGGCTTTAATTGGTGTTGCAGGTGAAGCATCTTGAGCTTGAATTTCATCTTCATCAAGAATAAATCCACCACCAACAGAGTAATAAGTGCGCTCATATATACACTCGCCTGCTTTATAGGCGTATAACGTCATGGCGTTGGCGTGTGCTGGTAGACTTTTACGTCTGTGATAGGTGATACCGTTTGCACGGGTAAAGCGCACTGAACGCCCGCTAGCAAGTCGCAAACTCTCATCATCGCTGACTTGTTGTAAAATGGCGTCAATATTATCGGTATCAACAGTATCTGGTGCTTCACCCATTAGGCCTAAAATCACCGCTTTACCTGTACCGTGCCCTTTACCTGTTTGGCCTAAAGAGCCAAACAATTCCGAGCGTAATTCATCTATCTCATCTAGATGACCCAGTGCTTGTAACTGGTTGATAAAAACATTGCCGGCTTTCATCGGGCCAACGGTGTGGGAACTTGACGGCCCTATGCCGATTTTGAACATGTCGAATACACTAATCATGTTAAACCTTTATCGCTCTAGTCGTTATAATTATAACCAACTTCACTAAGATACTACTGGATGGAGGAATGACGCTATTCTTGGTATATTTCAGCTATCCAGTAAGTAAAAAACAATGCTTGTGGTTAATCTTAGTCGCTTGAATTATTGGTGTAAAAAAAGTATCCCATACTTTGAAGCCATCTTTAGCATTAGTTTTTTTGTATGCAATTTTAGAGTATTAGATAAACTAATTGTTTTTTAGTTGTCGCTATATTGTGTTTGTTCCAGCTTAATCTTGTATTATTTTAGGATTAACATGAGCTTATTAACTATTTTTAGCTTAATCCCAGCTGTTGTTTTATTCTATATTAGTTAGGCTAGATTTTATCTCGATAAAAAATTTGAGGGTTATATGAGTTATTTGATGTTAGATATCGAGTCCACAACGTTAGATCAAAGAGAATCAGCGCAGTTAACTCACCCTATGGTCGGCGGCCTTATTTTATTCAGCCGCAATTATGTTGATCGCGAGCAACTCATTGCGTTGATCAAATCAATCCGCGCTATTCGCCCGGATATTTTAATTGCAGTAGACCATGAAGGCGGCCGAGTGCAGCGTTTTCGTGATGGCTTTACGGTATTACCAGCTATGGGCGATATTTTACCTGCTGCAAAAGGCGATATGGTTCAGGCTAAAGCTTGGGCTACCGAGCTTGGATATCTAATGGCGATTGAGTTACTGGCTGTTGATATCGATTTAAGTTTCGCACCAGTACTAGACTTAAATGGTATTAGCCAAGTGATAGGTACCCGTAGTTTTAGCCCTGAAAAAGGCGAAGTTATTGAACTTGCGAGTGCGTTTATTGATGGTATGGAGCAAGCGGGCATGTGCGCTGTTGGTAAGCACTTTCCTGGGCATGGCAGTGTTGTTGCAGACTCTCATATTGCTAAACCTGTCGATGAGCGTACTAAAGATGAAATTTTTGCAGACGATATGCAGCCATTTTCAAATTTAATTGCTAAAAATAGATTGCAGGGCATTATGCCTGCACATGTTATTTACCCAAAAGTTGACAGCCAACCAGCAGGTTTTTCATCATTTTGGTTACAAGAAGTACTACGCCAGCAATTATCATTTAATGGTGTTATTTTTTCTGATGATCTTGGTATGAAAGGCGCTGCGGTTGCTGGTGGTTATACTGCAAGGGCGCAGTCTGCATTAGATGCTGGCTGTAATATGATTTTGGTATGCAATGACAGCGCCGGCGCAACGGAAGTGTTAGGTGGCGTAAATTGGCCAACAGACGATAAAGGTTTAAGCGCCAATTTACTTAAGCCGGATCATAAAAAGGTAGCATTAGCGCTACAAGATAATGCTCGCTGGGAACATGCTAAGGCAATTGCTAAAAGTTTGATTTAGCGCAATATGGTTTTAAGCTGAGCTTGCTAGGTTGGCTTATATTAATTTAAGAATTTGGTATTTGGGGGCAATATGATCCTTTACCTTCATGGGTTTGATGCAACAAGCCCAGGCAATCACGACAAAATGCGACAGTTGCAGTTCATCGATGATGATGTGCGTCTTGTGAGTTACAGTACGCTGCATCCTAAAAATGACATGCAATATTTATTGAACGAAGTGAATAAGCAAATTGCATCATCAGACGATACTGCACCTTTGATTATTGGTGTGGGTCTTGGTGGTTATTGGGCTGAGCGAATTGGTTTTTTAAATGGCATAAAATCGGTACTGATTAACCCTAACTTAGCACCACAAGATAATATGGTTGGAAAAATTGATCGGCCAGAAGAATACGCTGATATTGCCAATAAATGTGTTAAAGGCTTTCGCGACAAGAATAACGCTAAGGCTCTGTGCATTCTAGCCCGTAATGACACGGTGACGAATAACCAGGCTACAGAAGCGTTGCTTAAAGACTTTTATCCAATAGAGTGGGATGATGAGCAACAACATAAGTTTGCGTCTTTAGCGGCTCATTTACAGCTGATTAAGACATTTAAAGCCAGCTAACGTGTGACTAATATTAAAAGCTGCAATTTGTAGCTGCAGTATTTTAAATCATTATATAAAGCCATCAATTGCGTTAGCTCTTGGTGGTTTTTTTGTGTCTATTGAACCTTTCTGTTCAAAGAGTGTTAGTTTAAGCGAATGGCAAGATTAGTATTATACTGATCATATACAGTAAACGCCGGTGAGCAACAAGGAAGACCTTATGAAACGTGTTGTGATAAAGGTGAAAGGTAAGGTACAAGGTGTTTCGTATCGCCAGCATACACTAAGACAAGCAACAGCACTTGGCGTGACAGGCTACGTGAGTAATCTAAGTGATGGCTCGGTACAGGTTTTAGCACAAGGCGGTGAGCCCGCGGTGGATAAACTGATTAGTTGGTGTTATATAGGTTCGCCATCTTCACTCGTTGAAGATGTGTTTGTTGAGGAAGATGAGGCAGATGAGATCTACCTCGACTTTTCAATTATCCAACTTTAAAAGGTTGCGTCCGGCAGAGCTGCTGTATCGGTTTGAGGCTCTGGTTCTGCAACTCGTGCAGTTGGGTGTTCCATTTTACGAATTTGAATAATCATACCCATTTTAGGGTGATCAAAATAGTGCACTTCATCACTGCGAACACGTCGATTTTGAGTCATAGGAATAGAGTATAGGAACGGGCTGGTCACTTCTTGTGAACCTGTTTCTACTGTATTCGAATCAGCACGCAGTTCACTGCTCGCAAGTGTAACGGTTTTGCTGCCAGCTTCACGTAACCTAAAGTCGGTTTCAATAAACAGGTAATGTTGCAAATAGATATTTATCGTACCGTCAAACTTCCAAACAGGCTTTTGACTGTTATTAGAAAATTGAGTTCCAAAAAAGTCAAAGTTATCAAATTCTGAGCTACTGTTGCTCGTCTCTATAGGCTGACCGTTAAACTCATACTCTTCTGAATAGTCATGGCCAGAAAAAAGCTTAACCGGAACAGCGCGATTGCGAGGGAGCATAGATTGCTGCCAAGTCATATGCAGTAAGCTACTGGTGCCTTTTTCACGAGAAATGGTGGCCATAATATCTTTAAACTGACTTTGGCTTTGAGCTAAAAGTACAGCACCATCGCCTAAATGGGCCACTGCTGGATTTGGCGCCGAAATTTGCATCGGTACATCTGCCATTGCCTTATGTTTGGCACTACTCATTTGCTCGTTGCAATTTACGCTATCAGTCGCCCAATCTGTAGAGGTACAACCGTTTAATCCCATACTCACTGCTGTGAGATCGGTACTAATTAACGGCGTAATAAAATCTACAGTTTTACGGTTTGATTTGGTCGCTGTCTCAGTCGACCATTGCTCGGTTGTAGGAACATCGCGCTCGAAGATATAGACTTCGACCTCAAACCAGCGTTCTTCAGCCGCAAATGTATTCGCTGTAAAGCCAGATAAAAGGCTTACAGCTAAAGCTGCGCTTAGTCTGTTTTTAGATAGTCTTAACACGGTTATTCTCCAAGACGATGTTGAAACAACTGCTCGATTAACAGCTTAAGTAATGCGAGTCTGTCTTTTGCTGTTTCAGAAGGCATAGTAAATTTTAGCTTATTTGGCCCATCCATTCGATATACTTGGGGCTGAGTTTGCAGTAAGCCGATGATAAAGGTTGGATCAACCTTATTGTTTTCACCAAACTCTATACTACCACCTTTAGCGTGCATTTCGATTTTTCTTAAGCCTAACTGTGTGGCTAAATGCTTATAAAGCGTCATTTCCATCAAGTTTTTGGTGGCGTCAGGTAACATACCAAAACGGTCAATTAACTCGACTTTGAGTTCATCAATTGCTTTGGCTGTTTCACAGTTCGCGATACGTTTATAAAGCGACAAACGCATATTGACATCAGCAACATAATCTTCAGGTAATAATGCTGGGATCCTAAGCTCAATTTCACATTGGTGGCGCAGCATCTGATTTAGCGATGGCTCTTTACCTTGCTTGAGTGATTTAACTGCATCTTCAAGCATTTCCATATATAGAGTAAAACCAATTTTTGAAATATGACCGCTTTGCTCATCACCTAGCAGTTCACCAGCGCCGCGAATTTCTAGATCTTGAGTGGCGAGCATAAAGCCTGCACCTAGATCTTCTAATGCGCCAATCGCTTCGAGTCTTTTACGAGCGTCTTTGGTCATACGTTTAGGATGTGGCGTCATTAAATAAGCGTATGCTTGATGGTGTGAACGACCAACACGACCACGTAGCTGATGTAATTGTGCTAAACCAAAGTTGTCAGCTCGCTCAATAACTATGGTGTTGGCTGAAGGCACATCGATACCGGTTTCAATGATGGTGGTACAAACAAGTACGTTAAAGCGCTGGTGATAAAAATCAGACATCACCTTTTCTAGCTCGCGCTCGCGCATTTGGCCGTGTGCGGTCACGACGCGTGCTTCAGGCAGCAAGTCACGGATCTCATCGGCTCGTTTTTCAATGCTTTCAACGCTGTTATGTAAGAAGTAGACTTGGCCACCCCTTAATATTTCTCGTAACAACGCCTCACGAATAGTCGCTTCATCATATTCTCTGACAAAAGTTTTTACCGCTAAACGTTTAGCTGGAGGCGTGGCGATAATCGATAAATCGCGCATGCCCGACATCGCCATATTCAGCGTTCGCGGAATTGGTGTTGCCGTTAAGGTTAAAATATCTACATTGGCACGCAGCGCTTTAATTTTCTCTTTTTGCCTGACACCAAAACGGTGTTCTTCGTCGATAATGAGTAAGCCTAGATTTTCAAACTTTGCTTCAGATTGCAGTAGTTTATGGGTACCGATAACGATATCCACTTTGCCATCAAGTAAGTCTTGCATGACTTGTGTTTGTTCTTTGGCGGTTTTAAAGCGTGACATGACTTCAATTTTAAACGGCCAATCAGCAAATCTGTCTTTAAAGTTTTCATAATGTTGCTGAGCGAGTAGGGTGGTTGGCACCAAAATCGCGACTTGCTTACCGTCATTTACTGCAACAAAAGCCGCGCGCATAGCGACCTCGGTTTTACCAAAGCCTACATCACCACACACAAGTCTATCCATCGCCGTTGGTGAGCGCATATCTTCAAGAACGGCTTCAATAGCGGTTTCTTGATCGACGGTTTCCTCATAAGGGAAGCTATTGGCAAACAAGGCGTACTCTTCTTGGTCAATACGGCACGCCTCACCAGGTCGTGCTTGTCTGCGAGCATAAACATCGAGTAGCTCTGCTGCGACGTCACGGATTTTTTCGACTGCTTTTTTCTTGGCTTTGGCCCAGCTTTCGTTACCAAGTTTGTTAAGCGTTGCTTCTTCATCAGGGCCAACACTGTAGCGACTAATTAAATGCAGGGAAGCAACCGGAACGTATAGCTTATCGCCACCGGAATATTCTAGAACCAAATATTCAGCAACTAAGCCTCCAGTGTCTAATGTTTCAAGACCTTGGTAACGGGCGACACCATGATCAAGGTGAACAATCGGTTGGCCAACTTTGAGCTCAGCAAGGTTTTTAACCAGTGCGTCTGAGCTTATTTGGCGCTGCTTGTCACGGCGTCGTCTTTGTGAAATACGCTGCCCAAAAAGTTCCGTTTCACAAATTAAACTGAATTTGCCACCGGTCTTTTTCTCGATGATACAGCCTTGCGCTAAAGGCGACACAATAAGGCCAAGCTTGGCTTTGCTAGCAACAAACTCATCTAAGTGGGCAAACAGTTTAGGCTTAAGGTTGATTTTGGCTAACAGCTCAAGTAGCGCTTCTCGGCGACCTTCAGACTCTGCGCTAAACAGCATTCTGTCGCCAAGTTCGGCGTACTTTTCAAGCTCAATTAATGGCTGCTTGAGTTTGTGATTAGCGCTAATATCTGGAAGCTTGCTGACTTTGGCTTGAACCGCGGTACCTGTGTAACCAGTATTTTTAAGGCCAAAGCGGGGCAGTGCTTTAAATTCAGAAAATATTTGCTCTGTGAGTAAATACAACTCTTTTGGGGCCAGCAGTGGTCTTAAAGGGTCGACTCGTCGGTCTTCATAGCGCGCTTCAACTTCATTAAGGTGTGACTGAGTCGCAGCTTCAATATCACCAATAGTCACCAGCTGAGTATTAGTTGGTAAATAATCGAAGAGGGTGGCGGTTTCATCAAAAAACAGCGGTAAATAGTTTTCGATGCCTGCTGGCATGGTCTTTTTACTGACCATTTGGTAAATCGATCCCGGCTCTTTAACTAAAACTTCAAAGCGGCGGCGATACCTTTGTCTAAATCCTTCAATCGCACTGTCATCGGTTGGAAACTCTTTCGCTGGCAATAGGCGAATAGCATTTATCTCTTTGCTAGAGCGCTGAGTTTCAGGATCGAAATGACGAATAGTTTCCACTTCATCGTCAAATAGCTCGATTCTAAATGGCTGACTTGAGCCCATTGGAAAGATATCGATGATGGAACCACGAACGGCAAATTCACCATGTTCGTAAACCTGTTCAACCACATGGTAACCGGTATTAATTAACTGCTCGCGCACATCTAACAGGCGATATTTATCGCCTTTTTCAAGCATCAGTACGTTGCCTGTCAGAAACGATTGTGGCGGTAGACGCACCATTAAGGTGGTGATAGGCACAATTACTACTGCTTGCTCAGCTTGTGGAATGCGCGATAAGGCTTCTAAACGTTGTGATACTAAGTCTTGATGTGGCGAAAAACTGTCGTAAGGTAAGGTTTCTCGGTCTGGGAAAAGCCAAATCGATATTGACTGCTCACTCAGTAAGTAGCTTAGTTCGGATTCAAGCGCGATTGCCGTCGGCGTGTCGGCGGTAACCACTAAGGTTACATCCTTGTGCTGTTTAGCAATGTTGGCGATGGTTAGCGCTTGATCAGCGCCGCCGAGTGTACACAGCGTTTGCGCGAGTTTTGCGCTCTTGACCGCTGGTGGAGTCAATACAGAAAAAGCATTCATTAAGGCGAGGAAACAAGTCCATTAGCAGTAAAGTTGCTAAGTATTGTAGAGGCTTGTCTCAACTCATGCCAGTGAAAATTCTTTTTGTGTTAACGGGCTAACTTACGTAATTTAAGTTGTTTTTGTTGCAAGCTTAAGCTGGCTTTTACCAGTTGCTCTACATCGCTTTCTTGGATCACACTAAAGCTAAATTCACAGGCGTAGCGTAAAGGCGCGGCTCCACTCTCGCTTGTTGATGCACCTAGCTCATGGCTATTATCTGCAAGTAATGTGCAGCTGTGTACTTTGGCAATGCATAAAAGCGCGATGAGTTCCTCTTTAATATGCAAGGTCGCTTTATATTCACGCCCAAGTTCAAGCGCAGTAGTGCTAATTACAGTAAAGCCGCTACCACCAAAGTGGCTTGCTTGATATAAGTCACCGTCATATTGCTCTTTTGCCATTACATGTTGCAACACCATGTCGATTTTGCGCGATTGCAACTTTAAAAACTCAACGACGGTTTTGGCTTCATCGTCGAGGTGGCGCAGTTGCAATAAGCAATCAGATTCAAGTGCTTTAACGTCACTAATTAGTTGCAGTCCACTTGGTAACATGGCGCTGAGTAACTCCGCAGAGGGAAGCGGATTAGCACTGTCCCAAAGACTCAAATAGGCATCAAATGGATGATTAATACTAAAATAGACTGTAGAGTCGGTTAACAAGGGAGTTGCCTCTTGTTTTTAGGGGGCTAATACCCCTATTATCGTGCGCATCTTTATGATTTAGCAAGGTTAGACACAAAAATGTCGGGTTTGGAGGTAATGTTTAGATAAACCCTCCAGAGATTTTTGTGAAGCGTTGAGCAACTATCCCTAAAGCTAAGGGAGTGAGTCTAAGTGTTCACTTGGACTATGAGCTCAACTTAAGTCGATTTTATTTGGGTTTATTAATGAATTTTTCATTATCGTTTTATATTGGCTACCGTTATTGGCGCGCGCGCAAAGCCAATGCGTTTGCATCATTTATTACTATCTTTGCGGTATCTGGCATTTTACTCGGGGTCGCTGCCTTAATCGTTGTTAGCTCGGTAATGAATGGCCTTGAAGGTCAGCTTAAACAACGTATTTTAGGTGCGGTTCCTCAGCTTACTGTGCATTCACCAGCGCCAATAGATAACTGGCAACAACAAGTCGTTAAGCTTACCGAGCTTCCTGGTGTAGTTGGTGCAACCGCGAGCGTGTCAACTCAAGCTATGTTGCAGTCACCGACTAACATTGGCGCAGCCCAAGTTTATGGTGTGTATCCTGAGCAGGAGAAAAGCCTACTGAGTGCGACCAGAAACGTATATTCAGGGGATTTTGACACTTTAGTAGCGGGTAAGTATCGCATTATTTTAGGAGCTGAATTAGCTCGAATGTTGGATGTGGCACCCGGGGATAAAATTCGCGTATTGAGTGGTGATGGCGTGGTATATACGCCACTTGGACCTGTGCCGAGCCAGCGTAAGTTTACTGTTGTGGGTATTTTTGAAATGGGGTCTCAGGTGGATGCCACGCTCGCCTATGTGCACCACGATGATGCTCAAAGGCTTATGCGTCAAACTGCGGGAGAAGTGAAAGAACTGCGCCTTTATCTGGATGATCCTTTTAATGCCGCGGCGATAGCCCCAAAAGTTATCAAGCAATTTCCAACTGTAGTCACCACAACTGATTGGAGTGATACATACGGTCATCTGTTTGGCGCAGTGAAAATGGAAAAGAATATGATGTCGTTAATGCTCAGTCTTATTATCGCAGTGGCTGCATTTAATATTGTATCGGCATTGGTCATGATGGTTGTTGATAAAACCACTGATGTAGCGGTACTCAAGACTCAAGGGCTAACGACTTCAAATGTGATGGGGATCTTCCTTATTCAAGGCTCTTTAAATGCTGTGATTGGCTTGTTATCTGGCGTGGCTGTGGGCGTATTGCTTACGCTTAACCTTAATAGCATTACTCATGCACTTGGGATCTCTATATTAGGAGCCGGGCAAAACTTACCGGTTCAATTGCAGTTAAGCCAATTAACTTGGATTGTAGTGGGCACTTTGTTGATCACCTTAGTGGCAACTATTTACCCTGCGATACGTGCGGCGAATGTTCAGCCAGCAACCGCGCTAAGATATGAATAAGTTCGATATCAACACAAAGCGATTCGAGTAGATCACGATTAAAGATATGAATAGCGAGTTAAGAATGAATCAAGAGTTATTGCTACAAGTGAGTAACGTCAGTAAGCGTTATCAAGAAGGTACTGTCGATACCCAAGTTTTGCATGATGTCGATCTACAGGTTTTTAAAGGCGAGCAGCTCGCGATAGTCGGCAGTTCTGGTTCAGGTAAAAGTACTTTATTGCATATTATGGGCACCCTTGATAGCCCTACTAGTGGCAAAGTAACCATGTTAGGTGAAGATCTCTATAAGCTATCTAGCGCTCGTCAAGCCAAAGTGCGTAACGAAAACTTAGGGTTTATTTATCAGTTCCATCATTTGTTGCCTGAGTTCACCGCTCTTGAAAACGTTTCTATGCCAGCGCTTATTCAAGGTAAAAGCCGTAAACAGGTTGAAGCAAAAGCGACAGCACTGCTGGAACGTGTCGGGCTTGGACACAGATTAAAGCATACGCCTGCTGAAATGTCGGGCGGAGAGCGTCAACGTGTGGCAATAGCTCGAGCTTTGATTAACGACCCTAAGCTAGTGTTAGCTGATGAGCCAACGGGTAATCTCGATGCTAAAAGTGGTGAAGCCGTATATCAGCTCATTACCGAGCTTGCTGCTCAATTTGGTACCGCTTTTGTTGTTGTGACTCATGATCAAAAATTAGCTGCGCGCATGGATAGACAGCTGCACATGAAAGATGGCCGCTTAGTGCAACAACAGGAACTCACTGCATGAGAAGTTTGTTAGCTATGTGGGTAGGCTGGCGTTTTTATTTAGGGCGTCAGTCTAATGGATTTATTAACTTTATTTCGTTCGCTTCAACGGCTGGTATTGCGTTAGGTGTCACTGTACTCATTGTTGTGTTATCAGCGATGAATGGCTTTGAAAAAGAGTTGGAGCAACGTTTATTAGGAGTGGTATCTCATGGCGAACTTATTGGTGTAAACGAGCCTATTCATGATTGGCAGAATATCGTCAATGACGCTAATCAGATCCCCGGGATTGTTGCCGCAGCGCCTTTTGTCCGTATGCAAGGGTTAGTACAGAAAGTTGGCGGTTTTCAGGGGCTAACCGTGCTTGGTATTGATATTAATAATGAAGCAAATGTTTCCAATATTAAGCAATTTATGTCCGAGCAAAGCTGGCAAAGTCTGGGTGAGCAAGAGACGAACAATATTGTATTAGGCCGCGGACTTGCCAAAAGTTTAGATCTGAAAGTGGGTCAGACTCTTAGCTTATACATGCCTAATGTTAACGGTCAGTCACAAGGCAAAATAGCTGCAGCTAAAAGCCATCGCTTTGTAGTATCGGGAATTTTTGAGCTTGGTGGTGAACTGGACATGAGCACGGCTTATATTCCGATGCAACATGCTGCCAAGACGCTCAATTTAGGCGATAGTGTGTCTGGGGTGAGAATTAAAGTTGATGATGTGTTTGCAGCGCCAAGGCTTATTAGAGATCTTGGCTATAGTCAGCAGCAATACGTGTATATATCAGATTGGACCCGCACCCAAGGTCATCTTTACCAAGATATCCAGCTGGTGCGAATGGTAATGTATTTGGTGCTAGCCTTAGTGATTGCAGTTGCCTGTTTTAATATTGTTTCAACCTTAGTGATGGCGGTACGTGACAAGCAATCAGAAATCGCAATCTTGCTTACCATGGGCATGAAAAAAGCGTCCGTAATGCTGATATTTGTTGTGCAAGGGGCTTTTAACGGCTTGTTGGGCTGTGCAATCGGCGCGGTGCTTGGGGTTAGTATTTCAGTTAATTTAAGTGCGATAGCAAAAGGTATTGAATCAATATTAGGGATCCAATTACTGTCGGCAGATGTGTATTTTATTGACTTCTTACCGTCAGAGCTCAATAGCGCTGATGTTGTCACTGTGGTGTGCTTAGCTTTCATTATGAGTGTGATTGCAACTTTATACCCAGCATGGAAAGCGAGCCAGACGCTACCAGCAAGAGCATTGGCTGGAAGGTAGTTGTTCGCATCTTTTCTCTTAGTTATTAACTAAATAAAAACGCCAGCAATCGCTGGCGTTTTATCATATTAAATAGGTCTGTGTTACAAAACTACTCATTTAACCAAGTAAATGCATCATGTTCATTGTCAAAGAATTTCATTTCGCCAGCGACAAACCAAGCACCTAATTTTGCTGCAAGTTCTTGCCAATCTTTATTGCCATAAAGTGCAATTTTTACAAATTGATTGCCATGCTTAAGCCCTAGTTTAAAGTCATCCCAAGCGGCACTTAGCTCCCATCCTTCTAGCTCGGTTGCATCGAATAGTGCTTTGATTTTTGGCTGCTTAACCTCTGATAACGCTGAGTCAATTACTGGGGTTATGGCCAGATAATCGCTGTGGGTTAACTTGCCTTTAGCTTTGAGAGTGAGAAAGAATTCATCTGCAACTCTTTCTATCCCGATAGAAAAACCATGTCTCAATGCATTCATAAAAATCATCCTTGTAAAATGAAGAATAGGTTGCAGCCTTAACTGCCTGATTGAAAACTATTACGGATAACGACATTGATATCAATCTATATCACGTTTATGCTCTCGAGTAATTTAGGGCTTTAGCTAAAAGGCTGTGCGATATAATCAGCTTTTTGACTGTATTAGGTATAGAAGAGCTTGGAGACAAAACAAGCCAAAAGGAATCAAAAATGGATCAGCAAGTGTATGCGATTGGCGTAAAAGGTCAGAAATGGGGCGACGCAGAAAAAGCTCAATGGCTGAATGTTCAGTCAGTTAAGCGCTCTTATCAAGATGAAGTGCTCGTTAAGGTACAGGCGTTAAAAGAACGCTTTGATGTAGAGCAATATGGCGCGCTTTCTTATGATGCAGAGCGTTATCCTTTATTTGCCGTTAAATCAAAGAACTGGGACCTAACCAAGCCGACTATCTTGGTTACTGGTGGTGTTCATGGGTACGAAACCAGTGGTGTGCAAGGTGCGATTCGTTTTATTGAAACTAAGGCAGATCAATACGCTGAACAATTCAATATCTTAGTTACGCCATGCATTAGCCCTTGGGGATATGAAACCATAAACCGTTGGAACCCAAAAGCAATCGACCCGAACCGCTCTTTCTATGCTGATAGCCCTGCTGAAGAGTCGGCTGCATTAATCAAGCTCTTATCCGATTTAGGTGTTGAGATTTTTGCCCATATTGATTTACATGAAACTACTGACACCGACAACAGCGAATTTAGACCAGCGCTTGCTGCTCGTGACGCCGTGGAGCATACAAACTGGAATATCCCTGATGGTTTTTATCTTGTGGGTGATACGATTAATCCACAAGATGCGTTTCAAACAGCCATGATTAAATCTGTAGAGCAGGTAACCCATATTGCGCCAGCCGATGAAGATGGCAAGTTAATCGGGGTTGAATTATCTCAGTTTGGTGTGATTAATTACGCGACCAAAGCACTTGGTCTATGTGCCGGTGTAACAAATGCGAAATATGTGACTACAACCGAAGTGTACCCAGACAGTCCATTGTCAGATGATGAAAACTGCATTCTTGCGCAAGTTGCCGCAATTACGGGTGGGTTGGATCACCTGTTGAGCTTGTAATTAGTTTAATTTTTGAATGTTGTAAAAGCAAAAGCCTGAAACTGATTTCAGGCTTTTTGGTTTCTAGCAACCGTTTGACACTAAGTTAAAGAAAGCTGGCTCAGTTCCTGTTGCTGTTACGTTGTAGTGTAAATGACAGTCACTATTAATATTGTGCCCTTGTGGAAATATAAAAACGCCTGCGTTTGGAATGTTATATAACCCCCAATCTTCAGTAAATGAGTCTGTAGGGTTTGATAGCTCTGCAAATAGCCCGTCAATAGCTTTGGGTAAATTTTCAGCTGTAGGCGCGATATAACCAACAATCGTCATAATTTTCACCCCGTTCAGCTCAATCTCGCCGGGATTTAACTTTTCTTGTGAATCGATAGCCGCTTTTGAATATACCAAGGCGTTTGCTGATTTAATACTGCCTTGTAATCCTTCTAAACTGGCCTTTGTTGCATCGTTAGTCAAATTAATAAACTTAGGTGCAGCTGTTACAGCGAGTATGCCGAGAATGATAATGACCACGACAAGTTCTATTAAGGTGAATCCTTGGTGACTAGAGTATTTCATAAAGACCTATCTCATATATTGGAAGCATATTGAATTATGTTGGATTCAAAAACGGCAGAGTAACTTAAGTTATAACTATTGCCTATAAGGGGAGCTTGAGTCTTTAGCTGTTTTGTTGGTTAAATGTGTGAATTGTTACGTATGTCGCACTTAATAAGCTGAAGTCGGTAAGGTTTTTCATGCACTATGCTGAGTTTTCTCAGCTATTTTGATTTTCTTCAGGTTTAATACGCAAGACACCTACCGCAATAGCGCTGTGTTGCTAGATAAAGATAACAGGCTTTGGAGGGCCTCTAATGATGAAACTATTCAAACAATTTTGGTTTTGGTTCGGCCTACTGCTCTGTCCGTTATTGATGATTGCGAGCATATTTAATCTTGGTCGATTTCTTGGCTATACCTTAGTGAGTGAACAACCTTTTTTGCAAGCGTTGAATACCGGCAGCATAGGAATTGAACTATTGATAACGCTGAGTTTAGGTATTTGTGCGACTTTTGAGTTTTCGCGTTCGCTGCGTCTGGCTAAAGTTAAGTTTGCTAAAAATGGTGTGTTCAGTTAATAAAGGTTGGGCTACCAGGGTAGTATCGAGCCATCATAACTATAAAACTTACCAGTATCACTCGCACTGGTATCACGGATGATACGGCTTAAACAATCGGCTACATATTCAGGGGTAAATAGTTTTCCCTCTGGCACATTACGCTGAAATTGTTTCGATAACTCAGTATCTGTGGTACCTGGGTGAAATACCAATACGCAGGTATTAGCCTGCTTGAAACGCCATTCGATACTGATTGTTTTCATTGCCATGTTGAGCGCCGCTTTTGAGCTTCTATAGCTCACCCAGCCCCCAAGACGGTTATCCTCAATGCTGCCAATTTTGGCAGAAATAGTAATAAAGTGACTCGTGGATTTAGCAGTTAAATGCCTCGAGAAATACGCTGCGAGTAGTAAGCTAGGCGTGACATTGATGGCAATGTTCTTGTTGAAAAAATCGCTATTAAACTCTTTTATGCTTTTCTCTGGGTTATGCTCACCATCATGGAGCATGCCTACAGCGTTTACCAACAAGCGTAAACTCGGGAGCTGATTGGCCAGCTCTTCAATATCACTTTCTACAGTCACATTAACTTTGTACCAAGTCAGGTTAGGGTGATTAAGTGAGGGCTTTTGAGTCCGATAGGTCGCAAATACGTTTACATCATTGGATGTTAGGTAATGTTTTACTAGTGCTAAGCCGATACCGCCAGAGCCGCCAACTATCAATACATTCACAGTTATTTCCTTACAGTATTCGAAGTGTCTAACTCAATATCTAGCTCCCAATAGTGATAGCGCTTTGGGCCTGTACTAGTAAGGTTAGTTTTACGGTAATTAAGTGCGTGAAAGTTATTACGATTGGACTTCGCAAGGGGATCAGTAAGTTGATGCAGCCTTAGAATTTCAACCGCGAATACAGAGCTTGGGACAACTGATGGTTTTACTTGGGGAAATGAGGAAGAAACGCACTATGGCTTTAATCTTCCCCTTTATTACTTACTCTGCTTCTGAGGCAATAACGGCTTTTATGCTTTGAGAGTGGACTTTGATACAAAGGCCATTTTTCTTAAAGGCGATAGTTGGGTTCGCTAAACGTTCTTTATCACCTTTTGGTGAGCTCATTTTTACTTTGATCTCAGTTTCGCCTGCGATAACTGCTGCAAGTTGCGGCGCTTTTTCAAGTAACGCATGAGTGAGTTCATCGCAATCTGTTGCGCCGCAATCAAGTACCAGCTCAATGTGCTCCCAACCTTCTTTTGGGTACATTTTATCGCTTGGATAAGGTAGCTCTACACACTCAATGCTTGTATTGCCCATCATTAGTGGCGTATTAAGCTCGATGATTAAAATAGGGCGACCGTTGATGATGTTATCAGAGATAATGTTACCGACTTTGGCAAATTCATGACGGAGCAGATCTGCACTTTGATTACTGTTAACTCTTAACGCAGTATGGTCGCATTCAAGCGCTAATTCTTTTAATCCTAGCTCTTGAGTAAACACTTGAATTTCTTTGCTAAAAGTAGACCAGCTATTAATTAATTCTTGGTATGTCATTTTTGTGCCTTAATGCTGCATGGGCGTGGGAAAGTCATAATGTATATAAACGCTGCTTGGTTGACGGCGTTTGTCATAAAAGCTGTTGCGATGTTAGGGCCAGATCTCTATCGGGATCCCTGCATCAATAGCCAGCCAAAGTTCATCCATTTCTGCGTTGGTGACCGCAATACAACCATCAGTCCAGTTATATTGCTGAGCTTCTTCTGGTGAGAGATTAGAATTTGGGTTTTCGCCATGGATCATAATTTGTCCCCCCGGACTAATACCTAAGGCATTGGCGCGTAAGCGGTCTTCGTCATTGGGATAAGAGATATGAATGGCGCGGTAGTAAGCACTATCTGGTTTCTTGTAATCTAAAATATAGCGGCCTTCAGGTGTACGCTGATCTCCCTCGGTAAGTTTATGACCAACTGGGTTATCGCCCATGGCGATGCGATATGTTTTTAACGCTTTGCCTTGTCTAAATACTGTCATGCTTGAATCAGATTTATTAACGACCACTAAATCTATTTTACCAATAGCAAAAGCTGTTGTTGAAAATAAACTCGTTGTTATAAACAGAGCAATACCGAATGACCAAGCTATAAAACCCATGAAAAACCTTGTGTAATTAAGCGCTAAAAATCCGAGAAACCGAACTTATCTTACCTTAAAACCACGCTACTGTTGATGTTAAACATGAAGATTATTTTTGAGCTCAATCCAGTTGCGTGTCACACTATTGATATCATTTATTAAAATAGCTTGGCAGGCCGATTACGTTGGGTGTGCCTCTTCGATTTTTTGTAAGGAGTTGCTGCAATAATGGCAACAGAGAAAGAAACTGAAAGTCCGTTCAAACTAAAATTACGTCGGATAATTTTTGGTACCGATACGCCTGCTGGGCGTTATTTCGACCTGAGTTTGATGCTGTGTATTGTCATTAGTGTCACCTTGGTTTTTCTTGATACCGTGGCCAGAGTGCATGAACGTTATGGCGATATTATCGTCATGCTCGAATGGGGCTTTACTGTTATTTTTACCATCGAGTATCTATTAAGGCTATATTGCTCGGCGAAGCCACTGAGTTACGCGAAAAGCTTTTATGGAGTGGTTGACCTATTATCAGTATTACCCACATATTTAGCATTGTTGTTTCCTGGTGCAAATTTCACTATGGTGATCAGGATCTTGCGCCTGTTCAGGATTTTCCGCGTATTAAAGCTGCTGCGCTATTTAAGTGAAGGCAACTTATTACTGCGCGCCATGCTGCAATCTGGGCGTAAGGTATTTATTTTCTTCTTCTCGGTCAGTTTGATCGTGGTGGTGTTAAGTGCCGTAATGTATGTGGTTGAAGGGCCTGAAAACGGTTTTACATCGATCCCTAAATCAATTTATTGGACCATCGTGACCATTACCACTGTAGGGTATGGCGATATCACACCTGGTACACCATTAGGTCAGGCGATAGCAGCATTTACTATGTTGTTGGGTTATTCAATTATTGCGATACCAACTGGTATTTTGACCGCTGAAATATCACAAGAAATTGGCCGTACAAGAGATTTAAGACGTTGCAGCAATTGCTTGAAAGTCGGACATGAAAATGATGCGCTTTATTGTAATCATTGCGGCAGTGAGCTTGAGAGTGAGTTGTAGTGTCACTCAACGCGAAAATTGGCTTACTTAATTAAAGGACTAGCTTAAGGCTAAGAGGTGTTATGGCTGTTGCCAAATTTGTAGAAGGCTCGATTTTACGCCACATATTAGTAATGAGCTCAACGGCCGCTATTGGTATTTCGGCGCTGTTTGTGGTCGATTTGTTAGATATCTTTTTCTTGAGTTTACTAGGGGAGCAAGAGCTGGCTGCAGCCGTGGGGTATGCAGGCACAATTTCATTTTTTACCACATCGATTGGCATCGGGCTCTCGATTGCTCTTGGCGCGTTGGTGTCACGTTCTATTGGCGCTAAAGAAACTGAAAAAGCAAAACGATTACTGCTTAACAGCTTAGTAGTGACTTTGCTGATGAGTATCTTGGTTGCCATTACGGTTTATATGTTTATTCCTGAGCTGCTCAGTTTAGTGGGCGCAACCGGAAAAACCGCCGAACTTGCTGAAGGATACTTAAGCATTTTAGTGCCATCGCTACCACTAATTTGCCTCGCCATGGCCTTGGGTAGTGCATTAAGGGCTGTTGGCGATGCCAAGCTGTCGATGATGTCGACGTTAATTGGTGGCGGGGTAAACGCAGTATTTGACCCCATCTTTATTTTTATGTTTTCAATGGGCATAGAAGGGGCTGCTGTAGCCTCGGTGATGGCGCGCTTTGCGGTATTTGCGGTTGCCGCTAAAGGTGTAGTGGTAAAACACAATCTATTTGGCCGCTTTAATTTCGATCACTTTGTTGAAGATCTAAAACCTATTTTTGCCATTGCAGGGCCGGCAATGTTAACCAACGTAGCAACGCCAATAGGCAATGCGGTGGTTACCCGTGCAATTGCTGATTTTGGTGATAGTTACGTGGCCGGTTGGGCCATTCTAGGCCGATTGATCCCTGTGTCATTCGGGATGATTTTTGCTTTATCTGGTGCTATTGGCCCGATTGTTGGGCAAAACTATGGTGCGCTTGAGTTTGAACGGGTACGAGAGTCGCTTACTCGAGCAATTCAATTTTGTGCGGCTTATGTGCTTGGGGTGTCGTTACTACTGTTTTTAACCCGCAATCAAATTGTGAGTGTGTTTGATATGCAAGGCGATGCGGCCGAGCTTATCGTGTTCTTCTGCAGTTATATTGCAGTATTTTTTGTGTTCTCCGGTATTTTATTTGTTGCTAACGCCTCGTTTAATAACCTAGGTAAAGCTAAGTACTCCACCCTGTTCAACGTGGGTAAAGCCACAATAGGTACTATCCCATTTGTTTATTTTGGCGCGCAGTGGGGCGGGGTCTATGGCGTGTTGGTAGGCCAAGCTATAGGATCAATTATTTTTGGTGTTTTAGGTGTCGTAGTTGCTTACCGCTTGGTAGATAAAGTACAAAGCATGAGCGTAACAACTAGCGGCGAGACTGCAACCGTAGAAGAAGAGAAAAGCGAGTTTGATGAGGAGTTAAGTCTAAGTAGCCAAAACCCGTTATCATCATCTTGTGCCAATATGGCGATAGGGAATGAAGAGCAAGATTGTGTTGTGGCTAAAGAAGTCGCTGAGCTTATTGGCGGCAAGGAGGAAAAGGGGCCAGCCAAATAAGCTCATTGAAGATCATTTGCGTTAATCTTATTTAACGCAAATGATTAGCTAGCTGGAGTCGCTTTTTCTTCGCTTGCGGTTTCAGCTACTGTTTCTGCTGCTTGCTCAGCGGCTTCAGCTTCAAGCTTAGCTTGCTGCTCTGCACGCTCAGCTTTAGACACATATTTTTTGATCGTAGGCGCAGTGTGCTTGTTTAGGCGAGCCTTGGCACGTTTAGCGGTCTTTTTGATCATTTTCTGTTTTCTGTTCATGAGTTCTCTACGATATGCCTATTAATAACGTCTATAGTACGACAATTGTGGCACATTGTGCGCCAAGCTAGAAATCGGATGCGGATTTTACCCTAAACGTCGCGTAACTGCTACAGCAGTATTGAGTCTAAAGTAGTTAGTGGTGTTAAAAGTGCTATACCAAATTTAATGGTGGCTTTAAACTACGCCAAAGCATCAATTGTGGTGTGCACCTGAGTTTACTAAAGTATGAATCCACCAAGCAGTATCACTTTTTTCAGTCGTTTTGAGGCTGATATTTTAGCCGGTAAGAAAACCATTACTCTGCGTGACGAGTCCGAGTCTTTCTATCAAGCAGGGCAACGTGTAAGCGTGTCTAACTTAGAAGATGGTCGCTGTTATGGCGAGCTTGATATTCTCTCAGTTAGCCGCGTGGCTTATGATGACCTAAATGATACGCACGCTGAGCAAGAGAATATGAGCTTAGCAGAGCTTAAAACCTTAATTAGACAAATCTACCCCGGTATTGAAGCGCTGTATCTGATCCACTTTAAGTTAGTCTAATTGAAACTAAATGAGTTTAATTCGCTTAAACTCATTTAGTTCAACTTGTTAGTCGTTATTTTTCATTAAATTATCTGAGTGTGCGGTTATTCAAAACTCTGGTTTTTGAATAACGATAATTCATGCAATATCCCAAAGCAGACAGTAGACTTGCGTTATTCAACTGAATAACTGGGTCTGTATCGCTGATGGCAAGAAATACCCCTAAAAAAACAGAGCAAGATAATGTTCGTGCGAGCCTTATTCGTGCGGCGTATCGCTGTTTTACCGCTGCAGATTACGACAAAGTCAGTATTCGACAAATTGCTGAAGTGGCCGGCGTAAATATGGCGATGATCCGTTATTACTTTGGGAATAAATTGGGGCTATTTGAGGCGATGGTTACCGAGTATATAAAGCCTATTCATCGCCGCGCTAAAGCATTGCAACAATCCCATGATAAACCTACGGTCGCTGACATCGTTGCCGAGTTTTATCAAACAATGATCCCCAATCCTGAATTTCCACGCTTTTTGTTCCAATTGATGAGTTCAGAACATTCAGTTGAAGCAAAAGGGGTGATCTATAAATTATTTCAACCCATCGCTGAACTAACGCCAATGCCACAACAACTATTAGAAGGCTGGGGCGAGCTTGATCCACAACTGCTCAAGATGTCGCTGCTGAGCTTAATGATTTTTCCCTTTGTCATGCCACCTCCAATGGCAAAATTACATGGTTATCAACTTAATGAAGAATTTTATCAACAACTGGCCAAACACAACATTGCTTTGCTCGAACATGGTATGTCTGGAGGAAAGCGCTAATGTCTAGTTATAAAGGTAAGCGCTGGTATTTTTTCCCTGCATTGGCTGTTGGTATTGTAGTGCTTGTTTTAGTGGTTAAATTGCGCAGTCATCCGCCACTTGAGTTGCAGTCAGAACCGAGCAAGCTTGTTGAAGTCACCACGCTTAAGCAAGTGCCTGTTATTGCACAAGTTGATGCGTTTGGCCGAGTGAGCCCTAAAATTCAGTGGCAGTTATTACCTGAAGTTGGCGGGCGTGTGGTGTATAAGCATCCGGATCTTGCGGTGGGTAAAATACTGCCAAAAGACACGTTATTACTCTCTATTGACCCACTTGATTACCAAATTCGCCTGTCTCAAGCACAAGCAGACCGCAAAGCATTGGAAGGTCAACTCGCTGGTAAATCGTTGCAGCTTAAAAATCTACAGTTATCGCTTGAGATTGAAAATAACCGCTACGACTTAGTCAAATCTGATTTAAAACGTAAAGAGACATTACGTAAGCAAAATTTGATTTCGCAATCAGAGCTTGATGGTGAAAGGCAAAATCTACTCGCGCAGCAGCAAAAGTTACAAGAGTTAGATAACAGCTTAAACCTAATGCCAAACGAGACAGATATTCTTAAAGCGCAATTACAGCAAGCGATTGCCGCTGAAGAAGAAGCAAAAAGCCAACTTGCTAAAACTGAAATTCGTCAACCTTTTGAGGGACGTGTTGCAGAAGTTAACGTAGAAAACAACCAGGTGGTGTCACCACAGCAAGTGCTTGCTCGCATTAATGGCATTGAGGTGATGGAAGTTGAAGCACAGGTGTCCCTTGCTGACGTGATGACCTTGATGAAAACCGCTAATCAACCCAAAGCAGAAATGGGGCAACTGCCTCGCGCAGAAGCGTTAGGGTTAACAGCTGAAATTACCCTCAAAGGCGCAACCTATTCGTTTAGCTGGCCGGCTGCGATTAATCGTATTGGTGAAACGGTTGATCCAACACTTGCGACCGTAAGTGTCGTTTTACAGGTAGAGCAAGAGTATCGCGAGCTTAAAATTGGTCAATCGCCACCACTGGTCAACGGTATGTTTGTTAGCGCTCGGATAAAAGGCGGCGAGCGTAACTACTGGATGGTACCTGAGCGTGCATTGCATGGCGACAAACTGTATATCATGAATCAAGATAATCGTTTGCAACTTGTTGACGTTCAGGTTTTATTCCGTCAGGAAGGCCAAGCGGCAGTTGATGGTGAATTAGTTGAAGGTATGCAGTTAGTACTTACTGATCTTATCCCTGCGGTTAACGGTATGATGCTGCGAACTCAAAGCAATGATGCTAACGGAACTGAGCCGGCAAATGGGGAGATGCAGCCGTGATCGGTTTTTTTGTTCGCCATCCTACCGCAACAACGTTATTGATGTTAGCGTTTATTGTGCTAGGTATTAAGGCGTTACCCGAGCTTAAACGTGAAACATTTCCCGAGTTTTCAAAAAACTATATTAGTGCTCAAGTAGTGCTTCCAGGTGCGTCGCCGCAAGATGTAGAAGAAAACCTCTGTTTGAGAATGGAAGATGCGGTAGACAGTCTCGGCAGTATTACTGAAACCAAATGTGATGCGCTAGAAGGCGTAGCACGCATGACATTAAAGCTTGAGGACAATGCCGACCTAGGTAGAAGCTTGGTTGACGTGCAAACTAAAATTTCTGCAATTAAGGATTTCCCTGCAGAGATTGAGCCGCCAATTGTTGAGGAACTTGACTTTAACGAGCGCATTATCGACATCGCCGTATCGGCCTCAACCAGCAAGCCAGAACTAAAGGCTTATGCAGAGGACTTAAAGCGTCGTTTAAAGCTTGATACCAGTATCAGCCAAGTTGAAATTGCCGGCTTTTCACAGCATCAATTGCTGGTCGAAGTCTCACTTGGTGCAATCAAGCGCTTAGGTATGAGCGTTGCAGATGTTGCTAATCAAATCGAGCAACAAAACGTGCAGCTACCCAGCGGTACGGTTGAAACAGCCAGTAAAAATATTCTAATTAGATTCGATCAACGTGAAGTTGAGCCTGAGCGCCTTGCGAATATTGTGATCCGCTCTAATGCTCAAGGTGGCTTAGTACGCCTAAGAGATATTGCGACTATTACCGATAGGTTTGAGCTAGACGAAGAAAGCATTCGCTTTGATGGCGAACAAGCCGCGATTTTGACCGTATTTAAAAACAAATCGCAAGATTCACTGCGCCTTAAAGAGGAGGTGATCGGCTTTTTAGATGCAGAAAAACTACGTACGCCAAACGGTATCACTATTAGCACTTCAAATGATCTCAGTTCACTGCTGTGGGATCGCTTAACCATGCTGATTAAAAATGGCTGGCAAGGTGTGCTGCTGGTTTTTTTATGTATGTGGCTGTTTTTTAGTTTGCGCTACTCTTTTTGGGTGGCGATGGGTTTACCAGTCGCCTTTATGGGCAGCTTGTTCTTTATGGCACAAGTTGGTTTAACCATTAACATTATGACGCTGGTGGCGTTCTTAATGGCTATCGGTATTATGATGGATGACGCCATTGTGATCGCCGAGTCCATCGCCGCGCACATTGAACGCGGCTTGAGTAAAACAGAAGCGGTTATACAAGGTGTAAAACGCGTATTGCCAGGCGTAGTATCATCGTTTTTAACCACTGTATTTATCTTCTCCAGTATCGCCTTTATGGAAGGTGATATGGGTAAAGTACTTAGAGTGATCCCGCAAACTTTGCTGCTTATTTTAACCGTAAGTTTAGTGGAAGCCTTTTTAGTTTTACCTAACCATCTAGCGCATTCTGCTAAGGGAAAAGCGCGTAAAACTAGCCACTTTAAGCAAAAGTTTAATGAGAAGTTTGAGTACTTTAGAACTGTGCAACTCGTGGCGGCCGTTGAGTGGGTGATAAACTGGCGTTATGTGTTCATGGGCTCAGTGGTAAGCCTGTTACTTATTTCAATGTCGTTAGCCGCTGGTGGCGCGGTCAAATTTGTCGGTTTTCCAGAGCTTGATGGCGATGTTGCCGAAGCGCGGATTATATTGCCGCCGGGCTCAACCCTTGAGCAAACTGAGTTTGTGGTTAATCGAGTGGTAAGCGTTGCGCGCGAACTTGATGATAAGTACAGCCAAAAAGAAGACGGCCAGAGACTGATTCAGCATATAACTGAGCGCTTTAACTTTAATGCTGATGCCGGAGAAAGCGGCGCTCACGTAGCAACAGTCAAAATAGACTTATTGAGCGCGGAGATCCGCCAAACGCTTATAAACACCTTTATCCGCGAGTGGCAACAAGGCGTGGGTGAAATGGTTGATCCGATTGCTATCGTCTATAAGCAAGGTGCAATGGGGCCTGCTGGGCGTGCGATTGAAATTCGGGTGCGCGGTGACGATTTAGACGAGCTAAAATCTGCGTCAATTGAAGTGCAGCAATATTTACAGGGCTTTAATGGCGTATCAGGTGTGATGGACAGTATGCGTCCGGGTAAAGCTGAAATCTTGATGACCTTAAAACCGGGTGCTGAAGCATTTGGGGTGAACGGTATGATGCTCGCAAGTCAGCTTCGCGGCGCCTACTTTCACCAAACTGCTGACAATATTCAAGTGGGGCCTGAAAGTATTCAGATTGATGTGCAACTGGATAAAGTCGATGCAGCTAAGCTTGAGAATTTGGCGAACTTCCCAATCACCATTGGCAGTGCTGGTGAGCAAGTACCGTTATCGGCGGTGGCTGACTTTAAATGGCAGCGCAATTACGTCAAAATTTCACGTCTAGACGGTATGCGTTTTGTCACCATTACCGGCGAAGTGGATACCCACTTAGCCAATGCCAGCGAGATTAACAAGGCCTTTAGAGACGAGCTATTACCTGAGCTTAAAAAGCGTTACCCAGGGATTAGAGTAAGCTACGAGGGCGAAGTCAAAGAGAGCGCCACCACCCAAAACTCAATGGCGAGTGGCTTTATTGTTGGCTTATTAGCGGTATTTGCCATCCTAAGTTTGCAGTTTAAAAGCTACATTGAGCCTTTAGTGGTGATGGCGGTTATTCCGCTTGGGTTGATTGGCGTACTCTGGGGCCATTTGTTGCTTGGTTACTCAATGAGTATGCCATCAATACTGGGCTTTGTGGCGCTGGCCGGCGTGGTAGTTAATGACTCGATTTTGCTGGTGCAATATATTCGCTACCACGTAGAAGAAGGGCAATCGGTGCATGAGGCGGTAGTGAGTGCTAGCAAAGAGCGCTTTAGAGCGGTATTTATTACCTCACTCACTACAGCTGCAGGTATGTTACCGCTGTTACTTGAGACCAGTATTCAAGCGCAGGTACTGCAACCTCTTGTGGTGTCTATGGTGTTCGGTATTTTTGCATCAACCGCATTGGTACTGTTTATGGTGCCAGCCTGCTACGCGATTTTAGAAGACTTTGGCAAGGTGAGCTTTAGTAAAAAAGACGAAGCAATAAAAGCTTAAGTTTGAGCATTCACAGAGAAAATCAATAGATAGTAAAAAGGCGCTAACTGCAAAGGTTAGCGCCTTTTTTTATCGTTAATCAGCAATCAGCAATCAGCGGGTTTTAACAACGCGACCGCTGTTGCTCTATTACATTTTAGTGCTTTCTTACATTTTTCTGAGCATCTTCAGCGTAATGGCGACAGAGTTATCCGCTGTGATTTGCTTAGCATCTTCATAGGTTAAATGCGCAGAGCCATCGGCTTTATCTGAGGTAGTGCGGATCGCAACCAGTGGAATGTCAAACATATCGGTCACTTGGGCTACTGCAGCGCCTTCCATTTCAACCGCAATGGCGTTGAACTCATTGCGTAACATGCTCACAACGGCTTTGTCGGCAATAAACTGATCACCAGTTGCGATAATGCCTGAATGCTATTGGAAAATAGCGGTGCTTAGTCAATTGATTTTCACCATGTGCTCTTCATTGATGGGCCGGGTAAAGCTACTTTGTTAAAGGCTCATGAAAATAGAAGCCAAGATTCAATAGTAATAAGGGATATGCTATGAAAAAAATTGTTTATATTTTAACGTCTATTTTACTGCTCACATCACCTCAAGCGAGTGCTGTGGTTGAAATTAATAAATATTCAACGCAGCAAACATTTGGTAGCGTTATTGTACGCTGTCCAATAGAGAAAACATGGAATACGGTCGATGGTGTCAAAAGCTGGTTTGAAGCAGTTTTAGGAGACTCGCTGGTTAGTATTAAAGTCACTGGTGGGGAAAGAGAATTGCAAAGTACGGTTGACTATGAGGTCAATACTGGCACAGAGCAGAAAAATGCCACGGGTCGTAATCAAGAGCGACTGATCGCACTTTCAGATTTTAATTATCAGTTGGTGACTACATTTAATCATTCGACTTTACCTTTGATGCCATGGACAACTGAAGTCTCATTGGAAAAAGTCACTTACATTGATAGCCCTGTAAATTATACGCTGATTAAATTTTCCCAGTTTGGCAACATCAATGTTCCTCCTGAAATGCAAGAGCCCATTAAAGCCAAAATACAAAAGCTTTTTGAGCTAGTGTTTGCTCCATCATTGAAAGAAAAGCTAGATGACTGCATATAACTAAGGTGGTTAGGAGTTATGGAGGGGGCTTAATAGGTTGGGGAGACTTCGTATCTGATCCATACTCGTGTAAAAATAAAGCCCATTGCTTTTGCTAATGGGCTTTATTATTTTAAGAATCAAATTTGCTTAGGTCAGATTCATCGGCACCGTCGTTGCATTCACCACGAATAGTGCCGCTATCATATTGAATACTTCTATAAAGTTCGATGTATCCATCGCGGCAGTAGCCATTCATTTTAATTGTTTGTTGTAAGCCGTGTTCTATTTGGGCGGTCCAGCCACTTAGATCTGGGCCTTGATAACGCTTTTTGGAGCTAGCACGCTTTTTACTGTTTGAACGTTCTTCGTGTGGCAGGACAGTTGATTGCGATTTTTTAGTTTTGAGAAAGGCTCGGTAGGTAAATAATTTCAAGCCATTGCTTTTAATATCGGTTCTAAAAGAGTCGGTAACTAATCCGGCAAACTCTTCAGGGTTAACTTCAGGCTTGCTGCTACATCCGCTCAATAAAAAAATAAAGCCAACGGTACTAATACACAGCATTGTATGACGAGCGCGAGAAATTGTTGTTTTTAAAGTCATCATTATTAGTCTAATTTTAGTTATAGAGAACAGCATAACGTATATTGAACTAAGTTAGCAGTGTGATTACAGGATTTTACAGTTAATGGATGAAAGTGTTATCGGATTCTGGCAAGGGTTATTTAGTGGTATTGACTGGACCTTTCTCCCGAGTGAGATTGCAGTATTTATTGTGCTTATGCTGTGGTTGTGGGCACTTTGGCCTACAGTTGAAATCCGTCGGTTGATACAAGATCCCGCTAAACAGACACAAATATTAATCGCTACGATTGCCTTAACTGGCTTATGGCTCCTTAATGCCAATGTTACGGTGGGGATCCACGTGCATTTTTTGGGGCTAGTCGTTTTAATGTTGATGTATGGCTGGCGGCTCGCGAGTTTGA
Organism: Shewanella sp. 1CM18E; assembly: GCF_023161665.1. Taxonomy (GTDB): domain Bacteria; phylum Pseudomonadota; class Gammaproteobacteria; order Enterobacterales; family Shewanellaceae; genus Shewanella. The sequence goes on from NZ_JALNTW010000010.1 coordinate 101,247, forward strand.
TTGCTTTACTTCCAACACTATTTTTTGCCGTTTTTGTATTTAAACATCCTGCAGACTTCGCTATTTATGCATTGCTGGGAGTATGTTTACCTATCTTTGGCTGCTTTATCTTGTATAGCCAAATGTTTAAATATCTGCCACGTCATCTGTTTATCTATATATTTTGCGGCGCTTTCCTAAACGGTTTTTTGTCTATTCTTTTGCACGTATTGGCATGGTCGGTGTGGCTATTGTTGACGACTGATTACAGTTGGGAGTTTTTGAGCCACAATTACTTAGTGATTATTCCTTTGCTAGGTTTCCCTGAAGCGTTACTTAATGGTATGGCCGTCACGATATTAGTTGTCTATCGGCCTGAGTGGCTTTATGACTATTCGGATAGAACCTATCTCTGGAAAAAGTAGTTATTGGTTTAAGGCTATTGTTATTGAGAAGAGCCAGCCATGTCAGCTGCGCTCTCTAGGGTATTTAGGTTGCGTGTCGGTAATGGTTAGCCAGCTCAATTTACTCTCGGTATGGATATGGTATTCGGGACTAACTGAGTTTGGCTCATCAAGGCTGCTGATACTTAGAGTAAGGAACTCTGGATAGCGTAGATCTCGAAAACTTAACTGACTACCACAATGGTCGCAAAAGCCCCGTCTAACATGCTCTGAAGAAGCGTATTCTTTTGGTGGTAGAGTTAACCACTCAATTTGATCACACTTAAAGTCCATCCAAGCACCTACCACCGAGCCGGTACTTTTTTGACATTGACGGCAATGGCAATAGTCGGCGTCGAAAGGCTTGCCTGATATACGATATTGCACCTTGCCGCATAAGCAACTGCCGCTGCGTTTAGTTGAACATATTGTGGTCACTCCTTCGGACATAATGTATTTCTCCGTATTCAATAGTGGTATCACTGGGCGTTAATCGCTAGCTTTAATAGCAACTAATTATGTTAAGGTCAATTTGTGAGCGTGACGCTCGGCATTATTGAATGGATAGTTATTGTTGGCTTGGAGGCCAGTATGTTTGAAACCACAGAAGTTTTATTGTTGCTGTTGTTGTTTATTGTTGTTTTCTATCTCTAATAACGAGCTTCGTTTAACCCGTCAGCGCTTTTTCAATATAGAGCGCAAACTAGATTGTTTATTAGAGGAAAAGGGGATTCTTTTCGATAAGCAAACCTATGTTCCTAAAGATGTGCTAGTGGCATTCAATTTAGGTCACAAGTTAAAAGCCATTCGCTTATATCACCAGCATACAGGAGCGAGCTTGAAGCAAGCTCATGAATTAATAAATAGCCTCGAGTCAAACTAAGAATTCACAGGACTAATGGATTTGATTAATTTGTTAGCACTATCTGCTGCTAACCGTCATTTTTTGGCGTTAAAATCGTGTGTTTTATCGGCTTGATTGTTGTTTTTATGCTTCAGGGTTAACCGTGTGTTGCCCATGAGCGCTGTTTGATTAACACAATATTTTTTATATTGAGTTATTCATTTTTTAAAGGCTGTATTTTTGAGGATTGTTCAAAGTAAGTGGGATATTTATTACTAATTGATGTATTTGGAGATAACCTTTTAGTGAATCACATTTTTTGTGAACTGGGCATGTTACTTTGGCATCAAATAATCAAAAGGGCATTTATGCCTTTTATAAAATGTCTGTGATGGAGCTAGGGTGTTGAACAAGAAGAGTAAGTTTTATAAAAATATCGGGTTCCAAGTGGTTGTGGCCATGGTTCTTGGTGCCATTGTCGGTATAGCAATGGGAGAAGATGCTTCAATCTTCGCTCCGCTAGGCACGTTTTTCATTCATCTGATTAAAATGCTGGTGATCCCGTTAGTTGCCGTTTCTATTATTGCCGGTGCAGCAAGCCTAGGTGCTGGACCTTCAGCGGGTAAAGTCGGTATTAGTACAATCGCTTTCTTCATGGCGACGTCAGCATTGGCGGTGACTTTAGCCTTGGTGATGGGGGAGTTTTTCCAACCTGGCGTTGGCATGGACTTCTCACAACATACTGTTGGTCTAGCGGCTGTAACGGCTGAGCAGGGCGCGCTACCTGGTGTGGCTGATACCATTATTGGCATGATCCCAACTAACGTGTTTGAGGCTCTTACTGGCGGTAATATTTTACAGATCTTAGTATTCTGTATCTTCTTCGGTATTGCGCTAACTAAAGTTAATCAAGAAGCGGCTAAGCCGATTACTTCTGCCTTAAACACAATCGTTGAAGCCTTCATTTGGATGATTAACATCGTAATGCTAATCGCACCGATTGGTGTATTTGGCTTAATGGCTGACTCAGTAGGTACCTTTGGTTTCCAATCTCTGACTGTCGTGCTAAACCTATTTGTGGTTTATGTGGCTGCAATCTTGATTTATGGCTTTATCTTCTTCCCACTGATGGTGAAGTTCTTCTCAAACGTTCCGGTTGGCAAGTTCTTGTCGGCAATGAAGAAACCACAAGCGTTAGCTATGTCTACCGCTTCTTCAATGGCTGCACTTCCTGTAAACATTGAAGTGTGTGAAAAAGAATTAGGTGTGTCTAAGTCAACAGCTGCATTCGTATTGCCATTAGGCGCAACGATTAACATGAGCGGTAACGCGATCTACTACGGTCTAGTAGCAGTATTTTTTGCGCAAATGTTCAATGTAGAATTAGGCCTAGCAGCTTATTTAGCAATTATCTTCACTTCAACATTAGGTGCGATTGGCCAAGCTGGTGTTCCAGGTCCTTCTTTCCTTGTGATTGCAGTATTAGTGGCGGCGGGTATTCCAATCGAAGGCTTACCACTGTTGTTTGCTCTTGACCGTGTGTTTGACATGATCAGAACAACGCTAAACATTACTGGTGATGCGGTTTGTGCTGTTGTGATTGATAAATTCAATCCTGAAGCTAAAGCTGTTGAAGTTGAACAAGGTAAAGTGACCAGCTAACTAACAGCAGATGTTTTACCACTAAAAGCCCTCATTTGAGGGCTTTTTTGTATCTGCTGTATAATAATCAGTATAAACATTTAGTCACTCAGCGAGAGTTTAGCGGTTTTGAGGCAAGGACATTAACTGCTCCTTGCTTTAATGACATTCACCACATCTGACCTCCAAGGATGGAGGAAATGTCTTATGTATGTCTGGAACATGCAAGAGCATGTGGTTTGCAACGAGCGAAGAGCATAGTTGAACTAGGTTCAAGTTCCCTTTTTGTTTGTTAAAAGTCACAGCATTTGCGTTGAATAGATTTATAAGGGAATAGCCATTATTGCAGCTATTCGCCTTGAATTAGTTTGCCAAAAATCGTTCTGAGCTGATCAAATTCTTATACTGATTGGTATAACCTATTGTGAGCAGCTAATTCTAGATGTTAAAACGAGTTACCTAACTAATGAACTCGGCTCGTTAAGGTATATATTGTTCTCACCATGTGTGGCTAAATATTCCGTCATTTTCAGATCAAATTTTTCAGTGTTTTACTCTGCTTTACGACTCGGTCATGTCATTCTTTAGTGCTCCATGTTGAGGTTCACACTTTTGGCGGTTTTTTCTAATTTACGCAAATATACAGAATGCTACCTTTGTTGTTATTCTGGGGGTTGACGCTCTTATTTGTTGTTGTTCAGGCTTTAATTGTTTTAGTTGTTGCTTTTTTTGGGTTTTGCGGGTGATGGTCTGTGTGTTTAATTGTTGTTTTTCAGTGGTTTGCAATGTGGTGTTTTTTGTACTAAAACTACATAAGTCTTTATTTTATCGATATTTCTGAATCTCAATCACAAAAAAATCCCCGTCAACGGCATTTTTTGTAGCTAACTTACAAGTTTGGCAAGAAAATGTGACCTCTAACTTGGAATATTAGTTAACAAGGAATTACTATTAAGCATCCAAACTTTTAACGGTTGATTTTAGTGATGGCAGGTTACTCAAACCAAGTTATAACAATCAAAAAGGGCTTAAATATCCCTATAGCCGGCGAACCTAAGCAAGCGATCGAAGATACCAAGTCTTCAACTCATGTTGCATTGCTAGGGGAAGAATACATCGGCTTAAAACCAACAATGTTGGTAGAAGTGGGCGACACGGTTCAAAAAGGCCAAGCGCTGTTCGAAGACAAGAAAACCCCAGGGGTTATCTATACTGCTCCAGCAAGCGGTAAGATTGTTGCGATAAATCGTGGCGAGCGCAGACTTTTCCAATCAATCATTATCGAATGCAATAACGACGCACCGAAAACCTTTGCATCAAGCAAAGCGTTTAACGAGCTAAGTCGTGAAGATATTCAAGCCAAACTGGTTGAAAGTGGCCTTTGGACAGCATTACGTACACGTCCTTTCTCTAAAGTTCCGCAACTAGATTCATCTCCTGCCGGTATCTTTGTAAGCGCAATGGACACTAATCCGTTGGCAGCTGAGCCAAGACTGATTATTGCTGAGCAAAGCGAAGCTTTCGCTGCAGGTCTACAGGTATTAAGTCAGTTAACCAACGGCAAAGTACATTTATGCCAAGACTCTGGTGAGTCTCTACCTGGACATGATCTTGCCAAAGTGAGTAATCATTTCTTTGCTGGCGTTCACCCTGCTGGCATCGTCGGCACGCATATTCATTTTGTTCTACCTGCCAGCCTTGAGCGCCCTGTGTGGCACCTTGGTTATCAAGATGTCATTGCGTACGGCAAGCTATTTTTAACTGGTGAGCTATATACAGATCGTGTTGTCGCTTTAGCTGGCCCTGATGTGATTAACCCACGCTTAATTCGAGTACAAGCTGGTGCAAAGTTATCTGAAATTGTAGCGGGCGAAATTAAAGAGGGTAACTCTCGCGTAGTATCAGGTTCAGTATTATCCGGCCATACAGCAAGCGGAGCACATGACTTTTTAGGTCGCTTTAATAACCAAATTTCCGTACTGCAAGAAGATGCCAAACACCAAGTGTTACCTTGGGTGCGTGGCGGGTCACAAAAGTTCTCTATTACACGTGCAGTAACTTCTCGTTTAAAAGGTGCTAAGCAGCTATTTAATTTCACGACTCATACAGGTGGTTCGGCTCGCGCAATGATGGCCTATGGTCAGTTAGATCGGATTATGCCGTTAGATATCTTACCGACATTATTGGTACGAGATTTAGTGGTACGTGATACCGATGAAGCACAGCTACTTGGTGCATTGGAGCTAGATGAAGAGGATTTAGCACTGTGTACCTTCGTTTGCCCTGGCAAGTACGACTTTGGTAAAGAGCTACGTGCTTGTTTAGAGATTATTGAGAGGGAAGGGTAATGAGTCAGCAAGATAAAAAGCCTGATATCCAAGAAGATTATTATGCGCCGGGGAGCTCGGTAAAGGGCTATTTAAGTTCATTACTGATAGCTCGCGGTCGCAGCACCCAAGGTAAAGTGCATATTCGTGACGCCATTGATGTTAAACGTACTATGACGATTGTTGGCTTATGTTTATTGCCAGCGATTTTGTTTGGTATGTACAACATTGGCCTGCAAGCACAAATTGCTATGGCCTCAGGTTTAGCAACGGCAGATGTTTGGCAACTAGCGATTTTTAACTTCGTCTTTGGTGGCCTCAGCGAGCAAACCGGTATTGTTGGTTTATTTGCTTATGGCTTGAGCTTTTACGCACCTATCTACCTAACTGCGTTAGTGGTGAGCCTGTTTTGGGAAATGGTATTTGCCAAAGTGCGCGGCCAAGAGCTGCATGAAGGCTTCTTTGTTACTGCTTTATTGTTCACCTTGATTTTACCAGTATCAACGCCATTATGGCTGGTTGCTATGGGTATAACCTTTGGCGTGATCATGGCGAAAGAAGTGTTTGGTGGCATGGGCTACAACTTCTTAAATCCAGCATTAGCCGGCTTAGCTTTTATCTATTTTGCTTACCCGTCACAAGTTACAGCGGTAAGTCAGTTAGTTGCGGTTGATGGTTTTTCTGGCGCAACCACTTTAATGCAAACAGCCGCAGGCAAAATGAGTTTTGCTGATTACGCTTGGTATAACGCGTTTAGTGACCCTAATTGGTGGAATGCTTTCTTCGGTTTTACTGTGGGCGCGATTGGTGAAACCAGCACGCTTGCTTTATTGCTTGGTGGCGGCTTCTTAATCCTGACTCGTTTAGCTGATTGGCGCATTGTTGCTGGCGTATTGTTTGGCATGATCATTACTGCGACACTGTTCAATGTCATTGGTTCAAGCAAAAACGATATGTTTGCAATGCCTTGGACGTGGCACTTAGTTACTGGCGGTTTTGCCATAGCTATGATGTTTATGGCAACCGATCCGGTAACTACATCTTATACCCGTAAAGGTAAGATAGCTTACGGTTTACTGATTGGTTTTATGACCGTACTTATCCGTGTTGTTAATCCGAAAATGCCAGAAGGCATCATGCTGGCGATTTTATTCGCCAACTTATGGGCTCCTATTTTCGATTACCTAGTGGCGAAAGCAAACATCAAGCGGAGATTAAAACGCCATGGCAATTAAGAAAGATTCTTTTGTGGGCACAATGATTTTCACTGTGACCCTATGCTTACTGTGCTCATTTATGATCACTGGTACTGCCGAAGTACTAAAAGAGCGCAAGCTAGTTAAAAAGCGCGATGAATTAATGCGTAATGTGTTAATTGCTGCTGATGTTGATTTAAGTGGTCAAGACTTTAGAGCGTTATTCAAAAAAGACGTTAAGCCATTATTGGTGTCACTCGATAGCGGTGATGTTGATACCAGTGCTGAAAACGTGATGGATTTTGATCCACGAATGGCGTCAATTAATCCTGAAACCTCAATCAAGCTTGAGAAAAAGCAAGATAAAGCCAAGATCAAAACCCGTGCAAATCAAGTACGCGTGTTTAAAGTCTTTAACGACAACGGTGAGCTTACAAGCGTGGTGTTACCGATTTACGGTAAAGGCTTATGGTCAATGGTTTACGGCTTTGTAGCGCTAAAACCTGACTTGAACACTATTGAAAATGTTGTGTTTTATGAACACGGAGAAACTCCTGGTATTGGTGATTTCCTCAATGATACCGAGTGGACAGATCAATGGCATAACAAGCAGATCTTTGACGACAAAGGCAAAGTGTCGTTCAAAGTAGTTAAAGGTGGTGCTAAAGATGGCGACATTCACGGGATTGATGCTGTGAGCGGCGCAACCATGACCGGACGTGGCGTACAGCGTTCAATTCAGTTCTGGTTTGGTAGCGACGGTTTCGAAGCTTTCTTCAAAAAATTAAAAGCGTCGGAGGTATAACGGATGAGTACTCAATCTATTTCGACTCGTGAAATGCTAACAGGGCCAATTTTTGCTAATAACCCAGTAGCAATGCAGGTGTTGGGTGTTTGTTCGGCGTTAGCGGTAAGTAACTCAATGCAAACTGCATTAGTGATGACCCTTGCTGTGACTTTCGTACTGGTATTTTCAAACCTGATTATCTCAAGCATACGTTCTCTTATTCCAAATAGCGTACGTATTATCGCGCAAATGACAGTGATTGCATCACTGGTGATTGTGGTTGATATGGTGCTACAAGACGTAGCCTATGAATTATCGCGTCAGCTATCTGTATTCGTTGGTTTGATCATCACTAACTGCATCATCATGGGCCGCGCTGAAGCGTTTGCCATGAAAAACCCGCCGCATTTAGCAGTTGTTGATGCGGTGGGTAATGCCATGGGCTATGGCGTGATCCTGCTGGGTGTAGCGTTTGTGCGTGAATTACTCGGTAGTGGTACATTGTTTGGTCATGAGATTTTACAAACTGTTGAGAATGGCGGCTGGTATCTAGCTAACGAAATGTTCAAGTTACCACCAAGTGCTTTCTTCTTAATTGGCCTAATGATCTGGTCAATTAACGTCATTCAACGTAAGCGAGGCTAAGGGCTGATATGGAACATTATATTAATCTGTTTATACAAGCCGCGTTTATCGACAACATGGCGCTGTCGTTCTTTATGGGCATGTGTACCTTCTTGGCTGTGTCGAAAAAGGTATCAACCTCTTTTGGTCTAGGTATTGCGGTTATTGTGGTAATGACCTTAGCTGTACCGCTTAACCAATTGATTTACGCCAATATCCTCGCACCTGGCGCGCTTGCGTGGGCGGGTTACCCAGCGTTGGATTTAAGCTACCTACAGTTAATTACCTTTATTGGTGTGATTGCAGCATTAGTACAGATCTTGGAAATGTTTTTAGATAAATACATTCCAGCACTGTATGACTCATTAGGTATTTTCTTACCACTGCTAACGGTTAACTGTGCGATTTTTGCGGGGGTAATCTTCATGGCTAACCGCGATTACAACCTTGCTGAGTCAGCGGTATTTGCTATGGGCTCTGGCTTTGGCTGGGCAATGGCGATTGTGATGTTAGCGGGTCTACGTGAGCGCATGAAGTTTCACGCTATTCCTGAAGGCTTGCAAGGCATTGGTATTGTATTTATTACCACGGGCTTGATGGCATTGGGCTTTATGGCTTTCTCCGGTATTTCTATTTAAGGCTATTTAGTTTTTTAACCTTAATGAAAACGAATTAAACAAAAGGTAGATTCGATGGAAATGGCAATTGGTATCGGTATGTTCACGTTTGTTGTGAGTATATTGGTTATGGTGATTTTATTCGCCAAGAGCAAACTGGTGTCAACCGGTGACGTGAATATCCGCATTAACGATGACCCAGAAAAAAGTATTTCAACCCAAGCGGGTGATAAGCTTTTAGGTGCACTAGCAGGTAAAAATATCTTTATCCCATCGGCTTGTGGTGGCGGTGGTACATGTGGTCAATGCCGCGTTAAAGTTAAATCTGGCGGTGGCGAGATTTTAGCCACAGAGCGTGACCATATTAATAAGAAAGAAGCCAAAGAAGGTTGTCGCTTAGCGTGTCAGGTTTCGGTGAAAACCGATATGGAACTTGAAGTTGAAGAAGAGATCTTCGGCGTTAAGAAGTGGCAGTGTGAGGTTATTTCTAACAATAACCAGGCAACCTTTATTAAAGAGTTACTGCTTAAATTACCTGAAGGTGAAGACGTACTGTTTAAAGCTGGTGGTTATATTCAGATTGAAGCGCCTGCTCACGAAGTCAAATATGCAGATTTTGATATTCCTGCTGAGTACCGTGACGATTGGGAAAAGTACGACCTATTCAAGTTAGTGTCAAAAGTTGACGAAGACGTGCTACGTGCATATTCAATGGCTAACTATCCTGATGAGAAAGGCCGCATTATGCTGAACGTGCGTATTGCTACGCCGCCAAGCGACAATATTGCCCCTGGTAAGATGTCATCGTACATCTTCAACCTAAAAGCGGGTGATAAAGTCACTATCTCTGGCCCATTTGGTGAGTTCTTTGTTAAAGAAACAGACGCTGAAATGGTGTTTATTGGTGGCGGTGCGGGCATGGCGCCAATGCGTTCACATATCTTTAATCAGCTTAAAGGGGTAAAAACCAAACGTAAGATGAGCTTCTGGTACGGCGCGCGTTCAACTCGCGAAGTATTTTATCAAGAAGACTTTGATACGCTAGCGGCTGAAAATGATAATTTTGTTTGGCATGTGGCATTGTCTGATCCGTTACCAGAAGATAACTGGGATGGTTACACAGGCTTTATCCATAACGTACTTTATGAGAACTACCTTAAAAATCATAAAGCGCCAGAAGATTGTGAGTTCTACATGTGTGGACCTCCAATTATGAACTCATCCGTTATCGCCATGCTAGAAAGCCTAGGTGTTGAGCCAGAGAATATTCTGTTAGATGACTTTGGTGACTAACACCTATCACCCGAGAGTGGGCTAAACTAGGGCCAAAGTTATGTGTGGCCCTACACCCACGAGCATGAACTCATCCGTTATCGCCATGCTAGAAAGCCTAGGTGTTGAGCCTGAAAACATCTTATTAGATGACTTTGGTGATTAGCGCTTACTTAGATGGTTTTCAATCTAGAGTGGCTAGAGTAGGGGCAAGATGATATTTGTGACCAGTTACTTTTAATTATGAAGTTAATAAACGCAGCCTAATGGCTGCGTTTTTTTATTTTAAGCACTTACAGGCTGATTTATTTGCTAGAGATTTCCGTGGTTGTCCTTGGGGCATTAGGCTTAGTTTTAAATGATGCTCGGAAATGCGATAGATCTTACCCGTCTAAGAGGGGATTTAAGCCATACCTTAAAACCTTGTAGACACCGAGAGGCGATTTTTAAAGGGGTTGATAATTAGCAAATTTACTTTCTAACCTAAAGACTTAATTACAGGGTAAACATGTGAGTTGTTAGTAAGTTGATCTGTTATGGTTTTTCGTGTGTTAAATTTTGACATTATTTGTTGGTTTTAATTGTTTTTTGATGGTTTAGTGTTTCATTTTTTATCTGTTTAGATTATTGTTTGCCGCGCTAGGAGAGCAGCAGTGTTTATCGCTATTAATCACTGAACTATATCAAGGATGGTTGAGTTTACGCTTATCATTATATCTGCGCATCTTTATCTCTTAGCATTACTTACAATATAAGGGAATAAATTGATGAGAAAATCGACTACTGCTATCGCTATTTTGTTAGGTCTTTCAAGCACAAGTGCTGTCGCAGTTCAAGATAAAAATTATCAACATGAAGCAAGCTTAAGTTACACCACTAACTCAGAAGAAGTGGGTGATGGTTTGTGGAACGCAAATTACCGCTATTACTTTAAAAGTGTTGAGCAAGGAAAAACACCTTATGCGCTTAATGGGGTTTTAGCACAAGAATCAAATGTGGGGGCAAGTTACCAAAACTTCGATCCAACAGATAGCAACAGCTATGGCGTTGATGGCGTATTTGTATTCGATTCAAATTGGTTCGTTGGTGCTAACTATCAAAAGGTTGATGTTGGGTTTTACGACTTCAAAACTTACGGAGCTGAAGTCGGTTATTACTTCAACGACACTTCCTCTGTTTCTGCGTTTTATCAAGATGGCGACGATAATTTTGTGGAAACCTATGGTTTAAAGCTTCGTAGCTATTTAGCGTTGCAATCTACAGCGGGTATTGATCTTAATGCTCAATGGGCACATAACGATTTTGATGATGTGTTCAGTGTCGGTGCAGATTGGTATATCAGTAATGCATGGTCTGTTGGAGTCGGTTACGTCAATAGCGACAATGATGACGCATTTGATGTGCGTACAGCATATTGGTTACGCATTACCGATGGCATTTCAGCTAATTTTAATGTGTCGAAAGTTTTGGACTCTGACTACGATGGCGTGGGCTTAGGTTTAGGTATTGTTGGCCGTTTCTAAATAGTATTGATAAGTCGTTTTGCATGAAAAAGCACAGTCATCAGATTGTGCTTTATTAACTTTGCTAGCAAAATCATTAGGACTTACTAAAGTTAATGAGAGATTTAGATTAACTTATCCTGGTTGTTTCAATTATCGAATTTAGATTTTATCGCTGTGATAGTTCATGTCTTATACATCTGTATCATTTTGTGTCTGCATGTTTTATAGTGCGCAAATCAAGTGTCGTTGTTTGGTTTTAACACCTTAAATTAATGACGTCGAAATGTAATCGACATAATCATTTAGTATTAGATAAAAGATAATTGAATAGTCCGCAATGTTGAAAGTGTTAGAATAATATCAGTTATATCGTGCTTTTATATCAAATTGCTACGACATAAAAAGGAATGTAATAGAATGGAATTCTTATTTATCCTATGTAAGTTTTGAACTGAGTCTTCCGTCATCGAACCTCAAGGCTTTTTATATTGTATTCAATGTTTAAACCTGGGTGTTTTCCTTAAATTTATTCCTATTGTATTTTAGCGTTATCTAAACCTAATGGGTTGGATAATAGATTTTCAAATATATGTTATTGGGATCTTTAATGAGAATATTTACTCTAGTTTTAGTCTTATTTTCTTTTCATAGTTCAGCCGCTTTATTTGGAGTGGACTGGGGAGAGAATATTGATAAATATGGCGAACTAACAAAGAGGGACGAGTACTATAAAGTTGTGACTAATAGTCTCCCTGAGCATTTACTTATAGCTAAACAGTATGAGCTGGTTCAACAGCCTGATAGCGGTTTAGTAAAAATATCGATGACTAGCTTTGAATACTCTGCCTTTGGCGATAGCTTTCAAGATGACTACGTTGAGTTGCAAGGCCTATTAATCAATGATGGTTATCAAACAAAAGAGTTCAGAGAAAGTGAACTATCAAGCTATCAATGTATATTTCAAGGTGAGTGTGTTGGTATGCTTTGGGTTGGCGTAAATCATAATGATAGTATTGTAACGCTAGAGCAAAGAATGAATGGTCGAGAACGTTCATTTATTCGTTTGGAGGTTAAGGCTAATAACTTTGCATCTAATAAATAGTAGTCGTGAGTGGATTAACAAAACCAAGAACTTGGCGTTCATAGAGTTATATATTTGGGATTAAGTTATTAATAGAGTTATATCCCATATAGCACTCATTACTGTGTTGTTGGGTCGGCGTCTCGCAAATATAGAAGTGAAGGTTTTCGGCGGTTAATCTACTCAGGTCAATAATGCAAATAATAAAATTTAGTGTTATTACCTATAAATTAATTAAACATCTACTTTTTATATGGATATATTCACCTTGAGTTTTTGTGGTTATCTATCGCTACTTATACAAACGGGGTAGTAAAGCCGATATTATTGAACTTTATACCGCCATGCCTATTACTTTCATAACGCCTTAAACATTGGCTGGTACAGGTACTTTGAGTTAACATTCAACTACTGAATTGTTAGAGATAAATTTTGTGGCGGAACTTTATATTGTAGGTCTAGTGGCTGCGGTACTAACTATGGGATATCTGTCTATTTATCCTAAAATTGCAGGTAGTAATATTAATAAAATTTCGCTTTGCGATATTGCTTGTTCACTGTTTGTATTTGTCTTGGTGGGGAGTAAGTTTTGGGGTACAGGTTATGTGTTTAACGCGATACTGTTTAGCACTAACTGGTTTTGGTTTACGCTATTTATTTACGTATTAATCGAGATCCCATTAGCGATTTGGTATGTTAAAAAGCATGGAGTTCAGTTTGAAGGTAAGCTCTAGATTACAGTATCCGTAAAGGGCTAGCTAAAGGCGTAAAATTGTTGGCTAAAATTGAAGGTGCTAAGCTAAGAAAGTAAGCTTAGCACCTGTAGCTACCACGGAACGATGACACATCTTTAGTTATCTCTTATGTATCTTTAATTTAAGTTTTCTATGTTTTGATTGCGCAGTAGTTTGCTGCCTATAGATATCAGCAATAGATTTGTACGGATCACAGATACTACCAAATAGGCATCTGACCAGCATGAAGATATAAAGTTGCAATAAGTAGGCATAAAATCGATAAAGCGTGATCTGCTAATCAAACTCAAAATATACTCACTAGAATGTTAATTCTCTGACATTTTTTATCGACTTTGCGGATTATAATCCGCCTCAGTTTCCGTACTGTTGAGTTAATTTTCAATGTCTAAACCAGCTTTGCTTCTTTCGGCGTTAGCCTTGTCTTTAAGTTTGTGCTCAGCACAAACCTTTGCTTCTATCGATGGCATGAAACCTAAACCTGTAGCAGGGGCTCCTTTAGGTTATATCATTCATAACCCTTATGAAAATGCACCACTTACCGCTCTAGTTACTTTAGCGGGTCATACTATTTCGGGCGTAGAAGTCACTGTGCATGCTAATGATGCAGATGGTGTAAGCCTGACTTATCAGGTTGATGATATGCGGGTGATGGATGAAGGCGGCGTGCCAATTTTTGGCCTGTATCCAGCATTTATGAATAAGTTTACCGTGAAGTGGACCGAGAACGGAGAGCGTAAGTCGCACGATTATCAAATGCTGACACCAGATATCGACATGGGCTTTTCTGAAAGCCAGTGGGCGAAAGCACCAATTGTTGAGGTTGAGCACGTTGATGCTGACTTTAAAGACAGATTGTACTTTGTTAACTGGACTAATGCTGACGGTAAAGCTGCGCCACTGATGCACAATAACTCCGATGCACCAGGCGCCTTTTCTTGGGACGGTAAGCCTGGGTTTTTCATTATCGATACCGCGGGTGATATTCGCTGGTATATGAATCCTTATACCACTCATGATGCTAAAACCTATGACAATGCAGGTTACGCTATGGGCATGAACGTCACTAAAGATGGCAACATGGTTTGGGTACAGGGCCAAGGCTGGAAGAAAATGTCGATCATGGGGCGAATGATCTCTGAGCATAATCTGCCGGGTAACTTTATTGATGCCTCCCATGAGGGCATTGAAGGCGCTAACGGTAACGTATTTATTCGCGCAGCGGCTAAAGATTACCGCACCGCTGATGGCCGCTTGGTGAATACCGTGCGCGATCAGATTATTGAAGTGGATAACACTGGTAAGTTAGTTGATTACTGGGACTTAAACACCATCCTAGATCCTATGCGTGACGCCGCGTTATTATCGCTCGATGCGGGCGCAGTGTGTTTGAACATTAACCTTGACGATGCTGGCCACCAAACTACAGAAGAAGATTTAGCGAAAGCACCGTATGGCGATATTCATGGCGTTGCTACGGGTCGTAACTGGGCGCATGTTAACTCGATTGAATATGATCCAACAGATGACAGCATTATTTTGAGTTCGCGTCATCAGTCTGCTGTGTTTAAGATTGGCCGCGACAAGCAAGTGAAATGGATTTTAAGTGCCAGCAAGGGCTGGAGCGACAAGTTCCAAGACAAGCTACTTAAGCCTATCACGGCTGACGGTGAACCAATTTGGTGTAACGAGAAAGGCGCATGTCAGGATAAAGATTTTGACTTTAGCTGGACATCACACACAGCGTATTTAGTGCCTGAAAAGGGGACCTTGACTGTGTTTGATAACGGCGATGGTCGTGACTTAGGTCAGCCGATGTTTGCCAACGAAAAGTACTCTCGTTCAGTTGAGTATAAAATCGATGAGCAAAATATGACTGTGCAGCAAGTTTGGGAATACGGTAAGGACGAATTGGGCTATGAAGGCTACTCACCTGTGACGTCTATTGTTAAATACCAAGCGGATAAAGACAGTATGATGAGCTACTTCGCTTCTGCCGGCCTATTCGGCTTAGGTGGCGGTTACGGTAACTTAAAGATGGATGACACTACGGGTAAGGTGCAATCTATCTTAGTTGAGCACAGATATGGCGAAACTAAGCCTGCTGTTCGCATCAATATCGACAGCCACGATATGTTTGCGACGGGTTACCGCGCTCAGGTTATTCGTGTCAATGATATGTTGAAATAACAGTGAGATGTAAAAGTAATTCAGTGCTGAATTAATCGGTTACAGAATCGAACTCACCAATAAAAATAGCGCCATTAAGGCGCTATTTTTGTATCTGTCGTTCGGCTATTAACTAGCGAGCAGTAGCCGCTTTCATATTACGGGTAAATTCAGCAAGCGCGCCTAAAAGCGCAGACTCGTTGTCTTTATTGGCTTCAATGATTTTTACTACCGCAGAACCTGAAATAGCACCTGCAGCGCCTGCATCAATAGCCGCTTTAACCTGGCTAGGCTCTGCAATACCAAAACCGAGCAGCGGCGGCGCACCATTAAACTCTTTTAGGCGATTGAGAATATCACCAATTGGCATACCCGCTTTTGACTCTGTACCAGTTACCCCTGCGCGTGATAACAAGTAGGTGTAGCCTTCGCCTTTTTCGCTAACTAACTTTAAGGTATCGCTGTCGGCATTTGGCGGTGCGATAAAGATAGGGCATACACCATGGGCTTTAGCTGACTCGATAAACGGCGCGGCTTCTTCCACTGGCACATCGGCAATCAATACCGAGTCGACACCGGCGGCTTGGCATTTTGCGTAAAATGCATCAACACCATTCGCGAACACCAGATTAGCGTACAGTAATAGGCCAATCGGCAAGTCAGGGTACTTAGCACGAATGCTCGCTAGCATTTCAAAACACTGACTTGGTGTGGTACCAGCGGCCAAAGAGCGTAAATTAGCGCCTTGAATAACAGGGCCATCGGCTAGAGGGTCTGAAAATGGAAAGCCTAGCTCTAGGGCATCGGCACCGTTTTCGACTAAGGTGTCGATGATTTTTAGTGATAATTCTGGTGACGGATCACCTAAGGTCACGAATGGCACAAATGCGCCTTGGTTTTTTTCATTTAGGGCGGCAAAGGCTGCCTGGTAACGTTGACTCATTGCCACTCTCCTAGTTGTTTTGCTTGTTAGTTTGTTGCTCAGCTTCTTGTTGCTCAACTTCTTGTTGCTCAAGAATGTCCGCAACCGTGAAGATATCTTTGTCGCCGCGGCCCGACAGGTTAACCACTAATAGGGTTTCTTTGGTTGCCTCTTTTGCAAGTTTTACTGCGTAAGCTAAAGCGTGAGCAGACTCAAGCGCTGGAATAATCCCCTCACAGCGTGCCAGCAGCTGGAACGCTTCTAATGCTTCATCATCAGTGGCTGACTCGTAAGTCGCGCGGCCTGTTGCGGCAAGGTGCGCGTGCTGCGGCCCAACCGATGGGAAATCAAGACCGGCTGACACTGAGTAAGACTCTTCGATTTGCCCTTCAACATCTTGCATTAGCGGCGCTTTCATACCAAAGAAAATACCGGTTTTACCATGCTTTAGTGGCGCGCCGTGCATTGGGGTATCAATACCTTTACCCGCAGGTTCTACACCAATCAATGCCACTTCTTCATCATCGATAAAGTCGGCAAACATACCAATGGCGTTAGAGCCACCGCCCACGCAAGCGATAACCGCATCAGGAAGACGACCTTCACGCTCAAGAATTTGCGCCTTGGTTTCTTCACCAATCATACGTTGGAACTCACGCACAATCGTTGGGAACGGGTGTGGGCCCGCAGCCGTACCAAGTAGGTAGTGGGCTTTATCATAGCTACCAGACCAGTCACGCATGGCTTCGTTACAGGCATCTTTTAGGGTGGATGAACCTGAAGTGACCGGAATAACCTCAGCACCCATGAGTTTCATTCTAAATACGTTAGGTGATTGACGCTCAACATCTTTTGCGCCCATGTACACTTTACATTTAAGTCCAAGTAATGCACAGGCAAGGGCAGTTGCAACGCCATGTTGACCTGCACCAGTTTCTGCAATGATCTCTTTTTTACCCATACGCTTGGCGAGTAATGCCTGACCTAGCACCTGGTTAGTCTTGTGAGCGCCGCCGTGTAGCAAGTCTTCACGCTTTAGGTAAATTTTAGCCAGTGGGTTAGGGCTTAAATTACGGGTTAAAGTCAACGCCGTTGGACGACCAGCATAGTTCTTTAATAGCTCGGTAAATTCCTGTTGAAAGCTTTCATCTTGTTGGGCCTCAATAAAAGCGCTTTCAAGTTGCTTAAGTGCTGGCATTAAGATTTGTGGTACGTACATACCACCGTATTCCCCAAAGTATGGGTTTAACTTGCTCATATTCTTGTCCTATTTCTTTTCAATTTTTGGCCACAGGCGCTTTGCCTGTGGTGATAATTCTGTTTGCGCTCACTTTAGCTCTGTTTGCTTCAGTTCTGCTCAGTACGGTCCGGCTCGGATTAGTACTGACGCAAAAGCTTAAACGCTGCGCTAATTTTACTTGGATCTTTAATGCCAGGGCTTTGCTCAAGGCCTGAGTTAAAATCTAAGCCATAAAATCCTTGGGCGGCAGCATCGAGGGCATTGTCTGGGCTTAACCCTCCAGCAAGTAATGCCGTCTCTTTATTCGGTAGTACAGTTTGCCAGTCAAAAGCTTGGCCTGTTCCGCCAAATTGGCCTGCAGACTTGCTATCAAACACTACGCGGTCAGTCCCCTCTGGGATTATCACAGGATCATTATTATCAACGCTGACCGCAACCGCCTTCCATATTTGAGTCGGGCTGTTGTGTGTGGCTAAGATTGCTTTTAAGGCATCAATTTCGAGGGCGGTTTCTTTCCCGTGCAGTTGCACGGCAAATAGATTTAATTCAACTGCGAGTTTGGCAATCACATCGGTGGCTTCATTGACGAAAACGCCTACTAAATTGAGTTTAGTGCCGCTGTTGTTAAGCTCTGTGACTAACTCTAGTGCTTGCTCTGGCGTTACCGCACGCGGAGATTTCTTCGCAAAGATAAGGCCGCCGTAGACTGCGCCGGCTTTGGCTGCGGCTTGCATATCTTCAAGGCGAGTTAGACCGCAGATCTTGTTGTGGCCAAAGGTTAATGTACGGCAAGCAAGGTCTAAATCATCTTCTGCCATTAACGAGCTGCCAACTAAGAAGCCATCCACTAATGGCGCTAAACGGCGAACTTGGGCTTGGTTATAAATGCCTGATTCGCTAATCACCACTCTGTCGGCCGGAATATGCGGTGCAAGTTCCTCTGTGGTAGCAAGGTCTGTCGATAGATCGCGCAGGTTACGATTATTAATCCCAATAATCTTGGCATTAAGCGCAATGGCGCGAGTCAGCTCAGCTTCATTACTGACCTCAGTTAAAATATCGAGTTGATACTTAGCCGCTTCGGTGGCTAGTGCTTGGTAGCGATTATCATCGAGTACAGAAAGCATTAACAATATTGCATCGGCGCCTTGATGAGCGGCCAATTTTACTTGGTATTCATCAACGAAAAAGTCTTTGCATAAAATTGGCTGAGTGACGCGAGCACGTACACGCGGGATATAATCCATATCACCTTGGAAGAACTGCTCATCAGTTAATACCGAAATACCCGCCGCGTAGTGGTTATAAACATCGGCAATGGCATCGACATCAAACACATCACGGATAAGCCCTTTTGATGGACTGGCTTTTTTACACTCTAAAATAAAGCCGGCATTGGGCGCTTTAAGGGCATCAAATAAGCTTCTGTCAGACACTTTTGGCGATAAGTCATTTTCAGCAAAGCGTTGCTTGAGTAAGGCTATATGCGCCGCTTTGGTATCGACAATTTTAGTCAGTACGTTATTTTCTTTTACCGCGGGTGCATCTCTTAAATCCGTGCTCACATTAAGCTCCTTTACCGGCTTGGCTAGCGTCGCTAAGCTGGGTCAATAATTGGTAGGCTTTACCGCTGTTAATGGTCTCGAGTGCTAACGCTGTGCCTGATTTAATATCATCGCAAACGCCTGCTACATAAAGCGCGCAGCCTGCATTGATGGCAACGGCGTTCATGTGAGCGCTTTGGCCTGTACCTTGTAAAATTGCCCGGGTGTACGCAGCATTTTCACCCGGTGCGCCGCCTTCTAAATCTGTTAGTTTTGCTTCTGTTACGCCAAGCATGGCAGGGGTAATCGTATATTCGATGATAGCGCCATCTTTTAGCTCATTGACTAAAGTGTCGCCATGCAGCGCGACTTCATCAAGGCCGCTACCGTGCACCACCATGGCGCGCTTAATACCAAGGGCTTTTACGACCTCAGCAATAGGGGCAACGAGTTCTGGGCTATATACACCAAGTAACATAAAGTCAGGGCGAGACGGGTTAATCAGTGGCCCTAATACATTAAATAGAGTGCGAGTTTTTAGTGCTTGGCGAACAGGTACTGCATGAGCCACGCCGCCGTGATAGTGAGGCGCAAACAAGAAGCACAGACCTAGCTCATCTAAGCAGTCACGCGCCGTTTCTGGTGCCATGGTTAAATCGATACCAAATTGCGCTAATAAATCAGATGAACCGGATTTGCTCGATACGCTGCGGTTGCCGTGTTTAGCAACCTTTGCGCCTGCAGCCGCTGCGACAAACGCTGCAGTGGTTGAGATATTAATGGTGTTGTGACCATCGCCACCTGTACCAACAATATCGACAATACCTTGTTTAACGGTTGCTTCACTCGGCGTCGGGAAGGCTTTAGCTGCTGCGCGCAGTGCATCTGCTGCACCTGAAATTTCATCAATGGTTTCACCGCGCATCTTCATCGCAACGAGCATACCCGCCATGGTGACTTCATTCATTTCACCTTGAATGATTTGGCTAAATAGCGCTTTAGCTTGTGCTCGCGTTAAACTTTCACCCAGATAAAGTGTTTCGATAAGGGCTGCAGTCGGTTTGATTTCTGTTTGAGTCATTATCTTATCCTTTATCGTTATGCTGGCCGCTTTGCTTCAATGCGTGCGCTAAATAATCTAAGCTTTGTACTAATAGTTGGCTTCCTAAAGTCGTTAAAATTGACTCGGGATGAAACTGAAAGCCGACCGCTTTATCTTGGCGGTGAATAATCGCCATTGGCATCTCTTCTGTAGTCGCAATCACTTCTAAACACTCTGGCACTTTGGTTGCCACTAAGCTGTGATAACGGGCTACAGGCAGCGGTGAGGGTAAGCCGTTAAAGATATCCTCACCGTTATGAAATGTTGGGCTGGCTTTACCATGTACCACTTGGCCTGCACGCTCAACTTTACCGCCATAATGCTCAACTAAAGCTTGATGGCCAAGGCATATACCTAGCATAGGCACTTTACCGGCGACACATTCAATTAAGGCCATTAGTGAGCCTGCTTCATGGGGGGCGCCGGGCCCTGGCGACAGCACTAATGCTGTAGGTACGGTTTCGTTTAAGAGTTTGCTGGCAATAAAGTCTGCGTCGACATCGTTACGGTAAATCACCACTTCATAGCCTAGGCTTCTAAACTGGTCGACTAGGTTGTAAGTGAACGAGTCGAAGTTATCGAGTAAATAGATTTTCATAGTCCACCTCCCATTTTAATCGCACTTATTACTGCTTGTGCCTTTTGGCGAGTTTCATCAGCTTCTGCTTGAGGATCTGAATCGAATACTACTCCGGCGCCAGCTTGAATAAAGGCTGTGCCATCTTTGACAAAAGCGGAGCGAATAACAATGCAGGTATCCATATCACCTAAACCATTTAAGTAACCGACCGCACCGCCGTAGCTGCCTCGACGAGTCTTTTCCGCGCCGCGAATAAGCTGAGCGGCACTGACTTTGGGCGCGCCAGTTAAGGTGCCCATGTTCATGCAAGCTTGGTAGGCGTGTAGTGCATCTAAATCGTTGCGAAGCTGACCGGTAACGCGGCTAACCAGGTGCATCACATGGCTGTATCTATCGACTTTTAATAGCTCTGGTACTTTACGGGTACCACTTTGGCTAATGCGAGCGATATCGTTACGGGCAAGATCGACCAGCATGATGTGCTCTGACAGTTCTTTCTTATCAAGGCGCAGTTCAAGCTCATTGCGGCTATCGAGATCGAAATCAATTTCACCGCTGGCAGTTTTGCCGCGCTTGCGGGTGCCGGCAATTGGGTAGATCTCGACTTGATTGGTTTGTGCTTCATATTTGAGCGCACTTTCTGGCGATGCGCCGAATAAGGTGAAGTCATCACCGCGAAAGTAAAACATGTAAGGACTAGGATTTGTCAGTCTTAATGCGCGGTAAGCACCTAACGTGTTTGGGCAAGGTAGGCTAAAGCTGCGCGATGGTACGACTTGGAAAATATCGCCAGCAATAATGTGCTGTTTGAGATCCTTGACTGTTTCTTTAAAGTCGCTGTCTGAAATATTAACTTGGGTGTCGGCATCAATGCTGATGAGCTCTGCTACAGGCGGTAATGACTGGCAAGCTTGTTGAAGCTCAGCCATACGCTGAGCCAGTGAGGCGCTAATACTATCAAGTGGGCTTTGCGCTGGTTGTACAAACTGATGGGTGACAATTTCAGCACTTTGCTGCTGATGATCAACAAGAATAAGGGTTTCTGCTAGATAAAACAGGTAATCAGGGCAGGTGTTATCACCCTCTGGTACGCTTGGTAGTGGCTCTACTGTATCGATAAGATCATAAGCCAATACGCCGCCTAAAAACAGGTCTTCAAACTCAGGGCTTTCATCACAGCGAATGTGCTTCACTAACAGTCTTAAACCATCGAGTGGTGAGGTTGATTTCAAACGTGCATCTTCATCAAGCTGGCTAGCATCTTTTTGTAACGTAAGGCTTAAGTTCGCTGTATCAAATTGATTTATTTCTGTAGCTGGAAAATCTTTTTCGAAGAAAGATTTTATAGGTAAAAGCAGCGCTTGGCCGTTATCTGTTAAGGCGTCGAACGTAAGCTGGTAACCATCACAACGGATCTTCATCGCCGCATGAGTTAAGACGATGCTTTTTAAGTGGTCTTTGCTGTCTATTTCAGCAGATTCCAGCAGCATAGTATGAGGCGCATCTTGAGTCACATGCTGATATAAGCGTAGCGGATCATCGTGATAAGCCAAATGCTGTTTTTGAGTGACGACTCTAGCGATAGTCTCAGTAGTCATTTTGATGCTCCTGCCTTGTAGGGTGACGCATTATTCATTGTTTTATCTCACTTTATCTTATACCAACCGGCTTAACTAGAAGATTTGATTGGTCATTCCCCGCTGCCTTGGGCTTGTCGTTTCTCGCTATTTAAAAGTTAGATACAAGAAAGCCCGCAAGTATGCGGGCTTTCTTGTTGAATCTTGTCTCAATATTTTGAGTACACAGTTCCACACCACCCGCTAAGTTGGGAAGTGCCACCACCAATTAATGTTTTGGAAAGTTGTAAACTGTGTCATTGAAAATTCATCTTGTTTGTTTCAGTGGCTATATAAAAACATTTACGAGACAAACCTGTCAATTGAATATTTCTGTTTTTAACCGATCTTCTTCAAATAAATGGGTGTGAGTGTGCGTGATGATTGTAAATCTTACTTTTTCTTTCTCTTTTAGTGAAATTCACTAATAAAGTCGATTGTAAAGTTATTGGTGTAAGTGGTTGGATATCACCTATGTTTAAAAGCTAATCAGATTCTGCTTAAAAATTACTAGATAAAGAGTTAGTGGTGTTGAAATTACAGGTGATTTTTGTGATGTTAAGCGCGATGGTGCTTTGCGCGTATTTGAGCTGGCTCGTCTTTAGATTGGTAATGTAATTTAGTTGTTGCTTTTGCTGTTGCGCAAACAGCGGGCGGTACTGATTCTATGTTTGAAATTGCTGACTATTTGCTGGCCAATAATTATCAGCAAGCAGGGCAAAAAGTGATAGAGGAAATTTGTAACCAAGTCAGTACGAATGCGAGATGTAAAAGCTAATGTGATTAAATGAAAAAGGCAGCGTAATCGCTGCCTTCTAAGCTTAGTATTTAGAAAAACTAAGCAAAATTTTTATCTAAATAGTTAATGATTTCTGACGATTCATACATCCATGTCGATTGACCATTATCTTCAATCTTCATACATGGGACTTGTAGTTTGCCGCCGCCATTTAATAGGGTGCTTTTATGGGGCTCTTGTTTGGCATCTAGAGTAACGATATTTAAACCTTGGCGACGTAAAGAACGACGAACCTTTACGCAAAATGGGCAGGCTTTATATTCGTAGATCGTCAAATTGCTGGTGGCATTATCGATTTTTTGTTGTTCTTCAGCTGGACGCTTTAGTTTTTTAGGCGCAAAAACAAAGTTTAAAAACAAAATGATACGGCCTAATACCCAACGAATGATAAACATTAACTACCTCTGATGTATTGATTCTCGCGCAGATTTTAACTCAAGCGTTACAGGGTTGAAAGTATTGATTAAAGATCTGCTTTCATCTTTACGACTTTTGCCATACTGGCTGGCCAATAACTTGGAGTTGACCCGATAGCGAAAGTAGGGCTGAGTCTCGGGACAAAAGCATATTGTGTGCTGGTGCTTTGTCTGATGTGGCTGCTGTGCGTCTTTGAGTTGTTTGTCTGTTGCATGGGGGACAAACATGAAATCAACTATATTTAGCGCGGTTAAATCATCGAGTTGGCAATCATTGTTATCACCGCAAAGTGGCGCGCTAGCAATTGATGGGGTTATTATCATGGCGCCAGCACTCACGCCAATGATTGCACCGCCATCCACGCTATATTGACGCAGCACAGGCAGTAGCTTTTGCTGTTTCAGTGCTTTTAAAAACCGAAAAGTATCACCACCAGAAAGGTGAATAACATCGCAGCTTAATAATGATTTCAGGCTGCTTTCGCAAAAGTCTGATTCTAATTCAAGATAAACATTGAGTTCAGCGTTATGCGCTTGATACATAGCTTGAGTTTGCGAGTAATATTGCCGCTGTGGATCAGGCTCTGACGCGATGTAACCAATGTTTAATTTGGTGCCAGCTTGCTGTTTAACTGAGTCAAGCAATAGTGCGATAGCAGTTTGTGCATTATCACTGCTTGGATTACTGAGTAGGGCGATATTCATGGCATTCCTTTACATAAATATATTGATTCGAATTCCTGTCTATTTTAACAATCTAACTTATCGCTAATATTATAAAAAGCATTACTTTATGGCAGAGTGGGAGTTTAAATAACAAAAAGGCATGCCGTAGCATGCCTTTACTTTAATCTATTTGAGGATGAGCTAATTTTCGTGCTCAACACACTTGTTAGTTTGCGCCTAATGTCAGCAACGCTTGGCTGGCCTTAGTGTTAAGCTCAACCCGGCTGTCGAGCAAAAAGACTCTTTTAGGATCAACTTTTTGCTGTTCAATAAGATAGGTTTTTACCGCAACTGCTCGAGCTTGCGCTAGTTTACCCAGTGCATCTTCACTTATTCGCTGAGCGCCTAAGGTGAAATTATAAAGTGCAATATGCCAGCGCCTTAATAATTGCTCTTCACTAAGAGCAGCATCAGCTTGATGCTCAGCAGCTATTTTATCTTTTACTTGCGGCGCCGGAGTTGCAAGCTCTGTTTCATACAGGCTGATTAAGGCATCTGAAAGTGGACCAGTGATCGGATAGTTACTTGGCGATAATTCAGCAGGCAGTTGCTCAAGTGTCATATTGGCTGCTTTCGCTAATTTCCCCCGCAGTTGTTGCTCGCTTAAGGCTTGGTTATCCTCTTGTAGATTAACGCCACCCTCGACGGTTAAAGTGAGCATTGGTCTATCAGCAAGACCCTTGGCGAGCTTATCTAAGGTTTGTTTTTGCTCGGGCGCTAATGTGGCATCACCAGCTAGATATTGTATTTTGTCTAGTTCGTCAGCATCATCACCGAGTAATCCGGCTAGCAGTGTAAATGGCGCCGTTACTGCTTTAGTGATTACATTAGTAAAGGCTGTCATAATAATACCGCCAATGCTAAAGCTTGGGTCATCAACGTCGCCCGATACTTGCAGTCCTAGATCGATGACACCGTGTCTGTCTTGAAGCAGTGCAATGGCAAGTGTTACGGGTAAGGTGGTTGCTAGCGAGCTATCACTTGGCTTACCTAGTTTTAATTGGTCAACCACTAAATGGTTGTCACCGACAAGTTGGTTTTTTTCAAGCTGGTAGTTGAGATCTAGCGACAATAAGCCTTTGTCTATGTAATAGCCCGCGTAGGTGCCTGAATAAGGGTTTACAGATGTTAGTTCTACATGTTTAAAGCTTAGGGCTAAATCTAAGTAGGGCTGGGCTAATAGCGGGTTGATATCGCCTTTTAGCGTAACAGGTGCGTAGCGATCGATTTTACCCTTAATATCAACCGATGCAGTTTGTTTGCTATCTGAAGACAACTTACTGATATTGCCATCTAAATGCTCAATACTGGCGGCAAAGTTTGGCGTTAATGAGTTATCTGCAAAGAAGGTTGAACCATCTTTAAAGCTAATTTGATTAATCGATAGGGCTAACGGTTTAGCTGAGGCTGCACTTTGAGCTGTCTTAGTCGATACTTTTGCTGTAACTGCTTTTTCAGGTTGAGCTTGTTTAGTTTGCTCGGTTTTCTCTGGTGCAGCTTGAACGATAAGATCGCCAATATTGGTACTCTTATCTTGTGCAATAATAATTCGGCCATAGGGCTGGGTTAGCGCTACTTGGTCAATATCAAGACGATTATCCTGTTTGTTGAACTCAAGGCTATTAATGTCTAATGCTTGCCATTTTAGTAGCTCTTTTTGCTGGGCCTTATCTTTAATTAATAAGTCGTTAACGAGCAAATTACCGGCATAGGTTAATTGCTCTGCTTTAGCATTAAGCAGCAGAGCTCCTTGGGTATTAAACTTACCTTGTTTAAGCTCGATATTGATGTATGGGCTTAGATACTGCTGTAGCTGCGCTAAAGCAAAATCAGTGACAGAGAGCTGTGTATTTGCTGTTTGCGCTAAGACATCAATACTGCCACTAGAACTAACGTGACCTTGTTGATTAATGTTCAGTGACAGCTGATAGTCTATCGGCTCAGCTAAGCTCGCTTTTATAGCTCCCGTGGTAAGTGCAATATCGGCAATTTGCCACTGCATACCTTTAGTCACTAATGCCTCTGTTAGGTTTAGCTGATAATTTTCAAGATTTACCTTTTGTAGCACAGCATTCCAGCTCGGCTTAGCTGATTTATTTAGATTGTTGACTACTACTTGTTGCTCAGGTGTGTCAGCTGCTTGGGTCTCAATAGTTTCTGGTTTTTGCTTGTTTGCATCAGTGCTGTTATTTGCAATCGGTGTAAATATTCTCGCAAGGTCAACACCGTTTTTATCAAGTGTAGTGTTTAGTACTAAACCATTGGTATCTAGAGACTGTGCCGTAACGGTTTGCTTTTGTAGATCAAAGGTTATGCCTTGCAGGGCGATTTTGGGGAGATGGATAACTGATTTTTGTTGGTAATCAAAATTAATATCATCAAGTTGCAATAAGCCACTATCAGTTTTAACGGCGAGCTTATCATCTTGTATTTGTAGCTGATAATTACTTGAAAGTGTTAAGCGTCCAGAGCTTAAAACTGGGGCAAATTGCTCAGAGATAAACGACCAAAATTGTGGCAGCTGAATGTTGCTAAGCTGCAGATCGCCAATGACATTTAGCGGTGATAATTGCACTTGGCCTTGTGCTGAAATCTCTCCGCCTTGACGGCCAACAATATGTACCGAATAGCGGTTTAAATCTGAGTTAATGGATTGATTGTTAACTTGTTGGCTAAGCGCAGTTTGAATTGCGTGTTTTGAGTCAAAATACTTCACATTCAAATTGAGTTCAGGGTAATGCAGCTGAGCATCGTTAACCAAATCTTCAAAGTTTAAGTCAGCTTTAACAATTGCCAAGTTACTGATAATAAAGTGGGGCAGCGCTGACGGTGGCTGATCGGGTTCGCTCTCGTCAGTCGTTGGCCGTTTGGCTAAGGTGTCAATAATATCTGAAAAGTTAAAGCGTAAAGGTTGCGGCGCTTTGATCCGCTCAATATTCACGTTAGGCTGAGTAAGGGTTACATTGGTAACGCTATAAGCTCTATTAAACAAAGAGTCCCAAAATTGTAATTCAAATGTCAGTTGCTTAAAGCCAACAAAAGGTTGGTTATTGGTCTCGTGCAATTGAAAGTTATCTATGGCAACGTCAAGAGTGAATGGGTTTATCTTTATATCTTGTAAAGTGACAGGTCGCTGTAAAAGCTCTGATAACTGCTGAGGAGCTTGTTTAACTGCAATATAAGGTACTAATAGCCCCAAAAAGGCAGTGAAACATAAATAGAGCGCGGAAAAAATAATGATGAAGCGCTGATATCTTGGACGCTGACGATAGCCACTAAGTATTGGCTGAAGTAATTTTTTGTGAAAAGACATACTAAACCTTTGCCGATTTTATTCGAGCCGTATCTAGATCTTTATGTTGTAGAAGCATAATAAGTACAACTTCTGTTAACAGTTGATCATCGTACTACTTATTTTAGCGTCATTATCAAGTAAATGAGCCCGGTATCATAATGTTTTTTGCTAAATTGACCGAAATCGTTAACCAATGAAAATACTTGTTACAAAAGGCGTTTTATTGTTCAGCTGGTTTGCAAAACAAAATGATTCTTATGTATTGATTAGGTTATTTGAAGATTTCAGAAGCAATATAAAGTCACTATTGCTGACCATTGATAGAGGTGATAAAGCAGGATGATTAAGCCTAGCGCACAGAATCAGGGCTTAAGCGAATATCGACTATTGCTTAGTGTCTTTCTTGGTTGATACCATAGCGCGTTTTCAATCATGCTTTTGGGGAATTAGCTTGAATAAAAGTGTTATTACAAATCTGATCGCAGCTATTTTAGTTGCTGTTGGTTACTTGTTTGCTTTGCCAATCGTGTTAACTGTTGGCTTGTTTGCGCTATCTGGTGCTGTGACCAATTGGCTGGCAATCCATATGCTGTTTGAAAAGGTCCCAGGTTTATATGGCTCTGGTGTTATTCCTTCACGCTTTGAAGAGTTTAAAGCTGCAATTGCCAACTTGATGATGAAGCAGTTTTTTACCGAAGAAAATATCGATCGATTTCTATCGGGTGAAGGTGGAGTTGAAAAGCAACTTAACTTGCAGCCTGTGATTGAGAAAATTGATCTATCGCCAGCTTTCGATGCGTTAGTGAAAACAGTTGAGCAGTCTTCACTTGGTGGAATGTTAGCGATGTTTGGTGGCAGTGACGCGATTACACCCTTGCGTGAGCCTTTTATTGAAAAAATGAAGAGCTCATTAAGTGAAATTGCTCAAAGTGATGATTTTTATGCACTGGTTAAAGCCGAACTTGAGCAGCCGAATATGATTGCCGATATGCGCGCTAAAGTGGAAGAGATTGTTACTCAGAGACTTAATGAGCTAACACCGCAACTCGTTAAAGAAATTGTACAAGAGATGATCCGCGAACATTTAGGTTGGCTTGTTGTATGGGGCGGAGTATTTGGTGGCTTAATCGGTTTAGCTGCTGCGCTTATTCAAGCTTGATAGATTAAAACTGATTGAGATTGAAAGGGAAGCTAAGGCTTCCCTTTTTTATTGCATTAAAGCTGTTATCTAGCTGGAATATTTACAATTGCTGTACGATTAATGCTCGCTGGGTTATGGTTTAGCCATATTTGCAAAATGGTGTTCACTGGAGTGATAGATGCAGCAAGATAAAATACAGCATCACAGCATTAACTACCTTGAGATCCCGGTTAAAGATATTGCTAAAACCAAGGCGTTCTTCAACGATGTATTTAATTGGCGATTTGTCGATTATGGTCCTGAATATAGCTGTTTTATTGATGTAGGTATTAGCGGTGGTTTTTTTGTTAGCGATAAAAGCTTTGCAACTGCACAAGGCTGTCCACTGATTGTTATCTATTCAGCTCAATTAGAACAAACTCAGACTGTGGTATTAGAGGCGGGAGGCAGAATCAGTCAACAGATCTTCTCGTTCCCCGGTGGGCGAAGGTTTCATTTTATTGACCCTAACGGCAATGAATACGCTGTTTGGTCAGAATAAAGGATTTAGACTGCAATTATCATTTTTTGCTCCGTAGCGAGAATAAGAGTCTGGCACGAGATTTTAGTCATTTCACTGTTATGTAAAACAAGGGCAAGTTATGCCACATTGCACCATTGAATATTCGGCACCATTAGCTGATCTGCTTTCTATTGAAGCGTTAGTTACGGCAAGCCACAGAGGGTTAATTGAGTCAGAGTTGTTTGAGCCTAAAGCGATAAAAACTCGAGCACACGCTTGTGATTATTACCAAATTGCTGAAGACGCAAACAATCACTTTATTCATTTAAATATTGCGATAATGCCCGGGCGTACGGATGAGCAAAAAGCGTTATTGCTTGAGCGAGTCTATGATGCTATCGCACTAATTACCGCCACGGTTTCTAGTGTCACTATTGAAATTGTAGATATTAAACAGCAACACTATTTTAAAGTTCTGAACTAGTTTGGCGTTTAGTTTCACATATACAAAAGCCACTCAGGAGAGTGGCTTTTTGGTTTTAGCCCTAAACCGCCTACTTCAGTAGCGGCCGTTATTATCAATTAGACTTTGCCTGAAGTACGTTTAATAGCATTGCGGAGTAAGGTAATGTTTAACGACTTATAAGCACCTCGACATTTTTGAAAGAAAAGGGTCCATGGAGGCGAGCTTAGCATCGATGCGATACACGGCTTATAAGTTCATTTAAACATAGCTGATTAACTCAAGTGATACGTGAGCTTTGCTAATAGTGCGGTACAAGCTTCTAAATCAGGGATGATTTAGTAGAGCCTATAGGGACATATTTACGGCGTCTTGTTAACGCACTCTAGGAAAGCTCCCCTTTAGGGAGTTCGTTTCATAAGGGCTAGCAAAGCCACCTTCTTCAGAAGGTGGGTCTTTTACTTAGTCGTACTTGTGCTTAAAGCACTTTCTGAGGCGTTAGTATGCGCTGTCGTGTACTGACTGCACTGCACGGCCTGACGGGTCGATGATCCCTTGTAAGCTCTCATCCCATGCTAATGCCTCTGGTGTTGAGCAGGCTACTGACTTACCACCTGGCACTGTTTCTGCTGCACTTGGTAGCGGGAACAATTCTTCAAAGAAGGTACGGTAAAAGTAAGCT
The DNA here is from genome assembly GCF_023161665.1 of Shewanella sp. 1CM18E. Lineage (GTDB taxonomy): Bacteria > Pseudomonadota > Gammaproteobacteria > Enterobacterales > Shewanellaceae > Shewanella. The sequence continues at coordinate 131,515 of NZ_JALNTW010000010.1, forward strand.
TCTTTGGTTTCAGGTGTGTTGTATGGGAATCTAAATTTAGCATTTGCCAGTTTTAAATCGTCTACCTGTTCGGCTGCATGATCTTTTAGACCGTCAATCCAAGAATAACCTACACCATCGCTAAACTGCTCTTTTTGACGCCATGCCACTTCTTTTGGCAATTTATGCTCAAATGCTTCACGTAAAATGTGTTTTTCAATCTTACCGTTCTTCGACATTTTCGCTTCTGGGTTAGTGCGCATGGCTACATCCATAAACTCTTTGTCTAAAAATGGCACGCGTGCTTCCAGTCCCCAAGCCGCCATGGCTTTGTTGGCGCGTAGGCAGTCAAATAAATGCAGCTTATCTAACTTACGTACAAGTTCCTCATGGAATGCTTGTGCGTTTGGCGCTTTGTGGAAGTATAAGTAACCGCCAAATAGCTCATCGGCTCCTTCGCCCGACAACACCATTTTAATGCCCATAGCTTTGATTTTTCTCGCCATTAAGTACATAGGTGTTGCTGCACGAATGGTGGTGACATCGTATGTTTCTAAGTGATAAATCACATCTTTAATCGCATCAATACCATCTTGGAAGGTAAAGGTTATTTCATGATGAATTGTGCCAATTGCATCGGCTACTTTTTGGGCGGCAATTAGGTCCGGTGCGCCTTCAAGTCCCACCGCAAATGAATGCAGCTGCGGCCACCATGCATTGCTTTCACCATCATCTTCTATACGGCGTTTAGCAAATGTTTGCGTGATCGCTGAGATAACAGATGAGTCAAGGCCGCCTGACAAAAGCACGCCATAAGGTACATCAGACATTAATTGGCGTTTTACCGCAGCTTCTAATGCGTCACGCACATCTTCAGCACTTGCTGGGTTATCTTGCACTGCAGCAAACTCGCGCCAATCACGTTGATAGTAATGAGTGAGCTCACCTTGTTCACTTGAAAGGTAATGACCAGGAGTAAAGGTTTCAACGGTTTTACAAACTGGCATTAGTGCTTTCATTTCTGACGCGACATAGAAGTTGCCTTCTGCGTCACGACCAGTGTATAGCGGGATAATACCCATGTGATCTCGGCCAACTAAATAAGCATCTTTGGCTTTATCGTAAAGTACGAATGCGAAAATGCCGTTAAGCTTATCAAGAAACTCGGTGCCGTATTCTTGGTATAGCGCCAAAATGACTTCACAATCCGAGTTAGTTTGGTAGCTGTACTTTTCACCTAGCTCTGCTTTTAACTCTTTATGGTTGTAGATCTCACCGTTAACAGCTAATACGATTGAACCATCTTCGCTTAGCAGTGGCTGAGCACCGTGTTCAATATCAACAATAGCTAAGCGCTCGTGGGCTAATATCGCTTTATCACTGCTGTAAATACCTGACCAATCTGGGCCACGATGACGCAGCAGTTTAGACATTTCAAGAGCGACTTGACGCAGTGGCGTTGCATCTGACTGGATATCTAAAATTGCAAAAATTGAACACATAGGTCACTCCAAAATAATTCTGTTTTAATCTTTAATTGCCTATTACTGTGCCATTGAATATTTAACAATACAAATCGGTTTATGATGATTTATCTGTATTTTGGTTGTTTTACCAGTATTTTGTTTATCTAATTATTTTTTTAAATGATGATTAAATAATTTTTTAGCTGTTTTACTGGGGAATGTTTCGTGACGCTATCGAATAGGGCGGAATGACTGGATAATCTATAACGAGATGCGAATAATCACTTTTTTCAGTTTTTAGCTGAAAAAGCCTATTTTAAGAGATTAATCGGTGAGCTATTGCAAGTAATACGGCATAAAGTATGGACATTTACGCGTTATTGCAAAAGCTTGCGCGAGAGTAAGTTGGCAACGAAAATTGATAAATGGTTAACAGATAGGCTGAGTTAAAGGCTGAATTAAAGCCAAAAAAAAGCCGACAAGTGGGTAGCAAGCCGGCTAGTTGGAAACATGATAATGGCGTTTTATTGTGTCGCATCATCCTTAGCTGGACGCAATGCGTTAAATTCGGTGCCTTTATAATATCCAGGCCAATCGTTGTTATTACCAAGTGTAGCAGCTGCTTGATAAAAAATGGCGAGATCTTCTAGCGCGCCAGAAAGATCCCAGTCTTCACGATATTCATCACACACATTATGGTAGCAACCTTTCATTTTAATCTGCATTGCTGCTTTATATTGGGCTGTTGCTTCATCTACAGGATCACTGCCACCGCCAGCAAACACTGCGGGTACGCCTTTTTTGGCAAAGCTGAAATGATCTGAGCGGAAAAAGCCGCCAGCTTCGGGATACTTTTCACTTTTTGCTGTACGGTTTTGGCTTTTTAGCGCGTCAATAAGGTAGTTTTCAAGCTCAGATTTACCTTTACCAATAATGGTGTAGTCTAAGGTGCGGCCATAGACGTTAGTGCTATCAAGGTTAAACACCGCGACTGTTTTATCTAGCGGGTAAATTGGATCTGCCGCATAATAGCGTGAGCCAAGTAAACCTTGTTCCTCACCGGTTGTGGCGATAAAGGTGAGTGAGCGAGCAAGTGGCTTGCCCTTATTTGCTTGGTCGGCAAATTGGCGTGCAATTTCTAAAATGCCTGCGGTGCCAGAGGCGTTATCGAGTGCGCCATTATAAATTTGATCACCTTGTTTATTGGGGTCTATGCCAATGTGGTCCCAGTGCGCGGTAAATAGCAGTTGCTCATTAGGGCGGGTACTGCCAGGTAGAGTCGCGACAACATTATAGCTATTGCTATACTGGGCTTTATTTGCAAATGCAATTGACGCGTTTTGATTTAATGCAAGACTAATTGGGCTTGCGGCGGCGCGATCTACAACGGTTGATAAAGATAGACCTGCTTTAGTAAATAGCTGCTCAGCAGTGCTGTAAGTCATCCAACCTTCAACTTTAACACGCTTAGATTGTTGCTCTGTGTTGGCTAAATCTTGTTGAGCACCAGTCCAGCTGTTTTCAACAACAGACCAAGGGTAAGAAGCAGGCTTAGTATCGTGAATAATAATCGCGCCTAATGCACCTTGGCGACTTGCTTCTTCAAACTTGTAGCTCCAGCGGCCGTAATAAGTCATTGCTTTGCCGTTAAACTTACCTGAGTCGGGCAGAGCAAAGCCAGGATCGTTGACTAAGATCACCGCTATTTTCCCTGTCATATCTAGGTCTTGGTAATCGTTCCATTGATATTCTGGGGCATTAATGCCGTATCCAACAAACACTAACGGTGCATTATTAATATCAATATTGGCGATATCATGACGGCTGCTTAGCACTATGTCTTGACGATATTTAACGGCTAACTCACCTAGTTGGATCTGTTGTTGCTCTGATGGTGTGTAAGTCACCATAGGTACGGCTTGCAAATAGTCTTTACCGTTAGGCTTTTCGAGGCCCATTGCAGCAAACGCTTCACTTAAATAGGCGAGGGTGAGTTCTTCGCCTTTGGTGGTTGGCGCTCGGCCTTCAAATTCGTCAGAAGAGAGTATTTTGATGTCTTGTCGGAAGCGACTTTCGTCAAAATTAATATCTGTGGTGTCACTAATGTTGCTTGGGTGTTGGCTGCAAGCACTTAACATTGCTAATGCGCAAGCCGACAAAATTGTCCGCATATTAAGGTCCTATTATTGTTATTTTAGACTTTCTGCTTTTACTAAGTTCATGATGGAGGAAAATAACCCTCTATGGCAAGAGGGCTGGGGGATGAATATGTTACGTAATATTGCGTCTATTTAATATTTTGAAATTAAAGAGCAATATTTATCAAACAACGTCGATGTCACCTGCGCAATTAAAGATATGGTTCGGTCTAAAAGGCTCTTTTTCGATATCAGCTAATGAGCTAACACCACTAGTGACTAAAATCGTCTCTAAGCCAGATTGAAAACCAGCAAGTATGTCGGTTCGCATATTATCGCCAATGATCACCGTATTGTCTGAGTGGCCACCAATATGATTTAGCGCCGAGCGAATGATCCATGAACTTGGTTTACCCACATAAAATGGCTTTTTTCCACTAATGCGTTCAATCGGGGCGCATAATGCACCACAAGCAGGGCTATAAGCTGGGCCATGGCTATCGGGATTCGTTGCGATAAAGCGTGCCCCTTCACTAACAAACTTGGCTGCTTTATGGATCATGTCCCAATTATAGGAACGTGTTTCACCGACGATCACGAAGTCGGGGTTGATATCAGTGATGGTAAACCCTGCTTTATATAATTCGTGGGTTAATGCTCCTTCGCCAATCACAAAGGCTTTGGTGCCGTGTTGATGTTTAAGAAAATCAGCAGTCGCCATCGCTGAGGTGTAAAAGCACTCTTCGGGAATATTTATCCCGGCTGCGCCGAGGCGGTTTTGTAGATCCTTTCCGGTTTGTACTGGGTAGTTTGTGAGTACAACGAGAGGATTACCTTGCTCCAGCACGCGGTGAATAAATTTGTCGCTTCCAGGAATAAGCTGATTGTTATGCAGCAGGACACCATCGATATCGCAAATAATATTTTTCATTAGGCTCTCTTAGCTCACTTTAGCTGGTGGATTAGTCAATCTTTATCTAATGCTAAATAGAGCAGAAAAACAATGGCTATTAAGTTAAATATCGAACAGAAAGTGGTTGGTTTATCTGCTCTTTAAAGACAATACGGCTGAATTGTAGTCATGTGTATATTCGCATAGTAACATTTGTATTGACCTTAATTATTTTTCAGATATTGTGTCGTTAACTCCTTTATTAATAATAAGATACAGTCGTTAATAGAATGTTTTAGCTGCATTGTTAGCTGTGACTTTAGTAGCGTCTACGACTCAACTCTTACTTCTCAGTTAGCGATATTGTCATGGATAAGATAATTTCATTCATTTTTTTGCTTGTGATTTCAATTAACTGTCATGCTGCAAATACTGCTGAGTTTTCCCCTTTTGATACCATCCAAGACTTTCCTAATGGCGAGCAAATTATTCAGCTATTAGATGATAAAAATATTGTTGCGGCTCGTAAGCGAGAACGACTACATCAGCTTATTTCTCAACAACAAATAGAGACATCTGCTTTTTATAGTTTTGCTTATTATCGTATTTTGCACGATATCGAGTTATCTAATAGCTCTCCCCAATTAGCAGAGCAGGCTATAGTTGACCTGTTAGAAGCAGGCAAATATCACCAACAAGATTGGTTAATCGCAGAAGCGCAGATGTGGCTAGCAACTTTTGCTGCACGAGAAGGCCATTATAAGGATGGTCTAACCTTAGTAGAGGATTCGATTACATTATCGAAAAAGGCTAACTTTGTTCATTTAACTGCTCGTGGGTACAACACTAAGGCTGCTCTCTATTTCTTCCAAGATCAGTACTACTTCGCTTTAGAGTATTATCTAAAAGCTCTCGATATTTTTATGGCTCATCCTGAAGATCCATATGTCAGTAAAGTTTTATCAAATGTGTCGTTAATTTATCTCGAGATTGAAGAGTGGGATAAGGCTTGGGAGTCAAACGCTAATGCACTTTCTCATGTTGAACAGCATGGAGGCGACTATGAGCAAATTAGTGCGTTTAATAATAATGCTGCATTTATTTTAGAGCGGCTTGGTCGAGTTGACGAAAGTAAACCTTATCTTATTGCAGCACAAAAAAGCGCTGATAAGAGTGGTGAGCTACGGGTTCAATTCAATGTGATGACTGCTTGGTTACATTATTATTTATCTTCGGAGCAGTATCAAAACGCTACTGCTGAGGCTAGTGAGTGTATTACTCGTTCTTCGGAATTAGCGTATCGGGTTATTGAAGCTGATTGCAGCCGTATGTTGGCTAAAGCGCAAATAAAGCTTGATGAGATAGATACAGCTCTCGAAACATTAAATAAAACAAAACTGCTGTATGAACAAATAGGTACCCAAGCCTCTCATGCTGATATGTTTAATAACTACGCTTTGGCATATGAGGCATTAGGCGAGTTTAAAATAGCGCTTGAATATCAGCGTAAAGCAAATGAGGCGGAAAAAGCGCTGTTATTTGATAAGCGTGGCAAAATGCTACTTAATCTGAGCGAAACTTATAAAGAGAAATATCGCTTACAAGAGGTGGCGTTATTGACGGCTGAGAACGATGCTCATGAAGCACGTCTGGCGGAGCAGGATATAAGAGAGAAGTTTTTATGTTTCTTTATTCTTGTTGCAATCATCTCTATATCGCTATTGATCAAGAAGCGTTATTGGCTAGAAAATGACAATAAAAACTTGCAATCCTCGAATTTGGAGCTCTATAAGCAATCTAATATCGACACGTTAACGGGTTTGTATAATCGTCGTTATTTTCTCGATTTCCTAGCGCAGCAGTCAGCAGGTCAAAGTACACAAATGTGTTTAGCCATTATCGATGTCGATCATTTTAAAGCGGTAAATGATAACTATGGTCACGACATCGGTGATGAGGTGCTTGTACAAGTCGGCAGTATTATCCAGAAAAATATTCGTGAGCAGGATTTGTTAGTTCGTTGGGGCGGTGAAGAGTTCGTTCTTTCCTTAAGTTGGCCAACATCAGCTGCACCAGTCAGCTTAGCTGAGCTTCAAAATCGTTTTGAAAGAGTACGCCAAGCAATTGCAGATGCCCCTATTGTTGCTGGCAAACAGAGTTTAAACCTTACGGTTTCTATCGGCGTGGGTAAACGTCTCAATGCGTCGTTACTCAAAGATTGTTGGCAGGAAGTGTTAGAAGGTGCAGATAAAGCGCTTTACCGTGCCAAAGCCCAAGGCCGAGATAAAGTTGTGCTAGTAGAGCAAGTTGACCATGCCGGTAGAGCGAGTTGATTTTACGCTAGGTAATGGAGGTACTTACAGTTGATTATTCTTTGTGAAGCAGGCTTATTGCTTTTCAATAGTTAATTGTAATGTTTGTAAATATTTTGCTGTACGGTTGCGATCTATAAGTAAATGTAAATAATGTTCATTCTCATTTATTTATGGAAAGACAAGTGAAGTTAAGTACCGTAGGAGCCGCAGTATTGAGTGCTTTGGTCAGCACATCAGTTACAGCAGAACAAAAACAACAGGTCGCTAATCAATCAGATGATATTGAACATATCATTGTTACTGCCTCGCCATTTGCGCAAAAGTTAAGCGATACCCCTAATTCAGTTTTTATTGTGTCAGAAGAAGATTTAGATCTGCAGCGTGTGGTTGCACGTAATTTGTCTGAGATGATCTCCAATTTAGTGCCAGGCTTTTCACCTAGTACAGAAACTATGTCGACATTTGGTCAAAACTTTCGTGGTGGAAAAGCGATAGTGATGATTGATGGTGTACTGATTTCGACAACCTTACGAGCTGGTGGCCGTGATCTACAATCAATCTCCGTTGATGTGATTGAAAGTATCGAGGTGATTAAAGGTGCGAGTGCTATGTATGGCAATGGCGAAGCTGGCGCAATTATTAACGTGATCACCAAAAAGCCAAGTGTGAACTTTGAAATGCAAACTCGAGTGGGGGTTGAAGCATTTGCCGATGAGCTTTCGGACGCCGGTTATAGTATTTCGCAGAGCTTTTCTGGCACTACTGATTCAGATCTTGGTTACTTACTTAATTTGTCGGGTAAAGATCGCGGTAATCTTTATGATTCCAACGGAGAGCAATTACCCGGCGCACCGAATAATCAAGGCGGAATGGGGGATGCCGATGAATATGATGTGTTATTTAAGCTAGAGCAGCAGTTTGAATCAAGCCGCTTAGCTATGCTAGCTCATCATTATTATATCGAAAATAAGTTGCACTATAAGCGTACTGTCAATGAAGAAAACGGCCTAATTGAAATTGATAAGACTCAACCCTATGTTGGTCCCAATCCATCGACTAAATTAAGCACGGTACAGTTAACTTACGATCAAGATGACTTCTTCAGCCAACAATTAAGCCTGTCTGCCTATTACAGTAAAGTAAACGTGGGTTATGAATCCGCATCTGAGATTGTGTCTACCCGCAGTGGTTTTAAAGCAGCTATGCAATGGACGATTAATGATAGAAGCCGTTTAGCTTATGGCTTCGAATACGGTAAAGATAATACCGAACAAGGCCGAGATCGTGACGTGCTTACAGGTATCGATGCGGATGGTAATCCTATTACTCAGTCTCAATATATTTGTTCGGTATGTGATTTAACTGAAACTAAATTAAGCCCATTTGCACAATATTGGAATCAAGTAACCGATGAGTTAACTCTGCAATTAGGTTTACGTTATGAGAACTTTGAAATCGAAGTGCCAGACTATATGCGTTATAGCAGAGGTGTACTGAGTGCTAAACAAGGCGATACGCTTAAGTATGACAAACCTCTGGTGAACTTAGGTCTAGTTTATAATATTGCAGCAAGTACCGATATTTTTGCCAGTTACTCCCAAGGTTATTCTCACGCCGATATGCGTATGCTACGTGACATGCCAGTGGATAGTGTTGCTGAGTTTGCCGATGATATTCCAGCGACTCAAACTAACTATTATGAGATGGGCCTTCGTTACAGTGATGATAGTCTACAAGGTAGCTTATCTTTCTTCTATTCAGACATTAAAGATGGTTATGCCTACGATTATAATGTCGACTCACAGGCGGATAAGCGTGTTGCCGCTGTGATTGTTGCGGATGAAGAGATCTGGGGATTTGAAGCAACACTGGATTACCAAATTAACCAGGAGATTAAATTTGGTACTAGTGTGTCTATGTCTGAAGGTAAGCGCACCAATAGTGAAACGGGTGATAATTATTGGATGAATGGTACGCGGATCACTCCGATTAAAGCGTCAATATATGGCGATTATCGCTTTAATGACATGGCTTCATTGCGCCTACAGGCAAATTATGTGGGTGACAGAGACAAGCACGAACGTGAAAGTGATGCCGGTTATAGCTTTTATGAGTCACCTTATGACGGTTATACGCTAGTTGATCTGGTATCGACTTTTGACACGGATTTTGGTCGATTCACCTTTGGTATTGATAATCTATTGAATGAAGATTATCAGCCATTAGTTTCTCAGATGAATAAAGAAGTTATTTGGGAAACCTATCGTAGCCAGTTCTCAGGTTATGGTCGCCGTTTGGCGCTGGAATATAGTATAAATTACTAATGGCTTAACACTGAGTACTAGTTAATGCAAAAAGCCCCGAGTGAAATTTAACACTTGGGGTTTTTTACTTAAAAATAAATAGGATAGAGAGCTGAGTCTTATTTTAAAGCTGACGGCCATAAAAAAGGGCACCCTAAGGTACCCTTTAACATTACGCTGACTAATCAGCTGCATAGCCATTAGCTGGTAAACGCTGACCATCTAATTGAGCTGCGCCATCTTGCATAGTTAAGCGGTTTTGGCTGAACCATTTAACCACTAGCGGATAAATAGCATGTTCTTGTTCATGTACTCGTTCCGCCAAGGTATCAGCAGTATCGTCTTCATAAACAGGCACTTTTGCTTGTAAAATAACCGGGCCGGCATCAAGTTCTGGCGTAACAAAGTGAACACTTGCACCATGCTCAGTATCTTTAGCATCGATTGCGCGTTGGTGTGTGTGTAGGCCTGTATATTTAGGCAAGAGAGAAGGATGGATGTTTACCATCTTACCTTCAAAACGCTCAACAAACTCATCGCTAAGAATCCGCATAAAGCCTGCTAAAACCACAAGGTCTGGCTGATATTTTTCAATCGCGCTTAATAGTCTTGCGTCATACTCTTGTCTTGTTTCGCCGATATGAGCTATCACGCAGCTGGTATCAATCTCATTTTGGTGAGCACGGATCAAACCGTAGGCGTCAGGCTTATTACTTATTACGCCAACAACTTCGGCTTGAAGGTTATCATCGCAACCGTCGATAATGGCTTGTAGATTACTGCCGTTACCTGAAATTAATACTAAAACGCGACAACTCTGGGGCATTACAGGATCTCCACTTGCTCTTCTTCGCCGTTACGCTTGGCAATGTTACCAATTAACCATGCGTTTTCGCCTTCTGCATTTAGCAATGTTAAGGCTGAATCGACTTTGTTTGCTGGTAAAGCGACAACCATACCAACACCGCAGTTGAAGGTGCGGTACATTTCAAATTGTGAAATGTTGCCGTTTTCCATCAACCAGTTAAATACGACAGGCCATTGCCATGAGTCGCTGTTAACCACTGCTTTGCAATCTTCAGGTAGGACGCGTGGGATGTTTTCCCAGAATCCACCACCCGTGATATGCGACATTGCGTGAACATCATGCTGTTCAAGTAACTTAAGCAGAGATTTTACGTAAATCTTTGTAGGTTCTAGTAAATGATCGATCAATGGCTTACCAGCAAGTTCTTGCTCAGGGTCTGCCTTGCTCACTTCTAATACCTTACGGATAAGTGAGAAACCATTTGAATGAGGACCGCTTGAAGCTAATGCGATAAGTGCATCACCGTCTTGCACTTTAGTGCCGTCGATGATGTCTTCTTTCTCTACAACACCAACACAGAAACCTGCTAGGTCGTAGTCTTCGCCTTCGTACATGCCTGGCATTTCAGCAGTTTCACCGCCAATTAATGCACAGCCTGATTGCACACAGCCTTCAGCAATGCCTTTTACTACTGCAGTAGCAACTTCAACATCAAGTTTGCCTGTCGCATAGTAGTCAAGGAAAAACAGTGGCTCTGCACCTGCAACGATTAAATCGTTTGAACACATTGCAACTAAATCAACACCAACGTTATCGTGCTTTTTATAGTCGATAGCAAGGCGTAACTTAGTGCCAACACCATCAGTGCCTGAAACCAGTACTGGATGCTTATACTTAGTTGGTAGCTCACAAAGTGCACCAAAACCACCTAGATTGCCCATAACTTCTGGACGACGGGTACGTTTTACTGCTGACTTGATGTTGTTAACTAGTGCATTTCCGGCATCAATATCAACGCCTGCATCTTTATAGCTTAGTGGGGTAGTAGGAGTGCTCACGGAGATCCTCTCGGGTACGGGTAGAGATTATTATTGGATTTTATGCGGCGCTATTCTATCAGCTTGTGACTAGCGTCGAAAGCTAAGTTTTTCAATAAACTTAGCGACAGAGGTCACGATTTGCCGCCTTTTTGAAACTTTAAGTTTTCCTATATGAACAAATCTACTAGAATCGTTAAAATTTACCGTGAAAAATACGTTAGAAAATCAGGAGAACAAGATGAAAGTCGTTGAAGTTAAGCACCCTTTAGTCCGTCATAAAATTGGATTAATGCGCGAAGGTGATATTAGCACAAAGCGTTTTCGCGAATTAGCGGCAGAAGTAGGCAGTCTACTAACATATGAAGCAACGGCTGATTTTGAAACTGAAAAAGTAACGATTGATGGTTGGAATGGTCCGGTTGAAATCGATCAGATCAAAGGTAAAAAGGTAACTGTAGTGCCTATCTTACGTGCAGGTCTTGGCATGATGGATGGCGTGCTTGAGCACGTACCAAGTGCGCGTATCTCAGTTGTAGGTATTTACCGCGATGAAGAAACACTTGAGCCAGTATCTTACTTTGAAAAGCTAGCTAGCGACATGCCATCACGTATCGCACTTATTGTCGATCCTATGCTTGCTACTGGCGGCTCAATGATTGCGACTATCGACCTATTAAAAAAGCGTGGCTGTACAGCGATTAAAGCGCTTGTATTAGTTGCCGCGCCAGAAGGTATTGCTGCGCTTGAGAAAGCACACCCAGATATCGAACTTTTCACTGCATCAATTGATGATTGCTTAAACGAGCAAGGTTACATTCTGCCTGGTCTTGGTGATGCGGGTGATAAGATTTTTGGTACTAAATAAGTATTGAACTTGGTAAAGATGAAGTGGGTTTGAACCTAAGCTAACTAAATCATTTAACAATAAAAAGGAGCCTAATGGCTCCTTTTTTGTTGCAATTTTTCTAAGCAATATCGCTTATATACTAAAGTACCATGGCTGCTATCCAACCAAACACTAGTAATGGAATGTTGTAGTGGATGAAGGTTGGAATAACGCTGTCTTTCATATGATCGTGTTGGCCATCGGCATTAAGACCTGCAGTTGGGCCTAAGGTCGACTCCGATGCTGGTGAACCTGCATCTCCTAGCGCAGCAGCTGTGCCTACTAGCGCAATCGTCGCTTCTACTGAGAAACCAAAGCTCATAGATAAAGGTACATAGATTGCAGCAATAATTGGAATGGTCGAAAACGATGAACCAATACCCATAGTAATTAACAAACCGACTAGAAGCATCAAAAATGCAGCCAAGGCTTTATTATCGCCAATTGCTGTATTCATTATCTCTACTAAGCTGCCTACATCACCAGTGCCTTTAATCACAGCGGCAAAACCTGCGGCAGAAATCATGATAAAGCCAATGTTGGCCATCATGCGCACGCCTTGGTTAAAGATATCTTGATCGGCAACATGCTTAAGTGCACCGGAAAAACTAAATACGATAAAGCCGATAAGCGCACCGAAAATCATTGAGCCGGTATAAAGCTGCACCACTAAGGTTGCGACGACGGCGATGGCTGCAATAATGATATTGCGCTTATTAACGCCTTCTTCCGGCTCAGCAGCTAGGATCTGTTCTTCTTGGTACTCACGAGGCTTGCGATAGCTAATAAAAATAGCCACCAATAAACCAAACACCATGCCAAGGGCTGGAATGACCATTGAAGGGGCAACTTGTGCCTTTACAGCTTGTAGGTCGTTGCTATTTAAATTGGTTAGCAGGATGTCGTATAGGAAGATGCCACCAAAGCCTACAGGTAATACCATGTAGGTTGTTACCAGACCAAATGTCAGTACACAAGCAACTAAACGACGGTCCATTTTTAATTTAGACATTACATGCAGTAATGGTGGAATTAAAATCGGAATAAAGGCGATATGGATCGGTAGTATATTTTGAGATGAGATAGCCATCGCAAGGATGGTTAATAATAATACCCAACGTACACGATTGTTGTTGGTACTATTTTGCTCTTTGCCTAACAAGCTAATCACTTTATTAGAAATTACCGTAGTAAGACCAGAATGCGATAGCGCGACGGCAAAAGCGCCGAGCAGAGCATAGCTTAAGGCTATTTGTGCACCGCCACCAAGACCTGTATTAAAAGCAGCTACGGTTTGATGTAGGTCCATTCCTCCCACAAGGCCAGCAACTAGTGCGGAGATAGTTAGCGCAATAACAATATTAACTCTAGCTAAGCTGAGGCCTAACATTAGGCATACAGCGATGACAACAGCATTCATAATGTGATTAATCTATTTCTTATATTTGAAGTTGTGTCCATTTTTGCCCGTTAATAGCTGCGATGTCCAGCATCTATGCTGTATATCTTGAATTCAAACAGAGTTGTGAATTAGCTGTAGCTTAATATGCAAACAAACTGTGAATAGTTACAATAAAAATAGGGTTAAGCTGTCGGGATTGTGGCCAGTTAACAGAATAATCATTTAAAAAAGTGATATTGCTCTCAAATAGCTTGTGTAGAGTTTAACACTGCCTATAATGCCTTTTAGATTTAAACGAAACAGCGTTTTTAGCAATCCATAGATGGAGAAATAAAATGAGCGTATTAGTCGGCCGTCCGGCCCCTGATTTTACTGCTGCTGCAGTACTAGGTAATGGTGAAATTGTTGATACCTTTAACCTATCTGAAGCAATTAAAGGAAAGACTGCCGTAGTATTCTTCTACCCACTTGATTTCACTTTTGTGTGCCCATCAGAGCTGATTGCTTTTGATCACCGCATGGATGAGTTCAAGAAGCGTGGCGTTGAAGTTATCGGTGTTTCAATCGATTCTCAGTTCACTCACAACGCATGGCGTAACACACCAGTAGACAAGGGTGGTATTGGCCAAGTTCAATACACGCTAGTTGCTGACGTTAAGCATGAGATCTGTAAAGCATATGATGTTGAGCATCCAGAAGCAGGTGTTGCATTCCGTGGTTCATTCCTTATCGACAAAGAAGGTCAAGTTCGCCACCAAGTGGTAAACGATCTTCCACTTGGTCGTAACGTTGACGAAATGATCCGTATGGTTGATGCACTTCAATTCCATGAAGATCACGGTGACGTTTGCCCAGCGGGTTGGGAAAAAGGTGACAAAGGTATGGACGCAAGCCCAGAAGGTGTTGCTTCTTACCTAACTGACAATGCAGACGCACTATAATTTATTAAATTGTAGTCACTGTTAGCATAATAAAAGCTGCGTCTATCGCAGCTTTTTTGTATGGAAAAATAGCCTAGTAATAAAAATTAGCGCTAAAAAGCAGAACTGGATTTCTGCAGGACTAATACATTAAGGACATTGTATGAACCCCATGGAGTTTAATATTCCAGCCGACGACAAACATTCGTTTGCCGAATATTTCCAACAACACATAGAGCCTAAATGGCGCAGCTATGAAGCCAAACGTATTCCTATTGTTGCTAAATACCAAGATCGCAGAAAAATTAGTCAGCCAATCTCTTATATTGCCATGTTTGCTGGGCTGTTTGGTTTTGTTGGTATTTTTTATGCTTTAGCTATTGCTAATGATGACGCCTTTTTTCTTGTAGGTGGTTTGCTGTTGTTTGTTGTGGCTATGATTGTAGGTGTTGGCGTTAATTTTTGGGCAGGTAGTGAAACATTTAAGTTTCGTGACGGCGTGATTAAAGTGATTCATCCGCTTGTGCTGCGTTATTTTGGTGAGAGCTTTATGCTTAATCCTAAAAATCTACCAGAGATTAAAGCGTACCAGCGATATGGTATTTTACCCAAATACGATAGAGGTTACTTTCAAGATAGTGTTAAAGGTGAATATAAAGGCGTGGCTTTTCTGGTTCGCGAACTTAATTTATCTGTAGCTAATGGCACTGAAGATAATAAAACGAAATATAAAACAATTTTCGACGGTATTGTTATTGAGTTTGATACCTTTAAAAAATTTAATGGTGAAACTCAGGTGAGGCTAGACAAGGGCACTTTAGGCAATAAATACCAGGCTTTTAAACAGGATTTATCTCGGGTGAAACTTGAGGATGTAAACTTTGAGCGTCAATTTGAGGTGTATAGCAGTGATCAAGTTGAAGCCAGGTATTTGTTAACTCCAACGACCATGGCGCGCTTTCAGTCATTATCCAACTTCTATGGTTCGCAGCTAGAAGCCTGTTTTAAAGGTGGTAAACTGTTTATGAAAATAGCCACTAAACATAATTATTTTGAATCTAAGTTAGATATTCTTAAGCCGTTGGACTTTAGTCATGATATTGAGCAGCTTTTTAGAGAGCTTAACCAGATCTTTGCCTTAATCGATGCGTTAAAACTTGATGATAAGACCGGGCTGTAAAGTGGTTACGCACAGAACGGTGGTTTGCATTCAGTATTGAATCGACTCAATACTGAGTCAACATCGTAAACAAAAAGACGAAGATAGATTATCTTCGTCTTTTTGTTTGTTAAAGAGTAATTTTTTGACAGTGAGCTTTAATTGGCTGACGCTAAAATCAACTTACTTAAAGTCATTAACTCAATTCATCTGTAGCAGATGCTGCCTCTGATGTTGCTTCTGAAGCTGCAGTATCGACTTCATTGAGGTTTTCATTGGTTTCATCAGCAATAAATGGCCAGCCGCCAAGCGCTTTCCAGCGGTTTACAATCAAGCAAAACAGTTCAGCTGTGCGTTCAGTATCATAAAGAGCTGAGTGCGCTTCACGGTTATCAAATGGGATCCCTGCCATAGCACAAGCTTTGGCTAAAACCGTTTGCCCAATAGCTAAGCCGGCAAGTGCTGCGGTATCGAATGTAGCAAATGGGTGAAATGGCGTACGTTTAAGGTTGTTGCGCTCAATTGCTTGAGTTACAAAGCCATGATCAAATGCAGCATTGTGGGCAACGATTATACTGCGATGACATCCAACGGCTTTTTGGGCTTTTTTAACTTCTTTAAATATTTCTAAGAATGCTTCTTTTTCACTTACCGCACCACGCAGTGGGTTAGTTGGATCTATGCCTGTGAAAGCTAATGCTTCAGGTTCGAGGTTCGCACCTTCGAAAGGCTCGATATGGAAATGCAATGTCTTATCGAGACTGAGCACACCTTCTTCATCCATCTTTAGCATAGTGACAGCAATTTCTAATAGAGCGTCAGTTTTTGAGTTAAAACCCGCGGTTTCAACATCAATGACCACTGGGAAATACCCTCTAAAGCGGTTTTTCATTAAGTTAGGGTCGAAAGTGTCAGTCATTAAAATTTCCCAAAAATGTGCAAGTGACTATTATGCGGCAACTGATAATCACTGTCATGTTCGTTTGCTTGATTTATAGGCTAAAGAAAAATAATTCTTTGCCGATAAACAAGAGTGATATGAATTTAGAGAGTTAATTTATGCGGCTTTGGGTAATTTTAGCATCATTTTTGATCCTCCCTTTTTCTGCTAATGCAGATTTGAGGCAATATGTGGCTTCTTTGGAGGAGTCGCAGTGGCGTTTGAGTGGCAACAATCCTGTGATGTGCCGCTTAGAGCATGATATCCCATCTTATGGTAAAGCTGTATTTACTAGCCGAGCAGGCAAAGACCATAACTTGAACTTTAGTTTGGACATGTGGGTGAAACCTGATCAAGTCACTCAAGCTAAATTAATTAGTATGGCACCAGCATGGCGCCCGGGTGTGGTATCTAAAGATATTACTGAGTTAACCTATCAAAAGTATTTTAGTGGTGAAGTGCCTCGTAACGCAGCTTGGTCAATGTTGGCCGAATTAGAAAGCGGTATGCAGCCTACTTTTTATTATGCTGACTGGTATAACGAAGCAAATAAAGTAGCTGTAGGTTTGTCGGCGGTTAACTTTAGACGCCAATACTCAGAATTTAAAGCCTGTTTATCGTCGTTATTGCCGTACTCTTTTGAGGATATCGCGCTTACAGTGCTCACCTATGAGTCAGGTGGTACAGAGTTAACACGCTATTCTAAATCGCAAATAGCGCGAGTGCAGGAGTATTTAGCTTACGATAAGAACGTGGACTTAGTTTTGATCGATGCTTACACAGATAGTTATGGTGGTCGCAGTGCTAACATGCGAGTGTCAGAGCAACGAGCGGATTCTGTGAAAGAGCTTTTTGTTGCAAGTGGCATTGGTCAAAATCGAATTCATACAATGGGGCATGGCGAGAAAAGGCATGTTGCGTCGAATCAGACTATTGAAGAACGATCTAGAAACCGCCGTGTGGTAATTAGAATTAGTAAGCCACTCTAGTAATTCAATACGATAAATAGCCTAGCGATAATGCTGGGCTTTTTTGTGGGCGTTATTTAATTCTAGGATTTGAAACGTCAATTACTTATTAAGGTTAACTATAAATTTTGGCGGTGATAGGGCAAAAAAAAGCCCGCTCACATGGTGAGCGGGCCGCAAAATAAATCATTGCAATCAACAAATTGAAGGAAGGAAGTCAAGCATAAGAACCAGGGATATAACTTCCGTGGAAAACCACCAAAGTTTTAAAAGTTCTTGTTTCCATATCTGCTAGGCAGACACTTCCTGAAAACGAGACGAATTATAGAGTTGAGCGACTGGTCTGACAAACTAGAATTATTAGAGCTTGCCATTAGTTTTGCTAATGGTTGGGCTTGAGGGGTTTGATGGTAAAAACAGCGTAAAGCTAGGTTATTGTGGCGTTTGTCACATTTAAATCGGTATTTAGCATGATATTTTATTTATCTATGTTACTAACTTATTAACAGTTACTTAGTTTAGTGATTAAAAATAATCATTAAACAAATCTTTGCGATGAGATTTTTTAGTTTGTATAGTGCGCTTGCAGATAAGCGTTAAGTTAGTAAGGGTAACAATAAGATTATCTAATTAGCGAAGCTTGGCGACAACAACAGAACTCTTACGGTAAAAGAGTCAGTTAATCAGGGATAAATTATGCGAATTAAATCGATACTCACTAAAAAGCATTTATTAGCGGTGGGATTAGGTCTTGCGATTGTAGGTTGTCAGTCACAACCTAGCGTAGACAGCGGCGAAAGTGTTATTAACGAAAATAATGGTGGGGTAGTAGAGACTATTCACGGAGTGCAAGTATCCGACCCGTATCGTTACCTTGAAGTTGAGTCAGACAGAACCAAAAAGTGGGTCAGTGAACAACAAAAGGCCGGTAATGCTTATTTAGCGAATATTGAGAACAAACAGGTAATTGTTGACCGTATTACTGAATTATGGAATTTCGAAAAAATTTCAGCGCCTTTTGAAAAAGGCACAAATACCTTTTATTACCGTAATAATGGCTTGCAGGCACAATCTGTTCTTTATGTGAAAAATGCGCAAGGCCAAGAAAAGGTAGCACTTGATCCTAATAGCTTTTCTGATGATGGTACCGTCGCTTTATCTGGTGTGTCGGTAAGTGATGACGGTAAGACGTTAGCTTACGGTGTATCAAAATCAGGCTCTGATTGGCAGGCTTGGCATTTTGTAGATGTTGCTAGCGGAAAGAAATTAGCTGACGAGTTAGATTGGATTAAATTCTCAAGTGCAGTGTGGAATAGTGATAATAGCGGTGTTTATTACGCACGTTATGATGCGCCAGAAGGCGGCAATGCACTGGCTGATGTGAACTTTAATCAGAAAGTCTACTTCCATAAAATTGGCACCCCGCAAAGTGCTGATACCTTAGTCTATGAGCGCCCGCAAAATAAAGATTGGGGCTTTGGCATTGAAGTATCAGAAAAAGGTGACTACCTGCTGCTGTATATTTCTCAAGGTACCGACAGCCGTAACCGCTTCTTTTATAAGTCGCTTAATGATCCAAAAGCTGAAGTTGTAGAGCTTATTCCTGATCTAGAAGCTGAATATAGCTTTATTGGCAACGACGATTCAGTTTTCTATTTCAAAACCGATTACAACGCACCTAATGGCAAAGTCATTGCCATTGATGTGAATAACAGTGGCAAACAGAACTGGCAGACGATTATTCCTGAACTGAGTGATCCTATTAGTAATGTCGCCATTGTGAACGATCATCTAGTGGTGAGTTACTTGCATGATGTATTGGGGAAACTCACCATTTACAGCATGAATGGTGATAAACGCCAAGATGTGACGCTTCCTGGTAAAGGTAAGATTGCTGGTCCATATGGCAAACGCAGTAAAGATTATTTCTATTATGTATTTAATAGTTACATCCAGCCGCAAACAACTTACAAGTTCGACTTTAAAACCGGTGAGTCAAGCGTTTACTCAAAACCAGATATCTCATTTGATCCAAATGATTACGCTTCAGAGCAAGTATTTTATACCAGTAAAGACGGTACAAAAGTACCTATGCTGATCTCTTATAAAAAGGGGATGAAAAAGGATGGTCAAAACCCAACACTGCTTTATGCCTATGGTGGTTTTGCTATTTCTATGACGCCGCGTTTTAGTCCTGCAAATATTGCGTGGATGGATATGGGCGGCGTTTACGCAGTACCTAACCTTCGTGGCGGTGCAGAGTACGGTGATAGCTGGCATAAAGCGGGTATGTTCGATAAAAAGCAGAACGTATTTGATGATTACTATGCTGCAGCCGAGTACTTAATTGATGAAAATTATACAAACTCTTCAAAGTTAGGTGCATATGGCCGCAGTAATGGCGGTCTATTAATGGGAGCGGCAATTACCCAGCGTCCTGAGCTTTTTGCCGCAGTTTTGCCAGCTGTTGGCGTGCTTGATATGTTGCGTTTCCAAAAGTTCACAATCGGTTGGGCGTGGACAAGTGAATATGGTAGTGCAGATAACGCAGATCAGTTCCCAGCGTTATATGCTTATTCGCCATACCACAACCTTGAAGAAAGAGCTTATCCGGCAACGATGGTGATGACTGCCGATCATGATGATCGCGTTGTACCGCTACATAGTTTTAAGTTTGGTGCATTGATGCAAGATAAGCAGCAAGGTGACGCTCCTGTTATTATGCGTATCGAATCAAAAGCGGGTCACGGTGCGGGTAAGCCTACATCAATGAAGATCGATGAGTTTGCCGATATTTACAGCTTCCTTTGGCATAACTTTGGCTTAACTGTGCCTGCTAAAATTAACTAGCAACTACGATTAGTCAATATAAGTTAGTGTATTGAAAAGGAAGCTTCGGCTTCCTTTTTGTTTTAATGAAAGCGAATTGAGTCAATATGTAAAATGTTCAATTCGATACGGCTCAAACTTCTGGTAAGAACCTTCTAGCAACGATCTAATAGCACCGCTTGATAAACATCCTTTCTTTAATTTGCTTTATAAACTCGGTTGCGACCTAGTTGCTATGGATGATTGATGGCGTATTTATCATAGGAGAGTTAGTTATGATATGGTGCCGCGTATCAGCTAAAGCTAGTTGGGTTGTTAATGAGTGAAATGCAATTCAATCAACCTTTGACCGCCTCAGCTCTCAGATTGGGCGCAAATGCAACAATCATTTAAGATGATTAACAAAATTTTATGAAGAAGCGCATTGCATATCACATATCACGATTCACAATTGCATAGTGGCTAGGTATAGTAGGCCTCTATTTTATCTTATCGATTGGCGATTATTGTTTATGTTTCGTTGGCCTATTTCGGTTTATTATGAAGATACAGATGCAGGTGGCGTTGTCTATCACTCAAACTATCTAAACTTTTTTGAGCGGGCTCGTACTGAATGGTTACGCGCTTTAGGTGTAAGCCAAACAGCGTTGCTAGCAGAAGACACTGCATTTGTAGTTAAAGGTGCAAAATTAGATTTTTGTAAAGCTGCACGCTTTGAACAGAACCTTATTGTAGAAACCAAGGTCATACAACTTAAGAAAGCGTCAATGGTGTTTGAGCAACGCCTTATCGACGAACAAGGTGTGGTGTATTGCGAAGCAGAAATTTTAGTTGCTTGTATCGCATTATCCCGCATGAGACCCAAAGCCATTCCCCAAAATATTGCGCAGGAGTTTAAAGGTGGAAGCTGATATTTCTTTTATTGGATTATTTTTACAAGCAAGTCTTTTAGTTAAATTTGTAATGTTAACTTTGCTTGGCTTATCAATTGTTTCTTGGGCTGTGATTTTACAACGTCGAAAATTACTGACTGCTGCAAAAACAGATGCGCTAAAGTTTGAAGACAAGTTTTGGTCGGGCGTTGATTTAAATAAGCTGTACCAAGAGTTATCAGCAAGACAAGACAGTAATACTGGCCTTGAAGCATTATTTGTCAGCGGCTTTAAAGAATACGCTCGTTTGAACAAATTAAATGGTCGTGTACCTGAAGCTGTAATGGATGGTAGCTACCGTGCTATGCGCGTGTCTTTATCTCGTGAGCTAGAAAAGCTAGAGACTCATTTACCTTTACTCGCCACCATTGGCTCAACAAGTCCTTATATCGGCTTGTTTGGTACAGTGTGGGGGATCATGAACTCATTTATTGCTCTAGGCGCCGTTGAAAACGCAACGCTTGCAATGGTCGCTCCAGGTATTGCTGAAGCATTGATCGCAACAGCTATGGGTCTGTTTGCTGCTATTCCAGCTGTAATTGCTTATAACCGTTTTTCTACTCAAGTTGAAAAGATTGAAATGTCTTACGCCAACTTTATGGAAGAGTTTTCAAGTATTTTGCACCGTCAAGCATATAGCGAGAAGGAACAGGCATAATGCATCAAGGCTACCAAAGGAAGCGCCGTCGTCCGGTTGCCGAAATTAACGTGGTGCCCTATATCGATGTGATGTTGGTACTGTTAATTATTTTTATGGTGACTGCACCGATAGTGGCCCAAGGGGTAAAAGTGGATTTACCACAAGGTGAAGCTGAAGCATTGCCGGCAGACAGTAAACCACCTGTGGTTGCATCGATTGACGCTATGGGTGATTACTACCTTGATGTTGGCAGCTCGAGCGCCAAGGAAGCGTTAGAGCTAGAAGACGTTGCAGTCAGAGTTGGTGCAATTATTCAGTTAGAGCCTGAGCGCCCAGTTGTAGTTAAAGCAGACCGTTCGATTCCTTACGAGAGAGTGATTCAGTTAATGGTGAGCTTGCAAGGTGCTGGCGTTCCCTCAGTTGGCTTAATGACTGATTCGCCGGAGGATAAGTAATTGGCGGCTAAATCAGACTTAACCTTTCCGGTTACCATTTCAGCTGGTATTCATATTGGCGTGATAGTTATTCTTGCTTTAGGTGTGGATTTTTCTGATAAGCCAAAACCTCAGCCTCAAGCCAGTGCTCCAGCTGTGCAAGCTGTAGTCGTTGACCAGCAAAAGGTCGCTCAACACGTTGAAAAGCTTAAGGCTGAAAAGCGTGAAGCTGAGCGAAAAGAAAAAGCACGTCAAGATGAAGCGGATAGGCGCGTTCGTGAAGCGCGAAAAGAGCGTGAACGAGAGCAAGCGCAGATCAAGCGACTTGAGCAAGAGCGTAAGCAAAAAGAGATTGAAACGAAAAATGCAGCAGATGCGGCTAAAGCTGCTCAGTTGAAGCAGAAGCAGGAAAGAGAAAAGGCTGCCAAAGCAGAAGCAGAGCGCAAGCAAAAAGAAGCTGAACGTAAAGCGTCTGAAGAAGCTGCTCGTAAAGCGGCTGAAAAACGTAAAGCTGAAGAAGCTGCAGCTAAAAAGGCAGAAGATGAGCGTAAACGAAAAGCTGAGGCTGAACGTAAACGTAAAGCCGAAGAACAAGCAAGGCGTGAGCAAGAGCAAATGATGCAAGATGCATTAGCTGCTGAGCAAGCGGCGCTATCACAAACTCGTAATAAGCAGGTAATGAGCGAAGTTCAACGTTATACCTCGATGATCCGTGCAACGATTCAGCGTAATTTGGTTGTCGATGAGTCAATGCGGGGCAAGAGTTGTCGGGTATTTATTCGTCTTGCAAATGATGGTTTTGTAACGGCAAGTCAAACCCTTGATGGTGACGGCGTTGTATGTCGCGCAACCAAGGCTGCGATTAATAAAGCCGGTAGGTTGCCAGTTTCGAATGAGCCTGATGTTTATAACAAGCTAAAAGAAATTAATTTAACAGTTCAACCTGAGTTTGATTAAAGGAACCGTATGAAAATTTTTGGTAAATGGTTGCTAGCAAGTCTGCTTATTTGCAGCATGCCAGTAAAGGCTGCATTAGATATTGTGATTACTGAAGGGGTTGACGCGGCAAGACCTATTGCTGTTATTCCGTTTGTTTGGCAAGGAACGGGTCCTATGCCATCGCAGATCTCTGATGTGGTAATGTCGGATTTAGCGCGCAGCGGTACGTTTAGTCCTGCAGATGAGTTGAGCTTACCGCAACGTAATATTAGTACGGTTGCGCAATTTAATGCGGCTGACTGGATGGCGCAACCAGCTGAAGCGGTTGTTATGGGCTCGATTAAGCCATACCCAGGTGATAAGTATCTTGTGAGTTTTGAGCTGATTGATTTGGTTAAAGCACAACTTCAATCAGATTCAGCGTCAAAGCAAGATCTTGTTATTGATAGCCGTGAAACCATTATTACAGCGGCGCAGTTCCGTCAATATGGCCACCGTATTAGTGATGTTGTGTACGAGAAGCTTACCGGGATCCGCGGCGCTTTCTTAACTCGCATCGCTTATGTTGTGGTTAATCATGGCGAAAAGTCACCTTATAAGTTAATGATTGCAGATTATGATGGTTACAACGAGCAGATGTTACTTCGTTCGCCAGAGCCACTAATGTCACCTTCTTGGTCGCCAGATGGCCAACGTTTGGCATACGTTAGCTTTGAAAATCGTAAAGCAGAAGTCTATGTGCAAAACATCTATACTCAGCAACGAACTAAAGTAACTAGCTTTGATGGTATTAACGGTGCACCAGTATTTTCTCCGGATGGTAAAAAGTTAGCACTAACATTGTCAAAAGACGGTCAGCCGGAAGTGTACGTTGTTGATATTGCAACCAAGGCCATTAAGCGTGTAACGAATCATTACGCGATTGATACTGAGCCGTCTTGGTTCCCTGATGGTAAATCACTGTTGATCACCTCTGAGCGTGGCGGTCGTCCGCAGCTATATCGTGTTTATTTAGATTCAGGTAAGATTTCACGCTTAACCTTTGAAGGTGAGTGGAATCTTGGTGGTTCTATTGCACCTGATGGACGCAGCATTATTTTTGTTAATCGTACTAACGGTAAATTTAATATTGCCCGTATGGATTTAGAAACTCGCTTTATGCAAGTGCTAACCAGTACGCGATTAGACGAATCACCAAGCGTGGCACCTAATGGCACCATGGTTATTTACGGAACTACCTACCAAGGCAAGCAAGTGTTAGCTGCGGTTTCTATGGATGGACGTTTTAAAGCAAGACTGCCAGTCGGGCAGGGTGAAGTTAAATCACCGTCTTGGTCACCATTTCTCTAACTATAAAGATTAAGGATTTTAAAATGGATCTGAATAAGCTATTTAAAGCGATGTTAGTCGTACTTCCAATTATGGCTATCAGCGCATGTAGCTCGACTTCTGAGTCAGAAACAGATGCAACGAGTTCAACTGAGTCATCTTCATCAAGTGAATATGCAAACAACGGCGTAGAAACTGGTGGTGTAGCACCTGTGCTGACTCCTGAAGAGCAACAACGCCTTAAGTATCAAGAGTTGAGAAAAGAACACATTATCTATTTCGATTTTGACCGTAGCTCTGTATCTCAGCAATTTGCTGAAGTATTGAATGCTCATGGTGACTATTTAGTTGAACATCCAAACGTGCGTGTAATGATTGAAGGTCATGCCGATGAGCGTGGTACACCTGAATATAACATCGCACTAGGTGAGCGCCGTGCAAAAGCAGTTGCTAAATATTTACAAGGTATGGGTGTACAACCTAGCCAAATGAGTATTGTTAGCTACGGTGAAGAGAAGCCAATGGATTTCTCTCGCAATGACGAAGGTTTTGCTAAAAACCGTCGTGCTGTACTTGTTTACTAATTTTTAGGTAAAGGTTTACCTTATGAAACATGCCGTTTTGTCTGCGGCAATAATCCTTGTAGCAGGTTCTGCTTATGCAGCACCTGCTCCTGTTGAGGATATTGCTGGTGGCTCTACTGATGATAGAGTTGCTCGTCTTGAACGAGTTATAAAAGCTAAACAACAAAGTGAGTTTCAAATGCAGCAGCGTTTGGAAACTCTTCAGCAAGAAGTATTAGATCTTCGCGGTTTGAGTGAGCAGCAGTCTTATCAAATTGATCAGATGCTACAAAGACAGCGTCAGTTATATGAAGATATTGCTAATCTTTCAACTAAGGCTGCTGCGCCAGTCGTAGTAGACCAAACAACCGCATCTTCAACTGCAACATCTTCTAGCTTAGGTGAAACTGCAAGTTATGAGCAGGCTGTTAATTTAGTATTGAAAGACAAGAAGTATGAAGAAGCGATCCCTGCTTTTGCTCAGTTTATTCAAAACTACCCAAATTCAAGCTACGCTCCGAATGCAAATTATTGGTTAGGACAGCTACTTTATAATAAAAGTGAATTTGTTGGCGCAACGAAGGCTTTTACTACTGTCGTCGAAAAATATAAAGATTCAAGCAAGCGTGGCGAAAGTTTAGTCAAGCTTGGCATGATCGCGGAAAAAACCGGTGATAAGGCGAAAGCAAAGGCTTATTACCAAAAAGTTAGCCAGGAATATGCTAACAGTGCGGCAGCACGAATTGCATTGCAGCAACTTTCATCACTTTGATGTTGTTTTATTCGTAAAACAATCTCTTAGATTGTTTTTCAGGCAAACAAAGAAAAATGGGAAAATTGCGCTTGCATGGGAAACTGAAAAAGGTATTATAGGCGCCCTCAGAGCGACACAGTCGTTTGAGGGCAACTTAACCTCCTAATTAGATATTCTAATCAGCGAGTAAAAGAAGTCGGTAATACCAGATGGGTCGTTAGCTCAGTCGGTAGAGCAGTTGGCTTTTAACCAATTGGTCGAAGGTTCGAATCCTTCACGACCCACCACTTTTCTGCCAGTGGCTAAAGAAGTAGAAGCAATACTAGATGGGTCGTTAGCTCAGTCGGTAGAGCAGTTGGCTTTTAACCAATTGGTCGAAGGTTCGAATCCTTCACGACCCACCACTTTTCTGCCAGTGGTTAAAGAAGTAGAAGCAATACTAGATGGGTCGTTAGCTCAGTCGGTAGAGCAGTTGGC
>NZ_JALNTW010000011.1 GCF_023161665.1 Shewanella sp. 1CM18E
CAAGCGTTTATTTTAAGAAGTTTTTCAAGCGTTGATTTCTTAATCAGAAGTCGCTACTTGAAGCTCTTAAACCGCTTGTCACCAGAGGCTAAATTCCGTAGAAGTTAATCTCTCTAACTCTGCTGCAAGTCCCATTCTATCTCGCTTAACGCTTGGTAGGTGGCCTGCTTCGCCGTGTCAGTGGGGTCGCATTATAGGGAGATTTTAAAAGAGCGCAAGCGCTTTTTTAAAGAAAATTACGCTTTTTTGAAAAAGCTTTTTTAAGCACACCATACTCACCAAATACCCACAGAGTTATACACAACAATGCCTTTGTAAGTATAAAAAACATGCGCTAGAGGCCAATAGAACCAAGCATATCGACTTTCATGCCTCTGTGTTAATTACCGCGTTAGGTAACTAAAGCATGTGAGGGAAACTTAATTATGACCACTTAGCGGCATATTTATGCTCAAGCATGCTCTATAAACAATATCTAGAGTGCTTTAACTGCCCCTAACTCTCTACTGAGGCTCGGTGCAACGATAGCATCTTAGCCGCTACAATATGGGATTAGTCATCGATACACTATTAAGTGAAGGCACTCTAGATGGGGAGCCCTCTTTAATTACCTATCCATTAAAGCTAGCTCAACTGCTTTCGCGGCGTGTATCTCGGTAGTGTCATATAAAGGTACATGGGTATCTTGCTGCTGAACTAGCAATGCTATTTCTGTACAACCTAGAATCACAGCTTCCGCTCCCTGCTCTGCTAATGCTGCAATAATCGCTAAATATTGCTCACGAGAAGCAGGTGAGATCACACCGCGGCATAGTTCATCATAGATAATGCGATGCACTATGTCGCGATCTTGCTTAGCAGGTACCAGCACATCAATGGCAAACTTATCCTTTAAGCGACCTTTATAAAAGTCCTGCTCCATAGTAAAGGCGGTTCCTAACAAACCAACCTTTTGCACACCGTCAGCGATAAGCTGACTTGCTGTCGCATCGGCTATATGCAGGATTGGAATATTGATACTAGCCTGTATGTCATCTGCGACCTTATGCATGGTATTAGTGCATATAAGTAGAAAGTCTGCACCAGCGGCTTCAACCGATTTAGCTGCTGAACTTAAAATCTCGGCGGTTTGATGCCATTCACCTTTATGCTGTAATGCTTCTATCTCAGCAAAATCGACACTATATAAGTGCACCTTTGCCGAATGCAGTCCGCCGAGCTTAGATTTCACCCCTTGATTGAGTGCTTTGTAATAACTCGCTGTAGACTCCCAGCTCATTCCACCTAACATGCCAATTGTTTTCATATAACCACTTCCTCTAACAGCTCACTAAGCCGATACACAATGATATTAGGTAAATGACGTCAAGTTGGGAATAGGCCTGTGATGCTTTTCAATCTCTAATAGCTATCACTGTGTATATCACTGTAACTCATGCGCACTAAGTGTAATTCAATTGACAAAGGTAGAGTGTTCGCTCTACCTTATTGGTAGAACAAGTGCTCTACCTAGACAACTATGACCAATCAAACTTCACTAAAAGATAAAATCGCAGCAAAGCTGGAAACTGAGTTTGGCCTATACGGCTTCGCTGAGTCGAGTGTCGCTCAGCTACAAAAAGCCAGTGGCGTTAGCTTACGTACCCTTTATAAATACTATCCGTCAAAAGAGGCGATGATTATTGGCGCTTTGGAAAATCGCCACCAACGTTACCTGAGCATATTGATGACTAACATTCCAGCTCCAGGTGCAGATGCCATTATTCATATCTTCGAAAAATTACAATACTGGATGACTCATACCGCACCAAACGGTTGCATGTCGATGCAAGCATTAGCCGCGTTTCCTGAGAATCAACAGATCCAAGATGCGGTCAATACTCATAAGCAAGATGTGCAGGAGTTTTTAGGTCAACACAGTAATCGAGCTGAACTAGCAACAGCCCTTTATGTTCTCCACGAAGGGATCTCCAGTAGCTGGCCTGTGCTTGGACAAGAATCGGTTATCGCTGCCAACACCGCAGTACGAGCCCTCTTAAATTAACCCCTATAGAGATAAATCATGAACTCGCTCCCTACACATATGCTTGCAGTTTTACTCAACGGCCATGGCGGCCCGGATAATTTACAATATACCCAAGATGCTCCGGTCCCCACCGTTCTAGATAATGACGTGTTAATTCGCGTATTTGCTGCTGGCGTTAATAATACTGACATTAATACCCGAACAGGCTGGTATTCCAAAGGCGATAACGATAGTGATGATGCAGGCTGGTCTGGCAATGCGCTTGCACTCCCTCGCATTCAAGGTGCCGACGTGTGCGGTGAGATTGTCGCGGTTGGTGCTAATGTCAGTTCAAAACGCATTGGTGAGCGAGTATTAGTCGAGCCTTGCCTTAGTTATGCCGAAGGCGAAGTAAAAAAGCCTGCTTGGTATTTGGGTTCTGAATGTGATGGTGGCTTTGCGCAATATACTCGTGTTGATGCAAGGCATGCCTATGCAATTCAATCTTCACTTTCAAATATTGAACTGGCCTCTTTTCCTTGTTCATATTCAACAGCTGAAAACATGCTGACTAAAGCGAATGTCGGCGAGCAAGATACAGTACTGATTTCGGGGGCATCTGGCGGGGTCGGATCTGCGGCGATTCAGTTAGCTAAGGCCCGCGGTGCAAACGTTATCGCTATTACCAGTGAAAGCAAACGCCAACAAATATTAGATTTAGGAGCTGATCAAGCGGTTACCCGCAACGATGACTTGATTCAGTCTCTAGGGCATAACAGTGTCGATGTGGTTATCGATTTAGTTGCCGGTGAAAAGTGGCCTGTGTTTTTAGAAGTGTTACGCCCCGGTGGTCGTTATGCGGTATCTGGGGCAATTGGTGGCGCCTTGGTTGAACTGGATATTCGTACACTTTATCTTAAAGATCTAAGTTTCTTTGGCTGCACAGTATTGCAACCTGAGGTATTTGGTAATCTGGTTAAACGCATTGAGCAAGGCCAGATAAAACCTTTAGTTGCTCAATCTTTTCCATTACATGAAATCGCTACTGCTCAAGAGACATTTGCACAAAAGCAACATGTTGGAAAGATAGTGCTTAGTATCGCTAACTAACAATTAAAAATGTTTATTAATTAACAAGATAATAGAGCAATCCGTTATCTTGTTAAATGCTGTTTTTTGAACAATGTCATGTTCATTATTGTCATATAGTGCTATTTTCCTGCCGTTTCAAAAATCAAAATAATAAATTCAAGGATTTGATATGGCACGTAAACATCTGTTACTCCCAACCCTAATTGCTACATTGGTCTCTGCAAACTCTTATGCCGCTGTGCAATCGTTTGATGCACGCTCATTTGCCATGGGGGGGATCGGCGCTTCAACGGCAGATTATTTAACTGCTGCATTTCATAACCCAGCGCTAAGTGCCAGATACGACGAAGAAGATGATATTGGTGTTCTTTTCCCATCAGTTGGCGCTCAAATTGATGATAGTGAAGAGATCATTGATAAAACCGATAACTTCTCTGATATTTATGATCAATTCTCAGCAATTACAAATCCAACAGAGCAAGATGCACAAATTGTCATTGATGCTTTAGAAGAGTTACAAAGCAATCGAGCAAACGTGCAGGCAAATGTCAGCTTAGCGGTTGCAATTCCAAATGATTACGTTTCAGTAAACATGTTTATCAAAGCTTACGCAGATGCTTTTATTTTTGCTGATATTGCTGAAGATGATTTAGATGCAAACAAGTTAATCGAAAATGGCGCTTTAACTTCTCAAGCACTTACCATGGGTGTGGTTATCGCCGAAATGGGTGTCAGCCTTGCTAAATCATATCAACATAGCCACGGTACTTTTTACTATGGTATCACTCCCAAATACCAACAAGTAACCACAATTAACTATGTCTCTGATATCGAAAATTATGAATTTGATGATTGGGATGATGACAAGTACCAAACTGAGGAAAGCAACGTTAACCTAGACCTAGGTTTTGCTTACCACATGAACAACGGCTTCGCTTTTGGCTTAGTTGGTAAAAACTTGATTGAAAATAGCTACCAAACCTCAATCACTAAAGGTATCCATGGTGAATACGTTATTAACCCGAGCTATATTGCTAGCGCGAGCTATAACCATAGACTATTTACTTTAGGCCTTGATGTCGAACTTAATGAAACCAAAGGCTATGAGTCTATAGATGGCACTTTAAACGCGGTAGATGCAAAATCAGATAACAAACAGATGGCCGGAATTGGTGTAGAGTTTAACGCATTTGACTGGGCGCAATTACGTGCAGGTTATCAAACTGATTTATCTGACAACCTAGCAGATCAATTTACTGCAGGTCTTGGGCTATCTCCTTTCGATACCTTCCATATTGACCTGTCAGCAAGCTACGCCAGCGATAATGAATTAGGCGCGGTAATTCAAACCTCGTTTACCTTCTAAGTCGGCTTAAAGCCTGTAGCTAGATCTTATATTCTAGAAACAAAAAAGGGCCTTAAGGCCCTTTTTGTATCACTAAAGACTAGTAAACGCCTTGTGCTTTCATCG
Organism: Shewanella sp. 1CM18E; assembly: GCF_023161665.1. GTDB lineage: Bacteria > Pseudomonadota > Gammaproteobacteria > Enterobacterales > Shewanellaceae > Shewanella. The sequence goes on from NZ_JALNTW010000011.1 coordinate 4,569, forward strand.
CATCAGCGACTTTAACAAAGCCAGCTACGTTAGCGCCTAGCTCGTAGTTAATGTGGCTATCTTCACGACCATACTGCTCACATGTCGCGTGGATTGAGTACATGATGTCGCGCAAGCGCATATCAACTTCTTCACGACTCCAGCTTAAACGCAAGGCGTTTTGGCTCATCTCTAAACCAGATGTTGCTACACCACCCGCATTGGCAGCTTTACCAGGTGCAAACAATACTTTAGCCTCATGCATTAACATGATGGCTTCAGCAGTACTTGGCATGTTGGCACCCTCAGCAACAATCTGCACGCCATTTTCAATTAGCATTGCAGCATGTTCTGCATCTAACTCATTTTGAGTCGCACAAGGTAACGCCACATCAGTAGCAAACTGCCAAGGCGTACCGCCAGTCACATACTCTAGACCCATTTCATGGGCGTAATCAGCAACACGGCCGCGACGTTCATTTTTAACTTCCATCAGCTTAGCGAGTTTCTCCGGCGTAAAGCCCTCAGGATCAAATACCACGCCACTTGAATCAGATGCAGTAATCACTTTACCGCCCATCTCCATCGCTTTTTCAATTGCGTACTGCGCCACGTTACCCGAGCCAGAAACTGTAACCGTTTTACCTTCTAAGCTTTCACCTTTAGCTTTTAGCATGGCTTCAACGAAATATAGCAAACCATAACCAGTGGCTTCAGGGCGGATCAAACTGCCACCGAATGTTAGCCCTTTACCTGTAAACACACATTCAGCACTATTAGTTAGCTTCTTCATCATGCCTGTCATATAGCCGACTTCACGAGCACCAACACCAATATCGCCTGCAGGGACGTCAGTATCCGCACCTAAATGACGGTGAAGCTCTAACATCAATGCTTGGCAGAAGCGCATCACTTCGCCTTCGCTCTTACCTTTAGGATCAAAGTCACTACCGCCTTTACCGCCGCCCATTGGCAAAGTCGTCAATGCATTTTTGAATGTTTGCTCAAACGCTAAAAACTTTAGTACCGACTGGTTAACTGACGGATGGAAACGCATACCACCTTTAAATGGGCCAATAGATGAGTTGTGCTGGATACGGAAAGCGCGGTTAACTTGTACCTTACCGCTATCATCTACCCAAGAAACACGAAATTGAATTAGACGCTCAGGCTCAACTAGACGCTCTAAAATGCCGGCATTTAAGTATTCTGGACGCGCAGCAACGAAAGGCCAAATAGAAGTCAGTACTTCTTTTACCGCTTGTAAAAACTCAGGCTGGTTAGGGTTACGCTCAGCAACGGTCGAAAGAAAACTATCAAGAGTCATATCGCAGCTCATTTTGGTGCTCCAGGGTATACAAAGAATTGAGGTAGCTGCTGCTTAAGGTGCGCTAGGCATGCCCGCAGCTTATATTGTGGAATGGTTTATATCAGTATTTGATAGTTAATGAATACAAGACTTTATTGATCCTGTGTGATATCTCAAGAAAATCAAAAATTCTCGCCCGCTGATGAGAATTCACCAATAAAACCTCGATTAAAAAGAGAAATCTTCAAACTTAATTAGAAACACTTTTTGTTTGTGTAAATTTCAACCGTAATATCAAAATAGACAGTAGTTAATAGCAAGTCTAGCGGTAATAGAAGGCTAAGAGTTCAAAGCACAACTTCTTAAATACGAAAAAGGGCTACTCTTTCGAGTAGCCCTTCATCTTGAATATGGTGGAGGGATAGCTGACTTTAAACAATGGGAACCCTAGGGTTCAACTTTATAAATCGCAGATAGCAAAAAGCCCGCTATAAATAGCGGGCTTTTCTAAATGTGGCGGAGGGATAGGGATTTGAACCCTAGATGGGCTATAAACCCATGCCGGTTTTCAAGACCGGTGCATTCGACCACTCTGCCATCCCTCCGAACGCCGCAAATAATAGGGGCGTTCGGCTCGATTGTAAAGCCTAATTTTACTAAAAATGCTTGTTTGCACAAAAACGCAGCGAGAAGCGTTATTTTTAGTGCCTAGTTGCTGTAATTACGGCCAAACCGAGCTTTGAAAGCCCATTTTAACCTGTAGTTCTAATCTGTAGCTCTAAGGTTAAACTTCAGTTTTGCACCTCAGAACACCAAAATAAAACCCGCTATAAATAGCTGGCTCTTCTGTATGTTGCATAGAGGGAAAGTTTGAACCCTATATAACTGCGCTATGAACCCATTGGATTATAGATACAAAAAAGGGCTTCCGCTCTTTATTACAAGAATGGAAACCCTTTCTCTAAATGTGGCGCAGGGGTAGCCAATTCTTAGTAAAGAGTCTAAACGATAGGAATCCTAGGGTTCAAAGTGGAACTTCCTAAATGCGAAAAGGCCCCAGCATTTCTGCTGGGGCCTCATCTAAATGTGGCGCTGTGGGCTAGAGGCTTGAACACTATATATCTGCACTATAAACCCATTTGATTACAGATACGAAAAAGGGCTTCCGCTCTTTATTACAAGAATGGAAGCCCTTTCTCTAAATGTGGCGCTGGGATAGCAGGCTCTAAGCAATAGGAACCCTAGGGTTCAACTTTATAAATCGCAGATAGCAAAAAGCCCGCTATAAATAGCAGGCTTTTCTAAATATGGCGCTGGGGTAGCCGGTTCTAAACAATAGGAACCTGGGGTTCTAATCAGCTTTTTTGGGATATACGAAAAAGTGCTACTTCCAGAATGCGAAAAGGCCCCAGCATTTCTGCTGGGGCCTCATCTAAATGTGGCGGAGGGATAGGGATTTGAACCCTAGATGGGCTATAAACCCATGCCGGTTTTCAAGACCGGTGCATTCGACCACTCTGCCATCCCTCCGAACGCCGCAGATAATAGGGGGAGTCCGCGGTAATGTAAAGAGCATTTTGATTCAAATGACTAAAAAACAGACCAAACATTGAAAATAATGCTGTTTTAGCTATTTTTCAGTCAATTTCAAGCTATTCATTACCACTATGTCGCTAATATCTCTGAGCTCCCCAGTTTTCATTCAGCCTAATAACTAAAGAGCTGTAACTCATTTCAGAGCCCGTCAGCCCTTTAATTAGCCCCAAATATCCGGCTAACCTTAACCTACCGCAGGCAGCAGGTTAAACATCTGCAGTAATTGCACACTAATAATCAGCACACCGGCTAAAGTCGCTACCGTTAAGCCAAGCTTACCGCCTTTTACTTGGTAACCCTCTATTCCCAGCTGCTTACGCTGGGCGCTGACCATAGCAACTGGCAAGAAAATAGCCAAAATAACCAATGCAAATGCTGCGTATCCTAAAGCTGTGATAAAGCCTTGTGGGTAGAACAATGCAAAGCCTAGTGGTGGCATAAAGGTGACTAAGCCAACCTGAATTCTGTGGCTAGGCGTTGAGCCGCGTTTCAGCAAGTCAGCAATAAAGTCGTATAAACCTAAGCTAACCCCTAAAAATGATGTCGCCAACGCAAGATCAGCAAATACAGAAACTGCATTGGCAATCATAGGATTATGTAACAGGCGGCTTAGTGAATCGATAAAGCCATTTAAGCTTTGACTCGCCATTAAGTCTGGCTGCGACAACACCCCCTGACTGGCTAGCATCCACAGTACATACACCATAAGTGGCAAAGATGAACCTACAACAATAATCCAACGCAGCGCCTTAGTGTCTCTACCTAAGTAACGCACGATTGATGGAATAGAGCCGTGAAAGCCAAACGAGGTAAAAATAACCGGCAAAGATGCCAATACCAGCCCTTGATGCACAGGTAATGCGACTAGGTTTTCAACCGACACATGAGGCAACAATAAGAACAGCATAACCACCAGCGCGATCAGCTTTAAGGTGAATAAGCTACGGTTAATCATATCCACTGAGCGCGTACCAATCGCCACAACAGTACCGATTAATAAGGTAAAGATTATCGCTCCCGCTTGCATCGGCAATTGCAAATCAAACCAATTGGTTAATTTACTATTGATCTGCTCGCCCCCTCCGGCAATGTAAGCCGAACACAGCGCGTAAAACAGAAACATCATCGAAAAGCTAGCAACGACTTGGCCTTTGCGCCCTAGTAACTTATGCGCCAAGGTATGTAAGGTGGCATCTTCTGGTGCGTGCTGATGAACTTCAATCATCAGTAGGGCGGTGTACGTCATCAACGACCAAATCAATAACATAACCAAAGTGGCCATGCCAAAACCTAAACCCGATGCCGCAAGAGGTAATGCCAACATTCCAGCACCAATAGTGGTACCAGCAATAATAAGCATGCTGCCGAAAATTTTACTTTTGTTCATTTATGGTGTTCCAAATTAATTAAAAAGGCTTCGGAACAGGCATTGATAAGTGGCCGATTTCCGAAAAATGGAATTGCCACAATGGAGTGATTTAAAACATGAGGGGGAGTGAAAAACCTCTATCTACGCCATTGTGGCTATAGATAGTAGTAAGCCTGAACGGGTGTTAATAACACGTGACTTTCCTTAATCGATTCTGTTAATCAAATACTTATATAACAGCAAGTTAGATGAGACTCCACGATAGGATGTCCTTGTTCTGCTGTCAACAAACATATTCGTTTAATTGTTAATAAATAGACACCAAACGTTTTGCTTAAAACTTAGTTACATACTCTCATTATGCATTTACAGACAGTTTTGATAGGTTACAAGATAGTTTAGATAAAACTGATTTTACCATTTCGCCTGATACAAAAGCTTAGCTAGTCGCTTGTTTTTCTAGCTTTATAATAAAAAAGGACCGCAATGAAAACCTTTCCATCCCTGATATTAAGCCTGCTTATTATTGCCATAAGCGGCTGCGCTAATAGCGCCAAACAGCCCGAATATCTGACCTATGTCAAAGCTGGCGATAATGTGCCAGTTAGTCAGTTTGTCGACACTCAAGGCAAGCATATTGATTTAGCTCAATCAAACAACAATAAGCTACTCATCTTGTTTGCAACCTGGTGTCACGACTCACAACGCACGATGAAACACTTAGTAAACTCCAATATCCACCTAAGTCCCAATATCGACATTATTGGTATTGGCCGTGAAGAATCCGTAGCCGCCCTTAATACCTTTGCTGCTGAATACGAACTCAATTTTGCCTTAGTCGCTGATGAAGATCGCAGTATCTACTCGCAATTTGCTAATGCAGGGATCCCACGATTGATCTTGTTAGATGCTGATAATAGAGTGGTTAAAACGATTATTGGTGAAACAGACAACCCAATAACAGAAATCGTGTGGTAATAGCGATTGGTGCCAAAGGAGAGAGAAAGAAGAGTATGAGCAAAATCATCACCGAAACACCAAGGCTTATTATCAGAGAGTTTAATCTCGATGACGTACAAGCTGTATATGATTTTAATGCTGACGAAAGAGTAAACCTATACACAGGCGATGCCGGCGTAGTTAAGTCCCTTGCCGATGCCGAACGAATTATTCGCGATATTTGGCTTAATGAGTATTTGCAATTTGGCTACGCGCGCTGGGCAGTAGTCCTAAAAGAAACCAACTGTGTTATAGGTTTTTGCGGCTTTAAAAACGATTACCGTATCGATGAAACCGATATTGGCTACCGTTTTGCGCCTGAATATTGGGGCCAAGGTTTTGCTACTGAAGCGAATCAAGCCTGCATTGAATACGCTAAAGCCCATATGGATCTCGACTATATTGTCGGCGACGTAGTTGACCGCAACCACGCATCAATCAATGTACTCAAAAAGCTTGGTATGACCTTCAATAAAAAGTTTCAAAACCTAGGTTTTATGATTCAGCGCTACGATATGTACCTCAAAAGCAAAGCCTAAGGCTTATTGTAAACAGCTACTTAATAAAGCTCTAACTTCAAAGAACTAAGAGAACACTAACAAAAAGCCCAATCAATGATTGGGCTTTTTACTGTTAACGGTTTCTGCTGGCTGCAAAGACTAGCTAGCAATACTTTCCACTCCAGCATTACACGCATGAGCGCCCGCTGGGGTTAAGCTGTTTAAATGTTCGATAAGCTTAAAACATAACTCAATATATTGAATCGCCTCAGCCTTGCCCACCTCATAGTTAACCGCATGGGCAACCCGATTACGTAACTGACGTAACTCGCTAAACAACTTGCCTTGTTTGGTATTAATCAAAGCTTCGCTTATCAAGATATTTTCAATATGTTTGTAACGGGTGTTTTTATCTAAAGTGATATTGTCGCAATGCAGTTTAATCAGTCGCTCAGCCGCTAAATCCACTTGCTCCCATGTTTCTAACACCGCTGAATTGGGCAAGTTATTGGCAGAAGCTATCAGTAAGGATTTCTTATCGGTTTTTAACTCAGGAAACACCCCTTCTGCTTGCTCGGTCACCGCCTTCAACCCTTGGCCAAATTCGACCTCTAAGTCTTTAAACTTCAGTTTTTTAGCCAAAGGGATCAGCTTTGATAAAGGGCGCTTTAAATTCATTACCGCAAACACCAATACCAACGGCCAGATCAGCTTGTCGATTAACGCTATTGTAAATTGCATCCAGTCCATGGCATTCCCTTATCGCTTGCGTTAGCCCTTTATAGTAGCCCCTTACTTAGGACTTAATTTTTTAGGGTAACAAGTTTACAGCGCTAAATAAAACCCGTTAATTAATCTTCTGATAAGTACTCGTTTGCCAATCAAACACATACTCAACACCTTGCCACTCATAGATGGTGCGACCATCACGTTGAATAACCCGCGCGTTGTCTGGCAGACGATTTAAACCAGAGGAGTAACTCACGCTAGTTGTCACTCGTTCAGGCGGCGCAATCACTTTCGGTTCAGGTGCTTTATATACTGGTCTCTCGTACCGGTAAGGTGAGTAATAACGCTTGTCGTAGCCATAAGGATAACGCCAACGTGAACCAACTCCCCAGTTATAACCGGGTCGCCAGCCAGGACGATAATAACGACTGCCATAGGGGTAACCATACCAACCGTTAGATACGCCAACATTCCAGCGCCACGGGTCACGGTAGTTGTGATTACTCCAGCCAAGGCCAACACTGACGTTACTGAGAATTAGCGACGATGACACCGCCGCTATAGGCGCTGTATTTGCCGCTGCAGGCACCAACAATAATAAGCCTGTAAACGCCGTAACATAGCCGCTTAATTTAAAACTTTGCATCGCTATCCTCCAATGTTGTTTCACGCCAACAAATGTAGAATCATATAGTTCAGTTTACGCTCAAATAAGCCGTAAACCAATGTCAGTCGCTAACCCCTTAGCAATAAAGACAATAGCTTCAGTAAAACCTGAAATATATTGATGCCACGCTTTGATGAACAAGCGTTTAACGCACGTTCGAATGATGCTATAGTGCGCGCCATATCACAGTTTATAGCGATGAGAATTCCCCTATGAGTTTTAAGGATTTGCGCAGCTTTATAGACCACTTAGAAACCAATGGTGAGCTTAAGCGTATTAGTCATCCCGTTGATCCTCATTTGGAAATGACAGAGATTGCTGATCGCGTATTACGCGCCAAAGGTCCAGCTCTGTTATTCGAAAATCCAGTCGGCAACGACATGGCGGTATTGGCTAACCTTTTTGGAACCCCAAAACGGGTAGCCATGGCATTGGGTAAAGAAGATCCACTGGCACTGCGCGATGTAGGTGAACTACTAGCGTTTCTAAAAGAGCCAGAGCCACCACGTGGTTTTAAAGACGCTATTTCAAAAATTCCTATGTTTAAGCAAGCCTTAAACATGCCCCCTAAAACTGTACGTAATCCTCCTTGCCAAGAAGTGGTTAAAACCGGCGAAGATGTCGATTTAACTAAGCTACCAATCCAGCATTGCTGGCCGGGTGATGTTGCACCGCTGGTAACTTGGGGCTTAACCATCACTAAAGGTCCACGCCAAAAACGTCAAAACTTGGGTATTTACCGCCAGCAATTACTCGGTAAAGACAAGTTGATTATGCGTTGGCTTGACCATCGCGGCGGCGCGTTAGACTTTAAAGATTTCAAAGAGAAGCATCCAGGCGAGCGCTACCCAGTAGTCGTAGCTCTAGGTGCAGATCCTGTGACTATTTTAGGTGCAGTAACTCCAGTGCCAGATGCCATGAGCGAATATGCTTTTGCTGGTCTACTCAGAGGTGAGCGCACCGAAGTATGTAAAGCACTGAGCTGTGACTTAGAAGTGCCTGCAACCAGCGAAATCATCTTAGAAGGTTATATCGACCCAGACGAGATGGCTGAAGAAGGCCCTTATGGCGATCACACAGGTTACTACAACGAAACCGATTCATTCCCAGTGTTTACTGTGACTCACATTACTCACAGAAAAGATGCCATTTACCATAGCACCTATACCGGCCGTCCACCTGATGAGCCAGCTATGTTAGGTGTGGCACTGAACGAAGTCTTCGTGCCAATTTTGCGTAAGCAATATCCAGAGATCATCGATTTTTACCTGCCGCCTGAAGGCTGCTCGTACCGTATGGCGGTTATTTCGATCCGTAAACAATATCCAGGACATGCTAAACGGGTGATGATGGGTGCTTGGTCGTTCTTACGCCAGTTTATGTATACCAAGTTTATTGTGGTGGTCGACGAAGACGTTAATTGCCGCGATTGGAACGATGTGATTTGGGCTATTACCACTCGCATGGATCCTAAGCGTGACACGGTAATGATAGAAAACACCCCAATCGACTATCTCGACTTTGCCTCACCAGTGGCAGGTCTAGGGTCAAAAATGGGGATGGATGCCACCAACAAGTGGGAAGGTGAAACCGACCGCGAATGGGGCACACCTATTGTTATGGATGAAGCCGTTAAGCAAAAAGTTGATGCTATTTGGGATGAACTTGGCATTGACGATGCGCCAACCCTATAACAATAATGTACTTTGCATTAGTTAATCATTATATTGCCTACAGCCCTTTAGTAGGCAGATAAACTTAGACTTAATAAGCCTCCAAAGAGGGGCTCATCAAGGAACAAAGATGAACACCATTAGCTGTACAATTGAAAAAGTAGCGCCGTTTAATAACGCGGTATTTCAGGTTATCTTAAAACCGAGTAAACCGTTTGACTTTAAAGCGGGACAATATCTTTGCGTAGTAATGGGTGAAAAAGACAAACGCCCATTCTCTATCGCTTCAGCACCAGATGCTGAGCATATTGAGCTACATATCGGTGCAGCCGTTAGCGAAAGCTACCCAATGCAGGTGGTTGAGCGTTTAAAAGAATGCCTAACCACAGGTAGCAGCATTGAGATTGAAGTACCAGGCGGTGACGCTCACCTGCGTGCTGACAGCCAGCGCCCTCGCCTACTGATTGCTGGCGGTACTGGTTTCTCTTATATCAAGAGCATCGTTGAGCAGAAAATTGCCCTTGGCCAAGAGATTGAAACCACCCTTTACTGGGGTTGTCGCAACCAAGATGCCATGTATTACGAAACAATTGCCCGTGAATGGCATGACGCTCACCCATGGTTGAACTTTATTCCTGTGATTGAAGAAGCCACTGCAGACTGGAAAGGCAAAGAAGCTAACCTGCTAGAGCAGATCAAAAACGACTTCGATAGCCTAAACGGTTACGACATCTATATTGCTGGTCGTTTTGATATGGTTGGTGCAGCGCGTGAAGTGTTCCGCACTATGGGCGTTGAAGAAGAACACCTCTACGGTGATGCCTTCGCATTTATTAAGTAAGATTACGCAGAGCGTAAAATCAGCAAAGGCGAGAGGATGCATAATCCACTCGCCTTTTTTATTGGTTTATTTTCTACTCACACTGGCGCGCTCTGTCACCCTTGGCTCAATGTCCATAAACTGCGGTGGTAAGCTTGGATCATGTAAACGCGCAATAAGCGCATTCACCGCCGCAGCACCTAAGCGCGCTTTTGACTGATGAATACTGGTAAGCGCGGGTGTCATAAATTTAGCCAGCTGGATATTGTCGTAACCAATGACCGATAGCTGCTGTGGAATTTGCACGCCAGTGCGCTGGGCTTCATGCAGCACACCAATCGCCATCATGTCGTTACACACAAACAGTGCGCTCGGTAACTCGCCTTTGGCTTGCAACCGAGCAAATGCCGCCTTACCACCCTCGGTTTCAAAGTTACCTTCAATCACCCAAGCAGGGTTTATCGGTAAGTTAGCAGCATTCATCGCATCAACAAAACCTTGATAGCGTAAATCGGCCTGCTGGCGATTACGCGGGCCGGTAATACAACCAATTTCTGTGTGGCCGTTATCAATCAGGTATTGGGTTGCAAGAATGCCGCCTTGACGCGAATGACCTTGAATTTTGTCACAAGAAAAATCCACTTGGCCCCAATCCATCACTACCACAGGTAAGCCACCTAAGCGGCGATACAGCAATGCATCCTCACCTTCGAGCATGGCGCACATCATGATTAAGCCATCAACGCGGCGCTCAATTAAGGTCGTTAACGAGCGCTTCAATCGCTGGGCATCACCTTCAGTATTACACAGAATTAGGTTGTAACCTTGTTGGTAACAGGCTTGCTCAACACTGCGCACCACTTCAGCATAAAATGGGTTGGTAGATGTGGTGACCAACATGCCGATAGTTTTAGTGCAGTTTTGTTTTAGGCTACGCGCCACCGCTGACGGGCCATGATAATTCAATTGCAGAGCGGCATCTTGCACCCGCTTAGCAATATCATCACTTACAAAGCGGGTGCCATTCATTACATGGCTCACTGTAGAAGTGGATACGCTTGCAAGTTTGGCAACATCTTTCATGGTGGCCATGTGGGCTAATTTCCTGTCTTGTCAGTTATATTAATTACTGCGCCGCTAAAAACTGCTCGACTTCAGCTCGAGTAGGAATAGAGGTTTGTGCGCCAAAACGGGTAACTGAAATCGCTGCAGCGCCATGGGCAAATACAATCGCATTGTCAATTGGTTGGCCTTCAAGTAACCCTGTCACAAGCGCGCCATTAAAGGTATCACCTGCAGCCGTTGTATCGGTGGCTTTTACTTTAAAGCCCGGGATAATTTTACCCATCTCTTGCTGGCTTAAGTAAACGCCCTTCGAGCCTAAAGTAATCATCACAGTTGCGATGCCTTTAGCATGTAAAATCGTCGCAGCTTCTGCCGCGCTGGCTTCATCGGTAATTGCAACGCCGGTTAATACTTCGGCTTCAGTTTCGTTAGGGGTGATTATATCAACCATTGCCAACAACGCATCAGGTAAAGCACGCGCAGGTGCTGGATTTAAAATCACTTGGGTGCCATTTGCTTTAGCTATACTTGCAGCCTGCTCAATACCCGCAAGTGGTGTTTCTAGCTGCATCAATAAATATTTGGCCGCTGCAATTTGCGCACTATGTTGGTTAACAATATCAGCTGTTAGTGCATCGTTGGCTGCTGCAGCAATACAAATGCTGTTTTCGCCGCAATCGCTTACTTGGATCATCGCAATACCCGTTGGAGTATTTTCAACCATGTGCACCGCAGAAATATCCATGCCATCGTCCGCAAACGTGCCACGAATGCTTTGCCCAAAACCATCATCACCCACACAGGCAATAAAACCAATATCTGCATTTAAGCGTGCAGCCGCAACCGCTTGGTTAGCACCTTTGCCGCCAGGGATAATTTGGTAATTACGCCCATGCAAAGTTTCACCTGGACGTGGAAAAGAAGGCACTTGTAATACATGGTCGGCATTAACACTGCCTAAAACAATTAACTGAGACATTTACATATTCCTTGATGTTCTCTGACTCGCAGCCAACTTAGCTTGTGGTTGGCCTCAGAGGAAAATGCGCCTAGATATTATCTCTACTGGCGCCAAATACTAGTGTGACAAAATGCGGCTTACATTACTGTGTTTGAGTAATGATTTTTAACGCCACAGGTATCGATTTTTCAACCACTTGGCCTTTTAAAATCTTATCCGCGATAACAATTCCAGTAGCGCCGAGTAACTCAGGTTGCTGCGCTATGGTTGCTGCAAGCTGTTTACGTCTTACTGCAGCAATGCCTTCATCGGTACCATCAAAACCAACCACCATGACTTGCTTGCCAGAGGCTTCAATTGCACGCAGTGCGCCTAACGCCATTTCATCGTTTTGGGCAAACACAGCTTGCACATCGCCATTAGCGGACAGCATGTTTTCCATGACGTTTAAGCCCTTTGAACGGTCAAAATCCGCTGGCTGGCTCGACAGCATCTCTAAGTTTTCGGCGTTAACCGCGTTAATAAAACCAGTGCCACGTTCGCGGGCAGCAGAAGTACCAGCAATGCCCTCAAGCTGAATCACTTTGGCATTTGCGCCAAGTGTTTTGGCAATAAACTCCCCAGCAAGCTCACCACCAGCAATGTTGTCTGAGGCTATATGGCTAACAATGTCGCCATGCTCGGCGGTTCTATCGAGCGTCAGTACCGGAATGTTAGCCCGGTTAGCTGTGCGAATGGCATTGGTGACCGCTAGGGCGTCGGTTGGATTAATCAAAATGGCCTTAACGCCGCGCATGGTTAAGTCTTCAACATTAGCTAGCTCTTTGCTTGGATCGTTTTGCGAGTCCAGTGCAATCAACTTATAACCCAGCTCTTTGGCTTTGGCTTCTGCGCCATCTTTCATGGTCACAAAGAACGGGTTATTCATTGTCGATAACACAATTGCAATTGCATCTTGTGCGCTAGCGCTAAAAGGCGCACAGGCAAACAGCAGGGCCACCGATAACAGAGCAGAGGCTTTAAAATTAGCAAGTCGCTTCATGGTAAACCTTTTCAATTCGGGAAATACAACAAGGCAGCACGCTACGCGTACTGCCTATATCGAGTTATGCTTTTTGTTTGGTGTCGATTAACACTGCTAGCAAAATCACGCTCGCTTTAGCAATCATCTGGTAATACGACGACACATCCAGCAGGTTTAACGCGTTATTCAAAAAGCCAATAATCAGAGCGCCAATTAAGGTGCCGACAATCCGGCCTTTACCGCCCATCAAACTGGTGCCGCCAAGCACTACCGCCGCAATGGCGTCTAGCTCGTAGCCCATACCCGCTGTTGGCTGCGCCGATGACAAACGCGCAGTAACGATAATGCCAGCTAGCGCTGCCATTGAGCCACAAATGGCATAAGCAGCAATCTTCACTTTGTCTACTGCAATACCCGATAAACGCGCCGCTGATTCATTACCACCGACCGCGTAAATGTAACGGCCAAAACGAGTGTGATTAAGCAGATACCAAGCGCCAATAAACACCATTGCCATTAACCATACTGGCACAGGAATCCCCAGCACATAGCCTGTACCTAGCCAAGTAAAGCTGTCTGCGGTGTCACTAAAACCGGTTGCTACCGGGCGGCCGTCGGTATACACCATCGTCACGCCGCGCAGCAGTGTCATGGTCACTAACGTGGCAATAAATGCCTGCACCTTGCCTTTGGCCACGATAATACCGCTGATCGAGCCAAGCGCAGCACCAGCAATTAACGCTACCGGCAAAGCCACCACAACCGGCACATCCATACCGATTAAAGTCGCTACAATTGCGCCGCTTAACGCTAAAACAGAACCAACGCTTAAGTCGATGCCCGCGGTTAAAATGACAATCGTCATACCCACGGCGATAATGGCGTTGATGGATGTCTGACGCAAAATATTAAGTAAGTTATCGACCGTTAAAAAGTTTGGGCTCAGCAAAGACACCACAAAAATAAGGCTAAACAAGGCGATGAGAGACTTGTTCTCAATCAACCACGCTTTATTGATGCGCTTATAAAATGGCTGCGCTGTAATTGACTGGCTCATGCAATATCCTTGTGTAATGTTTTACCAACGGCGCAGGCAAGAATGGTTTCTTGATCTGCCTCTAGCGCATCAAACTCGCCACTGATTTGGCCTTGATGCATAACTAAAATACGGTCTGACATGCCAAGCAATTCAGGCATATCTGATGACACCAAAATAATGCTCATACCTTGAGCTTTAAAACGGTTGATTAGGTCGTAAATCTCTTTCTTTGCGCCCACATCGACACCGCGAGTCGGCTCATCAAGAATAAGTACTTGTGGCAAGGTCATTAACCCTTTGGCAATGGCCACCTTTTGCTGGTTACCACCAGACAAGTTACCAATGCGCGCATCACGGCTCGGGGTTTTGATATTGAAAGCTTCGATGAACTTTTCAACTTCGCTTACTTCATCGTTATGGCGCAGTTGCACACCGCGACTTAACTTAGCAAGCGCGCTAATAGACATGTTTTCTTTAACTGACAGCTCCAGCAATAAACCATCGCCTTTGCGATCTTCAGAGATATAAGCAATACCTGCTGCGAGTGCTTGCTGAGGATTATTAAGATTGACGCTTTGACCATTTAGCTCAACTTGCCCTTGAGCTTTTGCTGCTGCGCCAAAGATAATTTTCATCAGCTCGGTACGCCCTGCGCCCATAAGCCCAGAGAAGCCTAAAATCTCACCTTGATTGAGGTTAAAGCTAACGTCATCAACCCCCGGACCCGATAGGTTATTCACCGCCAAGCGGCAACCTTTGTGGGTAATGGCTATACGCGGGTATTGGTCTGCCAGTTTACGGCCAACCATGCGCTCAATCAGCTGATCTTCATCAATCTCGCTGACCATGCACTCGTCAACAAAGCTGCCGTCACGCAATACTGTAACCGCATCACAAATGGTAAAGATCTCTTGCATGCGATGAGAGATATAAACAATGCCGCAGCCTTGATCGCGCAGCTCATTGATAACACTAAACAGTGACTGAGTTTCAACATCCGTTAACGCGTCTGTTGGCTCATCCATAATGATAACTTTTGAGTCAAACGAGATAGCCTTGGCGATTTCTACCATTTGCTGCTCGCCTAAACTCAAACTGCCAACCAAAGTTGTAGGCGCGTGGGAAATTTTAAGACGGTTAAGCAGTGCCGCCGCCTTTGCATTCATTTCATCCCATAAAATGCGCCCAAAGCGTGAGGTCATTTCACGACCTAAAAAGATATTCTCTGCGATGGTCAGCTCAGGCAGTAAGTTAAGCTCCTGATGAATAATACTAATACCAGCAGCTTGCGAATCACGAGGGCCGTTAAAGCTGCGCGTTTCACCTTGGTAAACAATCCGTCCTGCATCTAATGAGTAAATACCGGTAAGCACCTTCATTAAGGTTGACTTACCTGCACCGTTTTCTCCCATGAGTGCCATTACTTGGCCGGGATAAACATTCAGGCTAGCTTTATCTAGGGCTTTAACCCCGGGGAAAGCTTTTTCAATGGCTTGTAACTGCAAAATAGCTTCGGTCATAACAGACTCCGCGACGCTTAAAATACAACACCGGTTTTAAAAATAACGTTGGCGTAAGGCGTACATTCGCCTGTGCGGATCACCGCGCGGCTGTTATGAGTACGCTGTTTAAACGCTTCATGAGAGATGTACTCAATACTGAATGTGCGACCGGTTGCTTGCTGCTCGGCATCAATTTCTGCCAGCAATGCTTGATGGCATTCAGGGCTCACCTTAGCGAACTCCTCTGCCACTATAACGCCTTCAATTTGCGACGATGCTAGCCACACTTTCACTGTTGCAATAAAGCTAGGTACGCCATGAGTCAGGGCTAAATCAATACGCTTAACCTCTGCAGGGATCGGTAAACCAGCGTCACAAATAGTAACTTCATCGGTATGACCCAACGTTGCCGCAAGGTAGTTCATATCAGCATTGATTAAAGCGTGCTTATTCATCTAAAGACCCAAAGTATTGACGTCATGCCCTGTAACTTGCCCATTAACAGAAAACCTTGAGCTAAAACATTACAGAGCTAAAATTTATAGAACGAGCTATCGAAACGTTTCGATAACACGAGGCAAGACTAATCGAAACGTTTCGATCATGCATGATGATCAGTATTTAATTGTGATCTAACTAACAAAAACAGTTGCGGATGCTGGGGAAGAAAAGAATTTTTGAAAAGAAGTACCTAGTTCCTAGAGCGCTTCGCTGCAAGAACGAGCTACGCCCTGCTAGGAACAGCAAAAGCCAAAGCAGCACCTTTGCTGCTTATTCACTTTTGCTTTAACCGAGTTTGACGGCATAAATGCCGACCTATAATGACATGTTAGCTTTAGCCTGCACTTATTAAAGCTTAACCTTATCGTACTCATACCAAGCCACTAGATTACCTAAGATAGGTACAATCCAAACTGCAGTATCAGCATCTTTGTATATGCGATAAAAGTACAGGTCGCTATCAATAATTTCATGTTTACGAATCTCGCGATAAAAGTGCATCGCCGACGAGCTCACTTGCTCAGGCTTCATTAGCTCTTTTTGCAACACTTTAACGTGGAATACATCCACATCAAGATCATCTATCTTTTCCTGATACTGGGTAAAGTCACCCTTGATCTTGTATTTGATTGGCGTGGTTTCACACTCTTCATCGGTCACACACGCAGCAGAGTAAAACTTACCAGTGTTCTCACCATCATAAATTAACGACAAACTGATATCAGAGCGCACCAGCATATTGTCTTTAACCGGATAATAAACATCGGCATGGTAATGATGCTCGATAAAGCCACTGGTACCCGGCTCATCATGAGGAATGATCACCCGGTTATAACGAATGCGTTGTTCCATTCTGCGGGTTAAATCGGTGAAGGTTTGCATATTCAAACCCGCAGGCGTTAAATCAATGGCTGTGATATTGATTAAGCCATTCCCGGAACATTTTTGTTTATCCGCTTCAGGACAAACCGCCATCGAGTAATAGTTACCGTCTGTCACCGCAAAACCATTAAACTTATTCAAATTAGCTAAATGGTTAGATTCTGGCGCTAAATGCTTTTGCCACATAGAGGCATGCAAATGGCTAACATCATCTTTATGGATCAGTTGAATATCTTGTTTGGTACCACCAATGTTAATCGGAATGTGTTTATTGGCATCCCAGCTATTTTTCGCTTTGACTACGCCGTGGTAGTCGCTGAAATACCAAAAAGATAAACCGATTAAGGTCGCAATAATAATGCCGCTAAGTTTGACCAGTAACGACACATCCACCAGCGCGGCACGTACCGATTCGGCATCGTTAACCGCAAGCATTTTAATGTGGGAGCGAGTAGAAACGTTAAGCTGATAACCGCGACCGGCTATGGTGCGCAACATGACTTCTGGGTAGGGTTCGAGCTTCTTTCTTAGCGTACTAACACATTGAGTTAGTGATGTAGCCGCAACGACGCGATCGGGCCAACCTGCCGCCAGCAGATCTTCTTTAGAGCAAACCGCACTGAGCGCCAAAATCAGTTGATGTAAAACCGCAGACTCAGAGACTGTCAGTGTGATGGTTTTATTATTGGCATGATCGACTAATTGCTTAGCCTCTTCATCTAACTCCAAATAAGGAGTAACTTTCAGCACCTTTAGCTCCCTCTAAATTATCTTCAAATCGATGATTAACAAAACTTAACCTCAGTTTACTAAAATAATTTATTAAAAACGTGATTTTGTCCTGAAATCAAATCAGCCATTTAAAATCTGTACGTTAGTGCTCACATATCTTACATTTTTATAGTTTAAAAAAGCTCAAATCAAACTTAAAACTGTAAAAAGAACATATAAAATAGCTTTTAAATCAACAACCAAACGCTAAACAGCTAACTCAATTAATCCAAAAATAATCGGGTATTAATTATAAGGTTCTGCGTTTAAATATCTGACTAGCAATAAACACTAAAACGCTAATCCACAACAACATGACTGCATAAAGTGCCAGCTTGCCCCACGCTACTGCAGAGAACATAGCTAAACTGCCCTTAGTTGATTCCATACCTATTAAATTAATCGCGCGGTAGAGATCCGTCGGATTTAGCGCAATTAAGACATTGATAATATATTGATTAAAAAAGGCCAAGTCTGCAACTAATATCGTTAGCAATATCAAGTCGTAAATAAGCACAAACACAAACCAAACAAACAAAATACTGGCAACAGCCTTGGCTTTTTCAGTCGACTTTAAACTAACGATATAACCCAATAAAATGAAAGCAATGGCCAACATAATGCTACTCAGAATGAATTGACCAAACTGGCTCAATAGCACCTGTGGCTCATATTGCCCACCAACTGCCAATAACAAAATTGCGGTTAAGCCAAATGCAAAACCAATGGTGACGATCATGATTAGGCTATGGCCCAATAACTTCCCCATTAAAATCTGCCAGCGGCTAATAGGGTAAGACAGCAACAGCAACAAAGTGCCGGACTCATCCTCACCAACAAACGCGTCATAACTCACCAGCATGGCAGCGAGCGGAATAATAAACACCGAGATAGTTGATAGGCTTGAGATCAATGCGTCCAGTGTCGGTAACGATAAGCTGCCCGCCACAGCACTGCCCGCAAAGGTGACACTCAAAGACAAGATTAGGAAGATTAACGAAATAAATAACACCCAGCGGTTACGCAGGCTATCTTGGATCTCTTTTTTCGCAATCACACACACAGGAGATATCCGCATAGCCTTAACTTACCTCATCAAGTTGAGCGCATTGGCCCATGTAAAAATGATAGATCTCAGCTAAAGCAGGCTCTTTAAGACTAAAATCAAATACCTGACACTCGCCAGTTAATAACTTAACCACCTCAGACTTAGACTGCTTATCTACCAATAAACCATCGCCCTGCAGTAACGCAGCTAACTGAGGCTCCAGTGCAATCGCCTCTGTTAATTGCGGCGAGGTTAAGCGAGTTTTTAAGCCGCTCGCAAGACGTAAGTCCGCCAACGTGCCCGATGCCAGCGCTTGGCCTTTAGCTAAAATCAACGCAATGTCGATGTTGTTTTCAATCAATGAAAGCTCATGGGTACACACAATAACGCCACAGCCTTGCTGTTTAAGCTCATCAATCTTGCTATACATAAATTGCGAAGCCACTGGGTCTAAGCCCACAGTTGGCTCGTCGAGCAGCAATAGCTCAGGGCGGCACAATATCGCTTGGGCAAAACCCAGGCGTTGCTTCATACCTTTAGAGTAAGTTTTTAAGGCTCGGTCTTGGGCGTACTCTAAACCAAACTCTTCCAAGAGCTGTGCAACTCGAACCTTGCCAATCCCCTTAAGGGCTGCAAAATAATTTAAAATCTCTTTGCCGGTTAACTTGTCGTAAAAACTGACGTTTTCAGGCAAATAGCCAATTTTAAGTTCGGCGCGATTTTTTACTGCTGTGAGCTGTTTACCCAGCACACTCACATTACCGCTACTTGGGTTAATCAGGCCTAACAGAATTTTAATCAGCGTAGATTTACCTGCACCATTATGGCCTAGCAATGCCATAGTTTGGCCACGCATAACATCAAAACTAACATCTTTTAAAGCGACGAAATCAGCGAACTGATGATGTATATGGCTGGCAGAAACAGCTAAACAAGAATTCATTTACTCTCCAAACTGATTACTTTTGTAAGCAATCGCTACACTGTGCACCGCAAAATAATCGGCGTTGATTAATCAAGAAAAAGATTAATCAAGAAAAGCCGGGTTGCTATTAAGTAATGGATAACTGTCGATAATGCCGCTAGCAGCGCTTATTTCAAATTGGCGCTGGACCCAACGTAATACCACCACAATAGGGCTATCCATTAAGAAATTCGCTTCAGGATAAAGCCAAAATAACTTATCGATATTGTCATTCGGTTGGTATGCACTGTTACCTACCCCGTCGGCGTTATGATCCCAGCCTAAATAACCGCTCCAGTAGTTACCACGGCCGTTATGACTCCATTCTAAAAGGGCATCGCCGACGTACTTAACCTGGGAGAAATTGTCGATAAACTGGTTTTGATAAACTTGATTGCCCTCGCCACCCATCGCCATATAAAAGCCGATGTCACAATAGGCAAAGTGATTGTTAATAATAGTATTATTTCGAGCGCCATACACAAAGAGCCCTTTGCCTTCTTGGCCCTGGACTTGGTTTTCACTGCGGTTAACAATATGCTCGACGCGATTAGACTCTACAATTGAGTCTTCGGTCATGTTGAGCAAAATACCGAAATCTATGGCGTCCCACACTTGATTACGATGCAGGTAAACCCGCTTGGCATTCATCACAGCGTAACCGCCATCAACTTGATAACTCTGGTTATTAAACCCTTCGTCATCAGAGGTGTACATATAATGGATACCGTACTGCTGATCGAATAAACGATTGCCGTACACGCGGCTGTGGCTGCTTGATTCGAGGTAAACGCCGTCGCGTACTTGAGAAATGGTATTGCCGTATATTTCAGAGCCTTTAACGCGCATTAGATGAATGCCGTCGCCGCGATCTAAGGTGTATAAGCTGTTATTGCCTATAATCACGTTGTCATGGATAGTAATGTTTTGCAGCTCGTCAGCACGAATACCAAAGCCGTCACCGCGAAAGTGGTTGTTATGAATAACAACGCCATCATTACCCGGCTCAACCAATACTCCCGCATCACGCTCGTAATGATCGTTGCCCCAATTTTCAATTTTAAGCCCGGCAATTTCGACATTGGCGGCAAATACCTGAATGGCACTGCCTACGCCATTGGCATCAATAATACTGTCGCCGCGACTGGAAAGAATAATAGATTGGTGGATTTGCAGCGGACCTTGATAGCGCCCAGCAGCCAAAGCGATTCGGTCGCCCGCTTTAGCTTTAGTTAAGGCCTGAGTCAGTTCTTCAGTATTTTCAACGTCTATGATCTCGGCTTGGCACATCGTGCCAAAACCAAGCGACAGAGTCAGCAATGCCAAGCGCAATAAGCTAACTCTGCTCGCGGGTTGGAAACTAGATAAGGTTAATTTACTCATCTGCTTTGATACGCTCCACACCTCACTTTATATAAAGTGAAACGCCACTACTCTCCAGCAAGTAGTTCAATAGTAATTTGATCATAAGTCAGTACTGCACCGCCAAACTCGGTAGCAAACTGGGTTGCGCCATCTTGAGTTGCAAACGAAGCGACAGCTGGGCCCATAACTGCTTTTTTACTGGTGCCATAAACATACCAAGCCGAGGCTGCATCAATAAAGCTCTTATCATCAGGATGTTCCCAATCTGTAACCGACATATCATGCACCTTTAAATGCGTGATCTGACGCTTATTCTCAGGTTGCAGCGCAAAATTAAACATATCTCGCGTAGAGCAGAACTTTGGCACTATGGTTTCACCCTTCAAGCCTAACTGGCCTTTGGGTCCCGGGTATTTAGTGATCATCATGCCGCATAAATGACAGCGGTCGTGGTCGTGAATAGGTTGCGCTTCGGTCGATTGCGACGCTGCATCACCTTGGCTACAAGCATACATAAGCGGAATAAATAACAAGGTGAGTAGTAATTTTTTCATAGCGAACCCAACTGGAAAGAATACGAATTTAAAGAGGCACTCACTGCCTTGCCAGCTAGTGTGGCAAGGCGTGAGCTTAGTTGCTTAGCCGTCAGTTCAACTCCTAATACTGGCCTTGCAGGGACGGGGTATTAGGAGCGAATATCTTGCTAGCTTTGCGATATAACCTGCTGGTTAAACTGCAAAGATTTGGCCTGCGTAAAGGATAAACATACGTAAGCACATCATGCCTGCCACGGCACAAACACCTGATAGGTAGAAGGCTTTAGCGCTGTGGCTAAAGGTTTTACCTGTGGCAAAGTTAAGCAGTAATGGACCACCAAAACCGATACCCACAACACCAAACCAGAACACCGCAGCCCACTCACCAGTATGGAAAGCTTCGAATGCACCTTGTGCACCAGCGTTGCCTGTCATTAGCGAAGTCACAATCATGAAAATAAATAGCATTTCAGCAATCATAATTGGCCACTCAGCGCCATGAAGGATCTTCATATCTTGGCTATGTAGGTCTTCTTTAAACATCGATACTGCAACCATTTTGGCTGCTGCAGCACCTGCTGAAATACCAGAAGCAATAAATAGCGCCGGTAATACAGAGGTATTGATGATAGGAAAACGTACCAAAGCAGAGATAAGGAAACCGGTATAAGCACACACAGCTAAAGCCAGTACTAATACGGTTACTTCACATGGACGACGGATACCTTGTAGCTTTTCAACTACTGGCACTAATACTTTCAGTGCTGGGATCTCGCGGATCTCTTCTTCGAATGCGAATAGGCAGATTAACGCTACTAACGGGATATAAACCGATAGCGCGATAACACCAATCGACATCACTGAATTTAGGTTGTAGTAAACCAAAATTCGCCAGAAGAATAGCGGGTTAGTTAAGTCTAAAACCAGACACAACATACCTAAGCTAATCGTCACAAATGAGATTAATGCTGCAGCTTTATAAAATGGCGTGTTGGTTGTCTGCTTCTTGTAGAATCGCAAGAATAACGCAGTGGCTAGCGCACCACCGGAAATACCCGCAAAGAACAAGTACACAGCAATCGGCCAAGGCCAAGCAAGTCCCTCAGACAGACCCATTGTAAATTCAATATTGCCGTCCATATCTATACTCCTAGCTTAACAATAGGTATGTAACGTAAGCTTGGCTCAGTACCAAACCCTGGCTTAATACGCACAGAATCTTTTACTCGTAGTAGCTTACTGATATAGGATGTCGGGTCGTTAATATCACCAAAAATCAGTGCATCGTAACGGCACTTCTGTACACAAGCAGGTAGCTCACCAATGGCAAGTTTGCTGTTTAGGCAGAAGTCACAGTTGTCGGCGACATCAGTTTCTTTATTGATAAAACGTGCGTCATAAGGACAAGCTGCAATACAGTACTTACAACCTGCACACTTAGCCGCGTCCATAGTAACAATGCCGGTCTTCTCATCTCTATGCGCCGCGCCTGTAGGGCAAACGGTAACACAAGGGGCATTCTTACATTGCTGACATGAGACACGGACAAACTTACGTTCACAACCACATTCAGTGGTTTTACCGCAGTGTGGACAAGGCTGCCCTTCTAACCCACCTGAGTGCTGCTCCATAAGCAGTCTCGACTTACCTGCTGGTAAGTTGTTGGCTAGATTACATGCCTCTTTACACTCGCCGCAGCCAGTACATTTATTTTGATCAAACACCATCGCATAATGGGGCTTGTTTGCATCTGACTCACCCTCTTTGACGGAACTGCACCCTAGGGGCGCTATTATCAAAGAGCTGGCTCCTAAGCACTTAAGGAACCTCCGTCTCTCTATATTTTCACTCACAGCATCCTCCAGCTGTCAGCTATTTAGCTGACATATTTATACTTATTAGGTTTTACGTGACTTTACTCAGATGCAGCCACTGAACGATTAGCTAATTTTTGCTCTGCTCGTAAAATTGCATTATTAATTGCAGCTCGATTAATGTTGGGCTTGTCGCTTTCGAGTAGTTTCAGCCATTGCTCGATGGCTTTTTCAAACTCGCCATTAAGGTAAGCGTGGGTAGCAAGTAATAGACGAGATTGCGGTTCGTATTGGTCAAGCGCTAGGGCTCTAGCGATAACCAAATCAATGTCTAAACTCATCTGTCTCTGATCGCGGTAGTACATGGCATTGGCTTTCATGCCAAGTACGCTTGCACTGTCGCCAGAAAGGCTGAGTAGTTCATCAAGTGTTTGCACCGACTCGCTATATAGGCCGCCATCCACGTAGGATTGAGCCAGATTTAATAATGCAATTTCATTGCTAGGTTGCTCGCTGACTTTCTTAGCGTTTTTATTGATTTCTGCGGTGATCAGATAATCAATATTGCTGTCTACTACTCCTTTGTTCCAGCCATCGAAATGGCCTAGTTGTGAGTAAATCATTAGCGTCGTTGTAAAGAGCACTACAGATAGCACCATAGGTACCTTAGCGTTGACGGAGTGCTCATTTAATCCGTCGTCACTAGACTTAACTATCGGGGTTACACCATGTTTTTGACTAGAGTGATGATGACGCCAAATAAAGGTGATAACTGCACATAAGGTGACAGCAATGCCGATAGCTAAACTATTCATAGTGACTCTCTACAAACGAAACTAACTCAAACAAAAACTTAAAATCTTTTCTATGTATCAGTTAAGCGCAGCGACTAGTGACCGCCGCCCATCATGCCGCCCATGCCCATACCGCTTAGGCCCATGCCATGAGCGTTTTCACCTGGTGCTTCAACTTTTACTAGTTCAACTTCAAATACCAACGTTGAGCTTGGTGGAATGATGCCAACTTGCTTGTCGCCATAGGCAAGGGCCGCAGGAATAGCGAACTTGTAAGTTGAGCCTTCGTTCATCAACGGAATGCCTTCTTGCCAGCCTTCAATCACACTCATTAGTGCAAAGCGGTTTGGCTCGTTACGCTTATGAGAGTCGTCAAACTCTGTGCCGTCGATTAAGAAACCTTTGTAGTGCACAGTGACCACATCTTGTGGGTTAGGCTTACGGCCTTCACCTTCGCTAATCACTTGGTATTGCAGGCCAGACTCAGTCTCTTTTACGCCATCTTTCTTTTTGTTTTCAGCTAGGTATTCATTGCCAGCAGTAACGTTTGCTAAGGCGATCTTAGCTTCAGCTGCTTCACGAGCAGTGTTGAGTTGCTCTGCACGCTGGTTGAGGTAAGTCAGAATTTCTTCATCTGAAAACTGTGGGTTGTTTTTAAGTGCATCCACCACGCCTTCAATAACAAGGTTTACATCCACTTCAGCACCAAGCTCTGTTTGGCTATAGATTTGGCCTGAGATGTATTTACCTAAAGAAGCACCGATACTGTATGACTCTTTCTGTACGTCAGAAGTTAAATCGGTTGCGGCCATTGAATTGGCAGACATAAACAGGGTGAAACCTGTCACAACAGCTAGGGTAGTTTTTGTAAATGTTTTCATAATAATTATCTCTTTAAATCAATTCTGTACGAACTAGGTTTATGACCTAACATCCTGCTGTTATGGTTTTTCAGTTACTCGATTCGACAAGCGCCATCCGTAAATTCCATCAGGCATTTGTAAAACGTTGGTGTAACCCATTTTCAACGCCTCATGTGCCGCAATTTCGCTGGCATTACATAGGCGGTTAGCACAATAAAACACCATCACTGCATCTTTCTTAGCTGGCAGTAACTTTTTCCAATCTTTAACGTTGAAGTAAATAGCACCTGGAATGAAACCTTCAGCCCAAAGTTCAAGCGTATTCACATCAAAGAAATAAACCCCTTCCTTGCCGATTAAGGACTCAGCTTCCATCATGCTGATTGTGGTTAGCTGGTGCTCATAGCGATGAGCGGGTGCCATCTCAGAACCACCACCTGCTAGACAGCTAGCAGAACTTGCAATTAACGTCAGGCTTAACAGAATTTGACCCAGTGCTTTTTTCATAATCTTTCTCTTTATTGCCTCGGCAATCATTGCTACGCAATTCATGCCGAGGCGGTTAACTAGTTATGCGGCTTATTTAGCTGCGTAACCTGTTCCATCTAGAATGTTTTGTGCTTGCGTAACATAAGTTAGTGCAGCATCTAGACGCTTCTGGCTATAACGGAAGCCATGCACCCCCCAAGAACCGTCTTTCTTGATTAGTTCAACAGTTTCTGCCGCTTTCTCAGCCAACATAAGTACCTGAGTCTTGTCTTCAGTAGACAGCTTAGTGACTTCTAATAGTTGGTCGATGCGTACAAGAGCTTGTTCAACTTTCGAGAACACTTCTTTAACTGGTGTTTGCATCTTCATTACTTCACCGTAGATCTCTAACTGGTCTTCGTAATGTAGGCCTTTTTCAAGCTCAGACTGGAACTGGCTGTGACAACCTTTGTTCTCAACCACGTCGTGGTCAGAGATAGAGGTACGAGCACAAGACCACATTAAGTCTAAGTAGTTACGACCTTCTTCGTTCTTAGCAACAGTCCAGCCTTTACCAGCCTTAGGACCTTGAGTACGTGGCTCACCTTCTGGTGGGTTTAGTGTCTTCAGTGTTGGATCAACTTGGATCTTCCACATGTGAGACTTACGTACTGCATCGAAACCAGCTTGGTCAGGGAACTGCAGTGCCTTGAAGTTTTCACAGCTACCCATGTTAGGCATGTGACAGCTTTGACAAGTTTGGTTGCTGTGAGTATCAGAGTTTTCAGCAATCAAAGTTTGCGCTTCGTGACAGTCTTTACAGTCTTTCTTCAGCTTTGGAGTAGTGAAACCTGACTGCCAATCACCGTCAGTCACTTCGTGTGGATCGTGACATGTAGTACAACGCATGCCCTTCTCGTAGTGCTCAGAGTTATACATCTGAGAACCTTCAGTACCACATGATGGACATAGTGACTTCATCTTCACACCGAAAGCGTATTCACGCTTTTCTTGTGCTTGAGGCGTGTCAGCAAGTGTTGGGTCGTACTGGAAGCGCTGGTGACAACGTTCACAGTTAGACTGCATACCGCCAGTACCGCCATCTAAGTGACCACCCGCGCCATGACACTCTTCACAAGCGATACCACGAGAAATCGTGTGCTCTTGTAGCTTCTTAGGGTCACCTAACGCATCGAAGAACTCTTGCTTGTTTTGGAAGTCAAACTTGAACGTATGACAAACTTCACAGTAAGAACTTGCAGGTTGGAACAACATCTCTTTTTCGTACTTAGCACCGTATGAACTCATACCTTGCTGGTGCGAACCTGAACCACCGAAACCCGCTAAGGTTGTTGGGAATTCTGGGATAACGTCGTTAATTTTCTTAGACATTTCTGGGGTTAACCATTCAGCCCAACCACGAGAGAACTGGTTAGCACCCGCTACCATTTTACCGGTACCGTCGCGTAACAAACCGTCTCTGATGTGGTAAGTACCACGTACTAGCCATGCATCGATGAAACCGTATTTAGTACGTGGAGTACCAACAGTTGCATAGATCATGTCTGGGGTAATACCGTCAGGCAAGATTGAAGTGTCTTTAGTGTTATACATGGTCTTTTCAATGTCGTTGTCCACTTCTGGGTGTTCACCAGGGAAACGAATTGTTTTAGCGTGACGCGAACGCTGCCATTTCTCATATTGAGTCGCATGACATTCAGCACACTTTTCAGGACCAACGAAATTGTTTGGATAATCTAAAATTGATTTAGCACCTAAACGGTACTGAACTGCACGAGGCGCACCAACGCGCTCACTGTAGTTAGGGCTATGGCCGGTATCTAAATACTCTTCACCACGGTCACTGATATGGTAATCACCAATCAAGTTACCGGCTTGCTGATATTTAAATACTGGGTGGTTCTCAAATAAATAATCGAATAACTCTTCTTCTTGAACGATATAGTCTTGAAGCGTTTTAACGCCGTTGACTTGTTGCATACCGTTGTATTCAGCTATAGCCCCTTTAGCGGTTTTACCCATTTGAGGAATACTGTCATATTTTCCAGCAGCGTTCGCATTGGCAATGGCACCAAAACAAAACAGCACGCTTAATGCTACCTTGTGTTTCCACCGTCTCATCATTCACTCCTACTTATATTATTTTATTTTTTCACTGTTTTTGCGTGCTTTTATAAGCACACTTTTTTAAAAACTAACCGTTCACCGATTGAGCTAAACAACTGAGCAAGGACTATTCTCCACATAAAAAACACTAAAAATCTGCGCTGCAGCACACTTAAAAAACCATCAGAACCGATTAGATATAAAAAACATATAAGCATTTAAAAACAACGAGATAAGCAGCTACAAAAAGATCTTTTTAGATATAAAAACCATCCTTTTACGTTTTTTTAAGCGCAAAAAATTTACAAAAACAATGGACGAACAACCACGGAGTGATTGCAGTCATTAACGCAAAGCGAGTCGTGCTAAGGGTTTGTGGCGGGCTAACGATTAAGAGATAGAAACAAGAGCATGGCTGACAGCAAAAAGGTAAGTTTGGCGGAGCTTGATAGCTTAGTAATGCTTTAGAAGCTTTCTATGGCGTTTTACAGCGCCTATTTAGATGGTTAAACAGATAAATATCGACAGGTTAAAATCCTCCTCCAAGCCCTATAACCTCTCCCACAGAAAACGCCATAGAAAATCCGGTAGATAGCCTCGTAGACTAGACTCGATTTAACCGAGCTTAGCTAAGGCTCAGACATAAAAAAATCCCCCGAGGTGATTAGCCTGCGGGGGATAAAAGGCTGGAAATTAGGTGGAATAATAGCTAGTTGGTCACTATAGGGTGATAAGAGGATTATCCACAATCCCCTTATTCAAAAGGCTATAAGATTAGTCTATTGGCGATTGGCAAATAACTTATTAGCTAGGCTTTTTACCGCGCTGGAGCAATCCTGTAAAAAGCTATGTGTGGTCGCCTCAGGCAATGATTCAGCCCCTTGGAGCATCTCAAGTAACTGCACTCGCTCATTGGCTGTTAACCAATCTTGCAGATCTGGCAAACGGTTTTCAGCGGCTAACTTACACACAAATTGTTGCTGCTCATAACCCTCATGCACTGCGAAATACACTAATGCAGCCTCAGGTACACCGGCGTTATCAAGCCAATTGAGTGCCCAGCTTTGCTTAGCGATATCGAGCACATCGCGTATATCACTGTCGCCGTGACGCTCATTACCAACTTCTGGGTGATGCCAACGATCGGCCATGGTGATCTCACCCGCTTGCATACGACTAGCCACATAAGCTTCTTCCATCGAAGAACGCCCTAACCAATGTAAACCACGTTTACCCAATTGCGCTAAAAACAGTACTAAACGCTGAGCCATTTCTGGCGGCAACAACCAGACAAAGTCTGCCGGCCCCACCTTACTGCGATACATAGGGTAAGGATTCCAGCCCTGCAACTTTGGTTTATTCAGCGCCTTTGGGCTCAAGCTATCTAAGCCTTCACCGCTAGCAAGGTACGCCATGATTTTGCCATACAGAGTTTGCGCGCTAGCGTCGTCAAAACCTTCTTTCAGCGTATTGAGTAAAGCTTGTTCAAACATAGGCATAATCGGTAACTCAAGCTCAGGGTTGAATGCTTTAAGGTGTTGGAAAAACTCCAATACTTGATCTTCTCGGCAATACTCAAGCGCTTGTAATAAGGCATCGAACTGCTTGAGTTGCTGGCGGCCAATCATAGAAGTATCAGCTGGATCTAAGTCGGCATATTGCATCACCTTTGCAGCGTAACGCTGGGCAAAGCGAGGAGCAGCAGGGCGATAATCGGCAACTTGCTGATCAGCCATTAATGTGAAGGCTTCCAACATAGAGTCTGTTACGCCGAATTGCTGCAATAAATCGAATAACGATGCCTCAGCACCTTGATCATCAATCGCCGCATATAAGCCATAGTTGGCTTTAAATTTAACGATGCGATTAATCGCTCGCTGCGGTGCGATGGCTAACCACAGTTGCCAGTGACGTTTTGCAAGTTGAACAACAGGGCTCGACGGCGTAAGCAGATCTGTGCTCTGGCATTGAGTTAATCGACTAGCGCTTTGCAGCAGCAAGCAGGTTAACATGCAGCGCTGACCTGCATCATGGGTAAACAAGTTCCAGTAGGCTGCTTGTTTAGCACTGATTTCAGGCCCTGACTTACCACCATCTTTTGCCAATCTGCTGCGTACTAGTTCAATCATTTTGACGTCAATATCGGCGGCAAGAGTTTGCTCTAAATCAGGTTCTGTAGCACAAAGCCACTGGCGCAGCGGCTCACTATCTTCATCGGCAACCTTGCAAAACTTAAGCACAAAATCACTCAGCAGCTGGCTTATATGCTGTTCAAACCACTGGCCAATTGCCGTCAGTTCATCATCGCTTGGATCTTGGTGTAGGCGCAGGGCTAAATAAGTACTGCTACCTAAATGCAATGGCATAAATGGCAGCGCATAAATAAGCTCTTGGCCGTCACGATAGCCAAGCTCATTGTTAAGGTGCTCAAGTCGACTTTGGGTGATTAAATCCGTTCTTGGATTTAGGCAGCTAAAGATCTTACGCGCTGTTGCTTCATTCCAAGCAATAGCAGGCAGTTCTTGCTCAGGTTCAATTTCAGGTTCAGGTTCAACTACAAGCTCTGGTTCAACTTCAGGCTCAGGTTTATCTGCATTCTGGTCTTCAATAACTGGAGCGGCAGCTATCTCTGTTGCTTCAAGATCTCTCCAGCTCTTATAACTATCCTCGACTTCGCCACACTGCGATTCAGCAACCGAGAAGTATGTGGACTCATCACGAGTCTCGGTAAGCGTTGCCGCTAAAGCTGTGATTTCATCTTCAACCTTAACGCCACAAATTAGCTGCTGCTTAACTCGGTCATTCCACTCATCAGGCTCATCTTCAAGTTCCCAGCGCTCACATCCCACAGGCCACGCACCCATGCTGCTGTAATACTCAACCAGTAGCTGCGTTACTGAGCTAGGCTCATCTGGCATTTGTAAAATAGGCGTGGATTGCAGCCGCGCTATTAGCTCGCTTTTAAAATAAAGATAGTCATCATGGTGAGATTTCAGATGTGATAACAAGTCTGCTTGCACGGCATCACAGCCCTGCTCTTCAACAAAAGCGTCTTCATAAAAATAACGTCGCACTTCAGCACTATCACAGTAAACATAAGCCTTAATCAAATCTCGCGTCCAGCCATGTTTAGCAACTAAACCACTCAGTAAACAAAGCGGCGCCGTCATGGTTTGCGTATCCCAATACGGCACAAGGAAGCGAGTAAGCATAGAGCTATAAGCTGCATCAGTCTCAATCAGCATATAAATCGCTTCGACACCAAAAGCGTTGTAATCATCTAACCAAAGATCGTTGGAGTCATTGCGGCTACGAGAGAACGCCACCAAAGCCTCAATAGTTTCAACCACTTCTGGCATTAACTCTGGCAAGTTTAACGCCGCGGCAAACACCACGGGTTCAGTAATAAAGGCATGTTGCTCATCAAAGCGGCAAGCGTTAATCGCCTGCTCTACCAAAGCACGATTATCACCGGCATCGTCCAGAGTTAACACTGTGCCATCCGCCTTAACAAACTGCACATTTAGCATCAAATTCATGGTTAAGCGCAGCGCTGAGCCATCTTGTAAGCGCTGACGATACTCAGCAAGTGCTGCGGTAATACTTTGAGGAGATTTAGGATCTACAACGATAGAAACATGCTTATCAAACTGAGCCATACAACATCCTTGGCGGTTGAATAGAATAAGAAAACAAATAGATAAAGCGACCGCAGGTTAGCGCGCCATTAAAATAATTGCGAATAATTCTTATGAAAATGGCTGCCAGTGCATGGTTGAATACTGGCTTAATAGACACTTTGAATGTGGCTCTAGCTAATGCGAGATGAGTTAATACCAATCAGTGTAAAGCCTATACAGGCAAGAGATTGACCGAGTGACAGCATGGATGAATGCTCAGCACTAACAATAACAACTGATTTAACTGCCAACGGAAGAACAATGGAGGGCTAAACAAGCCCTCCCGGTACAGATAAAATGGTGATATAACGCCCTTTAAAACTCGCTTATTCTTGTTGCCAATCGTCTTCCCAGTCATCCTCATACCAGCCTCTGATGTTCTGCACTAAAGGCAAGTTTTCATCAAATACAACAGCTAACTTAGGCAGCAAATCATCTCTAACAAAACTCTCATGATCGGGGTCAATGTAACTGATAAAACGATCAATTAAAGGCAGCTTAGCTTCGTCACCTGTGGACACAAGCGCATAAACAACATGGCATAAGGAACCCGTACAATAATCCCTTTCCCACAAATTGTTTTTTAATCTAGTGGTGTCGAGATAATCGCAATAGGCAGTCACCATCTCCTGCATGACTTCAGCATGTTGTTGCACAGCTTGCTGATAGAAAGCTGTTGGTTCCACTCGATTACCGGCATTGTCAACTAGCGCGAATGAGAACCGATTGCCATAGCGGGCTGAACCAACATCTTTACATAACGCCAGCATTTGTTGCATAGCCTGAGGAATGTCATCAGTTTTAATCAGATGACAACCTGCCAACTGTTCAGCCAATATTGCCTCAGGCAAGTAACTGCGCTTTATGTCTGGATGACTATTCGCAGCTTTGCTTGCAGCAGTAAATGGCTCTGCATGGCCGTTAATATCGAGTAACAGACTTTGATCTTCAAAGGTCAGCAGCAGCTTGTCATCCTGCCAACACATGTCTTTAAGCTCTTTGTAGAGATCAGATAACTCCTCGAAATATTGCTCAGCATCCTCATCAGGGCCTTCCTGCAATACATCAATATCGACTCGAAAATTTTGTAATTGCTCAAAGCTATAGCAGCGTAGCGGTAACTTGCGAATAATCTCGCACTGCTCGATATCAAACAATTCTAACTGCAGTTGAATAGCTGGCTCACCATTATGCTCTGCACTTTGGGCTATCATTGGTGCAGCATCCCAACTCAGCATAACGCCTAGATTGGCAGCGAAATTCAGCGCTGGCATGCACAACTCATTATCAGCGTTACCTACCCCAGGCAGTGCAAGTAAAGACTCTTGCTGCGCCAGCATATCCAGTCGATAAAACTCATGGGGTTTAGGCTTATCCCAGCTGCTATTGGTATTACAGGCATATAACCACAATTGCCCAGCTATAGGCTCTCTCGGACGATAGACATCAAGTTTGTAGCAGTCGATTTGCGGCTCAAACTCTTCATCAGTGTCTAGTTCGCTATCTTCATCTTCTTCGTCATCTTCATTGTTGAGTTCGAACGGCAATCTAAAGTCACTGAGAATAGACAGGTTATTGCAATCTAAGCGAACTAAGGTCGGGAGGTTATAGTCATTCTCGTTATTCATGGTCACCATAATGGTAAAACCACCACTAGAAACAACAGCACCAATACTCACTTCACCCGCCAAGCGCTGAGTGTGGGTCAATGTTTGGCTCGGAATATGAAAACGACTGAACTTGCCGTCCCAATCTCCCAATAGCAGATAATCGCCACGGATCTCTTGCAATATAAGATGGCTATGCTGAGTTTGCAGATACCAGATAACTGTCTCACTACCATCAGGATTACGCTCAATAATCCTTAACCCCGGGCTTGGGTCTCTAACTGACTGTTCTATGTAATAACGCATATTATTCCTTGTCGGGTTTTATCACTAAAACCCTGATTTTTCTGCGGCCAACAACTTGCCCCTGAGACTATAAGGGCTATCTGCCGTTAGATAAAGCTTGTTCAGGACATAATATTGAGCATTAAAACAAGTATTACACTGATAGAAATCAAAAGATTAGAAAAAATCAAAATGCCGTAACAACAAACTGAGTATTTGCTGTCTGCAACTTAACTAATTTGCAGAATGATTAAGGTTGGTTATTTGTTTATCGATTTCACCAGCTTCAGCTGTGAGCAAAGAATAGGTTCTTATATCGCCTTTCCTCTGCGCAAGCATCGCTTGCTCAAGCTTGGCAAAATACTGCTTTTTAAGTTTCTTGGCGGGGTCTCGTTTAAATATTGAAAACACAGCTTATCTCCATTCATTGTCGCATTTAATCGACAGCTTAGATATTGCAGCACTTGCCGATCGCAGCCAATTTTGTACAGTGGCTTGCTATACGCTGAATGAATAAGAATGGATTAACTTAACAGCTAAAATCATTAAGCTACGCTCAAAGATGCAGCTTATCTTGCACCAGCCCAAGCGCTCCAAGCTGTCACAGGAACAAAGTGTACGCCTTGCAGGTTATCTGCGTTTAAAGAGTCGACTATGGATTTGTGCACTACAGTCACAGGACTATGACCAACCTTAAATATCAACCTATCAGTAAGATTGATATTGGCCAGCTCGCTTGATAATAAAAACCGATCAACATTTTTGATATTACCTCTTCTGATGGTCACTTTTGATTTTTTCTCATCAATCAACGAGATAAAATTGATGACTTTTAATAGGTAAAATTTTGCTGATAGCTGTTCAATATTGGCAGGAATAAATTGCACATACGGCAAATCAAGCGGGTGCAGCAGAGCGTACAATTTTTCACTCAATAAAAATTTGGGCGAGTAGTAAACATCGGCTAACGACTTACAGTCGCCTTGAGTTGTTATCCTGTACGCTAAAGTCTCATCAACCGACAGCAACTCTCTTTTATTTTGCACGGTTTCAGTCAACTCATTCACGGCATCAAGCAAGCCAAACTGACAGTCTTCAGTCCAAACGTAATATTCTTCATTAATCATTTAATTATCAGCCAGAGTTCGAGTTATATCGGTAAAGGCAAGTCATTGCGATTGCAGCGATTGGTAATGCAGTTGGCAGCGCCTGAGCAAGATTATAATCAGACTTCGACGCCACTTTTCTAGCAAGCTAAATCAAGATTTCCATGTATCAAAAACCGCCTCAATGTTATGCCCATCAGGATCATGAACAAAACAGGCATAATAGTTTTCGGTATAGTGAGGACGAGGCCCAGGAGCACCGTTATCAGACGCGCCAGCGAGAATAGCGGCGTCATAAAACTCATGCACTTTTTGGTGGTTTTCAACACGAAAAGCCACATGGAAACTGGTTATTGCAGCGGTATTCTTGGCACTACAGATCTCAAATAAAAAGCCCTTACCAAGGTCAAAAGCCCAAAACTTTTCTTTTTCACCAAATGCCAATTTAAAGCCTAATGGCTTAAAAGCTTGCTCATAAAATTGTCGGCTTTTCTCTAAATCACTAACGGCAATAGTAACGTGATCGATCATGTTTTTACTCAAATATATGCTGAGGCAACGCCTCAAAATGCGGCCTATCGGCCGAGGAAAGTCGTAGTGCTTCGCGCTACATTAGTAATGCATCAGGCTGCGCCTGACCAAAGTCATGAGCTTCCAGCTCACACTCGGCCAAGAGGGGATCAACAGCAATCCCCTCTTGGATCCCCCCTGCCGCCCCGACGAAGTTGTTGATCCTCAGTCATTTTCGAAAATCACTATCGCCTCATATTCGCCGTCCATGGCTCACCTAAGGCTATCTCGGCATCCATGCCTCGCTCACGCGATTTATCTTCAATGACCTCGGCAACTCCGATGGGGAAATGATGTTTTCTGTGAGTTTTGCGTGTTGAATTAGCTCAGAATAATTATCTTACTCTGACCCAACTTTTCATAGCCGGAGCACTTAGCAATCTAACGCCACTGTTTAAGCGGTAAGATAGCAGAATTTTGAAATTTTAGATCTCTAGAAGTGAAACGCAGGAGGTGATTAAACTTTGAAAATATAGACTTACTTATTGGCTGTCGGTGCTAAGGGATTTCTATGGCTAGCAAAAGTGTAAATTAAGTTCCCTGACCTAAACCAGCGTGATCTCTCACGCCGCTATTTACTATATAAAGGTATCACTTCCTACAAACCCGGGCTTGTTCAACACTCGGGATAAGGACGCGGCTGCGCGCGGCCTATCCTTATTCGTTATATGCGGGAATTTAAGGGGTCGTATTTATGTCTATATCCGACAACTTAGACTCTATAGCTTCTAGACGTTCCGATAGCATTCCGCTATGGGAAAGTGGATTTGTCCAATCAAACTCATCTTTAATCATGCGAGCAAAAGAATGCTCTTCAGTCCAGTTAAGTTCATTTTTAATCATGCGGGCAA
Source organism: Shewanella sp. 1CM18E (assembly GCF_023161665.1). Lineage (GTDB taxonomy): Bacteria > Pseudomonadota > Gammaproteobacteria > Enterobacterales > Shewanellaceae > Shewanella. Next base: position 40,033 of record NZ_JALNTW010000011.1, read on the forward strand.
AAGAATATTTGTCAGTCCAATTCAACTCAGTTTTGATTTCTGACAACTCATGTTTTATATCGTCCAACGATTCTAAAACTCTCTCATTAACTTCAACCAAACGCTCCAATAACAGAACAACTTCAGTACTCATCAATTACGTAACCTATACAAATATTTTCGCCAACGATGATATACCTATACTTATAAATGAAAGATGATATAGCTCAATCAATAGTGGTTAACGGCTTATTAAACAGCAGCTGCGATAACATTGTTATCGATGCTACATTTTAAAATATTGTCGATGCGTCTTGATAATGTTCCCCAGCAAACTACAACTCATCGTTTTAAAGCGCAAAAAAAATAAAAACAAACACATTATCCATACAGCACAATGTTCTTTTATAGCCACTAATTTGGTGATGACCTTGATGTAATGCAGAACTCACAGAAAACACCATTTCCCCATCGAAGTTGCCGAAATACGGAAATAAAAATGCCGTGGAACCATCATGGATGATGGTTCAGGCTCGGGGGGACATGGATGTCCCATCTGAGCCGTTAGGCGATTTTCATTGGAGTATGAGGATCAACAACTTCGCTTGGGGCGCTGAGGGTTTGTTAAGGGGGACAAGCGCTTTCCCCCTTGACTCGGGTGTGGGCGAAGCGCCACGACGTTGATTGTTAGACGCAGTCTAACTGAGAAGTCAGGCCCAGCCTGATGCCCTTAGTGTGGAGCACCACAATCAAACAAAACGCACAAAAAAGCCCACATAACCGTGGGCTTCTAAAGTGATACTCAGAGCTAAACCATACACTCAGAACTCATCACCAAACTTAACCTCGATATCAAGTTAGATATCGAATCTCTCATAATGGTACCAAGCCGTAACTTGGCCAAACAGTGGGATAGTCCACACCGCGGTTTTATGATCTTGATGTACTCGAATAAAATACAACTCTTCATCCTTAATATCGCGTTTACGTAAATCGCGATAAAAACGTACCGCTGAGTCATTCAATTTATCCGGTTTAATCAGGTCTTTTTGCTGTACTCGCACTTGGAAGATATCAGCCTTTAAACCATCAACCATACCTGAGTATTGCTTGAACTTACCGCGCACCTTGTACTTAATCGGCGTGGTTAAACAGTCCTCATCGGTAATACAGGTCGATGAGTGAAACTCGCCGGTATCGTCTGAATCATAAATCAGCGACATATTGATATCGGCGCGAATTAACAGCTCGTCTTTAACTGGAAAATACACGTCAGCTTGGTAGTTATGTTCAAGGAGTGCGCCACTGGTGTCAGTACTTTCTGGCAGCATCACGCGGTTATAACGAATGCGCTGCTCCATGGCTGTCGATAACTCCATAAACTCTGGCATGTTTAGATTCGCCGGCTCTGAGTCTACTGAAGTGATGTTAATTAAGCCCTTACCTGCACATTGCTCTTGGTCGGTCCCCGGGCAAATCGCCATCGAGTAGTTTTCACCGTCGGTAGCGGCAAATGCATTAAAACCTTTATGACAGGTCATAAAGTTATTGTCTGGCTCTAGATGCTTTTCCCACATAAACGGATGCAAATGCTGGGCTTCGTCTTTATAAAGCAGCTGGGCATTGCCCTTCAAACCACCGATTTGTAACTCAACTTGAGTGTCGGCGCTCCAGCGAGAGAGGTTCTGCTTTATTTTATGATAATCGCTGCAATACCAAGCCCATAAGGCTAATGCCAGTAACACGACTATGCCTGATATTTTCACTAATAGTGAAACATCAAATATGGCGGCTTTCATCGACTCGGCGTCATTTACCGCAAGCATTTTTACATGGGATTGGGTTGAGATATGTAATTGATAACCACGGCGAGCGATGGTTTTTAGCTGCACTTCTCGATAAGGATCGAGCTTTTTACGCAAGGTACTAATACATTGAGTTAAGGAGGTTACGGCAACAACACGATCGGGCCAGCCTGCGCTGAGTAATTCCTCTTTGGAACACACTGGCTTTGACGACAACAAAAGTCGGTGCAGTACTGCGGATTCTGAGAACGTTAAACTGACTTTTTTGCCACTAACGTGATCAACGAGCTGGTTAGCCTCAGTATCTAACTCCAAATAAGGAGTGATTTTCAACACAATTAACCTCTTTTAATTCTTTTGCGTAATTGTTGTATCCCTAAGCAACCTCAAAAGGCAGGTAAAACACGGATAAGGTCGTTTGGGGGCAAGCGTACAAGCGGATAAATTCTACCGTTAAGTGCTTAAGTAGAATGTGATAATTAACTCAAATTAGGTAGTTAAGATGGGTATTTGCAGCTAATGTTCACAATTTAAGAACTGAATAATATTAGCTGCGTTACCTAAATGAGCTTTCTCTAATCGCTTTATGCTCTTATGACTAAAATAACGTCGTTACAATGGCTTATATTTAAAAATGCGATGAGATATAGCTGTTAATGAGCCAATCCAAAGCAAGAGTAAGCCATACATGCCAGGTAGTCCCCAATCTGAATTGGCTAACATAGCTAAACTACCACTAGCTTGATTGCCATCTATTGCAACTAAGTTGATGGCGCGATACAGATCCGTTGGGCTCATGGCGATAAGCGCGTTAATCACATACTGGTTCGCAAATGAAAAGTCAGACACTAATATGGTTAGCAGTAATAGGTCGTAAATCAGCACAAACAGGAACCAAATTAGCAGTAAGCCGCCTATGGCTTTGGCCTTTTCTGTGCTTTTTAGGCTCACTATGTAACTGATTAAAATAAACGTGAGTGCTAGCAAATTACTGCTAATTAAAAACTGTACGAAGGCACTAATTAACTCGCCCTTTTGGTAGTGCTCGCCAAGCATTAGCAACAACACTGCAGTAAGACCAAACGCTGCGCCAGTAGCCACTAGCATTACTGTGACATGGCCTAACAGCTTACCAAACAGAATTTGCATCCGTGTCAGCGGGTAAGACAGTAATAACAGCAAGGTACCGGATTCATCTTCACCTACAAAACTGTCGTAACACAGTAAAATGGCCGCTAATGGGATGATAAATACTGAGATAGTCGATAGGCTGCTCATCAAGCTATCAAGCTCTGGTAGGTACAAGCTACCTGTAACCGCACTGCCCGCAAAGCTAACGCTTAACGACAATAACAGGAACATGCTGCCCATAAAGGTCAGCCAGCGATTACGCGAACTGTCGCAGATCTCTTTGTAGGCGATAATTAGAATTGGCGAAGTGAGTCGAGTGATGAACATGTTAAGCCTGCTCCACTGGGGAGCACAAAGATTGCCCCATTAATTCATGATATATATCTTCGAGCCTTGGCTCTTTAATCTCAAAATCGAATACTTGGCACTGAGATACCAAGTGCTTGACGATCTCTGCTTTATCCTCTGAGTCAAATTGCAATATGCCTTGATGATAGAACTGCTGTAGGTAAGCGTTACTTTTGACTTGCTCGGTTAACTCATCAAATTGGATGCTAGATTTCAGTGCGCTAGCTCGGCTTAGCTCGGCGCAAGTGCCTAGAGCTCTGCGCTTGCCCCGCGCCATAATCAGTGCGGTATCTAGGTGGGACTCAACTAGCGACAACTCATGGGTTGAAATCACCACTGCACAACCTGCATTTTTTAGCTCGTTGATTTTGCCGTAGAGAAACTGTGAGGCTTGTGGATCGAGGCCAACGGTGGGCTCGTCGAGCAGTAGAATTTTTGGCTCTGACAAAATAGCTTGCGCCACACCAAGGCGTTGCTTCATGCCTTTTGAGTAGGTTTTTAACTGCCGATGCTGAGCGTACCCTAGACCAAACTCTTCAATCAGTGATTCGATACGTGCTAGACCTACGCCCTTTAACGCGGCGAAGTAACACAGCACTTCTCGTCCACTTAGCTTGTCGTAAAAGCTCACATCCTCTGGCAAATAGCCCAAATTAATACTGCGTTTTTGATGATTAGTGTGGGCGCACTGCCCCATCACTTCAGCCTTGCCCGCTGTTGGTGTAATCAAACCTAGAATAACTTTAATCAGACTAGATTTACCGGCACCGTTATGGCCTAGCAGCGCCATAGTTTGCCCCGCATTAACCTCAAAACTGACATGGTTAAGTGCAGTAAAATCGTTATATTTAAGGCTAACATCGGTTAGCTTTACTGAGGGTGTCACCATTACGTTCTCTTTATCATCCGACTCTAAAGGGGCTGTTAACTCGATGTAAGTCCCCATTTTTACAAGGCTCTTTCAAGGTTAAGCAAAGGAAAGCTATCGACAATGCCTGTCGATGGACCAAACGCAAACTGGCTCTGCACCCAGCGAAGTACTGCAACTACAGGGCTGTTCATTAAAAATTCGGCTTCAGGGTAAAGCCAAAATAACTTGTCGAGACTGTCGTTAGGGCGATATGGCGCGTCAGCTATACCGTCATGGTTAGCGTCCCAGCCCATATAGCCACTCCAGTAGTTACCTTTGCCTTCATGGCTCCACTCTAAAAGCGAGTCGCCAACGTATTTGACTTGAATTTGATTATTTACAAACTGGTTGCCATAAACCTTGTTGCCCTCGCCGCCCATGGCCATATAAATGCCAATGTCACTGGTCGCAAATAGGTTATGGGTAATTTCGTTATCTCGCGCGCCATAGATGAAAATCCCTTTGCCCTCATTACCTAATTCAGACTTACCTTGGGGATTGTGCGCTAATGAGATGCGATTATTGCTAACAATGGAGTTATTGCTGATATTGAGCAAAACGCCAAAATCGAGGGCGTTAGAGGCTTGATTTTGGTGTAGGTTTACAAAGTGAGAACTCATAATGGCATAACCGCCATCAACGTTATCCACTTCGTTGCCGTAGGCTTCATCGTACTTGGTGTACATGTAATGAATGCCGTACTGCTGTGAGTGGAAACGATTATTAAACACTAAGCTATTAGTGCTGGTTTCAAGATAAACCCCGTCTCTCACATCTGAAATTTTGTTTTCAAAGACCACAGGTTCATCAACGCCTTTGAGATAAACGCCGTCACCGCGATCAAGCTTGTATAGCTCTGGATTACCTGAAATGACGTTATTTGCCACAGTAATTTTGCGTGAGTTTTCAGAGTAGATCCCAAAGCCATCGCCTTTTAAGCGGCAACCCTCTATACGCACGCTATTGGCGTTGTCTTTCACTAAGATACCGGCGTTAAGCTCGTATAGGTCAGCGCCCCAGTTTTGGATCTGCAGATTACTAATTTTGGTGTCGCTACTATGGATACTTAATGCGCTACCAACACCTTGAGCGTCAATAACAGCGCCATTTTCACCGGTTAAGTGAATTGCCTGTTGCACCTCAAAATTACCTAGGTACACACCCGGTTTAAGGGTAATCGTGTCACCCGCAGCAACCTGTGATAGCTGCGCTTTTAATGCGTCAGCACTGGTAACTGAATAGTTAGCCGCCAAACTAAGTGGACTAAACAGCAAGGTTAATGCAGCGATACACTTTGCGGGGCAATTAAATAAGGGAAGCATTGGGCTGTGGGTGACTCTTTTCATATACACACTCAAGATGTGAGCCTTAGCTCACATCATCAAACGCAAATTTTATTAGTGATTGAGTTATTGGCTGAGATTAGTGACTAAGTGAGTAGTTGGCTTATTCGCCAGCTAACAAACTAATATCAATCTGCTCATAGGTAAGCACTGCACCGCCAAAGTCTTGGGCAAATTGCTTAGCTGCCTCTTGAGTTTTAAAGCTAGCAACTGCAGGCCCCATTACCGCCTTTTTACTGGTGCCATATACATACCAAGCCGTTTTAGCATCAACAAATGCATCGTCTGTTGGTTTTTCCCAATCAGTTGCACCTGCGTCGTGAACAAATAAAGCGTCAATTTGGCGCTTGTTTTCTGGCTGTAGCGCAAAGTTAAACATGTCGCGCGTAGAACAGAACTTAGGCACGACCGTTTGGCCTTTAAGATGAACTTGGCCTTTAGGACCCGGATATTTGGTGATCATCATGCCGCAAAGATGGCAGCGATCATGCTCATGGATCGCTTGCGCTGTAACTTGCGCTTTTTCAGCGTTGCTTTCGCCGCAGGCAGTTAAAAATGGGATAAGAAGCAGTAAAGCGATTAACTTTTTCATAGTAATTCAGTCTCTATAGTACTTTCTGCTAGCCCTTAAATAGCCTTGCAGGGCGGCATCTTTAAGGGCTAGCTTACTCGTAGTTAATTAATTACTCAGCGCCACTGAATGCTCATAGGGAAAGCCTTCAAAGACTCGCCAGTCATGACAATTGAGATCTTAATTAACATCATTAGTGTTGAACCTTTGGCGACGCCTCTCTTCCTATCGAGACTCCACCGCAGGTTCGCCACTTATTTCAGTCTTATCAGTCGTTATCACTTGCTCGGGGAAGCGTAAGTTTAAACGACTAATATCGACTAGATGGCATTCAATTGACCTGCGTAAATGATGAACAAACGCAGACACATCATGCCAACCACTGCACACATACCTGACATGTAGAAGGCTTTAGCTGAGTGGCTAAAGGCTTTACCTGTTGCAAAGTTAAGTAGCAATGGACCAACAAAACCAATACCAACAACACCAATCCAGAACACGTTAGCCCACACACCAGTATGGAAACCAGCGAATGCTGCTTGTGCACCAGCATTACCTGTTGCCAAAGACATGATAATCATGAATAGGAACAGCGCTTCTGCAGCCATTACTGGCCATTCTAGGCCGTGTAATGTGTGCATATCTTTGCTGTGTAGGTCTTCTTTAAATACTGATACTGCAATCATTTTTGCTGATGCAGCACCCGCTGAAAGACCAGACGCAACGAATAGCGCAGGTAATACAGAAGTATTGATAATTGGGAAACGAATTAACGCAGAGATCAAGAAGCCGGTGTAAGCACACACTGACATAGCAAGTACAAGTACTAGCTTTTCAGATGGTGAACGTAGACCACGTAACTTGTCGATAATGGGTAGTAAGAAGTTCAAAGGCTTGTAAGCTTTGATCTCTTCTTCCATTGCGAACAAGGTTACTAGCGCAACTAATGGAATGTATGCAGATAGCGCAATAACACCCACTGACATCACTGAGTTTAGGTTGTAGAACACCAAAATACGCCAGAAGAACAGCGGATTAGTTAAGTCTAAAACCAGACAGATCATACCCAGTGCAATCGTTACCAACGACACTAAAGACGCCGCCTTTAAAAAAGGTGTGTTTTCAGTTTGTTTTTTGTAGAAACGAATGAACAGGGCAACAGCTAATGCACCACCAGAAATACCAGCAAAGAACAGGTAAACCGCGATTGGCCAAGGCCACGCGATGCCTTGTGAAAGGCCCATTGTAAATTCAATATTACCGTCCATGATTACACTCCCAGCTTAACAATAGGTATGTAACGCAAGCTAGGTTCAGTACCGAAACCAGGCTTAATTCTTACCGAATCCTTAACAGCTAATAACTTGCTGACATAAGAAGTTGGATCGTTAGCATCACCGAAAATCAATGCATCGTAACGGCACTGCTGCACACATGCAGGTAACTCGCCAATGGCAAGCTTGCTGTTTAAGCAGAAGTCACAGTTATCGGCTACATCGGTTTCTTTGTTGATGAAACGTGCATCGTACGGACAAGCACCAATACAGTACTTACAACCAGCACATTTCGCCGCATCCATGGTCACAATACCAGTCTTAGGATCGCGATGAGCCGCGCCCGTAGGACATACTGTTACACAAGGTGCGTTTTTACATTGCTGACAAGAAACACGAACAAACTTACGTTCACAACCACAGCCTGTAGTTTTGCCGCAGTGTGGACAAGGTTGACCTTCAACGGCACCTGATTGCTGTTCCATTAACAGTCGAGACTTGCCTTCTGGTAAGTGGTTAGCCTTGTTACAAGCTTCCTTACACTCACCACAACCAACACATTTGTTTTGGTCGAAAACCATTACGTAATGCGGTGTGTAGGCATTTTCCTTTTCTTTGACCGAGCTGCACCCTAGTGGTGCCAATATCAAAGAGCTGGCTCCCAGACCTTTAAGGAACCTCCGTCTCTCTAGATTTTCACTCACAGCATCCTCCGATTGTCGGTTTAAAACCGACACGTTATTTTTTTAATTTAATATTTTTATTGCGCTGAAATTAGGATTAATAATCCACTGCAGATTTAGCTTTAATTAATAAGCCCTTGGACTTGTTAATTGCATAATTAATGGCGTCTCGATTAAATATTTGCTTTTTATTGGTTAAAACAATCTCCCAGTTATTAATCGCTTTTTGATAATCACCATTTAGGTAAGCATCGTTAGCCAGTAATAAACGGGTATTTAATTCTTCATGATGTAGAGTTAGCGCCCTCGCGATCACTAAAGAAGTGTCCATGTTCATTACCCGGTCATCGCGGTAGTACATAGACGTTGCTTTAAGCCCTAAAGCTTCTGTATTTTGAGCATCGATAGCCAATAACAGCTCTAACGTTGCAAGTGCATCATTGTATAAGCCACCATCGATATACGACTGGGCTAGCCCTAATAGCACGACTGGATCACCGGGATTATCTTCAGCAAGCTTAAGGCCTTTATTGATATCGGCAACTAACAGGTAATCAATGTTGTAATCAACTTGCGCTGAGTCCAACTTTTCATAACTGCCAATTGTTAAATAAAGTAATGCCGAAACACTGATAATAAATAAGCCAATTGATCCAAAATAATAATTATTGTGTTGTTGAGTATCATTGCTGTCGATACTTATATTAGAGCCAAAAAAGTGCCCCACTTCTTTTTCGAGACTGGCAACTTCATTGTCGTATCGGTAATGATGACAAAAAAGAAATGCCAGCGAACAAAATAAGATAAGTGAGATACAAATAAGTAGCGTATTCATTTTGGCTCTATATCAATAATTAATATCAAATTTAATTGTGTGGATTGGCGCCCATCATGCCGCCCATCATTCCACCCATGCCCATACCACTTAGGCCCATGCCGTGAGAACCTTCACCAGGCTGCTCAACTTTGACAAGCTCAACCTCGAATACCAATGTCGAGTGAGGTTGGATCATGCCAACTACACGGTCGCCATAAGCAAGTGCAGGTGGAATAGTTAACTTGAATTTTGACCCTTGAGGCATAAGAGCAAGTGCTTCTTGCCAGCCTTCAATAACGGTAACTAAAGAGAAACGGTTAGGTTCGTCGCGGTCATAAGTGCTATCAAACTCAGTACCATCAATCAGGGTGCCTTTGTAGTGCACGGTTACCACGTCATTGCCTTCTGGCATTTCGCCGTCACCCATGGTGATCACTTCATATTGCAGACCTGATTCAGTTTGCTTCACATCGCTGTTCTTAGCGTTTTCAGCCATGAAAGCTTCACCCGCTGCAATGTTCTTTGCAGTTAGTGCATCTAACTTAGCTTGCTTAGCAGCGTTTAATGTTTCAGCGCGTTGATTAAGGTAGGTTAAGATGTCTTCTTTAGACATTTTGGTTTCGTCTTTTAACGCGTCTAGTAAGCCGTTAACAACTTGACCCATGTCTACTTCAGCACCTAGCTGAGACTGGTTATATACCTGACTAGAGATATGATGACCAAATGACGCACCAATACTGTACGATTCCTTTTCAACATCAGTAGTTAAGTCGCCACTTGCGAAGCTAAACATAGACACTGACATGGTTAGACAAGACACAACGGCCAAGACACTTTTTTTAAGCTTTTTCATACTATCAATCTCACTAAAAATAAATTTACATAATCCGTTATGGCTTTTCTGTTACTCGATTCGCTAAACGCCATCCGTAGATCCCATCAGGCATTTGTAGAACGTTGGTGTAACCCAACTTCATCACGTGTCGAGCAGCAATTTCACTGGCATTACAAAGACGGTTTGCACAGTAGAAAACCATGAGTGCGTCTTTGTTTTTTGGCAGCAAGTCTTTCCAATTTTTTACGTTGAAATAAACAGCGCCTGGAATGAATCCTTCAGCCCATAGTTCCAAGGTGTTGACATCAAAGAAGTAAACTCCCTCTTTGCCCACTAAGGTTTGTGCTTCCATCATGGTGATCGTTTTTAACGTTTCAGCATAATATGTAGCCGGGCCCATCTCTTGACCACCACCGGCATGACTGCTGGTTGATAGCATTGACAACAAGACGGTGAAAACGACACTTCCCAGTACTCTATTCATAATTTCTCTCTTAGTTACCTCAACTTAGGCGTACCTAAGTTGAGGTCGATATCAACTCAATTACATTTTTGCAGCGCTGTAACCAACACCATCAAGAATATTTTGAGCTTGGGTAACATAAGTTAGTGCAGCGTCTAGACGCTTCTGGCTGTAACGGAAGCCATGAACACCCCATGAGCCGTCTTCTTTGATTAGCTCAATCGTTTCTTGTGCTTTCTCAGCTAGCATTAGGACTTCAGTCTTGTCTGCAGTAGACAGCTTAGTCACTTCAAGTAGCATATCGATGCGCTCAAGAGCTTGTTCAACTTGTGCAAACACCTCTTTAACAGGCTTTTGCATCTTCATTACTTCACCGTAGATTTCCATCTGGTCGTCGTAATGTAGGCCAGTTTCTAGCTCAGACTGGAATGGGCTGTGACAACCCTTGTTATCCACTACGTCTTTGTCAGAAATCGCGGTACGAGCACAAGTCCACATAAGGTCTAGGTAGTTGTGATCTTCTTCGTTCTTAGCAACAGTCCAGCCTTTCACGCTTGAATCACGTGGCTTGCCTTCAGGTGGGTTAAGTGTCTTACGCTCTGGGTGGATATCAATCTTCCACATGTGAGTACGACGAACCGCGTCAAAACCTGCGTTGTCTGGGAACTGAATCGCAGCGAAGTTCTCACAGCTACCCATGTTTGGCATGTGACAGCTTTGACAAGTTTGGTTGCTGTGAGTGTCAGTGTTGTCAGCGATGTGCGCTTGCGCTTCGTGACAGTCAACACAGTCTTTCTTCAGCTTTGGCGTAGAGAAACCAGATAGGAAATCGCCATCTGTTACTTCATGCGGATCGTGACAAGTTGTACAACGCATACCTTTCTCGTAGTGAGCAGAAGCATACATTTGTGAACCTTCAGTACCACAAGATGGACAAGCAGACTTCATGTATACGCCGAATGCGTATTCCATTTTCTCTTGAGCTTGCTCAGTATCAGCTAGTGAGTCCACGAAGAAGAAACGCTGGTGACAACGTTCACAGTTAGACTGCATGCCGCCAGTACCGCCATCTAAGTGACCGCCCGCGCCGTGACATTCTTCACAAGCAATACCTTTAGAGATAGTGTGCTTCTGTAGCTTCTCAGCGTCGCCAAGTGCATCAAAGAACTCTTGCTGGTTTTGGAAGTCGAACTTGTAGGTGTGGCACATTTCACAGTAAGAGCTACCTGGTTGGAATAGCATCTCTTTTTCGTACTTAGCACCGTATGAAGTCATACCCCACTTGTGTGAACCTGTATCACCAAACTCTTCTAGTGTTACTGGGAACTCAGGGATAGCTTTGTTGATTTTCTTAGCCATTTCTGGCGTTAACCATTCAGCCCAACCACGTGAGAACTGGTTACCACCAGCAACCATTTTACCGGTGCCTTCTGATAGTAGACCGTCACGAATGTGGTAAGTACCACGAACTAGCCATGAATCTAAGAAACCATACTTAGTACGTGGAGTACCGATGATTGCGTATACGTCGTTTGCACGAACACCATCAGGTAGCATTGATGCTTCACTACCGTATAGTGGCGCGTTCAAGTCGCCGTTTGGTACTTCTTTATCTGTAATTTCACTTGGGAAACGAACTACGTTAGCGTGACGCGAACGTTGCCATTTCTCATATTGAGTCGCGTGACATTCAGCACACTTCTCTGGACCTACGAAGTTGTTTGGGAAATCCAGTGTTGATTTAGCACCTAAACGGTACTGAACAGCACTTGGACGACCAACACGCTTACTGTATGCCTGGCTTCCGCCGGTATCTAAATATTCTTCACCACGGTCACTAATATGGTAATCACCAATTAGGTTACCTTCTTCTTGGTATTTGAACATTGGATGGTTTTGAAATAAGAAATCAAATAACTCATCTTCTTGAACAATATAATCGTGTAGTGACTTAACACCTTTAGTTTGTTCTGTACCTTGATAGTTTGCAATTGCGTTCTTAGCAGATGCACCCATTTCTGGGATACTATTGTACTTATCACCAGCAGCACTAGCGTTACCTATTGCGCCGAAACAAAACAGTACGCTCGCGACTGTTTTAAGTTTCCAACTTTTCATCATCACTCCTAGAAATATCTAGTTATAGTATTTTTATCATCATTCTCTTAAGCCACTCGCTTGTTGCACATATGCACTGAACAATTGAGTTGCAGCTATTTTCCACATCTTTTTTGCGAAAAATATGAAGCACTGCAAGAAATGAGATCTAGAAAAACACAGATAGTAAAAAATCAGTGAAATCAAAATTAAAACAACAACTTGAGAAGGATTAGCAGTTTTGTTTTTCACTTGTAATGGCGTTTTTTGATATCTAAAAGAACCTAAAAACAACCGATTTAGACGTGAAAAAATATCAGTAGGAAGACTAGGTTTGATAAAGGCTAGAGAGGTCACAAAATAGATTACTAATATAACCTACCCTTAGGCGAAACAGCTTGATAAGCAATTCATGTTCAAGCAAAGCATAGATTAAAACGTTTAGTAGACAGCATAAAACTTATATATAAAGAAACAATATGCTGGTTTAAATAATAGGCAATTCATTTGCAAGTGAATAACTAATTTAAAATAAATTTTAAACGTAGATAAGTTAATAAATAGAGAGTTAATAGATGATTCCAGAGCTCGGACTTATTTTCCTTATAATAAGCACAGTTACCGCTGTGTTACTTTCTTTTATTCCACTCTATGCTTCTTACTCAAAGAATCACTATTTATTTAGCTATGTAAAAACATTAACTGCATTAATGACATTTACTATTAGCGCCTCTATTTTATGTTTGCTTATTTCATTTCTTGTTGACGACTTTTCAGTTGCTTACGTAGCCAACCACTCCAATACCCAACTCGCGACCTTATATAAAGTGGCCGCTGTTTGGGGTAGTCATGAGGGCTCGATGCTGTTTTGGGTGGTGTCGATTGCGATTTGGGGCTGCATGATTGTGTTCTCATCGCGCTATGAAGATCAGCTTTATATCGGCCGCATGATCGCCATTTTGGCCTTTGTGATTGCCGGCTTTAACTTGTTTATGCTGTTTACTTCTAACCCGTTTGCACGCCTGTTACCTAACTTTCCGATTGAAGGCCGCGACCTTAACCCCATCTTGCAAGACATAGGGCTTATCTTCCACCCACCTATGCTGTTTTTAGGTTATGTGGGCTTAACAGTGACTTTTGCTGCCGCTATTGCCGCATTAATCGGTGGCAAGTTTACCCAGCAGCACGCGAGCTACTTACGTCCTTGGATATTAATGGCATGGGTATTTTTAACTGGCGGTAATGCTTTTGGCTCTTGGTGGGCTTATAACGAACTTGGCTGGGGCGGTTGGTGGTTCTGGGACCCGGTTGAAAACGCGTCGTTTATCCCTTGGTTAGTGGCAACAGCCTTGTTGCACAGCGTTGTACTGAGTCAGCAGCGCAGCAGCTTTAAGGTCACCACCTTATTACTGTGTTTATTAGCTTTCTCGTTAAGTTTATTGGGCACCTTTTTAGTCCGCTCTGGCATTGTGCAATCGGTACATGCTTTTGCCTCAGATCCTACTCGCGGCATGTCGATTTTATTCTTGCTTGGGGTATTTGTGTGCGGCGCACTCACCTTGTTCGCCCTAAAAGCGGGCTTGATTAAATCTAAATCAGAGTTCTCACTCGTGTCGCGCGATACTGTCATGCTACTGGGTAATATCGTGTTAGTGGTTGCAGCAATATCTGTACTATTAGGCACCTTCTACCCACTATTGTTTGAGCTATTAGATTTAGGCACTCTCTCAGTTGGTGCGCCTTACTTTAACAGTATCTTTGTACCACTGACTTTTGTCGCTGTATTGCTGATGGGCGCTGCGCCGCTAGTTAAATGGCAACATGAATCATCAAATCGCTTATACCCACTCGCAGTGTTGTTTGCTGCGTCAGCGGTAATTGGCGTACTAGTCGCGCTGCAAACCCGAGACGGCTTTGACCCTTGGGTATGGATTGGCGCAACATCCGCTAGCTGGATATTTTTAAGCTTAAGCTACTTGGTGTTTAGCTTACGCTCTCAAGGCGCTGGTTTTATCGCTAAAAAAACCGCCATGTTAATCGCCCATTTTGGCGTAGCTATCAGCATTATTGGCGCAACAGCGGTGTCTAACTTTGAAACCCAAGAACTATTAAGAATGGGACCGGGGCAAGGCAAAGTAGTAGCCGGTTACACCTTTGTCTATGAAGACACTGTGGATGTAGACGCTAAAAGCTACACTGCGATTCAAGCCAATATTCGAGTAACTGACAGTGACGATAACTTTGTTGGTTACATCACGCCGCAGCGCCAAACCTTTAAGACCAATGCCATGGAGACAACCCAAGCAGGCATTATACGTAACTTAGTGCGCGACCTTTATGTATCAAGTGGTCAGCAGTTAAGTGACACAGAATATTTAGTACGTATTAGTCATAAACCATTAGCGTGTTGGATTTGGATTGGCGGCTTAATGATGATGTTAGGTGGCTTCATTGCGGCGATGTCTGGGCTGTATAACTTACGCCGCCAACAAGTCGCTGCAACTAAGCCGCTCACTACAGCGCAATTTGCGGTTAAGGAGCCAGCATGAGTCAAGCTTACACCTCAACGCTAATGCGTTTATTAGCCGGGTTTGCCGTGTTGCTATGCATTAGCCTTTCACTGCAAGGGGCTGCACAAGCAGCAAGCGATAAAATCCATTACACCCCAGATCAAATTCGTGACTTGGGTTTTGAAATCGCCCACGAACTGCGCTGCCCTATGTCGGTCAATCAGAATCTTTTTGACTCAGGCGCCCCTATTGCCAGCGAGCTTAAAGGGCAAATCTTTTTAATGCTGGAGCAAGGTGAATCAAAAGCTGAAATCATCGACTTTTTAGTGCAGCGTTATGGTGAAAAAATCCGTTATCAACCGAGCTTTTCTGGTGCCACCGCAATCCTTTGGTTTGGGCCAATTCTACTTTTAATCGGCATTGTCGGCTTTGCAGCCGTATTTATCCGCGAACAACGTAAACCTGTAAACACTAAGGCTAATACCTATGAATAAAACATATCTACTGAGCGGCTTATTGGTTCTCTCATCTTTACTTATACCAGCCCATGCTCAGGTCGCTTCAACCAAGGTGTACAACACTGGTAAAGCAATTGAAAAACCATTGATTATGTCGCGCTTTATTGAAATGCAATCGGCTCGTTCAGTACCTGAAGTAATGTTTACTGACACCAAAGGCGAACAGATCAGCCTGAAACAATACAAGGGTAAGTTAGTGCTGGTTAACCTATGGGCGACTTGGTGTGCACCTTGTATTAAAGAGATCCCACAGATGGAGAATATCCGTCAGGTAAACAAAGATAAAAATTTAGTGGTAGTACCGATTTCTATTGATGAAGAGAGCGACAAGGTACAAGCGTTTTTAGAGCGCCATGATTTAGGTCACTACCAAACTTGGTTAGACCCGAAGAAAACTATCGACCAAATTATGCCTGCTGATGTAGTGCCTGCCACTTATGTATTTGATGGTTCAGGCAACCTTGTCGGCTTTTTACGCGGTTATTTAGACTGGGGCGACAAAGAGGTGCAACCATACCTTGAGAAGCTTACCGCTAAGTATGCTCAGCGTTAATCCTAGGTTCTAGGTCCTAGGTCCTAGGTTCTAGGTTCTAGGTTCTAGGTCCTAGGTTCTAGGTCCTGAAATGATTTTAATCCTGTTTTCCTCGCTAAACGCCCATTTCGGTGGGTTATGATTTTCACCTCTCCATGGTGATCTTTGGCTTCGTTAATGCCTGTTTGATAGTTATATTGAAAACAATATTAATCACTACGCCAACCAGCCTTGTCTTCCCTGACCGACAAGGCTTTTTTTTGCCTTATACCAATAATTTATGCGAATGCCTGCTCTTGCTCAGCTATACGCTCAATTTTAAAGTCATACTTTGCATAAGCAGCACTGATCAACGGGCAGACCAAATTGAAAAACGCGTAAGGCAGATACGCTACCGTTGCCACACCTAAGGTACTCGCCATATAGGCGCCACAAGTATTCCACGGAATAAGTGGGCTAGTAATAGTGGCAGAATCTTCTAACGCGCGACTTAAGTTAACTGGTGCAAGGCCGCGCTTAGCATACTCAACTTTTAGCATACGCCCCGGTAGTACAATGGCAATAAACTGGTCAGCGGTAATTAAATTGGCGCCAATACAACTAGCAAGGGTTGTCATAATCAAACTGCCGCTTGATTTAACGAGACCAAGAATGCTCTTCAAAATACGTTTAAGTAGACCTGTAACCTCCATGATCCCGCCAAATGCCATTGCGCAGAGAATAAGCCACACAGTGTTAATCATACTGCTCATACCGCCGCGACTTAATAAGTTATCCAATACTTCATCGCCCGTAGCGGCGGTATAACCATTAAACATAGCGACCCAAATGCCTTTAACTAATGCCACTAACGGCATTAGGCTTTCATCATCAGCAAAGGCCACCACATTATCGAATTGGAACAATGCCGCGCACACTGCGCCAGCAATCGTGCCGATAATCACAGTTGGAAAAGCGGGTAACTTTTTATAGGCCAAAATCAATACCACCAGCAGTGGTAATAATAAGTGAACGCCTGGATTAAACTGAACATCTATCAGCGATAATGTGGCTTCAAAGCTATTGTTATCAATGGTAGTTTCGCTGTTAAAACCAAGAATTATAAAGCCTATCATGGCGATAATAATACTCGGTGTTGTGGTCCACACCATATGGCGAATGTGGCTAAAAATATCAGTACCGGCGACCGCTGGCGCTAAGTTGGTGGTATCTGACATAGGCGACATTTTATCGCCAAAGTAAGCACCACTAATAATCGCACCGGCAGTGATTTCAATGCTTAACCCCATTGCTGAGGCGACGCCAACCAAGGCAATACCTAAGGTACCAGCCACAGTCCAAGAGCTACCAATACTGATGGCAACTACTGCACATAATAGGCAACAGGCAGCGTAGAAATACTCGGGATTAAGGATCAACATACCGTAATAAATCATGGTCGGCACAGTGCCCGCTAACACCCAAGTGCCGATAAGTGAGCCAACTGATAGCAGAATCAATATCGCCCCTGTCGCGACACCAATACTGCGAACTATGCCCTGCTCCATCTCAGCCCAGCTGTAACCATTTTTCCAACCGATTAATAGCGCAATGCAGCCCGCCATGATCAGTGCGATTTGGTTAGCACCAAAAGAGCTATCAGAAGAGAATAGATAAACAGCTGCGGTAAGCATCATCACCAGGGCGATAATAGGTATGAGTGCATCAAACAATGTAGCGGGCGTATGGTGGCTATCCTCTATGGGATCTATGTTTACTGAATCTGGCAGTTGCGGGTCTTTATTGTCGCTCATGGGGATCCTTTTATTGTTCTTATCACTTAGTCTTTGCAAATTAACAGCGCTATTAAACTGCCTATTCGTGCCAAGCTGGAACAACATCCTTACATAAAGTTAACAACAAGATCTAGCCAAGCCATGACTGCGCAAGCTGCCCGTTTTAACGACACACAGACATAAGTGATTAGACATTCACCACTAGCAACCAATAACAACTTAATATTCAATTAATACACATTTAATCAACCAGCAATTACCAGTGATAAAAATTCATAGCCAAGTGTTTTTGGAACAAAAAAGCAACAAAACCTATCCAATTGCAGGCTAATCGGCAAAGCTCTAACTTAGCTAATTGCTATTGCTTGGGAGTGCTTTTACTTAAGAGTGCTTTCGCACAGAGAGCCCTTATGTTACTCCTAATCAAATAATCACATTTTTAGAGAGTAAAATGCATCACTTTACTATTAGTCGCTTAAACACCCGGCTGGGCATTTTCAAACTCAAAGGAGTAGTGAATTCTGACAGCCAAGCAACTCAACACCACATTCGGGTATTCCAGCTTGAAATAATGGGCAGCGATGGTTGGGTTGAGCTTGAAGTTAGCCATCATCGGAGTCAGCAGCTTATTGAACAACTTGACGGCGAAATCGACGCCCATCTTGGTTTGTAAAGCGGTCAGCAGACGCTCTAAAGCAGTGATTAGCAAACTTAAGCGGCATAGCTAAGCTAATTCAGCCTAATACTTAGTTGGCGGGATAATTTGTCGCTACCAAATAAACCTGAGGCTTTTATTTCACGGACTGTTTCTTTAGTATGGCGGGCAATTAACTCTATTTAGCAGCAAAGGCATACTTGTCATGAAATTATCCGCTTTGGATCAACCACTATACGATCACTTATATCGCGACATTCGACAGTTCCGTGCAACGTTCGATCTGCCGATTGAAGATATCAGCAGCTTGGATGATAAAGCCGATACGCTGCACACTTCACTGGCAATTGAAGAGCTAACTGAACTTGCAGAAGCTGATAGCCGTGTTGAGCAAGCTGATGCCATTGTTGACTCAGTCTATGTATTAATGGGTCGTCTAGTACATTTAGGTGCAACTCAAGTCACTGACAGAATTGAAATTAGCTACGTTATCGACTTGCTATTACATGTAGCAAAAAACCGCGAAATTGACTTTATTACTTGTTGGGATGAAGTGCACTCAAGCAATATGAGCAAGGTATGCCGTAACGAGCAAGAGCTTAACGAGACTATCGAGTTCTACGCTAAACAAGGCGTTGAAATTGTGGGTAGCACTAAGGGCGAGTTCATTATTGCCAAATGCGCAAAAGACGTTGATATGGCGGGTAAAGTGGTTCGCCAAGGCAAGGTACTAAAATCGGTTTACTACCGCCCAGCTGATTTAGAGAAATTGGTAAAAGCTTAAGCTTTGCATCTAGTTTAATATCATCGTTTTACACAAAAATAAGCAGAGCCAACGCTCTGCTTATTTATCAATTAGGCATGCGGTTCTACTTGCCACTAGCTCACCTTATTTAAGGCTTGTTGCTCCGAGCTAACCTCCGTATCTAAAGTTAACTCACTATCTAACTGCCCTGACTCACTCAGCAAGGGTTGTAAGGACTGTATTAGTTCTATCGGTTTATCGACCACTAGGTAAACCTGTTCAATCTGTTCTGGTAATTGCCCTAACCCACCAAAGTAGGTTTGTGGTTGTTTAAATGTCAGTAATATATTGGCTGCTTTTCCTCTACCAAATTGGAGGAATTCCGATTCAGGCTTACCAGCAGATTTCGTGTGTTTTTTAATAGCGCTTTCAGCCTTATTACTGAGTTGAACCTTAGTGTTGGTGTGAATTCTCGTATTAGTCCAGTCACCATGTTGTACTGACTCTATATCATCGAATTTTACCGCCACAAAACCCCACATAGAGTTATTAAGCACTAGCTTATTGTCTTGACTGTAAACAGAGAAGTGACGTGAAACACGGTAATTCGCTGTCACAAACACCAAGCTATAAGCAAGGATGCTCGACACGATAAGTGCCAGCAGCTCACTCCAAGTAGCTATAAGAACATAGCTTAATGCGGACAACATCACTGTTGCCGTAAGCAGTAATAACCAGTGCCACACTTTGGCTGAATACAGATTAAGATTGGCTAAATTACAGCAGTGGTGGCGTGAAAACCAAGGAATAGCGTAATACCAACTAGCAGGTTCGGATGCCAGAACCAAAGCCAACGTTCGCTTCTTTTCATCCTGATACTTATCAACAATGTGCAAACGCGGATCGCCCTTCAAACTGCGAGCCTGCCATAGCGCTTTTACAATACTGACCACCAACACTAACTCGATTATCAAGAGTACTGCGATAATCGGATAACGCAACCAAGCAATAAACTCAAAATAACTGGCGAGTTCAGCCGGAAAGCTAAAGCGAGCCATCAAGCTGCTCAAACTAAACACTAGGAGCATCTTCCACCAGTGCTGCTGGCCTACATAAATGATGCAGTAAGCATACATAGCTGGCAGCATGACAAAATAACTCGCTGCTGCCGCAATGGTTAGCGCTAATGCATTGGCTCCTTCCATTGATTCAGGTAACCACTGAAAGCCTGCGCAATAAACCACTATGGCACTAAGTAGAAACAGTAATCGATATTTAACACTGCGGCGCATTCTCTGATCCTTGAGACTTGTTAAACTAATGTAACTACAGATATTGTGACGCCTTGATAACAAAACAAGTGTTGCGGCTAATATACAAACAATTCATATGTACTTAGTGAACCAATAAAACCTCATACAACTGATTAAAAGAACTGATTTTTTCATCAATGAATGTATGGGAATGAATACTTAGAGTAGGTTAATATATCTGCACTACTTATGGATAAGTCGAGCCAAGAATGTCACATCAAAACTGCAGCACCACACTCATTAAAATAATGTTTTGCAGCCTGTTATTGGCCTGCTTTTTTCCTGCGACAAGCATGGCAAACCAGCAAAATATCGATGCTACGGTCATGCACAATAGTCCGTTTAATATTCCTCGTAGCCATACGGTTAAAATTCAAGACAAAGAGCGCACATATAAGCTTTATATCAAGCTACCTAAAGGTTATAAATCATCAAAAAATCGCGACATTGACTACCCAGTTATTTACCTTACTGACGCTATGTATACCTTTCAAATTATGTCTGGTGTAACTCGCTTTCCAATGAATGCCAAACAGATGGCACCTGCAATTATTGTGGGGATCTCGTGGGAGCTAGGTATGCAAGGTGACACCAGCCGCGTACGAGATTACACACCGACGGTCGATAATAGTTGGAACAAGGTTACTGGCGGCGCAGACCGGTACATTAGGTTTTTAAAACACAGAGTCATTCCTTATGTTGAGCAAAACTACCGGACGGATAGCGAACAACGCACTTATGTGGGTAACTCTCTTGGCGGGCTTTTAGGTGGCTATATTCTATTAAAACAACCTGAGTTATTTCGCAATTACTTGCTAGGCAGTCCATCATTTTGGTGGCAACAGCAAACCTTACTCTCTCAGTTAGAGAGCAATAGTGATGCTCTGACTAAGCTAAATGCGAATATTTTTGTTGGCATTGGTGCACTGGAGCACAATAGAAAGGGCGGCGATTCAGAGTTTGATATGGTAGCAGATGCTAAACGCTTTAAAGCCTTACTCGATAAAGCCGCAAAGCCTCAGCCGCAACAAACCTTACACACTAAACTGCTAGTGATAAACGAAGCCCATCATGCTACGGCCTTTGCTACCACAGCGGTTCATGGCATGGATTGGTTATTTAATCATAAGCAAGGTAAGAGCCTGCCCAAGGCGATAAGCTCGCAGAGCAATAAAACAATGCGCCATGTAGACGGCAGCTTTTAGCAAAGCAATTTTCTAATCAGTTGATGGGCTAGTATTTAGCTAGTTGATGCATTAACTAGCCATAGTGTTTTCAGCCATCTATATAAAAAGATTATAAATAAAGGCATCAACAACCAAAGCAACTACTAGAGACTAGCGACAAACATAAAGGCCGCTAGCTAATGCCTTTCTGCTCAATTTTTAAAATACAGGGGGTTCTAATCAGCACTTTAGCGCTTTTATATGTCAGCTCGTGCTCATACCAATGTATATATAACCTTAGCTCGACATTGTCGTTAAAGTGATTGCTGTTATAAAAATGGCGATAGCAGCGATTGTGCTGTAAATAACCGCTGTGATACAGCTTTAACATACGCTGGCCAATGTGGATTTCACGAAAGTCGACACCATGTGCCGAGTTATGAGGAAAATGATACTCACCATAGCGATAGTTGCCGTTAAGCACTTCGATATTGCGGCCTTTGGTCAGTAATGAGTTGAGCTGCAGCGCATCTACTCGGCTAGCAAGACATAAGCCACTTAATGCCACACAACTAATAACCGCCAGCGACCAAGCAACAAAGCCTTGCGGTTTAAAGTAAGAAAACAACAACCAAAACACTAAAATAACTGCCGCTATTAGCAGTAAAGCTAACTCGTAATCAGCCCATTGTCCGGCTTCATACGCTGTGATCCAAGATGACATAAATCCCTCCGCAGCGACCAAATCCATTTGTTGCATATGGGTGCAAAGCCCTACCGGCTCGCGCTTTTAAATAAACTTACTCTATGAATATGTCACTGCAATGATCCTTCATTACAGTGCCTAACATCTTTGTTCAAATTAAGTATAGTCAGGATTTTTGCGAGGCTATTGAGATAAACGATGTATTACTTTGTAATCAGCCATAAAAAACGCCTCCAAATGCGTGCACTTGGAGGCGCTTAACTAACTGTAATAACAATAACTAACCTAAAATGAGATAGTCTAAAGTCAGTGCGGCATACAATACAAAACCCGCCCAGTTATTGTTTAAAAAGGCTGTAAAACAATCTGCACGCTCTCGAGCAAATATCAGCTTTTGTTGGTACAAACCAAAACCGATAAAGGACAAAATACCTAAGGCATAAATTTCGCCCCGCCCAGCCACCATACCCGCAACAATCAAACAGCTTAAGGCTGCTAATTGAAATGCACCAATGATGTGACGATCGAAACGGCCAAATAAAATAGCGGTCGACTTAATACCGATTTTTAAATCATCATCGCGATCAACCATGGCGTACATCGTGTCGTACGCTACCGTCCAGCACCAGTTAGCTGCAAATAACCACCATGCTTCAGTAGGTACCGTACCTGTTTGCGCCGCATAAGCCATGGGGATAGACCAGCTCCATACCGTGCCCAAAAACATCTGCGGCATGTTGGTATAACGCTTGGTGAAGGGATAAATAATCGTAAGAATGATGCCAACAACAGATAGCTGCACCACCACAGGATTTAGCATCAGCACTAGGCCAAATGAAAATAAAGCGACAACCAGGAACAGTAATAAAGCTTCTTTACTGGAGATTTCACCGCTGGCTAACGGCCGAGATTTAGTGCGTTCAACGTGGGCGTCAAGATTTCTATCGGCATAGTCGTTAATAATACAGCCACAGGCGCGCATTGAGAAAACACCAATCACAAAGATAATAAACACTTTAAGATCTGGTAAACCACCAGCAGCAAAGGTCAGTGCCATTAAACATGGCCACATCAATAACAAGGTACCAATGGGACGGTCCATACGCGCAAGTCGCATATAAACGTCTAGTTTATCCCTTAAATTCATGTTCAGGCTCTCCTACAACGTCTTCGGCCTTTAGTTTTGTAACCGCATTATGACTGAGCTGTAACAGTATTCAACCAGTATTGAGATAAATAAAATTGCTACCGCTGTTATCGGCTAAAAATAAGGCTGAGTCTACGCTCAGCCTTAATTTCTAACCAGGATTTACAATGACTCTAAACGGGCGTAAGCGATCACTAACCACTTACTACCAACATCCAAGAAGTTAACTTGAATACGCGCCTGCGCACCGCTGCCCTCATAGTTAGTCACAGTGCCTTCACCAAACTTAGGATGCATCACACGTTGGCCAATCTTAAAGCCTGAATCATTAAAGGCATCATCTTGCTTACCAAAGCGAGTGCTCACTGCAGGCGCTGAAACTTGGGTACGCATGCGGATCTCTTGTACGTATTGCTCTGGAATTTCCTTAACAAAACGCGATGGTCTGGCAAAGCTTTCACGACCATAGATACGGCGTGATTCAGCATAGGTGATATAGAGCTTTTGCATGGCGCGGGTCATCCCCACATAACAAAGACGGCGCTCTTCATCGAGGCGGTCACCTTCATCAATGGCCATTTGGCTTGGGAATAATCCTTCTTCTACCCCCGCCATAAACACCATAGGGAACTCTAGACCTTTGGCCGAGTGCAATGTCATTAGCTGCACCGCATCGGTAAACTCATCCGCTTGACCTTCACCCGCTTCTAATGCTGCATGAGACAAGAAAGCATTTAGCTCGCCCATATCTTCAAGATCTTCTGGCATAACAAAACTACGCGCAGCCGTTACTAACTCTTCTAAGTTTTCTACACGAGCACGCGCTTTCTCACTTTTCTCCGCTTCATACATGGCCTTTAGCCCTGAGGTTTGGATCACATGATCTGTCATGCGATGCAGAGATTGCTCGTCAGTGTCCATACGCATGGCAATAATCAAGTCCATAAAGCCACGTACAGCGTTTGCTGCACGGCCTGCGAGGACTTTCTCTTCAAGTAAGCGAACACTCGCTTCCCACAAGGTCATCTCCTGTTGGCGCGCTGTGGTACGAATAATCTCTAAGGTGCGGTCGCCAATACCACGAGTTGGGGTATTCACCACACGCTCAAAGGCGGCATCATCATTCTTGTTATTAATCAGACGCAAATAACCCATTGCATCTTTAATCTCTTGGCGTTCGAAGAAGCGCAAGCCGCCATAAATTCGATAGGCGATACCTTTATGTAATAATGCCTCTTCCAAAACACGAGACTGCGCGTTAGAGCGATATAAAATAGCACAATCTTCTAACTTGCCACCTTCGTCTTGCCAGTCAGTGATACGGCCAACGATAAAGCGTGCTTCGTCCATTTCGTTAAAGGCGCAGTACAGACCAATTGGCTCACCGTCTTTATCGTCGGTCCATAGCTTTTTACCCATACGATCTGGGTTATTGGCAATCAACTCGTTCGAGGCATTTAGGATATTGCCACTAGAACGGTAGTTTTGTTCTAGTCGAATGGTTTGTGCTGCAGGGAAGTCAGCTAAAAACTTATGTAAGTTCTCAACCTGGGCGCCTCGCCAACCATAAATAGACTGATCGTCATCACCAACAATCATCACATTGGCCGTTGAGCCCGCAAGCACGCGGATCCAAGCATATTGGATGGCGTTGGTATCTTGGAATTCGTCTACCAAGATATGTTTAAATCTGTCTTGGTAGTGATCCAAAATATGCGGCTTGTTAAGCCACAGTTCATGGGCTCTTAGCAGAATTTCAGCAAAATCGACCAAGCCTGCGCGATCGCACGAGTCTTGATAGATTTGATAAATCTTTAGCAGGTTTTGTTCAATCGGAAAGCCGCCAGCATCGATGTGCGATGGACGCAGACCTAAGTCTTTCTTACCATTGATATAGCCTTGTGCTTGTCTTGGCGGATATTGCTTCTCGTCCAAGTTAAGGCTTTTTAAAATACGTTTGATTAGACGCAACTGATCGTCTGAATCTAAAATTTGGAAGCTTTCAGGTAGATTGGCATCTTTGTAATGGGTGCGCAGTAATCGATGAGCTAAGCCGTGGAAAGTACCAATCCACATGCGGCTCATATTGCCACCAGCCACTTTTTCAACGCGCTCGCGCATCTCCTTGGCCGCTTTATTGGTAAAGGTTACCGCTAAAATGGCATAAGGGCTTTGCTGTTCAACCTGCATTAACCAAGCAATTCTGTGGGTTAACACCCGCGTTTTGCCACTACCTGCGCCCGCTAGCACTAACATGCTAGATTGCGGTGCACCAACAGCTTCGCGCTGCTTATCATTTAGGCCGTCGAGTAAAGAAGATACGTCCATTATTGCCTCCAAAAAATCAGGCGGGCAGTATAACAGATGCAGAGAAGCTCAGGATAGAATATGCGAGATCGCGATGGTGAAAATCATGCTATTGCCAAAGCGACACGTCGCCTTGGCAATCACTTAGCTATTACGCTTTTTCTGCAGCAACCACTGAAATCTCTACCAACAAGGCTTCACGGGCCATCTTAGCTTCAACACAAGCACGAGCTGGTGCAAAACCCGCTGGCACCCAAGCATCCCAAACTGCGTTCATCTCTGCAAAGTATTGCATGTCTTTTATGTATATCGTTGCCGACAAGATATGCTCTCTATCGCTACCAGCTTGCTCTAGCAAAGCATCAACTTTTTCCAGCATAGTGCGCGTTTGCTCAGTGATGTCTTGCTCGGCATCTTTTGCCACCTGGCCACATAAATAGATAGTGCCGTTATGCTTAACAATGCGACTCATGCGGGCTGCGGTTTCGATTCTTTCAATAGTCATATTTTGCTCATTAACTCAATTTATAAAGGCGTGTCGATATAATTTCCGCCTAGAGTCTAACTAGCGAAACACATTTTTCCAATGAAAAATACTTATGATTCAAACGGATGTTTTGTATACGTTCGCATGATTTACTATTTCGCTTTTAAAGTCCTATACTTAAACACAATAGGTAATCAACGGATTTGATTTTCTGCGTGCTTAAAGGACTAAACATGACTTATTTCAACGCCCCTCTCAGCTTTATCTCTCGCGTAAGCACTCCTTGGGTTACCTGGTCCATTCGCTACCAATCTAGTCGCTCTAAACGCCACCGCAGCTTGCAACGATTATTCATCGTTAGTTGTACACAGGCATTCTAGGAGCAAAGCTATGCAAGCAAATAAAAAGCCCCCAATAACTCTTACTCATTTATGCCTAGTTATGCTTATCGCATCAATAGTTACTGGCATATGCTGGACGTTAAACTTATTTCAGCAGCAGCCTGCGCTTGAATTGATTATTCCATCATTTCTAGTGGCTAACATAGTTATTGCCGCGGGTATTTGGCTGAGGTTCCGCCAACAATCGAGTCGAGTCTCTCAACTCAGTACTCACATAGCCAATAGCTTTTTAAAGTCGCAAAACCATAAAACAGAATCTGCTCACGACCAGGATCCATTAGGTAAGCTCGAAGTCAACGTCCAACAATTAAGCCAACACCTTAGTAACGAGTTATCGCGCTCCTCAAAACAGCAGCAACCACAAGAAAACGGCCAACTTTTATCAGCTATTTTAGACTCGGCAGCCGTAGCGGTTTACGCCGTAGATAGTTCCGGTACCTGTATCTATGCCAACCCGCAATGTGCTCAGTTATTGGGTTATAGCACCCCAGCCGACCTGCTTAATGTCAATATGCGACAAATCATCGATCAAAATGCCGCTCAAAGCTGTATCGACCTTACCATTCAGGATATTAAAGAAGACACATTTTGGCGCGCAGACGGTAGTAGCTTTCCTGTTGAATATAAGTCACAACCTCTGGACTTAGGTGAGCAACATAAAGGCGCAGTGATCTCTTTTTACGATAACAGCGAACGTTTAGAAGCTGAGGCACTTATTCGCCATCAAGCTCACTACGATACCCTCACCGATCTACCAAACCGATTCTTGGCACTAAAGAGACTTGAACAACTGGTTGAGGCCAGTGAACGCAACGAGCAGATGATTGCTGTGATCTTTTTAGACCTGGACGATTTCAAGAAGATTAATGACTCACTCGGTCATGAAGCCGGAGACCAACTGCTTATCACCGCATCAGAGCGATTGCTCAAAGCCACTCGCGCCGAAGACACTGTTGGCCGCTTAGGTGGCGACGAATTTATTATTTTGCTCGATGGGCTCTCTAGCGCCAATGATGCCCAGCCTTTGGCTGAAAACCTTATTGCAGGCTTTAGAAAGCCATTTTACATTGATAATCGCCAGCTAATTTTGACTGCCAGCATTGGTATTGCGATTTACCCCAATGACGGTAAAACCCCATC
Organism: Shewanella sp. 1CM18E; assembly: GCF_023161665.1. GTDB lineage: Bacteria > Pseudomonadota > Gammaproteobacteria > Enterobacterales > Shewanellaceae > Shewanella. The sequence continues at coordinate 67,691 of NZ_JALNTW010000011.1, forward strand.
AGAGCTGCTGCGCAACGCTGACTCAGCCATGTACCACACTAAGAGTATTGGCCGAAATACCTATTCATACTTCACCCATGCAATGAACAAAGAAGTATCTCGCCGCCTAGCCATTGAGGAGCAGATCCATGGCGCTTTAGCTCGCAATGAGCTAACGGTACATTACCAAATTCAGCTCGACATTCGTGACGGCACCATTATGGGAGCCGAGGCACTCCTGCGCTGGGATAACCCGACATTGGGCAGTGTGTCACCGGCAGAGTTTATTCCTATTGCTGAGCAAACAGGTGTCATCGAACCTATGGGTGATTTTATTTTGCAGCGCTCACTTGAAGCGGCACGCACTTGGCAGCAAACATTTAATGACAACTTTAGGGTGGCAATTAACTTATCACCTAGACAGTTTAGAAATCCAAACCTAGTACAATCAATTAAAGACAAAGTCGCAGAAGCAGGTATGAAACCGGCAGATTTAGAGCTAGAAATCACTGAAGGAGTGCTGCTGAGTGGCCATGCTTATACCTTAGATGCCTTAATGCAATTGAGTAAAGCCGGCTTTTGTATCTCTATGGATGACTTTGGTACTGGCTACTCATCACTGAGTTACTTGCGCACTTACCCATTTAAAATCCTTAAGATCGATCGCAGCTTCATTAACGACATGAATAAGGATGATAAGAGTAAAGAGCTGATCATCGCGACCATTGAGATGGCACATGCGTTAGGTATACAGGTGATTGCAGAGGGGGTTGAAACTCAAAAGCAGCTAGATGAACTCTGCTTTATGATGTGTGATTACGCTCAGGGCTTTTTAATTAGCAAGCCAGCAGCTTTTGATGAGTTACTTATAATTGGCGAGAAATATCAGGCATTGCACCAAAAGTTAGTGCAGCAGAATAATCACACTCTCAAGGTGATATAAGTGCAAAGTACTTATTTCCAATGCTAACTTTAGACGCTTACTTGAAGTACTTGCCTTAAAAAAACTAGCTTCAATAACAAGCTAAAACGCCACACTACAAATGCCGTAAGTGGTCTATAACTAAAACTTACGGCTTTTCACCACGCCACTATAATTTAGACAATCTTCGATTCGCTGTTTTTGCACAGCGCTAAGGCTAGACACAGGTATAAAACGGTACTCGCTGTGCTCATCACTCAGGGTAATATTTGCAGCTTCGGCCAACTCACATTTAAAGATAAACGCTTGTGAATCATAGGCTTGATGATAACAAACACCGCTAAGGTAGTTAACTGTAACCGCTGCACCAAGCTCTTCTAAACATTCACGCAGCAAGGCCTCATGAATAGTTTCCCCAGGCTCCAAAGCTCCACCCGGTAGACCCCAGTCACAATGACCATAAGTCGCTTTAAGCAATAGCACTTTGGGCTCTGTCTCACCTTGCTCAATAATCACCGCATGACTGCTCAGGCGGAACTTATCATTAAATGCCATATGCCTACCTTTAATATCAATTGGTATCATTTGCTGTCCGCCATTATCTCTAGCTTAACTAATACCAAAAAAAGTGTTAATCCCATAGAGGACTAACACTTTCGTTTTTTCGTTAGCTATAGCACTTGCTAAACAAACATGGCGACAAAACTGTATCGCGCATTTACTTTGGTTTTGGTGTTTCTTCCAAACCTATGCTGTTCATCCAATGGTCAAAGTCCATCATGTTACCAGGCAAAATAACTTTGCTTTGGCCACTGCTAACACCATCAAGCTGCTTGAGATATTGCGCACCCAACTGCATACGCACTACATTTTTACCGCCCGGTGCGGCAATTACGGTAGCCATACGCTCAATCGACTCAGCGGTCGCTCGAGCAATCGTTAAGATCTCTTCACCTTTACCTTCAGCCTCGTTGATACGGCGCTGCATTTCACCTTCAGAGTGGTTAATGGTTTCGGTTTTAATACCTTCAGAGCGGTTAATTTTGCTCTGTTTGTCACCTTCACTTTTTGCCAGTAATGCACGGCGTTCACGCTCGGCATTTACTTGCATTTCCATGGCGTTTTTAACCGTTTCTGGTGGGGTAATGTTTTTAATCTCGTAACGGTGTACACGAATGCCCCACATAGCACCGGCTTGATCTAGCACTTCAACCACTTTCGCGCTGATCACATCACGCTCTTCAAAGGTACGGTCCAAATCTAGCGTACCAATCACGCTTCGCGTTGTGGTTTGTGCCAACTGAATAGCTGCATAGCGGTAATCAGTTACCCCGTAACTTGCTTTAACCGGATCAACCACAGAGATATAGATAACCCCGTCAACTTCAACATTGACTTCATCACAAGAGAAACACTCCTGTGGCGGCACATCAATGGTTTCCTCTTTTAGGTCGTGGATGTAAGCCACTTTATCAACGAATGGTACTAATGCATGAAAACCTGCATCTAAGGTTGAGTGGTACTTACCTAAACGCTCGACAATGTAAGCTGATTTTGTTGGAACTAAGCGAATCGACTGAAACAGCTTAATCACAAAGATAGCAAAAATTAAGCCCCAAATGGCCATGACGATCATATCGGTATTAATGCCTGCAATCATTAGCGTGCTCCTTTTGCTGAGTTGGCTGTTACTGCGCTAGTAACCTGCTCCATGCCTTCAAAAAAACCTTCGATTTTAGCCAGCTCTGCAGGTACTACCGACACATCAGCTTCACCTAAGATTTTACCGACTTGCGCAATAAACTGCTCTTTAAGCTGCATATTCATCGCTTCGTTGCCGCCATCTTTTGCTAGTGCAGCAGATACCAGCTCCATACCCTCAGCCTTTGCCCGAGCAATTATCGCAATTTCCTGTGCGGTACCTTTTGCCTCGTTAATTCGACGCTGCTTTTCACCTTCAGACAGGTTGATAGCCTCTTGGCGCTCACCTTCAGAAAGGTTAATCATGGCCGCCTTTTCAGCATTCGCTAAGGTAATTTCTGCACGCTTGCTACGCTCAGCTTCCATTTGCTTTTCAAGGGTATGAATAACTTTACGTGATGGGGTAATGTTTTTAATCTCGTAGCGCAGTACTTTAATGCCCCAAGGATCAGAGGCTTTATCAATTTCACGCACAATAGACTCGTTAAGACTGTCTCGCTCAGAGAAGGTTTGGCTAAGACTTAGCTTACCAATTTCAGATCGCATGGTGGTTTGCGCCAGATTCACTGCCGCGCGGCGATAATCTTCAATACCGTAACTGGCAAGCTTGCCATCCATCACTTTTAGATAGACTAAACCGTCAACTTCTAGCTGAGTGTTATCTTTTGAAATACAGCTTTGTGGCGGTACATCAAGTACTTGTTCACGGATCTCATGCTTATAAGCAACGCGGTCGAAAAATGGAATTAGAAAGTGAAAACCTGGCTGTAATACGGTGCGAAATTTACCAAGGCGCTCAATCACATTGACCTCACGCATAGGCACAATAAGCAGTAATTTGTAGAGAATAAAAAACACAAACAGAACAAACAGTGTAATTCCGAACATAAATAGATTCCTTCCTTTTTAAATCAATGGCTTTTAGGCGAAAAGTGCTCACTATCAGCCGTAATCGGCTCGACCACTAAGGCGATGTTGTCGCGGCAAATAATCCTCACCTGAGAGCCAGCAGCAATCTCGCTACCATCTCCTAAAGCAGGCCATTCACTGCCTTGAAATTCAATACGCCCCAACTGTTGCGCTGGACCTATGGTTTGTTTGACGATGGCGAGTTGATTGTAAATATCTAACTCTTCATCAGTGTTATCGACATGGGCATCGCCGCCGACTAACTTTTGCGTGACCTGACGAAACGCCAGTAGAAGAACCATAGATGCGATAAACCAAAGCGTTAGACTTTGAGTTATTCCTTCAACTAAACCTATAGTCAAAGCGCCAGCAACGATTAAGCAAGCCGCACCTAAAAAGATCACTATACCACCGGGTAAAATGATCTCAGCCAGCATAAGCAAGATGCCTATACATGCCCAGATTAGAATAGGATTTGAAAACTCCATATTTCCCCCTGAAAATGGAAAATCTACAACGACTATATCAGTTGCAGCTGAATAATACGACATATTATGTCAACATCTTCCACCCCAAACTGTAACAAAAACCATCCAGCAGGTTTACTGCGCCCACACTAACATGGGCATAATCAAGAGTAAAAGTCAGTAAGAGTGATTAACAACGTTTGCTAAAAGGGATAATGAACAAGCAAATAAAAATAACTAAAGCCTTTTGCTTCATAGGGTTAAGCGGTAGAAAATTTGATTAAAGAAAAAACACTCACAAACTCTTTGAACATTGTCAGCAAAACGCCTATATTCCCCGCGAATAAAACCCATGCTTTAGCAGGGGTTTATATACCTAGATCTTCGACCTCAATAAAAATAAAGGCGTTATGATGAACAACAAACTTCTATGTCTAGCTTTACTCGCTAGCCCTGCTGCAATGGCCGATAACTTGGTTAATTGGTGGGACGTTAGTGTTACCGCTCTACATGGTGAGAATTACGATTTAGCTCCTTCTGACAAGCAAACCACGCTGACTTTTGAAACTGCAGGTGACTGGAAATATGGCGACTGGTTCGCTTTCCAAGATGTTATATTTTTTAATGGAGCAAATGGCGGCAAAGACGATACGACCTACGGCGAGATCTCGACCCGCTTAAGTGCTGGCAAGATTTTAGGTAAGCAAATTGGCTTTGGCCCTGTAACTGACTTATCACTAGCGCTAGCGTTAGAAGAAGGCGAAGGCCCAGTTAAGAGCTTTTTATACGGTATTGGTATGGATATTAACGTACCTTATTTCAGCTACTTCCAGCTAAATACTTACCGTCGTCATGCTTCTGGTAGTGAAAACATCAGTGATGGCTGGCAGTTATCACCGTCGTTTAGAATGGACTTTCCAGTTGGCAACTCAAACATCGTACTTGATGGTTATATCGATTGGGTATTTGCCACTGACGAAGCTGCCTATGAGAGCAACTTCCATTTCAACCCACAGCTCAAGTATGACTTAGGCGCGGTTGTGTTAGGTGAGCACCAAAAGAACAAGCTGTTTGTTGGTATCGAGTATGATTACTGGCAAAACAAATATGGTGTTAATGGCATAGATCAAAACACTTACTCTGTGATTGCTAAGTACCATTTCTAAATTTGAGCAAGCAATTAAGCATTAAAAAAGGCGCTGAAAGCGCCTTTTTTGTGGGTAAAACTAAGCCAATAAGCTCAACCCAAAGCTAAGCCAAAAGTTAAGCCAATAGTTTCTTTGCTGCTGCAACCACGATAGAAACCGCACTCACTTCGGTTTTCTTCATGGTAGCTTCATCAGGGATCTCTTGCTGAGTACGGTTTACAATCACGCCCGCAACACATGCTGCACGCCAACCTTGTGAAGCACACATGGTAAATAGCGTTGAAGATTCCATCTCGTAGTTAAGCACGCCTAAGTCCTGCCATTCTTGCATTGAGCCTTTGAACTGACGCGTTACGCGGCCAGATACTGTGTCATAACGCTCTTGGCCTGGGTAGAAGGTATCTGACGATGCCGTAATACCGATGTGAGGCTCAAGGCCCGCTTCACGACTTGCTGCAACCATAGCTGTAGTACAATCAAAGTTGGCTACCGCTGGGTATTCCATTGGTGCAAAGTGCAAGCTCGCGCCATCTAAACGCACAGAGGCTTGAGTAACGATAACATCACCCACATTCACATGTGGTTGAATTGCCCCTGTTGTACCAACACGTAAGAAAGTACGCACACCAAGTTGAGCCAGTTCTTCAATTGCAATAGAGGTAGATGGACCACCAATGCCGGTTGAACACACAACTACGGGTTTGCCGTCGATATAAGCCAAATAACTGGTATATTCACGGTGACTTGCTAAAAAGGTCGCATTTTCCATTAACTCGGCAATACGCTTAACGCGTTCAGGATCACCTGGCACGATCGCTAAGCTAGCACCATCTAACATCTCTTTAGTTAAGCCTAAATGAAATACATCAGACATCGTGAAAACCCCTTTCATTTTTGATATTAATAATCGGATTAAAGCGACTTTAACCTAGTCGCCACCCATAAAAGGTTAACTAGATCACACTTTTCCAGCCAAGAGTCAATGAAATGTCGTAATCTAGTTACCAACACATCAAATCAACAGAGCTAAAATATAGCAGTTACAACTGATACTGCCAGCTTAAAGCCCCCACCTTTACAAAGCTAAATTCAATGTGTATTGATAATAATTATATAGAATATTAGCAACAACTTAGCTAGCCAAAAGGCTTAGAAATGGTACTCACTATTTGCTGCGTTTTTCTTGTTTACCAGCCACATTTTTCACCTTAAAAACGCTGACAAATCCCCTTCTAAAAAGTTAACAACTTAATCGCTCATTATTCGATCAGCATCACATTTAACGCTCAATAATCGCGCTAGTTTAAAAGTGAAGTAAATGATTAATCCGCACCAAAACAGCCAAAAGGACGCCTGCATGTTTCCAGAGTACCGAGAACTTATCAGCCAATTAAAAACATCTGACGCACACTTCCAAAAGAAGTTTAACAAGCATAATGAACTCGATGAGGAGATAAAAAACCTGGAAAAGAGTAACGCTAGCGATTACACATCTGAAGTGCATGAACTAAAAGTGAAAAAGCTACATTTAAAAGAAGAGATCTACGATATTTTAAAAGGTCACTCCAGCTAAGTTGCCATTTTTAAGGCAATAAAAAAGGGCGCTAAGCGCCCTTTTTAGATGTTTTTAGCCTACTATTTCAATGCAGCAAGTAAATCAGTTGTCGTTGCAAAGAATGTAATCTTAGTGATTTGGTTATTGTTTAGCTCAATCAAAGTCGCCTGATCTTTTTCTGCAGGTAACGGCTTAGTTTGCTCACCTTCATTGTCTAGTGCGACTCGGTAAGGAAACTTTTTAAACTGAGGTAATGCAACAAAACGTGCAATCAAAGACGGCATACCACTGATGTCTGCCACATAAATTAATCCAGTGTCGCTGACTAATTCAGGTTCCGCTTCTAGCGCTTCTTGAATCAAGGTTCCGCCATCCATACTGCGGCTAAAGAGCACTTTAGTGGTGCTGCTATCAACGTTGTAAACCGCTTCGTGCTGATCTTGCAAATTGATATCAGTGATTTGATCGCCAACCTGATAAGTATTAGCCAAAACAGATGTGGTAAACAGGCTACATAAAGCGAAAATAAGTGCTCTCATAATTGGACTCGACAAATTAGAATTAGCAGAAAGAATAACCTATTATTGAAATAGCTACAGTAAACTTCGCGGCAAAGCTTGATCCTCTTCACGCAAAGGTTTTTCAGTCATTAATGAATCAAGTCTTTCGCTATACATATATAAATTCTAAGTTACAAAATCCTGTTTATTCAGTAATCTAATTAGCAGACGTTGTCATAAGGGATACAAAAATGGAAGAGCAAGGATTAGACCAAGAAATAGCGCAGTTACAGAATGCCTATACCGCTATAACTGAATTTTTAGTGCAGTATAGTTTTAGTATTCTTGGTGCCATTATTATCTTCTTAATTGGCCTATGGATAGCGTCTAAGGTGGCCAACCTTGTTACCCGCATTTTTGAAAAGCATGAAATAGATATCACCCTAAGTAACTTCACCAGTAACTTTGTTCGTATACTCATTATTGTAATGGTCGGGGTCATTGCACTAGGTAAATTAGGTATTAGCGTCACCCCTATGGTTGCTGCAATTGGTGCCGCATCATTAGGTGCCGGTTTAGCCCTACAAGGCATGCTGGCTAATTACGCCGCAGGTATTACCATTATTGTTACTCGCCCTTTTATTGTCGGCAATACTATCGAGATTAAAGGCGTAGGTGGGCTGGTTAAAGATATCCACTTGGGGATGACAGTATTAACTAACGAAGAAGGCGAAGAGATTAATATCCCTAACAAGCACATAGTTGGCGAAATCTTGCATAACTCTTTTGCCAACAAGTTAGTTGAGACCAAGTTTAATATCAGTTATCAGGCAAATACTGAAGAAGTCATCGCCATGCTCGCTAAAGTGCTCGCCGATAGCCCAAGAGTATTTGAGGGCGATAAAGCCCAAGTGGGTATTAATGATTTCAATAGTATCGGTATTGAGATTGGTATTCGCTATTGGGTACCAACCGAAAGCTACTTCCAAGATAAGTACCAAACTAATGCAGAACTTTTTAAAGCTTTAAAGCAGGCGAATATCGAGATCCCTTGCCCTGTTAAACAGGTCCAAATTCAAGAGCATCTGTAAATCAATCCGCCTCATTCAAAAAAGAGCAGCTAAGGCTGCTCTTTTGCTAATTAGCTATAATCCTCTTTGCCACTCTTGGCGTAAAGCAATACGCTCCGGTGTTGTCATTGCCGCTTCAACTTGGGCGACTAGGCTAGCTTTGTCTTTACCTAGTATGCCTTTAAGTACTAAATAATTAGATGCGTGATCTGAGCGAAACACGGTTTTACCTAGCTCTAGATGGCTCAGCAAGATATGCATCTCAGTAAATAACTGCGCTTGATTCGGTAACTGAAAATGACCGTCAAAAGAGGCGTCCATACACTCGGTGCCTAAAGGCAGAGTCACCACTAAGGTCGACAAGTATTCTGGCTGGGCTGCATTCATTAATTTGGCAGAGTTTTCAGCATGCTGCTTAGATAGCTCAACGCCACCTAAACCATTTAATATCATTACTGAAGCCTTAATACCCGCGGCTTTAATTTTTTGCAGCGCCGCTAAAGAAGAGGCGTAGGTTTCACCTTTTTTAATCCGTGTAAGCACTTCGTCATCGCCACTTTCACAACCGATATAAAGCAAGCTTAGCCCTAGCTCTCTTAAGCGCTGCAGCTGCTGTGGCGTTTTGTTATTGATGTTACGTGGTAAGCAATAACTGCTAATACGAGTCACGTTAGGTAGGTATTGTTTTATCAACAAACAGATAGCTTCTAAGCGTGCAAAAGGCAAGGTCATCGCATCACCATCAGCCAAAAATACTCGGCTGATATGCGCTTTAGAGTTAGCCAGCGCCAAAAGATCTTGCTCTATCTTATCGGCCTTTTGTGCTCGAAAGCGTTTTTGTGGCTCGGTGTACATGTCGCAAAAGCTACATTGATTCCAGCTGCAACCATTAGTGACTTGCAGGATCAGAGACTTCCACTCCGATGGTGGACGAAATACAGGTTCAATATAGTTAAGCACGACTCACTCCTTCATAGCGCTATATCAATTCAGCCAGCATATCAGCCAAGATTAAGCTTCTACTGTGTTCACTCGCAGCATATCAATGTGCGGAATACCGTCTTCTAAGTACATCTCAGACACAGGTTCAAATCCCTGCTGTTGGTAAAAACCTTTAAGGTGCTCTTGCCCGCCTAGCTGAATATTATGCTCAGGCCAGCGCTTGTTAGAAATCGCTATCGCCTTTTGCATCAAGGTATGCGCTACGCCACCACCACGCACCGCTTCAGCCACAATAACGCGGCCAATACTGGCATCAGGATAACTCACTCCTGGCGCTAACACGCGTGCATACGCTTGAATAACACCTTGCTCATCGATGCCTAAAAGATGCTGAGTTTGAGCGTGACGATCTTTATTATCAAGCTCTGGATAGGGGCAGTTTTGCTCGACCACAAACACGTCCACCCTCAGCTTCAGTAGATCGTACAACTCATTCAATGAAAGTTCAGAAAAAGACAGGGATTTCCACAGCATAGGAAACACTCCAAAACAACTTAGTAGAGCAGCAGTCTAGCACTTCAGTATGATAAAAACAGGCGCTAAATCGTAAACTCAGTAGAGTAATTTGAATTTAGATTTAGCAACTTTATTAATTAGGGGCTTTATCAATTAGTGACTTGCTGGCGCTTGAGCGATAGGTTTGCGTATCGATAACACAGACACCACTGCCACCATCAGCAAAGCTGCCATAATAAAGAACACATCGTTATAGGCCTGCACCATAGCTTGTTGCTGCATGGTTTGCCCAAGCAAAGCTGATGCTTGTTGGCTCGCGGTTATTGGATCAGATCCCGCCGCCTGCAACATGCCCGCAGTTTGCTGTAAATATCCATTAGCAAGTGGGCTCACTGCCGGTAAGGTTTCTTTAATCTGCGCCAAATGCACTCGACCTAAGTTGTCGGTCAAAGTCGACACTAAAGCGATACCCACTGCGCCGCCGAGGTTACGCACCACATTTAGCACTGTCGACGCTGACGCATTTTCAGACTTTAGCAGTCTCGAGGTTGCCAACATGCCGATTGGCACCATAATAAACGGCTGGCCAATGGCTCTAACAACCATAGAAGCAATCAATTGCGGACCGGCAAAGTCTGCTGTCATATGGCAGTTCATGTAATAACTCACGCCAAACATAAAAAAGCCAAAGCCGGCTAAATAACGATTATCAAAACGCTGCATTAGCTTGGGCATAAACGGCAAAATCAATAACTGTGGAAAGCCGAGCCACATTAACACTTCGCCAATTTCTAATGAGTTGTAATTTTGAATTTGCGACAGGTAAAGCGGCACCATATAAATCGATGAAAACAGCGCTAAGCCCAGTAAAAAATAAGCTATGGTCGATAAGCTAAAGTCGCGATTTGCCAGTAATCGTAAGTTGACCAATGGATCTTTTTTCTTAAATTGTAGATAAACGAAAATCGCAATATTTACCGCCGCTACAATCGCTAAGTTACGGATAAGATCTGAGCCAAACCAGTCTTTACGATTACCCTCTTCAAGCACCACTTCTAGGCAGCCCATGCCAAGAGCCATAGTCACCACGCTGGTCACATCAACATTTTTAAGCTCTGGCCAATTAATTGGCTTTTTAACTAAGCCGTAAGCTAGCATCGACATCACCACGAGCCCAGGTGGCACATTGATGTAAAACAGATAGTGCCAACTAAATTGCTCGGTGAGCCAACCACCTAATGTTGGGCCTATTGATGGCGCAAAAGTCGCGGTAATGCCAAAAAGCGCCATGCCTACCGCGCGTTTACTGTCGGGTAAGTACTCTAAAATCAGCCTAAAGGCCATAGGAATAAGTGCGCCACCAAAAAAGCCCTGCATCGCCCTAAAGGCGATCATAGACTCAAGGTTCCAAGCGACCGAGCAAAGCAGTGACGCCAAGATAAATATCGCGCAATTCCATAGCATATAGCGACGAATATCTAGCCCTTTACTGAGCCAGCCTGATAGTGGAATGGCAATCATCTCTGCGACGAGATAAGCAGTCGCGATCCAAGAGCCTTCCTCTAGTGTTGCCCCTAAGCCGCCTTGGATCTCTTTCATCGAGGCATTGGTGATTTGGATATCCAAAATCGCCATAAATGCGCCGATAAGCCCGCCAAAAACAGCTATCCAAGCGCGGCGACTGCCAGGCTCAACTTGCTCAAATGGATGCAAGGTTTCAGCTTTAGCCGCAGACATTAGTATTGCGCTCTGTTAGCAACAACATCCGTGCTCAGTACATCACTCGCAGTATCCACCTTCACCAAAGCACTCAGCCCTGGAACAATTCTGCCATGCTCAAGTTGCGTGGCAGAGTCGCTATCTAAACGAATACGCACCGGGATCCTTTGTACAATCTTAGTAAAGTTGCCTGTGGCATTTTCTGCTGGCAATAGGCTGAATTTGGCCCCAGATGCTGGTGCTAAACTGTCGATAACGCCAGTAAAATGCTTACCGGAAAACGCATCGAGCTCTATCGCCACCGATTGCCCTGCATGCATTTGGGCAATTTGGGTTTCTTTAAAGTTGGCAGTGATCCACACAGCTTCATCTGGCACTAAGCTGTAAATGGCTTGCCCTGGCTGTACATATTGGCCTTGCTGAGCACCACGTTTACCAATAATGCCGCTAAACGGCGCGGTAATTTTGGTATCAGCGAGTTGAATTTGCGCCAAAGCTAAGCCAGCTTTGGCTTGCTCAACGCTAGAATCTGCTTCAACTAATTGCGCCGTTAGCACTTTAAGCTCACGCTGCTTAGCAACGAGCGCCGCTTTAGCTTCATCAACATGGGCGCTAGCGGACTCAAACCCAGCTTGCGCTTCATCAACCGCATCTTGCGAGCTATAGTTTTTCACTTTTAACTTTGATGCGCGGCTTAATTGCTGCTGGCTACGAACTTGCTCTGCTTCTGCTGCCACGACACTGGCTTTAGCTTGTGAAATTAACGCCTGTTGCAAATCAACTTGCGCATGCAATGTTTGACCCTGTGCTTTAGCGCTAGACAATGATGCTTGGCTTTGCGCAACCTTGGCCGCAAACTGACTATCTTCGAGTTGAGCCAATAGCTGGCCTTGCTCAACATGCTGATTATCTGTAACAAATGTGGCCGTTACATAGCCCGGGACTTTAACGCTAATATGAGAAATATCGGCTTCTACATAGGCGTTATCGGTAGATTCAAAATTACGTACTTGAGTCCACCAGTAATAACCGCCAGCGACTAACGCAATAATAAGTACAGGAATCCCGAAATATAACTTAGTTTTTGACATGAATGACTCCTTGATTAGTGAGTCATAGTTTACTACTGTCTCAACATAGTTATTAGATAGCTAAAATATTACCCACTGTTTCACAGGTGTAACAATGATAGATCTCAACCGCATCCAAATGTTTGTTCAAGTGGTCGAACAAGGTAGCTTCACTAAGGCTGCTAATGCTTTAGGTCTGACCAAAGCCACCGTAAGCCGTAAGGTAGCTGAACTCGAAGCTGATGCCGGCGTACAGTTACTCTATCGCACGACTCGTGCACTCAAACTCACAGAAGCTGGCGCGGATTACTACCATAAAGTTAATCGCATTTTAGTGGACTTAACCAATGCCGAAGACCAGCTCAGTGCTAGGCAGCAAACCATTAAGGGGCACTTAAAAATTGTCTGCCCTATCGAAATGGGTCAGCTGTATTTCGGACGGATCTTTGCGAGATTTTTGGCGCTGTATCCAGATATCACCATTGAAGCAGAGCTAACGAATCGACAAGTGGATGTGATTGGTGAAGGCATAGACATGCTGTTTCAGATCACCGAGCAAACCGATGACCGCTTGCAAACTTACGCCTTAATTAATACGCCTAAAATCTTAATGGCGAGCCCCAAATATATCGAAAAATACGGTAAACCCGCTACGCCAGAACAACTGAGCGCACATCAATGTATTCGTCTTGGCTCACCCCATATCGACGGCAGTTGGACGCTATTTAATGGCCAGCAATGGATAACAATAGAGCCCGAGTCTCGACTAGAAACCAACAACATTACCTTAATGCGTGAGGCAGCCATTGAAGGCCTTGGGATCGCAGCAATCCCTATGGTCATTGCCCATAATGCCCTAGAGAAACAAGAGCTGGTCACCGTCTTAAATGACTTTCCTATGAAGCAAAGCTTAGTGACTATGAGCATGCCACAGCGGGTTTATTTACCACGCCGTTACCGGGTGTTTATTGAGTTTCTCTATGAAGCGCTTTTCGCTAATTGGCAAAATAGAGTGTTAGATGTGCCAGACTTTATCCAGCGACCTGATTTTGATCAGTAACTAAAAAAGGGCCCCAATATGGAGCCCTAAAAAAGTGGCCGGCTAGCCAGTTGCAGGGAGCAGCTAACCGTTACTTTTTATTCTTTACGGTCAAACACGTGGTACTTTTCAATACCGTATGAGCGACCTTCTGCGTGACAAGTTGCGCACGACTCTGAAGTGCCTTGGCTGAACCAATCGCCAGTATGATCAACCGGAGTATTGATTTCGCCGCCATTCGACTTCATGTGGTTAAGCGCTTGGTCACTATCGTGACATGCAAAACAGTTAGCCGTTACTGGGCTTGAAGCCACACCAGCAGTGCCACCATTAAAGGCTTTCGATAGCATGTACTGATTAGGTACCGCATTTAAGTCGATACCTTCGGCATGACATGCAACGCAGTTTTCAGCATTAAGCTGAGTCGCCGAGTTTGGCTCGCCAGTAATTGCTGAGCTACCTACGCCCCAGTGCATGCTATGAACCATAGGGCCAAAGCCAGGTGCAGAGTTTTTAGAGCTACGATCTTGACCGTTGTTATGACAAGCAACACAACCTAAACCGCCATCAGCGTAGCTGCCATTTTTGTGGTAGTTGGTTTCGTTGTTGTGACAAGTGCTACAGCTATCCATGGTGACGCTATGGCGACGCTCATATAGCGTACCTGACATCATGTCAGAGTAACCATGCAAGGTGACACCGTCATAACTCGCGTCTTCACCAAAGTTAAAGGTAATGCGCGAGCTTGCCATTAACTCTGGGAAAGTCGCATCTAGCGTTGCGAAACATACCGCTGCGGTGCCGTTAGCATCAAATGTGGTCGTTGCAGTACGTGCCGCACGGCCAACAATTGAACCGTTATCATAGCCATGTAGGTATGCGCCAAGATAAGACACAGTGCCATCGGCAAGTAAGGTCTCAAGATTCAGTTGCTCTTCACCTTTAAACAAGGCGATATCGGTACAGTAACCCGCATCTGCGCTCATGTATGGCGCAGAAATCGTCGATGAATGCTCATCGCGTACTGTCGCTTTTTCAGCAACTTTTTTATGGAATAGACGCACATCATCAGACTCGCTAAAGCCAGTGTATGTCATCGCGACAGCCGTTGTACCGACGCCAGCAGCGTCATGGCAGTCAGTACAAGTACTCATGCTATTCACTTTAGTGATAGGCTCTGCGTGACAGGTATAACAGTTAGCAGCATCAAAGTCTTTTTCAAACTTCTGGTGATTGATATGACCAATTTTTTGCATTGAGTTGCGGGCATAACCACCTTCATCACGGACCACATTACCGTGACACACCATACAACCGGCCACGAGATCGGTTTCACCGTCAGTGTTAATTGCGGTGTAGCTTGGATGTTTTAGATTAGATGCGGCGTAATCGACATGACAACCATGACAAGTTGCCGTTGAAGTAGTGTGTAAACCTTCAGATTTATCAACCACGATATAAGCAGATTTAGCGATTTTTTCGCTACCGCCCACTGCAATACGAATGATACTTTCAGTACCCGAATTCACCGCAGGCATCGGCGCTAAGAACTCATAACGACCATCTTCAGTCATCGTCAGGCTTGCACCTTCGGTTTCATCCGAGGCACTGCCACCGACAATAGTGCCCTCAAAGTCTGGACGACTACGAGCAATACCTTTATCGGTTAGCGCTGCCACTTCAGCACTCACCTTTTCGAGTCCGCTAACTAACAAACCTTCCTCGTTAGTGACTTCAAATTCGAAGCGCACAGCGCCCTCTTCCAAGGTATGACTGAGCATTTCAACATTGGTGGTTTCAGTCACTTCAACTACTGGCGGTAGCGGGCTGGTGCCATCTTCACCGTCACTACCATCTTTGCCATCGCTACAGGCTGCTAGACCGAAAGCGGTTGCGACGATTAACGCCACACTGCATTTATTAAATTTTCTCATCATCACTCCATAATTTTTATTAAGTCGTGACCTTTTACTCCCCCGTCATTACCTTAAAGTTTCAACTAGGGCTTTTATGTGACTAAATTCTCACCAACATACTTCTTTAGAGGTATGGTTCACATAAATAAAAAAACAAAAACAGCCTAAAAACAAATTAAGATTCAATTAATTAGCACCCGAAAGCACTCTTTAGAAAAACAGTTTTATTAACAACAACTAACAAGGGAAACAACCCAAAAAAAGCCAATATTAATGGCTAAGGGGAAATCGCAAATTAATGAAAAATTAAGCGAGTGGCGTGCGGTAAAAAACGATAGTGACTTGAGCGTTAATATGCAGAAATAATAGGCTGTAACTAAATCGATTTACTGATTGATATAAGCTCAAGCAAGTTCGCTTACTTGAACTTATACATATCAATATTTGCTTGTTGATATAGTGGGTATAACAGCAGCTATGCCGCCTAACCTAGGACTTCAAACTCATCATCCACCAGCTTAGCCGTACCATCATCTTGCAGCACCCAAATTTCTTTGTGGACTACGCCATGGGCTTTATTCATTTTCCAAGCAGTTGTCAGCAATACCGATTTTTCATCTAGCACTTTAAATTCAGGGCTAGTGTATTCAACATCGCAATAGCCTTGCTCAATCAAGTTTTGCCAAAATGCTTGAATCGCTTCGCGGCCTACAAACTCGCCAAAAGGACGAGCTAGCATTGGTGCATCGGCAGCATATTGTGCCGCGCACAGTGCTGCATTTTGAGTATTAAAACCTTGCATCCAAGTGGCGCTGGCAAGCTTTACCGCATCGAGTAATTTCTGAGACATAGTGTGAACCTGTATTAGTTATCAATTTATGCCATCAGTTTACAGCGACAATTAGCATTGATAACCTAGGTAAAACTGCAATAAGTGTTCGACTAAACAGAACAATTAAACTAGATAATCATCAGATCACAGATAAGGAAAGCAATATGGATCATCTGCGACATATGGCCATATTTAAACAAATCGTCGATAGCGGCTCGATAAGCGCTGCAGCCGATAAACTCAGTCTGTCTAAATCTGTGGTCAGTCACCATTTAAAATCACTAGAGCTAGCGGTGGGTGTGCAGCTATTGCATAGAACCACTCGTAAACAACAACTTACTCCTGCAGGTAAAGATTTTTACCAGCGCTGCGGTGAATTAGCCAATATCTCTAACCTAGCGTGGCAGCAAGCTAGAGAAAGTGCCGACAAGCTAGCGGGACCAATTACAATCAGCTCCCCCCACGCTTTAGTTGACGACTTTATTGCGCCAACTATTGGCAAGCTATGCCAAGGCAACCCTATGATTAGGCCGAGTATTCAGGTGCAAGATCGCCGTATTGATCTGCTTGGACAAGATATCGACCTCGCGGTGCGAGTCGGTAAGTTAGCATCGAGCAATTTAATCCAGCGCAAAGTCGGCGAGTTTCGCGATGTGCTTTGCGCCAGCCCCGCTTTTATTGCGCAGCATCAACAACAAATAGCCGCCGAGCAATGGCAAGAATTAGATTACATCGCTAACTCTTGGCAGGGACAAAATATCGAGCACCAACTACAAACTAAAGCCAATAAAACAGAGGCAGCCCTCACCCTAAGCTTTAGTGCTAATCGCTTTGCCGATACTTCATCTGCTGTGCTGTCATTAGCAAAAGCAGGCTTAGGTGTGGCCTTATTACCTGATTTTGTATTTAAGCAGCAGCCCTCACTCGTTGAACTCATCGCCAGTCATCAATGCCCACTAAACAGTGTGTATGCCTTGCATGATTTTGGCCGTACACCGCCGCTGTTAATCAAAAAAACCATTGATGCGCTAGTGGAATCCTTTCAAGAGTAGACACTAACGGTTAGACAAATGGCTGACAAAAAGCCTAACTCGCTATGGTTTAGAGCATTAGATGCAGATATAAAACAAAATTAATCGCTGCGATTAGCATTTTTAAAGGCCTGCACCTGATTTGTTTCGATAAAGCTGCTAACATTGCTGGCAATTTTTTAAGCTTAGTGAGAAAGATCAAGATGGGTAGAGCATACCAAAACAAAAAAGAATCCATGGCGAAAACTGCTGGGCAAAAAACTAGACTTTATTCTCGTTACGGGAAAGAGTTGTACGTTTGCGCCAAGAACGGTGGCTTCGATCCTGATGGCAACCTTGCACTTCGCACCATGATTGCCAAAGCCAAGAAAGACCAAGTACCAGCACACGTTATTGAACGTGCAATTGAAAAAGCCAAAGGCGGTGGTGGTGAAGACTACGAAACTGCGCGTTATGAAGGCTTTGGTCCTGGCGGCTGTATGGTTATTGCTGACTGCTTAACTGACAACGTAAAACGTACTTTCACTGAAGTTCGCCAAGCATTCGTTAAAAACGATGCTAAGCTAGGTGGCCCAGGTACTGTTGGTCACATGTTCGATCACCAAGCGGTATTCGTATTCGCTGGCGACGACGAAGATGCAATTCTAGAAATGCTAATGATGGCTGACGTTGATGTATCTGACGTTGAACTAGAAGATGGCATGATCAGCGTTTACGCACCGCACACAGAGTTCTTCAAAGTCAAAACTGCATTAGCAGCTGAGCTACCAGAAGACACTGACTATGTGATGGAAGAGATCACATTCGTTCCGCAAACAATGACAGCAATTACTGATGCTGAAGAAATTGAGCAGTTCGAGAAGTTCCTAGCGGCACTTGAAGATTGTGATGACGTGCAAAACGTTTACCACAACGCAGAACTTCCAGAGTAAACAAACACGACATACTCGCTACTGACTCGCTAAACGCGACTCAGCAAAAAGGCACTCATTGAGTGCCTTTTTATTGCTCGTAAACAAGCTTATTTCTTTAGCAAATAACGCAGCATCACGCCTTGCTGGCTGATATCTAAAACCTCATAGCCGTGTAGCTCTTAATAATTAGCAGCATCATTTGGGCTTAGCTTTTAACTTATTTCTTTAGCTACTTCTTAAGCAAATAACGCAGCATCACGCCCTGTTGGCTAATATCTAAAACCTCGTAGCCATGGTTCTTTGCATCGCTTGAAAAAATAATGTTATTAATCGATTACCCAAACCACTCGTGACAAAGCTGTTTAACTATTTTTCAACTACTTCTTAAGCAAATAACGCAGCATCACGCCTTGCTGGCTGATGTCTAAAACCTCGTAGCCATGGTTCTTTGCATCATTAGGAATGTTGTTAATCGATTGCGAGCAGTCGGTAATCACTTCCAATACTTCACCCGCTTTCAATGATTGCATCGCTTCAAGCGTGGCAACCGCTGGGTATGGACAAGGCTCACCGTAAATCTCTAAATTGTAATCAGGTACGATAGATGCTGGCATAAACTGCTCCTCAGCAATAAATTGGCTCAAATCGCTTGAGCCGAATACAAAACATATAAATCAATTCGTTACTTCTAATAACAGGTCTTTAAGCTTGTGTTGCTGTAGCCGCTGGAGCAACTTTTAATTCGGCAAGCTTTGCCGCGAGTTGTTGCTGGTCACGCTTCTGCTTATTAAAAAAGCGCTGCTCCCAGATTAAAATCAGCACAAAAGATAAGCCCAGCAATAGATAAGTCACCGCTAAGCCACCAAGCGGCCCAAATACATCTAGCAGGTTTACCTTATCCCAGCTAGTCGCTAATGGTTCAGCCACCACGTCCCAGTAATAAGCTAATATGGTTGCACCAACGATATTACCAATACCCACCCACCAAAAGTGCACTTGACCTTCTAATGCGCGGTACATCCAGCCGGTTTCACAACCACCCGCGATAACGATACCGATACCAAACAGCAAACCACCAATCACTGCATTTGGGCCAGCCCATAAGGTTTTAGGCGTCATACCTAGCTGCACATAGCTATAGATACCAATAACACTCACCGCCATACCTAAGATAATCGCCTTAGCCATATGGGTACGGCCAGTGATCCACATATCTCTAAACGCTGAAGTAAAACAGATCTGCGCACGTTCAATCAATAAACCAAAGATAATCCCCATTAACATGGCAATGCCAAGCTTGGTAGAGCTTTGCATGATATACAGCGACAGCGCGACCATAGCGGCAAACACCAGCCAGCCTAGGCGAAAACGGTTTTGCACTTGGTTCGGATTAGGCTTAGCAATTTTCTTCAGTCCGCCTGCTTTTAGCGTGGCAGTTGAACGGAAAAACGGTAACAAAGTGATCTTAGCGCCAATGTAAGTACCTGCGGCAGCGGCAAAAGCAAAGATCCACGCATGCAAGGTAAACTGCGGAATACCGGTAAAGAAAGCCGCCAAGTTACACCCCATAGCAAGACGCGCACCAAAGCCTGCAATCATGCCGCCAATCAATGCTTGAGCAATGCGCTTTTTCGAGCTTGGCATACGCAGCTTTAAATTATTCGCCCACAGCACCGCAGCCATACAGCCACCAAACATGCCTAAGATCATCACGCCGCCGACACGATCTAGCGGCGTGCCATTAAGGCCGATAATCTTAAAGTACTGCCAAGTTTCCGGCTCAGCCCCAAACCACTGCAGTACATGGCCGCCCCAGCGAGTAAATTCGCCAGTTACCGCCCACAAAGAGCCGGTAAGGCCAAAGAAATAAGTCGACAATATACCCGCCGCAATAACGGCAGCAAAAGGCGACCAGAATTTAATAAAAAACTGATTTTTAAACGTTAACCACATATTTAAAACTTACCAAGTAATATGAAACACTTAATTTAAGCGTTTAAGCTAAGCACTAGACTTATTACTAAGCTAAACCCAGTAAAACGAAACTAAGTTAAACGAAACCAAGTTAAGCCAAGTAATCTCTCTAAACACTTATTTTATTACGCTTAAATTAAATGCTAAAACCAAAACACACGCCAATAGTGAAAATAAGGCCTTAACTAGATCACTGCTAAGTTATTATTTTCAACATTAGCTTGCGTTTCATTACATAAATACAACCTTTCAGGATGGGTATATATTGTCACCCTATTTTCACGGCAAAACCCAACCAAAGTAATATTTGATTTATGCGCGATATCAATCGCTAACGAAGTTGCTGAAGAAATTGCAAATATAATACTAATATTTGAAATGGCGGCTTTTTGCACCATCTCAAAACTGGCTCGACTGGTTAATAACAACGCAGAATGACGAGTCTGGTTATCGATATTGATATGACCAATTAATTTATCGAGTGCGACATGACGCCCCACATCTTCGAAGCAGCACATAATATCACCTTCTGCCGACAACATGGCAGCAGCATGTGTGGCACCGGTCAAATTAAATGCATTTTGATGCTTATGCAGGTTAGATAAAGCCAACTTCAAGCTGTTTAGGTTGAATCTTGCAGTGTCTGTGACTTTTACAATCGGTTTAAGCGTTTGCTCTATCTGCTCTATGCCGCAAAGACCACAACCAGTGCGCCCTGCAAGACTACGTCTATGCTGTTTGAGCTGCATAAAACAACGCTGCGACACCTCAATATGTACCAATACACCACTGGCTATGGTTTCAATTTCAATCGAACGGATATCACGTACGCTTTCAATAATCGATTCTGACAAGCTAAATCCAATAGCAAACTCTTTTAATGCGGTTGGGCACGCCATCATCACTACATGAGAAATACCATTGTAAATCAGTGCGACTCTGACCTCTTTCGCCACCGTCTCTATTAATGACTGCTCTCTGTCATTACGAAAACACGTCACTGAAGCTTGCTCAGTAATATTATTTAAGCCACATACAAGTTCCGTCATAAAGCTGTTCCATCTCTTCTATTAAATAAGACCACACTAGGGGCGTTAATATTGCCAATATGGATAGATGTAAATAGGAGTCACATTTACCAAACATATAAGTCGATTAATATCATTTATAAAAACACCACATCCCTTGAGCTATGCTGCAACTATTTGGTAAATAATGTCCCACTCTTCACCGTTATTGCCGATAAATAGTATTTGCACTCACAGTTAATAAAGTTAACAAGCCAATGATATTGTTTAGCTAAAAACAATTACCTATTATTCGCCGCAAGTGATACGGAAGAACGTCGTTTCCGGTGAAACGTCTGGATTTCAAATCCAGGTGGGGCTGCCAGCAGTCCCGGGTAGGTTCAACTCCTATGTTCTTCCGCCAAATCACTCGATATAAATATGCTGCCATCTCTAATTACTCTCGAATTGTCTTTCTTCTTGCGCCACGTTAATCCACTGCGGTCATAAAACTCCAACAACTGAATACTGGCTTTGCGGCCAAGCTTAATAATTGAGTTGAAATCAGCAGTTTTGATCTCACCACTGGTGTTGATTTGATTACGAATAACATCGGCGTAGAAATACAGACTTTCGGTTAGCATAAAGCGGTCTTTAATAATCGCTGACAGATAACCCAGCTGAATAAGCTTACGGCACAGGCCGCGAACAACTGTCAGATCTAGGTTTAATTCAGTTGCTAAATCTGACGACCATAACGGCCCTTTAGCGCTAATTAGTTGCTGCTTTATTTGCGACCACAAAAGCTGCTCAACATCTGACAACGCTAAATTGTGGCGTGGTAGGTGCAATAAACCGCGGGTGCTCTGCAGTAGCTTTTGTTCTCTAAGCCCATCGGTGAGTTTCAAGAGCACTGGCAATGGATAGTGGTTGTGAGTCATGCGCTGCAGGCGGTTAATACTCAAACCTAATAGCTCAGGAGATTGCTGATGATAATCGGCGATAAGAGCCAGTAGTTGCGCTTCAATCTGCTGCTGCAATGCACTTGATAACAGATAACCATCAAGGTTTATCAGCTGCTCATCTGTCAAACAGGCGGCTTGCTCAGTTAACTGATTGGCCCACATAAAAGCCGACTTTGACACGCAGTGATGGTTTATTTGCGCCTTTAAACTCGCCGTTAGCGAGTCACACTGTTTAAGCTTTTCTAAGTAAGCTAAACGCTCATCACTGCGCTTAGCGCGAGTTGGCGGATTCAGATCTAATACCCGCAGCGCCCCTAATGTGGTTTTGGCGGCACTGTCACGCACAATGATCCTATCTTGCTCGACACAACCAAGTGCCTGCTCACATTGCAGCTCAACTAAAGCGCTGCCGTCAGTAAGGTTTTGCAGCAAACCTAAGCGCGCCGTGGTGTGGCGATTACCAAGATGCACTTGCACGCTTTGCCAGTGCTTAAATGGCAATACAGATTCAAAAACACCACAAATGACTTTTGGCGCTTCGATTGTTGCTACGACATGATCAAGCTCGGTTAACCAGTCACCGCGCTCAGCGCCGCGATGCGCATCTACGCCAGTGATGTTGAGAGCCACCCGCTGACAATGATGGGCGTTATCACTTACTCGACCTTGGCTATGTAGCGTTCTGACTTTGACCGGTTTTCGCTGACCCGATAGATACAGGTTTTGCCCTTGGCTGACGTGACCGCTAATCACAGTACCTGTGACTACAAGACCCGCGCCTTTTACGCTAAAAGCTCGGTCGATTGCCATGCGAAAACTGGCTTGCTCGCGAGTCTGTTTAAGCTTGGTTATTTGCATTTGCGCAAGCTGAGTAATCGCATCGTTTAACTCACTAATACCAAAGCCAGTTTGCGCCGAGACCACATAGATATCAGTTTGCCTTTGATGTGTTGCCAGTAGCTCACTCACCTCAAGCTTAACCATCTCAACGCGTTCACTGTCGACTTTATCTTGCTTGGTGAGCACCACAATTAAGTGTTCAAGATTAAGCAGTTGTAAAATAGCTAAATGCTCATGGGTTTGCGGCATCACCCCATCATCACAAGCGATAATCAATAGCGCATGTTTGGCGCAGCTCACCCCTGCCAACATGGTATTAATAAACTTGCTGTGACCCGGCACATCAACAAAGGCTAGACGCTCGCCGCCGGCTAAATCCATAAAGGCGTAACCCAGCTCGATAGTCATGCCGCGCTTTTTTTCTTCCGGTAATCGGTCGGCATCAGTACCTGTTAGTGCTTGAATGAGGCTGGTTTTGCCGTGATCCACATGACCTGCGGTAACAATAATCATGATACGGCCTCCAGGCTTGTTGCAGGCGTTTGACTAGGCACTTGCTCAAAGTCGAGCAGGCTTGTTGTCAGGACTTCGATTAACTGGCTGTCACTGTCAGCGCCGCGCAAGTCTAGCCACAACTGATTAGCAGTAATGCGGCCAATAATTGGCATGCTGGCGGCTTTAAAATGCTTATCCAGCTGCAACACGCTTGGCGAGTGCTTCTGTTTGCTAGCGTTAGTATTAACAGCAAGACACAGCGCCACAGAATCAAGCAGTACATCAGGTTGCGAGCCGCTGCCTACTTGGGTTTGGCAAGCTTGAATTGTTACATCAAATAGGCTGCCATTGACGCTATCAGCTAATTGCTGCAGTGTTTGTGCAAGCTGTTCAAGTTCAACCAAAGGACGGGAGAGCTTTCTAAAAATAGGTAATTGGCTATCTAGCGTTTGTGGATTACGGTACTGCATCAAGGTCGCTTCAAGTGCGGCTAGCGTCATTTTATCGCAGCGCAGTGCACGCTTTAGTGGATGTGCTTGTAGCTTAGCAATCAGTTCGCGATCGCCCACCACTAAGCCGGCTTGCGGCCCGCCGAGCAGCTTGTCGCCAGAAAAACTCACCAGATTAACGCCATCTT
The DNA here is from genome assembly GCF_023161665.1 of Shewanella sp. 1CM18E. Lineage (GTDB taxonomy): Bacteria > Pseudomonadota > Gammaproteobacteria > Enterobacterales > Shewanellaceae > Shewanella. The sequence goes on from NZ_JALNTW010000011.1 coordinate 91,839, forward strand.
TTAGCATCTGCTGCGGCATGGGTTCTTTTGATAAACCAAAGCGCGACAAGTCGGTGAGCGCGCCGCTGCCAAGATCGGAGATCAGTGCGATACCTTTGCCTTTACATAAAGCCGCAAGCTCAGCCTCTTCGGTGACCTTAGTAAAACCACTAATATGATAATTACTGGTATGCACCTTCATAATTGCCGCAGTGTTTTCAGTAATCGCGGCGGCGTAATCTTTAAGATGAGTGCGGTTAGTACAACCCACTTCCACCAGCTTGCAACCGGCTTGAGCCATAATGTCTGGGATCCGAAACGCGCCGCCAATCTCCACCAGCTCACCGCGAGAAACTATCACCTCTTTACCGGCAGAGGTTGCGGCCAGCATCAATAAAACTGCGGCGGCGTTGTTGTTAACGATGCAGCAACTGTCAGCTCCCGTTAGCTCATTAATTAGTGCGGATATTGCACTGTCGCGGTGACCACGTTTACCTTGGCCCATATCAAACTCAAGCGGCACAGGACTGCGCATCACTTGAGTGACCGCATCAATCGCCGCTTCACACATCTGCGATCTCCCGAGGTTGGTGTGCAATATGGTGCCTGTTAAATTAATAACAGGGGTCATGCTTTGACGCTGGGCTTTGCTAATACGGCTGGCTAACTCGGTTGTAATATTCGCGGAATCTAAGCACCAGTTTGGTAAGCTTTGACTGTTGGTGATTTGCTGACGTGCATCGTCAAGCATTTGCGTCAATAAGGATTTAATCCAAGATTTACCCTGCTGGTCAATAAAACCTATCACTTGAGGTATCAGCAGCAAGCTGTCCATTGCAGGTAAACAACGGTAAAGAGCTTGAGTGGAGTTGATAGCTTGAGTCATAGGTCTTCGTCTAGTTAGTTCAATGATGTTAGATATTTAGGTTAATAAAAGAGCCGCAGCGCAATGCGGCTCTTGTTCGACTTACGTGGTTAAAGCTGGCTAATGAATATCACCGACTTTAAGCTGAGGCTCGGACTCCATAGGCTCTTGCTCATGAGCAAGTAGCAATGGGTTCACCGTGGTTGCGCTGTATCCTTGCTCAACCAAATGGCTGTCCATCACCAAGGTCGCCAAGTCGTCGGCTGCCACTTCCAGTCTTGGGTTGATGTCGGTAAAGAACATCTTGGTATACCCCTTACAGGTGTCGCAGCTTTCTACCCGAATAGCGGCATTAGTTTCGGTTTCAGCCCACAAGAACACGCCCTTGCTCTCGCCGCATGAGGTGCACTCGGCGCGCACTTCATGCCACTCGGTTTCACACAAGCTGCAATGCAAGTAACGCAGGCCAACACGTGGTTCTTCCTTGATAACGCTACCCACTGGGTGACTGCCACACACTGGGCATAAACGCTTATGCGCCTCACCTTTATCAGCCAAAGTTTGGGCAACATCCACTGCCCAATGTGACCAGTAAACAGATAACGATGCCCAAATAAACAGGCTGTACTGTGCTGGCACTTCAGCAAAGTGACCACCTAACATCGACTTGGCGTAACCTTGCAGTACATCAGCTTCCGCTTTGGCTAGTTCCTTTAGCACTACATGCAAGTCAGTACTGACTTTAGGCATAAGCTCACTAACAAGTTCCAGCAATACCGACTGCCAATAATTGCCCCACTCAAAATGCTGCTGCGCCATAGGCTGAGCTTGGTTGAGATCTAACTCTGGCTTAGGGCCAAAGCAGCTCTTTGCCGCCTCACCGTAAAGTGCCGCTACCTTTTCTTGGGCGCCAACTAACTGCTCAAGCAAACCAAAGTATTCTGTTAATCCAGATTCTTCGGCGAGCTCTGCAAGTCGCTTAGCGCGAAATTGATAAACGGCTTTTGGGTCAGCTGCGATCACGGTTTTAATGTCCAATGACTGACCAGGGATCTTTTCAGCGTCGAGTATTGCTGTGCTCATAATTAGTGTTTTTCCTACTTATTAGTCTTTAATTCAGGATCGTTTAGCATGTTAGGGTGATGCTTCTTGCACCAAGCCCGCGACACATAGCCGTACAACATGCCGGCAACCGATCCTTCTACCCACGTTGCCATCCAAAAGTGCACAATCACGAAGATCAACATGATCACGGCGCAGATTGCGTGGATTAAAATGGCCCACTGAATAGCAATTGCATCAAAGTAAGGGGCAAAGTAAGGCTGCCACATCATGATGCCGGTAATCGTCAATGCGATTGAGGTCACCACGAAGGTACGGAACAGCACTTTTTGACCTGGGTTGTAATGGCCGATTGCAGGGATTTTGTCCTCGTTTTCGAACATCACGTCCTTGATAGCTAACATCCATGTTAGGTCGTTCTTTTCCCACTTGTTATGGTGGTAATAGCGCACCAACATCAACATTAGCGGCAGGCACATCAGCAAGCCGGCAATAGGGTGAACAAAGCGCGCCATTTGTGGCGTACCTGCAATCGCTCCCAACCATTGAAATGATGGGAAGAAGAAAGCAAAACCAGTTAGGAATGTCACCAAACCTGCTGCAACCACAAACCAGTGACAGATGCGGTCGAACAACTTATGGCGCAAAATCATATTCTGCTTATGCATGAGCGTTACTCCTTATCTGACTTATCTGAGTGAGTGTGGTCGAACGCAGCTGGCTCGTCCTCTTCAACAAGGTTACGACCCACTGTAATGCGGTGTAAGCAAGCAACAGCAACTGTTGCCATGATGCCCGCCGCACCCAATGGTTTAACCACGTCTTGCCATAACTTAACTGGCACACTCGTTTTCGGATCCGCTGGTAAGCCATAGTCTTGCGGCTTATTAATGTCATGCAAAATCATGATCATGCCTGTACCACCCACACCTTCAGGGTTGTATAGGCCGGCATTAACATAGCCACGCTTACGCAGTTCTTTAATTCGTAAGTCGGCAATAAACAGCATGTCTTCACGGGTGCCGTACTTCAGTGCGCCTGTAATACAAGACTTAACACAAGCTGGCTCTTGGCCCACTTGAATACGGTCTGAACACATGGTGCACTTGTAGGCCTTTTGATCGATAGGGTCGAGTCTTGGTACATCGAACGGACAAGCCGACACGCAGTAGCCACAACCCGTACACTTATCAGAGTCAAAATCCACCACACCGTTTGCACGCTGCACAATGGCACCTTTAGTCGAACAAGCGGTTAAACAGGCTGGATCGTCACAGTGCATACATGCGCTATGGGCGAAACGCCAATTTAGCTTGTTATCTCGCTCAACTTCTTGGTACTTCATCAGCGTCCAACACTCAGAAGACAGGTCCATTGGGTTCTGGTAAGAACCTTGGAAGCTACCCACTGGTGCACGCAGATCGTTCCATTCAGAACACGAAACCTGACACGCTTTACAGCCATTACACTTAGTGGCGTCGAATAACTTAGCCACCTTACTTAACTTACGTCGTACCTGCGCCGCAGGAGTGAGCTCTGATGTGCCAGAGCTTAAAATGATATCTTGAGCAGACATGATTAAACTCCCTCAGCCTTAGCGATATCCACTAGGAACGCCTTAAATTCAGGTACCTGGGTATTCGCATCGCCCACTTCTGTGGTCAGTACGTTACAGCTATAACTTCTACGTGTGAGTGCGTTGTGGCCACCATGACGAGGTAGACCTACGGTGTGCACCATCTGGCCATGAACTTTCAGTGGCTGCAGACGCTTAGTCACTAATGCTTTAGTTAACAAGCTACCGCGCTTAGAGCTCACCTTGACCCAATCACCATTCGCAATGCCTTTCTTCGCCGCTAAAATTTCGTCTAATTCAACGAAAGTTTCAGGCATAGAAATCGCTGCTAAACGACAATGAATCGTCCAGAAGTTAAAGTGCTCAGTTAACGAGTAAGTGGTACACACATATGGGAATTCCGTATGTGAACCTAGCGTATCTTCCACGCCCTCTAACAAACGTACCGCCGGGTTACTGACCACATTAGGGTGTAATGGGTTAGTACCAATTGGCGATTCCATCGGCTCGTAATGCTCTGGGAACGGACCTTCTGCTAATAGCTTTAGCGAGAAGAAACGACCCACACCCTCAGGCTGCATAATGAACGGATGCGCAGACTCTTTTGGTGGTAACGTCATATTGAAGTCACCCACGTCGATGCCGTGCCATTTGCCGTGGTTCCACTCAACGATCATGCGTTTTGGATCCCAAGGCTTACCGTTAACATCACAAGATGCGCGGTTGTAAAGTACGCGGCGGTTTTGCGGCCAAGAGAACGCCCAACCTGGAGTGATACCCTTGCCTGACGTATCAGAGTTATCACGACGCGCCATCATGTTGCCGGCTTCGGTCCAGCTACCAGAGTAGATCCAGCAACCACATGACGTACTACCGTCATCTTTTAGCTGGCTAAAGCTATCAAGCTGCTTACCGGTTTTAAGATCGATACCGTTAAGCTCTTTTGCCACTTCTTCACCGTGTGGGAAGTATGGGTTGTGGTAGCCTGCCCAGTTCACCGCTTCTATCGGCTCTGGTAGCACGCCACCTTCAGCTTTATACAGCTCGCGCAGCTTCATTAAGATGCCTGATAAAATTTCGGCATCAGGCTTAGACTCGCCCGGTGGATTCGCGCCCTTCCAGTGCCACTGCATCCAGCGACCTGAGTTAACAATACAGCCTTCTTCTTCAGCAAATAGTGTTGTCGGTAGACGGAACACTTGCGTTTGAATTTCGCTTGGTTGTACGTCGTTAAACTCACCGGCTTTTTGCCAGAATACTGAGGTTTCTGTCGCTAACGGATCCATCACCACTAGGTACTTCAGCTTGCATAATGCAGCTAAAGTCTTGTTACGGTTTGGCATAGAGTTAATCGCGTTAACCCCTTGCACGAAGTAACCGTTCACTTGGCCCTTGTACATCATGTCGATGTGCTTGGTGAAGTCGTACTGTAAGTCCCACTTAGGTAACCAGTCATAACCAAAGCTATTGGCCGCAGTTGCGTGCTCGCCCCAGAAACTCTTCATCTGTGAGATAAAGAACTTAGGATAGTTAGACCAGTAGTTGGTTTGGCCCGGACGCAACGCCTTAGGCGTATAGTTATTTAGATATGTGCTTAAATCTGTATCGTTATCATTTGGTAGCTTTAAGTAACCTGGTAGGTTCTGACATAGCAGACCCATATCGGTTGCGCCCTGTACGTTTGAGTGACCACGTAGTGCGTTAACACCACCACCCAATACGCCGATATTACCCAGTAGCAACTGCACTAATGCCATAGAACGGATGTTCTGTGCGCCTTTAGTGTGGTGGGTCCAGCCCAATGCATACATGAAAGTCGCCGCTTTATCATGAACGTGTGTGCTACCAATTAGCGCACAAACTTTTTCATAATCTTCAACTGGCGTACCGGTAATATTGCTTACTGTTTCAAAGTCGTAACGGTCAACGTGATGCTTTAATAAGTTCCACACACAACGTGGGTGCTCATAGGTTTCATCAACTTTGGCATAACCATCTTCATCTAATTCGTAGTACCAAGAGTCTTTATCGTAAGTACGGCTCTTGTCATCAAAACCACTAAATAGGCCTTCATTGAATTCGAAATCTTCACGAATGATGTAACTCGCGTTGGTGTACGCTTTTACATACTCGTAGTTAACTTGTTTAGTCTCAATGAGGTATCGACATAGACCTAAAAGGAATGCGATATCAGTACCACTACGAAGTGGTGCATAGCAGTCAGCTAATGCTGCACTGCGGTTAAAGCGTGGATCCACAACCACCAGCTTGGCGTTATTGTGTTCCATAGCTTCCGTTACCCAACCGAAACCGACAGGATGTGCTTCAGCGGCATTACCGCCCATGATCACCACGACATTTGAGTTCTTAATATCGATCCAGTGGTTGGTCATGGCACCGCGCCCAAATGTTGGAGCAAGACTTGCTACCGTTGGGGAGTGTCAGTTACGCGCAATAGTGTCGATGGCTACTAGGCCAAGAGAACGAGCAAACTTGTGAGTAATAAAACCACCTTCGTTTGGCTGTGCAGATGAAGTCATCATGCCGGTACTCAACCAACGGTTTACTGTGGTGCCATCACTATTTTTTTCAATAAAGTTTTCATCGCGGTCGTCTTTCATCAAACGGGCGATACGGCTGAATGCCTCATTCCAGCTAATACGCTTCCACTCGTTAGAGCCTGGCTCGCGTACTTCTGGGAAATGGTTACGGTTAGGGCTATTTACATAGTCAACTAGACCGGCACCTTTAGGACATAGTGCGCCGCGGTTAACCGGATGGTCTGCGTCGCCTTCAATGTGGAAAATCGCTTTTTCGGCGTTTTTACCGTTGCTGCCATGGCTGTACATCAACAAGCCACAACCCACTGAGCAATAACAGCAGTTATTGCGGGTTTCTTTTGCTTTCAACAACTTATACTCACGAGGCGCAGCCATCGCAGTGCCGGGCATTAATCCCAACGCTGATATTGCCGATGTGGTCGCTCCGCAGGCACACAGTTTAAAAAACTGTCGTCTGTCCATATCACCCTCACACAATTAGTATTGCTACACTGACCGACTATCTCATCTTCGGCACGTAGTTTTGGTTTTTGTTAAATGAGCCTGCAGCCTTGGATAACAGATCTATATTTTTACTGACGTAAAATAAAAGACTCAAATTTATAAGGCTGAAGCAGACTTATTAACGCGAAAAGATTATCCCCAAAGTCAGCTAAACGAACAATTTATTACACATGATCCAAATCACACAAAAAACGGAACAGAATAAGCAGCGAACCAGAGAGCAAATAAAAGAATAAAAAACCAATAAACAGGCAATTTGCGCACAAAATCAGAACTTAAAACCACAAAAGCCAACCTAGAACAAAAAGGACTTTATGTCTCAACAAGAAAAGACATTATGTCTCACTCGCAACGACTTTAAGATGTTAAATAGATGAATAGACTTGAGGCTTTACAGCACTCAAAAAGAGCAGAGAAGCGCTTGAAATAAGGGGGGAAGAGCGATGAAAGCAATTAACTCCTACGTAACCTAGCATTGATTTGCTAGGTTTTAAGTTTAGTTTTAGACAATATGGCACAACCAAAAACCGTACAAAACTTAAGGCATTATTGTTTTGCGCCTAAAAATAGCTGAATTTGCCGTTATAGCAATTTAACCCTGTTTTACCGATAAAGTCTTTTTGCCCCATTTTGGCACAGTAAATAGTGGGGATTTTCAACAAACAATGCACAAACTTGGTTGCACAGCTTGTGCTACTACTTGAGTAAAAGCCGAGATGGCTGGTTAAACAGAGCTTGAAGTACGCTTGAAATAAGGCAGCTTTTAAGAAAGCTTGAGGTCATTACTTCTTAGGTAGCTGACAAATTGCTTTTTGACCAAACAAACGATAACGGTGTTTGGCAATAAAGTTATAGATCGCGTTGCGCAATCCCCTTGGAAGTAAAGCTGTATGTCTTAGTAAACAAGGCCAGCCCTGGAGTCGTTTTACAATTTCAATAACGGCATCGCTACGTAAATAGCACTGTTCCTGCTTTATCAAGATCACGCTATCCATTGCCACATCCGTTAATTGATATTGGCTTAACAGCGCTTTCCCTTGGTTCGATTGCAACGCCACCAGTTCAAATACCTTATGAGGATCATGCCTTGTAATGACGCTGACCGCGCCATCACATAGATTGCAAGCGCCATCGAAGATCACCACAGCATTTTGTTCAGTACTCTTTTGCAATCCAGCTTCTCTTCAACACTATTTATCCCGATGCTTTCTTTCTAACACGGTTTAGCGCTAAAAAACAAAGAGGCGCTCAATGAGCGCCTCTTTATAATGCAGATAAAACTATTGTTAAAGCATTTAAGAGCAGCAATCTCGGCGCCACCAGTTTTTAGGTAGCTTATCTAAGAACACTTTCGCCATTAGTATCGCCAGGATCACTCCAGAGGTGTAAACGATACCTGCTGGTAATAGCTCATGCTGCTCACCAATTTGTGGCATTACCACGAAGCCAAAGGTATCCACTAGGTAGTTAACCAAGATGCCAGACACTAACGCCACACCTAACACGCCACCTAAGTAGCCATATAGAGCGCGTTTACCAAGTTCCTTAGTTACCACGCCTAAGGTGGCGATGTTGGTTGCTGGACCCGCTAGCATAAACACTAATACCGCACCTGGTGACACACCCGCTAATAGTAAACCTGCTGCAATTGGCGTTGATGCCGTGGCGCAGATATACATAGGCACAGAGATCAGCACCATCACTAACATAGCTAAAATGCCATCGCCCCATTTAGCCATAAAGTCGGCTGGCACATAGGTTTGTACTAATGCCGCGAAGAATAAACCGATTAGCAACCAGATCGTTGTATCACGCACTAAGTCCGTTGCCGCGTAATGTAAGCCTTTACCTATACGACTAATAACTGAGGTACCTTTCAACTCAGTAGCAATATCTTTAGTCGACTCACAGCAACTGCCCGCTTCGCTATCGCTGTGGTTATGGCTGCGAGCTTGAGTCGCTGTAGCGGTTTTTTTGCTGCTACAGCAAGATGACTTTTCTGCAGTTACAGTTGCTACCTTAGACGCTTTAGTTGAGCAGCACGAAGACTTTTCGGCTTTAGATTTTTCAGCTTTAGGTGCAACAGTTTCAAGTGCTTTTTTACTGCTGCAACAAGAAGTCACCGCTGCAACTCTTGGCTCGGCTTTTTTGCTACTGCAGCATGAGCTCACAGCTTCAGCTTTAGGCTCAACCTTTTTACTGCTACAGCAAGAGGCTGCTGGTGCAGCTTTGGCGTTAGATTCTGCGGACTGACTCGCAGCTTGTTCATCATCGTCATCACGACCAACTAACAGACCTGCAACGATAGCACTGGTTACCGCGGCAATCGGTCTAACAATCGCCATAAATGGCCCTAGCAATACGTAAGAAACCGTGACTGAATCAACGCCGGTTTCAGGCGTCGACACTAAAAATGAAGTGGTTGCCGCTTTAGAGGCGCCACTGCGGCGCAAACCAACGGCAGCGGGAATGACACCGCAAGAACATAATGGCAGCGGCGCGCCTAGCACAGCAGCTTTAACTGTGGTTTTAAAACCATGCCCACCCAGTTGCTTCTGCATCCAAGCCATAGGCACGAACATCTTCAACATGCCTGCTAACACCAAACCCAATAGTAACCATGGAGCTGACTCTAGAAACAGCTCAATAAAGTTCTCTAATAACATAACTACTTCTCACGTGTATTTTTAAGTATGTGATTTATCGTTGCAGTTTTTGGTGAACTGCCGTTCGTCATGACTATGCTTATCGTTTTCACAACGGATGCTGTCGGTATTGGATTCTAATGCCTCAAGAATCGAGCAATGCTCCGCACTTTCTGGGCCACCGCAGCAAGCTTGAGACAATCTTTGCAGCGACAACTGAAAATGGTTTAACTCAGCGATTTTTGCTTCAACGTTAGCCAGTTTGTCATCGACCATGCCTTTTACATCGGCGCAGGCCCAATTGGATTTATCCAGCTCAATCGATAACAGCTCGGTGATCTCGGCAAGGGTAAACCCCACCGCTTTGGCGCGCAGAATAAAACGCAAGCGTTCGGCATCCGCCTCGGTATAAATACGGTAACCCGACTCAGTGCGCGATGATGGCGCAAGCAAACCATGCTTTTCATAAAAGCGCAGCGTGTCAGCCTTTACTTCACATAACTGTGCAAGTTCACCAATTCGATACATGCTTAGCTCCAAACCTATTTGGCAATCAAGGTCGATAACCAATACAACTTTCGCTGCAAAACCTATTAAAAAAATCAGAGATGAATAAACCCAAAAAACACCGGCTTATTCACTTCAGTCGCTAAAGTATAAACCTTGGAGTTGTATCCAAGGTCAAGGCTTATTCTGCACCTATATAATAAAGAAAGCTTGTTCGGTAGAACGTATTGTGAAATCGCGCAGAAAAAAACACCGCCGGAGGTAAATTTACGATAAAATACGCGCGCTGTGACGATGGGTATAAAAATTGAGGGACTTTTGGAAAGCAGTGTAGGCATTTATCGTTTGAGACTGTTCTGTTTTCCGAAAGATCCTTAAAAATAACTACTGGACCCTGTACCTACAATGAATAATGCCAGACCTATTCGTCGCGCGCTGTTAAGCGTTTCAGATAAAACCGGAATCCTAGAGTTTGCACAAGCGTTGCATGCTCAAGGTGTTGAACTACTTTCTACTGGTGGCACCGCACGCCTTCTGGCTGATAATGGTGTGCCTGTCATTGAAGTGTCAGATTATACTGGTCACCCAGAGATCATGGATGGCCGCGTTAAAACCCTGCACCCTAAAGTGCATGGCGGCATTTTAGCGCGTCGCGGTATCGACGAAATCGTAATGGAACAAAACAATATCAAGCCTATCGACTTGGTAGCGGTTAACTTGTACCCATTCGCGGCAACTGTAGCTCAAGAAGGCTGCACGCTTGCAGACGCTATCGAGAACATCGATATCGGCGGCCCAACTATGGTTCGCTCTACTGCTAAAAACCACAAAGACACCACTATCATCGTTAACGCTAACGACTACGGCCGCGTCATTGCCGAGATGCAAGCGAACGAAGGTAGCACCACTCTTGAAACTCGCTTTGATTTAGCGATAGCCGCATTTGAGCACACTGCTGCATACGATGGCATGATTGCTAACTACTTCGGCACTAAAGTGCCAGCTCACAGCAAAGATGAGTGTCATGCAGATTCTAAGTTCCCACGCACTTACAACACTCAGCTAGTTAAAAAGCAAGATCTGCGCTATGGCGAAAATAGCCATCAAACAGCCGCTTTCTACGTTGATACCAACCTTGATGAAGCCTCAGTTGCTACTGCAGTTCAGCTGCAAGGTAAAGCACTTTCATACAACAACATTGCCGATACAGACTCTGCACTAGAGTGCGTAAAAGAGTTCGACGAGCCAGCATGTGTGATTGTTAAGCACGCTAACCCATGTGGTGTAGCAATTGGTGAAAACCTGCTTGAAGCTTATAACCGTGCATTCCAAACTGACCCAACATCAGCGTTCGGTGGCATCATCGCCTTTAACGGCGAACTAGATGCAGCAACAGCAAGCGCGATTGTTGAGCGTCAGTTTGTTGAAGTGATCATTGCCCCGAAAGTGAGCCAAGCAGCACGTGATATTGTTGCCGCTAAAGCTAACGTACGCTTACTTGAATGTGGTGAGTGGGCAGCTAAGACCACCAGCCTAGATTACAAGCGCGTAAACGGTGGCTTATTGCTGCAAGATCGCGACCAAGGCATGGTTGGCCTTAATGACGTTAAAGTAGTTTCTAAGCGTCAGCCAACAGCTGAAGAGATGAAAGACTTAATGTTCTGCTGGAAAGTAGCCAAGTTTGTTAAATCAAACGCGATTGTTTACGCCAAGAACAGCATGACTATCGGTGTCGGCGCAGGCCAAATGAGCCGCGTCTACAGTGCTAAAGTTGCTGGCATTAAAGCCGCTGACGAAGGTCTAGAAGTTCAAGACTCAGTCATGGCATCAGATGCATTCTTCCCATTCCGCGATGGTATCGACGCTGCCGCAGCTGCTGGCATCAGTTGTATCATCCAGCCAGGCGGCTCTATCCGCGATGAAGAGATCATCGCAGCGGCAGACGAGCACGGCATGGCAATGGTATTTACCGGTATGCGTCACTTCCGTCATTAATTTATATGAAGCTTTAGGTTTTAGGTCCTTAGGAATCTTACCTCAAGCTTCTAAAAATTGATTTTTAACGTTTAGCGCAAAGTCATCGGTTATTGAACAAAGAAAACACACGGAATGTATGCCAATACATGAGTATGTTTGATGCAGTTCAAGGACCGATGAAGAAGCGATTAAGGATTAAAAAATGAAAGTATTGATTATTGGCGGCGGCGGTCGCGAACATGCATTGGCGTGGAAGGCTGCACAATCAACGCAAGTTGAAACTGTTTTTGTAGCACCAGGTAACGCTGGCACTGCACTAGAGCCAAAGCTTGAAAACGTGGCGATTAATGTTGAAGAGATCTCAGCGTTAGTGGCATTTGCCGAAGAGCAAAAAGTGGCTATCACCATTGTTGGCCCAGAAGTGCCATTGGCGCTAGGCGTAGTTGATGCCTTTAATGAAGCAGGCCTGCCTATCTTTGGTCCAACCAAAGGTGCTGCGCAGTTAGAGTCTTCTAAAGCTTTCACTAAAGACTTTTTAGCTCGTCACGATATTCCAACGGCAGCTTACTCAAACTTTACTGAGATTGAGCCAGCTAAAGCCTATGTTAAGCAAGTGACTGGCTTAACGGGTTTCCCTATCGTGATTAAGGCTGACGGCCTCGCGGCAGGTAAAGGCGTGATCATCGCCGCAGATCAAAGTGAAGCTGATGCTGCGATTGAAGATATGCTGGCGGGCAACAAGTTTGGTGAAGCGGGCTCTCGCGTGGTTGTCGAAGAGTTCCTTACTGGCGAAGAAGCCAGCTTCATTGTGATGGTAGACGGTAAGAATATTCTAGCAATGGCCACCAGCCAAGATCATAAAGCCCGTGATAACGGCGATCATGGTCCAAACACTGGCGGTATGGGCGCGTACTCTCCAGCGCCAGTTGTTACCCAAGCGGTTCACGACTGGACTATTGAGCATGTGATTCGCCCAACTGTTGATGGCATGGCAGCTGAAGGTAATGTTTACACAGGTTTCTTATACGCAGGCTTGATGATTGCACCGGATGGCAGCGCCAAAGTACTTGAGTACAACTGCCGCTTTGGCGACCCAGAAACTCAACCCATTATGATGCGTCTTAAATCTGATCTGGTGGAGCTTTGCCTAGCATCGACCCGCGGCGAGCTTGATCAAGTGACCGCTGAGTTTGATGCACGCGCTGCTGTAGGTGTAGTACTTGCTGCAGGCGGCTACCCTGATGCATACCGCAAGCACGATGTGATTGATGGTCTGTCTCTTGGTAATCACGACGCTAAAGTGTTCCATGCGGGTACTAGTATGCAAGACGGTCACGTAGTGACGAACGGCGGCCGCGTATTATGCGCAACAGCACTAGGTAATACAGTGACCGAAGCACAGCAAGCAGCCTATAGCTTAGTTGATGCAATTCACTGGGATGATGTCTACTTTAGAACTGACATCGCTTACCGTGCGATAGCTCGTGAAAACGGCGAAGGTTAATAGCCTCTTCATTAGCGAGTGAATCTAAGAGCCCTGTTAATTCAGGGCTTTTTTATGTCTGCTATGTCGCTCCCTCCCTAAATACTCATACGCCAAACTGCAGAACCGGTGGCTTCGCTTATTCTCTGTTGATAGCCCCTACTCCCGCAGTCAGCTTGCAAACCAATATCAACTAATCGGCATTTTTGTGATCTATGCAGCACAAAAGCGTGACTTGAAAGTGCATGCTAAATCCAGCAGCAATAGATCCACGTAAATTAGAAAGAGAAATATTAAGCAGAGTGAATCGATACATTGCCAAGAATTAAACTTAACAAACTGGGGTTAGACAATGAAATATTCAGTAAGCGATCTTATCTACCAAGGCGAAACATCTGGTGTACATAACTGGGACACACTGTCAGGTTCCTCTTTTTACTGGCACCCAGATTGGCTGCATATCGCCGAAGATATGACAGGTCATAACGCCGCTGCACACATAGAACCCGCTGCCGACAAAGCCACAAAAAACGAAGCGGCTGAAGCCATAGTTAAACACCTTAATAAGTAAAACAGTTAGTTAGCCTTGAATTAACTACCAGAATCTATCGCCCTACGTGCTATCTTATCAATTAAGCTGGGGGCGATAATCTTAAACCAACGCCCAACTCGCCCTCGTAACGAAGTCACTAACAAACGCTGCCGCTTAGCAATTACCGGTAGCATCATATTTGCGCACTGCTCTGCGGTCATAATCTTACTTTCTTGCATTGGTGTATCGCCCAAAGGTTTACCCTGCTCATCAAGCGCACGTTTATGGATTTCACTGACAACAAAGTCTGGGCAAATAACCGTTACCGCAACCTTGTCATCGCTGAGTTCAATCCGCAGGGAATCAAAAAAGCCAATCATGGCGTGCTTAGAGGCCGCATAGCCAGAACGTGTTGGCACACCTGTCATTCCTGCTAACGAGGCAACAGCAACGATTTGCCCTTGGGTTTGCTTAAGATAAGGAATGGCTGCATGGGTAAGATAGGCTGGACCTAAATAATTAACCTGCATAATTTGCGATAAAACGCTTAAGTCTTCTAGTTCATCAAAGCGCGACCACATGGTCATACCCGCGTTATTGATTAAGATATCTAACTTTGAAAACTTGTCGATACAGGCCTTAATTAAGCCGCAACATTGACTTTGAACGGCCACATCAGCGACATGCACTAGCGGTGGATTCCCCAATAGCGTCAACTCTGCCGCTAAACTATTAAGTCGCTCAAGATTACGCGCACTTATCACTAAGTGACAATCAAACAGTGCTAAGGCCAAAGCTAATGCGCGACCAATGCCTTCAGACGCGCCAGTAATAACAATGACCTTACCAGTTAACTTACTTACTAGTTCATCATTGAGGAGCTGATTAGTATACGGCATGGTGATCTACGCTCGGTTAATTATGGATAACCATCAACCTCACATATTAATCACTCAAGCGCAAATTTAGGCAATCGACTGCTCTAACAATACCTCGTATTTATAACTATTGAGAGGCTGAGGCCGACCAATGCCGTAACCTTGGGCATAATTAACCCCGATAATTTCAAGTTTGTCGATAATCTCTTGGTTTTCAACAAATTCTGCCACTGTCTCAATCCCCATCACTCGGCAAACATCACTGACCGACTTTACGATAGCGTAATCTTTGGCGTTACTCGCCAAGTGCTTCACAAAGCAGCCGTCTATTTTTACGTAGTCTACTGGCATCTCTTTTAAATAGCCGTAAGAGGCAAAGCCACTACCAAAGTCGTCAAGAGCGAATGCAAAACCACGCTTACGCAGTTCAAATAACATTTTCATCGCTCGGCTATGATTTTGAATTGCACTGGTTTCGGTAATTTCAAAACACACACAGCTACTTGGTATGCCAAAACGGGCTTGTTGCTGCAAGATATAATTAACCATGCCCTCAGCACCAAGACTATTGCCAGACAAATTAATCGATAAACAGTGGTCGTTCCAGACCTGCTCGTTTAACGACAGCCATAAAAAGGCTTTTCGGATAACCTCTTTATCCACCTCTACAATCAACTTGAATCGCTCGGCAGCAGCAATAAATTGTGCTGGCGGTAATACCCGCCCAGAGGCGTCTTGGATCCGCAACAAAATTTCCATTCGTTGACGGTGACTATGGGAAGAAAGCCGTTTGATTTTTTGGTAGTACAGGATCAGCTCGTTATTTTCGATAGCCTGTACAATACGCAAAGCCCAAGCCGGTGCATTACGTTGGGAACTAAGCTCTCTATCACGACTGTCATAAAAATGTATTTGATTGCTGCCCTTCTTCTTTGCTGCCAAACAAGCAACATTGGCATCTTTTAGCAGTTCGCAAACATCATCAATATCACGTAAACGCGCGAGCGCCACGCCAACACTCACTCCAACTCGATAACTGGTTCCTTTGTCTGTGATGACTTGGCTATGAATACTGGCAATAATTCGCTTGGTTAACTTAGCGATCTCTAGTGCTGAGGTATCTTTTATGACAAAACAAAATTCGTCCCCTCCCAAACGCCCCAATAGCTCATTTTGACTGAGACAAGCTTCTAACGCTTTTGCCACTTGGCACAGCATTTTGTCACCAACAGCAAAGCCTAAAGATTCATTAATCAATTTAAACTGCTCAAGATCTAAATACACAGCTGCCAGTGATTTTGTCCCTTCGATATAGCTAGGCAAACGTTCTTCAAAAGCGGTTCGATTTAGCAGACCTGTGACTCTATCAAAATGCACACTTCGCTTGAGCTGGCGCACCAATAGCATTTCTCGAGTGGTATCTTTTATCACTAAAACGGCACCTACAACCTGCCCTGAATGGCTAGTTAAGTTACTCAGTGTGCCACTCATCAATTTCGACGGACTTGAGCTAATCGTTAATGGCAGGGACTTTTGTGCAAGATCACCACTTTGCATAAAGCCTGTCACTCTCTGCGTTATTCCTTGGTTAATACCCAAAAGCACATCGGGACTTTTACCAATAGCTTGCTGATTAGCGCATTGTAATAAACGCTCTGCATACGCATTGATATAGGTAACATTAGCGTTAATATCTGTCAGTATTACCGCTTCTGAAATTGCGGCTAACGTGATCTTGGAATGATGCTCATGCTGATAAATGTCTTGTAAAAAGTTATTAATGCCGCTGGTTAACGGGGTAAATTGTTTCACCCCTTGGTTATGTATTTGCACAAGCTCAGCTGACTTTGGATCTAAACTGGCAAACTCTGCGGTTAATTTCTTAAATGGTTTTACTAGGCCTAAACGCAGCCAAAATAAGCCTGCTATTTGCAAAATAATAAACAGCAAGAATATAGCGAGACTCAACAGTGTGTACTCCTGCTCCATTTTCAAAATTAATGGATTAGAAAATGACACTTTCAAGTGTGCAGGGGCTGTACCGAGTGAGGCAGGTAAATTGAGCTCTGCAATCGTTGCATCGCCGAATTTATATAAATTGCTCGTTGGAGCGCCTTGTAGAACTTCAATATTGGTCACAAAGTTAATTAACCCAAGTGACTCGAAGTACTCAGCAGTTAACTGAGAAGTAAAAATTAATTCCTCCCCTAAATGCTGACCAGACTTAGTTGCAATAAAAAATGCCTGTCCCAGTGAAGGAGAAAAATAGATCCCCCTTTTGATACTTCGTGGGCTTAGATAGGTAAAAGGGTTGTTCTTTTTAAGCTCACTTCCATCTATTCGACTTAAGTGATTGCCTGTTTGTAAAAATACTTGAGTGTCGTTAAATAGCTCACCACTGCTCCACACTTGATTAGACAATGTAGTCGCAGCGCTGTACTCAGTAGAATCAATAGTCAACTGAAAGTGATCTAAGTCGTTGGTTATTTGTGATTCAATGCTTATTATATATTTTTCGATAGCGTTGGTTCGAACAACTTCTATCTCACCACGTAACCAGGTTATGCCTGTTAAGAAAACAGCAACAAGCAAAGGGACACAGACACCGAAGGTAACCAATACAATTTTTTTTCCAATTTGCATCTTAGGACAACTTCTCTAATTCAAAACCAGCCAAACTCTGGCTACTACTTGGTTTGCGCTAGCAAAGTACCCCATTTTGCAACAGATAACACCTACCTTTTAAACAGCCGTTTATAAAAGCGACAACCTAGCCACGCTTACTCAAAAATATTGTAAAGATTTACATTAAGACTCAACCAAAGCCCTTCATAACAGTAAAAAACCAATTGTTAGAATTTTGTGATAATTAGGCGATATTCCAGTGATAACCCTTTGCCACACTAAAACCATACAAAGCAAAGGAGCAATATTATGAAACTAAATCAAGTCACCAAATTACTCATTCTAAGCAGTGTTATTAGCCTACCAGCGTCTGCTGCAGAGTTGGAAATAAGCATTACTAATCTCACCCACGGTAACCATTTCACCCCGCTATTAATTGCTGCACACGATGCAGATAGTCATCTTTTTCAAGTGGGTGAAATGGCAACTAGTGCCCTACAAAAAATGGCAGAAGGTGGTGATATCGGCGATTTAGATGCCGCTGTTATGGGTGCAAATGGCGTTACAGTGACCAATCCAGCAGGCGGACTGTTAGCACCAAGCGCTAAAATTGATGCCATCATGCTAGATTCAGGGGAGATGACCCACCTATCAATCACAGCCATGGTACTACCAACTAATGACGCCTTTGTTGGCCTAGATGCTTGGAAAATCCCAACTGAAGCGGGTAGCTATACCTTTACGCTGAATGCTTATGATGCAGGCACCGAAGCCAATGATGAAATCGTTAATGGCGGAGGCATGTCAGGCGTTCCCGGGATCCCAGCAGCCCCTGGAGGTGATGGCGGTATGAACGCTACTGGCGTAATGGACATGAGCAGTAATGATAAAGTGCATATCCACCCAGGCGTGCTAGGTGACACCGATTTACAAGGCGGCATGAGCGACCTTGATAGTCGAGTGCATCGCTGGTTAAATCCTGTTGCTCGCGTCACAGTTACCGTGAAGTAGGAGGTTAACCATGAATATCTCCAAACTAAGATTCAAAACAAGTAGTCTCGCTGCACTAAGTGTAGGTGCGTTATTACTGGGTGGCTGTTCTGATAACGATCACACAAGCCCAGCCCCAGTTACTCCACCTGCAGTAACGCCAACAATGCAGGACTACACTATTAGCGTTACAAACCTAACAGCTAACCAACCCATGTCGCCAATCGCGGTTGTCACGCACGAGGCTGATAGCGTGCTTTGGAGCAGCGGTGAAAGCGCAAGCTTGGCACTAGAAACCTTAGCGGAATCAGGTGATGCTAGTGGCTTAACTGACGAAACCGGAGTGACAGAACTTGTTAGTGGCGCAGGCATTTTAATGCCTGGGGCGAGTGAAGAGATAAGCTTAAGTCTTGACTCAAATTCTGTTGCTGACTTATCTGTAGTGACAATGTTGGTTAATACTAACGATGCCTTTGCCGGCTTTACCGGTTATGACTTAAGCAGTTTAGCCGTTGATGAGTCTATGGTATTTAGAGTGATAACCTATGATGCAGGTACAGAAGCCAATAGCGAAGCCAAAGGCACGATCCCAGGTCCCGCTGACGGTGGAGAAGGATTTAATGCAGCCCGAGATGACACAGATAAAGTGCACGCTCACCCGGGAGTTATTAGCAGCGATGACGGCCTAAGTGACTCAGTACTCAATGCTTCACATCGCTTTGATAATCCAACACTACTTATCAAAATAAGCCGCACCGAATAAGTATTAACTAATGTAGATTAAAAATAGTACGCAATAAATGTTTCTATTGGCGGGTCTTGTTGGCAAGGACTCGCCTTTGGGAGCTAAGCATGAACGGAGCAAGCACAAGCAATGATCATATTGCTAATAAGCAAATCTTACTTGTTGAGGGTGAGCAAGACTTAGCCAAGCTAGTAATGCTAAATCTAAAAAGTATGAATCATGATGTGATCCATTGCACCACACTGCAACAGGCGCAGCAATGTTTGCGTAATAGCAAAATAGATTTGATTTTGATGGACAGAATGCTACCTGATGGCGACGCAATTACCTTGTGCCAACAGTTTCGTGATGCCGGAAACGAATTGCCTTGCATGATGCTCAGCACTAAAAACTCAGAAGCCGATATCGTTTTGGGCCTTGAGTCTGGCGCCGACGATTATCTAGTTAAACCTTTTAGCCTGTTGGAGCTTAGAGCACGAGTAAAAGCTTTAATACGCCGCTCAAAACTAGCAGAGAAACAAGAGCATGCACTAAAATTTGAAGGCATTACCATAGATTGTAATACCCGAGAGGTGATCGCCTTTAACGAAGTGCTCGAACTCACAGCCAGAGAGTTCGATCTATTGCTTTATCTTGCCCAGCATCCTAAACAAGTATTTAGCCGTATGCAGTTATTAGAAGCTGTTTGGGGTTATTCTTACTCAGGTTATGAGCATACTGTGAATAGTCATGTAAACCGTTTACGATCTAAACTTTCTCGCAATGATCTCACCTCAAAACTGGTCAGAACCGTATGGGGAGTTGGCTACAAATTTACCCCACCAGTTGCGCAAGCATAAGACCCAATAATAATCCGAGCTTTCAAATGACAGAAACAATAAAGGCCCAGTAAACTGAGCCTTTATTCATCGTTAACGATATGCTGTTAAGCGAATCGATTACTTGTGGTATTTAGCCGATAACTCATGGACTGAGTTAATGAACGAACCTGCACGCTCTGGATCAACGTGCTGGTGAATACCGTGGCCCAAGTTAAATACGTGGCCAGTACCTTCACCATAAGCAGATAGAATTTGATCCACTTCTTGATGAATACGCTCTGGTGTACCGTAAAGTACTGATGGATCCATGTTGCCTTGTAGTGCAACTTTATGACCTACACGGCGACGTGCATCACCGATATCTACAGTCCAGTCTAGACCTAGTGCATCACAGCCAGTTTCAGCCATAGACTCTAGCCATAGTCCGCCACCTTTAGTGAACAGAGTCACTGGAACTTGGCGACCGTCTGCATGGCGAGTTAGGCCATCAACAATCTTTTGCATGTAGCGTAGAGAGAATTCACGGTATGCGTGGTGAGAAAGCGCGCCACCCCATGAATCGAAAATCATTAGTGACTGAGCACCGTTAGCAACTTGCGCGTTCAAGTACAAAGTCACTGAGTCAGCTAGCTTGTCTAGTAGCATATGCAAAGTAGCTGGCTCTTCGTAAGCCATCTTTTTAATCTTTTCAAACGCTTTGCTAGAACCGCCTTCAACCATGTAAGTGGCTAGAGTCCAAGGTGAACCTGAGAAACCGATTAACGGTACTTCGCCTTTAAGTTCACGACGGATAGTGCTTACAGCACGCATTACATAGCCAAGTTCATCTTCTGGATCTGGAATGCAAAGCTTTTTGATTGAGTCGATGGTGTCGGTAGGACGTTCGAAACGTGGACCTTCGCCAGCTTCAAAATACAGGCCTAAGCCCATTGCATCAGGAACAGTAAGAATGTCTGAGAACAAGATTGCAGCATCTAAGTCGTAACGACGTAGTGGCTGTAGGGTCACTTCACAAGCTAAGTCTTGGTTCTTACAAAGAGACATGAAGTCGCCAGCTTCAGCGCGGGTGGCTTTATATTCTGGAAGATAACGACCAGCTTGACGCATCATCCAGACAGGAGTTCTGTCGACAGGCTGTTTTAATAACGCACGTAAATAACGATCATTC
Source organism: Shewanella sp. 1CM18E (assembly GCF_023161665.1). Taxonomy (GTDB): domain Bacteria; phylum Pseudomonadota; class Gammaproteobacteria; order Enterobacterales; family Shewanellaceae; genus Shewanella. Next base: position 112,757 of record NZ_JALNTW010000011.1, read on the forward strand.
TTTAATTCTGCCATTTGGCTTGATTCCTAAACTTATAGTGATATCCGCTTGGGTCAGTAGTTTAGCATTTACGTTAATAAAGTAACCTGTAACGGTAAAATAATGTGACAAGTAACGCGACTAAATCCACCAACTCTGAGATAGGTAACATTATTGGTATATTCAGACTGGTTATTTTATGGCGACAAATCACAGTTCACAGCTTGAGATGAAAACGTGAAACAGATTCACATCAGAGCTTAACCTAAGCTGTATGGCTCGCAATGTGACAGAAAAAAGTTGCACCTCTTAGTTAGCTTTGGTATAAAAAGTCTGCGCTAGCAAGAACAATCAAGAAGCTCGTCGCATCGAGCCCGCAAAAAACTTTACTCGCCCAGCGATAGATTTCTATCGCTGGGCATTTTATTTTATAGCACTTTGTTTACAAGTCTTACAGTAAACCCCTCGTTCAGTATTTACGCATATTTCCTTTAAAAATGGTTGATCAAAACCGTATTCTTCCCCTACATTAGAGGTACAGAGACGGATTTTAATCGGGGAAAACCATGCTAAGAAAGCTAGAGAAAGCCGAACAAAAATGGGGCGGTTCAAATACGCTTATAGATCAGTGGTTAAACAATCGTCGTAACCTACTTATCAACTATTGCCAGATTGCTGGGATCCCGCCGTATGAAGTAACTGATAAGTCATTACCTGCATTCGATTCAGTCAAACAGTTTTGCGATCAACTGATGGACTATGTTTCTGAAGGACATTTCGAGATCTACAATCAGGTAGTTGCCGCCTGCGAGAAGAATGGTCACTCAAGCCAGGCGCTCGCTCAGCAGCTAGTTCCTCAGATCAGTGAAACCACTGACACTGCATTAGACTTCAACGACAAATACACCGAAGCTGATGATGAAAAAGTGCTGTTCCATTTAGATAAAGACCTATCGTCTTTAGGTCATGCAATGGAAACTCGCTTTGCACTTGAAGATAAATTGCTAGAAGTGCTTCACAGCAAACACTCTTAAGACTTAAAGAAGGTACTAGGACGCTACGCTGCTAGGTCGGACTGCGTCCTGCTAGAAAAGTAACAAGCAAACACAGTTCTAGCTTCTAGCAAAGAGTATAACGAATTAACGAAAAGGCCAGCTGATTAGCTGGCCTTTTTAGTGCTCCAATCTAGCTTACACTGCTGATTGGAAAATCACTTCATCTGCTTTTGCCGTGTACGATGCAATTTGATCGAAGTTCAGGTAACGATAAGTGTCAGCTGCTGTTGCATCTAACTCTTTAGCGTATGTCTGATACTCATCAGGTGATGGTAAACGACCAAGTAGTGCAGCAACTGCAGCTAACTCAGCAGAAGCCAAGTAAACGTTAGCACCTGTACCTAGACGGTTAGGGAAGTTACGCGTAGAGGTAGACACTACGGTTGCACCTTCAGCCACACGTGCTTGGTTACCCATACACAGTGAACAACCAGGGATCTCGATACGCGCACCGACACGACCGAAGATAGCGTAGTAACCTTCTTCAGTTAGCTGATCACGGTCCATCTTAGTTGGCGGCGCAATCCATAGGCGTGTTGGTAAGGTTGATGCGAACTTATCTAGCATCTTACCTGTTGCACGGAAGTGACCGATGTTAGTCATACAAGAACCAACGAATACTTCGTCAATCTTAGTATCAACTACTGATGACAGTAGAATCGCATCATCTGGATCGTTTGGTGCACAAAGAATTGGCTCTTTGATTTCATTCAAATCGATTTCGATAACTTCAGCATATTCTGCATCGCTATCCGCTTCCATTAGCTCAGGGTTTGCTAACCACTCTTGCATCGCAGTGATACGGCGCTCAATTGTACGGCGATCGCCATAACCTTCGCTGATCATCCACTTAAGCATAACGATGTTTGAGTTTAGGTATTCGATAATAGGATCTTTACCTAACTTAATGGTACAACCTGCAGCGCTTCGCTCTGCCGATGCATCAGAAAGCTCGAATGCTTGCTCAACTTTAAGCTGCTCAAGACCTTCAATTTCAAGTACGCGACCAGAGAAAGCGTTGATCTTGCCTTTCTTCTCAACAGTCAACAGACCCATTTCAATCGCTTTGTGCGGAATAGCATGAACTAAATCACGTAGCGTAATACCTGGCTGCATTTCACCTTTAAAGCGAACTAATACCGACTCAGGCATATCCAGTGGCATCACGCCAGTTGCAGCAGCAAATGCTACTAGACCAGAACCTGCAGGGAATGAAATACCAATAGGGAAACGCGTATGCGAGTCACCACCTGTACCTACAGTATCAGGCAGTAGCATGCGGTTTAACCACGAGTGAATTACACCGTCACCAGGACGCAGTGCAACACCGCCGCGGTTCATGATGAAATCAGGAAGTGTGTGGTGAGTATTTACGTCAACAGGCTTTGGATATGCCGCAGTGTGACAGAAAGACTGCATGGTTAAGTCAGCGCTGAAACCAAGACATGCTAAATCTTTTAGCTCATCACGAGTCATAGGACCTGTAGTATCTTGCGAACCTACAGAGGTCATCTTAGGCTCACAATATTGGCCAGGGCGAATACCAGTAACACCACATGCTTTACCTACCATCTTCTGTGCAAGGGTATAACCTTTGCCAGTATCAGCCACATCTTGTGGGCGCACAAATTCAGTTGATGCTTCAAGGTTTAGCGTTTCACGTGCACGGTCAGTTAGACCACGACCAATGATTAATGGAATACGGCCACCAGCACGTACTTCGTCCATCAACACATCAGTTTTCAGTGAAAACTCAGAAATAACTTCTTCTGTGCCATGACGCTTAACAATACCCTGGTATGGGTAGATATCGATAACATCACCCATTTCCATCTTGCTTACGTCTAGCTCGATTGGCAATGCACCCGCATCTTCCATAGTGTTGAAGAAGATTGGCGCGATTTTGCCACCTAAACAGAAACCACCTGCACGCTTGTTTGGTACATTCGGGATATCATCGCCCATGAACCATAGCACTGAGTTAGTTGCAGATTTACGTGATGAACCCGTACCCACAACGTCACCCACATAAACAAGTGGGAAACCTTTGGTTTTTAGCGATTCAATTTCTTTGATTGGACCGATAACACCCGCTTCATCTGGCACGATACCTTCACGCGCGTTCTTTAGCATCGCAAGTGCGTGCAATGGAATATCTGGGCGTGACCATGCATCAGGTGCAGGTGATAAATCATCGGTATTAGTCTCGCCAGAGACTTTAAATACGGTTAGCGAGATTTTTTCAGCAAGCTTTGGACGAGATAGGAACCACTCGGCTTCAGCCCAAGAGTGAACAACTTGCTTAGCAAAGTCGTTACCCGCTTGCATTTTTTCGACTACGTCATGGTACGCATCGAACATAAGTAGAGTGTGAGATAAGGCTTTTACTGCCAGTGGAGCTTGTGCTTCGTTATCTAGTTGAGCAATTAACGGCTCAATGTTGTAACCACCTTGCATGGTGCCAAGTAGCTCTACAGCGCGCTCTGACGATAAAATTGAAGATGATGCTTCGCATTTTGCTACTGCATCTAAAAAGCCTGCTTTAACATATGCGGCTTCATCAACACCTGGTGGGATACGGTTTTCAAGCAGATCAAGAATGAACTCTTCTTCACCTGCAGGTGGATTCTTTACCAATTCTACTAGCTCTGATACCTGTTGGGCATCTAATGGCTTAGGGACTACGCCCTCTGAAGCACGTTCTGCGACGTGTTTACGATATGCTTCTAGCACGGCAACATTCCTCTTATTTTGGCGTTCTAACAGCCAAACTGCAGATCTCAAACAGACGCTAGCAGTTCGACAGACTCGATCCTTAATTCGAGCGCCATTATACTACAGCTTTGCAAAAGTATGAATTAGATCACACTCACACCGAAGCAGAACGACACCCAGTCGACATCTCGAGCTATACAGTAAAACTATTTGTTTAAAAAGAAAACTAGACCATAGTGTGAAACATTGATCTAAATTATATAAATCATACATTTAAATCACTCCATACCTACTTATTCAATCTATTTAAAAGCATAAAACCACTCGCTTTTTAAGGATTAATTTGTATGATTATTATCAAAAATGGCAATTTAAACGGCTAATATTCACCAAAGTTATAATGAACATAATTGGATACTTATGAGTAAACCTAAGCTAAAAGCGGTTATTTTCGATATGGACGGGGTGCTAATTGACTCAGAACCAACCTGGCAAATAGCCATTTTTAAAGTTATGAGCGACCTTGGTTTAAACGTGACAATGCAAGATATGACGCTAACAACCGGACTGCGTATCGACCAAGTTGTTGAGTTTTGGTATCAGCGCTGCCCATGGGCTAATTACAATAATCAGCAAACCGCACAAGCCATTGTAGATCAGGTTGTCAGCCATATTTTAGCCGATGGTCAACCGATGCAAGGTGTAAATGAGGCGCTTAAAGCTTGTAAAGCGCTAGAGCTAAAAGTTGGCTTAGCCACATCGTCTTCAAGCGAGATTATTAATGCCGTTTTAAACAGATTACAAATAGAAAGCTATTTTCAAGCCATTGAATCTGCAGAAAACCTGCAATACGGTAAACCTCATCCTGAGGTCTATTTAAATTGTGCTGCTGCACTGAATATTGATCCAATCAATTGTTTAGCCATTGAAGATTCATTTAATGGATTAGTCGCCGCCCGCGCGGCAAACATGCAAACAGTGGCGATACCAGAGCCTCAACATGCCCATCTGACTAAATGGGCTATCGCCCACCAGCAACTTGATAGCCTGCTAGATCTCGCAGCTTACATAGCAAAGTCACCAAGGTAATCAGCAGCAACAAAGCGCCTGTATAGCTAGAGCCTCTAACCAAAAAGCCCATCTGATGATGGGCTTTTGATTTGTGACTATTGATTAAAGACGACATATTTAGCGCGATAGCTTCTACCTATAACTTGGACCTACAAATTAGCGCTATAACATGGCAGCTACCAGTTCTTACCAATAAACAGGAATACGGTTTTCTCGCCGTCATCTGATGCGCCAAAACCAAAGGCCGCTGGGCCAACGCTAGTATCTATACCTAAATACAAACTACCAGCGTAAATTAAGTCATCAAGTGACACATTATCTTTTTGGTTCCAGACATTACCCGCCTCAATACTGGTACCAAGATATAACGGATACTCAGTCATACCCAATACATCACGGCCCAAGTCATATTGGTAGACAAAGGCGCCAAAAACCTTATGCGATCCATAAAGTGCATTCTTGTGATAACCAGACAAATTTAAAAAGCCACCAAGCTCTGATACGTTAACGGTAAACGCGCCGTCTTTATCAACTGTGGCCAATGATGCAATACCCACAAACGCGTGGTTGCCCACACCAACGGCACCGCGCCAATCGGCTTCATATTGCATTGAGAAATCTGAAGACTCAGCTAAACCATTTAAGTCATAGCCCTCTTTACGCATATACATATTAAATGTGAAGCGGTTACCAGAGGTGGGGAAGTTAATACTGTTTAAGTCATCATAGGCAAACTTAAAATAACCACCGTAACCGTCGTATGGCACTCTGCCAAACGTCCATAAATCATTTTCAAGATCGCCTTTTTCGCCTAGCAAGCCAATCTCAACCATACCATTTTGAGTATAGTTAATACCTATCCCAAGCTCTGCACGGTAAGCGGTTTGCTTGAGCTCTAAGACGCGATTGTTATTTTCAAAAAATCCCCAGTCTTTCAGCTCATATTCAACTCGTGCGCGACTAAAGTAAGTTTGCTCTTTTACCAATGGCTGATAAAACTCTGAAGCAATTAACTTATCAAATCCGAGCGAGAGCTCATTGCGCCACTCGCCGCCGTTTTCGGTAAGTTCGGTCATGGTGTAAGCCATATCCAAGGAAATCACCGAATCTAAGCTAAAGTCATCTTCCCAGCTAAAGCCTAGTTGGAAATAGTTTGGCCCCCAAGACTTAGCTTTGGTGCGAACCGTTAACACCCTTCCTTCTTCTGTGTCAGTAAATTCAGCATCGACACGCTCAAATTTATCTAACGCGTAAATTCTATCTAGGCCTGCCTCTAGAGATTCAACCGTTACGTGCTCGCCCACGTTAAGATCTAAGTTATCAGCTAATAACTTCTCGCTGACTTTAGAGTCATTATCGTAAATCACCTTAATCAGTGGTCTGTCGATATCATCCAGCCATTGCTGACTTTTGCTTTTTTTACTGACGACATACTGCTGATAGTCTTTGTTATCGACACTGTATTGCTCTAACTTATCAGCCTGTTCGCGGGCCGCAATCTCCCCTAACGGCAAAGCGATTGGCATAATGCTAAAGTCAGTGGTGCTTAGCTCACCAATATTAGGCCTAATTAGAATGTCATGATCAGTTAGCAGTGCCTTTTGTCTGTCAGAGCTGGCATTGGTAAGTATTGTGGACAATTGATTAAGCACAGCGACGGTACTATTAATCTCTTGCTGCTTCATTAAAGGCGAGCCAATATCCACAGCGATAACTATGTCAGCTCCCATAGCCTTCACCACATCCACAGGCATATTGTTAGCGATACCGCCATCAACCAATAAATTGCCATCTATAATTGCTGGCTGCAATGCGCCAGGGACAGAAGCTGATGCCTGCATGGCAGCAACAATACTGCCAGAATCTAGCACTACGGGTTCACTGGTGGCTAAGTTGGTCGCCACTGCGCGATAAGGAATAGATAAGTCATCAAAGTCACCAAACTGATGCACAAGATCGGTTGAGCTACGCAGTAACTGCGACATAGATTGACCCCGTAACAAACCAGCCGGAGTTTTTACCTCTTCATCGCTATAACCGATATTGATAGGAATATTAAACTGATCGCGGGTTTCTTTATCACGATAGCTAAGTGACTCTCTTGGGATAGTATCTGAATACCCTTTGTCCCACTTGGTATTCATCATAATCGCTTCAATTTCTGCCGCGCTGTATCCTAGCGCATACATACCACCAACATAGGCACCAATACTGGTACCCGCAATATAATCAATGGGGATCTGCTTTTCTTCGAGGACTTTAAGTACACCAATATGGGCCGCGCCTTTTGCGCCACCACCACTTAATACTAATCCTATTTTTGGACGTTCCTGCGCAAGAGCAATTGGACTTGCTATTGCTAAACAAAGAATAATAATTCTATGTATCATAATGTCTTTTTCGACTCTTTAAGTTATGTCTTAACGTATTTGATTTACACTCGAGCTGCAAGGTGTTGTGCCGCTATTAACCCTACCCTTCAGCTATCAGCGGTTGCTTTAATCCCATAAATACTTCTATATCTTTCACTGACATTGGCTTAGCAAAGTAATAGCCCTGAATAACATAACAACCACGACTAAATACCTGCTCAAGCTGCTCATGAGTTTCGACACCTTCAGCAACTACGTCTAACTTTAGGTTTCTTGCTAACTCTATAATACTGCTGGCAATGGCTTGATCCGCCTTATTTGAAGCGATATCAATCAGGAATGAGCGATCAATTTTTAAGGTATTTACTTCAAAGTGACGTAAGTATGCCAGTGATGAGTAACCAGTACCAAAGTCGTCAATAGCTACATCAATGTTGATCTTTTTTAGCGCCTTAAGGTGCTGCTTAGCAACCTTTAGCTCTTTCATTAATACGCCTTCGGTGATTTCAAGCGACAAATTAGCATTTGGCATTTGCGTCTCCACTAACACTTGCTGTACACCTTTGATAAAGTCTGGCTGCCTAAAGTGCAGCGCCGACACATTGACCGACACTTTTATCTGTTCATCTAATTGTCGACTCCAAGGCGCTGCAATTCGACACGCTTCGCGCATCACCCAACGATCTATTTCAACAATAAGCCCACAGGCTTCAGCCACTTTGATGAAAATATCGGTACGAACATAGCCCTCAGTCGGGTGATTCCAACGTAGCAAGGCCTCAACTCCAACCAACTTATCACTATTTAAAATATCGATTTGCGGTTGGAAGTGCAGCTCAAACTCATTGCGCTCAATGGCTTTACGTAAGTCAGCCTCAAGCCTTAGGTGGTATAGCGCCTCAGCATTACGCTCTTGCGAATAGTACTTAAAGATCCCTTTGCCTTCCTCTTTGGCATGATACATGGCCAAATCAGCATTCTTAATAAGTGCTTCGGGCTGCTTAGCATCTTCAGGCCATAAGCTGACCCCAATACTGGTTGAAATAAAGAACTCACGACCATATAACTCAAACGGCTTTTGAATGCATTCAAGCAACTGTTCACAAAGGTAGTTTATTTCATCAATATTAGGATTTTCACGCAGTAATATTACAAACTCATCGCCACCGAAGCGGCACAACACATGTTGTTCAGCGATAAGCGCTTGTAGGCGGCTTGATGCCTCAACTAATAACGCATCCCCCATACTGTGACCATAAGAGTCATTTACATGCTTAAATCTATCTAAGTCTAAAAACAATAAGGCTAAGTTACCGCCCTCCTTTTCAGCTTGATACACCGACTGAGATAACTTACTCGAGAACAATGTCCTATTCGGCAGTGCAGTTAACACATCGTAGTTTGCTAAGCGGCGTAATTCTGACTCAGCGCGTTTACGCTCGGTGATATCAGAAAACACCACCACGTAATGTGTTGCATCGCCATTACCGTCTAGAATGGCCGAAACGTTGAGCCACACTGCACGCTTATGATTTTCCAAATTCGCAACATGGCACTCGCCAGCCCAATTTAGCCGTTGAGTTAAAATATCAGCGAGTCGCTTATCTAATTTTTCACCTTGTAGTACGTCATTAAATGGCAGACCAATCAAGCGTTGAGCATCAAGACCTATCATGTCTTGCGCCGCCTTATTGGTCACTTCTATAACTTCATCACGGTCGAAAATCAGCAATGCTTCAGAGGTATTTTCAAATGCTTGTGCCAGCAGATAGATATCGTTTTTCAGCTTACGCTGCTCGGTAATATCACTGTAAATCCCCGCTACCCGCTCAATCGTGCCAGTAAGTGGATTACGCTTAACCGGTCGTCCCATGACCCGCAACCAACCCCAGCTTTTATGTTTGGTCCAATAACGGTATTCCACTTCAAAGCGATCGGTTCGCTCATGTAACATATCTTGCCACGCTGCTAGGGTTTCACTGGCATCATCTCTATGGATGGCAAATTCTTCAAGGCGCAAATAGATTTGTGGTTTATCAGCACTTAATAAGCCTTCGGTATTTTCAACCCTGAATAGCTCGGTTTCTAGCTGCCACTCCCAGAGTTCAGAGTTACTACCTTTTAGTGCTTGTTTGAGACGGTCTTCACTATCTGTCAGGGCCGAGTTAATCCGTCTAAACGCTCTAACTTGTTGCTGACGAATGAAAATAATGCCTAAGCCAGCTAACATAAAACACAGGATCAGCAAGCCAGTAAACCAAGAGGTTTGCCACCAGTACTTTTCTACGTAGAAGTTAAATGAGAAAGGTTGCTCTGACCAAACCTCATTATCAAGACTAATGATATCGATAACGTAAGAGCCAGCCTCTAACCCAGAGATATTAAGCTGAGACTTACCCTCGAGATAAAGGTAATTGCTGTCGCTATTATCAGACTCTCGGCGCAAACGATACTTAAGCTGTAATGGTTTATCGTCGAGGTAATTCTTACGTGCAAATTCAAAGCTAATAAGCTGCGCGCCGGGCAATATGTGGTGGCCGGTTTGTGGTAACAAACTTAGCTCGGTGCGCGACTCAAAATAGACTTCCATCGATTCAAGCATAACCACGTCATTAGGCGAGCGGTTTTGCAGTAAATCAACATCGACTAACATAGCTCCATCTGGTGTACCAAGGTAAAGGCCACGCTCTGAGACAAAATAAGCCCCTTCATTAAGCTCATCACTAATCAAGCCATCTTGTGGTGAAATAACGATGACTTCACCGCTGTTTAAATCTTTACGGATCAGTGAGCGCGGACACCCAACTAAGCGATAATGATCGATATTCTCAATAAAAAAGATACCACTGCAACTAATATCCCATCTGTCAGTAATGCTTTCAGTGGCGCCATTTCGCACATTAAAACCCAACACACCATGAGCTTCGAGACCAAGCCAAAGCTCACCAGGGTCTACTTCACTAATAAAGCGCACTGTAGACTCACCAGCTTCGGTGACGATTGCATCCATTTTAGGGTGGAAAGTTAGCTGTGAGTCTAAGTAGCCAAAAATCCGATTCCCCCCCACCCATAATCGGCCATAGCTATCACGAGTTATTGCCATAATCACCAAAGCGGGAGAACTATTCATGGAGCTAACAAGTTTTACCCGCTCAGGCTCCAATAACCCCTGCTGCCAATAAAACAGACCTCGGCTAGTTGCAAACCAAATCCGCCCTTTGATAACGCTGTCAAAATAAGTGGTATAAACCACACTACTTTGCAAAGATTCTTTACCGCCCGACCAACTTGCAAAGCTTTCGCTGTGAAAAGTCGCTTTATTTACCACTGAGAGACCGTTGGTACTAGACAGCAATAAATGCTCTTCATCTAAAGGATCTATCTTATAAATACTGTCACTTTGGCGTATGCCATATGGGTTGATTTGATAGGACTTTTGAGTTCGTTTGTCGATTAAAATTAGGCCATTATCTGTGCCTAACCAAAGATGATTACCTTCAGCAAAAATCGACCACACTAACTCATCTTGTATTTTATAAGGCGCAGCCCCGGTAAATTTATCCAGGAGAAAATCAGGCTCTATCGCCAAAATAGCCACACCATCACCGGAGCCGCCCACCCAAACTAAGCCGGTTTCATCAACTGCAATATCAAAGGTATAGTCTATATTGGACTTTTGCTTAAGTGCATCACCGTAAAAGGTGCCGGTCTGCTCTCCCGGTAACCAACGCAGTAAACCTGTGTGAGTTGAAAGCCAAAGGTACCCCTGCTTGTCTTCGGCAATGTTGCTAACATAATGTTCAAGCTGCTCGACTTTACCAATCGACAGGCTTTGCAAGTCAATTTCAAACAGACCTTTAGTGCTACTTATCCAAGCTCGGCCAGCCGAATCTTTAAAGCTATAGTTAATATCGCCCCAGGTATCATCCCAATCTAAAACCTGCTGCCGAACTCCATAGCTATCACGCACTTCTAGCTGCCGATCGCGGCCAATAAGCAAGCTATCATCACTAAGCGCAAACATGATCCTTGAGGGCTGATCGGGATGACTTGGCAGGAAGCTGATTCGGTTCAGCGTCATTGCTTGGTAATTAAAACGCAGTAACTCACCTTCATAGGTAAGCAACAAGCGGTCGCCATTGGCGTCTTCAATCTGAGACGCTATGCCTCCACCGCGATATTCAGGAAATAACTCAGGAGTGCCAAACTCAAGGAAGTGATTGGTCTTTATATCGTACAAATAAACGTTATAAATGCCACTAACAAGCAGGTGCCGTTCACTAATCGGTTCGGCCAAATATAAGATGCTGTCGCTTAACTGAGATTGTAAGCCGCTTTTATCGATACGTCGTACTTTGTTACTACTTGCGCGATACAGACCTTCGTCAGTTGCCAGCCAAGTAAAGCCGTGTTGATCAAAACTGATATCCCAAACTGTACCGTTTGTCAGCCCATCACTTGCAGTAAACACCCGCTGAACAACGCCGCTAGCCAATGCGGGGGCAGCGCCGGAAATAAGAAATAAGAGTAAGCTAAACCAAATTTTTTTAATTATTATTTTCATCTGCTTTACCACGTTCAGATTAACCTGAATGTATCATTTAGGTAACAGATATTCACCCTTTGATTGCTTAAAAAGCATTCTAAAAAATAATGAGATATAAAAAAAGCGCCCCTAAGAGCGCCTTTTAAAATATTAGCAAATGCTTACTTTTTCTTCTTTGCCTTTGGGTTTGGCAAGTCAGTGATTGAACCTTCGTAAATTTCTGCCGCTAAACCAACTGACTCATGCAGTGTTGGGTGAGCATGAATGGTCAATGCTAGATCTTCAGCATCACAACCCATTTCAATTGCTAGGCCGATTTCACCTAGAAGTTCACCACCATTAACACCAACAATAGCACCACCAATTACACGGTGTGTTTCTTTGTCGAAAATTAGCTTAGTCATACCATCTGCACAATCAGATGCGATTGCACGACCACTTGCAGCCCATGGGAAAGTCGCAGTTTCGTAAGCAACACCTTGCTCTTTTGCTTCTTTCTCAGTTAAACCAACCCAAGCTACTTCTGGGTCAGTGTAGGCAATTGATGGAATAACTTTAGGGTCGAAGTAGTGCTTAAGACCAGAAATCACTTCCGCCGCTACGTGACCTTCATGCACACCTTTGTGTGCAAGCATTGGTTGACCAACAATGTCACCAATTGCATAGATGTTTGGTACGTTAGTACGCATCTGCTTATCAACATTGATAAAGCCACGCTCATCAACATTAACGCCTGCTTTCTCTGCGTCTAAGCCTTTACCGTTTGGAATACGGCCGATAGCAACCAATACTGCGTCGTAACGAACTGGCTCAGCTGGTGCTTTCTTGCCTTCCATTGTTACGTAAATGCCATCTTCTTTAGCTTCTACAGCAGTCACTTTGGTTTCAAGCATCAAGTTGAACTTCTTCTTGATCTTCTTGGTGTAAACGCGAACTACGTCTTTGTCTGCTGCAGGGATAACTTGGTCGAACATCTCAACCACGTCAATCTCACTACCTAGTGAAGAGTAAACTGTACCCATTTCTAGACCGATGATACCGCCGCCCATAACAAGCAGCTTGCCTGGAACTTCTTTCAGTTCTAGCGCATCAGTTGAGTCCCATACACGTGGGTCTTCATGAGGAATAAATGGTAATTGGATTGGGCGAGAACCCGCAGCAATAATTGCTTGCTCAAAATGAACAACTTTAACGCCGTCTTCACCTTGAACTTCTAGCGTGTTAGGACCAGTGAATTTACCTAGACCATTAACCACGTTAACTTTACGCATTTTAGACATGCCGCCTAAACCGCTAGTTAGCTGACCGATTACTGATTTTTTGTATTCACGTAGCTTATCAAGATCAATCTGAGGCTCACCAAAAACTACACCGTGGCTAGAAACGGCTTTTGCTTCTTCAATCACTTTAGAAACGTGAAGCAAAGCTTTAGAAGGGATACAACCCACGTTTAGACATACACCTCCTAGCGTGCTGAAACGTTCAACGATAACAGTATCTAGACCTAAATCTGCAGCACGGAATGCAGCTGAGTAGCCAGCAGGGCCAGCGCCTAGTACAACTACCTGAGTTTTAATTTCGTTACTCATGTTTTCCTCTATTCTTTTTATGTCGTTGGTGGCACCGAGTTAACGATAAAACCGACTCAACGATAAACTGTGGCCAAATCTTGTAAGGTGGCCGCATTTTAACCTTTGTTTGATGCTGATCACAATCCTAGAAACGCTTAATCTTACTGATGTTTACTAATTGTATTAATCAAGCGCCTTAGAAAATAGGCTGCTTGTATTAAGCAGCCTATTAGGATTAAAGCACTAAGGTACGAATGTCTGACAGACAGTTATTCAAGTAAGTAATGAAACGTGCACCATCAGCGCCATCAATCACTCGGTGGTCATAAGACAGTGACAGCGGCAACATTAAGCGCGGCTCAAATTCTTTACCGTTCCAAACAGGCTTCATATCTGACTTAGATACCCCTAGAATCGCAACCTCTGGCGCGTTCACGATAGGAGTAAATGCTGTGCCACCAATACCGCCTAAGCTAGAAATCGTGAAGCAACCGCCTTGCATATCTGCAGCAGTAAGCTTGCCTTCACGGGCTTTCTTAGAAACCACTTTCAGCTCATCAGATAGCTCATGAATGCCTTTCTTGTTCACATCTTTAAACACAGGAACAACTAAGCCATTTGGTGTATCAACCGCAATACCTACGTTAACGTACTTCTTCAAAATTAAGCTTTCGCCGTCTTCTGACAATGAAGAGTTAAAGGTTGGGAATGCTTCTAATGCTTTCGCAACTGCCTTCATGATAAACACAAGTGGCGTGATCTTCATGCCAGACTCTTTCTTCGCTTCGGCAGCGTTTTGCGCCTTACGGAAAGCTTCTAGTTCAGTGATATCAGCGTCATCCCACTGGGTAACATGCGGGATCTTCACCCAGTTACGGTGTAGGTTAGCACCAGAAATCTTCTGAATACGTGATAACGGTTTAACTTCTGTTTCACCAAACTTGCTGAAGTCCACTTTCGGCCATGCAAGTAGATTTAGCTCGCCACCACCAGCTGCAGTTTTAACCGCACCAGACTCAACTTGCTTAATCGCCGCTTTAATGTAGTTTTGAACATCTTCTTTCACTACGCGATTCTTACGGCCAGTACCTTTAACGTTAGCTAGGTTAACGCCTAGTTCACGCGCCATACGGCGGATAACTGGAGAAGCATGAGCGTATGCACTGTTTTCAACGAAGTCTTCTTTCGCTGCAGGTGCTGCTTGGCTAGTTGCAGGAGCTTGGCTTGCAACAGGAGCTGCAACTGGTGCCGCTGGAGCAGCCGCCTGTACTGGCGCAGCAACGGGTGCACTACCAGCCACTTCAAATGTCATAATCAAAGAGCCAGTCGATACTTTATCGCCTTGAGCCACTTTAATTTCTAACACTTTACCAGCAAACGGTGCAGGTACTTCCATCGCCGCTTTATCACCTTCAACAGAGATAAGTGATTGCTCTTCAGTAACTGTATCACCCACGCTAACCATGATTTCAGTGACTTCAACTTCATCACCGCCAATGTCTGGCACATTAACGTCTTGTACTGATGGTGCAGATGCAACAGCAGCCGTTGCTGCAACTGGCGCAGAAGCCACGGCAGCAGGAGCAGAGCCCGCAACTTCAAATACCATTACTAAGCTACCAGTAGACACTTTATCGCCTACATTCACTTTAATTTCTTTTAGCACGCCAGCAAATGGTGCAGGCACTTCCATAGAAGCTTTGTCACCTTCAACGCTCATCAATGATTGCTCTTCAGTAATGCTGTCGCCAACAGTTACTAAGATTTCAGTCACTTCAACTTCGTCGTCACCGATATCTGGAACGTGAACTTCTTTTAGCTCAGCCGCAGCTGGTGCAGCAGGAGTCGCAACCGGTGCTGACTCAACAGCTGCAGGAGTAGATGCTGCGCCTTCAGATTCAAAGATCATAATCAATGAATCGGTAGACACCTTGTCACCTACAACTATTTTGATTTCTTTAACAATACCCGCTTGCGGTGCTGGAACTTCCATCGCCGCTTTATCGCCTTCAACAGAGATAAGCGATTGCTCTTCTTCTACCTTGTCGCCAACGCTAACAAGGATCTCTGTTACTTCAACCTCATCCGCACCGATGTCTGGTACATTAATTTCGATTGTCATTTTGTGTTGCCTCTTACGCGTATAGCGGGTTTGTCTTGTCAGCGTCGATGTTGAATTTAGCAATTGCAGCTGCAACTACTGACTTTTCAATATCGCCACGTTTAGCGAGTTCATTCAGCGCTGCTACAACAACGTAGCCAGCATTTACTTCAAAGTGACGACGTAGGTTTTCACGGCTATCTGAACGACCAAAACCGTCAGTACCTAGTACTTTGAATGATTCAGAAGGCATAAATGCACGAACTTGTTCAGCATAGTTCTTCATGTAATCGGTTGCAGCAATGGCAGGTTCTGTACCCATTACTTGAGTAATGTACGCAGTCTTTTGCTCTGCTTCTGGGTGCAGCATGTTGAAACGCTCAACATCTTGACCTTCACGAGTTAGCTCGTTGAATGAAGTCACTGAGTAAACATCTGATGCTACGCCGTACTCTTCACTTAGAATTTGAGCAGCTTTACGTACTTCGTTCATGATAGTACCCGAGCTCATTAACTGAACCTTGTTGCTACCTGTGTACGACTCAAGCTTGTAGATACCTTTACGAATACCTTCCTCAGCGCCTTCTGGCATTGCAGGCATTGCGTAGTTTTCGTTCATTAGCGTCAAGTAATAGAACACGTTCTCTTGCTCGCCATACATGCGGCGGATACCGTCTTGCATGATTACCGCTAATTCGTATGCGAATGTTGGGTCATAAGAGATACAGTTTGGAATCGTATTCGCTTGAACATGGCTGTGACCATCTTCGTGCTGCAGACCTTCACCGTTTAGCGTTGTACGACCTGCTGTAGCACCTAATAGGAAACCACGTGCTTGCTGATCACCAGCCATCCACGCCATGTCGCCAACACGTTGGAAACCAAACATAGAGTAGTAGATGTAGAACGGGATCATCGGTAGATCGTTAGTGCTGTATGACGTTGCCGCAGCAACCCATGAAGACATAGCACCTAGCTCGTTGATACCTTCTTGCAATACTTGACCAGAAGTCGCTTCTTTATAGTAAGACACAACGCTGCGGTCTTCAGGTGTGTATTCCTGACCATGCGGGTTGTAAATACCGATTTGACGGAACAGGCCTTCCATACCGAAAGTACGTGCTTCGTCAGCAATAATAGGAACGATGTTCTTACCAATGCCTTTGTTCTTTAGCAAGATGTTCAGCGTACGCACAAATGCCATTGTGGTTGAGATTTCACGCTTTTGCTCGGTAAGCAAAGAGCTGAACTCTTCAACTTCTGGAAGCTCTAGTGCTTTGGTGAAGTTTGGTAAACGCTGTGGTGTGTAACCATGCAACGCATCACGACGAGCGTGCAAGTACTTGTACTCTTCAGAACCTTCTTCAAGCGTTAGGTAAGGTAGTTCAGATACTTTTTCATCGCTTAGTAAATCTTCTAGGCCAAGACGGTTACGTAACTGTAGTACGTGGGTCATGTCCATTTTCTTCACGCCGTGAGCAATGTTCTTGCCTTCAGCCGCTTCGCCCATGCCGTAACCTTTAACTGTTTTAGCTAAGATTACCGTTGGCTTGCCTTTGGTTTCTTGTGCGTTTTTAAATGCAGCGTATAACTTAGAAGAGTCATGACCACCACGCTTAAGCGCGAAGATCTCTGCATCTGTCATGTCTGATACAAGGGCTGCAGTTTCTGGGTACTTACCAAAGAAGTGCTCACGTACATAAGCGCCATCTTTTGACTTAAATGTCTGGTAATCACCGTCGATTGTTTCGTTCATCAGCTGTAGCAGCTTACCTGTCGTGTCTTTAGCGATTAATGAGTCCCAGTTGTTACCCCAAATCACTTTAACTACGTTCCAGCCAGCACCTTTAAACAGACCTTCAAGCTCTTGAATAATCTTACCGTTACCCATAACTGGGCCATCTAGGCGCTGTAAGTTACAGTTGATTAGGAAGCATAGGTTGTCTAGCTTTTCACGCGAAGCGAAAGAGATAGCACCACGTGATTCTGGCTCGTCCATCTCGCCATCACCTAAGAATGCATATACACGCTGCGCTGAAGTATCTTTCAAGCCGCGGCCTTCCAAGTACTTAAGGAAACGTGCTTGGTAAATTGCAGACATTGGGCCTAGACCCATAGATACTGTAGGGAACTGCCAGAACTCAGGCATTAGTTTAGGGTGCGGGTATGAAGGAATACCTTTACCGTCTACTTCTTGACGGAAGTTGTCTAACTGCTCAGCAGTTAAGCGACCTTCCAAGAATGCGCGAGAGTAGATACCCGGAGAGATATGACCTTGGTAATAAACCAAATCGCCGCCATCAACTTCGTTTGGCGCACGGAAGAAATGGTTAAAACACATTTCATAAAACGATGCCGCAGATTGGTAAGAAGCCATGTGGCCACCAAGATCTAAATCTTTCTTAGATGCGCGTAGCACGATCATGATCGCATTCCAACGAATGATCGAACGTAGACGACGCTCTACCGTTGTATTACCAGGATATGCAGGCTCTTGGCTCGTAGGGATCGTATTGATATAGTTGGTCGTGATACCCGTAGGCATATCAACACCGTCTAAACGGGCCTTATCGAGTACTTGTTCAAGTAGGTATTGAGCGCGCTCAACGCCTTCTTCGCGTACAACTGATTCTAGAGCTGACAACCACTCGTTAGTTTCTAGTGGATCGATGTCGTTTAGCATATGTTCAGACATTTTGCAGTCCTTTCCTATACGTAATACCTAAGTAACTACAGGCAGTTCTTAGTGTATTTAACCATTGAAATTTAGTTAGGGTATAAGCTGCTACTTTTATTAAGCTAGCTTATACACCACTCTTTAATCGACGCAGGCTACGCTGCAGTCTACTGTCTTCTTCCCTTACAGATAGCATCACCTCTTCAATGTAACTTAAGTGTTCATTGGAGGCTTCGCGTGCTGCTTCAGGGTCTCGGCGAACAATCGCTGCAAGCAGTGCTCGTCTATGATCATTTGCCGTGGTAGAGGCTTCTTCGCGTCGGCTTAAAAGCTCTAAGTTTTGTGCCACGTTTTTATGCAGCACAGGGGATAAACTCAATACGAGATGCAGCATAGCTACATTGTGTGATGCTTCTGCTACCGCGCGATAAAAACGCACGATCGCATTTGCTTGCTCTTCGATAGATTTAGCTGATTCAACTTCTAAAATCGTACGCTTGATATTTTGCATATCAGCGTCGTTACCACGAAGTGCCGCAAAGTAAGCCATCATGCCTTCAGTGGCATGACGAAACTCCAGTAAGTCATACTGACTTTCTGAATCTGAATGCATAAGTTCAACAATTGGATCGGCAAGACTTTGCCAAAGCTGCTCTTTTACATAGGTTCCGCCGCCTTGACGACGCATTAACAAGCCCTTTGCTTCAAGCTTTTGAATCGCTTCACGCAAAGAAGGGCGTGAAACTTCAAACTGCAATGCCAGTTCACGTTCAGGTGGTAGCTTTTGACCAGGCTGAATACTGCCCTCTAAGATCATCTGCTCCAACTGTCCCATGATGACATCGGATATTTTTGGCTGGTTTATTTTGCTATAAGCCATATGGGCCTCAGCTCCTATTGTAAATTGGTCTTACCAATTTAATTGACTGAGCGCACTTTATCAAATCACACTTTGAATGTCCAGTTAGTGATCTACATCAAAACTATGCGCGATGTGTGAGCATAGCTGATTTTCGTCATTATGGGGTCAGACCAATGTGCCAATTTTTTTAAGGCGCGCGTTGATAATAATTATTATAAGCAATTAAACATGGAGAGATTTTTGGTAAATGGATAAGAGTTTTAAGTGTTAATACGGCTCGTAGCAAAGTACAGAGCCGTATATAAATCAGCCTAATTAGTTTATTAAAATCAAATTTAGGACTGACTAATTTTTAGCTAACCACAAGTTTAAATGCTGATTAATTGACCACTCCGAAGATGGTCATTAATGACAACACTGTTATTAACAAAATGAAATTACGTTTACTCAGCTGAAGTAATGCAATCGTTGATTGCAAACAGACCGGAGCAGAAGATGACTCTGGTAAAGTTTCAGCTGCTAATGCAACCTGAGTAATAATGTCTCTAGCGCTACGTTTTGGGTCCAAAACTTGTGTAAGCCAAGTGGAAATAGCCTTACTAAAATGACCACTTAATACATAACCAAATGAGAACACTCGGCTAGGTAACCAATCAAGCACAAACAATAAGTTATCGACTAAAGGTAATTCAATCTCTGCATTGCGGCTTTGTTCGCTATAAAAGCGCACCGTACAATACAGCACAGCACCGACTGGCCCTAAGATAATTAAGTAAAGTGCAATAGCGCCATAATAGCGGTAATTAATCCAAGCAACGCTTTGGCCTACTTGAGTTCCTAACTGCTTTTCAGACACAGTAGCTAAGTTTTGGCTAGGGTCTAATTCATTTGCATAATTAAAGCAGGCTTGGGAATCACCGCGGCAGGCCGCTTGAATGTAGCGCTTAAATGCTTGTCTTTGCGGGTTGTGACTAAAACATAACACCGCAATAATGACCCACAATGCCACGCTTAGTGCGCCCCATAACATGCCAGATAAAAGCCAAGTTAGTAGATAGACAATAGCTGCGGGGATGACTGCAGCTAACGTCATAGTAGCTAACGACGGCTGTTTGTCTTCAGTCAGTGTCTTGTAATATCTAGATAGCAACGCATCAAATTGCCACGAACTTGGCAATAAACGTAACCGCTCAACCAAGATTGCGATTAACAACGCAAACAAAGCCATAATATTCACCTTCAATGTTAACGAGTTAAATTAGCCCTATTTTAGGTCTAGCTTAGCCCTAACCTACAACGCAGTCTTAAAGCGTTGCCAATCAAAACTGTCACCTGGGTCAGTTTTTCTGCCCGGTGCGATATCGCTATGACCTGTTATTCTCTCTAACGTAATATCAGGGTAGCTGGTCATTAAACTCTTAGTCAGCTCAATTAACTTGGCGTACTGTAAATCTGAATAGGCCACAAGATCTGTGCCCTCAAGTTCAATACCTATTGCAAAATCATTACAGCCTATACGCCCATCAAAATCAGACACACCAGCATGCCAAGCTCTCTCATTACAAGATACATATTGCACTAACTCGCCGTCACGCCTAATCAAAAAGTGCGCAGAAACCTCAAGCCCTTGCAGGTCTTTAAAGCTTTCATCAGCTTCAACATCTAAGCAGCCTTGAAATAACTGATCTATATAAGGCAAACCAAAACATCCCGCAGGTAAACTTATATTATGAATAACCAGCAAGCTAACTTCTTTGTCCGGCCTTTGATTAAAGTGTGGAGATAAGCAAAATCGTGCCTGTTTCACCCAGCCATTGAATAAATTCAGTGCCAACAGAAAGATCCTCGAACAAAATATTGAAATAACTTTAGCAGTTTTAACCCCATGAATATAGTTAGGCTTTTTAGTTTTATTAGGCCAATAACATCAATAATTCCAAGCGATAAGCCACAATAATGCTAGCTTTGTTTGCAAAACTTTATGTTAAGATTAAAACCACTATTAAAGCGTGCTCAATATATACAACGGTTATAAGCCAGTAAGGACAACCACCATGCTTGAAAATGATATCCGACTTTCAGTTAAAGCTGCTCTAGATGAAGACTTAGGCCATCAACAAAGCCATACAAGCCAACCTTCAGTTCTACGATGCGATGCAGATATTACTGCGCAACTTATTCCTGCAGAAAAAATTGCACAAGCTAATTTAATCACTCGCGAAGAAGGTGTGTTTTGCGGTAAAGCATGGGCCGAACAAGTATTCAATCAACTGGGCGGTGAAGTCGCGCTGCATTGGCATGTTGACGATGGTGATCTGGTAGTGCCAAATCAGCTATTGTGCGAGCTTGAAGGGCCTGCCCGCGCCATTTTGACAGGCGAGCGCACCGCGATGAACTTCATTCAAACCTTATCTGGTGTAGCAACCTTAACTAAACTCTATGTCGACAAACTCGCTGGCACACATACCCGCTTACTGGATACCCGCAAAACCATCCCAGGATTGCGCACAGCACAAAAATACGCGGTAACTTGCGGTGGTGGTCAAAACCATCGTATCGGCCTATTCGACGCTTTCTTAATTAAAGAAAACCACATCATGGCTTGTGGTGGTATCGATAAAGCAATTCAAGCGGCAAGAAAGCTTCATGCAGATAAACCAGTTGAAGTCGAAGTAGAGAGTATTAACGAACTTACTCAAGCACTTGATGCACAATCTGACATTGTAATGCTAGATAACTTTGATGTGACCATGATGCTAGAGGCGGTAGAGCTCAATAATCGCTATAAAGCTAATGGCCAAGGTGTAAAGCTTGAAGTGTCTGGCGATGTAACTATAGATACTATCGCCAACTTTGCCAAAACAGGGGTTGATTACATCTCTGTTGGCGCATTAACAAAACACGTTAGAGCGCTAGATCTGTCGCTACGACTAAAGTAAGCCTATTTTTATTTGATAGTGCAAATCACTAACACGATGCATTGACCTGCTACTAACTTCAGGTTTAAAGACTTTAAGCTGAGCCTTTAAACCTGTCGACTTTCGTTAATTTTAGTGCCAGTAGAGCTAAGCACAATCTACGACAGCGTTATATTAAACTCTTCTCTAATAGGTATCATTCCCTCACTTTTATTCCGCACTTGTTCCCGCTAAAAACTGCCATCAAAAAATTGACACTTTGTTAACATTCGTCAGAAAAACACCACCAACAATTAGCTGACACCCAAAAAACCACTGCAAAACCAAAAAACAACCAAACTTACAGTAAAATAACGCAATAATTACATTTCGCTATTCCATTTTACCAAGCTTTGTACTAACTTGCAGGTATACCGATGTGCAGACTCGGTTAGAACAATTAGAAACGATTAATGGCACAGTCTAATTAAGCAGCAATTGGACTTTTTAGCAGCTAAATAGCTAAAACACGGGATGAACAATCTTATGTCCTTTGTTGATAAAAGACTCTCTTTTCATCGTTTTTAAATGATAACTCCTGCAGTTAATTTTTAACCTAGGTTAGGGTTAACTAAAGGGATAAACGGATGCCTCGTCGCCATGCTTTTGGGTGAACAATTTACTTTGTACACATCAAAGGCAAGTTTGGATATTGCGACACGCTAACGCAGGAGCACTCAGCAGGGTTGACGCACACATTTAACGAATGATGATTTTATGAAGTACTAACCCAATTCAAGCCAGCACGTTCATAACCAGATACGAACTCTGATTTTTAGGTTAGCCACTATAGATTTAATCACAATTCAAACATCTTTCTAATGGAGATAGACATGCAAAATAAGATGAAAAACATGAAAAACGCCAAGGGTTTCACCCTGATTGAATTAATGATCGTAGTGGCGATTATCGGTATTCTGGCAGCGATTGCACTGCCTGCTTATCAACAATATACTAAAAAGGCTAGTTTTTCAGAGGTTAAACAAGCAGTATCAGGTCTAAAAACAGCTGTAGATGTTTGTTTTGCTGAGAATAATTCGCTTACTGCATGTGATACTATCGCAGAGGTAGGAGAAGCAGCTGCGGGCTCATCAACATACGTTGCATCTGTAACACTAACAGAAACTACAGCAGCTATTGTTGCTACAGCAACGGCCGCAGGTTCTCTAAATGCAGAAACATATACTATTACCCCAACCGCCGCTAACAACCGTCTAACTTGGGCACCAACCTGTTCTGATACTACACTTTGCTAAGAACAGTAAATGCCGACTACTAGCCTAAATTTAGGTCTATCGAACCTATTTATAAGAAAAGGCCTTCTGAATGAGGAGCAGTTAAAAACGGCTATTAGTCAGTCAAAAAAACGCTATCAGAGTCTTGTATCGACTCTGGTAGCGGAAAACATTATTTCGGCTAAGACAATTACAGAACTTTGTTACCAAGAATATGGCACACCACTGCTAGATTTAAACGAATTTGATATCTGCTCTATTCCCGAAAAATTCCTAAATAAAAAACTGATTGAAAAGCATAAATGCTTACCACTATTTAAACGTGGAAACCGCCTTTTCATAGCCACATCAGATCCAACCAATATCGCTGCTTTAGAAGATTTTCAGTTCAGTGCAGGTTTGCACACTGAAGCAATTCTAGTGGAAGAAGATAAACTCATCAAAGTATTAGAAACTGTACTAGAAGAAGATATTAGCGCCCTTGACCTAGATGGTATTGATGAAGAGTCATTAGCTGGCATAGAAGTTACAGATACAGACAAGCGCGATGAAGAACAAGATGGTAGCGGTAAAGATGACGCCCCTATCGTTATATACATCAACAAAATTCTTACCGATGCCATTCGTAAAGGCGCGTCAGATTTACACTTTGAACCCTATGAAAAGCGCTACCGTATTCGTTTTCGTATCGATGGCATTTTACACGAAGTTTCGGAGCCCCCTGTCAACTTATCAGGCCGTATTTCCGCTCGCCTAAAGGTGATGTCAAAACTTGATATTGCCGAGAGACGTGTACCGCAAGATGGCCGCATTAAGATGAAGCTGTCACGCAACAAGTCTATCGATTTTCGTGTTAGTACCTTGCCCACTATCTGGGGCGAGAAAATTGTAATGCGTATTCTAGACTCCTCATCTGCACAGCTTGGTATTGAAAAACTGGGCTATGAGGATGACCAGCGTTTGTTATATGAAGAAATGCTGCAAAAGCCACAAGGCATGATATTAGTAACTGGGCCTACTGGTTCGGGGAAAACTGTCTCACTCTATACTGGACTTAATATTCTCAATACCGAAGAACGTAATATTTCTACTGCAGAAGATCCGGTCGAAATTAACCTTGAAGGTGTAAACCAAGTTCATATTAATTTAAAAGCTGGGCTAACCTTTGCTTCCGCGCTACGCTCATTTCTACGTCAAGATCCAGATGTGGTAATGGTCGGTGAGATCCGAGATTTAGAAACCGCAGAAATTGCTATCAAAGCTGCGCAAACTGGCCACTTAGTTTTATCAACTCTACACACCAACTCCGCAGCAGAAACATTAACCCGTCTTATCAACATGGGTGTGCCAGGTTATAACATTGCCAGCTCAGTAAACCTGATTATCGCCCAGCGTTTATCACGTCGCTTATGTAACAACTGTAAAGAGCCGGAACAGATCCCAGCAGAAGCATTACTGAAGCTAGGCTTTACTCAACAACAAGTTGATAGCGGAATAACACCTCATAAACCAGTCGGGTGTGACCTATGCTCTGGCGGCTATAAAGGCCGTGTAGGTATTTATGAAGTAATGAAAATGTCTGATGAGATTGCTCGCACTATCATGGAAGGTGGTAATTCATTACAAATTCTTAAGCAGGCTAAATTGCAAGGAATGCGAGATCTCAGAGATTCTGGACTTTTAAAAGTGATTCAAGGAGTCACTAGCATTGCCGAAGTTAACCGTGTAACAAGCTTCTGATTGAGCTAAAAATAGCTATGCTTTATCTCTAGGATGACAAAAAAAGCGACAAGACAAGGCACTACTACAAGTAATCAACTACAAGGCCCACTATGGCAATCGCAACTAAAACGTCAAAACAATCAAGAGAACGAAAAAAAGCCCAGAAAAGCCAGCCAAAAGTTGTTACTTATACGTGGAACGGTACCAATCGAGATGGTGGTAAAACATCGGGGGAGTTGCGTGGTGTATCTAGTGCGGAAATTAGAGCACAGTTAAAAGCTCAAGGCGTTATTCCTAAAGGTGTTCGTAAAAAGTCCCCGCCGCTATTTAAATCAGAAAAAAAAATCAAACCCATGGATATTGCCATGGTTACTCGTCAAATAGCGACTATGCTAGCCGCTGGTGTCCCTATCGTAACAACCTTAGAGCTTTTGGGTAAAGGCCATGAAAAGCCAAAAATGAGGGAATTGCTAGCAACTATTGTCAACGATGTTCAATCGGGTATCCCATTGTCGGAAGCTTTAAGGCCTCACAGACTGTATTTTGATGACCTCTATGTTGATTTAGTTGGCGCGGGTGAGCATTCCGGTTCACTTGATCAAGTCTTTGATAGAATTGCAACCTACCGTGAAAAGACAGAAGCACTAAAATCCAAAATCAAAAAAGCTATGTTCTATCCTGCTGCAGTTGTGGTCGTCGCAATTTTAGTTACAGCACTACTGCTTTTATTTGTTGTACCGCAATTTGAAGATATCTTTAATGGCTTTGGTGCTGAGTTACCTGCATTTACTCAATTCATTATTGGTATATCCCGCTGGCTACAAGCTTCTTGGTATATCTTTGTAATAGCGATAATTGCTGGTATTTGGGGCTTTAAGAGAGCTCATCGTAATTCCCAATTATTTCGAGATAGGGTCGATGAATTCGTTTTAAAAATACCCGCTATCGGCGATATATTACACAAAGGAGCCATGGCACGATTTGCCCGTACCCTTGCTACGACATTTGCAGCCGGCGTACCTTTAATTGATGGTTTAGAGTCTGCAGCAGGCGCCTCTGGCAACGCCGTTTATAAAAAAGCGATTTTAAAAATTCGCACCGAAGTGATGTCAGGTATGCAAATGAATGTTGCTATGCGCACCACGGGGCTATTTCCTGATATGTTAATTCAAATGGTTATGATTGGTGAAGAGTCAGGCTCACTAGATAATATGCTCAATAAAGTCGCTAATATTTATGAAATGCAAGTTGATGACGCCGTTGATGGCCTATCTAGCCTGATCGAACCTATTATGATGGTTGTAATCGGAACCGTTGTTGGTGGCTTGATTGTTGGTATGTACCTGCCTATTTTCGAAATGGGTAATGTAGTAGGATAAAAGTATTATTTAATACATCAGTATTCACCACCTGCTATCTAGGTAGCTGTTAGATTAAAAGAAAAATAATGACTGAACTAATTTCTGTTTTTAGCCAGCTTCCTTGGCTTTTTCTCTCGTTAAGCTTTGTATTTGCCGCTGTAATCGGTAGCTTCTTAAATGTAGTCATTCATCGTATGCCAGTAATGATGAAACGAGACTGGCAACAAGAGTGTAATCACTACTTAAGTGAATATAAGCAAGCAGTTTTCGATGCAAACAAAAAACAGCTAGAAGCACCTATTGACGCCTTTCCCGAAAAGTACAACCTCGTGATCCCAGGTTCTGCTTGTCCTAAATGCAAAACCTATATTAAGCCTATTCATAACCTACCGATCCTCGGCTGGTTAATGCTTAAAGGCAAATGTGCCGCATGCAGCAATCCGATTTCCGCACGCTATCCAATAGTGGAGTTAATCACTGGTTCTTTAATAGCGTTCTTAGCTTGGCATTATGGTCCTAGTCTTGAGTTTGTATTAACAAGCGTACTTACTTTTTGCCTTATTGCACTTACAGGAATTGATTTGGATGAGATGCTTCTACCAGATCAAATCACACTGCCTCTATTGTGGCTTGGGCTCATCGTAAACCTAGATGCTACTTTTGCCAGCACTACAGATGCGTTAATCGGTGCCGCAGCCGGTTACTTAAGTCTATGGAGCGTATTTTGGGTATTTAAACTACTCACTGGTAAAGATGGCATGGGCTACGGCGACTTTAAGTTATTAGCCGTTTTTGGTGCATGGTTTGGTTGGCAAGTATTACCGCTTGTTATATTACTATCATCACTTGTCGGTGCAGTTGTAGGCATCGCACTTATCGTCTTCAAAAAGCTAAACCAAGGTAATCCTATTCCGTTTGGTCCTTATATCGCAGCAGCAGGTTGGATTGCTATGATTTGGGGTGAGTCTATAACAAATTGGTACCTATCCACTTTATAACAAGAGATAAAATAGCATATGGCCAGTTATATCATTGGGCTCACCGGTGGCATCGGCAGTGGCAAAACAACTGTTGCTAATATTTTTGCCGACTTAGGCATAGCATTGGTCGATGCAGATATTGTTGCCAGAGAAGTTGTGCAACCAAACTCTAACGGCTTAAATAGCATAATTGCGCATTTTGGCCCCCAAATCTTGCTAGCTGATGGCAACCTAGATCGCTCAACATTAAGAGAGATCATTTTTGAAGATGATTCTGAACGCCTTTGGCTGAATAACCTGTTACACCCGCTGATCAGAGAGACTATGCTGCAACAATGTAAAGAGGCGCAATCTGACTATGTAATTATGGTTGTCCCCTTGCTATTTGAGAACGGGTTAGATAGCTTAGTAGATCGTACTCTTTTGGTGGATATTTCACCTGAGTTACAACAACAAAGAACGGTCGATAGAGATGCTGTTACCGCTCAACAGGTAAAAAATATAATAGGCAGCCAAGCTTCAAGAGCTGAAAAACTGTCAAAAGCTGATGATGTCATAGACAACCAGGGAGAGATATCGGCGTTAAAGTGCAAGGTACAAGCACTGCATAACCTTTATTTGAATTTAGCTAATAATTCCTAAATAACGCCATGACAAATTTGATCTATGAACAGCCATTAAACGAAAAAATCCGTAGTTACTTGCGCCTAGAGTATTTAGCGCAGCAATTGCAGGCTAACTTAGATCATGACCACCAACATAGGTGCTTCGATCCGCTCTTTTCGTTATGTGAGCTCACCGAGCGATGCGATTATCGTGGTGAAGTACTAAAAGATGTCGACAGACAACTATTTGCGCTCTCAAAGTGGCAATCTCTGCCATTAATTGATGACGAGCAAGTGGCTATGTATATATCCAGATTAAGTGCTGCAAGAGACATATTACAAGTTGCGCAGCGACCAGGGCATGAATTAAAACAAAATCGCTTTCTCACTGCATTAAGACAAAGATTTAATATGCCAGGAGCAAGCTGTAATTTTGACTTACCACAACTTCATTACTGGCTTGCCAAACCTTGGCATGTTCGCCAAGAAGAATACCAAGATTGGATGAGTCAGTTTGCAAGTCTATTAGCCCCCATCAACCTACTGCTTGAGTTAACCAGGCAAACAACTAGCTACCAAAGCAAGCATGCCAATGGCGGTTTCTATCAAGGAACTAGTGAACAAGCATTATCATTAATTAGAGTAAAACTCACTGCAGAGCAAGGTTGCTATCCAACAATTAGTGGACATAGAAATCGCTACGCTATCCATTTTGTGCGTTTTGATGAGCAGAAGCATTCCGACCAAGCTATTGAATTCGAGTTGGCAACCTGCAGCTAAGCCTTTAAAATTATCTTATACACTTTCAAACGTCAGGTTTATAACTGGCGAGGTTTATTATGTCTTTATCAGTAAAATGCCCAACCTGTCAGCAACCAGTTGAATGGAATGCTGAATCTAAATTTAAGCCTTTTTGTAGTGATCGCTGTAAACTCATCGATCTTGGAGATTGGGCTTCTGAAAAGCATGCAATTCCTGTTAAACCGCAATTTGATCCTGAGTTACTAGATCAGTTGGGATACGATGAAGCAGAGTTTTTCGTAGGCGAGCCGTCAGATGATGGAAAATACCAATGACTAAACTAGTTCATGTTGCTGTTGGCGTAATTAAAGAAGGTAATAAAATTCTTTTAGCTAAGCGCCCACAAGAACTTCATCAAGGCGGCAAATGGGAATTTCCCGGTGGCAAGGTAGAGCAAGGTGAAACAACTTCTGAAGCGTTAATTAGAGAGCTTAAAGAAGAGGTTAACTTAGATGTGGTCAATACCGAGCCAATGATGGAAATTCATCACGATTACGGCGATAAAAAAGTATTTCTCGATATTCACTGGGTAGAAAACTTTAGCGGTACTGCGCACGGTATGGAAGGCCAGCAAGTCAGCTGGGTAGAGAGAGAACAACTTACTCAATATGAATTTCCAGAAGCGAATAAAGCTATCTTAGACAAAATCCTTAGTTAGTTTCAACGATTACAAATTACAGATTTAAAAAGCCCGCCACAAAAGCGGGCTTTTTACGTTTGGCTGCGGGAAACAATCGACTCTCGTAGTTCGCGCAGCGAACACATGGGTGGAAGTGATGCGCTTTGAATACGCAGTATTCAGGCCCTCAGCTTTAAGTGAAGAGTGAACAAACACGAAGAAGCTTGCTTTCGAAGCTGGAGGCGAGGCACACGGAAGTACCAAATGCCAGAAACGCATGGACCCTGTTTCTGGCCAAGCTCAGCGGCGGGTCGACGTAGGGAGTCGTTTTTTTCGCGCGACCTATATGGATATAGGAAGTGCCTTAAATTGTCTGGAACAATTTTGGTCAGCGCATATACGAAAAAAGCCCTAGCATTGTTTGCTAGGGCTTTTTCGTATTTGGCGCCTGGAAATGACCTACTCTCACATGGGGAGACCCCACACTACCATCGGCGATATTGCGTTTCACT
>NZ_JALNTW010000012.1 GCF_023161665.1 Shewanella sp. 1CM18E
TTTCAAGCGATGATTTCTTAATCACTCTCGTGAAAAGAAGCAAAACCCGAAGCTCTTAAAGCGATTGTCACCTGAGGTTAATTCCCGTAGAAGTTAATCTCTCTAACACCGCTGTAAGTCCCGTTCTATCTAGCGTTTACGCTGGGTAGTCGGCCTGCTGTGCCGTGTCAGTGGATGCGCATTATAGGGAGTTTTGATCTGAGCGCAAGCGCTTTTTGAAAGAAAAATACATTTATTTTTTATACCTTTATTAGTTACAGCTAACAGACAGGTTATCCACAGACTTGTTCATTTTGGTGCTGATATTAGCCAATTCAGCAGCCCTTAAGGTTCACTCTAGGAGCAAGACTAACTGTTAAGTAAAGATAACGTCCGTTTTAATTTAGTTTTGAGGATAATCGATGCTCACTAGAACTATATAAAGAGCGCAGCTAAAGACCTCTATAATAAGCTGCAACCTGCCAAAGCTTATATAGGCACTTATAAAAGCCACTTATACTAACTATATATCTATAGCTATCGAGCAGTATTCTCTTTATATAAGCATGAATTGGATGTTCTGGAGAATATCTTAAGCGAAGCTCATAAGATGTCACGACCACTCTCTATAAAACGCCTGTGATTGTTCCGTATTCACTACATCAGAGCACTCACTATTATAGAGGTATAAAGAGCCGTATACGGCAGATACAAAAATGCCTTCTATAATAAGAAGGCATTTTCATTGGTTAACCCAGTATCAACTCCAAGCTAACCTACAGGACTTTTTACATTTCAAACACAAGCGGAAGTAACTAAAAGATTAGTCGTTGTCTGCTTCAATTTCACGTGCGATGTTCTGACCGTTGATCACTACACCTTCTACTTCAATATGCTTTAGGTGAATCGTGTCACGCTCAATCCCATCTTCAAATGCAGTCTGAGCATCGACAAAGACTTGGACACCATTAATCACAAAACTTTGTGAATTGAAGTCAAATAAAGAAGATTGACCTTCTTGTTCAAATTCTTCCCAATTACCAGCGTTATCGTTGTCATCACCTGTTGAATTGTCATCATCAAATTCAACTTCAGTAGCGACTTGTTTAGTACCTTGCTTAACAGACGTCACTTCAACTAAAGCACCTTGCTTTAGATCTGACTTAATACCCTCTTCAAACTTAGTTTGCGCATTGACAACAAAACGACCTTGGTAGTTAAGCTCAAATGCTGTTTGCTCCGGATTAACCCAAGTCACGATACCTTCAACTTCAGTATCGTTAGCTAGGTCGTTATAGTCCTCAACTTCCACGCTAGTAGCATTAAACTGACCATTACCTAGAGAGCCTTCTACTTCAACCCACTGTCCCTTTTCAAGACCATTCATAGGCGCTTCAATTTTAGCTCCAGTATAAACAACGGTAATACCAGCACCTAATTTAAAGGTTTCGTTAGTCGCATTAATACTCGATATTGGACCTTCAACTTCGTAATGATTAACTAGCTCATCGTTTTCAAACTTAACAACAGACAGTACTTTATAACCGGCATTAGCAGTTGGCAATGAAGATACCATAACCCAGTCACACTGGTTGATTTCGTCAGATAACTTATAACTTAACGTCATACCGTTAATATCGAAGGTATCTGCATTACGATCTATCTTAGTCACTTTACCAGTGATAGTCGGCTCAAGTTGAACCTGTACTGCAGCTTTTTGTGCGCTGCCGATTTGCACCATCATATTAGGCTGCAGAGCATTGCTATCCAGTTCTACGTCACCGTATGAAACACCGGCAACATCATAGCTATAGCCGTTTACAACAATTGTCTTTTTGTTCTCACTAATAGACTCAATAGCGCCTTTCACAGCAGTTGGCGCGGTTACTGCACCACCGTTACCATTGTCGCCGCCATTACCGTTGTTACCATTATCAGAAGAACTATCGCTTCCACCGCCACAAGCAGTTAAAATCAGAGCAAGTGTTGAAACTAAAGCTATTTTTTTCATCTAAATACCCTTATTTTGTAAGATGATTATCAAATTTGGCTGTATGTTAAATCTATGACCGTGAAGCGATCGTGAAGAAAGATAAAATAATCTATGAAAGTTTTAATTGTTGATGACAGTCACAACCTAGCCGAAACAATCGCCGACTATTTGGAACTTGAAGGCATGGTCATTGATTGCGCTTATCACGGTGAAGCCGCAATCAAGCTTTTGTCTGAAAATAGTTACGATGTGATTATTATGGATATCATGATGCCTAAACTTGATGGCATCAGTGCGGTACGTAAGCTACGAGAAGATCTATACTGCAATACGCCTATATTGTTTTTAACTGCCAAAGATAGCCTTGAAGACAAAGTGGCAGCCTTTAAAGCAGGTGGAGATGATTACCTACTCAAACCGTTTGCAATGGAGGAGTTAAGCCTCAGATTACATGCATTAAGTAATCGTGGTCCAAGACAGGATGTCGGGGTACTCACTTTTGCCGACATTAATATTAATACTCAAACTGGTATCGTGACTCGAGCAGAACAACCTATCAAGCTCAGCCGTATCCAACTCAAGATATTAAAAGTCCTGATAAAGCGGGCTCCTAGCATTGTTAGCCGGCAAGATGTCACTGATGCAGTGTGGGGAGATGAGTCACCACCGAGTGATGCATTACGTAGCCACATTTATAGTTTACGTACAGCGCTAAACAAAGGCTTCGAAGATTCACGACTAGAGACAATTCATGGACAAGGTTACCGACTCAAAGCATAAGCACTTTCCAAGCATCTACCGAAAAATCCGTTGGAGTTTCGGGTTGATGACGTTTGCCATGTTCAGCCTGTTCTGGTCTTTGATTTACATCGCTGAAAACCAAATCGAAAAAATCAGCCTTAATCATTGGCTGGATACAGAGGTATATCGTTATAACCAAGACTATAAAGTTTATGGCGATAAAACGGTATTACCTAATACCAATGAGTTTAAAACTTATTGGAGCGAACAAAACATTCCACACTGGCTCAATGCTTATACTTCTCCAGGTGTATATGAGGAACTCAGAGGTGAAGAGGACAAACACTTTATTGTAAGCACTCATCCATCCGGCAAGGGCTTAATGTATGTTGTGTTTCAAGACGACGCCGATGACTACCTTGATGAATATGAAGAGCACCTACACGACTACATTTTGATTCTAGGTCTGTTAATTGGTCTATTGATGACAATATACAGTCTGTATTTTATTCGCACACTATCAAAGCCACTGACGATTATTGAACAAAAAATTGCTCAGATGTCGCCAGATGATCCGCCTTTTGACGTAGACACTAAGTTTGTCGAAACCCGAAATATTGAGCAGACTTTGCTGGATAGTAAAAATGACATTAATGGTTTTTTTCAACGCGAGAAGGAGTTTAGCCACTTTGCCTCCCATGAATTGAGAACGCCGATAACCGTGGTAAAAGGCTCAGCTGAACTGCTGGCAAAGATCCCTGATCAACATCCTGTGGCCGTCAATGCTGTTAAGCGTTTACAGCAAGCCAGCGATGAAATGCAGGTTCTTACGGAAACCTTTTTACTACTAGGTAAAGAGTCCATCAGCCCGCGCTATTTTGCCGATGTTGATTTAGCAGAAGCATTACAAAAACAGTTAACTGAAATGGCGGTACTTTTCGCCCGTCAAGGTAGCAGCTATCACTTAAGCGTTGACGATGCCGCTACCGTACATGCCCCATCAAGCTTTATTGCCATAGTACTCAACAATGTTATCAAAAATGCCTTTAGCTATAGTATCGGCGATATTGCGATTAAGGTTGAGCAACATACGCTAACCATCACCAATCGTCATGACGGCAATGAAACTTACAATGCCGGTTATGGTGTTGGCTTAGTCATCGTCGAAAGGATCTGCGAACGCATGGGCTGGAGTTATGAGCCACATGATAATGGCGTTGAGTTTCGTACCACCTTGGTCTTTGAAGCTAAAGAAGAAAGCCGTTAACGATTCCCTTTAGGTGATTTGATTGTTGTGGATTAATTGGGTCTGGGGTTGAAACTGTTGCATGCTTTAAAGCTAAAGCTGTGAACCTTTGTGTCACCAATTCTTAGGCAGCATTTAATGCATCTTTCGACATCCGTGGTTCCAACGGTCTACTGCAGCACATGTGCAGACACTTCAGAAGCAAGTTAGAAAGGTGGAATGGTTTGGATTAATAGTTACGCTTAGAGTGCTAAGCTTATTAAAAACCATATAGAGAGCAATATTTTCCCATCGAAGTTGCCGGGTGAGTAGACAAAAATACCGTAGAGCTATCATGGATGATGGTTCTGACTAGGCCCCTTTTGCCCGTGTGTGAGCTCGAAGCTCACGACATTTGTCAGGCTTAACCTGACGACGTTAATATCAAACAAAGTTTGATTAGCGGTAATGTAGGATGAAATCCTATGAGGTTCATCAAGCACAGCTTGATAATAAAAACTGTTAGACAAAATCCAACCTTGCTGACACCTGAGCAAACCACCAAACTTTAGCTAAACTAAAATCAATACATAAAACAAAAGGATTTGTTTATGCCCATCGCCTGCGTAGCGACCCGTGCCAGCCGTGGCGTCGAAGCTCCATCGGTACAAGTTGAAGTGCATTTAAGCAACGGATTACCCGCATTTAATTTAGTTGGATTACCCGAGGCTTCAGTCAAGGAAGCCAAAGAAAGAGTTCGTAGTGCTCTCATCAACGCGGGTTTTGAGTTTCCGATGCGCCGCATTACTGTAAACCTTGCCCCTGCAGATTTACCCAAACAAGGTGGGCGATACGACCTCCCTATCGCCATAGGGATCCTTGCAGCTTCAAAACAAATTCCACTCGATTCAATTAAACACCATGAGTTTGTTGGTGAGCTGGCACTTTCAGGACAAATTCGATTCTGCCAAGGGTTACTGCCGGTTATAGTTGATGCCAGCAAGCAAAATAGTATTTTAGTATTGCCTACTGAAAACCGAGAAGATGCTGAATTAGTCGGCTTTGAGCAAGTTCGGTTTGCCACGCACCTACAATCTTTAGCTGCATATTTACATGGTCAGTCTAGCCTTCCAAGCATTGATCCAAGTTTAGAGTGGTTACAACCAAATGATACAGCCCGGCAATCGTGTATGAGTGAGGTTATTGGTCAACATCAAGCTAAACAAGCTTTAGAGATAGCCGCAGCAGGTAACCATAACTTGCTAATGCTTGGGCCTCCCGGAACAGGTAAAACCATGCTAGCTAGCCGCATGATGAAACTATTGCCGCAACTCGATTATCATGAAGCCTTAGAGGTCGCTGCCATTCATTCTGTTGCTGGACAGAATATTAAGCCTCACCATTTCTACCATCGACCGTTTCGGAGTCCACATCATACTTGCTCGGCAATTTCATTAGTCGGGGGCGGTGCACAACCTAAACCTGGGGAGATATCTCTCGCCCATCGAGGTGTATTGTTTCTCGATGAAGTGGCTGAATTTCCTCGTAAAGTGCTCGACTGTCTACGTGAACCCATGGAAACAGGTGAAGTCAGCATTTCTCGCGCTGCAGCCAAACTGACTTTTGCTAGTCGTTTTCAGCTAATTGCCGCTATGAACCCCAGCCCTTGTGGCGATACAGATAATGCTAGGGCTAGCAATGAACAGATATTACGTTATCTTGCTAAATTATCAGGACCGTTTCTTGATAGATTTGATTTGACGATTGATGTCCCTAAACTGCCGTTAGGCGCACTGAATAGTTCAAACATACAAGCTGAAACTAGCGAAACAATTGCAGAGCGAGTTCTTCGTGCCCGTGAGGTTCAATTGGCCCGTAGCGGTGTACTAAATAGCCAGTTATCTGGGAAGCAATTAAAACAAGACGCTCTTTTTGATGACAAAGATCTAGTATTTTTAGAGCAAAGTGTTAGTAAACTTGGCTTATCTGTGCGCAGCTACCACCGCATTCAACGTGTAGCCCGCACCATTGCAGATTTGCAACAAGTCACTAAAGTTGACCGCTCTCATATCGCTCAAGCGTTAGGTTACCGTGCCATGGATAGATTACTTGCCTCGCTCGCAAGGCAATAAACTAATTACAAGGTAAATACCGGTTTTATTAACAGATAGCTCTAATATAAAACTAAATACGCTCGGTAACACTCTTATACTTAAGAGGTATATCAAGCACTTTTTAGTGACTAAATTCCAAAAAACGCCTTATAAAACTGCGCTAGATTAAATAACAGTTAATCAGTTAACAAATAAGTTGAATAGCACTTAATATTCCAGTAAATTCCGCCGACTTCGTTAACCCGACAACGTTGAAGTAGTAAACATTCATTTACCTTAGACTCACCCAGACAACGCTTTTTTAGCATTTGAGTCAATGGCAGTAACTGTTGCAACACAGGTAAAAGCTAATACCAAGCTTTATTGCCATCACCCTTTTATTAACTGCACAAATTATTAATTTTAAAAACGATATAGCTACTAATCACATGCCAACTAAATTTAAATACAATAGCAAATATGCAATGACTTCAGTGGTTGCAGGAATTATTTTTCTTGGCTTGTTGGCTGTGTCACTTGGATTGAGTCACTATTTACTGTCTAAACAACTCACAGATGTCGCTATCATGCTAGATAGCGACTACCAAAAAAGACTCGCCACAGCCAAGATTCAAATGACTCAAGTGCAGCAAATGTTACAAGAGCAGCAGGAGAGTCACTGCTCTGACAAAACCATTAGCCTTCTGAAAAACAAATTATTCAAGCAAAGTACACTTCCTGTGCCTTGGGTACGATTTAATGGCGAAAATATAATTTGTTCGGCCCTCGGTCGATGGCCTGCGCCTTCGGGCGGACGACTACTTAGCCGGCATATGGATGGTCATGGTCTGTTTGAAGGTAGTGATGATAGAACCTTCAACCAGCAAAAGGCTGTTTTTGCTGGTGTCACTGATAGTGTGGCAAAAGTCTTTGTTCCAGTGCAATCGATACAAGCGATTACTAACGAACTCGCAGTATGCCAAGCGTGTGGCGACATTACGGTTGAGGTTAATGGTGTTGAATGGATAAACCGTCGAACCCAACCCCACCCATTTTTCACCATTGAATATCAAGCAGATGACTCTGACTTTAAATACATATTAAGCGCTAATGAATCAGCCCGAAATCAACTATGGTTGACGTTATTCCTATTATTATTGCTGCCTTGTTTGATATTAATCTGGAGCACTTATCTATTTAGACTCCCGATAATAAAGTTCTATTGGCACAAAAAATTTGCTCAAGCACTAAAAAAAGAAGCATTTTACTTGGCATATCAACCAATTATAGACACCAATAACCACAAGACATATTGCGTTGAAGCACTATTGAGGTGGCAAGTTAAAGGTGGCGGTCACCGCGAGACTAGCAGCTACATCCGTTATTTAGAGCAAGATTCAATTATGCCTAAAATAACCCAATGGATGATAAAAACGACACTTAATGAGCTAAAGTCTCTATTACTTAGTGAGCAAATAGCAAAATGTAGTATCAACATTAGTGCTCAGCAGATTGAACATGGCAACATTTTGCCTTATTTGCAGCATTTGGCAGATCGCGCGTATCCTATAGAAAAATTGTGTTTTGAGCTAACAGAGCGTCATCCAATCAGTTGCTGGACAAAGGTTCGAGAATTTATTGCCGGTTGTAAGCAACTCGGCTGCCAAATTAAGCTCGATGATGTAGGCACAGGTTATGGTGGCGGATTAATGTTACAACAACTTGAGTTCGACTATTTAAAAATTGATAAAGCATTCACTAAAATGCTTACAACAGAGCTCAACCAAGCTTTTTTAATTCGATCTTATATTGCCATAGCAACAGAGATGAATATCGGTATTATTGCGGAAGGTGTTGAAACCCAAACACAAGCAGAAATGCTCAAACAGCTTGGTATTCACCTACATCAAGGCTGGCTATATGCTAAAGCTTTACCAGCTAGAGAATTAAGAGATTACTTACTTAATCATTAATAAATAAGCACCAACCTTATCACTACAAGGTTGGTGCACAAAACCTTAAAACCTACTCAACGCCTTTCCTATCTATCTATAAAAAACCTCAGTTTTCTTTTACCTATTAATCAAAATTTAACATCTAGATTGAGACAAAACCTGACAACGAGTACTATAAGTCTCCAAATTTATTATTGAGGTTTTGAATGGGCGCAATGGTGTCATGCATAAGGGGCGGCTTGGCTTTTTGCTGCTACTTCATTAATACCCTATTTTGGGTCTTTCCTATTTTTATTATGAGCTTCTTTAAACTCATACCGTTATCAGTGACACGCGTTATTTGCACCCACTTTCTCGATTTCTGTGCAAGCGCTTGGATTAGTATTAACAATATCATTGAAAATACCCTACACCCTTTTAAGCTGACTATTGAAGGCGACACCGAGCTGTCGACCAAAGAGTGGTATATGGTTATCGCGAATCATCAGTCTTGGGTCGATATCCTCATTTTGCAACGCGTATTAAACCGCAAAATTCCCTTCTTAAAGTTTTTTCTTAAACAAGAGCTCATTTATGTACCGGTCCTCGGCTTAGCTTGGTGGGCTTTAGATTTTCCGTTTATGCGTCGCTACAGCAATACTCAACTAAAACGTAACCCTAAACTACGCGGTAAAGATATCGAAATAACCCGAAAAGCTTGCGCTAAGTTCAAGAGCAAACCCGTTAGTGTGATGAATTTTGTTGAGGGTACACGCTTTAATTCAGTCAAACACAGTAAGCAAAGCTCCCCATATAATCACTTATTAAAACCTAAAGCTGGCGGCATGGCTTTTGCGCTATCTGCTATGGGTGAACACATAGATAAATTAGTTGATGTTTCAATCTACTACCCAAACAAAGTCCCCTCTTATTGGGACTTCATTAGTGGCCAAGTGAAAGAAGTGAAGGTACATATCCGTGTTAGTAAGATTGGTGATGAGTTACGTGGCGACTATTTAAAAGATCGCCAGTTTAAGATCCACTTCCAAGAACAACTTAACCTCATTTGGCAACAAAAAGACCAAGTACTAACCGAGTTTGCACAGACAAACCATCGAGAAGAGGCATAAGCGCACAATGTTGAACTTTTTACCTGGTTCTATTTTATATTTTTTAAGCACCACCTTACTGATCATTAACACTGTGATTTGGGCTTCACTAATAAGTGTGGGAGGCATCATTAAGTTACTCGTCCCCTTCACTCCAGCTCGTAATGGTTTAACCCATATAATGAATCGCTTTATGTGGGCTTGGGCTACCTGTAATGGTGGGATCTTGTATCTACTTGCCGATATTGAATGGGATATCGAAGGACTAGATAACCTCGATAAAAACAGTTGGTACCTGTTGATCA
The DNA here is from genome assembly GCF_023161665.1 of Shewanella sp. 1CM18E. Lineage (GTDB taxonomy): Bacteria > Pseudomonadota > Gammaproteobacteria > Enterobacterales > Shewanellaceae > Shewanella. Next base: position 9,380 of record NZ_JALNTW010000012.1, read on the forward strand.
GTAACCATTTAAGTGGTTTTGATATTGCAGCGCAAACTTATGTATTAAGAAACCACATTCCAATGCTGAAATTCTTTCTAAAAAAAGAGCTGATGTATGTGCCATTTTTAGGTCTAGGATGTTGGGCGCTAGACATGCCGTTTATGACTCGCACGAGCCCTGCAAAGCTAAAGAAAAACCCGAAGCTAAAAGGTAAAGATTTAGATACAACTCGCCGAGCTTGTGAGAAGTTTCGCGGTATGCCGACGTCTATTATCAACTACGTTGAGGGCAGTCGTTTCACTGAAGATAAGCGGGTTCGTCAAGACTCTCCTTATCGTTACTTATTGCGGCCAAAGGCAGGCGGAATTGCCTTTGCGCTATCAGCAATGGGAGAGCAGTTTACCAATCTGCTAGATGTCACAGTATTGTACCCTGAAGTCTTTAAAAAAGATGCGTTATACGAAGTGATGCATGGCCGCATGAAAAAGATTGTGGTTCGCGTAAAAGTATTGCCTGTGCCTGAAGTCGATAATAAGCGTTATTTTTCAGAGGCAGCTTATCGTGTAGATTTCCAACGTTGGTTGAATGAGGTTTGGGAAAGAAAAGATGAAGAAATTCATCAATTAATGCTAAAGCACAACTCTGCAAGTGCAAATGTTAACCAACAACAGAATATTCATAGTAAGAGCTAAACAGCGAGTATATGATAATTATAAAAGCAGCGAATCACGCTGCTTTTTATCTCCCAATTACAATAAACGTCAACAATCCGCCACACAACCCACTCAGTATAACCAACCACTTCACACAACAATTACGCAAAATTATTCCAGCAGGAAAGCAAGCTCCTCCTTTTAACTCGGCATTAAAACCCTAAAAAAGCATAATAAACGCCACCAAAAATAGAGCTAGGCCAGTAAGTCAAATGTTTGACTGGACTTAGCCAGCTCTTACCTATACCTTACACTCGAAGTTAACATCAATTAACAAGGATGACGCAGATGTATCAAAAGGGTGGGTGTTTAAATATATTAAGAACGCTAGCCATAGTATTGGTAGCGAGTGGTTGCACAAGTAGCCCTCTTAGTCATTACATTGGTAATCAACCTATTGAAGTTAACAGTAGTGAAGTAGCTTTTTACTGGTTCCCGAAAAACAATCTGATTGATTGGCAAAATGTAGTCCCCCCCTCAAATACAACACAACAAACTACATCGCCGTACAAAATATCCTTCATTATTAATGAAGATGGATACATGAGCCAAGTCAATGTAATAAATACTACAAACGGTGAAACAATAGACGCTGAAGCTTTGAAAAAATTTGAGGCATATCAATTTAATCCGGCACCTCAAAACTTCCAAAATCAAGCGGTAAAAGTCAGCACAACCGTAAGCCTTTAAGCTTAAAAGGCCTATTTACCGGCATAAAAAAGGCTCCTATTAGGAGCCTTTTTTGGATTATTCATGCAGACGTTTAACGTGCTGCACCCAACCTTCTGGGCCTTGAAGGTGACCTTTTTGAATATCGGTTAAGACTTTATAAATGCGTTTTGTATGTTCACCTACATTACCGTCACCAACCGTTATTACCCGATTATCTTCAAAGATATAAGAACCTACTGGAGATACAACAGCTGCAGTACCAAAGCCGCCCGCTTCAATAATCTCACCGGATTCAATGTCGCTAATGAACTGGTCAAGCATGACTGTTTCCTGACGTACTTCACAACCCAATATCTCACCTAGATCAAGAATCGATTGCGAAGTGATCGACTTTAAAATGGTGTCGGTAAACTTAGGGATGATAATGCTGCCATCTTTAAGCACGTGGAAATGGTTCATCGCTCCCACCTCTTCAATCTGCTTGTTATTCGCATCTAAATACAACACTTGAGCAGCGCCATATTCTGCAGCAGCCTTGCCCGCTTTTAGTGATGCCGCATAGTTACCAGCAGCTTTAGATGCGCCTGTACCGCCAGATACTGCACGGTGAAAACGCTCACTAATCAACAAACGAATCGCTTTATCAAAACCATCGCTATAATAAGGGCCGCTAGGACTTAACATTACGCAGAAAGTATATTTTTCACTTGGACTTACGGATAAACGGTCTTCTGTAGCAAAGATGAATGGACGAATATAAAGGCAGGCACCTTCTTGCATCGGGAACCATAGGCGATCGACATCGATCAATGCGTTAATCGCATCAACCTGTACTTGTTCAGATAAGGCTGGAATACAAAGAATGTCTGCTGAACGGTTAAGACGTTCGGCATTTTTGTCGATTCGGAAGGTATAAATTTCGCCATCATCATGCTGAAAAGCTTTAGCACCTTCAAACACTGATTGACCATAATGCAGCGCGATAGCCCCAGGAGCCACCTCGAATGGACCATAAGGAACGATGCGTGGGTCACACCACTCACCATCACGATAATCCATCAAAAACATGTGGTCAGTTCTGAGGTTGCCAAAACCAACATTAGTTGTAGGGTTAAACTGTTCGCTTCGGCGCTCTAACGCAGGTTTTAAATTATAAGTTATTTGCATTGTATACCACCTTGATTACTGACTGAGCAGCCTATCAGTGGTCATAAAAAAGTCAAGTAAAACGGGGGGTAGCTAAAGATCCATCAACTTAAGGCGATGCTCTAAAGTAAACTCTATCAACTACTCCTGCCTACAATCAAAACGCTTGCCGATAGCTAAACATGAGTCACAGCTTCGGATATTTCCCCGACTTTTATCTAAAAAAACATTAATACGCCCTGACAAACTCTGCATCATTTCTCGTGTAATGGGTTCACGCCATTGATAATGATTCATTAAGCGACTGATATGCCGATAGCCAACATCATCATTTGCGATAAAGTACTGCTCATCCATTAGTCGACTTTCAAAAGACGAGGTTGCTCCAGCAAGAAAAAAGTAAAGCGCCTGACTTAAGTCATCAATTTCCAGTGAAGTAGCCTTTAGCTCGCCTTTTTTAACGGCCTCTTCTAAGGGGCTTTTCACTCTGCTCCAAAAAAGATTTACCCGACTCTTTAGGATCTCCACCTTCTCAGAACTCGCCAATTGCCAAAACATACTATTAATTGCTACAACTCTAAGAATATTAAAAATCGGGCTGCGCTTTACCACTTCAAAAGTAAAGAGGATCGGTAGCACAGCTTGTTCTCGGATATTCAAATCAGGATTTTCATCAATAAACACTGGGATCTGGCTTGATGTGGTGTTTCTTAAAAATAGGCAAACCAATACATCTTCTTTTGACTCAAAATATTTATACAGAGTATTAGTTGAACAGCCTGCACCTTTAGCTATTTGAGCGAACCGAAAAGATACAACCCCCTGCTCATCAATCAATTTTTCGGCTACATCTAACAATTGATTACAGCGAATAGCATCTAAATTTCTACCCGGGCATTGCATATTAACACTCTCTTTATTCTCTCTATACTTTTGATAATAAGGAGAAATATCGATATAGATACTTAGAAGAAAGATTTTCTTGAAGGCATCCACAAAAAACTTTCTCCCCCTATACGAAGTGTGATTTGACGCATATTTGAGCGTCAGTCTCAAGCTTATTGTGTCTCCAAGCTAAATGGAGAATTAAAAATGCAAACAAGACGTTCATTTCTAAAATTCGGAGCAGGTGCTGCAGCGGTTGGTGCTTTTGCTCCTCTTACAGTCAATGCGCAATCATCAAATATAAAATGGGATGAAAGCCATGAAGTCGTTATCGTTGGCTCTGGTTTTGCTGGGCTTGCAGCCGCAGTTGAAGCAGGCAAACTTGGCGCTAAAGATATCGTGGTTTTTGAAAAGCTAGGTGTGTATGGCGGTAACTCGACTCTGAATGCGGGTCAAGCCTGCTTTGCCGATACAGATTTACAACGCAAGCTTGGCATCAAAGACAGTGCTGAGCTAATGGTAAAAGACCAACTCGCTTCTGGCCGAGGTTATGCCAACGAAGCCTTATTACGCCATAGTGCTGAATTAGGCCCTTATATTTATCAACTCACCAAAGATTGTGGTTGTGTATATCGCGACCATATCATCAATACTGGCGGTACAAGCGCTACACGTAGTCACCAAGTGGTTGAACGCAGCGGCGCAGGCTTTATCCGCCCAATGTTAAAAACCGCCCGTAGTTATGGCGTTAAAACCAAAACTCGCCACAAGTTTGAAGGTTTGATTACCGCTGATGACGGCACAGTATTAGGGATTAAAGTACGTAAAGGTTATCACACAGATCATGAAGACTCAGGCAAGCTGATTAATGTTAAAGCCGAAAAGGGTGTTCTTATCGCAACCGGTGGTTTCGCGGCTAACGTAGCATTTCGCCAAGCACTCGACCCAACTCTGGGTGATGAAGTGGGCCACACTAATGCTCGGGGGGCCACCGGTGACGGCTTGATAGCCATGCTAGCTGAAGGTGCAATGCCAATTCACTTAAGCTTTATTCAGTCTGGCCCCTGGGCATCGCCTGATGAAGGTGGCTTTGGTTACGGCGCAGGTTTCTCTTTATACAACTTCCCGCACTCAATCGCCATTGACCGCAATACTGGCATGCGTTTTATGAATGAAACTGCAGACCGTAAGCACCGTGCAGATCTTGAGATCCAACGTCGCGACAAAGATGGCAAGCCTAATCCAGCGCTACTTATTGCGCCTAAGCATGAAGCGCAAAAAGATCCTTCGATGGAAAACGTACTTAAATATAACGTTGCCTGGGAATTCGATAGTGTTGAAGCTATCGCCAAACATTTCGACTTACCACTAAAGCCGCTTAAACAGCAAATTGAAGATTGGAATAAATACGTAAAGGCTGGCGATGATCCTCAATTTGGCAAGCGCATGGATATGAGTACAGGGATCTATATGACAGCGCCATTTATCGTGCAGCGATTATGGCCCAAGGTGCACTACTGCCAAGGTGGTATTCAAATCAACACCAAAGCTCAAGTAATTGCAGCCAAAAATGGTAAACCAATTCCTAATTTATATGCAGCAGGTGAAGTCTCGGGTGGTGTGCATGGTGTAAGCCGACTTGGTGGTTGCTCTACCCCAGACTGCATGGCATTTGGTGTAACAGCCGCACGTTCGATGATGAAAGCATAAGGATACCGACATGAAACCAATGACAACTTTACTTGTGCTGGTATTTAGCAGCGTCATCGCCCTGTCTGCCCAAGCAAGAGATAAGCGTGACTATCACCAAGCCCTATATGAAGAAGGCTGTAAGTCTTGCCATGACCAAGGATTGAAAAACTATCCTTCAGATGAATCTTGCTTACAGTGCCACGACATGGGAGACCTAGCGGAGCAAACCAAACGCGAAGGTCATGCAGCGAAGCAAAACCCCCATGACAGTATGCACTATGGCCAAGAGGCACCGTGTATGGAATGCCACGGCGAGCATACCGAGAAGCAAGCGATTTGTATGGATTGCCACAACTTTGACTATCCAAAATTTAAGTAAGGCTTGATATAACCGTCTGCACAACAAGCCCAGAATTAATTTTGGGCTTGTTGATATTTAACGCTTTAAAATTCGAGTTTAAATCTGCTTTAGCGTAAGCAAGTACTATTAGTATCCACACCGGTACAAGCCAACGCACTACAAGCGCTGCAGCTCATATGGTCACGGTAGTGTTTATCAAAAAAGCTTGAACTTCTTTGTTCGAGCGACTCAAACAGTTCAGGAGTAATCGGCTTAACCCACTTGTACTGCGCCATTAGCCTTGCCAAATGTCGGTAACAGGTCTCGCGACGGTTGGATAAATATTCAGGCGCAATCAACTGGCTTTCAAATTGGGTTAATGAACCGGTTAAGTAAAAGGTAATTCCTTGAACCAGCTCTTTAACTTGCAGCGGCGTGGCATCTAATTCGCCTCTTGCTACAGCCTCATTCAGCGATTCAGTAAACCAGCCCCAAAACGCATTGATGCGCTTTTTAAAGCGTTCAACTTTTTCGTCACTCGCTAGCTGCCAAACCATAGTATTTACCGATACTGAACGTAGAGTAAAAAAGCTTTTACTGCGTTTAATCGTTTCAAATGTAAACAAAATGGGTAACAGCACTTTTTCTTGGGCAGTTAAATCTGGGTATTTGTTAATAAATATCGGCAAGTGATTAGAAGTGGCACTGCGTAAAAATAAGCACACTAGTACATCTTCTTTGCGTTCGAAAAATTTGTATAACGTACCGGTAGAACAGCCCACTTCTTTTGCCAATTGAGAGAACTTGAACGACACAATACCCTGCGACTCAATAAGCTGCTCAGCCGCATCAAGTATTTGATTGCAGCGCATCATAGGCAGTGCATCAGTGGGACATTTCATTTATAACAACCTGTATTTCTAATTAGCGCAATTATGCGCTTTTAACAATTACAGATTATAGATAGCTCTTTCCTAATCGGGATTCACTTCACGCTAATACTGCTTTATTGGTAGGCTTTGTGAATTACGTCATATAAACATTACAGCAATAACTTGTAACTCTATTCTGAATCCGTTCACATTTTCGAGTGACGTTCTCGCCCAGTCGTTAACAGAGAAAATTTATTCGAGATATGACTCACGAATAAATTTGTCACTGAAAAAATGCCGTGACTTAGTTCACCTTTAGCAACTGAACTTGCGTTTACATTTACCTCATTCCCATTCTGAGGATTACAAAATGCAAGGTAGAAGAAATTTTTTAAAATTAAGTGCTGGTGCTGCTGTTGGTAGCTTAGCGGCAACATTACCAGGTACCGTTCAGGCTAAAACCTGTGGTGAAATCAACTGGGACGAAAGCGCTGACGTTATTGTTGTAGGCTCTGGTTTTGCTGGCCTTTCAGCGGCAGTGAATGCTAAGCGCCAAGGTCTAGGTTCAGTACTTGTTTTAGAAAAGATGCAAGTGATTGGTGGTAATTCTGCAATCAACGGTGGTTGGTTAGCTATTCCTAAAAACCCAATCCAGCTCGCACAGGGTGTTAACGATGATTCGCCAGAAGAACTCGTTAAAGACCAAATTATCTCTGGTCGCGGCATGCAAAACGAAGCTGCCTTGCGCGTTATCGCTAACCGTTCTTTAGATGCATATGATCTTTGTATCGATACCGGCGTTAAATTCCGTGATGGTTTTAACATCCAAGTAGGTGGCCACAATAAAGCGCGTGCAATCCGCACCCAACACGGTACAGGTGGTGATATTACCACCAAGCTTTATGAAACAGGTGTTAAAGAAGGTGTTGAGCACCGTCTACAGCACTATATCGAAGATTTCATTATGGACGACCAAAAAATTATTGGTGTTAAAGTCCGTAAAAACTACCGTTTCCCAGATCTCACTACTGGTAGCACTATTTTCATAAAAGCTAACAAAGCTGTCGTACTCGCTAACGGTGGTTTTGCGCGCAACATGGCGTTACGTGAAGCGGTTGATCCATCTCTAGATCCAACACTAGATTGCACTAACGCACTAGGCGCAACAGGTGAAGTGACGCTAACAGCTATGGCACACGGCGCACTACCAGTGCATATGAACCTAATCCAAACTGGCCACTGGGGTTCTCCTGATGAAGGTGGATTCGGTTGGTCAAACGCATTGCTATCTATCGGCTGGCACCAAGGTGTAGCAATCAGCGTCCTAAACGGTAAACGTTTTATGGATGAGCGTGCAGACCGTAAGACTTGCTCTGAAGCCATTATGAAAAACCGTAATGCTGATGGCAGCCCTGCATACCCAGTGGTGTTCTTCAACTACAACAACTACGCCAAAGATGACCGTGTGGTACGTGCACTACGTGACGAAATGGCTTGGAAAGTTGATTCACTAGATGAAATTGCAGCTAAGTTCGATATTCCTGCAGCAGAGCTTAAGCTCAGCGTAACTGAATACAACAAGCACGTTAAAGACCGCAAAGACCCGCTATTTAACCGCAAAATGGATACAGCTGAAGAGCTAACAGGTCCATTTGTTGTGTCGCGTATTTGGCCAAAAGTGCACTACTGCATGGGCGGTCTAAAAACCGACTTAGATGCTCGCGTTATCGACGGTCGCTCAATGGCACCTATTAAGAATCTTTATGCTATCGGCGAAGTAACCGGCGGCATCCACGGTGAAGCACGCTTGAGCTCAACTTCATGCCTAGAGTGTCTAGTAATGGGGATCATAGTGTCTGAAACAATCAAAGCTGATGCTCAAGGAGCCGCGTAATGAACAAGTTATTACTAAGCATACTACTTAGTCTTTCAGTATCAGGCAGCGTTATGGCTGGCGATCTAATCAAGATAAAAGGCAAAACTGAAGGTCGTGTAAACCATGAGTTTATCTACCAAGACGGTTGCCAAACATGTCATCAAGGTTCTGCAAAGAAGAACACTACCGATGCCGCATGTGTTGAGTGTCATGGCGATATCAACAGCATTCCTGTGGATGAAAGCAAACTGGCTATTCCAGAAGCACATCCTCATAAATCGCTGCATTACAACCAAGGTGCAAGTTGCTTAGCGTGTCACGCAGAGCACGAGAAGAAAGCACCGCTTTGTACAGAGTGTCACCGTACTTGGTTTGAAGAGATGTAATTTTGACTGATTAATTTAAAAAACCTAAAAAAGTAATAGGGAATGATGATGAAGAAAACCACTAAGTTTATGTTGTCGATGGTGGCTACAGCAATCGCACTTTCAGGAACTGCTCATGCGGCAGAACAAACGGAAGATGGTATCAAGCTAGGCGGCGCAGTGCGTGTTAACTACGCTTACCGTGACTATGACCAAGTTAACAAAGATAAAGGCGGTGACTTTTACTTTGATATGGCGGCAATCAAGTTCGATGGTAAGCATGGCGACTGGGGCTTATCAGCAGAATACCGTTTCACGTCTGGTACTGACTACATCAAGTACGGTTATGCCTACTATGATGTCAATCCTGACTGGCAACTGCAGCTTGGTATCAACAAGGTGCCTTTTGGTAACCGCGACTTCATCTCAAACAGCTACTGGTTTGGCATTCCTTATTACTTAGGTTTTGAAGATGATCATGACACAGGTATTAAAGCTGTTTATGAAAAAAATGGCTGGCACACCGACCTAGCATTCTATAAGAGTGCTGAGTACGGCCCGTCTGAGAACAAACGTTATTCGACTGACATCTACACAGGCACCATTAACGGTACTGATTATGCCAACGAAGAGACTAATCAGTTCAACATTCGCCAAACATACACAGCCGAGCATGAGGGTGGTCAAACGACTATCGGTGCATCAGCTCAGTATGGCCAGATCTATAACAGCAATCTTGAAGAAAATGGCGATCGCTATGCAGTAGCATTGCACTTAGACAGCAGTTACAACGGCTGGAACCTGCAGCTACAAGCAATGCAATACGAGTACGACGACAAAGAACACGAGAACACTATCGGTGTTTCAGTGGTGAGCTGGCAGTACGAGATCGCCTCAAAAGGTCAGGCGTATAACCTAAACCTAGCGAAAACCATTCCAACAGATTGGGGTAGCGTTAAGTGCTACAACGACTTTGGCATTATGACGCCAGATGTTAGCGATGACGAATTTGATAACAGCCTACAAAACGTAACCGGTTGTGCAATTTCAGCGGGCCCAACTTACACCATGGTCGACTTTGTTATGGGTAAGAACATGACCTTCTCTACTGCTAACAATGATCATGTTGGTCTACCAGAAATGGGTGACAGTTGGGATAAACGCGTAAACATTAACTTCGGATACTACTTCTAATAACTGCTGAACTTACAGTTATTAGGTTACGGCTAGCAAATGTTTCGCGCACAGGAACACGTAAAAAACATTGGCTGATGTAACAAAGTTAACCAGCGTTATCGGCAAAAGCGAAGCTGCTCTCACTTCGCTTTTGTTATCCCTACACACTCTAGGTTCTAGCAAGTATTGTTCTGGTACTTCATCCCTACCAACAAATACCTTGATGGACCAAGCCCTTTTATACCTTACGAATTTGGGCTTTTTTTGTCCCTTTCCTAATAAGAAGAAACAATGAAATCGATAACTAAAGCCTCTATTTTTATTTGTTTAATCGCTAGTTTTTCACAATCAACAATGGCAACTGAATATCACTTTGGCGGATTCATTAAAGCCAATGCACGCTATGTTGATGGCGATATAGCCTTCCAAGACAGTTGGACAGGTGGCGGCAGTATTGCAGAATCAGCTAAACGAACCCAATTTAGCGCAGCAGAAAGCCGCTTTAATGTTGGAATTACTCACGGTGATGTCAGCGGTTTTGCTGAAATCGACTTCTCAGGTTCATCCCAAGGCAATGCAGTATTTTCTAATTCATACAGCCCGCGTTTACGCCACGCATATATCAAATACGACGACTTTACTGCCGGCCAAACATGGTCAACCATGGTCAATACTAGTACCTTTGCTGAGACCGCAGATCTAGGCGTGCCACTGGCAGGCCAAACCATGGTGCGGCAAACATTGGTGCGTTACAGCACAGATAGCTGGCAGTTTGCTTTGGAAAACCCTTACACCTATGGCACCCAAGCGGGCAGCACTGTCACAGACAAGAAGTGGGTTGATACCAGTAATGACTATGTGCCCGATGCCGTCATTCGCTTCGATAAAAAAGGCGACTGGGGTAACGTATCAATATCTAGCCTATTACGTTATTTAGACCCGCAAGATAGCGCGCAATTTGGCGCAGGCGTATCAATTGCAGCAAAACTAAATACTATTGGTAAAGACGATCTAAGATTGCAATTACATTACGGTAATTTAGGTCGCTACGTAGGTACTGATGCTGCGCGAGACATGATTAACGGCGAAATAGAAACAACTAAAGCTGCCATGTTTGCGTATCGCCACTTTTGGACTGAACGCACTCGTTCTAGCCTATTTTATGGGGTGACAATGACAGACGTTGAGCAAACCGATCGCTTCCATGCAGGGGTTAATTTATTTACCAACTTAACTCCGGTGCTAGCCTTAGGGTTTGAATTGGGTCGCTACCAAATTGATGATGGCCAAAATCCCTATACTGGCAAAGCAGCCCCCCAAGGCGCATCGAATTACGCTCAGCTTAGTTTGCAGTTTTATATTTAATGGTAGCTCAAAGAGTCTTCATCTACTCTAAACCCTGCAAAATCCACTGCCTTTAAATAGTCAAAAAGCCTGCTTTATAAAGCAGGCTTTTTTTCTCAAACTCAAGCAATTAAAACGTTCAGTCAAGCGACCAAAGCCAGCCAAAAACTATCGTAAATGCATCTGTCGCTAATACAAATAAACCGACTCTATTGTCACTTTAGATTGCAGCCGAAATTTAAAAACGTGTGCTCTATCACTACCGAAAAAAAGATTATTCGCGACTAAGTTCACGAATAATTTTGCTGCTAAAAACGCTGCGTGATCCAATTCAACTTTACAGGCTAATTATCACTTTATTGTTAGTTCAAGCCCGTTAAAACGAGCACAATATCGCAGCTTTAGCTGCACCAGCTAAAAATAGGATAAGAATGATGAAACTAAAAATGATGTTCGGCATCGCCGCGTTAACTTCTACCGCTGCTTTAGCTCAAGGGCCACAGTGCGATCACGCACAGCTACCATACCAGCAAATGACGCCAGTCCCATACGACAGCACGCCATATGCGCCACAAGATACTATGCCTGCACAGTGTGCTAACCCAGAAGTTGAAGCTTATATTGCAGCATGGGAAGCAGGTGAAATTGACTTTACTACTATCAAGTCAAATAGCAGCATTCCAGCCGATCAGCAGTTCTGTAAGTCACTTGACGATGACGGTAACGTTCTAGAGATCGCTGACTGTGATAAATCTAAATCACCTGTTGGCTACATTTGGAAAGAACTTTCAGACAGCCCAACTGTAATTGGTATTACTGATGGCGGCCGTTCAGACCACGCACCACATTTCCATGGTCAGCCAGAGTGTTACTACGTAGTCACAGGTGAAAGCCAAACATTAGCGCAAAACAAGTTCCAAAAACTATCTCTAGGTCAATACTTCTATATTCCTGGCGCAACGATCCACAACACGCCAATCCTGAGCGACAAAGGTTTAGGTGTAATGTACTGGTACCCAAACAACGCACACTTTAACGGCTTTAAGTACTACTGGCGTAAAGACGTGCAAAATCTACGAGTAGCTGAAGAAGCTTTCGACCGCGTAGATGAAATCCGTAAGCGTGATCTAAACTTAGGCCCTTACGGTACTAACGAAGCTATCTTCAAGAAGTAAGCTTTATAAACGAGCAAAGTCGTTAATGTAAAAGGGCCCAATAGGGCCCTTTTTCGTTTGCTGTGAAACTAAGCTAAAACGCTTCATTAACGTTAAAATAAAAGCCACTATCACCATCACCCCACGCCATGTCTAAGCGCAAATTAACCCGAGGTTTGACTTCAAACCGATAACCAATCCCACCGTTAGGTAAGATTTTATTGGCGTCAAAGCCACTAATATCATCGGCAATCACACCGGCTCCGCCCCAAAAAACCATGCCGTGACGCCCCGGTAAATTGAGCCGATATTCAACTTGGGTCATCAGCATCTGCTTATCGCGATAACGCCCAGATGTATAACCGCGCAGTAAGTCACCGCCCCCCGCTTTTGACAGTTGATCCCATGGCACGTCACCGCTAGTGAATCGCCCACGAACCTGCCAAGCTAAGATATCTTCGCCACGCCCTGTTTGCATGTATTCACTATAAAGCGCGTTATACACATCAAAGTCTGTTTTACTGCCTAAATACTGCCGATAAAAAGCGGCATCTATCTCAAGAATTCGCCCCGACTGCGGGTTTAATACATTGTCGCGGCTATCGTGATTTAACAGCACATTTAAGCCGACACTGCGAGAGCTTTCATCAAGCAAACTAGGATCGACAGCAGAATCTAACGGGTCAATTTTACTGGCATCTGCATAGCTAAAATCAAAACCAATACCAACAAAACTCGTTGGGCTCATCCGCTGCAATAACATAGGGTTGATTGACACTATGCGCTGATTAAACTCAACCCTATTCGCCTGTTGATGGTTATCATCGTAACCAACACCATAAAAAACATCTGGGGCATCAAATATTTCGGCATTGAGATAAAACCTTTGCTGATCTTGGTTGATAAAGGTTTTATTTGCCATGGCTACACCTAACGCCCCATTAGTCGATGCCAGACCATTAATCACCAATGAAGATAGCTGGCTAACCTCATCGTCTGGATCAAATTGGTACAAACCTACTGCCGAGATCCCAACACCTAAATCCATTTCAGGATTATAAAATGGCCCCGGAAGATAGCTAAAATCGATAAGCTTGTTTGGGTCAAACTCACCATCTGCACCTAAGGTTTGTAAAAAATCTTCAACCCATCCCTGCGACTCTTGGTTATCAGCTGCTTCAGCATCCTTTTCAATCTCCTCAGCCACTACATAGGTTGCGGGTAAAGCAAGGCAGGCTAATATGAGCGAAAATCGACTACACCTAATAAAATAGGACGCTTTGCTCATTTCCGTCATTTCACCTCCAGTGGATTAGCAACCTCATTTGCCGATTCTGATTGCAGATGCTGTTGCAGCTCAATGGTGTCTTGAGCTTGGTTATATTGGCTTATGAGTTTGAAATCAGCTTGAGTAAAACCGTTTTGCCAAAGTGCTGTCGGAATATGCTTAAAGCTGTGTTTAAACTTATCAGCCACTATCAGCTTTTGCGTTGCAACTTTATCAATTTCAATACCATGCACTGTGTTACTAAGTGAAAGTGAGTGCGCTTGATTGTGTTTTGCATAAAGTGGCTTTATCTCTTGCCAACTAGCATGTTGCTCAGCAAGTTGTTTTGATACTAGGTAAGGTGACTGCTTATCGCCGAGTTCATAATGGCGTTTCAGCAGCATAAACTTACTCGGTAATGCTTGGTTAGAGTCCCACCAATAACCATCAATCACATCAAAAAGTGCATTGGTTTGCGCAATAGAAACCGGCTCTAACCAAGCAAGCGTAGCCGCCAACCATTGGGTCATATGTTGGTTGTAGAGCTCTTTACTCATAGCAAGATTATTATTTAGTAAACCTAACGCGATTTTCGCCCCAAGCATGTTTGAGTAGAGATCTTCTGGGGAATAAGCTGAGACGGTTTCAGACCAAGGCGCCCAACTTCGGTAGCCATGCCACTGCGCAACCTCATGGGCTTCAGCCATAAAGTATGCCAGCCTTGCCGCTATGGCAGCGGCAGATTCCCAACGCTCTCTAGGCGTTAATGACGACGTATCAAATTCTTTAAGCTCAATGACTCGTGGGCCGATTTCATCGGGCAGTTTAATTGTTTGCGGTAACCCTAGTTGAGGGTAGATACGATAAAATAGCGCTATTGCATTGTCTGCAGTATCACGAACATGGGCCAAATCGATAAAACCGCCCTTTAGTGTATACATTTGGCCATTATGCTCAGTGCCACGTTTGCCATTAGGCGCATCTTTTTGAAAACTAAACGTACCGGCTTCGAACGCATGAGGGCCAACACTATCAACAGCTAACGTGTTCGCATAACGAAAAAATGGGATCGGCACTGGGCCAACCTTAACTTTTTGCGCATTACCAAACGCACAGCAAGGTCGAACCGCCTCAGGAATAGGCACTAAAGGTAACTCTTGCAGTGACAACGCATGCAGCTGATTAAGATCGGGCTCATCATCTAGCACTGCGCTAACCGCAGCCTCACTAGGTAAGGCTCTCACTTGCCAATCATTACTGCTACAAGCACTGAGTAAAGCGATGGCTATAAAACCTGTGACATGAGTTAAACGCTGACAAAAACTCATTGCACGAACGCCTTAATAGATTGAGTCACTATTTCTGGATAATCGTTACTTAAACCGTGTGCAGCCTTGGGAATAATCACTATCGGCGCACTTAAATAATCGGCTAATTGAATGCCTAAATTGAGCGGGAACACCTTATCATTCTCGCCCCAAATCAGCATACTTGGCGGCAAAGACTCAACTGATACTTCAGCTGCAATCCGGTCTCGGTCAGCAGGTAAACTATCAATTAATTGGCGTTTTTCATCGAGGTAGCCAGCAAAGTACTTTTCAAAAATACCGGCATCGATAAAACCAGGATACCAAGGGAAATCAACAAAGGTGCCATCGAGTAAACGGCGCATTTGTTTTGGGTTTTGCGGCACAAAAATATCACTGGCTTCATCAACATTAAAACGCTGATTCATTAAAGCCAGTTCGCTATCTGGGAACAGTACTCCAGGACTGGCAAGCAATACCGCTTTTTCTACTTTCGGCTCAGTGATCATCAAATCAAAAGTGACAAAGCCGCCGTAAGAGATCCCGACTAGATTAACCTTATCTAGATCAAGCGCCGCAATCAGTTGCCTAACCGCCTTGGATTGAGTCGCTAAGCTCGCAGCGCCTTGACTATATGATTCGCCAAACCATGCAAGATCAGGCGCAATCACCCGATAATCCTTACTTAGGTTTATCATCACATCTTGCCAACTGGTTGCTGCAGTGCCACCAAAGCCATGCAGCAATAATATCACTTCACCTTGGCCAGCTTGCCAATAGTTAAGCTCGCCGCCCTCTTGCAATGTGAGCTGATGTTGTGCAAAGCCCACATCTTGCAAAGCTGCT
Organism: Shewanella sp. 1CM18E; assembly: GCF_023161665.1. Lineage (GTDB taxonomy): Bacteria > Pseudomonadota > Gammaproteobacteria > Enterobacterales > Shewanellaceae > Shewanella. Next base: position 25,017 of record NZ_JALNTW010000012.1, read on the forward strand.
TTATCGCGAGCATCCACTATATCGACAGCTGAGCATCCTGCCAGTAAAAAACCAAGCATCACGCTAATGATAATGCGCATATTCATCTCCAAAACATTTCAAACAACCAGCGGCAAAACACACTTTAAAAACGATAACCAACACCCATCATAAAGCTGGTACGCGTCCCTAAGCCAAACTCCATCAATAGATCGATATTGTTAGTTAAACTAATCTGGCTACCGATTAAACCATTCCACTTATCGGCTAAATGTTGGTTCACCTCAAATTTGGCATTGCCTAGTGGAATGCCAATATCACGCAAGTAACCACTGAAGTTTTGTTCCACATTTTGGTACATGGCGCCCACCCAAATTTGTACATCACGATTGTTATACTCAGTGCGGTAACCAGCACGAGGAGACACAACAATGCTGCTTATCTCACCATCGAGGATATTCAAACGGGTGTTGGTATAATTAACATCAAGCAAAGCAAACCAATTGCCAATTCCGCCAACTATGGTTCCGCCAACACCATAGGTAGTACCTTTAAAGTCCAATATAAAATCAAAAGCTGGGCTAGTAAGATTACATGGGTTGAACTTACAAAATAGCGGCGGCAGCACCTCTGTTAAATCAGCTTCCAGCTTAACGTTAGCGATACTGCTTCCTTTGGTGTGACCAATAACCCCGTATAGATTTAAAAATGGCAATACCCACATATCACCTCTCAAAGAGAGTGTTTCTGAGGTTTGCTCCGCTAGACTACCTTTGATGCTGAGAATGTCGTCTAAGCCAGCTAAACCTGAAAAGCCAACCGAGTCGACCACCAAGGGCTGATCCATGTTCATGTAGTTCAATGTGAAGCCGTACGGTTTAGGTAACTCATGACCTAAATCAATCGCTTCTTGAGCCCAAATAGGAAATGTTCTGTCGTACAGCTCTTTATGCGGCTCTCTTTCAATAGAGTCAGCTTGAGATGGAGAAACAAAAAGCAGCACCGAAAGTGCTGCCAGAATAGAAATCATTTTAAGCATTTATAGATTAAACCTTTACTTGAAGAAAAACATCGATTGCTGTAAATCAAAAAACATCATGATGAGTGGAAATACACATAAGACCATATACCGCAATTATTACTTAACAAACTGAACTCAGACTTAAATACAACAATAACAACAAAAGTGCAGAGTAAAAAACCAAGTTACAACAAAGCCCATCAACTTTATAAGACATCAGCCAAATTAACCAACATTTTATATCACCAGTCATTATTAAGTTGCTTGAAATCTCCACCTGCATCAGTATTTATTAAAGTAAATAGATTTGGATGGCGCTTTCGAGTTAATACGATATCAATAATGCTGGTTTGATCTGGCTGGAGCAGCAATGCAACCTGCTTAGGTTCAGAATGAAATTCTGCACTGCGGTAATAGCACATGCCATTATCTGGCCTAGGCTCAATCCGCAAACCTAGCTGACCATTACTAATATTAGCGAGTTTATTGCTATCAAGGTAAAAACTCACAACATGGCTATTTTTCAAGTTTTTTTGCCTATCTAGCATGAAGCCTTTTTTAAACTTACCCGGCAAAAAATCAGCACCTGAAAGCAACACAATATCGAAGTCCTCAATCGGATTGCCTAAATCATCACTAACCCGCACAACCAACATACTGCCACGAAATTGCTTTCGGTGGCCGCTCTCGCTTGCCGTTGCCATCAAGCTAGAAAGCTGCTGATATTGCTCGGTATTACGGGTATTTAGGCATTGTAAAATCCGCTGCACCACAGGCTTTCGCTTGGCATTACGAGACGTCACAGAAGTCATAATTCCTTTACTATTACCACTGTGACTGGCTTTTTTAATCACCTCGAAAGCAACCTTATGCTGTGGGGTAACATATTGACTCTGTGAAAGTTTAACAACACAGCGCGCATCAAAACCATTACAGGATTCGGCACTTTCCACTAACTTAACATAGGTAAAATTAAGATTTGCAGCAGCAACTCGAACTACACCATCTGAACCTGACTCCGCAGTATAACTATTAAGATAATCGTAAAGCTTATCGTCAATAGTTTCGCCTGTTAGCACAAAGAGCCAAGGCCCCTCACCTAGCTTAAACTCCCTCAACCAATCCAAGTTAAGTTGCAATTGTTGAGTACTGCCAAGCTCCAACCAATCTAAAACTGCTTGCCCCGGTTCGACTCCAGCAAAGAAACTCTTAATTCGCCCCACTCGGGATTTTCCTAACTGCGCCAGTGCAGAGCCATGATTGGCAGGGGCCAACATTATTAGGTGAGTAAGCGGACAGGTTTTAATATCGGTGCCAGAAAAAAACATTTGTAACCACTGGCGCATTACTGGTGCCCCCGTGGAGTGAGTAATGGCGGCAAAAGGTTTATTAGCTAACAAACTTAACCGAGCATCATCAAACGCTCTTGCAATGTCGTCGAGTCGAACCTCATCGTCAAAGCTAATATATCGCCCCAAATGAATATGGTGCACTGATAATTTTGAGTCTGCATCAGACAGCTTTTCTAGTACCTGTGGCAACTGACCATAAGTGTCGGTATTGGTTACATTCCATCCATGAACAAAAACTAAATCCACACAATCCTCTGCAATTATTTTTGACAGCAGCTCGATGATTTCCCGCTTTATGGTAAAGACATCAATCTACTCAACATTATTTTTCAATAAGTTACCAGAAACTCACAGATAGCTATATAGCAAAATACTCAACATAAGCGACTGTTAATATCATTCAGTTCTTATTCAGCAAGCCTCGCCTATGATGTGCCCAACAAAACGCAACACCGAAACTATTTATCCTACTTTGGAGTACAACATGAAAACTAAAGCACTTATCCTAGCGTCTGTAATGGCAACAGCAATCTCAGCACCGACTATGGCTGCAGACTGGTTTATTGGTGGCGGTGTTGGCGCACAGCAAAATTCTTACAAAGGTTCATATGTGCCTGATATTCAAAATCCAATTGCTGGAGGCCCTCAGACAACACATGTGAAAGAAACTGAAAATAATGCCGTTTACGAACTAAGAGCTGGTGTTTACTTAAATGACGCTAACCGTGTGTATGGTACGTACTCTTACAATTCAGACGATTTTTCAAAGCAACAAAGTTTCTTGATGTCTTACGACTACTTAGTTGGCCTGGGCGACAGCAACAAGCTTAACTGGTTTATTGGTGCAACAGCGGGTGTAAACCACATCAGCCCAGATACTAGCGCAGTAGATTCGGACAACCGTTTTGTATGGGGTGGTCAAACAGGTGTTATGTATAAGATTAATGACAACCTAAGCACTGAAATTGGTTACCGTTACTTGAAGCAAGATTACGACGTAAACAATCAGCCAGTTCCTACACCATATAATGCTGTAGCTGGAACAGAAACAGCATCACTCAACGACAGCCAACAACTATACCTATCGGTTGACTACCGTTTCTAAGCTGTAAATAAATACCAAAAAGCCGGCAACTAATTTGTATTAGTTGCCGGCTTTTTGTTAGCGAACTATTGGGTCACAAGGGCAAACTTGCGGGAGCGTTTATGATAAATTGCCAGCATAGAAACAGCGGTAACAATCACTGTTAACCAAGCCCAAGCAGTGGTAACCCCAATATTGAGCAGTTGAAACCCTAGCAATGAACTTATTGCAGCAATAATCGCAAAGGGTAATTGAGTAATAACATGATCGTGTGGCTGACAGCCTGAACTGGTTGCGCTAATCACGCTCGTATCTGAAATTGGCGAGCAGTGATCGCCAAATACAGAACCCGCCATTACAGCACTTAGGCTCGCTAGCAATAACTCTGGATTAACAGCAAGCGCCACCTCGGCGCCAATAGGGATCATAATCGCGAATGTTCCCCAACTTGAGCCGGTTGTAAACGCCATAATCGCGCAAAGTAAAAAGGTGCCAGCAACTAACATCTCTTTCGACAAAAACTGCTCAGCCCAACTTGCGAGCATTTTTGCTACGCCTAAATCGGCAATCACTGCGCCAATTAGCCAAGTACAAAGTAAAATAGAAATGGCAAAACTCATAGTGCGCGCGCCAGAGACCAAATCGCCCAATAACAAACTTAAGCTGCGGCCATTTAGCTTTAACAGCAAGATCGCGAGCGATGTGGCTAACAAACAAGCATTTCGCATGGCTTCGCCTATATCTGCAGACGTAATCCAATCACTAAGACTTGAACCTTGTGCGTTTTGCGCGCCGGAATATAAAGTTAAACCCACGGATGCAATTAACAATGTCATCATGGGCAGCCCCAACAACCACGGGCTGCCTGCATCAACGTCATCAACGTCACTTGAATTTATAGTTGCCGCAGCATTAAAACCAACACCAAACCAAGCAATTAAAAACGATAGTAGGATAACTGTAATGGCATAAAAATTGGTTTTGGCAATCTCAATAAATGACTCTAGCGGCGTTAAAGGTAACAGAGTAATACCCGCCAAAATCGCCATTACGTATGGTCCCCAACTTGAAAAAGGCAACAAAGCACATAAAGGCGATGCGTTGGAATCAACCAAGTAGGCTATTTGTTCACGGGACATATTGTATCGCTGACTTAGAGGCTGACAAACATGACCCACAGCTAAGCAACTAAAAATGCCATCAATAAATACCACCCAACCAAGCACTACCACACCGATACGTGCCTGACGGCCGCTTTTAATCCGGTGATATAGCCAATCAGCAAATAGTTTTACCGCTCCGCCTCGAGCGAGCAGTTGCGTCATCATGCCCAACAGCAACATCGCGGCCAACACGTTCAAATGCCATGCTTGCCATTGACCATCGCGGTAAAATTGCAGCCAAGCTTTATCGCCAAGATAAGCCACGGCTTCAGTAAAATGGAATTGGGTTAAGATCAGTGCGCCAGAGACGATACCGACACCTAATGCAACTAAGGTTTTACGAATTATTAGCGCTAAACTCAGGGTTAACAGCAGAGGAATCAGTATCAGCAAACTGTCGTTCATCACCAAGATCCAATAAGAAATAAATAGAAGAATACTAACGACTTACTAACAAGTGCAAAAAAAAACCTTTCACACCTATTTTATCGCCTCTTTTTTGTGCATTTAGCATAATTAGCTATTCAGCAATAGCCCGTCACTGCTAGAATCGGAGCTATCATCTCGCTATTAAAGGGACTCCTCATGAGCCTAGAACTTTTATCGAAATTGGAAACAAAAATCCAAGCTGCATTAGAAACTATTGAGCTACTAAAAATGGAGCTTGAGGAAGAGAAGCAGGCAAATACAGGCTTGTCAGAGCAGAACCAACAACTACAGCAAGAACTGAACTCGTGGAACGAGAAAGTAACTGGCTTAGTTGGTCTACTCAACGACGAAGTAAACTAATAAAATTTCAAACGTTATGCAGTTTGCATCTCGTTGCTCTGAGACTCAATCAACTCGTTGAGCTCTAAAATAGCCTGCTTAACCTTAGGCAGGCTTTTTCTTGGCAGTAAAAACCTACCTTTATCAAATTCTAATCGCCCTAAATCCTTCACCCAGATCACTCCAGTCAAGAATATGCGCGCGTGCTTTACAATCAGTTTAGGTGCATAGACAGGAAAAACTCTCACAAGACCTCCCGACAACTTTGTTTGTTGTTATTAATTTTTAAGTTGGACAGGTGTTTTACCATGAGAGTTTCATTTATTTGAGCATTTAATTGTAAATTTTTGAATCAGAATGTTATTAAAAATAAAATATTCTTGGCAATCAAACGTATAACAAAATTAGGCAATTTTTATTGTCAGCCGCTAATTTTTTGACTCCCAAAAATCAGTTGAATTTATCTTCTATTTCTCAACTTCCACGCCGTTTTAGGTACCAGAAACGATTTTACACCGCAGGTTAATTATTAGGTTGATATTTGCTCAGCGGTGAATTAATCACTGCCAACAAAAAAGGAGCCATAGGCTCCTTTTCGATTTAATCGCTTTTAGGTTGCTTACTTTTGCGTTGCTAAGTAGTAAGCGATATCTAATAGTTCTTGGTAAGACTTAATCGCGCCGGTTTCAACACGGTACTTACCGTTTACAACCAGTGCTGGAACACCGGCAATTTTAGCGTTTTCAGTGTCGCGCTTCATTTTAGACATTTGCGCATTCACCATAAATGATTTAGCTGCTGCATCAAATGCTTTAGGGTCTACACCATTAACAATGAAAAGACCTTTAATGTCTTCAAGACTAGTGAATCGCTGCTTCTTATCTTGAATAGCAGAGAACAGTGCATGCTCCATCTTTTCTTCAATTTTTAGCTGGTGAGCAATAGCAAATGCGCGTGACATTTCTACACCCATTTCACGACCAATAAAATCAACGTGATTTTGCTTAAAAGTCACACCTTCAGGAATAGTAGCCTTGATTTTTGGCACCTGTTCTTTAGCGAATGTATAACAATGTGGGCAATAGAAAGAGAAAAACTCAGCAATCTCTGGCTTTGCCGTACCTGGGCCTTCATTAATAACTGTGTAATGCACGCCTTCTTCAAACTGAGCTGCCATTGCAGCCATAGGCGCCATCAATAGTGCAAATGCAACTAATAGAGCTTTTTTCATTTAACTTCCCCTCGATGCAAATATTGCATCACGCTAGTAATTTCGACATAACATAATGTGCTTTTGAGTCGACCTCAAGCGCAAAAGTTCATTTTTCTGTTACAAAGTACGTGGCATAAGCCTTTTAAAATCAATATTGCGGCGTCAAACTCAAAGGCATTTCATCTAGTGCAGCCAATTGCTCTTTAAACGCGAGGATCTGCTGCTCCCAGTATTTATCTTCCGCAAACCATGGGAAGTTCATTGGAAACGCAGGATCGCCCCAACGGCGACTAAGCCAAGCGTTATAATGCAGCATACGCATCGCTCTTAAAGGTTCTATAAGCTTTAACTCGCGAACATCAAACTCACAAAACTCTTCATAGCCTTCAAGTAAAACCTCTAACTGCAATAGCTGCTGCGGTCTGTCACCTGCAAGCATCATCCAAATATCTTGTACGGCAGGTCCCATTTTTGCGTCATCAAGATCCACAAACCCTGGCCCGTCTGGCGTCCATAAAATATTACTCGGATGCAAATCACCATGTAAACGAATAGAGCTATAATGATCAGGCAGCCATAAAGCTGACGATTTCTCGAGAATTTGTTCAACCACAGTGAAGTAAGGCAGCTCTAAACTGGCTGGAATATGCCCTGAGCCTTTAAGCCACAGCAATGATTCTTCACCGAGTAACTTAGGTGACATGGTATCGCGATAACTAAACTCAGCCTGTTTTGAGTACTGATGAATGCGACCAATAAAACGGCCAACCTGCTCTAATTGATCAAGGTTATCAACCTCAAATGCCCGACCACCGATAGATGGGAACAGTGCAAATCTAAATCCTTGATATTCATGTAAAGACTTGCCATCGATAATCACAGGTGTCGCAATAGGTACCTCTTGTTCAGCAAGCGCGGCAGAGAAATCATGTTCCTCTTGAATTTGCGCGTCACTCCATCGCTCCGGGCGATAGAACTTCACCACATAGCGCTGGCCACGGTCACAACGGAATTGGTAAACCCTATTCTCATAGCTGTTTAACGCCAACAATCCAGTTTCAGGATAAATCCCCAATGTTTCTATGGCCGTTAAAATTAAATCAGGCGTTAATGCCTGATAATGAAAAGCAGAACTCGATTGCTCTGCTGATGATGACGGTGGGGTTATATTCATAGCAATTTACTCATAAGCAAATGACACCTGCCATTTGCATCTAAAATCGACTTAAAGCTGGTAAGGCTTCATTAATTCAGCCAAATATACCAAGACTTCAAATTCATCTTCTCTGTCGGTAGATAACCAACAGATATCACCATAAAACTCATAATTGAGCTGTAGGTGTGAACCTTCAAATTCAAGCAACCATTGATGACGATCTGCGCCCCATTGCCTTTCAACTACTCGGCAGTCTAGCGCCTTAGCAAAAGGCTCTGCGAATAACTCAAACTGCTCAAAGTCGATGTCAGACTGCACCGATAAACTTAAGGTTTCACGATCTAATTTGATGGACGTTAACTTCATTAGTTTACTCTTATTATTATATTTTTACCGACAAAGCAGTGTTAGCTGCTACAAGACATAATTAAACCTTGGCCCCAATCTGGTGGCCGTTTAGCAAAATCATCAAACTCTGGCTGCTCATCAAAAGGCTTTTGTAACACTTGCTGTAATTCATGCAGTGGAGTTAAGTTACCTTCTTCAACAGCTACAATGGCTTCCTGAGCAAGATAGTTACGCAAAATATATTTAGGGTTGACTCTATTACGCTGAGCTTGCCACTGCTCAACATCATGGATATTTCCCACTCTTTTTTGATAAGCCTCAAACCAATTATCGAAGCCATTTACATCAATAAAGTCATCTCGTAACGAGCTATGTTTAGAGTGAGGATCAAGCTGGCCAAAGCTACGTAAGCTATTGGTATAATCTAAATGATTACGTTCCATCAGCATGGTCAAGCCGCCTATCAATTCAAGATCGCTATTATCAAGCTCTGTATCAACAAGTCCCTTGTCGGACTCTGCTTCAGGGCTTGCAGTTTTAGTAGCTGAAACTGCCATACCTAGCTTTACCCGCATTAAGCGTAAATACTGTTGCACCAATTCAACTTGGTATTGATTAAGCGCCGCGATAAGATCATCTGATGCAATTATGGGAGCTAATGCTTGCGCTAAACGCTGCAGGTTCCATAGCCCGATCCCCGGCTGCTGCGAAAACGCATAGCGACCTTCAGGGTCGGAATGATTACAAATAAAGTCTTCTTTGAAAGTATCTAAAAACGCGAAAGGGCCAAAATCGAATGAGTCGCCGAGTATAGACATATTATCGGTATTCATAACGCCATGCGCAAAACCAATCGCCTGCCAATGAGCTATCATTTTAGCGGTATCACGAACCACCTGAGTAAACCACGCTTTATAACCTGCAGCGTCACAGCTGAGATCAGGATAATGCTGTTTAATCGTAAAGTTAACTAGCTGTTTAAGCTTGTCTGGAGCGCCACGCTCGCTATGGCAAAAAAACTCAAAATGACCAAAGCGGATGTGACTTTTTGCTAGACGCACAGTTATGGCTGCAGTTTCTTGGGTTTCACGCCAAACAGGTAAGTCAGAGCCTATAACCGCTAATGCTCGAGTTGTCGGCACATGCAACTGGTGTAAGGCTTCAGATATTAAAAACTCACGCACCGCCGAGCGCATAACCGCCCGGCCGTCACCGTGTCGTGAATACGGAGTTGGTCCACCGCCTTTTAACGCAACATCCCAAGCACCTTGTGGCCCAATCGCTTCACCAAGGATAATTGAGCGGCCATCGCCTAATTGCGGCGAATAACCACCAAACTGATGACCACTATAAACTTGGGCATAATAGCTAGCATCGGCTATTTGCGCGTTACCAGATAATCCTTGCAGTAACGCATCGCTAGGTTTTTCAATCGCAATTAAATTAGCCGCATCTTGGCTCCAAGCGAGCCAGTGTGGGTTACTTATTCCAAGGGGAAACACCTGTGAATAAAACCCTGATAGTTGCTCAAAAAAATCCTGTTTTAACTGCATATTTTACCAATCCTAGTATCTGTTTTGCGACTAATGCCAACTACCTCTGCGTAATACCCTCAGTGAGTTTCACTTTATTATTCTTGTGCTGTGACCACATTTTTACAGGTCAGAGACTTATCACTCGCTTCACACTGGTAGCCACATAAATAACTATCACCTGCATCACCGTTTAAACGGATCAAACCTTTACCTTTGGCATGGCATTGCTCAATCGTTTTGTAATAACCAGTAATAAACTCTGATGAATCGGCCACGCTTGGCTTAACTTGTCCCTCAGGGTAATAAAGCAAAGTCCATTCTGGCGACTGAGTGCAAGCGGTAGCGACTAATGCCACTGCACCAGCTAACCAAAGCTTTTTAAAGTTCATATTACTTGTCCTATTAAATTTAACGCGAAAAAAAAGCGAGCTCCGGATCTTTCTCTGGAGTTCGCTTTTTTTGCTAACCCTTGCAGTTATTCTACACGGCTTGATTAGTAATGGCAGAGCTTTACGGGCTAGTGTTATTTACTCGCTTTAGCCTTCGCCTTTTCAATGCGAGTAATACGCCCTTCAAAACCGGTTACGGTTCCATCAGCTAAGCCATATTCAATCGCTGTTTTACAGATTGAAATTGCACTATCAAACTCACCGTTATCATTGAGTAACGTTGATAGATGCATCATAGCAGTACCTTTAACTTCGGCATCAGGATTTTCAGCTTTAACGCCTTTAACAAACGCTGCAAATACTTCTAGGTATTGTTGCGACAAACCTGCACCATATTGCACATATTCAGCCTGCTTACGCTGCTTGTAACATTCAGCAATAGCGGCTGAAATTGCTAGGTGCTCCGCAGGAGAATCTTGAGCAACGTCAAGTTCGCTAATTGATTTGGTTAATTTCGGGTTAGCCCAAGATAGATCCGCTTGTGTTTGTGACTCATTACTTACTGCAGGCTCAGCCTCAACATTAGCTGGCGATTCAGGCTCTGCGCTTACTGCAGGTTCTATTACTTGCTCAACAGGAACAGCTGCTTTTTCAACTAGCGGCTCGACGGTTTTTTCAGCGGCTGGCTCAATGTCAACTCGCGGTTCTACCTTAGCAACGCTCTCAACTTTAGCCTCAGTTTTAATCTCAGCTTTATCGGTGACTTCAACAACAGATTCAGACGGAGTCTCAACCGCCGAGTGAGCCTCAACGATCTCTTCTGCTTGAACTTCCGTTTCCCTGGTTTTAACCGGTTCTGGCTCTGAATCTAATTTAACTTCAGAATCCTGCTTAGACTCAGAATCCTGCTTAGACTCAAAAGTCACGCCTTCAACAGTGGGTGTCGACACTTCAGCAGCATCAGGTGTCACATCCTTCATTTCAGACTCTGCAGCTTCTTGAACGGGCTCAGCTTGTTTCGCTGCCTGTTCCTTTTCAGCTTTTGCTGCTTTCTGAGTGCGCGTATAGAGGTAAACACCTATTACAATCAGTAATATAATGGTTGCTTCTGTCATCATCTTCCACCTGGTTTGGCCATAAAAACATCCGCCGCATAGACAGATTCTAGTGCGGATAAGCTAAAACAATACATTATATCTAATGCATTGTTTTTCTATATATCCGGTATTTATATCTCTTTTTTAATCGGGTATCAAAAATATTCGTTTTTTTGAATGTTTTAAAGGATAAATAACCTAATCGCTAACCGAATTAACTAAGCAAGTTCTCAACAGGCATAGGTTTGGCAATATAATACCCCTGCACTAAATCAACGCCACAATTTGCGATAAATTCATATTCTTGCATGTGTTCCACACCTTCAGCGACCACTTTACAGTTAGCAATTGCCCCTAGCTTGGCCACTAATTTATATATCTCTCGGCCTTTCTCTGATGTTGCATCCAGCAGCAATGATCGATCAATTTTGACCTTATTAAATGGGTATTGCAGCAAATGCGGAAACGAGGCATAACCAGAACCGAAGTCATCCATTGAAATGGTTATATTTTTTGCCTGCAATTCCTGCATGACCTGCGTTAAGTAAACCTTGTCACTTAACATTGCTTCCTCAGTAATTTCGATCTCAATCTTTGCTGGAGAAATGTCGTAATGTTCAAGACGTCCGAGTAAATGATTAACAAAATCAACTTGTTCTATCGAGGCAACTGAGACATTAATAGCGACCCGTGAACCATTTGGTAATGCCAGTGTTTTGATGTCAGCAAGTACTAGTTCTAGCACTAGTTTATCTAGCAGAGGCATGGCTTTTAGTAACTGAAAATCTTCAATAAATACTGGCGGGCACAATTTACCGCTCTCATCAACATACCGCACTAGTGCTTCATAGTTATATTGCGATGGTTCCTGCAATGACTGAATTTTTTGATAAAACATGACCAGCTTGCCTTGACGTAAAATCTTAGCAACCCGTTTCTGTGCTGATGACTGAGTAATACTATTGTTAGTTGAGTCCCGCACACTGCGCAGCACATTATTAAATATTGAGCCTTCTGCAGCGGCATATTTAGTATTAGGGTCAACCGAGACCAGATGTTTACCCACATAAGCCAGATAAAAAGGCCTATAAATAAAGATGCCTATAGCAATGACGACTATTTGCAATATGGCGCCATCTAGTTGTTCACCCATAGCAAAATAACCGCTAAATATAGGCGGCGTTAACCAGTTAACAATGCTCACAATAGGCGACACTATGCCTAAGGCGATACAGGCATAAACAATCACGAAGCTGACCAAAGGTACTAATATAAATGGCACAATCATGATCGGATTAAACAGAATAGGTAGGCCAAAAAGTAGCACTTCATTGATATTGAACATCACCATAGGGATCGCCACTACTGCGAGCATTTTATGGTTATATTTTTGACTAAAGAGCAGCACGCATAATAATAAACTAATACAGTTTCCTGAGCCGCCCATCGACAAAAATGCGTCATAAAAGCCTTGGCTAATAATATTCACCGAGGCTTCACCCGCATTCCATGCATCCAGATTCGTCAGCGTGTCGGCATAAATTTGCTGCTTAACCGCGAATAGCATGTTGTGGCCATTTATACCTACAGCTCCCAATATGCCAAGAAACGTTTGATACAACAGGCCACCAGTAAAAGTCAGTGGATCTAAACCTATTGAGGTGATTCCCTCTTTTAGGTAGCTACCTATATGCAAAACTAATTGAGATAACAGTAATGCCAAAATAGAAAAACAAAAAATATGCACGATATATTTCATCAATCTAGAGGCGAAATCGAACGAATTGGGATCCAGTAAACGGATGGGGAAATATAGAAAATACAAGTAAGTCACGAGCGCACTTAACAATGCTAATAACGGGTTATTTGGCAAAGTATAGCTAGTAGAAAGATCGAGATGCCCTATCGATAAGATATAAAACATCACTAAACCATAAATAATAAAAATCGCACTCGATGCGTTAGTTTTTTGTGACAGATAATAACTGGCAATAATACAAAATGTGGTTGGATACAGATTAATTAATATATTAGAAATATAAAACAGTAGCTCCGAGACATAATCAATCTCAAGCGCGCTAAAGCCATGACCAAGCAACATCGCTAGCGAGTTAGCTAACGTAATAGGCAGTAGCAACAAAGCAATTGCCGCCAAATCCGATAAGTAGAGTTTAGAGTCTTTACTCCAATTTGAAACTCTCGCAAAAATATTGCTTAAAATCATGCATTAAACCTTGGGCTAGCCCAAAAATATTGAGTAATATTAACTGTTCACCAAGCCTAAAGCCGATAATGACGTCTTTAGGCCATTTGTGCAAAATGAACCTATCTATCAATTAAAACCGAATTGCCAAACCTAACTTATAACGCGCTTCACCTTCAGCACTAAACACGGGGTAATTATTTTTAAACTCAGGTTTTACCTCGGCTTCATCACTAGCAACACCAAGTTGAATACTATCGGCCGCGAGTAGGTTTACCACTTCAAAAGTAATCGCTAGATAATCAGTAATATTGAAGCTACTACTAAAATCAATGCTGCCGTAGGCTTGGTGCTCGCGATTACCGTAATAGCCAGGTAACTCTCGGATCATATAAGCACTGCGCCAGTTATAAGCAAGACGCGCGGTAAAGTCGTCATCTTGGTAGTAACCGACCAAGTTAACTGTGTGCTTCGATGAGTCCGAAAACACGCCGATTTGATCTGGGTAATAATGTGCAGGTGCATTTGAATCTGCAAACGTATAGTTTACCGTATAGCCAAATCCGTTTTCATAACCCGTTTGCAACTGCAACTCAACACCCTGTATCAAGCCGCCTGAGCCATTTTTCTTAGTCGAGACTGTCCAACTATCCTTGCCTGAATCAGGATCAACAATACCAACACTCTGCTCTAACAGCTGTTCAGAGGTAATAAATGAGCTGATATCTTTAATAAAATATGTCGCGGAAACTAAGCTAAGTGCATTAAAGTACCACTCTACTCCTAACTCAGCTTGGGTGGCTTTAAAGGGCTTTAATGCGATATTACCTTTATCAACCACTTCATTATCAATGATATTGTCACCAAAACCTGACAATGCTGATGAAGCAAACATATCGTCATAATTAGGTCGTGAAATCACTTGCGATGCAGCCGCACGCACAATCACATTATTCGACACATCATAAGCAATATTGATACTGGGTAAAAAATCACTATAACTTGAGCTTTGAGTACTCAAATCATCAGCATAAGTACCATCTGCTTTAAGCTGATAATAGTCAGATGACACATCTGTCGAGATATAACGTAGGCCAACATTACCTCTGAGGCGCTCTGACTCGAAGTTCGCCATTAGATATATCGCCAAATTTTGCTCAGTTATAGTGCCGTAGCCCGATTTATAAACCTGACCGCTGCCGTCAAAATGGCTAATTGCTGCTTTAGCGTCATTGAGCATTGCGTCAAGCATTGGCTTAGGTAGGGTAAATCCACCACCAGAAGAAACCGTTCCTGCATAATAAGCCGAGGCGTTTTTTGCAATAAGATTCTGCTTTACTATGCCCTCAAATGACTCTTGTTTTACCTCATGATCTGCCCAACTAGCTCCGGCTTTAACCGCTGTAAATAACCCCAACTCAACAGGCACAGTTAAATCAAATTTTGCATAAGTTTCGCCATCAGAATTAGGTTGCTTTCTTAGCGACCAAGCTTCTGGTGCTAAGGGCCCATTAAAATCGTCTGCGCCAAATACCTTATTCGCAATATCAATATTAATCATATCGCCAGCGGCGTCATAAGTACCCGCAAAGTCACCCGGTTGCCCTAACCAAAAACCATAGTTTGCCGTGGTGTTAGTGCCACCTTCGGACTGAGTGTTACCCACTAAGCCCTCAAGGGTGTAATAATCAGTTTCATAGGTAAAGTCTAAATCGTAGGTATTAGAGTCCATACTGGCTTCGCGTACCCAAGTTTGCCCCCAAGCAGGACTGCTATCATAGGCATCGCGACGATAAAAAATACAAGTGCCTGCTGCATTTCTTTGTTCACAGGCCGCTTCTTTATCATCAGCAAACATCAAAAATAAGGAGGTATTAGCATTGTTAGCCTGCATGTCCAATTGCATGATGTTTAAGCCAAACTCTAAACTTTCTGTCGGGCGATACTGTAAAACGGCATTGATGGCTGTATGCTCCCTTTGCTGCTCAAAGGTTGTTGGTACAATATCGCCCCAACCAATTTGTGACTCAATTCCGTTACGCTGATATTGTGTTTTAGAGTCGGTTGCTGCCAGCAAAACACCAAGGCTTTCTGCGTTATTTTTCCAGCTATATAAACCTGAAAACTCCGGGTCAAGCTCTTCAGATACTGAGCCATAATCTTGCTTACTACTGAAGAAAATCGAATTAGCTGCCAACTCTAATGGTTTACGAGTGTTAATAATGACGGTGCCACCCACACCACCTTCAGCGATGTCAGCTTGAGAAGATTTATAAACTTCAATTTCACCTATCATTTCAGGCGGCAGCAAGGTGTAGTTAAAGCCCCGGTCAGTGGTTTGTTGATCAAACCATCCCGTCGAAGCAACTGAATGACCATTTAATAGGGTGCTAGTCAGTTGATTTGATGCTCCACGAATAGAGACTTGTTGGCCTTGACCAAACTGACGATTCACCGCTACACCCGGTACTCGCGCCAAAGACTCACCTACATCACTATCGGGAAACTTGCCTATATCTTCTGCAGTCACCACATCAACTACAGCATCAGCAAACCTTTTACCATTTATAGAAGCCTTCATCGAGGCTTGAATACCACGTACTTCTATTATTTCCATAGTTGGTTCGGCAACATCACCGCTGTGCTCAGCGGCTGTAGCGAAAGATACTGGCAACATTGAGTACAGAATTACGACTTTAACCTTCAACACGTTAGACTTAAGAGCAAATTGTTTTGCCGCTTTACAGGCCAATAAAAACGCATTTTTAATATCAATATTCATTTTACTTGTGGTGTCACATCTATCAGCTTTAGATCTTAATTCAGCACAACGCGGCCCATAGGAATAACAGCTGTTATTCCTAGAATTAAGTGAATTGGGTTTTCTTGGACTTACCAGCGACTTAAGGAAGGTGCATTGGAAGTTAACGGTATTACTAATAAAAAATCACGGGTCTATAAACTTAATTTTAAGCATAAAAATCATAATCTTGAGCAATGAAAAGCTGGATAGTTTAAACGAGTAAAAAGTATCCTTGGCTCAATATTTATTTACGCTAATTTGCCGCCGCCAAGGCATCAGTTCAAAGCAGGGCGGCGAATTTTAAGCCAGTGCGGATCATTCTGACAAGCGGTAATTTTATCATCAGCAACAAAATATTGATTTACAGCAAGTTAAGCACTTAGACCAAGCCTACATTTGCTAAACTTAAACCAATATTTTGTGCACATCTTCAAAGTTTAACGCTTAAATTTTGTCAGCTCATGCTAAGCCTTTTATTATACTAATAACCCAGTAAGGCACTAAGGTATCCCATGGCATTTGAACAGCTTCTCAGTGGCAAGCTTCTTCGCGAGTTTGAAACAATTTCCGCTATGGTGAAAATCTATTGCAAAGCTCACCATAAGGATGCCCCCGCTCATCCATGCGCAGAGTGCGACGACTTTATCGAATATGCTCATACCCGATTAGATCGTTGTCCTTACGGTCAAGAGAAACCCACCTGCAATAAATGCCCTGTGCATTGCTATAAACCACATATGAAAGCTAAAGCGCGCGAAATTATGATTTTTGCAGGCCCTAGAATGCTTCTACCACATCCAATCATGGCTATTCGCCACTTGATGTCAGAGCGTAAACCGGCACCCGGCAAACCACCTAAAGCACACTCTAATCGCCACCAGCGAATTAGCATTTCTAACCAAGATTAATATCTAAACTTTCTTTAGGTATTGCAAGTAAATTAATAGCAACAAAACCCTTGTTATATAAGGATTTCATTCAAGACCTATAATTTTTTCACTCCAGTTCCAGCCCTGTCCTTGTCGTATACAGAATTCACTACTAGACTTTTGAAAAGTAAAAGGACTTATTCCAAACTGAGGCTAATTTAGCTCAGCTGCGGTTTACGGCACGGAGGCTGGTAGTTTGAGCAAAGAAATCCTACTCGTTGAAGATAACAAAGTCATGCAACTATTGATGACTAACAAACTGTCTTCACGAGGTTATCAAGTGGTCACAGCGCTCAATGGTGTTGAGGCTCTTGCTCAACTAGAAAAACACCCTTCCATTCAACTTGTGTTGAGTGACTGGATGATGCCTGAACTAAACGGCATCGAACTCTGCTTCCATTTAAAATCCCCCGATTATAGCCGTTATATTTTCTTTGTTTTACTGTCTGGTCGCGATGACGATGACTCTATCGTTGAAGGAATTAATGCCGGCGCCGACGACTTTGTTGCCAAAGAAACCAATATCAATGAGCTCGATGCTAGATTAAAAGCTGGATTTAGAACCTTAGAGTTGCACAATCAGCTAGTTGCCAAAAATATCGAGTTGGACCGAGCCTATGCCACTATCCATCAAGACTTAGACTCGGCCAACGCGCTAATTCAGCGCATGCTACCTAGCCAAACCAGCTTTCCCGGAGTGGAACTGCATTATACCCATGTCCCCAGCGCGCAAATTGGTGGTGACATGCTAGGTTGCATGCAACTCGATGAAGAGCATGTCGCAGTTTACTTGTTTGACGTTGCAGGGCATGGAGTGGCATCGGCATTAATGTCTTTTGCCATCCAGCAAAGTATTAGCGCTAACTCTGGTACCCATTCAAACGTAAAACGAAAGAAAGATACCGACCCATTTTATATGTTGAGGGATCCTAGCGAAGTACTTTCTCGCCTCAATCAAAGTTATCTAAGCCAAGACAATAACAACCTATATTTCACTATGGTCTATGCGGTGTTAAATATCCGCAATGGCACCTTAAGCTACGCCAGTGCAGGTCACCCTCCTATGATCTGGTTGCAAACTAGCAAACAATCCTCGCAGTTTATTGAACAAGACAGCTTTGTCGCTGGGATGTTTGATTTTGCCAGTTACAAAACAGAGCAAGTGCAACTTAATCATGGCGATCGCCTATTTCTATATTCAGATGGCATAACTGAAGCCGAGTCGGCCAGTAAACAACAATACTCAGAGCAGGGCCTTAAACAACTAGTACAAGAGCTCGCTCACAAGCCCGCAAACGCGCAAACCGAGACCATAGTCAATATTGTAAAAAACTGGTGTGGTATTGAACAATTTGATGATGACATCAGCTTGTTAACCTTTGAATGGAAAGGTAATTAAAAGAGGAAACATTATGCAATTCGAAATAATTGAGAAAGGCCAATATACAGTCATTCAGGTCAATGAAGCTCGATTTGATGCCAAACTTGCCCCCTCTTTTCGAGAGGAGCTTGAAAGTATCAAAGGCAATATACGCGACCATTTAGTCCTCGACTTAGGTGGAGTGCGCTTTATGGATAGCAGTGGGCTTGGTGCCGTGATGGGGGCGTATAAAATGCTACGTAATACTAAGATCAGCATAGTTAATCCACAAAAACCTATTGTCGATCTCCTCAAACTCACCCGTATGGATAAGCTAATTCTCAGCCACCCAACAATTGAAGCAGCAGTCGCAGCAACTGCCTAATACAGAGGTAAATATAATGAAAGGGATGATCCTCGCCGCAGGGAAAGGCACACGAATAAAACCTATCTCTTATGCGATTCCAAAACCTATGATTCCTATCCTAGGTAAACCAGTAATGGAATCAATGATCCAACTATTTGCTAAGCATGGTATTGATAAGGTTGTTATCAATACTAGTCACTTAGCTGAAGTCATTGAAAACTACTTTGGTGATGGCCACCATTTCAATGTACAGCTTTCCTATTCTTATGAAGCCAAAGAGGTTAACGGTAAATTTATTAGCCAAGCCCTAGGAAGCGCTGGCGGGATGAGAAAAATCCAAGATTTTTCCGGTTTTTTTGACGAAACATTTGTCGTAGTGTGTGGCGATGCGTGGATAGATCTGGATCTAAAACAAGCTATTGAACACCATAAAAAACATGGTGGACTCGCCACAATTATTACCCGCGAAGTCGACCCATCGGAAGTCAGTAAATACGGCGTAGTCGTCACCGACAAATTTAATCAAGTGACCAGCTTTCAAGAAAAGCCTGCTGCAGAAGAAGCACTATCTAACAACATCAATACAGGAATTTATATCTTTGAGCCGGCAATTTTTGATTTTATCCCCAAGAACATTGAATTTGATATAGGTAGCGACCTATTCCCTTTGCTCGTAGAAAGACAGGCCAACTTCTACGCGATAAAAATGGACTTCCAGTGGCTCGATGTGGGTAAGGTAAAAGATATATGGCAAGTCACTAGTGACATCCTTAACGGCGTAGTTAAAGGCTACCCCATTCCTGGCACCCAAGTGTCGCCCGGTGTTTGGGTCGGTATAAATACTAGTGTTGACGTCACCAAATGCAAAATCACCCCCCCAGTACTCATCAGTAGCGGCTCTGAAGTTCAAGATGGTGCCACTATTATCGGCCCAGCTGTAGTCGGTGCTAATTGCGTGGTTGAAAGCAAAAGCCTTGTCAGTAATACACTTATTTGCGACTACATTCATCTAGCTAATGACGCCTATATCGTTAATAAAACGATGTTTGGCGATTATCTATTAGGCCATGATGGCTACACCCAAAAGCTAGCCGAGTGCCAATACGTCAATATTCTTAAAAACCGTAATGTCTCTAGACCATTACTCGCAAAATCAAATATCGAAGACGCTGAAAATCGACCGCTAAACTCAACTAGCTCTTCGGCAATTTTGCAGCAAGTCAAATAGGAATTTATCAGTGAATACAAGGACGTTTCACAAACAATATACCAGCAGTTTAGAAGCCTCGCGCCTTGTGGCTGATGATCTAGTGCCTTTTTGGCAACAACTTAATGTAGATCTCAGCATTATTGGCCAAATGGAGCTTTGCCTAGTTGAAGTTGTTAACAACGTCTTTGAGCATGCTTACGGCAACACTGAAGGGCCACTATTCGACATAAGCTCGCATCTCAATCACAAACAGCAGCTCACCATTGAGATCTCTGACTATGGCAGCGCCATGCCTAAGCATATTCTCGAGGACTTACCTACTGCAGATTTTGTTGAGCCAGTAGCAGATGATCCGACTACTTGGCTGCAAAGCAATAGAGGCTTGAAGATAGTACAAGAGCTAACGGACACCATAGAGTACACATCAACCGATAAATGCAACACATTCAAACTCTTAAAAGAAGCAGGTTAGAGCTGGATTGATGCCTTTAGCCCTGCTAGCTGATGGCTAAGCTAACAGTACGTATACGGAGAATAGCTAGATGGATTTTTACTTCAACGAGTTTGAAAAACGTAAACCGCCGCAAGCAACGCCATATAGCTTACCGAGAGAGTTGCTTTATCAATACCTAGCAACCTGCAATATCTGCCTCGGGTTGTGGTATCTCATTTGGCGCTGGGGCTTTGCCTTAAACTATGACGCTATGTGGTTTTCACTGCCACTAGCCTTTGCCGAGTCATGTGCATTTATCGGTACAATCTTATTTACTTTTAATCTTTGGAAAACCAAAGACGAGCCACAACAAAGCCCACCAAACTCAATCAATCAATGTATTAAAGAGCCAATGGATGACAGACCTGTAAGTGTCGATATTCTATTTCCCACTTATGATGAAGAGCCAGAGCTTGTTGCTTTGAGCATTAAAGATGCCCTCAAAGTAACCTATCCACACGACATTGAAATCCGCATTTTCATTCTCGATGACGGAAAAAGACCAGAGATGGCACAACTGGCAGCCGATCTCAATGTTGAATACATTACTCGAGACAGTAATATTGGCTATAAGGCGGGTAACCTTAGGAACGCTTTAGAACAAACTTATGGCGACTTTATTGTGATCTGCGATGCCGATACTCGCCCCTTCCCGAGCATACTGTCTAATACCCTAGGTTATTTTAAAGATCCCGATGTTGCCTGGGTACAAACACCACAATGGTTCTTTGATCTCCCAGCTGGTGAGCGTTTACCTTTATGGCTCAAGCGTCGCCTAGGAACACCATTTGGCTGGCTCGGCAGTGCTTTTGAAAAACTCTATGGCCCGGTCACATTAGGCAAAGACCCATTCGCCAATGACCCACAAATGTTTTACGACGTCATTCAACGCAGGCGTAATTGGGCCAATGCATCATTTTGCTGCGGCGCCGGCTCGATTCACCGCCGTGAAGCCGTTATGGAGGCAGCGCTGCGTAGCTATAGTCAGCAAATTAGCCAAGAGCATGACGCGGTAGAAAAGCAAATTCGAAAACTGACTAAAGAAAAACAAGTCGATAGCAGTATCTCGAGTAATCTGCGCCAAGAGATTATTTTCGATACTGAATTTACCCCCTACAAATTCCACGTATCAGAAGATATTTATACCTCACTCATTCTACATAGCGATACTGAACGTCAATGGCGTTCTATCCAGCATCCACAGATAGAAAGCAAAATGCTTTCGCCACAAGATTTACAAAGCTGGACAGTACAAAGATTTAAATATTCTGGCGGCTCTATCGATATCTTTATGAATGATAACCCTTTATTTAAAAAAGGCATGAGCCTCAAGCAAAAATTAATGTATGGCGCGAGCTTTTGGTCCAACTTGTCCGCCATTTGGAATATCATTTTTCTTGCTTGCCCTATTGTTTATTTCCTCACAAGTATTGCCCCAGTCAGTGCTTACGACACCACTTTCTATTTGCACTTTTTACCTTTTGTGATCACTGCAGAACTGGCAATGATGGTCGGAACATGGGGCATTGCGGGGTATCAAGGTAAAACTAACTTTTTATCCTTTTTCCCCGTGAATTTAAAAGCTCTATGGACGGTATTGCGCGGCAAGAAGATCAGTTTTCCCACCACACCGAAAAATCGACAACAGGGACGTTTTTTACACTTAGTGATCCCACAGATTGCCGTCCTAGCATTAAGTGCTGCCAGCATGGGATTTGCCTGGTATGCCTATAGTGCACAGCTATTTGGTAACTACTCCCTCGGCGGCTTAATTTTAAATAGTTTTTGGGCCCTAAATAACATGATGGCGATGTGGGGAATGATCGCCGCAGCTTGCTGGTCGCCACCAGCGTCCAATGAACCCAGCCAAGTAAACGTAGAGGAGTTAAATTATGGAATCGACTAGCTCATGGGTTAAAGCGCGCCACCACATTGTATTTTTAGCAGGCCTTTTTACCGCTTTAGTCATTGCATTTACGATTGAAACTCGTGAATACAATCAAGTGCTGGGTAACCTGTCGTTTACCCCAAGCGAGCCAATTCCATTTCGAGAAAACCGAGTATTAACCGATGAAGAATATCAATGGGCTAATATTGCATGGCAGTATTTTGAAAATAACTATCAGGACAACACCGGCTTAGTTAATTCTGTTGACGGTTATCCATCTACAACCATGTGGGATACGGCTTCATATTTAATGGCCCTAATTTCAGCCCATAGGCTTAATGTCATAGGCTTTGAGGAGTTTAGCCTTAAAACCGAAAAAGCCCTTAATTCACTCGCACGCCTGCCATTAGTAAGAGACGAACTCCCCAACAAAGCCTACAACACCCAAACATTAGCCATGGTTGACTACGACAATACCCCTGTAGAAGGCGGCATTGGCTGGTCGGCTATTGATATTGGCCGAATATTGGTGCCGATGAATATTTTAATCTGGCAGTACCCGCAGTTTAACCGTCAAGTGAATGCGGTATTAGCGCATTGGCAAATTACTGCCATGACCATAGATGGATACATGTATGGCTCAAGGCTCTCCGCTAGCAACACAATAGAGTTGGTGCAAGAGGGGCGTATTGGCTATGAAGAATATGCTTCTAAAGCATTGAGCTTAATGGGGCGCGATGTATTTAACGCCCTTAAATATGCTGACTACTTAAAACTTATCAACATTAACGGCGTAGATATTCCAACCGATAGCCGCGATCCTGCCAAGTATCATGCTCATAACTATGTTGTGAGTGAATCTTATATTCTCGACAGCATAGAATTTGGCGGTGACAGTATCTCTAAGGTATTTGCCTATCGTGTTTATAAAGCGCAAGAAGCGCGCTTTAAGCAACAAGGTATTCTTACAGCTGTAAGCGAAGACCACATAGACCAAGCCCCGTATTTTGTTTACAACACAGTGTTTTCAGACGGCAAAAAGTGGAACTCAATTACCGATACAGGCGAAGATGCCTCTGCTTATAAAACCCTTTCAACCAAAGCAGCCTTTGGCTGGTACTCGCTATACGACACCCCTTATGCAACCAAGTTAATCAACGGCGTCAACCAACTTAACTCCGACTCCGAAGGTTGGTATTCAGGCTTATATGAAAGTAATGGTGAAATAAATAAAACACTTACAGCAAACACCAACGGCATTGTTTTAGAGTCACTCGCCTATATCCAGAGTGGCTCTTTACTCAATATTGGTGTTGACGCTCAACAATAAAGGGGACTGTATGCGCTTAGTACCACTATTATGCTTAACATGCGCCCTGACAGCTTGCGGCAATAGCTATCAAGGCTTTTCAAATGACATAGTCAAACGACATAGCCACTGGGATACACCTGAACCGCGCTCAGGAGATCTCACCGAAAAAGAACTAGAAATGGCAACCATTGCCTGGAAGTACTTTGAAAATAACTATCAAGAATCCACAGGGCTGGTTAATGCGGTAAATAACTACCCATCAGTTACCTGGTGGGATGCATCATCTTACTTAGCTGGCATGGTGAGCGCATTAGAGTTTGGCATCATTAAGCGCGAAGAGTTTGATCGCCGCTTTACCAAATTTATTACCACTCTCAACACCATAGATCTGTTTATGGGTGAGCTGCCCAACAAAGCCTACAACACACAGAATGCAGCAAAAGTAGATTACGCTAACCAGCCTGGTGAGATTGGCTATTCTGCTTTAGATCTTGGGAGACTGCTTATCTGGCTGCACATCATTAAACATCGTTTCCCGCAATATGCCAGTGCTATCGACTCAGCGGTTTTGCGCTGGAACTTTTGCAATGTTATCGATGAAAACGGCACCATGTTTGGCGCGCTTCTAGAACCTGGCAAGCCAGTTCAGTACTTACAAGAAGGCCGCTTAGGCTATGAAGAGTATGCCGCTAAAGGATTCGAATTGTGGGGCTTTAATGCCGATCAGGCATTGATGCCTGAGCCTTACGCAACAATCAATATGTACGGCTATGATATCCCTTACGACACTCGAGACCCCCGCAAACTCAAAGCTCATAGTTATGTAGTGACCGAAAGTTATGTTTTAGATGGTATTGAACTTGGCTGGGACGTTACGAGTGATAGAACTGCTCACGATGACGATTATAGCCACGACTGGGTCGCTGATTTTGCGCTGCAAATCTATCGAGTTCAGGAAAAGCGTTATCACGAGACCGGCATTATTACCGCTCGTACTGAGCATCAATTAGCAGGCGCGCCCTACTTTGTTTACGACACCATTTATACCGACGGTTTTGCTTGGAATACCATTTCAGAAGCCGGAGAGTTCTTACCCCAATATGCGGCGGTAGCGATTAAAGGCGCCATGGGGATGTGGGTATTATGGGATACTGAGTATACCGATTTGCTATTTGAACATGTGAGTAATGTTTACGACCGAGAGAAAGGCTTTTACGAAGGTATTTATGAAAATGGCACAGGCTTAATCAATACTTTCACCTCAAACAATAACGGCATTTTACTAGAGATCTTACTCTACAAAAAACAAGGCAAGCTACTGCAATATCAAGATAAAACAGCACCAAGCCTTTGGGACAAAGCGCTCAATAATCCTTTTGAATATCAAAGCCAATGCTTACCTAAACAGTTAGCATCGCAATAAGGCCTTCTATGCACAGATATGGTGCGCTAGCGCTAATCGTTGTTTGTCTACAAGGCTGTGGTCTTATCTATCAAGGGGTGCAGTCAGGCGTTTCTGGGGTGAATCAGTCACAACTGCTTCGCCAGGGGCGCCATGGGGAGCTCAACGAGCAAGAGCTTGTGTGGGCCAATACTGCATGGCGTTATTTCAGCAATAATACCCAACTCGCTACCGGACTCGTTAATTCTATTGATAATTATCCCACTATGGATATGACCTCACTGGCAGACTATTTGATTGCATTGCAAGCCGCTAAACAGTTCGAGCTTATTTCATCACGAGAGCACGATGAGCGTCTCACCATGGCGATCGATTTTTTGGCAAACATGCCGCTCACTCGCCAAGGTGTGCCCAATAAAGTTTACTCCACCAGCAGTAGAGGCATGGTCGATTATGCCAATCAAAGTGCAGAACTCGGCTGGTCAGCTATCGATATAGGTCGCTTACTTATTTCGCTGGCGATAACCAAACAGAATAATCCCCAATTTGCCGAATACATAGATAAAGGCGTACTGAGATGGAATTTTTGTAGCCTTGTTTCTGAACAAGGTGAGCTATACGGCGGTAATATTTCTGGGGGCCAAGTTCACCCATACAAAGAGGGACGACTTGGTATAGAAGAGTATGCATCTTATGGCTACTTAGATTGGGGGATTATTCCCCATAGAAATATAAGCCTCGAACCCTATGAAGTGATTACTATCAATGGCATTGATCTACTCTTTGATGGCAGAGATCCGCGCTTTACCGATGTACTGAGACCTGTTTTTAGTACACCCTACCTGTGGCTAGGATTAGAATTTAATTGGGACGATATCGATGATCTCAGTTCATCCGATGCTTCTCATAGCAATGTTGGCTTAGCCGCAATGGCCGACTCTATTTATTTAGTGCAGCAAAGCAGATGGCAGCAAGAACGTATCTATACCGCTAGAGGTGAACACGTTGTCTCGGGTGAACCTTACTTTGTTTACGATGCAATTTACGCACTCGGTACCCCTTGGATAACGGTAGCTGAAGATGGCAGTAGCCATGATCAGCTGGCATTAGTTTCAACCCGAGTTGCATTTCAAATGTGGGCACTTTGGAAAACTGACTACACCGAAAAACTACTCACCTTAGTGCAAGAGATGTATCACCCTCAGCGCGGCTGGTATGAAGGGCGCTATGAACGCTCTAGTGCCTATGAAAAAAGCATTACCTTAAAAACTAATGCTGGAGTATTGGAAGCCTTGCTCTATAAGCAGGTAGGTAAGTTGTACCAGCCAAATAGCGACAAGCAATATCGTGACGTTCGCTTTAACTCGCGCTTTAATCATCCCGGAAAATGCCTAACGGAGACCTTCAAATGAGTAAACGTTATCGCTGGGCAATTACGCTAGTGAGTCTTAGTCTGCTCATTAGCCTTGCAGCCTATGCGCTGCCACAGCCACTTTCTCTTAAACCCTTTAGTAAAGGCAATTACCTCGTTAAAAAAGGTGCCTACGATCAAGCTGCTGCACATTGGCATCAGCTCAGTATCCAGTTTATGGGTAATTCACAAAACCTTTCTCCACAGCAAATGTGGCAAGGTGCTGGACTCGCGGCCTCTCTAGCAGCCATTGCTGCCGATAAAGCCCAAGATCCCATTGCTTACCAATATTGGGCTGACAGTACTCGATACCTGCTCACAGGTGGAACAAACTGGTCGCAGTTACAACAGCAATTACATCAGCGTTTTGAAACCGCTAACACCCAACTGTCAGTCGCGATGCAAGTGAATGACATAAATGCTGGTATAGATGCGTCACTGGATCTGGAGCTTAGCGTATTACAAGTATGGGATGACAAATTAGCCGTTTTTGAATTTATGTCTCCGCGACTTGGACTCAACCGTCTAGAGCAAAATAGCGATATAACGGCTGTAGTTGCTAACCCCTATTCGGCAGAACAAATCCAGCAAAACGCACAAAACAGTGGTGAAAAAAAACTATCAGGGCTCCAAACTAATGTATCGCAGACACCTGCTTTTACCATTGCGCCAGTTTTAGCAGAAGGCACGCTTACAAAACCTGTCGAGCAAGAAAATTTACCGCAACAACAAACAGAACAAGTTAACTCATCTGCCACAGAAATATCAGCTGCTGCACAACAAAGTCCAATGGCTAAAGGAAATCTGTTACCAACACAAAACCCTCAAGTTGAAGCAAAACAAAAACGCCAAATTGAGCCGATCCCAACTCAGGCAGAATCACAGCCAGCGAAAACAGACCAGCAAGAAAAGCCCTCAGAGAAAAACCGAAACTAATAGGCAATTTACACATGACAAATCGCCTAGAAACTTGCTGTTTTTTAAATCTATTACTAGCCTAATAGGTAACGGCTAGATTCTATTTCTAAATAGTTTTGCCGCCGTTTATCAGGAAGAGCAACACCATAGAAAGGACTCGTTATGATGACCCCCAGAGAAGATCTAGAGCAACTTTACCGCGCGGCAAGCAACCAGTTTGACCTAACCGAAGCTTCTCACCAAGAGGCGCTGCTAGAATTAGCAGACTCTTTACTCGATCTGCAACGAACTCCGCCAGAGCAGCTGATTTTGCTATCGCAAAAAGAGGACTGCCCACTAGCCTTTCAACTTGCTGTTAAGCTTGTGCTTTCAAGACAATATGCCGAACAAATTAAACAACCAATCACAGTGGGTGTCGTCTTTGCTATGTGGGGAGAACACCATAGATTATTGGGTAAATCCAGCAACAACCCTAACGGTGAAAACTCATTGCTAACCAAAGTCAATCAATTAGATTGGATCTGCCGCGACACCCCCATCGACTGGCGCTTATATCCAGTTGACGATGGCTGCCCTCACGCAAGTTTCGATATCGCTACTCGGATAGCCGAAAACTCGGCCCAAAGCGCTAAAATTCAGGTACTAAAACTCAGCGATGGCATTAAGCTTGAGCACGGCCCTTTGGCAAACCTGCAGCACGTTGATGACTCCAAAAAAGGCGGCGCGATTATTCACGGCTGTGTAAAAGCCTTAGAAGACAATGTCGATGCAGTGCTATATACCGATGCGGATAACTCAGTGCATATGGGGCAATTAGGCCTAATACTGCAGCCCTTTATTGAGCAACATGCACAAGTCGTACTGGGCAACCGAAAACATCCAATGTCAGTGTTGGTAAAACAAGAACAACGCTGGGGAGTAGGGATCAAGACTCTGCGCCATATGCAAAGAATGGTCGGTTCGAGTATCTTCTCTAAAGGCATTCACGATACACAAGCGGCCTATAAACTGTTTAGCCGTGAAGCACTTTTTTGCATTTTAGCTAAACCAAGCGTATTTGATTTTTCATTCGATACTGATTGGATTCTGGCGGCTATGCAGCACAACCTAAAAATAGATACTATCCCCTTTGCTTTTGTTGATTCAGCAGCAGAATCAGCCTCTATCACTCAAGGGCCCATGAGCACTTGGTTAACCTTGTTACAGGGGCTCGTTACCGCCCTAAGAGCCAGAAATATTTATTACAGTAAAGAGATGGCACAAGTGATTGATGAGCATGTTAGAACTGCTGAAGATCTTGAATTAATCATAGATACGCTACCCGATGAATTACTGAATGCCAAAGACTGCGAGCTTGGCAATGAGGCCTTAATGACCCCACTGGCATTATCCACTTGGTTAGCCAAGGTCAAAGCGGCGCCATTTGAGTCCAGCTTATAACCTCAACAAGTACATTGGATGTAGCCAAGCAAGGAAGCGAGTGATGATAAAAATTGAAGAACTTAAGGCAATATGCGGTGATGATGACTCTATGGTGGAAATGCTGCTAAACCTATACATGGAAGAATATGGTCAATGCGATAGTGTCATTCAACAAAGGTACATGAGTGACGATCTCGATGGTTTATTCAAAATATCCCATGAATTAAAAGGTATGTTTAGCAATCTCTGTGCGCAAGATGCTATGACTTTAGCCCAAATCGTAGAGTCTAGCTCACAAGCAGGTACATTACCGGAAGAGAGCGCCATCAAAGATCTATGCCAAGAAATTCGTGCAATTAATCAGCAAATCAACACTATATTAGTCTAAGTAATGGTTCAGTGATGGCATGCCCAAAACTCACCACTCAAGCTATTGCTTCTTCATTTTACTGTTCGCGGCACTAATAAATACTTGTGCCGCGGCTTCAGCTCCTGAGTTGCCCGCCCAACCACAAAGCATTTCACGTAATTTACAACATACAAAAGACTCACCCCCAGTAATCATCCACTTTCAACGCCGAGCGGTGATCCCGAAGGTTAGTCATGACTCAGAATTAGTCACTCAAGCTGACCAAACGAACCAGACTAAACAAGTATCCGCGAAAATTACCCCAACAGCGACAGAGCTAAACCCAACTAAGCACACAGCCGTTATTGAGTTAACTCGCCATGAAAAATTACTCATCAATAAAGCCAAACGCTATTTTGATAGAAACTGGAATGCGACTACAGGTTTGATTGATTCAGTACAAGGCTACACTCACGCAACCATGTGGGATGTCGCTAGTGGTATCGGCGGATTATTAGCGCTTGAAGCACTATCTGAAAACTCGCAACAACTCACGGAATTCAGGCTCGAAAAAATGCTCGATACGCTACTCGAGTTGCCGCTATATAAAGCGACCTTACCCAATAGACAATATAATACTCGTACAGCTCAGCCCTCAGGCAGAATGAGTCAAACAGCTGCTAATGGTAATGGCTGGTCTGCACTAGACTTAGGCAGGCTGTATATTTGGCTGGAAATACTCAAGCGCCACAAACCTTTTCTGGCCAATAAAATACACCAACTCAAATCTAAGTGGTTGCTTGAGCGTGCTACTCACAAGGGCAACTTATACGGCACTAAGCTGACCTCTAAAAAAGAATACTTTCGCCAAGAAGGCCGTTTAGGCTATTTACAATATGCTGCAACCGGCTACCAACTTGCGGGCCTAAATGTTGCTACCGCTTTTGAATGTGACAAACTCGAAACCACTGAATTGGATGGTATTAAGCTGCTTATTGATAAAGGCAATTTACCCTTTTTCACTTTAGACCCTTACCTACTCTACGCCATAGAAATAGGCTATGAGGAATCATGCTGGAATCAGCTTTTATCTCTATATCAATTGCATAAACAAAATGCGCAAACGACTAGCAAACTCTCAGCCTACGCTGAAGACTCGTTAAACAAAGCACCTTGGTTTTTATACAACAATATCACTTACCAAGGTAAGCCTTGGCAAAGTGTATCTCACTCAGGCAAAGCTGTTAGTTACCCACAAACCTTTAGCAATAAAGCGGCATTTGCTATGAGCGTTCTTTTTGATGAAGCCTATAGCCAACAGCTTGCCGAACTCGTTATTAGTAATAGCGCTCGTCATAACGTTATCCCAACTGGCCTTTATGCCAACGGTAAAACAAATACCGCCTATAATATAAATACTAACTCACTGATCTTAGTCAGTCTTTGGTATAAATCTCGCGCCCAGCGGGCAATTCTCCCCTCCTTGGGGCAACGAGAGACTAAACAAGAAACTACGGCTATATCAGCCATAAACCATTAAAAAATAATATGGCAGTAGCAGCCACAATCACTGCAAGATACACAGTATATAATCATTTATAGGGAGCGCAGGCAGCAAGCGCATTCAGGCAAGGAAGCAGATTGACTCAACGTTTAATGTGGAAAAACAGTAGCAATACTAAAGTTGTTACCTTGCTAGGTATCAGTTCTCTGCTCACATTTTCGAGCAGCGCCGCTGAGCACCAAACTCAAATGGCTAAACATGCTCCTAAGAGTAATCCTGCAGCCATTATCAATACGCCTCCAACACCTACCACAGATAATCCAAGTGAGAGCGAAGCTGAGCTAGTTTGGAAAGGGATAAGTAGTTCGTTTATGCTGCCTATCGAAGAATGGGATGCAGATATACCTTGGTACAAGCGATGGAGTGCTAGCATCAACCTAGGCTATCCGTTAGTAGACACGCCGGCAGTATTACCCGCAAACTCGACCACAGGACCAAGTAATCAAAACTTCACCGCTAGCCTGTCATTAAAATATGCCATCATAGGTAATTGGTTTGTTTCAGCCACCGCTTATCACTATTTTGATAAAGATCTGCAGCAAGCGTGGAACCCGGACTTTACCTATGTGTTTGGTTATAGCGACTGGCGACCATATACATTTAGCCTGCTCTACTCAAATTACGGTGGTAACCGCTTCAACCCAAGCGATGGAGTTAAGCGCACAAAGTTCTCGCAAGGAACTTGGTCATTAGGTTGGAAGTTTCCTGTGACTAAACCCTTTATTGACTGGCTATCGTTTACTGATGATGGCGCTATTGGCTGCCAAATTGATTATAACTACACGCCTGAGTATTTCGATTTAGAAAGTGTTGAATATAAAACGCAACATCAAACCGTTAGTTTAGGTTGTAAGTATTCCATTGTCGGGAATTGGTATGTCAACGCGACGGCATTTTATTATTTAGATAGTGCGCAGAAACAGCCCTGGAACCCCGACTTTACTTATGGCTTTGGCTACTTTGACTGGCGCCCAGGCACGATTACTGTGCAATACAATAACTACTCAGGTAATCGCTGGAATAGTGCAGATAGAGGACCTGATACCGGCCGCTTTAAAGATGGATCCATCAGCATTAGTTACTCATTCAAGTTCTAACACTCCACTCGCTAGCAATCTAGATTATCATTTCAAACGATTAAATATCTTTTGCTGGCAGTTAGGACAAAAATAAGAATGCCGATGGATCTTAGCGTGGCACTCTGGACAAGGAAGCTTTCGGCGGTCTTTACTGAATAAAAGTAATAACACGCCAATTGGTCCCAATACATAACCTAATAGCGCCCCTGCTACAACATTGCCCTTGCTATAACCAATAACGGTTGAGAGCACTAGCATTGCCAAGTAAAAAACTAGCCAAAATAGAATGTTATCCATAATCAAAATACAAAATTGATGCTGAGGGTCACTAAATCAACATCTGAGCTTTCATCGTATTCAAGGGGCGATGTAATAAATTGCCCCCGATTTCCCTCCTCGCTGGAGAAGACCATTTGGTACTCTAAATTTAACGAAATGGTGGATGTCGCATCGTATCTAACGCCCGCAGTTACCCCTTTACTCTTGCGGGACTGATGACTTTCGGCGTAGGTTAAATAAGGAGAGAAATCATCAAAGGTATAGATCATAGAGGCATACCAATTAGCTTGAATACGATCAACCTCAACCTCTGCCATCCATAACCATGACTCATAACTGTATTCCGCACCTAAGGTGTAAATATCAAGTTTTTCAGTTACAGGAAAGGGGCGTTGAGTATATTTAACTTGCATATAGCCACTGTGAACTCGGTAATTGAAGCCAACTAAATCCACATACATTCCGGCCATATATTCGGTATCAAACTCTAACTTTAGATTACCTAAATCCACTTCATTTAAGCGTTCAAATCCATAATAAGGTGACACGGTTAGCTGCAAACCATCAGATAACTCGTAGTTCCAAGCGAGTGATAAACCATCGTATGAAGTGAAGCCCAAAATACTGTCATAAACTTCTTGTGGCGGGCGAGCCCAAGGATAAGCTTGTCCCACATAATAGTACTCAGAGGCTAAAAATAGTGGCAACCTCAATCGCCCTGCTCTTACCTCAAACTCATTGTGCTCATAAGATAGGTAAGCCCATTCAAGCTCAGGATCACTCCATTTATCTTGAGTGCGTTTAACCACTTGGCCAGAGGCCGCAAAACCATCAAAAATATCCACATCTAACTGCAAACCAAAAACCGTATCGCAGTCATAGCAAGCTTCATCAGTAATTTCGCGACTGATGAATAATGGCGTGCGATTGTCAGTTTTACTGATTGCAGTAGAGCCAAAACCACTTAGGTTAATATTATCGGTGAGCTCAATAGCAGCCATTGCAGGGCTAAGCAGCAACATAGGTAAAGCAAAAGCGGCAATTCGACGAAATAACATGACTACTCTCCCTGTGGCACGGTTATTAATATGTTCACTTCTTCAGGTACTGACTCAATAGGCGCATAAGCAATGCCATTAGGATTATCGTTTAACCATTTTAAAATTTGCTTGATATCGTCACTATCTAGTTCTTCAGGTGGGGAGCCCTTGCCAGAAAAAGCCAGCCCAGCCCAATAGCCATTCATTTGAGAAACGGACTTACCTAATAACATTTTATAGAAGTCTTCACGATGAATAGACGCCTCGGGCAAATCGACCAAAACGATCTTTAAACTACCTGAGATCCGCTTTGATTTTCCGCGATAAAGCATACGTGCTTTGCTTTTACTTAACGGTGGCAAATCATTGTTTAAACTGAAAACTGCAAATTCGACATCACCATTTTCAGCAACAACGGCTGACGCGTTAACTGAGGCGAAAAGGAATAGAAGTACGACAAAAAACGAGCGGCATAGCAGCCGTATTAGCCTGTTTAGTCCCTTAAACATTAAAAACCCTCAGTCCTAGATAGTTTTGTACTATGCTGAATATAGTAAAGCCTTGTTTAAACCACAAGATAACCGCTAACTTGTTCAATTCATGGAGCAGAAATGAACTTATTGAACCATTTTTCAATAAAAACACGGATGTTGGCGCTTGTCCTTTTGCCTCTTATCTTCGCCTCGTTTTTATCTGGCTTAGAAATCAAAGCCCAAAGAAGCCATGTTCAGCAATTAAATACAGTCAATCATAAAATCGACTTTCTGCAATCATTATCAAATTTAAATAACAACATTAACCAAGCGAGAGAGGAGCTATTTAGACTTGGTGTTAATGTCGATTTCAACCAATTAAATGCAGCGATTAAAGATGTAGAGCAGCAGTTACCAAAAGCTTTTACACCTCAGTATGCTGCAGAGATGCAATCTTGGCTTGAAAGTATGACTAGTGCCACAGGTGAGCTTGCTGAAGTTGATGCCTTGGGGCTAAATGATTGGTCTGTTTGGATCAATGAACTACAAGTTCAAGCCATTAATACCTTAGAGAAAGATCGCTCAGACGTTAGTGAAGAAATTACTCGTGAACTCGCCATCTTATATCAGCTGCAATGGCTTTCATTATGGTCAACCGAAGAAAAATGGTTAATTAATCAATTACTATTAAATCGCAACAGCAGTGAATTACTCAACCAACTTAATACCATCACCGAACGTCAGCAGCTTTATGTTGAAAGGTTTATTGATATCAACGCCAAACCAGAGCAAGTATCACTACTGCTCAACACCTTTTCTGATAAAGCATTCGAACAAAGTTACCAGCTTAGGAGCCATATTTTAAATGGCGATACCTTAGCTGAAGATCCACAACAAAGTCTGGCAGCCTTTGCCCAGCGCCTAAGCTCGATACAATTTGTTGTTGGGACTTTTTCTAGCCAATTAACGAACAATATTCACAACGAAATCGAGCAATCAAAAAACCTAATTCTGTTATTTTGCGCAGCACTGTTCATTTCACTGTTAATCATTGGCTTGATAGGCGCCAACTTATATGGCCGTATCATCAACTACTTACGTCATGTCATAAAAACCATGTCGCAAATTGAAGAAACCCATGATTACTCGAAAAAAATCAATGAAAGTGGCCATGATGAACTAAGCCTGTTTTCCAACAAACTTAATAACCTGATTAACGAGCGCCATCAAAATGAGCAAAAGATTCTTCGAGCAAAGTCCGAAGCAGAAAAAGCCAACCAAGCTAAAAGTTCATTCTTGGCCAATATGTCTCATGAAATTAGAACCCCACTAAACGGTATTATTGGTATGTCAGATATTATGGCTGGCACTAAGCTAACAGCCATTCAAAATGAATATCTGCAAACCATTGAAACCTCATCGCAAACCTTATTGCTATTAATTAACGACATCCTCGATTTATCAAAAATCGAATCTGGAAATCTGTCTATCACCAATACGGATGCCAATATTACCGAGGTAATTTACGACACTTTAACCATAGTGCTGGCAAAAGTTGCAGAGAAAAATCTCACTTTAGAAGTGGAAATTGACGATGAAATCCCTTACCTGATCTCGCTCGACGAACATCGTATGCGACAGGTGTTAATGAACTTATTCTCCAATGCAGTCAAATTCACTAACGAAGGTAGTATCAAAGTCGTAGCTAAATGCACTAAAGACACTGCTGGCTATATTGATATGCAAATAAGCATTCACGACACTGGAATAGGGATTGCCAAAGAGAAACAAGAGCAAATATTCTCTCCTTTCACCCAAGAGGATGACACTATTACGCGCCAATTTGGCGGCACCGGCCTAGGATTGGCAATTTGTAAGCAGTTAGTCGAGTTAATGGGCGGAACGATTAGCATCAGCTCAGTTAAAGGTGAAGGATGTTGCTTTACCATCGCGCTAAAGTCACAAATCATCACTATGGAAAAACCTACTTCGAATCAATTCGAAGGGTTAACTGCAGCGCTTATCTCTAATAATTCTCAGTTAAATCAGCTGCTAGACAAAGAGTGTCAACAGCAAGGATTCAACCTCAATTATCACTACCAATCATGTTTTGACTTGCTCCAAGATAAGCAAACATTCGATTTACTGTTTGTAGATAGCTCATGCTCAACCAGAGATGCTATTAGCACTTTGCCTGAATTACTGCAGCAAAAGAATATTTTCACCATTGCGGTAAACACGCCTACAGAAAAACGAACTCAAGACAATATGGATGCGACTATTACTCTGCCACTGCTGGGTAACCGCTTTAAAAACGCAATTCACAATGGTATTGAACGCCGTGACTTACGCCTAAAACAACATTGTGCAACATCAGATAATAGCGGTAAAAATAGCAATGAAACGGACAAAGTTAATGTGGTTATTTTGATCGTTGAAGATAATCTAGTGAATCAAAAGGTCGCATCATTACTGATCAAGCAAGCAGGCTTTGATTTTATCATCGCCAATAATGGCCAAGAGGCCTATGAATTTATCAGCACAGGAGAAGCAATTCACGCCATCTTGATGGACTGCATGATGCCAGTTATGGATGGGTTCACTGCAACCGAGAAAATTAGAGCCTGGGAAAGTGACAACTCGCAGCAACGCTTACCTATCATTGCCCTAACAGCAAGTGTGCTCGATCAAGATATTCAAAAATGCTATCAGTCAGGTATGGACGACTACCTTGCTAAGCCATTTAAAAAAGAAGCCTTACTGCACAAGCTAAGAACAATTCCCAAACTGGCCAGCTAGTAAACTAAGCAAGTTTATTACTTACTTCTACACTAAGAGAACGGTGGCAATAATAAGTTGCCACTTACTCTCAGAAAAGGTTAGAAGTTATTATTCAAAGTCGTCTATTTATTCAACACTTGCATCTCATCTAGTAATCAGTTGAAATAAAGTTACATGAATGAGTTTAATGAGCTTTTTTCACAAGGTTATTGGTGGATCTCTTTGCTTGGCGGTATTCACTGCTTAGGCCTAGGTTTATATATCCGCTATATTTACAGTGAGCGCAGTGGTAATCATAAAATCCTCGGTGCGATTTTTAGCTTAATGGCACTGTATTTTTTTACCGGTTTGCTCACCAACAGCAACGCCCCAGCGCCTCTCCAGCTATTGTTTATTTTAATCATTCCCGTCTATTTTTTGTTGATGCCACTGCTTTACCTGTATTGTGATCGCAGCTTAAATGACATTGAGCAGCCCATTGGATTCTCAGCTCATTTTTATTCCGCTATTCTAGTCGCAATATTAGTCATATTTACCGCGGCTTTCCGGCTGCTATTTGGTCACAACTGGCCACTATTCGAATTAGCACATTTATCAAAACTGACAGACTTACATCTGCTTAGCCTATTGCTTCCTGCACTGCTTTTCATTCAAACTGCGCTTTACTTTTTTTACATCATTAAGATGTTGAGCCGCTATCCAGGGCGAACTTCCAGAGTACATCAGGACTCATTAAAAGATATCAAGTTTCGCTGGTTACTGGTGCTAACACTTGCACTAATGAGTAACTGGTTACTGAGAGCCTTACTTATCATTATCCCTTTCTATATCGACGACCAAGTATTTATCGTTAACCAAGCCGCGACAACGTTAATACTGTTATTAACCATTTATTTATTGGCAATATACGGTTTAAAACAGATCACTCGCGCTGCATTTTTACGTGGAAAATTAGCTCAACAACCTAAAAAGCCAATGCAGGCAAGCCAGCAACTACTTAGCTCTGAAGAACTAGCCTATTTGCAGCAATTAATGCAAGAAGATGAACAGAAAAAAGAAAAGCAACTCAAAGAAGACTAGCCGTAATCTTTGCAAAGATTACGGTGTGATAATACTGTAACGGCTTAAGCTCGACAGCCTCGTAAGAAAATGCTGATAGCTTGCACTGAATATTGCTGGATCTCATTTTGAGAGGGAACCCCCAAGCCAAGTACCACATCTTGGTAATAATCACCACGTAGCAGGCCTATTAACTGGCTAGCCGCTTGATCTGGATTATCAATATTCAGCTTCCCAAGAGTGGTTTGTAACTTTAAGAAGTCACTCAACATTTGATAAAAACGGTGCGGCCCCCGTGATAAGAAAAAGTCCACCAGCTCTTTGTCACGACGCGATTCAGTGACAATTATTCGATAGATATCGATAATCGGTTGGGAGCACAAAGCCTTTAAATATTCATAACCAAACTGGTTAAGTTGCTCAGCTAAATCCGCCTTAGCATCAAATTGAAAAGCACTACCTACCTGCTCAGTACAGCGAGTCACTACCTGGATCAAAATCCCACGCTTACAGCCAAAATAACTGTAAAGGGTCTGTTTTGACCCACCACACACCTCAATAATTTGATCTAAACTCGTTTCGGCATAGCCCTGCTCAAAAAAAAGTTGCGTCGCGACATCGATAATTTTCTGTTGTTTCTTTAGCGTAGATGGGCGCATTTAGGTACCTCTCCTGTATCGGCCTAATTAGAACAGGTCTGTGTTATTCATGCAATTTCAGCCAAGCGAGTAATAAGCGCGCTGAGCGTTTATTGGCGATCCCAAGCGATCTTTTTATCGCTTTGGTTAAAATTTAACTTGATCTAGTTATAACAAATAACTTATCGTACCGTCCAGTACAGTACGATAAGTTGTGAGATATTATGAATTCCAAAGCAAAAGCCACAGTGATGACCCTTGCATTCGTTGCCATACTAGGCATGACGTTCAACACTTTTGTCACTAATGGAGATACCGAAAAAACCAATAACGCCTATATTCATGGCGAGATCACCCCGATCAGCGCCGAAGCGTCAGGCCGTATAACTAAGATATTGGTTACAGATAACCAAATAGTTAAAGCCGGCGAACTGTTGGCCGTCATCGATCCTCGGGATTATATTGCCCGTCTAGATCAAGCTAAGGCCACCTTAGCCATGGTAACTGCATCGCTGGACAGCAATAAAAGCCGCGCCGTTTTACAGCACGTCAATATTGATGAAACAGCCGCGCATCTGGAGGTCGCCAAAGCAAGCTATGACTTTGAGCAGAAAGAACTCATTCGCTATGCAAAATTGGTCAAAACCGATGCGGTCAGCAAGACTCAGCACGACGCACAAACCAATAAAACCCGCATTGCCAGTGCCAATTTGCAAGCAGCCAAGTTTAAGTTATCGGCTGCCAAGCAGCAGCTGATCAACCTAGAAACTGAGCGCACTCAAATACTGGCTCAG
The DNA here is from genome assembly GCF_023161665.1 of Shewanella sp. 1CM18E. Taxonomy (GTDB): domain Bacteria; phylum Pseudomonadota; class Gammaproteobacteria; order Enterobacterales; family Shewanellaceae; genus Shewanella. The sequence continues at coordinate 63,896 of NZ_JALNTW010000012.1, forward strand.
CAACAACAAGCACAAGCCAGTTTGTTGCTCGCCGAGCTTGCATTACAAGATACTCAAATTTTGGCGCCTATCTCTGGCCGTATCGGTAACCGATCCCTGCAACTTGGTAAATTTGTTAACGCTGGCTCTGGCGTATTAGCCATAGTACCCACCGATGAGTTATGGCTAGAAGCCAACTTTAAAGAAACTCAACTAACCCATATTCAGCCGGGGCAAACCGTTGATGTAGTGCTGGATATGTTTCCAGACGCACCGCTTAAAGGCACAGTCAGCAGCACCTCGCCATCAACCGGAGCGCAGTTCAGCTTATTACCACCTGATAATGCTACCGGCAACTTCGTTAAGGTCGTGCAGCGAGTCCCAGTTAAAATCAGCTTAACGATTCCTAAAGCCCTTAAAGGTCGGATCGTACCTGGACTGTCTGCAGAAGTGAGTATTAACACTGGTAGTAATAGTTAGTCTTATTAGCCCTTAGTGCTCGCATTAACCCATACCTTTTTCTAGAGCAGATATTATGAATCGTCATCGCGAACTTATTCTTATCGTCACCCTAGCCATGATCCCATTTGGGATCACCTCGGCTATCTACAATGCTGCTGCCAATGAAATTGCAGGCTCATTAAGCTTGTCGGCCGATGATGCTTCTTGGTTCAATATTATTTATATTTTGGCGCAATTACTGACACTACCTTTGGCCTCATGGTTAAGTTATCGCATTGGTGCAAAGCAATTGCTTACTCTAGGTTCGGGGCTAGGGCTTGTCGCCAGCTTACAATTAGGCTTTAGTGATAATGTTGCTGGGCACTTTGTTGCTTGGGCCATTACAGGCATTGCGGCGAGTAGTATGTTAGTGGCAGCGCAGGTGTTGGTATTACGCAACCTGTCGCTACAAGACATTGCTATTGCAGAAGGCGCCATGATGTTGATGACCACCCTGCTACCTATGGGCATTTACCCTTGGCTCATTGCTGAGTTAGCCGAAAATGGTTTATGGCAGCTTGTTTTTGCAGCGCAATCGAGTTTGTATCTGTTGGTATTAGCATGGGCTTGGCTGCGCCCTCTTGATTACATCGACAACAAACAGTTAATAACATTGAACCTGCTACAAGCAATAACCTTAAGTGCGGCAATGGGCGGCATCACTCTGGTTTTAATGCGTGGTCAATACTATAACTGGTTCGATAACAGCAACTTTACCCAGTTCACTCTGGTCAGTGCTGCACTCACTTTGTTAGCCGTATTTGTCATAGCCAAGCAGTTGGGCAAGGGGGAGTATATAGCCAGTGATGTGCTAAGCCCCTTAAAGAATAAGGTGTTTATGTACAACGCTGCTCTCGCAGGCTTTGCCGTACTTGGCACCTCGATGCTCATCAGTGTTTACCTTGGTAGCGTGCTGCATTACAGCAATAGCGAACAAGGTTGGCTACAACTGCCTGCATTTGCCAGTATGTTTATTGGCTTATTACTCAGTGTGTGGATCTGTAATCACCCAACACTGAAACCCGATGCCGTAGTGCCGATTGGGGTACTGATGATCTTACTTTCAAGCGTCTCGCTATCTGGTAGCAGCGTCAGCAGTGGTGCTAGCGATATGTTGCCAGCATTAATTCTGCGCGGGCTGGGCGTCGGCCTGCTCAATGTCACGGTGTCGATCTCAATTTTATCGAGTTTTAAAAAGGAACATATTCCCCAGGGTGTGGGTTACTTCTACCTGTTTAGAACCTTGGGTGGCCTAGTCGGTATGGCACTGTTTTCACGGATGATGAGTGTTGAGTCGAGTAGTTCTATGGCAGTACTCGGACAACATTTTAATCAAATGAGCGCTACCTTTATTCATTACCAAACCACTATAACGCAAGTGTTAAACCAAGGTATGCTGCAGGCCACACCGGAGCGCGTAGCTAGCTTACTTTCAAGCCAGCTACAACTGCAAACCGCAGCCGTAGCTGGCGGCAATAATTTTCAATGGTTTATTATCTCGCTGTTTGTGCTCGCACCTATCCTAATCATAGGTAAAAAGTTAGCAGCCAAGCAGATGAAAGAGCAATCAAAGCGCTAATTAATGACATGGAGCTTGAACCCTTATTTCAAAAAGGCTCCCTAGATAAACTCTACAAAGTCGACAGCCAACATAAACTCATAACCAGTCATTATTCTATGTTGGCAATAAGTCTAACTAAAGCCATTCACTTTCCGTTCAGTAAGCGTATGCTAAGGTCTAGCCTGTTTGTACGATTAGGAGAATGGAATGACTCACTTTATCAAGAAAATTGCCACCAGCTTATGTCTGCTTGCCGGTATGCTATTAGTCCCACAAGCTTTAGCAGAAGATAGCTATGCCCAAGCTAAAAGCACTTTTCAACAAGCTAATGAAACTCAGAAATTCTTTAATAACGCCTACGGTTATGCGCTATTTCCTACTGTAGGAAAAGGCGGCATTGGTATAGGAGCCGCTTACGGTAAAGGCCAAGTTTATCGTGCTGGCACTTACACAGGCGATACCAGCCTAACTCAAGTATCATTCGGTTTTCAGCTAGGGGGCCAAGCCTACAGCGAGATTATCTTTTTTAAAGATGAAAAGGCCTATAACGAATTCACTAGCGGCAGTTTTGAATTTGGTGCCCAAGCCTCTGCAGTCGCCATTAATATTGGCGCCAATGCACAAGCAGGAACAACGGGTAATTCAGCTGGCGCAGGTAAGAGCGCAGCTAAAGCCGCCTACATTAACGGTATGGCGATATTTACAGTCGCCAAAGGCGGTTTGATGTTTGAAGCTGCACTTGCCGGACAATCATTCACCTTTGAAGATAAGTAACTTTTAAAGTAAAAAAACAAAAGCCCGCAAAATAGCGGGCTTTTTAGTAACTACATCTAGAGCATTAGAAGCTCGAAATCTGTTTTGGCGATTCAATATTTACCCGCAACGCAGACTACTTATGGCCCCAAGGTACTGGAGGTAGAGCAACTGGCTTGGTGAGATCGAAATCGACTCTAAAATCGCGATTTTCTCGGGTTAGGCGGTAGGTAAACTCTTGTGGCTTAACATACATATGCCAAACGTTAGTCACCGACACATCTAAGCCATTTTCTCTAAAGTTGTTAATCGAGTAGGCATCAACTGGGAATGACTGCTCGGTATCACTGCCCATATCAGCAGTCATACCGCCGTACATTGTCACCTTATCCTCAGTGCCATCTTTATGACGATGATCATGGGCCAGATGTAATCCGTAAGGTGTTTTGGTTATTACCCAGGTACGAGAATGGTCATCACCTACGTGAAATGGCACTTTCAGCACAGTGTCACTGCATTCACGCACATGCATGATAAGTTCTTTGCCGCTAAATGCCGAATCTGCGGTATTTCCCGCTGTCACCGTACCGGCAAACGCTTTACCACAATGGGCTGCAAGGTTATCGAAAAAAGCATTCTGTTCAACTGTAGTGGCCATTGCTGGTGCAGTAAAGCTAGCAGCGACTAGTGCAAGGGCTGAGTATTTTATTGTTTTCATTATTATCTCCGATGATTTGTGACTAACACTATCACAAAGAGATAAATTTTAACTGAAGCAATTTGCTTTGATTAAACAGAAGAAAAGCCCCTCAGCCAAACATAATACTGAGGGGAAGGTTGCAGGATAAAACAAAAATTTTGAGCCGGACAAATCAGTCTATCTCGAAGCTAACGAATTGTTAGTTTGTTAGCTTCAAGACTCTTTTCAATCTTAAAACGCCATTACACTTTCTCGACACGGATCGGAATACCATGACGGCAGTTTGCCCCAGTCCAGTAGTCATTAAGCATACTTGCTGATTGTTTACGAGTAGGATCTGATGGGATCATTTGATTAATCGCAACGCCACCAGCCCGCTCTTTTAGCGCAGCTAGCTTTTCACCATTAATCACCCTGTCATCACCACCAAAACCCTGTGAATGACCAAAACCATGGGATACACACACAGCTCCAGGCGCGACGCCAAAGTCAGTTTGCAGCAACCCCTCTGCGGGTTTACCGTTCGCAGTTACCAGTCTTACTGTATCGCCGTCTTGTAAGTTTTGCTGCTTAGCCGTTTCTTGATGCATAAATACAAAGTTGGTTGGGCTAATCTCTGCGATTCGCTTATACGCTACGGCATAGTTTGAACGAACTGTGGCCTTGTAACTTGAAAACAGCAACGGATACTCAGCAGCAGGCCAGTGACTTTCCCAACTATCACCATTCCAGAAACGGTGCTCATGATAAGTAATCGTGCCCGGATAATGCTCACCAGAATAGGCATGACGCAATTGGGCGACCGCCTCATGATAAAGCTGCAAACACTTAGGGCCTGCCCCTTTAATAAAGTCACCGTCATAACGTTCATCTGCCACGTAATAACCACCGCGCGATAATAACGCCTCAACTTCAGCGGCTTCACTAGCATTGAGCTTAGGCATCAAGGGGGTCATTGCATATTCAAGACCTGCCCAATGTCTATCTTCAGCGGTTACTGTTGGTAAGTTTTCACACTGCGCAGCCACGTTCGCTAAATACTTAGCATGCCAATCTTCAAAACAAAGCAGATCGGCTTTTGTACCATCTTCACGGGCAATGGCACCTTTACCAAAACCGGGGAGCTGCATATCGAGTGCAATATCGACTAATAACTGCTCCATACACACATGCTGTCCAGCGGCATTTTTAACGGTTCTTGGCGTCACCAATGGCGCAGCTGCCACCACACCTAACATGTGCGATCCCCACATTCTATCTGCTGCATATTCCTCAAGCATGGAACGGTCTGGAATAAAGTAATCAGCGTAACGGTTGGTCTCATTCATATGACAATCAATGCCAATGATCAGTGGTAGACGCTTAGGATCAGCGATACTTGCTACGACCTCTTGGCTGATCGATGCCGCGCTATAGAGGAAGTTATTACGCCAATTAAATAACACTTTGGCCTGGTAAGGATCGTTATTAGCATGGCTAGTCCATTGCTCTGCAGCATTCATTGCTGGCAAAACTTCATGCCAAGGCGTGCTAGCAGGATAAGGGTTTTGTCCCTTAGCTAGTTTTTGTTTGTACTCAGTTGATGACTCATAAGCGCCATCACGACAAGCATTGACCACGCCATCAAGGCTGACACCATTATCGATATTCGCCAGATCGTAACGGCCTTCCATGCCGCCTATAGGGCCATTACCATAAATAGCGCCGCCTTTAGCGTCATGACTGCCGACTAAGGTATTTAACGTCGCCCAAATCCAGCCCATTACAAAACCGTCTGAAGAATTGGTACCACCATTACCAGCAACACAGGCCTTACGACCATATTTTCCTAAGTCTTGTGCCACTTGACGCATCGCATCAACACTAATGCCTGATTTAGCCGCATACTGTTTCATACTGGTACGCTGGGCTTCAGCTCTTAATAGGTAAAGAGAAGACGCCAACTTCACTTTTCTGCCGCGACTATCTTTAAGGGTTTTACTGACAAATAACTCAGCTTTATCACCGCTTTCTGCAGAGACCAGACGATTGCTGCCAGCTTTTACAATAATGGCTTCATCATCACCTAAACCAAAGTCCTTAGCCTTAGCAAAACGGCGATAATCAGGATGTTTAGGATCAGTAATAACTAAATGCCCCGCATTGGTATAGTTAAGTTCGCCAGCGGCTTTAGCCGCTTTTTCACTCGCACCTTCAAGGTGCGCTTTATTAAACCAGCCCTCTTCTAACATGGTACGAATAACACCAAAAGAAAATGCGGCATCTTGGCCTGGTTTAACAGCTAACCAAGTGGCGTTGGTATCTGCAGCCACTGTGGTACGCAGCAGTGGGTCGACACACACATACTTAAACTTTCTCTCAACGCGGCTATCAGCAAGGCCGCGGCCAACACGGTTAAGACTAACCCCTGATGAGCCTGGGCTGGTCCCCATAAATAAACCGTACTCAACGTTTTCCCAGTCAACGTCATTGAGCCATTCTTCAAAGCCTGCTGCCATACCTAGGCTATAACCTGTTGCCTGCGCCGCACCGCAATAGGCATGTTTAGTGCCCAAGTTGCTTGTGCCCCAAGCCTGCTGCATAAAACGGGCATAAAAGCTGCCACGCAAGGTATCTTCGGCGCAATAAGTTGCAAATAGATGGTTGGCCGCGCTACCAAATTCAGGGAACCCCGGTTTAGCTGGCTTATCGAGCTGGCGCAAACTACGTAAGCCCTCAACATGACCTTCACCAAACAGATCTCCACCTTGTAAAATCTCCTGTAATGCTTGCTCATAACTAATAGTGACCCAGCGGCCTTCACCCCGTTTTCCATCACGCTTAAGCACTTGAGTCACTCGGCGCTCATCATCAACAGAGTCAGCACAACTAGCGCCTTTGGCACAGGTGGTAGCACGATTGGTTAAGCCTTTTTCGCCGGCAAGTGCGATATAGCTTTGCTTTACGCTAGTTTCGATTGGTAGTGGAGAGCCAGAGTTATTCTCACAATAAGGATTACCCCCCACCTTTAGCACTTTGTCATTCTTGTCATCAATACGTACACGTAAGCCACAAATGTTGTAGCAACTAAAACAACGAGAATACGCGGTACGTATGCCAGGTGTGAGTTGCCAATCGCCCTTAGCGTCTTGCAGGCATTCAGCCGGAATAGGATGGCCAAAGCAGCTCACATCTTGACTACGAGTCGGGTGAATTGGAGAGTCTTTATCACTGCAGCCTACTGTTGCAGCAGCCACAGAAACAACGCCTGCTTGAGTTAAAAATTTACGTCTGTCCATTGTCAGCTCCTAGCGTTGCCATTCAAGAAAGTTAAGTGACAAAATCTGTTTGTCCTGAGGTTGTTCAGGCAAGCCTATGTAGAAAATATTTGGTTTGGTCCCTTCAGCTGCCAACATGGCGTATACCTTATTGTCGCGAACAAGTTGCGACACAGTACTAGTGGGATCATTTAGGTCGCCAAAGTTACGCGCTTCACCAATACAGGTTTCGACACATGCCGGCAGTAAACCCGCCGATGTGCGGTGAATACAGAAATTGCATTTCTCTGGTGGTGAATTTAAGGTTTCATCTTTACGGCGAGCGCCATAAGGGCATGCATCAACACATAATTGGCAATGAATACATTCGTCATGGTTAATCACCACTATGCCGTCTTCTTCGCGTTTATAAGTCGCCTCTACAGGGCAAACATAAACACAAGCAGGGTTATCACACTGATTACATTGGTTAGGAACCGCCAGTGTCGCAAAGCCCGTTGATGTTTCAATAGCAGCTTGATTCACCCGAGTACGACAACGTCCTGCATCCGTTTGGTTTTCCATAGCGCAAGACACCGTGCAAGATAGACACCCAGTGCAACGGCGAACATCAAACACCATCGCTAACCTTTTACCAGAAGTTTTAGCTTGAAGTTGAGCACTGGGGATCAGCGTTAACATTGCACCACCAGCAGCCATTTTTAATATGGACCGTCTATCCAACATATTCATTCCTTATTATAAAAGTGATAAATATTAATTTTCTCACTTATAAATTCTTTATATTTAAAATACACTCAAAAATATAAAAATATAAACAAGGAAGCGTTTCAATAAATAAATATCAACTAAGGATCACAATAGAAAAATAATTTATTTTTTTATGAAATAAAATCCGGAGATAGATTTAAAGGTATCAGCCACCTAAAATATAAATGCAACAAAACGTATCAACGCTATCACTCTGATAAAACACAAACTCAACAATATATAAAAAATAAATATTAAAAACAATGGTATACAGTGTTAATTGGCGCCGGAAATATTTTTGATAATATCGACAGATAACTATTTAACCATTGAATTGAAAGATAAAAGACATAGCCAACTCAAATATCACATTCTGATATTTGCTAATATTAATATGTAAAACACGAGACATATATCAAAATTACAAAAATAAGCTTATTAAAAATGTGACATATAACACTGCACATTATAACTCTTATATAGATTATAGAATTTAATTATTGCAGCAGGTATTTGTTATGAACAAAATAGATCTTTTAAATTACAACCAATTAAAAGTCTTTATTGCTATATATGAACACGGACAAAGCCATCAAGCAGCAAATGAATTAGGTATGACAGCTTCGGGTGTAAGCAGAACACTTAAAATATTAAGAGATATATTTAAAGATTCTCTCTTTATAAGACGTTGTTCAGGTTTTGTTGCCACAGAAAAAACTCACCAACTGATCCCAATGGCTAAAAGTTTAGTCGAACAATATCAAAAAATTGAGATGCAGCATTCGGTGTTTACTCCGGCAGATTCTGGCGGGCAATTTGTTATCCATGCCTACGATGAATTTGTCTACGCAGTACAGAAAGTCGTGCGAGAAGATATCTTAAATGAAGCGCCAAATCTAAGATTTGATGTCAGAGTTCTCACCCATGATTGCACCACGGCACTAGCTAATGGCGACATGGACTTTGTAGTGGTATACGAAGGTTTCAATGGTAAGAACCTAAACTACGAAATGTTTAGCGAAACCGATAGCCTATATATTCTTGCCAAGCGCAATCATCCCGTTTTAAGCCAAGCAATTACTCTCGAAAACCTCTCTCGCTATCCCTGCTTAGAAATCGATAACTACGATGATCTCAGCTGCCCACTATTAGTCAACTTATGTCGAGAGAAAGACCTGTGCATGGAAGTTGAAGGTTATACCGACAGTTTAGCCTCAGCGATGCGCCTTTTAAGCGAAAGTGATGCAATAACTCTTAGCTGTAATCAATTCACCCGTCAATTCGTCAACATGCTACCGGGGATTGATTACGTCAAATTGCCAGACGAGTTAGCACAAAAATGCCGAACTCGCCGCCGAGAAAATCGCGAGATAGGTAACTACGTGTTATTTGGCAATACCAACCATTCGGCCGCATTTAATTGGGTCAAATCAAAACTCATTTGCGGACTAGAAAGAGAGTGGCGTCTAGCAAGTGAAGACTAGCGTCGTTAGTTAAATCCATAGGGAAGTCGAACTCTGATCGATGAGAGATCGTGAGTTTGCAGTTATAGGAGTTTTACCAGAAAAACGTGTGTAACCGAGTGACCGTTTGCTACGCCTGAAGCAAGCCAACTCACAGAGCAATATCAATGTCGTACTTGCTACAAAAATAAATAGTGAATCAACACTATCAAGATGGGGAAAACATATGAAAATTAACAGACGCACCTTCCTGCAGGGAGTTGGAGCTAGTTCTGTTGTCGGCTCCTTGTCTGGCTTAATGCCAGGCATTGCCAATGCAACTGAACGTGGCGGTGCACCAGACAAGATGCTGAAACGCGAAGGTAAAATCGTTTATCACACTTGTCAGCGAAACTGTGCCGACCGTTGTCTGCTGAAGTTTACCGTACAAAATGGCCGTATGACTTATGTCGAAGGCGCATCCGAGATGAAGAAAATGGGGACATCTCCTTGCGTTAAAGGTCATGCCTATGTGCAGTACACTTATGCTGCCGACCGCATTTTGCACCCAATGGAACGCGCAGGTAAAAAAGGCGAAGGTAAATGGCGCCGTATTAGCTGGGACGAGGCCTATGCCAAAATCTCTAGCCGTTTACAACAGATCATCAAGGAACATGGCGCTGACTCCATTTTGCCATACAGCTACTCGGGTCATGAAGGTGTTATTGGTAAATACGGCGGACCAAGCCGTTTTTTTAACGCTGTAGGTGCTCGTAAGCTCGATCGTAAAGTGTGTGTTTTCGCGGCTTATGAAGGTTTGAAGTCTGTCACAGGTACTTATCAAGGACCCGATCCATACGACAACATTTACACCAATTGCTATATCTCTTGGGGCCAAAACGAAACAGCCACTAACGTTCACGGTATTAAGTTTATTAACCAAGCTCGTGATAACGGTGCCAAGTTATTAGTCGTTAACCCTATGCGCACACCCATTGCGTCACAAGCAGATATCTGGCTACAACCTAAGCCAAGTACCGATACTCACTTGGCGACAGGGATCATGAAATACCTTATCGATAATGATTTAGCAGATATGGCGTTTATTGAAGCCAATACACTTGGCTATCAAGATCTGCTCAAACGTATTGATGAAATGAGCTATGACGAGATCGAACAAGTTACCGGCGTACCAAGAGAGAAAATGTTCGAGTTTGCCAAAGTGTATGGCGAGTCAGAGTTGTCAGTCATTCGTTTAGGCTACGGTATGCAGCGTAACTACAACGGTGCGCGTATGTCTCGTGCCATCGCCATGATGCACGCTGTTGCTGGTCAATATGGCAAAATTGGTAATGGTTTTATCTATGATAATACCCAAGCTGACGACAGCCTTAACTACTCAAAAGGCCGAGCTGACCATATTCACCCTAATGGCGACACTGTTGGTCATGTCAACATGACAGAAATCGCTAAGGCGATCCATCCAACTAACCCAACCGCTTACGGTAAGCCTATCAAGCCAATTAAGGCTGTGATCAACTACAACGGTAACTTTGTCTCTGTTGCGCCGGACTCAAATGCCTGTCGCTTAGGCGCAATGCGCGACGACTTGTTCTTAGTAGTACACGACTTCTTGATGACAGATACCGCAGAACTTGCCGATATCATTGTGCCATCAACTACCCAGTTTGAGTTCCCAGATATGGGTACTGACTACAACTGCTACCACATGCAAACTTCTGAAAAAGTGATTGAGCCTTTAGGTGAATCTAAAGATAACTGGATCTTCTTTAAAGAGTTAGCGGCGCATATGGGACTAGATTATCACCCAGAGATGCGCGTTGATTACGAACAGATCTTACGTGACTTCTTAGACACTGAAGAGCCCGCATTTAGACACAATAACATCACTTACGAGCAGATCATTAAAGACAAGTTTGTCACCGTTTATGACCAACGCCCTTACTTTGGTGATGGTAAATATAAAACTGATAGCGGCAAGATCGAGTTCTACTCACAAATGATGAAAGATGCTGGCTACCATCCAGTTATTGACTTCGGCTTGCCTGAAGACGAGATGATCCCAGAAGAGAAGACGTTGCCGTTCCGTATGTTATCACCCGCGATCCCGCAGCGTGCTAACAGCTCTTTCTACAACGTTAAGTACATCCGTAACTTCCCAGCATATTTGGCCAAGATCAATACCGAAGATGCAAAAGAGTTAGACATTAAAAACAACGACCGAGTCAGACTCAGTAACCATCGTGGCGAAGCATTCTTTACTGCGCAAGTTTCTGGGCAAGTTGGCCGTGGCACCGTTATGGCACCAAAAAACAACTGGCGCCGAATGGACCCTTACGGTAAAGCGAGCTGTACCAACAACCTGACCACCGACAAATTGACCGATATGGGCGGCTGTTCAGCCTACCACTCGACTAATGTCGCGCTAGAAAAAGCCTAAGGAGTAGATAATGACTATGAACAAAAGAGTAGGCTTTGTCTTCAGACAAGAAAACTGCGTCGGTTGTGGTGCCTGTACTGTTGCCTGCCAAATTCACAATGAGCTACCAGAGAACCATCGATTCCGTAAGGTTGATCGCTATGAAGTTAAGCGCGATGACGGTGCGGTAGATGTGTGGCTATCGCACTCATGTATGCATTGTGAAAACCCAGCTTGCTTAATGGTTTGTCCTGCAAAGGCCTACCACGTCAGAGACGACGGTATTGTGGTGTTAGATCGTGAAAAGTGCACAGGTTGCGGCCTATGTGCCAGCGCCTGCCCATACTCGGCAGTGAGCATTCGTGAAGACGACGGCAAGGCAGATAAGTGCAATATGTGCGTTGAATTACTCGATCGTGGCATGCAGCCAGCCTGTGTTACTGGTTGCCCAGTTGAGTGTATCAAAATCGGCAATATTGACGAAGTGCTTAAGAAGCCATCAGCCAGTAAGCAAGGCATTGGATACGGCGACTGCATCACAAAACCTAACATGGTGATTATTAAGGAACGCGCATAATGACAAACCAATATGGTCCGATGGCAACAGCGTACTTTGCCTTTAAATCAATGATCTTCTTTCCATCAGAAGCTGAAGCATTGCAAGGGTTAATCACTTATCTAGAGTTGAATAATCCGCAAAGCCCCCTGCTCGTTGAGGCGAAAAAATTCATTGATGACGCATCAGAATTGGAGTTCGACTTCAATCGAATGTGCATTGGGCCATATAAGTTGTTGGTTGCCCCTTATGAAGGGGTGTACCGCAGCGGTAACCATGTCATGAACACAGATGAAACTGTTGAAGTTGCCGATTTCTATCAGCAAATAGGCTTAGTCATTGATGACAAATTCAATGAACCTGCCGATTTTATCGGTAATGAACTGGAGTTTCTTTACTGTGTGCACGCCCTTGCAAGTGAACAGCGACAAGCCAATAACCTCTATGCCGCTAACGAACTCGACGCTATAGCTGATGAGTTTGTTAATAAGCACCTTGGTGTATGGATTAATCCTTTCTGTGAAGGCATTAAACAACACGCTAAACATGATTTTTGGCGCGAGTTTGCTGTTGAGCTGCAACTTTTTATCACTAAACAACTGCATGAGTAGGCGTCAACCAACGACCTATTACATTTCAGGATCTGGCTTTAACCACAGCACCAACAAATGTGCTGTGTAGCCAAAAGAGGCGAACAACATCGCCAAAGGAGTGACCTATGAACAGAGCAATAAAATGGTTAAGTTTTATTGTGCTTGGCCTGTTTGTCTCAACTGCCGCAATGGCTGAAGATGCAAGCTTGCAACCACAACAATGGCAGCCAATTAAAGTTGAAGCCATTGCAGGTGACATACCAGAGCTACGCGGTATGCCTACTCAACCACAGCTGCAACTACCGGCTGCAATACCTGAAGATGCCAATGAAACCGTGCTTGGCTATTTGGGCGCAACAGATACCATTGCATTTTTAGTCTACGCCAGCTTATTTGCTGTCATCGGCCTGTTTATCATATTCATTATTGTGAATGGCATTTCACGCTTAGATGAAGGCTTTTCTGGCAAGTTAATTAAGCGATGGTCAGGCTTGAGCATCAGCGTGCATTGGCTGGGCGCGATTGCTTGCATGCTACTTATCCTAACAGGATTAGTGCTAGCAGGTGGCCGCTTATACTTTGAGCCGAGTATGAATCAATCAGGCTGGGCATCACTGGTCGGTTTATCAAGCGGCTTGCACGAGCTAATGGCATTCCCATTCATCTTAGGTTACGTGTTGATGATCTTAATGTGGGCGCCAAAGCAAATTCCCGCTAGCTACGACGTTAAGTGGTTTGCTGTGTTGGGTGGCTACCTAAATACTGGTAAGAAGCATCACCCTGATGCAGGCTTTGCCAATGCGGGTGAAAAACTGTGGTTCTGGGTATTCGCCCTATTTGGCGGCCTGATGGTGGTATCAGGACTAACTATGATGTTCCCAGAGACATTTGTGGTCACCAAAAATACCGCTAATACCATGCTATTAGTCCATATTATCTCTACCGTTATCATCAGTGCATTCTCTGTCGTACATATCTTTATGGCGACTGTTATGTCTGAAGGTGGCATGTCAAATATGACCTCAGGTTACTGCGATGAGAACTGGGCTAAACAGCACCACAATCTTTGGTTCAAAGAGCTAAAGCAACAAGCTTAAAGCTAATCCAAACATAACGCTTCATCCGCCCATCAGCGTAAATGCTGATGGGCACAGCAACTAATCATATTTAATCGCACTGCACCAACTCTACTCCTTAGAGAGGGCGACTTGTTGCAGCCGAAAGATAGGGAAATACACTAATGCACACATTCAAATCACTTATAGCAGCGGCCATAAGCCTTTGCTGCATAAACGCTTACGCTAGCGACGCAACCACAGCGGAGCTAGAAGCGCGCATCGCCAAACTAGAAAATAATACCGCACCATCACAGTTCAAAAATAGCCAAGTCAGCTTGTATGGCTCTATTCGCCCAACCTTGAGCTATCTAGATGATAGCCAAGATAAAACTTGGGATGTGCGCGATGCACTTTCTCGCGTTGGCATTAAAGCCAGCACCGAGTTTGCTGACGGTTGGACCGCAATAGCTCAAGGCGAATGGAGTGTCGATATTGCCAACTCGGGTAATTTTGGTAAAGCCCGCCAAGCCTACGCTGCGATTGCATCACCTTATGGTCAAGTGGGGATTGGTAAGCAACGTCCAGCTCAGTACACTTTAGTGGCTGAATATGTTGATATCTTCAATCATGGCAACAGCCCATACGCTTACGACCATGAAAGCCCATTTTTCGTCGATAACTTTGTTACTTACCAATTAGTCACTGGCGATTTTACTTGGATGGCCGGCGCACAATTTGACGGCGACAACGGTGATGATGCGACAGATATGGTCAACCTTGGTGTGGGTTACGATATCGACCAGCTACACATTGGTTTAGGTTATGTCACGCAAAATACGACCGATGCACAAAATATAGAAGGTGACGATAAAACGATTGGTGGCGTGGTGGCCTATACCTTTAGTAATGACCTCTACCTTGCAATTAGTTACCAAGACAAACAGTATAACTATGACACTGGCAGCATGAATAAAGATCGCAGTGGTAGCACTCTAGATACCGCTTTAGCCTATCCAATTTTTGATGACTACAAAATTAAGTTAGGTTATTTCCAGTTTAAAGATGGTATCGACGATATCACCTCAGCCGATTACAACGGTTTTAACACCACCCTAGAGTGGAACCCAATCGACAACGTACGTGTGCACCTCGAATATCTAGACAAGAGTTTTGATAATCGTGACGACGATCATGCTGTTACTATCGGCTTTAGATATGACTTTAACCTTACTTGGCAAGGCTAACTAAGTAAAACACTCTACTTATCAGCCGCATATTTAATGCGGCTGAATTATCTAATATAGAGAGAGCTGAAAGGCTAAACATCGCGTATAATCGCGCGACATTTTTCAGTATCACTAAAAGCTCTACCTCTCATGAGTAAGTACACAGTACCAACCTTCTCGCTCGCAATGTTACATCCCAAATATTGGTGTGTGTTATTAATCATTAGCGTTAGCTACCTTTGCAGCCTATTGCCCTACGCGATTCAAATTCGTTTCGGCAAACTACTCGGCCGCGTCGTACTTAGCTTTATGAAACGTCGCACACGCACTATCAAGCGAAATCTTGAGCTGTGTTTTCCAGATATGACTGACGCCGAGCGTGAAAAGCTAACCAAACAGAATATTGAAAATACCGGTTTGGCCCTACTTGAAACGGGCATGGCTTGGTTTTGGTCTAATGAACGCATTGCTAAACACACCACAGTGGTTGGCATGGAGCATATCGACAAACTAAAAGCTGAAGGCCGCGGCGCACTGCTGATCGCCGTACATTCACTTAACCTTGAGCTTAGTGGTCGTGCCTTTGGCCAATATGCACAAGGCATGGCGGTATATCGCCCAAACAATAATCCGTGTTTTGATTACTTTCAACTCAAAGGTCGTTCTCAAGGTGGTCATACGTTAATTCATCGTAAGAACGTTAAGTTTATGCTTGAGGCGCTTAATGATGGTGCCTTTATGTGGTACGCACCGGATCATGATTACGGCCGTCGTCGCTCGACTTTCGCGCCGCTATTTGCGGTAGAAAATGCTTGTACAACAACGGGAACTAGCCTGTTAGCGGACAATACAAATTGTGCCATCGTGCCAGTGGTTTTTGTACGTGACAACGATAGCGGTCACTACACCTTAACCATTAAAGAGCCAATGATAGATAAGTTTCCTAAGGGGGATGAACACGCTGGCGCCTGCTTTATCAATAAGATTGTTGAAGAGTCGATTATGGCTAAGCCAAGCCAGTATATGTGGTTACATAGACGCTTTAAGAACCGCCCAGATGGCGAAGCATCGCTTTATTAAGGCTAAGGTTTAAGCTAATCAAACCAAGCTGCGGTTTTCTCAGCTGCTTGGTTTTTAACACCATCATCAACATACATAGACACCATAGCCAAAGCAGCGGCTAGCGCGCCTAAGTCATCAGAAAACCCCATAATTGGCGTTAAATCGGGGATCGCATCAATCGGTGAAATAAAATAGGCTAGTGCGCCGAAGATGACGGTTTTAGCCCATTTAGGCGTGTCTGGACGTTTGGCGGCATAATACAAACACAGCGCGTTATCGATCACTTCACGACCGGCTTTTTTAGCAAATAGTTTTACCTTCAGCCAAAAGCTTTCATCGCTATATTCAATATTATCGTTTGTTTGTTGCGTCATTTTCGCACCCATAAAAAAGGGAATATTTATACCTGTCAGTATAAGATATTCCCTCATTTTAGCTGATATAGCTATAGCAAGCTTGTCGCCAGCATTCCAAAAAACAGCCTATTTACCTTTGGTGTTTAGGCGTAGTTCCCCAGGCATTCTTTTTAGGAGGACGTTTGCCCGCTTGGCCCGGCTTGCCCTGCCCAGAATTAGCTTGCCCTGACTTAGCTTGTCCAGATTGGCCATTCAGACCTGACTTATTGCCACCAGCGTTACCGCCTGGCTTATTTGCGCCTGCTTTGTTTGCACCAGCTTTATTAGCACCGGGCTTGTTTTGCCCTGATTTATTTTGCCCAGACTTGGCCCCCTCTTTACGATCATCAAATTGATCGCCCGAGAAACGGGTAAAGGCTTTTTTACCTTTGCCGTCATCTTTAGTATTCAGCTTCTTCTTGTTACGAATCGCCTCACGCTCTTGACGAGATTCTGCTGGTACTAAGCAATTCGGACCATTACCAATCAGCTTCTCTTTGCCCATGGCAATTAGCGCTTCACGGATCAGCGGCCAGCCCTCTGCATCATGGTAACGCAGCAGGGCTTTATGCAACTTACGCTGACGGCCTTTCTTAGGCACTGAAACTTCTTCACTGGTATGTTTAACGTTTTTCAGCGAGTTAAGCTCAGTGTGATAAATCGTGGTCGCATTTGCCATTGGCGATGGATAGAAGTTTTGTACTTGATCGAGCTTAAACTTCTCGCCTTTTAACCATAACGCCAAGTTCACCATATCTTCATTGGTGGTCCCCGGATGTGCCGAGATAAAGTAAGGGATCAAATATTGCTTCTTACCCGCCTCTTGTGAGTACTTATCGAAAAGCTCTTTAAACTTGTCGTAAGTGCCCATGCCCGGCTTCATCATCTTATTAAGCGGACCTTCTTCGGTATGCTCAGGCGCAATCTTTAAATAGCCGCCAACATGGTGAGTTGCCAGCTCTTTAACGTAACGCGGATCTTCTGTGGCTAAGTCATAACGCACACCTGACGCAATCAATACCTTTTTAATGCCCGGCACGTCACGTGCGGCGCGGTACAGGTCAATGGTAGCTTGATGATCGGTATCTAAATGGCCACAAATCGATGGGAACACACAAGATAAACGGCGACAGGTACTCTCGGCTTTTACACTAGTACAGCCTAAGCGATACATGTTGGCAGTTGGACCACCCAAGTCAGAAATTACCCCGGTAAAGCCCGGTACTTTCTGTTGAATGTCTTTAATTTCTTTAACGATCGAGTCTTGCGAACGGCTCTGAATAATACGGCCTTCATGCTCGGTAATAGAGCAGAACGAACAGCCGCCAAAACAGCCACGCATGATATTGATCGAGGTCTTAATCATATCGTAGGCTGGAATTTTCTCTTTGCCGTATGATGGGTGCGGTACGCGCTGATAAGCGAGATCAAACACACCATCCATTTCATCGGTATTTAGCGGCCACGCAGGCGGGTTAACCCAAATAGCACGCTCAGCATGCTTTTGAAACAGCGCGCGAGCACAGCCAGGGTTTTGCTCTTGGTGCAAAATACGTGATGCGTGGGCATAGAGATATTTGTCTTCAGACACCTTTTCATAGCTTGGCAGTAAGACATAGGTTTTCTCCCATGGCTTAGGTCTAGCTGGCTGAACGCTAATCGCCTTTGGCGCATCATTATCAAAAATCTTTTCATCCGTAGGCCCAGACAGGTTTTTACAACCTACGTCATCGGCGCCATACGGGTTAGGAATAGGATCGATCTTATGCAGCTGATCAATCTTACGCGAGTCCATGCCCTTCCATTCAGGCAACGGCTCTTTACGAATGACTGTAGTGCCGCGGATATTGTGTAATTCAGCTATCGGCTCACCTGCCGCTAAACGATGTGACAATTCAACCAATGGGCGCTCGGCATTACCGTAAACCAAGATGTCGGCTTTAGCGTCTAAAATCACGCTGCGGCGCACTTTGTCAGACCAGTAATCGTAGTGGGCAATGCGGCGTAAACTGGCTTCAATACCACCAATTACCACAGGTACCTGCTTAAAGGCTTCTTTGCAGCGCTGGGTATAAACCGTTACCGCGCGATCAGGGCGTTTGCCACCGATATTACCCGCAGTGTAAGCATCGTCATGACGCATACGACGCTCAGCGGTATAACGGTTGATCATCGAGTCCATGTTACCGGCGGTCACACCAAAGTAGAGGTTAGGCTTACCTAACTTCATAAAGTCTTCTTTGTTTGACCAATCAGGCTGAGAAATAATCCCCACTCTGAAACCTTGAGCTTCGAGCATGCGACCAATCACCGCCATACCAAAACTTGGATGGTCCACGTATGCATCGCCAGTGACGATAATGATGTCACAACTATCCCAGCCTAACTTGGCCATCTCTTTGCGAGACATAGGCAAGAAAGGCGCTGGGCGCGTGAGCTCAGGGCGATACTTTGGAAAGGTAAATAACGTGGATTCTACTTGCATGGATTAGGCAGCCTAACTGAAATACAAAAATTACGCAGATATTGCGCCCCTACTTGCTCGCGCAACGGGGACGCGGAGTATAACAGGCTACGCCTGCAAGGTGTGACTAAAAAAGCATCAAATTGATGCTTTTTTTAGTATAGCTGCTTATCCCATAATTTGGCTGTGGGTATTACTCTAGCGGGTTTTAACGTTATTCTTAACATGCTATATCACTGAAATAAGCTCATTTGCTCTGGGCTATTTCGGGCTAACAATTCTAAAGACTCATCACGTAAGCAAACAAGTTAACCAGCGCTAAACCCACAATCACGCTCCAAGTTAATATCATCCCCCAAAAGCGACCTATGTGGTAACCGCCTTTACCTTGGGTTAAACCAATGGCGTGCAGCACCCGTGCAATAATCCACACACAACCAAAAACATGCAGCATTAAACTACTACTGCCATTTAGCTCGGCGACGACTAATAACAGCAAAGCAATTGGTGCATTCTCAAGTAAATTGCCATGTACTCGCTGCGATAAAGTCAGTGATTCGTTGCCCGCGGTGCCAATACCTATTTTATGAGTTCGTCTTAATTTTATTACCCGATACGTGAGTAAAACGGTCAGTAACGCTGTGAGGCTGATATACAAGCCTGAGATAGCAAGCGGCATCTTCACTCCAATTATTTAATCGCAACACCCCAGCATTACAATTAACGAACATCATGTAAATAAATGGCAACTTTTTTATCTCAAATAAGGTAAGATGCGCTCGTAAAATGATGACCGTAAAACAGTAAGATAAAACAATAACTAAAAAAGCTTTAAGGCACTGTTTTTAAATACAAACCCTAAGTCACCAATAGCGAATTGAGATTGTGGATAATCAAGAGTTTTTAGAAAAGCGCCGTTTTATTATTAAACTCGGTAAAGCGCTACATAAATTTGGTACACCTGCCTACCGCTTAGAAACCCACTTACAAGGTGTTTCTAATGTACTGGGAATAGAAGGTTATTTTTTAATTTCGCCAACTGCGATGACTTTTGTGCTGCAGCACGATGAAGATCAAGAGTACAACCACGTTGCCCGCGTAAAACCTGGTGATCTCGATTTAGGCGCACTGGCTCGCACCGACGAGTTGGTTGAAGAACTCATGTCTGGTCAACGTACCCTGCAAGAAGCGCTTGAGCGTCTAGAAGAAATAGCCAACAAACCTAATCCATACGGCACCAAACTCACTCTGCTCGCTTTTGGCACTTCAGCGGGCGCATTTGCCATGCTGATGGGCACCAGTTGGAACGATGTATTTTGGTCTGGAATGCTAGGCTTAATGGTCTACGGTTTAGTTTACCGTGCCGAACGCTCAAAACGCATGGCAGAAATGCTCGAACCCCTTGCCGCCATTTTATGTGCCATCCTTGCCTATGGCATTGCCAAAATCGATCCGTCTGTCAATATTCCCGTTATTATCCTATCGGGGATTATCATCTTTATCCCCGGTTTAGCCTTAACCTTGGGCCTCGCTGAACTCGCCGCTCGAGACTTGATATCGGGTACAGCAAGGGTGATGGATGCCTTTATGCTGCTATTTAAGCTGTATTTTGGGGTAATTCTGGGGATGGCAATCGGTAAAGCCATTTTTGGTGAGACCACTTATGTACCGCCAGAAACCTTACCGACTTGGGCTATTTGGGCTGCGGTGCCAATCTTATCAACTGCACTGGTCATCATCTTTAAAGCGCGCTTAAAAGACTCGCCTTGGGGAATTTTGGCGGGAATCGTTGCCTTTTTCTCAGCCATGTTAGGCGCAATTTACTTCGGTGAGTCTATTGGTATTTTCTTTGGCGCTTTGGCGGTAGGTATTTATTCCAATTTATATGCCCGCTGGATGAAGGCTCCAGCATCTATTGCACTACTGCAAGGTATTGTCATCTTGGTTCCCGGTAGTAAAACCTATATCGGCCTGAACACCCTTATTTTGGGCGAAACCATTTTTAACCAGTCGCACCTTGGCATTCAAATATTCTTAATCTTTATGTCGATTGTCGCTGGACTTATCTTTGCCAACGTCGCGGTACCACCTAGACGTACCTTATAAATACTATTACTTATCTCTAGATAGGAAGAGCGCTTTAAGCGCTCTTTTTTATTGCCTCACATCACTTTCAGCTTAGTAAATCAGCACGTTATTGCTTGAGTCATCTACACTTAATCAATATGACAGCTTTATTACTTTCTGTTATTAATGGATCTTGCCAAGGAGGATAACCGATAGGATGAAACGGCTTTTCAGCGTGACATTAGCATGTCTTGTAAGCATCCATGCGGGTGCCACTTCTGCTGAAAATAAAACCGTTATCGCTAACCCCAATACTGATGCTCAACAAAAAAAGCCCACCAAAAATATTGTCATCAAGAGTAACGATATCTTTGATCTCTCAGATCCTGAAACCTTCTTTATCCATCGTTGGGCTAATTACCTACATATCAATACCCGTGATAACGTTATCCGCAATAAGCTTAGCTTTAAAGAAGGCCAAAGTGTCAGCCAAAAAGATCTTGATGAGATGCAACGTATTTTACGAGCAGAGCCCTATATCCGCGATGCAAAAATCACTTACTCAGAGCCAGCACCCGATGCAGACCTTGCCGACGAAGGGCAAAATGTTTTAGTCGAGACTTGGGATAACTGGTCGTTACTACCGACATTTAACGCTAGCCGCAGCGGTGGCGAAAGTAAGTTCTCTGTCGGTATAAAAGAAGATAATTTATTTGGATATGGCGTTAGAACCCGCTTTAAATACCAGTCTAATGCCGACAGAACCGGCTATAAATTTGCTATTGAGGCCCCGGTAAATTTTATCAAACACGCGACCATTGCAGCCGATTTTTACGATAATAGTGACGGTCATGCGCAACATCTCTATTTTGAGAAACCTTTCTATACCCTCGATGGTAATCACATGTATTCGGCTGAATATTTGAATGATTTACGTATCGACACCTTAAAGCAAAATGGTCAAGACACTAATGAATTTGAACACGCGGTTAGCTACAACAATGCTCGGCTAGGCTGGTTAATAGATAAAGATGAGCAACAGTTGTCACGGATCATTATGGGGATAACTCAAGATCGCCATGAATTTAGCCATGTAGACAATTACCCGACTTCAGAGCTGCCCCAAGATAGAGATTTTCTTTATCCATGGCTGGCATATCAATACATTGAAGATGACTTTAAAGTCCTACAAAATATTCACCTGATCAATTACAACGAAGACTTTAATTTAGGTTGGCAGCATTTTATTAAGCTAGGCATTGAAACCCGCGATCTCAACGACGATTCACCGATCGGCTACCATATCAATTGGCAATCGAGTCGCGGCTACCAAGCAGATGAGCAACTGCTGTTGCTCGCAATGGACGGCGAAGGGGTATTTGCCACCAGCCAAAAGGACTTCTACCAACTGAACCTGGCAGCGGAATATTTTTACCAACTCGCGCCCAAATGGACCGCATACTCAAAGCTAAGGTTAAGCACTTCAAAAAATAATTACTTAGACAGACCGTTTGCACTTGGCGATGAAACTGGCATTCGCGGCTATCCTAATGATTACCAATATGGCGATAATCAATGGGCATTGACTGCAGAGCTACGTAACTACCCCAATATTGATCTTTACCAACTCGCAGAGTTAGGCTGGGCGGTATTTACTGATATTGGCCAAGCGTTTGGCGGCAACGATAATAACAACGCGATATCCTCGCCAATTGGCAGCTTTGGTATTGGTGCAAGGATTTACTCTTCAAAATCCAGCTACGGTAATGTGGCCCATATTGATTTAAGCGTGCCCTTTACCTCTGGCCCTGAAGTAAATAGCTGGGAATGGCGTTTTCAGGTGAAAAATCATTTTTGATGATTGCTATTTTTTATCTGCAAAAGCCTCTATTTGGGCTTTAATCTGATTCTTTTGCTGCTTATCTTCTAATTTATAAATCCGCTTAATTTGCGACTTCATCATAGGATCTTGCACCGTAGACACCGAGTCAAAGCCTGCTTCAACTTTGCCCATGGTTGAGCTAACAGCTAAGCCTTGAGCAAAGTTTAAATCATTCAAGCCACCATTAAGGATCAACAAATAATTTTGGTTTGGACGAACGCCCACTATGATCGAGTAGCGATCGACACTTTCCCAGCCATCCATACGGAAATTATCAATCGAGTTAACTTGCTCAAGAGCCGGGAAGGTATACATAGCATCACGCTCTTTATTGGCTTCAGTTGCTGCACAGCCGCCCAATGCAATGCTCAATATCAATAATAGTTTTGCTAATGTACGCATAAGATATCTCCTGCCTGAATAAAATTAACTGTAGTCGCACGCGGTTAATAAGCAACAAACGGCTATTTAAACTTACGCTACAAGGTGCAATACCGTTAATTAAACTTGCTTAATAATGACGCTATCTAGGCTAGCGCTTTTAAAGCCGATCTGATTTAATGCTCAAGTCACAATGCCAATTATAAGGCAGATAAGAGGTTATTATTTTTCAGAGACTGCAAAATATGTTTAGGCTTAACCTTCAGCCTAAGCAACATTCAAAATCAACATTGGCAATCATGCTAATGCTTTTTGTTTGTCAGTTTTTTTCCGTAAGTTCAGCCTATTCTGTGCAATATCCCGATGGTGAACACCCATTAGGACAATCGATATACCACCATCATAGCCATGCAGTAGTTGAGTCATTCAGTCATCACTCACATGCCCCTAGCGCATTTAATGCTACTGAATCGGTCACCGCTTACCTTGCAAGCGACTCTGCAATCAACGGCGATAACACATTCAATACAGACCCGAATCCAATAACCGAACATGACCATGCCAATCATGGCCATACGCCGTCGGATATACCCGTAGAGAGGGTATTTTCCAGCCAGTTTATTCACTCGGCGACCATTAGCGATAACGATATGCGCTACGAGGGTCACCGCTATGCCCCACCGCTTCCGCCTCCACACTACTAATTATTTTTTAGCGATTATCAAATAACTGACAACCAGTATTTAAATCGCTTTTATAAATATGAGCATAAGCGACTGATATATATATCAGCCTATTTCGCTGTTCTTAATCATATCTAAAATAATTTGGAGAAACAGCAATGAGCCAACCTTTGGCCACAACCATTAAGTTAATGGTGCTGCTATGCGGGCTATTCGCCTCTTTTTCACTGCTTGCTCACGGTGTCGATGAAGGTACCAAGCAATTTTTAACCCTTAACCAAGGGGTATCAATTCTGCCCTTTATCTATATTGGCGCTAAACACATGGTCACGGGATATGACCATTTATTGTTTTTAGTCGGTGTGGTTTTCTTCCTCTACCGCACTAAAGACGTACTCTTGTATGTGAGTCTATTCACTATTGGCCACAGCATTACCCTGCTTGCTGGTGTGTACTATGACATACAAGTAAATGCCTATCTCATCGACGCTATTATTGGCTTTTCTATTATTTATAAAGGGTTTGATAATTTAGGTGGCTTTCAAAGAGTCTTTGGCTTTCAACCCAATACAAAAGTCGCAGTGATGATATTTGGGCTGTTTCATGGCTTTGGCTTGGCAACTAAAATTCAGGAGTTTCAATTACCGCAAGATGGGCTCGTTCCTAACATCTTAGCATTCAACATTGGGGTCGAAATCGGCCAGTTTTTGGCACTTGGGTTAGTGCTCATTTTAATAAGTCTCTGGCGTCGGCACAAAAGTTACCTGCAGTTTTCAACAGTGACAAATACCTTGTTGATGAGCGCTGGCGTAATGCTTGTGGGCTTCCAACTAACAGGCTATTTCATTAACTAGAAGCATCCACGTTAGACACTCAAACCAATATTGAAATAAGATAAAGACAAGGAAAAACAATGAAAAATATCAATAACCAAAGCAATCATCACGAGCAAAACATCATTCCAGTCCACTCGAATGCAACGCTGCTTAAAGCCAGTCTTTGTGCAGGAATAATCGGCACAATTGTACTGGTTACCGCTATTTTACCCGCTGAATACAACATAGACCCGACAGGAATAGGTAAAGCCATGGGACTGACCAAGATTGCCGAAGCGGCACAAGCAGACCCAAGCCCGATCTCTTTAGTATCAGCTGAAAACCCTACCCCTAGCGCTAATACATTAGCGATTGCTCTTGCACCGACGGTAAGTGAAATAAAGCAAGCAAGAGCGCAAGAGCCTGGCATGCGCCAAGATAAAGTCGATATTGTTATCCCTGCCGGTAAAGGCTTGGAATACAAGTTTTTACTCAATCAAGGCAAGCATTTGGAGTACGACTGGCGTACCGATGGCGGCGAGCTATTTTTTGATTTTCATGGCGAACCACAAGGTGATAGCACCGGATTTTACGAAAGCTTTGCGATTACGACAGCCAGTAAAATGCAGGGCACACTGACCACACCGTTTTCTGGCTCACACGGTTGGTATTGGAAAAACAAAACGAACCAACCTATTACGGTAACCTTATCCACCAAAGGCGCTTATATAATTAAGGGGTAACCCATTTAGTTAAGGGGTGCAAAGTTGTAAGTATCTGGGGTGAATGCTGTTCGAGATATTGGCATTACTTGCTAGATTACCCCTTAAAGCAATCAGCAAAAAGCCCGCAAACACTAGGTTTTGCGGGCTTTCATTGATTTTACATTACTAAGCTTATCGCTAATGAGCATGACCTTGTGAAAAGTTAATCATCATGACACCTGCTGCCACCAGCACCATGCCAACCCAGGCCGTCATATCCAAATGTTCGCGATAAAATAGTGCTGAGATTAATGTCACTGACACAATCGCTAAACCGGCCCATAAAGCATGCACCACACCAACTGGCATGCCCTTCATTGCTTGGCCTAAAAAGATAAAAGCAGTGAGGTGCCCCAAAATAACCAGCGCCGCTGGTAAGGGCTTACTAAAACCATCGGTGGCCTTGAGTGCCACATGCGATAACACTTCCGCGACCACACCCAATAAAAGAAAAATCCAGCTCATGCTATTACCTTGTTATTTGCTCTGCAAAGTTCTGTTTGCAAAGAGGTTTAAATCAATAAAGCTATTATATTCATCTGGGTAATATTGATAATCACCATAAAGTACAAATGACTTTTACCCTTAGGTAATAATCTTTTTTAAGGCAATAAAAAAGCTGCCGTTACAGGCAGCTTTTAAGTCAGTATCTCAGCGCAGAATCGCGTGTCCTTAATCGATGACTAGTCTATTTAGCCAAGTGCTCAGCATGAAAACGCAGGTGGTTTTCGATAAAGTTAATGAATAGAGGGAAGTAATCACCATTTGCTATCTCTCCCTCTAAAGTCACACACTGCTCTAATCGATGACTAGTCTATTTAGCCAAGTGCTCAGCATGGAAACGCAGATGGTTTTCGATAAAGCTAGAGATGAAGTAATAGCTATGATCGAAACCTTCTTGCATGTTGAGCGTTAGCGGATAGCCGCTTACCTTAGCTGCAGCCTCTAGCACTTCAGGCTTTAGCTGCTCGATAAGAAAATCATCAGCCTCACCTTGATCCACTAATGCAGGGACAAACTCCGTTGCTTGACGCATAAGTAAGCTAGCATCGTATTCAGCCCAAGTTGTGGTATCACGGCCTAAGTAAGCGGTGAATGCCTTTTTACCCCAAGGGCAATTAACTGGATTAGCAATCGGGCTGAATGCCGATACTGATTGATATGCTTCTGGGTTACGCATTGCAATGACAAGTGCACCGTGACCGCCCATCGAGTGCCCCGCAATTGAGCGTTTATCGCTAACCGGGAACATAGATTCAATCAACTGTGGCAATTCATTTACCACATAATCATACATGCGGTAATGACGGTTCCATGGTGCTTGAGTCGCGTTAACGTAGAAACCAGCACCCTTACCTAAATCGTAACCGGCATCGTCGGCAACATCGTCACCACGCGGGCTAGTATCTGGCGCAACAATCGCAATACCAAGCTCTGCAGCCATACGCTGAGCGCCGGCTTTTTGCATAAAGTTTTCATCGGTACAGGTTAAACCTGACAGCCAATAAAGCACTGGCACTTTTTTACCATTTGACGCTTGAGGCGGTAAATAAATGGCAAATCGCATGGCGCAATTAAGGGTTTTAGAATGATGGCTGTATTGTTTGTGCCAACCGCCAAAGCTCTTATTTACACTGATATTTTCAACGGTCATTTAATACCGACTCCTATAAATTTGTGACATCGAGAGTCATTAACTCTCTTAAAAAAACAAGCGCCCGAAAGCGCTTGTTGTTTTGTACTACTGAATTACTTATCGAAGTGGATAACAGTACGAATACTCTTACCTTCGTGCATTAGGTCGAATGCTTCGTTAACTTGCTCAAGACCCATAGTGTGAGTAATAAAGTCGTTTAACTTGAACTCGCCAGCCATGTAACGCTCGACGTATTCAGGTAGTTCAGAGCGGCCTTTAACGCCACCAAATGCACTGCCTTTCCAAACACGGCCAGTCACTAATTGGAATGGACGAGTTGAGATCTCTTGACCTGCACCTGCAACACCAATAACTACTGACTCACCCCAACCTTTATGGCAGCACTCTAATGCGCTACGCATAACGTGTACGTTACCGATACACTCGAATGAGTAATCTACGCCGCCGTCAGTTAGCTCTACAATTACGTCTTGGATTGGCTTGTCGTAATCTTTTGGATTGATGCAATCAGTGGCACCAAGTTTACGTGCTAAGTCGAACTTGCTTTCGTTAATATCGATAGCGATGATACGTGAAGCTTTAGCCATTGCTGCGCCAATAACCGCAGACAAACCAATACCACCCATACCGAAGATAGCAACGGTTGCACCTTCTTCAACTTTAGCGGTGTTCATTACCGCGCCCATACCAGTTGTAACACCACAACCTAGCAGACACACTTCTTCAAGTGGTGCTTCTGGATTCACTTTAGCTAGAGAAATCTCAGGTAATACTGTGTACTCAGAGAAAGTTGACGTGCCCATGTAATGGAAAATATCAACGCCATCTTTAGAGAAACGCGTAGTGCCATCAGGCATCAAACCTTTACCTTGGGTTTCACGAATTTTTTGACAAAGGTTAGTCTTACCAGACTTACAGAATTTACATTCGCCACACTCTGGAGTGTAAAGTGGGATAACGTGGTCGCCGACTTGAACGCTTGTCACGCCCTCACCGATTGACTCAACAATACCGCCGCCTTCATGGCCAAGAATACAAGGGAAGATACCTTCTGGATCATCGCCTGATAATGTAAATGCATCAGTGTGACATACGCCAGTGGCGATCATTTTAACGCGCACTTCACCTTTTTGCGGTGGCATTACATCGACGATTTCCATCGATAATGGTTGACCAACTGCCCAAGCAACTGCGGCTTTTGATTTGATTGTTTGTGCTGTCATCTTGTATTCCTACTTTTATTAAACTCTAAATTACGGTGTGTCACCGCAGTGGGTATGGAAAGATTATAACTACCTGTTAGATTTTGATAATCCCATCAATAGGTAATTTACCTTTACCATATGGTAATAATCTTTTGGAAATTGCTTCATTCTTTACAGAAGCAGTTTTAAAACATATGCCTTAAAGGCGGTGCTAAGCGTGTTACTGCTTAGCACCATTTGATACAGCTGGTTATTTAACGTAACTGGCTATCTTTACTGCCGCGGCGATTAAACAGATGTTGCTTCGCCTGGCTGTTATCGATTTCATTCTGACAATGAATACAGAGTCGAACACCTGGCACAGCTACTCTTCTCGCCTCAGGGATCGTTTCGCCGCATTCTTCACAATGCTGTAAACTAATACCGTCACGCAGTCGACTTCTTGCCTGTGCAACTGCGTCTTCGACGCTACTGTCGATTTGGTCTTGTATTGCACCATCTCTAGACCATCCACCCGCCATATTGATACCTCTGCATGACAATTGTGTTGCCCAATAAATGATAAAGACAAATGGCTTATCCAATTGGCAGCCATTAACCTATAGTTGAAGTCTGCTCTTTAGTCGACATAGGCTAAAGACTCATGAGTGATTAACGCTATTTATCAATATCCAATAATCACTGCTCGACTCGATGGATGTATTATATTTATTTCTTATAAGATGATAATTAGCGTAAATAGCAAATATCTTTTACCATACAGTAAAAATAGTTGGTTCAACCCCCATAAGGAAGCTGCATGTTTAATTGGGAAGGTGTAAGTGAGTTCGTCGCCGTTGCTGAAGCAGAGAGCTTTACTAAGGCATCACAACGATTAGGTATATCGACAGCCCAAGTTAGCCGGCAAATCAGCGCACTAGAAACACGACTTGCATCGAAATTATTTCATCGCACCACCCGAAAGGTGTCAGTAACAGAAGTGGGTCGCATCTATTATCAACATTGCCGCCAAGTACTCGATGGTTTAGAGGAAGCCGAACGCGCCATCACCAATTTGCAAACCAGCCCACGTGGGCTACTTAAAATTACTGCCCCTGTGACCTATGGTGAAATGACCATTGCGCCGTTAATTAATGATTTTGCAGCGCTCTACCCCGAGCTTGAGGTGAAGCTTAATCTCACTAATCAAAAGTTAGACTTAGTTGATGAAGGTTACGATCTGGCCATTCGACTTGGGCATCTAGAAGATTCCAGCATGATGGCCAAAAAGCTTAGCAGTCGTACCCAATATGTTTGTGCATCACCTAGCTATATATCTACTTATGGCATTCCACATTCATTATCAGAGCTTGATCAACACAACTGCTTAATTGGCACCATGGATTATTGGCGCTTTCAAGAGAATGGCAAAGCCCGTAATGTTCGGGTCAAAGGCAGCTTGAGCTGTAATAGTGGTCATGCATTAGTAGATGCGGCCATTAAAGGTATTGGTATAGTGCAGCTGCCGGACTATTACGTACTGCCCTATATCGAAGCCGGCGAGCTCACGGCATTGCTGGAACAAAACCGTCAACCCGAAGAAGGGATTTGGGCGTTATATCCACAAAACCGCCACCTTTCACCTAAAGTGCGTATGTTGCTCGAACACTTAAGCGCGGGTTTAAAGTAATCTAAATAAATAACAGCCAGGCTCATATCTCCGTACTCTCAAAAACAAAAAACGAGTCAAAACTGATAGTTTCGACTCGTTTTGTAAATTATAGCTTTATAGCAATTTTATTGAGAGTAAATGCGCTCGAGATATTAAGCAATAAAACAAGCTATCAGCATTTACTTCAAAACAACTGCATCTCTATTGTTTAGTGACTTGACTGATAATGCAGATTCTTTTTGCATTTTCGCAGTAGGAGCATTTACAGAGAGCAATCCAAGATTAATGGTATTTTGCCACTCTGCTTGCCAATCGCTCAAATCCTTGTTTTTAATGACGTTAATACGTGGAAAAATAAGTTGTCCGTACTCATTATCCTCAATAATACCGTTATTATTAATATCCCAGCCCCGAGTTTCATGCTCCAAAACTAAAGCTCGACCTTGGTCATCTACAGAAATAACTTCCCAAGTGCGGTGCCTTTCGGACCAATCTAGTGATTGCATTAAGTTGACATTCCGTCCAGCTTGACTCCATGTCCAACTATCATCACCTAAATAAAAATACCCAATACCGTTACCTATACCTTCCCAATCATCTTCAGCAGTTACACCATAAATTCCTCGGTTTAATGTGCCATCCTGATTGAACTTATAACCCCAAAGGTTTTCTAACTTTAACTTGTCACCATCCCATTGCTGCTGAATACTCCCATTAATATAAGCTATTTGAGCATTTGGTAGGCTAGTGACTAAATTATTCGTTAACCGCCCATAACTATTATCAAATTTAGCAATCTGTCTCGCTAAAACCAGCTCGAGCTTATTATCCACCCACTTTTCAATCTGAGCTAAGTGACCTTTACCCTCAGTTTTTACCGGAGTAAATTTATAAACAACATTACCACTCGTTAATGCTAAAACACCTTCAGTTAGTGATGCTTCAAACTGCTGACTGGATATTCTAGCGGTTGCTGAAGATCCTGAAATCGTAACAAAATCAGCCATTAAAGAGGTGAATTCAACCTGGTTGTAGGCGCTGACCACTGTGTTTTCAAGCTCCAATACCCAGCTACCTTCTATATCTGCAAGCATTTTTCCATCAAAAGCACTTTCAGGGCTGTGTATCAAAGTCTGGTTATAATAATGCTCATCGGTAACTCTTGGAGTCGGGTTGGACCATGTCGTTACTGAGTCAGGAAGGTTTAGTTGAGTATACTCTACCTCGTTAACAACTACTTGATAACTAGTTGAGTTACTAGTTATTAAACGAGTACTTGAGCTTGCCACACCTGATTCCATATTAAACGTAGGCTCAGTAATTAGCCCTGCATCAGTAGCCTCAATCAGCTCATCAACGACTACTTGAGAAAAACCATAATCAACGACCAAAGCTTCATAGGGGTAAGGAATATAATGATAGCTTTTATAAGAATGATTTTGATACTCCACATTCAAATTACCGTCTACTACAGACCAAGTAAGATCGACCGGAGCAGAGTCATCATGACTACCAAAGTTTTTATATAACTCACCGGAACCATCAGCATTGAAGTTCATTCCCATTCCAGAGTGCTGATTCCAACCTTGCTTTGCACCGTATAAAGAAAGCATGGTTTTATTGGCAATTTGCTCACCGCTAAATTGCTCAATCACATTCTCATCAGTGACAGTCTCTTCAATCGCTTCCTCTAATGCAGCAACATAAGCCTGAGTGAGCTCTCCATGCGCATCAACATGATTATTTGTCACTAAATAAGCTTGAATAGCTTCACTGGTATCTATTCCACCTTCTGCTGCTTCAGCATCTAGCTCTAATATAGATAAAACAGTTTCGCCTTCTGGGATCTCGAAATTGGCATTATCAACCAATAACTTAATGAAAGCCGATGTTTGAACTAATTCCTCGGGCGATACTTCGCTCGCTAACTGGTTAAACTGCAGCTCAGTTGTGATTTCACCACTTTCTGAACGGTCCTCAGCTAACAAATAATTAGCAGTAGATACGTGCGTAACATTAGTTAAGTTTTTTTCTTCATTGGTTAAATGGCGCTCTTCACCCGCCTTGGTTAGCAAAGTACTTGTTTGCCCTACGATCGCTACTAATTCAACGCTTTCTTGCTCCTGCTCGGCACTGCCTTTGGCATTGATAAGCACAAGCGCAGACATGTCATTAATAGTGATTGGCAACGAATAATTACCGTTGCTATCGGCCTCAACTTCAAACAAGTCATCGCCAATAGCAATTGAAACCAATGCATTAGCAATAGGTGAATCAGTTACAAGTCCCGATATAGTTAAGGTATGATTAACTGTCACAGCAACTTCTGCGGTAGCCGTCAGTTCACCATCACTAATTTCATAAGTAAATGAATCTGTAGTTGCAACATTGTTCTCTGGAGTATAAAGCAATTGATTATTAACAATTTCAACGGTACCACTCTCTGGCTGGTTAACCACTGACGTAATAGTTAACGTATCACCATCACTATCTGAGTCATTTGCCAGTACATCGAACGTAATCGCTGCATTATTCTGAACCAACAAGTTATCTGCAGCAGCTACGGGAGCAGTATTAACAACCGGTTGTGGTGATGTTTCAGAAGATGAGTCACTGCCACCACAACCAGCAAGAATAGCAGCTGCAAGTAACGTTAATGAAAAGTTTTTTTTCATTTTAAGTCCTTTTATATATTTTGAATTCCTTTCCTACACCCCCGACGAAACATAGGATTGCGGCATCATTCTATTTACACAAAAGAAACATTTCAACATGCAAGTCGCATTTAATTCACTGGAGAATCAAAAAACCTTTTAATCAACAAATCTCTAATATTCATCAACTTGTGCAACTACAAAGGTTTTGCAAAACAAGAAATATCCAAATCTAAGCTCAAAACCTTCTGCATTTTCCTAAGGTAACTACAACACTTATTATTACTGATTGGTAAAAGTAATTTACCTTTTGAGCCAATTGTTCCAAATACGACGATAACTATAATGAGCGCCATCTAATAGCCCTGCACTCGGTCATACCTTTCGTATCCCCATTCAGTCCCAAGGCTCATTTCAATTTTCAAATTATGTCTGCATCTGTCGATGCATAGAGGAATTATTATGTCTCGTATTGTTATTGTTGGCGGTGGAGCTGCAGGTCTTGAAATCGCAAGTATGCTAGGTCGTAGTGTGAATAGCCAAGATGAAGTTATTCTGGTTGAAGGTGAAACTCACCATTACTGGAAGCCACGCTTTCATGAAATCGCCGCTGGCACCTTTGACAGCGATCTCGACACTATTTGTTATTTCAGCCACGGCGCTAAAAATGGCTATATGCATTACCAAGCTTGGATGACTGATGTTAATCGAGCGGCAAAACAACTAGTCGTACGCAAACCGAATGGCGAAACCGATACGCTAGCTTACGATTACCTCATTATTGCCATTGGCGCGATCAGTAATGACTTCGCCACCCAAGGCGCAAAAGAGCATTGCTTGTTCTTAGATACACCTCAGCAGGCACGTGATAGCTGGCACCAAATCAGTTCATTACTGCGCTCAGGTAAAGATTGCACAATTAATATTGTCGGCGCGGGTGCAACAGGGTTAGAGCTTGCTGCGGAACTAGCTAAGGTCAGCGCTGAGCTTAGCGAAAACCCTTATGCTGCATGGCTTAACATTAACTTGATTGAAGCGGCCAATAGAGTGCTACCCAATGGCCCGGTGAAAATGTCTGAACAAGCTTTATTAAGACTTGAAAAGTATCAAATCAATGTAATGCTTAATACCCGTATTGCCAGTGTTGAAGCGGATCGTATGACCACCAGCGACGGTCAAGTGCTTAATGCCGATGTACAATTTTGGGCGGCTGGCATTAAAGCCCCTGACTGGTTAAAAGAGATTGGCGGATTGCAAAGTAATTCACTTAACCAATTAGTGGTTGAGCAAACGCTAGCAACCACATTTGATTCATCGATTTTTGCACTCGGTGATTGCGCTGCCATTCCACAAGTAGATGGCAGCCAAGTTCCGCCAAAAGCTCAGGCCGCTAACCGTGCAGCTGTGCATTTGGCAAAAAATTTAGTCGCTCACTTAAAGGGCAAACCACTCAAACCATTCGTCTACAACGATGGCGGCATGGTGGTCGCTATCGGCCATAACTTTGCTATTAGCACCATGATGAACGACAGATTGATCTTAAAGGGCCGCTTAGTGCGCCGCCTATACGATACGATTTTCCGCTTACATCAAAAAACCGTTAGCGGCTATTTAGCTATGTCACGTTTGATTATTTTCAAACGCTTAAAGTGCTTATTTAAACCCGCTTAGAATTTGTGCCTTACAAAAAATTCCTCAACACTGCTGTTGAAAGCTTTTTTTTAATAGGTGCCAGATAAGCTGGTGCCCTTCCAAAAGTGGGCTACCATTTTGTACCTGATATAATACCAATCAGTATAAACATTTAGTCGTGCTTTAATGACATTCGCTCCATCTGACCTCCATGGATGGAGGAAATGTCTTATGTATGTCTGGAACATACAAGACCATGCAGCTTGCAACGAGTGAAGAGCATAATCAAACTAGGTTTAAACTCCCGCTTTGCTTATTAACAGCCACAGCATCAAAATCACTAAACATCGCCATTCTGGAGCGTTTTGAGCTACCTACTTCTGTGTTGAATAGCTTTGTAAGGAAATAGCCATTATTGCAGCTTTTCGCCTTGAATCAGTTTGCCAAAAATCGCACTTAGTAGATCAATTTCTTATGCTGATTGCTATAAAGCAAAAAAAGCCGCACCTCTTTCGAGATGCGGCTTTTCTTTAAGTAGGTGAGTTGGCCGATAAGCCGGGTCCTGTCGTGGACAGTTATTCATCTAGGCCTGCAATCGCTCACAGGCTCAAGCGACCTACCCGGTCCCAACGCGAGCAGCGCCATACGGGACCCTATTTGGTCTTGCTTCGGGTAGAGTTTACCTTGCAACGAACTATTACTAGTCGCCCGGTGCGCTCTTACCGCACCCTTTCACCCTTACCAACCGAAGTTGGCGGTCTCCTCTCTGCTGCACTTGTCGTCGGTTCACACCGCCCAGGCGTTACCTGGTACCCTGCTCTTTGAAGCCCGGACTTTCCTCCCCGTTCTTACGAACGCGGCAACTGTCTAGCCAACTCGGCGCGGATTATAGCTAAGCTCAAGCAACAAACCAAGGACTTTCATGCATACTGTGAATTAGAGCTCCATCTATTAGCAATAGAGCCACTCATTCACTTAGCAATAGGCAACACTCACTCCAAACCAAGATCAAACGTTAGCCAATACAATTAGACCTTAAAGTCCTATCGCCAAACCATGCTTATAAAGTGCGTTCTTTTTAATATCGTAAATTTGACCAGCTACAGCAGCGGCTTTTTTCAATGGCAACTCTTCACACAGTAGTTTAAGCGTGTTGATTACTGTCGGCGAGAATTCAGACTCTTCATCACTGCGGTGACCATGGCACATTAATACGATTTCGCCACGCTGCTGGTTCGGATCATCTTTAACGGTTTGCAGCACTTCGGCAGCAGGGCCTGATAAAAATGTTTCAAAAGTTTTGGTCACTTCACGTGCCATCACGATTTCACGGTCCTCACCTAAAGCGACAACTAAAGACTCTAGACTGTGCACAATACGATGCGGTGACTCATAAAAAATCAATGTGCGCGGGTCATCTTTGAGCGCAGTTAATTTATCTAACCTTGCCTTTTCTTTTGATGGCAAAAAGCCCTCAAAAGAGAAACGGTCAGATGGTAAACCTGACGCGCATAACGCAGTAATTGCCGCGCAAGGGCCTGGTAACGGGATAACATTAAACCCGGCATCACGCACTTGTTTTACTAAGTGATAGCCAGGATCTGAGATCAACGGTGTGCCTGCATCTGAAATCAAGGCCACAGCTTCACCATTACCCAGCTTTTGAATGATCCACTGCGCTCTGTCACGTTCATTGTGGTCATGCAACGCCGTTTTACGGGTTTCAATGCCAAAGTGGCTTAATAACTTGCCACTGTGTCGAGTGTCTTCACAGGCGATAAGTGATACCTGATTCAGCACCTCTAATGCACGGCTACTGATGTCTCCTAAATTCCCAATCGGAGTGGGAACAATGTAAAGCGCGACCGACAGGTCCATATCTACCTCTGTATTGAGTGTTGGCAAGAGTTTCTAACAATACTTTCGCCAAGGGGAAGAGCAGGTTAAACTAATAGCAGCATCTTACCAGAGTGAAGACCCGTGTTAAAAAGACTGAATACAACAAAATTTATTTCTTGCGCGATTTTATCTGCAGTTTTGTTCGGTTGCGGCACGACGTCTGCACCGGTAAAGACTGAAAAGACTGAGGTTTCTCTAGCTTCAGTAACTCAGGCATCATCGCAATATCTTGCATTAGCCGCTAACGAAAAAAATAAGCAAAACCGCGATAAGTACGTTTTACTTGCCGCGCACGCCTTCATAAATGAAGGAAATGCTAGCGCAGCAGATAAAGCGCTAAAATCTATTGCCCAAGATCTTAGCCAAGAACCTGAGATACTTGCCGAGCATATCTACCTGTCAGCCCGCGTATTAGAGATGGTTTCAACTTATGACCACGCCCTGCGCGAGCTGAATTACCCAAGCAATTGGTCACTACCAAACTGGCAATGGGTTAGCTATTACCAATTTAAAGCTCACTTATATCAATCAATCAACCAACCCATTGATGAAGTAAGGCAATTAAGCTTACTCAGCAAATACTTACCTGCTTCACAAGCAGTTGAGGTCAACGATAAGATTTGGGGTTCATTGCAGCCTATTAGCGAGCAAACCTTACTCAACTTTAAAGATGACACTGCAAACCCAATCTTTGCCGGTTGGATTCAGCTAGCTTATATCGCTAAACATTATGCGGTTGACCCTAACGATTTAGTGCGTCACTTAGGCAGCTGGCAGCAATTAAATCCGCGTCACCCTGCTGCTGCAAAGTTGCCT
This sequence comes from Shewanella sp. 1CM18E, assembly GCF_023161665.1. Taxonomy (GTDB): domain Bacteria; phylum Pseudomonadota; class Gammaproteobacteria; order Enterobacterales; family Shewanellaceae; genus Shewanella. Next base: position 100,739 of record NZ_JALNTW010000012.1, read on the forward strand.
ACTGACTTAGAAAAGGCACTTAACACCCAGCCTTATCAGCCTAAGAACATTGCAGTATTACTGCCATTGACGGGTCCGCGCGCCACAATTGCTAACACAGTCAAACAAGGCATTATTGCTAACTACATGGCCAAGGGTGATGACGATATTGCGCTAAACTTTTTTGATACAGCAACAGGCGCGCAAGCGGCTTATCAACAAGCTGTTACTGCAGGTGCAGAGTTTATTATTGGTCCTTTACTGCAATCAGAAGTTGAGCAGCTACAAAACATGACGCCAACAGCTGAAGCGGTATCTCCAGTCACGCCGACTGCTGCAGTTACTCCGGTTACGAGCAAAACTATCCCACAACTGTATTTAAACCATATTGATACGTTTACTGCAGATCCAGACAAGTTCTTTTTTGCATTATCACCAACCGATGAAGCAATTGATGCCGCTCAGCGCCTATATAACGACGGTATTAAGCAGCCACTACTGCTGGTAAGTAACGACGCAATTGGCCGCCGCATGGCTGAAAGCTTTAATGGCGCATGGCAAACACTGACTAACAACGCTGCGGAAATTCATTACTATGATGGCGGTGACAAAATGAAAGTCACGGTACAAAAGTCATTAGGTGTCATTGACAGTAAAGAGCGTATTGCTCGTATCAAAGCGATACTAACGCCTAAAATTGAAGCCGATTTTCGATCTCGTCGCGACATTGATGCTATTTACATGATTTCAGCCAGTAAAGATTTAGCACTATTAAAGCCTTTTATTGACGTGAACTTTAGCGTGTTTGCGGAACCTGTACCGCTTTATACCACCAGCCGCAGCCGCGTTGAAGGCAACGACCGTGAGACCGCTAACGAACTTAATAACCTCACCATTAGCGACATTCCTTGGTTGATAACACCAAACACAGAAACTCGCATGGTTAACGAACTATGGCCAAATTGGAGCAACGGTCGTAAACGCCTGTATATCATGGGTTATGATGCTCTTGATTTAGTCGGCAAGCTCGCGCAAATGCGCGCACTACCGGGCTACCAATTTACCGGACGCAGCGGCATGTTATCCGTTCAGCCAGATGGCACATTGAACCGCCAACTTAGCTGGGGTCGTTACCAAAGAGGTAACTTACGCCCGCTGTAAAGTCGATATATAATGTCTTTAACCTTATTTACAGTTAAATAAGTCGAGGCAAATAGTCTCGGCTCATGCTTTAAGATATAGTCAAATTTAAGCTACAAGGACGAGCAAGTTTGATGGTAAATACCAATGACCAAGGCCAAATTGCCGAATACAATGCACGCCAGTATTTGGAACAACGCGGGCTAACTTTTGTCGAACAAAACGTACGCTATCGTTTTGGCGAAATCGACCTAGTAATGAAAGATGGCAGCGATTGGGTCTTTGTTGAGGTAAAATACCGCTCTCCATCGCGTTATGGTGGTGCAGTTAACGCGCTAAGCGCAGCACAAAGCCAGCGTATAAGAAAAGCGGCAAGCCATTACATACAGTTAAATCGAATTGACGCCGTCTGTCGTTTCGATGTTATTGCGGCCGACCCTCAAGGGGTTCAATGGATCCGCGATGCCTTTTAAATAGTTTAATTTTCATCTGCACCACCTAGCTATAAGTGGGCAAATAAACATAGGGTTTATCCATGTTAGAACGCATTAAAGACAGCTTTACCGAATCAATTCAAACTAAAATTGATGCATCTGAAGCTCTGCCAGAGTCAATCGCTAAAGCCGCAGAAATGATGGTTCATTGCCTGCTGAGTGGTAACAAGATTCTAGCGTGTGGTAACGGTGGTAGCGCAGGTGATGCACAGCATTTTTCTGCAGAATTATTAAACCGTTATGAAATTGAACGTCCGCCATTGCCTGCGATTGCACTAAGCTGTGACACTTCAACCATTACCGCAATTGCTAATGATTACAGCTATGATGAGATCTTCTCAAAGCAGATCATGGCGTTGGGTCAACCAGGCGATATCTTGTTAGCTATCTCTACCAGCGGTAACTCTGGTAACGTAATTAAAGCAATGGAAGCAGCCCTAAGCCGTGACATGACCATCGTATCGCTTACCGGTAAAGACGGTGGCGCAATGGCTGGACTACTGAGCGTTAATGACGTTGAGATCCGCGTACCTTCAAACGTTACTGCGCGTATTCAAGAAGTGCATTTACTTGCAATCCATTGTTTATGCGACAATATTGACCGTACGTTGTTCCCACAGGACGAACAAGCATGAGATCACTGCTCCCATTAATCGCTATTGTATTAATGCTACAAGGCTGTGCTGGTGCCGTTATGGTCGGCGCAGTTGGCGGTGCAATGATGGTTAATGACGAGCGCAGCTTTAAGACCCAAATTGATGATACCAACGCCGATTTTAATATCTCCAGTGCGTTGGCGTCTCATGATGACTTAAAGAACCAAGCCAATATCAGCGGTGTGGTGATGAACCGAAATGTATTGATGATTGGCCAAGCGCCAAACTCAATGCTGCGCGACAAAGCGATCCGCACCGTAAAAGAGTTAAAGATTGGCGGCAAGATCCACAATCAAATCCGCATTGGTAACCCAACCTCTTTCACCACACGTAGCAATGACACTTGGATCACCACCAAAGTGAAGGGCCGCATGCTCAATGAAAGTGGTTTAGATGTCACCAATATCAAAGTCGTGACTGAAAACGGCGAAGTATTTTTAATAGGTTACGTGGAACGCGAACAAGCCGATTTAGCAGTTGAAGTTGCACGTAATACTGCCGGCGTGCGTAAAGTGATTAAGGTGTTTGAATACGTCGACGCTTAATCCCCCTACTGATATTTGACTTAGAAAATCATCCCGCTTTTTGCTCGATGATTTTTTTTGGCTTCAACAATGCAATACGCGCAGCAAGCCAAGGTAAAATTAGCGATGGCAGCACAATAAAGCCCGCTCCAACCCAGCTTAAGCCATCCAACCATTCGTCAAACAGCAACCAACCAAACAACACACAAAACAGTAAACCAGTGTATTCAGCAATTGCTATCTGGCTCGCCTGCGCTTTGCGATAAGCCAATACGCACGACCAATGATAAGCGAGTAAAAAGCTATTACTCAGCGCAGCCATGCCTATTAGAGTCCAGTTTACCCCTTCAAAACCCTGTACTAACACCATAATCAATGTCAGTGGAATGCTGAGAATGTTATAGAGCATTAGAGTCACAGTTGGGCTTTCAGTTTCCGGTAATTTACGCAGTGCGAGTTGGTTTAACGCAAAAGTAAATGCCGAGATTAATACCGCAATACCAAACCAATTAATTTCACTTGGGCGTAATAAAATCAAAATACCAATAAAGCCCAAAATAGTCGCTGCCCACTGGATAGCTGTCACTTTCTCTTTTAAAAATACACAGCCCATCAAGACAATCATTAATGGCGCCGAAAAAAATAACGAGCTCACTGTAGCCATAGGTAATGACATCAATCCCATGATCAAACAAACCGCACCCAAAGCCCCGGTATTTGAGCGAAAGAAGTGCACTTTTAAATGCTTCGTTGAGGGCCTTTTTGCATAAATCCACAGTGGGAATAGCATGAGCACCGACAGCAATTGCCTCAGTAGCAGAAAGGTTGCAGCATTACTGCCTTCGGGGATCCATTTGATAGACACATCATACAAGGCACTAAAAAGGTTACCAAAAACGAGTATTGCCATTGCAATCATGACGTTGGTTTTCATCTATATTCCGCTGTAGAGCATATTATCTGCGCATAATATGCCTCTAAAATACCGAACTAAAATGATGTTTTTTCGCTATACATGAATTAAATTAATACCATGATAAGCATCACTCATAAAATTCATCCATTAGGCTTAGGATAATGCGTAAACTACCGCCACTTCGAGCACTACAGGTTTTTGAGGCCGCAGCCAGACAATCGCACTTTTCCAGAGCAGCAGCGGAACTGTGTATCACCCAAAGCGCCGTGTCTCACCAAGTAAAACAGCTAGAAGAGCATTATGGCGAACGTTTATTTAAGCGTGAAGGCAGGCAACTTAACCTCACCGCTAAAGGCACTTTGCTTTATAACGGTCTAGAGCAAATTTTTAATGAGTTGAGCGATTTAAGTATTAAAATCAGTGGCGAAAGTAATGATCAGTTGCGCCTCGCGGTATATAGCTCGTTTGCGATTAAATGGTTGATCCCAAGGCTCAGTGATTTTAGGCGTCAGCATCCGCAAATTAAAATTCGCCTCGACATGATGACCAATGATCCCGAATTAACAGATAACGTCGCAGACATGTTTATTACCGGGCAAAGTGGTCAACTAGGCTTTCATCACCACGTACTGCATAAAGAACGGTTAATTCCTGTGATTAGCCCTAGCTTGTTAAATCCAGACAAAAGTGCCATTGAAGAGCTTAGGTTACACCCATTGTTAACTGTTGATGAAGGGCCGCTAGGACTAGATTGGGACAGGTGGTTTGTAGCCAATAAGGTGCAATTACCTGCTGAGCAACAGCAGCATATTTTTAGCCACGTTTTAATGGCAATTGAAGCAGCCATCGCGGGCCAAGGTATCGCGTTAGCGTCTGACTTTATGGTGCAGGCAGATATTGAAAGAGGCCTGTTAATCGAGCTTGATTTACCGGATATTTTAACCGGGTTCGAGTTTCAGTTTAGCTGTAAACAACGACGCCTAAAAGAACCTGCTATCGCTGCATTTGTCACTTGGCTAGCTACCCAAGAATAAATGACTTATATGCAAGCAATAAAAAAACCAGCGATATCGCTGGTTTTTATATTGAGCTTTCAAGCTTAAACGATAAGACCAATCTTCTCGTATACGCTCTTAATAGTTGCTTCTGCGCGGATTTGCGCTTTCTCTGCACCTTCTTTCATCACTTGATTCAAGAACGCTTGATCAGCACGGTACTCTTTAAAGCGCTGCTGAATAGGCTCTAGCATACCAACTACCGCTTCACCTGTTGCAACTTTCAAGTGGCCATACATCTTGCCTTCAAACTCGGCTTCAAGGCTAGCAATTGACTGGCCAGTACAACCAGACATTAGGCTCAATAAGTTAGACACACCAGGCTTTTCAGCCACATCAAAGCGCACTACTGGCGGCTCTTCACTATCAGTCATCGCCTTTTTAACTTTCTTCAAGATCGCTTTAGGATCTTCGAGCAGACCAATAACGTTATTACGGTTATCGTCAGACTTAGACATCTTTTTAAGCGGGTCTTGCAGTGACATTACCTTAGCGCCGTGCTCAGGAATGAATGGCTCTGGTACTACAAATGTTTCGCCGTATGCATTGTTGAAACGCGTTGCAATATCACGAGTCAACTCAAGGTGTTGCTTTTGGTCTTGACCTACTGGGATCTCATTTGCTTGATAAAGCAAAATGTCAGCAGCCATTAATACTGGATAGCCAAATAAACCAACGTTGATATTGTTAGCATGTTTTTGCGACTTATCTTTAAACTGAGTCATGCGGTTAAGCTCACCCATTTGGGTGTAACAGTTTAATGCCCAGCCAAGTTGAGTATGCTGCGGAACCTGTGACTGAATAAATACAGTGCTCTTTTTAGGATCAACACCACAAGCTAAGTACAGTGCTAGCGTATCAAGGCAAGCTTCACGTAATTTAACTGGATCTTGTCTGACAGTAATCGCATGCAGGTCAACGACGCAATAAAGGCAATCATGACTATCTTGCATTGCAACCCACTGACGTAACGCGCCCATATAGTTGCCGATGGTAAGCTCGCCTGATGGCTGCGCTCCGCTTAGAACTACTGGTTTCGTTAGGGGGGTCGTCATCTTGTTTATTGCTCCGTTGCGTTGTCGCGCAGTTTAAGTAGCGCGGTTATTTCACTAAATTGTTCACATACGGCATCAGGGCCGCTTAGCCCGATATCTTCACCGTAGTTATAGCCATAGGTCAAGCCCACAGAGGCAACCTTAGCTGCTTTTGCTGCAATAATGTCGTTCTTTGAGTCTCCGACCATTAATAACTGCTCAGCAGGCAGCTGCCACTCATGCAAAATATGCTGTAGCGGCAATGGATCTGGCTTCATCTTAGCGAGTGAATCACCGCCGAGTACCAAATCAAAGTATTGGTTAAGATTAAATGACTCAAGCAATGGAATAGTAAACTCATATGGCTTGTTGGTCACAATAGCCATTTGATAACCGGCTTGCTTGAGCTGAACTAGAACCGCCTCAACACCTGCATATAACACGCTGTGCTGTTGTAAATTAAGCTTATAAAAATGCATAAAACGGGGCATGGTAGTTTGCAACTGTTCTTCGCTGACCGCGCTTTCAAGTGCAAACGTTAATGCTCTACGCATTAGCATTTCAGCGCCATTACCTACCCAGCTGCGCACCATATCATCGGTACATAATGGCAAATTCAACTCATCAAGTACGGCGCGAGTTGCCGCAGCAAGATCTGGAACGCTATCGATTAGCGTTCCATCCAAGTCAAATGCCACTGCTTTTATTTGACTAAAAGGGCTCATTAATTACGCCTCGATGCTTGCTAATTCAGTGCGCATTTCATCAATTACGGCTTTGTAATCTGGAGTATTAAAAATAGCAGAGCCCGCAACAAACATATCCGCACCTGCAGCAGCAATCTCAGCGATATTGTCAACTTTAACGCCACCATCCACTTGTAAACGAATGTCGTAACCGCTGTCGTCAATCAACTTTCGCACTTGGCGTAGCTTATCTAGCGTTGAAGGAATAAATGATTGACCACCAAAACCTGGGTTCACTGACATCAGCAAGATCACGTCTAGCTTGTCCATTACATGATCTAAATAATGCAGTGGTGTTGCAGGGTTAAATACCAAACCGGCCTTACAGCCTGATTCTTTAATTAATTGTAATGTTCGGTCAATGTGCTCAGACGCTTCTGGGTGAAAAGTAATAATAGACGCGCCGGCTTTAGCAAAATCTGGAATGATTCTATCAACAGGCTTAACCATTAAGTGCACATCAATATCGGCAGTTACGCCGTAATTACGCAGGGCTTGGCACACCATAGGACCAATAGTTAGGTTAGGCACATAATGGTTATCCATAACATCAAAATGAACAACATCAGCCCCCGCATTTAATACGGCATCAACATCTTCACCTAGACGCGCAAAATCGGCAGACAAAATAGAAGGAGCAATCAAAAATGGACGCATAACGAACTCACCTGAATGTTTAAGAAGTACGCTATTCTACCTGCTGCAGCTATAGCCCTCCACACCTGAACGCCCATTTAAGCCAATTAGCAGAGATAAAATTATTCATAGAAACAGCAAAATATAATTTACTCTTTAAAAATGTTTAAAATATGAGCGGCTTTGCTATAATACTGCGACTAGGTTTGTAATGGAGGCAAAATGAAGGGACTATTTCAAAATACTGCAATGATAAAGTCAGCAGCAGTTCTCGCTTTTGCCTGCACCGTTGTTACCAGCTTAGCCTTATCATCAAAGTCTATTGATTCTGCTTCAGCCGCGTGCGCCTGCGACGCTGAAGAAAGCCATTACAATCCAAGCCTACCCGCTAGCCATCCGAGTAATCGCTGCGCAAGCCAAACTGATAATTTAAGTTGGAAAAGCTGGTTAACAGGCCAAAGCCAAACCAATCAACTGCACTTTATTGATCTGTTTGAATTGTTATACGGCCATGAAAGTGCGCCAATCAACAATAGCTCACCACTAAACAAGTAAGCTAACTATGCTGCGCCATTTGTGGCAGGTTTTATCGAGTACTATTGCGGCATTTTTTGGAGTACAAACTAACAAGAATCGGCTGCGAGATTTTCAAACCTCTTCACCGATCCCATTCATTGTTATGGGCGTGATTGTAGCTATGGTATTTGTTGCTGGGTTACTGCTTATCGTTAATCAAGTTTTGGCTTAAGCCTAGGTAATAAGCCTTAAACGATAGCAATTATCCGCAGAATACTAGTCATTCTCGCTATGATAAGAGTCATCGTACAGAGCCATTAGCTCATCAACTTTCTTACGACCACTCCCCTTTTGACTAATATTGCGCTGCACCTGAATCGTGTCGAATCGAGCGCCATGGTATAACTCGCGCGTTAGCGGGATATCATGATTGCTAATTAACACAGGTATACCACGGTCTATAGCTGTGTGGCGTGCCTGTCTTGCAAGCAATGCTTGGTCATCGAGTGAAAAACCAGTTCCGACATAAGTCGTAAAGCTCGCTGTTGATGACAGCGGTGCATATGGCGGATCGCAATACACAACATCGCCAGCCTCGGTCATGTCTATCGCTTGCTCATAACCAATACAGTGAAATTCTGCATTTTGCGCTTTTTCTGAAAAAGCTCGGATCTCTTTTTCTGGGAAGTATGGCTTCTTATATGAACCAAACGGCACATTAAAACCACCTTTACGATTATAGCGGCATAAACCATTAAAACCGTGGCGATTCATGTATAAGAAGTACACTGAACGCTTGAAAGGATCTTTCGTGGCATTAAACGCGGTGCGGATTTTGTAGTAGGCTTCTTTTTCGTTCATCTCAGGAACAAAAAGTGCCTTCGCCGCTGCAATGTATTTTTCAGGCTCTTTTTGCACAATTTTGTACAAGTTAATCAAATCATGATTAATGTCGCACAATAAGTAGCGCTTGTAGTTGGTATTGAGAAACACTGAGCCAGCACCCACAAAAGGTTCGACCAAACGGTCACCTTGAGGAAGATGCGCAGATAAGGCTTCAATCAGTTTAAATTTTCCGCCAGCCCACTTTAAAAAGGCTCTTTGTTTTTTAATCATTTAAATTGATCGAATGCTTGTGAAAAAGACAGCTGTCGATTGTACTCTGTTTATTATTGAATTTCACGAGTTGGAATAACTTCTTGTAACTGATATTCACCCAGATTTTGCCACGATCTTATCCATGGCTCAGAAATTCCCGTGTTTGCCACCAGCTTAGCAGAGTACTCTTGCGCCATTTTTCTATTATCAAAATGTCCGTTAAGTACAATCCAGCGCTGCTTATAACGCGCGACTCGCACTTGTGGTACGCCATCCAAAGCCAATAACATGTTATTTAGTGATTTTATCTTTTTGACACTGGCAAGCTGCAAAGTGTAGCCCTTAGCTGGCTTTACAGTATGATCCACAACATTTGCGTTAATAGTAATTTCAGAAGCCAACTGTTTAGTTGAATCTAGTTGATGTTCATTAACGTTATCGACTTTAGATGTCTCACCTATTACTCGCTTGGCATCGTCAAATTTCGTTGCAGGAATAGCAGGATAAGCATTAACCGTCTCCGTAATCGTATTACTTTGAGGCGTTTTTGCTTGTGCTTGTGTTAGTGCTTGAATTTGGCGTTTATCAATCTCTGTTTGTTTTGCGACGTTAGGCTTAATAAACACGTGCTTGTCTAAAATCTTAGCGCCATAAGCTTCGAGAAAACTATCGTCCTGACTAAAGCGCGCTTCAATATCTGCCGCAAACTCTATCTTTTTGGTAGCTTGGTTTAACTTATTGGTACTGCTACCTAGAAATAGCCAGCTAGCCAGTAAGGCTACAATGATTACTGCCGACAAACCGATAATAGCTTTTAGTTTAGATCTTTTTACTAGCGTTTCAGGTTCACCATTTAAAGATAAGTTCAATAAATCAACTACCTCTTTAGGCGTTCCCTGTTGCATTTCCAAGCGATTTTTAACTATGTCTCTTGGCGTAAATGGGTGTTGTTCACTGCGGCTTAACAGCGTGTAATAGAGACCTTCTCGTTCAGGCTGTTCTAATGGTTCAATTTGCACCGCTATAACTTGCTCTAGCAATGATTCTGGTAGTTGCTCAGTAAGCTCACTAAAGAATTCAGCAGGCGCCGTCATCAATAGTTTGATTGATTTACCAGGCAATACCATTTGGCTAAGCACTATACACTCAGCCCAAATCTCTAATGGCAACCAGTGAGCATCATCTAAAACAATACAACTCTCACTTGGTAATGAATCACTGACACTGAGCAGGCATTCTGGCAGTGGGATCTCATCGTCAAATACCGGATCATTTAACAGCTGGACTAATACTTTGCGACGGATCTCGGCGCTATCGCAGTGTTTAGGGCACATCACTAATGCCGAGCTATGCTGCTCCAGCTCACTCAGTAATGCTGTGACTAAGGTTGTCTTGCCAGCTCCATCTTCCCCAGTTAGCACCATAAGTTGCTGGCCATAGGTACTTAGATGCAACAAACGCTGCAGTAATGCATCTTGGCTTGGCAACAAAGTCGATTCTGTAAACGGCATCAAATACGATCCCAACTAGCAAAAAAGTGATACGTTATTTCAGGTAATGAAAACGAGTAACTACCAGCAAGAGCTGGAGCTAAATAAGGAGAGTTAGAATTATGATTGCTAATTTGTAATTTAGAGTTCACCGATCACCTGCAACATCGTTTATGCGCAGTTGATAACCTCTTCCAGTAACTCATCAGTCACATCACTATAGATCCCTGCTTGGCCTATTGCCTCAGGTAATACTAATCGTAATTGACCTTTAAGTACCTTCTTGTCTCGGCGCATATGCTTAATGAATTGCTCAAAATGCATAGTCTCAGGTGCTGATGTCGGTAAATCAAATACCGCTAATAACGCAGTAATACGACAAACTATTGACTCATCGACTAACCCAAGCTTGTTTGATGTTTTTGCAGCAAGTACTGTGCCAGCAGAAACAGCTTCACCGTGCAGCCAAACACCGTAGCCCATCTCTGCTTCAATAGCATGACCAAAGGTGTGTCCAAGGTTTAACAGCGCGCGTACCGCTTGTTCTGTTTCGTCCTTTTCAACTACTTCGGCTTTGATTTCACAACAACGACTAATCGCATATTCAAGTGCATCAGTATCCAGTGCTCGTAGGGCGTCGACGTTATTTTCAAGCCATTGAAAAAAGTCTGCGTCCCAAATAACACCATATTTGATAACTTCAGCCATACCTGCTGCAAACTCACGCTTTGGTAGCGTGCTGAGACAGTTGGTATCAATTAACACGCACTTAGGCTGATAGAATGCACCTATCATATTTTTACCTAGCGGATGGTTAACTGCAGTTTTACCACCAACAGACGAATCTACTTGCGATAACAGCGTAGTCGGAATTTGGATGAAATCGACACCACGTTGGTAACTGGCAGCTGCAAAGCCTGTCATATCACCAATGACTCCACCGCCTAAGGCGACTAAAACGGTATCACGACCAAGGTTTTGCTCTAGCAGTGAAGTGAAAATAACATTCATCTGCTCAAGCGTTTTGTATTGCTCACCGTCAGGTAATATCACCGGCGTCACGCACGCGAAATCCGACAGCATAGCTTCTACCTGATCAAGGTAGAGAGGCGCTATCGTTTCATTGGTAACGATTAGAATGTTTTTATGTTGAAGATAGCGAGCTAGATGCTCGCTACTACTAAACAAATTCTGGCCAATTTCAATTGGGTAACTACGCTCTTCGAGCTCAACCAGAACTTGTTTCGTCATATCTTAAAAACCTAATTGTTCGATAATTTGGTTTGCAACCACTTTGGCGCTTTGCTCGTCAGTCTTAACGATGACGTCTGCAATCTCTTCATATAGAGGATTGCGCACCTCTGCTAGGTTTTCTAGCACTTCTCGTGGATCTTCAACTTGAAGTAATGGACGACGCTTATCTCTTTGCGTACGTGCAACTTGCTTGTCGATAGTTGTTTCTAGGTAAACAACGATACCACGCGCAGAAAGATTGTTACGGATCTCTTTGCTTTGAATCGAGCCACCGCCTGTTGCTAAGACGATACCCTGTTTTTCGGTTAGATCAGCGACAACCTGTGTTTCACGGTTGCGGAAACCCTCTTCACCTTCAACATCAAAAACCCAAGCGATATCAGCACCTGTACGGCTTTCAATTTCTTGATCTGAATCGTGGAACTCTAAGTGCAGCATCTGTGCCAGATGACGGCCTATAGTGCTTTTACCAGCCCCCATAGGGCCTACTAGGAAAATATTACGTTTCTCGGCCATTTGATTTATACGTCTGAATCTTATTTAAGTTTGCCTATGTCAACTCAAATAAACGGAGTTGACCTTTAATCTTACCTTGCTCTATTGAGACTTGACCGCTGATTATCTCAGCTAAGTGCCATCTAAGGCAAGCGGGGAATGCATTTCTATCAAAAATGTATCGAGCTAAATGATAAAGCTAGTGTTATGCACTAGCTTTATCTGCTTGAATATTTTATAGCGCCTCTGAAACGATCTTTGGCGTCACAAAGATGAGTAGCTCTTGGCGCTCATTTTTATCCGAAGTATTTCTAAACATAAAGCCCAAGTACGGAATGTCACCCAGAATTGGTACTTTACTGACTCGACTAATCAATTGTTGCTGATAAATACCACCAAGCACAATGGTTTCACCGTGATCCACCAGCACTTGCGTACCAATACGCTGTGTATCAATAGACACCGCCTGACCTGTTGGTGTATCAACCGTTTTACCTTGAGAATCTTGAGTAATCTCTAAATCTAAGATGACTCGATTATCCGGCGTAATTTGCGGTGTAACACGTAAAGAGAGTACCGCTTTTTTAAACGTTACTGTTGTCGCACCACTAGAACTGGCTTCTACATAAGGGATCTCGACACCCTGCTCAATAAACGCTGCTTTTTGATTAGAGGTGGTAATGCGCGGACTAGCAATAATCTCACCTTTGTTTTCCTGCTCTAACGCGCTAAGTTCTAAATCCAATACCGTTCCGTCAGCAAGCTTTGCAACATGAAACGCGATACTGGTTGGATTCGCTACTGCCGCAGGCAAGTTAACGTTTAACCGGTCACCAATACTCGGAATTGTACCGTTGGCGATATCGTTAGCGCCTTCTAAGCTCCCCGAGGTACCTTTATCACCTTGCTGATCTGTAATACCCCAGCGAACACCTAAGTCTTCTGAAACATCATCCTTAACTGTTACCATTCTGGCTTCAATTAATACCTGCTTGATTGGAATATCCAGTACTTCAATTAGGCGATGAATGTTCTCTAAAGTCTCTTCAGTATCTTTAACCAATAAAGTGTTAGTTCGTTCATCAACAGCCACACTGCCGCGAGCGCTTAATAAACTTGAGTCTTCGCTTTTAAGCAACCCAGCAATATCGGTCGCTTTGGCATAATTGATCTGCAAATACTCAGAGTACAGCGGAGCCAACTCCTTAACTTCTTGCTTATTCTTAAGCTCTTGGCTTTCACGAATTGCTATTTCTTCACTTGGCGCAATCATCAAGATATTGCCTTCAATACGCTTATCTAGTCCTTTAGCTTGTAAAATCAAATCAAGCGCTTGGTCCCAAGGCACATCATCCAGTCTAAGCGTGATGTCCCCCTCAACCGTGTCACTGGTGACTAAGTTGAAATTGTTATAGTCGGCGATAATTTGCAGAACTGTACGAACCGAAATATTTTGGAAGTTTAACGATAGCGAACGCCCTTCGTATTTCTTTTCTTCCTTAACAATATTCATCCTTTCAGCTTTTTTCATGGTTAACTTGAATAAGCTGCCGTCTTGCTGGTAGTTGTATTCATAGTTACCTTCAATATCAATAAGGAACCTAGCAGTTAAATCTTCTTTAAAGGTTTCAAAGCTTTTAACTGGAGTAGCAAAGTCATACACATCCATGACATATAAAAAATCGCTATCCATGTCTGTGTTATAAAGCTTAAGTTCGAGCTTAGCGCCAATTTGTTCGACGTTAGCCGCCACAGAGCTGTTATTTAGCTTCACTAACAGTTCGCCGCCACCATCAGCGGTCCGACGAAAATCAATCTTCTCAATACTGTTTACGAATGGATTAGCATCTGTGCCTTGACTCGCGATCTCATCATTAATGGTTAAGCGATAAGTATTGCCAACCACTTTACCTTGGTAAGGCTTTACCTTTTCGAGACCAATGAAAACTTGTAAATCACGGCCTTTAGGCACGGTACTCACAGTTTCAACCCCCACGGTATCAATAGGCAGAGTCTGTTTGTCTAATCCAGAAATACTATCGCTAAAACCTAAGATAATTTGTGCCGGATCAGCGTTAAGAGCTATCTCCGGAGCTTGGATATCATTTTCAAAGATCAGTTGTAATTCAAGTTGGTGGTCTACCACTGCATGATATTTAACATCAACAAGTCGGTTAGCGGCATACGAATGCTGAGTCATACCAAGAATTAATGCGACACCAATAATAGCCTTAAACAAAGACATATCCTTATAACTGGTTGCTAGCGTGGTTAAAGATCTCATTATTCCCTCAGTCATCTCTAATTATTCTCCAGTCAAATCCATGCTGCTGTATCTTTCAGTCCAGCAACCAGAACCATCTGGAATCAACTCTATTATTTCTACAGTTTGCGGGGTTACCTTAGCAATTCTTCCGTGGTAAAGACCTAGAAACTGTCCCACTCCTAATCGGTATACACTGCCGTCAGTGGTTTCAAGCAATGCCCAAATATCTTGCTGTTCACTCAATGTTCCGCGCATTTTCAAGTTATCAAGTGCATAGGTCTCTAGTCGGCCTTTACGGCGTTTTAGATCCGGCTGCAAGCAATCCTTGGTGGTATCAATAACTTCTTCGGTTAGCTCCCTTGATGGCGGCACATAAGGGCTACGCATTAAATCGGCTTGATAAGCAAAGTGTTCAAACTTTGGCGTTTCTTTCAATGGTGGAATATGAGCAACATGTTGAGCTTTGGTTGTCGTCACAAATAGCTCAAGATCGCTCTTATCACCTAAACAACCTGTTAGCAGCAAACTCAGCAAAATTAGAGGTAACAATCGAATCATTTTGCACCTCCTTGCTGACCGCTAGGCGGAAGCTCGGCGCCCTCTTTGAAGCGATAAGTTTTAGCCAGGATATCCATACCCAAATCACCAGAACCGTTACGCTTAATCACAAAGTCATGCAAACTCACAATTCGTGGCAATTTGGCCACACCATCTACCAAATGCCCTAATTCGTGATAATCCCCATCTACTACAATTTTAATCGGGAATTCGATATAGAAATCTCGAGTAATTTCAGAGTCCCAGTCCAAACTTTTAATGCTCAAACCCGAGTCGGTGGCAACAAATGTAATGTCATCGAGTAGACCAGGCATTTCATTTTTAGATGGCAGCATCTTCAACAACTCAGCAAACTGCACTTCCATTACAGCTAGCTGCTCACGATACAGTTTTAAGTTGGCCGCCAACTGATATTTAGATTTAAAGTCAGCTTTAAGTTGTTGCTCTTTTTGTTGCTCAGCGTTAAGGCTATCAAGCGCTTCTGACACAAATAGAAAGTAGCTTGCTACAAACACACATACCGCCAGCATTACCGCAAAAACGATTTTAACTAGCTGCGGCCAAGCACCAATGTTTTCAAAGTCGATATCATTAAACTGACTTAAGTCGAGGTTCATTTAGTGCCTCCCTTAGTCTCAGGCTTATCTTTATTTGCGTTATCAACAATCGTTACACGCAAAGTAAAGCGCTGTAATTGTCTTAACTCTTCATTTTGCGCCACAATAGATTGCATATTAGGATCGTGTAGCCAAGCGGATGCCGCCACCTTACGCATCATATTAGCCACATTGTTATTAGATTCACTCCGCCCCTCAATCCATAGCAAGCTGCCCTTCTTTTCTATACTAGAAAGGTAGATCCCAGGAGGTACAACTCGTACAAGCTCATCTAGTACATGAGTAGGTAGGTTTCTTGATTGCTGCAGGTTAAGAATAATCTCTGTGCGTCTTTCAATATCTTTTTTACGGGTGCGGATTTTGGTGATCTCAGCAATTTGAGACTCCAACAATTGAATTTCTGACTGCAGGTAATTATTACGGCTTTTTTGATCATCGATAAACATATCGACTGCCATCAAAAATAGGTATACCAGCAACCCAGAGACCAAAAATACCAAAGCGAGTATACCGGTATAATCCCGTTTTTGTTTTTCACGCGCTTCTTCACGCCAAGGTAATAGGTTTATGTTCGCCATTCTGAGTAGCTCCTTAGCGCTAAACCGCAGGCCAACATATATTTATTAATTTGAGGTTGAAGAAAACGCTTAATCTCTTCATCTGCATGCAGGCACCCTTTAAAAGGATCTGCAACGATAGTCCGCACACCTAATTCATTGATCATTAGATTTGCCATACCTTCGAGTTTTGAAGTGCCACCGCAAAGGACAATATAGTCAACTTTGTCACGCCCACTTGATGTGCAGTAAATCTGCAAAGTACGTTTTATTTGTTGTAATAGTTGAGTTTGAAACGGGGAAAGGACTTCAAAGACATAGTTTCTTGGTAAATCGCCTTCAATCTTGGCCTTTTCAGCTTGCTCATAGGTCATGCCGTAAAACGATAAAATTGACTGAGTGAATTGATCGCCACCAAATGCTTGCTCACGCACAAAGGTTGTTTCACCATTTTCAACCACTGAGAAGGTGGTAATATTTGCACCAATATCCACCAGCGCCACCACTTTATCATTTAGATCTGCTGGCAGTTGCTTAGCGATCACGTCAAAAGAACGGCCTAAGGCATAGCCTTCTACATCAACCACCTTCGCTTCAAGGTTTACCGCATCTAGCGAGTCAATCAAGCTATCAATATTTTCACTACGACATGCGCTTAACAGCACATCAACTTTGCTGGGATCAGTTCGATTGTTGCTTAAGGTTTCAAAATCAATATTGACCTCATCAAGTGAATAAGGAATAAGATTGTCTGCTTCAATTTCAATTTGAGCCTCCATCTCTTCTTCACTTAATGCAGAATCCATATAAATAACTTTGGTCATAACCGCTGAACCAGAAACGGCGACAGCAGCATAGGTTGTTGACTTAGGTAATACACGTTTGACTTGCCTTAATGCATCAATAACCGCCTCGCTATCACGAATTTCATGATCATTAACCGCTCCCTTTTTCAAAGGAACAGCAGCGTGGCTTAATATTTTATATCCATCAGCAGTCTTACTCAGCAATATGGCTTTCACTTCATGGGATCCAACATCTATCCCCACCATTTGCGGCGCTTGACGCTTCCAAAAGTTAGAAAGCATAGTTCTAAGTCACTTTTATCGTTATGTATCAACAGTAGATTAGCACAGAATCAACTCGTTACAGCTATTTGTACAAAATGTTTATTCATTTTACAAATGCCATTTTTTTGATCTCAATCCAATTACTTGTCAATAACCACTACATTCCCCCATTTTGCCGACTTGTGTTTTAAAATTAAGCACTTTAGTGCTATCCGAACTAGCAGTAAAAACTAATTAAGATTAAATTGGCAGTTATAAAAACTGATTGGATATTTTTAGAACATTTAACTTCTAGATAAATACTCACTAATAAAACTCAAGTTTTACGGCTATTATTTTTCTAATTAACAATTTTCAGTAAAAAGCATTAGCGAAATAAAGCGACAAGACTTCACCATTTCGACCACGGCTTATATACTATTGTTCTTAATTTAATTCTTGGAATATTGTGGTGAAGTGGTTAAAACGACTTTTTATAGCTTTCTTTAGCCTAGGTTTACTTGGCATCGCCGCAATTGTTGCTGCGTATTTTTACGTGTTGCCTGACCTACCGGATGTCACAACGCTAAAGACAGTAAAGCTGCAAACACCACTTCGAATTTATAGTAGTGATGGCAAGCTGATCTCACAGTTTGGTGAGAAACGACGCATTCCATTAAAACTAGAAGACGTGCCTAAACCACTACTACAAGCCTTTATTGCTACCGAAGATGCGCGCTTTTACGAGCACAAAGGTATTGACCCTATTGGTATCATACGTGCGGCTTCAGTGATGCTAGCCACCGGTGAGAAAAAGCAAGGCGCAAGTACCATTACCATGCAGGTTGCGCGTAACTTCTTTTTGACTCGCGACAAAACCATCATCCGTAAAGTTAAAGAGATTTTCATCTCGATACATATTGAGCAGCTACTCACAAAAGATGAGATTTTGGAGCTATATGTAAACCGTATCTACTTAGGCCAGCGCGCCTACGGTGTTGGCGCAGCAGCTCAAGTGTATTACGGCAAGGAGGTTAGCGAGCTTACATTGCCAGAAATGGCAGTAATTGCAGGCTTACCTAAAGCGCCTTCAACCTTAAACCCTATTACTTCAAAAACACGCGCAAAAGCACGCCGTAACGTTGTACTAATGCGAATGAACGAAGTGGGTTACATCAACAGTGCCGAATACCAAGCTGCATTAGAGAGCCCAATTACCGCTAAGTACCACGGTGCAGTTATCGATCTTTACGCTCCGTATATTTCAGAAATGGCGCGTGATTACTTAGTTGAAAAACTAGGTGAAGAAGAGGCTTATACCGGCGGCTATGATATCTATACCACAGTCGACTCTAAGCTGCAGCTCGATGCACAAAAGGCTCTACGCAACAACGTATATGCTTATGATGAGCGTCATGGCTACCGCGGTCGAGTAAAAGAGCTTTGGACAACCACCGCTCTAGAAACTGAAGAAGTTACTGCAAAACTAAAGCAAACAGGTGCTTTCCAAGGCATGCTACCTGCAGCCGTAATGACTGTGGATGAGCAGACTGCCACAGTGATGACAGCTAAAGGCGAAACCATTGAGCTACCTTGGGATGGTATAAAATGGGCACGTCGATTTATTACCAATAAACGCCAAGGTAAAGCCCCCAAGCAGGCTACAGATGTACTCAAGCCTGGTGAGCAAGTTTGGATCCGTAACAATGGTAACTTCTGGCAATTAAGCCAAGTGCCTCTAGTGGCAAGTGCATTAGTTTCACTAGATCCACACGACGGTGCGATTCGCACTTTAGTGGGTGGTTTTAGCTTCTACACCAGCCAATATAACCGCGTGACTCAAGCTAAACGTCAGTTAGGTTCAAACATTAAACCGTTTATTTATAGCGCTGCGATGGAAAAAGGCTATACCCTAGCCACATTAATTAACAACGCACCGATTAATAAGCCTGACACTCGCCAAGGTACTGCGTGGCGCCCTAAAAACTCACCTGATGTTTATGGCGGCCCTACTCGTCTTCGCGTTGGTTTAGCCCAATCAATCAACGTAATGTCAGTTAGAGCTATGCGTTATGCGGGGCTTGATGCAACGATTGCTGAACTTGTTAAGTTTGGCTTTGACCCAGCGGATCTCCCTCGCAATGAGTCAATTGCGCTTGGTTCGCCATCAGTAACACCTTTACAAGTGGTCACTGCATTTTCTGTTTTTGCCAATGGCGGCTTCTTAGTTGAACCTTACTTTATTGAACGTGTTGAAACTGCAACGGGCTCGATTGTTGAGCAAGCAAACCCAACATTAGCCTGTAAGCCAACAATAGCTGAGCAAGCTTTTGTCAGTGACGACCCATTTGCCGCTATGGCCCATGAGCTTCAAGCGAGCACCAATGCTGAAGATCTTCAGCCACCAGCTGATGAAGTTTTACACTGTGGTGACGCTGACTCACGTTATGCGCCACAAATTATCTCTGAGCAAACAGCATTCTTAATCACCCAAGCACTGAAAAGTGTAATTTGGGGTGGTGGAGACTGGAGCAAAGGCACTGGTTGGAACGGTACCGCATGGCGCGCAGCACGAGTTGTGAAACGTCGAGATATTGCCGGCAAAACTGGTACAACTAACGAATCACGTGATACTTGGTTCAGTGGCTTTAATCCAAAACTTGCCACCACAGTATGGGTTGGTTTTGATGACCACAGCCAAGAACTTGGTCGTACAAGCTGGAATGCCAACGGTGCAAAAGATCAGATCTCACTCGCTGAAGCTGGTGCAAAAACTGCCGGTCCAGGTTGGAACGAGTTTATGAAAGATGCGCTAACTGGTACACCTGAAATACCAGTGTCACCGCCAGAAGGCATTGTATCTGCAAGAATTGATTTAGCGACGGGTAAACTTACTCGCAAAACAGACCACACCAGTAAGTTCGAGTACTTTATCTCAGGTACAGAGCCAACTGAATATGTGACAGATCAAGAAGATAATAGCGATATCTTCATTGATAAACCTGAAGAAGATCTGTTTCAGTAAATTGTAATATTGACTCGTTTATAAAAAATGCGGTTATAGCCTGAGCTATAACCGCATTTTTATTGTTACTGATAGTGGCAATTCGTCTTGAGAAGCTAGCCCTGTTGCTTAACTGCTAGCGCACTCTTTACCTGAGGTAGCGATGTACCGCCTAGTGCTTCACGCTTAGCAAGGCATGACTCAATGGTTAAACACTCATAAACGTCAGCGCCAATTACAGGACTAAATGCTTGCAGCTCTTCTAAGCTTAAGTCCTCCAAAGGCGTTTGCTTAGCAATCGCACTAACAACCGCCTCACCAACAACATGATGTGCTTCTCTAAACGGCATACCTTTAGCTACCAAATAATCCGCTAATTCCGTTGAGTTTGCGTAACCTTGCTTTGCAGCACTTAAGGTTTTCTCACGATTAACAGTCAAGCCAGTTAACACTAACGCCGCCATTTCAAGACAAATCGACCAGCTATCCATTACATCGAACAAGCCTTCTTTGTCTTCTTGCATATCTTTGTTATACGCCAGTGGCAAAGCTTTCATGGTGGTTAGAATACCCATTAAACTGCCATAAACACGGCCTGTTTTACCTCTGATTAGTTCAAGTGCATCAGGGTTTTTCTTTTGCGGCATCAATGAGGAACCTGAAGTGACTTGATCATCAAGATCAATAAATCCAGCTTCACCGCTATTAAAGAAAATCAGATCTTCAGCCATACGGCTAAGATGCATCATGCTAATTGAAGCATCGCTACAAAGCTCAATGACATGATCTCTATCTGAAACTGTATCTAAGCTATTTAATGTCGGTGCGGCAAAACCTAATGACTGAGCAAGCTTAACTCTATCCATCGGATACGCCGTACCAGCCAGAGCCCCGGTACCTAGTGGACAAGTATCAGCGCGTTTTAAAGCATCTTGTAGACGGCTAATATCACGCTCAAACATTTCCACATAAGCTAAGCACCAATGTCCAAATACAACAGGTTGCGCTCTTTGCAAATGAGTATAGCCCGGCATCACTGCATCCAGCTCACGTTCCGCGAGCTCAATTAATGCTGCTCTTAGCTTGGTGAGTAACCCAAGTAGCTGACCACCCTCTTTTTTGCACCACAGCTTAAGATCAGTAGCAACTTGATCGTTACGCGAACGCCCGGTATGGAGTTTTTTACCTAAGTCTCCCACTTTGGCAATTAAAGATTGCTCTACAAAGCTATGAATATCTTCTGCACCCGAAGCAATAATCAGCTGCGGGTTATCAATGGTTTCACCGAGTAACTCATTCAACGCTTGGTGCAATTCATTGCACTCTTGCTCAGTAAGAATACCGACTTGAGTAATTGCGCTTGCCCATGCAATTGAGCCAATAATATCTTGCTCAATTAAGCGGAAGTCTACCGGTAATGAGTCGTTAAAAAGTTTAAACAGTGCACTGCTTTCTTGGCTAAATCTGCCGCCCCATAATGCCATTTTGACTTCCTCTACAATCTAATAAGGCGGTATTAACCGCCCTTAACGCTATGCTTTTAAGGCGCTAACAGCATAGTGTTAGCGCTCACTAACTTTTATTGGCTATCCACTTACTTTTGCTGGTGCAATGCTCTGATCCGGCTAGATAACGAGTAAAGACGGATAAAGCCTTCTGCATCTTTTTGGTTATAAACATCATCAGCACCAAAAGTGGCAAACTCTTCTGAGTACAAGCTATTAGGTGAACGCTTTTTCACTACGCTCGCTTGGCCTTTATAAAGTTTAACCACCACTTCACCGTTGATCAGATCAGCTAGAGGTTTAGAAGCGCCAAGTAGTGATTCACATAAAGGCGTAAACCAGCGACCGTCGTACACAAGGTGCGCCATTTGTGCACCCACTTGCTCGCGCCATTGACGGCTGGTTTTATCAAGCACTAGCTCTTCAACTGCACGCAGCGCTGCAAACATTACCGTACCACCCGGAGTTTCATAACAACCGCGAGACTTCATGCCGACAAGTCTGTTTTCAGTAATATCGATTCTGCCTACGCCGTGGGCACCGGCAACTTCGTTTAATACCATCAGCGCTTGATAAGGTGTAAATGCTTCACCGTTAACTTTGGTGACTTTACCTTGCTCTAGCTCTAGCGATACATATTCAGGCTCGTTAGGTGCATCTTCTGGTGCGACAGTCATGGTCCAAACACCTTTTGACGGCTCATTCCACGGATCCTCTAACTCACCGCCTTCGTGAGAAATATGCCATGCGTTAGCATCTCGGCTATAGATCTTAGTCGCTGATGCAGACGTCGCAATATTACGCTCAGCTAGGTAATCGAGTAGATCTTCACGACTTACCATTTCCCATTCACGCCAAGGTGCAATCACTTTTAGATCTGGTGCTAGTGCGGCAAAGCAGCCTTCAAAACGCACTTGGTCATTACCTTTACCAGTACAACCATGGCAAACGGCATCGGCACCAACTTTACGGGCAACCTCTACCTGTGCTTTAGCAATAATAGGTCTCGCCATTGACGTACCTAACAGGTAAGTCCCTTCGTAGATTGCACCTGTAGCAATGGTTGGGTAAATATAATCAGCCACCAGCTCTTCTTTTAGATCTACGATATAGCATTCAGATGCGCCTGAGGCGATGGCTTTTTCATATAAGCCTTCAAGCTCAGCTTCACCTTGGCCAACATCGGCACAAAACGCCACAATCTCACAGTCGTTATAAGTTTCTTTTAGCCATGGAATAATCGCCGATGTATCCAAGCCGCCCGAATACGCTAAAACAACTTTTTTTACTTCTGATGAAGCATTTACCACTGAATTTACGTTAGACATTTATTCTTCCTACTGCTTGTTTTGTCTTCAGTTAGCCTATGCAAACTGATAATTGTTTTTATGGATTAGCTTAAAAGTGTCACTAGCACTGCATTTTGGGCGTGCATACGGTTTTCTGCTTGTTGCAAGATGAGTGACCCCTCACCATCAACAATCTCTGCGGTCACTTCGACTTCGCGATAAGCTGGCAAACAATGCATAAAGTGCTTTGCTCCAGCCTTTTGCATCAACTCAGCATTAACTTGGTAAGGCTTAAATTTAGCTTCAATCTCATCCATTGTGGCTGTATCGCCCATAGAGATCCAAGTATCGGTATAGATAGCATCATGGCCTTCAATTGCCGTAATATCTGAACTCAACACCAGCTTGCCACCATGCTTAGCAGCAAGCTCTTGCGCTTCACACACAACCTTGCCATCAGGAAAATGGCCTGGAGGGCAAATCACCGTCAGTTGAGCACCTAGAATTGCTGCACCAAACATCAATGAATGAGTAACGTTGTTGCCATCACCTACATAGGCAAGCTTCACCTTGCTCACGTCAGCGTATTGTTCGGTTAACGTTAGAAAATCCGCCAAGCCTTGGCATGGGTGGTAAAGATCTGATAACGCGTTTATAACTGGCACGGTGCCGTGCTCCGCTAACTGTTCGATAGTTGAATGTAAAAAAGTTCTCGCAACAATGGCATCTGCCCAGCATGAAATGTTTGCCGCAAAATCAGATACAGGCTCACGTTTACCGAGTGCGCCATTTTGCTGATCTAGGTACAAGCAATGTCCGCCTAGCTTATTAATACCAATATCGAAGCTGACCCGAGTACGTAGCGATGGCTTTTCAAATAACATCACCACACTTTTTCCCTCAAGCGCATGCTTATATTCTGCAGGATTGGCTTTAATGGTTGCCGCCAACGCTAATAAGTCGAGTAGTTCTTGTTGGCTTAAGTCTTTAATTGATAATAAGTGTTGCATCAAATTACTCTCCTAAGGTTGGATCTGTGTGCCAACGGTTTTCCCCTGGCATAATGCGATTAACTGTTGAGTTTGGCTCCAAGATGCAATCTGTACCGCTTGGCCCATAGACTCAGCAACCTCTAATGCTGCTTCGACTTTGACTTTCATGCCTTTGGCAATAACGCCAGCTTTAGTCAGCTCAGTGACCTCTGCGCGGTTCAAGCTAGGGATAAGCTCACCTTTCTCGTCTAATACACCTGATACATCCGACAATAAAACCAGTGAGCCAGAAACCAATTTAGCTAATGCAGTAGCCGCTTGATCGGCATTAACGTTTAGCATTTCACCTTGTTCGCTAATTGCTATTGAGCTCACAATCGGCAGCCAACCTTTAGATAATACAAACTCTAAATAGCTCGCATCGTTCGGGCTTACTTCACCGACCAAGCCTAATTCTGGTGCCTTAGTCGTTGCAGTCATCATGCCTGCATCGCCTAAACTCATACCTAAGCTTGTAATGCCCGCTTTAATGGCAGCAGCTTGTAGTTTCTTATTGGAGGTTCCCGCTAGTGCGCCTACAACAATTGGCATATGTTCAACCGGCGTCACTCTTAAGCCGTCAAGCTTTTCAGATGTCATACCGTTTGCTTGTAGTTGCTCATCCACTAAGCAGCCACCACCATGAACCATAATCAACGACTGACCACCAGCCATTATTGTCGCGGCAGTTTGCATCAAATCAGCCATTGCAACGTCTGATTGCAACAATGCACCGCCAACTTTAAGTACCATGACAGGCTTTTTCTCAAAAGAATGTGTTTGCATAGTCATTTTCCCGTCTTAGGTATTTTGCAATGCATCAAAATGAATCTTTATGCATTGCAGCGCTTGGCTTGCTGCGCCTTTCATAAGGTTGTCGATTGCACTCGCAATAACTAAGTAACCTGTCGCTTCATCGTACTTCCAACCGATATGGCAATTAGGCGTAAGTACCACGTCATCGACTTTTGGAAATTGATTCTGCTTAACTGTGACTAACTCAGAAGCGCTGTAACACTCAAACGCTTGGCTAATATCACTGGCGCTGGTATCTGGCTTTAACTGAACAGTGATTGTCGCCAAAATCCCACGTTTAAAATTGCCTAAGTGTGGAGTGAAAATAACTTCTTGGCCTAACTGGGTAACGATTTCAGGTTGGTGTCTGTGGCCAAGTACACCGTATGGGGTCAAACTGACTTCACAAAAGCTGGTCTGCAATTGCGCTTTTCTGCCAGCGCCAGTTACACCACTAACGGCATTAATTACCGGAAAGGTATCGGTTAATAGGTGAGCAATCGGCTTAAGTGCCATTAACGATGCAGTAGGGTAACAACCAGGTACCGCAATCAGCTTGCTATTGATAATGTTGTCAGCATTCCACTCAGCCAAACCATACACGGCCTCAGCCAACGCTTGAGGATATTCATGAGTAAAACCATACCACTTAGGATATTGTGCTAAGTCTTGAAACCTGTAAGCGCCACTTAAATCAAATACGGTTACACCTTGCTGATAGAACCATGCAGCTAGATGCAAACTCACCGCATGATCTGTGGCAAGCACAACTGCATCAGCGGTTGCCACTATAGTGTGCTTTGCATCATCAGTAAGCGGATTTAAGCATAGCGATATATGACTATAAATCGGGTAGAGCTCAGATAAGGGCTTACCTTTATCTAGGCTATTTTCAGAAACATAAAGGCCTTGAATTGATAAATTCGCTTCGGCGTTTATAAGAGAAGTGATCTGTGCGCCCGTGTACCCACTGGCGCCAATAATGGCTATATTTTTCATAGTCTATGACTTTAAAACCTTAATTTTGAAATTAGATGACATAACGAAAAAAAGAATGGGCACAACTTAAGCCCTGGCTTAACACCATTAATGACAAGACTATCGTCGCAGGAATTGGATATGAATTAGCTTCATGACGATTAATTGAACCAGATTAAACATATACACTCTCATAAAACAGGCCATTGATATGTGGCAGTTACCTTAGCTGTTTGATAGACTAACACGCAAAATTAATTATGCAATATATTTGAATATATATTTAGGTATTTTTTTATGAAAACCCTTCCAGATATTAAAAGTAGTTTTAGTCAGCTAATAGCCGCCCCCTCTATTAGTGCACTTGAAGCCGATCAGGATATGAGTAATAAAGCCGTTATTGAGTTATTGCATACTTGGTTTACGGACTTAGGAATGCAGTGCCAATCGGTACCTGTTGCCAATACTCGCAATAAGCACAATTTAGTAGCCTCATTTGGCCAAGGCCAAGGTGGATTACTACTGGCTGGACACACTGATACAGTGCCGTTTGATGAAGGACGTTGGAGCCAAAACCCATTTTTATTAACTGAAAAAGATAATCGTTGGTACGGCTTAGGCACTTGCGACATGAAAGGTTTTTTTGCGTTAGTGCTAGAGGCTTTGAAAGAGTTGCCGATGGATAAATTTCAGCGGCCATTACATATTTTAGCCAGCGCAGATGAAGAAACCACCATGAATGGCGCAAAAGCGTTTGCCGCTGCAAAATCTATTGCACCGGACTATGCAATTATCGGTGAACCCACCAGCTTAAAACCGGTATATATGCATAAAGGACACTTGACTCAAGGGATCAGAGTGACTGGTCGCAGTGGTCACTCTTCAGATCCTGCTAAAGGCTTAAATGCCATTGAGGTTATGCATCAAGTCACAAGCCAGCTACTCAGGTTAAAGCAACACTTAGCTGATAATTACCGTGAAGATGCCTTTAGCGTGCCATATCCAACCATGAACTTTGGTCATGTCCATGGTGGCGATGCCGCGAATCGGATCTGTGGTTGCTGCGATCTTCATATTGATCTGCGACCAATTCCTAGTTTAGCTTTAGCCGACCTAGAGCTTATGGTTGCCAATTATTTAGAGCCGATCTGCAGTCAGTATCCAGGTGCAATAAGTATTGCGCCGCTGTATCCGGGCTCAGAACCCTTTGCAGATAAAAAGGACGGTAGTTGGACTCAGCTCGTGGCCAAGCTAAGCGATGCTCAACCTGAAGTGGTCAACTATGCAACCGAAGCCCCTTACATCAGTCAATTGGGCTGCCAAACATTAGTACTAGGACCTGGGAGCATCGAGCAAGCTCACCAACCTGACGAGTTCTTAGATCTTTCCTACATCACACGCACAAAAACACTACTGAAAGAACTAATTTATCATGCGTGTATAAAATAAATTGCTACTTTTTAAAGCGTTTTTAGTACAAAGCACAAACAGTGCAAACCCAGTCATACCTAAAAAGTGATATGGAACACAATCAAGCGTGATATTTTTATCTCGATCATTGCCTAGCTCAACGCTGCTAGGTATTGTGATTGACTAGCTTACCGATATGGAGCATGTATGGTAGATATGTATGCCTCGCTAAGGTCAAACGTTGGTACCTTAGGGCAAATTTTAGGTGACACAATTCGCACCGATCTTGATGAATCATTTTTAGAAAAAATCGAACAAATCCGTCATCTTGCCAAAAGCTCACGCCAAGGTGATGATGCAGCTCGTGAAGAGATGCTAACGTTATTGTCATCTCTAAATGACGATGAGCTAGTGCCTTTTGCCAAAGCATTTAACCAGTTTTTGAACTTGGCAAACATCGCTGAGCAGTTCCATACGATTAGTCGCAACTGTGACGAATTAGTCTGCGTACCCGACCCAGTCGAGCAGCTACTAGGACGTATGTTAGGCGGAAATATAGACCAAGAAAAAGTTCTCGCTTGCCTAAAAACACTCGATATCGATTTAGTACTGACAGCTCACCCTACAGAGATCTCTCGCCGTACTCTTATCCAAAAATATTCAGCGGTGATCGACTCATTAACTGCGCTCGAGAACACCCAACTGACCGAGCAAGAGAAAAAACAGCACCATTTGCGTTTGCGTCAGCTTATTGCGCAAATTTGGCATACCAATGAGATCCGTAACGAGCGTCCTACTCCTGTAGATGAGGCTCGTTGGGGATTAAGCACCATTGAAGCCTCATTATGGCAAGCCGTTCCTGATTTTCTGCGCCAGTTAAACCAACAAGTTGAAGAACGTACAAACACGCAACTGCCTATCGATATCGCGCCAGTAAGGTTCTCAAGCTGGATGGGTGGCGACAGAGACGGTAACCCATTTGTTACCTCTGTTGTAACTCAAGAAGTTTTAGATCGTAATAGGCATACCGCCGCACGTCTTTATTTGAAAGATGTAGTGTTGCTGGTTAACGAGCTATCAATGGAGGGTGCGAATGACGAGTTGCTTGCGTACACCAACAATAGCTGTGAACCATACCGTGACGTGCTTAGAGACTTGCGTAAAAAACTTAGAGCGACAATCGATTATCTAAATGCCAAGCTTGAAGGTCAGCAACCAGACGTTAATCCAAAAGATATTATTTGGTATGAAAGCGATCTAAAAGATCCGTTAATGATGCTCTACAAAAGCTTATGCGACCAAGGCATGAGCTTAATTGCTAATGGCTTACTGCTAGATATGCTGCGTCGTATCGCGTGTTTTGGTATTCATATGCTAAGACTTGATGTTCGCCAAGATGCTGAGCGTCATGCAGATGTAATTGCCGAACTAACTCGCTACTTAGGTATGGGTGATTATTCTCATTGGGATGAGTCTGAGAAACAGTCTTTCTTATTACGTGAACTCTCAAGCAAGCGCCCGTTAATTCCAGCGAATTGGCAAGCTTCTGCAGAAGTGGAAGAAGTCGTTAAAACTTGCCGTTTAGTTGCCAAGCAACCTGCAAGGGCAATGGGCTCGTATGTGATCTCTATGGCTAGCAAGCCTTCTGATGTATTAGCAGTTTTACTATTGCTAAAAGAAGCTGGTTGCCCGCACCCAATCCGTGTTGTGCCGTTATTTGAAACCTTAGACGATTTAAATAACGCATCCGATTGTATGTCTGCACTGTTTAACATTGATTGGTATCGAGGTTACACCAAGGGCACTCAAGAAGTGATGATTGGCTATTCTGACTCGGCTAAAGACGCCGGTGTAATGGCTGCGGCTTGGGCACAATATAGCGCACAAGAAAAATTAGTCGCAATCAGCAAAGAAGCCAACATCAACCTAACCCTATTCCACGGTCGTGGCGGCACAATTGGCCGCGGCGGCGGACCAGCTCACGAAGCTATTTTATCTCAACCTCCTGGTTCAGTGGATGGTCGTATCCGTGTAACCGAGCAGGGCGAGATGATCCGCTTTAAGTTTGGTTTACCAAAACTTGCAGTTCAAAGCTTAGCGCTATACACCTCAGCGGTAATGGAAGCAACTTTACTACCACCACCAGAGCCAAAGCCTGAGTGGCGAGAATGTATGGAACGTCTTGCTGATGATTCAGTGCTAGCGTATCGTGCAATGGTGCGTGAAGAACCAGATTTTGTGTCTTACTTCCGCGCCGCAACCCCTGAAGTCGAGTTAGGTAAACTTCCGCTTGGTAGCCGACCAGCTAAGCGTCGTGTCGATGGCGGCATTGAAAGCTTACGTGCTATTCCATGGATTTTTGCTTGGTCACAAAACCGCTTAATGCTACCTGCATGGTTAGGCGCCGGTGAAGCACTTAAGATGGCAACAGACAGAGGTGATTTACCTCTATTACAAGAAATGGAAAAACAGTGGCCATTCTTTAAAACTCGCATCTCAATGCTAGAGATGGTCTATGCTAAAGCAGAACCAAACTTATCTAAGTTCTATGAAACAAGCTTAGTCAAAAAAGAGCTACATCATCTAGGTGTACAATTGCGAGAGCGTTTAGCCACAGGTATTGAAGCTGTGCTCGAGCTTACTCAAGCTGAAAGCTTAATGGCGCATACACCGTGGAATCGTGAATCAGTAGAACTAAGAAACCCATATATTGATCCATTAAACTTCCTACAAGCAGAATTACTTGCAAGAACGCGCAGAGAAGAGCAATCTTCTCAAAACGTTGAACTAGCACTAATGCTAACTATTGCAGGTGTTGCAGCAGGAATGAGAAATACAGGTTAATGAAGTTATTAAAAGTAGCGTTTGCAAGCGCTGTACTGCTATTGACTGGCTGTGTCAGTCAATACAGCATCACAGAAAAAGAGCTAGAAGGTTATCTCAATGATGAAATGCATTTTGAGATAAAGCAAGGCAACCAAATTTTTGGCATAGACTTACGAGTTAATGACATCAAAGTTACCTTAGGTGATAAGCCCGACACTATGGGCGTATCTGCAGTAACTGTCGTTAGAGTACGTAATCCTATGCTGCCAATTAATGCTGATCTGGTCACCCAGTTTGAAGCAGAGCCTTGGTATGATGCGACTAATCACAGCGTTTATTTGCGAAACCTACAATTAGTAAAGGTTGAGTCCAAGCCAAAAGATATCGAAAAAGCAATTGGTTCTATCGCGCCTCAATTAATGGGGTTCCTGACTCAATTTCTTGAAACACAGCCAGTATATGTAGTTGATATGAAAGAGTCTAAACAAGCATTAGTAGCTGATATGACTAAACGAATCGAGGTTAAACCCGGTAAGCTGGTTTTAGTCTTTGACGAGGAATAACCTCTATTGAGGGTTAACACTAAAAGCAGGATCAGATGATCCTGCTTTTTTATTCCTAATATCAATAAGTATAAGGATTAGCCGCTACTTTTTAAAGCGGCCAATTGAGCCATAGTCAACAATAACAGCCTCACCCAATAGTTCTCGACGTAACATATCAAATGCCACAGCTGTGCTTAAACTACGCACTAGATCCCGTGATCGTCTCGGTAGCTTAATCATCTGGCTAT
The DNA here is from genome assembly GCF_023161665.1 of Shewanella sp. 1CM18E. Classification (GTDB taxonomy): domain Bacteria; phylum Pseudomonadota; class Gammaproteobacteria; order Enterobacterales; family Shewanellaceae; genus Shewanella. The sequence goes on from NZ_JALNTW010000012.1 coordinate 131,450, forward strand.
ACACGCCGCCTTTTGTGGCAAGAGCAAGAGCAACTGTTCCAACGGGCTTTTCATCTGTTCCACCGCCCGGCCCAGCAATTCCGCTAGTCGCTAACGCATAATCACTATCAAGAATAGCCCTTACGCCTTTTGCCATTTCCTCTACTGTCGCAATCGACACCGCACCATGGTCATCTAAGGTTTCAGCTTTTACGCCCAAAACCTTAACTTTAGACTCATTACTATAAGTGACAAGACCATGATCTAAGTAAGAAGAACTCCCAGGAAAATCGATTAGCTGACTTGCTATCATGCCGCCAGTACAAGACTCTGCAATGCTAATAGTTAGCCCTGTGCCTACCATAAGACTATGGATCTCTTCTGCTAAGCTTTTCTTCTCATCTGCAACTAAGGCATTTCCCAGTAAAAAGCGTATTTGCGCTTCAACTTTATCTAGCTGACCAATAACCGTTTTACCGCGCGCAAAAAGTTTAATTTCAATATGCGGCATTGACGTGCGATAGCCGAGAGTCATCCCTGCTGGTAACTCTATTTTTTCTAATTCATCTGCAAGTGCTGACTCACCTTGACCAAGAGTTAAGTACTTTCTAAGTGCAACATCACCAGTAATATCAAAATGCTGTTTAACAAAGGGAATAAATTGCTCAACAACCATTTGCTTAAATTCAAATGGAACACCTGGGGTAAAGAAAAACCAAGCCCGATTATGCTTAACTGCAAAACCACATGCTGTACCAACAGGATTATCAATCATCAACGCAGATGCCGGTAATAGCGCTTGTTTTAGATTACTCTCCGCCATCACTCGTCCATTACGCGTAAACCAATCCTCTAGACGGTCACGCCAAACGCTATTTTCAACTAACACTTCACCTTTAGTTATGGCCATTGCTTCAGTTGATAGGTCGTCACTTGTTGGTCCAAGGCCGCCGTTCACTAAAATGATATCGGCATGATGGCTACGTTCTTCGAACACGCTAACCAGATCTTCTAGACGATCCCCAACAGTCACACGGCGCTGACATTCGATCCCGTGCTCCATCATAGTGCTAGCAAACCAAGCAGCATTAGTATCAACTATTTGTCCTGCTAATACTTCTTCGCCGGTACAAATCATTTCTAGTTTCATTTGGTGTTCCTTACCCGAATTCGTTTTAAACTTTAAAGGGGTGTGATGCAGCTAAACTATGCAAGCTCTGCATCAATAGCAATAACCAATTATGATTAAATACCGTAATTGTATGAAAAGAGATAGTACGAAGACACTAAGTTTCAGGCTCAATAGGTTAGATAAATAAGTATCTAGTAGAAATATTAGGCGAAGCAAACGATAAATTTCACTAATTTGCTCTTCAGAAATAACCTACGTCATCAAGTCGAGCAAGATAAAGCCAATAAAACGGAAAATATTCGCTGCTGCTTGAGTCAAAACATTAAATTACAGACGTAAAAAAGCCCGCTACATCGTAGCGGGCTTTCTCGTATTTGGCGCCTGGAAATGACCTACTCTCACATGGGGAGACCCCACACTACCATCGGCGATATTGCGTTTCACTTCTGAGTT
>NZ_JALNTW010000013.1 GCF_023161665.1 Shewanella sp. 1CM18E
CAGAAGTGAAACGCAATATCGCCGATGGTAGTGTGGGGTCTCCCCATGTGAGAGTAGGTCATTTCCAGGCGCCAAATTAGTATCAAAGCCCGCTACGATGTAGCGGGCTTTCTTACGTTTGGGCGTTTGTAAAATACTGAACGCGAACTTATCTAGAATACGATTACCTGTAAAGGTGACTGCTTCACCTAATGTAGGCATAAATGCCTACCTCCAACGTCAACCCGTCGCTGAGCTTGGCCAGAAACTGCGTCCATGCGTTTCAGGCATTCGGCACTTCCGTGTGCCTCGCCTCCAGCTTCGTAACAAGTTACTCGCGCTTCAAAGCCCTTGAATGCGTTGCATCCAAAGCAGGGCTTCTTCGCCCCCATGTGTTCGCTGCGCGAACTACGAGAGTAGGCCATTTCCAGACTTTAAATTAAGTGAGAAAGTACTTACCTTCTAATGCTATGGATGGGATAGAGAGTAGTTGCGTTTTGGCGTTTGTAAAATATTGAACGCTAACTTATCTAGAATACAGCTACCCGTAAAGGTAGCTGCTTCACTTAACGTAGGCATAAATGCCTATCTCCGACGTCGCCCCACCGCTGAATGGGAAATAAAAGCTTGAACATAGTGGGCTCAGGATCTAGATGGATTAGTGGAAACAGGTATAAGCCAACTTAATAGCTGGCTTGAGGTATCAGAGGCGATTTTTGGGGTTTAGCTTATTGAAGCAACAAGAAGAAACTATACCTTCGAGTGTATCGTTAGCTGTCGGCTTTATTTAAAAGAAAAAGTAGTAAGCAATGAGTACAAAAGACAGTAACGCACCTATGATAACGGGATAAATCTGATAGCCATCCTCTGCTCTACGTGCTCGTCTAAAGCATAGATTGACTAAGATTAAATTAAACATCGCTACCGCGACCGAAGTCATAGCGCCATGTTGAAACGACATATCTTTTATGGAAACAATTAAGTAGATCAGAATGATCCAGTCAAAGATGATCAAGTATAAAAAGAGCTTTTGTAAGGCATCAGGTCCTTTGCGCTCGTATGAAGCAGGCATTGTGATCTCCTTATTTGTCACGGAATACCCAATATTTTTAATTTATTAAAGTTGGAGCTAATTACTCATATTGTAAATTTTAGTGGTGATGTAACTTATCCTTTTTTCATCTTTTTCAACCCACTTAGCTCCAACAAAATTAAGTTTGCGATTGATTTTTTCTAGGCGCATTACTTGGATTTGAAATCGCTCACCGTCTAAAGAAATATCAACAATCTGTTTAGGTAGTAGAGTCGAACTGCTAATAAAACCAATCCCTCCTAAGCCAATGTTTTTTATATTGGCGATACCAATCTTTTTGTTGAATAAGTAATGGCATTTTATAAGTGATACTGTAATGCCATCACATGCGAAGCTAATATCTTGCAGCTTTCTTTGTCTTAGACTAAATCGAACATATTCGCGACCTTCATGCTCTGCTTGCTCTATGCTTGGCTGTTTATCTGCAGTAATAAACTCGCCCTCAGCAATTATTGGTTTGTCCATTGTTGTGGGTATCTGGCCCTAGCTTGGTTTTTTTCTGCGATTTGCTTTGCTTGTTGTAATTCAGCTTCTGCTGCGCTTGCTTCAACGGGCAAGCCCATCATTTGTTTTAGTTGGTTTTCTGCGGCAGAGGTCATTACTAAAACTTCTATACGACGGTTAGCTGCGGCAGCAGGATCTTCGGCTATATAGGGGGCTTGGTCTGCCATGCCGGTCACTTGAATGACTTGGCTACGATTAATGCCACCATATTCTAGTACGCGTCTCGCTAATAGAGCGCGTTTACTTGAAAGCTCCCAGTTGGTGAAGCTTTTACCTGCATAAGGGCTCGAATCTGTATGGCCTGAAATAGTGATTTTATTTTCGACTCGACTTAGTAATGGGGCTAATGCCATTAGTAGGTCTTCAAAATAAGGCATCATCTCAGCACTACCGCGGGTAAACATAAACTGGTGCACGTTATCGTGCATTAATATGCGAACGCCTTGAGGGACAACTTGTAACTCAACATTTGCGCCCATGCTGACATCTCTGATGACACTATCAATTTCTTTGGCAAGAAACTCTAGTTGAGCTTGAGTTTCAAATTTTCCTGGTACTAAAGAATTCAACTCTGGGCCCCTGCCTGCTTTAGCGTTTTCCTCGCCAAAAGGAATACGGTTATGCATCGCTGGTCCGCTTTTATCCACACCCGTTGAAGTTGCTGGAAGCACTGCTTGTTGAATGCCCAAGTTGCCTTGAAACTCAAGCATGGATGGTGCACCGCCTAAATCAAACGGGTTGATTGAGCCATTGTCATATAGGTCGCCATTTAGATACTGCACAATCATAGTTCTTTCTTGCTGATCGGCAATCTGCATAATCCATAGCACCATAAATAGTGCCATCATAGCTAAAGTGAAGTCAGCAAAAGCAACTTTCCAGGCGCCGCCATGTCCAGCTTTTGCTTTGGCGCGTTTTTTACGACGAATGACAATTGGCTCTGTTCTAGTCAGCATTAACTTTTTTGCTCCACCATCCAACGTTCAAGTTCAATAAAGCTTGGGCGATTTTCACTTTGAATTTGTTTGCGGCCGGCATCTACGGCTTGCATTGGCGGTTTACCTTTAGCAAATGCGCTAAGCGCAGCTGCTACGCAACGTAGCTGTGCTGACTTACGTTCAACAAGGTGTTCTAGTGCTTTAGAGAGCGGATCGAATAAACAGTAGCAGGCAAAAATACCAATAAAAGTACCGACTAGTGCTGCAGCCACCTTTACGCCGATCATTGTGATAGGGCCATCAATATTAGACATGGTAATAATAATCCCCATTACCGCAGCTAAAATACCAAAGCCTGGCATGGCCTCGGCAGTTTTTGCTAGTGCGTGCGAAGGGCGCATTCTGTCTTCTTCAATACGGTGGATTTCTTCTTCGAGAATATGCTCTAAATCATGCGGTGATATCTTGCCAATGGATTGCAGTCTAAGATTATCTATGAGGAAATTAAGCACGTTTGAATGTTCTAAAACCGCTGGATACATGAGAAACAATGAGCTTTCACGTGGGTTTTCAAGGTGATCATCGAGAACGCGTAAGCCTTGTGCCTGTATTTGAGACATTAGCATGCCCATTAAGCCAAACAGCTGCGGATAAAGCTCAGGATCTTCTTGCTCAACTTTTACTATTTCTTTGAGCTGTTCGATCATCTCGATGAGTACTGGCTTCGGGTTTGCAATAATTAATGCTCCAACACCAGCGCCAAAAATAATTAGTATTTCAGCAGGTTGCCATAAAGATATTAGTGAGCCTCCGGCCCAAATATAGCCGCCAAATACCGACAAAATTATGATTACTAGCCCAACCAGTTTGCTCATACTATCTCACTTAGTTACCGTTCCCACTGTTGGTAGATACTGTGTAGTTGCTTAACTGCTTGTTTGTGCAGTTGGCAAATTCGAGTTTCCGTTAGACCTAAAGTGGCAGCAATTTCTTTTAAATTAAGTTCATGTTGATAGTAAAGCGACAGGATCACCTGTTCTCTTTTGTTTAATTTTGAAATAGCTTGTAATAAATATTCTTTTGCCGAAAATTGCTCCAAAATATCATTGTTATCAATGAAGTGGCGACCATCACTAATTAGCTCATCTAAGCTATGCATGGATTCTGACTGTGAAGCGTATAGCCGCTCACGATACTCTGTTGGGCTCAGTGACATAGCGTCAGCAATTTCATTGTCGCTTGGTTCACGTTCAAGCTGACGGGTTAATTTTCTTACCATGTCATTCAGTTCATGGGCTTGTTGCCTGACCGGACGCGGACGCCAATCTTGGCGGCGTAATTCATCCAATATGGCGCCACGGATCCGCTGCCCTGCAAATGAAATAAAGCCATTATCGTATTCACCGGGATAACGCCTAGCAGATTCGAGTAACGCCATTAGGCCAATCTGCTCCATATCTTCCATAGCTAACACCGAGCCACAATGACTCCTAAGTTGCGACACCGCGCGCTTAACTAAGGGTAAGTACTGAGTCATCACTTGGCTTTCGGATAAGCGTTTAGCGCTAATATCTTCGCTAACTTGTTGATAAGCAGATTGGGCTGTATTCATTACAAGAACCTTTATTGAATAACCATACGGGTGAATAAGACTTCGTCTAGTTCGATGGCAAAATCGTTATTAGCTAAAACGACCGATAGCAAGCCGTGGGCTTCTTTTTGCAGTGACTCAAACTGTTCTGAGTTGTTTAATTCATTGAAATGCTTTTTAGAAAACATCTTCATTAATGAGTTTCTAATTACTGGATCGGCTTGCTGTATGGTGTGGGCCACATTTGCGGAGCGACTTTTAAATGCCATTTCGAGCAATAAATAGTGTGGATATTCATCACCGGGAATTGAAATAACAAACTTTTCTAACGGATAGAACTGTGCTGTTTTGACCTCTTTTTCTGAAGCAAATAGGTCACCACCAATAAGCTGTGGCGATTGAGTTCCTAGCCAAAATGTTGCAGCTGTCCAGCCCATTAGTAAGCAAAAAATGCTAAATCGTTTACCTGATTTTTTAGTTAATGCCATGAAATTGTCCTCGGTTATGCGAGTAGATCAACCTGATCTTGCTGCTGATTTTCGTGTGAAAAAGTTAACGGTTCATGCAGGCTCGCGAGCTGAATATTGGATTGCTGATCTTGGTGTTGGCGCTCTTTTGAAGACTCACCCTGACCAATATCAACATCGATTTGGCCGCCATGGTCATTGGCGAGTTCACCGCGTAATCGCTCTAGGCCAGCTAATAAAGCGTCACGTACTACTGAGTTCGCCGCATGCATTTGTATTTGCAAACGGTCGCCTTCTAAGCGCACATTGAGTTCAATTTTGCCTAGTTCCGGAGGGTCGAGACGGATCTCTGCTTGCTTTATTTGCTGATCAATTTGAAAGCGTATTTGCTCGCGAAGCGGTGACAGCATGTCGTGTGATTGCTGTAACAATGGAGCCGATTGAGTGACAGATATTGGTCCCCATTGCGCAACGGCTGCTGGTGAGCGAGTGTTGTTAACCAATAATTGGTTGGTTACCGACTCGATATTATCCAAATTACTGCTATCCAGTAGTTGATTAGCAAATGGACTTTGCAGTGCTGACACATGGGTAAAAGCTGGCGTTATAGCGGGTTTTACTAAGCCTAACTCTAGGCTTGGATTGTAGTTTTGATTTAGCGGTTTATCGCCACTAAAGCTTATGTTAGTTGCGGGCGTTTTAGTGTGTTTTTCTATGTTAGAACTTATATGTTCAGCCGTTTTTTGCTGATGTATTTGCGGTGTAATTACGCCAGTTGCATCATTTTTTAGCGTAGTAAAATTAACGCTTAGTCCTGTTTGGCTGATATTTAAATCGGCTAATGGCTCACTATTACTGTGATATACGCTGCTGCTAATAGCTGAATTGATTGCGCCAGTAATTGGTGGTTGCAGGGATAGGTTTTCTGTTATCGCGGTTGCATACACACCAGCATTGAAGCTTGTTGATGCCGGTGTAATTTGAGCAGAAGCTAACGAAAACGGCATCGCCTCGTTAGCGCTTTCTGGCTCAGTATTGTCGACACCTAAAACAGAGTTTGATGGCTTTATTTGGCCATTATTCACATTAGGCGCAGTGACACTGGTATTAATTAATACAGAGTTATTCATGATTAACTCCGGCACTTGCACAGGTAAATTGATAAGCGGCTAAGCCATCTTGTTGTAATTTAAACTTGTGCATTTCTTGCTTGAGTTGCTCTTGTGCTTGCTGCATTTGTGAAACAATACCTTTGTGAGTAGCAGCCAAAGATTGGCGCGCAAGCAACTGCGAGCGCGATGTTGGTTTACCGGCTTTTTTTAGGGCATTAGTCATTTTTTGATTCACCATGACTAATTTTTCCCAGTTTTGTGCAGCAGCATGAAATTGCAAAGCTTGCTCAAATCGTTGCCACTGCTCAATTGAGATTGGCCCATCCAGATCTGACATCAGTAATGACCTTAGTAATTGGAATAAGAGCTGTTGTGCTGTTTTCAACGCTAGCGATGACCAGTTGGCGGCTGCAATAGTCGTAAAGCTGATTCAGCTTGGTAGCGACTTCACCACCGTTTTCAAGGTCGAGCATAGAATCCAGCCCATGAACTATGTTGAGGCACTTATTGATACTTTGGCCCTTATCTTCAAAGCTTTTACGTTGCATAAAGCCTGCTGCTCGTTGGATCTCTTCTAAAAGCCCATCTAGTAACATACGCACCATCTCATGAGGATTGGCAGCTGCAGCTCTAGCATTAATAGAGGTTTGCTTATAAGCGTTGAATGGATCATGCTCGTTTAACATTTTGCTAGAATTCCTTAGTAAAACAGCGAGCTGGCTGAGTTAAGTTGGTTGATGGTGTTTTCCATCGCGGTAAACTGCGATAGATAAATTTGGTATCTTTGCTCCATTTGGCGATCATGGTTATCCATGCTGCTCTCAACGCGCTCTATTTGCTTTTCGAGGTTATCTTTTTTGAGATCCATCGAGCCTTGGAACTTGGTGAAAGGGTCAATCAGGTTGTCGAGACGATCGATATAGCTACCACTATCGGTAAACATTGCTTGGATAGCATTAGGGTCATCTTTAAGGGCTTTAGAAAGCTTGCTTGAGTCGATTTCTAGTTTGCCATCACGACCCATTTCTACGCCGATATCTGATAAACGCATGCCGTTTGGTGCACTATCAAAAATCGCATCTCGCATACCTTGTTGCAGCATTCTTATGCTTGAGTCGCCTTTTAATACCCCGAGTTGGTCTTCAGTGATTGAAGAGTTAAAGTCATCATCTTTATCCTCGTCATCTTCATCATCACTGCTATCATCTTTGTCAGAGTTTTCCTGATTAAGCTCGTCTAAGGCTTCGCTGCCCATTGAACGGGTCAGTTTGTTAATCTCATCCATTAAATCATTAAAGATATCGACAAAATCTTCAACAGCTTGCTCGCTAGAGTCGGTATCAGAGACAATGTTGATACTGCTGCTTTCGCCAACTGCATGGGTTTTATTTAATTCGATGGAAACGCCGTCAATGACATTAGCTAAGTTGTTGCTGCTACTGGTGATGTCGATACCATTAAGGTTTACCTTGGCATCTTGGGCTGCGCGGCGCTCAGTCATGCCCCAATCGGCGCCGTTGAAGTTGACGCTAATATTATTCGCCGCACCAGACTCTTTTGAAGACAGCATGAGCTCTACTTGACCACCGGTTCTAACTAAAGAAGCTTGAACGCCAGGGTTGTCTGGATGATCGTTAATCATGCTGGTGAGGTCTTTGACTGTCGCTGTGCCATCAGCGTTGAGCACTGACATATCGAGACTAATAGTGTCGGCTGCATCAGCGCCAAGCTGGATCTCGATAACACCAGTTGTTGGGATTAATGCATCTTCGCTAGCAAAGTTTTTAGTCAGTTGGTGTGCTTGAGCGAGTTGCTCAACATATAAGTCATAGTTACCAGTAGGCGCACCGCTATCTACAGTAATAGCGGCGTTGTCATCACTAATTGATGAGGTTTTGCTTTCGAAAGCATCTCCATTAATCTTTTCAAGATTGCTGGTCATCTTATCTAGGCTGCGTTCAAGGATCTTATAGGCATCAAGTTGTGACTCATATTTGCTCTTGTTGCTTTCAAATATTTGATCTTTGCCCATGCGCTCTGCGGCAATAAGTTGTTCGGCAAATGAGGCGCCACCCATACCTGAAATCATTTTATTTCTCCAATTCGCATAGGAATGGCAACCTTTGTGCCATTTATTTAAGTGTTTGTTTTTGAATGTATTGGGCAGTAAGTTTTATTGGTGATGACCTACGCCTTTCCGTTTGTATAGACGTAAAGGGAAGCGCTACTTCCGTTATGGAATATGGCCTAAATATCACTTACTTATCTCTGATATAAGGCGACATTTACACAGGGATGCTGAAGCGTTACTGAGATAATTGATAAATAAAAAAGGAGCCGAAAGGCTCCTTTTGATATTGGGATAGTAGGGAGGAAGATTAGCCCAATAGACCCATAACCAAACCAGTGTTTTGGTTTGATGAAGATAGAATGTTTGTACCTGCTTGAACCAGTAGCTGGTTCTTAGTCATTGCAGCAGTTTCAACAGCAAAGTCAGTGTCCATGATACGGCCAGCAGCAGCTTTAGTGTTTTCAGTAACGTTAGTTAGGTTAGATGCAGTGTGACCTAGACGGTTGATGCTTGCACCTAGGTTAGAGCGTTCTGTACCAACAGCATCGATGATTGCATCAACGTTGTCGATTTGAGCTTTAGCTGTTGCTGAGTCAGTAATTTCACCAACGAATAGTTTTTTTACATCAGCAACCTTAGTGGTAACAGTTAGTTGCTCTGAAGCTGTGTTAGATGCACCAATTTGGAAGCCAACACCTTTATCTAGCTCTGTGAATAGTTTGTTTCCACCGTATTCTGTGCTGTCGATAATGCGGTTAGCTTCAGCGTTAAGCTCTTTGTATTCAGCACCAAGTGCTTTAATGTCTTCAGCAGAGTTAACGCCGTTAGCTGCTTGAGTCGCTAGCTCTTTTTGACGAGAAGCGATGTTGTTTAGCTCGTCTAGTGCACCGTCTGCAGTTTGTAGCATTGACGTTGCGTCAGAAACGTTGCGGCTAGCCGTTTCCATACCTGTTACGTTAGCATTTAGGCGAGTCGCAATCTGTAGACCTGCAGCATCATCAGCAGCGCTGTTGATACGAAGACCTGTTGATAGGCGCTCCATAGCATTGCCAAGAAGGTCGTTATTTTTAGTGACAGCATTTTGAGCGATGTTTGACGCGTTATTAGTCATTACAGATAACATAGGATATTCCTTTGAGTTTTAACGGGTTATTTGTTGTCTATAAACTTAAAACGACAGCGGAATTGGAAACTGAAAGCAGGCCGGTAAATTACTTCAAAATAAACGCTTAACGTTATGAATTTTATATAAATATATTTTTTAATTTATTTTTATATCATAAGTAATGTTTTAGGAAATCATCACTTTGGTCGCTTTAACTAGGCATATTTAGGCTTAAAAAAGCGAACCACAATGAAGCATTTACTTGTTAGACCTCAGTTTGTTGCTCACTTTAGTTGTATTGGCGGAGAATGTGAGGATAGTTGCTGTTATGGCTGGAATATTCATATTGATAAGCAAAGCTATAAAAAAACCTTAGCTCATAGTGAGCTTAAAGAGTTAGCCAAAACGGCACTCAAAAAAGTAAAGAAAAGTGATGGGGTTTGGGCGCAGGCGGTTTTAGGTGATAACGGCGCTTGTGGCTTTTTAGATGCCAATAACCTATGCCAAATACATGCTAAAGCAGGTGAGTCACTACTGAGTGATACCTGTAAGACTTACCCGAGAATGGCGCATATGCGCGGTGGTGACCGCTATGAGAGTCTGTCGTTATCCTGCCCCGAAGCCGCACGCAATATTCTATTTAAAGATGATGCTTTTCGCTTAGAGCGTCTGACCATCAATCATCATCGCTCTTTCAAGGCTACGCCGTTATGGGCGCAAAAGGCCTATGACTACTCGATTCAACTATTGTTAAAACCGCAGCAACCATTAGAACATGGGTTAACTGCTATTGGGATCTTGATGAAAACCGCTGATAAGGTGGCAGCTGGGGAGCTTGATAGTAGTGCGCTTGATAATATGTTCCAGCAGTTGCTAACTTTAAGTGACAATGGTCAGCTAAAGCAGCATTTTGACGGCTTTAATCAAGATACCGATATTCATCAAATGCACGCTTTTACCTCGATTCAATTATGGCTAAATACTAATAAGGTGAGACGTGGCCGCAGTCGATTTGAGCAAATCAATCAGGCGATATGTGCTTTAGCTGATGATAATCAAAACATTAGTATGGCGAGTATTAATCAGGCATGGAAAGAGTCTGCATTACCTGCGTTATCGAGTCATCCGCAGCTGTTTAGCCGTTATCTATGCTATTACCTCTATCACATGCAGTTTCCGCAGGTTGATGCATTAACTCCGTCAGAAGCCTTTAGAGTGATGCTGTTAGATCTGTTTATGCTGCGTTGCTATTTGGCGGTAGTAGCTGCAAGTAAACAAGGGTTATCTGATCACGATATTATTATGTGTTTTCAGGTTTATCACACTAACCGACAGCATAAAGCTAATTACAGTCAGTACGTGACAGAGATATTGGCGCAGGCGAAATTTGATGAATTAGCAGCGATTTTGACCTTGTTAAGCAAAGCCAATTAATGCTCAAAGGCTCATAATCTATGGCGTCACAAGTCCTGTTGACGCCATTAAATTCGTATAACTAGTCTAATAACGAAGATACTTGCGGGCGAGTAAGATTAGCTTGCGCCATCAATGAGTTTATTTTCAATTTAAATGGCGACGGTTGCATAAGCGTTGATAATGCTTCGAGGGTAGATTCTACATTCAGTGAAGCGTCTTTTACCTGACTGGCTTTTTGTAATTGTTGCTGAATATGCTGCTGGCTTGTTTGTAGCTCACGTAACTGAGCATCAACTTTATGGGTCGATTTTGCCACTTTGGCTAAAGACTGTTTGATATTGTCTCGGCTATTAAAGCGCCATTCCTGTGGATCTTGCCAGTTGAGTTGTGGCTGTACTTTTATGGTTCTGGCATCACCCGCTGGTAAGCGCTGACCTTGCCCGGTCATCAATAGTCCGTGCTGAATCTGCTGCCATTGCTGAGTATTCGCTTTAAAGAGTAAACGATTATCAGCTGAGTGTTGTATCTCTATATCCAGTTTAGCGAAGGCACTTTTTAGTTGATTAGCGAGTTCGTGAGGCTGGGCATTGGCAGGTAATAATACTTGAGTTGAGTCTTTACCTAGTTGTACTTGGATTAGTTCGTCGCGAGGTTTTGCTGTGGTTAGCTCAACAGATTTTAAACTAAAGCTATGCTTGGCTGCTGGTCGTTGAGTTGAAATTAAATTGAGCTGGTGATCAACGAGTGGTTGGCCTAAATAGCTAATATCGAGTTGAGCTAATCGTTGTTGGGTGCGCTCTAGGGCATCATTATTGTTGCTTGCTGTTAATGCCTGTTGCCCTTGGTGCTGCAGTTGCGCCAGTAGTGTTTTAACTTGTTTAAGCCCTTGCTCAGCAACTTGCTGTGCACTGACTTTATGCTGGCCTTGAGTGACCTTTGCCCATTTGGTGTAGCTTTCTAATCTATGACTGGGGATGTTCGCAGCTTGGGTATTATTGTGTGTTTGCGCTACCGCTTGGACAGCCGCCGTAGGCGCAACACTGGGGTTGCGCTGCTGAACATGAAGTGAGTCTGAAATCCCGTTTAGCATTGATTTGTCTTTAAGTTAGATTTAAATATGATTAAACAAAGATAGTTGCGAAACTTGCACAAAAGTTTGCTGAGTAACCTTTAACGCTGTGAGCTTAACGTTAAACTCTGCGGTGGCTTGGGCATAATCTAAGCCTTCTGTTTCACCAATTACTTCTTTATTAAATAGCACACGTTCTTCATGGGAAGCTTGCACTAAACTCAAGGTGTTTTGTTTACCACCAATATCGGTAATTGCAGAGCTTATACTATTAAGGCTGTCATCTAAGCTGGTTTGCATATCAATCGCAATTTGGTCAAATGCATTGTCACCTGGTGCTAATGTTGGGTCTTCAAGTACTGCAATAAAGTCTTTGGTTTGATTTAGAATATCGGCACTGCCGTTTGAGAAAAGAAAGTCTGCCGCTGTGCTATTAGCTGTCATCCAAGATGATGTTGATGTTTGTACTTCTCGGGTGTTGGTATCACCTTGGTAGACGTAGTTGCCATCAGCGTCTTGGCCAATAGGCGCAGTATCAGTTTTATTGCCAGAAAACAGGTAGTTTCCAGCCTCATCTTTGGCATTAACGGTATCGACAAAAGTCTCTAGCAGTTCATTCATCTCAGCTGCGTAAGCCGCTCTATCTTCTGGCGACAAACTACCATTATTTGCTGAAACCGAGATTTCTCGCATACGACCTTGTAGCTCTACCATGCTCGACATATAGGTTTCGGCACGACTAAAGCTAGTAGAAAGTGACTCGGTATTGTCTAAGTATTGGTTCGTCGCAGCCATATCTCGCTGACTACCAATAACCTTAACTGAACCAATAGGATCATCTGACGGACGTAAAATAGATTTACCCGTCGACATCATTTCATTGAGCTTAGAAATATCAAAGGTCGATTTTTGTAGGCTGTGTAGGTTATTGCTGTACAGGTTCATCATACTAACGCGCATACAAATGTCCTTAAATACTGTTCAAAATGGTTTGGAATAGTTGATCAGCAGTGGCAATCACTTTAGCGTTTGCTTGGTATGCTTGCTGATACATAATGAGGTTGGCACCTTCTTCGTCAATATTAACTCCGCTGGTGCTAGCCCATTGTGTTTGCGCTTCAATTTGCAGTTTTTCAGCGGTGTCTTTACTCATTTTCGCTTGGCGTGAGGCTGAGCCGAGTTCACCTATTTTGCTCGCAAAGGCGTCACCCATGGTTGCATCGACACCCATAGAGCTGAATGAAAAGTTCTTGTTCGCCAGCTCAACTAGATCTTTTAAGTTGCTGTTGTCGCCTGGGGTACCATCTTTACCGAATGCCAGCATGTCGGCACTAAAGCCTGCTGTAATCGTTAAGCTACCTGCTGGGTTGGTCGGGTCGTAACTAAATAGCTGCTGAGTTGGTGTGTTACCATTTAAATCTGTACCTGCGCCAAGTACGTTATTAAATTCATCAGCCATGGTCATGGCGAGCTCATCAATAAACGCAAGCGAGTCAAGCATGCTGTTATCACGGTAATCAATTAGTGCGCCTAAGCTGCCGCTAGCGGTTTCATCTAGCGGAAAGCTAGACTCGCCAAATTGAATGCTCACTTGGCTAAATCGAGGGGAGGCGGGATCGGGATTAACACTAATCTTTGAAGCTGTTGTGCCTGCAAGTAATGGCTGACCTTGAGCCAGTGAGATATTTAGCATGCCGTTGGCATCTTCAACCACGTTGACATCAATGATTTTCGACAGGTCATCGACTGCAGCATCGCGAGCATCAAGTAATGCTAATGGCACATTGCCGCTAGCTTTAGCGGTTTGAATATCAGCATTAAAGCTGGCAATGGTTGCGAGTTGGGCATTTATTTCTTTGGCTGACGCATGAATTTGCCCTTCGATTTGCGAAACTTGTGCATCTAGCCCTTCACTAATCGAATTAAAACGTTGAGTTATAGCCTTAGCTTCATTTAAAAAACCTTGGCGATGCGCGATCTCGTTAGGCTGCTCCATGGCAGAGTTTAGCGAGGCGAACAGTTGATCTAAGCCTGCGGAAATATTATTGCCTTCCGAGCCAAATATTTGCTCTACCTGGCCATAGTAACTGGCTTGAGTTTTAGTAAAGCTAACATTGCTGGTGGTATTCCACAGTTGAGCCACTTCATATTGATCTGAAATACGGCGTACACCATCAACCATCGCCCCAGAGCCGCTGCCATAAATGCCATTACCCACAGAGCTGAGCATGGCATGTTGGCGAGAATAACCCGGCACCATAGCGCTCGCGAGGTTATTAGAGGTAACGGTTAAGGCTGCCATACTGGCATTTAGCCCTGACATACCAATATTAAGCATGCTCATTGTGAATCCTTATCTGTAAAGTAAGTGGTGATGTAAGGCACCGTTTACTCAGGTAATTTGTTTATAAAGGGCAGTATCAAAGCAGGCTGCATTGCGTGAGTTGTCGGCCCATTGTTTGGTTGACTATTAGAGGCGACCGTCTCGGGGGCAGACTTAAGCCCGGCCGATAATTGTTTGGTCATCACATCGGCTAATCCCGTGCTTTGCATCTGACTTAAACGACCAGCAAGTTCTGCATCATGCCAATCGCGGTACATGCCATCATTTTGTGATGATAGGGGACTGTCTTTATCCGCCATCACATCTGAGGCAGAGCGCATCTGCTTTAGTACGGTTTGTAAAAACTGAGCTTCAAACTGCTGGCTAACGAGCTTGAGTGCGCCGTGCTCGCCGTTGGCTTTAATTAAGTCGCCAGCATCAAGTTGGTTTAAGTAGCTATGGTTATTGTCGATTTTCATTAGATCACCACCAATTCAGCTTCAAGTGCACCGGCTTCATTTAAGGCTTGTAATATCGCCATTAGATCCATTGGTGATGCGCCAAGGCTGTTAACCGCACGAACGATATCATTCAGTGCTATGCCTTCGGGCCAAACAAACATGTGACCATTGCCTGTATCAATATCAATTTGGCTATCTGTAGTAACCACGGTTTCACCTTGTGCTTGGCCAAGATAAGCACCATTTGGTTGGCTGACAGTTTCTTGCTCAACAATTGTGACCGTTAAATTGCCATGGCTAACGGCGGCTTTACGTACAACCACATCGCCACCCATTACAACTGTGCCTGTGCGGCTATTAAATACCACGCGCGGCGTTTTGCGGCCTTGCTCTATTTGCAGCTCTTCGAGCATCGACATAAATGTCACTCGTTCACGATTTGATTTTGGCGCACGAACTATGACTTTAGCGCTGCTATCTGCGGTTGCGACATCTGGACCAAATAGCTCGTTGACGGCACGCTCGATGTTGCGGGCGGTTTTAAAACTTGGGTCGATAAGATTGAGTACGATGTTTTCGTTGTCATTAAAATCACTGTTCATTGGCGCTTCAAGTAGCGCACCGTTGGGAATATTACCTACCGTCGGCACATTGATGGTGACAGAGCTACCATTGCGGCCTTGCGCTGATACACCGCCAACGACCAAGTTACCTTGAGCAACAGCATAGATCTCGCCATCAACAGCTCGCATTGGTGTCATTAACAGTGTGCCGCCACGTAAGCTTTTGGCATCACCTAATGATGACACGGTAATGTTGAGTGTTTGTCCTGGGCTGGCTAATGGCGGCACGGTAGCGTGCACAGCAACCGCTGCAACGTTCTTTAGTTTAGGATCGGTTTTATCGTCAATTTGCACCCCAAATTGCTTAAGCATGTTAACGATAGACTGGCTGGTAAAACGCACCTGAGTGCGGTCACCTGTGCCGTCGAGACCCACGACTAAACCGTAGCCGACGAGTTGGTTATCACGGATCCCTTGTACATCGACAATGTCCATTAAATATCTATGTTGCACTTGTGCCTGAGCTGGAAGTAAAGGCGTTAAGCTGAGCAGCATACTGGCCAAAAACATGGCAATTTTTTTCATTCACACAATCCTGACTTTGTTACACGTAAATGGCTTATCACAATGGAAACCAAGGACTATTAAAGTATCGTGCCGCCCAGCCCATACGGTTACTGTCGGAGATAGCCCCTTGGCCACCGTAAATAATCCGCGCATCGGCAATGCGTTGGCTTGAAATAGTGTTGTCGTTGCCAATGTCGTCAGCACGGATCAGCCCGAGTAGGCGTAAGTATTCATCACCTTGGTTAAGGCGCAGCCATTTTTCACCGCGGATCAACAGGGCGCCGTTTGGTAAAACTTTTGCGACGGTTACTGTGATTGAGCCTGATAGCTGATTTTGTTGGGTACTAGAGCCTGTGCCATTGAACGAGCGCCCCATGTTCGCTTCACCATTACCACTAATTGCATTGCTGCCAGTGGTTGCTTGGCCGTCAATAGACATGCCGCCAGTTTTGCTGGTTTTGGTGTCTGCACGCTTACTAGAATAGGTTTTTTCATCAAGGGCTACAGTGAGAATGTCGCCTTCACGAAATGCGCGTTTATCTTTAAATAGCGTTAGCATGAAACCCGGACGATACACGCTGCCATTTTGGGCTGGTGGCAGGCTGTAATCGATCTCTGGTGGAGCCCACTCAGGTTTACCCGGTGCGGTATCGGCTTCTGGAATATGTGCAACGCAGCCAGACAGTAACCATACCGTTGCCAAGCTTAACCAGATTAATCGCATAGCGGCTCCCATGTTGAATGTCATCATTTGTGAATTGATAAAGCGCTGATTACAGCGCTTGGTTTAAGAACTTAAGCATGTCGTCTGATGCCGATACGACCTTGGCATTCATTTCGTAGGCGCGTTGAGTTGAGATCATCTCTACCATCTCCTCCACCACGTTAACGTTTGCACCTTCAAGTGCACCTTGGCGGATTTGCCCTAAAGCTTGGTCGCCGGCAATACCTTCAACGGCCGCACCAGATGCACCTGTTTCACGGTAAAGGTTATTACCACGGGCCTCTAAGCCTGCTGGGTTGGTAAAGTTTACTAAGGTGATTTGACCTAACTCTTGTGCATCTGCTTGGCCAGCCATTTGCGCTGATACTAAGCCGTCGCTAGCGATAGTTACCGTCAGTGCATCTTCCGGGATCTCGATATTGGGTACTAAAGGTAAACCTTGAGAGGTCACCATTAAGCCTTCGCTGTCACGGTAAAATTGACCATCACGTGAAAAGCTAATCTCGCCATTGGCTTCTTCAATTTGGAAAAAACCTTGGCCTTCAATTGCTAAATCAAGCTGTTGGTTGGTGGTAAGCATGTCACCAGCAGTGAATACCTTTTGAGTGCCAACAACTCGAGTACCTGTACCAAGTTGTAAACCTGACGGTAGTTCATTTTGCTCATCAACTTGGCCACCAGGTTGGCGCTGTACTTGATAAAATAGATCGTTAAATGCGACTCGGTCGCGCTTAAAGCCTGTGGTATTTACGTTTGCCAAGTTGTTGGCAATGGTCGTCATTTTGGTGTCTTGGGCGGTTAAACCGGTTTTACTTACCCATAAAGCTGATTGCATTGCAGTAGTTCCTTAAAATAGGCTTCAAAAACTGAGATTATGCGTCGCGTAACAGGCGGTTACCTGCTTCGGCGAGTTTCTCTGCGCTTTTCATCAGTTTTACTTGCACTTCAAACTGGCGACTTAGATCCATCGCAGCGATAAGTTCACCAACGGCTTGTACGTTGCTGGCTTCAAGAAAACCGCTGCTAACAGATACTTGATCATTAGCTGGTAGAGGTTGACGGTCTTGGGTATAAAGCAAACCGTCTAATCCTTTGCTCATGTCGTTAATATCAGGATTGACCAGCTTGAGCTGCCCAATCTCTTCGATAACCCCACCTTCATCTGCCACTATGCTTAAGCGGCCATCTTCACCAACAAAAAGCTCGCGATATTCAGGTAATACGATAGGGCCATCAACGCCTGCAACTGGGCGACCATCAAGTGTTAGCTGACCATTTTCATCTGGTTGGATTGCACCTGAGCGGGTATAGCCTTCACCGTCTTCGGTCATTACTGCAAATAAACCGGCATCATTAATCGCAAGATCTAAGGTTCTGCCTGTTGGGTTCATTGCACCGCTTTGTTGGTTAAAACCACTGCTTTGAGTTTGTGCTAATACGCGTGTTTGCAAGCTGTTACCGGTTGGGGCCACTGTCATGGCATTAACGCGTTCTAGGTCAGCTTTAAAGCCTGTGGTATCCGCATTGGCGAGGTTGTTAGCGCGAATAGCTTGCGCTTCCATTACCCTTGCAGCACCTTTAGCGGCGGTATAAATCATTCTGTCCATGGTTTAGGCCTAAATTACGTTCAGCAGGGCTTGCTGCATAGTTGAGTTAGCGTCTAACACTTTGGCGTTGGACTGATAGTTGCGTTGGGCTGTCATCAAGTTGACCATTTCTGCAGTGGTATCAACGTTTGAGCCTTCAAGGTAGCCGCCTGCAATTGCGCCTAATGTGCCAGTTGAAGGTGTACCGATAATTGGCTGACCTGCGGCATTGGTGGCTGTCCAAGCGTTATTGCTGATTGGAGTCAGGCCATTCGGGTTATTAAAGTCTGCCAGTACAACTTGGCCCTGTAACTGCTCTTGGCCGTTAGTGTAAGTGCCGTAAAGCATGCCGCTTTCATCTAAACGAATACCGTTTAGTTCACCTGAGGTGTAACCGTTTTGGCTTAAGCTTGAGTTGTTATAATCAGAAGCATATTGGGTGCTTTTGTCGTAACTTAGGCTTAGATTTAGATCAGATGCACCACCAACAATATTCGGGTCGCTAATATTTAGAGCGAGATCTGCGCCAGCTACAAGCATACCGTCAGAATTAAACTCCAGTTGATGACCACCGGTTGGGGTCACATCTGTATCGCCCATCATGTAGTGCACAGACCATTTATTATCGTCAGTTTTAACGTAGTACTGGGTTAGGGCGTGCTCTTTACCAAGTGAGTCATAAGCGGTAACTGTGCTAGATGAGTGATAGGTTGAGGCATCATCAGCATCAAAAGGTGTCACTGCTGGGTCGATAACTTCTACGCGGGCATCTAAATTAGAAACTAAGCCAATATCGCTGGTCGCTTTTGCTGGTAATGCACCAGCTTGAACTTGCAGATCGGTAACATTACCCGTTTGCAGATTACCTGCCGCGCTTACCGAGTAGCCTTGGAGGCGATTGCCTGCAGGATCAGTCACAAAACCGTTGGCATCTTGGTTGAACATACCAGCACGAGCGTATGTTGTGGTGCCGTCTTGTGCACTTAATACAAAAAATCCTTCGCCTTGAATGCCCATATCTAGCTGGCGACCAGTGTAAGTTAAGCTGCCACTGCTGCTGAAGTTTTGGCTGGTGGACATTACGTTTACACCACCTGCTTGGCCGCCGTTATAGATGGCAGAGAACTCGCTACGACCACCGCGGAAACCTACGGTTGAAGAGTTAGCGATGTTATTACTGATAGTGTTTAGATCTTGTGTAGTTGCTTGTAAGCCACTTAACGCAATATTGAACGACATAAATTGAGCCCTTGATAATTTAGTTATGAAACTTCAGAGATTTCCAGCACAGAAATAGTGCCAAGGCCATTACCCAGTTCAGCCATCATCATTCCTGATGCGCTGATAAAATGAATTTTTTCGATTTCAGCTTTTACAAAAGTGTCTGCTTTTTTGGTGACGTCGCCAGCGGTAGTGTTAGCAACAATGCTGTATTCACCAGCAGGAAGCTCTAATGCTTCAGGATCGATAGTAAACGGAGTATCACCGACTTCCTGCGAGCCTAAATTTAAGGTGTGTACTACATCGCCATTGGCATCTACGATATCGATATTGAGCTCTTCAACGGCATTGCTTAAGAACACTTTGCCCTCTAATGGCTCACCATCGATGTTAAATTCAGAGGCGGGGACCATGGCGTCTTTACCTACTAGTTGTGCTGATTGCACAATGCCGAGGTTTTCCATGATCACCATTTGGGTTGATTGGTTAGCGCGCATTTGCTCTAAGCTTTCTACTTGAGAAAATTGCGCTAGCTGAGTGACATACTCAGTACCATCAACAGGATTCGTTGGGTCTTGGTTTTGGATCTGCGCAATCATCAAGGTCATAAATTCATTCTTGATTGAGGCAGCGTCGTTACCCGGTGAATTAACAATGGCATCGGTTGGGTTAGTGTTGTTATTGCTGGCGCTAGTGACGTTCATTATTTAGCTCCTAGTTGCAGTAAGCCTTGCTGCATTGAGCGGGCTCGATTCATGATTTCCACATTGGTTTCAAATGAACGACTAGCAGCCATCATGTCGGCCATTTCTTCTACGGTATTAACGTTGGAATAAGCGACATAGCCTTGTTCGTCGGCGTAGGGATGATCTGGTTCGTAACGTAGATCGAGTGGTGCATCAGATTGCACAATCGCCGCGACTTCAACGTGAGCTCCAGCGACTTGGCCGTCTTGAGTTTGTTGGTAAATAGTCGAAAACACGGGTTTGAGAGCACGAAAGGCTTCGTCAGGAGTTTCGGCTGCTGCATCAGCATTTGCGAGGTTACTGGCTACAGTGTTTAAGCGTATGGTTTGGGCGTTCATGCCCGCACCGGCAATTTGATAGATTTCTGCAAATGACATAGTGGCTTACTGACCTTCGATTGCTGTGCGTAAACCTGAAATTTTCATATTGAGAAAAGTCAGGCTGGTTTGGTAATCCATAGCGTTTTGTGAATAGCGCGCTTGTTCTTTACCAAGTTCGACCGTGTTTTGATCGGCTGATGTTTGGTAAGGCACGCGATAACTTGCTTGATAATTACGGTCTGGAGACATGCCAGCATTGATCTGCAACATCACATTTTTAAAGTCGAGATCACGTGCTTTATAGCCAGGAGTTTCGGCATTGGCTAAGTTACCGGCCAAGACTTTGCTGCGTTCAACGCGAAAGTCTAAAGTGTGTGGATGAATGCCTAATGCGGCATCAAGGTTGATAGCCATTACGACTCCTAGTATGGTATGTCCAAATTTATTGCTGCATGAACAATCAATTAGTGTGCCAGTATTATTAGTTTAGGATTTTCAATGGTTTGCTCTAAATATACCTCGGCTAACGGAATCTGTATTTCCTACTTCCTCCTCGCTATTTCCTGTTTGTTTCCGCTACAAAGTGTCGCGAAAACCATCAATGAAACCGAGCAACAAATCGAACTCGCAATGCAGCAGTTATTGCACAGTGAAATGCAGCAATGGCAACAACAGGCTGGGTTAAAACAACTCGATTTTAAGCTGCAAATTAAGGTGCCATCAGGCGCAAAACGTCTGCCTTTGTGCCTGTCTCCATTAACATTTGATAGTGCCAGTGGCTTGCCTATCGGCAATGTGCAGCGCAAAGTCAGCTGCAGTGACCAAGGCTGGAATCTATATGTGCGTGCATCTGTTGATGTAACTGCGACAATTCCGGTGGCTAATCGAGTGCTAAAACGTGGCGCGGTTATTAGTGCTGTAGATATTGAGTGGCGCAGCGTTCAACTAGGCATGAGTGATAGAGATCTAGTTACTCAGTCACAACAGATTATTGGTCAGCAGGTTTTGCGCAAAATTCGCCGTTATAAAGCGATTAAGGTAGTGCAATTAAGCTCTCCACAATGGGTTAATATTGGTGACCGAGTGATAATTGAGGCGAGTAGCAATGGTTTTTATGCCAATATGCAAGGCGAGGCGCTCGAAGCGGGTGGGGAAGGGCAAGCTATTAGGGTTAGAAACCTAAGTTCAGGCAAGGTCATTGTGGCTTACCCTTTAGCTCCGGGACGAGTGGCGACCAAGTTTTAAGGGGCATAATTTAATTATCTGGTGATTTCAGATTAAAGCCAAAGTGTCGCTTTAATGGGTTATTGGGCGAAATTGAGATAACCGATATGGAAATAAGTAAGTTAAACAGCACAATCCATACTGAATTGGCGACGAGTAAAAATAAAACTCCAGTGACTCAGGTTGCTGACACGCCAGCACCAGCTATGATGCCACAGCAAGAAGTCAGTGATGATTGTCGCTTGATTGAAGCAGCACAACCTCAATTAGAGCAGTTGCCTGACTTTGATTTGAGCAAAGTTGCACAAGTGCGTCAGTCATTAATTGATGGCAGTTTTAAGTTGGATCTCGAGCAATTAGCTGAAACTATGGTTCAGCAACATGGATAACCCTGTACCGACTAAGCGTGAATTAGTACAGGCGATAGTGCGCGGTATTAAACAAGATACTGAAAGCTATAAACAGCTAAAAAAGCTGTTGCATCGTCAGCGGGAATTGATGCAATGCCGCGATAATCGTGGCTTAAATATACATAACAAGCTGCAAACTGAACTTTGTGACGACTTGATGTTGAAAGCTAATCAGCGTCGACAAATGTTGGAGTCATTAGGTTTTGCTGGTAATGCCAGCGGGATGCAGAGTTTAATTGGTAAAATGCCGCCAGCCTCATCAGCTCAAGTGGCTAACTTGTGGCAAAACTTGCTGCAAACCGTAAAAGAAAGCCAGCAAGTCAATGAGGCTAATGGTAAGTTGCTGGTCGCTCAACAAGAGGTGATCAGTCAGTTGTTACATCCAAATGGTGATAACGGCCATGACTATGGCAATGTGCGCTCATTTTAAAACTGCTTTTTGGGCTAATTATAATGGCCTGCTAGAAGTGGACTCATTGTATAAGTTAACGACCTAAGTTAATTGTATGGCGCTTGATGTCATCAAGTGCTGTTAAGCGCGAACATAACGCGCGGCTAAATCATCCAGCTGTTTTTGTTCCTGCTTTTGCTGTAATTGCTTATGTTGCTGTACACGTTCATTGTACAGCCACTGAATGCTTTGCTGGCGCCCCAATTGTTTACGCCATAGGCCATGTACACGCTGCTGCTCTTGCTGCAGTAATAGCTGCTTGCGAGTGAGCTGTTTGAGCATAGGTTCTATCACCTGACACATTTGCGCATTATTTTGCAGTAGCATGGCAGATGCACAGCGACTATTTGCTTGAGAGTAGTCGCTTATCATCTGACCTAATTGCTGCTTTTGCTGCTCGATACGGCTGATTTGCTGTTGAGCGGCCGTTTTTTGTAGACCTAATTGACTTAGTTTTTTCTCTTCTTGCTGGCACAAAATCTGTAATTGCTTCATTTAGGTGTTTCTTCGTTGCAGGCAAAGCCCATTTGAGCGACAAGTTGCGCTAATGCGCTGAGACTCTGAGATAAGTCTGCTTGGCTATGGGTTTCTTGGCGTAGAAAGGCTGCCATTTGCGGATAAGCACTTACTGCCATGTCCATTTCTTGATCGTGTCCAGCTTGATAACCACCAAGTGGCAGAAGCTCTTTTACTTCGTTATAGCGACTGTTGAGGTGTCTAAACCATTGGGCTTGCTTTAGCGTTTCAGGGCTAGCAACTTGCGATGCTAAACGGCTCACCGATGCACCGATATCTATTGCTGGAAAATGCCCTTGTTCGGCAAGTTTACGATTAAGCACGATATGACCATCTAAAATTGCCCGAGCAGAATCAGCGATTGGATCTTGCTGGTCGTCACCCTCGGTCAGTACGGTATAAAAAGCGGTAAGAGTACCCGTTGGGTGCTGGCTGTTACCGGCCATTTCAACCAAGCTTGGCAACAACGCAAATGCTGAAGGTGGGTAACCTTTGGTTGCTGGTGGCTCACCTAAGCTAAGTGCAATTTCTCGTTGTGCTTGTGCGTAACGAGTTAGCGAATCGACTAACATTAATACTTGCTTGCCTTGGTCACGATACCCCGCTGCGACTTGATGGCATAAGCGCATCGCGCGCATGCGCATTAACGGTGTGGTATCGGCTGGTGCAGCAATAACAACGGCACGTTTACGACCTTCTTCACCAAGCGCTTCTTCAATAAATTCTCTAACTTCACGGCCACGTTCACCAATTAAGCCAACGACCACAATGTCGGCTTCAGTAAAGCGGGTCATCATGCCGAGTAACACACTTTTACCGACTCCCGAGCCTGCAAATAAGCCAAGGCGTTGTCCGCGACCAACCGGTAGCAATGAGTTAATTGCTCTGATCCCAACATCTAACGGTTCGCGAATAGGTTTACGCTTTAGCGGGTTAGTGGTTTTAAATTGCAGCGGCACTTGCGGTAGGTGCTTGATGCAACCTAACTCATCTAAAGGTTGACCTAAACCATCGAGTACTCGGCCGAGTAGGCCTAAGCCTGTAGGTATTTGATAGCGCCCCTCAATGGGCATCACCCTCGCGCCAGGCATTAAGCCGTTGGCATGCTCAATGGGCATTAAACAAAGAGTATCCTTATGGAAGCCAACGACTTCGGCTTCCACGAGATGGTTATCGCGACACTCAATATGACAACGATCACCTGTGGCTAACTGGCAGCCTACGGCTTCAAGCAATAAGCCGTTTACTCGAGTTAAACGGCCATAAACTTGGGCAACTGGCACTTTGGGCCAGTTTAAAATATCCGCGTTAAGCTTCAACTTTGGCCTCATGTTCGTCTGCCGCAGTTGCTTGCGTGTCTTGTAGGTGCGCTTCAACTTGTGCCATACAGCGATTAAGTCGACTTTCTACTGAGGCGTCGGCGTCAGCTGTTTCACTAACAATACGACAGCCGCCAGCGCTGATGCTTGGATCAGCGACTAAGCTCCAAGATTGCACTTTATCTGCAGCTAATTCTTTGAGCTTATCTACCGCGCTTGGCTCTAAGTGAATTTTAACCTGAGTCGGGTCGTCTGGCAGTGCTGCCAATGTTTCCTCGATTAAGGTTAAAATCTGCTGTGGTTGCAGGGTAAGTTCGCAGCGAATCACTTGTAGCGATACTCGGCGGACTAGGTCGAGAATTAACGACTGTTGCTGCAATATTTGTTGATTATGGCCTTCTTCGAGCACAGCTTGGAGGGCGCCAAGTGGTGCAATTAGGCTATTGAGTTGATCTTCAATACTGTCTTTACCCTTTTGCTGCCCCTCAATGCGGCCTTGGTTAAATCCTGCTGCGTAGCCAGCTTGGCGACCTTCTTCTTCACCTGAGCTATAACCTGCAAGGTGGCCTTTTTGCACGCCTTCATCATAGCCTTTGTCGAAAGCTTGTTGAAAATCTTGCCAGCCAGAAGCTTCAGTTTCATTACCGGTTTCAATCAATGGTGAAAAACGGTGGCGGCGAGGGTGTTGGCCTACTAGGCGCCAGCGTGGATCAGCTTTATTCGTTGTATTCGTCATTATTCCACAACCTGTTCTTCAAATAGCTGCAGCTCAATTTCACCCTCGTCCATCATCTGTTTTGCTAGCTCCATAATTTCTTTACGGGCGGCAATAGCTTGGCTTAAAGGTACTGTGCCAATGGCTTCAATTTGGGTTTCGATTGCTGATGACATACGTTTAGGTAGTGCGTTAAGCAAGGCTTGTTTTAACTCGTTTTCAATACCTTTTAGCGCCAGAGCCAATACATCGGCTGGCACTACAGCCATGATTGTTTGTAAGGTTTCAGGTTTTTGGCGGCCTAGAATGATAAAGTCGAACATATTGTCAGCCACATTGCTGGCAAGTTGTTTGTCGTGCAGTTTGAGCATTTCCATAAGCTGCTCACGATCACCGTCAAAACGGTTAAGAATATCGGCAACTTGGCGTATGCCGCTTACTTGGGTATGGCTTTTATCCATAGCGTTAAGCATGCAGCGCTCTACCAGTTGCTTTAATTCATCAACCACTTCACGGTCGATATCACCGAGTTGGGCAATACGCAGCAGCACTTCATCTTGACCTTCTGCAGGCAGGCTTTGTAGTACTAATGCGGCATTTTCTGGCGGTAAAAGACCAAGTAGCACCGCTTGTAATTGGCAATGCTCGTTAGCTATTTCTCGCGCCAGTAGTTGCGGGTCAACCCATTCAAGACGTTTAACTAAAATCTTAATTTCATCGCCATAAATGGTGTCGATTAAGCTTTTTGCCACCCGATCACCTAAGGCTAAATCTAAGGTTTTTTGCAGATAAGTGCGTGAGGCGCGCGCGATACCAGATTGCTCTTGGTAGCGATTAAAAAAGCGCTCAATTACCGCTTCAGCTTCTTGTTGAGTAATGCTGGCAAGTCGCGCCATCTTGTAACTTAACTGCTGTACATCGTTCTTATCTAGATGCGCCATAACTTGAGCTGCAGCTTCTTCACCCATGCTCAATAACAGCATGGCAGCTTGCTCTAGGTTATCCATTTTTAGTGTGATTGCATTATTGTTCACGGCTTGGGTTACCTATTTTTTGGCTATGCCTGTTGATTAACTTGTTCGTTGTCACGATCGCTGATCCAGTGGGATATGACTTCAGCTACGCGTGCTGGTTCTTGGGTTGCCAGCAAGCTTAAGTGGTCCATTTGCACCGTTAAAGGCGAACCTGGTGCAGGTAGACTTAGGCTACTGGTCCAGCTGTTTTTGGCCTTAATATTATCTAGCGGTACTAAGGAGTCGTTTTGTTGCTGATTAGTGAGGGCTTCATTGGCCTCAGCTGCTGGCGACATGAGTGGTATTGCTGAGTCTTGCTGTGCGTCTTTACTACCATACTCAACGGTACGGGTTAGGTGCTGCACGAGTGGACGCAAGACAAAGAAAATCATCCCTAAACCTAAGATGGCACCAATGAAATAGCGCAAATAGGCTTGATAGCTTTCACCTTGCCACCAAGGTAGCGGTTCAAACTCAACCAGCTTAACCGGCGCAAAATTGAAACTACTGATACTGAATTGGTCACCACGATTGGCGGTGTAGCCAATAGCGCCTTGCACCATATTACTTATTTGGTCGAGTTGCGGCTGAGTCCAGCCTGCTTCACCTGCTGCTTGATTATTTAGCAATACGGCAATAGATAGGCTCTCTAACTGCATTTGTTGGTAGCGAGTGTGTTTAACTGAGCGACCGACCTCAAACTGACGACTTTGCTGTTGGTTCAAATTCGTGCTGGCATTGTTGGCTGCTGGATTGGCTGTTGGTGGCTGATTGCTTAATGCGCCGGGGATCCCTAATGCCATATCACCGTTACTTTGATTGGTGCTTTGGTTTTCTTGGACGACAACCGTTTGTGGATCAACTGACTCGCGAGTTTCTTCTACTTCGTTAAAGTTAACTTTTGCAGCAACTTGTACTTGGAAGTTATCTTGACCAAGGATGGGTAGCAGCATGCTAGAAGCGCGGTTGATAAGAATTTGCTCTAGCTCTTGGGTGTATTCAAGTTGCTTGTCGCGTGCTTGAGTCATATCTTGGTTAGCGTTGAGCTCGGCGCTTAAATGGTTACCTTCTTGGTCAACAATCTGTACTTGTTCTGATGTCATGCCAGTGACACTGCCAGCAACTAAATTGGCAATAGAGGTAATTTGTTCAGGCTTTAAGTGCTGACCGGCATATAGATCTAGCATAACTGACGCGGTTGGCAGTTCAGGTTGCTGACGAATAAATAAGGTTTTTTTCGGAATAGCTAAATGCACTCGGGCTGTTTTTACCGCCTTTAATGCCATGATGGTGCGTGATAATTCGCCCTCAAGACTATAACGGTATTTAGCTTGCTCCATAAATTGGCTAGTGCCAATGGCAGAGGACTCAAGCGACTCCATACCCGATGGTACTTTAGCTTTAACACCGCGAGCTGCGAGTAACATTCTGGCGTGGCCGAGCTTATCTTCAGGCACTAGAACCAAACCACTAGTTGGGTCAAGACGATAGCTGAGCCCTTCAGCATCTAGCACTTCAACAATATGTGCAGTTTCAACATTTTCCTGATCACCATACAAGGGTCGATAACCTTGGCCTGTACTCCAAAGCATCAATACGATGACACAGGCTGCGACAATGGCCATGATTGCTAAAGTGGCGGCGTGACGGTCGCCTAAGCTGAACTGCTGCCATTTTTGTTTTAGGGTTCCAAGATGATCACTTTTACTTGAAGCATCGGTTATTGCAGGGCTTGTTTGAGTCAATGTTGTTGACATGTTTTAGTTATCCTCACTTAAACCGACAGTGGTTTTTAAGTGTTATCGCAATGAATAAAGAATTAGGGCTGGGTTAAATCGGCATCTTCATAACGTCGTCGAATGCTTGCACTAAGCGGTTTCGTATTTGGATCATGGCTGAAAACGACAAGCTGGCTTTTTGTGAAGCCACCATCGCCCCCACGAGATCACTACTCTGACCGCTATCGACTGCACTCACTAAAGCGGATGAAGCGTTTTGGTCTGCATTGATTTCAGAGACTTTCTGCTTCATTAGTTCGCTAAAAGAAGCGGGTTGAAAACCAAAGTCACGTGGATTTGGGCCGACATTGATGGCGCCTTTTGCCATCTCGGTGTGAATGCTCATTTGCTGCATTAGCAATTGCGGGCTAGTGATACTGGCATTTGACATAGGAGATCCTTAAAAATCGAATGTAGGCTTACGCGGCATGGCCTGATTGCGACAAGATATGGTCAATATCAATGCCTTGCTCTCTCATTTGCACTAGCTTGTAGCGTAGTGCTCGAGTCGTCATTCCTAGTGCTTCTGCAGTGCGGTTGCGTTGGCCATTGTTGCGTTTCAATGTGTCGATAATGTATTGAAACTCAGCGTGGCGTTTTGAGGCCTTTAACCCGAGTTCGTTTGGGCTGTTAAGTTGTTCGCTTGCAGTGCTTGCTAGACCGAGCTCTTCGGCTTGAATTGCCTGCCCGCGACGCATAACAAGTGCACGTTGAATGGTGTTTTCTAGTTCTCTAACATTTCCCGGCCAGTCGTGGCTTAGGAGTAAATTACGTGCAGGCTCGCTGAAATAGCAGGGCTGATCGGCTGCTAACATTTTATAGCGCTGTAAGAAATGCTCTGCGATAGGCAAGATGTCTTCACGGCGTTGGCGCAAGGGTAAAATTTTTATTGGAAGTACATCTAAGCGGTAAAACAGATCTTGCCTAAAGCTGCCGTCTTTGACCGCTTGGCGCAGATCTTTATTGGTTGCGGCAATCACACGAATGTTCAAGCTAATCGACTTGTGACTACCTAAACGCTCAACTTCTCGCTCTTGCAGCACTCGTAATAACTTGGCTTGCAGTAATAAAGGCATCTCGCCGATTTCATCGAGTAATAAGGTGCCGTTATTAGCCAGCTCAAATTTACCTGCTTGATCATTGCTGGCTCCGGTGAATGCCCCTTTAACATGGCCAAATAGAATCGACTCTAAAATACTTTCAGGAATGGCTGCACAGTTAATGGCGATAAATGGCTGATCGGCGCGATTAGAATGACGATGAATATAGCGAGCTAGCGGCTCTTTACCTGTACCACTCTCGCCGGTGAGTAACACAGTTGCCTCTGTCATTGCCGCTCTGTGAGCTAACATTAAAAGCTGGCGGCTTACTGGTGCGGCACAAATTAATTCGTTATTTGGCAGTTCTAAACGGCGTAATCTTTGTAGTAGTGAGCACAGCTGATTTTCATCAATAGGTAGCAATAAATAATCTTGAACACCGCACTGCATAGCTATGCTAGCCAGTTCAGTTTGTTCTGGCTCTAGTAGGGCAATTTGGTGCTTACCGGGATAACGCTGTAGCTGGGTTTCAACGTCATTTGGTTGCGATAGCGATAAGTTGACCAAGCTTAACCAAGGCGTTTTATCTGCTGTGGTATCCCATAGATGAAATCCTTGCTCGGCGAGCAAGCTCAAACTTGATTGAGCTATTTGGGTATCGACAAACCTTAAGCTAGAGCCATTCATTTCACTGCTACCTGAGTTGCTGATTTAACGAGTCGAAGGGTGACTCGACGATTGAGTTCTCGACCTGAAACGCTGCTATTACTCGCCGTTGGCGCTCGATTTCCGTGATGACGGACTTGGATAATATTGGCTGGCACCCCGAGTTCAATAAGTCTCGACATGACTTCGTCAGCGCGCTCTTTGCTTAGTATTAAATTCGATAGATGGTCACCAGACGCGTCTGCATGGCCGTCTATGAGTATTTCTTTAATGCTAGGATCTGCTTGTAGGTAGCGATAAAGCGCATATAGGTCTTGTTCATGGCCAGCTTGAAGTTGGCTTGAGCTACTTGCAAATCGTAAATCTAAACGGCGCAGATACTCGAATGATTGTGGTAGTAATTGTTGACGGCAAACTCGGAATTGGTTCGCAGCAGTTTGGGTTGATACAGGGCTTGAATTGATGAGGTAATTGGTTTCTGCGGCAGAGATGGCCACTTGCCAAGTGAGCCCCTGTTCGAGCGCTTCTAAAAAAATAGCGATATTTTTTTGGCTGCTGGCGTTAGAGCCGTGCCAATTAAGCAAGGTAGTTGCTGATGAAGAGACTTGATTTGATTGCCACGAAGGAGCGACAACAGTGGCAATACTTTGACTATTTTCTAAATGTAGCCAGTCTGTCTGCAAAGTTAGCGTTAACGCCTCGCCAGGCTTTGCTATGAGTTGTAAGGTGCCGAAACGCTGCACTTTATGACTTATCTGACAGCCAAATATATCACCAGAAAAATCCCAATGGGCTTTTTCTAAATGGGTTTGATAGCTATTTGTTACCGCCATTGCATTATTGGCTGTGGCCATAACAATAAAATTCAAACAGATTAATATATAAACTGAAGGTTTCAATTTGTCATAATCCTTAAATGTAGAAAGGGTGTTTTTTATAATTCTATTTTTAAGGTTGCTAATTAAACACGTAATATTAATTTAAGTAAAACTCTTTTGGTTTTATTTTTTATTTAAATCAATTTTTAAGTAATTAGTTTTGCTTGCCGTGTAATAAACGCTTGCAGTAATACCTTAACTGATTTAAAACCATCACCTTAAAAATTTATTTTCATATATCGCTTGGTTGTTTTTGCGCCAGATAAAGGTTTGGCATAGATGTTTGTTATGCCGTAAGTGATTGTTTTGTTTTGGCTAAAGTGTTTTTCGGTAAGTTTTTTAAATAAAATTTCAGTTTTTTATTTAAATTGTCGCTTTGAGTTTAGTTATTTGCGTTAAATACTTATCATTGACGAAAAATGTTTTTGTTTATATTTTGCTTTCAGTTTTGTTAGGCTTATTTTTAATTAAGTTTTGTTGAGTCGCTATTTTGGCATTAGTCATTTTAATAGCTTTTTTAGTTGTTACGCCGATTTATTGACGCTGTATTTTTGTGGGAAATATGATGAAGACAACCGCTAAAGCCAATTTAATTAAATCCAATAAGGGAATTAAGGTTAGGCCCGTAGTATTAATTAAGGAAAAATTGGCGCGTAGTCGGCTTTTATTGCAATTAGAGTCATGTCAGCGGCCAATGATGGATGTAGTGAATGAGTTACTACTGCCAATAACCCGTCAAGGTCACTATGCATTGTCTAATGTATCGCTGAGTGTTCACCATCAAGCCTTAATACCTGAGTTGGAGCATGCCTGGTTTTTATTAAGCTATAACCGCGTTGAATTAGGTTGGTGGTCAATAGACAAATGCACACTCGACCAGCTCGCGAGTAGTTATTACGGTTGCTATTCAACGACTATGGTATCGCCGTTAAGATCGCCAAGTCAGTCTGAATTTCGCTTAGTAAAGCGCCTTATGTTGGCCGCAATTGCGACATTGCCTATCACTGAAATTGACATCAGCAAGCTTGAGTTGGAGCTGGTGATGAGTAAAACCCCTATTACAGCTCCTGTTTGCTGTGAGCTAAGTTTTCCTGCGGCTCATTTTGGCCCTGCCATTAAGTTTTATATGGCCGAGCATTTGCTGGAGTTGATGGCTGAACAGCCTAGCCAGTATCAGGCTGATCCTGAACTTGCGCATAAGTTGGCTCAGCGTCTCAAACAGATCCCAGTTAAAACCTTGTTGGAGTTAGGGCGTCAAAGTATGCCTGTTACTTCGCTGCAAAGTTTGGCTGTTGGCGATGTATTGCCAATGAACTTACATTCTCGCTGCCCAGTTACAGTTGGCAAGCGTCCACTTTTTTACGCCACTGTTCATACCCACGAAGGGCAGCTAGTGGCTAAATTGACTCAAGAACTGTTTTTACACGAGGAACAATTCAATGGCTGACAATAGCATTTTACAAGACGATGATTTTTTATTGGATGATGATTTTTTCGCTGATACAGCTATTGGTGAAGCTAAAGTGTCGGCTAAGCCTGTAAAAGATATGTCTTTTTTTCAACAGCTTCCTGTGCATGTCACTCTAGAGTTAGCGAGTGTTGAAATGTCTTTAGGTGAGTTAACCCAAATGGGCGAGGGCGATGTTGTTGCCCTTGACCGCATGGTTGGTGAGCCGCTGGATATTCGAGTTAACGGCGCTCTGCTTGGGCGTGGCGAAGTGGTCGAAGTTAATGGTCGTTACGGCGTGCGTTTACTTGAGGTTGAGGCAACAAGCTTAACTGGAGCTGCTGACTAACTATGTGGCGAGTGTTGCTGGTTGTATTGTTAAGCTTTTCTTCAGCCGCTTATGCAGGCGATGGGTTTACGCTGTTTTCACTTGCTGATGGTGATAAGACCCAAGCTGTAAACGTGAAATTAGAGATTTTGGCACTAATGACAGTGCTGAGTTTTCTACCTGCCTTGCTAATGATGTTAACCAGCTTTACTCGAATTATTGTTGTGCTAGCCATTTTGCGTCAGGCGCTGGGTTTACAGCAGAGTCCGCCAAATAAAGTGCTGATTGGTATCGCTTTGGTGATGACTATTTTTATCATGCGTCCAACCGGACAAGCTATCTACGATGAGGCTTTTCTGCCTTATGACTTAGGCCACATTGAGTTAACTGAAGCGGTTGCTCGCGCCGAAATACCATTACGACAGTTTATGTTAGCGCAAACCCGAGAAACCGATTTAGAGCAGATGCTAAAAATTGCCGATGAACCGCTGACGCTAACCGCCGATGAAATCCCTTTCTTTGTGTTAATGCCTGCTTTTGTTCTGAGTGAATTAAAAACAGCATTTCAGATTGGATTCTTGATTTTTTTACCTTTCTTGGTAATCGATCTGGTCGTGGCAAGTGTGCTGATGTCTATGGGTATGATGATGCTATCGCCTTTAATTATCTCGCTGCCATTTAAGTTGATGGTGTTTGTTCTTGTCGATGGTTGGTCGATGACCGTAAGTACACTAGTCGCGAGTTATGGCTAACTTTTTATCCATGGAGTTTATGTGTTTATGAGACTAGCAGACAAAGAATACCTGCAGCTGTATAACTCTTTTTCTGATGCACTGTATTGGCTGCTTGGTGCGGTAATGCTGGCTTTGGTGGCATTAAATGATTGGCCAGCTGTGATCAGTCTATTGATGAGTTTTGGGGCTTAATGCAATGTGCATCAATGATCTGGCTCAGTCGATATTGTTAACACTGGCTGTGAAATAGGGCTTTAGGCTATGGACATTAATGAACTAACAGCGATGTTTGCCGAAGCGATATTTCTGGTTGTCGCAATGGTTGGAGTTTTGGTTGTACCAGGCCTGTTGGTTGGATTGTTTATTGCCGTATTTCAGGCGGCGACCCAAGTTAACGAGCAAACCTTAAGCTTTTTACCGCGCTTGGTTATTACCTTGTTGATGGTGGTTTTTGCTGGTGAGTGGTTACTGATGAAAATCTGCGATTTCTTTGATCGTTTGTTTATGAACATTCCACATTTAATCGGCTAAGGGTTAATCGTTGCTGTCGCTAACCTCTGTGCAAATTAGTGCATTTATCGGCACTTTTTGGTGGCCATTTTGCCGAATTATGGGCGCATTTATGGTTATGCCTTTTTTGGGCAATAACTATATCCCGGCTACGGTACGCATTCTATTAGCCATGAGTATTTCTGCATTAATCGCCCCGTTATTGCCACCTGTGCCACAGGTTGATGCCGTTTCTTTTCAAGCGCTTATTCTAGCAGTTGAGCAGCTACTAATTGGCTTTATGTTGGCACTGTTTCTGTCGATTATGATCCATGTGATGACGCTTTTTGGCGCCATGATGTCGATGCAAATGGGCTTGTCGATGGCAGTAATGAATGACCCTTCAAGTGGCGGTAGCAACCCCATTCTTGGCCTGTGGTTTATGCTTTATGGCACTTTATTGTTTTTGGCACTCGATGGCCATTTAGTTGCAATCGGTGTGTTAGTCGATAGTTTTAAGCTGTGGCCGATAGGTATGGGTGTATTTGAGTTGCCTCTTATGGGACTTATTGCGCGATTTGCCTGGATCTTTGCCGCTGCATTCATGTTAGCACTGCCAGCTATCTTGGCGATGTTAGTCGTTAACCTCACTTTTGGCGTATTGAGCCGCGCCGCGCCCTCATTAAATGTATTTGCCCTTGGCTTTCCTATGTCTATGTTGATGGGGCTTTTGTGCGTATTTTTCTCATTTAGTGGTTTGCCGAGTCGTTATAGCGATTTGTGTTTAGATGCCCTGTCTGCCATGTACCAGTTTATAGGTGGTGCGATATGAGCAATAAAGATAGTGGCCAAAGTAAAACAGAAAAAGCGACTCCGCAGAAACTACGTAAAGCTCGTGAACAAGGACAGGTTCCGCGCTCTAAAGATCTGGCAGCATCAGCGTTAATCATTGGCTGTTCGTTAATGCTCACCACAACAAGTGATTGGATTGCAGCTCGAATGGCTGAATTAACGCGGACCAATATGGTGTTTACTAAGGCTCAGTTAGATGAGCCTGGCATGATGGCGCGGCATATGGCACATGCCTTATTGGAGATCCTTAATATTCTTGGACCATTGTTTTTAATGGTGGCCATTGTTGCCATGGTGGCAGGAGCTATGCCTGGCGGGCTGATTTTTAGCTTTAATAATGCAAATTTCAAATATAGCCGCATTGACCCTATTGCTGGCTTAGGGCGCATGGCATCAGTTAAGTCATTGGTTGAGCTTGTAAAATCAATTCTAAAAATAGTATTGCTGATTGGCATTATGTTGCTCTTTTTGCAGAAAAACTTTCAAGACTTGATGGCAATTAGCCAATTGCCAGTGGATGAAGCAGTAGTAAAGGGCATTGATATGCTCAGTTTGGCTATGTTGTACCTAGGCTTAGGCTTGTTGCTGATTACTTTTATCGATGTGCCGTATCAATATTGGAGCCATCACAAAGAATTGAGAATGTCTCTGCAAGAGGTGAAAGACGAACACAAACAGCAAGATGGCAAGCCAGAAATTAAAGCTAAGATTCGTCAAATGCAGCAGCGTATCAGTCGCTCGCGTGCTGATATCTCTGTGCCTAAAGCCGATGTGCTATTGGTTAACCCAAGTCATTATGCTGTGGCTCTTAAATATGATTTAGATAAAGCGGATGCACCTTATGTGGTCGCGAAAGGCACCGATGAGTTAGCTCTTTATATGCGTGATATTGCTAAGCGTCACGACATTGAAGTGATAGAGCTGCCACCGCTAACCCGCGCGATTTATTACTCCACTCAAGTTGAACAACAGATCCCTGCTGGGCTATTTGTTGCGATTGCCCATGTACTTACGTATGTAATGCAACTGCGGGCCGCAAGACAAGGTATTCAGGCTAAGCCTGAGCCATTGCCACACTTTTTTATTCCTAAAAACTTACAACATGATTAAAGGTTATTTGAATTAATGAAATGGTTCTCGCGCGTTTTTGCTGGTAGCCCAAGCTATATTGGTATTCCAATCATGTTGCTGGCTGTGTTGGCCATGGTTATTTTACCTCTGCCACCATGGCTACTAGACATTCTATTTACCTTTAACATTGTTCTAGCTGTAATGGTTTTGCTGGTTGGTGTGTCGATTCGCCGGCCATTAGAGTTTTCGGTATTTCCAACAGTATTGCTACTAGCAACCTTGTTGCGACTCACCCTAAACGTTGCTTCTACTCGTGTGGTATTGATAGAAGGCCATGAAGGTGGCGATGCTGCTGGTAAGGTTATTCAAGCCTTTGGTGAAGTCGTTATCGGCGGCAACTATGTGGTTGGTGGCGTTATCTTTTTAATCCTAATGATCATCAACTTTGTGGTGATCACTAAGGGTGGCGAGCGTATATCTGAGGTTTCGGCACGTTTTACTTTGGATGCCTTACCCGGTAAACAGATGGCGATTGATGCCGACTTAAATGCCGGCGTATTGACTCAAGATCAAGCGAGAATTCGTCGCCAAGAAGTTGCTCGAGAAGCCGACTTTTACGGCTCAATGGATGGTGCCTCTAAGTTTGTTCGTGGTGATGCCATTGCAGGCATTCTTATCTTAGCCATCAATATGTTAGGTGGCTTGGCGATAGGTATCTTTATGCATGACTTAAGTGCTGGCGAAGCATTTAAGACCTATGCACTTCTCACCATTGGTGATGGCTTAGTTGCGCAGATCCCGTCGTTATTACTCGCGACTGCTGCAGCTATTATTGTTACCCGTGTATCTGATGCTGAAGAGATGCCAGAGCAGCTGCGTCAGCAGTTACTAGCTAACCCTAAGACACTTGCTACATCGGCAATTGTCATGCTTATTTTAGGCATAGTACCGGGTATGCCGACTTTTGTGTTCCTATCTTTTGCTGCTTTGTTAGGGTTTGTTGCTTGGAAGCAAAGTCTACGCGAACCACAAATTGCAGCCGCGGAAATTGCCCAGCAAAGAGAAACAACATTAACTGAGCCATCAGCGCCAAGTTGGGATGCCTTGCCTTACACGGATTTAATTGAAGTGCGTTTAGGTTATCGTTTAGTGCATTTGGTTGAGCGCAGTAAAGGTGCCGAGTTGCAAAAGCGCCTAACGGGTATCCGTCGTACTTTATCGGAGCAAGCGGGATTTTTATTGGCAGAAGTGAGAGTGCGTGACAATCTCTCTTTAGCGCCTAATGCTTATCAAATCAATTTGATGGGTAATCCGGTTGTCACAGCTGAGTTAGATCCTGATCGCTTAATGGCGATTAAGAGTGGTCCAGTATTTGGGGAAATAGATGGCATTATTACTAAAGAGCCCGCTTACCAAATGGATGCAGTATGGATTGAGCAAGACAATAAAGCTAAGGCGCTTAACTTAGGTTATTCGGTGGTTGATAATGCCACCGTTATTGCTACCCATGTGAGCAAGCTCATCCGTGAAAGCTTACCGGATATGCTGCAGCATGATGATGTTCTATCTTTGAGTGACCGCTTAGCTAAGCAGAGCCCGAAATTGGCCGAATCGCTTAATAGTGCTTTAACCCCAATCTTGCAGTTAAAGGTGTATCGTTTACTGTTGAAAGAGCAGGTATCGCTGAAAGATATCCGTACTATTGCCACAACTTTGCTTGATTGCAGCGAGAACAGTAAAGATCCGGTATTACTTGCGGCTGATGTGCGTTGTGCGCTGCGTAATTCTATTTTGCATTCTATTGTTGGTGCAACACCTAAGCTCAATGTGATGACTTTAGATCCGCAATTAGAGCAAACTCTAATGACTGCATTGAATCAGTCGCAGCAGCAAGGTAAAGGCTCGCTTGATAGCTTCCCGGTTGACCCGCAATTATTGGCCCAGTTACAACAACGTATGCCGCAACTGTTAGCTCAAGCTAAAGAGCATGGTCATAGTCCGTTGTTGTTGGTATCACCGCAGTTACGGCCTATTTTAGCGCGTTATGCCTTGGCATTTGCTCGTGGATTACATGTACTTTCATATAATGAAATCCCTGAAACTCGTGAGTTGATGGTGGCTGGGCAGTTAGGTTAAAGGCAGCTAAAAATAACAAAGGATAGCCAAGTGCTATCCTTTTTTGTGTCGCCTTAATCACTGAGCCTTAGCTAAAAACGCCAGTAATGCATTCAATGCTTGGTTGCGTGGCTTATCCCGCTCCATAAAGATCTCATGGCGGGCATAGGGGATTTTTATTAATTTGCATAAGCCGTTAATTGCACGTTTTTGTGCGCGGTTATCAACGATGGTGTCTTCTTCGGCTTGTAAAATCAGTAGCGGGATTTGGCTGTTACGGGCAGCTTGTATTGCTTGCTCAGCTGCATCAATTGACTCTACTAACCAGTGATTAGTAGGCGATCCGAGTTGTAGCTGCGGCACTTGCTGATAAAGCTCACGATAATCTTCATAGCGCAGCTTGCTGTTGGTGAGGTCATTTTTATCGAATGCTGCGGCGTGGTAGTCCTTGCCACCTAAGATGTAATTAGGTTTTTTGTGGTTATCTAGCAAAGAAGCTAAGCCACGAATAAAGCCTTTAGTCAGTGGTAGTTTGATGCCATACATAGGCGCTGAAAAAACGGCCGCTTTAAACGTCTTAGGGTATTGATCTAGGTAAAGCGTACCAATAGCTCCGCCCATAGAGTGGCCTACTAGAAAGTAGTTTTCTGTTGGCAGCGGTTTGACAACTTTGTCTATAAATTCGGCAAAGTCATCGACATATCGCTGGAACTTGTCGATATGTCCTTGATGAGGATTTTGCGTTGTTCGGGCAGATAAACCCTGACCACGATGATCAATGGCAAATAAACTGTAGCCCTGTTCATACAAATCAAACATCAGCTCTTTATATTTTAAGTAGGACTCAACTCGACCACTGCTGATCACGATTGTACCTATGCTATTTGGGTGCGTAATGCGCGCATAAGCAAGGGTAATATCGTCGCGGGTTTTAAAGCTCGATTGCGTGACTTGTTGCCAAAAAACTTTCTGCTCAGGGCTGTTAAGGTGATGCTCCGATGAAAAGTTAGCTGGAATAGTGGTGTTCATATAAGGCTCAGTGGCAATCGACATGGAGTGGTTCTATTGAGTGATCTTGCACGCAGTGTAGCAAACTTGCTCAGGCAGACTCTAGTGAAACATAAGTCTGAAAATAACCCATTAAACAAGGCCGCAAATGCGGCCTTATCATTACCCGTA
This sequence comes from Shewanella sp. 1CM18E, assembly GCF_023161665.1. Classification (GTDB taxonomy): domain Bacteria; phylum Pseudomonadota; class Gammaproteobacteria; order Enterobacterales; family Shewanellaceae; genus Shewanella. The sequence continues at coordinate 38,082 of NZ_JALNTW010000013.1, forward strand.
TAGCAGGGTTAATTCGTCTGCGTTAGATCGCAGCTTTCTGCGTTGCGATAAAATCATTGATCTGCTGCTCTAATACCGACATTGGCACCGAGCCATTAGCGAGAATGGCATCGTGGAAGGCGCGAATATCAAAGTTCTCTCCCAATTCGGCTTCCGCTTGTGCGCGTAAACGCTTAATCGTTAACTCACCAATTTTGTATGACAGCGCTTGCCCTGGCCAATTGATATAACGGTCAATTTCGGTAGTGACGTTATGCATTGAAAGCGCGGTGTTACTCGCCATAAAGTCGATTGCTTGTTGGCGGCTCCAGCCTTTGGCGTGCATACCTGTATCTACCACTAGACGCGCTGCACGCCACATCTCATAGGTTAGGCGGCCAAAGTTGCTGTATGGGCCTTGGTAGAAGCCGGCTTCGAGCCCTAAGTATTCTGAGTATAAACCCCAGCCCTCACCAAATGCCGATATATAGCTGTAACGGCGGAAGTTGGGTAAGTCGGTTAGCTCTTGGTTGAGCGCGATTTGTAGATGGTGACCGGGCACAGCTTCATGTAGCGTCAAAGCTTCCATCTCGTAGAGTGGGCGTTTGTCGAGTGCGTAGGTGTTTACCCAGTAATAGCCTGGCTCGTCATCTCGGTTAGAGCCAGAGTAACGCCCGGTGGTGTATTTAGGTGCTATTTCAGCGGGTACAGGCTCGATACCGTAAGGCTGACGCGGTAACTTACCAAAATACTTTGGCAGCATGGCATCGGCTTTTTTAGCGATATAAGCCGCTTCTTTGAGTAATTCTTCTGCGGTTTTAGGATAAAACTGTGGGTCAGTACGTAAAAAGTGTAGGAATTCAGCAAAGCTACCTTCAAAACCGACTTGCTCGATGATTTGCTGCATCTCAGCGCGAATGCGTTTAACTTCTTGTAAGCCAAGTTGGTGCACTTCATCTGAAGTCATATCGAGTGTGGTGTAGTAACGCACGCGGTTTTCATAAAAAGCCTCACCATCGGGGAGATCATAAGAGGCGATGCTTTCACGGGTATTCGGTATGTACTCGGTGGTCATAAACTCCAAGAAAGCTTGGTAGGTTGGTAATACCGTGTTGGCTACCAACTCACGCCCTTGTTGGGTTAATTGTGCTTTTTCGGCGTCAGTAAAATGGCTTGGGTATTCGGTAAAGGGGGCAAAGTAGCCACTGTCTTCAACTGGCACGATAAAGGCGCTAATACTGGTTTCAAAACCTTGTAAGGTAACTTTAGACGGGGTGATCCCAGCTGCAATACCTTGTTTTAACCAGTAAGTTTGCTGGTTGAAGTAGTTCGGCAGGGCTTGCAGTTGCTTAATATAGTTTTGATAGTCTTCAACTTTATTGAAACGACCTTTGCTTATTGAGGCGATATAAGCATGGAAACCACTTTCGGCTGACAGTGGCATGTAGTGATCATGATAGCGGTATTGGTCGACTTGGTTTTGAACTTGGTCTTGCAGGATTTGTGCGTTAATTTTATCGTTTTTATTAAGGTTGCTGCGGTCAATCTGTTTGATTTGCGCGAGTAATACTTGCCTACGCTGATCTAAGGCCGCTAACGCTTGCGGTGATAAGTCCTGTAGTTGTCCTGCTTGAGACTTGTCGCCCATTGAATAAGCAAACCCAGGGCTGGCATCGAGTGAAATTTGCCATGCGTTGTCGATAGCGGTTTGCAGTTGTGCGTTAGTTGCTGCTTGAGTGGTATTAGCTGTGGTTTCGGCAGCGCTTGTTGGCGTGCTAGGTGTTTGGCAAGCGCTAAGGCTGGCGACAAGTAAGGTAGGGAGCAGGTATTTATACATGAATCATCCATTATTGTTTTAGTTATTAGGCTGATTATGCCGTGGTGGCCTGAAAATATCACGGTCAAAGTGTATACAATTGTAATTAAAGATTTAGCTAGGTTTGGGGCGGCTTGGTAACCTCCAGACATAAAAAAAACCGGCTAATGCCGGTTTTTTTGCTAATCAATTTGATTAGATAACGCGAGAGAACTGTTGTTGTCTTGCTTTCTCACGGTAGTAAACGTCGAAACAGATACAGATGTTACGGATCAATAAACGGCCAGTTGGGCTGATAGTGATCTTACGGTCTGTAATGTCGACTAGCTTATCATCGATGAAAGTTTGCAGTAATTTAAGATCTTCTGCGAAGTACTCTTCAAAGTTGATGTTTAGCTTTTCTTCAATCTTCGCCATATCTAGGTCGAAGTGACAGATTAGCTGCTTAATCACTACGCGGCGAATTTCATCGTCACGGTTTAAGCTACAACCTTTCCATAGTGCGTGGCCATTAGCATCGATTGACTCGAAGTATGGGCGTACATCTTTTTGGTTTTGTGCGTAGCAATCGCCGATTTGGCTGATTGATGACACACCAAGACCAAGTAGGTCACACTCTTCTTGAGTGGTGTAACCTTGGAAGTTACGGTGTAGGCGACCTTCGTTTTGCAAGATTGACAGTTCGTCATCTGGCTTAGCAAAGTGGTCCATACCAATGTATTGGTAACCTGCGCCAGTTAGCGTTTCGATTGTTTGGTGTAACATATCGAGTTTTTGCTGTGGCGATGCTAAGTCTTCATCTTTAATCTTACGCTGCGCAGCAAAACGAGATGGCAGGTGAGCGTAGTTAAACACAGATAGACGATCTGGGTTTAAGTCCAATACGCGCTGCATAGTTTCTGCAAACGTTTCAGGCGTTTGGTGCGGTAGGCCGTAGATTAGGTCGATGTTAGTTGAAACAAAGCCTAGTTCTTTAGCACGCGCCATTAGGTCAAAAATAAACTGCTCGTCTTGCTCGCGGTTTACTGCAATCTGCACCTTTTTATTGAAGTCTTGCACACCAATAGAGATACGGTTAAAGCCGGCTTCTTTTAGGGTGTCTAGCATTGAAAGCTCGATTTCACGAGGATCAACTTCAATTGAGTATTCACCTACCTCTGCAACGTTAAAGTTAGCTTTAACCAATGCAGATAGGGTTAGGATTTGCTCAGGTGTTAGGAATGTCGGTGTACCGCCACCCCAGTGAATTTGGGTTACTAAATAATCTTTAAACAGTGGTGCGCGTTTAACGATTTCTGCCGCTAGGTACTCAATATACTGATCAGCTTTATGCTGGTGGCGAGTGATAACTTTATTGCAGCCACAGTAGTAGCAAAGCTTGGCGCAGAAAGGAATATGGATATAAAGAGAAAGCTTGTCACTCTTGCTGTTCTTAATAGAGGTCAGCAATTTTTCCTCGGTAAACGAGTCATCGAATTCCAAGGCCGTCGGATAAGAAGTATAACGTGGACCGCTATAATTGTACTTTTCGATCATTGACTGATCCCAACTAATTGGGGTGGGCTGCTTCAAGGCGTGTCCTCCGGCGTATAGTTTAGCAACATGTGAAGTATGCATGGTTATTTGTTGAATAACCTTGATCCATGTTGTAAAAATTTAATATGGGTAGCAAAGTATGACTGAATATCGCTGAAAATAAGGTGTCTGTCTGTGGTCTTTAGAGGAATTTGTGCACAGACTCACCCAATATAAGCAAAATAGGTCATATCTGCGACCTAGATTGCATCAGTTTTCAGCGCAGACTTCTGCTGTCACTACTATTAGTGTAGTGAGCTTGGCGTAAATTCACTCAAAAGTTTAGCTTCTTCGAGAATTTGTGACTCTAATTCACCTTCTGAGCGCATGCGGGCAAAATCGAGTTTCATCCGTTGCTGTTTATCCAAACTTTTACGTTGTTCTTTGATGGGATGCGCTTTGATTATTTCGAAATGGGCAAACGTTGCTGGATATTGTTTCTCTACCAGCTCTGCCATACCGACGAGTTGAAACAGTTTGGCTATTCGCATCACGCCTTCTGACAATTCACAACGTCCGTCTAGCATGGCTGTGGCAATGTAACGGATATTGTCGAGTAGTTCGTCTGACTTTGCTTTGGCGGCGGCAGCTTGCTGTTGTTGTAGTTCTATTTTGCGTTGCTGTTGTTTACGAACTTGAATAACGAGGTAGGTCGCATAAGCTGTCAGCGCGACAATAATAAGTGCACCAAGAATGAGAAAGGTCGTTGTCATGCTAAACCCTAGTTGGTCAGAGTGGGATACAGGTGACGATTATGGATAAAAAAATGGCATCAATAAAGATGCCATGGATTTTATATAGAACAAATTAATCTTTGTCGAAGTAGTCTTTTAGCAGATCTGCACCTGATTCGAACTTGTCGAATAGGTCATCGTCACTTACAGACTTCTTGCCTTGCGGTGCATCATCGTCTTCGTCAGAGATGCCAAGCTTGTCCATTAAGGTTTCAATTTGAGTCAGCTGCTTGTTCAACCATTTCTGGTCTTCTGCATTGAGGTTTTTACCCTCTTCAAGCATGTCTAGCAGGCTATTCAGTCTTGGATCTTCCTCAAGCTTTAATAGTTTTTGCTCATCAGTAAGTTTTGGCCCTTTAGGCTTCTTCTCTACTTTGACTTCAGTATTAATATGCAGTTGTACAGGCTTTTTACTGCCATGGCGTGGGTCAGCATTTTTAGCCTTGCCACCGTTTGCTTGGCTTTCAATCATCGAAGCGTTATGACGACTTCCCGCTTTATTGCCAGCAACTTGTTTTTTGCCTGCAAGAACTCGATCTTTCTTTTTAGTTCTTGGGGCTAATTTAGGAGCATTTTCGTTGCTCTTACGCGTTTTCTTACTACGGGACATGATCGCTTATCTCGATAACTTAAAAGACTCTATTGCTGATAAAGCCAGTTGGCTTACTCAACAATGGAAGTTTGGTCGCGTGTTATATCAGATCCTGATGGTTTTTGCACCAGAATGAGATCGTTTGCTGCAAATAATAGCTTAAAACCGTGTTTATTTGCTAGAAACTCAAATGTTGCTTGCTGATAAAAGCTGACATGGGTCAGGTTATTTTTATGGTGCCATTTATCAAAAGCTGCAAGATCACTCAGTAGTGGCGAACAAATCGCTAACCAACCACCAGGTTTGAGTAATTGGCTTAGTAATTGCCACTCTTTGTACGGAAAACGAAAATGCTCAAACACCCGATAGCAGCAGATAAAGTCATATTCTTGTTTTAATGAGCTGCTCCATGGCGCGAGGCTGGGATCATACTGGTTAAGTTGATGGCCCTTTTTAGTGATTTTTCTTAGCGTCTTGCTATCGAGGGTGCGGCCAAAATTCAGTCCCAACAATGGTGTGTAGCCATTTTCACACTGCTCGACTAAGTCCAGCATAAAGCGAGCTAGTGACTTTTGTTTGTTACTGGCGAGCCGGTATTTTTGTAATTCAGCAGAAGGCGGCAGGTGCGAGTTGGCATCAGCAAAGACTAATTGGCATTGGTGGCAATGATATAAACAGCGCTTCTTATTGGCATAAAACCGATTGGTGTTATCACTATGACAAAGAGGGCATCTGCGCATATATTAGTTAAACCAATGACTTAATTAAATTGAGTATAAATGAAGATTGCTACTGGAGAAATAAAAAAAGGCGACAGATTAATCTGTCGCCTCTATAAAAGTGCTAATCCGCACCAATTCTGATTTCAAGTATCCATACTTGCTATGTGACTATCCCGGTCAATATCCATCTTATTTTTTGTCTGCTTTCCATGCATGTCTTGTAGTTTATGGTCTTCCAGACACTTTATTTTTAGACCAGTCGCCATCCTGACAACTGTTTCCGTAGATGGTCTTTAAAAGACACATCACAATTTTTATTCGTCCATCCAATGACGCCTAAGTAACCATCCATGTACATTTTTTAAGTATCTTCCAGTGATAACAAGCTTCCCGCAAGTGCATCCTAAGCTGTAGCTTCCTCTGCCGTATTTGTATCCTACAAATACTTTCCTGTTGGTACATGTTTCTCTGAATGTAAGGGTAAATGCTAAATAGCGTTTTGGCCTTCCTAACCAAATCCTTACTAAAATTTTTATGACCTGGACTTCAAATTGAAATCTCTACTCTTATTATTTTTAGTGAGTGGTCTCAATAATATTATTATTATTTCGTTAATTTATTCTTATATCTTAAATGTATACATACCAAAATCTGAAAGTTGTTATTAATATTTTTTGTACTAACAGTTGGGTTTATCTTGGTACGGGAGCTATTTAAACCTAGAACTGTGATCTGTGTCAAGCAGGTTTTTAACTGAAGTTTACGTAAACGTAAATGCATTGCTATAAAAAAGGACGGTTCCCCGTCCTCTTTAGTTAACGCTAATATTTACTTAAGGTTTGATATATATTTAGATAATGCTTCAATATCATCACTATTTAGCTTTTTCGCAACGTCTTGCATCATGCCATTTAAGTCGTTGTTACGATTTGTATCGTGGAATTTATTCAGCTGGATTTTGATGTAATTCGCATGTTGTCCGTTAAGTGCTGGGAAGCCTGCAAGCTCCGCGCCTTTGCCTTGAGGACCATGACATGCAATACAAGCTGTGATGCCGCGAGTTGCGTCACCATTTTTATAAAGTTGTGCACCAAGTTCTGGTACATCTTTAACATCGATATCTTTATGTTCTTGAGTTGCATAGAATGCAGCAAGATCTGCAATATCTTGATCGCTTAGCGCAACAGACATGCCGCCCATGATAGGGTCCATACGACCTTCTTTACCGCCAGTTTGTGCTGCACTGCGGAAATCATGTAGTTGCTTTTCTAGGTATGTACTATGTTGACCTGCAAGTTTTGGGTACATGTCTATCATGCTGTTGCCGTCAACACCGTGACAAGCAGAGCAAACGATGGCTTTAGTTTTTCCGGCTTCAGCATTTCCTTCTGCCATAGCAGGTGAAGATATTGTGGCTAAAACAGACAGCGCAAGAGCTAACTTTTTCATGGCGTTCCAACTTCTTATTAAAATATTTGTCATGAGCTTACTAGGAAGACCCGCAAGCGTGATAAAATGTATTTTATGTGATCGGGGTAATATTTTACACGAAATTGTGAAAATGTAAGCAACTCTTCGATATTTAGCTAAGTAAGTTGATAAAATTTTGGAGTTAATTGTGAGTGAATCTCGTATCGATTTCCGTAAAGCAGAGTTTTTAATTAGTGCGCCAGACATTGCGCACTTAAACGAATACCTCCCTGGTGACGTTGGGGTGGAGATTGCCTTTGCGGGTCGTTCTAACGCGGGTAAGTCAAGTGCACTGAATTTACTGACGGAGCAAAAAATTGCTCGTACCAGTAAAACACCAGGACGTACGCAGTTAATTAACGTTTTTAGACTAGATAAGCACCGTCGTTTGGTCGACTTACCTGGTTATGGTTTTGCTCAAGTTCCACTGGCCCTAAAGTTAAAGTGGCAAGAGGCGTTGGGTGAGTACCTACTTAAACGTGATTGTTTGAGTGGTGTAGTGGTGCTGATGGATATCCGTCATCCACTAAAAGATCTTGATATGCAGATGATTGAATGGGCAGTTCAGAGCCATATTCCTGTTTTAGCACTATTAACCAAGGCTGATAAGCTAGGTCAAAGCGCTAGAATGAAGATGGTAAATGAAGTGCGCAAGAAGCTTAGCCATTTTGAAGATGGTGTAAAAGTTGAGCCTTTCTCTTCATTAAAAGGGATTGGTAAAGGCAAAGTGTTAGGCATTTTAGATAGTTGGTGTAAACCTGAATGGTTAATGCAGCAGTTAGAAGCCGATGCTATTGCTGCTCAAGCTGAAGCAGACAAAGAGTAACGAGTTTACTGTTGTATTGATTAGTCGTATAAATGACGCTCCCAAATGGGGGCGTTTTTTTTGCTTCTATTCTGATTTTTATTACGATCTCACTGAATTTTAGGCAAAAAAAACCGACGGCATAAACCATCGGTATAAATTAGCTCTTTTGGGGAGAAGCTAAATTCAACAAGACTCAAGTTCAATCAAACTATGTTGATATCGCTTAATGAACACAGCATAACTCGAATTTTGCTCAATTTAAAGTATTTACTCTAAATTTTATTTCAGACGAAAAAAAGCCCCAGCGAATTAGATTCACTGGGGCGCCATAATTTGGCCATTTACTACAAAGTAGCAAACGTAAAAAAAAGGTCTGAAAGATAGAACATCTTAACCTCTGTACCCTACGCAGAGAATATTACTTCATTAATCGCTATATGAAAAACAGTTTTTGTAAAAAACATGCAATAATGTGATGGGTATCCCAATGTTTGCTCAATAAAAATACACACTTTGATCGCAAATTTTCAGTTTAATAGCTATATATCAACAATTTATCTTGGATAATGTTAATTTTTACCCAAAAGGGAAATTGACTGCTGTAACTGCTGTTTTATATAAGAAATAGTCTGAAATGATCTGCAGTAGTGCTGTTGAACTGCAATATGAGGCAGTAATCGGTGAAACTGTTATCAGTAAAAGGTGGGGGGCAGTGAAAGGGAAGAGCAATAAAAAGGCTAATAAAGACAGCTAGCTAACACTATTGTTAGCTAGCTGCGGTAATCGAATGACTTAGTGAGCCTGTTCCCAGTTGTCGCCTACGCCAGCTTCGGCAAGTAGCTCAACATCTAAACTGGCTGCTGCCGCCATCAGTTCGCATATTTTGCCTTTTAAGCTATCAACTTTAGTTTCATCAACTTCAAATACCAATTCATCGTGTACTTGCATGATCATGGTGATTTCACCAGCTGTTTCAGTTGCAATCCATTGGGCAATATTGATCATTGCCTTTTTAATGATATCGGCTGCAGTACCTTGCATCGGCGCGTTAATTGCGGCGCGTTCAGCGGCTTGTCTACGCATCGCATTTCTATCTTTAATCGCTGGTAGATAGAGGCGACGACCAAATAATGTTGAAACGTAGCCAAGATCGGCGGCAATTGCGCGAGTCTCTTCCATGTACTTCAGTACGCCCGGGTAGCGCTTAAAGTAAGTATCGATATAGCTTTGCGCTTCAGCTCGTGGGATATCTAGCTGCTTGGCAAGGCCAAATGCCGACATGCCGTAGATTAGACCAAAGTTAACCGCTTTAGCGCGGCGACGTTGATCGGTAGTCACTTCACTGAAATCAACATCAAACACTTCTGCTGCAGTCGCTTTATGGATGTCTTTACCTTCAGCAAACGCAGTCAGTAGGCCTTTGTCTTGCGACAAGTGCGCCATAATTCGGAGTTCGATTTGCGAGTAATCGGCAGCGAGGATTTTTTTACCCTCAGGGGCAATAAACGCATGACGAATACGGCGGCCTTCTTCGGTACGAATTGGAATATTCTGCAGGTTTGGCTCGCTTGAAGATAAGCGACCGGTTGCAGCGTTAGCTTGGTGGTAGCTGGTGTGCACGCGACCCGTTTTAGCATTAACCATTAATGGTAGCTTATCTGTGTAAGTGCTCTTAAGTTTAGCTAGGCTACGATGCTCTAAAATAATCTTCGGCAGCGGATAGTCTAATGCTAATTCAACTAGCACTTCTTCTGCTGTAGATGGTGCGCCTTTTGGGGTTTTCTTGATTACAGGATAGCCTAACTTGTCGAAAAATAGCTCTTGTAGCTGCTTTGGCGAGCTTAAGTTAAATGGCTGGCCTGCGATTTCATGAGCTTTATGTTCTAGCTCATCAATCTTACGCGCGAGTTCTTCGCTTTGTTGGCCCAGTAACATGCTATCGATCAATACGCCTTGGCGCTCAATATCAGACAAGATATTAACTAGCGGTAATTCGATATCGCTAAACACGCCTGCGAGTTCAGTTTGCTTTTCTAGGCGAGCCCATAAATGTTGGTGCAAGCGCAGCGTAATATCGGCATCTTCTGCGGCGTAAGGCGCCGCAGTTTCTAATGGAATTTGATTAAAGGTAAGTTGTTTGGCGCCTTTACCAGCAATCTCTTCAAAGCTAATATTTTTATGGCCTAGGTACTTAAGTGCTAAGTCGTCCATATTATGCTTAGACGCGACAGAGTTAAATACGTAAGACTCAAGCATAGTGTCAAACTGCACACCGCGCAGCGTAATGCCTGCATTAGCAAAAATACTGATGTCATACTTTAAGTTTTGACCGACCTTTTTAATCGATTCATCTTCAAGTAATGGCTGTAGTTTCTCAAATACTAGCGCTTTATCTAATTGCTCTGGCGCGTCAACATAGTCGTGTGCAAGTGGTAGGTAAGCAGCTTTACCTGCTTCAACAGCAAATGAAATACCGACTAACTCTGCTTCCATATAATTAAGGCTAGTGGTTTCAGTATCAATCGCGATGAGTTCAGCTTTCTCTAGCTTAGCGATCCACGCATCTAGCTGCTCAAGCGTAACAATCGTGTCGTATTCAACCTCAATATCTAACTTAGCTGCTGGTGCATCATCGTCTGCAGCTGCTGAAGCTGTTGCTTTATCGCCACTGTTATTGTCGAGCACTTCAGCTAACCAGCGCTTAAATTCCATCTCGCCATAGCACTTAATCAGTTCATCTTTATCAGCAGGTTCGATTGAAAGCGCATGCCAATCTTGTTCTAGCTCTACATCTAGCTTGATGGTTGCTAGTTCGTAGCTAAGTTTAAGCATGTCTGCATGTTCAATGATTTTAGCTGGCATGGTTTTAGAACCGCGGAAACCAAGCTCTGGCATTTTTTCTGGCGCGGCTAGAATTTTATCTACGCCGCCAACACCAGTTAGCATCGCTAATGCCGTTTTCTCGCCGACACCCGGTAAGCCCGGAATGTTATCGGCTTTATCACCTTGTAGTGCTAACAGATCGATGATTAGCTCAGGGCCAACGCCAAACTTTTCTGTGACCTCGGCTGGCCCCATAATTGTATTGGTCATGGTATTAATTAGGGTGACGTTTTCATCCACTAATTGCGCCATGTCTTTATCGCCAGTACTAATTAATACTGCGCGACCTTCTTTACTGGCTTGAGTGGCGATGGTACCAATGACGTCGTCGGCCTCAACACCTGGAATGCAAACGAGTGGTAAACCTAATGCTTTAATAATTTTATGTAGCGGCTCAATTTGAGTACGCAAATCGTCTGGCATAGGTGGACGTTGAGCTTTGTACTCTGAGTACATGTCATTACGGAATGTTTTGCCTTTTGCATCAAAAACTACCGCCATTTGTGATGGCTTATATTGGTTCAATAGGCTACGAAGCATATTGATTACGCCGTATACGGCACCGGTAGCTTCTCCTTTAGAATTCGTTAAGTGAGGTGGTGCATAGTACGCGCGGTAAAGGTATGAAGAACCATCCACAAGAATTAAAGGGTTATCAGCAATTTTAGGCATAATTTAGTATTCGTTTATCGGTATTCGATGATGGCGCTAGCATGCCATATTAGGGCAATTTCGGCCACGTAAAATTACTTGCTAGCCTGTGGATAACTCTGTGAGTTAATGCGTGTAACTCGATCTTGAATAAAATCGGTTAGAAAAAGACTTTTACGTAAGTACTTGAAAAACATTTAATTAAATTAAATGTGTGAAGTGGGTTTTATTTTTGAAATTTGAAATAATTATGTGGACTTTTTATTTTTATGCGTATTTCAACTCCATTCCTTGGTTAAATATCACTCACTTGATAAAGTGATGACCTAACCTAGCATGATAAATAATCTGATCAAGCAGTTTATTACAGGTTTGTTAAAACAATATGATATATAAAGAGGCTTTTTAATGAAAAAAGTAGCAGTTCTTCTCAGCGGCAGTGGCGTTTACGATGGCACCGAATTACATGAGTCAGTTTTAGCCTTATTAGAGATAAAAAAAGCGGGGGCGCACTACCAATGTTTTGCTCCGAATATCCCCCAATTGCATGTTGTTAATCACCTAACAGGCGAAGTGCAAGAGCATGAGTCTCGCAATGTATTGGTTGAGTCTGCCAGAATTGCTCGTGGTGAGATAAAGCCTATAGATGAACTTAATATTGCTGAATTTGATGCACTGATTATCCCCGGTGGATTTGGTGCGGCTAAAAACCTATGTAATTTTGCTATTGCTGGCGCCGAGCATCAAGTCGAGCCCAGTGTTAAGCACTTTATCTCGCAATTTGCTGAAAACAATAAGCCAGTTGGCTTTATCTGTATCTCGCCAATTATGATCCCGCAACTATATGGCCAAGGGGTAAGCGGTACAATAGGTAGTGACGCAGGTACTGCGGCGGCCTTTGAGCAACAAGGTGGACAACATCAAGCGGCTAGCGTGCATGAAATTGTGGTTGATGAGCAGCATAAAGTGGTGAGTACGCCGGCTTATATGTTGGCTAGCGATATTGTTGAGGCACATTCAGGCATTAGTCAGTTAGTGGAGAAAGTGCTGCAAATGGCTTAATGGTTATTCGTGACTAAATTGCCATTGTTGGATTATAAGTAAGCCCGCGTTTTGCGGGCTTAATTTTTAATAAATAGACTTTAGCTAAGTGGTGTGTGGAGTGACTATATCTTACGGGTTTTACTGTCGATAAAGCCTTGAATAACTCCCACGAGTAAACCACCAAGGTGAGCACCATTGGCGATGGATAGGCCAAACATATCGGTAAAACCAAGTACAAGCCATAGCAGCATAAAGCCAATGTAAGCGGGGGGCAGGCCGATACCTGATTCTGGTCGCCTATATCCCATAATCCAGGTGTAACCGACTACAGCGTAAACCACTCCAGATAATCCGCCGAATTGAGGCCCTGCCATAAAATACTGCAAAACGTTAGGCAGCGTACCGCCAACGAGTAGCAGGATGAACAGTGGTGCAAAACCTAGTTTATTTTCTATCTTGCCCCCTAAATACCACCACCAGAGCAAATTAAAAATAATGTGCATGGCAGAAAAGTGCAACAGGCTCGGGGTGAATAGGCGCCAGATCTCGCCCGATGTGTTGGCTTGTATGGCGCCAAAAAATGACAGTTGCTCAAAAATAGGATTAGCAAAACCGAGATTCATTGCCGCGTAAATAGTTACACAGATAAAAAATACACTCAGAGTTAGCGGTCCTGCACCTGTGATAAATTGACTCACTAGTTGTAAGCTTGGGCTGCCGTAATCAAGCTTGGTGTGGGTATCGCCATTTTCCCACGAGGCTGCAAGGTATTTTTCGTCAAAAGGGTTATTGATGAAATGCAGGTATTCGAAGTGAGCTTGCTCAAAATGCTGTTGATCGTGGATCATTAATGCCACACCTTGTTCGGTTGGCATCAGTTCGCAATCAATGTTTAGCCCTTTTAGGTAGTCGATGAGAGCCTGTGCTGCTCGGCTGTTAGGTAGCCTGCCAATCTCAATCATACTTTACCCTCTTGCGTATCTATAAGTTAGCTTGATGCCATGCGCTATAGCCACCGTCTAGGCTAAATACTTCATCAAAGCCTTGCTCATTTAAGTAAGTGGCTGCACTTTGACTGCTTATTCCATGATAGCAAACAACGACCAATGGTAAGTCCATATCTGCATCACCAATAAAATGAGCTAGGTTTTCATTGTTAAGGTTAAACGCACCGTCTATATGGCCGGCTTCAAAACTTGCCGCGTCGCGGATGTCGACAATTTGCAACTCAGTTGACTCTGTTTGCATCTGAATGAGTTGATTAACACTAAGATGTTGAAAGACTGACATAGGAGACCTTGAGTTGTTGAGTTATAAATTTAGCTGTAATGCACAGTGACATACATTACAGCTAGGATAAGGAATTAATAACTATTAATCCCAGTTTAGAATCACTTTACCAGATTGACCTGAGCGCATGGCATCGAAGCCTTGCTGGAAGTCATCAATATTATAATGGTGAGTGATGATTGGAGAGATATCTAGACCTGATTGGATAAGGCTTGCCATCTTGTACCAGGTCTCGAACATTTCACGGCCATAAATGCCTTTAATGATAAGTCCCTTAAAGATCACTTTGCTCCAGTCAATAGCCATATCGCCACCAGGAATACCTAACATGGCAATTTTGCCGCCATGGTTCATAGTATCTAGCATTGAGTGGAATGCACTCGGTACGCCAGACATTTCTAAACCGACGTCAAAGCCTTCGGTCATTCCAAGCTCTTGCATTACGTCAGTTAGGCTTTCTTTAGCAACGTTAACGGCACGAGTTGCGCCCATCTTTTGGGCTAGCTCTAGGCGGTATTCGTTTACATCGGTGATCACCACGTGGCGCGCACCAACGTGACGACATACAGCTGCTGCCATGATACCGATAGGGCCTGCACCAGTGATTAATACGTCTTCGCCGACTAAATCGAATGACAATGCTGTGTGCACCGCATTTCCAAATGGGTCGAAGATTGAAGCTAAATCGTCGGAGATATCGTCAGGGATTTTAAAGGCATTAAATGCTGGAATAACTAAGTACTCTGCAAATGCACCTTCACGGTTAACACCAACGCCTGAGGTGTTACGGCATAAGTGGGTGCGGCCGCCACGGCAGTTACGGCAGTGACCACATGTAATGTGGCCTTCACCTGATACGCGGTCACCTACGCTGAAACCACGTACTTCTTGACCCATATCAACCACTTCACCAACATATTCATGGCCAACAACCATAGGCACAGGAATAGTGTTCTGTGACCATTCGTCCCAGTTGTAGATGTGAACGTCAGTACCACAAATTGCCGTTTTACGGATTTTAATTAATAGATCGTTATGGCCCACTTCTGGTTTAGGCGCATCAACCATCCAAATGCCTTCTTCAGGCTTTAATTTGCTTAGTGCTTTCATCTTTTAACCTATTACAAGTCTGCATTTGCGACTTGTTGAATGTCTTTTAACTAGGGCTATATTGAGTAGCCCTAGTTAGTGTAATTTTAGCTGATAATGCCCATTTCTTTAGCGATACGGGTAAAGGCTTCAATCGCTTTATCAATTTGCTCTTTGCTGTGCGCCGCAGACATTTGGGTACGAATACGCGCTTGGCCTTTTGGTACCACAGGGAAAGAGAAACCAATCACATAGATGTTTTCAGTTAAAAGACGGTTAGCAAAGTCGCCAGCCAATTTAGCGTCACCAATCATTACAGGAATAATTGCGTGGTCTGCGCCACCTAAAGTGAAACCAGCAGCAGACATTTTTTCACGGAAATAACGGCTGTTTTCCCAAACGGCTTCGCGCAGTGCTTGGCCAGACTTGAGCATTTCAAGTACGTGAATAGACGCAGTAACAATTGAAGGTGCTAATGAGTTAGAAAATAGGTAAGGGCGCGAGCGCTGACGTAACCAGTCGATGACTTCTTTTTTACCAGAAGTAAATCCACCTGAAGCGCCGCCTAATGCTTTACCTAATGTGCCGGTAATAATGTCTACACGATCCATTACTTCACAATACTCATGAGTACCGCGGCCTTCTTGGCCAACAAAGCCTACAGCGTGTGAATCATCAACCATTACTAACGCGCCGTATTCATCGGCTAAATCGCACACACCTTTAAGGTTGGCGATAACACCATCCATAGAGAATACGCCGTCGGTGGCGATCATAATGTTGCGCGCGCCGGCTTCTTTAGCAGCTTTTAATTGCGCTTCAAGATCGGCCATATCGTTATTGGCATAACGGAAACGCTTAGCTTTACATAAACGCACGCCGTCGATGATAGAAGCGTGGTTTAGTGCATCAGAAATAATTGCATCTTCTGCGCTTAATAGAGTTTCAAAAAGACCTGCGTTAGCATCGAAGCAAGAAGAATAAAGAATGGTGTCTTCCATGCCTAAAAATTCGCTAAGGCTAGCTTCTAAGGTTTTGTGAATATCTTGGGTACCACAGATAAAGCGTACCGACGCCATGCCAAAACCGTGAGCATCTAGGCCGTCTTGGGCTGCTTTAATTAGTTCAGGGTGATTGGCTAAACCTAGGTAGTTGTTGGCGCAAAAGTTGATAACTTGGTCGCCATTAACTTCAATTGCGGTTTGTTGAGGAGAAACAATGACACGTTCGCTTTTATATAGGCCTTCGGCTTTAACGTCGGCAAGCTGTTGATTTATTTGGTCGTAGAATGAGGTCTTAGGCACCTTTATTCTCCTTAATTAGCATTATTTTGATATTTGGAGTGGCGGCATTTTAACCTTAATTGGCGCGGCTCTACAGCCTTTTTTTCAACAGCAAAAAAGAGATTAATTAGATTAGGGAATGGCCAAAATTTTGATTAGTAAAGCTAATCAAAAAATGCTGATGATATAGAAGATAAGTAGAGGGAATTGAAGATGCGCACAGCAGTTGCTATACGCATTTTTTAGTTAAGAGGATTAGCTCATTCGTGAGCGGTAATGATCTTCGAGTCTTAAAAATGTGGCTTGTGAGTTTTCGGTCGCATAAGACTTAAACAGCATGATAACCCGCAATAGTCCCTCGTATAGCGATTCCTTGGTAATCGAGCCAATATTAGATTGAGTTTGGGTGAGTTTGTAACTTATCCAAAAGCTCACTAGCATTTTTATTGTGTCAGCTAATGGCTTGATATCATTAGTTTCAATCGCAACAAAACCATCTTGGTTCAGTTTTTCAAGTACATGGGTACAACGTGAAAGTACATCTTGTTGTGCAGTTAAATAGCGCTTCTTCAAGGTCTCATCACGACTGAGGATGTCGGCAAGGTTGGCGTACATAAAGCGAAATTGCCACAGGGTGTAAAACATTGCATCGAAATAACCTATGAGCAGATCGATATCGACTTCTTTGTCGGCATAAGGCTGAAAACCTGACTCTAAGTGTTGCTCGTATAGGCTAAAGATAGAGCGGATAATGTCTTCTTTATTACGAAAGTGATAATAAAGATTACCAGGACTAATATTTAGGTGAGCAGCGATATGATTGGTTGTGATTGCTCTTTCGCCATGTTCATTAAACAACTCTAAACTGGCTTGTACGATTTTGTCACGGGTTTTCATATTCGTCCTAAATGATTTAGATCCATTGAAGTTAACCCTTGGCATTGGTGCGACTTTGTTACTAGGTTAACTTAACTGTTATTACGTTAAGATACGGCTATCATGTTAGCATTGGCGTAATTCTTCAAGTAAAACTCTCGAAAGTATCTAATTTCATGAATCGTAGTCTCTATTCGATAGCTCTATATCTCATTAGTCCGTTACTGCTGGTTTATTTGGCTGTGCGCGCTTTTAAAAGTCCCGATTACCGCGGGCGCTGGTCTGAGCGCTTTGGGCTGAAAAAGTTAAAGCAGACCGATATTTTTGTTCATTCGGTCTCTATGGGAGAGACTTTAGCTGCGGTGCCTTTGATAAAGCAGCTACAGCAATTGCATCCACAGCTAAGCATTACGATTACGACCACAAGCCCAACAGGCTCTGCAGAGGTAAAAAAAGCATTTGCTGACACAGTGCAGCATTGTTATTTACCCTTTGATCTCGCTTGGTGTGCACGACGCTTTGTCAAACAGGTTGCGCCTCAATACAGCATTATTATGGAAACAGAGTTGTGGCCAAACTTAATCCATTACTTGAAGAAAGCAGATGCTAAAGTGTTACTTGCAAATGCCCGCTTGTCAGAGAAATCAGCTAACTCGTACCAAAAAAATCATAAGCTTACTCAACCTATGCTGCAGCAGCTTGATATTATTGCCGCGCAATCAGTACAGGCTGCTGAGCGGTTTATTGCTTTAGGTGTCGCGCATGAGCGAGTGAGTGTTTGCGGCAGCTTAAAGTTTGATATCAATATCGATCAACAACGTATTGATTCAGCAACATTACTTAGGCAGCAATGGCATGCACAAGCGCGCCCAGTGTGGGTGGCAGGCTCAGTACATCCCGGTGAATTTGATGCCTTGATTACCGCGCATAAACAATTGTTGAGCCAGTATCCAAAAGCGTTGATGGTGATGGTGCCGCGCCACCCTGAACAGTTCGATAATGCTGCTGAGGCGATTAAAAATGCGGGATTAGTAGTTGCTAGACGCAGCCAACAAACAGCGGTTTCAACCGAGACTCAAGTTGTGTTGGGGGATACGATGGGCGAGTTGTTGACGTTTTATGGTGCTGCCGATCAAGCTTTTGTTGGTGGTTCGCTGATTGTACATGGCGGCCATAACCCTTTGGAGCCCGCTGCGATGGGATTACCTGTCATGATGGGGCCAAATTATCGCGACTTTATCGAAATTTCTGAGTTATTGCAGTCGGCAGGTGGCTTAACTGTGGTTGATGACGCGGATGCGTTAGCTGCTAATTTAATTGCGCTATTTGCTAACTCTGAGGCATATGAGCAAGCAAGTAACTCTGCTAAAAGTGTGGTTGCACAAAACCGAGGTTCACTTGCTAAGCAATTGGCTGTAGTCGAGTCTATGATGGCGAATCGCTAGCTTTAGCTGAATAGCTTGATGCTGTTGAGTCTGCAAAGGAATTTAAAAGGTCAGCTACTTAGCTGACCTTGTTCTTGTTTTGTAACTATAGCTCTAGCTCTGTAATTTGGCTTGATAAGCTTGGTGTAACTGCAGCCAGTTAGCTTCATTGAAGTTAAGGCTAGGCAATATTGATAGCTCTTTTTTAAATGAGCGCAATAATCTACTCATATTGGCTTGTTGCCACTGAGTATTCACTTTTCTGAGTTCACCGCGGTCAAAGTCGATTAAATAGAACTTGTTTTCAGTGATGAGAATATTTTTGGCGTTGAGATCGGCGTGATACACACCGTAATTATGAAACTCTGCAATTGCTTCACCAAGAGCTTGCCATTGTGACTCAGCCATAGAGGTTTTGCTTAATCGGGCAACTAAGTCTTCAGCACCTGCAACTCGTTCAATAATAAGGTCTGCTCGGTAAAATATTCCTGAACGTTCTACATTAGCTGCAATCGGCTTAGGAACCGCAAAGCCTTGTTTATAAAGGTTATCTAGTAGGGCAAGTTCAGCGACAGCGCGGGTTTTTTGTAAGCCGCTAAACAGATACAAATCACGACTAAGTTTGGCGATTAGGCCGCCACGGTAATAATGGCGTAACACCCACTGATTTTGCTCATCATCAACAATTCCGGCATCAACAAACCATGTGGTGTAACGGCCTTTTGATGAACCAGTTATGGCTGATTTTTCGCGCCAAAACTCAGCGCCAAACCAGTTAGGCTCGATCTGTTTTGGAGTGTGGTCGCAAAAAGCGATACTGCCTTGAGATGTTTTTTTAAACTTCATAGATAGAATTGTAAGCTAAACCGTAGCACCTGCAGCCATTCTACATTAAGATCGGTAAATTGCGCCAAATAACCTTCGAGCACTATGAGCTTATCTACCTCTGACAGTAATCAAGCCCCAAATTCTAATTGCTTAGACTTAAGCGATGCTAAATCACTGTGTCTTTTAAGATTGTCAGCCATTGGTGACGTATGTCATGCCGTTGCTATGGTGCAGGCGATTCAACGTCGTTATCCGCAGCTTAAAATTACCTGGATTTTGGGCAAAGTTGAGTATCAGTTACTTAAGCATCTTGACGGTGTTGAGTTTGTTATTTTTGATAAGTCTCAAGGCTGGCGTAGCTACTTTAATCTTAAATGTGCGCTTAAAGGGCGTAAGTTTGATGTATTGCTACACATGCAAGTTGCCCTTAGAGCGACTATTGCATCGTTAGCTATATCGGCCAAAATCCGCATTGGCTTTGATCGCTTTAGAGCTAAAGAAGGTCAATGGTTAGTGACTAATCACGCTATTGAGCCGCAAGCAACGCCGCACGTATTGGAAGGCTTTATGGGGTTTGCCAAAGCGATTGGGGTAACAGATTTGACCCCAAGCTGGAATATTCCTGTACCAGCAGAGGATACTGAATACGCTAAAGCGCTTATTTCTGATGAAAGCCAAGTATTGGTGATTTGTGCCGCAGCAAGTAAAGCTGAGCGTAATTGGTTGCCAGAGCGCTACGCTGCTATCGCAGATTATGCGGTTACCAGAGGCTACCGGGTGATGCTATGTGGTGGGCCAACAGCTCTTGAAAAAGAGCTAGCAGAGAAGATTCAAGCTGCATTGAAGTCAAACTTAGATAACCAAGTTGGTAAAACCTCCTTATTACAACTGCTGGCTATTTTAAAGCAAGCGTCTGTAGTCCTTGCTCCTGACACTGGCCCAGCCCATATGGCCGTTACCCAAGGTACACCAGTTATTGGCCTATACGCGCATTCAAACCCTGGCAGAACAGGGCCGTACACCAGTTTAGATTCAGTTGTTAGCGTTTATGACAAAGTGATCAGCGAGCAGAAACAAGGTGAAATCCCTTGGGGCACACGTGCCAAAGGTGAGCACCTGATGGAGCTGGTTGAGGTTGATGCTGTGATAGCCAAGTTTGCTCAAGTTTGTGAGCATTCTTAGCTGCACCGGACTATTTTGTCTTAAGTTACAGTTTACGTAGTTGCCTGTTTTCTTTTAGATGTTAAGGCTGCTGGGTTCGATTTTGAAAGAGAGTTGATGATATGCCATCTGCACCAGTTTTTCTTTTTATTCCAGTATCTTGTGAAAAAGGTATTGGTGAGTATATGCGGTCAATGATAATTGCAAATGGTGTTCAAAAGCAGTGGCCTAACGCAGAAATTCATTTTGCATTAAGTAAACACGCGCCTTATGTGGATTCCTGTCCTTTTCATACCCATATACTGCAAGATTCTCCGACAAAGCAGGTTAAAGCAGTCAATAATATTATTTCTGATTTGAAACCCGATATGGTCATTTTTGATGCATCAGGGAGAAAGTCGCAGCTCAAGCACGCTTATAAATCAGGGGCTAAAGTTGTATTTATTAGCCAACATAAAAAGAAACGTACTCGAGGATTGAAGATTGGTCGCAGTTTAGTTACTCATAGTCATTGGGTTGTACAGCCAGAGTTTGCAATTGCACCATTATCTATATTTGAACGACTAAAGTTAAAGCTGATTAATCGACCACAACCAATTGTCACCGGTCCGATATTTTCTCATCCAGATAATGCTAATAAGTTAAATATATTAAATAAATATGGTTTAGCTGATGAGCCTTTTATTTTATTTAGTGCTGGTTCTGGCGGACATAAATATAGCCAAGGCAATGCTGCAGATTTATTTGCAGATGTGGCAGTACATATAAAAAACCAGCTTAAGCCTGTTGTTGTTTTTGGTGCAAACTACCCGAATGACCTACCAACCATTGAGGGCGTAGTTTGCATTCGTTCTTTAGATAATGCGGATTTTATTAATTTAGTCAGTGCTGCCAAGGCTGCGGTTCTAAGCGGCGGTGGTACATTATTACAGGCTATAGCAATGAATGTTCCGACCTTGGCTGTCGTGGTGGCTAAAGATCAGCCTTCTAGAGTTAATGCTTGTATAGCGCGTGATGTTATTAAGTCTGCTGAGTTAAATTTCGAGTCTATGTGCAAAGGAGTGCAGGAATTACTTGTGCCAGAAACTTTGGCTGACTTGCGTGATAAAACTAAGCAGATGAAGAGTGTTAATGGGTTGGAAGTTTGTATTGCCGACATTGCCCGTTTATTGGAGGACAAATAGATGCCTAAAAGACGGATTGCAATCGTCATTGATAGTTTAGCTGGCGGTGGAGCTGAAAAGGTTATGCTCACGTTAGCTAATGAGTTAGTTAAACAGGGGCATGAGCCGCACCTTTTAGTGTTATTTGACCATTGCGAGCATCATATTGAAAACGATATTCCAGTGCATTTTTGCTTTGATAAAAAGAAGGATAAGCATCTAGGCAGCTTTTGGAACACGAAACGTGATGCTCGACGTTTAGATTGTTGGATTGAAGCATTGGAGCAAGATGTTGGCAAGTTCGAATTGTTCATTTCAAACTTGGATAAGACCAATTTATTGTTATCTCATTCAAAAGTAAGTCCTCTATATTTTGTAGTTCACTCATCGATTGAAGAGCCTTTAAAGCGAACTAAGAAGTTAGGCCCTATCGCTTATTTCAAAATGTTGCGAGCTAAGATGGCGCTTAATGGTAAACATTTGATTACCGTATCAGAGGGGATCAAAGAAGAGATTGAAAGGGTGGGGCGTATTGTTCCTGCTTCTATCACAACAATCTATAACCCTTTTGAAATAGAAAGGATTAAGCAACAATCGTTGGAGGAAGTGACGGGACTGCCTGCGGGAGATTTTCTGATCCATGTTGGTAGGTTTGCCAAGCCGAAGCGACATGACGTGCTCTTTAAAGCGATTAAGCAGATGGAGCATGATTTACCGATAGTGTTACTTTGTAATAATGCCAAAAAAGCTAGAAAGATTGCTAAGAAGCATGGTGTGCTGGATCGGATTATTTTGCCAGGGTTTCAGCAAAACCCCTATCCATGGATAAAGGCGGCCAAATTGATGGTGCTCAGCTCAGATTATGAGGGCTTGCCTACGGTATTAATTGAATCTCTCGTATGTAACACCCCTATAGTGAGTACTGACTGTGAGCACGGCCCTAAAGAGATCTTGACTGGTGATTTAGCGCAGTTCCTCGTTCCACGAAGGGATCCACAACGTTTGGCGTTAAAAATCGATGAAGCTTTGAAGAGTTATCCGGAAATAAAGCAAGTTGATTTATTGGAAAGGGTTGATGCTCATCAGGTCTGTTTGTCTTATTTAGATTTAATTAATCAGAAATGATGGTTGATATCTGGGAATGTTGTATTAAAAGGGTGTTTTAATGGATGTATTTGCGCCTAAGCTTTTGTTTCTCCCCGTATCCTCAGCTGAAGGATGTGGGGAGTACATGCGCTCTCTCATTATTGCTGATGCTGTTATGGAAAAATGGCCTAATGCAATCATACAGTTTGCAATTAGTCAGGAGGCTTTCTATGCGAAAGAGTGCCCCTATTTTACTCATATATTGAAAGATACGCCGACAAAACTAGTCAAAGAGGTTAATGGACTAATAAGTGAGTTACAGCCCGATGCGGTTATTTTTGATGCTTCAGGGCGTCAAGTTCAAATGAAACATGCTAAATCGCTCGGTGCAAAAGTAATCTTTATTAGCCAGCATAAGCGGAAAAGAGCGCGCGGCATGAAAATTAGCCGAGCAAGAGTGACAGATAGTCATTGGGTTGCTCAACCAGAGTTTGTTATCGGACCGATCAATTGGTTCGAGAGAAAAAAGTTGGAATTGATAGGTTGCAATGAGCCTGTTTTTATAGGGAGTGTTTTTGCCGCTCCAGAACCAAAGAGAAAGGCTGCACTAATAGAGTCATACGCTTTAGAGGAACATGGTTACATTTTGTTTAATGCTGGTTCTGGTGGTCACCAAGCAGAGTCAGGGTTAGCGGCAGATATTTTTTGGCGCGAAGCTGAAAAGCTCGCGACGAAAACGGGGTTGAAGTGTGTTATGGTTTTTGGGCCTAACTATCCAAAAACATTACCCAAATCAGATGCTGTCGTCGCCATTAAGACTTTGGAGAATAGAGATTTTATTTGTTTACTTGATGGGGCTAAAGTTGCGGTATTAGGTGGCGGTGATACCTTGCTTCAAGCTGTGAGTTTGAACAAACCGACTGTAGCCATTGCTGTTTCGAAGGACCAGCCAAAGCGTATTCAAGTATGTGAACAGCTTGATTTCATTTTTCCTTGTGCACTGGATGAGAGTATTTCGACGATCACATTTGATGCGATTGCATCAACAAATAGTTCTATTTCAAGCTTTAACCATGAGCCTAGTGGCCTGACAATAGCGATAAAAGAGTTGTCGCGTTTACTCGCATAAACTTGCTTCAAATCTAAGCACATTAATGTTAAGCATTCGCTCAACATTAATGTGCATTTTATATTGTTATCGATTTTTTATCTTATATTTCAAGTGGCTAAATGGTAATTTGATTATTCTTTTCCAGCCAATCGTTTTAAATATCTCAAATTGTGAAACAGCTGCATTCGAATCACAGTATTGCTTGTAGAGCATTAGCCAGTCCAAATGGCTAATTTCATTAGGGCGTTTACTCTTTGGAATAAACCTCTCAATTAGCCCGAGTCCAATTTGTTCAGGTTCTAACACGACTAGGTTTGAGGCGATAAACCGTTCCCAATAAGCAAGTAATTCAGGTGTACTTTGATGACGGTGTTCTAAATAGGGGACCTTGCTATCAAGCCTCATTAACCAAGCATTACAATAAACTTGCTCTGCATGAGGGCTTATTTTGGGGGCGCCACGATATTGTGGTTGCCCCATTAGATCCGGGTTAAATTCTAAATCAGCAAAAAGCGGCAGATCCCAGATTTTAAGTAAATCTTCAGTTAAACCAAAATGAAAGAAGTCACTTGGTAACATTACAATTTTTTGACCGTCAGCGTAACGGCGAAAGTAACTGGTGTTAGTGACAACTCGCTGTGTAAATAGCTTGCTTGCATTGTCACGAGCAGGAAAAGCTTGTAGGGCTGTGACGAAATCATTGCCAGTTAAGAAGTTGTCAGAGCGAATTTTCACTGCGTAAGCAGTTTTTACCTGCTTTAAACCTTCTGCGCTTGATACTATTTGACGATTAAAGTTGAGCTTTCCTGGTTCACCTTTGGCGTTATATGAAGTTATTGTTGCGCCAGGATCTTTATTTAATAAGAGAGTGTCAGGTTCTAGCCCACTGCAATCTTGACCTTCCCAAGTTGATAAAATAATCGTCGCTCCCGGTAAATACTTACGGATGCTCGATATACATTTGTGGGTTATACCGGATTCCTGTGAACGCCCTTGATAAGCTTGGACGGGCCCCTGAATAACGACGCTGATATCTTTAAAATCTATATTCATATATTGTGACTTAGTCGCTGCAGATTATTTTTAATCCAGTAGTTAGCTTTGTTTTATTGGCTGCTTTAGTGTTTATTTTATGAAGTCTAAATACTCTTGAGGCACTCCACAAAATACCACTTCATCACGCGCTATTAAGTGGTAGCGAATATCCTTACCTTCTTCAATTAAATAGTTATACAACGGCGCGATATATAGCTCTTGTTTTTGCCATTCAGAAATAGGTTTTGCTGCTTCTAATTGAAAAACTCGCTTAAAGTCTCCTGCTTGAGCAAAGTGATAAAGCCCTGTACTGCAGAGATCTGATATTGGATTTTTTTCAGCGGTTGCTATTACTTGATTGCTGTTGGCTGATTTAGGCTTAGCGTAGGACCAATTACTGCCTTCTCCCTTAAACACTTCAAGATAGCCGTCACCTTCGTCTGCAACATTGGGCAGAGCAAAGTTAGGTCGGAATGTATCAATGTTAAATATCGTAATTGGAACAGCGTCATCACAATCTTTAATACCAAGGTAAACCGTTTCTGCTTGGCCTCGAGTATCTGCTTCTAACGTAACAATTTGATAGTCTTGAATGCCTAATATTTGGCAGCGAGACTCGACAAATTGCGGAGTGTTGTAGTCACTACGCACTATAAAAATAAATTTAGTGGTTTCAAAGTAAGTCTTGAAGCTTAAAACGGCATGATCGAATAAGGGGATGCCGAGTGCAGGAAGCATGTATTTAGGCTCTGTATAACCAGCTTTAAAAAAACGCGAACTTAAACCCGCCATTGGGATCACTATCATTAGAGACTTCCTGTGTTTAATTTTATCTTATCAAATAAGCGGTAAGCATTGCCGATAAAGCCGAGTTGGCGTTCAGGCCTGTCACTATGAAGTGGCAACATTGATAAAAATAGTTGGATTTGCATCGCGTAGAGTTGATTTTCGGTTATTGAAAACTCTTCATGGATAAGCTTGATAAAGTCCGCAATGATTTGCTGTTGCCTAGCGTCTGATGCAATAGCAAAGTTTAATGTCTGTTTATCTAGGCTGCAGTCAAAGTACCCCGCTATGATAGAGTCATAGAGGCCAATAACAGAGTGTGCGAGCTTGGCAATATCATAGGCAGTATTGCCATAGGTGGTAACGTTATCCTGTGCATCAATTCCCCTTGGATCGATGACTTTAATATTGCATGTTCTAAAGTCGTACAGAATATTGCTGAAGCAAAAGTCCCCGTGAAGAATATTCATTTTTTGCGTATCAGCGGGTAAAAAATCAAGGCTGAGTTTAGCAAGCTGCAGCAAGCTAGGCTGCAATTTACCATTAACGGTTAAAGGCTGATGAATATCCACTGCTGCATCCGTTGAGTAGTCAGCTAAACGTTGCATGGTCTTAGTAGCAAAAAGCGCGTCTAAGCTTGATTTATCTTTGTCGGTAAATTCACTTGCATGTTTAAGAAACTGGCAGCAGCTTTTTAAGATTTTACGCCATGAAAAAGCAGGTAAATGACTGAATACGTAAAGCTCATTCAATGCGGTTAGGTGTAAATATTCAATGCTGTAACTAAAACTGCTTTCAGCATCTATTGTCGATAATAGTTGTGGGGTATAGCAGCGCAGCGAGCCAGGAATGGTTTGATACCAGTTAGCCTCTGCAGATAGCTTACTTTTTTTGTAACTGGTTTTGGTGACAACTTGCCCAGCAATGCACATTTCATTAAATGCACGTTGGGTTGTCATGCGCGATTTTGATTGGTAGTAGGTGTGACTATGTCCAAAGTCGTACCAATTTTGGTAAATATGCGGTGCCATGCCTTTATCTTGGATGTAAGCATTGAGGCCCTGAATAAAGTCCCAGTTTTGTTTAATGATATGGCGTACTAGCGCTTTTGGTGCAGAAAAACTAAAAAAGCCATTTGAGATTAACTCGCTGCTTGGTGGTTGCTCGCGCGAGAAGCTACTCAGTTTGGCTGTATTGGGATTGTATTCTGCCCAATCATAATTATCTTCAACTTGGCTTAGCCCAAGCTGATCTACTTCTGAAGACAACTGATCAAACAGTGTATCACCATGTAAGATAAATAAAGGTTCGTTACTTTCAAATTCCAGTAGGTTTAAAGCATAAACAATGGATTGCCCTAAGCTGAGATGGGGTGGCAAATATAGCAGCTCAACATGGCTATTATTGAGGGCATCAAGATCGTATGGGCTAGGGGAGAACCCTTCTGGCAAGGTTAATACAACCCGCTCACCTTGAGGAATTAAGGCTAACTGATGATGGAATAAGCGTTTATTGCCCACCGGCAAAAAGCAAGGCGGTAGTGGGCCAAATTCTGACTGCAGTTCTGTGGCGACTAAAGCCGCAGAGGTAATTAAATACATATTTTATCTACTTCGATAAGCTGCTCAATTTCTTCTTGAGTTAACTTGGCAAACTCTGATGGACGAATTGCTCTATCGTCGATATAAAAACCTTCGTGGCCGCACCAAGGCTTACCTACTAAGATTTCATCATAGGGAACATTATGTTTATCTAGCCAAGCTGTGATAATCGGTAAGGTATGGATATTGATTTTGCCTACATTCCCTTCAAAAGTACGCATATTACGTGCTGTCGATATGACAATTTCAAAACCTTTAGATTGATATTCTTTGAGCCTATCAATGACGTCTTGGCGTGGGGTGACTTCAGCATAATTATTGGTATCAGCCATCGTCAGTGTGCCGTCTAGATCTACGATAAGTCTTTTCATAAAAAGTCATTTTAGGTAACGAATTAATCCTTACATATTACTCTTTTTGGTTGGTAAAGTCATTTTGCAGCTTTACTTATGGATGGTTTTTTCATACTGGAACAGGTTTTAGTTTATAATTGAATTTAGTTAATTATCGATTCTTAAATAGCATGAACCGCACCAAAAAAATCACTTTAAAACACATGAGCAAGCTTAAAAAAGCCAATGCTAAACTGCAAAATAGCAACAAGCCTAAGTACATTTCTAAGGCAGAAAGAGCGCGGTTGGAGGCTTTAGAAGCAGAAAACTCTGCACAAATAGACGGCGAATAGCTTCTTTATTGCGCAAAAAGCCACTTTTCATGATCCAGATGCCATAATTCCGCTACGGCTAATATTATTTACCCTAATGAATATGCCAGAATAGCCGGCTAATTTTGGTTTTGTAGGTTGTTTACTGCAAAACCTAACGGATAGGAGTTTCATGAATACTGTATATTCAATCGGAGAACTAGAATCGTTTTTGGTCGCCATCTTGGTATTGTTTATAGGCCACACAGTCAATCGTCACGTTCCTTTTTTCAAAAAGTACAATATCCCAGAGCCGATTATTGGTGGTCTGGTCGTCGCAGCAGTTATCACTGTGCTTCATTTTCAGAATATTACTTTAGCGTTTTCACTGCCGATGCAAAATACGCTTATGCTGATGTTTTTCAGTACCGTAGGCCTAGCTGCCAGCTACAAATTACTGGCTCGAGGCGGAAAAAAGGTATTTATTTTTCTCGGTATTGCGTCAATTTACATCATTTTGCAGAACGCCGTTGGCGTTAGCTTAGCCACAGCGTTAGGGCTTGAACCCTTAATGGGGCTTGTTGCTGGCTCAATTACACTTTCTGGTGGGCACGGTACTGGTGCTGCTTGGTCGCAGACATTTGCCGATCACTACAATATGAACACTCTTGAGTTCGCTATGGCTGCGGCTACTTTTGGTTTGGTCATGGGCGGCATAATCGGTGGCCCTGTGGCACAGCGATTGATTGATAAGCATAAGCTGGAGTCTTCATATGGCATTGGTGGTAACCACCATAAAGACCACCCAGATTTAGTGACCTATGATCAGTTAGAAGAAGACAATGTTACCGCTAAAAGCGTTTTAGAGACTTTGTTTATTATCATGCTGTGTGTTGCCGGTGCACGTTGGGTGGGTCATTTAGTGGCGAGTTTTGATATTAGCTGGCTAAAGATGCCTGACTTTGTTTACGCATTATTTTTGGGAGTGGTGATAACCAACCTCACCGAGATGACTCGCGGCTACAAGATGAATAACGAGTGTGTGGATATCTTAGGCACTGTGGCTTTGTCGCTATTTTTAGCTATGGCGCTAATGAGCTTAAAGTTGTGGGAAATCTTTGATTTAGCCATCCCATTGCTCATCATATTGATGGTGCAAACTGTAGTGCTTGGCTGTTTTGCGT
Source organism: Shewanella sp. 1CM18E (assembly GCF_023161665.1). Lineage (GTDB taxonomy): Bacteria > Pseudomonadota > Gammaproteobacteria > Enterobacterales > Shewanellaceae > Shewanella. Next base: position 66,916 of record NZ_JALNTW010000013.1, read on the forward strand.
ACTTTGTGACGTTTAGAGTGATGGGGTCGAACTATGACGCCGCGGTTATGGCCGGTGGCCATTGTGGTTTTGGTATGGGAGCAACCCCTACTGCCGTGATGAACATGGGAGCGTTAGTTTCGCGTAACGGCCCGTCACCGCAAGCCTTTATGGTTGTGCCAATTGTAGGTGCTTTCTTTATTGATATCGTTAATTTGATTGTTTTGCAGGGTTATATTGGTTTTATTCTTTAGCCTGTATATCACTACAGAAAAGGCACGCTATGCGTGCCTTTTTGCTTTCCGTTCTAAGCTACCTTCTTCAAAAGGCGGCTTCTTTAACTGTTAAAGTGGTTAAACTAAATGCCTACCGCCATCAATTTTTAGGGTTTGCCCTGTGGTGTAGCCACTGTCGAGCAAGTATTTTACTGCTCGTAATGCTTCTACTTCACCGCCTTCTTGCTTGATAAGTGCTTTATTTAGCGCCTTTGCTTTGTAGTTATCATCGTCATCTGGATTAAACATCAACATTGCTGGGGCGATGCTATTAACCTTGATTTTTGGGGCGTATTTGGCTGCAAACGAAAGTGTTAGGTTTTGGAGTGCAGCTTTGCTGGCGGCGTAGGCGGCATGCTTTTTACTGCCTTTGTCGACCACATAATCTGTAATATGGATGATATCGCCAAACTGCAGTGGATTGCTTTGTAACAGTGGTGCTAACGCAAGGTTGAGAGCATAAGGAGTACTGGCATGGATGCGCATCATTTTTTCTATAGTCGAAATTGCGCAAGCGCTATCGTTGTCAGGTAGCCAGTCAGAGGCATTGTGAATAATACCTCTTAAACTTGAATAGCTTTCGACCAGCTCTGCGATGAGCCGTTTAGTTTGCTGAATATCGTAAAAGTCGCATTGCAACAGTTGTACACCAAGGGCTTCTAGTTGTTGCAGCTCAGGTCTAGGAGTGCGATAAGTCCCTACGACTTGATAGCCTTCTTGGCTTAAGTGCTGCGCGAGATAAAACCCCACACGCTTACCCACTCCTGTGATAAGAATCGTTTTGCTCATTGTCATCCTATTGGTACTCGTTGTTATCGGAGAAACTCTATTCGGGTCGCTGAGTTTGCCTTAAATGCCCCCCCTAGCGCCGTTGTTTGAGTTTGCGACTGAGTATCCATAACCCCTCGTGATTTAACGCAGTAATGGGTCGCATCTATGCTCACGGCAACGTCTTCGGTACCAAGTAAGGTTTGTAGGGCAACCAATACCTGTTTGGTTAAGCGCTCTTGTACTTGAGGACGTTGGGCAAAGAAGCGCACTAAACGATTAATTTTCGATAGGCCAATAATGGTTTGCTTAGGTATATACGCCACCTTTGCCAGACCATCGATGGTAATGAAGTGGTGCTCACAGGTGCTCACTACACTGATATCGCTAATCTTTACCATTTCATCCACGCCCATTTTATTGTCAATTTGGGCTATTTTGGGAAAGTTTGCATAGTCTAGGCCGGCAAAAATTTCGTTAACGTACATTTTTGCTATGCGGTGCGGTGTTTCGCATAGACTGTCATCGCTGAGATCGAGCCCCAGTGTTGATACGACTTCAGTCATAAGACCTTTAATGCGAGTATATTTTTGTTCGGCGCTCATATCCGAATCCACAAGTGGCGTTTCCAGCCCTTGAGCAATAAGAGCGTTTTTAACTTGTTCTGCGGGTGATAAGTCCATAATCAACTCCTAACGAGGCGGTAAATCGCTTTAGTAAGTTGCGTAATGCTAGTCACGCTGATATTCCAGCGTTAGCGATACTGAATCTGCAAATCGTAATGCGTGAGGCTTGTCAATTGTGACTCGAGCAAACTGCACCCAACTATGGTCGCGGCTAATATCGAGTACGTCTGACACTAATTTTTCTAGTAACAAGAAGCGTCCTGCTTCAACGTGTTTGATCACCGCTTTGGTGATCCTCTTATAGTTAAGCGCTTCTTCAACGTTGTCTTCGCTGATTGCATGTTGCGCTGGGTAATGGATCTCAATGTTTATCACCACGTCTTGCATTTTTTCACGTTCTTCTTGGTTGAAGCCAATATAAGTTCGTAGGCGTAAATTGGTTATTTTGATAATCGCGTTACTAGTTGGCATAGGCAGTCCTTTTCATTTAACTATAGGCCAGAGTACGCGAAATTCAGTAATTTAGATCATCTGAGTGAATATTATTGCCAGTTTTAAAGATCCAAATTGCTGTTATTGCCGTAAATATAGTCACAGTTTTTACTGAGCGGACGGCAATGAAAAGTACTCAACAAATATGGACATGGCTTGGATACGCAGGGTTACTGCCATTTATCATCACCACACTGATGATCTGGACGGGGTGGTCATTACCCTGGCTTGAACCTGTTCAAGCATTTATTAGTTACAGCGCAATTATTTTGAGTTTTCTAGCGGGCACATTGTGGGGCAGGGTGCTGTCTCTCTATTCTGTTGATAACGTGGCCAACCTGCTTATCTTGAGTAACCTGTACGCCTTACTGGCTTGGGTTTCATTGCTTATATCTATGCCGGCAGTTGGTTTGATTGCACTTGCATTTGGCTACTTTAGTTTGCTGGGCGTTGAAAAAAGTTGTCAGAACTTACCGAATAACACCAGTTACAGACAAATGCGTGTGCGCCTAACATTTGTTGCTTTGTTAACCCACCTAATGATGTTGTTGCACCTGGCAACAGGAGGATTAAGATGAAATTACGAATATTCTATGATTCATTGTGTCCGCTGTGCGCTGCTGAAATGCAGCAAATAAAAGCGCTTGATGTTGATGGCAATGTAGAGCTCCAAGACTTGAATCAAGAGGGGTTTGAGGAAAAATTCCCTTATATTGATTTTGCCTACGCCAACAAAATTTTGCATGGTGAGCTGGCAGATGGCACGTTAATTAAAGGGCTAGATGTCACTTATGAAGCATGGGCTGCAGTAGGCAAAGCCCGTTGGGTAGCCTTATTGCGCTGTCCACTTGTTAAGCCTGCTGCAGACCTAGGCTACCGATTTTTTGCTAAACATCGCTACCGTATTTCTTATTTACTCACAGGTAAACAGCGCTGTGAAAGTGGTACTTGCCCCCGATAATTCTATGTTGGACTAAAATTACTTTTGACCGATATGCAATCAATAGCTCAGTTCACTCGTTACAGCTATTGAACATCTTATCCATCAAAAGGGATCTACAACATGAAATCAACTAAAACGGCAGTTGGTGCCACAGTAGCAGGCATCCTCGCTGCAAGTATTTCCATGGCTGCTCAAGCTGTGCCAGAACAGCCCAAAGAGTGGGAGAAATGTGCCGGTATCGCCAAAGCAGGCGCTAATGATTGCGGCGCATTAGACGGTAGCCATGGTTGTGCAGGCCAAGCTAAAGAAGACAATATGCCAACAGAGTGGGTGTATGTACCAGCAGGCACTTGTGACAAAATTACTGGTGGTGAAGTTAAAGCGGTTAAACCGGCTAAAGGCTAATGCCGGTATCCGTCATATCTGGCGCGGGCATAGGTCTGCGCATTCCTCATGCTCAGCAGCTCCTCGCTGACGAAACTTTAGTTATCCCTTGGCTTGAGATCTTGGCTGATAACTGGATGGCTGCTGGTGGACTCAATAAGTATCTGCTTCAAGCTATTAGTGAACGCTGCCCTGTGGTGCTGCATTCTGTTGGTTTATCACTTGGTGGCCCCAACGCCCTCGATTTTGACTATTTAACTCAAATTAAAAACCTTAAACAGCAAACTGGCGCTCACTGGTATTCAGAGCACGCTAGCTTTTCTGGTGATGCCGACTTTAAAGTCGCAGACCTTTTACCTTTGCCTTATACCCAAGAGGCGGTGATGCACATCAGTCAGAGAATTAAACAAACTCAAGACTTTTTAGGTGAGCGGATCTTGCTGGAGAATGTCTCTACCTACATGAGTTGCCGCCATAACGAGCTGAGTGAAGGTGAGTTTATTGCCGCGGTTGCCAAAGAGGCTGATTGTTACTTATTGCTGGATATTAATAATGCTTTTGTCACGAGTGTCAACTTAGGTCAGTCGATGCAGGCATTTATTGATGCAATACCGGTAGAGAGGGTTAAACAGATCCATTTAGCTGGCTTTGAAGATAAGGGAGAATACTTGCTGGATGCTCACAACCATCCGGTTGATCCTCAAGTGTGGTCGGCATTTAGCACTTTTATTGAAAAACACGGTGCGATCCCCAGCATGATTGAATGGGATAGTGACTTACCAAGCTTGCCTAGGCTTTTGCAAGAGCGCCAATTAGCTGCAGATATTTTACAGACTAAGGTTAATGAGCAAGATAATCTGCAAGGTGCAGAACAATGCGCTTAGCACAGTGGCAATCAGCATTTGTGAATGCATTAGCGCAACAACAAAATGACGCATCATTGCTCGATTTAGTCGCTAATGAGCAAAAGGGTAGATTTCATATTTACCAAAACAATGCCTTTCAGGCCCAGCTAAATGCACTGCAACAAGCCTTTCCTGTTTGTCACATAGTCGTGGGGGAGCTCTGTTTTAGTCAGTTAGTTAAGCGTTATATTTTGCGATATCCGCTGCATGAGTTGAACCTCAATCGTTACGGACAAAACTTCCCTGCTTGGTTAGCGCGAGAAATAGTTGATCATAATGCCTTTAAAGATTTGGCTTATCTGGGGGAGTTAGCGCAAATGGAGTGGCTGATAAACCAAAGCTATTACGCTATGGATTGTGACAGCTTTATGGTAAATCATAATGAGTTTGCCCAGTTAGCAAGCTTACCTGACGCAGCGCAGCAGCAAGCAATATTACTTTTATCTCCTGCGGTGAGCTTGATGAGTTGTGAGTTTCCTGTCGACAAAGTTTGGAAAAAATACCAGCCTCATAGGCTTAATCATGGTCAGGTCGAGCAAGATTCAGCTTCATCAAATTCAAACCGAGTGGCAGACAAAAAGCAGCAAGATAAACTCCGGCATTTAGTTATATATCGGCAGCAATATCACAGTAAGGTTTGCAGTGTTGAGCCTAAACAAATGCAATTATTGCAAGCCATTGCCTCGCAGCAGACTTTGGCACAATTAACTGCATCAGAGGTCGACCTTAATCTGCTAACAGAGCTAATCGAGCGACAATGGCTATGTGGTTTTAGCTTGCAGCCGTTAGATGATGTGACTGAAGATGGATAAGGCGTTACTACAAAGTTTGTACCGATATTGCTACTGTTTGACCGCTAATACCTCTCAAGCTGAAGACCTATTGCAATCAGCAATTGAACGATGGTTAACCAGCTCCGCTACGCCAGAATATATTGGTGCATACATACGTAAAATTATTCGCAATCAATTTATTGATAACTGCCGGCGCAATAATTTAGTCGATTTTGAACCTTTAGAAGAAAATGCCCCCGCACTGTTAGGCGAGTCTTGCTTAGAGGAGATAGAGATCCAACATAATCTGGTTGAGTATCTGTTCGAGCAACTTAATGCGGCAGAAAGAGAGGTGCTCTACTTATGGGCGATTGAAGGTTATAGCGCAGCTGAAATCGCTATTGATTTAGAGCAACCGAGAGGCACAATTTTGTCGCGCTTACACAGGGTCAAACTTAAGGCTGCGCAGTTAATGGCATCAGATCGTGCTAGGCAACACATAAGGGGGTAATGACCGTGAGCAATCAAACAACGGGTTTTAAATCCCTAGTGAAAGAACATATCGAAAGCAAAAACTTAACTAGTGAGGGGTTTTCTAAAATTAGCGCGCTTTTTGAAAATAAACAGCCTGTGTTAGAGGCTCTTAGTAAAGAGCATGCAACGGCTAAATCAGAGCTGTATGGGGTAAATCCAGATGCAAATACAGCGCTTGCTTCAGAACTATCTTCAACGGCAGCAGATAAAACTGTACTTGTTGGTCATGGTAAAAGAGTTAAGTCGTTAGTTGCTGTTATGTTGGCGCTTACTGGGTGTGCATTATTAGCCATTGTACTTAACACCTCCTTGGGACTTAATTGGCAGCACAGCTTTGTGAATGCTGAGTCTCAAATAAGTGGTAATGGCGTAACTAATAATATGGCCAACAAAATAGCAGAGGAAGTGGCTACAAATCATATCAAAATGAAACCTTTGGAGATCCAAGCTGCTCAATTATCCTTACTGAGAAATTACTTTACTGAGCTCGATTTTACTCTGGTTAATTCGCAGCAAATAAATTCGACAAGTCAGATGCTTGGTGGGCGTTATTGCTCGATACTAGGGCTGACAGCTGCGCAGATTAGATTTAATGATAACAATCAGTTAGTCACTTTATACCAAGTGCAGTATGACTCAGCTAGATACGGTAAATTGCCAAATATCGATAATGGCGAAACACCTATTCAACTCGTGGTAAGGGGCGTGGACATTGCTATTTGGGTTGAAAGAGGTTTGTTGATGGCTACAGCCAGCTCAGAGAGTTAGTCCATTTAAAGTAAGCATATTTAGCTTAAGACAAAGTAGAAAGTTGGCACTGGTTTTAGTGGCTGAGCTGCAAAACAAATGACTACAGCGCTAGATTAATTGCGGCTCTGTAGTCATGTATTGTGTTAATCAGTAAGCTTATTATCTCGACGATATAGCGCCCACTGGTCAATTTGCTCCCCTGTCGTTAGCGTGCAAATTGCTGTGGCTAAATCGACTTTTCCCCCTTGGGCAATGCAGTTTTCTGTTGCCGGGTTAGGTTTGCCAACTTGAGGCTTAATTAGTTCATCGGTATTGCTACTAGCAGATTTTTGCGGATGGTCTTTACGGTATAAGCTCCATTCCTCAATACGCTCACCATTCGGCAGTACGCAGTAGCCAACTTCACCGTCAGTCTGTTTTTCAATTTCGACTTTGCCGCCTAATGATACGCAATAGGTTGAGGCTGGATTTGCCAGTTGAGTTGCTGGTGGTGCTTTGTCTGCTGCTGGATTACAAGCAGACAGGAGCAAGGCTCCCGCTATTAATGCGGTGATTTTATGCTGTATTGAACAATTAATCTGGCTCATTGGCGACTCCATTGCTGTCTTTAACTGTATTTATTAATGCTTATAGCGTTAATAACGTAATTCAGTTTAAAAAGGGTTATCCATCTCAAGATTAATCTACGGAAGCTTTAACTTTATCACAAGTAACTAATAGCACCGGTTAGCCTGAGATATGAAAACTTGGAGTTTATTTGTTTCTTTGCCATCGATTTACTGATGACTATTTCGGATTATTTATCTGCTTTTTTACTTGATTCTGATTATTTATATCAAGTTGATAGGTTTTTGCGATATATCCAATCGATAAAGGTCGCTTCTTTTAATTAGCAATATCACTCAGACTGTTTTCAGGCAGAAAGAGCGCACTTTGTTAATTAATGGAATACTCATGGAAATAGTAAAAAAGGCAAGTTTCGCATTATCTTTGTCGTTGATTATGGTCAATGCTCAGGCCGAAACTTTAACTCGTGATAACGGTGCGCCTGTTGGAGACAATCAAAATTCAATTACAGCGGGTAGCAATGGCAGTGTATTGTTGCAAGATGTGCAGTTAATACAAAAGCTACAAAGATTTGCTCGAGAGCGGATCCCAGAGCGCGTTGTTCACGCTAGAGGCACTGGTGTTCATGGAGAGTTCATTGCTAGTGGTGACTGGAGTCAATTAACTCAGGCAGCTCCCTTTGCCGAAGAGGGCAAAGTCACTCCGGTATTTGTGCGGTTCTCAACCGTTATTCACTCAAAAGGATCTCCTGAAACACTACGTGATCCTCGTGGCTTCGCTACACGTTTCTATTCCGAACAGGGGAATTGGGATCTCGTTGGTAATAACCTACCTGTGTTCTTTATTCGAGATGCGATCAAATTCCCTGATATGGTGCATTCTCTTAAACCATCTCCAATTACAAATCTTCAAGATCCGAATCGCTTTTTTGATTTCTTTAGTCATGAAGCAACAGCAACCAATATGTTGACTTGGGTTTATACCAATTTAGGCACTCCAGCAAGTTATAGAAAAATGGATGGTTGGGGTGTGCATGCATATAAGTTCATTAACGATGAGCATCAGGTTAAATACGTTAAGTTTCACTGGAAAAGTCAGCAAGGAGTTGAGGGATTACGGCCTGACGAAGTGATAAAAGTACAAGGACAGAATTTTAACCACCTTACCGATGATCTTTATAGCGAGATAAATAACGGCAATTTTCCCAAATGGGATCTGATGGTAAAAGTGTTGCGTCCAGAAGACTTGGATAAATTTGATTATAACCCGCTAGATGCAACAAAAATGTGGCTTGATGTGCCAGAAACCAAAGTGGGGACCATGACGTTAAATCGTGTTCCAAGCAATTTCTTTCAAGAAACAGAACAGGCCGCTTTTGCACCTTCAAACTTAATTCCAGGTATTGAACCATCAGAGGATAAGTTATTACAGGGACGCATTTTTTCTTATGCCGATACTCAGCTTTATCGCTTAGGAGCCAATTTATCTCAGCTACCTATTAATCAACCAAAAGTGGCTGTAGTTAATCATAACCAAGAAGGGGCGGCGAACTTTGGCCATACGAACTCGGATGTTAACTATCAACCCAGCTCGCAACTCACTTTAGCTGAAGATAATCGTTATCGCGCGGTGCAGAGCCCGTTATCGGGTCATGTGCAGCAAGCGGTGATCGCCAAGCAGGATAACTTTACTCAAGCAGGTAAGTTGTACCGCAGTTTGAGTAAACAAGATAAACGTGACCTGATTACTAATTTATCAGCAGATTTAGGCAAGGTTCGAGACTCCAATGTTAAACATCAAATGCTGAGCTATTTCTATTTAGCCGATAAGGATTTTGGTAAGCGTCTGACCCAAGCTGTAGCTGGCGACTTGAGCGAGGTTAAAAGGCGCGCCAATACTTAGCTGCTTTTTATATTGATACCAATTGGGCGGTAACTATTTCTAAGTAAGTCCCGTGAGGCGCGTGTAGCTCTTTTCTGCCCAGCTCAGAGTGCGTCTTGCGGGCAACCAAAATACCAATAAATACAGATGTAATCAGTGGGAATCGATTGCATGGTTAATTATTGGACGTTGATATAAGCGATGGAGGTCAACGTTATGCAGGATGTCCTATCATTGAAGCAAAGTTTAATTGGGTTCTGGCTGATTTTTGCTGTGGTTTTTTTCTGCAGCCAGAATGCACAGGCTTATGTCGATATTGCTGATGAACTTGTACAAACAGATAATAAACATGAGCTTACAGATAAGGAAGTGGTGAGTTATGGGCAGTTGCTAATGGACTATTTCTTTGCCGCTGCGCGAACAGGTAATGTTGAAGTATTAAATCAGTTTATCGAATCAGGCTTTCCCGTTGATCAGCGTAATAGTCAAAGCTATACCGCATTAATGGTAGCGGCTTACCACGGACAACTACAGGCTACCAAAGTCTTGCTTGAGCATGGGGCTAATGCATGCCTACAAGACAAGCGGGGAAATACCGCAATTATGGGGGCGGTGATAAAAGCGGAGTTTGCCATTGTAAAACAACTGTACCAGCATGAGTGTGATGCTAAGCTGACGAATAAATCGGGAATGACACTCGAAGAGTTTGCTTGGTATTGGGGTCAGGAAGATAAGCTAAAGGATGTAAGTGAAGCAACCAAACAGCAAACACCGCCATAGGTTGTGTTTGCTGTAGTACTCAATATTTGTAGAGCAAGTGGCTTAAATTGAGGATGATTGCTTAACCACAGATCTTGCATTGTGGCATTTTAGGTAGCTTCATTTCACGAAACTCCATAGTCATGGCATCAATCATCAAGATGCGACCAGCTAAGCTTTTGCCCATTTGCGCAATCACTTTAATCGCTTCAACTGCTTGTAGGCAGCCAATCATACCGACTACAGGTGCTAAAATACCTGACTCAACACAGCTTAATTGTTGCTCGCCAAATAATTTGCTGAAGCAGTGATAACAAGGTGAATCTGCTTGGTAGTCAAATACGGTAACCATGCCTTCCATGCGAATAGCGGCAGCTGAAATCAGCGGTTTTTTGTGCTTAAAACAGCTTTGATTTAACTGTTCACGCACTGCAACGTTATCGGTGCAATCCATAATGATGCTGTGCTGCTCAACTAAGGCGTCGATTTCATGATCGTCTAAAACCGCGTTAATGGTCTCAATATGAATATGAGGGTTAAGCGCTGTTAAACTCTGCTTGGCTGAATCTACCTTAGCTTGGCCGACGTTAGCGTCTTGGTGCAGTACTTGTCGTTGTAGGTTTGATATTTCAACAGTATCAAAATCCACTAAGGTCATTGAGCCAGCACCTGCAACTGCCAAATACTGACTTGCTGCACAACCTAAGCCGCCAGCACCAATAATTAATATTTTGGCGAGTTTAAGTTTTTCTTGGCCTTCAAAATCCATCGATTTAATCGAGATTTGGCGGCTATAACGCAATATTTCTGCGTCAGACAGGATCTCGTCTGTTGCATGCTGTTCGGTAGACATCAAATTGATCTCATATGTTTACACTATGGCGGCTTAGCTAAGCACGCCGTTAAAAGGCTCGACAGTAACTTGAGTGCCATCACTTAGGCCATCACAGTCTTGTGCCAGAATAATAAAGCAGTTAGCCATTGTCATTGAGGTCAACATACCTGAGCCTTGGCCGCCAGTAATTACGACTTCTGCCTCACCGTTGGCGTTATAGCTTAAAATAGCACGTTGATACTCAACACGACCCGCTTGCTTGCGGATCTCGCCTTTGAGTGTGGCTTGCAAAGTCACTGGTTTACTTTGTGGTAAGCCCTGCATTTTGGTCAATAGTGGCCAAACTAACTTATAGAAAGTCACCATTGATGACACTGGGTTGCCAGGCAGGCCACAGAAAACGGCATCGCCTAAATGGCCAAATGCAAAAGGTTTTCCGGGCTTGATTGCAAGCTTCCAGAAAGTGATTTGGCCTTCTTCATCAAGGATCTGCTTAGTGTAATCGGCATCGCCAACAGATACACCGCCAGAGGTGATAACCATATCGGCACAATCTGCAGCGGTTTGGAATGCTTGGCGAATCGCTTCTTTGTTGTCTTCAACAACGCCTAAATCAATCCATTCGATATTGCCGCGACTTAGCATGCCTTGAATACTATAACGATTAGAGTCATAGATTTGGCCAGGGCCAAGTTCGCTGCCTACTGGACGTAGTTCATCACCAGTAGAGAAAAATGCGACTTTAACGATGCGTTTAACGCGTAACTGGCTAGCACCAATTGTGGCTAATACACCCATTTCGGCTGCGCCGATTAACGTACCAGCACTCAGTACTTTGGTGCCACTACTAAGTTCTTCGCCGCGACAACGTACATTGGCACCGATCTCTTTTGGCGCTTCAATGGTAATTTGCTCGCCATCAGCGGTGACTTTTTCTTGCATTTGTACGGTATCGTAACCGCTTGGTACTGGTGCGCCAGTCATAATGCGAATACACGCACCTGGCAGACATTTACCTGTAAAAGGATGGCCAGCAAAAGATTGACCAATAAGCTTAAGTGGTTGGCCAGCGGCTAAATCTGCAAAACGAAACGCGTAACCGTCCATTGCAGAGTTATCAAAAGGTGGAAGATCGATGTGTGAAGCTAGATCTTCGGCGAGTACACGACCTAGTGCTTGAGGTAGTGTCACGACTTCTGAGTCTGTGATTGGCTTAACTTGTTCTAATAATTTAACGATAGCCTGATCGGGATGCATTAGGCTAGTTTGAGAACATGGATCTGCATGAGTCTGCATCTATCTATCCTTGAGACGTAAATCGGAACGTTAAGTAAAAACGAATATAGTGCATTATGCCACGGTGAATACAGATGGCTATGATCTGCGCGGCAGTTTTTAAACACTGTTGTAATAGAGTTCGTATTTACGATGAAAGTTCAGTGGTTATCACTTTGAGCCCAATTTAAAGGCTTAACTCTGATTTAACTCGGTTTTTTGTTAAATATAATCGAGATTAAGGTAACCGAAATGCGTGTAAATGAAAACTATTATTATTTAATTAACAATCACTTAAGTAAATTTTATTGCAATTAACAGCTAGCTTGATAACAATAGGAGCCATAAACAGAAAGCCCTAAGGAATTGATATGTTAGCCCAGAAGATGATTGACCAGTTAAATGACCAGATCAATATGGAGTTCTTCTCCTCAAATCTTTATTTGCAAATGAGTGCGTGGTGCGAAGATAAAGGTTTTGAAGGGGCAGCAAAATTTATGCGTGCTCACGCTGATGAAGAGATGGGCCATATGCATCGCTTATTCACTTATGTGAGTGAAACCGGTGGCATGCCATTACTTGGCACGATTGAAGCGCCACAGGCTGATTTCCCATCTTTACTTGCGCTGTTTGAATACACCTACGAGCATGAGCAATTGATCACTAAGAAGATCAACGAACTTGCCCATGCAGCGTTTACTAATCAAGATTACTCTACGTTTAACTTCTTGCAGTGGTATGTGTCTGAACAGCATGAAGAAGAAAAGCTGTTTAAGTCTATCGTTGATAAAATTCGTTTAGTTGGCGAAGACGGCAAGGCGTTATTCTTTGTTGATAAAGACTTAGCTCAAATGGCTGTTGAAGAGTCTGCAAGTGTAATGACTAGCGCTGCAGTTTAAGCGTTAATTTCGCTTAACGAAAGAGCAGCATTGGCTGCTCTTTTTTGTTTTCTACTCTATCCACTCGCTTGTTGAGTATCACGGTGTAACCGCTTTTAGCTCGCTTTGATTACTAAGATACTGCAATGGTTTGGTCTGTTGTAAAAAAGCGAGTAACTGCTGTTTTGCAACTGGCCGAGAGATTAAATAGCCCTGAGCATAATCGCAGTTTAGCGCTTGTAAAAAGTTCCATTGTTCAAGGGTTTCAACTCCCTCTGCAACCAAAGGAAGCTCAAGATTTTTTGCCATCATTAGAATCGCACGGATCAGCTTCACGTCTGACGGATTATTGGCAATATTATCAATAAAGCTTTTATCGATTTTAATCACTGAAATTGGACATTGGGTTAAATAGCTTAATGCTGAATAGCCTGTACCAAAGTCATCGAGATAGATGTCGACTCCTAACTGTTTGATGGCATCTAAACATTCTAATCGCAGCGGTTTATCTTCTATTAGTAAACTTTCGGTGATTTCTATATGTACATCTTTAGCTTCAATGCCATGGGTGGCTAACGCCTGTTTTAATACTTCACTGAAGCAGATCCCTTTGGAATTCATACATTGTCGGGCAGACACATTTATCGCCATGCAAAGCGCAATACCTTGGGCATGTATATCGGCAAGATCTGCAAGAGCCTGGTGTAATATCCATTCACCTAAAGGCTCAATTAAGCCGGTTTCCTCTGCGATAGGAATAAAGGATTCAGGTGATATCAAGCCGTATTCTGGATCTTGCCAACGAATCAATGCTTCAACGCTGGTAATAACTCCGCTGCGCATATCCACAATAGGTTGATACTCTAAGTGAAACTCCCCTTGTTTTACCGCTTTACGCAATCTTTGCTCTAAGTGCATACGGGCTAACATTTCTACGTTCATCTCTGGGGCGTAGTATTGATAGTGTGCACGACCATTACGTTTCGCTTGATACATCGCGGTTTCAGAGTTGTGCAGTAGCATTTCAAGATCTTGGCCATCTTCAGGATAAAAGGCGACACCAAAACTTGATGAGATATTGGTTTCTTTACCCGCTAAAACATATGGTCTAGATAAGGCTTCACTCAGCTTTTGCGCTAATGACTCAGCACCATCACCATTTGGAGCTTGGGGAGCAATCACCACAAATTCATCGCCACCAAAACGCGCAATTGAATCGTTTGGACCTAAAATCGTTTCCAGTCTGGCTGCGGTCAGCTTGAGCACTTTATTACCAGCAGCATGACCATGTAACTCATTAATATATTTGAATCTGTCTAGGTCGATAAAGAAAATTGCGACCTGAGCGTTGCTCTGCTTTGCATTGTCAATTGCTTGCTGTAGGCGCGATGAGAACAGATGTCGATTTGGCAGTTTAGTTAATGCGTCATAGTTGCTTTTGTACCAAAGATCTTGCTCATATTGTTTATAATTACTGGTATCAAGAAAGAGTCCAATATGTTGAGTTATCTCATTTTGACTATTCTTAACGGCAGTAATTTTGAGGTATTCGGGGTAAATCTGCCCATCTTTTCGTTTGTTCCAAATTTCGCCTTCCCACTCATTGTGCTTAGCTAACGATTGCCATAGTTTTTGATAAAATTCAGATGGATGATGGGCTGAGTTTAAGATGCGCGGATTTTTACCTTTTACATCGCTAAGGCTATAGCCAGTAATTTTAGTGAAAGCTGGGTTAACGAGTTCGATATTATTATCTGCATCAGTAACCATAATGCCCTCAGATGAGTGTTCAAATACCGCAGATGCTCGGTGCAATGCTTGCTTTGACTTCATCCTTTCAGAAACCATTTGGTTAATGGCAATGGAGATTTGCGCAAATTCATCATTACCCTTTACTGCTAAGTCGAGCTCTAGCCCTGGGTCTTGAGCAAGTTTTTCAACATCATCAACAATTCCGGTCACTGAGCTCATGAGGTTTTGAGTAATGCTTTTACCTAATAAGTAAATCAAATAGAAAAACAGTAAGCTAGCGATAAAGCTGATATAAAAATAAGACAAGATCTGCTGCTTTTCTATCTCATTTTGGCGAATGATTTTTTCTGTTAGCTGGATATTAAGCTGATGTAGTTTACTCATTCCCACATCTGCGGCCTGCCACCAATCTAAGCTATTAATGACGGGAGGCTGTTGTTGCAGTTGATGCAAACTATTATGAAAATCTACATCTTGGGCCATTAGTTTGAGTGTGATTGCGGGGATTGCTGATTGCGACTCTTCAATTTGATTCGCGTACACTTGATAGTCTTCGGCCAACAGCTGTAGTTTGGTGACTATGGTTTGCTGCTCTAGCGTTAACTCATGTTCGTTAGCAAGTTTGTGCAGCGCTTGTTTTAGCGCAATATCCTTTTGTCTAAATAGTGCCAGAAACTTCGGATTTAGTGTCGCGACATAATGATTAAAGTTGTCGTTAATCCCATCATGGCCAATGAGATCTTCAATTTCTTGGATCTGTATAACCAGGTTAAATTGGCGCTGCAATTGTTCACGATAATTGACGATTAACAAGTATTGTTGGCTGTTGAGGAACGATGTCAGGTTGCTATGGCTATTTGGGCTCATCACCATAAGCGAGTTATTAATCCTATTTTCTAGTTGTTCAGTGGTTTCTATATATTGCTGAAAAGCGAGATGATCTAGAATCGGTGATGCTAATAGCTGGTTGATAAAGCTGCGTTCTTGCCCTGCCAAATTTTGAATTCTTAGCATGTTTATTAGGTCTGAAAGCAATAGGACTTGATCTGAGTTATCGCTATTAAAACGTAATTTAGACACAAAATTAATTAAATGCTGGGTAGTAGCCGAGTAAAAGTCATTAGCGTGTGGTGCATTCAGCTCAAGAATGTTTTGTCTTTCTATAACTAAGTTTTTTTGTGCTGTATTGCTGTGACTTATTTGGGTTTGTAAGGCGTTAAAGAGTTCAAGATTACTTTTGGTGTTATTTATCGTTTTAAGTAACGATGGGCTGGATATTAAGCCTTGAATATTTTGGTCGGTGGTGAGCCATTGCTGTTGTAATGCGCTTTTGAACAAACGACCGTTGCTGCTGATGTAGCCTGTCGATAAACCGTGTTCGTTTTGCAACTCATAAATCAGGTTTTCAATACCTAATGTCACCCGAGTGGTGAGCACGTTGGCGGTCGCATTCTGATATTGCTTAAACAATACTGCGGCACTCATAACTGCCAGTAATACCAAAATAACCATGGGTATAAATGCAGATAAAAACAGTTTGTTTCTTAAGCTCAATTGGCTTAATACGAGCGGCATGTGTAGGCGGCCCTCCGCAGGACATTGTTTTTGTTGTGTAACTATGTATGGGCAGAGTATAAATCTGGTGTTAGATGTTAACCAAGTTGTAGCTGATGTGTCTCACCTAGTTCACCAAAGTCTAATCTAGGTCACGAATTTTAAACTATATTCCAAGTGTTTGACTAATAAATACTTTTGATTGGCTGATAAAGTTGATGTTTAGACAGTTGTTGAGAAAGGGGTATATAAAGGCTGCGGGAGTGCAAAGCAACCATAAGATTAATGGCTGCTTTGTATATTGTTGGTTACTGGCTATTACGGTAAGCGACAATATCTTCAATCGTTAAAACAGGCATATCGTGCTGGCGGCCAAAATCAATGATTTCAGGTAAGCGAGCCATAGTGCCATCAGGCATAGTGACCTCACATAACACGCCAAAAGGCTTTAGACCTGCAAGCTTCATTAAATCTACTGTGCCTTCGGTATGACCACGACGCTCTAATACTCCGCCTGGGCGTGCGCGCAGTGGATAAACATGGCCCGGACGAGCTAAGTCATCAGGTTTGGCATTATCAGCAATTGCCGCTTTGATTGTGGTGACACGATCAGCAGCTGAAACGCCGGTTGTTACCCCTTGTTTAGCTTCAATACTCACAGTAAAGGCGGTGCCGTATTGGCTATTGTTATCGCTTACCATAGGCGGCAGTTGTAATTGCTCAATACGTTCATCGGTAAGACATAGGCAAACAATACCGCTACATTCGCGGATAAGCAGTGCCATCTGCTCATTGGTTAGCGTTTCTGCGGCATAGATAAGATCGCCTTCGTTTTCACGATCTTCATCATCAACCACTAACACACCTTTACCTTGGCGTAGTGCGGTTAGTGCAGCGTTAACACGTTCAATTGGATTGCCAAAAGGGGCAAGTAAAGACTGATTCATGGATACATCCTTAAAATACGACATTGGGTTGACCAGAATCAGGGCGTGCAGAAAATGACACACGGCTTGAGCCGAAATAGGCCATAGCAATGTGCATAATAAGAGTGACAAAGAACACCACCAAGCCAATACTAGCTTACGGTTTCCTCGTTTATTCTTATATTCTCTTTCATCCGGACTCAGTGTACTAACTAATTAGTACCCATTACCGTCGGCTCTGGAGTAGGTGCAACCTTAGAAACGACGGGCGTCGTAGTTAAGGTCGGTTTACCAGATCTGCTGACCCTAGTTAATATTCAGCGCTATTTATATAGCGTAAACTAGGCGCTCGCGGGCTTTTATATATTGATTATCTCTATATAACTTACCGCCGGTGGGGAGTTTCACCCCGCCCTGAGAATTATTTTGGTTGATGATTAAATAAGTTAATTAACCCATCGACCAAGTGGCGTTATGTTGCCCCTAATTGATTTAAATGACAAGCTGAGCTGTAAAAATGGCGATTTAGCTCAAAAAATGCCAGCGCCGCCAGCCAACCTATGGAATAGGCTAGCTGTAATTGTATAAGGATATTCGATGAAACAGATTGCTCCGCTCACACTCAGTGCTGTACTGCTATTTGGATGTAATAATATGACTGCAAACCAAACCGTTAAACCACCTCAAGCCGATAAAATTCCCCACAGCATGACACTACATGATGTAACACGTGTTGATGATTATTACTGGATGCGAGATGACGAGCGCAAAGACCCACGCATAATCGCGCATCTGAATGCCGAAAATGCCTATACAAAATCTCAGTTTCAGCCATTTAATGACTTAAAGCAGCGTTTGTTTGACGAGCTGGTAGGGCGTTTAGATAAAGATGAGTCGAGTGTGCCTTATTTTTGGCATCAGCATTGGTATTACCGTTATTACAAAGCGGGTTTTGAATACCCTGTTATTGCACGTAGATCTGAGCTAGCAAGCCAGCATGAGCAAATACTGCTAGATGTAAACTTGCGTGCTGCAGGGCAGGACTTCTATGGTTTGGGGCAAGTATCGACTAGTCCTGATGAAACCAAGCTGGTATTTGCTGAAGATCTATTGAGTCGCCGCATTTATAGTTTGTATGTGAAAGATCTCACTACAGGTGAGTTAATGGAGGATGTGCTAGAAGGTACCGATGGCTCAGTAGTGTGGGCTAACGACAATCTGCATCTGTTTTATATCGCGAAAGATCCACAAACCTTATTAGGTTTTCAAGTATTCCGCCATAAGTTAGGCACGCCACAGTCTGATGATGTCTTAGTTTATGAAGAGCAAGATGATGCTTTTTACATAGGTTTAGGTAAGTCACTAGATGAAACTCAAATTGTGCTTTATGCAGAGAGCACAGTAACCAGTGAAGTCAGTATGCTGGATGCCAACCAGCCTTTAGCAATATTTACCCCAGTACTTGCAAGAGAAGAAGGGCATGAGTATTCAGTTTCTAAGTTAGGTGATAACTATTACATACTCACCAATTGGCAAGCCAGTAACTTCCGCTTGATGAAGGTCGCTATAGAGCAAGCTGCAGATAAGAATGCTTGGCAAGATGTGATTGCTCATGACCTTAACTCGCGCATTGAAGATGTATTGCTACTAAATGACTATATGGTGGTGCAAACCCGTGAAAAGGGCATCAGCCGTATTCGAGTTTATCCGTTTAATGGCCAAGCTGAGTTTGAGCTTGAGTTTAATGACCCTGCCTATGTTGTGGGTCTGGATATCAATGCGAGCCAGCAAAGCAACAAGCTAAGGGTGTATTACTCAAGTCCAACGACGCCTGAATCTATCTATGAATATGCTTTAACAAAGCCAAATGAGCGCGAGCTGCTAAAGCAAGAGCAAGTGCTGGGCGAGTTTAATAGCGAAGATTACCAAGCAGAGCGTCTATTTATTACTGCGCGTGAAAGTAAAGAGGTACCTGTTACCTTGGTTTATCGTAAAGATAAATTCAGTAAAGATGGTACTAACCCACTATACCAATACGGTTATGGCTCATACGGCTACACGGTTGAACCTGATTTTAGCTCATCTATTTTAAGCCTACTCGATAGAGGTGTGGTTTATGCTATTGCCCATGTGCGTGGCTCAGAGATGTTAGGTCGAGCTTGGTACGACGACGGACGCATGCTCAATAAACAAAACAGCTTTAATGATTTTGTTGATGTGACTCAAGCGCTTGTAGAGCAAGGCTATGGCGCCAAAGGTAAAGTGGTCGCAGCTGGTGGCAGTGCTGGTGGCCTACTAATGGGAGGAGTCATCAATCAAGCACCAGAACATTACTTTGCCGTTGCTGCCCATGTGCCATTTGTTGATGTAGTCACCACTATGCTGGATGAATCTATCCCATTAACCACTAACGAGTATGACGAGTGGGGTAATCCAAATGAAAAGGTCTATTTCGATTATATGCTTAGCTATGCGCCGTACGACAACATCAGTGAGCAAGCCTACCCACACTTATTAGTCACTACTGGTTTGCACGACTCACAAGTACAGTATTTTGAGCCAGCCAAATGGGTTGCTAAGCTGCGCGAGATGAAAACTGACGATAATATGTTGCTGTTTGATACTGATATGGAAGCCGGGCACGGTGGCAAGAGTGGCCGTTATCGCCAGTATGAAGACAAAGCACAAGAGTATGCCTTCTTTATTGGTTTGCTTGGCTTAGATGAAACGGTACAAGATGCAGCCGTTAAAGATAATAAGTAGCAAATAATAATGGCAAGTAGGTTAAAAGCGGCTGTAGACCCTAAAGCTGAAGTTACTGGGCAGGCTGTAGATAAGTCCGCTACAAGTGATAGTGAGTCACCATTTGTTAAGAAGCACGATAAGCGCAGCGCTGCTTTGTGGTTCTTGTATATGGTGCGCTGTGCTAATGGTCAGCTTTATACGGGGATTACAACAGATGTTGCGCGCCGCTTTAACGAGCATCAGAGTAATAGTGCTAAATCAGCCAAATTTTTGCGGGGTAAAGGGCCGCTCAATTTGGTTTATTCGGAAACGGTTGGTAGCCATTCTGATGCGCTTAAGCGAGAGATAGCGTTAAAGAAATGGCCAAGAGCGAAGAAGTTGGCATTGATCGCTGAGTTTGAGTGTTGTGACTTGCGATAAATGGCGTAACTTAAAAAGTTACGCCATTTTTATTTGAGGGCTTATATTTAAGCGTTGGTATTTAAGCGTTGGTATTTGAACACTTATATTTGAACAGTTTATTTGAACCCTTAAGAGATTACTGATGATAAAGACTGGTAAAAAAGCGCTCTGTTCGCGGTAGGTAGTAGTCATCATAGTCTAACGAGAAGGCGATGCTGGTTGCTTTGCCTTTTAGCTCTGCCCTTGGAACAAAGCCATAAACTCTTGAGTCTGCACTGTTGCGGCGATTATCGCCCATCACTAAATAGTGATTGTCTGGCACTGTGATGGGGCTAAAGTCACTGAGATTGTTACTGGCTGTTTTTTCAATGCGGATGTCGTGGATTAAGCCAAATAGGTTTTCTTTGGCGAGTAACTGCTGACTATCGTTAGATATCACAGCGTAATCGAGAGCTTGGCCATTAATAAACAGCACTTCATTGTGCAAACTAACAGTATCGCCAGGTAAGCCAATGACTCGTTTGATTAAACGCTTGTTGGCTGCAGCAGACTCAAATACTACGACTTCGCCGCGGCTAGGTTCAGCCGTTGCCAAAATCGAAATATCAGAAAAAGGCACTCTAAGATCATAAGCCATTTTATCGACTACGATGCGGTCGCCTTCTTTTATGGTTGGTTGCATTGAACCTGTGGGTACTGAGTACCAATCAGCAACAGCGCTTCTGAAAACTGACATCAATAGAATGAATAGCACTAGCTGACGATTAGTTTTCCAAAGCTGTTTGAGTTTATTCATAAGGGCCTCAACTTAATGGGGTGGGCAGGGTGCCACAGCAGATAAATAGATAAAACGTTAGTCCGATCTGTCTTGCTGCTATAGCACCTGCGCCGGGAAGGTGTTTACTGTCATTTTACTGATTGGTATTAGTCGTTAGTGCATGCTGACTGAGCCGTTGATGTTATCGACACTTAAATCACCCGAGCCAGATTCAATAATGCTGAGTCCAAGGGTGTTATCGACTTCGATATCGCCTGAACCATCATCAATCACCACGCGACCATTAACGTTCTGTACGCTTAAGTCGCCAGAGCCATCGTCAATATGGGTGTCGCCGCCAATTCCTTGCAGGTTAATTGAGCCAGATCCATCTTCAAGGGTTAGCTTGCCAGTGGTATTGCTGATATCAACTGAGCCAGAGCCGTCTTGAATGTTGAGGTTGTTACCGCCTTTAATCCACATATCGCCTGAACCGTCATCGACTTTGATGTTAGCGGCAACGCCTTTAATTTCGATATCACCCGAGCCGTCATCAATATCCAGCATCATGTTGCTTGGAACTTGAATGGTAAGGTCGATATAAGGCGAGCGCTTAAAATTGATACTGCTATCGAATTCGGCAATCAATTTGGCTTTAGAGCCGCTTTGTTTAAGGCTGAGATTAGTGTCGATATCGCCATAGGTATAGATATCAGCAGTTACTTTAATTTGGGTTAAACCATTAACACCTTGAATATTAAGATCACCAGCAGCAGTTTCAGCCACTAAGGTGTCAATCTGCTTAGCATCAATCTGTAGCTGCTTTTTTTGGTGGTTGAGTGGGCCTGCATTAGCGCCATTAACATTGATGATGCAGCCAGAAAGTGACATAGCGATAACGCCGGCAAGCAAAGTAGATGTGAATTTCATCGGGTAACGTCCTTTTATTATTTTTGGTTGGCAGCATGGCAAGCTGCTTAATGTTGATATGCATTAATAAGCAGAAAATGTGCCAATAGGTTATCTACTTGTTTTGATTGTGTTATCTTGGTTTTGTATTAAGCGGTGATTGTCGGTAGTGGTGAATTAGCTTATTGATTTACGCTTAACGTTTATTTATTAGTGAAATTACTCAATGACTTATATGTGGCTTAATAGTGGGTGCTAAACCGTAAACATATAAGGTAGAAATCTTAGGGATGACCAAATATGGATTATTTATCGGTTAACCAGCAAAGCTGGGATAAGCGGGTGCAAACCCATGTGACTTCTGAGTTTTATGACGTTGCAGGCTTCTTACAAGGTAAAAGCTCGCTGCAAGAGATCGAGCTGGCGCAACTTAATGTCGTTGGCAAAAGCTTATTGCACCTGCAATGTCACTTTGGTCTTGATACCTTGTCTTGGGCAAGAATGGGAGCCGACGTCACAGGCATTGATCTGTCTCCCGCAGCGATCGCTCAAGCCAAGTCGTTGGCAGAGCAAGCTGGACTAACTGCGGACTTTATCTGTAGTGATGTTTATAGCGTGCCCGAGACGGTCAAAGGTGAATTTGACGTGGTTTTCACTTCATACGGCGCCATCGTTTGGTTACCGGACCTTGATAAGTGGGCACAGGTTATCGCCAACAAGTTAGTGGCTGGTGGTCAGTTTTATATGGTGGAGTTCCATCCTGCTCAAGCGGTATTTGAGGGGTATAACTATTTTCATCAGGATGCGCCAGATGTTGAAGATGAAGCGACCTATACCGAAAATGCTAATGACGACACGCATACTTTTATGAGCTGGCCGCACTCGTTAGCTGATGTGATTAATGCATTAATTAAGGCAGGACTCGAAATCAATCGCTTAGATGAATATCCTTTTAGCCCATACAAGTGTTTTGCCGGATTAACTGAAGAAACGGTAACAGTCGAGTTAGCTGGTGGACGGCAATCTTGTAAGCGTTATTTCGTTGAGCATAAAGGTCAGCGGCTGCCGTTAACCTATTCAATATCGGCGACGAAGAAAGCTATATAAAGCTTACAAATAAAAACAGCGCTTGAAGCGCTGTTTTTTTATGGTTAGCTGGTAGTTATTGATTGCCCCTTAATATAGGGTACTTCAAATATTGATTATCGTAGTAAGGGCTACGCTCGTAAAACCAACGCAGACGGGCTTTAGGGTCAGCAGCAAATGCTTCGTCACTAAGCGCTTTATCAAACTCGGCCTGTAAGCTTGGATCATTGGCTAACATTTGCTGAGCCAAAGGCTCTACCGCATAATTTTCAATGTACTCAGTGCGAGTAAAGATAGGGTTGAAAAACCCCCATTGAAATAATGAGTCTGGCGATTGTGGCTCTAATAATAAGATGGCGAGATCGCCTAATGGCTGCTTAGTATCAATGCGCACAGTGCCTGCTGGCAAAGTTATATTGACCGATTCACTTTGCACTGTTGCGTTGACGCGCTGACGGCCTTCGTAATCTTTGGCGGCAAACTTCGGCTCACTAAACTGATATTGCTGCAAAGTTTGTTGCTGCGGTTTAGTTAGTGTCGTCATGCGTACGCCATGCACACTCAAGCGTTCTATCACCTCTTGCCATTGCGGCGGAATGTAATAAGCCGCTGGGCGGTTGATGGTTACATCCGCTTTAGTGCCACCAATAACCGGCAGGTTAGGGTAGAGTTTAGGCTCACCATTCCAACGTACAATCTCATTCCCACTGATAGCACTTTGTTCTAGCGTATAACCTATGCCTTTAAAGTCCCAGCCTCGTGCTTGCTGCTCTTGTTGCCATGACAGAGTCACTCGAGGCGAGTAGCGATATTTATCTTGTTGAATAGCAGAGGTGAGTTTGGTGCTGTCATCAGCAATTGCTTTCAGGCTCGATTCGAGCATCACGTAAGTGCCAAGCACACGTTGCTTATAAGGCTTAAGGCTATGGTTTTCAATTAAGATAGTCGGCAAGTGGCGCGCATCGCCATAACCGTTTGAAAAGCGTGGACTGGCGTTCCACAGTGACATGCCTTTAGTGATATCAGTGTTATCAATGGCAAAAACTAATGGGCCGGGAACATGGCCTTGCTCAGTAAGTGCAGACTCGATACTTGGGCGATAGCTGCTTTCTAACCACTGATAGATTGCAGGGCTTTGTCCCTTGGCAAGGTTATAGCCAAAGGTAACGTCATATTGATAGTCGATACCGTCGGTAACATGCACATCGATATACAGGTCTGGCTGCCAAATATTGATTGCGCGCAGCATATGCTGCATTTCAGGAGTATCTGCTTTAGCGTAATCACGGTTTAAATTGAGATTTTGCGCTGTAGTGCGCCAGCCCATATTTACAGGACCACGCTGATTCACGCGATTAAATTCACTTGCGCGTTCATGACCATCGACACTGAAAATCGGTACAAAAAGCAGGTTGGCGTTATCAAGTAATGAGGCTTTGCCGTTAAATACTATGTCACGTAACAACATCATCCCCGCATCTTTGCCGTCGATTTCGCCTGAGTGAATGCCAGCTTGCACTAGCAAAGTTGGTTTGTCATTGCGCGATAAACTTGCTGCATCATCAGCGCCTTCTTTGGAGGCGACAATCATCCAAATATCTCTTCCTTGCGGGCTTTTACCTATGCTGACTTTGTGCAGCATCTCACTTTGCGCTATTAACTTATCTAGCCAAACAAATGTGTCGTCATAACTTGGGCTGGTTTTAAGGCCATTTTGCTCGAAAGGTGTGGCCCATGGATTGTCAGCTGAAACCACGAGTGAATCGCTAGCGCCATGCCAAGGTTTTATCAGTGGTAAAATTGCATCGTTAACAAATGTGGTTGCGATTTGAGGTGTTTCGTTATGTTGTAGATTTTCATCTTCTGCAGCAAGGCAATTACTGCTGGAAGTGACAATTAGGACGGCTGTGGCAAGAGAGGTTAAGCGCATGTTTAGATACCCGAGATTGAACTGTTTTGAATTATTATTAGCCAGTTATATTTCATTAAAGCGGGCTGAAGTGCAACCGCCTAACTGTTTCTAAATATGCATTTGCATGACGGCGTACTTATTATCGACTGTGACGGTGAGGCGTTGCCTAGCTTATGTATAAGCCTCTAAATAAAAGCTTTAAAAATTAGCGATGGATAAGAATAAGTAGGCTTTTTTGTTGGGAGCAGCTGTATTTAAGCTTTTAAGTGTTTTTACTTATTTAGTAAGTACTGCTTAATGCGTTGTTTTATAAGGTTAATTATTGTTAATTGTTTGCGTTTTTGTTGTCTATCTCTTGTTTTGCCTCTGTGTTTTTAATATATAGTATCCAACCTTGATTTTGAGGGGCTTATTGTTTTTATTTAGTTGATAAGTCTCTAATTAAAAACTGAATTATGACCTTTTTTAGATACACGAATGGACAGTTCAAATATGTTAATTGTTAAACAATCTTTATTAAATGGATTTAAGCCTCAAATGAGTTGGCTTGTTGCGGGTATGGTGCATATATGAGCGCGAAAAATAAGCTTCTGCTTTCGATAGGGCTATTGATTTCTTTTATTATTTCTTTTGTTTCAATATTGGGTTATGTGCAAGTAAGTAACTCATCTACTAATAGCTACCAGCATGACCTTTCTAATACTGCATCGCTTATTTCTGCTGCTATAGAGCAAAAGGTCAATACTTACTTTACCAGCTTGGAAGCGCTGGCCGCTTCTTTAGAAGTCATCAACGGCGAAGTGGTTGTTGATGAGCAAGCTGTTAACGCTCTGATTAAAAGTAATGAGCGGTTAGATATTTCAAATTACTTTATTGGTTTACCTGATGGTTCAATGTATGACGCTCTCTCTAAGGGACTGCACCCAACATTTAACGCAGCTTCGCAGCAACGAGAGTGGTACATAAAAGGCATGACGGGTTTAGATCGCGTAGTGACTACACCGTTCAAAGCCAGCTCCGGTAATATGTCCATTTCGTTGGCTGTGCCTATCAAGCACCAAGGGCAGGTTATTGGCTTGGTCGGATTAAGTTTATTAATGGATGATTTAACAGCATTTATTAATCAATTAAGCACAGGTGATAATATTTTCGTATCCCGTGATGATGGCTTCATGATGGCGGCTTATGATGCTGATCTGGTTGGAGAAAACCTATTTGAACTGCGTCCTTCATATAAAGCACATGCTGCAAAGCTAACGAGTTCACACTCCTATAATCTTCCAGGTCGAGGTGAATATTATGTGGTTTCTGCTAAGTCTGAGGTACTTAACTGGACTGTTTGGGCATTTTCCAGCTGGCAAGATATCAATCAAACATCAAAAGATGCGGTGATCAGCAATCTGGTTTCAGGCTTAATCTTTATTATTATTGGTATTGTTGGGGTGTCGTTGCTGATACAGAGATTAATGTATCAACCTATCGGTGGTGAGCCTAAAGAAATCGAAGCGTTAGTAGATAAAATTGCCAATGGTGATCTTACTGAAATACCTCAAGTTAATAGTAATTCTGTTGGTGTATACCGCTCAACATTATTAATGGCAGCCAAACTGAAGGAAATGATTGCCGACATCAATGACTCGTCGAAACAGTTGATTGGAGCTTCAGGGCAGTTAGAGCAATCTTCTACCAAGGTCGATAATTCCTGTCAGCTGCAAATGAGTCAACTTGAGCAGGTGGCAACGGCGATGAATGAGATGACGGCGACTGTTGCGGAGGTGGCACAAAGTGCAGTGGAAGCCTCTAGCTCTTCCACAGATGTGAATACTCGTTCGCAGCAGGGGCTGAGTCTTGTTGCCGATATGAATACTGATATTTCGCGTCTATCGGCTGATATTTTAAAAGTGCAAAATGTGATCCGCAGTGTACACGCAGAAACTGAAAACGTTGGCGGCATTTTAGATGTTATTCGTGGCATTGCTGACCAAACTAACCTGTTGGCGTTAAATGCGGCGATTGAGGCCGCGCGTGCTGGCGAACATGGTCGAGGTTTCGCCGTTGTTGCCGATGAAGTACGTTCTTTGGCGACTAAAACACAGCAAAGTACTAATGAAATCCAGACAATGATTAGCTTGTTGCAAGAGCGAGCAACGCAGTCAGTGTCATTAATGGAAGAGAATGCAAATAGTGCGCAGAAGACTTCGAGTATGGCGGAGCAAACAAGCTTGGCGTTACAAGCTATTCAAACTGAAATCCAACGAGTTCAAGATATGAATCATCAAATAGCTACAGCCTCAGAGCAGCAATCTCAAGTGGCTATGGAGATGAATCAAAGTGTTGTAACAGTCAATGACCTCGCGAGAGATACTTCGATAGATGTGCAGACCAACGCTAAGACTTCTGAATCGCTAAACGCGATGGCGATAAGACTGCGAGATAGTGTTAGTAGCTTTAAGCTTTAACTTTACTTGTTTCAGAAAACAGTAGGTGTGCATTGCACGCCTACTTACCGATTAGCTTGGA
This sequence comes from Shewanella sp. 1CM18E, assembly GCF_023161665.1. Taxonomy (GTDB): domain Bacteria; phylum Pseudomonadota; class Gammaproteobacteria; order Enterobacterales; family Shewanellaceae; genus Shewanella. The sequence goes on from NZ_JALNTW010000013.1 coordinate 94,103, forward strand.
CTCGTCTCTAGTTCTGTTTCATCTTCGAAAATCGCTTCTATTGGAGTGTTAAATAGCCGAGCAATTTTAAAAGCTAAAGGCAAACTTGGGTCGTACTTGCCTTTTTCTATAGCGTTGATGGTTTGGCGCGATACTTCGAGCTTTTCTGCTAAGTCGGCCTGGGTCCAGTCGCGCTCGGCTCTGAGCACTTTTAGACGGTTTTTCATCGGTAATTAATCCTTCCTTTAATAATGCCTACCATATAGGTCAAGGCCATCAACGCAATGAGATAAGCAGCATTGAGAGGGGGCACTGTAGCGCCATTTTCCAAAATTGAATAGCTGGAAAAGCAGATAATGGTCACGCCCACAGATAAAGCTAAAGCGTCTAATTGCACTTTACGCTCCATTTCATCGAGTTGGATTAAGAAGTGGCGATAACTGACCAGCATGGCAATGCCTATTAATGTGTGCAGGCTGAAGACGATAGTAAGAATGACACCGTTAAGTTGTTCACCTTCGGTTAGATAGGTACTGAGCATTAAGGTGGCTGCCCACAATAGCGCTAATAAATTCACGCGGTTGGCATTTTTTAGATCGCGTTTGGGTAATCCTTTAGCGCATATCGCATCGAGTATCTTCATGTGACTGTTCCTTGTGTTTTGGCTAGGTGCTTCATTTAATGTAAAGCTTGCTTGACTTAAAACTTAGCTAAGCAGGTAATCAAAGTCAAGCTTACTTTACTTTAAGTTTGCTTGGCTTTACATGGTGTGGACAAGGAATTGAGTAATTCTCATTATTTTATCAGAGCACTTCTAGCTTAATATGAAACGAAAAATCCCAGTCGAAGCTGGGATTTTTATTGGCAAACCGAGTTATGCTCAGTACAGCAGGCTAGCTGTTGTCTGAGCATTTTTGATTATGCATTAGGGCCTGCGTCTTTGATTGAGTCAGGTACCTGATACTTTTCAAAGTTTGCCTCAAAGCTTTCAGCAAGGTGCTGTGCAAATTCAGCATATTTAGCTTTATCTTCCCAAGTGTTAATCGGGTTAAGTAGTTTGCTATCTACGCCAGCAACGGCAACCGGTACATGCAGGTTAAGTTTTTCTAAGTATTCAGTTTCTACATCTTTTAGTTCACCAGAAACAATTGCATCAACAATCGCGCGAGTGGTCGGGATGTCGAAACGCTTACCAATACCGTGGGGGCCGCCAGTCCAACCCGTGTTTACAAGGTAAACTTGGCTGCCAAAAGATTCGATGCGCTTCATTAGTAGCTCGGCATAAACACCTGCTGGGCGTGGGAAGAAAGGTGCACCAAAACACGTTGAGAAGGTTGACTGAATCGCGGCTGTTGAGCCCATTTCAGTTGAACCTACTTTGGCTGTGTAACCTGACAAAAAGTGATAGGCGGCTTGTTCTTTAGTTAGCTTAGACACAGGTGGTAGTACACCTGAAACGTCACAAGTTAAGAACACTACTGCGTGTGGTTCTGCACCACAGTTATCAAGTTTACGTTGAGCAATATGCTCAAGTGGGTATGCTGCACGAGTGTTTTCGGTCAAGCTAGAGTTGGTATAGTCCGGTACGCGGTTTTCATCGGTAACTACGTTTTCTAACACAGTACCAAAGCGGATAGCATCCCAGATCACCGGCTCGTTTTTCTGGCTTAGATCGATACATTTGGCGTAGCAACCGCCTTCAATATTGAATACGCCACCAGGTGCCCAGCCGTGTTCATCATCGCCGATAAGAAAACGCTTAGGATCTGCTGACAATGTTGTTTTACCAGTACCGGAAAGGCCGAAGAATAGCGTTGTATCGCCGTCTTCACCAACATTAGCAGAGCAATGCATTGGCAATACACCTTTGGCTGGCAGTAAGAAATTTTGCACCGAGAACATCGACTTTTTCATTTCGCCAGCATATTTAAGGCCAGCTAGTAGCACTTTACGCTCGGCGAAATTAATAATTACGGTAGCATCAGAATGGGTTCCGTCGCGCTCAGGCACACATTCAAATTCAGGTGCGTTCATGATCTGCCATACTGGCTTGTCACTGGCGTTGAACGCTTGTGGTACGATGAATAAGTTACGCGCAAACAGCTGATGCCAAGCATACTGAGTCGTCACTCTTACCGGTTGGTAGTGCTCGGCACTTGCACCGACTTCTAGCTCAGAAACGAACGTATCTTTATCTGCTAAATAGGCTTCAACACGTTCCCAAAGCGCGTTAAAAGCGACAGCTTCAAAAGGCTTGTTAACCGCTCCCCATTCAATATCAGCTTCAGAGTTTGGCTCTTTGACGATAAAGCGGTCATTTGGCGAACGGCCTGAACGTGCGCCCGTTTTAGCAACAAGCGCTCCATTAGCTGTTAATTCGCCTTCACCGCGCGCCAATGCAAGCTCGACTAGCTGGCCTGTGGAAAGGTTTAGGTACTCGCGGTTTGATCCATCCGCCATAGGTAAGGTCTCCATCTTTGAGGTCATAGTCTGTTGCTGATCTTTAATGCCAGCTTTCTGTATTAGCCGATTGTAACGTATGCAGCGATTAAAATGTGTTGCAGTTCAAAAAAAATGCGAAAAAGTGACTTGAGACTGTAAATAGTGTCGTAAAACTATGTTAAGCGACGGGAGGAGGAGAGAAATATTGATACAAGAAAGGCGCCGAGAAGGGCGCCTTTTTAACTAAATAGCAAAGTTAGATATTCAGTATTTATTGAGTTACATCGTTGCTTGGAGCGTTAGCGTAGATAGCTTCGATATCAATAGAGTCGAAGATATACTTGCTGTTGCAGTATTCACAGCCCATTTCAACCTTACCCACTTCAGCAATAATCGCATCCACTTCTTCTTTTGAAACGGTACGGATTGCTTTAGCACTGCGCTCTTTTGAGCAAGTACATTTGAAAGTAACCGCTACAGGCTCATATAGGCGTACTTCTTCTTCGTGGTATAAACGGTGCAGTACTTCTTCAGCTTCAAGACTAAATAACTCATCTTGCTTAACGGTTTCAGTCAGAATTGATAAGTGGTCAAATTCTTCATTGTGGTTACCGTCAGTCGGCAATACTTGTAAGAACATGCCTGCGGCTTGCTTAGTGTCGGCAAATAGCTTGATCTTAGTTGGCAGCTGCTCAGACTGTTGGAAGTAATCTTCTAAACACTCTGCTAGGGTGTCTTTTTCTAGACCGACTACACCTTGGTAACGTTCGCCGTCGTTCGGCGTTAACGTGATAACCATGTAGCCTTTGCCAAACATTTGCTGCAGGCTTGCATCGTCAGCAATTTCACCATCCCAACGTGATACGCCGCGAAGTTGCTGCAGGTTATTACCATTGATAACAGCAAGAGATACAGGACCGTCGCCTTGCAATTGAATGCTGATGTCGCCGCTAAATTTTAGCGTAGCAGTCAATAGTGACGTAGACGCCATTAACTCACCCAGTACTTTTTGGATGGCTAGCGGGTAGTCATGGGCTGAGATGACTTCTTGATAGCTGCTTTCAAGTTGAACTAGCTCTCCGCGAACGCTGGCGTTTTCGAAAAGGTAGCGGTATAGATTGTCTTTACTCATTTTCTCTGTCATAACAGTTTTCCAATTTTTAGCTTTCTTTAAAGCGCATAATTTGACGACGTTGCTTCTTATCAGGCTTTTGAGCTGGTGCCGGATTATTAAGAATGTTCAAGCGTCGTTGCTCAGCATAGGTTTCTCGCTTGGCTATGCTTTGCGGTGTTTCTTCATAAAGGGTTTGTGCAATAGACCCTTTTTGGCGATATTCAGATAATTGTTTTATGACGATCTCTTTTTCGTCATGTCCTTGCCGTAATCTAATCGTGGCACCGACTTCAGCAAATTTACTCGATTTAGTACGTTGGCCGTTGTAGTGTACTTTACCACCATTGATCATCTCTTTTGAGATGGCACGGGTTTTATAAAAACGTGCAGCCCAAAGCCATTTATCAAGCCGGACTTTGAACACTTGTTGTTCGTTGTCGTTCATGAACGACTCCAGTAGTAAATTAAGCATAGGTAAAGTAGGGGGAACTTCACAAGCTCAGCAAGAATATACAAATCTTTACGCTCTTACTGGCAAAATAGTGGCAAGCTTCACACCCTTTTAAGGCGCGTAAAGTTAGCATATTTGTCCAAATATCGCCAACATTGCTGCTGTTATGGGCTTGTTGCAATACGCTGTGTGGGGTAGCATGAGTCAGGTTTCAAAAAATTACTATAAACAGAACAGAGACCTGTACATAAGGTCCAAATAAATATGGATTTATTAGATAAATTTTTAACGAAAGCGGCTGGAGTACCTCAAAAGCCAGTTAGCACAGCAATATTTAGCCTCGGAGTATTAATCGCTCTGTATTTGCTCGCGCAAATGACTTGGAAACTTATTCCTAATGACTCAGCTCCTACGCGCTGGGTACCTACGCCTGTCTCAAGCAGCTCTCCTGGGCAAGTCAATGTACTTGGTCTGCAACAACTTTCATTATTTGGTAAAGCAGACGCTGAAGGCGCTAAACCTAAAGCGGCACCGGTAGAAGAAATTATTACCGATGCACCTAAGACTTCTTTATCAATTCAGTTAACTGGTGTGGTTGCTTCTACAACCGAAAAGAAGGGCCTTGCTGTTATCGCTTCAAGCGGCAGCCAAGATACCTACAGTTTAGGTGACAAGATTAAAGGTACATCCGCTTCACTAAAAGAAGTCTATGCCGACCGAATCATCATTACTAATAGCGGCCGTTATGAGACGCTAATGTTAGATGGCTTAGAGTACAGCACGAATGGCGCAGCTAATCAGCAATTGCAAAAAGCCAAAAGTGTGTCAAAAGGCAAAACCATTGATAACCGTACAAATCGTGCGGTAGCTGCTGAGTTAAGCCAATCACGAGACGAGATTTTAGCGGATCCAAGTAAGATAACTGACTATTTGTCTATTTCACCGGTTAAAAGTGGCGGTGAATTAGCGGGTTATCGTCTTAATCCGGGTAAAGACAGGGAACTGTTTACTCAAGCAGGTTTCAAAGCAAACGATTTAGCCAAATCGATTAATGGCTATGACCTAACGGACATGGGTCAAGCACTAGAAGTAATGGCACAGCTACCAGAGATGACTGAAGTTGCCTTAATGGTTGAGCGAGATAGCCAGCTGATAGAAATAATGTTTAGTCTGCCGCAGCAATAATTGCGCTGTAGAGATAACAATAAAATTTTGCAGTAATACACATTAGTATTCGCGGCAACGAAAGGGTTTAGGGGAAGTAAAACAATGAATAATAAGCGGATTAGACGCAGACTAATCGCCGGTATGGTTATGGGGGCTTCATTATTAGCACCTCAACTTGCTTGGTCTGAGCAATATGCGGCTAACTTTAAGGGCACGGATATTCAAGAGTTTATCAATATCGTTGGTAAAAACTTGAACCGGACTATTATTGTCGACCCAACGGTTCGCGGTAAAATTAATGTGCGTAGTTATGATCTACTTAACGACGAACAATATTACCAATTCTTCCTCAACGTACTGCAAGTATATGGTTACGCCGTTGTCGAAATGGACAACAACATCATCAAGGTGATCAAAGATAAAGACGCCAAAACGGCATCTATTCGTGTTGCTGACGATAATGCACCGGGTCTAGGCGATGAGATGGTTACCCGCATTGTTGCGCTATACAACACAGAAGCTAAGCAGCTTGCCCCATTATTACGTCAGCTAAACGATAATGCTGGCGGCGGTAACGTAGTGAACTACGATCCATCAAACGTACTAATGATTTCTGGCCGTGCGGCGGTAGTGAACAAGTTAGTTGAAATCGTTCGCCGCGTTGACAAACAAGGTGATACAGCCGTTGAAGTGGTTAAGCTTGAATTCGCCTCTGCGGGCGAGATCGTGCGTATTGTTGATACCCTTTACCGCTCAACAGCTAACCAAGCGCAAATGCCTGGTCAAGCGCCAAAAGTGGTTGCCGATGAACGCACCAATGCTGTAGTGGTAAGCGGTGATGAAAAGAGCCGTGAGCGTGTAGTTAAGCTAATTAAAAACCTTGATGCTGAACAAGCCAACACAGGTAACACTAAAGTTCGCTATTTACGTTATGCCAAGGCCGAAGACTTAGTTGAAGTATTGACTGGCTTTGCTGAACAGTTAGTTGATGATAAAGGCGCGCCACAAGCTGGCGGTGGCAGCAAGCGTCGTAACGAAATCAATATTATGGCTCACACAGATACCAACGCTTTGGTGATCAGTGCAGAACCAGATCAAATGCGCACAATTGAAAGTGTGATTAATCAATTAGATATTCGCCGTGCTCAAGTACTTGTAGAAGCCATTATTGTCGAAGTATCTGAAGGCGATGACGTTGGCTTTGGTGTGCAGTGGGCCACTGAAGCGGGCGGTGGTACTCAGTTTAACAACTTAGGCCCAACCATTGGCGAGATTGGCGCAGGTATTTGGCAGGCACAAGGTGAAGAAGGTTCTACCGTGTGTAATGACGGTACCTGTACTGAAAACCCTGACACTCGCGGTGATATTACTTTATTGGCGCAGGCTTTAGGTAAAGTTAACGGTATGGCTTGGGGCGTGGCAATGGGCGACTTTGGCGCGCTTATTCAAGCGGTTTCAAGCGATACTAAGTCAAACGTACTGGCTACTCCATCAATCACTACTCTAGATAACCAAGAAGCCTCATTTATCGTCGGTGACGAAGTACCTATTCTTACTGGTAGCCAAAACTCAAGTAACGGCAACAGCAACCCATTCCAAACCGTTGAACGTAAAGAAGTGGGTGTAAAGCTTAAAGTTGTACCACAGGTAAACGAAGGTAATGCAGTTAAGCTAACCATTGAACAAGAAGTGTCGGGTATTAATGGTAAAACCGGCGTCGACGTAACCTTTGCGACTCGTCGTTTAACCACAACTGTTATGGCCGATTCTGGTCAAATCGTAGTACTTGGTGGTTTGATTAACGAAGAAGTGCAAGAGTCGGTACAGAAAGTACCATTCTTAGGCGATATCCCAATTATTGGTCATCTATTCAAGTCATCTTCAAGCGGTAAGAAGAAGAAAAACTTGATGGTATTTATTAAGCCAACCATTATCCGTGATGGCATCACCATGGAAGGCATCGCAGGTCGTAAGTATAACTACTTCCGTGCATTGCAGCTTGAGCAACAAGATCGTGGTGTTAACTTGATGCCAAATACTGACGTACCAGTATTGGAGGAGTGGGATCAAGAAGCGTATCTACCAGATGACGTGAACGAAGTGCTTAATCGTTATAAAGACGGTAAAGGCTTAGACACTAAGATGCGCGAAACCGATCCAACCCTAAAGAGCATTTCGAGCAGTAAAGATGCCGATGCAGAAGCAGCCGCAACCGATAAAGATGCAGCAGATGAGTGATAATTTAGTTCCAGCTGATGAAGAGCTAGCCAAAGTATCAAGTGAGCTTGGGCTAGTTTCTGAAGAAGAAGCCGATCAGGTCTTTCATTCAAGCAGTAAAGAGCGTTTGCCGTTTGCCTTTGCCCACCGTTTTAAGGTGGCGTTAGCACCTAACGATAATGAAGAATTGTCGTTATATCATGCGCAAAGTACGCCTTTAAGCGCGCTATTAGAGGTACGTCGTTACTGCGGTAAAGAGTTGCCATTAATTAAGCTTGAAGATGCGGCATTTGAAGCCCGCTTAACTCAAGCCTATCAAGCTAATTCGTCAGAAGCGCAGCAGATGATGGAAGACATCGGTAATGAGATGGACTTGTTCACGCTTGCCGAAGAACTACCACAAACTGAAGATCTGCTTGAAGGTGATGATGACGCACCGATTATTAAGTTAATCAATGCCTTGTTGTCGGAAGCGATTAAAGAAGAAGCCTCTGATATCCATATTGAAACTTACGAAAAGCAATTAATTGTACGTTTCCGCGTGGATGGCATTTTGAAGGAAGTACTTAAGCCAAACCGCAAACTATCATCGCTATTAGTATCGCGCATTAAAGTGATGGCGCGCCTTGATATCGCTGAAAAACGTGTACCACAAGATGGCCGTATTTCATTGCGTATCGCGGGGCGTGCGGTAGATGTGCGTGTATCAACCATGCCTTCTAGCCATGGTGAGCGTGTGGTACTTCGTTTGTTAGATAAAAACGCTGGTAACTTAGACTTAGAGCAGCTCGGTATGACTGATTCTGTGCGTCATCAGTTTGATGAGCTGATCCGCAGACCGCACGGTATTATTTTGGTGACTGGTCCAACAGGTTCGGGTAAGAGTACCACCTTGTACGCCGGCCTAACTGAAATCAATTCAAAAGATACCAATATTCTGACCGTAGAAGATCCAATTGAGTATGAGTTGGAAGGCATAGGTCAGACTCAAGTTAACACCAAAGTAGACATGACATTTGCTCGTGGTCTGCGCGCAATCCTACGTCAAGACCCTGATGTGGTGATGATTGGTGAGATCCGAGATCTAGAAACCGCACAAATTGCCGTACAGGCATCGCTTACTGGTCACATGGTTATCTCAACCTTGCACACCAATACAGCGTCGGGTGCGATTACCCGTTTGCAAGATATGGGTGTAGAGCCGTTCTTGGTTTCTTCGAGTTTACTTGGCGTTCTTGCACAGCGACTCATTCGTACCTTATGCCCTAGTTGTAAAGAAGAGCATGTACCTGATAACCGCGAACGTGAGCTATTAGGTATTAGTAGTGATGATCCGCGAGTCATTTTCCGCGCTAAAGGTTGTCAGGCTTGTGGGCATAATGGTTACCGTGGTCGTACTGGTATTCACGAATTATTGGTCGTTGACGATAACGTGCGCGAACTTATCCATACTGGCCGCGGCGAGCTAGCTATCGAGAAATATATTCGCCAGTCAGTGCCGAGTATTCGTCACGATGGTATGAGTAAAGTGCTTGCGGGTAAAACAACCCTTGAAGAAGTGCTGCGTGTCACTCGAGAGGAGTAAGCCATGCCAGCATTTGAATATAAGGCGTTAGATAAAACCGGTAAGCAGAAAAAGGGCGTAGTTGAAGCGGATACCGCGAGACACGCGCGTACTCAGCTGCGTGAGCAACGCTTAATGCCACTGGAAATTACGCCGGTGGTAGAAAAAGAAAGTAAGGCAAAATCTGCCAGCTTTAGCTTTTTCAAGCGCGGTATATCAACCGCTGAGTTGGCACTAATTACTCGGCAAATTGCGACTTTGGTTGCCGCTGGTTTGCCGGTTGAAGAAGCATTAAAGGCCGTTGGTCAACAGTGTGAAAAAGACCGCCTTGCCAGCATGGTGATGGCAGTACGTTCACGGGTTGTCGAAGGTTATAGCCTTGCAGATTCAATGGCGGAATTTCCGCATATTTTCGATGAGTTATATCGCGCAATGGTGGCTTCAGGTGAAAAGTCTGGCCATCTAGAAGTGGTACTTAATCGCCTTGCTGATTACACCGAACGTCGCCAGCAGCTTAAGAGTAAAATGACTCAAGCGATGATCTATCCAATCGTGCTTACTGTTGTAGCCATAGGTGTTATCGCCATTTTGCTTGCAGCAGTTGTACCTCAGGTTGTGGGTCAGTTTGAGCATATGGGTCAAGAGCTGCCTTGGACTACCGAATTGCTAATTGCATCGTCAGATTTTATCCGTGATTACGGTCTCATTGTATTGGGTGTGATTATCGCTTTGTTCGCTATTGCCAAGCGCTTGTTAGTCTCGCCGAAAAATCGCATGAAATACGACAGCATGTTGCTGCGCCTGCCAGTGATTAGCAAAGTCAGTAAGAGCCTTAATACCGCACGTTTTGCGCGCACCTTAAGTATCTTAACGGCTAGTTCAGTGCCATTGCTTGATGCTATGCGTATCGCCAGCGATGTACTGGTAAACGTAAAAGTTAAAGCGGCAGTTGAAGAAGCTACAATGCGCGTGCGCGAGGGCACAAGTTTAGGTGCTGCATTGGCTAACACTAAACTTTTCCCGCCAATGATGCTCTATATGATCACCTCAGGTGAAAAAAGTGGTCAGCTTGAGCAGATGCTTGAGCGCGCTGCTGATAACCAAGACCGAGAGTTTGAGTCGAATGTGACAATTGCTTTAGGGGTATTTGAACCTATGTTGGTCGTTAGTATGGCCGCTGTGGTTCTGTTTATTGTTCTCGCTATTCTTCAGCCAATTTTGGCGCTGAATAATATGATTAGTGGTTAATACTCAGCGCACTTGGTAACCCCGTTACTAGTTGAGGCATGAGATTTTTAGTTTAAGGAATTTGTTAATGCAAACACGTAATAAACAAAAAGGTTTTACCCTATTAGAAGTCATGGTGGTTATCGTGATTCTAGGTATTTTGGCCTCTATGGTTGTACCTAACCTAATGGGTAACAAAGACAAGGCTGACCAACAGAAAGCGGTTTCAGATATCGTTGCATTGGAAAATGCGTTGGACATGTACAAGCTAGATAACAGCGTGTACCCAACAACTGAGCAAGGTCTTGAAGCATTAGTACAAAAGCCAACTATTTCGCCAGAACCACGTAACTACCGTGCAGATGGTTATGTTAAGCGTTTACCACAAGATCCATGGCGCAATGACTACTTGCTATTAAGCCCAGGTGAAAACGGTAAGTTAGATATCTTCAGTTCAGGCCCAGATGGTCAACCAGGTACTGAAGACGATATCGGTAACTGGAACCTACAGAACTTCCAGTAAATGATCTTGTCGCAAGTGAACTTTACACGTCAAACGGGCTTCACCTTAATGGAGGTGTTGCTCGTTGTTTTGCTTATGGGGCTAGCGGCAACCGCCGTGACTCTGGGTATGGGCGGAGCAAGTAAAGAAAAGGCACTTGAGCGCTCTGCGCAGCAATTTATGATGGCCACCGAAATGGTGCTGGATGAAACAGTACTCAGTGGCCATTTTGTTGGCATTGTGGTCGAAGACACTAGCTATAAATATGTGTATTACGACGAAGGTAAGTGGCAACCGTTAGAGCAAGATAGATTACTAGCTGAAAGGCAAATGGATCAAGGCGTTGAGTTAGTTCTAGTGCTTGATGGTTTACCGTTAGTGCAAGAAGACGAAGAGCAAGATTCTTGGTTTGACGAGCCGTTAATTGAAAAGTCAGCTGAAGATAAAAAGAAATTCCCTGAGCCGCAAATTTTACTGTTTCCAAGCGGTGAAATGAGCGCATTTGAGTTGGCTTTTGTCAGTGAAGATGAAATGCAGCAAGACATCGAAGTGGTGGTGTTTGGCGATGCGCTAGGGCGTTTGCGAATGGGTTTTGAAGATGAAGAAGTCTTATAGCCATGGCTATTAAGCAAAAAGGCATGACCTTGCTAGAAGTGATCGTCGCATTAGCGGTGTTCTCCATTGCCGCGGTATCGATTACCAAAAGTCTTGGCGAACAAATTGCCAATATGCCCATTTTGGAAGAGCGCACTATGGCGCAATGGGTCGCCCACAACCAAATGGTTGAAGCGCGTCTTGACCCAAAGTTTCCAGATATTGGTCGTAAAGACGGCCAAGTAGAGCTAGCCAATCAAGAATGGTATTGGCGCAAAGAGGTCATTAAAACGACCGATGACAATTTTAGAATGATCCGCATCAGTATCAGTGATGACGAGCGATTTTCCCGTACTATCGCTGAAGTGAGTAGTTATGTACTTAAAGCGGATTAACACAATGCGCGGCTTTACGCTGCTAGAGATGCTAATCGCTATCGCGATTTTTGCCATGTTAGGGCTAGCAGCAAACACAGTGCTGAGTACTGTGATGAAAAACGATACTGCCACCCGTGACTTTGCCGCCAAGTTAAAGGCGATGCAGCAAGGGTTCGGCATTATTGAGCGTGATTTGAATCAAATGGTGGCGCGCACGCCGAGATTGTTAGAGGGCGGTCGTGGCACCACAGTATTTCAAACTGGCAGCAATATGCTCGACTCGGAATCTGAGTCATTAGTGTTTTTCCGTTTGGGTTGGTTAAATCCAGACGGACTGCTGCCAAGAGGCAGTTTGCAGTCGGTGGCTTACGTGGTGATGGAAGGCAAGTTACAACGCTGGTATTACCCATATCCTGAGCCTGAATTTGGCGCAGAGCCGATTAAAACGGTGATAATGGATAAGGTTATTTCAGTGGAATATGCCTTTTTTGCCGATGATAAATGGGAACGTAAAACTGACGCAACCAAGCTGCCAAAAGCCATCGCAATAGAAATTGAATTTGAAGATATTGGTAAAGTTCAGCGCAAGTTTTTAGTACCACAAGGCGCGCTTGCTGGCAGTAACGATGACAGCAACAACGATGGTAATAATAACGGCGGCAATAACAACGATAATGATGACTCTAAGCCTGATGACGACAACGGTAGCCAACAAGGCGGAGGAGAGTAATGATGCCTTCTAAGCAGCGCGGCGTTGCTCTTATCGTAGTCTTATTGATTGTGGCTATGGTGGCCATTATTGCCACCAACATTACTTCACGTAATCAGTTGTCTGTTAGGCGTACGTTGAATATGGCGCAATACGACCAAGCATTTTGGTATGCCATTTCTGGTGAAGAGATTGCCAAGAAAGTACTGAAACAAGATTTGGAAGACTCAGATACCGTGCATTTGCAGCAGTACTGGGCTCTGGCTGATGTGATATTTCCAGCTGAGAAAGGTGAAATCGCCGGTAAGATCACCGATATGCGCGCCTGTTTTAATCTCAATTCGTTGTCAGCACCGAGTGAGAAAGTTGAAAACGGTCAGCCTAAGATGCCATTACCAGCGGTGCAGTTTAAAGGCTTATTGGTCGCGCTGGGTATGGATGAGTTTGCCGCAGAGCGTTTAGCGCAAACAACCAAAGATTACATAGATGAAGATACCGTAAGTGGCCCTTATGGCGCTGAAGATGCGGAATATGAGTCGCGTAATGTACCGTACCGAGCAGCAAATACTTTGCTTAGCCATAAAAGCGAACTGCGCGCTGTTATGGGCTTTACTCAAGATATTTATTTAAAGCTGGCACCTTACGTATGTGCTATTCCGGGCAATACGACGCAGGTATTAAACGTTAATACCGTGCCAGTAGAGCATGCTGCAATTATTGCGGGTATGTTTGATAACAAGATTTCTGTTGGTGAGGCTGAGAGCATCATCAATCAAAGACCGCTCGACGGTTATGATGACATTAATGAGTTTTGGGAAAACTCATCAGTGGCATCGCTTGCCGGAGACGCCAAGCTAAAATCAAGCTTTGGGGTAACCAGTAAGTACTTTCTACTCGATGCGGGGGCGAAGGTCGACACCGCAGTATTTAGACTAGAAAGCGTGCTTTACGGCGACAGTAAAAAATTAGAAGTGTTATCTCGCCAGTTTGGTGGGCAAAAATAACAACAGTCCTTTAAATCTATTTAAAGAGACTTGTGGAGATAAATCAGTGAGTGAAAGACTATTTATCCGTTTAGGGCAAACCGCAGAGCAACCATGCTCTTGGCTTGTTTGGTCTGAACAGGAGCAAGAAATTATAGGTTCTGGCGAGCTTAGCAATGCCAGTGCACTATCGACCCTTACTGAAAGAGCGGGTAATCGCGGTGTTGACGTATTAGTGCCAGCATCAAGCATTACGTTAACCGAAGTCGATTTGCCAGAGAAAAGCCAACGCCAAGCGATTAAGGCGCTGCCATTTATGCTGGAAGAAAATCTCGCGCAAAATGTCGATGAACTACATTTTGTGACGGGTCCGCGTAATGGCGATGCTTTAAGTATTGCAGTGGTTGCGCATGAGCAAATGCAAATGTGGATCGAGTGGCTTAGCGATGCGGGCCTTAAAGCTAAATGCATAGTACCAGATTGTTTAGCACTGCCACTTGCCGATTGCGATTGGGCGGCAATGACGCTAGGCAAAGAGGTCTTGCTACGCACAGGAGCGGGTAGCGGCGTAAGTTTGAGCCAAAACTGGCTTGATATGGCGCTACCTCAACTGTTAACAGCTGACACGCAAACCACTGTTGCGGGTTATACCGAGTTGCAATTGGCGGGCACGCAAATAAAAGCTCAGCCGCTAGATTTGCCTATGTTGGTGCTAGCTAAGGGCTTACTCAATGCGCCAATCAACTTGCTATCAGGCATTTACAAGCCAAAGAAAGAATACGGTAAGCACTTACTATTGTGGCGTAATGCCGCTATCGCATTTGCTGTGGTGATCGTTCTAGCATTAGTGAATAAAGGCCTAAACATCCACCAAATGAATACCGCCGCCGATGAATTACAAGCGCAAAGTGAGCAGATCTATAAGCAAGTTGTGCCTGGCAGTTCGCGAGTGGTAAACCTGCGCTCACAAATGGGCAGCTATGTACGTACTTTGCAAGGTGGTGGCAGTGGTACTCAGTTCTTTGTCATGCTTTCTGGCATGCAAGACGCCTTTGCTCAAGTGCCTGCGCTTAAGCCAACCACGCTGCGTTTTGATAGCAATCGAAATGAAATCCGCATGCAGGTAACGGCGAAAAATTACGAACAGATTGAGACGTTTAAAGAGATAGTGGCACGTTCTTATCAGCTGACTGGTGGTGCGATGAATAGCGGTGAATCAGAAGTCACCAGCACCTTAACCATAAGGAGCAAATAAGATGGAAAACTTAAAAGCATGGTGGAACGGCTTAGTTTTACGTGAAAAGCAGATGGTTTCGGCTTGTGGCGTGGTCTTGGTTATTGGCATTTTATATTGGGGCGTTTGGACACCAATCGCTAATGCTGAAGCAGAGGCGCAGCGCAATCTAGAAGGCCAGCAAAGTACGCTTAATTACGTAAAGCAAACTGCTAACCGTATTGCAGGCCTCAAGCAAAGTGGTAGCAGCAATGCGTTTAGAGGCAGTTTGAGTGCGGCAGTCAACCAAACAGCGGGGGCATTCGGGTTAGAGATCACCCGTATGCAGCCTCAAGGCAATAAAATTCAAGTATGGATGGATGAAGTGCCATTCGATACGTTACTGAACTATCTTAACGAGCTAGTGCAAAACAAAGGCTTGTCGTTAGAGAGTTTAGATTTAGCCGAATCGGATACTCCGGGCTACGTTAATGTGCGTCGTATTCAGCTGTCGAAATAAGGTGTTGTGGTGAAATTAGCAAAAAAGATAGCGTTAGGCTTTTTAATCTACTTAGTATTTTTAGTGGTGTTGTTTCCAGCCAGTATGGCGGTAAAGCTAGCTCCAATGCCAAACAATGTTGCTATTAGCGGTGTGTCTGGCACGATTTGGGCTGGTAGCATTGACATGCTAAGCGTGCAAAAGCGCCAAGTTGAGATGATCACTTGGGACTTAGATGTGCTGTCATTATTAACAGGCACAGTTAAGGCCGATGTGGTGATTGGTAGCCGCGCCAGTGCCGTTAATGGCAAAGGTACAGTTGCTTATTCAATGTCTGGGCTTGATGCCTCAGGCCTAAGGTTTGAAGCGCCAAGCAGCTTTTTGTTAGGACGCACTAACTTACCGTTTAGAACTAAGATTAATGGCGACCTCAGTGTGCTAGTTGATAACTTTGAGCAAGGCTTACCTTGGTGTGAGCAGTTATCAGGTAAGCTGTTTTTAAATCAAGTAAACGTTACTAACCAGTTTGGTAAGTACCCACTTGGCGATATCGCATTGGGCTTGGCATGTCTTGATGGCAAAGTGGAATTAACCACAGATGAAAAGCTAAATGGACTTGGGTTAGACGGCACTATCGTTTTAGCGGATAACAAGATGGTACAAGTTAACGCCAAAATCCGAGAAGTGAACACTCAGCCTGATGATTTGAAAAAGGCGCTATCTTTCTTAGGTAAGAAAGACAGCCAAGGATATTACCCTATTACTTATCAAGGCCGCTTACCTATCTAGTTAGAGCATTCTTGATAGAGTTTATAAAGGCGCTGAAATAGCGCCTTTTTTATGGCTGACTTTTTACTTTTGTTGCAGTAGTTCATCAAGCAAGTGGTGATAATCCTCAATCGCAGGAAAGTCATCAAACACCTTATTCGGCTTTTGGCTGTCTGGATTAGCGATACCAAGCTGATAACCGACACCAGCGAGTTTTGCTGCCGCTAAAATGGCTTCGTTATCATCAATAAATAAACAACGGCTAGGCTCTAGGTTAAAGCGCTTAAATAATTGCACCCAAAACTCGGGATGCTCTTTTGGGTAACCAGTTTCGTGACTCGATATCATGCTATCTAACCCTAAACCTAGCTCGGTATGTTCCAGTTTTAGCCCTAGGTTTTTAGGGTGCGCATTGGTCACCAAAATTCGATTTTTTCCAGCAAGTTTTAGCGCATTAAGGAATGGCATGCTGTCTTGGCGCATTTGAATACGCTCAACCAATGTGCGGTGCAGCGCCATAATGTCTAAGCCCATCTGCTGCTGCCAATATTCAAGGCAATACCAATTCAGCGTACCTTCAACCTTGGTGTAGCACTCTTCAACCCATTCACTGGCCTGTTGCACTGAGATATTGCGCTGCTCGCTAAGGACTTTAGGAACCAGCTGTAACCAAAAATGGTTATCGAAATGCAGGTCTAAAAGCGTACCATCCATATCGAGTAAAACGGTGTCAATTTCTGTCCATGGAAACATAGTTGCGCGATCCTAGAAAATTCATGTTGTAGATTGGGTGAACAATAGTAAGATTATACTGAATTAAATGACAAGTCGGCAGCGGCACTGGGATGTGTATGACTAAAAAAAATCAGAAACCGGAAATTTTGCACGCTGAAGTCGTTGCTCAAAGTCGACTGTTTCAAATCGAACAAGTGCACTTACGCTTTTCAAATCAAGTTGAGCGCCAGTATGAGCGTATGAAAGGTAATAACCGGGGCGCTGTAATGGTTGTCCCTGTGCTCAACGGCGAGCAATTACTGCTAGGGCGTGAGTATGCCGCAGGCACTCACAGCTACGAACTGGGCTTTCCTAAGGGCTTAATTGACCCGGGTGAAGAAGCTCACGAGGCAGCAAATCGCGAGCTGCAAGAAGAGATTGGCTACGGTGCTAAAAAGCTAACTCATTTAATGGAGCTAAGCTTAGCCCCGGGATACTTTGCCAGTAAGATGCAGATCTTTATTGCAGAAGATTTGTATGAAAGCCGGCTAGAAGGCGACGAGCCAGAACCGATAGACATGGTGACTTGGCCGTTAGCGGATTGGCAGGATTTATTGAATCAAGAAGATTTTTCTGAATCCCGTAGTGTAAGTGCTTTATTTTTAGCGCAAAAACATCTACAACTAAGTTAGCAAAATTCGACGTAGGTCATGGGTATTAGGCTGTTGGAGTAGTTATGAAGCCAGAGAATTATGTAGATCAGGTTATTGAAATCGCCACACTTGCAGGTAAAAAGATCCGCGATATTTACCAAAAGGGCGATTTTGAGCGTGAGATTAAGTCTGACAATACGCCAGTGACATCTGCAGATCTCGCTGCCCATGAAATTATCACCAACGCGTTAAAGGCGCTGACTCCAGATATTCCGGTGTTATCGGAAGAAGATGCCGATATTCCTTTTGCACAGCGCTGTGATTGGCCTCGTTATTGGTTAGTGGATCCACTTGACGGTACCGGCGAGTTTATTGCCGGTAGCGGTGATTTCTCTGTGATCATTGCGCTGGTCGAGCATAACCGCCCAATTATGGGCGTGGTATATGCGCCGATGACCGAAGTTTGTTACTACGGTATCGCTGGTCTAGGGTCTTACAAACGTAAAGACGGTGTTGAAGTACGGATTAGCAGTAAGCAGCTTACTAAGGATTCCGATTCATTGCGTTTAGCTGTCAGTCGTCGTCAAGATCCACAATCTGTGATTAAGCTATTTAATCAAGATAAACACTGTGAATTGGTGGTACTAGGCGGCGCAGCGTTAAAGAGTTGCCTCATTGCTGAAGGTCGCGCTGACTGCTACGTGCGTATTGGTCCAACAGGTGAGTGGGACACAGGCGCGGCGCAAATTATTGTTGAAGAGGCGGGAGGCCAGATAATGGATCTCAACCTGCAACCTTTGACATATAACGAGCGTGAGTCGTTAGAAAACCCTAACTTTATCGTTGTTGGCTCTCCAGCCTTAGAGTGGGATCAGATCTTAATCAATGAATGATGTGATTGAGTTTGCTCTCGCGACTAAGTCAGATCTTATCGCGATAGACGCCCTCGAACAGCAATGCTTTGCTGGGCATTGCTATCCAGATTTTTTCTTTAGACAAGCCCTAGATTGCTGGCCACATAGTTTTTGGGTCGCAAAAGACGCGCAAGCTAAAGTGATGGGTTACCTACTCGCATCAACAGGCGCTGAGGCCGATGTTTGCTGGATTTTATCTATTGCCGTTGCCGATACTGCTAGAGGTAAAGGCATTGGCACTAAGCTTATCTCAAAGCTGATTGAAACGCTGCCAACTCAAATAACACAAGTTAACTTAACTGTAGACCCAAACAACCCTGCCAAAGCGCTGTATGCTCGTAGTGGCTTTGTCGAACACGCCTTTGAAGCTGATTATTTTGGTGAGGGTGAGCCAAGACAAGTTATGCGCTATTTAAAACCAGAGCATACTTAAAGCCGATGATATTTAGCCGACGTTTCTTACCCTACTTTGTTACCCAATGCTTGGGGGCGCTTAATGACAATGTGTTTAAAAACGTTTTGCTACTGTTAGTGGCTTATTCCCAAGTCGATGAGTTACCTATAGATGTAAACCTGTTTGTTAATTTGGCAGCGGGTTTATTTATCCTGCCTTTCTTACTGTTTTCTGCTCATGCGGGTCAGGTTGCTGATTACGTCGATAAAGCATTATTAATTAGAAGATTAAAGCTGCTTGAGTTGGGCATTATGTCGGTGGCGATTTTTGCGATTGTTAGTCATAGCTATCTGATAATGCTGCTATTACTGTTTTTAATGGGTGTACAGTCAGCTTACTTTGGCCCTGTTAAATACTCACTGTTACCGCGGGTACTGGATAATAGCGAGCTGGTGTCGGGTAATGCTTGGGTTGAGATGGGCACTTTTCTCGCTATCTTGGCCGGTACTATTTCTGCAGGACTGATTGTTGCCAGCAATAATGCAGCATCTCTGGCGGCTGCCAGCGTGTTTATTTTGGCCTTGATTGGTGCATTTGCTAGCTGGTTTATTCCAAGTATTCCGGCCCATTCTACGCAAAAACCGCATTTTTCTATTGTTGCTGCAACTCTTGCTAGTATTAAAAAAGCGCGCCGCACGCCGGGTATTTGGATAGCCATTTTGGCCATAAGCTGGTTTTGGTTTGTGGGCGCAACTTATCTCACTCAATTTCCGAATTTTGCGCGGGTGACCTTGCATGCAGATCCTACAGTGGTTTCTTTATTGTTATTGCTGTTCTCTGTGGGTATCGCCGTCGGTTCTTTCGTTTGTGAGCGCCTGTCTTGTCGCCAAGTTGAGTTAGGTATTATGCCGCTAGGTTTAGCCTTACTTGCAGGCTTTGGTATTGACCTGTACTTTTCGATCCCTGCTAAACCTGAGCTAGCAGCGCTTTATAATCTACAAGGCTTTATAGGCGCAGCGAGTCATTATCGACTGATGCTGGATCTGTTTATGATAGGTGTGGGCGGCGGCTTATTTATCGTGCCCTTATACACTTACATACAGGCTCGCGCTAAAGATGGCGAGTGTGCGCAAGCTATTGCCAGTAACAACATCATTAATGCGCTATTTATGGTGACTTCGGCGATATTTGCCATGCTGATTTTGAATGTTTTTCAGTGGCAAATTGAGCAACTGTTCTTACTATTAGCTGCGGCTAATGTGCTGGTGTTATTTGGGTTATTGCTAGGGTGGCCAGAGTTGTTGCTAAGTATAAGCAGTTACTATCATCGCAGAGTTAAATATAAAGTCAGCTTGGATGATCCTAGTGCATTGCATAAACAAGCTGAGCTGCTTGTGGTGTCTGATAACTTAAGTT
Source organism: Shewanella sp. 1CM18E (assembly GCF_023161665.1). Lineage (GTDB taxonomy): Bacteria > Pseudomonadota > Gammaproteobacteria > Enterobacterales > Shewanellaceae > Shewanella. Next base: position 114,000 of record NZ_JALNTW010000013.1, read on the forward strand.
GGCGAGACATGATGCTGCTTTACGGTAGTTTTACCCACCCAGTACATTTTGCGGATGGCATGGCTCAAAGCTTAAGTATCAATCGACTTTATCGTCGTGCATTATCGCGTACGCTTTTGGGTATTAGTAATCTGATTAATGATAATAGAACTGCAAATATTGCGATTGCTGAGCTTGATGTCGACAGTGTTATTTGCGTTAGTGCTACGCAGTTAAAGCAAGCTCAGGCAGCGCTAAAAGATTACACTTGTGTCGCTGCCAAGGTGATTGAAGTGACAGCTAAAGATGATGCAGCAAAGCGATTAGTGGTAGAAATACGCCCACTAACCGCTGCCTAGTTAGCCTATAAACTGGCAGCAGCGAGTGAGAGACTTAGTGTTTTATTGGTTATCTAACCATTGATGCATGGCTTGGTGATCGCCTTTAAAGATAATCCGTTCAGCCTTTTTATCAATCTGATATTGATACATAGGGTCGTAGTACTTCACCAGTAGCAATTCAATCCAGGCTAAGTGCGCACTGGTATCGTTTTGGTTAAGCTGAATCGATAGCGCATTGCTAATCATTGCTTGCAGCTCATCATGGCGTTTACCGCCAAGGCGTTTCTGAATCCCGGTAATACTCTGGGCTAGGTATTGTGAGAACGCCTCAAAGCCTTCAGTTTCACCAAGTCTTTGAACATAACCGCTATGCATCTTATGTACATATTCGTTTAACAGGCGTGTTAAGCGAGCGTCTAGTGACTCCTCTAATACCAATACATTGGCAGCCTGCATACCTGCATAAAATGCTTGCGGTAGAGCTGAACGGCCAATGAGATAGCTTTCATCTTCAAGCAGTAAGTGTTTAGCTGCACTGTCTTGATGCTTCAGCAGCGCGACACCAAGCGCATTCTCAAAGTTGATTTGGCTTGGCTGACCTTCGTGGTAACGACCAAAGCTAGAGCCTCTGTGGTGCGCTAACCCTTCAAGATCAATGGCCTCTTGGCGCTTTAATAGAAAATCTGTTTTACCGCTGCCAGTAATGCCGCTTAATATCAGCATAGGTTTAGCTTGTGGTGCAGTATCAATGGTTTCAATTAAAAACTGGCGCATGGCCTTGTAGCCACCTTCGATAAACGGAATATCTAAGCCAGCTTCTTTTAGCCATTGTTGGGTTAGTTGTGAGCGGAGTCCACCACGAAAGCAGTAAAGATAGCCATTAGGGTTGTCGCTAAAAAATTGAACCCAGGCAGCGACTCTTTGCTGTTTTACATCGCCATTCACCAATGAATGACCTAGCTCTATCGCAGCTTGTTGACCTTGCTCTTTGTAGCAAGTGCCTACTAGGCGGCGCTCTTCATCCTCCATAAGTGGATGATTAACGCTGGCAGGGAAGGCACCTTTGTCAAACTCGATGGGCGCACGCGCATCCATTATTGGGTGATCGCTAACGAGTATGCGTCGATATTCGCTAGCGGGCACTTTATTGAATGACATTAAATCAGCTCCACGGTTTTACCCGCATTGTTTTCAATTAGCTGACCAATACAAATAGGCTCAATGCCATTTTCTGCAAGTAAAGCTGTTAGTGCCGCTTCACCCTCTTCGGCAACGGCAATAAGTAAGCCGCCGCTGGTTTGTGGGTCGCAAATAATCGCTTTTTGCTCATCTGTTAGTGTTGGTAAGTGCTCACCATAACTGTCGAAGTTTCTGTGGGTACCACCAGGAATACAGCCTAATTCTAAATAGTGGCGTGCGTTTGGTAACAGCGGCAATAAACTGACATCAATCTTAGCGCTAAGGTTGGCGCCGTGGCACATCTCAAGTAGATGACCTGCTAGACCGAAGCCTGTTACGTCTGTTAGTGCGTTAACTTGCGGAATTTTAGCGATTTTAGGGCCAAGAATATTCAATTGGCACATGGCTTCGGCTGCCGTGTTTAGGTCTGCATCGGCAAGTTTCTTCTGCTTTTGTGCAGTAGTCAAAATGCCAATCCCTAAAGGCTTAGTCAGGTAAAGCTTATCGCCAGCTTTAGCGGTATCGTTTTGCTTTAACTCTTCCAGCGGAATTTGCCCAGTAACAGCTAAACCAAAGATAGGCTCTGGCGAATCAATACTGTGACCACCGGCTAGCATAATACCTGCGTCAGCACAGGCTTTACGCCCGCCATCAACCACTTGCTGAGCCACTTCTGCAGGCAGTTTATTCACCGGCCAGCCCAAAATAGCAATCGCCATCATAGGTGTGCCGCCCATGGCGTAAATATCACTAATCGCGTTCGTCGCAGCAATGCGACCAAAGGTAAATGGGTCATCAACAATAGGCATGAAAAAGTCGGTAGTACTGATAATGCCTGTGGTTTCATTGAGCTTATAAACCGCAGCATCATCACGTGTCTGGTTACCTACCAGCAGATTAGGATCATCAAAAACGGGTAACTGAGTGGCAAGAATGGTTCCCAGCACTTTCGGTGAAATTTTGCAGCCGCAGCCCGCACCGTGGCTATATTCGGTAAGTTTGATTTCTGAATCTGACATGAGCTTAAATCGCCCTAAAAAGGTAAGTAGCCGATCATAATAGACCCATACCCCAGTGACTTCAATCAACCGCAAGTACAAGTTGAGACTTGGGGCTTATCCTATAGAGAATAAACAACTCAATTGGTAATTTTTGACCTGAAAATAAAAAGCCGCTCTAGGGAGCAGCTATTTGAGTTGCGGATTAACCAAAGCTGGCAGTAAGGCTGTGCCAGCTTTTTTGCTGTTGCTTAAAGCGCTGCTTTAGCTCTTTTACTTGGCTAAGCAGATGCTTATCAGCAAGCTGTTGCCTCTTGGCCTCAAGCAAGGCTTTTTTGGCTGCGTAATATTCAGCAAGGTGAGTTTTTAAGGTTTCATACTCGGTTTGAAGTTTGTCGATAAGCTCTTCACTATTTGGTAAGTGTGCCACCTTATTCTGGGTACGTTTCAGCTGCATTTGCAAGCGTGCATGTTCAATTCTTTCTTGCGGCACAACGCGACGGCTATCTGCTAACCCAACTAATGCTAAGCCATCAATTAGCCATTTTGTTGGGTCGTACTGCCACCAATGAATACCGTTGCGGTAGTCATTTTCAAAAATATGATGGTAGTTGTGATAGCCCTCGCCATAGGTTAATAGCGCCAAGAAGCCATTATCGCGAGCGGTATTTTTATCTGTATACGGCTGTGAGCCCCAGATATGCGCTAAAGAGTTAATAAAGAAGGTGCAGTGATGCACCACAACTAGGCGTAACAATCCAGCTAACAGAAGCATGCCGAGTATGTCACCGTTTAACCAACCTAATAGTATTGGTAAACCAAAGTTCATTATTAGCAGTAGCGGCAGGTAATACTTGTGCTGCCACATGACGATTTTATCGTTTTGCAGATCACGTACGTTTTTATAATCGTGGTAACGCTGTGATTGATATTCGCGCAGCATCCAACCTATGTGGCTGTACCAAAACCCCATCTTGGCTGAGTAGGGGTCTTTGTCGTTATTATCGACATGCTTGTGGTGAACTCGATGGTCGGAAGACCAGTGCAGTGCGCTGTTTTGCAGGGCGAGCGCGCCACCTAGAGCATATAAGAATCTGATTGAAGCGTGAGCTTTATAGGTACGGTGCGACCACAATCTGTGGTAACCACCGGTAATAGATAGGCCGCTAGCAAAAGCAAGCACCACAAAGGCTAGCCACTCGATAGCTTCAAATCCGTGTGCAATACCGTACCAAGGCACGAAGATTACAGCAGAGGCGAATGTGATGGTGAATAGGCTCACATTCATCCAGATGATTGGAGGTTTTTTCATTATAGTTCTATCTCTCGTTGAGCGTACATCTGTACGCTAATTTAACGTGGATAGTGATCTTGGTCAAGTTTGTTGATGCTGCGTTTTGTGTTAAAAAGCGGTATTATTCAAGGAATAATTTTTGTAAGTAGGTTCAAGATGGGCATTAGAGCACAACAAAAAGAGAAAACGCGGCGGGCACTTGTCGATGCGGCATTTAGTCAATTAAGCGCTGAGCGTAGCTTTTCTAGCCTGAGTTTGCGTGAAGTTGCACGTGAAGCGAATATTGCTCCCACTTCCTTCTATCGCCACTTTAAAGATATGAATGAACTGGGCTTAACCATGGTTGATGAAGGTGGTTTAACCCTCAGGCAGATGATGCGTAAAGGTCGTCAGCGTGCTGAAGCGGGCGGTAGCGTTATTCGTATTTCTGTTGAAACCTTTATGGAAGTGCTTGAATCTAACCCAAACGTTTTCCGCATTCTATTACATGAACGTTCAGGTACCTCTGCACCTTTTAGGGGCGCAGTAGCTCGAGAAATTGAACACTTTATTTCTGAATTGGCGCATTATACTGAGGCAACCGCTAATCGTTCTCCAGAACTAGCACATGCTCAGGCTGAAGCATTAGTAACATTAGTGTTCAACGCTGGCGCTGCCGCGTTAGATATGAAACGTGCAGACCGTAAAATTTTGGCTGACCGTTTAGTTATCCAGCTGCATATGATCGCTAAAGGCGCTGAAGCGCTACAGCATAAAAAAGAGCAGAAGTAATCGAATGATTAAACGAAAAACGGCATCCTAAGGATGCCGTTTTTTATTGGGCTGGGAGCTTATTTCTTTTCAAGAAATACACCAGACTCCATATGGTCGGTATATGGGAACTGATCAAATAACGCAAAACGAGTGATGTTGTGAGTTTTGCTTAGTTCGCCTAAATTGTCGATCAAGGTATGCGGGTTACAAGAGATATAAACGATACGCTCATAACCTTGCACTAGCTTCACGGTGTCTGCATCTAATCCAGCGCGAGGTGGATCGACGAAAATGGTATTACAGTTATAGCTATCTAAGTCGATACCTTCTAAACGTCTAAAGCTACGCTTTTTCGCCATCGCTTCAGTAAAATCTTCAGCAGACATACGAATGATCTGCAAGTTATCGACTTGGTTAACTTTAATGTTGTACTGCGCAGACTCAACAGAAGGTTTAGCAAGTTCAGTTGCTAATACACGGTCAAAGTTTTGTGCCAACGCAATAGAGAAGTTACCGTTACCGCAGTAAAGCTCTAGTAAATCACCCGTGCTATTTTTGGTGACATCAATAGCCCATTCAAGCATCTTCACTGACACTTTACCGTTAGGCTGAGTGAAACTGTTTTCAATTTGATGATATTGCAGCTGTTTACCTGCCACATTAAGTGACTCAACGACAAAGTCTTTATCTAAAATGATTTTTTGCTTACGTGCACGGCCGATCAAATTAACATTAAACTGAGTGCTTAATGTTTGCTTTAAGATTTTAGCCTGCTGTTCCCATTCGCTATCTAGTTGCTTATGGTAAAGCAGTGATACTAAGATCTCGCCACTTAGGGTTGATAAGAAATCAATCTGGAATAAACGATGACGTAAAATAGTGTTTGGCTTTAATAGCTCGACTAACGCAGGCATCATTTTGTTAATCAATTCGCTGGCAGGCAGGAACTGATCACAGCGAACTTTGCTATTTAGCTCTTTATCGAACATATAGTAGTAAAGATCTTCGCCTTCATGCCAAACACGAAATTCAGCACGCATACGGTAATTAGCAGGCTCTGAGCTAAATGCTTCAAGCTCTGGAGTGTCAAAATCAGCAAATAACTGAGTTAACTTGACGCGCTTTGCTTCGAGCTGCACATCATAGGTTGTAGGATCCATTGCTGCTAAATTCATATCTTGATCACCGTAGGCATTAAATTAGGGGCGGAATATTATACTAGATAGCTGGGATGTCCAGTTTCTCGCTTCCGATTTTACCTAGCTTGTGGGAAAATTCTAAAGCAATATAGTTAATCCTGCTGCTCGATAGTATGTTTGAGCGCGCACCTTTATACAAACTGATGTCATTTTATCTTATCGCGGAGAATACTTTTGTCGGGACCTATTCTAATTTTTGATTCGGGTATTGGTGGTCTATCCATATTCGATGAAATAAGAAAAGCACTACCAGACCAAAGTTACTGCTATCTATTTGATAACGCTCGTCTGCCTTATGGTGAGCTGGAAGAGTCAGTATTGATTGCTGGTTGTGTTGAGCTGATATGTGAGCAAGTTGCACGTATCAATGCTTGTATGGTTGTTGTAGCGTGTAATTCTGCCAGCACTTTGGTGTTACCAGCTTTAAGAGAGCAACTATCTATTCCTATTGTTGGCGTGGTACCAGCAATAAAACCTGCGGCGCAATTATCAAAAGCGCGCCATATAGGACTACTCGCCACACCTGGCACTATAAAACGCTCTTATACTAAAGAGCTGATTGAGCAGTTTGCTGAGGGCTGTAAAGTCGAGCTGTTTGGATCGTCAGAGCTTGTTATGTTGGCAGAAGCCAAATTAGCAGGAGAAGAGATAGACCTTGTTAAGCTTGCTCAACAGCTTAAACCAATCCAGATAACTAACCTTGATACATTGGTACTTGGCTGCACTCATTTTCCAATCGTTGCTAAAGAAATACAGCAAGTATTAGGGCAAGAGGTAACATTACTCGATTCGGGTAAAGCGGTAGCACAGAGAGTGTGCTTTTTATTAGAAGAGTTAAAGCGTGATGCGAAAATTAATCAACAGAGCGATTGGTCAGCTATTTATACAACTACAACTATCAATGAAGGCTTAACAACCCGACTAGCCGAAAAAGGCTTCACTACTATAGTGTCACGATCTTCAGCTAATCTAGGTTAGCTATACATTTAGATTATGCGTTATCACTTTTATCTGAATCTTGCGATTTAGCTTCGCGCACTTTTAATGTTCTTTCCTGGAAGTCGAATTCATTTAATTTAGCCATAGCTTTCTTAGCGCCAGCTTCTGACATTTCAATAAATCCAAATCCTTTACGGCGGCCAGTCTTACGATCACGAACCAAACGTACAGAGTTAACTGGGCCAAACTCACCAAATAGAGCTTTTACTTCTCCTTCATGTACGCGATAAGGAAGATTACCTACATATAGAGTCATCGTTGGACCACTATATGGTTCGTTGCTGTTAGTTTTAGAAGCAGGCGTTTTAGATTGAAGAGAAAAAATAACGCTCGCAATAATAGCACCAGTAAAGAAAGCAATGGCGCCGTTTAGATCTGGTGCAATTTGAAAAATAGCGAGTGCACCTATAATGGCTATGGCCAATACGATCAAGAATGACTTCTGCATAAATATAATCTCTAAAGAATAAATGAATTGATAACTAACTGTTAATAACCTGCCATATGGTAATGAATTATTAGCCAATAGACTAGTGTGTTGCTGAAAAAATGAACTTTATCTATAACCTAGAACAAACTTGCTGTGAATTTAGTCGCAAAAAGTAGCATAAATAACCTAAAAACGGGGCTTTGTTGAAAACTTCAGCAAGCGAACATTTATTTGATAAAAAGCGCTTGCGCTCTTTTCGAATCTCCCTATAATGCGACCCCACTGACACGGCGCAGCAGGCAACACGTCAAGCAGCACGAGTTAGTGAGTTAACTTCTTCGGAACGATAACTCTGGTGAAAAGCGGTTTAAGAGCTTCAAGTAGCGACTTCTGATTAAGAAATCAACGCTTGAAAAACTTCTTAAAATAAACGCTTGACGCCAACAACGGGAAGTGTAGAAT
>NZ_JALNTW010000014.1 GCF_023161665.1 Shewanella sp. 1CM18E
ATTAAACGTACTTCAGGCAAAGCCTAATTGATGATAACCACCTACTGAAGTAGGTGGTTTAGGGCTGAAAATAAAAAGGCACCCTAAGGTGCCTTTTTGATTCTACAAATCTAGATTACTTTAACGCATCAGCCACAATCGCTTGCGCTTCAGCAAGTAAGGTCGCCAAATGGGCTTCACTTACAAAGCTTTCAGCGTAAAGCTTAAATAAAGCTTCAGTACCTGACGGACGGACCGCAAACCAACCGTTGTCGGTAACCACTTTAATGCCGCCTATCGCTGCGTTATTACCTGGTGCATGAGTTAGTTTTTGCAAAATACTATCTCCAGCAAGGGTATCGGCAGTAATAGCTTTAGCATCGATTTTTGAAAATTTAGCTTTGTCTTCTAGGCTCACAGGGCTATCAATTCGTTGGTAATAACTTTTTCCAAACTGCGCTTCAAGCTCATCATATCGCTGTTGTGGCGTTTTACCAGTAACAGCAAGAATCTCAGCAGCTAACAAACAAAGAATAAAACCATCTTTATCTGTACACCAAGTGCTACCGTCTTTTCTTAAAAATGCTGCACCAGCACTTTCTTCACCACCGAACGCAAACTCGCTATTAGCTAAGCCGTCAACAAACCACTTAAAGCCAACTGGCACTTCAGCCATTTGCTTATTAAGCAAGGCACAGACTTTATCGATCATCGCACTTGATACCAGTGTTTTACCAATCACCATCTCGGCAGTCCACATAGGGCGATGGGTAACAAGGTAATCAATTGCAACAGCAAGAAAATGATTAGGGTTCATCAAACCACTGCCAGGGCAAACAATACCGTGGCGGTCGAAATCTGGATCATTACCCAAACATAAATCAAAATTATCTTTGTGTTTTAATAAGCCTGCCATGGCATATGGAGACGAACAATCCATACGGATTTTACCGTCTTTATCAAGCGGCATAAATGCAAAACTAGGATCGACACTTTGGTTCACAACCGTAAGATCAATGCCGTAATGCGCAGCGATAGGCTGCCAGTAGTCGATACCTGAGCCACCCAGTGGATCAATGCCTAACTTTATCTTGGAATCTGCAATAGCCTGCATATCGATGACATTGGCAAGATCTTCAACATAAGGTGTAATTAAATCTTTTTCTGTCAGCAATTCGCTTACTAACGCATCTTGGTAACTTATCTGCTTAACGCCAATGAGATTATTTGCAAGATATGCATTTGCTTTATCTTGGATCCAATTGGTGATCTCACCTTCTGCAGGGCCACCATGAGGCGGATTGTATTTAATCCCGCCGTCTTGAGGCGGATTATGCGATGGGGTAACAATCAAACCATCAACCAAAGCCTGATCTGATTGATTTTTATTGGCACAAATAATCGCATGAGAAACAACCGGTGTAGGTGTGAATCCGTCATTCTTATGAATCACGACCTTAACACCATTCGCCACCAATACCTCAATAACTGAAATAGCAGCAGGCTGAGATAATGCGTGGGTATCGATACCTAGAATTAGCTGACCAGTGATGTTCGCTTGTATGCGGTAATCTGCGACAGCTTGGGCAATTGCGACGATGTGTGCTTCATTGAAACTACTATTTACAGCACTACCACGATGGCCAGATGTACCAAAGGTGACTTGTTGTGTCACATCTTCAACATTGGGTTTTAAGCGGTAATATAGGCTAACGAGTTTTGGGATATTGACCAAATCCTTTTGCTCAGCAATCAATCCTGCTCTCTTGTGTGTAGCCAAGTACGTTCTCCTTTATGGCGTTGTAATAAAACTCTGAACTTTTAAAAGTTTCAGGTTACAGCTTTTATATTAACAATTTATGTCTGCCTTAAAGCCGACAAAGGTTTGCCGATGTTGAGCAAACCTTGAGTTAATGATGTTTAACGATTCAGAATTTACAATTAACCGTTAAATTTTAGCTGCAATTTCACTTATCTGCACTTCATCAGTACCAAACTGCATTAACACTTCTGACAAAATAGTACGCTTTTTAGCAGTGTTATTATTGGTTGTGACCCAAAATCCACTTTGGCCTATCTCTTTAGGGTTAGCAGACTTGCTGGCTTTCAATAGTGCTTCTTTTGAAGTCGCGAAATATAAGCGGTCACGACCTTGGATCTGTAATACCTGCTCAAATTGCTTAGGCGATGCTAAATACACAGTGTCTAGAATAAACAAAAAACGCCCTACAGCTCCTTTCTGATTAGCTAGTAGCTCTGCATCAATTAGCTGATTAAAATCAGAGACCGCTTTTACTGCAGCAACAGGCTTTTTAACTACCTTTTCCACCTTAGGAGTTTGTTCAAGGCTTGGATGACTGATCTCTTCAGGAGCATCTTCAACCACAGATTCAACCTGTAATCCCAATATACGGCGCAAAATATCCGAAGCGCTCTCGCCAATTTGTTCTGTTTTACTGGCGATGTGTCGATAAAGCTCTTCATCAACTTCGATATATTTCATAATGGTAGTCTTCCTTAAGTAGAAAAGCGGAATAGCGTTGTTTCAATGCGATCGATCGCAAACGATCCCGAATTATTCGCCCAGTGTAGCGAGGTTTAGTGCCTTGATAAAGCGCCATTAAATGAAAACTGCGATCCAACTGTAAAAGAATTCATTTAACAAGCGATCTTTGCCGATATTTTCTCCTTTGCTGGCGATTTTATGACTAATAGTTGGTTTTCTTTCTCAACCAAGGCACAATCTGCGCCAAATTTCCGTTCCTAAGGCAGCCAGAAAATGCATTACACCACCAGTGGCCAAGGACCCGTTGTTATTCTTATTCACGGCCTTTTTGGCGACCTCGATAATTTAAAAGCGCTCAGCAAAGAGTTGGAAACCGACTATACAGTGATGCGTGTTGATGTGCTCAACCATGGCGCAAGTCCACATGTCAGCGCAATGAATTATCAAAGCCTAGCTGACAACATGGCGGACTTTATCAGGCAGCTTTGTAGTGAGTATGGATGTGACAACGTGACGCTTGTTGGACACTCTATGGGCGGTAAGATTGCCATGGCAACAGCACTTAACTACCCGCAATGGGTGAATAAGTTAGTGGTTGCCGATATTGCCCCTGTTAGCTACCAAAGCCGCCATGACGCTGTATTTGCTGCATTAGAAAGCATGCCAGTTAATGAACTTACCGATCGCCGTCAAGCCTTAGCCCACATGCAAGCATCGGGCATTGATGATGGCACCGCGCAGTTTTTATTAAAATCATTAACTAGAACAGCTACTGGTTTTGCGTGGAAAATGAATCTTTCGGGACTTAACAGCAGTTATCCAGACATTATTGCCTGGCCAGAGTTTGGCGCTGTCTATCAAGGCCCTTGCCTATTTATCCGCGGCGGAGATTCTGATTACGTTACAGCGGAGCACCGCCAAGCGATTATGAGCCAATTCCCAAATGTAAAAGCCAAAACTATTGCTGGCACCGGTCATTGGTTACATGCTCAAAAAGCCAACATTTTTAATCGTATAGTTAAAGATTTCCTCACTAGCAAGTATGGTAATTTTCGCGAGAGAAACATGTAAAGCTTATAGCCGCTCGAAAACTTATATGGTATATTCCCGCAACTTTTTTGGCCTAGAAAGGAATGGCAAATGCTAATGCAATATATGGAACAGATTGAAGCACTCGGCTTAAACCTGTTTTTTGCAGCCATTTTCTTTTTTATCGGTATGGCCATTCAAGATGTACTCAAGCAAGGTAAAGTGCCAAAGTTTGGGCGTTACATCGTTTGGCTAGTGTTATTTCTCGGCTGTGCCGGGTTTATTGCAAAAGGGATTATACAGATGACCTGGGAAGGCTCAGGTATCGGGTAAATACGAATTCAATGGCAAAAGAAACATCAGATAGAACCACCATTGATCTGTTTGCAACAGAAAAGCGACGTGGTAGGCCTCGCAGCAATCCGTTGCCGCGCGACCAACAGCTCAAAATTAATAAAAGAAACCAGATTCAGCGTGACCGAGCTAACGGATTAAAGCGAATAGAGTTAAAGGTGTCACAAGATTTGTACGACGCCTTGAATGAACAAGCTGTGGCCAGTAATATCAGCCGCAGCCAACTAATCGAATCTATACTACAAAAGCAGGTTAGTAACTAACCCACTTTTTATATACGTGCACCATTAATAGTTAACTAGATATTAAAGGAACAACAATGGCAACTGTAGGTCTTTTTTTCGGGTCTGATACAGGCAACACCGAAGCCGTCGCCAAAATGATCCAGAAAAAACTGGGCAAGCAAATGGTTGAGGTAAAAGATATTGCCAAAAGTACCAAGGAACAAATCGCAGATTACGATCTGTTGATTTTCGGCATTCCAACTTGGTATTACGGTGAAGCGCAATGTGATTGGGACGATTTCTTCCCAGAACTTGAGCAAATTGATTTTGAAGATAAATTAGTCGCAATCTTTGGTTGTGGTGATCAGGAAGATTACGCAGAGTACTTCCTTGACGCTATGGGCATGGTGAACGAAATCGTTGAAGCGCGTGGCGCTGTTGTAATTGGTCACTGGCCAACTGCAGGTTACGATTTTGAAGAATCAAAAGGCCTAGCAGATGAAAACCACTTTGTTGGTTTAGGTATCGATGAAGATCGTCAACCAGAACTAACTGAAGAGCGCGTTGATGCTTGGGTTAAACAGATCTACGAAGAGATGTGTTTAGCAGAGCTAGAAGACTAACAAAATTCGCTAAAGTATTTTTGCTTTAGTATTTTTGATAGTAAAAGCGGCATATTATTATGCCGCTTTTTTGTCCGCGTTGTTAGCGTGTCGGTTTAATTGGACTCTTGCACTAAGAGTCGCACCGTGAGTGTTGTAACATGGTAAGTGTTTCGTCTACTGAGCATTGGGACATTTTTTGTGCTGTTGTCGATAACTATGGTGATATCGGTGTCACTTGGCGCCTAGCTAAGCAATTAGCTAATGAAAAACAGATTGATATTACACTTTGGGTCGATGACTTAAATAGCTTTTCGCATATCTTACCCCAGCTCGATCCGCAACTTACCACCCAAGTTCATTACGGGATCACCATCAATCAATGGACGGTGCCTTTAGCTCTGACCTATCAGCCAGGTGCTGTTTTGATTGAAGCATTTGCCTGCGAACTGCCAGATGAAGTCAAAACTGTACTGTTAAAACTCCATAGTGATTACAAAGCAGATAGCAGTAAACAAAAGCCACCAGTGTGGATTAACCTTGAGTACCTCAGTGCTGAGTCTTGGGTCGAAGGCTGCCATGGTTTACCCTCTATGCAGCCAAGCGGATTAAAGAAGCACTTTTATTTCCCTGGTTTTACAGATAAAACTGGTGGTCTGCTTTGTGAAGGTGCATTACTAAAGCAGCGCGAAGAATGGCAAAACGACCCGCAAAATAAAATGGCATTGTTTGCACAATTAGGCCTTACGGGCATAAAGCTGCAAGATAAAGTCATTAGTGTGTTTAGCTATGAGTCCTCTGCCCTTCTCGCCCTGTGTCAACATTGGCAGCAAAGTGAACAAACAACTCATGCGCTCATCCCAAAAGGAAGAAGCCTGAATAGTTTACGTTCAATCTTGCCATCGCAGGTAGACCAGTTAACTAGCGGTGAACAGATAAAGCTCGGTAATTTAGTCATCCACATTTTGCCAATGACAGATCAAGAGGGCTACGATAAGCTACTTTGGAGCTGTGATTTTAATATTGTGCGCGGTGAAGATTCGTTCTTACGTGCCCAATGGGCTGCAAAACCGTTCATTTGGCACATTTATGTACAAGAAGATGACTATCATCTAATAAAATTAGATGCCTTTATGCAGCTTTACTGTAATAATCTGCCGCCAGAATTAGCTAAAAGCTGGAAAGCGCTCAATCTTGCCTTTAACCAAGAGCAAGACACACAGGCGATCCAGCACTGGCAACAAATTAATTTAGCCAATTTGCCGTTGCTGCAACATGCAGCTCAATGGCCAATTGACGCGATAAATGATGTAGATCTTGTTTCTCGACTAGTTCAATTCGTCAAAAATAGCTAAGATACTACGTTTAAATAGAAAAACCTAAAATAGGAAATAGTATAATGAAAACTGCTCATGAACTCCGTCCTGGTAACGTGATCATGTTAGATGGCAGCCCATGGGTTGTTCAAAAAACTGAAACAACTCGTTCTGGCCGTAACGCTGCTATCGTTAAATTAAAGCTTAAGCACGTTCTACAAGATTCTACTACTGAAAGCACCTTCAAAGGTGAAGACAAGATGGAAGATATCATTCTAGAGCGTCTAGACTGTACTTACTCTTACTTTGCTGATCCTATGTATGTATTCATGGATGCTGAATACAACCAGTACGACGTTGAAGCTGAAAACCTAGGTGATGCTGCAGCATACATCGTTGACGGTATGGAAGAGAACTGCCAAGTAACTTTCTACGAAGGTAAAGCAATCTCTGTTGAACTACCAACTTCAGTAGTACGTGAAGTAACTTACACTGAGCCTTCAGCTCGTGGCGATACTTCAGGTAAAGTAATGAAGCCAGCGACTATCACTGGTGGCGGTACATTAAGTGTTGCTGATTTCGTTAAGACTGGCGACATGATTGAAATTGACACTCGTACTAACGAGTTCAAAAAGCGCGTTTAATCTTAACCACGCTTATTAAAAGCCAGCATTTGCTGGCTTTTTTGTATTTAAAATTTATGGCTGTAATTTAGCCACTTGATACCAGCTAAGCCGATATTTTTAAAATGCTAAATTAGGCTTTATATTGCGGCTTGTTGTTACTTTGCCACCACTCACACTATAAAAAACCGTCAAAACAGCATAAAACACTACCCTACTAAGTATTAAAGCCCGTAAATAAGATCATATTCTTTTTTAACCCATCAAATTAGGCATTTAATCCTTTATTTGTTGTTTGATTTTAGCTATTGTGCCAGCAACTAAGCCAAATAAGCATTTGGCTCATATTTATAGAAGCATTTTCGAGGTGTAGATGCGCCCAATTATCAAATCCAATAAACTAGATTCTGTGTGTTATGACATTCGTGGTCCAGTGCATAAAGAAGCCCGTCGACTAGAAGACGAAGGTCACCGTATTCTGAAGCTGAACATAGGTAACCCTGCCCCATTTGGATTTGAGGCCCCAGAAGAGATCGTACGTGATGTGATCTTGAATCTACCAAGTGCACAAGGCTACTGTGAATCTAAAGGCTTGTTCTCTGCACGTAAAGCAATTGTACAGCACTATCAATCTCAAGGTATTTTCGGTGTTGATATCGAAGATATCTACATAGGTAACGGTGTATCTGAACTGATTGTTATGGCAATGCAAGGCCTACTAAACAGCGGCGATGAAATTTTAGTGCCATCTCCAGATTATCCACTCTGGACAGCAGCAGTACATTTATCAGGTGGTAAAGCCCAGCACTATCGCTGTGATGAAGAGTCTGACTGGTTCCCAGATCTTGAAGATATCAAAAGTAAGATCACCCCAAGAACCCGCGGTATTGTGTTAATTAACCCAAATAACCCTACTGGCGCAGTTTATTCAAAAGAACTGATCTTGGAAGTGATTGAGCTATGTCGTCAAAACGATATGATTTTGTTTGCCGATGAGATCTACGACAAGATTTTATACGATGAAGCAGTACATATTCCTGCCGCAAGCTTATCTGACGATATCTTAACCGTTACCTTTAACGGCCTATCAAAAGTATACCGCGCAGCTGGCTTCCGTGTTGGTTGGATGATGCTAACCGGTAACCTGAAAGCGGCTAAAAGCTACGTAGAAGGACTAGATATGCTGGCCTCTATGCGTCTATGCGCAAACGTACCAAGCCAGCACGCGATTCAAACTGCATTAGGTGGTTATCAGAGCATTCAAGAATTAGTGCAGCCAGGTGGCCGTTTGCGCGTTCAACGTGATGCCTGTGTTGAAATGCTCAATTCTATCCCTGGTGTTAGCGTTAAAACACCAAAGGGCGCGTTATATGCTTTCGCAAAGCTTGATCAAAAGAAATTTAACCTTCGAGATGACGAGCGTTTAGTTCTGGATTTACTAAAAGATCGAAAGATCCTCTTAGTACAAGGCTCTGCCTTTAACTATCCAGAGCCAGATCATGTCCGGGTAGTATTCCTACCGTACAAAGAAGAGTTAACCAAAGCGCTATCAGAGTTTGGTGACTTCTTAGGTAACTACAAGCAATAATTGTAGCCTTACAAAAACATTGCTAAAAGATAATTAATCTATTTATCAATGTTTAACAATTAAAAACGACCTTAGGGTCGTTTTTTTATATATTAACTATGCTAGTCTCAAGGAGTCATCGTCAGTGCTAAATTAAAGGAAGATTATGAGTCATTTATTTGCCCACTTAGCTAGAATGAAATTAATTCAACGCTGGCCACTTATGTACAATGTAAGAACAGAAAATGTACAAGAGCACTCCTTACAAGTCGCTATGGTCGCCCACTCTCTGGCAATTATTAGCAACAAAATATTTGATGGCAATTACGATCCATACCAGGCCGCAACCATTGCCATATTTCACGATGCCAGTGAGATTTTAACCGGTGATCTCCCTACCCCAGTAAAATACTTCAATAAAGAAATCGAAGCTGAATACAAAAAGATTGAAGCCATCGCCGAGCAACGTTTGCTTGAAATGGTGCCAGATGAGTTTAAGCAAGATTACCAAGCACTGTTAACCAGTGAACACGCTGATCCCGAATACAAAGCGTTAGTAAAATCGGCAGACACACTTTGCGCTTATCTAAAATGTTTAGAAGAAAAACGCGCCGGCAATAGCGAGTTTAATACGGCTCAAAAGCGCCTAGAACAGCGACTTAAAAGCGATACAAACCCAGCGGTCAGCTATTTTATTGAACACTTTATTCCCAGCTTTACCCTAGATTTAGACGATATCAATAAATTGCTTTAATGCCTTGAGGAAACTGCATGACAGATCCAGTATGGAATGAGCGACGCTTAGGCGAAGACAAGCAAAGACGTAATGATCACCGCAGCCCGTTTCAACGCGACCGCGCTCGCATTCTGCACTCGGCCGCTTTTCGGCGTTTACAAGCCAAAACGCAAGTGCTTGGGGTAGGCATGAATGACTTTTATCGCACTCGCCTTACCCATTCTTTAGAAGTATCACAAATTGGCACAGGTATTTGCGCGCAGCTTAAACAAAAACAGCCACAATATGATCCACTACTCGACTCAATGAGTTTGATTGAATCCCTGTGTCTGGCCCATGATATTGGTCACCCGCCGTTTGGTCATGGTGGTGAAGTCGCACTCAATTACATGATGCGTGAACACGGTGGATTTGAAGGAAATGGGCAAACGTTTCGAATACTTACCGGTTTAGAGCCCTACACCGAATATTTTGGTATGAACCTATGCCGACGAACTTTACTTGGGATCTTAAAATACCCTGCGCCGTACAGCCAACTTTGTAGTACGGACAAACACACCAAAGTTGAAAAGTTCAGGCAATTAAAACCCGCTGACTGGACGCCAGTTAAAGGTATTTTCGATGATGATCTAGCTATCCTTAACTGGGTGCTTGAACCCCTGTCTCAATCGGATAAAGCACTATTTTTATCCAGCTACGCTCCCGAGAACAGCAAGCATAAGCGTACTCGCTTTAAATCGTTAGATTGCTCGATTATGGAGCTCGCTGACGATATCGCTTACGCTGTACACGATTTAGAAGATGCCATAGTAATGGGGATAGCCAATGAATCACAATGGCGCAGTGATGTTACTCAGGCCTTAGCTGATACCGATGATGAATGGATAAAGCATGAGTTTGCTACGATAAGCCAGCGTTTATTCTCGGTTAAACACCATGAGCGCAAAGATGCTATAGGCACTTTAGTGAACGGCTTTGTTACTGCTATTTCTATTGGACAAATCGACGGCTTTGAAGAGCCTCTTCTTAAATACAACGCGGTATTAGAACCTGCTTTTGACAATGCGCTTAGCGTGTTAAAGCAGTTTGTGTTTAAGTATGTGATCCGCAAACCAGAGATCCAAATGCTGGAATACAAAGGTCAGCAGATTGTCATGGAGCTATTTGAAGCCTTTATTTCTGATCCTGAGCGACTCCTGCCACTCAATACTCAAGAGCGTTGGCTAGCAACAGAGGCCAAACACGGTAACAGTCACCGAGTTATTGCTGACTATATTTCCGGCATGACAGATGAATTTGCCGCTAAGTTGCATCAACATCTATTTAGCGCAAAATCTGGGTCAATGATGGAGCTTAATAGTGAGTTTTAGTGAATTAAATTAAGGTAGATAGTTTCACGTAGATAGCAAAAAGGCACTCAATGAGTGCCTTTATCATTTGACAGCTATGTTTTATCAGCCTGGGAAAAATCCTTTCACACCAGCGGCAATAACCTCAATACCAATGGAAAGCATTAATAGACCCATTAGACGGGTAATAACGTTAATACCTGTGTTACCGAGGATTTTAAAGATAATTGGCGCCATTCTAAACAGAGTAAAACTGAGTAAACCAAATAGAATCACAGTGATAGACATACCAATAAGGTTTTCTAAACTGTTATGCTCAGCAGCCGATACAATAACCGAACTAATTGCACCTGGACCTGCCATTAACGGCAAAGCTAACGGCACAACCGCAACAGATTCCATACCCGATGCTTCACGGTCTTCTTCTTTGTTACGCTTTACTTCACCAAGTTTACCTTGCAGCATCGACATCGCGATAATTGCAATCAAGGTACCGCCAGCGATCCTAAAAGCAGACAGCGATATACTAAACATATTTAAGATATGTTGGCCTGCAAATATTGTCACTAGCAAAATCACCACCACAGCAAAGTTAGCGACTTTACCGGTATGGTTACGCTCGGCTTCAGTTTGGTGGCTGGTTAAGCTCACAAAAACCGGTAACAATCCAAATGGATTAATTATCGCAATTAAGCCAAGAAAAAATTTAACATAGAGTGTTAAATCCAACGTCTTACCCTCAACGCGCCCAAGGCGTTATGTGTTCATAAAAAAATGTGGCGCTACTCTAACTCATGACTCTTAAAACCAAAAATGAGATTTTCTATCCTAAATCACAACTTTGAATAATAGTTATCACTTTACAAATTCATCACTGTCTTTAAATCACAATATCTTGTCGCCATTATGGTTATAAAATTACAAAAAGCAGGCTAAGTGAGCGTTGCATCACAGAAAACAACCGTCATTAAGTGTAATTTTTCTTCATAGGTAGAATTTTAGAGCAACCGAGAATGTTTAGCCAAATTAGGTTTGGCTAAATTTTTTCAGGATTGCGACTATGACAATAACCAATGAGCAACAACTCAATCTATTAGTTGAGCGAGTAAAAGCCGCGCAACAGATATTTGCCAACTACTCTCAGCAAGAAGTCGATAAAATCTTTCGAGCCGCAGCACTTGCTGCAGCTGATGCGCGGATCTCGCTGGCCAAAATGGCTGCAAGCGAAACCCAAATGGGTGTGATTGAAGATAAGGTCATTAAAAACCATTTTGCGTCCGAGTATATTTACAATAAATACAAGGATGAAAAAACCTGCGGCATATTATCTGAAGATCCCACATTCGGTACTATCACCATAGCCGAACCGGTCGGCATTATCTGTGGCATAGTGCCAACAACAAACCCTACCTCAACCGCAATATTTAAAGCACTCATTAGCCTTAAAACCCGCAACGGGATTATTTTCTCGCCGCATCCTCGAGCTAAACAATCAACCACAACAGCAGCTCGAATAGTGTTAGAAGCCGCCATAGCAGCTGGAGCCCCCAAAGATATTATAGGCTGGATAGATGAGCCTTCTGTTGGGCTATCGAATCAATTAATGACTCATGATGACATTAACCTCATTTTAGCAACAGGTGGGCCAGGCATGGTCAAAGCCGCCTATTCATCAGGTAAACCTGCGATAGGTGTCGGTGCTGGAAACACGCCGATAGTCATTGATGAAACGGCAGATATTAAGCGCGCTGTCAGTTCAATTTTGATGTCGAAGACATTCGACAATGGCGTTGTGTGCGCATCAGAGCAAGCCGTGGTTGTTATTGATTCGGTTTATGACGAAGTTAAGCAGCGTTTTGCCAGTCACGGCGGTTATCTTTTAAGCCCTGCCGAAACCCAAGCCATGCAATCAGTTATTTTGAAAAATGGCGGGCTAAATGCTGACATCGTCGGCCAAAGTGCGGCTAAAATCGCTGAAATGGCCGGTATTCAAGTACATAAGTCAACTAAGGTGTTAATAGGTGAAGTCACAGATATTGATAACGCTGAAGCCTTTGCTCACGAAAAATTATCGCCGCTCCTCGCCATGTACCGTGCAGCAAATTTTGAAGATGCGCTGGATAAAGCTGACGCGCTGGTGAAATTGGGCGGTATAGGCCATACATCAGGGCTTTATACCGATCAAGATACCCAAAGCGAGCGCATCAACGCGTTTGGCTTTAGAATGAAAACCGCCAGAATTTTAATCAATACCCCTGCATCCCAAGGCGGTATTGGCGATCTTTATAATTTTAAACTGGCGCCGTCGCTCACTCTAGGCTGCGGCTCTTGGGGCGGCAACTCAATTTCAGAAAATGTTGGACCAAGTCATTTAATAAACAAAAAGATGGTCGCTAAAAGGGCTGAAAATATGTTGTGGCACAAACTCCCCTCTTCTATTTATTTCCGCCGCGGCAGTTTGCCAATCGCATTAGAAGAGCTTAGCGACAAAAAGCGCGCGTTAATCGTTACCGACAAATACTTGTTCAACAACGGCTACTGCGATGAAACCATCAAAATCCTCAAAGGTCTAGGCCTTGAAACTGAAATCTTCTATGAGGTAGAAGCCGACCCAACCATGCAGATTGTTAAGCAAGGCGCTAAAGTAGCGCAAAGCTTCCAGCCTGACGTGATTATTGCTCTCGGTGGTGGTTCCCCAATGGATGCGGCTAAAATCATTTGGGTGATGTACGAGCATCCAGATGTTGATTTTGCCGACTTAGCGCTGCGCTTTATGGATATCACTAAACGGATTTATAAATTTCCAAAACTTGGACGTAAAGCCAAGATGGTAGCCATCCCAACAACTTCAGGTACTGGCTCAGAAGTCACACCCTTTGCCGTAGTAACCGATGAACAAACTGGGATGAAATACCCTATCGCTGACTACGAACTAACGCCTAATATGGCAATTGTTGACCCAAATCTAGTCATGGACATGCCAAAGTCACTTACCGCTTTTGGTGGCATCGATGCCATTACCCATGCGTTAGAGGCCTATGTCAGCGTAATGGCAAATGAATATAGCGACGGCCAAGCACTGCAGGCACTGGACTTATTATTTAAGCATTTGCCAAATGCCTATACTCATGGTGCTAATGCCCCGGTTGCCCGTGAAAAAGTGCATAACGGTGCCACCATTGCGGGAATAGCCTTTGCCAATGCCTTCTTAGGTATTTGTCACTCTATGGCGCATAAACTTGGAGCGGAGTTCCATTTAGCCCATGGTTTAGCAAATGCACTACTGATCAGCAATGTCATTCGCTTCAATGCTACCGACATGCCAACCAAACAAGCGGCATTTAGCCAATATGATAGACCGAAAGCTCTTTGCCGTTATGCAAAGATTGCTGAATACTTAAAACTGGAAAACGCGACAGGCGAAGGCATTAGTGATGAAGAAAAAGTCGAAGCGCTCATTAAAAAAATTGATGAGCTCAAGGAGGCGATTGGCATTCCATGCTCAATCCAAGCAGCAGGCGTTAACGAAGCCGACTTCCTCGCCAAACTCGACGAATTAGCCGAAGACGCTTTTGACGATCAATGTACTGGTGCAAACCCGCGTTATCCACTGATCGCTGAGCTAAAACAAGTGTTGTTAGCCAGCTATTATGGTAACGATTACAGCGATGAGTAGTTCACAGTACTGCTAACTAACACAGATCTTAATCGATAAAACCTAGCCAAAATTGACTAGGTTTTATCTTTTATAACATTGGTATTATCAGTTTTTACCGCGCAGTATTTACCCTACCATTTTAGCCGAAACTCTCCTATCTAATAACCACTCAATAACCATACATAAAACTCCACCAGTTAGGTAAGCGATTAAATCTAGCCAATCAAATATCGCGCCTAAAATGGTACCCATCACGGTTCCAGGTTCGATACCAAGTAACTTAGGTACGTTAAAGTATTGGGCAAACTCAACACTAAAGGCTATTGATAGCGTAATAGAAACTAACGCTCGACTATTAAGCTTAAAAAAGCTCGCTAGTAAATAATATAACCATACCACGACCAACACATCTCCGACTATCGGCCTAATAAATGTGTCGCGAACAAAAACAGCGATAAATATAAGTACGAGTAAAAAACCTAAGCTAATTAATGCTTTTTCTAAACAAAACCTAAAGTAAAGCTCTCCGTTCGCGAGCTGCTTGTCGTTCGCTTTAGCAAGCTGCACCTTATTGACTTTCATTATCAAGCTCAACTTCAGCACCTTTAGCTACATCCGCAACTACATCCGAGTGTGCGGTACTTTTTGCATACCAGTCGACATTTCTCGTCATCACCATTAATAAGCTCAAAATCGCAAAACATAATAAACTGCCCATCAGTAACGCATAACTTTCAGCTTGTAGTAATCCAAACAACAAACCATAAAGACCCATTAAACACAGACCAAATAGCCTTCCATGCTTGGCGTTAGCCAACATGCCGCCAACATAAATACTCAGCAATAGAGTTGAAGCAATAGCCGACAAAATGTAAGCCCAATTAAAGCCAATGTGTTCGCTCAGTGAGATAATTAATAAGTAGAATAATGCTAAAGCTAAACCAACAAAACCGTATTGCACTGGGTGCATTGGCCGTGCTTGAAACAGCTCTAGTAAAAAGAAGCTTGCAAACACCAATGTAATGACTAACAGTGAATAATTAACCGCTCGATGTGATTTAAGGTAATGATCAACTGGCTCAATTAAATCAACGCCCATTTGGCGGCGCTCTAATTCGGCGCAAGCGGCTTTATCAACCATGCAATGCTCGAACAGTTGACTGATATTTGAAGAAAAATTATTGCTTACCCATTGTGCGTTAAAGCCATTATCAGAAATGGTCGACGAAATAGGTAAAAAATCGCCCGTAAAACTTGGATGCGGCCACGCAGACCGCATCGCGATGTTTGACTCTTTACCAATAGGGCTGACTTGAATCGACTCCATACCTTGCAATAAAAAGCTAAAATCAAATTTTAATGGCTGCAATTTAATCTTTGCATCTTTGTTATCACTAAGTGCCAATAACTGAGTTAAATCGAGATTAGTATGAAAGCCTTGAGCAATTTGGTTAAGCCCTGTGCCAGGCTGGACTTCGATAGTGTTACCATCAAGCTGCATTTTATTGAGCTTGATAAGGCCTCGACTATCGGCTACCCCAACCACCATGGAAATACTATTAATTTTTTCTGGTTCCATCGCTGTAATTGGATTTAAATCAAACGAGCCCGTTAAATGACTATCCGCTTTATAAAGACGCGCCTGATAGATCCCCCGGTACTTGGCATAACTATCAAGCTCTGTATCAAAGTTGAACACCTCCGGCAAAATATACTTACGATGCTCGCTAAAATAGCTCTTGCCCTCATGATTAACGACTTCGGTGAAATTAACGACAATAAAAGGTCCTATGATCCTTTGTTCACCAGTACTACTGCGTGCAATTTCACTTCGCACTTCTTCTAAACGATAAGAACGCTCCGAAATTAAATCACTTACCATGGTCATGGGGATCTGCAGTAACACAAACAATAAAAGTACAAAGCCGAATTTATTTACGACTTGATTATTAAGTATTTTTTTCACGGATAATTCTCCAATTGTTGAGATCTGAATTTTAAAATCAACAATTGGAGTTAAAATGGAGCGAATGTGGAGATTAGATGGAGTTTCGAGTCAAAGGTAAAACTATGGTGACTTTAACGCCCTGCATTAGGTTTTCTATTTTGAGGTTGCCCTGATGCAATTTAACCACTTGTTCTACAAAGTTAAGCCCAAGACCGGTACTTTTAATGCCGTTTTTGCGCGGCAATGAATAAAAACGTTCGATAATACGCGGCATCGCATAATCCGGGATCTGTGGTCCGGTATTATAAATGGCCAGTTCAAGCTCTTTGTCCCTTGTAATAATTGACCATGTGATCTCGCCGCCTAGATCAACAAAATCAATTGCATTATCCATCACGTTATACAGTGCTTGTTTAAATAGAAAATTATCGCCAAGTAAGCGGTATTCACTAGGTTGATCGGCAGATAATGGCACCTCAATCTGGCATGTAACAGATTTACTGATAAAGCGAACCTCTGATCCCAGATTAACTTCCTGTATCATTTCAATAAGGTTCATTGGCGCCAATGCATCTAATTGCGGACGCTTCTCTAATCGAGTTAACTCTAGCAGTTTATCGATTAAAGACTGCATGCGATTAGTTTCGCGCTCAATATTGGCTGAAAATCGGGTAACCTTATCTGCTGGTAATGGCGATTGCAGTATTTCACTGGCCCCTTTTATCGCAGACAGCGGACTTTTGAGTTCATGGGTTAGGGTTTCAACATACTGCTCGACATATTTTTTACCGTCAATTTGCTCGCGCATTTTTTCTAATGCATGACTCAAATTGGCATATTCATAGAAAACTCGAAATGTCGGTTTAACCACTTTTTCACCACGACCCATTTTATCAGCATAGTCTTCTAACTTATGCAGCGCTGAATGGATGCGCCAAGAAAACAAAGCCCCCGCAATCAACACTAAACCGCTCATTAGTAGCATCCAATACAACACATTACGCTTAGAAAGGTCGATATAGGGCTGGACTGAGCGGTTGGCTTTAGCGACTGTAACACTGCCGATAATGTTTTTGTTATGGTAGATAGGCGCAGCAACATGCATTACGGTTGATAAAGGATCGTTTGGATCTTCCGTGGTACTGCGCGCACCATATTGGCCCCGCAAAGTAAGGTACACATCATTCCACTGCGAATAATCTGCACCGACGTCTTGCTGCCAAGAGTCGGCGACCACTATGCCGTTTTTATCGGTAATATAAATTCTATGATTGAGCGCCTTTTTGCCAAGTTCCCACATCCGGGCTTCAGGCTCGCGCTGGCCATAAGCCGCTAGTAACTTAGAGAAACGGCTTTCAGAGATCCGGTCATTCGCGACCTCTTCCTCAGCTAAAACGGCTAACAAGTTAGCCATGTCGATAAGTGTCTCTTCGGTAGTTTGTCTAACAGTTGGTTTAAGCTCTTGAATAACCGTGGTACTCACCATGTAAGCGGTGATCCCAACTAAGATAAAGTACAGGGAGAATAATCTTAACCCTAATGGGATCTTTGGCCAGCGCATCATAGAGATAAGCTCTCTTGAAAAAAATAGCCAAACCCGCGTTTAGTCTTAATAGAATCAGCTAAAGCAAAAGGTTTGAGTTTGTGGCGAATTGCTTTGATATGTGAATCGACATTACGTTCATATGAGGCGGAGGGCGAGATATCGGCAGCAATGAGTAACTGCTCACGACTTAATACATTAGCGCTGTGGTTAATTAACTTATCTAGGATTTTGAATTCAACTGCGGTTAAGCCCAGCATTTTTCCATCAACACAATAATCAAAATTAACTGATGTTAAACGGCCTGTGTTTGCGCTTGTGCTTGGTTTGGTTGATTGAGGCTTAACATCAATAACGGGAGCAGCCACCTGACTAGCAGCAATAAAAGTCGGCTTTTTAATGCGTAATTTAATGCGGGCAAGCATTTCACGTGGGCTAAATGGCTTAGTCATATAGTCATCAGCGCCAATCTCTAATCCAACAACACGGTCAATTTCATCATTTCTTGCGGTTAAGAAAATAATCGCCACATCAGAGAACTCACGTATGGTTTTACAAAGCTCAAAACCGTTCACATCAGGCAAGCCGACATCAAGCACCACCAGGTCTACCGTATTATCGGTTATATAGGCGAGCCCTTGTTCACCGGTTGCAAACCAACAAACGTTAAAACCATCCATTTCCAAAACATGTATTAGATTGTCTGCAATGGCAGGCTCGTCTTCAATAATCACAACTGTCGCTTTAGCGCTCAACGAATTAACCCTTTATCATTATTTATGGGCAACAAGCTTAACGTAGAGCGAGTGTATAAATCGACATAAAAATCATATTGTTGAGCCTTAGTTCTTTAACAATAAAGTTCGACTATTTACTTGATAAATGATGGCGTAATAAAGCTAAAGCAAATCTCACTAACAATTACCCTGATGTATTTTTTGTCAGCTCAGTATTCCAAGCACCATACCGGAGAGCATTCACTTACCGCAATGTTTTGCAAAAATACATAAAAAATCCGCTATGGGTATTAACACATAACGGATCACTGTCGATGATTAGGTGAAGATAAACCTAGTTAGTATTAACATTGGCCTTAGCTTGCTTTCGGTAAGCATGTAATAAAGGCTCGGTGTAACCAGAGGGTTGCTGCGTACCTTTAAAAATCAAATCGCAAGCCGCTTTAAAGGCGATTCCCTCAAAACTAGGTGCCATACTGATATATTCGCTATCAGCCTGATTTTGCTTATCTACTACTAGCGCCATCTTTTTAAGTGATGCCATCACTTCTTCCTCTGTACAAACACCATGGTGTAGCCAATTAGCAAGATATTGCGAAGAAATACGTAACGTCGCCCTGTCTTCCATTAAACCTACGTTATTGATATCAGGTACTTTTGAGCAACCTACGCCTTGGTCAATCCAGCGCACCACGTAACCTAAAATACCTTGAGCGTTATTATCAAGCTCAAACTGCTTTTGCTCGGCCGTAAGCACATGATCAGCTTCCATCAAAGGCAAGGTCAGCAGATCATCTAAACTTGCGCGCTGCCTGTTTGCTAACTCATTTTGAACATCAGCGACACTCACTTGATGATAATGAGTTGAGTGTAGCACCGCACCGTTTGGCGACGGCACCCATGCGGTATTAGCACCAGCTTGTGGGTGACCAATCTTTTGTTCGAGCATAGCCGCCATTTCATCCGGCATTGGCCACATACCCTTGCCTATTTGCGAGCGGCCTTGCAGTCCACACTCTAAGCCGATATCGACATTCCAATCTTCATAAGCTTTTATCCAAGCTTGTTGTTTCATTACAGATTTGGCAACGAATGGCCCGGCCAACATAGAGGTGTGAATTTCATCACCGGTTCTGTCTAAAAAGCCGGTATTAATAAATACCACACGCTCTCTAGCGGCCCGAATACACTCTTTAAGATTAACCGTTGTGCGGCGTTCTTCATCCATAATGCCAACTTTGATGGTATTGCGAGAAAGCTTGAGCGCATCTTCTATTCGGCTAAACAATTCGCAAGTAAATGCAACTTCTTCAGGGCCATGCATTTTAGGTTTAACAATATTGATTGAGCCTTTACGACTATTCCCACGCTGATTGTTGTTACCTTTCAAATCATGCAAAGCGGCAAAAGCCGTTACCATGCCATCTAAAAAGCCTTCAGGTACTTCATTACCATCTTTATCAAGTACCGCATCTATGGTCATTAGGTGACCAACATTACGCACAAACAGCAGGCTTCTTCCTGGTAAGCTTAACTGCTGCCCGTTAGGAGCAATATATTGTCGGTCATTGTTTAGCTCACGAACGATCTCTTTGCCATTCTTGACAAGTTTTGCAGTCAAGCGCCCTTGCATTAATCCGAGCCAGTTTTGGTAAACCTCTACTTTATCTTCAGCATCAACGGCGGCGACAGAATCCTCACAATCCATAATGGTTGTCACGGCAGCCTCAACTAAAAGATCTTTAACTCCTGCTAGATCAGATTTACCCACCAGATGATTGCGATCAATTTGGATCTCAATATGTAGGCCATTATTGACAATAAGAATTGCAGAAGGATCTGATTGTTCGCCATTAAAACCCGCGAACTTACTAGCTGTAGTTAGTTCAGTTGTATCACCGCTATCAAGTTTCGCTTTTAATACACCGCTTTCAATAAAGTATTGAGTGACGTTAGCGTGGGAACCATTGACTAACTGTACTGCGGTATCAAGGTGCTGCTTAGCAAAAGCAATCACTTTATCACCGCGCTTAGGGTTGTATTCTTTGGTCAGTTCAGCCCCATCGGCGTCGCTAATTGCGTCAGTACCATAAAGCGCATCGTACAAACTACCCCATCTCGCATTGGCTGCATTAAGGGCAAATCGTGCGTTTTTGACCGGTACAACTAGCTGAGGACCAGCTTGGCTGGTGATCTCGTTATCAACATTTTCGGTACTAATAGAAAACGCCGCGCCTTCTGCAACTAGATAACCAATATCAGTTAAAAAGGCTTTATAAGCGCCTAAATCAAATGGCTTGCTGCTATTTCCAAGATGCCATTCGTCTATTTGCTGTTGCAGCTGCTCGCGTTTTGCCAATAATGCTTGATTGACGGGGCCGAGATCATTAACGATTGCCTCAAATTTTCTCCAAAAGAGCTGTGAACTAATCCCGGTGCCAGGGCAAATTTCGCTATCAACCAACTCCCATAGTGACTTTGCTATCTGCAATCCACCTACTCGAATACGTGCTGTCATAGTGTGCCCTTCTTTTCTGTAAAACCATTTACGCTAAAGATGTCCGTTTGTATCGAAACCTTTTCTCTACTCTTACCAGCCTATACTGTTAAGCCGCCATTTATAAAATTTATACTCTTTATCCCCACTATTCACGATAGTTATCAAAAACCGCTAATTTGCGTATAAAAACAACAAAAATGAAAATAGATTACCTTTCTTGCTAGCCACGGCCAAAACTGTCTGCGGTTTGAGTTATTAATTGGCGCATCCATTTGTGAGCTGGATTATGTTGAAGCAATGGGCTCCAAGCCATAGTGAGTGCAATAGGTTGGATAACAAAAGGTGGCGGAACAATACAAACTCGCTCGTTATTCTCGTGCTGCTTAGCCATTTTACTTGGTATGGTAGCGATCAAATCTTGTTGCTCTGCCAACAAACAAGCCGCTTGATAATGGCGAGTAAATACGGTGATCCGTCGCTGCACGCCTATCTTTGTTAATGCTTCATCAACCCATCCCAAACGTTGTACGTCACCGGGATCCATACCGACACCAACTCCCATGCCTGTTTTACTCACCCAAACATGATTAGCTTTTAAATAACTATCCAGAGAGAATTTATCCAGAACAGGATTTGTCTTACTAATCAGACAACTAAAGTCATCACTCCATAATACCTTTTGATGAAATGACTGCGGAATACTATCAAATCGGTTGATCACCATATCAACCCGTCCCTGCTCGACATCAGGAAAGCTCACATCACTTGGCGTCATAATATCTAAGATAACATTAGGCGCCTCAGTACGCAGTCTTGCGATCAGTGGTGGTAGCAAAGTCGCCTCGGCGTAATCACTTGCCATAACACGAAACACTTGCTCACTTTCTGCGGCATTAAACTCTGCGCGCGGTTGCACAGCTTTCTCAAGTCCAATAATCAGTTCGCTAATTGTCGGTTGTAATTCTTGCGCGCGCTCTGTAGGTGTCATGCCTTGGCTGGTTCTTATCAGCAGCGGATCATCAAATAATGTACGCAATCTTTTTAAGCCATTACTCATTGCTGGTTGGCTAATTCCCAGTTGATCCGCCGCCTTTGTAACATTTCTTTCACGTAACAAAACATCCAAATAAACCAATAGATTCAGGTCAATACGAGATATATTCATGAGATAAATACCGACAATAGAGACTATAAATTAGACTTATTTAAACAAATCTTACTACTATTTTCAACGTAATCAATCGCCGCTAATCATATTGTTAAAGGAATAGACACATGACAAATTACAGAACAAACATCGATGAAGCTGCTACCTTGATTAATGCTGAAGGTAGCGCATGGAATGCAATCAACCCTGAATCTGTAGCCCGCATGCGTCTACAAAACCGCTTTAAAACCGGTTTAGATATTGCGAAGTACACAGCCAAAATTATGCGTGAAGATATGGAAAACTACGACAAAGATTCGTCACAGTACACCCAGTCTTTAGGTTGCTGGCACGGTTTTATCGGCCAACAGAAAATGATTTCTATCAAAAAGCATCTGCTTACCACTAAACGTCGCTACTTATATCTATCAGGTTGGATGGTTGCTGCACTAAGAAGTGAATTTGGTCCATTACCAGACCAATCTATGCATGAAAAGACATCAGTTGCTTCACTAATTAAAGAGCTTTACACCTTCCTAAGACAAGCTGACGCACGTGAGTTAGGCGGCCTATTCCGTCAATTAGATGCAGCTACCGAAGCAGAAAAGCCAGCAATTCAAGCGAAGATTGATAATTTTGAAACTCATGTTGTACCAATTATTGCAGATATCGATGCCGGTTTTGGTAACGAAGAAGCGACTTACCTGATGGCTAAACAGATGATTGAAGCCGGTGCGTGTTGTATCCAGCTTGAAAACCAAGTATCTGACGTTAAGCAATGCGGCCACCAAGACGGTAAAGTAACTGTACCTCATGTAGAGTTCTTGGCAAAAATCAACGCTGTTCGTTATGCATTCCTTGAACTTGGCATTGATGACGGCGTGATTGTTGCGCGTACAGATTCATTAGGTGCCGGTCTTACACAAAAGATTGCTGTAACTAATGAGCCTGGTGATTTGGGTGAGCAATACAACTCATTCCTAGAAGTTGAAGCTGTAGATGCGGCTAACCTTGCAAACGGCGATGTAGTGTTCCAGCAAAATGGTCAACTAGTAAAACCAGCTCGACTACCGAATGGTTTATTCCAGTTCCGTAAAGGAACAGGTGAAGAACGCTGCGTGCTTGACTGTATTACATCATTACAAAACGGTGCTGACTTACTGTGGATTGAAACTGAAAAGCCACACGTTGCCCAGATTGGCGCTATGGTAAATAAGATCCGTGAAACCATTCCAAATGCTAAGCTAGTTTACAATAACTCGCCTTCGTTTAACTGGACCCTAAACTTCCGTCAGCAAGTATTTGATGCGATGACTGAAGCAGGTCAAGATGTATCAGCATACGACCGCGATAAGCTAATGAGTGTTGATTACGACAATACTGAGCTCGCAATACAAGCTGATGAGAAGATCCGTACCTTCCAAGCAGATGCTGCGCGTGAAGCGGGTATTTTCCATCACTTGATTACGCTACCAACATATCATACCGCTGCGCTATCGACTGATAACCTAGCCAAAGAGTACTTTGGTGACCAAGGCATGCTAGGTTATGTAGCCAATGTTCAGCGTAAAGAGATCCGCCAAGGTATTGCCTGTGTTAAGCACCAAAATATGGCTGGTTCTGACATGGGTGATGATCACAAGGAATACTTCTCGGGTGATCAGGCGCTAAAAGCATCAGGTAAAGACAATACCATGAACCAATTTAGCTAAGTCGTCATTAGAGCATTGAATTTTTGAAGTGGATTTGATGCTCAATAATGAGCTAATAACGAAAGGCCTGCTATCTAGCAGGCCTTTTTATCTATGAGTATAAAGGTGGCTATAAATCATCGCCTGGTTAACTTTGCTTTACTCATATTATTTACTGACTCTGTTACTGACGAGCATTTTACTTGGCTAATAATGGCAATTCACTATCCATAAACAGTGATCCAGTTAACACTTAGCTTAATACGTATCAAAATGTAACACCTCATACTTGAATACAGCTACTACGCTCGTTACCCTGCGCGCTTTATTTTTCAATCGGTAACAAGCATGCAAGCATCTCGCAATAATTCATATGGTTTTACATTAATAGAACTGGTTTTTGTCATCATTATTGTTGCGATTATATCGATAGTAGCACTACCCAAACTGATTAACTTAGACCGAGATGCACATATCGCTCAGCTTAATTCAATTGCTGCATCAATTAGCGCACAAAACCAGCTAACTTACAGTAAAAGTGCGATTGCTCATATTGAGCAACTAAAGGGATGTTCTTACGCTTGTGGCAATCACCCTAATTGGGACATCAGGCAAGGCGAATACTTTATCGATGCAAGCGCTACTCGTCTTTATGTCAGCATGGGTTATCCGCTTCCGCCGCTAACATCTAGCGCAACGGTTAATAATAACTACCGTACTGTTTTTGGTTTACCAAGCACAGAATTTGACTTTACCAGTGTGACTCGCCATTTATCTGCCACTGCAATTGTGCCGATAAAATGGTCAGAAAAACTAAACGATATTAAGAATGGTATTTTTGAGTGCCATGTAGAATATAGCTCGCCAACATCGATTCGAAACTATAGCGTAAAAGTCTTTACTAAAGATTGCTAAGTCAGGACAGAGTCAAAGCTTGAGCCTAGTTAAAGATAAGCTCAAGCTAGAGCTAGCACTAGCACTAGCACTAGAACCATATTTAGCTAAACACTAGTTCTTACGCGACTCCCTGACAGCTATAAGCATAAGTTTCAACCAGTTAAAATGTGACTCTGACTGCAATTACGATATTCCTCCGTTTTGCAGTCACTTAGTTGCTTGTTTGCAAAAGCAATAATCATTATTCTCCGCGCTTTTGTACACTCCGTTCACTAGCATGCTTATTAAAAACAAATCAACCTGCGGTTATACGCTTATAGAACTGGTCACTGTAGTCGTTATTTTAGCCATCATTGCAGTGTTTACTCTGCCTAAACTCCTTGATATCGGTCAAAATGCGCAAATCGCCCAACTTCAAGATGTGGCAGCAAAGGTCGATGCCCAGAACAAGATTATTTATACTAAAACAGCGATTGAAAGCATTAATGAACTCTCGGGCTGTTCGTTATTTAATAAACACCCCAACTGCAATAGGCTGTTTGGTGAGTACTTTATCGATGTCAGTGGCACTAAGGTTTATGTCAGCAATGGATATCCGCTGGCTCCAATCAAGCTAAACAACATCATCAACAATAACTATCGCAAAGCTTTTGGTTTGTCTGAAGAAGACTTTCTTATCACTAATGTATACAAGCGTTCAGGCTCTGCAGCAATCGTACCGGCAAAATGGCAAGATAAGCTTGGTCAAATTCGTTCAGGTAAATTTGAATGCCATGTTGAATATCGCTCACCAACTCGGCGACATGAATACGCGGTAACAACATATACCCGAGATTGCTAACTTGAGTATGCCTTAGATTAGCAGCCGTATTAAATACAAAAAAGCCAGAACTTATGTTCTGGCTTTGTTTTACCCGCCCCCTATTTGAGCTGCAATTAATCGCTTGTTAACCGTATAAATATCTTATGTTTAGCTCGATTCAACCGCTTGCACCGCCTCGCGACAAATATTGGTATTTACCACCATGACACTTTTCAAACGTTCACCATCACTAAATATGTTAAGTGAACAACGGGCGCCGTCACGGCTAACTCTAGCGCGATAATCTTCAATCCAAATATGTTTCCCCTTAGGAAAGACATATCTCAGTGTTAAGACGCCGTTATCGTTTATCGCTAGCGCGTAAAAACGATTTAATTGCTCAGTGTATCCGGCATACAAGAGTAATAAAGGCAAAAAGCCGCATTTTAACATCACTATCTTTGCCTTTAGCTTTTTCATTTTGCGGTACGCGTCAATTCTAATAACGGTATAGCTAAGTATTATCGCTAACACAGAAAACCAAACAAAATTACTAAACTTAGACCACGCAATAGACGGATCTTGTAAAACGATTTCCATATCATAAACCTATGACTTAATTCGACAGCGCGTTAAGTCTTTTTAACTGACGCTCTCTGTTAGCTAGCCATTTACCCTACTATTTGTTCGGCTATTTATCTGTTATTTATTCAGTAGTCCAATGAGTAAACTCGTGGTATGCAGAGTTATTCACCATTGAAAGAATACTCACGTTCAACTTTTGCAATTCGTAAGGTAAAAGATGAACACCACTTTTCACGGCCTAACCGCTGCGCTTCTAAGTGTTCAGCATTTAATTTCCACGCTTTAATATCTGCAAGGCTTCGCCAATAAGACACAGTGATCCCCAACTGCTCCCGCGCCGACTCCATTCCAAGAAGCCCCTCTTGTTGCTCTGCCAGCTCAATCATGGTTTGTCCCATAGTAGCATATCCTTCGATGTTTTCTGCCATTTCAGACGTAAAAACAACGCAGTAGTAAGGTGGCGTTGGCGTGTTTGCGATAAGGCTCATCTATTTATTCCTTTAAAGACAAAATTATGATGCTCAATAAAAAAGCCAGAATTTTCATTCTGGCTTTCGGGTTTTATTTACTTCTCTGTCCAACGGTCCATCCAACCGAGCACATTTGCGTACCATTGCTCTAGATTGTCTGGGTTTAGGATCCAGTGGTTCTCATCAGGATAAATTAACAGTTCTGATGGAATGCCATTACGCTGCATATAGGTAAAGGCTGCTAGACCTTGGCCATAAGGAACACGGAAGTCTTTCTCGCCGTGGATCACTAGCATAGGTGTCTGCCAGTTTTCTACGTAGTTAACCGGGTTAAACTTCTCGTATAGCTCTTTGTTTTTATCGTATGTGCCACCAAACTCAAACTCTGGGAACCAAAGTTCTTCAGTTACATAGTACATAGAGCGCATATCAAACAGACCCGCATGGTTAACGAGACACTTAAAGCCGTCGTTCCAGTTACCTTGGATCCAGTTCATCATGTAACCACCATAAGAACCACCCAATGCACAGGCATTATCGCCGTCTAACCATTTTTGCTGCTTAGTCACAGCTGCTAGGCCTTTTTGCAGATCTTCAAGCGGTTTACCGCCCCAATCTTGGGTAATAGAATCAGTAAACGCTTGTCCGTAACCAGTTGAGCCGTGGAAATCAATCATCACCACACCATAACCAGCACCTGCCCATAACTGTGGGTTCCAACGACTGCTAAACGAGTTACCAAATGAGCCTTGCGGCCCGCCGTGTACTAAGAAGGCAATTGGGTACTTCTCACCTGCTTTATAGTTAGCAGGCTTGATCCAGTAACCAAACACTTCCTCGTTGTTCCAGCCTTTAAAACTAAACTGCTGGTATTCACCAAACTTCACTTTAGCGAGTTTGTCTTTGTTCACTTCAGTTAAACGATTAAGGTTTTGACCATCTAGATTAATGCTATACAGATCGCCCGGCTCAACTAGAGACTTGTGGCTAAAGATAATCTTGTCGTTATTTACACCAACAATGCTGTTACTACCTTCGTTATAGATAGTCTTTACATCGCCAAATTGGGTGTTAACTTCAAAGATAGACACTTGGCCAACATCTTGCGCTGTGACATATAAGGTCTTATTGTCTTTAGCAAATGCTAACGAGCTTGGGCTACGATCCCATAGTGGTGCCACTTCTTTTTCTTGGCCTGTGACGGTGTCACGCAGCATGATGCGGTAACGGTCAGCTTCAAAGCCAGGCTTTGTCATTGCAAAGTAAGCTAAATAACGGCCGTCAGCAGAATAAGTTGGATGTGCATCCCACGCTTTATTGTCTGCAGTTAAGTTTTCGGCCTTGCCACCAGCCACACTGACTTTCCATAAATCGTAGTTAGTGATCCATGCTTGATCTTTGCCAGGTGCTTTTGCTGTATAAACAACATGCTTACCATCTGGGGTAAAGGTCACTTCTTCCATTCCTGAGAACGGCTTAGGCGGCGTTTCAGTATCAAGACCAGCAGTTACATCAACCGCATCAGACACTTTAGTGCCATTTAGTTGCGCTACAAACAAGTGGCTTCTTGAATGGTCGCTCCATGTATCCCAGTGACGCACCATTAACTGCTTATATTCGCGGCCAGTGGTATCACGCTCTGCTTCTTCGGTAAATTTATCTTTTGAACAAGCAAGATCTTTACATTCTGGGAATACACGCATATTAACGACAACTTGTTTGCCATCTTGCGATAATTTAAAGCCTTCAACATCAAGCGGGAAATCGGTTACTTGAATTGCCTCACCGCCATCGAGTGCAAGTTTGTATATTTGGCTTGAACCATTACGTGCGGCTAGGAAATAGATATTTTTATCATTCGGGCCAAACGCCACACTATGTTCAGTGCCTGCTGCGCTTGTAAGCTGCTTAATTGCTGTAGAACCGCTAAGTTGTTGCAAATAAAGGTCTGTCGTTGACTTACCTTCCGCATCAATATTTTTCACAGCATAAACGATTTTTTCACCATCATTCGACAATGCAGCCGAGTGAAGCTTATTCATTTTAACGAGATCTTGGACGGTAAAAGGTGCTGTTGATGCAGCCTGAGCGCTAAATACCGCGCCAGCAGACGCAAGCGCCATTATGATTGCAGTTTTTTTCATCGTAGTAGTCTTATTCTTATCGTTAATCGTTATTTTTATTGAAAGGTTTTCAGTTCAATTTGCGACTTGCTTATTAATACCAAAGCTATTTACATAACGACCCACTGCATAGACTCAATAAACATTAATCAATTGTTTATTAAATCTGTAGTTATGAAGTAAGTATTTATCTAAATAGTCAGTAATTTGTGCGAGTTGACCAGCACAGTAGCCAAAATTAAGGCCTGAATCAATACACTCAGGCCTTAGATTGAAAGCTGACTGCAACAAATTATTTCAGTCAGCTTAACCATTGGCTAAATAGGTGCGCTTATTTAAAGACTTTTACTTAGCCTTTAACTTAGCTTTTCAATCTAGCTATTCAATTTAGCCTTCTAACTTAACCTTCCAAATGGCTGGTCCGGTTTCATGGGCATTAACACCATCAGAGTCAACTGCAACTGTAACGGGCATATCTTTGACATCAAATTCATAAATGGCTTCCATACCAAGATCAGCAAAAGCAACCACGCGTGATTTCTTAATCGCTTTAGAAACAAGGTATGCAGCGCCGCCAACAGCCATTAAATAACAAGACTTATGCTTTTTAATCGACTCAACGGTAGCAGGGCCACGCTCAGCCTTACCAATCATGCCCATTAGACCCGTGGTTTCGAGCATCAAGTCAGTAAATTTATCCATACGAGTTGCAGTCGTTGGGCCTGCAGGACCTACAACTTCATCACCAACTGGATCAACTGGGCCTACGTAGTAAATAAATTTCCCTTTAAAATCTACTCCTTCAGGTAAACCTTCACCGCTTTCAATTAAGCTTTGAATACGTTTATGGGCAGCATCACGGCCAGTAAGCATCTTACCGTTAAGCAGCAAAGTATCACCGCTCTTCCACTGCTCCATTTCTGCTTGCGTCACTGTGTTCAAATCAACACGGCGAACGCTCTCGCCCACTTCCCAAGTGATCTCCGGCCAATCTTCTAAAGATGGTGGACTTAGATCGGCTGGACCTGAACCATCTAAATGGAAATGTACATGACGGGTTGCCGCACAATTTGGGATCATTACAACAGGCTTAGAGGCTGCGTGTGTTGGGGCAGATTTAATCTTGATATCAAGCACTGTTGTTACACCGCCAAGACCTTGCGCGCCAATACCTAACTTGTTTGAGCGCTCAAATATATCTAAACGTAGCTTTTCATCAGCAGTTTCAGCACCGCGAGCTTGAAGTTCATGAATATCGACTGGGTCCATTAATGACTCTTTAGCCATAACAGCCGCTTTTTCAGCCGTGCCACCAATACCTATACCCAGCATACCCGGCGGACACCAACCTGCGCCCATTGTCGGCAAGGTTTTCTCAACCCAAGCAGCAATATCATCAGATGGATTTAACATCGCCATTTTTGATTTGTTTTCAGAGCCACCACCTTTGGCAGCAATAGCCACATCAACATGATTACCCGGAACCATTTCAACATGCACCACTGATGGCGTGTTATCTTTAGTATTCTTACGGCCACCAGCAGGGTCGGCAACAATAGATGCACGTAAAGGGTTATCTGGATTGGTATAAGCGCGGCGAACACCTTCATCAACCATTTCTTGAACGGTTAAATCGGTTTTATCCCACTGAACACCCATGCCGATTTTAACGAAACAGGTTACAATGCCCGTATCTTGGCACAGAGGACGTTTACCTTCTGCTGACATACGAGAATTAATTAAGATTTGTGCAATCGCATCTTTAGCAGCAGGGCTTTGCTCACGCTCATAGGCTTCGGCCATCGCATCGACGAAATCTTTTGGATGATAATAAGAGATATATTGTAGGGCATCAGCAACGCTTTCAATGAGATCGGCTTGCTTAATGACAGGGACTTCTTTACTCACAGACACTTCCTTTTTAGCAGACACTTATTAATCGGCTGAAATCATACTAAAAGTTGATTGTTATGTATGACTCAGTCACCGTTAACGCTCAGGTGTTTTTGTTTTTATTACTTGTTTAACCAATATGATACTCTTTCGCGACTTTTAGTTAAACATCACATTTTAGATAGGGTCAATAGATGAACAATTTGGCGCAAAATGCCGTTTTTTGTAAGCGTCTTGATTGGAATTTAACCACTACAGCTGTATTTTCCCATTTTGAAGATACACCTTGGGCAATTTTGCTCGATTCAGCCAATGCAAATCACATTGACGCAAGGTTTGATGTGATCTGTGCCGAACCAGTAGCAACGATTGTGACTAAGGCGGATACCACAACAATCAATCGCAGTATTGATAGAAGCGCCCTTTTTTCAATTAATCAGCCTTATAGCATCAATAACGCAAAACAATCGCATTCAAATGATGATCCGTTTAGCTTGGTCAATGCGCTAATTAACGAATATTACCCAGTACAGAAGCACAGCCCATTTATGTTTAGCGGCGGCGTCATGGGCAGCTTTAACTACGATCTAGGTCGAGTAATCGAGTCATTACCGCAAATAGCTGAAAATGATATTTCGCTGCCAGAGATGAACCTTGGCTGTTATGACTGGGCGTTGATCTTTTACTATCAAGATAACAGCTGGCATTTAGTGCATTACAGCTCGAATGAAGCACTCGATATTCTTGCAGATAGACTATCTAAACTTGTTAGCAATACAGATACAACCGATACAGCTAAGCCAGATATTGCGAAAGCAGATACATCAGGCAATATTGAGCCCTTCATTTTAACCAGTGATTGGCAAAATCAGTTGACCGAGCAAGCTTACAAGCAAAAATTTGCTAGCGTGCAAGAGTATCTTTTAAGTGGTGATTGCTACCAAATCAATTTGACTCAGCGTTTTAGTGCACAGTATCAAGGTGATGAATGGCAAGCTTATATGGCGCTACGAGAAACCAATGGCGCGCCATTCTCGGCGTTTATCCGTCTTGAGCAGCATGCCCTATTGTCTATTTCACCGGAGCGCTTTATTCAGCATCAAAATGGCGATGTGCAGACCAAGCCGATTAAAGGCACTATGCCACGCGATACAGATCCGCTGAATGACTTAGCGTTAGCACAGCAATTAAAAGATTCTGAAAAGGATCGCGCTGAAAACTTAATGATTGTCGATCTATTACGTAACGATATAGGCAAAGTTGCAGCCCCTGGAAGCGTAACGGTACCAAAACTGTTTGATGTAGAAAGCTTTCCAGCCGTACATCACTTAGTTAGCACAGTAACGGCCAAGCTAGCTCCTAAGCTAACACCAATTGACTTACTTAAGGCTTGTTTCCCGGGAGGCTCGATAACTGGCGCACCAAAAATCCGTGCAATGTCGATTATCGAGGAACTTGAACCTTCAAGAAGAAGCCTCTATTGTGGCTCTATTGGTTACATCAGCCAAGACGGCACTATGGATACCAGTATTACTATCCGCACGTTAGTGTCAGAACAAACAAGTTCAATACAAGGCTCTGAAACAAAAGCTACAGATCAGCAGCAAAAATCAGGTGTCATTCATTGCTGGGCTGGAGGAGGTATCGTCGCCGACTCTAAGGCTGATGCGGAGTACCAAGAAAGTTTTGATAAAGTGAGCCGAATACTCCCAGTCTTATCAAAGCTTAATCGCTAAATAAATAACGAACGAGTGTCAAAAGCTTAAGTTTATTAAAGGGCCAATAACTATGGCTTCATTACAAGGATAATCAATGGATCTGGTCGAGTTTAAAGCCCGCTATAGTCTTAACACTTTGCCAGAACTCGACCCTATTCATTCAGACTTAGACCAAATTGAGGCTAATCTGCGTCAAGCTGCGGTATTAATCGCTATCCATGAAATCAATAATCAGCTGCACGTTATTTTGACCAAGCGCCCTACACACCTTAGGGCGCATCCAGGGCAAATCAGTTTTCCAGGCGGTAAAGTTGAGCAAGCAGATATAAGTTATCAAGCAACAGCGTTACGAGAAGCCCAAGAAGAGATTGGCTTATTAAGTACCAATGTCGAGGTCATTGGCGCGTTGCCAGCCCATAAGACTTTTACAGGCTTTGAAATCACTCCATTTGTCGCAACCGTTAAACAATCATTTGTGCCAGTTATCGACCCAGGTGAAGTGGATGAATACTTTACCGTGCCACTGTCATTTCTGTTAAAGCGTTATCATCGCCACACTCAGCTTTATACCCGTAAAGGATTGCAATACCCGGTGCACTTTATTCCTTATAAACAGCATTTTATTTGGGGCGCTACTGCAGCAATGATTGATTTGTTATGTAGGCATCTAAGTCACAATTAAAGTCATAACGAAAATCTTTTACTTAACCATCACTAGTAAGCTGATCACTAATAACAACGCTGTTGTACTAGCCTTGTTGCAATAGTAGAGCTTTAGTAGAGCTTTACAGCTGCATGCTCCGATGAGCAACATCGGAGCGGGATTTTTCACACAGAAATATTCACACCTAAGTATTGTTACTGGAGCACTCTTAACTCGAACACAAATGACAGAAACATAGACTAGACCACAAAGCGGATATAAAGCCCGGCAGCCAGTGAGCAGGTAAACAGTAATGGAATATTCACCCACCAGCCGAGTTTACTACGCTGAGCAATGTAAAAGTTAAACCCAAGATTGATAAAGCTTAGTATCGCACACACCCAAATAATATGTTCCAGCAATACCGTTTGCTCAGGATCCCACTCAAGTCTTACTTCTGCGCCATGGCTTTGAAAGTAACCTATCGCAGCATCAGGCCTTGCCTTATCAAAAAGCATTAAGGCATAGATTGCCAAAGACCAGCCGATAATCGACAGGCTCGACAGTAAAAAGTGGAAGATTTTTACTCTATTCATGCATGCCATCCGTAGTTTTTGTCATGATTGTCGGCAGAATACCAATTTAGACACTAAGATACCCTACTTTCCACTTGAGAAAAGTGTTTATACAGGTAATATAAACCTCCAAATTATTTAAAAAAACGTTTCGTTGGAGAACTAAGCAACAATGAGCATTACATCTGTCGCTTCTGTGTTTAAAGGTGACTTTGCGATTGGTTCGCAAATCACAGTACGTGGCTGGGTAAGATCCCGCCGCGATTCTAAAGCTGGGATTTCATTCCTAGCTGTTTATGACGGTTCATGTTTCGACCCTATCCAGGGTGTTGTGCCAAATAATCTAGAAAATTACACCAACGAAGTGTTAAAGCTTACTGCTGGTTGTTCTGTAGTGATGACTGGTGAAGTTGTTGAATCTCCAGGTCAAGGCCAAGCGTTTGAAATGCAAGTGACTAAAGTTGAGGTTGCTGGCTGGGTTGAAGATCCAGACACCTACCCAATGGCTGCAAAGCGTCACTCAATTGAGCATTTACGTGAATTAGCTCATTTACGTCCACGCACTAACATCATTGGTGCTGTTGCCCGTGTACGTAACTGTTTATCGCAAGCGATTCACCGCTTCTACAATGAACAAGGTTATATCTGGGTTTCTACACCACTTATCACTGCATCAGACACTGAAGGCGCAGGTGAAATGTTCCGTGTATCTACATTAGATCTAGAGAACCTACCACGTACTGACAAAGGCACTGTTGATTACGGTGAAGACTTCTTCGGTAAAGAGTCTTTCCTTACTGTATCTGGTCAGCTTAACGCTGAGACTTATGCTTGTGCATTATCAAAAGTTTATACTTTTGGCCCAACATTCCGTGCAGAAAACTCAAACACTAGCCGTCACTTGGCTGAGTTCTGGATGGTTGAGCCTGAAGTAGCTTACGCTGATCTAAACGATGCAGCTAAGCTTGCTGAAGACATGCTTAAGTACTGTTTCAAAGCCGTACTTGAAGAGCGTCGTGATGATCTTGAATTCTTTGCACAACGTGTAGAGAAAACAGCAATCACTCGTCTAGAAAACTTCGTAAGCAGTGACTTCGCGCAAATCGACTACACAGACGCAATCGAAATTCTGAAAGCTTGTGATAAAGATTTCGAGTTCGACGTTGAATGGGGTATCGATTTACACTCAGAGCACGAGCGTTACCTTGCTGAAGAACACTTCAAAGCACCTGTAGTTGTTAAAAACTACCCGAAAGACATTAAGGCATTCTACATGCGCTTAAATGACGACGGTAAAACAGTTGCTGCAATGGACGTTCTAGCTCCTGGCATCGGTGAAATCATCGGTGGTGCACAGCGTGAAGAGCGTTTAGATGTACTTGATGCACGTCTTGCTGAAATGGAACTAAGCCAAGAAGATTACTGGTGGTACCGTGATTTACGTCGTTACGGCACAGTACCTCATGCTGGTTTCGGTCTAGGTTTTGAGCGTTTGGTATCTTACGTAACTGGTGTTGCTAACATCCGTGACGTGATCCCATTCCCACGTTCACCAAACTCTGCAAACTTCTAATTGCTAATTCGCAATTAGTTTTGAGCATTAAAATGCCAGTAATGAGTTACTGGCATTTTTATTTCTATCTAGTTAAGCCTTAAGGCATTAACTCTTCTAGCTCCATAATCCCATGCCTTCTGTAAGGCTCAGCAATAACAAACTTACTGTGGCTACCAATGCCATTATAAAAATAGAGCGAGTTATCAATTGCCTGCTGTACAGCGCGACCTCGTTCAACAAAACTCAGTGAATCAAACTGTGGATTGATCGCTGTTCGTTCATCTTGAGATAAACACTGAGAAAAATGTTCGCCAGAGAACTGCATTTGTATTGTTAAACAATCCATCGCCTTATTTTTTAAATGCATTACTGAAGCCAATGAAATACTACAATTAGGTGTTTTGGGATTCATATAATATATAGTGGCAACTGGATGTGGCGCTAGATCAGGTAATTCAGCTAAAGCAAAATCTCGAGACGCTAACGCAATTGATTCGAGGATGAGCATCATAGCGGGTCTTCTATCCGGATCGAGATCTTCATAGCTGTGCTCAGGACATTGAGTAATGATAATATCCGGCTTGGTTTCGCGAATAACTCTTACCAGCTCAACTTTATACTCTTTACGTAGATCAATCCCACCACGCTCAAAATCATTAAAGTACAACTTATTAATGCCAAGCACAGTCGCAGCATCTTGTAATTCAGTCTTCATCATCTCTTTTGCAAGCATGACTGACGCAAATGACTGACCACCTTTTTGAGCATTAATCGCCAGTGCGCCACCACATTCAACGATTTCCATACCATACACGCCAAGAAATAATATTCTCTGTCCCATAATGACTCCAAAAATTGATTACATTTGATAACGATAATTAAACTGTAAGTTTCGAGGAGTCCCCAAAGTTGGTATGGGCTGTCTATGCTCCTCTGGTGCACTGCTTCCTGGATTGAATACGCTTACGGCACCCTCTACATCAAACATGTTTTCTAAACGCAGGCTGAGCGTGTGTTGGCCTAATGTGTAGCTAGATGACAATGAGAAAACCCACTCACTGCCAACTTCAACATCATGCTCAGTAAGAGAACCGGTATACAGGCCTTGAACACCGAGTTTTATACTGTCTGAAACAAAATAGTCCGCGTTAACTTGTGATAACCACTTAGGGATCCCAGATAACTGCTCAGACTCGCCTTTCTCTTTAGTATCTGCGTACGTTAGCGCAGCAGAGATGCTAAGTACTTCTGATTGCCACTGGCTAAGCAATTCAAAACCTTTAGTATTGACCTGTTCAGATAGATTGACGTAATGCGCATCTTTGATGCCGATTAAGTCATCGACTTCGCGCCAAAAAAGCAATGGCTCAAACGTAAACTCATCAACTGACAGGCGAAGCCCAATATTGGCACTCATGCTTTGTTCAGGATCTAAATCAGAATTTCCCGTAACACCGCCTTCCTCAGCTACCGAAAATAGCTCTTCGGCGCTCGGTAACCTAAAGCCAGTACCGACAGACGCCGAAAGCATAATATTAGGGTTAAACTCATGTTGACTACTTGCGCTCCAATTGAGACTGTCGCCAGCATCTGAGATATCACTATAACGTAGGCCAAATGAAAATTGAGTTGAATGTATTTGAGGCCTAAATTGAACAAAAACAGATTGCACGGTTTCTGTATCACTGACGAAGTTCATCACTTCATCTTCACCGCGATATTGTTGCAGTTCTGCACCAACAAGCCAGTCATTGATCTCGCCTGAGCGATACTGTGCTATCGCCTTTAGGCCGTAATCCTCAAAACCCCAATAACTGTTATCATCAACTATCGTGATCTCGCCATTTTCATCCTGATCGACCCGGTTATAATAAGTATCCCAGCGGTGGTAATAACCCTTTACTTGCAGATCCCACTCATCGAATATCGGTTGCTGATAATCAAGAGTTATGAGTTTTTCATCTCTATCGTTATTGCTGCTTATTGTGCCATAAGGCCTAAGCCGTTCTAGATCTGCATTATTGAACTGCATCAACATTGTTAACTGCTGATCTTGCTCACCAAGCCATCTCGCCTTGCCGCCAATGTTATAAACCGTATAACCGCGCTTAACGTCATCCGACGCTGTCCAATGGATATTTTCATCAGGCCAAAGTTGATAACCTTCGCTCGTTGAGTAAGAAC
Organism: Shewanella sp. 1CM18E; assembly: GCF_023161665.1. GTDB lineage: Bacteria > Pseudomonadota > Gammaproteobacteria > Enterobacterales > Shewanellaceae > Shewanella. The sequence continues at coordinate 36,955 of NZ_JALNTW010000014.1, forward strand.
CATATAAAGACCAATCAATGCTTTCTATATCGCCAGAGACATAAGCATCAATACTTTGAGTTGCAAGTGTGTCTGCACCTATCGAGAATTCAGCTACGTTTTGCTTTGATAGATCGCGAGTAACAATATTGACCACGCCAGCAATCGCGCTGGTTCCGTAGACAATGCCTTGACCACCTTTGAGCACTTCTATGCGCTCAATCATGTTCGGATTTAAGCTATCTAGGTACACCCCACCATATAAGCGGTTATTCAATCGGTTACCATCAAGTAACCACAAGATATCCTGCTTACGTGAGCCTTGTAATGAATAATAACCGCCATCATAACGACCACCCTTAGCGGACGAGAATAAACCCGGCACCAATTGAGCGAGGATTGAGTTAATATCAGCTTGGCCAAAGCTGGTTATTTGTTCTCGCTCAATCACCACCATAGATTGGCCTAACTGCGCTTGATCTAAACTTAAGGTTTGCTCCAACGTATTGGTTACGGTTATCACCTCATCTATATCATTCACATTTGCAATGGCGATTGCACCTAAAGCCAATAAAACACTACTCATCAAATACTCCAACAACAGTGACGTTAACGCCATTAACCCCAGTTTGTATTTGGGCATCAACTTTATACGCTAAACGGATATTTTCTTGTGTTAACACCTCTGTTGGCGCTCCAAATGAAGCCACCTTGTCATCAACTAAAAGCAGAAGCTTGTCGCAATACTGCGCCGCTAAATTGATATCGTGGAAGGTTGCAATAACGGTGTTTGCACGCTGCTTGATGATCGACAGCAATTGGTGTTGGTGATAAATATCTAAATGGTTAGTCGGTTCATCAAGTAACAGTAATTCTGTATTTTGAAATAATGTTTGCGCCAACATAACGCGTTGTAACTGGCCGCCAGATAGGTGTTCTAATTGGCGATCTTTAAGGTGAGTAAGGCTGCAATCTGCGAGCAACTGCGCGAGCCTTGCTTGGTCAATACAAGAGGAGCACGCGGCCAAAGACACTACATCACTGACATTTAAACCACCGCAGGCACCGTTATGCTGCATCATAAGTGCAAGATAATTAGCGCGTAGCTTTTGCTTCATACGTAGTAACGAGTCAGTACGCCAATATAAATCACCACTTTTAACAGGCAGCAGTCCAGCCATAGATTTAAGCAAAGTCGTTTTGCCACAACCATTACGACCTAAAATCCCCACCCATTCTCCGTGATTAACACTAAATTGAAATGGTGCTAAGTTTTCAAGCCCGTTAGCGGCTATGCGCAAACTATCAATATGCAGCATGAGTCTGCCTTCTAATTAACGAGAGAAGTAATGGCGCAGTGATCAATGCCAATGGCACAGATAACGGTAGTTCATTAGGTGCCAATAACCATCTACAGATAATATCGACGAAAACACAGGTCACAGCGCCTAATGTCGCGGTAATAGGGATAAGATGTTTATGACTTCCGCCGACTAACAGTCGGCAAATATGCGGAACTAACAAGCCAATAAAGCCAACAACACCAGCCGAGGCAACTGACATACCGGTTAAAAGTAAAACCCCGAACGCGACTTGCCAACGTAATAACGTCAGGTTGACGCCAATAGACTGTGACTTTTCATCGCCAAGCAGCATTAAATCGAGATAGTGTCTGTTGCGATAAGCTAGATACACAATGAGCGGTAAAGCAATAGCCAAGGGAATGATATGCTCCCAGGTTGTCCCTACGAGCGAGCCCATCAGCCATCTAAGGATCTGACTTAATGCTTGCTCATCACCAAGGATCATCATTAAGGTCGTTAATGATGCGCCAATAGAGCTGATTGTGACACCGCACAAAACCAAAGCCATCGGTGACACTGGCACGCCTTTTCGATTAGCGCACATCATCACTAAGATAAACGCGCTTGTTGCCCCAAGTACCGACAATAACCATTGTGGAACAAACAGGCCCAAAGTAATGCCGCTTACCGCAAATAAAGAGGCGCCATTGGCAATACCGAGTAAATAAGGATCTGCCAGCGGATTCCTGACAAGAGTTTGGGTTAAAAGACCTGCTACAGATAATGCAGAACCTACAAGCGCGGCTAAGATCACTCGCGGCAGGCGCATGTCATAAATAATTGCTGACGCGAGTTTGTGGTCTTCTGATTGAATCAGGCCGCCAATTAACTCAGAAAAAGATAACGATAACGCGCCATATGACACGCCAGTGATGAACAAGATCAGCAAAAAGCACAGCAGCACCAATATCAACAACCACAAGTAGCGCTTAAAAAAATTCATAATGCAGTAACTTGCTCGAGGTATGCGTTAACCAATTCAATTCCATCAATGAGCCGCACGCCTGCAACGGTTTCAGAAAAACCTATCTTGAGTAGTTGTGAGCTTTCAACGGCATGGATAGCGAATGATAATGGCTGAGCATCTATATAATTTTTCTTTTGGGTAAATGACGACCAATTTGAATCAACCATTAATATAACGTCAGGATTAAGAGCCACAACAGACTCCCACGACATATGTCCCCATTGCGAGTTAATATCACGGCCAATATTAATCCCACCCGCTTGTTCAATTAATAAGTTTCCAGCGCCGCAACAGCCTGCAACGTAGGGAATATCGTATTCTCTTAGCCATAACAAAACTCTTGGCTTGGTTTGCACCTTGCCTATAGCATCAAGCCGTTTTTTATAGGCATCAATCAGTTCATAAGCTTGAGGCTCTCTACCCAACAATTGACCAAGATTTGTTAAATCGTTAAAGATGGTCGCCATACTAACAACCGCATTAGTTTCACCGGACTTAAATAAGTAACTGTCCACGCCGTAATCGATCCAACGTTGACGTGGGCCGATCCCCCAATCACTAAACGCACTATTAAATCCCGCAATAACCAGTTGTGGTTGTAACGATAACAATATCTCTGGATTGGGGTATTCCTTAGATAACGTCGGTAATGTATTGAATCTCTGCGCCCATTGCTCAGCGGGCTTATCATCGTTATAAGAAATGCCAATTATTTGTTTGTCGGCGTGTAGCGCCAACAAAGCCTCAGTAACATGCTGATTTAAAGAAACGACACGTTCCAAGGGAGTTGTCAGATCTACTGGAGTTGATTGAGCCCGTTTAGTTTCAATATCATTAGCTGCGAATGAATATTGTGGCAGAGTAAAAAACAGACTTATTATTAGTAGCTTGTACAAATCTTTCTCTTTTTTTTGCCACGATAATAGATAAAACCATGTCGGGTTTTATTGATTTAAATCGTAAAACAACGCAAAAACGAGCCAGTAAACAACAGAGCAATAACCCATTCGTGACCACAGTCACAGTACAATAGGCAACATTTCACTTAACTAAGTTAATTAAAAAGTTGATTTGGCCTTACCGCCGCTTAATAAAAGTCAAAATTTAACCATTAACGAATTTACTATCCTCTCCCTTAACAATAACGGCGCAATAGTCGGGCGAAAACGCTACAAAAACTGCACCGCATAAGATGCAAACAACAAAACTATCACCACGGATACACACCATTAATATCGACCTGAAAATTCGCATCAAGCAAATATCTGCAACAAAGGCTCACACACAATACTGATGAAAACAAAGAAAAAGTACCGCGTTAATAACACAAGCAACAGCGAGTTCATCTAAAAAAACTGGGAGAGATTGGCTAATTGTGATGTCTATTTTTAAGTAATATTTAGTGATCTTGTTCACAAAAAAATTCTAGCCTGCGCCATTTTGTCTCATCAAGGTCATTTTTAATGATCTACCGCAAGACTGCGAAACACTAGGCTCGCCCTACCTCTGAAAGCGAAAAAAAACTTGACCCACATCAACATTCTGCTGAGTTGTGCAGCATAAACTGCTGAAGTTGAGCAAATTCCTTACAATAAAAAAGGTTTAAACATGGAAACACATGAAGCCCTTTATCGACAAGGCCTCGCCCGAATAGAGCAACTTCGTCAGTTAGAACCTCGCAGTGGAGAAACCCTGCAGCAAAAGATGGAGCAAAATGGCATTAGCCGCCGCGACTTCATGAAATGGAGCGCTGCAGTTACCGCCATGCTTGCACTGCCCTTACCGTTTAGCACGCTCGTAGCTGAAGCTGCAGAGTTTGCTGACAGAGTTCCACTGGTGTGGCTGCATCTAGCCGAATGTACTGGTTGTTCCGAGTCCTTGATCCGTACCGATACCCCTAACCTCGATACCTTAATCTTTAAACACGTTTCGCTCGAATATCATGAAACCTTAATGGCTGCCGCAGGCTGGCAGGCAGAAGAGAACCTTGAGCATGCGCTAGAAGCCTATAAAGGTAATTACTTGCTTGCCGTTGAAGGCGCTGTACCAACAGCAAACAATGGTGCGTATCTCACTGTTGGCTGTAAAGGTCACACCGGCCTGCATATAGTGCAAGAAGCCGCCAAAGATGCAGCCGCAATCATTTCAGTAGGCACTTGTGCTGCGTTTGGTGGCGTGCAAGCCGCGGCGCCAAACCCAACTGGTGCTAAAGGCGTATATGAAGTCGTTGATAAAACCGTGATTAACTTAGGTGGTTGCCCACCAAGTGAGAAGAACATTGTCGGTACTTTGATGTACTTCATTATGTTTGGCAAGTTACCTGCACTTGATATGTTTAATCGCCCTAAATGGGCTTACGGCGCACGCGTGCACGATAACTGTGAACGTCGTGGTCGCTTTGATGCGGGTGAATTCGTTGAAGAATTTGGCGATCAAGGCGCAAAAGATGGTTACTGCTTATATAAAGTTGGTTGTAAAGGACCTTACACCTACAACAACTGCCCAACAGAACGATTTAACCACCATACCAGCTGGCCAGTACTTGCAGGCCACGGCTGCATTGGCTGCTCAGAGCCAAATTTCTGGGATGATATGGCCGACTTTGAAAAGCCTTTAGGTAGGCAATTACTGCACAGTCTAGACGCCACCAGCGACACCATAGGTGCCGTCATTTTAGGTGCAACTGCTGTCGGAATTGGCGCACATGCTGTAGCCAGTTTATTTGCCAAACCTGAAGAGGAATAATCATGAGTAAACGTGTTGTTATCGATCCAATCACGCGTATTGAAGGTCACCTTCGCGTAGAAGTCGAAGTTGATGAAAATAATGTTATTAAAAAAGCTTGGTCATCTTCCACTTTATGGCGCGGTATTGAAGTGATTTTAAAAGGCCGTACACCTATGGATGTCGGCTTAATTGTGCAACGTATTTGTGGTGTTTGTACTTATTCTCACTACCGCTGTGGTACTGAAGCGGTAGAAAACGCCCTAGGTGTAAAAATTCCACTTAATGCCAAATATTTGCGTAGCTTGATGCAAACCTCTTTGTATATGCATGATCATATTGTGCATTTCTATCATCTGCACGGATTAGATTGGGTTGATGTGGTCTCTGCATTAAGTGCAGATCCAGCTTTAGCAGCCCAAGAAGCCCTGAAATACACGGCTAATCCGATTGCCGCAGGTGAAGGCGATCTGCGCGCAGTACAAGAAAAAGTTAAAGGATTAGTGGCAACCGGCAAGCTTGGTCCTTTCGCTAACGCTTACTGGGGCAACGGCACTTATAAATTTACTCCAGAGCAAAACCTAATCGCCCTATCGCATTATCTAAAAGCATTAGAAGTACAGCGCGTAGCCGCTGAAATGCTAGCGATTTTTGGTGGCAAGTCACCGCATCCACAATCGATTGTCGTTGGCGGCGTAACAGCGGTTCGCGACATGTTAAGCCCTGCTCGTTTACAAGAGTGGAAGCAAAAGCATGAGATCGTACAAGACTTTATTATTAGAGCTTATAAAGCAGACGTGGTAATGGCTGCAGCCGCCTTTGGCAGTGAGCCTAGCGTACTTGGCGGCGTGAATATTAAAAACTTCTTAGCCTGTGATGACTTCTTACTCGGTGATAACCAGTACATGTTTAATCAAGGCGTGATCATGAATGGCGACTTGGCCAATGTGGCTGATTTAGATCCTGATATGATCTCAGAAGACGCTACCCACGCTTGGTATAAAGCCGATAAACCAGAGCACCCTTACGATGGTACAACAGTGCCTGATTACACCGGCTTTGTGGAGCGCGACACTGTCTACGGCAAACTGCCAACTGTCGATGGCGACGGCAAATACACTTGGGTTAAATCGCCACGTTATAACGGCGAGCCAGTAGAAGTTGGCCCACTTGCTTGTTTACTTGTCAGTTATGCTCGCGGTAACCAAGTGGTAGTTAATGCGGTTAACGGTTTACTTGAAGCAACAGGATTACCAGTTGAAGCGCTATTTACCACTTTAGGCCGCACCGCTGCACGTATGTTGCAAACGGTTATTGTTGCTGAAGAAGGCCTCAAAACCTTTGATGCCATGCTAACCAATATGCAGTCTGACGAAGCCACCTACATCAAGCCTGAAATTGACTCAAGCAAAGAGTATGTGGGTCACGCCATGATTGAAGCGCCGCGCGGTATGCTCAGTCACTGGATCCGCATTAAGGGCGGCAAAGTTGAAAACTATCAAGCCGTAGTTCCAACTACATGGAACGCTGGCCCCGTTGATGCCAACGGTAAGATGGGCCCCTATGAGGCTTCGCTTATTGGGCTAAAGCTTGAAGATCCTACCAAGCCTTTAGAGGTGATCCGCATTATTCACTCGTTCGACCCTTGTATGGCATGTGCTGTGCACGTTATGGACTACAAAGGGCAAAACTTAGGTGAATTTAAAATTGATCCCAACGGATTTTAATCAAGGGGGATAACATGGCAACTCAATCTGCGCCCTACCAAAGGGAACTGATCTTTGGTGCTGCAATACGAATATTCCATTGGCTAAGAGCTTTAGCCATTTTTGTACTCATAGTGACGGGGTTTTATATCGCGTGGCCGTTTTTGGTTGCACCAGAAAACTCTGACGTATTGGTACAAGGTTATATTCGCGCCGCCCATCAGATCTTTGGTTTTGTGTTAGTAGCAATCACCATAGTGCGGGCTTATCTGTTCTTTTTTGGTAAAAGCGATATCGAACGACGCTCTTTTAAAGATGTAATGAGCGTAAAAAGTTGGATCACTCAGCTTAAATCTTACCTATGGATGGGACATTTAGACAAAGCTGGCGTGTATGGACCACTACAATTTGTGACTTACTTGGCAATCTCTGTCGTTGCATTGTTGATCTGCATTACAGGACTCGTGTTGTATGCCAATGTATATCATGAAGGTCTTGGTGGATTACTAGCGCCAATGGCGAATTGGTTAACGGCATTGATGGGTGGCTTAGCGCCTGTGCGCATCTGGCACCATTACCTTACCTGGGTATTTATCATCTTTGTGGTAATACACGTGTATATGGCTGTTTGGTCGGGTATTCGCTTTAAGCACAACTCTGTTGACTCTATCGTCTCAGGTTATGACTACCATAAGAAAAAATAAAAGGAACTCATGAAGATATTGCTACTTGGTATTGGCAATGTCCTGTACGCCGATGAGGGCATCGGCGTACATTTCGTCAATTACATCCAAGAAAACTATCATTTCCACCATCCAGTTGAGCAGTTAGACATTCTCGATGGTGGAACATTAGCCCAAGGACTTATCCCTACTCTTTGCCAATATGACTATCTTATTGTGGTCGATACGGTTAACGCTAACGGTGTTGCGCCTGGTGAAGTGTATTTCTTTGACTTCGACAAGGCCCCAGCAGAAATCGATTGGCAAGGCAGCGCCCACGAAGTAGAAATGCTACAAACCTTAATCATGATGGAAATGGTCGGCGATCGCCCAAAAACATTTGTATTAGGGGTTACCCCAACGGTACTCGAGCCGATGATCTTAGGATTAACTAAGCAGATCCAAGCGGCCGTGCCTTTGATGGAAAAGACCTTATTACAACATTTAACAACATTAGGCTTTACTCACCAACGCATTGCCAATATCGACATCAACAGCCTAATTCCCGATTCCTATAAACGTGGCTTAATTTCCGATGAAGAAAATTAGATTCGAGTTTAATTGTACCCGCGATGTGCCATTTTACGCTCACTTATGTGATCAATACCTACTTAAACCTGATTATGACATTGCCATTGGCCGAGAAGAAAACCGTTACTATTTAGAAGCCCAGGGCGAGCAAGGTAAGTTAGAGCAACTCGCAGATGAGGTTGCCAGTGACTTCCTATTATCGGTTTGCCTAACTAAACCTGATATCAAGCTGGTGGACGACTTTAGCGGCAGTAAAACACCGCTAAAAAGTGATAAGCTAACCCCTGCAAATTTAGGCTTAGAATATTGTCAACACTGCCAACCTAAATTTGCCGACAATCAATCAGCGCAGTTTGGTGAAATAGATCTCGCCTGCCCTTGTTGCCAAAGCCATTTACGCATTACAGATCCTGAAAAATCCTTTAGCCTCGAAGATATCAAAGCTTTAGCAGCAAAACTTAATTCACAAGGCTATATAGAGCTACCTAGCCCAAACGACACATTGCCAATCATAGTTAGTTTCCAGCCCATAGATAATAAAGTGCTTAATAGCTCGCAGCAGCGGCAACACCTAGTGATCTGCAATCCAAATAATCTTAACGCGCACTTCTCACTCACAGGCAGTCAAATACTTGGTTTATCAAGCATCGAAAAGCCATTTATCAGCGCCAAACCCATTGCTAAACACCCTCGTCTACATAACGCTCTTTACGAGATCTGTTTTGCTAAATCACGTTTATTACTGGTGCTTTGTGAAGTTCTACGCCAGCAAGGAGTTGATTACCTTTATATTGCCCATTCAGACAATCCCCATTTTGCAATGGTCAATGGCCAGTGGTGTGAGGTGACGAGCCAATTAGGCGCTGCGCCGCTATTGATCCCGACCACTCAAACACCACTGCATGATGACGCGCAAACCGGGCCTTATATTGCTAAGTGGCAAAAGCATGTCATCAGTGTTATCCAAGAGCCGATTTTTAACCATCAACCTTTAGGGCAAGCCCCTGATAATGCCGCGACCCGTGCATTGCTCGCCGCCCATATTCGCAATAAACATGCTAAAAATACTGCAGCGATTTATCTCAGCAATCAATATAAAAGCCAGATTGTGACATCGGATAAGCAACAAAACATGGAGCTGTTTTTTGAGTTTCCTGAGTTGCCAGATAACGGCTACGAGATTGTTCATCAACTGTCAGATTCTCCTCAAAAAATCCTGTTAGAGAAATTTAAAGCTCAATATCCAGAGGATTACATTCAGCTGTTATCGCTAAAACTTGCAGCGCCTTGTAATAATATTCAAACCCTGTGGGCAATCGTAGCCATTATACTCGGAGCAGAAACCAGTAAAGACGCAACAAAAGAGGCCGAAACTCAGCTCTGTAAAACGGCACTTTGTGACTTTGTAATAGCAAAAGCCATGGCTCACAAAGGCAGCAACGCACCAAGAATTGATTTTCCCTTAACCAAAGGCGAAGCCGCTCGAAGCTTAAATTGGTGTAAAACCTTAGGCAGTATTATTAGCTTTAGACTGGCTGAAGACGGCAACCTTGAAAAACTCGCTTTTGGTCTTCACGACTCATTTGCAGATTATATTGCTAATTGGATTGAGCATTTAGACCAAAATATCGGCTTAAAATCAGTTGTATTGGCAGGTAATGAGTTTAGTAACCCAATGCTAGCAGAGCGTATTGCCCTGCGACTTGTGAAGAACTTTACCTTAAACACCAATCCAGCAATGGATCTTGATGGCGTAAACCTCGCAGTAGGTGGACTGTATTTAAAGCAACGTAGGCGTTAAAGCAAACGTTTTTAGCTAAGGCTAGCAATGCAAACCTTAGCTATCTCGCTTTTCATTTAATCACAAACAACCTACCCGTTAGAGTATTGAAATATATGCAGTCAACCGACATTAAGCCGGTCAGTAATCCACAATACGGATCTGAGCAAGCCACACTCGCTCGTATCCAACTTAATATCACCGGCGTAGTACAAGGGGTTGGATTTCGCCCTTTTGTTTATCGTCTAGCACATGAGCTTGGGCTAAGCGGCAGCGTATTAAATAATAGTCAAGGCGTGTTGATTATTGCTCAGGGCCCAAAAGACGCATTAACTCAGTTTGAACAAGCCTTTGTACTATCACCGCCACCACTATCGCGCATCGATAACATCACCAGTAAACCATTAGCCACAGTTGCTAATGAAACTGCTTTTACGATTATTGCCAGTGAGAATACTCAAGAGACTCAAGAAAATGCTGATAGCTGTAACAATCGCAATAATGCTAACAATAGCGTTGTTGCAGTATCGCCAGATAAATGCACCTGCGATGATTGCTTTAGTGAAATAAGCGATATTAACAATCGCCACTTTAGATACCCGTTCACCAATTGTACCAACTGCGGCCCAAGATACACCTTAATTAAAGGCCTACCCTACGATAGACCCAATACTGCAATGGCAAGTTTTGCTATGTGCGATCGCTGCGCCAACGCATACCAAAATCCGTTAGATAGACGCTATCATGCACAACCTGTCAGCTGTCCAGACTGTGGGCCCCAGTTAAGCTTTAATACCGCAGCACTTGAAAGATTAAGTGATAAAGAACAGGCATTAACCGATGCGGTCAAAGCGTTGCAAGAGGGAAAAATACTCGCAATCAAAGGGCTCGGTGGCTTTCACCTTGTTTGCGATGCAAGCAACGACGCCAGTATTGCTTTACTGCGTCAGCGTAAACATCGACCAGCAAAACCGTTTGCGATTATGGTCGAAAATCCGCAAGTTGCAGCCCAGTATGTTTACGGTAATGCAAGTGAATGGCAGACCCTTAGCTCAGCAGAGCGCCCTATTACACTAATGCAGAAAATAGCGCCGTCTTTGAGCATTGGACTAAAGCATCAACAAAACAACTTGAGCGAATTGATCGCCCCAGCAATTGATAAACTCGGGGTGTTTTTACCCTATACACCGTTACATTTTCTGCTTTTAGCGCAGCTAAAACGCCCGCTAGTGATGACCAGTGCCAACCTATCCGGCGAGCCAATAATAATTGATGCATTGGATATCAAACAAAAGCTTGGCCATGTTGTTGATTTTATATTGGATCATAATAGGCCAATACTAAATGCTTGCGATGACAGCGTAGTGCAAGTCATTAACGATAAAGTGCAAGTACTTCGCCTTGCCCGAGGTTATGCACCATTATCCCTGTATTGTGAGCAAGCCATTCCACAAGCAACTCTGGCTGTAGGGGCGCAACAAAAAAATACCGTCTGTTTTGGCTTTAAACAAAATATCTTTTTAAGCCCCCATATTGGCGATCTGGTATCCATTAAAGCGTTAGACTACTTTCACCACACCTTGGCGACTTTTAAAACGCTTTACCAATTTGAGCCTAAAAAACTGGTTCACGACACTCATCCAGATTACGCCACCAGCCTATGGGCAGAAAAACAAGCGCCACAAAAGATGATGGTGCAGCATCATTATGCCCATGTACTGAGTGTTATGGCGGCAAATAATTATATAGATTCTGTATTAGGGTTTGCCTTTGATGGCACTGGCTTAGGTGATGATGGCACGCTTTGGGGCGGTGAAGCGCTAGTGTGTAATAACCAAAAATATCAGCGTCTCACCCATCTAATGCCATTTCAGTTAATCGGCGGCGAACAAGCGATTAAACAGCCTAACCGAGTATTACTATCCATCTTGCTTGAAAAATATTCACCAGAAGAAATCCAGGCCTTACAGCTGCCCGCTTTTACCAAGATGGCAAACTTTACCTTTAACAACCTAACAAAAGTCTGGCGTGCAAACATTAGTGTTAAAACCTCATCTATCGGCCGACTATTCGATGCTGTAGCAGTAGCTTTAGGCTTGATTGATGAGATCCAATATGAAGGACAAGCAGGTATGTTGTTAGAAGCTGCTGCTAACTCTTTAACACAACATACACGCATAAATGATACTCACCAGCGCTCAGAAGATGCTCTAAATGCAGAAAAACTGCAAAAAAATGATAAAGGTATGAATATTTCTGATGGCTATTCATTTGATAAGGATTCATTTGATAATCATTCGTTCGATAAGCACTCTTTTGCTAACAACGCTTTGGGTGGCAGTGTTGATGATGCAAATAATCTTGCTGTAAAAACTGGCGAGTATACAGAAAACCCTATCCCATTCTCGATAAAGCATAATCGCAATGTATGGGATAGCGCAGATCTAATAATGCAGATCATCAATGCGATTACCGCAGAACCATTGACCCCAGTACGCGTAGCCCTGATAGCCAGAAGCTTTATGGATGCGTTAAGCGATATCGTTTGCCTGACCGCTAAAGACCACGTTGAACTACCTATTGTGCTTTGTGGTGGCGTGTTTCAAAACAAATACTTATTACAGCGCTGCGAAACAGCACTCATAGCACAAGGTAATCGAGTATTAGATCCTAAATACGTGCCAATTAATGATGCGGGGATCTCCCTCGGTCAGCTTTGGCACTCCCTTGCGACAAAATACTAATTCTAAAACCACAGACTAAACCCGAAGACTAAAACCGAATATATGTCTAATACCTGCTAATCAGTCTAATTAGATAAATTAGCAGGTGTGAAACAACACAATTAGCAGCCAAAATGCGACACACCTCTCACGCACTCCTTGATAAAGCTGATTTAAATCAAAACGCGTAAGTAAGTCGTGATCGACAATGGCTTAATACTATAAATAAACGGAGTTTCCTATGTGCCAAGACTGCGGCTGTTCTATTGCCCGACACGATCCCCTACTAAAAACTGGCCACTCTCATACTAAAGAATCGCATTCAAGACATGATCATAACCTTGCCAGTAACCCGCAATTGAACGACAAAACCACCTTATCAGTGATCCATAAAATCCTTGATAAAAACGATATTGAAGCCCAGCACAATCGTGACCACTTTGAGGCCAAAGGGATCACTGCTTTCAATCTAATGAGTAGCCCTGGCAGCGGTAAAACCACTCTACTTGAACACTTACATCAATATACTGATCTGAAATATTCCGTTATTGAAGGCGACCTCGAGACTTCTCGCGATGCCGATAGATTAAAAGCTAAAGGTATTAATGCTTATCAGATCCAAACCGGCGCAGCCTGTCATTTAGATGCATTTATGGTGCATAGCGCGTTACACCACATTGATTTAGATGCTATCGATATTTGTTTTGTAGAAAACGTGGGCAACCTCGTCTGCCCTGCAAGTTACGATGTTGGCACCCATAAAAATATCGTGCTGCTGTCAGTACCTGAGGGTGATGACAAAATCGAAAAATATCCAGTGATGTTCCGCCGTGCCGATTTGGTACTGATCACCAAATCCGACTTAATGCCTCATTTTGATTTCAGTATCGAAGAATCTCGTAAGCAACTTCAAAAGCTAAACCCTAATGTAGAACTAATGGAGATCTCAGTTAAGCAGCCAGAGTCCCTCGAAAAAGTGGTGCAGTGGCTTAATCACAATGTTGGAGTAACTGCTTAATGTGTCTTTCTATCCCGTCAAAAGTCGTTGAGCTTCATCCAGATGAGCAAGCCGTTACCGTTGATACTATGGGGGTGAAGCGTAAAGTCAGCAGCCACTTGTTGGCAGAACCCTTAGCCCTTGATGATTATGTGCTTATCCACATTGGCTTTGTGATGAACAAGATAGATAAAGCCGATGCGATGGAAAGTTTAGCCCTGTATCAGGAGATTGTGTCCAAGCTTGAGCAAGAAGAGCGGGAGGCGTGATGATTGCCTTAAACGATCTTTATCAAGGCTTTCGCGATCCTAAGGTGATCCGCTCACTCGCTCAGCAAATTGGCCACTATGCCAGCCAAGTAGAAGGTAAGATTAATATTATGGAGGTGTGCGGCGGCCACACCCACACCATAATGAAATACGTTCTTAATCAATTACTACCGAGCAATATCGACTTTATTCACGGTCCCGGTTGCCCTGTTTGTATTATGCCTAAAGAGCGCATTGACCATGCTGCAGCCCTTGCCAGTCAACCCGATACCATTTTAGTCACACTAGGCGATATGATCCGCGTTCCCGGTTCAAAAGGCAGTTTGGCGCAGTTTAGGGCTAAAGGTTGCGATATAAGGCCAATTTACGACCCATTAGACACGTTAACCATCGCGGTCAACAATCCTGACAAAACCATTATCTTTTTTGCCATAGGTTTTGAAACCTCGACGCCAATGACGGCGGTGTTAATTGAACAGACAAACCAGCGTGGCATTACTAATCTACTGTTTCATATCAACCACGTGTTAGTCCCGCCAGCGATTAGTGCAGTAATGAGCGATCCACAAGTAAAAGTTAACGCCTTTATTGGGCCTGCCCACGTGAGCGTAATTAGCGGCGCTAAAATATACCGCCAAGCAGTTGAGACATATAACACACCTGTTGTGGTATCCGGTTTTGAGCCAGTTGATGTGATGCAATCGATTTTAATGTTGGTAAAACAAAAAGCTGAGCAACGTGCTGAGCTTGAAAACCAATACAGCCGCTCAGTGTCTGAAAACGGTAATCAAACTGCTCAAGCATTAATTGATAAGTATCTGACTATTCGGCCAGAGTTTCGCTGGCGCGGATTGGGCCCGATTGCAAATTCCGCACTCATGCTCAAACCTGAATATGCTCACTTAGATGCTGAGCGCGTTTATGCCAATGTATTACCACAAATAGAGATTGACGATCATAAAGCCTGTCAATGTGGCGATATTCTAAGAGGCCTTTGCAAACCAAAAGATTGCAAAGTATTTGGCCGCGGCTGCAGCCCTGACACGCCTCTTGGTAGCTGTATGGTCAGCTCAGAAGGCGCTTGCAACGCCTACTATCGCTATAACGGAGTAAATCTATGAACGCGTTAGCAAACAAAGTCATCCAACTTAGCCATGGCGGTGGTGGTAAAGAGATGAACCGCCTAATTAAAGACATATTCTTTGACGCTTTTGACAATGCCATTTTGCGCAGTGAAGAAGATGCAGCAGTACTGCACTTTGACGGCAATATCGCCTTCACCACAGACTCTTTTACTGTCTCACCTATCTTCTTTGCTGGTGGTGATATTGGCAAGCTTGCCGTCGCAGGTACGGTCAACGATTTAGCCATGATGGGCGCTGAGCCGCAGTACCTGAGCTGTAGCGTAATTATCGAAGAAGGCTTTGAAATCGCGAAACTTAAAACCATTGTTGCCAGCATGGCGAGTGAACTTAAAAAGTCCAACACCCGCATTGTCTGTGGCGACACTAAAGTGGTGCCTAAAGGCTGCGCAGATGGCTTGTTTATTAATACCTCTGGTGTTGGCCGAATAATAAAACCTAAGATCTCAGTGAAAAACCTTGAGGCTGGAGACTGCATTATTGTTAGTCGCGATATTGGTCGCCACGGCGCAGCAATACTTATGGCTCGTGAAGGACTCGCATTGGAATCTGAACTCACCAGTGATTGTGCTAACTTGTGGCCAATAGTCGAACAATTAATTGCCGCTAACATTGATATTCATGCCATGCGTGATGCTACCCGTGGTGGATTATCTGCGGTGTTAAATGAGTGGGCAAAAGCGTCAAATGTCTGTATCGAGGTCAAAGAAGAATCGGTACCAGTCAGTGATGAAGTCAAAGGTCTGTGCGAGCTTTATGGCTTTGAACCATTTGATCTCGCTAATGAAGGAACCTTTATTATTGCCGTACCCGCAGCTAACGCAGAAAAAGCAATGAATGTTATGCAGCAATTTTGTCATTGCCAAGCTGCCAGTATTATTGGCCAAGTGACCACGGAAAAAGTAACAGCAGATAAAGCTAATGCTGGTAACGACAGCAACAGCGCGACCGAAAACAGCCAACAAGGCAAAGTGATTTTACATACTCCTTGGGGCAGTGCCCGCTATTTGGATGTTCCTCAAGGTGAATTACTACCGAGGATCTGTTAATGCATGAGTATTCGATAGTTACAGCATTAATCGAGCAATGTGAGCAACTTGCATTAGATAATAATGCTCAAGCTATTACCCGTGTTGAAATAAAGCTTGGGATCTTAAGTGGTGTAGAGCCAAGCCTTCTTAACACAGCGTTTGACACCTTTAAGCTTGAGGGGATCTGTCGCAATGCCGACTTGATAATGCATATTCAACCTCTGGTTATCGCCTGCAATAATTGCGGCCAACAAACAGAGCATAAGCAGCGCAACGTTATTTGTAGCCACTGTGAAAGCAATAACACTCGCGTGCTTGATGGTGAGGATATGATACTTATGCAGTTAGAGTTAGAGCAAAACGAAGAACACAAGGGCTAACTCTATTTCGCCAATAAACCGCTAATAAAAATCGAATGCGCTGTAAACTGACCGCAAAGTTCATTAACAGGCATTCGACTTTCTCGAGATCACGCGTAAATAAGCTAATTGATCAAAAAGCCAAAATAGATAACCATTGGCGTATTCTAATTTTTGCAGAATTGATTATGTGGTTACAACAAACTATATCGCTAACAGCAAAATCTCGCGGCTTTCATTTGATAACCGAAGAGATCGAGCGCGCATTGCCAGAGTTAAATCAGATAAAAGTTGGCGTGGCTCATCTACTTTTACAACATACTTCAGCATCGCTCACGCTTAATGAAAACGCGGATCCGAGTGTAAGATCTGATTTTGAAGCATATATAAATCGGTTAGCACCAGAACGAGCGCCCTATTACACCCACACTTATGAGGGGGATGACGATATGCCAGCCCACCTTAAATCAAGTTTGTTAGGTGTTAGCTTAACGATTCCAATTACTAACGGCAGGTTCAACCTAGGCACTTGGCAAGGGATTTATCTAGGCGAGCATCGTGATCATGGCGGTAAGCGTAGGATTCTTGTCACCATCAATGGCGAGTAAAACAGAAATGGCTTCAATCTAAGTTGATTAACTAAACACATAAAAAAGAGCACCTAAAGTGCTCTTTTTATTGGATTAAAACTGAGTCCATTAAACTTCAGCAATTCGCTCTAGTTTAGCAAGATAAAAGCCGTCAAAGCCTGTTTCTGCTGGGCTGATGGTTTCATCTTCAATAAATCTAAAATGTTTGTTTTCAGCTAAAAACGCGTCAACTTGGTCGCGGTTTTCTTCAGGCATAATTGAACAGGTTGCATAAACTAGCATGCCGCCCACTTTTACCATGCGGCTATAGCTTTGCAAAATGTGCTTTTGTAGCTCAACTAACACTGGTAAACGCTCTGGCGTATCGCGCCATTTAGCATCTGGGTTACGTTTAAGTACACCTAAACCTGAACACGGCACGTCTAATAGCACACGATCACAAGTTAACTTTAAGCGCTTAATGGTTTTGCTGCTGGCAATAATGCGTGTTTCAACGTTATGTGCGCCTGCACGGCGAGCACGTTGCTTGAGGTTATCAAGTTTCCATTGCTCAACATCCATCGCTAATAAGCGACCTTTGCCTTGCATTTGCGCTGAAATAGATAAGGTTTTACCACCAGCGCCAGCACACGCATCAACAACGCGCATACCTGGTTTTGCATCAAGTGCTAATGCCACTAGCTGAGAACCTGCATCTTGCTGCTCAAACCAACCTTTTTTAAAGGTTTCGGTTCTAAATAGTGCTGAATCAGAAACCACTTCAAGCGCAGTATCAACACCCGGCACAGTAGCAGTTTCAACACCTTCTTTACGCAGCGCTGTTGCTAACTCTTCGCGGGTACACTTTAAAATATTGGTACGTAAAAAGCGTTTTGCTGGCTTATTTAGTGCAGCACGTTCTGCAGGCCACTTATCGCCCATTTGCGCTTGGCCCATTTCGTTAAGCCAATCAGGACAGCCATCCCATAAAACTGGTTGGGCTTTAGCTTCTTCGATACGAGCTGCGAGTTCTTGCTCATCCACTTGCAGCGCATACTGCATTTTCGGTAGCGGCAAATTGTTGAATAAATGCCAAACGTTAAGCAAACGCGTGCCTAAACGAGCCATTTCTTCAGACTTAACATCAGATAGGAAACAGTAAAGGTTCAATCTTCGTAAAATATCACCCACTACGAATGTGATGCGACCTTGTTCTTTCGGCTCTAATTTTAGTCCCGAAAAGTGTTGTGAATAAGCACGATCTAACGGCTTACCCTCAGATAAAACAAGATCAAGAATACTGATCACTAGTTCGTTAGAGCTAGGAGATAGCGAAGATTTCAACATTAAAAAATTACTCTGATTAGAAAACGCTGCGATCATAGGAGTAAAGACGTCAATACGCAAGCTTAGCCCGACTAAATACCGTAAGAATTCAGCATTAAATTGACTTACTTCCAGTAAACAGGTGCAAAGCTAAATAAGTGGCTGAAAGGAACGCTTAGTAAGATGGGCAATCAAGCTCAACAAATGCCATGGAATATCGAACCACGGACTCATAACCACAATAAAAAATACCGCAATTGATTGCGGTATTTCATCGTTAGGATAGCGATAGTCTCGCTTTTATTCCTTTAATAAATAGTCACTGCCATCTTTGGCGGTAAACACTTGATCTTGCATCGAACTTGCAATCACTGAACGCTCAATATCGATTAAACTAATCCAATATTCATGCCCTTCTAGCTGAATATCTTTAATATTAGCCAAGTCCTGGCAGTCATTTTCTTTATTACGCTCAAAAGTGAGCTCGACATGAGTACCATTATCTTTAAGCAAAATCGCCGTTGGCTCACTTTTATGACCATTCAGCGCCACAAACTGCTTAGGGATACGTAATCCCGTTTGCGTACCATCAGCCATAAAGATAAGCAGTTGCTGGTAATACACTACATAGCTGCATGCATCTTTATGCGAGCCATTTGCGAGGGGAAACTTAGCGTCTAAAAATGCTTTTGCACAAGGGGCCGTTGTGTCTTTAGTTGCCTTTTCGACAACATTCACATCAACAAGATCGGCACCAATAAAGTTATTATTTAGATTTACTTGAGTACTATTGATTGTTGATAGTTCCATGGCCCTGTCCTCTTACTGTCGATTTCGGTTCAGCTATTGCTTGTTCACATCGCAACCAAAATTATTTCCGTTTTCTGATTGCTTGATTTGTAGTCTAGTGTAATTTTCATTACAATTTCACAATAAAAATTTTACATTGTGAATTTTACAAGATGAAAAATAATCAGAGCTTGATCAGAAAGTCACATTTCTTAGGGACTAAGATTAGAAACCTGCGTAAACGTAACCATCTCACAATGGAAGATCTTTCTGCGAGATGCGTACGGGTTGATCCAGAATCCGCCCCATCCGTTTCCTACTTATCTATGATTGAACGGGGCAAACGCGTACCAAGCGCAGGCATGCTCGCCGTCATTGCAGCCGTGTTTCAAAAGGAAGTCGATTGGTTTTTAGATGATGTACCCGAAGGCGATGCCATCACACCTGAGAAAGGTCGCCGCGGCGGAATTAGTGGTATGGCGTTAGAGCCTAGCTTTTTATTTTCTAACGATATTTTGCAGATAGCGATCCCAGAAATGTTATCGCAAACCGGCACCACGGGAAGAGAGTTTGCCCATTTACTTATTCGAGCTCACCAAGAGCATCATCAAAACCACTTTCCTGATCTTGAGCGTGCAGCTGAAGAGGTCGGTCACAAACGCTTGCCTTTAGCCCTCGACGATTTAAAAGATATTGCTAAATCACTCGGACTAAAACTTAAGTGGGTTGATAAAACCCCGCAAGAAGTTGTCGATGAGATGGGGGTCAGCACAGCCCATGTGGTGACTTCATTTTTCGAGCCACCATCAACCATTTATTTAAATAAAATGCTTAAGTCCTACCCCACCCGGCTAAAATATGATTTAGCGGTACATATTGGTCACTGTGTTTTACACAATAAAGATGGACTTAAGTGCGTATTAACCGCTGGTCGCCGCCATACAGCGTCCCATGACGATAACGCTGCACCAGCTTCCTCGACCCTAAATGCGCAAGATATTTTACATGCATGGCGAGATTTCGAATCGAGCTTTTTTGCCGGTGCATTGTTGTGCCCTAAAGTGGCTTATAGACAATTACTTGACCGTCACGGTTATGAAATTAACGTCAGTAAAACCATTGGGGTTTCAGCCTCCGTTGCAATGCGGCGTATGACGGTTGTCTCTCCCTACCCCCATTGGCACTACTTCGATGCTTATGCCCCAGGCAAGTTAAAAGCCGTTTATCGTGGTAATGGTATCCCGCTACCTTGGGGAAATATGCGCGTAGTAGAAGATCCCTGTCAGCACTGGGCAGTATTTAGAATGATTAATGAGCCTAAGGTCGGTACCTCAGCGCAAATATCCATTTTGGATGTTGCTGATGAGCCAAGGATCTATTGCTGTGAGTCGATTAAAGTTGAAGACATGGCGGGCAATAATCACGTGCTTTGTGCCGGAATCGATTTAAACCCCGCCATTGATGCCCAAGGCGGCGACGCTGCAGCGATTGCAGCGGATTTAAAACAGTCATGCGCCACCAATAGTGGCTCTGTGACTATGCCTACGCATGTTAAGAAAAACCTTATGAGTGTAGCGAAAATTCTCAATATTAATTGGATTGAACGCGGCATAGAAAATGACGCTCGGCTTATTTGCGCTCGCGGTGCCGTCTGCCCAAGGCAACCGAGTTGTTATCAAGCTGGCCGCGCCTTATGCAGTGAGGAGCAATAGCGAGTTCAACCACACAGGTTAGCAAGAGTGCCAACTACCTTGAAAAACACCGCTGGTAGAAGGACACAGAGGAGACCAAGAAAGGCTAAGGTTCGCACAGTAAGATATCAGATGTCGTTACTTCAGTGGGATGCTATAAAGCCGTCCATGCCGTACCGACATCTGAATCATCATCTCTCCGAATGAGTTTTCTCGGGTGTTACAAGTTCATTTCTGGGCAGAAGTTTGTCGGAGCGTGCTTCTCTGGTGCATTAAAGCCAAATCAATCAAACTTCGTTTGATTATATAGCCCTCAAAGAATCGATACGTATTTTTGCCTGAGGATAACTAACAGTAAAATTGGTTCCAATGGCCTGCAGCCAGCGCATGTGCAGACACTTCTGAGACACGCTGCGAGTACGTCCCTGTAAGCTCTACGATGGCATCCATGCCATCAAAGGCCTCAGCTGTATCTACACCAAGTTGGAACAGCACACTCTTTAATGTTTAGCGTTGCGCCTAAAGCCCTAGCTAGCTTTTGGACAGAAATTAGTTAGAGAAAGCTGTTTAAAGCTAGGTCGTGGGATAAGAAAAAATATGGCAATCAAATAAAGTTTACTCTGACCCCACATATCCAGAAAACTGATATTCACACGGGTAAGGTGCGCGGGTTCTTAAGAACATCAAGCGGTCATTACTTTGTTTCAGAGTTGAATGCTGAGGGTGTGGCCATTCAGACAGTGCGAGTAACCAAGGCCAATTGGTTGATGATTCAAGCTGAAATGGGTAAGTAATAAATTTAATCAAGCTAACAGTTTTATAAAAGGGCAGCGGTTATCATATCGCTGCTTTACAGCAACAACAATTAATAGAGTTAGAATCTAAATGAGCATGACGCAAACGCAAGAACGTAAGTTAAACCGCCAACTGTTATTAGAGCAAGGTAGCGAAGTTAAGTGGAATGAAGTATTGAAAACCTTTAGTAATGATTTAGATTTTAATAGACAAGGATGTGCGCTGAAGAAATTAGACCTAAATGTATTTCTTAATGTGGTATCTACTATCGATGAAGTAAAACAAGAGCGACAAGGCGAGATTGAGAACTATCAGGCGAGGCTTGATAAAATAGCTGAGATTAAATTACTGATGAAAGCCGATGGCATAACATTAAATGAACTTGGTGATGCTGTTGCAGCTGCTAGACCAACAACAGTTAAGTTAAGTGATAAGCTAAGCGAATTGATGGAAGCTATTAAGATAGTTGCAGCGGAACAACAGCAATTCAAGTTACCAACTAATAAGTTATTGGAGCTGTTAGGTAATGGACGCAACAAGAATTACATTGCTAACGGTCTTGCTAAGCTGGGATTGAAAGGCGTTATTACTATGGTTAGCCACAGAGTGTACGAGCTATGATAAAGAAAATTATTCTTGCTGCTAGTTTGGTTGCCTTTGGTGCTGTTGCTGATAGTGGAGAGGATAAAGCTTTGGGGTTATGCTGGGAGGCTTCCGCTATTCATAATTGGAACCATCATTATCACATAGCTTTAAGAAAGGCGATTGGCTCAAAGGTCAAAGAACGCGATTGGTTTATGTTTGGGCGTGGCGAAGGTTCTGGTCTGGTCTATGCTTTCAAAGCTGATAATGAAACCACTGAGGAAACGGCAAAGCGGTTATTGATTACATATTGTGGTGAGTATCTGGACTTAGTGCCGAACAGACCGAGTGATTTAAAATGATAGGTAATATCTTGGGGTTTCTTATTGCCGCTATTGGTTCGGTGATTGGGTTATGCGTATTCTTGTGTATCGCTGCTTTTAACTTAGCTTTGTTAGCTTCACTATAAAAAACGAGCCTCCGAGGGTTAAACCTTGGGGGCTTTTTTATCCCTGTAATTTGCTAATTGTAATCCCATTTACGGCACAGTAGTTTCATTAACTTTATTTCATTTGGTGATTCTGGATTCGCTGTTATTATTCAGGTCTGCCCAACAAGGGGGGGTGAAGAAAGACTTTTAAGGCGCTGCTTGGAGCAGGTCGCAAATGATTAGGTAGATGTATTTTAATCCTAGGCAGTTTGTGAACCGGTTCTGTGTAGTGCTTTTTTGTTGTCTGAAATTTAAGTACCTGATGCGTCGCGAACGCTGATGGATTCATATTTAAATCGTATCCGTCCGGGGAACTGCACCTAGTCTAGTATTACATTCCAAGGTAGCAAGTGATCTATGCTCTCGGGTTTGAGTGACAATTGTTCCAGGCAGTACATCAAATAGTTAAAGGGCGTTAGCCCATTAGCCTTGGCGGTTTCTATCATGCTGTACAGCGTGGCACTGGCGTTCGCACCAGTCGCTGTATTGGCAAATAACCAGTTTTTTCGCCCTATTACAAACGGCTTTATGGCTCGCTCTGCACGATTATTATCAATGTTGAGCCGCCCATCTTCAAGATAGCGGTTGAGCTTGGGCCATTGATTTAGGCTATAGCTGATTGCTTTCCCTAGACTGCTTTTTGGGGGCGCATGCTGTTGAGATTTTTCCAACCAACGATGTAACTCATCCAGTAATGGTTGGCTGTGCATAAAGGGGTCGGAGCGAATAAGCAATAGATATGGATAATGAACTAGCCTTATAGCCATTACTCCGAATCACCAGAATTATGCTTGGCTAACCTAGTGCAGATACGGCTGAAGCCGTCGAAAACATGGATGTTTTCGTTAAGCCTACACGGACGTACTAGCGGTGAGCTTCAGAAGTGTCTGCACATGCGCCCGCTGCAGGCGATTGATAGCGGCTCAGCTACAAGCTCAAACCAGCTCCCCCGTAGCAACAAGCACAAAAATAAATGTAATCAGCCTTCATTCCAAGGCTAACCAACTTTGGTGCAGAAATCAGTTAGCGTATCAGGTCTATCGTTAGGGGCTTAGGTGACACCAAATACCGCAATGTCTCTAATTTGCTACGACCCCTTTATCTCGGCTAGAGCTCGGAGGCAGAGTGCCAAACCATTTTCTTTAACTCTCCGCCTAAACTACCATCCGCTTCTTTTAATGCTCTAAACCCGAGCTTTGAATACAGACTATATGCTGCTCCATTTCTTATAGATACATGCAAAACTACAGAAGTAAAATCTTGTGATTTTGCATGGCCGAGCAACTCCTTGACTAAGCTTACGCCAATACCACCATTTCTTTTCTCGGGCATTACCCACATGGAAACAAGCTCGTATTGTCCTTCAGTGTGAACACCACCGACTAATCCAACATCTTGTCCATTACAGCGAGCAAGTAAAAATTTTACCCCATTGACTTCCGAAGCGATTGACTTCCACTTTTCGTCAGAAATCATTTTTGCTTCCTGATAGGTAAGCCCAAATGCATCGGGAGCATCAAGAAGTGACTCTAGTCTAATATTTTTTAACGAATCCCAATCGGTTTCAGTTACTGGCACGATATTCATAATTTTAGAGCCTTAAAGTCCTGTTAGGGGCTAAATATAACTGGGTAAAATCAAACTGGAAGCGAACAAACTCAACGGTATTTTGTCCAACTAACACAGCTTGTTATAACTCTTTTACTAAACAGTATGTTACATGACCTTTGGGGTAATCAGGCAATTCACCAAAAACTTTGTATCCACGCTTTTCATAAAATGGTTTTGCTTGAAAACTCAGCGTTTCTGTACGCATATATCCAAAGCCCTTTTCTTTGGCAAAGTTTTCGGCTGCATCCATTAATTTACTGCCAACGCCTTGCCCCCTCGTTTTGTCAGATAACCATAACAACTCGAGGATGCAATAATTCCAGAAAGCAACTGCTCTTACGCCTCCTACAACTTTTCCATTTTCATCTTTAGCGAAAGCAGCAAATTTAGTATCAGGTTCAAAAACCACATCGTCTGAAATGTACTTTTGGTTATAGGACTGAATACCTTTACTGATAGTTTCAAGATCTTGTTTACTAGGTGAGGTTGTTACTTCGATGTTCATTTCTTCATCCGTGATAGAGAGTTATAACGCCGCAATAAGCGGAAAATGGCCTTGTTAGCAATATTTTCAATCTGGTGAAAAAGTCTTTATGTGTTTAATGTTTTCTATTGAATCATTAAACTCCTGTAATGAAGAGTCAATTTTATACATTCCAAGTGTTTTAAGCTTATATCCCGCTTCAAATTTTTTAGGGCTAGGAAACTCAAACTCCATCTTAAAAACATCATCTTTTTCTGAGATGTAAAAGTACTTTAAATCATCAAAGGAGTAATCAGCATCATCAATAATTAAACTGTTTGAAGTTAAATCAAATATAAATAATTTTGGGTGCTTAATTACCTTATAAATACGATCAGCTAACCAAATAAATAGGAACGGTATACCTCCTATAATAAAAATAGTTTTTCCCCAGAGATGATCAGGAATGCTATCTCTAAAAAACCAAAATGAAATACATAAAAGAAGACAAATTAGTGGTTCACTTAATGGGCGAATATAGTAATACTTTTTAAATTGATATCTAACCAACTATGCCTCCTGCAATATTGCTAACGCCCGCTTAAGCGGACAACAAATATTGGCTATAATTGTGAGCGGTAGCGAAACAACCAACAGTTAGTGTTCCGTTTGAAGCGCTTGTTAGCTTAAACTTCAACGAGTTGTGCATACGGACAAACACTCACAAGTTCACTTTTAACGCCTTTCATTAAGTGCTCTGGAACCCAAAAGTCCAAAGCTCCATCAGATTTATTAAAAAGCGTTACACACGTTCCTCTGATTTGGTCTGTCGCAAACTGAATACGGACAATACTAGCAGCACATACCGTAGTGCCTTTTAAACTAAAGAACCGTTCCACAGCAAACTTACGGATCGTTATCTTACTGTCCTCAACTTCGATAATTGCTTTGAGCTCGGAGGTTTTCAGTTCGAACAAACCAAACAAGACAGGAAAAATAAATGTCGCACACATAACGAAAACGATGATTGCAATTATATCCATATTTGCGTGCTCCTTTAAGCTAACAGCTTATTATCCTGCGTCTCGGATAAATCCCTACTCTTTATTAATTCACGTCAAATATAGCAACGTAAAGCATTGATGTAAAAGCGTTGAATAAACAAGATGGCGGCTTATTCAGTTTGGGCAACGCCATAGGCGATACTTTCAACATTAATGCACTGCTCAGAGTAACCGATACCAAATGTTAATCCGTCATCTATGGTTACATCAGTCAAAATCTTAGTGCCTGCTATGACGCTTTTTGCCGCCGCAATCGCTTTAGGAGAAGACACACTGTCGCCAACGGGTAAGACATATAAAAACTGCACCTGACAGCTCTGGCCTAATACGGGCCCTAACCTTACTAATTCTTCAGTAACACTTTTATCTTGGTAGGTTTGGCTAACAAAAGAACCATGATTGGCGATATTACACCCTGCCAATAAAGCCGTACCGATTATCAACATGCTAGCTTTAGCCACTGCGGCTGTTTTTGTCATACTTGCCTCTTGAAAGTCATAATGACTGATATTATTGATATTGCTGATATACCCACATACCAGCGCTAATTTATAGCTACATTAATTGATAGACACGATTTCAAATTCTGTTTGTTGCTGCATTACATTAAGCACGAACTCTTCACCTAATTGCCTGTTCATCATCGCTTTTCCAAGCGGAGATGCTGGAGTGACAACCATAAAAAAATACTGATTATATTCAACTTTCAGCCCACCAGCGCTAGGACCCATAAAATAGAAGTAACTTTTATCATTGTTATCTACCAACTCGATAAAACGCCCTAAAGCCACTTTGTCTGCTTTTGTGGGTAACGAAGCCATAGTTGTAAACATCGCCTCAAAAGCATCAATGTCATCTTTACATTGAGCGACTCTCACAGATTGCCCGTGTGCTAGATATGACGCTTCTAAACCAAATGTTTCGTACTTACTTTTGGCGACACTCTCTTTACTCGTTGCTGTTTCATGCGCTCTTTTAGCTGCTGCAATCGCATTTTGATGCGTATTGTTCAACGCTTGCATAATTAACAATCTAATTTCAGTTATTGCTACCACTAAACCTAAGCCTGCTGTTACATATAGCTGACAGCTTAACAAAATAATCTCACTAAGCCTTAGATTATTCTACTTAAATAGGTACTTAATTCTTGAGTTTAAACAAAATATTGTTAACTTAAAGTAAACACATAAGCGTAAATGTCTTGGTAGTCATAATTGGGGGATTTTAGATGGCGTTACACATTTTAAATAGTGCTCCTCCATACCATAAAGCAAACATTTATTACTGTGCTAAAAAGCTGGGTTTCAACAACGGCCAAAAAGCGCTGTCGACAGCGAAAAAACGCGTAAATAAAGTCATCGCTACCACTGCCAGTTTGTTACTCAGCCATTATTGTATGGCGCAAGAACTCGAACCACGCAGCTACACTAACATTCCTATTGGTATGCACTTTCTTGCTGCTGGGATAGTTCATTCTGAAGGGGATTTATCACCTGCTCCAACCGCGCCGATCAGTAATGCAAACCTCAATATTGATGCGGGCGTTATAGGCTATGCCCATACTTTTGATTTAATGGGCAACTCATCTAAATTTGATATCGCTGCAAGTCGAGTTTGTTATCAAGGAGATGCCGAACTTAACGGCGAAAAAGTCAGTGCCGATCGCTGCGGCTATGGCGACCCAACAATGCGGCTAACTTGGAATTTTCTTGGCGCGCCCGCCTTACAAGCAAAAGATTTTGCTAGCTGGAAGCAAGGGCTCGTGGTGGGCACCAGTTTGCAGATAACCCTGCCTTTAGGCAGTTACGATAAAGAGAAACTGTTAAACTCAGGCAGTAACAGATGGGTGTTTAGGCCGGGTATTGGCTTATCTCATCGGTTAGGTAATTGGTATTACGACGTAATGGCGTCGGTTAGGTTTTACACCGACAACAAACAATATTTGGTTGATACCAACTTACAACAAGACCCGTTATATACAGTGCAAGGCCATCTTATTTATAACCTTAATCGAGGGCATTGGCTTTCATTAAATGCTAATTTATTTTTTGGCGGTGAAACCAGTAAAAATACCATTAACTCTCTTGATGAACAGCAAAACTCTCGGCTTGGCTTAACCTACTCTTTTCCGATAAATCAAAAAAATAGCATTAAGTTAAATGCCAGTACCGGCGTGATAACCGAGTTCGGAAACGATTTCAGTACCTTTGGTGCACTTTGGCAATATCGATTTTAATCAATAAAAAAGCTCAGCCTACGTAAGTAGCTGAGCTTTAGTAACACTCGCTTTATCTATTCGATAAAACGGTGTTATTCAACCTCTTCAAAATACCAATAGCCCGCATTAACCCACGCAGTGATAGTATCCATAACCTCTTGGTCGTCAAACCAATCGGCTAAATCAGCTTGGGATAATGTTTGCTGATCACATAAGGCTTGGATCAAGGTCGTTTTACCTTGGCTAGCTTTACCTTGGCTAAATTTGGCTTGTTCACCATTGATATACATCACGCCAGAATCAAGGCTATTTGCAAAGTATAAACAACGCAGGCCGCCTAAACGCATTAGAGGCTGTTCGCTAATAATTTCAGCAATATCTTCAGCTTGGAAGTCTAGAGCAACCTCAGGCAAATCCAATTCGCATTTAGATTGGGTTAGATAGCGTCCACTAAATTCGCTAACAAGTTCGTCATCTAGCGTATCCACTAACTGCTGCTTTAATCGAGCTAAATCTTGTTCGCTGACTAAACCAGAGTTGTGGCTAAGTGGGCGATCAGGATCGTTGATTTGACTTGCACCTAAGTCTTTATCAATCAGGTGATCGGCAAGTGCACTGACCATATCTTTAGTCGATGCTGTACGGTAACCCACAGAAAAACTCATTGACGGTTCAAGCGTGACGCCATCATGTGGGAACCCTGGCGGTAGATATAAAATATCACCCGGCAGTAATTCAACATCGATAATTGGCTCAAAAGCTTCGGTATGCAATAGCGCTGGGTGCGCAGCAAACTCTTTGTGTGGACCTAAATCCCCAACGCGCCAGCGACGACGACCAGAACCTTGGCAAATAAACACATCATAAAGGTCTATGTGCGGCCCTACTCCACCACCTGGTACAGCGTAGCTGACCATTACGTCATCTAAACGCCAGCGTGGAATAAAGTCAAAGCACTTAAGCAGATCTTCCGCTTCTGGAACCCAATTGTTTAACGCTTGAACAATTAATGTCCAGTCGTTTTCGCCAAGGTGATCGTAAGATTCAAATGGACCAAACTCTGCCTGCCAGTCGCCTTCATCGCGGTACACTCTGCGTGACTCAACCATCTCTTCACAAGCAAGCCCAGCCATTTCATCGGGTGTTAACAAGTCTTGAAAGTTTTTAAATCCTTGACGGATCACTAATGGTTTTTTTTGCCAGTATTCATTAAGAAACTGCTCAGGCGTTAAGCCATTGATATCTAATTGCATGTTATTAACTCACTAAAATTTGGCGCGATCCTAGCAAACAAATGATAAAAAAAATCTCGGTGAGATCATGAAACATGCTTATTGTGTGCAGCAATTAGGAGGAAACACTATAGGCAAGGTAATTTGATTGACTGTTATAGGTGGATCAATACAATATCGGACAAATACACTATAGACCCAAAAAATTGACTCAAATTACTCACTCAACACTATCACGCCCAGCAGACACGGTAATTGTACTCGACTTTGAAACCACAGGTTTATCACCAACCCAAGGTGATAGAGCCATTGAAATTGGTGCCGTCATGCTAAAAGATGGCAAAGTGATTGATAGGTTTCAACAGCTTATGAATCCGGGATTCCGGGTGAGTAGCTTTATTGAAAACTACACAGGGATAAGTAATGAGATGTTGCTAGATGCTCAGTCATGCGAAACAGTAATGAGTGAGTTTGCAGACTTTATTGGTGATTACAATCTGGTTGCCCATAACGCATCATTTGACCAACGTTTTTTGGATGCCGAATTACGCCAAATTAACCGTCATTATTCAGGTAAATTTGCCTGTTCTATGTTGATTGCACGTCGGCTGTATCAAGACGCGCCAAACCATAAGCTTGGTAGTTTAATTAGTTACAAGAATATTCAACATGATGGTGTGTTTCACCGCGCTTTAGCCGATAGTGAAATGACAGCTGACCTTTGGTTGGCCATGCTTGAAGATCTGCAGCAAGATTTTCAATTATTTAACCCAGACTTTAGTTTATTGCAATCGATAGCAAAACAAAGCAAAGCGAACGTTTTTCAGTTTTTGCGTAAACAAAGCTAACCGTGTTTTAAGTCATGCATAACCGCAGCTTTAAAGTTAAAACTGCGGTTATTAATTTATAAACCTAGCTCATCCAATAAATCATCAGCAGTGCTGGGATCCGTGACTGCGAGCTTTTCTTTCTTTGATTCTTTGCCTGCAGATGCCAAAATTTGTCCGTGCTCAGCAAGGAGCTCATCTAAATCAAACTCATCGTCTGCTTCAAACTCGCTCAACTTAATAAACTCAGTTTTATCCATAGCAAATTCTAAATAAAACACATGGTTATTTTGGGTTTTAAATGATACTCGACGTGCAATACCATCATCTAAATTGGTATCAATCGAAATAGTTAACTCTTTATTGATAGTCAACATCTTAGGCTGACTTTGACTAATGCTAGTTTGTAATTCTTTACTGATTTTATTAATGAAATCACCAAGAATTTGATTCATCAATTCTCCCATCACATTACCGACATCATCAGAGGTGTGTGAGATAGCTAATTCAGACTCAGGCATCGCCATGTTAAGCATATATTCGCGGTAAATTTCCATTGCGGCGGGTGCTGAAAAATTAATCACCACCAGCCCAGAGAAGCCACCATCAAAAATTGAGAAACAGCCTAGATCTGGTTTCAAACAAGTTTTCGTTATCGATTGCACCATGCCGGCATGAGAAATTTGACTATGAGTCGTGCTTGATAAGACATGAGCAACAGAATGGCATAACTTTAATAAGATATCGTCAGTCGAAACAGAAACAGTGCTTTGCATAAAAACAACCTTTTATTGATAATCCGCATTATATTGCCTCAGTCACTTAACAAAACATAGTAAAAGCCGTCATCATTCTTATATAAAGTCAGATTTCGGGATTTTATCCTGCAAAGTATTGAGTTATAGATCTAAATTTTTATAAAAGTGGCCCTTAAGTGAAAGCAGCAGAATATTAGTCTAAGCCCTTATTTATCTCGATTTTTAAGTTTTTGGATGCAGTTAACATATTAAAAATAAACATTAACTGCCTTATTCATTTGCCCTAGCAAAAAGGGTAAGTTAACAGCATGTATTCGTAAACAAAATGACAACAATATGATTGCTTTACTAAGACAATTTACGATTTTACAGCGGTTGATATTAATGTTGATGCTAGCTGCAATCGGTACCGTTTGTTTTGCAAGCTTCTCTATTAACGAACAATACACAAATTTGGTTAGCCAAAAATGGCTACAAAATGATGCCCAAATCAATACTGCAATTAGTCTTTTAGATGCGAATAAGCAACTAGTAACAGACAATAAAACCTCAATTGCTGACGCCCAAAGTGCAGCTAAACATCTATTCAACTCGATTCATTTCGGTAACGACGGTTACTTTATCGTTTTAGACGAACAGCAGAACATTCTTGCCCATGGCGCAGATCAAAATGTGATTAACCAAAATGGCGAGCAAGTGTTTCGCTCCCAAGATCCAGTTAACTTTAATAGCTTAGTCAACCTGGCTAAACAGCAACAAATCGCAACAGCAGAAATAAATTTTCCTAACCCAAGCAGTGGCCAGTTAGAAACCAAACTAGTTGAAGCTCGTTACTACCAACCTTGGGGCTGGACTATAGTCACCGGCAGTTATATGAGTGATATCCATGATGTGATGTACTCTATGGCATTTGATTATTTGGTCATTATGCTGATGATCTCTATCCCAATTTTCTTGTTCTTTTTAGTGCTAAATGTGTCAATTACTGCACCTCTAAAAGAAGCGATTGCCGCCATGCGCGATATCGCTCAAGGCGAAGGTGATTTAACCCAAAAACTGCCGACTAAAGGCAAGGATGAAGTGGCCGATCTTGCTAAAGCTTTCAATCTGTTTGTGATAAAAATTCGCGATATGGTGGCAGAGCTTAAACCTATTGGCCAAAGCTTAGATAATGATGCCCTGCGACTACTCAATGCAGCAGAAGAGTCAAATGTCAGTGTTGAACACTTGCACCGTGAAACAGCCAGTGTCGCCACAGCCATTAATCAAATGCTCTCGACAACTCACGAAATGGCTAACAATACCAATCAAGCAGCAGATGCAGCGAATAGTGTTAAAAGCCAAGCAGAGCAAAGCATGCAGATGATGAATGCTACGCTAGGTAATACCGAACTACTGGCAACCGAACTTAAAAATGCACAACAAGTTACCCATGCATTAGGCAAGTCATCCTCGCAGATTGGCAGTATCTTAGATGTTATTCGCGGCATCGCCGAACAAACCAACTTATTAGCGCTTAACGCCGCGATTGAAGCTGCACGTGCTGGTGCCCATGGCAGAGGTTTTGCAGTGGTCGCAGATGAAGTTCGCGCCCTTGCTAATCGCACTCAAGACTCCACTAATGAGATCCAAAATATCATTAAAGATATTCAGTCTGGTGTGAACCAAGTTGTCACGAGTAACGAGCAAAATCAAAGTCAATCTCAAGAAGTACAATCACAAGCTACAGAGGTGAGTGACTCTTTAGGCGATATTTTGCAGTTAATAGCCCATATCAGTGATATGAACACCCAACTAGCCAGTGCAACTGAAGAACAATCTATCGTAACCGAAGAGATTAATCGCAACGTATGTAAAATTACCGAATTGACAGAAGTGTCGGTCAAGGCTAATGAAAGTAATCATAACGCTGCGGTTTCACTACAAAAAATCAGTCAAGACAGCGCACAAACTCTTGGACAATTTAAAGTCGACTAAAAGCTCAAACAACGAATGTTGTTATCGCTGACCACAAAATTGAGTATGTATTGACGAGTTAGACCTAACCATAACCTTTTTATACCAGCTCACCACGCGAGGAGTTTTTACTCCTCGCGCTTTATGTAAATTATGATAAGCTGAAACACTCAAGGGATCTTGAAAGAGTGAGTAATACCTATGGCTCGCATGACCTTAGCAATTCATCCAGCGCTTTATACCATTCATAGTTTCACACCAGATACCGTTATTCCTGCGGACGTATTTCAGCAGCCGATGTATTTTATCGGTAAAACCAAAGATGAAGTTTCAGTGGTTGTGCCATCAGATCTCAAGCTTGATAGCTTAGAGCAAGAAGATGATTGGCGCTGCTTAGAAGTGTTAGGCCCCTTAGGCTTTTCGATGACAGGTATATTGGCAAACGTTTCCGGCACGCTAGCCGATGTAGACATTAGTATTTTCGCTATTTCCACCTTCGATACCGACTATATTTTAGTCAAGTCCAATACCTTGGTAGCAACAACCAAAGCACTAAAAAAGAAAAATTACCAAATCATTGATTATTAGTGACAATATCCATAAATTAGTGATTAATACGGTCGCGGTACCACAATAAATATTGTACGAGTTTGGTTTATAAACTTAAGAGTCTACGCATAATGTACGAAAAAGTAGTCACCATTACAGCTGAGCACGGGATTCACACTCGCCCTGCAGCCCTTGTGGTAAAAAAGGCAAAATCGTTTGCCTGTGATATTTTTGTTGAGTGCGATGGCAAACAAGCCAGTGCAAAAAGTTTGTTTAAGTTGCAAACCTTGGGCTTATATCAAGGTGTCTCGGTAAAAGTCATCGCTGACGGAGAGCAAGCACAACAAGCTGTGCAAGAAGTCTCTGAGTTACTCATTACACTTAGTTAAAGGGCGCGTTATGTCGGTTACTGGAATTGTAGTTTCATCGGGGATCGCTTTTGGTAAGGCGTTACACTTAAATTTTCATCATGAAAAAATTGATTACCGTCTTATTCCTTCTAGCCAAATTCCACAAGAATCTCAGCGCCTACATCATGCATTTGATACCCAAAAACAATATCTACAACAAAGCTTACTCAAGCTCGAGGCTGATTCAGCCCATGCAGCGTTAATAGAAGCAGACCTGCTGATTTTAGATGATGAAGACTTAGTAGCAGAAATTGATTCGACGATTAGTAAATTGCAAGTAAGCGCAGCCGTTGCCATTGAACGTATTTTTGGCCACCAAGCCGATGAACTTGCAGCGTTAGACGATCCTTATCTTGCCAATCGCGCTGAAGATGTGCTTTGTCTAAGCAGGCGCCTTATCGCTCGTCTTAATGGCGCTCAGCATTTCAACTTAAGTCAGCTTGACCAAGATACTATTATTTTTGCCGCTGATTTGACCCCTGCAGAATTTGCAATGCTGCCTTTAGACCATATTTCGGGGTTAGTATTACATACCGGAGGCGTGACCAGTCATACAGCGATTCTAGCCCGTGGAGCTGGGCTCCCTGCACTTTTGAGTTGCCAATATGAACAGGCCAATATCGCTAATGGTACGGATGTTGTGCTTAATGGCGTTGATGGTGAAGTAGTAATAGCGCCTAACTCTGCAACAATTAAACAATTGTTAGCGCTTAAGCAACAAGATGAATCTCGTAAACAACAGCTGCTGATGTTGAAAGACTTACCAGCCAAAACACTCGACGGCAAAAAGGTAGGCCTGTTGGCTAACGTCGGTAGCCTTAATGATATCAGCCATTTAGCCGATGTGGGCGCAGAAGGAATAGGCCTTTTTAGAACTGAATTCATGTTGATGAATACCAACACATTGCCAGATGAAAAGACCCAATATCAATTTTACTGCGATGCATTACATTTAATGGCGGGTAAAACCTTCACCATACGTACCTTAGATGTAGGCGCAGACAAAGAGTTACCTTGCTTAGCCACAATAGTTGAAGATAACCCTGCACTTGGTTTACGCGGGATCCGCTACAGTTTGAGCAATCCAGAGCTATTCAAAACACAAATAAAAGCTATTCTTCGCGCAGCCAATCATGGACCGATTAGGCTGATGTTTCCAATGATAAATCAGATCGAAGAGCTAGATTCTTTATTTGAGTACATTGAGCAATGTAAAGCGCAACTGATTGAAGAAGAAAAAGGCTTTGGTGAACTCAGTTATGGCATAGTAGTTGAAACCCCAGCAGCAGTGCTTAACTTAAAAGCTATGTTACCTTTACTGGACTTTATAAGTATTGGTACCAATGATTTAACCCAATACACTATGGCAGCAGACCGGACTAACCCACTGCTAACACGGCAATATCCATCACTCAGCCCTGCAGTTTTAATGCTGATCCAGCAGACGATTGATGTCGCTCACCAAAGAAATATCAGAGTATCCCTATGCGGTGAGTTAGCAAGTGATCCTAAGGTTGCTCCTTTGTTAGTCGGCATGGGCATTGATGAGTTAAGTGTCAACCTAAGTGCTTTATTAGAGGTTAAATCTGCATTACGTAATATTAATTATCAAACTTGTTTATCCCAGGCGGAACACGCATTAAAATTGACAAGAATTGATGAATTAGCGCGTTACATTAACGGCATAGATTAAAGTTATAGATCTTCAATGTCGCTTAACGATATAGATGATTTAATCAGCGCCACTTTCATTTAGAACAATAAAACGCCAAAGGGGCAATTAATGGGATTTTTGAGCCGTATAAGACGCCTTATCTCAGGACAAACCGAAATATCGGGTGTGATAAACGTATACGCACCGGTTTCGGGTAAAGTAGTCGCAATAGAAAAAGTCCCCGATCCGGTCTTTTCAGAAAAAATAGTCGGAGATGGTTTAGCGATAGAGCCTAAAGGTCAGCTAATCAAAGCGCCTATTGATGGCCGAATTGGCAAAATTTTCGAAACTAACCATGCATTTAGTATTGAGTCAAACGAAGGCTTAGAGATCTTCGTTCACTTCGGCATCGGCACTGTAGAGCTAAGAGGCAACGGTTTTAAACGTCTTGCAGAAGAAGGCCAAGAAGTCAAAATGGGTGACCCTATTCTTGAATTTGACCTCGGTTATTTAAAGCAACATACCGACAGCTTGTTAACGCCAGTGTTAATTGCCAACATGGAAGATATTCAAGAAATTGACAAAAAGCAGGGCCAACTTGAAGCGGGCAAAGACGTTATTTTTACAGTAAAGCTTTAAGCCTCAAGCTAAAGTTTTATTAAAAGAGCCTATATAGTCATTAGGCTCTTTTTCATTCCCGCAAACAAAAATCAACATTTAAATTCGTCCAACTTAAAAAGCCTTGAATAACGTTCAAGATTGCTATTTAGCAGCAATTCACCCTTGAGCAGAATCACAAGCAATGCCACAATGCCTGCAACTTATAAAAATAGATCGGAGTACCCTTTTGATACTTTTCGGAATTAAGAATTGCGATACAGTGCGTAAAGCGCGTAAGTGGCTAGAAGCAAATCAATTGGAGGTCACTTTTCATGACTTTCGTGAAGACGGACTCGCAGCAGAGCAAATTGAGCAATGGGTTGAAGCGGTTGGTTGGGAAAGCCTTTTTAACAAGCGCAGTACCAGCTTTAGAAACTTAACTGAAACCGAAAAAAGCGATCTAAACGAGAAAAAAGCCATTGCCCTTATGGCTTTGTACCCAACGTTAATCAAACGCCCTGTTTTGGTTACTAACGATCAAGTTCAAGTTGGCTTTAAAGAAGCTGACTACCGTACGTGGTTTAACCTATGAGCGGTGTAGAGGATTCTGCCGTTCTTGCATTAGCTAAAGATCTTATCTCTAGGCAATCAGTTACGCCTTTAGATGAAGGTTGCCAAACATTAATGGCCGAGCGTCTAGCTAAAGCAGGCTTTACTATCGAGTCGATGGTGTTTGAAGATACCACCAACATGTGGGCACGCAAAGGCACAGACGCACCGCTATTTTGCTTTGCCGGCCACACCGATGTTGTGCCAGTAGGCGATCTTAATCGCTGGCATACACCACCTTTTGATCCTGTGGTTATTGACGGATATCTGTATGGGCGCGGCGCAGCTGATATGAAAGGCTCATTAGCAGCAATGCTGGTGGCCACTGAGCGATTTGTAGCAAAACACCCTAATCATCAAGGTTCTATTGCTTTTCTAATCACCAGCGATGAAGAGGGACCATTTATTAATGGTACCACTCGGGTTATTGATACCCTAGAAGCGCGTAATGAAAAAATTACTTGGTCATTGGTCGGTGAACCCTCTTCGACTCATAAACTGGGCGACATTGTTAAGAATGGCCGTCGAGGAAGCTTAACGGGTAATCTGACCGTTAAAGGGATCCAAGGCCATGTTGCCTACCCTCACCTTGCCGATAACCCTATTCATCGAGCTGCACCAGCACTGGATGAGCTCGCCAAGATGAAGTGGGATAATGGCAATGAGTTTTTCCCACCAACCAGTTTTCAAATCGCTAACATCAATGGCGGCACCGGCGCATCAAATGTTATTCCTGGTGCGCTAGAAGTCATGTTTAACTTCAGATATTCAACTGAGGTGACAGCAGAGATTTTAATTAAGCGGGTGCTAAACATTCTTGATGCTCACGGCTTAGATTATGAAATTGACTGGGTATTTAATGGCTTGCCTTTCTTAACCGGCGATGGCCCGTTGTTAGAAGCAACCAAAGCAGCTATTAAGCAAGTGACAGGTTTAGATACCGATCCACAAACCTCCGGCGGTACATCAGATGGACGCTTTATTGCCCCAACTGGCGCTCAGGTCATTGAGCTCGGCCCTGTTAATGCGACGATTCATAAAGTGAACGAGTGCGTTAAAGTTGCCGACCTTGAATTGCTTACCGACTGCTACGAAGCGATTTTGGAACACTTACTTTGCAAATAAATCAAAGTGTTTTATATGGCTTAGATAATCAACATTTTGTTGATTGTTTAAGCCATCGTTTAGAGCGCCAAACAGCGGCAGCATTTTTGCTTATGCAACAAGCCGCTAAAGCCGACAATATAGATTTACAGATCTGTTCGGCCTTTCGTGACTTCGATAGACAACAATTCATTTGGAATAATAAAGTCAACGGTAAGCGTCCTGTGCTAAACCGAGACTCTGTAGCCGTCGATATCACTCTGTTAACTCCAAACGAATTGATCGAACATATCCTTATTTGGTCAGCCATTCCCGGTATGTCTCGCCATCACTGGGGCACAGATATCGATATTTTTGATGGCAATATGATAACCAAGCAAGATTTACAGTTAATTTCGGCTGAATATCAGCAAGGTGGACCTTGTTACAAGCTCAGCCGATGGCTGGATAAACACGCACAAGAGTTTGGTTTTTATTTACCCTTTCAAGCAGGTTTAAGCGGCGTCAGCCCTGAAGCTTGGCATCTGAGCTATTATCCTGTTGCAGATAAATACACTCAAAGCTTTGACTCAACTGCATTAAAACGCGTTTTAGCATCTTCTAGCGTGAATTTGAAAGAGTATATCCTGCCGCAACTTGATGCGCTTATCGCTGAATATGTTTACCGAGTTGCACCATCGCCAGCAAGTTAAACACCTAAAATTTATTAATTTACACATTAATCGTATTTATATTTAGAGAAAACACTACACATGAGCACCACTAGCCAATCTTTTAGCCAACACAGACACCAAATTGAAATCGATGGCAGTACGCTAAGTTACCTTGATATCGGACAAGGTCCAGTGTTACTCATGGGCCATAGCTACTTATGGGATAGTAAAATGTGGGCGCCCCAAATCGCCCTCTTAAGTCAAAACTACCGTTGTATCGTTCCAGATCTTTGGGGGCATGGTATGTCAGGTAACGTGCCTGCTAACTGCCGCAATTTGAGAGATGTTGCAGCGAATATGCTGACGCTGATGGATAACCTTAAGGTTGACGAGTTTTCTATTATCGGTCTTTCTGTTGGTGCAATGTGGGGAGCAGAACTTACTCTTAAAGCCCCTTCTCGAGTAAAAAGCCTAGCAATGTTAGGCAGTTTTATTGGTTATGAGCCCGAAATTACTCGTGATAAGTATTACGCAATGCTTGATGTCATCAAAGCAGAACAAGCGATTTCAGACAAGATTATTCAAGCAATATCGCCGTTGTTCTTTGCAAACCAACCCAATGCTGAGCTGGTTGCCAGCTTTAAGCTACAACTACAACAAACCAGCACCGACAAAATAGATTCAATCTACCAGATGGGTAGAATGATTTTTGGGCGTCGAGATACAATGGACGATGTAGAACAATTTACCCTACCTTGTTTAATCATGACCGGCGTTGAAGATAAGGCCCGTAGCGTACTTGAAGGCTATTTAATGCACGATGCTATTAGCGGCAGTCAATATGTGCATATTCCTGAATGCGGTCATATCTCGAGTTTGGAGCAAGCCGATTTTGTCAACAATCAGCTAACTCAATTTTTATCAAACAATATTGGTTAATTTGAAACAAGACAATGGCTCGTTCAGAGCCATTCACCACTGACACACTATGCAGTTGCAAAACGGAATAAGTAATTTGAATAAGTAAGTTGAAATATTAAGCTGAAACACTAACTGTATGAAATAGCTTCGTTACGCAGCGATACCAGAGCTTAGCTAGAATTAGGTTACGACAAGTTTATTCAGACAATACAATTCAAACCTATTTGCAACAGAATTAACAAATATTTAAGACAACTTGTCTATATTACTGAGTAGACCAGCAAGCTAAAGCAAAAGTGTTAGACTGCGCTTGCTAAAAGTTTTTCTTAACTGACCGAATAGATAAGAGCAGAATGAAACTATTAAAACCACTTTTTGATAACAACCGCCGCTGGGCTGGTAGAATTTTAGAAGAAGATCCTAAATTTTTCGAAGAACTCGCAAAACAGCAAAGTCCTGAATATCTATGGATTGGCTGTTCTGATAGTCGCGTTCCGTCGAATCAAATTATCGATCTAATGCCAGGTGAAGTTTTTGTACACCGAAACATTGCCAATATGGTTATTCACACTGACCTTAATTGCTTATCTGTATTGCAATATGCTGTAGAAGTTTTGAAAGTGAAGCACATTATGGTTGTTGGTCACTATGGCTGCGGCGGAATTAAAGCTTCAATGGGCACAGAAAAATTAGGTCTAATCGACAATTGGTTAGGTCATATTCGCGATATTTATCGGATCCATAGAGCAGATCTTGACAGTATGGACGAAGATGAACGCTTCGACCGTCTCTGTGAATTAAACGTGATGGAACAAGTGGCTAACGTAACCAGTTCGAGCATTGTTCAAGACGCATGGGATAGAGGTCAAGAGCTAGCCGTCCACGGTTGGATCTACAGCGTAGAAAACGGTTTACTTTCAGATTTAGATGTCACGGTCAATAACGAAACAGCTAAAAAGTAGCGCTTTAACAGGTTGCTAAACCGCATCTATCGTTTATTTAAAGCTAATTCAGTAGTCTGCTGAGTTAGCTTTTTTGTATCTACTTTGCCAAAACGACTGTTATAGCTACTAATACCAATCAGTATAAGAATTTGATCAACTCAGAACGATTTTTGACAAACTAATTCAAGACGGATTGCGGCAATAATGGTAATCGCGCTATAAAGGGGTTCAACACCTAAGCTTGCAGACTAGATATGCCCAGATTAGCCATGTGCGACTACATTTTTATGCTAATAGGCATCAACAAAGAGCAGCTTTTGTCGATTTTGTAAAATGGTGCTTATATTGTTTGCTATAACAGCATAAAAAAAACAACAACCACTCCAGTATCCAGTTTATAATCATTTTTAATCTAAACGAGGCAAAAGGATAAGCATATCCATGCTCGCTTTAGAATAATTTTGCTCTGGCTTGTAACAATAAGTCACCAGTAAAAGTTCTGAGATTTAAGCACGTACAATGCATATATGGCTTTGATGTCGAAGCCTTTAAATATTAAATAGGTAAATTGAATGA
Source organism: Shewanella sp. 1CM18E (assembly GCF_023161665.1). Lineage (GTDB taxonomy): Bacteria > Pseudomonadota > Gammaproteobacteria > Enterobacterales > Shewanellaceae > Shewanella. Next base: position 77,640 of record NZ_JALNTW010000014.1, read on the forward strand.
ATGTAACCTTGTTAATCCCTGCCCGTTATGGCTCTAGCCGTTTTCCTGGTAAACCATTGGCACCTATTAATGGCAAGCCTATGATCCAGCATGTGTATGAACGTGCAGCGTTAGCAAAAGGCATCAAAGACATCTATGTTGCGACTGATGATGTGCGCATTAAAGACGCAGTAGAAGGCTTTGGCGGTAAAGTGGTTATGACAGGTGAAAATGCCGCATCAGGTACCGACCGTATCGATGAAGCAATTACCATTCTAGGCTTAGCTGATGACGATCTAGTGATTAACTTGCAAGGCGATCAACCACTTATTGACCCGATTGTCATTGAACAACTTGTAGGCCTATGTGAACGTCATCCCGGCGAATTTGATATGGCAACCTTAGGGGTTGAGATCAAAGATGAAGTTCAGCTGAACGATCCTAACCATGTAAAAATGGTGTTCGATAATAATCACAATGCCTTGTACTTTTCACGCGCTCGTATTCCTTTTGGCCGTGACACTAGCGAATATCCAGTTTACAAACACATTGGGATCTACGCTTATACACGTAAATTCATTCAAACATTCGCTAAGTTACCATTAGGCCGTTTAGAAGAGTTAGAAAAGTTAGAACAACTTCGCGCGCTTGAATACGGTTATAAAATTAAAGTCGCTATTAGTGCTTTTGATTTTCCAGAAGTGGATACACCTGAAGATATTCGCATCTGTGAGGCGAGATTAGCAGTAGATTAAATAAAGAGGCGATTAGGTTATGTCAGATCTTGAAGTTGGACTGCTTATTTTATTAGTACTTGGTGTAATAGCGAGTAACCTTGCTGTGCTAAAGTACAGCGCCAAACACAAAATGACCCACTTTGGTAAAGATCACGATAAGCAGAGCAAGACCACAGACAAAGTTGATGAGCAAAGTAAGCAAACTGAATCTCAAACAGCTGAGCTTAGCCATAAAGATAAATAGTCGTCTGTAAACCAAGTTAATCTGTGTAGAGTTTTAATCGAGCCAGAAGTACGACTGGTTTAATCTAAGACTCGTTTAGCAAACGATAAACTCAGTACATAACCACAAAAAAGGCGCCTTAGGCGCCTTTTCATTAGTTTAAATTCGCTTGCCAAACTAACTCATTACTCAGCAAGCTCTTTTTCAAGCTGCTTTGCAATCATTTCTGGCGAGCCTGAATTTTTAGCCATCAGTGAATACGCGACAGGAATAACAAACAAAGTAAAGAAAGTTGCTAAGGTGATCCCCGACAATACAACCACACCAATTACAAAGCGAGTTTCAGCGCCTGCCCCTTCAGCTAGAACTAAAGGTATCGCGCCAGCTGCAGTCGTGATCCCCGTCATTAAAATAGGTCTTAAGCGTTGACTAGCTGCTTGGATAATCGCGTCTTGGAATGCTAACCCTTTATCTCGCAACTGATTAGCAAACTCAACGATAAGAATACCGTTTTTAGCCGCTAAGCCCACCAGCATGATAATCCCTATTTGACTATAAATATTAAGGGTTTGCCCCGTAGCCCATAAGCCGATAAGCGCACCTAAGGTAGCCAGTGGTACAGTGAGCATTATCACCATAGGGTGAATATAGCTTTCAAACTGCGCCGCTAATACTAAGAACACAATGCCAAGAGCAAGAATAAATACAAAGTACATTGAGTTACCAGAATCTTGATAATCCAACGATTGGCCTTTATAGCTCACAATCGCTTCTGCTGGTAGATATTCATGAGTGAGATCATTCAAATAATCAAGCGCCTCACCTAGGCTATAACCATCGGCTAGATTAGCCTCAATAGTAATCGCCCGCATCCGGTTATAGCGGTTAAGCTGGCTGGCATCAGCAAACTCTTCCACATGTACTAGATTCGATAACGGAATAAGCTCTTTGCTTCTGTCAGAGCGCACATATATGTTTTCTAAATCGCTGGCGGTGTTTTGATTATCGCGATTACCTTCAATAATCACATCATACTCTTCACCGTCACGCATAAAGGTTGTGACTAAACGGGAACCTAACATCGACTCTAGCGTACGGCCAATATGGGAAATCGACACCCCAAGATCCGATGCTCTGTCTTTATCGATAACCACTCTTAACTGTGGTTTAGTCTCGTTATAGTCATGATCTACACCAACCAGATTCGGATTCTCTTTGGCTTTTTCGATAATGATGTCACGCCACCTAGCGAGCTCTTCGTAACTTGGACCACCCAGTACAAACTGCACTGGTTTACCGACTCCGCGGCCAAAGGCTTGGCGCATAACAGGGAATGCTCGCACACCAGCGAGATCCGACAACCTGCCGCGAATATCACCAATAATTTCAAATGCGCTGCGTCTAACCGCCCAATCCTCTAATACGATAATTGCCATACCATTAGAAAAGTTTGCACTACGACCAAATCCACGCGGCGCACGAATAAGCAAACGTTTGATTTCGCCGGCTTCGACTAGTGGCATTAAGCGGTTTTCAATCTCATCCATGTAAGATTCGATGTATTCAAAACTGGCACCTTGTGGACCATTCACAATCAAGAACATAGAGCCACGGTCTTCCCGCGGAGCAAATTCTTGTGGTACCTCTTTGGCTAAAAACGCACTGCTAACCAAGGCAATTAAAATAAGTGATGAAACCAAATATGGGTGACGCATCGCCTTTTTTAATGTGCTTCGATAGGCATCTGAAAGTTTATCCATACCCGCATCGATTTTACGCACTAACCAAGGATCTTGTGACGAAGGTTTCAACACTTTCGAGCACATCATGGGGCTAAGTGTTAATGCCACGACGCTAGAGAAGATAACCGCCGCACTCATCGCAACAGCAAACTCTTTAAATAATTTACCTAAATCACCCTCTAAAAAAGTGATTGGCATAAACACAGCCACCAAGACTAACGTTGTAGCGACAACCGCAAAAGCCACTTCTTGTGAGCCCAAATACGCAGCCTTTAACGGAGAGTCGCCCTCTTCTATGCGTCTGTGAATGTTTTCAAGCACAACAATCGCATCATCTACCACCATACCAATCGCTAAGATCATCGCCAAAAGCGTAAGTAAGTTAATGGTGTACCCAAGGGCAAACAATACGATGAAAGTCGCCATTAAAGACACTGGGACCGTTAATGCTGGGATAAGCATCGCTCGCACGCTGCCTAAAAACAGGTAAATGACCACAATAACCAAAAACATGGCAATAAATAGCGTCTGATAAACCTCTTTTACAGACGCTTCAATAAACACTGAGCTGTCGTAAGAGCGTTTAATCTCCATCCCTGCTGGAAGCGTTGGATTGATTTGATCAACGAGCTTATTAGCAGCACGCGCAACATCCAGTGTATTAGCGGTTGATTGCTTAGATACACCTAAACCAATCATAGATTCACGGTTACCTCTAAAGGTAATTCGCTCCTCTTCTGATCCGATTTCTACTTTGGCAACGTCACCTAATTTAATCAGGTAACCGTCGTCACCTTCAGCTAACACCAAATTGGCAAAGTCATCAGAGGTTTTAAAACTACGCTCTAAACGTACGGTAAAATGACGCTCTTTTGATTCAACACTACCAGCGGGGAGCTCAACGTTTTCTGAGCGCAGTGCCGACTCAATATCCGCCACAGTCAAATTGCGAGCAGCTAAAGCTTGTCTGTCGATCCATACTCGCATGGCGTACACTTTACCGCCGCCAAGACGCATATTGGCAACGCCGTCAATAACCGAGAATCGGTCGATTAAATAACGTCTCGCGTAATCAGTAAGCTGCAACGTTGTCATCTGATCAGACACCAAATTCAGCCACATAATCACTTCATCACCACCATTGGCTTTTTGCACCTCTGGCGGATCAGCTTCCTCTGGCAGGTTGTTCAATAGGCCTGAAACGCGATCACGTACATCATTTGCGGCAGCTTCAATATCGCGGCCTACATCAAATTCTAATGTCACATTAGAGCGGCCGTCACTGCTTGATGAGCTGATGTGTTTAATGCCTTCTACACCACTAATTCTATCTTCAACTAATTGGGTAATTCGGCTTTCAACCACAGCAGCACTCGCGCCGCGGTAATTAGTTTGAATCGATACCACAGGCGGATCAATATTGGGATATTCTCTTAATGGCAGCTTTTCAAACGCGACTAAACCAAAGACAATTAATAAGATACTGATAACCGAAGCGAATACCGGTCGCTTAACCGAAAGATCAGTTAAAATCATACTACAGGCTCCACGCTTGCCTGCTTAAGAAAACTAAAGCGCTCACTAAAAGTCACTTTAACTTTATCGCCTGGTCTCACTTTCAATAGCCCACGAATAACAATTTGCTCGTCAAGCGCGACACCATCAATAATCTCAACCCAACCACGCTTTCGAAGGCCAAGTTCTACCTGTTTTTGCTCAATAACGCCCTCATCATTAACCCAATACACATAATGTCTATCTTGAATTGGAATAATGGCTGATTCAGGAAGAATAAGTGCGTCACGACTGGTTTTAATCAATTTTACTTTCATTAACATACCAGGGAGCAAACGCTGTTTTGGATTAGGTATTTCTGCTCTCACAATAACTGCGCGAGTTTTTGGGTTAATGCGGCTATCAATAGACATCACTTTCCCCTCAAATACTTCACCATCAAAAGCAACGGCAGTCGCCTCAACTTTTTTGCCTAATGCAAGCGACTGTAAGAAACGCTCTGGTACTGAAAAGTCTAATTTAATAACCGATATATCATCGAGCGTAGTAATTGCGTTACCCGGTGATACCAGTGCGCCAGTGCTCACCTGTCTTAACCCTAGTGCGCCACTAAAAGGTGCTGTGATTCGGCGATCTCGTAATGCCGATTCAGCCTGCGCTAACTCGGCTTTTGCAGTATCAATCAATGTTTGTAGACGGTCGCGCTCAAGCTCCGCAATTGTTTGGCTAGTGACCAGCGTTCTGATCCGTTCAAGCTCGCGTTGATGGTCTTTAACTTTAACCTTAGCAACTGTAACTCGAGCACGTTGCTCACTGTCTTGGAGTTGTACCAGCAAGCGACCCTTATCTACCAAATCTCCGTCACTAAAATTAACTTGAGTCACAACCTCAGTCACTTTAGCTGTGACAGTTATGGACTCATTCGCTTTACTCGTACCAAGCGCTTCAACTTCATCACGTATTGGTTCCATTGATGCTTTAGTGACCACAACGTTAGGCGTCGGTCGTGATTTCTTGGCTTGTTTGACTGGCGCTTGCTGGGTATAGAAATATCCCGCGCCAACTAAAAGGATTAAGACAATTATTATTATTTTTTTCATGATGCCTTCATAAACTACTTTCAATTATCGTTAGTTTACCTAGACATAACTTTGCTTCAATACGTTTTACCTTTTCTTACAAATGACACAATTCAGTCACACACTGTTAAATGTAACCACGTCATATTTAGCAGCCTTAGGCAAACACGGCTAGTACAGTAGCCAATGTCACACATCAATTAAAAGTCAATTAAAGCAGTTGGTTAACATCAGCTAGGAATTGTTTCGCGTAAGGTCTCATGGCAAACATGTAAACTAAGCCAACAAGTAACAGCTTTTGTGGATTTAGCGACATTTTGTATCAAGGTCTAGCAAACCATCAAAGAGCTTGATTTTTATGCACAAAAAAGGAGCCCTTAGGCTCCTTTTAAATATCACTTACATAGATAAGTGTTTTTTAGCGTGTAGACTCGTTGTTATCGCTAGGGGATAACACTTTCGAGCTAATTTAACAGGCTAACTTTAACGTGCTAACTTAGCGGGCTAATTTAGCGAACCTTGCGGTCTTCTTGCATCAGCTCAGAGAAACCTTCATAAACTGCGGTAACAACTTCATTAGAAAGTGGCTCGTTTTCAGCGTTTAACAGATGGATTTCTGTTTTATCGCCTGCAGCATCTTTAAGTTCAATGCGGTAAGATCCCGCTTCGATTGGCAGCTCTTTTTCACTCCACAACGAGCTCCAGAAACCAGAATCATCAGTCACATTGATATAAAGCAAACTTTTATTGCTGTCCATATCAACGATCTCAAAGCCCATTTCAGGAAGAACGATACGTAAACGATCCCAAGTACGCTTAAACTTAGCATCAGCTAACCAGTAAGCTTGCTCTTCAGCTTCATTCACTAGATTAACATCAATACCTAAGCTTTCTTTTAAACGCTTAGCTTTAAGTGCTTTGGCACGTTCAATACTGATATAACTGATTGAATCATTGAGTCTATCAATGGTGTAACGACGCTTATCTTCACCACTTAACAGTACTTCTTGAAGGTCGCCATCATAGCTTTCTTCATGTTCGATTAAATCGATAGTTAAGTTACCGCTACGGCCATGTGGACGCACATCTACGGTATACAAGTAACGTTGCTTTAACTTGTAAACTTTATCGCTGCCCCAAAGACTAGACTCGATGACTTCGTCGCTTTCAATCCAATCTGTTTCAAGTGTACCTTTGTCAAAATCTTCACTGCGCAGTGGAATCGATTTCTTAGCAAAGTACTCTTTTAACACGTCGAATAATTCTTGCTTTAGTGAGATATCATTGTCAATTGACTCAACCACAACTTTAATATTCTCGCTGCCCTCTTCAACTCGGGTACCTTCCGCCATAGGTAAAACCTGTAATGGTGGACGAATATCAAGTCTGTTACCCACTAAGTTTTGATCAACTTTAGCGCCAACTTCAGGGATATCATATTCTTTACTGTAGGTAGGTTGATTCAAGCCTTCAGGGATAATCAATTTAGGCGCTACAGTTAAGTCTTGATAGTTTTGATCTATATCGTTTGCTAACTTTCTTTCAGTTGGCGTGCTGCAAGCAGATACTGCAACAACTAAAATTAAAGGAGATATTTGCTTTAGCATTTATTATTGAACCTCTATTCGGGCATTTTTCATCGCTTCTAGCAACAGACCATGAAACTCACTAGAAAGTTCAGTCAAAGGTAAACGAATTTCATTTTGACTGATGAGTCCCATGCGGTGAGCAGCCCACTTTACAGGTATTGGATTCGCTTCGCAAAATAGTACTGAAAATAAATCTTTAATCGATTCTTCAGCTTCTAAAGCAGCAGGTAAATTACCAGCTAATGCTGCGGCGCACATTGCTTTAAATTGTGCAGGAACTATGTTGTTCGCTACAGAAATTACGCCATTACCACCTAAAGTTAAAAACTCTCTGGCAGTTGCGTCATCACCGCTATAAAGCATAAAGTCATCGCCGCAAAGACGACGTAACTCTTTTACGCGTGACAAATCGCCTGTCGCTTCCTTAACGCCGATGATGTTACCAACACCCACCAGCTGAGCTACGGTTTCAGGTAACATATCAACCGCTGTGCGGCCAGGTACGTTATATAAAATTTGTGCAATGTCTGTGCTTTGCGCAACGGCAGTGTAATGAGCAATTAAGCCTTTTGGTGTTGGCTTATTATAATAAGGCGTTACGCCAAGCATTGCTGCTACACCCGTTTTTGAAAGCGCTTTAGTTAACTCAATCGCTTCAGCTGTTGCATTTGCGCCATTGCCACCAATAACTGGAATACGGCCAGCGGCAAATTTTACCGTGTGCTCAACTACCGCAATGTGTTCTTTTGGGGGGAGTGTTGCTGACTCACCAGTTGTGCCAACGGCAACTATGGCGTCAGTACCTTGGGCGATATGGTACTCAACTAAACTTTCAAGACTCTTATAATCTACTGTGCCATCACTATTCATTGGCGTGATTAAGGCAACGATGCTTCCGTATATCATGTGTATTCCCCAAGGGTTCAGGACTGGCTATGGTACTGATGCAATCCACTAAAAACAAGCACTAGAACGCAAGACTTAAGCATAATCGTCATCAAGTTGAAACATATTAAATTAGTGGCCTGATCACAATGACAGAGATCGCAAACGGATTAACTTGTGATAGCATTAGCTACCACAAATAAAACGCGCTTTTCAATTGGCGCTTTTTTAGTCTAAAAAATAATAATATGGGGTACTGAATGTCCAATCACTTAGTCGTTACTGCAATGGGGGCCGACCGCCCAGGTATTGTGAGTAAGTTTGCACGACTCGCGAGTGAGTGTGATTGCGATATCGTAGATAGTCGCATGGCACTATTTGGTAATGAATTTACCTTAATCATGATGCTTGCGGGTTCATGGCCATCAATCACTAAAATGGAAACCTCGTTACCGAGTTTAAGTGTTGAGCTTGAATTACTAACGGTAATGAAGCGTACATCTAAGCATACGCCTCAGAACTACATTTCTCGTTTAGACATCAGCTTTAGTGGTCGCGACCAACGTGGCACCATGGGCAAAATTACCCAGTTTATGGCAGAGCGCTCACTTGATATTGCTGCGGTAAAATCTCACGCTGAAGAAGATGAATCAGGTAATCCTACACAAAACATTAACTTAACTATTAATGTGCCTGAAAAAGTTGATGTAGATAAATTAGAAGTGGGTGTACTTGCACTTGCAGATGAATTAGTACTTGAATGCACAATTGAACGTATGCAAGGTGTAGAAAGCTAAATAAAAGGAATCGAGAATATATGAATACCTTAACAGTGGGCGATAAAGCGCCGCTATTTACTCTACAAAATCAATTTGACGAAACCATTAGCCTAGAAACAGAACTAAAAAAAGGTCCGGTACTTGTCTATTTCTACCCTAAAGCATCCACACCAGGCTGCACAGTGCAAGCCTGTGGTTTAAGGGATAGTAAAGAGCCTCTTAATGAGTTATCGGTAACAGTTCTTGGCTTAAGTCCAGATCCTGTTGCTAAACTCGCAAAGTTTTCTGATAAGCAATCGCTCAACTTTTCGCTTTTAAGCGATGAAGATCATGCTATTGCAGACGCTTTCGGCGTTTGGGGTGAAAAGAAATTCATGGGTAAGATATATGATGGAATTCACCGACTTAGCTTTTTAGTTGGCCAAGATGGTAATATCACTCACGTATTTAATAAGTTTAAAACCAAAGATCATCACGAAGTCGTATTAGCTCATTTACAAAATAGCTAGCAACTAACAAACCACTACTTCAGTGATTATTTAAAACCGACAAAAAGGAGCCTTTAGGCTCCTTTTTAGATCTAGCTATAGCTAATTTACACGTTACACAATGTACGGATACATCAGTGCAGCAGCTATCGACCACATAGTGATACAAATAAAACGGTCTAAATAACACCAAGCTTTTGGCTTTTTAAAGATCGGGCTTAAGTATTTAGCACCTAAACTTAAACTAAAAAACCACACAAAAGAGGCTAACACAGCGCCCGCACCAAACCACTGCTTCTCTGTACCCTCAAATTGCACGCTAATACTGCCAAGTAATACCACAGTATCAAGATACAAATGGGGGTTCAGTAAACTAATCGCTAAGGTGGTCAATACCGCTTTTTGCAGACTATCAGCCACTTGTGCATCATCGCTATCAAGTCGGTTATCGTTAAATGAAGACTTTAGCGCGCTATAACCATAAAACAATAAAAAGATTGCCCCGCCAAAACTCGCAAGATCCTTGATTAAAGGAAATGCCAAAATTAAATGTCCTAAACCTGCAACACCCGCAGTAATCATAACCGCATCAATAAAAGAGCAAATTGCTGCAATAGGTAATGAATGTGAACGTTTAAGCCCTTGTTTTAAAACAAAAGCGTTCTGTGCGCCTACTGCCATGATTAGGCTGCCGCCTATTCCCATACCTTGTATAAATGCTGTTTGCATTACTGCCTCAAAAATCGTCTAAATCAATAGGGCGAAGAATAATCCCCGAGCAAAAATAAGTACAACTAATAAATTTAATAACCTATTAAAAATACTTATACTGTAAAGTATTTGCTAAAACTCAAACCATGTAAGGTCATTATGTTCGACTACGCCCACTTAAAAGCGCTTTCGATTGTTGTTGCACAAGGTGGTTTTGATAAAGCTGCACAACACCTTTTTATCAGCCAATCTGCTGTATCACAGCGAATAAAACAGCTAGAAGATAAAGTCGGCCAGTCGCTACTCATTCGCGCAAATCCAGTGCGGCCGACAGAAACAGGTAAAAGGCTATTGCGCCATTATGCACAGGTGCAATTACTCGAAAGCGAATTACGCTCAGAGATGGATGTTGATGATCCATCACTCCCGACAATTGTAAAAATAGCCGTCAATGCCGATAGCTTAGCAACTTGGTTTTTACCCGCTTTAGTCGAAGTGTTTAAACATCATAAATGGCTTCTAGAGTTGATCATTGATGATGAGGCTTATACCCACAATCTACTCAAAAATGGTGAAGCTGTGGGCTGCGTGACAACCTCACACCTCGCGCTAACAGGTTGCAGCAGTGAGTTTCTTGGTCATATGGAGTATCTGTGTGTCGCAACGCCGGCTTTTATAGAACAGTACTTTGAAGCCAACTCAACCATCGAAGACATTGCCCTCGCCCCAGCGGTTGTGTTTTCAACTAAAGATAAACTACACGATAAATTTTTAAGCTTTTATTTTGGGATCACAGATAAAAGTTGGCGCGAACATAAGATCCCCTCCTCTGAAAGCTTTTTAGAAGCGATTAAAATGGGCATGGGCTACGGACTAGTTGGTCACTTACAAGCCCAATCCCTTTTGGACTCTGGCGAACTCGTCGAAGTATTTCCGAACAAAAGAATGCAAGTGCCTTTATATTGGCAGCACTGGAATATTAAAGCTAAGCAAACCAGTGTTATCTATCGCTCGTTAGCGGCAAGTGCGCAAAATGCGTTAATCATCCCCTAATGAGTTTGAGTTTGAGTTTGAAAGTATAAGGGTAATTCGACAATCTCTACTAAAGAGCACAAGGCTAGGCTAATCAGGTAAAAACGCGCCATTAAAAAAGCAGCATAAATGCTGCTTTTTAGGTTTACAGTACATCACCTACTTAACTATTAAGATGCTTCTTTTTCAAGCTTTGAAGTAGCTTCAGCGTTTTTAACTTTCGCAGTGGACTCGGCCTCAGGGACTGGCCAAGCGTTAATTACCGCCTTAACCAATGAGGCTAATGGGATGGCAAAAAATACTCCCCAAACTCCCCATAAACCACCGAAAATTAATACCGCAGCAATAATAAATACCGGATGTAAATCAACCGCATCAGAAAATAAAATCGGCACTAATACATTGCCATCAAGCGCCTGAATAACACCGTAACCCACCATCAAGTAGCCAAACTCAGGACTCACACCCCACTGAAAAAATGCTACCAGTGCAATTGGCAGAGTGACCAAGGTTGCACCAACATAAGGAATTAGCACCGATAAGCCGGTTAAAACCCCAAGCAATGCTGCATAACGCAGATCCATAAACGCAAAAAAGATATAACTGACAACGCCAATTATCACGATCTCAATCACCTTACCGCGAATATAGTTAAAGATCTGTTGGTGCATTTCGTTCCACACTTTACGCGCTAAATCACGGTTAGTTGGAAAAAATCGCTTACTGCCTTTAATAAGCTCGTCTTTATCTTTTAAAAAGAAAAACACCAACAACGGGATCAAAATTGCGTACACCATCACCACTAATACAGAAGCTGAATACCCGAGTAGCTGCTTACCAATATCAAGTAAATGCTGGGTATCGAGCATCTTTTTAATCTCTTCAACCATGATATCAAGCTGACCGGGATTAACGAACTGTGGATACTGATTAATGTAACTTTGAGCAGTGATTAAGCCTTTGTCTATCATACTAGGAAGATCAGCAATAAGGCTCACACCTTGTTTCCAGATACTAGGAACTAAACCAAAGGTAATTAATAACATCAAGCCTATAAACAGGACTAATACGAGTGATGCAGCTGTGGTTCGGTTGATGCCAATCCGTGCCATTTGGGCCACGGGCCACTCAAGTAAAAATGCCAGAACGAGGGCGATTAATAATGGGGCTAATAAACCACCCGCAAAGTAGATTGCAAGCGCAAGACCTGCAAGGATAAGGACTAAAGTAACAGCTTGTGGATCACTAAAACGCTCTTTATACCAACGACTTAAAACAGATAACATTCATACTCCCTAGTTTGACGACCTATTATAGTCCTTTGCAGTCATCGTTATAATGATATTTTTCCTATGTAAAATTGCTTAAATTATTTTCTATTTAGTGACCGTTAAAGATAATACTGTGTCTGTATCTTCACCGATGGAGTGACATACGCCGATTTTTTTTAAATAACGGGGAACATCTTGCCTAGAGCCAGGGTCGGATAATAAAACATGCACACTATCACCCGTTGAAAGCTGCTTTAACGCCATTTTCACTTTCACAAGCGGTAACGGGCAGCGATAAGATGTTAAATCAATAATAATCATAATGAACTTGCTATAAACAATCTAAGGCTATTATCCTAAAGGCCACGCATTCCACAAGCAAGTTCTGTGACCGAGTGATAATAGAAGCATAGCCCAAATTAAGGATCCGCTTGAGTAAATTAACATTATCGAAATCCGTTATTGCAGGTGCCCTGTCATTTATCTTATGCACTAGCTCTCCAATGGGCTACGCCAATAATGACTTGCCTGATTTAGGTACAGCAGCCGTTAATACTTTTAGCTTAGAAAAAGAAACCGAGTTCGGTGACGCATATATGCGAGTGATCCGCGGTTCTGCGCCAATGGTTAATGATCCGGTTTTAAATCAGTACCTAACAGAGCTAGGCAACAAATTAGTTGCCCATGCAACCGGAGTAAAAACGCCTTTTTACTTCTTTTTACTGCGTAATGATGAAATCAACGCATTCGCATTTTTTGGTGGCCATGTAGGTGTTCATACGGGCTTATTTTTAAATGCTGATACCGAAAGCGAACTCGCATCTGTTATTGGTCACGAAATCACCCACGTCACTCAACGCCATTTAGCTCGCTCAATTGAAGCTCAAGAGAAAAGTTCTCCAGCAACCATTGCAGGTCTTTTAGGCGCAATATTACTGACTATCGCTTCTCCTCAGGCGGGTATGGCAGCCCTTGCAACGACCCAAGCACTAGCGACGCAATCTAAAATTAACTACACCCGCTTACACGAAAAAGAAGCTGACCGTATTGGTATGCAAATCATGGTCGACGCTGGTTTTGATCCTAATGGTGCAGCAGACTTTTTTGGTAAGTTAGCCACTCGCTACCGATTTACCACTAAACCCCCACAAATGTTGCTGACTCACCCATTGCCAGAATCACGAATTTCAGAAGCACGTGTGCGAGCTGAGCGATACCCTTTCAGGTATGTACCGGATAATCTTGACTTTCAACTAGCCAAGGCACGGATCCAAGTCAGGTTCTCGGGCTATAGTGAACAAGCGGCATTATCTATCTTTAATCAGCAGCTAAAACACAATCGTTATACCTTCAAAAGTGCCGCTGAATATGGCAAAGCATTAGCTTTGTTTAGGTTAAAGAAGTTCAAAGAATCAGAAGCTATCATTGACGAACTATTGGCTAAAAGCCCAAATAACCTATTTTATATCGACACTAAAACAGATTTGCTTAATCAACGTGGCGCCAATAACGAGGCTATCGCTCTTTTAAAAGCACAAAAGCAGCTAAAACCGACGTCTCCTGTGGTGAATACCAATTTAGCCAATATCTATCTGGAAGATAACCAGATAGATAAAGCAATCCCGCTACTAGAAGATTTAATTTTCCTCGACAAGCAAGATCAACTTGCATACTTGCTACTTACTGAAGCCTATAAAAAGAGTGGTAACAAGGCGATGCAGCATTTTGTAAAAGCTGAGTCATTAGCGCTTATTGCCGATTACAAAACAGCAATTGACCAACTCAATTTTGCTTATCGAGAGTCAAAAGGTGACGCGCTACAATTGGCTCGAATAGAGGCAAGAATTAGACAATTTAGACAGGCAGATCGAGCCCTAGAGCAATTGCAATAACAAGAGTTTAACTGTTGTGGTTTCATTGTGACTATGGTCACAAAATACAGTATCATAGCGCCAAGGTTTAATAACAAGAATATGACAATGACTAACGTTAAAATTTATCACAACTCGCGCTGCTCAAAAAGCCGTCAGACTTTAGCTTTATTAGAAGAGCACAATTGCAACATAGAAATTGTTGAATATTTAAAGACGCCAGTATCGGCAGTAGAACTTGAAGAGATCCTCACGAAGCTGAATGTTGCACCTCGAGAGGTGATGCGCGTCAAAGAAGCCGAGTATAAAGAACAAGGCTTAAACAACGATACATTATCAACCGCAGATCTTATTCAGGCAATGATTGCTACGCCTAAATTAATCGAACGCCCAATCGTACTGGCAAATAATAAGGCTGTAATTGGTCGCCCGCCAGAAAACGTACTGACGATTATCTAACGGAGCATAAAATGAGCTCAGATACCCTATTTAAACTTTGCCGTGCAGGATACGTGGCATTGGTCATGATGTTAGGGGCATGGTTTGTTCAGCAAGGGTTAACCGGCGAATACAGCATGTTGTTTAGCCTATTATGGATAGTGCCACTGCTATTACCACTAAAAGGTATTTTAACTGGTAAGCCATATACTTATGCGTGGGCCAGTTTTATTTTATGCCTTTATATGCTGCACGCACTAACCTTAGTGTATGTTACAGAAACAGACACACTGTTTGCTGTTATAGAAACCCTGCTTATCGGTTGTTTATTAATTGGCTTTCCATTTTATGCTCGGATCCGCGGACGCGAACTGGGTCTTGGACTGAAAAAGAAGAAATAATTAAGCCAGCTAATCATTATAAACAGAGTCCAACACTGGGCTCTGTTACTTTGACCTGATAACTAAAAATCTCATACAACTTCCTTAATTTCGCCTTTTCTATTAACTCCAATTGCTTTTAATAATCCAAACAGCGCTACAGAATCCAAATCTGAGTCTAGCGTAGTAGATTATCAAACCAGTTAACACCAGCCTCTATTGGTTAACATACTTTTTACGTTTCAAGCTCCGTGCTATATTCAATATACGCAATAAATTTGCACCGAATACAATAAAAATAAAGGATAAAACTATGAAGCAATCCTTAAGCTGGGCACTATTAAGTATGTTGATGCTTTCAGCATGTGGTGGCAGTAGTAACAACGATGATTCAAGCGGCACTGTCGTTACGCCCCCAGTACCTACAACTGGACTTGCACGCTGTACAGATCCAACTGAGCTTAATCTTGTCTCAACAGACTCAGTGGTTTCTTTTAATCTTGAAAGCCAATACTCAAGCCTTCAGCCAGGCGCCATTGTTGCCACAATCGATAGTGGCAATGTAAGCGACTACCGCTTTAACTGGTCGCAAACCGCTGGCGACGCATTAATTTTAAAAAGTGTTAAAAGCCCTGTTTTGGCTTTTACTCCAAAACAAAGCGGCAGCTATTCATTTGAAGTCACTGCCAGCAATAATGGCGTTAGCTACACAGAATCTATTGAGATAACCGTTGTTACTGCAAGTTCAAACGCTATTGCAACTCGAGTCGATCACCAAGTAACCGATGGTAATTCTGTTAGCTTTAGAATTGATGCAAATAGTAGCTTATCGGATATCACTTGGTGCGTGGCCGCTGGTCCTGATGTCGACGCAGATGTTAGCGCCTCAGAGCAAGCACTATATACAGCGCCTAGTGTCACTGCAGACACCATTAGTATTTTACGAGCAACGGCAAACCAAAATGGCGCGAGTGTAAGTGACGATGTGTTAGTGCTTATCACAAAAGAGCCGTCTATCACCTCACCTTACTTTGAAGAGCGGGTAGCTAACACATTCGCCTATAACCAAAACTCTCCTTATGCTGATGCTATCGAACAGTGTGTCTATTCGAACCAGTTACAGCAAAGCTGTAGCATTGACACCTTACCTTTGATTGGACAAGGCTCGGGTGTTAACAACAAGCAAGCTATTTTAGACCGCCTGCTAGTGTCGCATCAGTGGATGGGCGAGAACTTCGAATATGTTCTAGAGAATTTAGATCCAAATAGTGACTTTGCAACGCTGTTGCAATCAGTTTCAGCTATCGTAATTAGTTATGATGTAAGACCCTCATTTTATTGGGTCGTTACAGGAGCGATTTACTTAGACCCAACTGATCTTTGGTTGCTTGCAGAAGAGCGAGATACAATTAATGAAGCCCCTGATTATCGCAGTGGCTTTGGCAATGATCTGCAATTTTTAATGCCTTGGCGCTATGTTAAAGATAACGACTATACATCGTATACAACACCTCGAAGCGTTAGAGTCGACCGCAGCGCTCAACAAATGCTCCCCGATCTTGCTTCTTTGCTATATCACGAGCTAGCTCATGCTAATGACTTCTTCCCAAGAAGTGTACATAGCAGCCTAACGGGCCCTACTCTGCTCGATGATTACCAGCGCAGAAGTAATGACTCAGCGTTGATCTCGGATCAACTCGTCAACTTCTATCCACTCAACAGCCAAGAGATGACAGCTCTTGCAGAAGTGAGCTTTAGAGGTGAATCAGCTACCGCCACCCAAGAAAACTACCTTCCTGCTGATATAACAAATTTCTTCTCTCCTGATAGAGCTAGCGATTATTATGCCTACTCAACAAGAAGAGAAGACGCAGCAATGCTGTTTGAAGAAGCGATGATGAGCCATAGATACGCCATTCAACGTGATGTTGGTATTACCGATAAGCCAGAGAGTCCAACTGCCAGCTCAATAATTGTTGATTGGGGTCAACGCGGTCGGATTGGTGATGCTAAACTAGAAAACCGTGCTGCTTTTGTCATTAACCAAATGATGCCTGAGCTAAATGGCAGCGCGATTGTCAGTAACCTACCTGAGCCAATTCAAATGACTCAAGGTCAATCTTGGTCAAACAACCTTGCAATTTCAGCGGCCACAAATGCACGTTTAAACAGTCCACAGGCGAGGACTTCAGCAACTACAACTGTGATTGCGCCTCCACTACGTTTTAGCGGTGACAGGCATATCAAGCCGATTAATTAGTGTTTTTATGCAATGATTAGCCACAAAAAAGCCCGGTAAAAATACCGGGCTTTTGTTTTGAAATTAACGAGATAAAACTAAGACTCCGCTAGAAGATTTTAAGTTAAAGCCCTATAAAGAGCAGTGCTTTAAAACCTGTATAAAGTCTGATTTTAGAGTCGTAGCATCTCTTTAATAAATGGGATCGTCAGTTTTCTCTGATGCACCATAGAAGCTTTATCCAGCCTATCTAACACATCAAACAATGTTCTTAGGTCGCGCGCTAAACGATTTAATAAAAAGCGACCAACATCTTCAGGTAACTGTAAGCCTCTCATCGCAGCACGACGTTGCAATGCCGCTAGCTTCTCTTCATCAGCCATCGGCTGCAATTGGTAATTAAGCCCCCATTGCATCCGCGATACTAAATCAGGCAAAGAAAAACCACTATCACTTGGTGAAACACTCGCGCTCACGATTAATGAACAGGTTTTTTGCTCTGAAATGCGATTATAAAGATCAAATATTGCTTCTTCCCATAAAGGATGGCCGGCAATCGCATCAACATCGTCGATACACACTAGGTCAAGTTTTTCTAAACCTTCTAAAAGCGCGGTAGAAATACTGGCATGGATCCCTAATGGAATATAAAAACTGCTACGACCAAGATCATTAGCATGGGCACAAGCTGCATGCATTAGGTGGGTTCGACCGGACTTCTCTGGCCCCCATAAAAAAACGGCACCATCAGACTGGCCTTCCGCACAATCTTGTAAGCTTTTAATCAGTTCATCATTACCTGCAGCAGGATAATAACTATTAAAGGTTTCATCATCAGGCAGATGAACTGGTAGTGATAATTGTAATGGAGAGTTTAACTTCACTCAGGGACTTCTCACAGGGCGCAACATTTCTATTTAAGGCACACATGTTAGCATGTGTGCCACTTGAATGGGAGTTATTGACCTTTCCAATAATAGATCTGGGTCTCTTTCTGAGGCTGTTCTACCGGGTCAAAAGACGAATAATTGCTATTTTGTTCACTTAGCGAGTTTATTACATCAATTCTTGGATCCAACGCCATGAGTCTGTGAAGATCAGCCTCATCACCAAATAGGTCTATATTGAACTCAACACTTTGCCCTCGAATGTTCGCAACCCGCGCAGATTTTATCGCACTTAACTGACTTAAGTAGCGCTCTATCGATACCAATTGCTGCATTTCAGCGACATCAGTAAACATAATAGTAGTGCTATTTTTTTGACCTGAGTCAGCAACAGCGTATTGACCGACATAATATTCACTCGTTGCAGCGACTATCGCCTTTACGGCCTCTTCCATCGAAGGTGCTTCACCGCTTTGGCTTACTAATGATGTCATCTGTAGTGCTTGTGGCGCTTTTTCTCTTGGATAAAGATCCATTTGATAACGATACACTGCTCCTTGCTGTTCAATCGTTGCTAGAAGTGAATAGTTTGCTTGGTATCTTAGTGATGCACTGGCAACGTTATCTGCAAAGCGGCCGCGAATATCATTGACGCCAACACGCATGGCATCATCTAAGTCCATTAGTGGGAACAGTAAAGGGACACCTTTAGCATCTGATTCTTGATTGAAAGTTGTCCGGCTGACGGTATCTGACGCGTCATTTAAAATTTCTCGTTCACCATTTTCACCAGCAACCAACCACACAATAGTCAATGGTCGTTGTTTGCCCCAAACCGGTAACCCCGCTTCACGCAGTAATGCAATGATGCGTTTATGATCAAAATTGACCTTAAGAAATAGTTCGCCATCTTCTTCAAAATAACCATATTGAGTCATTAACGAACTAGCACTACCTAACTGCTGCTTAATTCGCTCATTAATCAACGCACTTTGAGTGCCAGAGTTTTTCAGGATAACGTTTTCAAAAGCCTGTTTAATTCCTTGGGCTCTTAGCGTTGTTGAACGCGATTCTATCGGTACAATGCCTTCATCCAATTGCTTCACTTCTGCTGCTAAAGCAGTTGCCGTGAAGCCGTTAAGAGAGCAAAAAATAACACAAATACGTAATATGAGTTTCAACATGTTTTCTTTTCATAGACGGCTCAGTTAATAAAATTGTACCACATATTCTGCCAATAATTATTGGTAAAACCGCTAGTTCAGATTAATAGCTTGGACAAGTTATTTGCACTAGTTCACAGCCAAGTTTAAAAATACCAGTTAATATTGATAGGTTTACTTAAAATAAGAGAGAAAAAATGAAAAATCTGACCATGCCTTTGCAAGGAGCGCAAATGCTGTTCGTCGCCTTTGGCTCATTGGTATTAATGCCCTTGCTAACAGGCTTAGATACAAACGTTGCACTATTTACTGCTGGTATTGGTACATTATTGTTCCAGTTGGTCACCAAGCGTCAAATCCCTATCTTCCTCGCATCTTCTTTTGCATTCATCGCCCCTATTATGTACGGCGTACAAACTTGGGGGATCCCATCAACCATGGGTGGCCTTATGGCTGCGGGTTTGGTCTACGTAATTCTAGGCGCTATCATCAAAGTCAAAGGTGGTGGCTTTATTAAACGCTTATTACCACCAGTTGTTGTTGGTCCGGTAATTATTGTTATTGGTTTAGGCTTAGCCCCTGTTGCTGTAAACATGGCCATTGGTAAAACAGCTGATGGTAGTATCGCGCTTGTTGAACAAAATACGGCATTAATCATCTCTCTAGCATCACTCTTTACTACCATTGCTGTCGCCATATTTGCTAAAGGCCTGCTAAAACTTATGCCAATCCTTGCTGGTATCAGTGTCGGTTATAGCTTGAGTTTAGCTTTTGGTATTGTGGACTTTACTCCAGTAAGAGAAGCGGCTTGGATTGCTTTACCAAACTTCGTTGCTCCTGAATTTAACTGGCAAGCTATTTTATTTATGATCCCAGTAGCTATTGCCCCTGCAGTTGAACACATTGGCGATATTCTGGCAATTTCTAACGTAACGGGTAAAGACTACCTTAAAAAGCCAGGTCTGCACCGCACTCTGACCGGTGATGGTGTAGCAACAATCGCAGCATCTGCATTTGGTGGACCACCAAATACAACGTACTCAGAAGTAACAGGCGCTGTAACGCTAACTAAAAACTTTAACCCAGCAGTGATGACTTGGACCGCTATTACCGCCATTCTATTCTCGTTTGTTGGCAAGCTTGGTGCACTATTACAAACCATTCCAGTCCCTGTCATGGGCGGTATTATGTGCCTACTATTCGGTTCAATTGCTGCGGTAGGTTTGAACTCATTGATCAAAAATCACGTGGATATGAATGAGCCACGTAACTTGAGTATTGTGGGTGTAACCTTAGTATTTGGTATTGGCGGTATGGCGTTTGGCATCGGTTCTTTCAGCCTAACCGGTATTAGCCTTTGTGGTATCGTAGCCATTGCAATGAATTTAATTTTGCCAGACAACGCTGCATCACATGCAAAAATTGTTAGCGATGAATTAAATCCACCGTCTTAATTCTTCATGCTTTATTTAGGCGCTGTAACAAAGCGCTTAATATTAACAATTCTGTTTATAGAGAGTCGATATTAAGCACTAAATCATAGCCCAACAAAAAGCCCCTAATGGTTGACGCCATTAGGGGCTTTTTTACAGCTAACACTTAAGCTTATGCTTGGTCGTCTTCTGTTTTGTATTTAGCTGCAGTTTCTTTGATAAGAGTTTGCAGCTCACCTTTTTGGTACATTTCGGTCAAAATATCACAACCGCCAATTAGCTCACCTTCAACCCAAAGCTGTGGGAAAGTCGGCCAGTTAGCGTATTTTGGTAGTTCAGCGCGGATATCTGGATGCTGGAGGATGTCAACAAATGCAAATTGCTCTTCGCAATTAATCATGATTTGAGCAACTTGAGAAGAAAAACCGCAGCTTGGTAACTTTGGTGAACCCTTCATATATACGATAATTGGATTTTCGGCAATTTGCTGCTTGATCTTTTCTACTGTTTCCATTTTTCTTTCCTGATTAAAACTTCATTACAGAGGTTCATTGTACGCCAGTATTCAGCAGAACAAAAACCTACTTTTTACAGGGATAATATCAATACCAATAGCATTAGTAATTTAATCAATTCAGAAGCGCTCAAGCTTTTCAATTCAAGGCGCATGGACGACAGAATGGTTATTCCCTTGTGAGACCATGCAAAGCAGAAGTGGAATGCTTGAGCGCTTCCCTCTGGGTGGGCTTCAAAGCACTGCATGCTGCGCCAGAAACTCTCGATATAGAATAACTATTAGCTTCAAGTTCCCGACTTGCCTTCAGTGCTTTGAATTCCCGCTGAATGAACAGATTATTAATGCAATTGGTATAATAGAAATAAACGATTAAGTTAATCGCTCAATTGCAAGAAACAATGATACACTTCACAAGTTTATTAGGTAAAATGTTCCGCAGTGAGCAAGAACGCACAAAATAACAAACTAGAAGTTTACGGAGAAAACTAATGGCTTTTGAATTACCAGCATTACCATACGCAAAGAACGCACTTGAGCCACATATCTCAGAAGAGACCATTAACTACCACTACGGTAAGCACCACAACACTTACGTTGTTAAGCTTAACGGTTTAGTTGAAGGTACTGACCTTGAGCAAAAGAGCCTAGAAGAGATCATTAAAACCTCTACTGGTGGTATCTTTAATAACGCAGCTCAAATCTGGAACCACACTTTCTACTGGAACTGCCTATCTCCAAATGGTGGCGGTGAAGCTACAGGTCCAGTTGCTGATGCAATCAATGCAGCTTTCGGTTCATTTGAAGCATTTAAAGCACAGTTCACTGATTCTGCAGTGAACAACTTTGGTAGCGCTTGGACATGGCTAGTAAAGAATGCCGACGGTACTGTAGCAATTGTTAACACTAGCAATGCAGCAACACCACTAACTGACGAAGGTGTTACACCAATCATGACTGTAGACGTATGGGAACATGCATACTACATCGATTACCGTAACGTTCGCCCTGACTACCTAGCTCACTTCTGGGAACTGGTTAACTGGGAATTTGTTAACGCAAACTTCGAAGGTTAAGCAAACCTTTAAAGGGCGTCTATTTATATCAGACCAACCTTATAAGATTTGAAATCAATACCGCTCATTATGAGCGGTATTTTTTGGCTAATTTTAGCTAAGCGACATATAAATAATGGTTAAACCAATCAATTAATTTGAAGAGTTTAACAAGTGCTTTTGTCTAAGGAGCTCACGCCTGACTCAAAACTGCCCTATAGAGGTAATCCATAAAAGACCCGAGTAGATAAAAAGCTTGAAGCTTAGGAGCAAGAGGCAAACATTGAGGTTTGAGGATTTATTTGTTGTGGGCAGTCACTATTAAGCTCGCTAAAAGAAAAAGTGCAGCGGGAGCTATGCTCAACTTATAAAATCAGAAATAGCGCTTTAAAAGTCAAAGCTGGCTAACTATCAGCATTATAAAGGCTCAATATTAGAAAAAGTTTAGTATTCGCTAGATATAAAAAATCCGAATACCAACGGCATTCGGATTTAAATTTTGCTTTGCACTGGGTTGCTTTTAAATAAAAGCAATTACCAGCTAAAATGTAGCGAACTCGATTATTAACAAGTTATTGGCTTAAACTTAAGTTTTTATACCAAAATACTTATTTAAGCACTTATTTTAGTGCGCCAATCGCTTCTTTACATAATGCTGTAATGCGTTCCCAGTCGCCCTGCTCCATTGCATCTGTTGGTGCGATCCAGCTGCCACCGATGCAATCAACATTCTTAAGTGCTAAATAATCTTTATAGCTACTTGGTGTAATACCACCTGTTGGGCAAAAACGAATATCAGCTAATGGGCCAGAGAATGCTTTAAGCGCATTCACGCCACCAGATGCTTCAGCAGGGAAAAACTTGAAGTTGGTGTAACCGAGCGCCATGCCTTTCATTACTTCAGAAATACTTGCCACACCAGGAATTAGCGGAGTATTGCCCGCCATCGCAGCTTCTAACAACTCAGTTGTAGCGCCAGGCGTGATCACAAACTGTGCGCCAGCATTAACTGCTTGCTCTAGCTGTGCTTTGTTCAAGATAGTGCCTGCGCCAACTAAAGCTTCAGGTACTTCTTGAGCAATCTTCGTAATAGCTTCTAAGGCACAATCGGTACGAAGTGTCACTTCTAGTACTGAAATACCGCCAGCAACCAGTGCTTTAGCCAATGGTACAGCATGTTCGATTTTATTGATCACCATTACAGGAACAATAGGGCTGCGTTTAAAAATATCTTGTGGTTGTAATGACCAGTTATTCTCAAGCATTGCGTTACTCTTCCTTAAAGATTAATAAATTTCATCGATAGCACTTGTGCTACGAGCGCCCGTTTCTGGGCTGCTTAGGCTTGAACGTAGAGCGCCAAACAACTCTCTACCCATGCCGTAGCTAGTTTTGTGCAGGTCTACTTTTTCAGCAACACGTGCATTTAACTCTGCTTCATCTACAAGTAGTGATAATTCACCTGTTGTAGCGTTTACACGAACAAGGTCGCCATTGTGGATCTTGGCGATTAAACCACCATCAAGGGCTTCAGGGGTTAAGTGAATGGCTGCAGGTACCTTACCTGATGCGCCAGACATACGCCCATCTGTTAGCAGTGCAACTCTAAAACCGCGATCCTGCAAAGTACCCAAAATCGGCGTTAGTTTATGCAGCTCTGGCATACCAACCGCTTTAGGGCCTTGACCTTTGACGACTACAACACAGTCTTTATCTAGCTCACCGGCTTTAAAGATTGCTTCAAGTTTATTTTGATCATCAATAACAACCGCTGGCGCTTCTACAATGCGATGCTGCTCTTGCACTGCAGAGACTTTAATCACCGCGCGACCTAAATTACCTTTAAGTAATTTTAAGCCACCATTGTTTTGGAATGGCTTATCAAGGGCTGTCAGCACTTCAGGATCTAAACTTGTTTGCGGACCGTCAACCCAAGTTAGTTCACCATTACGGATCTGCGGCTCTTGGGTATAACGCTTAAGACCAAAGCCTGCCACCGTATCAACATCTTCATGCAGTAACCCACCATCTAGCAATTCTTTGATTAAGAACGCCATACCACCAGCTGCGTGGAAATGGTTAATATCAGCGTGACCGTTAGGGTATACGCGTGCAAGAAGTGGTACAGCATCTGAAAGCTCAGAGAAATCATCCCAGTTAACAATAATGCCTGCCGCGCGAGCAGCAGCAACAATATGCATAGTTAGGTTAGTTGAACCACCTGTTGCTAGTAACGCAACGATGCCGTTAACAACTGATTTTTCAGACACGATTTGGCCAATTGGTGTGTACTGAGTGCCCATTTCAGTTAAGCGACAAACCTGCTTAGCAGCGGTTTTGCTCAATACATCGCGTAATGGGTCGTCAGGGTTTACAAAAGAAGAACCCGGTAACTGCAGCCCCATAACCTCAAGCATTAATTGGTTACTGTTTGCTGTGCCATAGAAAGTACAGGTACCAGCACTGTGGTAAGACTTAGATTCAGCATCTAACAACGCTGCTCTATCGACTTCACCTTGTGCATATTGCTGACGAATACGGGCTTTTTCTTTGTTTGGTATACCTGATTTCATTGGGCCAGCAGGCACAAATAACATAGGTAAATGACCAAAGCTTAACGCGCCAATGAGTAGGCCCGGTACGATTTTGTCGCAAATACCTAACAGCAATGCGCCGTCAAACATATTGTGCGATAAACCAACCGCAGTGCCCATTGCAATCACTTCACGGCTCAATAAGCTAAGTTCCATGCCTGGCTGACCTTGAGTCACACCATCACACATAGCAGGAACGCCACCCGCGACCTGAGCAACACTGCCGATTTCATTACACGCTTGCTTTAACATATCTGGGTATTCACCATATGGCTGGTGAGCAGATAACATGTCGTTAAACGATGTAATAATACCTATGTTTGCTTTGGTTAATTGCTTAATCGCATTCTTATCGCTTGGGTTACAAGCGGCAAAGCCATGGGCTAAGTTACCGCAACTTAGTGCGCTACGGTGAACACCTTTATTTTTAGCATCATCGAGCGCCGCTAGGTATTTAGCGCGAGAATCTTTGCTTCGTTCAATAATTCTGTCTGTAACAGATTGTACAACGCTGTGCATAATTACTCCTTAAGCGCTCCAGTAAACATCAACAGGTGTTTTGCGCTGATCCAATACTGCACGGATAGGCATTTCACGGCTGTCTTCGTTTGCTAGTGCTTGTCGGTAAACATCTAACTTCTGCTCACCAACGATATGTAAATAGATTTGACGACTTGCTAAAATCGCAGATTTAGAAAGCGTGATCCGAGCATGTGGTGCATTACCTGGTTGAACAGATGCACATAGATCGCTGGTTGTAAACGCATGCTCAAGTTCCGCAGCTTCTGCGCAAGGGAACCAAGAACATGTATGACCGTCGTTCCCCATACCCAATACCACAACATCAAACGGCTTTGGAAAACTACCAAGTTGCTCGATTGCCATGTCGCAACCTTCTTGTGGTGTAGAATACATATTTTTCAAGCCACGAAACTTTGCGCTTGCAGCTCGATTTTTCAGTAAATTGTTTCTAACTAAACGCTCATTTGAGTCGCTATGTTCAGCGCTCACCCAACGCTCATCAGCAAGAGTGATATACACATCACTCCAATCAATCGCTTTCTTGCTTAACAATTCAAATAGCTTCAGTGGCGTCGAGCCACCGGAAACGATCAGGCTTGCCTTACCACGCGCATCAACCGCTTCTTGTAGTTGGTTAGCGATACGTTCAGCAAGTTGAGCTTCAAGTGCATCTTTATTATCGAATGATTTAAAAACCGTTTCTTTAATCATGCTTTCCCCTACTCGTCCCAAGAACGACCGTCTTTAGTGATTAGCGCTACTGAAGCAACTGGGCCCCAAGTACCTGCAGGATAAGGTTTTGGTTTTTCGTCAGTTTCTTCCCATGCTTGAATGATGCCATCGACCCAGCTCCAAGCTTGCTCAACTTCGTCACGGCGTACAAACAATGCTTGGTTACCTAACATTGCTTCAAGCAGTAGACGTTCATAAGCATCTGCAATACGTTCATTTTTAAACGTCTCTGAGAAACTTAAATCCAGTTTCGTGGTTTGCAAGCGTTGCTTTTCACCCAAACCAGGTACTTTATTTAGCATCTGGATCTCAACACCTTCATGAGGCTGCAGGCGAATAGTCAACTTGTTTGGTGGCAGGTTACGGTAGTTTGAGCTGTAAAGGTTGTGCGGTGGGTTTTTAAAGTACACCACAATTTCAGAGCTCTTAAACGGCATGCGCTTACCACTACGCAAGTAGAAAGGTACACCAGCCCAACGCCAGTTATCGATATCAACACGCAGTGCAACAAAAGTTTCAGCATTCGACTGAACGTTTGCGCCCTCTTCTTCTAGGTAACCAGGAACAGGCGCACCTTTTAAGAAACCTGAGCTGTATTGACCACGAACAGTGTTCTCGTAAATATTGTCAGCGTTAATAGGACGCAGTGATTTAAGGACTTTTACTTTTTCATCACGAATATTGTCAGCATCTAAGTTTACCGGTGGATCCATTGCAACCAATGTCAAAACTTGTAACAAGTGGTTTTGGATCATATCGCGCATCTGACCGGCTTTATCGAAGTAACCCCAACGGCCTTCAATACCAACTTCTTCAGCAACAGTTAGCTGCACGTGATCAATGGTGCGGTTATCCCACTTAGATGCAAATAAAGAGTTGGCAAAACGCAGAGCTAGAAGATTTTGAACCGTCTCTTTACCTAAATAATGGTCGATTCGGTAGACTTGATTTTCTTCGAAGTAAGCAGAAACTTGGTCGTTAATAATGCGAGAAGTAGCGAGATCAGAGCCGATTGGCTTTTCGAGAACGACACGAGAGTCAGGATAGATAAGATTTTGTTCATGCAGGCAACGACAAATGTCACCAAAAATAGCTGGCGGAGTAGCGAAGTAACTCACCATAACCCGCTTTTCTGGCTCTAAAATATCATGGAACGCTTGATAGCCATCAGAAACAGTGAAGTTGGTGCCAATATAATGGCAACGGTCCAAGAAGCGATTCTTGGTCTCTTCGCAGAGGCCATCTTTTACAAATGTCTCTAATGCGGTGGTAACCAACTCGCGATATTCTTCTTGGCTAAAGTCATCTTTTGCAACGCCGAGGATTTTCGTATCGACATTCAGTAAATTTGCTTTATCAAGTTGGTATAAAGAAGGTAGTAACTTACGTTTCGCAAGGTCCCCTTTAGTCCCAAATAGAACAAAATCACAAGCTTTGGCTTCTGGTGTTGTTATGCCCATAGCTTCAAAATCTCCTTTTGACACTGTGCCTCATCATTTTTGACGAGAATTCACACATTTGTTGTAATATAACAACACAATTTAGTAATTGCATCTAAATTTTATAATAAACTTCAAGTTAGCGTATTAGCTATGTTACGCCATAATCTGATATGCTTTTGTGATAAAATTACTAAAATTTATCGTGTTTGTACCTGTTGTCATTATAAATTAATGTTGGCGTCAACGCTGCGGAAATAATAGGCCTTTGACGACAACAAAAAAGCTGTGATCAAAATATAATAATCTACATTAATACTGAGTGGACGTACGCATATGAATACCCTCGAAAAGGTGCAAAAAAGCCTTACCCATTTTAGTAAGTCTGAACGCAAAGTTGCAGAAGTTATTTTATCTTCGCCTCAGACAGCCATTCACTCAAGTATTGCCACCTTAGCTAAGATGGCTGATGTGAGTGAGCCTACCGTAAACCGCTTTTGTCGTCGTCTAGATACAAAGGGCTTCCCTGACTTTAAACTTCACTTGGCACAAAGCCTAGCCAATGGTACGCCTTATGTAAGCCGCCACGTTGAAGAAGATGATAGCCCAGATTCTTATACCACTAAGATCTTTGAATCTTCTATGGCATCACTTGATACCGCTAGGCAAAGTATCGACACTGCGGCAGTAAACAAAGCGGTTGATATATTGACCCAAGCTAAAAAAATCTCATTCTTTGGTCTTGGTGCTTCAGCCTCTGTTGCTCACGACGCGCAAAATAAATTTTTCCGCTTTAATGTTCCTGTCATCAGTTTCGACGATGTTCTTATGCAGCGCATGAGTTGTATCAATAGTAACGAAGGTGATGTTGTGGTGCTTATCTCCCACACTGGCCGCACAAAGTCACTGATTGATATAGCTAAACTGGCTCGTGAAAATGGTGCTGCAGTCATTGGTATTACCGCGCGAAACTCACCACTTTCAACAGTGTGTACACTTCCTGTAACAATGGAAGTGCCAGAAGATACTGATATGTATTTACCAATGGCATCACGTTTAGCACAATTAGTTATAATTGATGTGCTCGCCACAGGATTTACGTTAAGACGCGGTCCGCGTTTCCGTGAAAACCTCAAGCGTGTTAAAGAAGTGCTGAAAGAGTCTAGAATCGACAAAGATCCAATTATGTAACTGACTTTCTGCTTCATTTGCGGCAATTTGGCGCTCACCAAATTGCCCTTTTAACGAATAATGTGGGAATACGTCACAAAATTAAAAACTTGAGACAGAACAATTTATTCGTAATTTTACTACATAATTGGTTATTGTCTGATAATATAGGGTTAGAATTTTTTAAAACTTAACGGAGTATCTCATGTTCCGCAGAACCAAAATTGTAACAACTTTGGGTCCAGCCACTGACCGTGATGACAACTTACGCCGCATTATCGCAGCCGGTGCTAACGTTGTTCGTTTAAACTTCTCTCACGGTGCACCAGAAGATCATAAAAAACGCGCAGACGACACTAGAGCAATTGCAAAAGAGCTTGGTCTACATGTAGCTGTTTTAGGCGATCTACAAGGCCCTAAAATCCGTATTTCAACTTTCAAAGACAACAAAAAGGTCATGTTAACGCTTGGACAAGCGTATACCCTTGATGCTGATCTAGCCAAAGGCGAAGGCGATGAAACTCAAGTTGGTATCGACTATAAAGAATTGCCACAAGACGTCAGTCTTGGTGATATCTTGATGCTAGATGACGGTCGTGTGCAATTACGAGTTGAAAGCGTTGACGGTAACAAAGTTCACACCACAGTAACGGTTGCAGGTCCTTTATCAAACAATAAAGGTATCAACAAACAAGGCGGCGGATTATCTGCTGCAGCGCTGACTGAAAAAGACAAAGCCGACATTATCACTGCTGCACAGATTGGTGTTGACTACTTGGCTGTATCTTTCCCAAGAAGTGGCGCAGATCTTAACTACGCTCGTGATTTAGCCCGTCAAGCTGGTAGTAACGCACTGATCGTTTCTAAAGTAGAACGTGCAGAAGCAGTAGCAACTGACGAAGCAATGGATGATGTGATTATTGCATCTGACGCTGTAATGGTTGCCCGTGGCGACTTAGGTGTTGAAATTGGCGACCCAGCCCTTGTTGCAGTACAAAAGCGCCTAATTAGCCGCTCACGCCAATTGAATAAGCCTGTGATCACAGCGACTCAAATGATGGAGTCAATGATCTCTAGCCCAATGCCAACTCGCGCAGAAGTGATGGACGTTGCAAACGCAGTTTTAGACGGTACTGATGCTGTGATGCTAAGTGCAGAAACCGCTGCCGGTGACTTCCCTGAAGAAACCGTAAAAGCAATGGCAGAAGTTTGCCTTGGCGCTGAATCTCACCCAAGTGTGCAAGTGTCCAAGCACAGACTTGATCAGCAGTTTACAACGATTGAAGAAACTGTTGCACTGTCGACTATGTACGCAGCAAACCATTTAGAAGGCATTAAAGCAATTATCGCTTTAACAGAGTCAGGCGCGACACCGCAATTGATGTCTCGTATTAGCTCTGCCCTACCTATTTTTGCACTGTCTCGTCATGAGTCTACATTGGCAAAAATGGCACTATACCGTGGTGTTAAGCCTGTATACTTCGACTCTACCGCTCACGCTCCAGAAGCCGTAGCTCAAAAAGCATTAGAGACTTTATCTCAAGCAGGTTACCTACAAAAAGGTGATATGGCGATGATGACAAAAGGCGATGCTATGGAAACTGTTGGCGGCACAAACACCAGTAAAGTGGTTGTAGTTGGCTAAGCAATGACAGCTTGTCTGCAGTAAGCGTTTGACAAAAAGCATTGATAAAAAAGGTACGCAATTGCGTACCTTTTTTATATTTATTGAGTCGTCTTTACTTTAGACGATATTAAAGCTTCTCAAAATCATCGACATTAATCGCAGCAAGTCTTAGCGCATCTGCAGCAACCAATTGTTGATGTTCCTCTGTGGTAATAACCGCAATCTCAAGCGCCGCATCAAACAAGGCTAAAGGAGGCAACTTAGCGAGTGTCCCCTCTTTTTGTGCTTGTTTAAGCTTTTGATAAAGCCCTTTGCAGGCATGTTTAGCAATAAATGCATTTTCAACATCGGCAATGCCACTGGTGTCGTCGGCAAAGTCTGGACACAGGTGAGTCAATCTATCACGAGCGGGTGATGGCTTACTCATTGCTTCAACTAAATCAATAGACTGCTTGTCAGTAGCATCTTTAAAGCGATTACCAAACGGGAAGATTAATACCCGCAGTAATAAAGCTACGCCGCGATTAGGGAAGTTACGGATTGCTTCATCTAACGCTTTAGCTGCTAAATGTAATCGAGTTGCCATGGCATGGCGCACCGCTGGTAAATCATCAAACTGACGACCATTATCTTCAAATAGCTTTAGGGTTGCAGAGCCTAGGTATAGTTGGCTTAATACATCGCCTAAACGCGCGCTCAGCATCTCTTTTCGCTTTAAGTCGCCACCTAAAATAAGCATAGAAACGTCAGTCATAAAGGCAAGGCCTGCAGAAAGGCGTGTCATATCTTTATAATATTGCTTTGTTTCACCACTGACTGGCGATTGGCTAAAGCGGCTCCCGGTTAATGCATTACCAAATGCACTAAAAGCATTTCGAGTGGCGTATCCGATATGGCCTAACAGCAACGCATCAAAGCGTTCAATTGCCGCTGCGGTATCTTCCATTGCCGCAGCTTCCATTTCAGCCAAAACGTATGGATGACAACGAGTTGCACCTTGACCAAAAATCATCAGACTTCGAGTAAGGATGTTTGCGCCTTCAACAGTAATTGAAATGGGTAGCGCCATATAACCATGACCAAGATAGTTTTTAGGCCCCAGCTGAATACCTTTACCCGACTGAATATCCATCGCATCGTCAACTACTTTGCGACCAAGCTCTGTCATATGGTACTTGGCGATAGCTGTCACTACTGATGGCTTAACTTTTAAGTCAATACCTGTGGTAGTTAAACGTCTTGCAGCCTCTAGCTGATAAGTATTGGCGATAACACGAGCAAGCGCCTCTTGCACACCTTCAAACTGGCCGATTGGCAAGCCAAATTGCTGGCGAACCACACTGTAAGCGGTTGTTGTTTTTGTGGCCATATGGCCTGATGCTGTTGACAACGCAGGCAACGAGATCCCGCGACCTGCAGATAAGCATTCAACTAACATACGCCAGCCGCGGCCAGCATATTGTGGGCCCCCAATGATCCAATCAAGTGGAATAAACACATCTTCACCTTGAGTTGTACCATTCATGAACGCTAGATTTAGCGGGTTATGACGACGGCCAATTTTAACCCCTTGGTGATCAGTTGGGATTAAGGCGCAGGTAATGCCAATATCTTTTATATCACCTAGTAGCCCATCGGGATCTGACATTTGAAACGCAAGACCAAGTACATCTGCGACTGGTGCAAGCGTGATATAACGCTTATTCCAGTTAAGCTTTAGTCCAAGGGTTTCTTCACCATTAAATTCCTGACGGCACACAACACCGGTATCAGGGATCGCGCCTGCATCACTGCCGGCTTCAGGGCCAGTTAACGCAAAACAAGGCACCGCTCGTCCATCGGCAAGTAATGGCAGCCAATGATCTTTTTGCTCTGTAGTACCATAGTGAGTCAGTAATTCACCTGGGCCTAAAGAGTTAGGCACCATAACTGTCACTGCAGCGCTAACGCTGCGACTGGCGATTTTGCTGACAATAGTCGAGTTTGCGTAAGCAGAAAATGCTTTACCGCCATACTTTTTCGGAATGATAAGCGCAAAAAAGCCTTCTTTCTTAAAGTATTCCCATAGCTCTGGTGGTAAATCTTTTCTTTCATTAACAATGTCGTAGTCGTCAATCATTGTTAATGCAGTCATGACTTGATTATCAATAAAGTCTTGCTCTTCAGAAGTGAGAGTCGGCTTGCCATAACTATGCAGTACTTGCCAGTTTGGCTTACCTTTAAATAGTTCAGCTTCCCACCAAACATCACCCGCTTCCATCGCCTCTTTTTCAGTGTTCGATAGTGGTGGTAATACCTTTTTAAAAAAACTAAAAACAGGACGCGTGATTAACTGCATCCTGATATTTTTAACACTGAATACAACGACTATTGCGATAAGCAACAGTATCAATAATGTCGTAGCCATAATTTTTAGATTACATCCTTAGTAAGTGGGACTGACACGCCCGCAGATAAATACGGAATTACTTTCCTAATAACCGCTTCAATATCATTGTGCTCGCCAAAATCAGCTTCTGCAATCTCTGTGAGTGCATCAGCTGATGCCATGGTGAATACAACCGTACCTAAGGTAAAGTGTAATCGCCAAAACATTTCAGCAGGTGGAATATGTGGCGCACTTTCTGCCACAGCATTAACGAACAAACCTAAATATTCACCATAGTGAGTGGTAATAAACCAGCGAAGATGACCTTGGCTTTCGATATAACCGCGACCTAATAACTGCAAAAAGGTTGTTGTGCCTTCAGCGCGTAGTTGATTTAGATCCAGCAAAGGAGCAACCAAGGTAGAAAAAATGGCATCTAATGAAGCATCTGCATTTTCTTGTCTAACTGCCACTATTGCATTTGCAGCAGCAGGCATAAATACATCAAGGTAACGGGCTAACACCGCTCTAATCAGCTCTTTTTTCGAGCCAAAATGGTAGTTTACAGAAGCAAGGTTCACTTCAGCTTTACTTGTAATTAGTCTTAGTGAGGTTTCTGAAAAGCCTCTTTCTGCAAATAATTTTTCCGCAGCGTCCAGTATTCTTGTTTTTGTATCGGAGCGATTTGCCATTCCGTTGCCTTTATATCTATTTTAAACACTCGTTTAAATTAAACATTCGCTTTGTGCTTGTCAAATTAAATACCTTTTATATAAGAATAAACTGACTTATGAGATAACTAATTAGACTCACTCGGAATAACAACAAGAAAGATTTTGTTTGTGATTGAACACCTAGCAGATCTTCGACAAAGCAATTAACAAGCTTTGGCATTGACCCATGCACAATCTTTTGCAAAACGCTAAGCAAAAGACTCAAATGTTACCTAGCAGAAATGAACTCATTTATAGGGTTAGAGCGACTCCATTGAAACTGAAATTACCGTTTCAGTTTCATCAAGCTTTAAACACAAGCCACCAGCATACAAACAACCTTCTTTCTTAAATGGTTTCAAACCGTAAACGTCTTCGACTAACGTATTTTCGGCCGTTGCCAAAGGCTCACCTATCAGGTTCTTATTAGCGACTATTAGCGCCTGCTCGAGCATTTTAGTGATCGTTTCGTAACTAGCGTTGTGATAAGTAAGCGTTACAGCATGGTCAACTTTGGTATGGAAGTAGTTCAGAAACCAGAACAGGTTAGAAACGATTAGTAAGGTCAACATCATCACTTTGCTTTTACGCATAGTTATTCTCTTTAGTGGCGCTCTAGTTTTGTCATTAACTATCAAAGGTTGCAGCAGTTTGATAAAGAATTTTATAACCCTTGTTTAACCATAGTTATGATCTTGTGAGCCTTTTCGAAATGATCGAGTTGATGAGTTTCAATCCACCATGTTGCCGCTTCCATTAGTAATTGTGGATTATCATTTTTGTTAGCAAAAAACGCATAAAATGAAACGCCTACATTATCCCCTTTTTGGCTAATCTTCTTAGTACAAACCTCTATCATTTTACTTCTTAAACACTCACGCATTACTAATATTGCTCCCTTATTCCCTATGTAGCCTTACTTAATATCCATTATTGAAGTTGCCTTGCCTAATATCCGCAATTAAAACAATATTTTTCGCTAGAGTAAAATTGGCTTGCTATCAATTAGCGATCCGCCTCCTATCAAATTTCCTTCAAACGACCTGAAATTAACGTATCCGTTATCTGAAAATTCTTCACACAGAACATGCTTGTTACCGATTATCCGTAAACAAACACCTTACTAGCTAAACGCAAAAGCAGAGAGAGCAGCCTACAGCAAAACTATGAATTAGTAACAAAGTAAGTAAAATAAGCAACACAAAAACAACAAAGGGATTAAAGAATGAATAACAGCCTCGCCAAGGTGGCCACTGTGTCAAAACTTTCGGCACTGATTGCCATAGCGCTAAGTACCTCAGCCTGTAATAAAACAGAAGCTGAAACGAGTAGTGTAAAAGTAGATAAAACTGCGGAAGCTAAACAGTTTATTCAAGATGCTGAATCAACGATGGCTGAGCTATCAATTGAAATTAATCGTTCTGAATGGATTTACAGCAATTTTATAACTGAAGATACTGCTGCACTTTCAGCCAGTGTGGCAGAGAAATACACCGCTAAATCGGTTGAACTAGCCACTCAATCAGCACAATACGCTGACCTTAGACTTAGTAAAACAGATAAGCGTAAACTAAACATTCTACGCAGCTCTATCGTATTACCCGCTCCTTTAGATCCCGCTAAAAATGCTGAACTTGCAGGGATCACTTCTGAATTAAACGGTTTATACGGTAAAGGTAAGTACTGTTTTGAAGATGGCCGCTGTCTAACTCAGCCTGAGCTTTCAGCGATTATGGCTAATTCAAAAAATCCTGATGAATTACTTGAGGTTTGGCAAGGTTGGCGTGCAATAGCTAAACCTATGCGGCCGCTATTTGAAAGAGAAGTAGTGCTAGCTAATGAAGGCGCTAAAGATCTTGGCTATGCCAATTTATCTGAACTTTGGCGCAGCAACTACGATATGAAAACCGATGAGTTTTCAACTGAACTCGATCGCTTATGGGGCCAGGTTAAGCCATTGTATGACTCACTTCATTGCTATGTTCGTGGCGAACTAAATGAACAATACGGTGACGAGGTTGCACCGGCAGATGGGCCTATTCCTGCCCACTTACTGGGTAATATGTGGGCCCAGAGCTGGGGCAATATCTATAATCAAGTTGCACCGCAAGATGCCGATCCAGGATATGATGTAACAGAGCTTTTAGCTAAACATAATTACGATGAAATTAAGATGGTAGAGCAAGCAGAAAGCTTCTTTACCTCACTAGGGTTTGAGCCATTACCAGACACTTTTTGGCAGCGCTCTTTGTTTGTCCAGCCTGAAGATAGAGATGTAGTTTGCCACGCATCAGCTTGGGATCTCGATAACCTCGACGATATTCGTATTAAAATGTGTATTCAAAAAACGGCAGAGGACTTTACCGTTATTCATCACGAATTGGGGCACAATTTTTATCAACGCGCCTACAAAAATCAGCCTTTTATCTTTAAAAACAGTGCTAACGACGGTTTTCATGAGGCAATTGGTGACACAGTTGCACTTTCAATTACACCTAACTATTTAAAACAAATAGGCCTGTTGGATGAAGTACCCGATGCTTCAAAAGATATTGGTTTATTACTAAAACAAGCGTTAGACAAGGTGGCCTTTATGCCATTTGGTTTAATGATTGACCAATGGCGCTGGAAAGTATTTAGCGGTGAAATTACTCCTGAACAATATAACCAAGCATGGTGGGAACTGCGAGAGCAATACCAAGGGGTTAAGGCGCCAATCGCACGTAGCGAAGCCGATTTTGATCCAGGGGCTAAATATCACGTACCGGGCAATGTTCCTTATACCCGTTATTTCTTAGCACACATCCTGCAGTTCCAGTTCCACAAATCGTTATGTGAGATCGCTGGCGATACGGGGCCTGTGCATAGATGTAGTATCTATGGTAATAAAGAAGCCGGCGCTAAGCTCAATACCATGTTAGAAATGGGTCAAAGCCAGCCATGGCCTGAAGCGTTAGCTGCAGTTACGGGCACTAAAGAGATGGATGCCAAAGCAGTACTTGATTACTTTGCACCACTGCAAACTTGGTTAGATGAGCAAAACAGCGTAGCTAACCGTCAGTGTGGTTGGTAATAATCTTGAGTGTATATTAATAGCTAGCCTTATTAGCAGCTGATCAGCTAGGTTGATTTACAGCGAAGCTCACTCGATACTTAATGGCCATTGATATCAGTAAGACTCCATACTAAAAAGCCGTTTTACTATTAAAGTAAAATGGCTTTTTTAGTTAACAATAAACATTAGCGAACATTTACGCCTTTATGGTTGGTCTCTTTGGCTTCGATACGCTTTTGCTCTGACTTTGCCAACATCACATAGAGCGCGCCAGTGCCACCGTGTCTTCGCTGCGCAGAATGAAATGCCAACACTTCGTCTATCTGTTCAAGCCAATTAATAACAAAGGATTTCATCAATGCGGGGAAAGGCTTACTTTTAACACCTTTGCCATGAATAACCATTATATTGCGCTCACCACGCTCGCGGCCAATCTGGATCTGCTGGTACAACGCTTCTCTAGCCTGTTGAGGTTTAAGCATATGTAAGTCAACTTCAAATTTACACGGATAGCCGCCTAAACTTAAACGATGGAAAACCTCATCTTGCACCCCATCACGCTTAAACTCTACCATCGCATCGGGCTCACTTGCCGTAACAAGATGTGGCTCTAACGTAAGCCGCGCCAATTGCTCGCTCATTTGCAGTTGCTTTCTACGAGCATCTTGCGCCTCTGTAGAAACCGCTTTTTCACTAACCGTTGTTGTGGTGTTACTCTTAAGTGGTTGTACGCCAGCCATTTCCTCTAGAAAAAGGCTCATTTCATCATCACCCATAATGTCTCCACTTAGTGCCACTTTTAAACGTTATCACAGCTTAAGCTCCCTAAACGTACTTACCTAAAACATGCGGTAACACATCTTGTAAAGATCTAATACTTTAGTTCACCCAAGCCATCTATTATAGTGTTAATCATTATATTCTTAGTGTCTCCTATTACATGCTTAAAAAAGTTTCAACCGCGTTTACATTATTCAGTTTGCTCTATTTCAGCGCACTACAAGTCGCTGTTGCAGATGATAATGAAGCTCTCAATGCGGTATATAATCAGTTTAGTCAGGCTTTTAATGATTTAGACGCCAATAGAATGAAATCTATTTATTCAGAAGATGCTTGTTACATTCCTGAAAACCAAGGCGAAGAGATCACTATCGGCCGCGATAAAATCGTTGCTTTGTACGAAACCTTTTTTGGCAAAATTAAGCACAAAAATGCCAAAATTGAAGTGGACTTTAGAGTCATTGAGCGAAATATCATCGGTCGCAGTGCCACAGATGTGGGTTACTACCTAATTCGCTTTCATCCTCCGTTAGATAACGGTGAGCCTAGCAGTGAATTTGCAGGTAAATTTGTTGGCGTATCTAAAAAGAAACAAGATGGAAAATGGTACTTAACGGTTGATACTAATAACCGAGCAGAAGCATCGTTTTATTTTAATGCCAAACCTAGCCCAAACCTTTATTATGGGCGCCAATTCCCATCAATCAGCCAAAACTCACTGCCTAAACATAATGACAAACCCGAACATTGATCCACAATCCCTTTGCCCTTGCTGCTCAGAACGTACTTATAAAGACTGTTGCCAGGAATTTCATTTACTTAAGCAGCTACCGCAAACACCTGAACAGTTAATGCGAAGTCGTTTTTGTGCGTTCTATTTGGCGCAATATCCATATCTAATTGCTACCCACCACCCAGCCTATTTAAATGGGTTAGCAGAAGCAGATCTTGCCAAGGAGCCTTTGCCAGACTGGCTAAGTTTGGACGTGATAACAAGTTCAGAAAAAGGTCTAGCAGGCACGGTAACTTTTCAAGCTTGGTATCGGCTTGATAATGAAATTGACGCTATTCATGAGTGCTCTAGTTTTGTAAAACTTGATGGGCGTTGGCTGTATACTGAGGGTGTACAAAAATCGACAGTTTTTCCTAAACGCAACGATCTATGTGTTTGCCTAAGTGGCAAAAAGTTTAAACAGTGCTGCTCTCGTTAGCATGAGTTGAGATTTTTATTAGGCATTGATTAATGTATAGCGGCTTTATTACTTAAAAAGTCGCTAAATTCAGACACCCTCAGTGCAGGGCTATATAAGAAACCTTGGGCTTGATGGCAAAAATGTTCAGCAAGAAACAACTCTTGCTCCTTAGTTTCCACACCTTCAGCAGTTAATGAAATATTTAGCGCCGATGCCATAGCAATAATAGCACTAACAATCTCGCGACTTTCATGGCTTACTGATAGATCTGAGATAAATGAACGGTCAATTTTAAGTTTACTAATTGGGAACTGTTTTAAATAGCGCATCGAGCTATAACCGGTACCAAAATCATCAATCGCTAAGCCTACTCCAAGATCTGCTAATTCATTACACAAGTTGGTCGCGGAGCGAATATCTTCCATTAACTCAGTTTCTGTAATTTCCAAAATTAAACTATGAGGTTTTAACCGATAACGAGTAACTAACTCCCAAACCTGCTCAAACAAACTACCACTGAAAAACTGCCTTGCCGACACATTAACATGCATAGAGATATCAATTTGATGTCGTTGCCAAAGGTTAAGCTGCTTACAGGCTGCTTCTAATACCCAAGAACCAATGTCGTTAATTAACCCTGACTGCTCGGCGATATCAATAAACGCACCGGGATAAAGCACGCCCTTTTTCGGATGGTGCCAACGGATCAAAGCTTCTGCACCAATATATGCTTGTTTCTTCAAATCTTTTAACGGTTGATAATAAAGCTCAAATTGACGCCCTTTTATAGCCGCGACCAGATCGCGTTCAATTTGTGCATCTTCTTTAAACGCATTAAGCAATGCGGAGTTGAAAACCTGAATCGCCCTACCTTGCTTGCTTTTAGCATACTGCAACGCAATATCGGCGCACGTCAGCGGCGAAAACAACTGCTCAATTGAGGTTAAATCGACTCGGGCTAGTGCAGGTTTAGGCTCAACTTGTTCAATGCCTATGGTGACAGGGGCTTCTAGTTGACGATAAAGGCGCTCTGTGGCTTCTTCAATTAATGATTCATCTTTTTCATTTTCAAATAAAATTGCAAACTCATCACTGCCAATACGCGCAATTTCCGATAACTGGTTTATCTCCGCGAAATGCCTGATCCGTCTTGCGACTTCAACCAACATCACATCACCATTGGCATGGCCATAAGTGTCGTTAAAACGCTTAAATCCTCGTAAATCTATAAGCACTAAATGTCCAGTGTTTTGCTTTTCAAGGACTCTGCTGAAATGAGTACGATTAAACAACCCTGTTAAACCACAGCGCCAAGCAAGACGTAACAGCTCTGTTTGATGATTATGTTGTTCGGTACAGTTTTCAGCGTTAACAAGTGCAAAATGGTTGCCACGCTCTGAAATAAAACTTTTAACTCCCAATCTCATCCAGTATGCACTGCCATCGTGACGCACAAGATTGATCTCTTCTTCAGAGCTTTCACCATTACGGGCTTTATTTAAGACTTGCTCGGAAAGATTTGGGTATTGCTTAAAAAAGTCTAACACCCTAACTTTACGGCCAACAATGCGCTCTTTTTCTACTCTTGTTAGTTCAAAATGCGCTTTATTCACATATTCAATGCTCTCTGTCTCTAGGTTAACAATCATCATTATTTGGTCTGATTGTTCTGCCGCAGACAGAAATAAGGTTATTCGTTCATCCTTATCGTAGCCGTACTGAGTCGCTAACGTTAATGCTAGCTGATCGGCTACTTGAGAACATAACTGCACTTCACTGTCATGCCAAGGTTCCGCCGCCTCTGTGCGCTCTAAACTTAACAGCCCTTCAAGATGGCCATTAATGCGTATAGCAACCTCAAGAACTGAGCTCACTCCTTGCTGTTGGTAATATTCACGCAATTCAATTAAGCGATTATCCTGCAGGCAATCTTCAGAACTAATATGGCGCTCGCCAATAAGTTGTTGAATAAAAGCAAAACTGGCAGACGGGGTTGGACGAAAAACAGCTGATGGGTGGGGAACGACTGAAGTAGAAAGACGGGTTATTTGTTCTAGTTTATCATCTAGATGACAAAGTGCAGACACCACAACGCTAGATACATTAAGCTGCTGAGTAAGCAGTTCTGCGGCAATCTGAGCTGTTGCTCTAAAATCACCTCGCTGCTTAGCTTCTGAATTAACAATGTATTCCAACAACTGTTGAGATTTCTGCTTCTTCACACGTTATCCTGTTAAGGTAAACATTTGTTCACCAATCGCTCTTATTAAACTCAAGCGTTAATTATATTTTTATAGGGTACAAGATTACACGAGTTAACGTATTTTCAGCAAGTTATCAACAGTCGATTACAGACCGTTTTCAAGCTGAAATATCATTTTTTCAGCACTACACGAAAAAGTAATGTTTACCTTAGCGCTATCTGCTGCAAATTCAGACTCTGCCGTTACTGCATCAAAGCGACTTTGGGCTTTGGCGATAACGTCATTTGCTAATTGCTGACAATTCTCACCATTTAACTCAAGCTCTAATACTGTATCAAATTCATCAATTACAGCACCTACATCGACAAAGCTACCACAGTCAGTACACGTATCATTCACTAGGGCTGATTGTGCTTGTTGAATATTTTTCATCTTAAATTAGTCTCTACTACAATAATGAACGCCAATTATATATCAGCAAATCAAAATAAAGCAGGATCATCTTCAAGCTTGCGCAATAAACTCACTCATTTTTCGTTGCATTTGTAGCTGATCAACAAAGTGGGTTAACTGTACCTCGGGACTCGTTGTTATTTGTTGATATTTATTACGAACATTAAGCTCGCAGTTAGCTAAAACTTGTTCCATCTCAAGCGCTTCATTTCTGCGGATCACCAAAGCTTCTTCATCCAATAGATTGGCTAAACGAAACGCTGTAGCTCCTGCTTGATGGTAAATCTGGCTGTTGTTAGTACAAAGTTCATCTTTATCCAATTGGTTCAATAGTGCTTGCGGCGCAGGTAAGTCAAACTTAGCTCTAAGATCGGAAGATTTATGACTCTGAGTTTGAAATTGTGCCATATCACGAGCATCAGCTGACAATAAAGAGAGTAATAGGCCAAACTCACCCCGTCGGTTTGAGCCAATCGCATGATTGAGTCTCGTACCTAGCTGTGATTCATTGACTAAAACACTATTTAGCTGAACAGCACTCATATTGACCAAAAATAAACCTATTAAACAACTCGTTGTAAGTTAATCGACTGCTTAAACGATTACTTTAGGCTTTATTTCGAAATCAACGGTTTTAGGCTGATTAATTTCCTCTTTGTTTAGAACAATCATCGCAACACATCGTATTGATGTCCCTTGGTAGCAAGACATCCCTATCACGGGGATCACCTTATAAGAAATGGGTGTAAGAATAACTGAACACAAAATAATGAAAGCAAACATGAAAACAAAGATATGTAGGCTGAAATAACTATTGAAATTATACCAAGCCTAAAGACCCCTTAAACATTACTTGGCAATAACCGCTGTTTGAAATTGCTCACGTGGGATTTTAGGAGGGTTTCCGGCTGACATAATTAACCCAGTTGTAATTTGTATTTTCAAAACATACCTGACAATTCAAATCCCTTTCATATAGAAAGCCAAATAACTTAATGGTCAAAATCAGCAAAAGCTGCAAGCGGTTAGATTTTGACTAATTAAGTGATTGCGAGATTTTTCGCTCAAACTAGGCTCAGACTAGTATGGCTCAATAATCACCCACGTCAGCAGCTAATAACTGAGCATGTTGGGCAAGAATGCATCTATGAAACAACTCGTTGTAAGTTAATTGAGCAAACAGGCAGTTATTTCATATTTAGGCTTTACAGCAGAAAAAATTCTGACTACTATTGCCGCCGCAATTGAGGAGGGGTTCCCGAGTGGCCAAAGGGATCAGACTGTAAATCTGACGGCTCAGCCTTCGAAGGTTCGAATCCTTCTCC
>NZ_JALNTW010000015.1 GCF_023161665.1 Shewanella sp. 1CM18E
GTTAACGCACGGTAGGAAAGCTCCCTTTTAGGGAGTTATATCAAAGCCACCTTCTTCAGAAGGTGGATCTTTTACTTGTAAGGGTGAAAAACCTGACTTTTAGGCGCTATTTAGTCCTCTATTGTGTTACATAGTGGCGACCACTAATTCTTTCGATGATTTGAGTGGCATTTAAGTCATGGATCACGTTGATTACTGTTGCAGGGGCATCGGTAACCGCGCCAATAATCACTAGAATAGGGATGACCTCTAGCGGTAAGCCTAAGGTGGTGACGATAAAGATCTCACCAAGAAAAGCGCCGCCGGGAACGCCGCCAATCACAAAGGCTGATAACACTGAAATCAATACCGTTAGCGTAAACACATCGGCAGTAAAATCTAAGCCCAAAATCGAATAGATAAACACAATCTTAAGCGCAGTCGTCATGGCGGCGCCTCCCTTATTAAGATTGACCAGCAAGGGGAGGCTAATATCGGCGATATCTTCACGTAGCCCCATTTTATTTGCGGCGCGAATATTGACCGGTAACGATGCTAATGAAGAACTGGTGCCTAAAGCGGTTGCTGAAGGTTCTACCGCGTTACGCCAAAACTGCTTAACGCCATTTATGCCGCCACCAAGCCAAGCATAAACAGTGCTGCCTAAAGTGTAATAGATGAATGCAGCGATAAGGAACAAGCCAATAGCGCGGGCAAAGGTACTTAATAATTCAGGATCTTGGCTCGCCATGGTTGAGGCAAAGTAAGCACCGAGACCAACTGGTGCGGCGACCATCAAAATCGACACGATTTTCATAATAACAGTATTCAAACTGTCGAGCATGGCTGAGACTTTTTCGCCGTCTTTACCTGATTGACCGATAGCGATACCGCTGATCACCGACATAATTATCAGCGCCAGAATATTAGATTTCGATAACAGGCCAACAAAGTCATTGGTGGTCAGTAAGCTCACAAAATCCATCTCACCAGAGCCAGTGCTGACTTGTTGCTGTAGGTCTAATGTCACGCCTTGGGCGGGGTCGTAAATTGATGCTAAGCCAATAATGCCGAGTGTAGGGATAATGGCCATGACTATTGAGACTGCAAAAATGGTGATAAGTATTGCACCTAGGCGTTTTAAATCTGTCATACGGGCAATGGACGAGGTTACGCTGATAGCCACTAATGGCACGATAATCATAAACAACAGGTTTAAAAATATCTGGCCTAATGGTTTTAGCTTTAGCGCAAAATCAGGGACTAAAATGCCAATTATTCCGCCTAGCATTAATGCTGAAAGTAAAATGATTGAGCTACGATAAGGCGCGAGTTTGTGCCACATGATTATGATTCCCTGAATGATGCCTGATGGTATTCAAGGCATGGGTTAAGCCATTTTTCTGCATGAATTAGGCCTGCTATGGCAGGCC
This sequence comes from Shewanella sp. 1CM18E, assembly GCF_023161665.1. Lineage (GTDB taxonomy): Bacteria > Pseudomonadota > Gammaproteobacteria > Enterobacterales > Shewanellaceae > Shewanella. The sequence goes on from NZ_JALNTW010000015.1 coordinate 1,413, forward strand.
TAATTCATGCGCATTTAAATGCAATGACAGTTAACGGCCGCGCCTTCCTTCACGCATTGCGCCATGCTGGCGGGCATTTCGGGCTCGGTTTAGGCCTTCACGATCAAAATTATGTTGCCGATTGATACTGTTACTGCGGTTTATTTGATTGTTGGGCCTTGTCACTTGAGGAGTAGACAGGGATTTGGGCTGGGATATTTCACGATTATTGATCCCAGTTTCAATTTTCTGCCGTGTTTCAGGTGCAGGTGTCCAGCTTCCTTTATCACGGCTTTGCCACTTGCCGTCTAAATCTCTAGCCACGTTGCCATTTTTATCAGCAAAAACATTGTTAGTGCGCGCCTTGTTATGATTGGCAGGTTTAAACTTATTATTTATCTTTGCCGGATCAGCATTGCGATTACGGGTTTCAGGGCGGTTATAAAGATTGTTTTTACCGACTCGATTACCAGTCAATTTATTGCCTGAAATACCAGTGTTTCTAGCCAGCTTATTAGAGATATTGGTGCGGTTGCCTATGCTGACACTGTTGCCAATATTGATATCACCTGTGTTGATCACCACAGGTCTGCGATAACCACCACCATAGTAGCCGCCACAGCAACGACCCGGATAATAATGATTGCCCCAACCGGCGCTCCAGCCTATGCCAGCGCTAAAGAATCCGTTACTCCAGCTAACGCCTACGTTCCAACCCGTCCAAGGGTTGTAGCCTACGTGTAAGCCCCAAGTTGGTGGGCGTGGATAGTAGTAGCGGCCCCAATAAGGTGGGTAATACCAACCAGTGCCGTATACAGGCACGCCAAAGTACGGATACGACCACATGTAACCTGGCGTATAACCCACATAAACGACTTCTGGAGTTGAGTCATAAATCTCAACATAGGTGGTGTTGTACACTGGCGAGCTGGGCGGGATTTTGGCGATTTCATCATTTGGAATATTGTCAGCGACTTGCCACGGGCCTTTAGCGTTAGAAGCGCTAAACCAAACACCATTATCAACGGCATAATATTGGTTGTTTATCTTTAATACTTGGGTGTTGGTATTTACTGCATAGGCGACTTTGGTGCCGGGGATAGCGTCAAACTTGGGCTCGCCATCATATTCTACGCTGAGTTTAGCTGCATCACGTTTAATCGCTGCAGTTTGCGGAATTTGTGCATCGAGTACTGCTTGGTCTGCTTCAGTGGTTCCTGCAACAGATACTCTGAGGCCGCCGATATCGGATTCGGGGGGGATTTCACTAAAACTTGTGGGTAATTTGTCTGGGCGAACAAAGCTCCACGGGCCAGCCTCTTTTTTAGATTTGAACCAACGGCCAGAAAGCAGTAGATACATATCTCCGCTGTATGTTTCGCGGATCCAAGCGGTTTCGGTATTGCTAACATACAGTAGTTTACCTTCAATTAAGCTTTGCCATTGTGGCTTGCCGTCAGTAGAGACTAGCTCTGTTGGCTTATCGACGGCGATGACAGCAGGAGCATCAGCGCTTTTAGCTGGTGTTTGGCTTGCTTCTGGCTGCATTTTTACGAGATCGGCTGGTGGATATTCGGTGACTTGCCATGGCCCTAAGGGATTATCGGCCGTATACCAATAAGTGCCATTGCTGAGATAGAGCTTTTGGGTTTGCTTGTTACGTGCCACGGCAAAAGGGGTATTGAGTGCGCGCTCATAGGGACTATTTTCAATATCTCTAAATTGCGGTGTGCCATCAAAGGTAAGCAGAACTGCTAGCTGCTGGCGAAATAGAATATCAGGTGCATCGCTTTTGATTTCCGCCAGACTTTGTTTTTCTTGTTCGGCGTTAGCCAGGCTTGCTGATAAACGCTCCATAGAGATCTCGAACTGACTATTCTCTAGCTCTTTTTCAACCACTTCGGTAAATCGTTGCTCATCGCTGGGCTGTGAGTCTGGCCAGCGTACTTGAGTGACCTCAACATTACGCACGGTTGCAACATCGTTGCTGGTATCGATGCGAGCGCTGAACCAAAAGGCCCCAAAAATAGGCTCGTCGCGGTCGATAAGCTCCAGCGACATTGCCGCGCGGCCCTGCAAGATATTGCCTTTTAACGATTCTGGTTGCGGCTGATACACCACAATCGTGCCCTCTTTGGCTGTGACATCTTGCGGCCATTCAATGGCGATTGCGGGCAAGCTGATTAGTGTTAATAGCAAGGTTACCCAAATAATCGCTTTGGCATAAATCGCTGTGAGTGTTGGCATAGTCGTTCCCTCGAAAGCAGTTGTATAAAGCATAGCTGCTTGATTTTGTGGGCGCTATTTTAGTTGTCTGGTTTTTAAACAACAAAAAAGCCCTAAACATAGCTGCTTAGGGCTTTAAGGCTAACCAAGTGCTTGGTTAGCGGCTCAACTCAAAGGATTACAAGCTGTAGTAAAGCTCGAATTCCACTGGGTGAGTTGTTTGGTTGATGCGCTCAACGTCTGCAGACTTAAGGGCGATGTAAGAATCGATAAAGTCGTTAGTGAATACGTCGCCACGAGTTAAGAACTCACGGTCAGCATCTAGGCACTCAAGTGCGTTTTCTAGTGAAGTTGCAACTGTTGGGATTTCAGCTGCTTCTTCAGCTGGAAGATCATATAGATCTTTATCCATTGCTTCACCTGGGTGGATCTTGTTTTGAATACCGTCAAGGCCCGCCATTAGCATTGCTGAGAACGCTAAGTATGGGTTAGCAACTGGGTCACCAAAACGAACTTCGATACGACGTGCTTTTGCACTTGGTACCACTGGGATACGGATAGAAGCAGAGCGGTTAGCTGCTGAGTAAGCTAGCATTACTGGCGCTTCAAAGTGTGGCACAAGACGCTTGTAAGAGTTAGTTGATGGGTTAGCAAATGCGTTGATTGCACGCGCATGCTTAATCACACCACCAATGTAGAATAGAGCTGTTTCGCTTAATCCGCCGTACTTGTCACCAGCAAATAGGTTAACGCCGTCTTTAGCTAGAGACTGATGCACGTGCATACCGCTACCATTGTCACCAACGATTGGTTTAGGCATAAATGTCGCAGTCTTGTTGTAAGCGTGAGCAACGTTATGAACAACATACTTAAGTACCTGAACTTCGTCAGCCTTAAGGGTTAGTGTGTTGAAACGTGTTGCGATTTCGTTTTGACCAGCTGTTGCTACTTCATGGTGATGCGCTTCAACAACTTGCCCCATCTCTTCTAGTACTAAACACATAGCACTACGGATGTCTTGTGAAGAATCAACTGGTGCTACTGGGAAGTAACCACCTTTAACGCCTGGACGGTGACCTTTGTTGCCATCTTCGTAGCTAGTGCCTGAGTTCCAAGCCGCTTCTTCAGCGTCAACTTTGTAGAAACAACCTGACATGTCAGCGCTGAACTTAACATCGTCAAATAGGAAGAACTCTGGCTCTGGACCAATTAGTACGGTGTCAGCGATACCTGTTGAGCGTAGGTAATCTTCAGCTTTCTTTGCAATAGAGCGTGGGTCACGGTTGTAACCTGTCATTGTGCCTGGGTTTAGAATGTCACAACGAATGTTAGCTGTGGTTTCAGCAGTGAAAGGGTCAAGTACGAAGCTGTCTGGATCTGGCATCAATACCATGTCTGATTCGTTAATGCCTTTCCAACCTTGGATTGAAGAACCATCGAACATTTTACCGTCTTCGAAGAAGTCAGCGTCAACTTGGTGAGTAGGAATTGAAACGTGTTGCTCTTTACCTATGGTATCGGTAAAACGCAAATCAACAAATTTAACTTCTAGTTCTTTTAGTTGTTGTAAAACTGATTCTGCAGACATTCTCAAATCTCCGAGTAGGGTAAAGGGTTGTCCCTTTGTTTTATCTTTAAATATTTAGCGCTTAACGCGAATCTGATATTCATATAGCGAGAGTCGTGCCAAACTTGTAACTTACTGAATAATAGCAGTTTGATGTTTTGTGGCTGCAATCGAGTAAAATATTTTGCACTATTTTGGTGCGTGGTGTGGATCTTTGTGGTGCGCCAATAAAGAGCCTAATGGTGCACGCGCCATAACAGTGCAGTTATTGATAAAGCGCAATTTTAGCCAGCTACATTTCTCTAAACTGCAGCGAGTACAATAACTAACAGATAGTGATTTTTATAGGGTGTAAATCAAGGAAATAGCATCTGTATTTAAATAAGTGTTATTGGCAATAAAGACAGTGTCGATTTAGCTAAAATTTAGCGTCTGATCTATAGGGAAATAGTCTGGATTTTGCTTAAAACTAGCTAAAAATGGAATTTAGCCAAGGGAGTGATAGTAATAGTGTCACACAGTGAAAGTATAAAAAAGTGTATAAAAAGCGGGCGTTAGAGCGAAAAAAATCAATGCGAAAGAGTTATTTTTAACGATTGGTTAAAAATAATCCTGTGAGATAGCGCCGAGCTAGAGTAGAATGTCACGCTTTTTATTGCAACTACTATACTAGATTGGTTTTAGTTGTTGTCAGTAACCCCCCTATATTTTATACCGATGGTAAGAGGTTTAGCCGTGTTAGAGAATTTACGTAACATCGCCATTATTGCACACGTTGACCATGGTAAGACTACCTTGGTTGATAAGATGCTGGCGCAGTCAGGAACCCTTGAGTCTCGAGGAGAAGCCACTGAGCGGGTGATGGATTCAAATGATCTTGAAAAGGAACGTGGTATCACGATTCTGGCCAAGAACACTGCCATCAAGTGGAACGATTACCGTATCAACATCGTTGACACCCCTGGCCACGCCGATTTCGGTGGTGAGGTTGAGCGTGTTCTATCTATGGTTGACTCAGTATTGCTACTAGTTGACGCAGTTGATGGTCCAATGCCACAAACTCGCTTCGTAACTAAGAAAGCTTTCGCTCAAGGCCTAAAGCCAATCGTTGTTATTAACAAGATTGACCGTCCAGGCGCGCGTCCAGATTGGGTTATTGACCAAGTATTTGACTTGTTCGACAACCTAGGCGCTACCGATGAGCAACTAGATTTCCCAATCGTTTATGCTTCTGCACTAAACGGTTTTGCTTCATTAGATCCAGACGAAGTTAGCGAAGATATGACTCCGCTATTCGAAACGATCGTTGAAAAAGTTTCTTCACCAGATGCTGATGCTGAAGGTGATTTCCAGATGCAGATTTCGCAGCTGGACTACAACTCATACGTTGGTGTTATTGGTGTTGGTCGTGTTAAGCGCGGTAGCGTTAAGACAAACCAGCAAGTAACTATCATCGATGCTGAAGGTAACAAGCGTAACGGTAAAGTAGGCCAAGTATTAGGTTACATGGGTCTAGAGCGTCACGAAGTTACTGAAGCTAACGCTGGTGACATCGTAGCTATTACTGGTCTTGGTCAGCTAAAGATTTCTGACACAGTTTGTGCAACTTCTACTGTTGAAGCGCTACCTCCATTGTCTGTTGATGAACCAACACTAACAATGACTTTCCAGGTAAACACTTCTCCATTCGCTGGTAAAGAAGGTAAGTACGTAACTTCACGTAACATCCTTGAGCGTCTAGAGCAGGAACTAGTACACAACGTAGCACTTCGCGTTGAAGAAACTGACAGCCCAGATCGTTTCCGCGTATCAGGCCGTGGTGAACTTCACCTATCTATCTTGATCGAAAACATGCGTCGTGAAGGTTACGAGCTAGCTGTTTCTCGTCCAGAAGTTATCATGAAAGAGATCGATGGCGAGATGTGTGAGCCGTTCGAAACTCTAACTGTTGACGTTCAAGAAGAACATCAAGGTGCAGTAATTGAGAAGCTTGGTACTCGTAAGGGTGACATGAAGGACATGCAGTTAGACGGTAAGGGTCGTGTACGTATCGACTTCGTTATCCCTAGCCGTGGTCTAATCGGTTTCCAAACTGAATTCATGACAGCGACTTCTGGTACTGGTCTAATTTACCATTCATTTGACCATTACGGTCCAGTGAAAGGCGGCGACATTGGTCAACGTGCACGTGGTGTATTGATCTCTAACGCAACGGGTAAGGCACTAACATTCGCACTATTCGGTCTGCAAGAGCGTGGTCGTCTGTTTATTACTCACGCTGCAGAAGTATACGAAGGTCAAGTAGTTGGTCTTCACGCACGTGCTAACGACCTTACAGTTAACTGTTTGAAAGGTAAGCAGCTAACTAACATGCGTGCATCTGGTACTGACGAAGCTCAAGTACTAACTCCGCATATCGAAATGACTCTAGAACAAGCTCTTGAGTTCATCGATGATGACGAATTAGTAGAAGTAACTCCGCTGAGCATTCGTGTTCGTAAGCGTTACTTGACTGAAAACGAGCGTAAGCGTCATAACCGTAAGTAATGACTGCGCTTAGCTTCAACCTGTAATCAGGTTAAGTATTTAAAAGCCCTTAACATGCAAATGTTGGGGGCTTTTTTGTGGCCTTAAAAAGCAGGAACTGATTAAAAATCCTATGCAATAGCTCACAGCTTGATTAAGTATGAGATTACTAATTTAGCCTAGTTGCTATAATCGTAAAGAGTCGCATTTAGCGGCATAAAGCACCCTCAATTAACATCGCTAATTAAAATTAAAGGTTATGATCATGAAGCGGATTTTATCCATTCAATCCCATGTGGTATTTGGCTGTGCCGGTAATAGCAGCGCAGTATTCCCTATGCGTCGTCTAGGAATGGAAGTTTGGCCAATTAATACTGTGCAGTTCTCAAACCATACGCAGTATGCACAAGGCTGGGCTGGAATGATCATGCCTGCGGGTCAAATCACTGAGTTGGTGCAAGGCTTAGATAATATCGGTGAGTTGCAACACTGCGATGCACTATTAAGTGGCTACTTAGGTAGTGCAGAGCAAGGCGCTGAAATTGCCGCAGCAGTGCAAAAAATGAAAGCGCTTAATCCGAATGCGATCTACTTTTGTGACCCTGTTATGGGCCATCCTGAAAAGGGCTGTATTGTGTCACCGGGTGTGCAAGAGTTTTTAAAGACTCAAGCTCTAGCGGTAGCAGACATTATTGCGCCAAATCTTTTAGAGTTAGAAACCCTAACAGACACTGAGCTACATAACCTAGATGAAGTGATTCAGGCTTGCCAAAGCTTACTCGCTAAAGGCTTAAAAATGGTTGTGGTTAAGCATCTTGCAAAAGCGGCTACCAATAAAGAGCAATTTGAAATGCTGTTAGTAATTGAAGGTGGTAGCTATTTAATCTCGCGTCCATTATACGAATTTGAAAAGCAGCCTGTGGGTGTGGGCGACTTAATCAGTGGCTTGATGTTAGCGAATCTGCAAGCAGGTTGTGAGCCTGTCGACGCCTTTGAGCGCACTAATGCGTCAGTTGATGCAGTATTGCTAGAAACTTTTAAGCAAGGCGCTTACGAGCTACAGCTTATTCGTGCTCAAGATGCGATTGCAACGCCTGTGATTAAAGAACGCGCTAAGCCAGTTGCTGCTATCTAAGTTAAGCTAAGTAGAGCAAAGTTTACTTAGCTTTAGATTGGTAACTGCATAGAAATTCTAACGCCAGCCGTTTTCATATGAATACGGTTGGCGTTTTATTTAGTGGCCAATTTTATCTAAGTGTTGAATCAAGTACATTCTTGCCTCTACAGGCGTTTCGCTGTGCCAGAAGCCTCCTAAGTAAGCGACCAGTGGCAATAAGAACATGATTGTTAGTAGCATAATGGTGAGCCCGCGAGCAGATAGCTTCCAGCCATTGCGAGTACTAAATTGCAGCGCTTCATTTTTAGGGCAGGCTGAGATACAGCGCATACATGCCTGACATTCATCTGAGCGGATATTGATCTGCTTATGCACTGAGATGCTGGCCGGGCAGGCGCGGGTGCATTTATCACAGCTCATTCCTTTAGCATCAATTAAGCAGTGCTGAGTATTACGGCGGATCTTAAACGGACTTAAAAAACTGAGTATCCCCAGTAGCGCACCATAAGGGCAGATGTAACGGCAAAAGCCTTGTCTACGCCATGCTGCTAAGCCAAGAATGATACTAAAGCAGATGATAGTCACGAGCCCAGGAGTTACGAAAAACAGCGCCATTTTTAGATCGGCAATCTTATGGTAGTTACTGTTTAAATAACCTGGAATGCTCATGGTTGGCATACCGATAATAATATAGAGCAATGCCAGCAGTAGCAGATACTTGAGCATACGCAGCGGCCAGTCTATCCACGCTGGTGGCAGTAATTCTTGCTTGATAAAGCGTCTGCGAAGTTTATAGAGGTACTCACCAGCAAGCCCAAGCGGGCAGGCCCAACCGCAAAATGCCCGCTTGCACAGTAAACCTGTCAGTAGCACGACTGTCAGCATCACAGCTGCCGCAGGATGGTTTTTATCCCATATGCCTAAGTTAATGATTGCCTTTAACTCAATGCCGCCTGCAATAGGTAAAAACGCATCACCGACATCGGGACGCATTAACCAAGGAGTGATCCCCGACTTTAGTAAGGCGGTGTTGACCGCAAACTGCACACCAACGATAAGCATCGACAAAGCAAGTAAGTGCTGTACGCCTTCACGCATATTGTTGGCTCGGCTCTCACCTTGGATCAGTTCAGGTTTGAACTTAGCTGCTAAGCCTGCGCCGATTGCTGCAATAGCTAATGCGACAATGAGTGGCCAATAGAGGCTCGATATTATGGCCGCAGAGACCGAGCCTGCCGAGACAAATGCTCCCCACTTTTTGCCGCTCCAATAGATCAGGCTTACGCTGTATGTCAGCGCGAGAACGAGAGTTAACGATTCAATAAAGCTCATAACAGTATCTGTTGGTAGTCGATTGATACTATTGTGAAACCTTTTCTAAGCAGAAGTTCTTAAATGCTGTTGAGGCTGTGCAGGAGATCAGAAAATTGACATTGTGATGGGTAAAATAGGGCGCTAGTTCACAAGTTTGGTTCCTAGGTGAAATGACCTAGGAACCACACTTTAGTAAGGACTTATTTGCCCTCTAATGAAGCAATAAACTTATTTGATTCATCAATAGATTTGTTCATCTCTTTAATCAGACCAGAGATATCCGTTTGTAAGCTAGCAAACTCACCTTTAATCGCGCCAATTGCTTGAGCATTAAGGTTATGCTTTAGATACAGCATATTGTCTTTCATTGCTGTTAGCACAGGCTCCATTTTACTTTCGGCGCGGCGCATGCTTTTAACTAGCTGAGTGTATGAACGACGAGTCTCTTTGAGTTTTGACTCACTGTTGCGACGTAGGCTTGCTTTGCTAATTTCACCAATTTCAGTTTGCCACTCGTCAAATAGTGCCTCGGCAACATCCTCAACTTTATCAATGCGATTAGTGACATCGTCAGCAGCATCTTGGGCTGACTCGTACTCATCTTTGGCTTTGTTGTAAGCGCTTTCAAGATCACCGCCGTCATGATTGAGCAGCGCCTGCATCTCTTCGAGCGCAGAGCTAAATTGCTCTTGGGCATCTTCTTGTGACTCTTTGGCGTCTTCAACGCGATCAACCATGATGTCGCGCTTGTGATAACCCACTTTTTCCATTGCACCGTAATAGGCACTTTGACAGCCGCCAAGTAGTAAGCTGGTGCCTAATACTGCGGTGGTGATCAATTTCTTCATCTTCTTTTATCCCTGAAAATTAGTGAGTTACTATGAGCGATACTTAGCGGCGTCGATAATGCTCCATAGGTGGGCAATACCGCCAATAATTGCTGGAACGATTAGCCACCAGAGTGCGTAACCAACCACAGCAATAATACAGAAAATGAGTGCGGCTAGAATACGCCCTTGAACTAATTGTCCAAGGCCTGGAAAGAAAAAGCTCGCAATAGCAGCAATAACATTGCCGGCAGATCCTTGTTGTGACATCAATTCAATCCTTATGCTTGTAAAGAGAAGGTTATAAGCTTTATTGTACCAAGATAGGCATTTATAAGACTAACTTTAACAGAATCAAGAGTAACAAGTGAAAAATAACATGGTGATAAATCAGCTTCGTTCTTTTTTGTTGAGCATTTGGGCATTTGCCTTACATCTACTCAGCCGCTTTAAAGAGGATCAAGTCAATATAAAGGCCGGGCATTTGGCATACGTGACCTTGTTGTCTTTGGTGCCTATTGTTGCCGTGATGTTTTCTATGCTGTCAGCTTTTCCGGTATTTTCTGGTATTCGCGAAAAGCTAGAAGCTTTTGTATATGACAACTTTCTACCTGCTGCAGGCGATACGGTACAGATTTACATTAATGAGTTTGTCGCTAATGCCTCCAAGGGCACCAGCGTAGGTATCGCTGCATTAATGGTGGTTGCATTAATGCTGATCTCGGCAATTGATAAAGCGCTCAATAGCATATGGCGCACTAAAGAAAAGCGCCAAGCCGCAGTGTCTTTTTCTATGTACTGGATGGTGTTAACCCTAGGGCCAGTATTAGTCGGTGCAAGCTTAGTGGCGACTTCATATCTTGTGTCGTTAAAGCTATTTAGTGATAGCGAGCTGTCAGGCGTAGTGCCGCTATTGATTGAACGTCTGCCAATGCTGTTTTCTGTGGCTGCTTTCTTACTGCTTTACATGGTTGTGCCAATTAAAAAGGTTAAGTTTTTACACGCCTTGCTTGGCGCTTTAGTGGCTGCAATGCTGTTTGAATTAGGCAAAAAAGGCTTTGCCTTTTATGTGACGCAGTTTCCGAGCTATGAAGCTATTTATGGCGCATTAGCCACTATCCCAATTTTATTTGTTTGGGTTTATGTGTCTTGGGTGATTGTATTAGTTGGCGCAGAAATTACTGCGGGCTTGCCAGAGTATTTGCATGAGTGTCAGTTAATGCGCGATAAACGCTTAGCCGCTGATGACGCCAATATTGATGTAGACGCAGTCACAGGAGCTGCTGAAAAATCTGAATCTGCCGCCGACCCCAAAGCAGAAGTAATAGAGCAAGCAGAAGCTGAAATAGAGGATGCACGTAAAGCAGAAACAAGCGAGGGTGCCAAAGGCTAGTGCCAGTTCATCAACGCAAAGCGATTCGCCGTACTTGGCTGAGTGTCGGGCAGGGACATCAAGTTTATGTCGCGCAATACGGTAACCCTGAGGGCATACCAATATTGTACTTACATGGTGGCCCAGGTGCGGGCTGCGCCGTTGAAGATTTAGCGTTATTTGATCTATCTGTCTATCAGGTTATTTTGTTAGATCAGCGTGGTGCTGGTAGATCGCGCCCACGTGGTGAGTTGCAACATAATACATTGCAGCATTTGCTAGGTGATATTGAGACGGTAAGAAATTGGCTCAATATTTCTCGTTGGATGCTTGCTGGAGGTTCATTTGGTGCAACGCTCGCCCTTATCTATGCAGCTTATTATCCTAGCCGAGTGATATCGCAAGTGCTGTGGGGCTTGTTTATTCCAAGTCCACAGGGCATTGCAGCCCTTTATGGCACTGCAGGTGCAGCGAGTGTTTTTAAAAAAGAGTACCAACAATTTGTTGCACGCTCTAAGCCTCAAGTTAGCTTAGCGGAATTGTTTGCAGATTATCGCACTGGGCTAACGCATCATAGCGAAGATGTAAGGCGAGATTTTACTATGCGTTGGCAAACCTGGGAGATGACGCTTGCCTACCCTAGCCAGATGCTGAATCGAGGAAATGTCCAGTTCAGTCAGTCTTTAGCAAGCATTGAGCTTTATTATGTAGCTAACAATTACTTTGGTGCATTTGAAAAGCTATCTCAGAAATTACCATTAATTCAATGCCAAACCTACATACTACAAGGTGAGTTTGATTGGGTTTGCCCTGCCGATGAGTTGCATCGTTTTTTACAAGGGCGGCAAAATCAGTTGCTAACAATGACTGAGATTAAAGGTGGGTATCATGCTTTAGCCGATGCTAAGATGGCAAAAGCAGTAATAAACGCCATACGGGAAATGGCCAAACAATAAACAAGGAAACATAGATTCTATGAAAAAACTTATTCTTGCTGGCTTAATAATGAGTCTAGGTGCTTGTGCTTCAACTGATAAAACTGAAACGACTGAAGCAGCTACGTTGGCACCCGATAGTGTTGATTTAGGTGGATTATCTAATGAAGATGCCACAAGTAAATTATTAGAGGCCCTTTTAAGTAAAAGCTATTTAGCCTCAAGGGCTGGCCCTAATGGCGTCGCGGTTAACTTTGATAACAATCAGTTTATCCTCCAGCCTAGTATCAATCCTGACGGTATAGATCGCATTATGATGAATCGTTTTTATGCGATTCACCCAAAGTATGTTGGCAGCAAAGAGATGTTGTTTATGATTGGCACGCTTAATCAAAAGCTGAACTTTGCCAAGTTTGTTATTCGTGACAATGGCGCGGTGATCCAAGTGCAAGGTGCTGCAACCTTTGTTGATACCATTACCATGGAAGAGCTACGCCGCTTTATTTTGTGGACAGACGAAGGTCTACGCCAAGTGGGGAAATCGTTACCTGAAGGCGCTGAAGATGTGATCAAGCCTATTCCTGTAATGCAGAATATTCAGTCTATTTAGTTTACTATTAGGCAAAAGCAGCGATAAAAAGCGAAGCGTTTAGCTTCGCTTTTTTTCATCTTTGCATGACATATTTTATCGGAGATAAGAGTACGTGATTGGCTTAATTCAGCGTGTGAGTGAGGCAAAGGTTGTTGTTGATGGCGAGACTATCGGCGAGATCGGCAAAGGCCTGTTAGTCCTGCTTGGTGTAGAGCAGGGTGATGATATCGAAAAAATGCAGAAGCTAGCGACTAAGGTGATGAGCTATCGAGTCTTTTCCGATGAGAATGGCAAGATGAACCTTAACCTTGAGCAAGCGGGTGGTAGTTTATTGGTGGTATCGCAATTTACTCTTGCAGCGGATACTAGCCGCGGTTTACGCCCAAGTTTTTCTGGTGCAGGTACACCAGATCAAGCGCGAGAATTGTATAACGCATTTGTCGATTTTTGTAAGTCAAAAGGCGTGAATACCCAAACAGGGCAGTTTGCTGCAGATATGAAAGTCTCTTTATTAAATGACGGCCCAGTAACCTTTAATCTACAGGTGTAGTGCGGGTTAATACCGTTGGTAGCGACATTAAAGCTGGTCACCAGTAAAAGGAAGTGAGCATGGCAGCATTGAATCAGCAAGACTTACTCGAGCAACTGCAACAGACATGGCATCAAACCATACCTGTTAGTGAGTTTATGCAGATCACGCCCTTGGCATTTGATGGTACGGAATTTAGCGTAACAGCGCCGCTTGCTCCTAACATCAATCTGCACCAGACCATGTTTGCCGGTAGCATCTATACGCTGATGACCTTAACTGGTTGGGGGATGCTTTGGCTACAGCAACAACTGGCAGACGTAGATGGTGACATAGTATTGGCCGATGCCAACGTGCGTTATCTTGCGCCTATTGATAGCAAGCCTGTAGCTAAGGTTTGCTGGCCGGAAACAGAGTTGGCTAAGCTAGCTCAAGGTCGTCGAGTGAAAGTAGGTTTAGAAGTAGAGCTTTATTGCCAAGATAAACTTTGTGCGAGCTTTTCTGGCTTGTATGTGAGTACGATAAATTCACATAGTTGAATGAAATGTTTACTTATCTGACTGACAATTCCGCTCTTAGACTTGTCTGTAGCGCTAGTCTAAAAATATAAGTGATATGATGGTTTATATATTTAGCACTAACAATAGTCGTTATTGATAGTGCTAAATAAAGCTTGTACTGTTTTAATTTAGCTACCCTTCTTTAGCATCTACTTTATTTAGTTATTTTTATATTTTATCTAGTAAGTATTATCTACAGCCCATTTAGCTGTATATATCAGGCCTGTATCGCAAAGTTGTTATGCGTGGTTTTGATTTAGTTAACAGTAAATTAGTCGTGAGGTGTGTAAGGTTAACGTCTTGTGATAATTGCTCGTTATTAAGCCTAAACTTTGGTGGTAATTTGATGGTAGATAAAATAGCTAAAGTTCCGATTATTGAATTTAGAGCACCACCTAGTCACAAAGAAGGCTTAGAGGTTTTAGACTTAGGCAATTTTTATAAGAAGTTGCCTCGCTGTAGCTTTGATCCAGGCAAACCACATCGAATAACATACTATTGCTTTATTTACATCACTGAAGGTGAAGGGCGTCATTTCATTGATTTTAAATATCACTCTTTTAAGAAAGGGAGTTTTATTTTTATCAATAAAAATCAGGTGCATGCATTTGATATTTCGAGTCAGGCAAAAGGGAAAATGATCAATGTGACTGATGAGTTTTTCGATATGATTTTGACTAATGTTCGATTGCCATTTTTTGCGCCTACTTACTTTTTAAATTCGTATACACCAGTGTTCGACTTATCGCCAGCACTGGCAGCTACTTGCAGTTCTCTCTTATATGAAATTGAAAAAACACAATTAAGGAAAAGTTGTGAGCCACTGTTTCCTCAACTAATTTTTTCATCTTTATTGGTGGCGCTTGGTGAGGAGCGTAAAAATAATATGGAACACTTAAGTGAAGCTCAAGTTGCCCGGTTTAATCATTTTCTTATATTGATTACTCAAGAATATAGGCAAACTCGACATGCCCAAGACTATGCTAACATGCTGGGGGTTACATATAAGTCTTTGAATCAATTGTGTAAGATTGCTTGTGATAAAACAGCTAAACAATTAATTGATAGCTACATTATTCTTGAGATTAAACGGCGTTTGGTGATAGATAGCTTGCAGGTTCAAGAGGTTGCATATCAACTTGGTTTTGATGACGTTACCTACTTTATGAGGTTTTTTAAACGGCATACAAAATTGACACCGTCGAAATTTAAAGCGTGTAGCTATTCTTAATGGTGCGCATTTAATTTTTTAGAAAAATACTAATCAACCTATCACTTATTTAACACTAAGCTGAATTTAAAGTAGATCTCATTATTGATAAAAGTGTGAATCTGTATTTGCAGTCAAGTTCACACTTTGTGTATCAGGTTCGAAAATGACCACTTTTAAATCCAATAAATCCATATTTATCCCTCCTTGCTTTGTTCTATTTTGGTTTCGTTAAATTCTAATTACTTAGTTGTTTTTTTAATAAGTTGAAAATTTGTGAATTAACGGCTTTGACAATAATTAGGTTTAACCGCGACACGCATGTTGTAGAAGATTTTGAACAGAGGAACAGCTTGATGCATCGGAATATGCTTACTGTTTGTTTCTTAAGTGCTTAAGCATGTGTAAGTCGAATAAGAAAAAACCAAATTATAATACTCCTAAAGGGGAAATGATGATGGATATTTTTGACATAAACCTTCCGTGCAAAAAGTTATTGCTTGCTAGCATGGTTTCTTTACTAGTTGCGTGTGGCAGTGATAATGATGAGTCTGTTCCGCCACCTAACGCAAATACTCCTCCGATTGCGAATCCTACAGAGGGAGCAACGACTCTAGGTAAAAGCGTTTTAATTGATGCGCTTGCAAATGACACTGATGCTGATGGTGATTCATTAGTTATCACTGAAGTGACAATTAAAGAGGGAACGGGTCAAGCGACAATTAGTGATAACCAAGTGCTATTTGAGCCCGTAGAAATAGGCACAACGATAATCGAGTATGCTATCGAAGATGGCAATGGCGGATCTGCTCAGTCAATTATCACCGTTATCGTGTCTGAAAATAAATTAGTTTATGTTGGGTCCAACACGTGTATTTCCTGTCATACCGATAAACAAAGTTTCTTTGAAACTGGGCATAATTTTAAGTTTACTAAAATTGAAAATGGTGAGGAGCCTATTTATCCCTTCACATCAATCTCTGGAATTTTAGACTTTATCGAGGGGGTTGATAACACTTTAGGTAAGCCAACGGGATGGGGAGATATCAGTTATGTGATTGGTGGCTATAAGAGTAGTGCCATGTTTGTTGATATGAATGGCTACATCTTTAGTGGGGATAAAGTTGGCGGAGCAGTCGTACCTAAAGGCCATCAAGTAACAGCCGAAATGATGTATGCGTATGCTCCTAATGATGCCCCTGATGCACACC
The DNA here is from genome assembly GCF_023161665.1 of Shewanella sp. 1CM18E. GTDB lineage: Bacteria > Pseudomonadota > Gammaproteobacteria > Enterobacterales > Shewanellaceae > Shewanella. Next base: position 17,378 of record NZ_JALNTW010000015.1, read on the forward strand.
CTTATGATTACTGTGGACGATGCCATACAACAGGTTGGAAAGATTACACTGAAGCGACCGGTGATTATCGTAACTTGAACAGGCAAGATGATATGCCAGGTATGGGCGGTACTTTCGCGTTAACTGGTGTGCAATGTGAGAGCTGTCATGGTGCAGGTGGTGAGCATATCCAACAACCGTCTGGGCAAAATATTGTTAAGCGCGCGACACCTCGTACTACTGCAGATTTTCTTCGTGACGATATGGGGTACGGCAAAGCTATAGCTTGTAGTGAATGCCATACTGTTGATGATTCTATAAAACGCTATCCTGACTATATTTCGCCTCAAAATGCAGTATTTGGTGGTGATACACAAGGAGGTCGTATTGATAAGAATGGCGGTGGCCTTAATGGCCGAGGCGGCAGACATGCAGCAACTACTATGATTGGTACTGATCCTGATTCAGGAGAAGCTATGGGCAAGAAGAAAGACTTTACTTGTTCAACTTGTCATAACCCGCATAAATCGGAACATTATCAAGATAAGCCAGGCCATGAGCAGGCGATTGTTAGAGAATGTACTGCTTGTCATGATAAGACTTTTAATCTTGGCAATGGAGGTGGTTTAGCGCATGTCTCGATTGAATGTATCGACTGTCATATGCCAAGTGAGTCGCACATGTTCAAAATTGATATTTCACGAGCATCAGACGATCCAAGTAATTTCTCTTTAGATGGTCAATATAATAAGCCTTGGTTACGGGCATCGGATAGCTGCAAGACCTGCCATGAGCAAGACTATGATCAAAGAGCGGCAGAGATCGGCAATATTCACTAATTTTAAGCACAAATGATAGGTGCTGATTATAAGTACTGATTATAAGTACTAGTCTAACGCCAAGGTTGCACTGCTTCCTTGGCGTTATTATTTAAGATACTGATTGGTATTAGCCCCTTAGAAAGGAGGGGGTTATTTCCATTTCTTGAAGATCAGCGAAGTATTAATGCCGCCAAAGGCGAAGTTATTACTCATCACGTAATCAGTTTCAAGCAGCCGAATATCATCTTTAATATAATCAAGCTCGCCACATTCGGAGTCAATTTCGCTCAGGTTCAGCGTTGGGGCAAACCAGCCTTCATTCATCATTTCTATGCTGACCCATGCCTCTAAAGCGCCGCAAGCACCTAAGGTGTGGCCAGTGTAGCTTTTCAATGAAGAGATAACTTGCTTGGCACCAAATACCGCATGAGTTGCATGAGTTTCTGCTATGTCACCGCGGTCGGTTGCTGTGCCGTGGGCATTCACATAACCAATTTTATCAGCATCTATGGCTGCATCTTTTAGGGCTAAACGAATCGCAGTTTCCATGGTTTCGCTGTTTGGCTGTGTCACATGCAGACCATCTGCATTAGTGCCAAAGCCAACGATTTCAGCATAGATTGTTGCGCCGCGAGCTTGAGCGTGTTCAAGCTCCTCAAGCACTAGTGTGCAAGCACCTTCACCTATTACGAGTCCGTCACGGTCTTTATCAAATGGGCGCGGCGTTTCACTCGGAGTCTCGTTTTTGGTGCTGGTGGCAAACAGGGTATCGAAAACTACAGCTTCGGTTGGGCAAAGCTCTTCGCCACCGCCAGCAAGCATCAAATCCTGTTGACCATATTTAATGGCTTCATAAGCATAGCCAATACCTTGGCTGCCCGAAGTACAAGCGCTGCTGGTGGTGTGTACGCGACCTTTAAGGCCAAAGAATACGCCAACATTAACTGCCGTTGTGTGCGCCATCATGCGGATATAGCTAGTGGCGGTTACGCCAGACATATCGCCGTCTTTGAGCATATCGCCAAAGGCGACAATCGGGTCGGTACTGCCAGTGGATGAGCCGTAAGCTATGCCCATTGCACCTGAAGTTACAACAGGATCATCAAGTAAATTTGCATCCATTAGTGCAAGCTCACTGGCACGTGTCGCCATAATTGATACTCGGCCCATGGAGCGAATTTTCTTACGCTTGTAGTGACTTGGAACCTCAAAGTCAGTCACTGGGGCTGCTAAACGAGTATGTAAGTCAGCAAATCTATCCCACTCATCCATGCGTACAACGCAGTTTTTCTTGGCTTTTAAATTGGCAGCAATAGTTGGCCAGTCATGGCCGAGGGCTGAAATGCCGCCAATACCAGTGATCACTACGCGGCGAGGGAAAGACGCCTGACTCATACCATGCCTCCGTTAACTGAGATCACTTGGCGAGTGATATAAGCTGCATCGTCAGACATTAAATAATTAGCCAAGCCAGCAATTTCAGCGGGCTTACCCATGCGACGCATAGGTACTAAGGTGTTGACCATATCTTTAGGTATATCGCTAACCATATCAGTTTCAATTAGCCCAGGAGCGATGCAGTTAACAGTGATCTTGCGTTTTGCCAGCTCTAAAGACAGCGCTTTAGTTGCGCCTATGATGCCAGCTTTTGAAGCGCTGTAGTTAACTTGTCCGCGGTTACCAGCAATGCCAGATACTGACGCAAGCGTAATAATACGGCCGCCTTGGCGAGACTGCACCATAGGCATTACCGTTGGGTGGATAACATTATAAAAGCCATCAAGATTGGTGTGTACTACGCTATCCCACTCAGTTTCTGTCATCGCTGGGAAAGCTGTGTCAGCATTAATACCTGCGTTTAATACCACGCCATAGTAAGCGCCATGTTGCTCGATATCTTGTTCGATGGCTTGTTTTACGGCAGCTCTATCGGCGATATCAAACTGTAAGCAGGTAACGTTAACCCCGAGTTGCTCTAGCTCTGCTCGAGTTGCGTTTGCAGCATCTTGGTTGCTATGAAAGTGCATGGCAATGTCATGGCCAGATGCGGCAAGCTTTAAAGCAATAGCCTTACCTATGCCGCGGCTTGAACCAGTAATTAATACTCTTTTAGTCATCTTGTTGCTCCCCGCGTAGTCGTTGGCTGCGGTTGTTATATTGGCCGGACTACGGTCGATATCTATATATTCAAATTATTGGTTTGCGCCAGCAATATAGGCTTGTGTGTCTTGCGGTTGAAACACGTTGACATTAGCTTCTGCAACAACGTCCTGATTATGCAGAATCTGGCAGTCAAATACCGCTAAGCCGCTGTCTTCTTGATATAAGCGTGTCACGCGAGTTTTATAACTTTGGCCTAAATCAAATTGTGAGATATGCATTTTAAGCTTGCGACTGCCGAGCAAAAAACCTACCCGAATAATGTCGTTACGCATGTGTGCTTCGACACCAGCTAATGCGGCAATACTTTGTGCCATATATTCAATGCCAACGTAATTAGGCACGCCATTTAGCTTGCTGTCGAAATAGGGGCTGCTGGCATTAATATCAGTTTGAGTAAGCAAGGTATCGGACTCATGGGCTAACAACTTACTGATTAAAATCATCGGATCGCGATGAGGGATAAAGTTAGCTACATCTTGCTCTGCAAGCTTTGTGGCATCAAACATCTTAAGCTCTCTCTTTTGAGTCACAATGGGCGGTTAACCGACTAAAGATCACGCTGGCATTACTGCCACCAAAGGCAAATGAATTGCTCATCACATGGTGAATTGCAGCCTGCATATTGGCGCTAACTAAGGGTAAGTCAGGATCATTCGGATCCGCTTGCTCGTCCCATACTTGTGGCGGCAAATATTGCGGCATATTGTAATCACTCAGTAGCAGATAGCAAAATGCTGCTTCAACGGCGCCCGCCGCGCCCAATGTGTGCCCGGTTAAAGGTTTGGTTGAGCTACAAGCGGGTAAGCTTGATTGAAAGACTTGTTGTACTGCACGACTTTCCATGGCGTCATTTTTTGGTGTCGCAGTGCCGTGCAAGTTTAGGTAATCAATTTGCTCTGGACGCAGTTTGGCCATGGCTAATGCCGCTTGCATGGCGGCTACAGCGCCTTGGCCCTCTGGGTGCGGAGCGGAAATATGATGGGCGTCGCTAGACTCGCCAATACCACTTAAAATGATATAGCTTGTTGGCTGTTGGGCTGGCTTATCTAGATTAACTTTCTCTAGTGTAAACAGTGCGCCACCTTCGCCAATATTAATACCGTCGCGATTAACGCTAAATGGTTGGCAGTGACCACTAGAAATCGATTCCAGAGAATAAAAGCCATTGAGAGTAAGCTTACATAGGGTATCAATGCCGCCAACAATGACCATGTCGCATACGCCTGCATCAATTAAGCGCTGACCACTGGCAAACACCTTAGCGCTAGATGAACATGCGGTTGATACGGTATAGCAAGGGCCATTTAAGCCAAAATAGGCTTGCAGAAATTGACTGGTATCGCCGAGTTCTTGCTTGGCGTAATCGTAATCTAGCGGGAACTGACCTTCAGTTTGTAACTGTGCCAGCGCACTTTCGCCAGTGGCGATCCCTGAGGTACTAGTGCCAAGAATAATACCAATGCGATGACTACCATATTGCGCTTTAGCGGCAATCACGGCTGACTCGATTTGTTTGGCTATTAACAAGGTTAATTGGTTATTGCGGGTATCAAAGCGTTTAAGCTCGCTCGCTATACTTGGCAATTTAGTATCGATTTGCCCTACAAGTACAGAGCGCTCAAATAGCAGGTCATCGCGCCATTTCATGCCGTCGATATTGCCTGCGATAAGGTTGTCGCGCACGGTTTGCGGTGTTTGCCCTAATGGGGTGCATAAACCAAGATGGGTTATTGCGATAGCTGTTGCTGGGTTCACTTTTAATACCACCAAATTAGGGTTAAAGAGGGCTAATATTTAGCTGGAAATCGGCTGCTGGGATCTTAAGCTCAACCTCAGCCTGCCACTGCGCTAAATTGCTATAGCGAATACTGATAAAAGGTTGCTGGCTAGTGGTTATTTCATTTAAGTCATTTTTAGCAAAAAATAACCCGCGGCACAAAGCAGCATCGCATGAGTAATTACTAATTGTAGCGCCCTCTAGATGCTGATTAATACTATTATCCGGCCAGTAAATTAATTGCATTATCGCAAGTAAGTACTCAGCTTTAAACTGCTCTCCGAGCAATTTACTCTGCTCGCTGATAAGGCTTTGGCCATCATAGCTAAGGGTGAACAAGGCTTGCCCAAGTGGTGCTAAGCCAACCAAGGTCAGTTGTTGCTGGCTAAGCTCTAGCTGACTGAGTAGCTCATGTTGGTTATTTTCAGTTTGAATGCTGGCCTTTTGCATCGCGCTAAGTGCTTGTTGACCATTACCTAATACTTGTTGGCTTATTGGCGCTAAACAATAGTTAACTTCAGCTGCAAGTGTGACACAGGTTTGACGCTCAAATGTTTGGCTGCAGCCTGATAACAGGGCTAGGAGCAAGACGGTCAGGTAACAGCTTAGCTTCGGCATAATTCTACAACCATATTCAAGCGGCGCTTGGACTCGCTAACAAAGGGATTATTCTCATCCCAAGCGTAACCGGCAAGGATAGAGCAAATCATCTGTTTTACTTTAGGGTCGGGATCGTCAAAGAAAATCGCATCTTGAAAGCGGCAGTCGTACCAAGCTTCAACGTAAGTTCTAAAAGTATCCACACCTTTCATGAGTGGCACTGAGTATTCTTTCTGCCAATCAATATGTTGACCATCTAGCTGTTTTACCAGTGCTTTAGTGGCCATAGAGGCTGACTGCATGGCAATGGTTACACCTGATGAAAATACAGGATCTAAAAATTCGCCGGCATTACCAAGCAGAGCAAATTTATTGGTGGCCAATGTTGTGACATTGGCAGAGTATCCTTTTAGTAAGCCTGACTCATTAATAAGCTCTGCGTTGGCTAAGAGTTTTTCCAATCCCGGTTCTTGATTAATCATGGTAGTAAGCACGTTATTTAGATCGCAGTTACCATCAGACGTTAAGCCTTGCAGTTGTTGCTCCTTACCAACAACGCCGACTGAGCAGCGACCGTCACTGAAAGGAATAAGCCAGTACCAGATATCTTGATTGTCTGGGTGTACGCTGATGAGGATCTTATCGCGATCGAAACTAGTATCTGAGATGTTATCTTTAATATGATTAAACACCGCACTGCGACTTGGTAGCGTTGAAGGTTTTTCCAGATCTAGCAATCTTGGCAGGACACGACCAAAGCCGCTGGCATCGAGAATAAATTTAGCGTTAACCTTCAGAGTTTGATTTTTTTCGTTAGTTACGGTTAAGCGTGGCTCAGCATCTAAATCGATAGATTCAACACTGTGACCGTAGCGAATATCTACACCTTGCTTTACCGCTTCATCGGCCAGTAGTTTATCAAATGTGGCGCGCTCAACCTGAAAGGTGGTGCCTGGGCCTGGAGTAAACTTATCGGTAAAGTCAAACTGGGTGTATTTGTCTTGATATTTAAACGCAGCGCCATTTTTAAATTGAAAACCCGCTTGTTCAACCGCGTTTTGCATATTGGCTTGTTCAATGACTGTCATGCAGCACGGTAATAAGCTTTCACCGATAGAAAAACGTGGAAAGTGTTGCTTTTCAAGTACCACTACCCGCTTACCTTGGGCATGTAATAAGCTAGCCGCAATGCTACCTGAAGGGCCCGCACCAATAATGGCAACGTCAACATTGAGGCTTGGGGCAGATTCGTACTGAACAGCATTATCAGTCGACATTAGCAGACTTCCTTGTAAAGTTTTGAATAAAAGGCGAAAGCAAAAAGGTAAAACTAATACCTAATAGCAAGGTTAAACCAAAGGCATTGATGGCGGGTGTTTGGCTAAACGCCAGCAAGCCAAAAGCTAATAGAGTAGAAATAGCTGACATAGATACCGCTAACATCACTCCACGAGTTTGCTGCTTAGATTCGGCAAAAAACAGACTGTAATCAACGCCAATTCCAAACACCAAAATTAGTGCTAATGCGTGGAACAAGGTTAATGGATTTTGCAATATGCCTAAACTCGCTAGGGTTAACAGTGCCGAAAGTGCAGGTACAGCAATGACTACCGCAGCGAGTTTGTTACCAAATCGCATCGTAAAAATAAGCCCCGCAACAATCAGTGCAATGGCAAGAAAGGCTAGCGTTAGCTGACGGTAATGGCCCATTACTTTAGAAATATCACCAACCTTATCAATCAGTTTGATATGCGCATTGCCATCAAAAAGAGCGGCAAAAGTATTGAGCTGCTTAATACCGCCAAGTAGCACGATTGCGCCATATTCTGTGTTTGCTTGAGCGCTTGAGTTATCAGTATTTATTGCTGGTAACCATAGCGGCTTAAAGCTTAAGCCAGCCTGATGGCTAAAAAAGCTTTCGGCGTTTATAAACTGCCTGTTACCAGCCTGATAATCGGCTACTAGCTTGGCCTTTATGCTGTCATCTAAGCCGAGTTGCGCCACAATCGAATCTAAGTGATGCAGGTAAATATCAGCTTGCAGATGATAGTTCATTTGCTGACTTGCTTGGCTTGGCAAGAAGCGAGTTAGGCTTAAATGATTACCTATTAGCTGGTCTTGCTCAGCTTGCTGCAGAACTGGCTCTAGTTTTTCCAATTGCTGCTTTACTTGCTCTTCAGTTGCGCCGCTGACCAATAGAAATTGGTTGTCAGTGCCGCCGCTTAATAAGCGTCGCAGTTGGTCTTCTTCTGTTTGAATCTCTATCGGAGTGTGCTGCAGCTGGCGAATATCATCATCGGCGCTAAGTAGCCATAATCCAGCTGCAATAAACAAGCTTGAACTTAGTGCGAGTAGCAATTTGGCCCGTAGGCTTGATGGGGTAAACCGTTTAAGCATAAAAGCTTGGTAATGCTGAGCAAGATTAAGTGCGCGGCTCGCATCTTTTAAAGGACTCGCAGCAATTACAGGGTAGGCAAGTAACAGGGTAAGGTACGCCCCGAGCAAGCCTGCGGCGCAAAATACAGCCACTTGCTGCATTCCAGGAAACGGTGCTAAACCTAGCGCGCTATAGGCGATAATGCTGGTTAATAACGCCAGACTTACTGCAGTGAAAATATGCTTAATGATGTTATCGCTGCTGTCTTGTGGGTTATTAAGCCGCTCACAATAATAGTGAAAACAATAGTCGATAGAGATCCCGATTAAACTCGTACCAAACACTAAGGTGAGTAAGTGCAACTCACCAAAAATAACACTTGTGGCAACTATGGCTAATAACATGCTGCTACTGACAGTGACTACCGCTATGGTCAGCGGCATTATCGAGCGAAACGCTAGCCACACTAAGCCAATGACACCAATTAGCGACAACAGGCCAATAGTCGACACCTCTTGTTTGGCGTTTTCGGTCGCAGCAGCGGCATGAAAGAGTGCACCAGCTTTAATTATTTCAATGCTGTTAGCTTGCGAACTCGTTGCAGTATGTTGGGAAGTCACTGCGGTAAAGGCGTTGTCGAGTACGGTTAATTGAGCATGTTGTGCATTAGGATTAAAGGCGCTGTCGCGACCTTTTGCCATAACGATTGCTGCATACTGTGGCTTTGGAGTCGCAGCAGATGGCGCAATATTGGCAATCAATATACCTTGTTTAACGTTCAGTTGCTGTGATGGCGCAAGGCTGAGTAATGAGTCAGGATACAGTAACAGAGGGTCGCGGCTAATTAGTTCGCTATTGGCATAGCTAAAGGCGTTATAGAGTTTCTCTAACGCAGATTGGGTGAGTTGCTGCCAATTACCTTGCTGTAATTGTTGGCGCTGCTCCTCAGTGAGAAGCTGAAATCTATGTTTAAAGTAATAACTATTTAGCGCATCAGCTTGAGCCATATCGGCGCTAGAGATGTCGATAAAAGGGCTAGAGTTAGATGCTGAGTCTGAGTCTGAGCATGAACTGGAATTGCTATTACCTTGTTGCAGCTTAGCCATAGCGAGTTTAGCTGCATCAATGGCCGCTTGCTCATTATCACTTATAAATCCAAGGTAAATACGGTTAGCGAGTTGCTGCTCAACCTGTGCCATAGCTCGTTGAGTTAGCGGGCTTTCGCTAACTTTGGGCAGCATCGCTAGAATGTCGCTTTGAATTCTTGCGCCGTTTTGCCATGAGAGCCAACCAGATAGGGCTGTCATCACCAGTAAGGCTAGCCAAATAGCAAACCTCAATTTGGCGGTTTTAGGACTTAACCAATAGCGCAAAGTGGGCAGCATGTGAGTTACTTGCCCTCAGGAGAGTAGCGAGCCTTATCTGCATCACTAAGTGGCGAATCATTAACTGCAGAAAATTCAATTTGGCTCCGATCGCCATTATCACTGAACAGCACTAAAGATTGGATCTGCTGTGCGCCTGTTAGCACTAATTTCGGCATAGCTTTTTGCACTATGGCATCAAGTGGCTTTAGCCCAAGTTGCCACTGGGTAGAAGCTGGCGACGAGCTAACGTTGTTAGTCTTGGCAGATGGCATAATAAGGCTAAGCTCAAAATGTTGCTTCAATGCGGTTATATCGCCGCTAAGCAAAGCATTCAGTAGCTTAGGCATGATATCACTCAACATATTAGCGCTAGTCTGCTCGGCGTGGTTAACGCTGATACGGCCTTGGCTGTCGACTTGAATGAGTTGTTTATCCTTAAGGATTAAGGTACTGGCAAAAGGCTTATTCTGCTGCCAAATAACCCCGATATTGTTAGCAAATACAAATTCACCATGACTGATTAATGGCTTTTTCAGTACTTTAAGATAGCGAGCCTGAGTGAAGTGTCCTTTTGCTTGCTCGCTTGGTGATAAGCTTTGGCTTAACTTAACCAACTCAGCGTTAGTTGCTGGCTTAGCAAATAGCGCTGAGTAGTCAGTAGCAGAAGTACTCATTGCAGCATCGCCGATGGCTGGCACCTGCGCTGCGTAGCTTTTATTTAGGCTACTATCTGTCAGCACTACAGCGGCGATAATGAAAAGACTGAATGCAGCCAGCTGCAAGAGCTTCATGCGAGTTACTCCATGCCTTGGGCGTTTTCTGGTAGCAGATGAGCTATTTTCTGTAAAAATACTTCAGGCGTAACAAAGCAGAGCTCTTGGGTTTGCATATCGACTGCGGCTTGAATTGTGTATCCTTTAGTTATGCGTTTACCTGTTTGAGCATCAAGTACTTGGTAGTTAATCTTTAGACGGTTTTCCCACTCAACTAACGCTGCCTTAACCAGCACCTTTTGTTCAAAGGTGCTTGATTGAACGTACTTTATCTGCACATCAACAATTGGCCAGCTAAAGCCAGAATCTTGCATAGCGCGGTAGCCATAGCCAATTTTATCCAGCAGTTTACAGCGGACTAACTCAAAATAGCGTAAGTAGTTACCATGCCAAGTGATGCCCATCGAATCGACATCGTGAAACGGAATTTCAACTTCCATCTCTGCGTGTAAAATGCCTTTCATTAGTAATGTCCTTATTATTTTCCGCACACTTCCCAATAACCGTGTTGGATCTTATCCACGGTTGAGCGTAGCGTTTGTTCTAGCGGTCTATCTTCAGTTAGCAGCTCAAAATCAGCTTCAACTTGCGCAAGGGTATTGGCTAAAGATGGCGTGATTGAGCTGGCAACTAGCTCTTGTTGGGCGATACGCAGACGAATACCTTGCGACATAGCTAATAGTGCCGCAGCTGCAACTTGCTCAGTAAGCTGTAATACGCGCATACAGTCTCGAGCAGAGATAGTGCCCATGCTGACTTTATCTTGGTTATGGCATTCGGTTGAGCGCGAGAACACGCTGGCCGGCATAGTGTTTTTTAATGCTTCTGCAGTCCAAGCTGAAACGCCAATTTGTACCGCTTTAAAGCCATGGTTAATTGCCTTGCGGTTGCCCGTTGCGCCAGATAGGTTTGCTGGTAAACCGTTATTGAATTTTTGATCCATTACCAACGCCATTTGGCGATCAATAAGATCGGCAATATTGGCTACTGCGTTTTTCATCGCGTCCATCGCAAAGGCAATATGGCCGCCATAGAAGTGGCCGCCATGCAGAATATGCTCGCCCTCACCATCAACAATTGGGTTGTCGTTAGCGCTGTTTAGTTCTGTTTCAATAAACTGGCGCATAAATGGTAGTGCATCTTGCAGCACGCCGATAACATGCGGCGCGCAGCGAATAGAATATCTGTCTTGCAGTCTGTCGGAGTTACGTGGATGGATATGATGATTTAAATCTTCACGGATCCACGCTGCAATTTGGTTTTGACCTGGATGAGGCTTAGCGGCAAATAGAATGTCGTCAAAATGGTTGGAGTTACCTTTTAAGGTTAGCGATGCCATAGCTGTTATACGGCTAGCAAGGCGCGCCATATATTGCGCTCTGTCATAGGCTAAGCAGGCTAGGGCGGTCATTACCGCGGTGCCGTTCATTAGGGCCAAACCTTCTTTTGGGCGCAGTTTAAGTGGCACGATATTAAGCTCTTTATACACATCACTCGTTGGGCGGCGCTCACCTTGATAAATCACATCGCGCTCGCCAACCAGTACTGCAGCTAGGTAAGACAGTGGCGTTAAGTCGCCGCTGGCACCAACTGAACCTTCTTCTGGGATCACCGGTGTGATATTTAGGTTTAGCAAGGTCTCAATACGCTGTAACAGCTCATAAGTCACCCCTGACTTGCCAATAGCTAAAGAGCTTAAACGGCATGCCATAACAGCACGGGCTTGCATTGGCGACAATATTTCGCCCATGCCACAGCCATGAAAACGGGTTAAATGCAGTGGTAATTCATGCACCAGATCTAGGCCAACAGTTACAGTACAAGAGTCGCCGTAACCAGTAGTAACGCCGTAGACCACACCTTCCTCTTTTAAGAGGCTATCAATAAACAGTGCGCCTTTTTGAATATAGGCGCGATACTCAGCTGTTTGATTGAGCTTAGCCTTTGCGCCTTTAGCAATGGCGACCACATCTTCAAGCGATAGGCTGTTATAGCCAAATTCTACCGACTGTGGCTGAGGTGTTGTGTCTTGGGTCATTTGCTTGCTTGTCCTTTACTATTGCAGTCATTACTGCAATCACTACTATTGGCGTGGGTTCGTTGTGCTTGCTCATCTTTACGCCAAAAATCATAAAAATTAAACCATTGCAGCGGTTCACTTAATGCATGACGCGCTAAGCGAGTACTAAATTCATCTACGGCTTGCTCGATACGTTCTGCACGGCCTGCTCTTGGGCCTTTTAAGGTGTCGGCAAAATGCTCTAAATGCACATGGTAGCGACCATTTTGGCGCAGGCAGAACATGGTATACACCGGGCAGTCTAGTAGGCCGGCTAAAATAAAAGGTCCTTGAGGAAACGGCGCTTGCTCGCCTAAAAAGTCTTGGTAAATTACCCGACCTGCTGTTTGCGATGAGGTGCGATCGCCGGCTATTACCACCAGTTCTCCATTCTCAATTTTTTGCTGCAGTAACATTGAGGTACTGGGCCCAAGTTCGGTCACTTGGATAAGGTTGAGTGCACTGTCTGGATTAAGTTGCTTTAGTACTCGGTTAAAGTTTTCAGCATTTTCAGTCAGCACCATCACGTTAACTTTTACTTTGCGCTGGTGGATTGAAATGGCGCGGCACAGCTCCAAATTACCTAAATGCGATACTAGCAACACTGCACCATTTCCTGCTGCAAGTTCATTGGCGAGCATCTCGCGATTAGGAAACTCCACCTGTTCGAGTTTGATACGGTCGCACCATGCGTCGATTCTATCGAGAGCGGCATTACCAAAGGCAAAAAAGTGTTTCAGGCTATCGCGCCAGCTAAGTGATTCACTCAATTGTGGATGATCAGGCTGCTGCTGTTTGACGTGCTCTAGAAACTGTTTTGATGCAGCTCTAGCAGTGCTGCCAGTAATAAAGAAATACACAATCACTGGGTACATGATCGCACGGCATAACCAATGACCACCAAAACGGTAGCTTTCGGCAATCAGTTTTATGCCCCAGTAGCTGCCGCGCTCGGTCATATTAGACCAATGCTTGTTTTTATTTGAGGCGGTGAATAGCTGCTTTATCGACTGTAAAAGCCGTTTAGGTTGACGCCACAACATGCCGAAAAATAACTTGCTGTGCATTAAAGAGATACGCACATTATCTTTAAGCCCTTGAAAATGACTGACACCATCTTCGGGGTAGATGACACGGGTGGGCAGGTGAATAATCAGCACCCCTTGCCAGTAAAGACGTACCAAGACTTCGATATCAAAATCCATGCGTTCGCCTAAGGCGTGGCTTAGAAATAGCTTTTCAGTGGCGGCAAGCGGATAAATGCGAAAGCCACACATGGAGTCTTTAATATCAAAGCTTAAGGTTTCTACCCACACCCAGAAATGGGTGATATAGCGGCCATATAAACGACCTTTAGGCACTGACTCATCGTATTGCGGTAAACCTGAAATCAAGGCTTCTGGCGCCGATTCTGCTCGCTCAATCATAGCCGGAATATCTGCTAAATCGTGTTGGCCGTCGGCGTCAACTTGCAGTGCATGGGTAAAACCATCGGCATAGGCAGTGCGCAGTCCTGTCATTACCGCAGCGCCTTTACCGCGATTGTATGGGTGATGCAGTAACGTCACCCAAGGGTATTTTTCTGTTAGCTCGATCAGTAAAAAGCGGGTTTCATCATCGCTACCATCGTTAATTAAGTAACAAGGTAAATCAAAGGCCGCAAGCGCCTCTAGCGTGCGCTCAATGGCGCCGCGATGATTATAGTTTGGTACGACTAAAGCTAAGCGCATTAGCTGCCTACCGCTACTGGAGAGTTAGTGGTATTGAGGGCGATGCGACCCGACGCAAAACGCTTTTCGCCATCACTATAAGCAAAGGTGAGTTTTTGTTTAGCGGCGCTATGGCTCACAATCAGATCAACCTGAGTGTTAGGTAGCATGAGTTGTTGAAACTTAAGCACTTCAAGTGTCGCTACATTAACGTTATAGCCAAAGTGAGCGCAGCCAAGCTTGATAGCCCAATCGAGTTGAGTAACCCCTGGCAACACGGGTTGCTCGGGAAAGTGACCATTGAAATAGTTAAGATTGGCAGCAATATCCAGTCGCCAAGTAGCGCTATCGGCTTCGCTGGTAAAGCTAATAATGGTGGGCAGATTTGATGTAATCATTTGCTTTTAAACTTATCAATATCAAATAGGGCTAACATATTTGTTTGCACCCGCTTACCTTGTTGGTCTAAAGGTAAAGCATCTGGGTAACGCCAACGTCTAGGTAATGTCACCCGTTCAAACTGGCTGAGCAAGTGACTTTTTAATTGATTATTCAGTGCGAGTTTACCGTTCGTTTCTAGCTGAGCAGCCCCCTCTTTAGAAAGCTCGATAGCTGCACCAAGCTGAACTCTTGGCTGTTCTAGCATGACTAATGCCGCTTTAGATACCCAAGGGTGGCTTTCTAATAAAGATTCCATTTGCACTAGTGACAGGCGTTTTTCTTCAACTTTAATAATGCGGTCTAAACGGCCTTGCAGGCTAAATTTTCCATCGCTGTGCAATTCAATTTTGTCATCACATTTAAGCCAAGCGTTATCTGGCAAATAAGGAGACTTGAGCATGAGTGCGCCATCGGATTCCGCTTGAGCGATCTCTATTGACGCAAAGGTTTGCCAGCTGGCATTGGCTTGGTGTTGGCGGCGATAGGCTATACCACCGGTTTCAGTGCTGCCAAAGACTTCGATAGGTGGTTGCCCGTAGCAATTGGCTACCGATTTTGAAGCGTCAAAGCTCAATGGGCCGCCAGAACTAAACACTAAACTTGGGGCTCGTAATTGCTTTTCGTTGTCCAGTGCATCCGGTAGTCGAGACAGCTGCGCCGGGCTACTGATCAGGCATAGATTTGGAAATAAATTAGCGTAATAACTTAAGGTTTCAGGGTATTCCACTAAGTCACTTAAAAACGGACGACTTGCCGCAAGTGGCCAAAGGATCTTAAACAATAGCCCATAGATGTGTTGGTGAGAGACGGTAGATATGACGCTGCAATGAGGTAAGTGTTGGGCAAAAGTATGCTCAAGCACGCTGACCTCTGCATCAAGCTGGTCAATGGTTTTGACTACACGCTTAGGCTTGCCGCTGCTACCTGAAGTAAACAACACTAACTTGCCGTAGCTTTGTACTTGTGGCCAGCTACCAGTAGGTGGGTTTTGGTCTTTATCGAGACGTAAAAAACTTTTGCCTTCGCAAATTGGCATATTGGCCATCACGCCATCGTACTCATGGGTGAGTTCGCTTAAAGTGCCAGCTTGAGTATTGGCAGGCAAGATCACCTCTTTACCCGCTAATAGACCGGCGCAAAGCCCTACAGCAAAGAGGTCACTGCTGTCACTGCTTAATAACCAGCGCTGCTCTTCAGATCCCATCAGCTGCTGATGCAACTGACTTACTTGTGAGCAAAAAACTGAGCCGGTAACAATATCGTGGTGATTAAAGCTAATCAGCTGCTGCGCAACAGGCCCTTGGCTTAACCAAGCTTTTAGTAAATTCGTCATGACTTTTTTAACCAAAATGTTCGATATAACCATTCGCCACCAAGTAGCGACCCAATGAGCAAGTAGGCGATTAAGCCGTTATAGAGTGTCCATGTTTCGATGCTGGTGTATAGAGCGGTATAAAGCGCCATTGCACCATTAAAAATGAACAGACCACACCATATTAATGTCACACGATTTAAGTAGCCTATAGCGGCGTCTGGTAGCTCTGGCTCTTTGAGTCGAGCTAATCTTTCTATCATGCTCGGCCCATGTTTGAGTGAATAGCCAAACAAGCTCAACATGGTCAGATTTATCACGACTGGGTAATACAATAGCCAGTCATTTTGTTTTGCGATAAAGCTGCCTGCAGTGAGGCCGATACCGACGATAATAGGCAATAATAATGCTTTTACCTGTTGCTGCTGCAGAAACAATCTAAGGATTAACACTGCACATAAGCCTAAGGCGATACTGCCTGCTGGCAAATAGTGCAGCCCAAAGTAGACCGCCAGTGGATAAGCGATAACGACTATGGATGTCACTATTTGCAAAAACAGTCGCATTAGTCTTGCACTAAACCTTCAATTGCGCTGACAACATCATTGACGGTTCTTACAGCTTTAAACTCTTCAGGCTTAATCTTTTTACCTGTCATTTGTTGCAGCTTAATCACTAAATCAACGGCATCAATGCTGTCTAAATCAAGCTCTTCATATAGAGAGGCTTCAAGGGTGATATCGTCTGCATCAATCTCAAACTCATCCACAAGGATTTGGGTTAGCATGTCTAGGATTTGTTCACGAGTTTGCATCATTCCTCCTAGGCTCGCTGTGACTCAATAAAGCTTACTAAGCTAGCCACACTATAAAAGTGCTGTTTTGTCGCTTCAGAGTTAGCTTCAATTTTGACATCAAACTGCTTTTTAATGGCTAAGCCTAGCTCGAGTGCGTCAATTGAGTCGAGGCCAAGACCGTCACCAAATAGTGGGGCTTCAGAGTCGATATCATCGATACTGACGTCTTCAAGGTCAAGGCAGTCGATGATCAGTTGTTTAATTTCGTTATCTAAGCTCATAAGTATCTATCTAATTGTTGTTTATAATAGTTTTCTAGGTCGCGGGTCATCTGTCTTGCCATTTTTGCATCGCCACCTGCCGCAGCATCATAGCGCAAATATGGCAATGTTTCGCCAATTTCAATATCAATTCCAATCGTGCGTCTTGGTAGCTGATACCACTTTTGCTGTTTACTAAAGCCAACCGTATTGGTTTTCAAAAATACCGGCAAAAGATCACTGCTAGTACGCAGGGTGATATTGGCTGCGCCACGGGCAAATGGATTAATTTTCTCACCAATAATGGTACGAGTCCCTTCAGGGAAAATAATCAGGTTAGTACCGCGCTCTAATACCGACTTACAGTCCTCGAGTAACAGTTCTGCGCCGCGATTAGGTATGTAACCAGCACAAGAAACGACGCCACGTAGAAACGGGTTACGCCATAGCCCTTGTTTGACAATACAGCCTGCATTAGGCATCAAACTTATCAGCACCACCACATCAATTAAGGTTGGGTGATTTGCGGTAACTATCATGCCTTTTGCATTACTTAGGCGGCTAATATCTTGGTATTTGACGCTGATTAGCCCAACCCAACTCATCATGCGGACAAAGCCTTTAAACATGATGTGTACCGCGCGTTGCACACGCTCAATACGTTGCTGGCGCGTGCCAGGCCAAAATCTTAAAATAGGCAATATGGTGAGCGAGCTTAGCAGGCCGCCTAAGCCAAATGACATATAGCAAAGAGTGCCGCCAACCCAGCGCGGAATATAGGCGATTCCGGTTAACTTTGGCGCTCGAGGTTGTCTGTATTCAGTGGCTTTTTCAACTGCAGCTTTAGTCACAATCAAGCTCCCAGTGCCAGCCTGAAAGTAGACCCGTCAGTCGTTTTTTAGCTGCAAGATTTGCCAGTAATTCACCATAGTTAAGCTGCTCTGCATTGTTATCAGCAAGCGCTGCGGGTGTTAGCTTGATCGTTGCTAAGGCATCTTGTTGATGATCCGCTGGCGCTAGCACAAACGCGATAGCAATTGGCCACTCAGGTTGTGAGGCAAATTGACTATAAACTTGTGGTACTGGTTCATCTGCATACACCAGTAACAAAGGTTCAGGATTGGCGTGAAGTTGAGCAAACGCTTCGATAAAGGCTTGAGAAAAAGTATTGCTGCCAGCAGCAATCGAAGTCGAGGCTGCACGGTTATGGCTGAAAATGCTAAAGATGCCACTCGCAGTATTGTGGACTGATTGGCTAAATCCAGTAGGGGATAGCGGTGCGCCATCAACAATGTCATTTAACAGGCTGATAGTGCGGTTAATCTCACCATGTTGCGAGGCAAAAATGCTACGACATTGCTCGCTAGGTGCGCATTGATGTACGGCTTCAAGAATGATCTTGGTGAGCTTGCTAAGGCGCCTGCGCTGCATTGCTGGTATATGAGCAAGTTTAGGCACAGCAGGCTTTAATGCTGCATCGTCAGAGGCTCTGTCTGGCCAATTTAGCCATTCAGAGGCTTGTTGGTAATGTGGCGACCAAGCGCCCCATGAAAGAATGCTGAACTTCAAATGCACTGCCCCAGATACGAATGTCCTTTCGTATTGCCCCTACTAGTAGAAAATTATTTGGCTTTGAAACGGCTTGTAGCTTGGCGTATCTAGGCACAATAACGTTAACAGTGACTATTCTACATCATATAGGCTGAGTGTAATAAGACCTTTTGCGATACGTTTGATACTCAGAAGTAGGGATTAGGTTAAATGCTGTTGATTTAACCTAGGCGCTTTAGATTAAGCGCCTAGGTTATTGGAGAAGGTTGAGCTTGGCTTTAGTTAAGCTGCTTTTGCAGGCGACGAAGCGCTGACTTAACTTTACGAGCGTTCTCTGGGCCCATGCGAACCATTAGCTTTTGCGCGTTTGGCAGTGCTTCAAGCTTTGGGTCCACAAATTGGTAGTTAACGCTAACACCATCTAGTTCGATTGGTTGCTCGATAATTGGTGCATCTAGCATCACTTCAATAGCTTGTTGCATGCGCTCGTCAAATGAAGTTCGGTTGTAACCTAGCTCGGCAAACGCCTCGTTTAGCAGTGGCGTGACTTTTTTGTATGTTTTCGCTAGTTCTTCATCGTTAAGGCTAGCTAAAAAGTCGGCATAAAGGTCGTATCTGTGGTAGCTATCTGGGTTGATATAAGTCTTATTAGCAATATCAGATGCGGTAAAACTGGTGCTTGGTGATTTTAGCGGGCTCACTTTACGTGCGAGTTCACCTTGAGCTAAGTTATCAACAAATACCACAAATTGACGAATAACATTGTCTTCAATTAAAAGTGGCTCAATGGCCATGCCGTCGGCAACGGCAGTCACTTGTTGCTGCACATAAGCGTCACTGTCGCCGAGTGCAGGTAGTGGTTCAGGCTCTGGCGTTGGCTCGACTTCTGGAAGCTGCACCGGCTCAGGAATAACTTCAACCACCTCAGGCTCTGGTACTGCTTCTGTTTCAAGCGGCTCTGCTGGAAGTGGATCAGGGATAACCACAGGTGCAATAATTTGTGGTTCTTCAGCTTTTTCATTGCCGCTGAGATAGTAGTAGCCGCCTGCCGATAGCGCCACAACCGCAATGATAGCGATAATCGCTAATCCATTGGTGCCTGAACTTTTCTCTTGTGGGGAAATTCTATCTTCTTGACTGAGTTGCATGTTAACTCCTCTGCGCCAGCGCAGTGATACGACTAATAATAAAAATACAGTTTCAATCCATTTTGCAAAAATCGAACAGATTGTCTATAGGCAGAAGCTGTATTAAGTATATTTAATTTCAAAAGCTTACAAAATTAGCACTTTACGCTTGTACAAATTGTTCTCTATCACCAAGCCAACGCTCAATAATAGCATCGGCACATTCAGGCGCTTGCTGCATAACGTGGGCTGCGAGTTTTTGCACATGCGGTATAAGTGCTTGATCGCGCATCAAGTCGGCAATTTTCATATCGGCAATACCGGTTTGTTTAGTACCTAGCACTTCACCTGGGCCGCGGATCTCTAAATCTTGCTGAGCGATAACAAAGCCATCATTACTTTGTCTGAGCACCCCAAGGCGTTTAGTGGCTGTTGCTGATAGCGGCGCTTTATAAAGTAGTACACAATGGCTGGCTACCGCCCCGCGGCCAACACGACCACGTAGCTGATGTAGCTGAGCTAGGCCGAGACGCTCAGGGTTTTCGATAATCATTAAGCTGGCATTTGGTACATCCACACCCACTTCAATTACAGTAGTGGCAACCAGTAAATTGAGTTCGCCGGCTTTAAAGTCAGCCATGATCTGCTGCTTTTCAGCTGGTTTCATCCGGCCATGCACTAAGCCAATCTTTAACTCAGGTAGTGCGCGTTTTAGCTCTTCAGCGGTATCTTCAGCTGCTTGGCATTCGAGTACTTCAGACTCTTCAATGAGCGTACATACCCAGTAAGTTTGGCGCTTGTCGTTAATGGCAGCTTGCCTAACGCGCTCAATCACATCATCACGGCGTTGATCCGCTATTGCCACCGTTGTTACTGGCGTTCTGCCGGGTGGCAGCTCATCGATAATCGAAGTGTCTAAGTCGGCATAAGCTGTCATTGCTAAGGTTCGCGGAATAGGCGTAGCCGTCATAATCAATTGATGCGGATGAAAGCCTTGGCTAATACCTTTTTCACGCAAGCCTAAACGCTGATGTACACCAAATCTATGTTGCTCATCGATAATGATCAAAGCGAGTTTATTGAATACCACCTGCTCTTGGAAAATGGCATGGGTGCCAATCACAATATGCGCGTCACCAGATTCAATATCAGCCAGTGATTGCGCTCTGGCTTTGCCTTTTAGTTTACCCGCAAGCCAACCGACTTTTAGCCCCAGTGGTTCAAACCATGCAGCGAAGTTAATAGCATGCTGTTCGGCAAGTAATTCAGTTGGCGCCATCATTGCCACTTGATAGCCGCTTTCAATGGCTTGCAGTGCAGCTAATGCGGCGACTAAGGTTTTACCTGAACCGACATCACCTTGAACTAGGCGCATCATTGGCTCGGCTTTTTCTAGGTCGCGGCCAATATCGGCAACCACTCGTTGCTGCGCGCCAGTAGGCTTAAATGGCAGCGATGCGAGAAACGGATTAAGCAATTGACCGGTGGCATTCATGCTCACTGCATGGTCGCGATTGCTACGCTGACGTAGGCGCAGCATACTTAGGTTATGTGCAAGCAGTTCTTCTTGAATTAATCGCTGCTGAGCAGGATGGGTGCCTTGCTCTAACTCAAATAGCGATACTTGATTATTAGGGCGATGCAAAATGTGCAAGGCTTGCTTTAAATCTAAATTGTTTGGTTGCAGATTAGGCGGTAATAACTCAGGTAAGCCACCATCATCTAACATTGCCAATGCTTGATCGGTGAGTTTTATCCAGCTGGCTTGCTTTAGGCCTTCAGTGGTTGGATAGACAGGCGTGAGTGTATCGCTTAACTGTAGATCTTCACCCGCAGCAATCAGTTTATATTCAGGGTGAATGATTTCAACGCCGTGATTACTGCGACGGATCTCACCATAGGCACGAATGGTCATACCTATCTCTAAGCCGTTACGCTGGGCAACAGAGAAATTAAAGAATCTTAGAGTCAGGCTGCCGCTATCATCGCGCACAGTGCAAGTGAGCATGCGCTTGCGGCCTTGAATAATTTGGCTTGATTGAATAACGGCTTCGATGGTGCCGTAACTGCCAGGGTAAAGCGAGGCAATAGGGTAGACTTGAGTGCGGTCCTCATAGCGCAGCGGCAGATGGAACAACAGATCTTGCACAGTTGTTATACTCAGCTTTGCTAATCTCTCGGCCATCTTTTTAGCGACGCCTTTGAGAGCTGTAATAGGGACAAGATCGAGTCTTTGCAAAAGGTTAGCACTCAAACACTGTAATTTTATACATATATTATCAGAGTTATTGGTTTACGCAAATTAGATGGCTAACGCTGATCATAACCAGCCTTTCTGTTTGGCGATTCTAGCGGCATCAATACGGTTCGTTGCATGTAATTTGCTCATCGCCTCACTAAGATAATTTCTTACTGTGCCTTCGGCAATAAAAAGTGTTGTAGCGATCTCCGCTGTTGCTTTTCCTTCTGCGGCTAGCCTGAGTGCGCGACGTTCCTTATCGTTAAGTGGATCTTGCTCACCAATTGCCATAATGGCAAGTTCCGGGTCGATAACGCGTTTGCCCGCCATGACCTGATTAATGGCTTCAATTAAGGTATCAGAGGGGGCGTCTTTTAATAAAAATCCACCGACACCAGACTCTATCGCCCGCTTAATGTAACCAGCACGGCCAAAGGTGGTGACGATGACTATCTTTAATTCAGGTTTATGGCTTTGGCACCAAGTGGCGAGTTCTAGCCCGGTTAACCCGGGCATTTCTATATCGCTAAGGAGTAAATCAAACTCTTGCTGTTGCAGTAACTTTAAAGCCACATCACCATCGGCAGCTTGCACCACTTCAAACTCACCACTCAAACTGAGTAATGCGCTAAGCGCTCCGCGTACCATGGCTTGATCTTCGGCTAAGAGAATTTTCATCGTTGTGGCATTCCTGACTGTGGCAGCGTAATGGTAAATTGGCATTGCTGGCTTAAATCCCATGACAGCGTGCCCTGAAACTGTTGCAAACGTTCGCGGATCCCTTTGAGACCGTTACCTTGCTCTAAATTGTCTAGCTGACCATTATCAGTGATCTGAATAATAATCTGTTGCTCATTCTGGCTAAAGCTTAAGCTGCACTCCTGTGCCTGGCTATGGCGAATAACGTTATTGCACAGCTCAGTTAAACAGAGAATTAAATGGGTCTCGAGATCGCTACTTAGATTAGGGATATCTCCCTCTAGTTGCACACTTAAGCCTTTATCACGCAAGGTTTGGCATAAGTTAGTTACGCTGGCGGCAAGACCTTTATGCTTATAACCCGATACGGTTTGGCGGATCTGGCTTAGGCTGTCTCGGGCAATACTATTGAGTTCGCTTAGTTGTTGCTGTGCTTGCTCAATATCGTCTTTAGCAAGGAGCTTTTCGGCAAGCTCGGCTTTGAGTGAAATGGACGACAAGCTGTGGCCCATAATATCGTGTAGATCGCGGGCAATCCGCTCACGCTCCAGCATAGTGGCTAACTGATGGATCTCTTGTTGGCTTTTTTGCTGCTTACATAAATTTTCAATACGTCTGCGCTCAATAACACCAAATAGGCCAACGCCGGCAATTAACCCTGCACCATAAATGACCCAATAATAATGATCAAAGTTAAGGCTTAGATTGAGTAATGCCAGCACGCCTATGAGGCTAATTAAAGCCAGCGCTGCTTTTTGAAGTGGGTAGAAAAAACCGATAAAAAAGGCGGCAAAGGTAAATAGCGATAACGAGCCGGTATTAATTGGGGTGACAGCTATCGCAATGGCGATCATCGCTAGTATGGGCAGGTGTGCACGGCTGCTGTTACTTCGATAAGCCCAGAAGTAGCAATAAATAAACGGCGCTAATGCAGCCAAACTAAGCAGAATTTGCCACTGCGGCATATCGATAATGAAATAGGGGATAAAGTAAAAAACTAAATTGATCAGATAGACCCATGCATACTTGTCTTCTGTCTTGCTTGCTGGGTTTGGTATGTCTTGCGTCATGGTTAATTCCTTTTAGTTGGAGAGAGCTTTAAGTGCAGCGCTCTCCATTTTCGAACTGTTTTTCTTTTTGACTCAACTGCATAGCTAGCTTTTGCTGTTTTGTTGACTGTTCTGTTGTAAAAGAAACTGCGCCCAAGCGTAGTCAGACTCTACTGTTAATGCTTGCTGCCAATCAGCAACTGCCCCCTCTAAATCCCCTAAGCTTTGCTTGGCTAGTCCTCGCCAAGTATAGGCTTCAGCGTATCCCCAACAGATGTTATCGCAAGGATTGGCGTAAAGTTCAATGGCTTGAGTCGCTAAGTCTGCTGCGCGCTGCATACTACCACCGTACATAGCGGGTGTATTAAATGCGCTAATGGCCTGTACTAGCGCGACTCTTGGGTTATCAGCCTCAAGTTGCTTGGCTTGTTGTATTGCCTTGCCAGCTTTCGGGCCATAAGTAACGGCTTTGCTGTTATCAAGGGCGATAAGCATGCCGTAGACAGATGATAGCAGTGCAAGGTTGTCGGCATTACTGCTTGCACTGGTTAGGGTTTCGAGCGTTTCTTTGGCATTTTCTAGTGCGCTAACGGCAAGTTGTGGTTGGCCTAAAATATTAGCACTGATTGCTAGACGATAATTAGCATAAGCTTGGTTATAGTCATTACCCTGTTGGCCGTAACCTGTCAGAGTTTTTACATCCATATGGTTAGCTGCAGCATCAATATTTTCAATGCTTTCCGCATTGGCGATTTGGCTACCTAAAGCAGATGAAATACCAAGTGATGTAACGAATAATAAAGTTTTCATATCAATCTCCATTTGAGTGTTATACCTACCTTTATTGCGGTAGGTATTGTTGGGTACGGCTCTAGTATTGGAGATTGTTGAGGATAAATGCAGACACAAACGTCACCAGTTTAGGGTGACATTTGTCATTTTGACGATTTACAGGATAAAAAAATGGCCTAAGGTGCGTTGCACATTAGGCCATTTCTATTTAACTGCTAGCCAGTGGCTTATTAATTAAACTTGAGCAACCAAGTAGCCGATGTAAGCAACATAGCCTAGTACTAGTAGCGCGGCTTCACGGCGACCAATGCGTAGACCTGTGTAAGCAAACGGCAGCAAGATAACAGCAAAGGCAATCATCGCGCTCCAGTCAAGGTTGCTAATTTCACTACCAATAATTGGGTGAATAAGTGCAGTCACACCTAAAATACCCAAAATATTAAATAGGTTTGAGCCGACAACGTTGCCAATTGCGATGTCGCTCTGGCCTTTTAGTGCGGCAACAATTGAAGTCACCAGCTCTGGCATACTGGTACCGATAGCAACGATGGTTAGGCCAATAATCACTTCGCTGATGCCAAATGACTGCGCCATAGCAACTGCGCCATCAACAAACAAAATACCGCCACCAACTAACATGCTGATACCGATAACGATAAATAGCACTGAAAGAATTGGGTTTTGCTTAGTATCTTCAACATCATCGTCAGTTTGTTTTTCTGCAGTGAAGTAGCTGAATGTTAAGTAAGCCACAAGTAGTGCAGACAGAATCGCACCATCCCAGAAGCTTAAACCACCATCAAGCAGCAGACTCCAAAATAGTAACGATGCACCAATCATGATTGGAATGTCACGACGCACCATTTGCGATTCAATTTTGATCGGACGGATAAGCGCGGTGATACCTAAAATTAGGCCGATGTTGGCAATGTTAGAGCCAATCACGTTACCTAAAGCGATACCGCTATTACCGGCAATCGCAGATTTTACGCTTACTGCAAGTTCTGGCGCACTGGTACCAAAGGCTACAATGGTTAAACCAATAATAAGTGGTGTAAGCCCTAATCTTAGGGCTATTTGGCTTGCTCCTCTTACTAAGGCTTCTGCGCCAACAGTAAGAATTAGAAAGCCGCCGAGTATCGACAATAAAATAAACATGGTTGACTCTATAAATTGGGTTTCTTTGAAAGGATGGCAAGAATAGTTTCTTTGCAAAATTGCGCAATAAAAAACTGCGTGTTACTCATTAAATTTAGTTAATTGGTGATTATTTGTCACAAAAACAAACGGCACACTTTGAAGTGTGCCGTAATAACAGTTTGGCTTTGATAGGCAAAGTCTAGATTTCGTCTTCCCAGCAAACTTTGCCGCCACGAGTGCCATCCACTTTTTCGCTAAACTTTTTCTCAAGCACATGGCGTTTAATTTTAAGCGTTGGCGTGAGGACATCGTTTTCAACGTCCCAAGGCTCACTGACAATAACAATCGCATCGACAGTTTCGTGTGACTCAAGATGTGGATTCACCGCATCAACAGTGTCTTTTAGTGAGGCTCGTACTTCTTCTCTTGGTTGCAGAGCCGCACCTTCTGACAGCTGTACTAACGCGATAGGGTGGGGTAAGCCAGAACCGATTACACAAATCATCTCTACATGGGGATCTTGTGCCAGCTTACGCTCAATTGGCACTGGCGCTACATACTTACCTTTGGCTGTTTTGAAATTGTCTTTAACGCGGCCAGTAATGCTGACATTACCCTCATCATCAATAGAGCAAAGATCGCCTGTATGGAAGAAGCCTTCTGCATCAAAGCACTTAGCGCTTTCTTCTTCCTGTTTGTAATAGCCTTGCATTAAGCCAGGGCTCTTAACCAGTAATTCACCTACGTCAGACTGCTTAGCCTCACAACCTTCAACCGCGCGGCCAACAGAACCAACTTTATTGGCGTCAAACGGATGGTTAATAATCGAGTAAGCGCAGTTTTCTGTCATGCCCCAGGCTTCTGAGATGTTTAAACCAATCTTGTGATACCACTCAACCAATGATGGCGGGATTGGTGCTGAGCCTGAACCCAGCAGATGACAATGCTCTAAACCTAGCCCTTGATGGATTTTACGCTTAACAATACCACTAACAATGGGTACTTTAAGCAGGAAGTTAAGCTTGCTGTAGCCAATTTTGTCGATAATATTTTTCTGGAATAGGCTCCACAGGCGCGGTACAGAGAAGAATACTGTTGGTCTGGCGCGCTGCACATCAGCGACAAAGCTATCTAGGCTTTCAACAAAAGCAACGCTACTGCCTGAATAGAATGATGAGCCTTGAATCGCCACACGTTCGGTAATATGTGCTAGTGGTAAGTATGAAAGTAATCTGTCTTCTACATCCGTTTTTAAATCGCGCACTACCGCAGTACAGGTCCATGCGTAGCTAGCGAAATTTTGAATTGCACCTTTTGGCTTACCAGTCGATCCAGAGGTGTAGATAATGGTCATGATCTGCTCGGCCGTTGGCAGCGGTGCATCAATTAAAGGCTGGCCCATATTGAGCATTTTATCCCAGTGATACTGTGACGGCATGGTGTCATACGGCATAGCAAGACGCAGAATATCACCACCGACACCAGCTTCTTGGTCGGCCCAGTAATCGAGTTTACCGATAAAAATGGCTTTAGCTTCGCTGTGCTCTAAGGTGTAGCGAATGGTGTCAGCGTTAGCCGTTGGGTAGATAGGTACACTAATATAGCCGCCATGCATTAGGGCTAAGTCGGTAATAAACCATTCGGCACAGTTTTTAGAAAGAACAGCAACTTTGTCGCCAGGGTTGAGGCCAAGGTGTCTTAATGCGCCAGCAATCTGCTGCATTTTTGTTTGCACATCGCGCCAAGTAAAAGTCTTATACTGACCATCAATTGGCTGCTTTAGATAAACTTGATCGCCTTGTTTTTCAACCCAATGTTCAAGCATCTCAATTGGTGTTTTCATAGAAGATTCCATCGCATTTCCATATTGATTTTGTTGATTCCAATTCAGCTTATATCTATATAGTTGTTTTAATCGTTCGTTTAATAAGCTGGTTTCATCTTGAGTATGGCGAAAAATGTGATCTAAGACAAACTTTTTCAAACGGGTGTTACAATTTTGTTTATATGGAAAAAGCAGATGTTTGAGCAGAGGGAGTGTTGGATATAAGTCGGTACGCTTGAAAATATTGAGAGCCCAGCGCTGCAGGAGCGAGTGCTGGGCGCAGAAGGAGTTATTCTTCTTCGTCTGATGGGGCGCGCATTTTTTGCCACCAGTCATCATCGGCAACAATTTGTCCGCTTTCATCAACGGCTGGGTAAGGTAGCTTTTTACGGCGACAAGCTTTGGCATAAATTGGATGGCCTTGCTCGAAGAGCTTGGTTTGGCAGTAAGCATCATCGAGCTTACGAGTACCATACATACCTGCCTCTGTGCGCTGACGCTGAGCTTCATACATGATTAGCGCGGATGCTACTGATACGTTTAGCGATTGCACCATGCCTATCATAGGGATAATGATGTGCTGGTCTGCTGCGGCGATGCCTTCAGGGCTCACGCCATCGCGCTCGTTACCCATAATAATCACTGTGGGCTTGGTGTAATCAATCTCTCTGAAATCGACCGCAGTATCTGAAAACGTCGTTGCTAGAATTTGCATGTCTTTAGCGCGAAACTCTTCAACGGCCTCAGCCATAGTGTGGTGCACACGGGTTTTAACCCATTGCTGGCTGCCAGACGCGGTGTTGCCCGACACGCGCATTTCAAGATCTGACCATACTGCGTGCACTTCATGAATGCCTGCGGCATCAGCTGTACGCAATACCGCAGCAATATTGTTGCCTTTGTGCACTGTGTCTAAGCAAACGGTAAGGTCGGGTTGGCGATTATCAAGCATCTGATTGATGCGGGCAAAACGTTCAGGACTCATGCTAGGCTTCTAAATTAGTGTGGTATTAAATAATGGGTTTAAAACAAAATGGGCGCCTAAGCGCCCAATTGATAAAGTGATGATAGATTAGATCTCCATCACTCCATCCATTTCAACAAGTGAGTCTTTCGGTAATTGTTTTACACCGATTGCTGCACGTGCAGGATAAGGCTGTTCAAAATAACGACCCATAATCTCGTTTACTGTAGCGAAGTTACTAAGGTCCGTCATAAAGATATTCAGTTTGACTATATCGCTTAGTGAACCACCTGCAGCTTCACATACCGCTGTTAGGTTTTCAAATACCTGTACAACTTGGGCTTCAAACTCATTGCTAACGATTTCCATTGTTTCTGGAACAAGGGGGATCTGACCTGATAAATAAACTGTGCTACCCACTTTAACTGCTTGAGAGTATGTGCCAATTGCTTGTGGCGCTTTAGCGGTCGCGATGATGATTTTTTCTGCCATGATCTGTCCTTGTTTTAACTGAGTACAATAGTGAGTTAGCGATTCCTAGATGTACGTAATACTTCAGGTAATACCCTAATACGGCGCATTACGTTAGCCAAATGGATACGGTCACGCACAGAAATTCGCAGATTGATGAGGAATACTCGTCCGTCGCGTTCTTCTGTGGTCAAGTTATGAATATTTGAGCCTTCTGCAGCGACAATCGAAGTGATTTTCGCAAGTGCGCCTTGGTGGTTAACAATCTCCACTCGCAGATTGGCTTGGTATTCAACGCCTTCAGCGCTGTCCCATTGCACAGGAATATACTTATCAGGCTCGCCTTGGTAACCACGTATATTGGCACAGCTTTCCATGTGTACCACTAGGCCTTTACCTGGGCTTACATGGGCAATAACTGCATCACCAGGAATTGGGCGACAACAATTAGCAAAGGTTACCAACATACCTTCAGCGCCACGAATTGGCATAGTATGGGTTTCTTTGTGCTCTTCAGTGTCAACTTGGTCGCCGCGCAGGCGCTGGGCAATCACAATACTCATAGCGTTGCCTAAACCAATATCGGCTAGCAGTGCATCAAGAGTTTCATGCTTGGTATCTTTGACTACTTTTTCAATCTGTTCTGGTGATAAGCTATCTAACTTAGTTTCACCTAAAGCATGATTAAGTAAACGCTTACCTAATAAAATGGCATCGTCTTCTTTCAGGCTCTTCAGTAACTGACGGATTTTAGCGCGAGCTTTACCTGTTACCACAAAGTTTAGCCATGCTGCATTTGGACGGGCGCCGTTTGCGGTAATAATCTCTACGGTTTGGCCGGAGATAAGAGGCTGACTTAATGGATAAGCTTGGCGATTTACTTTAGCACCAACACAGGTATTACCTACGTCTGTATGCACTTCGTAAGCAAAATCGACAGGCGTTGCACCTACTGGTAGCTCTAAAATACGGCCTTCAGGGGTGAACACATAAATCTCTTCAGGAAAGAGTTCAGTCTTAAAGTTTTCAACGAACTCAAAAGAGGTGCTAGCGCTTTGCTGAAGTTCGAGCAAGCTTTGCATCCACTTACGGGCACGCACTTGAGTTGTGGTGCCTTGCTCTGCTGAGCTGCCTTTTTTATACAGCCAGTGAGCCGCGACCCCTTTATCTGCCATTTGGTCCATATCTTCGGTACGGATTTGGATCTCAACCGGCACACCGTGAGGACCAAAAAGCGAAGTATGTAATGACTGATAGCCGTTGGCTTTAGGGATCGCGATATAATCTTTAAAGCGGCCTGGATGCGGCTTATAAAGGCCATGCATGGCACCCATTACGCGATAGCAAGTATCGATAGAGTCAACGATGACTCTGAAGGCATAGATATCCATGACTTCTTGGAATTGCAGCTCTTTATTGCGCATCTTGTTGTAGATGGAATAAAGGTTTTTCTCACGACCTTTGACAGCACCTTGTAGGCCAGTGTCTTCGAGGCGAGTTTCAATTGCAGCTTCGATACTTTGAATCAGTTCTTTGCGATTACCACGAGCGGCCTTAACTACTTCTTTAAGAACACGATATCGCATTGGATAATAGGCATGGAAACCTAAATCTTCTAACTCACTCTTAATATTATGAATACCAAGACGGTTGGCGATAGGGGCGTAGATCTCGAGCGTTTCTCGGGCAATACGGCGGCGTTTGTCAGGGCGCAAGGCACCTAATGTACGCATATTGTGGGTTCTATCGGCAAGCTTGATTAAGATGACGCGAATATCTTGGGTCATCGCCATCATCATTTTACGAAAGTTTTCAGCCTGAGCTTCTTTCTTGTCGCGAAATTTAAGCTTATCTAGCTTAGATACACCTTCTACCAACTCAGCAATAGACTCGCCAAATAGCTCAGCTAATTCTTCTTTGGTAACAGGGGTGTCTTCGATAGTGTCGTGCAAGAGTGCGGCCATAAGCGTCTCATGATCGAGACGCATATCGGCCAGGATGCGGGCAACCGCAACCGGATGGGTAATATAAGGTTCGCCACTCGTGCGCATCTGACCTTCATGGGCATCACGCGCCACCTGATAGGCCTGCTTGAGTAATTCTACCTGTTCAGATTCTAAATAACCTGAAGCAGACTCCTTGAGACCTTCAAACAGATACAAGTGACTACACTCCTTATATAGCGTTGCGGCCTTCAGCGATGGCAGCAACAGCAGCGATTTCAGCTGCTTCACGTTCACGAACTGTTTGGCGCTCATCGGCATCCAAAGTATCAGCTGTGACTAAACCTAATTCGATTTCGCGAAGAGCGATAACCGTTGGCTTGTCGTTCTCTTCTTCAACCATAGGGTCTTTACCCTGAACAGCGATTTGGCGAGCACGACGCGCTGCAACCAGAATCATATCAAAACGGTTGCCGATTTGGTTTACGGCATCTTCTACAGTTACGCGAGCCATGTTTGGAAACTCCAGTGTTTTATCGATTGAAAAAATGACGCAAAATTGTACATGAAGACAGTTAGCCTGCCAACAGATCTTTAATCATACCATTCTGCGTATGAATTTGGCTAGCAGAGGTTAATCTTTGGCTGCGAATGATCGCTAATAAATCAGCCAATGCTTTGTCGAAATCATCATTGACGATAACGAAATCATATTCATTGTAGTGTGACATCTCTGAAACTGCTTGTGCCATGCGGCCTGCAATCACTTCAGCGCTGTCTTGTCCGCGGCCAGTTAGGCGGCGTTCTAATTCTGTTTTTGATGGCGGTAAAATGAAAACGCCAATAGATTCAGGCATTAGCTCTTTAACTTGCTGCGCACCTTGCCAGTCGATATCTAAAAATACGTCGATACCTTTTGCTAGCGTTTGCTCAATCGTGACACGTGAAGTGCCATAATAGTTACCGAATACTTCAGCCCATTCAAAAAATGCGTTATCGGCGATTAAGCTCTTGAACTCATCTTGAGAAACGAAATGGTAATGTTGACCGTTTTCTTCACCCGGACGTGGTTGTCTTGTGGTGTGCGAAACTGAAACTTGCATATCTACAGGTTGATCCCTTAATAGGGCTGAAATAAGCGATGATTTACCTGCGCCACTTGGCGCCGAGACGATAAATAGGTTTCCGCGAGCGGTCATTAGCTGCTGTATCCGATGTGTGCACAATTTTAAGTACTGTGAACTTAAAATTGTGCGGGTAAAAGATTAAGCGAGCCATTATACAGCCTAGGGTGATATTTGTGCTAGTCACAGATGAATTTATTACAAAGCTTAGTTTGGTGTACCTGAGCCATAGCGGGGTTTCGCTTATTGAGCATCTTTGAGCTTTATTGCCCGAAAACACTGACATTAAGCGCTAAATTCGGTAGGCTAACCCATTCGATTTTGTGCTTTCGCCTGAGCATAAAAAGGCTGCGTTACCACTTATGGAGTTGTAGTGCAGATTTATTATAGGAATTTTTAGGGTGGTAGTTGTATGCAAATAAAGTCGCTTTTTTGTGTTGTAGGTTTAGATAATAGCAAGCGTTTCTCTGCAATCAGTAGTTTGATTTATTTAGCTTTATTTATCTCAGTGGCGCTGTTAGGTCCAAGTGGTTTGTTATATGTTCCGGCGTTGCTCCTTGCTCCTATTCTGGCGTTAACTAGCTTACGCCGATTGCGAGATAGCGGTAAACCTGCACTGTTTACTTTAGTGACTTTATTACCTTTTATTTTAGTCATCATCACCTTAGTGCACATCCAAAGCATGATGCTGTTATTAACCTTTTTATTATTAGCTGTGCTAACCATAGGTTATTTGGCAATTCAGCCAGCTGTAAGCAATGCTGATTATATACAAGGTTATTCAGGCCCTGTTGAGATGAATGAAGCAGCTCGCCCTATGCGTAAAGACAATCACCGCAGCCGAGTTGAGCCAACATTAGGTGGCGGGGAACCAAGTTTCTCTGCAGATATTGACGGCAGGGGGGAAAACGCTGATGTCGTTGATTATTCTGCAGACCTTCAGAAAAGTAGAGCTGATAACGCAGCAGCTAGCGCTGAAGTAGAGAACAAAGCTCAGTTTGATACACAGCCTCGCTCGAATGTTGAGCCAACAAATAATACTTATCAGCAGGATAGGCTTGCTCAGCACCGCCGTCACCGTAACAGCAGACAAGCACAACCAGCTTTAGACCAATTGCAGCTGTTTATTGAAGCAAACAAGAAAGGCGTATTAATCGGCGCAGGCGCCATTGTCGGCAGTATGCTGTTGATTAGTCTTTGGACATTAATACCAAGTTCAGAGCAAGAAGATGTCAATGTCGGCGTAGCTAATGAAGAAGTGATAACCGAGCCAAAAGTTGTGCGAGTATCAACTGCTATGCCTGATGATTTTAGTTTAGCACTGGAAGATGATGTACTGATCATGCGCTGGCTAGGGGATAGCGGTGCACCAGCAAACCTATGGTCATTAGCTACAGCTAAAGGTGATAGAACCTGTTCGCGTTTGCGCTTTAACAATGGCACAGAATATCGACCAATAGTTGTTGATTTACTTGCAGACACAGGCACTGAAGCACGCTTTTCTCCGCTAGATACCGAAGCGATTGTTATTGATATGGCGCGCAGAGGCAATGTCAGTCTGTGCGGTTATAACTTTAGCCTTAAAGGCAGCCAAGCAGCATTAGCTAAAGTTGCTGCCTTTAGAGATTATCTATAAGAAAAAGCGATAGAACAAAAGGTTCGTTTAGCCAATAAGGCTGGATATTGCGAAATAGAGTCTTTAAACTTCTTCGCCTTATTGTGATGCTGCTTAGCATCTGTTAGAGAGACAATTAATTTGATGAGTAACAGCGAACAATCATTAACCTTAGTGATTTTAGCGGCGGGGTTAGGAAGCCGATTTGGCGGTGATAAGCAGCTTGCAGAGCTTGGTCCTAATGGTGAGACCATGTTGGAGCTTTCATTAAAAAGTGCTTATAAGGCTGGTTTTTCCAAAGCGGTATTGATAATTCGCCCAGAGCTAGCGCCGATGTTAGACCAAGCGTTAATGGGCAAGTTCGCTGATAACTTTAGCGTTGAATACTGTGTGCAGTCGATGGACGACTTACCGACAGCTGTTGAAGATTTTGTTGATTTATCCCAGCGTCAAAAGCCTTGGGGTACAGCCCATGCACTTTGGAGTGCAAGAGATCATGTGCATGGGCCAATGGCTGTTATCAACGCTGATGATTTCTACGGTGACAGTGCTTTTAGTTTGTTAGCTGAAGGTTTGTCTACGGCGAATGATGACTGGATGATGGTTGGCTATCCAATCAATCTAACCTTATCTGAAAACGGTGGGGTTAACCGAGGTTTATGCAAAGTTGTCGACGGTAAACTTGTTGATGTGGCTGAGTGGCTTGAGATCCGTCAAGACGCATCTGGTTTAACTGGTATGCTTAGTGAAGAACGACAAGTTATTGCTGACAATGCTGTGGTCTCTATGACTTGCTGGGGCTTTAAGCCCGATATCTTTGCGGTTATTGAGCAAGAGTTAAGTGAGTTTATTAAGATCCATGGTAAGCAGCCTAAAACAGAGTGTTATTTACCGAGTGTTGTACAAGCCCACATAGATAATAACTCCCATGCGACATCTAAATGGGGGGTAAAGGTTAGTGTGGCGCAAGAGTCTTGGTACGGGGTGACTTACCCTGAAGATGCAGAGTGGGTTAAAGTAAAGTTACAACAAACTCTCACGACTAAATAGTCTTTAACGTAGCTAAACTAAAGATAAATAAACTTTTAATTAAACCTTTGCAGGGAAATTCTAGAGCGACTCTAGATAGCAAAAGTGATACAAAAATAACTGGAGTGTTGGGTGATTGATTTTATAAGACAACATGTTTTGTCTCATTTTGGTGTTGATGCTAATGACGCCAAAGTAACCCCTTTGGGGAATGGCCATATTAACTATACCTTTTTAGTTCGTGGATTGAACCGCGATTTTGTGCTGCAAAAAATAAATACCGATGTTTTTAAAACACCTACAGCGTTGGTGAATAATGCGCATAAAATTAGCCAGCATTTGCATAAAAAGGTCGCAGCCGCAGGCTATGGTTTACAAGTCGTCTCGCCAGAGGTTTTGGCAAATGGTGACTTGTATATTGATCTAGGCGAACTTGGCTTTTGGCGTGGTATGAATTACCTACCTTATAGTCACAGTATCGATGTTGTGGGTTGCGAAGCTGATGCTGAAATGGCTGCCAAAGCTTTTGGTCATTTCTCAAGTGCACTTACAGAGCTTGATGCTGAGCAGATTGAAGATGTAATCCCTAATTTTCATCATCTGCCAGGGCGGATTGAGCTGCTTCAGCAGGCTATCAGCGCAGATAGTCAAAATCGAGTTGCGCAATGCCGTGACTGGATTGATTTTGTGTTGTCTCAACAAGGTTTATTGCAGGAACTCGCACAAGTTGAAACTAAGCTCCCGCACCGCATTTGCCATAACGACACCAAGATCAACAACATGCTTTTTGATAAGCGTGATATGTCTAGCTTAGCTATTATTGATTTAGATACCTGTATGAAAGGTTATCTAATGTATGACTTTGGCGACATGGTACGTACTTTCTGTAGCCCTGAAGAGGAAGACTCTACCGCGCTAGATAAAGTGCAGGTACGCGAGTCTATTTTTGGCGCTATCTGTAAAGGCTACTTAAGTGAGTTGGGTGATGTGCTTTCTGATGAAGAGCGCAAGAGCTTGTGGCTAGGCGCCAGAGTGATGTGTTTGATGATAGGTGTGAGGTTCTTAACTGATCACTTAAATGGCGATGTGTACTTCCAAATTCACCATGAAGGTCATAATTTAGAGCGTGCCGCCAATCAGTTCACTATGTACCAAAGTCTGCTGAATCAGCAAGACACGTTAAGCGCTTACCTAAACTAAGCGTTTTATTTAATAAGACCTAGACAAGACCGTTGTTAGGAATTAGACAAGATCGTCGTTAGGATAATAGTCGTTAGGAATAAGCCGAGCAGTTTGACCAATAGGTTGATACTGGCTCGGCTTATTTATTTGCTGCACCGTAAAGTCATGCCTCAGCGCTGGTTTGAGCAAATCTCCAAATATCTCCACTTGCTGATTAGCTGGGTTTAACCAAGCATCAAGCACTTCACTATTTTGTGGCAGAATCAACGGGCTGGCTTTACTGTGATATGGCATTAAGTCAGGATGTGGTGGATTAGTGATGATAGAGCAAGATGTGATTGTTTCACCGGTTTTTGGGTGTTGCCAGTCTCGAAATAATCCGCCAAAAGCTATCGCTGAGTTCTCGGCGATAAAGTCGTGGTAATAGCTATCTTTGCCTTGCTTTTCTGTTTCGCCAAAGCCACTGGCTAGCACTAAGCAACGGCTCTCTCTAAATGGCTGAAAGCCAGCGCTATTGGGCGTATTTAGTTTATCAAATCGGCTATTAAATGAAGTGTAACGGCTGGGTTTAAAGCCTTCGTAAGCTGTTTCAAGCAGTAACCACCAGGTGGCGGTCTGTAAGCGGCGCTCGCCATCAATCTCGCGCACAATACTGATGTCATTAGTCGGCATTTTAAAGCGGCCAAACAGCATCTCTTGCTGGTTTTTAATCCGCAAGTCTTCCATCAATGCTTGTACAAACATGTCATCAATAATGTTGAGTCGACCGCACATGGAAATGTCTCTAATTACCTAAGGTGTTGCTAAGAGTATGGCTGTGGTTGAAGCTAAACACTAGTAAGATAAGGCTTCTTGCTGAGCAGCTGAAGCTCGAATTGCAGACGTAAAAAATGCCAGTAAGCAAGCTTACTGGCATTTTCTATTTAGTCACTCAATTAAACCAGCACTGGGCGAATCGTTCACTCGATGCTGATTTTCTCAGTGCTAGGTTACGCGATGCTAGTTCACACGGTACTTGGCAATCAACTCTTCGTCTAGCTCGATACCTAAACCTGGCTTGTCGCATACGGCTACATAGCCGTTGTCGAACTGTAGCTGGTTTTTCACTAAGCTAGTGAACAGTGGGCTGCTGCTCTGTGAGAACTCCATTAGCGTGCCTTGTTCGCAAGCCGCTAAGAAATGCACTGAAGCATGCAACAAAATACCTGTGCTGAAACCATGAGGGATCAGCTGAGTACCGTTCATTTGCGCGATATCGTAAATCTTCTTCATTTCAGTGATACCACCACAACGGGTGATGTCTGGCTGAACGATATCGGCATTAGACTTAGTGATGAACTCTTGGAACTCGTAACGCGTAGTCAAAGACTCACCGCCAGCAATCTTTTGCGACACTTGGCGTGATAGCTTTTCATAACTGATCAAGCTGTCAGC
Source organism: Shewanella sp. 1CM18E (assembly GCF_023161665.1). GTDB lineage: Bacteria > Pseudomonadota > Gammaproteobacteria > Enterobacterales > Shewanellaceae > Shewanella. The sequence continues at coordinate 53,996 of NZ_JALNTW010000015.1, forward strand.
TAATACCGGCTCTTCAATCCAGTTGAGGTTAAACTCTTCTAGACGCTTTGCCATCATGGCTGAATGACCACAAGTGTGCCACTTAGACGCTAAGTCGATCTGCACTTCCATCTCAGGACCTGCCGCTTCACGTACCGCTTTAACAATGGCGTAGTCAGTGTCTGGGTCATCGCCCATCACGCCGCCGCCAAACTTAATGCTGGTAAAGCCTTGGTCTTTCAAGCCTTGTACAACGGCTACGTTGTCTTCTGGCTTGTCAGCTGGAATGAAAGTACCGTAACAACGGATTTTTTCACGGTACTTACCGCCTAGTAACGTATGTACTGGCACACCGTAGAACTGACCGGCGATATCCCACAGGGCGATGTCTATAGCGCTAATGGCGTGAATGCCTGCACCGCGACGACCCATGTAGTTAGAACCCCAGTACATCTTGTTCCACAGACGCTCGATTTCTAGCGCGTTTTCACCAATCAACAGACGCTTAAGACCGTTGCAGTAGAAGTTAGTTTGTGGCGCCTCGATACAAGCTTGAACCACTAGCGGGCTAGAGTCAGCTTCGCCAACACCCACGATACCTTTATCAGTGTGCACCTTAACGATGACGGCGTCTTCACCCCATTCACAATCGGCATCCATTGCTGGAACGCGTAGGTGGATAACTTCAATATCGGTAATTTTCAACATGATTTATTTCTCTGCAACGTCATCAAACTTGTGGTTTGATAGGAATTTCTTTAGACCGAACATACATAGCATTAGTACGATTACAAATGGTGCCGCAGTTAGGGTTACCGCTGTTTTCAAGGTGTCTAGGGATGCATTGATATATAGCATTGCTAGCGGTAATAGACTTAGCATCACACACCAGAACACGCGTAGCTCACGGCTTGGATCTTGACCTTGCTTTAGGTTCTTAGTGCTTACCGCCGCTACAGTAAACGCAGTCGCATCTAAGTGAGAAGCTAGGAACAACATCATTAGTACGAAGTAGAATACTGACAAGATGGTACCAAATGGCAGGTTAGCAATTAGCTGAGCCACTGCGATGTCGCCACTTGCACTGTTTAGTAGTGCCGGTGCATTCACCACACCGTCAACCATAGCGTCAACAGAGTAACCTGTTAGGGCGCCGAAGAAGAACCAACAACCCGCACAGCCACCGGCAATCAGACCTAATACTACCTGACGGATAGTACGACCCTTAGAAATACGGGTAACGAAGATTGCTACTGCTGGAGTGTAAGTGAACCAGTACAACCAGTAGAACACAGTCCAGTCTTTGTTGAAGGTGCCGCCATTTGTTGCGTCAGTAAACAGGCTCATCTCAACGAAGTTAGTCAGAGTCAGACCTAGTGAGTTAACAAAGAAGTCAACGATGAAGCCGGTGTCACCTAGAACCAATACAACCACAGCGAACACAAAACACATACCACATGCAGCGTGAGCGATTTTTTGTAGACCTTCAGCAATACCGATGTAAGAGCTTAGGGTAAAGGTTAGAGTAATAAGTGCTAATAGAATCGTCTTCATCGCGAAGGTGTTTTCCATGCCAAACAGCTCAGCAAAACCAGTTGATACTGTGTTTACCGTAACTGTAGTGGTTAGGATAAGACCACCAAACGTCGCGAATAGGAAGATAAGATCCAGCGTGCGACCCATAACACGGCTAGCCGTGCTGTCTTCTTTCATGCCAAGGATAGAAACCATTAACGATGATAGGTTAAGACCTTTAGCGCGGTTTACGTGGAAGTGGTACGCCATTGCGATAGACGCAAGACCGTAGATAGCCCAAGGGGTAATACCCCAGTGGAACATCACGTAAGACAAACTAGTACGCAGCGCTTCGTTGCTCTGGCCTTCAATGTTTAGACCAATACCATTGTAGTAGTAAGCCCATTCCATAAACGCCCAGTACATAGTAGCCGAACCTAAACCAGCACAGATAAACATGAACAACCAGCTCATGTTGCTGTATTCAGGCGCGCCATCGCCAAGCTTAATGGTGCCGTAACGGCTGGTTGCGATGTACAACATGGTACAAACAGATGCAAAGGCAAACAGCTGAATGAAAGAACCAAAAGTATTGGTTAATGCTGCGAACGCAGTTTTACCGGCTGCTTGCACTTGATCTGGGTTAAATACCAGCATCATTACAACTGCAAATACCACGGCCAAGCTTACTGAGATCAGCAGCTTGTCGTTTTGCACTTTATCGTTTTGAACTGGGGAAGCAGTTTGTTCTGCTGCCGGTGTCGCTGTTGTATCAGTCACGACTACATCCTTACAAAAGGTAGAAGTGCGGCTTACGTATATTAGGTAAACCGCACAGGGAATTTTAATCGGGCGGATTTTGAGCGAGTTTGGCGCAGAGTGACAACAATAAAAGCTTATTTAGCTATTATCAAATGTAATAGTAAGAGCTAGGTCACGTAGGCGGTTTTACCATTGTGATGGCTTAAACAATAAACTTTCTGTAGTGATTTATCAGTCGAGGTAGAGTCTGTGTGGTAGCTGTTAATAGCTTGTGTTGCTAACTTGGCAATTGTGTAGTCTACATCGCCTTTTTCAAGCCGCAAAAGCTGATTGACAGAAATACGGCACCACAAACAAAGTCGCCAAGCTGGTTGCATTAGCTGCTGTTATTAGCAAAAGAGATAGCACTCAAAATGGATGCTGCATCACATTTCATATAAACCAAGCCTATTTGAGGGCGCAAGATGGCAATTTGTGGATTGAAAAATAGCAAAAAACAATTAAATTGTAGGATTGTCTGACAATTTTCGCTAGTAGAATGAAAAAAGCCATCCAGCTCGACCCTAACGACAACGTAGCCACGCTACTTGTTGATGCCGTTAAAGGCGATGAGATAGAAATTATCTCCGCCAACAATCAAGTCATTGATCTAGTGACCTGCCTTCAAGCCATTACTTTTGGTAATAAAGTGGCGTTAACTGATATTGCCGACCAGCAACTAATTACTAAAGCGGGTTACCCAGTAGGTGTGGCGATTATGACTATCCCTCGCGGTGAATTAGCCCATGTACAAAATGTGCGTAGCCAACGATTAGATATTCCTGACAACATCATTGAAGAAATTATTAAACAGATGGGCATTGAGCAAGCATGATGAACACATTTATGGGTTTTGGCCGCGCCGACGGCACAGTAGGTATTCGTAATCATGTATTGATTATGGCGGTAGATGAATGTTGCGACGGCATCGCTCGCGCCATCGCCGACAGTATCGATAACGGTATCGTCGTCACCAACTACAACACCTGTATGTATGGTGGTAACGAAGAGATGATCAACACCATGGTGCATACGGGCAATAACCCCAATGTCGCCGGTGTACTGGTGCTGGCGATGGGCTGCGGCAGTATTGATCCTGAAATCGTTGCCGCGCCTATCCGCGCAACAGGGCGCGAAGCGTTTTCGTTAGTGTGTATCAAGCAGCAAGGCACGCGCGCCACCATCAATCAAGGTAAAGCATTCGCACAAGAGTTACAGCAAGCCGCTAATGCCGCGCCGCGAATAGAAACGCCGATTTCTAAGTTAGTGATTGGGGTAAAATGTGGCGGTTCAGATACCAGCTCTGGCATTGCTTCTAACCCGAGTGTTGGCCGCGCGGTTGATACCTTAGTGGATTTAGGCGCAACCGCGATTGCCGGTGAGTTAATTGAGCTTGTGGGCTGTGAAACCATTTTGCGTCAGCGCGCGGTGTCGCCTGAGGTAGCTGACAAACTAGAGCGCTTAATTCATGAAGAAGAAGCGCGCTGGCACGTAGACGGTGCTGAAGTCGAGACAATGAGCATTGGTAACAGTGTTGGTGGCCTTACTACACTGGAAGAGAAGTCTTTTGGCGCGCTGAGTAAAACCGGTACTCGTCCAATTCAAGGCGTGTTGCAGATAAACCATCTGGTGCATGAAAAGCCGACTACCGCAGGTTTTTACCTATCAGAAGCCACACATCTGTGCGGTAGTGCAGGCATGCACTTTGCGGCACTGGGCGCACAGCTAATCTTATGGACAACCGGCGGCGCAGGCTTTAATAACCCCATCGTGCCAGTGATCCGTGTGAGCGGTAACCAATATTTGCTAAATGAAGATATAGATATTGACGCTTCTGGTATCATGCGCGCCGAAGAAGGTGTAGAAAGTGTTGCTGAGCGCATTGTCGCCAAAGTTGCCTGTGTAGCCCAAGGCCAGCAGACCAATATTGAAGAGATTGGTTACAGCTATTGCAGCTTGTACCAAAAAGACCAACGCTTAGAAACGGTATTACGTTTTAAGCCAGGCTGCTAATCAGTTTTAACGTATTAGCAGTTAATAATTGTTAGCTGTTAATCGTTAATAGTGCAATGCCCTTATCCTACAACGTTGCGGTAGGGGCTTACCATCGCAGGATGTTATGAATACAACTCAAGTTAGTTCAGCAAGTGCCCGCTTACCGCAGTTATCTTGGTTTATGGCATTTAAAGCGGTGGCAGATAAGCAAAGCTTTACCGAGGCTAGCCGCGAACTGTGTCTGACCCAGTCAGCCATTAGCCAACAAGTGGCTAAACTTGAGGCCGTGCTGCGGACAAAGTTGTTTTATCGTGGTGGCAGACAAATTCAATTAACCGAAGATGGTAAGCGATTACTGTTACAGATCAATCAGCCGATCCAAGAGTTAATGGGCGTGGTTGACGGTTTCCATAATGATGCCGAGCACTACACGCTGCACATTGAGATGGAGCCTGTGTTTAGCCGCCAAGTGATCAGTAAATTACTGCCTAAGTTCTTGGCTCAGTACCCTAAGTTATTAGTCGGGCAGATGCTGACCACCAATCACTTTGACTTTTTACCGCAAACCGAACTCGCCATTAAGTGGGGCGACGGTGAATGGGAAGGGTTTGATTCGCAGTTTTTGTGTAGTCTAGATTATGTGCCGGTGTGCTCGCCAGAGTACCTCAAGCGCAAACCGCTCACCAAGCCAGCAGACTTAGCCGATGCCAGTATTATTCATGACCGAGACAACTTCGACTGGCGCTATTGGCTAAATTATTATCCAGTGGCCAAGCTAGAGCTGCAAAAGTGCCATTACGCCAGTGAAAGCCAAGTGGTGATGTCGCTGGCCATGAGTGGCTTAGGTGTGGCAGTGTGTGCCCATCAGCAGATCCAAGAAGAGCTTGCCGATGGTCGTTTGGTGATGCCGTTTCCTGAGTTAAAAGTGCGCCATCAGCGGGCATATTATATTTTGACTCGTAAAAATAAGCCGTTATCGCCACAAGCCCATAGCTTTATTCAGTTTGTTCACCAAGCCATGCTGGAGTAGCTCCGACATTAGTCGAGTTTATTTCACTTGTTTGGTTACTTAACATGATACCTACGCACTATTTGAGCCATCAGTAAACGATATGAAAATCATTAAAGAAAGTTTGGAGTCGCAGGCCATTCGTTATCTGCGCACGCATATATTGGAAGGCCATATCAAACTCGGCGAAAAGCTGGTGGAGAGTGCGTTAGCCAAGCAGCTAGAGCTGTCGCGCAGCACGGTGCGTATGGCGCTAAACTCGCTAGTCAATGAGGGGCTAGTGATTCAAAAGCCCTATTCGGGCTGGCAAGTGGTTGAGATAAATGAGCAAGATTTATGGGAGCTGTATCATTTACGTGTTGCGCTAGAAAGTGAAGCCGCCGCGATGGCTGCTAAGTGGGCCAGCAGCGATGATAAGCGCCGCTTAGCGGACTTCTTTCAAGAGTATCAACTGTTGTGTTTACAGCATGGTGATGACACCCGCCGCATCAGTGAAATGGACTGGCAATTACATCAGCTGATCATTGAGATCTGCGGCAGTGAACGCATGCTCAATCAATATAAGCAGATCTTATATCCACTGCAGGCTTACATTGCCATTACTCACCAAGATTACGACTTGTCTGACAGCGCCTCAAGCCATCAGGCCTTAGTGCAAGCTATCTGTGCAGGCAACCCTGAAACCGCCGCCGAGCAAGCAAGAGCTAACATCACCCCGATGTTCCGTACTGATTTAGCGAAAAGTGATTTAGTGAAGACGGATTAATTACTCTCGTTTTTTAACGTCATGAACGTTACACGCTATAGCGTGTAAAACAAAACAGGCCCATATGACGTTACGCCATATGGGCCTGTTTGCTAACTAGCCGCTAAAAATGGGCTACTTAAACAAGGCTCATAAACAAACCGGCAATGGTTGCTGCCATTAGGTTCGACAAGATACCAGCGAATAATGCTTTTAAACCTAGTGATGCAATTTCAGAGCGGCGCTCTGGCACTAAACCACCAATACCAGCAATCGCAATCGCTACCGTACCTAAGTTAGCAAAGCCACACAGTGCGAATGATAAAATCACTTGAGTGCGCTCAGACATCGGCAAGCCTGTAGATTCAACAATCATGTCGCCGCTTAGATAAGGTGCTAGGTTGATATAAGCAAAGAACTCGTTGATGACAATCTTCTGGCCGATGAACGAACCCGCAAGTAGCGCTTCATCCCACGCCACACCCATCAACCATGCAACAGGGGCGAACAGATAGCCAAGGATTAACTGTAAGCTTAGGCCATCAAAACCAAACCAATTACCAATGCCACCTAACATGCCGTTCATTAGCGCCACTAAGCTGACAAAGGCAAATAGCATGGCGCCTACAGCCATGGCGAGTGATAAACCGTTCATGGTACCGGTTGTTGCCGCATCAATAATGTTAGCTGGTGGATTTTCTTCAACTACCGCTAAGCTCTCATCCTCTACTTTTTCAGTTTGTGGGATCAACAACTTAGCAAACAGTAGACCACCTGGCGCCGCCATAAACGAGGCTGCTAACAGGTACTCCATCTTAATGCCGAGCTGAGCGTAACCCGCTAGCATAGTGCCGGCAATCGATGCCAAGCCACCACACATTACCGCAAACAATTCAGCACGAGTCATTTTCGGCATATAAGGCTTAATTAGTAGTGGCGCTTCAGTCACACCTAAGAAGATGTTAGCACTGGCAGACATAGATTCTGCTTTGCTGGTATTCAGGATTTTTTGCAGTGCGCCACCCACAATGCGAACCACCCACTGCATGATGCCTAGGTAGTACAGCACCGCCGAAATTGCTGAGAAAAACACAATAATTGGTAGCACTTTAAAGGCAAGCACAAAGCCGCCAGCGCCAAATAGCTCATACATTTTGTCGCTAACTAGGCCGCCGAACATGAACGACATACCTTGGTTGCTATAACCAATCACGGTTGAAACCGCTTCAGCCATATTAAAGATAACGGCTTGGCCAAACGATGAATAGATGACAAACGCACCCATAATTAACTGCAGTAAAAACGCCAAACCAACCGTGCGGTAGTTAATGGCTTTACGGTTTTCTGAAGCTAGAAAAGCCACTGCAAGTAGGGTGATGATGCCAACAATACTGATTAAAATTTGCATTTGTTTTGTCTATTACTATCTAAGTTGATGTAAAGGGGAGGCTAATGTTCTCCCCGATGTTTAGGGCAATGTTTAAAGCATTCTTTAAAGCATTTTTTATAACAATGAAGCGTTAAATTAGCGTTTTTAAAGCGAGCGAAAGCGGGCGGGAATACGCTAGTTTTTCCCGTCGCAGATTCGTTTTAACTGGCTTTAAAAGGTCTTAATTAATGCCTTGATGACATCAAGCACATAAACCTGACAATCAATCGCCGTTTGCGGCTCAAAGTCTTGCTTATGTTGGTCGGTATTAGACAGTACGCGAATGCTCACAAAAGGTAGTTTGTAAGCTTCGGCAACTTGCGCAGCCGCTGAGGTTTCCATCTCTTCAACTGAAGTGCCCATGGTTTCGTGGAACCAGTTAATGCGGTCAACTTCGCGGTTCCATTCGTCACAGCTACCAATTCGACCCACAACCACTTTGCCGTGGTTGTAGCTGCTTGCTTGCGATAGGGCGACTTCAACAAGTTTTGGGTCAGCTTTAAAGTGATTGTGTTCAACTACAACACCGTTTTCGCGCAGGTACATTGGCATATCGAAGTTTTGCCAAGTAGTAGGGTGTATACCTTGGCCTTTTTCCACGAACTCAATCTTGTAAGCGCCCATGTTAAAGCTGGTTTCACCAATCACGATATCTGAGCGGTAAAGCTTAGGATCGTGGCCACCAGAAGTGCCCTGATTGATGATAGCTCTTGGCTGGAAGTGCGCAATACCAAGGGTGGTAGATGCGGCGGCGTTAGCCAAACCAATCTCGGTACGCGACACCACAACTGGGTAGCCATCTAATAGGCCTTGCCAGAACGTCCACGAACCAAATGTTTGTTGTTGTACATCATTAAGGGCGGCAACAAGCGTTTCAACTTCAACGTCCATCGCGCCTTGAACTAAGATAGGATTTAGCATTTTTGAGGGTAACTTTTCATTGTGTGACTGTTCAGAGTTTACGTGTTCAGGGTCTAACTTTTCAGCTGTTGGCTACTCGCAAGTTGGCATGACAAATAACTTCAAATGGAAAGTGCGCGGATGGTAGCAACGAGATTTAGGCTAAACAACGAAATGAAAAGTAAAATACTTGTTGCGGTTTCGGTGGCCTATAAAACGCACAATTACTGGCTTGAGTAGTTGATTTTTTGCTGTTGTAACCACTTATTTTGTAAGGGAATTTCAAAAGGTGTTCATTTGTTGAGCTCACGATGTCGGGCAATGATTTTAAATTAGAAAACAGTGTTTAAAAAAACAGGTTAGTTAGTGGGGCGAATTAAAGCTGAGTAGGACAGAGTTGACTGTGGAAAGTGAGGAATCCGCGGCTTGAAGGGGCTCTGAAATTGTCAAAAAAGGAGGCTTTTCGCTTGCTAAGATGAGCGAGTGGCGCACTTCTACTTTGAGAAAGGGCCACTCATTTTATCATTGGGAATAGGCTGGTGGTGTGTTTAGCAAAGCTACCTATCAGCCAACAGCTAGTTTAGCGGTGTCATGCCACATATATGCAGGCATAGCTTGTTTTAGCTTCCATGTAATATTCATTGGTTGAGAGCCTTCATACTTAACAAAGTCTACTGGACCAAAATTGACAAATCCCATGGTTTTCCCATATTCATCTTTAGCTTGTTCTCTAACAAATAAGATGAACGTCTTGTTGTTTTCTTGCTGCGTTATATAACCTAACCCTCTACCAGAGGTTGGCTTGGCACTATTCTGGGTTTGCCAATGAAATAGCGTGGGACTGATCGCGTAGTCATGGTACATGGTTGTTGCTGAAAACTGCTTTTCGCATTTATCTAAGGTAACAAACAGCAGTTCAGTATTGGCACCTGCAATATTAAGTACACCTTCTCTACTGGATGATTTCTTATCAAATGTACTATCACCAAACGCCACCAATATATGTTCCTTAGGGTAACGTACATGCATCTTTAACGGAGAGCCATCCACCACAATATTACCTACGGCAGGCATCTTAAATTCTTGTGTGGCTAAGCGTTCAATAAGCAGTGAAATAACGTCATTAAGCTCGTCTTGTAGTTTGTTATGTTTTAGCGCAAGTAAACTTTGCTCAATGGTATCAAATCCGGCTTGCTTACCCGTTTTATCCCAAAAATCATAATGACACATGGTCGAAAAAACTGGACGGTGTTGTTCTGCATCAGACCCAATAAAAGCTTGAGTTGGCAATGAGAAGTTACTGCCACATAATGCTTTGATGAACAGCAAATAAGAGATAGAAGTGCAGCTTAATAAGCGATTGTTGATTGCACGATAGTAAGCGGCATAAATGTCTAACTGGTTCTGCTGTATTTCTTTACTGCGGCTTGTTTCTACAAGTGCTCGCCAACCACCAAACTTACCTACTTTTACTTTATAGATATCCTCTAATGACAAGTCAGGATAGATATGCAGAAAGTTTGCTAGCGTAAGAGGTAAATCTGTCACGTTAGAGTAATTTGAAATTAAGCCCAGCAGTCTGTTTTTGTTTAAGGTTGCTAGCGATATGTTCCTTAAAATCATTTGTTGCGTTTTTTCTTGCAGCTCTATTCGGCAGCCCAAAGGTAAATGTGGAAACCCTTGTTTGATCTCCTTTGAAATAGATTGGTTGGTTTTGCCGATAAGCGCTCTAAACTTATGCGAAAAGTCATACTCAGGACGAGAGTTACCAACGAAATCAATGACGGTACAGCACTCTTTATCTTTAGTCAGTCGTAAACCGCGACCTAATTGTTGAAGAAAGATAGTCAGACTTTCTGTTGGTCTTAAAAACAGTAATGTGTCTAGCTCCGGAATATCGACACCTTCGTTGAATATATCAACCACAAACAGCACGTTAATTTCTTTTGATTTCAAACGTTGCAGCTGAATGTCTCGTTCTTTTGAATTGTCACTGGTGAGTACGCCGCAAGGGATATTGCTTAAAGTGAACTTTTGCGCCATGAATTTAGCGTGATCTTTACTTACGCAAAACGCCAATGCGCGCATCTGCGATATGTCTGTAATGATCTCTTCTAAGCTTTGCAGTATTCGCAAGACTCTTTGGTCATTGTGTGTGTAGAGTTTAGTTAGTTCGGCGACATCATAACGGCCTTTTGCCCATGAAACCTTTTTGAGATCGGTGTCATCATCAATTGCGAAGTATTGGAACGGTGATAAATGACGTTGATTAATAGCTTCTGGTAACCTGATTTCAGCTGCAATGACATTACAAAAGTCTTTAAGAATATCAGCGCCATCATGGCGTTCTGGTGTGGCTGTTAAACCGAGTAAAACTTGTGGCGTAAAGTGTTTTAGAATAGCTCGATAACTGTTTGCTGCAACGTGATGGACTTCATCGATAACAATGTAATCAAAGTACCCTTCGGTTAATTGAATGGTCGCTAGCTGATTGTTTAAGCTTTGGATAGATGCAAACAACTGATTAAACCTTTGTGGTTTATTTTGTCCTACGAGCAATTCGCCAAATTGGTTGTTTTTTAACACACCGCGATATGCACTTCTCGCTTGTTTTAAGATTTCCTCTCTATGCGCTAAAAATAAAAACTTAGCCTCAGGATTCTCTGCATAAAATTCAGCGAAATCAAATGCTGAGATAATCGTTTTGCCTGTACCTGTCGCTGCAACGACAAGGTTTCGATACCTACCGTGTAGCTCACGTTCTACTTTTAGTTTTTCTAAAATAGCTCGCTGATGTGAGTGAGGTTTTATATCAAAATAAAAGCTTTGTGCGGATGTATCGTAAGTGCCTCTGGCTTCTTGCAAGGCGTTAACTAAGCGCTCTTTGCTTTGGGTTTTACCATCAAAATATTCAAAATCTGGTGACTCCCAGTAGGTTTCAAATGTACTGAGAGACTTTTCAATAATATGCGGGATCTCTTGCGATGTGATCTTTAAGTTCCACTCTAGCCCACTAGTTAAGGCAGAATGTGACAGGTTAGATGAACCGATATAACCAGTATGAAAGCTCGAGTTACGCATAAATAAATAGGATTTTGCGTGTAAGCGTTCTCTATTGGTGTTGTAGCTCAGCTTCACTTGCGTATTTGGCAAAGCTGCCAAAAACTCAACAGCTTTAGCATCTGTCGCGCCCATATAGGAGGTGGTGATAATCTTTAGCTGTTTACCGCTGCGAGTAAATTCTTCAAGTTCTTTTTTAAAGATCCTGATCCCAGCCCATTTGATAAATGAGACTAGCCAATAGATCTTATCAGATGACTGGATTTCACGTTTAATCTCAGTTTCAAGAGATACGCCTGCATTACTTCCACAAAATAACTCGCTCTGAGTGAGTCCTGTTAGCGGCATAACGCCTTCAATATACTTTGGCAAATCTGAGGATATTGGGTTTTGCTTGTCGAGCAATGCAGTCAGGATCTTGCCTTGGCTATCAATCAGATTTTCGGTGATGAGCTCACTATCACCAATGTTAGCACTAAGCCATTCAATGACTTTATTGGCTAAACTTATTTGCTCAAAAACGCGATCATTACCATTAGGAACAGAGTCTATCGCTATTTCGATTATTCTTGTCAAAAAGCGAGAAAGCCAAGAGGCGGCTTCACCATTTTCCAATGAACGTTCGCCAACATAGAAAGCTTTTCGATCTAATTTCTGTTCGACTAACTGAGTTATCAGTTGCTCGTATATGCCGGTTTGATTCATTAAAAGTGCTTTGATTATTTGAAGTTAGCTAAGAATAACTGAATTGATTAATAGAAATAAGTAGTGACGTTAAAACTAATCACCTGAACTTAAAATACTGAATCACAGCCAACAAAAAGCCCAGCATTTAGCTGGGCTTCCTTATATTTTGCTGCTTGTCTTTTACAGCGACTTCTATAAACGCAAAAAGCTACTCTACGTTCTGAATTTGCTCACGCATTTGCTCAATCAATACTTTTAGTTCTACCGCTGCAGCAGTGACTTCGGCGCTGATTGACTTAGACGCTAGGGTGTTTGACTCACGGTTAAACTCTTGCATCATAAAGTCTAGACGGCGACCTTGTGCGCCACCTTTCTTAAGAATGCGGCGGGTTTCAGCTACGTGGGCGTCAAGACGATCCATCTCTTCGGCAACGTCCATCTTCTGCGCTAGCAACACCATCTCTTGCTCCATACGAGCAGGGTCAAGTTCACCGGTAATTTCGGCTAAACGGTTGGTTAGCTTGTCACGCTGCCACTGCATCACTTGTGGCATGTGCTCACGCACGATAGCCACTTGCTCAACGATTTGGTCCAGAGTGTGAAAATTAGAACCACTCATTGCTGTCCCCTAAGTTGTTTTCGCTATTAGGAGTATCGACGGTCAGCTTTATACCAAGGCCACTGAGGATTTTGATGATAGTTGAAAAGTATACATCTTCACCTTTTTCGACTCTGATCAAGGTCTTCTTGGTAACACCACAGAATGATGCGGCGACTTCCTGAGTCATGTTAGCGGCCTTTCGGCGGTCTTTGATTAGTTTGCCTAAGGTGCTTGGATCGAGTTGAGTGACCATGGTACCGCCATTAAAAGTGTACTTATGGTTACTTTAGTGCTTTGTATGTCATGAATCAAGGTGAAAGTGTAACAACCTACACTATTGGCGCGGGTGGCAGCTGTTTTACCTAAAAGTGCATGATCGTACACATTTAGCGAAAGTGTACGGTTACGCTCTTTAAAAGGGTAGCAAGGTGCACTTTTTGAAAAGCAGAATTTGAAAAATTAAGCATCTAATAAATATATGGTTTTACTAGCTTGTCACTTATTGGAGAGTTACTTTGTATTATGAAGATCCATTTTAGTTTTATCCACCGATACCGTCCCCACTAGGTTTATCTGTGAAGGATCACTTGCTTCATTTCATAATTGACCTAGTCAAAGTTTATGAGCTCTGACTATCGATCCTTTAAGCCCGTTTACAACTATTAAGTTGTATTTTCGGCTTGATACATCAGATAAGTTGTTTATAGCTGGTTTTACAACTAATATGTTGTTTATAGGTTTGTGTACAACTTTTCTATTGTTTGAGGTTGGGTGTGATGACGATTGAGCAAATTTCCAAACTACTTTCATCTCGACGTAAACAGCTCCAGATGGAACAAAAAGATATGTATATGCGTATCGGTATGAAGCAGCAGCAATATCAGCGTATCGAAGCAGGTAGCGATATGAAGTTGTCTACTCTATTACGTGTTCTAGATGGCTTAAATATGGAATTATCTATTACCTCTAAGGGAAGCAATATTGATCAACCTAGCTTAGAAGTCGCTTCAAGTGATGCCTGTGTTGAATCGCTAGAAGATGATTCGGATGATTTAGGGTTTTGGTTTGGATCAGAGGATCAGAAATGAGCAAACAAATAGAGCAAGTAGAAGGATTGAATATTCAGCTACACGGTATCGATATTGGCGTTGTTGCTCATTATGCTGGCGGGAAGAACATACTTAGTTTTAACCCTGAATATATTGCAATGCCCAAGCATGAAAGACCTGTGCTTACACTTAGACAGCTTCAAGATCCTAGTTATTTCTCTAAGCCTCAAATCCGCAGTGACAAAATACCCCCTGTATTATCTAATTTATTACCAGAAGGGATCTTAAGGGATATTGTGGCGAAAGCGCTTCAATGTCACGTAAATAACGAGTTCTCAATTTTGGCCTATTTGGGGACTAATTTGCCTGGTGCATTGGTGGCGACGCCTATCAGAGCAGGTAATATGCCAGTTTGGGCGTTAGAACAACGTTTAGTGACCGAACCACAGCAGATTAACGTTAAACATGCAGATACTAAATTTTCGCTTGCTGGTGTACAGATGAAATTCTCATCTTCTCATGTAGATGGTCGCTATCACATTGATCAGGAAATTTCTGAAGATATGTGGATTATTAAAACGCCTTCAACAGTGCATAAAGGTGTGTCTGTCAATGAATATACCTGTATGAAGTTGGCCGAAGCGGCAGGCGCAAAAATCCCAGATATACGCTTAATCAAACTCAATGAGTTGGAGGGATTACCAAATATCAGACTCCCCGATGAAACCTATGCTTATGGTATAAAACGTTTTGATCGTACTCATGAAGGCCGAGTGCATACTGAAGACTTTGCTCAAATCTTTGGCCTATATCCTACAGATAAATATCAGAAAGTTAACTATGAACAATTAGGGCAGGTACTATTCCGTACAAGTTATGATCGCTTGGGTGATGTACAGCAAATGGCGAGAAGATTACTGATTAATATACTGTTAGGTAATGGTGATGCTCACCTTAAGAATTGGACCATCATCTACCAAGATCAGCGCACTCCTCGTTTGTCACCGCTTTATGATGTGGTGTTCACTGCTCCTTACATACAAGATGACAGCCTTGCTTTGAATATGGCCAAGTCTAAACAGTGGTATGAAATAACGTTGCAGCATTTTGAGAAGTGGTCAAATACGGTAGGTGTTCCATGGGTGGCAATTAAACCACATCTTCTCGATACGATAGTGAAGGCTCGCTCTATGTGGCCAGAGATGCTCGAAGCACTGCCTATGCTAGATGAGCATAAAGAAGCTTTGCAAAGTCATTGGCAAACGTTATCACCAGAGTTTCAGGTTCGTTAGCTTTATGTCGATAAAATCAGGTTTTATCGACATAAACTACGAGTGCTGAGTGCATATGTAAATAGTATCGACATATGTTGAGCTTACATCCATAACGACATACTAAAGGCAAACAAAAGCCCAGCGATAAACTGGGCTTAAAACACTAATTCAAATCGATAGAGACTTACTCCACGTTCTGGATCTGTTCACGCATCTGCTCAATCAATACTTTTAGTTCAACCGCTGCAGCGGTAACTTCTGCGCTGATTGACTTAGACGCTAGGGTGTTTGACTCACGGTTAAACTCTTGCATCATAAAGTCTAGACGGCGACCTTGTGCGCCACCTTTCTTAAGAATACGGCGCGTTTCTGCTACGTGGGCGTCAAGACGGTCCATCTCTTCGGCAACGTCCATCTTTTGCGCTAGCAATACCATCTCTTGCTCCATGCGAGCAGGGTCAAGTTCACCGGTTATTTCAGCTAAACGGTTAGTTAGCTTGTCACGCTGCCATTGCATAACGGTTGGCATGTGGCCACGTACAACCGCGACTTGCTCAACGATTTGGTCTAAGCGAGTTTGTAGCATGGTATTGATTGCATCACCTTCACGGCCACGGGCTTCGATAAACTGATCGATTGCCGCATCAAAAGCCACTAACAACTCTTTGCCTAGTGCGTCCATGTCTTGCTCTGAGCCTGACATCACACCTGGCCAGCGCAGTACGTCAACTACGTTTAGCTCGCCTTGGCCTGCTTCGTTCTTCACCCAGTTAGCGGCATTGATAATTTGCTTAGCTAGATCTTGGTTTAACTGTAACTCGCTGTCGCTCTTCTCGTTTAGGTCATAGCGAAGGTTTACTTCAACTTTACCGCGGTTTAAGCGTTTACGTAGACGATCTCTAAGAACAGGCTCCAAGCTGCGGAAATGTTCTGGTAGGCGCAGGTAAGTTTCTAGGTAGCGCTGGTTAACTGAACGGATTTCCCAAGAGGCTGTGCCCCAATCTGCTTTGTGCTCAATGCGAGCGTAGGCTGTCATGCTTTGGATCATTGATGATTTCCAGTGTGATTCGTCTAAGTGAATTGTGATTATATACCCAAACAAATTTAAGGTGCAGGCTTTAGTGCTAATTTTGCTCATGCAGGCGTGATGACAAGGCGCTGTTGTAGGCTTTTATTCATCGATTGCGGTTATTGCGAGCTTATGCGCAAAATCAGAAGGCAGTTTTCTGCTGAGTTTACGGATTCAGATAGCATAGTGGCGCACATATCCCTATAATATGCAGCCAAATTACCCCATGCCCTTAATTACAGGAATTCATCATGCGCCCAAGCAACAGAACTCCAGCACAGTCTCGCCCTGTGACTATTACTCGCCAGTTTACTGCTCATGCCGAAGGTTCGGTTTTAGTAGAATTTGGTGACACCAAAGTACTGTGTACCGCTAGTTTTGAAGAAGGCGTACCGCGTTTCCTTAAAGGCCAAGGCCAAGGTTGGGTAACTGCTGAATATGGCATGCTGCCACGTTCTACTCATAGCCGTATGCAGCGTGAAGCCGCTCGCGGTAAGCAGTCTGGTCGTACGCAAGAGATTCAGCGTCTAATCGGCCGTTCACTACGCGCTGCTGTAGACATGAAGCTACTAGGCGAAAACACTATCGTTATCGACTGTGACGTGATTCAAGCTGACGGTGGCACCCGTACTGCTGCGATTACTGGCGCCTGTGTTGCGTTAGTTGACGCGCTAAACTGGGCTCGTGGTAAAGGTATTTTAAAGACTAACCCACTTAAGTTCCTGATTGCTGCGGTAAGTGTTGGTATTTATAAAGGCGAGCCTATCTGCGATTTAGAATATATCGAAGATAGCGCTGCAGAAACTGACATGAACGTGGTAATGACTGAGACCGGTAAGATCATCGAAATCCAAGGTACTGCAGAAGGTGAGCCATTTAGCCATGAAGAGCTATTGAGCCTACTTGATTTGGCTAAGCACGGTATTCGCGAAATCGTTGATACGCAGAAAGCTGCTTTAAGCTAATTATTGTTTTTGTTATTAGGGCCCTACGGGGTCCTTTTTGTAAGTAAAGAAAACCTAATAGTACTAAATAATACACAAAGTATTACCCCTACATTTTTAAGGAGAGATTGTGAAAGCCTATCAACGTGAGTTTATTGAATTTGCCCTAGAACGTCAGGTACTTCGATTTGGCGAATTTACGTTAAAGTCAGGCCGCACTAGCCCTTATTTCTTTAACGCTGGCCTGTTTAATACTGGCCGTGATTTAGCGCGTCTAGGTCGTTTTTATGCTGCGGCGCTGGTTGACTCTGGTATTGAGTATGACTTGCTATTTGGCCCTGCATACAAGGGTATTCCAATCGCAACCACTACTGCGGTAGCACTGTGCGATCACCACGATATCGATATGCCTTACTGCTTTAACCGTAAAGAGAAGAAAGATCACGGAGAAGGTGGCAGCCTAGTGGGTAGCGAGCTGCAAGGCCGCGTAATGCTAGTTGATGACGTGATCACCGCAGGTACTGCGATTCGTGAGTCAATGGAGATCATTGAAGCACATAAAGCAGCTTTGGCTGGTGTATTGATTGCATTGGACCGCCAAGAGAAGGGCAAGGGCGAGCTTTCTGCGATTCAAGAAGTTGAACGCGATTTTGGCTGTGACATCGTGTCTATCATCAAGCTTGAAGACTTGATTAACTACTTGTCTGAAAAGTCAGGTATGGAAGCAGAGCTTGCAACGGTAAGCGCTTACCGCGACCAATACGGGATTTAAGGTTTTTAGGATGACGGAACGCTACGCTCACGGATAACGGAACGCTGCGCTCACGGAAAACGGAGCGCTATGCTTTCGGATAGCGGAAAAGATAAATGCCGCGATTACAGTTAAATGTAATCGCGGCATTTTTTATGATTTTTACCGTAAGGCCTAAGGCCGTTCCGTTATCAGTGAACGAGCCTGCGAGTGTTCCGTTTTCGGTTTTTTACCTTAGTTACTTAACTTTTAGTTACTGAGGAATTCAGCTCTGGTCGCTGGGTTCGACTTAAAGATGCCGCCCAGTGCTGTGGTGGTGGTTGAACTGGTTGAGTCCATCACGCCACGTGATTTTACGCAGTAATGTACAGCGTCCATCTTAACTGCAACATCTTTAGTGCCTAATAACGCTTGCAGCGCGACTAGCACTTGCTGAGTCAAGCGCTCTTGCACCTGTGGGCGCTGGGCAAAAAAACGCACAATACGGTTAATCTTGGATAGGCCAATAATGTTTTTACGTGGCAGGTAAGCCACGGTAGCTACACCATCGATAGTCACTAAGTGATGCTCACAGGTACTGGTTAAGCTAATATCGTTAACCTTAACCATTTCATCAAAGCCCATCTTGTTCTCGATAACGGTGATCTTGGGAAAGTTAGCGTAGTCTAGGCCTGAGAATATTTCATCGACATACATTTTGGCGATACGGCGTGGAGTATCCGCTAGGCTGTCGTCGCTTAAGTCTAGTGACATTAAGGTCAAGATTTCACGCATATGGTGTTCAATCTTGTCTTTACGCACTTCTGGGCTTAGCTCATTAGGTAGCATTGGCGTTTCAAGGCCGCGCTCGATAAGTGCAGACTTTACGATTTGAGCAGATTCACTGAGGATTGCTTCTTTTGATGTCATAAGTTCCTCCTTCACCATAAAGAATGAGTGGTGATATTCGTATCCTGTGTACTAGGGCCGTCAGTCTCATTGGGAGACTCAGTAATCTCGTAAATATAAAAAGTTAGATTGGTAACTATTAGCATTGTATTTAGAGAGGACGGGAGGATACCGCTATTTGCTGTAAATATACACCGAAAAGCGCATTGAAGATAAGAAAAACCGACTAAACTAGTCGGTTTTTCTGTTTTTGGGATTACAGCTTAAGGTTGGTTTCTAGGAAACTGAGCATTTCATTGTAGTACTTAGCTCTATGGGCATCGTCGTAAAAGCCGTGACCTTCATCGTCCATTACCAGCTTTTTAAACGGGTACTTATGCTTTTCTAGTGCTTCTTCAAGTGCTTCAAATTGTTCGATAGGGGCACGTTCATCCTCTCCACCATGAACCAACATAATGTTTGCTTTGAGCTTGTCGATATTATGAGTTGGCGACATGGCTTTAAGTACAGCTTCATCTTCTCCTAGTACTTCTTGAAGATAGCGTTTACCTGCTCTACGGCCTTGTACATCGCCCTCATCAAACATGAGTTTCAGGTCGTAAACGCCAGCAAAGCCCAGGGCACATTTAAACAAATCAGGCTCGATTGTGGCGCTTTGAATTGCAGAGTAGCCACCAAAGCTACCGCCTACAATGCATATGCGGTCTTTGTCAGCAATGCCTTGGTCGATAACGTATTTAGTGGCATCAATAATGTCGTACTGGATTTCAGTGCCCCATTTTTGGTGCCCTGCGTTTTCAAATGCAGTGCCATAGCCGCCAGATCCTCTAAAGTTAACTTGCAGCACGGCAGCGCCTTGGCTAGCAATCATCTGATTTTGTGGATCAAACCCCCACCAATCTCTCGGACCATGTGGGCCTCCATGTGGGTTAACCACTAAAGGTAAGTCTTTTGCTTCTTTACCATGGGGTAGGGTTAAATAGCCATGGATCTCCAGCCCGTCTCGGCTGGTAAAGCTAATGGGCTTAATCTCAGCCATCTTATTTGAGTCGATCCAGCTCTTTTGAGATACAAGAAACTCTAGGTTTAATTTTTCTGTATCGAAAAGGTAATACTTGCCAGGAGTTCTATCGTTAAAGGCCTTAATGATCATTTTGTTGGCATCGACTGTTTGGCTTACCAAGTGAATTTGGTACCCGGGCAGTGCGCCTAATAACTGTTTTACATATATTGCGGATGGATCTTTAGGCGCCACGAACTCATATTCTGGGTAACCATTTTCATATTCAACGGCATAAAGCTTTTTGGTGGTTTGGTTAATCCAAACATTGCTTGGATTAACAACTTTATCTTGGCTTACAAGTTTTTTATCGCCAGTTTTGATGTTGATTAGATAAACACCTGACGGCTTACCAGACTCGTTAGCGGTGACGTAAACACTGTTTTTATCGTCACTAAATGCTATTGGGGTCATTGCATTTAGATTGAGGTTTAGTTTGTCAGTATTTACCCATTCGCGGTCTTCTCGGTAGAAAAGCTCAGTATTTACGTAGTCACGGGTACCACTTACAAAGCGCACATTACCATCATGGTCAGTGAGAAAGTTGGCGTAAGGGATAGGCGCGCCAGCAACTTTTCTACGTTTACCTTTATAAACATCAACGCGATAAACTTTTTGGGTGTTTTCTGCCATGTTACTTCCGCCATTACCCCATGGTAGTGCTTGTACTAGCATAAAACGATCGTTTTCAGGCATAGGATCTAAAATATAGGCGGTTGCTCTAATTGCGGTGTTTCTTTTGATACTTGAGCCTACTTGTTGCCCACCTTGATAACCAAATAGGTATGTTTCTTTAGAGCCATCAGCGTTTACCGCCATCAGTTCTCCATAGTAAAGCGGGTGGTCGCTCCAGCCTTTTAGGTATTCTTTTTGTAGCACGACTCGTTCGTCATTGACCCATTCATAGTGGCCCACTTGGGCATTGCCATCGAAAAAAACCACATGAACAGCTTTTTTAGTGGCAGCATCTAAAATTAGCAGCATGTTTTTGCCATCTTTACTGGTGATTGCGCTTAAATAGTCACCTGCAGGAGATATTTTTACTTGGGAGAATTCCGCGGAGCGGCTGAATAGATGTGCAGCGCTATCTGTTGTTGCAGATGCAGTGCTGCTTAGCCAAGCAAGCAATACTAGGCCAATAGCTTTGATGAGTTTCATACAACTTCCTTGTGGAAACAATTGTTAGAGTATTGTGACGCTAGGAATGTAAGTTAAAAGTTGCAGTGAGGCAATAGCAGAAGAGCAAAATGGCAGCATGTTTAATTTGCTGCCATTTTTAAAGAGGTTTTAGCTTTGTAGCAGTTGTTGCTGGATGAAAGTCCATTGCTCGTTAAAGTGCTTAGTCGGCTTTAGCTTAAATTCGCTACGGACAAACTG
This sequence comes from Shewanella sp. 1CM18E, assembly GCF_023161665.1. Classification (GTDB taxonomy): domain Bacteria; phylum Pseudomonadota; class Gammaproteobacteria; order Enterobacterales; family Shewanellaceae; genus Shewanella. The sequence goes on from NZ_JALNTW010000015.1 coordinate 75,129, forward strand.
GGCGATTCGACCTTCTGCAACAGCTAGTAGTAGGTTGGCTAATACCGCTTCATCGAGATTGAACGCTTTACCTTCACGTAGGCTTTTTTCGCGTAAAATTTGCTTTAGATGAGTTTCAATCTTGGCAAATAACTGACTAATGCGGCTGCGTAGGCGCTCGTTTTCACCCAGCAGTGCATCACCGTTTAGTACGCGTGAAATCCCTGGATTACGCTCGGCAAATACTAACAATAATTGCAGTAATTGCTGGCAGCGCTTCATGGTGTCTTTTTCTTCGTCCATGATTAAATTGATACGCGATAATAGCGACTCTTCGATAAACTCGATAAGCCCTTCAAACATTCGTGCTTTGCTCGGAAAGTGGCGATAAAGCGCCGCTTCTGATACGCCGACTTCAGCGGCAAGTTTGGCGGTGGTGATCCTTTGTCCTGGACTGGTTTCTAGCATTGTCGCTAAGCATTGAAGAATGTGCTCACGACGATTTATTTTTGGGCTTGCAGCCATTTATCTGTCCTTCACTCGATTACTACTGAGCGAGACGGCAAGGAAACGTTGCTCCGTGCTATCCATTTAAAATGATTACGCGATAGTCGCTAAAATCGGTTATTTGGTTCCTGAGTGGCCAAATCCACCTTGACCGCGATCTGACTGGTTAAACTCATCGACTAGTTTAAATTCAGCTTGAACCACAGGCACAAAAACCAGTTGTGCGAGTCTGTCACCAATTTCGATTGTAAAAGGCTCTGTACCACGGTTCCAGCAAGATACCATCAGTGGTCCTTGATAGTCAGAATCGATTAGACCAACGAGGTTACCCAGTACAATACCGTGCTTATGACCAAGGCCTGAACGCGGTAAAATAACAGCAGCCAAACTTGGGTCGGCAACGTGAATAGCAATCCCTGTTGGGATCAGTACTGTTTCGCCTGGTTGAATCGTTAGCTGAGTATCGGTAATGGCGCGCAAGTCCATACCTGCACTACCTGTTGTTGCATAAGCAGGTAGCGGAAATTCAGTACCGATCCGTGAATCGAGGATTTTTAGTTCGATTGGTGTTTTCATCAGTTTTTTATTTTATTCGCGATTAAAGTAAGCAATTGCTTAGCTAATGTGTCTTTATCAACAGCGGGTAAGTCGGTGCTACCATCGCTCCAAAACACGCTTAATGCATTTGTGTCGCTGTTAAAGCCAATATCGGTATTTGATACGTCGTTAGCGGCGATCATATCGAGCTTTTTACGGCTCAACTTACCGCGAGCATATTGCTCTACGTCATTGGTTTCAGCTGCAAATCCGACGGTAAATGGTCGGTGCGCATGGCTGGCAACGCTGGCTAAGATATCAGGATTTCGAACCAGCGCAAGTTGCATCTGCTCGGCTGATTTTTTAATTTTGCTTTCTGCGACTTCGGCAATGCGATAATCGGCCACGGCGGCGCAGCCAATAAAAATTTGGTGTTGCTCAACTTGCGGCATTACTGCATCAAGCATTTGCTGAGCTGACTCAACGTTGATGCGGGTAACACCATTTGGGGTTGCTAGGTTTACAGGCCCGGCAACCAGAGTCACTTCGGCGCCCATTTCTGCTGCGGCTTTGGCCAAGGCAAAGCCCATTTTGCCTGAACTGTGGTTCGAGATATAACGCACTGGGTCAATTGCTTCACGAGTTGGCCCTGCGGTTAACAACACCGACATACCTTGCAGCAGTTTAGGGCCAAAAAACTCAACCGCTTTTTCTGCAATAGCGACAGGCTCAAGCATTCTACCTGGGCCTACTTCACCACAAGCCTGTGAGCCTAAATCTGGACCCCAAATATGTAGGCCGCGCTCGCTAACTTGCTTTAAGTTGGCTTGAGTCGCTGCATTACGGTACATCTGTTGGTTCATTGCAGGGCAGAGTACTACAGGTGCTTCAGTGGCTAAGCAGGTAGTCGTAATGAGTTCATCTGCCATGCCAGCGTTGACGCGAGCAATAAGATTAGCGGTAGCTGGAGCGATAATGACTAAATCGGCCCAGCGAGCAAGCTCGATATGCCCCATCGACGCTTCGGCCGTTGGATCAAGTAGGTCTGTGGCAACTGGGTAGCCAGATAGTGCTTGCAGAGTGAGTGGCGTAATAAATTCTTGCGCACTTTGACTCATTACAACGCGCACATCAGCGCCGCGCTCTTTTAATTTACGCACTAAATCAGCAGATTTATAAGCGGCAATGCCGCCACCAATTCCCAAAAGTACTTTTTTGTTAGTGAGACCCATACTTAAACTCTATGTTGATAATCACGTTGCTAGCAAACCATAGGTCGCACAGCAGAAGTTGGCCTAAGATATCACAAACCATTTAATGGTGATGAACAACTTCAGAAAATCTAGACCATACTCAAAACAACAAGGAGGTTGTGATGGCAATTAAGGATTGGCCCGAAGGCGAAGCGCCGCGAGAAAAATTATTGAGTCAGGGCGTAAAACAATTATCTGACGCAGAATTATTGGCTGTGTTACTTAGAGTGGGTTTAAAAGGCTTAAGTGCTGTTGAGCTGGCAAAGGTTATGATTAATGAATTTGGTGGCCTTAGAAGCTTGCTTAGCGCGTCTCAAAGGCAAGTTTGTCGGTTGGATGGCATTGGTCCGGTAAAATTTGCGCAAATGCAGGCTGCAGTGGAGTTAGGGGCAAGAATTTCGAGAGAAAACCTACAAAGAGGAAAAATTTTATCTGATCCTGATTTAACTCGGGACTATTTAATGAGACAATTGTCTGATCGTGCCTATGAAGTGTTCGCTATTTTACTTTTAGATAGTCAACACAGAGTGATTCAATTCGTTGAATTATTTAGAGGTACTATAAATTCAGCGTCAGTTTATCCACGTGAAGTGGTGAGTCTGGTGCTTGAAAAAAAGGCTGCGGCTGTGATCGTGTGTCACAATCATCCATCTGGAATTGCAGAACCAAGTTCAGCCGATAGACGAATTACTGAGCGATTGAAACAAGCCCTACAAACTATTGATGTTTCCTTACTGGATCACATGGTTGTGGGCGATCGAGAGATAGTTTCTTTCGCTGAAAGGGGATGGATTGATTAATCTATTCCTTGATCTTTGATTTTAGATCCTGTATAAAATGCGCCCTCTGTTGTGTGCCTCAGGCGACGGCCGTGTTCGAGGTGCATTAATGCTCGAGCGTTAAATATTGTTTTGGAGAGATTGACATGTCAAGAGTATGCCAAGTAACTGGCAAGCGACCAATGGTTGGTAACAACCGTTCGCACGCGAAGAATGCTACGCGTCGTCGTTTTTTACCTAACCTACAGAACCACCGTTTCTGGTTAGAAGACGAGAAGCGTTTCGTACAGCTACGTGTATCTACTAAAGGTATGCGTATCATCGATAAGAAAGGTATTGAAGTTGTTATTGCTGAACTTCGTGCCCGCGGCGAGAAGGTGTAATAAACCATGGCTAAAGCTAAAGGTAATCGTGAGAAGATCAAGCTAGTTTCTAGCGCTAACACTGGTCACTTCTACACGACTGAAAAAAACAAACGTAACATGCCTGAAAAAATGGAAATCAAGAAATTTGATCCAGTAGTACGTCAGCACGTTATGTACAAAGAAGCTAAAATCAAGTAATTACTTGTTTAAGCATCTTGGAAAAAGCCTCTATTTATAGAGGCTTTTTTTTGCCTGTTTTTTAGCAAAACCGCTAATTCCCCTTTCAACTTAACTATTTAATTAAGCCCCTTACTTTAATACCGCTAAGTACTCGTCGAGCAGCCACTACCTATTTTGATCATATATTTTAAGTTTATTTGCATATCTACCAGTGCGAGGTTACTTTTTATTTGTTGATGAATTTAATTGTTGTTAGCTATAAACGACATTTTTATTCTGATTTTAAATGGTTTTCCTTTAGGTTTATGCTGAATGTTATGCAGTGTAAAATAAAACGCTAAAATGACAATTAATGCTTTTTAAATGAATTTAAATTCAGTAGTATTTGGGGCTTACAGGATCGTTAGATCAAAATGAGTCTCTAACTATTGTTAAGGTGATTTTAGCGTGCGCACAACTGAACTTGTTGATGGATTTCGTCATTCGGCCTCCTATGTTAATGCCCACCGGGGCAAAACCTTTGTCGTTATGTTGGGCGGTGAAGCACTCGCGCAGCAACAGTTTCGCGCCATCATCAACGACATCGCACTGCTGCATAGCCTTGGGATTAAAATCGTTCTCGTACACGGCGCTAGGCCGCAAATTGATGAAGCCTTAACTCAACACAGTCTGCCTGCCGAATATTACAATGGTGTGAGGATCACTGAAGAAGATGCTTTGAAAGTGATTAAGCAAGTGGTGGGCGCCTTGCAGTTAGATATTACTGCACGTTTATCGATGAGCCTCAGCAATACGCCCATGCAAGGCACCCAAATCAATGTAATAAGCGGTAACTTTGTGATTGCTCAGCCATTGGGAGTCGAAGACGGTGTTGATTTCTGTTTAAGTGGCAAAGTTCGCCGAGTCGATAGCCAAGGACTCAAGCGTCAGTTAGATAGCGGCGGTATAGTGTTATTAGGACCTGTTGCTGCTTCTGTGACAGGCGAGAGTTTTAACTTAACTGCTGAAGAAGTCGCGACTCAAATTGCCGTTAAACTTAAAGCCGACAAGATGATTGGCTTTAGCTCGCAAAAAGGTATTTTGGATGAGACTGGTCAGGTGATTGCTGAGTTGATGCCTACTGATGCGCAAAAGATCCTTAATGCACTTCCAGAAGACACCCCTGTTTGTGTTGGCACTAAAGCATTTTTGCAGGCAAGTATTGATGCCTGCCGCAATGGAGTGAGTCGTTGTCACTTTGTCAGCTATCTGGATGACGGTGCCTTGCTGCAAGAGCTGTTCTCTCGTGATGGTATTGGTACTCAAATCGTAACTGAAAGCGCAGAGCGTTTGCGCCGTGCATCCATTCGCGATATCGGCGGCATTTTAGATTTGATCCGTCCATTAGAGCAAAAAGGGATTTTGGTCAGACGTTCTCGCGAGCAGCTTGAGATGGAGATTGAGCAGTTTATGCTGATTGAACGTGACACCCTAGTGATTGGTTGCGCCGCTTTTTACCCATTTGAAGAAGATAACGCCGGCGAGTTTGCTTGTTTGGTGGTGCATCCTGAATACCGTGATGCAGACAGAGGTAGCTTGCTACTGCAAAACATTATTGGTCAGGCACGCGTGCGCGGTTATACCCGTTTATTTGCCTTAACAACTCGCAGCATTCATTGGTTCCTTGAGCATGGTTTCAACATGGTTGAGGTGGATGAGTTACCGGAAAAGAAAAAGCAGCTGTACAACTACCAACGTAAATCTAAGATTTTAGCTTTAGATCTATAGAGATAGTTTTAAAGGCGCTTATTGACACATTATGTCGTCATGCAACAATAGCCGTTAATTTCCAGCATTAAAGGCGCTGCTATGACTCAGGTTTATCAGCTTGCTCCACTGAGCTCTACAGGGCATTGGAGCTTTATCGTTTTACTCGTAATTCTTATTGGCTTAGGTGTTTTCATTTATTTAAAGAACATGCCCAAAGTGAGTAAAGCGGTGGCAATAGGTGTGTTGTTGCCTATGGTGCTGGCGTTTAGCTGGATGTTTTATAAGGTGAATGACGCCGAACTGATTATCAGCGGCGACACTGTAACCTTAGACGTGCCATTTTATGGTTTTAGTTTGCCACGAACTGAGGTGGAGTTGGCTAAGGTTGAGCGAGTGGATTGGAGTCAGACTCCTGAGCTAAAACCCGATCTAAGAGTCAATGGGGTGGGTATGCCAGGGTTTCAGTTAGGTTGGTTTCGACTCGCCAATGAGCAAAAGGCCTTTGTGGCAACCACAAGTAATGACAACTTAGTATTGCTGCCAACCACGCGTAATTATCCGTTGATTTTGAGTTTAGAAAATCCTGAAACATTAATAAAAATTGCACCTTAATCATAAACAAAAAAAGCGAACCCTCTGGTTCGCTTTTTAGTTATATCAACCCACTACTTTTTAGCTTTGCGCTTATAAAGCATATCTAAAGTAAAAAGCACCAGCGCCGCCCAAATAAACGCAAAGGTGATTCCTTTTTCTGCGTCAAATGGTTCGTTAAATAAGGCGACAGCCAAGATAAACATGATACTTGGGCCAATATATTGGAAGAAACCTAGCATCGAAAACGGAATGCGTACCGCGGCAGATGCAAAGCACAATAGCGGCACAGTAGTAATGATACCGGCAGCCACCAAGAGTAAGTTATGGTGCAGATCATTAGCCAATAAGTGAGTTAGTGAGTCACCTGTGTTGCTAAACAGGTAAACCAACGCAACTGGCAATAAAATAGCGGTTTCAACTAATAGGCCTGTTTTGGCGTCAACATTGACCTTTTTACGCAGTAAACCGTAAAAAGCAAAAGAACAAGCGAGTCCTAGCGACACTAATGGGATTGAGCCAAATGAGATCAGCTGGATCATCACGCCAGTAGCTGCCAGCGCTACCGCCGCCCATTGCAGCTTACGTAGGCGCTCGCCTAGAAATATCATTGCTAAACTTACATTCACCAAAGGGTTAATAAAATAACCTAAGCTAGCATCTAGCATGTGATCGTTATTCACCGCCCAAATAAATAGTAACCAGTTACCTGCAATAAGTACTGAAGTCAGGCATAAAACGGCAAGTTGCTTTGGCTGTTTCAGTAAGTGGCGTAGGCGCGCAAAGCCACCAAATAGGGCGATCAGTATAGTGACAAACACGAATGACCAAATTACTCGGTGTAGCAAGATCTCTGCTGCGGGTACATTTTCTAGCAGTTTGAAATAAAGCGGGGCAAATCCCCAAAGGGTATAGGCGCAAACGGCATAGACTATGCCTTTACGGTATTCAGTTTCTTGCATCGGAATTGTGCTAAATAGGAAAGTAGGCGCAGATTGTAGTCGTGCAGCGAGTGAGACTCAAGCCGGACCAGAGCATTAGTTAGCGCCGTGGCTGTTATTTGAAAGTGACACTAAGGCAACTTTTACTGCCACTATCTTGGTGAAAAATAGCGTAGTCGTTGGCTTATCTAGCCAACCATATAAGTGCCTGTACCAAAAGCAATATGATCACCTTTTTCGTTATGTAGCTCCATGCGCGACACAGATACTCGGTTGCCGGCTCGGATCACGGTTCCTGTGCCTGTAAATATTTCGCCACGCCCTGGCCTTAAATAATCGATTCTGAGATCGATTGTGCCTAAGGTTTTTATTCGCTGCTCTAGTTCCTCTAAAGTCCAGTCGTCACGGCTGGCAACAAGACCTGAAAACGCAGTGAGACCACCGACAACATCAAGTACCGTAGCCGTTACGCCGCCATGGAGAATTTGTTGATGGATATTACCTATAAGCTCAGGTTTCATCTTTACTTCTATCTCAACGCCTTGCATATCGTAACGCTTGATATCCATACCAAGTAGATTGTGAAACGGAATATATTGGTCAAAAATCTCTGCCACTCTGCGCAGTGTTTGTTGTTGAATGTGCTGACTCATTTGGCGTCCCTATGTCGGTTAGCATCTTATTAGAGTATTTAATCTATCGCTAATAGATAGAAGCATGCAAGCTTAAAATTTGGCCAACAGCAATAATCGATAGCGACAACAGCGTCAGCCTCAATTAGAATAGTCGGCCTTATTTTTAACACAGGTTCACTATGGATCAGGCGGCGCTCGAGACTCCAGTCGATCAGTTATCTTCTACCCTGCAGTCGGTATTTGGTTACCGTACCTTTAGAGAAGGGCAGCGTGAGGTTATTGAGCAGATCTGCGCGGGACAAGATTGCTTAGTTATCATGCCAACTGGCGGTGGTAAGAGCCTGTGTTATCAATTACCAGCCTTAGTATTGCCCGGTCTTACTGTGGTTGTATCGCCTTTGATCTCTTTGATGAAAGATCAAGTTGATAGTCTTATTCAAACCGGTGTGTCAGCCGCATACTTAAACTCGTCGCAACCGCGGGAAGAAAGCCTGCAAGTGCTGCAAAAGATGCGCTATGGCGAGCTTAAACTATTGTATGTATCGCCTGAGCGTTTGTTGCAAGCAAGCTTTATCGACCGTTTGCATGAGCTTAATGTTTCGTTATTTGCCATTGATGAAGCTCACTGCATCTCACAGTGGGGTCACGATTTTAGACCTGAATATGCGGCGCTAGGGCGATTACGCCAACAGTTCCCTTATGTGCCGATTATGGCGTTAACCGCAACGGCTGACAAAGCCACTCGTGCTGATATTTGCGAGCGTTTAACCATCACGCCGCATTCATTACTTACCAGTTTTGATAGGCCGAATATTCGTTATACTGTAGCTGAAAAGCTTAATGCAGCTAATCAGTTACGACAGTTTATTACTGCTCAAAACGGCGCTAGTGGTATTGTGTATTGCAGTAGTCGCCGCCGCGTGGATGAAGTTGCTGAGCGTCTTCGTTTGCAAGGGCATCAGGCGGAAGCTTATCATGCGGGTAAAACCCAAGAAGAACGAGCAGATGTTCAAGACAGGTTCCTAAAAGATCAGCTTGATATCGTTGTTGCCACTGTGGCGTTTGGTATGGGGATTAATAAGTCAAACGTACGTTATGTGGTGCACTACGATATTCCAAAGAGTGTTGAAGCTTATTATCAGGAGACGGGCCGTGCTGGACGTGATGGTTTAGACTCTGAAGCATTAATGCTATTTGATCCGGCTGATATTGGTCGAGTTCGCCATCTTATCGAGCAGTCTGAGCCAGGCCCACAACAACAGGTTGAGTTTCATAAGCTTAATACCATGGCGGCCTTTGCCGAGGCGCAAACTTGCCGCCGCCAAGTATTGCTACATTATTTTGATGAACCAGCCCATCAAGCATGTGGTAACTGTGATATTTGCTTAGATCCACCAAAGAAATATAACGGTATCCAAGACGCGCAAAAGGTACTGTCTTGCATCTACCGTATTGGTCAGCGTTTTGGTATCAATCATTTGATTGAAGTGCTGCGTGGCTCAAAGTCAGCCAGCGTTATTGAGCGTGGCCATGACAAGTTATCTACTTGGGGTATTGGTAAAGAGAAAAGCCATGAGCATTGGTTAAGTGTTATCCGCCAATTAATCCATTTAGGCCTAGCGAATCAAGATATCACTCGCGGATCGTCAGTAACACTTAATCCATCAGCACGAGCTGTGCTCAAGGGAGAGGTGGAGCTGTTATTGGCAGAACCTAGAATTGTCATTCAAACCACCAAACGCCGCAATACTAACTCTCGTGCGCCACTTAATTACGACCGTAAGTTGTTTGCGCAGCTTAAATTACTGCGTCGCACCTTAGCAGAAGAACTAGATGTACCACCATATTTGGTATTTAACGATGCCACGCTTGCTGAAATGGCGGCGATACTGCCCACAAGCCCAGGTGAAATGCTGGCGGTGAATGGTGTTGGTGAGCGCAAGCTTGAGCGCTTTGGCGGTGAATTCTTAGATGAGATCTCAGATTATCTAGCTAAGGGCTAACTGTTGCTTTCATGGCTTGAGCTAGTAGGTTTAGCTTTTCTTAGCTGACTGACATTTGCACGCTTTATCATTGACTGCAAATTATCAAATTGCTGCATACAAGCAAGGCCAATATTGACCTTGCTGTCGTTTTGCCACAAGGCAACGGTTTCCGACAACTGTTTGATAACGTTGACAGCTCCCGACTCAGAGGTATGTGGCAACATAATTAATAGCTGTTGCTCAGACTGTAAAAATAATAAATCTTGTTCTCTCAACTTAGTTTTTAATTGCTCAAGCATAATGGGCATATCGCTAGCTTGGATCTCACTAGGGTTGAGCACTAACAGCGACAGTTGATAATTGGCATGCTTACTCATTGCCAGCATATCTTCCAATCTTTGCTTGCCTGTGGCGTTGGGCTTGATAGGAGCAGGCTCTTTGCTCACAGCGTGTTTGTTGGGTGTTTGTCTGTGATACCAGGCGATAAAAATAATTAAGCTAAATAAGATAAACAAGATTGGAATAAACGGGCTTGGGATCAACTGGCTCGGCATGATAGCGGCATTACTGGTCAGCTGCTCAGTTGAAACTTGTTGTTGTCTACTTAAATCCGACTTCAAGTGAGACAGCCAAATGTTTTGCACAAATGATGTGTTGTTCTCCGCAGCTTGAAATTGCTTTAGTTGGTACTTATAGGCAAGTTCAAAGTCTTTTTTACCTGCAAAGTATTCCGCCAGTATTGCATAGCTTAGCTTTAAGTCAGTGTAACGCTTTTGCTCCTTTGCTATAGCAATCGCTTGCTCTAACTTTTCAAGTCCTAATTCCTGTTGTCCTTGCGCCAGTTTTACTTGGCCAAGTAAGCGCAATGCGCTCATCATCTCTCGCGTATTTGATTGCTTCGTAAAAGTGTTCAAGCTTAAGTGTAATAGCTGCTCTGCACTGCTGTATTTGCCGCTGGCAAAGTCAATAAAGGCTATCTCTTTATAAGCTATTGCCAACTCGGCAGGGGTCCCTAGTTCGGCTAACTTACTTCTCGCTTGCTGAATATACTCATCTCTTAACTTCGGCTGTTGGTTTAACTGTGCCAAATTGGCAGCATCGATTAATAAGCTTAATGCCACTTTACCTGCGGTATCCGGGTGATTTAGTGCTTTGTTTAGGTATATAAATGCTTCTTGTTGCTCACCTTCCTCAAGCAACAGTTTAGCCATCGAGATTTTTAGGTAAGCGCTAGGTGTTAATAGCCATTGTCTTGCCTGACTACCAGCTAAAGGATAAAGGTCAAGTGCCAGTCGAAGATCTTCAATTGCGGTGTTGTTACGCAGCACATTTGCATCGAGCTGACTTCTTAACCATAAACCATTAATCAATGCTTGAGGTTGCTCTAATGAACGCGATAACGAAATTGATGAATGTATTAGCGGTAAAGCGCGTTGGTAGTTACCAAAATTCACATAGGCTTGAGCCATACAATTAATGAAGTAAGGTCTGGCTTCATCTACTTGTAACTGTTTGGCTTTAGCCTCGTTTAATCTGGCTAAGTTGATTGCTGCGGCATTTTCACCAAGTTGTAAATAGGTTTCACACTTTAGGGCGTTTAGCCGCAGTTGCAGCATTCTTGGATTGGCATGGCCTTTGATATTTTTTTCGATAAGGTGAATGTTATTAAGCGCTTTGCTGGGGTATTGGAAAGTAGCGCTGTTTAATTGATCAAATTGTTCTAGCGTTAACGAATGGGCAGGCGAAAGCCACAGTAAAAAACTGGCGACTATAAGACGAAAATCCATTTTAAAACGCTCCAGAGGAGGATCCTTATCCGCTATCTTTAAAACTAAAGCCGCATTATAGCGAATATAAATAAAATATGCATAAAAAAGCTAGGGGCGCGAGAATATTGCGGTAGGTTAATGATTTGTACGAGTTGAAACAATGTTAACTCGTTAATGATTTAATTTACGCCATAAAATATCTCTATTTCGGTTTTTATGAGCGATAATCCACCTGAAAATAACTGAAGCAAGCGAATTCATGGTTGACACTGATGCCTTGGCAAGTTAAAAATTAACCGTCCTCACAGTGTTGTGTGGAATAATTATTTACTTGAGTTGAATAAAAAGTGATGAAATATAGCTATGCATTATTAAGACTCCTTATTCTCATTCTCGCAGAACCTGCGCGGAGGACTTAGTGCTATACGCTTTTAAACAGCCAGCATAAATAGACCCCGCAACCAACGCGGGGTTTTTTGTATCTAAATTGCCAATAGCAACGTGAACGCATAACTGAACAATGATGTTCGATGGAGAAAATAGATGTCTAACCGAGTGATTATATTTGACACCACCCTACGTGATGGTGAGCAAGCATTAGCAGCAAGTTTAACGGTTAAAGAAAAACTTCAAATTGCACTCGCGCTAGAGCGTTTAGGTGTTGATGTAATGGAAGTGGGTTTTCCTGTGTCGTCTCCAGGAGACTTTGAGTCAGTACAAACTATTGCTCGTACGATCAAAAACAGCAGGGTATGTGCTTTATCGCGCGCACTTGAAAAAGATATTGATGCTGCAGCCCAAGCTATGTCAGTAGCGGATCAGTTCCGTATCCATACTTTTATTTCGACATCGACAATTCACGTTGAAAGTAAGCTAAAACGCTCGTTTGACCAAGTATTGGAAATGGCTGTTGGCGCGGTGAAATACGCTCGCAGGTTTACCGATGATGTGGAGTTCTCTTGTGAAGATGCGGGTCGTACACCGATTGATAATCTTTGCCGCATGGTGGAAGAGGCGATCAAAGCGGGCGCTCGAACTATTAATATTCCTGATACTGTGGGCTACACAGTGCCAAGTGAATTTGGCGGCATTATTCAAACCTTGTTTAACCGTGTGCCGAATATCGACCAAGCGGTGATCTCCGTCCATTGTCATGACGACTTGGGCTTATCGGTCGCTAACTCAATTACTGCAGTACAACATGGTGCACGACAAATTGAGTGTACCGTTAACGGTATTGGTGAGCGTGCGGGTAACTGCTCGTTAGAAGAAATTGCCATGATCTTATCGACACGCAAAGGCGAGTTAGGCTTAGAAACAGGCATTAACGCTAAAGAGATCCACCGAACCTCTAGTTTGGTGAGCCAGCTTTGCAATATGCCAGTGCAAGCTAACAAGGCGATTGTCGGTGCCAACGCCTTTACTCACTCCTCGGGCATTCATCAAGACGGCATGTTAAAGGCGCAAAATACATACGAAATTATGACGCCAGAGAGTATTGGCCTTAACCGCAACAACCTGAATATGACTTCTCGTTCTGGCCGCCACGTGATTAAGCACCGCATGACAGAGTTAGGGTATGGCGAGCATGATTACGATATGGATATCTTGTACGAAGAGTTTTTGGCGTTAGCAGACAAAAAAGGTCAAGTGTTCGATTATGACCTAGAAGCGCTTGCCTTTATGGAGGCGCAAGCTGAAGCCGATGATCACTATAAATTGCAGCAACTAGTTGTGCACTCAGACTCCACTGAAGGTAGCGCGACTGCCACAGTCAAAGTCGTGGTTAATGGCGATATCGTTACTGAAGCTGCAACGGGCAACGGCCCTGTGGATGCTGCTTATAAAGCGGTTGCGCGGGCAACAGGTTGTGAAATCAATATCACTAGTTATCAGTTGAGCGCTAAAGGTGAAGGGCAAAATGCATTAGGCCAAGTGGATATTACCGCTAAATACCGCGAGCAGAACTTCCATGGTTTGGGGTTAGCTACCGATGTTGTAGAAGCCTCGGCTAAGGCACTTATTCATGTGATGAATTTGACTTGGCGTGCTGACATGGTTGCCGATTGCAAAGAGCGCATTCAACAAACTAAGCAAGCACTTGGCAGTGTGTAAATTCATCGATAAAGACAAAATTTAAGTTTAAAAAATACAGGAGTTAGCTGAAGTATGAGTTATCAGATTGCAGTACTGGCTGGAGATGGTATTGGGCCGGAAGTGATGGCTGAAGCGCGCAAAGTGCTTAAAGCAACCGAAGAGCGATTCGCATTGTCGATTGAGTATAGCGAATATGACGTGGGTGGCGCGGCGATTGATAATCATGGCTGCCCGTTACCAGAAGTAACACTGAAAGGTTGTGAAGCATCAGACGCGATTTTGTTTGGTTCTGTAGGTGGGCCCAAATGGGAGCATTTAGCGCCAAACGATCAGCCTGAGCGCGGTGCACTACTGCCGCTTAGAGGTCATTTCGAGCTGTTCTGTAATATGCGTCCGGCAAAATTACATGCTGGACTTGAGCATATGTCGCCACTGCGCAGCGATATCTCATCTCGCGGTTTTGATGTGCTTTGTGTGCGTGAGCTAACCAGTGGTATTTACTTTGGTAAGCCAAAGGGTCGTCAAGGTGAGGGCGAAAATGAAGAAGCTTTCGATACCATGCGCTATAGCCGTAAAGAGATCCGCCGTATTGCCAAAATAGCTTTTGAAACCGCGCAAGGTCGTCGTAAAAAGGTTACCTCAGTTGATAAAGCAAATGTATTAGCTTGTTCTGTGCTTTGGCGTGAAGTGGTTGAAGACGTCGCCAAAGACTTCCCTGATGTTGAGCTTGAACATATCTATATCGATAACGCTACTATGCAGTTGCTACGCCGCCCTGATGAATTTGACGTCATGCTGTGCTCTAACTTATTTGGTGACATTATTTCAGATGAAATTGCCATGCTAACGGGCTCAATGGGTTTATTGTCTTCGATTAGTATGAATAGCTCAGGCTTTGGTTTATACGAGCCTGCAGGCGGCAGTGCGCCAGATATTGCTGGCCAAGGTATTGCTAACCCAGTGGCGCAAATCTTGTCGGCAGCACTTTTATTACGCCATAGCCTAAAGCAGGAAGAAGCGGCAACTGCCATTGAGGCGGCTGTGGGTAAAGCTTTGAGTGATGGTTACCTAACTGGCGAATTACTTGCGAGTGAGCAGCGCCATAACGCTAAATCAACCAGTGAAATGGGTGATTACATTGCGCAACTAATCCGCGAGGGGGCTTAAGTCATGGCTAAGACATTGTATGAAAAAGTCTGGGACAGCCATGTAGTAGTGGCACCAGAAGGCGAAGCACCAATCATTTATGTAGACAGACATTTAGTGCATGAGGTGACTTCACCGCAAGCTTTTAGTGGTTTAGAAGTTGCTGGGCGCAGATTGCGCGCGGCAGGAAAGACCTTTGCCACCATGGACCATAATACTTCAACTACCAGTGCGAGCTTAGAGGCACTTAGCCCTATGGCACGCACTCAGGTAGAAACCCTTGAGCGTAACTGTAAAGAGTTTGGTGTGCGACTTTATGATATTCATCATAAAAACCAAGGGATTGTACACGTTATGGGCCCAGAGCTTGGTATCACTTTACCGGGCACGGTTATTGTTTGTGGTGACTCACACACTGCGACACATGGTGCATTTGGCGCTTTAGCGTTTGGTATTGGCACTTCTGAGGTTGAGCATGTCATGGCGACGCAGACTTTGCGTCAGTTAAAAGCTAAAACCATGAAAATTGAGGTACGTGGTCATGTCGCTAGCGGAATAACGGCTAAAGATATTGTGCTAGCCATTATCGGTAAGATTGGTATGGATGGCGGCACTGGTTATGTTGTTGAGTTTTGTGGCGAGGCGATTGAGGCGCTGACGATGGAAGGCCGTATGACAGTCTGTAATATGGCTATCGAAATGGGCGCAAAAGCGGGCATGATTGCCCCAGACTCTACCACAGCTGCATATTTAAAAGGCCGCGAGTTTGCGCCCAAAGGTGCCAACTGGGAGCAAGCGTTAGCTGCTTGGCAGGAGCTTAAAACAGATGCTGATGCTGTATTTGATGCATCTGTGGTGTTGGATGCTAAAGATATTGCACCGCAACTAACATGGGGAACTAATCCCGGCCAAGTGGTTGCGATTGACCAATTGGTGCCTAATCCCGCTGATGAAACTAACTCTACAGTTAAAACCAGTATTGAAAGTGCGCTGCAATATGTTGACCTTACAGCTGGCACCTTGATGACTGACGTTAGCATTAATAAGGTGTTTATTGGTTCTTGTACTAATTCACGTATTGAAGATCTGCGCGCTGCAGCGGTACACGCGAAAGGGCGTAAAGTTGCTGCTGGCGTTAAGGCGATTGTAGTACCGGGCTCTGGCTTAGTTAAAGAGCAAGCAGAAGCTGAAGGGTTAGATAAAATCTTTTTGGAGGCGGGTTTTGAGTGGCGCTTACCCGGCTGCTCAATGTGTTTAGCGATGAATGATGACAAGCTAGAAGCTGGCGATCGTTGTGCATCGACAAGTAACCGTAACTTTGAAGGTCGACAAGGACGCGGTAGTCGCACTCACTTAGTCAGTCCTGCTATGGCGGCTGCCGCTGCGGTTGCTGGCCACTTTGTTGATATTCGTAAGCCTTATTAGGAGTCATTAGATGCAACCATTTACTAAACATACCGGGCTTGCGGTTATTTTAGATAGTGCCAATGTCGATACCGATCAAATTATCCCTAAACAGTTTCTATCTAAAGTGACACGCGATGGTTTTGGCGTGCACCTTTTCCATGATTGGCGTTACTTAGATGATGCAGGTGAGCAGCCTAATCCAAGCTTTAACCTGAATAAGCCACGCTATCAAGGTGCTTCGATTTTAGTGTCTCAAGAAAATTTCGGATGTGGATCTAGTCGAGAGCATGCTCCTTGGGCGCTGGCAGACTTTGGGTTTAAGGTCATCATTGCGCCAAGCTTTGCAGATATCTTTTACGGTAACTCAATTAATAATGGCTTATTACCGGTTAAGCTTGCCGATGCTGAAGTTAAACAGCTTATGTTAGAAGTTGATACTAATGAGGGAGCGGAGATTCAAGTGGATCTGGAGTCGTTAACTGTGACCTCACCTTCTGGTGCAGTGTTTAACTTTGAAATTGCTGGTTCAGCAAGGCATAACCTGTTGAATGGCCTAGATGCTATCGGGTTAACATTGTCACATGCCGATACAATTGCTAAATATGAGGCTCAAATCCCTGGGTGGAGAGCATGATTTAGGCTTAATTAGGTCTAAAATATAGCGTACACCTGTACCAATGCAGGGTTTTTGATAAGCCGCTTAGAATTTCTCTAAGCGGTTTTTTGTTTTTATGGTGTTTTTGAGGTTGTTAACTTGCTGTATTTTATGGGTTTTAATTTGTTGCCCTGTAAGGGGGAACAGTCTTGTTAAAATGGCTAGTGATTAATGCTGTAATTAATCAAATTAAAAGAGGTACAAGTGTTTTTTGCTTTTAGTTGGTGTAAGTTTTTGTATTTAAGTTGCTTTTCCTGTTTGCTCTTGTGTTTTCTTAATGGTTTCAGCGACGAAAGCTTTGAGTTTGTACCTCGTATTTCTGTAGGTAAATGTGATCTCGTCCTGTTTTGAGCTGCTTTTAATTAATTTGACTAGTGTTTTATGCTGTTTTTAATAAAGTACTTGAAAAGATATTCTGCAATTGTAAAATCGCCGCCATTAAAAACTGGAGTTATTACTCTACTCCTCGTTAACATAATTGAGATTACAGATGAATAAGCGTTTAATTACTCTTGCTGTGAGTACAGCAATGTTGGGAGCTGCTACACAAGTTCAAGCAGCAGGTTTTCAATTAGCTGAATACTCGGCAACGGGTTTAGGCCGTGCCTACGCTGGTGAAGCGGCTATTGCCGATAATGCAGCGGTGCAGTTCCGTAATCCAGCTATGCTAACTTATCTTCAAGGCACTCAGATGACCACCGGTGGTATTCTTGTTATGCCAAACATCGATGTAGAAGGTGAACGTACTATCGTCATTCCTACTGAGGATGGCTCACTTTTCCCGATTCCTGGCTCAACGACTCCTACGGAAGCAAATGATATTGCTGGTATTGCATTCGTACCTAATTTTTATGTTTCGCACCAAATTAATGACCAAGTGTTTTTGGGTTTAGCGCTAGGAACGAATTTCGGTATGGCCACTGAGCTAGACGATAGCTTCCTTGGAACTCAGTTTGGTAATGAAGCTGCGATTACGACAATGGAAATTAACCCTAATATTGCCTACCGCATTAATGATGCGTTCAGTATTGGTGCCGGTGTGCGTTTCGTTTTAGGAGAAGGTAGTTTTGGTGCAACTAGTGCCGAGGGGAGTTTAATTCAAGTACCAGCAGGTACAACTCTTAAGTACATGGAAGGTGATGATACTGCATGGGGTTGGCAGTTAGGCGGTGCTTGGCAGATCAATGCTGATAACCGTATTGGTGTGAACTATCGCTCTGAAGTTGATTTAGATCTACAAGGTGAAGCTAATGGTTTAGGTTTTGACGATACTAACCCGAATAAGGTTTATGATGGTTCTATGGCATTGGCATTACCTGCAACAGCTGAAATCGCCTCATTCCACCAATTAAATGATCAATGGGCTATTCACACTAGCTTTAATTGGACAGATTGGAGTTCATTTGAAAAGCTAGAAGCAATGATCCCAGAGATCTCTGCTAACCCAATCTTAGTTAAGCAAGAAAACTGGAAAGACAACTACCGTTTAGCAGTCGGTACCACTTACCAATTAAATGAGAAGTCTACACTGCGCGCTGGTATTGCCTATGATACTGCCGCAGTTGATGATGAATACCGTACAGCCACTATTCCTGAAGTCGATCGTCTGTGGTTGAGCGCTGGCTATGGTTATCAGTTTACTGAAAACTTTGATATGGATTTCGGTGTGACTTACATTTTTGCTGATGAATCGCCTTTACATGAAGATGAGATGCCGTCAGCAGCATTGGGCGGTACTTTTGAAGGCCAAGTAAGCGGTAACATCATCCTAGTGGGTGTGCAAGCGACGTACCGTTTCTAATCTGTCTGTGCTACTGGGTAGTTAAATACCCGATTGATTTTAAAGCCTCGCATTGCGGGGCTTTTTTGTACAGGAAGTACTTATCCTCGAATGCCATGGATGGCATAGGAGAGGATTTGTACAGGAAGTACTTATCCTCGAATGCCATGGATGGCATAGGAGAGGATTTGTACAGGAAGTACTTATCTATAAATCTTCGAATGCTATGGATGGCATAGGAGAGGGTTTGTACAGGAAGTCACTCTCTATTTATGAATCCTCGAATGCCAAGGATGGCAGTAGGAAAGGATTTGTACAGGAAGTATCTATCTATGAATCCTCGAATGCCATGGATGGCATAGGAGAGGATTTGTTGCTGTTAATAATTAGGTGATTACGATTAGTCTGTTTTCATGGTAAAAAAGGTAACGCTAGCCACAATGTGTGTTGGCTTGAGCGTGTAGAATATTAATGGTTGTAAATAGCAGAATATAAAAGAGGTTCACCATGAAACCCCAAATTTGGTTATTTGCGCTTAGCGCAGCGTGTTTTAGCTTTACAACATTGGCAAACAGCAGTGCTGAGTCTGCAGTGGCGACTAAGCCTGTGGCAGCCAATGAGCCTGAACCTGTAAAGGTGGTGAGGCAGTTTATTCAAGCTTTTAATAATCATAGTGTTGAGCAGTTACTTAAGCACACAACGCCAAACATACATTGGTCTAATGTCTCTACGATGAAGATGGATATTCAAACCTCCAGTCAAAATGAGCTAGGTGCGGCAATGACTGATTACTTTGCTAGCCTTAATAATGCTAAAGCGACATTAAGACGCGTTACGGTTACTGGGAATTACGTTAGCACTGTAGAAGAAGTGCAATGGAGCCATGAGGGTGAGCAAAGCAGCCAGTGTAGCCTAGGCGTTTATCAGCTAAATGGCGATAAGATTAATGCGGTATGGTATTACCCAGCTCACGCCTGTGGTGAGCAAGTATGGCAAGATGTTGCTAAGCCAGAGATTGTTCAGCCAGAAATCGGCCTGCTAAAAGAAACGCGCCAATAAGGAAAATTTCAGTGTCAAAGAAGTACATCATCGCATTAGATCAAGGGACAACCAGTTCACGCGCAATCGTATTTGATCAAAATACCAATATGGTAGCGAGCTCTCAGCGCGAATTTAGTCAGATGTATCCAAAACCAGGTTGGGTTGAGCATGATGCGATGGAGATCTGGGCGTCTCAAAGTTCAACGCTAATCGAGGTGCTTGCCCGTGCTGATATTCATAGTGAAGATGTAGCGGCAATCGGGATCACTAACCAACGTGAAACAACGGTCATTTGGGATAAAGTCACTGGCAAGCCGGTTTACAACGCGATTGTTTGGCAGTGCCGCCGTAGCACGGATATTTGTGAACAGCTAAAAGCACAAGGCCTTGAAGACTATGTAAAGCAAGCTACGGGATTATTACTCGACCCATACTTCTCTGGCACTAAAATTAAATGGGTTTTAGACAATGTTGAAGGGGTAAGGGAGCGAGCTGAAAAAGGTGAGCTGCTATTTGGCACTATTGATACTTGGCTAGTCTGGAAGCTCACTGAAGGTAAGGTGCATGTTACAGATCCTACTAATGCTTCTCGTACCTTGTTGTTTAATATCCACAGCCAGAAATGGGATGAAACATTACTTAAAGCATTAAATATCCCTGCATCACTGCTGCCAGAAGTTAAACCATCATCTGCTGTATATGGCCATACACGAATAGCCGGGGAAGGGAGCAATATTGCGATTGCTGGTATGGCGGGTGATCAACAAGCTGCGCTGTTTGGCCAACTGTGTATTGAACCGGGAATGGCGAAGAACACCTATGGTACAGGGTGTTTTTTATTGATGAATACGGGCTTAGAGGCGGTGCAATCAAAGCATGGCTTATTAACAACCATTGCCATTGGCGCCAATGGTGAAGTCAACTATGCACTTGAAGGCTCGGTGTTTATGGGCGGTGCGACCGTGCAGTGGCTTAGGGACGAATTGGGGCTGATTCGCGATGCGCAAGATACTGAGTATTTTGCCTCCAAAGTAGCCGACACCAATGGAGTATATTTAATCCCAGCATTTGTTGGCTTAGGCGCACCATATTGGGACCCTGATGCACGCGGTGCATTAGTTGGCTTAACCCGTGGTGCTAATCGTAATCATATTATTCGTGCCGCATTAGAAGCTATTGCTTATCAAAGCCGCGATCTATTAGATGCGATGGCTAAAGACAGTGATGTAGAGCTTAAACAGATTAAAGTTGATGGTGGCGCCGTTGCCAATGACTTTTTGATGCAATTTCAAGCCGATATCACCAACGTTGAAGTACAGCGTCCAGAGCTAACAGAAACCACTGCAATGGGCGCGGCGTTTTTAGCGGGCTTAGCTGTAGGGTTTTGGCAATCAACCGATGAGTTAAAGCTTAAAGCTGGGGTAGAACGCAGTTTTATGCCGCAAATTAGTGCTGAAAAACGTGACAGCCTATACCGTGGTTGGCAGCAAGCGGTAATGCGCACTCGATAGTTGTAACTATGTGATAATTAGCTACTAGCAGCGCTCTTTTCCACTCACACATTGATATCAATCTTAGTGTGAGTGGATTCTAATTGCTCTGACTCAGTTTTATCCTCATTTTCTTGTAAAGCTCCTGCTTGGCGTCTGTCGGTTGTCGGTCCTTTTCTTCTCTCAAGGCTGGGATCGAGTGGGTAAGCTAAATCTTGCTGTTTACGCCGATCTTCTTTATTGGCTCGTCGTTCTAAATGCTCAGGCAATTGAGGTTGTTGTGGCGCGTGATTATCGGCCGTGATTTCTGCGCTTGCTGTAAGTTGTTTTACCTTGCGTTTCGCCTTCACCTTTGCAATTACCGGTTTAGCGAGCATGGCGTATATGCTATCGAGACTCATAGTTCAGCCCTTTTATTAAAGAGGTTACTTATATTATCGGCTGCTGGTGGTTAATATTTAGCCTTGCTTGAGTGTCTGCAAATAATTTGCTGCATAGTCATATGAGCTTTGGGTTAATTATGATTAATTTTTTGAGTAAGAAAATGGCTATTTGGCAGAGACAAGCTGCTAATTAAATCGCCTTTGGCTGGTATTTGCTGGCTGTAAATTGGGTGCAATATCCACATTAAAACCCCAGAGGTGGAGTTTTGCGCCCGTTTTGTGACTGTTTTTACTGCTTTTTAGTCGAGAATTGCTTGGCAATCCCCACATAAATCCACGTTAACCTCTTTCATTAAAATTTACCCCTAATTAGCTGCTAACCCGCTTGGTTGCTGGATTTTAAATAAGCGCCTTTCCTTGACAAGTCTTGCATTCTATCCCTAAACTTAGCTGTTGTGGGGAAATGTGGATATTTGTGGATAATTTATAGAACGGCAGGGACGACAATACGGTGTTTTCTGGGGCAAGCGCTATTAATCTTGATACCAAAGGACGGATCGCCATACCAAAGCGATACCGTGAGCTGCTGAGCGCCTGCCATAATAGTCAACTTGTTGTTACTGTTGATATCCAATCTGCTTGTTTACTCCTGTATCCCATTCAGGAATGGCAGCAGATAGCCGCTAAACTAGCATTACTTTCCGATACACAACCTACCGAACGAGCAATAAAACGCTTATTGCTTGGTTATGCCCATGAATGCGAATTAGATGGCAATGGCCGTATGCTGTTGCCACCGCCATTACGTCAATATGCCGACTTAGACAAACGAGTCATGTTAGTTGGACAGCTCAACAAGTTTGAGTTGTGGGACGAAGCGGCATGGCAACAACAGATTGAGCAGAGTCGAACAGCGATTCTTAATGAAGATTTGGCTGCTAACGAACGCTTGGCAGATTTTTCACTGTAGCCAGTGATACTTAAAAATAGAAGACAACCATGACACAAGAATTTGAACATCTATCAGTACTGCTAACAGAAACGGTAGCTGGCTTAAAGATTAAACCAGATGGTATCTACATTGATGGCACATTTGGTCGTGGTGGTCACTCTCGAAAAGTGCTTGAGCAGCTGGGCCCTAATGGCCGACTCATCGCCATTGATCGTGATCCACAAGCTATTGCTGCTGCTGAGCAGTTTAAAGATGATAGCCGTTTCCAAATTGTCCATGGCGGTTTTGGTCAGTTAGCTGATTACGTTGAAGATCTCGGTCTTAAAGGTCAAATCGATGGCGTGTTATTAGATTTTGGTGTGTCATCGCCACAATTAGACGATGCTGAGCGTGGCTTTAGCTTTTTACGTGACGGCCCATTAGATATGCGTATGGACAACTCGCAAGGTCAAACTGCAGCGCAGTGGATTGCTCGCGCAGAAATCGAAGATATGGCATGGGTATTTAAAACCTACGGCGAAGAGAAAAACGCACGCCACATTGCCCGTTGTATTGCAGCGGATCGTGAAAAAACACCTTTCTTGCGCACTACAGAACTTGCTGAGCTGATAGCCCGCATAACCAAGAACAAAGAGCGTAATAAGCATCCTGCAACGCGAGTTTTTCAGGCTATCCGAATTTACATCAATAGCGAGCTTGAGCAAATTGACCAAGCACTAGAAGGTGCACTAACGGTATTAGCACCAGAAGGTCGTTTATCGGTTATTAGTTTCCACTCGCTTGAAGACCGTATGGTTAAGCGCTTTATTCGCCGTAATAGCCAAGGTGAAAGCGTGCCACACGGTTTACCAATTACTGAAGCTGAGATTAATAAGTCGCGCAAATTAAAAGGTGTGGGCAAAGCAATTAAGCCTTCAGCAGAAGAGATTGAACGCAATGCTAGAGCACGTAGCTCAGTACTGCGTGTTGCAGAGCGTTTACCTTACGACGCCGAAGCGATTTAGAGGTCTACGTGAGTAAGTCGCAATTGAATCTAACTCGCATTGTGCTGCAAGACCTTTGGCAGAACAAGTGGGTGATGATCCTCGCGTTGTTAGTGATGCTAAACGCAATTGCGGTGGTATATACCAGCCATGAAGGGCGCAAATATACCAGTCAGTGGGATCAGTTATTACAAGAAAGAGATCGGCTTGATATTGAATGGCGCAACTTGTTACTTGAAGAGCAATCCCGTTCAGAACATAGCCGAATAACCCGGATAGCGACGAAAGAGCTCAATATGAACCGTCCGCTACCGAAAAATGAGATTGTTGTAAGGGTGCCATGAGTAAACAGGCCAAGCGTAAACAAAAACCACAGCTGATCCAATGGCGTTTATACGTTGTTGTGGGATTTGTTTGCCTAATGTTTACCAGTTTGATTGGCCGCGCAGCTTATATTCAAATTATTGAGCCTGAAAAGCTACGCCACGAAAGTGATATGCGCACATTGCGTACCACGAGCCGTGAGGTGCAGCGTGGCTTGATCACCGACCGTAACGGTGAAATGCTTGCTGTGAGTGTGCCGGTTAAGGCGGTGTATGCCGATCCTAAAGTTGTGCACGATAAAAATGGCTTTGCAGATATGCGCCGCTGGCAAGCGTTAGCAGATGTATTGCACGAGCCTAAAGAAGATATTCTTAAGCGGGTACAATCTAACCCTCGTAAACGTTTTACCTACCTTAAGCGCCAAGTTACGCCAGCCGTTGCTGATTATATTAAACAGCTTAAATTGCCTGGTGTTTACTTAAAACCTGAATCGCGTCGTTATTATCCAACAGGTGAGATCTCAGCTCAGTTAGTCGGTATCACCAATATCGATGACAAAGGTATTGAAGGGATTGAAAACACCTACAATGATTGGCTAACCGGCACGCCAAGTAAGCAAAAAGTACGTAAGTCGCGCGACGGGCACGTAGTTGAGCGTCTTGATATGGTGCAAGAAGGCGAAAGCCCGAATGACCTAGTGCTAAGTATCGACCAACGTATTCAGCAGTTAGCTTATCGTGAGCTTAAAAAAGCCACCGAGGTGAATCAGGCCACATCAGGCTCAATTGTGGTGCTTGATGTGCATACTGGCGAAGTGTTAGCTATGGCTAATACGCCATCTTACAACCCTAATTCACGCGAAAATTTGCAAAGTTACCGCATGCGTAACCGAGCGCTGACTGACTCTTATGAGCCAGGCTCAACCATTAAGCCATTTGTAGTGGCTGCAGCCCTTGAGGCTGGCACCATTAAAGTCGACGACATTATTAAGACCAACCCAGGGCGTATGCGCATTGGCGGCAAGATTGTTCGCGATGGTCGTAACTATGGCGATTTATCCCTAAGTGGCATTTTGGTGCACTCAAGTAACGTAGGTATGACCAAAATAGCGCTGTCGATGCCAGTGCAAGAGTTATTGGGTGCCTATCAAACTATGGGCTTAGGTAATTATTCAGGAATTAATTTAGAAGGTGAAAGTGCGGGTCTTATTCATGATCGTCGTCGTTGGTCTGAGTTTGAACGTGCCACCTTATCTTTTGGTTACGGTTTAATGGCAACGCCATTACAACTAGCCAGAATGTATTCAATTTTAGGCAATAAAGGCGTTCTTTATCCGGTTTCGATTTTAAAGCTTAAGCAAGAGCCTGAAGGCACTCAGGTATTATCGCCAGAAGTCGCCCAAAGCGTCATGGAGATGCTAGTCGGTGTCACCGAAAAAGGCGGCACAGCCCTAAAAGCCCACATTGAAGGCTATCCAGTTGCAGGTAAAACAGGTACAGCGCGTAAAGCGGTAGCGGGTGGCTATGGTGAAGACTACGTTGCGCTATTTGCCGGCGTGGCTCCTGTACATAATCCAAAGCTTGCTATTGCCGTGGTTGTTAACGAGCCGAAAGGTGATCGCTATTATGGTGGTGATATTGCCGCACCAGTATTTGCTGCTGTTATGTCGGGTGCCTTGCAAATGCTTAACGTAGAGCCGATTTCAAATCGCGAAAAAGTACGCCTAGCTGCAAATTCTAGGAGTGTTGAATGATGCTAATACGAGATTTATTGGCGCCATGGTTTCATTATTCGGGAGTCGAGAGCTTCCAAAATTTAACGCTTGATAGTCGAGCTGTTGAGAAGGGCGATATTTTTGTTGCTATTCCGGGCTACCAAGTTGACGGCCGTAAATTCTTAGCCGCAGCATTTGAGCGCGGTGCTGTAGCAGCCTTGGTGCATACCGACTCTCCAGATGAACACGGAAAAATCGTCACTAATGCTGGCTTGCAGATTATGTTTTTCCAGCTAAATAGGCAGATCTCAGCACTTGCTGCACAGGCTTATCCATTATCTGCCGCTCGACCACAAATTGTTGGTGTTACAGGCACTAACGGTAAAACATCTATTACTCAGTTAGTGGCGCAATTACAGTTATTGCAAGGTAAGCAAACCGCGGTGATGGGCACCCTAGGTAATGGTCTTTGGGGACAACTTGTAGATAGTGGCAACACTACCGCAGATCCCGTAACCCTAATTAAACAGTTACAACAGTTTGAACAGGCAGGCGCAGATACATGCGCGATGGAAGTGTCTAGTCATGGCTTAGTACAAGGCCGGGTTGAAGCTGTGCCATTTGATGTTGCTGTATTTACTAATTTGAGCCGCGACCACCTTGATTACCACCATACGATGGACGCTTATGCTGCGGCTAAAAAGCGCCTTTTCCAATTCGCGAGCTTACGCGCAGGTTTAATTAATTGTGACGATGCAGTTGGTCGTGAATGGTTGGCAGAGCTTCAGTCTGACAAGTTTTTGGGCTACAGCGTTAAAGGTAATTCAAGCGCGGATATTTATGCCAAAGATTGTTATTTCCACGATGGCGGTGTGCGTTGCACTTTAGTGTGGCCACAAGGTGAAGCTAAGCTAGATTCGCCGCTATTAGGTGACTTTAATCTAGCCAACCTAATTGCAGCATTGGGCGCACTTTATCTGCTTGGCGAAGATATGCAGCAGTTAGTAACGCTAGCCGCCAAGCTCGAGCCTGTGGCTGGGCGTATGGAACGCTTTACTGCAAAAAATGACGTTACATTGGTGGTCGATTATGCCCACACACCTGATGCTATTGAGCAAGCGTTAAAGGCTCTAAGAGTCCATTGTCGTGGTGAGCTTTGGTGTTTATTTGGTTGTGGTGGTGACAGAGACACAGGTAAGCGCCCTATGATGGCCGCCAGTGCTGAGCAGTTTGCTGATAAAGTCATGGTGACCAGCGACAATTGTCGCAGTGAAGATCCGCAGGTCATTATTAATGACATTCTCGCCGGGCTAACGCGTCCTGAAGCTGCTTTGACTCAAGTTGATCGCAAGCTTGCGATTCAAACGATTGTTGCTCAAGCGAAGTCTGGCGATATGGTGTTACTCGCGGGTAAAGGGCATGAAACCTATCAAGAAGTTAACGGTATTAAATTGGATTACGATGAAAGAGCCTTCACCAAAGCGATTGCAGAAGGTGGCTTATGATTAACGTTTCTTTAGCTCAATTAGCAGCGCGCCTAAACGGCAAGTTAATTGGTAACGACCTACAAATCGACAGTGTGTCAACGGATAGTCGAGCGGTAGATAATCAAACCTTGTTTGTTGCTTTAAAAGGCGAAAACTTCGATGGTCATAACTTTGCTCAAGCGGCTGTTGATGCAGGGGCTAATGCCTTGTTAGTAGAGCGAGAGTTGCCAGTTAAGGCGAGCCAAATCCTTGTTGAGAATAGCCAAAAAGCAATGGGCGAAATTGGCGCTTATGTGCGTGAGCAAATTGCACCTATTTGTATCGCATTAACTGGTTCTAACGGCAAAACCAGCGTTAAAGAGATGATTGCAACTATCTTATCGCAGCATCATCAAGTGCTTTACACTGCGGGCAATTTTAATAACGAAATAGGTGTGCCGCTAACGTTACTCAGACTACAACACGGTGATGAGTTTGGTGTGTTTGAACTTGGCGCTAATCACGCAGGGGAAATTGATTACACCTCAAGCCTAGTTAAGCCTAGCGTGGCCATGGTCAACAACGTTGCCTCTGCACACCTTGAAGGGTTTGGCTCTTTAGAAGGTGTGGCCAAAGCAAAGTCTGAGATTTTTAATCATATTAGCGCTGATGGCACGGCGGTAATTAACGCAGACGATAGCTTTGCTGATGTGATGCTTAACGCTTCTAGCCACCTCAAACAGCTCTGCTTCGGGGTTAAAACTAACGATTCAAATCATCTAGATGTATTTGCGACAGACTTAGTTGCTGATGCATACGGGCGGTATGGCTTTAACCTTTGTACTGCAACCGAATCTTTGCAAGTTAATTTACCACTTGCAGGGCGTCATCAAGTGTCTAATGCGCTGGCTGCAACTAGCATGTGTTTAGCGTTAGGCCTGTCACTGGCCGATATCGGTCAAGGACTTAGTCTACTGCAGCCGGTAAAAGGGCGTATGTTACCGAGCCAGCTGGGGCGAGTGACAGTGATTGATGATAGTTACAATGCTAATCCTGCTTCTGTAGGAGCTGCAATTGACTGGCTTCAAGAAATTAAAGGAAATCGCTGTTTAGTACTGGGCGATTTAGGTGAATTAGGCGACAATGCCGCCCTTTTGCATTGTCAGCTTGGCGAATTAGCTAAAACAAAAGGTGTAAATGCGCTGTTTTGTCTAGGTACGTTGAGTGAAGGTGCTAGTCACGCTTTTGGCTCCAAACATTACCATGATATCGACGAGTTAGTTGCAGGACTGATTCAATATATTAATGGTTTACCTGCAGAGGTTACTGTGTTGGTAAAAGGTTCTCGCAGCGCGAGAATGGAACGAGTTGTTGAAGCTTTAACAATGGCCTATGGTCGCGGGGAGTTTGTTTAATGCTGGTTTACCTGGCTGAGTATTTAACCCAATTTTACAGCGGGTTTAACGTATTTTCGTATGTGACGTTTCGAGCGATTTTAGGCTTGATGACGGCAATGGTATTAAGTCTTTGGCTAGGTCCAAAGATGATTGAGCGTTTGCAGCTAATGCAAATTGGCCAAGTTGTGCGTAATGACGGTCCTGAATCACATTTTAGTAAGCGTGGTACGCCTACTATGGGCGGCATACTGATCCTTGCTGGTGTATTTATCAGTGTGTTGCTTTGGGGCGATCTTGGTAGCCGTTACGTTTGGGTCGTGCTGTTTGTGCTAGGTAGTTTCGGCTTAATTGGCTTCATTGATGATTACCGTAAAGTGGTGCGTAAAGATACTAAAGGTCTGATCGCTCGCTGGAAGTATTTTTGGCAATCAGCTGCCGCATTAGCAATCGCAGTATATCTGTATGCGTCGGCGCAAAGCCCTGGTGAAACGCAATTAGTAGTGCCGTTCTTTAAAGATATTATGCCGCAGTTAGGTGGCTTCTTTATCGTGTTGGTGTACTTCACGATTGTTGGTTCAAGTAATGCGGTTAACTTAACCGACGGCCTTGATGGTTTAGCGATTATGCCAACAGTGATGGTTGCAGCAGCATTTGCGTTAATTGCTTACCTTTCAGGTCACGTGCAGTTTGCTAACTATTTGCACTTACCTTATTTGCCGGGCGCGGGTGAGTTAGTCATTGTGTGTACGGCGATTGTCGGGGCGGGCCTTGGTTTCTTGTGGTTTAACACTTATCCAGCGCAAGTCTTTATGGGCGATGTTGGCTCACTAGCACTTGGCGCTGCATTAGGCGCAATTGCGGTATTGGTTCGTCAAGAGATTTTGCTAGTGATTATGGGCGGTGTTTTTGTAATGGAAACCGTGTCGGTGATCTTGCAAGTAGGCTCTTACAAGTTACGTGGTCAACGTATTTTCCGTATGGCACCGATTCATCATCATTACGAGTTGAAAGGCTGGCCTGAACCTCGAGTGATTGTGCGTTTTTGGATTATTTCATTGTTCCTAGTTCTGCTTGGGCTAGCGACTCTGAAGCTTAGATAATACGTCTAATTAATTACAGCAAACAGATATTAACTGAATTGAAATAGGTCTGATATGGCGCAGCAGTATTCACACATTGTATTAGGTTTAGGCGCAACGGGGTTGTCTGTTGTGCGTTACCTGTGTGGGCAAGGTATCACCCCGTTGGTGATGGATAGCCGAGCTGTGCCTCCAGGCGCAGACGTATTGGCGGCTGAGTTTCCTCAAGTTGAGTTAATTGCTGGTGGTTTTGATTGCCGTTATTTGGTGCAAGCGGAGCAAATCGTTATCAGCCCGGGCATCGCCTGCGAAACCCCAGAAGTCAGAGTTGCCTTTGATATGGGGATTGAGGTGATTGGTGATGTTGAGCTGTTTGCCAGAGAAGTGAGTAAGACTGACGCTAAGGTGATTGGTATTACTGGTTCAAATGGTAAGACTACTGTAACCACTTTAGTCGGTGAGATCGCCAAGGCGAGTGGTTGTAGTTATGCGGTTGGCGGTAACATAGGTGTGCCAGCATTAGACCTATTGCTTGAGCCGAAAGATTTATACATCCTTGAGCTTTCAAGTTTTCAATTAGAAACCACCCATAGCCTAAATTGTGCTATCGCAACGTGCTTGAATATCAGTGAAGATCATATGGATCGTTACAGCGATATTGAGTCATATCGTCAAGCTAAGTTGAAGCTTTATGATCAGACCAAGATGGTGTTATTCAACCGTGAAGATCCATTAACAACGCCTAATCACCCGGCGAATCAAAACAGTTTTGGCTTAGATGTGCCAAGTGATGACGCTTGGGGAATTACCGGTGGCATGTTGGTGCTTGGTAGTAGCCCTATTATGTCAGTGAATGATGTGGCGCTAGTAGGCAGCCATAACCATGCCAACGTATTGGCTGCTATGGCGTTAACCTCAGCGGTTGGTATAAAGCGTGATTATCAAATTGCAGTTGCTAAAGAGTTCAATGGGTTAGAGCATCGTTGTGAGACGGTAGCTGAAGTAGCTGGTGTTACTTATATCAATGATTCCAAAGCGACCAATGTAGGCGCAACCGTTGCGGCTATTGATGGGCTGAGTGATCACTTAGGTGAGCTCATTCTTATTGCGGGTGGAGATAGTAAAGGCGCTGATTTATCCAGCCTTGAGCCGGTGATTGCAAAAGTGAGTAAGTTAATCACTCTAGGCAGAGATGGCGATAAAATTGCCGCATTAAAACCTGATTCAATAAAAGTAGCAACTTTAGCCGAGGCCGTTGCTGTAGGGCGTGAGTTAGCGACCCCAGGCGATATTGTTATCTTGTCGCCAGCCTGTGCCAGTTTAGATATGTACCCAAACTATATGGTGCGTGGAGAAGAGTTTCGTAGCTTGGTAGCAGCCTTTGATGGCGAGTAAGGAAAAGCTGTTGAACTTTTTTGGCGAGCGCTTTAAATGGCCAATGCCAAACCTGTTTAACGACAGCATTACGCCAAGCAAGCATTTGTACGATAGGTCATTGTTGTTTGCTGTGCTGGCACTGATTAGCTTCGGTTTTGTGATGGTGATGTCAGCTTCTATGCCAGAGGCACAAACCTTAACCGGTAATCCGTTTCACTTTGTTTGGCGTCACGGTGCTTATCTCGTTGGCTGTGTGCTGATTGCAGGTGTGGTGCTGCAGATTGAAATGCGACATTGGCAGCGGTTTAGTCCTTTGTTGTTGCTGGTTGTTGGCTTGATGCTGTTTGCTGTACTGCTGGTCGGAACCACTGTAAATGGTGCTACGCGTTGGTTATCAATCGGACCTATTCGTATTCAGGTTGCTGAGATCGCCAAGTTTGCATTTGCGATCTATATGGCGGGTTACTTAGTACGTCGTCATCAAGAGATAAGAGAAAACGCCAAAGGCTTTTATAAGCCAATTGCAGTATTTGCAGTTTATGCGGTGTTAATTTTGGCTCAACCTGACTTAGGTACAGTGGTTGTGCTGTTTGTTGGTACCGTGGGCTTACTGTTTTTAGCTGGTGCGCGTTTATTTGATTTCTTTGCTTTGATCTTGGCAGGAATTTTAGCGTTCGTTGCCTTGGTACTATTCGAACCTTACCGGATGCGCCGAGTGACGTCGTTCCTAGACCCATGGCAAGATCCGTTTGGTAGTGGTTATCAGCTAACTCAATCATTAATGGCTTATGGCCGAGGTGACTGGTTTGGACAAGGGTTAGGTAACAGTATTCAGAAGTTGGAGTATTTGCCAGAGGCGCATACCGACTTTATCTTTGCCGTGATTGGTGAAGAACTAGGGTTTATAGGCATTATCGCTGTACTTGCCGTGCTGTTATTTGTGGCATTAAGAGCAATCAAACTCGGTAATATGTGTTTAGTGTTAGATCGAGCGTTTGAAGGCTACTTAGCTTACGGCATAGGTATTTGGATTTGCTTTCAAACCGTGGTTAATGTTGGCGCCAGTATTGGTATGTTGCCAACGAAAGGACTAACACTGCCATTTATTAGTTATGGTGGTAGTAGTTTATGGGTTATGACGGCGGCAGTGATGTTGCTGATCCGTATCGACTATGAACGACGATTAAGTGTCACCCAGGCCGTAGATGGCCGTGCAGGTAAATAATGAGTGAAACAATGACTAACCAAACTGAAGAAAAACGCATATTAATCATGGCCGGTGGTACTGGTGGTCATGTATTCCCTGCGTTAGCAGTTGCCAAATATTTAAGCCAGCAAGGCTGGAAGGTTCGTTGGTTAGGGACCGCTGAGCGAATGGAAGCGAGGCTTGTGCCACAACATGGCTTTGATATCGACTTTATTGATATCAAAGGGGTACGCGGTAATGGGCTGATGCGCAAGTTAGCCGCGCCTTTTAAAATTTTACGCTCAGTCATGCAAGCGCGCGCTGTGATTAAAAGTTTCAAGCCAGATGTGGTGATGGGAATGGGCGGCTTTGCAAGTGGCCCAGGTGGTGTAGCTGCTAAGTTATGCGGCATTCCTTTGGTATTGCATGAACAAAACGCCATCCCAGGCATGACCAATAAGCTATTGTCGCGCATTGCATCGCAAGTATTGTGCGCCTTTGAAGGTACCTTTACTGATGTTCAAGCTGAAACAGTAGGTAACCCAATTCGTAAAGAGCT
Organism: Shewanella sp. 1CM18E; assembly: GCF_023161665.1. Lineage (GTDB taxonomy): Bacteria > Pseudomonadota > Gammaproteobacteria > Enterobacterales > Shewanellaceae > Shewanella. The sequence continues at coordinate 107,435 of NZ_JALNTW010000015.1, forward strand.
GATTGCGTTGGGTGAAAAGCGTGACCAAGCCTGTGATGACGACTCGCTAAAAGTTTTGGTTGTTGGTGGTAGTTTAGGCGCGAAAATCTTTAACGATGTGATGCCTAGCGTATTAGAAGGGGTGAGTAAGACTCACTCGATGACAGTGTGGCACCAAGTTGGTCGCGATAATTTGGCAACAGTAAAAGCTGAGTATCAGCGTTTAGGCCAAGATGGCAGTGTTAGTGTTGCCGAATTTATTGATGATATGGAAGCGGCTTACCGCTGGGCAGATGTTGTGGTGTGTCGCTCGGGGGCATTAACAGTATCAGAGCTTGCTGCAGTTGGTCTGCCAAGTCTACTCGTACCATATCCACACGCAGTGGACGATCATCAGACTAAAAACGCCAAAGTGTTAGTTAATGCTGGGGCAGCGTTTTTATTGCCACAGCCAATAGTGGATACCAGCAAGTTAATGACAAAACTGTCGATGTTGGCATCTGATAAACAAGAATTATGTAATATGGGCCAACGAGCTCGAGACGTAGCAATATTAGACGCAACGCAAAGAGTTGCTAACGTCTGTATTCGATTAGCTGAGAAGGGTTGAAATGAGTAATAAAGCAGAAAAGCATTCACAGCTAAGGTCAATGATCCCTGAAATGCGCAGAGTAAAGCATATCTACTTCGTCGGGATCGGCGGTGCAGGTATGGGCGGCATTGCAGAAGTATTAGTAAACGAAGGCTACAAATTAAGTGGCTCAGATATCGCTGAAAGCGCGGTAACTGAAAGATTGGCACAACTTGGTGCAACGATTTACATAGGTCACGATGCCAGCCAAGTAAAAGACGTAGACGTAGTTGTGGTTTCAACTGCAATTAGTGCTGATAACCCAGAACTTGTTGCGGCAAAAGAGTTACGCATTCCTGTGGTTCGTCGTGCAGAAATGCTTGCAGAGCTAATGCGCTACCGCCATGGAGTTGCCGTTGCTGGCACCCACGGTAAAACCACGACAACAAGTTTGATCGCCAGTGTTTATGGTCAAGCTGAGCGTGACCCAACATTTGTTATCGGTGGTCTGCTAAACAGTGCCGGAACGAACGCAAGATTAGGGCATAGTCGCTACCTGATCGCCGAAGCTGATGAGAGTGATGCGAGTTTCTTGCACTTACAACCTATGGTGAGTGTAGTCACAAATATCGAAGCTGATCATATGGACACCTATGAAGGTGATTTAGAAAAGCTAAAAACCACCTTCGTTGATTTTTTACATAACCTGCCATTCTATGGTGTGGCAGTTGTTTGTATTGATGATCCAATTGTACGTGAGCTATTGCCACGTATTGGTCGCCGTGTGGTGACTTACGGGTTTAGTGAAGATGCTGATGTGCGAGCGGTAAGCTTTAAGCAAACAGGTTATAGCTGTGAATTTACAGTGCGCCGTGCAGGTGTTGATGACTTACAGTTGTCAGTTAACTTGCCCGGTGAGCATAACGTATTAAACGCACTCGCAGCGATTGCGGTTGCGACAGAAGATGAAATTGCTGATGAAGCGATTATCAAGGCCTTAGCTGAGTTCCAAGGTATTGGTCGCCGTTTTCAACAAATTGGCGAATTTAGCACTGCTAAAGGTGACATTAAATTAGTTGATGATTACGGTCACCATCCAAGTGAAGTGGCTGCGACCATAAAGGCTGCAAGACTAGGATGGCCAGAGCGTCGTTTAGTCATGATCTATCAGCCACATCGCTATAGCCGTACCCGTGATTTATACGAAGACTTTGTTGAAGTGTTATCTCAAGTTGATTGTCTGCTGATGCTAGATGTTTATTCGGCTGGTGAGGCTGCGATTCCGGGAGCTGATAGCCGAGCACTTTGTCGCTCTATTCGTGTGCGCGGCCAAGTTGAGCCTGTATTTGTGGCAAGCAGTGAGCAACTTGAAACCTTGTTACCTGAGATTTTGCAAGATGGCGATCTTTTGTTAACTCAAGGCGCGGGCAATATTGGCATGATCTCGCGAAGCTTAGCTGAGTCAAATCTTGGCTTTGATGATACAAAAAATGTGTAATTTAGAGTTATATAGCTTAATTTACTCATCAAATTTTGACGCTTGGAATAAGGGCTATATAATGGCCGATTTTCTGAGTTTGCGGTTGCAAAAGGAAGCCTAAAGGTGTCTTGGCGCGAGAAAGGTCAGCGTGTTCGAGTTTTGCTTTTGCAAGCCGATTGGTATTTGTGCTTTGGTGTAGTGTTTTTGCTGTGTGTTTTAGCTGGATTCGCTATGGTGGCGATGAAGCTGGATACCGTACTAAATGATGCTGATGCCTTGCCAATTGAAGCCGTTGCGGTCAAAGGCGAGCGGCTATATACCGAAGACAGTGAAATCCAAGTCGCGCTGCAAGACTTGATGGAAAGAAGCTTTTTTTCAGCGGACGTCAATCAAGTGCAAGATGCTTTAGAAGCTTTACCTTGGGTTTACCAAGCTTCAGTGCGGCGTGAGTGGCCAGCCAAATTAAAGATATATTTGGTTGAACAAAAACCAGTTGCACATTGGAATGGTGATGCTTGGCTCAATATTTATGGCGAAGTATTTGATGCGCCAATAAAAGAAGGTATACCTAATTTACCTTTTTTGACCGGGCCTGAAGAGCAGGGTAAGTCGGTACTAACTACTTACCAACAGCTTGGTGAATTATTAAGAATTAATGGCTTTAACTTACAAAGTTTAAGCTTAAGCCCGCGACATGCTTGGCATGCAGAGCTCAATAATGGCATAAGGCTAGAGCTTGGCAGAGAAGACAAGATGGCAAGGGTACAAAGATTTATCCACGTCTACCCAAAACTTGCGCAGCAAGATAAACAGGTAGCGACCGTGGATTTGCGCTACGACACAGGTTTGGCCGTAGGTTGGGATGATGCACAAAAGAGAGCCGTTAATTAATGACCAAGAATCTAGATAGAAATCTGATCGTGGGATTGGACATAGGGACATCAAAAGTCGCTGTGATCATTGGTGAAGTGTTGCCGGACGGTGAGATCAGTATTGTTGGCCTTGGTAACCATCCTTCAAGAGGCATGGATAAGGGCGGCGTTAATGACCTCGACTCTATCGTGCGCAGTGTGCAGCGAGCGCTAGATCAAGCAGAGCTAATGGCAGACTGCCAAGTATCTTCGGTTTACTTGAGTATTTCTGGTAAACATATCGAATGCCAAAATGAAAATGGCATGGTGTCGATTAACGATGAAGAAGTAACACAGGAAGATGTTGATAACGTTATCCATACGGCACGTTCGGTAAAGATCCCAACAGAGCGTCGTATTTTGCATGTGTTACCTCAAGAATATGCAATTGATGTCCAAGACGGTATTAAGAGCCCTATTGGTATGTCTGGTATGCGTATGGAAGCGAAAGTCCATATCGTGACTTGTGCCAATGATATGGCCAAGAACATCACCAAAAGTGTTGAGCGCTGTGGCTTAAAGGTTGATGGTTTGGTGTTCTCTGCTATTGCTTCAGCTGATTCTGTATTGACTCATGACGAAAAAGATTTAGGTGTTTGTTTAGTTGATATTGGCGGTGGCACTACTGATATCGCGGTATACACTAATGGCGCGTTACGTCACTGTGCAGTTGTACCGGTTGCGGGTAACCAAGTGACTAACGATATCGCTAAAATTTTCCGCACACCTTTGTCTCATGCAGAGCAAATTAAAGTGCAGCACGCAAGTGCACGTAGCTCAATGGTTAGTCGTGAAGAGAGTATTGAAGTGCCATCTGTAGGTGGTCGCCCATCACGTAGTATGTCACGCCATACGCTGGCCGAGGTTGTTGAGCCAAGATACCAAGAATTGTTTGAACTGATCTTAAAGCAGCTACAAGAGAGCGGCTTAGAAGATCAAATAGCGGCAGGCATAGTCATTACCGGCGGTACAGCATCTATTGAAGGTGCTGTTGATATCGCTGAGGCAACATTTGGTATGCCAGTTAGAATGGCACAGCCGCTGCCAGTTAAAGGATTACACGAATATGTGGATCAGCCTATTTACTCTACAGGAGTCGGGCTGCTTCACTTTGGTGCGCGCATGGTGATTGAACGTGAGTTCGAACGTCCTGAGCGACAAGGGGTCACCAGTGTTTGGAATCGGGTCCAAAGCTGGTTTAAAGGCGAGTTTTAGTTAATAACGCAGGCATAACGGAGAGAAGACCATGTTTGAGATCATGGATAGTCATACAGACGAAGCGGTGATTAAGGTCATCGGTGTCGGTGGCGGCGGTGGTAATGCCGTTGAGCATATGGTTAAACACAACATCGAAGGTGTTGAGTTTGTGGCAACAAATACTGACGCACAAGCGCTGCGTAAGTCTGCTGCATCAACCACAATTCAATTAGGTCGCGATGTGACCAAAGGTTTGGGCGCTGGCGCAAACCCTGAAATCGGTCGTTTAGCGGCAGAAGAAGACAAAGAAAGCATTCGTAATGCGATTAAAGGATCTGACATGATCTTTATCGCAGCGGGTATGGGCGGTGGTACAGGTACTGGTGCTGCACCAGTTGTTGCTGAGATCGCACGTGAAGAAGGCATTTTGACAGTTGCTGTTGTAACTAAGCCTTTCCCATTCGAAGGCAAAAAGCGTATGACCTACGCAGATCAAGGTATTGAGCAACTTGCTAAGCATGTTGACTCATTGATCACGATTCCAAACGAAAAATTACTTAAAGTGCTAGGTCGTGGTACATCGTTACTTGATGCATTTGCTGCAGCAAACAACGTACTACTTGGTGCTGTACAGGGTATTGCTGAGCTAATTACTCGCCCAGGCTTAATCAACGTCGATTTCGCCGACGTGAAAACAGTTATGTCTGAAATGGGTAATGCCATGATGGGTACCGGTGTTGCCAGTGGTGAAGACCGTGCAGAAGAAGCGGCAGAAGCTGCTGTTGCAAGTCCACTATTAGAAGACATCGATCTTGCTGGTGCTCGTGGTGTACTGGTCAATATTACCGCTGGTATGGATATGAGTATCGAAGAGTTCGAGACAGTGGGTAACCACGTTAAGGCTTACGCTTCTGACAATGCAACAGTTGTTGTGGGTGCGGTAATCGATCCTGAAATGTCTGATGAGTTACGTGTAACGGTAGTTGCTACTGGTATTGGCGCTGAAAAGAAGCCTGACATCCAGTTAGTATCTAAGCCTGCTCCACGTCCAGAGCCAATCGTTCCTGCTGAGCCTCGTCAAGAGAGCTTTGCTGCTGAAGATGCTATCACGCCAACTATGTCGCATGGTAATACGGCACCAGCCGTACAACCACAAGTTGCTACACCGGTTAGCGAGAAGAAGAACGAACTCGACTATTTAGATATTCCAGCATTTTTGCGTAAGCAAGCTGATTAAGTTTAGTGTTACTAAATAGTTAACAGCTATAAGGCAATACTAATGTGTTGTCTAAAGGCTGAGTGAATTTTGGTTAATTTGCAAAGATATGCTAAGATATCCGACCAGCATCGGCCACGCACGCTTAAAAAGTGAGTAGAAGCTGCTTTTTTGTTGAGATAATTAACGGGTAAATACATGATTTTTCAAAGAACTGTCAAAGAAATGGTTAAGACTACTGGTGTTGGATTGCATTCCGGCAACAAGGTGACTTTGATCATTAAGCCCGCGCCAGTTAACACAGGTATTAAGCTAGTGCGTACCGACTTGACCCCAGCAGTTGAGATCCCAGCTGTTGCCGATCAAGTGCGTGAAACGACTATGTGTACTGCACTGGTTAACGATGATGGTGTTCGTATTTCAACGATTGAGCACTTGTTTGCAGCGTTAGCTGGTCTAGGTATTGATAACGCAGTTATCGAAGTCGATGCGCCTGAAATTCCAATTATGGATGGCAGTGCTAGTCCGTTTGTGTTCCTACTGCAATCAGTAGGTATCCAAGAGCAAAGCGCAGCTAAGAAATATATCAAAATCACTAAGCCAATTCGTGTTGAAGACGGCGACAAGTGGGCTGAGTTGAAACCGTTTAAAGGTTTCAGAGTTGATTTCGCAATTGACTTTAATCACCCAGAGATCGCACGTAGTCAGCAACATATGGTTATGGATTTTTCATCGTCAGCTTTTGTTAAAGATATCAGCCGCGCAAGAACCTTTGGTTTTATGCGAGATATCGAGTACCTAAGAGCCAATAACCTTGCACTAGGCGGCAGCATGGAAAATGCTGTTGTACTTGACGAATATCGCGTCCTCAACCCCGATGGCCTGCGTTATGAGGACGAGTTCGTTAAGCATAAGATCCTTGATGCTTTTGGTGATTTGTATGTAGCGGGTCACGCTATTGTTGGTGAGTTCTGTGCATACAAAACTGGGCATGCACTTAACAATCAGTTGGTGCGTGCCATGCTTGCTCAACAAGACGCTTGGGAAATTGTGAGCTTTGAAAAAGAAGCCGACGCTCCAGTCAGCTTCTCAGTACCAGCTGGTGCTGTATTCGCTTAATCGCGAATTAAGATTGCCTTGAACGGCTGGCTAATGCAGCCAGCCGTTTTAGTTTTAGCGCTAATGTCCCCTCTGTATGTTCCGCTAATGCTTCTATGTGAGCGGCGGCATTTTCACTAATCAGGTTGTGAGCGGCTTTGGGTTTTGTTTGATACATTAACAAGCTTGGGTTGACTTTAACCTCGATTGCGGTAAGCATGGGTAGCGTTTCGGCTTGTAGCATTTGTAATATTTTGGGTTTTTGGAAGTTAATTCTTGCCGCCCAAGCAGCCGTTGTAGTTTCAATAACCAAGATCCCTTGACGCAAATTGGCAACTTTTAGTTGCTCAGTCACTGGACCAGTTAGCACTTGTTTCACGTAATGATCTAAGTGTAATAACAGTTCTGCTTTTTCAGCTAAATTGGGCATAGTCCCATGCTGATGCAGTAATTGACTGAGATCCTGAGGGGGCTTTTTCATATGATAATAAAATGGCTTAATTAGGCTATGAGTGTAACAGTTTTTATTCAAGGTCGAAATGGTGCCACCCGCTGGCAACCAGGAAAGCGTTGGCTGCTTTTACCTATCCTGCTTATAGCAGCAGGTACAAGTCTTTATCAGCACAATGCTAAGCAAATTACAGAGCAACAAGCTAATATCGATAACGAGCGCATGGCTCGTGAAGCACAAAAGGATGAGTTAATTGCACTTAAAGGTGCGACTGAAACTCAGCTTTCGATGTTAGTTGCCCACGTTGCGCGTATGCAAGCTAAACTCACGCGCTTAGAAGCACTGGGTCAGCAAGTTGCAGTAAATAATCAATTAGAAGATCAATTTGATTTCTCTTCAGAAGTCGGTGTGGGCGGTATCAGTGAATTAGGTACTAACATCGAACTCGATCAGCTTATTGCCGATATGGATGAGCTGGTATCTCGAATAGATAATAATAATGTTCAGCTTTCACTACTTGAAACAGTAGCATCTAACCTCCATATAGATGAAGAACGTTATATATCTGGGCGACCAATTAAAAAAGGTTGGTTATCCTCGCCCTACGGTTTACGTAATGATCCTTTTAATGGCAAGCGCACGATGCATAAAGGCATCGACTTTGCCGGTAAAGAGGGCGTCGATGTAATCGCGACAGCAGGTGGCGTAGTTACATGGGCGGACAAGATGTTTGGCTATGGTAATTTAGTAGAAATTGATCATGGAAATGGTCTAAGTACACGCTATGGTCATAATAAAGCTTTGTCAGTAAATGTGGGCGATGTGGTCGCTAAAGGCGATAAAATCGCTGTTATGGGGAGTACTGGGCGCTCGACTGGGCCTCATGTACACTATGAAGTGTTGCGCGGTGGACAACAGATAGATCCGCAAAAATATGTCTACCGCAAGGCAGGGTAATCGTAAAATCGGCTTTCAGGCTCTAAAAGGGACTTGGCCAATAACATAGAAGTGGTTCAGATGTTTGGTAAATTACTGACAAAAGTATTTGGTAGTCGCAACGATCGTACACTTAAGGCGTTTGGTAAAGTCGTTAACAAGATTAACGCGCTAGAAGCTGAGTATGAAAAACTATCGGATGAAGAATTAAAAGCAAAAACCGCCCACTTCCGCGAGCGTTTAGACGGTGGTGAATCATTAGAAGGTGTTTTACCTGAAGCATTTGCAACGGTACGTGAAGCTTCGAAGCGCGTGTTTGAGATGCGTCACTTCGATGTCCAGCTTATCGGTGGTATGATTTTGGATAGTAACCGCATCGCAGAAATGCGTACCGGTGAAGGTAAAACATTAACGGCAACTCTGCCTGCATATCTAAATGGTCTAACAGGTAAAGGCGTACACGTTATTACCGTGAACGACTATCTAGCGGGTCGTGATGCTGAAAACAACCGTCCTCTTTTTGAATTCCTTGGTTTAACCGTTGGTATTAACGTTGCTGGTCTTGGTCAAGTTGAAAAGAAAGCAGCTTATGATGCCGATATCACCTACGGTACCAACAACGAATTTGGTTTCGATTACCTACGTGACAATATGGCGTTCTCACCTGCTGAGCGCGTACAACGTCCACTTCACTATGCCCTAATCGACGAAGTCGACTCGATTCTTATCGATGAAGCACGTACTCCGTTAATTATTTCTGGTGCTGCAGAAGATAGCTCTGAGCTATACATTAAGATCAACACACTGATCCCTAACCTAGTAGCTCAAGAGAAAGAAGATACAGAAGAGTTTGTTGGCGAAGGCGACTACTCTGTTGATGAAAAATCAAAGCAAGTTCATATGACTGAACGCGGCCAAGAAAAGGTCGAAGTGTTATTGACTGAGCGCGGCATGTTAGCTGAAGGCGATTCATTATACTCAGCAGCTAATATCTCTTTATTACATCATGTGAATGCAGCACTTCGTGCACATACACTATTTGAGAAAGACGTCGATTATATTGTGCAAGACAACGAAGTGGTTATTGTTGATGAGCACACTGGCCGTACTATGCCGGGTCGTCGTTGGTCTGAAGGTCTGCACCAAGCAGTAGAGGCTAAAGAAGGTGTTCATATTCAAAATGAAAACCAAACTTTAGCGTCAATTACATTCCAGAACTTCTTCCGTCAATATGAAAAGCTTGCCGGTATGACGGGTACTGCTGACACTGAAGCATTCGAATTCCAACATATTTATGGACTAGACACAGTAGTTGTACCGACGAACCGTCCGATGGTTCGTCAAGATCATGCTGATTTAGTTTATCTAACAGCTGAAGAAAAATATGCTGCTATCGTAAAAGATATCGTAGGTTGTCGTGAGCGCGGTCAGCCTGTATTGGTTGGTACCGTTTCGATTGAACAATCAGAGTTACTGCATAGCTTATTAAAGAAAGAAAAGATCCCGCATGAGATCTTGAATGCTAAATTCCATGAACGCGAAGCAGACATCGTAGCGCAGGCAGGCCGAACAGGTGCGGTAACTGTTGCAACTAACATGGCTGGTCGTGGTACCGATATCGTGTTAGGCGGTAACTGGAACATGGAAATCGAAGCTTTAGCCAACGCAACTGATGAACAGAAAGCCAAAATTAAGGCTGACTGGAAAATCCGTCATGATGAAGTTGTTGCTGCCGGTGGTTTACACATTCTTGGTACTGAGCGTCACGAATCTCGCCGTATCGATAATCAGCTACGTGGCCGTTCAGGTCGTCAAGGTGATGCAGGTTCTTCACGTTTCTACTTATCTATGGAAGATAGCTTAATGCGCATCTTCGCTTCAGACCGTGTTTCATCAATGATGAAGAAGCTAGGTATGGAAGAAGGTGAAGCGATTGAACATCCATGGGTATCACGCGCTATCGAAAACGCACAACGTAAAGTTGAAGCACGTAACTTCGATATCCGTAAGCAATTACTAGAATTTGACGATGTTGCTAACGACCAACGTCAAGTGGTTTACGCACAGCGTAATGAGCTAATGGATGCTGATAGTATTCAAGACACTATTACTAACATTCAAGAAGATGTGGTTAATGGTTTAATTGACCAATACATTCCGCGTCAATCTGTAGAAGAGTTGTGGGATATTGAAGGCTTAGAAAAACGTCTTCAGCAAGAATACGCAATGAACCTTCCTATCCAAGAATGGTTAGATAAAGAAGACGATCTGCATGAAGAAACACTACGTGAGCGTATCGTTGAAACTTGGGTTAATGCTTATAAAGCTAAAGAGGAGATGGTAGGCGAACAAGTTCTACGTCAATTCGAAAAAGCGGTAATGCTGCAAACGCTAGATGGCTTGTGGAAAGAGCACTTATCGGCGATGGACCACTTACGTCAAGGTATTCACTTGCGCGGTTACGCACAAAAGAATCCAAAGCAGGAATATAAGCGTGAGTCGTTTGAGCTATTCCAGCAAATGCTTGAGTCATTAAAGCACGATGTAATTAGTGTGTTGTCTAAAGTACAAGTGCAAGCACAATCAGATGTTGAAGAGATGGAAGAGCGCCGTCGTCAAGAAGACGCAAAGATCCGTCGTGATTATCAACATGCAGAAGCAGAAGCATTAGTTGGTGCAGAAGAAAGTGCTGCTCTAGCTGCAACCCAGCCAACCGTGCGCGAAGGTGAAAAAGTTGGCCGTAATGATCCATGCCCATGTGGTTCAGGTAAAAAGTACAAACAATGCCACGGTAAGCTGAGCTAAATATAAAGCTACTAATTACAGGTATAGTTTATATAGAAGGGTGACTCATTGAGTCACCCTTTTTTATTGCAGCTATAAAAGAGCTAAATCATATAGCAGGACTAGCTAGAAGCTTTATCGTTAGTTAAAGAAGGAAAATTCATGAGAACTTACGGATGGCTGATTGCGGCAAAAATAGCGAAAGAAAGTAGATAATACCTATATAGCAGTACCACTAAGAATATGCTGAGGTAAATTGAGCTACCACTAAGTACGTAAAGATAATAGCTGTCGAACATAAAAGCAGCGTTGCAAAAGCGTTTTGTGGATAAGTCTGAGGGTAACTAGTGGCTAAGTTGTGCCTAAATAAAAACATTGAAAAAAGATGAATTATTTCGAAAAAAGCGCTTGCGCTCTTTTCGAATCTCCCTATAATGCGACCCCACTGACACGGCGCAGCAGGCAACACGCCAAGCAGCACGAGTTAGTGAGTTAACTTCTTCGGAACAGTAACTCTGGTGACAAGCGGTTTAAGAGCTTCAAGTAGCGACTTCTGATTAAGAAATCAACGCTTGAAAAACTTCTTAAAA
>NZ_JALNTW010000016.1 GCF_023161665.1 Shewanella sp. 1CM18E
GCGGTACAAGCTTCTAAATCAGGGATGATTTAGTAGAGCCTATAGGGATATATTTACGGCGTCTTGTTAACGCACGGCAGGAAAGCTCCCTTTTAGGGAGTTATATCAAAGCCACCTTCTTCAGAAGGTGGATCTTTTACTTGTATAAACACTATTATCTTCTTCAAAGTGCGCAAATTGAGAAACAGTTGCACTTGGTATAAAACCACACTGTTAATACTAAAAAAGTCGAATGTTAGTTCGGTTCAATGTAAGCTACAGCAATCAATGTAAAAGGGCAGTTTATTGCCTTTAAAACACCATTCATCCTGCGGCCATATGCTGTATGGACTATGACAGGTAGACTGTTTTTCTACCTAGGAGCGAAAATGCAACTGTTTGTTAAAGATTTAACCGTAATCGATTTTTCATATTTGTGTCCAATTAGAGGCATGGTCGGTGAAAGCTGGATTGTGGATGTGCTGCTTGATGGTGGTCTCGATGAACAAAACATGGTGCTCGATTTTGCTAAAGTGAAGCGCACTATCAAAAATACCATTGATGATGTTGCTGATCACCGTTTGCTTATTCCTACGGCTTTTAGTGAAGTGCGTTGGCAACAGCAAGGTGACCGCGTGTGGATGGATTTTTCAAGCCAAAAAGGTGATATCCACTTAGCGTGCCCATCTCAAGCATTTGCGCTAATCCCAAGTGAGATGATTGACTTTGAAAGCGTAAATAAGTTTCTACAGCAAGCGCTTAAAGAAGTACTCCCGGACAATGTCGAAGGGATTTCGTTGACGTTACGCAATGAAATTCACGATGCGCCTTTTTATCACTATAGCCATGGCTTGAAAAAGCACGATGGCAATTGTCAACGCATTGCCCATGGTCACCGCAGCCCAGTTACCGTGTTTGAAAATGGCGTAGCTGCACCTAAGTGGGATGAATATTGGGCTAAGCGTTGGCAAGATATCTATTTAGGGACGATTGAAGATCAAGTTTCAGTCAGCTCTTTAGAGCTGTCACCGCAAACAGACATTAAAGATGACACTCACTTTGGTTTTCACTATCAAGCACCGCAAGGGGATTTTCAACTAGCGATGCCCAAAGCGTTATGCGATATTTTGCCTCACGATACGACGGTTGAGCTGCTTGCCGACTATATGGCGCAAACCTTATCTGATAAAGAGCCTATGAGTGATTTCAAAGTGATTGCATTTGAAGGTGTTGGTAAAGGTGCTATTGCCACTCGCAGCGCAAAATAACTTGATACTTAGCCATCGTTAAACGATTAAAAAAGCAATAAGGAGTCGCTTTGAGACCTTTAGTACAAATTATATTGACGAGTGTTTTCTCTAGTTTGGCGATGCAGGCCATTGCTGGAGTCGAGTTAAATGGTGAGTTATCTCAAGGCGCACTTATTCGCGCTAAAGTTGAGCCAGGTACTGAAGTATTTCTCAATGACGAAGTGGTAAAAGTTAATGATAAAGGCGAATTTGTATTTGGTTTTGCCCGTGACGCGCAAGCAGAGCAAATGCTTAAACTAGTTTATGCTGATGGCTTAACTGAGCTAAAACCTTTAAAAGTGAAGCCGCGCGAATATAAGATCCAAAATATTACTGGGATCAGCAAGAAAATTATGAAGCCAGACCCCAAAGCGCAAGCTAGAGCGGCTGAGGATTCTAAACAAGTTAAGGCTGCGCGTGCGCAATTTACAGCAAGCGATGCTTTCAATCAGGATTTTATCTGGCCACTCACTGGGAGAGTAACTGGGGTGTATGGTAGCCAACGTATATACAATGGTAAACCTGGTACACCGCATTACGGTGTTGATATTGCGGCTAAAACTGGAACAGTAGTTGTTGCGCCAGCTGATGGGGTTATATCTCTTTCAGTGCCTGATATGTTTTATTCTGGTGGAACAATGATTATTGATCATGGTTATGGTGTGAGCTCAAGTTTTCTGCATTTAAGTAAACTTTACGTCGAGCCGGGACAGGTAGTTAAACAAGGCGATAAAGTGGCTGAAGTTGGCTCAACAGGCCGCTCAACAGGCCCGCATTTAGACTGGCGAGTTAATTGGTATCAAGTTCGGTTAGATCCAACAACAGTAGTACCGTCGATGAAAAGCGTGTTAGCTAAACAGCAGTAAATCATAAGTTAGCCAATAAAAAAGCAGTCATTAAGACTGCTTTTTTGGCTTTGAATCCTGTACTAAAATCTATGGCGTGCCAAGTTTATTGCGGTAGCTTTATATTGGTTTGTGCAGATCTACCTTGAGCCAAAAATTAGCTTGTTCAAAGTATAACGTCCCACAGTCGAACTCTTACTCTTTGTAGCGGTTCTTCCATTTAAACAGTACTGAATACTTCCATAAAGTACTGATCACAAAATATCCTAACAGCGCAAAAATACCAGCTAGAACCACGCAGCCTAATAAAAATGGTGGGCCAATGGTTTCGAGTGAGGCTTGCACCCAATGCCAACTTGCTTCGAATTTAAAGGCTTGCGGTTCATGGCCAAGTAATGTCGCGCCGAGTAAATAAGCAATATAAAACATGAATGGCATGGTGATTGGATTGGTGATCCAAACCAACGCGACTGATAATGGTAAGTTGACATTAAACAATATTGCTAATGCTGCGGCTAACACCATTTGAAAAGGCATCGGTAACCAGGCAACAAATAAGCCTACCGCGAACGCTCCTGGGGCTGAGTGGCGGTTTAACGTCCATAAATTGGGTTTTAAGAGTAGATCACCAAACATGCGCAAGTGTTTATGTTCGCGCAATGTTTCAGGTTTTGGCATGAATTTTTCAATAAATTTTTTTGGCATAACTTCTATTTGCTGTCTTAACTTAATGCACTATGAATCGATTTATGTGCGGCTACTGCATCACCATTGTTTCTACAATGTTTTGGCCATCCTTGGTTAGTCTATATATCCTACCTTTACTAATCGTAGTGGTTATTACAGCCTGTAGGCGTTTTCCATTTATCGCTGGAAGTCTATTAGCGATAGGCTGGTTCAGTGTTTTCTATTCGTTATTAATGAGCTGGAGTACAGACGAATATGGCAAAGCACTAAATATTGAGGGCGAGATAGTATCATTAGTTAGCTCAAATCGCGACTGGATTAGCGTGGATATTGTTCTGCTTGGGTTAAACTCACCCCAAATAGTACAAAGTAAACTGCGTTTATTTTGGCAAAAGCCACCGAAAGTTTCAGTTGGTCAACGCTGGCTACTGACAATAAAACCTAAACCTAAACCTATAACCAGTATCCTCAACCAAGGTGGTTTCAATCAGCAAAAGAACTTTCTCGCTAAACATATTATAGCTAAGGGAAGTGTTATTAGTGCTGAGTTGATTGAAGATAGTCCCTCCTACAGAGCCCAACTAATCGCACAACTTAAACCTGTTTTAAAATCATATTCAAGTGGAGATCTTATTCTCGCGCTAGTTTCAGGTGATAAGTCTCTAATCAGTAAGGCACGTTGGCAAGAACTTAGAAGTAGCGGTGCAGGGCATCTGTTTGCAATATCTGGGTTACATTTATCTGTGGTGTCTATGTGGCTGCTTCTTTTGGCAAGACTAATACTTTATCGACTAGTCCCCATCAATAGTCGGCGTAATTGGCTTATATGCTTGTTAGTGGCCGGTATTGGAGCAATCTTTTATGCTTATCTAGCGGGTTTTGCTGTCTCTACCCAGCGTGCACTAGTTATGCTAATTGGATTCATTGTTTTTAGTGCAGTAAGTCGTTATTCATCAAGTTGGGAACGCTTGTTATATGCACTATTTATTATCTTAGTTATTGATCCTCTCAGTATTTTAAGTGCCAGTTTTTGGCTCTCTTTTAGTGCATTAGCCATCATATTACTGACGGTATCCAGAGCCAATGCGGTAACGAGTATGGCAAACGCTACAGTTTTAACTTCTGGAGCGGAGCCTGATAATCAGTTAGCAAAACAAGCGCCAAGTAAAAGCTATTTTAAGCCAAATAAAATTAAGCTTTATAACGGGCTTAAGATGTTTTGGGCAGTTCAGTGGAGGTTAACCATTGCATTAGGCATTATTCAGGCTATTTTCTTTGCCGGCACATCTGTTACAAGCCTTTTAGTGAATATGTTACTCGTGCCTTGGTTTAGCTTTGTATTGATCCCTATTAGCTTATTATCGCTAGTTAGTTTTATGGCGTTTACCGCATTAGGGCTTTCTGGCTATTGGTTGTTTGAACTATCAGCATTATTGATGGAGCCTGTAGTTGTTGTATTGGCGATAGTTACCGAGTTTAGTTTTTCCTGGCTTGTGATTTCTGATGAGCTACTTGCGGTGTTGATAGTCGCTTCTATTGGCTGTTTTTTAATGCTGAATATTAAGAATACACATTGGCGGCTGGTGTTGTCTGTGATGCTATTGCCTTTGATAATGTATGGTGGATTAAGGCTGCATTCGCCTGTCATTAATAACCGCTGGCAGGTACATGTGTTGGATGTTGGTCAAGGATTAGCTGTTGTTATTGAACAAAATAAACGAGCCGTCATATACGATACTGGTGCGCGTTATGGCGAAACTTTTAGCTATGCTGAGCGGGCGCTGCAACCTTTTTTAGTCAGCAGGGGCATTAGTGATGTCGACTATTTGGTGGTCAGCCACAGTGATAATGACCATGCTGGTGGCGTAAACTATATGCTTGCTAGCTACTCTAGCGTTAAAGTGATTGCTGACTTTTTATTAAAGAGTAACACTGATGAATCATCATCCAGCAGTGCCAAGACTTCTCTGCGTTCAAGTAGTGCAAATTCAAGTCAAAACAAAGCGCCAAACCAAAGCCAAAATGTTAGTCAAAGCCAATATAAAAACAGTAATAAACCTGATAAAGCCTGCCGGCCCCATAAACTCGACTGGCAGCATTTACAGTTAGACTTTATTGCGCCAAATCAGCCGCAAAAAGGAAATAATGGCTCTTGTGTATTGAAAGTAAGTGATGACATCAATAGCCTGCTTTTAACTGGTGATATAGAAAAACAAGCAGAGCTTGCATTAGTCGCAGAATTTAAAGATAAACAGCTGCAGAGTCGGCTATTGATTGCGCCTCATCATGGTAGTAATACTTCATCAAGTGCTGAATTTATTGATGCTGTTGCACCGGAATTAGTAGTATTTCCCGCGGGATTTAATAATCGTTACGGTTTTCCTAAACAAAAAGTGGCTGAGCGTTACCAACATAGAAATATTCCATCTCTTACAACAGGTTTAGAGGGGCAGGTAAGTATTATATTTAATCAACAATCAATGAAAGTGCGTACATATCGAACAGATTTGGCACCATTTTGGTATAACCAAGTGTTTAGGTTTGGTCAGATGCAAAATCCGGAGTAGAATGCTTCTTTTGCCAATATGTTAATTTCTCAATGACAACATCTCCTAAAAATGAAGTCTGGACTGTATTTAAGCGTTTACTGGGTTATTTAAAGCCTCTTAAAGCAGTGCTGGCTTTAGCCATTTTTGGCCTAGCTATGTATGCCCTTGTGGATGCAACGTTTATCGCAGTTATTAAGCCATTTATTGATGAAGGTTTTGGCGGTCAGGCCGGCCAAGCTGCACAGGCAGCTGGAGGCATAGGTAGTATTGATTTCGGTACTGGTGCAGGTTTCAACTCAGAAAGTGACGTCTTACTGATAGCACCTCTTGTGGTTATTGGCCTATTTTCGCTTCGCGGCTTAGCAAACTTTTTGTCGACTTATTGTATCTCTTATATGAGTGCTCGGGTGATTATGGATATGCGTCAGGAAGTATTTGAGCATTACCTGACACTGCCTGTGAGTTATATCGATAAAGAGAACACGGGTAACTTAATTTCTCGTGTGACTTACGATACCGAACAGATTGCTCGCGCTTCGGGTAGTGCGTTGATAACGATTGTACGCGACAGTATTACTGTCATCGGCATGATAGCGATTATGTTCTATTTTTCATGGAAATTATCGTTAGTGATTCTAGTGGTTGGCCCTGTGATTGGGTTAGTTATCACAGTGGTGAGTCGTCGCTTTCGTAAAGTCTCTAAGCAAATTCAAACGGCAATGGGCGGCGTAACTGCAGCAACTGAGCAGATGATTAAAGGCCATAAAAACGTCTTGTCTTTTGGTGGTCAGCAAACAGAAGCTGAGCGTTTTGCTAAAGTCAATAATCAAAACCGTTACCAAACAATGAAGCTCGCGACAGCGCAGGCTATTAGTCAACCTTTAGTGATGATTATTGGTTCATTTGCTTTAGCGTTTGTGCTTTATGCCGCTAGTCTAGACAGTATGAAAAGCGAGCTTACCGCAGGTACGTTCGCCACGATTCTTGCAGCTATGCTGGCGATGTTGCAACCGATTAAAAACTTAACCCGAGTGAATGCTGAGTTCCAACGTGGTATCGCAGCCTGTACGACGGTATTTGAATTACTTGATACCGAACCTGAAAGCGATAAAGGCACACTTGAAGTTGAGCGGGTAAAAGGTGATTTATCATTTAACCAGGTGAACTTTAGCTACCCAGGACAAGAAAAGTTAGCCTTAGATGGTATCGACTTTACTGTAGAGCAGGGACAAACCTTAGCTTTAGTAGGACGTTCTGGTTCTGGTAAGTCAACCATTGCAAGTTTAGTTACTCGATTCTACACCGGCTTAAAAGCCGGTGAAATTACCCTAGACGGGTATAATATTGACGAATACAAACTGAAAACCCTGCGCAGCCAAGTGGCCTTAGTATCGCAGCAAGTGACATTATTTAATGACTCTATCGCCAATAACATCGCTTATGCTTATCCGGGCGTAGCGACTCGAGAGCAGATCATTGAGGCGGCAACGCTTGCTCACGCAATGGAGTTTATTGAGCCTATGCCTGAGGGATTAGATACCCAAATTGGTGAGAACGGGGTAAACCTTTCTGGTGGCCAAAGACAACGTATTGCTATTGCGCGCGCCATTTTACGTAATGCGCCAGTACTTATTCTTGATGAGGCGACATCAGCGCTTGATACCGAGTCTGAAAAAGCGATTCAGCAAGGTTTGGATAATTTACGTCAAAACAGAACTTCTGTTGTTATTGCCCATCGCTTATCAACCATTGAAAGCGCTGATCAGATTTTGGTTGTTGACCAAGGTAAGATTGTTGAGCGTGGTAACCACGAAACCTTATTGGCTCAAGGTGGGGTATATGCCAACCTGTATCAAATGCAGTTTGGTAGTTAAATGCAGTCTTGGGTTAATCGATTATGGTATCAAGGTCACCCGCTGAGATTTGTGTTGTGGCCTTTATCGTTGCTATTTGCTCTTATTACAGCAACGAGACGACTGTTTTTTAAAATTGGACTAAAGCAAGCGATTAAACTTCCCGTGCCGGTGATTATTGTCGGTAACATTACTGTTGGCGGCAGCGGTAAAACCCCCACGGTGATCTACTTGATTGAATTGCTGCGCAGCCATGGCATGAAACCCGGGGTGATTAGCCGTGGCTATGGCGTTGAAATCGACGGTGTGAGAGCGGTATTGCCTGAAGACTCGGCCGATAGCGTTGGTGATGAACCAGCAATGATAGTTGCTCGCACTGTCGTGCCTATGGTTGTAGGGGCTAAACGAGTCGATGCGGCGAATAAGCTATTAACAGACTTTGATGTGGATATCATCATCAGCGACGATGGTCTGCAACATTATCAGTTAGCACGAGATATTGAATTGGTGATCCTTGATGGTGAGCGCCGCTTAGGTAATGGAATGTTACTGCCTGCAGGCCCTCTACGTGAAGGGGGTTGGCGTTTAGGTAGTGTTGACCATGTTATTGTAAATGGTGGCGATGCACTTGCTAATGAACAATTAATGACATTAGAGCCCACCAAGTGGTTGCCTGTGTCAGCACTGCATCATGGTAGTTCAGTTCCTACAAAGAGTGATTCTATTGTGGCGATGGCTGGGATTGGTAATCCACAGCGGTTTTTTGATTCATTATTAGCACAAGGTTATGACGTCGAACAGGCTCAAGCTTTTGATGATCATAGTGATTACCAAGAATCTGTTTTGACTGAACTGGCAGATGGTCGAATCTTAGTAATGACAGAAAAAGATGCGGTGAAATGTCGCGATTTTGCAAAAGATAACTGGTGGTATCTCGCAGTTGATGCGAAGCTATCTTCCTCATTTGATAAACAACTACTGACTAAAATTGATCAGTTAGTAGCAGATAAGTAAAGGCATTCAAAATGGCATTTGATAAAAAATTACTCGAAATCGTTGCGTGTCCAGTGTGTAAAGGCAAACTTGAATACAATAAAGAAGCGCAGCAGTTAATCTGCAAGGCTGATAAGTTGGCTTATCCTATCAATGACGGCATTCCGGTATTACTTGAAAACAAAGCTGAACCGTTAGCTGAGTAGTTTAGTTGCACTAAAAAAGCGCCTTAATGGCGCTTTTTTGTTGGCAGCAGTTTTGTTAAAAATAGGATATTTCTAGTTCATATAGCAGGGCATCATCTTCGTAAGAGTCATATCTTGCTTGCAAAGAATATGTAGTGGTTTCTATATCAACTATGTCATAGTTATCGACAGCTTCATTATATTGATCAATCATTTCTGCTTTCGACAATGGAATTTCTAGTAAGCTAATACTGCTTAAGAAAGAATGTTCATTAGTATCGGAAAATAAAGATTCACTGATTTTTACTTGCTTAGGAACTTGTTCATCAAACTTAATTAAGATGTGATTGCCTATCAGTAACCATGTGTTGTAATCACTTGCTATATTGATCTTATGGGTGAATGGAATACGTTGTTTTAGTTCGTTAAGAGTAAATTGACCTGCTGTAGTAGGTGATAAGAATTTATTTAATAACCATTGCTTATGTTGTTGAGGTAACTGTTTAGGTTTGCCTGAAGATTCTTTATCTGAAGTTCTTAAGGTGAAATTAGCAAGTTTTAATTGGCTTTCATATGTTGCGGTTGAGCTGAAACTGTTAAAGTCTAAAACAAGTTCTTGATCCTTTTTTTTCAGTAAAATTTGGTCTGATGCGAGTTGGAAATCGGTGGATGTAAGAACATCTTTGACCTTTGTTATATCGCTTTTTTTTACGGCAACGCCTTCAATTTTCCATAAACTTTCATCAAATTTTGGCCTGAAGCCTAAACTGTTAAGGCCTGCACCACTTAATATAGTTTGTTTCGAAGTAATGTTAATGAGTGAGCCTTCTCTAAATGTAAACCATAGTCGTCTGCCATAACCATATAAGATTTGATTGTTATCTAGGATAATTTCAATACTTGGTGGGCCAAGCTTTGCTATTGTTTCAGCAAAGTTGCTTCCAATTTTTACTCCAAATGCTCCTGTTGAGATAGAAACGTTTTCTTCAGGTAATTTAATGGTTTTAGCAATGTCATAAGCGGATTTTTTTTCTAACGAATTCGGTATGAATGTCAATTCATAAGTATAATTAGTTACTTGATAGCCTTTTGCATTATAAGGGGCAGGGGTGTTTGACAAAGATTTATCGTTAGCACACATGATAAACCCATTTGCCTCAATTTTTGTATATTGACTTTTCTTATCATTTTCGTGCTTTGTTATATGGTGGTTAACATTAGTTATTATGACTGCATCAGCACCTTTACGTTTAGCTTCTTTTGTTAGCGCTAATAAAGCTAAACGAAGAGAGTTGAGCTTTTCATTATTCTGTAAGTTCTTATTTTGTTGAATATTGCTTTCAGGTTCTTGTGAAATGACTTTAATTACGCCTAAGTCGTCTGCTACACAATTAGGCAGGTAGTCAAATATTATTGGCACTTCAACAGCACTACTTTGCAGTGGAATTACAACTGTAAATAATAAAAGCGCTAATTTTGAGAAAGTATTTACCATTTATGCATTTCCTTATGCTAAATCATCATTTTTTCGAATTGTTTTTATTAATCGGAAGGGGATTTAGTAACTTACTCTTTATGAGAAAAAGTATCTACCTGACCCCCTCTTAAATTTTATGACGTGCTCGGCTTACGATTTAGCACTTTTACTAACAGTATTCCGGTTGCTGTTTTATATTAGCTTTCAACAGTGTTTATTGTATCAAGCTAATTGCTTGTACTTGTAAGATTGCTTTGCCACCATGCTTGTCTGTCATACTTGGCGTTAAATAGAGTGCATTGATTTCATTTAGTATTATGCCATGATCTACCGAACTTTTTGGTGTCCAGTCTGGGCGAGAAAAAGTATCAAAACCGACTTCTACAGTATTCCAGTCATTGCTTGCTGGAAGCTTTGTTTGGTAGTGAGCATAAGTCTTGTCACCTTCTTTACCGTAGTGAGATTGCGATAACTTAATCAGTAATGGTATGTCGCATTTATAGGTAAGGCGGATCTTTTTAGTTCCCGTTAAGCTGGTGGCTTCAGGAGAATAAATGACTTCAACCCAAGAGTTACGTTGTGGATCGACTCTTGGGATCCGCTTGAACTTAACCCAAACACCTTCATCAGTGATCATTTGATTTCGAAATGTGGCAGTACTGCCATATGGATCCGTTGCATAACTCCATTGGGTCGCATCGAGTGCTGGAGTCGTTTCTTTCGCTTGGCTATCGGAAGTATTGATTAGCATAGCAGCGACTAGTCCAATTAAGGCATATTTCCCAAACGGCTTCATGATTATCCTTGTCATGTTAAAGGTAAACGATATGGGGGCGCAGGCCCTTAATCTGTGCGGTTAAGTGAGGCTAGGATAACAAATTCTATTTTGCATATTGTCTTATTTTATAAACAGTTATTTTGCCAAACGCACAAAAGCTAGCGTTTATATGCAGCCATAGAATAAAAAAGACTAAAACCTAGTCATGGTTTTAGTCTTTTAGATTAGCCGTTAATGGCATAAGTTAATGCTATCTTTTAATGTTAGCCCCTTGTATTGGGACCCATTATTTGCAAGTTAATGCGCGCCACTCATCCAAGGCAAAACCTTTCTTGAAAACCTATCGGCTTGCCCGAGACGAATAGCACTGTTATGTCTCATTCTATAAAGCGCTTGATAACAGAGTGGCACTAAATACAAGCTGGTTACCGTTGAGAATGTCAGGCCGCCAATAATGGCAATGGCCATTGGTGAATATGAAGGGCCACCGCCACCAAGTTGGGTGTCTCCCATCGCGAGTGGCACTAAACCGAGTACAGTGGTGCCAACTGTCATCAATACAGGGCGCAATCTTGTATAACACACAGCACTAATCGCATTTGACAGCTCATCTAACGCGGGTGACATTTGGTTTATTTGGTCGACCAATACTATGCCGTTGTTTACCACTATCCCCATAAGAATCAATATGCCTATCATCGCCATAATCGACATGGGGGTGCCAGTAAATAATAAGGCCCAGAATACACCGGTTATTGAAAATAAAATCGAGGTGATAATTGCTGTTGGCAGCAAGAGTGACTCAAATAGCGCTGCCATTACGATATAGATCATCGCGATTGCTAAAATCATGTTTGTCGCCATGACGGCTTCGTCTTCATCTTGCTTTTGAAAGCCACCTCTAAGGGAGTAACCATAACCGGCAGGAAAGTTAACGCTATCCATAACCTGTGTGATTTTTTCCTGTGCCTCTTCAGTTGTTAGGCTATCGAGGTTAGCGCCAATCGACAGCGCGGTTTGCCTGTCGTAATGCCTTATGGTATCGAATCGCGGTAAGATCTCAATTTGTGCCAAGTTATCTAAGGTAAATACGCGATTATCGATACGGATCACCGGTAACTGTTTAAGTTTCTCTAGGGATAGACGCCATTGTTGCTCATAGGCCATTTCAATGCGGAGTTCACCGCTTGGATCGTGGCGAAATGAACGTAAAGGCGTACCACGTAGCGCCATAGAAATACTGGAAGCCACTTCATTTAGCTTTAAGTCCAGTCTAGCGGCCATTTGACGGTCGATGCGGATCACCACTTCTTGCTGGGCACCGTTAAGTTCTGAGCGCACATCGGTTAAACCATCAATTGCGCTGAGTAACGGCACCACTTGCTGGCTAATACGGATAAGTTCGCTGGTAGAGCGTCCGGTTAATGACACCCGCACACCATTGTTTTCACCGCCCCAGCCAAATTGCGGTTTGGCAATCGCAAATTTAGGAAAGCCTTCGCGTATGGTCTTTTTCAGTGCTTTCATATCAACTTCGGTATCGTCTTTTAAGATCAGTGTTGATTGGCCTCTGTCTGCAGAAAAGTAGCTGTATACCGAGTCAATTTGGAACTTGTCTTTATTGGCATAAAGGTAAGTTTCCATTTTGGTGATCATCGCCTCTGTAACATCAAGGCTATGTCTGCCTTCGACTTGATAATTGATATATAAACGATTATTGCCTTCGCCATCAGACTGATCTTGGCTGACCATACTCAGTGGTAGGGCTGTTGATGCCAATATCACTAGCGCCAAAACCCCAGATATACGTGGGTGAGCCAAAATCCAATTAAGGCTGGTTTGATAGCCTGTTTGTAAGCGGCTCTTTTTGGCGACGGGCTTAACTTTAAAACTCAGTTTACTGAGCATCAGCGGCAGTAGTGTTTTTGCAACCAGTAAAGAAGCGGCGAGTGAGATACAAATTGCAATTGCAACGTGCTCCAAAAAAATCGTCAATTCGACTTTAACGCCGAAAATATTCGGTAAAAAAACAATAGCAGTGGTGAGTGTTCCCGCTAGTACTGCAAGTGAAACTTTATCGACACCACGTAAAATCGCGCTGCTTTTTATTCCTTGGTTAGGAGAATATGTGGCAGTAGCGTCAGAACGGTTGTCACTATTAGCCTGCTTTTCCTGCAATACACTTTCAGTAACCACTACTGCATTATCAATCAGCATACCTACGGCCAACAATAAGCCCATCATAGATAAGATATTGAGGCTATAACCTAAAAAGTACATAGCAGCCAAAGTCATACAGATGGAAATAGGTACCGATGAAACAATAACTAAGGTCATCTTCAAATCGCGTAGGAATAGATACAAGACCACAAAAGACAGTAGTGCGCCAATTAAGCCAGCTGCAAGTAAGTCGCGAAGTGAAGAGGTCACGCCATAAGCTTGATCTTCCATGACAAACAGTTTGATACCATCAAATTGTGAGTTCTGTTTAGCTTCATCAATGACCTTCATTACTCGCTTAGAGACGTCAACTAAATTAGCGCCAGACTCTTTAAATACATCTAGACCTACCGCATAATTTTGATCTAAATGGCGCCCATCTAAACGCTCTGGTAGCGAAAAGCTGACCGTTGCGATATCGCCAAGGGTGATCCCCGGTGCCAAGACAAGTACATTGATATCATTTAAGTTTTTAAATTCGCCCTTTGGCGACACTTGGTATACCCGAGATTGCGTTTTTAATACGCCGGCATTAATAACAAAATTTTCTTGTTGTAAACGGCGATTAAGCGCTTGCACTGAAATATTACTTGCAGCCAGTTTGTCGGCATTGACACGTATTTCAATCTGCTTTTGCTCAACGCCGTAAAGGGTGACTTGCGATACACCGGCTACCCGCTCAAGAGGCTTTTTAAGCTGTTTATCGAGTAAGTCAAAGGCGCTTGATAATTCACGGTCGCTGGATATACGCAGATTGAGCACTGGCATATCAGCAGTACTGAACTGCCTGATAAACACTCGTTCTACATCTTTTGGCAGTAAATGACGCACCGCATCGACTTTTTCACGGGCTTCTAAGCTTTTAGTCGCAACGTTTTCGCCCCATTTCATTCTTAGGTCGATTTCAGCACCATTTTGCGAAGAGCTTGAACGAAGCTCTTCAATGCCCCCCATAGTAGCTAATGACTCTTCCAATATATTGGTGATATCGCGTTCAACTTCAGCGGGAGTTGAACCTTTATAAGGCACCTCAACAATGACTTGCGGAATATCGATGCCGGGAAACATTTCCAGTGGCAACAATCTGCTTGAAGCAAGACCGAATAATAGTATTGCCACAAAAAACATCGTGGTTGTGACCGGGCGTGCTAAGGCTAAGCGGGTAATATTCATGCTTGGCCTCCTTCAAGTTCTGGCTTATTAGTTGCACTGCTTTGGTTGCTACTTTTAGCAAACTGCTTCCTATCAAAGACGGCATAAAGCACAGGGATAACCACAAGAGTAAGCAGGGTAGAGAGGCATAAGCCAAAGATAACCGTTATTGCCATTGGCGCTCGAACTTCACTACCATCGCCTAGGCCAAATGCCATTGGCGATAAACCTAGCGCTGTGGTCATGGTGGTCATAATGATTGGGCGTAGGCGCGATTTAGCCGCGTTTGAGATTGCACTCAGTTTATCTTCACCGCTTTGGCGCAGTTGATTAATTCGATCAACTAGCACAATGGCGTTATTCACAACAATACCTGCGAGCATGATAAGACCAATGAACACCACCACACTTAAGTGAGTTTGAGTGATAAACAAGCCAAAAATACTGCCGCCAACAGCCATAGGAACGGCGATGAGAATAAGTAGCGGGTGCAGTAAAGATTCAAACTGACTTGCCATCACTAAATAAACTAAGAATACCGCTAATACGAGTGCAATTTGTAATGACTTAAACGAGTGCTCCATCTCCTCGTTTTGTCCGCCAAATCGAGCTTGAATCGAAGTGGGGAGAGTTTGCGCTGCCAAAATCTCACGAGCGGTTAATACAGCATCGTTTAAATCACCATAAGCGAGGTTGGCAGACACAATAGCAACGCGTTGTTGACTGATACGGTTAATTGCAGACGGACCTAATTTTAGGCTGACATCTGCTACTGCACTAAGTGATATTGGATGGCTGCTATTTGGATTAATAATCATCGAGTCGATGTCGCTTATTTGGTTGCGTTCATCAATTTCACTGCGCACCAAAATATCAATCTTGCGGTCACGAACTGTGTATTGGCTAGCAATAGTACCGCCAATACGCTGGGCAATCCGGTTCGCTACCGTTGGCGCATCCATTCCCAGAGCTGCTAAACGTTGATGGTCAAACTGAATACTTAGCTCAGGTTGGCCGTCGCGTAGACTCGTATTGATATCAGCGAAACGCTCAGAATCACCCAGTGCATCAACAAGATTGTCTGCCGTTTGTTTAAGCTGAGCTAAATCATAACCAACAAGTTCGATTTCAAGTGGTGTTTTAAAACTAAATAGTTCTGGGTGCTGCACTTTGGCTTCAAGTTCAGGAATTCGCATAGCGGTTGCACGTAACTTATTTGCTACCGCATCAAAGGCGTTATGATCGCTAAGTACGACTTGCAAACGTCCCCAATTCTCGCCGCCTCGAGAGGTGTCAGAGGTCATCAGTCCGCCGCTGCCTGCTTGGCTATAAGCGTGTTTAACGTCCTTGCGATCTTTTATCGATAGCGCCAATTTACGCAAAATGCGGTCAGTTTGGGCAACTTCGGTGCCTGGTGGCAATAATACCTCTACATAAAATTCACCTTGGTTCATCGGTGGAATGAGCTCCATGCCTAAACGGGGTACAAGTAGGGCGGCGCTTGCTGTGACCATCAAGGCTATCGCTAAAGTGAGTCCCCGAAACTTTAGCGCGGCTGCTAATAGTTTATGATATACGCCTTCAAGTTTGCTGTAGCCCCAATTAAATGCACCACTTATTGGGCGCATCACCAGACCTGCTAACCATGACAGGCTACGACCAACAATAAGCACGAGTGTTAACAGCGCACTCGGTAAGTAGCTAAATAACAATACAAAAGGAAAGGAGAATACGGTGGCGCTGTAATGCTTTAGTTTGCCTATTTTTGTTGTAGGCTTTGGCTTAGCCGCTTTTTCAAGTAACGGTGGTAGGGCTTTAAAGCCTTCGCGGGATGCCAACATTGGGATGGTGGTTAATGCCACAAGTAGCGATGCGAGTAGGGCAAAGGTAACCGTTAACGCTTGGTCTGAAAAAAGTGCGCCAGCGACACCATCGACAAATACCAGTGGCACAAACACGGCTAGGGTTGTAAGTGTTGACGCAAAAATCGCACCGGCAACTTCTTTGGTGCCAGTGAAAGCTGCCTCAAGTTTGCTCATACCCAGTGATTTACAACGATCGATATTTTCCAATACCACAATGGCATTATCGACCAAGAGTCCAACGGCTAAGGCTATGCCACCCAGTGACATAATATTGAGACTGATGTCGGCAAAATACATCATGTTGAAGGTGGCAATAACCGAAAAGGGGATTGAGATAGAAATAATTAATGTTGGAATGATATCGCGTAAAAATAGATAGATAACCAGCATAGAAAGTAGGCTACCGATTAGTGCTGCACTCGTGACCTCATTAACTGCACTTTCAATAAACTCTGACTGATCATAAATAACTTTTAGCTCGCCTTTAGGGTTGCGCTGATTGAGTTTATTGAGTTCATCAGTCACTTTACGCGCCACTGCAACCGTGTTGGCATCGCCTTCCTTATAAATAGCGAGTTCAATGGATTCTTTATCGCCTATGCGAGTAATGTCATTACGTTCTTTAAAGGCATCGGCAATGGTTGCTACTTCAAATAGGCGCACTAATGTTTGTTTATCACGGTAAACCACTATTTGTCCGAGCTCGTCGAGCGAGTTGAATTGATTTAGAGTACGAACCAAATACTCTTTGTCTCCTTGAATGACTTTACCGGCAGACAGGTTAATGTTTTCTTCGGCGATACGATTGCGAATAAGGTCCGCACTTAAATTGAGTTGGCTGAGTTTTTGTTGATTAAGTTGAATATGGACTTCTTGCTGTAAACCACCTGAAAGCCTTACTGCTGCAACACCTGATAATGATTCTAGTTGGCGTTTTAGCTCTTCCTCTGCGTAGGTTCGCATCTGCTTTAGCTCGGTTTCACTCATGCCATCAGTGACTGCACCACTCGCTTCTGGCACTGAAAGCGCTAAACGAACAATGGGGTCAAGGTTTGGGTTAAAACGCAGTAGCAAAGGCTTTTTGACATCTAGAGGTAGTTCTATGGTGTCGAGTTTTTCTCGCACATCAAGGCTTGCCATGTCCATATCTGTGCCCCATTCAAACTCAAGTACCACATCAGACATACCTGAGCGCGAAATCGAACTGATTTTTCTAAGGCCTTTTACAATGCCCGCCGCTTCTTCAATCGGCTTTGAAACCAGTTGCTCTACTTCAACGGGTGCCGCCCCTACATACTGTGTACGAATAGTAATGGTTGGGTAGCTTAAATCAGGCAGTAACTTTACCGCTAAGCGAGAAAAGCCCACCATGCCGAAAAGGATCACCGCAAACATAAACATCCACACTGTGACCGGTCGATTTACTGCTGTTTTTATAATAGACATAAGGTGCTCCGCAGTTTCTAAGCTATTTAGTTGACGCTAGATCTGTTGAATTGATCACTTCAACTAATGACAGGTCTTTAAGGTTTTGCTGACCACGGACAACGATTTGCTCGCCAGGCTGAATACCGCTAACGATTTCAACCGTATCGGCTTCACGGTACCCGAGAGACACACTGCGGCGATTAACATTGTCACCCTCGAGAACATAAAGGGCATACTCGTTATCTTGATTAATCAATGCGTTATAAGGCACTGTGATAACATTATTATGGGTGTCGTACTTTAGTTCCACGCGAGTAAACATCCCCGCTTTAAGCGTCGCATTTTGATTGGGTACAGAGAGGGTGACTTTAAAGGTACCGCTTCGTGCATCGACAATCGGGCTTATACGAAGCACTGTGGCATGGGTGGTTTCTTGGGTATGTTTGTTGGCAAAAATTTGGGCATCTTGGCCCAAGCGAAGGTGTTGTAATTGCTGCTCGGGTAAATGCACTATGCCGTATAGTTCGTCTTGATTGACCACATAAAATAGTTCATCAAACTCTTTTGCCATATTGCCCGATTTGACAAATCGCGTTGCGATAACGCCATCAATTGGTGAGCGGATCATGCTTTCTTGTACGTAAAGTGCTGCTAAATCACGTTTGGCCATGGCTGCTTGCAGGTTATATTCAAGCTTTGCCATTGAGTCGGCGCTGAAAAATTCTTTATTGCTGATTTTCTTAAGGCGATTGAGCTCTTGCTCGATGATTTCAACTTCGGCTTGCGAGCGGTCTAAATCGAATTTCTGTCTTTTAGAGTCGATAACCGCGAGTAGTTGACCTTTTTTAACTCTATCACCTTCTTCAACTTTTAATTCTTGTATCAGCCCTGCGACTCGAGTAACAACATTAGCTTCTTGTGGCGCTTCTAACGTCGCGGTTGTGCTGTAAAAAGAGGAAACATCGCCTTGGATCACCGTGGCAGTTTCAACTGGGACGGCGTATTTTTCTTCTTCTTTAGTTTGTTCTTCACTGCCACAAGCACTTAAAAGTGATACGCCCAATAATAAGGGGAGAATAATGTGTTTTTTGTTCAACGCTTCCATGTAAGCTGACCTTAATTTAATTGTTCCAATAAGCCTGATAAAGCATGATGCGTGCCACATTGTTAAGTTGTTACTTAACAATAGCTTATGTGCTTCTAAGTTTATTTCTTAAAATTAAATTAATTATTATCTAGTGAAAAAGTTTAAATGTTGGTTTTTTTAACAAAGGTTACAATTGGTTTCCTTTTAGGTGCCTAGTCTTTGGCTTATTTACAACTCAATTAAGCGCTATAAGAACTTTAGTAATGGCTTGCGGTGACTACGACTTGGGTTACACAGATGTGGAGGGTTGAAAGAAGTGATTTTTGAGCGCATTGACGTGTTACCTAACCAGAATTATTTTCATGATTAAAAATATACAAATAAAAAGCGCGGCAATAAAAAAGGCACTCAATGAGTGCCTTTCGATCAATTTATCAGTCATTTAAGTGACGAGCTTAAACTGACAGCTAAATCATATAGGTTAATCGCGCTTATCAAGCTCTACAAAATCGCGCTTAGCATCACCAGTGTATAGCTGACGAGGACGGCTGATCTTGTGACCTGGCTGATCTAGCATCTCTTTCCAGTGGGCAATCCAACCGACAGTACGCGCAAGGGCGAATAGTACAGTGAACATGCTTGTAGGAATACCGATAGCCTTCATGATGATCCCTGAGTAGAAATCAACATTTGGATAAAGCTTCTTAGAGACGAAATACTCATCTTCTAGTGCAATGCGCTCAAGTTCCATTGCTACGTCTAGAAGTGGATCGTTGACCTTAAGTTCAGCAAGCACTTCATGACATGTTTCGCGCATCACTTTCGCGCGAGGGTCGAAGTTCTTGTAAACACGGTGACCAAAGCCCATTAGACGGAAAGGATCTTCTTTGTCCTTAGCACGTGCAATAAACTCAGGAATACGATCAACAGTGCCAATCTCTTCGAGCATGTTTAGGCATGCTTCGTTAGCACCGCCGTGTGCTGGTCCCCAAAGTGATGCAATACCTGCAGCAATACATGCAAACGGGTTAGCACCTGAAGAGCCAGCTAAACGTACTGTTGATGTTGAAGCGTTTTGCTCGTGGTCCGCGTGTAGGATAAAGATACGATCCATTGCACGTTCAACGATTGGATTCACCTTATATTCTTCACAAGGTACACCAAACATCATGCTTAGGAAGTTACCGGCATAGCTAAGCTCGTTACGTGGGTAAACAAACGGTTGACCGATTGAGTACTTGTAGCACATAGCTGCGATAGTTGGCATCTTTGATACTAAGCGGTATGCAGCGATTTCACGGTGACGTTCATCGTTTACATCCAAAGAATCTTGGTAGAACGCCGAAAGCGCGCCGGTTACACCACATAGCATTGCCATTGGGTGAGCATCACGTCTGAAGCCTCTAAAGAAGGCTGCAAGTTGCTCATTTACCATGGTGTGAGTTTTTACTGTGTGCTCAAACGTGTCGTATTGAGCTTTATTTGGCAACTCTCCGTAGAGTAGCAAATAACATAAATCTAAATAGTCAGACTCTACTGCCAACTGATCGATTGGGTAACCGCGGTGAAGCAGTATGCCTTTTTCGCCGTCGATGTAGGTGATCGCTGATTCACAGGATGCGGTCGCAAGAAATCCTGGATCAAAAGTAAAGTGACCTTTGCTACCTAGCTTACTGATATCGATTACATCAAAACCTGCCGTACCTTCTTTAATAGGCAGTTCGATTGAATCGTTCCCTGGTAGTTCTAACTTGGCTATATTGTCAGCCATACCCCATTCTCCTTACTTCATTCTTATTGAGTGCGGCTTATCAAACGACAATACTTTACAGTGAATCTAGATCACATTTCAATTTAAATAAGCGTTTAAATTTGTTAGACCATGGTCTTATTTTTGCTTAAGTGCTTGTGCCAGTAGGCGCTTGGCAGATTTTTTTACCAAAAAAACAAAATTTGCATAATGTGATGTTTGTATTTGACATTTCACCCACGTATACTTGCCGCAGCTCAGAAGAGCTGCACACATTAGCGATAAGTTATCACTTGTTTACACGCTTAATTAGTGGTTGCTAAATCTGTTAAATGTTTGTTTCAAGTTTTCTTTTGTAAAAGTTCTAAACCGTGATCTGAATCACTGTTTAGAATTTAAGCAAAAGCGGTTCGTATAACAAAAATTAGCTCAATTGAGCAGAGTGAGCAGAACGTGAAAAAGCAAAGACCTGTCCATTTAGATCTGCAGACCATACGCTTCCCTGCAACAGCTATTGCGTCCATTCTTCATCGTGTATCGGGCGTCATCATGCTGTTTGCCGT
Source organism: Shewanella sp. 1CM18E (assembly GCF_023161665.1). Taxonomy (GTDB): domain Bacteria; phylum Pseudomonadota; class Gammaproteobacteria; order Enterobacterales; family Shewanellaceae; genus Shewanella. Next base: position 20,701 of record NZ_JALNTW010000016.1, read on the forward strand.
TGGAATTCTTATCTGGTTGTTGAATGAATCTTTAGCATCAGCCGAGAGTTTCGCAGGCGTCCAATCTCTTTTTGATAACTTCGTCGTTAAGTTCATCATTTGGGGAATTCTTACCGCGCTGGGTTATCACTTGATAGTGGGTATTCGCCACTTAGTGATGGATGCTGGCTACTGGGAAGAACTCTCTTCTGGTGTTTCTTCGGCTAAAGTCGCTATTGCATTGGCAGTAGTGTTTTCAATTATTGCGGGGATTTGGGTATGGTAACTAACGCAGCAAGTCTTGGTCGCAGCGGTGTCCATGACTTTATTCTTATACGTGCAAGTGCCGTAGTCCTAGCCTGTTACACCATCTTTTTGGTTGGATTTATTGCATGTAGCTCTCCACTAACCTATGACGCATGGCATGGCTTATTTAGCGCATTGCCAATGAAAGTCTTTACAATACTTGCCCTTGTCGCAGTACTGGTTCATGCCTGGATTGGTATTTGGCAAGTCCTAACAGATTATGTAAAGAGTGTTTCTCTACGTGGTGTACTTCAGTTTGTTTTTGTCGTAGCAGCCTTCAGTTATTTGGCAGCAGGCATTTTGATAGTGTGGGGTGTTTAAGTGGCTATTCCAGTTCGCGAATTTGACGCGGTTGTGATCGGTGCAGGTGGCGCCGGTATGCGAGCCGCTCTACAGATCTCTAAAGAAGGTAAAAGCTGTGCGCTTTTATCTAAAGTATTCCCAACTCGTTCTCATACTGTATCTGCGCAGGGTGGTATTACTGTAGCACTGGGCAACGCCCACGAAGATCACTGGGAACAACACATGTACGATACCGTGAAAGGTTCTGATTTTATCGGTGACCAAGAAGCGATTGAGTTTATGTGTAAAACTGGCCCAGAAGCAGTTATCGAACTTGAGCATATGGGACTACCATTCTCACGTTTCGAAAACGGCAAAATCTACCAACGTCCGTTTGGTGGTCAGTCTAAAAACTTTGGTGGTGAGCAAGCTGCTCGTACAGCGGCAGCTGCCGACCGTACTGGTCACGCATTACTGCACTGCCTGTATCAACAAAACGTTAAACATAAGACTGAAGTCTTCTCTGAGTGGTATGCACTTGATTTAGTCAAAAATGAAGACGGTGTGATTGTTGGTTGTACTGCAATTGAAATTGAAACCGGTGAAATTGTTTACTTCAAAGCTAAAGCGACAATTCTAGCGACGGGTGGTGCAGGGCGTATTTACGCTTCTACCACAAACGCACATATTAACACTGGTGATGGTGTGGGTATGGCGATGCGCGCTGGCGTGCAGATGCAAGACATGGAAATGTGGCAGTTCCACCCAACGGGTATTGCTGGCGCTGGTGTACTTGTAACTGAAGGTTGTCGTGGTGAAGGTGGATACCTACTAAACAAAGACGGCGAGCGCTTTATGGAGCGTTACGCACCTAACGCAAAAGATTTGGCATCACGTGACGTAGTCGCACGTTCAATGATGACAGAAATCCGCGAAGGACGTGGTCTTGATGGTCCATTAGGCCCGCACTGTTTGCTTAAGCTTGATCACTTAGGTAAAGAAACTCTTGAAGCTCGTCTTCCTGGTGTTTGTGAACTATCACGTACATTCGCACATATTGATCCAGCAGACGGTCCAATCCCAGTATTGCCGACTTGTCATTACATGATGGGTGGCTTGCCAGCTAAAGTAAGTGGTCAAGTTATTCGCCAAAATAGCGATGGCACAGAAGAAGATGTAACGGGTCTATTTGCGGTTGGTGAAATTGCGTGCGTATCGGTACACGGAGCTAACCGATTGGGTGGTAACTCATTGTTAGATCTTGTAGTATTTGGACGTGCAGCAGGTCAACATTTAGGTAAGGCACTAGATGCGACTCCGATTGCAAAAGACGCAACAGAAGCTGAAATTAACGCATCACTTGCTCGCCTAAATCGCTGGGAAAGCAATAAAGACGGTGAAGATCCAACGGTTATCCGTAAAGATCTACAGCTTTGTATGCAGCTTAACTTCTCAGTATTTAGAAGTGGTGATGCAATGGCTGAAGGCCTTAAAGAGCTTAAAGCGATTCGTGAGCGTTTAGCCAATGCCAAGCTTTCTGACAACTCAACTGAATTTAATACTCAACGTATTGAATGTTTAGAGTTAGATAACTTGATGGCCACTGCGATTGCGACGGCTACAGCGGCGAACTTCCGTACTGAAAGTCGCGGCGCACACTCTCGTGAAGATTACTTAGATCGAGATGATGATAACTGGTTATGTCACAGTATTTATGACCCAGTAACCGAGCTTATGACTAAGCGTGATGTCAACATGGAGCCAAAACTTCGTGATGCATTCCCGCCAATTAAGCGTACCTACTAAGGAGAAGGCCCGATGAAATTGGAATTTGCAGTTTATCGCTACAATCCTGATGTAGACACTAAGCCATACATGAAGGATTACAGCGTAGAAGTTCAAGAAGGTACCGACATGATGGTCCTTGATGCACTTTTAAAGCTAAAAGAACAAGATCCGACACTGGCGTTTAGACGTTCATGCCGTGAAGGTGTATGTGGTAGTGACGGTATCAACATGAACGGTAAAAACGGCCTAGCGTGTATCACGCCTGTTTCTACCTTCAAGGGTAAAAAGATTGAAATCCGTCCATTGCCAGGTATGCCAGTAGTACGTGATTTGATTGTTGATTTGACTCAGTTCTACACCCAGTATGAAAAGATTAAGCCTTTCTTGATTAACGATGAGAAAACGCCTGCGCGTGAACATCTGCAATCTCCTGAAGAGCGCGAGCATTTAGATGGACTTTATGAGTGCATCATGTGTGCATGTTGTTCTACGGCTTGTCCTTCGTTCTGGTGGAACCCTGATAAGTTCATTGGACCAAGTGGCCTATTGCACGCTTATCGTTTCTTGATTGATAGCCGTGATACGGCAACTGAGGAGCGTTTATCAGGTCTTGATGATGCGTACAGCGTATTCCGCTGCCACGGCATCATGAACTGTGTTGATGTTTGTCCTAAAGGGCTTAATCCAACTAAAGCAATTGGACATATTAAGTCTATGTTGCTGCAGAGAGCCGTTTAAATGCAGTACCAAGAGCCGATATTGATATAGCTCTATATGAGTCACTTTCCTATGTGGAGAGTGACTCTTTTTGTGTCAAGGAAGACAAATATAAATAAGATCTGGAACTCTAGGGGCTACAGAGATTACAGAGAGTTAGAGTTTATTCTTACTGTCTGTATTTATGACTTTGGCTAAGCACGTGTATACAGTTTGAAAGGAATAGAAATGCACCAAGGCATCATGAAAGCCTGGCTCGAATCGTCACACCTTAATGGCGCGAATTCGACCTATGTAGAAGAGATGTATGAAGCCTATCAAGTCGATCCGCAGTCAGTAACTGAAGACTGGCGTGTCGTGTTTGATAACCTCCCTCTAGTTAATGGTACATCGAAAGATATACCTGAAGCTGCCCACTCTAAAGTACGTGACTATTTTCGTAGTCTTGCATTAGAAGGACGTCAAAAAGGCTCACCTAAGGTGACCGACCATGAAGTCGATGCAAAACAAGTTAAAGTCCTACAGTTAATTAACGCGCACCGTTTCCGTGGTCATCAGAATGCCAACTTAGATCCGCTTGATATTTGGAAGCGTGACAAGGTATCTGAGTTAGACCCAGCATTTCATGGCTTAGATAGCGATGATATGCAGCGCCAGTTTAATACGGGCTCGTTTGCTCATGGTGGCGAAACCATGAAGCTTGAAGATCTCGTTAAAGCACTGAAAACGACCTATTGTGGTTCTATCGGTGCTGAGTATATGCATATTACTGACACTGATGAGAAACGTTGGATCCAACAACGTTTAGAACCATCTCTTGGTGCTGCAAATTACTCTAAATCCGACAAAACCCGCATTCTTGAAGGCCTTAACGCTGCAGAAGGTATGGAAAAATACCTAGGCGCTAAGTTCCCTGGTGCAAAACGCTTCTCATTAGAAGGCGGTGATGCGCTAGTACCTATGATGCGTGAAATCATCTACCGCGCAGGTGATGCAGGTACCAAAGAAGTGGTTATTGGTATGGCGCACCGCGGTCGTTTGAATGTGCTGGTTAACATTCTAGGTAAAAAACCATCAGAACTATTTGATGAATTTGCCGGGAAGCACAGTGAATTAAACGGTAGTGGTGATGTTAAATATCACCAAGGTTTCTCATCAGATTTTGAAACTCCAGGTGGCAATGTCCACCTAGCGCTTGCCTTTAACCCATCTCACCTTGAGATTGTTAATCCCGTGGTTATCGGTTCTGTACGCGCACGACTAGATCGCCGCGGTTGTAAGACCGGCCAACAAGTGATGCCAATTACCATTCACGGTGACTCGGCAATTACCGGTCAGGGCATTGTGCAAGAAACCTTTAACATGTCTCAAACACGTGGCTTTAAGGTTGGCGGCAGTATCCGCATCGTAGTCAACAATCAAGTTGGTTTTACCACTAACTTAACTGAAGATGTGCGTTCAACTGAGTACTGTACAGATATCGCGAAAATGGTGCAGGCACCGATTTTCCACGTTAATGCCGATGATCCAGAAGCGGTTGCTTTTGTGTCACAGCTTGCAGTTGATTACCGTAACGAGTTTAAGCGCGATGTGGTGATTGATTTAGTTTGTTATCGCCGCCATGGTCATAACGAAGCCGATGAGCCAAGCGCAACACAGCCTTTGATGTACGCAAAAATCAAAAAGCACCCAACACCAAGAAAGATCTATGCAGACCGCCTAATTGCTGAAAGCACTTTAGGAAGCGATGACGTGACCTCTATGGTTAACGATTATCGAGATGCATTAGATGGTGGTGATTGTGTGGTTAAAGAGTGGCGCCCAATGACGCTGCACTCAGTTGATTGGAGCCCATACATCGGCGCAGAGTGGGATGATGCTTACGATGCTCAGATGTCGATTGATCGCATTAAAAACCTTGCTGATAAAATCAGTTATGTACCAGAAAGCCATAAACTGCAGTCACGCGTTGCCAAGATTTATAAAGATCGTTTAGCCATGGCCTCTGGCGAAAAGCTACTTGATTGGGGCTTTGCTGAAACATTAGCTTATGCATCGATTCTTGAAGATAACAAGCGTATTCGTATTACAGGTCAAGACTCGGGGCGCGGTACTTTCTTCCACCGTCATGCTGTATTGCACAATCAAAACGATGCAACGGCGTATATGCCGCTGCGTAATATCGCTGATGAGCAAGGGCCGATTGATATTACTGACTCAGTATTATCTGAAGCATCAGTATTGGCATTTGAATATGGTTACGCAACAGCTGAACCTTTAGGCCTTACCTTATGGGAAGCACAGTTTGGTGATTTTGCTAACTGTGCTCAGGTGGTAATTGATCAGTTCTTATCATCAGGTGAGCAAAAGTGGGGACGTCTATGTGGTCTTACAATGCTATTACCTCATGGTTATGAAGGTCAGGGACCTGAACACTCAAGCGCCCGTCTAGAACGTTTCTTGCAGCTTTGCGCTAACCACAATATGCAAGTTTGTGTGCCATCGACACCTGCACAGGTTTATCACATGTTGCGTCGTCAGGTGGTACGTCCTATGCGTCGTCCATTGGTGGTTATGTCACCTAAGTCATTACTGCGTCATCCACTTGCCGTTTCAAGTATGGAAGAACTTGCTGAAGGTTCATTCCAGAACATTATCGGCGAGATTGATGAATTAAATGCAAGTAAAGTCGATAGAGTCGTATTTTGTAGCGGAAAGGTTTACTTTGAGCTGCTTGAGCGTCGTCGCAAAGAAGGCTTAGAGAATGTGGCACTAATTCGTGTAGAGCAGTTATATCCGTTCCCACATGAAGAAGCGGCAGCCGCCCTTGCTGAATATAGCCACGTTAAAGATTTCGTTTGGTGTCAAGAAGAGCCACAAAACCAAGGTGCTTGGTATTGTAGTCAACACCATTTCTGGAGCGTCATTCCTGCAGGAGCTCAATTGAGCTACGCCGGTCGTGAAGCCTCAGCTGCGCCAGCATGTGGTTACCCTGCATTGCACGCTCAGCAACAAGAATCATTAATCAACAGTGCATTAAAGCTGTAGTAATAGAACATTATATAAGAAGGATCGTAATCCATGAGTATCGAAATTAAGGTACCCGTACTGCCAGAATCTGTTGCTGATGCAACTATTGCGACTTGGCATGTTCAAGCTGGCGAGCAAGTTTCTCGTGATCAAATCCTTGTTGATATTGAAACTGATAAAGTGGTTTTAGAAGTTGTTGCACCAGAAGATGGTCAAATTTCTGAATTTCTAGCCGAAGAAGGTGACACTGTTCTTGGTGAAGCCGTTATCGCAAGTTTTGTTGCGGGCGCAGTAGCAGGGCAAGAAGTGACTAAAGCACAAGCTGAAGCTTCAGCTCCAGTTGCCGAAGTAACAGATGAGTCTAATGATGCGCTAAGCCCATCAGTACGTCGTTTGATAGCAGAGCATAATGTTGATGCCAATGCCGTTAAAGGTACGGGTGTTGGTGGACGTATTACTAAAGAAGATGTTGAAGCGTTTGTGAAGAACAAGCCTGCAGCATCAGCGCCTGCGGCAACGGCTCCAGCAGCGGTTGCACCACTTGCAGAGCGCAGCGAAAAGCGTGTTCCTATGACACGCCTTCGTAAAACGATTGCTAATCGTCTGCTTGAAGCGAAAAACTCAACGGCCATGTTAACGACGTTTAACGAAGTGAACATGAAGCCGATTATGGATATTCGTAAGCAGTATCAAGAGATTTTCGAAAAGCGCCACGGCATTCGCTTAGGTTTCATGTCTTTCTATGTGAAAGCAGTAACTGAAGCGCTTAAGCGTTTCCCAGAAGTGAACGCATCAATTGATGGTGACGACATTGTTTACCACAACTACTTTGATGTGAGCATCGCTGTATCAACTCCTCGTGGCCTTGTAACACCAGTTCTCCGCGATACAGACAAGATGAGCCTTGCTGACATCGAACGTAACGTTCGTGAACTTGCGATTAAAGGTCGTGACGGCAAGCTTACCGTTGATGATATGACTGGCGGTAACTTCACTGTGACTAACGGTGGTGTGTTTGGCTCGCTAATGTCGACGCCAATTTTGAATTTGCCACAGAGCGCAATCTTAGGCATGCATGCCATTAAAGATCGCCCAATGGCAGTAAATGGTCAGGTTGAAATCCTGCCTATGATGTACCTAGCGCTTTCTTACGATCACCGTATTGTAGATGGTCGTGAATCAGTTGGTTACTTGGTAGCTATTAAAGACTTCCTAGAAGATCCAACTCGTTTGTTACTTGACCTTTAGGCCAAGAACAAACAATACCCTCGTGCAGGCCCGTTTGGGCCTGTTGAAATACACAAGAAGTATAATGGATAGATCATCATGAATTTGCATGAATATCAGGCAAAATCTCTATTTGCCGAATATGGTTTACCAGTGTCAGAAGGTTTTGCATGTGATACTGCCCAAGAAGCAGTAGAAGCAGCGGGCCATATTGGCGGTGATATGTGGGTTGTTAAGTGTCAAGTACACGCTGGCGGCCGTGGTAAAGCAGGTGGCGTTAAAGTCACTGGAGATAAAGAAGAGATCCGCGCATTCGCTGAACATTGGTTAGGTAAGAACCTTGTGACTTACCAAACTGACGAGAAAGGTCAGCCAGTTGCTAAAATCTTAGTAGAAAGCTGCACTGACATTGCAAATGAATTATACCTAGGTGCAGTTGTAGACCGTGCGACACGTCGCGTTGTGTTTATGGCATCTACTGAAGGTGGTGTGGAAATTGAAACTGTGGCTGAAGAAACGCCAGAGCTAATCCACAAAGCGATTATTGACCCACTAACAGGTCCACAACCATACCAGGCTCGTGATCTTGGCTTTAAGTTAGGTTTAAACCCAACTCAAATGAAGCAGTTCACTAAAGTCTTTATGGGCTTAGCGAAAATGTTTGAAGATCACGATTTCGCACTACTTGAAATCAACCCGCTTGTTATCACTGACGAAGGCAACATTCACTGTCTTGATGGCAAGATTGGTATCGATGGTAATGCGCTATTCCGTCAACCAAAAATCCGTGAAATGCACGATCCATCACAAGATGATGCACGTGAAGCACATGCGGCTAAGTTCGAGCTTAACTATGTTGCACTAGACGGAAACGTTGGCTGCATGGTTAACGGTGCTGGCCTAGCAATGGGTACGATGGATATCGTAAACCTACATGGTGGCAAGCCTGCTAACTTCCTAGACGTTGGTGGTGGAGCAACTAAAGAACGTGTTGCTGAAGCATTTAAGATCATCCTATCTGACGATAACGTTAAAGCGGTTCTAGTGAACATCTTTGGTGGTATCGTACGTTGTGACATGATTGCTGAAGGCATCATAGGCGCAGTTAAAGAAGTGGGTGTTGAAGTGCCTGTAGTTGTGCGTCTTGAAGGTACTAACGCTGACCTAGGTCGCGATGTATTGGCAAGCTCAGGTCTTGACATTATTGCTGCAGAGTCGCTAACTGACGCTGCTGTTAAAGTTGTAGCTGCTGCGGAGGGCAAATAATGTCTGTATTAATTAACAAAGATACTAAAGTTATCTGTCAAGGTTTCACCGGCGGTCAAGGTACTTTCCACTCTGAGCAAGCAATTGCTTATGGTACTCAGATGGTTGGTGGTGTATCTCCAGGAAAAGGTGGTCAAACTCACCTTGGTCTGCCAGTGTTTAACACTGTTAAAGATGCGGTAGAAGTAACAGGTGCAACTGCATCAGTTATCTACGTACCAGCACCTTTCTGTAAAGATGCAATTCTAGAAGCAATCGACGGTGGCATTGAGCTAATCGTTTGTATTACGGAAGGGATCCCAACGTTAGATATGCTTCAAGTTAAAGTTAAGCTTGAAGAAACTGGCGTACGCATGATTGGTCCAAACTGCCCAGGAGTTATCACTCCGGGTGAGTGTAAGATTGGTATTATGCCTGGCCACATCCACAAGCCTGGTAAAGTGGGTATTGTTTCTCGCTCTGGTACATTAACGTACGAAGCGGTTAAGCAAACAACTGACGAAGGTTTCGGGCAGTCTACTTGTGTTGGTATTGGTGGTGATCCAATTCCAGGTACTAACTTCATCGATGTATTGGAAATGTTCCAAAACGATCCACTAACAGAAGCAATCGTAATGATTGGTGAGATTGGTGGTACTGCTGAAGAAGAAGCGGCTGAATACATCAAGGCTAACGTTACTAAGCCTGTTGTTTCATACATTGCTGGTGTTACTGCACCTGAAGGCAAACGTATGGGCCATGCTGGCGCAATTATCGCTGGTGGTAAAGGTACTGCAGAAGATAAGTTTGCGGCTCTTGAAGCCGCTGGCGTAACGACTGTACGTTCACTTGCTGACATCGGTAAGGCACTACGCACTAAAACAGGTTGGTAATAAATCAATCTAGTTGAAAAGGCGCCTTGAGCGCCTTTTTTATTGCTTGCTAAATACTTTTTAAGTACATCTCTGAGTGTAAAAATGAAGATTTTGCAGGTTATTTTTAGAGTTTAATTTCACACATATTCCACTAACTAGAACGAATGGCGATAAATGCGGCTTATTTAAGCGAAATAATGGCGTAGTCTTAGCAATCTGTTATACCTAATTTATCTATAGGGAACTTGTAGGTAACTTTTATGTCCATGGTTAGTGCGAAAGAGTTTTCAGATTGGTTGCGATTGCGGTTTGGTGATATGAAAGAGGGCGTAGCGCTCACACGTAAAGATATCAACCAGTTAACAGGACGTCAGAATTTCTCTTCAGACTTTGTAAACGATATTCATTTTGAGTTGATGCGCCATAACTTGGCTTTTGTCACCGATACCTCTCGTGAGCATTTTTATTTGGTGCCGATTAACAAACAGTGCTGGCGTGACCGTCTTGAGCAGCAGTTTGAAAAGGAGATCTTCTGTAATATTATTCCGCTAAATATTTCTAGCAAATAATGAGCTGAGCGCCTAAAACTGTTATCGCTTTTATTAATTAACAAGGTGTAAGTTGTTTCAAGTCTATATGTTCGTTGTTAGCTGTTATATTGGCTCGCTTCATAGAGGGGAGTAGCTTAAATTTAAAAACAGCGTTACTGCTTTTTAAAATCCATCGGCTTCAGCATTATAGTTCCGCTTTCAAAATACTTATTTTATCGAAGCGATGAAGCTAACATCTCTATAACCGATTCTGTTATCATCTTCTAGCTAATAATTTCTAATAAATCATTGCTTTAATCGCAAGCTTGAAGGTTTAACGCTATGTCTACGCTGTCCATTATTTTCCCGCTTCTATTTATGGCCAGCTTAGGTTACTTTCTCACTGCTAAAGGTCCTTTTAACAAAGCACAGATCAGTGGCATCAGCTTGTTTACTTTCTACTTATCGATTCCGGCTTTTTTGTTCCTTAACATGTATAAAGCAGATCTAGCCAAGAGCTTTGTGGTTGATCATTTTCTCGCTTTTTACTTACCAGTATTGATGATTTTTGCTGTTGGATCAGTTTTGTACAGTTGTCTAAAGAGCGGAGGTTTACCAGCAAGTAGCGCTGTATATGGCTTGTCGTGTAGCTATTCGAATACCATTTTAGTCGGCTTGCCGTTAATTGTTGGTGCGCTCGGTGAACAGGTAATGGGCAATGTTTTCGCGATTATTACTTTCCATAGTGCAATGCTGTTTTCGCTGACATTTTTAATCAGTGCTAGGCAGTCGAGTCGCACAGAGCTAAAACTCTTTATAAAAGGCATAATTTTTAATCCTATCGTTTTGAGTATATCGGCTGGATTATTACTGAATTTGTTAGATGTACCTTTAGAAAAAAATCTATTCAACGGCTTAACTTTACTTAGCCAACCAGCTTTGGCTTGTGCACTATTTGTACTTGGAGCTAACCTAAGTTTTTATAAAGTCGCAAAAGATTGGCAACTTGCGTTAACCGCGACATTGATAAAACTACTTTTATTACCCATGTGTGTTTACCTTACTGGTCATTACCTTTTTGATCTACCTGCTGTTGAGCTCACTATTTTGGTGTTATTAAGTGCATCACCGTTAGGAGTCAATGCTTATCTGATTGCTATGCAGGTAAAGGCACTTGAATCTGCTGTTGCCAGTACAGTAGTGCTATCGACAGTACTGTCAGTGATTACAATGAGTATATGGCTTGCTGTATTACTTTAGAATGTTTTCAACGAGTGGGCGAGAGGTTTACTCGTAGACGGTAAGTAGGAGTTTTAGTCGGTTTATGCAGAGTAGCACTTAGGGTAACGATAGCGTTAGAGCACAATTAGGCCGTTGCTGTAATTAAAATGTACTCTAAAGCTAGTTAAAGATTCATGACTAAGGGCGATTTTTAGCCTTGCTTACGGGGCCTTGATAGCTCCGCTGGCGATAAGATATAAACATCTTCAGAATAAAAGTCTTCTGCTTGCGCCATATTCCACCATTCATTCCATGGCCCTGCTAATGATTCGCCATTAACGAGATCATTACTTTGTAATGGCTCAATCAGGCTACCAACAGACATGAGCAGACCGTAAGGCGTACGACGTTTAAGCATATGTGGTTGCAGTTTATCTGGCGAGTCTAAGCCCATACTGCCAACTAATTCAAAGAAACTCTTAAGGGTATTTTGATGATAGTTTTTTACCCGTTCACTCTTGTCGATAACGTTTATAGCTTTACTGCGAGCAGGATCTTGTGTGGCTATACCTGTAGGGCAAAGGTTGGTATTACAGTGGCGTGATTGAATACAACCAAGAGATAGCATCATGGTACGGGCGGCATTGACGGTATCTGCGCCCATTGCGATTTTGGCCAGCAGATCAAAACTTGATGCCGTTTTACCTGAAGCGATAATTTTTATGTTATCGCGAAGCCCTGCGCCAGTTAGCGCATTATGGACAAAATAAACTGCTTCAAGGCACATCATACCGAGGCGATTAGTAAATTCAACCGGAGCCGCGCCTGTGCCACCCTCTGCGCCATCAACGGTGATAAAGTCTGGAGTGATACCTGTTTCAATCATGGCTTTGCATAATCCTAGAAATTCGACGGGATTACCTAGACACAACTTAAAACCTACCGGCTTGCCATCACTAAGTTCTCTAAGGCGGGTGACAAAGTTAAGTAGATCTTTTGGTGTGGTACATTCAGGATTAACCGCAGGTGAGACACAATCTCTATCTTTAGGGATATGGCGAATCGCAGCAATTTCATCAGTAATTTTGGCTGCTGGTAATACGCCTCCATGTCCTGGCTTTGCACCTTGGGAGAGCTTAATTTCAATCATTTTGATTTGCGGCTGTGTCGCCATCGCTCTAAAACTATCAGGATTAAAGTTACCTGCGTCATCCCGGCAACCAAATAAACCAGAGCCAATTTGCCAAACGATGTCACCTTGGTGCTTTAAATGATAAGGGCTTACTCCGCCTTCACCAGTGTTGTGATAGCAGCCAGCTTTCAGTGCGCCTAAATTCAGTGATTCAATGGCATTAGCGCTGAGTGAGCCAAAACTCATCGCTGATATATTAAAGTAACAGGCTTGATAGGGCTGCTTACAATCTGGACCACCAATCTTGATGCGCTTGGCGGTATCGTGGACTTCTTTAGGATGAAGTGATTGCCACAGGCTGAGGTAGTTATCTTCTAGTAAGTTTCTTTGGGTTCCAAAGGCGATGGTATCTCTTACATTCTTGGAACGTTGGTATACCAGTGAGCGTTGTTCGCGATTAAATGGGGTTTCTTCAGTATCGTTGGCAATAAAGTACTGCTGGATCTCAACTCGGTAGGACTCTAGGAAATAACGCAGGTAGGCTACAACGGGATAAAGGCGATTGAGTGTATGCGGGCTATGATGGATATCGTAATAGCCAACAACAGTATAAATGAGTGAACACACAAGGAGTAAGCTTGCAAATAAGCCTGATGCATTGAGCATATAGTTAATAGCAAGCAGATTTCCTAAGGTCGCAATGACCCAATAGACCTTTTGCATTATTGTCATAAAGCATTCCTTTGTAGCTGACTATAATTGGTATCGCTTTATTGAACGCGATTAAGCACGTTTAAGCAAACATGTTTTAATACTTTCTAAACTAAACAAAATGTGAGTATATTAGGTGGATAACCCGTAAAGGGAATAAAAGGAGGTTATTGTGATTATCACTGAGACGGACAGGCTGATCCTGAGACATTTTGAAGCAAGAGATACTAAGGCCATCTTTTTGCTTAACAGTATCCCCGAGGTACTGACTTATATTCCTGGAGAACCGATGACGTCATTGTGTCAGGCAGAGCAAATTTTTGAAAATGTCATTTCCACCAGTTATCGAGAACGCGGCTATGGTCGCTGGGCAGTAGAGCATAAAGCTGATGGCAAAGTGATCGGTTTTTGTGGGCCAACATTTATTACTGAGTTTAATGAGGTTGAACTTGGCTATCGTTATTTACCGCAATATTGGGGGCAGGGCATAGGTTATGAAGCTGGTGCTGCGGCATTAGATTGCTTTAAAAATTATGATATCCATGAAGCAATAGCTTTGATTTTACTTGGTAATAAAGGTTCAGAAGGCGTTGCTAGAAAAGTTGGTATGAAAGAGCGTAATCGCGATAAATTTATGGGTCACAAGGTCAATGTATTTCACAAAGTGCTTTGATAAGGCTCTTTAATTAGGTGACCATATTAAGGGCCTTGAATTAAAGGACATTAATTAAAACTATGATTACAGCTTTGTATATTACAGCCATAAAAAAACCAGCTCAGAGCTGGTTTTTTTATGGCTTAAGCGCAGCTTTACGCGTCGCCGTGGTCACATTCATCGTTAGTGCACACGCCATATAAGTACAAGCTATGGTTGGTAAGCTTGATATTATGTTTCATCGCGATTTCATCCTGACGACGTTCAATCATTTCGTCAGAAAACTCAATAACCTTACCGCATGAAAGGCATACTAAATGGTCATGGTGATGCTGAGATGAAAGTTCAAAAACAGCCTTGCCGCTTTCAAAGTGGTGACGAGTCACAATACCTGCATCATCAAATTGGTTTAGAACACGATAAACAGTAGCAAGACCAATCTCTTCACCCATGTCGAGTAACTTTTTATAGAGATCCTCGGCACTAATATGTTGATTCTCTGGCGCTTGCATCAATTCTAAAATTTTGACTCGTGGTAAGGTCACTTTCAAACCCGCTTTCTTTAGCGCTTGATTTCCATCTGTCATTATTGGTCTCTTGATTGCAGAACGATTAGCCATAAGTTAATCAGTTCATTTGTGGGTATTCAATCCATTATATGTGTACAAAATGAAAACTTAAACCTTTGATCTAGCAATAAAGCGTCTTTACCAAATAAAAGCTATTAACTAGATATAAAACAAGCAATTTAAGCATACATTTTGTATTGTTATTACCCATTTATACTAACGCCTAATGTCATATAAGACTACAAAAAGGCAAAATGGCAACAAAGACCAATAAAAAGGACTGTAGATGTACCAGCAGATTGTAGTATTGACCGGAGCAGGGATCTCTGCCGAATCTGGATTACGCACCTTTAGAGATCAAGACGGTTTATGGGAAGAACATAAAATTGAAGAGGTCGCTACGCCTGAAGGTTATGCAAATAATCCTGAGTTGGTGGAGGGGTTTTATAACGACAGGTGGCAGCAGTTTCACAATGGCTCAATTGAGCCTAATGCGGGGCATATTGCGCTGGCTAAATTAGAGCAAAAGTTTCAAGGCGAATTGTTAGTCGTTACGCAAAACATTGATGACTTACATGAAAGAGCAGGTTCTAGACGTTTGTTACATATGCATGGAGAGCTTTCTAAGGGCCGTTGCCCACGCTCGCAACAAACGTTTTTGCTTAGGGAGCCTTTTGGACCAGAGCATACTTGTACTTGTTGTATTCCGGCACAACGTCTGCGGCCCCATGTGGTGTGGTTTGGCGAAATGCCGTTCGGCTTAGATAGAATTCAGCACGCGCTTGATACCTGTGACCTATTTATCGCAATTGGTACATCGGGTACTGTTTATCCCGCTGCAGGTTTTGTAGATACCGCTAATCATCATGGCGCTCAAACCGTTGAGATTAACTTAGTCGCAGCCGACCGCCATAGTCAGTTTCAATATCATCTTGAGGGCAAGGCGAGCGAGTTAGTACCTAAACTTGTTGACGATATTCTTAGCGGCAAAATTGTCAGTAACGATATTTAGACTTAATCATATTTAGAATTAGTGATTGGCTGTAACAATCACACAGCAAAACTTTTGGGGCTGAAACGAATGACAAGACAAACTAATTACCAAGGTTTAGCAATTATTATGCGCGGTTTACCAGGCAGTGGTAAAAGCTACTGGGTTGAAGAGTATATTAAGGGGCTGCCAAAATCACAAAGTGATGAGCGAGTGAAAGTTTGCTCGACGGATGAGTTTTTTTATCAAGAAGGACAATACAAGTTTAATCCTAAAGAGTTGTCTAAATACCACCAACTCAACTTAACCCGTTTTATACATGCCATTGCCAATAAAGTACCTGTAGTGATCTGTGATAATACTAATATGGCAGAGTGGGAGTTTGAGGGATACTGTACAGCAGCGAAAGCGGAAGGCTATCAAGT
Organism: Shewanella sp. 1CM18E; assembly: GCF_023161665.1. Lineage (GTDB taxonomy): Bacteria > Pseudomonadota > Gammaproteobacteria > Enterobacterales > Shewanellaceae > Shewanella. The sequence continues at coordinate 36,384 of NZ_JALNTW010000016.1, forward strand.
TCAAATTCAACAAGTGGGTGAGCCAAAAAATAAAGAGCATCAATTGTTATGTGCAGATAGGAATAAGCACAGCGTACCCTTAAAAAGTATCATAAGAATGGCAAATAGCTTCGAGGTTTTAAGATAAGCGATAACAAAGGTGACTTGATTTATCAAAGCTATCTTACTGTGTTGTATCGTTTCATTTCTGCGGTAGCAGTGACAGTTTTTAGCTTTTTCAAATCGTGGGTTACATCTGCTTTAGTAGGTGGCTTTAAGCGACTAAAACATTTCTTTCTATCTAAGGGTTATGGCCCTCCTTGAATAGCCTACTTATGCCTTCTATCCTTTTAGTTGGTTAGTTAGCATCTACCTTTGTTGTTTTGAAAAGTATGTGCAATCAACAACCATCTGATGTTGCGTTATAGCTGATTATCGCAATGGAAAATCATTAATAAAAGGACGCTTATTATGGCTAGGTATTTGTTCAATGTGTTGGTTTTTACGGGACTCATGTTTGTCAGTTGCTTTAATGCCCAAGCAGAATCCACTGTCTCAGTTGATGTATTTAAAGGTGAAACTGCCACAGTTAATTCCTATCTCTTTTCAAATGGTAAGTCACTCATTGTAATGGATGTTCAGCGCTCATCTATTGAAGCTGAAAAGTTAGCTAAAGTTATTCAAGCTAAAGGGTTACCGTTAACTCATATTCTTATTAGCCACGGGCATCCTGATCACTACATTGGTATGAACTTGCTGATGCAAACGTTTCCTGATGTAAAAGTAGTTGTTGCAAATGAGGACATTAAAAAAGATATCATTGGATTTTCTACTTGGATGGAAAGTGTAGGCTGGTTAGAAAACGAACCTGCGCTAAAACCTAAATCAGCTAAGAACCCCGATGGTTTTGACTATGAGAATAATATTACTCTTATAACGGGCGATAGCTTGGCCTTCAAAGGCGGTGGAGAACTTAAGCTTGATACTCACTATCTACCTGCTGAGGCAAATCATGTTACAACTATCTATATTGATGATTTGAATGCCTTATTTACTTCGGATCTGGGCTATAACAAGGTCCATTTATGGATGGGGCAAGGAGTAACGAATGAGCATATTCAAAACTGGAAAGCGCAATTGTTGGCATTTAACAAAACTTATAACGATTCTGATTTAGTTATTTATCCAGGTCATGGTGATGCGACAAGCAACCAATTATTTACAGAGATGATAGGTTATATAGAATATTTTCAGCTAATCACTGAGAGCACTGACTCCAGAGCGGAAGCAATGGCAGCGATGAAACAGCGTTATCCTAATTATAAAGAGGCGGATTTTTTATTGAAGTACAGTGTCGACTTTCATGTTAAGGAATAATACTAATCGCTATGATATTAATACCAATCAGTATAAACATTTAGTCATTCAGCGAGAGTTTAGCGGTTTTGAGGCAAGGTCATTAAGTGCTCCTGCTTTAATGACATTCGCTGCATCCATGCAGCTCGCAACGAATGAAGAGCATAGTTGTTCTACGTTCAAGTTCCCTCTTTGTTTATTAAGAGTCACAGCATCAGAACCGCTAAAACTCGCCATTCTGGAACGTTTTTGGCAGCCTACTTCTGCGTTGAATACCTTTATAAGGGAATAACCATTATTTCAGCTATTCGCCTTGAATTAGTTTGCCAAAAATCGTTCTGAGCTGATCAAATTCTTATACTGATTGGTATAAACCGTTTGCGAATTGATGACTCAATAAGCTAAAGATAATAAAAAAGCCTGTAGATTTTCATCTACAGGCTTTTTGTTAAAGATTAAAACTCTAAAGAGTCATAACTAAATTAATAGTTACTTCTTAGCTTCAGCAGCTTTTCTTTCTTTAACTTGAGCGATAACTTTCTCAGAAACGCTGTTTGGACACTGTGCGTAGTGAGCGAATTCCATAGAGAATTGGCCACGACCAGAAGTCATAGTACGTAGTGAACCGATGTAACCGAACATTTCTGAAAGCGGTACGTCAGCCTTAATACGAACACCAGTAACACCAGCGTTTTGGTCTTTGATCATACCACGACGACGGTTAAGGTCACCAATTACGTCACCAACGTTGTCATCTGGGCTGAATACGTCAACGTTCATGATTGGCTCAAGAAGTTCTGCACCAGCTTTTGGCATAGATTGACGGAATGCGCCTTTAGCAGCGATTTCGAACGCGATAGCTGACGAGTCAACTGCGTGGAAAGCACCGTCAGTTAGTTCTAGTTCAACGTCTAGCACTGGGAAGCCTGCAACAGTACCAGTCTTCATCATGCTTTCGAAGCCTTTCTCAACTGCTGGCCAGAATTCCTTAGGAACGTTACCACCAACTACTGAAGACTTGAACGTGAAGCCAGTGTTTGCTTCGCCTGGACGGATAACGTAGTCGATCTTACCGAACTGACCAGAACCACCAGACTGCTTCTTGTGAGTGTAGCTATCAGCGATTTCGCGAGTGATAGTTTCACGGTAAGCAACTTGTGGCTCACCTACAATTAGCTCAACGCCGTAAGTACGCTTAAGGATGTCTACCTTAATGTCTAGGTGAAGCTCACCCATACCTTTAAGAATAGTTTCACCTGAGTCTTCGTCAGTTTCTACGCGGAATGATGGATCTTCAGCGATCATCTTACCGATAGCAACACCCATCTTCTCAGAACCACCTTTATCTTTTGGTGCTACTGCGATAGAGATTACTGGCTCTGGGAATACCATTGCTTCAAGAGTACAAGGGTGCTTAACATCACATAAAGTGTGACCAGTTTGTACGTTCTTCATACCAACGATCGCGATGATGTCACCAGCTTGTGCGTAATCAAGTTCGTTACGCTCGTCAGCTTGCATTTCACACATACGGCCGATACGTTCAGTCTTACCAGTTGCACTGTTAAGAATCGTGTCGCCTTTACGTAGCTGACCTGAGTAGATACGTACGAATGTTAGTGCACCGAAACGGTCATCCATAATCTTGAATGCTAGTGCTTTTAGTGGCTCGTCTACAGATACTAGAGCGTGCTCACCAGTTTCGTTACCTTCTTCGTCAGTTAGAGGCTGTGGATCAACTTCTACTGGATCTGGTAGGTAATCAACAACTGCGTCAAGAAGAAGCTGCATACCTTTGTTCTTGAATGCAGAACCACAGTATGTTGGGAAGAAGTCCATAGTACGAGTACCCTTACGGATACAACGCTTGATGTCTTCGATAGATGGCTCTTCGCCTTCCATGTATGCTTCTAATAGATCATCGTCTTGCTCAAGAGCAGTTTCGATTAGCATTTCACGGTATTCTTCAACTTGGTCAACCATGTCAGCTGGAATGTCTTCGATGCGGTAGTTTTCCGCTTCGCCAGTCTCATCCCAAACCCAAGCTTTACGAGAAAGTAGGTCAACAACACCACTGAATTCGTCTTCGATACCGATTGGTAGAACCATTACTAGTGCGTTAGCAGCTAGAACGTCTTTAGTTTGCTTAACAACACGTAGGAAGTCAGCACCCATACGGTCTAACTTGTTTACGAAGATGATACGAGCAACGCGAGAATCGTTAGCATAGCGCCAGTTAGTTTCTGATTGTGGTTCAACACCACCAGAACCACAGAATACACCGATACCACCGTCAAGAACTTTAAGAGAACGGTAAACTTCTACTGTAAAGTCAACGTGGCCAGGGGTGTCAATAACGTTGAAACGGTGATCGTTCCAAAAACAACTAACAGCAGCAGACTGAATGGTAATACCACGCTCAGCTTCCTGTTCCATGAAGTCAGTTGTAGATTCGCCGTCATGAGTTTCACCAGACTTATGGATCTTACCGGTTAGCTTTAGGATACGCTCAGTTGTAGTAGTCTTACCCGCGTCAACGTGAGCAAAGATACCAATGTTTCTGTACTTTGATAAATCAGTCATTTTTCTACTCTATTGGAGTTACGTTCTAAAATTCCGCGCAAGTATAGCAATACTTTTCAATTTATTTTATTCATTTTTATCATTCAGGGCTAAATTAAACGAAATATCATAAAAAAATCACATTTTATAGCCAAAACTAAGCTCAAAAATCCGTTTGCAAAGGCTTGAGGAACCTAGCATGTGGCTTTTTTCGCTGAATTTTTTATCGACATAGAATAAATGGGCATACGATTGCGCGAAGCTGAAGCTAGTTTAGTCAAATTTAATCTAAAAGGACACAAGCAAACGCAAGTATGTATAGCTATGTTTGCTCAATGAATGGCTTTCCCGTCGTTAACCTGAATTAGCTAAGGCAGGCTTGTATGCATATAGTACTTTGAGTGGTGTCTTTAGTGATTGTTAATCGTTTTCCAGGTGTTCAACGTATCTCATGTAATGATGCTTCTATTCTCAACAAATACATTTTATCCCATAGATCCTGTGTGGGCAGAGGCAGTAGGGGTCGACATAACGCGCAGGCGAATTTAATTGAGGGCATTTGATGCAGACTTTAGTGAGCCAAGGAACGATTGAGCAAATGTCTAGCGTTAAGAGCTGCTTTGCGCCTAACTCTATACCTATTCTCTTTGTCGATTACATAGGCAATGGTTTTTTTTCAATTATAGTGCGCTTGTGTATCGTGTTATTTGGCTTGTTTTCTTTCCAATGTATGGCAGCTGAGATTGACATTATTGACACCAATGTTCCGGAGTCCGAAAAAGTAAAAGTGAGGCAATGGCTCAACTATGGTGTGAATGCTGTGAGCAAGACGTTAGGTCCGCTGCCACAAAAGCGTATCGAAATAGAAGTGATACAGCAGCGAAATGCCCGCGAACCGGTCCCTTTTGCTGAAGTGAACCGCAGCAAACCCATTAAAGTGAAGCTGACCGTTGATGCTTTCGCGACATTAGACGATTTTATAGAAGATTGGACTTTGTACCATGAGCTATCGCATTTATATCTGCCATATTTAGATTATCCCTCCTTTTGGCTTACAGAGGGATTTGCAACTTATATGCAATATGTGACGATGCTTAAAAGTCAGATCATTAATCGTCAGTCGTTTATTGAGCGTATGCGCGATGGTTTCATTCGTGGCGCCAATCAAACAGAAAAGCATCCTGGTCGACTTGCTGATGTGGCGGATAATATGTGGCAGAGAAGGGCGTATAAGCGAGTTTATTGGTCTGGTGCGGCGTTTTTTGTTGAAGTCGATTATCAATTAATGAGTCAAGACCTTAGTCTTGCAGATGTTATTACACGTTATAGTCGATGCTGTTTGCGTGAATACAACACTGGTAAGCATTTGATGGCTGAATTTGATAATCTTACACAAACCACAGCTTTTACTGACGCTTACCAAAAATATGCCAAGCGACGGGACTTCCCTAAAATCTCTGAGCTTCAGATTGAGAGAGTTGCTGATTATTACTCTAAGCATTAAAGCCACTAATTAAACAAGCAACAATGGCTAAACATCAAAGTTGTCAAGTAAAGTGAGTTGTCGAGCTAAGATAACAAGAACCACACCAATATATGCGTTTAAGTGTAGCGAAGTGGCACAAAAGCATATATGCCACTATTTTGAGGCTAATTTGCCGACAAAAACGAAAGCGCTGACACTAACCGTGACTGATAAAGTCGCCTGACGCATTAGGTAAACTAGACTGTTTTGCAACAGCTTTCATTGCATTGGTTAGCTTGCTTAAGTCCGTCGAACTAATGCAGTAAGGCGGCATAATATAGATAAGGTTAGAGAAAGGTCTAATCCACACACCTAGATCTACAAATTGCTGCTGAAGCTCTGCGGTATTAAGGGTACTAGACATTTCTAGTACACCGACGCCACCTAAAACTCTGACATCTACAACATTCGAATAATCAGCAGCTTCTGCTAACTCCATTTTTAATTGAGCTTCGATGGCTGAGATTTGTTGTTGCCAATGATTTTCTTTGATGAGTTCAAGGCTCGCAACTGCTGCTGCGCAAGCTAATGGGTTACCCATAAAAGTAGGGCCGTGCATAAATACGCCCGCAGGTGAGTCACTCACTCCTTGTGCGACCTCGTCACTGCATATGGTTGCGGCCAAAGAAATATAACCACCAGTCAGTGCCTTACCTAAACAAAGGATATCGGCTTCAATATCACTATGTTCATAGGCAAAAAGCTTGCCTGTGCGGCCAAACCCGGTAGCTATCTCATCTAATATAAGTAGTACATTATATTTGTCGCACAATTTTCGCAGCGCAGCTAGGTAATCTGGGTGGTAAAAACGCATACCGCCAGCACCCTGCATGATGGGCTCAACCAGCACTGCTGCAATTTGTTGATGACTATCTTCAAATAATTGGGCTATTTCGGTAAGTTCCTGCGGATCAAACTCTTCACCGAAACGAGAGCGTGGTGCGGGGGCAAACAACTGTTTGGTAACCAATTCGCCAAACATGGTATGCATACCGCCTTCTGGATCACAAACACTCATGGCTGCAAAAGTGTCGCCATGGTAACCGTTCTTGATTGTGAGGATTTTTTGTTTGTATGGCTTAGCTCTACCTTGCCAATACTGCAGCGCCATTTTCATGGCAACTTCAACAGAAATGGAACCAGAATCGGCTAAAAAAACCTTGGTCAATTTAGGGCTGGTTAGTTCTACAAGTAAACGAGCTAGCTCAATTGCTGGTCGATGAGTTATTCCGCCAAACATTACATGGCTCAGTTGCGCGGTTTGTTGCTGCATAGCCGCAACGATTTTGGGGTGACTATAACCATGTATACAAGCCCACCAGGAACTCGTACCATCGACTAACTTGCTACCGTCTTGCAATTGTAACTCAACACCTTCAGCCGCAACCACACCGTAAGCGGGCAGTGCATTGGTCATTGACGTATAAGGATGCCACAAATGATCTTTATCAAATTGAAGGTCGATACTGTTTGTCGTAGATTGATTATCTCTGCTCATAAATTAACCGTTAGTAAACCTTTTAATTCGTATGACATTGACAGGTTACGGCTTGCAGGTATGCTAAGCAAGAAAAATATAGTGGTAATTAACTAGTCATTTATTTGTAGTTATTTGTTTTTTATATTAAATAGTTTGTTACCCAGTACAGGTTTATATTGATTAGTCACTTAGTCGAATACCTAAGGGGGGGGATTTGCAATATAAAGCGGATGCAGTAAATGACCTTAATATTAAAGACCGCTCTAGCTATAGCGTTAACTCATCAGTATAAGAACAATTAACAATAATAACGTCTTGTGATTTGAAATCAGTGAGCAAAAGGGAACCAAATGTCTGAAGTACAGCTAAGAAATGATTGGAAACGTCAAGAGATTGAAGCGCTTTTTGCTTTGCCAATGAACGATCTTTTATTTCAAGCGCACAGTATTCACCGCCAAGAATTTGATCCAAATGAAGTTCAAATCAGCCGATTATTATCGATTAAAACCGGTGCTTGCCCTGAAGACTGTAAGTATTGCCCACAAAGCGCTCGTTACGACACAGGTCTTGAAAAAGAGCGCCTAATGGCGATGGAAACAGTATTAACAGAGGCGCGCAGCGCCAAAGCTGCTGGCGCTTCACGTTTTTGTATGGGCGCTGCGTGGCGTAACCCGAAAGAACGCGATATGCCGTACCTAAAGACCATGGTCGAAGAAGTCAAAGCGTTAGGTATGGAAACGTGTATGACCTTAGGCATGTTGTCTGCTGATCAAGCTAATACACTTGCTGAGGCCGGTTTAGATTATTACAACCATAACTTAGATACTTCGCCAGAATATTATGGCGATGTGATCACCACTCGTACTTATCAAAGCCGTTTAGATACCCTAAGCAACGTGCGCGCATCAGGCATGAAAGTATGCTCTGGTGGTATTGTCGGTATGGGGGAAAAAGCGACAGATCGTGCTGGACTCATTCAGCAGCTTGCTAACCTAGATCAACACCCTGATTCGGTACCAATTAATATGTTGGTAAAAGTCGAAGGTACACCATTTGAAAAGCTCGATGACTTAGATCCATTAGAGTTTGTGCGTACAATCGCTGTGGCACGTATTACCATGCCTAAGTCTCGAGTTCGTCTATCTGCTGGTCGTGAAAACATGACCGAAGAGTTGCAAGCAATGTGCTTCTTTGCCGGTGCAAACTCAATTTTCTACGGTTGTAAGCTGTTAACGACACCAAATCCTGAAGAAAATGATGATATGGCGCTATTTAAAAAGTTAGGCTTGCATCCAGAGCAAGGCGTAGCAGCCACTAAAGAGCAAGATCAAGCCATGCTTGCCAAAGCTGCTGCACAGCAAGATAAGAAGCAATCAGCGTTTTATGATGCTGCTGCGCTCTAGTTGCACTTCAAGGGTATGAATAAGCGCACAAATAAAGATTAATTAAAACAATAGCTAAAATAGTAAAAATCTAACCATTGCAATCGCTTATACCTCGTAGACTTACAGTGAGGTATAAGCACTACACGCTTTTAAATTGAGCCTAATCAATGTCAGAAAGTTCCAATCAAGCACAACCACTAGAAAACCTTACAACTCGTATTGTTAACCGAAATTTAGCACTTAACGAGCAAGGTTTATTGAGAAAACGTACCAACCTAGTACTGGATCCTAGTCAGTCAAATTACTTTGAAGTTGATGCATTACCCTATGTTAATTTCAGTAGTAATGATTATTTAGGTTTATCAACATCAGTTGAGGTCGTTGATGCATTGCATCAAGGTGCTAAAGACTATGGTGTAGGCAGCACAGCTTCACCGCTTGTTGTTGGTTATACCGAGGCGCATGTAAAGCTTGAAAAAGCACTCTGCGATGTCACAGGCCATGAAGCTGCATTACTATTTTGTTCCGGTTTCAGCGCTAACAATGCCTTGATGAAAACCTTGTTTGAATCACATGATGTAGTTGTTGCCGATAAGTTTATTCATGCATCTATCATCGATGGTATTCAAGACAGTGGGGCGACACTTAAACGTTTTACTCACAATGACGTTGATAGCGCTAAGTCTTACTTTGACCGTTTTAATCCAAGAGCACTGATCACTGAAAGCGTATTTAGCATGGATGGTGATGTCGCGCCGCTAGCTGAACTTTCTGCACTTTGTCAGCAAAACAATGCGTGGTTGATTGTCGATGATGCCCATGGCTTCGGTGTCATTGGTGAAGATGGTTTTGGCGTGACTAGGCTTGCTGATGAGGTAAAAGTCGATGCGCAGTTAGTCACATTTGGCAAAGCGCTTGGTGGTCAAGGGGCTGCGATTCTAGGTAGTCGTGAGTTAATTGACTTTCTGGTTGCCAATGCACGTCATTATATTTACTCAACGGCTTTGTCACCAGCAAGTGCTGCTGCGGTTTTTACTGCGCTAACGGTAATAGAGAAACAACCAGAGTTAAGAGAAAGACTTAATGACAACATCAGTTATTTTCGAGCTCAGTGCGCGAAAAACAATATTGAGTTAACCGGCTCGTTAACCGCGATACAACCGATCATTCTAGGCGACAGCGCTAAAACCATGGCAGTGGCTCAGCGCCTAAAAGAACACGGGTTTTGGTTAGGAGCAATTAGGCCGCCAACCGTACCGCAAGGTAGCGCAAGGCTGAGATTGACACTAAACACTAACCATTGTCATCAAGATATTTCAGCGTTAGTTAATGTGTTAGCCGATATTTTAAATAACGATTAATCATTAAAAGAATGAAAGACAACTTTTTTAGGATCCAATGCTGTGAATAAAGGATCAACTGGGCTAAGCCAGCAGGTGGCGACATGTTTCTCTGCCGCTGCAGATCGCTACCATAGCTATGATGTGTTGCAACAGCAAACTGCTAAACGATTACTTGCACAAATGTCGCCATGTGAACATCTGTTAGATATTGGAGCAGGTCCTGGCACTAGCTTTATTCACCTCGAGGGGTTAAAGCTAGTTACCAGTCTTGATATCGCGCCTGGCATGCTACGAATATTAGCAACTAACTTTCCTGAATACCTAGCCGTTTGTGGAGATGCACAAAGCTTGCCTTTGGCATCAGCAAGCGTTGACGGGATCTACTCTAATGTAGCCCTACAGTGGTGCGACAATTTGGAGCAGGCAATTAGCGAAGCTAATCGGGTATTAACAGTAGGTGGGGAAATTAATTTAAGCATAGTGGCGCAAGATAGTTTGCATCAACTGCGTGATCTCGGTTTTAAAATAAATCAGTTTATAGCGCCAAGCAGTTTGTTGGCATGTTTCGATACTAATGTTTGGCATATTGAAGTGTGCGAAACTCAAGCGGTTAATGTTTATTTTTCTAATCTCAAAGCGATGTTGCAGTCAATCAAAGGGGTAGGGGCTGCGATTGTTAAGCCCGCGCAAGCCACTAAGTTGCCTCAAGTCACACTGAGAGGACGTAAAGATTGGCAAGCACTGCAAGCTAAGGCAGAGTTGAGCCGAGCCCCAGAGGGCCTTTCCCTAACTTATAATATTAGCTTTATTAAGGCGCGCAAAAAGCGTTAATCGCAGCTGAGCGACTTGGAGAGAACATGACTTTTTTTGTAACCGGTACAGATACCGACTGTGGTAAAACGCTTATCTCATCAGCTTTATTAACTGCTGCTAAAGGTGAAACTCTTGGTTTTAAACCAATTGCATCAGGTTGCGCTACAACTGAAAATGGCTTGCGTAATAGCGATGCCTTAGCGCTAATGGCAGCCTCGACCATTAAGCTGCCTTATGAAGATATTAATCCTTTTGCTTTTGAACCTGCCATTGCACCGCATATTGCAGCGGCAGAGAAAGGTGTTGAGCTACTTCCTAACCGTATTGCTGCACAACTTAAAATGGCGGAGTATGTTGGTGCCGATTTTTGTGTGATTGAGGGCGCTGGTGGTTGGCGTTTACCGCTTGGCCAAGGGCATTTCTTATCTGAAGTGGTGCAATCAATGCAGCTACCTGTGATCCTTGTGGTCGGTATGAAATTGGGTTGTTTAAACCATGCATTACTTACTGCAGAAGCAATTAAGGCCGATGGTTTGAATATTATTGGTTGGGTTGCAAACCAAGTTGATCCAGAGATGGCTAATCAAGCTGAGAATCTGGCTTTTCTAAAAGAAAACATAACGGCACCATTGATTGGTTATGTCCCCTATCTTGCAGCGCCATCAGCAGAGAAAGCGGCTGAATACCTAGATCTTAGTGTTTTAGGTTAGTCAATAACTTGCACAATTAAGGTTGTTCGGATAAATGGTTTATCACATTAGTTTGCTGAATTGGCTCGGCGCATAAGTGCTAAATCATTTGCCGTTAAAGGTTTTATGCTGGCGTGAAGCGCTAAAATACTTGCTTGCTAAGTAAGCAGTTAATTCAGCGTATCTCATTGTTAAAAAAGATTAATCAATAACTGACATAATTATAGGGTTACGGTGATTATTTTAATCTTAGATTAATGAACTCACCCTAGAATCTGAGCGCCTGATATAAAGTGGAGCGAAGTCGTCTACTATTGAAGCGACTGGACATAATTTTAATTGTCTCCCCTTGAATTCTCGATTTTCAGACATATTATGTCTTTAAGAGTGCATATTAGGTACTTTGTATCCAACAGGAGCTTAAATGAAGCGTATATTTTTATTGATTGCCACTAACATGGCGATCTTACTTGTGGCATCTATTGTGATGTCTATTCTAGGTGTAAACACCTCAACCATGGGCGGATTGCTTGTATTTGCAGCAATTTTTGGTTTTGGTGGTGCGTTTATCAGCTTAGCTATTTCAAAGTGGATGGCTAAAAAGACCATGGGCTGTGAAGTGATTACCACTCCACGTGATAACACTGAGCGCTGGTTAGTCGAAACAGTTGCACGTCAAGCTGAGCAAGCTGGGATTAAAATGCCAGAAGTGGCAATTTATCAATCTCCAGAGCTAAATGCGTTTGCAACAGGTCCAAGCAAGAACAATTCTTTGGTAGCGGTAAGTAGCGGCCTATTGTACGGCATGAACCAAGATGAAATCGAAGCTGTACTTGCTCACGAAGTTAGCCATGTAGCTAACGGCGACATGGTGACATTGACCCTAATCCAAGGCGTTGTGAACACTTTCGTTATTTTCGCTGCACGTGTTGTCGCTGGTATCATCAATAACTTCGTTGCAAGCAACGATGAAGAAGGTGAAGGCTTAGGCATGTTCGCATACATGGCAGTTGTTTTCGTTCTTGATATGTTGTTTGGTATTTTAGCTTCAATTATTGTTGCTTACTTCTCACGTATTCGTGAATACAGAGCCGATGAAGGTGCTGCACGTTTAGCGGGTAAAGAGAAGATGATTGCTGCGTTAGATAGATTACGCCAAGGCCCTGAAACAGGAGCAATGCCTGCATCTATGTCTGCACTTGGTATTAACGGTAAGAAGTCTATGGCGGAATTGATGATGAGTCATCCACCACTAGAAAAGCGTATTGCGGCGTTACGCGCTAGCTAATATTGCGTATTGCTAAACAAAGCGGTTTGAGTTGATAAAGCTCAAACCGCTTTTTTATTGCTCAAAATCAAGGTGATAAATAGTGAAAACGCGCATATTCCACGAGACAATTTGATTGAGCGCACGTTTTGCCTAAAACCACAATGATATGATCTTGCAGCTAAATTAGTTGCGAATTAGATAATGCTTAGCTAAATTAATCTAAGTCGTGCTAAAAAATATTGATCGCAAGATGAAAACAACCTGACATATAAGTTTTCACTATGCGGCCATCAAATGAGGATACAATTGTGAGCAATAAACTACTAAGCGTAATCTTTGGCGCGGCATTCGCTGCGTTAGCACTATCTCCTTCTGCTTTTGCTGAAGGTCAAGAACTTGCTGAAATGCATGCTGAAATGGACGGTTGTGAAGCGTGTCACGCTGACGGTTCTCCATCTGCAGACGGCGAGTATGAATTTGAACAGTGTCAAGCTTGTCACGGTACATTAGCTGAAATGGACGCAGTTCACCAACCACACGATGGCATGCTAATGTGTGCTGACTGTCACGCGCCACACGAAATGAACGTAGGCGATAAGCCAACTTGTGACAGCTGTCATGATGATGGTCGTACAGCAGAGTCTACGCTTAAATAACTAAATTTATTTAAGTCACTAAAAACCAGCCTTGAGCTGGTTTTTTTGTTTTTAAATTGGTATTTCACAACGATAACTTAGGCGTTTTACACTAGTGTGATGTTCAAAGCTAACTTACTTTAATAAGTGTGACTTCACCATTTTTATTGGTTTCTGAGATATAACCTTTGGGCTCAGTCATGAAAAACAGTGCGATAAAACTGAATACTGCACTGGCTGCGATAACATAGAAAAAGATTTCTACTGTGGTGATAGAGTAAATCGTTAAGAAAAACACAGCTCCTGCGTTACCATATGCACCAGTCATTCCGGCAATTTGACCTGTTAACCGCCGCTTAATTAGCGGTACCACTGCAAACACTGCACCTTCACCACTTTGAACGAAAAAGGAACACAGCATTACCATTAGAATAGCACTGGTAATTGACCAATTATTGTCAATTTGAGCAACAGCAAAGTAACTAATTGCTAGACCACTAGTCAGTATAAATAATATGGATTTTCGACCAAATCTATCGCTCAACCAGCCGCCAGCTGGCCGCGACATTAAGTTCATAAAAGCGTATGACGAAGCGAGCAAGCCGGCTTGAGCTATCCCTAAATCAAAGGTTTGTGCAAAAAATAAGGGGAGCATTGATACAACGGCAAGCTCGGAGCCGAAGGTAGAAAAGTACAGCACATTTAACACTGCGACTTGTTTAAAGTCATAACGCTCATGGTCTGCAAACGTCTTTGTAAATACCGACCTGTTAAGCTTAATGCTATGCAAAGAATCGATGAACATAACAATACACAGCAGTAGGTAAACTAAATTTGCTGCCCCACTTGTGAGCATTGCGACGCCTGAAGGCGATAGCTTCCAAGTGAGTAATGCTAGTGAAGCATAAATGGGGAGTTTCATAATAAGTAGGAGGCATAAATCCAGCTTACTTGTAACTTCTAAAGCGCCAAAATTTGCGGCTTTAAAATAAGTTGAATTTTTAGGTGAGTCACTGACATTCGTGTAATAGATGAAAGCAAAGGCCAGACTGAGCAGGCCGGTCAAACCTATGGCATAGCGCCAACCATTTTCTTCACCAAACACTAGTGCTATTACTGGCAGGCTAAAGGCTGCGGCGGCAGAACCAAAATTGCCCCAACCAGCATAGAGTCCCTGTGCTAACCCCAGCTCCTTTGCTGGGAACCATTCACTTATCATGCGGATCCCAATAACAAAACCTGCCCCAATAAAACCCAGTAAAAATCGGGCAAATGCCAGTTGTTCAAAAGAGCTTGCAAGCGCAAATAAAAAGCAGGGGATTGAACATATTGCCAGTAGCAGCGAATACACTTTTCTAGGACCAAATCTATCTGTTAGCATGCCGACTATGATTCTAGCGGGGGTGGTTAATGCGACATTTAAAATGAGCAGGGTCTTGATCTGATCGTGACTTAAATTAAAGCTTGCTGCTATTAAACTCATTAATGGCGCTGCATTAAACCAAACTAAGAAGGTAATGAAAAAGGCGCCCCAACTCAAATGCATAATTTTCATTTTGCCGCTGAAGCTAAAAAGGTTAAATTTTTGTTCGACCATATTTCGTCAGTACCTATACATTAGCTATTGGACGTTATTTAAGCTTACCGACTAGCTTGAATATTTGCACAGCAATTTAGTTTTACGCTTCAATCGTTAAAACAGTAAAAATGTCGCTCTCAATTTCTAACAAGTTTTTGGCTTAGCCTATAGCCGGATAAAGCTAAATGACTTGAATTCACTGAGCCTGATGCTGGGAAAATCTAAAAATGAGTTAGCTATTTCAAGCAACACTGTTGTATAAGCGATTAGCAAAGTCCCAAGGAGGTGAGCGTTAAACTTGCAGGCAGCTCACGACTTAAGCCATAAAACTTATTCAGTTTGTAAAATAGCCTTGTTGGAGGAATGTTGCTAATGTGTTTATTTCCGCGAATGATTCAAGGAGTGGCGCTGTGCGAAGGATTGTTGTTTTATGTTGCCAATTATTGGTTCTAGGGCTAACCCAAGGCTGTCAATTAAGCGTTCAACCTATTGCTACACCGCAGTTGCCCGATTTAGGCCATACCGATAACAGTACAAGTTTTGTTGTTCCTCAGCTTGAGGAAATGTATCGATTATCACCAGAGCAAATCGCCGAACTTACTCAATTTACCCTTAGAGAAGATATCGCGCTTTTACCTAAACAAAAGCAAGCTTACGAGTTTTTAAAGAGTCGCTTAGTTAACTTTGACTTCGAGGGAGAAAACTATTTTGCCAGCGAGTCTTTAGCATTAGGCCGAGGCAATTGTATGGCGCTTGCCATGCTGACCTATGCGATAGCCAGAGAGTTAGATATTCAAATCAATTTTCAAGTCATGCATACCATGCCGATATTACTTGATGTTTCAGGCAAGTTCGCAATGACTTCGGATCATGTTCGTAGTTTTCTTTTTCAAGAAGTAAGTGAAGAGCAAACCACATACTTATGGCAAAGAGATCGTATCGTTATTGATTATTTCCCAGACCGTTATGACAGAGGAGGGAAAATGATTGATGAAGATGAGTTTTTTGCCATGTTCTATCGAAATCTAGCGGCTGACTCAATGATGGTAGGTGAGTTTGAATACGCGCACTTGCTATTAAAGAGAGCACTAGAGCTGGCGCCTGATTACGCACCTGTGATTAATATGCTTGCGGTTGCATCTAGGCAGCTAAGCGATAACAGGCTTGCTGAGGCTCTGTACCAATACGGGTTACAGGTGGCAGATGAAAAAGTAACCCTACTGAGTAACTATCATGTCTTGTTAACTAAACAAGGCCGAGATCAGGAAGCAAGGCAAATTAAACAACAGTTATTGGCCTATGATGACCAAAGACCATATATATGGTACTTACAAGCAAAAGATGCAATGGCAATTAATGATTTTGAGAGTGCAGAAGTGTATTTAAATAAATTTCTTGAAAACACTAATTACTACCACAAAGCGTATTTTGATTTAGCGAAAGTGCAACTTCAGCTTGGCAAGCCTTATAAAGCGAAAAAAGCGTTGGATCTTGCTATTAGCTATTCATCTTCAAGCGAAAACAAAGGTTTATATGAGGCAAAATTAAACTGGTTATCATCTCTCTAGCTAGCCTGTTATAAACCACTAGTAACGGTACCGTTAGTACTAGGTCTCAAAGATGTAAAGTCGTACCTTGATTGCCAACCTCTAATTATATGGCCTATAAAACAATGTTTTATCTTGTTTTTGGTGAGCTACTGGCTGTAGCACTTATGGTGCACAACTAGTAGTTTAGTCTAGTTTTACTCAGTTAAATAATCATTATGACGCATAGCCTTTAATACTCTGGATTGATGAAGGCTATGTGCTTTATCGACATAATGACCGCGTCTTTTATATTTAGTCAGCGGAAAGGTTGATAAGTAATAATGAATCACT
This sequence comes from Shewanella sp. 1CM18E, assembly GCF_023161665.1. Taxonomy (GTDB): domain Bacteria; phylum Pseudomonadota; class Gammaproteobacteria; order Enterobacterales; family Shewanellaceae; genus Shewanella. Next base: position 52,880 of record NZ_JALNTW010000016.1, read on the forward strand.
ACCCATCGAACAGAGTCGCACAACCGTTTTGTGCCAGCTCACTTAAAAGTAGCGTTCTTGTAGCAATATTTATTGCCTCTCCTTTTTTATATGCAGATCAGGACTTGAGTCAGCTCGATGAGCTAAATGGTTTTGACAACCATGCTTCAATTGTTCAAAACGGCAGTAATTTAAATGCCGGAGTGAGTCAGCAAGGCGTGTCAAATACCGCGATTGTAAACCAAAGTGGTTTTTCAACCCAGGCAAACGTTGAGCAAATTGGTGGGACTAATTATGTTTTGGCTCATCAAAATGGCGCAGAAGTAGAAGCTAACATTCTGCAAAGCGGTTTTAATAATGTGTTTATTTCTTCTCAGCAAGGCGCATTTCTTAGTGTGGAATTAGAACAACAGGGAAATGATAACCGTGCATCAGTATTGCAAATTGGTAATGAAAGCGATGTCTCTATTTATCAAAATGGAACTGGACATGCGGTATCGGTTATTCAGTACGGTCAAGGCCGCTCGGCGCAGATCACCCAAGGTTACACCTCAAATTAAATCTTAAAAGCACAATTCACCAACAGATATGTTGAATATGTGTAACAGATATGTATTACACTAATGGCCACATGGATGGTGATAAAAAGTACACGGAGTAAGGTTATGTTTAAAGTTACACATTGGGTCGTTGTCACGCGTTCGCATCTTTTTGCGGATCTACTTAATACGAGATGGCCTCAAGAGTTTCTGGTTAAGTTACATCGAGTATCGCCGGAGCATTTTAATGGTGATTTATTAGAAAGCCGGATCACTATAATCTTGATTGACTTGGCAAGTGTTGACGTACAAACCGCATATCAGATCCAACGTAGAATAGAAAAAGGCAGTAATGTCGCTCGCGTAGTGTTTCTGCATTTCCCGCAGCAGGTTGATGCAAGGTTTTTATTGCAAGCTTCAGTCACTGCAGGCGTATTCTATGCAGATGCTTCTCTTGAACAAATTGGCGAAGGAATGGCCGAAATAGTTAAAGGTAAAGTCATTATCCCGCAGTCTTTAATTGAATCGAATAATGCCAAAGATGCTGTAACGGATGACGTTGAAACCCTTACTATTCGCGAGCGAGAAGTATTACAAGTGCTGAGAAGTGGCAGCACTAACATCGATATCGCTAACAAGCTTTTTGTCAGTGAAAGCACCATTAAAACCCACCTTTACCGAGCATTTAGAAAGATCGGTGTATCAAGTCGCGGCCAAGCCATTGCCTGGGCGCAAACCAATTTACATGAAGTGACTCAATGATCCGCTGGGCTTTATGTTTAGTGTTGCTGTGCTCATGGGTAAACGCTGAAGAGATAACAGTCAATCAGTCTATTGCTGCAATCAGCACCAGCGATACCCCCCCAAAGGTTGAAACAGACTTGATTGATGGCTTGATCCTTAGTCGAGCCATGACTCGCTTTGGCCATAGATTTTATCGCCAATTTGTCGCTGATTATCGTGATATAGGTGGTGTTACGCGCCATTCAGGTTTAACTGTTGTTGAGCAAGCAACAGCTCGTAGTGGCAGTAAGATCAGTATTTTGCATAACCGAAAACCGATTTACATCACTGTTGTTTCGCCAGCGAGTCGCAATATAGATGAGCAAGCGATGTCGGCAGCTAAGTATGTCAATCAGAAATTGAAGCAACATCAGAAGCAAGCTAGCTGGGCACAATTTCTAGATCCAGATCTAGCGCCTGATGAGTTTTAACAAGGAATGTCCATGAATAAAATGACAAAAATGACCAGTGGATTGGCACTTCTGGTTTTTGGCACGAGTGTTAACGCTACCCAGCTAATTTATACACCGGTTAATCCCAATTTTGGTGGTAGTTACTTAAACGGCTCGTACTTGCTATCTAATGCTTCTGCGCAAAATAAACATACTGGAGGCTCTAGTTACGTGCCGCCTACAGCGCTAGAGAGGTTGGCAAGTTCACTGGAATCGCGATTAATGAGCCAGCTTTTTAATGATGCCGCTAATGGCGGGGAAGGTTATTTAAAGACCGATGACTTTGAAATCCAAGTCGTTAATGAAGATGGCTCTCTTTTAGTGCATATCACAGATGTTCTGACTGGTGAAACAACAATAATCGAAGTCGGTGGACTTGTAGATAGCAGCACAGGAGCTGGCTAACGATGAAAAAGCTAATCCCATTATTTATCTTGTGTTTTGTGAGTGCATGTTCATCAACCAGTGAATTAGAACAGATAGAGGCGTCATCGAGTTTGATGCCTAAAAGTGACACCTATTATGACTTAATCGGTTTGCCTAATCCTCAAGGTAGCATGGTGGCAGCGGTTTATGATTTTCGTGATCAAACAGGTCAATACAAGCCTATTCCATCGAGTAACTTTTCAACGGCAGTTCCTCAGAGTGGTACAGCATTCTTGGCTCAAGCACTCAACGACTCAAGTTGGTTTATTCCGGTAGAGCGTGAAGGGCTGCAAAATCTGCTAACGGAGCGAAAGATTGTTCGTGCAGGCCTAAAAGGAGATGCAGCCAGTTTAAGTCAGCTCAATTCGGCACAAATATTAATGGAGGGGGGGATTGTTGCCTATGATACCAATGTTCGTACTGGTGGCGCTGGTGCTCGATACTTAGGTATTGGTGCTTCAAGTCAATTTCGGGTTGACAGCATTACAGTTAATCTTCGAGCTGTTGATATTCGCACTGGGCGATTATTGAGCAGTGTAACAACCACTAAATCGGTTTTGTCGAAAGAGCTAACTGCAGGGGTATTTAAATTTATAGATGCTCAAGAGCTACTCGAGTCTGAAGTAGGTTATACATCAAATGAACCTGTTAGTTTATGTGTTGCGCAAGCAATCGAAAGTGCTGTTGTGCATATGATTGCAGATGGCATTTGGAAAAGAGCTTGGAACCTTGCAGATACCCAAGCCGGGTTAAAAAATCCTGTGTTACAAAAGTATTGGTTAGAAGCTCATTCTATTGAACGTGTGCAAGCGCGAATAGATCAAGGCTAGTTCAATCAAGACGACTAAAGGCATCTAGGATGCCTTTTTTGTGGCTAAATTTTACTATAAGTAAAGCTGCGCACAACACTCACTGGTCAGTAAGCTATACAGGTGTGTAGTTTTGCTTTATACTCTTTGCATCTTAGATTTACAGGTAAGAGGCAATAGATGAAATTTAAAATACTTACAGGACTTACATTAATTGGCAGCGTGTTATCTGCAAACCTATTTACTGTTAGCACCACAGTAAGCCTGTTAGCTGTGAGCTCTTTCTCTACCCAAGCTGCAACAGTTGGTTGTGAACGAGCTGGTGGTATTAAGTGCCAAAAAGTCAGAAAGCCCTACAAAAAAGCAAAAGTGATTGTTGTACCAAAGCATCACCGTCATTATCACGCTTATCATTCGCCTCTATTGACGGCATTAGGTATGGCGATTGTGCTAGATGCTGCCGGTAACGCGGTAACAGAAACTGGCAATAAAGTCGTTGTATTGGGTGAGGGAAATGAGGTTAAAAACGTCTATGAGAAAGACGGTGTGGTATATCTGATCAAAGAGATTGGATAATGAAAATCAGCCAAAGAGAGTTTGCAGAGCAATTGCCGCTAATTGATAAAGCCCTAAGCTGCTTAGCGGTAATAATGTGTGTTGCAGGCTTAGTTTTTGTTATTAAAACCAGTGCTTCTGAGTTAAGCATTATGACCATGATTGCGTCAGTAGTCATTGCATCTTCAATCTATTTATTCAAGGTACTTGTATTGGGAGTCAGTCAACACTTGGTATTAATCGCTGATTCGATCCCGGCAAAACCGATAACTCAGTCGGTGGTTAAGCCCACGGAACAAAAGAAAGTGGCTAATTTTGGTTTGTGTACTTTCTGTAATCAATACGAGACTAAAAATACGCTATCTGGTCGCTATGTATGCTCTGATTGCTATAAAGTGTTTTTAAAAGTAAGAGGGCAAGTGCTAGAGCCTAAGCTTGATCGATTTATGGGCATAAAAAGAGTCAGTTAATCGCTAAGAGGTCATTCCCTTTGAACGACGCAAAGACATAAAAAAAGAGTCATGGTTATGACTCTTTTTTTATGTTCATCGACGTTAACTGCAATTAAGCTTGCAGCTAGTATTTAGCGGTTCATTTCACGTTCTTGATTTAAAAATTCAAAGCCGCTTTTTAAGAAGTTAAATCTCTCGTCATCAGGTAGCGTGCGAACTTGAGTTAACATTAGACCAAATGCTGAATCAATCATTAAACGGTCTGAAAGCTTTAGGTAACGATATACAACAGGTCTTAATACTACTGAAAAGTCACCTGTTAAATCTTCAAAGCGTTTTTCTTCGATAGCTTGAGTGTTATTCACTAATTCTCGCATGCACAGTGCTGCAAGTAGCGCATTTTTATCGCTGAAAGATTGATACTGTGCAGCTCGCGAGTAGCCGGCTTTTTTATGCACATCTGACATATTAAGTGCAATCATGCCTTTTTCTTGTACAAGTTCTGTTGCCGCATTCAGTAGTGCGGATTCTTTTTCAGTAAGCATTATCAAATTCCAACAAATTTTTATTTATTAAATGCGTTAATCAAATGAAAGTCAACCACATTGTATATACATCTGTTTATTCTATGTACAGTTTGTTAAGTAACAAAGGAATGATTTGTATTGATATTCGAGCATCGCCTTGTGAATGATTTCGCGTATACTATGGACTAGTTAATTCCTTTTGAGGGCAGAAAAATGGCCGAAGAAACCATATTCAGTAAAATTATTAGACGTGAAATTCCAGCTGATATCTTGTACCAAGATGAGCTTGTTACCGCATTCAGAGATATCACGCCTCAGGCACCAACCCATATTTTGATTATTCCTAATCATTTGATCCCAACGGCTAATGACATTAAAGCATCAGATGAAAAAGCCTTAGGGCGTATGATGTCAGTTGCTGCTAAATTGGCACAAGAAGCAGGTATTGCTGAAGATGGTTACCGCTTGATTATGAATTGCAATAAGCACGGTGGTCAGGAAGTATTCCATATCCATATGCATTTAGTGGGCGGACACCCACTAGGACGTATGTTGAGCCCAAGTGCATGAATACAGGCAATGAAAAAGACACGCTGACCCAAATGGCAAGTCGATTCGTTGAGCAGTTAACTCAGTGCCGTAAGCTTAAGCTTGCGGTACTTGAAGGTAGTGGCAGTCATGTTTTGATGGAATTGCCTTACGATAAGCAACTTGTTGGCTATCCTGATACTGGCGTAATTCATGGTGGCGTGATCACTACCTTAATGGATACCGCTAGTGGTTGTGCTGTAGTGTGCTCTATTTTTGATAAGTTTGGTTTACTTGAGATCTCACCAACCTTAGATCTACGTGTTGACTATATGAAGCCGGCAGAGCCACATAAGCCTGTTTACGGATATGCGCAATGCTATAAGTTATCGTCAAGTGTTGCATTTACCCGTGCGATTGCTTACCAAGATTCAATCGATGATCCTATTGCGCACGCGGTTGGTTCATTCATGCGCATTAGTCCAGAAATGGTCGGTGAAGAGTTTAGGCAGGCATTGATGGGGAGCGATAATGAGCAGTGAACCTTGTGCTGTTGATGATGGCGTTAAACTTGATGTTAAAGGCATAGTTAAAAAAGCGACTGAACTGAATGATTTTGGTCACCTTTTAGAACATGTGCCCTATGCAAAGTTTATTGGTATGGGCGTTGAACGCTTTGGTGATGAACTCGTCTTTAAACTGCCCGCGAAAGACGACAATATAGGTAACCCTATCTTACCCGCCTTACACGGTGGAGTGATTGCAGGTTTTATGGAGATGTCTGCAATTGTGCAATTAATGGTATTTATGCAAACCACTAAAGTACCCAAAGTTGTTGATTTTTCAATCGACTACTTAAGGGCTGGTTATCATAAAGACAGTTTTGCAGAATGTAAGATTACTCGTCAGGGACGCAGAGTGGCCAATGTCAGTATTAATTGTTGGCAAACAAATCGTAAGCATTTGATTGCTACGGCTAGAGCGCACTTTTTGATCGATTAATTTAGTGCTAAATTATACTGAGTAATAGCAAACTTGTGCAGCAAAGGGGCTTGAGATGAAAAAAGTATTATTGGGATTATTAGTGGCATGCGTATTTACTGCTTGTGCACCACATACCGCAGGTGTGATGGCTGACTCAAAGGGCCAAGTGCGCGTAGATAACAATAGTTTCGGTAAAGAAGTTCAAGTCAATAATATTATGGCTCGCCCAGAAGGTGGCCTTTTACGTGGCACAGGTACTATCGCTAGCCAAGTGTCAACCGACCTACGTGTACAGTACAAATTTACTTGGTATGACTTAAATGGCATGACCATTGATGATGAAGGCGTAAGCTGGAAATCGGTAAAGTTACACGGTAAGCAGCAATTACAAGTGAGTGCAGTAGCGCCTAATGCCAATGCCACTCGCTTTGAACTATATGTTAGAAAAGCATTTTCTAACTAGGTCGCTGTAAATAAGTGTGTAACCCATAACCAGAACATGTTTGTTAAAAAAACGTCAGTTAAGCTGGCGTTTTTTTATGCATGTCGTTCAGGTTTATTAAGAAGTCTGTCACTGAGTTGTAAAATTCATGTATAATCGCGCTCGCCAAGGGGTGTTAAAGTCTATCAATCAAAAGTTTGATTTATAGACTAGTACTGAGATGTTGTAAAACAAACCCTTTGAACCTGATCCGGCTAATACCGGCGTAGGAATGGGCCACATGTCATTTCCCGATCGCTTCTTTATGTTGCCGGATCTCAAAATTTTACTTTGAGGTCCTATGTTAAACTTTAAATCTTACTCACCTGTTGCGCTTGCCGTTATTGCAGCAGTATCTTCTCCCAATGCTTTTGCCGAAACCGATGCTAGTTTAAATGATGGCATTGAAGTCATGGTTGTCACTTCAGATTTTCGTGGCTCAGCATTAGAAAAAATGCCTTCAAGCGTTACCGTTATTGATCAACAACAGATTGAAGATCAAGGCGCGCAGCATTTTGAAGATATACTCAATAGCATTGCTAACTTTAACTGGTCTGGCGGTAGCTCGCGTCCTAAATATTTTCAAATACGCGGAGTAGGTGAACAAGAAGAGTATCAAGGCGCGCCTAACTCTTCGGTAGGGTTTGTGGTTGATGATATTGATCTTTCTGGCCTTGGTATGGCCTCAAGCATGTACGACTTACAACAAGTTGAAGTGTTACGTGGTCCACAAGGCACGCGTTATGGTGCTAATGCATTAGCAGGCCTTATCTATCTTAAAAGTAATGATCCAACAGATGTATTTGAACACGGCGCTGAAGTGTCATTTGGTGATGACAACTTGCAAACCTTTAGCGGTTTTAGCTCTGGTCCGGTAACGGACTCGGGGAAATTACTTTATCGTGTATCGCTACAACAACATCAACAAGATGGCTACCGAGATAACCTGTATCTTGGTCGTAGTGATACTAATAATCGCGATGAATTTACCGGTCGCGCTAAACTACGTTGGTATGCGACAGATGATCTAGAAATTGATCTCACCTTGCTTCATGCCAATTATGACAATGGTTATGATGTTTGGACGCTTGATAATAATGGTTTTGATACCTTAACTGACGCTCCTGGCGAAGATAAGCAAAAAACTACCGGCTCATCACTTAAATTTACATACACTGGTGCAGAAAAGTTCCAGTTAACCTCATTAACTTCATTCGCTCAATCAGATACTCGCCATAACTACGATGGTGACTGGGCAAATCCAGATTACTGGGAGAGCCGTGATTGTGACGGTTCCCCTTGTGAATATGAATATAACTGGGATAAGAAAGGCGAAAGAAAAACCATTACCCAAGAATTTAGATTGTCTTCAACAGAAGCAGGTCGAATCTTCTCTGATAGCACTGACTGGCTAGTGGGTGTTTATGGTATGGATTTACAAGAAGACAACGATACTGTTGATAGCTATAGCCAGTTAACTGCTGAATATCAAGCAAAAAACTATGCACTATTTGGTCAGCTTGATTCTGATCTAGGTGCAAATTATGCGTTATCTGTTGGTATGCGTGTTGAGCGCAGAGACAGCGACTATAGTGACTCTGCAGGTGATGCATTTTCTCCAAGTGAAACCATGTGGGGCGGACATATCGCACTAAGCAAAGCGCTGAGTGATGAGCATGAATCTTATATTCGTGTCGCTCGTGGTTATAAGGCGGGTGGCTTTAACATGTCGCTCCCAATAGAGCTCGCAGACAAAAAAGAATACGACACAGAAATTCTATATAACTATGAAATTGGTCTTAAGTCGACTTGGTTAGATGGCGCAGCGAATACCAATTTGGCAGTTTTCTTTATGGATAGACAAGATCAACAAGTTGCAGCTTCGCAGCAATCTACTGTTCCAGGTGAAGAGGGGAACTTCATCCTATTTACCGAAAATGCCGGTAGTTCACATAATTACGGTGCCGAGCTGGATGGTAATTGGTACGCAACAGATAACCTGCAAGTGTATGGTAGCGTAGGCTGGTTAGAAACCGCTTATGGCGACTATGGATATGAAGACAAGTATGGCGCCATAGTCGATCTTTCTGGTCGTGAATTGGCTCATTCACCAAACTTTACCTTTAGTTTAGGTGCGACTTATCGAAGTGATAGCGGTTGGTTTGCCAATGTAAATGCCAGCGGTAAGAGTGATTTTTACTATTCTGATAGTAATGAGTCAAAATCTGACGCTTACCAAATCTTCAATGCAAAGTTTGGTTACGAAGCGGATATTTGGTCTGCTTACCTGTGGGGACGTAATCTGTTTGATGAGCAATATGGCGTCCGTGGCTTCTATTTCGGTAATGAGCCGGATCTTGACTGGGCAGATAAGCAATATATTCGTTACGGTGATCCGCGTCAGATAGGGGTCACCTTTAACGTTAAGTTCTTATAATTATCTATTTTAAATTGTTTCGTTATCCCGTGTTTATAAAACACTTTTATTTGCCAGCTAATTAAGCTGCTGAGGTTTACTATGAAATTAACAGCTGAGATCAGTTGTTATCCGTTACAAGATAACTACCTAGAACCGATCAAATGGTTTATTGCTCGCGTTGACAGTTATGACAATATCCAACGCGTGACTAACGCTATGGCGACCCAAGTTGTTGGCGAGTATGCTGATGTGATGTCGATGCTCGCAATTGAAATGCAAGGAGCCCATGAGAAATTCGGTAAAGCAGTATTTGTGTGTAAGTTTATTGGCGGTGAGCTTAATTTAAGCCACAGCGAATAATCTCAATATAAATAGGCCACAACAGCTAAGTCCAAAATGGGCTAGTGTTGTGGCTATTTTAATTCTATCCACTTATAACGGCTATTTGGCTGATCTTTAGGCTAAATACAAGGCGTTTATTATGTCTGAATTTTGGTTGTCGCTAGTCAATAGTGTCACCACCGCACTGAGTGAAGCACAGGCACTTACTGCCTGGGAAGCGGTTGCTGTGTTACTGGCTGTGGCTTACTTAGTTTTTGCGATGAAGGGCAGTATTTGGTGCTGGGCCGCCGCTTTTGTTAGCACGGCTATTTACACTGTTCTGTTTTGGAACGTATCGTTATTAATGGAGTCATTGCTAAATGTTTACTATATGGCGATGGCTGTTTACGGCTATTGGATGTGGACTCGTGGCGGTAAAGAACATGATGGGGTCAATATCGTTTCTTGGAGCGCAATGACTCATCTTAAAATTATTGTCGTAACAGGCATTATTGCACTAGCTGTAGGGCATTTTATGGCAACTCAAACCCACGCCTCTTTGCCTTATTTAGATGCCGCAACAACCTGTTTTGCGGTAATGACAACCTATTTAGTTGCGAAAAAAGTGCTAGAGAACTGGTTTTATTGGTTTGTGATAGATGCGGTATCTATTTACTTGTATGTGAGTAAAGGATTGATGTTAACTGCTGTTTTATTTGTGCTTTATCTTGGCATGGTGGTGTTTGGCTACTATATGTGGCGCAATAAGATGGAAGATCAACAAACGCTACCCGATAGCAAGTTCTCTGAAGGAAAAGCCTAAGTGGTTGAGCAAGAAACCAAGCTTTTAACTAAAGCGTTAGCAAGTTATCTAGAGCAAGCTCAGCTCACTCATGTAAGTTTGATTACTCGGTTAAGTCAGGGGTTGAGTAATCAAAATTACTGCGTTCGTGGCTGTCATCCTAGCTATGATGGTGAAAGCTTTTGGGTGCTGAGAGTCAATAGCTGGGCCAGCTCTCAGATCTGTGATCGCAGGGCTGAGGTCGCTAATTGGCGTTTAGCCGCGAGTCACTCTCTAGCTCCTGAGGTGGTATATGTTAGCCCTTGTAATCGCTTTTATTTAAGCCGCTATTATTCGCAACAGCAGCAATACAATTGGAGTGCTTTAAGTAGTGAAAATGGTGTCAGTTCAATGACAACCGCGCTCACTAACTCATTAAACGAAAGTTCCCCTCCGCACTCATATAAAAGTAAGCACTCATATAAAAGCCAGCGCTCATATAAAGCTCAGCAGTTATGTCAGACCCCGTCTCTCAAGTTAGCCAATACACTTGGCAAATCCACTAGTACAGCTATTGAAGAAGCAGGGTTAATACTGCCACTGCTAAACGGCTTAGCTAAGTTACCAGAGCCTGAAAATAAAATGTCAGTTGATAAGCAATGGCATGTTTATCATCATCGACTGCAAAGTATGTTTGCCAAAGTGACAGCTTTACAAGCGAGGCATTGCAATGCTGCGCAAACAGTTTTACTTACAGCGTGGAAGCTAAGTTATGCCAAGCTAGTGGCCAATATTGAGCAAACCGAAGCTATGCTTCGCCGCTTAAATCATTGCATGATCCGCCAGCAATTTAGTCATAGAGATCTAAATCCATTCAATATCTTATTGGTTGAAGGGGCGCTTAAGTGTATTGATTTTGAATATGCCTGCAGCTCCCATCCGCTATGCGATTTGGCGGCAGTGCTTGCCAGTCATTCGTTATCGAATGAACAACGGCAATGGATTATTGAAGAATACTTAGCCAGTAATCCAAATTTAAATCATCATGCAGGTTCAGCGGTAAGCGCTGCGATTGACCTTTATTGGGTGTTTGCCGTTTGCTGGGCACTACAAATGGCATTTGATCATTTGATAAAAGAAGGTGAGGTTGAGGTCAAAACGGCAGATAAAGATCTGCAGGCCGTAGAAGGTTACTTAGCTTGTGCCGAGCAGTATTATCAGTTAATTAGCAAACCTTGATGAAGGAGTGGTAAACAGTAAACCTGAATATCTAATCGCTAAGCACCCATAATTAAGGTCCTTAAAGTTACCCTATAAATTACCTCCTAAAAGTAATCCATCGAGCAAGTCTTAAATTTATCTACCATTGAGTATAAATATATTTCTATCTGAGTTAGGCATTAGAACAGATACAACAATTTGTATCTGAGCGATTTATATCCGTTGTTCTATGCTAGGTTAAGACCAATCAGTATAAGATAAACACAGTGTTTGGAGGAGGGCTAATGAGAAAACTTGCAATGGTAGCACTGTTGATATTTGGCCTTGTAGGTTGCTCAACTAAAGTGGGTTACTACTTTTTGGATTGGGCGATTGAGTGGAAACTTGAAGAGTACGTTACCTTAGACGCTAAACAGCAAGAACAATTTGACGATACGCTAAAACAGTTTTTATATTGGCACCGCAGTGAAGAGCTTTTACGCTATGAAAATCAGTTAGCCAAATTATCTAACGTGCTAGAGCAGCAGTCATTAACCCCCGAAATTTGGGCTGACCATGTTGCTGAAGCTAAAAGTCATTGGTCGCGCACTTTTGATTACCTTCTACCGTCTTTACTGCCCATTATTAGTTCTTTTTCAGATAAGCAGGTTGCACAAGTTATCGCTCAACTGAGAGTGGAAGAAAAAGAGTTAAATGAAAAGTACTTAGGCAAAGATCAGGCTGAATTAATAGAGATGGCGGATGAACGGATTAATAAGCGTGCTAAAAAATGGTTAGGTAAATTATCGGCTGAACAAAAAACTGCCATTCACAACTATAATCAAACTCGCGGCGCAACATTAGATATGTGGCTTGAGTATCGACATGAATGGATCCGCTTATTTTCACAGGCACTAAAAAATAGACACAATGAAAAGGCGTTATCGCATAGCCTAACTTTACTCATGACCGAGCCAGATAAGCTGCGTTCACAAGCCTATAAAAAAGCGCTTGATAGTAATACCGAGCAGTTTGGGGAATTGTTGATATTGCTGAATCAACAGGCGAGTGCTAAGCAAAAACGTTATTTTCATAACAAGATGACGGCGTTACAAGAGGATTTAATCGAGCTTAGTGAAGATAGCGAATAGTCTATATTTACAAACTGATTGAAAGAAAGTTTTGTTGCTCAAGGTCTATGTTGCTAAAGGGGTTAGGTTTTAACGGATCTAGCTGTTTTCCCAAATTAGGGAATTAGCCGAATTTAGCAATTAGCCTAACGTAAGCAGTGAGCGTTATCTGCTTGTTTGCAATATTTAAGCTTGAGTACTAAAGCTTTAGTACTCAAGCTTTAGTACTTAAGCCAAGAGGGAACGACATGCAATTAGTTAAACTTTATCAGCAGTTTTTGAGTGGACTTAAGTTTTTTGAGGGACTTGCGCCCTTAGCGCTGCGTTTGTATTTGGCACCGGTTTTGATGCAAGCAGGCTATAACAAGTTAAGTAATTTCAGTGATACCGCTGCTTGGTTTGGTAATCCTGATTGGGGTCTTGGCTTGCCGTTTCCGGAGCTTATGGTTGCGCTTGCAGCCGGTACAGAATTTTTTGGTGGTGCATTACTTGTCGTTGGATTTGCCACGCGGCTGGTATCAATTCCATTAGCGATAACCATGTTTGTTGCCGCTTTTAGCGTACATATTCAAAATGGTTGGTTAGCCATTGCAGACTCTAGTTCTTGGTTAGCTAATGAGAATGTCATTGCTTCTGCTGAAAAGCTGGCGAAAGCGAAAGAGATTTTACAGGCGAATGGCAATTATGAATGGTTAACAAGCTCAGGTAATTTCGTGATCCTTAATAACGGTATTGAGTTTGCTATCACCTATCTGTTTATGTTGCTGGTGCTTATTTTTGTTGGAGGCGGCCGCTATACCAGCCTTGACTACTTTATCGCTAAACGAAATGGCTTATAACAACCACTGCAGGGTTCAGAGCTTTTGAACTAACGAGCTCAATGCTAATTATTGGCAGTATAACCGTTCCTTTATGAGTTTAAGTATTTGGTAGTTAGTGTTGTTAGACTTGGAGCGAGTATCACCGATACTTTTGCAAAGCTGTTGAATCTTTATGCTGATAGGTACAACTACCAAAAAGCTTTTATTTTACGTAATTAATTCATTTCAATTAAATCCCACTAAATAGGTGGGATTTTTTTTGAGTAGTTGATATTCTCAATTGGCCTTTGAGTAATTCTTCTTTCGTAACATGTTTATTAAGGACAATCAGTTGGACGCATTAGAATTATTATTAACTCGTCAGTCAACTCCGAGATTAACCACTCCAGCTCCTAGCCAGTTGCAGTTGCAGCATATTCTAGATGCAGCGACTCGCGCCCCAGATCATGCCGGGCTAACTCCTTGGGAGTTTATTATCGCAGAGGGAGACGGTTTAACTCGACTTGGGAATATTTTTGTCGGCGCTTTAAAAGAAAAAGGAGCTGATGCAGATTTGCTTACTAAAGCGAGCAATATGCCGCTACGGGCTCCGATGGTAATTACCGTTGTTGCTAAAGTAAAAGAACATCCAAAAGTTCCTGCACTAGAGCAACATTTAGCAGCAGGCTGCGCGGTTATGGCTATGCAGCAAGCTGCATTTGCTCAAGGCCTAGGGGGGATTTGGCGCACCGGAGAATTAGCCTTTGATGCGAATGTGCATCAATCTCTTGGCTTAACAACTAGCGACCAAATCGTTGGCTTTTTATACCTAGGCACGCCCGCAATAGACGCTCCTACTAAAGCGTTAAAAGATGGTATGAGCTTTGCGCGGTACTTATAAGGACACTGTTGTTTGACGAGAGTGCAAAGCATCAGCTTTGAACAAGATACTTAGGCTAAATTTTGATAAGACTATTTAGCTATAGATGTAACAACTAAGATTTAAGACAAACGAGTAATGATAATAATACCAATAGCTTAGCTTAAGTCTTAATTTTGCCAGCATTAAACAGGAGGTTGTGTTGAACGTAGAACTTAAAGAGGCCAATTTAGTTGGCGAACATATAGTACTTGAGCCGCTGACCTTAGAACATCAAGCCGCGTTAAGTATTGCCGTTGCAGATGGCAATTTGTGGGAGCTTTGGTATACAAAGGTTCCGCATCCTGATGATATGAAAGCCTATATTATGACGGCGATGGAAGCTGAAGCGCGCGGTGAAGCGTTAGCTTTTGCTGTGCGCTGTCGCCATTCAGGCGCTGTAATTGGTAGCACCCGAATTTGCCGCTGGGAGCAGCAGCACCGTCGGTTAGAGGTGGGTTATACTTGGTATGCAAAAAGTGCCCAGCGAACTGCGGTAAACACCGAAGCTAAGTTACTTATTTTAAGTTACGCCTTTGAAACGTTAGATGTAATGGCCGTAGAGTTTAGAACTCATATTCAAAACCAAGCTTCTCGCCAAGCAATATGCCGGATAGGTGCGACTCAAGACGGTATTCTGCGTAATCATCAAATTCTTAACAATGGCACCATTAGAGACACTGTTATTTACTCAATAATTGATAGTGAATGGCCTGATGTAAAACAAGTCCTAAAAGACAAGTTGTTGAGCTATCAAGAGTCGACGCAATAAACTCATGCTGCAGAGTCGCATTGTGTTATTGCGCTTTAGCCGCGGTTAATTTGTAGATGTAATAGTCAGTTGTTGGGTAATCGCTTCTGTAGGTGATTGACACTCTTTTTGGCTGTTTTCTTGCTTTATCCTTGATATTCAGCTGCACCTAAAGTAGAAGTAGGTAACCCAATTAAGAATCAGCTACTGATGATAGCGACAAAATAAAAAGGAATTGATTGAATGCTTGCAAAGAAAAAACTGTCGATGGTGCTCTTCGCTGCTAGCGCATTGTCTTTTAATAGCTTCGCAGGCGATGCGGAAGATGCTTTTACACAAGAGCTGGCTGAATGTGCCGCTTATTACCAAATTGCATCTGATGCGATTTCGGCAATGAATGCGCCGCAAATGCAAGCTGTTGGCGAGCGATTACAACAATCTGGCCAGCAAGCGATCGAAATTGCTTCCAAATATCAGGCAGAAGATAAAGTTGCTGCAGCAGTAACTAAGGCTGCCGAGCAACATAAAGCATCTATGCCGAACAGCAAAAGCCTTGGGCCGCTTATGGGTAAATATAAAGAGAAATGCAAAACCATTATTGCTCAGCCTGATAAGCGTCTAGATTACTGGACCATGGCAACCATGTAATTGCATTGGTTGGAAAAAAAGAAAGTAGATGCATAGTGCCTAGCTTTCAAGACAAATAGCAGCCAGCAAGGCTGCTTTTTTGTGGCTTGAATAAACTGAAAGAACATCTGGCACAAAGGGGATACTGCATTGAGAAGGCTTGTTTGAATACCAAAGGATGAATGCTGCAAAGCAATACCTGTACTGACAAAAATTATTAATAATTCTTGCAATAATGCACGTAAAGATTCTGTCTACTAACCTAACAATAGTAGAGGCTACAAGTCTTGCTGGAGAGCAAAATCAGGGTGCTAAAGCAGAGAAGCAAAGCGGTAGCAACCAGCTGACCTAACAAATAAGCATTAGCTCTGATTGAGCGGGCTAGTGTTTAAATAATTAAACGATAGTGCAATCGGTGATGCCGGAGTTATAGAGCTTCTAACTTAAACTGGCGCAAATATAACTGAGAAAATTAAGTTAAAAATTACACGCAAGCCTAACCAGAAAAAATAGGAGATAATATATGAACATATACTTGTTGATAGCAGGTTTAATAGCCTTAGCGACAAGTGTTTGGCATCTAACATATGCTAGAAAGCAGTTTTTAATGCCCATGTTGCATGCTGACTTTGATGCGACTGCCCAAGTGATAATGCGATGCGTTTTTCACTATGTGACTGTGTTTTTATTGTTATCAAGCTTTGTACTGCTTGCTTGCGCCTTTGCTGCAATCGCCCAAATGCAAAGTTATGGCATGCTTATCTTTATCGCACTTAACTTTGGGCTGTTTGCGATTTGGCAAATTTATATTGCTTTTATGAGTGATGCTTCTGTTTCACTTAAGCGATTATTTCAGTGGCTACTCTTTGTACTTATTGCGGGTTTTACTGCTATTGGCGCCTTGCAAGCTTAGACTTGTTTTATTGTGAGCTGGATTGATAAGCGCTGAAATATCCAACTCAGTAGATAACATGAAATATCCTCAGCTAGTTAACGGCTTGTTTTTTCTATAAAACCGCGTTAGGTTAGATTTTGCGAATATTTTATATCAACTTAGAGCAAGCTACTGACTATCCAAGCTCAATCATTAGCTAAGTTCAAAAGTAATAAACGCAAAATATTGATTCAAATGGAACTGAATAAGCTTAGCAAGGAGCAACAATGTCTAACATTTATACAAGCTGTTTTCACAAACAACCTCGCACCAGCAAACCAACCTATTCTCCATTGCAATTAATTTAGCCGCCATGTTATGAAATAGGCTTGCTAATACATTCGTATTACGATTATTTACAAATTTTTGCAGAGCAATCGCCAAACAGTGTCGTGCTTAGCGGTATGATAACCCTATCACTGATGGCTTAGTTCTTATGAACTCAGCTATTTGAGCCTTGCTATATGAGTCCGTTATGATCACAGTTCACCAATTAGCTAAAGAATACCCAATGGGTGATAGTTGCGTAAAAGCACTCAATGGAGTGAGTTTTACTATCGCAAGAAATGAGTTCGTTGCCATCATGGGGCCATCTGGTTCAGGCAAATCAACTCTGATGAATATTATAGGCTGCCTAGATAAACCCACTTCGGGGCGCTATAGCCTGAACAGTCAAGAAGTTGCAGAGCTTGACGATGATGCATTATCAGCAGTTCGTAACAAAGAGATTGGTTTCGTTTTTCAAAGCTTTCATTTGTTGCCACGTTTATCTGCTTTGCAAAATGTCCTTTTACCGCTGCGTTTTTCTGCCGATCCTAATCAAGACTCAGCCTATGCCCATGAGTTACTCGATCGTGTGGGACTGGGTTCTCGTCACGATCACCGGCCTAATCAGTTATCTGGCGGGCAAAGACAACGGGTCGCAATTGCTCGTTCGTTAGTGAATCGTCCTGCTATTTTATTGGCAGATGAACCAACAGGGGCTTTAGATAGTAAAACTTCAGTTGAGATTATGGCGCTTTTTACTGAGTTACATAAAGCCGGGCAAACAATTATTTTAGTGACTCACGAAGAAGAAGTTGCAGCTTATGCGCAGCGCATTATCCGCATGCGTGATGGTGATATCGTTGAGATAGAAGAGCGAGGTGAAAATGCCGCTTAAACGACTATCTAAAAGCCCTGCTTTGTTTCCTTTGTCTTTAGCTTCGTTACTGGTGTTTGCACCGCTTGCTGCTAACGCCAGCGGAGCAGCTGATCAAGGTCAATCATCGTCTATACAAAATAAGTTGCAGGCGGATAAGCCTAAGTTGATGCCATTACTACTTACCGGGCAGGTCGCATCGGTTGTTTCTCAACCTTTTGTGGTGCCTAAAGCGGGGGATTCTTGGCGTTATCAAATTCAATGGATGATGCCTGAGGGCTCGTTGGCTAAGCCAGATCAGGTTGTGGTTATCTTTGATAAAAGTGAAATCGATAACCGTATTGAGCAATTAGAAGGCAGTCTCTTACGAGTAACCGCTCAGGAGCAAAGCCAATCAATTGAGTTAAATGCTCAGCTATTACAAGCTGAATTTGACCTAAAACAGGCAAAGTTAGAACTTGAAAAAGCTCAGCTTGATGCCGCTATTCCTGCAGAGTATATCGCTGCAAAGGATTATGCTGACAATCAGTTTGAGCAATTGAAAGCAACCTCTGAACTATCAAAAAAGCGTCAAGCATTATCTGAAATCGAAGATAGAAGAACAGCGGCGTTGTCGCAGTTAGCGATTGATAAAAAGCGTGCACAATTGGAACTAAGTCAAGCGTTATCGGGCTTAGACCAGTTGGAATTAACGGCTGATATTGCTGGCCCAGTATTATATGGCCGCGACCCTTGGAGCGATAAGAAATACTCGGTTGGCGATAGTGTACAAATTGGGAGACAGGTGGCCAATATACCTGCACTAAATGAGCTAGAAGTTGTGGCGTGGGTGAACGAAGTAGACGTAGACCGGATCAAAATTGGCGAGCCCGTACACTTACGTCTTGATTCACAATCAAGCGTTCAGCTTAGTGGCAGTATTGATGAGATCAGTCGTCAGGCTCGCAAGCAACCAGCCTGGGGAGACAGCAACTGGTTTAAGATTTCAATTAAATTTGAAAATAACGAACAAGTGGAAATTATTCCAGGTATGAGTGTGCTTGTTGAAACAGAGGGCCATTCGTCATGAATAAACTAGCGATAAATCTATGCGTTATGAGTGTGTTGTTAGCTGGTTGCGGCGATCAAGTACTGACAAAGGCTGAATCTGGCATTCTTGACCAACAAATTGAAGTTACAGGAGAACTAGTTTCTGCAAACACAGTCAGCCTAAAGCCACCGGCATTACGCCGGGTTTGGCAATACCAAGTAAAAATGCTTGCGCCAGAGGGGGTTGAAGTTAAAAAAGGCGATAGAGTAGCGCAGCTCGACACCTCTACATTGACGCAAAGGTTGTCCAGTAAATCGGCTAACTTAGCAACCACAGTACAAGATATAGAAACCTCAAAGCTACGTAATGCTAAGAAATTAGAAGAACTGAAACTGGAATTGGCCGAAGCTAAAATGACTCAAGAAAAGAGTCAGATGAAAGTTGATATTTCCGATGAAACGGTTTCTGTTATTGATCAGCAAAAATACCTACGCGATGCCGTGATTGCTAAAGATAGAGTTAAGTTAATTAATCAGAAAATTGAATTAGAGATCCGCAGCGCAGAGCAGCGAATGAAGATGCTTGCAGGTGATCAGCAAAAATTTGCAGCTGAAGTTGCAGCTTTACAAAAAGGAATTAAGTCATTAACGCTTATTGCACCACGTGACGGCATGGTGGTGTATGGCAATGATCAACAAGGCAATAAACTCGCTGAAGGCCAGAATATCTTCGTCGGAGATTCGGTGCTGAGTATCCCTGATCTACAACATATGCAAGTAAACATGACGATTCCTGAAGTGGAGGCCGGGCGAGTCAAAGTCGGCCAAGCCCTGAAAATTCGCCTCGATGCCAACCCTGATAAGACGTTCAACGGCCAGATCACCGAGTTAGGTGCAGTTTTTCGTATCAAAAACCAAGACGTGCCCTTAGTCATTTTCGATGCTGTGGCCAGTATTGATGAAGTTGATAGCGACTTAATGCGACCAGGGATGACTGCCAAGATAAGTATCGATATCGCTAATCAAACACCGGAGCTTTTGTTGTCGTTAGATGCGGTGCACTACGACAGAGGCAAGGCATACGTTATGAAGCCAGGCTTATTTAGTGACGCTAAACAATACGTCGCTTTGGGAGCAATGGGTAAAGAGCAGGTAGTGATTAGCTCTGGTCTCAATGAAGGTGAAGAGGTGCTGCTACCATGATGAATATATTTAACTTCGATGAATGTAGTTTTCGCTTACTGGCAAAGCCGTTTATTCGCACAGGCTTGCTAGCAAGTACGCTGTTATTGATGACAGCTTGTAGCGATTCAGCTAGCGAAGGTGTGTTAACTATCGACGTTAACCGCTCAGACTTTAAAGTTGATATTCCTGCAGCGGGCGAGCTTGAGGCCAGTAATTCTACAACGGTCAATGTGCCTATGGGGCTGCGTGGTCCGCAATCTCTTGCATGGATCATGGACAATTTTAGTACGGTAAAAGCGGGGGATGTGGTTGCGAGAATGGATGGTACTCGCGAAAGCTTTCGTTTAGAAATGGAAGAGCTAGATTATGACAGGCTCGGGTTAGACAGCCAGATCCAATCTCAGAAAGACAAAACTATCGATAAGACCCTTACAACTGACACTAAACTGACTGCACAAGAGCAAGATTTAGCAGAAAGGTTTTTCAGTGAAGATGAGCGGGTTTATACCAAAATCGATATCATCGACCAGATGAGAAACCAAGATTACCTTGAAGCGAAAATGGACTTTTATGGTTGGGGGCTCAGTCAGCATGGCTCACAAGCCGAAGCAGAACAAGAGCTTATTAAGTTAAAGCAGCAAGGGCACAAAGCCAAGATCAATCGCTTTTCAAACAACTTAAAGCAAATGGAGATAGTTGCACCACATGATGGCTTGTTTGTGGCTCAGCCTGGTTGGAATGGTGCATTACCTGTTCCTGGAGACATGATGTGGTCAGGCATGGCAATTGGTTTATTACCTGATACTTCGAAGATGCAAGCCAAACTATATGTGCTTGAGTCAGAAGCTTTAGGTTTAGCGATTGGTAAGCCGGTAACGCTTTATTTGGATGCTTATCCTGAACTAGCTCTCAGCGGGACTTTGACTCAACTTGATGCTTTAGCTAAGGCAAAAGAGCAAGATAGCCCGGTTAACTATTTCGAAATTACCGTTAGTTTAGATAAAACCATGGTTGAGATTATGCAGCCTGGTCGTCAAATAAACGCAATGGTACATGCACTTGATTTAGAGGATGTCATTACAGTGCCGAACCAAGCACTGTTTCAAAAGTCTGGTGAGTACTGGGTTTACCTAAAAACCTCTGCAGGTTTTAAAAAGCAGAATGTGACATTGGGTAATCGAAGTCTAAACCGTACAGTTATTACTGCAGGACTAAAACAAGGCGATACGATTGCATTAACCACTCCGCCTAAAAGGAATCGAGTATGACCAAAAATAGAGCTGCAGTGGACTTAACCCAAACGCTAGCACAGCCAACTCAAAAGTCCTCGTTTGCTTGGGGAGTTTATTGGGAGGGGGTTAAACAGGCCTTTGATGAGATGCGTCACCATAAGTTACGTACTTCGTTAACTTTGCTTGGGATGATATTTGGTGTTGGTGCCGTTATCGCTATGCTAAGTGTAGGTGAGGGCGCTGAACGCGAAGCACTAAAAATGATTGAATCTATGGGGGTTAAAAACCTAGTTGTTAATGCCCGCCCTGCAGATGGTGAAGCGTTGAAATCCGTGCGGGAACATAGTGTCGGTCTGAGCTTAAGAGATATTGAAAGTGCGCGTGACACTTTACCTTTTGTTGAAAACTGGAGCGCCGAGAAAAATGTAAAGGTGTTTAGCTTATTTAGCCTAAAAGGGCGCAGTGACGCGCAAGTTGTTGGAGTAACGCCAAGTTATTTTGAACTAAGCTCTTTACCATTAGGTGAAGGAAGAACGCTGGTTGATAGTGATGAGGCTTATTATCAGCAAGTTGCAGTGCTTGGACCTGAAGCTGCTAGGAGCTTATTCCCTCAAGGCGGTGCAATAAACAGTTTGATTAAAGTTAATCATCAATGGTTTACCGTTGTTGGCGTGTTGTCTGAAAAAGAGGGCAGTAAATCAAGCATTCAAGGAGTAAAACTCGGCGGCGAGCGTAACCAAGTGTTTATTCCTTTAACTACCGCGCTGAAAAAAATGCAGTTTAAGAGCCTAGAAAGTGAGCTTGATGCCTTTAAGTTAGCATTAGCTGATGGCGTTGAGCCGTCATTAGCGGCCAAAAGTTTGCAGCATTTGCTTAATCGACGCCACGGCGGTGAGAAAGATTTCGATGTAGTCGTGCCCGCTGATCTGTTAGCTCAGCATCAAAAAACCCAGCAGATCTTTAATATTGTCATGGCCTGTGTCGCGGGTATTTCGTTACTGGTAGGCGGTATTGGCATTATGAATATTATGCTGGCGACTATTCTAGAGCGCACTGGTGAAATTGGTCTGCTAAGAGCGTTAGGCGCTAAACGTAAAGATATTGCTCGGCAGTTTCTAATCGAGAGTATCGCAATTTCGGCAACGGGCGGCATTATTGGTATTGGCGTAGGTTTATTACTCGCGTTGGTTATTTCATCTGCTGCGGGTTGGCCAGTGGCATGGTCGCCATTTGCAATTTTATTAGCACTTGGGGTTTGTATGACCATAGGAGTTGGTTTTGGTTTATACCCTGCAAATAAAGCGGCTAAATTAGACCCGATTATTGCTTTACAGCGTGATTAATGGCTGGGCAGGCATTTCAGTTCTGTCAATAAACATGATAACCCGTGGTCTCACCGCGGGTTATTTTTTGATTTTAAACCAAAACAAAACCTTAAAAAATTTGATGGTTTAATAATAAACCAACAAATTGCGCTGGTAACTAAAAATGATAAGCTGAAAAGAGAAAGAATCTTTAATAATATAGGAGCTTGCCACGTGATGACATAATAGCCTATGACGACAATGATAGTCTGATGAAAAATGTAAAAAGGATAGACCAACTCATTACTAAGGCTTATCCATGAGGGAGTTTTTTCAAAATATAGCTGGGCATAACCTAAGATTGTTAGCAATGCTGACCATGAAACTAAACAACAAACTAACCACCATATAGACCAACGTATATTGAGAGATAAGTATTCACTTAAGTCTGGCGAATAATAATATAAATAGAAGAGTATAGTGCTAAATACTAATAAGGTTAAATTGTAAAACCGCTGTTCAAATATCGTTCTCCAAATGACTTTGCTGCGAATAAAAAGCATTCCAGCAATAAAAAAGAATAAGTAGAATAGCGAAGAAGATAGGTTTTCTATCGTTTTACCTTCGAACTGAAAAGTTATTGAAAAATATATTTTTATTACTATTAATAAAATCACCAGTAGGTATAGCCCGATACTATACTTTGATAGTTTTTGCAGAAAGTGAATGATTGATGCACCTAAAGATGAGCTAAATAATTTGTTAAGTGGAATTGCTAGCAGGAAAAATACAAAGAGGTATTCTATAAACCAAAGGTGATTAGTTTCTAAATTTAATGCAAGGGCTGGGTACTCTTGCCAGTATGATTGCATCTTAGTTATATTTTCAATATAACTTTGTGGCGGAATGACTAGTATTGAGCCAACTAAAAGCGGAATAAGTAATCTTAGAGATTTGTTTTTAAGAAATTTTACAGCTGTGATTTTTGAAAGCAAAATTACAGAGCTAACACCGGCAATAAAAAACAAAACTGGCAGCCTAAACTGTTCAAAATACACCATAATATCATCGAGCAGTTTACTCGAATCGTTATTCATAATGTGCCAACTATCTCCATTAAAAGGCATACACACATGATGAGTAAACACAGCAAAAATTAATATCACCCGTAACCAATCTAATTCGGGTAGTCGTTTAGTGTCTTTCAATTCCATTTGATGACCTTTTAATTACATAACAATGAATATGGTAGTTTTGTCTCTTAGCTTTAATTTTTACTGTAGTCAGCTTTCTATTTTTATTTCACCAGCTTTTAGCTGGATATCGATGTGATTTTTTGAACTCTTAATTTCCTTAGGCGTATAACAGCTTATTATCACTATCTCGGATAAATCTCGGTTTTTCATTGATTCGCACTGAACATAGCAATGTAATTCATTGATGTAAACAGGTTGCTTTTTATCCATTCATTGTTTTTAAATATTGTCAATTTGTAAGATTAAACTAGAGCATTTTGAGTCTAGTCTAAGTTTAAGTCAAAAGTTTAAGTTTCTGATTTTAAAGGTTATACCCTTGATTTAGATTCAAGGGAAAATGTTATTGGTATTCCCTATTACAGTTATCAAATAGAGCAAAGTTATCGATATATCAAGGTTTCATCAATTCATTAATTTGCCAGCTCATCGGTACACCAAATCACCATCCCCGTTGGGCTAAAAAGTGAGATGTTACTCCTGTAGAGCGCCTTTTGTCGTATAGTGCTGTCAATCGGCAAGTTTCTAATTGTACGCAGTACAACCGCAGCATCTAATCAAGCTAAGTGGATTTCAAGATTATTTTCAGTGCTAAAATGCTCAAAAAATATCAGCAATCGAAGATAAAGTAAGCTATTGTATTGGAAGTATTTAACCTTGTAGCAGGCTTTAGTCGCATTTAGCCGTAAAATGATAACTGTCAAGGAAGCGCCAGTTTGATCAACAAAGTCATTACTAAGCACAATAATTTTTATTATATGACAGCTGCGCTAGTTGTATTGCTATTAAGCGCATCGTTAGTTAAATCGGTGGCTGACGGCATGATTGAATCCGTATTAGACGGGGTGATCGCGGCAACCTTTCTCGTTTGTGTGGTTAGTCTAGGAGTAGACAAAAGCTGGAAGCGTTTTATGCAAGGGCTGATTGTTGTTTGGCTCATTGCAGCAATGCTTAAGCGCTTTACTGCCATACCAAATATCGATCTTTTCATGCTAATGCTCATGTTTGCCTTTTTCTGGGGCACCTTTAGTTCAATTGCTAGGCAAATTCTGTTTAGTGGATCTGTAGACGGCAATAAAATTGTTGGTTCTATAGCGCTGTTCTTGCTGCTTGGCTTAATGTGGGCGTTAGTTTATCTATTGATCTTGGCGCTATCACCGCAGGCGTTTAGTGGTGTTGAGCATAGTGTCTGGGGGCAAAACTTTTCTCAAATGGCGTATTTTAGTTTTGTAACCCTAACAACGTTGGGCTATGGCGATATCAGTCCGAATACGCCATTTGCTCAAGTCGCAGTTTATATGGAGGCAATTGCTGGTGTGTTTTACATGGCAATTGTAGTTGCAAGTTTGGTGAGCGCAGGAATGGCTCAAAAGGAAACCCAATAGGAAGCGTACTATGGAAAACCCAATGCAACATAATCAAAGTAAGTTATTCATCAATAATATGATGGAGTCTGCAATTCGAATTGGCTTGTTGTTTATATTGGTTGTTTGGACCTTTGATATTATTAAGCCTTTTGTGATCCCTGTTTTGTGGGGAGCAATTATCGCAGTGGCGTTAATGCCGATGACTCAAAAGCTTGAGCGTGCGCTCAAAGGGCGGCGAGGATTGGCGGCAACAATATTAGCATTCGCGGGTATTACATTACTCATTGCGCCATTTTGGATTGTTACTAGCTCAATTTTTGAAGGGATCTCCCACTCTATTGAAGTGTTGCAGTCAGGCGAAGTTGATATTCCTGGTCCGACTCAGAAAATTGCAGACATTCCTTTGATAGGTGACAAGCTGTTTGAGGCGTGGGCACTATTTGCCAACAATTTAGAAAAAGCGGTTATGCATTTTCTACCACAAATTAAATCCGCAGTAACTGCTGCCGCAGGCATGCTAGGTAGCAGCCTAGGAACACTGGTGATGTTTATTATTTCATTGGCTATTGCCGGTGGATTTATGGCTCATGCAGAAAAGTCTGCCGCTGCAGTAAATACCGTTGCAGTTAAAATTGCGGGAACTCACGGTGAAGAATGGACGAGCTTAACAGCGGCGACCATTCGTAGTGTGCTATTAGGTGTTGTAGGTGTTGCATTTATCCAAGCGATTTTGATTGGTTCGGCACTATTTACCTTTAGTATTCCAGCTGCGGGGCTATTTACTTTTATCGTATTTATTTTGGGGATAGCGCAGCTGCCACCGCTGTTGGTGGTTTTACCACTGATCTTCTATGTTTTCTCGACCCACGACTCTACCCCTGCGACCATATTTACAGTGTGGGTGTTAGTAGCTGGAGTGTCTGACAGCGTATTAAAACCTATGTTAATGGGTCGCGGTGTGGATGTGCCCATGCCGGTTATTTTAATTGGTGCGATTGGCGGTATGATCACTGCAGGGATCATCGGTCTTTTCTTAGGGGCGGTCGTTTTGGCTATTTGGTATGAGTTGTTTATGACATGGTTAAAAACTGAAGAGCAGCAAAATGCCAATGCGGAACAGGCAAATGAAGCTGAAGATAAGTTGGTGAGTTTGCCGGTTGAAGATTAATCCAAGTTACTAAGCGGCAATTTTAAAGGATGCTATTGGCATCCTTTTTTGTATATTTGTTTTGCTGCTATTTGTAAGTTGTAGCTTTGGCTTAGAATTGAAGTTTTAATTACCGATTGGTAAATTACCGCCATTTATACGCGTCTTTTTAAGGCGTTGTAGACAATATTGGATTAGCAGGCTTGAGCAATAAAATTTAGCCTTTTAGTTTATCCAAAAGATAAAGTCGACGGGACACAATAGTGGCAAATTTAAAACCTATAGTTATACGTTGGTTTGAGCAGGGCTTTATATCTAAAGAGTCATTGCCAGCAGCGCTGAATACCGCACAGGGCTCGGCAGAACCTCATGCTTCGACTACTCAATGGTATGCGCTTATGACTTTACTACTGACTTGGCTCGGTGCCTTGTTAGTGGGAGCTGGCATTGTATTTTTTGTAGCAGCTAATTGGCAAGGTATGGGGCAGTTTAGCCGCTTCGCTTTAGTTGAAATTTTACTGATTACCTCACTAATGGGCTACATATTGGTGCGCCGACGAGCAGTCAATTCGGGTGACATCAATGGCTTTGGGTACACCACTGCTAATGCAATACTGCTTCTGTCAGCTATTATCATCGGTAGTTTGCTTGCACTTGTTGGTCAGACATATCAAACAGGTGCTGATCCTTGGCAGCTCTTTGCTATCTGGGCGTTATTTATGTTGCCGTTAGCACTAGTAGCAGGGAATGAGCTGCTTTGGTTATTACTTGGTCTTTTGCTTAACTTAGCCGTGCTACTTTATTTTCAAGCATTTCCGGGATCATTGAGCTGGTTATTTGGCCCAACAGCTTTATTGGCTTGGTTGTTTTTTCTTAATCTGAGTTTGCACTTAGCTTGCAGTTTGTTAAATGGTCGACTTTTGCGGTTGCCGCGGATATTAAAACCACAGCAACAGCGCTTTAACGCGCCGTTATTTCAACAAATGACTATTTTAGCTGCGGTTGTTGCTATCACAATACTGGCAATTGAAGCCCTCTTTGAGGAAGGGCCAAGTATTTGGGGATTTGTTTATACGGCCGTTATTGCAGCAGGTTTTTTTGTATATAACCATAAGGTGAAAGATATATTTGTCTTGGCTATTGGCGGCTATAGCTTAGTCACTGTGGCCAATTGTTTATTTATTCGTGTGGCTCTTGAAAGTAGTGATGTTGTCGCTATGTTTTTGCTGCTAGGGATCAGTATTATTGGCTCGACAACAGGCGTAACCCTGTGGCTTAAACAGCGTCATAAAGCGTTTAACTGCGGAGCATCAGCATGATTTTAGATAAACTTTTTCATGGCCGCTTTAAAGATAACAATAAAATAGCCGCAGCAGAGCTTTGGACGTTATTGGCGGGGAAGGGTCTAGTTAAACAAGATTTAACCCATGCAGAGTTAACGGAGGGAGAGCCTGATAGTCAGCCTCAATTTCCTAAATCGCCTGAATTTGAAAGTAAAAGCCCTTGGTATATTCAGTTTATGCAATCTATTGGTGCTTGGTTTGCGTCCTTATTTATTTTGGGGTTCACCATTACCTTTTTTGGCTTACTCTATGATGATCTTGGTACTCAGTTTGCTTTTGGGATCGGTATTATTTATAGCCTTGTTGCTATAGGAATATATCGTAGCAATAGCAGTTCGCAGCTGTTTGCTAACCAAATGGCATTATCAATCAGTCTTTGTGGACTACTGTCGTTAGGTTATGGGTTAACAGGTTGGTTTGAGCCTAATCATGGCATTTACTGGTACTTAAGTTTTGGTTTAGTTTTATTAGTCCACTGGCTGGTGATTAAGCATTATAGTCATCAATTAATGATGAGCTTTGGTATGCTCGTTTGTTTAGCGGCTATGGCCTATGAGCTCGGTTTTTTGGCATTTGTCGCACCCATTTATTGTATCTCCTTTTGCGCGATATGGCTCTATGAAGCCAAAGCTGGTCAATATTATTCCAGGCTTAATGCGCTTGGGTATATGATTGCGGTTTGCTTAGTGCTAATTCAAATTCCGTTACTGATGCAACATAGTGACTTTCAACATATTGTCGAACAGCCTATTGTTGAGCTGCCTATTGCTCCTTGGTCTAATCTTGCATCCGTGGTGACCGCTTTTTGTATTGGCGCAGTTGTTATTAATCATATTTTGAGCTCTATACAAATTTCATGGCGCAGCAGTACAGGACTATTGTGTTTGATTGGTTTGGTTTTGAGCGCGGTTTTATCTCTTGTAATGACCGGGCTAATAACTGCGCTTTTAATATTGGTCATGGGCTTTTACCTTGGTCAAAGGCTACTTTTTGCGCTTGGTGTCCTAGGAGTTTTAAGCTTTATTGGTTGGTATTATTACAGTTTGCAGTTGCCTTTGTTGGATAAGTCTTTGTGGTTAGTGGCATTAGGTACGATGTTATTATTCGCAAAGGTGTTGATGGCCAAATTCATGCCTACATCGCCAGTTCAAATTAATCAAAATTAGCTTGAACTTTAGCTTTAAACTTTAGTTTTGAATTGCAGTTTACAAATTCAGTTAATTAAGGCGCGCATTAACAAAGATACCAGATGGATAGCGAAACATGGTTGAACAACACAGTAAAAATAACAAACTAACTTGGCCTTGGCCTTGGCCTATGTATGTCGTTATTGCAACAATCCTTACCATTGTTGCAGTTGTAAATTGGGATATTTATAAAAAAGAGCAACACTTAGCTGACGGTCAAGTGATTCGGTTAACGCTAGCACCAGTTGATCCTCGCTCGTTAATGCAGGGCGACTATATGGTGCTTAATTATGCGCTTGCAGCTGAAATCTTGCCGTTGATGGATGAGATTAACTCTGATGGGGTGTTGCAAGTAAGCTTGGATGAAAATCGAGTCGCGACCTTAGTGTCGATAGCCAAGGATCCCGATGTTAAACAGCAGACAAGCTCGCTGGTTAATATTCAATATCGACTGCGTAATAATCGCGTTAAGTTTGCGAGTAATGCATTCTTCTTTGAAGAAGGACAAGCAAAGCGTTATGAGCGCGCTAAGTATGGTGAGTTTAGAGTTAACCAACAGGGGGAGTTATTACTGCAATCTATGTTGGATAAAAACTTTAATAAGCTTTAGCGCTAAATCAATTGTAAAGTCATTCAAATTCGGTCTGAAATAAGTAACAAGGTCTAATACTCGGCTTAAACCTTGTTATACCAATCAGTGTTATTGCCGTTATTTTATCATTGTATCCAAGCCAGTAGCCCAACAATAAACATCGCAAGCAGCGCGCTAAAACTGACGCCAAAAGCGATACTACGCAACACTTTGATATTTAGATAATAACAAAGCATATGTAACGCTCGACCAATGAAATAGGCAAGGGCGGAGTCATTGAGCCAATTCGGATTTGCATTTGACAATATCGCGAATAGTACAAATAGCAGTAAAATGCCGATACTTTCATTACTGTTTGCTAGGGCGCGATTCGCTCTAAAGAGCAACTGATTATGATCTTGCTCAATGCCAAAGCCGGGAGTGTGTTTGGCTCTGATCCCTACAATATCCACTATGGCTAGCTGTAACCAAAATAAAGCGCCGGATAAACCTAGTACTAAGACTGTAAGTCGATATGGTTCGATAAATTCCATTTTGTTTCCTTGTTAAGTCTAATTATTCCCTTGAACTTTATGCTTTTGTCGCTTTGCGGTTGTGAGTAATTGATAAGTACCTATGGCATAACTGAAGCCGATAACTAAGCAGATCAATGAGGATATGAGCATAAAGCTCATATTGCCGGCTAGCTCTGCCATATATGGCGAGTCAGCGAATAGCACAACTGGAATGGCGAAGAGGCCTCTCGTCAAAAATATGAGTGTGATAATTGACAAAATAGGCTTGAGCAAAGGCAGTGTTCTAATGGATTGCGCGCCTGAAAAAGCGTACAAACTCCAAATTGCAAGAATACTGGCGATGATGGAAGTGATAATCGCTGGATAGGATGATCCTTGCTCCTGCATTTGTGCCATTTGCTCTCCTGCACCAAAAAAGCGGTACCAGTCTGCACCACCGGCAACAATTATTAGGTGAGTTACTGCAGCTATTGCGGTTAAGGTTCCTGCTAACTTAAGTGATCTCACGGTTCTCTCCTTTGAACTGTGTTGTAGCAATTATAAGCCTATGTTGGCAGTACTCTTGGTTTAAATCCTGTTGAAAATACCATTCACTTTAAGCATGTTAATTTGCTAGTTCGGTGAATATTTTTTCAGAGACTTTATGGTTGTATTGCCTAGCAATTTTTTGAGAGAAAAACAGTTGTGGTAGCTCGTAGATAGCTATTGCGAGCAGTAAATAAACAGCCTGATGATAACCTAAACAAAGCCCAGTAATACCAATGACTAAGCAAATGAACTCAATAGCAAAGAGTTGATATTTCTTTAGGTATAAATGATGGAAACCACCTAAAAATAACCAGTTCAACGAGGCGTAAGTATCAGGATCTTTTAGCTGTGTGGATTGCTGTTTGTAATAGGCTTTTTTCTGTTCAGCGGGGAGCTCATTGACTTGGTTTCGAAGTTGCTCTTCTTGTTCTTCCAATTCGTTCCAAGGTTGCAAATATTGCACTAGGGGACCTCATCGTAAATTTTTTGGCAAAGGTCGGGCTGATTGCAACGTTTAATGCGCGATAAACCTAGTCGCCAGCCTTTTACTGCACCATATTTAATAATGCATTGCTTGGTATATTCAGAGCATGTCGGCTCAAAATTACACTCGATATTTAACAGCTTTTTTGAACCACCACTAGCTTGATAGCGGTGGATCAATTTTAGCGATATTTGCTTAAACAAGCTTATCTACCTAAGGTAAGAATAACCGCTTCACGCTTCCAAAATAGCATAAAGCGTTTTTGTTCTAGCACTTGGAAAACAACCTGCCAGCCATCTTGAGCGTATTTATTCATCTCAGCTTCAATTTTCTGGATAGGTAAGCCACTAGCGCCTAGAAAAATAGTACCGCAGCCGCCTTCAACAATATGAACAACTTTGTATTCTGTATATTTTGTCATTATTTATCAACCACATAAAAAAGCCGATGATAGCTGACTAGATCAGTGGTTTCAATAGTAAGTTTATACTGAGTTGATTCGTAAAGCGGAGAGGCAATGGGCAGCACAAATTCGTATAACTTGAATTTGTGCTTGCCTAATATAAGGATTTTTGCGCGAAAAAATAACCTAGGTCAATATATCCTAAGCTTTGTGGCAGTTATTTTTTGACCCACTTTCCGGATTTATTTTTAATGTAATGACCTTTCTTAGTGGCTTTAATTGCTTTTTCAGCAGCCAACTTGGCCACATCATTAACGGTGATCTGATTTTTCTTAGCTATCTTCTCATAATGGGCTTTGCGCTTAGCATTGACTGAACTCACTACCGCGTTAGCTTCAGCTGAACTTTTTACTGCGCCTAAGTAGCCATTAAGCTGCTCACCAACTAGCCCTTGAGCTTTAGCATCTTGCAAAGAAATAGCAAAGGCATTAAAGCTAAGTACTAAGCCTGCAACAAGTACAAGTAATATAGACTTCATGGGGTTCTCCTATCATTCCTTTGCTAAAACAGTTCGTCATCAGACAAAAGCTGATCTAACTCTTTGTCGACTTTGATTTTTATTTCATGTTCAATTTTGACATTAAGATTGATCACAATCGGCTTATCAGGTGGTTCAATTTTTACTGTTGGGCTGCAAGCCACTAACGCATATGTCGCTAACATGACACTCAATAGTACTCTAGCATTTTTTATTTTAGAGTTTTGATGAGCTATCAGGTTTTGATTTTTAGGATCATGCAATGTGCTCATTGGCTTATCCTTTCCTTATTCGCTTGGACTATATTGGGAACCATTAATTTATAAATATATAAAACAATAAAAACAACAGATTGTTAGGTTTTACCCAGTTGTTATTTTACTGCTCGCTCAATTTGGTTCTGTAAATTATCACCAATCTGTAAACTTCTAAGTAACTGTAACATGTTCTCCTCCTGAGAGTAGTTAAAGTGAATAGGGCGCTCCATACCGCGGCTGCGACCTTTTACATTGACTTTAAGTATGGCATCACCGAGAGCGTTCATATCAAATGTGCTAGATAACTGAGAATAGTTAAGGTGCTCAAGTGTTGAAAATGCGAACTCTAGATAAGGTTGGCTTTGGCGCATTTGCTCTATAGCAGGGTTATTGCCAATAGCGATTAACCCGCCAGGTGCCCGAGCAGCAAGCTTTCCACCAATAACACTGGCCTTACCGTTATCAAGATTGACTGGCAAGACGCCATCAAAAATGCCTGTAGCATAAACACCAACTTGAGGTTGAATGGCTAATAGCTGCTCTAAATCTATTTGTTGCAGTACAAAATATGCTGATGAAGGTTGTTTTAAATTTAACTCAAATTGCGGAATGAGCAGCTGACCACCAAGTAAATCCCCTTGTGCGGTAAGTGCAACAGAAGCTTGTTTGACGCCCAGTAGTTGCTTAGCTAATGCAAGGTTATTGCTATCGCTTGTTTGTTGCTCTGCGGCTTTAGCGTCTAGCGTTTGTGGATTGTTGATTGAGGTATTAGTTTGAGACTCGGTAGCAAAGTTTACTGCAGCTTCAGCGTTAATATCTGTGATAAGCACTCCAGGGTTAAACGCCAGTAGTGATAAGGCTATATTATCACAATTAAATTCGCTTTTACGTTTATTGTCGCTATTTTGCTGCCAGTTAAAGTTACATTGGGTGTCCATATTGCCACCTTCAAATGGCAAACTATTTATACTACCGGTTATATCTTTAACTTGTGGAATAAGACTTGCCACAAAAGCTAATTGTTGATTTTTTTCAAGCTCATAGTGCATAGCAAATTCAGCATTGCCTTGAATATCAAGCGATTCAGGTAAGCTGTCTGTTTGACTGAGAAAGGCCAAAATAGGGGCGAATTCGCTACTAAACTGCCAGTCGCCGGTTAACAAAAAGTGTTTGAGATTATGTTGTGGTGCAAGTTGATGTTGGCTAGTTAGGTTAAGATCATTTATCTGCCAGCTTTCATTAGTTTGAAGAGTTTGCTTATTTAAAGTGAGTGCCTGAAGTAGTGAGATCTCGTCAAATTCCGCTAGCTTCTGTTTAATATGACGTCTTTTACTAAGCTTGCTCGGTTTATTCTTTTCAGCAATCCCATGCAAGTTACTTGAGTTTATTGGCTCTAGTGGGCGGTTATAACTCGATTTATCTAAGCGAACGTTTGATATATCAATTGCTATTTGATTATTGAGCTTATGAGATAGTAGTTGCTGCGTAAGCGGGAGATTGTGTGCAGCTAGTTTTTGCCTCTGCTGCGCAGCCTCGCTCAATGGCTCAGTTTTAGAGTTAGTTTTAGCATTAGTTTTAGCATTAGTCTGAGTGTTAATTTTAGGACCCGTGTGGGTCTTAGAATTAGATGCTGTAGTTAATTGCTGCGATGCTGCAAATGAACGCAATATTAGCTTAGTTGGGGCTTGTAGTTTAAGGCCTATGCTAGCAACTTTTAATGCGTATTGTTCTTCTCGCTCATTATTAGTCACAATGTTGCTGTTTAAATCTGACACTTGATAACTAAATGCTGGAATGCTCAATTGGTTTATGGTCAGCTGTTTGCTTGCACTTGCACTGCCAGTGAAATAGTCACTATTTGCGTTCATGCTAAAGCGATACGCAACTGGGGAATCAAGGACTAGCTTGGTTTGAGCTATGTGTAATTTGGTCTTGGCGGCTGAATGGGCTTTTAATGAAGCGCTATTAGCTGATTGAGCCAAATCACGTTGAATTAACTCAATTCCTTTACTTGTTTGTTGCGCACCGCTTTTTATTTGAATATTGAAATCAGTATCGTTGCCAGTTTGGTCTGCACTAAGCTTTCCCGATAGATTAATCTCAGACTGGTTGAAGTTAATTTGGTAAGGCAGTTTATTGAGTGTTGGCCATAATCGGTTAAGTGTTATAGCTCGACTATGCGATGCACTTATATGCCAATCGGTTTTTAGCTGGTAGCCAGCGTTACTATTATCTACATGATAATTGAGATCATTGGCTGCAATTACCGCACTTAATTTACTGTCTTTGAGTTCTATTGACAGTGAAGGTATGTTTAGCTTGCTTGCAGTCATTTGATAACTTAAGCCTTGGCCTAAATTAATCAGCAGGTTAGGGCGCTGAATCAGTTGGTTTGGCTTGCCATTTACAATATTTGAATCGTTTAAGCTTAGCTGCTGATAAAGGTTGATTAGTGCTTGTTCAAACGGTTTATCATTGAGCTTTTTTAGCAGGTTTTTAAGCCGGTCATCACTGTTTATCGAGACTATTGTTTGCTCCGTTTCCGACAGTTTTGTGTCCAACCTAAGCGGTAGTGAAAACGGGGCTATTGTTAGAGTCGGTTCGGTAATATGCCCTGAAATATCAAAGCTTACCCCAGGGGAGCTAGGTTGTTTTTTTTCACTCGTATCAAGGCTGATTGGCCTTAGCAGTATTTGCTCAAAATCATCAAAAACCAAACTCGCTTGACTTAATGTATGTTGCGAGCTGATTTGCGCCGTTTTTAAATTCAGCTTGAGTCTTGAGTCTAGATTGGCATCAAGCTGAATATGTTTGTCGTCTATCGTTTGAACAAGCTCATATAGCGGTGCGAGTAAGCTCTGGTGTTGGTGATTATGGTTTACCTCGTTAGTAGCGCTTATGACATTGGTTTTATTCACGAAAAGAAGTCGCTCACTTTGAGCGAGCTGACGGCTAAATGCTTGTAGTAAGCTTAAATCAATATTGCTGCTAGCGTTCCATTCTGTTTCATTTAGGTCTGCAGAAAGTGTAAGCAGGGGCTTTTTATTAAAAAAAATCTGACTTTGAAGTTGCCCAAGCTTATTTAAGCTTAAATTTTGCAAATCTACAGATAACTCTGACGCTTTTATGCCTTTAAGGCTTAAATGAATTTGGTTGAGCTTAATATCTGGAAGTGAATCAAAATTAAGGCCAACGGCTGGACCAGTGGCATTAGGGGCAGAATTTGACCGCCACAACGCACTTGGTGACAGCGCAACATCAACACGTTCAACAGATAGCCCCAACAGATCATTGATCTCAAATGCCCAAGGTTGAGTGTTTTTATCAAACACGAGATTGAGTTCTGTCAAACGGATGTCGGTGTTATCTACGCTGATTAACGCGTTTGCAATGTGCCATTGGGTAAGGCTTTTGGGAGAAAAGCTGAGTTGGTGTACTTGAGTGTTATAAGCTGACAAGTATTGATTTGCCAGTTTGATAGTGATTTTTTCATAAAACTTGAGTGTTACTCCAGCAGCAATAGCGATGAGCAAGGCTATACAAAGCAATGACCGAACTAGATATCGGGTGGCTTTTTGTTGCCTGTTTTGTTTTACAGCCTGTTGCACTTGCCTGATCCCGTTTATTGCGTTCTAAAAGTCGCTCAGTTGCTGAGTGTTGTTTGCAGAGTATTGTTTGCTTAGTAACTTTTAGTATAGTCCTCTGATTCTAACACCTTAATTCAGTAACGAAACAGACTAATTCGGTGCTAACTGATTGGTTGGCAACATTGAGGGCTGCCGATGATGGCGTGAAGATTGTGATGTAGCTCAAACAAAAGCATTCAAACGGGGATTTTAGGTGATACAAGTTGAACCATTTGTTATTGATTTGCTCAATAGTGAGCGTGACTGAGTAGTTTCGCTGTTCTTTTGGCTAAAAAGCTTTGTTAGCCGCAGAGCTATTTAGCCAGCAGTATTTAACAGAGAAGAGGTTCACTTTGAAAAATTTTGCATGGTTATTAATTTTTGTTCCCGCGGTTTGTAGTTGCTTATTAGTTGTGATGGCCATTTTGCATTACTTGCATGTTATTGATAGTGCTAATTTATTAGTCAATATGATGTTTGCCTTACTTGGCTTAAATTTACTGGCTGGTGTTGCCATTGCAATAAGAACGTCCGGCAACCTGCCATATCTTTTATTTGGTAATTTACTGTTCTTTATTATTTTTGTGTTTTCTATAGCAACAGTGAACACACATAATAGTGACCATCATACTGCAGACAAAGCATCGCAATTTAATTCACCGATTTTGGGAGAAGAATTGGATTTAAGCGAGTTTGTTACTGAGTAGATGTGTTGATTAATTATGGTGGCAGCTAAATGGTGAATATGTCGATGCGTGAGCTTTGAATATTTGTGTGTGGCGAGCAAGGAGCCTAAACGGTCAGCAGTGAAGTGAGTGAACTGCTGACCGGCTTTTGTGCTAAAGCGGGTTAGGCGAGAGCTTGTTAAATCGTTATATAACGCTAAGTGTTATGCTACTTCCAGCGAATATGTGTGGTTAACGTGTGACTCTCATTTGGCGCTAGCACGACTTTATCTTCAAGTACGTTAGCGGCTTCTAAACAAACCATGGTGAGGTAATCATCGCTATTAAAGCGAGATAAACGTACTGATTTATCAATCCAAGGATTCCAAAGCACTGCACTTGTACTGTTTTCACGGCTGACTTCAATGATGCCATCTGGTGTGTGTAGCTCTTGTGTTTCACCTAGCTCGGTATATACACGGTCAGTTTCACGAGTGAAGTCGACGCCATCTTGCTCTTGAGCAAATGGCCCATTACCAAACTCAATGTACTTAGAGCCAGTAAAGCCAGAGGCTTTTAATTGATGAATGTCTTCAATTGGAAAGTAGGTGTGTAATGCTTGGGTTAAGCTGATTTCATAGTCACTTTTGTTGATATTAACCAAGCTAACGCTAAGGGTATCACTTAAGGTCATTAATACTTCGACTTCAGTGTCGTGAGGCCAGTATTGCTTATCTTCTTCACTAACTTTTAGCGTAAATTTTAAATCGACTACTTGATCACGCATTTTTACAGATTCGAGCGACCAAATACGAGTTCGAGCGAAACCATGCTGTGGAAAGTCTGGGGTGTCAGACATACCAAACCAAGGCCAACAAACCGGGATCCCACCTCTAATACCATTGCCTGGCTCATAATCATCAGCACTTGAAACCCACAGTAATGGTTTTTTGCCTACAGGCTCAAAATAATCAATTTGT
The DNA here is from genome assembly GCF_023161665.1 of Shewanella sp. 1CM18E. GTDB lineage: Bacteria > Pseudomonadota > Gammaproteobacteria > Enterobacterales > Shewanellaceae > Shewanella. The sequence continues at coordinate 90,053 of NZ_JALNTW010000016.1, forward strand.
GCACCTTGCAGAAAAATCCGAGCTTTACATAAAGGCGTATTAACGTCGACGTAGTCTAATCCATTAGCGTGTTTTTTGGTGGTGACCGAACCCATGAGGTGTTGTCCTTTCAAAGCGTTATCATGAATAGTTGGATTAGCTTACCCCGTTTTTATGGGCGAGATAAGCATTCTTTTACACCTATTTGCGGTAATGCTGTTCTCTTGAGCAAACAAAGTTCAATTATTGGAGATAATGGGGAATGTTAGATAAAACAAGATAGCTTTGCGAGCTTATAAGTATAGCTCGCAAAGCATAGAGGAAGGTATTACCTTATGAGATATCTGAATAGGTTTATTTAGAGGTTATCTAGGTCGAAAGCAATTAAGCTACCATCACTTTCAACGAAACCAGGAGCAAGAAATAGAATACGATTATCTGAGATGGTGATTGTTCCCGGTTCATTGTAACTCCAAACCGACTCTTTCGATTCTAAATCGATTGCATAAACATTAGCATTAGTACTGACAAATACAGCATTCTTGGTGACAACGACATTTCGATGAAAAGAGGTGTCTTCGGTCGCTGGTGGAACCCAACTCCATAAGACTTTGCCTGTGACTTCGTCAATAGCATCTAGCGCTACGGGGTCATTTTTTCCAGCATAAATTACACCATTTGAATGGGCAAAAAATGTTTTATAAGCAAATGAACTAGACCAAAGGTATTGTTGATTTTCAATGTCAAAGTTGGAAATGACACGGTCATCTGCATGTTCAGCGTTGCTACTAGCCCGGCCGCTATATGAGCCTCCACTAAAAGCTAGAACGTTATTTTTGGAGCCTATTACTGGAGAGCCATGATAGTCATAATCGCTGTTACCGAAAGGGTCTGTAATTTTACTGATTAATTGGCCATTACTTCTTTCTAGGATGCTTAGCTCTGCGCCATTATGCACATAAACATGTTGCTCGTTTACCGCCGCGGTATCCATTCCCCAGGTTGTTCCTTGGGATTGGGACCATAAGCTGATACCACTCTCATTTGAAAAAGCGTAGGTGTGGCCACCATAATAGCCACCAGTTTGGTAAATGTGCTCCCCATAAACGGTAGGAGCAAGATAGTTTCCCCATTGAGAAGAGAAACTTGATTGAAACTTAAGTTTGCCTTCAGCTCTGTCAATAGCCCAAATCTTTGTATGCTCATGTCCAGAGGTCGCGACAAAAAGAGACTCTTTATTAATCGCTGGTGGATTTAATGATGGCACGCTGCCAAAAGAGACTCGCCAGCGCTCTTCACCTGTTCGTTCATCTAATGCAATAACTGCAGCTTCGTCAAAATAAACGTCAGTGGATAAGTAAACCTCGCCATTGCCAGCGACTGGTGAATTAATACCTGCAAGGACGCCGGATGCACTGCGTTGCCATTCCCACAATTTCTTAAAATTGTAATTGTTAAGCCAAATAGGGACGTATCCGTTATGAGAAGAATTTGCTTGATGTGTTTGCCATTCTGGTACAGCTTTAACATTGAATTGAATATTTACAGCAACTTCAGAAGTCGTATAAGTGTCCTCACAATTACTGTCTTTGCAAGCAATTATCGAAACCTGGCTTGTATGCTTACCGATTTGTAGATTGCTGTTGATACTCGTACTAATAGAAAAATTTTCTGCTTGTAATGGCTCAGAAATAACAGACCTTAGATAGTTATCCGTCTCATCTTTTAATTGGAGGTAGATACTTTTATCACCTAAATGGCTAGCGCTCCATGTTCCGTTAAATGATACAGGAAGCGCATCACCTTCATGGCTATTGATTTGGAGATCCGTTGTGGTCAGTTGTAATGAAACTTGGGTTTCGGGGACTGTTGGACTTATAACGTTGTCGTTTGAGTTATCGGAACCGCCGTTCCCGCCACATGCTGAAAGTACAATTATTGTTGAGAATAAATATAAAGGTGATGTGTATTTCATTAATGTCCCTATTTAATTCATTTCTTAGGTTTTAACTTGAGAACGTCCATGTATACGCCTTTTGAAGGGCAGTAGCTTATGTTCTTCTATATGTTTTAATAGCAACGCACTTTACTTTTGCGCAACCAATTTAACAAGTAGCTATTGTTTTTGTTAGGGAATAATCATTTTTTGCTGTGGGAGAAGAAAGCTAACTTGTGAAGGAAATTTGATTATTAACTGAGACCCAGCATGACTGACAAAACTAGCGATAAGCTATTTCTCTCTGTTTAGATTATGACTTAATTAGGTTAGTCTTAATTTGGTTGTGCTAACACTGGTCACTTATGTATAAGCAACTGGATAAATAATTCTATAAGTAATTAAATAGCTAAAGGGAATTAGGTTGAAAGGAAGCTGCTTGTGTTCAAAGGTGTCGTTTAAATTATTCGGTGAACTACCCCCTATCTACCAGTTCCACTGCTCCTTATGCAGAAAGGTATCAGGTTCTTCTTCAAACTCCGCTCTTGTTATCGATAGCCATAATTTTACTTGGTGTTCAGGGCTTGAATATATTCGTTCATTCGTTACTCCCTCTGGCTTTAAGTCTGATTTTTGTGCCCAATGTGGCTGCCCTGTACCTAATGTAAATCAGGATGGCAAAACCTATTGGGTACCAGCAGGCCTGCTCTCTGAATCGGTTATTAGTGAAGTTTTAGCGCATGTTTACATTAACTCTAAAGCTAACTGGGATACTGCCTGCATGAGCGACAACATAGCTAAGTTTGCGATTATGCCGAGTGAAGATGAATGGCTTAAATTGTCCGAGAATGGTTGTAAAGAGCAATAATATTGATTGAGGAGTAATAGATGAAACACCTAAATTTACAACGAATTCCATTGCTGTTCTTAATCGTTATTAGTGGCTTTTGGTCATATTACTACCTCAGTTCTAGTGATTTGAATGACTTTGGCCATGCAAAAATGGAGTGGTTGTTATTTATTGATGGCCTCATTGTGTTGCCGCTATTATGTTTTTTATGCATTAAAAATCCTAAAGACGCCATGATAAAGGCGTTTGCCTATACGTGTTTAATTGTTTTGCTCGGTAGTGTTGTTATTCCTGACGACTCAAAGTTGATATGGTCTTATTTAGAGTTAGGGCGTTATTTAGTCCTAGGCCTGTTTATTATCTTCGAAACCATGACTATTTTTACGGTGTTTTATGCAATTAGAGCATCACTAGCGGCAAAGCAAGATCCCGAGTTAGCAATTACTAGACCTATTGAGCAGGCGTTCGGAAAAACACCCTTTAGTGCACTCTTGTCGATTGAAGCGAGAGTTTGGACTTATGCGTTGTTTTCAAAAAGAGTTAAAGCACAACACTTTAGGGGGGAGCATCACTTTAGCTGTCATAAAAAGGATTGTACTCAAAGCAATCAATTAGGCTTTATTTTTATGATTTTATTTGAGTTGCCAATCATGCATTTAGTACTTCATTTCCTATGGTCACCTCTAGCAGCCAATATCGTTACTGGTTTGACGTTATTCGGGTTAATATTTTTTATTGCAGAGTATAGAGCGATTGCTATTCGACCTATCTCAATCACACCAAGCTGTATCATTATTAGATATGGCGTTTGGAACCCTCTAGAAATAGCGATAAGTGATATTAAACAAATAAAGCTGAATCAACACTTTATACCAAGATCAAGCATGGTTAAGAGATTCAATTTATCCGGTGTTCCTAATGTCGAAATCAAACTACGTTCTGATGAATTCATTTACCTTGGTTTGGACGAACCCCATCGTTTTCTCAGCAGCTTTGACAGCTCACTGACTGTTGAAAATAAGGACTAGTGTTTATTTAGTGCTTGCTAATCTTGATTGTTATTCCGTCATATCAATTCGGGCATATTCTTAGATAGTTACTGGCCAAAAAATAGCTGTGTTTTTGTGCAAACTTGGTTATGGTGGTTAAAAGGTGGTCAGAGCACCGACCATTAATTATAAAAATTATGTATAAGAACAAGGGATCTCTTTATGCCTATCTACCAAGCGCCAATACGTGATTATCAGTTTATTTTGAGTGAATTACTTAACGTCTATCAACAGCCAGAGTTGCAAGGCTTTGATGAGTTTGATCCTGAGTTGATTGATGCAGTGCTGCAAGGTGTCGCTGATTTTACAACTGATATCATGTTGCCTTTAAATGGTAGTGGCGATGTTGAGGGCTGTCGTTTACAAAATGGTAAGGTTATTACCCCAAAAGGTTTTAGTGATGCTTATCAGCAATATATTGATAATGGCTGGGCAACCTTAACCTGTGATCCTGAATTTGGCGGCCAAGGGTTACCTGAAGTGGTTGGCGTCTTTGCCACCGAAATGAAAACCGCAACCAATATGGCTTTTGCCATGTATCCCGGCTTAACCCACGGCGCTTATGCTGCTATTCATGCCCACGGTAGTGATAGTTTAAAAGCTAAATATTTAGAAAAATTAGTCAGTGGTGAATGGACTGGAACCATGAACTTGACTGAGTCTCATGCAGGGACAGATTTGGCGTTATTACGTACTAAGGCAATGCCTTTGGCTGACGGAGAGTTCGCTATCAGCGGAGAGAAAATCTTTATCTCATCGGGTGATCATGATCTTACTGACAATATTATTCACTTGGTATTGGCAAGGCTGCCTGATGCTCCCGAAGGAGTGAAGGGGATCTCTTTATTTGTGGTACCAAAAGTATTTATTAATGATGACGGTTCGTTAGGGCAATTGAATAAGCTAAAAGCTTCGAGTCTTGAGCATAAAATGGGGATCCATGGTAACTCGACTTGTGTAATGAATTTTGATGGCGCTATTGGCGAGCTGGTGGGCGAGCCACACCAAGGTTTACGGGCTATGTTTACTATGATGAACCAAGCAAGGTTAGGTGTTGGTTTACAGGGGCTGGGTGTTTCTGAAATAGCTTATCAAAATGCCCTTGCTTATGCTCAGGATAGAATTCAAGGCCGAGCATTAAGTGGCGTGAAGCAAGCTGAGCAAGCAGCCGATCCTATATTGGTGCATGGTGACGTGCGTCGCATGTTGTTGGCTCAAAAATCGTTTAATCAAGGTACTCGTGCACTTATGGGCCAACAAGCGCTGTGGCTTGATGAATCTGAGCGTCATTCTGACCCTTTACAAGCTAAAGCAGCATCAAAATTGGCGGCCCTGTTTACGCCTATCGTTAAGGGTTTTGTAACTGAACAGGGGTTTAAAGCCTGCGTTGATGCACAGCAAGTTTTTGGTGGTCATGGTTATATCCATGAATGGGGCATGGAGCAATTTGTGCGTGATAGTAGAATTGCGATGATTTACGAAGGCACAAATGGCGTGCAAGCACTAGATCTTATTGGTCGTAAAGTATTAGCAGATAAAGGCGCGACTCTTAAATTGTGGTCAGAGTTAGTTAAAACCTTAATAGAGCGCAATATACAAAATGATGCGATGAAACCTTATATTGACGGTTTAATGGCCTCAGCGGCAGATCTTGAAAAGGCAACAGGTTATATAGTCGCAAAAGCGGCTAAAACCCCTGATTTAATTGGCGCTGCCTCAATGGCTTACCTACAAATATTCGGCATTACTGCATTAGCTTGGATGTGGACGCGCACAGCAGAAAAAGCCTTACAATGCTTAGACAATGGGACTGACGACAGTGATTTTTACCAAGATAAATTGGCAACAGCGAAGTTTTTCATGCATTACTGGGCGGTACAAACTGCAAGTTTAGTTAAGCAAATTGAGCTGGCTAGCAGCGACATAGTAGAGTTTGAGAATAGCGCTTTTTAAACGCTGCTTTACGTAAGTTAATTTAAGCGTTTTTAGTCCAGCCCTAGCGACTTAAATTTTAGCGACTTAAATTTTAGCGACTTAAACTTTAGCAAGATTAACAAAGTGCGCATAATCAGCTTTGTAAAAACCAAGCTGCGTTTAACTGTTAACGCTTGATGTGAAGACGGCACCTTATAACCTAAGCTGGTTTGAGGTGCCTTTTGTTTTCAGCCCTAAACCACCTACTTCAGTAGGTGGTTATCATCAATTAGGCTTTGCCTGAAGTACGTTTAATG
>NZ_JALNTW010000017.1 GCF_023161665.1 Shewanella sp. 1CM18E
TTGTTAACGCACGGTAGGAAAGCTCCCTTTTAGGGAGTTATATCAAAGCCACCTTCTTCAGAAGGTGGATCTTTTACATGTTTAACTTTCAAGTGCTAATTCCGTCTTTCGTGGAGTCAATTTCCGGTTAACGACTGCTTATACCAATCACTATAAGCAGTTGCTCTACCTAGGCCGATCAAATTTTGATACTAATTGGTATTATTATCTGATTAGTGATGGTGATTAAAGAAAGGGTTATTACTACAGATCCAACATCGCAAAATATGCTCTTATTTTTAGTGATGCGTTTGTTGACATTAGCCATTTTATTGACTGTTTCTGGCATCTTTTTTGTAAAGATTTAGTTGGTTTTTGGTTTGTATATTACTGTTTTCTATATGCTTATTTGTTCTTAATCATGATCCATGTTGAAATCTTATCATGATTATTCAAAGTGCTGCCTAGGTCGCGGATTTTGCAATGGCTGTGGTTATACTTCTCGACCTAAAATCCTACCTAGAACGATGTTTAAATCGTCGGGCTCTATCAAGAGGCTTCCTGTGAAATTAAAGCGAATATTCCTGCTTGCGATATTTTTGATCTGTAGTTCATCATCTATTCAGGTGATGGCAAGAGATCTTGCAGAGATTAAAGCCGAAGGCGTACTGCGTCATTTAGGCGTGCCTTATGCGAATTTCGTGTCTCAATATGTTGAGGGAAATAAAGTTAACCACAGCGGGCTTGATATCGAATTGATGCAGAATTTCGCCGAGCATCTTGGCGTTAAGTATGAGTTTGTTCCGGCGCAGTGGACAAGCGTATTCGGCATGCTGACAGGAAGAAATGGTCAGTTTGTTGATAATAAAGTTGTTTATTCGAAGCCTGAACCTATCGTTGGCGATATTATTGCTAACGGTTTGACTATTTTAGATTGGCGAAGTGAGTTGGTTGATTTTTCTGACGATTACTTTCCTTCAGCCGTCTGGCTGGTTGCTCGCACTCAATCAAGTCTTACTCCAATAAAGCCAAGTGACTCATTGCTTGATGATATAAAAATGGTCAGAGGGTTATTAAAAGATCGCGATATTCTGGCAATGAAACAATCTTGCTTAGATCCGGATCTTTATGATCTTGAAGGTGCGCAAGCCAATGTTATTTTACCTACTAAGCAGCTACAGCTGAATGAGATGGTGCCATTTTTACTCAATATTGAAGCGGAAGCGACTTTACTCGATGTCGCCGACTCGCTGATTGCTATAGAGAAATGGCCGAATAAAATCAAAGTCATTGGTCCGATTTCTGAGGATCAGAGAATGGCGGTTGGCTTTAGAAAAAACTCACCGGAGTTACGTGCAGCTTTCAATCAATACCTAAAGCAGATCCGTGCTGATGGTAGTTATAACCAATTAGTCAGAAAGTACTACCCTACCGTTTTCCATTATTACCAAGACTACTTTGAAACGGCGGCAGTTGGTATTCAGAATTAATATGAAACACTTAAAATGGTTTAACAGTAAAACAGCAATCATCATTGCTGGGGTGTTACTTAGCGCCTATTTAATTTTGATCTTAACCGTGACCAATTTAGGCCAAAGCAGTTTAAGAGAGTCACAAAACAGTGCGCTTAATCTCAGGGTAACCAATTACACCGAAAACTTGAGCTTCTTTTTTGCTGCAAGTGAGAAAAATGTCGCTAATCTAAGCCAGCAGCGAGATGTAAATACTTATTTTTCAAATTTAGCGGCGGGGATGTCGCTGCGATATGGCTTAAGTTCGAGCTTGTTTAGCCTAACTCAGACTATTGATCAGTTTAGCTTATCGAACAAAATGGATAATCAGCTAATTTATTCTCGAGTGCTGATTGTTGGGCTTGGAGAAAGCATAATTGTTGACTCCCAGCCTGAACTTAACTTTGATATTCGTCAGTTGCCGATAAAGCAGATGGAAACCCTTGGCCAAAAAATACATTTGGCTAGCGGCGCTAATGGCATTGAAGTTCAGTTATTACAAACCATTTATCACCAAAATAAACCGGTTGCAGTATTGGTTGCTAGTTTAAATACAGCAGTGATCATCAATATGTTATCGACTCAGGAGCATATTGATAGCGGTAGCTATTTGACATTGGAATCAGCCGTTGGCGATATTTTGGTGTGGAACTCATTACCTGAAAGCTTACTAAGTATTGAGCAGGGCAGTGTTAACTTTTCTAAGGCGAGTCAAAAAACGATCTACTTTAAAACAGATGTTTTGGGCACTCCATTTACTTTAAAAAGCTGGTTTGAACCTGTAAGCGAAGAAGATATTTTTACTTCAACTTGGTTTATCGCGGCAATTTCGTTACTGGCTTTGCCTGTGTTCTTAGGTCTGATTTATTTACTGCGAGTCAACAATAAGAACCTGATTTTACAAACCCAAGTTGCCCTATCTTCTGAGCAGCAACAAAAGTTAGCTAAGCAAAATAGCTTATTGCATGAAGAGATCTCAAAACGTAAGGCGTCAGAGAGTAAGTTGGCTTATCAGGCGACCCACGATGAGTTAACCAACTTAGCAAATCGTACCCATGGTATGACGCAACTACAGGCGGCGATAAGAAATGCCCATGCTAAAAATACCCAAATTCTATTATTGTTTATCGATTTAGATAACTTCAAACAAATCAACGACACCATTGGTCATCACGCGGGTGATGAACTGTTACAACTAACAAGTGCTCGACTCATTAAATCTGTGCGCAGTACAGATATTGTAGCCCGTCTTGGTGGTGATGAGTTTTTGGTTATTGTGCCTGATATTCAACATCAAGATGCAGCAACGCTCGTCGCTAGCAGTGTCTTGTCGCTATTTGAGCAGCCATTCCATATTGAGCAACAAGAGTTTTTTGTCTCGACCAGTATCGGCATGTCTATGTATCCAAAGGATGGTAATAACGCGGCGACATTGCTGAAAAGAGCTGATACTGCTTTATATCGAGTAAAGGATATGGGGCGTAATGGTTTTGGCTTTTACGACTCAAGCATGAACTTAGATGTGGAGCGCAATTTAATGCTAAATATGCGCTTACATCAGGCGATTCAGCAGGGGGATATAGAGGTTTATTACCAGCCTATTCTAGATTTAAAAAGCCGCAAGATCGTTGCCGCCGAGGCGTTAATGCGCTGGTTTGACCCTGAACTAGGGTTTGTATCACCTGAAGATTTTATTCCGTTAGCAGAGAAGAACGGCTTGATTCATAAGCTAGGTGTAATGGTATTGCTCGAGGCCTGTACGCAAGCCGCCAGTTGGCAACAGATTAGCCCAATAACGGTAGCGGTTAATTTCTCCAGCGTGCAGTTTAGGTATTGTGAGCAGCTACAGGAAACCATTGTCGACATATTGCTTAAAACGGGTTTGCCTGCATCTCAACTAGATATGGAAGTGACTGAAAGTTTATTGATCGATCAAGGTCATAGCTTGATGAAAATGCTGTCTTATTTGAAACAGCTTGGCGTGGGACTGTCTATTGATGATTTTGGTACTGGTTATTCAGCGTTGAGTTATCTGCAAAAATTCCCATTTTCTAAGCTTAAAATTGATCGGGCTTTTATCAATAAGATGAGCACTAGTTCATCAGATGAATCTTTAGTGTCGGCGATATTAGCAATGGCGAAGTCATTGAAGCTAAAGGTTGTTGCTGAGGGGATTGAGAATGAGCAGCAAGCCAGCTTTTTACGCGAGCACAATTGTGAATTTGGTCAGGGGTATTTATTTAGCCGACCAGTCCCTGCAGCCGAGTTCACTAAGTTGTTATTAGAGGAGCAAGGTGATCAAGAGTCTTTAGCGCTTAAGCAACCAGCCTAAATGCCGAGATTGAATGACTTACTTTGAGATAAATGAAAAGGCCGCCCTTTATAGGGCGGCCTAGTAAGATGGATATTATCTCATGTCACGATAAAGCTGCTTCATGGCTTTAACTAAGCCTTTTACATCTTCATCATCGTGGAATAGATGAGTTGAGATCCGTAATGAATAGGTTTTAACGCTATCGTTAGGATCAAGATAGAAAGACGTAGTACGCACAATGTAGCCATACTCTTCATCTAGACGATCGCGAAACTCAGTTAATAAGGCGCTATCAGTTAAATCGTCAAATGGGTTGAAGGTGGTTAAACCGCTGGATAGCTTACGAACATTAGGGGCGAAGATCATCGCATTAGGGAATTTCTTCGCAAGCTCTTCTTTACACAAAGCACTTAAATCAAGAATCCGCTTTTCGATTGCATCTCGACCAATCTCGTCCCACATTTCACAGGCTTTAGCGAGTGCACGTTTAGCAGGGTAGTTATCTTGGCCAACAGATTGCAATTTAGTTTGTACTTCAACCGATGAAGATGAGGTATTGATAAACCATAGTGGTGTTTCACGGTCGCTCCAGAACTCAAATAAGCGACTAGCGTTATCACGTACATATAAAAAGCCAGTTGCACCAGGGCCACACTGCCATTTATGACCCGCGCCAGAGTAGAAGTCACAATCAATATCATGAAAGTCTAGATTGAACATGCCTGGCGTATGCGCGCCATCAACTAAAGTGACGATGCCATTTGGAATCGCGACTTTCTTACAGATCTGTTTAGCTGGTAGTGTTGTACCTGTAGTGAATGTGACATGAGAGAACACCATTAAGCGTACGCGGTTGCCATATAGGCTTACGGCATCGGCAAATACTTGTACAAAATCGTCAACACTGACATCGTTACCTGGAGTGTATACAGGTAATGCTAATTCAATGACTTCGGCGCCATAGCGCTCAGCTACATGCTTTAGCGGCGTAGTTACACCATGGTGTTCATGGTTGGTTGTTAGAATGATATCGCCATATTCAAACTGTAAGCCGTTAATGATGGTACATAGACCATCAGTAGTATTACGACATAGCACAAGCTCATGTGGGGCGGCACCAAAACTTGGCGCAATTTGCTTGGCGTAATCTAGTGTAGGAATATTGCTATTCCATGGATTAATCGAAATTTGTTCATTGGCATGGTTATAGTCTTTTAATACACGTTTAGGCATAGTGCCTGCAGTGCCAATGTTCATATAGGTATTGCGTTTGTTTAGGATGAACTCTTTACGCACCTTGTTCCAAAAACGCTGGTCTGTATGGTGACCATGGAATGTTTCACTAAAATCATCTGTAGAGGCATGGGCGCTAGCAGGTAAAAGACTGGCACCAGCAGCTGTGATAGCTAGGCCTGTAGTGGTTTTTAAAAATCGACGACGCTCGTTATTTTGTAATTGTTCGTTTTGTAATTGATTGCTGTCTAATAAGTTATTTTGTTGATTAGTCATGATTGATTCTCAAGGAAAAGTTACTTTTTTGCTTTATCTTTATAAATCTCATTAAGCCTTGTTATTCTATTGGTTAACCTGCTATTTAAACGTGATTTATACCGCATAAGTTTATGGCGTGTAGTGACATAAAAACTTTAAAATCAATAGTTAAGTCATTTAATTGACGTTTATTGTTATCAGTAAGTTTTATTGTGTTTGGCGTGGTGTAATACCGAGTTTGAGTTGCGTATATCGGGTTATTTTTCAATGTTTGCTTAATTTCGTCGATATTTGCAACAGCAAATAGATCGTTGGGATTGAGCGCTAGTGTTAGTAGATAGCTCGCTGTAAATTCGAAGTTATTGCTGCTAATAGACTAAAATATTTGAGATCTGGCTTGAGCCCACACATCAATATGCGTCAGGTTTTTCGATCTGTTTAAGTAATTTTTACAGTCAGCAAGGCGTAAAAATGCTACCTTCGCGGCAAATTTTGAGTAAGGGGACACCCAATGATTATATTTACGACTAATCTTGGCGATATTGAGATAACGCTGGATTTTGACAAAGCACCTGTTAGTGCTAAAAACTTTTTAAAATACTGCCAAGATGGTTTTTTTGAAGGCACTATTTTTCATAGAATTATCAAAGGTTTTATGATCCAGGGCGGCGGCTTTACTGTGGATATGGATGAGAAGCCGACTCGTGCAGCCATCGTTAATGAAGCTAATCGTGGATTAAAGAATATTCGTGGCAGTATCGCAATGGCACGTACTGATGCACCGCATTCGGCGACAGGTCAGTTTTTTATCAATTTAGCCGATAACAGCTTCTTAGATCATACTGCTACTACCAACGCAGGTTGGGGTTACGCGGTATTTGGTCAAGTGACTAATGGTATGGATGTTGTGACCAAAATTGGCCGCGCTAAAACTACCTCTAAAGGCGATCATGATGATGTGCCGAGAGAGGCGATTATCATTGAGAAAGTGACGATTAATCTATAATGCGGTAGTCAAAATAGATAAGTGATTTAATCACTTATCTATTTGTTGAGTCAGTTATCTATATATCAAATCACTTATTTTAGGTTCTCTTTTTGGCGTGTGTGGATTTTGTAGAAGCGATAGCTTATGGCGAGCGCGATACAAATAGCCGCAGGTGCTAATAGCGCGAAAAACGCCAGTTTGGCAAAGAGAACGGCGCCTAAGGCACCGCCAGAGATAAAGCCGGCAATGATAAGCATAAATAAAATCGCTTTGCGCTTATCAAACTTCTCCCCTTTTAGTGTGCCACCTAGCATTATGCCTAAGTCGGTAAAAATCCCTGTTACATGAGTTGTACGAACAATTGCGCCACTATAAGTCGTCGCCAGCGCATTTTGTAAGCCACAAGCCGCAGAGGCCATGTAATGGCCGTAATAAGTACCGTCTTGCAGTAAGTATATTGCCAGTAGTAAAAAGCCTGCTTCAATTAACAATAACGTGTCGTAATGGCGGCCAAGCTTAACGCTACTCCCCGACAAAAATGCCCCTGAAAGGGTCGCGCCAAACATAAAGCTAATTAAAATGCCAAGCAGATGAAACAGTACCGTTGGAGAGGAGCTGAGTAACTGAGTCCCTACAAGGGTGGCAGTCCCTGATAGGTGAGAGACAGATTGATGCTCAAATCCGAGTAGTCCAATCGCATTAACACTACCAGCAGTGAAAGCCAGAATGAAAGCGCCGTATTCCACCCATTTGGGAAGTTTAGAGATCACTGTATAGCCTTAGTTTTTAGTGTTCGTTAGAAAACAAGCCGATTTAGATTTTTGTAAAATGGCTTAGTCACTGAACTTTTAGAAAGATGAGGTATGTTGCGCTTAATAAGCGCTACATATTGTGCCAACTCTCAACATACTAAACTCTAGTGTTGATCGCAAAAGCGCTGTGAGTGAAGCCATTTTATGGCATATCTAACAAGTCTTAATTAATCCTTATTGCTACAGATAAAGTTGTGCGTTCAATTGCTATTTCCACGTTTGCTGATTTAACTTTTGGTAATATTTTTTAGTGTGACTTAAGCCACTGTTTAACTAGCTTGCTAATAATATAGTTTGTGGCGTACGCCAATAACTTGCTAGCAGCCTAATCGTTGCAAGTGCTTGTTGATACACCATTAAGTAACTAAGGGCTATTAACATGTCTAGACCTAAAAAGTGTCGCCATTTATCCAGCTGTGTGCCGTGCAGCTTATTCAAACCTAATGGCATTCCATCGCATCAGTTAGAAAAGATCCAGTTAGATGCGGATGAATTTGAAGCGTTAAATTTAGGTGATGTCAAAAAAATGAGTCAGTTGGATGCGGCGGCATCAATGGGGATTTCAAGGCAAACTTTTGGTTACTTATTAGCGAGCGCCCGTAAAAAAGTGGCCACTGCGGTGACCCAAGGCCAGGCACTTTTGCTACCTCAGAATATGAATAAGGAATGATCATGATTATTGCTATCCCTATGAGCCGTGACCGTTTGGCGACTCACTTTACCAAGGCTCCTGAAATTGCGTTTTATGATGAGCATCAACAGTTAATCAGTCGAGTCGCTAATCCTGCTTTGAGCGGTGGCTGCAGCGCTAAAAAAGCGATGTTAAACCTGATTACCGATCATAAGGCCGATATCGTAATCGTGCAGTTTATTGGTGAGCGCATGCTTGGCAAGTTACTCGATGCTGGTGTCAGTGTTAGTCAAGCTGATAACTCACTGAGTATTGCTGAGTTAATGACAAATGCGAAAGATTTAAGCTGTCGTTTAGTGGAAGCGAGCCAAGGGCGCAGATCGATTAACCATGAGAAAAAGGGCGGCTGTTGTGGTGGTTCGAGTGGCGGCTGTGGTTGCAGCGGCTCCAAAACCCCGTCTAGCATTTTAGAGCCAAGATTACTGCATGTGCCTCAACATGTATCAGTTGCCACTGATGCGAGTGGCAAAGCGATTTCTCCTGTTATGTATGCGGGCTTTAGGAGCGTTAAATAGCGATTAACACCGACATTGGCTTACGATCTATAGGTTACTGACTTTACATTTTTCACTAAATATTTCATGTTAGTGCTAAGTAGGTGAACGATTAATGTTCAATTTCGTCAGTGGAGGACGTTATGGCAGTGCTAGTGATTGGTGCGGGATTTATTTTTCTTGGCCTGATCTTGATGGATTTGCCAGATCTTAACCGAGCGTTAAAACAACATGATATAGAGTGTTGGCGAACGTTAACAAAGCAAGAGCGATTTATATTATCGTCTGAGCGCATGAATTTGTTTGCGTGGACATTAAGCCGCGGTTTTGAAAACGCTGAACATATTGATGTTCAATACGCTGGATTATTGGCGTATAGGCGTGCCACTAAGGTGAAATATATAATTTTATTTGGTATTTCATTAATTATTGTTGGCTCGGTTATGGCGATTGTTAGTCAATAGACTCCACTGCTAGGCAGATTGAAATTTTGATACAAAAAAGCCGCAAGCACATAAGTGTTTGCGGCTTTTCTTTTTAAGCAATCGCTTAGTCTACAGCAACCATTACGTTGCTTGCTTTGATGATCGCGTAAGCTTGACCACCAACAACTAGACCTAGTTGCTCGCAAGATTTCTTAGTTACAACAGAAGTGATTTCAACACCTGGTGCTAGTTCGATAACAACTTCGTTGTTTACTGAACCTTCGTCGATTGACTTGATAGTACCGTTTAGTGTGTTGCGTGCGCTGATTTTCATAAGTATGTCCTTAATGGTTAAGTCATTATTATAATTGGCTTATTTATATAATGATATCCACGAAAGGACAATATGTCGCATTATCTTGGTTGTGATCACATTTGCTGGTTTCAAAGCGATGTTTTTGTGATTTTAATCATCTTTTGCTGGTTAGTTGTTCATATGTTGCTAATTTAATGGAGGTTAATAATGGTGGGTTTTATAACGTTGTGACGGGAAATCAAGCAAGTGGATAGCAATTGGAGGGTAGAAAGGCACTTAAACAGAAAGATGAAAATGTGCAGGCTTAGCTCAGTGTAAGCCCGCGACAATGATTATATTTGGCTGATTATTGCTTAATTAGCATCACTAGCACTTCAAAATGATCGGTATGTGGGAACATATCAAATAGTTGTACTTTTTGGATGCGGTAACCATTAATGTTAGCCAGATCTTTAGCCAGAGTGTGCGGATTACAACTGGAGTAAAGGATGGCATTGGGTGCGAAAGCACAGAGCGATTCGCATAAAGACTGGCCTATGCCTCGTCTTGGTGGGTTAACGATTACAATATCTGGTTTATCGGCAGCATCACGGCCATTGGCAAAGTCTGTTGAGTCTAAAGCAGTAAAATCAACCTTAGCTAATCCCATCTCTGTTGCAGATATCTTGGCACATGCAATGGCTTCAGCAGAGATCTCAATGCCGGTTAGCGCGATCTCTTTTGATGCGCAATGCAAACCGAAGCCACCGACACCACAAAACAGATCCCACAGTGAATTGGGTTTGAGTTCACCGACCCATTCTCTTGCGGTTTGATAAAGTTTAGCGGCGATCTCAGGATGCGTCTGAAAGAAGCTTTTTGGGCGTATAAATAAAGGTACGTCATTGAATTGCTCAGCTAGGCGAGTTTCTTCAGTCAGAAATATCTCTTCTTCACCCTCTAAAATCGCCATATGAGTTGGCTGGAGGTTTACTGAAACCACTTTAATTTGCGGAAATTCAGTTAATAGCTTCGGTAGTTCGCGCTCAATCCGCTCAATGGACTTGTGAGATTTAAGCACAAAGCGTAATAGGTATTCACCTTTAATTTGGCTGCGAGTCAGCAGGATAAATTTAAGCTCGCCTTTCATTTTTTCTACATTATAAGGCGGTATACCGGCTTGACGAACAAACAGTTCGAGCCTGTGCAGCAGTTGTTGCATATCCTCTGGATACAGGCTGCAATCACATAAACTGACAGGCGTCCCATTTGGGCTAACAATACCGAGAATAGGTTGATGAGCTGCGCCAAGAACAACCATTTTAGCTTTGTTGCGAAAACCACTGTCTGGGCCAAATACCGGCTTGTGCCATTGCTCAACATTAAACTCACTCAGTAGCTGACTTAATACTTGCGACTTAGCCTCAACTTGCTCAGGCATAGCCTGCTGAATATGGACACAAGAAAGACATTGCTGTTGATCAAAGTAGGCACATTTCACGGATTGGGTTCTCTAAAGCGTTAGCTGAACAATATTGGACAACGATTTTAGCTACTGTATATGTTAGATATGGGCTCATTAGCGGCTTAGGCTAAATATTAGGGCATATTTTAGTGGTTTTTTTCGAAAAAATCGCCCCTAGTGGAGCTGAAGCTAGGGTTATTTTATTGGAGAAACTAAAAGCGCAGCTATTGCTGCGCTTTTAAGAATGCTAAGTTTAGCACGACTTAACCAATTGCTGGCGTATGACCACTGCGGGTGTTTTGTACGCTTTTGATCAGCATATAAATTGATGTGGTTAGCAACACCACAGCTAAGTATGTGATTAAAGAGTGCGCAGATGTACTGCTGTGCTCTGCAATCACAGGCCCAAACACAGAGCCAACACTGTAGCTCAAAAGCATAAGTTCAGTAGCTGCAACAATTTTTTCAATAGCCATGGTTTCACAGGCTAGTGAGATTGCAATCGGGTAAAGTGCAAAGCAGCTAGCACCCAATAAAAAGTAGCTTACTGTAATAAAGGCAATAGAGCTGCCATCTGCGATGCCAACAATACCAATGGTACCTAGTAAGCAAAATAACGCCATTAATAAACTTTTGCCTACTCTAGTCGACAAGTAGCTCACAAATGGCTGCACTAACATGCCACCTAAAATAATCACAGCCATTAAAAATGCAGTGCGTTCAGTACTATCAAATTGACCATTGATATAGCTAGGCATTAAGCCGTAGATTGGGCCAAGTAACATGCCTGATACTAAACAACCGATCACCGCAGGTAAGCTGATCTTTCTGACTTCACGCAAACTGATTTTCTTATGCTCTAGGCTTTCAGGCTGACCTCTTTTAACTAAAAGAGGTGGCAAGATCGCTAGCATTAGCAGACCAATAACCCACAGGAATGGGGTAACACCATCAACTCCTAACGGTCCGATAGCAAGTTGACCAAGAGCACTGCCACCATATAGCGATGTCATATAAAGGCCCAAGCGTTTTGCTCTTTGCTTGGCGCTGTCGGCCATTAATAGCCAAGACTCAACAACGACAAATACACCAGCAACAGCAAAACCTGCAACAAAGCGTGCGGCTAACCAAACTTTAGCTGTAGGCATAACTAACATGGCTACTATGGTTAAAGTCAGTAAGGTTAAAAATAACATTAACGAAAAACGGTGACCAACTTTAGCCACAATCGTTTGAATACAAGTCGTACCAACTAGAATGCCCAAATAGAAGATGCTAGCCAACCAGGCCACGAGTGAGCTATCCATGCCAAATGAAGCGAGTGACAATGGAATTAGACTCATTAAGAAGCCAGATGCGATAGCAAAAAACGATAAACCAGCAACAGGTACGAACGTACTGTTTTTGTGTGGTTTGCAGGCAGAAATGTCCACCTTTATCTCCTATAGATTGATACTTTTGAAAGTTTGAGGGTTGGTCTGATTTTGCGGATTTTATGCTTTTAAAATGGAAAGTAAAGCTTAATTTATGTACTAGTGAATAAAAAATATTTTTTCAGGTTTTTATTGCTCTATCTGCATGATTTTTAAGCTGTAAATATTTTTGTTTCACTTTTTATTTTAGACGGGTTTGCTATGTTTAGTGAGAGGGTTTCTTTTGATGAAGGGGAGATGCATTTAAAATCAATGTTTTGTGTTGTTTGGTGATTATTAGTGTTTGAGTGTTGATATGGTTGGCAATGGTTAAAATGTTGTGTTTACTTTGATTGAAACCATTGCCTTTGGCATTTATTAACTGAGTTTTAACGCGACAATTTTTAATGGGTGGTTACCATCAAATGAAGGGAAATCATTATGGCAATCTAACCAAGTATGTTGGGTTACTTGGCGGCCTTGTTTTTCAACGCAACGTACAAGACTTGCAAACCACTCGTCACGGTCAACTTTGGCTACGTTATTACAACAAACTATCGTGCCGCCGGCCTTTGTCGTTAACAATGCAGGTTTAAACAAGCTTTGATAGTCGTTAATTAAGTCGACAATGCCAAATGCGCTTTTAGCGTATCTAGGTGGGTCGAGAAACACTAGGTCAAATTGCGTGGCTGGTAGCTTTGGGTAAGCAGGTAGCTTTTGATTACGTCGGCCGCCCACTTTTAAACCTGCTAGCTGTCTAAGTGCTGGAAAGGCATCGCTTTGAATAAACTCACATACATTTTCAGCTTGGTTCAGGGCAGCATTTTTACGTCCTGCAGCCAAAGCAAATGAAGAGAAGTCTACGTTAACCACACGTGTCGCGCCGCCAACAGCCGCTGCAGTGCCAATACCACAGGTGTAAGAGAATAGGTTTAGTACGCTTTTGCCTTCGCTATTAGCTGCGACATATTCGCGGCCAATGCGCATATCTAAAAACAGTAATGGGTCTTGACCTTCATGGCGCAGCTTACTGGTGAACTTGATGCCATTTTCCTGCATCTGCTGTTCACTTGTGGCAAATTCTTGTAACTCATCAGATAAACGATTTAGTACGCGCGAGTTTTTATCTGAACGGTCGTTATAGACAACCGGTAACTCAGCAAGCTGGTTAAGCTGTGCAGATATATCTGCTAGCTCTGTTTCAGTGAGTGATTGATGAAAGCTTTGAATAAGCCAAGCGCTACCGTAGCGATCAATATTGAGCCCATTGCACCCTTCAACCGTACCGTGAAATAGACGGAAACAATCTGTTTGTTGCGTTGCAGCTTGTTGTAAAAAATCTGCTCGCTTAGTGATAGCTTGGGCCAATACCTGAGAAAGAGGTAAAGCGGTTGGGTCCGATGAGGTAATCGACATAAATATTGGGCTCATTTGAAATGGTGTCGGGGTGACAGGGCTAATGATAGCAAAAATGCGTTAATAAATACCCTCAATCTTATTGGGTGCGAGTTGTTAACTTAGCGCTTATTATTAGCTTTGTTGGTTATTAGAGTCTGGTTAGCTAGTTCAAAGGAGCGAAACATGAAAGTGGTATTGGTTCATGGCATTTTTAATACTGGCCATGTTATGCATTTACTACAAAAGCGCCTACAAGCTGCAGGACATGAATGCTTTAGTCCTACAATTGGTCCCTTTGATGGTCGCCGTGGGATTGAATTTGCCGCAGCTAATTTAAGTGAGCAGATTAATGCGTTCTTTGGCCAAGATACCCAAATTGCATTGATAGGCTTTAGTATGGGCGGCATAGTCGGCCGTTATTATTTGCAGTATTTAGATGGCGCAAGCCGAGTGAGTCAGTTTTTTAGTCTTGCGGCACCTCATCATGGTAGCTATTTGGCTTACTTGCCATATCCATCAAAGGGGATTAAACAATTAAGGCCGAGAAGCGAACTGTTACAGCAACTAGCTGGCTCAGAGTCGTGCTTAGATGAGGTTAAACTTTATTCCTACCGTACTCCAATCGATTTAACCATAGTACCTAGTACTAGCTCTATATGGCGTGTGGCAGAAAATCAAAGTTTTATCATTGTATTGCATCTTTCAGTGATTTTTAGTCGACGTATTGCAAAGGAGATTTGCGATAAGCTAGTAAACTGATGCGATAAATCATCATGGGAGGAGTGTCTTGAAGCGCTTTCTTATTGGGTTATTTGCTAGTCTCGTTTTTGGCGCTGTTTATAGCAGTTTTTACAAAAGCTTCTTATAAAAGCTAGGCTGAAGGCTTTTGTGATAGGCAGGAACTATTACTACGTAACCTTTCTAATTCGCGTGTCTGTTCGGCGAGTTTTTGTGACAAGATCTGGTTTTCATTGGCAAGTTTAGCTTGCTGATACACCTTATTTAAATCCGTCTCGATAATAGCTTGAAAGCGTCTTAACAATTGTTTTGTAGGATTATCAAATTGTTGAGGCTGATTATCTAGCATGCAAATAGTGCCAAAAATGTCGCCATTGGGCCAATGCAGGGGCATACCAAAATAGGCGATCATACCTAGCTTTATATCTGGATTGTTACACCAGTCTGGATCTTCAAGTGCGTTATTGACGATAAGCTCTTTGCGACCATTAATGACGGCTTCGCAATAAAGGCCAATACCAATGCTTTCGCGCTCTTTTGCTGTATAAGGGTTATGTGCTGTTTGGCTGCGAGTAAATACTTCGAGTTCATAGCTGTGCAGGCGCATAATTAAGGTGGCAGGAATAGCTGATATTTCAGAAATAAGATTAACGATCTCTTGCCAGCTTTGGCCTATATCGTCATGGATACGGATCTCTTTGGTATTTAGTAGGGCCATACATGCCTTCTATTATCTTAAATTCTGCCGATTGCTAGTGCAGAAATATTCCTTGATATGTCTTTAAAATTTAATAGAGTTTTATGATTAACGCGAATTTTTCAAACAAAATTAATTGATAGATTAGCAAAATATTGGCAGTTGGCATTTACATCAGCCTCAAACTTAAGTGCTAGCTTTTTAACTCTAGCTGAGGAAAAGTGAGCTTGGCTTGGCAGCCCTGAGGCTGAGTCTCGATAAGATTAAATTGCCATTGGTAGCGCTGGCATAAACTGTCAACAATAAGCAAACCCAAGCCATGACTATTGTGCTGAGCATTATGTTGTTGGTTATTCGACGCGTTTAAGCCATGCCCGTTATCGTTGATTGAAATATGCTGGCTATCGATAACGACCATAATCTGCCCTGAATCACTGGCATTAATGGCGTTGCTAATAATATTACTTAATAGCATGCGCAATACTGCTGGAGTTGGTTTGATCACCGGTGAATCTTTAAAATCGACAATAAGCTCGATCTTCTTTGACTGAGCCAGTAAAGATAGCGGCTGCACTATCTGCTCTATTTCAGCCAATTCAAGGGTTCTAGCTTCATGACTTACGGTGCCTTTTTCTTGCTTGACGATGCTGAGCAGGGCATCGACTGTATGCTGCATCTCATGTGCCGCCCTTTGTATTCTATCGCGCTGCCTAGCCTGAAACTCAGGGGCGTCATTTTGCTCCTGTAGCTTAGCCGCGCCACTAATAACGGTTATTGGTGTGCGTAACTCATGACTTGCGTAACGGGCGAAGGCTTGTTCTTGTTTAATCATCATTTCATTTTGTTGGCGATAATCGTTAAGGCTTTGACTAAGCTGGCTAAACTCTGCTGCCGATTGCTTTGGCACTGCAAATTGCGGGTGCTCGGCAGGTGACTTCAATTGTTTTACCAGTTGATCTACGGGCTCAACTAAGCGCTGACTCAATTTATGAATGGCAAAGCCAAATAATAAAAACAGTACACAAATAAAAGTTAACACGAACACGTTGATAGATTGCCACTCTTCATCACTTAGCTCGACATTATCTGCAGGCATAATCAGATATAAAGGTTGTATCTCGCCATCGAGTTTAAACTCGCTACGATATAAAAAGAGTTCTTTTTGCGGGTTTAAATCATCATCTTCAAATAGCTTAAAGCTAAATATTTCATGCATTAGCCCGGTTTTGTTGCGATCAACAACTTCACCAGAAAAGCCGGAAGGGAATTGGCTTAAGTCGCCGTAGGCTTCTGGTATGTAATCGTGGGAGTAAAATGCTTGCACATGTAAGCCTATCTGCAGCGGTTGTTTTGCTCCTTGTTGAAATAAACTAATCGCAAATGGCGCGCTCGCCTCAAGCTCATGCTGATTGACCTCATCTTCAATCCATTGCATTAGACTAAGCATAAAGATATAGATGGTGAGCCCTATCATTACCGCGATAGCACTAAAGTAGAACAGCAGTTTTTGCGGTAGACTGACAGCCGATGAGGCGCGATTAAATAAGCCGTTTAACACGCCTTGTCTCCGAGTTGTAATCGAAAACCGATTTTCGGCACAGTGGCAAGCATAGGTTGCTTGAAAGGTTTATCTAACTGATTGCGCAACTGGTACATATGGCTGCGCAAAATGTCACTGCTGGGTGGCGATTGGCCCCAGATCTCCTCAATGATCTGCTCACGCTTAACGATATTGGGAGCATTTTTCATTAACAGCAGCAAAATTTGATAGGTGATGGGGGTTAAGGCTAATAACATATTTTGACGCAAAGCTTGATGCTTAGCGATATTGATTTCAATATCACCAAATTTAAGTGAACCTTGAGCAACCTCACCACGATGGCGTTTAACTAAGGCTTGTATACGCGCATCAACCACATCTAAATCGAATGGCTTACCGAGATAGTCGTCAGCGCCACAGTCAAACCCGGTTAATAGGTCGGTTTTATTATCTAATGCAGTCAGCATTAAAATTGGCGTGCTACAACCAAGTGAGCGTAGTGCTTTACAAAGGCTAAGCCCATCCATTTTGGGTAGCATAAGGTCAAGAATAATGGCGTCAAAGTCGAAAGCTTGTGCGAGCGATAATCCAAGCTCACCGTTATCGGCAAAATCCAGTTCCATGCCTTTGGCTTCAAAGTAATCACCAAGGATGCCTGCAACATCGCTGTTATCTTCAATTATCAGTAGTTTAATCGTCATTACTAAGGGCCGTAACTGTATTTATAAGGTCGATTTTAGCATTTTTATGTCGAAAAAATGTCAATGACATTTTCTTCACTTGAGCCTAGGCATGCTAACGCAAAATTAGTCGCTGTAGGACAAACTTATGCCTTATTCTTCGCCCAGTCAAAGCCCAAATAACACTGAAATTTGTTTATCAGTCGTTGTGCCTTTATTTAATGAATCTCTGATGATTAAGCCGCTAATTGAGCGCTTAACTAAAGTGCTGTCGACACTTGATGAACGCAGCGAGATTGTTTTTGTTGATGACGGTAGTAGTGATGATTCTTGGCGCCAGGTCAGTGAACTGCCGCTGGTTGATAATGAATACCAATGTATTAAGTTGAGCCGTAATTTTGGTAAAGAAGCGGCCATGTCAGCAGGTATTGAGCATGCTAGAGGACTTGTCGTTATTATGCTTGATGCCGATCTGCAAGATCCTCCAGAGTTAATTCCTGAGATGCTCAGTCAGTGGCGAGCGGGCTACGACATTGTCAATATGAAACGTAAAAAGCGTCTTGGTGAAACTTGGTTTAAACGTTTTTCTGCCGCATGTTTTTATCGACTAATGAACTGGGTTTCTGACTCGCCAGTCCCAGAAAATGTCGGCGATTTCCGCTTGATGAGCCGTCAGGTGATCGACAGCATTAAGCAGCTTCCGGAGCGTAACCGCTTTATGAAAGGTCTATTTAGTTGGCCAGGGTTTTCCCAAAAAACCTTGGAGTTTGATCGCGACCCGCGTTTTGTTGGCGAAACCAAGTGGAACTACGGCAAGTTATTTGGTTTGGCGATGGACGGCATTACTTCCTTTAGCTTTAAACCACTTCGTTTGGCGACATGGTGTGGCGTAATTACAGCCCTTGCGGCGTTTGCTTATGGTGGTTGGATTATTGCTAACACGCTTATTTTTGGTGGCAGTGTCGCCGGTTATCCATCGTTAATGGTGGTGCAGTTGGCGCTGGCCGGAATTCAACTGCTGGCCTTAGGTTTGATTGGTGAGTATTTAGGTCGAGTATTTGTTGAGGTTAAGCAGCGTCCGCTGTATTTGATTGAAGAGGTGGCATATAAGCAATCCCTTACTCAAGTGAAAGCTCGAAATAACATGTCGATGGAGTTTAATGAAGCTAAGCCTACCAACGTGAGCTACTTGGAGGTTAAGTAATGTTAAAGGCTGCTGATACACGCACAGGGCTAGTTGTGTTGTTGATTGTGGTGGTAACACGAATGCTGTTATTGCCTTGGTATCCACTAATGGACACCACAGAAGCAAGATACGGTGAGATGGCGCGGCTAATGGTAGAAACCGGCAATTGGGTTACACCGCTGTTTGATTACAATGTACCTTTTTGGGGGAAACCACCGCTACATACTTGGATGAGTGCTAGCTCTATTAGCTTATTGGGCGTTAATGAGTTTGCAGTGCGGTTGCCCCATTGGCTTGCTGCTGTACTTTGCCTGTTGTTGGTTGGCCACTTTGTTAAAAGGCTGCAGTTACCTGTTCTGCCTCCATTAATTATGTTGGCGTCAACTGTGGTGTTTACCATTAGTGCTGGCGCAGTGATGACAGATATGGCGTTAACCTTAGGATTAACATTGGCAATGGTTGGCTTTTACTTATGTTGGCAAGGTGACAAAGTTTGGGGCTATGCAGGTTTTGCTGGCTTAGCCATAGGTTTGCTAGCAAAAGGGCCTGTGACCTTGGTGTTATTTGGCTTAGGCACTGGTTTGTGGTTACTTTTACGTTATGGGCCGCTTAAAGTGTGGCGCGAACTATGGCATAGAGTGCCGCTAGTGACAGGCTGCTTATTGATGCTGGCAATTGCGCTGCCTTGGTATGTGATTGCTGAGCAGACGACTCCGGGCTTTTTAAATTATTTTATTGTTGGTGAGCACTGGTCTCGCTTTGTCGATAGCGGTTGGGAAGGTGATTTGTACGGCAGTGCACACGATGAAGTTCGAGGCACTATTTGGCTCTACTTTGTCATTGCAGCCATGCCTTGGTCACTATTTTTACCACGAGCGTTTTATAAAATAGTTACCGAGCAAAAGCAGCCGAACAAGCATGATTTAAACACGAGTAATGCAGGCCTACCTAGTTACCTTATTTGTTGGATGATAGCCCCCATGCTGCTATTTACCTTTGCGGGCAATATTTTACCTGCTTATGTTCTGCCAGGGATCCCTGGACTTGCATTGCTATTGGCTTATGCATGGCGAAAGAGCTTTTTACCAGGGCTGAATATTATCGCTTTATCTATTCCGGCGTTATTAGTTGCCACCGTGGCGGTGTTGCACTTTGATGTGGGCAAAGACAAAAGTGAGCGCTGGTTGTTATCGCAGCGAAGTGACGCTCTGCCTACCTATTATTGGCAAAGCCAGCCGTTTTCGGGGCGTTTTTATAGTGCAGGTACAGCAAATAAAATTCAAAGTTTAGATGAAGTTAGTGACGATGATTTCTACCTCGTTATTAGTAATAAACTGAATCAATCACAGTTTACTGCTTGCCAAGCTGTAGCGAGCAATAAGAGACGAGACCTGATTAAATGTCATCGCAATTAAGCTTATTAACCGCCAGTTTTAAAGCAAAATTGCCTAATGGATATAGAGGCAAGAACCATAAGCAGCTTAGCCAAGTTATATGGCTTAAGTATCATGAAAGTATGCGTTTTTTATTGGTCGGTGCTGGGGTTTTTGTTGTTGATTTTAGTTTGTTCTTATTGCTTTCAAACGTATTTGAACTTGCGTTAATGCCTGCAAGAGTGACGGCCTTTATTATCTCAGTCGGCCTGTCTTGGGGGGCCAATCGCTGCTGGACATTTAAAGGGCGCTGTAAAGTACCGAGTAAAGAGCATGCTAAAGCAAGTTGTGAGGTTGGGAGTCATCAACAAAAGTTAAAACAATTGGGTAAGCATTTATGTGTTGCGAGCTTTGCGGCGCTAGCGAACTTGTCTGTATTTTATTGGGTAAATATCGTGTTGATTCAGCTTGTTGATGATGTGAGCATTAGTCGCTTTATTGGCTTTGCAATAGGCGTATTAGCGGGCTTAGTGGTTAACTGGCTAGGGGCTAATTACTGGACTTTTAGTAAGTAGACTTATATTTGTAGCTAAGCTCATGTTCGAAAAAAGTATGGCCTAGCGGCGTTAAAATAGACCTCTTGTGTTACAAACTATTAACTAACGGTTTTACTCTGGCGGGAAAACCGTTAGTTTCAATAACCATACATGATATGGATTAACGGTATTGATGATACCGCGGCGAATAATGACGCTGCGGCGAAAATAGCCGACACAAGGAGCAAACTTATGCGTTTAGCGTATAAAGGATTAATTGGTGTAGCTGTAAGTGTTGTAGTTTTACCATTGCTGGCTAATGCAAATAGCGCTGCAAAGTTAACTTTTAGCGAGTCAAAAATAAACGCGCCTTTTGAGCTGACCCATCCGATTATTGCTGCAGACTTACTGCCGCAATCGGGCAAGGAACTGGTCGCTTTCGGGATTGATAATATGAGTCAGCGCCGGATGGCCATTTACCAACTTGTTGATGGCCAATATAAATTGGTACATCAATATGAGCTGCCATTGGCGCTGCATAGCTTTGATATCACCGAGTCTACAACCCGTGGGCTGCAACAACTGTATTTCTTATCGCAAGATGAGTTGCTATTAATGTCGCCAGAGCAAAATCACTCGAGCCTGAACCTTGAGGTCGTAGCTGAGATAAATTCGTTATCATTTAAAGACCGCCCAGACTTTATTAGTCGTGGTGAGTTTATTAAAGATCTCAATGCGGACAATCAAGATGACATCCTGATCCATGATTTTAATCAAGTGCATCTATTTTTGGCGGGTGAGCAAGGATTTAACCGCCAAACTTTACCTATCAAGCCGCAATCTCGGTTATTTGAAGATGGGGCTACTTACACCCAATCTACGCTATATGTCAGTGACTTTAACCTCGATGGATTGGCGGACATTATTAAAATTGGTGAGGGCGAATTAGAAGTATATAAGCAGACGGACTCAAGCCGTTTTGATCCCATCGCCCAGTATGTTTCAGTGAGTCAGCCTATTAGCGGCATTGACTGGTGGAATAAACGAGACGCTTACGGTGAGCAATTAGATCAAAGTGAGTTGGTTTATCGCAAAGTAGAAGAGCTTAAAGATCTGAATGACGATGGCGTTAGCGATATGGTGATCCGTTATACCAAAAGTACTGGGGTATTTGATCGTGTTAATGATTACGAGATCTACTTAGGTAAGGCGAAAGACGGCAGAATCACTTTTCCTAAAAAGCCCAACAGCGTAGTTAGGGCTGAGGGCACGTTAACGGGCTTGGAGTTTGTTGATATCGACAGTGACAATAAAGATGAAGTGCTGGTTGCTGGCTTTGATATTGGTGTGAGCCAAGTGGTTGGAGCCTTGTTATCAGGCAGCATAGATCAAGATGTGCATCTATTTAAAATGGATGAAAATAGTCACTTTAATGATGAATCTAACGTAACCAAAGAAGTGGAACTTAACTTTAGCTTGAGCTCGGGGCAGTCTGGCAGCCCTGTGGTTAAACTTGCCGATCTTAATGGCGACGGGTTAAAAGACCTATTGCTGTCAGAAGATGAGTCAACCTTAAGGATCTACTTAGGAAAGCCCGGTAAAGGTTTATTTAGTCGTAATGCCCAAGAGCATGAGTTAGCACTGCCTGTTGAGGGCGGCATGTTAATGGTGGATGATTTGAACGATGATGGTAGAGAGGATCTGCTGATCAAATATGGTCGTCAAGACGATAAGTCTTTAGCCAATCAATTTAGAGTATTTTTTGCAGGATAGCTTGGGGTGCAGAGGCGAAATTCACATTAAGCGTAATATTATTTTATAGAGTTAGCGCGTTAATTTTTTTATTTCGTTTGGGCGAAAATCGGTGTTTCCCGCCTCTGCTTAACAGGGTACAGCCTGTTAAATTAGTGGCTGCGTAGTAGTTGTTTAATACGCAGGCCTAGAGACTTAGTTTGTTGCACTATGGGAAAGAGTTTTGGATTCGACTTTTGCTCATTTTGGTGAACAATCTGATATACCTTTTTGGTCGTTAGGCCATAGTCTTTAGCGACATCAGATAGTAAACGACCTTTGATTTTAACTTCGTTGATAACATTAAGGTTCATAGCATCCATCGGTATTTTCTCTTTCAATTCTAATGTGAACACATCAGTAGTTTGTACGTCTTTGAGCGTGGTGACGGAATTCCCTTGCCAAGGTGTAGTGCTCACCTTGTCGTTACTCTTTGGCCTCTTTTATTGGTTATTCTTATTACCGCTGAGTACTCAAATATGAGTATGCTTAAGCTGTGCCAAACTGGCCAAGTTTTTTAATTCATTACAATTCATACGGTTAAATATCCATGCTTGATAAAAGGGCATTGCTTTTAAAATTGATTGCACTGAATTGGAGCGTGAGCGCACACATTTAGTGCAATTTGTGCTGCTTAAAATTAAGCCACTTGGGCTTTGAAGCATTGTTTAATCAGATCTGCTTTATATACTGCTAAAAAAATACAACTTATAAGTCGTCGCTTTTGTTATTCGCAAAAGCAGTTAGGAGTGGTAAACATGAGCGCAAAACGTAGTTCGATTCTTGCAGGTGGCTTAGCTGCTGTCATGCTGATTTCTGGTTGCCAAACAACCAACCCATACACCAATGAATCTCAAAATGGTAAAGCGACTAATGGTGCACTAATTGGTGCTATCGCGGGTGCTGCAATTGGTGTGGCATCATCAAGTAAGAGTGACCGTGGTAAAGGTGCATTGATTGGTGCAGCTTCTGGTGCGGCGCTTGGTGGTGGTATCGGTTATTACATGGACGTGCAGGAAGCTGAACTGCGTAAGCAGTTACAAGCGTCTGGCGTTAGCGTGACACGTAGTGGTGACAATATCATTTTGAATATGCCAAATGATGTGACTTTCGGTGTAGACCAAACAGATTTGAGTCAACGTGCGCAGCAAGTACTTAATAGTGTTGTGCTGGTGGCCTTAGAATATGACGAAACCAAACTTAACGTTATGGGGCACACCGATAGTTCGGGGGCTGAGTCTTATAATTTAAGACTGTCGCAGGTACGTGCAAGTGAAGTGGCAAATTACTTAACTCAACATAAAGTGCCTGCGATGCGAGTTGCGTCTCATGGCATGGGTGAGTCAAAGCCAATTGCATCAAACCAGACTAAGCAAGGTCGCGCAGAGAACCGCCGAGTTGAAATTATTCTTAGCCCAATGCCAACAGCATAAGTCTGCATTTACACGCTAAACTCTCGCTGAGTGCCCAAATCTTTATACTAATTGGTATAAGCCATCTTCGGATGGCTTTTTTGATCTAGAAATTCGAGTTTTAGACTTTTTGTCCATGATAAGTAGAAATCTAGTGATTAAGGTCGCGTGGTTAAACACAAAGCTGTTTAGTCATGGCTTGGGCATTGTGATTTGCTAGCGGATGTTTTCTCATTAGCAATAACAATATGTGATGACACATAAATAAGTCTAATTAGAACATGAGCAAAAAATAATGAAGAAATGGTTGTTAGTTTCACTGTTAGCCCTACCTATCGCAGCCCAAGCTACCCCGATTGAATTAAGAGCTGCTGGCAGCCTTAAAAATGCAATGAAAGATATCGTCAGTGCTTACCAGCAAGAGACTAAGCAGCAAGTTGATGCCGATTTTGGTCCATCGGGTTTATTAAGAAAACGCATTGAAAATGGCGAACAAGTTGGCGTGTTTGCCTCTGCTAATATGAAGCATCCGCAAACATTAAAAGCTGCAGGTAAAGGCGATAATGTGGTGATGTTTGCGCGCAACCAAATGTGTGCACTCGCTCAAGCCGATGTGAAAATTGATAGCATGGGTTTACTCGATGTAATGCTTAACCCTAGCATTAGGGTTGGCACGTCAACGCCGAAGGCTGACCCTTCTGGCGATTATGCTTGGAAGATTTTTGCCAAAGCGGATGCGGTAAAAGCTGGCGCCAAAGCGACATTAGAGCAAAAAGCGTTACAACTTACTGGTGGTGAAAAGAGTGCTAAAGCCCCGAAAGGACGTAATACCTATGGTTGGGTAATGGAAAACAAGCGCGCAGATGTGTTTTTAACTTACTGTACTAATGCGGTTTTGGCACAAAAAGAGGTGCAAGATCTACAAATTGTACAAATGCCAGAGCCACTAGCTGTAGGTGCTAATTATGGCTTAATCGTTTTAGATAATGCCCATGATGATGCGTGGAAATTAGCGATGTTTATCTTATCTGCTTCAGGCCAAGAGATTTTAGCGGACTATGGTTTTGATGCACCGTTAAAGCAGTAATATTTTCCGTCATGTTAAGCAAAAAGGCCGCGTTAGCGGCCTTTTTTTGTCTTTGGGCAAAGGCTTAATTTAGTAAGAAAACAGTCGCTAAACCTAAGAAAGCAAATAGACCGATTACATCAGTAACAGTTGTTAGTACCATACCGCCAGCTAAAGCAGGATCGATATTCATCCGCTTCAACATTAGCGGAATAGTTGCACCAGCAAGGCCAGCTACTGTCATATTGATAAGCATAGCGCCTGCAATCAATCCACCTAAGGCGATATCCCCTTTCCATAACCAAACTGCTGCAAATACAAGAACAGACCACAGCAAGCCGTTAAGGAAGCCAATGGCTAGCTCTTTACCAATTAGCCAGCGAGAGTTACTTTGGCCAATTTGACCAAGGGCAATACCACGGATCACCAGTGCTAACGTTTGGTTACCTGCAACCCCGCCCATACTTGGCACAATGGTCATTAAAATTGCGATGGTAGCAAACTGCTCAATGGTCCCTTCAAACATATTACTGACAGACGCGGCTAGCAATGCGGCAAATAGGTTTACAGTTAGCCACAGCGAGCGGCGAAAGGTACTTTTCAGTACTGGGCCGAAGGTATCGGTGTCGTCATCCATACCCGCCATACCCATCATTGAGTGTTCGGCATCTTCACGAATAACATCGACTACATCATCAATGGTGATACGACCCAGCAGTTTGTCATTTTCATCGATAACAGGGGCTGACACCCAGTCATGGCGTTCAAATAGCTGTGCCACTTCGCTGTCGGACATGCCAACAGGGATGGCTTCAAGATCTGACACCATAATTTCACGTACTGATGCATTTGGATCGCAGGTCAGTAGATCGGCAATACGCACACCGCCTAATACGCGGTCGTGTTTGTCTACCACGTACAGCATATCGGTGGCTTCGGGCAGTTCACCGCGAATGCGCAGGTAGCGCAAGATCACATCGATATTAACGTCAGGCCTTAAGGTGACGGTATCGGTATTCATTAAACTACCGGCGGTGTCATCAGGATACGACAGAGCTTGCTCTACTCGAACTCGGTCTTGCTTGCTCATCGACTGTAAAACTTGCTTAAAAATACTGTCTGGCAGGCTACGTAAAATATAAGCCAAGTCATCAGTGTCCATGCTTTGTGCGGCTTTTGCGACGCGCTCAGGACTCATTTGTGAAATCAGGCTATCTTTGAGTTCTTCACCCAGTTCATCGAGGATCTCACCTGTATGTTCTTGGTCAATCAGTTGCCACAGCACTTGACGAGTGCGAGGTGGAGAAGATTCGAGAATAAAGGCAATGTCTGATGCGGCCATATCCTGCAACATGTTGCGAACATGGACAAACATACCGTTGCCTAATGCTTGAGTCAGCTGATTGAGACGTTGGTCTGTTGTTTCATTGTCTAAGACTTCAATCGGCATAGCTCCCTCACAGGGTAGATTTAAAGGCGCTTATAGTAGCTTAAGTGCTAGATGTGTGTTGATACTTACTATAGATAAATCAGTTGATTAGTTAACAGTCTTCATCAAATTTAGCATTGATTAATTGGCAAACGGCATCGAGTGCTGTTTGCGCATCTGGACCAGTTGCAATGAGTTGTACACGTTTGCCCATTCCGGTTTCTAGCATTAATAAGCCTAGTACACTTGTTGCCGAAGCCTGTTTTTCACCTTGGATAATGGTGATTTTAGCGTCGAACTCAGAGGCTAATACTACAAGTTTTGTGGCAGCGCGAGCGTGTAGACCAAGCTTATTGCAAATGGTTACCTCACGCTCAATGGTCGGCATTTTTTAGCTCTCGGTGACGGGCTTGTACCTTATGTTTACCATTTTTAAAGTGAGCCGCTAGGCGCTCGGTGATATAGACAGAGCGATGTTGGCCGCCAGTACAACCAATCGCTATGGTGAGGTAACTGCGGTTATTACGCTCAAGATCCGGTAACCAAGTTGTGAGTAGATCTTCGATCTGCTTAATAAATTGATTCACCCTTGGGCGCTCATTTAAAAAGTCTTGTACTGGTTTGTCTAGGCCTGTCATTGGGCGTAGATCTGGCTCCCAGTGCGGATTTGGTAAGAAACGCACATCAAACATGAAGTCGGCTTCAGTTGGCATGCCGTGCTTAAAGCCAAATGATTCGAAATTAATCATCAGTTCTTTGTCAACATTGCCAAGCAAGATCTCGCGCACCTGATCGTTTAGATCATAAATATTCAGGCTGGAAGTATCTATGTAGTGATCAACGATATTAGCGAGAGGCTCAAGCAAGCGCGCCTCTGTTTCAATGGCTTCTTTTAACGAAACATTGTCATGAGATAATGGGTGTAGGCGTCGAGTTTCATTGTAGCGCTTAAGCAGCACTTCATCGCTCGAGTTTAAAAAGAAGCTAAGTAACTCAACCCCGTCCGGCAGAAAGGTAAGGTGCTTAACTAGCTCTGCTTTATTTTCCGGTAGGTTGCGTATATCAACACTGATAGCCACAAGTTTAGTATTACCTGATAATTCTTTCAGTAATGTGCCCATCATAGGCAGCGGAAGGTTATCGACACAATAGTAGCCGAGATCTTCTAGCATTCTGAGTAACACTGATTTACCTGAACCGGATCGACCAGAGACTAAAACAAGCTTCATTGTATGATTACCTGATTGAAATATGAGGTTTATGACTATGCGTTTGTATTGGTATAGATTAACTTTTTTAAGCTCTAAAGCAAGAGCTTAAGTGGATGCTGAAGCAGAAATCATCTAGCTGTAATAATTACTTAGGCCTTTAAATCATCAGTGTTTGAACACAGAAAACAATTTAAAGGCCTGAAATCGTAATTACTGGGTAATGACTTGGTATAGCTCTGACTCGTTACTGGTTTTTCTCAACTGTTTAAGTACAGCTTTATCGTTGAGTTTTTCCGCCATTGAAGACAGTGTAGCTAAATGCTGTTCACACTGATCTGATGGCACCAATAAGGCAAATAGAATATCGACGGGTTGTTTGTCGATGGCGTCAAATGCGATTGGGTCTTCACACTTCACCAGCACCGCAACCGGACGCTCTATATTGGTCAGCCTTCCATGCGGAATGGCTATACCGTTACCTATACCCGTGCTACCCATTTTTTCTCTCGCCAAGAGACTTTCAAAGATCTCTTGTGAAGAAAGGGTAGGGTACTGGACAGCGGCAATATCACTGATTAACTCCAATACCTTTTTCTTACTGCCCGGAGTGGCGCAGGTAGTGCACTCCGGCTGCAGGATGGTACTTAGTTCCATCGTTAGTGTTTAATTAGCTTCTCTTTGTGTTTAATTACCTGACGGTCGAGCTTATCGATCAGGGAGTCTATTGCGGCATACATATCCGCATGTTCCGAAACGGCAAAGACTTCGCCTTTTTTCAGGTGGATCTTTGCTTCGGCTGTTTGCTGCATTTTTTGTACATTCAAAATAACGTGCACATTATTGATCTGATCGAAATGCCGTTCAAGCTTTGTGAATTTTTCTTCCACATAGCCACGTAATGAAGCGGTAATTTCGATGTGATGTCCTGTCAGATTGATTTGCATATATCGATCCTCCAAATGCCTAATTTTGAGTTATAAACTCTTACGTTGGTTTGAGGGAGGGATCAGCATCGCTTCTCGATATTTAGCGATCGTACGTCTAGCAACTTTAATCCCTTGTTCTGCCAAAAGCTGCGCCATCTTGCTGTCGCTTAATGGTTTCTTTTGGTTTTCAGCAGCAACAAGCTTTTTGATAAAGGCTCTAATTGCAGTTGATGAACATTCTCCGCCATCGTCGGTACCGACGTGACTAGAGAAGAAGTATTTAAGTTCGAATATGCCCCTTGGGGTATGCATATACTTTTGCGTGGTAACACGTGAAATGGTTGATTCATGCATTTCAACCGCTTCTGCAATGTCATTAAGTACCATAGGCTTCATTGCCTCTTCACCGTATTCAAAAAATCCTTGCTGGAATTTAACAATACAGTTGGTCACTTTTAATAGGGTGTCATTGCGGCTTTCTAAACTCTTAATAAACCATTTAGCTTCTTGTAAGTGGCCACGAATAAATTGACCATCGGCTTGGTTTGTTGTGCTGCGAGCCATCGATGCATAATGCTGATTTACATTAATTTTAGGCATGTAATCTGGGTTTAATTCAACGACCCAGCGGCCCTTTTTCTTGCTAACAGAGACGTCTGGGATCACGTATTCGTCTTTGCTGCGAGCAATCGCTAATCCTGGTCTTGGATTAAGGGTTTGTATCAAAGTGATGGCTTCACGAAGCTCATCTTCCTTGAGCTTAGTTTTACGCATTAATTGCCTAAAATCACGGCCAGCAATTAAATCTAAATAGTCTTTTATTAATAATCGCGCGTTGTCGATATGCGGGGTTTCTGGTGCATATTGCGCTAATTGGATCAGTAAGCATTCACTTAGATTGCGTGCGGCAACGCCAATTGGATCAAAGTGTTGGATACGTTTTAGTACAGCTTCAACTTCGTCTAACTCAGTTTCAGGATCGCCCATTGCTTCTAAAATATCATCGCAGCTTTGGGTCAAATAACCACGCTCATCAATAGCGTCGATAATCGCTGTCGCAATCGCAAGATCGTTATCTGAAAATGGGGTTAGATTTTTTTGCCACTCAAGATGTTCGTATAAGCCTTCGCTGGTTTCACCTTGAAAAGGCATATCATCTTCGCGGCTAACACCAGAGCTTGAATTAGAAGAAACGGTGTAGACTTCATCCCAGGTCGTATCCATTGGTAGGTCGTCTGGCATAGAGTCTTGAGTTAATGCGTCGGAGGTTTCTACTGTGGCGCTATCTTGATTTTGGTTGACGTCATTTGAGGACGGGTCGTCAGTTTGATCCATATCGCCATCTGATTGCTCTTCGTCTAGTTCCAGTAATGGATTAGATTCTAATGCTTGTTGGATCTCTTGTTGCAGCTCTAAAGAAGACAATTGTAACAGGCGGATAGCCTGTTGCAATTGTGGAGTCATAGTGAGCTGCTGACCCATTTTGAGCTGGAGTGACGCTTTCATCGTACCGCTATTCCCTACACTGTAGTTAAACGTTAAAGCTGGCTGATCTAGCTAATAAAACTAAAAAACTTAATACTTTGATTTTATTCTAAATAGTAATAGGTATTAAGTTTTAAGGTTTGAAACTGTGAATTAACTATAGCCTGAATTGTTCACCTAAGTACACTGCTCGAACTTGCTGGTTGTCTAAGATCTCAGCGGGTGTGCCTTCGGCGATGAGATTTCCGTGACTAACGATATAAGCATGCTCACATACATCAAGTGTTTCACGTACGTTGTGGTCAGTGATGAGTACACCTAGCCCACGACCTTTTAGTTGTTCGATAATCTTTTTAATATCGATAACTGAGATAGGGTCAACACCAGCAAAGGGTTCATCTAATAGAATGAACTTAGGATTTGCCGCTAATGCTCTAGCGATTTCTACGCGGCGTCGTTCACCACCCGACAGCGCCATACCTTGGCTATCGCGAATGTGAGTGATGTGGAACTCTTCTAGTAGATGCTCAAGCTGTTCTTCACGTTGCTCATCATTGATATCACTACGAGTTTGCAATACAGCCATAATGTTGTCGCGAACAGATAGCTTTCTGAAGATACTCGCTTCTTGTGGTAGGTAGCCGATACCTTTGCGGGCGCGTAAATGCATTGGATCTAAGGTGAGGTCGTCGTCATCGATAAAGATTTTACCTTTATCGCTTTGTACTAGGCCTACCACCATGTAGAAAGTTGTGGTTTTACCTGCACCGTTAGGGCCAAGCAAACCAACGATCTGACCGGTTTTCACGGTTAAGCTAACATCTTGCACTACTGCACGGTTTTTGTAGCTTTTAGCAAGGTTGCTCGCTTTTAAGGTAATTTGGCTCATTACTGTTCCTGTTTTACTGGCGTTTCAGATTTATCTTCCTGATAGGTTTCAGGCTGAATAATGGTGATAACTCTGTCATCGCCTTGGCCGGTACTTTCAGCAATAAGCTGTTGCTTGCTAATATTGTATTTGATGCGGTTACCGGTAACTTGACTACCATCTTGCTCAAGTGTTGCATCCCCAACCAAGGTTAGTGTACGCGTAGCGAGCTCGTAGCGGATCTCTTTCGCGCTTGCGGTTGCCGGGCGACCATCGTCCATTGTTTGGGTATATGTTGCTGGCTTGCCTGTTGCTACAAGGGTTTTCCCGCTTTTATCTGCTTTAGAAAATACCCGTAACTCGTCAGCATTCATCTTAATTGAACCTTGAGTCACCTCAACTGGGCCAAAGAAAATAACTTGGTTATTTTTGATATCAGCTTCTTGGCTCGCTGCTGCGATTTTTACTTCTTGCTCTAAGTCATCGACTTTAGCTACGGTGTTAAAACTAAGCAGGCAAAAAAGGCCGGCCAAAAGAGTGTGATTGTATTTCATAGTGTCCTTCTACTCAGCTAAAACACTTTGTTAGCTGCGGTATATATATGTGCAATATTAGTGTATTACTTGGCCTCGTAGATCCCTTCTACTTGGCTGATTAGTTTTACACTTTGGGCATTCAGGTCGGCATAAAGCCCCATACCTTGAATGACAAATTCGTTGCCAGTGACGTGGATCATTTCATCAGATGTCATGATCATCGTATCGAGATCCAACTCGAGATAATTTGTACTTAATGTTTGGATCGGCTCTTCTGGGCTAATTGAATCGATAATAACATCGTTTTCTAAAGTTACCTTCCCCGTGATCTTATTATGGCTGCCTTTCGTGCTTTTTAGCTGCCACTGCGCTTGACCATCATCAGGGTAAATAAGGTAAACAGGATCAGTAAAGTAAGTCATGCTGGCACTGTCAAAGTGTTCCATGTGCTTAGCGGTTACTTCGCTGTTGATCAAGCCTTGCTCGTTATACTCAATGCTACGTAAGTCGTCGATGATATAGTCTGGGCGTTGGCTTACGTCGATATCTAGCGCTTCTTCGCTCTTTTTCGATTGCACTTGCCAATATAAAAATAGCGCGGTGCCAAAAAATAGGATTATCGCTAGGGTAACGCGGTTCATATACTCATCCCGTGGGCTGACTCAAACTTATTTTGGCTTAAAAGCAACAAGTCTGTTAGTTCGCGCAGTGCTCCGTGACCACCTTTAATGTGAGTGGTCATTTTAGCGTGTTGTTTTACATATGGGTGACCGTCGGCGACACATACAGATAAGCCAACCTGCTGCATAACGGGTAAGTCGACCATGTCATCACCAATGTAGGCCACTTCTTCTGGACTCACATTGTAAAGCGATAGCAATTCTTTATAAGGCGCTAGCTTATCATCAACACCTTGATAAATATGGGTCACACCCAGTGCGGTAAACCTATCTTCAACAATTTGCGACTTACGCCCAGTAATGATGGCAACGTGAATATCACTCGATAGCACTGAACGCACGCCGTAGCCGTCACGAGTATGGAAGGTTTTAAGCTCTTCGCCACTATTGCTCATGTAAACAAGGCCGTCGGAGAACACGCCATCAACATCACAGATAAGCAGTTTTATTTTACTTGCAGCTAGCCAAACATCATCGCTTATTGGGCCGTAAAATCCTTGGTGAGACATATTAAATTACTCCTGCTTTAACCATATCGAGCATATTTAATGCGCCTACAGGCTGTTGTTGTTCATTAATCACAATTAAGCCATTAATACTTTTAGTATCCATGACTTTTAAGGCTTCTGCTGCCAATATATTGTCTGTAATAGTAACGCAGCCTTTAGTCATCACATCAGCGATTGAAGTGGTTCTTAAGTTTACATCTGCATCGATTACGCGGCGTAAATCACCATCAGTAAAAATACCCACTAAGGTATCGCTATCATCAACAACAGCTGTCATGCCTAAGCCTTTTTTAGAGATTTCATATAGCGCATCGGTAATGCAGATATTGTCTCTAACACTAGGTAGGCCATCACCTTTATGCATCACATCACTGACTTTTAATAATAGCTTTCGACCTAAGCTGCCACCAGGGTGAGACAGAGCAAAGTCATCTTGAGTAAAGCCACGAGCTTGCAGCAGTGCCACGGCGAGGGCATCACCCATCACCAGTGTTGCAGTGGTGCTTGATGTTGGCGCAAGTCCAAGGGGGCAAGCCTCTTCTGGCACTTCAATACACAAGTGTAGTTGTGCAAGTTTTGCCATGCTTGAGTCTGGTTTACCCGTTACAGAAATCAGCGGTAAGCCCATGCGTTTTATTACGGGCAATAAGGTCAAAATCTCGCTGGCTTCGCCGGAGTTTGAAATTGCCAGTACGATATCGTTTTCACTTAGAACACCTAAATCACCGTGGCTGGCTTCACCTGGATGAACAAAAAAAGCCGGTGTGCCGGTGCTAGCCAAAGTAGCTGAAATTTTGTTGCCTATATGACCAGATTTGCCCATGCCCATCACAATCACTTTACCCGTGCATTGCAAGATTAATTGGCATGCTTGAGCAAATGCTGAAGAGTCGACGTACTGGTACAAGTTATCGAGTGCTCGTTTCTCTATATCGATAACTTTAGTGCCCCATTGGCGTAGTTGATTTTCATCTACCATTTCTTGGTCTCTCTTTAAACTGCTTGGCCTCTTGTCCTGAGATTAAGATAGGAACAGGAGTGCTTGGTATGCAATAAATGTAATAAGTAATACTACGCCATGCCAAGGCTTTAGCTGCTTAGCACGTCCTGATAGCAAAATAAGAACCGCTAATGCGCTGCTCGTGGCAAGCACCATATAAAAATCACGTGTACTCGCCGCAGCATCAACTGCGCCAGGCGCGATGATACCAGGTATAGCAAGTACCGCTAAAATATTGAATAAGTTTGAACCAACAATGTTACCGATAGCAAGGTCATCTTCCTTTTTTAAGACTCCTGCCACACAAGCTGCAAGTTCAGGCAAACTAGTGCCCACCGCAATAATGGTTAGTCCAATGACTAAATCGGATAAATGGTAGGCTTTAGCGATTCCAACAGCACCTTGTACCATCCAGTCTGCTGAAAGTGGCAATAATACCATGCCCACAACCAGCCAAAAAATCGCTTTAGCAGTTGGTACGTCTGCTGGGATCTCTTCTGCGGCTTCTTCGGCTAATGCATCACGGTTTTTACTATGAAGGCCGTGCCAAATGAGATACCCCATCAGCGCAATGAATAGCACTAATAGGCTAATACCTTCAACGCGAGTTAAAAAGCCATCGTAAAGAAAATAGCCGACAATTAGTGTTGCCACCAACATCATTGGAATTTCACGTTTAAGCGTTTGTGAACTTACCGAGATTGCACCAAGTAGCGCAGTAATACCAAGAATTAGGGTGATATTTGCGATGTTAGAACCGAGAACGTTACCAATTGCAGTGTCAGTCATGCCCTCTAGCGAAGCTGTTGCCGCAACAAACATTTCTGGTGCTGAACTACCCATGGCAACAATCGTTAGTCCGATTAGCATTGGCGGTAAACCAAGGTTGCGAGCAAAAGCGGCTGCGCCGTAAACAAACTTATCGGCACTCCAAACTAGGGCACCTAAACCGGCGACTAACAAAAAAATATTAAATAACATCGATTCTTAGTATTTGTGGGTATAACGGCGTATTTTCGCTGTAATTGAAGAAAAATGAAAGTATTGCTGTGAGATAGTCTTGATTTGGTTGTACCTATAAGGTCAATTACGTACAATTTCTCCCTTTCCGGTACGGAAAATGGATGTTTCCACAATATATTAAATGCAGGGTACTTGCATGACACATACCTCGAAAACATTGGTTGAAATCCAAAATATGGCCTTTAGCCGCGGTGAGCATGTCATTTATGAAGATGTTAGCCTGTCGATCCCTCAAGGAAAGGTTACCGCAATCATGGGGCCTAGCGGGATAGGCAAAACTACGCTGTTAAAATTGATTGGTGGTCAGCTAACGCCAGATAGTGGCGTGGTGTTATTCGACGGTATTGATGTACACAAGTGCAATCGTAATGAGCTTTTTGCACTACGAAAGCGTATGAGTATGCTGTTTCAAAGTGGCGCACTTTTTACCGATATGAATGTATTCGATAATGTGGCCTTTGCACTTCGAGAACATTCTGGTCTGCCTGAAGCGATTATCAGAAAAATCGTATTAATGAAGCTTGAAGCTGTGGGGTTGAGAGGTGCTGCCCAGTTAATGCCTACGGAGCTTTCTGGCGGTATGCAGCGCCGAGCGGCACTGGCGAGAGCAATTGCATTAGAGCCGGAAATGATCCTTTATGATGAGCCGTTTACTGGGCAAGATCCTATTTCTATGGGAGTGCTAGTTAAGCTTATTCGAGAGCTTTCTGACGCATTAAACCTCACATCAGTTGTCGTGTCTCATGAT
Source organism: Shewanella sp. 1CM18E (assembly GCF_023161665.1). GTDB lineage: Bacteria > Pseudomonadota > Gammaproteobacteria > Enterobacterales > Shewanellaceae > Shewanella. The sequence goes on from NZ_JALNTW010000017.1 coordinate 34,710, forward strand.
GTAACAGAGGTACTTGGAATTGCGGACTATGTTTATGTGCTAGCAGATAAACGTATTATTGCTCATGGTACCCCTGAAGAGCTGCGATTAGCGGATAATCCGCAGTTAAAACAGTTTATTGGTGGTGAGCCTGATGGCCCAGTGCCTTTCCATTATCCGGCTGCAGATTATAAGAAGGAACTTCTCAGTGAGCTTGATTGATCAGGTTGCTCGTCTTGGGCGCAGTGCTATTGATTTAGTAATTGGCTTAGGCAAAGCCGGTTTAATGCTGTGGGGAGCGATAGCGCATCGACCTCGTTTTCGTAAAGGTACGCCGTTACTGATAAAGCAATTGTATGTTATTGGCGTACAGTCGATGGTGATTATCATCGTCTCGGGCTTGTTTATTGGTATGGTATTGGCATTGCAGGGCTATAATATTCTTGTTGGCTTTGGTACCGAAGAAAGTCTTGGCCCGATGGTGGCATTGAGCTTATTACGAGAATTAGGCCCAGTGGTAACTGCGCTGCTCTTTGCTGGACGTGCAGGTTCTGCACTGACTGCAGAGCTAGGATTGATGAAAAGTACCGAGCAGTTATCTAGTCTTGAGATGATGGCCGTTGATCCACTTAGGCAGATTATTGCACCAAGATTTTGGGCTGGGGTGATAAGCCTGCCTTTGCTCGCACTGATGTTTACCGCAGTAGGCATCTATGGTGGCCACCTTGTTGGTGTTGAGTGGAAAGGAATTGATAGCGGTAGTTTTTGGTCGATTTTACAAGCCTCTGTTGAATGGCGCCAAGATATTGTTAACTGCATGATTAAAAGCTTTTTGTTTGCAATCGTTGTCACTTGGATTGCGCTATACCGCGGTTATCATGTGACGCCAAACCCTGAAGGGATCAGTCGAGCGACAACGCAAACCGTAGTGCAATCTAGCCTAGCCGTGTTGGCGTTAGACTTCTTACTGACGGCGATGATGTTTGGCCAGTAATTTATGGGGATGCAGGGAAAGACCTCGTCGTTAATTATTGTTTAGATTTATTGAATAGAGTGGTAAATGAGTTATGTTGACAAGGAAGATTGAGATTTTAGTTGGTCTATTTTTATTGTCTGGGCTAGCAGCGTTTTTAGTTTTGGTGTTTAACGTTGCTAATGTTGAAGTAAAAACAGGCGATAGCAGTTACACGTTACACGCTAAATTTAGTAATATTGGCGGCTTAAAAGTGCGCTCACCTGTTAAAGTGGGTGGCGTGGTCGTTGGGCGTGTTAGTGCTATCAACCTAGATCCTGAAAAGCTTGTGCCAGTTGTCAGTATTGCAATGGATAAGCGTTACCACTATTTTCCAGAAACAAGCACATTATCGATCCTTACATCAGGTTTACTTGGTGAGCAGTTTTTAGGGTTAACCCCAGGGTTTATGGACGACGACATCGAGTTATTAGTTGATGGGGACAGTATTGAAGATACCCATTCAGCATTAGTTTTAGAGGAGCTGATCGGGCAGTTCTTATATAGCATGGGTTCAAAGGATTAACCTTTTCAGGATGAGCAGTAGGGGATTTAGGTATGTTTAAAGGTTTATATCGTCACATTGTATTAGCTGTTGTAGCGCTATTTAGTATTGGCGCTCAGGCTGCAGAAGCTGAAATCGATCAAAGCAACCCGTATACTCTGGTTGAGCAAGTTGCCAATAAGACTTTTGCTCGCTTTCATAAGGATGAAAAGCTGATTGCTGAAAATCCTGATCATCTAAAAGTGATTGTGACTGAAGAATTGATGCCGTATATCGATTACAAATACGCATCGTACAAGGTATTAGGGCAATATTTGCGTGATACCAGCAAAGATCAGCGTGGACGCTTTGTTGAAGCCTTTAGAGGCTATTTAATTTCCACTTATGCGCAAGCATTTACTGAATATACAGATCAAACTGTTGAATACGGCAAGGCGCAGGACTTTTCAGGTGAAAAGTTTGCTAACGTGTATGTACAAGTTGTCGAGCAAGGTAGACCTGCGATTAAATTGCAATTCAAAGCGCGCCGTTTGAAAGATGGTAACTGGAAGGCATTTGACCTAGTAGCTGAAGGTGTAAGCTTATTGTCTTCAAAGCAATCTGAAATTACTAATCTGGTCCGTCAACAAGGGATTGAATCTGTAATTGATATGCTTAATGAACGTACCGCAAAACATATCGATTTGCCGTCGGCTGAGAAGTAAAGCTCGTGGCCGAATTTAAACAACAAGGGAATACTTGTATTGTTTCTGGTCAATTAGATCAACAAGCGGTACGCAGTCTATGGAATGGGCGCGACAGTATTTTAGCGACAGAAACCTCTGCTTTGCAGCTTTCTGAGATTGAATATTGTGACAGTGCTGGCGTGGCATTTTTACTCGAGTTAGTCGGTATATATGCCGCCAAGGGCGTGAGCCTTAAGTTAGTCTCACCTTCAGAGCAGCTTAAGAAATTTATAATATTGTATGATTTAAACGACTTCTTTATTGAAGAAGCTAAGTAAGGTGAATAGTTCCATGGAATGCAAAGAAATTGAAACCATCCTTTTAGAATCGCTTTCTTTAGAGGAAGTTAAAGTGACCCAAGAAGGGACACATTACAAAATTATTGCAGTAGGAGAGTGCTTTGACGGTATGGGACGAGTCAAGCAACAACAGACTATTTACGGCCCATTAATGGCTCACATTACCAGTGGTGAGCTACACGCAATTACGATTAATGCATTCACGCCAACACAATGGAAGCGTGAAAAAGTCTTTAATATGTAAGTGCGGATTTAGAGAGTTAAAGTGGATAAATTAAAAATTGAAGCAAGTGGTGCACTTGCTGGAAACGTAGTTATTTCAGGTGCTAAAAATGCCGCTTTGCCTATTCTGATGGCAGGTGTGTTGGCTGAAACTGATTTTAACGTTTCTAATGTACCAAACTTAAGAGATGTGAATACTAGTTGCGAACTGCTGCGTTGTCTGGGCGCAGAAGTTACTCGTTCAGGTACTGATCAAGTCTGTATTTCTACAACTAATCTAAATGAATTTTGTGCACCGTATGAGTTAGTTAAAACCATGCGTGCATCGATCCTTATTTTAGGTCCTTTGTTGGCGCGTTATGGTAAGGCTGATGTGTCTTTACCTGGCGGCTGTGCTATCGGCGCTCGTCCTGTTAACTTGCATTTGCAAGGGCTTGAGCAGATGGGCGCAAAGATCGAAGTTAAAGAAGGTTACATCAAAGCACGGGTTGATGGTCGCTTAAAAGGCGCACATATCTTTATGGATATGATTAGCGTTGGCGCAACTGAAAACTTGCTAATGGCGGCTGCACTTGCTGATGGCGAAACCATTATCGAGAACGCTGCACGTGAACCTGAGGTTGTCGATCTTGCTAATTGCTTAATTGCAATGGGGGCAAAAATTGAAGGTGCGGGTACAGATACCGTGCGCATTCAAGGTGTTGAATCACTCCAAGGTTGTCACTACCAAGTGATGCCAGACCGTATTGAGACCGGTAGCTTCTTAGTTGCAGCAGCTGTGACTCGCGGTAAGATCCGCTGTACTAAAGCTGATCCAAAATCGCTTGAGGCGGTATTGGCGAAACTTGAAGATGCGGGTGCAAACATTACCACTGGTGATGATTGGATTGAGCTTGATATGCAGGGCAAGCGCCCTAAAGCTGTCAATATCAAAACTGTTGCATACCCAGGTTTTCCAACCGATATGCAAGCACAGTTCTGCGTGTTAAATGCGCTAGCTGAGGGAACTGCTACGATCACTGAAACGATTTTCGAAAATCGTTTTATGCATGTACCAGAGCTAAGCCGTATGGGCGCGACCATGGAGCTTGAAGGCAATACTTGTATTATTCACGGTATTGAAAAGCTTAATGGTGCGCAGGTAATGGCAACAGATTTACGTGCATCAGCAAGCTTAGTGATTGCAGGTTTAGTTGCCGAAGGCACAACAACGGTTGATCGCATCTACCACTTAGATCGCGGCTATGAACATATCGAAGATAAGTTTAAAGGCTTAGGCGGACAAGTCGTACGTGTGAAGTCTTAATTTTTACTCAGATAAAAATTAGCAATAAAAAGCCATTTAAGTGAAAACTTAAATGGCTTTTTTGTGTCTTTGAATTATGAACTAGCGCAAACTCTGCGCTAACGGAATTAGAACTAGATCAAGTTGCTAACAATGGCTAAATGTTAACGTTAGCCCATGCCTGTATTCGTCACATTTAATATTTATCTTTTTTACGGCCTAGTGTTTTTTTCTGTAGGCTGCGCAGTCTTGTTTCGAAACTTTCGTTTTAGTCAGCTAAAAATAGCCCCCACCTTATGGGCACTTGCGGTGTTTGGTTTTTCCCATGCATTTCATGAGTGGTCTGAACTTTATGTACTTATATTTACTGGGCATATTGCTGAAGAATATAAGCTATTAACCTTGTGGCTATGTTTGGCTAAGCTATTTTTGTCTTATCTTGCGCTAATGATATTTGCATGGCAGATCTTAAGTATCAGCAATAAGCGCCTTGCCGTTATTGGTCATAGTCTTATCGTTTTGATTATCTTGCTTTATGGCTATTTGGTGATCCCAGATCTTCACCATTTATCTGTTAACCGCAGTGGTTTTGTCGAAGCTAGCCAATATACACGAGTTCTGATTGGCTTTGGCAGTGCGCTTTTGGCGGGGATTGGCATGATGGTTTATGGCTTTAATCTTAGGCAAGAGCAGCATAGTTATGGCAATTACTTTGCCTTATGTGGTGTGGGTTTGGTGATTTATGGCGGGCTTTCGGGTCTTGTGCCGACAGATTATCACTATAGCGTGCCTATTTCCCGAACGTTAGCTGGAGCCTTAATTTTAGTGGCTTTATTTAAGGCGCTTAAAATTTTTGATTTGGAAAAAGAGCAAGCAACAGCTGCTAAGCTCAAGCGGGCAATTGAAGCAGATAAATACAAAGCCATAGGTCAGCTGGCCATGGGGGTGGCGCATGAAATTAATAACCCTTTAGCCTCATCAACCCTTGCTCTTGATTTATTAGAACGTAAACACCCGACTTTATGCAGCTCTCAAAGTCATTATTTAGCTCGTGTACGTTTAGGTGTTGAGCGTGCATCCTCAATTAGTCAGGAGCTATTGAATTATGCTAGGCCTACTAGCGGCAAACGCAGCTTTGTTGCGCTTAGAGAGGTGCTTAATTCAGCAGTAAAACTATTATCCCATCGAACTAAACAGCATCATATAACAATCTGTTGCAGCGATAGCATAGTGCTATGTGCAGAACGGATTAAGTTAGAGGAGCTCTTTATCAATCTGCTATGTAATGCCATTGATGCTTGTGAGCCGCAAGACAGTATCAAGGTGACGGCGCAACAAGATGAAACTCAGGTTCAAATTACAGTAGAAGATAGTGGTAGTGGCATGACAACAACACAATTAGCTCGAGCTACTGAGCTATTTTACTCAACAAAAGCGGTTGGTCAGGGCACAGGGCTTGGTTTAGCGATTTGTGAGCAAATCGTCGCCTTACATAATGGCAAAATGCAGATTGCTAGTAAGGAAGGGATGGGGACTCAGATCACGCTTACATTTTATCGAGGACATGATTAATGACACGGGTATTGTTGGCTGAAGATGATATTGAACTTAGCGAGAGTATAGTGGAAATACTAGAGCTTGAAGGCTTTGATGTTACCGCTGTAAATAGTGCGGAAGAAGCGATAGAAGTCAGCTTGCATGAGCATTTCGATATTGCATTACTTGATCTGTTAATGTCAGGTATGACTGGCGTAGAGGCGATATCTAATCTTAGGCACAACCAGCCTTTTCTCGCTGTGATTATCATTACCGCTTACGCCACTGTAGATACTGCCGTCGATGCGATGAAAAAAGGCGCTGATAGCGTAATGACTAAGCCTTTTAAAGCAGATGAGTTAATAGTGACTGTGAAGCGCAGTTTAGCCGAAAAGCAGCTGTTAGAAAGCAGAGGGGATTTAGATGCTGACTTAGTGTATAGCGCGCTAGCAAACCCTTATAGACGTAAAGCGTTACGGGTATTGGCTGGGCATAAAGCACTTAAGTTTATGGATCTGTGCCGCTTAGTTGAAATAGATGATCATACTAAGTTTAATTTTCATATTAGACAGTTAAAGAAAGCAGGGCTTGTTATGCAAAATGCGAACAAGCTCTACATTTTGACAAATAGTGGTCGATTTGTGTTAACAAACCATAATTTATCAAGCGACTAAAAGTTTAAATAAAATAGCGTGTTAAGTCATTTCTGATAACTAAAGTTCACAGTTTACTCTTGGCTGTGAATTCTGGTTATCTATCCCTTTATTAGTAAGTTTCTGATACTTGCTTCATGCCCAAAGAGGCATATCAATCGCCGATCCCTGCAATGTTGGCGATATGAAAAGCAATGTTGAGGATGAACTTATGAACGCAAAAATTCCATGTAAAAAGCTTATGTTGGCTAGCATGATAACCATGTTAGTTGCCTGTGGAAGTGATAATGATGAGCCAGTTCCACCTATTGAAAACACTCCGCCAGTCGCTGTCGCAGATTTCGCCAATGTCTTAGTTGATGAAGTTGTGGTCATTGATGTATTGGCTAATGACTCAGATGCCGATGGGGATGAGTTAACCATAGTGTCAGTCGATTCTGATATAGCAGTGGTTAAAGATGGCAAGGTGAGTTTTACCGCAGCAAGCACAGCGGGAGAGGTAAAGTTTAATTACACAATCAGCGACGGCACTGCGCAAGCATCGGCTCAAGTTACCGTCACCGTTGACGCTGCACCAACTCCTGAACCTTTGACATATGTTGGCTCTGCTACGTGTGCAAGTTGTCACTCAGACAAACATAAATCATTCGCTAAAACAGGCCATAACTTTAAAATTCAAAAGATAGCCAATGGCGAGCAGCCAAGCTTCCCTTACACTCCAGAAGAAACGATTACTGGTGCAATTGATCTGTTGCAGTTTGCTGGGCCAGATGGTGACGGTACGACCAATAATGCCTTGGGGGCACCGACTAGCTATGACCAAGTGAGTTATGTTGTGGGTGGTTATAACTGGAAGTTACGTTGGTTAGATGCTGATGGATATATCGTCACAGGTAAAAATGTGCAGTATAACATTCGTAATGCTGATGGTAGCTTTAACATTCCTGAAAACCACCTAAATGACCCTGATGTTATGGGGGACTACAAAGCGGGTGATATGAATTACCAGTATAAATGTGGTAACTGCCATACAACTGGTTGGAAGCGCACCACCACGGAAGATGGAGATCTGCGTAATCTGCAGCGTCAAGATGATCTGCCTGGAATGGGGGGGACTTTTGCCGAGCAAGGGATCCAGTGTGAAGCTTGCCATGGTGCCGGCAGTCAACATATAAAAACCATGTCTGCGGATGATATTGTGCGCGTTGCTAGTGCACGTACAACTGCTGACTTCTTAAATGAAGATATGGGATTTGGTTTAGCTGTGACTTGTGCCGAATGTCATACCCGTGACGGTGAGAAAGACTACCCAAGCTATGTGAGCGCTTATAATGAAGCCTTCCCTAATGGCAGCCAGTTAGGCGGCCGAATAGTTTCAAGCGGAGGGCTTTCAAAGCATCATCAAACCGGTGATGAACTCTTAGGTGTCGTGCCTGAGGATCATGCTGACTACAAGGCTGGCGATGAGATTGGTCCTAAAAAGAACATGAGTTGCTCAACCTGCCACGATCCACATAAATCTACAGTTAATAAAGGTAGTGCAGATGGATTACATTCTGGGGCAGTAAAAGAGTGTAGCGCTTGCCATGATATGGAGTTTGCAGAAAACACTTGGGCGGCAGGGCCTCATAAAGCGGCTGAGTGTACGACTTGTCATATGCCAAAGCTTGCTAAGAGTGCGGTAACAAAAGAGGTTAATGGAGTCGTATTTGGCGATGTGAAATCCCATTTATTCAACATTGACTTAAGTGCTGACGCAAAACAGTTTACTGATGATGGTAAGTTCCAGATGCCGTGGTCTACTGCAGAGTTTTCTTGTGGCAGTTGCCATGCAGATTACAGCGATAGAGCTGTAGCGCTGCCTAAAATCCATAAATAAAAATAAGCTCATCACTACATAGTCCCTCCTGACAAGCCACGCTAATCTATTTAGCGTGGCTTTTTTTGTACCCTAAGGTTGAGCTGCTAACGGTAAACCTGAACAAAGCTTAATCTGAAATAGAAGAGTAATTGGTCGCCTTTTGCTAGTGTTTGAGGAAATCAGAAATGGAGAGCGTTATGGCATTATGGAAAAGAGTCGCTATCTTAGCTGCATTAATTTGCGCTGCAATTGGGTGTTATGCAGTGGGAATGGCGAAAGGTGCTACCAGCCTGGTTATTTTAGGTGTGCTTTTTGAATTAGGGTTTTGGGTGGGCTTGTTTAAGCAAAATAGCAATACCTAGGAAAGAGGGAGTTGCTAAGAAAAATCCTTGGAGAACTAGGAGCTAGGCAAGGGAATCGATAATAAAAAAGGCAAAACAGCGAAATCTGTTTTGCTTTTTTGTTTCTACTTTCCTAGCACCTAATTATAGTGTACCGGCTTTTCACCTATGATAACTGGTACTTGGTAAGACTTGCCTTCACGGATCACTGTCATTGTGATTTTGGTACCTGGTGTGGTTTCTGCAATTCTATCCATTAGCATTTCAACGCCCGGGATTGCCTCACCTTCAAATTCAGTAATGACATCGCGAGGTCTCAGTTTAGCTTGAGCTGCTGGGCCATTCGGATCGATTTCAGTAATTACCACACCCGTTAAGTCTGGAATATTTAAAATCTGCGCCATTACAGGTCCAACTGCTTCACCGCCAATGCCTAAGGCACCACGAATAACACGACCATTTTTAATTAGCTTACCCATAATGCTATGAGCTAACTTAATTGGAATCGCAAAGTTAATACCGTGACCGCCACCTTCGCCGCCAATTTGAAACGCTGCGGTATTGATACCAATCAGTTGGCCGGTAGTATCAATCAGTGCACCGCCAGAGTTACCCGCATTAATCGCAGCATCTGTTTGCAAAAAGTCTAAATAACCAGAGCTTAAGCCGTTACGACCAGTCGCACTAATAATGCCTTGGGTAATCGTTTGTCCAAGGTTATACGGGTTACCAATCGCGAGAACGACATCACCAACTCGAGCTGGGATATTTAAGTTCAATGGCACAACAGGTAGATTGTCACCTTCAACTTTTAGCACTGCTAAGTCTGTTTCAGGATCTGAACCGACAACCTCGGAGGTGAACTTACGACCATCTTGTAGCGCGACAACAATTTCATCTGCACGCTTAATTACGTGGTAGTTAGTTAGGATATAACCTTCTTTACTCATTATCACGCCAGAACCTAGCCCTTGCAGAGAGCCGGGGTTTAACGGTTTAGATTGATCAATACTCAAGCTATAAATATTAACTACAGCTGGTGCAGCGCGGCGTACGGCTTTAGAAAAAGACAGTTCACTACTGCTGGTCGATACTCGACTTGTTATACCGTTTGTTAGGCTCTGCCCTGTGATAAGCGGCAAGATAAAGATAATAACTGCAGCCATGATAAGGCCAAACAAAATGGCTTTACCGACATAGATAATAGCGTCTTTAATGATCATGGTCTGAGAGTAAATGCTGAAAAGATGAAATATATTAACATGTTTGGATTAACTTGTACTCAGTACAGCAAATAAAGCGGGCTTTGGGTTAATAAAGTCGCTAGTTAATGCATCAGATTAGTAGCTCTAAAGTCGGCAGCCTCTGAATAAATAGCCGAGCAAATTGGCTCGGCTATTTATAGTAGGCACTTAACAATTAGCGCCTTGTCGTGTTTATCTCAAAATCAAATACAAGCTTGTGTTGTCACGTTTAATTTTAAGCGCGACAGAGCCTTTTTGATCTTCGAGTGCTGATTTTAGCGCTTTTAGACTATTGACCTTAGTGCGGTTTACACCAACTATGACATCGCCTTTTATTAGGCCACTCATTGCCGCAGGAGAACCCTGTGCCACCTCAGTTATTTCAACTCCAGAGTCGTTTGTCTCAAGTTTTGCGCCTTGTAGCATTGGGTGTACTGCACCCGCTGCAGCTTCGGCGGCTTGAGTTGATTCACCTAATATTGCGGTAACAGTCTCTTTATCACCATCACGAATTAGGCCAAATTCGACTTCAGAACCGGCTCCCATGGTGGCAACTTTTGCACGTAACTCTTGGAAGCTTTTAATGCTGCGGCCATTAACGCTTACGATAATATCGCCAACTTTAATTCCTGCTTTTTCAGCTGCACTATCGGGCATGACTTCGTTAATAAAGCCACCATGTTGGGTTTCGATACCAAAGCCTTTTGCAAGTTCGCTATTAAGATCTTGCCCCATTACCCCAAGTACACCGCGACGTACTTCGCCATGCTCAATAATTTGCTGTACTAGATTGTTAGCCATGTTGGCTGGGATTGCGAAACCAATACCGACGTTACCGCCGCCAGGAGCAACGATAGCGGTATTAATACCGATTAACTCGCCATTAAGGTTTACCAATGCACCGCCTGAATTACCGCTGTTAATTGCGGCGTCGGTTTGAATAAAGTTCTCTAGCATCTCAATACCCAGACCACTGCGGCCCATAGCACTAACAATGCCAGAAGTGACGGTTTGTCCAAGGCCAAACGGATTACCAATGGCTACAGCAAAGTCACCAACTTGCAGTTCATCAGAGTCTGCTCGTTTAAGCGCTGTAAGGTTTTTAGCTTTAATTTGTAGTAAGGCTATGTCAGATTCCGCATCTGCACCAATTAGTTTTGCCTCAATTTCACGGCCGTCGTGCAAACCAATAAGAATTTCGTCGGCACCTTCAATTACATGATTATTGGTGACTATATAACCTTCTTTGGCGTCGATGATTACGCCTGAACCTAGCCCTTTAAATGGGCGCTCTTGGACTTGTTCTCGAGGGGCGTTAGGACCAAAGAAGTATCTAAATGCATCGGGTACTTTTTGCTTGGATACATGAGTGCCAGATACAGCAACAGCGACAACGGCTGGCGTTGTTTTTTGTAGCATAGGTGCTAGGCTAGGTAGCTCTTGCCCGCCTACGGCTAAAGGAATGGCTGCTTGTGATACTGCAGGTGCCAAAGTCAAAGTGGCACTTAATAAGGCTGCTGAAAGTATGGATAATTTTGTCTTCATTTATATTGCTCCAATTTCTCAAAACTAAATTGAACGGCGCTTATAATGAGTGCTGCGCTAGGCACTCATATGTTTACAAGCGCTCTCATTCATTATTGATTCGGACTCAAGTGAGTATCAAAAAGTTCATCAATTATTAACAAAGGTTAATTTATCCCTAGGGGTTACGCAGCCTCAGGTGCTTGCTCTTTTACGTCATCTTCTGTCACAGGCGTTTTTGTTAACGCTGCTTTGTCTGCAGGTTCTAGTGACTTAGTTGTTAGCTCTGGCAGTTTTTTATCAGTAATTGGCGAGGTAAAAAGAGGCGCCGCGTTATTCCACTGCTGATTAACCTTGTTAAGTTGCGCTGATAACTCTGCAAGCTGCTTGTAGTGATCATCAAAATGATCTGACACTTCTTGCTTATATTGACTCAACTCTAGTTGAGTTTGCTCTAATTGTTGGTTGTTGCTCTTATGGTGATTGTTTTTTGCCAACAAAGTATGGCTTACATAGCCAAATACGCCACCAATCACGAATGCGGCAAGGGTTAATGCCCACTCCATATAGACTCCTAATAATACTTATATGTTGATTGACCCAAATATACATCGCAGATTTATGCCGCGGTACTGTTTAATTCAAAATACCTCGTCAAAGCACTTATATTGGTGGGATTTACATGATTCGGATGGGTAGTGAGGATCTATAGCTGGCTATTGCTATGGTGCTTAGCAGTAAATAGAGTCATCCAAAAACTAAGCTTGTTCGTATAGCAGGGCTTATCAGTTAGAGGTAGTGAGCTACTGCAGGGTTAATTATTGCTTGTAGGGGCTGCAGCTCGTAGCGAGGGTGCATTGCTGCTTTCTGGCATGATAGTATTTGCAAGCTTAAAAATAAGATATCAGGCGGCTATTGATATAGCTGATTTGGATGAACCCTACAAATAGAGAAGTATTTACGTGTCGCAATTAACTCCATGGCAGCATTATCAGCAAGACTTAACTCGAGATGATTTTTCACATGATGCGGCGCAAGAGCACGCCGTAAAACAGTTGCAACGAGTCTATGATGAGTTACTTGTTTTAAATTCTCAGACTGCCAAGAGTGGTGGGCTTTTTTCATTTTTTAGTAAAAAGCATAAACCTACGGTACAAGGTTTATATTTGTGGGGGGGCGTAGGGCGAGGCAAGACTTACCTTATGGACACTTTTTATGATGCGTTACCGGGTGATAAAAAGTTGCGGGCGCACTTTCACCGATTTATGCATCAGCTGCATATCGACTTAGCCGAATTACAAGGTCAGCAGGATCCATTGGTGAGTATTGCTAAAAAAATGGCATCTCAATATCAAGTGATTTGCTTTGATGAGTTCTTTGTATCGGACATTACTGATGCCATGCTGCTTGGCACTTTGTTTGAGTCATTATTTGCGGAAGGCGTAGCATTAGTGGCGACTTCTAACATTATCCCTGACGAGCTATATCGTAACGGTTTACAACGAGCGCGCTTTTTACCTGCAATCGCAGCGATTAATAAACACTGCGACGTAGTCAATGTCGACTCGGGAATAGATTACCGCCTACGAACCCTTGAGCAGGCCGAGATTTACCATTCACCGCTTGATGAGCTGGCTGAGCAAAATCTTAAAGAGTATTTTGCGAAGTTAGCACCAGAGTCTGAAATTTCAACCAAAGGGTTAGAGGTTGACGGCAGAGTGATAGATATTCGCCAGCAGGCTCAAGGTGTGTTGCTGATTGATTTTAGAGCCTTATGCGATGGTCCACGCAGTCAGCGAGATTACATGGAGGTCGCTCGGTTGTATCACACTGTGTTATTGAGCAATGTTGAGCAAATGGGTGAACAGTTAACTGGTGATGATATTGCAAGGCGATTTCTAGCTATGGTTGATGAATTTTATGAGCGAAATGTGAAGCTGATAATCTCATCTGCAGTCAGCCTAGAAGATATATACACTGAAGGCTTATTAAGCTTTGAATTTAGACGCTGCCGCTCAAGATTAACTGAGATGCAATCTCATGATTATTTGGCTTTAGAGCATATCCCGTAGATTTCTGTTTAAAAATAATAGAAAACTGCAGCAGGATCGCTTATTGTTCGCGGCCAAAATTTTATGCAGCATAGGCAAAGCTCTTTATTAGTAGGATCTTTGGCCTGTTTGCTTGGTATTTTTTGAAATGAGCGCGCATAAACTGGCGGAATAAATTAAAACTGATAAGAATTAAACTAAAATATTAGGTGATTTTTAACTCAGCTTTGTCTATAATCCGCAACCTGCCCTCGTTATCCACCAATTAGGTGGAAGTTGTAAAGCTTATTCTTTGCTCGAAGGGGCGGGGAATGGCACTTTTTGTGTTTTTGCCAATAGTGGCTTAAGCATGTGAGACAGAATTTTAACATTGGGTTTTTGTAAATGAAGACTACTTTTACTGCTACACCAGAAACAGTCACTCGTGATTGGTTCGTCGTTGACGCCGAAGGTAAAACTTTGGGTCGTATCTCTACTGAAATCGCTGCTCGCCTACGTGGTAAGCACAAGCCAGAGTATACGCCTCATGTAGATACTGGTGACTACATCATCGTTATTAACGCTGATAAAGTTGCTGTGACTGGTAACAAAGCTAAAGGCAAAGTTTACTACTCACATTCAGGTTTCATCGGTGGCATTAAGCAGATCAGTTTTGAGAAGCTACAAGCTCATAAGCCTGAAATGATCATCGAAAAGGCTGTTAAGGGTATGCTACCAAAAGGTCCATTGGGCCGTGCCATGTTCCGTAAGCTTAAAGTTTACGCTGGTACAGAGCATAACCACGCTGCACAACAACCTCAAGTACTTGATATCTAAACGGGATTATAGCAATGGCTGCAACTCAATACTACGGCACTGGCCGTCGCAAAACATCTACTGCTCGCGTATTCGCTAAAGTAGGTACTGGTAACATCATCGTTAACAAGCTACCGCTAGACGAATACTTCGGTCGTGAAACTTCTCGTATGGTTGTTCGTCAGCCACTAGAGCTAGTTGAAATGACTGAGAAGTTAGACATCATGGTAACTGTAAAGGGTGGTGGTAACACTGGCCAAGCAGGTGCAATCCGTCACGGTATTACCCGTGCGTTGATGGAACTTGACGAGTCTCTACGTCCTTCTCTACGTGCTGCTGGTTTCGTTACCCGTGATGCTCGTAAAGTTGAGCGTAAGAAAGTTGGTCTACGTAAAGCACGTCGTAAGCCACAATTCTCTAAGCGTTAATATTTCGCTTTCAGAGTTCAAAAAACCCAGCTATATGCTGGGTTTTTTCTTGCCTAAAGTTCAGCATAATTTAGACTCCTGACACTTATGCTTGCTGTCGGAAACAGAATTTATGCAAGCTCGCACTCCTCATATATCTATTTACTGTTAGCCCATAGCTCATCTTACTTATTCCCGTTGACAGGCAGGCCTTGTAATAGTTTCGTAAGTTATTAAGTTTGAACTCATAACCTAGTGGCAGAGCATATAAACTATGGTATTGCTTAGTTTAAAAGGCCTGAATTAACTTAGTTCTGCAATTTATCTACACAAGGCGGGCCTAAGCTTTGGGTAAGACCTGTTAAAGTTAGCAAATTCAGATTGCTTACTTAGCTGCGCGGTAGCTTTGTTGCCGATGAGTAGTGTTTATATAGAGCCATGTTAATAGAGCCTACTAACTTAAGAAGACCAGAAATTATGACTCGTCTAGCGTAACTAGCTGACCTGTTGTGTACTGCAGTTTCATAAATAGGAGTGTATTGCTTAGCTTGTTGAGTTCTAGCTGTTGCTAAGCAGGCAGGAGGAGGGCATTACTTCGGTGTATTAGCAGATGGCTCAGTTTGATTTTATTAAAGACATGTTCGTTGCCTACTATACAAAATAGTTAGTTTTGTTTTTTAATCAGAAGCGCTAGTGTTGTTTTTGAATTCAAATTTACTGTTAAATGTTTAAGCCAAATCGTAAAGCTAAATCGTAAATTTGGGGCTTGAGCATGGTTTGCTATTTGGTTACTAATCTTGGTTTTACTGCTTAGTTTTACACCTTAGTTTTACTGCTTGGTTTTGATATTTGATGCCTGATTTGAGTTTATTTATTTTGGCAAGCGTTTCAATTTGAGTCGCTAAAGGTGAGTATTGCGCTAAAAATGACAAAATTTGATTGAGCATTTTTACGTCGTGCTATGCGCAAATCTAGGTTTTATTCGCTATATTGTTCACCCTAAGGAACACAATGTTATGTCTTTTGAGTTAATCATGCTGACGTTAGGATTGGTGTTAATTATTGAAGGAATTGGACCACTTTTGTTTCCAAATCGTTGGCGAGCTTATCTGTAGGAAATTTCCAATCAAAATCAGCAGGTTCTGCGGTATATAGGCGCTTGTTTGGTACTTGTCGGCGGGATATTGTTGATTATTTTTTCATAAATTACTTGCCTACCGCCCCCATAGATCTGCTAAAATCCCGTTTTAACCACTACCGTGCAGCAAATAATGGGCAAAAACGTTGTAGTTCTCGGCACCCAATGGGGTGACGAAGGAAAGGGTAAGATAGTCGATCTTCTTACCGAACAGGCTAAATATGTCGTTCGTTACCAAGGTGGCCACAATGCTGGTCATACTTTAGTAATCGATGGCGACAAAACCGTTCTTCATCTTATTCCGTCAGGGATCTTACGCGATAATGTTAAGTGCATTATTGGTAACGGCGTGGTGCTAGCACCAGACGCACTGATGGCAGAAATTAACATGCTTAAAGAGCGTGGCGTACCTGTAGAGGAACGTTTATTAATTTCTGAAGCATGTCCTCTAATTCTACCATTCCATTGTGCTCTTGATATTGCTCGCGAAAAAGCGCGTGGTAATAATGCAATTGGTACAACGGGTCGTGGTATTGGTCCAGCATACGAAGACAAAGTTTCTCGTCGTGGTTTACGTGTAGGCGATCTGTTTGATGCAGAATTGTTTGCTACTAAACTGAAAGAAGTCATGGCTTACCATAACTTCATGCTGACTGAATACTACAAGTGTGATGCAGTTGATTACGAAGAGACATTGAAAGATGCTCTAGCAATCGCTGACTACTTAAAGAGTATGTGCACAGACGTTTCTGAACTTCTTGATCAGGCACGTAAAGCTGGCGAACCAATTCTATTTGAAGGTGCTCAAGGCACGTTACTAGATATTGACCATGGTACTTATCCGTTCGTAACCTCTTCTAATACTACTGCCGGTGGTGTTGCAACAGGTTCAGGATTTGGTCCACGTCACCTAGATTACGTATTGGGTATCATGAAGGCTTACACCACACGTGTTGGTGCAGGTCCATTCCCAACGGAATTGAAAAACGAAATCGGTGATTACTTAGGAACTAAGGGTCACGAGTTCGGTGCGACTACTGGTCGTAAGCGTCGTCCAGGTTGGTTAGACATTGTTGCGATGAAGCGCGCAGTGCAAATCAACAGCGTTAGCGGTTTCTGTTTAACTAAGCTAGACGTTTTAGACGGCCTAGAAGAAGTTAAAATTTGTGTTGGTTACCAGTACCCAGATGGAACTGTTGCAACTACAACACCACTAGCAGCTGAAGGCTATGAGCAGGTTACTCCTGTTCTTGAAACTATGCCTGGTTGGAGCGAGTCTACTTTCGGTGCAACTTCTGTTGATCAATTGCCACAAGCGGCATTGAACTACATTAAGCGCTTAGAAGAGTTACTAGAAACTCCAATTGATATTATCTCAACGGGTCCGGATAGAAACGAGACCATGATTCTAGTGAATCCGTTTAGTTAATATATAAGAGGCCGCAATTAGCGGCCTTTTTATTGGCTTGCTTATCTAAGAGCACAGTGCTCAAGAAATGCGTTATACTGCCGATGACTTAAAATAGAGTATATTCAAGTTACCTTTATGATTGGTGGCTTGTTACCCAAATATAAGCTTAACCTATTTGTCATTGAGAACCCTTATGCTGCGTTATGTATTGATTACTATTCTTTCGATATTATCTCTACCAAGTTTTGCTATGCCTAAAGCTGTTGATGTCTATACTCAGGAGCAGTTGGTTGAATTAATTCGCAGTAAACGTTATTTAACTCAAGTGCAAGGCGACGATTGTCAAATTGTCGAGGATATTGAAGCAAGGGCTGAGGTACTACAACAGCCTTTGTATCAGTATCTTTGGGCAGAAATGCTCAATTATGGGATCTGCGTTAAGGCTAACCCGCCGCGCGGTATCGCCATGCTAAAAACCTCTGCAGAGCAGGGGAGTGCTGAAGCCATGGTTAGAATGGCTGAGTATTATCACGATGGTAAATTTGTCATCGAAGATAAACAACGCGCAGTGCAATATACATTGCCTGCTGCAGCGACGGGTGATTTACCTGCGCGCATGATGTTGGTTCGGTTATTTGGTGAGGGCTATGGTAGTCCTCGAGATTACGAAGTGGGTTTTCATTGGCTATACAACGAAGTGTTTAGCGATGAAGCAACGCAAGCCGAAGCAATTAACTTGTTAAAGGTGTTAGAGGCAAAGATGCCGCCCAGCGCAGTTGCTAGGGCAAAGAAAGAGCACCTAAGAACGCCACAATAAACATAACCTAAAGGGGTTATGCCAATAATTTGGAAAATGAATGATACAAGATCCGCATATTAAGCGTGAGCAAGAAAAGTACGAAAACCCAATTCCTAGTCGTGAGTATATTTTAGATTACTTGCGCTCACAAAAGTCCCCGTTAACCCGTGAACACATTGCTAAAGCCTTAAAAATTGAAGGCGAAGAGCAACTAGAAGCTATCCGTCGTCGCCTGCGTGCAATGGAACGAGATGGTGAACTCGTCTTTACCCGCGGCCAGTCTTATGGGTTGCCTGAGAGAATGGATTTACTGACCGGTACCGTTATTGGTCACCGCGATGGTTTTGGCTTTCTAAAATTAGAAGAGGGTGGTGACGACCTTTACATCAATAACCGTGACATGCTGATGTATTTTCACGGTGACAAAGTGCTAGCGCAAAAAGCTGGTGTAGACCGTAAAGGCCGCCGTGAAGCACGTATTGTACGCTTGATTGAAGAGCGCAGTGCTGCTTTAGTGGGTCGCTTTCACTTAGATGCAGGCATGGGCTTTGTTATTGCTGATGACCGCCGCATCACCCAAGAAATATTAGTTCCTGAAGAAGATCGTAAAGGCGCTCGCCAAGGCGACATCGTGGTACTTGAACTGACACGCCGTCCAGGCCGCTACGTAAAAGCTGCGGGTAAAGTGACAGAAGTGCTTGGCAAAGAGATGGCACCAGGTATGGAGATTGAAATTGCACTGCGCAATTACGATTTGCCACATACATGGTCAGGCTTAATTGAGAAAAAGCTACGAAAAATCCCCGATGAAGTTACCGAGGCTGACAAAGAAGGTCGCGTTGATTTACGTAACTTACCATTAGTGACCATTGATGGTGAAGATGCGCGTGACTTTGACGATGCAGTTTACGCTGAAAAGAAAAAATCTGGCGGCTGGCGCTTATGGGTGGCGATTGCCGATGTGAGCCATTACGTTCGCACTGAATCTGCACTCGATAAAGAAGCGCGTGCACGAGGTAACTCGGTGTACTTCCCATCGCAAGTGATCCCTATGCTGCCAGAGAAGATCTCTAACGGTCTGTGCTCGTTAATGCCTAAGGTTGATCGCCTGTGTATGGTTGCTGAGATGACTATCTCTGCAGCAGGTAAGTTATCGGGTTATAAGTTTTATCCTGCAGTGATGCATTCACATGCGCGTCTGACTTATACCCAAGTCGCTGACATGCTCGAAGGTGGCGAAGTGAGCGAAGAGCTTAAGCCTATTTTCCCGCATCTAGAGACGCTGCAGTCGCTATACCTAACGCTTGAACAAACCCGTGCAGAGCGTGGTGCAATTGCCTTCGAAACTGCTGAAACTCAGTTTGTTTTCAATGAGCAGCGCAAAATTGATAAGATTGTTCCGCGCCATCGTAACCAAGCACATAAAATCATTGAAGAATGTATGATTTTAGCTAACGTTGCGTCAGCCAAGTTTGTTAAAAAGCACAAAGGTGAAGTGTTATACCGAGTGCATGAGGCACCATCGGAGCAAAAGCTGACTAACTTTAAGGATTTCCTTAAAGAGCGTGGCTTAACGCTAGAAGGTGGATTAGATCCTGAGCCGAAAGATTACCAAGCGGTAATGGAGCAAATTGCGGACCGACCTGATGCTGAACTTATTCAGGTGATGTTACTGCGCTCTATGCGTCAAGCAACTTACACACCGGATAACGAAGGCCACTTTGGTTTGGCATTGGAAGAGTATTCACACTTTACTTCGCCAATTCGTCGTTACCCTGATTTGATTTTGCACCGTGTTATTCGCTACTTGCTTGCTAAGCAAGAAAACGCAGCAATAACTGATAAATGGACCGCAGATGGCGGCTTCCATTATCAGATTGAAGAGCTAGATCTATTAGGTGAAGAGTGTTCAACCACTGAGCGCCGTGCAGATGAAGCCACCCGTGATGTGAGTGACTGGCTCAAATGTGAGTTTATGCAAGACCACGTGGGTGACACATTTGAAGCGGTCATCGCCTCGGTGACTCATTTTGGTATGTTCGTACGCTTAAACGACCTGTTTATCGACGGTCTGGTGCATATCTCAAGCCTAGGCAGTGACTACTATCAGTATGACAATATGCGTCAGCGTTTAGTGGGTGAAGCTTCAGGTCAGGTTTATCAAATTGGTGACACAGTGACGGTTAAAGTCGCTGGGGTTAATCTTGATGACCGTCAAATTGATTTGATGATGGAAGGTGACTCTGCAGGTGGACGCCGCCGCAGACCTACTAAGCCATTAACCGCTCGTGAGCGAGTTAATCGCGAAGGTGCCAAGCTTGGTAATCGACGTGATTCATCACGAGGTAAAAGCACCGAAGCAGAAGCTGAGTCTGAAGCCAAATCAGGCAAGCGTAAGCCGCGTAGTAATAGTCGCTCAGGTGCTAAGCCAAGTGGCGGAAAATTTAAGAGTGGCAGCAAGGCTGCTGCTAAAAAGACTAAGACAAAAGCTTCGGCAAAAAAATCTTCAGCAAGTAAAGCTAAGTCAGCCAAGCGTAAAGCGAGTAAGAAATAGATGAAAAAGCAAGATATGACCTTCGGATTACACGCTGTTGAAGCGGTACTTAAAAACAGCCCTGAGCGTGTGATTGAGATGTGGGTACTTCAAGGTCGTGATGACGCAAGGTTAACCCCGATCCTTGAGATCGCCGCCGAGTGGGGCGTATCGGTACAATATGCTTCTCGTAAAGCATTGGATGAAAAGTCAGACGGCGGTCAGCACCAAGGTGTGGTTGCTAAAGTTAAGCCAGCTAAAATCCTTAGCGATAATGATTTAGCTGCAATGCTTGAAAAGACTGAAGTACCATTCTTGCTTATTCTTGATGGCGTGACTGACCCGCATAACTTAGGCGCATGCCTACGTAATGCTGACGCAGCAGGTGTCCACGGGGTTATCGTACCAAAAGATAACTCTGTTGGTTTAACGCCAGTAGTAAGTAAAGTGGCTTGTGGTGCTGCAGAAGTAGTACCGCTATATCAAGTGACTAACCTTGCGCGCACCATGCGTAGCCTGCAAGAAAAGGGCGTGTGGATTATTGGCGCAGCCGGTGAAGCCGACTGTGAGCTTTACCAAGCTAGCCTAACGGGTCCATTAGCTATTGCTATGGGCGCTGAAGGTAAAGGTCTGCGTCGCTTGTCACGTGAAAGCTGCGATACCTTAGTATCGATCCCAATGGCTGGTAGCGTTTCAAGCTTAAACGTTTCTGTAGCAACAGGGATCTGCTTGTTTGAAGCTGTGCGCCAACGTCTAGCTTAATAGCAATTGGTGTAATAACGCGCTAGATTTTACGCCAAGCTATACATCATGCCGATAAGGTTTCCTTGTCGGCATTTTTGTATCTGCAGTTTGAACTGCTGGCTATAGTAAGAAACGCTTTGTTACACCATTAAAGCCGTTAGCAGCTATCTCTTATTCAACTTTTTAGCAAAATGCAGTAATTTAGGCTCACAAATTCTAATAACAGGATGTTTACATGCGTAATCAACTTTTATCTTTGTGCGTGCTTGGAGCTATCACAGCGGCGCCAGTTTGTGCCGAAGAAGATAAGTACCTTTGGCTAGAAGATGTCGAAGGGGCAAAGCCGATGGAATGGGTGAAGCAGCAAAATGCTATTTCAGCTAAAGAGATCAAAGCTTATGAAGGTTTCGATAGTTTAGTCAGTAATAGTTTAGCTATTCTTAATGATAAAAAGCGCATTCCCTACGCCAGTCGTATTGGTGATTACCTGTATAACTTCTGGAAAGATGAAAACCATGTTCGCGGGATTTATCGCCGCACAACGATGGAAGAGTATAAGAAGGCATCTCCTAAATGGGAAACCGTACTTGATATTGATAAATTAGGTAAAGACGAAGGTGTAAACTGGGTGTATAAGGGTTTTAACTGCCGTAACCCTGAAAATGACCGCTGCTTTGTATCACTTTCCCGTGGTGGCGCTGATGCCACTGAAACTCGTGAGTTTGATTTAGATTCACTGACCTTTGTTGAACAACAAAGCCAACCTTTTTTCTTACCTGAAGCAAAATCAAATTTAAGCTGGATTGATAAAGATAATGTGTTTGTTGGCACCGATTTTGGTGATAACAGCATGACAGACTCTGGCTACCCTAAAATTGTAAAGCATTGGCAACGTGGTACTCCGTTATCAAGTGCTAAAACGGTGTTTACTGGTGAGCAAAGCTCAGTTGCAGTATCTGGCTATGTGCTATTTGATGGTGATAACTCATTGGAAGTTGTTACCGAAGCACTAACCTTTTACACCGCAGACCATTATGTATACCGTGATGGCAAATTAATCCAATTGCCATTGCCAAAAGATGCAGAACTAAAGGGCTACTTTAACGGCCAACTCTATGTCGAGTTAAAAAGCGACTTAGAACAGAATGGTAAGCAGTTTAAGCAAGGTTCAATTATCTATACGCCTATTGAGCAATTGATAGCGCAAAAGCCAACCTTTACTACCTTGGTTGAACCATCTGCTACAGCATCAATTTCACAAGTCAGTTTTACCAAAAGTGCTATTTTCGTGACTTGGTTAGATAACGTTAAAGGCAAACTAGTTCGTTACACTCAAGCAAAAGATGGTCAATGGAAAAGCATGCAAGCACCATTTGATCCAAATGGCACCATAAGTGTGTTTGATATTGAACGCGATAGTGATGAGTTCTTCGTCAATTTCACTAGTTTTCTTGAACCATCTAGCCTGTATAGCTTTAACGCTGTGACCATGAAAGCTGAAAAAGTGAAGGGCATGAAGCAGCAATTTGCAGCGGATAAGTTTGAAACTAAGCAGTACTTTGCTACCTCAAAAGATGGCACTAAAGTGCCTTACTTTGTAGTGATGGCAAAAGATTTAAAGCTTGATAGCAGTAATCCTACTTTGCTATACGGCTATGGTGGTTTTGAAGTTTCGTTGCGTCCATTTTACTCGGCAACCATAGGTAAAAACTGGTTAGAGCAAGGTGGCGTATATGTACTAGCCAATATCCGCGGTGGTGGTGAATATGGTCCAGCTTGGCATCAAGCTGCATTGAAGCAAAATCGCCATAAAGCTTATGAAGATTTTGAAGCAATCGCTGAAGATTTAATTGCTAAGAAGATAACCTCAAGCGAGCATTTAGGGATACAAGGTGGCAGTAATGGCGGCCTGCTAATGGGCGCAGCATTTACGCGTCGACCAGAGCTTTACAATGCGGTTGTTTGCCAAGTGCCTTTGCTTGATATGAAGCGCTATAGCAAGCTTTTAGCGGGTGCAAGCTGGATGGGGGAATATGGCGATCCGGATATTCCTGCACAGTGGGACTATATTAAAACATTCTCGCCTTACCATAATCTAAAAGCTAACACTGAATATCCGAAAGTATTCTTTACTACTTCAACCCGTGATGATCGTGTGCATCCTGCTCATGCGCGTAAGATGGTAGCTAAAATGGAAGGTATGGGTATTGATGTTTTATATTATGAAAACATGGAAGGTGGACATGCTGGCGCTGCAGATAACAACCAAGTCGCCGAGTTAAGTTCTATGGTTTACGCCTACTTGATGCAACAGCTGAAATAGCTTACTCAATGAAGAGCGACTTGTTGAATACAAGCTAGATGATGACTTGCTCTACAAAGCGATAACTAAGGAAGCCTGCAATTGTTGCAGGCTTTTTTTATTGGAAGGTATAAAGCAGATTGAAGGTGGTAATGGTATCAGTTTGCTTTGAGCCCTCAGGTACCACTTCAGTGTACTTGACGTTAACACCGATCTTAAATGCCCAATCTTGGAAGAGGGTATTTTTGTAACTCATGTCCAAAGTCAGGGTGTTATTGTCTTCGCCTGTTTCAGCGGTAAGGTCGGCGTTTAGACTGGTGTATTCCTGCAGCTTCATCTCAAATTTTGCTGCGGTACGTAAAATCACATCTTTATTGGCTTCAGGGATCGGTTCATCGTCAGTTGCTATGGGTAGGTTATAACGATAACCGGGACCAACTTCTAAACTCAGGCTCGTTTTGGAAGTGCTGATAGCATCAAAGCCGTAACCACCAGAAACCGTCGATATGCGGGTGTAACTACCAAACTGATCCCAAGTAAAATCACCACGGCCAAAAAAGTAACCGCCATTTATCTTATAACTGGACTGTAATTGCAGATCATACTTTTCTGCGGTGGTTTTTTCATTATCCGCAGCAAAGTAAGCCTTAATGGTGCCTTCCTGTTTGGTTTGCTTTGTATCGTAAACCAACTTAGTTCTGCCGTTAAAGCTACTTGATTCAGTGTTACCTGTATTGAGCTGGAAGCCCGCTTCGATTTCAGCGGTTAGATCACTAGGAGGCTCTTGGTAGTCCGGCGGCACAAGTGCGAAGGCTGCCTGTGGACACGTTAGCGCAAATACAACAGTGAGTTTCTTTAGCATTATTCTTATTCTTGGTGTCGTTTCTAATGAGGATGCGTCAGTTATTACTGAGCAACATAATACCTAGAATCAGCTGCTACGCAAATTAGATTACTTTAGCCGTTGCAGTGATAATAATGCGCAATAGCGGGAAAATGCCATTATAAATCTTGCTCATTGAGCGGGGCTTAAAGGCAGATAAAAGAACGATAACAATCAGGTTCACTTATTGCTTGAATTATCGCTTGAGTTTATGTAATATTCCGCGGCTTAATTCAGTCACTTTAATTAGTTCCTTGCCTCTATTAGGTCTGACTGAGCCAACAACGAGGCTAGATAACCGTAAGGAGCAAAAAATGCGTCATTATGAAATCGTATTTTTAGTTCACCCTGATCAGAGTGAACAAGTGCCAGGTATGATCGAACGTTACACGGGTATTCTTACCCAAGCTGGCGGTCAAATCCACCGTTTAGAAGACTGGGGCCGTCGTCAATTGGCTTACCCAATCATCGAATTGCATAAAGCTCACTATGTTCTTATGAACGTAGAGACTACTGCAGAAGCGGTTGAAGAACTTGAAACAGCTTTCCGTTTCAACGACGCTGTTTTGCGTAGCATGGTTATGCGTACTAAAGCTGCCATCACTGAAGCATCTCCAATGGCTAAAGCTAAAGACGAGCGCGACACACGTCGTTCATCTGAAGAGCGTGCACCACGTGCAGAAGCTGCTGAAGAAGTAGAAGAAAGCGCTGAAAACACAGCTGAGTAAGTTTTTTTGACCACGAACAATTTGGTATTAGCAGGAACCATTACGCGTTCTAGGCAGTTTGATAGCCCAGCAGGTATAGCCCACACGGTAATCATGTTGGAACACAAATCGCAGCGTTATGAAGCAGAAATGTTACGCAACGTTTATTGCCAAATCCAAGTTGTATTAAGTGGTGAACGCTTTAACAGCGTTGCAAAAAACTTAACAGCCGGCGTTGAAATACAGGTCGAAGGCTTCATTAATCTGCAACAGAGCAGAAATGGTCAAAATCGTCTGGTTTTACACGCTGAAAATGTCGAATTGAAAACTTAGGAGACTGTCACATGGCACGTTATTTCCGTCGTCGCAAGTTCTGCCGTTTCACTGCAGAAGGCGTTACCGAGATCGATTACAAAGATATCGTAACTTTGAAGAACTACATCACTGAAAGTGGTAAAATTGTTCCTAGTCGTATCACTGGTACAAATGCTAAATATCAACGTCAACTAGCTCGCGCTATTAAGCGTGCTCGTTATCTTTCTCTACTGCCGTACACTGATTTACATCAGTAATACTGCATTAATTCAGAGGAATATATAATGAACGTTATTTTACTTGATAAAATCGCTAACCTAGGCAACTTGGGTGACCAAGTTTCTGTAAAAGCTGGTTACGCTCGTAACTTCCTTTTACCACAAGGTAAAGCTGTTGTTGCTAATGCTGCTAACACTGAAGTTTTTGAAGCACGTCGTGCTGATCTAGAAGCTAAGTTAGCTGCTGACCTAGCTGCTGCTACTCAACGCGCTGAGAAAATCTCTGCACTTGAGTCTGTTGTTATCGCTTCTAAAGCTGGTGACGAAGGCAAGCTATTCGGTTCAATTGGTAACCGTGATATCGCTGATGCAGTTACAGCTGCAGGTGTTGAACTAGCTAAGAGCGAAGTTCGTCTTCCACTAGGTGCTATCCGCACTACTGGTGAATTCGAAGTTGAAGTTCAAGTTCACACTGAAGTTAAAGCAATCGTTAAACTATCTGTAGTTGCAGAAGCTTAATAATTTGCGCTAAGCAAATGCTTTAATTTGAAACGCCGTATTAATTTATTAGTACGGCGTTTTTTTATGTCTGAAATTTAGCATTGTAGGAAAGTAGGAAAGTAGGAAAGTAGGAAAGTAGGAAAGTAGGAAAGTAGGAAAGTAGGAAAGTAGGAAAGTAGGAAAAGCAGTATTATGAGAACTTAGAAAGTGTCTAGAAAACTAGGGCTTACCAACTAGAGTAAACTTCCTGTAGGTCGGGCTTTAGCCCGTCAGTATTGTTACTAATACCAATCAGTATAAGCTCATTACCGAACTAGATATCAAGATGAAGAAAATAGACCTGACTGACTCATTTGAAAGCAAATAAAAAGGCATGTAAGCGAACTTATATGCCTTTTGGTGATGTGTAGAGTGAAATTAGTTACGGACTAAATCCAGCTCTTCAATGAGGTTCTGCGCATTATCGACTTCATCCATCATCCACAGGATGTAACGAATATCTACGTGTACTGCACGAGTGATAGTTGGGTTAAAGAACCAGTCTTTGGTAATCGCTTCATAAGTTGAGTCGAAGTTAAGGCCCACTAATTCACCTTTACCGTTAAACACTGGCGAGCCTGAGTTACCACCTGTGGTATCAACACTTGATAGGAAGTTAACCGGCACCGAGCCAAACTCTTCTGGCTTGTCTAAACAAGAGAACAAGCGGCATAACCAAGAGGCTGGGTCTTGATATACGCTTTCAACCGCATGAGTGCCATAACGCTTAGCTTCAATGGCTGCTAAAAGCTTAGCGGGTGCGTTAAATGGCTCAACACCTGTGTGCTTAGCGGTAATGCCTTCTAAGCGAGTAAATGGCTGCTTGTAAAGCGCATCTGCTGATTGGTAACCATCGACCATACCGTAAGTAATACGCAGTGTACCGTTAGCGTCTGGGTATACAGGCCAGCCATTAGCCTTGTTATAGGCGATAATCGCTTTCATATAGTCAGGGCGCGCTTTCGATAGCTTACCCGCTAAGGTCTTAGCATCTTTCTCTGCTTGCATATTTTGCGGGTAAAGCGCTACGGCAAGACGGATGAAAGGATCGGCGCTGGTTTCAAATGCTTTAGCATCGGCATCCATCCACGCAAGGCGCTTTTCTTTATCGGTAAGTGAGCTAAGTGCATACAAGGCATCAAGCTTGTCACTTAAGCTGACTTCACTGTCGCCTTCGTTAAGCATGGCATCAAGTTCAGCCACGCGGTTATTTTGGGCTAAGTAAGCTTCTAAGTCTTGCATCCACAGGGTTTTATCAACGCTAATGGCAAAGCTTGAGTCTAGGCGCTTAAGGCGGGCCTTAAACATCTTCATATCGCGCTGTTGGTAACCTTCTTCACGCTCTGCATCGGGTTTTTGCTTTTCTTTGGCTAAACGGTATAGCTTGTTTGCCGTAGCTAACAAATCACTGCTTTGCGCATTTTCAAAATAGTAGCGACCTTGGCGCTGCAGGCGTTGCTCAACAAGTAAGTCTTCAAGTGCTGCAAACTGATTTTGGAAGGACTTGTACTCAGCATCTTTTGCCAGCCAAGCAAGGAAATCATCTTCGCGGCTTTGTTTAATACCGGTAATATCAGTCGCTTTAAAACCATCGAGCAAGCCATTGTACTTCTTCATTCGGTTTGCCATGCCAGCAAGCGTACCAGCATATTTGATTTTAACGTCTTTATCGTTAGCGCTCATGGCTTCGATAGTATCAATGCGTAACTGGTAGCGCTCAGCAAGGGTTGGATATAGCCAGTCACTGGCAAACTTGAGCTCACTGGTTAAACGGTAGCGGCTGGTTGAGCCTGGGTAACCGGCTACAAATACACCGTCGCCAGCTTTAACGCCATCGGCATTAACTTTTAAATAGCTCTTAGGTACGTAGGGTACGTTGTCTTCGGCAAAAGCTGCTGGCTTACTGTCTTTACCCACATAAGCACGTAGGAAGGTAAAGTCAGCAGAGTGGCGAGGGTATTCGTAGTTATCAATATCACCACCAAAAGCACCTGCACTTTCAGGTGGCGCGTATACTAAGCGCACATCGCGGATAATTAGTTGCTTGATAAGGTAATACTCAAGGCCACTATGGAAACTTCTTACTGAACAGCGGTAGTTATCATCGCTTTCACACTCTTTAATTAGTGCTTTACGGTTAGCTTGAATGTTTTCATAACGCTGTAGCGGATCTTCACCGATATCTTTTTTAACTTGCTCTGAGACATCGGTTACCGCTTCAGTGATATATAAACGCTCATTCGGGCCAGCGGTTGGCTCTTTATCTTTACTGGTTGCTAAAAAACCATCTGCAAGATAGTTATGCTCTTTTTTGCTGTTATATTGAATAGCACGGTAGGCGCAATGATGGTTTGTGACAACTAAGCCTTGGGGCGAAACAAAACTGGCGGTACAATAGCCCAGTCCAACTACCGCGTTCATCGGATAGCTGGTTAAATCGGCGAGTTGTTTAGCTGGAATATCGATACCACGTTCGCTGAGCTTATCGGCGATAGATGGCATTTGATAGGGTTGCCATTGTCCTTCATCGGCCAATGCCACAGCTGATGGCAGCATCCCTGTCGAAAGGGCAACGGCGGCAATCAATGCATTGCGCATGTTCTTTCCTTAATATTGTTATAGTTTATTTTTAGGTGCAGGGCGTTAGATGTTAAATGCCTGCTTTGCTTGACCCCAGTTTTATACCACATTTTGCTTAAACGTTGGAATTTTGGAGATTTAATGTCACAACAACGCGCCTTTAAGGGCAAAGAGAAACCAAGAGATCTTCAGATGGACGCGCTGAAGATGCCGCCGCATTCAATTGAAGCTGAGCAATCGGTTCTCGGTGGTTTGATGTTGGACTCTGACGCTTGGGACAGAGTGGCTGAAGCGGTCGTAAAAGAAGATTTCTATTCCCGTGCCCATGGCACCATTTTTACTGCGATGGAGTCTTTGATCAGCGCCGGTCAACCAATCGACTTAATTACTGTATCTGAGCAGCTTGAGCTTGAAGATCAGCTTGAAGATGTCGGCGGCTTTGCTTATATCGGCGAAATTGCTAAAAACACCCCGAGCGCGGGAAACATTCACTCGTACGCTAATATCGTACGAGAGCGTGCGGTTGTACGCGATATGATTAAGGTTGCTAACGAGATTGCCGATGCAGGTTTTAACCCTGAAGGGCGTAATTCAAGCGAGTTGCTCGACTTAGCTGAAACCAAAGTCTTTAAAATTGCTGAGCAGCGCGCCAATGCTAACGAAGGTCCTGAGGGTATTAAAGCGATCCTTGAAAAGACAGTCGACAAGATTGAAGAGTTATATAACAACCCAACCAGTGGTGTAACTGGGGTATCAAGTGGTTTTGGCGATTTAGATAAAATGACCGCAGGCTTCCAGTCTGGTGACTTGATTATTGTTGCCGCGCGTCCATCTATGGGTAAAACCACCTTTGCGATGAACTTGTGTGAGCAAGCGGCGCTGCACGAAGATAAACCTGTGCTTATTTTCAGCTTGGAGATGCCTTCAGAACAGATCATGATGCGTATGTTGGCCTCTTTAGGCCGCGTCGATCAAACCAAAATTCGTACCGGTCAGTTAGATGATGACGATTGGGCGCGCGTATCATCAACTATGGGCATTATGCTTGAGCAAGGTAAGATGTATATCGATGACGGCTCAGGTCTAACTCCAACAGAAGTGCGCAGCCGTGCTAGGCGTATCGCCCGTGAATACGGTGGTCTGTCGATGATCATGATCGATTACCTTCAGTTGATGCAGGTACCCGCACTTAAAGATAACCGTACTTTGGAGATCTCAGAGATTTCGCGCTCGCTAAAAGCTTTGGCGAAAGAGCTGGAAATTCCAGTGATTGCATTATCACAGCTTAACCGTTCACTTGAGCAACGTGCTGATAAACGTCCTGTTAACTCGGATTTGCGTGAATCGGGCGCGATTGAGCAGGATGCCGATTTGATCATGTTTATTTATCGTGATGAAGTGTATAACGATGACTCTGAAGATAAAGGTACTGCTGAAATCATTATTGGTAAGCAGCGTAACGGTCCAATTGGGCGTGTGCGCTTAACCTTCCAAGGCCAATTCTCACGTTTTGATAACTACGCCGGCCCGCAATTCGAAGAGGATTAATTATTGTCCATAAAGACATTTAGGGACCATGATTAATTACAATAGAGCCTCATAGAGGCTCTTACTTTTTAATAAAGATAACAAGGTTAGTTGTGAAACCATTTCCACGAGCAGAGATCAGTCGCCAAGCATTGAAAAATAATCTGGCTCGGCTGCACGAATTAGCCCCATCAAGCAAAGTGATGGCGGTTGTAAAAGCCAATGGCTATGGCCATGGTTTACTTAATGTCGCGCAATGTTTAGATAATGCCGACGGTTTTGGCTTAGCGCGTTTAGAAGAAGCACTGGCACTACGTGCCGGTGGGGTGAACGCTAAGCTGTTACTGTTAGAAGGTTTCTTTAGGCCTGCCGACTTAGCGACCTTAGTTGAGCATGATATTGAAACCGTGGTTCACCATGAGTCACAAATTGAGATGCTAGAGCAAGCGGAGCTAACTAAACCGGTAACGGTTTGGATGAAAGTTGATTCTGGTATGCATCGCTTAGGCTTTGTTCCGGATGAATTTCACGCGGTTTATCAGCGCTTATTGGCATGTAAAAATATCGCTAAGCCGATTAATTTGATGACCCATTTTGCTTGCGCCGACGAGCCTGAAAATAACTACACCGCAACCCAGCTAGCCACATTTGAGCAATTAACTAAAGGCTTGCCTGGCGAGCGCACCTTAGCAAATTCTGCAGGTGCATTGTTTTGGCAGCAAAGCCAAGCTAACTGGATCCGCCCGGGGATTGCACTTTATGGCGTATCACCAGTTGTTGGTGACCTTGGCACTAAGCATGGGCTGATCCCTGCGATGGAGTTGGTATCACAATTGATTGCTATCCGTGAGCATAAAGCGGGTCAGCCTGTGGGTTATGGTAGCCACTGGGTTGCAGATAACAATACTAAACTCGGTGTGGTTGCTATTGGTTATGGTGATGGCTATCCACGTAACGCGCCGTTGGGCACACCGGTATTAATTAACGGCCGATTAGCACCGATTGTTGGCCGTGTGTCGATGGATATGTTAACCGTCGATCTTGGTGCTAATGCAAATGACCATGTGGGCGATAAAGCTGTGCTTTGGGGCAAAGACCTTCCAGTAGAGGAGGTAGCCGAGCACATCGGCACTATCGCTTACGAGCTGGTGACTAAATTGACGCCACGCGTTGCTGTTTGCCTAGATTGAGCAAATAAACTTATTTATGTTGATACTGCGATTTGAGGCTGGATGCCCGTTGCAGTTGAAGAAGTCTTAAATTGAACACAAAATTTTCTTTTTTGATGGCGGCAATAGGATTATTTTCTCCTTGGGCTAATGCTGCCATAACCACAGAGCAAAATAGCGGCCGCCAATCAGGTGAAGAGACGATCATTGTTGAGTCTGTTACACCGAAACGTTCGCCGCAAAAATCGACCGAACCACAGCAACTGCCGACATACGAGCCTGAGTTTGTCGCGGTGCCTTTTGCATTTTCCAGTGAGAGTCTAAGTACGGCTTTTGGCGGCGCGGGTGTGCTTAAGCATGCAGGGCAAATTCAATCCTCAATTTTGGGTATAGGCGTGTATAGCACCAATAATAGTTGGGTTAGCTATTTGCGTTTTAACGACTATCAAATACCGACTCTGGATCAATGGTTGTTCTCAATCGAAACCTACAACGCTCGCTTTAAAGAAGGCGTTTACTATGTGCCTAATCAAGCTGATATCAATGGTGACAGCGAACGAGTAGTGACCTTAGGTGATGAGTCCTTTACTAAGTTCCATGCGCGATACGTACTGCCGATAGGCCGTGGTAGTCAAGGTGCGGCGCGTAGTCTAGGCCGAGCACGAACCGATATTAGTTGGAACCCGCTAGAGTCAGGTGTTACCAGTATTAAGTTCAGCCCTTTTACCCAGAGTCGTGAACTCGAAGGCTTTGAGTTTTTAGAAGATGAAGCTAAAGGTGTAGCGCTTGAGCTTGAATGGGATAACCGCGATAACGGTAAAAACAGTACCCAAGGTGGGCAAACAAGCTTTAAGGTTACCCGCGACTTTGGCAGCGACTCACGTAATAGCTGGACCACCTGGGAGTTTGACCAAAGCACCTTTGTTTCTATCGACTCAAATGAATGGTTTGGCCAGCAAATTTTAGCCTTTAATTTTTACTTAGCCGATACCCCTACTTGGACCTCCGGTTCTGATAATGATTTACATCAACCGCCTAGTTTTGCTGGTGTCAGTTTAGGTGGCTTTGAGCGCTTGCGTGGTTATACAAGTAAGCGATTCACCGGACGTTCAGCCGTGTTATATAGCGCTGAATATCGTGTTCAGCCTAGATGGCAACCGTTGCAAGAATGGCCTGTATTTAACTTATACGACATTCCGTGGTGGCAGTGGGTTGCATTTGCTGAAGCCGGCCAAGTTAGTAATGAGTTCAGTGCCAGTGCATTACATGATGACTTGAAATGGTCGGCGGGTATTGGTGCGCGCTTTGAAGTTGAAAGTGTAGTGGTACGCGCAGAGTTAGCCTTTAGTGAAGAGTCTAATCAGTTCTGGATTATGGTGAATCAGCCGTTCTAGTTCGAGCTTTAATTAGATTGCTAAAGTTAAAAAAGGCACCGATTGGTGCCTTTGGTTTTTGTTGGAGAGGGAAATCTAATGAGCAACAAGGGAAATTAGTCACTCTCTTCCTGCTACGACAAATGTTTGTTGCAAGGCTTTTCTCATCCGACGGTTTACTTATGGTTAAAGCGTTCTTTAGATGGCAAAGTATTAGCGCCTTTGTGGCTACAGCAAAGCTTGGAGGCTTATATTATTAATGCTCATAAGTAGTGTTGGGTTAGTGGGAGTGACTAAACAATGTATCAGGGCTTTCTACTCTTGCCTTATGTAGTGCTATAATGGCCGATTATTGCACTTCACCGATTTTATCTTCCTTTAATAAAAGATACTGCCAGTCGCTTTAAATAGTATTGGCAAAGAGTCGGGTATGTTTCAGATAGGCACTTAAGCCAAAGGGCGATAGCTGTCTTTATTTTAAGTTGGATAATTAGTTTATGTCAGTAAGACCCATCAATCGTACCTTCTCAATCGCTCCCATGCTGGATTGGACAGATAAGCATTACCGCTATTTTGCACGTTTGATGTCTTCGCAAACGTTACTTTATACCGAAATGGTCACTACTGGCGCCATTTTGCATGGTCGTGGTGATTACCTGGCTTATAACGAAGAAGAGCATCCATTAGCATTACAGCTTGGTGGTTCTAATCCTACTGATTTAGCAGCTTGTGCCAAGCTTGCCGCTGAGCGTGGTTATGATGAGGTTAACTTAAACGTAGGTTGCCCGTCAGACCGCGTACAGAATGGTCGCTTTGGTGCATGCTTAATGGCTGAGCCTGAACTGGTGGCTGAGTGTGTATCAGCCATGAAGCAAGTGGTCGATATTCCGGTTACCGTAAAAACCCGTATTGGTATTGATGAGCAAGATAGTTATGAGTTCCTGACTCAGTTGATTGATACGGTAAAAGCTGTAGGCTGTGAAGAGTTTATTATTCATGCCCGTAAAGCATGGCTACAAGGCTTGAGTCCGAAAGAGAACCGTGAGATCCCACCGCTGGATTATGAGCGTGTATATCAATTAAAGCGCGATTATCCTGAGCTAAACATCTCGATTAACGGCGGCGTTAAGACTTTAGCTGAATGTCAAACTCATCTGCAGCAGCTCGATGGCGTGATGGTAGGGCGTGAAGCTTATCAAAACCCGTATATCTTGGCTGAAGTAGACCAAAAGCTTTGTGGTTTAAATACGCCAGTATTGAGCCGTGATCAAGTGTTAGAAAAGCTATTGCCGTATATTGAGGCTCACCTTAAGCAAGGTGGTCGTCTTAATCATATCTCTCGCCACATTATTGGGCTTTACCAAGGTGAAGTGGGCTCACGTATATGGCGCCGTTATATCAGCGAAAATGCGCATAAGCAAGGCGCTGGTATTGAAGTCATTACTCAAGCTCGAGCTGCTATGGACGACATTGTTAGCTTGTAATTGTGTTTACTTAGTGAAATTCACCAGTGCTTGGTGAGTTTCACTATTATCTTTTATTGTTCAAATATCCCTCACAGCGTCCTTTCGCGTTATTTTATATAAAATCCTTTTTAAACAGTGCATTAGTCTTGACCTTTAAAGTTGGCACGCCACTTGTATTACCTTATATGTAATTTAGAAATGTGTAATTAAGGTATCTAAAGACTAGAGCCTCGCACATAAACATACAATTAGGCGAACTCGAAAAGGAATCCATTATGTTTAACTCAACTGTATCTAAAACTCTTAAAGTTTCTTTACTTACTGCTGTAATGCTTGGTGTTAGTGCAACCGCTCATGCTGATAATACTTTAATCACTGATGTAGCTAAAAACATTGAGCAGAATATCTCATCACAAATGCAAGAGATGATTAATTCAGCACAAACCGAATTAAGTCTTTCTATCCAGTCACAGATGTCTGAATTGATGTTCGATATGGACGCAGAGCAAGAGCTTGCTAACAAGCAAAAAGCGACAGAGCAAAATGAGCAAGCATTGGTAACAACAGCTATAACTAAGGACTAATTATGTGGTTCTTTGCTCAGTTTATTGCAATGTTACTGTTACCGATTATTAGTTTAGTCATGTTTGCTTGCTTGGTGTGTTCACTGGAATGGCACAAATTGGAAGATTAAAAACAAGGGAGTTTGAAATGGTTAATTTTGTTGAACGTTTAAAAGATCCTCGCTCGATGGTATGTGGCGTAACTGCCGCGATGGCTGATAAGTTTGAGTGGTCTTGCATGTGGACCCGAGTGGTATGTGCAGTAGCGATATTTTGTAATCCTGCAATGGGATTATTAGTCTACTTTGTATTAGCTTTGGTATTACCTAAGTGGCAAAAGCCTTGCTGATGAATTGCTCTAATAATGAAAACGAGGATACTCATATGCAAATTGAACCCTCCAACCGTTATCAAGCAAGTCGCAAACTTTGTAGTGATAATATTAGATTAAAGCGGATGCTATCCGGTATTTTACTAGCATCCGCATCTAGCAACTGATTAAGTTTAACCTTTTCTGTTTAGCGCTTTAAAAATGCAGCGAATCGCGCTTTAGCCTCATCACTTGCTAGTCTTTGCTCAAATTCCAGCAATTCTTTTTCCATCTGCTTACGAACATCTTTTCTGTTATAGCGAATTAATTTTTTAGTTGTTTGCAATGAGATTGGTGGCAGTGAAGCTAATTGATGTGCACGTTTCAGGGCGTAATCAAAAATCGTATCGCTGGCGATAATCTCATTTATGAGGCCAAATTCATGCGCTGCATTAGCATTAAAGCTTTCACCAAGCATTAATAGTTCACTGGCTTTGGCTTGGCCAACAACTTGCGGTAGTAATAGGCTCGCACCAGCCTCAGGAACAAGTGCTAGTTGCACAAAAGGAAGTTGAAATTTAGCGCTATTATCAGCGTAAACTAAATCGCAATGTAGCAGCATGGTTGTGCCAATTCCTACTGCTGCACCAGTCACTGCGGCCACAACCGGTTTTTGCAGATCTAATAGGCAAAAAAGAAAACGAAAAGCAGGATGATCTGCGCCTAAGCCACTATTTTGTAGAAAGTCAGCGACATCATTACCAGAGGTGAAACAATCTGCTTGGCCACGAAACATAAAGGCTCGAATTTCATTGTCCGACTCGCCTTGGATAAGGTATTCTGTTAGCTGTGTATACATTTGTAGGTTAAGCGCATTGCGTTTATCCGGGCGATTAAACGTAATGACCCTTACGCCATTGTCGTCCCTAACTTGAATCGTGCTCATTCGTTATGTCCTCATTCTGCGAATTGGGTTTACATGGAGTTTATGACATTGAAACGAATATTCAAACAACTGTTTAACATCGGCCTGTTAAGTTGCCTTTCATTCACAACCATGGCGCAGGTGGTACTTGTTGATGGCTACGTACGTGCTATGCCGGCCACCGTACCAAATACCGCAGCCTATCTCACTTTAGAAAATCATGGCGCAGCCACTCGCTTAGTCGCCGTTGAAGCACCTTTTGCCAAAGAAGCCCAACTCCATACGTTGATTGAAGAAAATGGCATGATTAAAATGCGCCAAGTGCCAGGCTTTGATATAGACTCTCATGCAAGCTTAATTCTGTCTGAATCTGGAAATCATATTATGTTGATGGGATTACTGTCGCCTTTAGAGGTGGACTCTAGTGTTGCTATGAAATTGAAGTTTGCGGATGGCACAGAGCAAAAGATTAATCTGCCGGTGAAAAAGCAAGCCAGCACAAGTGATACAGAACATCACCATCATCACCATTAAGGAGTAAATACGATGCAAGTGACATGGAAAAAGGTCTTGGCCGCGATAGCAGTCGTGTTCTTTATTGGTTATTTGATTAGCATTTGGTGGAGCGTTGAGCCTGATCCTATTGAACAAACCGTTTATAGCCAAGAGAACAGCCAGCAAGTGGTTGGTTATGCTACTACTACTTCACTTATTTTGACTGTTGAAGCGCTGTTAGATAAGTCGGGGGGATGGCTTTCTAACGATGTCACACCACCGTCAATCTTTATGGATAATATGCCTGCATTCGAGTTTGGTGCTATTGAGCAAGCCCGTGACTTGGCGTTAATTATGCGTAAAGAATTTAGTCGCTCACAATCGCAATCAACGGCGGATAAAGATTTATTAGCTGCGCACTCAAAACTTAATATTGAGCATACAAGCTGGTTGGTGCCAAGCGCTGAAAGTGAGTATCGCGATGCAATTAAGTTACTCAAGCTTTACCGCGCTCGCATGATGGCAACTGAAAATGCAGATGCACAGTTTTATGCGCGTGCCGACAACCTTAACGAGTGGCTTAAAGAGGTGCAAAAGCGTTTAGGCAGCATGTCACAGCGCCTATCGGCAAGTGTTGGTCAAGAACGTCTAAATACAGACTTATCAGGTGATAGCTCTGCTAGGCAGTCAACGCCAGGTTTTGGTATGCAAGAGATCAAAACCAGCTGGTGGGAAATTGATGATGTTTTTTATGAAACGCGCGGCGCGACATGGGCACTGCTTAACTTCATGAAAGCAATTGAAGTTGATTTTGCTGACGTATTACAAAAGAAAAATGCTCAAGTTAGTCTGCGTCAGATTATTCGTGAGCTAGAAGAAACACAACAACCTGTATGGAGCCCAATGATCCTTAATGGTTCTGGGTTTGGGGTTGTCGCTAATCACTCTTTGGTGATGGCAAACTACATCTCCCGCGCAAATGCTGCGGTTATCGATTTAACTAACTTATTGACTCAAGGTTAACTATGAAAAAGACGTTATTGGCGTGTGCACTATTAGGTTCTTTGGTGGGCACTTCAGCTCAAGCTGCTACTGTCGTCGGCTTTAAAGTCGGTGGTGATTATTGGAAAGCTGATACTAGTGGTACTTTTGCTGAAAGAGGTAAGGCTCAGCAAGAGTTTAACTATGACTCATCTTCTCAAGGTAGCATTTGGGTTGCGGTTGAGCACCCAATTCCATTAGTGCCAAATGTTAAGATCAGACAAAACAGTCTAGATGCCGATGGCAAGATGAGTGATGCTGATTTCATTTTTAACGAGCATAACTTCCAAGGTGATGTGAACGCTAATGCTGACTTGAGCAATACTGATTTCGTGCTTTATTACGAGATTTTAGATAACGATATCGTATCTCTAGATTTAGGTGCTGCTTACAAAAAGATGGACGGTCACTTCCGTGTGTCAGACGCAGGTCACCCAGAAACTAAGAATATCGATAGCGGTATCGTAATGGGTTATATCGATGCGCAAGTTGGTATTCCAGGCTTAGGTCTATACGGTTTTACTGACATCATGATGGGTGTTGATGAGTCTAGCGTATATGACTACTCACTAGGTCTAGGTTGGAACTTTGATGGTACTGCACTAGATTACCGCATCCGCGCTGGCTACCGTGACTTCAAATTTGATGTAAACGGCTTTGATGGCGTGACGGCTGATATGCAGTTTAAAGGCTACTTTGCTGGTTTAGAACTAGTATTCTAATTCAATAGAGCATGATTGATAGCTGCGGTAAATTTATCGCGGTTATCAGATATAAAAAAACCGCCAATTGGCGGTTTTTTATTGCTTTAAAAGCGGGCTTAACAAGTCGGCTTAGTTAGCTGTTGGAGCAACAAGGCCGTTGTTAATTGATGCAATGTCATCTTCATTCAATGTACCAGCAGCTTGCTTAAGCGCTAGAATTGAATTGATGTAGCCATAACGTGCATCAGATAGCTTACGCTTTGAATCGTAAAGATCACGAGTACGGTTTAATACGTCAACAATAGTACGAGTACCTACTTCAAAACCTGCTTGAGTTGCTTTTAGTGCACTCTCTGAAGAGATCACTGATTGCTCGTAAGCACGGATTGAGCTGATTGAAGCACCGACGTTGTTAAAGTTATTACGTACATCTTTAACCACTTTACGGTGAGTCTGTTCTAGCTTCTCGCTTGCTTCAACGTATTGGTATTGCGCTTGGTTAACTTGCGACGATACCTTGAAGCCTTCGAAGATTGGAATGCTTAGTGTAACGCCAATTGTACCATTATCGTAGTCGTTACCGGGCTCTTGCTCAATGCCTTTATTGTAACCTGCATTTAGGCTAAGTGATGGCATATGACCGGCTTTGTATAGTGTAATGGTTTCTTCAGCGATATCTTTACCAATACGAGTTGTCATTAGATCAACGCTATTGGTTTCAGCCATTTTGATCCAGTCTGTAGAAGATGCTGGTGCAACCGCTGTTGCAGAGAATCGGTTAGTATCAAGGATGTTGATGCTCTTATGATCAATACCTGTGATTTCACGTAGTGCTTCGTAGCTATTAGCGAGAGTATTTTCAGCTAAAATCTCAGTCGCATTGGCTAAGTCATACTGAGCTTGTGCTTCATGTACGTCAGTAATCGCGGTTAAGCCTACTGCAAAACGTTGCTTAGTTTGTTCTAACTGGCGTTCAATCGCACGCTTTTCTGAGCCTTGAAACTCATAGTTATCTTTGGCTGTTAGTACATCAAAGTATGCGTTAGTTACGCGAATAATCAGGTTTTGCAGCGCAGATGCATAAGCAGAATCTGCTTGAGATGCTGCTTTCTCCGCTAGGCTTAAGCCAACCCACGCACTGTGATCGTAGATAACTTGATTTAAGGTAACGCCACCAACAATACCGCTTGAATCTTCGCTTGGATCATTCCATGCTTTGTCATAACCAACATTTGCACTGATGGTTGGTAGTAGCGGTGCACGGTTTTCTTCAATCTGTTCGTATAACGCGTCACGCTGGGCTTTAGCTTGAAGCGCAACAGGATCACTCGTTAATGCTTGTTGATATATTTGAAGAAGGTCATCAGCATGAGCAACTTGCGCTGTCGCAGCAAGGGTCAGTGCGGCACATAGAGAACGGATCTTGAATTTCATTTGCTGTCCTTTTAGACAAAATTCTCCATTGAGGAGCGAATTTAACTTGTTATGTTTAGCTATGCCTTACATATAACAAAAAGTAAGACGGTTTGCGCTTCCCGACGCTTCCCAATACATCTAAACTTAGTGGGTTAAATAGTAAAAACCTACAAATTCTAAGTCAACTCAGAAGTGTAACAGTTTTTAATGCATATGATTAGTACAGCTTTCATCATAGTATTAATATTTCTATTTGACTTTATTGTGGCATAAATACCTTTATAAACAAGTATGTTTAGGACATGAAATGAACAGCACTTTTAATCGTGATGACGTCGAGCTTTTGAGCAAGAAAAACTTGTATAAAGGTTTTTTTAAAATGGAAGAATATCGCTTCAAACATCGGCTATTTGCGGGCGGTTGGAGTGACGTTGTTACCAGAGAAGTTTTCGAGCGCGGCCATGCCGTGGTGGTGTTGCCCTATGACCCTGTCACAGACCAAGTGGTGCTAATTGAGCAAATTCGCATTCCTGTGCTTGAGACTGCAGTGACACCATGGATGTTTGAGCTAGTTGCAGGCATGATCGATAAAGGCCAAACATCAATTGATGTGGCTCACCGCGAGTTGCAAGAAGAAACAGGGCTTAGCGCTAAAAGCGTGACAAAAGTGAATGAATATTTTTCAAGTCCAGGCGGAACCAGTGAGCGTTTTGATTTCTATTGGGCTGAGATTGATGCTGCTGATGCGAATGGGCTTCACGGTCTTGATGCTGAAGATGAAGACATTCGCGTACATGTATTAAGCCGTGAGGCTGCCTATCAAATGGTGGTTGATGGTAAGATTGATAACGCA
This sequence comes from Shewanella sp. 1CM18E, assembly GCF_023161665.1. GTDB lineage: Bacteria > Pseudomonadota > Gammaproteobacteria > Enterobacterales > Shewanellaceae > Shewanella. The sequence goes on from NZ_JALNTW010000017.1 coordinate 75,161, forward strand.
TCAACAGTGATCGGTGTACTTTGGTTGCAACTTAATTATCAAAATATCGTCAAACAAGTCGCGCAGCCGGTTAAGTAATAGAGTTAGTCATAGCTAAAGTGTTGGAATTTAAGTTTTGTCGAATGTCGTGTTAAACAGTAGAAACAAATATCAGCCTAACGTGAGTCAGTTTTTGGCACTTTGCGGACGCAACTATATGCATATTCAGCGTTGGTTAACGCTTGAGCCTAGTGAGGGCAAGCAGTGGCGGGTAAAAGGCGAATTTGGCCAACTTGATGTTTGTTTATTAGAGAATACTAAATATACGCAGCTTGTGCAGATTTCACGCTGTGTGGGGAACCATCAGTTAGTGTCAACTCCTAAGGTTTCTGTGCGCATTTATCACGATGCTAAATTAGCAGAAGTGTTAACTAGTCAACAGATTTACCAATTGCGACCAGTGTATGATTATCCAAATATGCATATGCATCACCGGGATGAAAAGTACCAAGTCAATGCTTTTCTAGAAGAGTTATTAAAGATTGATAACTTAACTAAATTTGTTAGTTGATCTGATTATTGGGTAATTAATTTGCTAAAAGCAGCTATCTCTTATTCAATTTCTGAAGCGAAAAGTGTGCGAATTGTGCAAGTCACAGATCCACATCTGTTTGCTGATCCTGAAGCGCAGTTGCTTGGTGTCAATACAGCTCAAAGTCTTGCGGCTGTGCTCAATACTATCTCCGCGGTGAACTATCCTGCCCACTTTATGCTGGCAACAGGCGATATTAGCCAAGACTATTCAATTGCCTCATACCATAACTTTGTCGATGCCGTTAAGCCGTTAGGAATGCCTTGCCATTATCTTCCTGGTAATCATGACGACCCGCGTATTATGAATTTACATATGCAGGGGGCTAACATGTTTGGCCAAAAACGCATTTTAGCGGGAAATTGGCAGATCATTATGCTCGACTCGACGGTGCGTGGTCGCCCTGGCGGACACATGTCAGACGCTGAGCTTGAATTAATTGAAACTGCGATTGCTGCAGAGCCAGAACGTCATACGCTATTGGTTATGCATCACAATCCCATTTTGGCCGGTTGTGCATGGCTAGATCAGCACTGTATGGATAATGGCGAAGACTTTATTGCGCAAGTGGCTCAATATCCACAAGTGAAAGGCTTGTTGTGGGGGCACATTCATCAAAATATTGATACAAACCATCAAGGTCCGCATGGTTTGATTAAACTAATGGCTACGCCCTCGACTTGTATTCAGTTTAAACCTAAGTCACCTTATTTTGCCTTAGATGCACTGCAACCGGGATACCGTTTGCTGGAGCTTAAATCCGATGGTAGCATTCTGACTAATGTTTACCGGGTGCCGGGTGAAACATTCTCTCCCGATAAAGATGCAGGCGGTTACTAGCTAAAATACAGCCGCAGTGTGAGGAAATATGCTGCTATATATACATGGATTTAATAGTTCCCCCTTGTCAGATAAAGGTGTGATCACCGCGCAATATATAGCGCAGCATCACCCAGAACTCCATTTTCAGCAGCCGCAGTTACCCTGTGAACCTTTAAAGGCCATGGAGTTACTTATCGCTATTGTTGAAAAAGCCAAAGCAGCAGGGGAGCCGCTGACCTATATTGGTTCATCATTAGGCGGCTATTTCGCCAGTTATTTAGCAGAAACCTATGGCGGACGCGCAGTTTTAATTAATCCTGCGGTAAAACCGTTCGAACTGTTTGATGAATTCATTGGCACTCAGTACAATCCCTATACGGATGAAACCTACCAAGTCGTTGCTGAACATAAGCTGGACGTCGCGCGCTACAATACGCCCGCAATATTAAATCCCGATCGCTTTTATGTACTTTTACAAACAGGCGATGAAGTGCTCGACTACAAACAAGCCGTGCAGAAATATCACTGTTGTAAGCTATTAATAGAACCTGATGGCGACCATAGTTTTATAGGCTATGAACACCAATTAGCTTCTATCTGTGAATATCTGTTTTCTTGACAAATAGACCCGTAGGGCCGCAACATGGCCTGAATAACAACATAATATGTGTGCCATGACAAACCAATACACCTCAGATGCTATTGAAGTCCTGAATGGACTTGACCCGGTAAAACGTCGCCCCGGTATGTATACCGACACCACCCGTCCAAACCACTTAGGGCAGGAGGTCATAGACAATAGTGTCGATGAGGCATTAGCTGGTCACGCCAGTCGAATTGACGTGATTTTACACGCCGATAATTCACTGGAAGTGATAGATGACGGTCGTGGTATGCCGGTGGATATTCACCCTGAAGAGGGGATCCCTGGTGTTGAACTTATTCTGACTAAGCTGCATGCCGGTGGTAAGTTTTCTAATAAAAACTACCAGTTCTCTGGCGGTCTTCACGGTGTGGGGATCTCGGTTGTAAACGCGCTTTCAAGCCGTGTTGAAATTACTGTTCGCCGTAATGCTGAAGTTTATGAAATGGCTTTTGAGCATGGCGAAAAAGTTGAGGATTTGCGTGTTACTGGCACCTGTGGTCGCCGTAATACCGGTACCAGCGTACATTTCTGGCCTGACGCGAGTTATTTCGACTCTGGCAACTTCTCTATTTCTAAGCTGGTGTATTTGCTTAAGGCCAAAGCGGTGCTTTGTCCGGGGCTGCGCATTAAGTTTGTTAATAAGCAAACTAACGAAACCCAAGAGTGGTTTTATGAAAGCGGCCTAGAAGATTACCTTAAATCATCTGTAAACGGTGTGCCAACGCTGCCAGAAGTGCCATTTGTTGGCAGCTTTGCCGGCAACTTAGAGGCTGCAGACTGGGCGATTACTTGGCTACCAGAAGGTGGCGACTACCTTAACGAAAGTTATGTAAACCTTATTCCTACACCACTTGGTGGTACTCATGTTAATGGCTTCAGACAAGGTCTGCTTGAGTCTATGCGTGAGTTTTGTGAATTCCGCAATCTTATGCCGCGCGGAATAAAGCTAACCCCAGAAGATATTTGGGACCGAAGCACTTTTATCTTATCGATTAAGATGCAAGACCCGCAGTTTGCTGGCCAAACCAAAGAGAAACTTTCCAGCAGGCAGTGCGCTGCATTTGTTTCAGGTATCGTGCGTGACGCGTTCAGTTTGTGGCTCAATACTAACACTGAGCAAGCTGAAGCATTAGCCGACATGTGCATCAATAATGCGCAAAAACGTTTAAAAGCGGCGAAAAAAGTAGCGCGTAAACGTATTACATCAGGCCCGGCATTACCGGGTAAGCTAACCGATTGCAGCGGCCAAGACCCAATGCGCGGCGAGTTATTCCTAGTGGAAGGTGACTCTGCGGGTGGTAGTGCCAAGCAGGCACGCGATCGTGAATTCCAAGCGATTATGCCGCTGCGTGGTAAGATTTTGAATACTTGGGAAGTTGATGCTTCACAAGTACTTGCATCGCAAGAAGTACACGATATCTCGGTGGCGATAGGCTGTGATCCTGATAGCAGTGATATTTCAGAATTACGCTACGGCAAAATATGTATTTTAGCCGATGCTGACTCGGACGGTTTGCACATTGCTACCTTGCTTTGTGCGTTGTTTATGAAGCACTACCGAGTGCTGGTTGAGCAAGGCCATATCTATGTTGCCATGCCACCACTGTTCCGGATCGATATCGGTAAAGAAGTATTCTATGCCCTCGATGAGGCAGAGAAAGACGGCATTCTAGATAGAATTGCCGCAGAAAAACGGAAAGGAAAAGTCCAAGTAACACGATTCAAAGGATTGGGCGAAATGAATCCGCTACAACTACGTGAAACGACGATGGATCCAAATACGCGTCGACTAGTGCAATTAACCATAGATGATGCCGATGACACTATGGCACTTATGGATATGTTACTGGCCAAGAAACGCTCTGGAGACAGAAAAACTTGGTTAGAAACTAAGGGTGATCTCGCCCAGCTCTAGTCGGCAATTTGTGATTACAAATCAGACTAAAAGAATAATAATGACGTTTGAAAACTATCGAAATCAAATAGCTGTATGGATATCGCTGTTTTGCGCTCAGTTAGTTTTTAGCTGGAACGCGCTAGCAGCTGATCCAATGATGATTACTGTTTCTAAAGGTTTTGGCTTAACTTTGTATGCCTCTAACTTGGGGGATGCAAAACAGCTTGCTGTAGGAGACAAGGGTACCTTATTTGTTGGCTCTTTTCGTGAAGGCACGATTACCGCGTTAGTCGACGCTGACAATGATGGCCGAGTGGATAAGCGCTATGTTATCGCTAAGGGCTTGGATTACCCTGAAGCCATCGCATTCCACGAAGGTGCATTATATGTTGCTGAAGATGAGCGCATTTTACGTTTCAACCAAATTGAGTCGCGACTAAAAAGACCTGGCAGGCCGAAAGAGGTTTATAACAGCTTGCCTGGCAAAGCAAAAAAGAGTCGCCGAGCAATGCGCTTTGGCCCTGATGGACGCCTATATGTTGCTATTGGTGCGCCTTGCAACGTGTGTGAGGCAGAAGCGCCATACAGCAGCATTATTGCGGTTGATGTGAATACTCGAGAGAGTGAGCAAATCGTCACTGGCGTACGTAAGGTGTTGGCTTTTGATTGGTCGGTTAACGAGCAGCAACTTTGGTTTGCTGATAATGGCCGCGATTGGATGGGGGATCATTTGCCACCGGATGAGATCAATAAAGTGGATGTGGTCGGTAGTCATTTTGGATTTCCTTATATTCATGCTACCGATATTATCGAGCCGGCATATGAAAAGCCTAAAAACTTAAAAGTTGTTGCGCCTAATTATGAGTTACCGGCACATGTAGGGGCCAAAGGCCTGCACTTTTATCGTGGCACCCAGTTCCCTGAGCGTTTTCATAATCAAATGTTTGTTGCCGAGAATGGCTCATGGAATCGTTCCAGTAAAGTGGGCTATCAAGTAGTCATGCTTACAATTGAAAACGGTCAAGTTAGTCAACGAAGTACCGTTGTTAGTTTTCTCGACGGAGAGTTTCCCGTCGCTAGACCATATTCGTTGGTCACGGCACCGGATGGTGCCATGTATATATCTGATGATCTAAAGGGCAATATATACCGTTTGTTCTATAAAGACTCAGCGAAGAATCAGTCACAGGATAACGATTAATGAGTGATGCGATAGATTTAAGCCTTGATGGCGTAGAGCAAATGCCTCTGCGCCGCTTCACGGAAGAGGCATATCTGAACTATTCCATGTATGTCATCATGGACCGTGCATTGCCGCATATTGGCGATGGACTCAAACCGGTTCAGAGACGTATTGTCTACGCCATGAGTGAGCTTGGCTTATCTGCTCAATCTAAGCATAAGAAATCAGCACGTACCGTCGGTGATGTACTGGGTAAATACCATCCCCATGGTGATAGCGCCTGTTACGAAGCTATGGTGTTGATGGCTCAGCCGTTTTCATATCGCTACCCATTGGTAGATGGTCAAGGTAACTGGGGCGCGCCAGATGATCCTAAGTCATTTGCGGCAATGCGTTATACCGAGGCGAGATTATCTAAATTTTCGGAAGTACTGCTAAGTGAGCTTGGCCAAGGTACGGTTGATTGGGGCGTTAACTTTGACGGCACCATGAAGGAGCCGCTGGTTTTACCTGCACGCCTACCGCACATTTTGCTTAATGGTATTACCGGTATTGCAGTTGGTATGGCAACCGATGTTCCTCCTCATAACGCTAAAGAGCTTGTTGGTGCTTGTGTTGAGCTACTTGATAATCCAAAGGCAGATCTTCCACGTTTAATGGAGTTTGTGCCTGGCCCTGATTACCCGACAGAAGCTGAGATTATTACCTCTAAAGCGGATATCGCTAAGATCTACCAAACAGGCCGTGGCTCGATTAAGACCCGCGCTGTTTATACTGTTGAGAACGGTGAAGTCGTGATTACCGCGCTGCCGCATCAAGCGAGTGGCGGTAAGATTTTAGAGCAGATCGCTAATCAAATGCAGGCGAAGAAGTTACCTATGGTAACGGATCTACGCGATGAGTCAGATCATGAGAACCCTGTACGGATTGTTGTCGTTCCGCGTTCTAATCGCGTTGACTGTGACCAGATGATGGCGCACTTATTTGCTACAACAGATCTAGAAAAAAGCTACCGCGTTAACCTAAACGTACTTGGGTTAAATGGCCGTCCTCAAGTTAAAGGCTTATTGCAGCTACTAACTGAGTGGCTAGAGTTTAGAATGACTACGGTTAAGCGCCGTTTAGAGTTCCGTTTAGACAAGGTGCTGTCACGCTTACATATTCTTGATGCGTTAATGATCGCCTTTTTGAATATTGATGAAGTGATAGAGATCATTCGTTATAACGACGATCCCAAAGCTGAATTGATTAGGCGTTTTGATTTATCGGATAAGCAAGCTGACGCGATCTTAGATTTAAAATTACGTCACTTAGCCAAGCTTGAAGAGTTTAAGATTAAAGCTGAGCAAAGCGAATTAGAAGCCGAGCGTGATAAGTTACAGCTATTGCTAAGCTCTGAGCGCCGTATGAAGACGCTGATCAAAAAAGAATTGCTCAAAGATGGCGAAGACTATGGTGACGCACGTCGTTCACCATTAGTTGAGCGAACAGAGTCAAGAGCACTTACTGAGCAAGAACTGGTACCTGCAGAATCAGTGACTGTTGTGCTATCTGAAAAAGGCTGGGTGCGCAGCGCTAAAGGCCATGATGTTGATGGTCAAAATCTATCTTATAAAGCGGGCGATAGTTTCTTACGTTCAGCGCAGGGCCGCAGTAATCAGCCAAGTGTATTTATCGACACTTCCGGCCGAGCTTTTGCAACAGATACACATACTTTGCCGTCCGCCCGTTCTCAGGGCGAGCCGATCACTACGCGCTTTAATTTAGCCCCTGGTGCAACGATGGAGCACGTTTTACTGTCTGATGAAGAGCAGTGCTACCTACTAGCTTCTGATGCTGGCTACGGCTTTATCTGCGCTAATAAAGACATGGTATCGCGTAACAAAGCGGGTAAAGCGCTATTGAGCTTGCCGACTAATGCCAAGGTGTTGCTGCCAAGAAAGGTGGATAAGTCGAAACCAAGTTCGATATTAGCCATTACTAATGAAGGTCGCATGTTGCTGTTCTCACTTGATGCATTGCCGCAATTGTCTAAGGGTAAGGGTAATAAGATTATCGGTATTCCGACTGAGCGCGCTAAGAATCGTGAAGAGTGGTTACTGCACTTGAATGTGATCCCTGAAGATATGTCAGTGACCTTATGGGCTGGCAAACGCAAGCTAACATTAAAGCCTAGCGATTTAGAGCATTATCGCGGTGAACGCGGCCGTCGTGGTGCTAAGTTGCCACGTGGCTTGCAACGTGTAGATAGCGTTGAGCTTGGTGACGGTGAGCCAGTGGTTTAAGTTAATACAAACCGAAATAAAAAATGCAGCCAAATGGCTGCATTTTTATTGGAAGTCGCTAAATTATTGAGGCCACTTATGCTGGCCGACATTTAATACTGATTGTATTAAGCAACTTCGTAAAAGTTGGGCTCGATATCAACTTGCTTCTGGATGATTTGTGTTGCCATCTTGGCGCATTTACCGCATTGGTCAGCAACTCCAAGTCGCTTTTTAACATCGGCAAGTGACATATCGCCTTGGCTAACAGCTTCTTTGATTTGCGTATCAGTAATTGCGTGACATAGACAAACGTACATGAAATATCATCTCTAAATCGAACATAGCCCGAAGTATAAATGAAAATAATTCTCAATGCTAATAACTGCTGAATATAATTATTGGCTAATTCAATTACCGCAGTTATTAAAAAGCGTGCCTATATCACGCTTTGCTGATATTTGCGCTCGGCGTCAGTATTCACCTTAATTTTTGTTAAATCAGTTTGCAGCTAAAGCTATTGTTGCAGCAAACCGCATAGGGGTTATGCCAATCCGTATTAGTAGTTGATCTAACAAGAGCGCTTTTTGGCAAACTAATTTAAGGCGATTAGCTGAAATAATGGCTATTGCCTCATCTCGCTGAACGCACAAATCTTTATACTGAATTGGTATTAGTATCCGCGTTCAAAATGGACTCTATGAGACAGTTTTTCGCCTTTAATCCATTTGTGAAAGTTTTCAGAAAAGATTTCCACCACTTGTTCTGGAAAACTAGGGGCAGCAATATGCGGAGTGATTACCACATTATCTAACGACCAAATTGGGTGTTCTTCAGGTAACGGCTCTTGGTTGAATACATCTAAAATGGCTTGCTGCTCAGGGTGTTTAATAAGCTGCAAATATAACGCGTCCAAATCGAGCACATCACCGCGTCCCAGGTTGAATAACACAACTTCTTCTTTTAAAAGCGATAAGGTTTGTGGATTTAACGCCCCTTTGGTTTCTGGTGTACTCGGTAAAATACTCGCTACGGCATCGGCGCGGGCCAGGTAATGGGTTAAGTTAGCTAAGGTATCGACTTCATCAAAGCCGCGAGTGGGTTTCGCGCCGCGATTAATGCCAATCACATGCATGCCGAAATGCTTGGCGGTTTGCGCAATATGTTTAGCGATAGAGCCGGTGCCGAGTAACAGTAAGGTTTGGCCTTGAAGCGTCTTAAAACTGCCTGGTAACCAGACTTTTTGGTCTTGCTGAGTTTTATATTTTTTATGCTCACGTTGATAGGCGAGCAGGTAACCAAACAAGTACTCACTCATCAGTGGGCCAAAAATGCCCCTAACATTGGTGAGTTCATAATCTTTGCGTTGTCTTGGTTTAACCAGCGCATCAACGCCAGCAAAGGTTGACTGCATCCATTTCAAGTTAGCGGCGTGAGGCAGTAAAGGTGCAGCAAGCTTAGGCTCTGCTAGCCAGATATCGGCATTAAATATCCCCTGAGGATCGTCATCTAATATGATGGTATCTGGCAGGTGACACGAATTTAATAGTTGGCGATAGCGCTCATTCTCTCTGGTGAGCAAGAGTAACTTGTGTCCCATACTAACTCCCTTTATTCTACATTTACCTGAGATTTAACTTACTGAAAAATGTCTGACTTTATTACTAAGCTCATTGCGTTGTTAAACTATTTAGGCGGATTTATCGCCCCATGGCTTACCGAAGTCGCAACAGCCATTATAGCTTGTTGTTTGGTTGTTTTTGGCGCTGACATAAATCGTTTTTTACGCCGTTACTTTGCTGGTCGCTCATTTTTATTGCGCACGCTAATCTTTGTTATCGTCAATGCTTTCGGCTACGGCCTAATCATTATTCATTTAAGCCCATTGTTGGCGCAATATATGGCAAAAATACCAGCCCACTGGCTGTTTGTATTAGTCGTTGCCATTTTCTTCGCGATAGGTAGCTGGGCGCAACGTAATAGGCAAGTTTAAATAGCGATTATATTGATTGATATAAACCCTAAGCTGCTAATTTCAGTCTAGTTTATATTGCTGGCTTTGCGCAAATATAGTCACTAGCTAACCGAATGTTAGCTACAAATGCTAGTTATAAAAGCTGGCTATTAAAGCTTAACCTAAATGCTGGATAGCTCTATCAGGGTAGTTGGTAAATATGCCATCAACACCCATGCGTTTTAGCATATCCTGATCCTCAAGATTATCGACGGTATAAACATACACTTTGGCACCGCGCTGGTGGGCATCATCCACCATTTCTTGGGTAGTGAAACTCAGTCCTAGATGGATTGAATAGGCGTCGAGCTGAGTCACTATAGCCGCTAAGTCGAGTGGTACGCCCTCTATCAATGGGGCGATAAAAGCATTTGGGTATTGCTGTTTGAAACTGGCTAAAAATCTATGATTAAAAGACGAGATAAGTAGCTTTTCTGCCGTGTAATCAAGTTCGCTAATCAGTGTTGGGTAAAGTGCGATAAATGCATCGAGGCAGCCAAGACCTTTTAGTTCGATATTAACTAAGGTGTTATGAGGACGAAGTAATTGCAATACCTGCATTAAGGTTGGTATTGGCTCACCATCAATGCTTAGCTGTTTTAACTGTGCTTTAGTCATCGTTTCAATTAGACCAAAGCCAGTGCTTTTAGGCTCTAGCCGTCTATCATGAAACACATAAAGCTCATCTTCTACCAGATGAATATCGAGCTCAACCGCAGTCGCACCTAACTCTATCGACTTGGCAAAAGCGGCCAAGCTATTTTCAGCAACGTAGCCGCTAGCTCCGCGGTGAGCAAAAATCTTCATAATGGTCCCATTTAGCTTAAGTTAGCTTCTGATTAGGTTTTGTACGTCTTTACTTTGGCTTGATGACAAATGCACTTCAAGCTGAGGGTATGCCAGTACTAAGTTATTTTCATTTAACTTCTTAGTGATCTGCTTATGCAATTTGTGCTTTAACGGCCAGCGAGCGCCCATATCTTTGGCGTAAGCTCTGACTTCAAAGTCTTGAGTGTGTTGACCAAAGCCTGCAAACCAGACTTCTGGCTCTGGTGAAAGTAGGGCATCATCGCACTCTTGTACGGCTTGATACAGCGCGGCTTCAACACGTGCAGGATCAGAATCCCTCGCAACCGAAACATAGACGATCACACGAGTAATTGGATCGGACAGTGACCAGTTGATCAATTGCTCGGTAATAAAGGCCTTGTTTGGCACGATGATCTCTTTGCGATCCCAGTCAACAATGGTGGTGGCGCGGATCTGAATTTTACTCACTGTACCTGTTAGATCGCGTATGGTGACGGTATCGCCAATGCGCACAGGTTTTTCAAACAGGATGATTAAGCCTGAGATAAAGTTAGCGAAGATCTCTTGTAGACCAAAACCTAAGCCAACCGATAAGGCGGCAACTAGCCATTGTAGCTTTGACCATTCCATCCCCAATGTTGAGAAACCGCTTAATACACCAAACAATACAACTAAATAGCGGCTTACCGTGGTTAAAGCAAAGCCTGTACCTTGGCTTAAATCGAGTCGTTGTAAAATCGTTAGCTCAATCAGGCCGGGCAAGTTGGTGGCGATCATCATCGAGAAACCGACAATAATCAACGACAGTAATAAAGACTTCAGCGTGATTGGCAGTTGCTGCTCAATACCATTAACCGTGGTGTTACTCGACCATAAAGTCACGCCATCAAGTAATGAAAATAGTGCTGTATGGGTCTGAGTCCAAAGGCCTACAATACTGGCTAAAAACGCCAGCAATAAAAGCGAGCGAACTAAGCCTAAAGACTGGCTTGAGATTGTTTCTAGATCAACGATAGGCTCTTCATAGGTATCAGTTTGATCGCCAACACTAACTTCACCTTTTTCACGTTGCGCCAATACCTCAGCACGTTTTGCTTTAGCACGCTCAAAGGCAATTCGACGCCGTTCTATTAGCATCCAACGTTTGATTAGGTGATACAGCAATAAAAAGCCTAAACCAAAGACTAAAGAGAGTTGTAGCTGTAAGAACATTTGGAATGCGGTGTAGTAGTAACCTTGGAATGCTAGCACCGCGCAGGCAACAGGCATAATAATCAGCATTGCCCACAATAACTTTTGAATGAGCTTCTTATTTTTGCTGTGCTCTTCTGTTGTTTGCTTGTTGGATAAACTGAGCATGTCTTTGTAGAACCAAAACAGCATCAAACAGAAAATAATAAACGCACCACGGCCAAGACTGTTACGCACCAGTGAGGTGTCGATGATTTCGGTAAAGGCCATAATCGCAAAGAATGGTGTTGCCATTAGGGTAAACTGTTTAAAGCGTACTTGGCCTGAACGTACTAGGCTTTGTGGCGCTTTAAAGTGGTTTATTAGCAAGCCTCTGTCTAATGCTAGCAAGAAGATAAAGCGATAAAGCTGGTACAAGATCCCTGAGGCTAAGATCCCCATACCAACAGCCGACACGAAGTTGTGGCTAGATTGATAGAAAATCACCCCTGCTAACACAATAGGCAGTGGCTTAAGCAAACTGTAGCCAAATGAGTTTATTAATACGTGGAAAGTATAAATAAACTTATCTTGGGTAACGTTACCCACAAATGGAAGCTCTCGGCGCATAGCCGATTTAAATCTTGGGGTTAAAATATCTTGCGCCAGCATACTGACCACAAACAAGATCAACCACCAAGACCAAAGCGTACTTTGTTCATCAAAGGAGCTTTGCATCTGGCTCCAAGGTGCTTGTTGTAGCATCCATTGAATACTTTGATGTAAGTCTGTGATCCATAAACTGCCGATGCTATTAGCGTTCGGTACCCAGAAAAGGTGTTCGTTTAGAATGCTTTTCAGGGTGAGGTATTGCTGATTTAGCTGCTCATAGCTCACTCTTAGATCTGCTAGTTCACTTAAGTATTGATCGTAGCTTTGAATAAGCTGTTGTAATAGCAATGCCTGAGAAGATAACAACTTAGCTTGTAATGAGTCACTGGCCCCCATTTCTGTTACTAATTGGCTATTAAGCGTTTGCGCCTGCTCGATTTGATATCGGGCTAATCGGGTGTTTGCTATTTCACTTTGCACCGGATCTTGACTAGGAGGCTTAGGCAAGGCTTGGAGCATTTGTAAAAAGCGCTCACCAAAAGCCGAGTTTAGTTTGATCCAACCTATTTGCTGCTGAATAGTGGTTAGCTGCTTAGCTTGGGCTTGATATTGGGCTTCAGCTTGTTCTTGCTGGCCTAAGGTTTGGCTAATTTTATGATTTAACTGCTTAAGGTTCTCACCATAAATTAAGTTGTTGTCGCTTAGCTCTTGTGCGATAGGATCATAATTCTTATCGCTTGGTAATAAGCTGCCAGCTATCGCGGCTTCAGTTTGAGCTTGCCTTTGCTTAACCACTTGTTGGTTTAAGTGCTCAATTAATAATTCTTGTTGGGCAAGTTGCTCGCGCACCAATTTTAGCTGTAGTTGATTTAAATCAATCTCTTTTTGACTGCTGGCTAACAACGCCTCCAGCGTAGTCACGTGTTGCTGATAAAGCGCACCTTGAGCAAGTAATATCTGTTCGGCAATAGTTTGCTCGTTAGAAATGCGGATCTTTTTATGCTTTTGTAATGTTGCACGAGCTTCGACTAATGCGTCAGGCAGGGCGTTATGAGACTTAATTAAGCCATTTATTTTTTGGCTTAGACTAATCTCAACTTCTTTTAATTCAGATAAGCGCAGGTAAGCCAGTGAAGCTTGTTGATTGATATCTTGCTGTGGAGAGGCGGTTAAACCTTGCTTAGCTTCTTCGATTTGCGCTAATAAGTTTTGCTTGTGCTCGTTATAGTTACGTAGCAAATCTTGAGCATTGGTCGCAGTTAATACTAAATCATTGGTTTTTTCCTGCAACAAGGTTAACTGCTCTTGTGGCGTTGATTCAGTATTTGTTGGTGAAAGGCCTAAGCGTTTTTCAATTTGCAGCGGATTAGCGCTGGCGGAGGCGACAAATAAACACAGGACAAGCAATAAAAAACGATACATGGTAAGAGTTTGAGCAAGCAAAAAAGACTTACTCATAGTAGCCAAGTTATCGAGATAAATAAATCGCTCTAAGCAGTCTTTTTTACGCTATTTGATCTGTGACTTTGTTGGGTTTCAAATAAGGCGGTTACAACAACTAAAGTCCCGCCAACAATAGTGTTGAGCGCTAAATCCTCACCCAGTAAAAACAGTGCTAAAACGGCGCCGTAAAAAGGCTGTAAGCAAGAGACTAAGCCGACGGTTTTTGCACTTAATAATCTAAGAGCTGAAGTGAATAATGCGTGTGGCGCAGCGGTAAATACCACCCCCAACAATATGATAAGCCACCATACATTTTGCTCTATGCTACTAAGTTCTACATTCAGCCAAGGGGCAAGAAAAACAACAGCAACAGAGGTTTGATAAAGCATGGCTTGTTGACCACTATATGCAGAGAAGTAACGTTTATGCAGTAGGTTACGAGCAGTAAATAGTGCGGCTGATAAAATACCAATCGCAATACCTAGAGTGACATCATTACCTAGACTTGCTTCAGGGATTAATAAAGCCACACCAATTAATACCGCAATACCGCTGATAACATCGGTTAATTTCAGCTTAGTTTTGGTCACTATGGGTTCGATTAAAACCGTCATTACCGGATAAGTGAAAAACGCGATCATGCCAATTGCTACTGATGACAACTGCATTGAGGCAAAGTAGGTAACCCAGTGTAGGCTGACTATAACGCCTAGCCCGATGGCAATGAGGTAATCTTTGGTTGCACTAAGACGGATAGATTGTTTGCTGAGCTTTACGATAAGTGCCAGCACGGTAGCAGCAACCACGCAGCGAAGCAGGGTGATATCGAGTGCGCTAAGAGGGATAAGCTTGGAGAATAACGCGGTACCACCAAATAGTAGTACCGCGAAGTGAAGTTCTAACAGCCCTGTTTTTTTACTGTCCATGCAGTCCTTGAGAAATTAATCTTCTATTTTGGCAAAAGGCTGACCCATACGAGTCACGCTTTTTGGCTCCACTCCATCAGCAAATTCATCTAGTGCATCTTTGGCAAATAGCATTACCACTGTGCTACCTAGCTTGAAGCGGCCCATTTCAGCGCCTTTCTCTAGAGTCAGTGCATTTGGACCTTCAGTTGGGTAGTCCCAAGTGAATACCTTTTTACCTGTTGGTGGCGTAACTGTGCCTGCCCATACAGTTTCGATGCTAGCAACGATTGTTGCACCCACTAATACCATTGCCATTGGGCCAATTTCTGTTTCGAAAATTGCCACAACACGTTCGTTACGTGCAAATAAACCTGGAACGTTTTCAGCAGTTAACGGGTTAACAGAAAACAGTTCGCCTGGCACGTAAGTCATTTTAGAAAGTGTGCCTTTAATTGGCATATGAATACGGTGGTAGTCTTTTGGTGCAAGGTAAATTGTTGCAAAGTCACCGCCTTCAAAACGCTTAGCATCATCTGCTTGATCGCCTAATAGCGCAAGTGAAGAATAGTCATGCCCTTTAGCTTGAAAAATACGACCTTCTTTGATTGGACCAAGTTGACTAACTGCGCCATCTACTGGGTGCACGATATAGTCTTTGTCATCACATAGTGGACGCATGCCAGGCTTTAACGCGCGGGTAAAAAAGTCGTTAAATGTGCGGTATGCGCTTGCTTCTGGCTCAGCCGCTTCGCTCATATCGATTTTATATTGCTTGATAAACCAGTTGATAGCTGCAGTGGTTACAGAGCCCATTTCAGCGGCTGCTAGTTTGCCCACAAGACGAGAAAGTAAGTGCTTTGGCATAATATATTGCAGAGCAATTTTAACTTTATCCAATTTGAATATCCTTTAATCTTCACCCACACAGAGGTGTTGTCTATTTATAGTAAAGCTACTGGCTGATTTTAGTTAATTTGGCCGTTTAGTAGCTTATTGATTAATTGTGTTTTACCGCAGTATTACAACTATTCGTCGGGGCCAGCTCTAAAGTGACGAGCATGTCTTTGCTCATCTAAGCTGGCAATAATACGATGGTAATTATTGTATCTGTCTTCGGTGATCTCACCGGCTTTAAATGCTTCGGTAATCGAGCATCCAGGGTCGTTTAAGTGTTTACAGTCTCTAAACTTACAAGTACCTAGGTAGTCTCTGAATTCAATAAAGCACCAGCCCACACGATCAGCCGGTAAGTGCCATAATGCAAATTCACGTACACCTGGAGAGTCAATTAAATCACCACCAGTGGCGATATGCAGCAGTTTTGCGGTAGTAGTGGTGTGCTGCCCAAGACCTGAGTTTTCAGAAATATCACCGGTAATAAGTTCTGCATCTGGCATCATGGCGTTAATCATCGAAGATTTACCTACACCAGACTGGCCAACAAATACGTTCACCTTGTCGTTCATTAGTGCATGAAGCTGCTCAACACCTTCGCCAGTTTTGCTACTGACTCTATATACCTGATAGCCAATTGCTTGGTAACGCGCTAATGCCGCATCAATTTCAGGGGCTTCTTCTGCAGTAATTAAGTCTACTTTGTTTAAGATGATAATAGGCTCAATACCCGTATCCTCAGCAGCAACAAGGTAGCGGTCAATAATTTGAGTTGTAAACGCAGGTTTTACTGAGGTCACAATCAAAATTTGATCAATATTGGCAGCAATGATTTTAACGCCATCATATAAATCTGGGCGAGAAAGTTGTGAGTGCCTTGGATGAACGGCTTCAACCACGCCTTCAATGCGGCTTGCACCAGATTCACTAGTTAGTGCTAAACGCACAATCACTTTATCACCGGTGACTAGGCTTTTAATATTGCGGCGGATATTACAGCGAGCAAGATGGCCGCCATCGGTTTCAACATCTGCATGTTGACCGAAACGGGAAATAATGGTGCCTTGCTGCTCAGGACCTAACGTACTGTCTTGTAAGTCAGTAGTCGCGCCTGCATCGTGGCTCTGTAATTTCTTTTTTTGGTTGGTCCGCATTCTGCGTAATTGACCATGGCTTAGCGGTTTCTTTTTACTCACGTATTAGTCTTCAATGATAAAGGTGATTTTGTGTTGCTTAAAAAAGCAGTATGATACACGGTCTTAAACAAAAAAGCCTGAATTTAGGCTAACAGGAATAACAGGTCCCTTTATGGCTATAGATGAAAACAATCTGATTTGGGTCGATTTGGAAATGACAGGATTAGAGCCTGCCGTTGATAAGATTATAGAAATGGCCACAATCGTTACAGATAAAGAGCTAAATATTATCGCTCAAGGCCCGGTTATTGCGATTCATCAATCTGATGAACAGTTAGCATTAATGGATGACTGGAACCAAAAACATCATGGTGAGTCAGGCTTAATTGATCGCGTAAGAGCAAGTACTGTTACTGAAGAGCAAGCGATTAAAGAGACTATTGCGTTTTTATCGCAATATGTTCCAGCTGGTGCCTCACCAATGTGTGGTAATAGTATTGGCCAAGATCGCCGCTTTCTAAATCGCTACATGCCAGAGCTTGAAGATTACTTTCATTACCGAAATATCGATGTGAGTACAATTAAAGAACTAGTTCGTCGTTGGGAGCCAACAGCAATGGAAGGCTTTAAGAAAAAGAATACTCACCAAGCATTGCAAGATATCGAAGAATCTATCGCCGAATTGCAGTTTTATCGAGCTAAAGTATTTACTATTTAACCAATCAGTCAGATTATTTAAAAGAAAGGGTTGCAGAGTAGGAAATTTTTCATATAATGCGGCCTCAACTTTTCGCTAAGCGCCAAACTTAGTGACTAGTAATTAAAAGTTGAAATGCGACATTAGCTCAGTTGGTAGAGCGATACCTTGCCAAGGTATAGGTCATCGGTTCGAACCCGATATGTC
>NZ_JALNTW010000018.1 GCF_023161665.1 Shewanella sp. 1CM18E
TTAAAGAGCGTGAAGTCGTCTTTCAGACTTCGCCTTAGACGCTTAGGTCGTTTGGCTGAGGAGGCGTATTCTACACTCTCCAGTGTCGGCGTCAAGCGCTTATTTTAAGAAGTTTTTCAAGCGATGATTCTTTGTTCAAGTCACATCTAATTGAGCTTCTAAAGCGATTGTCACCTGGTTCAAATCTCTTTCGATTTTCAAACCTCTAACACCGCTGCAAGTCCCTTGCTACCTGAGTAGTTGGCCTGCTGTGCCGTGTCAGTGGATGCGCATTATAGGGATGTGAGATTAAAGCGCAAGGGCAATACTGAATAAAATCGAACTTTTATAATCGTTTGCTCATAAAACCCACTGACTAGCCACTTTTTAAGCTTTATAATGCTAAAAACACCATAATTAGGACTTTTAGATGCCAAACTCTAGAAACAATAACTCGCTACGATCCTATAAAAGTGTCGTCCCTACACTTAAGAAAGGTGTCTATATCGATGAGGCTGCTGTTTTAATTGGCGATATCACGCTGGATGATGATGCCAGTGTTTGGCCTTTAGTTGCAGCGCGCGGGGATGTAAACCGCATATATATAGGTAAACGCTCCAATATCCAAGACGGTAGCGTTTTACATGTAACTAGAAAGTCGGCGGCTTTACCTGAAGGCCACCCTTTGATTATTGGTGATGACGTCACTATTGGACATAAAGCAATGTTGCATGGTTGCCAAGTCGGTAACCGTATTTTAGTCGGTATGGGCGCAATCATTCTTGATGGCGCGATATTAGAAGATGATGTGATTTTAGGTGCAGGCTCGTTAGTCCCACCAGGGAAAATCCTAAAGAGTGGTTTTCTTTATGTCGGCAGCCCAGCTAAACAAGCAAGGCCGCTAACGGAAGCTGAACTTGCCTTCTTACCGCAATCCGCTGATAACTATGTCAGACTCAAGAATGAGTATTTACAAGAAGGCGAATAGTTCGCTATGACTTATCGTTAGATAAGTGCAATTCTTCCCTGCTCATCGAATGTATCTTGTTCGATGAGCATTTCAACCTCTTCTTCTATGTCAAAACGGTATTCATCAAATACAGCTAAAGCGCTAGCCTCAAGTTCATCGCTATCTTGTTCAAATGTGGCAGATGAAAGCTGGGTTAGTTTATTTAGACTAATACGGCATTCAATGTTTGCCCCCTGCACTTGCACAGGAAAGACTACAGTTTGTGTTTGTGGCTCCCAATCTTGTAGATCTGGGAATAAAATACTTTGGTTCATGTCTATCTCAAACTTTTTGAAATTACAATTCAGCTCGCAGCTGAGTTAATACAGGCTCTACGCTTGGCTTAACCTTACGCCAAATATTGAAACTTTCAGCGGCTTGACCAACCAACATGCCTAAACCATCTATCGTCTGACTCGCGCCCTGCGCTGCAGCCCAAAGATTAAATGCTGTAGGCTGTTTGCCATACATCATATCGTAGCAAACTGTTTGCGGCGTAATAGTATTGATACTGATGTTAGGAACATCGCCAGTTAAGCTTGAAGAGGTTGAGTTAATAATTAAATCATAACTTTGGCCGCTATGTTTTATGGGTAATACATCCACGTTACCAAAAGGCGCAAACAAACTTGCTAACGTTTCTGCTTTAGCTTGAGTGCGATTGACTATCGTTAACTTGGCGATCCCAGCATTCAACAATGGCAATATACAACCTCTTGCAGCACCACCAGCACCAACAAGAAGAACATTAAGTCCAGCTAAGGTGCCAAGATTTCTTTCTAGATCGCTAACTAAACCTAAACCATCAGTATTGTCGCCGCGGACCTTACCATTAGCCATTACAGATAAAGTATTCACCGCGCCAGCGAGCTTTGCCTGCTCACTAAGCTCGTCACACAAAGCAAACGCTTGCTCTTTAAATGGCACTGTAACGTTAGCACCACGACCATTGCTACGAGCAAACTCTTTAAAGCTTGCTGCAAACTCATCGACAGGCGCTAAAATAGCTTCATAAGTTAGCGATTGAGCCGTATCTTCAGCAAACATGGCGTGTATTTTTGGAGACTTACTGTGGCTAATAGGGTTACCAAATACTGCGTATCGTTCAGTCATGCTTAGATCTCTTTGCGGTGAAAAATCACAGTGTAACTCGGATCGCCAGCTAGGCAATCGCTTCTATTGGAGTTATTTTCAGCTTTGTAATTTGAGCAACAGTTTGCAGCGCTAATCCATTACTCGTTAAACTTACCTGTATAGAAATAAACAATGAGTAGTAGAGCGATTAAATGAATTGGTTAAAAAAGATCATTGGTAAACAGAATAGTAGTCAAAGTGGCCAACAAGACAGAGATCCAAACCAATCTAATGCCTATGACCGTATAGGTGGTGAACCGGTTATTCGCGCGATTGCCCATCAGTTCTACGCTCAGATGCAAAGCAACCCAGCGACTCAAGAGTTACTCGCTATTCACAGAGCGCCAATTGAAGAGTCAGAACAGAAGTTATTTGAATTTTTAAGCGGTTGGCTTGGCGGGCCACAGTTGTATCAGCAAAAACATGGCCATCCTGCACTGCGAGCCAGACATATGCCATTTAAAGTTGATGAAGCTATGCGAGATCAGTGGCTACTATGCATGAAGGCGGCGATTGAAATAGAAGTGAAAGAGCTGCAACACCAACAAGCCATTTATAGCGCCATATCAACATTGGCTGACCATATGCGAAACCAATAATAGCCAAGTATTATTGGTTTCAGCTAGGTGACGAGTGACGATGTAGATGGCTTATAGGCTTAATCAATCCCTTGGCTTAAGGAAGTCACTATATAATAGTGACTCTGGACTGCCCGCTTCTGGTGTATAAGCATATTGCCAGCGCACCTAGATTGACGCATAGACTTATAGACTTAACCAATCCCTTGGCTTAAGGAAGTCACTATATAATAGTGACTCTGGACTACCCGTTTCTGGTGTATAAGCATATTGCCAGCGCACCTAGATTGACGCATAGACTTATAAACTTAACCAATCCCTTGGTTTGAGGAAGTCGCTATATAATAGTGACTCTGGACTACCCGCTTCTGGTGTATAAGCATATTCCCAGCGCACCTAGATTGACGAATAGACTTATAGACTTAACCAATCCCTTGGTTTAAGAAAGTCGCTATATAATAGTGACTCTTGACTACCCGCTTCTGGCGTATAAGCATATTCCCAGCGAACTAGTGGCGGCATCGACATTAAAATAGATTCTGTACGGCCACCGGTTTGTAGGCCAAATAAGGTGCCACGGTCATACACTAGATTGAACTCAACGTAGCGACCTCGACGATAAAGCTGGAATTGACGCTCATGCTCGCCGTATGCCGTACCTTTACGGCGCTCAACGATTGGTGCGTAGGCAGTTAAGAAACCATTTCCTACCGCTTGCATAAAGGCAAAGCTCTGTTCAAAACCTTGCTTGTTGAGATCATCAAAGAACAAGCCACCTACGCCGCGAGTTTCATTGCGGTGTGGCAGCCAAAAGTATTCATCACACCATTGCTTATATTTAGGGTAAACCTCTTCACCAAATGGTTCGCACAGTGATTTTGCACTTTGGTGCCATTGCACAACATCTTCTAAGTATGGATAGTAAGGTGTTAAGTCAAAGCCGCCACCAAACCACCACACAGGATCCGCACCTTCTTTATTAGCAATAAAAAAACGCACATTGGCGTGGGTTGTTGGTATATGCGGGTTATTGGGGTGAATAACTAATGACACTCCCATGGCTTCAAAACTGCGGCCTGCAAGCTCAGGACGATGCGCCGATGCCGAGGCCGGCATAGAAGCGCCAGTAACATGAGAAAAGTTTACGCCAGCTTGTTCAAATACAGCACCACCGGTTAGCACGCGGCTTTGTCCACCGCCGCCCTCTTCACGCTTCCAAGAGTCTTCCGCAAATGTTGCTGCGCCGTCTAAGGCCTCTAATCCATTACAAATACGGTTTTGAAGATCGAGTAAGAAAGCTTTTACTACTGCAGGATCAGGTGTGCTCATATTATTCCTTTTTATAGTGGCTGATTAACCTTGTCTTAAAATGGTGCCTGTTTTGGCATCAATAATCGTTGATGGTGACGCTTGGGTTCCTAGCTCACCTTTAACTAAACCCGCAATAATGCCGGTAAATTGTTGTTTTATGCTTAACGCTGACAGCGCAGGATCTTGACCAGACAAGTTTGCACTGGTCGACACAATCGGTTTGTTGATAGCCGCACACAGTGCTTTTACACCTTCATGTGCAGTAACCCGTACAGCAATAGAATCAAAACTACCACTGAGTAACTGAGACAAGCCCGGCTTAACAGGCATAATAAAAGTAAACGGCCCAGGCCACTTACTCTTAGCAAACTGTAATTGTTCTGCCGTTAATTGTGATTCATCAATATAGGGCGTGAGTTGCTGATAATCACCGGCCACTAGAATCAAGCCTTTCTGCCAAGGACGCTGTTTGATCTGTAGTAACTGCTCTATGGCATCATTATTATCGGGATCGCAACCTAAACCATATACAGCTTCGGTTGGATAGGCGATTACGCCACCTTGTTCAATTAGGTCAGCTACATCAGCAGGTAATACTTCTAACATTCGTCTCTCTTTATCTTATATAAGCAGTGTAATTTACGAAAACAACAGCTTTAAACTGGACGTTTATACTTACAGGCCTTTTCAGGACACTCTAAACGCATACCCGCAGCGCCTTTACGCTCGACTAAAATACCAAAACCACAATCAGGACATGTTTCAGCTCTAGGTGGATAATTAACTAAAAATTTGCACTTAGGATAAGCGCTACACGCATAAAACGATTTACCAAAGCGGCTAGTGCGGTGTTCTATATGACCTGTTTTACATTTTGGACAAGGGATCTCGTCTTCTGTATTCGTTTGGTCATGCTTTTCTATATGGTGACACTCTGGATAATTAGTGCAGCCAATAAAAATACCGAAACGCCCTGACTTTACCGCCAGTTCGTTGCCGCAGTCGGGGCAAACAGACCCTTGTATCACTTGTGTTTCAATCGACTCATGCTGAACTAAAGGTCTTGTATAGTCACAGCTTGGGTAATTGTTACAGCCAATAAAACCACCGTGCTTACTATTTTTTACCGACAACTCGCAGCCACACTTAGGGCAAAGCTCAAACTCTTTTTCAAGAGCGTGCTCGTGAGTAGTAAACAGTTGCTGATCTATTTTCGCCATGATTGTCTCAATTCATCTATATCGCGCTATTCTACCAAGGAATTGGCTAAGTTTTATATTCCAATGTTAGAATTTAGTAAAAGGTGATGATATATTGTATCCAATAAAATAAAGGACAAATATTAGGGAATCACAATGACCTCACCCTCGAAGCTCTCTACTACAATTATAGCGACTCTATTGGTTACGCTTTCAGCTTGTAGTAACACTGTACAGCAAACTGCCGATCCACAAATTATTAGCCAAATCAGCTCAACCTCTGAAGCAGATCTATTTAACGCGCAAAACCCACTATTAACTACAGATACCTTTATGCAGGCCAGCATTGCACTCGCTGCCACTGAAAATGTCGATACTGCGGATCAACTCCTCTACTATTTTCGTGCTTTTAGTTATTACGGACCCACTGACGAGCTAACTGACAAAGAGATAACTACTTTAGCCGCTGCATTGGCACAACTGGCAAACTCAGGCCTGTTAGATAGTCAAGCTCGCCTGCAAGAGCAATATGCCGTAACCCTGTATCGTTACTTCGCAAATAATGATGCAGCATTAGCTTTAACGCCGCTTCTACCGCAGCTAGGTATTCAACTACAACAACTTGCAGCATCACCAGCTAACTCAACTAATGACTACGGTTTATTAGAAACATTGAAGGCCTACGGATTCTTACTCAACAAAGCCCGTAAAGATATGGATGGCGAGCTAAACAAGGTTTTGATTAGTGCCGATCTCGATTCGCCATTATTAGATTTTGCAGCAAGCCCTGCCAGTATTCGCTTTGGTAGCGATTGGCCGCGCAGCAATGCCTACTGGGCATTAGCCTTATACCGTTTATCACTGCCATCATCAGAAGATGGTCAGCCAACAGAGCAAGAGCTGGCGATAGATAACGCCGTCGCAGCGATTGCCAAAGCAGATGTTGCTGAACGTGGCTATGCAGCGAAAGACACCTACACTGCAGGCTTTCATGTTAACGTATTTGGCGGCCAAGAGCTGTGCGAAACCAACAGCGATATTTGCCGCATACCTGAGTTAAAAACAGCTCTGCCAATCGAACATCACTGCTCTGACTCGCTATTTATATTAACCCAAGATTTAAACGAGCAAGAGCTGGCAGAGAGTTGCACTAAGCTAACTTCGCAAGAATCAAGCTTCCACAGCCTGTTAGAAACAGATCTAAAACCCACACCAAACGACTTCAATACAGCTCTTAGAGTGGTCGCATTTAAAAACTGGAGCCAATACCACCTTTATGGTCAGCTAATTTTCGATATTAATACCGATAACGGCGGCATGTATATTGAGGGCACACCATCAAAACCTGGCAATCAAGCCACATTCTTTGCTTATCGCCAATGGTGGATTGAGCCAGAGTTTAAAGTTTGGAACCTTAACCACGAGTATGTGCACTACTTAGATGGCCACTTTGTTAAATACGCAGGTTTTGGCCACTTCCCAGCCAAAATGGTGTGGTGGTCAGAAGGTCTAGCAGAGTATGTGTCTAAAGGAGATAACAATCCGTCAGCACTACGGGTTATTAAGCGAGATATAAAACAAGCGCCAACTTTAGAAGAGATTTTTGCCACCGAATATAAAGATGGCCAAGATAGAACTTATAAGTGGAGCTATATGGCAATTCGCTTTTTAGCCGAGCACCATCACCAAGACTTTGTGCAGTTAAGTCAGTATCTAAAGACTGACTACTTTGAGGGCTATGAGCAACTCATGCAGTCGCTAACCTCACATCAAGCACAGTTTGCCGACTGGCTAACGGTGCAAGTTGAGGCGTTTGATGACACAGAGGCTAGCACTAAGCCAAGACTACACAAACAAGGACGCTATGATTACCGAGACTACTTGCAGCCACAGCATTTAGCTCATGGTGAGAACCATTTGAAGTTTTAAATAAGCGCCTATTTGTATCCATCCATGGCAAATTGACATAAATGTTCTGACCTCTAGGGATAGAGGAAATGCGAATAAATGTATGGAACATTTATCGCCAGACACAAATCCCTTCTTACGCAATCCTTGCGTTCAGGGATAAGTACATCCATGTACAAAAAAGGAGGCTTAGGCCTCCTTTCTTTTTATAAGTATGAACACTATGAGTGCAGGCGGCCATCTGGCTGCTCAAAGATCAGATCTTCCATCTGTTCATAGGCGGATTCATGACCTGGCGCATTAAATAGCACCATTAAAATAACCCACTTTAAGTCATCTAAGTTTAGTGTTGGCTCATCAATTTCCATCACTCGATCAATAACCATTTCACGAGTCTCAACACTTAACACTTTGATTTGCTCTAGAAACAGTAAAAATCCGCGACTTTCGACGTCGATTTTTTCCATCTCGGCCTTAGTGTAAATACGGAATGAATGCTGATCATGATTACAAAGATAAGGCGTGCCCGCTTCTTGTAGGTCAGCTAAATGCTCTAACCAAGACAGTGCCTTAATAATTTCACTTTGGTGAAATCCTGCGCGAGTAAGTTCTTTAGTGAGTTCGTCTTCATCAACTAGAAGCTCGACTTCACTATGAACATAGTTTTCAAATAAATACATGAGGATATCAAACATGGCTAGCTCCTCTTTAATCTTATGTAACCACCAGGGACTGCAGTAATCCAACCCTGCAGCTCGAGTTCAAGCAATTGCTCCAATACTAGCTCTATGGTTTTTCCACTATGCTCAACTACGTCATCAATTGTCGTAGTCTCATAGCCTACACTAGCTAACAGCGAGGAAAATGGCAAATCAGAGGCGCTTTCCCCCCCTATATGGTGACACGCTTTTAATTCTTCAAGGTGATAACTTGATAAAGCGTTAACTTCTTCCAAAATATCTGTCACCGACTCAACCAACTTGGCGCCCTCACGCAGTAATTTGTGGCAGCCTTCACTTTGTCCGCTAAGTACACTTCCCGGAATGGCAAACACCTCTCGACCTTGTTCATTAGCTAAGCGTGCGGTAATTAACGAACCACTTTTTACACTCGCCTCAACCACTAATGTCCCCATAGTTAAACCACTAATAATGCGGTTACGTTTCGGAAAATTGCCGGCGAATGGCTTAACATCAGGCCAGAACTCAGCTAATAGACAACCTTCGTTTTGAATATCATGGTAAATACTGCGATGGCGTTTAGGGTAAATAACTTCAATCCCGGTGCCTAACACCGCAATACTGGATTTAGCGCTATCGATTGCCGCTTGATGAGCAGCCCCATCGATTCCGAGCGCCATGCCGCTAGTTACACATATTCCATTAGTTGCCAATTGCTCACTTAATTCATAAGCCACTTTTTTACCGCCAAGGGTGGCGTTACGACTACCTACAACGGCAATGCTAGGTAACAGTAACGTATTAATGTGACCTTTTAAAAACAACACTGCAGGAGGGTCATTGATCTGTTTTAGTAATGGTGGATAAAGAGGATCATCAAGGCAAATCAAATAGTGATTATCAGCCTTTTGCTGCCAAGCTAACGCTGCCTCAACCAAAGCATGATCAGGAGTAAAATGCGTTCTTAGAAGTGACTCAGGCAGTGGTAGCGCTTGTGGTTCATGCACTAGCCTTTGTTTTAACTCTGCCACATCCATATGATTGAGTAATTGCTTAACCCGAGCAGATCCTAGTCCCGGTGTAGCCGATACAACTAGCCAATCGACAAGTGTATTGTTAATAATTCATCCTTGAATTCTCGGCATTGCAGCTCGCAATGCCGACCATAAACTAACTTAACATTAGCTTATTTATTCACTGACGCTAGCCGGATTAGGACTGGTCAGCTTATCAGCCACTCTCACTGGGCGTTCGTTAACCAAAATAATTCCCATGCTAGTTTTATCGAACACCTTGAAGACCATTAGCTCACCACGGTATAAGTCTGGCATTTTAACCGCGCTATCTGATGACAAGTTAGCGAGAATTTTTTCGTATCGATTGCGCTCATAAGGCTGTACTGGTGTACCGTCACCATCTATCACCACAACCTTACCGTCTTTAAAAA
This sequence comes from Shewanella sp. 1CM18E, assembly GCF_023161665.1. Taxonomy (GTDB): domain Bacteria; phylum Pseudomonadota; class Gammaproteobacteria; order Enterobacterales; family Shewanellaceae; genus Shewanella. The sequence goes on from NZ_JALNTW010000018.1 coordinate 9,246, forward strand.
TTGAAAAGACATCTCCCGTTGCCACGCCATCATTAGCACCTCTGTCGAGGTACACAACATCCAATTTACCCATCGCGCGAGTATCTTTACCTGAAGCCAATACAGTTGCAGGCTCAGTAAGCTGCGAAGCTCGCGGCATAAAGTAGGCCGACATCAACGAATCATCTTCAATAGGTAATACATGATAACCCGCTTCCGTTTCGCGCAAATTACTTAATAATTTAACTTTAGAAACCGCCCCCGACTCAACCACCCTGCCCGAGGCAGAAAGAATGACCTCTAAACCAAGGTTTTCACCGTCGCTATTTTTAAAGCTGCGTCCTTGAGCATACACTCCAAGTTTAGTGCCGACGGCAAGCTCGCCTTGCACATAAATAATGTCTGACATGACATGGAATTTTGAGGAGCTTTCACCGGCCATCACTTTCGGCTGCAACTCAAACCAATCGGCATCAACAACACGGTTTTGCAGCAAATAAGGCTGAATTAACGATAAATCTATCGCGGGGATAGCGCCATCTTTGGCAGACACCCGCCCTGCAGGAGTCTTTCTTATATGTGGCTTCATAACAAGGCGTGGTTCACCGTCAATAAAAACCAAGGTCAATTTATCGCCTGGATAGATTAAATGCGGATTCGCAACTTGAGGGTTAACGCCCCACAGTTTAGGCCAGCGCCATGGATCATTTAAGAATGCGGCGGATATATCCCACAAAGTATCGCCTTTCTTAACTACATAAGAGTCAGGATGACCAGACTTTAGCGTCAAGATGTCAGCGAAAGCAGAAGCACAACCAAATATAAGTGAAGCTAGTAATATTAACCGTTTCATCAGGGTATCCATGCTAATTGCTCTTTTATTAAAGTATAAATAGAGCTTTTGCTGTTATTGAATGCCGCTAACGACTAAAATTGAGCCATTAGCAAAAGTCAGTATAACTAACTGGCTCAAATTTGACAGACTTGTTAAGAGTTTAGGTATGAGTTTACTAAAAGTTTTACAATTTCCAGACGAAAGATTACGCACAGTTGCTAAGCCAATTACAGAGTTTAACGACGCACTTCAAACACAAATCGACGATATGTTCGAAACCATGTATGAAGAAAAAGGCATAGGTTTAGCGGCAACCCAAGTTAACTATCACCACCAATTAATCGTGATGGATCTACAAGATGACGTTGAACGTCCAAAAGTGTTTATCAATCTTGAGATTATCGCTAAGAGTGGCGAATTCACTAATGAAGAAGGCTGTCTGTCAGTGCCTGGCGTATACGCCAAAGTTGACCGCGCAGAGTTTGTGACAATTAAAGCACTTGATCGTCACGGCCAAGAATTTACTCTTGAAGCTGATGAACTATTCGCTATTTGTTTGCAACATGAGCTAGACCATTTATCAGGCAAATTGTTTGTCGACTATCTGTCGCCACTAAAGCGTCAACGCATCAAACAAAAGCTTGAAAAAGCAGCCCGTCTAGAAGCAAAGCAAGGATAAATTTTTGAAACCATTAAACGTCATTTTTGCAGGAACGCCAGACTTTGCTGCACGCCATCTTCAAGCGCTAATTGATTCAGAGCATAACGTTATTGCGGTATACACCCAACCAGATAGACCTGCTGGCCGTGGTAAAAAGCTGCAAGCTAGCCCAGTGAAAGCGCTAGCGCTTGAAAATGACATTGCAGTTTATCAACCTAAGTCGCTACGTGACGAAGATGCCCAAGCAGAACTTGCAGCACTCAACGCCGATATCATGGTGGTAGTTGCATACGGCTTAATCTTACCGAAAGTGGTACTCGACACTCCTCGTCTAGGCTGCATCAATGTACATGGTTCAATTTTACCTCGCTGGCGCGGCGCAGCACCTATCCAACGTGCATTATGGGCTGGTGATACCGAAACTGGCGTCACCATTATGCAAATGGATATCGGTTTAGATACCGGTGACATGCTGCTAAAAACGCAGCTAAAAATCGAAGATACTGATACTTCAGCCACGCTTTATGAAAAGCTTGCCGAGCAAGGCCCAAGCGCACTAGTTGAAGCTTTGGCAGCTATTGCAGAAGACCGTTTACCTGCAGAAAAGCAAGATGAAGCGCTAGCTAATTACGCAGAAAAGCTGTCAAAAGAAGAAGCCCGTTTAGATTGGTCTAAGTCGGCTAGCGCACTTTGGCGTGAGATCCGTGCGTTTAACCCTTGGCCAGTCAGCCACTACGACCATGAAGGCAATACCATCAAAGTATGGCAAAGCCATGTTAGCGATGAAACAAGCACAAAGCAGCCAGGCACGATTTTATCTGCCGATAAAAACGGTATTAGCATTGCTACCGGCGAGGGTGTGCTAACCATCACTCAAATGCAGCTTCCAGGTAAAAAACCGCTCAGTGTTGCCGATATCCTTAACTCTAGAGCAGATTGGTTTACACCTGGTACCTTGCTAGCTAGTTCTGACAATCAAGAGGCTTAATCAGCTATGAACTTAAGAGCGTTGGCCGCCAAGGTCGTTTTTCAGGTGCTAGAAAAAGGTATTTCACTGTCTGTAGCCTTGCCTGAACAGCAAAAAAATCTCGATAACGGCAAAGATAAAGCCCTTCTGGCTGAGCTTTGTTACGGCGTAATGCGTTACTTGCCACAGCTTGATAAGCAAGTGAGTGACTGCATGAGCAAGCAGATGAAAGGCAAGCAACGTATTGTCCACCAGCTTTTGCTAGTGGGTTGCTACCAGCTGTATTTCACACGCATTCCAAGCCACGCGGCGATTTCTGAAACAGCTGAAGCATGCCGTCAGTTAAAGTTTGAAGGCTTAGTTAAAGTGGTTAACGGTGTTTTACGCAACATTCAACGCCAAGAAAAGCCACTTGCAACAGACAACGACACGCTGGCCTACAACACGCCAGCATGGATCATTAAGCGTCTAAAAGAAGCGTATCCAGACAACTGGCAAAACGTGATTGAGCAAAGCCACGAGCGTCCACCAATGTGGCTACGCAACAACCAACAATCGCAAACCAGAGAAACCTATTTACAGGCATTAGCTGGGTTAGACATCGAAGCTGAAGCTGGCAATAGCCCAGATTCAATCCTATTGAGCAGCCCGCGTGATGTTATGCAGCTGCCAGGTTTTGAAACCGGTGCCGCATCAGTACAAGATGGCGCTGCGCAGTGGGCAGCAACCTTATTAGCGCCACAAGGCAATGAGCTTGTGCTTGATGCTTGTGCAGCGCCGGGTGGTAAAAGCTGCCACTTATTAGAGCTAGCACCAGAAATCAAACTAGTCGCAGTAGATTTTGATGCCAAACGTCTTGAGCGTGTGCAGCAAAACTTAGATAGGTTGTCGCTTAACGCCGAGCTAGTGCATGGCGACGCAGCCGATATCGACTCTTGGTGGCAAGGTGACAAGTTCGACCGCATTTTGCTAGATGCACCGTGTTCTGCCACAGGTGTTATTCGCCGTCACCCAGATATTAAGTGGCTAAGAAAGAACAACGACATCGAAGAATTGGCACAACTGCAGTCAAAAATTTTCGATCATTGCTGGAAGTGGTTAAAGCCCGGTGGCACACTCCTATATGCAACATGTTCGATTTTGCCACAGGAAAACAAAGATCAAGTCAGCGCATTCTTAGCCAGAACACCTGATGCGACTTTAATTCCTATCGAAGAACAAGCTAACTCAAGCGATATTGGTTGGCAGATTGTTCCAGGGCAAAACAGCATGGACGGCTTCTATTACGCTCGCCTAGTGAAGGATTAGTACGGCAATGAAAATTATCATTTTGGGTGCAGGACAAGTTGGCGGCACATTAGCTGAAAACTTAGTTGGCGAAAACAATGACATCACCATTGTCGATAGCGACAAAAACCGCCTACGCACCTTACAAGATAAATACGATTTACGCGTAATTGTAGGTCACGGCGCTCACCCAAGTGTATTAAAAGAAGCGGGCGCAGAAGACGCTGACATGCTTATTGCTGTAACCAATAGTGACGAATGTAATATGGCAGCCTGCCAAATTGCCTACTCGCTTTACGGCACGCCCACTAAAATTGCCCGAATTCGTTCAGAACAATATCTCGGCCTGCGCGATAAACTGTTTATCGACAGCGAAACCAAGCATGCGGAAAACCGTCCTCGTGGCGGCTTTATTATTGATGAGCTTATTGCACCAGAACAACTTGTTACCGCCTACATTGGCCGTTTAGTTGAATACCCAGGTGCATTGCAGGTGCTAGAGTTTGCCGAAGGCCGCCTCAGCTTAGTGGCTGTGCGCGCATACTACGGTGGCCCACTTGTAGGTAATGCTTTGGCGGCATTGCGAGAACACATGCCAAATATTGATACCCGGGTAGCGGCAATCTTTAGACAAGGTCGCCCTATCATGCCGCGCGGTACCACCATTATTGAAGCCGATGATGAAGTATTCTTCGTGGCGGATAGCCGCCATGTGCGCGCAGTAATGAGTGAGATGCAAAAGCTAGATAACTCTTACCGTAATATTATGATCGCTGGCGGTGGTAATATTGGTTTAGGGCTAGCTAAGCAATTGCAACGTAATCACTCAGTCAAACTGATTGAACGCAAGCAAGAGCGGGCTGAAGAACTGTCTGAAAAGCTAGAAAACACCACGGTATTTTGTGGTGACGCATCAGACCAAGAGTTACTGCTAGAAGAACATATCGATCAAACCGACGTGTTTATTGCGGTCACTAACGATGATGAAGCTAATATTATGGCGGCGCTGCTGGCTAAACGCATGGGCGCTAAAAAAGTTATGGTGCTTATTCAGCGTGAAGCCTATGTTGATATTGTGCAAGAAGCCAATATTGATATCGCTATTTCACCACAGCAAGCAACCATTTCAGCCCTGCTGACTCATATTCGCCAAGGTGATATTTGTAACGTGTATTCATTACGTCGCGGTGCAGCAGAAGCGATTGAAGCGATTGCTCATGGTGACTCAAATACGTCTAAAGTTGTTGGTAAGCAGATTAGTGAAATCAAGCTACCACCAGGTACAACTATTGGTGCCATCGTGCGAGATGAAGAAGTACTCATGGCGCACGATAAAACGGTTATCGAACAAGGTGACCACGTCATTCTCTTCTTGGTGAATAAGAAGTTTATCGGCGAAGTAGAAAAACTGTTCCAACCGAGTGCGTTCTTCTTTTAAAGCGCCTTGGTGTATCAAAGCTTAATATTGCCCCTTTTTAGTCTGCTAAATAAGATTAAAAAGGGGACAAACATAATATTAGCGACCGAACTACAGGAAAGGCTCATCACTGAGCGTCTTCTCACTTAGATTGGTATAACCTATTATGCTGAACTATCGTCCTCTGCTGTTTATTCTGGGCATTTTCTTATCAACACTCACAGTGTTTATGTTAATTCCCGGCGCCTTTGCCCTCTACTACGGCGAAGAAACTGTTGCTGCATTTATGATCTCCTCGTTAGTCGCAGGCAGCGCAGCAAGCTTCTGTATGCATCAAGGCCAAAACAGCGGCTTGCATCTCAATATCCGTGACATGTTTCTGCTTACTAGCCTAACTTGGCTGATCGTAAGCCTGTTCGCAGCAATGCCTTTCACCTTGTACCACGGCATTAACTATACCGACGCTTTCTTTGAAACCATGTCAGGGATCACCACTACAGGCTCCACTGTATTGTCTGGCCTAGATACTATGGATCACAGCATTTTAATTTGGCGCTCATTACTACAATGGATGGGCGGTATTGGTTTTATAGTTATGGCTGTGGCAGTGCTACCTTTTTTAAACGTCGGTGGTATGCGTTTATTTAGAACCGAATCATCGGACTGGAGTGACAAAACCACTCCTCGTACGCAGCACATGGCCAAAAATCTATTTATCGTTTATTGCCTACTAACCTTTTTATGCTTTTTGGCGTATCACAATAGCGGTATGAATTGGTTTGAAGCCATTAACCACGCTATGACAACCCTTTCAACGGGGGGCTACTCAACTTCAGATAAATCAATGGCTGCCTTTTCAAATGAGGCTCACTGGGTTGGCACCACATTTATGCTGGCTGGCGGCTTACCTCTGTTAATGTTTGTATATATGGTGCAGCAGCGCTCGGTAAAAGTGTGGAACGATGCGCAAGTAAAAGGCTTTTTAAAGTTCGTTATTTTTGTTTCCTGCTCACTGGCCTTATGGCTATGGAGTAGCAGAGAAATAGCTCCGCTCGATGCACTGCGCCTTGCCAGCTTTAATGTCGTCTCAGTCGTAACAACGACCGGTTATGGCCTCACCGACTACACGGCTTGGGGCGCTTTGGCTAATATTGCCTTTCTCTTTTTAATGTTTGTCGGCAGTTGCTCAGGCTCGACATCTGGCGGCATCAAAATTTTCCGCTTTCAAATTGCTGGCGTGATCATGCGTGAGCAGCTTAAGCAGCAGTTTCACCCCAATGGTGTATTTAAAGAGCGTTACAACAAACGCGTCATTAAAGAAGATATCGTGCGCTCTTTAGTGACCTTTATTCTGCTGTTTGTCATGGTCATAGTGCTGCTATCGATTGTATTGGTGTTAACTGGTTTAGATCCGGTTACCAGTTTTACCGGAGCGATTACCGCGGTAACCAATGTTGGCCCGGGACTTGGCGGCACAATTGGCCCTGCTGGTAACTTTTCAACTCTACCTGATGTAGCTAAATGGGCTTTAGCAATAGGAATGCTGCTTGGCCGCCTAGAGATTTTAACGGTGGCTGTATTGTTCCACCCAAGCTTTTGGAAGTACTAATTCAGTATAAACCTGATTGTCAGATACAAAAAAGCCGCATCAAGTGCGGCTTTTTGATTGGTACGCTTATTTAGCTAAACTAACCAAATGCTCGGCGTAAACTTTTACGTCTTCCCAGTCGGTGTAATCAATCACTGCTTTAGGATCAGTTGGGCCGTCGGTGATCTTCATGATCAATTGGATCATCATTCTGTCATACCAACGCCAAGATGGATAATCCACCTTACCTGCAATCACTTTTACATCGTTAGGTTTCCACGCAGATAACTCAATAAACTTCTGTAGATATTTATTGTTTTCAGGAACGCGCTTAGCTGGATTGCGAGCGACAACGTTAACACTGAAAAAGCTCGCAGGTTTTGCACTTAACTGTGCTTGATGTTCAGCAACAAACTCAAATACTGACTTATGATACGTGCCATAAAGCACGCAAGCACCCAGTGCTACAACATCGTACTTAGCCCAATCAATGCCTTCGGCTTTAGCTTCGTTAATGTGCATCATATCGCACTGATGACCAGTCGCAGCGAGATGCTCAGCAACGGCGCGACTGATTCTGGCAGTATGGCCGCCGCGTGAATAATAGAGTACCAGAACAGATTTCATCTTTATCCCAATAGAGAATTTGTTGTTTAACTGCATTGTTGCAGCAATTAATACTTTTTAAAGGTTAATGGGTCACAATTTAGGTGTAGCTCATATTATCAACATCAAAAATTGTGAGAATGAGAAACCATAAGTATATTGTTATGGCAGTTCAACTCAATTAGAATAAACTAATTAAAGGCGATGGAGTTAAGTATCGTATGCAAAAAGAAATCGATGCCAGTGCAATGGTGACCAATGCCGAAAGCGCAGCCAAATGGCTTAAAGCTATCGCAAACCCATATCGATTAATGATCCTGTGCTTATTATTAGATAAAGAGTTAAGTGTTACTGAGCTTAATAAAACCGTGCCTCTCAGCCAATCAGCGCTCTCGCAACACTTAGCGGTTCTGCGCTCTGAAGATTTAGTTGCTACCCGAAAAAGCTCACAAGTGGTTTATTACACCCTCAAAAATGAGCAAGTTACCGAAGTTATTTCAATACTGCATCGCAAGTATTGCGCCTAGACGCTTAGATAACAAAAAGCCTGCTTAATCGCAGGCTTTTTTAGTTTTACTTATGCCAAATGGTGGCAAATTTTAACGTTCGGCAAATGCGCGGCCAAACTCATCAACCTTGTTCCAATCGGTAAATTCAAAGGTACCACTAGTGTCTGTTGGGCCTTTGGTCATCCACATAATAAAGCGGATCATCACCTTGTCGAATAGTCGATATTTAGGGTAATCAATCTTACCCGCAAATACCGCCAACTGTTGCGGCTGCCATAAAGAGAGCTCTAAAAACTTCTTCATATATGGGTTAGTTTCCGGGGTGTTTTTCTCAGGTTTACGTGCCACAACATTAACGGTAAAAAAGGCGTTTTGCTTGGCATTTAACACCGCATGATGACGATTAATAAACTGATAAAGTTCGGGTCTATGTTTACCATAGCGAATACTTGCCGCCACCAAGATTTTATCAAATTGCGCCAAGCCGAGCTTATCGGCTTCATCAACTGAAGCCATAGTTACCGTGGCGTTTTGCTCTTGGTTAATCTTCTTGATTTGCTCACAAATCGCTTTGGTTTGACCATCAACCGTCGAATAAATTATTAGTGTATTGCTCATTAACTTCCTACGATTTTCCGATTATCACTTAGGTCTTACTAGGCGCAACATAAAGCCGTAGGCCAAGCGTTCATTAATATACTTACGAATAATTAACGCTAGCTTAGCTCTAGTCTCCTAGTAAGTATCTTTACACTAATTTAGTTTTTCCAAAAGGTCGGCGTAAACAAAATTAATAGCGTAAATACTTCTAAACGACCAAATAGCATGGCAAACAATAGCACCCACTTTTCACCATCGCCAATACTGGCATAGTTACTGGCGACTTCACCAAGTCCAGGGCCTAAGTTATTTAAACAAGCTGCTGTAGCACTAAAGGCGGTAATCGCATCCATGCCTTGCGCCATTAAAATAAGCATACAAACCACAAACACTAAGGCATAAGCTGAGAAGAAGCCCCACACAGCATCAATCACCCTGTCAGGCAGTGCGTTACCACTAATACGAATAGAGAACATACCACGAGGATGTACTAAACGCTTAAGTTCACGCGAACCTTGTAGTAACAACAAAATCACTCGAATAACTTTAATACCACCAGCAGTTGAACCACCACTACCACCAATAAAACTAGAGAAGATAAGTAGGATTGGCAAAAACAGCGGCCAAGCATGGAAACTCTCAGTACCAAATCCTGCAGTTGTAGAGATAGAAACCGCCTGGAACAGTGCATAATCAAAGGTTTCTTCGGCTGAGTCGTAAATACCAGAGCCGTATAACGTTGCGAAACAGATTGCGGTTAGCACCAACTGAATAGCAATTAACACCTTAAACTCAGCGTCTCTAAAGTAGACTCTAAGGTTAATGCCGCGGCGAGAGAATGCTGCAAAATGCAGGCTAAAGTTAAGCGCGGCAATTAATAAAAACACCACACAAATCATGTTGATTGTCGGGCTGTCAAAGTAGCCCATACTGGCATCATGGGTAGAGAAACCACCAATGGCAATGGTGGAGAATGAGTGACAAATCGCATCAAACACATCCATACCCGCTAGCCAATAAGCGACAGCACACGCCACCGTTAGCGCCAAATAGATATACCAAAGCGCTTTAGCGGTTTCGGCGATCCTCGGGGTCATCTTACTGTCTTTCACTGGCCCCGGCATTTCTGCCCTATACAGCTGCATACCACCGACACCAAGCACCGGCAAAATCGCCACCGCCAATACAATAATCCCCATACCGCCTAGCCATTGCAGCAAATGTCGATAAAACAAAATCGCTTTAGGTAGACTGTCTAGACCAACAATAACCGTGGCACCTGTAGTAGTAAGCGCGGAGAAGGATTCAAAAAAACTATCTGTTAAGCTCAGCGATGGCTGACCGGAGAAAATAAATGGCACCGCACCAATAGAACCTAGTACCACCCAAAATAGTACCACCAGCAAAAAACCTTCTCTGGTGCGTAGATCTTTACGGTGTGCACGGTTGGGATACCAAAGCGTAAAACCTAAAATCAAGCACAATACAAATGCCTGAATAAACGCCATGCCGCCGCCATCTTTATAGATAACAGCAACGACCGCCGGTGGAAGTAAAGATAAAGAAAACAGCCCCATTAACAGGCCGGTAATTCTTATAATTGTTCGATATTGCATTGATTCCCATTACCCGCGTTCAGCTAACGCGCACTTAACACTCTTAGTTTATTAAATTTATCGCTTCAATTGCTGGCAATAAGCTGCAAGTTACTATTCGGCGTATATCGCCTTTAACTGGCCTTTACTCATAGTCGCCAAATCAATATTTAGCTGCGCCTTAAACGCTTTTGGTATCGCAAATTGAATAACGACGTTGTCGCTAAACTGTTTATCTTCTATCAATACATCAAATTGAGCCAATAAATGCTCTACATCTTTGAGTTGATGGTAATCACACACTAACGTTGCCGGATAGCGGATCTGTTTTAACTGCGTTTCAAGTTGTGGGATAGCTTGTTTAATTCCAGAGCTATATGCCCGAACTAACCCGCCCACACCGAGTTTTGTGCCGCCAAAATAACGAATAACTATGGCACCTAACTCACCAATATTGGCACCTTGCAATGCCGCTAACATTGGCCGACCAGCACTACCAGAAGGTTCACCATCGTCACTTGAACCTATATTAATGCTGTCGCTTGGCGCACCAGCAACAAAAGCATAGCAATAATGGTTAGCTCCAGGATATTCCACCTTTAAGTTGGTAAGTACACACTTCAAATCTTCAAGCGACTGACAATGAAACAGAAAAGAGATAAAGCGACTATGCTTTATCTCTTCTTCTATCAGTAAATCAGCCGCTGGAATGAGATAACTTTCACTCAAAATCGTTTTCTCAATAAATAAAAGTTTATCGCTCAAATACAGCTAAATAGTTAGCGATTTAAACCTAAATCTCGAGTCATATTCTCAACTCGATCACCATGAATAATCACATTATCTTCAATACGAATACCACCAAATGGGCGTAAGATATCAACGGTATTCCAGTTAACTTGCGCTTGACGCTTATCTTGCTTTAAGCCCGCTAATAGTGAATCAATAATGTAAACACCCGGCTCAATTGTCAGCACCTGATTTACATCTAACTCACGCGTACAGCGTAAGAAAGGATGTGCCTCTGGTGAAGCAATATGAGTGCCTTTATCATCAGCTAGAAAACCGCCCATATCATGGACTTGAATCCCCAACATATGACCTAAACCGTGCGGGAAAAAGACGCTAGTTATGCCCTGCTCAACCAGCCCCTGCACATCGCCGCTGACAATATCAAAATCCAACAAGATCTGCGCTAACTTATAATGAGTTTCGACGTGCAATTGCACATAGCTCACACCTGGCTTCATCATATTGATGATCTGTAGCTGCAAATTATCCATCGCAGTAATCAAATCATCGAAAATATTCTTCTCGAATGCATAGCTACGGGTGATATCAGATGCATAACCGTTAAAATTAGCACCGGCGTCAATTAAGAATGAACGACGTTGAGCTGGCGATTTTTGCTCGAGTGCCGTGTAGTGCAAAATCGCTGCGTTTTCATTAAGCGCAACAATGCTGCCGTAAGGAACTTGGTTCTCGCCTTGCGACACAGCAGACAAATACACCTGTAGGATCTCAAACTCACTTGCACCATTATAAAAAGCAGTCTTGGCCGCCTGATGCCCGGTCACTGCTATTGCGTTTGATTGACGCATACACACCAACTCATAGTCAGTTTTGGTAGCGCGGTGATAGTTAAGGTAACTTAGAACAGAATCTGGATTGCGAGAAGTAAAGCCAAGTACGTCGGCAACATCTAAATGCTCACCAATATAAGCCCAGTTTTCAATATCTTTAGGCAGATACTCGGCAACTTTGTCAGCCTTAGTTAAAAACTTAATATCGACATGTTCAGACCAATATTCAGTTGGTTCTGCCGACACTTTATGCCAAAAATCAACTGGGCGATAAAATATTAATAGTGGTTTATCAGTACCGTTAACCACCAACCAAGAGTTTGGATTATCAGTTACTGGTAACCAAGCTTTAAAGTGTGGATTCACTTTAAATGGATAATCTAAATCATCTAAAAATTGTCTGTGTGGCTGACCTGAGTGGATGACTAAGCCTGATAAATTTTCGCGGGAAGTGATTTCGCTAACACGACGATTAAGTACTTGAAGATGGTCGTGATACAGATGCGCTAACTGTTCCATGAGGGTTACCCTATTGTTATTATTTAGCCAAATTTTCGACATCGACCCAGTCTAACACATAGACAATTAAAATTTTTCTTCAAACACATTATTCGCTAAAGCGGCTAAACTCTTGCGAGCAAAGATAAAATATAAACATCAATTTTTTTGCTATAAGCGTATGATTTTATTTGATCTACTAATAAGGAATAAAAATAACTAAACGACCGTTTAAATTGGGTGTTGTAATTTTTTGTGATTAGTCGCACACTGAATAGCAACTGGTCAAATGATGGCCTAGGCTGCTGTGACAAAGAAGGTTACATTCGGACAATAAAATCATTAATGATCTGGATAGTGAACCTAAGCTAAAAGGAAGCAAGCAATGATCTACCAAAGCCCTACAATTGAGGTTGAGTTACTCGAAAATAATATCGCGCACTTGTGTTTTAACGCACAAGGCTCAGTAAATAAGTTAGACCGAGCAACCCTCGACTCACTCAATGCTGCACTCGATAGCATTCAACAAGATTCTAGTATTAAAGCGTTAATGCTTAGCTCAGCCAAAGATGCCTTTATCGTTGGTGCTGACATCACCGAATTTCTAGGGCTTTTTGCTGAAGACGATACTGTTTTACAGTCTTGGATTGAGCAAGCCAATGATGTATTTAACAAGTTAGAAGACTTACCTTTTCCAACATTGTCAGCGATTAACGGTTTTGCGTTAGGCGGCGGTTGCGAAACCATTCTTGCTACAGACTTCCGTATCGCAGACACCACAGCTCGCATAGGTCTACCTGAAACTAAGTTAGGTATTATCCCAGGCTTTGGTGGCACAGTTCGTTTACCGCGTGTGATTGGTACCGACAATGCACTAGAGTGGATCACCTCAGGTAAAGATCAACGCCCAGACGCTGCACTTAAAGTAGGTGCAATTGACGCGGTAGTAGCGCCAGAGCACCTCAAGTCTGCAGCGTTAAAAATGCTGAATGATGCCCTAGCAGAAAAGCTAGATTGGCAAACTCGCCGCGCTAAGAAGCAAGCGCCACTGACACTGCCTAAACTTGAAGCCATGATGTCTTTTGCAACCGCTAAAGGCATGGTATTTAAAATTGCCGGTAAACATTACCCTGCACCTATGGCAGTAATTAGTGTTATTGAACAAGCTGCACAATGTGGCCGCGCAGAAGCACTACAAATCGAGCATCAAGCATTTGTAAAGCTGGCTAAAACAGAAGTAGCCCAAGCGTTAATTGGTATTTTCTTAAATGACCAGCTCGTAAAAGGCAAAGCCAAGAAAGCTGGCAAGCTAGCCAAACCTGTAAGCTCAGCTGCGGTATTAGGCGCTGGAATTATGGGTGGCGGTATTGCTTATCAAAGTGCCAGCAAAGGCACGCCAATTGTGATGAAGGATATCGCTCAACCAGCCCTTGATTTAGGTTTGGGTGAAGCGGCTAAATTGCTAACGGCTCAAGTTAAACGTGGTCGTTCTAATCCAGCCAAAATGGCAGCGGTACTGAATAGCATCACACCAGCACTCGACTACGCACCGGTTAAAGATGCCGACGTAGTGGTAGAAGCTGTTGTTGAGCATCCAAAAGTAAAATCTATGGTGCTTGCAGAAGTTGAACAGCATGTCAGTGAAGATGCCATCATCACCTCTAACACCTCAACGATTTCAATCAACCTATTAGCTAAGAGCCTTAAAAAGCCCGAACGCTTCTGTGGTATGCACTTCTTTAATCCTGTGCACAAAATGCCATTGGTCGAAGTGATCCGTGGTGAAAACAGCTCAGACGAAACTATCGCCTCAGTAGTGGCTTACGCCAGCAAGATGGGCAAAACGCCAATCGTGGTAAATGACTGCCCAGGCTTTTTCGTCAACCGGGTACTCTTCCCTTACTTTGCAGGCTTTAGCGGCCTACTAGCAGATGGCGCTGATTTTGCGGCTATCGATAAAGTAATGGAAAAGCAGTTTGGCTGGCCAATGGGCCCTGCTTACCTACTCGATGTGGTTGGTTTAGATACTGGTCATCACGCGCAAGCAGTAATGGCCGAAGGCTTCCCTGATCGCATGGGTAAATCAAGCAAAGATGCTATTGATGTGATGTTTGCAGCAGAGCGATTTGGTCAGAAGAATAGTAAAGGCTTCTACCAATATTCAGTAGATCGTCGCGGCAAGCCAAAGAAAGATTTAGACCCAACTAGCTACGAGTTACTGCAAGCCGAGTTTGGCGAGCAAAAAGCTTTTGAATCAGATGAGATCATTGCCCGCACTATGATCCCAATGATTATCGAGACAGTGCGTTGTCTTGAAGAAGGAATTATCGCTTCACCTGCTGAAGCTGACATGGGCCTAGTTTACGGCCTTGGCTTCCCACCATTTAGAGGCGGTGTATTCCGTTACCTAGATACTATAGGTGTGGCTAACTTTGTGGCGCTTGCCGACAAATACGCTCACTTAGGTGGTCTATACCAAGTCACCGACACTATGCGCGAACTTGCCGCCAACAATGGCAGCTACTACCAGCAGGCTTAAGCAGAAAGGATTAAAACAATGAAAAACGCCGTTATCGTAGATTGTATCCGTACGCCAATGGGCCGCTCAAAGGCTGGTGTATTTAGAAATGTACGTGCAGAAACCCTATCTGCAGAACTGATGAAAGCACTACTTGAGCGCAACCCAAAGCTTGATCCAAACACCATCGAAGATGTGATGTGGGGTTGTGTGCAGCAAACACTCGAGCAAGGTTTTAATATTGCCCGTAACGCTGCTTTGCTAGCAGGTATTCCGAAGCAAGTTGGCGCGGTTACCGTTAACCGTTTATGTGGCTCATCTATGGATGCACTACACCAAGCCGCACGAGCCATTATGACAGGCCAAGGCGACACCTTTATCGTTGGTGGTGTTGAACATATGGGCCATGTACCGATGAACCATGGTGTCGATTTCCACCCAGGTCTTGCTAACAACGTGGCTAAAGCCTCTGGCATGATGGGTCTAACCGCAGAAATGCTCGGCAAGATGCACGGTATCACTCGTGAACAACAAGATGCTTTTGCAGTGCGTTCACACCAGCGTGCGCATGCTGCAACTGTTGAAGGTCGCTTTGCTAATGAGATTGTAGCAATTGAAGGTCACGACGCCGATGGCGCGCTGATTAAAGTTGATCATGATGAAGTGATCCGCCCTGAAACATCAATGGAATCACTGTCTGGTTTACGCCCTGCTTTTGACCCAGCAAACGGTACAGTTACCGCTGGTACCTCTTCAGCACTATCAGATGGCGCATCTGCCATGCTAGTCATGGAAGAAGAAAAAGCTAAAGAGCTAGGTCTACCTATTCGCGCGCGCATTCGCTCAATGGCGATTGCTGGCTGTGATGCGGCAATTATGGGTTATGGGCCAGTACCTGCAACCCAAAAAGCACTTAAACGTGCAGGCCTAACGGTTGATGACCTAGACGTTATCGAACTTAACGAAGCCTTCGCAGCACAATCGCTGCCATGTGTAAAAGACTTAGGCCTAATGGATGTGGTTGACGAAAAAGTTAACCTAAATGGTGGTGCAATTGCACTTGGTCATCCACTTGGCTGTTCGGGTACTCGTATCTCAACGACCTTGATAAACCTTATGGAAGCCAAAGATGCTAAGTATGGCCTAGCGACTATGTGTATTGGTCTAGGCCAAGGTATTGCGACGATATTTGAGCGTCCATAAGCTTAATTTACATCTCACAAACCAAGCTTGATAGACACAAAAAAGCCAGCGTAAGCTGGCTTTTTTCATGTTGTAATGCACAAAGATATTAAAGCTTATTTTGATACAGCTCGATTCGACTACTTACCTTTTTCAAGTAATGCTTAGTCTCATCGTAAGGCAAATTAGTTAATAAATGTTGGTACACTTCATCAGGGCTCATTTTATTAATAACTTTAGATGCCTTACGGATATTACGTGCACCATCAGCATTAAAGGC
This sequence comes from Shewanella sp. 1CM18E, assembly GCF_023161665.1. Lineage (GTDB taxonomy): Bacteria > Pseudomonadota > Gammaproteobacteria > Enterobacterales > Shewanellaceae > Shewanella. The sequence goes on from NZ_JALNTW010000018.1 coordinate 25,351, forward strand.
CTTTGCTACATTACCAGCTCCGGTATTGTATGCAGCAATCACACAATACAAACGACTCTCGTCATTTTCTATCGACTTTAAATAGCGCTTATTCAAGATATTTAGGTAGGCCGCACCGGTTTCAACATTAATATTTGGGGTATAAAGTTCACCAGATGACATAGGCTCGCTTTTTTTCCTGACGATTTGATTAACGTCATAACCTGCTGTAGTCGGGACAATTTGCATTAGGCCATATGCAGGGATCGGCGATGTCGCTTTAGGGTCAAAGCTCGACTCTGAATGGATCACAGCCATAATAAGCGCCGATGAAACTTGCCATCTGTCACCCTCAGTTTGGGCAAAGTTGACCACCGCATTAGCACGAGAACTCAAACCATTTTTAGCTAGTGCGACCTTATATTCGACTATTTTCTTTTCAGTTAATTGCGCTTTTTCTTGCTGGCGATGCTGCTCATAATCTTCAGCTACGTTCTCAAGTCTTTGCTTGGCACCAGCAAGGAGCTTTTTCTTTTTTTGTATAGAAACTTGCTCAATAAGATCAACTGAAAGGCTGTCATTTTTAGCGAGCTGCGCTTTATCAGATTCTTTATCAATTTCTGTTAATTGCGCTTTTGTTTGCTCAATAATAACCTGCTTAGCCTGCTTTTCATTCTCAGCAGAAAACTCAACCTCAATGACTTTTATCTGTGCTTGCGTTTGTGGCTGTGCACTTGAAAGAGCTTTTGCTGCTGTGGAATCACCTTTAACAGCTAGCTGGTTAACCTGTTTAGTTACTTCAGCCTTAGCAGCTTCGTCAGATAAGTTTTTATCGACTAAAACAGAAATCGTAAGCTCACCCTTGTCATAATCAATTACGCTTTTAAGGTTTTGTTCCGCAGAGTACTCAACATTTTTATGGGGCTGTGATACATCACCGACACCCCATTTTTGGATAATTTCGGCGCGGTATTTATCAAAATCTTTGAGGTACTCAACGCGCCAGTGCTCATATTTAGCCATGTATGCGAACACAAAGTCTTGATACTCCTTTTCTGTTTGCTGTTCACTAAAACTGTTGTCCATTACTGCATCAATTTCTGCAAATCTACCAACAGCATTCGCCGATGGCATACTCAATAATAAGCAGGCCATTAAGCCTGTTAAACGAGTTTTCATTTTGAATCCCTTCTAATAGAAATAGACTAAGTTGGAGGGGAACTCCCCCCTCCTTTAGCAAATCGTTACAGCTTTTGTAATGACGACAGTGCCGCGTCTAATTCTTCCGCCGCTTTTTTGCTATTAAACTTATTCCAAAGTTCTGGGTCCTTGTTACCCGCTGCTGCTACGACTTTGGCAATATTCTCATCGTAAGTGGCTTTATCCATGCCTACTAACGTATAAAGTCCGCCACCGGGGCTACGCTGAGTCACAATCACTTTGCTATTAGACAGAGTGCGACTAGTTACGTTTTTAATCACAGACTCAAGGTATTCATTTACCTCTTCCGATACTCCATCTGTAGATGATGAAGCAATATTAGCGGTTGTTGCTTGCTTAAATAGCGTATTAACATTGGTCTCAAATTGCTGTGCCAATCGAGCTCTTGCATCGTTGGTCGCCACATCACGCATAATGTTTAGTCCTGCTACACTCTTTTTGGCGTAACCAACGGCGCCCATTTCAATGCCCGTGGGCATAACATCGCACACCCAACGCGGTGCTTCTGTTGTTGGTGCATCAGGGTAGAAACAATCAATTTGTTGTACATCCTTGACGGTATCGTTGCTTTGACAACCGGCTAATACGGCGACTACGGCAGTTGCTACTAATACTTTTTTCATTTTATTCCCTTAAAAGCTAAATGTTTCTGATAGTGATTCTGATGTTTTGTGACAAAGGCTTGCGAAAATAGACATGCTATTACAAGTATCTTCAAATTTTACCTTTACCGTATCTCCCCGTTTTACTAGTCCAGCCATATCGCTATCGATCATGACCCATGAGTGATTTGGCTTAATGCCGTGTTCAGCATTATTAATAACCTCACCTTCACCGTAGCCACGGGTTTCAACTTCAATCTCTCCGGCATAGTTAGTCACTTTTTCATGAGAAATAAAATCTACTTCCCACTCAGGCTCAACACCTTGATTGCTCCCCATATCAATACGAACCATAGTGCCTACATCGCATTGACGCATCTCGACAATACTGGCCCTCGGTGCGAGTAAATTTTTTAAATCGTCATTACGGGTAACTGAATATTTGGCTGCATTCGCAATCATGCTATTGATTTGATCTTGCGAGATTGGGCAACGCGAATTAGAAGTGTCATAAGAGTAAGTCGTATCTCCAGCGAACTCTATTTGATCCATGGTGATCATGTCAGGAAGTGAAACAGCTCTGGTGCTCGCCTCGATTTTAGCCTCAAAGTGGCACGCAGGAGCAACCCTAACTCTCTTATCTTCAATAGGGTCATAAGCAACATGGGCGCCTTTAAATTCACGCGAGAAATGCGCTACACCAATATCGGTAAAAATAGCAAAATCAGCAATAGGAACACCTTCACTACTATATCGACCGCTTGCCTCAGCAATTTCTAATTCTGGTTTCAGCTTTTTAGCTAAACTTCGATCCACAATTTGCGAACCTGTTTTATTAATCTGCTTTCTCAATGATTGATCGAATGAGGCGGTAATACTTTTCGCTGTCGATGTATCCACTTTTAAGTCTGGTTCAAAAATAACGACCTTAGTGCTCGCTGTTCCTTTCACCATGTGACTACTATCTGGCAGCTCTATTCGCGAAGACGCGGAACAGACATTTGGCCCAGTGCTATTACATCCCGTGACAGCTGTGAGCATTGCTAGCGTTATAAAAGATTTTTTTAACATACCAATATCCATATATTGTTAGAAAAATATTTAAAGCCCTAAGGCTCCCCAAAAATTCTGTGCTTTTAACTTGGCAGAGAAATGACGTGACGCGCCTTCATCAGCACGTTCAAAGCTGGTTACTGAGTTAGCGTTGGCAATAATCTCATTGCTGGCGATAACTAGTTGCTGTTGATTTTTAACGGTAATATTTACCTGAACCGTAGAAATGTAGATGTCAGCGACATAATTTTTGCGCCAATCACTATCAAGCACTAACTCATGACTGTGAGCCTCACCACCATGCTTAACAACACTGATTTTATTCTGGTTCAAATAGTGGGTAACTGCTTCACTCATCCACTTATCACTAGGCTCAGCCAAGACCGCAACTTTCAAACCTGAATGAACATCGACAACTTTTGCTTTAAGCGCGGGAATAACGTTAGCTGTCACCTTCTGCTTTTCAGCGGGAGACAGTGCATAAAGCATTGATTGACGGCTGGCCATTTTAGCTTCGAGCTCTGCTGTATTATTGTTTTTTAGCCACCACACTAGTGGATCGGTTTGCGCTAATCTGTCTAACTCAAATTGAGCTGCAGCATTGTACTGTGCAATATCGGCACGTAGTTGAGACTTAATCGTTGCCTTATTAACACTGGCTTCAACATAAAAAGTATCGCCACTTTGCTCGGCTTTAGTGAAGCTCACACCACTTAATATAAGAGCTGAGGTTTGGGTGTTAACGCTAAAATCATTTAACTGCTGATAATGCTCTCGACCATTAATGTCATTGGCAATATTTCGGCTCAAGCCAGTCGATTGAACCTGAGTCCATAATTGTTGGTTAACCGCACTTATAGCTTTTTGCTTTGCGTTTTCAAGACTTGAACCTTGCCCTACCGCCACCAATTGTGTTTCATTCGCCGCTATAGGGTTAAGATACCAATTAGGTACTTTGGCAGTTGTCTGGCAACCAGATAGTAATGCCCAACCTAAAAACAAGCTGGTAAGTTTTAAGTGCATACTTCGTCCTTGAAATAGTTAATTCTTAAAGGTTATTGGCTCTTCAATAGCGTCTTATATTCAAAGTGAGTTAACAGGGCTTCAATCATCACTTGGGGAGCCAACTCTGTAACTGCAAAATAGTTAGGTTCAAGTTTACGACTTGCCTCTAAAGCTCTACTAATATCATCAACGCCTCTATCAAGCTGCGCATTTAACTGAGCAATTGCCGCTACATCTTGGCTGCTTAAACTTCCATAATTAACCGCACCAAGTATTAAGCTGTAAAACATAACGCTTTTACCTAGGTCATGTGCTTCAGCATAATATTCAAGATTATTCGCATCAGAAAAGTAGCTATCTACTCCCAAAAAGTAAGACGCTAAATTATCGGAAAGGAGTGTTTGATTGAGGTATGGAATGGCCGCTTGAAAATCAGGTTTTAAACCCACAATGGCGTATCCTGATAAACGTTGATCTTTTATCGCCAAAGTTAATTGATATTTAGGATGACCATAATAAAAAAAATAGACGTCAGAATCTAAAGACGAACGCTTCGATACATGTGGAGTACCAAACAAACTCGTCACGTAGGCTTTGGTTTGGCCCACATGCAAATGCGAAATTTGCTTGTATTCAATATCATTAGTCCAGTGTGCAACAAAAGATTCATACGCAGAATTGACTGCTTCTTTCGTATCATTCCATTGCCCGACCCATAACATCACAGCGACAGCAGTGAGTGCGATACTTTGGAGTTTACCCCAAAAACCGATCCTAGCCGTCTGTTCACGACCTTCCATGTCAACTCAAATTCCCTTTAAGTCAAAAGTATAAAAACACATCAATGTTAACTAATTTAGTAACATATCACAATTGGACCAATTGTTTCGAAATTATTCCCTAATCCGAAACGAGTAAAAATATTTAAAGTAATAATGTCTGCTTTATAACTCGGGATATATCACGGTATAACCAGTTTGCTTGTGAAAAGATCACTATAATTCAGATTAGCTTTTTATACGGAACACGTTAAGTCATGACTCCAGCAATAGACCTACTTGTAAAAAACAAGATTTCCCATCAAGTACATGAGTATCAACATGACCCATCTTGCCAAGCTTATGGTTTAGAGGCGGCGGAAAAAATAGGTGTTGCACCTGAGTTGGTATTTAAAACCTTAGTCGTGAAACTTGATGGTAAGCAACTCGCAGTCGCGATTATTCCTGTAGCAGAAAAGCTCAGTATGAAATTAATCGCAAAAGCAGCCAAAGCTAAAAAGGCAGTTATGGCAGAAGCAATTGAAGTTCAACGCAGCTCAGGTTATGTACTTGGTGGCGTTAGTCCATTAGGACAAAAGAAATTGCTAACAACGGTTATCGATCAGTCTGCTAGCCAACTGGATAAGATGTTTATTAGCGGTGGACGCAGAGGGCTTGATCTCGAGCTTGCGCCAGAAGATCTTAAACAACAACTAAAAGCGCAGTTTGCCCCGCTAACAGCTTAAGTGACTTTGAGTATGTTCCACGTGGAACATACTCAAAACTGAAATGATGCCAGCTCACAAATTAGTAGCTGCCGCTTGGATAAACCTAAGCGCTGGAGTAATATTAGCCACTTCTGTTTAATCGTTCGGCTGAGGAAATATGAACGACCTATTTAACGCTGCACAACACCAACTCGACGCTTTAGGCTTAAGATGCCCAGAGCCTGTGATGATGGTACGCAAATCAGTAAGACGCATGAACGACGGCGAAACTTTACTTATCATTGCTGACGACCCAGCGACTACACGTGACATTCCAAGCTTTTGTGAGTTTATGGATCACACTTTAGTTGCCAGCCAAACAGAATCTACACCTTATCAATACTTGATAAAGAAAGGTCTATAGTCACCACTAATTCATCTTAAATAGATAAAAGGAATTATCATGGCTTCATTAATTGGTATTGCATTTAAAACTGAAAAACGCGGTCAAATGATTACGGCTGAACAAGCTCAAGTGACTCAAGCCAAAGGTGTTGAAAACGACATCTTTGGTCGTCCGGGTAAGCGTCAGGTTACTGTGATGTCGACTCAGCAATGGCAAATAGCTTGTAACGAAGTAGGAAAAACCTTGCCTTGGTTTACGCGTAGAGCCAACCTACTGATTGACGGCTTACGTTTTAGCGCTAGCGATGTTGGTAAGCAACTAACAATTGGTGAGCTGTTACTTGAGATAACCGGTGAAACTGATCCATGTAAAAAAATGGAGCAAGCTTATCCCGGTTTAGAAGCCGCTCTATTACCTGATTGGCGCGGCGGTGTAACTTGCCGAGTTCTGAACGACGCTAATATTCAAATTAACGATCCTGTCGATTTAGCTTAAGTTTACTAGCTACCCAGGTCAATCAAACAGGCTTGTATCTTATCGATACAGCCTAATGCTGATATCTAAACTTCAACTTAGCTTTATAAAACGATATTCATATCCAATTAGTTTTCACCTCGCACCGTTAGCAATTCAACATACTCCCTGTGATTACAAAAACCTCATATCGATTGGCAAGCTAATCATAACGAAATAGAAAATCTAGCAGCCTTCATACAGCGCTAGAACCATTATTACCCTCTTCATTAACTATATTGAGCTTAACTAATTGAAACAGAATTTTTGTTTTACTGTTAAGTAATTTGTGCGATAACTGTTGCACAAATTAATCTTTATTTAAGCGCTAACACTAACAATCAATAAATTGATTTAAAAACTACTCCTTTAAAACGATAACAATAATTAGGATTATCATGCTAAAGAACAAACTTACTCCCCTATATGCCGCTATTGCATTGAGCTTTAGTGTTCCAACCATGGCAGAAGAAGATAATCAATCTTGGCAAGTTAATGCGCCAGCAAACGCTCCATTAGAACAAGTAAAAATCGAAGTTAATGAAGGTACTTGGATGAACGTCAGTGTTAGCCCGAATGGCAAACATGTGGTGTTCGATCTACTTGGTGATATCTATCAAATACCAATTGATGGCGGAGAAGCTAAACCGTTAGCTAAAGGCATTGCATGGCAGATGCAACCTGTCTATAGCCCTGATGGAAAGTACATCGCCTTCACCTCTGATGAAGATGGTGGTGACAATATTTGGATTATGGAAGCTGACGGTAGCAACCCTCGTCCAGTCACCGAAGAAACATTTCGCTTATTGAACAGTCCAGCCTGGAGTCCGGATGGACAATACCTGGTAGCGCGTAAACACTTTACAGGTAGTCGTAGCCTAGGTGCCGGTGAAGTATGGATGTATCACGTTGCCGGTGGTGACGGTGTAAAACTTACCGAGCGGCCAAATGAGCAAAAAGATTTAGGTGAACCCGCTTACTCGCCAGATGGCCGTTATATCTACTTTAGCCAAGATGCGACGCCGGGTAAGACATTCCACTATTCAAAAGATTCGGTAAAAGGTATCTATAAGATCAAGCGTTACGATACCCAAACAGGTGATATAGAAGTATTGATCCAGGGTACTGGTGGCGCGATTCGACCAACTCCAAGTCCAGATGGAAACAAGCTTGCCTACATTAAGCGTGATGGCTTTCAATCTTCCCTATATCTACTCGATTTAAAGTCTGGTGAAACAGAAAAACTATACGATGAACTAGACCGAGACATGCAAGAAACCTGGGCGATTCATGGAGTTTATCCAACCATGAGTTGGACCGCCGATAATGATGAAATCCTGTTTTGGGCAAACGGTAAGATCAATAAGCTTGATGTTGAGTCTAAGTCGGTTGAGCAAATTCCATTTACGGTTAAGACTGAGCGAGCGGTTCAGCCTGCAGTTCGCTTCACTCAAGATCTCGATAAAGACGTGTTCGACGTAAAGATGCTGCGTATGGCGCAAGTGTCTCCTGATGGTAAAAAAGTGGCCTTTGAAGCCTTAGGCAAAATCTGGGTTAAGAGCTTACCCGATGGCAAAATGTCACGCCTTACCAAACTAGATAGCGACTTACGTGAACTGTTCCCACAATGGTCACGCGATGGCAAACGCGTTGTATTCACAACTTGGGATGACCAAGAACAAGGTACCGTGAGTTTAGCGACAGTACGTAATAAACGGGTAAAAGTACTAACCGATGAGCCAGGTAAATATGTAGAACCGACCTTCTCACCAGACGGTGAAACCATCGTTTATCGTAAGGCTAAAGGCGGCTATATCACGCCACGCACTTGGTCACAGGAAACCGGTCTTTACCAAGTCGATATTGATGGTGATAAAAATACCAAGATCACCTCTGCAGGATACCAACCTCAATTTGGTGCCAATAATGACCGCGTCTACTTTATGGAAAGTGGTGAGACACCACAGCTAGCCTCTATTGGCCTCAATGGCTTTGAAAAGCGCGTGCACTACACTAGCAAACATGCCACTGAATTCAGAGTATCACCTGACGGTAAACAACTTGCCTTTGCTGAACGCTTCAAGGTATTTGTCACACCATTTGCTAAGCATGGCGAAACCATTCAAATTGGCCCTAAGGCCAGCAACCTACCCGTTGAGCAATTAAGTGTCCGTGCCGGTGAAAGCATTAGCTGGAATACCGATAGCGACCAACTTTATTGGACCCTTGGTCCTGAGCTTTATCAAGTCAATGTAGATACCCAGTATCAAACTGCTGCAGACGACAAATCTAAACCGACAATTACTAATCTTGGCTTCAGTCAAAAAGCTGATGTTCCACGTGGAACAATTGCTTTTGTTGGCGGCAATATCATCACCATGGAAAACGACCAAGTCATCGAAAATGGTACTGTAATAGTTAAAAACAATCACATTGTCAGTGTCGGTTCATCATCAGTAATTGATATTCCAAGTGATGCTAAGGTCATCGACATTAAGGGCAAAACGTTAATGCCAGGCTTGTTTGATGCTCACGCTCATGGCGCTCAAGGTGAAAGCGAGATTATCCCACAACAAAACTGGGAGATGTATTCGAACCTATCTTTAGGTGTTACCGCAATTCACGATCCATCAAATGACACTACTGAGATTTTCGCAGCAGCCGAGCAACAGAAAGCCGGTAACATTGCTGGTCCGCGTATCTTCTCAACCGGTACGATTTTATATGGCGCAAATGCTCCAGGCTATACCTCGCATATCGACTCACTTGATGATGCTAAATTCCATTTGGAACGACTAAAGAAAGTCGGTGCGTTCAGTGTTAAGAGTTATAACCAACCACGCCGTAATCAACGCCAACAAGTTATTGCCGCAGCGCGCGAACTTGAAATGATGGTAGTGCCTGAAGGCGGTAGCTTACTGCAGCATAACCTCAGCATGATTGCCGATGGTCATACTGGCATAGAACACTCACTACCCGCTGCCAGTATCTATGACGATATTAAGCAGTTCTGGGGCCAAACTGAAGTTGGCTACACCCCAACGTTAGTTGTTGCCTACGGCGGCATTTGGGGTGAAAACTACTGGTACGATAAAACCGATGTTTGGGCTCACCCTCGTCTATCTATGTATGTCCCGTCTGATATCTTAAATGCTCGCTCAATGCGTCGACCTACCGCACCAGATGAACATTACAACCACTTTAACGTAGCTCGTGTAGCTAATGAACTAAATGCAGTGGGTGTAAAAGCTAATATAGGTGCCCATGGTCAACGTGAAGGTTTGGCTGCCCATTGGGAGATTTGGATGTTCGCCCAAGGTGGCATGAGTAATATGGAAGCGCTAAAAACAGCAACCATTAATCCAGCTAAACATTTTGCAATGGACCATCAAATTGGTTCTATCAAGCAAGGTAAGCTAGCCGACCTAATCGTTATCGATGGCAACCCGCTAGAAGATATTCGCGTAACCGATCGCGTAACCTACACCATGGTTAACGGTAAACTGTTTAATGCTGAGACGATGGATCAGCTAAATGGTGGTAAAAATAATAAAGGTAAGCAGAGAGAAACCTTCTTTTTCGAAAAGTAGATTCCATTTTTAAATTTAAAATCTGGCTAACTTAGCTACGATTTTAAATTTTGAAGAAAATTATTTTTTGATCCAAAAATGAGCTTTTAGCTATACCTAAAAGCTAACAATGAAAAAGGATGTTCCACGTGGAACATCCTTTTTTAATGAGTCACAACTAAGCGGTGTAGTACTTTAGTGCTAGTTGCGACAAAAGCAATCTGTGGTGTGGTCATTGACCATTCCCACAGCTTGCATAAAGGCATAACAAATTGTCGGCCCCACAAAATTGAAGCCCATCTTTTTCAGCGCTTTCGACATTGCCTCTGATTCTGCTGTTTGTGCAGGCACTTGTTGCATAGACTCAAAATGATTCACTTTGGGTGAGCCACCAACAAACTCCCACAAAAATTTAGAGAAGTCATTGCCCTGTCCGGTATAAGCTAAATAAGCTTTGGCATTTTTGATAATAGAATTAACCTTAAGCCGATTGCGCACTATTCCAGGGTTGAGCATCAGTTCTTCGACTTTGGCATCATCGAAGGTCGCAATAATCTCTGGCTCAAAATTAGCAAATGCAGCCTCATAGTTTTGCTGTTTTTTAAGGATGGTTATCCAAGATAATCCTGCTTGTTGGCCATCTAAACATAGCTTTTCAAACAACTCTCGACTGTCATAAACAGGTCTGCCCCACACCTTGTCATGGTACTCTTGATAGATAGGATCTTGTCCCACCCAAGCACAACGTGTCACTTCCATCACCACTTTCCTAAATTTTTAACCAACCAGATAAAAAATAACCTACATAAGCGTTATTCTACAAGGTATAATCGAAACCATTTTCTATTAAGGCTTCCAGGCAGTAGACAAGCGGATATGACGACGAAACACGACGTAAAAACATTCCAGGGCTTCATTATGACCCTGCAGGAATACTGGGCGCAGCAAGGTTGCGCAATCGTTCAACCATTGGACATGGAAGTTGGTGCGGGTACATTCCACCCTATGACATTCTTACGTTCATTAGGCCCAGAGCCAATGAGCAGTGCCTATGTTCAACCATGTCGTCGCCCAACTGACGGCCGTTATGGTGAAAACCCTAACCGCCTGCAGCACTACTACCAATATCAAGTAGTACTAAAGCCATCACCAAGTAACATTCAAGAACTTTACTTAGGTTCATTAGAAGCGCTTGGCGTTGATATGAATGTGCATGATGTTCGCTTCGTAGAAGACAACTGGGAATCACCAACTCTTGGTGCTTGGGGTCTAGGCTGGGAAGTTTGGCTAAACGGTATGGAAGTATCTCAGTTTACTTACTTCCAGCAAGTGGGTGGTCTTGAGTGTAAGCCTGTTACTGGCGAAATCACTTACGGTCTAGAACGTCTTGCCATGTACATTCAAGAAGTAGACAGCGTTTACGATCTTGTATGGACTGACGGCCCAATGGGCAAAGTTATGTATGGTGATATCTTCCATCAAAATGAAGTTGAGCAATCAACTTATAACTTTGAACACGCCAATGTTGAAGTGCTATTCAAGATGTTTGATGACTGCGAACAAGCTTGCGAGCGTTTATTAACTCTAGAAAAGCCACTTCCACTACCAGCTTACGAGCAAGTAATGAAAGCCTCTCATGCATTTAACTTGTTAGATGCTCGCCATGCTATCTCTGTTACTGAGCGCCAGCGTTATATTTTACGCGTTCGTACTATGGCTAAAGGCGTTGCTGAATCTTACTATCAAGCCCGTGAAGCACTTGGCTTCCCAATGTGTAAGTAGAGGAATAAATAATGAATTTTGAAAACTTACTCATTGAAGTAGGCACAGAAGAGTTACCACCAAAGTCACTACGTAAACTAGCTGAATCATTTTTAGCAAACTTTACTGAAGAGTTAACTAAAGCAGAACTTAGCTTTGAGTCTGCAGTATGGCACGCAGCACCTCGCCGCTTAGCAATTTGCATCAACCAACTTGCACTTGCTCAAGCAGACAAAGTCGTTGAAAAGCGCGGCCCTGCGGTTGCACAAGCCTTTGATGCTGACGGTAACCCAACTAAAGCTGCAATGGGCTGGGCTCGTGGTAACGGTATTACTGTTGAACAAGCTGAACGTTTAAAAACAGACAAAGGCGAATGGTTACTACACCAAGCACGCGTTGTGGGTGTTGAGACTAAGAGTCTTATCGCAGATATGGCGCAGCGCTCATTAGACAAATTGCCGATTCCAAAGCCAATGCGCTGGGGTAGCAATACCACACAATTTATCCGCCCTGTTCACACTGTTACTATGCTACTTGGTAGTGAAGTTGTTGACGGTGAACTACTCGGTATTAAGTCTGACCGCGTTATTCGTGGCCACCGCTTTATGGGTGAATCTAGCTTTGAGCTAGACCATGCAGACAACTACTTAGTTGCGCTTAAAGAAAAAGGCAAAGTACTTGCAGATTACGAAGCACGTAAAGCAATTATCAAAACTGACTCTGAAGCAGCTGCAGCTAAAATTGGTGGCGTAGCTGATCTTGAAGACGATTTATTAGAAGAAGTGACTTCTCTTGTTGAATGGCCAGTAGTGCTAACAGCAAGCTTTGAAGAAAAGTTCTTAGACGTACCAGCTGAAGCTTTGGTTTACACCATGAAAGGTGACCAAAAGTACTTCCCTGTATTTGATAATGCGGGTCAGTTGCTACCAAACTTTATCTTCGTGACTAACATCGAATCTAAAGACCCACAGCAAATTATTTCAGGTAACGAGAAAGTGGTTCGCCCACGTCTTGCCGATGCTGAGTTCTTCTTTGAAACAGATAAGAAAGACACACTTGAAGCCCGCCTTGCGAGCCTAGAGACTGTTGTATTCCAAAAGCAACTTGGCACGATTAAGCAACGCGTTGAGCGTATTTCAGCTATGGCGGGTTACATTGCCACTAGCATTGATGCTAACAGCGAAGAAGCAGCGCGTGCGGGTCTATTATCTAAGTCAGATTTAATGACTAACATGGTAATGGAATTTACTGATCTTCAAGGCACCATGGGTATGCATTACGCACGCCTAAACGGTGAAACTGAAGCGGTAGCAGTTGCACTATCAGAGCAATATAAGCCTAAGTTTTCTGGCGATACCGTACCAACAGCACCTATCTCAATTTGTGTGGCATTAGCTGAGAAGCTAGACACACTAGTAGGTATTTTTGGTATTGGTCAAGCACCTAAAGGCGCAGCGGATCCATTCGCACTGCGTCGTGCTGCTATTGGTGTACTACGCATCTGTTTAGAGAACAACTTACCGCTAGATCTTGTTGACCTAATTGCTAAGGCACAAGCACTACACGGTGAAAACCTCACTAATGCAGACGTTGCAGAGCAAGTACTTGAGTTCTTTATGGCTCGTTTCCGTGCTTGGTACCAAGATCAAGGCGTGAGTGTAGACGTGATCTTAGCCGTATTGGCTCGCCGTCCTACTGCTCCTGCAGATTTTGAAAGCCGCATTAAAGCTGTAGCTCACTTCAGAACTCTTGAGCAAGCGTCTGCTCTAGCTGCTGCTAACAAGCGTGTATCTAACATTTTAGCTAAAGTTGAAGGCGAGCTACCAGCTGCAATCGACGACAAGCTACTTGTTGAAGATGCTGAAAAAGCACTGGCCGCTAAACTTGCTGAACTGCAACCGCAACTAGCACCGCTATTTGCTGCTGCAAACTATCAAGAAGCATTAGCGCTATTAGCCAACCTACGTGAAAGTGTCGATACTTTCTTCGAAGATGTAATGGTTATGGCTGATGACGAAGCACTTAAGAACAACCGTCTAGCGCTACTATCTAGCCTACGCGAGCAATTCTTACATGCTGCAGATATCTCGTTACTGCAATAAGTAATTAGCAGATATAAAAAACGCGCCTATCGGCGCGTTTTTTGTTTTGAAACTCGGTCATTTAAAGTAATTAAAATAGTACAAGTTTTTTGTGTATTTCATCAAACGTAGTTCGATCGACTCCAGCATCATATAGCAATCTATTTAGTTGTTCGGCTTGTAACTTACCCGCCTCAAATAACATTGAACATTCACTAATAAGATTAGCCCGCCATATCACTTCAGCAAGGCCACCAGTAGGCTTAGAGTCAACAACTGCGAGACGGTTAAGCTCTGACTCAAATAGTGACGGTAACTGCCAATAATGAGCAAGTAAGGCGCTTAAACTTAAAGATTTTGTCGTCATCACTTGTCTAAATAAACTAGAACATGGCTGCTCACCTGGTTCAGCTTGTTTAAAGGCTTCTAATAACAGCTTGAAGATGGCAATTTTACCTACGTCATGGACTAGACCCAGTAAAAATGCACTATCAGGATCTTCATCGGCAAGCTGGCTAGCAAGATAAGCAACCTGCATTGAATGACGCCAAATTTGGCTGCCAAAACGTCTAAAGTAGATAGGCTTAACATCTATAATCTTGCGCATCATAGCTGTAGTGACAAAGCGACGGATTTGATCTCGACCCAACTGCACTAATGCTAACTGTAAGCTGGTGACATCTTTATCGCTACGTCTAAATAGCGGCGAATTACACAGTTTTAGCACCTCAACACTCAATACAGGATCTTTCTCTATTAAGGCTAATAATGCTTTGGTATCGGTATTTTCATCAGCTAACTGCTTGTCTAGGGCTGCGACCTGTGTCGGCATTTTTAGCACACGTTCAGCAATTGCTTTAGGTGCAGCCAGAGCGGCTTCTACTCGCCTAAAAACACTCTTTTCTAGTTCGTTCGCGGTGCCGTTTAATTGGGTACTTGGAAACAATAAACTATAAAAAAGTGCAGAGAGATCAACAGCTACAACTGGTGCTGTTTCAGCAGATTTTACTTGAGCAGCCGCAGGCTCAACGTGATTTGCTTGCAACTGTTCCATTGAACCACTAAAGCTAGTTGGTTTTTCAATAACCACCCGCTCTCTAATATTGAACAGTTTTTTAAAGGCTTTACTAAACAATTTATGATGACCGATTAATTGGCAAAAAAATCGGTGCATATAGCACCGATTCAATTTTAGCTTTTTGTTTGCAACAAACCTATACGTCTAGGTTTGCTACATTCAATGCGTTAGCTTCGATAAAGTCACGACGCGGCTCTACTTGATCACCCATCAAACAGGTAAACAGTTGGTCAGCACCAATCGCATCTTCAATCGTTACTTGTAGCATACGGCGTGATTCTGGATCCATTGTGGTTTCCCACAATTGTTCAGGGTTCATCTCACCCAATCCTTTATAACGCTGAATGTATAAGCCACGCTTAGATTCAGTCATTAACCACTCTAGCGCGTCAACAAAGCTCACCACATCTTTAGTACGCTCACCACGTTGAACATAGCCACCCTCTTCAATCATACCGTTGATTTCAGCGCCCATCTTAACGATGCGTTGATAATCAGTAGACTGGAAGAAGTCGTATGAGAACAAGTAGTGCGTATCAATACCGTGTTTACGGATAGTGATTTTCGGCAAGTAAGACTGACGCTCAGGGTCGAGAACTGGCTCACCGCTATATAAAACACCACCGGTTTCTTTGTTAGTTAAGTCAGCAACAAATGCATCAGCCCAAGCTTTAACTTTCGCTTCATCAGCTAACATCTCGTTGTTAAGTGCTGGGTGATATAACATCAAGTCAGTGATGTTAGTTGGGTAACGTTGCTCTAAACGAGCAATAATAGCCTCAACTTCACGGTACTGATTAACCAAGCGCTCTAATGGCTGACCAGACATACCTGGTGCACCTTGCGATGGATAAATGTTTGCATTATCTAGCGCTTGAGTTGTTAAGTACTCAGTTAGTGCAGGATCGTCTTTAAGGTACTGTTCTTGCTTACCTTTCTTAACCTTATAAAGCGGTGGTTGTGCAATGTAAACATAACCACGTTCAATAAGTTCAGGCATTTGACGGAAGAAGAAAGTCAACAGCAGCGTACGAATGTGCGAGCCGTCGACGTCAGCATCGGTCATGATAACGATGTTGTGGTAACGCGTCTTATCAGGATCATATTCGTCGCGGCCAATACCACAACCTAATGCTGTAATTAGCGTTGCAACTTCTTGTGAAGATAACATCTTATCAAAACGTGCTTTTTCAACGTTTAGGATCTTACCTTTCAGTGGCAGAATAGCTTGGTTCTTACGGTTACGACCCTGCTTAGCACTACCGCCCGCAGAGTCACCCTCCACTATGTAAATTTCAGAAAGACCAGGGTCCTTCTCTTGGCAGTCAGCTAGCTTACCTGGCAAACCACCCAAATCTAATGCGCCTTTACGACGAGTCATTTCACGCGCTTTACGTGCAGCTTCACGAGCACGAGCAGCATCGATAATCTTACCAACAATCAGTTTAGCTTCGTTTGGATGCTCCATTAGGTAGTCACCTAATTGCTCACCCATAGTTTGCTCAACAGCAGACTTAACTTCGCTAGAAACTAGTTTATCTTTAGTTTGTGAACTGAACTTTGGATCCGGCACTTTTACAGAAATAACAGCAGTTAGACCTTCACGAGCATCATCACCCGTTGCAGCGGTCTTACCTTTCTTGTTAAAGCCTTCACGTTCCATGTAGTTGTTCAGGTTACGTGTTAACGCACCGCGGAAGCCCGCTAAGTGAGTACCACCATCACGCTGTGGAATGTTGTTGGTAAAACAGAAAATGTTTTCTTGGAAGCCGTCGTTCCACTGCATTGCAACTTCAACGGTAATACCGTCTTCACGCTCTTGACAGAAATGGAACACTTCTTTGTTTACTGGTGTTTTGTTAACGTTTAAGTAGTCAACAAATGCGCTAATACCGCCTTCGTACTTAAAGAACTCATCACGGTTGTCACGCTCGTCCACTAGACGAATACCAACACCTGAGTTCAAGAAAGATAATTCACGAACACGTTTAGCTAGGATGTCGAAGTGGAATTGAACGTCAGAGAAAGTCTCTTCACTTGGCCAGAAACGAATTTCTGTACCAGTGTTAGACGCTTCGCCCACTTCTTTAATTGGCTCATCTGGCTCACCCATGGTGTAGAACTGCTCATACACCTTGCCGTCACGACGAATAGTTAGCTGCAGCTTTTTAGACAGCGCGTTAACTACCGATACACCTACACCGTGTAGACCACCAGATACTTTATAAGAGTTATCATCGAACTTACCACCAGCGTGCAGTACAGTCATAATAACCTGAGCTGCTGATACACCTTCTTCTGGGTGAATCGCAACTGGAATACCACGGCCGTCATCGCGTACTGAAACAGAACCATCGGCATGAATGGTAATATCAACGTCGTTACAGTGGCCTGCTAAGGCTTCATCGATAGAGTTATCGACCACTTCGAATACCATGTGATGTAGACCTGTACCATCATCAGTATCACCGATGTACATTCCTGGTCTCTTACGTACCGCATCAAGGCCTTTTAAAACCTTAATACTCGAAGAATCATAACTATTCTCTGACATATTATTCTCTCGTCGGTTATTCAATTACCGTTACACAACCGTGTTCCACATGGAACATCTTACTTGGCGGCGTGATTAACGAATCTACTATTGATGCTGGCTCAATAGCCGTGACAAAAACTTGTGCCCCGGTATCCGCTAATTGCTGTAACAATAGTTTTCTATGCTGTGCATCCAATTCCGATGGAAGATCATCCACCAGATAAATACTTTTTTTATCTATTTGTTGTTTGAGCAACTTTCCCTGTGCAATGCGTAATGCACAGACTAATAATTTCAGCTGACCGCGCGATAAAGCATCTTGTGCAGGCAGTGTTCCTACTCGCAACCGTAAATCCGCTTTATGTGGCCCACTGACGGTATAGCCTGTGGCTAAATCTCTAGGATATTGCGTCTCGAGCAGCTGTGCATACTCGGTTTTTGCATCCCATCCTCGGGTAAAAGAAACCTTAACATCAACCTGAGGTAAAAACTCTCCGATTATACCCTTAAGTAGCTCATTTAACGAGTCTACATATTGCTTTCTTATGTCGGTTACCAGTTCAGCATAACGAATAAATTCTTTATCCCAAAATTGAATCGAACTATAGGGCGATCCATCTCTGAGCAATTGATTTCTCTGCTTTAAAATCCGGCGAACATTAACCCAAGCGGCATAAAAACGTGGGTCCGAATGAAACGCGCCCCAATCAATAAACTGCCGTCTTGATTTTGGCCCCTCAAAAAGCAAAGAAAAGCTCTCTGGCGTGATAACTTGGATTGGTAAAGTTTCAGCTAATGTCGATAAACGCTTTACTTTATCACCATTAATTTTTACTTCAATATCACCGCTTCTAAAACGGCGTAAGCCAATTTTGCTCTGCTCATCACCACTTTCCATGCTGGCAAACAATGTCAACGCGTCATCGTCGTTCTTAATCACACGTTGTGAAAGGTGGCTGCGGAAAGAGCGACCCATTCCCAGAAAATAGATTGCCTCTAAAATACTGGTTTTGCCACTGCCATTTTGACCATAAATCAGATTCAGGCCTTCACCAGGCAACAACTGGGCTGAGGTTATATTTCGAAAAGCTTCAATATGAAGACGGCTAAGACTCATTAATGACCTTATAAAGCAACAGGAAGCATAATCTAACAAAAGATAAGGCTAGTCAGTTACCGTTAACTGACTAGCCTTAGAATATAGAAAGGATGAGCGAGACTAAAGTCTCATTGGCATAACAACGTACATAGAATCTTGTTCTACATGGTTATCAATTAGTGCACTTGAGTTACCGTCAATCAGCGTGATACGAACATCGTCTGATGGCAAGTTGTTAAGTACATCTAGTAAATAACTGACGTTAAAGCCAATCTCTAATGGTGCGTTTTCATATTCAACATCTAAAATCTCTTCCGCTTCTTCCTGTTCAGGATTGTTAGCGGTGATCTTAATTAGATTGTTTTCTAACTGAACACGTACACCACGGAACTTCTCATTAGATAAAATAGAAGCGCGTAATAATGCTTGTTTTAACTGCTGACGGCTGGCAATAACCACCTTGTCACCACCTTTTGGCAGTACTCGGCGGTAATCAGGGAAACGGCCATCAACTAACTTACTGGTAAATACCGCTGTAGCTGTTGTGGCACGAATAGCATTGTCACCAATCGCAATCGTTACGTCTAAATCATCAGCCTCAAACGAGCGCATTAATTCAAGTACGCCTTTACGCGGCACAATCACCTGCTTTTCAGGTAATGTTGCTTCGATTTGGCGATGACTTAATGCTAAACGATGACCGTCTGTGGCAATAGCGCGCAGTACATTACCTTCTGTTTCTAACAACAACCCATTTAGATAGTAACGTACATCTTGGTTAGCCATCGAGAACTGAGTCGCATCAATTAACGACTTCATCGTACCTTGCTTAAGGGTAAACTCAATTTCCGCTTCAAACGCTTCAACGTTTGGATACTCTTCTGCTGGCAAGGTTGCTAAAGTAAAGCGACTGCGGCCAGAGCGTAATAATAAGCGGTTATCTTGTTGCTCAATCTTTAACTCGACTTGATCGGGTAAAGATTTAACGATATCCAAAAACTTCTTCGCAGGAACGGTTGTACGTCCCTCAAGGATTTCACCTTCTAGCTGAACCTCACCCACCAATTCAACTTCTAAATCGGTACCGGTAAGTTTTAGAGAGTGATTACTCACTTCCACTAGAAGGTTTGCCAATATAGGCAAGTTGTGACGTCTTTCTACCGCACCACTCACTAGCTGCAACGGTTTTAATAAAGCGTCCCTATCAATTGAAAATTTCATTGATTAAATATCCCTGATATTAAGAAGATAAGGTTCTTATCAAGTTAGCATAATCTTCTTTAATGTCATGACTTTCTTCACGCAACTGCGCAATTTTACGACATGCATGTAAAACCGTCGTATGGTCACGACCACCAAACGCATCACCGATCTCCGGCAAGCTTTGGTTAGTTAACTCTTTTGATAACGCCATTGCCATCTGTCTAGGGCGTGCCACGCTGCGTGAACGACGCTTAGATAACATGTCAGCCATCTTAATCTTGTAGTATTCAGCTACTGTCTTTTGAATATTATCGATAGTGACTAACTTCTCTTGCAGAGCCAGTAAGTCACGCAGTGCTTCACGCACAAAATCGATAGTAATCGGACGACCAGTAAAGTTAGCGTTTGCAATAACACGATTCAATGCACCTTCAAGCTCACGTACGTTTGAACGTAAACGCTTAGCAATAAAGAACGCCACTTCATCGGGTAAGTTAATGCCACTCTCTTGTGCCTTACGCATCAAGATCGCTACTCGGGTTTCTAATTCTGGTGGCTCAATAGCAACCGTTAGACCCCAACCAAAACGAGATTTTAAACGATCTTCAACACCGTCGATCTCTTTCGGATATTTATCCGACGTCAAAATGATCTGGTGGTTACCTTCTAATAGAGCATTAAAGGTATGGAAGAACTCTTCTTGAGATCTATCTTTATTAGCAAAGAATTGGATGTCATCAATAAAGAGTGCATCAACGCTACGGTAGTAACGCTTAAATTCTTCGATCGCGTTATTTTGTAACGCTTTAACCATGTCTTGCACAAAACGCTCAGAATGCATGTAAACCACTTTTGCATCTGGCTTATTCTTAATAATGCCATTACCAACAGCGTGCAATAGGTGAGTTTTACCTAAACCTGTTCCACCATAAAGGAACAACGGGTTATACGCTCCACCAGGATTTTCAGCCACTTGCAAAGCAGCCGCTTTACCTAATTGGTTTGATTTACCTTCAACGAAGTTATCAAACTGGTAAGTCGGATTAATATTACTGCGATGATTAGCATTCGCCATAGGCTCTGCATGCGGAGTATTAAAAGAAGGCTTAACGACTTCTCTACTAGCAGGTCTGCTAGTTTTTACTGCTGCTGTGGCCTGAACAACAGGTTTAGCCGACGGACGACTACCGATATCGAAACGCAAACTTGGCGCATCGCTACCCATTTGTTCAGTAAAAAATTGGTTGATGATATTTAGGTATTTATCCCTAACCCAATCCAACACAAAGCGATTAGGTGCATAGATGACGAGTGTATCGCCTTCCATTTCTGCTTGTAACGGTCTTATCCACATACTGAATTGTTGAGCAGAAAGCTCATCTTGCAGCCTTGCGATACATTGTTGCCAAAGTGAAACCGCCACGAGTTATCCCCAAAAGATCATACAAAAGAGGTCTATTCTATAATGAGATCACGCTGATCGCTATCCTTTAAATAGATTTATCCCCAGATAGATCATCTAATCTTGAATATCTCGATCTTAAAAGATCGGTTGCGATCGAAAAATATTAGCAAAGCTGCAAATCCAGCTTTATAAAGCGATCCAGATCGATCTATAATAAACAGCTTTCGATCAGCTTTTTGATCTGCTAAACCACAACATGTAGTGGTAACTCACAGAGTTATCCACACATTCTTGTAGACCTAAACCTTCGAAGCATTTCCAGAGGAACTAATATTTAATCACTTGCGCTGATTCGTAGTTGACGCGCATAACTAAAGTGATTACAATTCGGCCTCTTTTTTGCCCTTAGTTCTATTTTATAGAATTTAAGGATTATTAACCTAACAAAGACGGATTGCCATAATGAGTAAACGTACTTTTCAACCTAGCAACCTGAAGCGCAAGCGTTCTCACGGCTTCCGCGCTCGTATGGCTACAGTAGGTGGCCGTAAGGTCATCGCACGTCGCCGTGCTAAAGGTCGCGCTCGTCTTTCTGCGTAATCGTAGAAATGCAAGTGACTAGCTACACCTTTACGCGGGAGTTACGTTTGTTAACTCCCGCGCAATTTAAATCTGTATTTACCAAACCTATCAAAGCGTCCTCCGCTGAAATAACCTTACTTGCAATTCCTAATTCTGAACAACACCCACGTTTAGGACTAACTGTTGCCAAGCGTTATGTCAAAAAAGCAAACCAACGTAACCGTATTAAACGCATAATTAGAGATAATTTCCGTTTACACCAGCATGATCTACCCGCTGTGGATATCGTGGTGCTTGTAAGGAATGGCGTGCTTGATATGGAAAACGCAGAACTTAAAAACTTAGTAGAAAAGCTATGGCGAAAACTCTCTCGCCGTTACAATGGCTAGCGACTACGATTATTCGTGGTTACCAACTACTCATAAGCCCCATGCTGGGGCCTCGTTGTAGGTTCAATCCAACGTGTTCACATTACGCAATTGAAGCAATTCGATTGCATGGAGTGGTGAAAGGGTGTTGGTTTGCAGGTAAACGCATATTAAAATGTCACCCTTTACATCCGGGCGGTGAAGACCCCGTCCCTAACAAAAAACATAGGTGCGATAAATAGGTTATGGAATCTCAACGCAATATATTGCTGATCGGTTTACTGTTTGTCAGCTTTCTACTGTGGCAACAGTGGCAAGCAGATAAAGCTCCTCAACCGGCGGTTGCAGCTCAAACACAATCTTCTATTCCAGCTTCTACAGTTGCTGACGCCCATAGTTCAGACGTCCCTGATGCCGATTCAGCGGTACCAGAAACTGTGGCTGCATCTAAAGAACTCATCACAGTTATTACTGACCAACTAGAAATCAAAATTGATCCTGTTGGTGGTGATATTGTTTACTCTGCACTACTTTCTCACAAACTTGAGGAAAATGGAGACGACCCATTCGTTCTTCTAGAGCAAACAAACGATATCTATTACATCGCGCAAAGTGGCCTAATTGGTCGTGACGGTATCGACAGCTCTGTAAAAGGTCGAGCTCACTTTGACAGCGCATCACGTGAATACAAATTGGCAGAAGGCCAAGACACACTAAACGTGCCGCTAACTTTTGTTAGCGACAAGGGTGTGACTTACACTAAAGTCTTTGAATTCACTCGCGGTAAGTACAACATCGCTGTTGATTACAAAATCAACAACACTTCAGATGCACAGCTTCAAGTGCAGATGTATGGTCAAATCAAACACAGCATCAAAGAAAGCGAAAGCAGCATGATGATGCCGACTTATCGTGGCGCAGCGTTCTCAACGACTGACACTCGCTATGAAAAGTACACTTTTGATGACATGGCTGATAACAACCTAGACAAAGCGACACTTGGTGGCTGGGTTGCTATGCTACAACACTACTTTGTATCTGCTTGGGTACCACCTGCGAATGATAAAAACATTATCTTCTCAAGTATTAGTGCTGGTGGTTTAGCTAATATCGGTTTCCGTGGTGCACTATACGATATCGCACCAGGTAGCGAGCAAAGTATTAAAGCTGAATTCTATGTTGGTCCTAAGGATCAAGAAGCACTTTCAGCACTATCAGATTCTTTGAATCTAGTAGTTGATTACGGTTTCCTATGGTGGTTAGCGGTACCAATTTACAAACTATTGATGTTCTTCCAATCAATCGTTGGTAACTGGGGTATTGCGATTATCCTAATCACCCTAACTGTTCGTGGTTTGCTATACCCGCTAACGAAAGCGCAATACACCTCTATGGCGAAAATGCGTAATCTACAGCCTAAACTAGCTGAACTAAAAGAACGCTTTGGTGATGACCGTCAGAAGATGGGTCAAGCTATGATGGAACTGTACAAGAAAGAAAAAGTTAACCCTATGGGTGGCTGTCTTCCAATCTTGCTACAGATGCCAATCTTCATCGCACTTTACTGGGTACTACTAGAAAGCGTTGAATTACGTCACGCGCCATTCATGCTTTGGATTACTGACTTGTCAGTACAAGATCCATACTATGTATTGCCAATCCTAATGGGTATCTCGATGTTCATTATGCAGAAGATGCAACCAATGGCACCGACGATGGACCCAATGCAAGTTAAGATGATGCAGTGGATGCCAGTAATCTTTACCGTATTCTTCCTATGGTTCCCAGCTGGTCTGGTTCTATACTGGTTGGTAGGTAACTTAGTAGCGATTACCCAGCAGAAAATTATCTATGCTGGTCTAGAGAAAAAAGGGTTAAAATAACCTTTAGCTCTGACTAACAAAAAGCGGTCAATACTGAGTATTGACCGCTTTTTTGCTTTCTATGTAGAGACAATATTTTTAACCCGCTGAAAATCAGATTAGGAAACACAGTAATGACTACAGATACTATCGTGGCACAAGCGACCGCTCCAGGGCGTGGTGGCGTAGGTATTATTCGCGTATCAGGCGACCTAGCCAGCAATGTTGCTATGGCCGTACTAGGGCATATTCCTAAAACTCGTTATGCAGATTACTGTGACTTTAAAGATCATGATGGCGAGGTTATTGATCAAGGCATTGCACTGTTCTTTAAAGGTCCAAATTCATTTACCGGTGAAGACGTATTAGAGCTGCAAGGTCACGGCGGCCAAATTGTGCTTGATATGCTGATCAAGCGTGTTATGGAAGTCGACGGACTACGTATTGCTAAACCAGGTGAGTTTAGCGAACAAGCTTTTATGAACGACAAACTTGATTTAACCCAAGCAGAAGCCATTGCTGACCTAATCGATGCCACCAGTGAACAAGCCGCTAAAAGCGCCTTAAACTCGCTTCAGGGTGAATTCTCTACTCAAGTACACGATTTAGTCGAAAAGGTCACCAACCTGCGCTTATACGTCGAGGCTGCAATTGATTTTCCAGACGAAGAAGTCGACTTCTTATCTGATGGTAAAATCGCTGCTTCTCTTAATGGCATTATCGGCCAATTAGACGGTGTCCAAGCCAGTGCTAAGCAAGGTTCAATTATCCGTGAAGGTATGAAGGTGGTTATTGCTGGCCGGCCTAATGCAGGTAAGTCGAGCTTACTCAACGCCCTTGCTGGTAAAGAGTCTGCCATTGTAACTGAGATTGCCGGTACCACACGTGACGTGCTACGGGAACACATTCACTTAGATGGTATGCCGCTGCATATTATCGACACTGCAGGTTTACGCGATACCGCAGACACCGTTGAAAAAATCGGTATTGAGCGTGCTTGGGATGAGATAAAAACTGCCGATCGCGTGCTATTCATGGTTGACGGCACCACAACCAATGCAGTTGATCCACATGAAATCTGGCCTGACTTTATTGATCGTCTACCAACTAATTTAGGCGTAACCGTTGTGCGTAACAAAGCCGATCTAACCGGTGAAGATCTTGCTGTAACCCAAGAAGCTGGTCATAGCGTTTATCGCATTTCAGCTAAAACAGGTTTAGGCGTAGAAGATCTAAAACAACACTTAAAGTCACTAATGGGTTACCAGAGCAATCTAGAAGGTGGATTTATTGCTCGCCGCCGTCACTTAGAAGCACTCGATTTAGCCAGCAGCCATTTAATGTTGGGTAAAGAACAACTGGAAGTATATTTCGCAGGCGAGCTACTAGCCGAAGAACTACGTATGTGCCAAATGGCATTATCTGAGATCACTGGTAAATTTACTTCTGATGATCTACTAGGAAAAATCTTCAGCTCGTTCTGTATTGGTAAGTAACACTTAGTAAACTCACCAATACGCTTAAGCAGCAATCAAAGCGACTGTAGTTAGCCCTACCGTCGCTTTTTTATTATATCGACCGTTATAACTTCTCAGATGAGTAACCATTGTTTCCGATATTCACTTTAAATCAGCTTACTAAAGAGCGCTCTACACTGATTAGTATTAAATTTAACTACAGGCTCATTCGATAACTTATCTCAAATCCCCTCTTTTGCAGCATCACTATCAACAAAAGCTACAGACGCATTTTAGCTGTTTACTTCGCCCCCTGAGCGCTAGGCAACAAAGCCCAAAAGTGACGAGTAATAGATCGACATAAGTACAAATTGCTGTAACTGCGATCAACATTGATCTCAAACTTAAAAATAAAGATCGTAGCCAATAAATATTAGATAAGTATCAACAGAGATATCAACAAGTAAATACGATCTGTGGATAGATCCTAACAACACTAACAAATACAAATCAAGACTATGATTTACATAGATTTTATTGATATTAACTTTTGAAAATAGTTTAGAGTTATCCCGGAGAATTGGATCTTTTTCGATAAGTTATACTCAGAAAAAAACGCAAACGATCGATAGCTAGTTTACAACTCAAGCATAAAACCAAAAAGGTGATCATTAAGCCCGATATTAAACTCTAAAAAACTTCAAATTAGCCATCGTTTGGACTAGGGAAAAGTAAAGCCTATCAGCACAAATAAAATGTAAAACTTAGTTCCACGTGAAACCAACTCGATACTTTAATTGGAAAAGGGCTACTTAAATGATGTAAATCGTTCTTACCTTATAAGCACGAAAAGTATGGTTTATCTATCTAGGAAATACTTAACTAGAACGTTAAAAATCTACTTTTTACAGTACCAAGACAAGAGCACTCTCTAGCTTGAGCGAATAAACTAAGCTGTTAAATAATGCAGTGATTACCGCTATAAGCGGCATCAAATTAAATATTTGTTTTAAATGAACTTTAATTAAATTTGCTCTAATCGTTTAGCTAAAAACTTGAACAATTATGATTAACAACCACTATCAAGGATTTCGAAAATAGGTGGTGTGGTAGGACTCTGCGCTTCAGTATATTTAAGGTAGCAATTATCACCTTTAAACTTCTTCGTTTGTGGCATGAATAGAATAAAATTTTCAGCTGGATTATTTTGGAAATACCAATCGGCTGGACGTTCAGGATTAAATTGCGAGTCCTCAAATTTAGCCATAATCAACTTGCTCCAGCTGTTAGCAGCATCTGCAGCAGGATAGCCATACACTAAATCGACCTTTACCCCATCAATAACAATAAAGTTTTCCTCGCCATTGTCTTTGTCAGGCTTAGGTTTATTCTCTAATCCCTGAAAAACAGATTTTGGGTAAAGTACACTCATCACTCCGTGCATCTCAGCTTTTAAGCCTTGTAGCGAGGCAAGCCTAGCATCTGACTGCAAACCGATAAACTTGGGAACAGCAATAACAGAAAGTATGGCCAATATAATAATAGTTACTACTAACTCTATAAGAGTAAAACCATTTTTCTTCATTCAACCCTACTTTAAATTAACAAATTCAATACTGCATTATACAAAATAGCTTGGTAATTTAATATCGAATGCCCTAATTTCACCACTAATAATTAACAATCAAAATCAAAGCTAGAAAAACTAAATATACGCTTAAAATGGTGATAAATGAGTAATGCCTAGCTCGAAAAAAGTTATATAAAAACCAGCGTAAACAAAGTATGCCAATTCGGTCGCAATTTTTACTAGCTGTATCACTTTCATTCCAATTCGATCACTGTAGAATCCGCGCCTTGTTTTCAGCGCACACTTTATACCTGCATATATATGATGATCGATTTGGCTCTATTGCCACTATATTTAACTACTGTTGTCGCCCTCCTTCTTATACCTGGTCCGGACATGCTTTTAATTGCAAGCTCCAGCCTAAGCTACGGTAAAAAAGTGGGTGTCTATGCCAGCTTTGGTAACGCTACCTCTGGCCTAATCTTAACTTTGCTGGCTGCTATGGGTGTATCAGCTGTTATCGCTATGAACCCAATGGCTTTAGAGGTATTACGTGTTCTTGGCGCGGCATATTTATTAAAAATGGGCTGGGACTGTATTCGAAGTTCTGCTGCTGAAGCACCAGAAATAAGCCAACAAAATAACTTAGCAAAGTTGCTATATAAGCGTGCAGTTGTCAGCAATCTATTAAATCCTAAAGCACTAATATTCTTTGTATTGTTCTTGCCGCAATTTGTCTCAACTCAGCTAACAGCTAGCTCTGGCGAACAAATGCTAGCACTAGGTTTATTACTCAATGCCATGGGATTAGCTTTTAATTTACTACTCGTAGCATTGGTCGGTACAGTAGGTAAACCATTGCTAAACAGTGAAAAATTTAGAACTTATCAGAATAAGTTTATGGGTGGGATCTTCTTTATATTGGCTATTTGGCTACTGGCATCGCAAGTACAAAACATTAGCTAAATCAGTGTAAAGAGTGTGCTCTACTCAGAGCTAATTTTGGTTGTAATGATTGGTATAATAAAAAGCGGAGATTAATCTCCGCTTTTTCATAGTGATAACTTCACTTTAGTGTCTATTTACGATGACCGTATTCAATAATTGTTTCACGGTATAACTCAAGTAAAGCTTGGTCGCGTACTGCTACCCCAACCTTTTGCGCTGGTTTTGATGCCCAGTCATCATGCTGATAACGGCGCTGATCAAACTTCTGAATAGTTAACCCTTCCGCCGGGCCATCAGTTACCACGCGAACTGGACCTTCACGTAACGTGAATAAGCTAGGATCGATAACATAGGCAATAGCTGATGGATCATGCACATGACAGCCTTCTAAGCCTACTTTTTCAGAATAGAACTTCAAATAGTAACGACTAATATCCCAAATAAACTGACCAACTTCAGCAGCGTCATCACGCAGTTGATCAAGATAATCTTTACTAAAGAAGCTTTCTTCAGTGACATCCAGACCAATAACAACCACAGGCCAAGCTGCTGTAAATACGATATCAGCGGCATGAGGATCGTCGTGAATATTAGCCTCAGCATACGGCGTAACATTGCCACGATGGTCGTTCATACCAAACGCACCGCCCATGACTACAACTTCTTTAACTAGAGAGGCGATCTCTGGAGCCGCTTCAAGTGCTAATGCTAGGTTAGTGAGAGGCCCTACAGCTACTAAAGTGATTTCACCTGGTTCGGCTTTTACCGCATCAATAATGTATTGATAGGCTGGACGAGGATCTGCTTTAACAGTTAGATCTGTAGGCGCATGTACGTCACCAAAACCCGTTTCGCCATGTACCACAACTGTAGGCCCAACAGGATCGCGTACTAAAGGTCTATCTGTACCTTGGACGATATCAGCTTTAAAACCATATTTTTGTTTTAAATATAATGCGTTATTTGTGCCATTTTCGATGGTTGCATTACCGTAAACTGTGGTAATAGCCTTCAATTCGATTGCAGGGTGTGCTTCAGCAAAAAGAATTGCCATTGCATCATCAATTCCCGGATCGCTATCGAGAATTATCTTGTTTATCATTTTATTCAAATCCTATTTGTAGATCTTTTATTGTATGGGTAGCCCGCTAAGATACCTTTATAAGCTTTAGATAAACGTGATAGAGATTTTAAGCTACAAAAATCTACAACTCTACAATGCACCGACTGCTGTAAAAAACAGCCTATTTATCCCATCTAACTGACTTCGAACAGCCAGATCCTTGATAAATTTCCAGCACAATAAGCAGTGATTCAATCCATACATATGTAGCTAAAGCAATATAAGTAATAAGACCCTTAGTCTAATTTCACTTATCATGTACATCAGCACTAAGCTATATAATACCAATCAATACCAGAAATGAGTCAGGCTAGAGTCTAGTTTGGCAAGCGATTTAGAGTAGGTAAACAGCACTATTTTACTGTTCTCATGCATGAGTTTACCTATAAATAGGTGTTCAAAAGGCTTGTTAACAACAATTTTTAGCGCTATTTGAAAGTAATAATTAGGATACAGAATGGCAAAAGTAGAGATTTTAGTAGGTACAACTCTCGGTGGTACCGAATATGTTGCAGATGAAATATCAGATCAATTAAGTGATTTAGGCCATGAAACCTTAATACATTTAACCCCTAATTTAAGCGAATTAAGCAAAGATTCACTTTGGATCATCGTATCTTCTACTCATGGAGCAGGTGATCTTCCAGACAATATCTTGCCTTTTTTCGAAGAGATCCAAGCCAACAAACCGGATCTGAGCACAGTAAAATATGCTTTATGTGCGATTGGCGATTCAAGTTATGACACTTTTTGCCAAGGCCCTGAAAAACTGATTGAACAGCTAGATTTGTGCAGTGCACAAGTATTTGTGGATAAGATCCAGATCGATGTGCAATATAATCCAATTGCAGAAGAAGCAGCATTATCATGGCTTAGCGAGTGGCAAGCCAAAATTTAAAGATCATATTCAAAAATGATCTTCCCACCGATATGAATAATAACTCACAGATTTGATCACACTTATCCACATAAAACTTATTAATTTAATAAATATGTGGATAAGCTATTATTTTGATCTGATCAACGCTTGTATTAATTCACATCCGATCTGCTCAATGATCCACCTTGTGGATAAGTAGGCGATCTACCCACAAGCTTAATCCAGTTAGATCGCGATCAGATCACAAGATCATTTTAACGTTATCTATTGAATATAAAGAGAAATTAGAGTTATCCACCGAAAACAGCGATCCTAATAGTAAACATAATAAGAGATCTATATAAAGATCTTAAGATCTATTAAGCGGATCCATGCTGATCAAAACAAGCGAAATAGATCGTTCACCTTAAGCAAAGCAAGTGCTAAAATGATCTGCTCAAAAACTATTTATCCTTTTACGAATCGAAGGCTGTCGAATGCAATTTCATGAACGGTTTGATGTAATCGTTGTTGGTGGTGGTCATGCTGGTACTGAAGCGGCGTTAGCTTCAGCTAGAATGGGCTCCAAAACGCTGTTACTGACCCATAACATAGATACTTTAGGACAAATGTCCTGTAACCCTGCTATCGGCGGCATAGGTAAAGGACACTTAGTCAAAGAAATTGACGCCTTAGGTGGCGCAATGGCAGTCGCTACTGACTATGCAGGAATTCAATTTCGTACATTGAATTCAAGTAAAGGGCCAGCAGTTCGTGCAACTCGAGCACAAGCTGATAGAGCGCTTTACCGTAATAAGATCCAAGCGATCTTACAAAACCAACCAAACTTACGTATTTTTCAACAAGCAGTAGATGATCTTGTTGTTGAAAATGAAAAAGTTATCGGTGTAGTAACCCAGATGGGCTTAGCGTTTGAAGCACCTGCAGTTGTATTGACTGCAGGTACATTCCTAGGCGGTAAGATCCACATAGGTCTTGAAAACTACAGCGGTGGTCGTGCTGGTGATCCGCCAGCAATCGCATTGGCTCATAGATTACGTGAGTTACCAATTCGTGTTGGCCGTTTAAAAACCGGTACCCCACCACGTATCGATGCAAACACTATTGATTTTTCATTGATGACAGAACAAAAAGGCGATGATCCATTGCCAGTTATGTCTTTCATCGGTGATGTAAACGATCATCCAGAGCAAGTGTCTTGTCATATCACGCATACCAATGAGCGAACTCACGATATTATTCGTGGCGGATTAGACCGTAGCCCAATGTATTCAGGTGTTATCGAAGGTATTGGCCCACGCTATTGCCCTTCTATCGAAGACAAAGTTAATCGCTTTGCTGATAAAACATCGCACCAAATTTTTATTGAGCCAGAAGGTTTAAATACCACTGAAATTTATCCAAACGGTATTTCAACTAGCTTGCCATTTGATGTGCAGTTGAATTTAGTTCGCTCAATCAAAGGCATGGAGCATGCTGAAATCATGCGTCCTGGTTATGCAATTGAATATGATTATTTTGATCCGCGTGATCTTAAAAATTCATTAGAAACTAAAACCATTAGTGGTTTGTTCTTTGCTGGTCAGATCAACGGTACTACTGGCTACGAAGAAGCAGGTGCTCAGGGTTTATTAGCCGGTATGAACGCTTCACTGCAAGTTCAAGGCAAAGAAGCTTGGTGCCCACGTCGCGATCAAGCTTACCTAGGCGTATTGGTTGATGATTTATCAACCCTAGGAACTAAAGAACCATACCGCATGTTCACTAGCCGTGCGGAATACCGTTTGTTATTACGCGAAGATAACGCTGATTTACGTCTAACTGAAAAAGGCCGTGAGCTTGGGTTAGTTGATGATAAGCGTTGGGCAATGTTCAGCGAAAAAATGGAATCTATTGAAACTGAACTACAACGCCTGCGCAGCCAATGGATCCACCCTAATTCGCCACTAGTTAGCGCATTAAATCCACATTTGAATACGCCGATCACCCGTGAAGCGACATTTGAAGATTTATTACGTCGTCCAGAAATGGATTATCCTAAACTAATGGCAATTGAAGGATTTGGTCCAGCACTTGAAGATCAACGAGCTGCAGAGCAAGTTCAGATCCAAGTGAAATATTCTGGTTATATTCAGCGCCAACAAGGTGAGATCGATAAAGCGATCCGTCATGAAACAACCCTATTGCCGCTAGATCTGGATTACCAAGAAGTACCTGGTTTATCGAATGAGGTAATTGCTAAGATGAATGAGCATAAACCTGAAACGATTGGTCAGGCATCGCGTATTTCAGGCATGACACCAGCTGCTATTTCAATCTTACTGGTACACCTTAAAAAACGCGGTTTATTACGTAAAAGCGCTTAATACGCCGTATATTCGGTAGTTTTGTATGATAAAGGGAAGTCTGAAGGCTTCCTTTCATCATTTCAGCACTTCATAATACCGATTGATTTCTGAATTGCTCTATTTTGAGGACACACAAAGTGTTATCTGCCCAATTAAATGATTATTTAGCCGAAGTAGGCCTGACTGCTACTGAACACCAAAAACAGCAGCTGGTAGACTTTGTTGGTATGCTCAACAAATGGAATAAGGCATTTAACCTCACTTCTGTGCGCGATCCTGAGCAAATGCTGATCCGTCACATCATGGATAGTTTAGTGGTATCTCCTCATCTTGTTGGGCAACGCTTTATTGATGTTGGAACGGGCCCAGGTTTACCGGGGATCCCACTTGCAATCTTAAATCCAGATAAAGAATTTGTATTACTTGATAGTTTAGGCAAGCGCATTCGTTTTCAAAAGCAGGTGCAGTTTGAGCTAGGTATCAATAATATTTCTTCTGTTGAAAGCCGCGTTGAAGCTTATCAGCCAGAAGAGCTATTTGATGGTGTATTGAGCCGTGCGTTTGCATCAATTCAAGATATGTTGCATTGGTGCCACCATTTGCCAAAAGCAGATGGTTGTTTTTACGCGCTAAAAGGCCAATTAAGCGAAGAAGAAATGTCACAATTGCCTGCTGGCTTTGTGGTAACTGATACATTTGAGCTAAAAGTTCCTAAACTTGATGAGCAGCGCCATCTGCTGCGTGTGATCAAGCAAGATTAAGCTTGTTTGTCTAAGTCACGATAATAAAAGACTAGATGGAGTAAGCTATGTTGCTTAAGGTGCTGAAATTTGCAATCTTTCAGCACTTCAAGCAATTTAAGACTAATAACCATTAGATTTGTGCGCTAAATTTCTAAGCAATGCACTGTTTAGAAATATAATAAAAGTGACTTACAGGGTGATATTGTGGGTAAAGTGATTGCCGTGGCCAACCAGAAAGGTGGCGTCGGAAAAACAACAACTTGTGTAAATTTAGCAGCTTCATTAGCAGCAACTAAGCGCCGTGTTTTGTTGATCGATCTCGATCCGCAAGGTAATGCGACCATGGGAAGTGGAATCGACAAGTATGAAGTCGAAAATACTGCCTATGAATTATTGGTTGAAGAAAAAGCGTTTGAAGACGTTGTTTGCCGAGATACGAACGGGAAATATGATCTTATCGCCGGTAACGGTGATGTGACCGCGGCTGAAATCAAACTTATGGAGTTTTTTGCCCGCGAGATCCGTCTTCGCAATGCACTTGCCCCTATCAAAGATGATTATGATTTTATTTTCATCGACTGCCCACCATCGTTAAACATGCTAACCGTTAATGCTATGTCTGCAGCCGACTCTGTGTTGGTGCCAATGCAATGTGAATATTACGCGTTAGAAGGTTTAACAGCGTTAATGGACACCATTAGCAAGTTAGGAGCGATGGTTAACCCTGGTCTGCATATCGAAGGGATCTTACGTACCATGTACGATCCTCGTAACCGCCTATCTAATGATGTTTCTGACCAATTGAAACAACACTTTGGTGAAAAAGTTTACCGCACTGTGATCCCAAGGAATGTTCGTTTAGCTGAAGCGCCAAGTTTTGGTGCACCAGCAATGTATTATGATAAATCGAGCGCAGGGGCCAAAGCCTATCTGGCACTAGCAGGCGAAATAATTCGTCGTGCAGAGCAACTTACCCAGGCTGAGCAAGTTTAAGGATAAAAAATGACATTGAAAAAAAGAGGCTTGGGTAAAGGGCTTGATGCACTTTTAAGTACTAGCCAAGCAGCAAGTAAGCGAGCAGAGCCTGTTGCTACAGCCGCAGAGCAAGATATTAAAAACGATGATCTGATTATGTTAGACATCGATAGACTGCAGCCTGGTAAATATCAGCCGCGTAAAGATATGGCGCCAGAAGCATTAGAAGAGCTGGCTGAGTCTATTAGAGCGCAAGGTGTTATCCAGCCTATCGTAGTGCGTAAGGTATCACCTGAAAGCTATGAAATTATTGCTGGTGAGCGTCGCTGGCGCGCATCTCAACTTGCAGGTCTAGCGCAAATTCCTTGTATCGTTAAGCAAGTGCCTGATGAAGCCGCTGTGGCCATCGCGCTGATTGAAAACATTCAGCGTGAAGACCTCAATGCGATGGAAGAAGCGATTGCCTTAAATCGTTTAATTGAAGAGTTTGAGTTAACTCATCAGCAAATTGCTGATGCAGTAGGAAAATCTCGGGCAACGGTCTCAAATTTGCTAAGACTTAATGGCTTAAATGAGCCTGTTAAGCGTATGCTTGAGTATGGCGATATTGATATGGGCCATGGCCGAGCACTGCTTGCAATTAGCGGTGACGAGCAAACAAATTTGGCTCGATTGGTCGTTTCTAAAGAATTAACAGTTCGTGAAACAGAACGATTGGTGAATAAAACCTTAAACCAAACTGAAATCGTCGAAAAACCAGCTAAAGATCATGATGTGGTGCGTTTAGAGACGCAATTAATTGAAAGGCTGGGCGCTAAGGTATCTTTGACTCACAATAAAAAGGGTAAAGGTAAAATGGTAATAAACTACCAAAACTTGGCTGAATTAGAGGGTATTATCAGCAAAATCCGCTAAAAAAACAAAGTTAACACTATATTATGTAATTTTGTGACATTCGTTAATCTTATACTTTTAGACTTTTGGCGTAGATCACGCTAAAAGTCTCCTTTTTCTAACAGTTAAACTTGCTTTGAAAGCTTGAAACGGTATACTTTCGCAAGCTTTTTGTACCTCGAGTTTGGACGGATATTTGTAATCCGGTCATCGAAACAAGAAGTTATAATGCGGAGAAGATAAATTGAGCAAGGTTTTAGCACGTCGTGGCCGATGGTCAGCCTATAAATTGGTTTTACTACAGGCAGCGATGGCTGGATGTGTTTCAATTTTCTTTTTTGCTATGTGGGGGGGGCCGTATGGCTTATCTGCTTTGGCAGGTGGTGTCATTGCAGTACTCCCTAATTTTGTATTCGCAACCCTAGCTTTTTCCCATGCGGGAGCACAAGCATCAGGAAAAGTCGTACGGTCTTTTTTCCTGGGGGAAGCGGTAAAGTTGCTATTAACCATTGTGTTATTTTCACTGGCATTTGGTTTGATGAAGTCGGCATTTATGCCGTTATTCGTCAGTTATCTACTTGTGTTAATCGTGCCTTGGATAGCTCCTTTATACATCAAACAAAATTAAGTGAGATTAATCATGGCGACAACTGGGGATGACACGTTAACTGTAACGGCTTCCGGCTATATCCAGCATCACCTGACTAATGCGAAAATGTGTTCCGCTGATGGTGGAATTGCTTTTAACCATGCATGTCAAGATGCAGGATTTTGGACTTGGCACATTGACTCACTTTTGTTTTCAGTTGGTCTAGGTGTTCTATTTTTGTGGTTATTCTACAAAGTAGGACAAAAGGCAACTATTGGCGTTCCAGGCAAGCTTCAATGTTTTGTTGAAATGTGCGTGGAAGGTGTTGATAAAATTGTAAAAGACTCATTCCATGGGAAAAATGCAGTTATCGCACCATTAGGTCTAACTATTTTCGTCTGGGTTTTCCTGATGAACTTAATGGACTTGATCCCAGTTGACTTTGTACCTGAGGCCGCAAACAGATTATTAGGCGTACCTTACCTAAAGATTGTACCTACAACTGACTTGAACGTTACTTTGGGCTTAGCTCTAAGTGTATTCGCGTTAATTGTTTTCTACAGTATCAAGGTAAAGGGGATTGGTGGGTTCACTAAAGAACTGACTATGCAGCCTTTCAATCATTGGGCACTAATTCCAATCAACTTTGTTTTGGAAACAGTAACCTTGGTTGCGAAGCCGATTTCATTATCGCTTCGTCTGTTTGGTAACCTGTATGCAGGTGAGTTGATCTTTATTCTGATAGCGCTGATGCCTTGGTGGGCTCAGTTTGCATTATCAGTGCCTTGGGCCATTTTCCATATTTTGGTAATTGTGCTTCAGGCGTTTATCTTCATGATGCTTACGATTGTATATCTAAGCATGGCACATGAAGACCATTAATTTATTAAAATTAGATATTTATCGGAGATAAAATGGAAACTGTAATTAGCTTTACAGCAATCGCTGTTGCAATTATGATCGGCTTAGCAGCGCTAGGTACTGGTATTGGCTTTGCTATTCTAGGTGGTAAATTCCTAGAAGCTTCTGCTCGTCAACCAGAGCTTGCTCCTGCACTTCAAACTAAAATGTTCATCGTAGCTGGTCTACTTGATGCGATCTCAATGATTGCAGTTGGTGTTGCATTATTCTTCGTCTTCGCTAACCCGTTTGTGGGTCAATTAAGTGCATTTCTACCTGGCTAATCGTCCCCTTAAAAGGAGTTGTCGTTATGAGTATTAACGCTACCCTGCTAGGCCAAGCGATATCTTTTCTTCTCTTTGTGTGGTTTTGCATGAAGTTTGTATGGCCGCCATTGATGAACGCCATCGAAGAACGCCAGAAGAAAATTGCTGATGGTCTAGCTGATGCAGGACGTGCTGCAAAAGATTTAGAGCTAGCTCAGGTGAAAGCCACAGAGCAGCTGAAAGACGCTAAAGCAACAGCAAACGAAATTATTGAGCAAGCAAATAAACGCAAAGCTCAAATCGTTGATGAAGCAAAAATTGAAGCTGATACCGAGCGTGCGAAAATCATCGCTCAGGGCCACGCTGAAATTGAAAACGAACGTAATCGCGTGAAAGAAGATCTACGTAAGCAAGTAGCTGTATTAGCTATTGCTGGCGCTGAGAAAATTCTTGAACGTTCGATTGATGAAGCCGCACACAGTGACATAGTTAACAAACTTGTTGCTGAACTTTAAATAAGGAGCTTGAGTTATGGCTGAAATAACCACCATCGCTCGTCCTTACGCAAAGGCAGCTTTTGACTTCGCTCTTGAACAGAAAGCAGTAGAAAGTTGGGCAGAAATGCTTAACTTTGCCGCATTAGTTAGTGAAAACGAAGCTATGCAGCCATTACTGTCTGGCGCTATAGCCAGCAATAAGCTTGCAGAACTCTTTATTGGAGTTTGTGGCGAGCAAATCAACGAGCAAGCTCAGAACCTGTTAAAGGTAATGGCTGAAAACGGTCGTTTAGTTGCGCTACCTGCTGTTGCTCAACAATTTGTTGAGATGCAACGTGAGTACGCGAAAGAAGTTGAAGCGCAAATCGTTTCAGCTACTGAGCTAAACTCAGAGCAACTACAAGAGCTGAGCGCTTCTCTAGAGAAACGTCTAGCACGCAAAGTTAAGCTGAATTGCAGCATAGATGCCAGCCTTATTGCTGGTGTAATTATCACGGCAGGAGACTTAGTCATTGATGGCTCGGTCCGCGGAAAAATTTCGCGTCTGTCTGATACGCTGCAGTCGTAATTGGGAGTTTGAGCATGCAACTGAATTCCACTGAAATCAGCGATCTGATTAAACAGCGGATCGAGCAGTTCGAAGTCGTTAGTGAAGCTCGCAACGAAGGTACTATCGTTGCAGTAAGTGACGGCATCATCCGCATCCACGGCCTAGCCGACGTGATGCAGGGTGAAATGATCGAGCTGCCTGGCAACCGTTTTGCAATCGCGTTGAACTTAGAACGTGATTCTGTCGGTGCCGTAGTAATGGGCCCTTATGCCTCTTTGGCAGAAGGCGACAAAGTTAAAACAACAGGCCGTATTTTGGAAGTACCTGTTGGCCGTGGTCTATTAGGCCGTGTAGTCAACACGTTAGGTGAGCCAATTGACGGTAAAGGACCTATCGATAGCGATGGTTTCTCTCCTGTTGAAGTAATTGCACCAGGTGTAATTGAGCGTAAATCAGTAGATCAGCCAGTACAGACTGGTTATAAAGCTGTTGACTCTATGATCCCAATCGGTCGTGGACAACGTGAATTGATCATTGGTGACCGCCAGATCGGTAAAACCGCTCTAGCGATCGACGCGATTATCAACCAAAAAGATTCTGGCATTAAGTGTGTATACGTAGCTGTAGGCCAAAAGGCTTCTACAATTGCTAACGTAGTACGCAAGCTAGAAGAGCACGGCGCTTTGGCGAACACCATTGTTGTTGTTGCTACAGCTTCTGAAGCTGCTGCACTGCAATACTTGGCTCCATACTCTGGTTGTACAATGGGTGAATACTTCCGCGACCGCGGTGAAGACTCACTAATCGTATATGATGATTTGTCTAAGCAAGCTGTTGCTTACCGTCAAATCTCATTGCTTCTTAAGCGTCCACCAGGACGTGAAGCATACCCAGGTGATGTATTCTATCTTCACTCTCGTCTGTTGGAACGTGCTTCACGTGTTAACGCCGAGTATGTTGAGAAGTTCACTAAAGGTGAAGTTAAAGGCCAAACAGGTTCTTTGACTGCTCTACCAATTATTGAAACTCAAGCTGGTGACGTTTCTGCATTCGTACCGACTAACGTAATTTCGATTACCGATGGTCAGATCTTCCTTGAAACAGATCTATTTAACTCTGGCCTACGTCCAGCTGTTAACCCAGGTATCTCTGTTTCTCGTGTTGGTGGTGCAGCGCAGACTAAGATCATCAAGAAACTGTCTGGTGGTATCCGTACCGCTCTTGCACAGTATCGAGAGCTTGCAGCGTTCTCACAGTTTGCATCTGACTTAGATGATGCAACTCGTGCTCAGCTTGAGCATGGTGAGCGTGTTACCGAACTAATGAAGCAAAAGCAATATGCTCCAATGAGTATCGCTGATCAGTCTGTGTCTATTTTCGCAGCTGAAAAAGGTTACTTGAAGAGCGTTGAGCTGAACAAAGTTGGTAACTTCGAAGCGTCTCTGCTCTCTTTCATGAACAGTGAACATGCTGACCTAATGAAGACCATCAACGAGACTGGCGATTATAACGCTGACATCGAAGGTGAGTTGAAGGCTAGCTTGGACAAGTTCGTAGAAACCCAAACCTGGTAAATTTTAGAGGTGCCTCTGGCACCTCAGGTCCAGAATTGGAGAGTAAAGATGGCCAACGCTAAAGAGATTAAAACCAAGATCGCGAGTGTTCAAAACACTCAGAAGATCACGTCTGCAATGGAGATGGTTGCTGCGAGTAAAATGCGTAAAGCGCAGGATCGCATGTCTTCTAGTCGTCCATATGCAGAAAATATGCGTAAGGTGATCGGTCACGTGGCGCAAGGTTCTCTCGAATATAAGCATCCATATTTGGAAGTGCGAGAAGCTAAGCGTGTTGGTTACATTGTTGTGTCAACCGACCGTGGTCTTTGTGGTGGTCTGAACGTCAACCTTTTCAAAAAGGTTGTCGCAGACGTGAAGAAGCAGCGTGAAGCTGGTGCAGAAGTTGAATTCTGTACAATTGGTGCACGTAGTGCCCAGTTCTTCAATAGCTTTGGCGGACAAGTGTCTGCTTCTGCTTCAGGTTTAGGCGATGCTCCAAAGCTAGCCGACTTGATCGGAACAGTACGTGTGATGCTAGAAGCATACAACGAAGGCAAGCTGGACCGTTTGTACGTAGTATTCAACAAGTTTGTAAATACTATGACTCAAACCCCGGTGATCGAGCAGCTGCTACCTTTGCCTAAGTCAGAAGAAGATGAGTTTACTCATCAGTGGGATTACATCTACGAACCTGATCCAAAGTTATTGTTAGATACTTTGTTGGTTCGCTTTGTGGAATCTCAAGTTTATCAAGGTGTTGTTGAAAACATCGCATCTGAGCAAGCAGCCCG
Source organism: Shewanella sp. 1CM18E (assembly GCF_023161665.1). Classification (GTDB taxonomy): domain Bacteria; phylum Pseudomonadota; class Gammaproteobacteria; order Enterobacterales; family Shewanellaceae; genus Shewanella. Next base: position 65,226 of record NZ_JALNTW010000018.1, read on the forward strand.
TATGGTTGCTATGAAAGCTGCGACAGACAACGCTGGTGAACTTATCGGTGACTTGCAGTTGGTCTATAACAAAGCCCGTCAGGCTGCGATTACGCAAGAACTTTCGGAAATTGTTTCAGGTGCTGCCGCCGTTTAGGCTAGGTAACGAATACAAGTTTTAGAGGATTAATCATGAGCACAGGTACTGTTGTCCAAGTAATTGGCGCGGTTGTGGACGTAGAGTTTCCACATGATGCCGTACCTCAGGTATATGACGCTCTAGAGATCAAAAGTGAAGGCTTGGTGCTGGAAGTTCAGCAGCAACTTGGTGGTGGTGTAGTTCGTACCATCGCTATGGGTTCTTCAGATGGTCTGCGTCGTGGCCTAGAGGTTGTAAACTCTGGTTCACCAATTACTGTTCCGGTTGGGTCTGCGACCCTAGGCCGTATTATGAACGTATTGGGTGAGCCTGTTGATGAAGCGGGCCCTATCGGTGAAGAAGATCGCTATGTGATCCACCGTGAAGCTCCTTCATACGAAGATCAGTCAAACACAACTGAACTTTTAGAGACTGGTATCAAGGTTATCGACCTTGTATGTCCATTCGCTAAGGGTGGTAAAGTTGGTCTGTTTGGTGGTGCTGGTGTTGGTAAGACCGTTAACATGATGGAACTTATTAACAACATCGCTAAAGCACACTCTGGTTTATCAGTTTTCGCTGGTGTAGGTGAGCGTACTCGTGAGGGTAACGACTTCTACTACGAGATGGAAGATTCTGGCGTTCTAGATAAAGTGGCCATGGTTTATGGTCAGATGAACGAGCCTCCAGGAAACCGTCTACGTGTGGCACTGACTGGTCTAACAATGGCTGAGAAGTTCCGTGACGAAGGTAAAGACGTTCTTTTCTTCGTAGATAACATCTACCGTTACACCTTGGCGGGTACTGAAGTATCTGCACTGCTAGGCCGTATGCCATCAGCAGTAGGTTACCAGCCAACATTGGCTGAGGAGATGGGTGTTCTTCAGGAGCGTATTACATCGACTAAGACAGGGTCTATTACCTCTGTTCAAGCCGTATACGTACCTGCGGATGACTTAACGGATCCATCACCAGCAACAACCTTCGCTCACTTAGATGCGACTGTTGTATTGTCTCGTAACATTGCTTCGCTAGGTATTTACCCAGCGGTTGACCCATTGGATTCGACTTCACGTCAGCTAGATCCACAAATTGTTGGTCAAGAGCATTACGATGTTGCTAGCGGTGTTCAAACCGTACTTCAGCGCTACAAAGAGCTGAAAGATATCATTGCGATCCTAGGTATGGATGAATTATCTGATGAAGATAAGACAACTGTATTCCGTGCTCGTAAGATTGAAAAATATCTTTCACAGCCATTCTTCGTAGCAGAAGTATTCACCGGTTCTCCAGGTAAGTACGTTTCTCTTAAAGACACAATCCGTGGCTTCAAGGGTATTCTAGATGGTGAGTTCGATCACCTTCCAGAGCAAGCGTTCTACATGGTTGGTTCAATCGACGAAGCCGTTGAGAAAGCTAACAAAAAATAACTAAGTATTCTGTAGTAATATAGAGCACTAGTTTAAGGAGAACGGATGGCAGCCATGACAGTACAGCTTGATATGGTAAGTGCAGAGAATCATATCTTTTCTGGTCGCGTAGCTCAGCTACAAGTATCAGGAACAGAGGGTGAGTTAGGTATTATGCCTGGTCACGCGGCTCTGCTTACAAGTATCAAGCCTGGCATGGCGCGCATCGTCAAGCAAGATGGAAGCGAAGAAGTGTTTTACCTTTCGGGTGGTATCCTGGAAGTACAACCTTCTTCAATTTCAGTATTGGCTGACGTCGTTATGCGTGCCGATGAGATTGACGAGCAAGCAGCTGCAGAAGCTAAGAGCCGTGCCGAAGCCTCAATGGCGGGTGCTGGTGCTGACTTCAACTATGCAGCAGCAGCGGTTGAGCTAGCTCAAGCAGTTGCTCAGCTACGCGTTGTCGAGACCATCAAGAAGAACATTGCCAGATAAGGTTATTGTTTGATGAAAAAAAGCGTTCACTTAGGTGGGCGCTTTTTTGTTTTTAGGGCTTTGTTATCACTACTTTATATTTTGGCCACCAGCTTCAGCTTCTTCGGTCATCCGCGTTGGTTTTTACTTCCTCACTTTAAATACATCAGCATGAGTTTTATGCCTCAACGTGATCAGTATGCCGCTTTAGATTAAATCTGGGTGTTACTCTCTGGCGATAATTAATTGCAAGAGACCTACTATGCAACACGTACTGATTATTGTTAATGACGCGCCTTATGGCTCTGAAAAACTGTTTAATGCCCTGCGTTTAGCCATACAGCTTAATGAGCAAGATTATTCACCCGCCAAAGTTAGCCTATTTCTATTATCTGATGCGGTAACCGCGGTATTGCCGAAACAGAAGCCTGTTGAGGGTTATAATATTCAGCAAATGCTTGAAATCGTTATTGCGCAGAAGACTCAAGTGAAATTCTGCGGCTCATGTATGCATGCTCGTGGCTTAACGGATTTAAAGGTTATCGAAGGTTGTGAGATGGCGACTATGGATGATTTAGCGCAATGGGTGCTGGTGGCGGATAAAACCATTACTTTTTAAAAGGCATAGCGAGTCGCTTTTAATGCTGGCATCGCTTAAAATCGATAACCAATTAATGACCTCATTTTCAACTTTAGCTTCAATACAGGCTCAAGCATTAGCTCAAGGATATAAATCAATGGCACTGAATGTAGTGATTTTGGCCGCAGGCAAGGGAACCCGCATGCGCTCAGATCTTCCAAAAGTTCTTCACCCTATCGCCCATAAAAGCATGGTGCAGCACGTTATCGATACTGCTCATCAAGTTGGTAGCGACGCGATTCAGTTAGTTTATGGTTATGGTGCTGAACAATTACAAGCTAAGTTAGGCGAGCAGCAACTTAATTGGGTCCTGCAAGCAGAGCAATTAGGTACTGGCCATGCTGTTGCACAGGCAAATGATAATATCGCTGACGATGATACAGTGCTCATTCTTTACGGTGATGTACCACTAATCCAAGCCACAACGCTTGAAGCGTTGCTTGCTGCTCGCGAAGCCAATGGTTTAGCTATTTTGACAGTTAACTTAGCTAACCCGACTGGTTACGGCCGTATCGTGCGTGAGCAAGGCTGTGTAGTGGGCATTATTGAGCAAAAAGATGCCAATGCTGAGCAACTTGCGATTAATGAGATTAATACTGGCATTATGGCTGCACCAGGTAAGCAATTAAAAGCTTGGTTAGGTCAGCTTTCATCTGATAACGCCCAAGGCGAATACTATCTGACTGATATCGTTGCCATGGCGCACCGAGATGACGTGGCGATTACCACTGCACTGCCTGAGTCGGCAATTGAAGTTGAAGGCGCTAACAACCGCGTACAACTTGCACAGCTAGAGCGTGCTTACCAAGCGCGTGCAGCTGAAAAACTGATGCTTGAAGGGGCAAACCTGCGCGATCCTGCTCGTATCGATATTCGCGGTGATGTGACTGTGGGCATGGACGTGATGATCGACGTAAACGTGGTTATCGAAGGTACTGTGACTATTGGTAATAACGTGACTATTGGTGCGGGGGCTATTCTTATTGATTGTGATATCGCTGACAATGCGGTTATTAAGCCATACTCAATTGTTGAAAGCGCTAAAGTGGGGGTTGCAGCAAGTGCGGGTCCATTTGCGCGTTTACGCCCTGGTGCAGAGTTACTGGAAGATGCCCATATTGGTAACTTTGTTGAGATGAAGAAGGCGGTACTGGGTAAAGGCTCAAAAGCTGGCCACTTAGCCTATATTGGCGATGCGACTATTGGCTCTGGAGTTAACATCGGTGCAGGTACTATTACCTGTAACTACGATGGCGCTAATAAGTTCCAAACCATTATTGAAGATAATGTATTTGTTGGTAGTGATACCCAGTTAGTCGCGCCAGTGACTATTGGTAAAGGGGCAACTTTAGGAGCTGGCTCAACCATTACCAAAGATGTAGCTGCTGACGAGTTAGTTATTACTCGTGTTAAACAACGTCATTTAACCGGCTGGGCAAGACCTGTTAAACTGAAAAAGTAATTAATAAAGACTCTAAAAAGGCGACCAAATGGTCGCTTTTTTGCTTTTAATTTGAACAACAAAGTAAGCAACATATTAATACTGACACAACAAAAGTGCTGATACATCTTGTTACTTTTGTGTTTGTTTATGTTGTGTTTTTCGTGTTTATTAGAGGTGCGTCACTGCCTATTGTAAAGAACTGTAAAGAAGCTTAAATAAAAATAGTTCTCATTTATATTGCGACTCAATTATTACATTCATGTTTCATTGTTGGGGTTGGATATGTCTGTTGGGACGTCATTTAAGTTTTCTCGCGTAGGTTTAGCAATCGTTGCTGCATTGGCTTCATCTACTGCTTTTGCAGAAGAAGCCGCTGTTGATACAGTTGCTCAAGTTGATAGCAATATAGAGCGTATTTCTGTAACCGGTCGTAGCTTTAATGACTATAAAGTCGGTTCATCTTCAGGCGCTATGCGTGGTGATATCGATATTATGGATACTCCGCAGTCTGTTACCGTTATCCCTGACTTTGTTACCGATGAACAGTTGGCAACAAACCTTTCTGAAGTACTTGTAAACGACTCGAGTGTTACTGGTGGCTCTGAAAAGTGGAACCGTCAAGTATTCAATATTCGTGGCTTTGAACTAGATTCAGGTTCTGGTTACTTGATCAATGGTCAGCAACAATGGTCTCACTATGTTCAGCCTATTGAAACTCTACAGCAGGTAGAAGTATTAAAAGGCCCATCAAGCATGCTTTATGGTCAATCAGGCCCAGGTGGCTTGATCAACATGGTGACCAAGAAGCCAACTTATGAAAATATGTTCGAATTTGGTTTTGATACTGATGAGCATGGTTCTACTCGTTTCCAACTTGATGCAGGTGGTAGCTTAAATGAATCAGAAACGATTCGTTACCGCACCGTGCTGGTAAAGCAAGACACTCAATACTGGCGCGAATACCAAGATGGTACTAACCAAGAGCGTGATCGCTGGTTAGGCTATTTAAACCTAGAATTCGATATCACTGATGATCTAATGCTGTCACTTAAGTATGACCATACTCAAGATAAAACGGGTATTGATCGCGGTGGCTGGTTAGACAGCAGTGGTGATTTAATTGGTGGCCGTGACATTATTTGGGATCAGCCATGGGCATTTACCGATAACACCATTTCTAACATGGGTGCTGAGCTTACGTACCACCTAACCGACGACTGGAAAGTGAAAGCTGGTTATAACGACCAACAGTTTGATCGTCAACGCTTAGAGTCTTCTCCATCACTTATTAGTGGCTCAGAAGATCCATTTACTGATGGTTATTATGTAAGTGCATTTGACCGTTACGATGATTGGCAGCACAAAACAGGTTATGTTGATTTTACTGGTAGTTTATATACTGGCGGAATTGAGCATCAACTACTTATTGGTGCCAATATGCTTGATTACTATTATGGTCAATTAAAAGATTCTGCACCAAAAAATCAAATTGTTATGCCTGGCCAACCAATGCCAAAGCCAGATCTTGATTACAACCGTGATGAAACCTTGTATGAAAGTGAATACAAGCACTACGGTTTCTACCTTCAAGATTTAATGACGATTAACGATCAATGGCAAGTGCTAGCTGGTGTACGTTACGACGAACAGAAAAAGGATGGTGCTGGTAATAATAGCTATGCAGTATCACCAAAGTTCGGTGTAATTTACTCGCCAGCTGACAATGGTAGCATTTACGTTAACTACTCTAAGAGCTTTACTCCACAAGGTATTGTTAACGATGACAATGACCTAAATGATGGTAAGAACTTAGATCCTGAGTATGGCGAGCAATATGAAATTGGTACCAAGTGGGAGCTATTCGATGGCAGCTTGCTACTAACGGGTGCTGTATTTGATATCACTGTATCAAACGTAACAGTAACTGAAGAAATAGAAGGTTCTTCAGAAACCATTACAACTCAGTCAGGTGAGCAACGCCATAAAGGTTTCGAAATGGGCGCTCAAGGTCAGGTAAGTGATAGCTGGTTTATGACGGGTTCTATGATGTACCTAGATGCTGAATATCTTCGTCCAGAAACTGATAGCCTAAATGGTAAAACACCAGTTGATGCGCCAGAATGGTCAGCAAACATCTGGACTCGTTACGAGATGACTGATGATTTAGCATTAAACTTTGGTGCTATCTATGTTGGTGAGCGTTTCGCAAATACCAGTAACACCATTAGCAAAGACGGTTATGTTCGCTTCGATATGGGCGCTGCATATACTATGGACGTAATGGGTAGCGATGTTAGCGTACGTTTGAACGTGAAGAACCTGTTCGATACCGATTACCTAGCGGGTGGTACTAACACTGACGTTACCGTTGGTGAAGGTCGTCACTTCAGCCTAGCACTAGAAGCTAAATTCTAACTCTTAGCCTCAACGCTTAATCATAAAAGCCTCAACCTTTGGTTGAGGCTTTTTTGTGTCTGCATGGTGGCTCTTGCTTTTTATCGCATAACAAAAACTGGTAATTAAGTTTCGTTTTACTATAATACACCTTTCGAATCGAAACTTAGCGAAAGGTTTTATGAACAAACGAAACACTCAACAGCGACGTCACAGCATTATTAGCCTGCTTAATCAGCAAGGCGAAGTGAGTGTTGAAGAGTTGTCCTTACGTTTTGAAACTTCTGAAGTTACCATTCGCAAAGATCTTGCTACGCTGGAAAAAACAGGCCTTCTATTACGTCGTTACGGTGGGGCTGTTGCCGTGCCGGATGAGGTGACTCAGCAATTTTCCGCTAAAATTGCGCCCAATAAGTTATCAATTGCCAAAGCCGCTGCCGAGCTGATTAAAGATCACAACCGTATCATTATCGATAGCGGCAGTACCACATCAGGTCTAATTGGTGAGCTGAATAATAAACGTGGCTTGCTAGTGATGACCAACTCATTGGCATTGGCTAATTCGATTCACGAGCTTGAAAACGAGCCAACGCTATTAATGACTGGCGGTACTTGGGATCCTCACTCTGAATCTTTCCAAGGGCAAATAGCCGAGCAAGTTCTACGCTCATATAACTTCGATCAATTATTTATAGGTGCTGATGGTATCGATCTTGAGCGTGGCACCACTACTTTCAATGAGCTTACGGGCTTAAGTAAGGTGATGGCGGAAGTGTCGCGTGAAGTGGTCGTTATGCTTGAATCAGAAAAGCTTGGCCGTCGTATACCTAACCTTGAGCTTCCTTGGAGCAAGGTTAGTGTGTTGGTTACCGACGATAGATTACCAAGCGAAGCGCTAGACAGTATTACGCAACATGGGGTGCGCGTCATTCTCGCACCTTATGCCGGATAACTCTTAAGAGCTAATCCAAATTAAATTCAAATATTAACTTCAATTTTATCTCTCGTATCGAGAGTCTAGGTATTAAATATGTGTGGAATCGTAGGTGCAGTAGCACAAAGGGATGTGGCTGAAATTCTTGTTGAAGGACTAAGACGTTTAGAATACCGCGGTTATGACTCTGCTGGTGTTGCAGTACTTAATGATGGTGAGTTAAATCGCACTCGTCGCGTTGGTAAGGTACAAGAGTTATCTGCTGCGCTAGAAGCTGCTCCGCTAGCTGGTGGTACCGGTATCGCTCACACTCGCTGGGCAACTCATGGTGAGCCAAGCGAGCGTAATGCTCACCCTCACCTATCTGAAGGTGATATAGCTGTTGTACATAACGGTATTATTGAAAACCACAACAAATTACGCGATATGCTAAAAGGTCTAGGTTATACCTTTGCTTCAGATACCGACACTGAAGTGATTTGTCACTTAGTACACCACGAGTTAAAAACACACGACACTCTGCTTGCAGCAGTTCAAGCAACAGTTAAGCAGCTTGAAGGTGCATACGGCACTGTCGTTATCGACCGTACTGATAGCGAGCGTATGATTGTCGCTCGTTCAGGTAGTCCACTGGTTATCGGTTTTGGTCTTGGTGAAAACTTCGTTGCTTCTGATCAACTTGCATTATTACCAGTAACTCGTTCATTCGCTTTCTTAGAAGAAGGTGATGTGGCAGAAGTGACTCGCCGTGAAGTCAACATTTTTGACGTTGATGGCAATGCAGTTGAGCGTGAAGTTAAAGAATCTGAAGTTACTCATGACGCTGGTGATAAAGGTGAATACCGTCACTACATGCTAAAAGAGATCTACGAGCAGCCAACAGCTATTGCTCGCACGCTTGAAGGCCGCATTGCTGGTGGCAAGGTGCTTGATACTGCATTTGGCGATAACGCTGCCGAATTCTTAAAAGACATCAAACACGTACAGATCATCGCTTGTGGTACTAGCTACCATGCAGGTATGGCTGCGCGTTACTGGCTAGAAGACTGGGCCGGTGTATCGTGTAACGTTGAAATCGCGTCTGAGTTCCGTTACCGCAAGTCGCACTTATTCCCAAATAGCTTGTTAGTGACGATTTCACAGTCTGGTGAAACTGCTGACACGCTAGCAGCTATGCGCTTAGCAAAAGAGATGGGCTACAAAGCGACGCTAACAATTTGTAATGCGCCAGGCTCATCACTTGTACGCGAATCAGACATGGCTTATATGATGAAAGCGGGCGCAGAAATTGGTGTTGCCTCAACTAAAGCCTTTACTGTGCAGTTAGCAGGTCTATTAATGCTGACATCGGCTATCGGTCGTTATAACGGTATGTCAGATGAAATGCAGGCTGAAATTAGCCAGAGCCTACTTTCAATGCCTGCTAAAGTTGAGCAAGCACTAGGTTTAGATGATGCGATTGCTGCATTGGCTGAAGACTTTGCTGATAAGCATCACGCACTATTTTTAGGTCGTGGCGATCAATACCCAATTGCGATGGAAGGTGCGCTTAAGCTTAAAGAGATCTCTTATATTCACGCTGAAGCGTATGCATCGGGTGAGTTAAAGCATGGTCCACTAGCACTAATCGACGCAGATATGCCTGTAATCGTGGTTGCACCAAACAACGAACTACTAGAAAAGCTAAAGTCGAACGTTGAAGAAGTGCGTGCGCGTGGCGGCTTGATGTATGTGTTTGCAGACAAAGATGCTGAGTTTGAGTCTGACGACACAATGAAGGTTATTCCTGTGCCGCACTGTGATGAATTTATGGCGCCGCTTATCTACACGATTCCATTACAGTTATTGTCATATCACGTTGCACTCATTAAAGGCACTGATGTGGATCAGCCACGTAACTTAGCTAAATCAGTTACGGTTGAATAAATATAAGCTGTAAATATTTATATAAATAAAAACGGCTACTTAGGTAGCCGTTTTTTATTGGTAAATATAAAGGTGTTTAATTTTATATTTAATATTTTCGCTAAAATATAAATTAGCGCAATTAATTATTTACTCTTTACCGTAAACGTTATTTTCTTGCTCTTGCACACGAATAAATGTAGTGCGCTTAGTTAATTCTTTTAATGAAGCAGCACCAACATAAGTACAAGTAGAGCGAACACCACCCATAATATCGTTAATGGTGTTATCTACACTGCCTTTAAATGGTAGTAGTACGGTTTTACCTTCTGCAGCGCGGTACTTAGCTACGCCACCTGAATGCTTGTCCATGGCTGATTGTGAAGACATGCCGTAGAACTTAACCATCTTCTTGCCATCTTGCTCAACAACTTCACCACCACTTTGTTCGTGGCCTGCTAGCATACCGCCAAGCATGACAAAGTCCGCACCACCACCAAAGGCTTTAGCTACGTCACCCGCACAGCTACAACCGCCGTCACCGATGATTTGGCCACCAAGACCGTGCGCTGCATCAGCACACTCGATAATGGCTGAAAGCTGTGGATAGCCAACACCCGTTTTTACGCGAGTGGTACACACTGAGCCAGGACCAATACCGACTTTAACTATGTCTGCACCAGCAATAATCAGTTCTTCAACCATGTCGCCAGTAACTACGTTACCTGCGCTAATCACCTTCATTGGGTGTGCTTGACGCACTTTACGCACGTAATCTACTAGGTGCTCTGAGTAGCCATTAGCGATATCAATACAGATGAAGTTAAGGTCTTCTGAAAGCGCTAAAATTTCGCTTAGCTTAATGAAATCAGCGTCAGATGTGCCGCTAGAAACCATAACGTGCTTTAGTACATCAGCTGTTTGGTTGGCAACGAACGCGCCCCATTGTTCAACACTGTAATGCTTGTGCACAGCCGTCATTACATTGTGCTCAGCTAGGCTGGTGGCCATTTCAAAGCTTGCTACAGAATCCATGTTTGCGGCAATAATAGGTACACCAGTCCAAGTTTTACCGCTGTGCTTAAAGGTAAATTGGCGATTTAGATCGACTTGAGAACGGCTTTTTAACGTTGAACGCTTAGGTCTAATTAATACATCTTTAAAGCCTAACTTTAGATCTTGTTCAATACGCATGGTTTATTCCTCACATGGATTTGCGCGCAGCAAAACCGCCGATAAAAATGTTTTTATCGGCCATTAAATTAATTCCTGAGCTTATTTCAGGCACAAAAAAACCGGAGCGTTTTGGGGCGCTCCGGTTTTAGGCATTATAGGAACAGATTTTCAGTTAGCAAGTTCTTAAATTAAAATAGACATTCCTCAAAAAAGGAAGGTTAATATCTTGTTGGTGAGTGTTTGTTTGTATGTTGCGATTGACTTGCTTGAAAATAGTAAATTAATAAGACAATAAACTTTATATTATTGCCTTATTAATTCAGCCTAAAAGCTTAAACTTTTATAAGGTTAACTCTCGGCAGCCCCTTTTTCTTTAGAAAGCTTAATATCAAAGTTGTCGAGTAATAATAAGGTATCAGCGAGAGCTGATTTTAGTTTGGCGGCGGGAGGAGAGCTGAGTTTTTTGGCTTGTTTGAGAGACTCTCTGCGAGTGACAAACTCTAACATGTTCTCTAGGTTTTCTGGGCAATCAACATCTATTGGTGGCAATTTCTTCGCGGATGCGTTGTTGTAAATTTCAAACTCTTTTACTAAGTGCTCTTGGGCTTCTCTGATCCTTTCCATATTACAGTGCCTCTTTGTCAATAAACCTACCTTCGAAGCTATATTAAAAATATAGCTTAAACAAGGCGTAAGCTTAATATTTATCTTTTTGTTTATTGTGGTGAGATAAATGCAAACTTATGTATTATCGAACAAGTGAGTAAGACTAAATGTAAGTGCTAGTAAAAAGGTGGGGCTGCGCTCGATAAGACGATAAAGCGCAACCCTGAGAGGTTGATTACTGGTGATTAGCCAAATTCACCGCTTACATAACCTTGGGTGCGTTGATCGATTGGTTGGTTAAATATCTGCGTTGTTTCACCGTGCTCAACCAGTTCGCCCATCCAGAAGAAGGCGGTTTTGTCTGAAATACGTTTAGCTTGGTTCATTGAGTGAGTCACTATTACAATGGTAAATTGTTTACGTAACTCATCCATCAGCTCTTCAATCTTATGAGTCGCAATAGGGTCCAGAGCACTCGTTGGCTCATCCATTAAAATCACTTCTGGCTTCATTGCAATCGAGCGGGCAATACACAAGCGCTGTTGCTGACCACCAGATAGACCAAATGCCGGCGTATTCAATCTGTCTTTTACTTCATCCCATAGTGCTGCGCTGCGTAGTGACTCTTCAACTGCATCATCGAGCACTTGTTTGTCTTTTATTCCTTGAGCTTTCAAGCCAAAAGCAACGTTCTCGTAAATGCTCATCGGGAATGGGTTAGGCTTTTGAAACACCATACCCACGCGCATTCTAAGATGTTTTACATCGACATCTTGATAGATATTATTGCCTTCAAACATCACATCGCCATTGATTTTCACCCCTGCAACGAGATCGTTCATGCGATTGAGTGTGCGCAGTAATGTTGATTTACCACAACCTGATGGACCAATAAGCGCGGTTACTTGGCGTGCAGGAATGGCTAATGAGATATTTTTTAGCGCATGGTTGTCGCCGTAAAATAGGTTTAAGTTGTTCACTTCTAGCTTATTCATGGAGATAACCTTACTTAGATGATTTATTCAAACGCGAGGCAATCACTTTGGTTGCCATGTTTAACATAAGCACTAGCACAATCAATATGGTGGCAGTGGCGTAAGCCTGATCCCATTCATGCTGGGTGAACAGCTCTTGGGTCAATTTATAAAGGTGTACGGTTAAGGTGCGGCCCGATTCGAGTACCGACTCAGGAATTTGAGTCACCATGCCAGCGGTTAAAAATACCGGTGCTGATTCACCAATCACTCGGCCAGTACTCAAAATAATTGAGGTTACAATGCCCGGAAGCGCACTCGGTAATACTAAACGACAGATGGTATAAATCTTTGAGCTACCAAGGGCGTAACCGCCTTCGCGGTAACTCATAGGTACTGCAAGTAATGCTTCTTCAGTAGTACGAATGATGACTGGCAGAATTAGCATGGCAAGGGTTAGTGCGCCTGATAAAATCGAGAAGCCTAAACCAAGAGTGGTGACAAAAAACGTCATACCAAACAGGCCATATACAATTGATGGAATGCCCGCAAGAGACTCTGTGCAGAAGCGGATCATCTTCACTACTTGGCTACCCGGTGCAGCATATTCGGTAAGGTAAATCGCCGTCATAATGCCAATTGGCGCGGCAAAGGCGAGCGATAAACCTACCATATAAACAGTCGATACTATCATTGCCCAAATGCCAGAAGCTTCACCAATGCGAGTGTAGGCACCGGTTATAAATTCCCAGCTAACGTGGCTTAGACCATTACTTAAGATGTGCCAAACCACCCAAAGTAAAAACAATAAAGTTGTCGCCGCTGCGCTCCAGATGGCTGCAAGCATCAGCTTATCTTGGTTGTCTCGTGAAAGTTTTAACATTAGTGAGCTCGCTTTCTGTTGAGATAAAGCAGTGAACCGTTAAGTAAAACGATAAAGGCTAATAGCACGATACCTGTTGAGTAGAGTGCGCTTGCATGGATGCCTGTTGCGTAAGACATTTCCATTGCAATATTGGCTGTGAGTGTACGAGCTGGTTCTAAAATGGAGCCTGGCATAGCAGGTGCGTTACCCATTACCATGATAATTGCCATGGTTTCGCCAATTGCGCGGGCAACACCTAAGGCTATACCTGTGTAAATGCCACTGCGTGCAGCAGGAATAAGCACTTTAAAGATGCTGTAAATATGTGATGCACCTAGGGCGAGAGCACCTTCTTTATAAGTTGACGGTAGTGCCCGTAGTGATGTTTCTGAAATGGTAATTACAGTCGGTAAGATCATAATTGCCAATACAATTATCCCGGCTAAAATGGTGTTACCAGCAGGGATATTAAAAATGCTTTCAATGGCAGGAACGATAATAACTAGGCCAAAAAAGCCGTATACCACAGAGGGAATACCAGCGAGTAGCTCTACTGCTGGGCGGATGATGTTTGCCAGCCAGTTAGGAGCTAGTTCTGCCAAAAACACTGCGGTTAACAGCGCAATAGGCACGCCAATTATCACTGCACCAGCTGTTGAAATGATAGATGCGACCATCATTGGTAGTAGGCCAAATAAAGCTGGTGGTAGCCAGTCTTTGCCTAATAGCATTTCAGATACACCAGCTTCTTTAAAAGCGGGTAAGCCTTCACTAAAGACAAACCACCCAATGGTAGCAACAGAAAATACGCCCACCATGGCGCTGCTTAAGAAAAGAAAATGAAACACCATCTCTTTCCAGTCATAAGACTTAGCGGGGGCAAGCTGCATTCCTTGCGAGTGCGCTTTACTTGCTGTGGTCATCACTTAACCTCGACATCTATCTAAAATGATTACAGAGGAACCCGTGTTCCTCTGTGTTGTATCATTGCTTACTGAACGCGGATATAACCTTCGTTAGCCACAATGCTTTGGCCATCTTCTGAAAGGATGTATTCGATAAAGCTATTAGCGTTATCTGGTGCGTTCTTATCGATAAGAACGATAAACGGACGAGCGATTTGGTAGTCGCCTGCAGCGATGTTGTCATCTGTTGCAGCCACACCGTTTACGTCAATAGCACGCAGGCTGTCGTCAACACTGCCTAGAGAGATGTAACCAATGGCATAAGGGTTATTAGCTACAATGGTCTTGATCATACCGTTGCCATTACCCACTTGAGCGGTTGGTGAGATAGCGGTAACTTTGTGGCCATTGATAGTGCGTTGCAGTTTCATGATTTCTTCAAATGCACCACGGGTGCCTGAACCATTTTCACGAGTGACCACTACGATAGGGCGAGCTTCACCACCAACTTCACTCCAGTTTTTAATCTCACCACGGTAAATCTTAGATATTTGCTCTTGGGTTAGATTTTTTACTGGGTTTGCTTTGTTTACTGCTGCGGCAATACCGTCACGAGCGATAACAATTTCTTTGGTGTCGCTGTTTAGTTCGCTGTCTTTTACATTACGTGAAGACATACCAATCATACTGGTGCCATCTTTTGCGGCACGAATACCAGCCGATGAGCCAGTGCTTTGTACTTCAACGTTGGTGTTAGTGTTGTTTTGATAATTCTCTGCTAGCACTTCCATTACGTGTGCTACTGATGTTGAACCTGATACTGTTACTGTGCTTGCGTGAGCAAGTGGTGCTGTCATTAGACCTACTGCGGTTAACAAGCCAAATACTTTTTTCATTACGATTTCCACTCTATTGTTTGGTCGCTTAGATACGAGTTATTTACAAAACCAAGTTAGTGCCTCACTGAAGGCAAGCGCATTAAGACAGACTTATATGACAGTTATGTGACTAAAAAGCTGAGTCGATTAATTTGAAAAGTCGAACAGATGAATATTAGGGGTTGCTGTTTTTATGGTTTGAATAGTTTTTTGTTACATGAACAAAAATTCAACCAGTGTTTATTAAGTGGTAATAGAGGTTGCTAAAGGCTGCTGCAATTGGGCTTTACAGCGAAGTTATGCAAAGTAAGGTTTATTCTGCTTAGTTGGGGTTAACTTCGGATTAAGCTAAATTTAACAATCTGTCAGGGCAAATATGTTATGTTTCGGTTATTAGAACGCAGGATAAATTTATTATTAAACTTTTATGACAATATGTGTTTGCCACATATTTGTACAAATTATTAGTCACAATAATCTAGGTATTCAAGCCGAGGTGACTTTTGGCGTCTATTCTCTATGCGTAAGCATTAATTCTCACACGTAAATACAAATAAAAGGTGCTTCTATGACGACTGAAATGGTCATGATTGGTATGTCGATTTTGATCTTGGTCGGTATTTTGTTGCATCACCCATCTCGTACCTTAGGGATCCCATCGTTACTTATCTTTATGGGGGTAGGCCTAATGCTAGGTAATGGTGAGTTTAACTTTGTTTATGATGATTTAGACAAAACTGCTTGGATAGGTGGATTAGCGTTAAACATGATTGTGTTTGTTGGCGGTATTAATACCTCAACCGATAAAATCAAAGTAGCTTATAAAGAAGGTGGGGTGCTGGCCTCGTTTGGCGTGCTGTTTACCACGCTGTTTTTTGCGGTGATCTTATATTGGCTGCTCGACTTTGATTTTATTACCTGCTTGTTGTTTGCCGCGATTGTGTCGTCAACTGACGCTGCTGCGGTATTTTCTATCCTCGAATCTAAAAAACTAAAACTTAAAGAGCAAACCGATACCGTATTGGAGTTTGAATCAGCAACTAATGACCCGGTAGCCATGTTATTGGTGATTTTCTTAACTGATATGGCGTTATCAACTAGCAAGAGCGTTGTGGCGTCAGAAATCGCTTTAGAATTAGTAACCCAAATTGGTGTGGCAATGATTGTGGGCTTTGGCATTGCCAAACTGGCGGTAGGCTTATTGAACCGCATTCATTTATCTGAGTTTGGTCTTATACCTGTGTTTGTGCTGGCCAGTTTTGTTATTGCGACTTATGGCGCTGAACTGCTCGGTGGCAATATCTTACTAGCGTCTTACATTGCTGGTGTGGTGATAGGTAATGGTATTAAGCGTGGTCAGGCTGTTAACTTGCACTTCTTTAATAGCCTATCTTGGCTAGCTCAAGCATTAATGTTTATCGTGCTCGGCCTGCAAATCTTTCCGCAGTCGCTAGCTTCAGTGTTCGTTAGTTCACTTCTGCCGGCTATTTTACTGATCTTGGTTGCGAGACCTCTGGCAGTACAGCTGTGTTATCTGCCATTTGTCAAAGCGAGTTGGAAAAAGCGCATGTTTATTTCGGCGATTGGATTAAAGGGGGCTACTCCAATTGTGTTTGCCCTTATTCCTGCCGCAGCAGGTGTGCCTGGCGCGTTAGATATCGTGCATATGGTGTTCTTTATTGTCTTATTTTCGGTATTTATTCAAGGAGGGGCAATAGCGCCTCTGGCGAATAAATTAGGTTTAAATAATAGTGATAAAGCTTAGGCTGAAACTGCTGCGACAGCATTTTTAGATTCAATGCCTTTCCAAACTTTTTCGTGGAAGTAGAACACTACGGTATTAATCGCAGGCTCGATTAAGGCAACTGCACCACCAATCACTATGCTTCCAGTTAACAGGTAAGTAATAGTGAAAGCCACACTAAAGTGAAGAATCGCGAATGTCATTGTCTTAATCATAATATATCCTCCTATTTAAGATGTTTAAATGATAATGGTTATCATTTGTGATTAAAAGAGGCTTATATAGATTAGTTTGATTGGATTTATAGATTGGAAATAAGCTTTGAGTATAAACCCTACAAAACATTAAATGTATTGTAGGGTTTACATTAGCTTATGGTTTCGTTGTTAATGCGAAAGCATGAACTATTAATAGTGCCAAGGGAAAGATGAGAAGTCTTGGTCGCGCTTTTCTAAGAATGCGTCGCGTCCTTCGCGAGCTTCTTCTGTACCATAAGCTAATCGAGTCGCTTCACCAGCAAATAGTTGCTGACCAACCAAGCCATCGTCAGGCAAGTTAAAGCCATATTTCAACATACGCATTGCTGTTGGCGACTTAGAGTTAATCTCTTTAGCCCATTTTAACGCTTCAGTTTCAAGCTCTTGATGAGGAATCGCACGGTTAACCATACCCATATCAAATGCTTCTTCTGCTGAGTAGTTAAAACCTAAGAAGAAGATTTCACGGGCGCGTTTTTGGCCAATCATCTTAGCTAGGTATGCACTACCATAACCGGAGTCAAAGCTACCTACATCTGGGTCAGTTTGCTTAAATACCGCATGTTCTTTAGAAGCTAAGGTTAAGTCGCATACCACATGTAAACTATGACCACCGCCAACAGCCCAGCCCGGAACAACTGCAATCACAACTTTAGGCATAAAGCGGATTAAGCGTTGTACTTCTAATATATGCAAGCGCCCCATACGCGCAACATCTGGCGTGCCTTCTTCTGCACCTTCATATTTGTAGCCATCTTTGCCGCGAATACGCTGATCGCCACCGGCGCTGAAAGACCATTGGCCTTTAGCTGATGGGCCATTACCAGTTAATAGTACGCAACCAACATCTGACCATTGGCGTGCATGGTCAAGTGCTACGTAAAGCTCATCAACAGTTTTAGGGCGGAAAGAGTTTAAGCAATCTGGGCGATTAATAGCGATACGCACTGTGCCCTGATCTTTGGCTCTGTGGTAGGTAACATCTTCAAAATCAAATCCAGGAACGACATCCCATAACTCGGGATCAAAAATGTCAGATACTTGTTGTGTCATGAGCCTATAGCCTTTTACTTGGGTGAAATACCGTAATAGCTAAAGGCTAGGCTGAATCAGATCTCAGGTCAATCTAGTTTATAGTTGAATCCACTAACTGAGATCTGCTGCATTATATAGAAAGCAATATTAAAGCTGATCGCAGATGTAAGTTTGATTTTCTTTACTAAAAGCAGGGTGCTTAGGTGCTCGACTACCACAAAAGTCTTCTTTATAAGCGTTGAGCGTGGCTTTTGATTGGCTAATAGCTTCTAGCGCCTTAGCTTCAGCGCTAGAAAGTCGGTCAACGATGTCGGTTTTAAGTAATTCAACGGTATCATCAATGCGCTGAATTTGGGTGCCGGTCATGCTATCGACTTTATCTTCGGCTTGTTGAAATATCGCTTCAACCTCGGCAATAGGCTCATCAAGAGTATTGGTTTCTGTATAAAGGTAGTAAAGAATGCCACCGATAATCGCTAATATGATCCAGCCCTTCATCTTTTAGTCCTATCTAGGTGAATAACTTGTAGTATAAGCGTTATAATAAGCTAGTTTTCTAGCAATATTAAAGCTGTAAGGCTGCAAAATGAACGCAGAACAAAATAAAAAAGACTTCTCTAAAGCCGAAAGAATCAAAATCCACCAACCTGATGCCAATAAAGCTGACCGCTTTAACCCGCGTAATCGTATCTATGTGCGCGCAGTTGAAGGCTTGTGGAGTACGCTACGCCGCCGTATTGGTTGGATAGCTATGTTGTTCTTTTTAGTACTGCCGTGGATCCCATGGGGAGACCGTCAAGCAGTTTGGTTTAATCTGGCTGAGCAAAAGTTTCATGTGTTTGGCCTAACTATTTGGCCACAAGACTTAACCTTGCTAGCAGCGCTACTAATGATAGCGGCCTTTGGTTTGTTCTTTATTACCACCTATCTCGGTCGAGTATGGTGTGGTTACACCTGTCCGCAAACTGTGTGGACCTTCATTTTTATCTGGTTTGAAGAAAAGCTCGAAGGCGCACGTAATAAGCGTATCAAGTTAGATCAAATGCCATGGAGCTTTAATAAGTTATGGCGTAAGACCGCCAAACACACCTCTTGGCTGTTAGTCTCCTTACTGACAGCTATGACTTTTGTATCGTATTTTGTGCCGACCAATGAAGTCTATGTAGATGTATTTACTCTTAACGCAAGTGGCGCCATCTACTTTTGGGTAATCTTCTTCACCTTCGCCACTTATGGTAATGCTGGTTGGATGCGTGAAATTATGTGCATCCATATGTGTCCTTATGCACGATTCCAAGCTGCAATGTTTGATAAGAACACCTATATAGTGGGATATGACGCTAAGCGTGGTGAAACGCGTGGTCCAAGATCAAGAAAAGCCGATCCTAAAGCTATGGGACTCGGTGACTGTATTGATTGCGATTTGTGTGTACAGGTTTGTCCAACCGGTATCGATATTCGTAACGGCTTACAATATGAGTGCATCAACTGCGGTGCCTGCATTGATGCATGTGATACAACGATGGTGCGTATGGGTTATGACAAAGGGCTCATAAGCTATACCACTGAGAACAAACTCGAAGGCGTAAAAGAAAAGGTGTTGCGACCAAAGTTGGTTGGCTACGGTGTCGTTCTTTCTGTAATGATCTTAATCTTTATATACGCGACAGCAACCATAGAGCCAATCCGTATTGATATTATTCGTGACCGTAACCAACTGTTCCGTGAAACTGATGCCGGATTGGTTGAAAACACCTTTACCTTAAAGATCCTTAATAAGACTGAGCATACCCATTTGTATAATATGAGTGTTGAAGGCTTGCCAAATTATGATTGGATTGGCCCACAGCAGGTAACTATTAAAGGTGGAGAAGTGCTGACGCTACCAATTAGCATCGCAGTTGACCCCGTAGACCTATCCAGAACCATGACTCATATCAATTTTGAAGTGGTAACTGATGATGGTTTGATAGAGGCTAAGCAGGAATCACGCTTTTTTGGTAATTAGGTTTAGTGATAAACAGTAAAAATGGGGGCTTTTAGCCCCTTTTTTGTACGTATCGTTTGATAACTATTCGTTTGATTCGAAAAAGCTAATTTTATTACAAAAGGGGCTTGCGCGGATCTGAGAACTCCCTATAATGCGCATCCACTGACACGGCACAGCAGGCCAACTACCTAGGTAGCAAGGGACTTGCAGCGGTGTTAGAGAGTTAATAATCCTTAGGATGATAACTCTGGTGAAAGCGGTTTAAGAGCTTCACGCAGTGACTTCTGATTAAGAAACCAACGCTTGAAAAACTTCTTAAAATAAACGCTTGACGCCAACAACGGGAAGTGTAGAATACGCACCCCTAGCCACTT
>NZ_JALNTW010000019.1 GCF_023161665.1 Shewanella sp. 1CM18E
CATTAAACGTACTTCAGGCAAAGCCTAATTGATGATAACCACCTACTGAAGTAGGTGGTTTAGGGCTGAAAATTAAATGCATAAATAACAATTAGATAAAAATATGACAGCCTTGCTGTCATATGACTTTTTAATGCCTGTCATATCCATGACGCAGAGAAAACCATCTATTCATGCTGAACTTGCTCTCGTCAACTTCTACTGTCAACATAGCAAGGAGCAAGTATGGAACACTCAATCAATCGCCACAAAATGGATAGCCAAATGCAACAAGTAACAATCAGCAATGGATACTGGTATTACTTCAACGATCAAGATGTGCGCATCACAGCTCATGGATCGGGATATTCAGGTAAAGAAACCATTTACGTCAACGATGAAGTTATCACTGAAAAGCGCAGTTTCGGTATGCGTAGTTCACATGAATTTTGTCATTTAGGTAACGACTATGAAGTCAGGTTTAAAGTCACTAATCTACTCAAAGGCACGATTGAATGTAGCCTGTATCGCAACGGTGAACACCTAGCCACCGAAACCAAAGCCTTTCTCGACAAAGATAATAAATCCGCTCGTAAGCAAATATTTATGTGCTTTATCGCTGGATTGATTTTTGGCGGTTTTTTTGCCTTATTTATGCACCACTTTATCGGATAAGCACACACATGTTGCCACTTTTCAAGGAAGCTAGCGGAGTCAGACATGGAGATTAACCCAGTCGCAATCAGGACATTACGGCAAGAAAAAGGCTGGACGCAACAACACTTAGCAGATGCATGCGCCATTAGCCTCCGGACTGTACAGCGAGTCGAAAAAGAAGGTAGTGCATCGAATGACACACTATTGGGTTTATGTGCAGTTTTTGAAGTGGAACAAAAGCAATTACTTGTGCTCCCCAAGCCAACTCATGAACAGATGCAACAGGTGTCTTTATACCAACAACGAATATTGCTCACTGTTACCACTTTAATTGGTGGCTGTATTGGTGCATTAATTATGTATCTAGTCATAAAATAACAGCTAGCAATAAACTAAAACTGATGTACAGCGACTCGGCCGTTATGTCCTGCGGCCACTAAAGTATTACCATCAATGGCTAAGGTGAAGAAGCCTTGTGACTCACCGTTTATCAGCAGCGGCTGCCAGCTATAACCATGATCATGGGAAATATCCGTCGATAGCTTACCTGTCGCAATACAGGTTTCCTGGTAACAGGCCATTGCGGTGCGCAGTCCAGGGGTGGTTCCTGGCGGTTTATGCCATACATAACCTTTTAGATACACCATATTGGCATCATGTTTATCCCGCTGTTGATAATCGCCACCAAGTACAAACAGATCGCCTAAGGTATTAAAAGCTAAGCCATAACCACCCGCCGTTTGGGTATCGTCATAAAGTGCCACAGGTCTGCGACGCCAGTGCTCTCCTGAGTCAGCGCTACTGTAAACGGAGCTACTAAAGCCGCCAGAGGTAAACCAAGCTCTACTGCGCTTATCGACAATTAACGTATTCCCGCTAGCAGCAAAAGCCACCTCTTTATCGAGCACTTCAGGCAACTCACGTTGCGCAATACGCCGCCAAGTTTTACCGCCATCAGTGGTACGTAATATTACGTAGCTGCCGCCAACCGGATCGCCCAATAGCAAACCGTTATTTCGGTCCCAAAAAGCAATCGAATTGAAAAAGCCAAGTTCATCAGGGTTATCGAATAATAGCTCCCAGCTAAGGCCCTGATTCTTGGTGATGTAGAGCTTTGATAAACCGCCGGCTCCCGCGCCCATCACTATCGCAGTATTGGCATCAAATACTTCAATGTCGCGAAAATCCATTAGCAACTCAGACTTAACTGACACATCTTGCCAAGATTTACCGGCATCTTTAGAAATATAAACCTGATTTTTACTACCAGTAACCCAAACAACGCCATCAGATACCGCGCTGCCCCTAAATGAAGCATTAGCAGCCAACGATTGAATTTGCCAGTCCATAGCTGAAACGCTAAAGGAAAACAGGCTAATTAACAGCATGAATATCTTCATTAAAATCCTTTAAATGAACAACTGCGTTCTACCATTACTATCGACCAAAGAGCTAGGTTAAGCAAGCTAACCCAATGAGCTCTCTAGCAAATGATATATGCCTTCCTGAGTACGCGACTAAATTAGCACAAACTAAATAAAATACTATTAAACAACAACTTAATAACAAAAAGTTCTGGACTCTGCCTAAAATATAAACTAGATTAAAAGTGTGACAAAGATCACTATTTTATAAAAAGGATACCACTATGACAAAATCACTTAGCCAAGCAGCCTTGTTGACCGCCGGATTATTACTTTCGACCGCGAGTGTTGCGGCAATGGGTCCGATTGCTAAATGTAATGACTGTTCTAGCCAAGCTGCGCAGCAAACCGCAACTGAAATTGAAAACAGCAGTGTCTACGTAGTTGACTTTGTTAACCGTACTGCACAGAAGTTTGTAACTGATGAGAAAGGCGATACTTTATTAACTAAGCTTTCAATCGGTGAGTTAAACCATATTAATCAAAAATATGACTACCGCAAAACTCATCTAAGAGCGGTTCAGCCTTAATTTAGCCTATACAAAACAGTTAACGGTACTGTTTGTAAACTAGATGATTTGGCTACGGAACCGATCCCGTAGCCATGGACCTTAACAACTCTCCACAACCTTAATCAGTCTGTTAATGTCACTAATATCGTTGTAGATGTGTGGCGACACGCGGATCCCTTGACTGCGCACATCTACACTTATTTTAGCCCGCTTTAACGCTGTTAAAACCTGTTGCTGTTTGCTCCCGAAATCCAATATTGCTGTAGCGCTGCGCTTATTTTCAAGCTTAGGTGATACCACAGCATCGCCCAAACTATCATGCAGTAAATTCAACAAACTCTGATTGTGCTCACGTAGATGATGACTACCAATGTTGGCAAAGTATTCAATGCTGTGCGCAGCAATCACATACGGTGCAATCGATGGCGTACCGCCCCAAAACTTTAAGGCACTGGCATGATAGCGAAAGTCGTGAATATCAAATTCAAATGGATTTTCATGGCTAAACCAACCGACATCCTTAGGTTGGCAGGTCTCGATATGCTTTGAGTTAATCCACAAATAGGCCGCTCCGGGGCCGCCACATAACCATTTCACACTCGAGCCTATTAAAAAGTCTGCTTGCAACTGAGTTAAATCTAACGGAACGATACCTGCCGATTGCGCCACATCAATTAACGTCAATGTCCCTTGTGATTTAGCAGCACTGACAATCGCTTGTAGCGGCGCTTGCTGCCCGGTATTTGAATACACATGACTAACAAAAACCAAGTCGATATCAGCAGTCAAATAAGACTGCCAAACCGCTGCGTCAGTTATATCTAAGTCTTTAGCAATAAAGCGCAGCTCACAGCTATCTGGCAGCGCTTTTTGTAATGCAAAACCCATACTAGGGAAATCTATTTCACACATCAGCACTACAGCATTGGGGCGCTCTAAGCGCTCAAGCGACATAACCAGCTTAGTTAGCCCGCTAGAAAGGTTAACCTGCGGACAAAACTCACTCGCCTTAGCGTTAAACAAACGCCCTAAGCTGGTATTAAAAGACTCTATAACCTGCAACCACTCTTGCCAGGGCTCACTGTTTGAATTCTGCCAAGGAGAGAAAAACAGCGTCTCAAAGTGTTGTCGAGCAGTTTTTAAAGGTCGCCCAACCGAATGATTAAGCAAATAGCTATCTGTGGTTAACACAAAGTCCTGTTTAAAAGCGTTCATATTACAAAACCTCCAGACTAGCTTTTAAGGTAACTACATCAGCAAAACGCGTAGTGATATCATCGCGCTTTCTCGCCGCTCGCCTATCCCTTAATTGCTCCAGCGAATTGAGTAATACCGGCAAAGGTGGGCCACTGGCGGTGACTTTAGCAAGGTGTTGCTGCTCCAGCTTGATTGAAGGCTGCGCGATATACTTAGTCACCAGTTGATTATGATGCTGAATCGCGGTCTCACCGTGGAGTTTGCACACTTCAAGAAACAGTTTTACATTTTGCTGATACCAAGCTTGATGATTAAGATGAGTCATATTCAGCAGATCATCCATAAAGCTAGTGCGGCGCATACAGTCTCGCAATATGCTTTGATCTTCAGGCATCATATACAGAAACTTATCCACCAGCATTTGCGAATAACCAGGCTCATTCGCCGCGCATAAGCCTAGCAACATATCAATCACGTTAATCCCTGCAAAGTCGCCGGCATTGGCGCCACGATACACCTGACTTCCCACTCGATAAGGCTTGTAATATGGGCGCACACAATAGAAAAAGTCATCAGCATCGAGCTCTTGAAACAACACCTTGTTTGAATCAATCACATCACGCAAAGCCCGCTTGGCAACCAACAACAAGTCGTAGGCAATAGGATGGTCAATACCCAATGGTTGGATCTTGAGTAATGCGTCTGCAGCACGCTTATACGCCAAAATTCCCTTAGTGTTGTAATCAACAAATAGCTTTTCAGCATCCAAATTGGTAAAACGCTTATATACGCCTTGCTTAGCACGGTTATGAGTCGTCAGATGCGCCGTGGCAAACCTTGGCGTCACGCCAATAGATGCACCAATATGCATGGCTAATGTCGATGCTTCAACTAATGGCGAAGTCGTCTCTCGAGAGGGCTCGGTAATTTCATGTCGACGACAAGCCGCCATATACAAGCCCACATTACCGAGCAAATCAAAAGCATGATCAAAACCTTCATCGGTATTACCCTCAACCAATAAGCTGGCAATCAGCTCTCGACCTTCAGCTTCAAGCTGCAGCTTTAAGTCTTCACCTATGCCTTCAACATTGGCTCTATCTTCTTGCTCGGCGTACAAAACTTCTAATTGGCTATTGAGTTCAACAAAGCGGGTGCGGATCCAATGATCGAATGCTTGGGTGTTGCGCGTCATTTTCTGGTCCTTATTATTCAAGTACAACAATCACTCAAATTAGCCTAACAGTATCTTCTCGGTTTAAATCGGCAATCTAGCCCTAAAAACTTTCATTTAAGATCGAAATCCACTATAAAAAGAATTATTAATATTGATTATCACCAACCCAGAAAAAAGGCTTCATCGATGGACAATAAAGATCGCAACATACTGGCTATTCTCCAGCGCCAAGGCCGAATCGCGATTAGTGAATTAGCTACAAAACTCAATATGTCAGACACCCCTTGCCTACGCCGAGTGAGAAAACTTGAGCAATCAGGGGTGATCAGTGGTTACGCAGCGCAAATCGACCCAAAAGAAGTGGGTTTAAATGTGGTGGTATATGCCTTTGTAAGGCTAAAAGAAAACTCAGATCAGCATGCTATTTTATTTGAAGAAAGCATGGAAAACTTAGAGCAAGTCATGGAGTGTTCAGTTGTAACCGGCGCTCACGACTACCTACTTAAAATCGTTGCAAGTGACCTACTCAGCTACGAAAGCTTTGTAAAAAAGTCACTCGGCAGCTTAAATTGCATCGCTGGTATTGAGTCGACAGTTGTACTTAAACAGAACTTTTCACGCAACATTCTGCCACTACAGCCTTTATAAAACATAGAGATAAGCTTAAATATAGCCGCTTATTCCATTTAGAACTAAGGATGTAACCACACAAACTAGACGACCGGTCTAATTGTGTTAGGCTAGAAACATGAAAACAGCACCTCAACAAACTCGCCAACATATCATCGACTCAGGTTATCGCCTGATCTCGAGGAAAGGGTTTACCCATGTTGGCCTAGCGCAAATTCTAAAGTTTGCTGACGTACCCAAAGGTTCTTTTTACCACTATTTCAAATCGAAAGAGCAATTTGGCGAAGAGATCATTAACAGCTTCTTTGACAGCTATCTGAGCAGTATTGATGACTTGTTTGCTACAGGTAAAGGCAGCGGCCTAGATAGACTAATGAGCTATTGGCTGCACTGGCAAAGCACCCAAGATGGTAAGAGCGACGACCAAAAGTGTTTAGTGGTAAAACTAAGCGCAGAGGTGGCCGACTTGTCTGAAGCCATGCGTAAAGCCCTAAACACTGGCTCAACAGCAGTAATAGCACGCCTTACAGGCGCAATCGAAGCGGGTATTGCCGATGGTTCAATTCCAGCAATGCACGCTGAACATACAGCAGAGGCCCTTTATCAACTGTGGCTAGGTGCCAGTTTAAGAAACAAATTAGCTCGCGATCCACAAGTTATCGAACGCGCATTACTAATGACCAAAGCGTTATTAGCGCAACCTATTTCAGCAATGAAATAAGCGCAAAAATATAGGTTTATCTCCCCCGTCTAAGCCACTACCGTTTAGGCGGGTATTTTTTAACTATTTACTAGACGACTGGTCTACTCAATTTTAGGCTAGAGTTTGATTCAACATATTTAGATAGGAAAGATTATGCAGAGCTTTGACTTCTACAACCCAACCCACATTAGCTTTGGCGAAGGTAAAATTGCTGAACTAGATAAACTAGTACCACAAGACGCTAAAGTGTTAGTGCTATTTGGTGGTAACAGCGCCAAAAGTACTGGCACACTCGACGAAGTTAAAACTGCGCTAAAACAGCGTGAAGTTGTTGAGTTTGGTGGTATTGAAGCTAACCCAACTTACGAAACCTTAATGCAAGCCGTTGATGTGATTAAACAGCAAAACATCGACTTCTTACTTGCAGTGGGTGGCGGCTCAGTTATCGACGGCACTAAGTTTGTTGCAGCTGCAGCACTATTTGAAGGCGAGCCTTGGGACATCCTATTAAACTGGGGAGCCAATGTTACTCAAGCCATGCCATTTGGTAGCGTATTGACGCTTCCAGCTACAGGTTCAGAGATGAACAGTGGTAGCGTTATTACTCGCAAAGAGCTTAAAGCAAAACTAGCCTTTATGAGTGACCACGTATTCCCGCGTTTTTCAGTATTAGACCCAAGCAAAACCTTTACTCTGCCTGAGCGCCAAGTGGCAAACGGTGTGGTTGATGCTTTTGTGCATATCACTGAGCAATACCTTACTTTCCCAGTCAATGCTCCGGTACAAGACCGCTTTGCCGAAGGTTTATTGCAAACTTTAGTCGAGCTCGGCCCTAAAGCACTGAGCGAGCCACAAGACTATGATGTACGCGCTAACCTAATGTGGGTAGCAACAATGGCATTAAACGGTCTTATCGGTAAAGGTGTGCCTCACGACTGGGCAACGCATATGATTGGCCATGAAATCACCGCGCTTTACGATGTCGACCACGCACGCACCTTAGCTATGATATTGCCTGGATTATTAGATGTTCGCCGCCAAGGTAAGCAAGAAAAATTACTGCAATACGCCAGCCGAGTATGGGGTATTACCCAAGGTTCTGACGATGAAATCATCGACCAAGTGATTGAGAAAACTCGCCAATTCTTCGAACAAATGGGTATACAGACTCGCCTGTCAGATTACGGCTTAGACAACAGCAGCATAGACACTATTGTCGCCCAGCTTGAAGCTCACGGCATGACTGCATTAGGTGAAAAGCAAGATGTGGATCTAGCGATGAGCCGTAAGATCTTAGAACGTAACCTTTAGAGTTATAGAGCTACTAAAAAATAGACCTACCGATAAAACCTAGTATGAGACCTCAGCTGACTAACAGTTCTAAATAACTGTTAGTTGGCACACCAACAGATAAAAAAGGACGACCACATGAACGTATTAATGATACTGACTTCACACGACAAACTTGGCGACACCGGCCTGAAAACCGGGTTTTGGTTAGAAGAGTTTGCCAGTCCTTTTTACTGTTTCAAAGACCAAGGTTTTAACCTGACCTTAGCCTCACCAACAGGCGGACAACCACCACTTGATCCAAACAGTGAGCAGCCAGATTTTCAAACCGCTGCAACAGAACGCTTTAATCAAGACCCACAAGCTAAACAACAACTCGCTACAACTTTGGTGCTTGCCGATATTAACCCAGCTGATTACGACGCTATCTTTTATCCAGGTGGCCATGGTCCGTTATGGGATCTCACTAACGATGCCAACTCCATTGCATTGATAGAGGCTTTCCACCAAGCAAATAAGCCGGTTGGATTAGTGTGCCACGCTCCCGGCGCCCTTAAAAATGTCAAAGCTGCAGATGGCAGCCCTTTAGTCGCAGGCAAAAAAGTCACCGGCTTTACCAATAGCGAAGAAGCCGCGGTACAGCTTACCGATATCGTGCCATTTCTAGTTGAAGATATACTGCAGCAACATGGCGCTGATTACAGCAAAGGCGATGATTGGAGTAGCTACCTTGCGGTAGATGGCAACCTTATTACAGGTCAAAACCCAGCATCGTCAGAAGCCGTAGCTAACGAAATCATCAAGCAGCTTAAGTAAACACGCTCCCTGAAAACAGGGCGTGTCATGCGCTCTGGCTATCTTAGAATCAGCAAGGAATAAGTAATGATCACACTGCACCATCTTAATAAATCACGTTCTAAACGTATTATCTGGCTTTTAGAGGAATTAGGGCTAGAGTACCAAATCAAGGCGTATCAACGTGACAGCCAAACCTTTTTGGCGCCACCTGAGCTCAAAGCGATTCATCCGCTGGGTAAGTCGCCGGTAATTGAGTATAACCAGCAAGTCATCGCCGAATCAGGCGCAATTACTGAATACTTAATTGATACTCATGCTGCAGGCATTTTAGCGCCAGAAAAAGGCAGCCCTGAATATGTTGAGTATCTGCAGTGGCTGCACTTTGCTGAAAGCTCAGCAATCTTGCCATTATTACTAAGAATGTTTGTCGCTAAAGATGGCTGCCAAACCAACTTTTTAGAAGGTTATGCCGCTGTTGAAACAGAAAAAATCCTTAGTTACGTTAATCAATCACTTGCAGGCAAGCGTTATCTAGTTGCCGATAAACTCACAGGCGCAGATATTATGATGTCGTTTATCGTTGAGTTACTCAGTCAAAGCGGTGAAGTGCAAAAGTACCCACATATTGCCGCGTATGCACAGCAGCTGAGTCAACATGACAATATCGCCAAGGCGACACAATTGGAGCAAGAGTACGACAAGAGCTAAAGCTCGATATCGATACAATAAAAAAGCAGCTAACAAGCTGCTTTTTTTTATATAATCCCACTTTGCCGCGACAGAGTATTTACCGATGTAACTTACATTGATAGCTGTCACCTAAGTACTGCACATTCGCCTCACCTTGGTGCTCCCAAAACTCAAAGTTACGCCCTTGATATTTTGCGCCGCTGCCGCTGCGAACATTACTCGCAAGCAATTGTTGATCAGCAAAAGTAAATACGCCTGTCACCGGATCTAACTGAGTGTAAAAAGCTGCTGTGATTGACGGATGTTGGCCACAATCAAAAACCGCTGTCGTTGATGCTTCAATTAGGCCACCTGTAATTTGTAATTCAATAATCCGGCTTTGATAATTATCTAGCGTACATTGGCGTACATCGTGAGATTTCCAGCAATCATTACGGCCTTTTATCCAACCTCGTTGCATCGCTTTAGGTTGCTCTGACGCCGGAATATTCACTAAGGCCTGTTGATATACCTGAGTCATTTTTCTATCTAATGCAGCCAGTTCTGCATCGTTGCAAATTAACGCTTCAACTTGGCCTGTAGCCTTGCTGCAGTCAAAACTTGGTGACTCAACAACTGCTTGCGACTCAGCTTTAGTGGTGGTGTCAGCCTCAGTACTCGACTCTGTCGACTGACAAGCCGCGAGTAATATCAAGCAACTACCCAGAATAGTTTTTTGCATCAAATCCCCCAATAACCCCATCCGTTAAATATCGTTACTCACCACACTCTGACAAATCAACACCGACAATGGGTAGCACGCCCTTTTGAGTAACATTATTGCCGTTCGGGGTGAAATAATACAAATAGCATTGATCACGATTAAGATTATTTCCGCGCGGAAAAATAACAAAGCCTCTTCCAACAGTGGCAGTAGTTAAGCCTCGACGGGTAAACCAGCGTAAGTTGGTATTTCGGGCGCACCAAACTGTATCAGAGTTTGCCTCTGTACATTGATTAGAGGTGATATAAGTCACTGAGTCAATATCGACTAAATAAGCGAAAGTGTTGTTCCAGCGCCCATCAGGATAATGCGCTCGCACCCTAATACTTTGGCCATCCTCTAAGGTAAATCGGTTTTGCGCATTATTGAGGTTTTCAGGCCTTAGCTCTATTTGCGCCGCCACTAAATCCCGCGCCGAAGCAATACTCGCTTTCATACCTTTAAGCACAGCGGTGTCGGCGTCTGTTCTAAAATCCAAGAACTTAGGTAACGCCACCACAGCTAAAATACCCAGCACGATAATCACCACGACGAGTTCAATTAAGGTAAATCCCTTAAATTTTCCATGTTGTGTCATTGATTTATATCCCGCCTCTTTCTCACTGTTAATTTCATAATACTTATAGCTAGTTAATTGATAGCTATTTTACCACTTAAAGATAGCAAGTTTTTTTGTCTGTTACTTTTTCTCTAACTTATCAGGATAAACTCCATGATTTTTTCGACAAAAAACGCTAATCTCTGATGATTACAACTCTGTAACATAGGATGTCACAATGCGTGTAGCTTTAATACTGCTCATATTACTGAGTGCAACGTTTGCTCATGCAACCGTGTATAAGTGGGTTGATGAAAACGGCAAGGTGCACTTCTCTGACGAACCGATTAAAAATGCTGAGGTGGTCGAGTTTAAAGAGAACACTCAAAACAACATCAAGCTTCCCGAAGTCACAGTGATACCTAGCGCCCCTAGCGAGCCAGAAGAAAAAGCTATCGACTATAAGATGAGCATCGTCTCGCCGACAGAAGAGGAGTCAGTTCGTAATAATGAAGGTGATGTTACTATTATCACCAATATCACCCCACAACTTGCTTCAACCCATCAACTCGGCCTATTTATGGACGGCAAACAAATGGGCAGCAAGCAAACCATAGGTTTATTCAAACTCACCAATATTGATCGCGGCGAACATAACTTTGTGGTTAAAGCCTTTGATAAGAACGGCAAAAAACTTGCATCCACTCCATCAAGAAAGATATTTGTTCACCGGACAAGTGTAAATCAACCTAGGTTTATTAGGCCACAGCCAAGAAATAACTAATAAAACCCTATAAATAGATAAACTTAGGATTAGCTTGATTTAGTCTACATTCCGATGATGTCTAGTTGCAGCTTGCACCAACTTGGTGCACCATAGCAGTGCAAGCAACTTAACTGCCCAAACTGGTGCAAACGCATATTTCGGAGTAACTGATGGATACAAATTTATTGCTCAATCATCTTGTAACGGCTGTGCTCGTTATCAATGAAGAGCTTGAGTTACTCTATGTCAATGCTGCCACTGAGCAGCTACTCGGTGTTGGCAGTAGTCGTCTAACCGAGCAAGCTCTACCTGAGTATTACCAACTGCTTGGGGTTGAGCCACAAGTGCTCAAAGTTGCTATTCGCGACGGACAAGGCCTAAGTATCAATACCGTGCCATTAGTCACCATTGATGGCCAACAACACACGGTTGATGTCACCCTAACTCCGCTTGAGAACGAGAAAAACCTCGCCCTAATTGAACTACGCCAAGTGGATCAACAGCGCCGTATTCATCAGCAATTAACTCAAGATGCACAGCAACAAGCAGCGCAATATTTAGTGCGTAACCTTGCTCACGAGATCAAAAATCCGTTAGGTGGTTTACGTGGCGCAGCGCAGTTGTTATCTCGGGAATTAAAAGAGCCTGAGCTAAACGAATTTACCGACTTAATTATCGAGCAAGCCGACCGCTTACGCAGCCTAGTTGACCGTTTACTTGGGCCACAAAAGCCGACACAACATAGCTTGTACAATATTCACGAAGTGATCCAAAAGGTCGTAAAGCTGGTAAATGTCACTTTGCCTGCCAATATCTTGTTAACCCAAGACTACGACCCATCAATACCCGATATTGAAATGGATCCTGATCAGCTACAACAAGCTATTTTAAATATCGTGCAAAATGCCATACAGGCGCTTGAGCCGCTAGGCGGCAATATTCGCTTAAAAACCCGCACTCAACACCAGATCACTATAGGCACTAAGCGCCACAAATTAGTGTTGATGTTGTCGGTGATTGACGACGGCCCCGGCATTCAACCTGAGCTAATGGACACACTTTTCTACCCTATGGTTACTGGGCGTGAACAAGGCTCAGGCTTAGGCTTATCCATTGCGCATAACTTTGCTCGATTACATGGCGGCCGCATAGATTGCGACTCAACGGTCGGTCATACCGAATTTACCATCACCTTACCCATCAATAGTTAATAAGAGGAATACACTCAATGACTGAACAAGTTTGGATCCTCGACGACGATAGCTCGATTCGCTGGGTATTAGAAAGAGCGCTGCAAAGTGCCAAGTTTAGTAGCGCAAGTTTTGCCGCTGCCGAGTCACTCTGGGAAGCGTTAGAAATGGCGCAGCCGCAAGTGATTGTATCTGACATCCGTATGCCGGGCACAGATGGACTCACCCTGCTTGAGCGCCTACAAAATCATTATCCGCACATTCCGGTAATTATCATGACTGCACATTCAGATCTTGATAGTGCCGTTAGTGCTTACCAAGCCGGTGCATTTGAATATTTGCCCAAACCATTTGATATTGACGAAGCTATCTCTCTGGTCGATCGCGCACTGACTCATGCTAAAGAGCAATCATCGAGCGCAACGGTTAGCGAGCCTTTAATCGCCACTCCCGAAATCATTGGTGAAGCGCCAGCAATGCAAGAAGTGTTTCGCGCCATTGGTCGCCTTTCGCGCTCATCAATTAGCGTATTGATTAATGGCCAATCTGGTACCGGTAAAGAGCTGGTCGCTAGCGCACTGCACAAGCACAGCCCACGTAAGGATAAGCCCTTTATTGCCATCAATATGGCAGCAATCCCTAAAGATCTGATTGAATCTGAGCTTTTTGGCCATGAAAAAGGCGCCTTTACTGGTGCAGGCAGTGTGCGTCAAGGTCGCTTTGAGCAAGCCAATGGCGGCACGCTATTTTTAGATGAAATCGGTGATATGCCACTCGATGTGCAAACTCGCCTATTACGAGTACTGGCTGATGGTCAATTTTACCGGGTGGGCGGTCACTCGCCAGTGCAAGTTGATGTACGTATTATTGCCGCGACTCACCAAGATCTAGAGCAACTGGTGCATCAAGGCGATTTTCGTGAAGATCTGTTCCATCGTTTAAACGTTATTCGCGTGCATTTACCGCCGCTATCTCAGCGCCGTGAAGATATTCCCCAGCTTGCACGTCACTTTTTGATGATTGCTGCAAAAGAGATTGCCGTTGAACCTAAAGTGCTCACTAAAGAGACTGCAACTAAGCTCTCGCAGCTACCTTGGCCTGGTAATGTCAGACAACTCGAAAACACCTGCCGTTGGTTAACCGTGATGGCGTCGGGGCAAGAGATTTTACCGCTCGACCTGCCACCAGAGTTATTACAAGAACCTAAGGTAAACGCTAAAGCGACCGATAGAAACGACTGGCAAGACGCGCTTAAGCTATTTATCGACCAGCGACTAAGTGAAGGTGACAGTGATTTATTAACTGAAGTGCAGCCCGCTTTTGAGCGCATTTTATTAGAAACCGCCCTTAAGCATACTCACGGCCACAAACAAGAAGCCGCGAAACGTTTAGGCTGGGGACGTAATACCCTAACCCGTAAGCTCAAAGAGCTTGAGATGGATTAACCCTATCTAAAGTAAAAGATCCACCTACTGAAGTAGGTGGTTTAGGGCTGAAAACAAAAAAGGATATCCACTGGATATCCTTTTTTATTGGCCCAATTACACTGGGTCTTGGTGAATAATCACCTCTGATTCAACAAACTCTGCCCGTACTCGTTCAGAGGTTGCGACCGCAATTTTGTGGGCTTGATGCAAGCTCAAATCACCGTCTAACTCTAGGTGAAACTGAATAAACATGGTCTTGCCTGACTCACGAGTACGTAAGTCATGGATGCCTTTCACCTGCGGATCTTGCTCAGCAATCTCGGTGATTTTAGCGCGAGTTTCATCATCAAGCTCTCTATCAAGCAGTGATTGCACCGAACGATAAGCCAAACCAATAGCTTGCTGACCGATAAACAACGCAATTAATAACGCAAATAAGCCATCAGCCCACCACCAGCCATATTGTGATAACACTAAAGCCAATAGCACAGCAGCATTTAAAAATAGATCTGACTTATAGTGCAGTGAGTCGGCTTCGACCACAGTACTAGAGGTGGCTGCTAACGCTCTTTTTTGCAGCATAACTAACGCGAATGTCAGTGCAATTGCGATAACAGAGACCACTACACCTAAGGTTGCGTGCTTAACCTCAACCGGGTTAATTAAGCGCTCACCACCATGGAAAAACAGCAAAAATGCCGAGCCGAGAATAAAGGCAGATTGTGCTAATGCAGCTAATGGCTCAGCTTTACCATGACCATATCTATGATCTTGATCGGCAGGCACAATGGCGTAGCGGATAGCGATAAAATTAACGATAGATGCTAACGCATCAGCAAACGAGTCGGTTAGCGATGCCAACATACTGGCTGAGCCAGAATACATCCAAGCGCCAAGCTTGATGATAATAAGGGTTAAGGCAGTCGCAACCGCAGCGCGGCTCGCCAGCTTAACCCAGAAATCGTATTGGGAAGTGTCATTCATAAAATCTGTTTACTGATAAAGTAAGGGAAGCACAGATCTTAAGTTTATAACAACTAGAGTAAAAATCGGGTGATTTCCCTCAAGTTAATATCAATCACCACAATAGAAAAAAGCTATTGTGGTGATGGATAAAAAGCAGCTAATTATCTTTTATGATGCTTAGCAAAACGCTTTTGGAATTTTTCTTGCTGCTCAGGCGTTAGCAATTGGTACGCTTGGTTTTGCAGCTTCAACATATCAACTGCTTTTTGCTGACGTGCTTCTTGCTTAGCAGCCAATGCTTGTCTTACCGCATCTTCACTGAAGTTAGTTGTAGTGATGAACTCTAGCATTTGCGCTTTTTGCGCAGCACGCTCTTCTTTAGAAGGACGGTTTTGCTTCATTTCATCACGGTGTGCACTAAATAGCGCTTTCATTTCAGTTTTTTGCTGATCTGTAAGATCTAAACCGCGGAACATTTTACGTAAATCATGGTGACCACCATGCTTACCTTTCATTTGGTGATAACCTTGCTTACCATCACGTGAGCCGTGGTGTTCATCAGCTGCGCTAACGCCAGCAGTTAATAATGCAGTACTGGCAACAACGGCAAGCAAGCCTGCTTTAAATGTGTTCTTTTTCATCTTGGTAGCCTCAATTAAATGTGCCTAGCCCTGCTAAGCTTGATTTGACGCTTACAAGTGTAGCCAGCCCAATGTAAGGTAGGGTTTATTTAGCGTAAAGCTCTGTAAAGCAGTTTAAATAATGTCATTGCATGCTAGAGAATCGCAATCTTTACGTAGCATTACACTCCTTAACTGCAATTGACATCAAACAAGGTATACTCGCCATAGTAAAGGTAGAGTAAAAGGGTACATATGAGCCGTATATTATTGATAGATGATGACTTAGGTCTATCTGAGCTGCTTGCGCAGCTACTAGAGTTAGAAGGTTTTGAACTAACATTAGCCCATGATGGCCAATCAGGATTAGATCTGGCTCTAGAGCAATCTTTCGACCTTATTTTACTCGACGTTATGCTGCCGAAATTAAACGGTTTTGAAGTTCTGCGCGCACTACGCAGCAAAAAGCAGACGCCAGTATTAATGCTAACTGCTCGCGGTGATGAAATTGATCGCGTTGTAGGCTTAGAAATTGGTGCTGATGACTACCTACCTAAACCATTTAACGACCGTGAGCTAGTTGCGCGTATTCGCGCTATCATTCGCCGTACTCATGTGCAGTCTAATGAAGCTCCACAGCCGACCCATCAATATGGCGACATCAATTTAGATCCAGGCCGCCAAGAAGTTCACTGCCAAGATCAGTTGATTATTCTTACTGGCACTGAATTTAGCTTACTGTTTGAGCTGGTTAAAAACGCTGGCGAACTGGCGACCAAAGAAGACCTAAGCGAAAAAGTGCTAGGTAAAAAATTGATGCCGTTTGACCGCAGCCTAGACATGCATTTATCTAATTTACGCAAGAAGATGCCTGAGCGTAGCGACGGTCGTCCGCGAGTCAAAACCATACGCGGCAAAGGTTATATCTGGTTACCTTAGATGCAGCTAAGACAAAACCCCAACAACATATTCGTTAAGTTGCTACTTGGCTTTTGGCTATGTAGCTCACTTATCATTGCCCTAATTGGCTTGCTGCCACTGATGCAGCAAAACCATGATCAGTCTTCGATCCCGCCAGCACTTGAGCGTTTATTGGAAAAAAGCGCCAATCGCATCAGCCAAAATCCGCAAATACTCACTTCAGAAAAGCTCAAACATTGGAGCCGCTTTAAAGAGTTTAAAGGTCGCCCTGCGCGTATTTATCTGGTTGATGAGTATGGAAAAGTACTCAATAGCCATAAGTCTTCACGCTCCTTAAGACGCTTTATGCTATTGGCTGACGAAGCTGGCGAACCCATTAAACACCAATTTAGAGACGAGCTGATTTTTGGGCCATACAACTTTAAAGCTGGCGGTAAACCTTACAGCTTATATGGTCGTCTGCCCGAGCATCATCCTCGACCTTGGTTCTTCTTCTTTATCGACAATAAAATCCTCACGTTGAGCATTGCCATTTTACTTTCTGGCCTATTGTGCGGTTTATTTGCTTGGCATTTAGGTAAGCCGCTGCGCTCGTTAAAACGCAGCGCAGACGCGTTAGCAGATGGCGATCTAAGTAGCCGAGTCGATATGGCAACAGTAAAGCGTAACGATGAAATAGGCCAACTGGCACAAGCCTTTAATAGCATGGCCGATTCAGTAGAAGATATGGTGAAAAGCCAACAACGGCTGATTAGCGATATTTCTCACGAGCTGCGCACTCCGCTCACGCGATTGAAATTGTCATTGGCGCTCAGTCGTAAAAAAGGCCAAGAAACACCTGAAACTGAACGTATCGAATATGAAGCCGATCAGCTAGAGCAGATGATTGCAGAGTTATTGGAGCTGTCACGAGTCAAGCTAAATGCTAATGACAACAAGCCAAGCCTTGAGCTGTCTGAAACCTTAAGCCAAGTGCTCGACGATGCGGAGTTTGAAGCCCAGCAACAGCAAAAGCAGCTACATATTGATATCGACGAGTCAATTGTATTGCCCTTGTATCCACGACCTTTATGCCGTGCGGTGGAAAACTTACTGCGTAATGCTATTCGCTACGCCAGCACCCAAGTATCAATTCAAGCTGTCACCTTAAAACAAGGTGTGCAGATAGAAATTATTGATGATGGTCCCGGCATTGAAAACGAAGCAGATCTCGACGCGATCTTTAAACCTTTTTATCGGCCACAGTCGGCACGAGAGAGAGAGTCAGGCGGTTGGGGATTAGGGCTGGCAATAGCCAAAGCTGCCGTGCAAGCCCATCAGGGGCGGATAACAGCGGAAAACAACCCAACAAAAGGCTTAAAAATTACCATTATGTTACCGCTGCAATAAACCTAATTGCAGCAGAGTTAAGCTGCGTTTGCCGTGTCTTCTAGGCCGGCAAGCCAGCTTACGTAAGCAAGTTGATTAGGGATACGTTTATCTGAATGGCCCATAAGCTGTGATAATGCGTAGCTAAACTGATAGTACATGCTGGCATCGTTATAATGCTTACCGCTATCGTCACAATTTATTTGCGCGCCGCGCAGATAGTTAGCCACTAACTCGGCACGGTCAAAGCCCTCAACCATGCCAACCGCCCTAATTAAATCATTATTCCACTGAATATAAGCGCCGTAAGCTTGCTCAAAAGCAATACGGTTGTCATCGGTTACCTGTTCCAGCAACTCAGGGTTAGGCATAATCCGCGAAATAACAAAGCGGTCATATAACAAATCGTCGCGCAAGCCCCAGCAGTGGTGCATTAAAAAACGAGTGAGGTTGTCGTTATACAAGGTTTGATCAAAGTAAGCTCGCTCTAAGCGCCGCTTAAAATGGGCTGTTGCCACAGCAACAACTAGATCCGCTTCGGTAGGAAAATGATTGTAGATTGTGCCTTTGGAAATCTGACTGGCTTCGACTAAATGCGAGCGACGTAAATCAAAACTTTTATGGCCACGCAAACAACGCTCAGCAACTTCAGTTAAGTAACTCTCTCTACTCTGCCAATTACTCATGTCGACCTCTTCACAAATATAACAATCAATCGAAATTCAGTTCACATTGATAAAATAGCAGCCTAGGAAGCGAGCAGGTATTGAGTAATACTGATACCACTATGAATAAATTCGATATCTCATGCTAAAAATTGAACTATTAGAAAGCTTTATTGCGGTAGTTGAATGCGGAAACCTTTCCAAAGCCGCTGAGAAACTGTGCCGAACTCAGTCAACTATAAGCTTACAAATCAAGAAGCTAGAAGAAAGTGTTGGCCAACCTTTGCTGTTAAGAGATAACAAGGGTGTGACTTTAACTGAGTCTGGCAAGACGCTGCTGAACTACGCCTATAAGATGTTACAGCTCAGTTCGCAGGCAATTGACGAACTTAAAGATTGTCAAAACCGTGAAGTCATACGACTTGGGGTACCGACTGATTATATCAATCGTTATCTTGGTAGCTGCTTATTAGAGTTTATTCGTGAATTTACCCGCATTGAATTAGTTATCGATACCGATGTTAGCGGTAATCTGTATAAGCGTTTACATAATGGCGAATTCGACGTGATTGTTGCCACTCATTGGCAGCCACCAGCGGCTGGCCACGGTGAGCTATTATTTGAGCGTCGTTTTCACTGGGTAGCCGCTAAAAACGGTACCGCCCATAAGCGGGAAACAGTGCCTATGGCACTTTATCCAGAAAACTGTCCTATTCGCGCCCAAGTATTTGCCAATCACCAGATCTCAATGCGCCCAATGAGCGTGTTGTTATCGACACCGTCACCAACGGCTATGTGTATGGCAGTTGAGAATGACTTAGTGATAGCGCCGATTGCCGAGTTTCGTATCAGCGATAAAATGCAGATAATTGATCCAATCGAGCACAACATTCCGCCACTGCCGACATTCAATGAGTCTTTATATCTCAATCCGAATACGCAAACAGATGCGACTTACCAACTGATTAACTTGATCAAGGCCAACGTGTCCGAGCTAGGCGAAGTAAACCAAGCTCAAATGCTAAGCTAAACGCTTAAGTTTACAAATAAAAATGCCAACGTTATCGTTGGCATTTTGTTATTTGGGTAAAAACCAGCTCGCTAGAAGTAGTAAGCAAGGTTGATATTAAAACGATGATCCCAGTCATTATGGGTTTCAGCCAAGCCTAAGCTATTACCACCTAACCAAAGCACGTTCTTCGCCATGTAGTAATCGACATACACAAACACAGGTCCGTAAGCGAGCGAAACACCAGTGCTGTTTAAGATTGAATCATCAAACTCTTCAACATCTGGCTGCACCATGCTGAAATCATTGTATATAGTTAGATTACCCCATGAGGTAGCAATACTTTTTGATAGGTTAGCCGTGTAGATATTACCTTTGCTAGCCACCTCATAAAATCCGCCTAACATGCCCATACCAATTTTATCGGGATCGATTTGACCGTCATCATATTGGTCAAAATCAAAGGCGAGATACTGGGCTTGAAAGCCCCAACCATCATAGTTCATATCAAGGTGAACAGCGTAATTGAGGGTGTCGCCATTTTCACCAAAATCTGAGTTATATAGCTGTCCATACTCAACTGATGCGCCCAATACCGTTGTTAAATCGCCACTGGTTAAGGTAAAGCTTTGGCGAGCAGCAAGCGTATTGGTTTCTTCGTTATTGTAAGTCGTACCATCGACAGTACCTTTAGCGACTGTACCGGCAAAATCACGGTGATCTGTACCACCGTAAACTGCATTCTTAATAAAGGCGAACTCTGATAATGAAATTCCTTTTTGGTACTGAGCGCTAACACCTACGCCATAGTCATCTTCAAAACCCATATAGTAGTTTAGGCTGTACCACCAGTTATGAGATGCGTAACCTTTATTACCAAATGGCTTACTAATGACACCACCATTAATAGTCAGGTCATCATTCACATCCCAAAATGCATAACCATATTTTAAATGATCATAGCCATCGTAAAATCGGTATTCAGCTTTAACACCAATATCATTCCATTTATCAGAAAAGGTAACTGATAATAGGTTAAAGTCAAAATCACCCAATTTGTCCTGTGATGAGTCAGAGTAATCACTATAACTATAATTAGCTCTAACAGAACCTCCAATATTCAAATCATCAGCCAATGCAGTTTGGCTAGCTAGCGCCATTAATATTGAAGCAGACAGTGTTATATTTATTTTTTTCATGAGACATCCATTTATTTAAAATTAAATATAAATTGAGTTAATACGTACAACTAATCATATTAATACAATTTATATTCCTAGAAGTGGAGTAAGTGGTGGCAAGGTTATTGCCACCAAAGTGATTACCATTTAACTTTTGTTAAATCGCACTGAATAACTTCACCGCGTTTAGCCGGAGTACCAGGGTTTGCTGCAGACTCACATAATAAAGTTGTGCCATAGTCATTACGCTTATCATTGGCATTACTACGTGCCCAAACAGACACAATTGCACGCTCTTCTGGCTTAGCTTCACAGCTACCATCTACATCAAATGCATGAATAGTGTTTTGGTGGAAATAGATCAATGAATCTTGCTCTGCACTGCCAGACAACCACATTGTTTGCGAGTTATGTTGACCTTCATCAAACTGCACCCGGCGCACTTTATCGTCTTCTTTTACCGTTTTAACCAGTGGTGAATCTTCACGAACAGCCATGGTTTTAAATTGGTTAGTACACGCAGGAATACGCATGTTGTAGTACATTTCAGAAATCGCATGGTTGTGGAATGGGTATAAGGTATCCACTGCTTGCACTGTCATGCCGACTTCAGCACCGACTTTTTCACCGTTGATTTCATCAATACGTAACAAGCCCCAGTGACCAAAGATTTCAGCGTAGGCATAACCACCACGGATATTGTTAAAGTTCTTATCGTTACGCTTACTTTCTTCTGCATACATAGGGAACCAACCTGCGGAAGCCCATAGGTTTGGTAGCGAGTTAGCACTGATGTCATATGGGAAAACTGCTGGCATTTTCACTTCATCGCCAGTCACCATCTTGTAGAAGTTATTAGTAAAACTCTTGCCGTACTCTTTAACTTGTTTATCTGTTACTTTCTCATCGAAAAATTCAGTAAATGTGGTGCGCTTAAAGTGCTGTGCTACAGGCGAGTTTTTAGTTAGCTCTCCACCTGGGTTATAGATCCAACTAACATCTTCACGGGCGCCAAAACATTTCTTGGCTTCATCAGCGTTATTAATCACTTGGTAGATGTTTTTAACCATCAGTTTCATATCACGGCGATCCATCACACACATGTGCTGGCCACCTTCAGTAGAATCTACCATTGCAGTATCAGAGTTTAAGCAACCGCTGCTTTGATCATTGGTTAATGCTTCGGCATAGGCGCGTAAATAAGTCAGTGTTTCATCCCACAAAATATCAATATACTTTTGATCTTTTGCGCTATAAGTTGGTGATTCACCTAAACACTGAAATTGCGCACCATTAATATCATTTTTATCTAGGAAGTCTGGGATCTCTCCAGCTACCAGACCATTTGATAATAATAAGCTACTTAGTAATATTGTATATTTCATATTTAAAACCCACTTCTGTTATATTTAAAACTCATCATCGAGTTAAATAATATATATGGAATGAGTTCCAAAAATATAACCAAACCATGTTTATCGATTGATAACAACGAACCGATCACAGTTACATGAAAAACCACCTTAATTAACAATTGTAAATTTTAACTCACTTTATTTAGCAAGAATTTAAGTACTCACCCCTAAGTCACAGTTAATATATAAATGCCAGTTGCATCACACTCAGGTTGTAACAACAAAGCCGCCATCGACGATAGATATCGAATAGAAAGTACATTCCACAATTGCTTTTACTTTGAGACAAGCATCAAAAATTATATATTGAAATAAAAACACATTTTAAATAGAAAATAAAAAAGACCACCGAGGTGATCTTTTTATTTGCAGGGGTTATATAAAGTAATTGTAAAGAGATGAAGTTTACTAATTACTTTTTAATAAACGAGTCGTTTATTCTTTATGCTTGTCGTACTTAAAAGTATGACAGTTACTACATAAAGGTTTCTTCGAGCCGTGTTCGCTATGACATTCTTGGCAAGGAAGCTCTTTACCATAGTGCAAGTTATTGTGTGGATTTTGCCACTTATCTTCTTCACTACGTGCTGTTTGCTCTGCTAAATCATCAACATCATGACATTGTAGACAGGCTTGATCAGATGGGAACTGCTTAATGCCATTGTCATGACAAGCCTTACAATCTTTCCCGATCACTTCTTTATGGTGGTCACGTATTTCAACAGCCTGTGCAGACAGTGTTAGTAGGCAACCAAATGTTAGCGCTAATACCGCTTTTAATTTACTCATCACTCATTCCTCTTAATTATCTGGCAGATTTAGGCTTTCATCATGCTGCGTGCAGCAGTCATACCCATCACCATGCATTCAGGAATAGAGCAACTACCCAAACGGCTCACACCATGAATACCACCACACACTTCACCCGCTGCGTATAGACCTGGAATTGCTTGACCAGTAAAGCTGTCTTTTACTTCAGCATTAGTGTTGATCTGCACACCACCTTGGCAGTAATGCACTTTTGGCCATAAGCGAACAACAGTGAAAGGTGCTTGGATATACTTACCCTTAGCTTCTGTCATGTTCTTGCCAAACTGTGGATCATTTTGCGTCTTAACGTATTCGTTGTACTCAGCGATTTGCTGCTTAAGCGGTGCTAATGGCACGTCAAAATGCTTAGCAAGTTGTTCAATTGAGTCAAACTTCCAACCTACGTTGTACTTAAGTACTTTCTTAGTGTTTGGATGCTTCTTCGAATCTTCATAGCTAGTGATTAGAATTGGCGGTAATGCATTACCTTTAGCATCACGACAGTTCAGCTCAGCATCAGCACGGGTCTTACGGTCAGCAATTTCGTTCATGAAACGCTTACCAGTTAAACGGTCAATCGCAACTGAATGTGGGAAGTTGTAGATAGAGTAATTAGATACATAACCAAAACCGCCTTCATCA
This sequence comes from Shewanella sp. 1CM18E, assembly GCF_023161665.1. GTDB lineage: Bacteria > Pseudomonadota > Gammaproteobacteria > Enterobacterales > Shewanellaceae > Shewanella. The sequence goes on from NZ_JALNTW010000019.1 coordinate 23,339, forward strand.
GGCGATGCCCATGGGCCAGACTGGATATGCGCTAAGTGTACAGGTACCGCGCCTAGGCGGAACATTTCGTACATACCTTCACCGGTAGCACCCGGAGCGTTAGTGCAACCAACTTCAGCAGTTAAAGTTGGGTCTTGTGCCATACGTAAATCGACGTTTTGTGCAAAACCACCGGTTGCCATAATCACGCCGCGTTTAGCGCGAATATTGCTAATTTTACCTGGCTGGTCTTCACCAAAGTGATAGTTGTCGCGCATTTTAACGCCTAGCACTTCGCCTTTGTCACCCACTAAGAAACCTTCGAACTTAGCGCGGTTATGGGTATGAACCCCAAGCTTACGACACTCGTGTAGTAACGGCTGAGTAATACCCGCACCACAGCTCACTGTAGTTTGGTAAGTACGCGCAACTGAGTGACCACCTAGTTGCTGTAGATAAGGGTGATATTCAGAACCTGCATCTAAAGTCATCTGTAATGCTTCAACTGCGTGCTCAGCAACGTGACGAAGTAGCGCCTCATCAGCAATACCACGGCCCGATGCTAGCTGATCGGCAACCATAGTTTCTACAGAGTCTTTTACACCTTCTTCTTTTTGCATTGGCGTACCAGGAGCTGCGAACAAACCACCGTTAATCGCAGAGTTACCACCAAAGTAAGACATCTTTTCGAAGATATGTACGTCTTTTGCGCCTTTGCGTGTTGCTTCAATAGCAGCCGCTAAACCCGCAAAACCTGAACCGATAATTAGGACTTCAACTTCTTTGTCCCATTTAACGCCGTCCGCCTTTTCAGATACAGCCAAAGCTGGTGCGGCCATTGCTACGCCTGCTGCAGCTCCAAATCCTTTAATGAAATTGCGGCGTCCTAGCAGATCTTTATTACTCATCTGTCATCACCCTATTAGTTTTATTAGACGCAATAATCATAAGGGTGGAATGAGTTCCAAAACGGGAGTTAAGCAGGTATTTACTCGATACAATAAAACAACATATCTGAACTCAAACCTAGGTCTAATGTTTGGCTTTTTTATTACTTTCGAGGTATTTTGGAACCCATTCCAAATACTGAGCCACAGCAAAATATCTAACCATAACCCTTTAAAATTAAGTAATAGCGGCGAGTTCACTTGCATTTTAAGCTAAGCCTACTACCTAATTAGAGGTCATCTTGCTAGCCAATTAGCCTACAGCGTCATCACGTTATATTTGTGTAAAAACAGCTACCTAAACTCAAACAAGCGCTAAGCAAACTTACAGGAAAATACCATCATATTTTTCCATATAGGACTGATACCAAAAAAGCGCTAAACTTCACTAAGCAATCATGTCTTTATACTGATTAATACTCATTAGAAAACCCGAGATATTATGGAATTAGAAGAGATCTACCGCCAAGATCTAAGCTTGTTAATCGCGCTGCAAATATTGGTTGAAGAGCGCAGTGTGACTCAAGCAGCTAAACGGCTGCATTTGAGTCAGTCTGCTACCAGTCGAATTTTGTCTCGTTTACGCGAAATGTTAGATGATCCGCTCTTTTCGAGAGTCGGCCAGCAGCTAGTGCCCACCTCTTTTGCACTGGAGTGCTACCAGCAGTTACGCCAACCAACCGGACAATTGATTGAGTTGCTCACCCCTAAAGCCTTTGTGCCACAGGAATGCCAACAGCAATTTTCTATCGCCGCGACAGACTATGCGATGCAAGCGCTAATTCCGTTTATTTTGCCGCATATTTATCAGCAAGCACCAAATATACGCCTCGAAATTGTGCCGGTGCAGCAAAAAGAATTACAGGCGCAGCTCAGTGTAAAAGGCGCAGATATGGCGATTTGTCGTGCTATTGGTCAGATCGGCAATTTACAACATACTTTTCTCGGCAAAGTCGGGGTGAGCTGTTTAGTGTCGCCCAACCACCCGTTGGCCGATCGTGATATAAGCCTAGAGGATTATCTCTATTATCCTCATGCAACGATTGCCATTAGTGACGGAGTAAAAGCCTTACTCGATGACGCCATTAGCCAATATCCACCGCGCACCGAACTATTAAGAACGCCGCACTTAGATACAGCGCTCGCGTTGCAATCGGTTAACCCATTAATAATTACGGTACCAGAAGGTATGGCTGCGATAGCCGCTGAGCGCCATCGACTCAAGGTAAAACCGCTGCCGTTTAAGCTACAAAGCTTAGATTACAACCTGTTTTGGCATTCGCGCTGCGAGCAAGACAAGGCACAAAAATGGTTACGCCAAGAGATAGCCAATGCAACCCAAGCAATACTGGCGCAAACACCACAAAATACCTAGCTGGTGAATTTTTATCACAAAAAAGCCCAGCAATTGCTGGGCTTTTGGGTTCTGACTGAACTTATAGCTGCACCAATACTCGACCAGTGACTTGACCTTTAATAATGCGCTGCGCATATTCAGGTACTTGCTCAAGAGCGATAGTCTCGCAAGCATCGTCAAAATAACTTTCAGGTAGCAAGTTAAGTACCGCTTCCCAAGCCGCTTGGCGCTTTTCAAATGGGCAAGCTACAGAGTCAACGCCCAGTAGGTTCACGCCACGTAAAATAAATGGCATCACAGTTGTTGGTAGTGCAAAACCACCCGCTAAACCACAAATTGCAGCAGCGCCACCGTAGTTCATCTGTGCTAATGCCGTAGCCAATACCTTATTACCTACCGTATCAACAACACCCGCCCAACGTTGCTTTTCAAGTGGACGCGAATCCGCTTCAAGCTCGCTACGGTCAATCACTTCGCTAGCACCTAACTTAGTTAGCAATGCACCGTTTTGCTCTACACGGCCAGAGCTTGCCACAACACGGTAACCTAACTGCGCTAGCAAGGTCACCGCAACAGAACCAACACCACCACTGGCGCCAGTCACTAAAATATCACCGTCAGCTGGTTTAATACCGGCATTTTGCAAAGCTTGTACACATAGCATCGCCGTTAGGCCTGCTGTACCAATTTGCATCGCTTTAGCTGCGTCACAATTACTTGGCATTGGCACTAACCAATCTGCTTTAACACGGGCTTTTTCAGCAAGGCCGCCCCAGTGATTTTCACCTACGCCCCAACCTGTAAGGATAACCTTGTCACCCGCTTTATAACGCTCGTCACTCGACTCAAGTACCGTACCTGCAAAGTCGATACCCGGAACCATAGGGAAATTACGAATAATTTTACCTACGCCGGTTACCGCTAAACCATCTTTGTAGTTAAGTGATGAGCAAGCAACATCAACTAATACTTCACCTTCAGGTAGATCGGTTTCAGCGATTTGGCGAACATTCGCAATAGTAAGCTTTTCTTCTTGGGTCAAAACAAGCGCGTTAAACATGACAAGTTCCTATTAAAACTGATGGATGAAGCATAGGCTATAAACAGCCATGAATGAAGTGCATATTTTGCATTGAAGTAATGCGCTATACGCATACAAAGAAAAAGTAGCCAGATTAAACCATCTTGCTCAGCAATATTAGACTAAAAAAACTCTGACTGACTAGTCGACTTTATTCCTATACAGCGCTCGCTATTTTATAGACTACACTGAGTTGTCGCATAAAAAACGTACAAGGAATATAAGTATGATTTATAACAAGCCAGGCACACCCGGCGCAAAAATTAACTTCAAGTCACAGTACCAAAATTTCATTGGTGGTGAATGGGTTAAACCTGTAAACGGCCTCTATTTTGACAACAGTTCACCGGTCGACGGCCAAGTGTTTTGCCAAGTCCCCCGCTCTGATGCAAACGACATTGAATTAGCACTCGACGCTGCCCACGCAGCCAAAGATACATGGGGCAAAACCTCTGTCACTGAACGAGCTAACATCTTACTGCGCATAGCCGACCGCATTGAACAAAACATCGAAAGCTTAGCCATTGCTGAAACTTGGGATAACGGTAAAGCGGTGCGCGAGACTCTCGCCGCAGACCTACCGCTTGTAGTCGATCACTTCCGCTATTTTGCCGGCTGTATTCGCGCCCAAGAAGGCAGCGCAGCAGACATTGACGCCAACACTGTTAGCTATCATTTCCCTGAGCCTCTGGGTGTTGTCGGTCAAATTATCCCGTGGAACTTTCCTATCTTAATGGCGGCGTGGAAAATTGCCCCCGCCCTAGCCGCAGGTAACTGTGTGGTATTAAAGCCTGCCGAGCAAACGCCTGCTTCACTGTTAGTTATGCTCGAACTCATTGAAGACTTATTACCAAAAGGCGTACTCAATGTGGTTAATGGCTTTGGCGCTGAGGCCGGACAAGCACTGGCGACCAGTAGCCGTATCGCTAAACTTGCCTTTACCGGCTCAACTGAAATTGGTCATCACATTTTAAAATGTGCCGCAGAATCGCTCATCCCATCTACTGTCGAGCTTGGTGGCAAGTCGCCTAACATTTATTTCAGTGATGTAATGGATCATGAAGATGAATATTTAGATAAAGCGGTAGAAGGCATGTTATTGGCCTTTTTCAATCAAGGTGAAGTCTGTACTTGCCCATCGCGAGTGCTGATCCACGAAGGCATTTACGACAAGTTTATTGCCAAAGTCATAGAGCGCAGTAAAACCATTAAGCAAAGTAACCCTCTCGACACCGACACCCAAGTTGGCGCGCAGGCTTCGCAAGAGCAGTTCGACAAGATCTTGAGTTATCTGCAAATTGGTAAAGATGAAGGCGCTGAAGTCTTGATTGGCGGCGACCTATGTCAGCTTGAGGGTGAACACAGTCAAGGCTATTACATTAGCCCCACCATCTTAAAAGGCACCAATGATATGCGCATCTTCCAAGAAGAAATTTTTGGACCAGTGATCTCAGTGACCACCTTTAAAGATGAAGCCGAAGCCCTAGCCATTGCCAACGACACCGAGTACGGCCTAGGCGCAGGCGTGTGGACGCGCGACATGAATACCGCCCAACGTATGGGTCGCGGAATCCAAGCAGGCCGCGTGTGGATTAACTGTTATCACGCTTACCCAGCACACGCCGCGTTTGGTGGTTATAAAAAATCAGGCATTGGCCGTGAAACCCATAAGATGATGCTCGACCACTATCAAAACACCAAAAACCTATTAATTAGCTACGACGTTAATCCACTCGGCTTCTTTTAGGTTTTGAGCAATATCTAATCAAGACAGTTTAGCGATTGCTAGCTCAGCAATAGCGGTAAAAATGCCGCTATTGCTCACTTTGCTTAGTTTCGAGATCCAAACCTGCGGATTTCCAATTTAGAAAATACAACTTAGCTGTTTTTCACTATAAGAATCTAATTCTGCGCTTTAAAATATATCCATAAAATATAAGTGGATATTGAACATGACCGTTGAAAATCGTTTTTCTGAAATCACTCGTGACCCTAACCTTTCACCTAAGCAAAAAAGCAGCGCATTAGCACTCACAGCCGAAGCATGTCTGCCATATGTAGAGGTGTCTGATGCTGTTAAACAGGCGATGCAGCAAGGGATTATTTGCGACATGTTTGAAGGTCATGCACCATTTAAACCACGCTACGTACTGCCAGACTATGCCAAGTTTTTACAAAACGGCTCAGAGTATTTAGAGCTAGCGCCAGCACAAGATCTTGATGAAGCGCTAAACGCATTAACCATTATCTACCATCACGTACCATCGGTTACTAATATCCCAGTGTATTTAGGCCAACTTGATGATGTGTTATTGCCGTTTTGCCAAGGGCTCGACGACGAAACGATTTATCGAAAGCTCAAGCTGTTTTGGATCATGCTAGATCGCACCTTGCCTGACGCCTTTATGCACGTAAACATAGGCCCAACTGACAACATAGTCTGCCGCACTATTTTACGTGTCGATGCTGAGCTAAAGCAGATAGCGCCTAACCTAACGTTTATGTACGACCCAAGCGTTACCCCTGATGAGCTACTGCAGATTGCCGCCAGCAATATTTGTGAATGCAGCAAGCCGCATATCGCCAACTACCCTATTCATGCGAATACATTCGACCAGCAAGGTTTTGGTATTGTCAGCTGTTATAACTCGTTGCCATTAGCCGGTGGTGCTAACACCTTAGTACGCCTGAATTTAAAAGAGGTGGCGCTACAAGCCAGCAGCATTGGTGACTTTTTCAGTAATGTATTGCCACATTATTGCCAGCTAACCTTTGAGTTAATCGACGCCCGCGCCTCGTTTTTGCACCAAGAATCTAACTTCTTCAATAGCTTTTTAGTCAAAGAGGGCTTAATCGAAGAGTCACGCTTTGCACCTATGTTTGGTATTTACGGTATGGCCGAAGCCGTTAATATTTTACAAGGCACACCAGACTTTAATGAAGACAGCTTAGATAAACCAAGTAACCATTATGGTCATAACACTGCCGCCAACGAACTGGGACATCAAATCTCTAAAGCATTAGATGCCATCGTTAAATCGACACCAGTTAAATTTGGTTATAACGGCCGCGCATTGTTGCACTCACAAGGTGGCATGAATACAGATAGAGACGTGACCCCAGGCGTGCGTATTCCTTACGGTACCGAGCCAAACCCAATCACTCACATTCAAGCATTGGCCGAGCATCACCAATATTACACCTCAGGCATTAGCGATATTCTGACTATCGATGAAACTGTTAAAGCTAACCCGCAAGCCATGATGCAGCTATGTAAAGGTGCACTACAGCTAGGTTTCCGCGAATTTAGTGCTAACGTCGCGTCTAACGATTTAGTTCGAGTAACCGGTTATATGGTCAAACTGTCAGATATCGCTCGCTATAAAGAGCAAGGCTCGCGCACCAACACCACCAGCTTAGGTGCCGATGCCGCGCAAAATACCAATATTTTAGCGCGTCAACCAAGAGTGGTCGCCCACGAACTAACGCCAGCGCACAGCAAGTAATTCAAGGTAATATTGATGGGCAGAGTAGCCACAGTTAACAACATCATTAACTTCTCTTGTGTCGATGGTCCGGGCAGTCGCTTAGTGATTTTTATGCAAGGCTGTAACTTTAACTGTAAAAATTGCCACAACCCTTACACCATAGATATGTGTGACAGTTGTGGTGATTGTGTGGCTAGTTGCCCAGCAAATGCATTGTCACTGACTCACAACCAACAAGGTAAGTCTAAGGTTGTGTGGCACAGTGAGCTCTGTACTCAATGCGATACCTGTTTATCCACCTGCCCTAGGCAATCTAGCCCTAAGACTCGCCAATACAGCGTGCCGGAGATGCTAGCGCTTATTCGCAACCAAGTATTTTTCATCAACGGCATAACGGTAAGTGGCGGCGAAGCAACGCTGCAATTGCCGTTTATCACTGAGTTATTTAAAGCGATTAAAACCAGCGACGATTTAGCCCATTTAAGCTGTATGATCGACAGCAACGGTTACTTGTCGACAAATGCTTGGCAGCAAGTCATGCCTTACTTAGATGGCGCCATGATTGATTTAAAATCGTGGCAGCAAGAAACACACCACTACATCACCAATCGCGATAACCACAGGGTATTTGCCAGTCTTAAGTTACTGGCAGAGCAAGATAAGCTGTATGAGATCCGCTTATTGCATATCCCTACAGTGAGTGATTTCGACACTGAAATTGATGCAGTAGCGGCTTATTTAAAACAGTTGCCAGCCAGTGTTAGGGTCAAACTTAATGCGTTTCAGCAACATGGGGTGACAGGCGAAGCCCGCCAGTGGCCGACTTGCAGTGAAGAGCAGATGCTAGAGTTAGCTGCACGGCTAACTGAACGTGGTGTGGCTAATTTGGTGTTACCAAGTGTGTATTTGTAGGCTTGTAGCTAAGCCTACTTATGTAGCTTTAAAGCTAAAGCATGAGAACCTTTAGATTAGGTTTTATTCCCTATTTAGAAACCCTTAACGTTCACGAATTTCAACAGTATAGTCTGGAGCATCTTCCCACTTAATAGACTTGACTGCCCCAGTGCATCCACTACGAGTAGTTCGATAGCTAGTGATACCAGTAACCTTTCTATTTACAAACCAGATTACTTTATGATCGTTATAACCAAAGCCTGCTCCTGAAACACAGTATTGCCACGCTTCTTTTTGACCATCAAACTGACGATCATACGGAGTTCCCATGATCTCTATAACTTTCTCTTTAGAGTCTCCTGCATCAATTAATATCGTCTTGCTATCCAAAGTTCCGCAACCGCTTATGAGTAGAAAAACGATACAAACTGAGAATAACTTTTTCATTTTTAGGTTCACTGTGTAGACACGATAATTACTCTTTGATTTTCATGAAATCTAACAAAAATAATCCAGAGAAACTAGAACACTATTAATAATTCATATTTCACATCACACAAGTAATTATAGGCTTTAGTGGTTCCAATGGCTTGCAGCCGGCGTATGTGCAGACACTTCCGTGACACGCAGCAAGTCCATCCTTGGAAGCTCGGCCATGACGTCCATGTCATGGACGGTCACGGCCGTACCTACACTAGGTTAGAAAAGCAGAAACATTTCACCTATTGTATTCTCAACAAAGAGCAAAAGACTTAGATTCGCATGAGACTCACAGAAAACACCCAGTTCCCCATCGGAGTTGCCGAAATACGTAGATAAAAATGCCGTGGGACCATCATGGATGATGGTTCAGGCTCGGAGGGACATGGATGTCCCATCTGAGCCGTTAGGCAATTTTTATTGGAGTATGAGGATCAACAACTTCGTCGGGGCGGCAGGGGAGATCCAAGAGGGGATTGCTGTTGATCCCCTCTTGGCCGAGTGTGAGCTGGAAGCTCACGACCTTTATCAAACGAAGTTTGATTGCTTAAGTTCAGACGTAGTCTGATAAACAAAGTTGTTAGACAAGGTCTAACCATCAACCCAAAACGCAAAGCAAAAAAAAGCACCCCATTTGGGATGCTTTTTTATTTTACAGCCTAAGTAAAACTTAACTTCTTAGGCTTTCAAAGTTACTCGAAAGTAACTCAATGGGTATCCGAAAATGTACGCAAGAGTCGGATTGAAAAGTAGTCCGGTCGAAGCTTCTAATAACAATGCCTCAGCTCTGTCGAATCCGGCTCAGCCAGCGGAGCTAGCTAATGTCGAACTCCCAGTCGATTGAGTCCTCGTTATATCAATGAACTCTCCGACCTAAACCGCTGAGTTCAAACTAGCAATAAAACGTGACCTATGTCAAACTTTTATTTTTTTACGTTTAAAAACTACTCAGCAACCGCTTCAGCAGAGTTAGCTCTGTCCGTTAGCGTAAAAGCCTGCAAAAGCAGAGTGATTCACTACAACGACCAATTCAGTCACTTTCAATAATTTATCGACCGTTAAATCAAGCTAGCTTTGCGCAGCAAAACCTTCATGGTAATGCACTTCACCCGCTGGCAAATCACCTTGCAATTTCAACGCTTGAAAATACTCAGCTGGCACACCGGCTAACACGAGTTCAGCCGTAGCTTTAAAACCAAAACGGCCATAATAACCTGGCTCACCAAGTACCACACAACCAGCCGCATTAAGAGCATTGAGCTCCTCAATCGCGGCCTGCATTAATGCTTTACCAATACCTTTGCCCTGCTCTGTTGGCACTACCGATATTGGGCCGAGACCATACCAATGCTCAGCCCCATCAGTAATCGTTACTGGAGAAATTGCTACATGCCCTACAATGGCATCACCGTCTTCTGCTACAAGCGATATAGATAACACCCCGGCGTTGCGCAGCGCTTTGACAATAAATTGTTCGCTATGATCGGTGTGCGGCGCGTCAAGAAATGCAGCAACCGTTACCGCATCAATAGCTTGTATGTCAGTCGCTTGTTCTTTGCGAATATGAATACTCAATTAAATCTCTCCAGCAAAGTTTTCGCCATTTTAAGCTGATATTAGCCTGCCAAATCAGCCCAATAAACCCAACCACACCTCTGAATCTGGGCCGACAACACATTCACCGTCAACTCGTAACGACATACGTAATCGGCAACGGCGGGTGACTTCTTTAAACTCGTCATCCGGTAACTGCCTAACAGAATCTACTAACGCTCGGCAATGAGCAGCGGTTTGCTCTTTTAGGGTGTAAAAAACCCATTTGCCCTTTTTTTCATGGTTCAGTAGTCCAGCGCGATACAGCATCTTTAAATTGCGCGACACGTTATATTGCGTGTCACCAATAATATCCATCGCTTCAGCTACTGCCATACATTCATCGACGTGCAAAAATAACCAAAACAAGCGCAAGCGATTAGGCTCAGACAATGCTTTTAGCGCATCAATATACTTTTCATCGATCATGCAATTACCTTTTCAACAAAACACGCCACTCAACTGAGTGGCGTGACGTCTTTATACAACATATTGGAAGATAGCACCGCCAATTATCGCTGTAATTAATACAATGCCCACAAACGCGATGACCGCTTTGCGCTTTAGTACCGCAGATACTAACGCGATTTCAGGCAAACTAGCACCTGTACCACCAATAATTAATGCTAAGGCAGCACCTAAACCCATACCTTTGGCAATTAGCACTTTAAGTAATGGAATTGCCATTTCGATACGTAGGTACAGCGGAATACCAATCAAAGAAGCAATAACAATCGAGCCAAAGCTATCACCACCAACATATTTCTCTACCATGTCTGCAGGTAAATAGGCCGCTGAGAAACCGCTGATTGCCGCGCCCAATAATACGTATGGAATAATGCGCTTAAATAGCGACCATGCACCTGCCATGGCGTTTTTCATTCTTGAAGCTGACGTCGACACGCCGCCACAGGTATTGGCTTTAGTACCGCTACAGCCTTTGGCTTTAGTGCCTTCTAGTTCATCACCACGCTTAATCTCATTTCTCCACGGAGACTTAGAGATCAAATAACCACCCAGTACCGCTGCGGTAAAGGTAATTAGGAAATAGATCACTGTGATCTTCAAACCAAAAGCTGCGTAAATCATTGCCAATACAATGAAGTTACACAAAGGCGCTGAAATAATAAAACTCATTACAGTACCCAGCGATGCGCCCATCGAGGCCATGCCCATAGTCACTGGCACTACAGCAGCGCTACAAAATGGGGTCAACATACCAAACAGTGCGCCTAACAACGAGCCCCACTTTTCGTGTCTAGTTAATGTCTGTTGCAGTCTATCTTGCGGAATATATTCGCGCATGATGCCGGTTAATAACGACACAATTGCAATAATAACCACTAAGCCTTTGGCTACATATAAGAACTCGTTTAACGCTATAACTAATTTTGCATCCACTTTCACAATCTCTATCAATGACAAGTTTGCGGATCGTACGCACACATGCGCATTTGTGCAAGTGTGATTTTAGAGGTATTTGCAGGAATAAAATATAATGATTAAAAACAAGGTATTAAATGAGCACTATGAAATAACAGAATAAGTAGCAATTAAAGAAAAAAGCGTAAGCTAGTGCCAATGGTGGCGCTAGCTTGGTGTAAACCTTCGAATCGAAAATTAGATTCAAGGTCAAAAAGAGTCTACTCGAACTCCGCACGAGTAAACTCGACTAACTGTTGATACAGCCATTTATGGGCCGGATCATTAATACTTTGTTTGTGCCATACCAAGCTATAGGCCACCTCGCCATAATCCAGTGGTAACGGTTTAATAACTAAACCTTTAGCCTGCAGGGCAGTTTCAGCCCAGCGACGCGAACAGGTAAATAATAACTCACTGTGATGACATAAGAGCGCCGCACTGCCAAAATCAGCAACTGAAATCGGCACCGCGCGGTTTAATTGTTGCTGGGCGAGCAGCATCTCGAAAAATGGTGTATTTAAGTCAGTATCGCTAATGCCAACATGGCTGTAACTAAGGTAATCATGGATGCTTAGCAGCTCTTTACTTGCTAACGAGTGCGATGGATTCATCAGGCACACCATTTCATCGTTAATAATGGTTTGCCACACTAATTCATGCTGCAAAATAGGCGGCTGGCTTCTGTCGTGGGGCAAGACGATAAAATCTAAGTTGCCTTTAATTAGCCCCTCAAATCCGACACTGTCTTTAGCCAAAATATCTAAACGAATATTCGGTGCTTGATTAAGCACATGGGCGCAAAATTTAGCGGCCAACAACTCAAAGGTACTTTCGCGCATCGCCAATGAAAAACGCCCTTCGTATTGAGCCGGGTTAAACGCCTCTTGAGTCACCAATTGATTCATGTCATTGATAATTTGATGCACGCTTGGGCCAAGTCTGCGGGCTAATGGCGTGGCCACTAGCTTGTTGCCGTGGCGATAAAACAGTTCATCATCAAGGCTTAACCTAAGTTGGCTTAAGGTTTTACTGACTGAAGACGGGCTAAGACATAAACGCTGGGCGCTATCGGTAACGCTCAAGGTGTCGAGCATGACATGTAAAGTGATCAGATGTTTCATACTGATCCGTGAAAGTTTAGCGAGATCCATAGCCCTGCCTAAAACCGTGCATTCATAAACTGGAATATAGTCCTAAAATAGGCAATAGCATAAGGTTAAGCCCCGTAATCACGAGCTAACTCACGCAACTCTTTAGCTGCAGCACTATTTTCCGCATCGCGGTTTTTACCGTATAATCTCCGCTCACCAATTTTTAGGTAGGCTAGCATGTTTCATATCGCGCTTTACGAACCGGAAATCGCCCCAAATACCGGTAATATTATCCGTTTAATCGCCAACAATGGCTGTCATCTACATCTTATTGAGCCATTAGGTTTTGATTTAGAAGATAAAAAGTTGCGTCGCGCGGGTTTAGACTATGCCGATTTAGCCAATGTGACCCACCATAAAAACTTCGATGCGTTTCTTGAAGCTATGGCAGGCAAACGCATTATGGCCTGCACTACGAAAGGTAGCCGCCCGCACTCGGAGCTAACTTTTAAGCAAGACGATGTGTTGCTATTTGGCCCTGAAAGCCGTGGTTTACCAGCTGATATTATTGACTCAGTTCCAACGGAGCAGCGCCTTCGTATTCCTATGATGTCTACCAGCCGCAGCTTAAACCTGTCGAATGCAGTAGCCATTATCAGCTACGAAGCTTGGCGTCAGCTAGATTACGCCGGTATTTAACAGCGTCTAGAACATGTTCCAGACACAACGCGAAAAGCTGTCCATTCGTGGGCTAGTTTCTGACATAAGTGTTCTCGACATAAAGCATAAGCTGTCCTTCCATGAACTAGTTTTGCCATAAGTGTTCCAGACACAAACAAGCCGCGATAATCGCGGCTTTTTGCTGGGTTCACTGACACGATTGCAGCACTAAAGGTAGTTAGCCACCAAAGCCCACGTCAGTCATATTCACTTGCTTCACCTTGCCGTGCTCTTTGGCAATTGGCGCGATTTTGGCTGCATTACCAATAATCACAAACTGCAGGTTGTTTTTCGGGAAGTAAGTGTCGATTAAACGCTTCGATTCCTCTAACGTTAAGCCGTCAACCTTAGCTTGAAACTCATTAATAAAAGCGTCGTCAAAACCATACAGGTACATGTCAGACATTAAACCTGCTAGCTGACCGCTGGTTTCGTACTTAGGCGGAAACTGCCCTTTTACATAAGCCTTAGCTGAGTCTAAGGTGACTTGATCTAACCCTTGTTCCCAAAGTCTGGCATAGGTTTTTAACGCAAGATCTATGGTTTCTTTAGTGGTAGCGGTTTGGGTAAAGGTACTGATTTTAAAGGTACCTGACGCCGAATATGTACTGAAGCCTGAACGTGCGCCATAGGTTAATCCGGCATTAACTCGTAGCTCATCGTTAAGCCATGAGGTAAAGCGGCCACCTAAAATAGTGTTAATAACGGTTAAGCCTACAAAGTCTGGATTATCGCGGCTAATGCCCATGCCACCAATCAAAAATGTAGTTTCAATGGCATCAGGCTTGTCTACTAGCAATACATCCGCTGCATCTAACTTAGGTAAGCCTTTTGATAAGTCTATAAGTGCAGCTGGCTCAGAATCTTGCCAGTCGGCGAATAAGCTTTCTAACTTAGCCTGCATCTTTGCGGGCTCGAAATCCCCGACAACACTAATAGCGGTATTTGATGGTTGGTAAAAGCTCTTATGGAAAGCACGTAGCTGGTTAACCGTTAACTCAGTTAGTGAATCACGATTACCCGATGTGGCGTTGCCATAAGGGTGATCAGCAAAAACTAGCTTGTCGTAGTAACGATTAATCACGGCGCGAGGGCTTTCTTTAGCTTGTGATAATCCTGCAATTTCTCGCTGGCGCAGCTTATCAAATTCACCAGCATCAAAGTCTGGCGTCACTAATACATCTTTAATCAGCGGCAGCATTTTATCGGCGTCTTTCGCCATAAAGTCACTACTAATACAACTGCCTTCTTTACCTGCGCCGCTGTTTAAGCTGGCCCCTAAAAAGTCGACCTCTTGCTCGATTTCCAGCTTAGTTTTACCTGCCGCGCCAAGCATAAGACCTGCCGCTGTTAGCTCGGCAACGCCAGAGGTGGTGTCGTTTACTGCACCAGCTCGTACAGTGGCATTAATAGTGATTAGCGGCACTTCACGTTGCGGCATCATATATACGGTTAAGCCATTAGAAAGCGTGACTTGCTGATAGCTAGGCACACTAAAACTCCCCGTATCGACTGTTGCTGGTGCTTGAGTTGCAGCGCAACCTGAAAGGGTTAACGCGCCTGCAACGGCAATGGCTGTGAGTAGCTGTTTAGGTTGCATAAACGTTAGCCCACCTTGGGATGAATTTAATGTTTTCATTGGTCAGCCTCCTCTTCTGCAGCCAGCACAGCGACTGTGCGATTTGAACGTTTTAAGTAAGTTTGTGCTACACGCTGAATATCTTCTGGCGTGACTTTGTTGTATTGCTCCGGCGCATTAAATAGTTTGTCGTAGCTACCAAAAAACAGCTCATAGGTGCCTATGGTATTCGCCTTACCATTAATCGTTTCCATGGTGCGATAAAAGCCCATTAACTTTATGTTCTTCACTTTTTCAAGCTCAGCAGCTGTAACACCCTCTTGAGCTACTCGTTTAATTTCACTGAGCATGGCATCTTCAAGCTCTGGCGCTGTTACGCCCGGATTAGCTACGCCCATGACATAGAACAAGTTAGGGTCAAACGACATCGGCATATAGGTATCAACCTGAATGGCTACTTGCTTGTCGACCAAGCCTTGATACATGCGCGAGCTGTTGCCTGTGGTTAAAATTGATGACAACAGATCCAGCGCATAATAGTCACTATTAGAGGTAGCAGGTACATGGTAGCCCAGCATCACATTCGGAGTGCTGACAGAAGCTTTTTGTACAAACACGCGGCGCTCACCTTTTTGCAGCGGCTCAACGGTTTTCACTTCTCTTGGCGGTGCTTGCGCTGGAATAGGCGCAAAGTATTTATTGGCTAGTTTTTTTACTTCAGCCAGCTTTACATCACCAGCAATCACCACTACTGCGTTATTCGGTGCATAGTAAGTTTTGTGGTATTGAGTTAAATCATCTAGCGTCCAAGCGGCAATATCTGATTCATGGCCAATCACCGACCAGCTATATGGATGCGCTCTAAAGGCTGCGCCTTTTAATTCTTCTTGGATCACTCGCCAGTTTGAGTTTTCAAGCCCGGTTAAGCGCTCTGATGCAACAACGCCGCGCTCGCTCTCTACCATCTGCTCATTAATATCGAGATTTTCGATGCGATCAGCTTCAAGATCAAAAATGGTTTCAAGGGCGTTGGCGGGGAACCAGTCGGTATACACGGTGAGGTTTTCTGTTGTGTATGCATTGTTAGCACCACCAGCGGCTTCCATTGTACGGTCGAACATCTTAGGGCCGTATTTTTTAGAACCGTTGAACATCATATGTTCGAAAAAATGCGAAATACCGGTGATCCCAGGCACTTCATTACGGGAGCCAACTTTCCAGAATAAGTACATATTGGCATTAGGGATAGAACTGTCTTCTAACACCATAATTTTCATGCCGTTATCCAAAGTAAAACTTTGAATATCTTCAGCTTTAGTGGCGTGAGCCATCGGCATTGCCATTAGCAAGCCAAGAGACATAAACAATGCCTTGGTATAGCGCTTCATTATTCGCTCCTTGTTTGAGCACTGCCGTCCTATCTAGTTTTTACGTTTCTAGAAAGCACGACAGCCTAGGTATAACTTCGATAAATACTGTTCTTACAATAAGATTTCGCGATGAAATCCGCGTCCATCAAAAAGCAAATCAGCGACAAAATCAAATTAACGACACAAATATTTGTAACCTAAGGTAAACAAGTAGTAACAAAGCCGTAATGGAATTTTAGTTAGCCGTTGTTTTATGCTAGTTTCAAATGCTAATTCATTGAAAGTTAGGCCGCCGTATGCCATCAGAAAAGGACTTCAAAACATTAGACTCGCTCAACTGCAATACCGAAGTGCATTTGCAGTTACTCACTCCCACGCAAACCATACGCCTGCGTAGTCGCTTAATTGGTGTCGATCCCGGCCGTGCGGTGATTTTATCCTTAGGTAATGACAAAGCCTGGCAAGGCGCCACTTCGTTTCTGCGTGAACGGCAAAGCGTGGTCATTCGAGTAGTAAAAAGCGATGAGCATGATGCCAATATCTTGGCCTTCAGAAGCACCATTCAACAAGTAGTGAGCTCAACCGGACGCTGGCTCATTATTACTTACCCGCGCGAACTACAAACTGTATCGCTAAGGCAGCATTCACGGGTACCGATTAACATTAAAGCCAGTTTAACGGCGATTGATTCGAGCGAAGTGATTGCCAGTGGATTCTTAAAAGATATCTCTATTAAAGGTGGCGCATTTGCCGCAGAAGCCAGAAGTAATTTTATTATTGATAGCCAATTCAAGTTGAATGTTGAGCTCGATGACGAAATACTGACGATTGCTGTTACCTTAAAAAATCAGCAAGAGCTCGAGCCACAATCAGGTTTAGCTCAGTACGGTTTTGTGCTCGATACCGAGGAGCAAGAAACAGAAGCGCTAGTGCAAAAAGTGGTGTTGCATCATTTAAATAGCTAACCGATATTATCTTGCATAAAAAAGCCACTCAGTAATCAATTGCAGAGTGGCTTTTTTGTACTGTATTTATTGCTGTAGAAAAACCTGCTCAATTTTCTGTAATAACTGTGGCGATTTCAGCTCAGTTTCTTGGGTCATTAACAACGAGAAGTTTTCTGCAATAATCTCTTCTGGGTGAATAATGTAGTTGGTGTTACGACCAATCTGTTTAAAGAAGCCCTTAAGCTCGGACACCTTAACAATTTGCGGATTGTTAGCATCATAGATATTGGTGCTCGCTTGTTCTGAGTCACCCACAATCACAAAATTAAACTCAAGATAATCAAAGAACTCGCCGCCTTTTTCTAGGCTATATTGCGGCTCTGCAGAGTAAAGAATAGGCACGGCCCACACTAATTTGTCTTGGTAGCTGACTCGAATGGCAAAGTCATTTACTGGTGCATCTGGATTAGTGATCTTTTGTCGCTTAAGTGGTGTTGGGAAACTAATTTCTCCCACAGGATAAAAACCAATGGCTTGATACAGTTTTTGCTTTATATCGGGATTATGGCGAGAAAAAATGTGCAGTAATTCATGGGCGACTAATCCGGGTAAGCCCGCTTCATTGGCAATCTGCTTCTGCTGCAAGATAATCGCTTGGCCACGAGTATAAGCTGCACCGCCCTCTTCTAGGCCTGTGGTCTTAATCAACTCGATAGGCTTGGGCAAATCAACCTTCAGCGCCGTTAATTGCGGTAATATTTGCTGGTAAGCTTGGTTTACCGCCGCTTTCTCAGCGTCGCTCCAATCTAAGGTTTGGGTCGCCACAAACGCCAGATATTCAGTTTTACTTGGGTCATCGGCGCGCTTCATACGAGACGCCATATCAAACGGGCTAATGCCACGAACAAAGTCGTCTTCTTGAGTTAACACTGAGGCGGCCTCGGTCTTAGTTAAAAACGAAATGGCCTCAGTTGCAGCCCAAGTTGTCCCCGATAGCAAAACACTTAAGCAAAACAACATGCCATAGATGAATGCCGATAATATTGCTTTCATACTGCTCATTCCTTTGTTCATATTTTGCCACCGACTATAGCAAGTTGTAGCCACAAGACGACAGTGCTATATGCTTTTAGCGTTTGGTAAATAGCACAACATCATTACCTAGCACTTCTAGCGCCCAACCATATTGCTGTGCAATCCACTCAAAGGTGTCTGTTGAATAGAAATTAATATGGGTTAAATCATTTTTGTAATGCCATTTGCTAAATGCTGTGACATCAGTGACTCGCTTGGTCATCACCAGCAGTATCGACCCAGGCTTTAATAAACTATCGAGACGAGTTAATAGTGCTTGGGCATCAGCCACGTGCTCAATCACCTCGGTCATGGTGATGAAGTCATATTGCTTGGCCAATTTTTCAGGCTGGTTAAAGTAGTAAAGATCGTAATTGCTGATCTCAAAACCTTGCTCAGCAGCCATTACACTTATGGTCGGCCCAGGGCCACAGCCAAAATCGAGTCCACTGGCATTTTTATCGACTCGCGCCAATACCGGATCTAACGCTCGTGATAAAAACTTGCGATAACCTAGATCATTGGCATCGTTTTGGTGCTGATCGTAAATCGCTTTTTCATCTGCAGCATTAAGCAGAAATTTATTCGGTACGCTGACCAAGGCGCAATGCTGGCAGCGCATATAGTCTCTAAATTTATCTTGGTGAAAAAGCTGCAGCTCTGGCTGCTGGCACAACGGGCATGTACTCAATGATTATTCCTGCAATAACTAAAATAGGTTTTAAATCGCGGCTCTAAGCCTAAATAAACGGTCATTATGGCTTGGGGATCTTCCGCTCTTTATTTGCCGCTTCTTGCGCTTCACGCAGATACTTTTGCTCTCGTGACTCACGTTGCTTAAATTGCTGTTGGGCTTTTTGTTTTTGCTCGCTTTCCCACTCCCCGGATTCTTGGCGTTTTAATACCTTTTTCTCTCGCTCTTGGGTTTGCATTGCTGCATCACGTGCCTTTTGTAACTGTTCTTGCTCAACTTTTTGCTTAATATCGTCAGCCTGTTCAGACAAGGAGTTAGCTCTTTTCAGCTCAGGCTCGCCTGCATTGACTAAAAAGCAGCAACTGGCCAATGTTATGGCAGCCATAATGCGGTGTATTAATCCAAATGTTGTCATAGCAGCTTCAATCCTTTTTATAAGCAACTTGTATCAGTGAATATTCTAACAAACTCATTAACAATCAGGTTGAGCTTTTATCTTGCGAGACAAAAATAACTCGAATGCCATAGCAGCTGTGTTGAGCGGAATGATCCGACGCAATAATTAACTGCTTTTTTTCACCAAATACGCGGCAGATATTGCGGAAATTATCACTCTTTTTGGCGTAAATGTTCTCTAGATTCAATTTTGTTACATCTTAATTGTACAAAGCGTCAAATAAATGTACTTTTGACGGTATATGACAAAAAATCTATTTAATCGATAATTTTATCATCAACATTCAACCTTGAATAATGTCATGCCAAAAGGGAAGAGAGTATGAGCGTTTTAATGTGGTCCAAATTATACTCACGTGTAACGGCCACTGACCCCACATTAGTTGAGCAACTCAAACTCTGGCAACAACCTTCTGATGCAACTGCATTAGCAATTATTCAAGGGCAACATTTTGTTGCTGCTAACTTGCCTGCACTCAATTATTTTGAGAGCCAAGAACAAAACTTCCTCCATGCTACGCCTTTTGATTTCTCTCCCCGCATTCAGTCGTCTGGGAAAAGCAGCGTAGAGTATGGTCAGCAAATGCTTAAGCAGGCAACTAAAGGCGAAACAGTCTCTTTTACTTGGCTACACATGAGTCAGCAAGGTAAAGAGTTACCAACCATGCTGTCTTTCTATCCTGCACAGCTCGATGAAAAGCCGGTGATTATCGCCGCATTTCAGCCGATGGACAGACGTAAACGCAGCCGGGTAACCATCAGTAATGGCTTTGAAAGTTTACCCAAAGAGCTGATGTCGATTACCCTCGAGGACAGCGCTGAGGCCGTTTATATCACAGATGAAAACAGCCTGATCTTAGCGGTGAATAAGGCTATGTGCCGAATTTGTGGCTTTAGTGCTGAACACCTACTGGGAAAAACGCCTACCGAGCTAAAACTTGAATTAGACGACTCTCGCTCGCCATCGACTTACAAAAGAAGCTGGCAAGGTGAGGTCTGGAAAGCGCGTTCTGATGGTTCAACATTCCCAGCATGGCAAAGTTGTCGCCGTATTTTTGCCGACGAGCAGGTGTTTTACGTCAACTTGTTTAGCGATATTAGCGAGAAAAAGGCGCTTGAAGCTAAACTCACTCAGCAAGCTATGTACGACAAACTGACTGGGCTACCTAATCGCTTTCATCTGATTAAAATTTTAAATACCGCCATAGCCAATATTAAGCACTCACCCGATCTGATGGGCGCGTTAATGTTTTTAGACCTGAATGGCTTTAAGAACATTAATGATAGTTTTGGCCATTCAACTGGCGACAAAGTATTGCAGTTAGTTGCAGCTCGTTTAGAGACCTGCTGTATTGAAAATGCTGAAATTGCCCGCCTTGGTGGTGATGAATTTACTTTGGTATTACCACACTGCCAGAATAGAGAAGAAATTGAAGCTTTCTCTGAACTGGTATTGTCGTTATTCGAGGCGCCATTTGAGATCAACGGCCAAAAATTCTACCTTGGTACGAGTATCGGCATTTCTCTGTTTCCACAACAAAGTGCTGAGCCGAATAAGCTATTAAGCATGGCCGATACCGCTATGTACTCAGCAAAGAATAGCCCAAGCCATATTCGCTTTTACAATACAACCATTCGTGAAGCGGCAGAGAGAAAACTACATATTTTGAATGATTTGCGCCATGCTCAAAGCCTAAGACAATTTAGTTTGGTATATCAAAGTGTGGTTGATCTTGAGTCAAATGCTACCATTGGTGTTGAAGCGCTACTGCGCTGGCAGCGCGCTAACGGTGAGATGCTAGAGGCACGCGACTTTTTGCCACTACTTGAAGAAACCGGCTCTATGATAAGTGTTGGCCAATGGGCATTTGAGCAAGCTTGTCTACAAATGGTTGAATGGCATCAAAACTATAATCCAGAGCTAAAAATTAGCGTCAATATATCGGGTTCCCAACTTGAGCACCCTGACTTTATCAGCATGGTAGAAAATACACTGGCCAGAACTCACCTACCTGCAAGCGCCTTAGTAATAGAAATAACGGAAAGTGCTTTGATACGTCGCCCGGCACTGATTAGCAAGGTATTAGGCCAGCTTAAAGCAATGGGTATTAGTATCGCGATTGATGATTTTGGCGCAGGGCTTTCTTCCTTAAGCAGAATAGCAAGTTTGCCTATTGATGTGCTGAAAATAGACTCGGGCTTTGTACAGCAAGTCGATAGTATACAAGGGCAAAACCTATGCCGCGCCATAATTCAACTCGCGCAAACTTTAGGTATAGACTTTATTGTTGAAGGCATCGAAAACCAACACCAAAGAGATACTCTTCTATCTATGGGTAGAGGTATGGGGCAAGGTTTTTATTTTGGTAAGCCAGCAAAAGCACAGCGCTTTTCAGCGCAAGTATTTAGCGAAGTCATAGATAGTGTAAGCAAGCGCCACCTCGCTTAATAAAGTAGCTACGCCAAGCACGCTGAATAGATTATTCAGTGTCGCTCCCTGCAAAAGCTCGTGCCGGCGTAGCCACGTTTATCACCTAAAGGCGATAAACGTATTAGAGCTTATTTAAGATGAAATTAGCGTGATTACAACGAGATTTCTTCTAGGAAAAACCATTCTAAATCACAAAAGCACACATCAATATTTGCACCCGAGCTTAACCACTTTATTGGCGTATTACCACTAAAAATATCAGCTTTAAAAACTAACGATATCTCGCTCTAACCTCTGCTGGCATAGAGGCTAATCGCTGCTCAACCATAGCATTTAGTGCATTAGTTAATGGCGTGACATTGTGGTTATTATCAATCGCTTTGAGCATCATGGCCGCCGCTTCTAACGTTGATAAGCTATCACTGCGACTCGCTTTACGAATGGTGTAATTAGAGGCCGAATCTAAATCAAGATGCAGCGCCGGATAAGCCTGCAGCCAAGGATTTAACTGCAACAACTTGTAGGCCTTACGCCAAGTGCCATCAAGAAACAGCAATATCACATCTTGTTCCACTTGCGTCTGATTGGCGCAGACGCTGGTGTCTGACGGATAAACTAAATATACAGGCTTATTTGCCTGCGCTAGTTGCGCACGAAGCTCAGCAAAATCATCAGCATTCTCACCAACAACGACTTGGGTGTCTTTAATAACCAACTCTAATAAACGCACACTATTTTTGGCATGCCCTACTTCACTGGGATCTTGCAAAATAATCAGCGTAGGTTTGACCTGCATAGGTTCAATGCTGGCGCACAAACACGCATTGTGCGGGTAATGGCAATTTGGGCAGTTGGGACGAGACACAAAACCTCTAAAAAATAACAAATGATGATCAGCAAAGTTTAGCTGACCAACAAAATAAATAATATGGAAACACCTCTTGGTCATAATAAAAAGCCCACATAGGTGGTTAATCTATGCAGGCTTAGGGTGAATCATTGAGAGCAGATAGCGCTTAGTAAGCGTGCTGCTCTTGATGCCAGTGATCTAACTTTGGCATTGCCATTACCACGAGCAGTAGGCTAGTCAAACCGCCCATCAATAGCGCTACTGCGTATGGTGCAGGCAAACTTGTTTGCTGCACTAATGCCGCCAACAAAGATGCGCCACTCATTTGAATGAAACCTAACATTGCAGTTGCAGTACCCGCTCTTTCACCAAAAGCTGACAGCGCCATGCTGGTTGCAGGCCCAAGTAATAAAGCAAAACCAATACAAAGCAACATCATAGGTAGCATGTAGCTATAAGCTGCCACCAGTCCTGCTTGCGGACCAAATACTTGCACTGCAACCTGTGATAACGCAGAGGCCAGCATCAATACTAGAGCAGTTATAACGGTTGGTCGGTTACCCAGCTTTTTAATCACTAGCGGTGCAGTGAAACAAGCAATGATATTAACTGCAGCGTTTAAACCAAATAAGCCGCTAAATACCAACTCTGACACACCAAGATGACCAATCAACCAAACCGGAGCGTAGGATACGTAGCTAATAATTGCTGCCATACCCGCCATACATGCAAGGGCATAGAACACAAAGTGTGGATCAGAAATAACCGGCTTATAGCGCGCCCAGCGGTATAATGGGCCATCACTTGACGTATTTTGTGGACGAGTTTCTGGTAACCGTAAAACCACTAGCGCCAAAACGAGCAAGCCATATAACGCCATAAAGATGAAATTAGATCGCCAGCCAAACTGCAGTGCCAACATACCGCCCAGAGTCGGTGCAAGTGCCGGAATAATGCAGATCATGCCGTTTAGGTAACTGTAATAACGTGCGCCCTCTTTAGGCGAGAAACAGTCTCTTACCGCACTGAACACCACAATTGAAGTCGAGCATGCCGCCAAGCCTTGCATCACACGAGCAATCTGCAACCAATGAAACTCTGCTGCAATTGCAGCAAGCGCACTGCTAATGATGTAAAAAACAATACCGCCTAAGGCAACAGGGCGACGACCATAACGGTCGGCAAGCGGGCCAATTAATAGCTGACCAGTACCCATTGCAAACAGGAAAAGCACTAACGTTGATTGAATTTCACTCGCAGACACGGAAAATTCAGCAGCCATCGCAGGCATAGAAGGAAGGTAAATATCAATGGCCAGGGGACTTAAAATCACCAGTGGCAATAAAATGGGTAACAAACTGCGGCGCATTATCTTTCTCTGTATTTGGAAAACAGCGCTATAGTAGTCAATCTATGGTATGAACAGAAATGATATTATTTCCATAATGAATTTCCACTGAGGAATATCTTTGAAACTTGATAATCTAGCCCGCATCGACCTTAACTTGTTAGTTATTTTACAGGTACTTATAGAGGAAGAGAGTGTTACTCGAGCTGCAAGCCGCTTACACGTGAGCCAATCAGCCTTAAGCAAAAGTTTAAACCGCTTACGAGAAACCTTAGGTGATCCGTTATTTTTACGAACCGCCCACGGACTAAAACCCACAGCCCATGCGGTTCAGCTTGGTAAAATGCTGCCGCAAAGCCTGCAAGGCTTATATCAACTCACCTTACCGCCCAACTTCACAGCGCATAACAGTACCCGCCAGTTTGCTTTTGCTATGGTTGAAAGCGCATATGAAACCTTAATACCTTATTTTATCGGTACTTTGCTCAACCGCGCACCTAACTTGAAGTTAGAAAGCTTTGTTTGGAACGAGCACTCTATTCAGGCATTGCAGCAAGGGCAGATCGACTTTGGGATTTCAGGGCGAGAGCTGCACCCACAAGCCGCTTTTCAAGTGGACCGCTTACCTGAAGGGATAGCTCATCAAACACTATTTACCGATCATCAAGTGTGTTTAGTACGCCAAGATCACCCAATTATCTCTACCATTGCTGCTGGGCATTGGGATCTAGATATCTACCTTGATATGTCGCACGTGCAGGTTCGCTGTGAGGGTAATGACTGGTGGGCATTAGACTATCACTTAGCTGAACTTGGCCATCACCGCCAGCTCAGCACCATAGTGCCAGATTTTTATGGCGCAGCTAGCGTATGTGCCCATAGCGACCTAATCTTTACCTTACCTTCTAGTTTTGCCAAACATGCTCAAAAACTATACCCGTTAGTGGAGCTAGTATTACCATTTGATTTTATCCCACTGGCTTATGTACTACTTTGGCATGAGCGTAACAGCGATGACCCGGGGCACAGATGGGTGAAAGAGATTATTTGTGAGAGCGTAGCTAACGCATTGGCTGCTGATAAAAGATAGGGCTGCGTACGTAAGATGAAGCTTTATTAACGTGATCTTAGCGTAAATAGTCGGCAAGATAATTATCAGGTAGCAACAAGCAACACGAATAGATACAAATGATTCAGTCTACATTCATCTTATTCGTGTAAGCTGATACCAAGATATTTGGGAGAACATATGATTTATAGCCAATTTCAACACAATCCGATGCAACACCGCTTTTCAGGCACTCGCGGCTGGTTAGCATTCGTTATCGGCTTAGCTTTTATGACGCTAGCACTGGTTGCACTGCCGTTTTTACTGCTATTTGGCGCAATAACATTTATCGCATTAAGCCTATTTGGCCGAGTATTTTTAAAGCGCCAACTTGCACGCTTTCAAAAGCAGCAAGCTAGCCAAGAGTTTCATAGTGAAGCGTTTCAAGAATCACAATTCAAAGAAACGGCATTCACTGAGAGTATGTTCAAAGAGTCTAAATCGACTGCACCTCGTCAAGGTCGCACATTTGAACACAACCCTAATGAGCCAGTGTAATTCTCATTAAATTACACCACCAGACCTACAGCATTAAACCTGTAGGTCTGACGCGTTAAGAGGCCGAGATAACAAGGCCTCGAAACGTGTCCATTTATCAGTTCGGTTGTTTGCTCTTGCTTCAACCCAAGCAGCCACAGCATCTTCACCCACGTTGTAATTAATCACATACGCTCGATTATGCAGAAAAAACTGCACCCGTTGCTTTGCCCGCGACTCTGGGAATAACGCCCCTTCAACCAACATCTGCTCTGCTGTATCTGAGTCGACACAATTATCTGTTAACTGCTGACAAACGTAGTTTTCGTAATAAGTTAGCTGCTTGACCAGTTTTAGCACATTATGAAACAGAGCTAGATCACCACTTAGTCCTGCCAACGGCATCAATACGTCCCGCTCAAATGACAGCACTTCTTCATCTGACATAATCAAACTTAATGCGTAATTGGCACTGCCTTCTGATAAGTAAGAAATCGGGCTATATAGAGGGTAGATGGCGTACTCTAGCCACTGTTTAGTATCCACTAGCTTTTGCTCTTGCAACACGTTAAATACGTGATGTCCGGGATAACCTTCGTGAGAGGCAAGTTCTAGATACCTCTCAATGCCTAACGGCTGATCTTGGTTTAACTGAATTAAGCTATGTGAGTTACCTTTGTACCAGTTATAAGCCGTCCACACTTGATCGTTTACATATTCAATCTCAAAACTCTCATGTGCAGGTAGCTGCATATGCAGATTGGTAATATTTCGTGCTTTCTCAACCGCAGCACTGAAAACAGCCGCAGCCTTATCTTTGGGGACAATAAACTGAGACTTAAACTGATTAAAACGCGCTGACAGCGCGCCCTCACCGGGCACCAACCGGTCAATTTCAGCTAATAGTTGTTGATGATGTAATTCACCTTTGCCAAAGAGGCTAGCTGTCACAGGGGTGTCATACAAAGCAGATGCTTCGCTACTAAAGCTAAGCTTATTGCCTTGTAAAATAGTGAGATAGGTCCCAATTGATGACCACTGCTGCTCAAGAAAGCGTCCGCGTATCACCAGTTCTTCTGTCGTGACTTTTTGCAAGATTTCTGTAAGCTCGCTTGCACCAGATTTATGCAGTTGCAGTAGCTCAGAGATGGGTTGCCAGTAGGTTTCTTTTTGCCACTGCTCGGGACCATAGTAAGCATCAACGTAATAGCTATCGTGCTGGCCGACTGCTAACGCTAAACGAACATAACGCTCTGCAAACTGATTTAATAGCTCTTCTTGTGCTTGCGGACTTATGACTTTAATTTTACCTTGGGCGGGTTTAGTGTGTGGCAAAAGCGCTCCTTGCTAGTCGGCTGTAAGTCAAAACAGCAAAGAGTATACATTATACAATCATTAAGGTCGATTGACCCAAGCTTGGGGGTGGCGCTTCAGGTTAGATGCTTTAATCTAGTGAATAGCACAAGCTGTACTGAAAGTTACAGCTGCTATGACATTGCGGCATATTGGATGGCAAGATAATCGCGAACTAGCATGAAAATAATTCGCGATAACCAATTACATTACTGTCAAAAAACACTGTAATTAGTGGCAAGAGTTGCCGCTAACCTTATTCTAAGTCGGCTCAGATAATAGCTCAGCCGCTTTATGCAACGATACCAGCTCGTCTTTAGAGGTTGTAACGGCCAACACCGCATCAACCTGCTGGGCGAGCGAACGCCACAAAGGTAACAGCACATCAAGCTCCGACTGATTACAGCGTTCGCGGGCCATCTTTAATAACGCTGCAGCAGAGACCACGTCAATACGCCCTAAAATACCGTCAGCAAGCGCAATGCTCAGCTCTATCATTGCCGGTACGCTATGGCCATATTTAATCACTTCGCGTAGATAAGCCTCAGCTTGCGTAAAGTCTTGCCCCAATACAGAGTCTTCGTGCAGCATACTTTGTGCGCGCGAGA
Organism: Shewanella sp. 1CM18E; assembly: GCF_023161665.1. Classification (GTDB taxonomy): domain Bacteria; phylum Pseudomonadota; class Gammaproteobacteria; order Enterobacterales; family Shewanellaceae; genus Shewanella. Next base: position 50,689 of record NZ_JALNTW010000019.1, read on the forward strand.
ACATCGCATCAAGCTGCCCCTGCTCTGCGGCTTCAGCCATCCAGTGAGCGCCCTTAACACTGTCTTGCTCACAGCCCTCACCGCGCGCCAGCATTAAAGCCAAATGATATTGAGCATGCGGGAAGCCCGCTTTAGCTGCGCGACTAATATATTTATATGCTTTGGTTAAATCTTGCTGTTGATAGTAAAGCACGCCGAGATTAGCCATGGCCTCAGATTGCTCAAGCTTGGCCGCTTGAGACAAAAACTTCTCCGCAAGCGTTAGATCTATCGCAAACTGCTCAGTACCCACAAGATAGAAATAACCAAGCAGCGCCATCGCGTTGGCGATACCTGCGTCAGCAGCCTTAGCAATAGCTAGCTCACCAGCCGCCACATCAGTCTCACCGCTATAGCCATGGATCAGTGATACGCCGTGCTCATACAAAGCATTCAAGTCTTTACCCTGCGCTTGTGCAAACCAGTAACTGGCTTGTTTAAGTGATGCGGTCGAACGATCTTCAACTGCATCTTCACCACTGCCTTGTAATGCCAGCTCTTGCTCACGTTGCATTAATGCGCGGGTCTTTAACGCCATGCCCACCAGATACTGTGACTCTGGATCACGCTCCATAACCGCACGATAGCAAAGATCGCGACCGGCTAAAGAGTTTGGCTCTTCAAAATAAAATTCAGGCTTATCTTGCTTAGTTACACCGGCAAATAAAGATTCCACCAATGCCAAAAGCTGCTTAATGGAGCGCTCACTTAATTGCTGTAATTGCTCTGGTGTCAGGTGATATTTTTCTGGATGGGCGCCGCGGTTACCGTCAGCCCTTAGCTTATGTAACGCTCGCGTTGTTTTAACGTCGATAACTCGACGCTGATTAAGCTGCTCAATGCGGTCGTATAAATTGGGGCTTTCAAAGCGTATTTGCTTAGGCTCAGCAAGCAAGCTAGTTAGCTTATGACTAAAGCTACGTACATGCAGCAATGCCTGAGTTGGTACATCTTTGACGTAACTTTTGGCCTTGCGGTAATCTTCACCTAATTCAACTGAGAACAGATTGACGAACTCGATATCGTTCAACAAGACTTTTACCTCTAATCACAACCTAAACAGTATCGCGACTTAGCCAGCCGCACTTGTCACGAAACAGGCTAACCTTGTAACGATTCACATATTCAAAATCGCTACAAGGCTGACGAAAACTAGCTTTAACGCTAGTTATTCCTCTTCAGTTTCAACGTTGCCAGGCGTTGTAGGAGTTGGACGTGACACCATATATAAACGGAACAGCGCGACGTTAACGAACAGACCAAAAAACGCGACAATTACATCGCCAATTAGCTTTAATGGAATACCACCAAGCTCAGTAATTTGCGCTAACACGCCGCCAAATAGCGACAGTGGAATATAAAGTAAGAAAATGGCCATGGTTTTAAATGCAATTGGTCCACTAAAACTAAAGCTGCGCTTAATGGCTTCCAATGGGGTCAGTCTTTCCACAACCACCATAAAGTTGACGAAAGCAAGACGTGCAAATAGATAAACCGAAGCCACTAAACCAATCACACCTAGCATAGGGTTCACGGCCATTAGAATAAAGACTGGCGCGAGTACCGCAAGGCCAGAGAACACACCTGCAAGTAGCAAGGCTGGCACAAAGTTAAAGCTGGTTTTTAAGATCATACCGTTACTTGGGCTATGACCTTGAGAGCGAATTTCTAAAAATAGCGTCAATGCGGCAATTAAAAATGAAAACACCAACAACAGCGCCATCATAGCAACCATATGGCTAGTGCCAAATTGCGGGTTTTCTAGATCAGCAGAGCTAATTTCTAAACTTAGCCATAATTGTATGCCAACTTGCACAAACAAAATTGGCACAAACAAAAATGCTAACTGACTAATATTATTCTTAAAAAAGTTAAAAGCTTGAGTCAATATGTCTGACAGTGGCATAGGGCTTTCCAAAAGATAAAATTCAATTTCATGAGTTAGCGCTAAGGATACCCAAGTTTATAAGTGAATGCACAATTGAAATCACCAATTAGTTAACCGCTGAACACAAAAAAAATGCAAACAGATTGTTAAAAACGCTAGACTAGACAATATATAAACTACTAAGGATAGCCGCGATGAAACTTACCACTGCATGTTTGCTTGCCATAAGCGCACTATTAACCGCTCCAGCTAGCGCAGGAATTTTAGATCAACTTGGTCAAGCGACCGACAGCAAAAAACAACAAACTGAACAAGGCGAGTCTTCCGATCTTGTTGGTAGTGTTATGTCGCAACTAGGTTTAAGCCAAACTCAAGCTGAAGGTGGTTTAGGTAGTCTATTATCACTTGCGCAAAGCTCTCTAGGCAGCAATGACTTTAGCTCAATCGCAAACTCTATTCCTGGTGTTGATGGACTACTAGGTGCAGTGCCAGAACTCGACGGTGACTCAGGTATGTCGGGATTGCTTTCAAAAGCTGGCGGTCTAGGGGAGTCACTACAAGGTGGCGCTATGGTTTATGATGCTTTTGAAAAACTAGGGATCTCCAAAGAGTTAGCAGCGCCTATGATTGATATCGTCAAAGGATATTTAGATACCAACGGCAGTGCTGGGACATCAGACATGCTAATGAAAGGTCTAAGCTCAATCCTATAGCTTTAAACTTTGCAGTTGACAGTTAACAATACAAGGCCATTGCGAGCTCTGCTTCGATGGTCTTATATCTAAAACTCACAAATCACCTATAAACGCTACAGTGAAAAGCTCGCTCCACCAGCTGAAATTAATGTGCTTAAAAACACTCTCAGCCGCACAACATCTTATACTGATTAATATGTAGCGGAACTCTGCTAACAAAAAATGCTCTAAATAGCATAGACATCAATCAAGCTCACCGATTTAGGAGCCCTTTATGCTGGCAAAACTAAAACAGTTTTTTGGTAACCCAGATACACCATTATCTGATGAAGAACGCGCAGAGCACTTAAATCTTGCTGCTGCGAGCTTACTGATAGAAGTTGTGATGGCAGACGAAAGCATGTCGGATAACGAGGCAAAATTACTCCCAACTTTGCTAACCACTACCCTAAATCTTGACGTTAACGACGTTGAGAATTTAATCAACGATGCCAAAAAGTCACAGCAAAAGTCCACGTCTTTGTACGAGTTTACCCAAGCAATTAACGACAACTTCAATATCGAACAAAAGCAGCAACTCATCTTGGCGATGTGGCAACTTGCGTATGCGGACGGTCACCTTTGCCAATATGAAGATCAAATCATTCGTCGTACTGCCGAGCTTTTCTACCTGCGCCACAGTGAGCTAATTCAAATGCGTAATATTGCAATGGAGCAACAAAATAAAAAGCCACCCTTTTAGTAGAGTGGCAATTTAGCTTGAGCGGCAACAAAAACCATTCTAAACACATGAATATTAAGACAAAGTACCTATACGGAACCCAGTAAATTAGACGCTCTTGTTAAGATTATCGTTAACTTAGTGGCAATTCGCACAACTATCATTTGCCGAAGCTTCTTCATGTACTACATGACAGTCACTACAAGTAATGATTCCGTCATGCTGAGTATGCATTTCGCCTTCTAATTCTTTCAATGAACCGTGACAGGTAATACATGCCTCATTTTCAAAAGCCATATCTGATGAAGGTGCGCCCTCAGCATGACAAGACTCACATCCGGCCATTTCAGTATGAGTATCAGCAACCGATACAGCTGTTGCGGCGGCAGAAAAGCTTAATAAAACGGTTAACCCTAAAACTTTAAGCATTGTTAAACCCTCATTAAATAGTTATGCAATCGTCATTTGACCTGTATAGAGAATAAAATTACGTAGCAACAACACTCCCATTAAGCTACAGCTCGCTGTAACCGCCACATATGAGAACTTGCGCTTGGCTGACGCCTTCATAAACAGGTTAAATGCAAGTGGCATACTTAAACCTACCACTACCACTCCAGCCCAGAAGATCCATCCCCAGAAACCTTCACCAATAGCAGCTAATGCAGCTACCTGACTTTGACCGCCAGTTAAAATAAGCCCCGCGAAGAAAGTGAATAACAGTACGATCTCCAACAAGATAATTGGGATCTCGATGTTGTGGATAAAATGCACTTCTTTACCATCAGGATTACCATTTAATAACACTCCACCTAATAAGGTTCCCGCAGCTCCAGAAGATAGACCTGAAATCAAGAATAATAACGGTAACACAGGGTTATTCAGCATTGGATACGTAGTCAGTGCTGATAATAGGAAGCCTGTATAAGCACCTAAAGACAGTGCGAGCATAACGAGTAAGCCTGTAATCGTAGCTTCATACTTAGCTATCGCATTAAAGGTTTTACTCACAATAGGCCAACGACCATTACACCAATTCAGCACTGGGATTTTAAACACGCATGCCAACCAAGCAAAAAGTGCAACTTGATAAACCATCAATACTGCAACACCAACAGACATCACCGATGTTGGGTTGTAAAACACCAATATTTTCCAAAAATCGAATGGCTTAGTAAGATCTATTACTAAGATACCGAGACCTGCAAATACGGCTAAAGGTGCAATCAAGCAGGCAGCTTGCACAAATCCAGATTTATATGCATCACGACCTAACTTAAAGTGCTTAAGCAATACAGCAAAACAGATAGCGCCTGCAGAGATACCCGCAAGAAATAGATAGATAGCAATAGGCCAAGGCCAAACTAAACTGTCAAAATGGAATGGACTCATAGATTTATCTCCCCACCTTTAGCTGCGATACGGAACACTTTCGGTCTAGTACCCAAGTCAGTTTTAGTTCTATAGCTTGGAGCCGACTTTAAAACTTGAACAACTTGCGACTCGGGGTCACTAATATCCCCGAAAGTTAACGCCTTCGTTGGACAAGCATCGACGCAAGCAGGCAGCAAGCCTTCTTTAAGGCGAGTTTCTTTACAGAAATCACACTTATCGGCAGCTTTAGTCACAGGGTGAATAAATCGAATTTGATAAGGACAAGCAGCGATACAGTATTGACATCCAACACACTTCCACTCATCTACACATACAATACCTGTTTTGGGATCTTTGTAAGCAGCACCTGTTGGGCATACCTTAACGCAAGGAGTATCATCGCACTGCTGGCAAGATTTGCGAGTGAAACGAAAATACTGATCAGGATACTCACCAAAAGGGCCTTCTCGTTCAATTTCAAGACGACTAACGCCTTCAGGAACCTGATTAACCTCACGACAAGCGATAGAACAAGCATCACAACCGATACATTTTGTTTCATCGTGAACCAGGGCGTATTTACAGGATTGTTCTACTTTAGATCCCGCTTGATCTTTTGCGGTCGCAATAGTAAAGCCAGAGGCTCCTACAACAGCAGCACATGCGCCTTTTAAAAATAATCTTCTAGAGTTAGACATATTTAATTCCCCAATTACTTAGCCACATGGCAATTGCTGCATAACTCACTGCGCTCTTTCTCAGAAACCCCAACTATTGGGTCTTTATTAGGGTGCAATAAATGGCAGCTAGCACAATTCACTTTATTTGAGTGAACATCATGACTCCAATCATCTTGTGCTAAAACTTCATGGTCGTGGCAAGCCAGACAGCGCTGAGTTTGCGTATTTGCATCTGCAGCAGACTTTTCACTAAATCCCACTAAGTTTGAGGCTTTTCTTGGGTGTCCCTCTTTCTCACCATGGCAATCCTGACAGCTGATATCCAAAGCGTTATTGGCGTGAACGCCTTGCATTACTCCATTGCGCTTGTGGCACATAATGCATTGTTTATTTTCATTAATTTTAAATTCTGCCGCGATCGACTGAATAGAAACGGTTGATGCTGCAACTACGAGAAGAATGCTCATTAACACTGGAGCTGAATATTTGAATAGTCTGGACATGAAGCGTCCTCACATTACTAAGTGATAAAATAAAAGAGAGCTGGAATTTGGGTGCTGATATTTAAATATCAGCACCGGTGAAACTATGCGACTAGAGAGTTTTTAATCAAATTAACATCGCAATCATTCTTAGCAAGGTGGAGGACTTTAACGCCCATCTTTGCCAATGTTGCATCGATAAAACGATTATTCTCGTCCGAGTTATGCTGAGGGTCAGTGATTACAAGTTTGACTGCTGACGATTGATTATCCACTAATACATAGTCAAGATGGCAGGCTTGTAAGTAACTATGAGCATCTTGCTCTTTATCATCTTTATCAACATCGCAAAGGCTATCTAATGTTGTACCATACAGAACATTATATTTATCCTTAGCCAAAGTATTTAACTTATTTACGAAGCTAATAGGTTGATTGGTTAACGTGTTAGCTTTTAATTTAATACTTGAATTAACGAACTCATTCCCTTTAAAAAACTTTATGCATGTCATTGTAAATGTCACTAAAACAAATGGAACAACAAGAAACAATACAAAATACATGAAAGCATAACTAAAAATTACAGATGCACTCATAACGACCTCCAAACTTACACTTCATTTATTTAAACCCATATTTAACGCACACCCAGTATTGTTACTTAGATCCTTTCAAACATTGATTCAAATCAATTATTACCATACAACCAGATTATTGTTCATTAAAACTAAAAGACTATCTAATTAATGAAATCAATAATCTAAAAATACAAAAATGGAATGTCTAAATTTCAAAATTTAATTTTATGAAAACCTTAAGTGCTTTGAGTAATTACAAAAAACAGATCAAAACATACAGCTATCGAGTAAAAAAACACACATCAGAAGCATTTTTAACCAAAAACAAACAAAATGTAGCTTTTTGACACCAAACAAATTCCTTTTGGGGCTCACCTAATACCTAAGCCACATTCATCGCAAATAAAGAGGTATGTCCAATTTACATATTCTATATTTAATATGAGAATAACTTATTAAGTGACCTACGCATCAATTTTAAAAAGCAATTGAAATAAATTAGTATAAAAAATTACAAATTGGTTATTATCGAATTTGATACTTACCACTTAAGAGGTATTTAATATGAGAGATATAAGTTTTAGCGACCTAGATTTATTAAGTATTAATATTCTAGTCAATTTATATGAGAATAAGTCTGCAACTTTTGTCTCCCATAAGCTTAATGTTCCTGCTCCTAAAATTAGTCGCTGCTTAAAACATGCGAGAGAAGTCTTTGGTAATGAGCTTTTCATTAGAAAAAAGCATGGTCTAGTACCAAATGAATTTGCTAGTCAGATATACCCTATTGCTAAAGAAATCATAGAGTGCTCGAAGAATTTGCAGAAATTAAATGGTATGCATGAGCTAAATCCTACACACCATTTCGAGGTGGCTGCCCCGGATTTAATTTCCTATCCTTTTCCCAAGGTTTTACTCAATGCCATCAAAAATGCAGGTAAGGACATCAGCTTTAACATCTCATCTTGGACAAAGCATTCTATCCACGACATTATCAGCGGTGAAATCGACTTAGGGCTATGCTGCAGTAAAATGCTCGACAGTATCAAAGATACTGATGACTCTCTTAATGCCATCCCATTAAAAAAGCTCAATAAGATATTTTTAGTATGTCAGAATGATCATCCTATTTTAAAAGAAGACATCAACCTAGAGTCTATTGCTAAGTACCCATTTATTAATAGTAATATTGGCCAAAGTGAGCTAGAACCTAGCCCTTTTCAAGAGTATTGCCAAACACAACATATAAAGCTAACTACTGAAATGAACCTAACAGGGTTAACAGGTTTGTTCGAATACCTACGATCTAGCCAAGGAATAGCATTACTGCCATATAGCTCTATTTTCACCATGATCAATAACAGTCAAGATTTACATGTATGCCGCCTATCTGATGTAGAGTCAGAGCGTCTATATATGCAGGTTAAAGAACCAAACCTATATCTGGTTTATAGTGATAACAATAAAGATCCTAATCTTCGCTGGTTGTCTTCTGAGGTAAGGGATTTAGTTGAGTTATTTTTGCATTAATAAATTGAAGAGCAATAAAAAAGAGTGCGTTAACACTCTTTTTTAGGTCAGTTTATTTGCAAAGATGAATTTGCTTATTCTGCTCATACTGCTCTTGAGCAATAGCTAATTTTTCAGCCAGTAACTTAGATAATGACTTCGAAAAGTCATCTTCATGGGTTTGATGGTATTGCAAAAAGTAGTCGTATTTAGTTGAGTTACCATCAGGAAAAAGCGTGTTCTCATAGAAATTTGTTACATCTATATAGTCGATATCACTGCGGCTATTGAAATACAAATATGAGAATATAGAAGCCGTCCAGCAGATATCATCACTTTTTGCCACGTGATTTAATGCCATAGCTAAACTCGTCGTTTTAAAACTAACTTTCATATCTAAAGCATGCTCTTTTGCATAGGTTTCACACCAATGCTCACTCAGCCCGACCTTAGAATAGTTGATGAAAACCAGTTTATTTTCGAGTAGCCCTTTTAATGTCAAATCTTGTTCAAAAAATTGGTGGCCTTTTTTAGCGGCTAAGAAATAATAACGTACATCACCAATTTTGATATTTTTTACTGATTCAGAAGGTTTTGAGTTAACGGTAATTGCGTAATCAATCTTACCTTGTGCCAGTAATTCTTGAACGTTGTCACTCCAAGGCTGGATACTTACAGACATGTCGATGCCTTGCTGCTCACATACCTCAGTAATCGAATCAACCAAAAATCCAGCTAAATGCTCTTGCGCTGCAATGACCAACTGATTTTTTTCTGGTAAGTATTTAGTGACCTCGGCCATAGCTTCGTAACCTTGAACAATATTTTTCGCTATGGGATACAACTTATCAGCCATGACATTAGGCTCTACGCCATATTGCCGTCTGATAAATAGTTCGTCCTGAATAACTTCCCGTATAGTGCTCAACGCACGACTAACCTTAGGCTGTGTGGTATCAAGTTTCTTTGCGACTACCGAGCCGTTTTTAAACTCAACCAAACCAACAAAAACTTTGAGGGTAAAGTAATCTAACTTAGAAAGTTCTTTGCGCATCCGTGTACTGCCTACAATCTGTCTAGTTCTTATATATTGTATACACAGTATAGCACTGAAAAATATACATTTTTGCTACACCAATCACACCTATACCCATTAATAGGTATTCGATTCAAAAATCTAATGTTGTTTCTTTTTAATCGAGTACTTTCAGCCTATGAATAAAACTCTAGAGTGATCATACTCCTTTAGCTTAAAGCAAGTTAAACTAAAGCTATCAATGATATGGTAATGATTTATGCAAACTGAAAATACAGCTGAACTCAACCTGCTTTGGGGCTCATTAATTTTAGAAGAACTGGCTCGCTTAGGCGTAAAGCACGTCTGTATGGCGCCTGGCTCTCGCTCAACCCCACTGACTTTAGCCGCAGCAAAACAAACTAAGCTTAGTCAGCATCTGCATTTTGACGAGCGTGGACTCGGCTTTATGGCGCTTGGATTAGCCAAAGCCAGCCAAGCGCCAGTGGCCATTATCACGACATCGGGAACAGCTGTAGCTAACCTTTACCCAGCGATCATTGAAGCTTGGTTAACCCACGTACCATTAATTGTATTATCTGGTGATAGACCACCAGAGCTAATTGATTGCGGCGCAAACCAAGCGATTATCCAACCAGCAATTTTTGCGCAATATGCCAAGCAAATAAACTTACCTACCCCAGATATTAATATCGCGCCTCAGGCGTTATTAAGCTTATTAGATGATGCGGTGTGCAATCAGGTTCAACCTGTGCATATCAACTGTATGTATCGTGAGCCGCTGTATCCAAACGAACCTATCGCCGACTTTTCTCGCTACCTAGCGCCAATTGCGATCTGGCAACAACAAGCTGCGCCTTACAATCAGTTTGCCGCAATGGATACCAGCATTATGCCAACGGCTGATGCGCTTGCTCGCTTTGTGCATGGCAAGGGGGTGATTGTCGCAGCAACGCTTGCACCAGAGCAGCAAAGTAGTGAGCTGATCCAGCTCGCCCAAAAACTAGGTTGGCCGATTGTCACTGATGCTCAGTCGCAACTTCGCCAGCATACAGGTGCTATTGGCAACATAGACCAACTCTTACAGCAACCAAAAGCTAAAGCGCTACTAGCCCAAGCAGAAAAGGTGATTGTGTTTGGCGGACGTATTCTATCAAAGCGCTTAATCAACTACTTGAGTGAGCAGAACTGGACAAATTACTGGCAAGTATTACCACAGCAACAGAGACTGGACCCAAGCCATAAGCCTAAACAAGTATGGCTAGCAAGCGCACATAAATTTGCAGCCCTGCCATGGCCAAGATCATCGCAAGCGAATTGGGCCCTCAATCTAGTGCAGTTTAATGATGAGTTAGAAACCCTATACCAACAGCAAATTGATAATGCAGAGTTTGGTGAAGCGCAAACAATTAGAGCCATTGCTAAACGCCAAAGCGACAATCATCAGCTATTTATTGGTAATAGTTTACCTGTAAGGCTTTACGATATGTTTGCCCCAATCACACCATCAAGTGCAAGCGTGTTTACCAACCGTGGGGCATCGGGCATCGACGGCCTACTTGCAACGGCTTGTGGCGTTGCAGTGGCTGAGGCAAAACCAACAACCCTGATTATTGGTGATATATCAGCGCTGCACGACTTAAACTCACTTGCGATAGCACGCAGTGTCACTAGCCCACTGGTGATTGTTATTCTCAATAATGATGGCGGCAATATTTTTAACTTGTTGCCAGTACCTAATGAACAATTACGTACTGATTACTATCGTTTGTCTCACGGACTTGAGTTTGGCTTTGGCGCTGCCATGTTTGGCCTCGCCTACAATCAAGTAGACTCGATAGATGACTTTATTGAGTCCTACGAATATGCGATGACTTATGCAGGCCCATCGGTCATTGAAGTCACAGTTAGCCAAAACCAGGCTAGTGACCAGATAGCCCAAATCGCTAGCTGGGTAAAGCAGCACTAATGCTGAATTACCGCAGCACTGGCAAAGTTGGCGCACCAGCCGTGGTGTTTCTTCACGGCTTTTTAGGCAGCCAACAAGATTGGCAAGACATAACTGAGCAGCTACAAAATGATTTTCACTGCATCAGCATCGATCTTCCCGGCCACGGTGACAATCAGCAGCAATTAGCAGAACAAGTGCTGCCAACACCCGGCTTCAAGCGCTGCGCAGAGCTAATAACGACGACTCTAGCAACGCTCAATGTGCATAGTTACCACCTAGTTGGCTACTCACTTGGTGGCCGCATATCCTTGCATATTGCCAAGTTATATCCGGAGCAATTATTGAGTTTAGTGCTTGAATCTTGCCACCCTGGGCTGCAAAGCCAAGCAGACAAAATTGCTCGCAAACAAAATGATGCAGCCTGGGCGGGTAAACTTAGCAGCATGCCGATTAGCGAGTTTCTAAAGCTTTGGTATCAACAAGCGGTCTTTAGCGATCTTACGCCAGCAGAGCAAAGCGCTTTAGTCACTAAACGCTCCGATAATAACCCATTCGCGTTGGCAAACTGCTATCAAGCAACATCGTTAGCCGAGCAAGATGATCTTTGGGATACTCCTGCGCAATTAAACATTAAAGTGCACTTTATTGCTGGCCATCAAGATAGTAAATTTATGGCGCTAGCGAGTCGTTGGCAGCAACAACAAAACATAATGCTACACACTATTGAAGCCAGCGGTCACAACGTACACTTAGCCGCACCAAAGCAATTTGCGACTAAATTACAGCAGCTTTTTACTAAAAAAATCGATAACTCTAATAATTAAACTCACAAAATAATGCAGGCAAGCCAATGACAACGACGCAACAGCAATTAACGCCATTAACTCTAACTCAATTGAGTCTGCATCAATTTACTATCGATTTAGCCAAGTCATTACCTGTTGGCAAACAGCGTATTGAGCAGCGCAGCGGCCTTGTGTTAACAGGGATCGCAATCCAAGGTGATAATGAGTACCAAGCGTCTGTTGAGATCTCTCCGTTGTCAGGTGTTGATAGTGCAAAACAAAGCATTACAGGCTTTAGTCAGGAGTCGCTTGAACAAGTACAGCAACAACTCACTGCTGCTTTGCCATTGTTATTACAGCAGCCAGCTAACGCCCTGCTTGATTACAGTACCAACTCTCCTTCTATGGCTTTCGGATTAAGCCTGCTGCACGCCAAGCTCAACGGTAAACTTGATGGACACGTGCTCGCACCGCGCAGCGTACCACTTATCTACCGCGCGGCAGACGAGCCATTGTCCGCCATAAGCGAGCGAGTCAGCGCACTCGCCAGCAATGTCCACTCAGTCAAAGTCAAAGTAGCCCAAGACTCGCTTGAAGATGAAATTAAGCTCATTCATCAAATTTTGGCTATTCGTCCCGATCTCAAACTACGTTTAGATGCCAATCGAGGTTTTAGTCTAGAACAAGCCATCGAATTCGCTGCTTGCCTACCAATTGCTAATATTGAGTACATTGAGGAACCTTGCCAAAATCCTGATGACAACCAAGCGTTTTATCAGGCGATAGAGATGCCATGGGCACTTGATGAATCGCTAAATAGCAGCGACTATCAATTTGAAATGCAAACGGGACTCACCGCGTTAATCATCAAACCTATGCTACTTGGCAGTATTGAAAAATTGCAGCAACTGGTTGAGGCAGCTACTGAACACGGCGTGCGCTGCATTCTGAGCTCAAGCTTAGAGGCAAGTTTAGGTATTGAGGCCTTAAGCCGCTTAGCGACGATTATTACTCCAGATGAGATCCCAGGGATTGATACCCTTAGCGCCTTTAGCCAAGATCTATTGGTAAGTTCAGGTAAAAGCGTTTGTTTGCAGCTTGATGATCTAAGCTTGATCTGCAGCGTTCAATAAACCTAACAGCGACCCATTGAGATGATAAACACGGCACAACTGATACTTTCACCTGTTCATCAACAGGCAGTAAGCAATGCTAAAGCTCCGGCTTATCGCGTTGATGGCAAGGCTGTAAATTATCAAACTTTAAGTCAGCTCGTTATCTCGCTAAGCCAGCAACTAGCCGCACAAGGCTTAAAAGCAGGTGATCGCCTTGCTTGCATAAGCCATAACAATCCCGAACAACTAACACTTTACTGGGCCTGTGTTGATAGTGGCATTGTGTTTTGCCCCATATCGCCGCGCTTTGCGCCGCAGCAAATCCTTGAACTGATCCACACTCATCAATACCGCGACTATTGGCTTGAGCCAGAGCAAAGCGCAGAACTTAAGCAATTACTCAAATCTCAGCCAAATCTCAGCGGCATAAATGCTGATTTTGCTCTGCGAAGTCGCAGCAAAGCAGAGCGAATTGCTCCTGCACGGGCTGTTAATGCGATCTTAACTTCTGGCAGTAGCGGCACACCAAAAGCTGCCGCTCACAGTTTAATAAATCATATCGCTAGCGCCGCAGGCTCAGCCGAGCTAATTAGCCTTAACGCTAATGACAGCTGGTTATTATCCTTACCTCTATTTCATATCGGCGGCTTAGCCATACTTAACCGCTGCGCCTTAGCTGGCGCTTGTGTCGTATTTGAAGACAAGACGCAAACTTTGGCCACGCAACTTGTTCGCGATAAAGTCAGCCATTTGTCTTTAGTCAGCGCGCAACTGCAGCAGCTGCTTGCTACCAGCGCTACAGATAACAACTGCTTATCTCAAGTTAAAGCTATGCTACTTGGCGGCGGTGCAATTTCAGCGGACCTATTGGCAGAGCTAGCCAAACACGATATTAAAGCCTACACCAGCTATGGCATGACTGAAATGGGATCGCAGATCACCACAGGCATCGCCCGCAGCGATGGTTCTAGCGGTAAGCTATTATCGGGGCGTGAACTTAAGATTATTGATGGCGAGATCTGGGTAAAAGGTGAGTGTCTGTTTTTGGGCTATTTAGCCAAAGATGGTTTTAATTTACCGCTCGATAAAAATGGCTGGTTCTACACCAAAGATTTAGGTCACTTCGATGCAAACGGCAACCTTTGTATCGATGGCCGTGCCGATAACATGTTTATCTGCGGCGGCGAGAACATCCAACCAGAAGAGATTGAAGCCGCCCTTAAATTGCACCCGCAGATCAGTGATGCCATCGTTTTCCCAGTTAACGACACTCAGTTTGGCACTCTGCCCGCAGCGATTATTAAGCTGGTAAACACCTGCAATAATAACCAAGAGGCCTTGCTCTCGGAAACTGAGTTAACCGCATTTCTAGCGGACAAAATCGCTCGCTTCAAAAGGCCAAGGTGTTATTACCCTTGGCCAGAGGTTAGCAGTGCTGGGATTAAAGTTATCCGCAAAAAAGTGATAGCTGCGGTTAAGGGTTAACGCCCGAAGTTCAGCAGAGCTATATAGTTTCCTTTTATGCTGAGGTAGAAGGAATTTTACTCGGAAACTCATAAATAAACTTTATTAGCATTTCGCTGAAAGCAATTAGGTCTTCACAGTCCTCTTTCGACATCAGCACTATTTCATGTGTCGCTTCATTCCCTTTTTTTCTAATATGGTCAACCCAGCCTCGGCCGTTTGGCGGAATGAATCCTTTCTCGGCAAGGTAATCGATGTAGAAAATAAATGCCTTACCAGTTTCTGCACCTTGTTGCACACCGATGTTCATCAATAATTTTCGGCATATTAGAACCGATCCAGTGTAACAAGATGCTGCTACGGAGTTTCGTGCTTCATTATAAAGAGACTCAATATCGGCAGGAAGATGTTGAACGGAATTACCTGGAGCAACATCTGGTAACTGTCCACCTAAACCAAAAAAATAAGTCGGTTCATCGCAATTTGAGCACAGATATAAAACGGCATTATTACTGCCAATATATCCTTTACTACTCGCTACTTTATTACTACAGAAACCGCATATATAAGCCTTAGGAGTTAGGCCTTGGGGGTTATGCCAGTAAGACATATAACCTCTTAGATTAGGGCTAAATTAAAACTACTGAAGAAAGGGGATGGTGCTTCACCCCTCCCACCTTTAAACTAGAAACATCATCAAAACCTTTGAAACAAAGATAATAACACTAGGGTGTAGTTCGATTTTTAGCTCAATTTTCATGAAAGACTCCAAGTTAGTTTTAGAAAGTTATAAGTAAAATCATCAATACTTAGTCCAAGTAAAAACGACTATTCTACTAATACTCGAAACACCGAATACTTTCTTAAAAACAATAACTAAAGAGGCCGAACAGTAACCTGAATCATACTTCTAGTAATCGCGAAGTGTCAATGGGATTGTATACATAGCAATTTAGTATTTATGTATAGGCACAGCAATCACAGAACCCCATCCAAGTTGCCGAAGTACGTTGAAGACTCTTTATAAGCCACTGTCCATAATCCCACATCGTACAACGTTAGTTGTTAGACGCAGCCTAACTTAAAGCTCAAAAAAAGCAGCTTAACTGCTCTAACTGTATGCCTAATTACCTAATTTTCCACTTTCAATATCCAATCCAGCTAATTGCCTGCAGCAGTCGTATCTGCAGAGGTTAAGGATTTCATTTGCGTGAAACTAACGCTGACTTTAAATCTAAAGCTTTAAAACTTTAATCTCATCGTCATCTGATACTAGAAACCAGCTTCCAGCAATAGTGGTTCCAATGGCCTGCGGCCGGCGTATGTGCAGACACTTCCGTGACACGCTGCAAGTCCATCCCTGGAAGCTCGGCCATGACGTCCATGTCATGGACGGTCACGGCCGTATCTACACTGAGTTAGAAAAGCGTAGATATTTAGCCCGCTGTATTCCCCAGAGAAAACACAAGTCTACCAGTCGCTAATCGACTCACAGGAAACACCGATTTCCCCATCGGAGTTGCCGAAGTACGCAGATGAAAATGCCGTGGAACCATCATGGATGATGGTTCAGGCTCGGAGGGACATGGATGTCCCATCTGAGCCGTTAGGCAATTTTTATTGGAGTATGAGGATCTACAACTTCGTTAGGGGCGGCGGGGAGATCCAAGAGGGGGTAGCTGTTGACCCCTTCTTGGCAGAGTGTGAGCAGAAAGCTCATGATTTTTATCAAACGAAGTTTGATTAGACAAAATTACCGTTATTTAACTTAGTTAAATAACCAACCCGTTGGGTTCTCAATTGGCTTGCCTGCATCCAATGCTTGTATCCCTTTAATTGAACGAATGACTAACCAAACAACCCAGAATAACAATACAAACCAGCCAATTAATACCAGCGACAATAAGCCACCAACAAACATAAATAGGCCGCCTATCCAGAATGTTCTGATTTGATATTGGTAGTGAGACTGCAGCCATTCAGGTGCGGTACTTTTGTTGATGTACGCCATCACCACGCCAACAATACCGGTAATACCAAAAACCAAGGCTACCAAGTATAAAATGTAGACTATTTTGGCATTACTCTGACTTGCATCGCCACTTCCTGATGTCACTTCGTTCATCTCATTTTCCCTATATTTTGATGACTTATTACTTCGCTAATTTACCTAAAAAGGAGCTCCTAATGTCTCCCTAGCAGCATGAACTTTATTCATACCTTAACAGGTTGGCGGTTAACTTATCACCACTAACTTATTGTTGCAAATAGGCTTAGCAAGGTCTTAGTCTGAAAACTGAAGCATCAAACCAACTTCTCAGCATCTTTGGCTGCAATGGCCTACGGCCAGCGCATATGCAGACTTCCCTACATGGGAAGGGAGGGGTTTTTAGCATAAATGTTCCAGACATAACGCCCCAAGCTATCCATCCATGGGCTTTGGGCTAAATGTTCCAGACATAAAAAAACCTGCTAAAAAGCAGGTTTTAATTATTAATAAAGTCTCTAAAACTGATAATGAAATTAAGCTTCCATACAGCCTTTCAGCTTATTCATTGCATTCTTTTCTAATTGCCTAATACGTTCAGCCGACACTTGATAAGTTGCCGCCAAATCTTGCAATGTGGTTTTGTCTTCATCTAACCAACGCGCTTTAAGAATATGCTGGCTACGCTCATCAAGAGTCTTGATAGCAGATAGCAAACGCGCTTGATTATTTTGTTCCCAGTTGTCATTTTCAACTTGAGACGCTAAATCTGAAGAATGATCTTCAAGATAATGCATAGGTGCATAATCTTGTTCATCATCATTGTCGCTCGCAAGATCAAATGCAGGATCTTGAGCGGCCATACGAGATTCCATTTCAGTCACATCGGCTTTTGATACGCCAAGACTGTCAGCAACCATACCTACTTCACTATCGCTAAACCAGCCTAGACGCTTTTTAGCTTTACGGAGGTTAAAGAACAATTTACGTTGCGCTTTAGTGGTAGCCACTTTAACGATACGCCAGTTTTTAAGCACGTATTCGTGAATTTCAGCTTTAATCCAATGCACGGCAAACGATACCAAACGTACGCCCACATCTGGGTCGAAACGCTTAACCGCCTTCATCAGGCCGATATTACCTTCTTGAATTAAGTCAGCTTGTGGCAGGCCATAACCTGAGTAGCCTTTAGCTACGTGAACCACAAAACGTAGATGCGACATAATCAACTGCTTCGCAGCCTGCAGATCACCCGTTTCTTGCAGACGCTTCGCTAGCTCATATTCAGTATCCGCTTCCAACATAGGAATGTTGTGTGCCGAATGAACATAAGACTCGAGGCTTCCGCTACTTTGGGGAACCATTAGTGCCATTGATTGCGCTTGATCTGTCATTTACGCTCCTACTACTTTCTTACAAAGGTCTTGCTAAAAATCTACTTTCTGACCATTCATGATCAAAATGGACAGTGAACTATCGACTAAATGACAAAATATGTCAACCATCGTACTTATCTAATATGTATCAATATGCACTAAGCCTAGCCAAATTTTGCTGCATATCACTGCCAACAAAATATTACACCTAGTGATAGGCAACGCAAATGAAACAAAGTTCATCTTTTAAGCAAATACGTATTAGTGAGTCTAACCCGCTATTATGACGGTTCTATTGCTCGCAAATGCTGACGCACAGAAAGGTACGAACCCAACCAGCCTAAAAACGAGGCCAACAATACCAACTGGCCAAGCTCAGCAATTGTCAGCGACTCCATATGTAAACTACTACCATATAAGCCAAGTAGCTCGGCTAACGCGGAATCTAGATACCAGACTAATAAATTAATAATTACCCAAGCTAAGAAGCCGCCGATCACGCCATACCAAATACCTGTGTATAAAAATGGTCGTTGAATAAAAGCTTCTGTCGCGCCAACTAACTTCATCACTTCAATTTCTGTACGGCGATTCATAATGGCTAACCGTATGGTGTTACCAATCACTAATACCACCGCTAATACCAAAAGCGCAGCAATGGCTAATACTGTGCGTTCAAGTAGCTTAACAACTGCCTGCAACCGCTCTAGCCATTCAATATCTAAACGGCCAAAACTCACTTCCGGTTCTTGCTCAAGTTTACGCAGTAACTCACGTGCACCTGCTGGGCTTGAATACTTAACACTTGGAGTAACCATCACCACCGCTGGTAATGGATTAGAATCTAAATAGGATAAGGCTTCGCCAAAACCTGATAAACGCTGAAACTCTTCTAAGGCTTGATCGCGATTAATGTAATTAACGTTGCTGATCTCAGGATAAACATTAAGGCGTGTTATCAAACTTTGAATAGCGGTTTCGCTGCGCCCTTCATCGATAAACAGTGAGATCTCAGCCGCGCTGTTCCACGACTCGGTAATGGTTTCGGCATTTTTAACTAACACTTGCAAGGCCGCTGGTAAGCTTAAGCTAACGCCTAGTACAGCCATGGTCATAATTGACGATACCGGATTACGCCATAGTTCGCCCATACTCGCCATTGCGTGCTGTATGTGACGAATAAAGAACATCACTATGCGACCTGAAAGCGGTAATTTACTGCGATTTAGTTGAGGTTGCTTACTCATCATTTATCCTCAATTAATGCCAATAGGGTCGTGAGCGTTTAATTCCTCTGCGCCCAATACTCGCCCTTGCTTCAGAGTTAACGTGCGATACTTCATGCGCGCAATTAAACCTAAGTCATGGGTAGCGATAAGCACGGTTGTACCCGCATCATTAAAGGTTTCAAACAAACGCAGAATATCCATCGACAACTTAGGATCTAAGTTACCGGTTGGTTCATCGGCAAGCAATAAAGGCGGTTTATTCACAATCGCCCGCGCGATACCAACACGCTGCTGCTCACCACCTGATAGCATTATCGGGTTGTGACGCTCTTTACCATATAAGCCGACCATATCAAGTGCGCCAGCTACTCGTTTACGAATTTCACCAATAGAAAAGCCTTCGATCATCAGCGGTAAAGCCACGTTGTCGAAAACGCTTTTGTTCATTAATAGGTGATGGTTTTGAAAAATCATTCCAATATCGCGACGTAAGTAAGGCACTTGTGAGCGACTCACTTTAGCAATATCGTGACCATTAATTGAAACGCGACCGCCGTTTGCTCTTTCAATAACGGTGATCAGCTTAAGCAGCGTACTTTTACCCGCGCCAGAATGACCAGTTAAAAAGGCCATCTCACCACGCTTTATATGAAAACTCACATCCGACAAGGCTTTTTGGCCGCCGGGATAGACTTTACTTACCTGCTCAAATCGAATCATTGAAAAAGATTTCTTGTTAGTTGGCATTAATAAAAGCACCCCGCAGGGTGCTTATCTTTCAGTCACGCTTGATATAAGCTAACGTTATTTCGCGTCTTTGTCGTCTTTTGTTTGACTAAACAAGGCTTCAATAAAGTCTTTCGCATTAAAGGTGCGTAGATCATCGATCTGCTCACCGACACCAATATGACGAATTGGAATACCAAACTTATCAGCAATAGCGAAGATAACCCCGCCCTTAGCAGTACCATCAAGCTTGCTAATCGTAATACCAGTAACGCCAACAGCTTCTTGGAATAACTGCGCCTGACTAATCGCGTTTTGCCCTGTGCTTGCATCTAAAGTCAACATGACTTCGTGCGGCGCTGACTCATCTTGCTTTTTCATCACCCGAACAACTTTCTTCAGTTCGTCCATTAGGTGAGCTTTGTTCTGTAAACGACCCGCTGTATCAGCAATAAGTACATCAACATTACGTGCGCGAGCAGCTTGCAGCGCATCAAATAATACAGAAGCACTGTCAGCACCTGTATGCTGAGCAATAACTGGGATATCGTTGCGTTGCCCCCAAACTTGTAACTGCTCAACCGCTGCAGCACGGAACGTATCACCCGCTGCCAACATCACTGACTTACCTTGCGCCTGGTACTGCTTAGCAAGCTTACCAATGGTGGTAGTTTTACCCACACCGTTAACGCCAACCATTAAGATCACAAATGGACCATCGGCGTTTTCAGGGATCAAAGGCACAGATACTGGATCTAGCGTTTTTTGCATCTCTTCACGCAAAAGATCGTACAGGGCTTCACCGTCTTTAAGTTGTTTACGGCTAGCTTGCTCGGTTAAGCTCTTAATCAAACGAGTCGTGGTTTCTACACCCACATCGGCGATTAATAACTGCTCTTCAAGCTCTTCAAATAGATCGTCATCGATCTTTTTGCCGCTAAATAAACCAATAAAGCCGCTACCAATGCTTTCACTGGTGCGCTTTAGACCACGTTTAAGACGGGCAAATAAGCCTTCTTTAACAGGCTTCGCCTGTGGCTCAGGTTGTTCTAATTCAGCAGCTTGTTCCGCCGCGAGCTTTTCTGCTGCAACTCTTTCCGCTTCAGCTTGTTCAGCAGCAATGCTTTCAGCCTCGATTCGTTGTGCTTCTGCTTGCTCAGCAGCAATACGCTCCACTTCAATACGTTGTGCTTCCGCTTGTTCAGCGGCATTACGCTCAGCCTCGATTCGTTGCTCTTCTGCTTGCTCAGCAGCAATACGCTCAGCTTCAATGCGTTGTGCTTCTGCTTGTTCAGCAGCAATACGTTCAGCTTCGATGCGTTGTGCTTCTGCTTGCTCTGCAGCAATACGCTCAGCTTCGATGCGTTGTGCTTCTGCTTGCTCTGCGGCAATACGGTCAGCTTCGATACGTTGTGCTTCTGCTTGCTCTGCGGCAATACGCTCCGCTTCGATGCGTTGTGCTTCCGCTTGCTCAGCAGCAATACGTTCAGCTTCGATGCGTTGTGCTTCTGCTTTTTCAGCGGCAATACGTTCAGCTTCGATGCGTTGCGCTTCTGCTTGCTCTGCGGCAATACGCTCAGCTTCGATGCGTTGTGCTTCTGCTTGCTCTGCGGCAATGCGCTCTGCTTCGATGCGCTGCACTTCTGCTTGTTCAGCAGCAATACGCTCAGCTTCAATGCGTTGTGCTTCTGCTTGTTCGGCGGCAAGGCGAATTACTTCAGCCTGTTCTTCTAAAATACGGGCTTCAGCTGCCGCGGCCTGCTCTGCAGCAACTCTTTGAGATTCAGCCTGCTCTGCCGCAACTCTTTGAGATTCAGCCTGCTCTGCCGCAAAACGCTCAGCTTCAAGACGTTCTGTTTCGAGACGTTCAGCCTCAAGACGAGCAGCTTCAATTCTTTGTGCTTCTGCTTGTTCTGCTGCAACACGCTCGGCTTCAAGACGTTCTGTTTCAAGACGTTCAGCCTCAAGGCGGGCAGATTCGACTCTTTGCGCTTCAGCTTGTTCTGCAGCAACTCTTTCTGACTCAAGACGTTCAGCTTCAATACGTGCTTCTTCGGCTGCTTTTTCAGCTGCGAGCTGTTCCTGCTCCTGCTGTTCTGCTGCTAACTTTGCCGCTTCAGCAGCTTCCGCTTCTTCTTTAGACTTATCCCTGCGGAACCAGGAAAAAAAACCTTTCTTTGCCATGTGTTATACCGGTGCTCAAATAGCTGTACATAAATGCATTAGGGTGGAGGACGTTATATCAAAATCACACTAAAATTACGCTGGTAAAAACAGCAAAAAAACACATAGAGTCGATTCCACCTACTGCTTTTTACCATTTAGCTATGCTTTGATATAAAATAGCGCCCTTAATTCAGACGCCATAGTCTACCACTTTCTTTCATTAGGCAAAATCACGAGGACACCATGGTCAAAAAAAGACCTTCTAGCGGTCAAGTTAGGATAATTTCAGGCCAATGGCGATCTCGCAAATTGCCAATCCATGATCTTGAGGGGCTACGCCCAACAACAGATCGTGTACGTGAAACACTATTTAACTGGATTGCCAACGATGTTCGCGGTTCTCGCGTACTCGATTGCTTTGCCGGCAGCGGCGCTTTAAGTCTTGAATCGTTATCGCGTTACGCTAGCTACGCTAAGATTTTCGAATTACAAGCTCAAGCAGCGAAGCAGCTCGTGGCAAACCTAGCCACGCTAAAATGCGAAAACGCTGATGTGATAAAGGGCGATAGCCTAGCCTTACTCGCTAATAAACCTACTGAGGGCTTTGATCTGGTGTTTATCGATCCTCCGTTTCGAAAATCTTTAGCAGAAAAAAGTATTGCGTTAATTGACCAGCACCAATGGCTTAAAGACAACGCATTGATTTACGTTGAAACAGAAAGTGAAATATCACTGCTTAACGTCCCTGCTAGCTGGGAAATGCTCAAAGAGAAAAAAGCCGGCCAGGTGATTTACCGCTTATATCAATACTCGGCAGATACAGAAGCTAATGATACCAGCGGCGATATTGAGGAAGAACAATAAATGAAAGTCATGTTAGTTTTAGGAAAGATTGTCACTGGTTTTGCTTGGCTAATGATGCTTTACAACCTAATTATGCCTTTTGAAGGCAATATATCGGTGGTTCTCAACATTTTGTTTGCAATGACTATTTTTATGCATTGCTTTCAAACCCTCATTTTCCACACTATGTTTAAGCCACTGCTACAGCTGAAAAAAGCTGACTACTTGCAGGTCTTCCTATTTGGCGTGTTTAGCCTGTTACAGTACCGTAAACGAGTGATGGATAATCAGGCTAAAAACGACTAATAGCCAGGCAAGATAATATGAAAAAGCTGCAATAACGATTGCAGCTTTTTTGTTTTTATGCCGTCAACTTGTCATATTTTATGTAGGTTTAGTTTTAATCATTGATGGGCAAAAACCAAAGCTACATAAACACTCAACCCTGTTTGATCATACCAACCTATCTAGTTTTTTTGCCTTACTTTTATTATCTTCACAGCCCTGGAACCTGCTCTTTCCGACTGCTTTCTTTGGTAGGTCGGCATTGATACTGTCAGCTTGTAATACTCTATCTAGGCGGTAATTTTATAATATATTGACGGGCTAAATCCCAACCTAACATAAACACTCTAGCTGCTTGCTTATCTCTGGAAGAGACAAATCTTAAAAACAAAAAAGCCCCAATCAAGGGGCTTTTAATGTTTTGACTTGCAGACGTTAAGTCTGGGTCGCTACGAAACTCGAGACTTTAGCCTGAGGATTATCCTTTTGGATAAACGTGAGCAACACCTTTGTGACAGTCTACACAAGTCTTACGCTTGTCTTCTTCTTTCTTGAAGTTGTTAGCGTGCATTCTCTTCGCCATTTTCTTCATAGTTTCAGGCTGGTTCTCATAG
The DNA here is from genome assembly GCF_023161665.1 of Shewanella sp. 1CM18E. Taxonomy (GTDB): domain Bacteria; phylum Pseudomonadota; class Gammaproteobacteria; order Enterobacterales; family Shewanellaceae; genus Shewanella. The sequence continues at coordinate 74,232 of NZ_JALNTW010000019.1, forward strand.
ATACGAGAGTGACAGTGCTGACAGTTAGCAGAGTCATTGCCTTTGAAGTACTTAAGCGCTAGATCAGCTTGTTCTTTACGGTTTTCATCCAACCACTCTTGAGTGTTGAAACCGTCGATTGTTAGGTAACCGTATAGATCTTTAGATACGATGATCTTCTTAACTAGGTACTTAACTGGGTTGTGTGGAAGGTGACAATCTTGACATTGTACCACGATACCAGCACTACCACCGCCGTGAGCAGACGCTAACACTTCATCTTTCAATGAGTGGTTGCTATGACAGCTCATACAGAACTCATCTGTACTTGTTGCGTGTAAAGTTTGTTGTGTAGCAAAGTAGCCTACAACACCGACAACGATACCGACGACTAACAGTGCCAGAATCGAATATTTTGCGCTGGGTTTAAATAGTGCTCGCCAGTTCATCACTCTTCTCCAAGTATTTAATTTTTTCTATCGATGAAAATGAACTTCATCTTAAATTTATGTGATCCATTATAAACTAGATCCTACTCATTGATCTGGAACTAAAAGTGCAAAATGAGACATGGCTCTAACTCTCTCATCTGAGTCGATTTTTGCTCACTTTATATGCACATTTACTAAAGCTACTCTAAAGCCTTGATTATCGCAAGGTTAATAGTCTATTAGCTTGATAATATAGTAGTTTCAAACGATTTATTTGAAATTCTTTTAGATGTAAAAGTGAGGTGTAGCACACATTTAAAATCAAAAAATTTATGATTATTTGAAACTTTTTCAATAAACCTAAGGTCTTTATTCTTACAGCAACTTGATTGCAAAACTTAAGGGCTTATATGGGCAAGCAAATCACATATTTAGCATTTTTTATCGCACTATTAGGGCAATTTATTTTAGCCCCTGCGATGGCTATGCCTAAATATTTGTCAGCGAGCTCGCATACCCTTGCTCAACAAGATACAGTCACGCCACTGCCGCAGCAGCTTGCCAGCATCAACCAATCCGATAACCATCAAGATTGCGATCCACAAGCCGTTCAGCTTAGTCAGTTAAAAATCGACTGCGATGCGGTTTGCGAGCAGTTAGCTGCTGGAAACTGCGTCTCACATTGTGCTTCGGCTCCAGGAATTGTTGACCACTCTCAACTTGCCATATCCATTCAAAGCTCTAGCAATAGTATCCAAGCCAACTTTTGGTCATTACAAACTGTTGAGCTTTCATCTAAAAATCCCCCTCCGATTTACGCGTAAGTTTTACTTCAACCGCATTTAGGGGCTCATCTGCTACTGACTTATCTGTCACAGAGAATACTCAACAGGTTTAGCCAAGAGTTTAAGTGCCCTGCATGATCAAAATATTACGCCAGCACTACCAAATTATAGTCGGTAGTTGGCGATAGCGTTTGTCGTATCTAGTCACAAAGTGATGCTCAGCAACGCACAATTAAAATGTATCGGAGTTTATTATGAAAAAATTTATCAGCGTAATCACATTATCATTAGCTAGCTTTTTCACTTCAGCAGCATCAGTGTCTTTCCCTGAGTCTATCGATGTATTAACCCTTAATGGTTTAAGTCACGTGGATAGCCGCTACCTAGAGCTCGAGACTGGGCATAATCTGATTGAGGTAAGGTACAGCGATCTGTTTGAAAGCAGTGCTGAAGACTCAAATTGGGTTCGCTCAGAGCCGCTTTACCTATATTTAGATTTTGAAACCGCAAACAATTATCAAGCATTTACTCCGAGTATCGTTTCTGAAGAAGATGCATATCAGTTTATCGATAACCCAACCATTCACCTCAAAGACGGCATGGGTGGTGAAAAGCAAGTAAGCTTAATGACACATAGCCAGTTAATGGCGAAACTACTACTATCAAACCAATAGTCTTTACGACTAGAAAGTGAAGTTGATGACACATTGGACAAAGTAATTTGTGAAGTTTATCAATGTGTCAGTCAATTCCTATGGTAGACTTAGCGAAGCTCATTAATTGGAAGCATCATGTTTAGCATCATCCGTCGTCATACATTACTAGCCTTTACGCTACTCGCTTTGTTGAGTCAGCTAGTGCTATCTAATGGTTCGCTGATGGTACCGAAAGCAATGGCTGATGACATGCCAATGATGAGTATGCAAGACGGAACAGAATGTCACCCAATGCAAATGGATGAAGACGCTCATTGCTGCGAAGCTGAAATACAAATGCTTCCCGGTAACGCTCAGCCTTGCTGCAACGGCAATGGATCATGCCAGAGCGACTGTAGCCACTGCTTGGTTATTTCTGTAACAGGTACCCTGTTGAGTGCATCACCTTGGCCAGGTTTTAGCACCTCCGAAATTATAACGGCCACTCCAATGCCTCATTTCCACTCTATTTCATTGCCACAAGATTTAAGACCTCCGATTGCATAACTAGAGCGTCTGTCTCTATGCAAGATAAAAAAATCGTTATTAATCTTAATCAGCAATTATTTAAGCCGTTAATTGTTCTGTTGCTTATTACGTTAAGCACAGTCATCCGGCCATCTCTTTGATGGAGTTGAGTTATGAAAACCCTTATAAGTTTAGCCTTATCTGCCCTGTTAGTTTTGTCTTGGGGCCCTGCTGCGTCAGCCAATGAGCATCATCATGGTGCCCACAAAAGTCAGCACGCCGCGCAGCACCAAGCATATGCTTGTCCAATGCACCCTGAAGTGACAGGTAACCAAGGTGACTCTTGCCCTAAATGCGGTATGGATTTAGAAGCCACTAAAACGGCTGCTAAAACCCACGCTAAAAACTGTGACTCTTGCCCTAATAAAGAGTCGTGCCCGAACAAAGCTGGAAAGCACCATAAACATATGAGCAAGCACACCCATGCCTGCCCAATGAACCCAGCAATTACCGGTCAAGCAGGCGATAGCTGCCCTAAATGTGGTATGGATTTAGAGCCAGTCGCTAAGGCGGATAACGCTAAAAACTGTGACTCTTGCCCAAATAAAGAGTCGTGCCCTAACAAAGCTAAAAAACACCATAAACATATGAGTAAGCATACCCATGCTTGCCCAATGACCCCAGCTATTACAGGTCAAGCAGGTGACAGCTGCCCTAAGTGTGGAATGGACTTAGAGCCAATCGCAACTGGCGATAACGCTCACAAATCTAGTCACACGCATCACTAATATTTAGGGTGGAGATAGGCATTATGAGTCTTTTTAAAACACCAGTGGTAAAGCCACTAATCTGCGCACTAACGTTAACAATGGCTGTGACTCCACAGCTGGGTTATAGCCAAAGCGCAGAGCCAAGCAAACAACACAGTCATGCCCACCAGCATGAGTCTAAATATTACTGCCCAATGCATCCAGAAGTGACCAGCCATGAGCCGGGTCGCTGCCCTGAGTGCAAAATGTTCCTGGTCTCAGATCATGATGAAAATGAAACTAGTGATAAAACTGCAGATACCACAGTAGTTGAAAATTATTACTGCCCCATGCATCCAGAAGTAACCAGCCACGAACCTGGTCGCTGCCCAGAGTGCAAAATGTTTCTCGTTTCAGATCATGATGAAAAAGAAACTAATCATAAAACTGCAGATACCACAGTAGTTGAAAATTATTACTGCCCCATGCATCCAGAAGTAACCAGCCATGAACCTGGTCGCTGCCCAGAGTGCAAAATGTTTCTCGTCTCAGATCATGATGAAAAAGAAACTGGCGATAAAACTGCAGATACCACAGTTGTTGAAAACTATTACTGCCCCATGCATCCAGAAGTGACTAGCCATGAGCCAGGTCGCTGCCCAGAGTGCAAAATGTTCTTAGTTAAAGAAGAGGAAGAAGAAAGCGCAAACGGTGAGTCGCAAGCGCATACTGCACACCTTAAAGACGAACATGCAGGACACCAGCACAACGCTCAAACAACAGCGGCACAAAGTAATCAGGCCGACACAATATTGAGTCAACCTAAGCCTGAGCTTCTGCCTGCCGCGCAAAGCGGCAATGATGGCAGCGTAAAATATGTTTGCCCAATGCATCCACATGTAGTGTCTGACGTACCAAGCTCATGCCCGATCTGCGGTATGGATCTTGAAAAAGTCATTGTCGGCGGCGCAGCTGAAGAAGTTGTTGTCGGCGTATCTGGTGGTATGCAGCAAGCTTTAGGTATGCGCAGTGAGCAAGTCAGCAAAGGTACTCTTTGGAAGCTGGTAAAAACTATCGGCACCGTTGAATACAATGAAAACAACATTGGCCATAGCCACACTCGAGTCAACGGCTGGATCGAAACCTTAATGGTACACAATGTTGGCCAACGCGTTAAAAAAGGCCAGTTATTATATGAGCTATATTCGCCTGAGCTAATTAATGCTCAAGACGATTACATGCAAGCCATGGACTACCTCAACCAAGATAAGAGTCGCGGTAAAGATCTGCTTCGTAAAGCACGCTTACGCCTCGAACTTCTTGGTGTCGACTCAGCAACGATCAAGCAACTGGAACGCACAGGTAAAACCATTTACCGCGTACCGTTTTACGCCGAACAAGATGGCTTTGTTAGTAAACTCACCGTGCGCCATGGCATGTATGTACAGCCCGGCGACACTCTTTTTGAAATTGTCGACTTAACCAGTGTTTGGGTCATTGCCGATGTATTTGAAAACGAGCAAAGTTGGCTAGAAGTCGGCCGTCCGGTTGAAGTAACGTCAGCAGCGCAAGGCTTGTTTGATCTAGAGTCAAGTATTGACTACATCTACCCTGAACTGGATCCGGTATCACGTGCAATGCGAGTCCGTATCAAGCTAGATAACCCCGGAAAAGTACTTAAGCCCGGCACTTTAGTCGATGTAAAACTGTTTGGTGGGCCTAAGCGTGAAGTATTAGCGATCCCAACCGAGGCACTGATTTTAACTGGACGCGAAAACCGTGTAGTAGTGCAGCGCAGCAACAACCAATTCGCCTCAGTGCCAGTTAAAGTCGGCATGATTGCTCAAGGTAAAGCCGAGATTATTGAAGGCTTAACCGAAGGCGATAAGGTCATTGTTTCAGGTCAGTTCTTGCTAGATTCAGAAGCCAGTATTCAAGGTAGTTTGCAACGCCTTAGCGGCAGTAATAGCAACACCACTGACGACGAAGCAGCCAACGCTCCACACGCGCATCATTAATCGGGAGGCTGATTATGTTAGAAAGAATTATTAGCGCCTCGATTAAACAGCGGGCGATGGTGTTAGTGCTAACTGCTGTGATAGCTTTAATTGGCTATCAAGCAATGCGCATGACACCACTTGATGCACTGCCAGACTTATCTGACGTGCAAGTGATTGTAAAAACCTCTTATCCGGGCCAAGCGCCGCAATTGGTAGAAGATCAAATCACCTACCCGTTATCTACCGCCATGCTAGCTGTACCGGGTGCAAAAACCGTACGCGGCTTTTCAATGTTTGGTGATTCATATGTTTATATTATCTTTGAAGATGGCACCGACATTTACTGGGCGCGCTCGCGGGTTTTAGAATATTTATCGCAAACCCAAGGCCAGCTGCCTGAAAATGTCACTCCCACACTCGGACCCGACGCTTCAGGTGTTGGCTGGGTATTTCAATATGCCTTGGTTGACCGTAAAGGCCAACACGACTTAGCCCAACTGCGCTCATTACAAGACTGGTTCTTAAAGCTTGAGCTGCAAAGCGTTGCAGGCGTATCAGAAGTCGCCACCATAGGTGGTATGGAACAGTCGTATCAGATCATTGTCGACCCGCACAAATTGGCGCTGTACCAAATCGACTTGATGACGGTGAAAAATGCCTTAGATAACTCTAACAGCTCTACTGGCGGCTCGGTGATTGAAATGGCCGAAGCCGAGTACATGATCACCTCAACAGGCTATCGCCAAACACTGGCAGATTTTGAAGAGATCCCACTGGGGATCGTTTCAGAGTCTGGCACGCCGGTATTAATGAAAGATGTGGCGCAGCTGCGTACAGGCCCAGCCGCACGCCGCGGTATTGCAGAGCTTGATGGTGAAGGCGAAGTGGTTGGCGGTATTGTGGTTATGCGTTATGGTGAAAACGCCCTAGCGACCATTAACAACGTCAAACAGAAGCTGAGCGAAATTGAAAACGGCTTACCCGATGGCGTAGAGCTGGTGATCACTTACGATCGCTCTGAGCTTATTCTCAACTCCGTCGATAACTTGATGCACAAAGTGCTCGAGGAAATGCTAGTTGTTGGAGTGATCTGTCTAATCTTCTTACTCCATGCTCGCTCAACATTAGTGGCAATTATCTCGCTACCAATCTCGATTCTGATTAGCTTTATCATAATGAACCTGATTGGCGTCAACGCTAATATTATGAGCTTAGGCGGGATCGCGATAGCCATTGGCGCAGTGGTAGATGCTGCCATTGTAATGGTGGAAAACACCCACAAACATCTTGAACATTACCGTGAGCAACACAATGGCGCAACGCCAACCGGAGAGGCGCACTGGGACCTAGTTCGTAAAGCATCGATTGAGGTAGGGCCGGCACTATTTTTCAGCCTGCTTATTATTACCTTAAGCTTTGTGCCTGTGTTTGCCTTAGAAGCGCAAGAAGGACGCCTATTCCACCCACTTGCTTTCACTAAGACCTTTGCCATGGCAGCCAGCGCCATCTTGGCCATCACCCTAATTCCGGTATTAATGGGTTATTTTGTTCGCGGTAAAATCCCCGATGAACGTAAAAATCCGATTAGCCGCTTGCTGATAGCTATTTATGAGCCGACGTTACGCTTAGTGCTGCGCTTTCCAAAAGTCACCATCCTGTTAGCTATAGTGACCTTAGCCAGTGCGCTATACCCAATGAGCAAAATGGGTAGCGAGTTTATGCCAGAGCTTGAAGAGGGCGACTTGCTGTATATGCCAACGACTTTACCAAGCGTCAGTGCTGGTAAGGCAGCTGAGATCTTGCAGCAAACCGACAGACTGATTAAAACCATTCCTGAGGTGAAACGAGTGTTTGGTAAAGTTGGCCGCGCAATGACGGCAACGGATCCCGCCCCACTCACCATGCTAGAAACCACTATCATGCTTAACCCAAGAGACACGTGGCGGGAGGGCATGACGCTCGAAGGTATTATCGCCGAGCTACAAAAAACGGTAAAAGTGCCGGGCATGACTAACGCTTGGGTGCAGCCAATTAAAACTCGTATCGATATGCTGTCGACGGGCGTGCGCACACCTGTGGGGATAAAAATTTCTGGCGCAGATATCGATGAGTTACAACGCATCGGTACTGAAATAGAAGCGGTTGTTAGCAAGCTTCCGGGCACGACATCAGCATTTGCTCAGCGTACAACTGGTGGCCGCTATATTGATATTGAGCCGAACCTTAAAAATGCTGCCCGCTACGGTATGACCTTAAAAGACATACAAGACGTGGTGCAAATGGCAATTGGTGGCATGAAGGTCGGCCAGTCTATTCAAGGGCAAGAGCGTTATCCAATTAACATTCGTTATCCACGGGAGTTACGTGACAGCATTGAAAAGCTAGAAGACTTACCGGTACTGACCAAAACGGGTAAATACTTACCTTTAGGCAATCTTGCTAGTATTACGATTAGCGATGGTGCACCTATGCTAGCCAGTGAAAATGGCCGCTTAATCAGTTGGGTATTTGTCGATTTGAAAGATATTTCAATTGGTGAATACATAACAACTGCCAGAGCCGCGCTAGATGAGCAAATTACATTGCCAGCGCGTTACAGCTACACCTTCGCCGGTCAATACGAATATATGCAGCGCGTAGAAGCGAAAATGCAGCTAGTGGTCCCCTTGATGCTAGCAGTGATCTTTATGCTGCTAATGATGACCTTTAGCTCCTTCACTCAGGCTTCTGTCATCATGCTTAGCCTGCCGTTCTCGTTAGTTGGCAGTGCTTGGTTGCTATTCTTCTTAGACTTCAACTTCTCGGTAGCTGTCTCTGTGGGCATGATCGCCCTTGCAGGTGTAGCCGCAGAGTTTGGCGTTGTTATGCAGGTTTACCTTAATAACAGCATTAAAGAGCGTAAAGAGGCGGGCCTACTCAGCAAGCGTAGTGATTTAAGTGAAGCGCTTATTCACGGCGCGGTAATGCGTATTCGTCCTAAAGCGATGACAGTAGCAACCATTTTCTTTGGTCTACTGCCCATCATGTGGGGGAGCGGTACCGGTAATGAAGTGATGCAGAAAATTGCCGCCCCTATGGTCGGTGGCATGGTCACTGCGCCATTGCTGTCATTATTTGTTATTCCTGCAATTTACTTACTGATCTACGGCAGAAAACTCAGCCAAGATAAGTAAGCCGCGAATATTAAAATGGGTAGCCAATTGGCTACCCATTTTTTATTTCAGTGCTATCTAGTGCGCTAAGCCCCAAGCTCTAACTTGTAAGCCCTAAACGTCCATGCGCAGCTCTATAATCGAGAAAAAACCACCGTCAGGATCATTGATCACTGCAAATCGCCCCACATTGGGAATATCCGTCGGCGGCACGCACACCTTACCGCCAAGCTCAGTGACTTTGGCAGCCTTGTCATCACAACTCTCAACCGTGAAATACAACATCCAATGCGCCGGCATATCGCCCCACTCCTCTGTCATCGCCATCATGCCACCAACATCTTGCGCACCGACTTGCCATTCGGTGTAATTCATCCCTTCCATGTCACTATCTCGATGCGCCCAACCTAATACATGGGAGTAAAACTGCTTAGCTTGATCTGGTTTACGGCACGCCAGCTCTACCCAACACATGGTATGCGGCTCTCCAGCTCGCTTAGCACCAATATGGTTATTAGCTTGCCACAAGGCAAAACGCGCGCCTTCAGGATCTCTTATCACCGCCATACGTCCAGCATCGCCAACATCATGAGGCCCAATAATCACAGTACCACCAGATCCAGTAACATCGACTAATGACACATCTAAATTCTCAACCGCAAAGTAAATAGTCCATTGAGTTGTTTCACCGTTTTGCGCCATCTCATCGGGGATCTGATACATGGCGCCAATATCATCATCCTCAATAGTCAGCATGCTATACGTGCCCTCTGGGATCGGCATATCCACAATATCCCAACCAAATAAGCCACGGTAAAATGCCTTACTGCTTTCAATCTTCATCGAGGCGAGCTCGGCCCAACATGGCTGGCCTTGAAAATACTGGTCAACTCTCATCTCAATTACCTTTTAGATCATATTGCATTGAGTTAAGACCGTGATCCGGTTTTAGTCCAACTAAAACACAGCCTATTTTGCCAGCAATAAAATCACAGCGGCTTAGCAGTGATTCAGTGTCCACTGAAAGTAAAAGATCCACCTTCTGAAGAAGGTGGCTTTGATATAACTCCCTAAAAGGGAGCTTTCCTGCCGTGCGTTAAC
>NZ_JALNTW010000001.1:0-3353 GCF_023161665.1 Shewanella sp. 1CM18E
CCCTAGGGGATTCGAACCCCTGTTACCGCCGTGAAAGGGCGGTGTCCTAGGCCTCTAGACGAAGGGGACCCGGACTGCATTAGACTCTGCAAAGAGTGAATACTCATTAAACCCTGTAGGCTAAGATTTAACGCTTTAATCAGTTAGTTGGTGGAGCCTAGCGGGATCGAACCGCTGACCTCAACACTGCCAGTGTTGCGCTCTCCCAGCTGAGCTAAGGCCCCTCACTAACTAAATCACTTTTGAGTGCACCGCGAACTATTCGTTGCCTGTGTCTCAACTGCGTGGCGCATTCTATGCAGCGCACCCAAAAGAGTCAACCCGTTTTTTAGGAATTTATTCTATTTGCTACAAATTCAATCGCTTTGGAGATTCTTTGCTCTGTACGGGCCTTTCCAACCAGGAATATGGTTAAATCAACAGCAGGAGACATACCCGCGCCAGTTACTGCAACGCGCAATGGCATACCAACTTTACCCATTCCTACTTCTAATTCAGCTGCAGTATCTTCAATTGCTTGATGAATTGCTTCTAAAGTCCACTCATTTAAAGCAGTTAATTTAGTTTGGAATAACTGTAATGGCTCTAGTGCAACACCTCTTAGGTGCTTTTTAGCAGCATTTTCGTCAAACTCTTCGAAATCTTCAAAGAAGTAACGGCTAGATGCAGCAAGTTCTTTTAGTGTTTTTGCACGTTCAGACAATGCAGAAACAACTTCAGATAACTTTGGACCATTGCTTGTATCAATGTTTTGATCAGCCATATGCCACTCTAGGTGAGAAGCAACGTACTCTGGATCAGATTCTTTAATATAGTGCTGGTTTAACCAAATCAGTTTATCTGTATTAAAAGCTGAAGCGGCTTTGTTGATGTCATCAAGACTAAAGAATTGTTTCATCTCATCAATAGAGAACACTTCTTGATCGCCATGTGACCAACCTAAACGTACTAAATAGTTAAGTAGCGCTTCAGGTAAATAACCATCATCACGGTATTGCATAACACCAACAGCACCATGACGCTTAGATAGCTTAGCGCCATCATCACCTAAAATCATAGATACGTGAGCATATTCAGGTACTGGTGCACCTAGTGCTTTAAGGATATTGATCTGACGAGGTGTATTGTTGATGTGGTCTTCACCGCGAACAACACAAGTAATACCCATATCCCAATCGTCAACAACTACACAGAAGTTGTAGGTAGGTGTGCCTTCAGTACGGGCAATAATTAAGTCATCTAATGTACTGTTAGCAAATTCAATGCGACCACGTACGTGATCGTCAAATACAACACTACCTTCTGTTGGGTTTTTGAAACGCACAACAAATGGCTCATCAGTGTCACGAGGGGCTTTATCACGGCAGCAACCATCATACTTCTGTTGCTCACCTTTAGCAGCTTGCTCTTCGCGCATTGTTTCAATACGTTCACGGCTACAGTAACACTTGTATGCAGTGCCCTGCTCTAGCATCTGTGCAATGATTTCGTTGTAACGATCAAAACGCTTGGTTTGATAGTAAGGACCTTCATCCCAATTCAGGTTAAGCCATTCCATGCCTTCTAAAATTGCAGCACATGCTTCAGGAGTCGAGCGTTCTAGATCGGTATCTTCGATACGTAAAACAAACTCGCCTTGGTTTGCGCGTGCATATAACCATGAATAAAGTGCTGTACGAGCACCACCAACGTGCAAAAAGCCGGTAGGGCTTGGAGCAAAACGCGTCTTAACTGTCATAATGGACATTGACCTATGTAGAAAGCCTAAATAATAGACTGTACTAATGAATGTGGTGCATATTCTAACAGCCAAAAGAGCCTGGGAAAATAGGTCTACTGCTATAAGGCAAATTTTGTAACGAATATGGGCGACTCGCCTCTTCATTAAGCTCTCCCCTCACCTAGACAATGAGGTAAAGAAGCAATGAGTGAAATCAGACCTGATACAGGCCTTCAAAACTAGATGGCTATATCACCCTCCTTTATAAAGCAGCAAACTCACATCCAGAGAATGTCGAATAAACGATAAGTCCCGTTACACACATTAGTTCTACATGCTTTAATCAGCAGATCTTCCAATTCATGCATTTACGGCTTTTATTTAAGAAGCGCGGCTATATCTAAAATTTAGTTTGAGCCTAGCTAAATAGTTCTACTAAATTGAGTTTGCTCTGGGATGATGAATTCTCTGCTCGACCAGTTCTCATAACATATAGTTTTCACCACATGCTGTTATCTTCGCATGGAGATCACTAAGCTAAGGCTACAATCAGCCCTTACATAAAACAGTGGTTCGCCGCTAAACAGAACAACAGCTTGAATTTCAAAAAAACAAAGTCTTTAGTCTGCAACTTCTGCCCTTTAAACATATTTGTTGCTGAAGCCCTATAAAATATGAAAGCCACTACTTGTAGCTCAATCACTACGTGACTAACGACAAGTAACACATCTATTTAATAGTAGGCATCACCAGAAGGAATAAGCGTTACAGGTAGTAAATAGTCAAAACGCTTTTAAGGATTATCGCCAATATTAATGGCAATACTCGTTTTAATGCTCTCTACTCTTTATATGTCCATTTTAAATAAGCCGTTCCGATCCCCCTGCATTCAGTGTCGCTTGTCAGAACACAACTAAAACAACCGTCATCATTTCTTTGTACAAACACGGTAACGTTTTCAAGACTTATAGCATCGCGACTCAACTTATTGGTTCAACAAAATGACATATGTCAGAAAACCTCCGATAAGGAAAGTAAAAGAAAAGGAAAACTGCGGGAGCTCAAAAAAGACTACATATAGCCAAGTAGTCACTTTAAAACATTCACACTTAATAACCTGCTTTAACTTCCCGAGCCTTATTTTAGTAACACTTAGAGTATTTATTAGCTGAAACTATCGATTCGCCCCTAAAGTGAGCCGCTTTTCCATCGCAAATATAACATCTAGGGGATAGGCTTCTTAATCATTTACACGATAAAAAGTTAAAACTAAATAAGCCTTGCAGTACAAAACCGCCCTCGGTGACAAGTTAAAACCGCAACTATAAGCCTAAGTACACATTTTTAAGCGCACTCAAATCCTCTTTTAAAGGTGACTTTAAAACGAATCGCCGAATAATGAGTTAGTTTCTAGTGTAAGATATCCAGCAGACGAACCAAATTTCGATAATTGACGTTAGACTTACTAGCAGGTGTAAGTTAACTTTTAACCAGTTATGGCTCGACACTGCGCACCTCTGATTAACTATGCAGCAACACGCGCAAAATTGAACCGTAGTCGTTATTTTATCTAAAAAAAGCGTTGACAGTAGATCGTTCCTCCCTATAATACGGCCCCACACAGCGAGGTCGA
>NZ_JALNTW010000001.1:3453-292960 GCF_023161665.1 Shewanella sp. 1CM18E
TTAGCTCAGCTGGGAGAGCACCTCCCTTACAAGGAGGGGGTCACTGGTTCGAGCCCAGTATCGACCACCATTCTTTTCATAAAGAATTAAAACATTATGAAATCCCAGGTCGATTAGCTCAGCTGGGAGAGCACCTCCCTTACAAGGAGGGGGTCACTGGTTCGAGCCCAGTATCGACCACCATTCTTTTTCTAAGAATGATCAAACTCCTAATCTAGCTTTAGCAAAATCAATCTGTTTTACACCACAATATTTTGTCAGTTAATCCTGTCTCAACTATGCTTTTAGAATAACTCATTACTGGACAAACGCTATGGCAGATGTCAGTCAATCCGCATCACTAGCCAGCATCGCAGCATATTTAAAACTCACTTATCAATACGACCAAGAAACGGCTCTGGTCGAAGCTAAGTCGGTTATGCATAATTTGGTTAAAATGCGTCAGAAAGGATTTATAACTGGTTGGTATTTTGATGAAAACGGTCAGTTAGAACTTTTACCTAGCGATTATGTTATGCACCAAATCGCACCGAATAAGTAATACACAAATAAACCGAAGCGATATGATATTACTGCGATATCGCTTCACATGCGGGTCAGGATAAACATGCTTTCCATGAGATAAAAATCGTCCCTTTCTGTAACTTCCTTAGCCTCTGAGCAAAACTAACATTCAGAAATTCTGTCATTCATTGCTTTAACAGCAACCATCCTTGGTCTCTTAAATCTTATCTATTACTCTCAAGCCATATCCTTGTGAGCTACCGAAATTAATAGTTTTAAGACCGCTAAAGCAGCTTACTTCAGCTTTGTAAGGGAATAACCATTATCGCAGCTATTCGTCACAAATAACTATCAAGCAGCAACTAGTGGCTTTGCATCTGGTTTGGCATGTAAAACTTTAACGATCACAAACGACATAAGTGTTAAAGCAAGTAGCGAAGCCAACACTACCCCACTCCATCCCCATTGATGCCAAAACGGTAACAAGTATGGACCGCCAATTGCGGCACCTAAATAATAGCTACACAAGTACAATGATGTAGCTTTGGCTCTGTGATGTTCAGCTCGATTCGCCACCCATGCATTACAGCTACTATGCAGTAAAAAGAAACCAAAGGCAGACAATAAGAATCCAACATAAATTGATAATAAGGTATCTTGAACCGTTAATAGACTGCCAGCAAACATCAACAATGTCGCACCTTTAAAAACACCATTCAGGCCACGATTAGCCACCCATTTAGCAGAGTGATACGAAGCATAAGTACCGCTTAAGTAACAGAGAAAAATCAAGGTCACTTCAAAACGTCCCAAATTAAAAGGCGCCTGCATAAGGTGTAACTGGATATAGCTAAACTGATTAACCATAACCATAAAAGCGATACCGCCGACTAAGTAAATTAGCCTCATTTTGGCATCACCTAAGTGAAGGCAAAAGCCGTTAAAATCTGTTCTTCTGAAAAAGCGATTTTTTGAGATGTTTTCTGGCTTACAAAAGTGGCTTGCAGGTAACAAATAGTAGGCAAGCGCGGTCCCCATTAAAGTAATACCTGTTAGTAATAACATGGATTGTTGCCAATCAAGGTATTGTGCCATCACTCCACCGAGTAAACGCCCCGCTATCCCGCCTAAACTGTTCGCTGCAATATAAATAGCGCCAGCCTTTAATAGACTGTGACCTGCCAGTTCATCTTTAAAGTAAGCCATCGCCATAGCAGGAACAGATGCAAGCAAAACCCCTTGTACCAACCTTAAGCTAAGCAGCTGATTAAAATCAGTAATAAAATAAGCAAATACGTCGGTGACACATAATAAAATCAAGCTCACTAAAATGGGCTTTTTACGACCGACTCTATCTGACATGACTGCAAAAATTAACAATGAAAATGCCATCGTAAAACTAGTTGCTGATAGCAATAAGGTGGCATGACTCATTGTGATCTCAAAAGAGCTCGAGATCAGCGGTAACATGCCCTGAACAAGATATAAATTGATGAAAATAACCATAGATGCAAGTGATAGTCCGGCTATCAATCTAACTTCATTGCGTTTAAGTGGTTGTATTACGGCCTTCATTTAAAAGTTCTGCTTAGTTTAGATAACTGAAAGCATAACAAGAGCCTACTCATAATTATAATAACTAGAAAGTGGCCAACCCATTAATTTTTGTTATGCTGGATCAAAATGATTTCTATATCTTTAGATTAATCTACCCCATATAAAGCAACCGCTAATAGTTGAATCCAAACATGCGGACAGTAAAAAGTAATGGCTCAGAATTATGGATATTAAACAGCTCAAGTACCTAGACACATTAGTGCAAACAGGCAACTTTACTAAGGCAGCCGAGCGGCTCAATATTGCTCAACCAGCACTCAGCCAGAGTATTAAAAGATTAGAACAGGAATTGGGGGTGATACTTGTTGATAGAGGTGCCAATCGCATCACTAAATCCCTTTCTTTAACCGCTGAGGGACAAGCATTACATCAACATGCAAAATTGATTATTAATCAACTCGCGCAGGCTGAGGCGCATATAAAGGCAATGGCCAACCTCACTAAAGGTGAAGTGCGCCTCGCTGTGCCAGGGATGCTGGGCTCTTTTTATTTGCCGAGTCGATTAATGGCATTTCGACATAAGTATCCCGATCTTAAATTATCGCTTTTTGAGGGCGGTACTCGAGACACTCTGCGTATGTTGCAACAAGAAGAGGTCGATATCGCAATTATTACCGCTAAAGATTTAACTGATGAGTTTGACAGTCATTTATTGCTAAAAGAGCAAATGGTTGTAGCTGTAGGTAAACATCATCCGCTAGCAAAATCTAGCAGCGTTTCCTTAGAAGCTTTTTTCGAACATGAATTAGTACTGTTTAAGCAAGGATACTTTCATAGGGAGTGGATGTTAAAACAAGCGGAGTGCTTGGGGCTTGAGGTTAACATTGCATTTGAAACCAATCTAATTAACCTAATTAAACAAGTCGTGGCACAGGAATACGGTATAACCAGTGTGTTAGAGATGGCAATTGAGCCGCACGATAATATTTGCACTAAACCCTTTTCTCCACCGGTATTTTTAGACTTACACATAGCGTGGAAAAAACAGCGCCCTATCGATCAAGCCGATAAGGCGTTTGTGTCATTCCTATTGCAAAATCGCTAAGCTGCGTCTGCTTGGCGCTCAGGTACTGCATCGGCAAATGCTTGTAGGGTTAAACAATAGTCATTAACCCTCTGAATATTCGGGTAAGCACTCATGTCTACATTAAAACGTTTTGCATTATAGACCTGAGGCACTAAGCAAAGATCCGCAAGCGTTGGCTCATCACCAAAGCAGCAACGGCCACTATGTTTTTCAAGCATTTTTTCCAGTGCCGTAAAACCTTCTGTTACCCAGTGATGATACCAAGCCGTTTTGTTATCAGGCTCTAGAGATAGCTCATTAGTCAAATACTGTAAAACCTTTAAGTTATTTAACGGGTGCACTTCACAAGCTACCAGCATTGCCATTGAGCGAACCACAGATTTATCAAATAGATCTGCCGGTAACAATGCCGTTTGAGGGTAAGCCTCTTCTAAATACTCTAAAATAGCCAATGATTGAGTTAGTACTTGTTGCTGCTCACCCTGTTCAATAACAAGACTCGGTACTAACTCTTGTGCATTGAGCTTAGCGTAAACTGCACTATGTTGCTCACCACCATCTTTAACTAAGTGCACAGATATATGTTCAGCAGTTAGCGACTTTAAGTTTAGCGCTATTCGCACTCGATATGCAGCGCTTGAGCGCCAATAGCCATAAAGTTTCATATTAGTTGTTGGCATTTTCTTAATCCTTTAAAACGGTTTAGCCATTTATCTAAAAGTTATAAAAAAGGCTAACCCAGAGGATCAGCCTTTATTAACTAGGTAACAGTTACTAGATTAAGTGACTTATTACACTTTATATTCGACAACTTGCTGATCGATCGAACCAAAAATGCTGTTGTTCTCATCATCAAGCATTTCGATACGCACGCGATCACCAAAACGCATAAATGAAGTCGAAGGTTTACCGTCGGCAATGGTTTCCAGCATACGTGTTTCAGCAAGGCAGCTAGAGCCAGCACTACGATCGTAGTTTGAAATGGTTCCAGAGCCGATAATCGCGCCAGCTCCAAGCGGACGCGTTTTAGCAACATGTGATACCAACTGGCTAAAATTAAACGTCATATCAACTCCCGCATTAGGGCGACCAAAAAGCTCGCTGTTTAAATGCGTTATTAGAGGTAAATGCACCTTACTATCTTGCCATTTATCGTTTAGCTCATCCGGCGTTACTGCTACAGGAGAAAAGCTGCTCGATGGTTTTGCTTGGAAAAAACCGAACCCTTTAGCTAACTCACCAGGGATCAGGTTACGCAGTGACACATCATTCACAAGCATCAACAGTTTAATATGCTTTTCAGCGTTATCAGCAGTAACCCCCATTGGCACATCGTCAGTGATCACAGCAATTTCAGATTCGAAATCGATGCCCCACTCCTCACTTGCTAACGGGATATCAGCTTTAGGTGCAATAAAGCAATCTGAACCACCTTGGTATACTAGCGGATCAGTCCAAAATGTTTCTGGCATCTCGGCGCCACGGGCTTTACGCACTAGCTCAACATGGTTTACGTATGCGCTGCCATCAGCCCACTGATAAGCACGTGGCAACGGTGATAAACACTTTGACTCATCAAAATTAACGGCGTTATCCATTAAGCCTTTGTTAAGCGCATCGTAAAGTTCGACAAGCTGAGGGTTCAAAAGATCCCATGCATCAATAAGCTGCTGCATAGTATGCGCAATTGCAGGTACCGCAATCGCTTTAGTCAAGTCCTTGCTAACTAACATCAATTGGCCGTCACGACGACCATTATCATAACTTGCTAACTTCATACTTACTCCTAATCGTTTGTGGCCACACTATCAATCTAATTCTATTTTTTGATGACAGCAGGTATATCAATCTAAGTCGAAATTTGCCATAGAATGACACCACTTATCGGGATACGAAATAGCGTGAGCTGAATCACATTCATCAGGCTTGACCATAGTTTTGTAAACAAAAAATTACAGTCTAAACAATTATCAAGCTACACGCTGTTTTACGCCCAAAGTTGCTTATCTATACAGCAACCATCGGCAAGCTAGTTTTACACTTCTTTCTGTTTACTGATCTTATATTCACGCAGTTTGTTAGCAATTGCAGTGTGAGACACCCCAAGTTTTTTTGCCAATTGGCGCGTACTTGGATAAGCAGGGTAAAGCCTACGTAATAGGCTCGATTCAAATTGCTTCATTGCTTGCTCGAGACTGCCTTCAAATTGATGATCAAAGTAACCAAAACCTTCTGCATAAGATGGCAGTTTTAGCTGTTCAACGGTTAACTCTGCACTGCCATCCCACATAGATACCGCTCTAAAAATGGCATTCTTTAATTGACGAACGTTACCCGGCCAAGCGTAACCTAAAAGATGTTCGCGGCACTCGCCAGAAATACGGCGAATAGGAATAGACAATTGCTGACTATAATGCTCTAAAAACATTTCAGTTAACGGGATAACATCGACTTTGCGCTCACGCAGAGATGGAACATGGAAACTTAAAACATGAATACGGTAGTAAAGATCTTCTCTAAATTCACCGCTTTGACATAACTCGGCCAGATTTTTTTGGGTCGAACAAATGATACGTACATCACTGCGGATCTCTTCATCACCGCCTACGCGTCTGAATGTGCCATCTTGTAAAAATCGTAATAGCTTTACTTGCGCAGACTTTGACATTTCGGCGATTTCATCAAGAAATACAGTGCCACCTTTCGCCTCTTCAATAAAACCACGTTTAATAACATTGCCGTTATTTACAAAACCAAAGAGCTCTTCTTCTGCAGCGCTGTCAGGCATTGCCGCGCAGTTAATGGCAATAAACGGCTGCTCACGTCGCATGCTTGCATCATGGCAGGCTCGCGACATTAACTCTTTACCCGTGCCAGTTTCACCAGTGATAAGTAATGGAGCATCTAACTGCGCCATTCTGCGTGCTTGCACCAACACTTCTTTCATTTTATCGCTAGTTGCCAGTACATTTTCAAAACCGCTCGATTGGTTTTGCAATGCATTAAATTGTTTACCTAAGCGCGCGGGAGACTTTAGTGATACCACGGCACCAGCTAAAATAGGTGTGTCACTGCCGCTATCTGGTAAATAAATTGGTAGCATCTCAGCGAGGTATTCATTTTCGCCAATATTGACACGAGTAGCTTGGGCTAAGACGGTTGATTCACTTAACCAACGGCCAAAATTAAACCCTTGTACCCAATGATTTATCGACTCATCAAGGATCTCATGCTCAGCCATACCAATAGTGTGCAACGCTGACTCATTGACAATACGAACACGGCCTTTCACATCGAGGGAAAAAACTGAATCAGGTAAGGTTTTTAATAACGTCTTTAAGGCGTAATGTTCCTGCTCTGATGGCATAAAAGAAACCGTTCTTACATCATGAACGCCTTCTACTTTACGAATAAGTGGCAATAATTCACTGAGCGTGTCAAAACTCACTTCAGCAAATTGTAGGTACAGGAAGCCTTGGTTACTTGCATCGATAGCAAACAAGTTAATCCCATAGCCTTCCATAATAGTTAAGATATCTTTAGCTAGACCGACACGATCTAAACAGCTGACTTCCAAGCGCATACTATTGCAATTCCCTTTTTTAGATACTCGTTATTGGGACAAAACAATCGACAGATGGAGCATGCCTTGCTTACCGTTTGCAGCGACACTTTTGCTGACACCTGTAATTTGCCTATACGTTAGAAGTTTATTTTAGTTGTGGCAAGGCTTGTTTACAGCGGATTTGTAACATTAAGAAAATAAAAGCGTGTTAGTCAGGCCAACACGCTCAATTAATGCAGTTTATTCATCTATCAACATTAAGCAAAATTGCGCAGCAATGCTGTTAATAATATAGGAAAAAGCATAAACCTAGTGATTACGAATAAAGCGTGTCTGTTTTAGCCGCCATAATGAAATCATTCTTGTGCAAGCCTTTTATTGAGTGAGACCACCAAGTCACAGTCACTTTTCCCCATTCAGTAAGAATACCTGGATGATGAAAATCTGCTTCAGCAAGCTCAGCCAATTTATTAGTAAACTCCATCGCCAACTTAAAGTTCTTAAATTTATAAACTCGCTCTAACTGCATTATGCCATCACGTACTTCAACCCCCCAATCCGGGATCATTTTCACAAGCTGTGCCAGTTCTTCATCGCTAATCTTTGGAGCATCTGCTTGGCAAGCTTCACATTTCATTTGCGCTAATTCTGTCATCTTTTATTCCTTTACTTGTTCGTTTAGTTAACCGTATTAACTGTAAGAAGAAGCTATAATTTCGAGTCAAACCGCTCAATATTATCAGCTCTTAAATATTAATTTTTTAACCTGCTTTTACTGGAAATGCCGCTTCAAACAACCCTAACTGCTGTGCCTTAGTCACTGCAGCCATAATATCCATTTCAGCAATCTCATCTAACTGGCCAATATTATCGATGGCATAGTAAATAGGTTGCATGATATCAATGCGGTAAGGAGTTCTAAGTACATCGATTAAATCAAAAGGCCTAATTTCCGGCTCATCTCCCATAACATATAAGGTTTCACCAGGAGAGCTCAAAATACCGCCACCGTAGATGCTAAGGTCATTGTTTTTGTTACGCAGCACACCAAACTCAACCGTAAACCAATAAAGCCTCGCCAAAAACACCCGTTGCTCTTTGGTTGCTGCTAACCCTAACTGGCCATAAAGATGTGAAAAGTGAGCAAAAGATGGATTAGTCAGCAGTGGGCAATGACCAAATACTTCGTGAAATATATCCGGTTCTTGTAGGTAATCGAACTCTTCACGACTTCGAATAAAGGTCGCTACGGGGAATGATTTGTTCGCCAGCAATTCAAAAAATTTACCAAATGAAATTAAAGCTGGTACAGCGGCAGTCTTCCAACCTGTTGTTTGCAGTAACACCTCATCAATCTCTGGTAACTGCGGGATCCGGTCTGTAGGCAAAGCGAGTTTATCTAAACCTTGCAGGTACTCTGGGCATGCTCGCCCAGGTAGATTAACTAGCTGACGCGCATAAAGTTCAGACCAGATATCATTTTCAGCTTTTGGGTAATCAATACACCCATTGCTATCAGGCTCATATGCTATGTAATTTTGTTGCTTACTCATAGTACTAAACAGTTATCCTAAACATGGGTGTAAGTTCTGTATCCATAGTTAACCAAGCCCACTAAATTGTTAAGTAGATCACAATTTATAATTTAAGCCTTCGGTGGTAATAAGTGTAATCAAAATGATACAGATTAAATTTAGGTTACCTATAAACTTATTTAAATAAGGGGTTTAATGTGTATTGCAAGATTTACAATAACGCGAAGATATAAAGCAAAGACGCTTACTTTTGGTAAAGACTGCCTATTCACCAAGCCTTAATTTAATGAACTCATGCAAACAAGCTCTGCTTTAATAAGTAAAAAGTCATCCTATGACACGACAAATTTAGGCAAAACCAACTGATACAGCACTCGCCTTTGTCAGCTAAGCACCGTATTTACCGTCACACAGTATAAACTTCCTACACTGATTGAAGAAAAACACCACATTCGGCTCATAGCGAATCAAATCTTGTCCAATACAAATGCTTTTCGGTATACAATGATTAATTATTTGCCGACTCCTCGATTAGGAACGAATAGGACTAGAATGAAACAACATAAAATTCGCAAAGCAGTCATCCCGGTAGCAGGTTTAGGAACTCGCATGCTTCCTGCAACTAAAGCTATTCCAAAAGAGATGCTGCCAGTTATGGACAAGCCGCTGATTCAATATGTTGTAAAAGAAGCAATTGCTGCAGGGATTAAAGAAATTGTTTTAGTGACTCACGCCAGTAAAAACTCAGTCGAAAATCATTTCGACACAAGCTTTGAGTTAGAAACCCAACTCGAACGTCGTGTAAAGCGCCAACTCCTTGCTGAAGTACAAGGTATTTGCCCAGAAGATGTGACAATTATCAGTGTGCGTCAATCTCAAGCTAAAGGCCTAGGTCACGCTATTTTATGCGCTAAAAGCATTATCGGCGATGCGCCATTTGCAGTGCTTTTACCTGATGTATTGGTTGACTGTGCCGCTAGCGATCTCACTCAAGATAACTTAGCACATATGGTTAAACTGTATGATGAAACTGAGGTTGGCCAGATTATGGTTGAAGGTGTACCTCATGAAATGGTTAATCAATACGGTATTGCCGACATCAATGGCGAAGAATTACAACCAGGGCAATCCCTACCTTTAAGCCAGCTTGTAGAAAAACCAAGTATTGATTCAGCACCGTCAAACCTTGCCGTTGTCGGCCGCTATGTTTTACCAGCTGAAATTTGGGGTTACTTAGCGAAAACGCCAGCCGGTGCAGGCGATGAGATCCAGCTAACTGACGCAATTGCGATGCTAATGGAAAACCAAACAGTTAACGCTTACTACATGCAAGGCAAGAGTCATGATTGTGGTAATAAACTCGGTTATATGCAGGCGAATGTTGAGCATGCACTGCGTCATAACGAAATTGGTGAAGAATTTGCTGAGTACTTAAAAGCGATCGTTAAAACCCTTAACTAATTACTTTTAAACTCCAACAAATTACAGGATACCACTATGACCATATTAGTAACCGGCGGCGCTGGCTATATTGGCACTCACACAGTTGTAGAGCTTCTTAACAACGGCAATGATGTTGTTATTCTCGATAACTTGAGTAACTCTTGCGTTACGGCGCTTGAGCGTGTTGAAAAAATAACTGGAAAATCAGTCACGTTTTATCAAGGTGATGTGCTAAATCGCGCTTTTTTACAAAAACTGTTCACTGACCACGATATCAAATCTGTTATTCATTTCGCAGGCTTAAAAGCCGTTGGTGAGTCAGTTGAGCAGCCATTGCGTTATTATGAAAATAACGTCACAGGAACAATCGTTCTATGTGAGGTGATGAGCGAGTTCAATGTTAAGAATTTAGTGTTTAGCTCATCGGCTACCGTTTACGGTGATCCTGCAAGCTTACCTATTACCGAAGATTTCCCAACAGGTGCAACTAACCCATATGGGCAATCTAAACTAATGGTCGAGCACATTCTAAGCGATCTATACCACTCGGATAACAGTTGGAATATTGCACGTCTACGTTACTTTAACCCTGTTGGTGCCCATCACAGCGGCTTAATCGGTGAAGATCCAAATGATATTCCAAACAACTTAATGCCTTTTATCACCCAAGTTGCGGTAGGAAAAAGAGAGCAATTGAGTGTATTTGGTAGTGATTACGATACCGTTGATGGTACAGGTGTTAGAGATTATATCCATGTGGTAGATCTTGCCATCGGCCATTTAAGAGCACTTGATAAACTACAAACTCAATGTGGTTTAGTCACCTATAATTTAGGTACCGGTCAAGGCTATAGTGTACTAGAAATGGTTAAGGCTTTTGAAAAAGCCAGCAACACCCAGATCAAGTACCAATTGGTTGCCAGAAGACCCGGTGATATTGCAGCTTGTTACGCCAACCCTGATAAAGCTCAACAAGAGCTTGGCTGGCAAGCTAGCCATAACATTGACGACATGGCGCAAAGTAGCTGGCACTGGCAGTCAAACAACCCTAACGGCTATAAAACTGACTGCGAATAATTGTTTAATGTTTCGGCATTAACGCCTGGAAACAGTTAAAGAATTATCGATATGACACATGGAGCGCTAGGGAGTTTAACTATACCCTCCCTTTCGTTCTTGTTTAGAGGATTACAATGAGCAGTATTAATCAAAGTAGAAGGCGTATTTTTAGTCGTAAAAAGACTCAAGCGATTCATCTACCATGGGTTGATCCTAACATTGAATTTACCGACCTTTGCACCCGCTGTAATAAATGCATTGAAGCCTGTGAAACACAAATCCTTATCAAGGGTGATGGCGGTTTCCCTGAAGTAGACTTTTCAATTGATGAGTGCACTTTTTGCCAAAAATGTATCCAAGTCTGCGAAGAACCACTTTTCGATCTTACTATCTTGCAAGCATGGAACGTTAAAGCCAAAATATTAGATACATGCATGGCACATCAAGGTATTTGGTGCCAAAGCTGCAAAGATGCCTGTGATAGCCGAGCAATCAGTTTTACTCTTGCAATAGGCCAAGCCCCGCAACCCAATATTGATATTGAAGCTTGCACTGGCTGCGGAGCCTGCGTATTCCCTTGCCCTAGTAATGCGATTCGTATTCAAGAAATCGAACCCTGCTCATAATCAGCCGTAATCTAGACCTTAAATTAACTCTAAATATTTAATTGCTTAGGCAACATCATTCGTTTTTCATCACACCTACACGCGCCAAAATTATGGCAACCAGCGCCAATTTAAAGTGGTTTTGTTCTGTAGAAAATAGAGGTAACATCTATGCAACTTAGTCTGGTTAAGGCAGAAAGATGTTTAGAAAAAAAAGAAGCGGCGGACTTACCTTTATTGCGCAAAGCTCTACATTTACCGGTGATACAGAATTTACTGCAGAGGCGCTTATCGCAGGCACTTTAAAGGGTAATGTTTCCTCTAGCCACAATATAACCATAGAGCAAGATGGACTTATTGAAGGCAAGCTCCACTGTGTTGAGCTGAGAGTCTCAGGGACTTTTAAAGGGAAACTTAACTGTGAAAAGCTCAATATAACGAGTACAGGTCTAGTTGATGGCGAAGTGAACTGCCAATCAATGGAGATATTTGAAGGCGGTCAATTCATCGGTATGCGAGTCAGAGACGAAATTGCATTTTTGCCCTCAAACAAAGAAAACAAGCCGGAAATAAAGCAATCAATTAGCAATGAGAAAATTGAAGATGCAGAATTGACCGCAAGCTAACTCTATCCCCAAAACCATTTGCATAATAGCCTTCTTTAAATAGGCTATTATGCTCACCAAACTATTTGCCCCAAAGGCTAAGCTCCTACCACAGCAGCTTGTTTAGATTTATTCATCAGCGCAATAAATTCATTAACCGGCCTATCTAATGCGTCTGTTGAAATATACAGATGATAACCGAGATGGTTGCCCAATAATTTACTACGATGGCCAAACATCGCTAACACGCCTTTAAAGCGATCATTGTCTTCAATAAAAGGCGTAAATTCAGCGCTCATTTGATTTTCAAGCACAGATAAATCTTCATCTTGTGTCGATGCAGTCATTAATAATGGACGCTGTTCTGTAAGCAGGCCAGCAGCAAGTCTCAGCGATATCGTTTCTAAAACTGGACTCATCTGTTTAATCTTTACACCAATATAGGGCAAAGACACAGTATCAATTCCTTGAGTAACACGTGGCTGATCCATGCGTTGCACATTATCCCATGAAACACTGACTTGACCACGTCGATGAAAATAGGTGAAGCCTTCGCTTGAAAGCTTTAGTGATACTTCAGGCTCCGCAAGCTTAAAAAAACCTAACACCAAAGCGATTATTCCTAAAGCAAAACAAATAATCCCAGGGGCAAAGAATTCACTTCCCAATAAAAAAAGACTCATACCGCAAACCACACCTATACTGCCAAAAACACTAAAGGTGAGTCCGTTTCGTTTAATTACAGGTTTAATCAAAATCTCATTATCTTTCAATGTTCTGCACTCTACTTGTTGAGATTAAATCTTTAATTCACCGAATCTATCAAAATGACGACATTGCGCTCTCATCATTATTAACATTATTGCTCGCTTCCGTAGCAGTTCTACCTTGATGTTTAATCTTAAACCAAGCTAAGCCTAAATACTCATGAATTGCCCGCTGTGAATTTAATAAACTCATGGCATCAAAGCGCCACCAATATGTCTGTCGTTGTGCAAAATCAGTCGGCGCAGCTGAGACATTTAGATCTGCATTTTCAAAAATAGCCATGGCTCTTGGCATATGGCTCGCTGACGTCACCAATCTAAAAGGCGCATCTGCTACCTCCCAGCGCATAAACTGCGCTTCCTCAATGGTGTCTTTAGCGAGAGGAAACTTGATGATCACGCTTGGGTCTACACCTAGCTCAACAGCAGCATCAAACATAACATCGGCGTGGGAGCGGGTTGCAAGCCCACCACTCCAACCACTAACGACCAATTTACAATCTTGTCCTAACGACAGTTGTCTAAGCCCTTCAGTAAGCCGCGCTAATGCGGTTGTTGAGAGTTGCTGAACCGCAGTTAAACTTGGGTTTTCATCATGACCGCTACCTAAAACCATCACCAGACAACCTTGTTCTATAGGTGAATTGTTCACGACATAACTGTTTTCAAGTGGTTTCAACAGTGCATTACTGCCCCAACCACTGCTTAATATGATTAAAAGACTAGCAGCTATAAATAATAACAAGCGACTACGCTGACGATTGCGGATAACAATAAAAGCCAATAGTAAAATAAATAATACTAACGGTATTGGCATAAATAGCTGAGAAACAATTTTTTTTAACCAGAACATAAAAGTGGAAGCCCAAAGCGATAAATATCAAAGCAAGTGTAGCATGCAATGATATCTGTAATTCGCTGCTTTATCTCGATAAAGGCTTAATGTGAAAGGTTTCAGCTTTGCCAAAGCCAAGCAGCGCCACGAACACCGGAAGAACCACCATACATATTTTGTACAACAGGTGTACGGCACTCACCACCAACAACATATTTAGGCAGAGCTTTTGGCAAAAGCTGATATAGCTCATCGATATTAGAGATCCCCCCCCCAAGAACTATCATATCTGGATCGAGAATATTAATAACATGAGCTAAAGAACGCGCCAGTCGGTCGATATAGCGCTCAAATACTAATCTTGCTAGCTTTTCACCTGCGTCGATTTTTAGCGAAAGCTCCATACCACTCTCAGCCTGACCACCAGCAAGTTTGTAGTCACGAACTAACCCAGTACCTGACACGAAGGTTTCAATACAATCATTATTGCCGCAAAAACATTGAGTTGAGTTTAGTTCACTCGAATCCATCCAAGGTAGTGGATTATGGCCCCATTCACCTGCAATACGATTTTGACCACCATGTACTTTGCCGTTAATAGCAATCCCAGCGCCGCAGCCAGTACCGAGGATCACACCAAATACAATAAACTCGCCTGCAGCAGCACCATCAATTGCCTCTGATACTGCAAAACAATTAGCATCATTAGCGACCTTAACTTCACGACTTAGTCGCCTGCCTAGATCGATATCAAGTGGGTGACCGTTAATCCAAGTCGAATTAGCATTTTTAACCAAACCAGAAAAAGGTGAAACAACGCCTGGAATGCCTATGCCAACAGTGCCTTTTTGATTAAGTGTTGACTCAGCTTCAAAGACTAACGCCTCAATAACGTCAAGGGTTGCAACATACTCTTTAGGAGTTGCGACACGCTTACGAAAGAGCTCTTCGCCCTGCTCGTTAAGAGCAACCACTTCAGTTTTGGTTCCACCAAGATCAACACCAATCCTTAACATTGTCTCATCCTTAAGTGTTACTCAACATCAAGTAAGCCTTTAGTTTTAAACTGATTTATCATTACTTGTGACTATACATCGATATACTTATGCATTCAGCAATCAAAGATATTAGCCTGATGAAGCGGTTGACTATGATAAAAATGACACTTATCAGCCATAAATCTCACTTAATCACAAGCCTGCCAATGCGGGGCGTAAGCAATAAAATACGGATTTAATATATCTTCTTTTTGGTTGTAATCAAGGCGCTTTCCGGTATCAAATTGTACAACTTTACCACCAGCACTTTCTAAAACAGCTTGCGCAGCTGCAGTATCCCATTCACTCGTTAACCCTAAGCGTGGATAAATGTCAGCTTCTCCCTCAGCTAACAAACAAAACTTAAGCGAACTCCCCACACTTTTCATTTGGTGTTCACCAGTATCTTGTAAATACGCCTCTAACCCCGGGCTAATATGCGAACGGCTGCCGACAATTCGCGGCGCTCCGTCATAATCACTGTTAGCACTACAAAGCTGTTGCTTAGTTCCAGCGTGCTCAACCCAAGCTCCGCGTGCTATTGCCCCATAAAAACATTTATCCAGAACAGGCGCGTATACAACACCCGCAACGGCTCTATCTCCAACAATGAAAGCGATATTTACGGTAAACTCACCATTACGCTTAATAAACTCTTTGGTACCATCAAGAGGATCTATCAGCCAATATGCAGGCCAGTGCTGTCTTTCATTCCAGTCAATATCTGTCGACTCTTCAGACATAACAGGAATATCAGGGGTTAGCAGCTTTAATCGTTTAACTATCACTTCATGACTCGCAAGATCTGCTGCTGTAACAGGGCTAGCATCATCTTTAGTTTCAACGCCAAATTCATCACTGGCATAAACAGTCATAATCTGCTCACCAGCTTCTAGTGCAATAGCAACTGCGGACTCTAACCATTCTTGTTTAAACATAGGAGTAGTCATTAAAGCTCTCTTTAATATTTATTAGTCATCCACTCTATTATGCCAGTAGTTAACAGTTAAAATTAATAACCAATTGTTCATTCAATGACTAAAAAAAACTAAGCTTAATCAATCGTAAACATCTAATATTTAAACAGCAGCCTAAATCTATCTTTTAATATTCAGGAGGAGTATTAAACAATAAATGCCAGTGTTTAACTAAGGGGTTCCACAACAGTTATTAAGTTAGCAACAGCTTGCTAGTTTTGTTTTTGGTAAACACGCACATAATCAACCAACAACGTTTGAGGAAATGCCTCCAGATCAACTCCTTTATCATTGGCATTTTCAACCCAATCACCGCCAACGGCTAAATTTAGCAGTAAATGAAATCGTTTATTAAAAGGCGCATCTTGCTTGGCTAAGACATGCTGCTCTTTTATGATGGTTTGCGTAAACCAAGTCTTTGAGGTTTGAGTGGCATAATGAATGCCATCAACGTACCAGCGGATCTCATCAGGTTCCCACTCCAATGCGTATAGATGAAAACCTGCTGCGGGACTTTGCCCATTAGGCAGCTGAAATGATTGGCCAGAGTAGACATTATTCGGCCAAGGCTGACCATAATGCAGTGTTCCGTGTATTCGTGTTTCAAGCTCACCTTTCAAGGCTCCTGCTCTATCTGAAGCCGTACCTAAGTTAATCGCTTCTACAATGTCTATTTCACCGGAACCAGACCATTCCCCATAATGCCAATCAGTGGGTAACATCCACACAGCTCCCCAAGTTCCCTGACCTTTAGGAAATTTCGCCCGAACCTCAAACCGACCATACGACCAATCACCTTTATATACCGTGCGCATTCGAGCAGAGGTAAAGGGTTTACTGACAGAAACATCACTGCGTTGATAAAGCAAATGATCATCTTTCAGAACTGGTCCAGTAAATGACTCTAGCCGCGCTACAATATGCAAGTGTCCATTATTAACGAAGGCATTTTCAGCGCGATCTGTATAGCATTGGCGCTCATTATTACCACCGCCATAGCAGTTATACTCAAAGCTCCATTTAGTAAGGTCGATGTGTTTGCCATTAAACTCATCTTGCCAAACCAGTTGCCAATCACTATCCATTGCAGAAACGTTAGTTTCATTTACAAGAGCCGCAGAGTTATTATGGAAAGCAGCAAAAGCATATCCAAGTACAGCAATGAAAAATAGCCACAAAAAATAGCGTAAATAAACTCTGATACTTAGCCTCTGTCTCATGCAAAATTAAGAATAAACTTTCATTGTCAGACTTATACAAACACACCTTTATAAAAAGAGCTGTATCAATGCCACTTTATAAATGAAACAGTATAAGCATGACTAGTGTTCTCCGCCCCATCAAAACAACTCTAAGTGCGAAGTCTAAGTGCGAAATAGAAACACTAAGTAGAACCTACAACACATTAGTGCACTGAATATTTACAGACTGCTCGACCGTAGCCGCATTTTCATTGTTATCGTCATCTCCTTTCTTCCCCCAAGAAGCTTCTTTCAATTGTATCTTTGCGATATCCATGACTAATTGCCCTTTAGTTTTAAGGGCAAATGGCGAACTAATATCAGCAAAATGCATCCCCTGTTTAATAAAACAGTTAAAGTCAACATTCATCGTCTGCCAGCCTTTACGGTAAAGGCTTTTCAATGCCTGAGTAATATCAACAGCCTTTTTGCCATATTTATCACTCTGCATAATCAACTGCACTTGAGCGCTCGGTAATTTATCTAGTTTGACAGCAAAACTCAGCATACTCTCTTGCTCAGAATAAGAACGTAGATCTCGTGGGAAAGCACTTTTAAAGCTCATCTTGGCTTTAGCATTCCCCTCAAAGTCTATCGTTAACGCATCAGCTTGTGTCTGATAAGTCGCCAAGCTAAGCATTACACCTTTGACGCGCCTAGCTTTAGTACTGCTACCATACTCATCATGGTTAGATGACTGCGGCTTAATATTCAGCCGCCAAGGCTTATACGCTTTGCCATCATAAATAGTTAATGGCGTTAGAGCTTTAGTTGCAGCAACATACTGTTCTTCAAGTTCAGGTAGGTTTACATTGTTTTGGTAGTTGTTGTGATAATTGCCTTGATAACTTAAGCCGTATCCATAGGAAAATAACGGCTTATAGTCAGTATCATTGATATTAAGCCTCGTTTGCTCAGGATGATTGGGCCAAGAAAACGATAACTTGCCTGAAAAATCAAATTGAACATTGTCGGCGCTATCCCTAAACAACACTTGAGCAATACCATCGCCTTCACTTCCCGGCAGCCAAGCAGCTACAAACGCATCTGATGCATTAAGTTCTGCATTAATCCATAGCGGCCGACCACTAATAAAAATTGAAATAACCGGTATGCCCGCGGCTTTAAGCCTTCTCAGCAAAGCTAAATCACGCTTGTCGCCCCTTTGATATTCAAGATTATCTAAATCTCCGTAGCCTTCAGCATAAGGCTCTTCACCAAATACCACTATCGCCACATCCGGCTTAATTGCATAACGGCCGTTTACGCTTAGAAACGCCTTACCACCCGCTTGATTAACTTGCGCTTTGATCCCTGAAAATATCGATGTCGCATCAGGAAAATCACTATTTTGATTGCTGCTACCTTGCCAACTCACCGACCAGCCACCAGCTTGTTTCGCTAAATTATTTGCGCCATCACCCGCAACCATCACAATCTGTTTGCCTGACAAGGGTAATAAGTTATTGTTATTTTTAAGAAGCACCAAGGACTCTCGAACCGCTTGGCTTGCTAGAGCACGGTGCTCATTAGCACCGATAAGCTCCGCTTGATTAGCATATTGACGATTTGCAGGACTTGGCTTGGTAAATAGACCAGTGCGGAACTTTACTCTAAGCACCCGGCTTACCGCATCATCAAGTCTTTGCATGGCAATTTCACCACTTTTGACTTGCGCAACTAAGTTGTCAAAAAGTGGCTTCCAGCTTTTACCTGGTGCCATATAAATATCAAGTCCGGCGTTAAATGCCTCAGGGCAGCTTTCATTGCTACATCCAGCAACTTGACCATGGCCATTCCAATCACCGACTACAATACCGTCAAACCCTAGCCTTTCCTTGAGCACTTGAGTTAGCAAATATTCACTGCCGTGAATTTTGGTGCCTTGCCAGCTATTAAATGATGCCATTACCACTTGAGCACCAGCACTTAAACCTGATATGTACCCCTGAGCATGAATATCAAATAATGCTTGCTCTGAATCAAGGTTATCCCCTTGGTCGATTCCACTAAGCGTGCCACCATCACCTAAAAAATGTTTTGTGGTAGCAATCACCCGCAATTCAGACAAGAAATCTTCATTTACGTCCCCTTGTAAACCTTTAACTATGGCGCTGGCATAAGACTTAACGATATTGGGATCTTCGGAGTAGCTCTCATAAGTACGTCCCCAGCGATCATCTCTTGCTACAGCAACCGTAGGTGCAAATACCCAATCTATACCGGTTACCTTAACTTCCTTGGCTGTAACCGTGGCAATCTGCTCAATTAATTTAGGATTATTAGCAGCGCCTAAACCGATATTATGTGGAAACAAAGTCGCGCCAATGACATTATTGTGTCCATGTACAGCATCTGTGCCCCACATAGTTGGAATACTCGAACCATCGAGCTCATCATCAATAGATGCTTGATACATGGCTTCAGCAAATGTCACCCAATCATTAATTGACAGATGTTTATTACCATTAGGGAATGAGCCACCGCCATTAAGATATGATCCAAAACCGTACTCGCGCATATCCTCAAGGGTAAAGTCACCAATTTCTGGTTGTATCACCTGAGCGACCTTTTGCTTTAATGTCATCTCACTCACTAAATCCGCTACTTTTTGCTCAAGCTGTTTATCGGGTTTAACCTCAAAGTTGAGCTCGGGCCATATGCTGATTTTTTGGCTTGTGTTCTCGCTAGCCTGAGACGGCTCTGAATGACCAGAGCTGCAGCCGCAAGTGAGTAAAAAAGTACAACTTAGTAGCTTAATTTTACGTAAGAAAGAGCAAGACTGAGAGGCAAAAGCAGCAGTTAACATGTCAACATTCCTTGTAAACAGTTATATGGGACCATCAAAGTGGCCCCAATTGCGACCAACAGGTAAATAACTACTGTTAAAAATAGAACATACTTTGCTAACTCGCATAAAAATAAAGACTTTTAAGCCTCAATTAATTATGCCGCCAATAAATTCTCCCCGTTATAAATCAAATTCTTGATATGTCACATTTTGTGGCAAATTAACGATTAAGCCGACTATCCGCTAGCAGTTAAATCCTCTAAAATGCACCCAATTACCAAAGGGAATACCATGAAACTCAAATTATTATCTGGATTATTACTACTCGCGAGTCAATCAGTGCATGCTGCTTGGTGGGTAGAGCCAACTGACTTAGCACTTAGAGCCGATATTCAGCTGTTATCTGATACGGGCGTTATCGTGCAGCCGATTACAACCTACCCGCTAATGTGGGATGGCTTAAAGCAAGATATGGATAAAGCAGATCAAAGCACTCTATCAAATGCTCAGCGTGATGCATTTGATAGAGTTAACCAAGCCTATCTGCAAGATCACCGTGGCATGAGTGCAAAAGTCAAACTTGCTGGCGGTTCTGACACCACACGCTTTATAGGCTTTGGTCAAGACTATCGTGATAAGGCTGAAGCTGAAGTCTCTGCTGAAATCACTAAAGATTGGTTTAGCGGGCGCTTATCT
Organism: Shewanella sp. 1CM18E; assembly: GCF_023161665.1. Taxonomy (GTDB): domain Bacteria; phylum Pseudomonadota; class Gammaproteobacteria; order Enterobacterales; family Shewanellaceae; genus Shewanella. The sequence continues at coordinate 23,758 of NZ_JALNTW010000001.1, forward strand.
ACCAGCTACCATTACGATCCAATAGACGGTAATAGTACCCGTTTAGATGATAGCTTTGCCGCCGTGATGCTAGGTAACTGGATTGTCAGCGCAGGTGCGCAGCAAAAGTTCTGGGGACCAGGCTGGGATAGTGGATTAATTCAAACCACCAACGCTAGACCTATGCCTGGAGTGACCTTTTCACGTAACAACAGCCAAGCATTTGAGACTCCTTGGTTAAACTGGATTGGCCCATGGACATTTACCACAGCATTTAGCCAAATGGAAAGCGGACGCCATGTTCCTGATGCAAAACATTGGGGCGCTCGCGGTACATTAAGACCCATTTCACAATTGGAGGTGGGCTTCTCATGGACCATGCAATGGGGCGGTGAAGGTTATGGTAATAGCTTAGGTGATTGGTGGGATGGCCTATTCAACGGCGGCGTAACAGGTATTGACGGTAAAGAAAACTTGCTAGCCGGTTATGACTTCCGCTGGTCTGATACTGCGTTTGGTATTCCTTATGGCATTTACTATGAGCGCATTCATGAAGACTATCATAATGGTAAAAACAAGCTGATTAACTCTGCCAATATGGGCGGTGTTGACTTTGTTTTAGCCAATATTAATACCCGTGTTTTTGTTGAATACTCTGATACCCAAGTAGCTTGTGGCGTTGACTCAAGTTATTACAACTGCTTGTATGAGCATGGTTTTTATCAAGATGGTTACCGCTATTACGGTAAAAGCTTAGGTAGCACCTACGACAATGACGCCACAACATTGGTTGTTGGAGGTATTACTCAGCTAGGTGGCGGTCAAAATATCACTAATAAGTTCCGTTGGTTAAGACTAAACACTGACGGCACTGATACAGGAAATCCATCTGGTGGTAATCCTGTATCGCCGGGTGAATACGAGCGCGTTTATCAGTTTGATACCAGTTACCATAGACCACTATATCAAGGCACCTTGAAAGTTGGCGGTACAGTTGGTTACAGCAAATATGTAACTTCAGGCGGTAACGACTGGGATACAACTATTTATGCAGGCTGGGAACGCAGCTTTTAAGCGTGTTGAGTGACGATAATAACTTCCGTAGCGATTGTTATTTAGCGGGCTTTAGTTGTCGGCACTTATTAAGGGGTTGATCTGAGTATGGAGTCGCAAACAATCTCGATACAGTTAGCATAAAAATAAAGGCAAAAGTCGCCACGACTTTTGCCTTTTTGTTTTCTACATTCTTTTGCCTGAGCAGCAATACCAATCAGATTTTTATTGCCGCTTGATATTGCAGCATTGCCTGTAGCTGCAATTCCCATGACGCAAACAGGAGACTTTGCTCTCTAAACGCTAATCTGCCACGTATTTTATCAGCACATAAAGCACTCTGTGCTGGTCTTTTCGCGAGTGTGTGTTGATGCCAAGATTGCCACAAATCTGTGCTTATAGGTTCAAGCTTGCACTCTAATCTCTCTTTACTATTTATACTGAAGTGCACATTCATCTGTTGTTGGATCTGTTTGGCAAATTCAAACCAAGTACAGCTGCCACTTGCCGCATAATGGTACAAATTGGGCGCTATATTTTCTACTGTTGCCGTAATTAATTCTGAGCCCTGTTCCATGCCTAACTCTTTGCTGATTTGGCAAGAGGTTCCAAGCTGTTTCAAGAGTTGGAAAATAACCACAGCCAATGCTTCACACCAAGTCGGGCTACCTGTTTGATCATTGATAACAGAAAGTTCGTCTTTAACTGCAAACAGTCTCTGCATCGTCTTAACAAAGTTGTTTCCCCTACAGCTATATAACCAAGAGGTACGAATGATGCTCGCATCAGAGCCTAAGATCTGATTAACCCAAAACTCACCATTGAGCTTACTTTTACCGTATGCAGATAAAGGTGATGTAGCATCGAGCTCGTTATAAGCACGAGACAATTGGCCATTAAATACAAAGTCCGTTGAGATATGCACTAGCTTGATTTTGCGTACCAAGCACTCTTGTGCAAGTAATTTCGGCCCATTTTCATTAATCGCTATGGCATGTTCCGAATCAATCTCTGCAAGATCAACAGCATTATAGGCCGCACAATTAACCACAAAATCAGGCTTAAATTGTTCAAAAGCAATGCGTATTGAGTCGACGCAACAAATATCCAGTTGCTCTTTGAAGAAACCTTTTACAACATCGTTTGCTGAAACACAGTCTTTAGCTTCTGGTAATAAGTTAATCAATAATCGCTGCGTAGCAGTATGCTCAGCCATCTTATGGCAGAGAGGTAACTCAGCGATTGAAAGCAAAGCTTGTGCGAGCTGACTACCCGCTCCTGTAATTAATATTCGCACTTTAGCCTATCTCTATGCATAAACCACAACATCATTCCTCAACCAGCACCGAATAATCATCAAGCGCACCATGACCACGAGCCGACAAAAACGATAACAAGGCTTCTGGTGAACGATTAAGTAAGCGGTCTTGCGGAAATTCTGCTTGCTCAACGATGCTAATTGCCTGTTCAAATTCACCTAAGCTATAAGCGATATGAGAATCAGAGCCCATCACTAATAATCCACCAGCATTTTTTACCGCTTTGGCTATTGCTAAACAGTTATGTTCACTGCCCCTGCGCGAAGTTAAAAATGAGGAGTTATTAATTTCAAGAGCGACATTATATTCTGCCGCAGCCTTAGCTACAGCTTCAATATCTATCGGATAAGCTGGGTTACCTGGATGAGTGATTATATCAACGTTGCCGCTTTTTATGCAGTTGAGCAATGCCTGGGTATGAGTTGCTTTATCAACAGGTGCAAAAACAGGTTCGTGAAATCCCGCTAGAACAATATCTAATTCAGCTAAGTAGTCACCGAAGAAGTCTATTTCACCTTGTTCATTTTTTATATTAGCTTCAATCCCGCGTAAAACCCCAACGCCATCAACCACTCTTGGGATCACTCGTAAATTTACGAAATGCCAAAAATGCGGAGCGTCGGCCATATCAGGGCCATGATCTGTTGTAGCAAACAGCTTAATGCCTTTTTGTTTAGCCATTGCAATATATTCTTGCAAGGTACTATAGGCATGGGTGGAAGCAACGGTATGAGTATGGGTATCAACAAGGTATTTCATTTTGACCTCATTTCTAACGCAAAAAGGAGTAGCGCTAAGTCTACTCCTTTGATCAATATAGCTCTATCACTTACCTAAAACACAAGCATATTTTTATCGGCCGATTTAGCTGGTGGTTAAACTATTTTCTAACTCTTCCCATGTTTGACGTTTACGGTAAATTGTTGAGGCACTAATATCCAGTAATGCAGCCGCTTTAGGAACATTACCATCACAGCGTGCAATCGCACCTTCAATGGTACGCTTTTCGGTTAACCATAATGGCTCAATCTCATTATCTTTAGCGCCAACTGCATTTTCATCAAGCTTTTGTTGAGAAGAACTATAAGCGCCACCTTGCTCAATGTTGCCTATAAATGAGGAACTCTCTTTGGGCTGAGGTTGAGACTGATATTGGGCTTGAGGTTGCAGTTCATGTTGAGGTTTACTGTGAGCCTGTTTTGTTTCAGCTGCAGTTAACTGTAACGGCAACATATCCAGTTCTACCAGCTCTCCATCATTTAGCACTACAACCTGACGGATCACATTTTGTAGTTGCCTCACATTCCCAGGCCAAGCGTAATTTTTTAAGCATTGCTTAGCATCAGAGCTAAAACCTTTGAACTTCTTACCTTCTTCTTTGTTGTACTCTTTAAGTAGGTTAGCAGCGAGTAGCAGAATATCTTTACCACGTACACGTAACGGTGGTAATTCAATAGGAATAACATGTAATCGATAAAACAAATCTTCTCTAAAACGCCCTGCTTTGACTTCTTCCCAAGGGATCCTGTTTGTCGCACTGACAAATCGAACATCAACTTTCTCTTCTTTAGTGCCACCAACACGCAGGAACACACCTGTTTGAATAAATCGGAGTAACTTACTTTGCAGCTCAAGATCCATTTCGCAAATTTCATCAAGAAACAAGGTACCGTTATGCGCTCGCGTTGCAGCGCCATCTCGGTTGGCAACCGCGCCAGTAAAGGCGCCTTTGGTGTGACCAAAAATCTCACTTTCAATTAAGTCTTTAGGAATTGATGCGCAGTTTAACGCAACAAAAGGGCCATCACATCGATGCCCTGCATGATGGATGGCATTGGCACACACCTCTTTACCCGTGCCACTTTCGCCAACAATAAATGCCGAGGCTTTACTGTTGGCAACACAATCAATCGTTTTATAAACGGTTTGCATGGCTAAAGACTCGCCAACAAACCCCATAAAGCGTGGTTTAGGCAGACTACTTTCATACTTAGCAACTAAATTAACTAATTGGCGTTGTTTAAGGGCATTACGAACCGTAATAGAAAGTCGCTTAGCATCAAAGGGCTTAACCAGAAAATCAAAAGCTCCTGAACGCATTGCATCCACCGCAATATCGATAGTGCCATGAGCGGTGATCATTATAACGGTAACATCGGGGTATTGTTTTTGCACAACCGCCAAAATATCCATCCCTGACATATCAGGCAATTGAATATCAAGTACCAGCAGATCAGGTTGCCACTGCTTCAGTTCGTTTAAAGCATCCTCACCATGGTTAACGTGAGTAACCCTACCACCATCTGCGCGTAAATACTCCGTGTAAAGCGCACCTAAAGACATGCTGTCTTCTACAAGTAATGTGGTAAATGAGCTTGTTATATCCATATAAATCAGCCTATTGATAATTACATCTAATGTTCAACGAGTTGTATTATGAGTTTAGGGTACACAACATTGAACTTGCGTTAGCTAATAGTAGCAGTAAACCGTATTCAGCCTTGGGGTGCAAGACGTTGAGAATAAAAGCTAAGTGTTTTAGTGCCAACGTCGTTAACAACACCGAGCTGATCTACCACTTTGCTAAGATCATGTGCTTTAGCTGCATGTTCAAGTATTTCAGCTTGAGATGAAAACTCAATAGCACCAAAACTTGCAGAGCTACTCTTCAGGGTATGAGCTTGAATTTCCACTTCAGCAAAATCAACAGCGTTACCGGACTCAAAAGCTTGCAACACCTGCGCTAAAACCTGCAAACGCTCTTCTACTTCGGTTGTATAAACAATCAACATCCTTTGTATTGATTCTTCGCCCAGCATGCTAGTTAACTCATTTAAAATGGTTTCATCTATCATGTTTAACTACTCCTCGACTGTCTATGTTCTGTTATCAATAAACTACCTACCCGATTATGTATATAATTTTTGATAGCAGCCCAATAAGCAGTGTTGATTCTGCTTACTCGATTGAACGTCCCCCAAGTATGTTTGCGGGTTTCTTCGAATCAATTTAATAAGTTTAGCTTTCAAATCTGTTAGTTGCCGTAATTCCTCTAAATAACTCACTAAACCACCAGTTACCCACCTATCAACAACAATGCCTAATAGCTAATTGGTATGCAGAGCGAGTCATAGCAAGCTGAAAAGTCCAACGGCTAAGTCCAACCGCTATCGCCTACACGCCGCTGTGATCACTATTCAACAAAATTTATACCTCATTCTCATTTTGCGAATCAAATTGCATCTTGTCGCATAAATCAAAGTTTGCCAAACACATGTGGTATGACGTAATCAATAAAAAGCTAATAAAAACAGATGACAAACGACAACACCTCTGTATGGCACACACTTTGCTATTTTCCGTATTAAGGTATCTCGAATTGAAAGCCCCTTATTGAGACGCACTGTATTGAAACGCACAGTACCGAGACATCGTGTATTAAGATTCAGCCATTCGTCAAGATCCATAACTAGCGCTGAATGAACTGATTAACTTAACTGCTTCAATCTTAAAAAGTGAGCCAGCATATGTCATTAACTCAAAACCTGAGGCAACAATGCACTCAACAGCAGACTATCGTAGTAGTAGAGGACTGCGACAGCGAGCGCCTACTACTCGCAAATTTATTAAGATCCTTGAATCATAAGGTGAGCAGTTTTTGCAATGCTAAAGATGCCCTTAATTACCTAGAGTCTCATCAAGTTGATATGTTAATTACCGACTGGATGATGCCAAATATGAGCGGAATCGAGCTGTGCAAAGCCATTAAATCAAACAACAACCCGCCCTATACTATTTTACTCACAGGTAAGAATGAAAATGACAGCATTATCGAAGGGCTAAACTCAGGAGCCGATGACTTTGTCTCTAAGCCTTTTCACGCAGGAGTGTTAAAAGTAAGGGTCTTGGCTGGACTTAGAATAATACAAATGCAGCAGCAATTAACTATTCATAATCAAACGTTGAACTTGTTACTTGCTAAAGAACAAGAATACCTTAAAGCGCTAAAACAAGATCTACACAGTGCAGCTCAGTTGCAGCAGGCATTGCTTCCACAAAACAACCAGCTTAATCAAGGCTGGCGAGTCAACACCACCTTTAAACCTGCACAAGAGTTAGCCGGTGACCTATTTCAGTGCTTTGAAATAGATGAGCATCGTATTGGATTTTACCTACTTGATGTCAGTGGGCATGGCACCGCTGCATCAATGCTGAGCTTTACCCTAGCCCATTATTTATCCCCAAACCAAAATGCTTGGCAAACAGGCGATATTTGCGGCTTAGTTAACCAGATAAACCAACAATTTGATGATCCACAGCAAGCAGGCCGCTTTGCAACTTTGCTCATCGGCATAATCAATACCAAACTCAATACTGTTGAGTTAGTTAATGCTGGCCATCCAGCACCTATCGTTGTAACACAGCAAGCAGCTCACTTTCTTGATGATAATGACTTGGTAAATAATGAGTTTAACTACGGTGCAGCTAGCAACAAAGAGGTTAGCGAAAATAGCACAAATAACCAGTTACCCATTGGATTAGATCCTCAGTATCAGTATCAAAGCTATAGCGTTAACTTACCGAAACAGAGCCAGCTATTACTCTACTCTGACGGAATTTACGAATGCCGCAATAGCAAATATGGGTGCTTTGGCCAGCAAAAATTACTAAAAAATATTAATGAAGCTAGAAAGTTACCTGCCGAGCAACTATTGCATTTTTTAAGCTATAGCGCAGATTTGTGGCAAGAGAAACAAGCCCAAGATGACATTTCTCTGATGCTGATCTCAAGTTGCTCACAACCAGCTAATACTCGGCAGCAGCAATAGTGAGAAGATCGCAGTGTGAAGATAGTAGTGATACACGCATATTTTCTAATAAAACAAGTGATAAAAGGATAAGCAAACATGAATAGCTTACAACTTAACCTAGATAGGAACGTGATGCAGAGTCACTCAATTAGCAAAGAGATCGATCAATTTATGCTGCAAAACCAAGTTGCAGATAGCACACGATTTAAGATCATTACCTGCACATTAGAAGCTATCGCCAATGTGTTTGAACATGCAACGCCGTCCCTAAAACGCATGATAGTTATTCTCCACTGTGACAGCCATAAAGTGATTGTAGATTTACTTGATAACTCGCCCCACAAAACGGTTTTACAACCCACATCATGCCCAGCGACTGATGCATCATCAGGCCGCGGCCTATGGATAATCAACAACTGGATGGATAGCGTGCGCAGTCAGCAAACCGTTGCAGGCACACACTTACAATTAACCCTAGCGATATAATTGCTGCAGAGATGAATTATTAAGTTATGTTTCTTGGATACAAATTGATGCCAGTTTGAAATTGAAAGAGCAAATGAGTAAATGAGTCAAAGCTAAAACTGATAAAGTCAGCGTTTATAAAGGCACTCAGCGCGACTTGCTCCCACAAAAGATGAACTCAGACTCTTAATACTGCGACTACTATATCCCCTCGCTTTGAATCGCTTCAGCAAGAAAGCGTCATCGAAGCTCAAACACGTTTTGCACTCATTCATTTTGCATCGCATATTCAAAATGCCATTACATCACATCAAAAAAACACATACCAAAACATAATTAAACAATATAAAACAATAATTTAAAAGTTGGCCTCGTAATTGCTAAATACTAACTATCAGAACTGAAAATTTCAGTTCATCAAGCAAAATGCCTTTGGCGTTTTTAAGGATAGCAATATGACCTTCTCTCAATTACCACAACATAACGCATGTAAAGTCACGCTACCGCTAGAGGTCGTTATGACACAGACTCCGACTCTCCGAGCGGCTATTCTACAAAAAATCAACGCGGGCATGACTCAATTAGTCATTGACCTGCACCAAGTTGAATATATCGACTCAAGCGGTCTTTCAGTGCTTATTTCGGCATTAAAGCGTATTGAGCAGCTCGATGGCGATATTGTGCTGCTATCACCAACAGCAGGTGTGAGATCGTTAATTGAGCTAACTCGCCTGCATCAAATTTTCGCAATTTATGAAGATGAAACAGCTGCAATTGAGTACATCTGTAACGAAACTGAAGAAGAGCTACTTTAATCAGTGCACTCTGACTTGTATAGATCGTCACTTATGTCGTCGCATTAGTAAACGAGAGGATAAGGCTATGAACCCCAATCACAGCATCCTAGCAAAGCTAAACCATAAACAGTTAGCCACAGCTGTTAAAACGACAATCGCTGTGCTGCCGTTAATCATGCTATCAGCGTGTGTCACGCCGCACGCTCCAGAGCAAAAAGCTGTGTGTGATGCAGAAAATAACGACATGACACAATGCCACTTCTACGACCGTGACACGCCCTATTTACGCAGCAAAACAGATAAAAGACAGGCGCAAACACAAGTGCTAACCAATATGACAGGTAACACTTATCTGATGTATACAGGCCAAGCTCAACAATCTCTGCATCTGCCGCAAAATATTCGCCTTTCTGTGGGGGACAGATTGAAAGTGCGCGTGCTCAATGGGGAAGAGTTTAGCGGCACGGTTGAGGTAAATAATGATGGTTATATCTACCTACCCTATCTCGCGCCTATTCATGCTAAAGGCTTAGATGTTCAAGCTTTATCAACTAAGATTAAGCAGCACCTTGTAGATGAGCAATTTATGCTTGCAAACAGCGTAAAACTCAGTATTACGCCACTCAAATGGGCACCGGTGCAAATAACCGTTTCAGGCGGTGTATTTGAGCCAGGGCAACATCAAATTAATAAAAAATCTGATATTGAAATTATTGATGACGATGGCGATCACAGTGGTGACCAAGCATCTAAAAGAAGTATTGCTGCCGCACTAAGAGCTTCTGGAGGCGTGCGCCCCGATGCCAATATTTCAGAGATTGTCGTTATTCGTGAGCAGCACAGTTTTACTCTTGATCTATCTGGTGTGATCCACGGTTTTCCAGTACCTAGCATGACATTAATGTCTGGCGATCATATCCACGTTCCGCAACACGATTACTTCGATGATGCATTAGCACGCCCATCACAAATAACCGCGCCAGGTATTAGAGTCTTTTTATCAAACTTAACTCAGCCCGCGAGTAGTAACTCACAATCAGCAGTCGATACAGATGCAACGCGTTTTCCTTATGGTACTCGTTTACTTAATGGTGCTATAGCAGCTAACTGCGTTGGTGGTGCGCAATCAACCAACGCCAGTAGACACCTTTTATTAATCACCAAAAACCCCCTAACGGCACAAGTTGATGTCATTGAACGGTCAATGGATGAGCTTATCAGGCATTCGTGGGAAACTGGGATGAATCCGATTTTAATGCCCGGTGATGGTATCGCTTGTTACGACTCTCGCGTCACCAATATTCGAGAAATTGCTCGCTCAATTACCGAAGTATTAGTTCCCGCAACATTATTGGAATTGCTTTAAGTAATAGGGGGCGAACATGAAATCAAATCACGCCTACAGACCACTTCTTTGGCTTCAGCGCTACTTTATTAATGGTAGTCAACGAACTGTAAAGCAAAGGCAGCAAGCGTATTTACGTGCAACACTATTACTAATACTGCTTATTTGGTTATTAGTGCTGTTGTTTATCTTTGCAAGCCCAAGTCGTTATGTGAGCCAGTGGACACTTATTTTACCTGGTTCTGGTGCTGGTGCTCACGTAACCTTAGACAGTGTTGGTCAAGCTAATAGCTCTACAACATCGCCTTACACCAGTAGCGCAATTGATCCTAGAATTAACTATAAAACTATCGCGAGCAGTAAATCACTACTAGCAAGTGCGGCCAAAACGCTGCAATTAACCGCTGGAGAATTTGGTAGCCCTAAACTCAAGCTGCCTAATCAAACTGGTATTATGCAATTTAGCATTAAAGCCCAATCAGCAAAGGCCGCTCAACAAAAAGCCTGGGCGCATTATCACAGTTTGCAAGCCATCTTATCTGAGCTTAGAAGCGATGAAATCGAGCAGCGAGAAGATGCTATTCGTGTTGGTATGGCAAGCTTTGCAAATAAAGTCAGCCATACTCAAGAGAAGCTCTTAGAATTCCAATCTGAACATGGTTTAGTGTCGTTAGATCAATTTAAAGAACTTGCATTAACTATGGAAAGGTTAAGACACAATAAAGTTAACTTAGTGTCTGAGTTACAAGGCGTTAAAGCAAGCCAGAAAATGCTCGAAATCCACCTTTCACTTACGCCCAAACAGGCCGCTGGGCTATTAACCCTGAAAAACGATCAACTGTTTCAACAGTTACTTATAAGCTACACCCGTGTGACCGCCTCTTTGGCTGAGTATCGAAGTCGCTTTGGTAAGCGTCACCCTAAAGTGGTGACCTATCGCGATGAACAAACATCGATTTTAAGTGCATTAAGCAAGCGCTGTAAAACGCTATTAGGCTATACCGACAAACGTCTCATGCTAATGTTGTCTGCCGATGACTTGGATGGCAGAGCCCAACTCATGCAACAATTACTGACGCTAAATACCGAAGCGGAAGGGTTAAGGCACCAAATAGACACACTTACTCAACAGATCCATGACTGGAACCATCGTTTTACTGATAGTAATGATGATGCTGCTAAACTTGAAGATCTGCAGCGTGAACACCAAGTTGCAACAGCAGTATTTACCTCGGCTTTAGCCAAAATGGACATAGGTAAATCCGACATTTATGCAGCTTACCCGCTACTACAACTTATGGCTGCACCGAGTTTGCCTGAGAAACCTGACAACTTATTAGTCCTGTTGGCGCTAGTGGGCGGGTTTGCCGCTTCAATTTCAATTATTGCAGGAATGGGGATGCTATGGATCCGCAAACCTATACTCCAGAAAATTCTGACGAAGTAATCGTCTGGCGTGCCATAACCGGCACTTACCTGTTTTGGCTATTAGGCGCCATGTACATTATTGCGCCCGTCATTGCATGGATATTATTACTAAGAATGGTTAAGCGCCGCGCAGTCGATAAAGTAATGTATCCCATAAGCAAAGCGCAAACGACTTGGATAATCGCCATGGCAGTAATGTTACTGGCGCTGGTTATTGGCCACTTAACTCACGAGCTTGGTGTGGCTAAGCTGATAAAATCTAGCATAGGTTGGGCAAAAGGCTGGGCGTTATTGGCTATTTTTCCGCTACTCGGATCGCTAAATATTCGTCCACAACTCATTTACCGCGCTTGCTGCATTGTATGCAAACACACACTGTTTTTATTACCGATATTTATTCTCGCTTGGGCTATAGGGGCTCCCAGTACACTTTATACCTCACCGCTAAGCATTATTGGCGGGCCGGGGCCAGAGTTTTTTAGTGTCAGCTTGTATGAGATCGATCCCGCAAGCGGTTTGCCGCGCTGGCGTTTATTTACCCCCTGGGCCCCCGCACTTGGTATGGTAGCAAATCTATTTTTTATCTTTTCAATCCAAGAGCAGTCTAAACACTATAAGTTTTACGGTATTTTAGGCAGCTTATCTATGGTACTGATCTCTCAATCTAGGTTGGCGTTGGTCTGTTATCTGTTATTAGCGTCTTGGTTTATGTTTATCCGCTTGCATCGTAGCCCTTGGTTATACTTTATCGCCAGCCCAGTCCTATTGTTGTTTGGTATATTTGGTATTGAAGTAGTAGAGAAAATTCAACTGAGTATCGACGCATTTAAAAGTGCCAGAGCGGGCTCTACACGAGTAAGGCAGGAACTCGCCAATATCGCCATTGAGCGCTGGAGCAATGAAGCTGTATATTGGGGCCACGGTATTGTGGAACGCGGCCCTCACCTTGTTGAGTACATGCCGATTGGCTCGCATCATACTTGGTATGGTTTACTATTTGTAAAAGGTATTTTTGGCGCAATAGCGCTTGCTCTACCAATGCTTGTTAGCCTACTTTCACTTATCAGCAACGTCTTTGGCTCTAAGTTATCGGCCACTGCAGTCGCCATTTTATTACAATTATTTTTATACACCTTTGGCGAAAATTTAGAGATCTTAGCCTATCTGTTTTGGCCTGGATTAATCGTTATTGGTATCGCCCATAAAGCGCGGCTAAATCCGCAAATCACCAGCCCAAATAAACCAAAGTGCTCTAAGATAATACTTCCCCATGATATGCCGGCCAGATAAGTAGTTTGAGCGGCATGGTTTAGGCTGCAAGGCTTCTTACCTTTTACCTTTTACCTTTTACCTTTTACTTCTTACCTAGCTGAAAACAGCGTTAAGCAAGCCTTGTTTGAAACTTAATCCGATATTGCATCAATCAATACTCACTTTATGTGCATAGCTATCTGACTCGCATTTTGCAATACCAATTTGCAATTAACCTAAATTAGCAAGCCAACAGTAATACAGCGGTGTCTTACACAAACAATAAAGCGCTTATTTTCATAGTGTTATTTAAAATTGCGTTTATCTAAAAACTTGGCATGAACTCTGTATTAAACCTAATAAACAAATCTAGTGCACAAACCTACTCACTCATTAAAGCTTAAGCAAAAATGCAGTGCCACTAGAGTCACCATCTCAATAGAAACTAATTGCGGAGGATATATGCAAAGCTTAATGCAATACCAGCATGCCCTTACGACATCCTTCAGCAGCGTCTTAGGCAAAAGTCTTTTTTGGCTAGGTTCAGCACAAGTACTTGGTCGTATCGTTCGTTTAGTATCAAGTATTATTATTGCCCGTTTGCTAACTCCGGAAATCTTCGGTCAAGTCGCCATTATTCTCACTTGTTTTGAAATCATCTGTACACCTACACGCAGGATCTCATCTGCAGCCTTAATAAAAATGGATGATGAACAACTGAAACACTCTTTACATGCTGCTAACCAAGTTAATTGGTTGGCAGCAATTGTCGCCTTCGTTGCCATGAGCTTACTCAGCTGGCCGCTTGCCATCTATTTTGATGACATGCAGCTAATACTTCCTATGATACTTATGGCAACAAGCTATTTATTACTACCACTAGGTATGCTTTACGCTGCAATCAACTTACGTGCTAATAAAATGCGTATTGTTGGCCGCGCAGTACTTTGGCAAACATTATTTGATGGCGCACTCACCGCTGCATTCGCTTTACTCGGGTTAGGGATCTGGGCAATTATTTTGCCAAAGATAATTGTGATATTTATTTGGATTGGGGTTCATAGATATCGCAATCCCCTACCCGAGACTTTATCAAACGCTAAGGCTTTATCGAGCGGTAAGCCATTAAACTCAGTGCCTTTGGAGCGAGCAGAGTTAGAACCAGTATCAACAACATCCGAAAATGCCACCAGCCAGCCCCTTTCAACTGCAGTTTGGTACAAACGATTGCTACCATCAGTTAACTTATTCACTCAGCTTATTTCACTGCGTGCTAGAGCAATATTGAGTTTTGGTTTTCAGGTAGGTCTTAGTGATCTCGCCATCGTACTTAGGCAGAATATTGACTACATCTTAGTGGGTTATTTTCTTGGAATTGAAGTGCTAGGTGTTTACTTCTTCGCTTTTAATGCAAGCCTTGGGATCAGCTTAGGTTTGGTACAAAGCTATGGCACAGCGCTGTATTCCTACTTATGCCAAAGTTCCAATAAACAAAAACCAACACATGCACCAAATCCTCAAGTGTCCGCTAACAAGAGGAGTGATACTCAACATAAGTATGTTCAATCGTTAAAGTTCATCATGTTACTTACTCTGCCAATTATCGGTTTTCAGGCTTTGCTTGCACCTATTTATGTTCCTTTTGTGTATGGACAAAAGTGGCTCGATGCCGGTGCGCTACCAATCTTTATTTTACTGTGCTTAAGCGGTCTAGTTCGCCCACTGGGCGAAGCAGCAAGCCAATATTTAATTAGTATAGGCAAAAGCCAATTTAACCTTGCCTGCAACAGTGCATTTACCTTGGTGTTAATCATGGCTATTTCGTTTGCAAGTCAGTTCGGATTACAAGCCGTTGCTTTGAGTGTTCTGCTGGTTCATTTAGCTTTAATGCCCGCGCTAACAGTTTATTTACAGTCAACCTTTACTACTTTACCCAACGCTAAGTGCTAGTTAACCACAAGCCAAGCACTAAACGTTATCAGGAGGCTATTATGATCAACTACCAGCGCCCTAATCAGCCCGTTACCGTTTCTGTTGTTATGCCAATTTATAATGTTGAAGCATTTGTCAGTCAGGCTATCGCGTCAGTATTGGCTCAAAGCTTCACTCATTTTGAATTACTGTTAGTCAACGATTGCTCGCCTGATAATAGCTTAGCCCTATGCCAACAATTTGATGATCCTAGGATCCAGATTATCAATCATGCACAAAATCAGGGACTCTCTGCAGCCAGAAATACCGGCATTCGTCACGCTAAAGGTCGATATGTCGCTTTTATTGACTCTGACGATATGTGGCATGCTGAAAAGCTTCAGCAGCATGTGGCCCACCTAGATGGTGCTCCAGAGGTCGGGATCAGTTTTTCACGCTCTCTTTTTATGGATTATAACGGCGACAAAACTCAGTTCTATCAAATGCCGCAGCTTAATAGCATTGATGCTAAACACTTGTTGTGCAGAAACCCTGTCGGCAACGGCTCAGCACCAATATTACGTAAAGAGACCTTAAGCGATATTCAGTATCGCGGTGCGACAGGACACCTATGCTACTTTGACGAAACGTTCCGACAATCTGAAGATATTGAGTGTTGGTTAAGGATCATCACAACCACTCATTGGCAAATAGAAGGGATCCCGGCACCTTTAACTTTCTACCGCCTCAATGAGCAGGGCTTATCAGCAGATCTAGTTAAGCAATACCAGTCGTGGGAAAAAATGATCGATAAAGCCCGTGGATATGCCCCCCGATTACTTGAGCAATACGAGAAAAAAGCGCGCGCTTTTCAATTACGTTATATTGCTAGGCAGGCTATTCGTAATAAAAATGGTCAACAAGCAGTAAAACACTTCCATCAAGCCCTAAAAACTTGTCCAAGTATTCTTCAAGCAGAAACTGGACGAACGCTAGCGACTATGGCGGCAGCTTATTCGCTAAGGTTACTTCCTTTATCTATTTATAACCAAATTGAATCGGCAGCGCAGTCAGTGCTGGGACGAATTCAAAGTGCACGGATAAGTAAAGATGGTGTGAGCGAAAATTTGTTAAAACATAATTCCAATGTTTAAGGGCTAGCCCTTTAATAAACAGATTAATGCTATTAACTATTAGCTATTAGCTTATAGTTAATAGCCCCTTTCAGTTTTACATACTCACTCACCCCCAACTCCTATAAACGCTATTTGCAGCCTGCCTTGCAAGTTGCAAATAGCTTCTTCATTTAGCAAAACATCCGGTCCAAGAATAAGCAAACCAAGATAAGCTGTTGTATTTAAATAAATTTTATAGTTGGCAAGCTATGTGCATTTCTACATATGAGTACTGATATACAAGTACCGTTATAACTAGGCAGAAATAATAAAACCGCAATCGTTCGCTGAATAAATGGAAGGAAAGATTATGCCAAATGACCCAGCTAGCAAGATTAGAACACCATTTAGCATTCGTTGCTTTGACTGTGTCAGTGGGATTATTTCGCTCGTTATCGTGAGCCCCTTGATGGTCTATGGCTATTTAAGAAGTCTATTTACCTCAAACTCAGCATTTGAAAGTGTTTATATCAAAGGTAATTCAGAGCAGATCATCGAACTACTGCAATTTAGCTACAACGGCTGGTACAAAAAGCTGCCAATACTGCTCAATTTAAGCAAAGGTGATATTGCTATTATTGGCGCTCAGGCAGAATTTGTCTTAGCCGATATCAATACAGCCCCTATTACAGACGAACATAAAGCTAACCCAAATATCAAACCTGGTTTGATGTCTATGGAGCAGCTAAATGCACTTACGGGCTTAAATTTTGAAGACGGCGTTAACGCCTTAGCTAAAGCGAACAGCAGCTTGGCTCGTTATCTTATGGCAATTATTAGAAGCCTTGTACTGCGTACCACTATGGCGCTATTTTTTACTAATACGCCGAAAATGAGTAAATCCATTTCACTATTTGGGATCTCGCTTAACAATTGGACCATGCAGCAACTGCTGAATGAGGTCCTGCTGCAGTGCCAAAAAGGCACGGCAGACACCACGTCCCTAGATGTTGAGTTGCCTAGTTCCAAAGTATCAAATGCTCATACTCCGAGTAATGAATTTGCAGGCATGCAACAATACGCTTTTGTTAATGCTGACTGCCTAAATATCAGCACGCAAAATGAACACTATCGTCAATGTCTACAACAAAGCCAGCGCATATTTGCCGACGGTATCGGGTTGAGAGTCGCCTGCTTAAGTAAAGGCGAAGCCTTACGAGCAAATTTAAATGGTACAGATCTGTTTCCTAGGCTTTGCCAGCTTGCAGCACAGCAAGAGCTATCAATTTATATGCTCGGTGGCGCAGCAGATGTGGCACAAACTGCTGCGCAAAATATGCAAGCACGCTATCCAAACCTTAAGATTGCGGGTACTCATCACGGTTATTTCAACACCGCAGCAAACAGCCAAGATAATCAACAAGTCATACAGGCAATAAACAGTGCCAATGCCGACATACTATTAGTCGCAATGGGTGCACCAACTCAAGAGCTTTGGCTTGCGCAAAACAAATCGCAACTTAACTGCACGATCGGTATAGGTGTTGGCGGGCTATTTGATTTTTATTCAAACCGGATTAAACGCGCGCCGTTGTGGCTAAGACAAATGGGATTGGAGTGGACTTTTAGATTACTGCAAGAGCCTAAAAGAATGTGGAAACGCTACATCGTTGGCAATCCAGTATTTTTGTACCGTGTATGGCGTGAAAACCGTCAACTTAAAAAGCGTATAACACAACAAAGTACGCCGCAAAAAGCCAAAACGCAGCCAGGAGCTTCCTTAACCGATGCGCAACTAACTACCCAATTGCAAGCACAACTTGGCAAGGCATACAGACGCCAAGCAGAACTGCCTAGTTTTGATTGTAAACGAGCCAATGTACGCCGAGCACAATTTGATTTAGCTATGCGCTGCAGTAAAGCAGCAAAGCGCTGTTTAGACCTCGCTGGCTCTGCAATATTACTATTGTTACTCGCCCCCATTTTTGCTCTAACCGCAATAGCGATAAAAGTGAGTTCTCGCGGCCCAGTGCTTTACAGCCAACCTCGCTCTGGTCTTTACAACCGTCCATTTACCATGTGGAAGTTTCGTTCTATGTACCAAAATGCCGATAAGCGACTTGCAGCACTAGCTGAAAGTAACGAAATGAATGGCGGCGTAACTTTTAAGATGAAAGCCGATCCGAGGATTACATTTATTGGTCGCTGTATACGCAAAACATCAATCGATGAATTACCACAACTTTGGAATGTACTGAAAGGAGATATGTCGCTTGTTGGACCACGCCCGGCACTTATCTCAGAGGTCGAACAGTACAAACTACATCACCGTAATAGGCTCGCGGTAAAACCAGGTATTACCTGTATTTGGCAAGTATCTGGCCGCTCAACCATTCCATTTGAGCAACAAGTAGAACTTGATATTGAGTATATCTACAAGCAATCGTTAGTTGCCGATCTATGGCTACTGCTAAAAACTATTCCAGCGGTGATTTTTGCCCGCGGTGCATACTAAGGAGCGTCCTATGCAAGCAGTCGTATTTGCAAACCGTAATGGCGCAGAATTAACGCCTTTAAACAGCTTATACTGCCCAGCATTACTACCTGTTAGCAATAAAAGTGTTATTGAGTACACCTTAGAAGACTTAGCCGAGGCCGGTGTAAAACAGGTCAAGCTTGTTGTATCTACTCAAGTTAGTCAACTCAAAGCATTAATTGGTAGTGGCGAGCGTTGGGGCTTGAGCGTAGATTACTTTTTAAGTCGCGAGCAAGAGCTTGCATCTGAAGTACTCAAACGAATGGCGCTTGGTAAATCCCAATCTATCTTGCTGGCTCGCGCCGATATTCTGCGTAGCCCAAGCATTAAGGCATTTGTTGCTTTCAGTCAACAAATGCCCGCTAGTTTAGTCATAGCAAAAATCAATAATCAAAATGCAGGGCTAATGATGTTACCAGCGGCAGCGGCCCACACCAGTGCAATGAATTGGCCATTGCCACCTAGTGAGCAACTCATCGAAAAAATACATTGCGATAGCGTAACCCAAGTGCTGCACGGTGACTGCTTTATGCTGAACAGCTTAGATAACTACGTACAGGCAAACCAGGCAATGGCAATCGCCAAAGTGATTGGTAGTAGTCCGCAAGGTCGGTTTTTAAGTGCTGCAAGCCAAGGTTGCGGTTTTTATGTCGGCGCAAAAACTAAAACAGGTCAACTAAGAAATCAAAATGCTTGGGGCGTGATTGGGGATAATAGCTGGATTGATGAAAGCGTTACTATGCAGCAAAACATCGTGGTGGGGAGAAACTGTTTAGTCGACAAAAACTGTAACCTTAAAAACTGCATTATTTTAGATGACAGCTATGTTGGCCAAAACCTAAATGTAAGCAATGCGATAATCTGCAACTCATTACTGATCTCAGTTAATACTGGCGGCTATATCAAGCTAGATGATAAAAGCCTGCTAGCAAGAAACCAAAATTCTCACGTTGATAACACTGAAGTCAGTGCAACCGAACAAGCCATAGCTCTTGTAATGTTGATCAGCGCTTTGCTAATTAGCCCTTTATTATTAATCGCGGCATTACTGCATAACCGTAAGCAGCCGTTATATACGGAATTACTAACCGTTGATGCAAAAACATATTCAAGCTGGCGTCTAAATTTAAGCTCGCCATTTATCAGCCGGCTACCTCAATTAATGTTCGTTGTGCGCGGCAAACTGAACTTGCTAGGTTGTAATCCATTTAAGCGTTCAGCACAAATAATAAAGGATAACGAGCACAAACAACAAACCAATCAAGCAGCATCAGAGAGTAATGAAACGACTCAGTCTCTTGATACCAGCCTGTTTAATCTGAACCAGTTGGAGCTCAATTCTGATCAGTCAACTGCTTTTGGGGTATATGGCCCACTGCAGTTACAAGATAGCAGTAACATTCCAGAAGAAGAACAACAACTTATTGAAGCAGAGTTTGCCCAGCTGACCACCAAGCAACAGCTAATGAAGTTGGTCACAAAACTATCGCCTATTAAGTCCGCAAAACATACTAAAACACAGGCAAACATTACTTGAATTTAAACCGCAATAACATTAACTAACAATATGTTAGCCATAGAAAATGAAACAATAGCGCACAGGAGAATATCGTTATGAAGACAATTATCACTTACGGTACATTCGATCTATTCCATTACGGTCACGTTCGCTTATTTAAACGCCTCAGAGCATTAGGCGATAAACTGATTGTGGCAGTGTCGACTGATGAGTTTAACGCCAAAAAGGGCAAAGCGGCTTTTTTCAGTTACCTGCAGCGCAGTGAGATTGTCGAAGCATGCCAATACGTTGATATGGTAGTACCTGAAAGCAGCTGGGATCAAAAGGCTAAAGATATTTGCCGCTACGACGTAAGCGTATTTGGGATGGGAGATGATTGGCGCGGCGAGTTTGACGAACTGCGTCTGTTATGTGACGTTGTTTACTTAGACAGAACTGGTGAGATCTCATCGACTGAAATCAAAAACAGTTTAGCTAAAAAGCCTCGTGTACAAGAGGAAAACATACAGGACACAAATAACCCCTGTACGCCCAATAATAAAGCAAACAAATAACAAAGAAGCGAATAATGGCATTAACACTAAGACATAAATTAAAAGTAACGGATTACTTAAAGGCCTGCGTAAGAAAGCTAATTTATACCTTAGTGGCTGTTTTTCCGCGAAGTAACCATAAAGCCGTATTTGGTAGCTATAAAGATAGCTTTAGCGATAACAGCAAATATCTATACTTACATTGGCAACACAATCAATTTATCCGCGCCATTTGGATTAGCGGCAATAAAGACGTTGTACGCCAACGGACTGAATTCGGCCAAGAAGCCTATTATCGTTGGTCTCCAAAAGGGATATTCCATTGCCTCAGTGCAAAGTACTATTTTTACAACAGTTACATTGGTGATATAAACCAATGGTTTGCTAACGGTGCCACCAAAATCAATTTGTGGCACGGTTTACCAATGAAAAAAATTGAGTTTGATATCAATAATGGGCCAATGGCAGAGGTGTTTAATCCTCAATGCAGACTTAACCAGTTTAAACAATGGTTAATCAGTCACCAACAACTTATCAAACCGGACTTAATGTTAAGCCCGAGTCCACTGATGGATGACATTTTCAGTAGTGCTTTTAGGCTGTTCCCTACCAACATCAATGACAGTGTTACAGACTTCCCCCCCAATATTGGTGCGCATTCAACAGAGCTAGCTTCAGATAACACTCAAAGCTCTGCGTTAGTGCGCGCGGGGAATCCACGAACCGACTACTATCACAGCTATCCGAAGCAGCAAACTGATTTAGGTTACCTAATAAATGACTCAGTGACAGGTACAAACTCCAGTTCAGTTACACCGCCGCAATACATTCTTTATGCGCCATCATGGCGGGATAATAAGCAACAAAACAATCCATATTTACAAGCTTTTGATTGGCAAAAATTGTCAGACCACCTTGTACAAAATAATCAAATATTACTGCTGCGCTTACACCCTAATGAGATTGCATTAGCTGCTGACTTTGTCGACTTTCCGAACATTGTCAATATCTCTCATCTGGAAGATGTTTACGGTATTTTAGGGCAAATACACCTACTGATTACCGATTATTCATCGCTATTTATCGACGCGTTGCCACTTGATACTGCAATCTGTTTCTACCGCTTTGACGAGCAAGATTACTTACAAGATTGCCGCGACATGTACGAATACGCCAACAAACTGCCAGAGTTTGCACCAATATGTGAAAGTTTTGAGCAATTACTTGAACAGCTACAACCTCAAGCAATTAGTGGGCAAACAGAGCTGTATAGACAGGTATATAAAGATGTAAGCCAGCAATTTTGGGGGAAAGATGGGATAAATCGAGGCAGTGCTTTTAGCGCATTAGAAACAGCGCTAAAGCAACAAAGATAAGACTAACGAACAACGACAAGAAATGTATAGAGTGCTAGGTCATTGCCACTCTATCTTTGTCGGAAAGTATCGGCTCAATGCCCTGCTCTATTGGCCAATCAATAGCAAGCTCTGGGTCATTCCAAGCCAAAGTTTGCTCAAATTCAGGCGCATAGTAATCGGTACACTTATAAATAATGTCAGCATAATCACTTAAGGTATAAAACCCATGAGCAAAGCCTGGCGGAATATACATTTGCAGCTTATTGTCAGCCGAGAGTACTTGCGAGAACCACTGCCCGTATGTTTTTGAATCTTTGCGAATATCTACCGCAACATCAAAAATACTACCTGCAACCACACGGATAAGCTTACCTTGAGCTTGCAGCACTTGGTAATGTAAGCCACGTAACACATGTTTTTGAGAGCGGCTCATATTCTCTTGAACAAAAGTCGGGCAAACGCAACCAGCCTGAGTAAACAAAGATTCAAACTCAGATTGACGAAAGGTTTCCATAAAAAAGCCACGCGCATCGCCAAAAACTTGCGGCTCGAACAACAGTACATCTGGAATTAAAGTCGGTAATAGTTTCATCATGTTTATTAAAGTTTAAAGAAGGTTCTAGATTCTAGGGTGCTTCGCTCACGGAAGACGGAACGTTCACAGGCTCACTCACAAAACGATGCGCTGACGGTATAAGCTTAAAAGAATCACAAGCAAAGGCAAAGGCAAAGACGAAGTATTCCGTAAGGCCGAAGAGGCCGGGCCGTTTTCCATCTCAGCTTCTACCCTCTTAGCTTTAACCTAGAATCTAGAAGTCGCAACGTGACGCTCTCGCAGTGACGTAGTCACGTCCTCGAAGCGCAGCCTTTAACCGTAAGCGAAGCGTTCCGTAAGGCCACAGGCCGTTCCGCTTTATAAGTTTTAGCCCATCAACATTATACATATACCAAAAGAGCTGATGGCATAAATGCCAACATAAAAGCCTAGAATCAGCTTTCCTAAAGCCTAGGCCCTGCTTTCCCTAGGACCTTCTTAGCTTTTAATCTTCTCAGCTTTTCAAATAATACTCTTTATACCACTCAACAAACTTCTGGACGCCATCTTCAACACTGGTTTGCGGCTTATAACCTACCGTCTTGAATAGATCTTCGGTATCAGCCCAAGTTGAATGTACATCACCTGGCTGCATATCCATCATGTTCTTAATGGCTTCAATACCTAACGACTTTTCAAGTGCAGAGATATAGTCCATTAACTTAACCGGGCTTCCATTACCAATGTTGAATACTCGATACGGCGCAGAACTCGTTGCAGGTATTGCTTCATCAGCATTCCAATCTGGATTCGGGGCAGGAATGCTATCTTGAATACGAATGATACCTTCAACGATATCATCTATATAAGTGAAGTCGCGACTTAGATTACCGTGGTTATAAACATCAATAGCTTCACCTTTCACTATCTTATTGGTGAATTTTAACATGGCCATGTCTGGACGACTCCACGGCCCATAGACAGTGAAGAAGCGAAGTCCAGTTGTTGGCAATCCGTAGAGATGAGAATAAGTGTGCGACATCAACTCATTGGCTTTTTTAGTTGCAGCATATAGTGAGATAGGATGATCAACACTGTCATCAGTAGAAAATGGCATTTTAGAATTCAGGCCATAAACAGAACTTGACGAGGCATATACTAAGTGTTGAATTTTATGCTGACGACAACCTTCAAGGATAGTTAAATGTCCAACTAAGTTACTATCTGCATAAGCCATTGGGTTATCAATAGAGTAACGTACGCCGGCTTGCGCTGCTAGATGGATCACTCTATCAAAGCCTTGCTCAGCAAACAGTGTAGCAATGGCATCTCGGTCGGCTAAGTCTAACTTTTGAAATGAAAAAAGAGCCTGTGGCTCTAGGTTTTTAAGGCGATCCAGTTTTAAGTTTACGTCGTAGTAATCGTTGATATTATCAATACCAACAACCTCATGACCTGAAGCACATAAGCGCTCACTTACTTTTGAGCCAATAAAACCTGCTGCACCTGTTACTAAATATTTCATAAAAATCTCTTTTGTTAAAAAAGGTTCTAGGACGGTCTCAGCTCTACTAGGAAAGTAAAAAGCCCAAGCGCCACCAGTAACCTTTCTTATTATCTTCTAATTTCTGCTTATTCGTCTCAGCCTTTAACCGTCAGCAAAGCGTTCCATATGTGATCCTGCGAACGTTCCGTTATCCGTAAGGCCAAAAGCGGTTCCGCTTTTCCGTCTTAGCTTTTACCTAGAATCTACTTTTCCTAGGACCTTCTTAGCTTTTAGCTTAAGAAGCGCAGCGCCATGTTAGGCTTTAACCGTCAGCAAAACGTTCTGTAAGTGAGCCAGCGAACGTTCCGTTATCCGTAAGGCCAAAGGCCGTTCCGCTTTTCCGTCTTAGCTTTTACCTAGAACCTGCTTTTCCTTAAGCCAAGGACCTTCTCAGCAATCAATCCGACCCAAACAAGTCGCGGGTATAAACCTTACCAGCAACATCGGCCAGCTCATCTACCATGCGGTTAGATACAATGACATCTGACACCGCTTTAAACTCTGCAAGCTCTTCAATAACACGTGAGTTAAAGAAGTCTGGCTCGTTTAATACCGGCTCAAATACCACGACTTCAATACCTTTAGCTTTTATTCGCTTCATAATGCCCTGAATAGAAGATGCTCTAAAGTTGTCAGAGCCTGACTTCATAATGAGTCGATAAACACCCACGATTTTTGGTTGTTTTTTAATAATCGAATCTGCAATAAAGTCTTTGCGGGTAGAGTTTGCGTCAACAATTGCGCTTATCAAGCTATTCGGGACATCCTGATAGTTAGCGCGTAACTGCTTAGTGTCTTTAGGTAAACAGTAGCCACCGTAACCAAAAGATGGGTTGTTATAATGACTACCAATACGTGGGTCTAGCCCTACACCTTCAATAATTTGGCGCGAATCTAAACCGTGAGACTCAGCATAACTATCTAGTTCGTTAAAATATGCTACACGCATCGCAAGATAAGTATTTGAAAATAGTTTAACCGCTTCGGCTTCAGTAGAATCTGTATAAAGAATATCGATGTTTTCTTTGACTGCGGCATTGCTAAGTAAGTTAGCAAATACTTCTGCCCGCTCGGAACGTTCACCAATAATGATACGTGAAGGATGCAAGTTATCAAAAAGCGCTCGGCCTTCGCGTAAAAACTCCGGAGAAAAAATAATATTTTGCGTATTAAACTTCTGCTTAACTGACTCAGTGTAACCTACAGGTACTGTAGACTTAATGATCATAACTGCATTGGGGTTTATCGCTAATACATCCTGAATAACAGCCTCTACTGACCCTGTATTGAAGTAATTTGTTTCAGTATCGTAATCTGTCGGTGTAGCTATAACCACGTAATCGGCATCTTGATACGCTAGTTCTTTATCAAGTGTCGCCGTTAAATCTAGCTTTTGATTTTGTAGATAATCTTCTATCTCGGCATCAGCTATAGGTGATAAGCCTTGGTTAATCATCTCCACCTTTTCAGAGATAATATCAACTGCAACAACGCTATTGTTTTGAGCCAATAGCACCGCATTTGAAAGGCCAACGTAGCCAGTTCCAGCTATAGCAATTTTCATCTTAAAACCTTAAAAAATAATATCCGCGTAAAATACCACTCAATCATAAAAAAGTCTTGTACAACCCATTTACTCAAGCTTCCCAAACCGAGCGTAACCAAGGTCTTTAATGAGCTTATACTCATGACGACTGGCTATTATATTTTAGCCTTTAAATAACGAGTTTTCTTGAGCGATGTACCACTCTACCGTTTTGCGTAACCCTGACTCAAACGACTCTAAAGGCTTCCATCCTAACTCTTTTTGAATTTCTGTAGAGTCAATTGCATACCGTTTATCGTGCCCTGGCCTATCATCTACATAAGTAATCAGTTCCTTAAATCCGCTAATATTACTTTGAGATTTTAATGAATTAGGACTACTCGGTACTAATTCCTCTAACAAATCACAGATAGCATTAACGACATCGATATTGTGTTTTTCACAACTTCCACCAATGTTATATGTTTGCCCAATGGCACCATTAACTAATACGCAATAAAGCGCTTTTACGTGGTCTTCAACATATAACCAGTCACGAACTTGCAAACCATTGCCATAAATAGGAATAGGCTTACCTTGAACCGCATTGAGTATCGTTTGCGGGATAAGCTTTTCTTTATGTTGAAAAGGGCCATAATTATTAGAGCAGTTGCTCACAACTACAGGTAAGCCATAAGTTCTATGCCAAGCACGAACTAAATGATCAGATGCAGCCTTGCTCGCTGAATAGGGAGAGCTAGGATCATAGCGGCTTGCTTCAGAAAATAGCCCATCACCCTCGATGTCTCCGTACACCTCATCGGTTGAAATGTGATGAAAACGAAAACACTCTTTTTGTCCAGTACTGAGAGAGGCGCAATATTCACGAGCGACTTCAAGTAACGTATATGTAGCAATAATATTGGTTTGCATAAACTCACCAGAACCATTGATTGAGCGATCAACGTGACTTTCTGCAGCTAAGTGCATGATACAATCAGGTTGATACTCTTTGAACAGTCTAACGATTAAAGCGCGATCGCAAACATCACCATGAATGAAAGAATAGCGCTCTAAAGATGTTAGTTCTGCTAAGCTATTTTCATTGCTAGCATAAGTAAGTTTATCAAGATTAATCACTCTATTATCTGTGTGAGCAATCAAAAACCGTATCAATGCCGACCCAATAAAACCTGAGCCGCCCGCGACTAATATGACTTTACTCATCACAAAATCTCATCACTATCCTTCAACCAAATTAAGTAAATATTGCCCATAACTATTGTGCGCCATCGATTTTGCTAGTCGAATAATATCAGCACTGGATAACCAACCACTTCTCCAGCCAATCTCTTCTAAGCAAGCAACCTTTAAACCTTGAACTGTTTCAATCGTTTGCACAAAAGATGATGCGTGCTGCAAGCTATCAAATGTACCTGTATCTAACCAAGCAAATCCACGACCTAACTTTTCAACCTTTAGTTGGCCCAACAGCAGATAAGCTTGGTTGATATCAGTGATCTTTAACTCTTTTCGGGCTGATGGTTTTAAGTTCTTTGCAATACTTATCACTTTGCTATCGTAAAAATAAAGTCCCGTCACTGCCCAATTTGATTGAGGCTGTACAGGCTTTTCTTCAATAGATCGCGCCTTAAAGTCTTTATCAAATTCAACAACCCCAAACCTTTCTGCTTGATCTACTTGGTAAGCAAAAATGGTGGCGCCAGATCTACACTTAACAGCAGAATTTAACAATTGAGTAAAACCTTGCCCATAGAAGATATTATCTCCCAAAATAAGGCATACGTTACTATTGCCGATAAAGCTTTCCGCAATAATAAATGCCTGAGCAATACCCTCTGGCCTTTCCTGAATAGCAAAAGTCAGCTGTACACCAAAATCGCCAACATCAGAACAGATAATGGCAGTAAATCATCGGTTTGTCATAAACAGGTAATAGCTACTTCGATACAATACGCGTGATTGGATAAAGTCGAGAGCCTGCACCACCAGCTAATACGATCCCTTTGGTAGCAGTTTGGTTACTAGTAATATTTTTCAAAAGAAACACCAACCAATAAACACAATTAAACTATATGCAAACAATTATTAGATGAGCCGAAATCTTATTTATGACTCAGATTACAACCTCAGTAGAGTAATTAAGCTAAATCAGTATGGCTTAAAAACAAGAAAACCAGCTCAATGAGCTGGCTTTCAGGGTTCAAGCAAATTTAGTTAAGAGACTATTGAGACAACTTTTTTATTTTCAGTCTCTAATACTGCTTCTTCTGTGCGTTGCTGCCAAACTAAATCACAGATCCCATCTGTTGGATTGAAGCCTGTCGGAGCACTAAGCAAAATATCTCTAATCGCTTCATGTTGGAACTGATGGCATGCTGAGTCTAGTTTATTAAGGATAACCTCAAGCTCTTGCCAAGGCAGGTATTGCTCATTAGCAGTCATGATGCGCTCATGATCCGTACCTGTCACATCATCACCGATCAATAATTCCTCATATAGCTTTTCGCCAGGACGAAGGCCGCTATACTCAATACTGATGTCACCTTTAGGATTAATATCATCTTTAACTTCAAATCCACTCAAGCGGATCATTTTTGCAGCAAGGTCGACGATCTTGACTGAGTTACCCATGTCTAGAACGAATACATCCCCACCTTTACCCATTGCACCAGCTTGAATAACTAATTGTGAGGCTTCAGGTATAGTCATGAAGAAACGAGTGATTTCTGGGTGCGTTACGGTTACAGGACCACCTGATGCAATCTGCTTTCTAAATAATGGAACAACAGAACCTGATGACCCAAGCACATTACCAAAACGAACCATGCAAAAACGGGTTGAATGTGACTCATTAGCTAAAGCTTGCAGCGCTAGCTCTGCTAAGCGTTTAGTTGTCCCCATAACGTTAGTTGGACGAACCGCTTTATCGGTAGAGATAAGCACAAATGTTTCAACCTTAGCGGCGATTGCAGCTTGTGCAGTGTAGAGAGTGCCAAACACGTTGTTTCTAATACCTTCTATAACGTTATGTTCAACTAATGGTACGTGTTTATAAGCTGCAGCGTGATAAACGGTTTGTACCTCAAATGCTCCCATCACTGCAGCCATACGGTTTTTTCTTTGAACAGAGCCCAGCATAGGATAGATTTCAATATCTAATCCTAAACTTAAAGCCAGAGCGGATAGTTCTCGCTCAATGGAATATAAACCAAATTCTGACAGTTCAAACAAAACCAATTTCTTAGGTGATTGTTTAATAATTTGACGACATAGCTCTGAGCCAATAGAACCACCGGCACCAGTGACCATAACAACTTTATCTTTGATATTGGCCGTCATTAAATCTTCACGAGGCTTTACACTATCACGCCCCAGCAGATCATCAATCTCGACCTCTTTAATATCGCTATAAAGCTTATTACCGCTGACTAGGTCAGCCATTGCAGGCAATGTAAGTACCTGTACAGCTAACTGCTCTAAAGAGAGTAGAATCTCTTTACGGCGCGCTCTTGAAGCGCTAGGCAAGGCTAACAACACCTTGGTTGCCTGCTTATCTCTAATCAATTTACGCATAATCGATGGCGAGTGTACATGTACCCCTTGAATTACTGTACCGTGCAGTGTTGTATCATCATCGACAAAAGCGAAAGGGTAATATTCATGGCTTTGAACCAAGGCCGTTAGCAGTTGGCGACCACTTACACCGGCTCCATATATAATCACGGGTTCACCGACGCGCTTCATTCCTGTACCAACAAACGCCCGCACCATAGTGCGCGTACCACCAATGAATACTATTGAGAATGCGGCATATATAATCGGTACTGTTCTAGGAAGCTGCGATTCAAAATAGTAAGTTAACAATACTAAGCTTACGGTTGAAACTAGCACCCCTAACAAAATTGCCGTTAGTGCCTGTAGTCCCATGTAACGTAAAACAGCTCGGTACAAGCCAAGCTTTGCGAAACCTAAAATACTTAGCGGCACAACGCCCGCGATGAGCAACCAATAGGTACCATTAATGAGTACACTGACATCATCGACACGAACGAGTATCGCCCCCCAAAACGCTATGACTAAAAACAACGAGTCAATCAACACACTTACAATTCGTTTTTCCACTCGTTTTAACGAAAACAAGCACTGCAAAAAATCCATTTTTTGCTCCATTTTGCTAGAAGGGTTCATAAATTATAACTACTAAGAATTAATATATGTAAATCAATGTATAAAAATCAACCAGCTTCACCAGTGTTTCTGTGCTAGATTTTATAAAAAATAAGCTTTCATACCAATAAAGAAACTAATAGAAATACAGATTAAAGAACAATTATCTGAATTAGATTTGAGCCGAGAGCAAAACATTACGAATCACCTCGCAGCTTTTCTTTAATTCACTTTTAGTTAACGTCGGGTGAACTAAAAACATAAGACTTGTCTCACCAAGTTTTACTGCATTTGGCAGAGGTTTTTTGGGAATCCAAGGGGTATTATCAAAAGCCTTTTCTAAATATACCTCAGAGCAACTCCCTTGAAATGCTGGCACTCCATTTGCCACAATCGTTTCGAGAACACGATCTCTAGTCCATCCCTTAGCTAAGAATTCTGGTTGTATAAAGAGGTAATGTTTATATTCAGCGTGTTCGATGTGTGGTGGAACTTCCACGGTTCTCACTACATTCAAATCTGCAACTGCATTATCAATTGCTTTCCCATTATTTTTTCTAATCATGGACCAATTTGACATTCTCTTTAACTGTATACGGCCGATAACAGCTTGAATTTCGAGCATACGCCAATTGGTGCCAAAACTATCATGTACCCATCGAAATCCAGATGGATGCTTTTTATTATATACAGAATCAAAACTCTTCCCATGATCTTTATATGACCACATAAAAGACCATAGTTCTCGGTCATTGGTGGTCACCATTCCTCCTTCTCCACCTGTTGTCATAATTTTATCTTGGCAGAAAGACCAAGCTCCAATATGCCCGATACTTCCAACTGAACGACCTTTATAGCGAGCACCATGTGCTTGAGCGCAATCCTCAATAACATAAAAACCATGTTTACGAGAAAGGTCCATTATGGGATCCATTTCAGCAGGCATTCCAGCAAGATGAACAACTATAACAGCTTTAGTTTTAGGAGTTAAAACAGCTTCTATCGACTCTGCTGTAATATTCTGACTATTTAAGTCCACATCAGCAAAAATAGGGGTTGCCCCAGCGGTGACAACCGTAGAGACGGAAGCTAGGAATGTACGGGGAGTAACGATAACATCATCACCAACACCGACGCCAAGTGCTTTTAAAGCAACATCTAATGCAAGCGTACCATTAGAAAGCGAGACAGCATATTCAGTGCCAGCCCATATCGCGAACTCCTTTTCAAACTCTCGGCATTCTGTACCAGTCCAATAATTGACTTCATTAGATAATAGAACACTACTAACAGCAGCAGATTCTTCCTGTGTAAATGCAGGCCATGGTGAAAACGGGGTATTAAGCACGAATTTTTCCTAATTTTATTTAACGTAAAGAAATAATAGGCCTTGCAGGAGACCCTATGACAGTAGAATTATTTTCAACAGGGTGTATGACGCAAGCCCCAGCCCCAACTATAACGTTAGTTCCTAACTTCAGTGCCTGTAAAACAGAAGCTCCCATACCGACCCAGCTACACACACCTACTTCAACGGAGCCAGCAAGCTTCGCACCAGGGCTGATATGAACTCCATCGTCTAACCGACAGTCGTGGTCAACTGTCGCTCCGGTGTTTACGATATTGGCTTTACCAATGATTGAAAAAGAACCAACAACAGCACACGCCATGATGACACTACCAGCTTCGATGCGAGCGAATTGACTAACAACAGCATTAGGGTGGACTAATGATACAATCCTTGCATCGGCTTGTTCCAATAATACTTGTTTAGCTAACCTTATTTTATTCTCACCAATTCCAATACAAACGGCACTAAATTCTTTGCATCTAAGGACTAGATCTTCAGTGTTTCCAATAACTCGCCAAGACTCCAACTTGTCAAGCCCTGGATATCTATCATCAAAAAAATAAACAGAAGTATAGCCGCAGAGCAATGCTATTTCCGCAAGCACTTTTCCATGCCCACTAGCTCCTAAAATTGCAATACTTTTCATTTTACAGACTTGTTTCCCTTAAATGGCTCGACAGTTACATGACCGTGAGCAGAAATCCCTTCTTTTATAAAAACTTTTTTCAGAGTCATTAACAGAATCTTAAAGTCTAGCAAGAGGGATTGGTTTTCGACATACCAAACGTCGAGCTCAAATTTTTCGCGCCAAGATATAGCATTCCTACCATTAACTTGAGCCCAGCCAGTAATACCCGGCCTAACTAAATGTCGTTTGGCCTGGGTCGTATTATACAAGGGTAGATATTCAACTAAAAGAGGCCGTGGTCCAACCAAACTCAAATCACCCTTTATCACATTTAATAGACTTGGGAGCTCATCAATGCTACTTGCACGCAAAATTTTACCAAATTTAGTTAATCTAACCTCATCTGGACTTAGGGAACCATCACTTTCTAGTTGTTCAGTCATTGTTCTAAACTTGTAAAGCTTGAAGATCTTGGAGTTTAAACCTGGTCTTTTTTGAGTAAAAAGTACTTGCTTACCCAGAAAAATTCTTACTAATAAACCGACTACCATAAGTAACGGAGCAAGCATTAGCAAAAGTAAAAGAGAAATTACAAAATCTAAACAACGTTTCAAAATTCTAGTCCTTATAATCTTGTGTTATAAAATGAGATTAACGCTTGAGTTAAATTTGAAGAAGCAAAATGCTTTATTGCTCGTTCTTTTGCCTGCGATGAATAAGATTTGAGCGCAGCATTATTATCGATGAAAAAAAACATCTTGTCGCAAATATCCTCGGCGTCAAAAACCTTATGAAGTAAACCAGAGTAACCATCAAGAATTGAGTCTTGGATTCCGTAGATATTCGAACCTATACTCGGGATACCACAACTCGCGGCTTCAATAATAACAGTCCCAAAACCTTCTCTATGACTAGGCAAACAAAATAGATCTGCAGCCATCATATATTTTTCAGGCTGTCCTGTTGAACCCAAGATAATTACATCATCTACAAAAACTTCACTTAAAAGTTGTTCTTCATCAGGGCCAACAATCAATAACTTTACGGAATTTTTGATTGCAACTCTAGTTTGTAAAAGGCTAAAAGCTTTTAAAAGCTCCGGAATTCCTTTTTCAGAGTTAACTCTTCCAAGATATAAAAATAAAAAATCAGATTCTTCTATTGAAAGCTCATTCCTAACACTACACCTTACTTCTGCTGATGGTGAAAAACGTTTAGTGTCAACTCCAGAAATCGAACCATGCGCTAAAACAGAAGATTTACTCGAAGTTACTATTCCTTCAGTGATGATAAAATTTCTTTGGGAATTACTATCTACCAAAATATGAGAAGCGCAACTAGCAGTAATTTTATCTGCAATCTTAAGAGTCAAACGCTTTATCCCAGTTTTATTTACCCAAACTTGCCCTGTAAAAGTATGAAATCTAGCCTTTATTCCGGCAACGGTTGCTGCTACCATAGAAAGCAAACCAGCCTTAGGAGTAACGGAATGAACAATATCAAACCTATAACTCTTAAAAATAGAAACCAGTCTAATTAGAGCTAAAATGTCATGAAATATCGAAACCTTCCTTTCGATCTTAACATTAATTACTCTTACCCCTTCAATAACAAGGTCATCATTACATGAGCTAATCAAAAAAACTTCATTTTCCTTGCTCAACTCTTTAAAAAAATCCAGCAAAAAACTGGTTGCAGTCATTGGAGTTGCAGTTACAAAAGCAATTTTTCTTTTCATCTTAAAGCGCCTTTTTGCCTTACAAACCTTACTATAAGTTTAAAGAAACTAAACAAAATCAAAAAAATAAATCGTAAACTCCCAATTTTATTAGCTCTAAAAAACTCCAAATATATACTTAAAACTCCTTTATGCATCTGCCATAAGTTACTGCTTAACCCTCCAGAATAGTCATCACCAAAAGAGTACGAAAGTTCACTTTGTAAACTTTTAATAGAACCATATTCGTCAACTATTTCTAACCATAGTTTATAATCCTCTGCGTAATACTTCGGTGAAAAACGCTCAACAATCGACTTTTTGATCATAACACTTCGGGTAGCGATTTTATTACTAAGTAATAATTTTTCGAAGGTTAGTTCCTCTACTTCAGTTATTATCGAATCAGAGTCGTACATTACAGGAAATTCTATTTCACCATTTATTCTTTTGCTATTGTGACAAGTGATTACGCATGCAGGGTCTTTAGTTATAGCATCGAATTGTATTTCAATTTTTCTAGGATGCCAAATATCATCAGCGTCTAGAAAGGCAATGTACTCTCCAATAGCAACGTCCCAGCCTATATTCCGTGCTGCACCAGGACCAGAATTTTTTTCTAAATTAATAATCTTAATCAGATTTGACACACCCAACTTTACTTCCAGTAAAGAAATAACTTCAAGGGTCGAATCCTGGCTACAATCATTGATTAGAATAATTTCGGCTACGCTACAAGTCTGATTAACAACTGATTGAACAGCTCTTTCAATTGTATTTTCACAATTGTAGCAAGGGATGATGACACTTATGGGGGCTGAAGAGCTACTATTTACAGCCATATTTACCTCTAATTCCATCAGCAATACCTAAACAGATATTCTTAAACTTACAAAACTTTTTATCTTCAAAAAACACCAATAAAAAAAGCAACTTTAAACTTGAAATAAAGTCCCAAGAAAAGTAATAAAGATACTTAAATCCGTACTTTTTAAATATATGAACCTTGTTTCTTGAGAGGTAATAGTACCTAAGAGGGCTATGAAATGTAGGAAAAAAACTCTTTCCGAAAATTTTCTTTTCTATCTGAGCGCCATACTCTTGAAAAAGTATTGATTTATTATCAATGACAACTTTATACCCAAATTTTTGCATTCTTAAACCATACTCATTATCTACCCCTTCAATGAACAATCCTGCCCAAAACTCGCCAGTTTCCTCCCAAACATGAAGATCAATCAAACTTCCTGAAGTAATGTTGAAAATAACTTCCAATGGCGTATTTTTTA
Source organism: Shewanella sp. 1CM18E (assembly GCF_023161665.1). GTDB lineage: Bacteria > Pseudomonadota > Gammaproteobacteria > Enterobacterales > Shewanellaceae > Shewanella. The sequence continues at coordinate 57,960 of NZ_JALNTW010000001.1, forward strand.
TTACTGTTCTTTTAAAAGTGAATCTAGATGATTTAGTTATAAACGTTGATCTAAATTCGCCGGTATTGTTCTCGAAAATTTTTGGAACAATTTTTGGACCGACAACCGCAATATTATCAGAGCACGATATAGTATTAATCAGTGATTCGACTAAGTTATTTGTAATCAAGCTATCTTGATCAAGTAATAACGAATGAGTAATACCTTTCAACTTTAAATATTTGCAGCCTATATTAAGGGCGTCAGCGATACCCAAATTACCATCATTAATAATAACCTTTACTTTTATTCCTTTTACAAGCTCATCAATACTTTCTTCGTCGAAAAAGTCTGAACCATTATCAACAATGACAATAGTACTAACCTGATATGAAGCTGCCAATAGATTTTTTTTAAACTCTTCAAAATTAGGGTTGTAAGTGACAAATACTGCGCCTACTTCAAGCATTGTTTTCCTCCGATAAACTGAAACTTTTACGACGCCTTAAGTTGAGTGTCAATAAAATCAAAATAAACCCAATACCTATAGGATTGTTGACATATGGATTAGTTAAAGACATCAAAACTGAAGCTATCATTGCGATTTTAAAGTGTGTCAAAAATTTAAAATCTACAAGACATAAATAGAACAAGTATAAATATAAACATAAACCAAAAATTCCTTGTTCAACTAGTATATCCATATATGAATTCTCTTGGTGTTGTTTTTTAGTTGGTAGCTCAGTCCCGAATCCATTACCAATTAAGTAACTATGTTCTAAAACTTCCAAGGACTCATCAATTACCTGATATCTATTTTCCATCCCCCTATCATTTTCTAAATTTGTTAATCTAGAAAAATCTAAATATGAAAGTGATATAAAAAATGAAAGACCCAGCGCTACTGCAATCAATAAAAACTTTTTCAAACTTAACTTATTAGAGGCCAAAACCAAAACAAAGCCAATAGCGAGGCATAGTATTAACCCTTTAGTCATTGATAGAAAAATTGCCAAGATACCTAAACCAAGGGTTAATAACTCAAAGAAATTGACCTTTGACTTATCATATACACGTCCAAAGATAATTACTGATGTGACTAACACATAAAATAAACTAGGATAAAATACAAAGCCACCAGGTCTAAACCATAAAATCTCCCGACCAGTCCACGACTCTAACAATATTCCGTAGCTATAGCCTTGACCATCAAAAAAAGTCTTAATTACAAAGTACGATACAATTACGAACGTTGAAACAATGAAACTAGAAACGTAAAGAATTCTATAGATATATGTAAAACTAATATCCCATTTATTCATATAAAAATAAAATGGGAAAAACATCAAAAAGTACAACATTGGTGACACATCATTAAAAATAATATTATGATCATGCCCTTTCATGATGCCAATGAAAGCGAATAGAAAAACACCAAAAATCATCAAAAAAACTACAAAATGATGCTTTGAGAAACGCACACTATCATTGGATAAAATCAAATCTAGGAAGAAAGATAATAACAAAAATACAAAAAAAATCTGCCTTAAAGGGATACCAAAAATAGTAAAAACTTGACCGCTGCCACCAATAAAAAGTTCAATCAGACAAGCTGTAAAAGCTATTTTAGTGAGCATAGACAAACTCACCAATCATGTCTTGAATCTTCCTGACATATTCGGCATTCATTAGATTTAAATCAATTTTGCTTTTATTACTTAACTCTTTTAAAATTTCATTAAAGGAGTACGCATCGTCCCAAATAAGAGATGAAAATTTGTACTCCCCACCTAGATTAACTAAGCGTTCTAACGTATATTCATAGTGTTTTTTAAATTCAGATATACTAAGCGCAATTGAAAATTCAAAATCTATTAATGTAACATTCAAGTTATTATCTATCATAATATTATCAGGTCTAATATCACAGTGAACAATTTTACGGTCTCTCAAATATATCAATATATCGTAAAATTGTTTACTCACATAGAACAACTCATCTTCTGTAATTTTACGCGAAAACTCGGTTAATGTGCTCGCGTTCAACATTGAGGAGCATAATGTTACACCGAAAGGTGATACATCATGAAGCAGTAAATTACATAAATGGTCATTACTCGATGAACCAATAACTTTAGCGAGTTGAATCTCGCGACCTATTTTCTCTTGATTTTTATAGCACTTAATAAATACTTCTCTTTTTTGATAAACGCCTTTAAAAAAGATTGCTTTTTGGTTCCAAAACTTAACTCTTGTAGGTCTTAAATCACTTATACCTATGCTATGAACATACCTTTTATATTTCTTTGAATACAATAAATACCAAAAAAAAGAAAAAAGATAATTACGAGCTGCGATCAATTTACCTTTCATTTAAAGTAACCATCCTTTTAACCATTTTCTTAAAGGCCCTATACTTCATTACAACATGTCGCTTAAAGCTAGATTTAGCACCTACTAGTTTAAAATTGTAAAACACTGACAAATCATTAGGTTCAACGAATTCAAAACAGTTTTCCCCCATATATGATTTTAACAGGGATAGCTTATCATTTTGTTCCTTTATGCCAGAGATAGCCAGGTTATTAGCCATAACTTCAAATCTATTCTCATAGTCGGCCGCAATACGCTCTTTATGAACTAACGCATGATACAAGAGACTGTAAAAATAAATTTTATTTTCAGGTCTAAAGTAGATATTTTCAAAAAGGTATCTTGAAGATATTAACTTTTCGGAAAACTCGCTATCCATATAACCATCACCGATTGTACGAATATCAAAGTTGACTCTTTCTCCGGATACAATCACCTCATTAGCAACTCGTTTAGAAAAAGGGTAAAGCTCTCGCCCATTAAGTATTAATTGAGCTTCTTCATAATTACGCGCCATTATATCAATATCAAGATGATCTTCACTTGTCATATTATCAAAAAAACCTTCAAAGTTACGCAGCACGCAATACTCTAATGTGTTATTTAAGACATTAAATAATTGAGGGAAGTTATCCCAACCATTAGTACCAATCAAGTCGCGTTTAAAACTTTCTTCTTTAAATGTTTTTGGCAATTTTGCATAATATTCTTCATAAGTAACACCGAAAACTAATGCTAAATTATGAGAGGTTTCTTCAACACTATTAGTTGCATGAATTTTATGACCATTTCCAGTCCATTCTCTATATTTGACTTTACAGTCAAATACCCTCTTATTAACCAACTCTTCTCCGTCATTTGTTTTCCGGTATGAATAGATTGGTTCTTTATCTTCAACAATTAATAAAATGAACTCGCCTGTGCCGCAATGTTTCATTTTACTTTTTGCATACCTAGCTTTTATCGCATAAAACCTAGAGAAATTTTTATATGCATTCCCATTATTCCAGGTGATATTATATCTAGCTCTGACATTAAAATTATTAGAAAGATCATTAATTATTTCAGTCTCTTTATACCTAGCTTCTTCCCAAATAATTAATACATGTAATTCGCTTTTACTTATATTTTCTTTATCATTCATCTTTCACACACTTATAAACTAAAAAATACGAAACTATATTCTTAAACACGAGGCTAAGCATTGTAGAAATGGCAGCACCAAGTAGACCATAGTAAGAGACAAATAAAATGCTAACTGCAATATTAAAACAACCTGAAACCAATAATAAGTTCTTATACATACCTTCATAGCCGCACATCATAAGAACGATTGCACTTGGGCCAGTAGCTAACAAAATAAAATTTCCGAAAGCAATTATAATAAGGGGAATGAATCCTGCACTATATTGCTCACCAAAAAAAAGGAGTAATTCATTCCCAAAAAAAATGATTATAACAAAATAGATAATTCCTATGTAAAAGGAGACTCTTGTCAGCTTTTTATAAAGCCTTTTCACTCCCAACCTATCACTATTAGAATTCATAATTGCAAACTTGCTACTATAAATACTACTTATTGCAATCAAAGTAATGCTAAAAGGCAAAGCAAACCTTAGGATTACATTATAAATACCTACATCCGAATTACTCGATAAAGCGCCAAGAACAATCGTATCTATCGTTGCAAAAATAAAGTTGGATATCGCAATAAAATAAAAGCTAACCAACTGTCTCCGATCAATATTATATTTTCTATAGGTAAAGAAAAGACTTTTGACCGATGAGATAACTCTCATATAATAATAGATTGATGAAACCACAAACATCAATACTGTAGATATTAATATTGAAATAAAAACTACATCATAAACATTGAAACCCAATAATACACCGAGAAAGAGCACAGTCACATTAATTAAAGGAAAAAGTAAGCTTGGCAATACAATAGAAAAGTTTAAGAAACCAGATGCCTTACAAGACTCCGAATAAATATAAGACATATTGTAGAAAAATAATGACCCTATAATATAATAGTACTTTTCCTTAAGTTCTTTACCATCAAAAAAATAAAATTCAATTACATCTTGAAAACTTAATGCAAGCAAAGATAAAACTAAAGACATAATCAGTATCTTAAACCTAACATTACTTAATAGATTTACAATTGCTTCGAAGTCGCCATCCCTATAGTAAATTGATACTTGTTTTAAGACATAATTATCAAAACCTAAGCGAGATACTGCCATTAAAAATGTTAAAAGCGTAATTGATAGATAATAAACACCTAAATCTTCCGGTTGAAGTAGTTTACCTAAGTAAAAAACATATAAAACAGAAAGTGCAAGGCCTACAACTTTTATGGTAGAAAAAGACAAAAATTTTTTTAACACTCTTCCCCCCACATTAAAATATAAACTAAAAATAGAATTAATCTTTGCTACAAACTAACTATGAATTCATTTATATCAGATACTTAAATAATAAATGAAATTATCGATTTAACAGCTATATGACCTAGTCCCATGAAGTAGCACGAGTGAACTACTAAAAAATGCTCACTTAAAAACAAAGTTTATTATTTGAGCCATTAATGATTTATTTTTCACAAATGTCTAAAATTTCATTTGATCTTGGTAAAAATTAATCTCGTTAAAGTCAACTCCTTTACAATCTTTGTCCGACAAAATTGGCGCAGAGTTTAATGGCCAGTCGATATGAAGTAAACTATCGTTCCACTTTATAGAGACCTCGGCCTTAGGATTATAATAGTCAGTACACTTGTAAACAAACTCAGCTTCATTACTAGTTACGTAAAAACCATGTGCAAAGCCCTCTGGAACCCATAGCTGGCGCTTATTATCAGCTGAAAGATATTCTCCGACCCAATGACCGAATGTTGGTGAACCTTTTCGAATATCTACTGCAACATCAAACACTTCACCAGAAATAACTCGAACTAGTTTTCCTTGAGTATTCTCAGTTTGGTAATGTAATCCACGTAAAATTCCCTTTTTGGATTTTGAATGGTTGTCTTGCACAAACCTTGTAGGTTTACCTGTTACTAGCTCTTCAAATCTCTTTTGATTCCAGGTTTCCATAAAGAAACCGCGTTCATCACCAAACACACTTGCTTCTATAATTTTTACATCAGGAATACTAGTATCTATAACTTTCATGGTTTTATCCTGCATATACTTGAATATTATTTAATGCCGTTTTCCAGTCACTGGCAGTAATAGAAAATACATTGTTAATCTTTTCAGTACTAAGACGTGAGTTACTAGGACGCTTTGCTAGTGTAGGGTATTGCTCTGTAGTAATGCTATGAAGACTAGGCTTTTTGGGGATTAGGTCTTGGCAGACAGCTGTATCAAAAATAGTTTCTGCAAACTCGTACCAACTTACATGTGGTAAACCAGAAAAGTGATATATGCCAAACTCAATAAAATCACCTTGTTCTATCCGCTTAGCGATTTGTATTAACGCGTTAGCAATGTCACCTGCGTATGTTGGTCCACCAAATTGGTCGCCAACAATACTTAATGAATCGTGAGTTGCTCCTAAACGAAGCATTGTTTTTACAAAGTTATTGCCATTTTCAGCAAAAACCCAAGCAGTACGAAGAATAATGTGTTTACCACACGCTTGTCCTACTTCTATTTCACCAGCTAACTTACTTTCGCCATAAACACCTTGTGGGCTAGTAAGGTCACTTTCAACGTAATCACCAACTTTATTGCCTTCAAAGACATAATCAGTTGATATATGAAGTATTGCTGCGCCTACGTCTTGGGCAGCTTGTGCTAGATATTTAGGCCCATCACGATTAATAGCATAAGAAAGTTCAACTTCTTCTTCAGCTCTATCGACTGCGGTATGTGCAGCCGCATTAATAATGATCGTAGGTTTAAATTTGTTAACAACTGCATTAACAGCTGTTTGATTAGTAATATCAAGGCTGTCTCTATCAAGGGATAATACTGTTGTATTTTCATCCTTAATTAATTTCTCTGTAAGGCAAAAACCTACTTGCCCATAACATCCTGTAATTAGTACTCGCATTAGTATACTGCCTTCTTCTGGTTTCCAGTCACTAAACGATTCAGATACTGACCGTACTCATTTTTCATCATAGGTGTGGCAAACGTTAACACCTGCTCATCACTTAACCAACCATTACGCCATGCGATTTCTTCTAAACAGGCTACTTTCAGCCCTTGAACATTTTCTATGGTTTGAACAAAAGAAGATGCTTCATGAAGGCTTTCATGAGTGCCTGTATCTAACCAAGCGAAGCCACGACCTAATAATTCAACGTTCAATAAGCCATCATTAAGATACATTTCATTTAATGTTGTAATTTCAAGTTCACCACGGTCAGAGGGTTTAACCTGTTTAGCCATTTCAACGACACGATTATCATAGAAATAAAGACCCGTAACCGCATAGTTGGATTTTGGTATTTTAGGCTTTTCTTCAATCGATATAGCTTTCATATCTTCATCAAATTCAACCACACCAAAACGCTCTGGATCTTTTACTTGATAACCAAAAACTGTTGCGCCAGACTCACGCAAAGCAGCGCTTCTTAGTGTATTTGAGAAAGATTGGCCGTAAAAAATATTGTCTCCAAGCACCAAACATACACTATCATCACCTATAAACTCTTCACCAATGATGAAAGCTTGCGCTAACCCGTCTGGATTTGCTTGAATAGCATACTGAAGGTTAATTCCAAAATCAGCGCCATTACCTAATAATCGTTTAAAACCTGCGTTATCTTCAGGAGTTGTAATGATTAAGATATCTCTAATACCTGCAAGCATAAGGGTTGAAATAGGATAAAACACCATTGGCTTATCGTAGATTGGCAGAAGTTGCTTTGATACACCACGAGTTAATGGATATAAACGAGTACCACTACCTCCGGCTAATACAATCCCTTTCATTATACTTCCTCCCTCGGTGTCGATTTTTCTACACCTAGGCTTTCACGTTGGTAACTTCCGTCTTGTACGTGTTGACACCACTCTTGGTTAGTTAAATACCACTCAATTGTCTTTTTAAGGCCTGATTCAAACGTTTCCAATGGCGTCCAATCAAGCTCACGCTGCATTTTGCTAGAATCAATAGCATAGCGTCTGTCGTGGCCTGGTCTATCAGTTACATAAGTAATTTGTTCTTTGTACTGAGTTTCTTTTGGTACTAAAGAATCCAAAATAGAACAAATGGTTTGAACGACTTCTAAGTTCTGCTTTTCGTTATGACCACCAATGTTGTAGGTTGCACCTACAACACCTTCTGTAACGACTTTATAAAGTGCTCTAGCGTGATCTTCAACATATAGCCAATCCCGAATCTGGTCGCCTTTACCATAAATAGGTAATTGCTTTCCTTCTAATGCATTTAAAATCACCAGTGGGATCAGCTTTTCAGGGAAGTGGTATGGTCCATAATTATTAGAACAGTTTGTTACTATCGTCGGTAAGCCATAGGTTCTTAACCAAGCGCGAACAAGGTGGTCTGAACTAGCCTTAGAAGCAGAGTATGGGCTTGATGGTTCATAGGATGTCGTTTCTGTAAATAATGGTAATTCTTCTACACTTTCGACTTCATCAGGGTGCGGTAAATCGCCATAAACTTCATCGGTTGATATGTGATGGAAACGAAATTCTTGCTTAGCATCTACAGATAATGTGTTCCAATACGACCTTGTCGCTTCAAGAAGCGTATAGGTGCCGACGATATTTGTTTGGATGAAATCGGCAGGGCCAGTGATTGAGCGATCAACGTGTGACTCTGCAGCTAAATGCATAACGGCATCAGGCTTGCATTGTGCGAAAACTCGGTCTAATTCGGCGCGGTCACAAATATCAACTTGTTCGAACACATACCGTTCATTTGGCTCGATGCTTGCTAAGGATTCTAGGTTACCAGCGTAAGTTAATTTATCGACATTGATAACACTATCTTGTGTATTATTGATGATATGACGCACGACTGCCGAGCCGATAAATCCTGCTCCACCTGTGACTAAGATTTTCATATTTATGTTTCCAAGATGTATTACTTGTCTAAAAACAAGTTCAATTTAGCATTGTGAATTGAATAATCACACTTTCTAATCCCAGCCTTTATAACCAAGCTGAGAACCATTAATCCACTTTATAGACAGCGGATTTTATTTCTAAATAAGCGCTGTCCCTTATGAAGCTTTACAGGCTATTTCTAGTTCCAATTACCTAAAAACAGTCCGGATATAAGCAGATCTAGACTCTAAGCTCTAGGTTTTAGGTTTTAGGTTTTAGGTTTTAGGTTTTAGGTTTTAGGTTTTAGGTTTTAGGTTTTAGAGAATCTTTTCTCAAAAAATGCCTTATTAAAACAATCATTACAGCTAACATACCGCCTAACATTGTACCCAGTACACATATTAGCGCTCTTTTAGGGCCTGCTTTTTCTTCTGGAGCTAATGCAGGATCGATTGTTTTAAATACGTATTCATCACGTACTTCAGCAAACATAATCGTTTTAGCTTGCTCTTCGATAAGTTTATAAAGAATTGAACGAATGTCAGCTACGTTTGTGAGCGCAATCTGTTTATTTAAAAACTCACTACTTCGAATCGCTTCAGCAACGTCACGCTCTTTCATTACTTTATTAATGTCTTGAATTAACCAATCTACCCATTGTTTCGCAACTGATGGTGACAAATGCTCAACAGATATCGTTACCATTCCAGTATCTTTTGCCGAGTTTACTGAAATAATTTTGCTAAATTCTTTATATGCTTCTTGCATAGAAGGCTCAGCCTTAAATGGTGCTTTAACTTCGCGCACCCATACTTTATTTTGGGCGTCATATAATTCAGCATTGTAAGCAAGCATATCAGTAGACATGTCCCACTTCTCCGCAGCCATTAAGTCAGGCAAGATATTATGAGACTTAATAAAATCACTCGCGAATTGACGTGACTTTATCACCTCAATTGCCATCTGGGTTTTATCAACACCGCCACCTGCACCTAAGTTAATGCCCGCCATACTGGCTAACCCACCAAACTGTCCTGCTAATGCGCTTAGTCCACCGCCTTGCTCGTCACTTGCAGGAGCTAATAATGCTTGAGACTTATAGGTATTAGGCTGTGCAAGTGCAAAAATAACAGAACCGATAGCAAAAACTGCTGTAACCGCAATAATCAACCATTTCCCTTGCCAGATGACTGAAAAGAGTTCGCGAAGATCGATTTCGTCGTCTGCGGGATTATGAACGGAGTTCATATGAGGGAACTTAGCGTCAGTGTTTGTTTGTTGTATGTCTTTATTCATTATATAAAGGTCCTAGGCCCTAGGTTCTAGGTGCAGGTTCCGCTTGTAATTTTAAATTAGATGTTAGGTTTGATATTGTATTCAGCTGCTGATTCTCTAACGCAGCCTTTTCTAATCTTTATCAAAGCACCTAGCATTGCTGAAATTTCTCTAGCTTCCTTGATTAGCTTGAAACCATTTTGCTTTTCAATTACGCCTATTTCTATTGCGATGTAAATTTGAGTGGCAAGTTCACCTGAAGAGCCTTTAGCAAAATAAAGAAATCTTGCCGACTCGGCTTTAGATTCTCTTTCTTCACCCTCTGCAATATTTGAGGCAATGGAAACTGCAGCTCGCGTCATTTGGTCTTTTAATCCAAAATCGCGACATGTCTCCAATTCTGTATAGATGTCACAAGCTAAACGACAAGCTCGCTTCCAGACATCTAAGTTTTGAAATGCAAATAAATTCACTGAATGCCATCCTTGGCTAGTTGAGCCTAACATTCATAAGCTAGGCTCTGTTCGGTCTCAAACTTTTATTTAAAGATTTGCGACTGTGGCGAATGCAACTGCTGTGTTGTAGATGATGCTTGTTACTTGCGTCCAAAGCGTTAGGTTATCTTTGTACTCTGTATCAAGCGGCACAATGATTGTATCACCTGGTTGTAAGCTGGTTTCGCTACTGAACCAAACTGAACGACTTGGCAGCATCACTGAACCATCTGCTTTGATAACATAAGTTCTATCATCATCAGCTCGTTCTCTAGCACCACCAGACATTGCTAAGTATTGGTCAACAGTTTGGCCTTCTTTGAACCTATGAGTTGCCGCATGCTGAACTTCACCCATTACAGCAATGGTTTGCTTAGTCGATGGAATATATAGAACATCTTGATCTTCTAACTGCAGGTCTGCTTGCTTAATACCAACAGATATCGCTGATAAATCGACAACTAAACGGCCAACTGCTTTGATTGTTTCAAGATCGGTAAGCATCATTTGTGCATCTGAGTAATTAACTACATTACCGTCTTTAGAAACACCGCGTGTTGCAATATCACGGCGCAGTTGATCTGCTAGCTTCTTGATTTCAAGCTGCTCTTGTTGACGCACAGACTCACGAACAAATACAGATGATGGTAAATAAGCATACTCAGTAAATCCACCAGCACGTTGTAATACATCTGCTAGAGTCTCACCACGGCGGATGTTATATGTACCAGGGAATTTGACTTCACCGCGAATTTCAACTGACTTGTTCTCTTGCCAGTCTGGTGTAGTCATCACGGTTAAAATATCGCGACCTTTAATGACGATGTTTTGTGTCTCGTCACCATTTAATGCTGCTTCTAAGCCAATGTTAGTGTGCTTTATGGCTGAACCATCGACAGTTGTATATGTGCTTGTTAATTCTGCACGAGCTGTATACGCACCCTCTTCTAGCCCGCCTGCAGCTACAACTAAATCTTTTATGCGAGCATTAACTGTTAACGGATAAATGCCGGGGTTATTCACTCGACCGTTAATAGCAACCGCTTGAACACCAGCGCCGACTCTACCTTGGCTATTGAGCTTCATGATAATTGGGTAAAGCAGTTCACCTCGATTCATCACCCCACTTAACTCAATCAGCGCGCGATCTTCAAAAAGGTTTATCAACATTTTGTTGACTTCGCCCTTAACAGCCTTAGCTACAGGATCAGTATCTTGAACCTTACTATTAATTGCTACACCACCTAACTCAGAACGTTCAGCAAATTTTTGCTGACTTAGTTGTGAGAATCCCGCTTCGAATAAATCATTACCGATTAACGAATTGCCAGCTAAAGATTGTACTTTCTCTACACGTTGCTTAACTAACTTGTTTAGCTCATAGCGGTTTTGCGTCAAATCGCTGAAATTAAAGAAAATCACTTTATCGCGAGCTTGAAGCGTTAAGTTTTGTGAAGCTTCTTTACTGTTAATCGCTTTTACTGGCGAGAACTGGTAAACCTGAATATCACCTTGCTTGTTTATTTCGCGTACAACAATCGCATATTCAAGATCAACTGACACATTTAAATCGCCCCAAATAGATGGAACAAGGTCGCTGATTTTTTGTCCTTGGTACCATTGATATTTACCTGGACGAACCGCAGCACCAACCACTGTGATAGCATCTTCATATTGCGTTGTTGCGCTCTTAACTTGAATAACATCACCAGCAAGTGCTTTAGTCGCTCTGCCTGCTTTAGTTGTTAAGTCAACATTCAAAATAGACTTTAGGCTATTGTCGTTAAAACGCTCAACACTACTTTGTCTTGGGTACGCACCTGGCTTAATACCTGCTGCCATTTCAATAACCTGAGCCATAGTTTCATTTTGCTTTAGCTCATAAATAGCAGGGCGGCGTACTTCACCCGTAACGCTAACTAAACCGCCTACTGAAGGAATGAAAACCACATCGCCAGAGCGAAGGTTAATATCGCCGGATGCATCACCACGTAGCAGCAGATCATATAAATCCATGCTGCCTACAAGCTTTCCTTTACGCTTTACTTGAATATTACGCAGGGAGCCAATTTCATTAACGCCACCAGCAACGAACAGAGCTTGGGTAATGGTTGATAGGCTTGAAACTGTATAAGAGCCAGGTTTGTAGGCATCACCTGCAACAAAAATGCGAATTGAGCGTAATTCGCCCATTGTGATATTAGATTCAATACCAATCATTTGTTGGGTAATACGACTTGATAACGTATCGCGCACTTCACTAAAGGTTAAACCCGCTACCGAAATTGGACCAAGTTCAGGGAATTGAATTACACCCTCGCGGTTAATAACAAGGTCGTATTCTTTGTTATCTTTGCCGTAAAGCTGAACCTTAATATTGTCGCCAGGGCCTACTAAGTATTCACTAGGAACTGGAACATCAGAAACAGGGGCAAAAGTTGTTGGTTCGCCTTCGAATAAGTCATAACCAAAACGCTTTAGCTCATTTTTATTACTATCTTGCTCAAAATCTAATTCATTTTTGGCATTAACTGACTGGTCTACAACCTGAGTGGCTGGTGCACGCTGTTGCACAACCTCTGGGTTCTCAATCGGTGCTTGTTCTGATGAGCCACCTAGCATAGAAGGATCGATGCCATATTGCTTAGCTAAGCGCTGTTGCTCCGATGCTGGAAGATTTTTAAATTGCTCAATCATTTGTGGGGAAGGCGCGATTGCGTTTGCCTGCCCTGACAATAAGATCAGCGCCGACATACCAGCTATGATGAGTTTTTTAGTCTTGTTTAGCACCGGTGTTCTCCGAAAAAGGACTTAGAATAAAAAGGTAATATTGATTATTAAGATGTAGCTCTTAAATAATGCTTTAAAAATTGTTTTAGCACTAGATTAGGCTGCAACTGACAAAATAAGAGTATTATTGTCTATAACATTTTGTCCGTGAGACAAAGAAGTTAGCTAACCGCAGCAGTCTAGCCAACATTAAACGCACTAAAGTACAGGCCTCAAAAATGGCGTAACCCATTCTAATATTTCAACCTAATCTGCATCAGGATACTTGCTTTTAGACACGCTACCGCCCATGGATTACGGCTTCCAAAATGCCCGTCTGCAGTGCAGACACTCCCAAAAGAGTATTAATTTTTCATCAGATTAAGCCCATAAACTAAATGGCTTAATTCCAAATTCGCTTTCCAAGCTAAAAACACCCAACAAGCTTTCACAGATGGCTAAATCGCCAATACGTGAGTAACCTGAGATTTAAAAGCGCTCATTTAACTTTGACTGGATAGCTTTTGCCGGGCGATTTTCACACAAAGCAATAACATCGCTAAATACTACCGCGCCGTATTATACATAAGAAGTTGTGCCTAAGCAGCAGTTCCTCCGCCTCAAGCACTATGACTGCTGAAAGTTTCTGCACTTCCTAGAACTTTTCAAACTATACTGGTAGCCCAGATTAAAAATAAAGCCAGTAAAAAATGATTGTAAAAAAGGTGATTAATAAAGAAACCCTATATTACGCCTGAGGTTGCTCTCACTAACAAGCCACTGTATACAAGGTAAATTAGCGCATAAAAATACAATCACTCTTTAATTATTAATGCATATTTTTTATATAAAATATTTCAAAAACTGATTGCCTATGGCAAATATCCTACACAGCTACCAAGTAATTTCTTACTCTATAACCTAAAGGTTTATATTGCGACCCAAAAAGATATCAAAGCCGCAAAGCAGTAACAACAAAGCTACAACTCACAAGAATGGGACAAACTAAATCAGCTTTATCGCGCTGCGTTCAACTGCGACTTTTTGCTGTTTGCCCATTAATTCAAACAAAACAAAACAGCGCTTTTCACCATTTTGTTCACCAAATATTCCTTCAAGCTCTACAAATGGCCCTTCAGTAAAACGTACTTTGTCTCCAACTGTAAATTCCTGCTCTACAACTTTTTCTGGATTCTCAGAAGACTCTAGCGAAAGCATTTTATGTTCACGCATTTTGATCGCATGGATAACGCTATCGTCAATGGCAGTCATTAGCTCTTTACAGCCGACAATTCTCACTACACCACGAGTATTATGGATTTTTGATACGCTAGTGATCAGGGGATCAAAGTAAGCAAAAAGATAACTAGGAAATAGGGATACACGCTTAACAACACTTTGCCCTTTAACCTTCTTTTCTTCAGGATAGGTGGGTAAATAGGTTTCAATGTGCTGAAGTGCCAGATTTTGCTGTGCTCGAGCTTCTCCTCGAGATTTACAATAAATCAAATACCATGCCTTCATGCCAATGCTTCTTCCTTCAGTTAATATAGGTTCGTGACGTCCTATCCACGGCAGGCATATTAACAAACTCCACTTATTTATTAAAACTAGAATCGCGTCAAAATGCTGGCGATAACGTATTTCCTGTATGTATAAGTACGCATAACGTTCAACTGCTCACTAACCCACCAATTGCACGTTCAAAATTGACTTTATCGCCTCATAAAGGGTATATAAGGTAGGCTTTATCGCATTTGGCGCTATTTTTTGCGGCAGATCAGAAAAAACAGAATACAAGCCAACAATAAAACAGTTAAGCACGCTACAAATCCACAAAAGAATTTACATTCCTAGTCGATTGCATCGTGTTTGACCGAAATAATTTAAGAAAATAAATTTCTGCAACGAAAATTTCAGTTGCAGGCAATCACAAGTGAAGGTGGAAAAACATGAACGCAGCAAAACCCCAGGGGACCATGCTCGGGCATCCTAAAGGACTGTTCCTGTTGTTTACAACGGAGTTATGGGAACGTTTTAGTTATTACGCTATGCGTGCAATTTTGGTTTTATATCTAGTTGACGCAGTACAATCTCAAGGTGGTCACGGTCTGGGTTGGACCCAAGCTGATGCACTTTCTCTTTATGGCACGTTTACTGGCTTAGTTTATCTAACCCCACTTATTGGTGGTTGGTTAGCTGATAATTATTTAGGTCAACGCCGAGCTATTATGATTGGTGGCGCTTTGATGGCCGCAGGTCAATTTATTCTAGGTACACCTCATGCTTGGGTGCCAGGAATGGAAGCTGAAGTATTTTACATTGGTCTAGGTGTACTAATCCTTGGTAACGGTTTATTCAAGCCAAATATCTCAACTATGGTTGGTGATTTGTATGAAGAAGGCGACCACCGTCGTGATGGTGCGTTTACTATCTTCTATATGGGTATTAACGTTGGTGCATTCTTATCTGGTATTATCGTAGGTTCTGTTGTTGCCTATTATGATGGTAACTTCCAAACTGGCTTTATCTGTGCCGGTATTGGTATGGTACTTTCTCTTATTATTCAGTTTGTATTCGCTCAAAAACTACTTGGCGACATCGGCCGTGTTCCAGCTGCCCAGCTTGAGAAAGAAAAAGCTGCCGCTAGCGGCGAGGTTCGTAAGGAACCGCTAACTAAGATTGAACGTGATCGTATTAAAGTGATTATGATCATGGGTCTGTTCACTATTATCTTCTGGGCTGGCTTTGAGCAGGCCGGTGGTTTGATGAATATTTTCACCAACGACTTTACTGATCGTATGATTGGCGGCTGGGAAGTACCAACAACTTGGTTCCAGTCTCTTAACGCTATGTTCATCGTTATTTTTGCACCAGTAATTGCCTCAATTTGGGTCCGCTTAGGTAAGAATGAACCTAACTCTCCAGTTAAATTCGCGTTAGGCCTTATTTTATTAGGTATTGGTTTCCTATTCATGATCGGTGCTGTTTTAGAGATGGGCGGCGACGCTAATGCTAAATCAAGCATGTGGTGGTTAGTAGGTGCATACTTCTTCCATACAATGGGTGAGCTATGTTTATCACCTATCGGTCTATCTATGGTGACTAAACTTGCTCCACTGCGTATCGCCTCTCTAATGATGGGTGCATGGTTCCTATTTATTGCTGCTGCAAATAAAATCGGTGGGATCGTTGGCTCATTAATAGGTCATGGTGGTGGTAAAGAAGAACAGCTTGCAAATGCAATGTCTATCTTCGCAGGTATCGCCATCACAGCCGCTATCTCAGGCGTGCTCTTATACTTTATGGCAGACAAGCTTGTTGACTGGATGCACGGTGCTGAAGACAGTTCTCACCATTCTGAAGAACAAGCATTAGAAGAAGAAATTGCGGTAACTGCTGAACATGAAGCAATTAGACGTTAATAACTTTTCTAAAATAACTATGTCTCTCACGACTAAGTTACATTAGAGTCAAATTAGATCTTAAAAGCCTCGTATATACGAGGCTTTTTTATTACGCGGTTACGAGCTGTCTTTGACTTATAAATTAAGGTTTGTGTACACAAGAGTCGCTGTCTATAACCTTTAAAAGCTACCCTGAGCGCTGCATTTGCAAAATGCAGCACACTTTAAAGTCGCCAATCAAAATAACCTGTAACTGTGTCTAACTTAAAGATAATTGAATAAAGCCACCCGGGGTTACATTTGGTTTGTGTACTAAACCATAAAATTCATCATCAATTAGCTGTTGTTTGTGTTCACTAACCTGAGTTGATATACAAAGTTTATCGCCATATACCAAGGTTCTAAAGTGAATGCTTGGTTTGCTCCACTGTGCCATACCAATTTGCAATGCTTCTTGGAGCGCGATAGGTGATAGCCCTTCAGCATTTTTTAAATAGCACCTAAACTCACTTCCAGCTTGAGCAATAGCCGCCCTAAAATGTTTTAGTTCAACCACAACATAAGTGAGGTCCACCAACAAGCCTAATCCTGAGTTAGTCATTCTGTCATTTAAATAAACCAGCATGTTAAACGGCTCGGTGATTACATTCGACACACCGTTTCTATAGAGCTTTAGCTTATGATTGACGAAGCTTTTAAGCAGCACAGATGCGAATGCTGCACGATTATCATGGGGAGCAAAATGTGCCATATACATCATCACATGATCATCATCTAACATTGCAGTATCGATAAAGTGTGCACTTACTTCATCAGTATTAAACAAGCTGTAATCAATAATAACACTTGGATATTCAATACTGCTTGGCGGGAATAATTGTTGCTGAACACTCTTAGCAGCTTCACTGCATTGCTCAAGTAGCGCGAGGTTATCGTTTAGCTCTAAATAAGATAAAGACTCTTGCTCATCAATATTGAGTGAGTCTTCAAGTGAATGGTTTAAGCACTCGTGAATTGCATTTTCAATTAGATATAGGTCTGTTACCGGTTTAACAAGGTAATCGCTAGCACCTTGCCTGAGAGCGTCAACAACATCGGCCATCCCTTGATTACCTGAAATAATAATTGTTGGGATCCCAGGTTTAAACTGATTCATTGCTTTAAGCATATCCAAACCACCAAGTTTAGGCATGCTTAAGTCTGCGATCACAACATCAAAGCTTTGCTTTTTATATAGTTCGAGGCCGAGCTCACCGTTATCGGCTTCAATGACCCTCGCCCCTCTACTATCTAGATAAGACGTGACAAGCTTGCGGAAGACTGGGTCGTCTTCCACAAAAAGTACAGTTAAGTTTGTTAGCGCCATAATTGCCCTTTAATGACAATAGCGAAAACACACGTCCTTGTTCTAGTTCACGCTGCAGCGAAGCAGTTATTGTTATTAATCCGCTGGTTAAATGCTATTCCAATTCTTGCATATACTCATCGAGTAACTCGTCATCGTCGTCACTTTGTGGAATGTCACCATCATATACTTTGTAGTCCATATGCTGAAAATAAGCATCCTTTACAAAAGTGTATGGATCCAAGGCATTGTCAACTAATCTCTCCTGATCAATTGCCGACGCCCTATTATGCAAGTTTTTCAGACCCCATTTTAATGCTGACTGCCAAAATGTCAGCTCAGATAAAGGAAAGTATAGATCATCAATCCAATCTGTTGCGAGTTCTCGGGTAACATAGGGGCCAATAAATGGTGCCATAAAATATGGACCATTGGGTACACCGTAGTAACCTAACACTTCATTAAATGCATCTTGTTTACGGCTCATGCCCATCATTTCAGCGACATCTATGACGCCAAGCAAGCCGAGTGTACTGTTTACGGTAAAACGTCCGCCTGCGTTCGCTGCCCAGCCCCATTTCCCCTGTAACGTATTATTTACTAGAGTTGATGGTTCTTCTAGATTCAACACAAAGTTATTGATCCCTGTTTTCACTGGACGAGGCACGTAATCATTATAACTATGAGCTACAGGCCGATAAAAATATCTGTCCAAAAACAGGTAGTTGAAATCCCACATAGTGCGGTTAAAGCCCTCGATAGGATCTCGGGGATCATTATAAGTAACAGTTACTTGAGGCTCACTTTGTTCGGTCACAGCAGAAGTCGTACTTTCAGAAGAAGTCTTCTGCTCTGTATTCGCCGCTGCGGGCATTCCATAAATAGCCAGAGAAAGCACAATCCATTTAAACTTCATAATTGTCTCTTTGAAATGTTTCCGGTTACCCAAACTCTATACGCAGGACCAGAACGGTATATAAAACTGTTAAAAATACAAATTTAGCCTTTGCCAACAGAGTGCCCCATCGGCAGCCGGTTACCAGACTCACGCTTAAGCCGTTATATCAATCTTTACTCGCAGTCTTTGCCGGCAAAAAACACCTTTAACTAAAGTAGTTCATGCCTATGCCGATATAATCGACAGTGTTATTCAATAAAACCGCATCACTTTAAAGACTAAAGTCTTTGAATTTACGGTAAAGACGGCTAAGGATACTGAGTAACTCAGTAAGATCAAATAGAAATTTGTGAACAAACATATCTAAATTGTTGTCTTGTCATTTGCCACGCTAACCAAGTTTGCTATAACCGATTAACGATTCACCACTTACTCATGATCTGTCTTTTAATACGGGCTGGATATGCAAAATGTTCAAACTTCTACAGTGATTTCTTCTGCTAGTACACAACTAGCCGATACTGCTGTTAAATTCAGTCAATTATTGGTGCCAGTTACGTTGCAAGTTACCGAGCAAGGCGCAAAGGTCTGCTTCTCGCAGCAGCAGTACTTACTTAATCGTTTACCTCTTAGCACGCTACAGCAACTACAAAGTGCGCAACGGCTAATATTAAATATAGTGCAAACTCAAGCTGCAACAAGAATAGCCAGTCTAATTGGCCTTGGGCAAGCCTATCAACTCCCCTTACCTACAGCACTATTACACATGCTAAGTTCAAGCCCAGAGCAAATCAAAAAACTCGAGCAACTCGCTGGCCGTAAAGAGGGTTACTCGTTAGGAAAAACTCGGGTTAAAAACAATATATTGGCTTTTGATGCAGGCTCAAGCATTTCGCTGCCGACCACTATTATTGACGGACACTATACAGCGGCGATTGTATTAAAAAATGGCCGGTTACTGTTGACGCTAAGCCAGATAAAGATTGAGCAAACAGTTCAGCTAACCCAAGACTCGCATTCGCGAGTTGAAGAAGCTTGCGATCCCGCTGATGAAACCATGCCCACAAGCAGCCCGCTTAATATGACAGCAAGCTATAAAAACCTCTTTTCCGAGCTGGCAGCAGTAACACTTGCACGTCAATCAGCTTATCCGAACGCTGAGCAGTCGGCTCAAGCTGGCAGTACTAATCAAAACCGCGATAAAAAGGTGCTCAATAGTAACTCAAACAGCACTAAGGCACCGCCTATCACTCATCAGTCACTGAATAATGCACTAATTAAAGCCGGTGGTTTGCCTGTTACTTGCCAACTCCCTACGCCATCACATAGTGATCTAGCTACTGAATTAACTAAGTTGCTACCATCAATTAGAAGTGATGCGATAACTGAACTTGCTCAGCCACAAAAACTCAAGCAAATCCTGATTGAAATGAGTAAGCTAGCCCTCGCTCCATCTGAATGGCAACAAAGTAGCAGTCACAGCCATATCACAACGATCAGTCTTATCACTCAGCTGTTAATTGCATTACATAGTAAAGCTAATATTTCACCCGAGTTAAGCAAACAGCTTATTGCACTGCAAGATAAACTCGCCTTACCCGAACCGCTACTGACGTTGTTGCAAACAGCAGTAAAAGTAGACGCTTTTGCCGATATTCTGCGCAATATTTCACTATATCAACAAGCGTCTGACTTATCAGAGCAAACGACTAACTTCTATTTTGTTATCCCCTATTCGATTAACCATTATCAAGAACACCTTGAGGGACAGATCAGTAAACATGATACAGAAGGCAGCGATAATAGCAGTGTGTGGCAGTTACAGCTTAAATTCAATTTGTCTGCAGCGGCTTTGCTCATTAATGGCCAAATACAGCAAACAGTAAATCAAAAACCAACACTGACACTTAGCTTTAGCTCTGATGATGCTGCGACAACTAATAAGGTAAAACTCTTAAGCACTTCTCTCAGATACAAACTCATTGAACTAGGTTTTGAAAATGTGAAGCTAGAAAGTAAAACAGCTGCGATTGCCGCATCAATTTTGCCCGGACAACATTACTTAGTGAAAACCAAGGTATAACATGACATCAAAAACAAAAGCTAAACAAGCTGCTGCACTGAGCTATAAGACCGGAGCAGCCCCCATTGTGGTGGCCAAAGGTGAAGATTTGCTCGCTGAAGAGATCATTGCCCTAGCGAAGCAAGCAGGTGTTCACATTCATCAAGATGAACATTTGGCCAACTTCTTACAGCAGTTAGAAGTGGGAGAAGCGATCCCAAGCGAACTCTATGGCTTAATTGCCGAGCTCATTGCATTTGTATATGTGCTAGAAGGTAAGTTTCCCGAGAAATGGGACAATATGCATAATAAAATAATGGAGCAAATATAAGGAAGTGCCAGTTTAATCATTTGTACTGGCTTGCACCCTATTAGTAAACAGTAGCGATGTTAAGTTAATTTTTACCATGTAAGCGAATCAACAATTCTGCTTCAGCCTTTGGCAGTTCACATTCCTCTATAAGCTCTTCAACTCCCGCACCTAAGGCAACCATTTTCATTGCTCTAGAATACAATCTCGCTTGCGGATCTTGCTGAGTTCCCTCCTCGAGTTTGGCGTCTTGCTGGGCTAGCTTTTTCTCAAGCTCTAGCATACGTCTACCAACGCCAATAGTGCCGCTTCTTAGCTCTAGCAGCTCCCGTTTAACAGTATCTCTTTGTTTGTCGCTTTCTTTAACCAAAACTGTAAGAGCATCCACTGTTGAGCGCAGCTTAGTTGTTTGCTTTTGCAAATAAACAATCAAAGCGCAAAAAATAACAGCTAAAACTAACACTGCAACAATTAAAATTTCTTCAACAGTCATTAATATATCTTCTAAAAGGGTAAATTAGCGCAATCATCAGTGTCAGATAGCTTAGTTGAATATGCTACCTAACACTGCAAGCAACATAGCTAAAGTCATTAGCTAGAGCTATTCATTAAGAGTCATTAACTAAGAGTCGTTAAAGAGTTAGATTTGAGTTAACTCCATCCACTCTTCATCAGAAAGTAACTTATCTAAATCAACCAAAATAAGCAGCTCATTTTCACGGTTGCTGACACCTTGAATGAATTTAGCGCTCTCTTCTGTTCCAACATTTGGCGCATTATCGATTTCAGAACGACGTAGATAAACCACCTCAGCAACGCTGTCGACCAAAATACCAATTACTTGCTTTTCAGCTTCAATGATCACGATACGCGTTGAATCATTAACGTCTGCAGAAGCTAAACCAAAGCGTGAGCGGGTATCAATAACTGTTACTACGTTTCCACGTAGATTAATGATCCCTAACACGTAATGAGGCGCACCCGGTACAGGTGCAATTTCGGTATAACGTAATACTTCCTGAACCTGCATAACATTAATGCCATAGGTTTCATTATCAAGCTTAAATGTTACCCATTGTAATACTGCATCATCATTACCTGCCGCAACGGCCACACTATTTGAACTTGTCATAAATCCCTCAATCAATAGCTCTGTGGCTATCTAATAAACCCTAGTAACCTGTAAAACGAGTTACTGATAAAATTCATTTCAGAAATGCTAGCCTATTAAATTTATGGCTATTTGTTTTTAAGCTTAAGCATATCTCGCTCTATGCAGAGATCCAATACTCTTGCCTGCTCAATTTATTATATCGACTAGTTATCTCTAGTCTTTATAGCGCAAATCACACCTTGAAGGCTTACTTGCGCGTTTAAGCAATACTATCTTGGTGCCCTAAACCGGCTTGCAGCATTTGTACTAATGCTGCAACGTTTAAAATACCGCACATCTGCTCTTTTACAACGCCTGCTAACCATGGACGTTTACCAGCTTGGCTACGCCAATTAACCGCTGACTTTTTGATACTGATAGTATCTACCAAAGACTCACAACTTAATCCCCAGTTGCTGTCTTGCAGCGCAACCACATATTGATAATTAACTTGATCTGCAAGTTCTTGAGTATATTTTTCAGGCATTACCCAAGCGCCAGTATCAACAACATTCAGTTGTGAGCCTCTGTGTTGTTGCACGCCTTTATACCAAACTGGACGGCCAATTAATGGCGTTAAGGCTTGTAAGTTTACTATGCCACCCAGGCTAATTAGCGGTACTGCCAAAGTTAAACCAGCCACTTTAAAAAACAGCACTTGAAACTCTTCATCTAAACTGTCGAGCAAGGCTTGTGTCGAAACCAGCTCGTTGCTCGTGGGCTCTTTCGCAGCCAGCTCTTTTGTAGAGTCTTGAGCCACAATATCCAGTTCAGGCAAGCTGGCGTCGTGTTGGCAGTTCTCTACAATTGCAGCAACATCTTGTGGTAAAGCAGCTGAGACCTCTGCTTGCACGCTCTGTTGTGGCGCAGTTTCTAACGCAGCTGTCTCTTGTGTTTGTAATGGCGCTTGCTCAACACTTAAACTGCACTCTTCGGCGTCATCAGTTGACATAGCCTTGGAGTCGGCAAATAACTGCTCAAGTGAACGCCTGTTGATGCAAGGCTTTAACTCTGCTTCTGTCTGAGTCAACTTTTGCGACTCAGGCTCAGTTAACAACAGAGTGAAATAGTCCGATACAGCGTCATCAACCAATCTTGACATGCGTTGTACCTTTATTGACTAAATAATTTAATAAGCGCTCGTAGGCTTTGACGCCACGACTGCTAGGCGCGTAATGGGATGCAGGTAAATGACTCAAACTTGCGTCTCTAAATTTAGTATCCACGGGAATAACGTCTTGCCAAAGTTCATCACTATAATCTTGACTCAATTGTAATAACGCTGCGGTTGCAGCACGAGTACGTCTATCGTACATGGTTGGCACTATGGTATAGCTGTATTGAATACGCTTGGAACGTCCCATCAACAACATTGTTTTGACCATTCGGTCTAGACCTTTAAGTGCCAAGAACTCTGTTTGTACTGGCACAATAATATGCTCACTCGCAGCCAGAGCATTAACCATTAATACACCAAGCACGGGTGGGCAATCAATTAGCACAACGTCATATCTATCTGCGACTAATTGCAGGGCTTTTTTAAGAATTAAGCCCATCCCCTCTTGATGCCCAAGACTGCGATCTAACGTAGCTAGTGCCATTGTAGCTGGCATCAGGTCAAGGTTTTCAACATTAGTAGGTACGATATGCGTTTGCACGCTATCTGCAGTTAAGCTTTTATTATTTAAAAACAAGTTATATAAAGAACTAGGCAATTGCTCGCTATCAATTCCAAGGTAATAACCAAGCGATGCATGTGGATCAGTATCCACCATCAGCACTCTTTGACCCCGTTTAACAAACGCACCAGCTAGACTGGCAACAGTTGTTGTCTTTCCCACTCCGCCTTTTTGGTTTGCTATCGTCCAGATCTTCAACTGGTGATCCTCTATCTCTTTATATGACTGGTTTTTATGTGTGACGGCTAAAGTAGTTGTAAGCCAAATATTCAAGTAGCAACCGGGTTTAGGAGTCGGGCTCTCTTGTGGTCACTCTAACGCCGCCATGGGGCAAACGGATTAACTTAACGCCATCTTCTGACTCTTCCACGGTGACGGCTTTACTTGGTGGCTCATGTTTAGCATTTTTTATTACAGCATTAGACTCTACACTTACGGTGCTCGCTTTTTCGGAGTACGGCTTTGCTAGATTTGTATTCGGCTGTGGTACTTTTTGCTCCGAAAGATTTGATGGCAATACTGTTTGCTCTTCAACTTGTTGCCTAACTTGCTTTTGAGGCTGAGTTTGCCTTTGAGCGTAAGCTTGCGCAGCATGATTGTTAGGCTCAGTTACACTGCTGATATTAGCGCTATTATTACCGACTCCTGGACCAATCGGTAATACAGTCGACTCTCCCTTTCTAGCCTTCTCAACAAAAGATTGTACAAACTGTGGATTGTTCGCCATCCAATCAGCCATTACAGCAGCTTGTTCATCAGGTACCATCAGTAACACTTGTGAGTTTTTAAGCTCCGCCACTTCTGCCGTTAACAGCTTGTTTTTGTGCTGGCTATCAAAATAAAGAGAGCCGAAACTGACAGCTGTAACGCTAAGCAAAAATATCGCCAGTAGCGACAAGGTGTTGATTTCCCCGCGCTGACAAACCATGTCTAAGCCATACTTAACACGCTTATCAATGGCCTTAGCCATTAGCAGTCTCTTTTAAAATCGCATCAGCCATCTGTTCTAGCGCTATAGATTTGGTAGCAATGCCTGATGTTGTCACAGCTTGTGGCATACCATACACCACACAACTTGCTTCATCTTGTGCCCAGATCGTTGCACCTACAGATTTCAACATTCTTGCGCCTTCACGTCCATCAGCGCCCATCCCCGTTAGTACAACGGCTAATACATCGCCACCGATGACCTTCGACGTTGACGCAAAAGTGATATCAACACTTGGCTTATAATTCATTTCAGCCTTGCCAGCTATCACCTTGATGCGGCCATACGCACCGCCTCGCTCTAACATCATCTGCATGCCACCAGGTGCCAAGTATGCACAGCCAGGTTTAAGCACATCACCACTAACAGCCTCTTTAACTTCAATCTTGCATAAACTATTTAAACGAGTCGCAAATGTTGGTGTAAAGGCCGCTGGCATATGCTGGATTAGCAAAATCGGATGCGGATAATTCGCCGGCAATTGCGTTAGCACTTTTTGCAGCGCAACAGGACCACCAGTAGAGGTGCCGATTAGCAAGGCTTTGTATTTTTTGCCACTCGCCCGAGTTACGCTAGATGTTCTGCCAACCTTTTCGGCTACAGCAACATTTGCCGCAACATGCGCTGGTTGTCGTAAAGTATGACTAGCTAAACTTGGTCGCTTAAGCTCATTGCTTAACGAAGCTTTATCCGATGTAGTTGTTGCTCTAGCGATTGGTCTAAATAAGCGTCTACGCCCCAGCGCCTTAATACGCTGTTGCAATAATAAAATCGCGTCATCTTTATTGCTGGCGATATCTTCAAAACGCTTGGGTAAAAAATCTAATGCTCCCGCTTCTAATGCTTCTAACGTGGCTTTAGCACCATCATGGGTTAGAGAAGAGAACATCAAAATAGGAATAGGTTTACTCGCCATGATCTGTTTTACAGCTGTGATGCCATCCATTACAGGCATCTCTATATCCATGGTGATCACTTGCGGATTTAACTCAGCAGCCATTTTAACCGCTTCAACACCGTTGCTGGCGGTGCCAATAACTTCTAGTTCAGCGTCTTGATTGACAATTTCACTTACACGTCGTCGGAAAAAACTTGAATCATCAACGACTAAAACTTTTATGCCCATTAAAATTCCTATACCGCATTTCAGGACTGCTCAATGCTGTATGCAAAAGGAATAACAGAACATCACGCTCTGTTATTCCTAAACAACTTATTAGCTTTTATTGCGCGCGTAATACTTAAGTAAGCCGGGTACATCTAGAATAAGTGCAATACCACCATCAGATGTAATTGTTGCACCAGCCATACCTGGCGTGCCGTGCAATAATGTACCTAATGGCTTAATCACCACTTCTTCTTGGCCAATTAGCGAGTCAACGACAAAACCAATTTGCATTGTGCCTAATTGCACAATAACAACGTGGCCATGTTGTTTATCACCATGGCTAAAACTGCCAGCTTTGCGTGACAACCATTGCTCTAAGTAAAATAACGGTACCGCTTTATCGCGCACAATAACCGTTAGCTGACCGTCGACCACATTGGTTTTAGTCAAGTCTAAATGGAATATTTCATTCACACTTGAAAGTGGCAATGCAAACACTTGCTCAGCAACTTCAACCATTAGGGTCGGCATAATTGCTAAAGTTAGTGGAACCTTAATTTCTAAGCGAGTTCCCTTACCTTGTTGAGAGTCGATATAAACAGAACCATTAAGCTGAGTAATGCGAGTTTTAACCACATCCATACCCACACCGCGGCCTGAAATATCAGAAATCTCAACCTTAGTTGAAAAGCCTGGGGCGAAAATAAGATTATATGCTTCTTCGTCGGTCATTCGCGCTGCGGCATCTTCATCAAGTACGCCGCGGCTTATAGCAATAGACTTTAACTTCTCAGGATCCATACCCGCACCATCATCCTCAATTTTCAAGAGGATATGGTCGCCTTCTTGGCTAGCTGATAGGGTAATAGTACCTGTACGCTGCTTACCGTTAGCTTCACGAAGATCCGGCATTTCAATACCGTGATCCACTGAGTTTCTCACTAAGTGAACTAACGGGTCGGCTAATGCCTCAACCAAGTTTTTATCAAGGTCAGTGTCTTCACCAACCATGACTAAATCAATCTCTTTATTAAGGGTACGCGCAAGATCTCGAACAACACGAGGGAAGCGGCCAAATACCTTTTTAATTGGCTGCATGCGCGTTTTCATTACCGCGCCCTGCAGGTCAGCGGTGACGAGATCAAGATTTGCCAATGCCTTTGACATCTCTTCATCTTCACGGGCAACCCCAAGACTTAATAAACGATTTCGAACAAGTACCAGCTCACCAACCATATTCATGATTTGATCGAGTCTTGAGGTATCAACACGCACAGTGGTTTCGGCTTGTGGCATATTATTGCCAGCAGGCTTAACAGGAGCTTTAGCAACCGGTTGAGGTTGAGGTTGAGCCTGTGGCGGTACGATAGCAGCTTGCGGTTGAACTGTTTCTTGTGGCTCAGCTTGCTGTGAAGTCGTTATCGCTTGAACTACTGTGGCTGAGTTATTGGCTTGCGGCGTATTTGTGCTCGAGATAGCAGTAACTGAACTACCTTGGCTAGTACTACCGGGGCCGACGCCAGAGCCATGAAGCTCATCGAGTAACTTCTCAAACTCATCATCAGTAATTTCATCAGAGTCAACATCATTACTATCAGGCTCAGCGCTTGCTGGAACTGCTGACGGTGTTTTGAACTGACCAGAACCATGAAGCTCATCAAGCAGTGATTCAAATTCATCATCTGTGATGTCATCTGATGAGGAGTTTGTAACACTAATAGATTCCGCAGCAGAAGCGCTTACTCCCGGGCCATTACCAGTGCCATGCAACGCATCTAACAGCGCTTCAAACTCAGCTTCATCGATATCATCGATGCTACTACTATTAGCGTTCTCATTCGTAGTTTCTACTTGAGTGAGAGATTCAGTTGGCTGCTTTGACTCTTCAACAATAGTTGGCTCTATTGTTGATTCAGATCCAGTTGTTTCTTCAACTATTGCTGACGCTTGCGACAATTCAGACGCCAGTAATTCACCAGCACTTAAGGTTTTTAATTGGGCCAATAATGCAGGCTCTGCTGGCGATTGGGGCTGGCCGGCTTGAGTTTCAGCAAACATTGAGTTGATGGAGTCTACAGCCTGAAGAATCACATCCATTAGATTGGCGGAAACGCTACGTTTACCAGTTCGTAAAAGATCGAACGTGTTCTCAGCTTCATGACAAACGTCAACCATAGGCGATAAGCCTAAAAAGCCTGCACCACCTTTAACGGTATGGAATCCTCTGAAAATAGCATTCAATAAATCAGTATCATCAGGGTTATTTTCTAACGCAACGAGTTGTTCCTGAAGAAGCTCTAAAATTTCACCGGCTTCAATCAAAAAGTCCTGCAGTATCTCTTCATCAACATCAAAGGACATTATTTGACTCCCTTAAAAACCTAAACTCGAAAGCAGATCGTCAACTTCGTCTTGACCCGTCACCACGTCCTGGCGGTGCTCTGCATTCATAATAGGACCTTCGGCTTCCACATTTCGCTTTGGTTTGTCATCAGCGGCGTTTTCCGGCTGTTCACCAAATGCGGTCAACATAGACACTAAACTACTTTCAACTTCTCTGACTAAATCAATGACTCTACGGATCATTTGCCCAGTCAGATCTTGAAAATCTTGCGCGAGAAGAATTTGATTTAAAAGCTCTTTCACTCGGCTTGCATCTGACTCACTTCTATCAACAAATAACTGTATATCGTGACAAAGTGCTTTAAATTCAGTCAAAGGAAGTTCGCGGCGCATTAGCTTATCCCAAGCGGGTTTAATTGCTTGGATATTATCATTGAGCTCAGTAGCCAGTGGCAGGCATTCCTCTACAGCATCCATAGTTTTATTCGCAGCTTGCTCTGTCATATCAATGACATAAGTCAAACGCTCTTTGGCATCTGGGATTTCTGTATTGGCTAATTCAATTAAACGGCTATCAAACTGAAAGTCAGCAATAGCGCTATGAAGCTGTCTGGTTAAACGTCCAACTTCATCAAAAAGTTCCTTTTGGATTGGCGCAGCGATTTCTCGAACCAATTCATCTGCTTGATCTTGCTCTCCCTGATTAAGGAGTATCACTAGCCTTTGCGCTTGCTCGAGAGTAATCAGCGGTATAGATTCTTGCAGCATTGCTCATCCCTAATTAACCGAGTCTCTCAAAAATCTTATCTAATTTTTCTTTTAGCGTCGCAGCAGTAAATGGTTTAACAACATAGCCATTTACACCCGCTTGCGCCGCAGCAATAATTTGCTCACGCTTAGCTTCTGCAGTGACCATTAACACTGGTAAGTGTTTTAGGTTGTCATCAGCGCGGATCGCTTTTAGTAGGTCAATACCTTGCATGCCTGGCATGTTCCAATCGGTAACGACAAAGTCAAAGTCGCCTTTTTGTAACATAGGTAGGGCTGTCGAACCGTCATCAGCTTCTTGAGTGTTGTTAAACCCCAAGTCACGTAATAGGTTCTTAATGATCCGTCTCATTGTTGAAAAGTCATCAACAACAAGGATCTTCATATTCTTATCCAAGGTTTCCTCCGCGGATCGCGCTTAACTGCGCGTGTAATGTGCTAACAATATTGCTAATTTTAATCTTGCGTCCAATGCTTAAGCTTGCCTTTAAGCCTCAACATTGCCTGACTAAGGATCTGGCTCACTCTAGATTCACTGACTTCTAAAATGGCGCCAATCTCTTTTAAATTTAATGCTTCATCATAATAAAGTGACAAAACTAATGCGTCCCGCTCTGGTAACAACTTAATTGCAGCGACCAAAGCTGAGTGAAACTCAACTTCTGCAAGCGACTCGAACGCTTCATCTGCATGGCTTTCTTCAGCGCTCACGCCTTCAACTGCCACACCTAAATCTTCTATACCAACCACTTTACCAACGGATACGTCATTTAAAATGGCGTAGTACTCTTCCATCGGGATCTCAAGTCGTTCAGCAATTTCGGTATCCTTTGCATCACGCCCAAGCTCTTGCTCAAGTTCATCAATAACTTGTGCAACTCGGCGTTGATTACGGTGTACCGAACGCGGCACCCAATCACCGCGTCTAATTTCATCTAACATTGAACCGCGAATTCGAATACCGGCAAAGGTTTCGAATTTTGCGCCTTTACTGCCGTCAAAGTTTGATGACGCTTCAAGAAGCCCCATCATACCGGCCTGTAACAAATCATCTAACTGCACAGATGCAGGTAAACGAGCCAAAAGATGATGGGCTATTCTTTTTACAAGCGGTGCATACTGTTCAACGATAGACGTCTTATTATCAAAACGAGTATACGCAGCCGCTTTATTCACCCGATTTATCCTCTTGATAATCAGGGCGCTGAACTAAGCGCTCAACAAAAAACTCTAAATGACCACCAGGTTGTGATGGCACCGGCCAGCTCATGATTTTATTTGCTAAACCTTGGTAAGCAATTGCAGCTGGAGACTTCGGAAACGCCTCAACAATCAATTTTTGCTTACGTACTGATTTACGTAAATTTTCATCAAATGGCACTGTCGCGACTAACTCTAAAGCGACATCTAAGAATCGATCTGTCACTTTACTTAATTTGGCAAAAAGTTCCATACCTTCTCGTAAACTGCGCACCATATTTGCAACAATTTTGAAGCGGAACACACCATGCTCACGACTTAGGATTTTAATTAGTGCATAAGCATCGGTAATTGATGTTGGCTCGTCACAAACCACAATCAGTACGTCTTGTGAGGCGCGAGAAAAACTCAGCACCATGTCAGAAATGCCTGCTGCAGTATCAACAATCAAAATATCAAACTGAGTTCTCATTTCACTAAATGCGCGAATAAGACCAGCATGCTGCGCTTGAGTTAACTCAACCATAGCTTGAGTACCTGAAGTGGCCGGAATAATCCCGATCCCTTTCGGGCCTCTTAAAATCACATCATCTAATTCGGCATCACCGGACAAAACATGAGATAAATTTCGCTCAGCGCGCAAACCTAGCATCACATCGACGTTAGCGAGACCTAAATCGGCATCCAATACCAATACGCGTTTACCTTTTTCGGCCAACGCTACGGCGGTGTTAATTGAGACGCTAGTTTTACCCACGCCGCCTTTACCACCTGATACGGCGATTACTTTTACTTTTTCATTATTTGGCTGATTCATCATACGTAAACCGCTTGCTTGATCTGGAGTCATGGTTTCACTCAAATGCGTAGGTCATTTCGCTTGACCCGTCATTATTCTGTAATTGTTCTCTGGGTTCGTTATCTAATGCAGCTAATGCGTGATTGGCTAAAGATAAAGTATCAGCCACCTGCATATCTTCAGGAACTCTTTGCCCATCAGTAACATAACTTAATGGCAACCCACTTTGAATTAATACGCTTAACGCTGGCGCTAACGATATTGATTCGTCTAATTTTGTTAGTACCGCGCCCGAAAGCGGAATACGTGTAAACTGCTTTACAGCATCTTCTAACACACGACGCTGACCTGTTGCAGACATTACCAGATAACTACGAATAGGTAATCTGCTATTTGCCGCCAAGCTATCGAGCTGCTGAAATAAGCGCTGATCTCTTTGGCCCATGCCTGCGGTATCAATTAAAACCAGTTTACGATTTCTAAATTGATACAGAATTTGTTCTAACTCATTAAAATCATGGGCCTGTTTTACAGGACATCCCATTATTTTGCCATAAGTTGCTAATTGCTCAAAGGCTCCAATGCGATAATGGTCGGTGGTAATTAATGCAACTTGATCTGAACCATGATGCGCCGCAAATCGAGCCGCCAATTTAGCCACAGTCGTCGTCTTTCCGACACCTGTTGGCCCCACAAAAGCGACCACACCGCCTTTACGAACAATATCGTCGCCTTGGTTATCAAGTAAGTTTGCAAGACTGCGTGGCAACGAAGCCACAAGTTCAGCAGGAGTATAGTGCTCACTTAAACTCGACAATTTTTTGGCAATCGACGGTGAAAATTCAGCTTCAAGCAATTTGCTTTCGAGCATTGCGCCGACAGGATCAACACGTTTTTTCTGCTCAACCATCAAACTGCTAACTTGGTGCGTTAATAAACTGCGAATAGAAGCGAGTTCCTCTTTCATCGCATCCATTTCTGCGCTGTTATTTTTAGCGCTGTTATAACTGTCTGGCGTGCGATTAGGGGTAAACTCAGCTTTCTTAGGCTCAGCCTTTTGTGGCATTTGTGCCTGCAAACCTTTAGCCCACTCCGGCATATCTAAATCATCGCTGCGAGTCGATGACGTTTGCTGACTAATACGACTTTGTTGACGCTCAAGTAATGCTTGTAATGAGTCTGGTGCTGGCGTTGGTTTGCTTTGGCTTTGCGCTCTTACATTAGGCGAGCGAGCAGTTTGTCCACCCAGCGTGACTCTTTCCTCAGATAAATCAGTAAACATTTGCGCCGTTGGTTTAGGCGTTGCGATTTTTGGCTTTGGCTCGTCATAGTCAACAGCTGCAACAATTTCGATGCCACCGGTAACTTTTTTATTCGACATGATCACCGCATCTGAGCCCAAGGTTTCTTTTACTTGGGCTAAGGCCGATCGCATGTCTTTTGCTAAAAATCTTTTAATCTTCAATTATTCGACCTCTACTGACCTACTGCCGAGACGATGCGTATTTGCTTCTCATCGGGCACCTCTTGATAAGAGATGACTCGTAAATTTGGAATCGTGTGCTTAACAAAGCGCGATAATGTTGAACGTAACATGCCTGACGTCAATAAAATTGCCGGCTGTCCAACCATTTCTTGACGCTGCGTTGCATCAACTAACGACTTTTGCATACGTTCTGCAAGGCTAGGTTCAATATTTGGACCATCACCACCTGTTGCTTGCATTGACTGATGCAACATTTGTTCCAACTCTGGCGCCAAAGTTATGACGGGAATTTCAAGTTCAGGTCCGCTGATCTCTTGAACAATCATGCGTTTTAATGCGATACGCACCGCTGCGGTTAACACTTCGGTGTCATTACTCTTTGGACCATACTCAAGTAAGGTTTGTACTATGGTCTTCATGTCACGAATAGACACGCCTTCATTAAGTAGGTTTTGCATCACTTTAACCACTGTACCTAACGGCATAACATCAGGTATAAAGCCATCAACTAACTTAGGTGAGTGCTTACCAAGCATTTCAAGTAATTGCTGTACTTCCTCGTAGCCAAGTAATTTAGCCGCATTATTGCTCAATAACTGGCTGATGTGAGTGGCCACTACCGTTGAAGCATCGACTACCGTGTAGCCAAGAGTTTGCGCGTGCTCGCGCATTGCTGGCGCAATCCAAACCGCATCTAAGCCAAAGGCAGGATCTTTAGTCTCGATACCATCGAGCTTGCCGTAAACTTGCCCAGGGTTAATCGCCAACTCACAGTCGTGACGAATTTCAGCTTCACCAGAAGAAACCCCCATCAATGAGATCCGGTAAGCATTGGGTGACAAATCTAAGTTGTCGCGGATATGCACCGCGGGGACTAGGAAACCTAACTCTTGAGACAGTTTTTTACGTACGCCCTTAATACGGCCGAGTAATTCGCCGCCTTGGCCTTTATCAACAAGCGGAATTAAGCGATAACCCACTTCAAGTCCAATCGTGTCAACATGTTGTACGTCATCCCAACTCAACTCTTTCGGCTGAGTATCTCTTGGCTCTGTAGGTCCAGCTTTAGCAACTTCAAGTGCGCGTTCGCGGTCAGTTTCAAGTTTCTTCTTGATAAAATACGCGCCGCCTGCAGCGAGTGCTGCACATGAAAGAAATACAAAATGCGGCATCCCTGGCACGATACCCATTACAAACATTACGGCAGCAGCAATGGTTAATGCTTTAGGGCTGTCAAACATCTGCCCCATAACCATTTCGCCCATATCGCCAGACTCGTTTTGGCGGGTCACCATTAAAGCCGCTGCAATTGACAATAACAAACCTGGGATCTGGGCAACTAGGCCATCACCAATGGTAAGCAAGGTGTAAATCTCTACCGCAGAAGCAAAATCTAAATCATGCTGAGCTATACCGATAATAAAGCCACCGACGATATTAATAACCAGAATTAAAATACCGGCAATGGCATCACCTTTTACAAACTTTGACGCACCGTCCATCGCACCGTAAAAATCCGCTTCACGGGTCACTTCTGCACGCCTTAGTCGAGCTTGTTCTTGTGTTAGTAGGCCGGCGTTTAAGTCAGCATCAATTGCCATTTGCTTACCAGGCATAGCGTCAAGGGTAAAGCGAGCACTTACCTCTGAAATTCGCCCTGCACCTTTTGTCACAACAGCAAAGTTGATGATGATAAGAATTAAGAACACCACCAAACCAACTGCGTAGTTACCACCAATCACTACCGAGCCAAAAGCTTCGATAACCTTACCTGCGGCATCGCCACCATTGTGACCTTCAAGCAGAACCACACGAGTTGAGGCTACGTTAAGGGCAAGACGTAACAAGGTTGCGACTAACAGAACTGTGGGAAATGCAGCAAAATCTAATGGGCGGTCACTATAAATAGCAACTAAAAGTACCACTAAAGCGAGAGCAATATTGAAAGTAAAAAGAATATCGAGCAGGAATGCAGGCATAGGCAAAATGATCATAGCCAGAGCGGCTAAAACCAATAATGGCGTACCAATACCTTTTAAATGCGCAGGCTTTATCTGTTTTAATTGGCCTAGACTTGCTTTAAATTCCATTCACCCTGAGTCCGATCTTTGACGTCTGCTGCTTAGGCAGCAAATACTGTACCAATTATTGGTTTATGCCTATTTTGACGACTATACCCTGAAAGCGATACGCAAAGAATATCAACGCAGCCAAACGTTGTTTTTTTACTCAAAACCTTAAACTATTAATGCTTTAACTCATCAGGAATAGGTTGCTTCACCGGAATAGGATTTGGACGTCGCCCTTTACCTTTCTGATATTGACGTAACTGAAAAACATACGCCAATACTTGTGCTACCGCGGTAAAGAGTCCTTCGGGGATCTCTTGATCAATTTTGGTTGTATGGAAAATAGCTCTGGCAAGAGGTGGCGCCGACACGATAGCGACATCATGCTCGCGGGCAATTTCACGAATTTTAAAAGCGACTTCATCAACGCCCTTAGCCACTACAAACGGTGCAGTAGATTTAGCTGCGTCGTATTTAACCGCCACAGCATAGTGCTCAGGGTTAACCACAATCACATCAGCATTGGGCACTTCGCCCATCATACGTCTTTGTGACATTTCATGTTGTAGTTGACGAATACGGCCTTTAACCTCAGGTTTACCCTCAGTGTCTTTGTATTCATCTTTAACTTCTTGCTTCGTCATCTTTAGCTGCTTAGCGTGATTCCATACTTGGAATGGCACATCAATCACCACAATTAAAAATGTCGAGGCGCACAGCAGAATGAAAATCCACACCACAATATCCATTGCGTGATAAATATTGCCGGGAAGATGCTCCTGTGACAGTAATAAAATGTCATTGAGGTAAATCGTTAGCAGTAAATAAGCCGTGATAGCCACTACCGAAAACTTAGCGATTCCTTTGGTAAGCTCAACTAATGCCTGCAC
Source organism: Shewanella sp. 1CM18E (assembly GCF_023161665.1). Lineage (GTDB taxonomy): Bacteria > Pseudomonadota > Gammaproteobacteria > Enterobacterales > Shewanellaceae > Shewanella. Next base: position 93,387 of record NZ_JALNTW010000001.1, read on the forward strand.
ACCAAACATCCGCTTAAAGCCTGCAACCGGGCTCATCTTACTGGCTTTAGGCATAAAGGCTTTAACGGAAAAAGACATCCCGCCTAAGGCAACATTACCAGCAAAGGCAATTAGCGCTAAAAACAAGATAAAACCAAATAGAGGCACTGCAAGCTCGCTACCAACCATGCCCCAAACGTTCATCATTTGATTAGTGTCAAAGATATCGTCACGGCTTAAGGTAAACAGCTTGGTCATAATGTTGTGCAGTGCTTGCGCCATATCTGGTCCGGTCATTAATAAGCCGACCGATGCCGCGATGAGAACTGCAGAGGTACCGAGTTCTTTCGAGCGTGCAACCTGCCCTTTGTCTTTGGCCTGTTGCAGTTTTCTGGAGGTTGCTTCTTCTGTTTTTTCTTGGCTGCTGTCATTCTCCGACATTTAGAGACGACCTCCCTTATCGAGGAGGCAAAGCCCGGGCACGATTAGTACCGCTTGCCAAATAAAAGTAATATAAGCGCTTAACATTAGTTAAGCCCGCCATCAACTTTGCACTGCAGCTCCAATGCATTACACAATAGTATTTGAGTTTCACGCCACACCTCATCAAAATGCGACATGATAGGAGATAAGGTTAACCACAAAATAAAGAGCCCCGCGACCATAGTCACCGGAAAACCCACTGCAAAAATGTTTAGTTGCGGTGACGCTCGCGTCATCACACCAAAGGCTAAGTTAATGGTTAATAGCGCTACAATCGCTGATAACGACATTGTTAGTGCAGCGCCAAACATATAACCCACAAATTCAGTAAATAAGCGATAACCTGTAAGGCTTAGCCCCTGCATTGACACAGGAATAGAGTCAAAACTGGCTATGACCATTTTGATCAGTAATAAATGACCATCTACCGCGAGAAAAATCATCGTCGTTAACAGCAGGAAAAAGTTACCAATTACCGGAGTTTGTTGACCTGAGCTTGGGTCGACCATAGAAGCAAAACCTAAACTGGTTTGCATACCAATAATTTGCCCGGTTAATACAAAAGTTTGCATTAATAGCAATGTGGCAAAGCCCATGGCTACGCCAATAATAATCTGCTGAGCAGTAACGAATGCGGCGCTAAGTGAAAACAGATCAATACTTGGCATTGCAGGTAATACCGGGGCGACTGCTGCAGTTACGGTAACCGACAATAGTAAGCGAACACGGGTGGGAGTGGTGGTTGCGCCAAATACTGCCATGACCATAAACATGCTAGAGATCCGTGTTAACGGCCAAAGATAACCAGCAATACCATCCATTATGGTATCGAGCATTATCTCCATAGTTAACCTAGCACTTTCATGAGTTAGCCAATCACTTGGGGGATCATGTCCACCATCTGAAAAAAGAAGTCCATCATCATCTGCACTAACATATGACCCATTAACATTAGAGCCAATAAGGTAGTCAACAAACGTGGTAGAAAACTCAGTGTTTGTTCGTTAATCGAGGTAGCGGCTTGAAACACTGCGACAATAAGACCAATGATAAGGCCTGGCACAATAATCATCGATACAATGATTACAATCACAGCCAGTGCTTCGCGGAAGATATCTATCAGTGCTTCAGGACTCATAGCTTACCTATAATCCAAAACTATTCGCTAATGTACCCATCACTAGGCTCCAACCATCAACCAGCACAAAAAGCATGATTTTAAAGGGTAATGATACAATCATTGGCGATAACATCATCATACCCATGGCCATCAAAATACTGGCAACCACTAAATCCAGCACTAAAAAAGGCACGAATAACATAAAGCCAATTTGGAATGCAGTTTTGAGTTCGCTAGTAATAAAAGCTGGAATAATCACTGTCATCGGGGCATCTTCAGGCTCATTAATGCCCTGATAGCCAGAGATCTCAATAAAAGTATTCAAATCAGTTAGCCGTGTTTGCGCTAACATAAAATCCTTTAGCGGCCCCTGACCTGAAGTAAATGCTTCTTGTAGCGGCATACCTTGCTCAATGTAAGGTTGTACCGCTTGATCATAAATTTTATCAAACACAGGTGACATGATAAAAAATGTCAAAAACATACTAATGCCGATCAACACTTGATTAGATGGCGTTTGCTGCAGACCAATAGCTTGACGCAAAATTGACAGCACCACAATAATCCGCGTAAACGAGGTCAACATAATAACCATCGCCGGAATAAAGCTTAGCGCTGTCATCAGTAACAAAATTTGCATCGTTACTGAGTACTGGGTAGAACCGTCGCTGCCAGTTGATACTGTTACCGCAGGCAAAATGCCGTTTTCGGCCAATGCCGGCGCAGACACCGACATCGCCAATCCGGCAACAAGTAAAATCCATTTCATCATTGTGATTGCTTCGCTTGTCTTAGACGGGTGGCAAAGGACTCTGTTGCAACTTCAACAGGTTGCGCTAACTTATCCACCAAGCTCACCTGATTTGGCGTTACCCCAAGCAAGTATTGTTGACCATCTACTTCGACCAAAACGAGTTTCTCTTTTTGGCCTAATGGCGTTACAGCAATGGTCTTTAATACTCCTTGGCTACTCGGCACCAAATTAAAGCGCTTTACTAGGTAAGCCAAAAAGAAAATAAGAACCAAAACAACAATGAGCCCGCCAACCATACTTGAAAGCGTCGCAATACTTGATGCAGAGCTTGCGGTATTGCTCGTTACGTTAGCCGCAGTACTCACTTGCGTCTCAGCACCAGCAAGGCTGGCTAAAACCAAATTAAAGCTCATCAACAATCCCTAATATTTTTATTATTTTAGCTTTTTAATTCGCTCTGTTTGGCTAATCACGTCAGTTAAACGAATGCCGAATTTATCATTCACCACAACCACTTCACCGTGGGCAATTAAGGTGCCGTTAACCATAACATCAAGCGGTTCACCTGCAACGCGATCAAGCTCAACAACTGAGCCTTGGTTTAATTGCAGTAAATTACGGATATTAATAAAACTGCGGCCCACTTCCATCGAAATGGTTACTGGAATATCCATAATCGCATCAAGCTTTGATGCTTCTTCTTCGCTCAATGGCGTACTATCGTTACTAAACTCGTCCAACTCTACTGCCTTTGCTTCTTCAATCGCTTGCTCTGCCATCGCTGCAGCCCAATCATCCGTATCTGTACTCATTTACTTTCTACCTTATATCTCTGAGCGATCACGCGCTCGTCCTTTGTGAGTGACAAGCTGCAACTCTGATTTTACTGTTTCTGGTCGCGGAATTTGCTCGCAGATTTTTAACGCTAGATTTTCTTTTGAGCGGCCCATCTTACATCTGTAAGTTGGTAAATCTTCAACCTTCAAAATAATGTGTTCAGGTAGCTCAACGGGGATCACATCACCGGCTTTAAACTCAAGCACTTCTCTTAATGTGACTTTATGTTCAACTACTGTGGCATCAATACCCACATCAACATCCATGATCTCATCGCGCAAAGCTTGAGACCAACGCATGTCTGTGTCTTGAGTATCACTTTGTACACCGGCATCGAGTAGTTCACGGATAGGCTCAATCATCGAGTACGGCATCGTAATGTGGAAATCACCACCGCCACCATCGACTTCAATATGGAATGAGCTAACCACAACAACCTCGGTTGGGCTAACAATGTTGGCCATAGCCGGATTAACTTCTGAGTCAAGATAATCGAACTGCACATCCATCACTGGTGCCCATGCATCTTTATAATCTTCGAAGATTATTTTAAGCAGCAGCTGCACAATACGACGTTCAGTAGGGGTAAATTCGCGACCTTCGATTTTAGCGTGAAAACGGCCATCACCACCAAAAAAGTTATCCACTAAGATAAATACCAGACGCGCTTCCATGGTGATTAATGCAGTGCCTTTTAGCGGACTAAAACGCACCATATTCAAGCTGGTTGGGACGAATAAGGTATGTACGTACTCACCAAACTTAAGCATTTGCACGCCGTTGATCGACACTTCTGCTGCGCGGCGCATCATGTTAAACATGCTGATCCGTAAATGACGCGCAAAACGCTCGTTAACAATCTCAAGCGTTGGCATCCGCCCACGAACAATTCTGTCTTGCGACGAGAAATCATAGGAGCGTGCGTCTAGCTCATTATCATCAATAATGTCTTCATCAACATCATCGACGCCATGGAGCAGCGCATCAATTTCGTCTTGGCTTAATAAGTCACTCACGATATCGCCTTCACTTTAAAAACCTACTTTCATCAACTGTTACGTTATAAACTAAAACTTAATAAGTTATCGCCTATTAATTTACGGCAATGACTTTACGAACTTTGCTTCGCCTCACTTTATTGCATGACAAAGCCAGTAAATAATACTTTTTCCACCACTGTACGACCGGTTACTGGTTGCAGTGTATTTTGCACATTTCTCAGCGCTAGCAAACGCAGTTCATCTTTACCTGCAGGAGAGCTCATCTTTTGAATATCTGCACTACTAAAAGTGGTTAGCAACGCATCTTCAATCAAAGGAATGTGTTTCTTAATCAGCGTATCGTCATCAGTACCACGCACCATAAGCTGCACTTTAATTTCAACTAAACGCGTGCGGCCATTATCAGATAAGTTAAATAAGAAAGGTCTTGGCATTGCAGCGTAAAATGCTTCTTTACCACTGGAAACCGGCTGCTCTACAACAACGTCTTCACCAGGATTCGCGACTGGCGCATCATCAGAGCTTAATAACATCCATGCAGTAACAGCAATAATGATAATAAGCACAACACCGATAACGCCAAATAAAATCAGCTTCTTTTTACTTTTAGGCTCAGTATTGTCTTCTAGCTCTAAGCTTGCTTCTTCTGCCATTTGGCTTCTCCGTCGCTACGCCAATTTGCGCGAGCGCCTTTAGCGGTTGTTTTTATTTGCTATAGGTTACCTGCTTATGCGTAATAATCTATACCTGAAGCAGAACTTGTTGATAGATTTGACCTTACCAGCAACTCTTCTGCTGAAATTTCATCCACATCGTGCATTCCTGAGCCACTTCCACGCTCGTTAGTCCCTTCGCCCTGCCCTTGGCCACCGTTACCTTGTGACACTTGACCATCGGTGAGCTGCATACCTTGCTCAGCTAGCATTTCCCGCAATCTTGGCATGGCTTGCTCAACAAGATCTCTTGTTTGGTGCTGGCTTACTTGAAATTGCACTTGAGTGTTATCGCCTTGAACTTGAATGCGCACCATCATCTGCCCTAGTTCAGGAGGGTCGAGGCGGATCTCAGCTTGCTGCACACCGTTGCTTACCATAGTGATCAGCTGCTGGTTCATTACCGGCGCAAATCGTTGGATCATCTGCTGCATTGAAGGTGTAGCTTCGCCAGCTTGCTTTAACGATGCATGTAATTGCGGGAGCTCTTGACGATTAGCTGCGGTTTGCTGCAATTGTTGCTGCAGCGCCGTCAATGATTTGCTGTCTTGTACAGAGCTCAGTTCGCTGGTTAAGTTAGCTTCTAATCCAGCCTGAGCTGGGCTCATTTTGACCGTAAGTTCTGCATTTTTTAATAGCTCATTTGCAACTGTGCTGTTAGCTGCTTGATTCGCTGCACTGCTGCCAGCATTAAGCTCACCTTGTTTAGTCGATTTTGATAACTCAGCAGCATTGGCTCCAGCAGCGTTAAGCTCTTTACCAAAAATGTCTTTATTTTCATTTGGCAGTTTACTGTCATTTGCAAGCTTTGTTTCATCAAGCTTGTTGCTATCGACTGTATTTTGCATCGCTGCAGAATTTGAACTATTCATATCTGCAGTCTGTCCAGCAGTTGCGCTAACTCCGGAGTTAGAGCTGTTGATGTTAGCGCCATTAGCAACAGACATTGCAGCTAATAATTCAGCGCTTGGTTTACCGCTAGCATCAACAAAATTACCTTGTTGTAACAGCGCCTTTAATTCTGGAACTGACAACTGAGACAATTCTTGCTCAGTTAAACCAGACTGCATGCTTAATGTCAGTAAAACTTCATCAGGTAATGTTTCAACACTAAGATCTGTTAGGTCATCGATAGCCGCATCGCTGTCTGCCTCGGTTGATAACGGCAAGCTTTCGCCGTGAGCGGCAAGCTGACTATCGGTTTCATTCCCCGCAGAAAATTGGCTAGCTAAATTGATTTGCGCTAGCACATGGCTGACATCATCTTTATCTGTAAACTCAGCATCTCCGCTATTGTTGCCTGCAGTGTCTTTGTTTGATTCGCTTAGGCGTTTGGATTCTTTCAAGCCATCATCATTCGCAGCCTGATTATCTTTGTTAGACTCTTGAGTTTCTTCGTTAAGAGATTGATTTGCAACACTTACCTGTTCAGAGTTGGCCGCCTTCTCAAGCTCAGTTGAAAAACGATTAGCGTCTTGTGCGTTAGTAAGACTGCTAGAGCGACTCTCTATGCCAGACTGACTCTGAGACTGAACAGCCTTTTTCCCTTGTTCAGGGCTGCTAAGAAAAATATTGTTCATCTGCTGCATGATTTCTCCATCAGCGTTAACAAACCGAACTGAACCTATGCGGTTACCAAGTCAAAATAACGGCTTTATGTGCCATTTATTGTGTATTAACCGTAGTGAATGCAATACTGGTGCCAGAAAAGCAATTTTAACTTCTAAATAATGGAGTGTTATTCGAAAAGGGGAACGGTAAGAAAATGCAGCGTTATTGGTATGATGAATGCCCGGGAGCAGGCTGAACATTTTCAATAATTTGCTGCTCGCAACTAGCGTCTGCGATAAAACTGCTGCGATGCAAACTCGTCTATCATCTTTTGCTCGCTACGTAATTCAGCTAATTTCGCTTTCTCAGCTTTATTAGCCAATAACAACTCAACCGCTTTGCGCTTTTGCTGCTTGGTTTGCCAATTAACTTGCCTGTGCTGCTTTTGATTATCAGCTTCTTTTACCGCATGAATCTGTTGACCAATCGCGGTATCAACTTGTCTTACAAACTGATGAAACTGATGATAATTACTTGCGCTGATACTCTGCCCTTGTTGCTGCTCCATCTGCTTCATATAGTCTAGACGATAGTTTTGTAAGGCTGTCAATTGACTCTGGCGTCTTTGTAACTCAAATTCAGCAGAGCGAAGCTGCATAGATGCTTGCTCTTCAGCCTCCACCGCCAATTTTAATACCAAGTGTAATGGGTCGGGTCTAGCCATGTTTCACTGCACCTATATTGGTCAAAGCGAGTGTTACTAAGCACTGTTTTCTCAGGCTCGTTTTTGCAATTGTTACGTTGATTAAACTTGGCATTGGGCGCCCATTTGACTCAACATTAATGCACTACTTTCAAACGTCACTGAATCTTTCATGGTTTGGCGTAAAAACGCATTCATAGCGGGCTGTAAACGAATGGCGTTATCGATACGTGGATCGCTACCTTGGCTATATGCACCAATCGAAATCAAATCCTTGTTTTGCTGATAAAGCGAATAAACCTGTTTTACTTTACGCATAGCTTCTAGATGTTCAGCACTTATCACCATTGGGGCAACACGGCTGATAGAAGCTTCAATATCAATGGCAGGATAATGACCAGAGTCTGCCAGTTGGCGTGATAAAACAATGTGGCCATCTAAAATCGCACGTGAAGCGTCCGCAATAGGATCTTGTAGATCATCGCCTTCGGTTAATACGGTATAAAACGCAGTAATAGAGCCTTGTGTACCGCCACCATTGCCAGCGCGCTCTACCAGTTTAGGCAGCTTTGCAAATACTGACGGCGGATACCCTTTAGTCGCTGGCGGCTCACCAACAGCTAAAGCAATTTCACGCTGAGCTTGGGCGTAGCGGGTCAAACTATCCATTAACAGCAGGACGTTATAGCCGAGATCTCGAAAGTACTCAGCAATACGAGTCGACGTCTCACACGCGCGAAGACGCATCAAAGGTGACGTGTCGGCGGGCGCTGCAACAACCACAGAACGTGCTCGTCCTTCTGGGCCTAAAATCTCTTCAATAAACTCTTTAACCTCTCGGCCACGCTCGCCGACTAAGCCAACCACAATAATGTCGGCGTTGGTACCACGAGTCATCATACCAAGCAGCACACTTTTACCCACACCAGAGCCCGCAAATAAGCCCATACGTTGGCCTTTACCAACAGTTAGCATGGCGTTAATTGCTCTTACGCCCACATCTAGCGGCTCACTAATGGCTCGCCTTGCTAGCGGGTTGATTGCCGCAACATGACTTGACGCTTTTTGATCTGTTTTTAAGTTACCTAAGCCATCAATGGGTTGGCCGCTACCATCTAATACTCGGCCTAGCAAAGATAAACCTACGTTAAGGCCTGACTGCTCACCAAGTGGGGTGACTTTAGCACCAGGTAATACGCCACGAAGCTCTTCAATCGGCATTAGGTATAGCAGCTGATCATCAAACCCAATCACCTCTGCAATAAGATTGCCGGCCATGGTTTCAATTGCGCACAAGCTGCCAACGGCTGCGCGGCAGCCCGTTGCTTCAAGTGTTAAGCCAACCACTCGTACCAGCTGACCACTTGCCTCAACTACAAAAGGATGAATTTTTTGCTGATGCTGTGCGAGTTTACTGCGCAGTTGGTGCTGACGTGTTGTCATGCTCACCTTCAGGACTGTTTGATGTGGCCGCTTCGGCGTTAACCGAGTCTATTTGATCCGCTTCAGCATGAGTCTGTGGCACACTTTGCGCACGAGTGACTAATAATGACTCTTCTTGCTGCTCTTTAAGTTGAGTTAAGTCTTGCTGATGCTTATCGAGTTCACTAAACACATGTTGCATACGCGTTTCAACCGTCATATCAATATGGCTGCGACCACTATCGATAATACAATCACCAGCGCCTAGGCTTGGATCGATTTCGATTTCCCAACGATTACGCTCCAATTGAGCTTGCGAATAAAGCTCTCTCACCAGTTTTTCATCGCTAGGTGCTAAACGTAAATTGACCTTTTGCTCTTTGATTGGCAAGGAGTCAACACCTTGACGCAGCGCAGATAAAATATGTTCAGGGTAGGTTTTTAGCTCATGGCCAATCACGACTTTTGCCAGCGTCATGCTGGTTGCTAGTAACTCTTTCTCAATTTCAGTATCAAGGATCGCCAGTGGTGCTTCAAATTGACCAATTAACTGTTCAAAACGCGCAATCATTTCTGTTGCAGATTGTAGGCCTTCTTCATAGCCTTGTTGTTGCCCTTGAGAAAAGCCCTCATTATGGCCTTGCTCTAAGCCTTCTAAACGACCTTTTTCAAGCCCTTCGCTGTAACCTTTGTCTTGGCCTTCAGCGAACCCTTCTTGCTCTGCGTGAGCTCGAATATCTTCAATTTCGCTCAAAGTAGGTGGCAAGATAGATTCTGCTTCGCACTCATCATCTTCTGGTAGCTGCAGACTATTGCGACCAAACATATTCAATGATTGAGGGTCGAGCTCCTGGCTAATATCAGGCAGATCCCAGTGACCAAAATCTTCCGCGCTGATAAGGCTCGCACCTTGGGGCTTTTTAGGTTCAGTCATTATAAGAACTCTTCACCGCCGCCACCGCCAAGCATAATTTCACCGCTATCGCTTAAGCGACGCGCTATCGATAGAATTTCTTTTTGCGCAACTTCAACTTCGCTGATACGAATTGGTCCCATCGCTTCCAAGTCATCTCTGAGTAACTCAGCAGCACGTTTTGACATGTTGCCAAGCAGTTTTTCTTTAAGCTGATCATCAGCGCCTTTCAATGCTTTCATCAGCACATCTTGCTGCACTTCACGTAGTAATACCTGAATGCCCATGTCATCGACATCGGTTAGGTTTTCAAATACAAACATTAAGTCTTGGATCTGCTGCGCCATCTCTTCATCAGATTCACGCATAGTTTCCATCAAGTGACTTTCTACTCCAGTATCGAGGTAGTTCATAATATTGGCGGCAGCTTTTAAGCCGCCCATCTTCGCCGCTTGAGCACCGCCTTGGCCGGCAAATTGTTTCTCCATGATATCGTTCAATTCTTGCAGAGCCGCAGGCTGCACCTCTTCAAGGTTAGCAATACGCATCATCAGATCTAAACGGGTATTTTCAGGGAATTGAGCAAAGATTTCAGCAGCCTGATCTGGCTCTAGGTAAGACAGTACAATCGTTTGGATCTGCGGGTGCTCGTTTTGAATAATAGTTGCAACTTGGCGTGCATCCATCCATTTCAATGAGTCCAGACCTTTAGCGCCACTGCCCATTATAATCTGTTCAATCAGATTACCGGCTTTATCTTCACCTAGCGCAGCTGTTAGTGCTTTACGCACAAATTCTTCGCTATTAAAGCCGATTGAAGAATACTTTTGAATATCATCGAGAAACAGCTTATGCACACCTATTACTTTTTCTTGACCAAAATCTTGCATTGCCGCCATGGCCATACCGACTTTTTGTACTTGTTTTGGTTCAAGGTGCTTTAAAATTGACGCTGCGTCACTCTCGCTTAAACTCAGCAATAAAATAGCTGTTTTTTCAATGCCATTTAAATCACTTGGCTTAAACGCAGCCGCGTCAGTTTTTGCCTCTACACTAATCTCATTTGTCATCTTCAAGTAACCAGTTCTTCACGACTTGTGTCGATAATTCAGGCTCATTTGCCACTAATGCACGGATTGCTTTGATCATATCATCATCTTTATGCAGATTAGGGATCAAGATTGAACCGTCGTCGGCATAACTGTATTCGGCTTCTGGTCGCTGTAACATTCCTAACGTATCTGCGGCATATTGATCTTCAATTTCAGCTAGATCACCGCCCATTTGTGGCTCATCTGGCATTTTAACGCTGTCAGGATATACCAGCTTTTTCAGCATAGGTCGGACAACAGCCAAGATAAGTACCAAAATAACTAACGCACCTAAGATTAAGCGAACTGCACGCCAAAACCATGGCTCTTCCCACATCTTTGGTGCTGGAGCGGCTTCAATAAGTTGATCCATAAATGGCACGGTAACAACTTCAATAACATCTCCGCGCTGAGTGTTAAAACCAACTGCACCTTCAAGCAAGCGACGGATATTAGCGATCTCTTGCTCAGTGCGTGGTACACGGCTCACGCTACCGTCTTCAGCAACCGGTGCGTTTTTAAAGTCAACGGCAACAGAAACACTCACTCGACGCAACGTACCGATTTGCTGGCGAGTATGACTAATAGTGGTATCAAGCTCAAAATTACGGGTAGCCTCTTTATGAGAGCTGCCAGATGTTTGAGTCGCAGCCTCTGTGGCGTTAACTTCTTGTGGGATCTCAGCGTTCATTGGCGGTTGATTAGATAACGCGCCAGGAATCCCCCCAGTGGTGCCGCCATTAGAGTTATTTTCAACAACCATTTCACTTCTAAGTGCAGGTAAATCAGGATTATAACGCTTGGCAGTTTGCTCAACGGCAGTAAAGTCCATGCTGACGTCAACTTGAGCGGTAAAGTTTTCCGGGCCTAAGATTGGCATTAGAATCGATTCAATTTTATTGCGGTATTCCGATTCTTTTTGCTGCACGATTTCTAATTCGCGGCGGGCAATAGCTGAAACACCATCTTGGCTACCAGAGTTAAGTAAGCGGCCATTTGAATCGGTTACGGTAACTTTATTTGGTTCTAAATTGTGTACAGCAGATGCAACGATATCAACAATCGAATCAACTTCTTCTTGGCTCAATCCAACTCGGCGGGTGCTGACAACAACTGTCGCGCTAGGCTTTGAGCGATTACGGGCAAATACATTTTCTTTGGGTAAGGCCAAAATAACCTTGGCACGGGTAACACTGCGTAGTTCTTCAATTGCGCGAGCTAAGTTTTGTTCTTGGCTATGTTTAAGACGCGCCTGCTCCATGCGCTGACTAACACCAAAGCCGCTGTCTTTATTCAAAAAGTCGTTATTGGCTTCTACATTGTCGAGCCCTTCGCGGCTCATCAGCATTTTTACTTCTTGATATTTATCTTCAGGGATTTTAACGACATCACCTTGGATCTCGTATTTGATTTGGTTCTTATCAAGAACATCAAGCACCTGCACCATCTCAGCGGTGGTCATTTCACCTAACGGACGGTATTCAGGCTCTTGCGCCCAAATCATTACAAATACAGCTAACGCTAAACAGATAGCCAGCGCCAAAATCATCGTCACCTGACGCAGCATATCAACGCCGCCTAAGGAGCCCATTAATCCTGGTTTGTGCTCTTCTTGCACGCCTGATGTTTGTGGATCAGTTGCTAAACCTGAACCTGTTCCTACGACCATTTCTGTACTCACAATTGCACCCTGCTTTACTGATTAAAGGCCTAAACAGGCATGCTCATAATTTCTTTATAAGCTTCTACGAGCTTGTTACGCACTTGAACCGTTGCTTCAAATGCCACGCTGGATTTCTCTCTAGCGATCACGGTATCAGATAATGTCACTGTGGTATCTCCCATATCAAGTCGAGTGGCGAGATTAGCAGCATTTGATTGAAGTTCGCTTACATTTCCAACAGCTTGGGAGAGTAACTGGCCGAAATCAGCACCAGAAGTGTTTTGCACTTGGCGAGTGATCCCAGTTTGAATGCTAGAAGTGCCAATTTGACCATTTAGCGACTGCATCTCTTGCAGTAAAGAATTCGCACCAATTTGCATACTTAGCTCCCATGTCGTTTTCTTGACGAAAATGTTGATATGACTAAGTCAAAGCAAATAGCTTGCCAATATTTAATTGGAAGTGAAAACAGATAGGTAAGGAAGCCGTATAGCCGGTTTTGAATGGAGAGAGTCGCAATGGCTATAGTGATAATCTAAACACCAGCAAATATGGAACAGGTAAAATAACCTGCGCCATACTGCTGCTGTAAACATTCTATTTCATTGCTATTTTAGAGTCGAAAACCACACGCTTAAGCTGGTATTTGAATGCCTAAATCGCGCATTTTTGCCATTTTATAACGTAAGGTTCTAGCACTGATCCCCAGTTTTTCGGCAACCAATTTACGGCTACCATTACATTGAGATAAGGTTTCCAAAATAATCACATGCTCTTGAGCTTTAAGTTCCCCGCCTAAACCATCAAGTTCTGCTGGTTTTGAATTATCTGACGCGGGTAATTCAGCGCTAAAATCCAGTTCTAGCGAGTCAATAATAATATCGGCAGCAGTGATTTCATTACTTAGACATAAAATCAATGCGCGCTGCACGACATTATCAAGTTCACGGACATTACCTGGCCAGCGATGCGCTAACAAACGTCGGCATGCGCATTCGCTAAACTCAGGTACTTCATTGCGACTAGCAATAGCAGCATGCCTTTGCAGTAAATGTCTTGCTAACGGTAAAATATCTGCTTGGCGCTGATTAAGCGCAGGCCAAGTTAATGGAAATACATTAATTCGGTAATAGAGATCTTCACGGAACTCGCCTGATGTAGCCATCGCTTTTAAGTCACGGTTTGACGTTGCTAATACGCGCACATTTAACTTAATCGTTTTACGGCCACCTAAGCGTTCAACTTCTCGCTCTTGCAGCACTCGCAGTAACTTAGCTTGTAAACCCACTTCCATTTCTGAGATCTCATCAAGCAGCAAAGTGCCGCCTTGAGCTTGCTCAAACTTACCGGGACACGCCTGAAATGCACCTGTGAACGCACCTTTTTCATAACCAAATAAGGTCGCCTCAAGCATGTTTTCAGGAATTGCAGCGCAGTTTATCGCCACAAAAGGCTCACTGGCACGTTGACTATGTTGATGGATATAACGAGCTAACACTTCTTTACCACTGCCGCTAGGGCCCATAATCATCACAGATGCATCAGACGCAGCCACTCTTTGGGCAAGTGCTAACAAGGCTAAGCTTTTTTCATCAGCAACAACGGGCGTTCCCTCAATACTTTTGGCGGGCATGTAACGCGACACCTGATTAAGTAGCACTTCTGGTGAGAATGGCTTAGATAGATAATCAACCGCCCCAAGTTTCATCGCATTCACTGCATTATCTATGGTTGCATAAGCTGTCATCAGTAAAACGGGGATTTTAGGATGATATTGTTGCAGGTGATTTAGTAAACCAATCCCCCCAATGCCGTCCATCTGTACGTCACTTATGACCATATCAAAGCGCTCTGTTTTTAACGCCACAATAGCATCTTCAGCACAGGCCACATCGACGCATTCGTAATGTGCCAGCATTAAGGTATCGAGCAATGCCTCACGTAATGAAGCATCATCTTCAACTAACAATAACTTACCTTCAGACATGAGCTGTTTCTCCATGCTGGATTTCACTACTTTTTGAAATTAATGGGAATTTTAATGATGCTGTGCATCCGTTGCCTTGATGACAACTAAACTGCATGCGGCCGCCATGATTATTAACCACTGACTGCACTACCGCTAAACCTAAACCTGTACCTTGGGACTTAGTGGTAAAAAATGGCTCAAGTACTTTGTGCTGCATTTCAACATCTAAGCCTTTGCCATTATCAATCACATCAAGATGCAGTGCTGTGCCAGTATCAAAAGCGTGCAGAATAACTTTGTTAGCGCCGGCCTCCATGCTATTCATTACCAGATTATTGATTGCAGAACACAGGGCGGCATCGTTAGCGCGGATTTTTTGTTTCGAGTCATTATTAAAAATCAACTCGCACTTTTTCTGCTCCGCTATCGGTTGGCAATTACTTAACACATTATCGACCACTTCATCGATTGTTAAAATAGTATCAAGTTGCTGCTGACGGCCCTTTGCCATCAATAGCATATCGTTAACTTGATGTTCTAGCTCATTAAGTCTATCAACTAACTTACCTTGAAAACGCTTTCTCGCGTCATCTGATATTTTAGGGCTTGCTAAGTTAGATGCGTATAACAGCGCTGCACTTAATGGGGTGCGTACTTGATGCGCAAGTGTGGCAACCATTTTTCCAAGGGCAGATAAACGTTGAAGGTGAGAAAGGTTTTTCTGCAATAATCGTGTTTCAGTTAAGTCTGTTAATACAATTAATTGCCCCGGCTCTGGCGTTAAAGGCGTAATAGCCAGCTTTACACGACGGCCATTGCGCAATGATACTTCATGGCCATCATCATCTTGCGGCGAAAAAGCGCGATTAATAATCTGCAGCCAACGCAAGCCCTCTAACGGACTGCCTAACAATTCAATTGCGACCGGGTTTGCATCAGTCACGATACCGTCACCATTTATGATCACTACGCCAGAGGGCATCGCCTGTAGAATATGATCCATTCGATTGGACATATTAGCGGCTTGTTGCACATCAACTAATTGCGGACGCAATTGTGCTTTCACATCGTTGGCATTAAGTTGTGGCTTCAAAATAGCGGACATGGTAACTCCGTCAAAAAAACTGCATTTGACCAGAGCTAAAGCAAATTTTACGCCAACGTAGAACTATGGCAAAAATCACCTTAAGAATTAGACTAGTAGCATGCCGCATAAGTAAAAGCTCCACCTTCTGAAGAAGGTAGCTTTGCTAGCCCTTATGAAGTGAACTCCCTGAAAGGGAGCTTTCCTACCATGCGTTAACAAGACGCCGTAAATATATCCCTATAGGCTCTACTAAATCATCCCTGATTTAGAAGCTTGTACCGCACTATTAGCAAAGCTCATGTATCAATTGAGCTTATAAGTTATGTTTAAATGAACTTATAAGCCGTGTATCGCATAGATGCGATAAGCGCGCCTTCATGGACCCTTTTCTTTCAAAAAGTCGCCGTGCTTATAAGTAGCTAAACATCACCTTAACTCCGAAATGCCATTGAACGTAGTTCAGGCAAAGCCTAATTGATGATAACCACCTACTGAAATAGGTGGTTTAGGGCTGAAAAAAGCGGTTATATCTAGGATATAACCGCTTTCATTAATTCTTGGTGTTAAATATGATTAACTAATCTTTGCTTAACCCGTATTTACGCATTTTCTCAACTAAGGTTGTTCGGCGAATACCAAGCATCTCAGCTGCTCGTGCGACCACATTATCTTGTTGGTCTAATGCTTGTCTAATCATATCGATTTCAAGCTCTGCCAACAGATCTTTTAGGTTAACACCCTCTGGTGGTAACTCACTTGGGAAACGTGTTTCTGGGATCTCAATCGGCTCTTCATCATTAAAGATTGAAGCCAATGCATCGCGCTCAAGTTGCTCTTCACTCACCTCAACACAGTACTCAGGCACATCGATATGTCGGTACTTAATCGGCAGATCATTCACATCAACGAGTCCGCCCGGATAAAGAATAGTGAGTCGCTCAACTAAGTTTGATAGTTCACGTACGTTACCTGACCAAGCATGCTCTTTAAGTGATTCAATGGCCCGCTGAGTAAAACGAACTCTGCCACGACCTTCGTTATATACGCGGCTGACAAGCTCTTGTAGCAGCAGCGGTATATCTTCTTTACGCTCACATAGCGCTGGCATTTCAATTGGGAATACGTTTAAGCGATAATACAGATCTTCCCTGAACTCGCCTTGCTCGATCATGCTCTCTAGATCTCTATGAGTTGCAGCAACAACTCGCACATCAGCTGCAATAGATTTACTGCCACCAACACGCTCGAACATGCGCTCTTGCAATACACGTAATAATTTTACTTGCATCTGCAATGGCATATCACCAATTTCGTCAAGGAACAAAGTGCCCTTTTCAGCTAATTCAAAGCGACCTTTACGGGCACTAATTGCGCCTGTAAAAGAGCCTTTCTCATGGCCAAAGAGTTCACTTTCTAATAATTCTGGAGGAATTGCGCCACAGTTTACAGGGATAAAAGGTCCATCGCGGCGATCTGAAATATAATGAATATTTCGAGCAACTACCTCTTTACCAGTGCCTGATTGCCCTAAGATTAATACAGTCGCTTCAGAGCTTGCCACTTGATTAATCAAGTGACGCACGTTTGCGATACCTTCACTGCGGCCTACTAAGCTTCTAAACAGTTTAGTTTGATTCGCACTCGTTGGCGTTTCAGGGCGTTTAACTTGGCCATAAACTTGGCAGAAATGAAGTAACTCGGTCAATTGCGGATAGTTTAATGGCTCCTCAATAACACCTAGCACATTAGACGCTTTGACATCGCTAGCATCACCAAGCAGTAATATTGGCTGCCACGGAAGCGCGCCAGTCAATGACTGAATGAGTTCTGGAGTTTGATTTTCAGACGGCAAAACAATCGCACGAAAGCGCGTCTGCTTAGTGTAAACGTCAAGTTTATCAAAATCGATCAACTCAACTTGCTCACCTAAAAATTCAAATACACATGACAAGCGATTAATTCGCTCAGACTGGTTACCGACCAGTAGAATTCGTTGATCTGTTTGCATCATTCCGAAGGCCGTTAGGCTCAAATATTTCAGCGCATTAATTATTAGTGTTGGTTGCTTTTTTTCAAGCTTATTTTTCAAGCCGATAGTTATTCAAAATACTTACAAAATTAACTACCGATAGGAATAGTGTATTATCAGCCCGCCATAAGCAAGCCCCTGATGAGCTTTATGAGAAACTCACTTGTTTTTCGCTTAAAAAGTCTTCACTGATGGTGACTGTTTGTCACCTTTTTGACAGATGACAAAAAGGAGGCTATCAAACCTCCCTTTTTAGTTACTTTTATATCGCACTCGCGTGTGAATCAATGTGATGTTGCTCAGGCGGAATCGCGTCCCAGCCTTCTTTAATTGTTCTGATGATACTACTTACATCGTCAAGCGCTTGCACATCATTATTCAAGTTAGCTTCAGAGATCCGGCGCAACATAAAATCGTACAAATCGCTTAAATTTTTCGATACCTCACCAGGCGCTTCCATATTCAAGCTGTTATTTAAACCGGTAATAATGCCGATGGCCTTACCGATAAATATCCCTTTATTAGCAAGATCATTATTTTCAATTGCATAACGGCTTTGAGCAATACGTTGCAATGCACCATCAAACATCATTTGAATGATTCGGTGTGGCGATGCTACAGCGATTTCACTTTCTAGCGATACTTTACGATATGACTGGAGAGAACTTCTCATTTAAACCTACCTATTTGAATCTATCGTCTTGTAGACATTTAACTGGCGTTTATTTTTACGTCCCACATGCAGCAATGCTTGCCTATGCTCTTTTATCATCAATGCTTTAGCTTCAAACGATTGTGTCATTTGTAGCTGCTGCTTTAACTCAGCTGCATTCGCTGCAGTGGCATGTTCAAAAACACTGGTGAGTAAAAGTTGACGTTTGCCTACAAGTTCCTGCAAGTATGATACCAACTCATCAGTCGCCTCATCTTCTGCAGGTATCTGATTGAGTTTATTTAAAATGGCCTCAATCTCTGTGTTTAATTGGTTTAACTGCTCCATACTCTTCTCCCCTCGCTTACCGTTTACTGACTAATCACGCCGGGAAGAGAGTTTAACCTGTCAGTTAAACCTGCGCTTTGTTGATTGAGTTGACCTACAAGCAGGTCCATAGCATTAAATTGCTTGAACAAACGCGCTTCAAGCATTTCCATCTTCAAACTAAAAGCTTCACGTTGATCATCAAGACGTTGCTGATCATTGGTTAAGGCATTATTGCGGCTATCGATTAAGCCGCCGGATTTCACATAGCCTTCAACTAAATTGTCTAAGCCAACCGCAATACCCGAGTCTTTTTTGGTGAAAAGCCCCTCGATCGCGCCCATATCCTCAGCAATCATCTTGTCTAGCTTTTCGTCATTGATAGACATCTTGCCATATCGATCTGTCTCAATACCGATATCATATAGCGCTAAAGTTTCGCCATCGACATCAACACGGTTACTGATCATATTACGCATTTGTGATTCGATTGAACGGATCATGGAGTCGCCCTGCAGCGCAGCAGCTTCCTCTTTCTCCATGTCGTAGCTTGATAACTTATTAATTGACTCTGTTAAGGTGTTATAGGCATCGACAAAGCCTTTGATGTTTTCTTTAACGGCTTCATTATCTTGCTCAATCTTCAACGTTGAAGTCTTATTGAGATCGGCATCGGTTAATGAAAGCGTCACACCGGTAATGGCATTTTCAACGTCATTGCTTTGCGAAGTCACTTTTTGACCGTCTATATGCACAATAGCATTTTGTGCAACTTGCAAAGTCTCTAGGTTACTACCACCAAACATATCACTTAAGCCAGAGCCAATAGTATCAGTGGCTGTAACGCTAACCTGATTGTCTGTGCCAGTTTCATCAGAGCTAAAAACTAATCGACTACCACCATCGCTTTTAATAATCGTTGCAGTAACGCCAGAGTTGTCCGCTGAATCATTCACTTTTTGGGCAATAGCCTCTAGTGAATCACCCGCTTCAATATCAACCGAAAACGCTTTGCCATTCACTTCTAAATCGAGTTTACCTTGCCCGACTGCGGCTGTTGGGTCGACAACATTTGCGCCAGCGACTTTGTGAGCTGTAGCCAGTTGCTCAACTTTAATTTGATAGCTACCAACTTGCGCATTTTTGTCAGCAGTAGCTGTAAAGTAAGGGCTGTCTCCTGTTGAAACTGAGCGGATATTTAACGAGTTAGGATCACTTAATTTCTCAAGCGCATCTTGGAATGTCGACAACTGACTTTTTAAGGTGCCAATCGCGGATACTTTAGCCTCTATCGTGGCTTCTGTTTTGTCAAAAATTGCTTCTTTAGGTACTTTTTCGGCATCAACTAATACCCCAACAATAGTATTAATATCAAGGCCGGAGCCTATACCGGTTGCTGTTAATGCCATTTTTGCCCCCTAGACAAAATTTAATTGACGTTCGACTACGCTTCAGTCTTAAGCAAGAATCCCGCCACTTCAGCAAGTTTCTGTGCTAGTTCTAACGCTTCTTCATTAGGTATTTGCCGGATCACATCGCCAGAGGCTACGTCCATCACACTGACTACGCTCTGACCTGAGTCTTCATCAACTCTAAATGCTAAGCCTTTGCGCATTAGCGACATCATATCATTGAGTTCATCCGTCACGTCAGTCAACGCTTCAGAGTCCAGCTCTTTGGCTTGTGCAGCATCAGCCTCTTGCAAAGCCGCATCTTTTGCCAGCGCTGTAACTTGCTGTGCCTTTTGCGCCTGAGTTGCTTGTTCTGCTTCGGTTATTGCAGCTTTACCATCAACATTGACCATTGACGAGTTCGCTGCAACTACACTTACATCCATTGTCATACTCCACCTCCATAGCTATTTGAAGTTATCTACCTCAGCTTATATCGCTAAACAGTAGAAACAACAAAGGGAGATCCGCAATGAATCCCCCTTTATACTACTTGTCAATCTTGACTCTCACTTGGAGAGTTAAAATTAAAGAAGAGACAAAGCAACTTGTGGTAATTGGTTTGCTTGAGCAAGCATCGCAGAACCCGTTTGTTGCAGTACTTGGTTCTTCGTCATTGCAGCAGTTTCTTTAGCGAAATCCACATCAACGATACGACTCTTAGCATCAGCAACGTTTGCTTGAGTATTAGCACTGTTACTAATGTTGTGTGATAGACGGTTTTGCATCGCACCTAGCTCTGCACGCTGACTATCGATGTTTTTAATCGCATCGTCAAGCTTACCAATTGCAGCATTACGGCCAGCAGAAGTCGTTACATCTAATGTTCCAACAGAAAGTGTTGTTGCGTTAGTTGCTTTAACAGTAATAGTGATATCTTCACCTTCTTGGTGACCAACTTGGAAATCTTTACCACCAGAGAAACCACCAGTCATCAACTTGGTGTTACCAAATGCTGTTGTATCACCGATTGAGGTGATCTCTGTCGCTAACTGATCCATCTCTTCTTTGATGGCTGTTAGGTCGTCGGCACTGTTTGCACCGTTTTCAGATTGAATTGCCAAGTCACGCATACGTTGAAGCATGTTTGTTTGCTCTTGCATTGCACCTTCTGAAATTTGTGCAATAGAGATAGCATCATTAGCGTTACGCATACCAACATCAAGACCACGAACCTGTGAATCTAGACGGTTAGAAATAGCTAGACCCGCAGCGTCATCTTTCGCACTGTTAATGCGAAGACCACTTGATAAACGCTCCATTGATGTAGCCAAGTTTTGGCTAGAAGCATTCAAGTTCTTTTGCGCTTTCATAGAAGTCACGTTTGTATTTACTGTAATAGCCATAATTTGTTTCCTCTTTAATACCTGGCTTTAAAACTTGCCTGTCTATTTACGCCAGGCGGGTCTATTGGGTTACAGTAACTTTAACGGCAGCCATTTTTTATTCTTTAGGCTTTTTTTATAAAAAAATGCACTTTTCAAACAGAAACATAAAAAACTCATAAAAAACAATAACAAAAAATGTTTATAACCTTTAATGCATATAAAAACAAAGTCCACATTAGCTGTCATCTGCTAATGTGGACTAGTTTGTATCTTCATAATCGGCTTATGAAATAATAAGCTTATTAAGCTGTTAGCCTAACAACGATAATGCTACTTGCGGCAACTGGTTAGCCTGCGCAAGCATAGAACTACCCGTTTGTTGTAACACTTGGTTCTTAGTCATCTCTGCTGTTTCTTTGGCAAAGTCAACATCTACTATTCGGCTTTTCGCATCGGCAACGTTAGCTTGCGTGTTAGCACTGTTACTGATGTTGTGGGACAAACGGTTTTGTACCGCACCTAATTCAGCGCGTTGAGTATCAATACTCTTAATCGCGGCATCAATTTGCCCGATTGCAGTGTCGCGACCTGCAGATGTTGTCACATCAAGACCTGTCACCGACAATGATGTAGCATTAGTCTCTTTTACCGTTACAGTAACATCTTCACCATCTTGATGGCCAACTTGGAAACTTTTACCACCTGAGAAATCACCGGTTAACAGCTTAGTATTACCAAAAGCTGTACTATCACCAATAGCCGTGATCTCGGTAACTAGCTGATCCATTTCTTCTTTGATCGCAGTTAAATCATCAGCGCTGTTTGCACCGTTTTCAGATTGAATCGCCAAGTCACGCATACGTTGCAACATGTTAGTTTGTTCTTGCATCGCACCTTCTGAGATTTGTGCGATAGAGATAGCATCGTTTGCGTTACGCATACCCACTTCAAGACCACGAACCTGAGAATTTAGGCGGTTAGAAATTGCCAAACCAGCGGCATCGTCTTTTGCACTGTTAATGCGAAGACCACTCGATAAGCGCTCCATTGATGTTGCAAGACCTTGGCTTGAAGCATTAAGGTTCTTCTGCGCTTTCATTGATGTAACGTTGGTATTAACGGTAATAGCCATTGTGATTTCCCTTATCTAAATTTACCGCCAAGACTTCAGGCTTGGCTAATTTCGGTTAATTTGAATTCTAATTATTTAGGTGGTGCGTCTTATTTATATGTAATCAAACAATGACACTGTACCGACCTTAGTAAAAACGCTTGATGCGGCATTTAAAGCTTGCTGTTGCTGCTCTAATTGCGTTATCGCCTCGGCGTAATCTAAATCTTCCAACATAGATAAAGCCGAGTTATTCACAATTTTTTCTTCTTCATGGGTTGCTGCGTAACTGTCTAAGCTTTTTAAGCTATTACCAGCTTCGCCTCGGGCAACATCCAGTTGGTTCATTCCACTGTCGATATTATTCAACATTTGTGCCAACTCTGATTTACCAGCCGGCGTATTCACCTTATTTGGGTCTTCAATCAGTGCAATAGCACTGCTAATGGTATCGAGCAAACTCACCTCTGGCTTGTGTTCTAGCGTAAATGAGTCTCCTGCTGCAGGCTTGCCATCTAATTTAACTTCCATACCGTTAAAGGACACTGGGTTACTCGGGTCAAAAGCCGTCACCGTTGTGAGGACAGCATTAGACGAATCTCTGACTTCTAAATCATTGCCATTCATCGTAAAAGTGAACGTATCTGGGGTATGTGTCGCAGGATCTGTCACTTTTGCGCTTTCAACAGTAAATTCGCCAGTTTGGCTGGCCAAATAATTGACGCTATAGTCACCTAAGCCATTAGCGGCATTCATAAAAGCCTTGTCGCCAGGAATATTGGCCCCAATCGTTGTGCCCGACGCCACAACCGTCTCTCTGACACCACTATCACCGTGGTAAATCGCATTGCCACTAGCGTCCAATGTGAAAGGTTGAGTGCCAGTATTAAACCCACCAAACAGATAATTACCCGACTCATCTTTACTATTGGCAATGGTCATTAGCTCATCGAGTGTGCCGCGCAGTTCATCGGCAACAGTTTGCCGATCACTGTCAGTCAATGTGCCGTTTACCGCCCTAAGCACTTGTTCTCTCGCACTGCTGGCTAATGTTGATGCGCTACCTAATTTACTTTCAGTAATCGATAAGCGGTTTTTGGCGTAATCAATATTCTTGATAAATTGATCAACAACGGCATTTTGTTGGTTGAGATTACCTATGCCAGCTGCTGCGACAGGATCATCACCGGCTGTATTGACTCGTTTACCGGTAGATAACTGCTCAATGATTTGGCTAGTTTGCGACTGCTTATTAGTCACACTATTAATATTTTGATGAAACATTTGTGCGGTTGAAATTCGCATGGTGTTCGTTCCTAATCCTTGCTCTCGCCGTTAACTGAATTAACGCAGTGAGCTAAATAGTGTGTTAAATATCTCATTGGCTGTAGTCATGATCCGTGCCGATGCCTGATAAGATTGCTGAAAACGCATTAAGTTAGCAGCTTCTTCATCTAGGTTTACCCCAGAAACACTTTGAATACGGGTATACGCTTGGTTATAAATGGCTTCAGCAGAGCCAACTGAAATCTCTGCCGATTTTGCCTTACTGCCAACCGACAATGTCGTATCTTCAAACACATCACTTAACGTGGTTTTGCCGCCATTCATTAGTTTGGCTTCATTGAGCTTTGCCATATTGACCATATTGCTGTTATCACCTTCAGCAAAAGACAAATCAAAAGTGAAACGCTCTTTAGAGGTGGCTGTAGAATCAACTTCAATGGTAAAACCATGACTACTGATACTTGGCGGTGTATAAGGCGCCGCTGCACCTAGCGATGTGCCGTCAACATCAAACACTTCATAAGTCGGCGGCGTTGCAGAAGGATCAATTTCAAATGTAAGCTCTGCTCCCTTTGTTGGAAAGTTAGCGGCATTACGGTCATCAATACTCACGAGTTTGACTTCTGTATTTCCTGAGTTGCTCACATCGGCAGTAATTTTTGTCGCTGCGGCAGCAATACCTTTAGGATCGGTCATTGCAACAGAAAGTGAAGATGCGGCGCCAGCTGTTGGTCTGATTTCAAACGTGTCGCCCGATGCCATCGCGCCAGCATTAATATTGATGCTAAAACCATCAGCGCCTTCAAGCTTATTTCCGTTAAGCGTAAGCGGCGTAACATTGCCGCTGGCGGAATCCTTTAACTCGTAAGTAGAAGGGGCGGTAAATTTAAGCTCATAACTGCTACCAGTTAAATCACCCGCATTGTCTATATTGACACTTAGTGCCGCTGTACCAGTATTGCTTGATAATGCGCCAACACGGCCTATTTGCATTGCGGGATCATTAATATCAGTAAAAATGTTAGCGCCAACCTGACCATTTAAATCTATACCTTGTGCCTGCGCTTGGTTAAATGCATCACTAATGCCCAGCGCGAATTGCCCTAATTCCATTTGTGATGGGATCAGCGTGTCGTCACGATAATTAACTAAAGCACCTAATTGACCACCCATCTTTGATGCGTCAATGGTCATACTCTGACCGCCCGATTGCGCGGTGATCTGCAGCTCATTTGGGTAAGGGTCTCCTTGAGAAGTACCCAATTGCATCGACATTTCGCCAGAAACTAGCATTACTGAGCCGCCAAGCATGACGCTTTTAGCACCAGACTCTAAAGGTACAACGTTAACCGAACCATACTCGCTAAGCTCCAAAATAAGCGCATCTTGCTTATCGAGTAACTGCATGTCTTGGCCTTGCGACTTCATCAACTCACGGTTGATATTGCCAAGTTCTGTACTTATCTCATTGATGCGATCTGTCACTGCTGAGATTTGATCGTTAGTTTGAGTCATCTGGCCATCAAGATGACTTTGCATTTGATTAACGCTGCTTGCTAACTGCTTAGCACTAGTAAGAAAAGAGTCGCGCATACCGATGTCATCAGGAATATCTGCTAATGCGTTCATGCTAGCAAAGAAGTCATTTAACCCTTGGGGTACCGCTTTACCTAACTGCGAAAACAACTGATCAAGCTCACTCATCTTAGTGAATGTTGTTTGCGACTCACTGACAGCCGTTGAGCCGATCCGCAGCTCGCGCGCCGCATAGTCGTTGTACACGCGCTTAACGTCAGATACATAAGTACCTGCACCATAAAAATCATTACCAACACGCTGAGAATCAAGAGTCGATTGCGAAACAACTTGGCGGTTATAACCAGCAGTATTTGCGTTAGCAATGTTATTACTGGTAATGGCAAGTTGTGATTGCGAAGCCAGCACGCCCGTACGAGCGATATTCATTAAATCTAAAGACATAATTACTGACTCCCTAAATCAAGAGGATGAACAATTTGTGTTTGCATTATTTAACCCCTTGTAAGACATCTTTAAAATCTCGAGTAATGGTTTGCATTACTTGAATAACTTTATCTGCGTATTTCGGATCGGTTGCATAACCCGCTTCTTGCAAAGAACGAATAAAAGCCTGTGGATTTGCAGCTTGTTTTAACGCTTCTTGGTAGCGCTCGCCATTACCGACAAAATCAACAAAGTCATTAAAGCTTTGGCCAATATCCTCATACACTCGGAAATTTGCTCGCTGTTTAACCGCTATACCTTGCTCGTATTCCAGCGTGTTAACAGAGGCATGCTCACCCTGCCAACGGCTATCGGCTTTAATATTGAATAAGTTGTTACTTTGCTGACCTTGCTGGCCCTTAACCATTTTTTGCCCCCAGCCAGTTTCAAGTGCAGACTGAGCAATCAATACTTCAGGTGTAGTACCTAGATCTTTTGCCGCTTTTTCAGCATGAGGATACAAACGCGAAACAAACTCTTGTTGGCTAGTGAAATTTGCCTGAGACTTGTCAGCATCGACTGCCGCTGACGGCAATACTTTGCCACTTAACAATGAATCTAAGGTATCGGTCTGTTTTGCTGAAAATAAACCGTGATTAGCAGCCACGGCATGATTCGAGCCCGCTGTAATTGGATTATTTGGCTGATTAACTTGCTGCGCTGTGATTTGGTTGGCAGCACTCATTAACCCGGCTTCTGTAGTCATATTATTTAAACTTACAGTGCGCAATGCTGGCATCTGCATTACATCTGCAGTATCCATGGTTAATGCCGCTGCTTTAGAGCCGGCATTGATATCACCGCGCAGTACTGAGGCTGGCGTCATTGGGCTGTTAGCAGGGTCAAGCTGTTGCACCATAAGATCAGCTAAACCCAACATGCCCTCGCCTGACAAGTTTACCGACATCTGCTGATCATGCATCTGTTCATAAAACTTGGTGTACTGGCTATTCATAGGGCTGTCTGATTCAAAGATAGCATTAGCGTCACGCATGCTTTGCATCAGCATTTGCACGAAGATCCCTTCAAACTGCTGAGCAACTTCTTTTAACGCACTGGTTTCATCTTTTTGTGCTCTGGATCTTAATGAGTCCAAGCCTCCAAGATCCAGAAATTGCGATGCGTTCGACAGCTTTTCCATGACACCTTTCCAATAAAACTGACAATATTTAGATAATTATCAGTTCACCATGCAAAGCTCCTGCCATCTTTAACGCTTCTAGAATAGCAAGTACATCTGAAGGGGCAGCCCCGACCAAGTTAACCGCACGAACTAGCTCGTCTAGCGTGGTTCCAGGGTTAAACATAAACATGCGGCTATCTTGTTCTGCTACATCAACTGTGCTGTCGGTAGTGACCACAGTTTGACCGTTACCAAACGGGTTTGGCTGAGAAACCTGAGTCGCTTCAGCAATCGTCACCGTTAAGCCACCATGGGTTACTGCTGCTGGCAATAATTTGACGTTCTGGCCAACAACAATCGTACCAGTACGAGAATTAACAATGACTTTTGCAGACTCAGATGCAGGTTCTACTTCAATATTTTCAAGCGTGGCTAAAAACGATACCCGTTGTGATACATCACGCGGCGCACTCACCTGCACAGAAGCCGCATCAAGTGGTCTTGCCATACCAGGGCCAAGTAGATCGTTAATCGCATCAGCTAAGCGTTTTGCCGTAGAGAAATCGGCGCGGCGTAAGTTAAAGGTTAAGTGATCGCCGGTTGAAAATGGCGTTGCCACAGTGCGCTCAATAATCGCACCATTGGGAATACGACCAACGGTTGGGGTGTTTTGAATTACCTTAGAGCCGTCCATACCTTCAGCACTAAAACCACTGACAACCATGCTACCTTGAGCAATTGCGTACACATTACCGTCGACACCTTTTAAGAAGGTTTGAAGCAAAGTGCCGCCTCGTAAACTTTTGGCTTCACCAAGGCTTGATACGGTGACGTCTAAGGTTTGACCCGGCTTAATAAACGGTGGCATATCAGCGCTCACAGCTACTACCGCGACGTTTTTAATCTTAGGTTGAAAATTGTCTGGCAAGTTAATGCCAAAGTTTTTCAACATGGTTTTAAACGTTTGCTGGGTGTAGCGAGTCTTTTCACCCGTACCCGGCAAACCAACCACTAAACCATAACCAATAAGTTGGTTACTACGTACCCCTTGTACGTTGGCGATGTCTTTAATGCGCTGCGCTTTTACCGGCGTACTTAACGCAAAAGTCGATAAAGCCAGCACCATACATAGCAAAACCAATTTAAATTTCATCATCCTAAATCCTTAACTCTAGCGCGTTGCTAACACCTAGAATGGCCACCAGCTACCCATAAAGAACGAAGCTAACCAACCCACTTTTTGCACTTCAGCAAATGTACCTGTACCACTGTATTGAATGCGGGCATTGGCGACTCGTTGCGAGTCAATGGTGTTATCAGGGCGGATGTCTTGAGCGCGTACAATACCTGTGATGCGCACAAATTCATCGCCATTGTTAATACTGATCCACTTTTCACCACGAATGACTAAGTTACCGTTATTCAGCACTTGCATTACGTTGGCAGAAATACTGCCAGACAAACTATTACTTTGGTCAGCATCAGACTCACGCTTAGTATTCATGCTGTCTTTGTAACGCAAATCAATGGGATTACCGCCAATGGTCACATTGCCGCCACCAGCATAAATGGGATCTAGTGACAGGTCGGTACCTTTAGAGATCTCGTTGTTAGCACTCTTTTTAGCCTGAGTTTGCTCCATTAAATACACAGTAATAATGTCGCCTACTTTAAGCGCTTTAATGTCTGAATACAGGCTAGACGCTTGGCTATCTTGATACATAGAGCCCGTGGCTGCGATTTTGGTCGGCGGCGCTTCTGGATAAACAGGCGCATAATAAGGATCGTCAGCAATTGGTTTTCCGTTGGTTGAATTACAACCAGAGATCACCGCAATCAAGGCAAACACCAACAAATGCTTCATAGTTAAAGCCTCTTAAAAATGCTTAAAGATTCTGGTTTACGTAAGACAACATCTGGTCAACGGCCGAGATAACTTTTGAGTTCATCTCATAAATACGCTGACTTTCAATTAAGTTAACAAGCTCTTCGGTCACGTTAACGTTTGAGGTTTCAAGTGCGCCTTGACGAATAGCGCCCATACCATCAAGCGAAGCCGTGCCTTGAATAGGTGTACCACTGGCTCCAGTTTCTAGATAAAGGTTCTGTCCCATAGGATCGAGTCCTGACGGATTAATAAAATCAGAAATAGCTAACTGGCCAACAACTTGGTTTTCAGCGTTACCCGGTGTTTTGACTGACACTTCACCTTCAGCAGAAACCGTAATGCTAGTTGCATCATCAGGAATCGTAATCGCAGGCTGAACCACATAACCCGAGCCAGGAGTTACTATTTGCCCAGTATCATCTAAGCTAAACTGACCATTACGGGTATATGCCGCTGTACCGTCTGGTAATTGCACCTCAAAAAATCCAGGCCCTTCAACCATTAAATCTAACGAGTTATCAGTAGTTAGCATATTGCCTTGAGTAAACATCTCTTGGGTAGCAACCACTTTAGTACCCGCACCAATACTTAAACCGTTTGGTAACTTAGTGTTTGATGCGCTAATACCACCAGCTTGATTAACGTTTTGATAAAGCAAATCTTCAAAGACTGCGCGGCTTTTCTTAAAACCTACAGTGCTGGCGTTAGCCACGTTATTTGAAATAACAGAAATATCGGTTTGCTGAGCGTCTAAACCAGTCTTACTTATCCATAAAGCGGGATGCATAGTATCTCTCCTAGCTTATGCGCATTAGGGCAGAAGATGCGCGGTCGTTCTCTTCTGCGGTTTTCATCATTTTCACTTGCATCTCGAACTGACGTTGCAGGTCAATCATAGATACCATTTCATGTACTGCATTAACGTTGCTGCCTTCAACAGCCCCGCTTAATAACCCTACACTAGGATCGGCTGGTGCATTCTCACCAGACATAAGACGAAATAAACCGTCTTCTCCACGCATTAGGTTTTGATTACCCGGATTAACCAGTTTGATCCGAGCAACCTCTTCAATCACTTCAGCTGTAGCGCCAGATGGACGAACTGACACTATGCCGTCTTGAGAGATCTCAACTTTTTCAATTGGCAGTGGCAACACAATTGGGCCATTGTCGCCCATCACAGCTGTGCCTCTGTCATTACGCAATACGCCAGTATTATCAAAGCGTAAGCTGCCAGAGCGGGTATAAGCTTCACCGCCATTTTCAGCTTGCACAGCAATCCAGCCATCGCCCTTAACTGCAATATCTAAATCACGGCCAGTCGTTTTAATTGGACCACTAGCAAAATTAGCTGACGGAGTTTCAGTCATTGAAAAAACGCGTGTAGGTAAGCCTTCACCAAAGGCCTGCATAGAGCGCGCCTGAGCGAGATCGGCCTTAAAGCCATCGGTATTCGCATTGGCCAAATTATTGGCACTGACAGCCAATGAATTCATATTCTGTTTTGCGCCGCTCATTGCGACATAGAGCAATTTGTCCACTTAACACTCCGTCAAACTTCCGTCTAAACAATAGCAAAGCAAACATCGTGCCAAAGAGTCTTGGTGAGTAAGTTAAGATTTAAGCAAGGTGAGATTAGTCTGAGGTGGTTATTAAATGTTTTATAAGGTCAAAAGCGGTAGAAAGAGGAAACACGTTGCCTTTGCGGCAACGTGTTTTTGCTTAATTGCCGTTAAAAATTAACGGATCTGCAGGATAGATTGCTGCAAGGTATTATTCACTTCAAGAGTACGAGAGTTAGCCTGGAAGTTACGCTGCGCAGAAATCAAATCCACCAGCTCAGTGGTCAAGTCTACGTTCGATTGCTCAAGTGCTGATGAACGAATACTACCAAAGGTGCCGCTATTCGCCTCACCCGCCAATGCAGGGCCAGAATCTAAACTGGCTTTCCAAGACGTATTACCCGCTTGTGTTAGTCCTTGCTCGTTAGCAAAGCCAACCAAAGCTACACGCGCTAATGGCACAGTAGAGCCATTACTGTAACTTGCATTGATAAGACCGTCAGCGCCTACTTCAACGTTGGTTAGGCGACCAACTGTGGTACCGTCTTGAGTTAACTCAGTTACTTCAAATGGTGAAGCAAACTGAGTTGGATTATTAAAGTTTAGCGTCAATTTTTGACTGCCATCTGCGCCAGGACCTAATACGTTCGCGCCACCAACGCCTAAGGCTTCAGTTGTAATAACCGCAGGGTCGCTGCCTTCATAACCACCTGTAGCATTAAATGACACTGCAGCGCCTTTCCAGCCAGCTGCGTTTTCAGCTTTAGCCGTTGAGTCCGCAACACCATCACCAGTAGTGTCTGTTGCGTATTCACCTGATGCAGGATCAACATCAACAGGCTTACCATCAACTGCATAAAACGCTACCCAGTTACTCTCATTGTTATGAGCCGCATTAGGTGGACGAACAAAATATGAGGTTAAAATATGTGGCTCACCGAGTGAGTCATAAATCGTCACAGAAGTCGAATTGTTAAAGGTTTCTGGATCATCAGGGTCAAACGCCGCAGGATCGAGTGTCCCCTCACCGGCATTCAGGTTCATCTGAATACCCACATTGTCAGTTTTAACTGGGCTACCTGCAGTGTCAGGAATTTGCACCGGCTTAGTTGTAGTTAAACTCACTGAAGTCGAATTACCCTCTTTATCCACTGGGAATGTTTGTAGGTAATTACCGGCCGAATCTACGATGTAGTTATTCGAGTCGAACTTAAATGCGCCCGCACGAGTATATGAGTGATCTTGTGAACCAATTTCTGATGAGGTTACAAAGAATCCACCGCCATTAATTGCCATATCAAGTGAGTTATTAGTAAATTGCATACTGCCCTGATGGAACTGCTGGGCAACTTGACTTGTTGTAACACCGCCACCCACTGCCGTTTTACTATTTGAAAAAATAGAGTTGGCATACACATCAGCAAATTCAGCACGAGACTCTTTAAAACCTGTGGTATTAACGTTCGCGATATTGTTTGCTGTTGTATTTAGATCTTTTTGCGCTGATGAAATCCCGCTCAATGCAATATTAAATGACATGATTCACCCCAGTCCTTATGTAATTCTATTTTGAAGCGTTGCAAGCTCACTGTGCAGCGCTGCGTAATTAATTTGCCGCTAACTTTTTTATGCTAACTTTTCGCAATTAGGTTTCAGATACAGCGAGTACATCACTGATCTTAATGCCGCCAACACCACGTAGATTCAAAATCGCACCGGTTGCAGCAGTACCTAACGAAACGCTGGTAACATGGGCGTAAGTTGACACAGGCAATTCTTCACTCGTACCATCAACTTTACCGCTAGCTTTAAAGGTGTAATTCCCCTCAGCAACTGGCTCACCATTCTTATCTAAACCGTCCCAGCTAACATCAATGTTGCCACCCGCGCTACCATCAACGGTGTAAGTGTCAACGAGCTGACCTTTTTCATCTTCAATACGCACTGTGATTGAATCGACTGGTTCAGGCGTACTAATGATGCCCTTCATACTGGTATCTTCCGCAGAGATATGCGCAGTATCTGATGGGATAAGCACCTTTTGCCCAACAAGACCCGATGCTTGCAACGCCTGACTAGAGCTGGTTAACGCATTAAGGTTAACAATCTCTTCGTTCAGCTTAGTAATACCATCTACCGTTGAAAACGACGCCATCTGCTGGATCATCTGATCGTTTTCAACTGGCTTAAATGGATCCTGCATTGATAACTGCTGACTCAAAAGTGCAAAGAAGTCTTCTTGGGTCAACTCTTGGTTGTTAGGCTCCGGTACTGCGCTTTCTTCAGGTAAGCGCAATCCGTCAAGAAATGGATTACCTGTCGATGTTTGTTCAGTATTAGTCGCTGCAGCCACGTTACTTTGCGTTGTTTGGGCTGTTTGCGGCGAAATAGGATTACTCTGAGGAGAGATCCCACCAACTTGGGTTGCCCCTGGCGCTGCCGATGTTCCGCCAAGCGGATTAATAAGGCTCAAAATTTACCTCCAGCTTTCACTGAGTTTATTTGCCTATTCTAAGAGTCTGCTGAAGCATTGATTTTGCAGCTTCAGTGACTTGTACGTTCATTTGATAAGAGCGAGAAGCCGAGATCATATTCGCCATTTCCTCCATAACATTGACATTAGGCTTATAAATAAAGCCATCGGTGTCGGCCATTGGGTGATCTGGCGCAAATTCTTTATTAAGTGGCAAGTCGCTTTCAACAATGCCCTTAACGGCAACAGATGCAGACGCACTTTGATGTTGCTGTGCCTTGCTCATCTCGGCTTCAAAAATTGGGTGACGGGCGCGGTATGTCTCTCCAACACTACTTGAGACTGAATCAGCGTTAGCAATATTACTGGCCGTAGTGTTCAAGCGCACAGACTGAGCTGACATACCTGAACCTGCTACATTAAAAATATTAAATAAGCTCATAATTAATCGCCTCTAATCGCTTTTTTCATACCGGAGAACTTCCCGTCTAAAAAGCCTAATGACATTTGATACTCTAGTGCGTTTTGCATAAACGCTGATTGCTCTTGCTGAATATCCACAGTATTACCGTCACCTGTATCGGGTTGATTTGGTACGCGATAACTCACATGCTGCTGGCTTAGCGCTGCTAAATCAAAATGTTTACTATCACTTTTAGCCATAGTTAAACCCGATTGCTTTGACTGCGCTGCGGTCATGGCTTTAGCAAAATCAACATCACGAGCTTTATAGTTTGGCGTATCGGCGTTAGCTATATTTGAAGACAAAACTTCAGCACGTTGAGAACGGATCCCCAAAGTGTGTTGATGAACACCTAATGCTTTATCAAAACTAATCGCCATAAAATTGCCTCCTAAGCTCCATTGCTAAATTAAAGCAATACTTGTGCCAAAAAATTAGCTGGATAAACGATTTATGATTTTTAGAGGGTAATTGCGAGAAGTTAAGGACGGTATAGATAAAAAAGGTCACAAACAAGATGCAAAAAACGCGTCATAATAGACGCGTTTATTTTAGTTAAAGCCGCTCACTAGCTGCGCTTTTGGTAATAGATGCCAGGATTGCAGCGCACCATATCAAATTCATCAGACAGGCCAGCAATAGACTCTGATGCCCCCAAGAACAAAATGCCGTTAGGGTTTAGTGCGGCAGCAAATTGCCGCAAAATCTTCCGCTTTGCCTCTGGAGAGAAATAGATCAATACATTACGGCAAAAGATAATGTCGAACTTGCCAAGTAAGGTGTAACTTTCAAGTAAGTTATGGGCTCTAAAGTTAACTAATCGTTTTACATTAGGCTTAACCACCATATTACCCGATGGTAACGCATCAAAAAACTGACGCTTACGCTCATCAGACAAACCGCGCCCAAGAGCTAAATTATCGTATTCAGCATTTTTACAACGCTCTAGCATTGATGGCGATAAGTCAGTCGCTAGAATACTTGCGCTACTTGGCAAGCTACCAGGTTTACGCTGCTGATGTTCTAACACGCTCATTGCTAAAGAATAAGGCTCTTGACCAGATGAACAAGCTGCCGACCATATTTTAACTGGGCGACCTAAGCGGTTAAAAGTTGGCAAAATTGAGTTACTTAATAACTCGAAAGGATAGCGGTCACGAAACCACAAGGTTTCGTTAGTGGTCATGGCATCAATCACCTCTGTACGCAATTGACGTTCAGTAGGTTTCATTGAGTGTTTAACCACATCAGATAAAGACGGTAAGTTATACTTACCCATTAATGGTGCTAAGCGGCTACGCACTAAATACTGCTTATTTTCTCCCAGCACAATACCGCTATGCTGCTCCAAGAATAATCGAAACTGATTGTACTCATTCTCAGCGAGAGATTTATTTGACACGCTTATATCCTAATTAAATAAAATAAACCGCATTGGCACTATCGCCGATGTATCTGCAATAGCCAAAAACGAACGCAGCGTTATACCTCAGCGGGGAGAGAAACACAAGTCAACCACAGTGCCCTCGCCCCCAAGTAACCGAGATTACAGACTTAAGTGCTTGTTTACGGCCGCTGCTAATTCGTCTGGGTTAAATTTAGCGATAAAGTCATTAGCACCAACCTTCTGCACCATGGCTTGGTTAAAGACACCACTTAATGACGTATGCAGCACCACTTTTATATTCTTAAGCTTAGGATCATCACGGATTTCAGCAGTTAAGGTATAGCCATCCATTTCTGGCATTTCAATATCTGAAATAATCAGTGGGATCTCTGTTGAAACATCGTCTAGCTCAGCGGAAATTGCCCTTAGCTTATCTAGCGCTTCTTTACCGTCTTTAGCGGTATCGATTTGTAGATCAAGTGACGTTAATGCGCGAATGATTTGCTTACGAGCAACCGATGAATCGTCGATAACCATAATATGATAATGCTTATCTCTATCAATCGTTAACGCTTCATCAAGCTCTTTACTGGTATTAGTGTTTACAGGAGAGATCTCATCAAGGATTTTCTCAACATCTAAAATCTCAACCAATTCGTTATCAATTTCAGTTACCGCTGTTAGGTAAGAAAACTTACCAGCCCCTTGAGGCGGAGGCATAATCGCTTCCCAGTTCATATTAATGATGCGCTCAACAGAGCTCACCAAGAAGCCTTGGATACTGCGGTTATATTCAGAAATAATAATGAAACTGTTTTCGATGTTCTCTATTGGGCGGCCACCTGTTGCCGCACTTAAATCAATGACTGAAATAGTCATGCCGCGAACATGTGCTACGCCACGAACTTTAGAGTTAAGCTTAGGCAAGTTAGTTAAGGGCGGGCACTGTAGCACTTCTTTTACTTTAAACACGTTAATGCCGAATCGTTGGCGTCCATTAAGCTTAAATAACAATAACTCTAGGCGGTTTTGCCCAACCAATTGAGTTCGTTTGTTTACTGATTCAAGAATATTCGACATACAATTTTTTGCCTTGTTACCTATTTATATAGGTTTATATCTGTTTCATTTGATAATGTTACGCAAATACACCTTTTGCTATGTAATACAGGTGATATTTGCTACTGCAGTATTCGGCACACAACTTGCTTAATGATGGTCAATGAGCTAGCACGACAATCTAATGACGCTCACAATATATAAGGATAACAATGACTGCTGCCCCAAAAATTACACCATACAGAAGCATTCTAGCGAATCAAGCAATTGCATTCATTAGGAATTTGTACTTTGGGTTAGTTTTAATCGCGATTTTGTTATCTGCTCGTACATATGCAGTCGAGCCAGCAAGTATCCCTTCTATATCGACCTTATCTCGATTAGCTATAGCTGCTGTTGAAGAAAAAATTCAAGCGCCTGAAAAAGCCAAAATTCAGATCACTCCACAAAGCCTCGACACCCGAGTCAATTTGCCAAACTGCTACCCACCAATCACGGCTGAAATTGCCAGTAATCGTGATATCAAGCGCACTAATACAGTCAAAATCAGCTGTAATAGCCCGGATTTAAGTTACCCGTGGCAAATATTCCTATCCGTTAGGGCTGATATCCTTTACCCCGTAGTTGTGGCTAAATCGACAATGGGACCCGGTGATTTACTCTCAGAGAGCGATCTAGCAATAGAATACATAGACCAAACGAGCTTACGTGGTCACCAATTTGAAGACTTGTCTGAAGTGGTAGGTGCTAGACTAAAAAGGCGAGTGGTACCTGGGCAGCCAATTTTTGAAAATCAGCTATGTATTATCTGTAAAGGTGATAGCGTTTCTATTTATGCCCGCTCAGACAACTTTGTGATTAAAACCGTCGGCGAAGCCCTTCATGATGGCAATGTTGGCGATAAAATTAGAATTAAGAACAGCCACTCTCATAAAAGCCTTGATGCACAAGTCACTGCCGTTGGCCAAGTTGAAGTAAGAATGTAAAATAAGCCTAAAGTAATCAATCATGCTGCCGATAGCATGTGTAAGAAACTCTTTTTATAAAATGTTGGATCTCAAAATGGCTATTGATATTAAACAAGTAAACCCTCATGCCAATTCTCGAATTGGCACAGGGACAAGCGCAAAAGGAACGCCCGCACAAACGGCTCCAGCTAGCGCAGCACCGACGCCTCAAAAAAGCGATTCAGTGTCTATTACAGCTCAAGCTCAACAAATTCAAAACGTGCAAACGAAGATGGCCGATATGCCCGATGTTGATCAAAACAAAATAAATGAAATTAAGGCTGCAATTGCTGAAGGGCGTTACAAAATCGATCCTGATAAGCTTGCATCTAACATTGCTAACTTTGAAAATGAGCTTAAAGACTTAAGCTAGTTTTAGCGGCAAACATGACTAATTGAGCAAGGCAATATGACAAATCTATCTCAACTTCTTAGCTCGCAACACCAAGTGTTGACTGAGCTAAACGCAGTGATAAGCCAAGAAAAGCAGGCATTGCATGAGCAAAAAGCCGATGCTTTGCTAGCGCTTGCCAGCACCAAGGCAAACTTACTCAGTAGCCTAAAGCACAATGATGAGATGATTGCAGCGCAACCTGACCTTGACTTACTTAAAACCGATGCCGAGCTAATTGCACAAGTGAGCAGTGCTAAAGCTTTGTTAGCGCAATGCCAACAGCTTAATGCTGAAAACGAATCATTAATCGAATTAAGTTTAGCCAGCTTGAATCGGTTCTCACAAGCTTTGCAAGTCAGTAGAAATGCATCGAGCTTGACCTATGATGGCAAAGGTAAAACCTCGAGTATTTCAACTTTAGGTAATAACCTGCAAGCGTAAAACTGAGGCTGTTGAGAAGGACGCTTCGCTACTAGGACGTGACTACGTCACTTCGAGGGCGTCGCGTTGCGACTTCTAAATCCTAAGTAAAAGTTAATACCAATCAGTATAAGAATGTCTGTCTTTGTCTTTGCTTGTGTTTTTCCTAGCACCTAGAAGGACGAAGTCCACCCTAGGTCCTCGAAGTGAGCTTGCGAACGCCCTATCTCTTAAAAATACGTAACTTGCTTTACTCGCTGCGAACGGTGTTGCTGTTGATAGAGCGCCCATACTTGTTCGAAATCTAGCTCTAACTCAGTCACATAATGCTCACCTGCTGGGTAGCTTTTTACGACTTTAGCACCGCGAATAATCCCTGACACTGACGCCTGAACCTCATCAGCGGTCAACATCCAATCACTCACTTGGCTATTAGCGCTTAACTGCTGCCCATAAACTTGCTCTGCAAGTTCACGGTAAGCGGCAATTTTTGATGCCTGCATTGCCATTAACACTCGTTGAGATTGCTCTGTAGCAGGTTGAACATCAAGTGATGCATAACCTATGGCAGTTAACTTAGGAAATGATTTTGGCGCTTCAGTTTCATACTGAACATAACGGTCTTGAGCTGCACAGCCCGCTAGCATTAACGCAAAGCAAACACATAACATCGCTTTCATTTATTTATCTCCCACAACCGTTACTGTTTGCGCTGCCTGAGCATTTCGATATAAAAGTCCATGAGCTGAAACAACGGTTTCTGAAGGCTTTATATAGTCATTCATGGCTGTTGAATTAATAAAGCCCTGCGCAGCTGACACTACTCTATTGTTCGTCACATTCACTATACGGCTATTAATCGCCATACCCGCGCTTGATAAACTCATCGTAGTAACAACCGCATGTTCAACCGCAAGATCAGCCGGTAATTGCTGCCAATCTCGAGTTAAAATGAAATCTCCGCTTGGTGTCACTCTTAGCGCTTCAGCAACATTAGTATCCACTAGATTAAACTGCTTTTGATGCATTGCAGCAATCAAACCTTGTTGCAGTTGCAAACCAAGTGCATTGGTTGTTTGTAAATCATCTAATAGTACTGGTGTTGTAACAATTATCGGCTGATCTGGACGTAGACTATCGTTTTGTAATGTCAAACTGTTTACTATTTGCTGTGAGATAGTATTAACAGCACTGGTTTGCGGTAAACTACTGTTCTCTAATTGTTGTGCCTCATCCTGTGACATTGTTTGACAACCTAAGGCAAACAGCACAGGTAAACAAATCATAGTTTTATACATACTTTCTTACGCCTTTTTGTAGCGCCAATAGTCATAGCTATTCACTGCAAATAGAAAACCTAAACAAAAAGCCAACCAAGGTTGCTAGCGTCTGCTCAAGTCTGAGTTTCACTCTATATGCTGTTATCGGCAGCAATCCAAATAACTTTATTGGTTTTGTATTTCATCTACGCCCCTTGGCTTTCGCGACTATTTCTAGAAAATCCTCAGCCTGTAGCTAGCAAAGTGATGTGAGCGTGTATTATACCAATCAGTATAAGAATTTGATCAGCTCAGAACGATTTTTGGCAATCTAATTCAAGACGAATAACTGAAAGAATGGTTGCTCCCTTGTGAAGTTATTTAACGCAGAAGTAGGCAGCCAAAAACGTTCCAGAATGGCGAGTTTTAGCGATTCTGATGCTGTGACTCTTAACAAACAAAGAGGGAACTTGAACCTAGTTCAACTATGCTCTTCATTCGTTGCGAGCTGCATGGATGCCGCGAATGTCATTAAAGCAGGAGCACTTAATGACCTTGCCTCAAAACCGCTAAACTCTCGCTGAGTGACTAAATGTTTATACTGATTGGTATTACAGGCACAAAATTTGCTTAACCATTGGAATGAGGCGCTAGTGTCAGATAAGCGACGTTTGCCCCAAAAGAATTGGCTTTAACTATTGGAAGCAGAGATGAGATCAACGCTATATTCACTTACCATTTTTTTATGCTTAACAGCATCAAGCATAATACCCACAGCAGAAGCCAAGTGGATCTCTGTGACAGGTCAAGCTGAGATAATTAATAACGATGTAGCGCAAGCACGTGAAGATGCCATTCATCAGGCGGTAAGTTATGCCACTTTAAAATCTGGAGCTCAATTTACAAGCCAGCAAACAGTCAATAATGGCCAACTTATCGATGACTCATTTACCCTTGCCCATGAGGCCCAAAGCCAAAACGTCGAACTGATTTCTGAGCAAATTGATAGTAATGTACTGACAGTCAATATCAGACTCGATTTAATCGAACCTATCGAGTCAACCTGTCGCCTTGGAGACTTAAAGGCCGCAATCTTAATTCCGCAATCACTGATCAAAGATCGCACCCAGTTAAGATACGGCAATTTGGGCTTGTTCGAACAAAACTTATCTGAGCGCTTAGCCGAGACGTTAACTCAACAATCTAATACAGGCTTTCCGTTAGTGCATGCCAATGAGCGTCTAGATATTGCGCAGGAGTTAGTGGATGTTCGCGGCTATAGACTGCCAACTTGGCTAGGTGAAATAACCGATAGCCAATATATTCTATTGCCTGAAATCATTGATATTTCAACCGAGCCATTTACTAGCACGCTAGGCCTGTGGGATAACGACCCACTACGTACGTTCCAAATCCGCGTTTCACTATTTCATGCTATTAGCGGCGAAAAAATCTGGAGCCAACAATACAGAGAAACTGCCGAGTGGGAATTTAAACGTCAGCAAACCGTGAACTCAAATAGCGAACTATTTTGGCAATCCGAATATGGTGAAGCTATTGACCAAGTGCTCACGCAAGTTAGCCATGACATTGATGAAAATCTAAATTGCCGACCGCTACTCGGGCAAGTGGTATCTAGGCAGGGCGATAGAATTATCATTAACCTCGGGCGCCAGCATGGCGTTAGAGTTGGTGATAAATTACAGATTGTTTTACAGCAAAACATGCCTGACAGATTAGATAATATGCGTGCAGTGGCCAGTAAGAGCAGAGCAAGCATCACTATTGACCAAGTGAGTCAGCAAAGCGCAACCGCTGAACTTGAAGGCATAGCGGCATCACTTAATGTACAACTTAGTGATTTAGCCATAAAAATGTAATCTAAAAATACAATGATTAAGCGCATAGTTATCGAATAACCTCATAAATATGCGCTCAAGAGTCCATAAACTCACAAAAGAGGCAATATGAAGTTGATAAAAATCGCCATAGGATGAATCATTCTTTTTAAAAAACACGGCTAACGAACATTAATTAAGCAATTAAATTTAAAGAGTTTTCATCTGGCCTTTTCATCTAAGTCAAAACCAGTATAATCGACATCGTCTCCCTATAGCTCAACAGGATAGAGCAGTCGCCTCCTAAGCGATCGATCGGGGTTCGAGTCCCTGTGGGGAGACCATATACATGCCTTTGTATATGCATTTAGTGATTATCAGCCAGATCTCGCGCTAATGAAGTAGTGTCGCTTCACTATTGCTAAGCCAGCATCATCTAATTTGATGTCCTGAAAACCCTGTTTAAATTCCAACAATGCTAAATTTATTGGTTTCGCCGCCGATAGTATTACCTAAAGATTGGTATAAATTATCGCTTTGAATACTCAGCAAAGTTATCAAGTTTGAGTGTGATATGATTACGCGCATTTATCAGCCTATACAATTGCTGTAAACCCGTAAGACCAATAAGCGCAAATGGACAAGTTTAGCATTAGGAATCACCAAGTATGAGTCAGCCGTTATTTATTGCAGAAGTGTCTAGCAACCACCATAAAAGTTTA
The DNA here is from genome assembly GCF_023161665.1 of Shewanella sp. 1CM18E. Classification (GTDB taxonomy): domain Bacteria; phylum Pseudomonadota; class Gammaproteobacteria; order Enterobacterales; family Shewanellaceae; genus Shewanella. The sequence continues at coordinate 134,475 of NZ_JALNTW010000001.1, forward strand.
GATCGTTGTATTGAATTTATTGAAACTTCTGCCGCAATTGGCTGTGACGCGGTCAAATTCCAGCTCTTTAAAATTGATCAGCTTTTCTCGAGTGAAATTCTAGAGAAAAGTGAAATGCATCGCGCCAGAAAAGAGTGGGAACTTCCTGTTGAATTTATTCCAGCATTACGTGAAGCCTGTGAGCATTTTAATATTCAGTTTTCTTGTACGCCTTTTTATTTAAAAGCAGTAAAAGAGCTTGAGCCTTATGTACATTTTTTCAAAATTGCCTCTTATGAGCTGCTTTGGACAGACTTATTAATTGAGTGCGCCAAGACCCAATTGCCTGTTGTGATCTCCAGCGGCATGGCAACCATTGAAGAGATAGATGGTGCGATTGCAACGCTTAAACAACATGGTGCCGATGATATTACGCTATTGCATTGTGTTTCAGCTTATCCCACCCCTGAAGACCAATGTAACTTAGCTGTTTTACAAACATTTAGAGAAAGATATGGGGTGAAAGTCGGTTGGTCTGATCACACCGTATCCCCCGCTGTACTTAACCGAGCAATTCATAAGTGGCAAGCTGACACCATTGAGTTTCATCTCGATTTAGATGAGCAAGGTGCTGAATATGCAGCTGGACATTGCTGGCTTCCACAGCAGATAGCACCGGTTATTCGGGGGGCAAAACTGATAGATGCTATTGATGGTAACCCTATTAAACAATTCGTCCCCTGTGAAACTGCAGATAGAGAGTGGCGCGCCGATCCCGAAGATGGTTTACGTCCATTTAAACAGATCCGTGCAAGCTTTCAGGGATAGACTTCAGCAGTTGAGCATCTTCATTTTGCTCGACAAGCTGTTTCAGCTTTTTGTCTTGCCCTGCTATTCGCTCATTAAGCTGTAAATAGTACTCATGACGCTCAATCAGCTCCTGCATTAACATGGGAGAGATAGGCACTTTCTAGCTAATCAATGTGAACCAACGCATAACTCCATAGCGATGATGGTTCGTCTCTTTTATTGCCTAATCCTAAGGTTAGCTTAGAGATTAGACGCACCATCTAATTAAGCCCTTATTGCTACTTAAGGGCTTTCAGGTTAACGCTACAGGGTTGAGACTTTTAAGGTGTCATACACCCAGTTGACTCTCTGCTCCAATTGTTGACGATCATCGGCGGTGACGATAAAGACTCCGAACCGACTCGCGTGACTTGTGGTTTCAGGTACCACATCACCCACTTGATACCAGATCTCAAGCTTCTTAACAAAATCTTCAGCTTGAATAGTTTCAATTCCCGAGATAGACGTGACTTTTCCTGGCTTTGGAAAGAAGTAACGATTCGCTACCGCTTGGTCGATAATTGGCGTTAGCTTCTCTAACTCTGGTGGCTCGCCCAAGGCAATGTTAAGTGCTGCCTCGACATAATTTATCCCGAGGCCTAAAGGAACTAGACTTTCAGAAAAATCACCACCGCTTAGGCGAGTTGCAACCTCAATAATTTTAGGGCCTACATCGGTATACACAATATCGCCTTTAATCACACCATCTGTTAGGCCAAGAGCCAAAGCCGCTTGCTCAATTAAGGCTTCCACTTTAGCTCTTTTTTCACCTTGAATTAAACTTGGCTGCCAACCACCATTCTCAATAATATTGGGTGCAAACCGACTTAACATTTCGTAGTTACGATCGACATAACCAGGTGTATAGGCTTGCCCACGATACATGATGGTCTCGGTGCTAATCTGTGGCCCTGCAAGGTACTCCTCCACCATCACGTCACCAGCAAAAGACTCTCTTTTAGCCTTGTCATAAAGCGCTGACAAATCCGAGCCCTGCGTCAGTAAAAACACACCTCTGGCACCAGAACGGTCGAGAGGCTTGATGATTAACGGCAAGCCTCTTTTAGCTGCTATCTGCGCTAAATGCTCGGCACTTTCTAATAAGCAAAACCAAGGAATAGCGACACCGTGGCGCTCAAAACATTGCTTCATCTTAAGCTTATTAGTGGTAATCATGGCCGCTTCAATAGGAATATGCGGCACCTGAATATGTTCAGCCAGCTGAGCGACATATTGTGATATATCGCTGCCCATAACGCACACGGCATCAATTTTTCGCTGTCGCTCTTGGTAGTCATCGACAAAAGCTTTTAAGGCTACTAAGTCCATGGTACTGACAACAGCATAATCATCGGCAATCGCAAACCCGGGAGAGTCAGGGTTTGCATCGACAACGACCGTGTACAAGCCCATCTTGTTCGCTGTTTTGATCAAAAACAGCTGATCACGACTGCCACCAAGTAGCAGTACTGTTTTATGACATTTAGCTAGCGACATCTATTAAGCTCCTAAAATAGCACCGCCACTCACAGCTAATACTTGAGCAGTCATATATTGCTGCTCATCAGAGGCTAACATCACACAAGCACTGGTGATATCTTCCATACGAGCCGCCTTCTTTAGCAAGGTCATATCGATCACTTTTTGCCCCGCAGGACTATCTATCTCATCGGCGGTTTGATCCGTACGAACGATACCAGGCGCAACGGCATTAACAAGAATATTGTGCTCTGCCCCATATCGTGCGATCACTTTAGTTAGGCTATTGAGTCCTGCTTTAGATACCGCATAGTGAACCGTTTTAGGGCCATGGTATTGTCCGGCTACTGATGAAATATTGATAATACGACCGCCTTGCTGCGCTTGCATGTAAGGGAACACTTCTTGGCAACAGATAAAAGGTCCTTTAAGATTCACTCCCATTATCTCGTCCCAAGCTTCATCGGTCACTTCATCAAACCAACCGCGCTTATTGATCCCCGCATTGTTGACCAAGATATCGATCTTTCCAAAAGCGGCTACAGTCTGTTCGAATAACTGCTTTATCTCGGCTCGCTCAGTAACATCAGCCTTAACAGCAATGGCACTGTGTCCATCCAAATTAAGCTTATCGGCTAACGCCTTAGCTTGCGCTTCACTATGGACATAATTGATTACGACCTTGGCTCCTTGAGCCCAATACTCCTGTGCGATCGCGGCGCCAATGCCTCTTGAAGATCCAGTAATAACCGCAACTTTACCAGCTAAACGCATCACTTGGTCACTCCTAAATAGTTTGGCCATTGCTGTGCAATTTGCTCAATGATCTGCCCTGGCATCATGCCGCACTCGGCGCTGCACTCATCTTTGCTGCCTGGATGAACAAACTTGTCATCAACGCCGCTTCTTAGTACCTGCATAGATATGTTTGCATCAGCAAGGGTTTCTAGCACTAGAGAGCCAAAACCGCCATTAAGCACGCTTTCTTCAAGTGTTATCAGGTGCTTTGTTTGCGCAACTAACTCAATAAAACGCTCTGCAGGGAAAGGTTTAATCGATTGCACACAGATGATGCCGTAGTCTTTGCCCTGCGCAGCTAATAGTGCTCTAAGCTCATATGCCGCAACTAACCGGTTGCCCAAACAGACTAAGTAACCATCACGGCCCTGCACTGGGACAGATAGACCACAAGGCTCAATCAAACCGGCATCGGGTTCTGGATCTGGAATAGGCTCATAGGGATAGAGGATCACCATAGGACCCTTGGGATTGGCGAGGCGCTTCTCAATCAACTCTGTTAATGCAGCAGAGCTTGCTGGGTATACCAACTGCATATTCGGGAATGAGCGCAGATAGGGAATATCATAAATTCCGTGGTGGGTCGCGCCATCATATCCAGCAAAGCCAGCACGCACGCCAAATACCGTCACAGGTAAATCCATATAACAAGCATCATGAATAAGCTGATCGTAGGCGCGTTGCATGAAGGTCGTTTGCATACAGACGACAGGCTTTTTGCCACCCAGCGCTAGACCACAAGCCATACCTACCGCTTGTTGCTCAGCCATTCCTACATCCAGTGCACGCTCAGGAAACAATGCTAAGCACTCATCCAATGATGATGCATAAGGGGTAGCTGGGGTCATGGCAAAAACATCTTCATCCGTTGCCATCTTTTGTTTAAGTGCTTCAGCTGCAACAACCGCGTAGGTGCGCCCAACTACCGTCGCTGCAGCACCTTTGCCGGTGGCAGCATCGAACGGCATAGAGAAGTGCATCTTGTAAGGATGATCTTTCGCACAGGCCAAACCTTTCCCCTTCTCGGTTTTAACATGCACAATCACAGGCCGCGCTAATTGCTTCGCAGCAGCTAACTGCTCAAGCAGAGTCGGCATATCATGGCCATCTTCTACTAACAAATAGGCAAAGCCCATCCCTTCGAAGAAGGCTCGGCTATTGCTCTGCCAATTTTCCCCTGCTGTAAGGTTACGCATTCCTCCAACAGACTTTGCAATTGCCATTTCATTATCGTTAAGCACAATGACCAGCTTACTGTCTTTATCTTCAGCACAATAATTAAGCCCTTCGAAAGCCATTCCCTCAACCATCGAGCCGTCACCGATCAAAGAAACAACATAATTAGCTGGCGAAGTCAGCTTAAGGGCTTTGGCATAGCCTGACGCTATAGAGAGTGAAGTACCTGCATGGGATGCATCGATTGCGTCATGCTCGCTTTCATCTCTGGCTACGAAACGATTCATGCCGCGATATTGGTTTAATGTGGCAAAGTTATCCACGCGTCCCGTTAAAATCTTATGGGTATAACCTTGATGACCCGTATCAAAAATCACTTTATCGTCTGGAGAGTTAAAGAGTGCATGAATGGCAACAGTGAGTTCTACCACTGATAAGTTAGCGCCGATATGTCCGCCAGTCGCAGAAATATTGCTAATAAGAAACTGCCTAATATCTTCGGCTAATTGGGTTAATTGCGCCGCCGACTGCTGTTTCAGTTCATTGAGAGTCGGCACGACTAATTGATGGGTTTTCATTATCAATCCTTACTATTAGGCTTTACGCAGATAAGCACAGTATTGGTGCCATAGGGGTCTGTTTCGTCATAAATAATGCCCGCTTTGATACCGATCACTTTGACGACAATAAAATACTGGTTAACGAGTGCCAGCAGCTCATCGAGAGAATATTCAATAAGGTGGCAAGAGTTAACGGGGATATGGCCTATGCTATTTTGAGGTGTACTTAACACTAAGACACCGCCAGGTTTCAGCACGCGCTTTATTTCGCTTAGGCACTCATGCTCAGGAACATGCTCAAGGGTTTCAAAACTGGTAACTGCGTCGTAGGACTCATCTGCAAAAGACAACTTAGTAATGTCTTCAACAAAATATTCGGTATTAGCAGCACTGTTATTTTTCTTAGCAAACTCGACACTCAACTCGTCTAAATCGGCGCCGTGAACCTCTTTTAAATGACTCGCCATAATGTTGACCCCGTAACCATCGGCACAGGCGATATCGATAATCTTCATATCAGGCTTGAGATGCTGCAAGGCGAGCTCGTAATGAAAGCCCAATCTGTCACCAGAGACAATACGATGCTCATTCACCTCTTGGCGCGGAATCGCATAAATTTGCGTTGCTAAGCGGCGGCACTCAGTCAAATATTCATCTGAATAGCTTGGTAACTCAGTTAAAAACTTAACTTTGTATCGCTGAGCGTTCATCGAAAAGTAGCACTTAGGGTGCACGAGAAACTTGGCGTCCTCAGGCTGAGTGAGTTCATCATTGATCGCTTTTAGTGCACCGATACGAAAGACTTCTGAGGTAAAGTGCACAGGAAAATCATCGGGTAACTTGATACAATCTAATTGCTCACTGATGGCGATATCCAGCATCGCTAAACTAGCCTGAGGGTCGAAGCAAAAATGAATGCCATCGACTCTGATCACATAATCGCTATCGGCTAAATCTGAACAAGCATCAATCATTCGATTAAGCGGGCTCGCATCGTGGCCGTAATACAAAGAAAGACGCTCATCATCGATAAGCTTAACGATCTCATCGAGCTCTCCGCCATAATCGAACTCAGGAGCAACCAAGACGACTTCTAAATCGGTAAAATGGCTCAAGACACGGCGAATGGTACGAACAACAGCAATCTCGTCCTCGACCATCCCCATACAGATATCGACGCCACCAGCCCATGAGCGTGAACTGGCTTGCACTAATACTCTTGTTTTTATCATGTTAATTCCTATTGAAGCGGCTTCATTTTGCATTAGCAACTGCGCTTACGGGCGTAGATGCAGATCTCTCTGCCGACACCGATTTCAGCCATAGATTGATACCAAGCCCTTTTCAGATCATTCTGACCAGACTCGATCAGGCTCATTTCAAATTTCATTCTTTTCTTATGACAAGCCCTGCCTAACTCATCGTTACCGACGTAGTTATCCCCCATCAACAAGAACATATCTATTGGGAAACTAGACTCTTTCAAGAAGACATCAAACCCAGAGTTATTCAACAATTGAGTCAGAGAACTGACATCAAAATAATTCAGGTGGTGAGGAGGTGCTAACCACCAAGGCTCAAGTCCATCGACCTCTCTAACGGTCTTTTGGAATGGATTGTAATCATTGGGAACTGAGATACAGACCAACCCACCATCCTTGACGAGTAAATGAATACACTCCAGTAACTCAATAGGGTTAGGAATATGCTCGAGCACATTACAAGCATGAACCACATCAAAAGGTTCAAATTGCTTTACGCTGGTAGGATTTAAAAAATCGCTTACCACATCGATTCCCAGTTCTCTGGCGTGCTCACTCGCCTGTTTGGAGGGTTCAATACCTTGAGTGACCCATCCTCGTTGCTTACCGTGATGTAAGAAAAATCCAGGACCGGCGCCAACATCAAAGACGCGCCGATTGCCCGTTGGTAGATGCGTTTCAAAAGTATCAAATCGGTCGGCAAAAACACGTTCCCACCAGATCGCGTCCTCTTTGCTTTGACTTAAAAACAATGGCTTATCTTTAGTGTAATACTCTTCTCGATAAACCTGCTCCAACTCCTGTGCCGTAGGCATTGGCGATACATGCTTAAAACCGCATACTTCACAATCGATAACATTAAAGCCATGACGATTGTCGATGACGTTACCAGTGTGCTGTTGAGCATCGCTGTTTGTGCCAGCCATGTTTACTTCTCCTTTACGCATTCTTCGCTGTGACAAGCAAAATGCATACCGATAATTTTTTGACGAATAAAAAACACCAAAAGTAATGTTGAAGCTAGAGCGACCTTTTCATTAACCTTTAAAGGAGGGGTCATTGACTTGCAAAAATCGCGCAGTGAGTATTTTACTCATAATATTGTCTATGCCATTGGGAATTGAGCACGGTTCGGATTCAAATAAACAAATTTTGTCCAACTCTGTCATATCAATGGCTCTGGCGAGCTGTTTTTCGGCAAAACTTTGGCTGGCGATATGGTGATCGGGCTGAGTACAAATATGACAAGCAGGAATATTTAGTACGGCAAGCTCATACGCGCTCATGCCAAAAGTGATAACAGCAAAGTCCATCTGCCGCATTAACTCCGCCATATTCGCAAGATTAGAATACAGAGTTACACTCATAGACAACTGCTGTTCGCGGCTCAATGACATGTAGTCTGGGTGACTCTGCTTTATAACGACATGCAAAGACAATTCGCTGTCCAACTGTCGTAACCGCTCTACAACAGCGCTGGTTAAACGATGAGGATCGGTCCCCCCCATCATAACCAATACCTTACGCGGTTGATTGCGGGGCTTTAAAAATGGCTCAAAAAATGCTTCTCTGACCAATAAATAATCCCACCCCACATATCGCTTGCCATTAAAGCCTTGCCAATCTAACGCTTCCACTAATGGGCTCGGAGGATAAAAGAGTAAATCGCAGCCTAAACGATAGTCACTCGGTTCATCGATAGCCACGGTCAAAATATTCGCTTGTTGCATCATAGCTATGGCCTGCAAAGGCAGACCGTCACGAATATCGCCGATAAAGATATCAGGGCATTGTTGCTTAATCACTTGCTGACACCATTGCATATAATCAATGTGCTCAAACAACTGCACATCAAAGCCATGACCCGCTAATGCCTGCATAGCAATAGCATCGTTATTAACGACAAAGCTGACTCTATGACCAGCCTCAACAAAGGCATTAGCTAAGCAGATGCAACGAACGATATGGCCCATTCCGACTTGAATTGATGCATCACAGCGAAACATCACATGCTGAATAGTCATATTGCTCTAGTACCTATATTTAGCGGCTATGAAGGAAATACCATCAGCAAGATAACACAAAGATCACAGTATCAAGTGAGTTAGTCGCTTACTGCGTAATAAACAGCATTTTTAACACTTTTGTTGCCTAAACGGTAGCTTGTCGGTGCTAATTTGTTAGCACACCAAAACACCTGTAGCTAAAAGCTATGGCTCAAGTTAGTTTATTACTGCAATTCACCATCTTAGGTCAAACTATTACCGTGACTAGTGATTGAGAATCACCTCATTTATGCTTAAACTAAAATCCCTCTGACAGCGATAAAGCTGTCTACTGTTAAAAAGTTTTATTGCGTTAAGAGTCCCTATGGCCAACACCCCGCTCCCCAATGTCTACGCGATTTTCCATTTGAACTTAGCGTTTTCCTCTATCGACACTAGCGAACATCAGCGAGTACTCAATCTGTGTTACTGGCCGTTACTGCATTTAATTGAGCGCAATAATATCCCTTTGGGAATTGAACTCACAGCTTATACTCTCGAATGCATTCAAGCAGTTGACTCTAGCTGGATCGACAAATTTAAAGTGCTACTGACAGAGGGATGTTGTGAGCTTATTGCCAGCGGAGATAGCCAAATTATTGGGCCATTACTGCCTTGGGAAGTGAATATACAAAACTTGTCACTTGGGCAAAAAAGTTATCAAGCCCTCCTCAATTATCAACCTAAAGTTGCCTACATTAATGAGCAGGCCGTATCAGCGGGTCTATTAGATTGCTATATCGACTGTGGCTTTGATGCCGTTGTTGTTGAGTGGGATAATCCCTTTTCGCACAATACAGATTGGGACAAATCATCTCGCTATCAACCGCAGCAACTTGTCGCAGCTTCTGGACGGACTATCAAAGTGATCTGGAACCATGCCGTCGCTTTTCAAAAGTTTCAGCGCTATGCCCATGATGAAATGACCCTAACCGAATATTTCGAATATCTAGACACAGAGACCCGCGGCGTAACGGCATTTTCTCTGTATGGCAGCGATGCCGAAGTCTTCAACTACCGGCCAGGGCGTTTTCATACTGAAGCGACACTCTTTGTCGATGAATGGCATCGCATTGAGCAGTTATTCACTCAAATTAAGTCCCAACAAAAATACCGCTGGGTTATGCCAAGCGAGCTATTATCTGCGACTCAAGAATACAGCACACTAAAGGTCCAGACCCCAGCCCATCCCATTTCGGTAAAAAAACAGGCAAAATATAACGTAACCCGCTGGGCGCTATCGGGACGAAACGATCTCAGCATTAACAGCCTCTGTTATAGAAAGTATTCACAGCTAAAGGAATTAGAACACGTCAGTGAACAGCAGTGGCGAGAACTTTGCCGCCTCTGGGCCAGTGATTTACGCACACATCTTACACATAAGCGCTACCAAGACTTACTGGACCGTTACCCCATTGCCATGACGGCAACCCAGACTGCACCAAAAGCAGATTTAGAAGCGACCCGTAAAGCGAATAGCGACTATCAAGTGTATCACTGTAGCGAGCGCAACATACTCACTGTCGAGCACCCTCAAATTAAGCTGGTGCTTAATGGCAAACGGGGCATGGCGATAAAGTCTTTGGCTTTTGCTCGTCACAACTTTAAGCCTATTATTGGTACGCTTGCCCACGGCTATTTTGATCATATCAGCTATGCCGCTGATTTTTATTCTAACCATTTAGTTATAGAGCGCTACTGTGAGAGAGACAGAGTCACAGACTTAAGCCGAACCCAGTTTAATATTACTCACACTAGTACAGGGCTGATCATCAGTACAGAGATAGCAACACTACAGGGAAAACTAACTAAATGGTATCGACTCGAAAACGAGCAAATTGAGTGTGGTTTCGATTTTAAAAATCGACATCGACCGGAAGCAACGATCAGACTCGGTTACCTTACGCTCCTAAACTGCAAACAACGCCATTGGTTTGCCTGCCACAATGGCGGCAAATTGCTGGAGACATATCACCCGGAGCAAGACTTTAACCATGGCACCCCTGTTTCATCAATTGTTTCTGCAAATAGTGCCTTAGGGGCAACTGAAGGTGTCTTTTACACTGGTTGTGACGACCTAGGTCTTAAGATCAGCTGGTCACCTCAGTCTTGCGCCGCCCTGCCTATGCTTTCTAGCCAAAGGGTAAATAATAGTTACTTAAATCGTGCCTGGTTTTCACTTTCTGAGGCCGATGAAACGCTCAAAGCTGATGGCGAGCTGTTGAACTTTAGCTATCAAATCACTCCATGTTTTAAAACGGATATTAATTAAACCATGAACGTTATAGCAATTGTCGGTGCTCGCCTAAACTCAAGCCGCCTCCCAGGAAAGCACCTTCTATCTCTTGTCGGAAGGCCTATCATTCAGCATATTCAAAACCGCCTAGATCGCTGTCAAACATTGACAGATATCGTACTGGCTACCACTTTAGATGAATTCAACCAGCCACTCATAGACTGGGCAAATGATAATAGCCATTGCCTCGCTTACTCAGGTGATGTTAATGACTTAATGGGACGGATCAATGCCGTCGTCGAACAGTATCAAGCGGATATAGTGGTCTATATTTGTGGGGACTGCCCACTAATTGAACCTGAGTTTATCGATCATGCTGTGAACCAACTACGTCAAAACCCACAAGCCAATAGTATTTCTCTAGCGCCAGATGTGCGCTCTATACATGAGGGTATGGCATTTTACACTCGCCAAGGTTGGGATAATCTGTTTGTGAATAGCGTAAGTGATATGGAGAAAGAGCATGTCGGCTATGCTAATCAAAGATGCCATTGCCTAACTCCATTATTAATCCAAGACAGTGATGACTTCTCTGGCGTAGAACATAGGATTTCAGTCGATACTGATGCCGACTACCGTTTTATGCAACAGGTATATCAACGTTGGTATGCGCAAAACAGTGCCGATTCCATCGTGTCATTGAAGTGGGTCGTACAGACTCTCAAACAAGAAGCCTCTCTAAGGCTGATAAATGGTCATGTAAAACAGAAAAAAGCAGCTCAGAAATACCTGTCGGTATCACTGTATTGTACTTATCAAGTCGCTAATGATGCACTATATCAATTGAGTGTAAAGCTAGGGGCAGCGCTACAGGAACACTACGGTTTAGGTACTCAACTTCATGTACTGACAACGGAAACTCTGCAAGCCACACGGTCGCAAAATAGCCAAATATACCATGAAGAGCAGGCTTTTATTGACGCATTAAAACACGATGGCAAACACTTAACACTTTATCTGCTGCCCATGTCATTACAGCAGCAAATCGAGCAGTTTAAACATCAGCTTGCAGCGGATAACAGCCTTGCCATTGAGCTTTTCGAGCCTATAAAGCATAGACAGTCCTCCCGCAGTTTCGCATTTAAATGGTTAAATAACAGGACAGAACAAACCACAACGCAAGACGTTGTAATTGATGAATTAACCCTCGAACAATTAGCAAAACTCATCACAAACTTGCCATAAGAATGGCTAAAATAGCGGCAATTTTTTTGCCGCTATTTCAATTTTATAGAATAAATTTAGCGGGAAGTTAAGAACTTTAACTGTTCACAAATATAATCGAGTTGAGCAAACTCTAATTGTGGGTGCAATGGTAAGGTGATAATACGCTGATAAAATGCTTCTGCTACTGGGAAGTCTCCAACCTTAAACCCAAGCTTGCCATAATAAGGCTGAGTATGTACGGGAATATAATGCACATTAACGCCAATATTCGCCTCGCGTAACTGTTCAAAAACAGACTTTCTATCGATCTGCTCAGGCAACAATATAATCATCAAATGCCAAGCGCTATAACTATCCTCACCAGGCGCCACAAACTCAATATTTAGTGCTGTTAGTTGCTCAGCATAATAATCTGCAAGGATATTTCTGCGCCTGACTAAGTCTGTTAATTTCTTAAACTGACTAACACCTAGCGCAGCCTGCAGCTCAGTCATTCGATAATTAAAGCCTAATGCCTGCTGCTCGTAATACCAAGCCTCATCACTATGGTCTGCATGCAGTTCATCACGTGTTACACCATGACTACGCAATAACTGCATAGACTTAGCTAAGGTCGCATCATTAGTTGTTGCCGCGCCGCCCTCGGCTGTAGTGATGATCTTCACCGGATGAAAGCTAAATACCGTAATATCACTGTATTGACAGCTACCGATAGGGGACTGCCTATAGCGGGCGCCGATACAATGAGAAGCATCTTCAATCACCTTAAAGTCGTACTCTGTCGCCAGCTGCGCTAAGGATTTCATATCACAGCAATGCCCAGCTAAATGAACTGGGATCACCACCTTAGGTAACAAACCTTTGCGCTTAGCATCTGCTAGTTTCAGCCGTAACTGACTCATGTCCATATTACCAGTGAGTAATTCGACGTCGACAAAGTCCACGTCAGCCCCGCAGTACAACGCACTATTAGCGGAAGCGACAAATGTAATAGGACTGGTCCAAACTCTATCTCCTTTACCGACCCCAAGGGCTAAACAAGCAATATGAAGCGCCGAGGTTGCACTATTAACGGCTACAGCGTACTTAACTTGAGTAAACTGGCTTAATCGTGACTCGAATAAAGGTACTTGTGGGCCTTGGGTCAGAAAGTCAGACTTAAGCACACTCACAACAGCATCAATATCTTCTTGATTAATGCATTGTTTTCCATATTGGATCATAAACCCAAGCTCTCATCCAAGGCCAAAATTTCACTCGGTGTCAAAAAGTGCGGGTTGTTACCTGAATGGTATTCATATCCTAACTCAACTAACTTGCCTTGCTCGCCTAGCATATTGGTTGAGTACTCATTGTTTCGGCCAAAAAAGGTAATACTCGGTGTTATCACAAAGTGATCATCAAACTCGATTGTATGATGGGAGTCATCAGCTGGACACATGATTTCATGCATCTTTTCACCGGGGCGAATGCCGATGATCTTATGCTCAAGATGTGGCGCGTAAGCTTTAGCTAGATCGGTAATACGTACTGATGGAATTTTAGGCACAAATATCTCACCGCCCTGCATACGTGAGAAGTTTTTTAGAACAAAATCGACCCCATCCTGTAAAGAGATCCAAAAACGAGTCATCTCTTCATGAGTAATAGGTAAGCACGCCTCGCCCTTCAGCACTATCGACTTAAATAGCGGCACAACTGAGCCACGAGAACCAACTACATTACCGTAACGCACAGCCGAAAATCGCGTCTTACCTTCACCGACTATATTATTTGCAGCGACAAACAGTTTGTCTGATGCTAGCTTTGTCGCACCATACAAATTAATTGGATTAGCAGCTTTATCTGTTGATAGTGCGATGACCTTCTCTACCCCATTTTCAATGGCGGCTTTAATCACATTTTCTGCGCCATGAATATTGGTCTTAATGCACTCCATCGGGTTGTATTCTGCTGCGGGAACCTGCTTTAGTGCTGCCGCATGAATAACAAAATCCACATCACGAAACGCTTGCTTTAGTCTATCGCCATCACGTACATCACCAATAAAGTAGCGCATGCAAGACTGATTAAATTCTTGTTGCATCTCGTACTGTTTAAGCTCATCACGTGAAAATATAATAAGACGCTTTGGTTTATAACGTTCAAGGATGGTTTTTGTGTACATTCTTCCAAATGAACCTGTTCCACCCGTTATCAAAATTGATTTATTATTAAACATTATTCTTCACCATCGCCCTTCAGGAATATAAGCTGTCAAAAAAATATCACTGGGTTATCTTTAATACAATTTATGGCAAAAAGTGTGCCATAAAATAAAAACACTCACCTGGATCCTAATCGAGAAAATCGACTGTAAACTACCAAAAACATACATACTACAGCATCGATTGATCTGAAAACGTCTTTATACCACTAAATAAGCATTCTCATAGGAGCTAACTCCTATTTATTTAATAAAGGTGGTACTAAAATTGCTTCTTAAAAGAATACCTATTTTCTAGCTGTAATGCTCGTGCAATAACAGGTTCCTAAGCAGCCGCGATCAAAACACTGAGGACAAAATGCAAAGCACAAACTCAAATACCTTTAATACTTTTGCGATAAGTCAGTTTAACGAATACTACTTACCTAGTGTCAATCGCCAAATCTTTGAAACTATTGATTCTAAAACTCACTTCGACAAACTATTTAAAGTCGAGTTTGCTAAAAAGAATACGCTGCATGTTGTTATCGGTATCGACTCGGGATTACTTGCCAACTATGTTCTTGAGTCCGTTCTACCTGCCGACAGCCAATTTATATTTGTTGAACTAGATAGTGTATTGGAGCTACTCAATGTCGAGATCCCCGAGGAATTAAAACAGCAGGTCTCTATTTGCACAATTAATGAGCTTACGGAGATCCTCAATAGCCGTTGTAATCCCGTTTACATCATTAAAGATAAGCTCGTCGTTCACCAGTCTCTCGGTGTAAGAGCTCAGCACTTAGCCGAATACGCCCAGCTGAGCAGTGATGTCATGACTACAGTTAATCAAGCAACATGTGAACATAAAACCTCTTTTAACCAAGAGATCTTCGTAGAACAACAACTGCTTAATTTAACAGAAAACCATATTCCGGCATCGATCCTAAAAGGGCGGTATCAGGGCAAAACCTGTATTGTGACTGCGGGCGGCCCCTCATTAGATGAGCACATACCATGGATTAAGGATAATAAAGACAAGCTCTTCATTATTGCGGTTTCGCGCGTCGCGGCCAAATTAACCAAAGAGGGAATCGCACCGCAAATTATTGTCTCTGTCGATCCTCAAGAGCTGAGCTTAGAGGTCAATAGCGAAATGATGGCATTGTATGATAGCTCTTTGCTCGTTCACTCCTATCACATCTGTTCCAGAATTCTTTCTCAATGGCGTGGACGTCACCTATTCACTGGCAACCGTCTCCTATGGGATGAGACTAATGATAAAGATAATATTAAATCTGTTGGCCCAACTGTAACTAATGCTGCTATAACAATTGCAGCGGAGCTAGGTTTTACTCAAGTACTACTCACTGGTGCAGATTTTTGCTACTCGAAAACAGGACATACCCACACCACGGGCACATTAGAGGCTAATCTCGGTCCCAATATGGGGCACATCGGAGATTGGGTTGAGACCTATTGTGGTGATAAAGCCGAGACTATTTTCCAACTAACTGAAGCCAAAACTGCTTTAGCCTATCAGGTGTCAACTCTACCTCAGTGTAAAGTCATTAACCTTTCACCTAATGCCGCGATCATTCCCAATATAGCTCATCTAGCATTAGATAAAATCGTTATTAAAGCTGCAAACTGTAGTCACCAAGCGCTATTTTCATTTGTTGATAAGCAAACCATTGATTTAAAAAAGCACTACCAATATTGTCTAAAGCAGATGAGTGAAGCCGTATCATCGCTACAGGCGATATTAACATTGGCAACCACAGCGCTAAAGCTCAATCAAAAGCAGAGCCAAGCAGAGCAATTAGATAAAATTGAACACAAGATCAATAAGCACCACGGTAAACTCGCTAAAGTCATTAAATTCTATGGTTACTTGGAATTTAGCCGTTTCCTCTCTACAACTGAAAGCAGTCAGTGGTCACAAGTACACATAGAGAAAATGACAGCTAACTACTATGAGGCGTTTATTAGCGTGTCTAAGAAGCTTGAAGTCATTTTCAAGCGAGCACAACAGCGCTGTCTCTCTCGCCTAAACGAAGTAAACCAACCTGACGACATTGAGCCACTCATCGAGCAATGGCTACAAGATAATCAACCTGGGCGTTCGCTCGTATGGGCACACAATTTAACTCGTGAGCTATCAAGTAAAGAGGTATTAGCACTAGAGCCTTTAATTAATGAGTTTCAACTACGGCTAACCGATCATCAGCGTTACCAGTCAAAGCTGGCAGCAGGTTACTCGCTTGAAGAAGCCTTTAATAAGATAATGACGTTAGTCATCAAGAAAAACCTTCAAGGACTCATGCTTATGGCTAGCACACTAAAGCCTCGCGCTAGAGAAAGTGAGCTAGCAAAACGCTTATATCACTTAGCTTATTCCTATTGTTTAGAGCTACAGGGCGAACCTCAACAGGCACTCACGACATTGTTAGAGTTAGGTTCTGAGCTATTTACTGAAGTAGAGTTTAAGCAGGTAAGTGTCCTGTCGCTAAAACTCGGACATCTAGAACTTGCAGCCCTTGCATTACAGCAATTGGTAAGTTTAAGCGATGAGTACCTGCCGCAATATGCACATTTACTCAAGCTCCAAGGACAAGCTCAACTCGCGCTGAACACCTATATGGACTACCTAGATAAATACCCTAATGACATCTTAATATGGTTGAAGTTGGGAGCATTTCTATATGAAGTCGAACAAATACAAACGGCTAGAGATGTCTTCAACCAAGTTCTTGCACTTGACCCAACCAATCAAATTGCAATTAATCAATTAGCCAAGATAGCTTAACGCCTCAAGCCGCTAACATTATGTTAGCGGCGGTATCTAAATCCCATACAAAGCCTTATAATCGCCACCATTAATTTTCTATGATTTGATTTCGGAGATCGTCGCTTGGCACATACCTATATTCCATTTGAACAATACAAACGTAAGTGGATCTTTAATCATAAAGACCTTCCTGTGACTGATGAAGACAAAGCGCTGATCTTACCGCTTGATCAAAAATCATCGATGGAAGTTTGGAATAAATGGATAAGTAATAAAAGTAGCCGTACCGAACAATTCACTAAAGGTGACTGGGCAGCCAAAGACAGTGCTTGGGTGTTAACTGAACATTGGCAAAGTGCATGGGATAGCGAAGATCCAAAGCTACCTGAAGGTTTTGGCGAGCATTTTGACTGGGCTGACGATACCCCTGTGTATTTTTGCTATGAAAAATACCAAGTGGTTGAAACACGTTGGGACGTATTTGTCCGCAACTGGAAGTGCTTCCTGTTCTTTGACGACGGTCCTTTATTGATTTCAGCCAAACAAAAACAAACCGCACTATTTCACCAAAGCGGGCAGTTCCAATTAGGTTCTCGCGGCTAAATGTCGCCGCATTTTTAATAAAAGATGAATAAAAGATAATGATGAAATCCCTTTCTACCCTACTACTTGCAACTAGCGTATTGCTGTCATCTTCTCTACAAGCTAAAGAAGTCTCAGGCGTACAACTTAATGACTCTATTACTGTTGAGGGCCAAACACTGGTCTTAAATGGCGCTGGCGTGCGTAGCAAGTTCTTTATCGATTTATATGTTGGTAGCCTATATGTACCCGTAAATCTTAATACTGCTCAAGCAGCGCTTGATGCGCCAAGTGTTGCAGTACGCTTGAATATCACCTCAGGCATGATCACTGCCGATAAAATGAAAGACGCCATTAATGAAGGCTTCGACGATGCAACTGATGGTAATACCGCGCCAATTGCTGTAAAAATCGAGCAATTTATGGGGCTATTTAGTGCAGAAATCGTTGAAGGTGATCAATTTACACTGTTAGCGGATAAAGTAACGGGTGTTACCGCTTATAAAAATGGTCAAGCTCAGGCGACTATTGCTGGTGAAGATTTCCGCCAAGCAGTATTAAAGATTTGGTTAGGCAATGAACCAGCCCAAGATAGCTTAAAAGACGCTATGTTGGGCCAGTAATTTAACCTTTAGAGTCTATCTAAAATTTAAATGTGACATCCAGGGCTGCTGCGCCCTGGTTGTCGATATCTTCAGTGGTATCTTGTGGATTTAGCTCCAACTCACCATTAAAGAAGTAGCCTGCATAAGCATTAACGCTAACCGCTTTAGAAATATCCCAGCCTAAACGAATAAAGCTAACCCACTCATCAATTTCGGCAGTTTCTTTGTCATCAGCGATTAAAAACCGATTTGTTCGTTTTGATGTACCGAGGCCAATATTCCAATCAGGATCTAATTGATAACTCAGCTCTAGACCCGCCGGGCCACTAAAGCCTGCCGAAAACGGGTTACCTAATTTTAAGTTTTCAGTAATTTGCCAGCTCACCGCAACAAAAGGCACTGTCCTAACTTCGTCAATATCGTTTAGGTATGCCACACCTAAGCCTAATACATTACCGGAATCAAAGCGGTACATACCCGATAACACGGTACCATAACTTTCGGCATTGCTGGTTGATGCACTATCAGCGTAAGCATATTGCAACTTAGGCGCTAACATAAACATCCAGTTTTTATTGGGACGATATGACAGTGACAAACTCGCTCGATAACGCTCAATTTTGTCCCACGCTTGAGTGTTACCTTGTAAATTCGGTGAACGCCAGTCGTAATCCAAGTTGTCGTAACCAACACCGGCGCCAATAAACCACTTGTTACCTAATGGCATGCTCGCTTTAAAGTCAAACATCCATTGATCACGCTGCAACTCATTATTACCAACATCTGCAGTACCAGTAGTCATTCTGCTGGCGCTTAAACTAAATGGGCTTGGTCGATATGAAGAGGATTGAGTTTGCTGCTCTGCTAATACAGCTGGCGACGAAACTAACGTAGATAAGGCTAGCGTACTTATTGCTAGGGACTTTTTCATATTGCTAACTCCATTAGCTAATAATTATTCAAGTAAATGTTAATTGTAGATTTGGTATGACTCTACCCTACGCGCGTTCAAGACCAAAGGATCATTTTGTATCTGATTATTGTAGAACACTTTATTTAGTAGATGGTTATATCTTAATAATACGAAAAAAGCAGCGATTAGCTGCTTTTTCAATGTGATGGGATTACTGTTTGGCTATTTGTTTGAACTCGTTGTTTGAGCTAACTATATTCGACTCGAGTGTGCTTTTTAGTTAACTAAATCGTATTAACTGACTTTGTAAGCCTTTAAAAACATCTCTACTGTATCTTGTACATAGGCGTCGCGTTCAGGCTGTAAATCATCAACATTGAGGCCTAAATCTAAGCGCATTCTCACCTCGCCAAAAACCATTAAACACAGCCTTACCGCGCAGTGATGTGGATGCTTAAACTGATAAACGCCTAGCAGTGTTACCTTAGCTAAATAATCTGCCAGTAAACCTAGAATATGCTTTGGTCCTGCATTGTAAAATAGCTCTGAGATCTCAGGATGAGTATCAGACTGAGATACACATGCCTTAAAAACAGTTACCGCTTCTGGGCTAATTATCACCTCACCGAAATGTTTAGCAAATAGCCCTAAACTGACTTCAGGACTTGCTGGATCAGACAAAAGATCTTGATTAACCCCATGCACTAAACATTTAGATTCTATCGATGCGACAAACAAATCATCTTTACAACCAAAGTGCGAATAAACCGTTTGCTTAGACACACCAGCCAGTTTTGCCACCTCATCCATACTGGTATTAGGGAATCCATGCTCACAAAAAAGCTCTTTTGCAGCCTGTAAGATCTGCGCTCTTTTTTGTTCACTTCGATTCAATACAGGTGCATTCATATCCAGCAAAACTCCAACCATTAGCCTTAATCACATTCAGTTTTCTATTTAAGCATAGACTAGACTACCCAGTCCATTTATTAGCCAAATAGACTAGACAGTCTAGTTCTTAAACACTAGACTAGGCAGTCCAGTTTAACATTTATTCTACCTTGTGTACCTTAGTGCGCAACAAAATGGGTTGTATGCAATGATAACGATAAGATTTCTAACTCATCAAAAGTGGTTAATGGGTTTGGTTGCGGTTTCTTTTCTATCAGCTTGCCAAGACCCGGTAGTAGAGAATAAACCTCAGCCTAGCTACCAGTCCGTAAGTGCTGACTCACTAGAATTGACTGATGAATATCAATTTAGCCAAACATTCTCAGGCACTATTCGCTCAGGTAATACCACCGCAATCGGCTTTGAACTATCTGGAAAAATAAAAGAGCTTGCTGTAGACAGTGGTGATAATGTTAAACAAGGACAACTACTTGCCAAGCTCGACACCCGCTTACTACTCGCAGAACAAAATGAATTAAATGCAAGTTTGTCGCAGAACAAAGCCGACTTAGATTTAGCTAAAGCCACATTAGATAGAAGCTTAGGTTTACAGCAGCAAGGCTATGTCTCAGAGCAACAATTAGATGAACAAAAAGGTCAACTCAACAGCTTATTGGCCGCCAAAACTCGTCTTAATGCCTCTTTACTCGCTAACCAATTAAAAATCGACAAATCGAGTTTACTCGCCCCTTTTGATGGCGTCATAAGTAAACGTACTCATAACCTCGGTGAGGTCGTCAATCTTGGCAGCCCGGTTTACACTATCATTGAGCATAATAATATTCAGGCTTATATTGGCGTACCCGTTACTATCGCTACCACATTAAACACAGGGCAAAGCGTCGATATCACCGTTAGAGATCAACAATTTCTAGGTGAAATTGCAGGTATTGGTGCAGAGCTTCATCCCGTCACTCGCACAGTTGATCTGCGCGTGACCTTACCTACCTCAGCTCAAGTTATAAATGGTGAGCTTAGCTATTTAAACTATCAGCAAACGATTGCAAACCAAGGCTATTGGGTGCCACTTAGTGCACTTACCGATGGTGTGCGAGGCTTGTGGAATATCTACATCTTAAGCCAAGCTGATGGCAATCTATTTAGCATTGAGCGGCGCGATGTTGAAATTATTTATACCGCGCAAGATAAGGCCTATATCAATGGTGCAATAAGTCCTAATGAGCAATACGTATCTCAAGGCCTACATAAACTCGTTGCGGGTCAGCTCGTTACCCAGCAAGCACAGTTGGCGACGAGGTAAAGCATGGTTAAGTCATTGGTTGAAAATGGCCGCTTAATCAGCTTGGTCATTGCGTTATTGATTGTTGCAGGCTTGGGGGCAATTTCTAGCTTGCCACGAATGGAAGATCCTGAAATAACCAACCGTTTCGCATCTGTAATTACTCACTATCCCGGCGCCTCAGCTAAACGAGTTGAAGCCTTAGTCACAGAAGAGCTCGAAAGTGAACTAAGACAACTAGAAGAGTTAAAACTAGTGCAATCGACTTCAAGGCCGGGGATCTCAGTGATCCAGCTAGAGCTAAAAGATGATGTATTAGAAACCGCACCAGTGTGGTCTAGAGCCCGAGATCTGATTGCCGATGCCAAGGGCTTGTTACCCACCTCAACGCAAAACTCTACCTTAGATGATCAACTCGGTTACGCCAATACCGCCATTTTAGGCATAGCTTGGCGGGGTGGCGGTGAAGTACGTACCGATATGCTCAATCGTTATGCCAAAGAGTTACAAAGTCGATTGCGCCTACTAGGTGGCACTGATTTTGTTAATCTTTACGGCCAACCTAATGAAGAGATCTTAGTTCAGCTAGATGGTCACAAAGTTAATCAACTCGGTTTATCACCAGCAGTTATTGCACAAATTCTGCAAGATGCCGACACTAAAGTGTCTGCAGGCGAAATCAATAACCAACATTTTAAAGCTCTCGTTGAGATTTCCGGTGAACTAGACTCCATTAGCCGTGTAGCCCAAGTGCCTTTAAAAATTACTGCTGATGGTCAAATTATTCGCTTAGCAGATATTTCGAGTGTTAGCCGCCAGCCCAAAGAGCCAGCCAGCAGTATTGCGTTAATTGAGCACCAACAAGGTGTCATGGTCGCAGCTAGAATGCTAAGTAATACCCGTGTCGATTTATGGCTTGAACAAGTCAGAGCGGTAGTTAACGACTTACAAAGCAGTATTCCTGCCAATATTGAAATAGAGTGGCTATTCGACCAAGAAGGTTACACCACAGAAAGACTCAGCGATTTAATTGGCAGTCTGCTACTCGGTTTTATCATTATCCTTGTGGTGTTGATGCTCACTTTGGGACTGAGAAACGCCGTAATCGTGTCATTATCTTTGCCTCTTACCGCCCTCTTCACCTTAGCTTGCATGAAGTTTATTGGCCTACCGATTCATCAAATGTCGGTAACAGGCCTTGTGGTTGCCCTCGGTATTATGGTCGATAACGCCATTGTGATTGTTGATGCGATCTCTCAGCGCCGCCAAAAAGGCATGGATAGACTCAATGCGGTTAAACAGACTTTACAGCACTTATGGTTGCCACTCGCAGGTTCTACAATTACCACCATGCTGGCATTTGCGCCAATTGTGCTGATGCCCGGTGCCGCAGGTGAGTTTGTTGGCGGCATTGCCATCTCAGTAATTTTTGCTCTGCTAGGCTCATTTATTATCTCTCACACTATTATTGCCGGTCTTGCTGGTCGCTTTGGTGTAGATGGCAAAGGCACGCATTGGTATCACCACGGCATAAACCTTCCTTTTATGAGCCAAGCGTTTCGCCAAACGTTAACCTTAGCCCTATCACGGCCTTTACTTGCCGCGATTGTAATTGGTGTGCTGCCTGTTATGGGCTTTATTGCCGCTGGTAAAATGACTGAGCAATTCTTCCCGCCATCAGATAGGGACATGTTTCAAATAGAGGTGTATTTAGCGCCGCAAGCAAGCATTAGCCAAACTCGCAGCCAAATAGAAAAAATTGATCTCGACCTAAGACAAACTCAAGGCGTACAGCGCATTGATTGGGTTGTGGGCGGTAATGCGCCCTCTTTCTATTACAACTTATTACAACGCCAACAAGGTGCAAGTAATTACGCGCAGGCCATGGTCAAAACCCAAGACTTTGCTACAGCTAATCGCTTAATTCCGGCGTTACAAAAGTCATTAGATAAAGCCTACCCACAAGCACAAATTATTGTGCGTAAGCTTGAGCAAGGCCCACCTTTTAATGCACCAGTTGAAGTGAGAATTTTTGGGCCGAATCTTGATCAATTGCAAACGCTAGGTGAGCAAGTGCGCAAAGTGTTGTCAGACACTGCAGATGTTATCCACACCCGTGCCACATTGAGCGCCGGCGCGCCAAAAGTGTGGCTACAGATCAATGAAGATGCCAGCTTAATGAGCGGCCTATCGTTAACTGATATTGCTAAACAAGTTGAAATGGCAACCACTGGTATTAATGGTGGTAGCATTTTGGAGCAAACCGAGTCATTGCCGGTAAGAGTGCGCTTATCAGACAGTATGCGTGAGCAGCAAACTAAGTTGTCGTCTATTACCTTAGTCTCTGAAAGTGGTAACGGTATTCCTCTATCAGCAATATCAAGCAGTAATATTGAAGTCAGTCGCGGCGCGATCCCACGGCGAGATGGTCAGCGAGTGAATACAGTTGAAGCCTATTTAACCTCAGGAGTATTGCCGCAAACCGTGGTGGATAATGCCAGTAGAGCACTACAGAACATTGCGCTGCCAAGTGGTTACCGTATCGAGCTCGGTGGGGAAAGTGCCAAGCGCAATGAAGCGGTCGGTAACTTAATGTCAAATCTAGTGTTAGTCGTGACACTTTTACTCGCTACCGTAGTCTTGTCTTTTAACTCTTTTAGACTCACCGGCATAATTTTATTCAGCGCCATGCAATCAGCAGGTTTAGGTTTACTCGCGGTTTATACATTCGGTTATCCCTTTGGCTTTACGGTAATTATTGGTTTACTCGGCCTGATGGGTTTAGCAATTAATGCTGCTATCGTAATTATTGCCGAACTTGAAGAGCAAGCTGATGCACGAGCGGGAAATACCAAGTTAATTGTTGATTTAGTAACAAGCTGTGGTCGGCATATTGGCTCAACAACTATTACCACTATCGGTGGTTTCTTGCCGTTAATTATTGCTGGCGGCGGCTTTTGGCCACCTTTTGCCATTGCTATTGCAGGCGGCACGTTGTTAACTACCTTATTATCGTTAGTTTGGGTGCCGACTATGTATCACTTGATCATGGCACCTAGAACAAAGGCTAACTCAGCTTTAACAAAAGTTGTGCCACAGGCTCAGTAATTGTGACTCACACTAAAGCTCACCAACGACCTATTTCTGCCTGATTATTGCTAATGTAAATTAGTTACTCAGTTTCGAGTGGGCAACCAATAACCTGTAGATCTGATCTTTAAGATTAACTCGCTCAGCTTTAAGTTGATTAAAGTAAGCATCGCTACTTGGAACTTGATTCTGTTCGAGGCCACGAATTTGATGATCGAGTTTATGATAGCGCTTTGCTAGTAAGCAAAATGTATTATTAGTGGATTTAAGCTCGATAATGGCAGACAAATACTCCGGAAACTCATGGGTCAATAAGTGGTTTTCGCCCAACATATGCTTTCTCCTTTTTGTTTTAGACCATTATCACTATTCTACCTTATCTCGACTCAAATTATGGCTATCTATCACAGTTTAAAAACCAAGCAATATTCAGCTGTAAAGATTTCTTTAGAAAGCGAACACTTATAGACCTACATCAATTATTTTGTTCTGTAAATCAATTAGATTTAACTTACCGCAAAAAAGAATTGAACTCGATATGAACTATAAAAATTGGCCGATTGCAAAGCAAATCGGCATGCTTGCCCTCCTCCTTACCGTACTCATTTTTGGCTTCCTAGGTTGTGTATCTTATTTAACAGCATCTGATGTACTGCGTGATAAAGGCATTAGCGCTATGCAGGCGCAAACTACCGCTACTGCAGATTTAATTGAGTTACAGTACGAAAGCTTAGTCTCACTTGCAGAGCGCAACGCTGATGTATTTCGCGCTATGTATCCTGGTAATTTCTACAAGCCAGATAAAACAGTCAAAGTCATGGGGAAAACAACTCCAGCACTAAGGCATGAACGTGAGCAAATCAACGCCTCTAAAAGTAAAGTAGACAGATACTCAAAGCTTACTGGCGGTAACGCAACCGTATTTGTGCGTGATGGCAATGAGTTCATCCGCATCTCAACATCATTAAAAAATGCCGATGGTAAACGCGCATTAGGCTCTTATCTTGATAAAGACCATCCAGCTTATAGTGCCATGCTTCAAGGCAAAGATTTTGAAGGCTATGCCCAGCTTTTCGGCAAAGATTACATGACAATTTACCGTCCAATCAAAAACAGTAACGCTGAAGTCATCGGTATTTTATATACAGGTTTTGATATTAGTGGCTCCTTGGTGCAACTTAGAGAGTCGATCAACAAGCTACAGTTAGAAGAATCAGGTTCTTATTTATTAGTGCGCCAATTGGACTCGTCAATTGTTGCACATCGTCAACACCCTGTTGGCAGTAAACTCAGTACCGACAACCTCAATGGACTAACAATTGAGCAAGCTTTGACTCATCAAGGCTCTTGGGAATACACCAATAATCAGGGCGTAAAGGCCTACGCTTACACTATTGAGATCCCAGGTTGGAACTGGTCTCTAATTGGCCAAGTTGATGCTAAAGAACTAAATGAAGAAAGTATCTCGTTACTGAAAATCAACATGGCAGTGTCAGTAATTGGTATGATTGTAATTACCATATTGCTTTCTCAAGTGTTAGTTAGAGCATTAAAGCCACTTGGCACACTACAAACACAATTAGAAAAGTTAGGTGCTGGTGATCTTTCTCAGTATTTTGCAGCCTCAAGCACAAACAGCAAAAATGAAGTAGACCTGATTACTAACAGCACATCAAAAATGGCTACCAACCTGCGCGATCTTATATTAGCACTACAGCAGTCGGTTACCGCTCTGCAGGCTCACTCCAATCAAACACAAGAAACAGCACGTTTAAACGGTAAAGAAGCACAATCGTTAATGGCACAAACAGATCAAATTGCCACAGCGATTGAAGAGATGTCAGCCTCAGTGCGCGATGTAGCTAACCACGCCAATGAAGGTGCAAGCATGAGCCTGCGCGTAGATAATGCGGCTAAAGGCGGCCAAGCCAACTTAAGTAACCTAGTTAGCGGCCTACAAGATTTAAGCACTCAGTTGTCTGAAAGCCACAGCAGCGTAGAAGTGGTCAATCAAAATAGCCAAGCGATTAGTCAAGTTACTGAAGTGATTAATAGCATTGCCGAGCAAACCAATCTGTTAGCGCTCAATGCTGCTATTGAAGCCGCAAGAGCAGGTGAACAAGGTCGCGGCTTTGCAGTAGTAGCTGATGAGGTACGCACCCTTGCACAGCGCACTCAAACCTCTATTGCGGAAATATCTGACACCATTACCCAGTTGCAATCTCAAGTTAAACTTACCGCCGGACAGATGAATCACAGCAATGAGCTTGGCGACGCCTCTGCAGCCCAAGGCAATGAGGCTATTTCACAGTTAATGGAGATTAATAACAGCATTGCCGAGCTCGCCACTACTGCAAGTAGCATTGCTAGCGCCACAGAGCAACAGAGCGCTGTGGCTGAAGAGATCACCCGTAATCTGCATCAGATAACGGAACTTGCCAGAGATGGCGAGCAGCGCGCAGGCGAAAGCGTCGATTCTGCTGAGAGCTTAGCAACTATCGCAAACGAAATAAACACTAAGATCAGTGTGTTTAAGGCATAATCTTAAATAACAGCATATGCAAAGCTTCAGGCTAAAACAAAACGCTGAATGAAAGAGCAAAGCAACAGTTCGCTGTTGCTTTTTTATTGTTGATTTTGAGCCGGTTTGTCATTACCGTCCGCCCTATTCCTTTGCTTAAATTAAGTTCATAAAGAGAAAGTATGTTTAGAAAACTATTAATAGCATCGTTTATGCTATTTATGGCTGGTTGTGCCAATCCGCAAAATAACACGGTTGAAGGCAAGAAATTGCTGATTATTGCAGGTGAAGGACTCAATACCACTTATGAGAATAGCCTTGCGGCTAACCGCTTTCTATTTGAGGTTGGTAACACGTTTGCCACCGATCTTGGCCTACAACTTGAAGAACTTGGCTTTGACTCTTACCTGTTTGTTAGTAAAGACTCAGCAACCTATAAACAAGAATATCAACGCGCAGTAAACCGCTTAATGACCGATGAAACCATTGATGGCGTTGCCGAAATAAAAGTGCTGCACACTAAAAATGAAAGCACTAATGAAATTGCACTATATGCGACCTATTTTACTACCGACTTAATGGTGAAAGGCTGCGATCTACGCACCTCTAAAAATTGCTATAGCGTCAAAGAACTCGACAAAATAGGTGATAAAATCTATCAAATTGTTGACCAACAAACAGAGCAATTTAATACCACGCCGGTATCGGAAATGGTGATGGATACTGCGCTATTTATCTATCGCGCTGAGCTATAACAGCAAAGAGTTAATTAACCTAACCGTTACCAATGAAGTAACGGTTAGTTCCACTGGTGCCTAGCGCTTCTCTTCTAATTAACTACGCTGCCACTTATCGATCACCAAGGCAGCAATTATATCGCCCTCAACATTGACCGCTGTACGGAAGGTATCGAGCGGTCTTTCGATAATCAATAAGATCGCAATGGCTTCTAATGGAATGCCGGCAGCAAGTAACACCAACTGCATCCCGGACATTGAGCCAGATGGCATCCCCGGCGCGCCAATAGACGATACCATTGCCATCAAAAAAATCATGATTAGCCCTGTTGTAGTTAAATCTACACCAAATAACTGCGCTAAAAAAATAGCTGCCACACCTTCAAACAGCGCTGTACCGTCCATATTCATCACTGAACCAAGTGGCAACACCACACTACTGGTTGCAGG
Organism: Shewanella sp. 1CM18E; assembly: GCF_023161665.1. GTDB lineage: Bacteria > Pseudomonadota > Gammaproteobacteria > Enterobacterales > Shewanellaceae > Shewanella. The sequence goes on from NZ_JALNTW010000001.1 coordinate 162,151, forward strand.
TGTAACACCTAACTCTTCTGCGCTTTTCATCGATAGCGGCAGCGTTGCAGCACTGGATGATGTCGCAAATGCCATGGCGAGCGGCGCACTAATCCCTTTAAACAAGGTGCGGATTTTTATGCCGGTAAGTAACTTTGCCAGGCTAGGTAAAACCACCAAACCATGCAGCATGGTTAAACCAAACACTAATAGTGCAAACATCGCCAACTGACTAAACAAGGCTTCACTGCCGCCAATCGAAAACTCAAGAATAATCGCGAAAATAGCCAGTGGAGAAAGTCGAATAATGCCGCCAACTAAGGTGTTAATGCCTTTATTCATGCCGCGAATAACTTCAAATAACACATGTTCTTGTGGCAATGCTATAAGCAGTGAAATACCTATCATGAATGAGAACACCACCACTGCGAGCAAGTTACCATTGGCTATTGCGGCCACAGGGTTTACCAGTGCCATCTGTAGCATTTTGGTCGCTATCGCGCCGCCACTTGCGGCTTCTGCTTCAATCAAGTTGGTGCCAGCTGCCAAAGGAACGGCTTGAGTCAGAGGCTCCCATGCAGGCATTAACAAAGACGCACCTAAACCAAGGCTTACCGCAATCGTTGTAGTGAACACATAAAAGCCCAATGTGCGTCTACCGAGTGTTTTTAATTTGGTAATAGCGCCAATGTTGCTTATGCCCTCAACCAAAGAGAGCATCACCATCGTGCCGACAACCATTTTCAGCAAACCGATATAAACCGTTTTACCTAGCATCAAGAATTGATACCAGCTCTGCTGACTAATGTTATTTACTTCACTCGGAGCACTAAACTCGGTGATCCCAGTTGCTAACAACCAAGCAGCGAACGCAGCTAATATCAACTGCAAAGGCAAAGAGCCACGAATTTTATTCCACATGAAGACTTCCAAAAATGATAAACAGATGAGCTAAGCAGCTGCTGAGAATTCAATGATTAACTTGAGATACGGCTAGAGACGAATCCTACACCATTGGCAAAAGGCTGAATTATAGAAAATAACAATAAAATGATAACTAGTTATTTTGGCAATTCACTATTACCAGTTGGTAATAATATCTATGAAGTAAAACTAAAAACAAAAAGCCCCGCGATTGCGGGGCTTTGCTTAACCATTTAACGATTGCAGAAGATTAATCTTCGCTCTCAGCATCACGGTCCATGTTCTCAGTATTTTCAAGCCAAAGCGCGTTGATAATACCAAACGAACAGGCTAACAATACACCTAAAATCCAAGCAAAATACCACATAATCTAGGCTCCTTATTAGTAAAGTGAGGTCTTGTTCTTTTCGATGAAGTCACGAGTTAAGCGACCAAACATCTTCAAGTAAGTCCAAACGGTATAGCTAAGTACAATCGGTACAAAGATGATTGCAGCCCAAGTCATTACAGTCAATGACATTTCACTTGCAGTCGAATCCCACATAGTCAAACTTACGTTTGGCTCTAGTGAAGATGGCATAACGAATGGGAACATAGCTGCACCACACGTTAAGATCACTGCAGCAATACCTAATGAGCTAAAGAAGAACGCAAAACCAGAACGGTTCATGCGGCTACATAGCAATACTAGGATAGGCATAAGTAAACCAATTACAGGGAATGCCATAGTCAGTGGGTACTTATCGTAGTTCACTAACCAAGCACCAGCTTCAACAGAAACGGTTTTCAGCGTTGGGTCAGAAACACCGTATGTGTCGATAACTGAAGTCACCACGTAACCGTCAATACCGTTAACTAACCATACACCAGCCGCACCGAAGAATACGAACAGGGCTACAGATAGCAACTGTGACATCTTAGCAGCACGAACACGTAGCTCGCCTTCTGTCTTCATTTGTAACCAAGTAGAACCTTGAAGCATAAACATGCTCACGCTCACTAGGCCGGCTAGAATACCAAAGCCATTAAGTAGACCGAAGAAACCGCCGTGGTAAGTAGCACGTAGGTATTCGTCAAAGTTAAACGGAACACCTTGTAGCAAGTTACCGAACGCAACACCGATAATTAGCGGTGGAACAAAACCACCTGCAAACAGTGCCCAGTCCCAAGACTTACGCCATCTTGGATCTTCAATCTTAGAACGGTAGTCAAAACCTACTGGACGCATAAACAATGCAAACAACGTCAGCATCATTGCCACGTAGAAACCAGAGAAAGACACACCATAGACCATAGGCCAAGCTGCGAATAATGCACCACCTGCGGTGATTAACCAAACTTGGTTACCATCCCAATGCGGGGCAATTGAGTTAATCATAATACGGCGATCAGTGTCGTCTTTACCGATAATCGGTAATAAGGCACCCACACCCATATCAAAGCCATCTGTGACAGCGAATCCGATGAAAAGCACACCAATCAGTGCCCACCAGATGAATCTTAACATTTCATAATCAAACATAATCAGATCTCCAGTTTAGGCATCAAGCTTTTCAAAGTGATAGCGACCCGTCTTTAAACAGCTTGGACCAATACGCGCGAACTTAATCATTAGATAAAGCTCAATCACTAACAAGATGGTATAGAACAGCGTGATAGAAATAATACTGAACATCAGGTCGCCAACAGACAAGCTAGAGGCAGACATAAACGTTGGTAATACTTCAGAGATCGTCCATGGTTGACGGCCATATTCAGCCACAAACCAACCACACTCAATGGCAATCCACGGTAGTGGTAAGCTATAAAGTGCCGCTTTAAGCACCCAAGGTTTCTCGTCGATTTGGTGACGTGTGCTTTGCCAGAATGCCGCTGCAAAAACGAACAACATAATCACACCAAGGCCAACCATCACACGGAAAGACCAGAACATAGGTGCTACGTTTGGAATAGAGTCATCAGCTGCAGCTTTGATTTGCTCATCTGTCGCGTCAACGACTTTATCAGTGTAACGCTTCAATAGCAGACCATAACCTAGGTCAACTTTAGCTTCTTCAAATGCTGCGCGGATTTCAGGCGTTTCTTCACCGTTACGTAGCTGCTCAAGTAAACCATAAGCGACCATACCGTTGCGAATACGCACTTCATGCTCTGCAATCAGATCTTTGATACCGGTAACTTGCTCATCAAGTGAACGAGTCGCAATGATACCCATTGCATAAGGAATCTTAACCGCAAAATCTGTTTCTTGAGTTTCTTGATTTGGGAAACCTACTGCAGTAAATGCAGCTGGTGCTGGCTCAGTGTGCCATTCCGCTTCAATAGCCGCTAGCTTAACGCGTTGTACTTCACCTACCTTGTAGCCTGATTCGTCACCTAGAACGATTACAGACAAGATAGACGCCATACCGAAACTTGCAGCAATCGCAAATGAACGACGGGCAAACGGTAAGTCACGCTTCTTAAGAATGTAGTAAGCACTGATTGCAAGAACGAACATCGCACCAGCAACATAACCTGACGCCACAGTGTGAACAAACTTCACCTGTGCTACTGGGTTAAATAACACTTCACCCCAGCTCGTCATTTCCATACGCATGGTTTCGTAATTGAATGTGCTACCGACAGGGTTTTGCATCCAACCGTTCGCCACCAGAATCCAAAGCGCAGACATGTTAGAACCTAGGGCTACTAACCAAGTTACCGCTAAATGCTGACGTTTGCTGAAACGATCCCAACCAAAGAAGAACATACCCACAAGAGTAGATTCTAGGAAGAATGCCATTAGGCCTTCAATAGCAAGTGGTGCACCAAAGATGTCACCAACGTAATGCGAGTAGTATGACCAGTTAGTTCCGAATTGGAACTCCATCGCCAGACCGGTTGCAACGCCAAGTGCAAAGTTGATACCGAATAACTTACCCCAGAACTTGGTCATATCTTTATAGATTTGCTTATTGGTCATCACATAAAGTGATTCCATAATGGCTAGCAAGAAAGCTAACCCCAAGGTCAAGGGAACAAATAGGAAGTGATACATGGCCGTCATCGCAAACTGGAAACGCGACAGGTCAACAACCTCTTCTAAAATCATTTGTGACTCCTTAGGTGGTGCGTCAAATCACTTTCGTTAGATCCCCATCAACGAGAGTGATTGCCTATATAGGAATATTAATGCAGTAAAACAGTCAGTTTTTATAACAAAAACCCAACTTCAACCGCGATTCGTTGTTTAATTCATAAATTTTGTATTTCAAAGCCAAAAACACTAGCAAACCCACGCTTGCGATCACATTTTCAATGGCTGTTGTGACTCCCTTCTCGAATACGCAAATAAAGATTAAACAAATTAGTTAATATCAGTCACTTGCAAGACGAAATAAGGTTATCCGCAGTGTTTTTATAACATTCAAAATTGATTCAAATCAATCAAAGCATTCGGTTTCAACGGGTTTTGAGGTGAAGCACACAGTTCCACCCTAGAGCCCGTTGACAACACAAAATACTCATGCTAGGAGCGCTTGAAAAATAAGCAAAACAATTATTTTCACCCAATAAACATTTTATTTAACGCTAAACAGACAAAACACCAATTATTAACAATTCCAGCAACAGTTATCGTATCCCTAAATAAAACCCCACCTAAATTAATTTTCTCCAAAACCCTTTAAATACATACATATAACCAAAACCAACAAAAACAACCAATATTAAGCGTCAATTTTCGGATAATAAAAACTAATAGTTAAATGAAGTTTTTCTCGTTTGATCAAAAATTAGACCTCGCCTAAAATGGGCACCAAGTTAAGGAGACGGTCTAGCCAACCCGGTGAAGTAGCCCGGTAAAGACTAACTCCGCTTAAATCATCTATCTATGTGGAGAAACTGTTATGACAAAATTATTCGAGCGTCTAGTTGTTAGCTATCAGCGTGTTTTCGTTGAACTTTATAAAGCTAGAGAGCTGTAAGTAAGACTGTTTAATGCAAGATTATTCTTGAAGTTTTGTTAGCGCAAAGCGGCCCTCCTTAGTAATAAGGGGGGCTTTTTTATACCTGCTCATTACCCAAGCCGAAAAATGTTTTATAAATTCTGAATAATGAAGATTACGGATAACTTCAGCTTATCCAAAATCTTAGTGATAGCTCGCCAAAAAGCTTTTATTAGCAATCTATTTAGCAAGAAATGCTCTGTAATCTATTGTTTAGTGGTACTTCTTTGGCTAAACAAGCACCATGTAATTATTTCAGGCAAAAAAAAGCCCCTATATTTAGGGGCTTTTTATTAGCAAGTGACTGTTTACATCAGCAAACAGTACATTAGCCGACTGACTTTCTCACATTGCGGAACATTCTCATCCAAGGGCTATCTTCACCCCAAGATTCTGGATGCCATGAGTTAGCAACCGTTCTAAATACACGCTCAGGATGCGGCATCATGATTGTCACTCGACCGTCAGTTGAACTCAATGCAGTAATCGCATTTGGCGAACCATTCGGGTTTTGCGGATACTGAGTAGCAATTTGACCATTACCGTCAACATAACGCAGTGCAATGGTACCAGACGCTTCTGCAGCGGTTAACGCTTCAGGCGATGCAAACTCAGCACGACCTTCACCGTGTGATACGGCAATCGGCATACGTGAGCCTTCCATGCCTTGGAAGAATAGCGATGGACTCTTTTGTACTTCAACCAAGCTAAAGCGCGCTTCAAAGCGCTCAGAGCGGTTACGCACAAAGTGTGGCCATAACTCAGTGCCAGGAATAATGTCTTTAAGGTTAGACAACATCTGACAACCATTACACACACCAAGCGAGAAACTATCGTTACGTTCGAAGAACTGGCTAAACTGCTCACGAGCACGCTCATTAAACAGAATCGACTTAGCCCAGCCTTCACCCGCGCCTAGTACGTCACCATAAGAGAAACCACCACAGGCCACGAGGCCTTGGAACTGCTCAAGACTAATACGGCCGCTTAGGATGTCACTCATGTGTACGTCCATCGCTTCGAAACCCGCGCGGTCAAATGCCGCAGCCATTTCAATATGCGAGTTAACGCCCTGCTCACGCAAGATAGCCATCTTAGGTGCAACGCCTTTTAAGATAAATGGCGCGGCAACGTCTTCACTCGGATCAAAACTTAAATCAACGGTTAGACCTAAATCGTTAGCGTCTTGCTTAAGCTCAAACTCTTCTTTAGCGCACTCAGGGTTATCACGTAGCGCTTGCATGCGGTACGTGGTTTCAGCCCAAATAGTACGTAGTGATGTACGAGTTTCAGTTAAGACTTCACGTGCACCATCAAAGATGGCAATGCTGTCAGTTTCCGTCAGCTCAGCAACTTTGTGGCAAGGTACACCAGCTGCGGCAAACTTTTCAGTGATAATAGCAGCGTCTTGACGACGAACCTGAATGACTGCGCCTAGCTCTTCGTTAAACAGACGTTCAACGTCAGTACCTGCTAGTGCACTCAAATCAACATTTAGACCTGTGTGGCCAGCAAATGCCATTTCAACTAGTGTGGTATAAAGACCACCGTCACTTCTATCGTGATAGGCAATAATCGACTTATCGGCAATCATTGGCTGAATGGTTTCAAAGAAGCCTTTCAGCGTTGCCGAGTTATCAAGATCTGGGGCGATGTCACCTAGCTCACTGTAGACCTGAGCTAAGCAAGAACCACCTAAGCGGTTTTGACCAAGACCAAGATCAAGCAATAACAAGTCAGTGTCACCTTTGTCGCTGCGTAGCTCTGGCGTGACTGTATTGCGTACATCTTGCACCACACCAAATGCGGTGATCACCAATGACATTGGTGAAGTTACTGTCTTTTGAACGCCGTTTTCTTCCCAAGCTGTCTTCATCGACATAGAGTCTTTGCCCACTGGAATTGTCAGTGACAAGTCAGGACATAGCTCTTCACCAATGGCTTTAACTGCCTCATAAAGACCAGCGTCTTCACCTGGGTGACCTGCTGGCGACATCCAGTTAGCAGAGAGTTTAATGTGCTTGAACGAGCCGATATCAGTACCCGCAATGTTCATAATGGATTCAGCAACCGCCATACGCGCCGATGCGCCAAAGTCCAGTAGTGCAAGCGGCGTGCGCTCACCCATAGACATAGATTCACCCGCGTATGAGTCATAGCTTGATGCAGTAACCGCACAATCAGCAACTGGAACCTGCCACGGGCCAACCATTTGGTCACGGTTAACCAGACCTGTTACCGTTCTGTCACCAATGGTAATAAGGAAGGTCTTTTCAGCAATCGTTGGCAAACGCAGTAAACGGTGCGCCGCTTCTTTGACTTCAATACCTGATTGGTCAAGTGCTGCAGAGTTAGCTTTAGCACTCACCACGTCGCGACTCATCTTAGGCGCTTTGCCTAGTAGCACTTCAAGTGGCAAATCGATTGGGTGGTTTTCAAAGTGTTCGTCACTTAGGACTAACTCTTTCTCTTCCGTAGCAACACCTACAACCGCAAACGGAGCACGCTCACGCTGACAAATTTGGGTAAATAGCTCGATATTCTCTGGTGCAATTGACATCACATAACGCTCTTGTGATTCGTTACACCAAATCTCTAGCGGGCTCATGCCTGGCTCATCAGACGGTACTTTACGTAGCTCAAACTTACCGCCACGCTCGCCATCATTAACCAGCTCAGGGAAGGCATTTGATAAACCGCCCGCGCCCACATCGTGGATAAACTGGATTGGGTTAGCATCACCCATCTGCCAGCAGCGGTCGATAACCTCTTGGCAACGACGCTCCATTTCTGGGTTTTCACGCTGTACAGAAGCAAAGTCCAAATCTTCACTCGACTGACCCGATGTCATTGATGACGCCGCGCCGCCGCCCAAACCGATATTCATCGCTGGGCCGCCAAGTACCACTAGCTTAGCGCCAACGGTGATCTCGCCTTTTTGTACATGCTCTTCGCGAATATTACCTAAGCCACCCGCAAGCATGATTGGCTTATGATAACCGCGCACTTCAACACCGTTGTGGCTGTTAACTTCTTGCTCGTAAGTACGGAAGTACCCCACCAACGCCGGACGACCAAACTCGTTATTAAATGCCGCGCCGCCTAATGGGCCTTCGGTCATAATATCAAGCGCGGTAACAATGCGGTCTGGCTTGCCGTAATCCGCTTCCCATGGCTGCACAAAGCCTGGGATCTTAAGGTTTGATACGCTAAAACCTGTAAGGCCCGCTTTTGGCTTAGAGCCACGACCTGTTGCGCCTTCGTCACGAATTTCACCACCGCTACCTGTCGCTGCACCTGGGTACGGGCTGATAGCAGTTGGGTGGTTGTGAGTTTCAACTTTCATTAAGATGTGCATTGGCTCAGTGTGGTAACCATATACGCCATCTTGTTTCGGGAAGAAGCGACCGGCTGTTGAGCCTGTCATTACCGCAGCGTTATCTTTATAGGCAGATAGCACGTTGTCTGGTGTCTTCTCGAAAGTATTTTTGATCATCTTGAACAATGATTTTGGCTGAACTTCACCATCGATTGTCCAATCTGCATTAAAGATTTTATGACGACAATGCTCAGAGTTTGCCTGAGCAAACATCATCAATTCAATATCGTTCGGGTTACGGCCTAAGCGCGTAAAGTTCTCAACGAGATAATCAATTTCATCATCAGCTAATGCCAAACCAAGCTTTGTATTGGCTTGCTCTAGCGCTGCACGTCCTTGACTTAATACATCAACGCTAGTGAACTTTGCCGGCTCTGTGCGCGCAAACAATACGCTTGCATCATCAAAGCTTGGCAAAATCACTTCAACCATACGGTCGTGTAGTAATGCAGTTAAGGTTTTTGTTTGCTCAGCACTTAGTTCATCACTAACAACATAATAGGCAATACCACGCTCAAGACGCTTTACCTTATTAAGTCCACAGTTGTGGGCGATGTCTGTTGCTTTTGATGACCAAGGAGAAATGGTGCCGGGACGGGGTGTAACGAAGTGGAGATGACCTTCTGGCGTGTGCGCTTCAATAGCGGGGCCGTAGGTTAGAATTTTTTCAAGCTGTTGATTTTCAGTGTCATTTAACGATTCGTTTAAATCGGCTAAATGGATAAACTCGGCATAGATTTGGCGCACTGGCAGTGCTGCCGATTCACAAGCTTGCATCAGCTTCTGTACTCTAAACGCCGAAAGTGCAGGGGCTCCGCGGATGATCTCCATCACGTCTTTTCACCTTATATTTATAATTGCAGGGTCAGATCTGGGCGCTATTATAGGGAAATGTTTGTCACAAATCATCAGTAGTCGCTGTACAAAACAGTGTTTCCTATTTAGAAAAAAGTACCTTGATTTTTACGGCTCGCAAAAGCCGACGATTGTTGGCAATTATGCGCAAAATTCAATTTTAGGCTCATAATAAAAGTAATATACATCAAGGCAAAAGCCGCTTTTTTACCAAGACTTATAATGTGATATAATCGCTGGCTGTTTCTTTTTAACTTACGTGCTAATACGACTAAATCATGAAAAAAATCTTGCTAACTCTATGCTGTATCGCTTTGCTGGCTGCTTGCCAGAAAGTTGTCGTGGAGCAAGCAAAACCCGTTGAGCCACCAAAGCAGACGGAATTAGTTGTAGGCACCTTATATGGTCCGCAAATTTACTTTACTTCAGGTCAGGGTGACTCAGGTTACGATTATGAAATGGCTGAGCGTTTTGCCAATTACCTCGGTCTCGAATTAAAGATGCAGCCGTTTGCTAATATTAGCGAGCTGTATACGGCCATGAAAAACGGTGAGATTGACATCATAGCCGCAGGCCTTGGCGACACACCTGCCAGACGCGAGCAATTTCGAGTTGGTCCACCGCTGTATCGCGTTAACCAAGTTTTAGTCTATCGCCAAGGTACGCCTGTACCTAAGAGCATTGATAAGCTGAAAGGCGAAATAACGGTTATTACCGACTCCTCTTTTGTCGATACTTTGACTGAATTACAAAAATCCAATCCTGATTTAGTCTGGAATCAAGAAAAAGATAAAGATGCAGAAGAACTGCTCACTATGATTGCAGCTGGCGATATTCCTTATACTATTGCCGACTCAACCAGCTTAGACATCAACCGCCGCTTTATGCCGGAGCTGCGTGAAGGCTTAGTACTAAAACAGAAGCAACCTGTGGTATGGCTGTTGCCGCCTAATAACAGCGACAAGCTAATGAGTGAATTATTGGCTTTTTGGCATATAGAAAAACGCAGCGGTACATTGGCGCATTTAAATGAGAAGTACTTTGCTCACGTAAAGCGCTTTGATTACGTTGATACTCGCGCATTCATTCGTGCCATCGACAATAAACTACCTAAGTATCAAGCAACCTTTGAAAAGTACGCTGGAGATATTGACTGGCGTAAACTGGCTGCAACGGCCTATCAAGAGTCTCATTGGAATCCTAATGCTCGCTCGCCCACCGGTGTGCGCGGCTTAATGATGTTAACTTTACCTACGGCGAAGCAAGTGGGTATTAAGAATCGTCTTGATCCATATCAGAGCATTCAAGGCGGCGCGAAATACTTAAACAGTATGCTTGAGCGTTTACCTGAGTCGATCCCTGCTAGTCAGCGGATGTGGTTTGCCCTTGCCTCTTACAATATAGGTTTAGGTCATGTTGAAGATGCGCGTAAGTTAGCACAAGCTCAAGGTTTAAACCCTAGCGCTTGGCGCGATGTAAAGTCAGTATTACCACTACTGCAAAAACGTAAATACTACAAGAAAACCCGCTATGGTTATGCCCGCGGTAATGAAGCTGTGCACTATGTTGATAGCATTCGCCGTTATTACGACACTTTAGTGTGGATTGATAACCAGAATATGCTGCTTGAACTTAGGAATAAGCCACTGCAAACCGCTGAGATCCAAGAGAAAGTGGTTGACTTACAGGCGCCTCAAGAGCCTTTGCTTGATGCATCCCCTGAAATTAACTAGCCGACAATTAAACTCCCCCTCCGCTTAGCTAAACACCACTTAGCTTTGCGGTGACTTATACCAATAAGCTAACGGGAATGACAACTTCATCACACAAGTCATTTATTCCCAAAATTCATCAAAGATTAATAACTCTCGCGTAGACTTTCGCTATTAAAGTTTGCTAAATAGTAATAATACCAGTTAGCAAAGCAGCTAAAGTAACGAATATCGTGGGGCTAATTATGAGAAAAAAAACAATCAACAATGTTGCAGCACGCCGTCGTAGCCAGCTAAAAACACGCCATCAAAAAGTGCTCGGGCGTCAGAAGCAATTTTTCGTTTTTATTAAGCCGTCTGAAGATAACTTTTTCAACCCTTAGGTCGGGTTGCTGTTTCACCCAATTCTAATGCTTGTTGTTTTGCCAAAGCTTTAGCCGCCTTAATCTCTTTTCTACGGCGTCTAAAGAACGCACTCAACTGCTCAGCACACTCTTGCTCTAATACACCCGAATCCACTTCGACCAAATGATTAAAAGCACTGTGGCGTACGATATCGATTACGGTTCCTGCCGCACCTGTTTTTTGATCTTTAGCGCCAAACACTAAGCGGCTTACACGTGAATGCACAATTGCCCCGGCACACATAGCGCATGGCTCTAAAGTAACGTATAAGGTGGTATCTAATAGACGATAGTTCTGCATAATTTGCCCGGCTTGGCGCAGACACTGCATTTCGGCGTGAGCACTTGGATCATGCAGGCCAATACTAAAATTAAAGCCAGCGCTTACTACTTCACCGTCTTTAACCAACACAGCTCCAACAGGGACTTCGCCCTTCTCTTCAGCCTTAGTTGCCATCTCCATTGCCATTTTCATGAAATGAAGATCTTGTTGTTCTATTGAGTCAAATTGTGGCAAACCAAGCTCCAAAGATAATATTCATCACGTCAGTACAAATAAAAAAGGTGCCGAAGCACCTTTATTTAAGCGTAATTATAATCCGAAGATTATTCCCACTCAATCGTTGCAGGTGGCTTACCAGAAATATCGTAAACTACGCGCGAAATACCATCAACTTCGTTGATGATACGGTTAGATACACGACCTAGGAAATCATAAGGTAAGTGTGCCCAATGCGCCGTCATAAAGTCGATAGTTTCTACTGCACGTAATGAAACAACCCAGTCGTACTTACGACCGTCGCCCATAACACCCACTGAACGAACTGGTAGGAATACAGTAAATGCTTGGCTTACTTTATTGTAAAGGTCGGCTTTGCGTAGCTCTTCGATAAAGATCGCATCAGCTAGACGTAGTAAGTCACAGTATTCTTTCTTTACTTCGCCAAGAACGCGCACACCAAGACCTGGTCCTGGGAACGGGTGACGGTAAAGCATGTCGTATGGAAGACCTAGTTCTAGACCAATCTTACGTACTTCATCTTTAAACAGTTCACGTAATGGCTCAACTAGACCCATTTCCATATCATCTGGCAAACCGCCAACGTTATGGTGTGACTTAATGCAGTGTGCTTTACCTGTTGCACTACCTGCAGACTCAATCACGTCTGGGTAGATAGTGCCTTGAGCAAGCCATTTAGCGTTAACGCATTTCTTAGATTCTTCGTCGAAGATCTCTACGAATACGCGGCCAATGATCTTACGCTTAGCTTCTGGTTCAGCTTCGCCAGCCATAGCGTCTAGGAAACGGTTTTCAGCATCAACATGAACAATGTTTAGACCAAAGTGGTCACCAAACATTTCCATGACTTGCTGCGCTTCGTTTAGACGTAGTAAACCGTTATCAACGAATACACAAGTTAGCTTATCGCCAATCGCGCGGTGTAAAAGCATAGCAACTACTGATGAATCAACACCACCAGATAGACCTAAGATAACTTCGTCGTCACCCACTTGCTCTTTAATACGAGCTACCGCATCTTCAATAATTGATGCTGGTTTCCAGTTTGCTTCACACGCACAAATGTCTAGTGCGAAATGCTCAAGCATACGCTTACCTTGACGAGTGTGAGTCACTTCAGGGTGGAACTGCACGCCGTAGAACTGCTTGTCTTCATTTGCCATAGCTGCAAATGGGCAAGTCTCAGTCTTAGCAACGGCTACGAAACCTTCTGGGATTTCAGATACTTTGTCACCGTGGCTCATCCATACATCAAGTAATGGCTTGCCAGTTTCGCTAACTGCGTCTTCAATTGCTTTAAACAGTGCCGATTCAGCTTGTAGTTCTACTTGCGCATAACCAAACTCGCCTTCGCCCACACCTTGAATTACTTTACCACCAAGCTGCTCAGACATAGTTTGCATGCCGTAACAAATACCTAGTACAGGTACGCCAGCGTTAAACACATATTCTGGTGCGCGTGGTGAGTTCTCAGCGGTAACACTTTCAGGGCCACCGGCTAAGATAATGCCGTTTGGAGCAAATTCGCGAATTTGCTCTTCAGAAACATCCCAAGCCCAAAGTTCACAATACACGCCGATTTCACGAATACGACGGGCGATCAGTTGAGTGTATTGCGATCCAAAATCTAAAATGAGGATCTTATGCTCATGAATGTTGCTCATGGGGTACCTTATCTCTATTTTTTCTTTATTGTTAACTAACTAAGCAATGAGTACTTTATGAACTTACTACTTAGCTTAATTTAAGGGCGACATTATATGTCGCCCTTAAGATTTAAGACACTAATTAAGAACGAGTGCTATAGTTAGGTGCTTCTTTACTAATCGTTACGTCGTGAACATGCGACTCGCCCATACCCGCAGCGGTGATTTTCACAAACTCAGCTTTCTCGTTTAGCTCTTTAATCGTTGCACAACCTGTTAGACCCATGCATGAACGAAGACCGCCCATGTGCTGGTGAATGATCTCTTTTAACTTACCTTTGTAAGCTACGCGACCTTCAATACCTTCAGGTACTAGCTTGTCTGCTGCGTTATCACTTTGGAAATAACGATCAGATGAGCCTTGAGTTTGGGTCATTGCCCCTAGAGAGCCCATACCACGGTATGACTTGTATGCACGACCGTTATATAGCTCAGTTTCGCCTGGCGCTTCATCAGTACCTGCAAACATAGAACCAGCCATAATGCACGATGCGCCAGCAGCAAGTGCTTTAGCTAAATCACCAGAGAAGCGAATACCGCCATCAGCAATCACTGGAATGTCTAGGTGCTTAACCGCTGCTGCAGCATCAGATACAGCAGTAATTTGCGGTACACCCACACCAGTAACAATACGAGTCGTACAGATAGAGCCAGGACCAATACCGACTTTAACTGCGTTAACGCCAGCTTCAACTAGTGCTAACGCACCTTCAGCTGTTGCTACGTTACCACCAACGATTTGTAAGTCTGGGTATTTAGCACGAGTATCACGAATGCGTTGCAAAACGCCTTCTGAGTGTCCATGTGAAGAGTCAATTAGCAAAATATCAACGCCAGCTAAAACTAGGGCATCAACACGCTCTTCGTTACCAGGACCTGCACCCACGGCAGCGCCAACACGTAAACGACCTAATTCGTCTTTACATGCATTAGGCTTACGCTCTGCTTTTTGGAAATCTTTAACAGTGATAAGACCTTTAAGCTTAAAGTTGTCATCAACAACCAATACTTTCTCAACACGGTGAGAGTGCATCAGTTTTTGAACTTCATCTAGCTTAGTGCCTTCAGGAACGGTTACTAGACGCTCTTTAGGCGTCATCACTTTATCGACGGTACGTGACCAATCAGTGATAAAACGTACGTCACGGCCAGTAATGATACCAACAAGTTCGTTAGCATCGTTTACGACAGGATAACCTGCGAAACCATTTCTTTCGGTCAATGCCTTAAGATCGGCTAATGTGGTTGATGGTGTCACTGTTACTGGCTGCTGAACGATACCCGCTTCGTAAATTTTTACTTTGCGAACTTCTTCAGCTTGCTGCTCAATCGTCATGTTTTTATGGATAAAACCAAGGCCACCTTCTTGCGCGATAGCAATCGCTAAACGAGCTTCGGTAACGGTATCCATAGCGGCAGACACGATTGGAGTATTCAACTCAATCTTATTCGTCAGGCGTGTTTTTAAAACAGCTGTATTTGGGAGGACGGTAGAGTGCGCTGGAACCAACAACACATCATCAAAAGTTAACGCTTCTTTTTTCAATCTTAACATGCAACATCTCCCCAAGAGAGTAGGAATTAGAGGTGAAATATTGCGGCGAGATTATACCTTGCATATCTGGGTTGGTAAATGGAAAATAGACATTAAATCGCATTTGTGTATAAAAAAATTATGAAAACCCCAAAAAATGATGTTTATACCGTCTCTCGCCTTAATGGCGAAGTGAGACAACTTTTAGAGGGTCAGCTAGGCCGAATTTGGCTCAATGCTGAAATTTCAAACTTTGCGGCGCCGGGCTCTGGCCACTGGTATTTAACGCTTAAAGACAATTTCTCACAAATACGCTGCGCCATGTTCAAAGGCCGCAATCAGGCAGTAACCTTTCGCCCTGCTAACGGTCAACAAGTATTGGTTAAAGGTAATATCAGCGTTTATGAGCCTCGCGGCGATTACCAACTCATTATTGAATCTATGCTACCGGCCGGTGATGGATTACTCGCCCAGCAATATGAAGCGTTAAAGATGAAACTAGCAGCAGAGGGGTTATTTGCCACTGACACTAAACGCCCGCTTCCTGCTAACATTCAAAAAATTGGTGTAGTGACCTCGCCGACTGGCGCTGCGATCCGCGATATTTTGCATGTACTTGCTCGCCGAGACTCATCAATTGAAGTCATTATTTACCCCACTCCAGTGCAAGGCACTGATGCCGCCAAAAGCATTTGCGATGCCATCAATCTAGCTAACTTCAGAGCCGAAGTTGACGTATTGCTGGTGACTCGTGGCGGTGGTTCGCTTGAAGATTTATGGAGCTTTAACGACGAAGGGTTAGCCCACACTATTTATAACAGTGGTATTCCTGTTGTGTCTGCCGTTGGTCATGAGGTTGATATAACCATCAGTGATTATGTGGCTGATCTTCGTGCGCCAACGCCATCAGCAGGCGCAGAGCTGTTATCAAAAGACACCGACAATAAAGCGCAAAAGCTGTTAGCACAGCTTTCCCGCCTAAAGCAGGCTTGGCAACATTATCAATTAAAGAAACAAAGCCAAGTACAAACTGTTGAGCATCGCCTACAAAAGCAAGATCCACAGCGTCGCCTACAGATGTATGAGCAAACCTTTGATGAAATGCAGCTGCGCTTACAACAAGCGATGCAAACTAAGCTGCATGCACATACTTTAAAACAGCAAAATTTAAGTAACCGTCTAGCTAATCAATCGCCGCAGCATCGCCTTACTCTTGAAACGCAGCGGTTGAGCTATTTAAGCGCCAAACTTAATGATGCCATGGATGATAAATTAAAGATGAGTGAGCAGCGCCTTGCTCACCGCGCACAACAATTAGAAACCGTTAGTCCGCTCGCTACCCTAAGCCGTGGTTACAGCATTACCTTAACGGGAGATGGTAAAGTGGTGCAGTCTCCAGCAGATACCTGCGTTGGCGATACCCTTACCACACGCCTACGCGATGGCAATGTGACTTCAACTGTGGTTGAGGTAAGTTAACTCAGAGTTGTTTTTAGCAAACTTCCAACTCGTATGCAGGTAATCAACGCTTGCTAGACAAAATATTCGCATCACTGACGGCAACTCAATATTGCCGTCAGTTTTAATCAATTAGAAATAATCAACAAGCCTAATAATTATATGAAAATAAACATCAGCAACACGATAAAATGGTCAGCAGGCCTCATGCTGGCAGCACTAAATCTAAATGCCTATGCAACAACAGAGAGCAAAGTCGTCATCTCTGACACATTTACCGCTGCAGCAACAAAGCATGGCTTTAACGGTGAGTTGGTAAATCGGTTATGCGAGCCTCTGCCTGATATTGTCAGTATTACTTGTCACCATTCAGGTGAAGACGGCCCTTTTGAAAACTTAATTGTGCAATATCGCTACAATACTCGCACTACCAATAACGATATGTATAAGCATGTAGAGTTAAACGATATCCGAATTGATTTAAAACATAAGCAAATTAACTTCTGGAGTGGTCATCAAATCACTACGCCAGACGGTATTAGCGTCAATCGAATTGAAGGCACCAGTAACTCTTATATTGAAACCGGTGGCATGCGCGGCTTTGTCAGTCGCACAGATAGACGTTTTCAACAACAAAGAGACACGGAATACGTGTTATCTCACACCTCTGAGTTCACCTATAAAGACCTTGATCGAAAAACAGCTATTTATGCGATAACACATTACCAAAAGATGGTGAGCGACAATGACTATGTTGTGGCTTACAAGGAAGATCAGGTTATTGAGCCCGTAACAATAATGCAAGGTGCCAGCTTTACGTTCCCTATGAGCGAACCATTGAGACAACGACTAATAGATGTTATTCAACAAAGTGCAAAATAAGCTAAACGACTTCAACAAAAAAGGAACCCTGAGGTTCCTTTTAACTATCATTCGGCGAGTTCAAGCAAGCTGAAACTAGAACACAAATTAATCTTTGTTCTTGTCGCGAATATGACCAACCATACGCTTACGGCGACGCTCTTGGCTCACAGTCAGTTTCTTGCTGTTCATCCCCTCAAACGGGTTACCACCCTCTTGGAAGCGCAACTGGATTGGGGTACCAATCACTTTCAGTGAACGACGGAAGTAGTTCATCATATAGCGCTTGTAAGAGTCTGGAAGCTTCTTAACCTGGTTACCGTGTACAACCACGATTGGTGGGTTGTAACCACCGGCATGAGCGTACTTCAGCTTAACACGGCGACCGTTAACCAATGGTGGCTGATGATCGTCTTGTGACATTTGCATGATACGCGTCAACATAGAAGTACTAACACGTCGTGTCGCACTGTCATACGCTTCTTCGATTGACTCAAACAAGTGACCCACACCCGTACCGTGAAGTGCAGAGATAAAGTGAATACGTGCGAAGTCGATAAAACCTAAACGACGATCCAGCTCGCTCTTAACGCGATCTTTAACGCCTTGGTCAATACCGTCCCACTTGTTCACCGCAATCACTAGTGCACGACCAGCGTTAAGCACGAAGCCTAATAGGCCTAAGTCTTGCTCTGCAATACCTTCACGAGCGTCGATAACCAATAACACTACGTTACTGTCTTCAACCGCTTTAAGAGTTTTAATTACTGAGAACTTCTCAACGGTTTCATGTACCTTGCTACGACGACGCACACCCGCAGTGTCAATCAATACGTATTCACGGCCTTGACGTTCCATTGGGATATAAATACTGTCACGAGTCGTGCCTGGCTCATCGTAAACAACAACGCGCTCTTCACCTAAAATACGGTTAGTTAGCGTTGATTTACCTACGTTTGGCTTACCGATAATTGCCAACTTAATTGGCAAGTCTTGCAGACGCTTTTGCTCAGCTTCTGCTTCTTCTTCAGTAAACTCGCGCTCTTCTTCGTCATCATCACCGTCTTCTTCTTTTTTAATGCCCATCGCTTCTGCGTATGGCGCTAAAGAATACTCGATCATGTTGGTCACGCCACGGCCTTGAGCCGCTGCCATTTGGTAAACTTCACCTAGGCCTAGTGACCAAAACTCAGCACAAGCAGAGTCTGCATCGATACCGTCAACTTTGTTAGCAACAACGAAAGTCGTTTTTTCACGGCTACGTAAATGTTGAGCAATCGCAAGATCGGCAGCAGTTAGACCCGCGCGAGCGTCGGTCATAAATAACACTACGTCTGCTTCTTCAATCGCAGCTAGAGATTGCTCGGCCATGCGAGTTTCAATCCCTTCTTCAGTGCCGTCAATACCGCCGGTATCAACTACGATGAACTCATAACCTGCAAGATGTGCTCGGCCGTATTTACGATCCCGAGTTAGCCCAGGAAAGTCAGCGACAAGCGCATCTCTGGTACGGGTAAGTCGGTTAAAAAGGGTCGACTTACCAACGTTTGGTCGCCCAACTAGGGCCACAACAGGAATCATTTAATTGCCTCTATTACTCATTTTCTAATAACTAAAAAGCCCCCGGACACACATCCAGGGGCCTTATCATCTCAATCGACTTGGCTTACGGAAGTGTTACTCGAATCACTTTTCCACCACGAGTCTGCACATATAAGTTGTCGTTAACAACTAATGGCTGACTGTATAAACCAGAGCTATCCACTTCTACACGTCCAACGATTTTACCGTCTGACTTATTTAAAAAGTGAAGGTAGCCTTCAAAATCACCTACAACTACGTAATCTTTAAAAGAAACGGCTGCAGTTAAACTGCGGTTAGCTAGCTCTGCGTTATTCCATAACTCTAGACCATTTCGTCTATCAACAGAATAAACACGGCTATGGTCATCAACCACAAACAGGCTTGCACCTGAATAGGCTAATTCATGGAAACTTGAGTAACTACGTGACCAAACGATTCGGCCAGTACGCATTTCCATTGATACCAAGTTGCCGTTATAGCTAACAGCATATAGGTTTTCACCTACTAATAGCGGCTTCATATCTACATCAGCCATGCGTGAGAACTCGTTGCCTCCCGCTGGCGTATAGATAGCTTGCTCCCAAGCTGCCTGACCATTATTTTTAATCACTACTGCGATTTTACCATCAGCAGTACCAACAAAGAATCCACCGGCTTCATAAGAAGCAGCACCAGTACCACGCAAGGTTAAAGTTGGTAGTTGGTTTTCGTAAACCCATTGCAAGCTGCCATCATCTACGTCAAACGCTTCTAATGTGCCTGCACCAGTATTCACTACCACTACATCTTCACCCACTGTTGGTGCTGATAATAGCTCACCGCCAGCAATGACATGCCAAACAGCTTCACCAGTAGCTTCATCAAATGCCGCTAATAGGCCGCTTTCACCGCCCACAAAAATCTTGTTACGTGCAGCCGTTACGCCACCCGCCAAACGTGCGCCTTTGTTTTTAGCCAGTGCATTATCTCTAAATGCAGAGCTAAAGTCATTTTCCCAAACGCGCTCGCCTGTTACTTCGTCAAATGCTTCTACTTTACCGTAGCGATCTGCGACAAATAGCTTGTCGTAACGCGCAGCTGGACGTAAACGTGAATAGTAATCACCTACGCCACTACCAACATTTGCGCTCCAAGTCACTTCAGGGAACACACTTGCTTCAATTTCGCTAAGCGGAGTAATAGGTTCTTCTTCTACATCACTTGAAGAACAAGCAGACAACATGCCTATGCTCATTCCACATGCGAGCAATGTTTTGCACCAAGACTTCATGGGCAGATTCCTTATGCCTTGTTCAGATTATCAAGCTTCATTTGTAATGTTGGACTAGTCATAGTGCCACCATTGTCTACTGCTGTTTGATAGGCAATCTTTGCCTTTTCTGTTTCGCCTTGGCGAACTAAGAAATCACCTTTTAACTCATCTCGTTGCGCTGCTGAAGCGGCATCAGTAATTTGCTCAAGCGTAGTAATCGCTATTGCAAATTGACCTTGCTCGGCTTGTACACGTGCAAGACGCATAGTCGCAATCAAATTAATGCTGGCATCAGCATTCGTTGCAATCACATTCTTTAATGTTGCTTCTGCTTTAGCCAAATCGCCAGTTTCAACCGCTGATTTAGCCACTAAAAGCTCAAGTAGTGATTGATAACCTTTTTGACCGTGCTCTTTAGCAAAGTTTTCTGCAGCGCTTAACATAGCTGCATCTGCGCTATTTTGACTGCTTAATGCTTGGAATGACTCAGACGCTGCTTCAGCTTGAGCCACTTGGTGGTCAGAATAATAGTTCCAACCAAATAATCCACCTAAACCGACAACAGCACCAATAACTACTGATGTGCCGTAATCTTTCCAGAACTGTTTGATAGCATCTACTTGTTGCTCTTCTGTGCTATAGATTTCCACTTCAGTCTTCCCCTTTTAAATCAGTTCTGCAATATAAGCCGCCAATGCATCACGGGCAACCAATTCTTGTGCTTTATCTTCGCGAAGGTGTTTCACTGCAACTTGGTTATTTGCAACTTCATCTTCACCAATAACAAGTGCTACAGATGCACCACTTTTATCAGCTCGCTTCATTTGCTTCTTAAAGTTGCCACCACCACAGTGACTCATCACTTTCGCATTTGGCAAACTTGTTCTTAGCTCTTGAGCAATCTTAAATGCTTCAATGCGGCAGCTATCGCCCATTGCTGTCACGTATACATCAACCGCAGGGCCAATGTCTTTATCAAGCTCAAGGGTTTGCAGTAGCAATACGATGCGCTCTAAGCCCATAGCAAAACCAACTGCAGGTGTTGGCTTACCACCAAGTTGACCCACTAAACCATCATAACGACCGCCAGCAAGTACCGTACCTTGCGAGCCTAGGCTTGATGTGACCCACTCAAAAACCGTGCGATTATAATAATCTAAACCGCGCACTAGGCGAGGATTGATTGTGTATTGGATGCCGACAGCCTCTAAGAGTTCACATAAATGTGAAAAATGTGAACGCGTGTCTTCACCAAAGTAATCCATTAATACAGGAGCATCAGCTAAAAGTGCCTGTACGTCAGCGTTTTTAGAATCTAAAACACGCAGCGGATTAGAATACATACGGCGTTGGCTGTCTTCATCTAATACGTCTTTATGCTGCTCTAAGAAAGCAATTAGCGCGTCGCGGTAGGCTGCGCGCTCTTCTGTATCACCCAGCGTATTTAGCTCAAGCGTTACATGCTCAGTAATACCTAACTTTTCCCATAGCTTGGCAGATAGCATTAACACTTCTGCATCGATATCAGCGCTTGGGATGCCGTAAACTTCAACACCAAATTGGTGGAATTGACGGTAACGACCTTTTTGTGGGCGTTCGTGGCGGAACATTGGACCCATATACCAAAGGCGTTGCTCTTGGTTATATAGCAAACCATGTTCGTTACCAGCACGTACTGTAGACGCAGTGCCTTCAGGACGAAGGGTTAAGCTGTCACCGTTTCTATCTTCAAAGGTATACATCTCTTTTTCAACGATATCAGTAACTTCACCGATAGAGCGCTTAAAGAGATCTGTACTTTCAACGATAGGAGTACGAATTTCGCTGTAACCATATGACCCAACAGTGTCACGTAATACGGTTTCAAGTTTTTGCCATAAAGGACTTTGGGTAGGCAGAATGTCGTTCATTCCGCGAATCGCTTGGATCTGTTTTGCCACTATTCGACTCGTAAATTTGCTATATAAAAATTAAAAAACGCCTCGCATTATAGGCGTTTCGGGACTAAACGTACAACAGCTGGATTCAGCCATAAAAAATCACAAGCCTGCAGAGCGGGCTTGTGATGACATTGTACTTACTTATTCAAATCTTGTGCTGGAATTCGACCGGCAACAATTGCAGCTTTTGCGCGGATCTTAGCTTCAAGAGAGTCGACAATGTTATTATTGTCGAAGCGCTCTTTTTGACGCACGCCATCATCGTAATAGCCACTCATGCGGTTACCACCAGTTAAACCGATATCCGATACTAAAGCTTCACCAGGCCCGTTTACTACACAGCCAATAATCGATACATCCATTGGTGTTACTATGTCTTCTAAGCGCTGCTCAAGCTCGTTAACCGTTGAAATCACATCAAACTCTTGGCGTGAACATGACGGACAGGCAATAAAGTTAATGCCGCGAGAACGAATACGTAACGACTTTAAGATATCAAAGCCGACTTTGATTTCTTCTACTGGGTCTGCAGCTAATGAAATACGTAGCGTGTCACCAATACCGTCAGCAAGTAGCATACCTAGACCTACTGCAGACTTAACTGAACCAGCTCGTGCGCCGCCCGCTTCAGTAATACCAAGGTGCAATGGCTGCACAATTTGCTTAGCCAATAAACGGTATGATTCAACCGCTAAGAATACATCTGACGCTTTAACACTGACTTTAAACTGATCGAAGTTCAAACGGTCAAGAATGTCCACGTGACGCATTGCAGATTCAAGCAAGGCTTCAGGAGTCGGCTCTTTGTATTTGTCCATTAGATCTTTTTCTAATGAACCGCCGTTAACTCCGATACGGATAGGGATATTTTTGTCACGGGCGCATTCAACTACGTTGCGAATACGCTCTTCATTACCGATGTTACCTGGGTTGATACGTAAACAGTCAACGCCGTATTCAGCCACTTTAAGGGCGATACGGTAGTCAAAGTGGATATCTGCAACTAGCGGCACTTTGGTTTGCTGCTTAATCAGCTTAAATGCTTCAGCCGCATCCATTGTAGGTACAGAAACACGTACTATGTCGGCACCAACATTTTCTAACGCGCGAATTTGAGCAACGGTTGCTTCAACATCTGTAGTGCGTGTATTGGTCATCGACTGAACAGCAATTGGTGCACCATCACCAATAGGTACGTTGCCAACATAAATTCGGCTTGATTTGCGTCTAATAATAGGAGATTCGTTATACATGGTGTTGTGCTCTGTTATTGCTCTGCTAGTGGCAAGGTTAATCTTGCCACTTTACCGCGAGGGTACTTCTGCGCATCTAAACTAATGTCTGCGCCATTAAGTTGAATGTTGACGACTTGCGGGGCACCTAGCGTTACCGCAAATGGCTCTGGCCCAACAAGATTAATTTGGCTACCTGAACGCTTAAGATCGCTAACTAAGATGTTACCGCTAGCGTCTGCGACTTTAATCCAGCAATCACCCGTTAACGTCAATGTGAGATTTGAATCAGTTACAGCGTCAGCTTGTGAAGCGACAGGGTTTAGCACTTGCGATGCGTTTTCGCTTGAAGTTGCTTGCTGGCTTGAGTTCTGGTTTTGCGTATCGTTAGTTGTGTCTGGCGTTAGAGCTTGACTAACAGCAAGTGCAGCGTCACCTTCGGTTAACTCACTGGCATAATTTAGTTCAGCACCTGGGGCGGCATTATCTTCAGCCTCAATTGCTTGTGGCTCAGCATTATTACTTTCTAAAAGCGCAGCAACAGGGCTAGGCATACCACTTTCTACTGAGGCCGCAACTTCTTCCACTGTCGGCTTAGAGTAATCAACTGCGGTTTCCATTGATGACTTTTGGAACCACCACAGCACCATAAGTGCCAACAGCACGAATACAATGATATAAGTTAGCGCCATTAAACGGCCATCACGAGCTTGTCGAGTGGTCTTACGTGAAAAGCTCTGCATTGATGGCTTTTCATCATCTTCAAGTTGCTTGTCTAAGCACTCTTTAACCGCAAACGGATCAGCCTGTACGGCTCTAGCGTAGTTTTTAACATAACCACGCACATATGTGGCCGCACCGACCTCTGCTAAATTATCTGCCTCGATTTGCTCAATGATTGCTGGGCGTAAATGTAATTGCGACGCCAGAGCCTCAACCGATAAGCCTTTGCTTTCGCGGGCTGTTTTTAGCAAAACGCCCAGTGTGAGCGTAGGCTCATCCACTAGGCTTTCATTGTCTACATTGGGCGCTTGATTCTGTTCATTTTTCATTAATGCATACTAGCCCGATATTCTTTGGCTTGAATGGACTGTGGAAACTTTGCCAGTAGTAAGATACCAAATCGTCTTACTGCGTCTTCGTCACTCAAACCTTGTTCTATTTTAATCCCTAATGCCAGACTGGTCGCTGACTCCAACGCAACTCGATGATAACGAGATAGCTGCTCTTTTGCCTCAGCGTATCTTCCCTCTTCTAAATCGATTTCTGTCAATTCTAAGAGCGAGGTGCGTCTTCTAGGATCGTACTTAAGCGCCATTGCAAAATAATGCTGCGCTTGACTAATTTGACCTGCTTTTCGACTACAAATTCCCAAGTTTTCGTAAGTTGAAGCCGAACGGGTATACAGAGGTTGATCAACCGCTGCTAAAAACATCTTTTCAGACTCGGCATATTTGCCTTGCTGACATAGAAAAGCACCAAAATTATTATAAGCATCACCGGTGACGTTACTGGTATTGATCGCTTTTCTATATGCTTGCTCTGTTTTTTCTAGCTCACCTACCGATTGATAGTAATAAGCAAAGGCAATATGAACTTCTTCCAAGTCAGGAGCAAAAGCCTCTGCTCTATCGAGGTTAGCTTTTGCTTGCTCACTATTGCCTTTTTGTAGATAGGTTAACCCGAGTTGCACTCGCTGACGCGCTGCAGCCTCTTTGTTAATTTTGCGCTCAGAAACCGGTGTATCAGTACCCGTGTAGGTATCTTGGGTTACGCACCCAGTTGTCACCATTGATGACAAGATAAATACCAGCGGTAATACCACCTTTCTCTGATTCATTGTTAAGCCCATCTATCAGTAGATACAAAGAGTTAGTTCATTGTGACCGAAATTTGACTCTGTTGCATTTGTTTTTTCGCTAAACGTTTAGTTCTGTCGCGAATGTCACCGGCTAATTGACCACAAGCAGCGTCAATATCGTCGCCGCGCGTCTTACGCACAATAACGGTAAGCCCGTATTCCATCAGCACTTTCGAGAATCTGTCGATACGTGAATTTGATGAACGACCATATGGTGAACCAGGGTATGGGTTAAACGGAATTAAGTTAACCTTACAAGGTGTATCTTTCATCAGTTTAGCCAGTTCATGGGCTTGGTCTGTGCTGTCATTAATGTGGTCTAACATTACATATTCTAGTGTAACGCGGCCACGGTTAGCGTTTGATTTAGCAATATAACGGCGAATACCCGCTAAGAACTCTTCAAGCGGATACTTTTTATTGATAGGAACTAGCACATCACGAAGCTCATCATTTGGCGCATGAATACTTACAGCTAACGCCACATCTAGTGCATCGCCAAGTTTGTCTAGCGCAGGCACAACACCCGAAGTCGATACGGTTACGCGGCGCTTAGATAAACTAAAACCAAAGTCATCTAACATAATATCCATTGCTGGGATCACGTTCTTAAGGTTAAGTAGCGGCTCACCCATGCCCATCATTACCACGTTAGTGATTGGACGCTCACCAGTGTCTTTAACAAAACCGATAAAATCAGCAACACGCCAAATTTGACCAACAATTTCAGCAACTGTGAGGTTACGGTTAAAACCTTGCTGTGCAGTAGAGCAGAAAGTACATTCAAGTGCACAACCTACTTGAGACGATACACAAAGCGTTGCACGGTCGTCTTCTGGAATATAAACGGTTTCAACTTCTTGGCCATCACCTACATTAATAGCAAACTTAATCGTGCCATCTGCAGACTTTTGATAACTCGAAATAGCTGGCGCAACGATCTCGCATTTAGCCGCTAATTTAGCGCGCAATGCTTTGTTAATGTTAGTCATTTCTTCAAAGTCACTAACGCCAAAATGATAAATCCACTTCATTAATTGATCAGCACGGAATGGCTTTTCACCCATTTCGGTAAATAGCGCTCTTAATGCTTTACGATCAAGATCTAATAAATTGATCTTCTTTTCACTCATTTTGTCTAACCTCAAAAAAACCTAAAACCAGCTTGTGGGCGGCGAATTATACAGATCTTAACAAATATTAGCCAGCAAGCTATCACCAAAGATCTAAACCTGTGCTAGAATCCGCGCAGACTAATTTTGGTCTGCCATGTGGAGGTGTAATTTCACCTTTATGATAACTCTTATCATTATAATATTTGTCGCGATTTCCGTCTCTTTTCTTTGTAGTGTATTTGAAGCTGTATTGCTGTCGGTTACACCAAGTTACATTGCGTCATTGTCCGCCACTAATCCGGCTGCAGCTGACAGACTACGTAAGCAAAAAGAGAACGTTGAATCTCCTCTCGTTTCAATCCTAACGCTAAACACTATTGCCCACACCGTAGGTGCTGCGGTTGCTGGTGCACAAGCGGCAAAGGTATTCGGCGATGAGATGCTAGGCGTATTTTCTGGTGTTCTTACCTTCTTAATTCTCTTCTTTTCAGAGATCGTTCCTAAAACTTTAGGTGCAAACTACTGGCGCTCTTTAGCACCTGTTGTTTCTATCGCATTAGTTTGGATGGAACGCAGTACCTTGCCACTTATTTGGATGTCCAAGCAAGTGACCCAGCTAATGGGTAAAGGCGACGAAGGTCAATATATCCGTCAAGAAATGAGCGCCATGGCTGAAATTGGTCGTGCATCAGGTGAACTTGATGAGCAAGAGTCGAAAATTTTGACTCAAATGCTATCGGTTAAAGAGATGCCAGTTACCGCTATCATGACCCCAAGAACGGTTATGTTCAGGCTGCCAACAGATTTGACTCAGGTTGATTTTACGCGCCAATTTATGGCTAAGCCATTTACTCGAATTCCTGTCTATGACGAAGATCCAGATAACATTATTGGCTACGTTAATAGAAATGATATTTTGCTTGCTGAACGTAGCACTCCAAAAGAGTCTATCGCAGTGCTTAAAAAGAACTTATTAGTGATCCCTGAGACTGCTAAAATTTTGCCTCTTTTTGAGCTGATGATTAAGCGAAATACTAAGATTGCGATGATTGTAGATGAATACGGTTCTAACGAAGGTATTGTTACCTTGGAAGATATCGTTGAATCTTTACTCGGCCTTGAAATTGTCGACTCAAATGACCCAGTAACGGATATGCAGCAATTTGCACGTAAGTTATGGAGCCGTCGTATGAAAGATAAAGGTATTGTCTTATCTGATGATGGCGATTTTGAGCAAGAAAAAAATTAATTTAGCTAAGTAGCCACATTAACTATCTCGTTAAATTAACACTTAAAAAAGGGAGCATGGCTCCCTTTTTTGTGCCTTTAACATACCAGCGTAGTTACGATTACACTATAAAACAGCAACAAATCTGCTTGTGATTGGTCACCTTCTGCATGCTATAATCCCTCTTTGGTCCAGAGGAATAAGATGACAACAGCACACCCTACAGTCGCGCAATATAAATTAAAACTTGCCCACATTAACGATACTCACTCTCACTTTGATGCAAATCGAATTCAATTTACGCTATTTCAACAGCAAAAAGAGCTAACTTTATATAGCCATACTGGTGGTTATGCTCGTATCGGATACCAGCTAAATCAGGCAAGGGCAGATGCTGTAAATAATCAGCAAACATTTTTATTTCTGCATGGTGGTGACAGCTTTCAGGGCACGCTTTACTTCAATGAATTTAAAGGTAAAGCCAATTCAGACCTACTTAATATGCTCAAGCCCGACGCAATGGTGCTGGGCAACCATGAGATTGACGCTGGTAATGAGCCAGTCCTAGACTTTCTCAATGATATCAAATTCCCTTTGCTTGCAGGCAATATGGACCTCAGTCAAGAATGCCCAAAAAAACGTGCAAGACTGAATGGCCATCCAAACCTGTTTGATCTAAACCCACAAACTCAAACCGCAAAAGTATTGCTTAAACCACTTGGTGATAAGCAAGTGGCTATAATAGGGATCACATTAGATCAAATGGCCGAAATTGCAGGGCCCGATGAAGATATTAACTTTATCAACGCAATTGAAACTACCAAGCGCACAGTCAAGCTTTTAAAAACGAGTGGTATCGACCATATAGTCGTGTTAAGCCACCTCGGCTTAGATCAAGATAAGGTTCTTGCTCAAGAAGTCGATCATATTAGCGTGATTGTTGGTGGCCACTCACATACTCTACAAGGCGATTTTAAAGACTTGGGCTTATCCAATATGCCCTATGGCGAACGTGTTAATGGCACGGCTATTTTACATGCAGGTAAGTACGCAGAAACTCTTGGCTTGGCTGATATCGAATTTGATGCTCAAGGGCAAGTAACCTCTCTTAGCGGCGGAAACTACTTTATGTTAGATCAGCAGTTTATTCTGCAATCATCTAACGATGTCAGCCCAGAGGATTATTTAAACGTACGCCACGTATTAGAGTCTCACCCTTTCATTTTATTTGATGAGGAAGATCCCTGCATTCAAGCCAGAATTTCGCAAAGGTATCGCCCTAGCCTAGATGCAATGAATAACAAGATCTTGGCCTTTGTACCAAGAAACTTAATTCATACTCGTTTACCTAGCAAAGCCCTACCCCATGGTAGTGAAATTGCTCCCTGGGTGAGCCGTAGTATGTATCAAGAAACCCTTGAGTCAGGTATAGAGATAGACTTTGCCCTGCATAATGCAGGCGGCGTTCGTCAGTCACTTGATAAAGGTGAAGTCAGTTTAGCTGAAGTGCTTGGGCGTATTTTACCGTTTGATATTCCTTTGGTTGCGTATGAGATCCAAGGAAAATACTTATTCCAATTGCTTGAGTCTGCAATTAATGGCGCAACCAACAACAGTGTTATCGGTACCGGAGCTGGCAGCTTTCCATACACCTATGGACTTAAGTATTTTTACGATGGTAAGCAACAGCTAGGACAACGGATCATCAAACTAGAAATATTGCGCACAAATGCTGGTGTGAATACTTGGTTAGATGTTGACCCAAATAGTTTTTATAAAGGCGTATCCTCGTCTTACACCGCATCGGGTAAAGAGGGATACCATGCGATACTCCAAGCAACATGGAGTAAAGATATTGAAGGTTTAAGCTTACCGCAGGCGTTTACTCAATTTATCAGCAAGATGCAAACCTTAGATGAAACTATTGAACCGCAGGTTCACTATACTAGTCATCATCTAACGCCGCTTTAACTCCCAAAGCCTAAGCCTTTATAGCAATTAGCTTAGAGGCTTGTTCAGGTAGTACCCCATAATAATGACACCACGCTTTTCTTGATAACTACGATGCCTGAGCTTAAAGCCTTGTGATTCAAATAACGGCTTTGATACTTTAGAGGCATCAACAGTTAGTTCGGCAAATTTCTGCTGGCGCGCCCATAGTTCAAGAGCCTGATATAACTGTTTAGCAATACCGCGCAGTTGATAATTAGGCGCAACATACAAGCTCTCGATGTAACCTTGACTATCAAAGCGGGTTTCCACATTGATCACGCCGCAACACACTGGCTTTGCTGATATAGATATAGCCCCATCAACAACTAACCAAGCTTGTGATTTTGATAAACGCTTATGCCAATGATAAGCCGACCTTGGCGCAAAAGACCAAGCCGACTTTTCTTCAGCACTGTATATCGATTCACTTATGCTTTGAATCGCTAAATGACAAAGGTTAGCAACGTCTTGTGCATATGCTTTTTGATAAGGGATTAAGGTCAACATAAGCTGATGATACTTTCTAATGGTTTATAACGAGTTGTGTATCTTATACCAATCAGTATAAGAATTTGATCTACTCAGAACGATTTTTGGCAAACTAATTCGAGGCGAATCGCTGTAATAATGACTATCTCAAAGCAATACGATTGACAGTAAAAACCATGATTTAAAACAAAAGAAAATGGCGTAGAGGTTAGTCTACGCCATTAAAAATTCTAGCTGTTTATAGATTGCTTAATCTCAATGCCTGTTGGTTGATGCCTAACTAAAAGCAATCAACAACAGCATTTATTTCTTGTCGATACGACCAACAAATAGCAATTTGTCGAAGGTACGGTTTAGCGTTTTGCTGCTAAAATCGCTCATCCACATTTGCTCTTGAACAACAACTGTATCGCCTTTTTTCACTTCAACTTGTGGACCCGCAGCCCAGAAAGTCTTGTCAGCTTCTTGAATTTGAACGTAAGTGTAACCACCACCGTTCATAGTATCCATTACAGTACCTTCATGCATAACACCTTGTGCCCATGCGCTTGAAATACCTAGTGCTAGAGTTGCTGCCGCAGCCAATTTAACTAATTTAGCTATCATCGGACATTTCCTTTAAAAGTTATCAATTCTTCATTATTAAAGCACGCAATAGATTATAAATCTCTAATTAGTCGCAACTATTAGATCCAACTCTCAGAACCAAAGATTTGTTTACCTAGCACGGAACTTTATAAAATACAGCTTATTTCCAGTAAATTTGTCAGAATTAACTACGAACGCTTCGCTTCATCTAATATAGGCTGCAACATGCCTTCAAGACCATTAAGTTTAACTTCATACATTAAGGCTAATTGCTGGCCTAACTTCCCCTCAGGAAAGCCTTTCGAGTGAAACCAAACTAAGTAAGGTTCGGGTAATTCAAGCAAGCGCCTTCCGGCATATTTACCAAACGGCATTTTTTGGGTAATAGCTTCTAGTAGGAGTTTTTCATCCATTATGAGCAAGCCTCAATATAAAAAATCTGAAATAGTAAACCTAGATTCTATCAGCCTCTCAATAAAACTACTGCCTTGTTAGCCACTAAAACGCCTCTATTTCTATTTAAGGACTATTCCCGCGCAACTAAAACGATATACCTATTTCTTATAAGCAGAGCCATTAACATAACAGAAACACAATTAAAGTAATCCTTTTGCCATCGGGAGTTCAACATTTGAACGACATAAAACAACTTTTACTACGCAATAGTAGCGCTAAATGGTTAATTATATTAGCGAATAACAACCTGCATAAGTTGCTCACTAAATCGTCAAAAAAACATCAAATCTACATTCGGCGTCAACAAAATAACGCCTGCCAATGACTCAAGAAAGCGCCAAAATTTGTACCGTTGACGAACTAGGTTTATCGACCTAGATTAAAATGACACTCGATTGAAGTTACTGCGACCGAGTTGATTTAGTAGGTTTTAGGCTCAACGTTGATTTAGTAGGTTTTAGGCTCAACACCGCACTAAACAAGTACGCAATCTGTCGCCCTTTAATTCACACAATAAAAGCTATAAATAACCGCGTACAAAAGGAAAACAATATGATCATACTCGTTGGTGGCGAAAAAGGTGGCAGCGGTAAAAGTTGCCTAGCCCAAAACATAGCAGTGTTTCTAACCGCAGAATGCCAAGCCTCAGTTATCATGGTCGATTGCGATCCTCAACGTACAACATCTGACTGGATCCATGCGCGTAACAATAATACTGAATTACCTAGCATCAATTGTGTACAACTCTATGGCAAAATCCGTAATGATCTTCTTAGCTTAGAGCAACATTACGACTATGTACTTGTTGATTGTGGTGGCCAAGACAATTTAGCGCTACGTGCAACCATGTCGGTTGCTTCCCATGTGCTAATGCCGCTACGCCCTAAGCGCAGAGATTTAAAAACCGTCAGTCATATGGACGATATCGTAGCAACATGCATGATGATAAACCCTAAGATGCGGGCCACTTTTGTCATTACCCAATGCCCTAGCCTTCCCAATCAAGCCAGCCGTATTTTTGAAGCAAAGGAAGTTTGTAAAACCTACGACATCAATGTACTAGACGCGATTACCTATAGCCGCAACATATACGATGATAGTGAAGAGTCTGGTTTATCTGTACTTGAAATTGAACCTAAAGGAAAAGCTGCTAACGAGATAAGAGGCATAGCGTGTGAAATGCTTCAGGTGACTAACGCGACCGAGATCCGCAACCGACTTGCCGAAAAACAGATGAAAAAGATGAGAGGTAATTATGGGTCTGGCAGATCTCAAGAAAAGCTCTACGCGGTCTAGAACCCCCAAGAATAAAGTACAACCTCATCAATTAACACTCGACTCGCTAGTTGATGATTTTATTAATGACGCAAACCGATATGCTCTTGGTCAGCAAGTGGTGACCTCAGAGCAAAATACACTTGCAGATCTCGCATTCGTTGCAGCTAAACCAGCAACAAGCTGTGCGATAAAAACTGTAAGTCAACCCGAAACCAGCGATATTAAAACCGTCAAAAAAGGGCCTGCACCGGTAAGAAAGGCAACTTTTACCTTAACTGAGTCGGCAATTGCTCATTTAGCCACACTCGCAGATGACTGCGATATAGCTAAATCTAAACTAATCCGCTTTTTGATTGAACACCATTTCAACCTAACGGCAGAACAACGTAAACAAAAGGAGCAAAGCATAATCGTAGAATAACCCTCCCGTCCTGACCTTGGCTGACAGTAGTTGGAACTCTTTTGAAGTATTACTCTGTCAGCATTTTTTATTCAAAATATCACTTTAATCGCTGCAACCAACAACCAACAACCAACAACCAACCTCATGATTAATCCTCAAGTATTAAGCGCAATAATTATCAGCTGTGGTTGAATTTCGCGCATCAAACCACATATCAAAACCTATACATGGATTTAAAAAGGACGGCTATGATAGCTATTGTTTTAATTTTATTACTGAGTGGCGCAGCAATTTTCTGGATTGCCAGCACGACATGGCGCGCTAAGCAACGTCGATTAGCCATTACTAAACAGCCTTTTCCCCATCAGTGGCGAGAAATACTAAAACGCCGCATACCATTTTTTAGAGTGCTACCAGCTGATTTACAATTGCAGCTAAAAAAGCATATTCAGGTTTTTATTGCAGAGAAACGCTTTGTCGGTTGTGATGGATTACAGATCAACGATGAGATTAGAGTGACTGTAGCAGCCCAAGCATGCTTATTACTGCTTAACCGCAAAACTGATTTCTACCCCAACTTAAAAGAAATTTTAATTTACCCGTCAGCATTTATCGTTGAAAACCAGCAACAACATGGCGCCGGAGTTGTATCAGAGCAACGTAGAGTGCTAGCTGGAGAATCATGGCAAAATGGTCGAGTGATTTTATCCTGGCAAACAACCAAGCATGATGCGGCTATTCCAGATGATGGTAGCAATGTGGTGATCCATGAATTTGCCCATCAATTAGATCAAGAAGGCGGTAATGCTAATGGCGCACCTATCTTAAAAAATACTGCTGACTACCAATCGTGGTCAGCAATATTAATGCAAGAGTATCAAGTATTAGTCAACGCCGCCCAGCATGGTGAACATTCACTCTTTAGCTATTACGGCGCCACAAATCCTGCGGAATTCTTTGCAGTAATAAGCGAAGTCTTTTTTGAGCAGCCCCATGAGTTTATTTCTAATCACCCTGCACTATATGCTGAGCTAAGTTCTTTTTATCAGCTTGACCCTGTAAATTGGCAATAATGACTATCTCAATAAAGCTCACGAGCTAAATACTCTTATATAGGTAACTCCTAAGCGGAAGTAACTTTATTTGATACTAGGCTCAATGAGCCAAACGAACTATAACCAATAAAAGGATAATAAAGTAATGTTCAACATCAGCTTACATAAAGTCTTGGTAAAATCCTTCGCTACGTTTTGCATGCTATTTACTATGATAACCAGCCATACATTAGCAGCCCATGAGCTAAGCCAAGATAAACAACAAGCAGCCAACGTCTTGAATGCACTAAACCAATACTCATCGACAGCAGATTGGGACAACTATTTTGCTCTATATGCTGATGACGGCATATTTATTGGTACAGATGTTAGTGAACATTGGTCAAAGGCAGAGTTTGAACAATATGCTCGCCCAACAAAAGGCTGGCGTTATGATCTAACCAGCAGAGAAATGACACAACGCGGCGATGTAATTTGGTTTGATGAAGTATTGTCTAGCCCATCTTATGGTGTTAGCCGTGGAACCGGAACACTGATTAAAACCAATGGCGCTTGGAGAATCGCCCAGTACCATTTGAGTTTCCCTATTCCAAACAACATTGCGAAGTCGATAACCAAGCAAATAATCGCTAGCCAATAACGCATTTATTGGTTGTAAAAGTAACAGGTCATTTTAATAAATTGAGCTTAC
This sequence comes from Shewanella sp. 1CM18E, assembly GCF_023161665.1. Lineage (GTDB taxonomy): Bacteria > Pseudomonadota > Gammaproteobacteria > Enterobacterales > Shewanellaceae > Shewanella. Next base: position 196,636 of record NZ_JALNTW010000001.1, read on the forward strand.
GCTTGCTTACCTAAAAAAACGCGACTCCGAAGAGTCGCTAATCACAAGCAAATAAATGGTAGGAAAACCAAACGTAAATAAAAACCCGCACGGCACGTAGGGATACCGTGCGGGGGACACAAGCTACAAAATGTAGCCAAACTTTCACTTTCTATAAAACAACTATCTTTAGAAATTGGTAGCGTCTAATCACGCTCTAAACAGATACATGAATTAAGCTCATCACCTTATACGGCTGGCAATAGATCTTGAGCATGAATTGGCGCATCAACGTCTCGGGTAATGTGTAATTGATTGCTATTGTTCTCACCTATGTAACGGTTAAATACCGACATTGCTGTCTCAGCAAGCCAAGCATTATTTACATTGACACCATCAAAACCACTACGTGCTTTTAATTCCAAGTCACGCGTGATGCTAAGTAGCTTTGCATTATCCACTGAGCTCACCTGAGTAAGCTCATCAATGAATATTGTAGCTAGCGCTAATGCCCCACGCTTATGACAGGTTTTAACCAATAGGCGTTGATACGCGTCTAAACTTACGCTATCGGCATTCAAGCGGCTATCAGACAATGGCTTACCACCTTGTATTTCATCGATTTGAGCTGCACTCACAATACTTAATAAGTTAGCGCTATTTAGCGCGACAATATTTGATCTCAGCTCATACAAGATTTCATCCATCTCCAACATGGCGGGGATGGTTTCGATGCCACAAGTACATTTAATCGAGCCAGGCTGTAAACAAAAGCGAGCCTCGACAAATGCAAATACCTTTGCCCACCAACGAGCCTCTAAGTGGCATTCTAGTTTAGGAATATAAAAATAGGGTCCACTGCCATTACTCAGCAGTTGACGATAGTTGTTATAAAAATATACGCAAAAATCAAATAGCCCTGCGGGGATAGGCTCACCGGCAAATTCAATCTGCTGTTGTTTGATATGTAAGCTACGCACTTTGCAGGTAATGACTGCAGCAGAACTCCTGTCTAGCTGCAACTCACTATCGTCACTAACCTTGCTGGAGCCAATATTACGGGTTACCAAGCCAGCAAGGTCAATATGCCCTTGTATAATGCTTTGCCAATTTTGTGCGTCGGTAAACTCAACAACAAAAGCTTTCGCATCGGTATGGATACCTGTGTCAGTCACGCTCTTTTTGGCTACAGTTCCGGTGAGCTCTACACGCCTATCTTGCAGAGCTTCAGTAACTGCGCGGATCTGCCAACGCCCCTGACGAATAGAAGCTGTTTCTGTTGAAAAGTCCTGCTTTTCACCGAGCGATAAACGTTGCTGTTTTAGCTGGCGAGCCTCAAGTAATGAGCTAACTTCAGAAGCAAATTGCTGACATAAAGCTTTAAGTAAACATTTAACACCATCAGATAGTAATTCCTGCAGTCCATCAATAGGCTCATTTAAAAACGATAACTCTCTAAGTTCTGCTCTTTCTGCTCTGCGTAATTCCTCAGACAGATTTGTTGTTACCTGAGCTTTAGGCGGCAGTTGTATTTCTGGTGTTGATAGTTCTGCTAGTAACCCTGTCATTTTTATCTCCTAAAACTTAACTACCTTACTAAAGCCTGTGATAATAGTGCTTTAACCAAACACCAAAGGCCTAACCGCTAATGATGATGGCTGGCTCTGATAGCAAATACCTATGCTTGGCTACGACTGCGCTTTAAACAAAGCTGTTTGCATTAAAAAATCACTGCAAGTGATGCTTTAGCTAATGTTGATTTACCACAAAAACTACGGATTAAAAGTTATGCTTGCAAGTTTGAATCAGTGACAAGTCTTGATAAAAGCTGATGAAAAATGATCAAAACGCTATTGCTAACGGAGGCAGAGTTATAGACTAAGCCACTGAATAAAAACAATTAAAAATATCTAATGGAAAAAAAATGGGTGTTTCCCCCTAATTAGTCAGACAAATTGACCAAGGACTCTGCAGCAAAGTTAGCTTCGTTATAAAATTACCTAACGCAACAATTTGTTTACAGTAAAAGACGCTAAACCTAATAATAAATTTTTATTACAGCGTTTATCACTAACCTATGAGTAAACAAATAAATTTCAAATAAAACAGGTGGTTAATCTAACAAGCTAAAAAACTAAATTCAAACAACCGTTTAATTTTTACGTTTACGTAAAAGTAATCTTACGGCTGCATTCAGAGAATAATTATCAGTGTGATAATTGATGACCAACATTAAAAAAAACATTGGTTAAACAGTAATTTATTTTTAGTTTATAGATAGTTTCTATCATTTAGGCTAAAAAATTGACTAAATGAGTAGTTATTGATGCTATGTGTAGCGAATTTATATAGAGCTAGACACTAAATTCGTTAGTTCCTCTCCCACTCAGCCTTTATGCCATTATTTGAGTTACATATTTAAACCCTCTATCGAGCTGGTATATAGCCCGTATAGAGGGCTATTAAGGGCTGTTAAAACAGTATGGAAAGAGAATGCAGAGAGTCATTTAATTGGAGATATTAGCCACTATTGCTAAGTAATCCACAGCTCAATTCAGGTGAAATCAACCTCATGCAATATATGCAGGCGTTTTTATTGAACGGTAAAAATCAGCTAACACAACCACTTCTTGGTAAACATCGCATTGCCAAAGCAGCCGAACACTCAACTCAAGCTCAGTTAATGCATAAACGATATATACCAATCAGTATAAACATTTAGTCACTCAGCGAGAGTTTAGCGGTTTTGAGGCAAGGTCATTAAGTGCTCCTGCTTTAATGACATTCACCACATCTGACCTCCAAGGATGGAGGAAATGTCTTATTGTATGTCTGGAACATGCAAGACCATGCAGCTTGCAACGAGTGAAGAGCATCGTTGAACTAGGTTCAAGCTCCCTCTTTTCTTATTAAGAGTCACAGCATCAGAATCGCTAAAATTTGTCATTCTGGAGCGTTTTTAGCTGCCTACTTCTGCGTTGAATAACTTGATAAGGGAATAACCATTATTGCAGCTATTCGCCTTGAATTAGTTTGCCAAAAACCGCTCTGAGTAGATCAAATTCTTATACTGATTGGTATTAATAGTGAGCGATGATACGCTTTACAATGGTGTAGTTCTCGAGTTGGAAGGCAGTTGATAAGTTGGCATACATACACAGTGACTAGAGCAATAACGCAGCAGCAACACAATAACAATAACAATAGCTAGTGCTAGTTCTAAAAAAGCTCATTGATAGAACATGTATGCAGTACGGTGCAGGATAAAAGTTGCCAAAGTACTAACTCAACAAGGGTGTTTGCCTAACGCTTTGGCTTTCTTTATGGCAATCCATTCCTTTTAGGTCGTCACTGTAAACAGTGACTCTATTTCGGCCTGCATGTTTAGATGCATACAAAGCAAGATCAGCGCGTTTAAGAATCGGGTCCAAGCTAAGATCATCAACTAGATTGCTCGACACACCAAAGCTTGCACTAAGGTTAAACTGATGCCCAGAATACTTGCTATCAATCTCTTCGATGACCTTCCTACAACGATCAGCAATATCGACTGCAGCTTGCTCATTAGAATAAGGTAAGAATAGTGCAAACTCTTCCCCGCCCATGCGAGTAAAAATATCACCATCCCTAATAAGAGGTTTTACAACCGCAACCACATGCTTTAGCGCCCAATCTCCGGTTGCGTGACCAAAGCTATCATTGATGGTTTTGAAAAAATCTAAATCAAAAAGCACAATTGAAAAATTTGCATTGCGTAAACAGACTTGCACAAACTCATTTTCGGCAAAATCTTGCCCCGCTCCTCTGTTATAAACTCCAGTTAACCTATCGATAAGTGCAAGTTTACGGTAACGAATTTTTTGCCTATGACTCGAGAATAAAAATAAGGATAAGAAAAATATACTGCCAACCAAAATCGTAACAATCATAAAACTATTAACTTGATCAGATTGATCAAGCTCTTTTTGCGTTTCCATCAATCGACGTTCTTGATTTAATAGCGCAATTTCTCTTGCTTGTTCACGGTGCTTAAATTTCGCCATTTGGTAGGCATTAGCCTTAGCCTTCGTATCATCTAGCATCAACTTAGAGTAATGTTGATGCGATTCAAGATAGTCATAAGCAAGTTTAAGTTGTTCAGACTCCAGATAAAGCTGAGACAATACTTTCGCAGCAATGGCTTTATGTTCTATATGGCTTGGGTCGTCATTTAAAGCCATGACTTTTTCAGCATAACGTTCAGCTTCTGAGGCTTGTTCTAACATTAAGCTTGCTTTTGCTAGTAAAGCATAAACACTAACAATTTCTATTTTATAGTTATATTTGTTGTATCCAGCCAATACCTGTTCAAGCAGGTTCTTAGCCCTTTCGACTTCACCTTGCTGAATTGAAATTAATGCTAAACCTTTTTCTGAAACAAAACCAAATAAAGGTAGAGTATTACTTTCGCAAAATAACTTGCTTTGATTAAACCCTTCCTTGGCTTCATTATATTTAGACTGTTTTAATGCCGCATACGACAATAGGATGAGGGAGAAACAATGAATTTTCTCATCACGCCCCTGACTTAAAGCCAGCGATTTTGACGCAAAGTCTCCTAATTCATCATAGGCTTGTAAGTTCAAAGCTAAGTTTGCCATCCTCATATAGGCTTTAGCTTTGATATTTATATCATCAACATCTATAACCTTTTTAAGATAAGCATCTAAAAGCTTGAAAGCTTCCTCATACTCCCTTAAACCAATTAAATTAACCACTTGATAATGATATATGCGCTCTGAGAATTGAGCGACATTACCATACTCTTCGAGACGTTCTAATAAACGTTGAGAAGAGTGGTATTCGCCATTGTAACTTTCTTTTATCGCTTGGTAGATCACAAACTGAACCTGCTGTTCCTGAGATAAATCCTCCCAAGAAGACGACAAGTCAGCAAGTAAACTATCAACTTGCTGCGGCGAAGAGCTTAATGACTTTTCTATTTCTGCCAGAGCAAGATCGTATTTATTTTCACTCGCTAATACTGGAGAGAATATAAAAAACAACAGCAAGAAAATACCAGTCTTCATAAATAATTACTTATCTGATGCCCAAACTAGAACAAGTGAATTATAGTTTTGTCCCTTAGACAATGACTTAAGCTTGCTAGCATCACCAGATATTACAGCCTTGATTTCATCTTCGCTTAAACCATGAGCCTGCATTACACCTTGAGGATCTTGCTTATATTCCTCTAACAGTCTTGCATCTGAGCCTAACTTTTCGAAAAAATCATTAAATTTTGACATTTTTACTCCCTTAAATTAAAGAACATCTTTGGTTGGTTTTATTTAGCCAGCTCCTGGCATTAATCTACTCTTAGACAATCTAGTGCTTGATTATCCTAAATCTTCAACGGTGATCCCAAGCTTAGCCAATATTTGATGATTAAACTCAAGCTCCCGCGACGGCGGAATGAGCAAAGTAGTGATTGAAGACAACTGTGAAAATGGCAGTTCTTTTAGTGAAATACGATCGATTCTAGGCGTTTGAGTCGGTAAATTCGGTGCCTCATATAAAATAATCTCATGCTCCAGCGGGTACCACTCGTTTAGTTGTTCCACTAATACTTGCAACCTATCAGATGAGGTATGAAATTCAGTCAAGGTGTGCTCACCTGCAACACCTATTTGCCACAGTAAAAGGTGGGTTGTTGGGTCTGGTGTATGCTTATAAAACATAAATTGACTCGCTTCGAAGCTTTGATGGCCAGAAGCTCCTGGATCAATACCGATATCGGCCCATAAACAAGCCTCAGCAGAAATTCCCGGCTCCATATGCGCCGAGTAGCCTTCTTCTTTAGCTTGCTTAATAGCAAAGTGAGACACACAGGCAAATACACCGGGATGCCCATAAAGTGCGCAAACCACTTTTTTGCCTAGATGCACTTGCTCTAAAATAGCCTCTACCATCTGCTTATAAGTGTCACGACGATTTTTTACTTCGCCATCTTGTGCATAATAAGGTTGAAGGCTACGCACATCTTTATTAAGTGACTCAAGCCAGTGCTGAGCAAATCCATCAGGCATCAAAGAAAACACCACGTCGGCATGCTCTATGTAACTTTTACTCAATACGCTTATTTGGCCAGCTAAATTTAGGCCTGTACCGACGCACACTAAAGTCCCTTTACAATCCGCATTCATTGCTTAACTACCTATGTTCTCATTTATTGTCATGACCTTAACACTTGGCACTATTGAGTAGCTGCACAAAGTAGTGCCAAGTTAACACAACATTTGAACAACTAAAATACAAACAATAAGATACATTTAAAATTCATGCCTCTATTAGGCATTTTCAATAGCAATGAAATACGTTAAAACTAAACAGTTAAAGCATAATGATGTTCACTACGCCCTCTCCTACAAAGCATTTAACTTTACTCACTGAACTAAATGCGTTTTTTAGACTCAATAGATTTACACGCAGAGATTAATGTTAAATCCTGTAATTAATGTATAGAATCATGACCCAAGCACACCTTAACGCAATTGCCCTTGTCATAAGGGGGACTGCTTGGGTATTATGACCGACAGATTTTTATGAAGTAGCGCATTCAATGACAATTAAAAAGAAAAGTCTTACCCTTTTGGGCGCTGCTGCGCTCTCGTTATCAATCACTGGTTGTGGTGTTTTTGACTATTTAATCTATAAACCTGATATCCCTCAGGGTAACTATATGGAAAAACAACAAGTCGAAAAACTCCGTATCGACATGACCAAAGAACAGGTTGAATACGTTTTAGGTCGTCCAGTACTTCGTGACAGTTTTTCTGACGATACTTGGTATTATGTTTATCACTATAAGAGTGGACGTGACGCCAGCATCATTCATAAAGAACTGATCCTAAACTTCGATGGTGACAAGCTGACAGAAGTAAGCGGTGATTACGAGCTAAGCGGTGACTTTAATACGCCGCTAGAACAAAGCCGTTTGCCTGAAGTGAATATTCCTGAGGATGACCCGCTCATTCCTGAGCAACGCCCAGAAGCAGAGCCGTTAGTTGAAGAGAAAGAAACTCAACCAGAAACGTTATCTGAAAAGTTTGAATAATTGACACTTATTCTAGTGTAAAAAAATGGCGAGAACCGCTTAGGTTACTCGCCTTTTTTATGGATAAAATAGCTGAACAGTTATGTTTATAGCCACTACTTATGAATCATCCATTTCAAATATGTTATAGCTTGCCGCCAGTTATCTTATTAATTCGACCGTCTTCTTTTGCTTTTTCAGCACGCTTACGACGCACATCTTTAGGGTCGGCAATCAAAGGTCGATATATTTCAACTCGCTGACCAGGCAAAAGCACTTCATCATGTTTAACCAAACGACTAAAAATGCCCAACTTCACTGTATCTAAGTCAATTTCAGGAAAGTATTGCTGCATATCACTCAATTTTACAGCTTCGATGCAAGTTGTTTTTGGTGGTACATGGACTTTAATAAGCTTTTGCTGTTTAGGTAAGGCATAAATGACTTCAACTAAAAAACCACTTTGTTCAGTACTCATTTGTAAATCACCTTTGCTCGATTAGTAAATGCTGTCACCATCGACGCCATCAATTCTTTAAACACTTTACCAAACGCAAGATCGGCAATAGAGCTAGAAAATTCAAAACTGAGTTCAAACTCAACCTTACAAGCATCTTCAGTAAGTTCAGTAAATTTCCACTCACCAAATAACTCTTTAAAAGGACCATTTTCAAGCTGTAATTGAATACTCTTGCCCGGAACCACTTGATTACGAGTAGTAAAGGTTTTGCTTATCCCAGCTTTGGCGACATCTACCGAGGCAACCATGGTCTTGCCATCAAACTCAATAACCTTGCCACCCACGCAACCAGGTAAAAACTCTTTATAAGACTCAACATCATTGACTAAGTCATACATCTGCATCGCACTAAAGCGAACTAAGACACTGCGAGAAATTTGCGGCATTGACGGTAGGTACTCGATAAATTAAATTCGAAAAGTCGATTTTAGCATGAACACAAAAAAACGCATCTTTGATACAATAGACTGGCATTAAGCGACTAAAAAGCAAACAAACTCGCCTAATTACAATAGAAAACACCTAATAAATTGATATCGCCAATTCCATATTTACCCGGCGTGAGTATAATGACTGTCCTATGGCTAAGAAAAACGCAAAAAATTCAAAAAACGATTCAGCGACTATTGCACGTAATAAACGTGCTAACTTCGACTATAAGTTTGAAGAGAAGCTAGAAGCCGGCCTGTCTTTAATGGGATGGGAAGTTAAGTCTATTCGTATGGGCAAGGTCAACTTGTCAGAAAGTTACGTTTTCCTTAGAGAAGGCGAAGCTTTCTTGTATGGTTGCACTATCGCACCACTCAATACAGCATCAACCCATGTAGTCTGTGATCCTATGCGTTCACGTAAGCTACTATTAAAACGTAAAGAACTCGATAAGTTACAAGGTTTGGTAGACCGTAAAGGTTACTCAATCGTACCAATTTCGATGTATTGGCAAAAAGGTGCGTGGGTTAAAATCCAAATTGGTTTAGGTAAAGGTAAGAAAGATCACGATAAACGTGAAGATACCAAAGACCGTGAATGGCAGATTGAAAAATCTCGCACAATGAAAAAGGCTGTTCAACAGTAAGTTAGCACAAACTTCTTACTGATAATGGTCGTATAACGAACAATCGATTCGTAATGTGGTTTTTATCCTTGTTAAAACAAGATATGACGCGTTACAATCAAATTGTACTTGGGGGCGATTCTGGATTCGACAAGATTCTCGAAACCCTGGGAGCATGCCGAGGGGCGGTTGGCCTCGTAAAAAGCCGCAAAGTTATAGTTGCAAACGACGATAACTACGCTCTAGCAGCTTAGGCTAGCTAGCCATCTTGCTCACGTTTCTCAAATGGGCAGAGTAATAAGATGGTCACCTTTACATTTGATAGCGAGGGAACCACGTTCAGGGGTGAACCGCGAAACAGTACTGGACTCGCCAATTACAATCCTGTCTTTCGGAGTGTACTTGGTTAACCAAAAGAGAGACTAAGCATGTAGCGCCTTGGATGTAGGCTTTTTGGACGCGGGTTCGAGCCCCGCCGCCTCCACCAACACAAGGTTAGCAATAACCTTCAAAGGCCGCTAAATCCTAACCAGGTGGATTTAGCGGCTTTTTTGTATCTGCAACTTTTGATTCTGCAGCCTCATACCTATCCTTTTTGCTGACCAAAATTTATCTTTACAGCCATTCCCAAAATTCAAAACCTTTAACTTTATGCCGCTAAAGATTGCACCAAATCAAAGAATTGTTATATTACTCAATAAATTAATAAGTTGTTATGGATGACAATACCCACCTTATATAGAGTTACGCCTCTGAGGAAATTCTAGCCTCACACTAAGTCGTATCAATAGTAAGCATCTAACCAGATACGAAGGTAATCGCAGATAACGCATCATGCATAAATAATTAAAGGGATTGGTTATGAAAGCATTTGAAATTTGTTTTACGGGTTTTAACGCTGTTGAACGAAATGAGTTAGAAACACAAGCTGAATTGGTAGGTCTATCGGTCAAAAAAAGCGTAACCAAGAATCTTCATATTCTTTGTATTGGTGAGAACGCTGGCCCCAGTAAAATAGATAAAGCTCGCGAAGGCGGTTCGGTAATTATCGACAAATCTCAATTTGTACATTTCGCTGAAACTGGTGAACTCCCACAAACTACAGTAGAACAAATACTAAACCTAGTTGAATCCAGAACTCCCATTAAAGCTAAGCAACAAAAACCTAATGATGTCCTTTTAAACAAGGATGCCCAGCCGTATGGCCGCTTTAATCAAGCTGCTAATATCGAAAAAGCGATTGCTTCGCTACATGGAATTTTGCTAGGGATCACTGCCGATAGCAAACTTAAGCCAGCCGAACATGCCTTCCTCGATTTGTGGTTAAGAACTCATGGCGAAGTTTCAGATGATCCAGATATGGTTGATATCGTCGATGTGCTAAATGACGTATTAGAGGATGGAATTATTGATGAAGATGAACATGATGATTTATTCTGCTTAATAAATGATGTGAATAATGTACGCGGATTCAATGAACCAAGTAGCCATAACCAGGTAAACCAACTACTTGGCCTACTTCAGGGAATTTCAGCTGATAACGAAATCAACGAAAAAGAAATTGATGCGCTAGCTGTTTGGCTAGATGAGAATCATCAAATCCTAGATAAGTGGCCTGCTAATGTTGTTACATCAAAACTATGTCAAATTTTTGAAGATGGCATCATCACCGAAGATGAAAAGAAAGACTTATTGCTAACAGTGCAGAAAGTCACTGGTAATCGTTTCTGTGAAACGGGTGATGTAACAGACACCACTACCGAATGCTTTGATGATATAAGCGAGATCCCGCACGATAACATTGGTTTTTGTTTCACTGGAAAGTTTAAATCTGGTAGCCGTAAAACTGTAGAGTCTAAAGCTCAAAGTCTTGGTGCTATTACAAGTAAAGGTGTGCTGCTCTCTACTCAGTTTGTAGTCATTGGTACTCTAGCCAGCAGAGATTGGAAGTACCTAAGCCATGGCCGAAAAATTGAAAAGGCTATGTCACTAAAAGAAAAGGGGCATAAAATTTATGTCATATCTGAAGAACAGTGGTTAACGGCTATCTAAATAATAAAAATTGAAGTAGGAATAAACCATGTCAGCAGATGTACCTGTTGCCGTCATAGGTGCGGTTGCTGTAGTAACAGCATCCATCATAGGTTTGATAGTTGCTGTTGCAACTGCAACTATAGCCAAAGAACAAAAAATATCTGAGTTCAGGCAAGCTTGGATTAATGAATTCAAAATCGATATAGCCTTAGCATTAAAACATGCTTTCACGTCTAGCTTTCATAAATCACAAGCTATTAAACAGAAACTAGATTTAGATAAAGCTAATGAGCATATAGAGCTAAGCAATGATGCTTTCGCTGAATTCGAGTTAAAGGTAATTCTGATAAAATTAAAGCTTAACCCAGAAAAAGATAAAAGATTCATATCAACACTTAACTCCGCTCTAGAGCTTGTTGGCAAAAGCGTTAACCATGAGAAAAAATACACTACTCATTTTAAAGATGTTTCTAAAATTTATAAATTAATAGAATCAGAAAGCCACTCAATCCTAAAATCTGAATGGGAGCGAGTTAAACTTGGGGAAAGGCGATATAGGAACTTTAAGTATTTAGGCAAATTCTGCATTGGAGCTTTTATTGTTGCTTTTTATGTTCTACTGATACTTGTTAAATTCCCTAGCTATTTCCCTGGAGTTGAAGTCATTGCATTAACAGCAGACTCACTAAGAAGTGTGATGTAGAAGTGTCTATTCGTAACATAAAAGACAGCAGCAACAAACTCTGCCTTTGCGAATGCTACCCTAATGGCCGCAACGGTAAACGTATACGTAAAAAGTTTGCCACGCGCGGTGAAGCTACCGCCTTTGAATTATTCACCATAAAAAAGGTCGATGATAAACATTGGCTGGGTGAAAAGGTTGATAACCGCCGCTTATCAGAGTTAATTAAACGCTGGCACGAACTCCATGGCCAACAACTAACTCACCCAGAACAACGACAACGAAAGCTAGATTTGATTTGCAACGGCATGGATTACCCGATTGCCAGCAAGAGCACCGTTAATGACTTTGCCAATTATCAACAGATGACCCACATTTTACGCCACACATTCGCCAGCTACTTTATGATGAACAGCGGCAATATTATTCTTTTCAATAAAGAGAAGAAACAGATACTCGGCCACTCCGATATCAAAGACACCATGCGTTACGGCCACTTCGCACCCGCTCACCTGGACGACGCAATCACCAAAAAACCAATAGCGAATATGGATTTTTCAAAGAAATGAAGATACTTAAGCTATCTAAATCAGACATTGTAACAGCAGTATATCTAGGCTTTGTTTACGCACTATTTACGTCAATTTTTATACTAGCTATGATATTTTTTCTGCCGGAAGATCTCCTAACCAGATTAAACACTGTTGTTACGGCTATGGTCTTTTTGGTTACAGCTTTTACAGCTTGGTTTGCAAGAAAGTCTGCACATTCAGCGGAAAAATCAGCTAAATCAGCAGAACAGTCTGCAAATCAATGGCGGGAACAAAAACATCAAGACTTGGCGACAACCTCTATATTAGAGGCTCTACAAGCAGCGGCCACATGGCATAGTTATATAACTTTCAATAGAGACTCTCTAAACGGTGGTAAGGTCACTGAGTACCAAGACTTTTATAAATGGTATCGTCAGGGTAGCGAAGAATATTGGGAAGTGCTACTTGAAGCTAGAGCGAAAGAAAGCTACAAACTATTTACTGAAATGAAAAGTAAAATAGAAAAATGTCGTCTGCTCGGCTACTACGACCAAAAAATGGTGAATAATTTAATTACACTAAACACTCGATATCTAACAGCTGCAACCAACTTAAGACCAAGTTCAGTAAATAGATTCCAGAAAGACACAATTCTCGAGTTTGCCCTAGATGCATTTGAATTAAACTCTGAAAATAATTCATTTACCAGTGAACTATCTGAGCACTATCTAGGTTTTGAAAATCACTATAAAAACTTCTATTGGTCTTTAGTTCAACACACTAATGCCCACACAGCCCAACAGTGATGTGTAGATACGTATAGCTATGCGCATGTAACTCTTTGAAATGAATGTAAACCATTGAAAATATAGGTGGCGTGTAGGATGTAAGCTTTTTGGACGCGGGTTCGAGCCCCGTCAGGACAACATCCCACCAACACGAGGTTAGCAATAACCTTCAAAGGCCGCTAAATCCTAACCAGGTGGATTTAGCGGCTTTTTGGTATCTGTTGTTTACCGAACTTAATCTCACATAGATATTCAGGTACAAAAAAACCTGCACTTGGCAGGTTTCTTCATATCAACTTATGTTTTAAAGCAGCTTATACTTCAAAGTCAGTTGATTAGTTTTGCTTTCTAACAAACTTAGATTTAAGCATCATTTGGCCGTGACCATCAACTTTACAGTCGATATCGTGGTCAGCATCAACAAAACGCTTAATTACCGCTTTAGTACCAACTTTAAGTACTAGCGAGGTACCTTTAACTTTAAGGTCTTTGATTAGCGTAACTTTGTCTTCTTCGGCTAGCAAGTTACCCACTGCATCTTTTAGAATAATCGCATCTGGATCTACGATAACTTCATTTGGATTCCATTCGTGAGCACACTCAGGACAAACTAGGTTTGTACCGTCTTCGTATACATAGATAGACTCACATTTTGGGCATGGTGGGATAGCGCTCATGGCATTTTCTCTTTGAATAGATAAATTGTTGGATCGTACTCAATGCGCCGTTTTTAACGACCATTAAACGATCCACCTTTTAAAGACATATTATAATAAAATTTTCTATTATCAGCTAGGTTCAAAAAGCCGTCTTGTGAACCCACTAGTCTTTGCTATTTTCAGCATTTGATCTTGATAACAAAACACCAGTCAAATCGCACACAATACCAGCGATTTCTTACAGTTTTAGCGTAGTGAATCTTATTACCCATTTGATATATCCACTTTGATCACAGCAAGCGCTAGAGCTTGATACAGCTCTCGCTAATATTACGGTGTAGTCATTCAGCCAATAAAAGCGATTACAACTGTATCTAGCACTCACTAGCCAAGAACAAAGCACTAAGTACTTTTAACGAGTGATAGTTTTAACATGTGATAGTTTGCGCATATTGTTTTAAAGAGATCCCAAATTGGGTCTTAAAGCGCTGACTGAATCGACTTTCAGATTGATATCCGCAGCGAAATGCCAATTCAAGCTGCGTAAGCGGCTGCTCATTACGTGCATTAACGGTTTGCATCACACTAATGGCATTTAACATTCTAACCTCGGCTAATACTTCTCTAAACGAGGTGCCCTCTTTACTTAAATGACGCATAAAGGTTGCTTGGCTCATGGCAAATCGCCCACAAGTATTTTCAATGCTGTGGTTGCTCGCTGGATCAATAGCAAGATAACGACTGAGTTTTTGTCGCAAGGATAATTGCCGATGGGCAAACAGTTGCGACAAAGCCCCTGCTTCAAATAGCTGTTGGTAAAATCCGTCAAGGTAACATTGCTGTGCAGCAGTGCTTAATGGCAATTCTGCCATGGCAATCAACTGCGACAACGCAAAATTAAGGCTATCATTAACAGCAAGGCTTGGCGGATTGAGTAAATCGCTTTGTTCTATAGCCGCTGCAGATAACTGTTTAAGCAGTGCTTCTGACGGCAAAGATTTAAATGAAATCTGAATTGACTGAAACTTATCTTGGCTAGGCTCATTGATAAAGGTCAATGGTTGGTTTTCTGCCGCAAGTAACCAGTTATGACGATTAAAGGCTATTGCCTCACCTTGCCACTGCAGATATTTAACGCCTGCGGTCACGACAATAATACTGGGGGTTAATACTGGCACATTACGCAGCGGCTGCGCCTTATGACCAAAGTAACGATCAATTCTCAGCAGTGAACTCACTATTATTCCTCAACTGCAAGCTAACATTTATCATTAAACTGCCTAAGCGAAATCAGGTTGATTTCGCTTAGGCTTATCTAGCTCATGCTGCATTAACTAAGATACTAACTTAACGTACATAGGTTGCTGTTAATACAGCTTTATCTATTGCCATTTTATTCAATGTAAAGCCAACTACAGCAGGAGATATGTCGCTAGGTAAATCGATTTTAGCTTGTGGTAATGCCCAAATCGTAAATTGATAACGGTGCATGCCATCACCTTCAGGCGGGCAAACTCCACCGTAACCCGGCTTACCATAATCGGTTCTTGTTTCAAGGCCAATATTGACTTTACCAGATGCGCCTTGCGCAACTGATGTGGTGTCTGCTGGAATATTAAGTACCGTCCAATGCCACCAGCCACTGCCTGTGGGTGCATCAGGATCAAAAGCGGTTATCGCAAAGCTCTTAGTGCCTTTAGGGGCATTTTTCCAAGACAACTGCGGCGATAAATTGCCACCACTACAACCCATACCATTATATTCAAACTTAGATGACATCAACTGCCCTTCGTTGATGTCATTACTCGTTAGCTCTAACGCATAGCTGTGAGCCGAAAACGCCAGTAACGCGATAGATAAACCGATGTGCTTCATAATGGATCCTAGATGTCTTTGTGAATGTACATCTAGTTTAGTTAATCAACAATATAAAAGTTACCCAAAACTATCATAATAAGCTTATTCAACATCCATTTTGATAGTTACAGTTTATTTTAACAGTTAAACGCATTGCTCCTTGCAACTATTGATGCTGATAAGTCGTTAGCAAAAATACGCTTAACCTCGCCTTAGCGCGGGCCTTTACTCAAGTTGCAAACCGTAGTTATCGAGTACTAAAGCCTTGGCCCTTTAAATATGCCTGCATAAAAGGTCGCGACTCTTTATTGAGTGTTGCACTTATCTGTTCAGACCATGAAATTTGCTTATTATTACTGCTCCTTGCAGCATAATATTCACGGATATGCTGATCATATTGCGCGAGTTCATCACTGTCGATTGCCTGATAGCGCTCTTGATGCACCAAAATACTTAAAGGTAGACGCGGTTTAGTTTCAGGAAGTTTCGCAGGATAACCAAGGCACATACCAAACAAAGGTACAACATACTTAGGTAGTCCTAATAATGAAGTCATCTTATCTGGATTATTACGGATCCCGCCAATATAGACGCCACCAAGCCCCATAGATTCTGCAGCCAGCAATGCATTCTGGCCCATCAAGCCGGTATCAATCGCACCTATTAGCGTTTGCTCGGTAAAGCCCAATTGCGCATTGGGACTTACTTGTAAATGACGATTAAAATCAGCGCAGAAGACTAAAAACTCAGCTGCGGTTTCAACATAACTTTGCCCACCAGCGAGCTCGGCAATCTGCGCTCGAGTTTCGGAATTGGTTACCCGAATAATGCTGCTACATTGGATAAAACTGGAACTGGAGGCTGCATTTGCGCACTGTAAAATTAACTCCAGTTTATCTTGCTCAATTTCTTGCTCGGTAAACTGACGAATAGAGCGGTGCTGAAGTATGGTTTTTATGGTGTGATTCATGATTGACCTACTGGCAGTGTTTTGAATAACAGCCTACTTACCTTAAAACACTGTCGCAAGCTAATCGATTAAAAATAAAGATTTTTTAGTTAAAAATACAGCTAGATAATCTTGGTAGCGAAATGAATACGGCTAGTACAAATCGCGAATTGCGAACAAAAAACAAACGGACCAGTCGCAGGCTTAGCTAAAATTAAATGTAATTCATCTTTATTGACCATCACCTACTACAGGAATAGGTTAATAAATATCTGGTACAGAGATCACATTTCGCCATCTCCGTCAGCCATTAATATTCATGGAGTATTCTGATGAGAAACCTAGAACTATTTAGCACAGCGTCAATCGATCACTTAATGTGGTCACAAAAAGAGTATTCAGCAAACCTCGACTCACCTGCTCTATCTATCTTCACCGACTTTGACCACTCCCAACCTATGGTTATCGACTCGTCAGCCAGCGCTGTTGATACCGCAGAAATCATGGTAAAAACCCACGCTTTTATGCGTCTTGTCGTTGATAAAACCAATCGCTTCTTGGGCATTATTACTCAATACGAACTGTCCCACAGCAAGATGATGAAACTTGCTGCTAAAAATTCAACCCATATCAACGATATTCAAGTTACCGAACTCATGGTACCTAAAAATGAGCTTATGGCACTAGATTATCATCAAGTGGCTACCGCCAATGTCAGCGATAT
This sequence comes from Shewanella sp. 1CM18E, assembly GCF_023161665.1. Taxonomy (GTDB): domain Bacteria; phylum Pseudomonadota; class Gammaproteobacteria; order Enterobacterales; family Shewanellaceae; genus Shewanella. The sequence continues at coordinate 213,490 of NZ_JALNTW010000001.1, forward strand.
CGTCAGAGCATTACAAGAGAACGGCTTACACCATATGCTGGTGATTGACCACGAGCTTCATCATATACGCGGCCTCATTGCCGCCAACGATATTGCCAGAAAACTAAATGTGCCAATTGATATTCATCAGCCACCCTCTTTCTCACAAATATTTAAAGCAACACGTTAATACCAATCAGCTTTACATTAAAAAGCCCCAGCAACATACAAGTCGCAGGGGCTCAATATTTAAAAGGCTAGCACCTTATCGGTTGTCATATAAGTATTGCTCTAACTCAAGTGCTGGTAACGCTTTTGAATACAACCAACCTTGATGTAGATTAACGCCTAATGAGTTTAAAATATCCGCTTGAGCTTGGGTTTCAACCCCCTCAGCTATCACACTAATATTTAGCTCTTCAGCAATAGCCATATAAGATAAAATTAGCGATAGCTTATTCCCAGGCTTACCGAGCCGGCTAACAAACTGCTGATCAATCTTAAGATAGTCAAAATCTAAATTCTGCAACCACAGGTTTCCGCCGTAGCCAGTCCCCACATCATCAAGCTCTATTTTGCAACCAAGCTGTTGGCAAACATCTACAAATTGTTTGAGCTTGTCCCAGTCAGAAATCGGGATGCGCTCAGTTAATTCAAAACTTAAATATTCAACTGGGTAACCCTGCTCCGCGAGTTCGAGTAGAAACTGATGCATTAACCCTTGCTCAATCTCTTTGGCACTAATATTAATACTGCACCAAGCAATCATTTGCTGCTTTAGCAAACCTCTTAGCTCATTAAGTGCCGTTAGCATAATCCAGCGGGTAACTTCTGGCATAACCGGAGACAGTTCCAACTGACCAATAAAATCGCCAGTATTGCGAATACTATCATCTGCATTGCGCCACCTTAGCAATACTTCTACACCAAAAACCTTATCTTCACAGGTATCGACTATGGGTTGATACGCTAAAAAGAACGCCTCTTTTCTCAATGCCTGCCTAAAAGATCGATTCAAGTATATTTGCTTCGCCGCTCCTCGCAGAAAATAGCCAATAAACAAAACTAACGCATAAGCTAGCATTGAAAATAGAAAGTAATTCAACCAAAGCAAATTCTTAGCGAGTGAGTCGATTGAAAAGCAATAACGCAAATCCGTTACCCGCGAATGAAACTTCATTGTCTCTGAGTCTGGATCGCCATGATCAATTCTCAATAGGTTATTACCATTGTCCAAATCAATACTTAAACCATCAGACAATGTCGCATAAGGTAAAATATCGGCCATATCCTGCACAGCATCAACACCTACAAACAGTTGATACTGACTGGTCATCCGAGCAACGTATATCGGCCACAGTGCCTCACTGTTACTGCAGTTACCTTGTTGGTAAATATGTAAACCATGCTCTTTAGATTCATCAATTCTAAAGTAGTTCGGTCCATTAACTTCAGTTGCACCTAACGCTGAACATATCAGTTTTTCATCAATAAACTTAATCCAAACAATATCTTGCTCAGTAGAGGTTAGAATGTGATTACGAAGCACATTCACCGTTTCTGCAGAGCAAGCTTCTGTTTCTATTGCTTCAAGTTCATCTTGAATAGATAACAAATTTTTATTCGCTGTCGCTAAACCTTCAACATAAAGATTATCAAGCTTGATGACCTTTGCAGAAAAGGTCGTAAACACGCGGTAGTGAACTAGGTAATAAGAAATAACTAGGCAAAACAAAACCATGACAAAGATAAGCCATGGAAGATCTTTCTTTTTAGCAGCATGGTCAAACTTGAGCATTAAGCGGTGCCAAATAAAATAGTTTAATGTCTACCAAGTGCCACTTAGAGAGGCGCTTGAAACTAGCCACAAAAGATACCCATAAAAAGGTACCTGTTTATGCTTTCTACACGTCGCTTAACTTCAATCCAATGAGGCGCCTTTTGCCACTTAATGAGATCAATATAAGCATCTGTTAAATCAATAATTTCAATGCTAATTTGATTCAAACAATACAAGTCAAAAATTAGCCAATTCAAGGGAGCGCGAATTTACGCCTGTTTAAAATGTAGGTCAATATAAATTTGTATAAAAATAGAGCAACAACACGATAATTCGGACAAACCAGTCATTGTGAACAGCTAAAAGCTCCAAACAGCACTTTAAATGAGAATTAAACACAAAAAAGCCAACACGCTGAAAATTAGCAATGGCCAAATTAAATGACTCAAACAACCGTTATATAGACAACAAAAAATCACAAAACACCGTTATTTATGTTTGCGTAAACAAAAGGTTTACCGCTATGCTGAAAGGGTTAGATCTATGTATATTTTGCCTGAAATCATAGATACACCTAACTGCAAAGGAGTCACACATTGACCTTCCTATCTTCGCGTAGCGCCCTCAAGCCATTCAGCGTTTTAGCTGCTTTGTTATGTATTCCAACTCAATCTTTCGCTTCACAATGGTATTTAAGCTTCGATAATGATGTGGTCATTGGTCAAGATGGTGATTACTCCAATGGAGTCGCACTTGGTTGGCAGCCAGTACCGCAAGCTGACTTTAGTGACGCGACATGGCTATTCAATTGGCAAAAAATGCTGACATTACCTATTGCAACAGGTGAACAAACAAGCCAATGGGGGGCAAAGGTTTACCAAAGAATGTGGACGCCTATCGCAATCGAAGCCGATCAGCCGCAACCTTATGACAGACCATATGCAGGGCTATTGGAGTTAGAGAGTTTTACAGGCCACTTTAGCGATACCTTAGCCCAAAAAAACTGGTTTAGTATCGGTGTTATTGGTCCAGCATCGGGTGCACAAGCCATGCAAGAACTGGTGCACAAAATCACTCCGTCAACATCACCAAACGGTTGGGAATATCAAGTCGAAAATCAATTTACCGCTCAGTTTGCCTATGAAATAGATACATTACTCAACCGCTGGCAAAGCGGCTCGAATCAACAGTGGGAGATCAGCGGCCATAGTTATAGCGCTATCGGCAATTTCCGCTCAGAAACTAACTTAGGAATGACACTGCGTTGGGGGGATAACTTAGCCTCATCATTTGGTCAGCTAAGTAATCAGCCAGGCCATTTTGGCCAATATAGTGCCAACGCGAGTAAACATGGTAATTGGTTAGTGTATGCAAGGGCTCAAGCTGGTTACCGTTTTAATGACCTCACAATTGATGGCGATCTGCCCTACCAATCTTACGTTGCCATTAATCACCTTCAAGCCCAAGCCAGCACAGGGGTGATTTGGGCGTTTCCCACTTGGTCGGTCAGTTGGAGTTTTAATCTATACACAAAAGAGTATCAGTCAGATCCAGATAGTTGGCATGGCTACGGCGTGCTGAACTACAGCATGATGCTATAGCTCAACACTCGCGGTAAACATTAAAAGCTAAAGGCCCAGCCTATTTGCGGGCCTTTTTCAATAAAGTCCATTTCATATTTTACGCCCTCAACTTCGGAATCATTACCTATTTGCAAATAACGGTAACCAATCCATACATTATGCAAATCACCAAAACGATATAAAGCCGATGCATTAAAGCCAAAGTCTCTGTCGTTATCTCCGTAGATCTTAGTATCAGCACCTACAGATACGCCCCAAGACTCAGTAAACCAGTGGCGATAAGTCGCTCCCACCAGCCAGTCAAACAGGTGCTCGTCAGCAATAGGCACTTGGGCATTGATATTGATTAGGCCATCATCTTTAAGCGGCTTAATATTTAAATCAATTTTACTAAATACGTGCCGTACTCCTGTAAACAAGCGTAAGCCCGGTGCAACTTCATATCCGGCTAGAAAATCGTTTACCGCAAGGTGCATATCGGTTTCAATATTGTGCCCCGGAGAGATAACACCGCCGGTTATCGGCCCAATTAGCCCCTCTGTATTGCTGTCACTTTTTATTCTTAGATAATTGATGCGCAAACTGTATAACCAATCACCTTTCTGCGCATATAACTCACCAATCACGCCAAAGTTAAGGTTGTCGATAATATTTTTAAACGGTACATCAATATCGAGCCTTTCAGTATCGGCCTGTATAGAGCCCGATATATCCGGCGCCCAAACCATAGGAAATGCAATTAAGTAGTTCCAATCGTCTTGCTCATAGGTGTCTGGGCCAATGTCATATTCAGTTTGCGCATAGGCCATCGTACTCGCAAACATTGAAACTAACAGTAAGCTTAGTTTTTTCACCAACAATACTCCTTGTCTTATACTGAAAATCTACAAAAAACTCACTGTAAACTAACCATGTAAGACTATGATTATTAATGTCATTCAACCCAATGTAACACGTCTTTTATTACCGACCAACGAGGTTGTTTCGGTTTAGCATTTTCTCCTAAAATCCAATAGTTATAGAGTTTATCCACATAGCCTGATGACTTTTGAATCGCTAACCAACTATTCAGAAATGATTGCAATGAAATGTTATCGCGAGCAATCGCATAAGAGGCAGGAAAAGATTTAATCTCTTCACGGTTATAAAGCGTGGTGTATTCTGGATATAAGATTGTCCAGGTTTTGCCTGCTTCGAGGCTAATCATTAAGCCATCCCAATTATCGCCATCATCTTCAAAAAATAAACGGTCAGACTCAATCGTTTCAAAAGCAATATTAGGAAACTTCTCCTCTAAGTGAGGAATAATTGAGTAACGACCTACCGATGCTATGCGGATTGTTTCAGCCTCGCGTATTTGTTTGTCGGTTTTAAATTCATCGGCGCGGTGGTCTTTAACCACAAATGCATAGTGCAAATCGAGCACAGGTGTCGTGAACCCCACCTTTTCTATACGCTGAGTGGTCATCTGCAGGCCAGATATTACAATATCAAACTGTCCCTGATTTATACCCTCTAACACGTTATTAAATGTATAAGGCACAAAGGCAATTTTTAGATCCATTTCTAAAGCAAGTTTTTTCATTAATTCAACGTCAAAACCAACGAGTTCTTGCTCAGCATTAAAAAACGAAAAAGGCACTTGAATGGGGTTATAGCCGACTCTTAATACGCCGCTTTGACGAATTTGCTCAACAGTGCGAGGACCGGTAACTGTCGCTAAATCCTGCCAATTATATTCAGTAACTTGGGTCGGTAACTTTTCTGCAGCGCTCATTTGCGCCACAACTTCATCCATCTCATAGTCAGTATTTACAATCGAACTTAACAACCAACTCGCAGCGAGCAAACTAACACCGAATACCACAGGGGTGAGTGCGCTATAAACCAGTAATCGCTTAACACTAATCTTTGCTATGCCCACCAGCATTGCGGTGCCACCAACGGCAAGAATAAAAATATTCATCGCCGCTAATAACGAAGTAAAACGGCTGGTAAACAAACTTGAAACCATATACAGCTGAAACAGATCTGACGACAACTCAAGTGAGTCAAGTAACATGGGAATGGTTAAATAGACACTGCCAAACAAACTGACCAATCCATTTAGCGACATGGGCAAATAGGTTAAAAAGTCGATGTCTTTACCAGAAAACCACGCAGCAAACAGCACGAATACTATGGTTAGCAATTTACCCAAATTAGGAAAGCTAAACACGACTGGAATAATGATATTGGCGTAATCATCACTTTGCTTACTGCCAAGGTTATATTTATGAAACAGCTCTTTAGTGCGCTCAATCAGTATTGGAATAACAATAAAAATATTACCAGCCGCAAAAGCGGTGATCATTGCGTCTTTAGCTATACCGCTAATATCTCGGTAAGAAAATGGGGTTATTGCCGCTAAAATTGCGGGTAACACCCAATATGTCAGTAATATCGTCATCACTACATGCGCGACAAAATATACCTGTAGCTTTTGAAACTCATCAAAATCCATGGTGCCAGCAGTGGCTGCCGTCATAGCAAAAATGCCAATGGGCATCAGCTTTACAATGCTTTGGGTAACCTTATTAAAAGACTCCCCTAACAATTGCATAGGCTTCATCAATGACTCTTTATTATCAATTGAAATCAACGCAATACCGGTCGCAACACAAAATAGAACAATGGCAGGGATATAACTATTTGATAAAGAGAAGAATGGGTTCGATGGAATATAGACATCAAGCAGATTAACCGAGTTAGGATCTTCTAGAGCTGTAAGGCTAAAAAATTCCCCCGCTTGCCAATCAGGAAAAGTGTACTTAATTAAAAACATAGTGAGTAAGCCTAAGGCCCAGATCACCAGCATGAGCTTACCAACTTTTACCCCCAGTGACTTAGCTTGCTCCATGCTCAAACTACCCAAGCTGGAAATAAGCGAGACAATGATATAAGGAATAATGGTCATCTGTAGTAACTTGATAAATGCATCACCAATCACTGACATCCAGGCAAGCATTTCACCAAAAAACAGCCCTGCAGCAATTCCGGCAGCGAAAGAAAGCAAAACCAACGTCGACATGCTCATCTTAGGTTTGGCTTGTTTAGTTGCCTCAACTACGGCATCCGATTCTACCGCATCTGTGTTATTACTCATTGAATGCCTCCTTGCTCAATGTCTCTTTATTCAATGCAATTTGTTCATTGCTTGTTTGTTGAATCCCTGTTTGGTGAATGTCTCTTGATTCAATGTCCGCTAATTGGCAAGTTCCTTTTGCTGTCGCAGCCATCTTTGCAGCTGGAGAAGGGGTAGTTTGAATATTGTCACGGCTGATACCGGTATTCTCTTTAATCGCATCGCGGTAACAAGCAAGGTATTGCAATATCTTATCTTGCGGATTAAATAGCTTTGCAGCTCTTTCGCGGCCAGCCTCGCCCATACGTTTTTGAGTTAACGGCTCAGTTAATATCTGCTCCATCGCCAAACTCATACCAAGGGCGTCATCAGGGTCAAACATAAAGCCTGTTTCACCCTGCGCTACCACTTCAGGTATGCCGTCAATGTTGCTACTCACCGTGGGTACACTGCAAGCCATCGCTTCAAGCAACACCATACTGAATGATTCACGATAACTGGGTTGAATAATGCAATCAGCATTCGGCAGGTAATGCTCAACATGGGTAACATCTCCCATAAAGGTGACCTGTTTTAAAATACCAAGCTTGTCACATAACTTTTTAATCGGTTCAACCTCTGGCCCACTGCCGAGTAACACCAAACGTGCGTTAACTTTTTTAAGTAATAGATAGAATGAGCGGATCACAGTATCGCTATTTTTTAGTGCCCTGAAATTAGAGGCGTGCATAACGATTTTTTCATCGTCTTTAGCCATTTTACGGCGCATTTCAATATCAGCTAACTTTGGCGAAAACACATCTAAATCAATAAAGTTATGGATAACTTCAATGGTTTTACTCTTATCAAAATGACTATAAATATAGTTACGTTGGTACTTAGACACAGTCGTGACTTTACTGCTTTTATGTATGCTAAATCGGTTAAGCGGGTATAAGGGTTTATCTTGTCCAACAATCGTCACATCGGTGCCATGAATCGTCGTAATAGTAGGGAACTTATGTTCGGTAATTTCTCCCGCGAGATACGCACATAGCGAATGCGGGATCGAGTAATGAGCATGAACAATATCAAGTTGATACTGCTCAACGACTTCAACAATTTTGGCGGTAAGAGCAAAGGTATAAAGGGGGTCTGAAAATAAAGGATAATTAATGGCTTCAACGGAATGAAAAAATAGCCGTTCTGAATCTTCAATCAATTTAAATGGTCGTACGCTTGAGATGAAGTGGACTTCATGACCGAGTTTAGCAAGGCCTAGTCCTAACTCTGTAGCCACCAATCCTGAACCACCAATACTGGGATGACACACTATCCCTATGCGCATTTTCAACATAAATCCCTCACTATTACGACAACAGTTAAAAGAATGTTAAACCCATGAAAACTTAGCACTATTAATCAACTAAACCAAGTTAATCATTTAATAAGCTAAAACGGGTTTATTTGGCTCATAGCCAATTGCTCTTTTACTTGAGTTTTATCAAGCAAAACACTTTATAGCGTTAGCTATGGAGCTGGGATTTGATTTGCAAAATGCAAATAGCTCACGATAGATACAAACACAAAAACACCTATACCACTGATAATAAAGGTTAATATTTTATGGCACAGCTTATGCTTTATCTGGATATATTAATAACGTGACAGTGAGAGATGCATTATGAAAATATCCAAAACTATTCCATTAAGCTGCTCCCCTTTGATTTTAAGCGTACTGATCTCAGCCAATGTTAGTGCATCCGATCCCTTTAGTTCGTGTCCAACTGAAGCGTTTGTGATTCAAAAGCAATCTAATACGCCCAAAAGCTATGGTGTGAATTTAGCTACCGGTAGCTACGTGGTGCTTTCTAATGATATGGGCACGGGCAACGGCTATAACGGTGTAGGGTTTAACTACCATGATAATTACTTATACGGATGGGATTACGCCTCTGGCTCATTAGGCCGTACAGGTGATGACTATCAAATTGTTGCTCTCACCGTTAACAAAGACGCATCAGCAGCAACAGCGGGCAACTTTTATGTCGGTGATGTCGCGATTAGCGAGAACACTTGGTACGGCTACCGTAAGGGTAAGGGCCTATTCAAAATCCCTCTTGATAATCCCGCTAGCTATAATATGACATTAGTGCCTGGTAGTAAGGATAATGCCACCTACAACATTACCGATTTAGCCTTTCACCCAACCGACGGCTACATGTACAGTATCAGCAATGGCTCTACCGGTAAGCTTCTGCGAATTGACCCAACCTCAGCAGAAGCAACTGATTTAGGTGCCGTTATCACCTCTACTTCAGGCAACTTTATCTTTGGCGCACAGTTCTTTGATCCCGACGGCAACTTATATGTGAGCAACAACAGCAACGGTAATATCTACAAAGTCAATGTTGACTCTGCATCACCTACTGCAGTGCTATTTGCCTATGGTCCTGCCTCTTCAAGTAATGACGGTGCCCGCTGCGCCCTCGCAGAGGTTGTTGTTGGCGACACAGTCGACTTTGGTGATGCACCAGACTCTTACGGTACGCTGTTAGATTCGAACGGCGCACGACATACTATTAGCAACAATCTATATCTTGGTAGCAGCGTTGATAACGAATCAGATGGTTACGCGTCACCGTTATCTGATGACGCAAGCGATACCTCAGATGATGAAGATGGTATTTCAATGCCAACAGGTTTTGAGCTTGGTGAAAGTGCTATCTTGCTCGTTAACGCAACTGGTGGCGATGGCTTCCTTAATGCTTGGTTTGATTGGAACCAAAACGGCACCTTTGATTTAGAAGAACAAATTATTCTTGGCGAGCGCATCGATGATGGCCAGAACACCATCAGCATTGAAGTGCCAAGTTGGGCAACACCTGGGCCAACATGGGCACGTTTCCGCCTAAGTACTCAACGTGATATTGCACCAACTGGTGGTGTCGGCGATGGTGAGGTAGAGGATTACCAAGTCACCTTAACCGAAACTGGCGTTACGATTAACTACTACCCATCATCATCTACATTTACCACGCTGGCGTATGAGGATCTTTATCCCGACCAAGGTGACTTTGATATGAATGACGTTGTAGTCCAGCTACGTATCATTGAATATGTTAAGAACAACAAGGTAAGACGCATTGGCTTTGATGCTCAACTCGCAGCAATGGGCGCCGCTTACCATAATGGTTTTGCAGTGCATTTACCTGGTGTTAGCCGTAATAAAATCAAAGAGTCTCTTATCAGTTGGTCGATTGATAATATCCAACAAACAGAGTCACCTTTAGAAACTGGGCAAACTAATGCGGTATTCGTGTTTACTCAAGATCTGTCTGACTTTGTCACCCTTGAGCAAGGCTGTGAATATTTACGTACCGAAACCGGCTGTGAATCAGCATTTAGAACCACCTGGTCATTTGATATTCCATTTGAAAGCCCTGTAGATGAGAGCTTAGTGCCAGCATTCCCTTACGATCCGTTTATTTTCGCAACGCCAAATACAGACCATGGTTTAGCGGCTAAAAACGTAGTGGGCGCCAATCCTGGTAGACAGCTTGAAATCCACTTAAAGAACCAAGCACCTACAGACAAATTCTCAACCAACTACTTTGGTGCTCGTGACGATTCGTCAAATCCTGGCGCGGGACAATACTTCCAAGATGAAAACGGTATGGCTTGGGCAATCGAGATCCCAGTTGATTGGAAGCACCCTAAAGAAAAAGAGCGTTTAGATAATGCCTATACCGAGTTTGTTGACTTTGCAGCTGACAGCACAGGTAACACTAACCCGACTTGGTATGAAAATGCCGACGACTCACTAATTTTCAATAACTAATCTGGAGCATACTATGAATATTCAAAATAACACTTTGCTTAATCGCCCAGCTAGCATGATGGTATGTTTCGCTTTTCTAATGACAGCATGTGGCGGTGGTGGCGATGACGGTGCTCCTGCAACACCAGTAACCTCTGCACCAGCAGCGACGACACCACCACCTGCGACCACAACGCCGGATCCTGATCCTGCACCCGATCCAACATCATTGGACGACTTAGTGGTTGATGCAGATAACAAATTGCAATCAGCGTACACCTTAACAGTCGATGTAAATAAGGGTAACAGTAATCGCGGCTACTTCTCGCTTTGCGATGATTACCAAGCCAATGGTGGTGGCTATAACGTTAACTTCAACTCGTGTTTATTTAGAGGACCATTAACCGACGGTAAATTGTCTAAAGATGTGAAGGTCGCCAACCATGAAAGCCAGCTAATTGCGGTAATTTGGTTTTATGACGGTCAGGCACCGCAATATACCGAGTGGCAATATAAGCAGGATGCTGAAACACAGATCCTCACAATGAACTAATGCGAGCCCAATTAAGTTAATTGTACGCCGCATGATTTTCAAAATCATTAATCATGCGGCGATGCAAAAACTTAAATACTGAAAATTATAGATAGAGATAATCAGGAGGTAGAAAATAAAGTGAATCGCCAAGCTTAGTTGGGCCACTGACCAAGAGCCTAACTAATCTAAGCCACAACAGTTTGCATAATTGAGCAATTGTTAACGCTAACCTCGCTAGGGGCTAAGCAGCAATATAAGTTAGCGCTGCAATATAAGTTAGCAAAGAGGATAACTATACCTATTTAGCAGCGGTGAACTTCTCCATTTACCGCTGCTTTTTTTTACCCGTTCACTTTTACAGCCACGTTTTACTATCTCGAAAAAGTCTGAACAGTAATCCAAAGCTATATCTACCACGTATTAGTTAATTTACGATGATATCAAGGGCTAAACTATGTGCAGGCTAAAGCTCTCTCGTTTCCAAAGCCGCGTTAGTAATAAGCACAATAAAAACAAACTAGTATCAATAAGTACAAGTCCAAAAATACGCGCTATGATGACTCACTCACCTAACCTAGTTAAGCAGCAGTCTCTTGCGCTGCTAACAAGTTTTGCCTTTGCGATTATTATCAATTTCAGTATGAGTATTCTAATTATGCCGCTAAACCATCAAGCTATCGCACAACAATTTGCCGATAATCAAATACAAAGCAATACTCACCCCTTGAATGTTGCAACACAAGATTGGCGCACAATCAATGATACTGTTATGGGCGGGATTTCCGCTAGCCAAGTATCCATTGATAACAATGCCGATAACAGCGGTGATAACAGTTCCGATAACAGTGGCGATAATAATGTCGCTAGATTTTATGGCAACTTATCGCTAGAGCAAAATGGCGGTTTTGCTTCAACTCGCACTTCAATTAATGAGCCATTAGCAAAAAATATCGACTTGATTAGATTGCAGGTGAAAGGAGACGGCAGAGACTATCAACTAAGGCTTAGAACCGATAACCAGTGGGACTCCTACGCCTACTCGGCGAACTTCAGCACTCAAAAGGATAGCTGGATAAATATTGAGTTTAGTCGTGACGACTTTACTGCAGTTTATCGAGGACGCAGTGTTAATGCTCCAGAGCTCAACTTTGAAAATGTAAAACAACTGGGCTTTTTACTTGCCGATAAGCAGGCTGGCGCCTTCGAACTATCATTTAAAGATATCAATTTCATTTCCGCAGATTAAGGACAAACTCGAGTGAGCATTACCATTAATAGTGATTTTGATTTTAGCCAAATTAAAGGGGTAATTTTTGATTTAGACGGCACCCTCGCCAACTCAAACCCCAACTTTGAGGGCTTAAGAACTGAGCTTGGCATAAAGCCTGCCACCGATATTTTGGCCTATGTTGAATCCATTATCGATCCTACGCTAGCAAAACAGACTCAAGCTGTGGTTTCGCGCTACGAGCTTGAAAGCTCGCACAATGCAAAATGGATTATTGGCGCTGAGCAGCTAATTAGCTTTTTTAAACAGCTACAGCTACCGCAAGCAATATTAACTCGCAACATGCCAGAAGCTGCCAATATCACTTTGGCCAATCTAGGGATCTCAATCGGTGTTGATATTGACCCATTGCTAACCCGCTTTGATGCCAAGGCCAAACCTCACCCTGAAGGCGTAGAGTTAATTTGTAAACAATGGCAAGTCGATGCAGATAGTATTCTATTTATTGGTGATTATCTGTTTGACTTACAAACAGCCAATAATGCTGGCACCAAAAGCGTACTTTATAGCCCAAATATCACACCTGAATATGGCGCAACTGCCAATATCGTTTGTGGCTGCTACCTAGCGCTTATCGATTATTTTCAAGCGCAACTCACCCAAGCAACCAAGGCGTAGGCTTGTGGTAAATCGCTTTGGCTCAATCAGCTAAAATGAAATCGGTTAACTGAATGCTCTTTGCTGAGTCATCTTTGCTGAACGCTCTTTACTGAATAATCAAAGCTCTGTAATCATACTGCCAATAAGATATGTGAGAATGACCACAAATCCTTGCGCTTCAGTGCGGATATTGTGGTCATTTGACTAAGTAATTGCTAAATTACCTCGAAACAAAAACCGCACTGTATTTATAGCTAATCTAAAATAAACATGGAGAACTTGATGATTGTATTAACCCCTTACTGGGCAGCTTCAGCACTTTAACGGTCCACTTTTGCTAAACTTAAAAGCCGTTTAGCACCTGCTATATTTTAAATTGAGCGACAACCAATTATTCGCCTTTTAAAATTTGTCTCCAATAAAGCGCTTTGCCCGGTACCGCACAACAATACCGGGAACTTATCTATTTAAAGTCCCCCAGAATCAATATTCAGGCGTTTTGCGCTGGGGTTTACATGACCAAATCAAATCGTTTTAACCACTTAAAATCTAACACTCTTACCAAAACAACTGCCGCTAGCAGTACACCTGCACAAGCTCAATCAACAGCGCCATTAAGAAGCTTAAAGCAAATGGGCTGGAACGGATTTTTTCAGCAGCAGCTTATTACAGAGTCGCTAGCATATGCCTATGTTGCACGAGTAAGTGCTCACCACCGTAGTCAATATCAACTGCTAACCGAGAACGGTGAAACAAGCCTAGCTATCCATCAAGCTATGCCAGAAATGACAGTAGGCGACTGGGTACTTGTAGATGAGCAACATAACTTTGTATCACTACTTGAGCGCAGTTCACTCTTTAGTCGAAAGGCTGCAGGTTCAAAGGTCGAGCAACAGCTTATCGCCGCTAACCTAGATTGGGTATTTATCGTTTCATCACTAAATGATGACTTTAATGTAAACCGTATCGAGCGTTATTTAGCCCTAGTGAATGAGGCTAAAGTCACGCCCGTTATCGTGTTAACTAAAGTCGATTTATGCGATGACTTAAGTCCATTTATTGAAGCGCTGCGAGAACTAGACGCCAACCTGCTTATTGAAACCGTTAACGGTCTAGATAGTGAAAGTACAAAGGCTTTAAGCAGCTATTGCGTTGACGGCAAAACTGTTGCCTTTATCGGCTCATCGGGTGTAGGTAAATCTACCTTAGTTAACGCCATGCTTGGCGACGCAAGCCAGTTAACTTCGGCTATTCGCCAAGATGACAGCAAAGGCCGTCATACAACTACCAGCCGTTCGCTGCATATCACCGCCAGTGGTGGTTTGTTGCTCGATACCCCAGGTATGCGTGAGCTACAACTTGCTGATTGTGAAGAGGGATTAAACGAAACTTTCGCCGACTTAGTTGAGTATGCGCAGCAGTGTAAGTTTATCGACTGCCAACATGAACAAGAGCCTGGCTGTGCCGTGCAAGCAGCCATTGAAGCAGGCTTGCTAACCGAGCGACGTTTGCAAAGCTTTCAAAAGTTGATGCGTGAACAAGCGCTCAATGGAGCAAGCATTGCAGAGAAAAGAGCTAAAGGTAAAAGCTTGAGCAAGATGTATAAACGCGTTCAAGGAAATGCTCGCGCTAACAAACGCGGCTAAGCTGGATATATCATGCAACCGGACTTTATATCATAAAGATTATTAACAATATTAAAGGGCAATCATTGCCCTTTTTTTATGGCTATTATTTATTGCATCTCACTATTTATATAAGCAATTATTTGCTCATAGAGTAAGCTTATTAAATTGTCATCAGTAGCACAAAGATAAGGAATTCAAATGCTAACATTGCAAGACTGCGTGCGTTGCATCAACACAGCTTCTCGACTAAAAACACTGACTCTTGGCTTAGGTGTAATGTTAATGCCATTAAGCGCTGTGGCCAGCTCAGAGCAAGAAACACCCAAACTTATCTTACAGATCACGGTAGATCAATTACGCGGCGATATGCTGAACCGCTATCAACATAGATTTGCTAAAGACGGCTTTAACTATCTACTTAATAACGGTGTGGTCTATAAAAATGCACAGCATGCCCATGCCAACACCGAAACTATTGTCGGCCATACCACCTTATCAACCGGCGCTTACCCTGCCAACCATGGCATGGTGGGTAATGTTTGGTTTGACCGCAGTTTAGGTCACTCAGTTTATAACATTGAAGATGCGCGCTATCCCTTGCTGTCTGCCGATGGCGATGTGAACAAAAAAACAGAAATCGATCCCACCCAAAAAACTGCCAGCAGTTCCGGTCGGTCGCCGATGAACATTCTCGTTTCAACCTTTAGTGACGAGCTAGCGTTAACCCATAACGGCAAAGCCAAAGTGTTCGGCGTTTCGGTAAAAGACAGAGGCGCAGTCGCTATGGCCGGTCATGCTGGTAAAGCATTCTGGTTTTCCAAAAAGTCAGGGGAATTTGTCACCTCAGCGTTTTACTATCAAGACTATCCAGATTGGGTAAAACGGTATAATGCAGGTGAGCCCACAGCGCAATATGCCAACCAAGTATGGCAGCTTGCTAAGCCTCAAGCCAGTTACCTTTTTGCCGACAACGATGACCAAGAATGGGAAGTCGCCTTTCCCGGCTTTGGCCGAGTCTTTCCCCATCAATATGGTGCAAGAGATGGTAAATACTTCACAACATTTTTAACCCTGAGCCCCGCCGGTGATGAGTTAACTGCTGACTTTGCCAAGAAGCTGATTGAGAATGAAGCCATTGGCCAAGACGAGATCACCGATTACCTTTCGGTAAGCTTTTCATCTACCGACTACGTCGGCCATATTTTTGGCCCATCGAGTCTAGAAGCCGAAGATAATCTGCTTCATCTTGATAGCACCTTAGCCGATTTGCTTAGCTTTATTGACGACAAAGTCGGCTTAGATAACACTGTCATTGTTTTATCCGCTGATCACGGCAGCCCAGAGTCTCCAGAGTATTTGCGCGCAATGGGAATTGATGCCCAATACGTGCATCCAAAAGAGTGGCACAGCAACGCCGCAATCGAGAAAATAAAGCAGCGCTTTAAGATTGACGAGAAAGACCCGCTTATTAATAAGTTTCAAACGCCGTATTTGTACTTAAACAGCGACACAATCGCCAAATATCAACTTAACACTGAGCAAGTGCAAACCGCCGTAGCAGATGAAATAGCTAAACTTGAAGGGGTAGCATTTAGCGCCACCAGCAGCGATATAAACCAAAGCTTATTGCCCAATACTCATGTCGCCAAATTAGTTGCTAACAACCATCATCCACAGCGTTCTGGTGACATTTATATCGTGTTTAAACCTCACTATTTTATTAATGAATTTGACGGTTTAAGTGTCGCTTCAAGCCATGGTTCCCCCTGGCGTTACGATACACTTGTGCCGTTAATTTTCGCTGGCAAAAATATTGAATCACAAACAGTAGCTCGGGCAGTGGAAACCGTGGATATTGCTACCACACTCGCTACGATAGCAGGAACAAAACAACCATCTGGCAGCGACGGAAAAGTACTAACCGAAGTCTTAGAGTAGCTATTAACCAAGCCCTAGATCACTTAGGGCTCATTAAAAATTGAGTTCATCGTTAACGCTGTTAATGTATATTTAGCAGCGTTTTTATTTGCCCTTATCGCACTAAAACTTCAATAACTATCACACTTACTACAGCAATAACTATCACCCTAAATATCGCTCTAACATTGCACTTATATTGCACTAGCCTCCCTGCTTTATTTTTGCCTATAAGCAAAATTACGGTGAATTTAGCTTTACTAATCCATTGAACTAAAAAATTAAATTCATTTAAGCGTACACGCGTAAGCTTATGAAATTTTTACCCTAAAAGCGCAAAACTAAACACCGAGCAAAACAAAATCCAAACAAGCGTTTAAATTTATCGTTTGAAAATTTGATCTGTGACTCATTTTGTGACGTAATGTGAAGCATAACTTCTGGTCGGACGAGCATTGATATGAGCATTAGAACTAAACTAAAAAAAGTACTGCCAAGCATTTCTACTACAGAGCAAGAGGCACTCGATGCCGGTGATGTGTGGTTAGAAGGTTCGATTTACCAAGGTGTACCAGACTTTGCAGCCCTACGTGATATTCCGTTAGCAAGCCTAACAGCTGATGAGCAAGCCTTCTTAGATGGCCCCGTTGCCACCCTACTCGACATGGTCGATGACTTTGAAATTCAGCGCAGCAAGCATCTGCCAGATAACATTCTTAATTTCTTAAAAGAGCATAAGTTCTTCTCATTAATCATTCCAAAATCTTTTGGTGGTCTTGAGTTCAGCCCTTACGCCAACTCAACTATCGTGGGGACTATCGCCGCTAAAAGTTCAGCAGTAGCAGTTACCGTAATGGTACCAAACTCACTCGGCCCGGGTGAGCTACTCATGCATTACGGTACCTCAGAGCAGCAAAATTACTGGCTACCACGCTTAGCTAACGGGCAAGAGATCCCATGTTTTGCACTCACCAGCCCAGAGGCAGGTTCAGATGCCGGCGGTATTCCAGACATTGGTACCGTTACCATGGGTGAATACCAAGGTGAGCAAGTATTAGGTTTAAGCGTAACTTGGGACAAGCGTTACATTACCCTCGCCCCGATTGCCAGCGTATTAGGTTTAGCCTTTAAAGTAGAAGATCCAAATGGCCTACTGGGCGGTAAAGAGCAACTTGGTATCACCTGCGCCCTTATTCCAAAGTCGCACCCAGGTGTGCAGCTAGGTAATCGTCACGACCCTATGGGTATTCGTTTTTATAACGGTACTACTCGCGGCGAAAACGTATTTATCCCGATGGACTTTATCATTGGTGGCCAAAAGAATATCGGTCGCGGCTGGGCAATGCTAGTGGCTTGTCTTGGTGCCGGTCGCGGTATTTCACTGCCAGCACTGGGCGTATCAGTCAGCCAAGCATCATTTAAATCATCAGCAGAGTACGCCGCAGTGCGTGAGCAGTTTGGTTTATCGATTGGTAAGTTTGAAGGTATTCAAGAAAAGCTTGCCGATATTGCCGGTAAAACTTATTTGCAAGAAGCGATGCGCGTACTGACAACCGAAGGTCTCGGCCTTGGCTTGAAGCCATCTGTTGTAACCGCTATTGCTAAATACCACATGACAGAGCTTGGCCGCGATGTACTCGATTCAGCCATGGACATTCAAGCCGGTAAAGCGATTCAATGCGGTCCACAAAATACCTTAGCTTCAGGTTACGTAGCGCAGCCGATTGCGATCACCGTAGAGGGCGCCAACATTCTTACCCGTAACCTAATGATTTTCGGTCAAGGTGTAATGCGTTGTCACCCATACTTGCAGTCTATGGTGGAGTCTATCCACTCAAACGAGAAAAGTGCCGATAAAGTCTTTAATGGCATTTTACGTAAAACGGTTGGTTACAGTGTGGGTAACAGCCTACGCGCCTTTAAGCTGGGTCTATTACCATTTACCGCTTCAGCAGCATCAACGCTTGCCGAAGTAAAACCTTACGAGCAATCAGTACATAAGCTAGCTTCTAAGCTTGCTGTCTATGCCGACTTCTCGTTACTGGTACTTGGCGGCAAACTGAAACAAGCAGAGATGCTGTCAGCCCGTCTAGGTGATGTAATGAGCTACTTATATGCTGCTATGGCGTCAATTCGTTACTACGAGCAAAAGCTAACTGCTGCCGAGCGAAAAGAAGCCGCGCCATATTTCCATTACGCGACCCGCTGGTCACTGTGCCAAGCTGAAAAAGCGTTACTAGACTTTTTAGATAACTTCCCATCTTCAGCGACACGTAAGTTTATGCGTTTAATCACGGTGACTTACTCAGCCAAGATGCCAAAAATCAACGATGACCTAGTACGTGAGTTAGCCGAGCAAGCGCAGCTTAATACTGAGTTTAAGAAACATCTAACGCATCTGGTTAAACCAACGGCTGGCGACGGTAACGACATTAACGAGCAAGCTTACCTTGCTAAAATCGAGTGTTTGCCTTTACTCGCTAAGGTTAAAAAAGCGATTCGAGCCAAGACATTTAAGCCAGGCGTTCGTTTTGCACTCACCTTAGATGCCGCACTTGAGGCTAAGGTCATTAGCGATACTGAGCATAAATTGCTACAAGATTATAATCTTAAGCGTGAACGTGCCATCCGCATCGATGAGTTTGATTTTGACTTAAATCTAATTAGCGACCGAGCAGAGCTTAAAATCGCTAACTAATCGATAAGGCTACAAGTAGCCACTAAAAAGCCACCGCAAGGTGGTTTTTTTAGCTTCGAAATAAGCTAATTGAATTTTTTGTTTTTACTCGGTGTTATATGGCAATGAGCTCTAAACTGACGTTTTAGCGTGATTAATCGCCGGCAGCGGGTGCTGGACAGGATGTCCGAATGTCGTGATCACATGGATGTGAAGGAACGACCGTATGTGCAGACACAGCTGCGAGACGCTGTACTTCTTTATAATGGAAAAGTGTCCCTATACGCTCTGCGGTTTCATCCCTGAAACCGAAGCCCGCATCCGTATCTACACGGGATAATTGGTGTACTCACTCGGCTGAGAGGTTTAGTTTCTAACTAGAAAATGCCCCAAAACGGTCTAGGAAGTAAATATATAACCAATTCAACCTTTCATTTTTGAATGAATAAGAATCAAGCCTGTCTATTTTTGAACTCTATTGTGTTTCGTAGAATAGCGCCATCAACTTGCTAACACATAATGAAGGTTTCCTATGAGCACATCACAACTAATTCTTGAGCTATCTCTTATCGGCACAATGCTACTCGTTACGGGTGTTTTTTTGGTCCGTAGCTATGACAAAACCGATGGCGTAGGGACGAAAGTTCAAAAGATCTTAACGGGTCTTCTTGGTGCCTTTATGGTGATGGCGGGAACGGTAAAATTCTTTGACCCGTTCACGACTATGTTTGCAAAACAAATTGCACTGAGCGAACTGCCTTTCCCAACTTTGTCTCGTTGGGCGGGTCAATTAGGTGAGATTTTTGCAGGTTTACTGCTACTGGTGGTGATGATTGGTGATAAGGCGCTCGCAGCACCGATTAAAGATAAAGCGATGCAATTATCAACGCTATTAACGACCGCAATTATGATCGTCGCGGTGTATGTTCACCTATTGCCAAGTGTGCCGGCCGAAGTGCTACCGCTTCAGTCTAAACCACCGGTAATGACACTGATCATTCTTGGGTTAGCTTGGTTAAATGCATTCCTATATATTCGTAAAAAGTAATCGTTAAAGTTACAAAGTAAACGCCAGATTAGTTCGTCTAGTCTGGCGTTTTTCATTTCATAAATACAATAACTACGAGTTTCGCTCTGAGTGAATTGAAGCCAAAAATTCTGCCGACTGACCAAACTGTTCAAAAATCATGTCCCTAAAGGCGACCACTCTGGTTGCTATCAATTTTCTGTCTGCCCACACCAAAAATGCTTTACCCGTTGGGCATTCAACCTCTGGTAATACCTCTATTAACTCTTTTCTTTCTGCATGCTTTTCAAAGGCTGCTCTTGGCATCATGCAGATCCCTGCTCCTGCTATTGTCGCATCAATATTTAAACGCAGGCTGCTGATTGAGTAACGAGGCTGATAGGGAATGCGGATCGCCTTGCCATCTTCTTTTAGCTCCCAATATGGCAAGTTATTACCTGAGAGTAGCTGATGGTTAATTAACTCTTCTGCTCGTTCTGGCTGACCATGTTTTTCGATATAGCTGGGTGATGCCGCTAGCATTAATGATGATTCAAACAACTGACGCTGTATTAAATGATTGGCATGAGGTGGGGTCGTCACAATCGCAAGGTCAATCTGCTCATCAAAGAAACGCTCTGTTCCTGCGCTAAATTGAATGGTGACGGTGACCTCTGGGTGAAGCTGCATAAACTCAATTGCCATCTTTTGCAGAAAATTATCAGCAAATGGCTCAGGGCAAGATACTCGGATTTCACCCGTTAATACGGGCTGACTATTCGAGAGCTGCGTCCATTCATCATTCAGCTGCATGAATAGGGCAGCGAAGCGCTGGTAATATTCGTCGCCAGCTGTCGTGAGCTGGAACTGTTTTGCATTACGATGTACCAGTTTTTCACCCAGTTTATCCTCAAGACTTGCTACCGCCCTTGATAACGTCGGGGCTGAAACGTGTGTTTTAAGGCTCGCTGCTGCAAAGCCACCGCACTCGACAGATTGGCAAAACAGATAAAGATTGGAGATGTCTTTTGCTTTCATAATTGATCGCTCTTGAGGATTACACTCTGAGTTAATCATTCAAATATGAAAGATTCAAGTTCAATGTTGTCTATTTTTGATTGTGATGGGCGGGGCTAATATAACCCCATCAGTTAGCCAATCGAAGTCAGGCATAAGAGAGTCAATCATGAAAAAGTTTTCACGTAAGTTCCAATACCCACTAATGGTTTCTATGGTTTTACCTACTATGCTTCTTAGCATGCCAGCCATCATGGTAGCGAAAACACTGCCAGAGCAAGGCGTATTCTTTGATGCATGGTTAAACGCAGTTTCACAAATGGTGCCATCTGCACTGTTAATTTTAGCCCTTGTAGCACCAGCGGTTCGTCTGTTCGTAACCAAAGTGCTGCTAGAGCCAGAAGTAAAATAAGTCAGTAAAGTTAATAAGTTAGAGAACAGGAAAGAGAAAATGAGCGAATTTAAACTACACACTGTTGAGTCAGCACCAGAAAAAAGCAAAGCAATCCTTGAAGGTGCACAAAAGCAAATGGGGATGATTCCTGGTCTTTACGCAGTAATGGCTGAGTCTCCTCAAATCCTAACAGCGTACACGCAACTACATCAGCAATTCACCAACACATCATTCGACGCTGAAGAGCTAACCGTTGTGTGGCAAACCATCAATGTTGAACACGAGTGTCACTACTGCGTCCCTGCACACACTGGGATCGCGCACTCAATGAAGGTTGACCCTGCATTAACTGAAGCACTGCGTAACGATGAAGCAATGCCAACTGAAAAGCTTCAAGCACTAAAAGACTTCACTCTTTCTGTAGTTCGTGAACGTGGCAATGTATCAGAAGCAGACCTAGCGGCATTCTTCGCGGCAGGTTACGGCCAGCAGCAGGTTCTAGAAGTGATTCTTGGTCTATCGCAAAAAGTGATCAGCAACTACGTAAACCACGTAGCTCACACGCCAGTAGACAAAATATTTGAAAAGTTTGCTTGGTCTAAAAAATAATCCCACGATCTAGATGTCATAGAGCGAACGAGTACGTTCGCTCTTTTTTCATAAAACTTCATGTTTAGATGTCTGTTAACAACAGCACAACGAGGGAGCATATGGAGTGCAAAAAAACGGGTGTAAAAAAGCCATTTAGATTAGAGGAAATCTGGCGGATTCGGACTCGTTTAGAGCTCAGTGATAATCTTATGGAACTATCTCTACTTAACCTTGCAATCGATAGTAAGCTGCGCTCAAATGACCTCTTATCATTAAGGGTGTCAGATGTTTCATCTAACTTCTTAGTATTCAACCGCGTCCAATATGTTCAGAAAAAGACTGGTAATAACGTTCAGTTTGAAATCACTCAGAGAACACAGCAAACTCTGAGTCATTGGATTAAAGACCAAGAGCTTCAACCTAAACACTACCTTTTCCCAAGCCCACGAAAGCCTCATCAGTCTCTAAGCTACTCATATTACCGTCGAATTATTCGGAGTTGGGCTCTTGCTTTAGGTCATAACCCTGATCTCTACGGAACTCATTCACTGCGCCGAACTAAAGCGACATTGATTTACCAGAAGACTAAAAATATTCGAGCGATTCAGCTTTTACTCGGGCATACCAAGATCGAAAACACCATCAAATATTTGGGTGTTGAGGTGGAGGACGCCCTCCGTTTATCCGAAGAAATTGAGAGCTGACTTATAAGGAATGATTATCAAATGTTGATGCATTAGAGCTTTTACTCTGTCTCATTTCTGTCCAAAAGTGAGTTATAGCTTCTTTTTTTTAGCCATAACTTCAAAGCTAAATAATCCCAGCCGGATTACAGAAAACACCAATTCCCCATCGAAGTTGCCGAAGTACGTTGGAATAAATCGCGTGATGCCGACAGGGATGTCGGCGTAGCTTTCGCGGGGCAGGACGCCCCATCGGAAGCGTTAGCGATTTATCCATAAGTATGAGGCCCGTATCTAATGCATGTAACTTCGTCGGGGCGGCTCGGGTGATGCAAGAGGGGGAAGCTGTTGTCCCCCTTTTGCCCGAGTGTGAGCTGGAAGCTCACGAACTTTATCAAACGAAGTTTGATTGATTAAGTCGATGGCTAAGTGCAGATACCACGGTTAGCCTCGATAACAAGGGCGCCTACTATGACGCCCAATCATCATAGACCCGACTCGATGTGACAAACGATGATGTGACAAACTAGGGCGTCACAATATTAAACACCCCTTTGGGTTTATCTAGTGACGAAAAGAAGCTGACTAAATCAAGCTTACTGCCTTCGATTTCAAGCTCATCGGAAAACAGCACCTCTTTGACTCCCGCTTTGCCAATAATCAGATCGACAAATAGCTCATGGCTAATATTTAACGTCGCGTTGACCATGGCAGATTTTGGCGCGAGCTTATGGTGTAGTACTGAGTTTTTTAGCTCAAGCACATAGTTTTTATCAAGGTCGGTAAAATTGATATTCAAGATAAACTCTTCACCGAAGACTTCAGGCCCAATCACTCTTGATGCCATCGACTGCATAAAGTTCTCGACTGGCGATTGCAGCAAAATCTGTTTCATAGAGGCTAAATCAATACCCACCTCTGGGCTGCCGTGTCTGAGCTCATAGGCAGCAGTTAGGTACACATCACGCCAAGGTGCAGATTCTGCCTGATAACCCAGCTGATCATAAATACTAGCCAGCAAAGTTTTAGCTTTATTAAGATTTGGTTCGGCCACCACGAGATGATTTACCAGCTCTGCCGCCCAGCGATACTCGCCAGCTGCAACTGCCTTATTCGCAGCTGTGATGATCTTGTCTGCGCCGCCCATTAGCTCAACATATTTAACCGCCGATGCGGTGGCTGGCAATGGGTCTAGGTTAACGGGATTGGCG
This sequence comes from Shewanella sp. 1CM18E, assembly GCF_023161665.1. Taxonomy (GTDB): domain Bacteria; phylum Pseudomonadota; class Gammaproteobacteria; order Enterobacterales; family Shewanellaceae; genus Shewanella. The sequence goes on from NZ_JALNTW010000001.1 coordinate 237,302, forward strand.
TCGTACCAGCCTAAATAAGCTTGGTATACCGCCTTGGCATTGTGCTTAACTGTGCCGTAATAACCACGGCTTGCAAAGGTGTTCGACAGTGATGGCGGCATCTGTATTTGCTCGGCAATTTCAGCAGGAGTAAGCCCAGCGTTAAGCATGCGCACCGACTGATCATGAATATACTTATAAGTATCGCGCTGCTTTTGTAAAAACTCATTCACCTCTGCTTGGCCCCAGATAGGCCAATGATGACTACCAAAATACACTTTGGTGTCTCGCTGCGCATTGAGGGCGTCATCAATGGCTCGGCTCCATACCAATGCGTCACGCACCTTGGCACCACGCAAGGTATACAAATTGTGCATGTTTTTAGAGACTAACTCAGCGCCGCAATATGCCTGCTGCTCTGGCAGGTAAAAAGTGAACTCAGCGGGCGCTTCTGAGCCTGATACGATTTGAAATTCAAAGGGGACGCCATCTATCTCCATCGCAGAGTCATGCTCGACCACCACATTTGGACTCAGAATGCCAAATTCACCAAAGGCTGGTTCTTTGCCTAAGCCTGAATCGATATGACCGCGTACTGAACGCGGTAACTGCTTGCCATACATATACATGGCGCGACGACTCATGGCGGTACCAGCCATAACATTTTCACTGGTCGCCTCATGCATAAAACCAGCAGGCGCAATGATATCAATGGCATCAGGTGCTTGCTCAAATAAGCCTAAAGCCCCACCAAAATGGTCCATATGACTGTGAGTAAATACGATGGCCGATACAGGTCGCTCGCCCAAAGTTTGATTTAAAAATTTTAGCGCAGTTTTCGCGGTTTCCGCCGTAGTTAATGGATCAACAATAATCCAGCCACTGTCACCGACAATCGCGGTCATATTGGCTAAGTCAAAACCCCGCAATTGATAAACGCCTTGAGTGACTTCAAATAAGCCATCAATATTGTTAAGGCTCGCTTGTCGCCACAGACTGGGATTGACACTCGCAGGCGCTTCGCCCTCAATAAAGTCATAGGCGGTTCTGTCCCAAATCACCTTGCCGGTATCATCAACCACTTTAAGCTCTGGCATGCTGGCGATAAAGCCGCGCTTGGCATCTTCAAAGTCTTGTACATCGTCAAATGGCAACTCAGATAACACAGCTTGGTTTGCGCTTGCTGTGTGTGAACTTGCTGGGGTAAAGCCTAAAGCATCAACCTCAGTTGCCTTAACCTCGGTAGCAACCTTGCTTAAGTCAGGATCAGGCTGGCAACCCGTTAACAAGATCGTGGTTAGCGTGCCAAACAGGCCGAGTTTAATATTGTTATAGATTTTATTGCGATTTTGATGATTGTGGTGATCATGGTTGAGCTTGCTTTGCTGGCATGGCTCACGCTGAATAAACTGAAATGTTGGCATAGTTAAGCGCTTTAGTGGTTAACAAGATAACACCAAGCTATTACATAAAATCAACAACGGGGTTATCATTTTTCGCCAATCTAGGGCAAACTCATGGGTTGTTGGCTAGGTTTTGCTGCCGAAATTGTGATGGACTCACCCCAAGCCAGCCTTTAAATGAGCGGGTGAAATTACTCAAACTGCTATAGCCCAATATATTCGCAAGTTCATTCACAGCAATTTGAGTGTTAAGCAAATAGTGGCAAGCTAACTCTTGCCGTTTAAGCTTCAATAACGCTCTAAAGCTGGTGCCCTCTTGCAGTAAATAACGACTTAAACTGCGCTCACTGACGTTATACATTTTTGCAATGCTTTGCGCCGTAGGCTCTTGCTCAAGTAGCATGACATGAATGCCCTGACTGGTTTTTTGCCGCCATGTCAGTGCTTGCATCCCTTGTAAATATTGGCGCACAGCCGCTTCGCTGTACTTAGCTTGCTGTGGATTTTTAGTCACCGTGGTTTGCTCAAGCATGGTTCTATCCATCCACATGCAATTAGTCGCAGCATTCATGACCACTTCACAGCCAAAATAGTCTTGCCACAAGTGTTGTAGCTTATCGTCTGTGCGCATTAACTCTACTTTGCACACAAACTGGTTATGGCCCAGCATCTGCCTACCGTGCTGCATTAAACTACTAAAAAACGCGTCTATGGCAAGCTCACTGATCTCAACGCCGTTGAGTGGATTAATGGTAAATCCAAGCCACTGGGGACTACGCTGCAACTGAATATTGCCACTATTACTCACCAGTGCCGAGTAATCCGGTAGTAATTCAAAAGCTTCGGCTAAGGTGTTACAGCTAAGCAGCAAGGGGCCTAAAAAGTGGAAGTGTAATGGGTAAGCATAACGCCCCACCGTTAGGCCAAAGTCAGCCGAGCCTGTTGCTTGCATGGCGCTATGCCATAGCTGAGTCATTTGCGCGATATCAACTCGACTCTCGGGTTTTGCTTCCAGCCTCTCCAAGTTCAAACCAACTTGCTTGAATATGGGCTTTGGCTCAATGCCTATAACACTCAGCGCTCTGGCAATCGCTAACGTCCAAGCGGCAATGGTGGTGTATTGATTATCAGCCATTAGCGATGGGGCTTTGGTGCTGGCTGAGTTTATGTTCACCGCAGGAGCTGTCATCACGGGAGTTAACCCGGGGTTAATCGCCATGGCGGCGAATATGGCTGATCAAGCCTTGTTTATCAAACTCTAAACTAATCACGCTTACCCGGTCGATATTAATCATTCGATACTGGCCTGCAGGCTTAAGCTTGCCCTTTTCAGCAATTTTAAGCATGACAACGTTCGGGCCTGTCATCATTTGTAAGATCTGTACTTGATGCTCTAGCACGTCATCTTTTAACTTTTCAATTAAGCGCGCTTTTAATTTGGCCTTATCAGCGGCAAAGGTCACCTTATATTGCACATATTCATCAATAAAATTGTCCGATAAAAGGCCAATATAATGCTCGACATCTTCGACAGTACTGTCTGGTTGTTGCCACGCCTCTTTAGCAGCAACAAACGCTTGGCCTTTTTGCTTAAGCTCGGCATCGGTTAAACTGTCGAGGGCAAAACTCGTACAGGGTAGCAAACTAAAGGCAAATATCATTTTGGCTAACAAAATCAAACTGTTTCTCATTTGCTGCTAGGCTCCTTTAATCGAATTTGTGTCAACGACTTAACCGAAAATGACTCGCAAAGCTTACTTCATAATGCCTCAAGCTATCGCTTTTTACGCTTGTCATCGTCACCACAGATTAACAGCTTTTTGCTCATTATGTCATCAACAAACCCCCTAGTTTGCCGCCTTATACAAACCAGTTTGCAGCCATAAAAGCGAACCTTTTAGACAATAAAAAAGCTCAAAGAATTACTTTGAGCTTTTGTGTATTTAAACGAGTAAATTGGCTAGCGGCGGTTAGTGTTCATAACCATAACGAGTCACTTCTGACCACTTTTTATCGACTTCTTGTTTAATAAACTGCTTTTTCTGCTCGGTGAGTTTATCAAGCTCAATCCCTACCGCTTTATGGGCCGCAGCTTTAGTGCTGATATCTGGATACTCAACCTTGCTGATCTCAAACTTCTTCAAGATCTCAGCCAATGACTCACGCGCATAATTCACCTGTTTAATCGACATATCCAGTAAGGCATTGCCCTCTTCTGGGTTATGGGCATACAGACCGTGCGATGCCATAGCAAAGTCCCAACGCCACTGTGAATGACGAATTGCCATAATCGCATCGTTCATTAACGGCCAAGTCGCGCCAGCATCCCACGCAGCTTTAGCTTCGTAATGCGCTTTAACCAGTAAACCTTCTACTTCACGTGCTTTGGCATCAATTTCAGCCTTGCTGCGTTCAAGTGATTTTACGATGGTTTTTTCGCTGCTATGACAACCTTGGCAAACCGTATCGAAATGATCGAGTGCGTTGCTGATCTTATGGCTAGTAAAGCTATTGCCCTTAGCATCTGTTTCTTCAGGCATATGGCAAGTAATACACGTCACCCCAGCCTCAGCATGTTTACTGCGGCTCCAATGCTCAAACTCTGGATGACGCGCCTTTAAGATTGGTGTTTGCGATATGGGATGGATCCACTCATAAAAACGGCGTGTATCGTAATACTTTTCAATGTCATCGACTGTGTTACCAAAGATCCAAGGAATGTTCACTTTGTCGCTACGCTCTGGCTGGAAATAATAAGTCACATGGCATTGACCACAAGTTTGCGCGCCTTGCATATTCACGTCTTGTTTATCAAATGGCATATGCACTTTCGCCATCGCATCTTGTGCATGTGGGCGCGGCATTGCCAGCTCAGCTTTACCGTCAATATGGCAATCAGTGCAGTACACCACGCTATTTATCTCAGTGCCTAAATCAGTAAAGTTTTTAGCTGAAAATCCTTCAACGCCTAACTCTTTCATCAAACGTGTAGCATCGGGTGTTTTACAGGTCCAGCAGCTTGCTGATAAGCCTTTTTCACCCTCTTTTGGCGGCACGCCTGTACGCAATGTATGGGTCACATCGGCAACCGCAAAATGATGCCCGCGAGGACTGTTATATTCTTTAGCAAACGATGAGCCCGCCCATAAGATAACCGCTGCAGGATAACTTGCTAGCATATCTTCGCGCTCAGTTTGCTCAGAGGTTTGTTGCCAACTTTGATACTGCACAGGAAACTCCTGGCGCAGCGCTGCATCACGTTTTTGTTGCTCTACAGCTGCTTTGCTTAGGCTTTTTTTATCATCAGCCTCAGCGCTCTCAGCAAGTGCTGAGCCCATTGGCCAAAGCAGACCTATCATCAATGTACTGGCTAATTTCACACGCTTATGTACCATCATTTTTTACTATCAACCTTTTATTTTTATAACTACTACTTTTAAATGCTTGCGTTCTTTTTACGATAAAACATGACCCACTTAAAATACGACAAACAGCGCTACCCCGGTCTTCCATCAATCCGCGGCTTAGATAATATTGCGGCATAGTTCACCACAAACAAACCAAACGCTAATGACCAAAGGCCACCAGCAAGCCACAACCAAGTTTGGTAAAACTCTGGCAGCCATATCGGCATCACGGCTCGCAAAATTGCCGCTATCGGTAAACATGCAAAGGCGACAATCATATTTGGCCCTTGATAAATATTGCGACTGGTGTGGCCTAATGACACCCGTGAAATCATCGCCAAACAGATCCCAGCTAAGGTGCCGATCGCAAACAGGTGCAATAAGTGCCTATACGCCATCTCGTCATGAATATTCCAAGCCAGTAAAAACAGAGTAATAGGCAAGAATAAATAACTAAGCTGCAAAGACCACAACATAGGTTCAGCTAAGGTTTTATGGGGGAACCAGCGCGACCAGCGCACAAAATGCAGTGCAGCGGCAGCAAACAACAAGATCTGTTCGAGTAATGTTGGCATAAACTGCGCAATCGCCTGCGCGACCAATAACACCATAATCGCAATGAGGCTTTTATCCAGCACAGGAATAGGATTAGGTTTGGTTTGCTTAATGCGGATTGCGGTAAAAAACGGGATCACTCGGCCGCCCACAATGGTGATCAATAAACCAAGCCACCACAGCATGGCTTGCCAGATCTGCTGGCTGAGCGAAAAATCACGCTGACTTAGCGCGTAATAACTCAAAAGGTTAATGCCCATTGCCACAAATAGCATGATAGGGAAACCAATGTTATGCCATTGCTTTACTTTATAAATGCAGCGCCACAACTTAATGGCAGTAAGGCTTAAAAATAGCGAATCAAATAATGCCGGTAGCCACAAAGGAATGGAGACAGGCAATAGCAAAGTTAACCTTGCCAGTAGCCAGCAACCAAAGGTTAGCGCTAACGCCCAGCCTTTCATACCGGGCTGATTCGTCCAAGTTTGTACCGAGGTAAGCAAAAAACCACACACTATGGCTAAGGCAAAACCAAATAGCATCTCATGTGGGTGCCACCATAAAGGCACCACCTTCACCCAGAAGTCAGTTTGAAATAAGCTGTATTGCGGATAAAACCAAGTCAATAACCATAGCGGCACAAACAGCATAGCCACCGCTGCGCCGCCTAAGAAGAAAGGTCGAAAACCTAACCTAAAAATGGCAGGTATTTTTTCTGTCTCTTTAGGATCATCAATATTTAGCATTATCCAACCTTCGCCAATAACACGCATTTAAAATACAACTTAATTATATTTTAGTTTATCTAGCTCTATTAACGATAACAATTGATATTGAAAACGATTATGACTTCTGTGAACTAGATTGCTATCTCGCTGTTTTAGCTTATATCTTTAGAGGTAGAAACCAACTCTAACGGCTTTTAGCAGGTTAATTACTGCGATGAATCAAACCGGGAATAAAAACTCACCACTTAACCAAAACTACAACCTAAGCCATTTGCTATAAGTTTAGTTGCTCATAGCAATGTAGAGATGAATAGCTGCATTTAAGCTTTGCTGATTACTCTAAAAATATTTAGCCTAGCTTGTTGCTTATGCTAGATTAAATAGCAATCAATTCTGCAAATAACCGGATATAAAATGGCTACTGCGGCAAAAAAAATCCTCGTCTTATATGCTCACCCCTCTCAAGAGCGTTCTGAAATCAATAAACCGCTATTTGATGCGACCAAGCAGCACGCCAACGTCACAGCAGTGGATCTGTATGCCGAATACCCAACATTTAGGATCAACATAGACAAGGAGCAACAACGCCTTGTCGAGCATGATGTAGTGGTATTTATGTTCCCGCTGTATTGGTACTCCACCCCAGCGATTTTGAAAGAGTGGCAAGACTTAGTGTTAGAGTACAACTTTGCTTATGGTGCTAATGGTAATGCCCTACGAGGCAAAACCTTTATGTGCGTCATTAGCGCTGGCGGTAGTGAAGCTGCCTATAAAGAAGATGGCTTTAATCATTTTACCCTCAGAGAATTACTCCGCCCGCTAGAGCAAACCGCTAACCTAACCGGTATGAACTTTATTGCGCCGTTTGCGCTATTTTGCGCCCGTAGTGCCTTTGAAGAAAACCGCGTTGATAGCCATGTTAATCAGTGGCTCACAACCTTAACCGCGCTAAGTGAAGATCGTCTTGATATCGCACTAGCCCAAAATGTCGAAAAACTAAATGATCATCTCGACCAAGTGATCCGGGAGCACTAATGACAGCTTACTTCATTCAAGCTTTTATCTATTTGTGCGCTGCGGTTATTGCAGTGCCCATTGCCAAACGCTTAGGCCTAGGCTCAGTGCTGGGCTACCTGATTGCCGGTGTGGTCATTGGGCCAATTATTGGACTTGTCGGCACCGAAACCAACACCTTGCAGCATTTTGCCGAGTTTGGTGTGGTGATGATGCTGTTTCTGGTGGGTCTTGAACTCGAGCCTAGAATGCTGTGGGACATGCGCAATAAGTTAATCGGCTTAGGTGGCTTACAAGTCGGTTTATCCACCTTAGTGGTGATGGGAATCGCCATGGCCTTTGGCTACGGCTGGACCATAGCACTCACTGTGGGCATGATATTTTCACTCTCTTCTACCGCCATTGTGCTGCAAACCTTTAATGAGAAGAGCCTAACTAAAACCGAAGGCGGTAAGAACGCCTTTTCAGTATTGCTATTTCAAGATATCGCCGTGATCCCCATGTTGGCATTTATTCCTCTGCTCGCTTTGCCTGAGCTTGTGGAAAAAGCCCAATCTGTTGCTCAAAGTGCTGCAGAGCACCATGAAGAGATCTCATTAGTTGCGGGTTTACCCGGATGGGCTTACGCCATTGTAGTATTGCTAGCCATTGCCAGTGTGGTGGTGGGTGGTCATTTCTTAAGTCGGCCGTTATTTCGTTATGTTGCCAGCTCTGGGCTACGTGAAATCTTCACCGCCACAGCGCTAATGCTGGTGATTGGTATTGCGGCGTTGATGAGTTTAGTCGGCTTATCGCCAGCGTTAGGCACCTTCCTTGCGGGCGTGGTTTTGGCTAACAGTGAATTTAGGCATGAGCTAGAGTCCAATATCGAACCTTTTAAAGGGCTATTGCTAGGGCTATTTTTTATCACCGTAGGTGCGGGGATTAACTTTGAAGTATTGTTTGCCAATATTGCCCCCGTATTAGCCATGACCTTTGCGGTAATGCTCATTAAGGCCGTTGTACTATTAGTGCTAGCCTTTATCTTTAAGATCCGCGGCAGCGACCGCTGGCTGTTTGCCCTGAGTTTGGCGCAAGCTGGTGAGTTTGGCTTTGTATTACTCAGTTACACGGTACAAAACCATGTTATTCCAACAGAGCTAGCGCAGCTGCTATCTCTGGTGGTGGCACTATCGATGTTCCTTACACCTGGGTTATTTATCCTGTTTGATAAAGTCATTTTACCGCGCTATGAAAAAACCGAAAACACTCGCGAACCTGATGATATTGATGAAAAAGGCACGGTAATTATTGCTGGTGTTGGCCGCTTCGGTCAGATTGTTAACCGCCTGCTGGTGACCAATGGCGTAAAAACTGTGGTACTGGATCACGAGGTACAACAGGTTGAGAACTTAAGAAAAATTAATACCAAGAGTTATTATGGTGATGCCACACAGCCAGATCTTCTGCATACAGCCGGTATTGATAAGGCCAAAATGCTGGTGATTGCCATCGACGATCCTGAGCGCGCTGTGGGGTTAGTTGAATATATAAAGCACACTCATCCCCATGTGATTGTAATGGCGCGTGCGTTTGACCGTCGTCATCTATACCGCCTACGTAATGCAGGGGCTGACTTTATGGTCAGTGAAACTTTCCACTCTGCGCTAAATCTAGGTAAACATGCGTTAATTAGGCTTGGGGTACACCCATTTAAGGCCGAACAACAGCGAGCAACCTTTTATGAAACAGAGGTGACCCATAAAGACACCTTGTATGAAGCGTGGAAACAGGTCACAGAGGACGATAAGTACTTAGTCCACTATCGCGATATGTTTATTCAATTAGAAGAAACGCTTAGTGCAGCGATGAAAAATGAGCGCTATCGTAGCTTTTCTAAATTGGAGCGTGGCTGGACACCACCACCGAAAAATTACACCACTGAGTTCTCGCAATCTGAGAGTGATAGTTAAACATAAAAAAGCCCCGCTAACCTGAGTTAACGGGGCTTTTAACTGTCAGCCTTTAAACCATGTTTTAAAGGCTTACTGAATCTCTATACCAAGTTCATCTCTTGAACTTTTTCATGGGCAATTTCTGGTGTCGTCACAACTGGCTTAGAATGCAAATCAGCCTTCAGTTGTCCTTTACGATGCTTTAGTGCCGCATCGAGTTTTTTAGCTGCGCTGGTAATCGCTGGGTACATAACAGGATCATTACCAGAAGCGGAAATACTGCTTCCCTCATAATTCGTTCTAATTTCAACCTGGAATTCGCCATGCTCTTTAGCAATGATAATATCTAGGGCGATCAGGGTTGGAAAATGACTCTCTATCTTCGAAAACTTCTCTTGGACATGCTGTCTTACTACGTCAGTTACATCAACGTGGTGACCAGAAAGATTTATTTTCATAGGTTTTCCTTTTTACAATGATTTCACCTAATACACTTGGGTCTTTTGCTTTAAATTACAAGCTTTTATTAAAAATAATTTATGCTGCAATTGTTAAATATTGTTAAATTTTATCGCTGCAGCCCAGTGTTTATCGGTAAAAACAATTTTTGTTATATTGATAATTTTAATCAAACCGTCATATTGGTGTGGTTAAAACATAAGCTAAAATGACCTTCCTTACGAACTTTGAAAATTAGCAAACAGCAATCTAAGCTTCAATTAGTCCTCTACTAATTTAGACAAAATTCGCCGCTTTAGCTTGATTTTCATCACGCTTTACTCAAATAAATTTAAATTTATTTATATACAAAGTTCACATCAAACACTTAGATGCCAAAAATACAACAAACTATCAAGATACCGACTATGACCACAGGTCAATAAGTGTTCACCTCAGTATTCTATTTCGGCTATTGCATCTGAGACATAACTCTCAAGTCTGGCACATTTACACTTAAACGCGAATGAAAAGAGTTATCATTTAATAAATTTAATGTAGAATGCCGGCAATATTTTTTAGTTAACAATATAAGCCTTTAGGTGTGCCACTCAGTGCAAACAATAAAAACCAAGTTAATGCAACGGATTGATTCAAACAGCTTCAATGTTGGCTTGCGTGCTTTTTCAGCGATTTTTGTCGGTTACCTTTTAGCAGCCACAGCAACTGGATTGCTTGCTTTAGCCCTGCCGCTGCCACCAGCCGAAAGTACGTTAACCGCCACTATGTTGTCTTTTGCTGTTTATGCCTGTGCAGGTATTTGGGCATTTAGCGTATCAAATCAATGGCGAGCGTTAATCGACCCACTTTGTCTTAGCGGAGTTTTTTATCTGCTTATTCTAGCGATAGGTTAAACAATGAAAGATTCATTTTTCCGAAGTATGACTTGGCTGCACACTTGGGTTGGACTACTCGTTTGTTGGGTGTTACTACTGGTATTTTTTGCAGGTACATTAAGTTACTACCGCTATGAAATGACGTTATGGAGTAAACCAGAGTTACACAAAAACGTCTTCCAACAATATGACAGCACCAAGGTCGCTAGCGAACTTGATAAAGCACAGCGTTATTTAGCTGAACATGCTGCAGATGCTCGTGACTGGCGAGTGTACTTTCCTACCGATCGTAAGCCTTATGTTAGCTACGCTTGGCAAACTCAACCAGAAGAGGGCCAGCGCCGCGGTAAGTTTGTTGAACATATTGCGCCGCTTACCGGTGATCAGCTAATCACAGATGTTAGAGAGTCGAAAGGTGGTCACTTTTTCTATCGCTTACATTTCGACTTACATTACCTACCCGCTAAAATCGCCCGTTGGATTGTGGGCTTTTGTACCATGTTTATGTTGATAGCCCTTATTAGCGGTATCGTCATCCATAAACGTATTTTTAAAGACTTCTTTAGCTTTAGACGCGGTAAAGGCAGTCGCTCTTGGTTAGATGCCCATAACGTCAGCTCGGTGCTTGCCCTACCTTACCATTTGATGATCACCTACACAGGTCTTGTCACTTTAATGATGATGTACATGCCTTGGGGCGTCATGACGGCATTTGATGGCGATGCTAAATCTTTTCGACAACAGCTAAGCCCTAGTCGCGTGCAAGTCAAACCTGTGGGCGTTGACGCCGAGTTGGTTTCACTTAATACACTGTTGCCACAAGTGAAGCAGATCTGGACTGATGAACCGATTAAGCAAGTAGTTATCAATAATCCTGGCGATCAAAATAGTAAGATTAACTTCTACCGAGATACTCAAGAAGCAGTAACCGATAGACGCACTGCTATTAGCTTCAATGGCGTAACAGGTGAATTAACTAGCCGTGGCATTGACCCTGATTCTGGCGCACAAAATACTTATGATGTGCTCATTGCGCTGCATACTGGCCGTTTTGCAGAACATTGGTTACGTGCTCTATTCTTTATCAGTGGCATTTTAGGTTGCGCGATGATCACCACAGGTACCTTGCTTTGGGCGGTTAAAATTCGCCAGAAGCAGCAAAAGCAGATTAAACAAGGTGCTAAAGCGAGCTTTGGGTTGCGTTTGGTTGAAGGCTTAAACCTAACCTTTATTACTGGTCTACCACTGGCAACGGCTGCATTTTTCTATGCCAATAGGCTATTACCCACTGATATTGCTAATCGTGCTCAATGGGAAGTTAACTGCTTCTTCATTGCCCTTGCAGCAGTAGGTGTTTTAGCCTGCTTTAATCGCAGTAAAGCTGCTTGGCGCTTTGCCTTAGCACTTGGCGGCGCGAGTCTTTGCGCGATCCCAGTGCTGAATGCGCTAACTTCTAACAGCAATTTAATTGATAATATTAATTTACAGCAATGGCCGTTAGTAGGGTTTGACCTGATGTGCGTATTCATGGGCGCTGCACTATTTTTTGCACGTACGAAACTCATCAACAAAACTGCTGTCAGACCAAAGAAGGCTGCAGCCGTTCGCAGCCCAAAAGAGGGATTTAACCATGCCTCAACCGCGACTAAAGAGGGAGCATAAGCCGTGATTTTAAGTCTTTTAGGATTTAGCTATCTCGCATTTGGATTATTAGCTCTGGCTATGTTTTCGCACTATCGTGATACGTTTGCCAAAGCGCCTAACCCGCAACAAGCAAAAGCGCTCTATGTTGCTGGTTGGATTGGTATTGCTGGCACATTCTGGGGTTGTATAGCCACTCAAGGTGCCGCTTATGGCAGCATTTTGTTTTTCGGTCTGCTGTCATTTGCAGGCTTACTGGTCATTTTAGTACTCAGTTATCGCGCCAAGTTTTTACCTTACTCAATGGCAATCAGCACATTGTTAAGCTCAGTATTAGTGGTGATGAACCAGTACCAGTTCGTTTAACGCTTATGAAAATAACAGTATAAAGAAAAAGCCTTTTGCATTTTTGCAAAAGGCTTTTTTATTGCGCTGAAACTCAACTTTTTAATTAAATTTCAATACTTTTACTCCGTTCAGCTTAAGTACAGTTTTAGCGCATTAAAAAGCGTTAGCATAATATATTGATATTTTTACTAACTAAATCAGAGGCGCTATGCTTGTATCTCATGCTAATTCACCGCTTAACAGCAATCCCCCTGCACCCAGCGCTAACGTTTTACCTCGGTCACAAGCTGACGTTAATCAAGCCAGCCAAACAGCTAATAACGCCGCGAATACAAAAGGCCATCAACACCAAGACACGGTAACCATAAGTGCAACAGCTCTTACTCTTTCGGCTAAAAGTCCCTCTGCTGCAGACATTAGCAGTACAGAGAATAAAAATAGTGCAATGGCGAGCACTGAAAACGCTCCTATCGCCAAGCCTGAATTACCCAACGATGGCGATAAAGCATCTGCTTATGTTGAATACAGAAAAGCTAAAGTCCAATATCAAATCTATGCCGACATGGCGAATGTTGCCACAGGCAACAGTAACAACATTTCTCCAGTAACTGCGCATTACCTCAGTAATAATGATCAAGCTCGAGCGGCAACCGTCGATATAAAAGCGCAGCAACAACAAGTCGCCACCATGCAGACCTATGCGGCAACCACCAGCGCGATAAATAACAAAGACTCACTTTAAGCTGCGCACCTCAAACAGGCAGCCAATAATATAAGTGAATCTTTTATAGGGCGTGCTTTATATCCTATTAATCTTGATTCACTAATGACGCTTATTTGATTAATATCAACTCTCTATAATAAGTTAGAGAGTAGCCTGACTTGATGAAAGTTAGGCTACTACACAGATTTTGTGTAGCTTTATCAACCATAAGAGTCCGCATTATGAGTTTTAATATCGACCTCAGTTGGTCCCCGTCAAACGAGCCATTAACAGAGCCGCAAAATTTCAGTCGTGATCATAAAATCAGCTTTGGTAGTGGTCAGCAGATTCAAGGCTCATCAGCACCTGAGTACAGTGGCTCAAGTGACAAAGTCAATCCAGAAGAGAGTTTACTTGCCGCGCTTGCCAGCTGCCATATGCTGACTTTTCTGACGATTGCCCACCTTAAGCGCTTACCTATATTAAGTTACCAAGATAAGGCTTATGCCGAGCTAGGGAAAAATTCCGCAGGCAAAATTTACCTAAGTAAAATCGTCCTTAAACCAGTTGTCGAGTTTGCAACAGAAGTCAGTGAAGACGTGATAACTAAAATGCATGATAAGGCGCACTGCAACTGTTTTATTGCTAACAGCCTTAGCAGCGAAACAGCTTTTGAAGTCAAATACTAGGTCTTTATTGATTACCGTTTATAAAGCAAAAAAGCGAGGTGATTAACAATCACCTCGCTTTAAATCTAGCGGAAATCACCTGAGCGCTTTATAAAAACTCAGACTGACATAAACTAACTTAGTCAGCATCATTTTCGATAAAGTCATCTGTAAAGTCAGTTTCCCAATACTTATAGCCCTGCACTGTTGCTTGCGCCGCCGCGCCCATTAAGTTCACTTGGTAAGTTTTTACACCGGCAACGTCAACCGACTGATTTGCAGATGCTTGCTCACCACTGCCCTCATATTCAGCACTCGCCTCTGCTTGCGCTTGGCCTTCGTAACCCGACTCTTTAAAACGCGTTAATGCTGAACGCTCAGTGAATGCTTGTACAAACGCCACTTGCTTCCAACCAATACCTGCACCAACGCCGCCAGTAGCAAAGCGATAATAAGAGCGTTTACTGCCCTCATGTAATACACATACTCCACCGCCAGTTGAAAGTGCAAACAGATAACTATTGCTACCGGTACACACAACATATCCCACTGAGTTAGCTACTGCTGATTTAGCTCCTGGATGCTCACTGTAGATCTCTTGTAAAGCGGTTTGGGTTTCTTCTCTAGCGTGCATCTTTTTCGCTTCAGGGGTATCACCTGTAGCACAGCCCGTAAGTAAGATAGGCAAGGCTACTGCAGCAAACTTAAAAGTATTGAGTTGGAACATGGGTTCATCCTTATAAATGGATAGTAAACAGCAAGTACATTTGTTAATTGATTTTGGCCACTTAACGTATAGCACAATAATCAAGCTATTGATTAGGTTATATATCACCTCAAAGCTTAACGATTGCTTGATACCCGTTTAATCACTATCACTTTTGCTCAAATGTGCTTGTAACATCACTTAAGCGAGTGATGAGTGCTAAAGGCTGTTGCGCTTTTTAAGAAACTTCCAATCACGAGACTCTAAAAAGAAAGAGGCGAAAATCATATAAACGCCAACCATAAACAGTTGTAAGATCCGCAGGTAAAAATTCACTGCCACGTCTTTATCAGTCGAAGATGCCGTTGAGCCAACCACAACCAGTAATGCTGATAAGATACCAGCATAAAGCGGCGCTTTTTCTGGATTGGCATATATCTTTTGCCCAAACAACAAGGCAGCTAGCATCGACATCCCTATGTAAAAAGTCAGTTCGGGTACTATGGTAAGCATGTTGTAAAACACAATAGCCAAGGCGCCGCCAATACCATTGGTGATTAATAAAAACAGACTGACCTTAATGCTTTTTGCCCCTGCTGCTTGCAACGACAAAATGGCAATAAAAATCATGGTCAGTAGTGCGCCAGAGATCTCCAAAAAGTAAAAGAAACAAATCACAGGAAAGGCAATAATCAACGCCCTAAACGCTTCATGAGTGCGTTCATCGTGACTTTGTGCCGCACTGGCTAATTGCTCTCTGTTGGGCGAGAGATCGGGCAATAGCGCGTGCAATAATGCAAAAATAGTTACCGCAACCACACCCGAAAAGCTCAGACCAACCCCCACTAAAATAGCGGCTCCCGGTTGCAGCAAGCTCATGTAAGGCAAAAGTAATGTCGCCACAATGAATATAGTGGCAAAGAAGTTCCAGCGTGGATCGCTAAATAGGTAATAACCCCATAGCATCATCATGGCCAATAGTGGTAATAACACCATAGGGTATTGCGTTGGCCCAAAGCTAACCAGCCAAGCTAACCCTATGGTAAATATCATTGAAATAAGCAACTCGTAAACGGTTTGCACTGTAGGCTCTTGCCTATCAACCAAAAACTTAGCCACAAATACCGGCACGATAAAGGCTAGTGGCCACGCAAAAATCGCAGAAACCGCCACAGCTAAACCTATGCCTAAGGTGAAGCGTAACACCCGCCGCGTGTAAATGGCCTCCTCTGACGCCACAGCCGTGTTTAGCAAAGCGTTGTCACTATCTGACATAAGAGAACCAACTGACTAAGCGGATCCAAAACTTGCCAAATAGATTAATAACACTGCTATCGCTGGTATAAACAATCACGTCAGCTTGACCACCAACGCGCCGTAACCCGACCGCCTCATCAGCAGATAACACGATAGTGACCGGAAAGCGCTGAGATTGGCGCAGCCATCCCGTTTGACCAGACACCTGTGCTAACTTGCCCGTTTGTTCACTCTGCCCCCAGTCAATACCATAATCAATGCTACCCACTTTGGCTTTAAAGACTTCACCAGGCGCGTAATCCAGCGCAAATTCCACTTCATCGCCGGGTTGCATATTACCTAGGCTGTTTTCGCGAAAATAAGCCTCAATCCACACATCTTCCGACGAGATAAAGGTCATCACCGGCTGACCCGCACTGGCGTAAATACCCTCTTTTAATCTGAAATTTGACGCCACGCCGTCAGTGGGTGCGGTAATAGAGGTGCGCGCCAAATCAAGCTGGGCTTTCTCAAGGCTCAATAATGCGGATTTAACGTTGGTATTATTTTCACCTTCAGCGCCTAAACGCTCTTCTGCCTTGGCAAGATCTGCCTTAGCACTGGCAACCCCGGCTTCAGCCTTAGTGAGTTCAGCCCGCGCATTGTCAGCATCGGCCTGTGACATCACCGCTTTATCTACCATTGTGAAGATACGTTTAGATTGCACTTGAGCATTCTTTAGGTTGGCTTGGGCGTTGGTCACTTTAGCTTGCGCTGCGGCAACATTCGCCGTTTGCGCGCCTACATTTTGCCCCGCCTTTTTAAGAGACTGCTCAGCTTGATTCAGGGCAATTTCATAATCTTGCGGGTTGATTTTAGCAAGCACATCCCCCTGCTTAATTAGGGTGTTTGGCTCTACTAAAATATCAATGATTTCACCGGAAACCTGCGGGCTAATCGGCACAACATAGCCACGAATTCGGCCTAAATCGGTGGAGGGAATAAATCGGTCGGCAATAAGGTGGAACACGAATAGAAAACTTACGACGATTAAAATAATATTAGTCGCTTTACGAATTTTATTATTTTTACTGGGGCTTTCCTGCGGCGTAGTCTCGCTCGAATTCGCTTCATCGTTTGCGATCACAGCTTTTTCTTCAGTCATACTCATCCCTTTAGTAACCGGTAGCCACAGCCTGTTAAATTGGCACAAAAATCTAAGCTACAGCCCTTTTACCTAATAACAACTCACATTTATTTAGTTGGGCTATTTTTCATCCAGTTTAGTGCCTTGCATAGATAATGTTCAATATTTTTATACAATTAATTCTTTGATAGGAAAATAGTTTGAAAATAGCTATTTGATGCGCGGTTCAGATACTTAAGACAGGTATTAGATGGCCACCTTGAGTTTGGGAGTACTGTGATTTGAAGATTATAAGCTTAATCAGCGTCTGACAATTTAATACCAAATGGAAAGTAAAAGGCGCTATTAACATTCGAGTTAATAGCGCCTTTTTGTTTATATGAGCT
Source organism: Shewanella sp. 1CM18E (assembly GCF_023161665.1). Lineage (GTDB taxonomy): Bacteria > Pseudomonadota > Gammaproteobacteria > Enterobacterales > Shewanellaceae > Shewanella. The sequence goes on from NZ_JALNTW010000001.1 coordinate 254,491, forward strand.
GAAGTCAGCGGTTATCTCGCAATCAGCTCAACAATTCAAATCCACTTCAAATTAAAATGCTTTATGGACATCCTCAGCCATGCCTTTAGTTGGCATTGGTTTCGGTACTAATTTAGGTGCAGGCTGCTGTTTAAGCGCGTCTTTTAGATAACTAACGGCTTTATCTAATTGGGCATCTGTGCCGCTAAATGTGGCATATGGCAGGTTGTCGACCTCAATATCAGGACTGACACCGCGCCCTTCAATAATCCAGCTACCGTCCATTGCATATTGCGGATACTCAGCCACACGAGCCATACCTTTATCTGTTAGTGAGTTTCGGCCAGATAACCACACTCCTGCGCCAGCGGTTTGCTTACCAATTAATGGTGCAATGCCCAACGCCTTAACGCCTGCAGAGAAGGTTTCACCGTCAGAGTAGGTTAACTGATCAGTCAGAACAACTAACTGGCCGTTAAAGGTTTGCTGCATATTGCCCGATGGCGTGCCATGGGTTGGCGCCCAAAATGCCCAAGTTCTGCGCAGTAGCTTTTCGATGATCCAGCTATCAATATTACCGCCACGGTTACGGCGCACATCGATAACTAAACCGTCTTTATTGACGTTAGCGTAAAACTCTCGCGCAAAGCTTGAGATATCACCGCTACCCATAGCGTATAGGTGTAAGTAGCCAAATTTGCCGTCGCTGTCTTTAGATACTTTGGCGCTATTATGCTGCACCCAGTCGGTATATCTCAACTTAGCATTTTTAGATGGGCTAATTGGCTCAACAATTGTTTGATGGGTTTTACTACCGCGCTTTAGGGTTAACAATACTTGCTTACCCTCTTGGTTACGCAGCAGTTTAGTCACATCGGCAATATTAGTGAGCGGCTTAGCATTGATTGCGACAATCACATCACCCACTTTGGCATTTACGCCCATTTGCGCCAGCGGCGCAGCGTGTGCTGGTAGTTCTGGATCGCCCTGATAAATATGCTCAATGACCACTCCCGCCTTAGTTTGCTCAAGACGTGCACCAAGGCTGGCTGATTTTGCTTTATCGGCATCTTTTGGTGCATCACCACCGCGCACCTGAGAGTGCAGTGAATCTAGCTCGCCCATCATCTGCGTAAACAGATCATTAAGCTCATGGCGGTCGGTTAGTCTGTCGACTAATGGCTGATATTTGGTTTTGGTTGCCTGCCAATCAAGTCCACGCATACTCTTGTCATAGAATGAGTCACGGTGCATTAACCAAGCGTCTTCAAACATCTGTTGCCACTCGCTCGCTGGATCAATCGCCAATTGCCATAGATTGGTTTGTACATTGGCGTTAGTCAGCTCTTTAGGCAGTTTATCGCCTGCATCAACAATCAGCATTTCACTGCCTTGCTTAGACTGCTTACGAATAAATAGCTTGCTTGAGTCTTGAGACAGTTGATACTCGCCAACATCTTTAGCAAAGGTGTCAACTTTAGGGTTTAACGGGTCAAACTTAACCACTTTTAAGCTCGATTTACCGCTAGTTGTGGTATCAAGTAGATAAAACTTATCACCTGCCATTTGCAGCGAGTTGTAGTTACCCGCAGCCACTGGCACTTGCCATAAACGACTGGCTAAACCTTTCCACTCGACTTCGGTTTCAATCTCGTCGTCATCCGCTTTTGCAGGCTTAGATAGCAACTCATTTGGCTTTTGAAAAGCAAAACGCGCGTCTTCATTTAAGGCAATGGCAAATACTTGGGTGCGCTTATCAAACATTGGCCCTAGGTTTCTGTCTCCCCAAGGTGAAGTCGGTGTCGACACAAACTGACGGTTTGATAAGAAATACAGCCAATCACCATCGGCGCTAAAGCTTGGCGAAAATGACTCGTATTTGTCGCTGGTTAATGACTCTGCACGGTTATCATCCAATGAGTACAACACGATTTGCGGGCGTGCTTTACCCATTTCCGCTTTGGTTAATGCGATAAATTGGCTATCACCCGACCAAACGATATCGGCGTAAGGGCCTAATCCCTCGCCTTGGGTGATGATTTTTTTATTACTGCCTTTCTTTAAATCTAACAACCATACATTGCCGTCATAATCGTCATTAGCAAGGTAGCGTCCATCTGGTGACAAGTGCAGATCGAGTCTTAAGGTTTTGCCATCTTTGGTTAGCTGCTTGGCGTTATCGCTACCATCAGCCGCAAAGCGCCACACTTCTTGCTCCCCTGTTGCATCGCTAATGCCGTATACCCAAGCACCATCTTGGCTCATCACTGCGTTACGTACGCGGTTATGACCTGGTAAGGCAATTTCAACTAAACGTTGGCCATCGGTACCTGCGATTGCCACATGGCTGCGAGCGGTGATCACCACTTTGTCAGCCTTGGGCGATAAGTTAGTGGCTGTTGCGTATTTCATTGGCTCTTTTACCCAATGCTCACGCTTTTGGGCAAAGTCAGAAATCAGGTCTATCGCAAGTGTTTGCTCTTTACCCGCTTTGATATCAAACAACTTAATATCGGCGCCTTGCTGAAATACGATGCGGCCTTGATTTAATCTCGCATTACGCACTTGCCACTCTTTGTACTGGGTATGCTGCTTGAGATCGCTGCCATCCGTTGCCATTGACCAGATGTTGTCATTGCCATCGCTGTCGCTAACGAAATAAAGGCGAGAGTCCCATAACATAGGTTGTCTTACAGAGCCTTGATGCGCAGCCGTTAACAAGGTCGCTTCTTGTTTGCTGCCAAGTTTAAATTTCCACAACTCACCTTTTGCGCCACCACGATACACTTTAGCGTTATCGCCTGTTGTTTGTAGACCAAAGCGGGTGAAGTAAACATATTCACCTTTATCATCAATCGCCCCTTCAATGGCATCGGCCAAAGGCAAGTCTTCTGTGAGCAAGGTTTGTGGATCGACGGTTCTTAATACCCAGTAGTTTGCAGGACCAAAGGCATTATCTGTGGCATAGAGCACTTTGCCATCGGCTGTCCAGCCTTGTACTCGCACGCGGCTGTTTTCAAAACTAACGCGCTTAGCTTGACCGCCATTAATTGGAATAACATAAACTTCATACGAGCCTTCATAATTGGCAACGTATGCCACAAACTGACCGTCTTTTGAGATGGTTGCGCCAAGCTCTTCAGCCGGCAGACTGGTTAAGCGTCTTGCTTGGGTGTCTGACAGCGCTTGAGTCCACAAATCGCCCTCAGCGGTAAACACTAAGGTTTGCTCGTTTAGCGCCGGCGCACGAAAATAACCGGGCTTAAGAGTCGATTCTGAGGCGTATGTGGGGGAAAGAGTCAAAGTTCCGAGAGCAAGCATACAGCATGCGAGTGAATGACGAATTTTCATCTAGCTAGCAATCCTATTGTTATTATTCGGGTAATGCCTTTATTCGGGCAAAATCTTTCAGGCCAACAAGGTAGCAAACTTTTGATAAAGCATCAGCAAATTATTCGCTATTAAGTATTAGCAAATATGTAAAGTCGTATGCAAAAAAACATTAAACAAAAAATAAGCAACTAAGCTAAATACAAGAGTATGCAGTTAAGCACTAACAATGACTTAGTGACACTAACGCTGCATACAGCGACCATCTCACAGATAAGGAAGTTAAGAGGTTTGTATGTCACCTGATTATATGCGCCCTTCTCTCAAGGATGACCCCAGAGTATGTAACGCGCTAAACAATATGCCAAAAAGCTGCGCAGATAGTTTTAGTGAGTCACAGCTGCGTTATATGCGCTTGGCATTGATTGATAACCGCTGGCAAAAACATTTTATCGATAACAGAGGCAGCTTTTATGTGCCATTTGTTGGTTGGCGATTTTTCTATGTACTGCTAATTGGCCGCAATAAACGCGCGCTGAGTCGTAAGGAAAAGCAATTAACCTTGGCGTTATTTTCCCTGAGTGTATTGGGCTTTATTTTGATGTCGTTGTTATTTGGACTATTACTGCTTTATTTGCTCAAGTCAGCGCTTGGCATAGATTTATTTGAAGATACATCGTTAGGATTATGGGACTGGTGGCAATCGCTGTAGCTTGTTGGCTATAAAGCTCGTTGGGAAAATTTATTATCTAAAACTCCTTGGCGCTCTTGTACTAACTGCCATTTACTAGCAATCGTTCACTGACTTTAATCAACATACTTGTCATGCATTTTTAAACGATAACAGCCTGCAATTGCAGGCTGCTATCTGACTCGCGACATAGTGAAAGCTATAAGCTAAGAGCTTAATGCCCGGACATTATCGCTTTTTGCAGTGCCATAAAGCGCAGGTGGTAGTCACTTTGCTCATCTTTTATCTCTGGCCATTGCATCGCAATTTGCTGCAACGCGGTATGCGCCTGCTCAATATTTTTGGCAGCAACAAGTTGCTCAACCTTATCTAACTCCGCAGTTAAACTCAGTGTATTTGGCGCTTGAGCAAAGCTTTCACCTTCAGCGTTGACACTCGCAGCGGGCGCTTTATCAGGCATCGCACGCATCATTTGCGGCTGAGAGTCTGTTTGTTCAGGTGCAGACATCAGCATCGGCTCGCTTTGCTGTAATCCATCATTGCTATCCATTGTTGGATTGAGCATAAATAACGTAACGACAACCATAACTGATGCAGCAGAAGATAACGGCAAGCGATATTGACGCCAAAAAGATTGGCTTTGTTGATTATTTACTCGCCCAGTAGCACTCATGCTCTGATTTTGCTCGGCAAGCTGCTGACGAGCCTGAGCTAAAATCTTGTTATCGATCGATGTTGGCGGCAGCTCAGTTGCGCCTTTTTGATATAAAGATTTAATCTGTTCTTCAATGGCAGCATGTTCTTTATCAGTCATGACTTGCTCCTTGCCACTTTAAATCAACGCACTCTTTTAAGCCTTTATAGGCATAGCGAATGCGGCTTTTAGTCGCCTCTAATGTGGCACCTGCAATATCGGCAATGATGGCTGCAGTAAAGCCCATTTCAACATTGAGTAAAAACGCCTCTTTTTGCACTTGCGGCAGATTAGCAACGCAGCCTTTAAGCAAATCAGCTTTTTGATTATCAAGCAGTTGCGCCTCAAGGTTTTCATTGTCACTCTCCAAGTGCGCTTCATGATCTTGTTCAGGCTCAAACACTTCAGTAAAGCTATCTACCGGCTTAACTGCTCTGACATGATCGATAATAAGGTTATGTGCAATACGGTATAACCAAGTGGTAAATTTAGCGCTGGTTTCATAAGTGCTGGCCGCTTTTATCACTCGGCTCCAGGTATCTTGATATAGATCTTCTGCTAACTGCTGATCATGGATCTGCCTAACAAAATAGCGATACAGCGGGCCTTTGTGCTTTAGGTAAAGCACCTCAAATGCACGTGCACTGCCAGCAGCATATTGCAACATTAAGGCTTGATCAGAATCGACTTGATTATCTGGTTCAACGGAAGACAAAGATGGTGCCACGGGCTTTTCCTTCACGAAATGGATTATCTTGCACTAGGGTTAACGAGTACTAATAGCATTAGTCTGCATTGAGGCCTTTGATTTGTCTAGCACCAGCTCGACAAAGCTAGCGATTCCAACTAAGTAAACAAAAGGTTTGAATGGGAAGTGAAGATAACAGTTAAACTAAAGCAGTTAAGTTTAAGCAATAAAGCTTAATGTTCTGAAAAGGCACATTCGGCTTGAGTATAGGAAAACAGGCAAAAAAAATACCGCTAAGAATTAACTTAACGGTATTTCATCACTAACAGGCGAATATAGAATCGACCGGCTAACTTAAGCTAGTTTTGCTTGAAGTGCTGCGTCTTTAGCTTGTACAGCTTCAGCCGACTTAGCGCGTTCTTCTTTAACTGCAACAGCAAGGGCATCATCACCTACTGCTAGCATTTGCGCAGCTAGGTAACCTGCGTTTTTAGCACCAGCACTGCCAATAGCAACTGTAGCTACTGGAACGCCGCCAGGCATCATAACTGTTGATAATAGTGCATCGTGGCCTTGTAGTGGACCACAATCAACTGGAACACCGATTACTGGGCGAGTAGTAATACCAGCAACAGCACCAGCTAAGTGCGCAGCAAGACCTGCGGCACAAATAAAGACTTTACAACCACGCGCTTCTGCATCGGTTACATAAGCGTGTGTAGCAGCAGGCGTACGGTGCGCTGAAGTTACTTTTGCTTCAAAGTCGATTTCGAAAGTTTTAAGCACATCGAGGGTGGCTTGCATTGTAGGCAGATCTGAATCAGATCCCATTAATACTGCAACAAATGGTTTGCTCATTTTAAGTCCTTGAGTAGGGCGGTACATTATTATATTTGCGCGCATTATAATGATATTTAGCGCACTTAGTAAACAGACTTCCCCCAAGCCTGCGCGGCAATTATCCCTAAGCTTTAGCATAACTGCAAATAACTTATTCATACATATGTATAACAAATCGGCAAAATAGTGAATTCGTATTTTTATCGGCTTGTTTGTCTAGGTTTGTGATGTAAACGGTCACTTAATCAGCAGTAAATAATGTGTAGTTATTATAAAAAAGTAGCATTCATACTCGAAAGTTCTGATAAATAAGCCACTTGAGAGCACCACAACTTTGTCAGATGGCGTTTTTTTTCTTATTATGAATTAGAGGTTAGGTGCTAGCCTTAGCAACAAAAGCGACTTTGTACCACGGTGAGTTTACGAATAAGGATATTCATGACGCCCATTAAAGACAGCTTAAAGAAAAAGAAGATAGATTCCCTCGATCTAAAAACGCATCTCGCGCTTTTAGGCGTCCCTATGTTATTGCTGTTAATCGTGTGGGCCGTGTTTTTTAGTATCAGTAATAATCCCAACTCAGTGGCTAATCTCATACTTGTCGCCATTATTTACCTGCTTGGATATAGCTTAAGTTACTACTTTCATCAAGGCCGTCTCAATCGACTCTGGGAGCACTTGCAGCAAGTCATTCATGTTAATGACACGACCTTTGAGCTGGTTAATATTGCTAATCAATACCAAGATGAACGTGCATTTCTTGATGCACTATTAAAGAAAGCAGTCAGTAGTATAGATGGCGCAGAAATGGGTTCAATTATCAAAGTGGATAGCCGAACCGGCGAGTTGCATTTTGAGTCGACCATTGGCATTGATATCGAAAAGCTTAGAAGTGTGCAGTTTAATCTCGAACAATCGTTTGAATACAAACTAACAAAAGGCAAGTGCGACAGAGTGGTTGTTATTGATGATATGGCCAGTATCAATGCCCACAGCAGCTTATCAACGACTGAGCAAAAAATGTTCTCAAGCGCCCCTCTGTACCCGATTCGCTCCACCCTATCTAGTCCAATTCATATTGATGGCGTGCTTTATGGCATGCTGAATTTAGATAGTGCTAGAGCCAGAGCATTTAGTCATTACGACAGAAACCTAGTCGCCATATTGACCCATGAAGCAGCTAACGCCATTGCCCTTTATCAGAAAACACGCCAAATTAATCTTTTAGCAAACTATGACAGTCTAACCGAGCTTTATAACCGTCAGCGTTTTGAACAAGGGGTGAAAGAGTGGAAAATTAAGCCGCACTTCGGCAGCTATTTAATTATATTAGACTTAGATAACTTAAAGGTTATTAACGATAATTATGGCCACCTTGTAGGCGATAAAGCAATACAAACCTTTGCCACAGCCTTAAAGCAAAGCTGGCATCAAAAACACCTTATCGCTCGTTATGGCGGTGACGAATTTATTGCCCTTTGCCATGGTCCGCAAGCCCAAATCGAAGCGGATTTACAGCAATTACAACAAACATTATTTAATCAGCAAATGGCTATTTCTCATTCAGGCTCACACACCGAGACGTTAAGCACTGAAAAAATCAGTTTTAGCTATGGCATTGCCAATTACCAAGGGCATTTAGATGCCAGCTTTAGGGCCGCCGATAAAATGATGTACCAAAACAAACGCCTTAAGCAAAATTCGACCGAGTAATCAGCTATTAAAAGATAGCTACACACAGATCCGGTTAAGTACTTTTTCTAGCATAGCTGAAGTTTGCTTTTGCTCGAATGCTTGTTCAGAAATGGTTTTTAAACTTGAATGCACATCTTGGCTTAAGCGCGCGATTTCTGTTGCTCGGTCTTTAATGCTGGACGTCGCGTTTTGCTGGCCCTCAATGCTATGGCGGATCTCACCAGCCAAATTATCTAATTGGTTAAAGGCGCTATCTATCTCGCTAAAAGCGCTAGAGACTCTGTCACACTGCAATAGGCTTTCTTGGCTCTCCTTCTGGCTCTCACCAATAGCTGCCACGGCCTGACTGGTTTTAGCTTGAAAGCCCTCAACAATACTTTGAATTTCAACCGTTGATTCTTGAGTCCGGTGGGCAAGCGCTCTGACTTCATCAGCAACAACGGCAAATCCCCGCCCTTGCTCACCCGCTCTCGCAGCCTCAATAGCAGCGTTTAATGCCAGTAAATTAGTTTGCTCGGCAATACTTTTAATGACTTCAAGTACATTACCAATTTTAAAGCTGTCTTGGTGCAAGATATCCAGGTCGCTTACTAAGCTTTCAATACCTTGGGTAAACTCCTGCATAAACTGCTGGTTTCTAAGCGCATCACTTGTGCCTAATTGCAGCAATTCATTAGCTTGAGTCGATGTCGACTTGAGCTCTTGTGCATTGCCCGTTAATTCTAGGGCTGTGTTATCAATTTCAGTCAGACTTAAACTTATCTGCTCGTTTTCAGTCACGCTTTTATCAACTGATGATTCAGCTGAAGTCATCTGCTCCGACAGTTGCTCCGAACCTTGGCGAAAACTTTCGGCATCATTACGTATTTTATCCAGCACATCTTTTAAGCCCTCAATAAAATCACACAAGCTGGTTGAGATATGTGCCAATTGATCATTAGCATTGTCAACAATTCGACCTTCTGGCGCTTGCTCTGTACTCACTACAAGTGCCAAATATTGCTGCAGCTTAGCCAAACGTAAACTGATTAACTTACGACACTGCCACCAAGAAACGCCAAACTGAGCTGTTGCCGTGATAACAAGCAACAGCAGCACATCCGATTTACTGATAGTTGCAGGGAAAAAAAACAGCAAAGTGAAAGTCGCTATGATGGCAATACCAAGCATAGGAAGTGTCAGTTTCAATTGCAGTTTATTGTCATAACTTGTTTGCATATAGGTTCCATCTATTGGCGTAGTAATTTCAGCTGCAGAATAAAATCATTTTAACAACTCGTCTACATACTATCGGTCGCGATAGAAAAAGATTAATAGTAATGCCATAAAAAAACCTCTGCATTGCAGAGGCTTTAATGTTTTGTATGGTATGGATGAACGGCTATCGACTAACCAAAGAATAGTCGCCATAACCAGGACGAATCTAAATCTTCTTGGCACTGCCGGTATTGTGCAGCATAGCGTTTTGAACGGGCATCAACTCTACCGGCAACCTTAATCAACCAAGCTTTTTGATTATAGGTTTTACGCTGATAGCCACCCCAGCCTTCGTGATAATTTAAATACTGATTACGGGCATCCCATTTAGATACACCGTTTATTTTGTGAGTTTTGTAAATAAACCAACCCATAAAATCCATCGCATCATCAAAGTTACTGCGACTCGACCATGAGTTACCGGTTTCTTTAACGTAATCATCCCAGGTCATGGTTTTAGCTTGGGCATACCCATAAGCTGAACTTGCACGGCCGATTGGAATAAAGCCTAAAAAGTACTCCATTGGCGGCGCAGCATTATGCTTAAACGAGCTTTCTTGATACATCATAGCTAGCGGCACATGCACTGGTACGCCCCACTTTTCACGGGTATTTTTAGCAGCGCTATACCAAGAACGGTTTTCTGTATAAATAGAACAAAGGTTCTCAGGATCTTTTGGTGGAGGAGTTGCACAGCCAGTTAACAAGCTAGCTAGAATAACAGTCGCAATTAATGCAGGCCATTTCATAAAAGGGGATACCAACAGACAGTGATAGCAAAATCATAGTGTCACATTGATAAGTAGAAGATGCAATTGAGGTTTGGTTAAATTGTGTTACAAATCAAGCAGAGGCAAGCAATTTACAATACTCATTACAAGGGCTCAGGATACTCACACTCATAGGCTTCTTGTTGCCAGACTTCTGGCTGCCAAAAACCTTTATCGTTGCCACGGTAAACTTTATCGACATTAAACTTAGCGCCAATATGATAACGCTCATTGTGGCTAACATTTACCGTCAACTCTTTCGGCGTGCGGGCACTCAGTTTTACCTTCAAGCTGGGTGCATCAATAAGCTCCGCAACAATAAAAGTATGAGACCCAGGAGTTAAACGGTAATTAGGCTGTGAGATAACCGGTTTACCATCGAGGTGTGTGACAACGACCCGGTAAATGTTTGCTTGGCGATCGGGCTCTGAAAATGTTGATACAATACCGCATTGATTGCTCGTATCAGGTTGCGATGCACAACCTGATATTAGCAATAACAATGCAGCGAATGTGCAGACCCTTTTAGTGCCGATAACCACTCAGGTTAAACCTTGAAGTAGTCAGCAAGAAACTCATCGAAACTGACACTTGGCTCAGCTTCGATAGCCGCTTGTTTGGCGAGTGATGCTTTTGCATCTTGCTCGTAGCGAGCAGTCATGGCATCTGATAGCGGATACGCTTTTAGCTGTTGATGATACTCTTCAGCAAGTTGTAAAACCCAGTCACTGTGATCGATTTGATCTTCTTTCAAACCTTTGATGATTTGGCCTGATAGGGTTTCATCTGGATTATCAACGGCTTTATGCCACTTAGCTAAAGCAACTTGGTAATCATCTTGCTTATCATCAAGTAGCTTAGCAATCTCTTTTAAATCGCCAAATAATGACTCTAACCAACTGCTAAGACTCACTTCTTCACCAGAGCGGGAAAGCATTAGCCCAGGTTTACGGCCTTCTAACACAACAGAGTTTAAGTTAGCTGAAATCTCTGCTTCTTCAGCGGCATCTGTAGGTTTAGATGGCTGTAATAAACAGTTAAGCAAGAATAAGTCTAAGAAACGAATTTGTGACTTCTCAATGCCCACAGAGCTATATGGATTAACGTCTAATGCACGTACTTCAATATATTCAACACCTGCGCGAGCCAGAGACTCTGATGGTTTCTCATTGCCTTTAGCAACTCGTTTTGCACGGATTGGCGAATAAAATTCATTTTCAATTTGCAAAATATTGGCATTAAGCTGGCGATATTCGCCATCAACTTTGACACCGATTTTAGCAAAGTTAGCTGACGGCATATTAATCGCTGACTTCATGCCCTCTAAATAACAAGGTAAGCCATTGTAGCTAATGTTCAGGTTATCTTGCTCTTGGTTGGTATAACCTAAGTCACTCATACGCAAAGACGTTGCGTAAGGTAGGAACAAGGTACCATTGCCAATCACTTCAAACGGGAAGTTATTGGTCTTAGGATCTTGAATAAAGGTGCTACAAAGTGCTGGCGATGCACCGAATAGATACGGCAACACCCATACTAAGCGGCGATAATTTCGGATTAGCCCAAAGTAAGACTCTGAAATAAAATCTTCAAGCGTTAATGACTTATCTGAAAGCTCATAGAGTCGGTCCCATAACTGATCTGACACAGAAAAGTTAAAGTGCACTCCGGAGATAATTTGCATCTGCGCACCGTATCGATAAGTTAAGCCTTTTCGATATAGTCGCTTCATTTGTCCGGTATTAGAGCTGCCGTAATCAGCGATAGGGATATCGCCGGCGTCACCTAAATAACAAGGCATACTCACTGGCCATAAACGCTGACCATTTAAATGACGTACACTGTAGGCATGAGTCAGAGTCAGATCTTCGACTAATTCATCGATATCTTCAAAAACTGGGGTAATAAACTCAAGTAGTGATTCACTGTAATCAGTGGTGATCCGCGAATGCGTTAATGCCGAACCCAGCGCCTGTGGATGTTTATCCTGGGCTAAGTGGCCAGATTTTTCAATTCTTAACGCTTCACGCTCAATGCCACGTTGCATTGACTTTAACGCCTGACGACTTGCCGTATCCGACAGTTTGCCTACCAATTCATTGAAAGATTTCAATATATTACTCTCTAGTACGTGACTCTAACTTTAATAGCATGTCAGTCAGACCCGCCATAGCCAACTTAAATTTCAAGTCGTACCAAATTAGCGTTTATTTAACTGCCAACATAATAAACGATGAGATGATGCCACAGAACTGACACCATCTCCCGGATATATGGTCTAGATCAAGCTTTTACAACTGTAAAACTTGAATTGGATAACCAAGTGTTGATAATTCAGACTCTATTTTGGCGCGGTCACCCACAATCAAAATAACCATATCGTCTAAATTCAACTGCTCTTTAGCTAATCGATTCAACTCATTACGGCTAATTTCATTGGTAATTTCAGTCTGTTGTTCACTGTAATTATCATCCAAATTATAGCGCTGAATATTACGCATTAGCCCCGCTTTTTGATACGGCGTTTCATAATCAAGTGCTTTTGACTGTGAAATAGAGCTCTTCATAAAGTTAAGTTCTTTCTCTGTCATGCCCTCTTTTTGGAATGCGTTGATCTCTTTAATAAACTCCACTAGCGCTTCTTTGGTTACATCGCTACGTACACTCGCCGTTGCTTGATAGAAACCTTGCTCTGGGCCACCAGTAAAGTAACTTCTTGCACCATAGGTGTAACCTTTATCTTCACGAAGATTGAGGTTGATGCGACTGTTAAACGCACCGCCGAGTGGGTAGTTCATCAAGTATGACTTAAAGAAATCACCGGTTGCGTCATATTTTAGACCACGCTTACCAATCTTAATCACAGACTGCGCCGCTTCAGGCTTATCAACAATATAGATTTTACCGCCATCAACTTTAGGCAACTCTGCAAGCTCAGGGCGTGGCGTTGCAGCGCCTTTCCAAGTAGAAAGCCTAGCAAGCTTTGTGAGCATTTGCGCTTCATTTAAATTACCCACGGCAACGATTTGTGCATTACCCGCAGTGTACTGCTTTTTGTAGAATGCTTTTACATCCTCTAACGTCATAGCAGACACCGTTTCAAGGGTACCGCCGCTACTTATGCCAAATGGGCTGTCTTTACCATAAAGCAACTCACTAAATGCCGTTGAGGCTAAATAGTTGGGCTCAGTAAGCTCACGTTGCAGATGTTGTAACTTTTGCTGCTTAACCCGCTCAAAGTCGGCTGCTTTAAAACCTGGCTCAAACAGCTTTTCTTGCACAATGGCCATGGTTTTATCTAAGTTTGCCGTTAGCGATGAAATTTGAACTTGGCTTTGGTAACCGCTAGCACTAAAACTAACATTACTGCCGAGCATTTCTAGCGCTTGAGTTAACTCTTCAGCGCTGCGCTTTTGGCTAGACTCATTCATCATCGCCGCAGTCATGCCGGCAAGGCCAGCTTGGTCCACATCAAGTAATCTGTGACCGCCGTTCAGGTAAATTACGATTTCAACTGTTGGTGTCTCGCTGGTTTCTGTGCCGATAACTTCAATCTTATTTGCAAGCTCACCTTGCCATAGTTCAGGCATTGTCAACACAGGCGCAGGACCTTCTGCCGGGATAACACTGCGATCAAACGATGACACGATTTGTGGTTTAACATCGAGGCCTTCAACCGCAACTGCAGCAACTTTTTCAACTGCTGGTGTGAAGGTATCCGGTTTGGCAATCAACTGTAGCTGACCTTGCGGTACCACGCTCATGACTACCATCGGCTTGTCTTTAATATACTTATTAAACACCCGCATCACGTCTTCTTTAGTAACGTTTGCGTAGCGCTTTAAGTCAAAGCCTATCATGTCTGGATTGTTAGAAAAAGTTTCGTTAAAGGCTAAGCTAGACACTTTTCCTTGCACACTTTGCAAGCCAAAAATAGTGCCTGCTTCAAAGTTAACTTTTACCTTTTCAAGATCGTCATCGGTTACACCACGCTGTTCAAACTCTTTTATCGAGTCTTGCATGGCTTGCTCAATTTCAGCTAAGTTGCCACCACGAGCAGGGTTCGCTAGCGCATACATAGAGAACTGACAGGCAAGCTCCTGACATGGATGGCTTACGCCCGCTTGCACTGCAAGGCCGTCTTTAACTAGGTTTTTATAAAACAGTGATGTTTTACCGCCGCCGAGAATATTAGAGAGTAAATCAAGGGCAGCTTCATCTTCATGGCGCGCATAGACCGTAGGCATACCAATACGAAGCAGTGGCAGGTGAACTCTGTCTTCCATAGATAGGTAGCGAGTTTCATCTAAGGTGACAAGTTCTTTAACTGGCGCATCGACTTTAGGGCCCGCAGGGATCTCACCAAAGTATTTATTAACCCATGCTAGTGTTTGCATTTCATCGAAGTCACCACCGATTGTTAAGGTAGCATTGTTAGGGCCATACCAGCGCTGGAAGAAATGTTTCACATCTTCAACATCTGCACGGTTTAAATCTTCTGGCCAGCCTATTACAGGCCATGAATAGGGGTGACCTTGAGGATAGAATGCTTGGTTAAAGCGCTCACCCATACGACCGTAAGGGCGATTATCGATACGCTGAGCGCGCTCGTTCTTGACTGTTTCTCTTTGAACTTCAAACTTTTCTTCTGTTAACGCAGGTAAGAAAAAGCCCATACGGTCCGATTCTAACCAAAGCATTTTTTCTAATTGGTTGTTGGGTACCGTTTCGAAATAGTTAGTTCTGTCGGTATTGGTGGTGCCGTTTAGCGTTCCACCCGCTTCAGTAATAATTTTAAAGTGTTGCTCATCACCAACATTTTGCGAGCCTTGGAACATCATGTGTTCAAATAGATGAGCAAAGCCTGAGCGGCCTTCTAGTTCACGACCTGAACCTACATGATAAGTCACGTCTACATGAACTAATGGATCGGAGTGATCCTCATGCAAAACAACCGTTAAGCCATTGGCAAGCTGGTACTTACGGTAAGGGATCCCTACCTGATCACCACTAAAAGAAACGCTTTCAATTAACTTAACCCCTGCAGGTAAGTTAGACTCGTTCTGTTGTTGCCCTGCACAGCCCATTAATGCCGCACTCACAGCTGCAGCTAATATCCATTTTTTCAATGACGCTCTCCTTAATTAACAGCTCGTTGTTTTCTGACTTGCTTAATTCTAACTAGCTTAATATTGCGCCTAGTATTACCCACATCAGAAAAAACAACCAGCGATGATATTTAAAATAAAGGATTAAAAAGCTATCTGTTTTAGTAACATTTTTTATCCACACTCAGTTGCTTTATCGACAAGCTAAAAACGACAAAATTTCATTATTCTGTGAATTTACTTAATTTTTTACACTTGCACCGACAAAACACTTACCATGTTGCAACAGGGTTAAATTTTAAAGTTATTAAAACAAACTCTTATATTACGATAAGTTATAACTAAATCGGTTTGTGATGCAAGTAACACTATCTATAGAATAAGACTATTGGGTAACTAAATGTAAATCTCGATAGTGTTTATGGGTGATTATCGGCAGACTAGACTATGCAATAAGCAAGCGCTCATCCATATGAAATTGTTTAAAGAAATATAAAATATTTGGAATTTTGATAATGTGGCAAACAATTAAAAATATCCCGTTTTGGCAGAAAGTATTAGCTGCCTTTATCCTAGGCGCCGGTGTTGGTGTCATTTTTGGTGAGTCGGCAACCGTACTAAAACCATTAGGCGACCTGTTTATTAGTGCAATTAAAATGTTGGTTGCACCGCTCATTTTCTGTGCCATCGTAGTTAGTATTACCTCTCTAGGCTCTGAAGTCAGCCTTAAAAGACTCAGCTTTAAAACCTTAGCCATGTTTATGTTTACCGGCACTATTGCTTCAATTATAGGCCTAACTATTGGCTCAGTAATTGATATGGGCGGTTCAATGGAGCTAGTGGCAACTGAAGTGCGCGAACGTAACGTACCGGGATTTGCCCAAGTGTTGTTAGACATGATCCCAGTCAATCCGTTTGCCTCACTCGCTGAGGGTAAGGTTTTACAGATCATCATCTTCGCAGCGCTTATTGGTATCGCAATTAATAAAGTTGGTGAAAAAGCCGAGCCATTAAAGCGCACTATTGAAGCGGGTGCAGAAGTGATGTTCCAGCTGACTCGCATGGTTTTACAACTCACTCCTATTGGTGTGTTTGGTTTAATGGCTTGGGTGGTAGGCGAATATGGTTTATCAACTTTACTGCCACTAGGTAAGTTTATTGGTGCCATTTACTTAGCTGCGCTTATTCATATTATTTTTGTTTACGGTGGCCTAGTTAAATTTGCAGCCAAGCTAAGCCCTGTGCAGTTTTTCCGTAAGGCCATTCCAGCGCAAATGGTGGCATTTACTACAGCATCAAGCTTTGGCACCTTGCCGGCAAGTACCCGCTGTACAGAATCCATGGGCGTGTCTAAGCGCTATGGCTCGTTTGTATTACCATTAGGTGCGACCATGAATATGGATGGTTGTGGCGGCATTTACCCTGCTATTGCGGCAATCTTTATCGCACAGATTTATGGTATTCCACTTGATATGACCGATTACATGCTAATTGCTGTTACAGCGACTGTGGCTTCAGTTGGTACTGCCGGCGTTCCAGGTAGTGCAATGGTTATGCTAACGGTGACATTGGGTGTTGTGGGTTTGCCACTTGAAGGTATCGCCTTTATTGCAGCAGTTGATCGTATTATCGATATGATCCGTACGGCAACTAACGTGACAGGCGACATGATGACAGCGGTTGTGATCGGTAAGTCTGAAGGCCAGCTGGATGAGCAGCAGTTTTATACTCAAGAGACCGAGCAAATAGAGCAAGTTCGTAGCTAATACTCCGTTCTCTAACAACAAAAAGGCCGCAATTGCGGCCTTTTTACTTTATACTTTTCAATATTCTACTAAAGATAAGTATGACTACGGAGCGCTTAGATATGACTAAACTTTTCATTCTGCCAATATTACTTTCACTGGCTTGGGCGCTTTTTCTTAACTATAACGGAATACCGTTAAAACAAGGCAAAAAAGGCTTTCTCTATATCATTGGGATCAGCCTAACCATCATTTTTGCCCTCGCCTTTTTGCTTTGGCTAACCGCAGGGCAAAATGTCATGGCAACCTAGTTTGCTTGCTAACCTAGGGCTTCGTCATTGAGCGAGATATCTGACAGGTCGATATCACTCCAAATGACGACATCGCCCTCGTCACTAGAGAAGATAAAGCCTTGTAGGGTGTCAATATCGACACCTTCAGCTTCATACTTTTCTCGCAGTTCATCATCCATATCTTGGCTGGTTAGCATGGTTTCAGATTGACTCCAATTTCCACCCGATAAATCTAAGTTCTCGCTACCGACAACTAAGAAGTTATTTTCAAACGGGTCATCAGCATCGTTCGATGCAATGCCGTCTCCGTCA
This sequence comes from Shewanella sp. 1CM18E, assembly GCF_023161665.1. Taxonomy (GTDB): domain Bacteria; phylum Pseudomonadota; class Gammaproteobacteria; order Enterobacterales; family Shewanellaceae; genus Shewanella. The sequence goes on from NZ_JALNTW010000001.1 coordinate 271,893, forward strand.
CTTTGCTGATAGATTTTATCGAGCGACAACATCAACTGAATATCAGTGACGCCATCTTCAACAATAAAGGCCTCCATGTTTTGAATGCCGGCACCTGTCATATCAATAATTTCATTATTGCTACTTGAAACTTGCAGCACATCAAAACCGTCACCGCCATCGTAGCTAAAGCTGTCACTGTTCATGCTACCATCGGCGTTGCTGCCAAAGTCGTCTCGGTCAAATACTATGGTGTCGTCACCGCTGCCGCCAAACATTAAGTCAGCGCCAGTTCCACCGTCTAAGGTATCGCTACCAGCCTCACCAAATAAGCTGTCGCTACCACTGCCGCCCGTTAGCTTATCATCGCCGCTGCCCGCATATAATTCATCATCATTATTACCGCCATCTAAGGTGTCGTTCCCCTCTCCGGCAAATAATAAGTCGTTACCGCTACCAGCACTTAATTGGTCATGGCCTGCATCACCATGCAGTTGGTCATTGCCCCCGCCACCAATTAGTTTGTCATTACCTTCACCGCCAAACAGCTGATCATGACCGCCGCCACCGGTTAACTTATCGTTTCCAGCTTCACCATACAGCATGTCATCGCCTGAGCCGCCACTTAGCGTGTCGTTACCAGCACCACCAAAGAGTTGGTCGTTACCGCTACCCGATGATAGAGAGTCATTACCGTCACCACCGTCTAGTAAATCAGCATCGGAACCGCTGACTAATTTATCGTCTCCAACGCCACCTGAAAGCTCATTGTTACCATCACCAGCATTAAGATTATCATTGCCCTCGCCGCCACTAAGCACGTCATTTCCGCCACCAGCGACCAAGGTATCATTGCCAGCATCACCGCTTAATACATTATCGCCGGCACCAGCATCAATGACGTCATTGCCATCGCCACCGGAAATATTGTCGTTACCAGAACCCGCAATTACTGAGTCAATACCAAGTCCAGCTGTAATAGTATTATGCCCATCGCCGGCTCGAATCGAGTCATCACCGGCTCCACCAGCAATAATGTCGCTCCCCGCACCGGCAACAATGGTATCGTTGCCATCATCACCGCTTATTTGGTTATCGCCATTGCCTGCATTGATGGTGTCATTGCCCTCTCCGCCCGAAATTATATCGTTGCCGCTACCTGCTACAATGCTGTCATTTCCGCTGCCACCACTAATTTGATTATTACCTTCGCCAGCGTGAATAGTATCCTTGCCATCGTCACCGGTTATGATGTCATTGCCACTGCCGGCAACTATATTGTCATCACCTGCACCACCGCTTATGACGTTATGGCCGTTACCCGCTGCAATACTATCGTTATCGTCGCCGCCTGCGATTTGATCATTGCCGCTGCCAGTAATAATGATATCTTCACCTGCACCACCATCAACGATATTATGACCTTGGTGTGATTCAATATAATCTTTACCTTCACCGCCAATTAAGGTGTCGTTATTCGCGCCGCCATACAATACATCATCACCTTCGCCACCATCTAAAGTGTTATCACCAAACTCAGCGTGCAGCTCATCATTACCATCACCACCTAATAAGTGATCATTACCGCTTCCCGCAAATAGCTTGTCTGCTCCAGCACCACCAGCAATGGTGTCATCACCATCGCCGCCTAAAAGAATATCGTCGCCTTCACCGCCATCAATATCATCATTACCACTACCACCATCAATAAAGTCGGTACCTAAACCGCCGACGATAGTATCGTTGCCGTCATCACCAAAGAGTTGATCATCTCCGTCACCGCCATCTAGCTTGTCTTTACCTGAACCACCAAATAGCAGGTCGTCACCCACACCACCCGCTAGGGTATCGTTACCGCCCTCACCATAAAGCTGATCGTCTCCTTCACCACCACTGAGGCTATCGTTGCCCTCACCGCCGAACAGTAAGTCGTTGCCCTCATCACCACTAATGGTATCACTGCCATCACCACCAAATAATGTATCGACACCAAGGCCACCGCTAATAGCATCATCACCAGTGCCGCCATCGACAAAGTCATCTCCGCCCTCAGCATGCAGATTATCGTTACCGTCACCGCCATAGATTACATCGTCATCACTGCCCGCAAATACCGTGTCAGCCCCCACACCGCCGTAGATCTCGTCTTTACCCGCCCCAGTATTAATAGTGTTGCTGCCGTCTTCACCAAAGACTTTATCATCGCCGTCGCCGGTATCTATGATGTCGTCACCACCGCCAGCAAAAACAGTATCATTGCCGATACCCGTATCGACATTATCGTTACCTTCACCAGCGAAAACTAAATCATTACCCTCGGCTGACGTAATCGTATCGTTACCAGCATCACCATAAAGCTGATCGTCTGCGGTACCGCCTATTAAGCGATCATCACCTTCACCGCCGGCAAGTAGACCCGCTTCGTTTTCCGCATATAGGGTATCGTTACCCGCACCGCCATAAAGCTCATCATAACCAGCACCGCCTCTTAGCTCGTCGTTACCAGCACCGCCATATAACTTATCGTTACCATCACCGCCCTCAAGGATATCAGCGCCTGAACCTGCATAGATGGTGTCATCGCCCGCCTCACCCAATAACACATCATCACCGCCATCACCGACTAAAATATCGTCGCCAACTCCACCTGATAATTTGTCATCATCTGCGCCACCAATTAAAGTGTCGTTACCTTCGCCCCCTTGAAGAATGTCAGCTCCGGCTCCACCATCAAGCATGTCATTGCCCAATCCGCCAACAAGCGTATCGACACCGTCATCGCCATAAAGAGCATCATCGCCTTCTCCACCATCAAGATGATCATTACCAACACCACCGTGAAGTAAGTCATTACCTAATCCACCAACAACAGTATCGTCACCACCTTGGGCATAAACAGTATCGTTACCCTCTCCAGCGTCAATGCTATCGTTACCAGAGCCTGCATCCACGATATCATTGCCCGCCCCAGCGATTATGCTATCAATGCCATCACCGCCAATGAGTACGTCATCACCATCTTCAGCAGTAATATTGTCATCACCTTGGCCTCCATCAACAAAGTTATTACCTGAACCTGATAACAAAATGTCATCGCCTTCGCCGCCGCTAAGGCTGTCATCTCCGCTGCCGCCTTCGAGCCTGTCGCGCCCAGCCCCACCATACAAGGTATCGTTACCTCCACCGCCGCTAATGAGATCATCACCATCTTCGCCGTAGATAGTGTCATCACCCTCACCACCAGCTAACACATCATCACCAGCGCCAGCGTATATGGTGTCGTGACCCGCTCCTGCAATCACAGTGTCATTGCCACCGCCAGCAAATACCACATCATCACCACTACCAGCATCAATATTGTCTTCACCAGTACCAGCATAAACAGTATCGTTACCCTCGCCAGCATCTATGCTGTTCTTGCCATCTCCAGAGTAAATGGTGTCATCACCGCTGCCACCGGTTAGGCTGTCATCACCATCTCCAGCGAAAATGGTATCGTGGCCCTCTCCGCCATCTATAATGTTATTGCCATCGCCACCATATAAAGCGTCATCACCTAATCCGCCATCAATCTTGTCATCACCTGATTCGGCATATACCAAGTCATCCCCTTCGCCAGCGATAATCGTATCGCTATCACTACCGCCATAAATGGTGTCGTTACCTGTACCACCATCAAGTAAGTTGGCACCTGAGTAACCAAAAAGCACATCGTCACCTGTGCCACCAGTTAGTACATCGTCACCGCTACCCGCATGTAATTCATCGTTGCCATCGCCACCGCTTAGGGTGTCGTTTCCTTGCTCACCAAATAGTTTGTCATTGCCGTCTCCGCCTGCAAGCGCATCATTTCCCGTGCCTGCCAGTAAAAGATCATCGCCTTCATCACCTTGCAATACATCATCACCGCTACCTGCAACTATTGTGTCATTCCCTTGGCCACCAGATAGCACGTCATGACCTTCATCGCCTTGCAGATAGTCATTACCCTCGCCACCCGTTAATTCATCAGCACCTTTACCGCCTAATAGCTGATCATGTCCTGCTCCACCAAATAAAGTGTCTTGACCATCATCACCTATTAGTAAATCATCACCCTCTTCGCCATATAAGGTGTCATCCCCCAGCTCTCCCATTAACGTGTCGTTGCCACTACCACCATGAAGTGAATCGGCATCATCACCACCCATTAAGGTATCTGCTCCCTCCCCGCCGGTAAGTAAGTCATCGCCTTGTCCGCCCATCAACAAGTCATCACCCGCCTCGCCATGAAGCTTGTCATTGTTAATACCACCATCAAGCAGATCATCACCTTCTCCGCCATATAAGGTGTCTTCACCTTGCTGGCCCATTAAATGGTCATCTCCAACACCGCCATCTAAGATGTCGTCATAAGTGTTTAGTGCGACGAGTTCCACCGAGTCGATAACCACTTCCTCATTAGGCTCTAACCCACTCGCAAGGTACTGCAACTGAATATCACCACTCGAATCTAATTGTTCTGGAGTCAACTCAAAGTTAATTTGAATAGTGCCGTCGGGAAGTTGTGTCACCGTTCCTGTGGTTGCAATAACCATTTCCCCGTTGGCATCTGGAATAAGAATATTTACGGTCAGTTCTGTACCTGCATCCAACAAGGGGCTACCAGCAGGCACGGATACATTTAAGTTAAAGTTATTACCAGCACTACCAACATGACCACCAATATTAATGATTTGGGTGGCAGGAGAGTTATCAGTAATAGGACTTAAAGTATTACCTGCAGTAAATACCGTCTGCGCTACACCCCAAGCCGTTGTTTCTGCGGTTTCAACCACAGGCGTGGTTGATTGTTGATCTAACCCTTGATCACCCAGAATAAAGTCTTGCCCTTCTTGGCCTGAAATATTGTCATCACCCGCACCACCTACTAGGTAGTCATCACCAGCTCGGCCATCAATAATGTCATTGCCTTCCAGTCCTTCTAAGTGATCGTCTGTTGCTGTTCCTACTAACAAATCATTTTGATTGCTACCGTCCATGACAAAAATCCTCTTCAATTAAGTATTGTTTTCAATTAACTTTCTCGAAATGCCAACTCGAAAGAGTGACCTAGTGGGGAGAGTAAATATTCCAATAGTGAGCGGGGCTGAAGCACGATAAATACATCGGCAGACATCCCCGGATGGAGTTTGATATTAGGTTGCGGACTGTCAGCCAAATTAAGCCTGACCTTAACTAAATAACCTTCAGGCTGCCCGGCTGATTCAGCAAAAAAACGGTCAGCGGAAACGTGAATAACCTCGCCTTGCATCGGAATTGCTTCTCGGCTGTCGTATGCGGTTAGCCTTACCTGAGTTGATAGGCCGACATACACCACATCAATATCTTCAGGACGAACATAGGCTTCAACTATCATTTCATCTGACTCTGGCACTAGCTCCATTAACACCTGACCTGGTGATATCACCGCGCCAATGGAATGTATGCTCATAGCAACAACCGTTCCGCTATGCTCTGCGGTAATATTGATATTCTGCTTCTTATCACTCTGGGCCGATAATGCATGCAAGCCTTCATCTCTAAGCTGACGCTGCTCTTGCAGTTGCTGGGCCCATTTTTGTTGACGCTGCGAGCGACTTGTTGCATGAGTTTGGGTTAATTCGCCAAGTTGAGCAGTAATCACCTCTGCTTCTGATGTCAGTTGAGCAAGCAATCCCTCAACACCTGATTCACTGCGTTGAATGGCTAAATGCCTTGATTTAGATACAAAGCCATCATCGAGCAGACTGGCATTCATCTTTACCTCTTCCTTGATTAAGGTAAGCTGCTTTTTGGTGGCATTTATTCTTAACTCTGTTCCTTTTAAGCTATGTGTTAACTGGTTTTTCTGGAATTGATATTGCTGGTTAAGCAGTTGGTAGTCTGACTTTTGTCGATCGAAGATCAGCTGTTGCATCACAATAAGTTGGCTAATTTCAGGCTTTTCTTGGTGAGAACGGATTAAAGGAGAAAAAACTAACTGTGTTTGATTGCCGATTTCAGCTTCATTTAGCAAGGGAGTTAATCTATCTATTTGCGCTTGCGCGCTAAGAGTCTTTAATAAAATACGTTGGTAATCGGCCTCAACTTGTATATCACTTAGCTCAATCAGTGTCTGACCTTTTTCAACCTGCTGCCCCTCAAACGCAAGAATTTGTTTTACCTGTCCACCGTGCAAGTGCTGCACTTTTTTGCGCTGCGACTCAACCACCAATTTACCGGGCGCAATAGCCGCGGCATCAATTTGCATCAACCCAGCCCAAAGAGCAAAACCGCCCACAGCAAACACAATAATTGCGATGCCAGAGGTAATGACTTTACGGGTATTAAAGTCGGTAATATCGTCCATGATTCACCTCTTAATGATTAGCGGCAGATTTGTCGATAGATTGCACCGCATTTTCGGTGCGCTCACTGATCTCATGAATATCAGAAATAAACTTTTCTTTCGGTCCGGCTTTTTCAATGCAGCCATCACGTAAACATACGACCCAATCCATTTGCCTTAAAAAACCAGGTCTGTGACTTATCATGATCACTGTGATCCCTTGCTCCTTGCAGTGTTGCAACACAATTGCGAGGGCAACTTCTCCTTCGGGATCAAGATTAGAGTTGGGCTCATCGAGAATTAATACTTTGGGTTTGCTAAATATTGCTCTTGCCAGTGCAAGCCGCTGCTTTTGACCGCCACTAATTTGGTTGGCGGCCTCACCTAGTTGGGTTTCATAACCATTAGGCAAGGCAATAATCAGCTCATGGACACAAGCAAGACGCGCAGCATCTACAATGTCTTTTGGGTCGGCATCGCTAAAGCGGCAAATATTTTGTGCAACTGTGCCTGAAAGTAGCTCAACATCTTGAGACACAAAGCCGATATAACGCCCAAGTTCATCAGCATTCCATTGACTTAAACAGGCACCATCGAGCTTAACCATGCCACTTGTCGGTGCGACTATTCCCATCAACAACTTAGCTAACGTCGACTTACCTGAACCGCTTGGGCCGATAATTGCCAAAGACAATCCAGCTTGTAGCCTAAAGTTAATGTTAGACAGCACAGGTTTATTGTGGCGATTGATGACAAAGTTAACTCGCTCTAATAAAAACTCACCGCGAGGAGCGGGTAACGAAGTTTTTGGCTTATTGGTTTTGGGTTTTAGTGCGAGTTTTAATCTTTGGTAAGCTTGATAGCTAGACTCCCAGTTCTTCCAACAACCTACAGCTTGCTCGATCGGGGCCAAGGCTCGGCCGAGAATAATAGAAGCAGCAATAATTTCGCCGGTACCAAGTTGTTGAGTCAAAACGAGGCCCACACCAATACCGATAACGGCCACTTGCAGCAAGGTACGAGTTAAACGGGTAAGCACCAACATCATGCTGACTTTGTCGGCAACGCTCCACTGCAGTCCAAGTAGTTGCTTATGCCCCTGCTGCCAATGTTTAGCAACATCAGTTGCCATCCCCATCGCTTGTAATGAACTGGCATGACGTAAAATGTCATTGATCTGCATGCTGCTTTCAATCACAGCTTTAGAGGCGGCATCTTGTGGCAGCTTAGCAGCAGCTTTAACACCAAAAGCCAGTAATGATAAAATCACTGCGCCGACGGTAGCTGTTACACCAAGTAGCGGATGCAAGCCAAATAGCACAATCAAAAATACCAACACCCATGGGGCATCGAAAATTGCGCTGGTAGATGGGGTTAATAACAGCGTTCTCACTTCACGAACATCTAGCAAGCTTTGTTTGCTTATTCCACCTTGACGGGCTGATTCCTGAATGGCTTCATTAACCAATAATGAGCTTGAGCGCATCTCAAGTTTCAAACCACTTTGTTGCAATAACTTATTACGCACAAAGTCTAAAGAAGCTTGAATAAGTAAAAGAAAAACAACGATTAGGGTTAAATTAATCAGGGTGTGGTAACTAGAGCTAGCAATTACACGTCCAAACAATTGCAAGCTGTAGATGGGCAGCGCCAACATCAATAAATTGACAAAAAAACTGAAAATCGCCACATACTTCAATTCCGTTTGTAGTGAGCGAATAATACTGTTGAAGTTATCATTCATATAATCGCACTCCATTGCGAATGGGTACAGCTAGATGCCCGCTAAACAGACAAGTCTTTATACTGATTACTTTTATTAAGCCTTAGTATAGTCAACAGCACATATTATTTAGCTTGCGGGCAAAAAAAATCCTGTACTTGGCAGTACAGGATTGATTTCAAAAACAAATAACTTTGTAGAAGTTTAGTTAATAAGGTTTACCCCAAAACAGCAAGTAGAACACCAGCCGCTACCGCACTACCTAGTACACCCGCAACGTTTGGTCCCATTGCGTGCATCAATAAGAAGTTTTGGTTATTCGATTCTAGGCCTACTTTATTAACCACTCTAGCTGCCATTGGTACTGCCGATACACCTGCGGCACCAAGTAATGGGTTAATCTTACCACCGGATAGTTTGCTCATCACTTTCGCCATTAATACGCCTGAAGCGGTACCGATAGAGAATGCAACAGCACCAAGGACTAAAATACCTAAAGTTTCCATCTGTAAGAATTGCTCTGCAGATAACTTAGAACCAACCGCTAGACCAAGGAAAATAGTCACGATATTGATAAGCTCGTTTTGCGCTGTACTTGATAATCTATCAACAACACCAGATTCGCGCATTAAGTTACCTAAGCAGAACATACCCACCAGTGGCGTTGCAGCAGGCAGGAACAAAATCGTTAGTCCAAGCACCATCAACGGGAAGATAATCTTCTCCGTTTTGCTAACCTCACGCAGTTGCTCCATCTTAATCTGGCGTTCAGCTTCAGTCGTTAGCAAGCGCATGATTGGCGGCTGAATTAACGGTACTAATGCCATATAAGAGTACGCAGCAACCGCAATAGCGCCAAGTAATTCAGGTGCGAGTTTGGAGGCCAAGAAAATCGCTGTAGGCCCATCTGCACCACCAATAATGGCGATGGCTGCAGCATCTGTCATTGAGAAATCAAAACCTGGGATCCAGTTAAGCGCTATCGCTCCAAGCAAAGTCGCGAAAATACCAAACTGCGCCGCAGCACCTAACAATAACATTTTAGGGTTCGCAATAAGCGCACCAAAATCTGTTAAAGCTCCCACTCCCATAAAGATCAGTAGCGGGAAAATACCGGTTTCAATACCGACGTAATAGGCGAAATACAGTAAACCACCTTCGTCAGTAAATCCACCGTTAGGAATGTTGGCCAATATGGCACCAAAACCAATAGGCAGTAGCAGTAATGGCTCAAATTTTTTCGCTATTGCTAGATACAGCAATATGCAACCTACACCCATCATGAGCAACTGGCCGCCCTCAAAGTTAGCAATGCCAGATTCAGCCCAAAATGCAATTAATCCGTCCATGATGACTCCTAAGCTAATGCCAACAATTGGCTACCAACAGCTACTGCGTCACCTTCTTTCACCCAAACCTTGGAGATCACCCCATCGGCTTCAGCGCGGACTTCAGTTTCCATCTTCATCGCTTCAAGAATAATCACTACATCACCCTCTTTTACTGTGTCACCTGGCGATACGTGAACTTTGAAAATGTTGCCTGACAATGGTGCATTTTGTTCATGCTTAACTGCCGATAAATCTACCACAGGTGCCGATGCTGATGCCGAAGGAGCAGTAAAAGGCACAACATTTTCGGTTGGTGTGATTTGGCTGATATCTCCGCCTTCAGCAACCTCAACAACAAAACTTTGACCTTGAACAGTTACCGTGTAAGTTTCAGGGCCTTCCTGACTTGCTGCTTTTTTCGCTTCTTCTAATGCCTTAGCAGCGACTTCAGGTTTTGGCTCAAATGCATCAGGATTATTACGGTTAGTAAGGAACTTAAGACCGATTTGTGGGAATAATGCATAAGTTAATACGTCATCATCCAGTTCATCAGCAAGCTTAATCCCCTCAGCTGCAGCTTTCTCTTTTAGCTCAATGCGCAACTTATCAAGCTCAGCTTCAAGTAGATCTGCTGGGCGACAAGTAATTGCTTCTTTACCCGCTAATACGCGCTGTTGCAGCTCAGCATTAACTGGCGCAGGAGTCGCACCGTACTCGCCTTTTAATACGCCTTCAGTCTCTTTAGTCATTGACTTATAGCGCTCGCCAGTTAGAACGTTAATTACTGACTGAGTACCAACAATTTGAGACGTTGGGGTAACTAATGGTAGGAAGCCTAAATCTTCACGTACACGCGGGATCTCTTCTAGAACTAAATCAAGCTTATCGCCAGCACCTTGCTCTTTTAACTGACTTTCCATGTTTGTTAGCATGCCGCCAGGTACTTGTGCACGTAAAATACGTGAGTCGATACCTTTTAGCTCACCTTCAAATGCAGCGTATTTTTTACGCACAACTCTAAAGTAAGCAGCGATCTCTTCTAGTAGATCCATGTCATAACCAGTTGCACGGTCAGTGCCTTCTACCATAGCCACTAATGTTTCGGTCGCACTATGACCATAAGTTTGGCTCATTGACGAAATTGCAGTATCAAGTACGTCAATACCCGCTTCAATCGCTTTTTGGTAAGTCGCAGTGCTTAGTCCTGTTGTTGCATGGCAATGCAACGAAAGAACCAGATCAGTTTGTGACTTAATTTGGCTAATTAGCTCAAAGGCTTCAAAGGGTTTCAGCAAACCAGCCATATCTTTAATACATAATGAGTGGCAACCCATATCTTCAATACGTTTGGCCATATCAACCCAAGTATCTAAGTTATGGACAGGGCTAGTCGTATAAGAAAGCGTACCTTGTGCATGGCCGCCAACCTCAATCACCGATTTAACAGCTGCTTCAAGGTTACGCACATCATTCATAGCATCAAATACACGGAATACATCAACGCCATTAGTATGAGCACGCTCAACAAAACGGTGTACTAAGTCATCAGCATAATGGCGATAACCTAGTAGATTTTGTCCACGTAGTAGCATTTGCTGTGGCGTATTAGGCATGACCTTTTTGAGTTCACGAATACGCTCCCATGGATCTTCGCCTAAGTAGCGAATACAAGAATCAAAAGTGGCGCCGCCCCAAGACTCTATCGACCATAAACCAACCTTATCGAGCAAAGGTGCGATAGGTAACATATCTTCGGTACGCAAACGAGTAGCGAGAATAGATTGGTGCGCATCTCTTAAGACCACATCAGTTAAAGCCAATGGCTTGATCATACAAATACTCCCTACTTTTTATAATACTTTTTTACGGTGTTGATGAATTGCCGCAGTGATCACCGCAGTCATTAATGGGCTCACACTCGTGTCAGCTGCTTTTGGCTGTACCACTGGTGCAGCATTGACGGCTTGTGGTGTTGGTCCAAACTTTCTAGCGACTAGGTTCATCGCCAAAATAAGAAAACTCAAAAAAATAAATACTAGGGCCATACCTAGTACCATGATCCCTAGCGCGTCATATAACTGTTCAGATATTGAAGCCATCTAATCCTCTCGTTGGCATTTTGTTGTGAATAAACAGGCAAACCACCAATAAATATTCACTTACCATTCACATATTATGCATTTTATTCCATTCATTTTAGATGCGGCTTTACGCTCAAATGATGAACAACAATAAAAACAATAACCAATCTATAACAAAATAGCGAGCCATTTGTAAATTGGTCATACCATAAAAGCGATCATTAATACGCACTGACTAACAAATCAATACCAATTAAGGCCGTAAAATGAAGATTCATCAATATACTCGTTTTTACGGCAAACTCTTTGTAATTTAACAGCAGTTTTAGTGGAAAATGAATTCAGAAAATAGAACAGAGATTTGATAACGATGCTAAATGAAAATTTATGCACCAAAGCATTGTGTAGCAACAGTCATATAAATCAGGCACTTCAGATATTTGAAATGTGAATTTCATAATTAGACGTTTTTGGCATGGAGCCGTGACTAAGCAAAAGGCAAGCGAGTATCGCCATGATAAAAGTGCAAGGTGGTGCTAACACTGGGGAGAAATTTAACAAGTTATATACTCGATTCACCAGATGACATAGGCGTAGAGTTAACCAAACGATAAAAAGAAAATGATTAGAAGTGATGCGAGTAGAACTAAAGTTCGTACTTAGAGCAGCATTGAAACATACGGATTGCTCGATTTGTCGTTAACAGAGCTTTTTAAGTCCAGGTTTAAACTAGCTTTATGACAAGTAATTAAACTACTGTTTGAAGGTAGCTTTGAGCAACTTAGTCAAATCTGATTTACTCGGTAACTTTCCTTCTTTGCTTTTAAACTCGCTACTATTTTTGTCGATATCATTAGTTTCAGTGCTACTAGCATGGTTAGTTACCCTACTTTCATTTGGCGAATGCCGCTGAGTTGTCTTAAGTTCCACGGCGGAATTCTTTGAAAAAAGATAATAAAAGAGCCTATTTAATGTTTCAGTTTGTTTTTCAACCTTACGACCCTGCTTGGCATTATCCTCTGATTGCAGTTGCAGCTTTAGTCTTGATGGCGATACAGATTCATCATGCTTTCGGTACATTAAGCTAATAAATAATAGCCAATCTTTAACGGCAAGGGCATGCTTGGCTTGCTTATACAAAGTTGATTTTCGAGTTCTTATCCAAAATAAGATTAACCCCAAAAGCCCACAACCTAAAAGCAGCAATAAAATCTGATAACCATTTTTGATGCTAAAACCTATAACAGCCACATATCTTTGCTCTAATCGATTCTGCTTCAAGCCACCGCCTAACTGCCACCAAGAGATAACCTCGCCTCCCAAAACATAGTCGCCCGGCTTATCAATAATATAAGTCAGCTCTTGAGTTATTTGACCGCGACTCTCACCTCTATTATTTTCATTTTCTAATTGCGGCTCTTTAACTACGAGGGTTATGCCATCAACGATCTTGGCATGAAACGGAGGGATATGACTTGCTGGCGTATCATCCGCGGTTATGATTAGCGTCCTTTTAATAATATCTCCTTGTTGATATTCGCTTTTTGGCTCTGACCAATTATCTTCTACCTGCACATTATCTGACACTATATAAGCAGCAGTCCCTTTTAGTGATTCGGGTAGATAAGCAAAAACTAACATGGGCTCTGCCACTATTGTTCGTGACAAAGATTTACCAGAGTCTGCATCAACATAGTGAATAGCAAACACAATATTAGGCACTCCAATTAATCCGCTTTGTTCAGGGTAAAGCTCAACATCCCAAATTTGTGACGCTAAGGTTTTGCCTGCTACTCGTTTACTGCCGTTAATCGCAAAATCAGAAGCTTTAGCTAGGCGAGCACTCGACATAGACGGTAACTCGAACTCTGTCGCGCCATTAAAAAAGCCATTAACTAGCAGTTCAAACCTAAGTAACACCTTTTGCCCGACAATAGGGTTTACTTCTGCACGGCTCACTAGGACTTGAGGCTCAAATCCATGTTCAGCATCGGTTTCAGCAAAGGCTAGCTCGGCGACAAGCAAATTGGCTAACAAACTAAATGCTAGCAATACAAACCACGATAAACATACTGCTGCGGTAAAAGGTGAATAAAATCTAATAGTCTTAATATACCCAAGGGAGCTAAGAGACCTTGAATAAACACAACTGCAGCGGCCGACTAAACCTTTAGTCATCAACATTGACCTCCGGCGCACTTGGATCTTTTGCATCTTCTTCTACGCTAATAGATTGATTATATTCAGCCTGAAATTTAGCGGCTAAAAACTGCTGTGGATCTTTGCTAATGTCTCTAAGCCATTGCTGTTTTTTGCTATCACTACGCAATAATTCCGCCACAGACAGTTTTTGTAAGGTTACTTCAATCTTGCCTACGGTTTGCTTGTCGGCGCCTAAGTTTCTATCAGTCATCTCATTAGGATTTATCGACTCAGGAGGATTTTCTTCTTGCTGGCTTTCCCCTAGCTGCTTTATGTCTCGAATAAGGTTAATAACAACGCGTAAATTGGTTTCGGCTGCTTGATTATCCGGGTCTATTTCAAGAAGTAACTCATACAGTTGCTGCGCCTTGCTATAGTTGCGCCCTCGGGTATAGCTCATTGCCAAATTAAATAGACTCTCAGATGAATCTAACTCTCGGTATATCTTGGCTGCCTTAGCGTATTCTTTCGCTTTATAGTGCGCGAACGCTTTCCACTCTGGGTCGTTAAACCTAATGGCAGCCTCTTTAAAGTCATCACGATTAAAATAAAATTGCCCTTGTTGATCGGCAGTCATAAACCAGTCAAGCCAATGCGTTTGAGCTTGCACGGGAGTGGGCGATAAACTAATACTCAGTACTATTGCAGCTGTCCAATACAGGCTAAAACCTCTGCGGAAAAACAGCAGTAATAATAAGGCTGCAGGGTAAAGTAACCAGTAACCATGATTTACCAACAGACTTGATTTAGCGATTGCATTGGCGGTTAACCTTGTTACTTGCTCTGCCACTTCTTGAGGGTTGCGAGTTAACTGCTGAGTTGAAATTAACGCGAGGTTCAGTTCACTTGCGAGCCCTTCAGCAGACGGCGTTAACGCAGCTACAATGCCATCGGCATTTTGCTGTTTAAGAAAAGCTGTTAACTCGTTACTATCACTATTCGCGCCATCAGTTACTAAAAGTATATCAAAGCCATAGTCCTTGGCCGCTGACATAGAACTGATTACAGTGACCAAAGAATTAAGATTATTTCCATCAATAGGCATGACTTCTGGCTGCATATAGCCAAGATAGAGGGTAAGCAATTGATATTGTTTTGACGGAGGCAGCACTTGATGGCTGCTACCAGCAAATGCAACCAAAGAAATTGGCCTTGCACCTGCTTGAGCAAGCACCTGAGTAATCATCAATTTAGCACGCTCAAGCCGAGTAAGCTCCTGCTGACTTTCTAACATAGAGCTGGATAGATCTAACGCCACCACCAACGGCGCTTTAATTTTATCACCATCACTAGTCGACCAACTTGGGCCGGACAAGGCCAAAATAATAAGGCTTGCAGTAAGCAAAGTGAGTAAAATAGGGCTGTTGTTTGCCCGCTGACGATTTTGTACCGAAAATACCGCTGCCAAATGTGCAGCAATAATCCCTTGCCCTGCTTGTTGCTGATTTACTCTTTGACGCCATAAACCATACATAAGCGCCAAAACTGGAATAAACAACCATAACCAATAGGGAGCCGCAAATTGAAAATTAACCAACATCAAGCTCCCTCCTTCAAGCTATCTGCGAGTTGCTTATTTTCGCTAGCCTCTGAAACCTTAGTCGCAGCAGGATTAACCGACTCATACTTTACCGCTTCGCGCCTCGCCACAAATGAGGCCAATGCAAGCCCTGACCAAACTAAGATATATAAGATGAGCATCGGCCCAACTAAATATGGGTAAAGATCTGTTTTAGCTCGGTAACTTTGCTGTTGATAAGATGCCGGTGCAATTTCATTTACTTGGGCTAGCACTTTTGCAATAGCGTTACTGTCACTTGCTTCAAACGACTTACCGTTACTCATTACTGCAATTTTATTTAAGGTGTTAAAATCAACCTTGTCATCGCCCACGGTATTAATTGACCCCATACCTAGGGTATAGATTTGGATCCCATCTGTAGCCGCGACGCGCGCCGCGTCAACGGGATCAAGCCTAGAGCTGGTGTCACTGCCATCTGTTACCAATAGTAAAACCCGCTGCTCAGTAGTTGAGTTTTCAAACGCTCGAATACTAAGCCCAATGGCATCACCGATTGCTGTTGCTGGTCCCGCCATTTGGGTATCCATTTGTGTTAGCAATGTCTGCCACAGGGTTAAGTCTTCAGTAAAAGGGACTTGTAAATAGGCACCAGAACCAAAAACAATTAACCCTAAACGGTCCCCTTTACGCTGCTCAGAAAAAGACACTAATAAAGATTTTAGCGCCGTTAATCTAGATACTGTTTCATCACCTAATTGGTAATCCTTTTGCTCCATTGATTGTGACAGGTCAACCGCCACCATTAAGTCTCGCCCGGTTTTTTCAACAAATATTGGCTCCCCGAGCAATACAGGACGAGCAAGGCAAACAATCAGCAGCAACCAGCTTAAAAGTAGCGCCAACATTTGGACCCGTTTACGCTGCTGTATTTGATTACCCGAGGTTGGCGATTGCCCCGTAGCTCTGATTAAACGAGCGAAAAAAGGCAAATATATTGAAGCTGAGGGTTGTAAATAGGCAGGCGAAAACCTAAAAATAAACAATGGCAAAATAACTAAAATCAGTAACCAAGGATACTCAAGAGAGATGCTCAAACTTGTGCTCCTTTAGCCATTTAATTGACAAGTTTTTTAGCCGCTCAAATTCGGTTTCCGATAAATTGTTAAGCTTGCTAGACAGTTTAGATTTGATTGCAATAGAAGAGTCAGCAGCTACACTTTGAGCAACAAAAATGTCCGCCATAGCAGACTCTTGCCTGCTGTGATAATTAAGGTACTCCAGTTGCGCCACTTGCTCTTGAGTAAATAAATCTTTAGGCCCCAAACTATTAAGCAGCTCAAACCATTGTTTTCCGGTTACATTAAGCTGAGGTTCCTTGTTTCCTCCCTCCAAACTGCCCCGCAGCACTGCCAAACGAAGTAGCTGATTTAATTGGTTAGCTTCTAAATAAGTCAGCTTTTGGGTTTCGAAAATGGCGTTTCGGCGATATTGATTGCTAAGCCATGCTTTCCTTTGCCTCCAAGACACAAATAAAACGATAATTAAAAGTACGAGTAACACCAGATACCAACCTGGAGCTAATGGCCACCAACTTATTGGATCTGGTGCAGTGATCTCAACCAACTGAGCTAACTGATTCATGTCAATTCACCGCTAAGCAAATGCATTAATTGGTTTATCGCTGGCTCTGTTGTATTGAGCACCCCAACCGGCAACGCACTGCTTAACAAACATTGCTCCAGGCTAGTTAATCGCTGCTGATATAACTGACCATATTTTCGCTGACTATCATCATTAAACTGGATGTTTACCTGCTGTTCTCCATGAGACACACTCAAACCGTGTGCACGAGATAAGTCATCTTCTAACGAGTCCTGCACAATAAAAAGTATGATGTTAGCCCGTTGAGACAATGCCTCTAACTCAGCAAATTCTTGAGTTTGAATACCTTCAATGTCAGTAATGAGCAGCATTACACTTTGACTGGTTAAGCGTGCGATAAGCTGTCTTGCCTGCGAAAGCAATGAGGGAGAGTTTTGTGAAAGTTTACTATCAGCCAAATCTAACTGATTGTTAGCGCGAACGATGGCTTCTAAAAACCGTATAACATTATCTTGAGAGCGCCTGGGGTCAATCTGAGTACAATCTTGCGGGCCAAGCACTAATCCTCCAACGCGATCACCGCTTTCAAACGCTTGCCATGCAAGCATTGCTGCCACTTGCGCGGCAACCACAGATTTTGTAAAACATTGGCTCCCAAAAAACATAGCGAGACGCTGATCGATAACGATATGAACCGGACGATCGGTTTCCTCTGAGTATATCCGTACATAGGGTTTACCTAGACGCGCAGAAACTCGTGAATCGATTTGGCGAATATTGTCACCCGCTTGATATTGGCGTAGCTCTTCAAAGTTTAATCCGCGCCCTTTTACATTAGATGCATGCCGGCCAGATAACATGCCGGCTGGGCGATACTTAGGTGATAACGACAATTGTTGGCTTTGGGATCTAAGTGCTAACAACGCCTGTAAGTTGGTATAAACCCGTTCATCCTTTATCGTCATACCAATGGTGTCACTCGCACGATTTCTCTTACAACATCCTGCGCGGTTTTAGCCTTTGCAACAGCGGCGTAAGAAAGACTAATACGATGACTCAATACTTGTAAAACCACAGCGCGCACATCGTCTGGATCAACATAATCCCGCCCTTCTAAAACAGCATGAGCACGAGATGCTTTATCTAACGCAATAGACGCTCGCGGACTAGCCCCCACTTTAATATGCTCAGATAAGTCACTGTCTGGGTAGCGCTCAGGCTTTCTTGTCGCCATCACTAGCGCTACGATATATTTCTCAATGCTCTCAGACAGGTAAACTTGATGAACCATCATTCTGGCAGATCTAATTAAGCTATCCGCATCATCAATAATAAGAGCGCTTAAGTCCGTTGTTGACTCTTGGCCTCGTGTTAAACGAATAATCTCCAGCTCAGTGTCATCTTCAGGGTATTCAAGGATGATTTTAAATAAAAACCTGTCCATTTGCGCTTCAGGTAACGGGTATGTGCCTTCTTGCTCTATGGGGTTTTGCGTGGCTAAGACTAGGAAAACTTCTTGCATCGCATGGGTTGTATTACCCACAGTGACTTGGCGTTCTTCCATTGATTCGAGCAGCGCTGATTGAACTTTTGGTGGTGCACGGTTAATTTCATCAGCGAGCAAAATGTGGTTAAACACTGGGCCTGGGTTAAAGTCTATTTGATTGCTATTTGTTGCAGAAAGCGCCTCATAACCAATAACATCAGATGGAAGCAAATCCGGCGTAAATTGCACACGGCCATTGGATAAATTTAATAATTCAGCCAAGGTTTTAACGGAGCGTGTTTTGGCTGTACCAGGTAAGCCTTCTAGCAACACATGACCATTAGCAAGTAAGGCCAAAACGAGCCCTTTAACAACATGCTCTTGGCCAAGCACCTGCTGTGATAAAGCCAGTTGTAGCTGTTGAAGTTGCTGATAAACCTGTTGACCACTTATCTGTGAGCCAGTCATAGACGCATATTCCTTTATCGACTTTCTAATCTAAAACCAGCGCCAACTAGGCGCTAAAATAGAAAAAGGGCGCGAACGCCCTTAATCTTTAACGCTTTTACTTACTTGGCGGAGTTTGTAGTTTCTCCATCACTTGATCTAAGCTAAAGCTCGCCGCTTTTTGGCTAGGCGGATATTCTTTAAATGTTTCCAAAAATTTAGCCACATATGCCTGGGCAGGCACTAACATAAAGGCCCTATCTAGCATCCAATCCCAATAAGTGTTTGAGGTAATGTCGGCATTTTCATAAGGGTCCATACGCAAGTTATAGATCTTAGGTAAACGTAATACCGTAAATGGATTAGCCCAAAGCAATAATGTCCCCTCTACGCGCTGCTCCATAAACACTAATTTCCAGTTTTTAAAGCGTAACGCAGCTAAGTCACCATCATCAGTAAAGTAGAAGATCTCTTCACGAGGCGGCGTCATATCTTTACCTGTTAGGTAAGGCAAAAAGTTGTAGCCATCAAGATGGTTTTTAAAGGTCTTACTCCCCGCTTTATGGCCTTTAAGCAGTTTCTCTTTGACCTTGCTATCACCAGCTGCCGCAGCGAAAGTTGGCATCCAATCCATATGATGCATTATGTCATTCGATACACTACCCTCTGGAATATTTCCAGGCCAACGCACCATTGCTGGTACACGATACGCGCCTTCCCAGTTAGTATTCTTCTCTCCTCTAAATGGTGTTGTGCCCGCATCAGGCCAAGTGTTCATATGCGGGCCATTATCGGTTGAGTAAAATACGATGGTATTATCTTTAATACCGAGTTTATCAACAGCCGCTAGAAGTTGGCCGACATGATTATCGTGCTCAATCATACCGTCGGCATAATTACTTAATTCACTAGAGCCTTGTAATTCAGGTTTTACGTGGGTTCTGAAGTGCATACGTGTACCACTCCACCATACAAAGAAAGGTTTTTTAGCTTTTACTTTGCGTTCCATAAAGTCGATTGCAGCTTCAACGGTTTCATCATCAACCGTTTCCATACGTTTTTTAGTTAATGGACCGGTATCTTCAATTTTGCCATCCACTGAAGACTTAATTACACCTCGTGGACCAAACTTTTTACGAAACTCAGGATCTTTCGGGTAATCGATATTTTCAGGCTCTTCTTCAGCGTTGAGGTGATATAAATTACCAAAAAACTCATCAAAACCATGATTAGTCGGTAAAAACTTATCTTGATCGCCTAAGTGGTTTTTACCAAATTGTCCGGTAGCATAACCCATGGGTTTTAAGATCTCGGCTATCGTGGCGTCAGTATCTTGCAAGCCGACATCCGCGCCCGGCATGCCCACTTTAGATAAACCCGTTCTAAATACACTTTGACCTGTAATAAATGTAGAGCGGCCAGCGGTACAAGATTGCTCGCCGTAATAGTCAGTAAACATCATGCCTTCTTTAGCAATACTGTCAATATTGGGTGTTTTATAACCCATCATTCCAAATGTATAAGCACTGATATTTGACTGGCCAATATCATCTCCCCAAATCACCAAAATATTAGGTTTATCAGCAGCCATAGCGGAAGCAGAAAATAAGCTGGCGACAAGTGAAATTGCAGCCCACTTTTTTTTCGCATGGTTTTGAAGCAATGCCATATAAGATCTCCGTTCTTTTAAACACATTTGTTGAAAACAAACCTGTGTCCACTCTGCGCAAAAGCGACTTCCAAAGTGATTACGACAAATTACCAAGGGTTATTTCAACCTACACGAGTACAAATAGTAATCAAGCCCAATTACACGTAAATTTATGGACGTGATTTCATGGATAGAGCGAAGTACAAAGCTCACTCATTTCACTTAAGGTAGAAAAGTTTTGTCTTAGATGTACAGACACCTGCAAATATCACGATTATGAGTCGATATAGATTGCAAGAAACTAGGTAGACAATATCTACAGTAAGTTGAAATCCCACATATTTACTGCGGTTTATAATAAAAATAATTGTTGATAATAAAGAGTATAGAAAAGGAAATTAAAACTGGTAGGTTTTATCTTGAGTGCAATAAAAATAAGAAGTTAATTTACTTAGCGCGTTTTTTAGCAAACTAATTCAAGCCGAATAGCTGTAATTGAACGCAGATGCAGACAGCCAAACGTTTGTACTAATTGCTATTAAACTAGAATAGCTCAAATAATCGCTCAAATTGCAGATACAAAAAAACCGCAACGAGTGCGGTTTTTTTGTTGGTATGATGGCGGAGAAGGAGGGATTCGAACCCTCGATGGGAGTTAAAGCCCATACTCCCTTAGCAGGGGAGCGCCTTCGGCC
>NZ_JALNTW010000001.1:293060-603443 GCF_023161665.1 Shewanella sp. 1CM18E
TTCGAACCCTCGATGGGAGTTAAAGCCCATACTCCCTTAGCAGGGGAGCGCCTTCGGCCACTCGGCCACCTCTCCGTTTCTTGGCGCACATATTACTGTCTGCCGAAAATAAGTCAAACCCTTTTTAAGAAACCATTCGCGTTTGAACTGTTTTTAAGCATCTTGTTTGTATAACAGTCTAACTTCCCTTTAAAAGTAGGTTTTTTGCCACTTTATTAGCGATATTTTTCGCTGCTAAATGGCAAAACCAATCTCTACCGAACTTTTAAAACATCTGCTCAATCGTTAATTTTGATCTAAAAATTACTTAAGTCGATATTCAAAGCTCATTTTATCTCCACAAGGAGACCAAAAATCACAGTGCAGAGCTGTAAAGCCAGCTAAAAAAGAAGTGTTAACCTAGCACTTTACTCCAAACTAATTGCTATTATGGTTTCAAGACTCAAGCCAAACAGCTTCAATTACCCAGCTCACAAACTATAAGGCATCGATTTCGCCATACCTAAATGTGTATTTAAAGCTCTGCAGCTACAGTTATCCCTTACAGCCCTACTCGCTAAATTTATAATCTCATATATAGTCGCGCAGAAAACTATCCTTTAATCTGTCTTTCTTTGTCCTCCCCGAGTTCCCTACAACGTTTCCTATATACCGCTTTCCAACTACCAAGTGCTAAGCCTCAATCGCAACGAAAACCTGAACGAGTAACTAAGATAAATCTCTTTACGCAAGCTCATCATATAGCAGAGACTTCTGTTTAAGGTTATATCATTGACCAATGCAGTGATTATGCTAGTAAGCATATACAAAATTCAAAAATGAAAAAGCCAGCTGTAATAGCTGGCTTCTAGAATTCTTCATTGATCTTTGCTAGATCAAAAGTTACCGCCTTCAGATGGCGTACCTGATTTTTCAGATTGAATGCGTTGATAAATCTCTTCACGATGTACAGAGACTTCTTTAGGTGCATTTACACCAATTCTTACTTGGTTACCTTTAACGCCTAATACAGTGACCGTTACTTCGTCACCAATCATCAGTGTTTCACCAACACGACGAGTCAATATCAGCATTACTTTGCTCCTTTAGTTCCTAATTCTGCTTTATACGGCACAATTCCGTTATATTTGTATTATAAGGTCAGCTTAGTACAAATTAACAGTTTTCTATTAGAAAAGCGTCAAATAATTACACCTTTTCGAGTATTAAATCACAGTTTCTGCACTGAAA
Organism: Shewanella sp. 1CM18E; assembly: GCF_023161665.1. Classification (GTDB taxonomy): domain Bacteria; phylum Pseudomonadota; class Gammaproteobacteria; order Enterobacterales; family Shewanellaceae; genus Shewanella. Next base: position 294,291 of record NZ_JALNTW010000001.1, read on the forward strand.
CCTTTTTAACCAGTTTAAGAAGAACTTTTACCCGATATCATCATTATCAAGCGTTAACATTAAACTAGCATGAATTAATACTTTCCCCAAATTTAAGCTTACATATTACAAACTTTAAGCAAACAACTCACTATTTAAGCTGATAAAACAACCAAAGCATTTGCTGATAAAAATATAGATAAAAGTAATGTTAAGCCCCTATGTAACCTAATTACCTGACTAACGTTATAAACCCTCAATGCTTTGGATAAAACCCGCCAAAATAGCCAATATAAGTAGTTTTATTCATCTTGAAACTAAACCATAAAAAAACGCCCAATTAGGGCGCTTTTATATCTAGCTATCTCATTCAACAAGCTTCAAATTAAACTAGCTTAGCTGTGATCCATGGAAGCACTTGCTCTAGTGCTGCATCAAGATTTTCTGGTTGGCTACCGCCAGCTTGTGCCATATCAGGGCGTCCGCCACCTTTACCACCAACTTGTTGTGCAATCGATGCTACAAGTTCACCAGCTTTAACTTTACCGGTAAGATCTTTAGTCACACCTACAATTAGGTTAACTTTCTCTTCGCCAGCAATCGCTAAAACCACAATACCTGATTGTAGTTTTTGCTTTAGTTCATCTTGAAGACCACGTAATGCACTAGCATCAACGCCTTCTAACTTCTTAATAAGCACTTTAGCGCCGTTAACGTCTACCGCTTCACCGGCAAGATCAGCACTTGTAGCCGCAGCTAACTTATCTTTTAACTGAGATAGCTCTTTTTCAAGCTGCTTAGTTTTATCAAGTTGTGCTTTTAGCTTAGCAACAACTGAAGCGCTATCGCCCTTCAATAATGCCGCGGCTTCTTCAAGCTCAGCTTGTTGCTTAGCAACATAAGCCATCGCTGCAGCACCAGTAACCGCTTCAATACGACGAACACCAGCAGCAATACCGCCTTCTGAAGTGATCTTGAATAAACCAATATCACCAGTGCGACCTACGTGTGTACCACCACATAGTTCGATTGAGAAATCGCCCATTGTGACAACACGTACTTCAGCATCGTACTTTTCGCCAAATAGTGCCATTGCACCTTTTTCTTTAGCGGTTTCAATGTCCATCACTTCAGCTGTTAGCTCGTGGTTACGACGAATTTGCGTGTTTACTAACTCTTCAACTTCTTTTAGCTCTGACGCTTTTACGCCTTCAAAGTGAGAGAAGTCAAAACGTAAGCGTTCTGGATCAACCAATGAACCTTTCTGGCTCACGTGCGTACCAAGTACTTGGCGTAAAGCTGCGTGTAAAAGGTGAGTCACTGAGTGATTCAATTCAGTTCTATGACGAAGCTTCTTATCAACATTAGCCGTCAATACTTGACCAACCTTAATAGAACCAGCAGCAACACGGCCGATATGACCAATTGCTTGAGCATACTTTTGCGTATCAGTTACAGCGAATTCAATGCCATCGGCAATCAACACACCTTTGTCACCACACTGACCACCTGACTCGCCATAAAATGGTGTGTTATCAAGTACGATAACAACATCATCGCCAGCAATTGTGCTATCGACTGATTCACCGGCTTTAAAGATTGCAGTTACAGTGGCTTGATTATTTAGCTCAGTGTAACCAGTGAAGCAGCTTTGCTCTTCAATCTTTAAACCTTCGTTGTAATCAGTATCAAACTGACCAGCTGCTTGAGCACGACTGCGCTGCTCAGCCATTGCCGCTTCAAAACCAACTTCGTCCACTGTGATTTCACGCTCACGACATACGTCAGCTGTTAAATCTACAGGGAAACCATATGTGTCATAAAGCTTAAATGCAGTTTCGCCATCTAACACATTCGTTGTTAGCTCGTTAAGGGCTGCATCTAAAATACCTAGACCACGTTCAAGTGTACGAGCAAATTGCTCTTCTTCCGCTTTTAGTGACTTCTCAACAATAGCTTGTGTTTCTTGCAGACCTTTTGCCGCATCAGCGCCCATCACTTCGATTAGTGTTGGTACTAACTTGTAGAAGAAGCTTTCAGTTGCGCCTAACTTGTTACCATGGCGCACTGCACGACGGATAATACGACGAAGCACATAACCACGGCCTTCATTTGACGGCATAACACCATCTGCAATTAAGAATGCACATGAACGAATGTGGTCAGCAATCACGCGTAATGATTTGTTTTCAAGATCAGTTACACCAAGAATAGCCGCAGCTTTCTTGATCAATGCTTGGAAAATATCAATTTCATAGTTTGAGTGTACGCCCTGCATAATCGCAGCGATACGCTCAATACCCATACCGGTATCAACTGATGGCTTAGGTAGTGGCTTCATTTCACCGTCAGCTTGACGGTTATACTGCATAAATACGATGTTCCAGATCTCGATGAAACGGTCACCATCTTCTTCAGGAGTACCTGGACGGCCACCCCAGATATGATCGCCATGATCATAGAAAATTTCAGAACATGGACCACATGGACCAGTGTCACCCATCTGCCAGAAGTTATCAGATGCGTAAGCCGCGCCTTTATTGTCGCCAATACGGATAATATTTTCAGCAGCTACGCCGATTTTCTTATTCCAAATTTCAAATGCTTCATCATCAGTTTCATAGATGGTGACACATAGACGCTCTGTTGGAAGCTTTAACTCTTCAGTTAAGAAGGTCCATGCAAATTTAATCGCATCTTCTTTAAAGTAATCACCAAAGCTAAAGTTACCTAACATTTCAAAGAATGTATGGTGACGAGCAGTGTAACCAACGTTATCTAAATCGTTATGTTTACCACCAGCACGTACACAGCGCTGTGAAGAAGTCGCGCGCGAGTAGCTACGCTTATCGGCACCCAAAAACACGTCTTTAAACTGGTTCATACCCGCATTAGTAAATAGTAGTGTTGGATCGTTCGCTGGAACGAGAGAGCTACTATCTACGACCTGGTGACCATTAGTGCGGAAATATTCCAAAAAAGCACTTCGCAGTGCTGCAGTGGTTTGATACATGAAACCGTCCTGAATTAGGTTGTGCAAATAAGCCTAAAGGGCTAACTGTTAAATTTTTATGGATAGCATTATAAGCAGAGTCATGTCTAACAACCAGCCCTGTTGATACAAAACTGTGTGTCTACTAAGAAATTAAACTATGGCTAAAGCAATATTTGTAGCGATTCAATGCTAGTTAGCTTTATTGAAGCTGAATTTACGGTCTTCGATATCAAAGTGGAAGTAATACCATTCATCGTTTGAAGCGGGTAATTTAGAACTCTAACGAATACTCTAGGGCTGAAAACAAAAAATCGCGAAGCAGCAAAGCTGCATCGCGATTTATTTAACTCAAGTCCGTTTTGCTTTGACTTCGGCTCTACTTAGAATACTTCACCAGTTTCTAGGTCGATATTATCACCAGCTGTATCAGCCGAATCTGCAGCAACTTTCTCGCCATTACCTAAAAGCATAGCGCGTAAGGTTGTTTCAATTTCATCTGAAATTGCTGGGTTCTCGATTAAGTACTTACCTGCATTAGCACGGCCTTGACCAATCTTGTCGCCTTTATAGCTGTACCATGCACCTGACTTTTCAATCAGCTTGTGCAATACACCTAGGTCAACTAATTCACCAGTACTGTTAATCCCTTGACCGTAAAGAATTTGGAATTCAGCTTGTTTAAATGGCGCCGCAATTTTGTTTTTAACGACTTTAACGCGAGTTTCGTTACCAATCACTTCTTCTCTATCTTTAATCGCACCTGTACGACGGATATCTAGACGAACTGAAGCGTAGAACTTAAGGGCGTTACCACCAGTAGTCGTTTCAGGGTTACCAAACATTACACCAATCTTCATACGGATTTGGTTAATGAAAATAAGCAGTGTATTTGATTGCTTAAGGTTACCTGCAAGCTTACGCATTGCTTGGCTCATCATACGAGCAGCAAGACCCATGTGAGAGTCACCAATTTCGCCTTCGATTTCAGCTTTAGGGGTTAACGCCGCTACTGAGTCGACAATGATTACGTCAACCGCGCCACTGCGAGTTAGTGCATCACAGATCTCAAGCGCTTGCTCACCCGTGTCTGGCTGTGAACAAAGTAGGTTATCAATATCTACACCAAGCTTTTTAGCGTAAATAGGGTCAAGAGCGTGCTCAGCGTCGATAAAAGCACAAGTTTTACCTTGCTTTTGCGCTGCAGCAATTACTTCTAATGTCAGTGTCGTTTTACCAGAAGATTCAGGCCCGTAGATCTCAACGATACGACCCATTGGTAAACCACCAGCACCCAAGGCAACATCCAAAGCAAGTGAACCTGTAGAAATAGTTTCTACGTCCATTGAACGGTCTTCGCCTAACTTCATGATTGAGCCTTTACCAAACTGCTTCTCAATCTGACCTAAAACAGCGTTCAGTGCTTTCTCTTTATTTGGATCTGTCTTCATTCCGGATATCCTCTGGACCGCAGTGCTACGTATGATTGGCACTGAATTATCATTTAGGTGATGACTCAATTAGCCTTGGCTAGAGCCTCAATATGAAACTAGTATACTGTACAATCATACAGTATCAAGTACTGTGTAAAAATATTTTACAAAACACATAAAATCAAATACTTAAACTCACATTATAATTTTAACCAGTAATTTATTCAGTAAACACTGTAAGAATTACGCCTAAAATGACCAAAATATTGGTAAGATTAGCGCCAATATTGTTTAAGGCGCTACTAGACGCCGCAGTAAATGACAGGCAAAACAAATCGATGACAGCTATTGATCCGCAAGGCTTAGAAAAACACACCCCAATGATGCGTCAGTATCTCACCCTAAAAGCTCAGCATCCTGACATGTTGCTCTTTTATCGTATGGGCGATTTCTATGAACTCTTTTATGAAGATGCTAAACGCGCTTCAGAGCTACTTGGGATCTCATTAACTGCGCGGGGCAAAAGTGGTGGCGACCCTATTCCTATGGCAGGCTTGCCTTACCATGCAGTTGAGGGCTACTTAGCTAAACTAGTGCAATTGCGAGTATCTGTCGCTATCTGTGAACAAGTGGGTGACCCTGCCACATCAAAAGGCCCTGTTGAGCGCAAAGTCGTACGTATTGTGACTCCAGGAACACTGACCGATGAAGCCCTGCTGCAAGAGCGCCAAGACAATCTGCTTGCAGCACTTTATCAAGGCAAAACCGGCTACGGTTACGCCACACTGGATGTCGCATCAGGGCGATTTGTGATCACTGAGCTTGCCAATACCGAAGCATTAGAAGCTGAATTACAGCGTACAAACCCAGCGGAACTACTTTATAGCGAAGACTTTTCGCAGATGAGTCTGATTGCAGGAATGAACGGTACACGCCGCCGTCCTGAATGGGAGTTTGACTACGATACCTGTCATCGTTTACTACTCAATCAATTTGGCACCAAAGACTTAAAAGGCTTTGGCATCGAAGATGCAAGACTGTCACTGCAAGCCGCCGGCTGTTTGATGCAGTATGTAAAAGATACTCAACGCACAGCCTTGCCGCATATCAACTCGATTGTGCGCTTTAATCAGTCCGATAGTATCGTGTTAGATGCTGCCACCCGCCGCAATCTTGAACTAACAGTAAACTTGCAAGGCGGCCGCGAAAACACTTTGGCATCAGTGCTTGATAATACAGTGACACCAATGGGAAGTCGTATGCTTCAGCGCTGGTTACATCAGCCACTGCGTGATCATGACATAATTAGAGCGCGACAAGCATCGATTGCAGAATTATTAGAGTCTGGTGACTTTGAAACATTATCTGACGATCTAAAAGCACTAGGCGATATAGAACGTATTACTGCACGTATCGCACTGCGTAATGCTCGTCCTCGCGACTTTGCTCGTTTGCGTCAAGCCTTAGCTTTACTTCCGCAGTTACAGCAAACACTCATCCAAGCAAATGCTGAGCACCTCAAATATTTGTCACAGGTGATTGGTGAGTTTCCAGAAGAACTTGATCTATTAACGCGTGCAGTTGTTGATAACCCGCCTATGCTTATTCGCGATGGCGGCGTTATTCAAGAAGGTTATAATGCAGAGTTAGACGAATGGCGCAGACTCAGTGAAGGCGCTACTGATTACTTGCATGAGCTCGAAGCCCGCGAGAAAGATCAAACTGGTATTTCAACCCTTAAAGTTGGCTACAACCGAGTACATGGCTACTACATTGAAGTTAGCCGCCGTGAATCTGATCTCGTGCCATTAAGCTACCAGCGCAGACAAACACTCAAAAACACTGAACGTTACATCATCCCTGAGCTAAAAGAACACGAAGAAAAAGTGCTTTCTAGTCAAGGCAAAGCGCTAGCGCTTGAAAAGCAATTGTGGGAACAGCTATTTGACTTAATCTTACCAAAACTGCATGAACTACAAGACTTCGCTAAAGCAGCTGCAGAGCTTGATGTACTTTGTAACTTTGCAGAGCGTGCTGAAAGCTTAAACTACCACTGCCCAGAGTTATCGCTAACACCTGGGATCCAGATTGAAGCGGGTCGCCACCCTGTTGTTGAGCAAGTTAGCCAAAGTCCGTTTATTGCGAATCCAGTAACCCTGAACAATCAGCGTAAAATGTTAGTGGTGACAGGCCCTAACATGGGTGGTAAATCTACCTATATGCGCCAAGTCGCTCTTATTACATTAATGGCGCATATTGGTTGTTATGTACCAGCAGAGCACGCTGTAATTGGCCCTGTTGATAGAGTATTTACCCGTATTGGCGCATCAGATGACTTAGCATCAGGTCGCTCTACCTTCATGGTAGAAATGACTGAAACGGCGAATATCTTACATAACGCAACGCCTAACAGCCTAGTATTAATGGATGAGATTGGCCGCGGCACATCTACTTATGACGGCCTTTCACTTGCTTGGTCTGCAGCAGAGTATTTAGCCAAACACTTGCAAGCGATGACTCTATTTGCCACCCACTATTTTGAGCTAACTCAACTGCCTGAACTATTGTCGAATGTAGAAAATGTGCATTTAGATGCGGTAGAGCACGGCGACAGCATTGTGTTTATGCATGCAGTACAAGAAGGCGCTGCCAGCAGGAGTTACGGTCTACAGGTTGCAGCACTTGCTGGTGTACCTAACTGTGTGATTAATGCCGCCAAGCATAAACTGCAACAGCTAGAAAGTCGCGAGCATAACTCCGAGCAATCAGGTGATAAAGCGCCGCAACAGCAAGCAATGAGTTTTGCAACGCCAGCTCCATCGCCAGCGCTAGAGGCATTAAGTAAACTCAATCCAGATGAATTAACACCAAAGCAAGCACTGGATTATTTGTACAATCTTAAAAAATTAGCTAAATAGCAAACATAAAAAAGCGCAGTTGCAATCAACTGCGCTTTTTCTTTTGTTCACTCTTTAACTTTTAAGATGTCTTTTACTAAAAGTTACGCTTTAAAAATAGCTTCTACTGACAGCCCTTGAGCGCCAAGCAAATCTTTAAGACGTTTCAATGCCTCAACTTGGATTTGACGAACACGCTCACGTGTCAAACCAATCTCTTTACCGACATTTTCTAGTGTAGACGGTTCATAACCTAACAAACCAAATCGGCGCGCTAACACTTCACGTTGCTTGGTATTAAGTTCATCGAGCCATTTTACCACTGACTTAGACATATCTTCGTCTTGCACTTTATAGTCTGGGCCAACATTGTCATCATCTGCCAGCACATCTAACAGTGCTTTATCACTTTCACCGCCAAGCGGAGTATCAACAGAGGTAATTCTTTCATTAAGTTTAAGCATGCGGCTAACATCTGCGCTTGGTAAATCTAATTGATCTGCAATCTCTTCCGCTGTCGGTTCATGATCTAACTTATGTGCCAACTCTCTTGCGGTGCGCAAATAGACGTTAAGCTCTTTAACCACATGGATAGGTAAACGGATGGTACGTGTTTGATTCATGATTGCGCGTTCGATTGTCTGTCTAATCCACCAAGTAGCGTAGGTAGAAAATCGAAAGCCTCTTTCAGGATCAAACTTTTCAACGGCTCGGATTAGGCCCAAGTTGCCTTCTTCGATAAGATCAAGTAGCGCTAAGCCACGATTATTATATCGACGTGCAATTTTGACAACGAGTCTTAGGTTGCTTTCAATCATGCGATTACGTGACTTTTCACAGCCCTTAAGGGATTTACGTGAAAAATACACTTCTTCCTCAGCACTGAGGAGTGGGGAAAAGCCAATTTCACCAAGATACAGCTGAGTGGCATCGAGGTTCTTCTGCAAGTCATCTTGGACTTGTTGCTCTAATTCAGCTTCTTTAACGTTTAGGTTATTAGTCGGCTCGTTAAACGAGTTATTCTTTGCTTGCTCTGCTACAGCAGCGTTTGTAGGTCTGCCCATAATATCTCTCCCGAATTTTCATTTAATTACTGCACTTCACTATCCTCCGATTTGCCAAATTTGGCGGCCTAAAAACTATTTTTTAGGCAAAAATTTAAGTGGGTTTACTGACTTACCGTGATACCTAATTTCAAAATGCAGCATCACCTTGTTAGTTCCTGTACTACCCATTTTCGCAACTGTTTGACCAACATTAACAACTTGCTTTTCTTTCACTAAGATCTTGTCGGCATGTGCATAAGCACTTAAATAATCATCACTGTGTTTAATAATAACTAAGTTACCATAGCCTCTAAGTGCGCTACCTGCGTAAACAACCCTACCACTAGCAGCCGCTCTGATAGCATCACCTCGATTACCGGCGATCTTTATACCTTTATTTCCCTGCTCTTTGGCCGAGAATGTACCAATCACTTTTCCGTTTACAGGCCATAACCACTTACTTACTTTCACAGGAAGCTCGGCTGGCTTGTGGATAACACGGTTAGTATCTTGTTGACTGGTTGTTACAGAATACGCAGGCTTTTGGCTAGGATCAAGTTGTTTTTTTGACCAATCTTTTTTACTACTTTCGACTGACGCAGTTGAGTTAACCTTCTGTTTATTAGTGTTTTTACTTGGATTAGAGCTTGGTTTCGACGCTACTGCAGCCACTTTTTTGACAGGTTTGCTATTTGTAACAGTTTTTTTAGAGTTAAGACTCAATACCTGTCCAGGGTAGATGGTATAAGGGGTTGGTAGGCTGTTGCTCTTAGCTAAATCAGCAAAATCTTTATTTGCTCCCCAAGCAATCGAATACAAAGTGTCACCTTTTCGAACTACATATTTAGTGCCAGTAATCGAACCTTTGCTAATTGAAGGTGCTGATGGTCCATTTAATGACTCTACAGGTGCAGGACGTTCGGCTTGAAAGCTACAACCTGATAGCAGCATTAACATGATAGAAAATCTAACTAACCTCATTATTGGCCCTGAGCTCCAATTGGCAAAATGGATGATTGTTCAGTAATGATCACAAGCATTAAGCAAGCTCACCATTTACTAATGGTACAAAGCGCACCATTTCTATTGCTTGCGAGGTAAATTGTTCACCTACACGTGTGACTTTCATTAATTGCTGGTTTACCTCACCAACCGGAATAAGCAATACCCCGCCATCTGCTAATTGAGCAAGCAGCGCTTCAGGAATAGAGGCGGCAGCAGCCGTCACCATAATCGCATCATAAAGGCCTTTACTCGGCCAGCCTTGCCAACCATCACCATATTTAAACGCAATATTATGCAGATCCAACCGCTTCAATCGCTGCCTTGCTTGAATTTGTAAACTTTTAATCCGCTCAACAGTGCAAAGCTGCGGTACAAGTTGAGCTAAGATTGCCGCTTGGTAACCTGAACCCGTTCCAATTTCTAAAACTTTATTAGGATTAGTTTGCAGCAAGATTTCAGTCATGCGTGCAACGATATAAGGTTGTGAAATCGTTTGCCCTTGGCCTATTGGTAATGCGGTATTTTCATATGCTTTATGGCCAAGCGCTGGATCTAAAAACTGCTCTCTTGGGGTATTTGCCACAGCTTTTAACACAGACTCATTGCGGATCCCTGCCTCATACAATCGTTTTGCGAGGTTCAATGCAGAAGTTGAGGCAACGAAGGTCATAAATCATTTTCCATAATTCAAAAATAAACAAATTAAAACGTAAAAACACACACACAATAAAACGGCTGCATTAAATAGCAGCCTTTCTAAAACTACCAATATCGCAACTTAATCAATATCAGCCAACCAATCTTCTAAGGCGTTGAGTTTTTCAAAGGCCGTTAAGTCAACTGTTAGCGGCGTAATAGATACATAGCCATTTGCCACTGCAAAAAAGTCTGTGCCTTCGCTAGCATCTTGCTCATCACCCGGTGGGCCTAACCAAAATATTTCTCTACCAGCAGGATCTTGTGTACGTACCATTCCCTCTGCACGATGACGAGCACCTAAACGAGTGATTTTAATCCCTTTGATTTCAGCTAAAGGTAAATCAGGCACATTGATATTTAAAATCTTATCTTGAGCTATTGGCTTTTGTTGTAATGCTTTAACGATTTTTAGCGCATAATGCGCTGCCGTATCGTAATGCTTTAACTCATGGCCGACTAACGAGATCGCAATTGCAGGAAAACCTAAAAATCTGCCTTCCATCGCAGCTGCAACAGTGCCGGAGTATAAGGTGTCGTCACCCATGTTAGCTCCGGCATTAATACCTGACACCACCATATCCGGCTCGTCTTGGTAAAGCTCACGAATAGCTAGATGCACGCAGTCTGTTGGTGTTCCACTAACTGAAATAAAGCCATTGTCTAACCTATTCAGTCGCAACGGATTGGTCAAGGTTAATGAGTTACTCGCACCAGAGCAGTTTCTGTCAGGACCAACGGTTAGCGTTTCTGCAATACTGCTTAATGAATGCGTAAGTGCAGCTATGCCCTCAGCGTTTACGCCATCGTCATTACTGATTAAAATCTTCATGACTGAGCCTCATTACTTTTTTGCTCTGCAAGCATCTGCTTACGGGCTAATTCTTTTACATCTTGGTACAAGAACAATTCGCGCAGCAATGAAGTTGCATAAGAGCCTGATGGTAATGCAAACTTTAAGGTAATGGTATCTTCATCTACTTGATACTGCAGATGTTGTGGCTCAAGTAACAAAGCACGACGCTCTTGATTAAGACCAGCTTGCTCTAGCCCTTCCCTGTCGACAGTTAACTCAGCTAATGCATCAGCTTCACATGTTGCTGCATCAGCTTGTGCCAGTGGCAAACCACGCCCCCATAGAGGTGCTGAAAGCTGAATGTCTTTTTTTGCAAGGCGCTGAGTTAACGTGTCATCCCATTGCTCTGCTACAAAGTAACTCTTACTCCCAGCAAGAAGCACACAGTCGCCAGTTAACACAGAGGTACCATGAGCCGCTAAACGTGCAGAACTAGCAATGTTAAATAGGTTAGAGCGCACTGCAGACAAATACATACTGCGCTTATTTCTGTCTTTAACTTTACGGCCAGTGAACATTTGGCGGCCAAAGACTAAATTCTTACCATCGTTACCAAAGCGTTGCTCACCGAAGTAATTCGGTACGCCTTGCTTTTTTACTTTCTCAATACGAGCGACTACATCAGCCATATCGCTAACGTTACGCAGCGTTAATGTAAAACGATTACCCGCCAGTGCGCCTATCCGTAACTTCTTAGTGTGTCTTGAAGCACTCAAAATAGTGATCTGTTCACTGTTTAGTTGCTGCCAGTCAGGCGTTTCTTTACCAGGAATACGTACACCGAACCATTGCTCAGTTACCGCATGCTTGTCTTTTTGGCCCGCATAGGTGACTTCTTTAGGGTGCACATGGGCGAAACTTGAGAGCATTTTAGCGACTTCTACCGTATTTAATCCCTCTTTACGAATGTGCAGTAAGTGATGCTCTCCCTCACCTGTTGGCGCAAAAGGCAAGATCTCTTGCACTTGAAAATCGCTATTATGGGTACGCAAGTCTGCAGTCGCTAACGGCTTGCCGTATAAATAATGTAATTCACTCATATCGCTAATTGTTCTCAAAAATATATAACTAAAGGCTTATTAAAATGGCCTATGTAGCAGACAACTATAAAGGCGGCCGTATTGCTAAGCAGCTTGACTCATCAATACTACAGCTTCAACCGCAATACCTTCTTTACGACCTGTAAACCCAAGCTTTTCAGTTGTTGTTGCTTTGACGTTGATATCGCCAATGTCTGAAGACAAGTCAGCTGCCAGTACCGCGCGTATAGATTCAATATGTGGCGCCATTTTTGGTGCTTGCGCAATAATAGTGACATCAAGATTAGATAATTGATAACCCATTTCAGTCGCAAGCTTATAGCAATGCCTTAATAATACCCGGCTATCTGCACCTTTAAATTCAGCATCTGTATCAGGAAAGTGCTTACCAATATCGCCCAATGCCATTGCACCTAAAATAGCATCTGAAATGGCGTGCAAAACAACATCACCATCTGAATGGGCAATCAGGCCAACCTCATAAGGCACATCCACACCACCTAGAATAAGTGGTGGCTCGCCGCCAAATTTATGCACATCAAAGCCGTGACCAATTCTAATTTTCATTTCGATACCTGTCTGTTTTGCCAATAAGGCCCAACACCTTAAATTGAATTTTTGAGAAAAAGTGATGCTAGCTGTAAATCATCCGGGTGAGTCACTTTTATGTTATCGGCGCGCCCTGAAATCACTACAGGCATAACGCCTGCCCACTCCATTGCAGAGGCTTCATCAGTAATGAGCGCTCCAGCAGCAAGTGCTGCGGTTAAATGATGCGTAAGCTCTTTAACAGGAAAAAACTGCGGCGTTAATGCATGCCAAAGCTGATCTCGACAAACTGTCGCGGTAATAACACCTTCTGCATTAGTCCGCTTCATGGTATCACGCACTGGCGCGGCTAAAATGGCACCTTGAGGGTGCACTGTCGCAGAGGCAATTAATTTATCGATATCTAGATGGGTTAAACAGGGGCGCGCTGCATCGTGAACCAATGCCCAAGCGCCTTCACCGGCAAGATTAAGTCCAGCTAAGACCGAATCAGCTCGCTCTTTTCCGCCACAGACACATTGTAATTTAGGGTGTGAAGCTTGCGGCAAGTCAGCAAAGTAATCATCGTTTGGATTAATAGCCACAATCACTTTATCAATTTTAGGATGCGACAATAAGCAATCTAATGTGTGGCCTAAAATCGTCTGCTCATTTAACATTAAATACTGTTTAGGAATTTCAGCGCCCATTCGGCTGCCAATTCCAGCTGCAGGTACTATGGCAATAATTTGTTTAGGAGTTTGGCTCATTAATGAGTTCCATATAATGCAGGTGTTTTACTGTCGATTAAAAAGTGCATAGAGCAATGTGATTACTCTGTTCTCAATGACTTAATTCTTTTTTACTTAGGCCAACTTGCTCTGCTTAGTTTGAGTCACTTGGGCGCTCGCCTCCCACAACACGAAAGAAAGTCTCTCCGTCTTTAACCATGCCAAGCTCATTGCGGGCTCGCTCTTCTAGTGCTTCGGTGCCACTGCGCAAATCGCTTATTTCTTCTCTTAATACTTGGTTTCTTGCCACTAACTGCGCATTACTTTGCTGCTGAAGTCTAATTTGCTCTTGCAGGTGAAAAGATTCAGCTAGGCTTTTTTCTCCTAACCAAAGGCGATACTGAAGCATGGCAAGTAAAGCAATTAATACAAAAAGAAGGCGTTTCATGAGTCTAAATAGCAAGAATTTGAGAATATTAAACAGATAGTACAACAAAAAAGGCCACCGAGTGGTGGCCTTTTTAAAGTTTATCGCGTTTTACGCTTGACCTTTAATCTCTTTAAGGCCGTTGTAAGGTGCTTTTTCGCCTAACTGCTCTTCGATACGAAGCAGTTGGTTGTACTTAGCCACACGGTCACTACGACATAGTGAGCCAGTCTTGATTTGGCCAGCTGAAGTCGCCACAGCTAGATCAGCAATTGTTGCATCTTCAGTTTCACCACTACGGTGTGAAATCACAACTGTGTAGCCAGCTTCTTTCGCCATACGGATAGCAGCTAGCGTCTCAGTTAGTGAACCGATTTGGTTAAACTTAATCAAGATAGAGTTAGCAATACCATTGTCGATACCGCGCTTTAAGATCTTAGTGTTAGTTACGAACAGATCGTCACCAACAAGCTGGATCTTATTACCCATAATTTGAGTTTGGTAAGCCCAACCGTCCCAATCTGACTCGTCTAAACCATCTTCGATAGAAACAATTGGGTACTGTTCAGTTAGTGACTTAAGGAAGTCAGAGAAACCGTTTGCAGAGAAAACTTTGCCTTCGCCAGAAAGGTCATATTGACCATCTTTGTAGAACTCAGATGCCGCGCAGTCTAGTGCTAGAGTAACGTCAGTACCTAGTTGGTAACCGGCTTTCTCAACAGCAACCTTGATGATAGCTAGTGCATCAGCATTTGATGCCAAATCTGGTGCAAAACCACCTTCGTCACCAACTGAAGTGCTTAAGCCTTTAGACTTAAGTACGCTCTTTAGGCTATGGAAGATTTCAGCGCCCATACGTAGTGCTTCACGGAAGTTCTTAGCGCCAACAGGCTGAACCATGAACTCTTGGATATCTACGTTGTTATCTGCGTGCTCACCACCGTTTAGAATATTCATCATAGGAACAGGCATTGAGTACTGACCTGGCGTGCCGTTTAGATCAGCGATGTGAGCGTATAAAGGAATACCTTTAAATGCAGCAGCCGCTTTAGCAGCAGCCAAAGACACAGCTAGAATCGCGTTAGCACCTAACTTATCTTTGTTTTCAGTACCGTCAACGTCGATCATAATTTGATCTAGTTCAGCTTGTGCAGTTGCATCTTTACCCATTAACGCATCACGGATTAGTCCGTTGATGTTTTCAACCGCTTTTAATACACCTTTACCTAAATAACGTGCTTTGTCGCCGTCACGTAGTTCAAGTGCTTCGCGGCTACCTGTAGATGCACCAGATGGTGCCGCAGCCATACCCATGAATCCGCCTTCTAAATGAACTTCAGCTTCAACAGTTGGGTTACCGCGAGAATCCATGATTTCGCGACCGATAATGTTAATAATCTTAGCCATAATGCCCTCGATTTAAGTTTTAAAGATAAATTTAAAGATAAAAGTAAAACGAAATTCTGTTCATCTAAACTTACGCCAAAAGGTAATAAAGATAGGGTCAACTCAGAGTAAAGCTGCGCTTTGAAAAGGTGAATGAGCTTGAACGGTAATCCCTTTAAAGCTCATTAAACGCTGAACTCTCGCTAAGTGACAAATCCTTTATGCCAATCGGTATTACAACACCACAAACAAAAAAACCGCCCCCAGAGCATGGAAGCGGTCTTGTTAGTATTTAGTCTTCTAAATCACGTTTTTGATAAGCTGCAGCGGCTGCTACAAAGCCCTCAAATAACGGCTGACCGTCACGTGGAGTTGAGGTAAATTCAGGGTGGAATTGACCTGCTACAAACCATGGGTGATTTGGTAGCTCAATCATTTCAACTAGCGAGCGGTCTGAAGATAGACCACTAAAGATAAGACCCGCTTTCTCTAGACGCTCTTTGTAGTTGTTGTTCACTTCGTAACGGTGACGGTGACGTTCAACACAAGTGTTGCCTTTGTATGCTGCAGCCGCTTTAGTGCCTTCTTCTAAGTGACATAGCTGTGCACCTAGGCGCATAGTACCACCAAGATCAGACTCTTCATGACGTTCTTCAACTTTACCGTCTTCGTTGATCCATTCAGTGATCAAACCAACAACTGGATGTGGTGTTTCTGGCATAAATTCTGTTGAATGCGCGCCTTCAAGGCCTGCAACGTGACGAGCAAACTCGATCAGTGCAACCTGCATACCTAAACAAATACCAAAGTATGGAAGGTTGTTTTCACGAGCGTACTTAGCCGCCATGATCTTACCTTCAACACCGCGCTCACCGAAACCACCTGGTACCAAGATACCATCTAGGCCTTGTAGTACTTCATCGCCCTTAGCTTCAACGTTCTGTGAGTCAATGTACTTAATGTTAACTGACACGCGGTTAAATAGACCGGCATGCTTTAATGCTTCGTTAACTGACTTGTATGCATCTGGTAGTTCAATGTACTTACCAACCATACCAATAGTGATTTCACCTGTTGGGTTAGCTTCTTGGTAAATTACTTTTTCCCACTCAGCTAAATCGGCTTCTTTACAGTCAATACCGAAACGCTTAGTCACAAGTTGATCTAGACCTTGTGCTTTTAGTAACGCAGGGATCTTATAGATACTGTCTACGTCTTTTAGCGAAATAACGGCACGTTCTTCAACGTTACAGAATAGCGAAATCTTTGCTTTCTCGTTGGCAGGAATAGCGCGATCGCCACGACATACCAATACATCTGGAGCGATACCGATTGAACGTAGCTCTTTAACTGAGTGCTGAGTAGGCTTAGTTTTAACTTCACCCGCTGCACCTAAGAAAGGTACAAGGGTCAAATGCATAAATAGAGTTCTATCACGACCAAGTTCAACACCTAGCTGACGGATAGACTCTAAGAATGGTAGTGATTCAATATCACCTACAGTGCCACCAATCTCAACGATCGCCACATCATGACCTTCGCCACCAGCAAGTACTTTTTCTTTGATAGCGTTAGTGATGTGCGGAATAACCTGAATGGTTGCACCTAAATAGTCACCACGACGTTCTTTACGAAGTACTTCTTCATAAATACGACCGGTAGTAAAGTTATTACGACGGTTCATCTTAGTACGGATGAAACGCTCATAGTGACCTAAGTCTAGATCTGTTTCAGCGCCGTCTTCTGTCACAAACACTTCACCGTGCTGTGTTGGACTCATGGTACCTGGATCGACGTTAATGTATGGATCCAGCTTCATAATGGTTACGTTAAGGCCGCGAGCCTCTAATATTGCAGCCAAAGAAGCTGCTGCAATGCCTTTACCTAGTGATGAAACCACGCCACCAGTAACGAAGATATACCTTGTAGTCATGCTGAACCTGAGAAAATGAGTTGGAAATATGTGCTTGTAAGAAAGCACTAGGACGGGGCAATATTATACCAAAGCAACATTGATTCGACAAACTACAATTAACCTAAAAACTAAGTTATTTGTTTGCTTCATCCTGTTTGACCTTATCCCAGTAGCCATCTAGCTCGGCTAACGAATGCTCTGTCATCGCGCGGCCATCGGCTTGAGCATAAGCTTCAACACCTCGAAAACGTCTTTCAAACTTTTGATTTGCTTGCCTTAATGCCTTTTCCGGCTCTACACCCAAATGGCGAGCAAGGTTAACAACAGCAAACAATAAGTCGCCCATTTCATCTTGCACTTTTTTAGGATCGACATGCTCTTGTTTAACCTCAAACAATACTTCATCGATCTCTTCGTGGATTTTAGCCACCACAGGATCAAGTTCTGCCCAGTCAAAACCCACTCTCGCTACACGTTTTTGAATTTTTATTGAGCGAGACAACGCTGGCAAACTCAGCGGGATATCATCAAGCGCCGAGTTGAGCTCTCTTTTACTGCGCTCATTAGCTTTCAACTGTTCCCAGTTTTGCTTGATCTCGCTGGTAGTCGTGGCTGCAAGTCCTTCAAATACATGGGGGTGGCGACGAGTTAATTTATCGCAAATCCGCTGGACGACTGTCTCGAAGTCAAATAAGCCCTGCTCTTTACCAAGCTGACAATAAAAAACCACCTGAAACAGCAAGTCACCAAGCTCATCAGGCAGTTCATCTAACGCCATACGTTCAATGGTGTCTGCGACTTCATAGGCTTCTTCTATCGTAAAAGGCACTATGCTTTGAAAATCTTGTGCTTTATCCCACGGGCAACCGCTTTGCGGATCCCGCAGCTTTTGCATAATCGCCAGTAAAGGCGCTGCATCACCAATCTGCTTTGTCATTTCATGATCCTTAATATGAGTGCCAATATATATGGCTAATACCCCATAAAAAACGGCAACCTTAAGTTGCCGTTGTATTTAGCTAAAACTAGTAGAACTCAACCCTTGTACCTTCGAGAGAACTCACCAAGCACGTCGTCTTATAATCTGCGTGCCTGCATAACGCCATCCACTTGGTTTAACTTCGACAATACCTTAGATAAGCCTTCAAGGTTATACAGTTCAAGCTCTAACTCGATAGTCGCGGTTTGAGTTTTCACATCTGAGGTTGAGCTCATAGCCATTACATGTGTTTTTTCAGCAGCCAGCACTGATGTTAAATCTCTCAGCAAACCTGAACGGTCATTGGCCAAAATGCTCAAGCGAATTTTATAACCACCTGAGTAGTTCTCGCCCCAAACAACTTCAACAGAACGCTCAGGCGATGCTCTGACTAACTCTTTGACTTGATCGCAATCAGCTCTGTGTACCGAGATCCCACGGCCTTTAGTAATAAAGCCAAAAATCTCATCACCAGGAACGGGCTGACAACACTTAGCGATGTGGCTCATCAAATTACCCACACCACTGACCTCAACCTGACCTTTACCGCGCTTAGTCGATTTGCTTTGGCTTTTCTTAACTAAGTCTTCAACCGCAGCCTCGTCGCTAAGCTCTTTAGTACGCAAGCGGCTCTGAACATGATTCACCACTTGATTAAGGCGCACATCTCCGCCGCCAATACCGGCGAGCAGATCGTCCATGCTGACTAAATTAAATCGCTCAACAGCAGATTGTGCATCTTTTAACTGCAGGTTACTTCTTGCCAGCTCAGCTTCAAGCATCTCTTTACCTGAAACAATATTCTTATCTCTATCTTGCTGCTTAAACCAATGCAGAATTTTAGAGCGCGCACGTGAGGTGCGGATGTAACCCAAGTTTGGGTTTAACCAATCTCGTTTTGGATTCGGGTGCTTAGAGGTAATAATCTCAATACGCTGACCCGTTTCAACCTGATAGGTAAACTGTACTATGCGGCCATCCACTTTGGCGCCAATACATTTATGGCCAACGTGAGAGTGAATGTAGTAAGCAAAATCGAGTACTGTAGAACCTAGTGGCAAGTCGACGACTTCACCACTTGGAGTGAATACATAAACACGGTCTTCAAATACTTGACTACGAACTTCATCGACTAAGTTGCCACTTTCAGCCACATCTTCTTGCCACTGCAAGATTTTACGTAGCCAATTAATCTTTTCTTCATATCCGCTTTGTTTGCCGCTGGCGCTACCTTCTTTATACTTCCAGTGCGCAGCTACACCTAGCTCAGCATCTTCATGCATTTGCTCAGTACGGATTTGGATCTCTACAGTTTTATCTTCAGGCCCAACGACCACAGTATGGATTGACTGATATCCGTTTGGCTTTGGATTAGCAACGTAATCGTCAAACTCACGTGGAATATGGTGCCAAAGGGTGTGTACCACGCCTAATGCGCCGTAACAGTCTTGTAAGCGGTCAGTGACAATCCGCACCGCGCGCACATCAAACAACTCATCAAATTTGAGCTGCTTGCCCTTCATCTTTTTCCAGATACTGTAGATATGTTTCGGTCGACCGTACACTTTGGCGCGAATTTGGTCTTTGTCTAACCGTGCTTGTAACTGGCTAACAAAGTCGTCGATAAAGGTTTCTCTATCAAGACGTTTACCATCAAGCTGCTTGGCGATATCTTTATAAGTTTGTGGGTGCAGGTAGCGAAACGAGATATCTTCAAGCTCCCACTTTAATTGGCCAATACCTAAACGGTTAGCCAAAGGCGCGTAAATATCAGCAATCTCGCGGGCAATAAGTACTTTAACTTCTTCGTCGGCATTTTTGATTTCACGCAGTAAGCAGATCCGCTCAGCAAGCTTAATCACCACCGCGCGCACATCTTCAACCATCGCCAATAACATCTTACGGATATTGTCGATTTGTGGTTCGCCATTGCGGGTTTGATTATCTATTTTTAGCGCGCCAATAGCGTTCATGGTTTCTACGCTAGAAACTAGTACCGACAATTTAGCGCCAAAGCCCTCTTCGATATCTTCTTTACTGATCAACTCAGCATCAAATACCACAAACAATATAGCCGCTTGTAAGGTTTCAATATCCATATTTAGTGGCGCAAGAATTTCAATCATCTCACGCGCACGTTTTAATACGGTAACGCTCGTCTCTTTCTTTTGCCCCACGAGCAGCTCGACCTGTTCAATTAAGGTCAAAAGAATTTGAGCTTCCGAAGCATCACTTATATAACGTTGCACCCATTCTTCGAGTTGAAAATCAGGATCGCTAAAATGTGCTTCACGAACAGATACCATCGATTTGACTTCCCTTACATACCCCAGACAGAAGTTAACAAAAGATTAACTCTACCTTTTTAATTAATATGCTCTATATTCGCGATTCAGCGATTATTGTCAATCAACAAAAGCAGACAATTGCTACTTAAAACGCCGATAATGCCGAAGTTTGAATTGTATGAGTTATATTTAAACAAAAGGTTTCACTAGATGTATCTTTTTGTGTCTTTTTATTTAATTTTTTAGTTCAAACAACGCCATCGACTCTAAATGATGGGTTTGTGGAAACATATCAATTAAACCAATTTTTTTAAGCTGATAACCTTGCTTCAATATCACTTCACTGTCTCGAGCAAGGCTAGCAGGATTACAAGAAACATAGACTAGTGCTTTCGGCTTTAACTTTTTAAGTGATTGCATGCTTTCATAAGCGCCAGCACGAGCTGGATCAATCAACATTTTGTCTACCTTACCCAACCAAGGTTCTTTGGACAGATCGGCACTTAAGTCGGCGTGATAAAAAGACACATTATCAAAACCGCTTTGCTTAGCATTAAGGCGAGCTTGCTCAACCATAGCTGGCACACCTTCAACGCCAATCACGTCAGCGCCATTCACTGCAAGTGGCAAACTAAAGTTACCAATGCCACAGAAAAGATCCAGCACACGTTCACCCGCTTGTGGTGCGAGCCACTCAACAGCTTGGTTAACCATGGCTTGATTTACCTTGCCATTAACTTGAATAAAGTTGCCTGGTGAGAAATCGAGCTTAACTTGGCTATCATCGAACCGGTAATATGGCAGTTCACCCGCACCATTGACATGTTCACACTGACCATCATCATCTTGCAGTAATACGATAACTTGGTGTTTAGCTGCAAACTCAACTAAGCGCGCCTTATCTTTATCAGACAGAACTTTAGTGACGCGAAGCACTACAAAGTTGCCATTATCCGCTTGGGTCAATTCAACATGACCAAGCGCTTTTTTACCGCTTAACTGGTTAAGCATAAAAGCAAGTTCAGGAATAAGAGCAGATAAAGGCTCAGCCAATACTGCGCATGACTGAATTTCAACAACGTTGCTACTGCTACTCGCTCTAAAGCCTAAACTAATGTGTTTAGTGCTTTTGTCATACCAGGTCGCTAAACGCGCGCGGCGGCGATAATGCCAAGGGCTATCACTTAGCGGCTGACAAATTTCACTCGCTTGAGTTTGCGCAAATTTGGCGACTAAGTCGACTAAGGTCGTTGCCTTATGAGTGCGCTGGGCATCCAAGTTTAGGTGCTGCAGATCGCAGCCACCACACTGTGCAAAGTGCGGGCAAGGGGCCTCGACACGCTCAGTAGATATTTTTTGTATTTTCAGTAATCTTGCACGGGCAAACTTTTTCTTTTGCTCAGTCAATTGCACTGAAACCGTTTCACCCGGCAATGCGCCATTAATAAAAACAATTTTGCCATCATGGTGGGCAATACCTGCCCCTAAATGATCGAGTTGAGTCACTTCTAGAGACAACTTTGACGATAATTGCTTAGATCTACTTGGTTTTGCTTTAAAAAATTGTGCCATTTTGCTCTCAAAATAGATAAAAAACTGGCCAAAACAGGTTAATCTCTGGCAGTCTATCGAATACTCACACTATATTTAATGGTAACCCATACAAAGAATGAATGATGCCAAGAATATGACCAAATACAGCCTTAGATCATGGGTTCTGGTATTGGCGTTAGCCCCAACTATTTTAGTGGGTATTTTATTGGGTAGCTATTTTACCATAAATAGATTCTATGAACTCGAAGATACGCTCATAGAACAAGCAAGTAATATTATCGAGCCACTAGCCATCGCCGCAGAAGTGGGTCTTGAAAGTAAAGATTTTGAAACCACCAAAAGATTAATCACCTCCGCGCAATTAAATAAAGCATCGTTAGTGCAGTTTATTGCCATCTTTGATGATGACAATCGGGTGGTCGTCACCTCTCACCATTATAAAAACCATGAAATAATGCGCTTTGGTAAGCCGCTTGAATCAATGCTCAGAACTGAGCTTGAACAAGTGGGCGACAGCATGATTCTGCGTAGCCCTATTTTTAAAAGTAGTAACGCTCCTGTACAGGGTTTCAATAGTAGTCAAGCCACCTCAGATGTAATAAAAATTGGCTACATTGCGATTCTAATAAATAAAGAAAACGCGCTATTACAACAGCATAGAGCCGCAGTAGCGGCATTTATTATTGTGTTGATTGGTGTGCAGCTAAACCTGTTCTTCACTTTCCGTTTAGTTAAAAACGTCACCCAACCTATTACAGAAATGGTGCGGGTTGTTGCCAAGATTCGTGAAGGCAAACTTGATACTCGCTTAACGGGCAACTTGATTGGTGAGCTGGACTTACTTAAACGCGGTATTAATGCCATGGCAGGCTCATTGTCGGAATACCATGATGAGATGCAGCAAAACATTGATCAAGCGACCTCTGATTTACGTGAAACCTTAGAGCAAATCGAGATCCAAAACGTTGAACTTGATATGGCCAAAAAACGTGCCCAAGAAGCCAGCCGTATAAAATCAGAGTTTTTGGCAAACATGTCTCATGAATTAAGAACGCCATTAAACGGTGTGATTGGTTTTGCTAAACAGCTATTAAAAACACCGCTGCACTCAAGCCAGCAAGACTATATTCGCACCATCGAGCGCAGTGCCACTAACTTACTTAGTATCATTAATGACATTCTCGACTTCTCGAAACTTGAAGCGGGTAAAATGGTGCTAGAGAACATTCCGTTCTCTCTACGGGAAACCATAGAAGAAACAGTGACTATGTTATCGAGTACTGCGCGCGAAAAAGAGCTCGAACTAGTAATCGATGTAGACTCACGTATACCAGAAGATGTCACTGGTGATGCCATGCGCTTTAACCAAATCATCACTAACTTGGTCGGTAATGCAATTAAATTTACCGACAAAGGCAGCGTACAGTTAAAACTACAACTTGAAGATATTAAAGACGGCAAAGTACACGTTCGCTGTGAAGTGATTGATACCGGAATTGGTATTGATGAGCAGCAACAATCATCGCTATTCCAAGCATTTGGTCAAGCGGACTCTTCTATATCTCGTCGCTTTGGCGGCACAGGCCTAGGACTGGTTATTACTAAGCGCTTGGTCAATCGGATGGGCGGCCAAATAGGATGTTACTCTGAACCTAATCAAGGCTCGACCTTCTGGTTTTCTTTACCACTCAATATTAGCCAATACCCAATCAATGATACCTTGCCGTTAGCTCCACTTAAGGGCAAAAGTATTCTCTTGTTTGAACCAAAAACGCTTACTCAACAATCAACAGAGCGCATGTTAAACCGCTGGGGCATGAAAGTGACCATGGTTGATAATATCGAGCAATTAGAGCAGATTACTAGCCAATCTAATAAAGTTTTCGATTTTGCTCTTGTGAGTTGTCGTGCAATTGCCTTATCAAATTCTCCGGTACGATTACTCAAACTGATTAAACCGAATATCGACTATCTACTGTTAACTTCTGACTGTGTTGAACAAGAAGATGTGTTCTCGCAGCTGAGACCTTATATCGATAAACAGATTTCGATACCTGTTGGCGAAAAACTATTATCCAAATCGTTACTCGACCCGCACTCGTCAGCATTGAATGACAGTTTATTACCACTGAGCCCTGTGGCTATGCCAGCTAAGTTAGAAAACCTCAGCGTGCTCGCGGTTGACGATAACCCTGCAAACCTTAAGTTGATTGATACCCTTTTAAAAGAGTTAGTCACCCAAGTACAAGTTGCAGATAACGGTGAGCTTGCTGTGCAGCTCGCTAAAGAGCGCAGTTACGATTTGATCTTTATGGATATCCAAATGCCTGGCACTGATGGTATTACTGCGACCAAATTAATTAGAAGTCACTCTTTAAACCGCAATACACCTATTATTGCGGTAACAGCACATGCAATAGCTGAAGAAAGAGAGCGTATTTCTACTAGTGGTATGGATGGCTATCTACCAAAACCGATTGATGAGGCCGCCCTAAAAGGTGTAATCACTCGCTGGAAAACAAAACCTAAGTTTACTCACTTTGATCAACGAACATTAAATTGGGACCTTTGCTTGACCCAAGCCAATAACAAGCCAGACTTAGCGCTAGATATGTTGAAGATGCTGCTCAAGTCGTTACCTGAAACCGTAGAGCATATCGAAACTGCGCTATCGCAAGACGACGATGATAAAATGCTGGCTTGTATTCATAAACTTCACGGCGCCTGTTGTTACTGCGGCGTCCCCAGCACACAGATGTTGTGCAAAGAAATTGAATCAGCTTTAAAGCGTGGCGTCTCAATTGATGCCGTAGAACCAGAAATACTAGAGTTACTTGATGAGTTAACTAAGGTAGAATCTGCCGCTAATCAAGTGATCTCCCAGCTATCAGTGGATATATAAGATGACAAACAAACAGGGATTTTTTAAACGCCTAAAAGCACTCGAGTTACCTCAAAAGAAGCTTTTCGCGGTTGCCCTATGCCAGCGTATGCTACCAAACTATCAGTTATTTTCTGAGGTATGCGAATTTGGCGATCCTAAAGTACTCGATACCTTGCTAAACCTGCTTTGGCAATCGATGTACGATAACAAGCTAAAGTTAAATATTGATATTTATCTGCAGCGCCTTGATGACAACACTCCAGAGCCTGCTGATTTTGACGTTTACGGTGTTTACCCTGCGATGGACGCAGTTGTTGCACTAACATCTCTCATCAGCGCACTGCAAAGTAAAGTGGAAGAAGATATTGTCAATATCAGCAAATTGTCTTCTTCGACTGTAGCAAATTATATTGAAGCAACTTGCGAACAAGAGTTTGATAACGAAGATGCATTAGATGATTACATCTTTGCGCATGAAGTGATGCAAGAAGAAAAAGAGATGCAAAACTCTCTACTAGAAATCATTGAAGAAAACCCATCAATGAAGGCCGACTTTATTAAAGAGTTACGCCGAGAAATTGTAGAAATTGGTGTATCAAATATTGGTATTGAAGCTAGCCGTTAAAATAACCACTAGCCAACTCACTAAAAAGCGCATTTGTTAATGCGCTTTTTTATGGCTTAAACATCCATAGAAAACAGCTGTTCAGCTCTAGCCTGCATAAACTCAATAAATAACTGTACCTTTAATGGCTGGTGACTACGCTGATGATACAAAATGGAGATCCGCCGTTTCTCACCAATCCACTCAGGTAGTAATGCTTTAAGACTGCCAACTTTAAGTTGTTTTTTCACAAATAGCTCCGGCCCATATAAAATTCCCGCGTTTGCCATAGTTGCTTCAACTGCGCCATGTAAATCACTTAAGGTTAACTTGGCTTTACCATCATAATAAAACGATTCGCCATTAGGATGCTTTAGCGACCAATTATAAAGAGGCCACACCTTGATTAAGTCGTGATCAACCAATTCACTTGGATGAGTTAATGCTGGAGCTTTTTCAATATAATCAACTGAGGCAAACAACCCGTAATTAAGTACACCTAAAGAACTTGAGATCCAAGAAGAGTCTGGTTGCGTCCCGCCCACGATCGCAACATCAACGCCTTCGTCAATTAAGTCGATAACGTTATTGTTCTGAGCGATATGCAGTTGAATGTCTGGATAGCATTCGCAAAACTCATTGAGAGTTTTGATAAATATCATCGAAATAATCGACACCGGCGCAGCGATCCGCAATGTGCCCTCGGGCTTATCAACCGTTGCGCCACTGATGCTATCAAATTGGGAGATGATTGATTGGTATTGCTGAAATAGCGCCAAGCCCTCTTCCGTCAGCCTTAGCTTACGAGTATTACGCATCAACAGTTGTTTATCTAATACTGTCTCTAATTTAGTGAGTTTGCGACTCACTGTAGCAATGGGCATATCCAGTTCTTTTGCTGCTTGAGAAAAGCTGCCTGCATTAACTAAATGCACAAACTGATAGATCAGTTGTAGCTCTAAACCAAAGTTGCTGCTCATTAATAAAACCTTAGTATCTAAACACGATTTTTAGGCACTCTACGACCTAAGCTCAATATTACACTAAAGCCGAATTATGATAATGTTTCAGCTCAATCATTTGCTCGCTTCATTTTTAACCGTAACAAAATAAAGCCTGTATGCCCGCGATATTAACCCCATTAATTGCCGTATTCGGCATCATGCTGTTAGGTACCTTAGTGCAAAAGAGTAAACTTTTGCCCACGGAAACCGATCAAGTACTCAATCAATATGTTTACTACATCGCTTTTCCGGCCATCATGCTGATTACATTAGCGCAAACGCCAATCCAAGACATTCTGCACTGGGGTTATATCTTTGGTTATAGCCTAGCTATGCTTAGTTGTTATTTCTTAAGCTATCTTGCATCTCGCATAATCGCTCCCAAACAAAGCGCCTGCGCCACTATGCGTGCTCTTAATGCCACCTTTGGAAATACCGCCTTTATTGGTATTCCGCTAATGGCTATATTGTTCCCAACAGAGCAAATTGCGCTAGCTGCGGCAGCCATAGCTAGCTTACTGTCGGTATTTATGTTTGCCATTGCCCTTGTCTCACTTGAGATGAATGTTAATAAAGACAAAAGTTCTGCTCTAAAAATCATTTTTCTGGCATTAGGCAAAAACCCAATAGTCATGGCGAGCTTAATTGGAATAGGTCTATCTTCTTTAAGTATTAACCTACCAGAGAGCCTAGCGCTGATGATCAGGCAGCTTGGCATGACATCAAGCCCCTGCGCATTATTCGCTATCGGTATGGTGTTAGCTAAGTCAGGGCAATATCAAAGCTCTTCGCGTTTTATTAACAGCAATCAAGCGGCAGAAATTAGTGCTATCAACCTAGTAAAGTTAATTGTTCAGCCTGCCCTCACCTATGTATTAATGCAATGGCTTAACGTTGAGTCGCAATTAATTGCCATGGGGGTAATTTTAGCTGCATTACCTACTGCCGCTAGTGTTTACTTACTTGCGCAGCGGTATCAAACTCAAGTCATTACCAGTGCGCAAGGGATTTTATTAGGCACGCTTTTAAACTTTGTCAGCCTACCTTTGCTGGAACGTTTTTTACTCTAGCCTTGCTTAAATAGTCTTGTTCAACAGCAAGTAGAATGCAGGATGATTAGTCATTACTCACTAGCGTAACGCCATTTATTTTGGCTTGATGCGTAGCAATCATTACACTCAACACTGCTTTTTAGATATTCAGATACACAGCAATTACGCAACAAACAATGAGAAAAACACCTACTAAATCAACCTTTCATTAGCGACTATTGCGCTAAATTGAATACACTAATATTCAAGGTTTTAAGTACATCAATAAATGCTAAAAATAGATTGGTCAAAAAGTAATTTGTAGATTATTATTCGCCACCTTTTTTCATTCATTGCTCAAAAAATGACTAAGCTTGTTGTTTTCCTGTTATTCATCACTACTTTTTTAAGCTTTCCATCTGCACAATCTTTCGAACTAAATTCAGAAGACAAAGCTTTTTTACAAAACAAAGAAGTGCTTGTTGTGGCCATGCCTAGCACGGGCCTGCGCGCTTACTGGAACAAGTCAGGTTTAGGCGCCCCTGGGGTATATACCGACTACCTTAAAGAGCTTGCTAAAACATTAAATATCGCAATCGAATTTAAAGATTATAACTGCTTAGATAAATTGCTAAGTGCGGTAGCATCTGGCGAGGCCGACTTATCACTTGGGTTTATCCCAACAACAGAACGCGAAAAGAATCTGCTGTTCTCTGTTCCTGTGTTTGAAAACTATCAACTCAACTGGTTACGTAACTCAAGCTACCGCAATACAGCACCTACAAAAATGGACTGGATATGTGTTGAAGGTTCATTTTCTTGTGAAGCTGCGGCTAAAAATGGTTACCGAACACTAATTAGAGTTAAGACCTTAAGAAGTCTTATTCACCATCTTTCGACAGGTAAAGCTGACGGCGCAGTTATACATTTTGGCTCGGTGCATCATTACTATCAAACTGTAGCCGTTGGTGATTGGTTGGGTGATATTGTATTTAACGAAAACAGCCAGCCGATGCTGTCATCTTTTATAACAGCTAAAACCAATACGCAATTGATGAATATTCTTAATCAATATCAACATAGCGTACATGATAATCAAGTAACAAAGCCTTTTGAGTTTAACAACTTAAGTATGCTCCATAACGAGCTAACGATAGAGGCTATTTACCAGCAGTACGGCAGGAATACAATTCGTTACAGCATTGAAGACAACCTAGCGCCGCTATCTTATATATCGGAAACCAATGGTGAGATTTCAGGCTATATACACGACATAGTAAAAATATTAGCACTCAAAACAGGCCTGAATTTTGAGTATGTTTACCCAAATAAACGGTCAGTTGACGAGATGCTCGCTACTGGCAAAATTGACTTTATTCCAGGTGAATTACTATCTGAAAAAATATCAAAGAGCACAGTAAAAACCCAACCTTTTTACACGATACATTGGTCGCATGTGCGCACCACCAAAGCCTATCAACAGCAAGTTGTGGCTATTTTAGATAGAAGCGGCAAAGCCGCTAAACTGGATATTTTTAACTTTTTAAATAACCCTGTTATATATACAGATTTTGCTTTACTGAAAAATGATATTGAGCGAGGAGTAATTACCCATGCTTACATTCCAAGAAGTATTGCAGATGACTACCTATACTACGGTAATAATAGTGATTTTGAGCTGGTTTACGGCCAAAAACATCAGCTACAGAGCCTAATGGGAATTAGTCTTAAAAAAGATGCGACCGCATTAAGAGATATGCTTAATGTTGCCATCGCTATCACAACGCCAAATGAAATTTCTTTGGCCGTACAGAATCATAATACGATTCAAACTGAATACGTTTATGGTAAAAAACAAGCAAGAAGCACCATTATTATTTTACTTCTGTTTTTTGCTATTGTGGTGATTGCTGGAGTGCTATGGAACACTAAACTCAAAAGCTATTTGCAAGAAGCCCGTGCCAATGGCAAAAAATCACACGACCAAATGCAGTGGTTAACCAGTGTTTTAAATAGTTTTCCCGGTATGGTACTGATTTCAGACGCTAAAGGTACGCCTCTATTATCTAATAAGTCATACAATGAGTGCTTTAAAAGTTGTGTAACCAATCGCTGCATTGAAAACCAAACGCCATGTACTTTTTTAGATGTGGTGCACTCAAATGCAGCTGAGATTAGTAGTGACATAGTCCACATTGACAAATCAGAATGCACTATTGGTGGCAAGTTTTACCGAGTCTCTCGTGACGTGGTTAATCATAATGATGGCAACGAGTACCATATTACGGTTTTTACCGACTTTACTGAGCTTAAACGCCGTAAAGAAGAATTAAAAAGCTCCCAGCAACAAGCAATTGAAGCATTAAAAGCCAGAGAATCATTTTTGGCTATTATCAGCCATGAATTACGCACACCATTAGCTGCAATGATGGGTTTAATGGAGCTACTAAACCCTGAAATCAAGACGGTAAAAAATAAAGAACTAATGCAAAATGCATTGGCATCAGCCGAGCGCTTAAAAGGCCTAGTAAACAATATTCTTGATTTCTCGAAAATGGAGGCAAATCAATTACAGCTTGATGTTTACCCTAGTCATTTCTTTGAAGAACTCGGTGCACTTTTTAGATTGCATGAAGCCAGTGCAGAGCTTAAAGAAATTAGCTTTAACCTTAATTGGCAACCTTCATCTTATTGTCAGGCTGAATTAGACTGGCTGCGTTTAAGCCAGATAATTAATAACCTTGTTGGTAACTCTCTTAAGTTTACCCAACAAGGAGCAATCAACATATCGATAAGTAATACTGATGACTCTCTACAGGTCATCGTTGAAGATAGTGGCTGTGGTATGACGCCAGAGCAGTTAACAGCCCTATTTCAACCTTTTACCCAAGCAGATTCCAGCATCAATAGAAAGTACGGTGGTACTGGGTTAGGTATGTCTATTGTGCAACACCTAGTTCAATTAATGGGCGGTCAAATAACCGTAACCAGTGAACGATACCTAGGAACTAAAGTTACTGTAAATATCCCAGTAAAATTCACAACGGACTGTGAGCCATTAGTCTCGCACGCCCAAAGTGGAGATGAAAAGGTACAACAATGGCTAACAACTTGGGGGATCAATACCGAGACCTGTAACGATAACGCTTCAGCCAACCTAATCAATATTGGTACGGGAAACCTATACCCTGACTTACTACTACGACAAGTACTGTTAGCTAATAGAAATAAGTCTCCAAAAACGGCTGACCTAAGCCAAAAATATACAGGCACAGTGCTGGTTGCAGATGATGATCCCATTAACCGATTTTTATTCCAAAAACAGCTCAAGAAACTTGGTGTAAATGCAGTAACGGTAAATGATGGTTTAGAAGCCTTACTCTACTTATCCGCTAATAGAGAGGATATTGATTTCCTGATCACCGATTGCCATATGCCAAACTTAAATGGCTATGAATTAGTGCGCCAATTACGTTCTAAGCCTGAGTTTAAAGAGTTTGCAATTGTTGGTTGTACCGCAGAAGACTCACGTTTAGTTGCCGAAAAAGCCGCAAAAGTCGGTATGAATGAAGTGATGTACAAGCCATATACCTTTAACTCATTATCTGAAGTTGTTAGCCGCTACTGTAATAAACAAGAGTGTGATAATAACCAAGATCTACTTAACTGGTTAATCGAATATAGTGATGAAGAGCAGCTTGAGCTGGCAGCCATAGTTAGAGATTCTTTACTAGCAGATAAAGAACAACTAGCTGATAAATCAATTCCGCTAACAGCACTTGGGCATAGAATAAAAGGTGCAGCTAACGCCCTCGGGTTAGAACAACTCGCACAAGCGGCTGCTGAATGTGAAGTCGTTGCGGCCCACAATGCTGACTTTGCAATTGCTAAGCTCAATATGGAAATAGATACTGTGGTTAACACTATTAATCAATGGCTAACTAAGCAACACCAATAGTCTTTATAACCTTTAATGTTTGGCTAATACTGTTTGCCTAATACAGTCTGACTTAGCCACTGTTTCAAAATGCTTGTTTATTGAATTTTACAAATTTAGTGTGATGGCAGCTTAAGCTGCCGTCTCGTTTTGGGAACATACTTGCTATGCAATCTTTTCAAACACTTAAGGTTTTAATCATCGATGACGCACCAACATTCTTGTTTACTATCAAGAGTATGTTGGTAAAGCTAGGTTTTTTAGAAACCAATGTATTTACGTCTAAATCAGCGAAGATGGCGTTAGATCTTGCCACCAATAAGCAATTCGATGTGATCATTTGTGACTATAACTTTGGCGTTGGCATGAACGGTAAACAGTTATTTGAAGAGTTTAAGCACCTTAAGCTGCTAACAGATACAACGGTGTTCATCTTAGTCACCGGCGACAATTCTGCCGCTACAGTCAGACCAATTGTAGAGCTCAAACCTGATGAGTATTTACTAAAACCATTTAACGCCATTACACTTAAGCAACGCTTATCGTTAGCGATCCGTCGCCGTGAAAAGCTCGCCGCGTTATATACAGCTGAGCGCTTGTTAGATGCAGAAGCAGGCTTGCAGCTGTGCAGCGAAATAGCTCCATTTCACCCTGAATACTATTTTGTTATTGAACGCTTTAAAGCCTCCTTTTTGACGATTTTGCAGCGCCACGAACAAGCGAAAAATGTTTATCAGTCAACACTAGAGAAAAAAGATCTCGACTGGGCAAGAGTAGGTTTAGCCAACTCATTGGCTAACTTAGGCAAAATTGAAGAAGCCGAAAAAATAATAAACCAGTTAATTGAGTCTTCACCCAATGATACACAGGTGAGAACAGAAGCCGCTTATATTAAGTTAAAAGATAGCGATATTCCTGCGGCAATCTCCCACCTAGAGCTCGCCAGCCAAATCGTACCTGGTAATTCAGAGCGCGAGCTGATCATCGTTAATTTATGCCTTTCAGTCGAAGACTACGGCCAAGCGCTTGAACGTTATCGTTTATACCTAGAGATCAACAAAGACACATACCGCAATAACGATTTTAGTAAGCTAGGATTAATTCGAGTTCTTCTATATCAAGCTCACTTTGCACCTAATAGACTTGCGTTGATTGAAGAGGCAAAGCATCACCTTAGAGCATTAATGAATAGCAAAAATGAATCAATCTTAAACGAAGTTGAACTATTAAAAGCCCACGTTTCGGTAGAGCTAGGCTTTTATCGTTCAGCGATGAGCATCTTAAAAAACTTACACAAGAAAGAGTGCTTTCAGCACTTCTACGCCACATATCACTATGCTTGGTTGCTTAACATCATGAGCGTAGAAAATGAGTTTAGTGAAGCAATTCAATGGTGTGGCCAAAACTTAGGCTTAGAAAGTAATCAGATTATATTTTCTAGTAAAGTTTCAATGCTAGAAGGTTTGAAAAAGAGCAATGAAACCAAAAAGACTTGGTTAAAAGAGAAGTACCTGAGTGTAAAAAACGGCAACTTAGATAAGCGCAGCTTGCTTGAAACCTATCTAGCAATTAATGAAACAGCGCCACTTCTAAAAACCGTATGCCTTAATATTATTAAGTCACTCTCTTTTGCATGGCCACGCCAATATGGCGTTACCCAAGTAAAAGAGATTATTCAACGCTGTGATAACGTGATTCAGCAACTGTATTCAGAGCAAGAATTGACGACGATGAATTATCAACAATATCATCAAGCTGCAGTTGATAAGTGTAAAAGCCAGCTAGATTAGCTAATCACCAATACCAAATGCGACTTATATTTCTAGTAAAGCCGCATTTGGCCAACTGCCGTCCTTTTATAGTGAATCAACACTATTCCCCACCTCAACTAAGCTTTTAAGATAAACACTCAAACGCTCTAGCTAACATATAGCAGCTGCCTTGCTTAGCTATACAGTGCTCAGAGCCATTTCTTATGTAGGGAGCTTATATACAGTGCTTATATACAGTACTAATACAAAATACCTATAAACAGTGGCTATACACAGTGGTTATGCAAAGTACTAGTACGCGATAGTTGCTCACATTACTGGTCAACAAAAATACAAAAGTTCACAGCAACAACTGCGGTGCTTAATGCTATTTACCGTAAACAGGCAAGGCTACTTGCCGGCATTATAACCAACTACTGTTTTCCCTCTCGCCTGTCAGCTTAGAACAAAAATTAAAGTAAACTATTGTTTAATAGTTAAAATAATAGCTATACAGCAACCGCGTTAAAATGCAGAACGACCTAAAATCTAACCCAAAAAGTTAAACTATAATAAACCTGTAATAGGCGTTTGTTGATTATCTTGTATCTAATAAAAATGCTAAGCAACGCGCATTAATTTAAATGCCCATATTTACTGTATGAAAAAACAGTATATACTGTATAACAATACAGTGTTTTGAAAAGGACATCACTATGCTTT
Source organism: Shewanella sp. 1CM18E (assembly GCF_023161665.1). Lineage (GTDB taxonomy): Bacteria > Pseudomonadota > Gammaproteobacteria > Enterobacterales > Shewanellaceae > Shewanella. Next base: position 327,977 of record NZ_JALNTW010000001.1, read on the forward strand.
GCCAACTCAGTATCAACAACTTTGCTATTGTGCGTTTTTTAGAGCTCGACTTTAAAGCCGGCATGACCAGTATTACTGGTGAAACGGGCGCGGGTAAATCGATTGCTATCGATGCCCTCGGCCTATGCTTAGGTAATCGAGCTGACGCAAATACTATTAGACCTGATGCGACTAAGGCCGAAGTAAGTGCCCGCTTTTTATTAAATGATACGCCTCAAGCTAAACGTTGGCTTGAAGATAATGATCTTGATCTAGATGATGAGTGTATTTTACGCCGCACCATTAGTAATGACGGCCGTTCTCGCGCTTACATCAATGGTAACCCTGTGCCTCTAGCTCAGATCAAATCGCTGGGTCAGCTACTTATTGGTATTCATGGTCAGCATGCTCACCATGCGATGCTCAAGAGTGAGCATCAGCTAACTCTATTAGACAGCTATGCAAATCATAAAATGCTGCTTGATAGCGTGAACTCAAGTTACCACAGGTGCAAAACCATAGAAAAACAACTGCACCAATTAGAGCTTTCTCAACAAGAGCGCTTAGCCCGTAAACAATTACTGCAATATCAAGTTGAAGAGCTAAATGAGTTTGCCATCAATGAGGGGGAATTTGAGTCCATTGAAGCTGAACATAAAAAGCTAGCCAATAGCACTGCATTGATTGAACTTTGTCGTAACCAGTTACACATTCTGCAAGATAACGATGAAGGCAGCGTAGAGTCATTACTGAACTCATCGATCGGCCAAGGACAAGATCTAGAAAGCTATGACCCGGCATTTGGTAATGTGGTAAACATGCTTAACGATGCGCTTATACAGGTACAAGAAAGCACCAGTGAAATTGAACGTTACTTAGATGGCTTAGAGTTAGATCCTGAATACTTTGCTCATTTAGAACAACGTTTGTCTAAAACCATGCAATTGGCGCGCAAGCATCAGGTATCAGCAAGCGAACTATACCAGCACCATCAAAGCTTATTAGAAGAGCTTGAAGATTTGGGCTCTGATGACGATAAGCTTGATGATATTAAGGAGCAGTTAAAAGCTAATCGCGAAGCCTATTTAGTTCATGCAAGAAAGCTTAGCCAGAGCCGTAGCCGTTATGCTAAAGAGTTAGATAAACAAGTCACTCAATCTATCCACGAACTGAATATGCCAAAGGGTAAATTCAATATCGCAGTAAACTTTAATGAGTCAGTAGTCACCCCTACCGGTTGTGACAATATTGAATTTTTAGTTTCAACCAACCCAGGCCAACCTTTGCAGCCTATTGCCAAAGTGGCCTCCGGTGGTGAACTGTCACGTATTGGTTTAGGCATTCAGGTGATCACAGCTAAGAAAGTATCTACACCTACGCTAATTTTCGATGAAGTAGATGTGGGGATCTCAGGCCCAACTGCAGCTGTAGTTGGCCGTATGCTGAGAAGTCTTGGTGAGTCAACACAGGTATTTTGTGTAACCCATTTACCGCAAGTAGCAGGCAATGGTCATCAACATATGTTTGTAAATAAGAGCAGCAAAGCGGGTAAAACAGAAACCTCTATGGTCGCGCTTGATAAAAACCAGCGCATTGAAGAGCTTGCAAGACTACTTGGTGGCGACACGATTACGAGTAATACCTTAGCTAATGCTAAAGAGTTACTACTGAGTTAACGACACTAAATGAATAAGCGTAAAACAAAAATGCAGAGCTTTAGCTCTGCATTTTTTTATTCAAACTCGCCAATTAAGCAAAGTAATAGGCTAAGCCTTGTAGACAAAGCAGAGAGAAAATACCCGCTAAAACATCGTCAATCATGATGCCAAAACCACCATGAACCTTGGCATCTAGCCAACGAATTGGCCAAGGCTTTAAAATATCAAAGAAGCGAAATAGTGCAAAACCTATCACTAACCACTGCCACCCTGCAGGCGCGGCAATCATAGTAATAAGTAACCCCGCAACTTCATCCCAAACAATCGCACCATGATCATGAACGCCCATGTCTTTCGAAGCTTTATCACAAATATAAAAGCCAGCGAATACGCTCAATAAGGTGAGTGCCACATACCAAGGTAAACTCAGCGGCGCCATAATCAAAAACAGAGGAATAGCCGCCAGCGTACCAAAAGTACCAGGTGCTTTTGCCGCTAAGCCTGAGCCAAAGCCCAATGCTAAAAAGTGGATCGGATTTTTAAGTGATAGCTTAGCTAACATAGGATCGGTTGAAAGTAGCTTCATTACTCGAAATGCTCAAAGCCCAAATTAGTTGGCTCAAAAGGTTTATTATTGTTTAACAGTTTTAACTGGCCACCGGTACAAATTTGGCCGACTTGGGTAAAACGCACACCCGTTTCAACAAGTGCCATCTCTAATGCACCTTTTTGCGCTTCAGGAACAGTAAAGAGTAGCTCATAATCTTCACCACCAGTAAGCGCATAGCTCAGTGCAGTTTCGAGCTCTACACTGCGTTTAAGCTCATCAGACAAAGGCAGGCGGTCAACATTAATCACAGCGCCCACTTGTGAGCTTTTTATAATGTGCTGAATATCCGACATTATGCCATCTGAGATATCGATAGCGCTTGATGCTAGCATACGTAAAGATTGCCCAGCCAATACTCTAGGGGTTGGCCTATAGTGACGACCAATCAAGTAATCACTGTCAGGCTTATCTACTGTCACTTTGCCACGTAAAATGTCCAAACCAAGTGCAGAATCACCTAAGGTTCCGGTAATGTAAATCCAGTCGCCATTGTTAGCACCACTGCGAGTTAAACCAGTGTCTTTAGGCACTTGGCCATTAATTGTAATCGTGATGGAGCGTGGACCGCGAGTGGTATCACCACCAATTAAGGCAACACCGTAATACTCGGCGACTTCAAACATGCCCTCGCTAAACTCTGCTAACCACTGCTCATCAACCTCTGGCAATGTCAGCGCGAGTGTCATCCACGCGGGCTCAGCGCCCATCGATGCCAAATCTGATAAGTTAACCGCCAAAGACTTATAACCGAGATCTTTCGCTGGCATATCAGGAAAAAAGTGCACATTTTCAACTAAGGTGTCACAAGAGATAGCAATCGATTTATTGGCTGCAGGCGCTACCACAGCGCAATCATCACCAATACCTATTACAACATCTTTGCGCGACTGGGCTCGCCCAGTAAAGAAGCTTTCTATTAATTGAAATTCTTTCACAATACCAATCACAAATAATAAGGGAAGGTTCAAGGAGAATAGAGGTAAATTAAACCAGACCGATAATTTGGCAAAGATGAAAACTCGCGTTCTTTGCTAAAAATAAAAATGCGCGGGCTGTCTTAACCTCTCTGTCGAACATAACAAAAACGGCATCCGAAGATGCCGTTTCAATTATTTATTGCGTGCTACCAGCTTATCTAGAATGCCGTTAACAAACTTATGACCATCTTCTGCGCCAAATGCTTTTGCAAGCTCGATAGCTTCGTTAATCGCTACCTTATAAGGCACATCCTTGCGGAATGTCAGTTCATAAGCTGCGATACGTACAATCGCTTTTTCAACTGGATCCACTTCATCAAGTGGACGAGTCACGAATGGAGCAATTAGCTCATCCAATTGACTCTTTTTAGTTGCAACGCCGCCTAATAGCTCACGGAAGTAAGCGATATCAACGCCAGCAACATCTTGTTCAGTTAGAAACTCATGCTCAACATCAGCAATATTGTTACCACTTAGCTGCCATGAGTAAATGGCCTGAACGGCTAAACGGCGGGCCTTACGGCGCTCTGAAGGCTTCATCAAATTGTCCTAAATTACAGCTGTTCTTCAAGTGCTTGCAGAACGTTAACCATTTCTAACAGACCAAGTGCAGCTTCGCCGCCTTTGTTACCTGCTTTAGTACCTGAACGCTCAATAGCTTGTTCAATGGTATCTGTGGTTAAAACGCCGAATGAAACAGGAATATCAAACTCAAGCGCTACTTGAGCCAAACCTTTATTACATTCACCTGCAACAAAATCGAAATGAGGTGTACCACCACGGATAACCGCACCTAGTGCGATGATACCGTCAAATTTTCCGCTAGCCGCAACACGGCGCGCAGCAAGTGGCAGTTCAACAGCGCCTGGCACTCGTACTACAGTGATGTTTTCATCTGCAACTTGGCCAAAACGCTTAAGTGTGTCAACCGCGCCATCGAGCAAACTATCAACAACAAAGCTGTTAAAGCGTGAAACTACGATCGCAACTTTGGCGTTTTTCGATTCGATATTACCTTGAACTACGTTCATTTATCTTACCTAAATTAGCTTAATTACCCTACATAGGGACGGAAGAGGCGGTATGATACCACAGCACTTCGCGCTGATCTCTATGCAATTAATAAGAAAAGTGTGAATTTAAGCCTCAAGCTGATAAGCAGCCTGAGGCAGTTTTTTATTCTGCTATATAATCAGTTACTTCTAAACCAAAGCCAGAAAGAGAATGATAGCGCTTTGGTGAACTCAATAGACGCATAGTTGTTACACCTACATCTGCAAGAATTTGTGAGCCTACACCGACTTGGCGTGAAGTCCCTTGCCATTGAGCCGATGCTGGCGCACTGCCATTATCTTCCGCTTCAAAGGCTTTTACTTTGGCTAAAATGTCGCTGCTGTGTTCTTGGTTACCCAATAGCACTAGTACGCCACCTTCGTTACTAATACGCTCCATGGCTTTTTCTAGTGGCCAGCTACGTTGCTGATCACGTTCTGAATGTAAAAGGTCATTAAAGGTATTTTGCAGGTGAACACGGACTAATGTGTTGTCAGTGATCTCACCTTTAACCAATACATAGTGCAGTTGGTTGTCGATAGTGTCACGGTAAGTCAGCATTTCGAACTCACCAAAGCGAGTTGGTAGCTTACATTTAGCTTCACGTACCACGCTGGTTTCTTTAGTGTTACGGTACTCGATTAGATCAGCAATGGTACCCATCTTCAAACCGTGTTTTTCAGCAAAGATTTCAAGATCTGGGCGACGTGCCATCGTGCCATCATCATTTAAGATCTCAACGATCACTGATGAAGCCTCAAAACCAGCAAGGCGTGCTAAATCACAACCCGCTTCAGTGTGACCTGCGCGGATAAGTACGCCACCTTCTTGCGCCATTAGCGGGAAGATATGACCAGGTTGCACGATATCTGATGGCTTCGCATCTTTACCCACAGCAGCTAGCACTGTTACCGCACGGTCTTGAGCAGAAATACCTGTTGTTACACCTTCAGCCGCTTCAATAGAAACAGTGAAGTTAGTTGAGAACTGAGCATTATTGTTAGTCACCATCAACGGTAAGTTCAACTGCTGACAACGCGCTTTAGTCATGGTTTGGCAAATTAGACCGCGGCCAAATGTCGCCATAAAGTTAATCGCTGCTGGCGTCACCATGTCAGCAGCCATGATTAGGTCGCCTTCATTTTCTCTGTCTTCATCGTCCATCAAGATCACCATCTTGCCTAGACGAATATCTTCGATGATCTCTTCTATACTATGTAACGCCATGTTCAGACCTTTCTTTTTTTGTTACTGCAATAAGCGGTTCGCATCGAGGTCAATGCGCTTATTCAGTAAGTAATTTAATGATTATTCTTGCATCTATTGCTCAAAATAAGCGACTGCAAACAAATTTAATCGTCAAACAGCCCTTAAGCCAGTGTTTATCTTAAAAACCCTGAGCGAGCTAACAATTCCATGGTGACTTCTGATTTTGGTGCGCCATCTGCTTGCTGGCTACCGTAGCTCATCAATCGCTCTAAATGTCTGGCGATCAAATCCACTTCGATATTGACACTGTCACCCGCTTTTAAGTCAACTAGCGTAGTTTCACCTGCGGTATGTGGCACAATCGTCAGTCTAAATTTATGCCCTTGAACTTCATTCACCGTCAAGCTCACACCGTCGATTGTAATCGAACCTTTATGGGCAATATAGCGCCCCAACTCTGCTGGTGGTGATAACCAAAACTCAATCGCTTGGCCGCGAAATTGTCTGTCATCAACATGAGCAATACCGTCCACATGGCCACTGACCATATGTCCACCCAAACGAGTGGTTGGTGTCACCGCTTTCTCAAGGTTAACGGCTTTGCCTACTTGATAATGAGAGAAACCCGTCAAACTTACAGTTTCTGCAGAAATGTCTGCCACATATCCATCACTCATTAACTCTACAACGGTTAAACACACACCATTGGTTGCAATACTGTCGCCTAACTTTACATCTGATAAGTCTAATTTGCCGCTGGCTACTGTTAAACGAATATCATCACCGCGACGCTCCACTTTTCTCAAGTGGCCAACAGACTCAATAATTCCAGTAAACATAAACTACTTACTCACTCTTAACGTTAAGCGGGTATCTTTACCCACTTTGCGCTCATCGATTAGGTTGATACGCGGAATGTCAGACATGGCTTGAAAGTCATCTAATGCCAATAAGTTTCGCCCTTGCCCACCGAGGATTTTCATCGCTTGATACAACACTATTTCGTCAGCTAAACCTTGATTAACAACCGCACCGGCTAACGTTGCACCCGCTTCAATCAGTACAGAGTTACAGGTTTTACCCAGCAAACTAAGTAAGGCGGTTAAATCTATACGGCCATTAACCGTTGGCATAATCTGCTGTGATACATGTTCTGGCCACGCTGCTTGCACCTCTTCAGGGTACGGTTTAGCACTTACCAATAGCACAGGTGTTGCTTGGTTAAATAAGTTTAGACCAGTGCCAAGACGCGCATGAGTATCAACAACCACACGCAGTGGTTGGTGGATTTCTGCCGGTGCTAATTGATTTGCCAGAGAGCCTAACTCACTATGACGTACATTTAAACTGGGGTTATCCGCAATAATGGTTTCAACGCCAGTAACTAATGCACAGTGGCGCGCTCGCAGACGCTGAACATCACTGCGTGCTTCGGGCCCGGTGATCCACTTAGATACACCATTTGATAACGCGGTTTTGCCGTCAAGACTGGCAGCAAGTTTGACCGTTACCCAAGGCAGGCCTTTCTCCATACGCTTTAAAAAGCCTAAATTAACCTGCATCGCTTCAGTGGTCATCAAGCCGACATCCACTTCAATGCCAGCATCACGTAGCATTGCAATGCCACGGCCAGAGACTTCAGGATTAGGGTCCGTTACCGCAATAACCACACGGCTAACACCATGTTCGATAAGGGCTTTAGCACAAGGAGGTGTGCGGCCGTAATGGCTACATGGTTCAAGCGTTACATAAGCTGTAGCACCTTTAGCATCAATGCCCGCCATATTCAGCGCATAAACTTCAGCGTGAGGGCCGCCGGCGCGAATATGGTAACCTTCACCCACAATTTCACCGTCTTTAACGATAACGCTACCAACACTTGGATTTGGACGTGTGGTGTACATGCCTTTTTGCGCCAATTCAATGGCAAGGCTCATCATTTGACTGTCTTCAATAGACCACATAATGGCGGCAATTCCGGTTGTTCGATTGATAAAGGGCTAAGTAGATAACTTAGCCCCTGTCAGATAGTTTACTTTTGCAGTTTAGCGATGGCTTCACCAAACTCTGAAACGTCCTCAAAGGCGCGGTAAACTGATGCAAAACGTATGTAGGCAACTTTATCTAAGTTAACCAACTGTTCCATCATCAAGTTACCTATCATTTCAGATTTTACTTCACGTTCGCCCGTAGCACGCAAAGTCGACTTAATCTTAGTTAATGCCTGCTCTATTTGATCCATAGATACAGGTCTTTTTTCAACGGCTCTTAACATACCGCCACGCAGCTTTTCTTCATCGAATGGCTGGCGACTACCGTCTTGTTTTACCACTCGAGGCATAACGAGTTCAGCGCCTTCAAAAGTAGTAAAACGTTCATGACATTGAACACACTCTCTACGTCGACGCACCTGATGGCCGTCTGCGACTAAGCGCGAATCAATCACTTTTGTGTCAGTTGCGCTGCAAAATGGACAATGCATTTAGCCTCCGCTTAGCAGTTAATGGATTGCGCTCACTAGGTAAGAATTAACCTTAGCAAGTAAACCCGGATAAAAAGTATGTTCGAATAAACAAAAATGGCCGCATAAATGCGGCCATAGGAGTCTAACTGATTTAACGCTTAAGGTTAACCGTAAACAGGGAACTTAGCGCACAATTCCAGAACCTGGCCCTTAACGCGTTCGCTAACGGCTAGATCTGAAATATCATCTAGGATGTCACACATCCAGTTAGTCAGTAATACAGACTCTTGTTCACCAAAACCACGACGGGTAATTGCTGGAGAACCAATACGTAAACCTGAGGTCACAAATGGAGAACGTGGGTCGTTTGGTACTGAGTTTTTGTTAACTGTGATGTTAGCGTTACCTAGAGCAGCGTCAGCATCTTTACCTGTGATATCTTTGCTGATTAGATCAAGCAAGAATAGATGATTGTCTGTACCGCCAGAAACAACATCATAGCCACGCTCGATGAAAGTACGTGCCATAGCTTTAGCGTTAACCACGACCTGCTCTTGGTAAGTTGTAAACTCTGGGTCTAATGCTTCTTTAAAGGCTACCGCTTTAGCAGCAATAACGTGCATTAAAGGACCACCTTGACCACCAGGGAAGACTGCAGAGTTTAGCTTCTTGTAGATATCTTCATCATTACAAGCAGATAAAATCAAACCACCACGAGGGCCAGCAAGCGTTTTATGAGTTGTCGTTGTAACAACGTGAGCGTGTGGCATTGGAGTTGGGTAAATACCAGCAGCAACAAGACCCGCTACGTGCGCCATATCAACAAATAGGTAAGCACCTACTTTGTCAGCGATTTCGCGGAACTTGCCCCAGTCAATAATGCCTGAGTAAGCGCTGAAACCAGCAATGATCATTTTAGGCTTATGTTCTACAGCTAAACGCTCAACTTCAGCGTAATCAATCTTACCTGTAGTTTCATCAATACCGTACTGAACAGAATTGTACAGCTTACCAGAGAAGCTTACGTGTGAACCGTGAGTTAGGTGACCACCATGTGCTAGGCTCATACCTAGGACTGTGTCGCCGCCTTGTAGCAATGCCATAAATACTGCAGCATTTGCCTGTGAACCAGAGTGTGGTTGTACGTTAGCGTAAGTCGCACCAAATAATTCTTTTGCACGAGAAATCGCGAGTTCTTCAACGATATCAACATGCTCACAACCGCCGTAGTAACGCTTACCAGGGTAACCTTCTGCATACTTGTTAGTAAGCTGAGTACCTTGGGCTTCGATAACACGAGGACTAGTGTAGTTTTCTGAAGCAATGAGTTCGATGTGCTCTTCTTGGCGACGGGTTTCATCTTCGATTGCTGCAAATAGTTGTGGATCGTAATCCGCGATATTCATATCTTTTTTCAGCATTACTCACTCCAGCTGTAAAATTCTTCTAGTAGGGTTGCGCATATTCTACAGCGCATTCGATCACAATCCCAGCATTTGCATCATGAAATTACTTGCAATTCTAGATGAGTGAGTTTTGTAAAAAGTGTCAATCGTCCAAAATCGATCGGTATCTGCAAACAATCAACTATGGTTATAACCCGGCTAATTGAGATTTAAATTCTGCAATGAACCAAGTAGAATTAGCGCCATTCAACAAAGAACAAATACCATTAAAGAGAACTAACATGGCTCAATTTGTATATAGCATGCTTAGAGTGGGTAAAATTGTCCCGCCTAAGAAACAAATTCTAAAAGATATCTCATTAAGCTTTTTCCCAGGCGCAAAAATCGGTGTTTTGGGCCTAAACGGTTCAGGTAAGTCTACCCTTCTGCGTATTATGGCTGGTCTAGATACTGAGATTGAGGGTGAAGCTCGCCCAATGCAAGATCTGAAAATTGGTTACCTACCGCAGGAACCAAAACTCGATCCAAACCAAACTGTGCGTGAAGCTGTTGAAGAAGCCGTTGCTGATGCCAAAAATGCACTTGTGCGTCTAGATGAGGTTTATGCCCTTTATGCAGAGCCAGACGCAGACTTTGATGCACTTGCTAAAGAGCAAGGTGAACTTGAAGCGATTATTCAATCACAAGATGCACACAATCTAGATGTAGTGCTAGATCGCGCGGCTAACGCGCTACGCCTTCCTGATTGGGATGAGAAAATCGAAGTGCTATCAGGTGGTGAGCGTCGCCGTGTCGCAATCTGTCGTCTGCTACTTGAAAAGCCAGACATGCTATTACTTGATGAACCAACCAACCACTTGGATGCTGAATCAGTTGCATGGTTAGAGCGCTTTTTACAAGAGTACACAGGTACTGTTGTGGCAATTACCCACGATAGATACTTCCTTGATAATGCTGCAGGTTGGATTTTAGAACTTGACCGTGGTGAAGGTATTCCATGGGAAGGTAACTACTCTTCTTGGCTTGAGCAAAAAGATGCTCGTCTACAGCAAGAATCTGCGACTGAAAGTGCACGTCAAAAGACAATTGCTAAAGAGCTTGAGTGGGTTCGTCAAGGTGCTAAAGGCCGTCAATCTAAAGGTAAGGCGCGTATGGCTCGCTTCGAAGAGCTTAATACTAACGACTACCAAAAGCGTAACGAAACCAACGAACTATTTATTCCGCCTGGACCACGTCTAGGTGACAAAGTTATCGAGATCAATAACCTAACTAAATCTTACGGTGACCGCGTACTGATTGATAACTTAAGTTTCTCAGTACCAAAAGGCGCTATCGTCGGTATTATCGGTGCGAACGGTGCGGGTAAATCAACCCTGTTTAAGATGATTTCAGGCGCAGAGCAGCCAGATAGCGGTACTGTTGAGCTGGGTGAATCAGTTCAAATCGCATCGGTTGAGCAGTTCCGTGATTCTATGAACGATAAGAACACGGTTTGGCAAGAGATCTCTGACGGCCAAGACATTATGCGCATCAACAACACTGAAATTCCAAGCCGCGCATATGTTGGCCGCTTTAACTTCCGTGGTGGCGATCAGCAAAAGATCATCGGCACATTATCAGGTGGTGAGCGTAACCGTGTACATTTAGCTAAGCTACTGCAAGCTGGCGGTAACGTGCTGTTACTCGATGAACCAACCAACGATTTGGACGTTGAAACATTACGTGCACTTGAGGAAGCTTTACTTGAGTTCCCAGGTTGCGCCATGGTTATTTCTCACGACCGTTGGTTCCTAGATAGAATCGCAACTCATATCCTAGATTACCGTGACGAAGGTAAAGTTAACTTCTATGAAGGTAACTACACTGAGTACTCAACATGGTTGAAAGAAACTATGGGTACCGATGTTGTCGAACCACACCGTTTAAAATACAAGCGCATGGTTAAATAAAGCAAGCTATTAACCCCGCTGACCATTAAAAAGGCCTAGAACAATACTGTTCTAGGCCTTTTTGTTTTTAACTGTGTTACATAACTTACTAAGCCAGTGTCAAAGTTTCGTCACATATCGACATAATCTAATTGTAAAGCCGAATTAAGTTGAGTAACATGCCTGCAAGTCAATAATTCGCAACAACTTAACAACCCTGAAATCACAATCCACATGGACAGATTGTTAGTAGTTTTGATTAATTTAAACGGAGTTATCAGTGAAATACGGTTCTTTAGCCTTAACGCTTTTATGCTTATTCTCAGCTAATTCATTTGCAAACCTCAAGGTAATCACTCCTCCAGAGCAAGCCAGTTTAAATAAAATCGAACAGCAATATAGTATTGACGCTGAGCTAATAAAAGTGAACGACAAGTTCTCTCAGCTCAATAAACGCTACTATGACTTGCAAGAGCTAAAAGATAGCATTGCCGCGAACGAAGTGGCTTATAATGAGTTAATCGCACAGCTACCTAATAAAATTCTAGCTAAAGCCAATATGGCACAATTTTATAGCCAAATAGAAACTAACGTTAATTCCAGCGCAAACTTAACCCAAAAATCAAAAATTGATGCGGCAGCCATTGAGCGCCAACGAGTGGTTGTGCAGCAAGAATATGAAATTGTTGAAAAGCAGCGCTTAGATAAAAGCCAACAGTTATTTAAATTAAAAACAGACATCATCAACCGTCTGCTCGCAGATCTATCAAAGTCATCAAGCAACTTCAAAGTTAACCTTGATGGCACAACTCAGTGCTCAAAGTACCAATCAATCACTGACTGTTTGAAAAAGTCCAAGTCAGAGATTTTATCGAACACTCGCAATGATTCGCCTTTCTTAAATGATAAAAGTGTATTGCTATCTTATGACGTGACTGATGCCAGCATGAACATGCAGGGCAAGTTAAACTATAAAGTCGCAATGAGCTTCAAACCTTCTTATAACAGCAAAATCGATACTGTACTCAATGAAAAGCTAGGGTTGCGCTCAGCAATGATAACCCTAGTGAGTAATGTTGAAGCGGACTGGTACATTAATGGTATTAAAGTTGGTACTGGGACTAAACTATTCCATGAAGTGCCTTTAGGCAAACACGGTATTCTTGCCTCTTATAAAAATAGCGATAAATCAAGCATAGAGAAAATTGAGGGCAATGGTGTATTTAGCTATAACTTCAATCACCAAACCTCAGCAGTTGCTAGCAACAAAGTTAGTAATAGTGTTGAGCGTCTGTCACCGGTCGCTCCGCAAACTGGCACGAACAACAGCAAAACTAAAGCTAAGTTTACCCTGCTAGCCGACAGCACAACTATCCCTACACCTAGCGAGAAAAAACAAACAACAGAGAAACAGCAAGATTACGAATACTTCATGGGCGTACCTGCTGCAACCAAGCAACAAAATACTGACTTTAGCAACGAACGCTTACGTTAGTCACAAGGTTAACGATTGCTGAGCAACAGGATGGCTCAGCAATCGGTTTTATCAATAATCCAATATTATTGATCTAAACTGCCCGCGATTAAATTGGACTCTGCTGTCCTTCTATATGTATGCTAACCGAATAAAATAACAACAATAAGCGCTGCTCACATGGATGATAAGCTCCCCCAGAACAACACAACACCAACCTTAGCTCCAACTCAAACTCCAAAACCACCAGCTAAAGCATTTTTGAATAGCATCAACCACTTTCGTGGCATCGCCATTATTTTTATTGTTATGGCGCATTGCTACCGTCCCGCAGGCTGGGAGATTGAAACCTTTGCCGACAAAGCCTGGTTTAACTTAATGATGAATGGCACGGTATTTTTTGTGTTTATCTCTGGTTTTTTATTCCACCACGTTTTCTATCACCGTTGGGATTACAAGAAATACATGAAAAACAAAACTAAGTTTGTTTTTCTTCCCTACCTGCTGCTGTCATTACCTTGGATTGTTTGGCACTTAACCGTTGGCACCGATCCTATGATGCATAAAGAGATGGCTGATATTTCTGGTCCTGCTGCAGCCGCAAGTTGGTATGTAATTACTGGTCGCACACTTACCGCATATTGGTACATTCCTATGGGGATGATGCTGTTTGCCCTATCACCTTGGGTCATGCACCTAATCAAAAAACAACAGGTACTGTATTACGCCATACCTTTACTCTTAATCGCGATTATGGTGCACAGGCCCATTTCAAATTTAAATGCAATTCAATCGCTAGTGTATTTCTTACCTGTTTATTTGCTGGGGGTTTGGGGCTCAGCTCATCGCGATAAGCTGTTTCCTTTTATTGATAAATACTGGCTAGCTATGTTGCTGACAGGAATTGCACTTGCGCTTATTCAGGCGCAATTCTTTGGCGCAGGCACACTCAATAAAGCGCCTTTTGAAATGACAGTACCTGATTTAATGTTGCCGCAAAAAATACTGTTAACCTTAGTTATTTTGGCCATTTTGAATAAGTTCGAACATATCTCGATTGCACCGCTGCAAAAGCTGGCAGAGGTGAGTTTTGCTATCTACTTTATTCACCCGTGGATCACCACACCTTGGTGGATGATATACGACAGTCCTGACTTATTTGGACTCGCGAATAATGGCAATATTTTTACCACACTACTGGTCACGTTAGTAGTTGTAGCAATTTCTTATCTGATTGCCATCATGATTAAAAAACTGCTCAGCAAACGCAGCCGCTACCTTATTGGCTGGTAACTTAACAGGTATATATCACTTAGTATAATTTTGATTTTAAAAATAAAATAAGAATGACAACAATGACTAAATCTCTTTTACTAGCAGCGACATTACTGGCTAGCACATGGCAATTACAGGCATCAGAGCCGCTTGAGTATCAATTTGATGGGCCGTATGTTTTTAATGAGTCAAGCGCTGAAAAGGCGAGCACACATAGCGCTTATTGGGTGTGCAATGCAGAGCTTAAACACAACTATGCCAGCAATAAGCAGCTCACTCGACCAGAAAACTGTGGTCAGTTGCCACAACCGCTACTTAGCGATGCCATAAAGCAGATCATGCCTGACAGCTATGATGGCATTAAAAAGGTTGTCGCCCTAAGTGATGTGCATGGCCAATACGATGTGCTTATCACCCTCCTGAAGAATCAAAACATTATTGATGACGATAATAACTGGGCGTTTGGCGATGGTCATATGGTGATCACCGGCGATATGTTTGACCGCGGCGATAAAATCAATGAAGTGCTTTGGTTTGTGTATCAGTTAGATATACAAGCAAAAGCCGCTGGCGGCATGTTGCATCTATTAATGGGTAACCATGAGCAAATGGTACTTGGGGGAGACTTACGTTACGTCCACCAGCGCTATGATTTAGCCAGTAAGTTGCTAAATAAAAGCAATGATGCCCTTTATGGAGAAGATACTGAGCTCGGCCAATGGCTTCGCAGTAAACATACTTTAGTCAAAATTAACGATGTACTGTATATGCATGGTGGCATTAGCAGCGAATGGCTTACACGTAAGTTGACAATTAGCCAAGCCAATCAGATATTTCGCGATAACATTGGTCGCCCCAAAAAAGAGCTTAAACAAGATGAGCTACTCAATTTCCTGTTTTACGGCAATGGACCAACTTGGTACCGTGGTTACTTTAAAGATAGCTTCACCGAAGCTGAGCTTGATAAGATCTTAGCCTATTTCAACGTTAGCCATATTACCGTCGGCCATACATCGCAAACGCAAGTGTTGGGCCTATTTAATAATAAGCTTATCGCCGTTGATAGCAGTATCAAACGCGGCGAACAGGGTGAGCTACTATTGATTGAAAATGGTGAACTTATTCGTGGTTTATATAATGGTGCCCGTCAGCCGTTATAATTTGGCTTAGTCATTTACTCTCAGTCCGACACAGTGACGAAATCAAGTAAATTAGCTGCTTATAACAAATGCCAATTAACACTTTTGTTAATTGGCATTACAAACTTAACAGCATTTATTTGCAGCTCAACAAATATATAGCTAGCGCAAAATATCACAAGCTTTCCTCTGCCTAACACTTTCTATACAGTCACGTAAGACTTGAACTCTGGGCAATGAAAGCTCACTTGATCAAATAATGAAAACAAAGATACATATTGGTTAAATATGCAAAATTTAAGATCGAGAAATGTAAAACGTTAACTTCTAATTTTCTTTACTTTACATTGCTTTACCGTACAAAGCTGGATTTTTATCTACAATAATCCCAACTTTGGCTGTGTTAAGTAATCATTCATGAAACCATCATATTATCTTGTCCCTTTAATACTGGTTGTTGTAGGTGCGGTATCCTATAGCAGTTACTCTGAAGCAAAGCGCTCTGATAAAAAAGAACGTGCTGTTCGTACTGTTCCTGTCGTTACCGGCCTTGTTGAACAACACGAACTCTCTCAGGCACTTTCACTTATTGGTAAGCTAGATGCCGAGCAATCGGTTTTCATCGCGCCGCAAATCGCCGGCAAAATTAAGTCTGTGCAAGTCAACACAGATCAAGAGATCACCCAAGGCCAGATTTTAGTGCAACTTGACGATGCCAAAGCACAAGCATCACTTGCTGAAGCTGCAGCCTACCTTGCAGATGAAAAAAGAAAGCTCAAAGAGTTCCAAAAGCTGATTGACCAAAACGCAATTACTAAGACTGAAATTGATGCTCAAAAAGCCAGTGTTGATATGGCAGCAGCGCGCCTAGCCGCCGCGCAGGCCGATCTTGATTATCATTATTTAAGTGCACCTTTTGCAGGCACTGCAGGCCTTATCGACTTTAGCCAAGGTAAGATGGTTACCGCTGGCAGCGAACTTCTTTCATTAGATGACTTATCTAGCATGCGCCTTGACCTTCAAGTACCTGAAAACTACTTATCACAGCTAAGTATTGGTATGTCAGTGGTAGCAAAGAGCCGCGCTTGGCCTAAGCAAGAGTTTGTCGGCAAAGTTATCGCTATTGATTCACGCGTTAACCAAGACACCTTAAACCTGCGCGTACGCGTCCAGTTTAGTAATCCAAAGCACCAGCTAAAACCAGGCATGTTGATGTCTGCGACTATGCTATTCCCAAGTGTGTCTGAGCCTGTTATTCCAGTACAAGCACTAGAGTATTCAGGGACTAACCGTTTTGTATATGTTATCGGCGAAGACAACATTGCTAAGCGCACAAAAGTGACGCTAGGTGCACGTATCAATGATGAAGTGTTAATCACTGACGGCATAAAAATTGGCGACAAGGTAGTAGTACAAGGCCTTGTGAATATGCGCGATGGTTTACGTGTCGATGATTTAGCCGAGTCGGCTCTTGCTAACAAACAAGCCAAAGCAGCGCAAGAAGAGCAACAAGCAAGAGGAAGCATCTAAATGTGGTTGTCTGATGTTTCAGTGAAACGCCCGGTTGTCGCCATTGTATTAAGCTTACTGCTATGCGTATTTGGTATGGTGTCATTTAGCAAGCTCGCAGTACGCGAAATGCCAGATGTAGAAAGCCCTGTCGTCACGGTAATGACCACCTATTCAGGTGCGTCTGCCACCATTATGGAAAGCCAGATCACCACTGCACTGGAGTCTGAATTAACCGGTATTAGTGGTGTCGACCAAATCGAATCCGTTACCCGCAATGGTATGTCGCGTATTACCGTGACCTTCCTCATCGGTTGGGATCTTACAGAGGGCGTCAGTGACGTTCGCGATGCAGTAGCTCGAGCTCAGCGCCGTCTTCCAGATGAAGCTGACGATCCTGTGGTATCTAAAGACAACGGTACTGGTGAGCCTTCAGTTTATGTCAATTTAAGTTCATCTATCATGGATAGAACTCAGCTGACAGATTATGCCGAGCGCGTACTAGAAGACAGATTCAGCCTGATCTCAGGCGTCAGCAGCGTTGATATTTCTGGTGGCCTATACAAGGTGATGTATGTGCAGCTTAAGCCTGAACTTATGGCAGGCCGCAATGTAACCACCTCAGATATTGTTAATGTACTAAACAAAGAAAACGTTGAAACTCCCGGCGGTCAAGTCCGTAACGACACAACAGTGATGGCTGTGCGTACAGCGCGCCTTTATCAGAGCCCTGAAGACTTTAATTACTTAGTTCTACGCACTGAAAGCGATGGCTCTCAAGTTTATTTAAAGGATGTTGCTAGCGTATTTATTGGCGCTGAAAACGAGAACTCCACCTTTAAAAGCGATGGCGTTGTTAACATCAGCCTTGGCATTGTTGCGCAATCAGATGCCAATCCGCTAGAAGTGGCGCAAGACGTACACAAAGAAGTTGATCTAATCCAAGACTTTTTACCTGACGGTACCAAATTGATTGTCGATTACGACTCAACGGTATTTATCGACCGCTCTATTGATGAAGTATTTAGCACTTTAGCGGTAACCGCATTGCTGGTCATTTTGGTGTTATACATCTTTATTGGTCAAGCTAGAGCTACCTTGATCCCGGCTGTTACGGTACCAGTATCGCTTATTTCAGCATTTATTGCTGCCAACGTATTTGGTTATTCAATTAACCTACTTACGCTTATGGCACTGATTTTATCTATCGGTCTGGTAGTAGATGATGCCATCGTTGTCGTAGAAAATATTTTCCACCATATTGAAAAAGGCGAGCCACCGTTACTAGCGGCATATAATGGTACCCGAGAAGTTGGCTTTGCGGTAATGGCAACCACTGCGGTACTGGTAATGGTGTTCCTACCAATCTCGTTTATGGAAGGTATGGTTGGTCTGCTCTTTACCGAGTTCTCGGTCATGCTTGCCGTTTCAGTGCTGTTCTCATCATTAATCGCACTGACGTTAACTCCGGTACTTGGCAGTAAAATCCTCAAGGCCAATGTTAAGCCAAACCGCTTTAACCTTATGGTCGATTGCGCCTTTAACCGCCTCGAAAATGGCTACCGTAAAATGGTCACTAAAGCCGTGAATTTACGTCTAGCTGCGCCACTGGTGATTATTGCCTGTGTGCTTGGTAGTGGCTGGTTAATGCAACAGGTTCCGGCTCAACTTGCACCAACTGAAGACCGCGGAGTGATTTTCGCCTTTATCAAAGGCGCTGAAGGCACCAGCTACAACCGTATGGCCGCGAACATGGAGATCGCAGAAGACAAGCTAATGCCACTGCTAGGCCAAGGCGTAGTTAAATCATTTAGCATTCAAGCGCCAGCGTTTGGTGGCCGCGCGGGTGACCAAACTGGCTTTGTGA
The DNA here is from genome assembly GCF_023161665.1 of Shewanella sp. 1CM18E. Taxonomy (GTDB): domain Bacteria; phylum Pseudomonadota; class Gammaproteobacteria; order Enterobacterales; family Shewanellaceae; genus Shewanella. The sequence goes on from NZ_JALNTW010000001.1 coordinate 346,525, forward strand.
TCATTCAGCTAGAAGATTGGAACGACAGAACTGTTAATGCTCAACAAGCATTAGGGGTAATCTCCAACGCGTTAAAAGGCATTCCAGATGTAATGGTACGTCCTTTACTACCCGGTTTCAGAGGTGGTTCAAGCGAGCCTGTGCAATTTGTACTGGGCGGCTCTGACTATCAAGAGCTATTTAAGTGGGCCACAATGCTTGAAGAAGAAGCACTATATAGCCCGATATTTGATAGCCCAGAAATAGACTATAAAGAGACTTCACCAGAGCTTGTGGTTACCGTTGATAAAGAGCGTGCAGCCCAACTTGGTATTAGTGTTGCTGAGGTATCTGAAACCTTAGAGATCATGCTTGGTGGTCGCAGCGAAACCACCTTTGTTGAGCGTGGTGAAGAATATGATGTTTATCTGCGCGGCGATGAAGACAGCTTTAATAACGTTGCCGATCTCAGCCAGATTTATATGCGTTCAAACAAAGGCGAGCTCATCACCTTAGATACCATTACTCATATTGAAGAGGTGGCATCGGCACTTAAACTTAGCCACAACAACAAGCAAAAGTCGATCACCCTAAAAGCCAACTTAGGCGAAGGTTACACCCTAGGTGAAGCGTTGGACTTCTTAGATCAAAAAGCGATTGAGATGCTGCCAAGCGACATCACTGTTGCTTACACAGGTGAGTCAAAAGACTTTAAAGAAAACCAAAGCAGCATCTTTATCGTGTTTGGTTTAGCCTTGCTCGTTGCATACTTAGTATTAGCGGCGCAGTTTGAAAGCTTTATTAACCCGTTAGTGGTGATGTTTACTGTTCCTATGGGTGTATTTGGTGGCTTCTTAGGTTTATATCTAACCGGCCAAGGTCTGAATATTTACAGCCAGATCGGCATGATCATGCTTATTGGTATGGTAACCAAGAACGGTATTCTTATCGTTGAGTTTGCTAACCAACTGCGGGATAAAGGTCTTGAAATTGAGCAAGCGATTATTGATGCGTCGACTCGTCGCTTACGCCCAATTTTGATGACGGCATTTACCACGTTGATTGGTGCAATTCCGCTAATTTTGTCAACTGGCGCGGGCTCCGAAAGTCGTATATCTGTTGGTACAGTGGTGTTCTTTGGTATGGCTTTTGCCACCTTTGTAACCCTACTTGTTATCCCAGCTATGTACCGCTTGATCTCAGTAGCAACCAAATCACCGGGTTTTGTTGAGTCACAGCTTGATAAAGCCATTGAAGAACACAAGCAGCTAACTTCACAATCATCATAATATTTAGACTTGATGATTAGTCACTGCTGGAGAGTAAAAGCTAACTAGCAATTATCCTACTTACTAAAAGGAGCTCATATTCATTATATGAGCTCCTTTTTGTTTATCCTTAACAGACCATAACGATTAAAAATACACAGCGAAGCTTAATATTGATTCTATACTCAAAGTACGGCAGGAGGATTTACTGCAACCTAGCAAACGCTTTATTCGCACAAGGAGGTCACGCTTATGGATGAAACTGACTTTACCCGTAATAACCACAATGGCTATAGTCGTAGCTCAACGGATGATAACGACAATATCTTCGACACTGTGCATATTGACGGCCAATTTATCGTAGAAAGACGCAGTGGCCGCGATAATCGCAGCAACCCAAAGCTAAAAGCGTACGATAGACGCCAATCAGTTCAGAACTACCTACCGGATATTGATATCTATATCTAATTACAGCGATAAGTCTGGCCAAGTTACACTGATTGAACTTGCCAGATTATCTGCAAGTCTCGCTCAAACTAGAGCACTGTAATGATTTATCTTCGTTATTGTTTATTGCTGCCCAGTACAATAATGATGTGATAATCTGCTTATTATACCAATCTGTATAATCAAAATTGGTTTCATCTTACCTAACCAGACCTAATGAGCTGACTTTGAAAAAAATAGCCCTGTTTGTTGATGTTCAGAACATCTATTACACCTGCCGCCAAGCCTATGGCCAACAGTTTAATTATCGAAAGCTTTGGCAACACTTAGGCTATGAGGGCGACATAGTACAAGCGACTGCTTATGCAATTCATCGCGGTGATGATGGCCAGCTCAAATTTCAAGACGCATTAAAACACATTGGCTTTGAGGTAAAACTAAAACCTTTTATCCAGCGCAGTGATGGCTCAGCCAAAGGTGACTGGGATGTGGGCATAACCATAGATATTATGGAGGCGGCAAGCGAAGTAGACAGTGTCATTTTGCTATCAGGTGACGGAGATTTTGACTTGCTGATGCAAAAAATCCAGCAAAAATACGCCATCGAAACTCAGGTTTATGGCGTGCCAAGTTTAACTGCAAAATCGCTGATTGACTCTGTTAACCAGTTCCATGAAATCGACAGTAGCTTGTTGCTTTAGGTTCTTTACTTTAGCCTTGTTGCTTTAAGAGCATGACTTTAGCTTTGTTACTTTAACCTCGCAGTTAACCATAAAAGCTTAAATTAAAAAGGCTCAACCACTAATTGGCTGAGCCTTTTACTATTTTAATGCAAGCCACCTGCAATCAATGGTGAGTACAACTGGCTAATATAAATAGCTAATATAAATAGCTAATACCAATCAGTATAAGAATTTGATCTACTCAGAGCGATTTTTGGCAAACTAATTCAAGGCGAATAGCTGCAATAATGGTTGTTCCCTTATAAAGCTAATCAACGCAGAAGTAGGCAGCCAAAAACGCTCCAGAATGGCGAGTTTTAGCGATTCTGATGCTGTGTTAACGAGCTTGAACCTAGTTCAACTATGCCCTTTACTCGTTGCCTTGCCTCAAAACCGCTAAACTCTCGCTGAGTGACTAAATGTTTATACTGATTGGTATAATATAAATAGCTAAGCTAAATCATAAAGCGCGCTTTTATAGCGTTTTGCTTGGCTTAACCAGTCAAAGCGAACTGACTTAGCGCATTGCTGCATTTGCTGCCATGTAGCGCTGCCAGACATAGATAACGCCTTATCAAAGGTCGCTAACAATGATAAACCTTGCTGCTGTATATCTTCGCCCTCAAATACAAATCCGGTCTCTAAATGATGTACCGTGTCTTTAAGGCCGCCGATATGATTAACTAAGCACAACTGCCCTGCTCGCATTGCTAACATCTGACTGATCCCACAAGGCTCAAATGAACTCGGCATCAAAAACAGTGAGCCTAATTCATATAACTGTTCTGATAACTGCTCATCGTAACCATCCATAAAAATAAACTGTTTATGTCTGGCGGCGATATCAGCAAACTCACGGGCAATGGCATTATCACCGCTACCAAGCATCACAAAGCGTGCGTGGCTATCATGTTCAGCCAGCTTAGCCAGCAACACTTCTAACACGGTTTTGCCACGTAAGTTGTTGTCACTCACTTCTAAAGAAAAGCGATGACGTAATATCATGACCTTTTGGTCGGTTAAGCGACCCACGGAGGTCAGCAAAAATGCATGCTGCGCTTTTGAGCCTTTAACATCTTTGGCTTTATTAACGCTACTTAGGCTGTCAGATTGCCACTGCTGCAATCGAGCCTGAGCAATAAAGTCCTGAGTTCTTACCTGTAATTTCCCCACTTGCCAATTAATAAGCTTATCTAAAGCCGCTTTAACGAAATCTAGCTTTGAATCATCGCTATCAGCTAACGAGTCAGTTACTTGTGTTTTATCAGGATACATACAGCCATTTAAAATCCCCACTAATGCCTGCTTATCTAACTTTGCTTGTAAGTCATGCTCTAGTCCCTCACCACCAAAAAAGCCTTGCTCTGGCGCCGATGGCCTAAGTACTTCATGGGCATAACTCGGTGACACTAAATGTACTTTATCGCTAAGCACTATCCCTGCCCGCATAGGGTTTACACAGTTGTAATAACGCGGATCTTGTAACAGACAAAGCTGCTCTGGGCTGAGCTCAGCAGTTAACCTTGGATACCAAGCTGCAAGTGACGATGAATCGCCATTTAGCGGCCTAATGCCCTGCAATGCCAAATTATGAATGCTAAATACGCAAGGTAAGTCTTGTAAGAAGCGGTAGCGGCGATCAAAAGCGCGCAGAGCTGCAAACATGCCGGTATGCCAATCGTGTAGATGAATATGGCTGGGAAGCTCATTAAAAACCTGTCGCGGCTTGTCGGTATAAAAATCCTGACTTAGGGCTTCGGCTACCGCCAAGTTAAACAGCGCAAACTTGGTCGCATCTTCAGCAAAAGGACGCTGCGCATCCCCTTGTGAATAAGCGCCAAGGCTGCCATTAAACAGCCCATGTTCAAGAAGGTAAAAGTGGCTGTTTTCAAGCTTTGGGTTCGCAGCGCGGTAAACCGCTACGCGCTGATGTTGCCCTTGAAAATCAACGTCAATGTTAGCCTCCCAATGGGCATTTGCCGAGGCGATTAATGAGCCGAAGCTTGGCATTATTACATCAACAGCGATATTGAGTTTTGCCAGCGCAAGCGGCAGATCATGTAGCACATCAGCCATGCCCCCTACTTTAGCGCCGGGGATGGCACCGTTTTCAGCCGCAAGCATTAACACTCTTGGCTGAGGGCGATTATATTGATTATCCAATATCGACATAAATTACTCGTACCCCACAGGTAAACCTAGCATGTCGCGCGTAACTAACACTTTGCCCTTTTCAGACACTCTAAAGCCTTTAGCTTTATCCTGTTCATGGTTATAACCAATCACGCTGCCCTCGGGGATAATACAACCTCGGTCGATGATGGCATTCTTGATTTTACAATTACGCAAGATAACCACATCTGGCAATATCACTGAGTCTTCAACACTTGAATAAGAGCAAACTCGCACTTCATTAAACAGCACACTGCGACGCACGGTGGAGCCCGAAATAATGCAGCCACCAGAAATAATTGAGTCTAACGCCATACCGCGGCGATCATCGTCATCAAACACAAATTTTGCTGGTGGTAGTTGCTCTTGGTAGGTCCAAATAGGCCACTTAGCATCGTAAAGGTTAAGCGCTGGAGTTGGAGAAAGCAGCTCCATATTCGACTGCCAAAAAGAATCTAAAGTGCCCACATCGCGCCAATAGGCTTCTTCATTTGGAAAGGCGCTACGGAAACGATGGGCGTAGACTTTATGTTCTTTAATAATTGCGGGAATAATATCCTTACCAAAGTCGCGGTCTGAATCTTCATTTTGCGCATCGCGCTTTAGCTGATCAAATAAAAACTCAGTATTAAATACATAGTTACCCATTGAGGCTAAACACATTTCAGGATCTTCTGGCAGATGCTTTGGCAACGCTGGTTTTTCTTCAAAACCAAGAATACGCTTAGACTCATCCACTTCAACCACACCAAACGCTCCAGTCGCTTCAGCAACCGGTACCTCTAGACAAGATACTGTCATATCGGCGCCAGATTCAGCATGAGTCGCTAAAAGGCCTGCATAATCCATGCGGTACACATGATCGCCAGACAAAATCATCACGTATTTAGGCAGCTCGTGGCGAATAATATCAATATTTTGAAACACAGCATCCGCCGTGCCTTGATACCAGTTATCAGAGTAACGCTGCGATGCAGGCAAAATTTCTACCGACTCACCTAGCTCTTTTTTAAAGTGACCCCAGCCGCGCATAACGTGACGAATTAATGAGTGAGACTTGTATTGGGTAACGACACCAATGCGGCGGATCCCTGAATTAATACAGTTTGATAATGGGAAATCGATAATACGAAACTTACCGCCAAAATACAGAGAAGGCTTGGCTCGCCAGTCCGTTAATTCATGCAAGCGAGAGCCTCGGCCACCAGCCAGAATAATCGCGTAGGTGTCACGGGTTAAATTACTAATATAGCGCGGGTTGGTTATGGTCATGTACGTTCACTCCTTGAACTAGCTACTAAATTGATTTGAATTAAATTGGTCTGATCCATCTATTACGCCCTCCAAATTTCATCACGATATTGAGCAATGGTGACATCGCTAGAGAAACGGCCACTTGCCGCGGTATTACGGATACTCATTTGCGTCCAAGTGATAGGATCTTTGTATGCCTTAGCCACGCGCTCTTGCGCCAAACGGTAAGACTCAAAATCAGCCGCCGTCATCCAAGGATCATCTGGGCTAGTAATCGCGGCTAATAACGGCGTGAAAATCCCCGGTTCTAATAAACTAAAGTGGCCACTTTCAATCAGGCTTAATACCTCGGTAAGTGCGGGTGAGGCATTGATAAATTGCTGTGGTTGATAGTTAACACGCTGCTCCATCACTTGCTCAGCAGTTAGGCCAAATAAGAAAAAGTTGTCTTCACCGACTTCTTCTAGCATCTCCACATTCGCGCCATCTAAGGTGCCTATGGTGACCGCGCCATTCATCATAAACTTCATGTTACCGGTGCCAGACGCTTCTTTACCTGCTGTTGAGATCTGCTCGGAAACATCTGTCGCTGGACAGATTTTTTCCATCGCACTAACGTTATAATTTGGCAGGAAGGCGACTCTTAGGTACTTAGCCACCTCAGCGTCAGAGTTAACCATGTGCGCCACATTGCTGGCTAATTTAATAATCAGCTTGGCCATGGCATAACCAGGCGCGGCTTTACCACCAATTAAGATACAGCGCGGCACCATATTACTGGTGTTGCCTTGCTGAATTTGGTGATAAAGGTGGATGATGTGCAGAATATTGAGTAATTGACGTTTGTATTCGTGAATGCGCTTTACTTGCACGTCAAACAACATGTTGACATCAAAATCAACGTCACATTCAGCTTTAATAAGCTGCTGTAGTATCGCTTTATTGTTTAGCTTTACTTGCTGCCAATCACGCAAAAATGCTTTGTCGTCGGTAAATGCATTAAGCGCATTAAGATGGCTTAAATCACTTACCCAATCTGTGCCCAAACGCTTGGTTAACAATGCTGCAAGCTCTGGATTACAATGAGCAAGCCAGCGCCTTGGGGTTACGCCATTGGTCTTGTTATTGAATTTCTCTGGCCACAATTGATAGAAGTCTTTAAATAAACCTGAGGTCAATAACTTGCTATGCAGCCCCGCAACACCATTAACTGAAAAGCTGGCGACTATGGCTAAATATGCCATGCGCACATGCGGCTGTTGGCCTTCTTCAATAATCGACATAGCTGCTAACTTTTGTTCGTCTCCCGGCCACTGATGGGCAACAAGCTCTAAGTAACGGGCATTAATTTCAAAAATGATTTCTAAAATACGCGGCAACATATGCCCCAGCATTCTTACAGGCCAGCGCTCCAACGCTTCAGGTAGCAAGGTATGATTGGTGTAAGCCATTGTCTGGCTGACGACTTGCCACGCATCGTCCCACTCAAGAAAATGTTCATCAATGAGTAAACGCATTAGCTCTGGAATGGCAATACTCGGGTGAGTATCGTTAAGTTGCATCACATTGTATTTAGCAAACTGACTAAAATCGTTACCGTGCTTGCGCACCCAGTTATTGAGCAGATCTTGCAAGCTTGCCGAGCTTAAAAAGTACTGTTGACGTAAACGCAGCTCTTTGCCGTTTTCACTGGCATCATTGGGATAAAGCACCATAGTGATCTGCTCAGCAAGGTTCTTTCTAGCTACCGCTTCGGTGTAATCACCTTGGTTAAACTCTTCTAAGTCAAAATCATCCGTCGCTTCTGACTTCCAAAGTCTTAAAGTATTGATGCGATCGTTTTTATAACCCGGCACAGGCATATCATAAGCAACGGCCAACACATCTTGAGTGTCTAACCAAACCACATTACGGCGACCATTAGGATCAACATAACTGCTGGTGTGGCCGAAAAATGGCACAGTGACATTATGCTCAGAGACGCGCACTTCCCACGGATTTCCTTCTCTAAGCCAACGATCTGGCCGCTCTACTTGAAAACCATCCACCAGCTTTTGGGCAAACATGCCATATTCATAACGAATGCCGTAACCTGTCACGCTCAAATCAAGGCTGGCGCAGCTATCAAGAAAACACGCTGCTAGCCGGCCAAGTCCACCATTACCAAGCCCAGCGTCATGCTCTTCTTCTTCGAGATCTTCTAGCTCAACGGCGTAATCTTGCATAAGTGCTTTGGTTTCAGGCAACAAGTCCAAATTCATAATCGCGTTGCCCATGGCTCTGCCCATTAAGAACTCCAGCGATAAATACGCCACCTGTTTACGCTCAAACTGACTATCTAGCTGACGAGTTGCCCGCCAGCGTGCAAGCATATCCTCTTTAATACTCATCGCTAATGCTTGAAACAGCTCTTGTTTATTGTGCTTATCACGGCCTAATCCATGGCTAACGTGGCGCTGCATTCGCTTGGCTAATGAGGCGTCTAAATCTTGCGGTAAACTGTTTGTAGCAGCCTTTTTGGCTGTACTTTTAACATTCGGTTTTACTGGCGTTGTCATGCAGTCACTCCTTGTGATTTGGCGTAAAACAACATTAAGCTTCGGTCTGGTAACACTAGGGTTTGATTAGCTTTCAGCGTGGGAGCCTCATCATTGAGGCAAATTTGAGCATCAAGTTCTTCAGCATGGGTGTCGATAAGCTGTTGCCAAGCAGAAAACCCATTTAACGGCGGCGCGGTGAACTCTAGCGCTTGTTCATCGCTGTTAAGCATTAGTAGCAGTGCTTGCTCACCAGTCTCAATTGCATCTAACTCTCCGCGCAGCACAAGACTTAAGCTGCGAGTTTGCCCCTCAGCCCATAACACCTTGCTCATCGGCTCGCCTTGGCGGCAAAACCAATCTAATAACGGTGAGTTATCTTGAGTATTGTTATGAATGTAACGCGGATAACAAAGCGCCTTAAAACGCTTTCTTAGACTAATCAGATTCTGGGTGAACTTAACGAGTTGTTGCTGCTCTGCACTGTGTTGCCAATTTAGCCAAGTCAGCGGATTATCTTGACAGTAAGCATTATTATTACCTTGCTGACTATGAGCAAACTCATCGCCTGCCAGCAACATAGGCACGCCTTGAGATAACAATAAAGTGGTGAGTAAATTTCGAGATTGCCGTTGCCGCAAACGAATAATATCCGCCTGCTCGGTTGGCCCTTCAACGCCATGGTTATGGCTAAAATTCTCTTGGTGACCGTCGCGGTTATCTTCACCATTGGCTAAGTTATGTCGCTCGCTAAAGCTGAGCAAATCATACAAGGTAAAGCCGTCATGACTGGTGATAAAGTTGATGCTAGCACTCGGGCTTCGGCCGGAATGTTCAAACAGATCGCTAGAGCCATGAATTCTACGAGCAAACTCTGGCAACATGCCAAAGTCACCGCGCCAAAAGCGCCTTAATGTATCACGGTATCTATCATTCCACTCACTCCAGCCCTGCGGATAAGCACCAAGTTGATAACCTCCAGGGCCAATATCCCAAGGCTCGGCAATTAACTTCACTCGGCTTAATATCGGGTCTTGAGCTATTGCATCAAAAAAGCCTGCGCCAGCGTCAAAACCATAAGACTCGCGCCCAAGCGTACTGGCTAAATCAAAGCGGAAACCATCTACGCCCATCACTTCAACCCAGTAGCGTAGTGAGTCCATCACTAACTGCAACACGCGAGGGTGACTAATGTTTAAGGTATTGCCACAGCCAGTATCATTGATATAAAAGCGTTTATCATTACTTTGCAGGCGGTAATAACTCAGGTTATCAATGCCTTTAAAACTCAAACTTGGCCCAAAATGATTGCCTTCAGCAGTATGGTTATAAACAACATCTAATATGACTTCGATGCCAGCCTGATGCAGTTTACTTACCATTTGGCGAAACTCATCGATATTGGCGTGGCTTAAATAGCCGCTATGAGGCGCAAAAAAACCTAGACTGTTGTAGCCCCAGTAATTGCTTAAGTCTTTGTTTTGTAAAAATGCTTCAGAGATAAAACTGTGAACAGGTAGTAATTCAACAGCAGTAACCCCAAGCTGGATTAAATATTCAAGCGACTGTTGCTCTACTAGGCCTAAAAAAGTGCCTTGATACCGCGGTGCAACTTTAGGATGTTGCTGGGTAAACCCTTTTACATGCAGCTCATAAATAATGCTCTCAGCTATTGGTGTAGGCATTGGCGCTAACGTCGCATTAGCCAAGTTAGCAGATTGACTTGGGTTCTCGGTAAATTGCCCTCTTTGCAAAGGCACGATTGGGGTTAAGTGACTAACATCGACGACTTTACATTTAGGCATGAACTCACTGTTATCACGCAGATCCAGTGATAGGTCCCCATCGCTACTGGTCTTATCATATGCATAGTGACTATCGTGCTCTACAAATTGTCCAACCCACTGCTTAGCATAAGGGTCGAGTAACAATTTATGTGGATTAAAACGATGGCCAGAATGCGGCTCATATAGACCATCGACGCGATAACCGTATACTTGGCCTGCTTCGATGCCTGTTAAAAACCCATGCCAAACCTGCTGCGTGTTTTGCTCAAGCACAATTTGCTGGGTTTCAAAATGGCCGCTACGGTCAAATAAACACAAAGTCACCTTAGTGGCATTAGCTGAAAACAGCGCAAAATTAACTCCGCCACCTTCAACAGTTGCCCCTAATGGGTAAGGCTTGCCAGCTAGTACCCGCATTAGTTAGCCTTTACCTAGCACTAGGCATGATAGTGGCGCGACGGTGATCTCTGCGCTGTAATCAAAGCCTTGATAAGACTGTTTTTGTGAACAAATCACGCCATTGTTGCCCACATTGCTGCCACTATAAGCTTCACTGTCGCTATTTAATAGCTCAATATAATCATCACCATCTGGCAGGCCGATACGAAAACCCTGATGCACCTCTGGCGTCATATTAATAATGAAAATCACCGGTGTATCGCTATCAGTAGATTTGCGCATAAAGCTTAAAATGCAGGCTTTATCATTATTGCAATCTAACCACTGAAAACCTGATGGCTCGCCATCTTCTAGCCAAAGCTCTGGCGTTGACTGATAAAGTTTATTGAGATCTTTAAGCCATAATTGCATGCCTTGATGGGGTGCATATTGCAGTAAGTGCCAATCTAAGCTCTTGTTGTGATCCCACTCGTCTCGCTGGGCAAACTCATTACCCATAAACAGCAATTTCTTACCTGGGTGTCCCCACATAAAGCCGTAATAAGCTCTGAGTGTGGCAAACTTCTGCCAATCATCATTAGGTATTTTATGTAGCAGCGAGCCCTTGCCATGCACCACTTCATCATGGCTTAAAGACAGGATAAATTGCTCGGTATATTGATACACCAAGCTAAAAGTCAGCTCTTGGTGATGATGGCTTCGATAGATAGGGTCGCGTTTAAGGTAACCTAAGCTGTCATTCATCCAGCCCATATTCCACTTAAAACCAAAACCCAGGTTTTGTGACGATTGATGTTCATTATCGCCAATCATATGGGTCACACCCGGCCAAGCGGTTGACTCCTCGGCGATGATACAAACGCCGGGAAAAGCTTGGTACATACGCTGATTAAGCGTTTGTAAAAAGCTAATTGCTGCGAGGTTTTCGCGGCCACCATATTGATTCGGTAACCATTGACCCGGCTCACGGCTGTAATCGAGATAAAGCATCGAAGATACGGCATCAAGCCTTAAGCCGTCAAAATGAAACTCACTAAGCCAGTAATGAGCATTACTTAACAAATAGCTTTGCACTTCTCCGCGACCATAGTTGTAGATCAAGGTATCCCAATCAGGATGTTCACCTTGGCGCGGATCGTTATGCTCATATAAGCAACTGCCATCAAACTGAGTAAGCCCATGGGGGTCTTTAGGAAAATGCGCTGCCACCCAATCTAAAATCACCGCGATGCCCGCTTGGTGGCAAGCATCGATAAAGGCTTTAAGGCCATTCGCATCACCAAAGCGATGACTCGGTGCGTATAAACCGACAGGCTGATATCCCCAAGAGCCATCAAATGGATACTCGCTAATAGGCATTAATTGCAGATGGGTAAAGCCCATTTCGACAACATAAGGCACTAACTGCTCGATTAAATCTTGATAATTTAAGTACTGCTCACCGTTATCACCTTTGCGACGCCACGATGCTAAATGCACTTCGTAGATAGACATGGGAGCTTGGTGCCATTGCACTTTTTTACGTGCGCTAAGCCACTTGCTATCTTGCCATTGATACTCATTAGGATAAGGTACTAGCGAAGCATTACTCGGCGCCTCTTGCATGGCTTTAGCATAAGGGTCTGACTTTTCTAACCGCTGATTATTAGCGGTAATAATTTCAAACTTATAGTGCTGATTAGCCTCTGCATTGGGTAAAAATATTTCCCATAAGCCACTCGCTAAATGCTGACGCATAACATGGGCGGCGCCATCCCAATGGTTAAAATCTCCTAGCAATGAAACCCGTTTAGCATTGGGTGCCCACACACAAAAATGTACTCCTGTAACACCTTGAGTCTCGCGCCAATTAGCGCCTAAAAACTGGTAAGCCTGCAGTTGCAGACCTTCATTAAACAGGTAGGTATCATCTTCAGATAACAGACTTGCGAACTGGTATGGATCAACAATATCTTGCTGACTTAATGGATATTCAACCCTTAGCTTATATAAAAAAGGTTTGACTCGGCGCCCCATAATGCCACTGAATAAACCTTGCTCGTTACTTTGCTCTAAGCTGGCAATTTTGCGACCGGTTTTATAACAAATCACATCAACCTTAAGTGCACCGCGCAAAAAGCATCTCACACTCAATGCTTTACCTTGATTAATCGAGTGCATACCAAGTAGCCCAAACACATCAATATATTCACTGTTAAGCAGCGCTATATCGACACCGTTTTGAAATTCCGGAGCATTTTGAGTCATTGCTATCGAGTCCATAAAAGTTTATCCATATCAGTCCGTGATGGTGTTATGAGCGCCAATCTTCCTAGCGCTCGCCAAATTTTTATCTGTCTACTTCTGCGCGGCTGGCTGCTAACTGCTGCATCAGCAACTTCACTTCATCATCATTGATGATTTGTGTGAGCGTTTTCGGTAACCGTCGCTGCCAATTGGGGTATTCGTGCCAAGTCCCCGGCACATTCACGCTTAAACGCTCTTGAATGAGATCGCAAAGCTGCACGCTAAATAGCTCAGCCTTGCCTGTGGCACATACCTGTATCCATGCCGACAACAAGGCCTGATAATCAACATTGTCTAGAGTGCTAGTCGCATCAAGCTGGTTATGGGCAATAACTAGGTTCAATAGCTGCTGTTTGTCTTCAGCACGCTCAGCCTGCAACTGAGATAACGTCTGCTCATCAGCAATAAGCTCAAGGCTGCGACGCAAAGTAAGATCAGCTCCTGTCCACCAGGCAGCAAGTGTGGGCACGTCATGATTGGCTAACATCATTAAGCAGTGTGGCTTGTATTGTTTTGGCTCGGTGAACTGCTGTTGCTGCTTATTGAAATAAAACAGCTGATTCGACAGCACCCCAGCAGACTCGAGGCAAGTAACGATTTCAGCTGGAATAATGCCAAGATCTTCGCCAATAATTCGGCAGCGTGCACGCTGGCTTTCAATGCATAAAATTGCCATCAAACTATCAAGCGGATAATAAACATAAGCACCGCCACCCAACTCAGGATTATTAGGCCACCACCAAAGGCGTAATAGCGACATAACATGATCGATACGCAGCGCCCCGCAGGACTGCATATTGCGTCTAAGTAGATTGATAAAATACTGATAGCTATGTTGTTTGAGGGCTATTGGGTCAAGTGGTACTAAGCCCCAATTTTGACCTTGTGGCGCAAATCTATCTGGCGGTGCACCAATACTTGCATGGGTGCAAAACAGCTCTGGATGACTTGCCACTTCACTACCGCTAGCAGATACACCGACAGCAAGATCTCGCACTAAACCAATCGACATCTGTTGCTGCTTTGCATGCAGTTGGCACTTTGCCAATTGCTGCTCGGCAACAAACTGCAAATAAGCAAAAAACTCTGCAGGAGGATTATCAAAACTGTTTAAATTGGCGCTAGCTTTTACTTGCTGCAAACAAAACTGAGTCAGCGGCTCACCCTGCTCTGCAATAAAATCTTTAAACTGCTGCGCTCTTTGGCTATTGCAATTAAGCTGCTTTAAGCAAAATTGCAGATAGAGCTGTTGCAACACATGGTACTTACAAAAACTCACCTCAGTGTAATTTAGCCAATCTGATTGATTGAGGAGCTTTTTGAGTGCTGATAATGAATCAATAGCCTCCAAATCGCTATTTTCAAGCTGAGATAAAATGCCGTCAAACTTTGACAAACTGCTAAGTAACTGCGGTAGGTCAATATCGTTAAACTCGGCGACTTGCTCTAAATTGATATACAGTGGGTTTAGCCGCCGTCTGTCATCAGGGCTATAAGGGCTAGCCTCCTCTGGAGTACTGATACTGAGCGCATGTAACGGATTTAATAAGATAAACGCCGCTTTTTGAGTGGCGGCTAGATCAATTAATTGCAGCAAGTCACCAAAATCACCTATCCCCCACTGGTTTTCACTGCGCAAACTATAAAGCTGTACACTTATTCCCCATTCTTTAGTGGCTTGTTGATTTGGGAGCACTCTTTGGTAGGTTTTACTAGGTGCAACCAACCAAGTTCCGCTTATCTGTTTATCGGTGCTTTCTTTGCTATAGCCACTGATTGAAACTTGATGATAACCAAAACCAATATGCGGCAGCTCTGAGCCGCAAACATCGGCAGAGATCTGCAATTGATAGTGCAGGTAGATTTGAGCATCGATTCGATAATCACCCACAACTCGGCAGTGAGAGTGATGACTTGCATTAATAGCAAACTGATAGCACTCGCCGCTTTCAAGCTGCAGCTTAATCTCAACTTGCTGCTGTAAATTATCGGGGAGGTAAAAATCAAGGGTTAACTGCTCGATATTACAATGCTGAAACGGAGGCAGTGCTTGAGTCCATGGCATAGCATCAAGCTGAAAATTGCGCTTAGCGATGGATTCTTCAGACTGTAATAACTCGGTAGCAGTGCTTAAACTGTCGGGCTGGTTTGCATCAACTTGGGTTAACATGCAGGTTAGCACTCCTAACCTGTCAGCGTCACTGATGCGAACATACTCACCATTGCAATCGTTAAACTCAATGGCAACGCCTTGCAAATACAGTAACTTATCTAATCCCATATCCGTCACCCTTGCACTTGGCTATTCCAGCCCTGAATAGAGCAGTTACCATGCCAATTACAAATAACAATATAGAGACAGTTTTATTTCAAAATTATTAAATATTTTACCCCTTTAAAATCAAGAGGCTAAACCAGAATGTAAATTATCAAGCGTTTAAAACAAACAAGTAAAAACCTTAGCCGCTTGCACTAAATTAGCGCAAACTAAACCCATGATAGTGCATGAGAATTTACATTGGCGGATAAACTCATTATTTAGTACTAGTTAACAGCTAATTTATTAGTTTATTTCACTATTTAACTAACCAAAACAGTGCGGGCAGCTAAAAACACCTTGTTTATGTCATAAAATTACAGAATTAGTAATACAGATCCAACTTTCGCTCTATATTTAGCTAAGTCGGTGTTTTTCTTGAGCTAGATCACACCTTTAAAGTCGCAGTATTGGTACTTTAATTACCAGAAAAGATAACAACTTTTAACATTAAGCGTAATAGGTGATTCTTATGGCTGCTAAATTTTTTATCCCATCTGTCAATATCTTAGGGCAAAATGCTGTTACAGAAGCGATTGGTGACATTAAGTCTCTTGGCTTTAAAAATGCATTAATTGTTACAGATAAACCTCTAGTTGAAATTGGCCTTGTCGCTCAAGTCGTAGATAAGTTAGCTAGCAACGAAATTAACGCCGTAGTCTTTGATGGAGTGCAACCTAACCCAACAGTCGGTAATGTTGAAGCAGGCCTTGAGATCTTAACCGCCAACAACTGTGATTTTGTTATTTCTCTAGGTGGTGGCTCACCTCACGATTGCGCTAAAGGTATCGCACTGGTTGCCACCAATGGCGGCAGCATTAAGGATTATGAAGGTTTAGATGTTTCAACTAAGCCTCAACTGCCACTAGTAGCAATCAACACCACAGCGGGTACTGCAAGTGAGATGACCCGTTTTTGCATCATTACCGATGAAGAACGTCACATCAAAATGGCCATTGTAGATAAGAACACCACGCCAATTTTATCAGTCAACGATCCTGAGCTTATGCTCCTTAAACCTGCAGGGCTCACTGCAGCTACAGGTATGGACGCGCTCACTCACGCAGTTGAAGCTTATGTTTCTATTGCTGCAAACCCAATTACCGATGCATGTGCAATTAAAGCCATTGAGCTAATTAAAGGTAACTTAGTAGAAGCTGTGGATAATGGCCAAAGCATTGAAGCTCGTGACCAAATGGCATACGCCCAGTTCCTAGCAGGTATGGCATTTAACAACGCAAGCCTTGGCTATGTGCATGCAATGGCGCATCAACTTGGTGGCTTCTACGACCTACCACACGGTGTTTGTAACGCACTATTACTGCCACATGTACAAGCTTACAACGCGCAAGTTGTGCCAGGTCGCCTAAAAGATGTGGCAAAAGCTATGGGTGTTGATGTAACAGCGCTTACAGACGAGCAAGGTGCACAAGCTGCAATTGAGGCAATAAAGCAGCTATCTGTTGCGGTCAATATCCCTGCGAACCTAACTGAACTAGGCGTAAAAGCAGAAGATATCCCAACACTTGCTGATAATGCACTTAAAGATGCTTGTGGTTTTACTAACCCTAAGCAAGCAACTCACGAAGAGATCTGCCAAATCTTTACTAATGCGCTTTAATCCTGAGCTTAAACCCAGAACTTAAACCCAGAGCTTTAACTAGGCTTTCGGCTTATAAAGCAGCCTCTTATAAAAAACTCAATAAAAAATGCTCGCTATAGGCGAGCATTTTTGTATCTTTCTTAGTGACTAACTGTAAATAAAACAATTAACTAAACTCTTTGACGTTATTTTATCCTGCTAATGGCGATACAAAGGGATACATATTTGGTATAATTGAGGGGTTCGCTTTTTCCCTGCAAAAGTTAAAGCAAGCTTTGAAGCCCACTCCTCGGAGTGGGTTTCTTCTTTCTGGCGCTAATCCCCGTAAAAATAACAGGCCTTTAGACAGTTGCTTATAATGCAATCGACGACTAATAATCCTCTTTGATTGCCTTGTTATATATCATTTTGCTAAAGAATTTTCTTAGGCTCGGCAGCAAACCACATTATGAAACTGCAACTCTTACAGGATAATAATGATGCGCTATCATTTGCCCAATCTAAATTGAGAAGAGTCATACCAGCCGTGTTTAATTGAGCGCTTCCCAATTCAAAATGACTATGGCCGCAATGAATACATTTAGCCTTTACTCCATTGATCTGATATTCATCGGAGTTAACGGCGTTTATAGCGCCTTGAAGTCCTTTACCAAGTTTAGAAAAGAATGACATTTGAAACCTCCTTGTACTACTACAGGTAAAGCCAATGAGTCGGGCTAAACCTTACCCAAAAAATAGCCAGACCTTAATAAACTCAGGCCTAGCTACATTTTAGCGTTAACCATATTTCTAGTTAACAGTATTTATCGCTCTCTGTATTAGCGCTTATGCTTGTTTCGTTTCCAGCTCAGTTTTTTTGCCTTTCGCTTTCTCACGCATTTTTTGCATAATCACATAAAATACTGGCACTAATAAGGTACCCACGATAGTGGCCGCTAACATACCGCCAAATACCGAATAACCTAAGGCGCGGCGACTACCCGCCCCCGCTCCTGATGCCACAACTAAAGGTAATACGCCGAGTAAGAAAGAGAACGCCGTCATTAATACCGCACGAAAACGCAATCTAGCTGCGGTCTCGCCGGCTTCAATAATGCTCTTGCCCTCTTCTCTAAGTTGTTTAGCAAACTCGACAATTAAAATCGCGTTCTTACAGGCAAGACCAATAAGTAGCACCAGACCAATCTGCGCATAAAGGTTTAGATCTGAACCGACCAAGAGGATATTTAGGAACGCACCTAACACCGCAATGGGGACTGCTAAAATAACCGCAAACGGAATGGTCCAACTCTCGTATTGAGCCACCAAGAATAAGTAAGTAAACACTAACGCTAATGAGAAAATTAGCGGCGCAAGGTTACCCGCTTTAATTTCTTGATAGGTTTGCCCGGTCCACTCAAAGGTATAACCCGCTGGCAATGACTCATTCGCCGCACGTTCCATCGCAGTAATTGAGTCACCCGAGCTATAACCAGGCGCCGGGAAACCGTTAATGGTGGTTGAGCTGAACATGTTGTAGTTGTTCATCACATCCGGCCCGAGTATTGGCGTTACAGTGACTAAAGTACTGAGCGGCACCATTTCACCGGTATTTGAGCGCACATAGAATCGAGAGATATCTTGGTCAGAATCCCTAAAGTCGCCTTCCGCTTGCAAAATAACTCTAAACACCTTACCAAAGCGGTTAAAGTCGTTGACGTACATAGAGCCAAGCATGGTTTGCATGGTTGAGAAGATTTCATTGAGCGATATACCAAGCGCCTTGGCTTTATCTCTATCAACATCAACAAACATTTGCGGCACATCGGCGCGGAAGTTACTAAATGCCATGGCAATTTCTGGTTGCTCATTGGCTTTCATAATCAAGGCGCGCATCACAGCTGCGAGCTCTTGAGGCGTTCGCCCTTGGGTGTCTTGCAGCACAAACTCAAAACCGCCCACGCTACCTACCCCAGGAATGGGTGGCAGAGAGAACGCCATAGCTTTCACTGATGGGTTCGCAGCATATTTGGCCTGCAGCTTAGCCACAATAGCCGATTCAACCATATCTGGTGATTCACGCTCACTCCAAGTAGATAGCGTCACAATCATCAAGCCACCGTTGGATGAAACAGAACCAGTAAGAATACTGAAACCACTGGCGTGGATCACATTCTCAACCCCAGGCTCAGCTAATGTAAGCTCAACCAAGTCGCGCATTACATCTTCAGTACGGTTAAGTGATGCACCATCGGGTAGCTGAATATCAACCATAAAGGCTTTTTTATCTTCCATCGGCACAAAGCCTGATGGCAAGATTTTAGCCACGCCGCCCGTTAGCAAGATTAAGCAGCCATAAACCACACCAACCAATACTAGCTTTCGAGTCAGCGAAGACACCAACTTCATATACTTACCAGTAAAGCGCTCAAAATTGCGGTTAAAGGCAGCATGGAAGCCTTTAGTGTGAGTCTTAGGCGGGCGCAGCAGTGAAGCACATAACGCAGGGCTTAAGGTTAATGCGTTAATCGATGAGATTAAGACCGAGATACAGATGGTTACCGAGAACTGCGCGTACATTTGGCCAGTGATCCCCGGCATAACCGCCGTTGGCGCAAATACCGCTAACAATACTAATGTTGTAGCGATAATCGGCCCTGTCACCTCTTTCATCGCTTTAGATGTGGCTTCTTTTGGTGATAAGCCCTCATCTTGCATTAAACGAGTCACGTTCTCGACCACAACAATGGCGTCGTCCACTACAATACCAATCGCCAAAATAAGCGCGAATAAAGAAACCGTATTGATGCTCATACCAAAGGCGAGCAAAAAGGCAAACGTACCGATAAGTGACACAGGAATAGCAATACCCGGTACTAAGGTTGAACGCGCATCTTGTAAGAAGATAAACACCACAAATACAACCAGTGCGATTGAGATAAACAGGGTTTGCACCACCTCTGCAATAGAGGTTTCAACAAACTCTGTGGTGTCGTACAGCACTTCATATTCAAGATCGTTAGGGAAGCGCTGAGATAGCTTTTCCATCTCAGCTTTAATCGCTTGCCCCACCTCTAACGCATTGGCATCAGGTGACTGGTAAATCGCAATAATTGCCGACGGTTTATTATTTAATTTACCCTGCGCATCATAGGTTTGTGAGCCCAGCTCGACCCTAGCTACATCG
Organism: Shewanella sp. 1CM18E; assembly: GCF_023161665.1. Classification (GTDB taxonomy): domain Bacteria; phylum Pseudomonadota; class Gammaproteobacteria; order Enterobacterales; family Shewanellaceae; genus Shewanella. Next base: position 366,462 of record NZ_JALNTW010000001.1, read on the forward strand.
CCCACAACAACTTTGGAGCCGTCGTTATTGGCTCGGATCATCACATCATGAAACTCTTGCGGATCTTTAAGGCGGCCTTTAGTTTGTAGGGTATACTGAAATTGCTGATCAGGATCTACTGGCGCAGCACCAATACGCCCAGCAGCAACCTGAATATTTTGTTCTTGCAAGGCAGCAATCACATCGGTAGCCGTCACACCAAGGCTGGCCATTTTGTCTGGGTCGAGCCAAATACGCATAGCGTAATCTAGCGCACCAATCACCTGCACTTTAGACACACCATATTGGCGCGCCAATGCATCTTTTACATTAAGTCCGGCATAGTTAGTAATAAACAGCGAATCAAAGGTTTCATTTGGCGAAACCAGGTTAACCACCATCAACATGTTAGGGCTTTGCTTTTCTACTTTAACCCCTTGGCGTTTCACCTCTTCGGGTAATCGCGGCATCGCCTGCTGCACCCGGTTTTGCACTTTAACCTGCGCCATATCGGCGTCGGTGCCCACTTCAAAAGTCACATTGAGCGAGTAACTGCCATCGTTGGCACTTTTAGACTCCATGTAGAGCATGCCTTCAACACCGTTAACTTCAGCTTCTAACGGCTGGGCAATGGTGTCTTTAACAATATCGGCACTGGCGCCAGAGTAACTGGTCGACACGCTCACTTGAGGCGGTGCTATCTCAGGAAATTCGGCAACCGACAGCACAGGAATAGAAATTAAACCAACAAGGGTTAATACGGTTGAAATAACAAAGGCAAACTTGGGCCTGTTAATAAAAAAATCACTAATCATGGTGTTCCCCTGTCAGCGTTAAAACACGCCCATTACCATAGGCGTAAGCGACCCTTGAGTAGACAAAATAAGATGTGTTCATCAGCACCGCTCCTATTTAGTTTCGTCTTCTTTAAAAGGGATAACTTCTTGCTCTACAGGGTTAACCTTGATCCCCGGACGAATTTTTTGTAGTCCTTCAACCACAATACGCTCACCATCTTCAAGGCCTTTTAACACACGCCACTCCACGCCAAAACGCTCGCCAAGCTCAACTACGCGCTTTTGTACTTCATCTTGTTGATTCAGCACCATAACAAAGCGGCCTTGCTGATCTTCTTGCACAGCAGCTTGTGGGATTAACAGTGCTGTTTCTTTAATAGGAGATTCGACAATTAAGGTAACAAACAAGCCAGGCAACATCAGCTTATCGTCATTTTTAAAGCTGGCGCGCACAGGTAAGGTACCCGTTGCGGCATCAACGCGGTTGCCAACAAAGTCGATAAAACCAACCTCATCAAACATGGTGCCGTTAGGTAAACGTAAACGCATAACGATATCGCTGATTTTAACTTCACGTTGCTCCGCCTTAGAAAAATTCTGCTGGGCGGTAATGAGTCCCTTTTCCGGAACTTGGAAACTCACCCACATAGGCTGAAGCTGTACTAAGCTTGCCATCTCAGACTGAGGGGTAATGATGTCACCCGTACTGACTTTAGCGTTACTTATACGACCCGATATTGGCGCATAAACCTTGGTATAACTTAATTGCAGCTCAGCGGCTTGCACTGCAGCTTCCGCTTGCACAACACCTGCTGCAGTGGTTAATTTACGGCTGGTTAGCTCATCCATATCTTGGGCGCTTATCATGCCATCGGGCAGCAAGCGGCGGCCACGCTCCCAGTTCATTACCGCCACATCTCGTGAGGCAACAGCTTGTTTAAGCACGGCGTTTTGCTGCGCAAGCTCTGCGATAAAAGCTGCGGGATCGATTTCAAACAGCAAGTCACCTGCTGTTACATCGTCACCTTCTACAAAAGAGCGTTTAAGCAACTGGCCTTGAATTTGCGATTTAATTACCACGTCTTCCGATGCTTGGGTACGGCCGACAATTTCAGTTTTAGGAATAATATCTTTTTGATGTGCAACGTTAACAATCACGCTGGGTAACATGGCTTGTTGTGGTTTTGGAGCCTCGCCACAGCCTGAAGTTATTGTGGAACCTAATACGATAATCCACAACGCAAGTTTTGAAACTGTTGAGCTAGCCATTCAAGCCTCCAAAGAAATAGGATATGTGCTTTATTTTTATGCAGAAATTATATGCTTAAAGCCTAGACAAAAGAAACCTTTTACCAACAAACGCTCAACACTTTGTCTGCCACCGCAAAAGTCTGATTAACATAAAAGGTGAATATAGACGGGTATTACTATTCAAGCCTGCAATTTAACTGATGCTTTATTAGCCAAAGCCGCGCCAAATTTAACTTCATCGATAAAAGTGAGAGATCAAGCAAGGTTATTCAGTAAAGTGTCATGGTAAACAATAGATACAGCAACTAGAGTGTTAACTAGGCGCTAAGATTTTGCGCGATAGAAATGATCAATATTTAGTTAGCTCAATTTGCTCGAACTACACAGAAAGTACGCTCAAACCACGCAAGTGGTTGACCATGATAAAAAACGATGCCTAAGATGGCATTAGTCACAGCGAACAGGTAGGTAATTTATGACAGCAATCTCTCATGTATACAACTACACAGTCCGATGCCCACACATCAAGGATCCCGCTCACCCAACCAGCTGGCGTAACCATATTGAGCTTAATCGCTCATGTGAAATCGCATTAGACAGAATTACTAAGTGGCACGGCCATTCAGGCAACCGACTTTTTGAACATGAAGGCTTTGTGGTTAGAGAATGTGAGCAAGAGCAAGCCTACTTTGCCATGCAAAATGACCGCCTCAAAGATGACAAACATGCTTTGGTAACATTCAAAGTATTTATGGATAACAAAACCAAAGACACCTCAGTACAAGAGATCATGGAACATGTTATCGAAGATTATAAGTCTCGCTTAAGCAAACTCTAATCATTATCGGCATGTTTCCGTTATCGAGACATGCCGATTTTTGACCAACCTGTTAAATAACGAGCAAGATCACAATTCTAACTTTCTAGTAAAACTTTCTCTTATCCTAAAGCGTAAACCACAGTTTAAAACCGCTACAAAACAACGTCCATAAAAACAATAAAGCATTAAAATACAAAGAATTAAAAAACATAACCCATTAAAAAACACAATTTAACCCAGATTTACTGCTAAATTGCCGTTTTTCATATCTACTGCTACACTTTTTAACCTAAATTATCGTCAAAATTTCGATATAGCCCAAGTTATAACCAAGTAAAATCTTTAGGCTCAATCCGCCTTTTTGCTTACTCGGCCATAAGTTAAACCTATATTTAATTTACATTTTTATCTAATTAAGGATTAAAGAACTCATGCATGAAATGGCTAATATTGTCATCGTAGGTGGCGGCGCTGGTGGTATGGAGATCGCAACTAAACTCGGTCACCAACTTGGCCGAAAAGGCAAAGCCAGAGTCACACTGATTGATTGTGCCGAAAGCCATGTTTGGAAGCCCCTTCTGCATGAGGTTGCCACAGGCGCCTTAGATATTGGTATTGATGCTATTAGCTACCGTGGTCACGCTGCTAACCATGGTTATCACTTTCAACAAGGTGCAATGACAGATATTGATAGAGAAGCTAAACAAGTGATTTTAGCACCTATTAATGATGAAAAAGGCAATGAGCTCTTACCTGCCCGCCGCATCGATTACGACTACCTAGTGATCGCAATCGGCAGCATCGCCAATGACTTTAATATTACTGGCGTGCGTGATAATTGCGTATTTTTAGATAGCACAGAACAAGCGATGGAAATTCGTAGCATGCTACTAAACAAGTTCATGCGCTACGCTAGCCATCACCAACTTGACGACAAAATTAAAATTGCCGTTGTTGGCGCCGGTGCAACTGGGGTTGAGATGTCTGCAGAAATGCACCACGCAGTTGATCAGCTTCGCGGCTTTGGCTACAAAATCGATAGCAGCTTACTTGAAATCACCCTTATTGAAGCCGATGACCGCATTCTGCCTAAGGTAGAGAAAGCCGAGATATCAGCGTCTGTCGCCAAAGAGCTAACAGCCATTGGTGTTAAGGTAATGACCAACACTCGTATTAACCAAGTCACTAAAGAAGGCTTACATACTTCTGAAGATGAATTTATTCCCTCTGATATGGTGATTTGGTCTACTGGCGTAAAAGCACCAGACTTCTTGAAAGAGATTGGCGGCCTAGAGAGCAACCACATTAACCAAGTGATGGTTAATCAAAATATGCAAACTACCCGCGATCCTGCGATTTTTGCGATTGGTGACTGCGCAGCTTGCCCACAAGAAGATGGCAGCTGGGTACCACCACGTGGTCAATCAGCCCGCCAAATGGCACTGATGACAGCAGACAACATCAAGTTATTGTTAAATGGCAAGCCAGCATCAAACAATTACGTATATAAAGATTTGGGTGCATTAGTGAACCTATCTAAGTTCCACACTGTAGGTAACTTGATGTCATTCATTGGTGGCGGCGTAATGGTAGAAGGCAAGATTGCACGTTTTGTTTACACCTCACTATACCGCAGACACTTGATTGAGCTACACGGCCCAATTAAAGGCACCTTGTTGATGTTCGCGAAAGGCATTAGCCGCATCGTACACCCACACTTGAAGTTGCACTAATAAGCTTTTTGAATGTTGCTGGTATTTTGCTTTTATTTTGCTTTAGCACCAGCAACATTTTCTGCCAAATTAAGTTGGCTTTCTCAGTCTTGCGACACTTGGAAATCAAACTTCGTTTGATAACAAAGACTTTATTTATCTTCAAGCTGAGTGTGACATTTAACTCAAGTGGTTCCAATGGCCTGCGGCCAGCGCATGTGCAGACACTGCCGTGACACGCAGCAAGTCCATCCCTGTAAGCTCGGCCATGACGTCCATGTCATGGACGGTCACGGCCGCATCTACACTAGGTTAGAACAACACAACCTTTGGCACATACAGTAAGGATTAAAGGCCTAGCTCGTTTTTGGACAGAAACGAGCTAAAACTCAGGCTCTAAATTAGAGTCGTTGGGTTAGTAAATCTATGGTGTTCGCTCATTCAGTAACGCTTAACATAGGGTTCGCCACGATAAACTCACAAAGCACACCAAACTTCATACCAAAATCGCCGAGTGTAAAGCATCACCTTAATGGCTTTGTTATACAAAACCTGCGGTAAGCTATAAGCTATAGCCGCAAGCTTTAAGCTCAAGGTTTACGTCATTTTTCCACGCACCAGCTTGATCCATTGAAACATACACAACACCACTAATATCATTAGGTGTTTCTATTTGCCCTTTAACTAAAGCACACACATTTTTTCGTCCAAGCTTAGCCATTAGGTAACCATGCTCGAAAACAACATTTTGTCTTGCACGATCACGAGCTGGTACAGTTGTTTCGAAAGCTCCACGCCCTTTATCACAAGGTGTATATATTACGATTGCAAAATCCGCTTCACCTGCGTAGTGCTCAATTTTTTCAATTATTGTCATCCCACTACTTGCTTGTTCGTGCAATATAATGGCTTCAAGACCGATACTTTCGATATGTCTTGCTGCTTCTTGCTTAGCTTCATTGTCACGCCCATGAACAATAAATACCTTGTTTTTCTTGGGTTCTTGAGGAACAGAGAAAATCGGAGTTGCTGATACTACATGTTGAGGATGGACATTCTGTTGAGCTGGAGATTGAAAGACTGCTGGTTGTTGACAGGCTAATTGTGTGCCAAATTCCAAATGACTCAATAGATCTGCAAACTCTTTATCTAGAAATGCCCGACGCTCTAGATAAGTGCCAAACTTGGGCTGGATAAAGTCCCAAAACGAGTCTAAATCACGAGCAAGCTTTAACCAACTAGGCAGGTGTGATGACAACGTATTATTACTTAAAAGCTCGTGCCTCAACTGTTGGTATTCACTGTTTGATGACTCTTTACCAGTTGCCCTTGATTTTAACAATGCACATAGGTAGTTCACTTTTTCTGCATTACTGGTTAAAAATTCAATACTCATTTAAATTCCTGAATATGTAAAAGATAATCTAACTTTTAGTTTTGGATAACGCTTAAGACAGCGACGCATTCATGCCTCCGCCTGATTTTTATTGTTATGTTTCAGTCGCAACCACATGACATTTGTTTACCATCTGCGCTGTAGGCACACGTTTGAGACTGACCACCACAAGAAACATTTGAGCCATCTGCACTATAGGCGCATGTTGCAGACTCACCGCCACAAGAAACACCTGAACCATCTGCACTATAGGCACATGTTGCAGACTCGCCGCCACAAGAAACACTTGAGCCATCTGCACTATAGGCACATGTTGCAGACTCGCCGCCACAAGAAACACTTGAGCCATCTGCACTATAGGCGCATGTTGCAGACTCACCGCCACAAGAAACACCTGAACCATCTGCACTATAGGCACATGTTGCAGACTCACCGCCACAAGAAACACTTGAGCCATCTGCACTATAGGCGCATGTTGCAGACTCGCCACCACAAGAAACACTTGAACCATCTGCACTATAGGCGCATGTTGCAGACTTTCCACCACAAGAAACACTTGAACCATCTGCACTATAAGCACATGTTGCGGACTCACTTCCACAGTAAACACCTGATCCATTTGAACTATACTTACATGTCGCTTGATTTGGACATTGCATTGTATTTTCCAACTTGTGCTCTAGTTCAAGTTGCTTTTCTAATTCATCATTGGACATGGCAAGGCATGAGTCACCACCCCGTTTAAATCCAGCATTACACTTCCAGTCACTGCCATAGACATCTAAGCCTGCATTTTCAGGGATTAGAACTTTCTGGCAATGGTTGCCTGACTTATAAAAACCTTTATTGCACTTCCAGCCGCTGCCATAGACATCTAAGCCGGCATTTTCAGGAATTTGAACTTTCTGGCACTGGCTGCCTGACTTATAAAAGCCTTTGTTGCACTTCCAGCCACTGCCATAGACATCTAAACCGGCATTTTCAGGAATTTGAACTTTCTGGCACTGGCTGCCTGACTTATAAAAGCCTTTGTTACACTTCCAGCCGCTGCCATAGACATCTAAGCCGGCATTTTCAGGGATTTGAACTTTCTGGCACTGGTTGCCTGATTTATAAAAGCCTTTGTTACACTTCCAGCCGCTGCCATAGACATCTAAGCTGGCATTTTCAGGGATTTGAACTTTTTGGCACTGGCTGCCTGACTTATAAAAGCCTTTGTTGCACTTCCACCCATCACCATATGAATTTTTAGAAGCATTAACCGGAATACCTTGCGACCAAGAATTAGCAGAGAAGAGCACAATCAAGACTAAAAGAATTTTTTTCATAAATAATCCAAAAACATAACATTTTAATATGACGCTCGCGCGTTTTTTCGGTGAACCCCGGAAAAGCGCGCACAGAATTATTAAATTAAAATCAAATAATAACAATTAATTAAGCGTCGATTTTGGGAGTTATATCCGATAAATCTTTGGTAAAAGTACGCTCGAGCACTTTGCTTACCTGTTATCCAGCAATGAACGAGAATGCACAATTACACCTTTATAGTTTTTCACCATTATTTCTACATAACCCAACGGCAAAACGCCCATTACACAGGACAAAGTAAGCAGTAAAGCCATAGCTATGACGATATAACAGTACAGAAACCTACTTCTTCGCAGCTAGATTTCAAACCACTAAGACATAATGAGTACACCAATTACTAGGTGTGGATACTGCTGCGGGCTTCAATAAAGAAAAAGAAAAGGGTGGAGCGAATTAGGCACAGATACGGATAGTTAACTAACCTTACAGCCATAACTCCGAATCATCAGAATTGTGCTTGTTTAACCTAGTGCAGATGCGGCTGAAGCCGTCGAAAACACGGATGTTTTCGTTGAGCCTACACGGAAGTACTTGAGGCGAGCTTCAGCAGTGCCTGCACATGCGCCCGCTGCAAGCGATTGATAACTATGAAACTGAAACTCATAACTTTCTATCAGATAGCGCTCTCCAAAAAATGTAATCAAGCTTCATTCTAAAGCTAAGTAACTTTGGGGCATTTCCTAGTTAGAAACCAAACCCTATAACCTAATGATTACTCCGATTATCAAGTGTAGATGCGGCCATGACCGTCCATGACAAGGTGAGAGGTAACGAAGTTACCAAGCTTTCGAACGAGAGGCAGGATGCCGAACTGGCCTTTTAGCAGGGATGCTATTTGTCATGCCGAGCTTACAGGGATGTATTTATAGCGTGTCACGGCAGTATCTGCACATACGCCCGCTGCAGGCGATTGATAACTACCGAACTAGAAGTTCAAACAGTCTACTTGGTAGCACCAACCTAAATTAATGTAACCAGCCTTAATTCCAAGGCTACTATTCTCCCGTTGCAGGCGATTGATAGCTACGGAACTAAAAGTTCAAACAATCTAATTGGTAACACCGAACACAAACAAAAATATAACCAGCCTTCATTCCAAGGCTAGTCTGATAACGTGACACACTGCCCTAGCGCAGTTTTAACATTGCTGGCAATATGCCCGCCATCTAATAAGAAATGGAATATCATTCAGTGAAACAGTTAGCTTTAATCAACGCATTATTGTGCAGCTTGGCCATTAGCGGTTGTGCCGACTTAAAAGAAGCCGGTCGTCAAATTGGCAGTACCACTAAAGAAGTCACCACAGATATTGGCCATGCAACTCGAGATACCACTCGCGCAATCGGCCACGCTTCAAGAGATGCGGTTAATTCAGTAAAACAAGATCTTAGCGAAGACTAGCGCTCTACTCTACTCCCTATAAAATTAAGCTGTAAAGTTCAGTTATAAACAAAGGCTCATCATTGAGCCTTTGTTTTTAGTGATTATTAATCTATTACACACTAGGCCGCATTGGCGCGCATGCCATGCTCAGCTGGCTGGCCTTTCTCGTTCACGTGTACAAACACAATTTTGTCGATACTCACAATAGGTAATTGAGTTAGCTTGTTGCGCACCTTACAACTGACGGTAATCGATGTAGCCCCTGCGCTAATTAGCTCTAAGCCAAACTCGATGACATCCCCTTGCTTGGCAGGTGCCATAAAATTAACTTCCGACATTAACTTAGTCACATGGCGCTGACTCTTCATTTGGCAGCCAGCAAATATAGCGGCCTCCTCATCGATCCAACTTAACAATTGTCCTCCAAATAGAAAGTTGGCCGGATTTAGATGTTCAGGTTTAATAAAACGACGGCTGTAATATTTCATTATCTACACCTCAAAAGTTAAATACTTAATTAGTGGTAGCAAATCGAATACCAACAAACCATCGCCAATAAAATCATACTCTTACAATAAACATGTAACCTCAACATCTAAAGCATCGCACTCATTTGGTGCTGCTATGCGCTATTTATGCGCTTAGTGGATCATCAATCTTATTGCCGCAATAAAACCGACATAAATCCGACTCAATAACGTCACGCAATTACCTGACAATCTGTTCGCCACAAGGAACCTTATATAAACCTAACTAATTTACGGTGACAATAGTGAATAATATCAAAAGAATAGCTGTGATGATCTCTTGTAGTCTCGCAACTGTCGCGGCAAATGCTTCTGTTTTACCCAGCAGCCAAACAGACAGCCAATGGTACAAAGATAGCGCCCAACTCGTCAGTGATAAAATAAATCAAACAACTGCAACAAAAGCTAAAAACGTTATCTTGTTTTTGGGTGATGGCATGGGCGTATCAACCCTTACTGCCGCACGTATTTTTGAAGGTCAGCAACAAGCAGACAATCAAGGCGGTGAAGAAAACTTTTTAAGCTTTGAGCAATTCCCTAGAACCGCTTTAGTTAAAACCTACAACACTAACCAACAAACTCCAGATTCTGCTGGCACCATGACGGCAATGGCTACCGGGGTTAAGTCAAAAGCTGGCGTCTTGTCAGTGTCTGACACTAGCTTACGCGCCAACTGCCTGTCATCAAAAGGTAATGAGCTAATCACCTTAGTCGACTTAGCCAACGCTAAGGGCTTATCAACTGGTGTGGTAAGTACAGCCCGTATTACTCACGCCACTCCGGCGGCAACTTATGCACGCTCGCCTGAACGTAACTGGGAAGCGGACTCAAATCTGCCTGAAGAAGCTGTCACCAATGAATGCAAAGATATTGCTTACCAGCTTGTAATGCGTGATGAAGCCGATGCGCTCACCGTTGCCCTTGGTGGTGGTCGCCGCAACTTTATCCCTAACGATATGACCGATGGTGAGGGCAAATCAGGTCGCCGTGCTGATGGCGTTGATTTAACCCAAGCATGGACTGAAAACCACAGCAATGCTGCCTATGTATGGGATAAAGCAGGTTTTGATGCGATTAATGTCGATGCTACCGATCATCTACTTGGCTTATTTAACTCATCTCATATGGAGTATGAGGCAGACCGATTAGATGACACTGCAGGCGAGCCATCATTGACTGAAATGACCGCAAAATCCATTGAGCTGCTTAACAAGAATGAACAAGGTTATCTGTTAATTGTTGAGTCTGGCCGTATCGACCACGCTCACCATGCGGGCAACGCTTACCGCGCCATGATGGATACCGTTGAGCTGTCAAACGCTGTGCGCACTGCAGTTGAAAATACCAATCCAGAAGAAACCCTCATTATGGTTACGGCTGATCACAGCCATGTATTTACTATTGCAGGTTACCCAAAACGCGGTAATCCAATTCTAGGTTTAGTTCATGGCATCGACGGCAATGTCTCTATTGCTAAAGATGGCAAACCATACACGACTGTCGGCTACACCAATGGCCCTGGCGCAGTAGTGGGCGTACGTGACGATTTAAGCTCTGTTGATACCCAAGATAAAGAGTTTAAGCAGCAAGCACTTATTCCAACAAGCAGCGAAACTCACGCTGGTGAAGATATTACTTTGCATGCCACAGGCCCAGGCTCTGATCTTGTGCAAGGGGTTATCGAGCAAAACGTTATTTATCACGTCATCAATCAAGCGCAAGCGCTTGGTGGAACCAAATACTAAACGATGGGTACAAGCAAATAATTGTACCAAATCATGCTTGGCTCAACGGAGATTGCGCCTGCAACTGTACCCATTTATGGAGTTTTAAAATGAACAAGAAATTACTCGTATTATCAGTTTCTGCAATGCTGGGACTTGCCGCTTGTAGTGATGATGGTGATAAAGGTGAAACTGGCGATAACGGCAAAGACTGGACAGCCGTAAATCAATGGTATGTAGACGGGCAGTCTCGCGTAGCTAAGGCGCAAGAGATGACGGTTAATAACGAAGCTGGTGCTGCAAAAAATATCATTCTATTTGTTGGCGATGGTATGGGCGTATCAACGGTTACCGCCGCGCGCATTTTAGAGGGACAACTTAAAGGCCAAACCGGTGAGGAAAACTCGCTATCGTTTGAAACCTTGCCTTATGTTGGCTTAGCAAAAACTTATAATGTTGACGGCCAAACGCCAGATTCAGCTGGCACCATGACGGCTATGGTCACAGGGGTTAAAACCGATGTGGGTGTAATTGGTCAAGCAGAAGGCGTGATTCGTGGTAACTGTGCCTCAACCGAAGGTCAAAACTTAGTGACATCTTTAGAGCTTGCCGCCATGGCCGGATTATCTACTGGTGTGGTATCAACAGCGCGTATAACTCATGCAACGCCAGCTGCAACTTATGCCCATGCACCTGAGCGTAACTGGGAAAACGATGCTGATTTACCAGAAGAAGCAGTGACTAATGGCTGCGCAGATATCGCCTCTCAGCTACTCGCATTTGATTATGGCTCAGGCTTAAACGTAGTGATGGGCGGCGGTCGCCGTTCGTTTATTCCAACCACAGTCACCGATCCTGAAGGCAAGTCTGGCCGACGTTTAGATAACCGCGATTTAACTAATGAGTGGTTAACTAAGTATGACAACTCAGCCTATGTGGCAGACAGAGATGAGTTTTTAGCGCTAGATCCTATGACAACAGACCATGCACTTGGGCTATTTAACTCATCTCACATGGAGTATGAGTTAGACCGCAGTACAGATGGCGTTAACGGTGAGCCTTCGCTTGCTGAAATGACGGCTAAATCCATCGATATTTTGCAGAAAAACACCAAAGGCTTTGTGTTAATTGTTGAAGCTGGCCGAATTGACCATGCTCACCACGCGGGTAACGCTGCTCGCGCTTTACACGACACCATTGCATTATCTGAGGCGGTACGCGTGGCGATGGAAAAAACATCGGCTGACGATACCCTGTTAATGGTGACAGCAGATCACAGCCATGTATTTACCATTGCTGGCTACCCAACTCGTGGTAACCCGATTCTTGGCCTAGTTAAAGGTAATGGCTCAGACGGCCAACCAGCTGTAACCAATGCAACTGATGCTAACGGCATGCCTTATACCACAGTGGGTTACACCAATGGCCGTGGCTACGCCAACCTTGAGACTGGTGGTGATGAACGTTACGGCTTTGAAGTTGCTCCGGGGCGCTTTGACCTTAACTATGTTGATACCCAAAGTGCAGGCTTTCACCAAGAAGCGCTGGTTCCGCTAAGTAGTGAAACTCACGCAGGTGAAGACGTTGGCATCTTTGCCCGCGGCCCAGGTTCACACCTTGTTCAGGGCACCGTTGAGCAAAACCACTTGTTCCACGTAATGAATCATGCTGGCAACCTTGTGAGCAAAGCTGAAGCTGCGCAATAAAGGAATGGGAGCTAGCGAACACTAGCTCCGTTTTACAAACAATCTTGGCCACATCGTTATTTTAGTAAACAGATTATGTGGTCATTTTTATTAATGCAAAACTTAGGCATGTGCCATTTTTGCTGTAGGAGTCAACATGCTAGTTTCATATTTTGGCCAATCATGGCGCTCACACAATCTATTTTATAAAGCAGCTATCAACACTGTGGTTAGCATCAGCTTATTAGCGGGCATAGCCTTTAATGCTAGTGCTGCAAGCTGTGAAAGCCTAAGCTCTAATAACATAAGCACTAATAACATAAGCGCTAATAACATAAGCTCTGGCAACATGAGCCCTGAACATCTGCGCGCGACTTATTCAATAACCACCAGCCAAGGTGGACAGCAAAGCTTAACTTTGCTACGTAGTGCCGACCAAGTGATTTATCAGCGTAACGATGTGAGCTTTGAGTTGTGGAATAAACAAGGCGAGTATGTGCGTTATTTCCCTAAACAACAACGCTCTATTTCATATCGCAAAGGCGACTTACTGTCGTTAAACATGCACTTTGATTATCAACAGCTATCGCAAATTGTAGCCCCAAGCACTATTCAGCAGCTAACGGCAGTAAATAGCACACAACCAGCTAAAACAGACCAACTGCAAGCAGCTGGCAATATTGATTTAACTTGCCAGCAAGTGACTCACTACCAAGGCGCGCTGCACAATCAGCAACTGAAACTTGCATGGTTATCTGAGCTAGCGCTACCTGCAAACATGATCATGCTGCAAGGCAAGCAGCAGCTCAATGTCCAGCTGGTTGAGTTGGCTCCACTAAGCTCAGCTGAGTTTGCCGAGCATATTGCGAACTACCGTGATATGGATTTTGCCGATGTGGGTGACAATGAGTCAGATCCTTTTATTGCACAAATGATCCACCAAGGTTTTATTCAGCATGGTAGCTCAGGCTTTTACGACAGCCACGGCAATGCATTATCAAGTGGCGCAGACCACCAGCATTGAATAATCTTGGCCAAAAATGATAACCACCGACTAAAGTCGTTAGCATATGGCGGAAAACAAAAAACCTAGGCAATCGCCTAGGTTTTTTATTATGAGTATTTGCTGCTAAATATACGCTGTTTGCTAGCTGCGGCTTAATAAGCCTTTTAGCTCAGCGATAAAGCGAACAATATCAGCTCTTGAAATATCAGCATGGGTAACCAAACGGATGGTTTTGCCCGGGCTTAATAAAATGCCTTTTGCCTTTAGGTCAACGGCTAACTCTTTGACATTAATATCATCACTCACCTGAGCAAACACCATATTGGTTTGCACTTGCGACATATCAACACTAAAGCCATCAATGTTTGCGAGTTCATTTGCTAAAAACGCTGCGTTGTCATGATCTTCCGCTAAGCGTTCAACCTGCTCTGTTAAAGCCAATGTTGCAGCTGAAGCTAAAATACCCGCTTGACGCATACCGCCACCTAGCACTTTACGCCAGCGTCTTGCTTTAGTGATTAAACGCTCGTCGCCCAATAAAATCGAGCCAACTGGTGCACACAAACCTTTAGACAAACAGATTGAAACCGAGTCAAAATACTGGGTAATGTCTGTCATCGGAATATTTTGTGCAACGGCAGCGTTAGCAACACGGGCACCATCTAGATGAATTTTCAAACCACGCTCAAATGCCAAAGCTTGTGCTTGCGCTAAGTAGGCTTGCGGTACAACTTTACCGCCGATGGTATTTTCAAGGCTTAATAAACGAGTACGAGCAAAATGAATATCGTCTGGTTTAATTGCCGCTTCAATGTCACTCAGTAAAATACTGCCATCTGCTTGGTTAGTTAGTGGTTGTGGCTGAATACTGCCTAATACTGCCGCCCCGCCGCCTTCAAACTTATAGTTATGTGCTTGCTGACCACATAAGTATTCGTCACCACGCTCACAATGTGCCATTAACGCCAGTAAGTTAGCTTGAGTACCTGAAGAGGTGAACAATGCATTGTCATAACCAAACATCTCTGCGGCCATGTCTTCAAGGTAGTTAACACTTGGATCATCGCCATAAACATCATCACCAACTTCAGCCTGGCTAATGGCGCTGCGCATTGCAGCTGTTGGCTTAGTGACCGTATCACTGCGAAAATCAATCATTGTGAACCTCAAGTCTATAAATCTAGTTTTATCAAATAGTGGCCAATATTACTGCGCCAAGCAAACAACTACCAGCAAAAATCCAAAGTTTACAAACCGTAATAAACACCACCAAAACTACTGATTGATAAATTAGCCTGCATATTCAACAACTATGAACATAACTAAAATATAAATCTAATCATAAAATAAACAAAACACCGTATATTATGCGACACAGCTCACACCAGAAAAAGAATGCATTAGAAAATGTAATGCAACAATTCAACTTTTATCATTGTATTTAAGCCGTAAAAACAGGCAAAATCGTCTCCCTTTTATTTAGCTCGTGCAAATCATGTTAGAAGTTAAAATTATCAGCTTTTTGTGGCTTATCGGCATATTAGCCGAAGCCATGACCGGCGCACTGGCTGCGGGTAAAAAACAGATGGACCTGTTTGGCGTAGTTATTATTGGCTGTGTAACAGCTATTGGTGGTGGCACCTTGCGCGACATATTGCTTGGCAACTATCCATTGATCTGGATTGAAAACGTCCATTATCTTATTGCGATTGCCGCCGCATCATTACTCACGGTAATGATAGCCCCGGTAATGCGTCATTTATCTAAGTTATTTTTAGCTATCGATGCCGTTGGCTTAGCTGTGTTTTCGATTATTGGCGCTCAAAAAACCTTAACCTTAGGTTTTAGCCCTGAAATTGCGATTGTTATGGGCGTGGTAACTGGGGTTTTTGGTGGGGTGATCCGCGACATTTTGTGTAACCAGGTACCGCTAATTTTTAAGAAAGAGCTTTATGCGCTGGTGGCTCTGTTAACTGCCGCCGCTTATGTAGCGATGAAGAGCTATGGTGTGCCAGAGTGGATTAACTTATCGATTTCATTAGCCTTTGGCTTTAGTTTTCGCATGCTTGCGATCCATTATAAATGGTCAATGCCAAAATTTGATTATCAGTATCAGTCTGATAACGCGCATTAATACTATTAAAATTAAAAAAGGTCGGCATAAGCCGACCTTTTTATTATCTATCCCCATCTAACTAACACGAGCTGACTGACTCAAGCTATCTAACTTAAGCTATCTAAAGCCTGTCAGCATAGTGGCTATTAAGCTGCAGGGGTTTCTTTTACATACAAATCCATTTGCGGATAAGGAATACCGATGCCTGCTTCATCAAGTGCAATCTTAATTTGCTCAAGAATTTCAAAGTGCGCAGGCCAGTAGTCAGAGCCTTTAACCCAAGGGCGAACAACAAAGTTAACTGATGAATCAGCAAGCTCAGCAACCGCAACCGTATAAGCAGGATCTTTAAGTACATACTGATTGTTATCTAAAATCGAAGTTAGCACTTTCTTAGTTTCTGCCAAGTTAGCATCGTAAGAAACACCGATAACTAAATCTAAACGACGCGTGGCCATCGCTGAGTAGTTGATAATTGTGCCGTCCATCATTGCTGAGTTTGGCGCGATAATCGCTTTATTATCCGGTGTTAGTAGTTTAGTTGAGAAGATAGTGAT
This sequence comes from Shewanella sp. 1CM18E, assembly GCF_023161665.1. Lineage (GTDB taxonomy): Bacteria > Pseudomonadota > Gammaproteobacteria > Enterobacterales > Shewanellaceae > Shewanella. Next base: position 382,786 of record NZ_JALNTW010000001.1, read on the forward strand.
TTCATCAACTGTACCCGCAATGCCGGCTGCTTCTACATAGTCACCCACACGGCATGGTCTAAATAGCACCATCAAAACGCCCGCCGCAAAGTTTGAAAGTGAGCCTTGCAGCGCCAAACCAACGGCTAAACCCGCGGCACCGATTACAGCGACGAGTGACGCTGTTTGCACCCCAATCTGCCCAAGCGTTGCCACAATGGTAAATACAAACACCAGTGCCCAAGCAATGTTAGCGACAAACGAAACAACTGTGTTGTCGACCTTGCGCTTTTCGAGCAATTTGGTCGTGAGATTTTTAGCGACATTCGATAAGAATTTACCGATTATAAAAATGATAATGGCAAACAAGATCTTCATGCCATAAGTGACAATGAGTTCTGGTGCTTGGTCCATTAACCCTTGCAAGTTATCCATGTATATACTCCCTTAAATTAAAAACAAACTATTGAACGTTTACTAAAAACTCAACGCGTCGATTCTTTTCTCGACCATACGCGGTTTGGTTACTAGCAGCAGGGTAAACACTACCCATGCCCTTAACCTGAAATCTGTCTGCTGCAAACCCAAATTGCTGCACTAACACCTTTTTCACTTGTTGTGCCCGCTCAACAGATAAATGCTGATTAAAGCGCGCTTCGCCAATCGAATCTGTATGACCAATTAGCACTAAAGGCACATTCGTTGCGTTCAGCCAGCGAGACAAGCCTACAAATACTTGTTGCTGCGACATCAGTACTTGCGCTTTAGCAAACTCAAACCTAACAGCAATTGATGACATTTCTGAGCACGAACTCGGAAAAAGTTGCCCGTTACTGGTGTTAAAACAATAGTTTGGCATCACAGCCAAACTTGGTGTTAACCTCAATGCTTGTTGCTCATGACTACAGCCGCTGGCATCGACCCTTTGATTTGCGACTGTTTTGGCGCAGGCATCTTTTCTATCTGGCACGCCGTCAACATCAGTATCTTGCCATTGCCGAATAGGTGCATCAGCAGCCATTGCGCTGTTTATCGTTGAGCTTAACAAGCAAATTAAAAGCAAAGCTGTTTTATATAAAACATTACGAAGCCAACCAGCGCTATTCAAAGTCATGCTAGAGCTAATCCCACTCGCCGTTGTTGCTATCTTCATTTATCCGCCTTTACTCAGTGCGACTTAATATTGTGATAGGCAATATGTATAACCTTGAAGATAAAACCCAACCGCTAGCCTCAGCTTAAAGCCCCAACCATCAAGCGACAACATTTTAACCCAAGAAACACAAAAACACAGTCAAATAATTAACTTATGCATTACAAGCATAGTTAATATCTTCTAATTTTCGATTTTTATCTGCAGTACAAACCTTTTGTATGCCAATCAGTAGTACTTATTGTTGTGGAGGATGCTTGTAGAGAGTTGTTGTGGAGAGTTGTTGTGGAGAATAGTCGTAGCGAAAAGTGGTGATGATGAGCTGTAGAGAATAGCTGTGGTGAAAAGTAGCAATAAATAATGCTGCAGCAATCGAGAATAAGATTGGTCATTGAAATGACCAAATCAATGGCAATTGCGATTAGAATTTTTGCTATAAAAATGCCGCTGCTACACAGTAACAGCGGCAAGTTAGCAATTGAACTAATACCAATCAGTATAGGTGTCATGCATTGGTTTTCAATTTCAGCCCCTTTCAAACAATACAAAACTTTGTATTACTTTTTAAGTTAGGTAGAAACCTTATTGCGCCGGCTTTAATCTAAGACGAATATTGTCGTAACACCAGTTAAATGCAATCGCATAAAAGAAGAAGAAAATTAAAAATACAGCTTCTAACGCTAACGACTGCAGTAGCGTAATCTCTAAGAACCATGCAACCACTGGTACAGTGATAAAGACAATCCCGCCCTCAAAACCAAAGGTATGGCCAATTCGAGTCTTTAATGTTCTGTTTGCTCTGTCTGCACCAAATTGCTTATCGAACCATATGTTGTAAAAATAGTTCCATACTACCGTGTAGAGACTCAGTCCCACGCCCACGGCCAACATTGAGCTAGCCTGCTTGCCAGAAAACAATGATGCAGCAGGTACTATGATAGCCAGTGCTACCGCTTCAAAAAGAATGGCGTGAATTACTCTATCTTTAAATGTCATTACAAATCACTCTACAGTTAAGTTGCAGTCATTATCATCTTTAACTACGATAGATAAAAATTAGATACCATCGCTTTTACTGATATGTTAACTATCGAACAATTGCTTTCTTTCGTCACTACCGTTGAAACAGGCTCTTTCTCTGCTGCTGCAAGAAAGTTAGGTAAAGTGCAATCAGCGATAAGCCAGCACATCATCAATTTAGAGATCGATACTAACCAAGCTCTATTTGACAGAAGCAGCCGTTACCCCATTCTCACCAAGGCGGGAGAACAATTACTGCCCCAAGCTAAAGCGGTTATCGCCCAGCACCAACGATTGAATCTACAAGTGCTGGCGCTAGACAAGCAAGATGAGCTAAAACTGACTCTCGCTGTTGATGAAGCAATCCCCTATAACAAGTTCACCGCACTGTTAAAAACCTTATCAAGCCAATATCCGCAGCTTGAGATTGAGCTACTGTGTGCCTCGAGTATGGATATCATTCATCTGGTTGATAGTAAACGCGCGAACTTAGGGATTGTATTTAGCGAACTCACTTATCCTGAAAGCATAGATTTTGAGTCTCTTGGCACTGTGCAGTTTGAGCTTTTAGTCAGCCCAGAGCATCCTCTGGCGCAAGAGACCTCATCACATATCGACGTGCTGAAATTGCATCGCCAACTGCTGATTGGCTCTAAAGGTAATCATCAAGGTTGGTTCAACACGCCACACTCTCCTGATGTTTGGCATGCCGATAACTATTACATGTTGTTTGAGCTGGCTAAAGCAGGCTTTGGCTGGGCCTTATTGCCACTTCACCTTTGTGAAGAAGCGTTAGCTAACCAACAACTTTGCAAGCTTAAGATTGATTTCGAGCAACTTGGTTGGCAGGCTAACGTTGATGTGATTCAGCACAAAAGTCGCTGTGAAAATGAATTTAATAAACAAGTTAGAGCGTTAATGCGTGGCTTGTTGCATAAATAAAGTTTAAAGGGATCATAATGGAAATCTGTACAGCCGCAGCTTTGACAGCATTGCTCAGCGATAAACAGCAATGCGCAAATCTCAAAGAGCTTGAATTGAGAGGGCGAGAAATTAGCAGTCTACCTGCCGAGATCGCCAACTTAAGCTCACTAGAAACCTTGCGTTTATCAGGGACCGAAGTCATCGAGCTACCTAAAGAGCTAGGACAATTAACAAAGTTAACAAAGCTTGAACTTGATATGTCTGGCACAAAGCGACTTCCAGCAGAAATCGGCAATCTAGTCTGTTTAGAAACGCTCAGTATTGACTATCCCGCCATGACAACACTACCAACGCAAATTACTGCGCTACCTAATTTAAAACAATTAAATTTTACCAGTTGTGAAAACGATGCTTTACCAGAACAGATCTGGCAGATTACATCCCTCGAGAAGCTCGATCTATCTAGCACATGTCATGAGATTGAAACCTTATCTAAAGAGATAGGTAATTTAATTAACTTAAAGCAATTAATCCTAAATGGCTGCTGTTTGCAGGAGTTACCAATAGAGATAGGCAAACTCGCGTCCTTAGAAACGCTAGATTTATCAGATAATGTCTGCCTCAATCAGTTACCAACAGAAATCGGCGACTTGAGCCAGTTAAAAGAGCTAAACCTATACTGCTGTGAACTTGAGGTATTACCAAAAGAGATCGGCAAGCTCACTAACCTAATAAAGCTAGATTTAAGCTACTCCTTGCTAACCGAATTGCCTGATGAAATAGAAAACTTAACCGCGTTGCAGTCTCTTGGTTTAAGGGATTTACAGTTATCCAATATACCCAAGTCACTAGCTCATTTGGCTTAGACGCTTAAGATCTAAATTCAAGACATAAAAAAACGGCCAATAGGCCGTTTTTTATAAATAACTTAAGTAAATTACTTGCCTTCAGGCTTAGGCGGATAGTTAAGTAGTAATGCACCAACCGCTTCATTAACGACTTCAACACGCTCTTCAGGTGTGTCTTTATCGCGCATCGTATCAGCTACTGAGCCTCTCCAGATAAGCTTGCCCGTTTTAGTGTTTACCATATCTAAGATTAAGGTACCCACTTCATATTCACGAACGGTAGTTTGTGTATGACCTACACCACCACCCCAGCCCCAACCAGGACCATAATATGGGTTATAACCATAGTTAGTATTAAAGGTATCTACATTAATCTTCTTATCCACTTTCGTTAGATAATTAACCAAAATATCTGCTGTTGCAGCATCGCCCTTAGCCAGTCCTTTTAGTTGCAACTGATCGTCAACAGCCTTACGCACACGTTGATCCATTAGCCCGTCTAAATGATAAGTCGCATCTTCGGTTTTCTTCTCTACCCAGGCGTAGGTTTTCACTTCATTAAAGTTTACCCCTGGATCATAATCCGAGCTTGTCTTAAGTGAGCTACATGCACTTAATGCTAACGCAGCAATAATCACCAATAACTTATTCATGTTCTCTCCAACAATAATCTTATATATTTTGACTGCTTATTATTCAGCTTACAGAGCAATTTATTAATCTACAACTCAATTTTGGTAAATCTCTGTGTTGTTAAGCTTGACTTAAGAAAACCACTTAATGATAATGATTATCAATTAACCCGTTGAGAGTGTCGTTATGTTTTGGTTTATCGCAGCGTTTGCAATCGCTAGTGTTGTATTTATTATCACTCCAGAAAAAGTCTCTAGTCATCAAGATTCTAAGCCGTCTGCAGTCGATAAGCTCAGTCAACATTCTTTAGTTATTTTGCCAATACTAGTGCTTAGCTGGCTGATTATTGCCATTGCTAGTGCGCCTGTAACTCACTTTGCAGGTACCGCAATCGGTTTTGTATTGACCTCTTGCGCTATTGCGCTGCCAAGCACTCACAAATATATCGCCTTATTAGCAAGCCTCACATTTGCATCACTGCTGATAGAGCTAGCGCTTTATTTGTAGCACTTAGCTCTAGTCGCCAATAGACACGCACCAATAGAGATAGCGAGTCAGGTTGATCCTCAGCCTGCCTCCTTTACCATAAGTTTCTCCTCACAGCCCTCTCCCTTAACCTTAGTAACTTTGTTAAACTGCAGACATAAGTTCATCAACGACCATATATATGAAATCCGATCCAAACGTATCTTTAGTCTATAGCACAGACGTAGGACGTATTGCGCCTGAAAAACAAACCCAATCGGCTCCAGAAGGCGACGGTATAGTTAGAATTCATAAAGACAGTAAAGGGCGTAAAGGCAAAGGCGTTTCAGTAATTAAGGGTTTAGGCCTGCAAGAAAAAGAACTTAAAGCCCTTGCGCAAAAACTCAAAAAGCAATGTGGCTGCGGCGGTACAGTAAAAGACTTCACTATTGAAGTACAAACCGACAATAGAGAGCAGATTAAGACCCTACTCGAAAAACTTAATTATACTGTCAAATTGGCGGGCGGCTAATCACATTTTGATTAGTATTAGCCTTATATGGAAAAGTCTATGGACAGTTTACAAAACCACTTCTTAATCGCTATGCCCTCTTTGCAGGACACCTATTTTGAACGCTCACTGATCTACATCTGTGAACATGATGAAAAAGGCGCGATGGGCATAGTAGTCAATAAGCCAAGTGGCATTATTGTTGATGAGTTACTGCAGCAAATGGAATTAACTGAAGAGCCTGCGCCTGTGACCTCGTTAGCTGGCGAAGTATTACTTGGTGGCCCAGTGAATCCTGAGCGCGGCTTTGTATTACATACTACTCAAGATTGCTGGAATAACAGCGATGCGGTTACAGAGCAAATAATGCTTACCACCTCGCAAGATGTGCTAGCTAGCTTAGGCTCAGAACAAGCACCTGAGAAGTTTTTAATCGCACTCGGTTATGCCGGTTGGACTCGTGGTCAGCTAGAGCAAGAGATTATTGAAAACACTTGGCTTTCAATCCCAGCTACCGCAGAGCTATTGTTTGATGTTGACCATGATGCTCGCTGGCAACAAGCGACAGAATCCCTTGGCTTTGATATTTGGCAATTGTCTAACCTTGCAGGCCATGCGTAAAAACAACGTGTTATATACACTTTAATAGGAACAGATTGAGATGGGCGATAAAAGCGTCTTAGGTTTTGATTACGGCACTAAAAGTATAGGCATCGCGATAGGCCAAGAGATCACAGCGACAGCAAGACCTCTATTATCAATAAAGGCAGTTGATGGTATTCCTAAATGGGAAGAAATTGGCGCACTTATCACTGAATGGAAACCCGACCTAATTGTTGTCGGCTTGCCACTCAACATGGATGGCACTGAGCAAGAGATGACCCAAAGAGCGCGCAAATTTGCTAATCGCTTAAGTGGCCGTTTTGGTGTTAAGGTTGCGACTCAAGATGAACGTCTTACGACTGCAGATGCCAAAGCACGACTGTTTGAAATGGGCGGCTATAAAGCGCTGACCAAAGGCCAAGTAGATGCCATGTCAGCAGTATTGATTGTTGAAAGCTACTTTGAAAATCAATACGGCGAGTAAAAAATATCTGTAAAAAAGGGAGGCTTAGCCTCCCTTTTGCTTTCTGTAACCCTTAAAAAATCTAAATATGTGGCTTAACAATATTCGCCATCATCTTAATGTGGGCATCATCATCGTTTAGCGCGGCAATATAGCGATAGTTTTCACCACCCGCCTCTTCAAAGATCTCACGGTTTTCACCGGCAATCTCCTCCAGTGTTTCTAAACAGTCGGCGCTAAATGCCGGGCACACAACAGCGATATCTTTAACCCCCTCTTTAGGGAGCGACTCCATCGTTGCATCTGTATATGGCGTTAGCCACTTAGCTTTACCGAAGCGCGACTGGAACGTAGTGATATATTGATCTTCGCTAAGCCCGAGTTTTTCAACCACCAGCTTAGTGGTTTTCATGCAGAAGCAATAATAAGGATCGCCCAAGTGTAAATTACGCTCTGGCATACCGTGGTAGGACAATACTAACTTTTGCGGCTGACCATTTAACTCAAAGTCTTTGGCAATTGATGCCGCTAAAGCGTCAATAAAGTCTGGGTGGTCATGATAGGTATTGATAAAGTGCAAAGCAGGCAGATAACGCCAGCTGGTTAGCTCTTTAGCTATGGCGTCAAAAGCAGACGCAGTGGTTGGCGCGGCGTATTGCGGATACAGCGGCAACACCACCATTTTATCAATGCCATCTTGATGCATTCTTTTAAGCGTTGAAGCGACTGACGGCTCACCGTAACGCATACAAAACTCTACCGAAACATCTTCGCCAGCCTGTTCAAAATGGCTAGCTAACTTTTGTGTTTGACGACGAGTGATATCCATTAATGGCGAGCCCTGCTCAGTCCATACCTGCTGATAAAGCGCTGCAGACTTTGCTGGACGAACTCGTAGAATAATCCCGTGTAAAATCATCATCCAAATTAACTTAGGTATTTCAACCACACGCGGATCAGCTAAAAACTCAGCAAGGTAGCGCCTAACAGCTGACGCTGTTGGCTCGTCCGGCGTGCCTAAATTAACCAATAATATGCCGGTTTTACCACGTTTTTTATGACCAATCTCTTTAGTTAACCCCGAAAACTTAGCCAAGATAACTCCTTAAGGTTCAAAATATTAACTGCAGATACGTTTAAACTTAAATTAAGATCAATCCAGTTTAAAGCTGGCAATACAAAGTACTGCCAGCGTTATGTCTGCAAGCTTTACGATTAATCTAGATTGAGGGTAACGCCATCCATTGAGCTACTGCTGGTAGGATCTGAACTTTGCAACTTAATCATTAAGCGTAAGTCATTTGGCGAGTCAGCATGGTGCAGCGCATCGGCGTAGCTGATTTCACCATCGGTATATAGCTTTAATAATGCTTGGTCGAAAGTCTGCATACCTTGCTCATTCGACTTGGCCATCGCCTCTTTTAATGAGTGCAGCTCATTCTTAGCAATTAAGCTGGCAACACGTGGAGTATTGATTAATACCTCAATAGCCGCACGTCTGCCGGTGCCATCGCTTTTGGGCACTAATTGCTGCGCCACAATACCGCGTAAGTTCAATGACAAATCAAACAGTAACTGATGATGTTTACTCTCAGGCACTAAATGCATAATACGATCAAGTGCTTGGTTAGCATTGTTCGCGTGTAAAGTTGCCATACATAAGTGGCCAGTCTCGGCAAACGACAGAGCAAATTCCATGGTTTCTTGACTACGGATCTCACCAATTAAGATCACATCAGGTGCCTGACGCAGTGAGCTTTTTAACGCAGCATCAAACGACTCTGTATCAATTCCGACTTCACGCTGAGTGATAATGCTTTGTCTATGGTCATGCACAAATTCAACCGGATCTTCAATGGTAAGAATATGTCCGCGCGCGTGGTTATTACGATAACCAACAAGTGCCGCCAAAGAGGTTGATTTACCGGTGCCGGTACCACCGACCATAATGACCAAGCCACGCTTGCTCATCACCAAGTCTTTAAGAATTGGCGGTAACATTAAGTCATCGACATCTGGGATTTGGGTTTCAATACGGCGCATTACGCAACCTGGCGACTCACGCTGCCAAAACGCACTCACACGAAAACGGCCATAATCTTTCGCCGAAAATGCAAAGTTACATTCCCGTGATTCATGAAACTCTTGTTTTTGTGCATCGGTCATTAACGACTCAACAAAGGCTAACGACTGCGCGGGTGTAAATGGATTTTCACCCAATTGGCGCAATTCACCGTCGATTTTGGCACTGGGCGGAAAGCCTGCTGTAATAAATAAATCAGAGGCTTTACGTTCAATCATTACTTTTAGAAAAGGAGTAACATCCATAGGTTAACTAATCCCTGTTAAAAGTTAGCTTGTTTATTTGAGCTTTTAGCCATCGCATCTTCTCGAGAGATCTGACCGCGATTAACTAAGTTTTGCAAACACTGATCTAGCGTTTGCATGCCATGGGCCATACCCGTTTGAATCGCCGAATACATCTGCGCGACTTTGTCTTCACGAATAAGATTACGAATAGCTGGCGTGCCCATCATAATTTCATGTGCAGCAACACGACCGCCACCCACTTTCTTAATCAAGGTTTGCGAAATAACAGCCTGTAAGGACTCTGATAACATGGTTCTGACCATGCCCTTTTCACCTTCAGGGAATACGTCTACCACACGGTCAATGGTTTTGGCCGCTGAGGTGGTATGCAAGGTACCAAATACCAAGTGACCTGTTTCAGCTGCCGTCATAGCTAAGCGAATGGTTTCCAAGTCACGCATCTCACCGACTAAGATAACATCCGGATCTTCACGCAATGCGCTACGTAGTGCGGCGTTAAAGCTATGGGTATGACGGTGCACTTCACGTTGGTTAATCAAGCACTGTTTATTTTGATGCACAAATTCTATCGGATCTTCAATCGTTAGAATGTGGTCATGGCGGTTTTCATTCACGTAATCAATCATTGCCGCCAAGGTGGTACTTTTACCCGAACCAGTAGGGCCTGTAACTAGCACTAGGCCACGCGGAAAACTGGAGATTTTTTTGAAGATCTCAGGCGCGCCTAACTGCTCCAAACTTAAAATATCACTTGGAATGGTACGAAATACCGCTGCCGCGCCACGAGACTGGTTAAAAGCGTTAACACGAAAACGTGCAAGACCCGGTACTTCAAACGAGAAATCTATCTCTAAATGTTCTTCATAATCTTTGCGCTGCTTATCATTCATGATGTCATAGACTAGGCTATGCACTCCTTGATGATCTAAAGCTGGTAGGTTTATCTTCCTCACTTCACCATCAACACGGATCATGGGAGAAACACCCGCAGAAAGGTGTAGATCTGACGCATTGTGTTTTACACTAAAGGCTAGTAACTCTGTGATTTCCATAGTTTGGGATATCCATTCAACCAAAAACTTACAAGATGACAACAATAACAGACAGACTCGCAATCGCCCAGCATCGAATCACCCAAGCGGCGCAAAATGCCTCACGTCGGCCAGAAGATGTACAACTTTTAGCGGTTAGCAAAACTAAGCCGAATGAATACATAATAGAAGCTTATCAAGCAGGTCAACGCCGCTTCGGTGAAAATTATGTTCAAGAGGGTGAAACTAAGATCAATTCGCTAAGCCAAGCGTTCCCAGATATTGAATGGCACTTTATCGGCCCATTGCAATCGAACAAAACCAAAGTGGTCGCTAGCCTGTTTGATTGGATGCATACGGTTGATAGAGAGAAAATTGCCCAGCGTTTAAATGATCAACGTCCTGACGATATGCCAGCGCTCAATATCTGTATTCAAGTTAATATCAGCCTAGAAGAGAGTAAGTCAGGCGCGTTAGCGGCAGACGTACTCGGACTGGCAGATAAAATAGCGTTACTGCCAAACATTAAACTACGCGGCTTAATGGCTATTCCATCTGCCGATGTTGATGAGCAAACAGCCAGTGCTGAACTTGCAGCTCTTCAGGCACTATTTAACCAGCTTGCAGAGCGTCATAGCTGTGTAGATACCTTATCTGTAGGTATGAGCAACGATTTAGAGCTAGCTGTTAATCACGGCTCTACTATGGTGCGCATAGGTAGCGCGATTTTTGGTGAGCGAGATTACAGTAAGACTTAATGGAAATTTAAGCAATTCATGCTAATACCAAGCATTGTTGCACCTTGTAATTAGCGCGCTTCGCCCAAACATTAATAGCTAAAGTAGCCAAATACTAACTAAAACAAACGAGATCTTCATGACACAACAAAAAGTATGCTTTATCGGCGCAGGGAATATGACCCGTAGTATCGTAAGCGGCCTGGTAAAAAGTGGTTATAACCCAGCGCTTATTGAAGCCACAAACCCAAGCCAACCTAAGCTTGACGCTATGGTTAGCGATTTTGGCATTAATGTGTCAAACAACAATGTCACTGCTGCGCAAAATGCCGATGTTATCGTACTCGGTGTTAAACCCCACTTTATGGAAGTTGTTGGTGAAGAACTTAGCGGTTTAGATTTATCAAACAAACTGATTATTACCATTGCAGCGGGTGTTACCGCCAAACGCTACAGCGATTATTTTAAGCAAGAGATCAAACTAATACGCACAATGCCTAATACTCCAACGCAAATAGGTGTAGGCTTAACAGGGCTTTATGCGGGTGATGATATTTCAACAGAGCAAAAAGCCATTTGCGAAACCTTAATGGCAACCGGCGGCGAAGTTGTTTGGGTCGACACTGAAGATGATTTAAACCAAGTGATAGCACTAGCGGGTAGCTCACCGGCTTATTTCTTCCTGTTTTTAGAATCTATGGTAGAAAGTGCGGTCAAAGGTGGGATGCCTGAAACTGCAGCCCGTGAAATGGCGCAGCAAGCAGCGCTTGGTGCCGCTTTAATGGCTAAGCAAAATCCAGAGCTAAGCCTAGCTCAACTTAGAACGAACGTAACCTCAAAAGGCGGAACAACAGCACAAGCGGTTGAAACCTTTGAGAAAGGCAATTTACGCACCTTGGTCGATAGCGCTATGAGCAACTGTATCGCCCGTGCACAAGAAATGGCAAAGCAATACTAATTTAACTTGAACAAGTAGAGTAAACAGATGAATGCATTTAGTTTTCTGGTAAGTACGGTATTCGATTTATACCTTATGGTCGTGGTGTTACGCATTTGGCTACAGCTAGCTAGAGCAGATTTTTATAATCCATTTAGCCAATTTATTGTAAAAGCGACTCACCCTATTGTTGGCCCAATGCGCCGCATAATTCCATCATTTGGTAGCTTTGATACGGCATCGTTTGTATTGGCTATAACCGTTGTTGTGCTTAAGTTTGTTATTTTAAGCTTGATGGCTGGCGCCGCGATTAACGTACCAACGTTATTGCTTATCTCACTCGTATCAGTGATTAAAGAAGCGGGTGTATTGCTATTCTGGATGCTGATTTTACGCGCGATTTTAAGCTGGGTTAGTCAAGGAAGTAATCCAATTGAAATGGTAATGGGCCAATTAACTGAACCACTACTTGCACCGATCCGCCGCATTCTACCGCCAATGGGTGGCTTGGATTTATCACTACTGGTAATGATGATTATCCTAAACTTCCTAAACATTTTGCTAGCGCAATACGTGCCTTTCTGGGCTAGCGTGTAGTGGCTCCAGCACTTATGCAGCAGGGTAACCTGCTGCTACAACTCTATATACAGCCTAAAGCGAGTCGCGATCAAATAGTCGGCTTACATGGCGAAGAAATCAAAATTGCTATTACCGCACCGCCAGTTGATGGTAAAGCCAATGCCCATTTAACTAAATATTTGTCTAAGGCGTTTAAAGTACCTAAAGGCGATATTGAGATCCTTAAAGGTCAAATGGGTCGCCATAAGCAAGTAAAAATTGTGGCACCAAAACTCATTCCGGATGCAATACAACACCTTTTGTAACCTTAGAGTTATCATTTGGATAAGGCATTAGTGGTTACAAAGCTCTATACTGTTAACAAGATATCTCCCTAAGGAAAGCCAATATGATCCGCTCACTAACCACTATGCTTGTGCTGTTTTTTTGCCTAAGCAGTAATGCGTTTGCCGAACAGAAACAAAAAGTGGGTAACTTCGATATCCATTACGTTGCCCTTAGCAGTACCTTTTTAACCCCAAGTATCGCTAAGTCATATGGCATTAAGCGCAGTAGCTACACTGGCATTATTAATATTGCCGTACTTGATACTAGCGTTGACGGCAATCCGGCAGTGCCTGTTGAATTATCTGGTGTTGCTAACAACTTACTCGACGCCAGAATAGACCTGAAATTTAGAGAGATCCGAGAAGGTGACTCTATTTACTACATTGCTGAAGTGCCTTACCGTGATGACCAAGAAATAAACTTTAAGATTGCGGTCAAGTACGATAAAAAGCTCAATACTATATTAACCTTCAAGCAAAAGTTTTACGTCGAATAATCGCGATTACACTAAAAATCAGGGGCCTAGAGCCCCTGTTTTTTATTGCCTTGTCTACTATCGAAATTGGCCTATCTCAGCTATTATTGCCGCCATTATTTTACGTCTCATCTAAAGGCTTCTCATGAATCAAATCGTCTTAGCTAGCGGTAACAAAGGTAAACTCAAAGAATTTTCTGAATTGATGGCTGGTTTCGGCGTCGAGATCTTAGCTCAGAGCGAATTTAATGTTGTAGAAGTTCCTGAAACAGGCACAACATTTGTTGAGAATGCCATCATCAAGGCAAGACACGCTGCAGAAGTAACAGGCCACGCTGCAATTGCAGATGACTCAGGACTTGAAGTTGACTTTTTACAAGGTGCGCCGGGCATTTACTCTGCACGTTACGCTGGTGAAGGCGCTAAAGATGAGCAAAACTACACTAAATTGCTGACGGCGCTTGAAGGTCAAACTGAACGTAATGCTCGTTTTCAGTGTGTACTGGTTTACATGCGTCATGCTAAAGATCCAACACCAATCATTTGCCAAGCATCATGGGAAGGCACTATAGGTTTTGCTCCACAAGGCGATAATGGCCACGGCTACGATCCTATCTTTATCCCTGCTGAGCATGAATGCGCAGCAGCAGAGCTGAGCTCTGATGAAAAGAACAAACTCAGTCATCGCGGTAAAGCACTCGTGTTACTGATTGATGCTATGAAGCAACAAGGTATTTTTAAATAATGTTAACCCTGCCACCGTTAAGCCTTTATATACATATTCCTTGGTGCGTACAAAAGTGCCCCTATTGCGACTTTAATTCCCATGGTCAGCATGGAGAGTTACCGCAAACTGAATATGTTGATGCACTGATTAACGATCTCAAACATGATCTACATTATGTGCAAGGCCGCAAGCTACACACAATCTTTATCGGTGGCGGCACGCCCTCTTTGTTCGATGCTAAGCAAATTGGGCGCTTACTCACTGAAGTCGATGCGCTCATTCCATTTAGCGATAACATTGAAATCACGATGGAAGCCAACCCTGGCACATTAGAACATGATGATTTTGCAGCCTATTGCCAAGCAGGTGTAACCCGCCTATCAATTGGCGTGCAGAGCTTTTCAACTGACAAGCTAAATCTGCTTGGACGTATTCACGACAAATGTGAAGCACAAGTCGCAGCGCAAAAAGCAAAGGTATCGGGTTATCAGAGCTTTAACTTAGACTTAATGCACGGCTTACCAAACCAGAGTTTTGATGAAGCACTGGCTGATATTGAAACTGCAGCAGAACTAGCGCCGCCACATCTGTCTTGGTATCAGCTGACCATTGAGCCAAATACCCTGTTCCACTCTAAGCCGCCTCAGTTACCTGATGATGAGAACTTATGGCAGATCTACGAGCAAGGTCAAAAGCGTTTAGCTGAGCTTGGCTACCAGCAATACGAGATCTCCGCTTACGCCAAAGAAGGCTATCAATGCCGTCATAATCTTAACTATTGGCAGTTTGGTGATTATCTGGGTATAGGTTGTGGCGCTCATGGCAAAATAACTCAGATTAACCACAATAATATTAACGACAGTAAAATTGTTCGCACCGTCAAGATCAAGCACCCTAAAGGCTACTTAACTGCTGATGATTACTGTTATGAAACTACAGAAGTTGAACAAGAAGATAGACCTTTAGAATATCTGATGAATCGCCTGCGCTTAATGAGCCCAATTCCAAAGCTTGAGTTTGAGCAACGTACTGGACTGAGCCGTGACACCATCAGCGAAGGAATTAAGCAAGCTTGCGTAAAAGGCTTAATGACTGAGTCTGATGAGCATTGGCAACTCACTAGCAAAGGTCACCTATTCGTCAATGAGCTACTGTCACAGTTTCTATAATGTGGGTTAAATCATACCAATGCGTTATTAGTACAATAAACATTTGAATTAATTAGCTAATTATTTATTCACACCTCTTAAATACACATTTAGTAACACTTAGATCAAAAAATTAACTGACGGCTTCTTTAGGATAACAATCATAATTCTAAGGAAGCCTAAAAAATGTCTATAAAAACAAATATTAGCTTTATTACCCTCTCGCTCTCAATGGCGCTTAGCGCAACAGCCATTGCCGCCCCGACTTCTATTGCCCAATTAAGCCCAAGTGAGAGTGTTGCTCACAAGGCACAAAGTGAATCAGAAAAAGCCAATGCCCTATTTGAAAGCATTTTCATGGAAAATGTGATGGCTAGTCCTATTTCACAAACTCATTTAGGGATCAAAACCGACTACGACAAGTGGGATGAGATGAGCGATGCAGCCACCGATGCTGCACTCGCACGTGACAAGAAACACCTTGCGCAATTAAAGCAAATAAACACTAGCAAGTTAGATAGACAAACTCTGCTTAGCTATCAGCTATTAACCCAAAAGCTAGAACAAAGCATCAAAGATGATAAATGGCGTTACCATAACTACCCGGTTAATCAGATGTATGGCGGCCACTCGCAAATCGCATCGTTTCTAATCAACCAGCATCAAATTGGTAGCGTAGCAGATGCAAAGGCCTATATCAGTCGCTTACAAGGTGTGCCTAAGCGTCTAGCTCAGTTACAAACCGCACTGGAGATCCGCGAAGATAAAGGTATTATCGCGCCTAAGTTTGTATTTCCTTATGTGATTAACGACAGCAAAAACATTATTAATGGCGCGCCATTTAACACCAGCTCAAACAGTGACGACAGCGCTCTTTGGAGCGACTTTAAACGTAAAGTATCTAAACTTGAAATAAGCGATAGTGACAAAGAAAGCTTACTTCGAGAAGCCAAAACTGCATTAATTAACGATGTAAAACCAGCATACGACAAGTTAATTGCCTATATGACTAAGCTGGAAACTAAGGCTGATACCCGCGACGGTGCATGGAAGTTTCCTCAAGGTGATACCTTCTACAACAATGCACTCGCACGCACCACAACAACTGATATGACAGCAACTGAAATTCATGAACTTGGATTATCAGAAGTTGCTCGTATTCAAAGTGAAATGCGCGCAATTATGCAAAAGGTTAACTTTAAAGGCTCTTTAAACGAGTTCTTTAAATTTATGCGTGAGGATGAGCAATTCTACTACTCCAACACAGCTGAAGGACGCCAAGCCTATTTAAGCGAAGCGACAGCGCTTATTGATACTATGAGTGGCAGACTCGATGAAGTATTTAAAATCAAACCTAAAGCGCCAATGATTGTTAAACAGGTTGAAGCCTTTAGAGAAAAATCTGCAGGTAAGGCCTTTTATAGCAATCCATCACCAGATGGCAGCCGACCAGGTACTTACTACGCTAACCTATACGATATGAAAGCCATGCCTAAATACCAAATGGAAGCACTGGCTTACCATGAAGGTACGCCAGGTCACCATATGCAAATCGCTATTGCTCAAGAACTTGAAGGTGTACCAAAGTTCCGTAAGTTTGGCGGTTATACAGCTTACATTGAAGGCTGGGGTCTCTATAGTGAATATTTCCCGAAAGAGATGGGAATGTATTCAGATCCCTACTCAGACTTCGGTCGTCTAGCTATGGAACTATGGCGTGCATGTCGTTTAGTGGTTGATACCGGTATTCACGCTAAAAAGTGGACCCGTGAAGAATCAATTGAATACTACGTATCAAACACGCCAAATGCTAAATCTGATGCGGTTAAAATGGTAGAACGTCATATCGTTATGCCATCACAAGCAACTGCCTACAAAGTGGGAATGATTAAGCTACTAGCGCTAAGAGACAAAGCGCAACAAGCCCTTGGTGATAAGTTTGATATTCGCGATTTCCATACTATTGTACTGAAAAATGGCCCAGTACCACTTGATGTACTAGAAAGTGAAATTGACCTTTGGATTAAGCAAAGCAGCTAAAGCCTAGCGTTTACCAATCAGTATGAAGCCTCGTTAACCACAAGTTAGCGAGGCTTTTTATTTTTGACTACAGAGCTACATGTTAGCGACTAAGAAATGAATACTTGTGCAGAGAGGCCTAAAACGAAGAAGAGTGGCAAGAAGTGGCAAACAACGATTAGCAATCGTGCTGGTAAATTGTTTTAGATACAAAACAAACTAGCAGATTATCTTTAGTAACCCCCAGAAAGAAAAATACCCCGGTTAAAGCCGGGGTAAAACCAAAATTAGGATGATGGTTTTAAGGCCGACATTGTTTTAGTTCGTAAAGCTCTGTCAGCATTGAATCAAAACTGCTTATAGCGGCTCTGTAAACACAATAGAGAGGGGTCATTCTCGATTACAGTTTAGGACTCAGAGCTTTTGAATCAACTGCGAGCAATTGTATTAAATTGAGAACAAAGTGCAAATAAAATGATTTACACTTGTTTAGCTAAGGCTTAATTTCACCTTAACTAAACAAGTATTTTATAGAGGTAACCAACTGAATTATATACTTATAAGTCTTTTCTACTTTAGTATGGATTTACATTGTCCTTACTATGAAACAATGTTTCCCCATTTTACTTACGTTTTGCATACAACTCTTTTAATGGCGTGTCCCAATATGGCGGTGTGCCGATATGATCTTTTATGAAATCAATGAAGGCACTGACCTTTGGCGCAAGATGTTTACGTCTTGGATATACTGCCTGTAAAGGCAAGTGATGAGTTAATTGCCAATCTTCTAGTATAGGTACTAATGTGCCCTTTTCTAACTCATCTTCAAGCAAGTAACTTGCAAGATATACAACACCTAAACCACTTACAGCAGCAGATTTTAGCGCGGGGGCGTTATCGACTCTGAAATTACCTGTTACGCCAATTTCACAATAATCATCACCTTGCTTAAATTGCCAAATGCTGTGCTCGTGCCACTCACCTTGGTAAACCAAACAGTTATGATCAACCAACTGCTCAGGACGATTCGGTACACCGTGTTTTTCAACATAAGATGGTGAAGCAGCAAGCAGGAACTGACACTTCATTAATGGTCTTGCAACCATGCCAAGTGGTAGCTGCTCTGACATAGTCAGCAATAGATCTAAGCCTTCGCTTACTACATCGACTTTATGGTCAAGTAGGCTAACTTGTAATTCAAGCTCTGGATGCTTTGCCATAAATTCAGGCAATGCAGGAATGATATGCATAGTACCGAAAGACTGAGAAATACCGACTTTCAATACACCACGTGTTGCATCATTAAGATTATGAACGCTGGCAACAGCTTGATCTGCATCTCTTAATAACTCTTCACCTTGGGCATAAAGTAACTGACCCGCTTCAGTTAAGCTTAAACTACGGGTTGTACGTTGGATCAATTGAACACCAAGTTTATGCTCTAAGTCTGCTACTTGGGTACTGACTTTAGACTTTGATATGCCTAACTTTCTCGCCGCAGAGCTAAAACTGCCCGCTCGAGCCACATGGGTGAAAATCGCGATTGGTTCTAAAAGTTCTAACATGTAAATCGCCTTAAGGTGTTTACGACAGTAATAGTACTTCCATCGCTAAGACATGCTGTTTTCATTATAAAAACAATATCTTAAGTGAATATATGTACGCTAGAGTAGGGTTTTTATTATGTAACCATTTAATGGTTTTGCTTTTATTATTAGAAGTATACCAAAAATTCCTCATAACTCATCAAATATGTCATGTGAAGTAATGGTAATCACGTAGGATTAGAACAATTTAGATGATAAATAACAGAAAAGCCCCTGCACAAAGGGTGGATGCAGGGGATGTTGCAAGACAGTCAAAGGCAACAGTCAATACCTATAGGTATCGGTCCAGAGAGGTCAATATGAGCAAATTACTTATTCAAGTAGTTTGCTGTTAGTTTCAACTAGGGGATAATTCGCTAACTCAGGGATCTCTTTACGTAGCTGACTTTCTAATACCACTAAAGATTTAAAGTTGTCGCACAGAACCTCGCCACGAGCTTCAAGATCATTGGCTTGTTGTTCGATTTGCATTTCAATCTCTTCACCGACGGAGTCCATTTTTGTAGAAAAAGACTCCATCTTTTGTTCAAAACTGTCACCGTCGCCCGACATCATTTGCGCGCCCAATGACATCATCATGCTACCGAGTGAGTTCTGCACAAGTTCTTCCATCTCTTTTTCAAACTCTTCGCCAAATGCATCTTCAAGAGATGATTCTGTAGCGCCAAGATAGAAAGTATCACCATGCTGATAAGCAACCTTTTCAATTCGCTCTTCAAGACCCGCTAACATTTCATCAATTTGTGCCCCAGCGCTATCACCTAGCAGTGGCGTTAATGCAAGACTAACCGCAGTAGAGGCGATAGAAACCGCATCATTTACTAAAGTGATGACTTCTGGTACTTGGGCTGAAACACTTTCAGAGTATTGGCTGACTAGCGCTTGTTGCTGACTATTCAAGCTGACTTGTTGACCGTTAACAAATAGCTTATCCATTTCGATGCGATACTTCTCATCGCCGACTTCACTAACAATCAGCTTTTTAGGCTCTACAGTTACATCGTAATTTAATGAAACTTCGCATTCATTTGAGTCATAGTGAGTATCGTGGGCTGCAACAGTTTGTAAACCTGTGGCAGAAAATAGTACCGCGGAGATCCCTACAGAGGTAAGTAACTTTTTCATCGCATCAATCCTTTATCGCTTTATATAATTTTTAATCTTGAACAAGATAAAGCACAAGCCATGCCAAATATTACAACGTGTTGTTTATATGTGGTTTTACTTATTTATTGAGGAATATTTCTATTTTGGAGGTCTTAAGGAGAATGTAATATTTAGCCAATTAACCTAACAATTAGCCAAATATTACATTTGTCGAGCTGAGTACTAATACCAATCAGTATAAACATTTAGTCACTCAGCGAGAGTTTAGCGATTTTGAGGCAAGGTCATTAAGTGCTCCTTGCTTTAATGACATTCACCACATCCATGTGGTTTGCAACGAGTGAAGAACATAGTTGAACTAGGTTCGAGCTCCCTCTTGTTGATTAAGAGCCACTGCATCAGAATCGCTAAAACTCGCCATTCTGGAACGTTTTTGGCTGCCTACTTCTGCGTTGAATAGCTTTATAAGGGAATAACCATTATTGCAGCTATTCGTCTTGAATTAGTTTGCCAAAAATCGTTCTGAGCTGATCAAATTCTTATACTGATTGGTATAATTTGCAGAAGCAACAGATAAACAAGCTAACAGGGTATGATTAAAATATTGAGCGACCTAAAGTTTGGCTTAAAGCCTCAAGCACGGCAGTGCCTGCTAATGAGTTGCCATTTGCATCAAGCTCTGGCGACCATACACAAACAGACATGTCACCCGGGATAACCGCAATAATGCCACCGCCAACGCCACTTTTACCCGGCATGCCAACTCGATAAGCAAACTCGCCCGCACCGTCGTACAAACCAGAAGTAGCGAGCAGCGCGTTAAGTTGCCTGTTTTGCACTGGGCTAATTAACTGCTTACCGGCAAGACTTTTGCCTGAATTAGCGAGGTAAAACATTGCTCGAGAAAGATCTGCGCAGCTCATACGCAAAGAGCAGTAATGAAAATAACTATGCAGAACAGTATCGACATCGTTATTAAAGTTGCCGAACGACTTCATCAAATAGGCAATCGCAGCATTACGTGCACTGTGCTGATACTCTGATGCAGCCACAACTTTGTCGTAACCTACCCGATGGTTTTCGCTTAAGCCTCGGACAATCTCAAGCATTCTGTGCTTAGGAGCGCCCAGTCGACTTTGGAGTAGGTCGGCAATAATTAATGCACCAGCATTAATAAACGGGTTACGCGGTACGCCTTTTTCTAGCTCAACCTGTACTAAGGAGTTAAAAGAGTGCCCTGATGGTTCTTTACCAACCCGAGACCAAATTTCATCTTCTTCATACAGCATTAGCGCTAAAGTTAGGCTAAATACCTTAGATATACTCTGAATTGAAAAGGGCTCGAGATAATCTCCAGCCCCTATGGTGACACCATCAGATGTTGTCACCGCAATACCTAGCTTATTAGCATCGACTTGGGCAAGAGCTGGAATATAGTCAGCTACTTTGCCCTGTCCTAGAAGAGGTCGAACTTTGTCGATGATCTCTTCAAGTAATGCCAATTCAGGCATTAGCCCCACCAAATATCGTAAAGCTCACCAACTTCAAGATCTGACACTGGCTGTGCGTCGAAGAAAGCTTTAACCGCAGCGCGGTTTTCTTCAGTACATTTACCAATACCTTGAGTTGCAATAATACCTTCCCACTCTTTGTGACCACCACCGTGGTAACCAAGATCAGCAGGCTCAATCACTTCATCAATAAACTTATCAACGATTGCATCAATTTGCTCTTCAGTTACTGAATCATTGAAAGTCCAGTTAACATCAAATCCAAACTCTTGGAACTCATCTACGCGTAATTTCTTACGTAAGCGACGGCTACGATTTGCTGCCATGGTTGTTCTCCTAGGTAACTTATTTTTAAAGTATATGTTTTGCTGAGTGCTTAAACGCGCTCAAACATAAGATCCCAAACACCATGACCTAAACGGTGGCCACGCGCTTCGAATTTTGTCAACGGACGATGATCTGGACGCTCAACTACATCGCCTGTTGCAGATTGGTTTTTATAACCAGGTGCAGCAGTCATCACTTCAAGCATATGCTCGCTGTAGTTTTCCCAATCTGTTGCAAGATGGAATACACCGCCAACTTTAAGCTTGCTGCGGATAAGTTCAGCAAACGGTGCTTGCACGATACGGCGCTTATGATGACGCTTCTTGTGCCAAGGATCTGGGAAGAATAGTTGTACACGTGACAAGCTACCTTCTGCAATGCTGTTTTCTAGCACTTCAATGGCATCATGGTGGTAAACACGTAGGTTAGTCACGCCAGCTTCAGCGGCTTCAGCTAAACACGCACCAACACCAGGTTTGTGTACTTCAATACCAATGAAGTTTAGCTCTGGAGAGGCTTTTGCCATTTCAACTAATGACGCGCCCATACCAAAACCAATTTCTAAAACGGTATCAGCTTCACGGCCAAATACTTCAACTAAGTCGATAGCTTCTGGAGTGTAATCAAGACCCATGATTGGCCATTGTTGCTCCATTGCTTGAGCTTGGCCTTTAGTCAGGCGGCCCTCACGCAATACAAAGCTTCTGACTTTACGAAGGTATTTACCTTCTTCATTGAATTCAGCGGTTGTTACGTCGCTCATTTTGCCCTCGCTTAAGGCTGCGCTAGCATTAGACAGCTATTATTTAAAAAAGAAAGGCATTATCCAAAGTTAAACCTTCAGTGCAAGCCTTATTGTGGCAAAATTATACCAAGAATCTCAGTTTGTGCGAGTAGTGCATTTGCTTTGCCATAAATTAGCTGCTTTTAAAGCTCATCACTATCGACTTTCTCATAGATAAAGCCGCTTTCTCGCCTTGTTTAAGCGCTTGCCTAACGGTACACTGCGCCGATGAAAACTACTGCTACTTTTTCGACTCGCATTATCCAATGGTACGACAACTTCGGTCGTAAACAACTTCCATGGCAACAGGCTAAAACCCCATATAAAGTATGGATTTCTGAAATCATGCTGCAGCAAACTCAAGTTGCAACTGTTATCCCTTACTTTGAAAAGTTTATTGCCCGCTTTCCTGATATTGAAACCTTAGCTAAAGCAGACCAAGATGAAGTTCTGCATCATTGGACTGGCCTTGGTTACTATGCCCGTGCGCGTAATCTGCATAAAGCCGCACAAATTATGCAGGACAGGTTCGATAGTGAGTTTCCAACTGACTTTGATGATGTATTAGCACTACCGGGTATTGGCCGCTCAACTGCGGGCGCAGTGCTGTCTCTTTCTCTTGGACTCAACTTCCCCATTCTTGATGGCAATGTAAAACGAGTACTTGCTCGTCACGGTGCTATTGATGGATGGCCGGGAAAAAAGCCGGTAGAGCAGCAGCTTTGGCAGTTGACCGAAAGCTTAACCCCAGTCAAAGACATTCAAAAATACAACCAAGCAATGATGGATATTGGTGCAACAGTTTGCACCCGTTCAAAACCCAACTGCGCTGCTTGCCCGGTTGCTATCGACTGTAAGGCGCAACTTAGTGGTCGCCAAACTGATTATCCCGGCAAAAAACCTAAAAAAGCGATCCCAGAAAAGTCAGCTTGGTTACTCGTTATAGAGCAAGAGCAACAAGTTCATTTAGAAAAACGCCCACCAGCAGGAATTTGGGGCGGTCTATGGTGTTTTCCGCAGTTTGATAACAGAAAAGAACTTGATGCTTATATAGTAGATAAACAACTAAAGGTTAATTCACAGCAAGAACTGTTAGGCTTTAGACACACATTTAGCCATTTTCACCTTGATATTCAGCCGGTACTGGTACGAGTTAGTGAATTTAGCGATAACCAGATCATGGAACAAGCCGCGACTGTCTGGTATAACTTACCCCATCCACCTAAAGTTGGTTTAGCCGCAGCAACAGAGCGAGTGTTAGCCGACTTAGGTTCAGTATTAAATAAGGAGTAATCATGGCTCGCACAGTAAATTGCGTGTATTTGAACAAAGAGGCTGAAGGCCTTGGTTTCCAGCTTTACCCAGGTGAGTTAGGTAAGCGTATTTTTGACAATGTGAGTAAAGAAGCTTGGGCGCTATGGCAATCAAAGCAAACCATGCTTATCAACGAAAAGAAATTGAACATGATGAACGTTGATGACCGTAAGTTTCTTGAAGAGCAGATGGTCAACTTCCTATTTGAAGGTAAAGACGTTGAAATTGAAGGCTACGTGCCGCAAAAAGACGACGAGTAATTAGTCGATTAGTTTTAACCTAAGTACTAATTGAAAATGCCGCTTACGAAACAAGCGGCATTTTTGTATCTATAATTTCGCTATATTCGCTATAAACGGATCCCTTCAACCACAAGATCTAAAATAACATTGGCCGATGCAGGGCCTAAATCGACTTTTACATCATAATCCTTTAACGCAAATTCAGTGCTGCCAACAAAACCTGAGCGATAACCGCCCCAGGGATCTTGTCCCTCTCCGATCATTTGCGCATCAATGGCTAGCGGTTTGGTCACCCCATTAAAGGTAAACTCACCATTAATAACAAAATTTCCGTCACCTTTATCTATCGCTGAAGTCGACACAAAGCTAGCCTTAGGGAATTTTCCAGTATTTAAAAAGTCACTACTGCGTAAATGCTTATCTCTCTCGGCATGATTTGAGTCTACACTCGCGGTATCAATAGTTACGTTAACTTTAGCGTCTGCAATCTTGTCAGCGTCAAAGCTAAACTCACCTTCAAATTGATTGAATCGCCCGACAACAAAGCTATAGCCCAAATGACTAACTTTAAATTCAATTGATGCGTGGGCACCTTCTGTATCTATTTTATAGTCTGCAGCTTGCACTAAATTAGTCATACTCAGAGAAGTGGTAAGTGAAGCAGCTAATGCAACAGCCATAAATTTTGTGTTCATGTTCTATCCTTTGTTGATGATTTCATTTTAATTTTTAAATGAGTGCTTGAATAATTGCTTTTAATAAGTGTTTGAATAAATTGCTGATAATGAGTAGTTAGATCAAATTAGCGCCTAACCTTGAGCATTCTGCTCAAGGTTTGATCTTTATCGATAAAGTGATGCTTTAATGCACCAAGAGCGTGAATAACAACCAAAGCAATAAGCCCGTATGCGAAATATTGATGAATTGCACCAGCGATATCCGCTTGATTGCTAATTAACTCGCCAAAACCCGGGATCTCAAACCAATCAAATACCCAAATGCCTCTGCCATCAGCCGTTGAAATAAAGTAACCACTCAACATAATCAGCAGCATAAGCAAATACAGCATATTGTGAGCTAAGCGTCCTGCTCGTTTTTCCCAGCTTTTATGGGTTGCTAATTCAACAGGTTTTGTTGAATAAAAACGCCAAGCAAGCCTGAATATGGTTAGCAATAAGAGAATTAGGCCGATACTTTTATGGAGATGAGGTGCTGTTCTATACCAACTGCTGTAATAGGTTAAATCGACCATCCAAAAACCTACCGCAAACAAACCAATAACGGCGGCAGCTGATCCCCAATGCATAAAAATGGCTAGCAGCCCATAAGACCTTTCTGTATTGCGTAACATATCTTTCCTTGCATCTATTTAATGCATTCATCATACAAACAACTTTTTGGATATAAAATCAGCAAATATAGACACATTTATTCGATTTTTTAGAAAGGCTGACATTTAAGCCTCATCAAACAATGATTATTTTGGGTTTAGCTGTAGTAACAAAAACGATTAGCGGGCATAGAGCTGCTGTAAATGAAGATTTTTCAAACAAAATGCAGATACACAAGGAGGAAGTTAATTGTTATTTGAAAGCGTACTGAACACAAACTAGCCGAACAATCAAAATGAACTAAAAAAGCACTTGCAGGATTTTTTGAGTCGCTATAAGATACGCGCACTCCAAACGAGACAGGCTTTAAAGCCAAGAAGTTTGCAGTAGCAAATCTAAGATTTACTTAATGTAATACTTAGTTGCCCGAATAGCTCAGTCGGTAGAGCAGAGGATTGAAAATCCTCGTGTCCCTGGTTCGATTCCGGGTTCGGGCACCAACATTTATTAATGAGTTTCACTATTTACTTAGTAACTTGTTAAGCAAATAAGCCGGCATAGCTCAGTTGGTAGAGCAACTGACTTGTAATCAGTAGGTCCCGAGTTCGACTCTTGGTGCCGGCACCATAAAAACAAAAAAGCCACTCAATAGAGTGGCTTTTTTGTATCTTATTTTTGAACCGGTTTAAATAGATTCCTTAATTCCAGCTTCTAATACCAATCAGTATAAGAGTTTGATCAACTCAGAACGATTTTTGGCAAATTAATTCAAAGCGAATAGCTGCAACAATGGTTATTCCCTTATAAAGCTAAACAACGCAGAAGTAGGCAGCCAAAAACGTTCCAGAATGGCGAGTTTTAGCGATTCTGATGCTGTGACTCTTAACAAACAAAGATGAAACTTGAACCTAGTTCAACTATGCTCTTCATTCGCTGCGAACCACATGGTCTTTAATGTTCCGAACATACATAAGACATTCCCTCCATCCATAGAGGTCAGATGCAGCGCATGTCATTAAAGCACGACTATATGGATATAGGAGGTAGAGTAACGCAGGAGCAGTTACCGAGCAGCATTTAATGACCTTGCCTCAAAACCGCTAAATTCTCGCTGAGTGACTAAATGTTTATACTGATTGGTATAAGTCGGTAATCTTTAAGATCCATTTTATCCAAATAAACACTTATCTTGGGCTGCATTTAGTGGTTGTATTTTCACCCTCGTCAGTTGCAGCACTGCAAATGGCTTGGGCTAAATTACCATTATTCACGCTTTATAAGGTTACTGAATTAGAGAAGAACTTAACCTCCCCTCTCTGTGCAAATACCCCTCAGCTTTCCAGGCATCAACCACTTAGGCGCTCAAAGAGCCACCGCACAAATCTAGTCCCTAACTCTACAATTCGCTTCATCAGAAAAACACTGTACAAATAGCAAGCGGCTTATTACTTCAAAATAGCTTTTATGTTACCCAGCGCATATTACTTTTATCTTACTCATCGATAAAATGGCCAAGTGTTAGCTAAAAAACAACCACAACATATACTGCTATTCGCTCGAGCCAAGTCATTCCAAGCCAGATAAAGCGCAAAAAATAACTAAAACACTGCTAATTTAGCAATAAAGTCTATTTGTTGCGCAATCGAACCACTAAGCACTTGCACCACAAAAAACATCGCTATATTATACGCGCACTCCAAACGAGACAGGCTTTTAAGTCAGCTAGTTTGTAGTAGCAAATCTAAGGTTTACTTAAGTAATACTTAGTTGCCCGAATAGCTCAGTCGGTAGAGCAGAGGATTGAAAATCCTCGTGTCCCTGGTTCGATTCCGGGTTCGGGCACCAACATTTATTAATGAGTTCCACTATTTACTTAGTAACTTGTTAAGCAAATAAGCCGGCATAGCTCAGTTGGTAGAGCAACTGACTTGTAATCAGTAGGTCCCGAGTTCGACTCTTGGTGCCGGCACCATAAAAACAAAAAAGCCACTCAATCGAGTGGCTTTTTTGTTTCTAAATTTCGATTAAATGAATCAATTAGATATCGCTAACTATTTCGCTCCTCACCTATTCACTAGCTATTGCTATGTGCCAAATGATTTCATTACACATTAACTTAAAAGTTAGCGAGCGATCCTCGATCTAATCGGAGTGTTATACCAATTAATATAAGAAGTTAATCTACTCAGAGCGACCAAATCTTTATACTAATTGGTATTAACTCAACCCAAAACCGAGATTTGGTTTGTGTTTGGCGATTTTCCAGTTCTAGATCTTATGAGTCAAAATTCAGACTATTCACGGCGGGTACTAATCTGCAGATAAACAACTTAAACATACACACCAGAGATATAGCCAAAGCAAAACCTCAAACAAATGTAATTTTGCCTAGAGAACAATTTATCGCAAAATCACTTTACTCAGCAATAAATGAAAATCAATCAGTAGCAGCGGAACCATAAGCGAGTAAAAAAGCAGATAAGCCCTCACTTTACTGGTTACATTTCACCCACCTCACTAGTTGGCAATTATTAGGCTTAATAAAAGCCACTTAACAATGTCTGCTACAACAATCATTCTCGTATAGATTTCATTCGCAATGCTCAATCATGCGTCGATTGAGCGGTCAATTTGAGAAAACTTAGCAAAACATTCTAAAAAGCACTTGCACGCTATAAAACATCGCTATATTATACGCGCACTCCAAACGAGACAGGCTTTAAAGCCAAGAAGTTTGCAGTAGCAAATCTAAGATTTACTTAACGTAATACTTAGTTGCCCGAATAGCTCAGTCGGTAGAGCAGAGGATTGAAAATCCTCGTGTCCCTGGTT
This sequence comes from Shewanella sp. 1CM18E, assembly GCF_023161665.1. GTDB lineage: Bacteria > Pseudomonadota > Gammaproteobacteria > Enterobacterales > Shewanellaceae > Shewanella. The sequence goes on from NZ_JALNTW010000001.1 coordinate 410,751, forward strand.
CGATTCCGGGTTCGGGCACCAACATTTATTAATGAGTTTCATTATTTACTTAGTAACTTGTTAAGCAAATAAGCCGGCATAGCTCAGTTGGTAGAGCAACTGACTTGTAATCAGTAGGTCCCGAGTTCGACTCTTGGTGCCGGCACCATAAAAACAAAAAAGCCACTCAATCGAGTGGCTTTTTTGTATCTAAAATTCATGGGGCTCAGCCGCAATTATTGCATGGATACAACTTTTATAAGCCCCTTATGCTTTAGTCCAATTCTACTTTTCAGTTCCACTTATGTGACTACTTATGTGTCAGCATTCATACCAATACTCATTAAAGCCCTTCAATAGCTGTATAGCAGACAATCTTATTTCACATCATCAATCTTGTTAGATTAAGAGAACTGCTTTTATAGCGGCTTTTAAGCGAGTAGCAGTACAACTGCGATCATACTTAGTGTAATCATTCTTCATGTGCTAATAGTTAAGTAAGAACAGTTGACCACTACACCTGCTTATACATAAAGTTTTTTATAGATGTAAAAAAGGAGCCTTAAGGCTCCTTTTCAAGTTGTTTTTGATGGATTACTTCCAGCTACGCATCTTATGGCCTTTTAGGGCATAGAATAAAATAAATAAGTAGCATGGTAAGCCAACCCAATAAGCAATCTGAGTATTGTCAGCAAAATGAGCAACCTTACCAAATACTAGCGGTAGGATAGCACCACCAGAAATACCCATAATTAATAATGCTGAGCCTTGGGCTGTGTATTTACCTAGACCTTCTAGCGCTAGTGGCCAAATCGCTGGCCAAACAAGTGCATGTGCTAGACCCATTAAGGCTACAAAAGTCACAGTATCAGGAATAACAGGAATACCACTCCAGCCCCACAATATGTCGGCCATCATAGTGCTTTCGCGAGATCCTAGCGCTGCACCAGCAACACATAAAATACCAGCAAGCGCTGAACCTAATAGTGCTTTTTCTTGGCTAATAAACTTAGGAATACAAGTCACACCTATGATGTAACCTATCACCATAAACACCATGGTATATGATGTTAGTGAAGCGAAATTATTCACCCCTAACGTTTCACCGTATAGACCAATGGTATCGCCAGCGATAACTTCAACACCTACATAAGCAAATAATGCAATTGCGCCTAATACCACTTGTGGGAAATGAGTGATGCTGCCCTTTTCTTGATGCTCTTCTTCACCTTCGAACTCTAACTCTGGTAGAGAAGAAAATTTAACTAGGCCGATCAAGAATGCAAGTGCAATCGCCATATATACGTAAGGCATTACAAGGCGTGATGACAATTCACTGATCTGTGCCTGACGCTCTGCTTCAGAAAGTGCGGCTAGATGTTCAGCTGTAAAGTTTTCAAAACCAGATAACACTAACGCAGTAAATAATATTGGTACGATTACGCCAGCACCTTTATTAATTAGCCCCATAATACTAATACGCATTGCCGCACTTTCTTTCGGGCCGATATGCACTACATACGGGTTAGACGCTGTTTGTAAAATGGTTAAACCTGTACCAAGTACAAACAAAGCACCTAAGAATAAAATATAGTTAGCGCTTTGTGCTGCTGGAATAAACAGCAACGAACCTACCACCATAATGGCTAGGCCTATTGCCATACCATTCTTGTAACCGGTCTTTTTCAGTATCGATGACATGGGTAATGCCATCACAGTGTAAGCAATATAAAAAGCAAACGTCACAAACAACGCTTGGAATTCATTAAGCTCACAAATAATTTTTAGAAATGGAATAAGTGAGCCATTAAGCCAAGTCACAAATCCGAAGATAAAAAAGAGCACACCTATAATGGTCATAGGCAGTAAACTGCTCTTTGGGCTAGCTTGAGCCTGAGTCGTTGCTGTCATGTATTTAACCTGCTTATTATAGTAATTAATTTGATGATACCAGATTAAACTGCTATCCCATCCTTCATTAACTGTTACTTCGCATTACAGGCTGCTGCCTGCTTATTATTTCGCTATTGCACTAAGTATCAGTGCCAATCCTTGTTGCTCACTATCGTCTGATTTATCCCTTTACCAGACCATTGTTTCATCGATGTTAAAACATTGAGAAAAAAAAGACAACGCTGTCATTTTATTTTATTGATGCCTTCTACTTCTATCTTAATCGATCAACTGAACCTCTTTGGGTGCTCAATCTAATGAGTAAAACGCCGTATAGTTTGTAAAGCCATGCACTAAGACTCTAAATTTCGAATGCTCAACTAGAGTCTTATCTTTTCAGTTCAGCGAACAGAAAAGCACTATACCTTTACGAATACACCACGTTTATACATCCAGTACAGCACTAACCACTGCACCAATAATAATGCTATTACTGCCATTAGCGTTTGCGCATTTTCTGGAAAGCTGTTGATTACGCCGCCAAAAACACTCTGCGCGGTGTACTTCCAGTTAACTATGCTGCTAGCGATATAAATCACGATAGAGTTACAGCCAATGACCGTGAAAAAGAACGCCCATTTTTGCACTTTGAGCACATCAATAACGGCATAAAATAGTGCTAACAGCAAAATACTCCATCCCGCAGTGACTAAAGTAAAACTGCTAGTCCACAGCGTCTTATTAACAGGAATAAGCGGCGAGACTAACCAGCCGATAGCAACTAGAGCTACACCGGCAGCAGATAATAACCCAACCTTAAACCACTCACCTTTTACATGGGGCTTCACAATAAAGTGGCCAACAAATACACCGAATAAACCATTTACAACAGCTGGTATCGTCGACAAAATCCCCTCTGGATCGACTGCTGCGCCTTGATATGTAATACCCGGTAATAACAGCGTATCAATCGCTGCGTTAATAGAACCGGTTGCGCTAAACGCACCGCTATCATCTAAGGTGATGAAAGGAAAAGCTTGCAGCAGTGCATAACCAATTAAAATGGCGATAGCTGTAATAATTTGAGTGCGTAAACTAGTATGCCAAACCAATAAAGCACAGAAGAACCATGCAAAAGCAATGCGTCCGAGCACACTAGCATAACGGATCTCACCTGCTGCAAAAGGAGCACCTGTTCCCCAGCCATGGTTGTATATCACTCCAAACAGCAGCAATAAAAGCAGTCGCTTAATCGCATGCTGATATAAAGGCTTACGCTGAGATAAAGGTAACTTGTCTAATCGCTTTGGCGATAAGCCAAGGGCTACACCAGAAAGGAAAATAAATAATGGAAAGATTAAATCGTAGAAGGTGAAGCCATGCCAAGCACTGTGATGCATTTGCGCATCGAACCATTTAAAGCCTGCCCAGCCAGTCAAGATAAGTAAAGCCGCAAATAAAGCTTCGCCACCTAAGATCCAGAACATATCAAAACCACGTAGTGCATCAAGTGATTTTAATCTGAGTTTTTTTACCGGCTTACTATTAGCTTGTTCAGCAACCTTAGCAGAGTTTGTTGTAGAGTCAGCTGACGAATTATTAATTATTGTTGTCATCTAAACTGCCTTTTATATTATTTTTAGTTTGGCTTTATCAAGATAAAGCAAAGCCTCTTTAGTTGTCACTACAGAGGCTTATATTGTTTTATCTAGCTCTTGTTAACAGTGCTAACACTTGTCTTTTATTCACAAGCAATCACTAACCTTTAAAGACCAGCTCACCACCAATGTAGGTACGCCCCACTTTATAGTTATCGTCAACAAGCACTAGATCAGCACGACTGCCTATCGTTAGAGTGCCCATTTTATCACTTAAACCAAGATATTGAGCAGGATAAAGCGACGCCATGCGTATTGCTTCATCAGGAGTTAACCCCAGCATATTAATGCTATTAGCGACAGCGCCTGCCATATCAAGCACACAGCCCGCTAACTCACCGGTGACGGCGTTAAGCCTATCGCCCACTCTTAATACTTGAGTACCGAAAAGCTCAAAGCTAACTTCATCATCAAGCCCTACAGGCGGCATAGCATCTGTTACTAGCATGACTTTGCCTTTAGGTTTTGCATTAATCGCTACCCGCGCTGAGGCTGGATGAACATGATGGCCGTCAACAATTAAGCCGCACCAAGCATCTTTACTTTCAAGCGCAGCGCCAACCATACCTGGGTTTCTCGAATCCAATGGCGACATTGCATTAAATAGATGGGTAAAGCCATTGGCACCAGCAGCAAGTGCAGCCTTTACAGTGTCATAATCAGCGTTTGAATGACCTAAACAGACTTTCACACCCGCATCGACCAATGCCTTAATAACATCTGTAGAAACATTTTCAGGGGCAAGAGTAACCACTTTTATACCTAGATCTTGGCGACAGAATATATCTAACTCAGCATCTGAAATACGGCGAATGAAAGGTTGTGGGTGAACGCCTTTTTTAGGCACACTTAAATGCGGCCCTTCAAAATGTACACCAACGACACCTGCAGTTTTCGCTTCAAGCGCTGCAGCAACTGCATCAGCAGCTTGATGCATTACACTTACATCGTCAGTAATTAATGTTGGTAAAAAAGCGGTAGTACCAAACTTTGCATGGGCCTGACCAATTTCAGCAATGCCTTGCACACTTGGAGACGCATTAAATAACACCCCACCGCCGCCATTAACTTGGACGTCAATGAAACCTGGCGTAATCAAACCATTTACCCGCGACTCGTTCGCACCTTGTGCGGTATCAAATGCCACGATATGGCCGTCTTCAAACGTGATTGGCAAGTCAGTATGGAAGCTTTGTCCATCGAACACGCGATCTGCAATTATCGTCTGTTTCATCTTATTCTCACTTACTAAAATATGCTGCGGCGATAACATCAAGCCGCGATACATAGAGTTAATTTAGTTAGGCTTTGGCGTGCTGCTGCTGCTTTGCAAAGAAGGCTGCGCCCCACTCTGGTGGCTGTAAAATAGGAGATGTTTTAGCTAACACATCTTCATCAAGCCAAGGTGACAATGGCTCAGCTAAACCGCCAATCATTGAAAACCGTGGCGGATTAATCGCAAATAGTTTTCGAGCTAACTCACTAATATAACCGGCGCCTTCAGTAACGATATCTAAAGCAACACTATCTTTTTCTGAAGCGCTTTCAAATACAACTCTTGCTAATTTGGCGTAAGTACTTGATGACTGGCCAGCCAAATTCTCAACAATGCCTAATGCGTTATTAACGCCGAAATAATCAAACAAGCGTTGGCTAAGCAGTGTTTTCTCACCAAAACCATCTAGATCTAGTAACGCGCACTCACCCGCTTTAAGGCCTAACCATGCTCCACTGCCTTTATCACCAAGTGCAAATCCGTGACCACCAAGAAATAGCTCTTGTTCTGCAACTCGCGCATAACCACAAGAGCCAGTGCCAGTAATGATTACAGCGCCCTCTTCGCCTTGATGAGCGCCAATACATGCAGTGTGCAGATCGGTAGTTAAATACATACTCGCAAATGGATGTTGCCAATTGGCGATATCTTGATACAACCTCGGCACATTAACGCCCGCTAAACCTAGACCGGCGATTAAGCGTTTGCTATCACTTGGCGCTAAGCCTGCATCAGCTAATGCAAGCTGAGTTGACTCTTCAATTGATTGAAACGTTTGAGCTAGGCCATGAAGTGGATTCGCGCGACCCGCGACTCCAGTGCCTAATATACGATAGTCACTAGTGTAAATAGTTGCACGGCACTTGCTACCGCCGCCGTCGATCCCTATGTAAAGGGACTCTTCTTTCGTCTGGCTCATGCCCATGACAGACCTCTTTATCGTTCTCATTCTTCAACTGCAGAATGGGTGTAGACTTTATATAAAAGCCACTAAGTTAATTCCATGTTACAACAATAATGACAGCGTTGTCATTTGTTTTTTAAACTTGCCAAACAAAACATAAAAAACGCAGCAACACCAAAGATGCTGCCGCGTTCAAGCTTAGTTATTACTTACATGCCTAACATAAACACCTGTTAGGCATTTGTTATTTAACAACGAGAGTACGCCCTTTACGCTTACCGTCAGCAGCAATCACTCGCACTTCAACAGGAGCAGTAACCTCAATGCCCTCTTTATATGCCAACCAATCGCCTCCAGTTGTGCGATATTCAATATCAAGCCCAGGGAAAATCACATTGGCAAACAGCTTACCGTCTTTTATTACTGCACCTGGAGTCGGTACACGATAAGCAATATCGGCTTTATCTAACTTAAGCAGCTCTTTAGCACCTACAGTGTTGGCGACTCGATACCAGTCTTCAGCCTGAGCTTGGCGCATCTCTTGAGTAAAGAAACCGCTCTGCTGATTGTAAACCGCGCCTTGATACTGATAAGCCACTTCCCATTCAGGCTTATGCCATGCTCGCTCAGCTAGCATTAGCACCCTTGGGTACATCATGTATTCAGCCACATCATCACTGCGGACGGTCTCACTCCAAAGCTGACCTTGGATCCCTGCAAAACCGATAGACTGTTTTAATGGGCTACTGGTGACTTTACCTGATTCATCTTTTTGAATGGTATCGTCAGCCTCAAATGGCAGATTCTCAATATCGGTCCACTGCTCTGCATTTGCCGGCAAGTTCCCCGGCATAAAGCTGTGGATCTTTTTTGAGTTAGTATTGCGGCTCGCCCAGTAATAGCCATGCTCTTTAGGGTCTGCCTCATAAGGGAAGTCAAAATACAAAACTTCTGGCTGACTTAATACCGCATGCCAACCCAAGTTTGCTTGTTGATGTGCTCGCTTGTGTCCGCCATGGGCAACAACATCCCAGATATTAGACTGCGCTTTGCTTGGCATATTCTCCGGACGAGTATGGCTCATACCATCACTCCAGCCCGCAGCTTCTATACCTTTATCAGCCAATAACTTAGCGGTTCTTTCGATAAAGTATGCCCCTAGCTCGTCCATGCTAGTGACTCCTTTGTCATTATTTGCGACAAAAGCCTTACAAAGCGGAGACTCAATCCAAGCCCCTGCGGTTTCATCAGCACCTATATGATATAAATCAAGTGGCACACCTGCCGCTTTGTGCATAGCCGCTATTTCATCAATCACCTTATCAATAAAGGTGAAGGTGGACTCCATACACACATTTAAGGTGTTGTCATTGTAATACTGGATTGATGAGTAAACGGTTTCGTCTTGGCTGTCAGATAGCAAAAATTGATCTGCCGCTTGCTGGTCACCTTGGGCAACTAACTTACGGTACCTTGACTCCATCGACTTAATCGCCGCGCGAGAATGTCCAGGCATATCCATCGATGGGATCACCTGTATTTGTCTTGCGTTCGCGTATTTAAGAATTTCGATATAATCTGCTTTGCTGTAGTAACCATTCACTTTAGCGTCGCTAAATGGCCCACTACCAAGTTGTGGCAATAAACAAGTATCTTCATTTAGGTCGTGACAACGCTTGCTGCCCACCTCTGTTAACTCTGGTAGACCGTCAATTTCTAAACGCCAACCTTCATCATCAGCCATATGAAGATGTAACTTATTTAGCTTATAGGCTGCCATTTGATCTAACAGATCTAGAATTAACTGCTTACTATGGAAGTTACGTGAAACATCAACATGCATGCCACGAAAGTCATAGCGAGGAGAATCGCTTACTATGACAGGACTGACGGTCAGTTCATTGGCATCAACTAAAGCCGCTATTGAGGCTAAACCGTAAGAGAAACCAGCGTTATCTGCGGCAAAGATTTGGATCTTGTCTGCCGAAATATCCAAATGATACTGGCCTGCAGCAGTACTTGAAGTTAATGGTAATAACTCTGTCTGAATACCTTGCTCGCTTTGACCTACACCAATACGTGCAAGCCTTTGTAAAGCCGCTTCAACAACTGACGGTTCAACGTCATTGAACAGCAGGTTTAACCCCGGTTTTAATGAAACTGCAGGCTTATCAGCTTTAACTGCTAGCTTGGTTGGCGTGGGTAAAATGCTATTAGTAGCTAATGCAGCATTAACCGGTGTGTCGAGGTTATTTTTGTACAGTACGCTACTTGTTGCCCATTCAAGTTTATCTGTCTCGCGGCGCTTATATTGGGTTTCACTGTCAGTGAACGCGGTAACATACGGGCGTACTTCCATCCCAGTTTCAGGGTCTACGCCTAATTGTGTACTACGAATAATGACCGGTTCTAAACCGTCAGCAACAATGTAATAGTTTGGCATAGCGTCGATTTCAGATAATTGCCAAAGCTCTCCACGAAATTGGATTGTAGTTGTTTGACCTTTTTTAAGGCCTTTAAAACCCGCGGCAGGTGTTATTTTGTGCAGATCACCTTGCACTCGAGTGATCGCAAACTCATCGCCAACAATGCTTTGGATCGGCCGCATTTGCGAATAATAGATAGACCAATCTTTACTGTCGATATCGATAGCTGAAGTTAGATCAATTTCAGCGAGGAAGCAGCGGCCGTCACTTGCGTCTTTGTCACAATTATCATCGGGAACATTAGAGATAACGCTATAGCGTATATCCAATGTTTCACCCATTTTATTTAGCAGCGCTTGAGTTATTCCAGTCTCAGAGTTAGTGGCTTCTACACTAACGCTCGCGGGGGCACTTTGCTCATCGACTTCCTTCTTTGAGCACGCACTTGCCGACATTGCAATTGCAACTGCTGCAACGACCAATTTAATCTTCATGACTTTCCTTATTCTATATTCTTATTTATAAGCGGAACGATTTAACTAACTCTCGTAATCTCTCCCCCTGTAGAAATAGTCGATCGCTAGATTGAGCTAATCTTTCGCTATCCGTTGAAGCCGCCCCAGACGAGGCAACTAAGTCATTTAAGCTAACGGATATACTTGATGTAACTTCAGTCTGCTCTTTAGCTGCAGCAGAAACATCGAGGTTCATATTGCTAATATTCGATACAATTTCAGATACTTTTGTTAGTAAGCATTTTATTTCGTTTGAATGCAATACAGCTTTATCTGACATATTTTTGCTTGAATGCATGGTTTGCACTGTGTTTTTAACACTGAGCTGCACCATCTGGATCATCTTCTGAATTTCACCCGTTGCTTGTTGTGTGCGGCTTGCTAAGGTTCTCACCTCATCAGCTACAACCGCAAAACCTCGGCCTTGTTCTCCAGCTCTTGCCGCCTCAATAGCCGCATTTAGCGCTAGTAAATTTGTTTGCTCAGCAATTGCATTGATCACTACCACTACTTCATCAATCTTTTGGGTTTCTAACTGCAACTGCTCAACAGATTGTGCCGACAATGTAAGCTCTTGTGCAAGACTCTCACTTAATGCTAGCCCTGAGTCAAACTCACTATAACTATGTTCGACCTTTCTATCGGCATCTGTGGCGGCATCTGCAGTTGCCCCAGCATAAGCAGCAACATCATTAGCGCGGCTATTTAGCTGCGTCATCGCGGTAACAGCGGCTTCAGCATCGACTAACTGTGACTGAACACGTTGATGGTTAACACTTGATAGTTTTCCAAGCGACTCTGCATCGCTAAGGATCTGTTCAGAGGTCTCATTAACTTTGGAAATACTCTGATGGATCTGACTGACAAATTGATTAAATGAAGCGGCAAGCCGGCCCACTTCATCTTGGCTTTCTACAGGTAACTTATGACTTAAATCGCCATCACCACAGGCTATTTCATCCATTGCATGAACAATATGCGCCAACGGAGTTGTTACTAATACCTTTAATATGACGTATATGGCGCCAAGGCTAAGCAATAGAATCAAGGTAGCCATTAACATATAAGTCATTAATAAATCGCTCAATGCAGACTGCATATATAAGGCTGAAAATGTAATATCCATCTGGCCGGTAGATTTACCGTTATTAGTAAAGTTAAGCGTATGCTGGCTTAAATTATCAGCGTTAACTGCAGCACTTTGTTTCACTGAACCTATATCTTGGCCACGATGGTCTTGCAGTGAAATAGCATAGATCTGCGGTGATTTTAGTAATGCAGATAAAACCGCGTCTATTTGCTCAAAATCATAATTGAATACTGGCTGCGCCAAGGTCACTTCAAGGCTGGCTAATGAGTTAGCTTGATAATCTACAAACTCTTGCTGCAACCGAGATTTTTCCAGCCAATAGGCAGCCGTGAATAAAATACTAATGACAATAAATAGTGCGCTGGCTAAACCAATCTGAACTTTTAATGAGATAGATTTCATTTAATTCACACCCTCAATATCAAACAAATCCAGCCATAATTCAGGGCGATTAACCGGGGTTAGCTTATGTAAACCTGGCGTGTCGATTCGAATAATAGCTCGCTGGTTAAAATTAGCTTTTGCATAAAGCTCTTCGATTTTAAAGTACTGATTATATTGCTCATCAAAACTGCCATCCGTCACCATGGCCTCTAACCCTTGCAATAAATCTTTAGCTAATTGCGGCTGCGACGGTGAAACAAAGAAATAAGCTGGAGAGCGATATTGCAGTAGTACGCGCTCATCTACTTTAAGTGCAGGGTCTGGGTGCTTATTTAGCTCCTGCCAAATTTCTTGAGCGCCTAAGGCCAGGTAGTCGAACCGTCCCCCCTCTAACATTGGGTATAAGTTCTTATACTTATAGCTGGTGACGATAGGTAAATTGGCAGACTTAATAATGTCGGCATCTGGCCAATAATGGTTTTGCCCTGCTGTAAATTCAGCAAAATCTTGGCGATTAGCAATGGCATTAAATTGTTGTTGCGACTCTTTACGGATGATAAGTAATCGATTACCGAGCAAGCCTTTAAAGATTGGAATACGGATTGGTAAAAGCTGCTCTTCAAGTGGTAATGAGGTCATACTCCAAAATACATCAATGTTCCCCGCTAGCGACTCTTCAACTTTGCGTTTTTGGTTCATTTCTGTGGTAATTTCGGTGACTTGATACTCACTATCAACTCTATTTAATGCAGCATTCATAAGCTGTAATTGCCAGCTATCAGGAATGGTGGTGTTTACCGTCTTTGCGCCAACGGCATGACTTGAGATAAGGACTGGAAACAGCATCAGTACTATGAAAAAACGTGTTTTAATCATCTTTTAGTACTCCACTTAAAACCTGAAAATAGACGTTAACGCTTCGATGCTATAGCAGGTAAAAATATCTTTAAGCTTATAATTATTATGGCCTTTTGAAAAAAATGGCCGAGTGCTATTAAACACTCGGCCCACAATAGTTTCTGGGGAGAGACTATATAGGAGTAACAAACATATTCGTTTGTTTAAAAACATAAAGTAGGAGACCTCATCCTCTTCATGTAGACCTTACAAACAACCTGTCACACAAGCAGATGACAACGCTGTCATTTATGAACATACACAAACTTGAACAATATATCTACATTTTTTTGACACTTTTATTTCTTTATTTAACTGAACAAACTTAATAACTGTATAACTAAGGTTACAAAGCATAAAACAGAAGCAAGAAACAATATCATGACAACGCTGTCAACAATTGATAACATCGAGTCAATTCAACAAAGCTATTTAGTAAGAGAGCAAGGTTTAAATAACGCTAGAGGTTAACATTCAAGTGCGGCTAGAACGGCAAGAGCATTCAATTACTTACATATCCATTGCTATGATGTTGATAGCATTTTGGTTTGTATTTGTTTATAGCAAAACCGATGGTATAGAGTTAGTAACTCAATACCTACACTACTGTGGCTTGGGCATATTAGGTGCCATTTTTGCTAACTCTACTGGGGCCGGTGGCGGTGTAATATTTATACCCGCTTTTAATAGCTTAGGCTTTAGCAACGAACAAAGCTTGGCTACATCTTTTGCAATACAATGTTTTGGCATGACCACAGGTGCAATTAGTTGGCTGCACTATTATATGCAAAGTCAAAAGCAACAGTGGCAACAACTCCCCCTTCTATTAGCCATATTAATACCGCTTTCTATCGCTGGATTATGGACTGTAGAAGCACTAAACATTTCTTCTATCAACAATCTAGAACAATCTTTTAGCCTATTTTCTATTGCTCTTGGCTGCGCCCTTCTTTTTAACCACTTTAATCACTCAAATAAGCGTAATAGCTCACAACCAACTTTTAGCATCAAAAAGGCGGACTTGGTAATTCTTGGGGCAATCACTTATTTTGGCGGCATGATCACCGCTTGGTTGTCCGTTGGCGTGGGCGAACTCATTGTTATCTATTTACTTTTAAAAAGAGTTGAAGCAACGTTAGCGGTAGCAACAGGCGTAATTGTGACAGCCGCAACAGTATGGAGCACAGCTGGGCTGCATTTTAGCGCCAACAGCGATACCTATTTTAGCGTTGTAGCCGTAGCAGCCCCTGGGGCGGTATTAGGAGCGCTTATGGCTAAAAAGCTTGCACTATTTTTACCGATAAAAACATTAAAGCTATTTTTCGCGGCTTGGATCATTCTGTCAGGTGTTGCGATATTAATAATGGAATAAGAAGCAACTTTTTAGCTGAGATAAAAAACTCAAACTTAGGTCAAACTCAATAAACAAATAATAATTAGAGGTAAATCAACATGGCAAATATCGTTCCACTGAACTTTGAACACCATCTGCAAATGCGCATAAACGACTCTAAAGATTTTAGCCGCTTTTCTGATCAGCACCTTATACCGGTGGTTTTCCATGAGTTCCATCATCTAGCTTCCGAGTTCCCACTTGTTTTCGTAAAAAATACTGAAACAGGTCAGTTTATCCCCGTTGCAATGATGGGCATAAAACCAGATTTAAATTTGTATTGTCAAACACCTAACTGGCCAGCAAGTGTTTACCCAAAGGGGTTCAACAATGCGCCTCTTTCACTAGTCAAAACGGATAATGATGGCGCTAATGTTCTTGTATGTGTCGATACTGACAGCCCTCTTATTTCATCTGTCGAAAACCAAGGAAATCGCCTTTTTAACGATAACAAAGAGCAGAGTGACTTCTTAAAAAAACGTACTGAAGCACTTCTTGATATCGCAGCCTTGAATGAACAAACAACAAACGTTTGCCAGCTACTAGCATCAAAAAGTTTATTCACCGCAAAGCAACTAACAGTAAAACTTTTGAATAGTAAACAGCCGATTAATATTAATGGAGTTTACGTTATTGATGAGCAGGCTTTAAACCAACTAAGTGACGAAGATTTCCTCTCATTAAAAGCTAACGGTTTGCTACCTTTGATCTATGCACATCTAGTATCACTGCAGCAGATATCACGCCTTATCGAGCTACAGAATAAATACGACCTAACCCACTAATATATCCAAGTCTGCCGAAGGTAATGTAATTCTTCACCGACGGCAGCTTACTTTTCTCAACTAAAGATAGGTTTTAACTATGATGACCGCTCCCCCTCAAGAAATAATCATTGTCGGTGGTGGAACTGCAGGCTGGATGAGCGCTAGCCTACTTTTTCATGCTTGGGGTCATTTAGGCTGCAAAATTACTGTAATGGATTCAGTGGAGATCCCGAAAATTGGCGTGGGTGAAGGTTCCACTCCGGCATTAAAACGTTTTTTTGAAACTCTTGCTATTGATGAATCAGAATGGATGCCAAAGTGCAATGCTACATATAAGTGTGGTATTAGTTTTCCAAATTGGGCATCAACCTCATCTAAAAATAGTTATTTCCACCCTTTTTACTCCAACATTGACCTTAAAACAGGTAAAGCATTTATCCATAATACAGATTTAAGACGCCAAGGCTTCTTAGTTGATGAACATCCAGATAATTACTGGCTACAGAGTTTTCTTGCTAAGGAGAACCGCTCTCCTAAAACGACTATTCAACTAAATGGTGTTATGGAATATGGCTATCATTTTGACTCAGCTTTATTAGGAGAATACCTGAAAAACAGAGCTAAAAATTTAGGTGTGGTGCATCTATCCGATACTGTAACCCAAGTAAATATGAATAGCAGTAATCAGATAAAACAACTAATAACAGCATCAGGGCGGAAGCTTGAATCAGAGTTATTTATCGACTGCACAGGTTTTAGTGCATTATTGATAAGTAAGACGTTAAAAACGGCTTATAAAAGCTACGCTGACGGCTTACTAAACGACAGTGCAATCGCAATCCCATCAAACATAGATCTTACGAAGCCGATTCCACCATTCACAGAGTCAACTGCATTAAGTTGCGGCTGGGCATGGAAAATCCCCCTAAGTAGTCGCTATGGTAACGGCTATGTTTACTCGTCTAAACATATTACTCCTGAAGATGCGGAAGCAGAACTAAGGGCTCATATAGGTGTAAGTTGTAATGGAATGCCTGCAAAGCATTTATCTATGCGTTTAGGCCGAGTTGAAAAGCATTGGAATAAAAATGTGTTAGCTGTTGGCCTTTCTCAGGGCTTTATCGAGCCACTTGAAGCGACTGCGCTAATGTCAGTGCAATTTACTTTAGAGGAATTTATTAACAGTTACTCTAGTGACAACCAGCAGAAGAAAAAATGCTTCAACACTAAAATTAATAACATGCTTGATGCGATTAAAGACTATATTCAGGCTCACTACTTTTTAAATACTCGTGACGATAGCCAGTATTGGTCTGACGCTCGCAATATCGATACTTGCTCAAGCAAATTGAGAAAAATTATCGATGTATGGGACCAACCTACTGGAGATTTAGAACAAATACTGGCCGACACCAACAGCCTTACAGCGTACTTGACCCCAAGTTGGTATTGCTTACTCGCTGGTAAAGGACGCTTTAATCAAGTGGCGATGGAGCCTTTAGTAAATGAAAAAGCCGTTAGTGTCGATAGTATTAAGCATTACTTTAATACTGTCACTCGACACTTTCCGCCTCATAAACAACAGTTACAAGCTCTTTATGGGCAACAATGGTAACAGCCTCCCAAAAGGATTAAATTGTTTGTAATCCATATTGCTTTATTTTCTCTAGTAACTCTCTTTGCGGTGGTAGATTAGCCACCAGCTGAGCCGAGATGTTATCGAGCCTTTGCTGATAGTCAGTGGGTATTTGCGCTTCTGCGTCAGACTTCCCCCCAACTTTAGTTGGAAAATGCATACCATAAAGAACATAAAGATAGTTTTCTAAGTCAAAGACCTCAAACTTACTAAAGAAATCCTCTCGGTTCGGTACAAAGTTTTCCCAGAGTGCTAATCGCTGCAATAGCTCATCTGACATAGTGGCTGTATCACGGTTATCTGTCCAAAACTTTGAATCTGAGCGATCCGAAAGGCAATAATGCATCTTAATAAAATCAACGACCCGTTCCCACGCATAACTCATTACATTATTATAGCGTTGACCCATGCTTGGTAGTTCTTCTACTGACCTAGGAAACCGACTCGCCAAGAAGCCAGCGGCAAAATCAGTCAACAAAATCGAGGTTGCTTCCAAGGGCTCTAAAAAGCCTTGAGCAAGTCCCAATGCAACACAATTTTTCTCCCATGACCGCTCTCGGTAACCTACAGTCATTGGAATAGTTCTGAACTGATGCTCAGATAATTTACCATCCAAGTAAGTATCTAGCTTACTAACTGCAGTTGCATCGTCCATATATTTAGAGCTATAGACAAAGCCAATACCGCGGCGATTACTTAAAGCTATATCCCAGATCCAGCCAGCTTGATGTGCTGTTGAAATCGTAAAAGGAGGGATAACTTCATTAGTCGAAGTCGGTACTTGCACCACAACCGCTTTATCGACAAATAATTGATCCGCCTTATCAATAAAAGGCACTTTAAGTGCTTTATCTATCATTAGGGAAGCAAAACCACTGCAATCAATATAGAAGTCAAAATCTAATTTACCTTCAGTATCGGTGATAAGAGACTCAATCTCACCACTCTCTGCCAATATCACCTCTTGCACATTTGCAGTTATATGTTCAACTCTAAAACGCTCTTTTGCGTTTTCAGCTAATAGCTCGGCAAACTTTGCGGCATTAAGATGATAGGCGTAACCCAAAGCACCGGCATACTCTGGATCACTAATGCTCTTTGGTGCTTTATAGGCCTCACAGACAGCATGTTGAGGTGACACAGTTCCAGCATAGGCAACGTGTTTTTTAGCTAACCACTTTTGTGTCAGCGCTTCTCCCATTGCAGATGGCATATCAAAAAGGTGATGATAAAAATTATTCTTGCCATAAACGCTTTTATCTAACCAATTAACAAACTTGATCGACTGCTTAAAGGTTACATCACAGCGCTTAATAAACTCAGCTTCGCTGATCCCAAAGCGTTTTAATGACTTACGGATAGCAGGAACGGTTCCCTCTCCGACTCCTATGGTTGGAATATCTGAAGACTCAATCAAAGTGACTGATAACGACTTGCTCGCCATTGCCGTCAGGCCTAAATGATTTGCAGCTAACCAGCCTGCTGTGCCTCCACCAACAATAGCTATCCTTTGAATATCCATGGTCGACCTCTTATATTTATGCTGAAAAGGAGTCTTAAATCTAATAAGTTATCTCCGAAGAGACTGCTCTAAAAAACATCATATGATTTTTAATAAAAAGCCCAGCAAATGCTGGGCTTTCGTTACAACTATATTATTTATATTAGAAACGGAATGCTACGCCAACTTTGTAACGTGCTTCACCTTCAAAGCTCCATACAGGGTAGTCAGCTTTAAACTCTGGGATAACTTCTGCATCAAGCGGAGCAACACCAGTTTGTACACTATCTTCTTCAGTTAGGTTAACAGCTTCAAAAGTTACATCCATCCACTCTGTCACGCTGTAAGAAGCACTGAAATCAAGTGTTCCATAATCTTCATGTTGACGGTTACCGTAGAAGCCTGGTAGTTCACGCATCATGTACTCACTGCGCCAGTTATATGCTAGACGCGCAGAGAAAGACTCCATTTCGTAGTAACCCACTAAGTTAACTGTGTGCTTTGAAGAATCAGAGAACACGCCAACTTGGTCTGGATAGTTTTCAGCTGGTGAACCAGCATCTGCATACGTATAGTTAGCAGAGTAACCTAAACCGTTTTCAAATGAATCTTGAAGCTGTAATTCCACACCTTCAATGCGTCCACCAGTAGCGTTATACTTTTCACTGACAGTCCAGCAATCGTATACGCCTACACCACATGCGCTGCCGCCTTGAGCGATAAGGTCATTATCTTCAATACCAATTTGCTGATTAAGCTTTTGACGAGTAGAGATGAAAGAATTTACGTCTTTAATAAAGTAAGTTACTGCTGCAAGACCTTCACCACCAAAGTACCATTCTAAACTCACATCAGCTTGAGTCGCTTTGAATGGGTCAAGTGAAACAGAGCCGCGATTTAGCTTTTCATTACCTGGAGTACCGTCATTCAAACCAGGAAGTGTTGAAGTCGCGAATAACTCAGAGTAGTTAGGACGAGAGATAACCTGCGCTGCAGAAGTACGTAAAATAAGGTCTGAAGTTAAGTCAAATGCAACGTTAACACTTGGTAATACATCGCTATAGCTTGACTTAGCAGTGCTTAAGTTATCAGCAAACTGACCTGTGTCACTCAGCTCATAATAATCAGACTCAACGTCGGTTGAGATATAACGCAGACCAAAGTTACCGCGAATACCTTCAGACTCAAAGCTAGCCATTGCATATAGTGCAAGGTTCTTTTCATTCAATGTACCATAACCAGATTTGTCACGCTCGAAACCTGTAATAGCGGCATTTGCGTCTGCAATCATTGCATCAAAATCTGGCTTAGGTAGTGTAAACCCAGCGCCTGATGACATAGTGCCATTGTAGTAATGTGAAGCATCACGTACTGCAATATCACCTACAGTTGCAATATCAGTTTGTTGAGTTACATCATGATCAGCATAACGAATACCAGTTTTAAATGAACTGATTGCACCTAAATCTACCGGGATAGTAAAATCTAACTGTGCATATGTTTCTTCATCAGTATTAGGCTGCTTTTTTAGTGCCCAAGCAGCTGTAGATAGCTGACCATTAAAGTCTTCAGCACCAAAGTTTTGCTTAGCAATATCAATATCAATAATCTTACCAGTAGCGTCATAGTGACCGGCAAAGTCACCTGGCTGACCGATAGAGTTACCGTAGTTAGAAGTTAAGCTAGTACCACCATCTGATGTAGTGTTACCTACGCGACCTTCTACTGTAAAGTTTTCAGCTTCGAAGTTGAAATCGAAATCGATAGTATCTGAAGTCATTTCAGCTTCACGAGCCCATGTTTGAGCCCAAGCAAATCCGCCTTCACCTGTATGAGTAATATCAGTACAAACACCAGCAGCATTCGTTTGATTACAAGTACTTACACCCTGTTGAGTTGGGAATAAGAAAATCGAAGTATTAGCATTGTTTGCTTTAAGATCTAGCGCTGTATAAGTTAAACCAAACTCAAGTGCATCAGTAGGACGATACTGAGCTGCTACGTTAAATGCTGTACGCTCACGGTCTTGCTGAAAAGTTGATGGCACAATTTCGCCCCAACCTAGTAAAGTCTCAATACCATTACGCTGGTATTCAGTTTGTGAACCTGCACCAGAAACTAAAATACCGAAGTTTTCATCTTCGTTCTTCCAGCTATAAAGACCAGAAAGTTCAGGATCAATCTCTTCTGAAATTGTACCGTAATCGCCTTTAGCACTAACAAAGACTGTATTTGCATCTAGATCTAGCGGCTTACGTGTTTTAACAATAACCGTACCACCAATACCACCTTCAGTGATATCAGCTTGTGATGATTTATAAACCTCAATGCCGCTAACCAATTGAGGCGGAAGCAAAGAGTAGTTAAAGCTACGGTCAATGGCTTGTTGGTCAAACCAGCCTGTAGATGCAACGGCATGTCCATTAAGTAAAGTACGAGTCAGCTGGCTTGAAGCACCACGAATAGAAACTTGCTGACCTTGGCCAAACTGACGGTTTACAGCAACACCAGGAATACGTCCAAGTGATTCACCCACGTCACCATCTGGGAACTTACCAATATCTTCTGCTGTTACAGCATCAACTACTGAGTCAGAAAATCTTTTCGCATTTACTGACGCTTTCATAGAAGCACGCATACCACGCACTTCAATTTTCTCAATATTTTCATCTGCTGTAGGTGCAGAATCCGCCTCAGCAGCAACAGCAGACATAGAGACTGCAGTTCCGAGCATTAGCGCGATATTTGTAGCTAGTACACTTTTCTTAAGGTTTGATGGTCGCATCTCGTTTTCCCTTCCATAACTTATTATCTTTTTTTATATCCATAACCATTCCCGAACCGGAATGACAACGCTGTCATGTCTAGTGCAAACATTACACAATTATTAACAGTCGCGCCACAACAAAATAACCAACAAATTCATTTCACCCAGCTCGAGCAACAGGAGTATGCAGATCAATTATTAATTATTAATTAAATACAGTAGGTTAACGTGTGTAAGAAAATGTAACGGCTAGAAGGTTTTTTTTTCTAATGCGGGTTGAAACTTAAAAAGTTGACCAATTCTCATTGCTAAATGACTTAAAACTTCGCACTATATTGGTAAATATACCGATAAATAGCCTTACTACAAACGCCAGTTGTTAACGTTAAGTTGCAACAAATTGCAGTAAAAATGACTAACTAAACAGAGTCCAACAACATGAAAGTCACCATCAATGATGTCGCAAAATATGCTGGCGTATCGATTAAAACGGTATCTCGAGTTACTAATAATGAGCCTTCTGTAAAGCAGGTGACGATAGATAAAGTTAACTCTGCAATTAAAGAATTAAACTATCAACCTAATCTTGCCGCTAGAAATTTAGCCGGAACAAAATCTTATGTCATTGGTTTTATTTATGATAACCCCAATGCCTACTACATCATTGATATGCAAAATGGTATTTTGTCGGCCTGTAAAGATCTCGGTTATGAGTTGCTTATTCACCCATGCAATTCAAGAGCTGACAATATATGCGAAGAGCTGACAACATTAGTTAAACATAACCGTTTATCGGGGTTAGTACTTACCCCGCCACTATCTGAAGACCCTGTAATTTTGGCAGCATTAGATAAAATAGATGCAAGTTATGTCAGAATTATTGCAGGCGAGAAAGTTGAAACAGGTAATGGTTTAGCCGTATTGGTAAATGATAGGTCTGGCGCCATTTCAATAACGCAGCATCTGATAGATCTTGGTCATAAAAACATCGCATTTTTAAGCGGTGATCATGAGCATGAATCAACAAAAGAACGTTTAGCGGGCTTTAAACAGGCTTTATTAAACAATCAGTTGGCTATCAACGAAGATTTTATTATCGACGGAAAATACTCATTTGAGTCTGGGGTTCAAGGCGCTAAAACTCTACTTAAACAAAATATTAGGCCAAGTGCAATTGTAGCTTGTAACGATGAAATTGCGGCAGGGGCGTTATTTGCCGCTAGACTTGAAGGCGTTGATATTCCAGCTGAAATATCCATAGTTGGTTTCGAGGATAGCCCATTTTCTCGTCAAACTTGGCCTAAACTAACGACGGTTCATCAGCCGAATGAACAAATTGCTCATATTGCTACCGAACTATTAATAGCAAAGCGCAAAGAGAAATCAGCGCAATCAGGTAAGGTATTCTTGCCTGAGCCAGTGATAAGAGACTCCACAGCGCAGCCACAAACCTAGTATACATAGACCAAACAACACCAAACTTTTTCGCATTACCTATTTAGCTAGATAATGCGAAAAGGTTATAACAGTTAAACAGCTTCTTCGTTTTCTTCACCAGTACGGATACGAATAACACGCTCAACATCAGTTACAAAGATTTTGCCATCACCAATCTTACCTGTACGGGCAGTATCAACGATGACTTCTAAAGCTTGCTCTAGCAGCTCATCTTGGATAACTAGCTCAATCTTTACCTTAGGTAAAAAGTCGACCATATATTCAGCGCCACGATATAGCTCTGTATGCCCTTTCTGACGACCAAAGCCTTTAACTTCTGACACTGTCATGCCTGTGATACCGATATCAGCAAGTGATTCGCGCACATCATCTAACTTAAATGGTTTAATAATGGCTTCGACTTTTTTCATGTAAAACTCCCTAAGAACCTGCTGAAAGACGCAATTTGATTGCGCAGTAGCTTACCATGCAGTAACAAAACTCTGAAGTCTAAAGTGTTCTTTGACTGCACAACAATTGAATAGCTATTCAATTTACCTAGTAAACTATCAATCAAATCTCCCCCTCAATTAAACAAAAGCTACACTTAGTATTCTCAGAGCAGTTTCTAAATCCAAATGTCGATGTATTTATAGGATGTAAATACTTTTTTCACTCATGGAGGAGTGCTTATGCTAGTAAAATTTGCAGGCTTTACCCTAGTTGAACTGATGATTACGTTAGCAGTCACCACAATATTAATTTCTGTTTCAGCGCCATCACTGACTTCGCTTTATGCCCATAACCGTTCTGACACTAATATTCGTAAAATTCAGCAATCGGTACAGCTTGCCAGAAATCATGCGGTTGCATATGGATTAAGAGTAACGGTATGTCCTATGGAAGCGCAGAGCTGTGCAGCAAACTGGCAAAACAATATCACTGTGTTTACAGACTCTGGGGTCACTAATAGATTAGATGGTGTTGATCAAATTATTTATACCTTAGGGCCTTTTAATCCTAATGATTATATTAGCTATAATAGAGCTGCTATTCGATTTCAGCCTGAAGGATTAGCTTCTGGTACTAATGGCACTCTACGCTATTGCCCTGATACCCAAGACAGTGAATATTCGCGTGCAGTCATAGTTAATCAATCAGGACGTATTCGATTCTCCAATAAACCGATCCAATGCCCATAGCCCACAGCTCCAATCAACGCTTAATACCAATCAGTATAAGAATTTGATCAACTCAGAACGATTTTTGGCAAACTATGATAAGTATTACAGAGAGAGTTTAACCAGCAGCTTGACTTTGCTAGTATTGACCGCAGAAATATTTATTTATAGTCATCGGTGAATACGGCCAACTAGGGACATTTTATAATGCTAAGTAAACAATCAGGATTTACTCTAGTTGAACTCATGGTGACTATTGCTGTTGCAGCTATTTTATTAACCGTTGGTGTCCCCTCTCTCACTTCTATGTATGACGGCTATCGCGCAGAAAGCAATATTCGTAGTATCCAACAAGCTATACAGCTAGCCCGCAACCATGCACTTAGTTACGGTACTCGCATCACAATATGTCCTTTAAGCTCAAATACCTGTGGAAATAATTGGATAGGTGGTTTTAGTGTTTTTGTTGATAATGGCACGCTAAACACCATAGATGGTACAGACCAAGTGCTACTTGATGTTGCAGCCTTTAATAGCAATGACTATATCGATTATGACCAAAACACGATAACTATTGGCAGTGATGGCTTTATTTCTGGCAATTTTAACTCTGGGATATTTAGCTATTGCCCTAGTAGCAAATCAAGCGATGAATCAATGGCGCTACAACTTAGCGTTTCCGGCAAAAGCAAGTTTGCTACAGGTACAGTAACTTGTAGTTAATTCAACTTTTTACTGAGCATAGCACCCTATAAGAATCCCCTTAGAGCAACTGATAAACTCAAATCGTTAACTAGCTAATGATTAAGAATTACAGATTCAAGTTATCAAGCTAAACTAAAACTCTGGTTACAAGTTAGATTAACTGTGGTCAGTATAAAAACCTCAATCACCGAAATACATACTTAATCTATCGAGCTAAATTGGCATCTAACTTTTGTGCAACAGCAGTACTAAACGGTACGTCGCTTTCCACACACTCAACAACCTCTTTTATCAAAGGGCGCCTACCAGGACCGGATTTAGGTACTTTTTTCATTGGCAGCCTTTGCATGTAATAATTCATTTTTCCCACAGGCCAGCGGTAAAGCGTCACTTGGTCGCCAACACTGGTTATCACATGGCACTTATACTCTTGTTTTTCTGTGCTTTCGGCAAATCCAGCTGTAGTTAGAAGCATGAGTATTACTGGTATGTATCGCATCATTCCCAACACTCCAATGGGGTCTTAGCCCCCGTCTCTGTAATTTGTATTGCACTGCAGCCACTATCTCGACTTGCTTGAGCGCCTAATGCAGTAGCGATAGCAACGAAACCAGTTGTACCTGTAGAGTCAATACTATAAAAGCCGTTTTCAACTACAAACGGATCTGCAGCTAGCCCCAGCTTTGTCATATCCGTAGCGTATTGACGATTGTCTAAATAATATTGTTCTTGTAGGTTCGCGACTTTCATCAAGCCAGCTAAACCGTCAGCTCGCGCACCTTTCGCAGCATATTGAACATAAGAGGGATATGCCACGCTGGCTAATATTCCCATGATCGCAACTGCAATCATAAGCTCAATTAAGCTAAAGCCTTTTTTATTCATAAACTACTCATTGATATAATAATAAATTCGGTTAACTCCAGGCCCACCACCAACGCATTTGTCATCGCCAGGTAAACAAGTATCTGCAGTATTGTTGGGATCATCCACTTTAATCATATCCCCGCCCGCCTTACCTATACCTATAAGGTACATATAAGAGTCATCATTACCATTTGGCGGGATCACAAGTTGCGGCGTATCAGGAACTCTTTCTCCCATTTCTATATACTCTTTGGTATACGAGCGCGTACCTTTATGTAAGTCAAAGCCATAGAGCCTACCCACTCCAGAGACTAAACATTGATTAGCGGCAGAGTTGTCACCGGGAACATAAGATGTAAAGTAAACCCGCCCTTCAATAATTGATGATGCCGATAAGCTCTTTTCTCCAGAATCAGCAAAACTGTAATACCAGCCCCGTTTACCGCCAAAGCTAATATTTTCAGTATCAGATGAAGGTGGGGCACTGGTCACGTTATATAAATCACTCAGCACTAACGCACTTGGAGCCGGATAGCCAGCAACACCAAATGAGCGGCTAACCACGTTGCGGTCTTGCAGCACATAAAACATATCTGAACGGCTAAGATCACTCGGGTGCGGTCTATGCCCCGTACCTAGCGTTACTGCATCATAGGGAACATTTTGATAGGTGGTCGTAGTCGTTGTATTACCGTCAACAGTAACACTGACCTCAGCTATGTTGGTAAATACCGTTTGTGCTACTACAGGCTCCGCAAAGAAGCGTCGATCATTTATCAAGCTATTGCCGCCTAAGTCTGCAAACTTGTAGGCAGTCCAAGGGCTTGTCGTATCCGATGGCGAACCTGAAGGGAGATCCATACGCCAAACATTGCCCCCCGTATCAGAGGCATAAATCCTATCACTTAACGAGTCTCCATCAGAGTCCAGCACAGCGACGGCGTTCGGTACACTGTCAACAATACCTGGTAGCAGTGTTGTATTACCGCTGCTTGTGGGTCCAAAGGCATGAACTAGTGCGCCAGTTTCGGCATCAACAATAAATACACCTCGACCTTGTGTATCATTGCTGCCAACCGCTGCAGAGTCTTTTGTTGATGGCGAGTACCCAGCACCAAATATAATCACGGGCTTAGCATTAGCGGGGTTAGTATTCCCTAGCGGCCAACCGGGGATCCTTGTTACCACAGGTTCGGCCCACGTTTGGCCTAACTCCCCCATGCCTGTTGAATCAGGGTCTATTTTCCACATAAAACTAGGCGAGTCGGGATTAGTAATATCCAGCGCATAATAAGATTTACCACCACGGCGCATACCTACAAATAACCAAGCTTTATTCACACCACCACTTGCATTTTGCTCAACATAAGCCACAGGTGATGAATCTAAGCCGTAGACAGAATGCACACCGGTTGGAATATTAGCGCGTAATTCAGCAATATTAGAAAGCAACTCGTAAGGCATGAATGCCCAGGACTCTTCAACATTATCCCCAGTGTCTTTGAGCATATGCAAAAAACCATGGTTGGTGCCTACTAACACTCTAATATCGGGAGAGCCTTGGCTACCAAAGTTAATCGCTAAAGGCTTTGAGTGCAAAGGGTCGCCAAATATATCCTCGCGTTTATCAGTTGTGCTCGAATCATTATTATCATCGTCACTGTCGGCTCCAGCCGCCCAGTTAAACATTTCAGCTAATTGACTTGAGTTTACGCCCATAAAGTCAGCCAATAAGCCTTCACTACCAGCCACCTGCTGAGCATTGGCTTTACTAAAACTGGTCAATGCACCGTTAGTACCGAAATTACCGTACAAGGTTCTAGAATTTGTTGCTCTGATAGTATGAGCAGCGCCGCCAGTACGTACATCGTTACCGTCACCGCCATTTGACGTAGCTGCACACACTGCATCCGGAGTCCAATATGAACAAGCAGAAGACTTCAGATTGCCATCATCGTCAATCGCTAATGCACCGTTTTTATCGACAATATCGCCACTGCCCGTTACTTTAAACTTCTTAATATTCCCCATCCAACGCGCGCCTTTATTAGGTAAGAACATAGCGTAATAGGCAGAATCGAATGTCTGTGTGCGGTCAAAATTATTACTTGCAATTGAAGGCGAGGTAAAACTCGCGTTGGTCTCTAAGATCTGTGAAAAAACCTGTGAAAGCGCAGCTTGTAGCGCCGATGCATCACTTGCGGCAAAGTATTTACCGCCGCCCAACTCAGCGGCTTTCTTTAAGATAGGCTCTGCACTTGCAGCCCCATCACTAAAACCAATGGTAAATGTGGTTACAAACTGCTCACCATCTACTGAGGTGTTAATATCTTTATTATTCATGATGCTGGCAAGAGCGGGCAAGTAACTATTGTCAACAATATTATCTGAGTCGTAGCCAGCTAATGCTCTAATCTTTGAATTCGCGGCACTATCTCGAGTCGGAGCACCATCTGTTATGTAAACCACGTATGCTCTATCTGAACACTGGCTTCCAACAAATGGCGATATATATTTACTGTTTTTTTCTATACTTTGATCTCTGGCTGGTGACGCACTGCCCGCTTCTAGAGCAAAGTGAGGAGCACCGCCGCCAAAGTATCGGTATGCTTCATACAAGGTTTCACACAGTGGCGTCCATGTCTCTGCATTTAAATTACCAATAGTTGTAATTAATGACTTTTTCTCAACCGTGTTGAGGCGCTTTATTCCTGAAATTATGCGGCCGCCATCATCACTGCTGCCATCATTGTAGTTAAATACTGCAAGACCGAAATCGACACTAGGGGTGGTAACTACGGTATCCTCCATGACTCGTTGAGCAATCTCAAGCCTAGAAATATTTTGCTGTGACTTAGTGCTGTGGTACCAGGTTACATACTTTTCAGTATAAAACGTGACAGACTTACCTATGCCGAAATTAGTTAACAAAGCCTTGTTTAATGCAGCGTCTTTATCTGTTGTGCTCGAACTAGATGACACCAATGTATAAGGTTCAGGCGATGCTGAAGAGCCTAAGCTATCAACCGGAAGGCCCTCGGGAATATCTTTAGCATTTTTATAATTAACACTGCTAGAGTCTTCAAAATCTTCAAAGCAATCAGTATGAGTTACTGTTGTGGCAAGGGAGTCTGGCAACTCTGACCAGGTACCATTTTCACCAACAAAGCTATACTCACGTATAAATCCGGTAAAAAAGCCATAGTCTTTTAGGTAGGTTTTCGAACGCTTACAACCGTTAATCTTGTTTTGTATAAAGTTTGGGCTTGATAAATCAGGGACTCCCGCGCCTTTGCTATAAAATAATTTGGTTGAACCACCTAAGTTTTCATCGCCTCTTGGATAAAAGGAGTCTGTACTCTCGTTAGTACTCATACTCCCAGAGTTATCAAAAATAATTAAAACCTGTGGACGAGAACCGGACCGAGCCGTCGATTCAAATACATAAAGCTCTGTATCATCGCTAAAACTCATTCCAGATAGCATCACTGTACATGCTGCAGAAGCACACAGAAGTCGTTTAATCCACGGCATGACTAACTCCCTGTTGTAAATTCTTGTTCTATGCCAACAACAACCGTTAGCTGCCCGAGGTCATTTCGCCCAAAAACTGCCGTACTCGAAATATCAATTCGATTACAGCCAATACTCGCTCCGTGGGCTTTGACTACACGCTGGCAACCACTCGCTACAGGCTCTAAAGTATTTGTTACGCCAAGCGCTGCATCGTTAGTCACTAAGGTATTGGTTAAGTTAATTAAAGTCGCACCTTCATTAAGCGAAATAGCGCGGTCTTGGGCGCCATGCGCTGCCGTCATCGCTTCGATTCTTTCAGAACCTGCTCCAGCCATTTTCATTGATTGATTGGAGTTCACTGCCAATGCAACACCAATTACTGTCATAATAATTAACACTATTAATGACAAAAACAGCACCATTCCTTTTTGCTTATTCATAATCAGCCTCTAGTTAGCGCTTATGATTGGGTTTTCCAAAACCAATGTCGTTGATACAACTTTGCGCCTAAAATTATCACCCGGTGCTACAATCGTTTTGTCACCAAGTGTATAACTATTGTTGTTAATATAGCTGCTGTCAGCCTCCAGTGAGCGGATCAACATAAATATCCTTAAAGAAACCACCCGCTGAGCTAAACTGTTATCCCACATTAGATCTGTTACATTTTGCACAGGCATATAGCTATCTGCGCTATTATCACCGTTACTATCAAACCCATATAAGACGCGCATATTCTCAACGCCCTCAACCAACTGTTCATAGCTAGCGGAGGTTTTCATGCCACCATTGCGAAGTACGCGACGCTTCAACACAGGCGTACCGGCTTCATCTTCAATGTAATAAACATGGTGTAAATACTCCCAATAACGACCATTGGTAAGAACTGGTGCGGTTTGATCACCACTAAATAAAACGCCCTGTTGAGAGTTAGTCGCAAGGTAATATCTATTAGAGTCATTAGGCGTGGCGACTTCAGGCCCCGCTAACCTTTTAATTTGTAATACATCGGTAGCCGAGCGTACACTGGTTAAACAAGAAAGAGAGTTGGCTGATACGCCACTTTCATAACCCCATAATCGACGAAAATGTGCAGGGACTACAGCAGGAAAAGAGCCGTTGTTAACGCCATCACCAATGCAATCATTACCTGCAGCAACGGCTGCAGCATTGATATCAAGGTTCCTACCGACCTCTAAACCAATACCCGTTAGATCGCCCATAAACCCTAGCTGGCTAACATCACGCTCAATAAGCCAAAGCGCAATTCTGCCGTTCTCTTGTAACTGATTAAATTGACTGGTCGTGGTCACATTAGTAGCTGACATGACAAACATCGAGAATATTCCAGCGGTAAGAAATAGCCCCACAACCATAGCGACCATTAACTCTACGAGAGACAAACCTTTTTGACTTAAGCGACCTAGATCCATTCTTAATACCTTAAATAATCACAGTATTAACACTATAGGCGCGGCGTCTGTCACCGGCAGTACCACAGCCACGAACTAAAGCATCACTATGATTTATTGCACCATCTGATACTTTGCGGATCCCACGCCAAGTAATCACGACAGTTACATCTCCATTCCCTTGAGCCAGGATACATGCGGTTGGTTTATCTAGTCCGCCAACATTTGTCGAATGATTATTGACCTCAGCACTACCCAGCATTTGTTGCTCCCATTTATAAAGGTCCCACAACAGAGTTTGGTTGACCGTGCACACAACGTTTGCGCCGATAGCGACATCACAAGCAGTTGCTGGTTGAGCTAGCGTGCCACTATATGTGCCGCTATATGCTGTTAACTGACTACGATTAAGTTTCATTCGATTAATAATGTCTTGCGCAAAATATGAAGCTTGTGTTTGTTGAAATGACTCGAAACTGCCACGTTTAGACACTAAGTGAAGATTAAAAACACCCACGAGTCCGATAACCAGAATGACTAAAGCAACTAATACCTCAATTAAGGAAAAGCCTTTCTCATTCACCATCATATCGCCCCCAATAGCGCGCCACTTAATTGACACCAAGACATTACTTTGTCGTTTCAAATCTGCTACTTATAATCCACCTTTAGCATACATGCTAAGAGCAAAACAGTCTAACATTAGCCAAATCTAGTAAGTAAATTTGTAGCCTTTGAATGAAAACAGCTGAATTTAAAGCGAAAAAAAAGAGGCCTAAGGCCTCTGTTTTATGTTACATAATCTGGGTTAAGCTAGTTCGCTAGATTTATCTCAACTCAGCAGGAACAGCAAACACTGTATCCTCTAAGCGACCTTCAACCTCTGTCACCACACTTGGCGCCATATTAGCGATAGCATCAACAACCTGTTTAACGAGTACCTCAGGAGCTGAAGCACCTGCAGTAACAGCCACTCGCTGCACACCGTTAAACCAACTTGCATCAACATCATCAGCGTTATCCACTAAGAAAGCTTGGGTACCTTTCTTTTCAGCTAATTCACGCAGTCTGTTAGAGTTCGAGCTATTTTTTGAGCCAACGACAATAAACAGCTCTACCTGCTCTGACACATTGCGCACAGCATCTTGACGGTTTTGCGTTGCATAGCAGATATCGTCTTTACGTGGCCCTTCAATTGAAGGGTACTTCTTTTGTAGAGATGCGATTACATCTGCAGTGTCATCCATCGACAATGTAGTTTGAGTAACAAAACATAAATTGTCAGGATCTTTAACCACAAGTTTGGCAACATCTTCAGGCGACTCAACTAAGTGAACACCACCTTCAGGATTGTCATATTGGCCCATAGTCCCTTCCACCTCTGGGTGTCCAGCATGACCAATTAAGATACATTCAATACCTTTACGGCTAGCACGAGTAACCTGCAGGTGAACTTTAGTGACTAAAGGACAAGTCGCATCAAAGACTTTTAAACCACGACTTTTAGCTTCGCGTCGCACAGCTTGAGAAACACCATGAGCACTAAAGATAACAATGCTATCGTCAGGCACTTGATCCAGTTCTTCAACAAATACAGCACCACGATCTTTTAGGTTTTGCACTACATAACGATTATGTACCACTTCGTGTCGTACATAAATTGGTGGTGAAAACAGTTCTAATGCTCGCTCAACAATGCTAATAGCACGATCTACACCAGCACAAAAACCACGTGGATTTGCCAGAAGGATATTCATAATTAAAGTACCTGTACTACTTCAAGTTCAAAAGTAAGCACTTGTCCTGCCAAAGGATGATTCAAATCAATTGTCACAGAGTCACCAACAACATCTCTCACCATGCCAGGAATTTCACTACCACCAGGGCCAGCAAAACTCACGATAACACCCGGTTCAAGTGCCATATCGGCAGGAAAACGACTTTTATCCATATGATGCACAGCATCTGGATTAGACTCGCCAAAGGTATCTGCTGCTTGCAATGTAAAGCTGTGCTTATCACCTTGTTTAAGATTAATAATCTCAGCCTCAAATGCTGGACTTAAGCTTTCATCGCCAACATTAAAGCGCGCCGGTTTTCCGCTTGAACGTGTACTTTCAGCTGTCGAGCCATCTTCCAGTACAATGTTCATATGACATAAAATTGAATGCATTTCTGACACCTAAGTTACTCCTTTATACCATCTGCTTTTTTATCATCTTTGCCCGCAACAAATGAGTCCAAAATGATAAGCGCTGCACCGACACAAATCGCTGAATCAGCGATATTAAATGCAGGGAAATGGCTAGTATTCCAATAGAAATCTAAAAAGTCGACAACATATCCATGCTGTAAACGGTCGATAAGGTTACCTAGTGCACCGCCAATAACTAAAGTATAAGCCAGATTTAAACGCCACATCTTACTTGGTTGCTGACGCAGCCAAACCGACAGTAGCACACTAAAACCTACAGCAACAAAGGTAAACAACCAGCGTTGCCAACCACCCGCATCACTTAAAAAGCTAAAGGCCGCACCGTAGTTACGCACATAGGTAAAGTTAAAAACAGGTAATAACTGAATCGACTCATATAACTCAAAGTTTGATAATACCCATTGTTTAGATATCTGATCGGCAAGAAATACCAACACAACTACCCAATACCAACGCAAGCCACTGTCTTTCCAGTTAGTTGGCATTAAATGTTCCTTTTCCATAGATAGCATCAACTCGTATAATTTAAGATTTTGATAAACAATACAAAATTAACTGATAAAAAAACAACGGCCCTATAAAAGAGCCGTTGCTATTGCTTGATTAGGCAAACTGACGAGTTTCGCCATCGCCTTCAATGTTTGTTACGCAGCGAGCACATAATGTTGGATGCTCAGCAACTGTGCCAACATCTTCTCTATGGTGCCAGCAACGTTCACACTTCTCAGCTTCAGACTTCTTCAGGCTAAGTTTAAGTGAAGCAAGTTCAGTCTCGATTGCATCTGCTGGTGCAGATGCTAACGCAACAACTTCTGTCTTAGAAGTTAGCAACACAAAGCGTAACTCATCACCTAAATTCTCAAGCGCAGCTTGCAGCGCTTCATCAGCGTACAAGGTTACTTCAGCTTCAAGTGAACCACCCACTTGCTTTTCACGACGTGCGTTTTCAATCACTTTGTTCACTTCAGCGCGAACGGCAAGTAATTGTTCCCAGTACTCATCGCTTAAATCTGACTCAAGCGTCACAGACTTAAGGCCTTCGTACCAAGTTTCGGTAAATACATATTCACCGCGCTCGCCAGGAAGTAGTTTCCAGATTTCATCAGCAGTGAAGCTTAGAATTGGCGCAATCCAGCGCACCATAGCTTCAGAGATCAGATACAGTGCAGACTGACAGCTACGACGTGCGTTGCTATCTTCTTTTGCAGTGTACTGACGGTCTTTAATGATATCTAAGTAGAAACTACCTAGTTCAACTGAGCAGAACTGCATTAGCTTTTGCGTCACTAAATGGAAGTTGTACTGTTCGTACGCTTCCAATAACTCTTGCTGCAATGCTGCTGCACGGCGAACAACCCAGCGGTCCAAGGCAACCATATCTTCAACCGCAACCATATCGGTTGCAGGGTTAAAGCCATTGATGTTAGCCAGTAGGAAGCGAGCTGTGTTACGAATACGGCGGTATGCGTCAGCGCTGCGGTTTAGGATCTGATCAGAAACTGTCATCTCACCGCTGTAGTCTGTTGCAGCAACCCATAGGCGTAGAATATCTGCACCTAATTTATTAGTTACATGCTGCGGAGCAATCACGTTACCCACAGACTTAGACATCTTACGGCCTTGACCATCAACAGTGAAACCGTGAGTCAATACTTGCTTGTAAGGTGCTTTGCCGTTCATCGCCGTTGAAATCATTAGCGACGACATAAACCAACCACGGTGTTGATCGCTACCTTCAAGGTATAGATCAATTGGATGACCGTTAAACTCTGGACGTGATGCAACCACTGACGAGAACGTAGAACCTGAGTCATACCAAACGTCTAATGTGTCAGTCACTTTGCGGTATTGGTCAGCTTCATCACCTAATAGTTCAGATGCGTCTAGATCCCACCAAGCTTGAATGCCTTCTTGTTCGATACGAGCAGCTACGCGCTCCATCAAAGACACGCTGTCTGGGTGTAACTCTTCAGTTTCACGGTGTACAAACAAAGTGATAGGCACACCCCACGTACGTTGACGTGAAATACACCAGTCAGGACGGTTTTCAACCATCTTCTCGATGCGGCTTTGTCCCCAATCTGGGATCCATTGAGTTTGTTCAATTTCACCTAGTGCTTGTTGACGCAAACCTTTTTGATCCATAGAAATGAACCACTGTGGCGTTGCGCGGAAGATAATAGGTGTTTTGTGGCGCCAGCAATGCGGGTAGCTATGCTTAATCTGTACATGATTAAGTAGCGCGCCTTTCTCTTCTAATAGCTCAACAACGTTTTTGTTCGCTTTAAATACATGCAAACCAGCGAAGATTTCTGTATCCGCTTTATAAACGCCGTTGTCCCCTACTGGGTTAGCGACTTCTAAACCGTACTTTTGACCAACCACGAAATCGTCTTGACCATGACCAGGAGCGGTATGAACCACACCAGTACCAGAATCGACTGTCACGTGATCGCCTAAAATAACTGGCACATCAAAGCTGTAGAATGGGTGGTTAAAGCGTAGTAGCTCTAAATCACTACCCGCAGCAGTACCTAGTACCGTATGAGACTCTGCGCCAAAACGCTCAACACATGACTCGTATAGATCCGTTGCTAACACTAATGCTTGCGCTTGGCCTTCTTTAACCATCTCAACTAAGGTGTATTCAACATTTGCACCCACAGCTAGCGCGCGGTTAGCAGGTAAAGTCCAAGGTGTTGTAGTCCAAATAACCATTGAGATGTTATGTGCGTATTCACTTAGACCAAACTTGGCTAGTAAAGCTGGCTTATCTACAACAGAGAAAGCAACGTCGATGGCTGGAGACATTTTGTCTTCGTATTCAACTTCAGCTTCTGCTAATGCTGAACCACAATCTGTACACCAATGCACTGGCTTAACACCTTTGTGCAGGTGGCCGCTATCAATCACTTTAGAAAGTGAGCGCACGATGTTAGCTTCAGTGCTGTAATCCATCGTTAGGTACGGGTTTTGCCAATCAGCAAACACACCTAAACGGATAAAGTCATCACGCTGTCCGTCAACTTGCTTAGCCGCATATTCACGACACTTTTGACGGAATTCTGCTGCTGTAACCTTATGACCAGGCTTACCGACTTTTTGCTCGACTTTTAATTCGATAGGCAGACCGTGACAATCCCAACCAGGAATATATGGCGCATCAAAGCCAGACATGGTCTTTGACTTAATAATAATATCTTTAAGAATTTTGTTTACTGAGTGGCCAATATGAATGTCGCCGTTTGCATATGGAGGACCATCATGCAAAATAAACGGTTTAGCATCTTTACGGCTTTCACGGATCTGTTGGTACAGTCCGTTTTCGGTCCAAGATTTTAACATCTCTGGCTCACGATTAGCCAAATTACCACGCATCGGAAACTCTGTTTCCGGCAAATTCAAAGTAGATTTATAGTCGCTCATTGATCCTTTACCGTTTTGTTCGCTAAGCTATTAGCCTGCATCGCTACCAAGTAGGGCTTTCGCTCTATTGGCATCATCTAAAATTTGTTTTTTCAGCGCATCTAACGATCCGAATGGCTGCTCGTCTCTGATCTTTGCCACTAACTCAACTTCAACAGCTTTCCCATATAGATCGCCATCAAAATCAAACAAATGGACTTCTAACTGACATACCTGACCATTTACCGTTGGTCTAAAGCCAACATTAGCAACGCCTTCGTATATATCGCTGTTGTCCCAATATAGCTTTACCGCAAACACACCTCTTACCGGTGTTACTTTACGTTTTAACGCAATATTAGCTGTAGGGAAACCTATTGTTCGCCCTATTTTTTGGCCATGAGCTACACGTCCACTTAATGTAAATGGATGTCCTAACAAACGCCTTGCTTGCTCTAGGTTACCTTTTGCAAGCTGCTGCCTTATTTCTGTAGAGCTTACGCGCTTATCGCCCAAAATAAAGCTTTGTGTGCTGACGACTGCAAATCCGTGTTTTTCACCGGCCTTACGCAGCATATTAAAATTGCCTTGGCGTTGTTTACCAAAGCAGAAATCATCACCAACAACTAAATACTTTACGCCTAGCGCCTTAACCAATAATTGCTCAATAAAATCTTCGGCGCTATAACTAGCAAACTTCTTATTAAAGTTAACACATAACAAGCGATCGACTTTTAGCTCATCGAGCAAAACGATTTTATCGCGCAATAAGCTCAAGCGCGCAGGTGCATCTTCACCTTGAAATAACTCTTGTGGTTGTGGTTCAAATGTCATCACTGCCGCAGGTAAACCTAAATGTTCAGCCTTTGCTACCAAGCGACTAATCACTTCCGCATGACCACGGTGAACCCCATCAAAGTTGCCTATTGTTAATACGCAACCATGATGCTTCGGCAATATATTATGAATACCGCGAATTAATTCCATTATCTTACACGACACATGAGAGTAAATGGGCGGATTATATACCAGCTAGCGTCCATAATCAGCACTCAAACTGCAGCTTTCATCTTCCAAGGGCGAATTCCTAGCAAAACTAAGCAAATAAAATACGAGATTGCTGCAAATACAATCAATTTTGCCAATGTGTAACTACGCTCTATAAAAGATAAATCTAACCACTGCGCAGTAGTCGGATCAAATTGGAAAATAACCAACACCATAACCACAGCTGCAACACTTGCCTTAGCAAAGAACCATAAGGTGCTTTTATTGAATCGATACACGTTTGCTTTATGCAAACCTCGGTACAATAAAAATGCATTCAGCAACGCCGACATTGATGTGGCAATTGCCAAACCAACATAGCCAAACGGAATAGCAAAGATTAGGTTAAATACCATATTGCTAACCATAGCGATGATACCGTAACGCACTGGTGTTTTAGTGTCTTGCCTTGAATAGTAACCCGGCGCCAAAATTTTAATCAGCATAAAGCTCAGTAAACCACTGCCGTAAGCCATTAAGCTATAAGATGCCATCTCAACATCCTCATAGCTAAATGCGCCGCGCATAAATAGCACCATTAACATCGGCTTTGCTAAAATAATCAGGCCACACATTGCAGGAAGCCCTAGCAATACAATTGCTTTAACTCCCCAATCCATTGTCTTGGAAAACTCATGACTCTCAGCATTAACATGACGCTTAGAAAGCGCCGGTAAAATAACAGTCGCAATGGCGATACCAAATAGCCCTAACGGAAACTCCAGCAACCTATCTGAGTAATACAACCAGCTGATAGAGCCTGTCATTAAAAAGCTGGCAATAAAGGTATCAAGTAACAAGTTAATTTGAGATACCGATACACCAAACAGCGCCGGGATCATCAAGGTTCTAATTTTAGTAACACCAGGATGGTTCCAGCCCCAACTTGGTTTAACTAGCGCCTTTTCTTGCATAAGAAAAGGAATTTGGAACAAAAACTGAATCAATCCGCCTAAAAACACACCGCAAGCAAGGCCAATTTCTGGTTGTTGCATATTAGGTGATAGGAACATCGCTGCACTAATAATGGCAATATTTAAGAATACAGGCGTAAAGGCTGATACAGCAAAACGGCCACGGGTATTAAGAATCGAGCCAGCTAGGGCAGTAAAAGTGATAAACCAGAGATAAGGGAAGGTTATCTTAAGCATTAATGAGGCCAGTTCAAATTTTTCACCGTTTGGCTCATCATTTAACCAAGCTAAGAACCAACCACCACCAAAAAGCGCGGTTAACACCGGAGATGCAATAACACCGATTAACGTTACGATAGAGACTAAAATACCTAAAGTACCTGCCACCTTGCCAATTAGCTCGTTGACTTCTGCGCGCGTGTTTTTCTCCTGATATTCGGTCAAAACAGGTACAAATGCTTGAGCAAATGCTCCCTCAGCAAAAAGGCGCCTTAAAAAGTTGGGAATTTTATTGGCAAAGAAAAACACATCGGCACTACTGCCTGCGCCCATCAAGTTGGCGATCACTACATCGCGGACGAGTCCTAAAACCCGGGAAATCAACGTCATGGCACTCACGATCATGCCAGACTTCACTAACTTCTTGCTCAAAACGCCCCCTGCCCTAATTACAGAGCTAAATTACTTTGGCAATATCATGTAAAAATCGGTATTAGCCCTATTGTCTCTTAGCAATACCTGCTAGAATTGCGCCACATATTACACGAGTTAGGTTGAAGATAGCCAAGCTGGTTGGATTATTTTGAGTTAATCGAATTGATTCAATCATTGTCATTGACAAAGTGACAAAAATAGGGCATATTCCTCGACCTTAAAAATACCAAACCCAGTTTTAGGAGTTGCACCTTGGCTAATAGCAAGTCTGCAAAGAAGCGCGCGCTTCAATCTGAAAAGCGTCGCCAGCACAACGCTAGCCGTAGCTCAATGCTACGTACTTACGTTAAAAAAGTAATCGCTGCAATCAATGCAGGTGACCACGCGTCAGCTACAGCTGCTTTCGCAGTAGCACAACCAATTGTTGACCGTATGGCGACTAAAGGTCTTATTCACAAGAATAAGGCTGCTCGTTATAAGTCACGCTTAAACGCTAAAATCAAAGCACTAGCTGCTTAATTCTAGCTTTCAAGCAATTAAAAAACCGGCCTTGGCCGGTTTTTTTATATCTAAAATTCAGCAACTTCCCCCAAAACCAAAAAAACAAAATTAAAGAGCTAGTGATATTCGGTCTCGTCATACCTGCCGCCTTAAAATCACCCGAAATAGCCATATTTCAACAGCGCCCTAAAACTACTCCAAGCCTCGCTCAATAATACCAATCAGTATAAGAATTTGATCAACTCAGAACGATTTTTGGCAAACTAATTCAAGGCGAATAGCTGCAATAATGGTTATTCCCTTATAAAGGTATTCAACGTAGAAGTAGGCAGCCAAAAACGTTCCAGAATGGCGAGTTTTAGCGATTCTGATGCTGTGGCTCTTAACAAAAAGGGAACTTGAACCTAGTTCAACTATGCTCTTCATTCGCTGCGAACCACATGGTCTAGCATGTTCCAGACATACATAAGACATTTCCTCCATCCTTGGAGGTCAGATGTAGATGTGGTGAGTGTCATTAAAGCAAGGAGCACTTAATGACCTTGCCTCAAAACCACTAAATTCTCGCTGAGTGACTAAATGTTTATACTGATTGGTATAACTCTCTTTAGCTCTCAGCAATAGCCATATAAGCCTTCCCTGATTGGCGCAGCCTTATTGATTGCCATATCCGTTCAGTCAAAGAATAGCCTTATAGCAATAGTAACAAGCCGATTAACTTTAAGCCGTCATTACTGTGCAGCAATAAAACCTAAGGGAAACAATCATTATTGAGTTGTTCGACAACAAATCAGTAGACTAAAGATCCACAAAATTTAGGCAAAAAAATAGAGAGGCAAGCCTCTCTATTCAATATTTGTTATGTAAACTCAGGTAAGCACTTACCAAGCCTTTGACTAAACTGTTTCTCTTAACGCAAAAATTGCAGTTATTAATTAATTCTAATTACAACCCTGCACATCAATCGCAACAGCTATACTAAGATTTCACTAAGTAACCTTTTATTTGTCGAAAAGCATCACGGTGTAGTTGTTAGTCCCCTTCAGCCTTTATTGATAGCAAATGGTTGCGTTACTCATAACGAATAAAAACATTATGACCCACGCTAAAACTTGCCTAACGACTCAAAAGCACTCACCTTTTAAATCATCCCAACTTTCAAGTTATACAATGAGCAATATCATGATCTTAGACCGTTATATTGCCCTTTAAGTAACACCTGTTTCGTCAAGCTAACTTAGCCGGTCACCTACTAATCCTATCGACATTGAACTTACAGAAGCAATAAAAGCCAGCTAAAACCGTTTTTACACAAAACGGGTTAATAACCGACTTCTATTCTAAACAAATTACTAAGCGACCGTTTTTAGGCTATCGCAATAGATGTTGTTCAGTAACTTGATGATCTCTGCAACTTCCTCACTCTTTAACGAGTAGTAAACCGTTTGAGCTTCTTTGCGAGTTTCAACTAAATTATCTTTACGTAACCAAGCCAAATGTTGTGACAAAGCCGACTGGCTTAGGCCCAACTTTTTGTTCATTTCACCAACGCACATCTCACCCTCATTAAGAAGGTAACACAAGATAAACAGACGACGTTCATTTGCCAACGCTTTTAACAATACAACGGCATGGTCTGCTCGTTGTTGCATTAGTTCTATATTCATTACGAGCCATTTCTCCTAAAACAAACCGACCGCCCTAATATAGCGTTGCCTTACAGATATAGTCGGGACATAAAGCACACTTTTTGCTAGATTGTTTTTAAAAGTGAGATATACGTAATAAAAACAAAGGAAACTTATGAAAAACAGCTATCTCAATGTACTTTTTGGCCTGATTTCACTTAGCTTAATTGGTTGCCAAACAGTCGGTTCGGACTCTACAGAGCAAGTTGTAAGTCAAAAATTACAAAAAGAAGCATTTAATTCGGATCTCGCCTATGAGCTCGTTGAATCATTAACTGTTGAAGTTGGCCCGAGATTAGCCGGTAGCGAACAAGATTTAGTCGCCGTAAAATGGGCAGAGTTAAAACTAAAAAGCCTTGGGTTTGATAAAGTTTACAAAGAAGCCGTTCAGGTTCCTGTTTGGCATCGCGGACAAGCAAAAGCATCTATTACCGCCCCTTTCCCCCAACCTCTAGTGATCACCGCTTTAGGTGGCAGTATTGCCACACCTAAAGATGGTATTGAAGCCAACATTATTCGATTTGATAGCCTCAGTGCGTTACAACAATCAAGCAGTGATGATGTTTCCGGCAAAATTGTGTTTATTGACCATGTAACTGAACGCCATAAAAGCGGTAAGGGTTATGGCAAAAGCGTCGGTGGTCGAGCCAAAGGTGCCATCGCAGCTGCCGAAAAAGGCGCGTTAGCTATTATCATTCGTTCAATCGGTACGGATCATGACCGAATGGCTCACACTGGCATGATGCGCTACAAAGATGGCGTCAATAAAATCCCCGCTGCGGCGATGTCTAATCCTGACGCAGATTTAATTAATGCCATGCTTAAGCGCAGCAAAGATATCAAAATTAAGCTGCAACTTTCAGCAGAAAACCAGGGCTTTGCGACATCTTATAATGTTATTGCGGAAGTAACCGGCTCTACAAAGCCTGATGAAATAGTATTGATTGGCGCCCATTTAGACTCTTGGGACGAAGGAACGGGTGCCATTGATGATGGCGCTGGTGTAGCAATTGTTACAGCCGCAGGCAAACTCATTCAAGACTTAGCCGTAAAACCAGCAAGAACCGTAAGAGTCGTGCTATATGCAGCTGAGGAAGTGGGGCTAATCGGCGGTAAAACCTACGCTAGAACCCATCAAGCAGAACTTGAAAAGCACTATATTGCAGCCGAATCGGATTTTGGTGCAGGGCGTATTTATCAAATAGACTTTAGAGCCAGTGAACAAGGCTACGCCGCCCTTAGCAAGTTAAGCCAACCCATGACCGCAAATGGTGTTGTTATTGGAAATAACACAGCCTCTGGCGGCCCTGATGTGTCAATGTTGCCATCAATGGGTGTGCCAGTTGCCTCGTTACGTCAAGATGGCAGCGATTATTTTGACTATCACCATACACCAAACGACACCTTAGATAAGATTGAACCGGCAGCGCTGCAACAAAACGTCGCAGCCTATGCGCAATTTGCCTATCTAATGGCACAATCAACCATTGATCTTAGACCTATCGCAACTAAATAGATTTCAGCAATAGAAAAAGCAGCCATCAGGCTGCTTTTTTATAAACATTCTAGTCATCAAAATGACTGCTTGAATGAGCTTTATATTCAGAGTTCACTTGCTACAGGTGTTTTCTACTGTTCTTCACGTAAAAACACTGGTTCGTTAACTGTCGAGTCTTTTTCACTGTAATAATAACCCGCTGTGTCAAACTGAGTTAGCGCTTCAAGTGAAGTGACATCATTATCAAGAATATAGCGCACCATCATGCCACGAGCTTTCTTGGCAAAAAAGCTAATCACTTTATATTGACCGTTCTTGCAGTCTTTGAATACCGGAGTGATCAAGTTTGCGTTTAGCTTTTTAGGCTTAACCGCCTTGAAGTATTCATTAGAGGCTAAGTTAATAATAAACTCATCGCCCTGCTCTTTAACCGTTTGGTTCAATTCATCAGTGATGATATCGCCCCAAAACTGATACAGGTTAGTGCCTCTATCGTTAGCCAAACGGGTTCCCATCTCTAAACGATAGGCCTGCATCAAGTCTAAAGGCTTTAATAAGCCATAAAGCCCAGACAAAATTCGTAGCTGTGTTTGCGCTTTTTGTAAGCTTGCTTCTGAAAGCGTATCTGCATCGAGTCCGGTATATACATCACCTCGAAAAGCAAATACTGCCTGTTTAGCATTTTCAGGGGTGAACTCTTTATTCCAAGAGCTAAATCTCGCTACGTTTAAGCCAGCAATTTTATCGCTAACTTTCATTAGGGTCGCAATATCTGTCGGCGTTAACTGACGGCATACTTCAATAAGTTGTTCACTTTGATCTAGCAGCGTTGGCATTGAATAACTATCAGTGCCGGCTGGATTATCAAAATCTAGTGTTTTAGCTGGGGAAACAAGAATCAGCATCGCTAAGTCCTTTAAAGAGATATTGTTAAGCTGTGACAATCATACTGATCAAAAACAAAAAAACCACGCTTTAAAAGCGTGGTTTTTTAGATTGTGCTAATAACTGTTACAGATTAAGAGCGAGTATCGTGAGCAACTTCTTGCGCGCGGATCTCTTCTGCAACTGTTTTACTCGTCCAGATATCGCCTTCTAAGTTAGCTAACTCAGGGAACTTGCTTGCATCGAAAGTCGGCGTTTTACCACTTTTCAGCTGCTGACGATAATCGTTAATAACGCGAATAGCCAAGCCCGACAGTAACAGCAGTGCGATAATGTTCACCGTTGCCATAAGACCCATAGACACATCGGCAAGGTTCCATACAAGGCCTATCTTAGCTACAGCACCAAACATTACCATGCCCAATACACAAACTCTGAATATTGGTAGTGCTTTTTTGCTATTACCCGATAGGAAAATAACGTTTGTTTCTGCGTACGAGTAGTTTGCAATAATAGAGGTAAAACAAAACAGTAAAATAGCCAGTGCGATAAATCCACCGCCCCAAGTACCTACATGCTCACTTAAAGCATCAATCGTTAACTTAATACCATCACTACTTGTACCCATGTCGCCTGCAAGTAAGATAATTGCAGCAGTTGCAGTACAAATAACAATAGTATCAACAAAAACACCCATCATTTGCACAAAGCCTTGTGATGCAGGGTGATTTGGATTTGGTGATGCACTTGCTGCAACGTTTGCAGCACTACCCATACCCGCTTCGTTCGAGAACAAACCACGAGCAATACCCGCTTGCATAGCTTGAGCGATAGTGTATGCAACACCACCAGCAACCACTTCTTGTAGGCCGAATGCACTTCTAATAACCAACATGAATACATCTGGAAGCTTTTCAAGGTTCATTGCAACAACAACAAACGCAATCAAGATATAAGCAATGGCCATCACAGGCACAACTATTTCAGAGACTTTAGCAACTTTACGCAAGCCGCCCATAATCACAAATGCGCTAACAACCACAATAGCAATACCCACATACATTGGGTCAAAGCCAAACACTTGTGTCATTGCACCAGTAATTGTATTTGCTTGTACAGCATTGAATACAAGGCCAAAAGCAATAATTAGAAATACTGAGAATAAAATTCCCATCCAGCGCTGACCAAGTCCTTTCTCCATGTAATATGAAGGGCCACCACGATACTGACCATCTTCATCACGGACTTTATAAACCTGCGCTAAAGTAGACTCAACCATAGCCGTTGCCATACCCAGTACAGCAATCAACCACATCCAAAACACTGCGCCAGGTCCTGCCGCG
Organism: Shewanella sp. 1CM18E; assembly: GCF_023161665.1. Taxonomy (GTDB): domain Bacteria; phylum Pseudomonadota; class Gammaproteobacteria; order Enterobacterales; family Shewanellaceae; genus Shewanella. The sequence continues at coordinate 453,105 of NZ_JALNTW010000001.1, forward strand.
CCAATCGCAACAGCAACACCTGCCATGTTACCCGCACCAACGCGAGCCGCCATACTCGTACAAAAAACTTGGAAAGATGAAAGGCCACCTTTGCTTTCACCTTGTCGGCTCTTAAGCATGATCTCACCAGAATGCTTAAAATGCGTGATCTGAATGAATGCCAGTCGAATTGTAAAGTACAGGCCGGCACCAACCAGTCCGTAAACTAAAAGCTTTCCCCAAAGCAACGCATTGAGAAAATTAACCGTCGTTTCTATCATATAATTTCAATCCCCATGACAAACATAATCTAGCGGGTCGAACACTGGATTAGGTTTATCCTGTGTTTGTCCTTCATAAAGTATTTAAATAACAGCAGATTTTATTTTCAGATTATCTTAAACGTGAAAAAATTACATCACGCCTGCTGCATTCCGCGCAGCAAAATAGCATAGCATCTCTTTAATCCCGAGCGATATAGATCACAGTTTCTCATTTACCTGACAACCGCATCACATCAACCTTTATAAGCCGTCAAGCATATTAACCAAATTAACACTGCATATACATGCAATATAATGATATTCGACTACATAAACAGCCAATTTTCACTCAAATGTGCCACCCATTTAAGTAAATTAATTACAAATGATGGATAAATTTGAAATTAATATCGTTTTATAACCTTTCAAGACAGGTCTGCAGTTATTGAAAAATAATATATCTATAACGAAAATCGACTTTGAACAGTCAGATTGTGCGCAAATAAACATCAGCATGTTAATTTACTAACTTTAATTAGCCTTTAAATAATTGCTAAAGACTGCACTTCAAATAACTCACAAGCTTTTTCTCCTTTAATCCTCTTGTGCTAAAACGTCATCCTCAACACTAATATAAAAACTCTAAGCCAGCGAGCAGCCATATCAGTCAGCCATTGTGCTGCTTTCAAGGCGATGAAGTACACCAATAGAGCCGCAAGTCTAGAAGCTAAAATTGACGCTTAGCGATTTAAAATTGAACCGAATTAGATGTTTGATTGAGTTAAATCAAAGATAGAAACTTGCAAAAGCGATAATTTGCAACTTTAAGATTACATAATATTTTGCAATTAAAGTGGAAAATATTACATTTGCAACAGATAATAGTGTCAGCCAGCTAAAATATAAAGGAACTCCGTGATAAGTGCTGGCTCTGTTTAGAATAAATTCTAACAGACGGAGGAGTTTTATAAATAAAACATAAGGATTTTGAATGATGAACAATACACTCAAAGCAGTTCTGCTTACTTCGATGTTACCTTTTGCTGCTAGCGCAGCTGACGGCATGAGCCCCTGGTATGTAGGTGGCGGTGTCGGCATCAATAATTACGAGCCTAATTGTGATCAAAAAACCATGAAGACCTGTGGTGAAGATGATCCTTATGCATGGGACGTATTTGCAGGTTATCTATTCAACGACTACTTCGGCGTAGAGCTAGGTTATCGAGATCTAGGTCGAGCTCAATGGGTCGACTACTCAAACAAGCTAAACGATGTAGGGGCTAAAGGTATGAACCTTGGTCTTGTAGCATTCTGGCCTTTTGCTGGTGACTGGAGTTTGTCAGCTGAAGCTGGTGCTTTTAACTACATTATTTCAAATAACAAGCAATGGGGTTCTGAGTACTACAGTGACAATGGTGTCGCACCCTACGTTGGTGCGGGTATTGGTTATAACATTACTGACAACCTAAAGATCCAAGCAAAATATCGTCGTTACGAAAACCTTGACGAAGATAAATGGAAAACACTTGAAATGGAAAGTAACTATTGGGGTCTAGAGCTCAGCTATCGCTTTGGTAGCAAAGCCAAACCAGCCCCTGTAGTCGCGCCAGTAATTGTTACAGACTCAGACAATGATGGTGTAAATGACGATATGGACCAATGTCCAAATACCCCGTCTACACATAAAGTCGATGCCAATGGCTGTACAATTTATCAAGTAACAGAAGACAAATTTGATATTGAAGCCAAATTTGCCTCTAACTCAGCTAAAGTCAATCAAGCTTCTTACCAAGATATTAAAGAGCTTGCCGACTACATGAACAAGCACCCTAATGCGGAAGTGACAATCTCTGGTCATGCTTCTAATACAGGTAAAGCAGATTACAACATGGCTCTATCTGAGCGCCGTGCAGCATCTGTCGCTGATATCCTAATCAACAAATACGGTATCGCACCTGGACGCGTTTCATCTAAAGGCTATGGTATTACTCAGCCATTAATTGAAGGTAGTTCACGCGAAGCTAACCAAGCTAATCGCCGCATTGAAGCACATGTAACAGGTAGCGAAAAAACACCTGTTCTAAAATAAGCTAATTAGCGTTCTCAACAAAGCTCACGGTTGTCACAATCGTGAGCTTTTTTAGTTTTGAACTTTCATAAAAACGCTATACTTCTGAATTAAACTTTTACCGAACACCAATTCTTAGCAAAATCTTGTAGTTAGATTACAAAAAAAGTGCGTTTAAATGATTTTCAGCAACTTTTGTGTAATTTTTTTTCATATATGGTTGGAATGTTGATTAAAATGGCTTTTAATAGCTACTAAATTAATTGTCCAATTCTATGCTGTTCAAAGAGTAAGGATGTAAGACCCATGGCCAACACATTAGAACAACTCAAACCTTTCACTACCATCGTTGCCGACACTGGCGATATTGAAGCCATAAAACGTTACCAGCCAGAAGACGCAACCACTAATCCGTCTCTTATTTTAAAAGCATCAGAAATCCCTGAGTACAGTGGCCTAATCGAAAACGCCATCAGCTGGGCTAAAAGCCAAAGTGATGATCTTGCACAGCAAATTGAAGATGCTGGGGACAAGCTTGCAGTTAATATCGGTTTAGAGATTTTAAAGATTGTTCCAGGCCGTATTTCTACCGAGGTTGATGCACGTCTATCTTTTGATAAAGAAGGCTCAATTGCTAAAGCTCATAAGCTAATCAAACTATACCAAGAAGCTGGTATTGATAAGTCTCGCATTCTAATTAAGCTTGCTTCAACTTGGGAAGGTATTTGCGCAGCAAAACAGCTTGAGCAAGAAGGTATCAACTGTAACCTAACCTTATTATTTAGCTTTGCACAGGCTCGTGCATGTGCTGAAGCGGGCGTATACCTGATCTCTCCTTTTGTTGGCCGTATCTTAGACTGGTATAAGAAGGACACAGGTCTTGAATATTCAGCTAGCGAAGATCCAGGCGTTGTTTCAGTAACAAGCATCTACAACTACTACAAGCGTCATGGCTTCAATACCGTAGTTATGGGCGCAAGCTTCCGTAACACTGGTGAGATCATTGAGCTAGCTGGTTGTGACCGTCTAACGATTGGTCCAGCACTTTTAGAAGAACTGCAAAACAGCACAACTCCTATTGTACAAAAGCTACTACCAGCCACTGAAGTTGTCGCTCCAGAAGCGGATATGACTGAAGCTCAGTTCCGTTGGGAATTTAATGAAGATGCAATGGCTGTAGAAAAGCTTGCAGAAGGCATTCGTAACTTCGCTATCGACCAAGGTAAGCTTGAAGTGATGCTAAAAAACAAACTTTCGTCTTAAAGGAATAGGACCACAAAATGACTGAACTCACTCAACAAGCCACATGGCAAGCATTAGCGCAGCACAGTAAAACACTGCCGCATATGCGTGAGCTATTTAGCACTGAACCACAGCGCTTTGACAATATGTCAGCCCAAGCTTGTGGATTGTTGCTCGATTACTCAAAAAACCGCGCTTCTAACGAGACATTATCTCTGTTGTTCAAGCTAGCTAAAGAAAGCCAGCTTGAATCAAAAATAAAAGCGATGTTTGCCGGCGATATCATCAACAATACCGAGCAAAGAGCTGTTCTTCATACCGCTCTGCGTGCTCCTGCAGATCAAGTAATAAATCTTGACGGCAATAACATTGTCGCTGAAGTGCAGCAAACATTGGCAAAAATGGGTGAGTTCGTTAGTTCAGTAACATCAGGTGATTGGCTTGGCTATACAGGCAAAACCATCACAGATGTTGTTAGCATTGGTATTGGCGGTTCTTTCTTAGGGCCTAAAATCGTATCGCAAGCACTACGTCCGTACTGGACTGGTAAGCTAAATTGTCATTTTGTTGCTAACGTTGATGGTACCTCAATTACTGAGAAGCTAAAAAATCTCGATCCACAAACGACTTTATTTGTGATGTCGTCTAAATCTTTTGGCACTCAAGAGACGTTAACCAACACGCTTACCGCCAAAGAGTGGTTTTTAAAGCAAGGTGCAACTCAAGCGGACGTTGCTAAACACTTTGTTGCTGTTAGCTCAAATGTTGAAAAAGCCACTGAGTTTGGTATCGACGCCAACAATATTTTCCCAATGTGGGATTGGGTTGGTGGGCGTTACTCGCTTTGGTCAGCTATTGGTTTACCTATTGCTCTGCTAATCGGCATGGATAATTTTCGAGAATTATTAGCCGGAGCTCATGCTATGGATGAGCATTTTGCCAATACACCGTTAGAGAACAATATGCCAGTTATTATGGGTCTATTCTCTCTTTGGTACGGCAATTTCTTTAACGCTCAGTCTCATGTGGTTCTGACTTACGATCATTACTTAAGAGGCTTACCAGCCTACTTCCAGCAACTTGATATGGAAAGTAATGGTAAATCTGTCACTCTAAATGGTACTGATGTCGATTACAGCACTGGACCGATTATCTGGGGCGGTGAAGGTACAAATGGTCAACACGCGTACCACCAGCTATTACACCAAGGTACAGCACTGATCCCTGCTGACTTTATTATGCCTTTAAATAGCCATAATCCTGTTGGAGAACATCATGTACAGCTTGCTTCAAACTGTTTTGGCCAAACTCAAGCTTTAATGCAAGGTAGAACGTTTGAAGAAGCATTAGCTGAACTAGCGAGCAGCCAGCTTAGCGATGATCAAAAACAGCTGATAGCTAAGCACAAAGTCATGCCGGGTAATAAGCCAAGCAATACCATTTTAATGGATAAATTAACTCCAGCGACATTAGGTTCACTTATTGCGCTTTATGAGCACAGAACCTTTGTTCAGGGCGCTATTTGGCAAATTAACTCTTTCGATCAATGGGGAGTTGAACTTGGTAAGCAGTTAGGCAACGATGTTCTAGACCGTCTCACAACAGATAAAAATGCTGACGAACTAGACTCATCAAGTAACAGTTTAATTAATCTGTTTAGGCAGGGAAAAATTTAAGCTTAAATCTCACCTTATGAGTTATCTTAAAAAAGCCAGTTTCGACTGGCTTTTTTGTTTTCTACAGTTAAGCATTCCAATCTTGTTATAAGTTATAACCATATCTCACTCCCTTGCTCTTAAACCAAAACATTAAAACTTCATCCTGATTTAACATTTTTGAAACATTTTAGTTGCACCATGAACAAAAATCATGCTATTTATTTGAAAACAAAATAAACCAGAGGAGGTTGCCATGAATCGACTTGATTATGGTAGTGCGCTAGATAGTATTGTTGAAAAGCCAAGCCGCTCGAGAAGCTCCAATAAAAAGCGGAAATGGCGTGAAATTGAAGTATTAAAAGAAAAGCACCGCTTACTTAAAGAACTTCAAGAAATGGACAACGGTTTTGATGGTGAGTTAGACAGCCTCCTTATGTAATTTTACATAACTCATAAAAAGAGCGCATTAGCGCTCTTTTTTGTTTTGCAGCCATTTCCCAGTATTAATGCCTGTCAGCATCCCTGATAGCGATATGTATCCTCTCAATGCTATTCAGTTGTAGCTAAATAATCCCTAAGCTCTTCAAATAACACTGCACCGTTTTCATTAAATAACGGATCATCAATTAACCGCTCATTACACATAGCAGTTACTGTCTGCCAGTCACTATCAGTAAAAGCCTCTTTCCATTTAGGAAAAACTGACGACTCTTCAAATTCCATGTGATTACGCTGTAACTGAACATAACTTTTGAGATCGAGCACAAGCTGCTCTTTAGATACGACGATGTCACTTAAAATGAGATTTAGGGTCGCCATCAGTGATGATGATGCATCACTTAGTGCTTCATGGTCTGCCAACAATGCTTCACCTGTAGGGTTCGATTGGAATTTGCTGCCATAAAACTCTGAAATAATATCTTCTAAAGGGTGATGGCTATGCTCAGCATAGCTTTGCATATACTCAACAATGTCACGTACTACGTTGTAATTAATCGGCTCACCAGCAGCGAGCTTAGTATATTTTGCAGATAAAACCGTAAGCAGTTTCGCGATATGCTTATGGTCGTGCATGAGTCTTGCTAGCATAGTTTTCTCCACCTTCATTCTCACCCACTACCTTTTATATTAGTAAAGCGTACAAAGAACACCCAACATAGCAGACAACTAAAACCCAGGTGAATGATACAGATCAAACTGATTTAAACTAGAAACAACCACTTACTACTGATGTGCAAACTTCTAAATAATTAACAAGGATAAATTGCTAATTCGCTCCAGCCACATGCGATAATGCATGACTATCGAAAAATAGCAGGAACAGAATAAATGCAACAAACCCATTTTATAGGTGCTCATGTTAGTGCCTCTGGAGGCATAGCCAACGCCCCACTCAACGCCGCCGCAATTGGCGCAAATGCATTTGCTCTATTCACTAAAAATCAACGCCGCTGGCAAGCAAAAGAGCTTGAAGCCGAACAAATACAACTATTTAGACAGCGCTGCGATGAAGCAAGTATCTCAATGGAAGCTATTTTGCCTCACGACAGCTACCTGATAAATTTAGGTCATCCAGATAACGAACTATTGCATAAATCACGATTAGCTTTTATTGATGAAATAAAGCGCTGTGAACAAATAGGCTTGAGCTTATTAAACTTCCACCCCGGCAGTCACTTGCGAAAAATCTCAATAGATGAGTGTCTTGCGCGGATCAGTGAATCAATAAACTTGGCGCTAGATTGCAGCTCAGGTGTAACTGCCGTAATTGAAAATACTGCAGGTCAAGGTTCCAATCTGGGCCATAGTTTTGAGCAATTAGCGCAAATCATTGATGGTGTGGAAGATAAGTCTCGAGTAGGCGTCTGTATCGATACTTGTCACCTTTTTGCCGCTGGCTACGATATAAGAACCAATGATACCTGCAATCAAACTTTAGATTTGTTTGATAAAGTCGTTGGTAACCAATACCTAAAGGCTATGCATTTAAATGATAGTAAAACGCCGTTAAATAGCCGTGTTGATAGACATCAATCTCTAGGGCAAGGCGAAATCGGTCAGCAAGCGTTTGCTAGCTTAATGAAGCTAGAAGTCATGCAAGGGATCCCACTGATTTTAGAGACGGTGCAGCCAGAGATCTGGCGAGAAGAGATAAACTGGTTACGTTATTTAGCTAAGCAATAAATGGCAACTGTTAAGTAAATCTATGTGCATTTAGCGCCATTATCTTATGGCGCTGATACATCACTTAAGCACAAGACGGCAGAAAAGCGCTACATTAAACACTTATAGACAACCGCAACCACTTTGGTTGGCTCGCCAAGATCTGATTGTAACCAAACGATATGAGTGCCTTTAAGCTCCTCACCTTGCTTAATAGCGCTTAGTCTTGCATCAGCTAGTGCATTATCGCCACGGCCAAATCCAGTAACCATAGCAAAGCTATCACAATGTGTTACTTCAAAGTCGTAAGCTTCGTTTATTCGGTGATATAGCTCAATATCTTCAGTTGCGCAGCCCGCTAGCAGACTGACACATAAAACCCCCACAATAAAACGAAACACTGTCACGACTCCAATTTAAAAAGAGTCGCGCACGATATAAAAAATACCAACTGCAATTAGTGATACGGATCACACAAGAAAAGCCTAGCCGCTCACATTTGGTTACCCATGTTAATGAACATGACTAAGCATCAATAGCTTGCAACTACAGCTAAAAACCACCTGTATATTTAAATGAATAGCCACAAATCCACAACAAAAAAAAGGAAGCATTAACAGCTTCCATTTTTAGTAACATTGTCGATTTATGCCGCTAAGATCTTAAATAAATGCGTTTTCAACTGCTGAAAATCATCTGCCAATTCGGCCGATAAAATCGCTTTTGGTACCACTCGGGCTAATGCTTCTGGCAAAGGTAACTCGATTTGTAAAATATCTTCTACCGCTTCATTAAACTTAGCTGGATGCGCTGTGGCTAAGAAGATCCCTTTTTCATCACCAGCCATAGTTTGTTTAAGCGCTAGTGCAGCAATCGCGGCATGTGGCTCAGATAGGTAGCCAGCACAATTTAATGCTTTTACCGACTCGCTAGTGTCACCTTCAGACACACCTAAACCGATGATCTCATCAAGTGACCAATTCATAGCCGTAACAATTGCTTCAACTCTAGGCCAATTACTAGGCTCGGCAACGTCCATTGCGTTAGACATAGTTGCCACCGTTGGCTCAGGCAACCACTCGCCATTACCTAAATAGCGCGGAACCGTATCATTACTATTGGTTGCAGCAACAAAACGCTTAACAGGCAAGCCCATAGCCTTAGCGAAAAGGCCCGCTGTCAGGTTACCAAAGTTACCACTTGGTACAGCTATCACAGGATCACTATCATTTTGCTGTTTAAACTGGGCAACGGCTTCAAAGTAATAACAGATTTGTGCAAGAAGTCGGCTGATATTAATTGAGTTTGCCGAGTTTAAATGCAAACCATCACGAATATCTAAATCTTCAAAAGACTGCTTCACTAATGTTTGGCAAGCATCAAAGTCAGACTGGACGGCCACAGTATGAATATTGTCGCCTAAGGTAGTGAACATCTTTTCCTGCAGAACACTAATCTTGCCTTTTGGATAAAGCACAACAACATTAATATTGTCTAAACCATAAAACGCATCAGCCACCGCAGCGCCAGTATCACCAGAGGTTGCAGTCAAAATATTAATCTTTTCTGACTTAGCTAACTCATTTAAACATTGAGCCATAAAGCGTGCACCAAAGTCTTTAAACGCTAATGTCGGCCCGTGGAATAACTCAAGGCTATACAGGTTTTCATCAGCTTTAACCAATGGCAACTCGAAGTTAAATGCACGCTCTACTAATCTGTCTACGGTATCTTGCCCAAGTTCTGAGGCTAACCAAGCACCGATCACTTTTTTGCTTCTTTCAACAAATGGTAGTGCTAGTAAGCTATCAATATCCTGTAGCTGCGGGATCTGCTTTGGAAAAAACAATCCCCTGTCTTTACCTAAGCCAAGTTTTACCGCTTCAGTAAAGCTAACGACCTGCGATGGATGTTTTAGGTTATATAACTGCATGACGACTTCCCTTAATTCTATTTTTAATCTTTTCTATCTAACTTGAGCGCGGTTAACCAAGGATGCGAGAGCCATCGGTATCAATACGGCAGATATGAGAAAATCCTTTGCTTTGCGCTATATAGTTGCTGTTTAGCCATTGCTGTGCCTGATTGGCTATAGCAAGATCATCAGTGACGCTAAATAAAGTGGGGCCACTGCCAGAGATCCCTGTCGTTAGCATACCAAGTTGTTGTAATGCATCTTTTGCCGATAAGAAGTTAGGGATCTCTGCTGCGCGATACGGCTCAGCAAGTACATCCTTTAATACCGCAATCGCTAATTCTGCGTCTTGCTTATAAGAAGCATGCACAAACGCGCTCAAGTAGCGGCCAAAATCAATGGTTGTTTGCTTATCAAACTGCTCTGGCATCAGTTGGCGCATTTTAGCCGTTGATAACGAAATGCCTGGATATGCCACAACCCAATACCATTGCTTAAAATCTGGGATCGCTTCACAAACAGAGTTAGGCGTATCTAACATTAATTGCATGCCGCCTAAGTAACAAGGTGCCACATTGTCGTAATGCACAGAGCCGCTGATCTTGCCCTCAAATTCTCCCATTAAGCGCAGTAACTCTTGCTGGTTAAAAGGCTTGTCAAAATATTCATTTAGCGCCATTAATGCAGCTACAACCGAGCTAGCGCTAGAACCAAGTCCACTTCCTACAGGTAAGTTTTTCTCAAGTGTTAACGCTAAGCCAGCTTCTTTATTTAAATGCGCTAAGAAGAACTCTGCACATTGATACACGATATTCTCTTGCGGATTTGGTGGCAGTTTATCTGCCCAGTGACCCGCTAACGCTAACGAAATGCCGCTTTCAGCCGCAGCCACTGTGACTTTATCGCCCAGTAAGCTGCCATCAATTGGCGCAAGTGCTGCACCAAGCAGATCAAAACCGACACCGACATTGCCCATTGATGCTGGGGCATAAATTGTTACGCTCATACACCCACCTCACGAGTCCAATTGAGAGTTCTTAGAATATCCGCAAACGCACCAGCAGCAGTTACGTCAGTACCTGCGCCGTAGCCACGTAATACAAATGGAATAGGCTGATAATAACGGCTATAGAAAGCGAGTGCGTTTTCACCACCTTTAACACTGTAGAGAGGGTCGGTTGCATCAACTTCGGCAATTTTAACCTTACAGCCTTGCTCATCAATTTGACCAACATAACGCAGTACTTTACCCGCTGCTTTAGCGGCTTCAACACGCTGAGCAATCTCAGCATCAAGCTTTGGTAAATTTGCCATAAAGGCATCAACATCACCGGATGCATCAAATGACTCAGGTAATACAGGCTCTACATGGATATCACTAAGCTCTAACTCCATGCCTACTTCACGAGCAAGGATCAATACTTTACGCGCGACGTCCATACCACTTAAATCATCTCGAGGGTCTGGCTCAGTAAAACACTTTTCTCTTGCGATTGATGTCGCTTCAGATAGCGTCATCCCTTCATCTAACATGCCGAAAATATAAGAAAGACTACCTGACAAAATACCGTTAAAGCGCAGTAACTTGTCACCAGCAAACAGAAGCTTCTTCAAGTTATCGATAACCGGTAAACCCGCGCCAACTGTTGTCTCATACAAGAACTGACGACGCTGCTTAAGGGCGGTTATTCTTAAATCTTGGTAGTAAGCCATATCACGAGTGTTGGCCTTCTTATTTGGCGTAACCACGTGTAGGCCAGCGTTCATCACATCAAGGTATTTATTTGAGACAAATTCACTTGAAGTACAATCAACCAGTACAGGGTTTAGCAATTGCTGCTCTTTAGCCCACACCAACATGGCATCAAGATCAGCTTCTTGCTCACAATCAGCTAGTAAGCCTTGCCAGTTAGCCAAATCAATTCCTTGTGCATCTAGCAGCATTTTTCTTGAGTTAACTACGCCACAAACACGAATACTAATGTGTTGCTCTTTAAGCATGTCGCACTGCTGTTTAATCTGCTCTAGTAGACCTGCACCGACGTTACCGCTGCCAACTAAAAACACATCTAAATAGTGCTGTACATCGAAAAATGACTGGTGACATGCGGCAATTGCATGCTTAGTTTTACGCTGCTCGACAACAGCAGAAATAGAACGCTCTGACGAGCCCTGTGCAATCGCCACAATGTTGACTGTTGCTTGAGCAAGCGCTTGGAAAAACTTCGCTGCAACACCTTTATGAGTGCGCATGCCATCACCAATTAACGACACAATCGCTAAGTTATGACGGGTTTCAATGGGTTCAAGGATCTCACTCTTAAGCTCAAGCTCAAACTCTTGCTCTAGAGCATACTTTGCCCGCACCGCGTCTTCAGTCGCGACACAAAAACTGATGCTGTACTCAGATGAACTTTGGGTAATTAAAGACACTGATACCCCAGAGCGTGAAATGGCGCCAAGTGTGCGGCTTGCCATGCCCACCATACCTTTCATGCCAGGGCCCGACACATCAAACATTGTTTGATCATCTAGATTAGAAATCGCCTTAACGCTTAAGCCGGTTTCATCAGGCTGATCTGAGACTAGAGTACCAACAGCTTCAGGGTTAAAGGTGTTACGGATATAGCAAGGGATATGATATTGCGCAATTGGCGCGACAGTTTTAGGATGCAGCACCTTAGCGCCAAAATAAGAGACTTCCATCGCCTCTTGGTAGCTAAGTTGCGATAACAACTTCGCATCGGCCACTACACGTGGATCTGTGTTGTAAACACCGTCAACATCGGTCCAGATCTCACAGCAACTTGCATCTAAGCAAGCTGATAGTACAGCAGCAGAGTAATCTGAGCCGTTACGGCCTAAAGTCACTACGTTGCCGTTTACATCACCTGCAGTAAAGCCAGGCATAACCCAAACATCTACCGCAGATAAATCTAATGCGCTAAATCTAAGTTTACTCGCTTCAATATCTACAGCCGACTCAAGGCGAGGACCATAGCCCACAAGCAGAGACTCAGGAACTAAGATATCGGCGCTATGGTTAAGCGATTTAATCACTTCAACCATGAGTGCTGACGACAGTTTTTCACCACCAACCAGAATATGTGCCTCAACGCTTTCAGGGCACTCGCCAAGCAAGCTCATGCCTTCGAGTTTACTTTGCCAATCACTAAGCTGCAGTTGAAGCTTTTTGCTTAATAATTGATTTTGTTCAGCAGCTAAACTGCTCGCTGCCGCGTCATATAAATGATTAAAAACCAGCTCTACTTTTGCCAATACCGCGGCGTAATCGCCACCGTTTACAGCAGCAGATACCATTTCAATCAAACCATTTGTGACTGTTGCAGGCGCAGACAGAACAACTGCAGTCGGCTCTGAATTCGCAGACTGATGTACAATTTCTGCAGCGACTTGAAAACGCTGCCAATTGGCAAGAGATGTACCGCCAAACTTCATAACTTTCATTGTAAACTCCTTTTACCGCGCCCACCCAAGAAACAAAAAAGCCCGCTCCTTTTGGGGGAGCGGGCTTGATATTTTACTTATATCAGGTTGTGCTTAGCCCGCCCCCACGTTAGTAATCGTGGTGGTTGTAATAATGGTGGTGTTCATTAAAACGTGGCTAAACATAAAATTAGGTATTATCCAATTGGATTAATTTGTGTACTAACAGAATTGCCTTTTACTGGGGCGCTGTCAACCCCTAAATTTAACTAAATTGTTATTATTGAGGCTATTAGAAAAAAAAGTAGCAAAAGTGTCATAAACGCTTGTTTATAAGCTTTTACTGACTAATTATATCAATGATTATTGATTTACGTTAACGTAAACTAAAACCAACTCAACATTAAAACCAATATAAAACAAAAGCTTATATAGAGTAAAAATATTAGATAAGTAGCATCGATAGCTAAAGCATAATATTAAGCTGCAAAACCTTCCAACAGCATATTCTCAACAATTTGCCATAAAGCTAATTAACAAGCTGTTAAGAAACCTTTATCCAAATAAAAATGCACAAAATATAAAGATAAGATCTATAACGAATAAAACTTGTACGACTAAAGCATATTTACAACCAATAAAGATGTGGCTTAGGTAGCATAAGTGCACTCATCCTATCGCCAATAGTGTTAAAGCAGGCTAGAATGCGCGCAAATTTCCGATTGGAGCGAATATGAAAATCACCGAAAAATGTGCTGTTAGCATCCATTACCGATTATCAGATGCAAAAGGTCAGCTTGTAGAAAGTTCTTTTGAAGGCGAACCAATGATCTATCTGCATGGTGCAGAAAACATGATCCCTGGCTTAGAAGCTGCTCTAGAAGGTAAAGTACAAGGTGACACCCTTGATGTGACTGTAGATGCAGAGCAAGGCTACGGTGCTTACCATGATGGTCTTCGTCAAGAAGTTCCTCTATCTGCGTTTGGCGACATTGAAGACATCGTTCCTGGTATGCGTTTTATCGCTGAAACAGAGATGGGCCAGCGTCCAGTTCAAGTCACTGAAGTTAAAGATGACGTTGTCGTTGTTGACGGTAACCACCCATTAGCGGGTCAATCTTTAGTATTCAATGTTGAAGTACTTGAAGTACGTGCAGCAACTGAAGAAGAGATCGCACATGGTCATATTCACGCACACGGCGGCGGATGTGGCGGCCATGACCACGGTCATGAAGGCGGATGTTGTGGCGGCGGACACGATCACGGCCATGAAGGTGGTTGCTGTAGTGGCGAGCATAAGCACGAAGGCGGATGCTGCAGCGAAGACGAGACTAAAGAAGCTAAAGAAGCTAAAGAAGGCTGTGACGGTAACGGCGGCTGCGGTTGCAGACACTAAGTCTAACCCTATAGCACTTAATAACGCTTAACTTTGTTACTAGTGCTTTAGAATGAATTTTAGCCCGTTTCATTGCTTGCAATGAAACGGGCTTTTTTATGCTCTAAACTAGCTTGCTATATGAGCTGGATTATACCAATCAGTATACGACAAGATTTGTTTTAGACACTTTTTGCAAAGGAACTGCAAATGTTATCAAAACCTATATATGAAGCGTTACCCTATGGCTATTTGCTACTTGGTGGTCTAGCAATCAGCTTACTCGATTCAGCTGTAGCGCAAAGTGCCGGGATTGTGCTTTTTCTAACTGGCAGTAAAATCTATTCTCTACGCTCAAACAATCGCCGCACAGATCTTAAAAGCCGTCGTAAAAAGGGCATTATGCCGCGTTTTATCTACGAGCATATGCCAGCGCTGTATTTACTCGGCGCACTGCTAATTTTAAAGATTGAATCCACTCATAGCCCAGTTATTAGCTTAGTACTGGTAAGCTATGCAGCCTATTTGGCACTTAGGCGCAGCCAATACCGTAAGCATAAAATTGTAAAAGTAGAGATAGCTTCCTAGCAAGAGTCATCAGACCCTAAATCATTGCTAGCGCCTTTCAAAGCAAACATATTTACTAAGTCATGATTAATTGCTTAATTTCAGCTCTTTGACTTTCAGGCATGTGCTTTAAATAATTGGAGCAGCGAGTAATAGTCGCAATACTAATTTGAAACTCCTGCGCAATCTGGCGCTGACTCATTTCACCTTGTAATAGCATTTGAAATACCTTCAACCTGCCAGCAACAGCGCTACGCTCCTCCTCGGTAAGCAGTAGCTCAAATAACACGATCAAGCTTTGCTGATCCGGTTGCATTAACACCTTCTCTAATACTGAATCCCACTCTGCGCGCATCTTATCTCCTATTGACAAATAATCACGTACTAGTGCGTCATTACAACATGATTGTAGCAAGAATAACGTGCCAATACACTTTAGATAAATCATTAGGCTTTGCTAAATATCACTCATTTGTAACTAAGAGTAACTATTATGAAAAACGATTGGTGCAGATAGGATAAAACTATATACAATGGCACCAGAACGGATCACATAACACAATAAAAACGTGAGAAATAACCATGAAAAAAATTGCAAAGATGAGCCTTATCGCACTAGCAGCAACTGCAACATTCGCAACCAGTGTTTACGCAAATAACTTTAAAGAAGCTGAAGACGCCGTGCATTACCGTCAATCAGCTTTTAGCATGATTGCCTATAACTTTGGTGATATGGGTGCCATGTTAAAAGGTAAGAAAGAATTTAACGCTGAAGTATTTGCTATGCGTGCAGACAATGTCGCTGCGCTATCTAAGCTGCCACTAGAGGGCTTTATCGCTGGTTCTGATAAAGGCGACACAGAAGCACTTGCTAAAGTTTGGACAGACAAAGCTGATTTTGACGCCAAGATGAAAACCTTCCAAGAAAATGCGGCAGTGCTGGCGCAAGTTGCAGCTAAAGGCGATAAAAGAGAACTTAAAAAAGCTTTTGGCAATACAGGTAAAAGCTGTAAAGGCTGTCACGACGTATATAAGAAAGACTAACTAGTCTTTCTGCCAAAAAAAGCCTGTTTAAATAAACAGGCTTTTTTTGTAAATGTTATACCTTACCTAAAGCATATCAATCACAGGTAGCATTAAGTAATTCACAACAAGAGCGCCAATCACAGCCGCAATAACAACAGCTTTAATAACAGAAGCAAAGGCAAGGTCATCAGCGTTTACTCCAGCAACCTTTGACTCAGGTAGCTTCTTATAACCGCTAAACATAGCCCCAAGAATTTTATCACCTTTAATCATATGCACCCCAACCGCTAATACGTGTACTGCCGCTAAGATTAATATCAAATCAAAATTCTTTTTATGTAACCATGTAAGCCAACTTGCGGTATCAGAGCTAACCAATCCATAAAGTGGGCCTTCAGTAAAGATCTCATCTGTAGCAAATAACCCCGTGCCTAATTGCACACAAATAAGGGTAATTAAAGTCACAACCATATAGCCACCAACAGGGTTGTGACCAAGCGATGTTGAAATCCCTTCGCGCTTCGTTTTGCCAAGGTAGTTCAAAACCGTTTTTGGCGAACGAACAAAGTGGCTAAACTTTGCAGTATCACTGCCAATAAATCCCCAAATCAGTCTGACGCCAATCAGCACCATTAACCCGTAAGCTAGAATCTGATGCCATTCCATTTCACCGGCATCTGCGGTCCACCACAATCCTGCCAGCAAGCACAGCATCCCCCAATGGAAAACGCGTGTTGGGATATCCCACACTTTAACTTTGACTAGATTTTGTTCCATGTTCAGCCACTCTTAGTAATTAATTTTGGTTTGCGGCTACATTATAAAGCGGGAAATAAGGAAGAGCTATGGGGTTATTTACACAGATATTTTTGAAGATAACAATAAAGTAGAAGCAACTTATCTAATCCAATATGACTCGATTTTTATGGGTTTTCAAGGAAATTTGGGCGGTTATTGTCTATATTTGTCTAAGTGATCAAATAAAAAGCGAACAGTTTAAAAGAGCCAACAAAACGTGATTTAGATCACGACTTTTGATCCTGAGATTGGTAGTCTGAATTCAAGGAAACAACAAAAGGTTCGACATATGATAAAGATTACTAGCAAGCACTTTGAAGTTACTGAATCTATCCGCGAACGCATTGAAGCCAGACTTGGCAAATTAGCTAGACACGATGTGCAGCTAATTAATCCACACATTATTCTTGAACAGGAGAAGCAAGGTTTTAAGATTGAAGCTTCTGTCGGCATCCCAAGTGCCAAACTATTTGCCCAGGCGAAACACGACGACCTTTACGCAGCAATTAATGCAATGGGACAAAAGCTGGAGAAACAGCTAAATCGCCTGACTCATAAACCTGAAAGTCAACGTCACGCAACACTTAAAATAGAAGATGAAGCAATTGATGACGACTTCGATGATAACTTAGAGGAGGAATACGCAGCTTGATATCATTGTTAAATTTACACGCAAAGCGCACCCTCGGGTGCGCTTTTTAATGCAAAAAACTCAATTAGCCCAAGTTTTGATTGACACTCAACGCCCTCACCTTTAGTTTTAATCCCATGAACAAAATCCATACTGTATTTTTTATTTTCTTTTTTATGCCCCCCACCCACGGAGGCGGAATTTCGGTGTAAAAACGAAAGTGAAAATTCCAAAGCCTCCCACATGGGAGGCTTTTTTATGCAGAAAAAGCAATAAAACCTTATGGAACTTATATATGAGTTCTTGTTATTCGGCATAAAATGAACAGTTGTGTAAAAGCTCAAAGACTAACGATAATCACTATCGATTTTAAGACCTATTTTTGAATTAGCGCGCAGAGACAGAGGCCAAGATGAACAAACCACAACCTTTAAATCACACACGTGAACAGATCACCAGTCTCGATAATGAATTACTGGCGCTACTCGCAAGAAGAAGAGAGTTAAGCCTAGATGTCGCTCGTAGTAAAGAAGTCGATGTCCGTCCTATTCGCGATACCACTCGCGAAAAAGAGTTGCTGTCTAGGTTAGTTAAACAAGGTCGCGAACAAGGACTCGATGCCCACTATGTGATCTCGCTTTATCAAAGCATTATTGAAGACTCGGTACTTAACCAGCAAGCTTACTTACATGGGCGCGCCAATCCTGAAACCCAGAAGCAGCAATATTGCATCGCCTATTTAGGTGCCAGAGGCTCATATTCTTATCTAGCGGCCAGCCGTTACTGCGATAGACGCCAAGTGGAAATGCAAGATTTAGGTTGTCAAAGCTTTGATGAAATCGTGAGCGCCGTTGAGTCAGGCCATGCCGATTATGGTTTTTTACCTATAGAAAACACCTCTTCAGGCTCAATCAATGAAGTCTATGACGTGTTACAACACACCAGCCTAGCCATTGTCGGTGAAACCACCATTGAGGTAGGTCACTGTCTACTCGCCAATAGCGGCAGCACAATCAACGACATCAAAACCGTATATGCTCACCCGCAACCAATTAGCCAATGTAGCCGTTATTTAAGCCAGCATGGTGAGTTTAAATTAGAGTATTGCTCTAGTAGCGCTGAGGCAATGGAAAAGGTGTGTAACGCCAATGACAATAGCGTTGCTGCAATTGGAAGCGCGGAGGGCGGTGCACTTTATCAACTAGAAGCAGTTGAGTCAGGGCTTGCCAATCAAAAAATTAACCAAAGCCGTTTTATTGTGGTTGCTAGAAAAGCTGTTGAAGTGCCATCACAACTACCAGCCAAATGCACCCTTATTATGGCAACAGGGCAAAAACCCGGCGCACTAGTTGAAGCTTTGTTAGTACTAAAAGCACGTAATCTAAACATGAGTAAGCTTGAATCTCGGCCGATCCCAGGCACGCCATGGGAAGAGATGTTCTACCTTGATATTGACGCGAATCTTGCTAGTGAACCAATGCAAGCCGCGCTTAAAGAGTTAGAAAAAACCACCCGCTTCATTAAAGTGCTAGGTTGCTACCCTTGTGAGACGGTTAAGCCGACTCAACTAAGCAGTAGCCAATTAATGATTGAGCCTAATACTTCAAAAGCCACTATCGTACAGGCAACTACTCAAACAAAAGAGCAACGCGTTAGTAAGCAATATAAAGCACAGCCAAGCCAAGTACTATGTGGGCAACTCAGCCTTGGAAATGGTCATATTGGCGCGCTAGCTCAGGTTCAGCTACCCATAGAGCTACCACAGTTTGAACAGATGGCGAAAGAGCTTAAAGAATCAGGTTTTCAGGCTGTTGTAATTCAAGGGCTCAGTCAACAAAGTGATCTGATAAGCTCAATTGACAACTTTAAAAATGCCCTCGTCCAGTTTGACTTAGTGTGTATTTTAGCCATTGAGCACGAAACAGACTTAACCATTGCAACGCAGTTTGCCGACATGGTCATGCTGTCAGGCAACTTAATGTATAACCAAGCCATACTGACTCAATTGGGCTCGTTACTTATCCCGGTCATTCTAGAGCGTAATGCTATGGCAAGTGTTGATGACTTACTTAATGCTGCAGAAGAAGTGCTAAGCCAAGGCAATCAGCAACTGGCTTTGTGTGAGTCAGGTGTAACCACTTTAAATAACTCAGGTAAGCCATCATTAGACTTAGCCGCCTTAGTTGAGCTAAAAGCCTTAAGCCACTTACCGGTTGTGGTAAATCCTAGTTACGCCATTGATGCAGAACAATTGCCAACATTTGCCAAAGCGATTAAACAGCTAAAAGGTGATGGAGTAATGATGAACCTAAATGCTATCGAATCAGGTAGCCTGGGGCAATCTGATGAACTCGTCAAAACGGTTCTGAGTAACTTGTATCACTAACTAAACTGACAAAAAGCAAATAGTCTTAAGGTTTACGCTGGGCTTCATGCTCAGCGTTACTTTTATCTATTAAACTCGGGATTGTGGTGCCTTGCACTAAGATTGAAAACACCACCACAGCGTACGTCATCACCATCAGCAGCTCACGTAAATCAATATTACTCCCCGATATAATCATCACTCCTGCGGGCAAACTCATCGCCATAGCCAGAGCCAAACCGCCGCGCAGCCCGCCCCAAACTAATATTTTCTCTGCGTATGAGTTGTAGTGTCTAAAGCGTCGAAACCCAATATACGGTAGGTAAATACTTAGCGTGCGACCAATAAGCACAATTGGCACAGCCAGCAACATAAACCACCATAGCTCGGCATCAAAATGTATCAACAGCAACAGTAGACCAAGTAACAAGAACAATAAGGAATTAAAGAACGACTCAATCAACAACCAAAAGCTTTCCAAATGCCCCCATTCAGACTCTGCTAACAATTTGGGCACACTGACATTACCAATGATAATACCTGATGCCACCATGGCTAATGGGCCTGATACGCCAAGCATATCGGCCCCGACATAACCTGCGCTAGGGATCAATAAAGTCATTAATAGGTATTGGGTTCGCTCTTCTGAAAAGTGCAGCATGCCATGAAGTATGGCTGCTAATATTCCGCCATAAAGTAATCCGCCTAGCGCTTCTCTAATAAACAAGCCACTGACACCAGCAACAGTTAACGGCTCTGTTGAAAATGCCACTTGCGAAATAGCGACAAAAATCACCAGGCCGATACCGTCATTAAATAATGATTCGCCTTCAACTTGAATAGCAATATCTTCTGGCGCGCCCAACTGCTTAATTATCGCAAGTACCGCAATCGGATCTGTCGGTGAGATAAGCGCCCCAAACAGCAGGCAATAACTAAAGTTAAGCTGCAAACCTAAAAAACCTGATAGCAGATATAATAAAGCGCCGATAATGGCTGTTGATACTAATGTACCGATAAAGGCAAGCACAAAAATCTCCCACCTTTGTTGCTTCAATACATTAAGCTTAATTTGCAAAGCACCAGCAAAAAGTAAAAAGCCCAACATGCCATTTAGCAGAAGGGCTTTAAAATCAAGTTGTTCAAGATCGGTAACTAAGGTTGAGTAAACTGACACACCAAAGATTTTACCTGCTGCGAGGATAATTAAACTTAAACCAAGCGCCAATGCGGTAATGGTGATGGTCTGCTGCCAACGATGTAGCCGTGAAGAAATTAACGAGATCACTAAAGAAAGCGCAGATAAAAGGCAAAGGATTTCGTAGCTTGTCACAGGCAGCTCTCAGTCAAATAAAACAGCTAAGGAAAAGTTAAATAGTTCGACCTTCAATCAGGCTAAGCCAGCCTTTGAATACTCGGCCACTAAACCACACTGCTGCCGCCACATACAAAGTTGTACTAAGCCATTGTGTGTTAATTAGGTAGGCAACAAACATCACAGCAAACATGCCAATCAGCGACCAGCGCTGCCAACGTAAATGTGATGCAATAAGGCTATTTGGCTGCGGTGCTGATTCAGACTTTGACTGTGTACTTGATAAAGACAGCCACTGGGATTGAGGCTGATAAATATTGATAAGCAGACTAAGCGCTGCGGGAACGAGAAAAAGCGGGAAACAAGCCATCATGCCATACAGCAAGTGAGCTAGGCTTTTATCTTCCAATGCTAGCGGTTGAGAATGTAATGTCGATGCCATACGCCACTCCATAGAGACACATTATCTAAGACGATTAAAGACAGGCGCAAATCCTTCAAGGCCTGTCTTTAACCTTACTTTCTCAATCTAAGTTACGCAACTTTACAAGCTGATTTATTAAAGGTTTCTTTTAATCGACTCAGATAGCTCAAGTTGTTAGCAGCAGCTATTAGCTTCAGTTGTTAACTATAGCTCGAGGCTTACATCTGACTTTAACTTAGTTGAACAAGCCAATACGTAACCGGCAGCAATTTGATCAGCTGTTAATGTCATTTGGCTTGAAGATTCAACTTCGCCCTCTAACACTTTGCACTTGCAGGCGCCGCACACGCCTGAGCGACAGGCGGCAATAATCGGTAAGCCTTCAGCTTCAATGCCGTCCAGCAGTGTTTGCTCAGCAGATAAGGGGCGATTTCTGTCAGCAACACTCAGCATAAAGCCATTCGTTTCTACACTATTATTTTGAGTCTGTACTTGAGCTGCATTGAGTTCTGCACTATCGCCTTTAAAGCTACCAAAGCTCTCTTGATGAAACTTGCTCATATCAAAGTCTAATGACTCAAGTAATGCCTTAACAGCTTTCATATAAGGCTCTGGACCGCAGACAAATACAGTACGGGTTTTAAAATCTGGCACTAAACGCGCAAGGTTTTCAGCGTTCAAACGCCCGGCTTGTTTGTCGGTAAACTTAGCGCTCGCTCCAACATTAGCGAATATGCCAAGCTCTTCCAAAATATAGTTGAGCTTAAAATCAGCACTACGCTCAGCCATCTGCGCGATAGCGGATTCAAAAATCAGATCTTTGTTGGACTTTGCGCTGTGTAAAAAGCTGATATCTGGTCCCATTTCGGTATCAGTTAACCAGCGTGACATTGAGTACATAGGTGTAATGCCGCAGCCCGCGCTCAAAAACAGGTATTTCTGGGCAGTAATATCCACCAAGTTAAACGCGCCATCAGGCCCCAAAGCGCGCACAACATGCCCGACTTCAAGGTGATCAGCCAGGTAGTTAGATACCTTGCCGCCAGCAATTCGCTTCACCGTTAATACAATCGAATAAGGACGTGAAGGTGAAGAGCTAATGGTATAACTGCGGCCAATTTTCTCGCCGTTAATTTCAAGTAACAGCGTCAAGAACTGCCCCGGTTTAAAATGAAACTTAACAGGTTGTGTGCCTTGGAAGCGAAAGCTCATCACGTCATGAGTTTCATTCCACTTTTCAACACAAACTAACTGATGCTCACCCGATTGCCACTGCTGGGCAGAAAATGGATCTGGCATAGAAACCTGACTACTGATTGCTACATTCATACGACACCTACCTATCACACATTAAAGCGAACAAACTTTAAAACTAAAAAATGGCCACACTCTGGTGACCATTCTTGACTTAACTTTCACCCAATTAGTTAACGCTACGCGACGTTAAGCACGCGGTTTAAATCAGCTTCAACTGTGGTGGTGTTACGCAGACCAAACTTCTCTTCTAGCACTTTAGCTAGATTAGGCGTTAAGAATGCTGGCGCTGTTGGGCCTGTCATGATGTCTTTCACACCCAGAGACAATAGCGTTAGCAGTACCACAATCGCTTTTTGCTCAAACCAAGAAAGGACTAACGTAAGTGGCAATTCATTGATGTCACACTCGAACGCTTCAGAAAGCGCAATCGCAAGCTGAATAGCCGAGTAAGCATCGTTACACTGACCAATATCCAATAGACGTGGAATACCATTAATGTCACCAAACTCAAGCTTGTTGAACTTATACTTACCACAACCTAGGGTTAGAATAACTGAGTCAGCCGGTGCTTGAGTCGCGATATCAGTGAAATAGCCACGCTCTTGCTTATCACCGTCACAACCGCCTACCAAGAAGAAATGCTTGATTGCACCACTCTTCACATTTTCAATTACGGTAGGAGCCGCTGCCATTAGCGCATTACGAGCAAAACCTATGGTGATTAGATGGGGGATCTCATCATAGATAAAGCCTTCTAAAGACTCAGCTTTAGCAATCACTTCGCTAAAATCATCACCAATAATATGAGTCACACCAGGCCAGCCAACAATGCTACGAGTAAAGATACGGTCTGAATAGTCACCAACATTTGGGTCGATGATACAGTTAGATGTCATCACTACCGCGCCAGGGAATGTGGCAAATTCTTTTTGCTGGTTTTGCCAAGCGCTGCCGTAGTTACCCACTAAGTGTGGGTACTTTTTAAGTTCAGGGTAAGCCAGTGCAGGCAGCATCTCACCGTGAGTGAAGACGTTGATGTCTTTACCTTGGGTTTGCTCAAGGATCAGCTCTAAATCTTTCATGTCGTGACCCGACACTAAAATCGCCTTACCTTTAACAGACTTAGTATTAACTTGAGTAGGTTCTGGGTGACCAAATGCATGAGTCTCACCTTCATCAAGCATGGCCATTACGCGGTAGTTAAGCTGACCAATCTGCATAGCAGTGTTAAATAGCTTGTCTGCATCAACTGAGTCTTCGCCAAGAAACGCCATGATCTGGTGGAATTCACCAGCCACTTCATCGCTAGTTTGCTCAAGCACACGAGCGTGCTCCATATAAGCTGCAGCGCCTTTAAGGCCGTATAAACAAAGCAAACGTAAACCCATGATATCTTCATGGACCTCATCTTTGCCGCGATTAGGCACAGCTTGTAGAGCTTGAGATAGCATTTCAGGCTTAGTCGCACCTAGTACCAATTGCATAGGCGCATTCATTGGTTTAGCTTGGATATTGAGCTCGCTGCACTTAGCTTCATAAGCCGCTTTTAAGCGATTACGGAAGGTTTCAGCTTGAGTGGTGTAAGCGATAATACGCTCATCATCAAAATTCACATTGGTTAGTGTCGCAAAGAATGCTTTAGGCACGAAGGTATCAATCTCATGATCAACAATACCTACTTCACGAGCAAGGGCTGCGTATGAAGATACGCCTTGTAAGATATAAATAAGAAGATCTTGTAAGTCTGAAGTATCTGAAGACTTACCGCACATACCTTGCGTGTAACTACAGCCATTACCCGCAGGTGTTCTAATTGTTTGCTCACATTGAATACAAAACACGACACTAACTCCTATAATTTAATCATGCATTTTATTTACATGTTTTAAGATTAGTCTACGCTTCTTGAAAATTTGCAAAAGGACTTTCTATGATCAAAGGCTGAAACTATGAAAGAGATCACTTTTAGATTTCACTAATAAAGACTAAAAATGCCAACACATCTATAGGGTAAAGTCCCTACTTTCAAATACTAAGGTAACTTTTTAAAAAAACTTAATCGAAGGAGGATTAAAAACATCCTGTCAGAGATGAGTTAATAGGGTACTGATTACCATTATCAACAACTGCCTTATTTCTGCAGCTAAAAACGAAAAAAGGCGCCTAAGCGCCTTTTATAAAGTGTACTCATTCATGCTAAAAACGGATCAAAATGATCAGACTTAGCACTTTGCGTTAGCCGGTTTTCATATCGTTAACTGACTGCAACATTGCCCGGCTTTCACGTTGAAACTGCGGCGCGAAGTCGCCAAACCAACGCGAGACTTCAGCAAACTGCTCGACAAAGGCGTCACGGTTACCGGACTTTAAAATAGATAATGCTTGGGAATAGTTATCTAAGTAATCACCAATCGCCACTAAACTTTCTTCTTGAGCGAAAATAATGTCGGCGTATAACTCTGGGCTCTGGGCAAACAAGCGACCTACCATCGCCAGCTCTAAGCGGTAAATTGGCGAGCTAAATTGCAGTAATGACTCGATATCGGCTTCTTCTTTGTATAGGTTTAAGCCGTATACAAATGAGGAGAAGTGTCGCATCGCCTGTACAAGTTGCATAGCTTTATCATGCTTACTCGGCTCAGCTTCAACAATGCGTGCGCCCCAAATTTCAATCTGTTCAATCAGCCATTGATACGCATCAGCATCACGACCATGACACACCACCACAACTTGTTTAGCAAGGCTGCCCACATCCGGACCGAACATTGGGTGCAACCCCAGTACCGGGCCTGAGTGTGCAGCAAGCATTGCCTCTACCGGCGCGCCTTTAATCGATGTGAGATCTGCAAGAATACAGTCTTTAGGTAGATTAGTGAGTTTGTCGGCAATCAACTCACAGGTAATATTGATTGGCACAGTCACGATCACTAAGCCTGCACCATCAAAAATGCTTTCGCTATTGACCCAGTCATCTTTATCCAAGCTTTTAACTTGGTAACCTGACAGCGTTAGCATCTGCGAGAATAACCCGCCAAGCTTACCTTCACCGCCCACGATCACCACATGGCCTAAATCTTGTTTTACTTGCTTAAAACCAACATCTTTCTCGTTGAGGTAAGACTCACGCATCAGTCGGCGCAGGATATCTTCAATCAATTGCGGCGCAACATTCATGGCTTTGGCTTCAGCACGGCGTTTAGCCAGCATGTTGGCTTCACGCTGCGGCGCATAAATCGGTAAACCAGCACCATGCTTTACCGCGCCAACTTGAGCGACTAAATCGAGACGCTTTCTAAGTAAGTGTAGAAGCTGCTGATCAACACCATCAATTAAGCCTCTTAGGTTTTCAAGCTCTGCTGTCGTCTTCTCATTCATTAATCTTTCTTCCATCAGCCATTTGCTACTTTGAGCATATCAAATCTTGTCGGTAATACCGATGCTAAATCACTTGCACCTTGGCGAAGTAACGCTTCAGTGGTCTGCCAATCAATACAGGCGTCGGTAACTGATACACCATAAGCTAATTGATCAAGTGGCAGGTCGCTGCTTTGTTTACCCGCATTTAAGTGGCTTTCGAGCATCACCCCAATAATGGATTTATTACCTAAAGCGATTTGGTTAAATACGTCTTCACACACTGGTTTTTGCTTATTGTGATCTTTTGATGAATTGCCATGGCTGCAATCAACGATTAAGCGTGCACTTAAATTTGCAGCATGTAGCTGCTGCTCACACTCTGCCACACTCGCGGCATCGTAATTCGGCGTTTTACCGCCACGCAGAATCACATGACCGTCTGGATTTCCTGCAGTTTGTAATAGCGCTACCTGCCCTTGCTGGTTAATCCCCATAAAGCGATGACCACTAGCAGCAGATTCTAGCGCGTTAATGGCAACACCTAGCTTGCCGTCAGTGCCATTTTTAAAGCCAACAGGCATAGAAAGACCCGATGCCATTTCGCGGTGCGTTTGCGACTCAGTCGTGCGCGCGCCAATTGCAGACCAAGTGATAAGCTCTGACATGTACTGTGGGCTAATAGGGTCTAACGCTTCAGTGGCGACAGGCAACTCAAGTTCAGCAAGCCAAATCATCAACTCACGGGCTTTTCTAAGACCTTTATCGACATCAAAGGATTCATCCATATCAGGATCATTAATCATGCCCTTCCAGCCAACTGTGGTACGCGGCTTTTCAAAGTAAACCCGCATCAGAACAAAGAACTCATCGCCTAATTCGTCATGCAGTTTTTTAAGCTTAAGCGCGTACTCTTTAGCTGCATCAATATCATGGATAGAGCAAGGACCTGAAATCACCAATACGCGGTTGTCACGTTTATGCACTATGTCTGCAACCGTTTTGCGGGCATTAAGTACGTATTGATAAGCATGCTTAGACAAAGGCAGATCGCGTTTTAGTTCTTCCGGGGTTACCAGCACTTGCTCGGAACTAATATGAACATTGTTGATTGTGTCTTGTTGCATGTTTATCACCTGTATTTATCGCTTACTGTATTTCGCTGCCAGTTTCTATTTCACTGAAAAACGTCTCAATTGCTGTCCTTGTGATTGTTATCAATCAAACCACAAGTAATATTGTAACGGTACACCATTACACCTTGAGAACACTATGCCTATTCGTGCTGTTGAGATCAAGCACTGATTTTAAATAATGAAAAATTTAGCGGTAAGGTAAGTGAAGAAGGCTTACTAAATTTTAGCCAACAAAAAACCGCCATATAGGCGGTTTCTCGTGCGAACACTGCATCTTTTTTTTAGCGAGTACTAAATTACTTAGTAGCAAGCTTCTCACGGATACGTGCAGACTTGCCTGAACGATCACGTAGGTAGTAAAGCTTAGCACGACGAACACGGCCGCGACGCTTAACTTCGATGCTAGAGATGATTGGGCTGTGAGTCTGGAACGCACGCTCAACACCTTCACCATTAGAGATTTTACGTACTGTGAATGCAGAGTGAACGCCGCGGTTACGCTTAGCGATTACAACGCCTTCAAACGCCTGTAGACGCTCTTTACCGCCTTCTACAACACGTACTTTAACAACTACTGTATCACCGGCACCAAATTGTGGTACGTCGGTTTTCATTTGCTCTTCGTTGAGCATTTTGATGATGTTATTCATTAAATAAACTCCATACTAGTAATAACTGCGCTTCGACTAATCATCTTGTTTGATGCTGTCAACAAATTCGGCTAAAAGCTTCTCTTGTTCGCCAGTCAGAGCTAGATTTTCAAGTAATTCTGGTCGTCTCAACAAAGTCCTACCTAGGCTTTGCTGTAGACGCCAGCGTCTAATATGTTCGTGGTTGCCACTTAGTAATACGGCTGGAACATCCAGTCCATCCAAACTTTCAGGACGCGTATAGTGGGGGCAATCCAGTAATCCGTCAGAGAAAGAGTCTTGCTCTGCAGAAGCTTGCTTTCCTAGCACGCCAGGAACCAATCTTGAAACTGAATCAATCAGAGTCATCGCTGGAAGTTCACCGCCCGAAAGCACGTAATCTCCTATTGACCACTCTTCGTCCACTTCAGTTTGAATAATGCGCTCATCAACACCTTCGTATCGACCACACACTAAAACCAAACTGGATGACTTTGCTAACTCTTCAACGCCTTGCTGTGTCAGCTTACGGCCCTGAGGAGACAGGTAAATCACCTTTGCATCTTTTCCAGCTGCAGCTTTTGCTGCATGGATGGCATCACGTAGAGGCTGCACCATCATTAACATTCCCGGGCCACCACCATAAGGGCGGTCATCCACGGTTTTATGCTTATCATGGGTGAAATCGCGAGGATTCCACGTTTGCAACTCTAGTAACCCTTTACTAACTGCACGACCCGTTACACCAAAGTCTGTTACGGCACGAAACATCTCGGGAAACAGGGTTACTACCCCTAACCACATATGTTGTACCTCGACTTAAAAGTCCGGATCCCAATCCACTAAAATCTGTTTTGCTGCCAAGTCCACCTTTTGGATGAACTGGTCAGTAACAAAGGGAATCATACGTTCCGCTTTGCCAAAGCCATCTTTCGCGTTAGCTTTAACTAAAAGTACGTCATTTGATCCTGTTTCCACGATCTCTTGAACTGTACCCATGTTGTAGCCTTTGGTATTAACCACTTCACAGCCTATAAGGTCTCGCCAGTAGAATTCATCTTCTGGAAGCTCTTGCATCTGCTCAGCTGACACAGCAATCTCACAATTAGTCAGTGCTTGTGCTTCGTCTCGTGTTGATACGCCTTCAAGACAAGCAACAACTGCTTTACCTTGGAAACGCCACTGAACGACTTTAACCTCGCGCCATTCGCCTTGTTCTTTAATAAGCCAAGGTGAATAGTCAAAAATACCTTCAACAGAGTCGGTATAGGTAGTGATCTTCAACCAACCTTTAATGCCATAACTTGAACCGATTTTGCCAAGGATGACGGGTTCTTGTTTACTACTCATCAATCTATACCCTAACGCTATTAAGCAGCAGCTTTACGAGCGTCTTTGATCAATTTTGCTACACGATCAGTAGTAGCAGCACCGTTAGCAACCCAATGCTCAACACGGTCAAGATCTAAGCGTAGAGCTTCTTCTTGGCCACGTGCTACTGGGTTAAAAAAGCCAACGCGCTCGATGAAACGACCGTCACGGGCGTTACGGCTGTCAGCTACAACGATGTTATAAAATGGACGCTTTTTTGCGCCGCCACGAGCTAAACGAATGGTAACCATGCGTTTGGTATCCTCTAATGATTTGCTTTTTATCAAGCAAAAATAAAAACTGAAACTCCGTGTTCGCGGAGAGCCCCAGATAGAAAGCCGGCAGATTTTACCTGACTGACCGACGAATGCAACCGTAATCGGCGTTTTTTACGCCTAAAACGATAAACAGACCAGAGCAAGTTTTACTCTGGTCTGTAAATTTAGCTTTGCAGAATATAATTAATGCTTAGCGGCCCGGCATTTTCATGCCTGGTGGTAACATACCACTCATGCCGCGCATCATCTTTTTCATGCCGCCTTTTGACGACATTTTCTTCATCATTTTCTGCATTTGTGTGAACTGCT
Source organism: Shewanella sp. 1CM18E (assembly GCF_023161665.1). GTDB lineage: Bacteria > Pseudomonadota > Gammaproteobacteria > Enterobacterales > Shewanellaceae > Shewanella. Next base: position 482,675 of record NZ_JALNTW010000001.1, read on the forward strand.
TAAGTAAGCGGTTCACATCTTGAATTTGTGTGCCGCTGCCCATCGCGATTCTCCGCTTACGCGAACCTTTGATGATATCAGGACGTTGGCGTTCAGCTGGCGTCATAGAATTAATAATCGCTTCCATCTGCCCTGTCATTTTGCCGTCTTGAACTTGAGCTAAAGCTTCAGGAGGCAGTTGCCCTACACCTGGTAACTTTTCAATCATGTTCATCATGCCGCCCATGTTTTTCATCTGCTGTAGCTGCTCACGGAAATCTTCTAAGTCAAAACTTCCGCCTTGCTTAACTTTAGCTGCAAGCTTCATGGCTTTTTCTTGGTCAACGCCGCGCTCAACCTCTTCAATAAGAGAAAGCACATCGCCCATACCAAGAATACGCGAAGCTACGCGATCTGGGTGGAACGCTTCTAATGCGTCAGTTTTTTCACCGACACCTAAGAATTTAATCGGCTTACCAGTAATATGGCGAATCGATAACGCTGCACCACCACGTGCATCACCGTCAACCTTAGTTAAAACCACACCGGTAAGTGGTAGCGCTTCATTAAAGGCTTTAGCTGTGTTTGCCGCATCCTGACCTGTCATGGCATCAACCACAAACAGTGTCTCAACAGGCTTAACCGCAGCATGCAGCTCTTTAATTTCGTCCATCATGGCTTCATCAACGTGCAAGCGACCTGCAGTATCGACAATAACAACATCAATGAACTTAAGCTTAGCGTGCGCGATAGCCGCATTAGCAATGTCTATCGGCTTTTGGCTAACATCCGATGGGAAGAATTGCACATCAACTTCAGTCGCTAGCGTTTCTAGCTGCTTAATTGCTGCTGGACGGTATACGTCAGCAGAAACCACAAGCACAGATTTTTTCTCACGCTCACGTAAGAACTTAGACAGTTTTGCAACGCTGGTTGTTTTACCCGCACCTTGCAAACCCGCCATCATGATTACAGCAGGAGGCTGCGCCGATAGGTCTAAAGCTTCATTTGCTTCGCCCATGGCGTTTTCAAGTTCGCTTTGAACGATCTTAATAAAGGCTTGGCCTGGACTTAGACTCTTTGAAACCTCTTGCCCAACAGCGCGTTCTTTAACGCTATTTACGAATTCACGAACCACAGGCAAGGCAACATCGGCCTCAAGAAGAGCCATGCGGACTTCGCGTAAGGTTTCCTTAACGTTTTCTTCCGTTAAGCGACCACGGCCACTGATATTTTTCAGAGTCCGTGACAATCTGTCAGTTAAGTTCTCAAACATTATCCAGTTCTTTACCGTTTAAATTTGCTATTGATGGGGCTGTATTATAGCGATGCCCAGATATTATGCTACAGAATGACGCAAGTTACTTTTATAACGGACACACCCAATTATAAAATATTTACCAAAAATAGGTTCTAGAACAAAGAATCGACCCATTTTTGCAATCAAGGTCACTGCCCAAAAGGCCATAGCTCATGTTATTCTACCAATAAGGTTACATGAGAGCACAATGATTAAAATCGAAATGACTTTAATGAAAAGAGACAACGCGATACGTTAGCTCATTCAGCGATTTAACTCCCGTTTAAATCACGTTAGTATGCAACTCGGTTAGTCGGCTTTCGTTAAAGCATCAGGTTCATAACACAATAGGTTAATACTCAATGGTCATTTTTTCAGCTACTGCCATGTTATTTTATAGTATTGCTTTGGTTCTCGTCGCAAGTCGCCTGTTTCATGTTGACGGACCCAATAGAAAACTCGTTGCCGGCATTGCTGCCATCGGCGTAGTTTTGCATGCTGCGGCGCTATCACAAACGATTATGACAAGTGATGGACAAAACTTCAGTCTAACCAACGTTATTTCGATGGTTAACTGGATCATCACTTTCAGCTTCACTATTTTGCTATTCAGACTAAAAGTCATTGTGGTGTTGCCTGTCGTTTATGCTTGTTCGGTTATTTCTGTTGCCCTGCTTTGGCTAGTGCCACCTGAATACATCATTCATTTTGAAATTCACCCAGATGTATTAGTGCACGTAGTGCTTTCACTGATGGCTTATAGTGCCTTGATGATTGCCGCACTTTACGCGATTCAGCTAGCGATTATTCAAAACCGCCTGAAAAACAAGAAAATTGTAATGACATCAGCAATGCCACCATTAATGACTGTTGAAAAACAGCTTTATCACTTGGTGATTGTTGGGGTTATTTTATTGAGTTTATCTTTGGCAACTGGCTTTATTTTCTTAGACGATATGTTTGAGGAAGGTAAAGGCCACAAAGCGATTCTTTCTATTATGGCTTGGTGCGTTTATATCGCCATGCTGGCCCAGCAATACTGGGTTGGTTGCCGTATTAGAACCGCAGTAGCCTACACCTTAACCGGTGGTGTGTTATTGTCGCTAGCCTACTTTGGCGCGCGTATTGTTAAAGAGATCATCCTGCAATAAGCTCTATCTTCGTCAATTGACCCACCCTGATTGGTGGGTCAAACTTGACACTCTTTAGAAAGTTCTGTAATTAATTATTTTTACAGGCTTCACTCAGCTTTATTATTCGCCCTTTCTTTAAACAACAGCGGAGTTCCAACTCTTGGACGATATATCCACTGGCGTACTTTTATCTATTCTGTTCGTCTTAATTTTACTCTCAGCCTACTTCTCAGGCTCAGAAACCGCCATGATGTCGCTCAACCGCTATCGTCTCCGCCACTTAGCTAACAGCGGCCACACAGGTGCTACTCGCGCGATAAAAATGTTAGAACGTCCAGACCGCTTAATTGGGCTTATCTTAATCGGCAACAACTTAGTCAATATTTTAGCTTCTGCAATCGCAACCATTATTGGTATACGTTTATTTGGTGACGTGGGGGTCGCCATCTCGACCGGTGTGTTAACTTTGGTTGTGTTAGTGTTTGCCGAAGTTACCCCGAAAACTGTCGCTGCCCTGCACCCCGAACGTATCGCCTTTCCTTCTAGTATTGTTCTGCGCGTGTTGTTAGTTGCCCTGTCCCCCTTAGTCAAAATCGTCAATTTCATCACCTCTGGTTTCCTGCATTTATTAGGTATTCATTCAGTTAAAACTGATGATGCTCTAAGCCAAGAGGAGCTGCGCACAGTCGTTAACGAAGCTGGCGCATTGATCCCGCAACGTCACCAAGAGATGCTACTTTCAATTATGGATCTTGAGAAAGTCACCGTTGATGACATCATGATCCCACGTAATGAGCTTTACGCAATTAACATTAACGATGACTTTAAAAGCATTAATAAGCAGGTCATTCAAAGTCCACATACCCGCGTATTGCTATACAGAGACACTATTGATGATGCCGTTGGTTTTGTGCATTTACGCGATGCCCTGCGGCTGCAATCTAAAGGGCAATTTAGTAAGTCATCATTACTTCGAGCTGTAAAAGAGTTGTACTTCATTCCTGAAGCAACCCCGCTCAATGTGCAGTTATCGAATTTTCAGCACAATAAAGAACGCATTGGCTTAGTGGTTGATGAGTACGGTGATATTCAGGGCTTAGTGACTCTTGAAGATATTTTGGAAGAGATTGTAGGCGACTTCACCACTTCGATGGTGACTACTCCAAGTGAAGACATTACCCCGCAACAAGACGGTAGTTTCCTCATTGAAGCAAGTATTAACATTCGCGATCTCAACAAAGAGATGGCGTGGCACTTTCCGATTGATGGGCCTAAAACCATCAACGGTTTAGTGCTCGAATATCTTGAAGACATCCCTGAGCCTAATACCTCAATGCGCTTATATGGTTATCCGCTCGAGGTGATAGATGTCGCAGACAATATGATTAAAACTGTAAGAGTGATGCCGCAGCATTACCTTGCACCTAAGACTGCAGATTAACCGAGCCAGACTTTACTCAGAACAAAAAGGCGCTGTCGCGCCTTTTTATACCAATCTCTAATACCACTTAAGCAGCTTTTCTCGCAGCCTCTAACGCTCTACGTTTATCTCGAGCTAGAGGTGTTATATCAGCTAACAGCTGCTTTTCCATCCCCAGCATAAAGTAGACTTCAGCCATTAAAAAGAAAGGGCCAATTAACAATTGATTTAAGTCATCGACAAATGCAGGCTTGGCTTTCTCGTAGTGATGGCCAATAAATTGAATCACCCAACCAACGAAAAAAACGGCAACTGCAATCCATATCGCATTAGGCATTTGCGCAACTATGCTCGATGTATAAAGCACTGGGATGATAAATAACGTTAAGCCAATTGCCAGTCTGGCGTGCAGCAAGAAATAGTAAATAAGCACACCAACAGTAAAAATCGTAGCAAGATTAAAGCTGATGACAGGGTCGTTAGCGACAGTAAAATTAAGTGGAATGCTATTCAACAATAGAAATAATGACCAAATAATTAAAGGCACCCCTACAAAATGAGTCCGAATATTTTTAGGGTTCAAGTGTACACTTTTATAGGTTGATAACTGTTCTTCGGCGGATTTCATCAGCTCTTCTCCATTAAGCTATGCCTAGCTAGATAGCAAGTTCACGCTTATATCTAACATGACTATTATTTGGCGCTGCATCGATAAACCACGCTTGCTTCGAGGCAACCTGCTCTTAGCTTTGTTTCGACAGTGCCCAATTTTAACTAAATATTAACCTAATGGATCTCGTCACATTTTAATAGAGTAAAAGTTCAAAATAGCTTTTTAGGCTAGATTGCTCTTCAATAAAGTAACTTATGCTGAATCACCGCCCGCTTCGCAAAGGGATCACCCACTAGTAACTAATCTGTTGTTGAATAAGTCACCCATTTAGATAAGTCGTCATCAAAGTAGCTTTCTTGGATGATCTTACCTTTGCCATCAAGATTTTTTATCACTACTGCCAAGCCATTCTCATCATAGATTTTAATCTGCTTATCTGTGACCACACCGTTTACATAAGTACGCTTGGATATTAGTTGGCCATTACAGTGATATTTAGCAAACTCACCATCTTTCACGCCCATATTGTAATGCTTGCGAGAATCAACCTGACCATTTTCATCACAAAAAGTTAACTGCATCCCATGGAGGGTATTGAGCGGATTATAGCCGTAATGTTGCTCTGAGCGTCTTTTGCCATTTGAGCCATAAGTTTCTAATATGCCGCTATTGGTTGCCCTATCGAAGTTAAATTTAGTTTTTAAGCGACCATTACGATAGTAAGTTTTCTCATTGAGCTTTTTATAATCGGCATAAATAAATTCACTCTCGCTCTCAAGTTGCCCATCTGCATAATAGTCCTTGTGACGTTGGCGCTTTTCGCCATCAACAAAATAGTACAGACGCCATTCTCGGCCTTTTTCATAACTGATGCTCTCGACTTCTTTATCGCCTTCAAACCGCTTATAGCTGAGAATTACGCCCTGCTCATCATAAAGCCACTGCTCCATTTTTACGCCAGCCTGGTAAAGCCTCACCCATTGCGGCTTTCCAGTGGTCGAAAAGTGATAACTAATCTGCTTACCATCTAACTTACCCGCCTTATACCAAGCGGTTTCATTGAGTTGATTATTTAGCGCCGAGAAACTATAACCGTGCTCAAGTCCATCCTGATACTGTGTTGCTCTATAAAACGCTTTACCATAAGCATAATTGGTCGCAATACCAGTAAACAGCTTGCCGCGATAAGTCTCAGGACAATCACTTTGGTACTGCTGTTCACACGAGATTTGTTCTAAGTCATCCTCACTAATAGGAAGCTGTATATCATTACCACATGCCGATACTAACCACGTGCTTATCAGTAGCATCAATATAGGGGGAAATTGCTTAAGTCTGTGAGGGTAAAACATCATCATTACTCAACCTGATTAGAGATATTTAACTAGTAAGTCGATGGCAAATGGAAAGTCTATGACTTAAAGCTAAGTTAAAACACGCTGATAAACATCTGCTTAGAATAGCTGCACCATACACAGAGTTAGCAGCCTTCTCAAATGACCTTGCTATCAACACTGATTTTGTTGGTAATTTCTTAACTCATGTCACTGTATTCAATTAAATATCGGCTAAATATCTTTTCCCTAACAGTTCCAAAGCAATGATTAACGCTAGTTAATTTCACATCTATAATTAAAGGCGTATAGTTTTTAACGACTCCAATAAGTTCTGTTTGACTCTTTGATAACAAGAGATTGATTTAGATGACAGAACGTCGACAGCTAACCTTTTTGATGGGGAAATTTTAATGACAACGCTTTGCTCACTTGCTCAACCAGGCGTATTATCTAACCCAAGCTCTCATGTAGAGTACCTCACTTTTTCCTTGATCCCGACGGCTCAACTACCAGAGGTCATTGGCGATGCTATTGCTGCCATTGCTGGCATAGAAAAGTCTATTAACCACAAAGATCTCAGCGCAGATCTTAATGTCTCTATCGGCTTTTCAGCAAATGCGTGGCCACAATTGTTCCCCGAGCATCCCATGCCTGCTGAGCTGCACATATTCCCTGAAATGCAAAATGGTGACCGCCACTTCCCGTCAACCAGCGGCGATATCTTCGTGATGATCAAGTCAGAACGAATTGATTTAAACTTCCAAGCTGCTAAATACATTCGCAATAGCTTTAGCGTCATTGCTTGTTTAATTGAAGACATACAAGGATATAAGTACCTAGATAACCGCGACATGATTGATTTTGTCGATGGCACTGAAAATCCTGACGGTGATGAGAGAGTCGAGGCGGTCTTAGTTAAGGATGATATCGAACAGCATCAAGGCGGTAGTTATTTACATGTACAGCGCTATATTGACCGCCAAGGCTTGTGGGACAAGCAGACAACTGAATATCAAGAGCAAGTCGTTGGTCGTACTAAGATGGACAACGTTGAGCTAAGTGATGCAGAAAAACCTGCATGGGCGCACAATGCCAAGAGTAAGGTTGAAATTGATGGCGAAGAGATAAAAATGCTTCGACAAAATCGCCCTTATGGTAATGCAATGGAGCACGGTACTATGTTTGTCGGCTTTGCCGCCACACCATCTATTATCGAAACCTCTTTGAGCCAAATGATCAATGCTGACGATAATGGACATTACGATCGCCTACTCGACTTTGTTGAAGCCAAAACAGGCTGCTTGTTCTTTATGCCATCAAAAATGTTTTTAGAGCAATTTGACGACGAATAAACAAACCCATAGCGCACTTTAGGATTTAAACACTTAAAGTGCGCGCGAATAACCAGAGCATAAAAATAGCAAAAGAGCTTGCATACAATCAGTGTTAAAATCAGCGCATAAATACACTTTCAATAACACCTTATGACTCGCCCTACATTAAGCATTCAAGAGATCACCCAATCAAATCTACAAGCGTTACTCAATTTAAAGCTCAACACAGCGCAAACAGGGTTTATCGAACCTATAGCCGATTGCTTACAAGAAGCTAAAGAGGACCCACGCTACAAACCAGTAGCACTTTATTATGGTGAGGATATGGCGGGTTTTGCCATGTATGGCCAATTTAACGATTGTGAGCAATTAACGCCATCAACACATTTAGAGCCCGCAAAGCAAACTCAAGACGGCCAGCAAAATAGAGTGTGGTTTGACCGTTTTTTAATTGATAAACGTTTTCAAGGGCTAGGTTTAGGTAAAGGCTTTGCCAAATTACTGCTGAGCTATTTATTTGAGCATTTTAATTGCCAGCAAATATACCTAAGTGTGTATCCCAATAACCTTAGTGCTATTAGCCTCTATCAACAGCTTGGTTTTGAATTTACTGGCGAGTTAGTTTGTGATGGTGAGCGAGTCATGTGCTGTAAACTTGAGAAGTTTACCAATTAAAATACGCGTTGTAGCAGTCAAACTAAATTCCCTGCTCTAGTATGCTCAAGCTAGTGCAACCTCCCTATGGCAACTAATATAGAATCAACAAAGTAGCTGTATACGCAGCGACTTAAGACTCCAAAATAACCGTTGCCGTGGCGTAATGCTTTTCATCAGCAATTGAGATATGCGCCCGACTGCCACCAAGCTCTTCAAGCCTTAGTTGTGCGCCGGCAGTAAACTGAACTAAAGGTGCACCTAGCTCATTATTACTGATCTCAATATGTTGAAAGGACACCCCGCGACCAATGCCGGTCCCTAATGCTTTAGCCGCAGCCTCTTTAGCAGCAAAGCGTTTAGCCAAGTAGCGACCAGGCTGCGTAGAGCCTACAAAAAATTCGAACTCTGCTTCGGTTAATACACGCTTTGCTAGACGGCAACTCAATAGTGCTTCATCACCTGCCGCTGGAATACGTTCTTCAATTCGAGCGATTTCTACAATATCAGTGCCTAAACCTACAATCATAATAACTCTCTATCGCGCCTCAATTTAGAGATAAATAAAAGCCGAAACGAATGTTTCGGCTTAGTCACATCAAAGCTATTGTGGTTTACTCGCCGCGGCGACCTTCTAGCATCAACTGCTTGATATCACGCACAGCAAGATCTAAACCATCAATTGCCGCACGAGCGATAATAGCGTGGCCAATATTAAGCTCATAAAGCTCTGGAATTGCAGCAATGGCTTTTACGTTATGATAATGCAAACCATGACCTGCATTTACCACTAGGCCTTTTGCATGGGCGTAAGTAGCCATTTCGCTAATACGCTTAAGTTCTGCGGCTTGCTCGCTATCGGTTTCAGCATCTGCGTAGCAACCGGTATGAATTTCAATAACTGGTGCTCCAACCGCTACAGCGGCATCAATTTGCGTGCTATCAGCATCGATAAATAAAGACACTTTAATGCCTTCTTTGCTTAAACGCGCAACTGCGGCAGCAATTTTATCTTGCTGACCCGCAACATCAAGGCCACCTTCTGTGGTTAGCTCTTCACGCTTTTCTGGCACTAAACACACATAAGCTGGCTTAACTTCGCAGGCAATATTAAGCATTTCTTCGGTAACGGCAATTTCTAAATTCATGCGCGTTTTTAAGGTTTTCGCTAAGGTATAAACATCGCGATCGATAATATGACGGCGGTCTTCACGTAAATGAATGGTGATACCTTCTGCACCAGCGTGCTCTGCAACAGCTGCCGCATGAACTGGATCGGGATAATTTGTACCGCGTGCCTGACGTAAAGTCGCAATGTGATCGATGTTAACGCCCAATAAGATCCGGCCCATGTTTGTTCCTTAAAAAATAAGCAGAAATAAAAACGCCATTGTACTGATAGGGTTGCTGTTTAGCCAGTATAGCTGGCCAAACAATCACGAATTAATTGCAGCTTAACCTAGCTATGCTTGAGGCTTTTTTGCAAACAAGGTTCGCGAGTATAGCGGTTTATCACCTAGGATAGGGGCAAGCAATTGTCGCATCAATTTCTTGGCTTCCACAAAATGTGCAGCCGTCAAAGTCCGTTCATTTAGGGCTACGAGCATCTCTCCAGTAAAAAATCGATGCTGATTGTAAGCAGTTGCTATAACTGGTGTAAAGCCATGATCTGGCTCTAAACGGTAAAAACCACTTGCAGTAATAGGTGCATCGCTTGGGTCAAAGTCCAGCGACGGCATAGTCCCCAATTCTTTAAGCAATGCATGTTCAAAGTATCTCAATTGGCTTTGCTCAAACTCTGTCGCCATCGCTATCAAAGTGCGGTGATAATCAAAAAATAGATCCTCAGCACTATGTTGCACACTTAGACAACGAATAAGCAGCTCATTAAGATAAAGCCCGGAATACAAACAATCTCCAGTTAATGGTACAGGAGGACTTGCAGCTTCAACCTGTTTAAGATTTTTTAGGTCTGATTTGCCATGCAGCTGGAATATGATGGGCTGAAAGGGCTGAATAATACTGCGAATGGAATTTTTTGCGCCACCCAAACGAGCAACAGCATCGACGCGTCCCTTACCATCAACCAGTAAGTTAACGATAACACTGCCGTCACGAAAATGCCTACTATGAAGAACGTAGCCACGCTCCATATTTATTATTCCAATTCAGTAATAAAAATGCCCCTTCTTATCACTAAAAAGAGGCATATTCTGCTGTTAAGTTAACAGATGACTATTCGTCACCGTAACCTAAACTACGCAATGCGCGTTCGTCATCAGCCCAGCCTGATTTAACTTTAACCCACATTTCTAAGAAAACTTTGTTATCAAACAAAACTTCCATATCCACACGAGCTGCAGAGCTGATCTTCTTGATCCGTTCGCCTTTGTTACCAATAACCATACGCTTTTGAGTTTCACGCTCAACCAGCACCAGTGCGTTGATCTGGTATACGCCGTTTTCCATCATCTTAAACTGTTCGATCTCAACCGTACAATCGTATGGCAGTTCGTCACCCAAAAAGCGCATAAGCTTTTCACGTACGATTTCTGATGCCATAAACTTTTGCGAACGGTCAGTCACATAGTCTTCAGGGAAGTAATGAGGCGACTCTGGCACAGAGGCTACTGACATATCTAAGATACGCTGTACGTTCGTACCTTGGGTTGCTGAAATCGGCAAAATCTCATCAAACGGAAACTTCTTCGATAACTCTTCAAGATGCGGGAAAAGCGCTTCTTTATCTTTAATGTTATCGACTTTGTTAATGGCTAGAATCGTCTTACGGCCATCGTCACGGCTTTGCAGTTTACGCAGTACCATTTCATCATCTGGCGTCCAATTCATGCCGTCAACAACAAACACAACTAGGCTTACTTCAGCTAACGAGCTGGCAGCTGCACGGTTCATTAAACGGTTAATGGCGCGCTTTTCTTCGATGTGCAAACCTGGTGTATCGATAAATACCACCTGACGCGGACCATCGGTATGAATACCCATAATACGGTGACGCGTGGTTTGTGGCTTCTTCGAAGTAATACTGATCTTTTGCCCTAAAAGCTTATTCAGTAGTGTTGATTTACCCACATTTGGACGACCAACAATCGCCACCATGCCGCAATAAGTGACTGCATACTTAACAGCTGACGACGGGTTGTTCATGTTCGCCAATAGCTCGTCTAAACTTGGCTCGTGGCTTTCAGGTAAATCTTTGTTGTCACTCATTTCTTAATTAACTCCAATACTTGAGCAGCAGCGCTTTGTTCCGCTTTTCTGCGAGAACTGGCTACTCCGATTACGGCCTGGCTCAAGTCTTCTACAATACATTCAACAGTGAAAGTCTGCTCATGAGCATCACCTTCAGTATGGACCACTTTATAAACTGGCAGTGGTTTTCTAAACTTCTGCAAATATTCTTGCAGTAAAGTTTTAGGATCTTTTTGGTTGATAGGCTCAATCACTTTCAAACGTGATTCATACCAACTAAGCACTAATGTGCGGCATTTCTCAATATCAGAATCAAGGTAGATAGCACCAATAATGGCCTCAACGGCATCAGCAAGAATCGACTCTCGTCTAAAACCACCGCTTTTAAGCTCACCTGGACCAAGCTTTAGGTAATCACCTAACTTAAATTCTAATGCAATTTCAGCAAGCATTTTACCGCATACTAATGTAGCACGCATACGGCTTAAATCGCCTTCTGTCGCCGCTGGAAACTGATGATATAAGGCATCAGAAATCACAATAGAAAGAATGGAGTCACCTAAAAACTCCAACCTTTCATTATGCTTATTAGAAGCACTACGATGCGTTAACGCTTGATCTAAAAATCCTTTTTCGCTGAACTCGTACCCTAAAGTACGACACAAACGTGGAATGTTTTTAATTGGTTCCATAATTACACAATTCCGCCTACACGGTTAAAACGAACCCCTGTTGGGATCCAAGTCGGTAAAAAGTCTGATGGTCTTCTATCGAATTCAAAACTGATCCAAATAGCCACAGCTTTACCCACTAAATTCTCTTCAGGCACAAAGCCCCAGAAACGGCTGTCAGTACTGTTGTCACGGTTATCGCCCATCGCAAAGTATTGACCTTCAGGTACGATAAACTCAGTTAACGGTACATTTTCTTGGCGGAAGAAATGGTTTATACGATCAGGAATAGCAGGATTCACCAAAGTATCATGGGTGATGTCACCTAACTGTTCTTTATAACGAATAAGTGGCATACCACTTTGTGAAAACTCACCGCGATTAACTTCAGCTCTATCAACGATTTTTAGCTCAGGGCAAGGGCTTTGGCCTTCTGCACAGGCTGGTTGAATATAAAGCTCTTTATTACGATAAATTACGCGATCACCAGGCAAGCCTACAATACGCTTAATGTAATCAATTTGCGGGTTCATTGGGTATTTAAAGACGGCAACATCACCACGCTCAGGCTTACCTGTTTCAAGTAATGTTGAGCGCCACACAGGATCTTTAATACCGTAGCTGAATTTCTCAACCAAAATAAAATCGCCAACTAACAAAGTTGGTTTCATTGAACCCGATGGAATTTGAAATGGTTCGTAAATAAAAGAACGCAAAATAAGTACGAACGCAATAACAGGGAAGATAGACTTCGATGTTTCAACAATTGCAGACTCGCGCATAATTTCTTCTGCAGCCTCATCACTCAAATCAGAGTGAGCTGCCTGCGCACTTGCCAACTTCTCGCGGCGATTCGGTGCAAAAACTAATGCATCAACCAACCAAACTAAACCGCTGCCTAAGGTCACCAATACCAAAATTAGAGAAAAATGGGCTGCCATTATTAATTAACTCCTGCCAAACATTGTCTGTAGCATGGCGAAAATGCCATTGTCTTTAAGGTTATACGCCAGTAATGAAAGCGCCGCAAACTGCGGCGCTTAGTCTAGCGATTTATTAACAATTCTTAATCGACTTGCTTAATCGTTAAGCTTTAGTACCGCTAAGAAGGCTTCTTGTGGTACTTCAACGTTACCAACTTGCTTCATGCGTTTCTTACCTTCTTTCTGCTTGTTCAGTAGCTTCTTCTTACGTGAAACGTCACCACCATAACACTTGGCGGTTACGTCTTTACGCATAGCTTTAATCGATGAACGCGCAATAATCTGGCTACCAACGGCTGCTTGTACCGCAATATCAAACATCTGGCGTGGAATAAGCTCTTTCATCTTATTCACTAGCGCTAGACCTTTAGTACGGATCAAACCTTTATGGATAATCATAGCTAACGCGTCAACTCTGTCGCCGTTAATCAAGATATCCAAACGCACCATGTCAGCTGGCTCAAAACGGATAAAGTTATATTCTAGTGATGCATAACCACGACTGGTTGACTTTAGACGGTCAAAGAAGTCCATAACGACTTCAGCCATAGGCAGTTCGTAAGTCAATGCAACTTGGTTACCATGGTAAACCAAATTAGTTTGCACACCACGTTTTTCGATACATAAGGTGATCACGTTACCTAAATATTCTTTTGGAACCAGAATATTAGTTTCAACGATAGGCTCACGCATCTCTGCAATGTTATTCACCGCAGGCAGATCTGATGGGTTATCTACATAGATAATGTCACCATTAGTCTGAACAATTTCATACACTACGGTTGGCGCAGTAGTGATCAGCTCAAGGTTATATTCACGCTCTAGACGCTCTTGAATGATCTCCATGTGCAGCAGACCCAAGAAACCAATACGGAAACCAAAGCCTAGTGCAGACGAAGTTTCTGGCTCGAAAAACAAAGAAGCATCATTCAAGCTTAGTTTGTTTAGTGCATCACGGAAGTTTTCGTAATCATCGGTAGAGATTGGGAATACACCCGCATAAACCTGTGGTTTCACGCGCTTAAAGCCAGGTAATGGCTCAAGTGCACCATGCTTAGCGTGAGTTAAGGTGTCACCAACCGGTGCACCGTGGATCTCTTTAATACCCGCAATAACAAAGCCTACCTCACCGGTTTTTAGCTCTGCAGTATCGGTTTGCTTAGGTGTGAAAATACCTACGCGGTCAGCATTATGGGTTTGTCCAGTAGACATAACCTTAAACTTGTCGCCTTTTTTCAGTACGCCATTTTTAATACGTACTAAAGACACAACGCCTAAGTAGCTGTCGAACCAAGAATCGATAATTAGCGCCTGTAGCGGGCCTTCTGTATCGCCTTCTGGTGGTGGAATTTGATCCACAATCACTTCTAGCACATCTTTAATGCCGATACCGGTTTTAGCAGAACAGCGCACAGCGTCAGTTGCTTCGATACCTACGATGTCTTCAATCTCTTCAGCCACACGATCAGGGTCAGCCTGTGGTAAATCGATCTTGTTTAGAACTGGAACTACGTCCATATCCATTTCAAGTGCTGTATAACAGTTAGCAAGTGTTTGCGCTTCTACGCCTTGACCCGCATCAACTACCAACAATGCACCTTCACAAGCTGCTAGCGAGCGTGATACTTCGTATGAGAAGTCAACATGGCCTGGAGTATCAATGAAGTTTAACTGATAAGTTTCACCATCATTTGCTAGATAGTCCAGTGTTACGCTTTGTGCTTTAATCGTAATGCCGCGCTCACGCTCAATATCCATTGAGTCAAGAACTTGCGCAGCCATTTCACGATCGGTTAAGCCACCGCATTCTTGAATAAGGCGATCTGATAGTGTTGATTTGCCGTGGTCAATATGGGCAATAATTGAAAAGTTTCTAATATGCTTCATTATGCTGGGATGACTTAACTCGAAGTTGATAAAAATTTTAAAGTGCAGAATTGTACCCGATTGCAGCTTTAATACCAATTTTTATAATGTGAATAGCAGGGAAATAATCACGATAACGTCGCCATTATCGTTAATGAGCGATTTCGATTGGCTTCCCTAAAGATTTAATAATGATTGGTTGGGCATGTTCTTCTAATTTTTTAGCCGCTTTTTTTCCCATGGTCCAAAACAAAAATCCACCGAGTACGCCTGCTGATATAGCAAATAAATCAGGATGAACTTCTGCTAACTTGGCGGTTAAATTACCGATAAAGGCACCAATAAAAAAACCAAATAACGGCAAGATATACACCAAGGTTGCCGCTTTTAAGATAACGCTTTCAGGCAAACCTAATTTTAGCCGCTCACCCTTAGCGTATTGTTGCTCACTTTGAATTGAAAAACGCTGCACCTTTGGCGAAAACGCTTTTGATACAGCAGAAGTACCGCAAGACTCACTAGTTTCACAGTGATTACAGGCACTTTTCATTTCAACTTCAACGACAACCCAACCAGAGTTGCCATTAGCGACAACTCTAGCGACTTCTTCCATCATGATAAAACCCTATTATTGCAACATGATGCTCTTAGCGATGCGGCTTAGTGTTTCTGCTGGCACTTTACCCACAGCAACCACCTCAGCATTGCCAACGCGCTCTGTTGCTAAAGATAAGCCATTTCTGGTCACTAGCTCTTCAGGAAGCGGTGCTTCCCCAGCCTTTGCAACATAAACAGAAATATTAGCTAAGCCATCACTAATAGCAATATATTCAACCGCTTCTTTACTGCCTATCAGCCTATGCTGATCTTTAATGAGTACTTTAAAGCCTGCAGGCAGCCAGCTAAATTGCCAATCTTCACCACTATCTCGGTCTGATTGTGACATTACCGCTGGCCATTCTTGCTTATAGGCTTCTTTTAAAATAGCAGGGACTTCATCAAGTACCAGCAATTCAACCACCAACAACTGCTCAAGCAACTGCTTGTCGACACTTATCATATCGAAACGCAGTGGCAAGTATGTATCCATATCCAACCACACTTGGTAACCATAACGATTGGTGTCAGTTGGAATAATGCGAACAAGTTGCCCTGGACGACCTGCAATACGACTGCGGCCACCAAGTACAAACTGATAGCCTTCTTCCAGCTTAGACACATCATCAGCTAACGCAGCAGGGATAACTCCTTGAATGCGGCTAGAATGAACGCTATAAGCGGGTTGATCATGTTCGATAAAAGTCACTGTATTGCCAACTCTTACTGCATTTTTAGGCGGACCATTAAGGTGCTCTAAAAACGCAACCTCTTGATCATTCACTTTACCGTGGATATAAACCAATGGGCGAATATGATCAGATTGCAGTTGGATTAGGGAAATTTTAAATTCTTGTTCTCGCAGGGCTTGGCTCATATTTTCTAGCCAAGCTTTGGCGGGCATGTCTTCCCGCGCCATCGCGGGAAAACTCATGGCTAAAATAGCCAACAGGATTAGACGCAAGCTAACTCCTCATTATTGAGCAACAGGTGTAGTATCGACCTCGCTATTGTCGTCGATATTCACTCCATTATTCAATCTTTGTTGCAACATATGATCTTGAATATAAGCATTTATACGGCGACGTTGGTCAGCGACTTGATCATTTGTATAACTTTGGTTTTGCTGTACTGCGCCAGTTTGCAGGCTAACAGGTGAGGCACTACCAATTAATGGTCGAGTATTTAGTACTGGTAAAGGTGAACTTTCAACCAAGGTTTCTTGATTGTAGTTTTGCACACCGACTACAGCAACTAAAGCGACTGATGCAGCAATTGCGTATTGGCCGAATTGCTTAAACAGTGGAATAACCTTACCACTTGATTTGCGAACAGGTTGACTCACATCTGCCGCAGGCTGAGGCGCTACAATTGCAGGTTCGTCTTCAATCGCAGCCATAATGCTGGCACTAAGGTCCAAAGACATTGTCTTTGGTAACTCACCGCGCATGGCATCACCAATCATATGATAATCACGCCACTGCTCATGTGAATCTGCGTCAGCCGCTAATTCAGCTAACGTGTGCTCATCAATTTCACCATCGACGGCAGCAGATACCCATTCCTGACCTAACTTATCCATTATTCACCTATCTTTATTTAAGATGCTAACGTTCTAGCAACGGCTTAAGCTTTTTATCGATTGCTTCTCGAGCGCGGAAGATGCGTGATCTAACCGTACCGACGGGGCAATCCATGACATTGGCAATCTCTTCATAACTCATACCATCAAGTTCGCGAAGCGAGATAGCCATCTTCAATTCTTCTGGCAACGTGTCTAAGGTGTCAAAAACAACCTTTTGAATTTCATCAGACAGTACTAAACGCTCTGGGGAGGCAAACTCCTTTAGCGCATCACTGCCATCATAATATTCAGCTTCTTCAGCATCGACATCATTCGCTGGGGCACGGCGGCCCTGAGCAACCAGATGGTTCTTTGCAGTATTGACTGCTATTCGGTACAGCCAAGTATAAAACGCACTTTCACCTCTGAAGTTTGGTAGCGCTCGGTAAGCCTTAATAAATGCTTCCTGAGCAACATCTGCAACGTCTGCCTGATTTCGTACGTAACGAGATATCAGACTGGCGACCTTGTTTTGATATTTCTGTACCAAAAGGTTAAAAGCGTTTTTGTCTC
This sequence comes from Shewanella sp. 1CM18E, assembly GCF_023161665.1. GTDB lineage: Bacteria > Pseudomonadota > Gammaproteobacteria > Enterobacterales > Shewanellaceae > Shewanella. Next base: position 499,909 of record NZ_JALNTW010000001.1, read on the forward strand.
CACGCTGTACGCGCTCAACTAACTGTTGATCACTTATTTGTCCACTCATCCGAGCCGACTACTCCTAAATCTAATACTGATTTCTCAGCCGCTCGAATCATATTCACTTATGTAGACTAGCGAGTTTCAAAAAAGTTCTAAAAAATTTGCAAAGATCGTAAATTCTTTTACCTAGGCTTTGATTTATTTATATGCGACCTATGAAAGTATCCATAATCAGCGTCATGGTTTAACATAGTCGGACTCCCTGATAACTCTATGATACCTGATGAAACAAGTAGTTGAACACCAATCTGATGTTTTGGTTATCGGCAGTGGTGCTGCCGGTCTCACTTTAGCTTTGCATCTTGCTGAAAAATCAAAAGTTATTCTGCTTTCAAAAGGGCCTCTTAGCGAAGGCTCTACCTATTATGCTCAAGGCGGAATTGCCTCTGTCTTTGATGAAGAAGACACTATTGAGTCTCATGTTGCCGACACCTTAGTTGCTGGCGCAGGGCTGTGTGATGAGCCAGTGGTTAAATTTACCGCAGAAAATGCTAAAGCCGCAATGCAATGGCTTATCACCTGTGGCGTTGCTTTTGATAAAGAAGAAATTCCCGCGGGTAGCACTGCTGAAGCACCTTATCACTTAACCCGTGAAGGGGGACATAGTCACCGCCGTATTTTGCACGCTGCTGATGCAACAGGCAAAGAAGTACAAGTGACTTTGCAAGACCGAGCGAGAAATCATCCTAACATTACTGTGCTTGAGCGCTATAACGCTATTGATTTAATTACCACTCGTAAATTAAACAGACCTGGTAACCGCGTTCAAGGGGCTTATATTTGGAACCGCGACGCAGAGCATGTTGAAACCGTTAAAGCCCGTTTTGTTGCATTAGCCACTGGCGGCAGCTCTAAGGTTTACCAGTATACATCTAACCCTGATATTGCCTCTGGTGATGGTATTGCAATGGCGTGGCGTTCAGGTTGCCGTGTGGCCAATATGGAGTTTAATCAATTCCACCCAACTTGCTTGTATCATGCTGATGCACGTAACTTCCTGCTCACTGAAGCACTCAGAGGTGAAGGCGCTTATTTACGTCGCCCTGATGGCACTCGCTTTATGCCTGAATTTGACGAACGTGCCGAACTTGCCCCACGTGATATCGTTGCTCGCGCAATCGATTATGAAATGAAGCGCCTAGGCTCTGACTGTGTCTATTTAGATATTACTCATAAGCCAGCTGACTTCATTATTAAACACTTCCCTACTATTCATAAGCGTTGTTTAGAGCTAGGTATTGATATCACTACTGACCCAATTCCAGTGGTGCCAGCGGCTCATTATACCTGTGGCGGTGTGATGACAGATCTGCACGGCCAAACTGACCTTAATGGCTTATATGCTATTGGTGAAGTTGCCTATACAGGTCTGCATGGTGCAAATCGCTTAGCCAGCAACTCGCTGCTAGAGTGTTTAGTGTTTGCTCGCGCTGCAGCGGAAGATATTGAAAGTCAGCTGAATAAAATTCCAATGCCAGGCACATTACCTGCTTGGGATGAAAGCCAAGTGTCGAACTCAGATGAAGAAGTTGTCATTGCCCATAACTGGCATGAACTGCGCCTCTTTATGTGGGATTATGTAGGTATTGTTCGTTCTGATAAGCGTCTTGAACGTGCCCTTCGCCGCTGCGCGATGCTACAGCAAGAGATCCAAGAGTATTACAGTAACTTTAGAGTGAGTAATAACTTACTTGAGTTACGTAACTTAGTACAAGTGGCAGAACTCATCATACGTTGTGCAATGGAGCGTAAAGAAAGCCGCGGCTTGCACTACAATATTGATCACCCGCATAAAGATGAATCGCCAAAGCCAACTATCTTACAGCCAGATTAATCTTTCTAATTAGTCAGCTTCGCGCTTGAACACCGAGCTGTAATAGACGACATAAATTACGATAATTTGTGTCGTCTAACATATCCGCCCAAATCACTAATCTCTTCGTTTCATTCTGCAACTGAATATCAAACACAACCGCTAAAGGCGTTATAAACGGCTTGTTAATAACAACAAAATTACCCTGCGACTCAAGCTTACCGGTTCCGTCACTGCACATTACAAACCTGCAGTGCCAAGTTTTTAGGCGTAGAAATTGCCAAATAAAAAAGCAAACACAAGCGCCAATAAGTAGGTATTTAATCGTAAGGTAAACAGGGTTTTCTAGGTAGGGCCAAACAGCGATGGAGCTTAAACATATCGCACTAATGATGGCCAGCGATAATCGCTGACCATGGGAGGACTGGAGAGCGAAACTATGCTGCTGGACGTCCACGAACTCGGATAATCATTTCAGCAAAGTCAGGGTTTTCACAAACTTCGTGGCCCATAAACCAAGCAAATAATTCAGGATCTTCGCACTCAAGTAAGCTCACAAATGTTGCTTTATCTTTTATCGACATCGACTCATATTGCTCTTCAACAAAAGGTTGAAACAATACGTCTAACTCAAGCATACCTCGGCGGCACGCCCACTTAACTCTTGGTAACTTCATCGGTTCTTGGCTTGATTCAGACACTGTTGATTGGGACACTGCGAACGCTCCAAATTTATACTTTATTATAGTCGGCTTAGTGTATCAGCTGCTCAGTCTTTATGTCGATATTGATAAGCTCAGCGCTTAAAATTAGCTTGCTACAATCTATCTAAAGCTTGTTAAGACTTAATGCTGAAGTTTAAGCTTAAAGCTGCTGCACCGTTAAATCATTTCCAGCAAAAAGCTCGCTAAAGTCAGTCTCTAGTAGTCGTTTAACAGCTGGATGCTGGATCATTCTTTCAGCAAACATCACATGATAAACCTCTTTCACCTCTGAGGTTTCTCCTAGCAGTGTCATGCCGTGAGCCAAAATATCTTGCTTATAGATTGATGGTGCAACAAAAATACCTTGTTTGAAGAAACCAAAAGACTTCATCATCGCCGCATCGTCAAACTCACCAAGAATACTCACATTCAGCGCTTTTTCATCAAACCAGCGAGCTAATTGCTGCCCTAAAGAACTACGTCTGCCAGGGATCAACAACTTACCCTGCTCTAAACATTGTGGAAATGGCTTTGAATAGGTTTCAGCCGAGAAGAACGCAATTCCCGATTCACCTAACTGTTTTGACAAAATCTCCGGATACTTAAGACTCTCACCAGCACAGTCAGACAAAATCATATCCAGTTTATGCTCACGTAATCGAGTCATTAAGTCTTCGTGAGTCGACTCATAACAGGCAAGGTGCATTGAGCCATCACTAGGCACGACCGTGAGTAACACTCGACTGGTTAAGGCTTTTGATAAGGCCGCAGCAATTCCAACCTCAAATAAGATGTTTTCATCTTTTTGATAGTTAAGTAAGTCGAGCATTTCATAGCTTAGGCTAAACATCTTGTCAGCATAACGAAATACCAGCTCACCAAGCTCGGTTGGCTCTAGTGAACGACCTACACGCTTAAACAAGCTGCCTTTTAAACTCGATTCGAGTACACGGATCTGCCCGGTTACTGTTTGCGGAGTCAAACACAGAGCTTCAGCTGCTTTAGCAACAGTGCCTTTCTTTTGGATCATCCAAAAGTAATAAAGGTGGTTATAATTAAGGTTAGCCATGGTAAACACTACTGTTTTATAAACAAAAAAAGAGGCAACTTAAATAGTTGCCTCATTAATCTACTTAATCTTACTTAAGACGCTGACAGTCTAATAAACCCGACATCGCTGTAGTTAAGTCATCTGTAGTTTTGATTTCGTTAGCAGAAAACGCTTCTGATAACCCAGATACTAATGCATCTCTGTTTGGTAAGTTATCTTGGCAAAAAGTTCTGTTGGCTTCTTGAAAACGCTTACCGCCGCGATACTTAAGAGCGCGTGACTCATAGCCATCGCTTTCTAGTCGTTGGCCTACAGCAGCACCTTTATACATTAGCGCACCATCAACAACACCTTCGAGATAGTTTTGGCATTCGACACTGTTGATGTCTTGATTACAGAGTTCAATTTGCTTTGCTGAGGCCATAGAGGTAAAGCCTAGACCTACAACTAATGCTAATAATCCTATTCTCATGCTTTCTCTCCTTTCTCAGGTAGCACCTTAGACAACCAGAAATAACCTATGGTTGCTGATGCTAGTGATCCTAATAAAATCCCTAATCTTGCGTAATCACCATACATCTGGCTTTCACCAGTAAAGGCAAGTGACGAGATGAACATTGACATAGTAAAACCAATACCACACATCACTGCGACTGGGGTGATATGTCTCCAGCCCATGCCATCAGGCAATACAGCGAGCTTTAGTTTCACAGCAATGAAGCTAAACAACATAATACCAAGTGGCTTACCTAGCAGTAGTCCTAATGCAATACCCATAGGTACTGGCGATAATAGTGAGCTCAGACTCATGCCACTTAAATCTACACCTGCGTTTGCAAAAGCAAAGATTGGCAGAATAATAAATGTGCTCCACGGGTGTAAGCTATGCTCTAAGCTCTCCGATGGCGACGAACCATCTTTTGCCCTAAGTGGAATACAGAATGCGATAATCACACCGGCTAACGTTGCATGCACACCAGACTTAAGTACAGCTATCCACAAGATAAGACCCACTACACCGTATGGTCCTAACGCGGTCACTCCTTTTAAGTTCAGCCCTATCAAACCTAAAATAGCAACGGCTGCAACAATTAAACTAATTGTCGAAAGATCGGTACTGTAGAAAAGTGCAATAATCACAACAACACCAAGGTCATCGATAATTGCCAACGCTAACAAAAATACTTTTAGTGCAACCGGTACTCGGCTACCCAACAACGCCATAATACCGAGCGCAAACGCAATATCAGTAGCTGCTGGAATAGCCCAGCCGACTTGGGTAATAGGGTCTGAATAGTTAAACGCCAAATAAACCGCAGCAGGGAAAACCATACCGCCAATTGCAGCAAATGTTGGTAAAGATGCCTGAGCACGGCTCGATAATGCACCTTCTAACAATTCACGCTTAACTTCTAGGCCAATGAGCATAAAGAAGATTGCCATCAAGCCGTCGTTAATCCAATGGATTAAGGTTTTATCAATATCTAAGCTACCGACACGTACTTGCATTTCTGTTTCAAGAAACCCTTGGTACATACCCGATAAAGGTGAGTTTGCAAAAATCATTGCGATCACGACAGATACCATCAATAAGATGCCACCTGCCGATTCTTGGCTTAGAAAGTTTCTAATTGCCCGTTCCATTAATACACTCCATAAAATCTCAATACTTCGAGTGTAGCTGAATACAATTAACCTGAATAATCGTTTGCGTCAGCTATAAACCTCGGAATAACCGAAGTATTGAATTTAGTCCTAGTATGAATAAATATCAAACATCGGTAGAATAATCACGCTTTATAAATCCACAATAGCAATAAAGTGTTGGAGATCACACTTTTTTGGGAAGTAAAACGGTGGTCTATATTATTCGCCTGCTTTTCACACAAAATATCAATTCATAAAACAATCTTTTGACGACTCGAAAATATCGAGCAATTGCTCAAAATTGCAGCACACAAAAACTTAAAGCAGCCTTAACCCAAGCTTAAACCACTAAGATATAGACTAATTTTCAGCAGGAAGGTTTGCTTGGAATAAAAATGGCGTGACAAATCACTCAAAATCGCGTTAATGATTTGTTAAAGTGAAAAACTCGCCGTTAAGCGAGTTTATCAGAGTGTTCAGCTAGGAAAACTACACCGAAAATGGATAACTAATCGCGTCATGATGCTCATAACCGACCACTTCAAAGTCATCCATCGTGACCCAAGTTTCTAGGTCTTCAAGAGACTTAATATTTGGATTGATGACTAATTTTGGTGATGCAAATGGTTCTCTCGTTAACTGAACGTTCTGCATCAGCTCCAGCTGATCTTCATAAATGTGTGCATTCACAATTTTATGAAAAGCAGTACCCGCTTTCAAACCTGTGATCTGCGCCATCAATGCCAGTAAGGTAAATACCTGAACCTGATTAAAGTTAAGCCCTAATAGCTTTAAACCCCCAACTTAATGCACAACCCACCTATATTACTTACTCACAAAACATATCACCCACTATGCAAAATTAAGTATGCATAGTGATGAATAAAACTTAAGAAGATCGCTGCATATATTTTAGGGAGGGGAACAGAAGAGAGGAGTTACTCCTCAAAACAGCAATTAGCCTACAAACAAAAAGTAGAAGCGATCTATAGAGCTGTACTTATCGAGTGTGGTGCCTTTTAAAATAGTTAGTTTGCGAAAGACATTAAAGCTCATCTCTTTTAACTAGCGCAGTGCTCGTTAGCGTTTATTAAACTCCCCCACGAAACTATAAAAATAATTTGCTAGCCCAATACGGAACTCACGCGTTGAATTGGCAGCATTCTTAAATAATCGACCATTTGAGTCTAGTGCCATAACTTCACAATTATACCAATGAACAGCTTTCTTACTATAGTCTAGCTTTCCGAGGATCAAACCAGCACTGGTAACATCTTCGATAGTAGCGCCATCGGCAACTAATCGATTCACAACTAGGGCTATAGCTTGCCAAATTTGGGCGGATAACCGGAAACCAGTTCTAGCATGCTTATTATCTTGCCTAAGTGGCATAAGCCATGCGGTGAGAAAAGACTCAACAAAATCAAAGTAGCCCTCAGAAAGTACTTCCGATACATTTTTTCCCGATGCTACAGTGACGTCATCAGACATCTTACAAGTTTCTTGAATATGCGCGCCAGCAACAGCCCCAACAAGGAACTTAAACAATATGTACTCTGTAGTCAGGTAGCTTTCTGACACTTTTACATGCTTAGATTTATTAGATAAACCACCAAAGTCTTCTAGTCGTAAACTTTTTGAAACTCTTATTACTGAGGGCTTCAATGGGAATGAATCGTTAGATTTGGAGAATTGAGTCAGATGCATACCAGAATGCTGTCGATTGAACTTAAAGAATAACTCTCTAACTTGTTCCTCATTTATACCGCTCTCATCATCAAAAATGATAGTTAGTACGACATTTTGCACTGCTAACATCTGCCGGAACGCACTGCTTTTTTTCACATCAACAGAATTCAATCTAGATGAAAAAAGTGGAGTCCTCAACCCTAGGGATTTTAAAACCGCAGTAAGAATTAGGATCTCTCCGAGAATAAAACTCGATGACCGTTCATACGTTACCATCGCTGTATCACCATTTATAGAAAGTGCAGGCCGCCCCTCCAAAACAACTGTTAACGCAATCGGCGCACCGACTACACCATGAGACAGCTCAGCCTCCAAGTCATTTTGTATCTCGCACACTCTTCTTAAATTAGTTTTATTTTTTGCTGCATCAAATACGACCTCCAATTGAGGATATATACGATCAGAAAAAAAATAATTTTCAAGCTCAACGGTAGGTAGGCAAGTCACTAAACCCTTTACAGTTTTACCAGTACTAGTAATCAATCGACCTGCTAAATTTAACTTGGACAAACTCTATCTCGCATCAATTACACCATCTTTTCCCATAGTCTAATTGAAAAAAACAACTTGATCAGACATTGCGTCTGATCAATCATTAAGGCATGAATGCGCAAATCGCACTCTAAGATAAGACTATTCAGATATTAATACAGATTGCTTTGGTAACTCAGATGAACGATGCAGATGAACGTAAACAACAAGATGAAATTGGCAATAACTCTTTAGCTAACTCAGTAAGTAGTTGTTTAGTTGAGAAATATGAAAACAATGAATGCTCTAGTTATTTAGCCAGCTCTAAAACACTTGTTGATACGTCGAGTGAAATTCTTTCAGCACAAAAGGTTTATGAAATATTTAAGGAAAAATCTAAGTATTACGCAGGCATTAAACTAGTAAGTACGAGCCTCAAACATATAGAGGTTTTTATTAGACCTGAATTAGCAAGAGATATGTTGCAGTTTTCACAGCGCGGGGCAGTAAATAAGAACAACAAAAACAGAAAACTAAGTAGAATCAAAGTCAATAAATATGCAGAAGCCATGAAAAATGGCAAATGGTGCCTAACAGGAGAGCCAATAATCATCTCGGATGATGGAGAGATCCTCAACGGGCATCATAGATTACAAGCGTGCCTAGAGGCATGGGCAGGATTCATTGCAACCATAACATATGGCGTCACAGATGATTTATCTTTTGCACATATCGATGTGGGCAACATGCGCTCTAGAGCACAAGTATTGGAAATGTCAGGTGTAAAGGTTAGCGCTCCAATTCTTTCTCGTGTCGCTATGTTGGCGAAAGCCTTTGATATGACAAAAAATAAATTCGATTTTAGAGCGACTCAGGGAACAGCTTTCCAACCAGCAGAGATTTTAAGTTATGTCGAAGATCATAAGGAATTAGCGTTATCAGTAGATTTCGCGACCACTATTGTTAAGCGACATAAATTAGAAAGCCAAATATCTGAGCCTATTTACGCGTTTGCTCATTATTTGATAACGCAAAAGTTAAAAGAGTGCACATTTAACGAACTTCCAATAACACCAGAAACGTATCTAACCAGAGTAATATCTGGCTTAGGCTTAAACTCTGAAGACGATGTTGAATATCAAGTTCGAAACTATTTACAATCACTTGTACGCGAATCAACATCTTACGCTTTACTGTGCAAGTTATCAGCTATCTTCAAAGGCTGGAATATTCACTTAAATATTCCTGTTACTGGCAATAAAGTTAGCGTGAAACGAGTAGCTCAATACAAAAAAGACGCTGAGGGCAACAAACTTCCATTACCTTCAGCTGGTAATATTAACGAGGCGTTTACAGTACCTTGCGTGCCAAAAGGATTAACGCCTAAACGCATTCTCAAGCAAAGTAATATCCTGATAAAAAACTAATAAATCATATAAAAAGGCAAGGTATCAAACCTTGCCTTTCACTCTATTTAAGCTGCATACCAACCATCGGCCAGAACTTCTGCTTGTTCAAGCACTAACTTAATCGCAGCTTCTGCGGCGTCAGGTGGATACTTCCAGCGGCGCAGCAGACGACGAACTAAATTACGCATGCGTGCTCGAACGCTATCACGCTTTTGCCAGTCTACCGTAGCTGACTTACGCAGTTGTTGAGTTAACTCGATAGCTAAACCACGCAAACTATCATCACCCAGTTCTCGCACTGAAGCTTCGTTCATAACCAATGCTCGATAAAAAGCAATTTCATCAGGAGATAGATTTAGACCTTCAGCCATCTCAGCATCAGCAGCCATCTCTTTCGCCCATTTAATTAGCTCTTCAATAACCTGAGCAGTTTCAATACTGCGATTATGATACTTTTGCAGTGTTGTCATGATGCGCTCAGAATACTTCTTCTCCTGCACCACATCATTCTTCATCCGCGCTTTCACCTCATCACGCAGCAACTTCTCTAGTAACTCAACGGCAAGGTTCTTCTCTTTCATGTTCTTCACATCTTCCAAGAACTCCTCAGAGAGTAAACCAATATTAGGTTTATCTAACCCCACCATATTAAAGATGTCATCAACACCATCAGCAATAATTGCGTTATCTAATATCTGCTTTAATGCTGTGTTACGTTCTTCATCACTGCGTTTTTTATCAACTGTTGAGTGTTTAATAAAAGCGGTTTTAATCGCAGAGTAGAAGGCTATTTCGTTTTTATAACCTTGGGTCTCATCCATGGTATTGCATAGAGAAAACGCTTTAGTCATCGCCGCCATTACATCCAAGAAGCGCCGTTTACCATCTCGTACCTCTTCACCTTTACTATTGCGATGAGATAAACCTGATAAATGGTTTACTGCCCCAGGCAACAGACGCAATGCATTCGTTTCAAACTCAGGTCGGTAGTTAAATACGGCACCATCAACTGGCGTGGCAAACATACCTCTCACAATATCAATTTTTTCCATTAATACGGAGAATGCTTCAGCAGTATCGACAGTTGGTTGCCCTTTACCTTGGCTATTGGTATAGGTTTTAAGAGCATTTTTTAGCTCATTGGCAATACCGATATAATCAACCACTAAACCGCCCGGCTTATCTTTAAACACACGATTTACGCGTGCAATAGCCTGCATCAAATTGTGCCCCTTCATCGGCTTATCGATATACATGGTATGACAACATGGCGCATCGAAGCCTGTTAGCCACATATCACGCACAATCACCAATTGAAGTTCGTCTTGGGTATCTTTATAGCGTTTTTCAAACAGCTTTTTGGTCTTCTTATCATGAATATGAGGCTGCATCTTCTCTTTGTCAGAGGCGCTGCCCGTCATCACAATTTTGATTGCGCCTTTATCGGGATCGGGGTGATGCCATTCAGGCTTTATTGCGACAATAGCATTGTAAAGATCGACACAGATCTCACGGCTCATCGCTACAATCATGGCTTTGCCGGGAAACGTCTCGCTGCGAGTGCAAAAATGGTTCACCAAATCGAGAGCGACTTGCTGAATACGAGGCTCAGCACCAACGAGCTTTTCTAGTGTTGCCCATTGTGATTTGATTTGTTCACGGCTAGCTGTCTCTTCGTCCTCACCGATTTCATCTTCGACTTGGTCGTTAAGCTCCTCAATCTCAGCTTGATTGATATCAAGCTTAGCTAAACGAGATTCATAGTAGATTGGTACTGTGGCACCATCATCTACCGCATCTTGAATATCATAGACAGAGACATACTCGCCAAAAACGCCACGTGTATCTTTATCATCCATGGCAATTGGGGTGCCTGTGAAGCCAATGAATGAAGCATTAGGTAAAGCATCGCGCATGTATTTTGAGTAACCAAATACATACTTAGAGCCTGTCACATTGCCGTTGGCATCCTTAACCTCAACTAACTTCGATTTATTACCATATTGGCTCCGGTGCGCTTCGTCAGACACCACTACAATGTTGGCACGCGTTGACAGGATAGGATGCTCAATTTCATCGTCTAATAATGCAAACTTTTGAATGGTGGTAAAAATGATCCCACCCGATTGACGATTTAACAGTAATTGACGCAACAAATCTCGACCATCTGCCTGTTGTGGGATCTGCTTTAAAGTCTCTTGCGCCATACCAAAAGTATTGTAAAGCTGACCATCAAGATCATTACGGTCTGTCACCACCACAATAGTTGGATTATTCATTGCAGGCTGTTGCAGCAGCTTACTGGCGTAGCACACCATCGAGATACTCTTACCACTGCCTTGAGTATGCCAAACCACTCCAGCCTTTCCGCTACCCGCTTTAATCTTATCTAAGCCTTTTGTCGCTTGTACCTGATATTTGCCTATACTCTCAGCAACCATAGGTAAATCGCTATCTGCTTGTTTAGCTTTAACGGTCGCTTCTACCGCAGCACGTACAGCATGAAACTGGTGATAGCCAGCTATCTTCTTAATGATGTTGTCATTATCAATCTCAAAGAGAATAAAGTAACGAATATAATCAAGTAGCAAATCTGGTTTGAAGAAACCACGCACCATGGTTTCTAGTTGAAACTCCAGTAAGGGTTTGTCGTCTTCGCCAGTTACTGTTTTCCATGGTAGGAAACGCTCTTTATTCGCCGTCAATGAGCCAACACGGGCAGTCCAACCGTCGCTTACAATCAATGCTTCATTGAAAACAAATAGATCAGAGATTTCATCTTTATAGGTTTGCAGTTGGTTGTACGCATTCCAGATATCGGCATGATCATCGGCGGGATTTTTTAGTTCGATAACTGCAATCGGCAAGCCATTGATAAACACCACCACATCAGGGCGACGGTTGCCCTTTTTACCTGTAATGGTGAACTGATTAACAACAAGAAACTCGTTATTATCTGGATTAGTAAAATCCATCAAGCGAGCATGAGTGTGCTTGGTTTTAGTTTCCCCATCTTCATACACACTATATTCAACGGGTACGCCTTCAATTAAGTGCTTATGGAAGGCTCGATTGCTCTTAATCAGTACAGGTGTATCAGGTGTACTCACTGTATTCACCACCACGTTCAAACTCTCTTGTGGCAGTTCAGGGTTCAACACTTCCAAGCGTTCAAGTAAACGCTGTTTCAACACCACCTGATGGTAATCATCACGCTCAGGAGAATCACCATCAGGGGCGATGTCATAACCGTTTTTATAAAGGTAGCCTTGACTAGTAAACCAATCAAGGCATTGTTGTTCTAGTTGGTCTTCAGTAATCATTCTCCGCCCTCATCGCTCTTACAGGCTTCCCTATCAACCTCTTCACTTTTATCAGCAGCCATTTTGATCAAGTTCTCTGCCGCATCATTTAAATAGTCATCTGGGAATTTCTGTTTTCTCAAAGCCCTACGTACAACATTTCTGAGTCGAGCTAAAATTGATTCTTTTTTATACCAATCAACACCCGCCTTTTCATTTATAAAGGAGAGTAATTCATCAACGACATACATTAAATCCTTTGGAATAACACTTTTATCAATAGACTCATGAATAATTAGTGCATCCAGCAAAGCACCTTTTACATTTGCCTTATCCAAGCGATGTTTTTTATTGCTTTCTGATTTTTCAGCTGGTTGTTCTTCAGATTCAGTAGATATAAGCGAATTTGCAGGTTCTGAGTACAATAAATGCTTCGAGGCTCCCAATATGGCGTCTCGAATTAAGTCATTACAATAGCCTGATGCGCCAATTAGGTCAGGAAATAAACTGGCATGATGAATATTCATTTTTCGAAGTTTTTTCAAACAAGCCTGTCTAGTGTCTGGCTTATTTGGAATGTGTATTCTGCAAATATATTTTGCTACTTCCGTAACATCATCTATATCCACACCAGAGTCAGCTAAATGCTTCTCAAGCGATGACTCCAAAATCTCACCATAAGGCGCAAAACTAAATAAGCCAGCTTGGTTAACTAAGCGCCCATGGTCATCAATGGAAGGTTCGACAATTTGCAATTGCTCGCCAGCTTGGGTAACGTCTTCGCCATCTATCAGATCTTGAATGAATGACTTGTTTAAAATGAATACGGTTCGGCTATAATTGTTAAGTTCCCCAGTGTCACCATCGAGCCATGTAGGATCATCTGCGCCTTCAAAAGCAAAAAACAATGCAACATACGGGGACAAACTCCAGTCTAAAAGCGGAGTTGCCAATCCATGATGCTGCCCGAGTGCCCAAAGCTCCGTGTCGCTGTTTAAAACACTTTTATCTTGTAGTCGACCACGTGTCGAAAGCTTAAAATTTCTCAGTTGCTTTGTGGCAATATCTTCTGTTACTGCTCCTTGCACCAGTCGATCTAATGTAGGCTCTAGTTGCCACTTGTAGTGCTTCTGCCCGCGGAATACATAATTACCTTCATGGTCGTTATCGCAATAAAAACGGACAACACGATCATAGTCTTCCCACGACTCAATTCGGGCAGAAGGTATAAGACCGTCAACCGTTTTATCAAAAATATCAAACTCTGGCCACATAGGCAGGTTAAGATAATATTTCTTCTCGACAGAACCAGACATACTTAATCCTTACCTAACTCGATTTCGCCCGAAAGCAATTTAGGAAGCAAGGTGTCGCGGAGACTCGCCAACGTATGATTTTGTTTATGGTTGTCAGAAATCTTTTCCATCAAAGGCGACATCATTTCGTTAAATCTTTTCAAAAGATCTTCTGATGGAAGTATCACAGGAATTGTTCTCAACGTCTTAAGAGTTAGATACTGCTGAGTAGTGCCTGCCATTCTTACTTCTAGATAATTCTTCATTTTGAAGCTTTGAAGATGCCAATAGAATAACCAAACCAATTCTGGTCTTTGGGACGTTTTGAATAAACCAACATTTTTGATAGCAAATTCAACAGGGTTATCGTAGACAACGACAACCTCGCCAACCGTTCCTATCATTGTTAGCAAAATATCGAATGTATCGACCTTACTACGTTGATTTACCTTTTCGAAATCGGCATCACTAATTAGGTAAGCTGAAGATGTATCTATTTTTCCGCCAGTAATGTGCTTTGAAGTGACTAGATAATGTCCCTCTTCGGCTTTCTTTGGAGAATCATGAGTACCATCTTTAACATCGAATAAGTCTCCAGTGTTCTGAATTTCCCACCCTTCAGGAATCAAACCAAGCTCAGACTCAACGAGCTTTTCTGGGAATAGCGAGGCAGTAGCTGCATCCATACCATCTGGTAGCTCACCATTCATCTTGGCTTTAACTGGCTCGAAATCAACAAACCATGACTTGAAGATGGCTTGTGCCATTTCTTCTAGGGTCTGGTTCATTTGAACATTGGTAACTATTTTTTCATCTAGATCTCTGAGTATTTTCGAAATACTTTCTTGAACTTTGATAGGGGGAAATGGAATTTCAACCCCTTTGATGATCGAAGGACTCAAGTTTGGCTGACCACTTCCAGAACCAGCAGCAAAGAGTAGGCTTTCATATGCTGAAGTGCTAATACAGTAATACAAGTAGTCCTTGTCCAACACGTTTGGATGCGGAACAAATTTACCCACCCGTTGATTCAAATAAGGGGTTACTTGTTTGTCATTTAAAACTAGTTTTCCGACACGACCAACACTACCTTGCCCTGTCATTGCAATTAGGATATCACCATGCGTCAATTTGAATTTGTTCAATTTTTCGGTGATGACGCTGTTAGGTATAAACTGATTGTCACCATTCAAAGTAACTTGCTTATTTTGGATGTTTTTAATTTTTATGACAGGAAAGCCAAATTCAGCGAAATCTTTACTTTTGAACGCGTAACCCGAAACAAATTCGCATCCAGCACTTATCGGTTTTGTTTCGAAAATAGTCTTACCTAAGGGAGTTTTAAAGCTCATAACCCAACCCCGCTAGGTTGTTCTTGATCTCTGCTTCTAGCGTCGCTGACTCAGCAAACTGCTCGCTCAACTTGGCGGTTAGCGTTGCCATCTTCTCGCCAAATGGAATGCCGTCATCTAGCTCTTCAGTCGCGCCAACGTAACGCCCCGGTGTCAGTACAAAATCGTGCTTGGTGATTTCTGCTAACGTTGCTGATTTACAGAAACCAGCTTGGTCTTCATAAGCGATACCGTTTACCTCTGCGCCTGTTTTCCAAGCATGGTAAAGATCAGCGACTTTCTGAATATCATCACGGGTGAAATCACGCAGCACGCGATCTTTCATGTAGCCAAGGTTACGCGCATCAATGAACAGCACTTCGTCCTGACGATCACGTAACTTCCGACTTGCTTTATCAGTACGAGCCGTTTTGTTCTTGGTTAGGAACCAAATACATGCTGGGATCTGAGTGTTGGTAAACAGTTGCCCCGGCAGCGCCACCATACACTCAATCAAATCATTCTCGATTAATGCCTGACGAATAGTGCCTTCGTTGTTAGTGGTTGAACTCATTGAACCGTTGGCTAATAACAGCGCTTGAGAGCCATCAGCAGACAGGTGATGAAGCATGTGCTGCATCCACGCAAAGTTGGCGTTACCCGATGGCGGTTGACCGTATTTAAAGCGAGGATCGTTATCATCCACACCCGTATTCCACTCTTTCATGTTAAACGGTGGGTTGGCCATGATGAAGTCAGCACGTAAATCAGGGTGCTGCACATTGGTGTAGGTACTCGCAGGCTCTTTACCGAAGTCGTAATCCAAACCACGGATCGCCATGTTCATCGCAGCTAGCTGCCATGTGGTGTGGTTGTATTCTTGACCATAGATAGAGATCTTCTGCTTTTGCGTTAGCGGGTCGATGTCTTTTTGATTCGCTCTACGCTCAATGAACTTCTCTGATTGCACAAAGAAACCGCCGCTGCCCATTGCAGGGTCATACACACGACCTTCAAATGGTTCAATCATCTCAACAATCAGCGATACGATAGACGCTGGTGTATAGAACTGACCACCTTTTTTACCCTCAGCCAGTGCAAACTGACCAAGCATATATTCATACACATGACCAAGGATGTCTTTACTGTTTAGGTCGGCATGAACAAACGGAATGGTAGCGATCAGGTTGATAAGCTCGTTCAGCTTCGCTTGGTCGATCTTCAAAGCAGAGTAAGACTTGTTTAGTACACCTTTCAGTTTTGGGTTATCACGCTCAATGCCCTCAAGTGCGTTATCAATTAGGTGACCTACAGAGGTGATCTTCTTTTCTTTACCGTCAATTTCAAGTTCAGCACCACCAATCACACGAGGGCCGTTATCTTGTAGGAACTGCCAGCGAGATTCTGTTGGTAACCAGAACACATTCTTCTCGGTATAAAAATCGCGTTGCTCAAGTTCAACAGCGATCTCGGCTGCCAACTCTTCTACTGAGAAGTCAGCAGGGTCTAGGTAGTATTCGTGATCTGGGTTAGCAAGGTCTGCTTTGATCTCTTCCTGACGTAACTTAAACGCATCTGATACGTATTTAACGAAGATTAAGCCAAGTACAGCGTGTTTGTATTGTGCCGCGTCTAGCGTTGAGCGCAGCTTGTCTGCCGCATTCCAAAGCTTAGCTTCAAGCTCTTTCAAGTATTGCTGTTCTGTTTGATTCATAATGGTTTCTTAAATAAATTTTCTTGTATTAAAAGAATTGCCTGCATCATATCACTCAATGCTCAAAAGTCTTTGATTTATGCCTTACTTAATAGTGGATTTTTGAAGTAAGGAGCATGAAATGGAAGCTTGGAATAAAGGCAAGCGTATTGGTCAAAAGAAAGCATTCAAACTTGAGGATATTTGGCGCATCCGAATTAGGCTAGAGCTTGAAGAGCGACTGTTTGAGCTGGCACTGTTTAATTTGGCTATTGATAGTAAATTGCGCTCATGTGATCTTCGAAACCTCAAGGTGCAAGATGTCAGCCGCAGTGGCTGCGTAATGTCCAGAACCATCGTTAAACAGCAAAAGACCCAGCAAGAAGTTCACTTTGAAATCACGCCAAAAACACAACAAACGCTATCACAGTGGATCATTCAAAACTCACTAGCGCCAACGGATTACTTATTCCCAAGTCCGCGCCTTGTGGGGCAACCCATTTCGTACCACTACTACACCACGTTAGTTAATCGTTGGGTTACTGATATTGGCTTAGATAAGACCCAATATGGCACACATTCACTGCGGCGCACCAAAGCTTCTTTGATCTATGCCAAAACCAAGAATCTTAGAGCTATTCAGTTACTTCTGGGTCATGCTAAGCTCGAAAGCACGATTGAATACCTTGGCGTCGAGATCGAAGATGCACTAAGGATTTCAGAGAGTTGTGAGACATAAGGAACCGCTATGCAATGCCCTGAATGTGAGAATCATTTTGGTTGGGATTGGATTGAAGATGAATGCATCGAGCCAAATGAAACCTTTGAATGCCCAAGTTGTGGGGTGATGCTGCGTTACACCATCGATGAAGGCACCTATTACGGCGCTCAGCATAAAACCGTTGAAGTGGTGGATGATTAATATTAAATATCACTAGTATCTGAGCTTACCGCATTTGTATTTTTAACAAAAAATCACATACGAGAGCAATAATTACCAATTCGTTTAGTCAACAACTATTAATAATAAATGGAGTGAATATGGAATTAGTAGCAAATATTTGGCCGATAGTTGACCAGCAAACAGGCATTATTCAACGTTTCCTATTTAGGGCTTACGCTTTATCCGCCTCAGACGATGAGATCAGCTTAGTTCTTACGACCCTTGCACGTTCAGATTATAGAACTGCTGAAGCTTGTGTTATCCCCAAAAAATACTCATTAACCTATGAAAATAAAACAATTGCAGGAGCGATAACCCTTTCAGGGTTTAATGAGGAAATGTATAGCATTATTGAAGATACTCTAAAGGATTACGAGCGCGTATTTGCTGAAACTTTGAACTATGGGCTAGACCAAAATGGTAACCCTAAACGACATGAGCCGTTAACTTTCCCTGATGAACCTTATTTTGTAACTACTTTCTTAAGAGAGTTACCAAACGGCTCATTAATTCCAGAGTTATAGAAAGTTATAAGTGTTTTGATATTTACGACCCTGACATAAATTCTGTTAATGATCTTGGTTCAAGTAATCGATTAAACATTCTGTAGTGGTCAAGTAAAACAGGCCACTACATTTTTTGTGTCAGTTCCAGTCAAACCGTTTTAGAGTGACTAAATCGCTTTTCCCCAATCGCAATACATATAATTCATAAGAATTACAAATGACTAATTATAAAAATAGAAAAGAAAAAAATGGTATCTATGCTGGTGCAATGGATAACGCTCAAGAATATGCCAGAAAGGTAAAGTATCACGGTGCTAAAGGACATGGCTTTGCTGCGGAAGATGCCAACCACTTAGATGATGTGCTTTCAGGGAAAAACGCCAAAATAGTTGGTGATGACAATGTCAAAAATGGTGCCGATAGACTAGTTAATGGGCAAGAGATACAAACTAAGTACTGCAAATCTGGCTCCAAATGCGTTTCAGAGTGTTTCGAAAATAGTGAATTTCGATACTTCGATAGGTTTGGAAAACCTATGCAAATAGAGGTTCCAAAAGACAAATATGATGATGCTCTTAAAGCAATGCGCGAAAGAATCAAGAAAGGGCAAATTAAAGGAGTTTCCGACCCTGATTTGGCTGAAGAAATCGTTCGCAAAGGCAGTTATACATATGACCAAGCAAAAAACATAGCAAAAGCAGGTAACATCGATTCTCTTATTTACGATGCGAAAAATGGAGTAATTATTTCAACATCAGCAATGGGAATTTCAGCTGCCATAACTTTTGCTGTATCCATTTGGAATGGTGATGAATGGGATGTTGCTTTACAAAACGCTGCTTACTCTGGAATTCAAACGTTTGGCGTCACTTGGGTATCAAGTATTCTAACTGCACAAATCGGCCGCACAGGTGTTGAACAAAGTTTACGAAGCACAACTGATTGGATAGTTAGTAAATTAGGTAAGGATTTAACGCATTGCCTAGCCAATGCTATGCGTTCTGGTTCTGAAATATATGGGGCTGCTGCGGCAAAGCATTTAAGTAAATTGTTAAGAGGTAATATAGTTACTGGAATCGTCACAACAACTGTGCTTTCTTCTGTTGATGCATACAGGTACTTTCAAGATGAAGTATCCGGCGTTCAGCTTTTTAAGAATGTAGCCGTGACAGCTGGCAGTGTTGCGGGGGGAACCGCTGGTTGGATGGGAGGCGCAGCACTAGGAGCGACTATAGGCAGTGCTTTCCCCATTATTGGTACAACAGCAGGAGGAGTAATTGGTGGTTTAGTAGGGGCATTTGGCGGTGGAACGGCACTCCAAAAAGGAACAAAGTCAGCTTTAGATACATTTATCAAAGATGATGCAGAGGAAATGCTTGATATTGTTAATAAGGAATTTGGTGATATGGCTTTCGAATACCTCTTAAACAAACAAGAAGCAGACCTCATTATCAAGAAAATTAAATCGCTTGACCTGGCAAAAAAAATGCGTGAAATGTATGCATCTAAAGACCATTCATCGTTTGCGAGACGCTTGTTAACACCATTGATGGATGACGTTATCAGCAAAAGGCAATTAATTAAGCTTCCAACTGACGAAAACTTATTGGACGCAACCAAAATCATTGTTGCAGAGTTAGCAGCTTAGACTGTACGAAAACTACCAGCAGCCAAATATGATTGTAGTAAGAACTTGAGTCAAAACTTTAAGTCGCTTATGTCCCAAAGCTATTCGCTCTCTGCCGCGAGGTGGCAAAATTAAACTTTCAGTTGTTGAAACAGAGAAGGAAGGCAGTAGAACATTCCTCTACAGCAGCTATAAATGGGCTTATAACATCATCAGGTAGACAACCATTGCAAGAAATCATGGTGTAATGGGTTGTGTTAAGCATGAAGCGTTGGTAAGCCCCTAGAACTGTTTACTTCATGATTTAGATAAAAAATATGTTACGAAATTAGTGACTGACATTATGCTAATCTAGTATCGTGACAAGAACACTATGTTTCATACTGAATCACTATGCCTGAGTCAAAAACCCATACAGTACTTTCATCTATTAATTCAACATATCGTATCGTTCAATCCGCAGCATCATTTTGGAACGCACTTATACTTCCAATATTAATAGCTGTTTTTGTCACCTATTTACTAGGAGTAAAAGACTTTAGCTCTCTAAAGCCAATAAATTGGGTACTAATTATCATTTCAGGACTGGTAGTAGTCAGTGTTCATATAGTTGTATCGATAATAATGGTTCGTTCCTCAGCTACAGATACTCTACTACCTGAGTACACCCAAACACTTAAGCAGCTCAAAGAGATCGAAAATGAGTTTGAGAAGCTAGATAAGCAATACAAAATTGACTCACAAACATTTAAAAGCCAAAGCCATGCAATGAAAGTCACTAGCGAAGCTCTGAGTTATGCTATTGGAAGCATTAGAAATAAAGAAGCAATGCAACAAACAGTGACTGATGACGCTATGGATGAGATGATAAGTAGTTTACTTTGGCCAATAGTCGTACTTCGTGAACAATTATTTGACCTCAGGCAAGGTGCTCTTTGGAGCATTGCATTATATGTTCCTAACTCTGATGGGACCCTCGTTCCGAAATGGCGCATGAATGACAATCGTATACCAGTTCAAAACCGTCCTTGGGCACCAGGTTTTGGGGTAGTTGGGTTGTCATACCTCCATAAGAAAGTTAAGTATTTCAGTGGCGATATGGAAGACCAATCATTTTCAGTTACGAAGCAGTCAGACATCGAATCATATAAAAGCATCATAGCGATCCCTATCATTCCATGTGAAGACAAATCCAGTGATGAGGAACACCGTCCAGTGGGAGTTCTTGTCCTCACAAGCGATAGAGTTAAACAATTCAACTTAGACAGAGATGCTATGTTCTTACAGACTCACGCAAATTTGGTTGCTATACTAATTGAAAAATACAGAACATACTCGGAACATAGTACCAACCCTGATGTGCAAAGCACTTCAAGCTTAGACAACGAGGAGGGAGTTACTCATGAGTCGTAATAACCCACATGTCATCATGGGGCAGGAAGTTAAAGGCTCTACAAAAGATGGCTACACTATCGAGATTAAAAGATACCAATCTAATAGTAACGTTGCTTATATGCCTTTAGCTACAGAAATGCTAGCCGATTTACAAAGTGATTTGGAGCGAGTTAATAGGCTGATTAATGCTAGAACTCATCGCTTGTCAAACAAGTTAGAAGAAGCAAAACGCTAGGATGCCCATACCACATAAAAAAACCGCCTTTCGGCGGTTTTTTTATGTGGTAAACGTTACTAAAAACATTTTATAGACCCCTTACAAAATTACTTCAACCCCAAGGTCTGTAACACTATTAGCGATGAAAGCATACCAAACTCAGTCTGTGCAGGTGATAAGAAAGGCGCACTTTTATTAACTGCGTATGTAGTTCATAAGATGACGAAGAAGTGCGAGTTTTAATATAAAAAGTAACAGAAAAATTTGGTATCATTATCGAAAACGAATCATGGTAGATAGAATGAACAATAGATACAGCCAATATGAGAACTTGTGTAAACGAGTTATCGATGAAGGCGTCTGGGTCGAAAATGAGAGAACAGGAAAACGCTGCTTAACTGTTATTAATGCAGATCTAGAATATGATGTTGCCGCGAATGAATTTCCATTAGTAACAACACGAAAAGCCTATTGGAAGAGTGCTATTGCAGAAATGTTAGGCTACTTGCGTGGGTATGACAACGCAGCCGACTTCCGAAAGTTAGGTACTAAAACTTGGGACGCTAACGCAAACCAAAATGAAGCATGGCTGAATAATCCACACCGCAAAGGTGAAGATGATATGGGCCGAGTCTATGGAGTTCAAGGTCGCTCATGGGCAAAAACTGATGGCGGTTTTATTGATCAGTATAAGAAAATCATCAACAACCTAAGCCAAGGAATAGATGACAGAGGTGAAATTCTGTCGTTTTATAATGTCGGTGAGTTCCATATGGGTTGTTTACGCCCATGCATGTTTTTGCACCAGTTCAGCTTATTAGGAAATACTTTATATTTAAATAGCATACAGCGCTCTTCTGACATTCCGCTAGGATTGGTCTTCAATCAAATTCAAGTATTTTGGCTACTCCAGATTACAGCTCAAATTTCTGGATTAAAGGCTGGAAAAGCATTTCATAAGATCGTTAATGGCCATATCTATGAAGACCAACTAGATCTAATGAAAGAGCAGCTAAAGAGGACGCCTTACACACCGCCAAAGCTTCTCATTAACCCTAATATTAAGTCATTAGAGGACTTGGAAACATGGGTCACCGTTGATGATTTTGAAGTGGTAGATTACCAACATCACGAACCTATCAAATACCCATTCTCGGTATAAAAACAATGGGGCTTATGCCCCATTTTCTCCTAGTTTGTCGTTAAGCAAGCTCTCCAATAGCTCAATCCTTTTCTCAAGCGCATTTTTAGCTTCTCGCTCTTTTTTTATTTCGGCTTTATGCCATTCAAGGCTCTCATGATCACGCTTTGAGCGTATTCTTAGTTTATCTAGGTCTCTTTCTGATTCTGAGTATTTAGTAAACCAGTGAAGAATTTCCAACTTAGATTGATCTAATAAAGCATTCAGGTTTTGGCTTTCTTGCTTTTTGGTTACTTTACTTTGCTTTGATTCTTTAGCTCTCTGCTTTTTAATTATCTCAAGCTCAATACCAGCCCAAGATCTCGACCCTTTAGGGTCAAAAGTATTCCGGTGAAGCCCTGTTAACGCCACTAATTGAGCTTTAGTTGCTTTTAGTTTCCTATCTTTTCTAATGGCATCCAATGCATCAGATATCTTATTAGTGTTTTCATCAAACGATTCTTGATTCTTCTCATCGTAATATTCAGCCATCAGACCAAATCCTCTCCCAAGTACTGCAAAACCCTTTTAGTTTCTTCTATCGCCTCAGCAATCTGATCTTGCCTATCTTCGTATCCCTCAGCGCCAACCAATTTTAAATTAGAAATGTATATTTCCCGCCATTTTGGTGCATTAGCTTTAGATACGATGGCATTACGACAACGCACAGGGTTGCATCTTAAACCACCGATGCAAGGCAAGTTTTCATCAAAATCTTCTACACCACCAAAACAGTAACCAGTACCTACATTGATAATAGCTAAACCTTGCTCAACCATTGCTTCGTAGATCTCTTCTTCTTCATAGCCAGCTTCCATACAACCATTGAAGAATTTTTTTATTTTCGAAAGGTGTTCCTCTGCTTTTCCCCCCATATATTTCCCATTCGGATCAAAGTTGGCTTTAACAGCTTCTAACTCAGCGATATGTTTTAAATCCAAAGACTTGTCTCGGCTATCACCACTGGTTAATTGATTAGCTATGCCTCCATAGCCCAAAGTCATTTCGCTCACTCTTCCTTTGCGTGATAGGGCATCCGTTGCAGATACCATGTGCTTGAGTTGATAAGAAATAACTGGCAAGCCTGAATCAGCTCTGTACATTTGATGAGCTAAACTATGTCTGAATGTATATCCATTGAGTTTGCTGTTAATTTCTTTAATCGGTATACCTGTTAAAGACAAGAAGCTTTGTTGGATAATAAGAGAAATATTTACCATAGATTTGTTGATTTCATCCGGCTTCAATGTATCAACATTGCCAAACACATATGTGTTTTGAAAAACCTTTCCGCCGATTAGCTCAATCGCTTTTATTGCGTCAATCATAATTGGTATTGCTACCCAACGATCATTAAACAAGTTCCAACGATTATCTCTCCCCTTATGCTCTTCAGCGACGATTACCTTATCTTCAATATCCAAACAACCATTAACTTTTAAATCTGAATATACATTTGGCCGTGCTCCCATCAGCGAGCCTAAAACCCACAGCGCTGAATAAAACACTTTATTAATGGCAACTCGAAGAGGTTCGGTCGATTCAAATTTTTTCTGCAACCTTGTGATAACCATTGAATTGGTAGGAGCACTACAGCAATCTAATTTTGCAACTCGATTATTAGGGAAAATACGGTTTATAGCATCAAATGAGTATCCTTTCCTACTCAAGCGATAGGCACCATAATCCTCAAAATCTTCTTGTGAATATGAGAATTCTTCGTACGTTGTAGCTAAAATATCGTAATGCTTCAACATAACTGAATCGCTCACATCTTCACCAACACTTTTTAAAAAGCTTACGACATTAAATGAAGCCTTCTTGAGAGCTAAATTAAACACTTTAGTTTCAAGATAAGGCAATAGCTCTTTTTTCAAGTCATCACTTACTTTAAGATCTTCCTCATACGCTGATTTTATTACACTAAAATCAGCGTTACACTTGATCCCTATGTCTTCTTTTGCTTTATGGCTATTAAGATAGTCAAAAAATATTTTATAGCCAGTTCGTTTACTTTTTTCAGATGAAATTTTCAACGTGGTTTTTTTGGCTGCCTCTTCAAAATCCATCAACGTGACATCTGACAGATTACAGCACTGTTCTTGCACATACTCTCTGCCGAGCCGCCTCTCCACTTCAGAGAAAACAAAATCCAAAAATCTCAATCCATTTTTGAATGGAGCAATCAATGTATTTACTTTTATTTCGTTCTTTTTATTACCAAATTCTTTTGGTGAAGCGTAAATAGACAAAAATAAGCATTTTATCTCTGTAATGACTCCTAGCGGAATATGCGTATAAACACTAAAATCTAACTGAATCTTTGATGCGCTAACTGAGGCTGCTCGATTTGAAGTTTCTTCTTCAAAATTCCACAGCATGTTGCTAAACAAACTCTTTTTAGCCACTGGAAGTTGAGCTAATTGAGCTATATACGGATTAATATCACCATTAATATCCTTACGAGCAACATCATTTAAAATCAAGACATTAGACAGTATTTCTTTCCAATACAGATTTATTTGCTGTAAATGTTCTAAATGTTCCTGTTTCATTTTTAACAGCTCCAGCTTTCTAGTATTGTGGTTTCAATAAATATCGAGTCTTCTTTCGCTTGCGTCAAAATATCAACTTCAAACTCAGAGGTTTCAAAGTTCAAGATATCGTCAAGCAGTGAAAGGTTTTCTAGTACAACAACATGATAAGGGGTGTTAACTACAGTGCTACTTTCTAGTGATGCTAAATAGTCTCGCTGCATCGCAAAAAGTTCTGGAAGATGTTTCTCTGTAAGCATAACATTGTCGCAAGAAATACACTTATTGTACTGAGAACAAGGTTTACCCTTAACGTACAAAGAAGAGTTTTTGATAAAATTAGGTGGATCAAAGATATTCTTACAGCCACCAAGCGGAGTTTTCATAATGATTTGATTATCACCATATCTACGCTGTTTTTTCTGGGTTAATTTCTGAGCACTTGAGTGAACAGTGCCGCTATAAATGTCTTCAATTGCCTCTCTTGCTTTATCTCTTATTACTCTATCGAACTCTAGTTTTTCTATGTAATTCATTGTCGTATAAATAGAAGAGTGCCCCAGCAGATATTGGATTTCTCTGAGCGAAACCCCCGCCTCAATTAACTCACTAACTAGTGTTGGCCTGAATCTGGTTGTTGTTAGCACCAACGGTTTACCATCATCAGCTTTTAACTGATACACCTCGATTAGTTCAGAGTAGACCTTGTTCATAGCCGAAATATTGACCGCTTTGGCAACTTTTTCACAATTTATAAAAAGCCTTTGGGATAGTTCTTCTGCAACATATTTTCTTGCTTTGAAGGTTAGCTGTTCAACCTCCTTAAACACTGTTTCAACGAAGTTTTTCTGGCTAATTGTTAACCATTGCAAATCCGCATGAAATAAATCTAAATGAATCATCTTCTCCCCCGTTGAACGCTCTTTCCAATAGGTCAAACAGGGCTTATTAGTTAATGGGTGATGTTCTTGGTAATCATCTATTTCAAGTTCTAAAATGGGATTTAGGTTCATCCCTAATACTTGCGCCATTTTTAAAACATACACACCGACCTCTCGAGTCATGACTCTTCGAGTCAACACTCCCCACTCACTATAAAGTTCATGGAGAGATAGTCGCCTAGTTGTAATAAAGTTCGCGAGCTTATTCTGTCCCTTAGTACGCCCTTTAACAGCCCATTCGCCCATATAAGTAGGAGTACAGTTACAATCATCTTCAAAAATAATTCGGGCTTGGATCTTTGGATCATCGAGATTCGAACCTTCTCTATCTAACCTTTCATAGGGCTGTAGTTTCTTTTTAGCTAGAGCCATTTCCTGTTCTAGCATTTTGTGTATCTGTTTTCGCTCGTTGACTGAATAGGGCTTATATTGAATCGACTCTCTAACAATCTCAAATCCGTCAGCAGGTAGGTAATTGAAATCAAAATTACGAATTGTTTTTAGCCTATCCAAAGTCATTCTCAGTGCAGATAAAATTGTTGAGGCCGATGCAGTCGATAATGCCGCTTCGCCAATTTTAGCGCCTAAATACTCTTTAAAATCTCTCAGAGACCATGAATAAAAGCACTCTCTAAAACTACTGTTTAGGGAGACTCCTGTGCTTTCTAAGAAATCACTATAATGCTTATACCCTATATAGTAATTAGACATACCTGACTTTGAGTTCACTTTTAGAGAGCTAACTGCGAAGGCATGCAGCACATCCTCATAACGCCCTTTTTCTGAAGTAAAATCATCTATCGAAACAAGTTTTTTATTTCGTAATCTAAGAAATGCCAGCAACCGCCCTTCTTCCTTATCTATAGCCTTTTCTTTACGTACTTCTTCACGCTCTTTAACTGTTTTGTAATTGATACCTTTGAGTTTGAAAACCTCACTAGAGAACCGCTTATATTCAGCTTTGAGCAATGGCAATGCCGTTGCTACACGTTCGGTTGGAATTAGGTGATTGAATGCTTTTTTGTCAATTACGGTTCCAAAAGTTGGCAATAATAATTTCTGCTGTTCTGATAAGCTATTTTCCCACTTAAGGAAAAGTCTACGATTATTAAGATCATGACCAACTGAATGACTACTATCTTTAATTTGACTATAAGGAAGAGAAACTTTGTGCTCCAACAGCAGTTGATTAAGCTGTTTTCTTAGTTCGAGTAAAACAGGTTTATCTAACTTCTTTGCGTTACATGACAGTTTTTTTGCCAAGAATGTTTTCGAAACAACACCATATTGTTCAAAGAAAAAATCAGGGGCTTCAGCTATGAGCTTTGAGTTTGCTAACCCACTGATTGATAATTCTACATCCCATAATAGGTTTGGATTAGATTTACATTCAGAGATGTAGTCACGCATCAATGATGCAATCACGTCATCGTCAACATTGGGCAAGACTCCCAACAGCCTAAGTTCGTGCTCTATTTTACTTATATCTAGTTTTAACATAGAGCGAACCCGTTGATAGCTGATAGGTTCTTCACTAAACAAAAAACGTAACTCAACTGTATTTTTACTAGTCGGGACTATCTTTTTTTGTTCATCAGATAACGACAGCCACCAATTATTCAAACGTTCTTGGCATTCCTTAAGATTCATTTAGCAATTCCCTTCTTTGCTCTGGTTCTATCTTGTAGCTTTTTCATCAACTGATGCCTTTTCAATGCGATACCATTGCGATCTAAAAACCTCTCCCAAACTCCAACAGGTATTTTTGTGTACATTTGTGTAGTATCTAATGATTTATGTCCCAGACACTGCTGTAGCAGCAGGAGTCTATCCAACTGTGTTTTCCCCAAGTCCTCGGAATTTAGCAGCATAGCGCCAAAGCCATGACGCAGTTTATGCGGTGATAGCTCAACTTTGATCAGCCCAAGTTTTAACGCTCTTTTAGACAGCTTTTTGATTAATTTACTGACAGACCTTGCTGTATAAGCGTTCCCCTCTTGATTCAAAAAAGCGGGAAGAGGCCTATCTCCCCACTGTCTTTTATGTTTCTTATATTCAATGCTGGAGTGATACCTTTGAACTCTATTAATCGTAGCTTTTGAAACAACAGTATTGCGATGTTTGGCTTCCCTTCCTCGTGCCTTGTTACCCCTTATTTCCATTGAGACGTATTCGCTAGCTATTTGAAAGGTTTCGTCATCTACGATTACACTCCT
Source organism: Shewanella sp. 1CM18E (assembly GCF_023161665.1). Lineage (GTDB taxonomy): Bacteria > Pseudomonadota > Gammaproteobacteria > Enterobacterales > Shewanellaceae > Shewanella. The sequence goes on from NZ_JALNTW010000001.1 coordinate 527,978, forward strand.
TCTAAGGCCTCTAGATAACTGTAAGATGCTATCTTGAAGAATGTCTTTCACCTCAGCCCTACGAACACCTGAATCGAACATGAATTGAATTAAACATTTCTCTCTTTCATGATTGGCAACAAGAATCAGAGCTTCAACATCTAAAAACAGTGCAGGCTTAATCAGTGACTCTTTAGCCGCACCAGCTAGCCGACCACGCTCATATGGGTCTTCCTCATATCTAATAGTTCTATATCCAGCTGGAGGGTTACATAGGAACTCCGAGAAAAATCGGCTATATGCGGCATCTCTGTTTTGTATTGTCTTTCCAGAAATTGCTCTTTTGGGTTTTCCATCCTTGCACTTATCTTTTTTGCAATAATCAAAATACCTCTGAATCTCGGTTGCATGTACCGTCAACAAACAATTATCTCGCAGAGAACCAATGTGATTCTCATCATATGTAGTAAGAAATTTAACTAAATAGAGCAGATTGTTTGCGTAGGTTTTTACGGAGAGGTCACTATGACCCTTTCTGTAATGACTCAGAAAATCAGATATTAGTGGCAACAATTCCATTTGTTCATTAAAAACAGCAACACCGTCTTCAAGAAAGAGCGTATGTGGGTACTCTATAGAATCTTCATGAACTAAAGAACGTCTTGTATCAAGCTTCTCACCAGTAGATATTACAACCGATTTATCCATAACCCCTCGAGATGTGCACTAATCCAAATGCAAGTATTGAAAAATAAATGAACTATGCATAAAAAATATAGCACAATAAAAGCATGGTACAAGTAAAAAAAAGCTCGCCTTATTGCGAGTTGTGCACTTTACTATATAGGTTATAAAAGGGGTACATCACAAGAACGTTGGAAGCTGGTTAGGTGTAACGTGTCACCTACTAGTGAGAAGTTGTGGGTATGCATACATGGTCGTAGACAGCCCATGTGAAACTCACCTGGATTATAAAAACTTAAAATCTCACCGCGATCATCAATGCCTTTCGATAAGTCATCAACAATTTTACGTAGCTGATCAATGCAGCCACCGTCTGGTTTGCTCCATGCTCGCCCCTGAACGCCATAGACACGGCCCATATCATCCTCACCTTTACGATGCGGGTTGTTCAGCCAAGCTTCGTTGTCGTTTGCATTTGCATTCCAAGTATTACAACCAATCTTTCTAAAATCAGCTGCGTTGTCATAGCCGCGAATGTAACCTAGCAACTCAGCAATGGCGGCTTTATAAAAGCTCTTACGGGTAGTAATTAGTGGGAATTGATTTTTATCGACATGATAAACCAGATCAGCATTGATAACGGTAAGACAACGCTTACCTGTGCGGCTATTTTCCACCCAAGTTCCTTCATCAATAATTCGCTGACAAAGATCTAAATACTGTTTCATGATTATCTACCTATAAAAAGTGTCACTGAGCCGCGCCCAGTAAAAAATGAATGCGCTATACCAATCATAGTTGGCAAAACATTATGCAAATACCAGCTTCAAGCCCACAAGCGTAAGAAATAGAGCAAAGATTTTTTTAAGCTTAGCAGTCGGTAATGTCGTCGCGGCCTTAGCTCCTATCGGCGCCATCAACATTGATGTTGATACAATACCGACTAACGCTGGCAAATATATATAACCTAAAGTCCAATCTGGCAGCCCGGCGGCATCCCAACCAGCAAGGGTATAACCAATACTACCAAACAGTGCGATCAACAGACCCGTGGCAGCAGAAAAACCCACCGCAAAACGCATTTGTAAGCCGCACCAAGTTAAAAACGGCACCAACAACACACCACCACCAATTCCCATTAATGCAGCAATAATTGCAATAACAGTCGCTGCAATAAATAAATGGGTAGCAGAAGGCATGTCTCGGTTAGATTTAGCCTTAAAAGGAAAGGCCATTTGCACGGCCATTAAAATAACAAAAACCGCAAAGATTTGCTGTAGCGATTTAGCGCCAATCATTTCAGAAATGTAACCAGAGCATAGTGCGCCAAGCACAAAACCTGGCAGCATGGACTTAAATAAAGGCCAAGGGATATTTGCTCTTTTATGATGGGCTCTAGCAGAAGATAGCGAAGTTAAAATAATCGCTGCAAGTGAGGTTGCAATTGCGACATGGGGGATTTTTTCGGCCGACACGCCAACCTGAGGCAAAATATGCAGCAGTGCAGGAACGGCAATCAAGCCTCCACCAATTCCTAATAATCCCGCCATAAAACCGATAGCAGCGCCTAATATCAAGCAGATACACAAAATATATAGCCAGCTTTCCACAAGCACTACCTTATAGTCTTTATTATCGTATTAGTTTAAAGGACTCCAGCGCTAGATAACAGGGGAAGTTCATTGCTTAACAAAATATGCGGCTAGAATATATGGCTTTAAGATTGGCTATTCGCACCTATGATAGTGAGTAAAAGGTTTAGGTGTTAGCCATGTAAGTATTAGCTAATTACGCTCAGCAAGCCTTTTTGCTCACAATAATCAGTAACAAATGAGCGCACCTCTTCACCACAACTTAGCTTAAGTACCTGCTGGAGCAGTTGTTGTAACTCTTTTTGTGATACGCGCCTTAATAGATAGTTAATCCGCGCAAGACTTGCTTGGTTCATACTAAGTTGGTCGTATCCCATGGCAATCAATAAGATGGCTCCAATCGGCTCGCCAGCCAGCTCACCGCAAACACTAATCGGTAAGTCATGTTCACCGCAGCGTTCTACTGCAAACTTTAAGGCTCTTAATACACCCGGGTGCAAACTATCAAATAGTGAACTAACACTTGGGTTGTTGCGATCTACCGCTAAAAGATACTGAGTTAAATCGTTTGAGCCCACGGACACAAAATCAACCCGCTGAGCCACTTCATCTAGCTGATACAATAAGACTGGTACCTCGAGCATAATGCCAACTTTTGGCATAGTCACAATTTTGCCGAGCTCAGAGGTTAGTTCCTGACAGGCTTGTTCTAGATAAATCAACGATAAGTCAATTTCTTCTAGATTACTTACCATAGGCAACAAAATATGTAACTGCTCTGTATCAATAGCAGCCTGCAGCATGGCTCTTAATTGGATCAAGAATAACTCAGGATGATCTAAAGACAGTCTAATTCCGCGCCAACCGAGAAAAGGGTTATCTTCAACAATTGGGAAGTAATCTAGCGGCTTATCACCGCCCACATCGAGAGTACGCATCACTACAGGTTTATTACCCGCAGCTTTTAATACTTTACGATAAATTTCTAACTGCTCAATTTCGCCTGGGAAACACTGTTTAAGCATAAACAAGATCTCAGTGCGATAAAGGCCAATACCATCTGAGTCACTGCCAGTTTCAGAGTCAACACTACTTAATAAACCACTATTGATATAAAGGTAGATACGTTTTTGATCTAGAGTAATGGTTTGCAGTGCAAGCTCGGCGGCATATTGCCTTTGCTGCTCCTCTTGCGCCGCCAATAAACTTTGATATTCAGACAGGACTAACGCAGAGGGCTCTATGATCACTTGACCGCGATTAGCATTAATAATGATCTGCGAGTTTTCTATATTGGCGCCAAGAATACCCTCTACACCAATTATGGCTGGTACGCCCATGGCTCGAGCAAGAATAGCAGCATGAGAGTTTACCCCACCAAACTCGGTGACTATACCGGCAAGCTTTTGTCTCGGAAATTCAGCCAATAACGTGGTATTGGCTTCTTTTGCGATAAGAATGACAGGGGTTTCTGGCTCAAGAAATATTTTATTAGGTTCAATTAGCTGTCTAAGTACACGTTGACCAAGATCTCGAATGTCGCTAGCACGCTCTTTTAAGTACAGGTCAGTCATAGCACAAAAATGTTCAATGTACTGCTTAGACACCCGACACACTGCCGTTTCAGCACACCAGCCTGACCGAACTTCTTTTATATACTCGCCGCCTAAGCTGGCTTTATCGAGTAATAGTAACAACGCTTTAAATATCGATGCCGCTTCTTCATCTTTTTCACGATCAAAACGCTGCGACACACTAATAAGTGTATCTTTACAGCGACTCATAGCATCTTGTAATCGCAGCTCTTCATCACTTATCGATTTGGCCTTTAGTTCAAGCAAGTCAAAGGATAACTGACCACCTAGCACTAAGGCCTTGGCAATTGCGATACCTTTTGAGGCTTGCTTACCTAAATAGTAACGCTGCTGTATACCACCAATTAAACGTGCTTTATGGGTTAGACCTTTAATCGCCACTGCAAGCTGCGCAGCTAGCGTCATCAAAAAGGCTTCTTCACCCTCACTAAACTGACGGGCCTGAACTTGCTGAACCACTAAAACACCAATTACGGTTTTTTGGTAAACAATGGGGACAGCCAAAAATGCGTTATAAGCTTCTTCAGCCACTTCAGGTAAAAGTTTAAATCTAGGATGAGACGGTGCGTCAGCAAGGTTAATTGCTTCTTCACGTTGAGCCACAAGGCCAACTAAACCTTGAGTAATAGGTAAACTTGTTGAATTAACGGCTGACAGCGCCAGACCATCAGTAGCAGAAAGAATAAGTTGTTGCTCTTCTATTATATAGATAGAGCAACACTCAGTTGCCATAGCTTGTTTGGTTTGCGTAACAAGAAGTGCTAAGGCGGAGTTAAGATCACGCGCCTGAGCGACTGCCTGGGTGATATCTCTCAGTGTTTTAAGCACTAACGCAAACCTCTCTACTTAGTTTCTACGCATACCTCGTCTTTTTGTATTCGACTCTTTAACTTGCAAAGGTAAAGTTGTCGATGCGAACTCTTTCATGACTTTACGGTAAACATCTCTTTTAAAAGAAACAACCTGTCTTACTGGATACCAATAACTCACCCAACGCCAATCATCAAATTCAGGATGACCACTTGCATTAAGATCTATGGCATTTTCGGGACTTTTCAATTGTAGCAAAAACCATTTTTGTTTTTGCCCGATACACACGGGTTTACTATCTTGTCTGATTAACCGCTTAGGTAGCCTATAGCGTAACCATGATCGCGTCGATGTTAGAATTTGCACATGTTCTGGCTTTAATCCTACTTCTTCGTATAACTCACGATACATGGCTTCTTCTGCTGACTCTCCATCGTCAACGCCACCTTGAGGAAATTGCCAGGAATGTTGGCCAAATCGTCTTGCCCACATAACCTGCCCAAAGCGATTACAGATAATGATGCCCACATTTGCACGAAAGCCGTCACTATCAATCACATGGACTCCGAACTATTAACTATTAATCTTTTGATTGTTTCACAAAGCGTGTCTGGCGGCAAATATCTGTTACACGGCAGGCTTTGGATAAAATTAGCTAATTGAGCCATTACGCCCAACCTTATCAACAGCACATAAAGACAACTTGCAATGATATCCACAAAAACTGTGGATATCTCTGTTAGAAACTCAGTTAAAGTCTAATAACTTAGCGTTTTAGTATTGGTTTATTAAATTTACCTTAGTGCCAATAAACACATAAAAAACTTAATTTACAATTAGATAGGCACACACAAAAGAAACCAACTTCAACAGCACGACCTAAAAGCCTATTTTTTAACCAGTAAATTTAAAAGCCATACATTAGCTAATTGCCAAAAGGGGTTATTCACAACTGCAACTATTTAGCTGTGAAAAAAAGCAAATAATCCGTCTCTAATTGCATTGACAGATCACATTTATTACAGTAGCAGGCTTGTTACTTAGACTTATCCAATAAATCTGTGGATAACTATGTTGGAAAAATAGGGAAAGCACAGGTGTAACTAACAAATAGTTGCTACTGATTCAAAACCCTATAAAAAGATCACTCCTTAATTCATAAACTTAGCCACTATAATAAAAGTTATCACCAAGGCACTAATTGCAAGTTCATTTTTTAAACACATTTGATATCAGTGTTTATATGGGTAAAATCAAGGATATGAAAAAAGCATTTAACTCCCCTGCTAGCATTGACGAATTAATGCTACGCGCAGAAGCAATGGCGGGCTTAACTTTAGGCCAATTAGCCAATTACCACGAAATTGAAATGCCCAAAGACCTTAAACGACATAAAGGCTGGGCCGGACAATTAATTGAGCTTGAACTTGGGGCGCTTGCAGGCTCAAAACCAGAGCAAGATTTTGTCCATTTAGGTGTAGAGCTAAAAACAATCCCTGTGAGTCGTACAGGTAAAGTGCTTGAAACGACGTATGTAACAGTGGCTCCACTAACAGATATTCAAGGTCTTACTTGGCAAAACAGCGTAGTTTGCCATAAGTTACAACAAGTACTTTGGATCCCTGTGCAAGGCGACAGAGATATACCGTTAGCTCATCGCCAAATTGGCTCACCAATCTTATGGCGTCCGTCAGCAGAAGAAAGTTACTTACTGCAACAAGACTGGGAGGAGATCATGGAATTTATCTCTATGGGGCAAGTAAACAAAGTCACAGCTCGTCATGGCGAAGTTTTACAACTTAGGCCAAAAGCTGCCAATAGTCAGGTGCTCACCGACAGTATTGGCAAAGATGGTCAGCTGACTCAAACTAACCCAAGAGGCTTCTATTTGAAGACACAATTTACCCAAAGAATACTTTCTCAGCTACTTTGAGTTATTTTTGTACCAAAAGTCACACTCATTTGACTTAGATCACAAATACTACTGGTAAAAGTAGGGGGATTTTCTATAAACTAGCGCCTCCTAAAAACAAGTAGCATTTGGATACCCCTTTAATAGTGAAAGCACGTATACAGGCGAAGAAATTAACCTTTGCTATATTCGCTTGGACTTCGGCCATGGCGGCTTTCGTATTCTTTCGATACGCGCAAACTCCGGAACTTCCACAGTGGGCCATTGGTTCCGCTGATTTAGCGACGCTTTCAATTTATATGGGAATTATTTTCGGCAGCCTACATTGGATGTCGAACTTGATTGCAGACTTTAGTGCAATCAATCGTTTACCTTATGTTTTCTCAGTTGTTTTTAAAGGTCTATTCCTATTACTTGGCGCAACCACGCTGGCCTATATTACTCAATACCTCAATATGTGGGCTATTGAGAACCATATGACCACCTTGCGCCAAATGCTAACCGCACACATTCTTTATAGTCCTTCATTCCAAGCATTGATTGTTTACTTAGTTGTCGTGCGTGTCGGGCTAGCATTCATCGAGCAGATGGCGTTACTTGTTGGCCCAAGAGTGCTACTTAACATAGGGTTAGGTAAATATCACAAGCCAAGATATGAACAACGCTTATTCCTATATTTAGATATGGTTGCTTCTACAACCCATGCTGAATCCTTAGGTGATTACCGTTTTAGCCGCTTAATTCAAGATAGCTTTAGCTTATTGGCAGATACAGTAACCAACAACGAAGCGGAAATTTACCGCTATATGGGTGATGCTGTGCTTATCCACTGGCCGCTAAAGGATGGTATTAAAGAAGATCGTTGCTTTAATATCTACCATGAGTTTAGTCAGCAACTAAGCTGGCAAAGACAGTATTTTGAAGAGCAGTACGGCTTTGTACCTAAATTTAAAGCTGCAGCCCATTGCGGCCAAGTCGTAGCGGCTGTCGTTGGTGTGCAAAAACAAGAGATTAGTTTCTTCAGTGATGTGCTAAACACACTAGCTAGATTGCAAGATCAGTGTAACCCGCTTGGCCAACGTATGTTGATCTCGGGCTCATTGCAGTCACGTCTTGAGTATAGTGACTCGCAATATCAACTTAATAGCTTAGGCCCAATTAAGTTAAAGGGTAAGCAACATTCAATTGAAGTATTTGGTGTATCACCAAAAGGTTCACAGTAAGCCGATAACAGCTATCGGCTTTACTGCATTTTAACGCTTAACGCTCATCTTCTTGATCAAGCAACTTCTGGATCTCTAAGCCTAAGGTTCTAAAAGTTAGAATACGGCTAGATGTTTGACGCCAAACCAAACCAATATCACGATAAGGCGTATCGCCTGGCGGTGCCATTGTGGTTAAATCGGTATTATTCAAAATGCCGGCATCAATTGCCATTTGCGGTAAAAAAGTGGTACCCAATTTACAATTAACCATTTGTACAAGTGTATGCAAACTGGTCGCAGCAAATGGGTTAATCTTTTCGCTTTCACCTAACTGACATGCCGTGATTGCATGACCAGTAATGCAATGCTCAGCCTGTAGCAAAAATATACTTTCATCAGGCAGATCTTGATAATCAATAGGCTCATGGATCTCATCAGTCAGATCTTTATGGACTACCATCTTGAATGGGTCAATACCTACTTTCATGCTATGAAAGCCACTGGTATCAACCGGAAGCGCTAGTAATAATAGATCCAACTCTCCCTTACCTAGCGCATCGATTAAACGGTCAGTGGTGTCCTCTTTTAAGAACAAAGTTAAATCGGGGTATACCTGCTTACAATGCTGCACCACATTACTCAATAAAAACGGTGCAATCGTTGGAATACAACCTAAACGGATCTCCCCCGTCATCGGCTCTCCCTGATGTTTAACCAACTCAACCAAGTCATCAACATCCGTTAGCAGCTTGCGCGAGCGCATAACCACTTCTTCGCCAATCGCGGTGAAGATGAACGACTTATGATCGCGCTCAATTAACTGATGCCCTAGCTGCTCTTCAAGGTTTTGAATGCCGCTTGATAAAGTTGACTGGCTAACATGACAGATCTTTGCCGCTCTGTTGAAGTTCTGCTCTTGGTGCAGGTTCACCAGATAAAACAGATTTTTTAGACTAGGTAGATGTTTCATAAAATAGATTACCAATGACAGAATTTATCTAATCGTTCTATCTAACTCTATCATAGTTCACTAACATAACTGCGACTTACCACTGATAGTTTGTGAACTGAATCAAAATTGCATGTTTATATTGATTGTTATTAATTTCTATCCACAATTTCAGGGAACAGTAGATAAAAAAATAGCGCAGTGGATAAATCCAAACTGCGCTATTTCTAAAGTCGGCTTATATTAAGCTTTAGACTCTAGGTATTCTTTCAACTGTTGTAGGTCTTTTGAACCGTATTCAACAATTTCGTTCAACCACACGCCGTGCTCTTGTTCCCAAGCAGCTTCTTCGCCGTGTTGCAATAATTGAGCAAACTGCTGAATGCGTTTTAAACCAACTGAACCTGCTGCACCTTTGAACTTGTGCGCTTCACTACAAAGAGTATCTTTATCATTTGCTTCATGAGCGCTAACTAAGTTGCCAATATATTCAGGCATTAACTGTTCAAATAAGACAACGCTTTTAAGTAGCGTGCCAGCACCAATTGCACTGCAGTATTGCTCCAGTGTATTAAGATCCAAAATTGATTCTAATTCAGCTGTTGCCATTTAGGCACCTCTCAAAATATTGCCGAGTGTATACAAAAGATGATTTTACCACATAATACCCGCTAAATTCTTAGGTGCAACAACTAGTGTCACATGAGGTTAAAAATCGCGTAAATTTAACCATTTAACAACCTTAACGCAACCAAGGTTACCTATATAAAGCTTCATTTGCGATATTATCTTACTATTCAAGCTATTACCCCTATCAAATCAAAGGGTATCTTTCAAATACTCGCCCTGACCACCTTTCTCTTTAAGATCATCAACAATCGCCACTAGGCCGTTCCAGCGATAGGCACACCAGTCTGGTCCCAAGAGCATTGGCTTTTTAGCGTAAGCGGTAACTCTATGAAAAATAATTTCTTTCGGAGTATAACGAATGATTTCACCAACACTATAAGCATAGGCATCAAGTTCTAGTAAGGTCATTTTGCCATTACGCCAAGCTTTAGCCATGGTGCTACCGTCAACGATGTGTAAAGGGTGCACCTTGAGGCCGTCAACCCCAACTGCTAGTACCTTATTCAAGGTTTCAAGGTAATCGGCGTGCTCTTCACCAGGCAAACCTAGAATTAAATGAGTACATACTTTAATCCCCAAGCGGCGAGCACGTTTTACCGTATCTTCATACGCAGCAAACGTATGACCTCGGTTGATCTTTTTAAGGGTATTATCATTGGCAGACTGTAACCCAAGTTCAAGCCACACATCTACGCCATCATTTTGATAACCGACAAGCAATTCAAGCACTTCATCAGGTACACAGTCAGGACGAGTGCCAACACAAAGGCCAACAATGTCACTATCTTGAATAGCTTCATCGTACTTTTGCTTAAGCACTAAGTACTCATCATAAGTGCTGGTATAAGCTTGAAAGTAAGCAATGTACTTAGATGATTTAGATGATAAACGTTCGCGACCTTGAGCGAGTTGCTCTTGGATAGACAGTTCAGTTCTATGCTCATGGCTAAATGAGGCAACATTGCAATATGTACAACCGCCCTTACCTAATGTGCCATCACGATTTGGACAAGTGAATTTAGCATCAATGGTCAACTTACGGATCCGTTCACCGTACTTTTGTTTGCATACACTACCAAAGGTATTAACGTAACTATCCAGTCCCAACTCTTCTATCTACCCAGCTTAAAAATTTGCGCTATTTTAACCAGTTCCTAAATACATTAATTAGCGCTAGCTCAAATAACCGCAAAACTCGTTATACCAAGGTGAAGATTTTACTGTCATCTGCTTGCATTATATCTACATTAAGATCTGCTTATGCATAACTAGTCATTATGAAAAGTGATTATCATTTCACTGTATATGCAATAAAAATCACTTTACGCAAAACCGATATAATCAACATTTTTGTTACAAAATCACAAACTCAATTAAATGTAATTTTTAAAATTCTTTTTATTCATAAGGTTATACACAACAATTTACAGTTTACGTTAAGGTAAAGCGATATTTGTAAGTGTATGAAACGGCACTTCTTAGTTATTTTTTATGCAATAATTTGGTTTGACCTTTAATCAGCTTAGGGTTAATTTGATTGATTCGGGTGCATATCTATAGAGATTTTTTGCTTTATCTCCCGAGTTGTATCAGTTGAGGTTAGGGAGTGTAGTAATGAGCTTATATCATCCAAGTTTCGAGCGGGACAATTGTGGGTTTGGCTTAATAGCCCAGATGGACGGTGAGCCTAGCCACCGTATTGTACGTACCGCGATTCACGGCCTAGACCGAATGAAGCATCGTGGGGGAATTGCAGCAGATGGACGCACTGGTGATGGCTGCGGACTGTTAATGCAATTACCGATTAATTTCTTTAAAGCAATCGCTGAAGAAAATGACTGGCATTTAAGTCGTCGTTTTGCAGTGGGAATGCTTTTTCTTAGCCAAGACGCCATCTTAGCAGCCCAAACAAAGCAACTATTAGAACAAGAACTGCAAAAAGAGACCTTAAGTGTTGCAGGTTGGCGTGATGTCCCAGTTAATAATGATGTACTCGGGGAAATCGGTAAGGCAAGTCAGCCACAAATAGTTCAGGTCCTCATTAACGCCCCTATTGGTTGGCGTGAAAAAGATCTTGAGCGTCGCCTATATATGGCAAGACGCCGTGTTGAGCAACAACTGACTCACGACAAAGATTTTTATGTGGCGAGTCTCTCTGGTCAGGTCATCGTTTACAAAGGCTTAATGATGCCGGCTGATCTGCCTGCATTTTACAGTGATTTAGCCGATATCCGTTTGCAAAGCGCCATCTGTTTATTCCACCAGCGCTTTTCAACTAATACATCACCTAAATGGCCGCTGGCACAACCGTTTAGATATTTGGCCCATAACGGTGAAATCAATACCATTACCTGTAACCGTCAGTGGGCAAGAGCCCGTGCCTATAAATTCCACGCTCCATTGCTGCCGGACTTACAGCAAGCAGCGCCTTTTGTGAATGAAACAGGCTCAGATTCATCATCGTTAGATAACATGTTAGAAATGCTACTCGCTGGCGGTATGGATCTCTATCGTGCTATGCGTTTGCTTATTCCACCAGCATGGCAAAGTAATCCAGAAATGGATCCTGAACTAAAAGCATTTTACGACTTTAACTCCATGCATATGGAGCCGTGGGATGGTCCTGCCGGTATTGTAATGACCAATGGTCGCCACGCAGCCTGCGCCGTTGACCGTAATGGTTTACGCCCATCACGTTATATCATCACTAAAGACCGCATCTTAACCTTGGCTTCTGAGGTTGGTATTTGGGATTACGCTGCCGATGAAGTTATAGAAAAAGGCCGTGTCGGTCCCGGTGAGCTTTTAGTTCTTGATACTTTAAATGGTCAGTTATATTCATCATTTGAGATTGATAACGATTTAAAACGTCGCCACCCTTATAAGCAGTGGATGGCAAAACACAGTAAAGTACTGACACCAGCTGAAGAGTTTGGTCCAAATGAGCAAGGCAAGCGTGAATTTGATAGTGCACAGCTGCTGCAATATCAAAAGCACTTTGGCTATTCCCGCGAAGAACTAGAGCAAGTTATTTGGGTGCTAGCGCAAAAAGGCGAGGAAGCCACAGGCTCTATGGGTGATGATACGCCAATGGCAGTATTGTCGAAAAAGTCGCGCACAATTTACGACTATTTCCGTCAAAAGTTTGCTCAGGTAACTAACCCGCCTATCGACCCATTACGTGAAAAACACGTAATGTCACTTACCACTTGTGCTGGTCGTGAGCAAAACTTATTTAATGAAACTACCGGTCATGCCTACCGAGTAATGTTTAACTCTCCAGTGTTACTATTTAGCGACTTTAACCAGCTAATGGCGCTCGATAGCACTTACTATCGAGCTAATACTGTTGACTTAAACTATGACCTAAATGAAGGGTTAGAGGCTGCAGTTAAACGTATTTGCGATGAAGCAGAACGTCTAGCTCGCTCTGGAACAACATTGCTTGTGTTATCAGACCGTGCAACTGCAAAGTCTAAGCAAGTGATTCCAGCCGCTATGGCGGTAGGCGCTGTACAGCAAGTGCTAGTGAATAATAGCCTACGCTGCGACACTAACATCATTGTCGAAACAGCTTCAGCTCGTGATCCACACCATTTTGCAGTGCTATTAGGGTTTGGTGCCACAGCGATTTATCCTTACTTGGTTTATGAATGCATTTCAGATCTTGCTGAGCGCAACGGCGTAAGCAACACTCGTGATTTGATGCTGAACTTCCGCCAAGGGATCGATAAAGGTCTACGCAAGATCATGTCTAAAATGGGCATTAGCACTGTCGCTTCTTATCGTTGCAGCCAGCAGTTTGAAGCTGTAGGTTTAGCTGATGAAGTGGTCGAGTTATGCTTTAACGGTGTTATTAGCCGTATTCAAGGCGCAACTTTTGAACTTATTGAGCAAGATCAGCAGATACTGCATAAACATGCCTTTAGAGCTCACCAGCCATTATCACAAGGTGGTCTATTAAAGTATGTTGAAGGCGGTGAATACCACTGCTTTAACCCTGATGTAGTTAATACGCTACAAGCCAGTTTACGTGACCAAGATTATCCAAGTTATAAGCGCTTTACTGAGCTTGTGGATAATCGTCCCGTGGCAACGCTTCGTGACTTAATTGAAGTTAAAGGCGAGCTCGCTCCTGTTGACCTAAACAAAGTAGAAACAGCAAAGACCTTGTATCCACGTTTTGACAGCGCCGCAATGAGTATTGGTGCACTAAGCCCTGAAGCACATGAAGCTTTAGCCGTTGCGATGAACCGCTTAGGTGGCCGCTCAAATTCGGGTGAAGGCGGAGAAGATCCACGCCGCTTTAATAGCGAAGGCAACTCTGCGATTAAACAAATTGCATCGGGCCGCTTTGGTGTTACCGCACATTACTTAGTCAATGCTGAAGTGCTGCAGATTAAAGTTGCTCAGGGTGCAAAACCTGGCGAAGGTGGTCAGCTGCCGGGGGATAAAGTCAGTGTTGAAATTGCAGCACTACGTAATGCGCGCCCAGGTGTCACCCTAATTTCGCCGCCACCGCATCACGATATCTATTCAATTGAAGATTTAGCTCAGCTAATTTTCGATTTAAAACAGATTAATCCTAAGGCACTGGTATCAGTTAAGCTCGTATCAGAACCAGGTGTTGGCACGATTGCCACTGGTGTGGCTAAAGCCTATGCCGATATGATCACCATATCTGGTTATGATGGTGGTACCGGTGCAAGCCCTATCACTTCAGTTAAGTACGCAGGTAGCCCATGGGAACTCGGCCTTGCTGAAGTCCACCAATCACTCGTTGAAAATGGACTACGTCATAAAATCCGTTTGCAAGTTGATGGCGGGCTAAAAACCGGTAAAGACGTCATTAAAGCGGCATTACTGGGCGCTGAAAGCTTTGGTTTTGGTACTGTGCCTATGATTGCACTGGGCTGTAAGTACCTACGTATTTGCCACTTAAATAACTGTGCAACAGGTGTTGCAACCCAAAACCAGAAACTGCGTAACGAGCATTATCATGGTCTGCCAGAGCGTGTAATGACTTACTTTGAGTTTGTCGCTCAAGAGATCCGCGAATATATGGCCGACCTAGGTGTTACTGAATTTGAGCAACTAGTGGGTCGAAGCGATTGGTTAGCGGCTATTGAAGGTGAAACAGCTAAGCAGCAAGCATTGGATTTAGCACCGATTCTATATCGCCCAACAGTGCCAGCAACCTCTGCCGTCACTTGGCGTGAAACCAATCCGCCATCAGATCTTGGCCAATTAAACCAACGTCTGGTTGCTGATTGCCAAGAAGCAGTACTTGCTGGTGTACCGATTTGTGAAATGTTCAGCATCAACAATACCGACCGCTCTGTTGGAGCAAGCTTATCAGGCTTTATTGCAACCCATGTTGGTCGAGACGGTGCTAAAGCGCCAATCACCCTTAAGTTTAACGGTAGTGCAGGTCAAAGCTTTGGTGTTTGGAACGCTCCCGGTCTTGAGCTTATGTTATGCGGTGATGCCAACGACTACGTAGGTAAAGGCATGTCTGGCGGTAAGATCTGCGTTTATCCGCAACTTGGCAGCCCATTTAAGTCAGAGCGCTCAACCATTTTAGGTAATACCTGTTTATATGGTGCCTCTGGCGGCAAACTATTCGCTTCCGGGCAAGCCGGTGAGCGTTTTGCAGTACGTAACTCTGGCGCAATCGCGGTCGTTGAAGGCTTAGGTGATAACGGTTGTGAATACATGACTGGCGGCATAGTCGTGGTACTGGGTAAAACCGGAGTTAACTTTGGCGCCGGTATGACTGGTGGCTTTGCCTATGTGTTTGATCAATACAGCCGCTTTAACCGCCGGGTCAATACCGAAATGGTCGACACTCATAAAGTGCAGTCGCCTATTCAGCAACAGCATTTACGCGGACTCATCGAGCAACACGTAAAGGAAACCAACAGCGAACACGGCAAGATGATCTTAAGCGATTTTGAAAACTGGATAGATTGCTTTGTACTGGTTAAGCCAAAAAATGTTGAGCTTAGCGACCTATTAAAATTAGAACAATCAGAACCTGCACTAGCAGTCAGAGCGGGGTAATTAAAGATGAGCAATGATTTTCAGTTTATAGAAGTTGGGCGCAAAGACCCAACTAAGCATGCAGCTAAACAACGTGCAACTCAGTTTATTGAGATTTACCAGCCTTTTGCCCAGCCACAGGTAAAAGAACAAGCAGACCGCTGCTTAGACTGCGGTAACCCATATTGTGAATGGAAATGCCCACTGCATAATTACATTCCTAACTGGCTTCAATTAGCCAAGCAGGGTCGTATTATGGAAGCGGCTGATTTGGTACATGAAACCAATACCCTGCCAGAGATCTGCGGCCGTGTTTGTCCACAAGACAGATTGTGCGAAGGCGCCTGTACGCTTAACGAAGAGTTCGGTGCTGTCACCATTGGTAATGTTGAAAAGTACATTACTGATACAGCAATCTCTCAAGGTTGGCGCCCTGATATGTCAAAGGTCACGCCACGTAAAGAGCGAGTAGCAATTGTAGGTGCAGGCCCTGCGGGTCTTGGCTGTGCCGACATTTTAGCCCGTAACGGTGTCAATGCTGTAGTGTTTGATAAAAACGTACAGATAGGTGGCCTGCTTACTTACGGTATTCCGTCATTCAAACTCGACAAAGAAGTGATGCAAATTCGCCGTAACGTGCTTGAAGGCATGGGCATTGAATTTAAGTTAGGTGTCACCGTAGGTAAAGATATCGACTTTAAAGATTTGATTGAACAGTATGATGCCGTGTTCTTGGGGATGGGTACCTACACCGCAATGAAGGCTAACTTGCCCGGTGAAGAGGCAACTGGCGTTCATCAAGCTCTGCCTTACCTGATCGGCAATACTCATAATGTTATGGGTACTCAGTGTAGTGAAAACCCATACCTGAGTCTTGAAGGTAAGCGCGTTGTGGTGCTTGGCGGTGGCGACACGGCAATGGATTGTGTTCGCACAGCAGTGCGTCAAGGCGCAACTCAAGTAAGCTGTGTTTATCGACGTGATGAAGAAAACATGCCGGGTTCACGCCGTGAAGTACAAAATGCTCGTGAAGAAGGCGTTGAATTTCTATTTAATCGTCAGCCAAGTGAGATTAAAACTCAAGACGGTAAAGTTGTTGGTATTGAGTGCATCGAGACTCAACTAGGCGAAGCTGACGAAAGTGGTCGTCGTCGCCCGCAACCGATTGCGGGTAGTGAGCAAGTATTAGATGCTGACGCGATTATTATTGCTTTTGGTTTCCAGCCTAGCCCAGCTAAATGGCTCGGTGACTACAATATCGAACTGAATGATTGGGGTTTAGTTAACGCACCCAAAGTAGCTGATAACCCATTCCAAACTACTAACCCTAAAGTGTTTGCCGGTGGCGATATGGTACGTGGTTCAGATTTGGTTGTAACCGCGATTGCCGAAGGGCGTGATGCGGCAATGGGTATTCTAAATTACTTAGAAGACTAATAATTAATTAGAAGACTAACGGTTACTTAGAAGACCGGCTAAGAAAAGGTCCAATCAACGCCCATTCGCTTAGCAATCCTATGGATTACGGTTTGGTTATAAAACTTTAGCTTGTAGCGGTTGTAAAAAGTTGCTTGTGAATTGCGCTTCGAAAGAGGCGCTTTTTTTTGCCCTACCATTTTACCTAATAGTATTCTTATTGAGCCATATTTTTACCGAGCTACACTTTTACCAGGTAGTATTTTAACCAACAATATCACTAGTCAAGGTATCCAAAGCTTACATCGTTTCTAACAATTACTTTATCCCTCGTGCCATTAACATACAAAAATCACTTTACTCTTAATCTGTTGTGGAGCGATTGGACCAATATCATTAATCGACACGCTTTGCTTACTTTCCCCCTTAAACCAAAACCAGCCACCATGGTCAATGCCAACTAAAGTTTTTACCATGTAGCCATAGCGTGGATGTAATAACTTCAACATGTCACCAGCCTTTAGGCTTTGCCTGTCAAAATGCTCAGTAAGCAACACAAAATTCCCGCTTTTAAGTCGAGGGAACATGCTGTCCCCTGTGACTTTATTAAAACTGATCCCAAACATATAAAGCTCTTATGACTCAAGTTTTGGGTAAACCAACTTTTCAGTTGGTGGATAAGGGCTAGTTGCTACGTAAACCGCTATACCTTTGCTAAGCCAAAAAATCTCAGCAAATCGATTCACTTTTTCTAATAGCTCTATCGTTACAGCCCTATCAATATGCTGTTTCGCTTTTGAGGCCAATAACATGATGCTATGCACCAATTCATGTAGCTCTGGATAGCTATCAAGTTGCGGTTGCTTTATATAATCGCCCCAAATGACTCGTATCTCGTCTTTTACTTTACGGCCATGCTGCTCTTTTTCAGCAATAAGTCGAATAAACTGTGCTTGCTGATTACTACTCATGCTTTCAAAAGCTGGCAGTTCTTCCAATAAGTCCACCATTCGTATCATAGTCAACACTGCAAGCTGTGCGGTAATCGGATCGTAAATCTTACATGGAATATCACAATGAGCAGCCACTGTTGCAAATGGCGCTCGACGGTCAACTTGACTGAGGATTTTAGCTAACATAATGACTCCTAGTGCTGATTGAATGTCGAGTGAGCTTCATTGGCTTTGCTGTTGTCCAACTGAGTTTTAGCCAGCTGAGTTTTAGCTTGCTTGGCTTTGAGTAACTTAACAACCATAACAGCAACAATAACAATAGGCGCAGCCCAGAGTATATGGATTAAATTTGCCGACTCGGCACTGTGGTCATGCCCGGGATGCGCCATAGCGGCTGTTGAAGTGACATACGCAGCACTAGCACCCGCGGTTAACATTAATTGTTTAAACATACCTATTCCTTTAATCGAAAATAATCCTTTATCAAAGCCGCTCTAACATAGAGGCTTTTGGCTTAGCTAAATCTTCTAACCATCAACCGAGCGGTTTTAAGCCAAGCGCTAATGCAGCGGAGTTTGCTTCATTCCTATTTGCTCCGCAGTTTGCTCAAGCGCCGAAATGCAGTCATCACAAATAGGATGACGTTTGGCAAACTCCAGCAATGGCGGGATGGTCAAACTCAAACTTTGAAACGCACAGCTTCGCACCTCATCTGTTACTGAGTCATTGTTCGATAAGCTTTGCACCTCTTGGTGAGCATTTTTTAAATAATGCAGTGCAACTTCCGTTTTATCCTGGCACTCATTTAAATGTGCCAAATTATGCATCCCCGCAACCCAAGCAAATAACAACTCTCTGTCGCTTACTTGATGCGACCATTGGTTTTCAATCATAGCGACAGCTTGCTGATAACAATTTTGAGCATCCATCCAAGATGCTTCTTTAAAGTGTTGATTACCTGTAGTCATAAGTTGTTGCCAGTTTTCCATTTCATCACCAAATTAAATTAAGAGTGCGAGTTAAAAGACATGCTAATAGCGCCAGTTAAATCATAAGGAGCAATATACTTAATTGAGCCAAGATAACGACTAGCGTAATCGCGACAGCTCAATGCTATTAACAATGCCTATTCAAAGGCTCATATCAATACGAATAAAACTCAAATGAGAATAATTCTCAATCAAGTTATCACGGGTGATAATTTTGCTCAAACAGCAAAGTAAAAATTTACGTATGTAAAGAAGAGGAAGCCTGAAGCTGGCAGGGAATTAGCTCAAAGGTCGGCGATCAAAATACTGGCTTAGCAGTTATCAATAAATGATTGATAACTGCCAATAAACTAGAATAAATCTAACGTCATAAAGGCACTGTATGGATCAAGTTGATAATCCGCAAAAGGAGCACACTCCTTAAAACCAAATCGCTGGTATAGTTTTTTAGCAGGTAAAAATGCAGCCATCGAGCCAGTTTCCAAACTTAGCTTTGTGTAACCGCGTTGCTTCGCCTCGGCAATAATATGAGCTAACAATGCTTGTGCTACGCCTTGACGCAAATAGAGGCTAGCGGTGCGCATCGATTTTATTTCACCATGAGTCAAATCGAGCTGCTTTAATGCTCCACACCCAGCAAGTTGCATAGCTTGCGCATTTTCTTGATGCAGTTCTTCAATCCACAAGCTCCAAAAAGTGACGTCATCGGCCGCAAGACCAGATACGTCTAACGCATGTACACTTTCCGCGGGGGAGTGAAGTGCCATGTCTTGATGGTGCTCAGCAAGCAATGACAATATCTGCGGATGTTCAAGCTCACCCAATTTAATCTGCATATCTTTCCTTATTAAAATCATCCTTAATTTAGCATTAGTTTAACTGCAGTAAATCCCATTTAGTACCATAGAGATCGCTAAAGACTGCAACTGTGCCGTACTCCTCTACTCTTGGCTTTTCAGCAAACTCAACACCTCGCAACTGCATATCTTCATAGTCACGCCAAAAGTCATTGGTGTGTAAAAATAAAAACACCCTGCCACCGGTTTGATTACCAACAGCAAGTGTTTGTTCTGCACTACTTGCCTGCGCCAACAGTAAGTTTGTGCCATTGCCATTAGGTGGAGAGATCAGTACCCAACGCTTACCATCACCTAAGTCGGTATCTTCGACCAATTCAAAACGCAGTTTTTGAGTATAAAAAGCGATTGCGTCGTCATAATTTTCAACAACTAAAGCAATACTACCAATTTTCTGTTTGATTTGATTTTGCATTGATGACTCTTTATTAAAAGCTATTTATCCAGAAGACTAAGTGTTGAGAATAACAGCTCCGAAAGTAAACTCGTTACAAAAAGCTAAGCCTTATCGGTAAACTTGCTGAGTAGACCGAGTAACAGTTTTTGCTTTCGCTCAATAAATGGCATTGGTATTACTCCCTTTAATACTCAGCTTGTTTAATTTCTTTAGAATAAGATACAAACACCCGACTTCTCATCTTATCTACAAGGCTTTTTCACTAACGTTAAATGCCGTGGTATATTAGCGCCCATATTCATTTAGCTAGTTAAAAAGGTCATTTCATGAAAATCGGTATTATTGGCGCAATGGAGCCAGAAGTTGCGCACTTAGTTGCGTCAATGACAAACCCAAGCTCTACTACCATCGCGGGTATCGAGTTTGTTGCTGGTCAATTAGCAGGTAAAGACGTCATTGTGACACGTTCTGGTATCGGTAAAGTGACAGCGAGTATCGCTACTACACTACTTATCGAAAAGTATGCTCCAGATGCCATCATTAACACTGGCTCTGCAGGCGGGTTTGTTGACGACCTAGCTATTGGCGATATCGTTATTTCATCTGAAGTACGTCACCACGATGTTGACGTGACAGCTTTTGGTTATGAAATTGGCCAAATGGCGCAACAACCTGCGGCGTTTATTCCTGATGCCAAATTAGTTGCTGCGGCGCAAAAAGCGGTTGCTAGCCTTGGTGAAGTAAAAACCATTGAAGGCCTTATCTGTACTGGCGATAGTTTTATTTGCGATCCTGTACGCACTAAGACCATGCTTGAAAACTTCCCAACTATGGCAGCTTGTGAAATGGAAGGCGCTGCAATTGCGCAAGTATGTCACCAGTTTAACGTACCATTTGTGGTTATCCGTTCACTGTCTGACAATGCTAACAACGACTCGCCTGTCGATTTCGACGAGTACATTGTTAAAGCGGGTCATCACTCGGCATTGATGGTTATCGCTCTACTTGAACAGCTTTAAGCAATACCGCTTTAGTCGTTAAAAAGTAGATAGTACAAGGATAGCGCGGCAATATGGTTCCAGAGTTTACTAAAATCTTCTCTCAAGATAGTCAGCTTTACACTGGAGCCTTAGTGCTTTTAGTGTCCATTTTACTGGCACGTATTGCGCCATTGCCACGCAGTCTGCAACCACTTGAGTGGCTATCTCAAGTGGCCAAAAATCTAAGTTTAAAAGTCAATCATAATGGCCGCGCTAATTCACAGCAGTTAATTGCTGGTACATTAGCTATGTTGCTGTTAATTGTTCCTTTTTGGGCTGTGATTAGTTTTTTTATCGAACTTGCGGAGTTTCCGTGGTTTTTTGAAGCGGTCACGATTTACCTTTGCCTGCAAGATGATCACTTTCGATATATTGCCAATGAAGTGGTGATATTAATTAAACGTGATAACAAAGTGCGCGCTCGCAGTTTATTAGAGCCTTGGCTTAACCGCAGTACCCAATCGCTCTCAAATGTTGGCTTATGTAAAGCCACTATTGAGCGACTATCAACTACCTCAATTTACGGCACTGTTTCTGCAATTTTGTTTTACGCCATTGGCGGTGTGCCTTTGCTCATTGTGGCGAGGATGCTAAAACAACTTGAGTTTTGCTGGCCAATCTATAATCCGCAGTACCGTTACTTTGGCATGCCTGTTTACGCCCTAAGTACCCTGCTTCACTTTATTCCTGCAAAACTGTGGACACTCAGCCTAGCCATTCAAGGGGGGCCGCAAAGCTTGGCAGCCTTATTTAACCCTAAAGTTAATGGCGTACCAATGAATGAGTACCAAACATCTGAAGTGGTAGCATGTGCGCTTAACATTGAACTTGGCGGGCCGGTAAAATTTAACAGTGTTAAAGTCGATATGCCCAAGGTCAGCTATGGTCGTCACCCTAACGAAGATGATGTTAAAAGTGCGGTAAAGCTTAATTCAATTGCTTTTAGCCTATGGGCGCTCGCAATTATCGTTTTACCGGGAATTTGGGCTGCGCTACGCATTCTGCAAGGCTAACAATCAAAACGAATAGCTTTACACCTATTTGCTTTATATCTAATTTAGTTAAAACCAATCCCTTTAAACTAGAACCAAGTTAAAAACTACAGTGATTAAAAGCGGAGCCATGTTGTGAAGACTATCGGCTAATCCGGTGCTTTGCTTATCATTATTGTGAATATTACTTAAGTTTGCTTAATTCCCGATGCTTATTTGCTCAGTAGAATGTCACCATCTTGTATAAATTGTTGGCATTGGTATCATTCCTTACACACTATGTTATCTCGTTTTAAGGCTGATTCCTTTGTTCGATAATATTCATGTTTCGCTAACAACACCTGCGTTACTCTTCCCAGCAATTTCATTGTTGCTATTAGCCTATACCAATCGTTTCTTTTCGTTAGCTGCGCTCATTCGCAATCTTAGCGCTGATGGCAAACCAATCCATACCGACCAATTAAAAAACCTTCGCCAACGCATCAGCATCATTAGGCGCATGCAAGAATCTGGCGTATTAAGCTTTGCGTTATGCGTACTATGTATGATTTTTATCTATATCGGTTTTAATAAAACCGGTTCGTTCATTTTTGGTTGTAGCTTACTGTTGCTGCTTTATTCACTGCTGCTTTCTGTTATCGAAATTCGTATTTCAGTTGATGCGCTAAACATCCACCTTGAAGAGATGGATAAATGATCGACTGGATCTATTTTTTTGACTTATGTGGTACAGCCGTATTCGCACTTTCAGGGGCGCTTGCCGCTGGTCGTCATAAAATGGATCCATTTGGTGTATTGGTACTGGCTTCAGTTACCGCAATTGGCGGCGGCAGTATTCGCGATGCGTTACTCGGTACAACTCCGGTTTTTTGGATCCAAGATCCCAACTATATAACGGTAATTTTGGCCACCGTTATAGTGACCTTTATTTTTGTGCGTAAACCTAAGCGTGTGCCGCGTTATATTCTACCTGTTGCAGATGCCTTAGGTTTGGCACTTTTTACCGTTATCGGCGCAGAAAAAGCCTTAAACGTCGGTTTAGATGGTATGACTGCCGTTGTGATGGGATTAATCACCGGCGTTGGCGGTGGCATTATTCGAGATCTGCTTTGCCAGCAAGTACCTATGGTGCTTCGCACTGAGATCTATGCAACCGCATCCATTGTGGGTGGAATATCCTACACCATTAGCCTCTATTGGGGCGCTGCCGATATGTTTGCCTTATTATTTGCAATGACTACCGCTCTCGTGATTAGATTAGCTGCGATTCGTTGGCACCTTTCCTTACCAGCATTTGATTTAAAGACACCGCGATAATGAGATTAGGACTTTTTAGTTTACTGTTTTGGCTTTTCAGCTTTTCGGCTTTTGCTAACATTGGCGATATGCCAAAAGAGCAACAACTTGCGATCAAATACATTCAAGCGCTCACTCATCAAGATTACTCAGGCTTGAGCCGCTTTTATAATCGTGAAAGTATTTTTAACGATAGAACTGCTGGACGTAAATATATTGGCAAACGCCATATCCTACAGTTTTTAAAGCGTGCTCACCGTGGTGTACTGGAATACAACTTTAATATTGAGCACATGTTTAACTCAGGCTCACTAGTGGTACTAATCGGGAATTATCGTTACAAAGGCCCAGGTGAACTGTTTGGCAAACCCGGACGCATTATTGATATAGCAATCCCCGGCGTGACAACACTTAAGTTAGATATGACCCATGAGCGTATCAAAGAACATCAAGACTTGATGGACTATCAAACCATGGCTGATCAGCTGGCTGTTCAATAGTCTCGCCAAGTTTAAGTAGTAAATAGTAAGTAGCAATAGATCACATTTTAACCTCAGCGCAGGAAACTTTTTAGTATTCATCTGTCAAAGTAATAGGAACTTTGGAAGCTGTAGGTTGTTATGAGAGTGCTCAATGTTATCCGCGCTATTTTGCTGTTATCCCCGCTAGTTTGTAACTCAGTATTTGCAATTGAGCAGCCTATTGTGGTGTCTTTTGCTGATCAACCCATCAATACCTTTAATCAACAACTGAAACAGGCTCAGCTGCAGCATAGAGGCTGGAGCAAACAACCAGAAACCATTTCAGCCCATTATGCCGGCGCCAACTTTAGGGTCGCTAAGGTAAAACAATATCAAGGTAAGGTACTAACTTATAATGTAAGTGCTGCTGATGCTGAGCATCCAAAGATGTTATTGATACTTTCGCTGCAAAAGCAACAAAATAACTGGAAGTTAGATGGGGCTAGATTGGCTTGGAAATGCAAAAACGGCCAGCATTTTAGTACTGACCGTTGTTCAATTAGCCATTAACTCGCATGTTGTAGTCAATGGCAAAGCTAGCAACTATTACTAGCTCTTAGGCAAACTAAATCAAAGTGATTTTTGCGAACTTACGCTTACCCACTTGGAATACTGCTGAGGTACCCACAGTCAATTGTAGGCGAGTATCTTCAATCTTATCGCCATCAATCTTAGCCGCGCCTTGTTTAATCATACGCATTGCATCAGATGTCGAGCTCACAAGTCCTGCTTCTTTTAGCAAGTTTGCAATCGCAATACCTTCGCCAGCAGCAATCTCTAACTCTTGAATATCGTCAGGGATATTGCCTTTCTGGAAGCGACTAATAAACTCTTGATGCGCAGCTTCTGCTGCAGCTTCATCGTGGAAGCGTGCAATGATCTCTTTTGCTAGTGCAATTTTAACATCACGTGGGTTAGCACCCGCTTCAACGTCAGCTTTAAACTGTTCAATTTCGCTCAATGGACGGAAAGATAGTAGCTCAAAGTAGCGCCACATCAACACGTCTGAGATAGACATGATTTTACCGAACATTTCACCGGCAGGCTCGCTCACACCAATATAGTTGTGTGCAGACTTAGACATCTTCTTAACGCCATCTAAGCCTTCAAGCAATGGCATCATGATTACTGTTTGTGGTTTTTGGCCAGCAGACTTTTGTAATTCACGCCCCATAAGCAGGTTGAACTTCTGATCGGTACCACCTAACTCAACGTCAGACTCCAGTGCTACTGAGTCATAACCTTGCAGTAAAGGGTACATAAATTCATGGATAGCAATTGCCTGACCTGAACCATAACGCTTTTTAAAGTCGTCACGCTCCATCATACGCGCAACCGTTTGCTGTGATGCAAGACGGATCATACCTGCAGCGCCTAATGGCTCTAACCAAGTAGAGTTAAACTCGATACGCGTTTTAGCTGGGTCTAAAATTTTAAACACCTGCTCTTTATAAGTTTCAGCGTTTGCTAAAACTTGCTCGCGAGTCAATGGTGGACGCGTGCTGTTTTTACCACTTGGGTCACCGACCATACCAGTGAAGTCACCAATCAAGAAGATCACTTCATGACCTAGCTCTTGGAAGGTACGCATCTTGTTCAAAATCACAGTATGACCAAGGTGAATATCAGGAGCGGTTGGGTCAGCGCCGAGTTTAATTTTTAACGGGCGACCTTCTTTCAACTTCTCCAGCAAGTCCGACTCGAGTAATATCTCGTCGGTGCCACGTTTTATTTCTGCTAATGCTTGCTCTAAATCAGCCATATTGGCGCTTACTCCTGGGAGCCTAATCAAAAAAATATGGGCACTCATGTTACTTGTTAGCAAGCACAAATGAAAGTGTGTACACTAAAGGGATCACTAAGAAAGAGTTAATTTGGTATCAAGGTCAATGGGAAAGGTTATAACTTTATTTAAATTACTGCCAAAATTACATCAAATGCTCTTATGCGGTTTAGTTTTTGTCACGTTAATTATTATCTTTATGCCATCGGAAGATGTACAGGCATCGAAACAAACCCCATCATCAAATGGCGAATATGACGTTAATACACGTTACAGTGTGCCGTTAGCTTTTAGAGAGCCAACTCCCCCATCAGCGACATTAAGTGAATCAACACCCGAACAGCACAATCGTAAGCAGGCACTCGTACCAAGTAGCACTAAAAAGAGTGTTACAGCCGCAGAGGAAAAGGTTGAAGCTCTGCCACCAGCCCCCAAGCTTAACGAAAAACGTTTTCAAGTAAAAAGCGGCGATACGCTAGCGGCACTATTTGAGCGTGCTGGATTAACAGCAAAAGATGTTTATGAGGTCACTCAGCTACCTAAAGCGAAAAAGAACCTACTTAAAATTATGCCTGGGGATAACTTAGTTATCGCCAAAAATGAACACGGTAAACTTGTGCAGTTAAGGTACCACCTCGATAAAATCACCACGCTTATTGTTGATAACGGCGCTGATGGCTATAAAGAATCAATCGTTAAGAAAACCGTTGAGGCACGTTCAAAATTTGCCAGCGCAACCATTGAAAACAACTTTTGGAATGCTGGTGTAAATGCAGGGCTTACGCCAAATCAAATCATGCAACTGGCCACCATTTTTGGCTGGGATGTGGATTTTGCTTTAGATCTGCGTAAAGGCGACCAATTCTCAATGATCTTTGAAGAAGAGTTTGCCGATGGTGAGTTTTTGAAAAACGGTAATATTCTCGCAGCTGAGTTTATTAACCAAGGCGATCGTTATACTGCTGTACGCTATAAAGACGGCACTTATTATTCAGAAGATGGTCACAGCATGCGTAAAGCCTTTTTACGCTCGCCAGTCGACTTTAAATATGTCAGCTCAAGCTTCAATCCACGCCGTTTACACCCAGTTACAGGCCAAGTTAGAGCCCATAGAGGTGTAGACTATGTGGCAGCTGTTGGTACGCCAATTAAAGCCGCTGGTAATGGCCGAGTCATAAAATCTAGCTATAACCAATATAACGGTAATTATGTGTTTATTAAGCACAACGACACCTATACAACCAAATATTTACACCTAACCAAACGTAACGTCAAAACCGGTCAGTCGGTTAAGCAGGGACAAATTATTGGTACATTAGGCTCAACGGGCCGTGTAACAGGGCCGCACTTACACTATGAGTTCATTGTAAATGGTGTTCACAGAAACCCTCGCACCATTAAACTGCCAAAGTCGGATCCTATTGCGAAGAAAGAGAAAGCACAGTTCGCTCAGCTCAGTAAGACCATGATGGCTGAATTAGCACACCACAAGCAGGTACAAATTGCAGCGCATTAGCGCTGCTAGCTTTGGCTAATCTGACTCATCTTTTATCCATGACAAGACTCACTTAATAGGTCTGATACTATGCAAAACAGTTATTACGTTGGCTTGATGTCTGGCACCAGCATGGATGGTGTTGATGCCGTATTAGTCAGCTTTGACGGTGATACACCTACACTTATTGGATCTCATACAGAGGCATTACCTAAAGCATTACTTTCAAGCCTACAAAAGCTTTGTCTGCCGGGTAACGATGAAATTAATCGCCTAGGTCATTTAGATAGAAGCATGGGCATATTATTTGGTAAGGCGACTAATGCATTACTTGCTAAGGCTAATGTCGATAAATCTCAGGTCATCGCTATTGGCAGCCACGGCCAAACAGTGCGTCATATGCCAAACCTTGAGATGGGCTTTACTCTGCAAATTGGTGACCCGAATACCATAGCGGTAGAAACCGGGATCAACGTAATTGCCGACTTTAGACGCAAAGATGTTGCTCTTGGCGGCCAAGGTGCACCTTTGGTACCCGCGTTTCATCAACATGTTTTTGCCAACCCAAACCATCAACGGATCATCTTAAACATTGGCGGAATAGCCAATATCACTTATCTACCGGGCAACAGTGACGCAGTAACCGGTTTTGATACAGGACCCGGTAACGGCTTAAGTGATGCATGGATCCAGCATCAACTAGGGCAAGCGTTTGATAAAGATGGTGAATGGGCAAAATCGGGCACAACAGATCAAAAAATGCTTAGGCACTTATTATCACACCCATACTTTGTCCTCGCAGCGCCTAAAAGCACTGGCCGAGAACTATTTAACCAAGCTTGGGCTGAGCAGCAATTATCAGAATACGGTTACCTCAATGAAGCGGATATTCAGTCAACTTTGTTGGATTTGACTTGCTATAGTATTGCCAATGATGCACTTAAGCTAGCAGACAATGGCGAAATGTACGTTTGTGGCGGTGGCGCATACAACAAAGAACTCATGCATAGACTACGCAAGCTGCTGCCAAATTATAAAGTGGTGACCACCTCTGAGCTTGGCATGGATCCACAATGGGTTGAAGGCATTGCATTTGCTTGGCTAGCAATGCGTCATCACTTAGGCTTGCCTGGCAACCTACCAGCAGTAACCGGAGCATCTAGAGAAGCAGTGCTCGGCTCATTCTACCCGGCTAACTAAAGCAGCTTATGCTGTGTCAACACTAAAACAGTAGTTCGAGTACAGAAGCTCGAGCACCAAAGCTCTAGCACAAGCATTCTAATACAGCAGCTTGTGTTGGAGCTTTATCACATCACGTTTATAGTTTTGCGATAAAGTCATCAGCAAACTGTTGCGATTAGCAATATAGGTCATTGCGCCAGAACGCGGAATACTGCCTGAAGGAAGTTTCAAAATAGGCGTAATCAAGCCGGTATTAAAACGCCAAAAATTAATCAACTGATAACCTTGGCGATTTTGCCTAAAATACACGCCCTTATCGTTAGTCGCCCAATTGTACCCTTCGCCAAAGTGGCTATCACTTATCAGCTCTTTCACCTGCTCTGGCTGAGATAACGACAATACCCATAAGCCACCTCTTCCAAGCTGAGTAAACACTAACTTATCTTGGCTAATCATCTTACCTAAGCGCATATTAATTGGGCTAATCACTTTAGGTAAACGGTTATCAAGGTAAAACTCAGTTATACCGTCTTGGCTGCGCGCTAAAACCATTTCATCGTTCCAACCCCAGCTTGGACGGTTATGGTCTAAATAAGGCGTCGCCAAAATACTTATATTGGCCGTTTTCATATCCAGCACATGAATCTTATTGCCTTCATTTTTATCGTCTGGAGCGAGAAAAGCGACTTTGGTACCGTCATGAGACCAGCTAGGATAGGCCACACGGCGCTTTAAATCTGTATGCTGGCGGCGCTGCTTGCCTTCTATATCACTACTCCAAATCTCATTAAAACCCGTTTCATTAGATACATAAACTATTCGCTGAGTCTGTTCAGAGTAATCAGGGTTTCGATAACTGTACTCAACTTGTAATAACGGAAAGGTCGCAGTAGGAATAGACTGCTCAAGCGCAAATGAAGCGACACTGTAATCGCGCATATAATTTGAGTAAACCAGCTCGTCGCTATTAGGGATAGAGCGCGGATAACTCATGCCCTCGACTTCTAATGGCATTATTTGAACATCATCGATACCAACAATATAGCCATTACGTACACCTGAGTTTTCGGTGCTAAATATCAGCCGCTCACTATCTTGGTGCCAACTAAGACCACGTATATCCTCAAGGCCGGAGGTTAAACGTCTCTCTTCGCCAGTATCCACATGCACAATGAAAATATCTTCAGAAATATTACCGAACCGCCGTGCAATAGCGAGCCACTCACCATCGGGACTAAAGGCGACATCTCTATCGCGATAACTACAACCCTCAACGCAAGAAAGGCGTTTAGGCGTGGGATTTTCTTGCTCGAGTGATAACTCATAAAGACCTGAACCAGCGCCCTCTGAACCGTCCCAGATATACACTAAGCGACTACTATCAGGGGCGATATCAATTGCTGAGCTATAGCTATAACACTCAGCTAAACGGCTGGCTTCATTACTCGCTAAATTTAGCTTAGTTAAATAGCATCTATTTTCACTGCGATGCTCAGAGCCGTAATAAAGACTGCCACCATCAGGGCTCCAAATAGCTCTTATTTCTGAGCTTTTGGTTGAAGTTAAACGCTTAGGTGTTTCGCTAGGGTTTTGTAGATCTTTAAGGTAAAGGCTTGAATAACGGTTACTACCACGGCTGCCATAAACTAACCAACGGCCATCAGGCGAAACTGCCGGATAAAGCTCTGATCCCGCAGCCGTTGTTAGATTTTGTTTCAGCGTTGGTACATAACGAATACTGTCTTGATATAAGTGATAACCCCACGCAGCGACCACTACAAGTAAGGCAATTACCCCACCTAATTGCAGCTTGCGGTTAAGTGCAGTTAAGCTTGAAATTTTAAGTTCGGCCTGTTGAAACAGATCAAGATCATCAACTAAATCAGCTTGATTGAATTGCGGCTCTATCAGCAAACGATAACCCATTTTCCGCACGGTCTCGATAGCCTGCTCGCTATCGTTTCCTCTATTAAGCTGTTTACGTAGGTGCCATATTGCATTTGTGAGCGCCTTGCTGCCTACATAGCTATTGCCCTCCCAAATGTTTTCTATCAACTCTTCGCGAGTCACCACATTTGGATATTGCCGTGCTAGGTAACTGAGAACCTCAATGAATTTAGGCTGAATAGAAACCTTTTTGGCGGCACAATTTTCATCGTCAACCTGATAAAAGTTCAAGCTATTATCGCTCGGATTGACTTCACAAAGCCCTAGCCGAAACACCGCTTCTTTCCTAATTTCTACCATTGAAACTCCACTTTTCACAGCAACGCTCACTGAGTAATTAGCGTCATGCATCAAGCAACTACTTAGCTAAATTACGCCAGTATTTCTTTGTAACTTAGTCATCCGCTCTTATAAAACACTCAACAATTACATCTATTCAACATAGATAAAGGCTTTTTCAACAGTTAAAAACATACACTAACAGAATGATAATTAAAACAATAGATATTAAATAGACAAATAAACAACATATAAACGACCCTGCGCGCACTGCTTGAAAATAACAAACTACTTACAACTAACCTCAGTTGACAACCAGCTGCATTGTATTTGGAAAATCGACAGTTTCTGCCCCTGGAATGATCCGCTTAAATCTGAAGATGTCGTGCGCAAACAAGATTAAGCGTAAACAAAATTATAAAAAAGGACAGTAATCAAATGAAACCTAACATGAACCTTTCAGCGATAAGCTTAGCCATCAGCATGGCGGCGCTGACCCCCACAACTTTGTTTGCGGCAGAAGCAGCAGACAAATCAAATGCCAAAGAAGAAATAGAAAAAATCGAAGTTACCGGCTCACGCATTAAGCGCGCCGACTTTGAAGGTGTCGCACCAGTTACCGTTATTACCGCCGATGATATTGCCAATAGTGGCCTAAGTTCTATTTCAGAAGTACTGCAGTCATCAGTTGCTAATACCGGTGGCTCACTCAATGGTGAGAGCGATGGTTTCACTGATAGTGCCAGCTCAGTAAACCTACGTGGTATGGGCGCTAACCGCACCTTGGTTTTAATAAACGGCCGTCGTCAAGCGTCATTCCCTAGCGCAGCAGGCGGCACTTCAAACTTTGTCGACGTATCAGATATTCCAACAGCTGCTGTAGACCGCATTGAAATTCTTACTGGTGGCGCCTCAGCCATTTACGGTTCAGATGCTGTTGGTGGTGTAGTCAACATTATCTTAAAGCAGCGGTATGATGGCGCTAAAGTTGCTGCCAAGTATACCGACCCAACTCAAGGCGGTGGTGAGCAGCTAGACCTGTCTTACCTACAAGGTTTTAATACCGATCGAAGCCAAACCTTATTAATGCTTGAATACAAGAAAGTTGAATCGATCCAAACTTACCAACGTGATGATCTGTATAGCCCTTCTTACTATGAAAATGAAGATGGAGAACTTACCTGGGGCGCGGGCCCTTATGGTGATGCTTCGCCTTCAAGTTGGTCTTCAAGAATTACCGATTACAGCAAGGTTTATCACGACGAAAAATACGTCAACTTAGATGAGCAACAATGTAACGACCTATTTGGAGATAAAGGCATATATCGACCAGATTATAAATACGGTTGTTACTATGATAAGTATGCTGACCGTGGCCTAAAATCGGCTTACGACCGGGTAAACCTAGTGCTTAACTCAACCTATGATTTGAATGATGACTGGCAGATCTACGGTATGATCAACGCTTCTTACAAAGAGTCGACTAAATATAAAGATGAAAAAGGCTTTGGTAGGAGTATTTACCAAGATGAAGCTACCGGCGCACTAAGTTACGACAAATACGAATTTGAAGATGACAACCGCTTCTACCTGGCTCGCAGAATGGAAGAGTATCCAGGACCACGTACTTATGATACCCAAAATACTAAAGCGGCTATCTCATTTGGCGCAGATGGCACCATAGGTGATTATGAATTAGATCTATCTTGGTCAAGCAGCTACAACAAGTACGAGAAGCAAAACCATCACATGGTTAAAGCTGATGCCCTACTTGATATTGTCACCTTTGATCCAAATGATGCCGATCCTTCTAAGTGGTATCCAAATCGCCAAATGACAGCAGAACAAGCTGATATGCTTATCGCTGATTCAACCAAGAATTCAGATTCGAGTATGCATCAATTCCAAGCGGTATTCACCGGTGATTTAATGGAACTACCAGCAGGTACTGCTGGTTTCGCGACTACTGCCGAATGGGCGCGTGAAAGCTATGAAGACACCTTAGATGAAGTAACAATGAGTGGTGGTTTAATCGGTATGGGTGGCACTGGTGGTAAAGGAGATCGTGACCGCGTTGCCGTTGCTGGTGAAATCCAAGTGCCTATTCTAGCCAATATGACTGGCGTTAAATCATTAGATTTATCTGCAGCACTACGTTACGACCAGTATTTAGATGACTCAAATGTTGATGGTGCAACTACACCACAAGTGGGTCTTTCATACCGCCCTATTGAAGAAGTGATGATAAGAGCTAACTGGGGAAAGAGCTTTAGAGCCCCAGATATGCACCGCTTATATGCTGGCCTGACTCGAGCATACGGTTCAACTTCATATCCACATCCAACCATCCCTGATGAAGTGTATGAAGATAATTACAGCAGTATAAGCTCTGGCAACATCAACCTTGAGGAAGAAAAAGGCGAGTTCTGGAACTTAGGTTTTGTGGCAAACATTACTGATAATGCAGATATCTCTGTTGACTGGTGGAACATCGAACTTGAAGGTGCAGTTAAAACTATTTCTACTGACGAAATGTTAGATGATGAAGCTAAGTACAAGCAAACTGGCAACTACAATAACTGCGATGAAATGGACATTGTCGGCTACCTAACTGAACTTGATGATGATGACATTGAAAATATTGCCTGTATGCGTAAAGGCCCTATCAACAGCGCTTATGAAGCCTCTGAAGGTATCGATACTAGCTTTAACTATCAGTTCCCAGAAACTGCAGTAGGAGATTTTAAGTTTAAAGTTGCCGCTTCGTACTTAATCAAGAAAGAGTACCAAGAGCGTGTTGATAGCAAAATTGAAGAACAGACTGAAACCGATTACTTCCCCAAGTGGAAAGGTAACGCCAGCCTAAGCTGGAGCTATCAAGATTTCCGCGCAACTGTAGCTTACTTCTACACCGGAGAAGCAAAAGGCACAGATACCTTTACTTTAATAGATAGTAATGGTGACGAGTATGAAGAAGATGATTACACCGACACACTAGATGCATATCAAGTAGTCAACATTACCTTGGCCTATTATGCACCTTGGGATGGTAAATTCACCGCAGGTGTTAAAAACCTAACCGATGAAATGCCACCTTTATATGACGTTCGTAACGACAAGCACAATGACTGGCCTTTCTATGAAGATGATAACAGTAGCTATTCAAATACTGGTCGTAGTTTCTTTATTGGCTACTCACAAAAGTTCTAATCTGGTGTAAACCTCCAATCAGCACCAGAAGCTTAGCGCCCATCTCTGGGCGCTTTTTTTACAGTTAGCTCTATGTCAGGAGATAAGAATGTCTCGAAGCTCGCTCTTAAAGTTTGCCCTGATAGCTATTTGCAGCCCGCTATTAACTAGCAATGCAATAAGCAGCACCTATCAATTACCTAGCCAACCACTGCAAAATGTCGTTGAGCAAACAAAAAATGTTAGCACTCGCTTATCACAAGATAAGCAATGGCTCGCAGTACTAACTCCCAGAAGCCACTTAACGATTGAGAACTTAGCAAGCAACGAGCGTAAGTTAGCCGGCCTTAGAGTATCGACTGAGTCTCTCACACCAAGCCGAATTAAATATACCTATTTAAGCATCGAGTTAGTTAATTTGCATGGCGCAGCTGCGGCAAATATCAATGTACCTCTACGCAAAGGGATGCAGGTTGCAAGTGTTAGCTTTTCGCCCAATAGCCGCTATTTGAGCTATATAGGCTTGAATAAAAATAGCGCTGACCTTTATATTTACGACATCGAAAAGAATCAAACTACAAAGCTCAACCCAAGCCGATTGAACGCCACATTAGGGCTTAAATATATCTGGAGTAATGATAGCCAAGGTATATTTACCAACCTCGCGCTAACAACAAATATCGAACCAAAAACTCAATTAATCTTTAGTCCCAATATCAGTCAAACATCAGGTAAAAAAGCGCCGCGTCGCACCTACCAAGATCTGTTACAAAACGCGCAAG
This sequence comes from Shewanella sp. 1CM18E, assembly GCF_023161665.1. Lineage (GTDB taxonomy): Bacteria > Pseudomonadota > Gammaproteobacteria > Enterobacterales > Shewanellaceae > Shewanella. The sequence goes on from NZ_JALNTW010000001.1 coordinate 562,494, forward strand.
ATGAAGCTGAGTTTTCCGCCCTTACCACCAGCCAACTGAGCTTCATCAATTTAGATGGTAATGTTAGCGCTATTGGCCAACCAGCCATTAATATCAGCTATAGCTTATCGCCAGATGATAAATACTTATTAGTCAAACGCGTAAATCCGCCATTTTCTTACATGGTTAAATACTATGATTTTGCTCAAAGCGTTGAGCTATTTAGTAGCGATGGAACTAAGCTAAAAAACCTCGCCAGCCTTGAGAGTAGTGAGTATCGCGCCCCTGGGAGTGACTCGGTAAGAAAAGGTCCGCGAATGATCCACTGGCGCGCAGATAAACCTAGCACTTTAGCGTTTGTACAAGCACTAGATAAAGGTGATAGTCGCCTAAAAGTTGCCTACAGAGATCAGCTATTACAACTTAATGCCCCTTTTAATCAACAGCCAACGCCACTGACAAAAACGCCTTGGCGGATAAGAAGCATTCAATGGGCAGAGCAGAATACTGCAGTGATAACCGAACGCCAATCTGATAAAAAACAGATGCGTGTTAGCTTATTAGATACAACTGAAAAGAGTAACCAGCAACTCTCACTTTGGTATCAAAAAGCAATTCGCGACACCTATAAAGACCCGGGCCGTTTATATCGTCAACCAGCCAAGGTCAATGGCCAACAGCTAGGGCGAGTCGTAAAGCAACATAACAATGCATTTTTACACTATGGCTTAGGTGCATCACCGCAAGGACTCAAACCTTTTCTAAAAGCCTTGCCTATTAGTAAAAATACCGCTTTGGTTAACAAGAGTCAGACATTATGGTCATCACCGAACGAGCAGCTCGAAAGCATTAAGTACATAGTTAATCTTAAGCCATTAACCGTAATTATCAGCAGACAAACCGCAGATACGCCGCCTCAATTAGTCATGGTTAATACCGAGTCAGGCCAAGAGCGTAACTTGTATGAGAACAAACAAAATCTCAATGCCTACAAGGGGATGACAAGGCAGTTGGTTAACTACACCCGTAAAGATGGCCTGCCTTTATCTGGGATCTTATATTTGCCTGCTGGTTATAAAAAAAGTGATGGCCGTTTACCTGTTCTTATGTGGGCTTACCCACGAGAATACAAAAATGCAGAGGTTGCTAGCCAAGTAAACTATTCAGCCAACCAATATCAAAATATTAGTACTAAGGGCCCAGTTCCATTTGTGGCTAACGGCTACGCTATTTTTGATAAAGTCGCGATGCCGATTGTTGGTGAGGGTAACGAAAAACCTAATGATAGCTTTAGAGATCAACTCGTTGCCAACGCCAGTGCTGCCATCGACACCCTAGTGGATATGGGCGTTGCCGATAGAGAGCGAATTGCTATCGGCGGCCACTCATACGGTGCATTTATGGTGGCGAATCTACTTGCGCATTCCGATCTTTTTGCTGCAGGCATTGCCCGTAGTGGCGCCTATAACCGCTCACTGACTCCTTTTGGATTCCAGCATGAAAAACGCAATTACTGGGAGGCGCCAAGTCTGTACCAGCAAATATCGCCATTTACTCATGCTGATAAAATCGACGAGCCTTTACTGCTGATGCACGGCGAAATGGACTCGAACTCAGGAACCTACCCAATGCAATCGGCTAGATTGTTTAAAGCAATACGTGGTTTAGGTGGGCAAGCTCGCCTAGTAACATTCCCCTATGAAAGCCACAGCTACAAGGCTAAAGAGTCGATTATGCATATGCTCTGGGAGCAAGAAAGCTGGCTTGAACAACACCTTAAACAGCCAACATTGGGTAAAAGCGATAGCGCCTTTGGCCAACCTGGTCTAAATGAAGCTCAAGTGACGTTTCATTAATAGCACTAAAAAGTGGCGACTTAATTCAAGTCGCCACTTTTCCTCACCAACTTGAAAACCCCACATAGAGCCGGGGCCACAGCTACTTATCAAAGTGCTCAATAAACAGTGGCGATTGCAATGCCTAATAACAATTAATAGAAATAGGAGTCTAGACCTATGACAAACTCAGCGAGTTATTTTCCAATGAAGGCTGTTTGTTCAGCACTATTTTCATGGGGCCTTATTTCAGGCTTATTGGCAAATATTGCCATCGCGAAAAACCAAGACGTTAGTTCGCTCACCGACTCACAAGTGCATATCCAAACTGCTACAGACCCATTTTCTCCTGTAATAGCTGCTGAGTATTTGCCTAAAAATATCATCTATTTAATTGGTGATGGTATGGGGCCAGCCTACACTACCGCATACCGCTATTACAGTGATAACCCACAAACTAACAGAGTAGAGAAAACCATTTTCGATCAACTGCTCGTAGGTATGTCGAGCACTTACCCTGATGATGACACTTATGTCACCGATTCAGCCGCGGCGGCGACGGCATTGGCGACCAGTTATAAAAGCTATAATGGCGCCATAGCGGTTGATCATCAACATGGCGCACTGCCAACGATTTTTGAAATAGCCAAAGCACAAGGAAAAACCACTGCCATTGTAGTGACATCACAAATTAACCACGCCACTCCTGCAAGCTTTTTAGCCCACAATGAAAGCCGCCGTAATTACGACCAAATTGCCGATAGCTATATAAGCAATCTAGTACACCAACGCCCCATAGCAGATCTGATGTTAGGCGGCGGTACGCAATACTTTGTCAGAGAAGATAGAGATTTAACCCTTGAGTTCCAAGAGTTTGGTTACCAGTATGTCGATCAACTAACAGACCTAAATAGTATCAGCAGCCTACCTGCTTTGGGCTTATTTGCCCCTAAAGGCTTACCTGCGGCCATAAGAAGCGATGATCCTTTAAGGCTGACAACAATGACAGCTAAAGCGCTAGATCTATTAAGCAAACAAGATGCGCCGTTTATTGCTTTGGTTGAAGCAAGTCAAATTGATTGGTGCGGCCACAGTAACGATATCACCTGCGCCATGACCGAAATGCACGACTTTGCCAAAACACTTGAACTCGCCAAGCGTTATGTCGATGCCCACCCTGATACGCTATTAGTTGCAACGGCCGACCATTCAACAGGCGGTCTAACCCTTGGCAGAGATGGCACATATCAATGGCAAGGCCAATTACTGCATCAGGTACACAGCTTACCTCGCAGCATCGCCAAACTGATTATTAACACACCTGATGTACTCAATGATTTAAATACATTTAGCACTTTTTTACGCCCACATATCAGTATCGATATCGAAGATAAAAAACTCGATAGTTTGCGTTGGAAATTAAATTCACGTCTCACTCAGCATAAAGCAGAGCAACACATCACCGACGATCTAAAGCAAGCTATTGATAAATTGACCTATACTGGATGGACAACCGGAGGGCATGACGCAATCGACGTACCCGTTTACGCCTACGGCAAAGGTGCACTGTACTTTAGAGGGCATAAAGACAATACCGAAATCGCGGCAACCTTGATTCAGATGGTACAAGACGAGCGCTATAAGCAAACTTCATCGTTCTAATCCGAGTAACGATAAAGGCAGTAAACTAAAAGTTCACTTTACTAACAGTGCAAGTAACGATTAACTTAAACAGCTACTTATTTAGCAATACATTGAGTTTGGAGTATATTTAGCTAACGACTTATCTAGCTACAAAAGAAGTAACAATGTCTTATTTTAATGTTAGCGCGCAACAATAACTAAGCCGCTAATTTAAAGCACAAGGAACTGTTATATGAATATGACGCAAAAAATGACTGCCGAGTTTATCGGCACACTTTGGCTAGTATTAGGTGGTTGTGGTAGCGCCGTCTTGGCTGCAGCATTTCCCGAAGTCGGCATCGGCTTACTCGGAGTTGCTTTCGCATTTGGTTTAACTGTACTGACGATGGCATTCGCTATTGGCCATATTTCCGGCTGTCATTTAAATCCAGCCGTGTCTATTGGCCTCTGGGCCGGAGGACGTTTTCCGGCATCAGAGTTATTGCCATACATTATTGCTCAAGTTGCGGGAGGTATTGCTGGTGCAGGTATTTTATACCTTATTGCCTCAGGCCAAGATGGCTTTAGTTTATCAGCAGGGTTTGCATCCAACGGCTATGGTGATCACTCGCCAGGGGGCTACAGCTTAACTGCGGCGCTAATTTGTGAAATCGTAATGACGATGTTTTTCTTAATCATCATTCTTGGTGCAACCGACTCACGGGCACCTAAAGGTTTTGCGCCAATTGCTATTGGCCTTGGCTTAACCCTTATCCACTTAATTAGCATTCCAGTGACTAATACATCGGTCAATCCAGCCCGCAGTACAGGCCCAGCTCTTTTTGTAGGAGATTGGGCAACCTCGCAACTCTGGCTATTTTGGGTTGCGCCCATAATCGGTGCCATTATCGCCGGCGGCATTTACAAAATATTTGATGCTAAAGAATAAGTCATAATCAAAATAACAGAGCTTAATTAAGCTCTGTTTTCTTTTTCAATAGTCACCTAGATGTTATTATCCGTCTCAATCGGCGCGCTTTGCTTGTTTCAAGGCTCGCCTCATTTACTATTAAGAGATGTAAACCATGAGCAACAAAAGCAAAACACTTAAGCAAGTTACTGAAATGACGCCAGAAGCTCGTTACGACTACCTAGTTGAGCAAGTGAAAGAACACAAAACATTGTGGTCATTACAGGATTTAGACGGTTGTGTTATGTTGACCACTGAAGAGGAAGATTGTATTCCAATGTGGCCAACTGAAGAGGCTGCTGCTTCATGGGCTGTTGACGACTGGGCTGATTGCCAAACTTTAGCGATTCCTGTTGATGAATGGTTAGAGCGTTGGGTTCCAGGCATGCAAGATGACGATTTATTCGTTGCAGTATTCCCAGTACAAGATGATCTAGGTGTAGTGATCCCACCTTATGAGCTAGAAGAGCGTCTAGCGCCTAAAAAGCGCCACTAATTATTAAGACCCTTTGATGGCAGGCCATATTCGCTTGCCATCTTGGTCTTTTTATCTGCTAATAAAACTACAAAGAGAATAAAAAAGTGGATAGTGAAAAGCCTGTAATCCCCGAAAAGTCTGCAACTAGCAATAGCTCCCACGATACTCAAACCTCTAATAGCACCGCAGAAACCCCAACTGAAAAAATTAACATGCCCAAGCGCCTTATCGCCTTGCTCATCTTTTTAGTGGTGATTTCTATTAGTGGCTTAATGGCTAAACAAGGCGTGCTATTTTGTATCTTAACCCTGTTTATGGTGCTAGCAATTATCGGTAAACAAAAAGCAGGCTTGTTAATGCTAAGAGTATATACCTCACTGCAGTTAGCCATAGCCAGTGCATTGCCTATAATGCTGCAAGATCCAGATAACATGGTGCCTTCTGAACCATCTAGTTATGCCATTGGCAGTTTTAGCATGCAACTACCCGATTGGTTTGTGTTCGGTGTACTTATCATCATATCATTGCTGCAAGTTTGGATAGCCTTTACCCCAAAGGTGAGCCGCTACTTTAGCCGCGCAATAAACCTTAATATCATGCGCTAACTTAATATGCTTGCTGTAACGGCGAGCCAAACTGCAGATACAAAAAAGCCGTCATAAGACGGCTTTTTTAGTGTTTAATCAATATCAATTAAACAGAGAAACTTGCACCACAACCACAGGTAGTTGTTGCATTAGGGTTCTTAACAAAGAAACGCGAACCTTCAAGGCCTGACGTATAATCAACTTCACCGCCAACAAGGTATTGTAAGCTCATTGGGTCAACGACCAACTGAACACCTTGCTTCTCTACCGTGAAGTCGCCTTCGTTTACTTTCTCATCGAACGTAAAGCCATATTGGAAACCTGAGCAACCGCCACCTGTTACGTATACACGTAGCTTAAGTGCGTCATTTTCTTCCTCATCGAGCAAGGTTTTTACTTTTGAAGCCGCCGCATCAGTAAAACGGATTGGCAAAGCATCTTCAGCTTGTTCAGTCATTACTACCTCTTACATCTGTTTGCTGTGCAGAATTATCTAATACCTGACCATTTTGTTCAAGTAATATGCCCTGCTCTTTTTCATCCACAAGTAAATCTTGTGCGCTATATTCCTGTTCGGTTTGTGAGCCTTTGGTCCAACGGCTGGCAGGAACAATCACTTTGGCCTTCACTCTAGATAAGCTAAAGCCTTCTGGCAATGTAAATTCGCCATCTAAGATCTGAAAATACCTAAATTTGAATTTAAACGAGTCGTCTGTCAAATCTGCCAGTTTAAGGTTAACGGTTTTACCGTCTTGCAAACCCACTAATGTAATTTCACCGCGCCCTGCTAGTGACCGCTTACGCTTCTCTAACTGAGTCAGTACTAACTTGATGCGATACTGGCGCGGCTCAATACTTGGTGTAAGCTCTAGGCCATTAATCGCCACACCATCAGCACTATTTTCTGGTGCCATTACACTACGATAAAAAGCCAGCTCTCGTGCTAACTCATTATTCTTAGCATTTTGTTCAACAAACATAGCTTGCATGTTGTCGTTAGCTTCACGCTCAACCGCAAGTTCAATATTACGCGCCGCTAACGTCTGTGCTTGTTCCTGTAATTGCGCAATATATTGTTCAGATTTATCAACTTTAACTGCCGCTTTCGGTAAATAATGTTGCTTTGCAAAATCGTAACTTAAACCACCTAAAACAAACGCTACCAGGACTAAAAACAATAAATACACACTTGAGGGTCTAATTTGTCGTTCAACCACTTGCATGCGATCGACCCAACGATGATAATTTGACATTAAGTAACAGTCCCTTAATAAAAAAGCTCACATTGTCTACCAACGTGACAAACAAAATTTTGGAAATTTCTGTGCACCAAGCAATTGTTAACAAGCGAGCGCAATTTCAAAAGTACTTTCACAGTGACCTTAAAGACATACTTTCGCAGTCTAAGGTGAGTGTGCAGTTGTGTTTGCTTGCGCTGCTGTTTGCGCTATTTGCATCTGGTGTCATTCTTCTTTTCCGACTACTTCTGGTTTGGTGCGACACCTTCACCAAAACCCAAGAGCTGAATTTTACGGATATCATCGATGACTGGCGAGTATTATTACCGCTTTTAGGTTCATTTTTAATCTGGGGTGTCGCAAAAATGGGATCTCAGCGCTATAAACGTATGGGTATCGCTTATGTGATCCACAGAATGAAGCTGCATTACGGCAAAATCCCACTGCAATCTGCTCCCGGTCAATTCTTTCAAGCCTTGTTTGCTCTGGCGACCAACTTCTCCGTAGGTCGAGAAGGTCCAGCGATTCATTTAGGCGCAGTCAGCGCCAGTGTATTAGCCGAGAAATTTCGCTTGCCAGATAATAGCGTGCGAGTAATGTGTGCCAGTGGTATAGCTGCAGGTATCGCAGCCATTTTTAACGCTCCACTTGCAGCTGTTATCTTTGTTTTTGAAGTCGTGCTACGCGAATACAAGATCCATTATTTCTTCCCTATTATGCTCTCCGCTATTTGCGGTGCCTTAACCAGTCAGATGGTCTTCGGTGATGTGCACGAATTTGAGCAAATTGGCGCTGAAGTCATTCCGCTAAGCCAATATCCGCTACTGGCTATTTTTGGAGTAATACTGGGCTGTGTTGCCGCTTTCTTTAACACTAGTTTGCTTAAAGTGACTGAAATTGGCCAAAAGTGGCCTCTACTTAACCGGCTGCTATTAGCAGGAGCGGTTACAACTTTAGTCGGCTTAGTGTTGCCACAAGCGATTGGTAGTGGTGAGCTTGCCATTGCAGAAACCATCAATCAGCATCCGAGTATTTTATTTTTATTCGCCATCTTAATTGGCAAAGTAATTGCCACAATTGCAGCCATCGGCCTTGGGATCCCCGGCGGATTAATCGGCCCACTATATGGCATTGGCGCATTACTCGGCACCATATTGGCTTTGATCAGCGCAATATTTTTTCCAAGTATCGCGCCCTATATCGGTCTTTATACCATCATAGGCATGACTGGGATGATGGGTGTTTGCTTAAGTGCGCCTCTCGCGGCTCTTGTGGCGTTAATCGAACTCACCAATAACGCCTCTATCATCCTGCCCTCAATGTTTGTGGTCATCCCGGCATTTTTGATTTCCCACCAAGGTTTTAAAACTAAGTCGATTTTCTTCAAGCAACTAGAAATTATGGGCTTAGGCTATAAAGTCGCTCCTGTGAATCTTGGTCTACAAAAGGTCGGTGTTCGCCACCTTATGGATAAGCGCTTTGTAATTGTTAATGATAACGACGAGCTACTGTTAGAAGTACTTAAACGCGCAGAAGGACGTTCAGTGTTGGTGCGTAACGGTAGTGGTGAAATTGAAATGTTGCAACTGCAATTACAAACCCGCGATGAAGACAGCACACTTACAAGGCACCCTGTGCAAGGGCTAGCTGATACGGCAACCTTAAACGAAGTGTACCTATTGCTAGCCAAAGAACGCCGCGGCGAGGTGTATATCTATCAGCAATCACCTGAAAATATCGTAGGAGTGATTAACTGGATGACGCTGCAGAAAGAGATCCGTTCAGGCCAAGTATAAAAATATTGCTAATTGGTATAAGCCAGCACGGCAAAAATCGACACGAGTATTTTTGAAATGAAGATCAGCTCAGGCATGATTTAACTTCTGGTTTTGGTTGTTAATACTCAGTGTATTTACTTTAAAAAAAGCCATGATTAAACATATTATTAAAATCAAGGTGACTTAGTCCACCAGCTTACCACTGCAAAAGCTTAACAAGACAGGTGGCTGACAAATAAACATAGCGCCTAAATTATCAGCTAAACATATCAACTCAACGTAAATCCAGCATATTCAATACCCTAGCCCAATAATTAAACAACAAACACACCACAAATCCATCAACACCAATAATTAGTTCATTAACCGCTAGAACCGCAAGAACCCTCCTAAAAATTAGAATGTTTCACAACTTTTTAGAACTTTTTACAGGCTAACGGTCACACTTTTCTGTAGTTTTACGAACTCAATCGCCTTCTTTTGCGACAAAACGAAAAGATGCATCTGTTGGCCTTGATAAAAAAACGTTGCAGGGTCGTGACTTGATAAACGCACTATCAAGCTCTATGCACAGATAAGGCGATTTCTTTGGAAGTCGCTACTGGCCAAACGTAAATAACATTACCCGATAAGGGCACCTAATGAGTGTATTAAAAAATAAAATAGCAGCACTAGTCGTGATATCTGCATCAATGGTTGGGTTTAGCAACCAAGCATTCGCAGAGGACTATCAAAAGCTGCTCAACATGTGTATCGCATGTCATGGAGTTGATGGGAGCAATGAATTCGACTCAATCCCTAATTTGAAGGGGCAAAACGTGCAGTACATGGTTGGACAACTAAAAAACTTTAAAGCAGATAAACGCCAAGACCAAACGATGAGTAAAGTTGCTAAATTGCTAACACAAGAGCAAATGCAAGCAATGGCTGTTTATTTCAATACTGGGAAGGAGCAAGACTAATGGCTATCGATAGACGTAAATTTTTAAAGGGCGCTGCGGCGACCTCTGTAACAGCCATGCTGCCGCTTAACTGGGCCTTTGCATCAAACCGCCCAGACGGTATTGAACCAATGGACGTATCAGCAGTTAAATGGAAAAACGTTGATGACTTACCAAGTCACTTTAAAGTATTAAACTCAAGCCCACTGAACGCCTTCCCACCAGAGCATTTACTTGCGCCAGTTAAGACCCCAGCAGATGTCGCTTTTATCCGTTGGAACGGACAAATGCCAGAGTTCGACAAAATCGATCCTGACACTTGGGAGTTCACTGTTGACGGTGAGTCAATTGAAACCCCAAAAACCTACACCATTGCTGAACTGAAAAAGAAATTCAAAACCCACACCCAGCAGCTAGTGCTTGAATGTGGTGGTAACAGCCGTGAAAACTTCTACCCAAATGCTAAGGGTAACCAGTGGAGTAACACTGCGGTATTCTGCGCAGAATGGACCGGCGTATTGATTAAAGACGTACTGGCTGACTGTGGCGTGAAGAGCGATGCGGTTTACACTGCTCACTATGGTGCAGATAAGCACATTAGTGGTAAAGGCGCAGCAATTTCGCGCGGTGTGCCAATCGATGCAGCCATGAATGAAAACGGCATGATTGCTTGGGGCATGAACGGCGAAGACATTCCATACATGCACGGTTACCCGCTGCGTATCGTATTTGGTGGCCGTCCTGGCTCTGTGTCACAAAAATGTGCAACAGGTATGGGCGTTCGTGACCGCGTACATGACGGTAAGAAGATGGAAGCACCAGCTTACCAGGTACCAAAATTCCCTGTGGCACCTGGTGAGAAAGTCGCAAATAAAGACTTTAAGATTATCGAAGAGATGATTGTTAAGTCACTTATCACTTCGCCACAAACCGGTAGCGAAATGAAGTTGGGCAAAACGCTTTCAGTAAGCGGTCATGCATGGGCTGGTATGCGCGATGTAGCCAAAGTTGAAGTCAGTTACGACTACGGTACCACTTGGCAAACTGCGTCACTCACTAAGCCTGTAAACCCAACAGCTTGGCAGCAGTGGAAAGTCGACCTTAAGTTGCCACAGGCTGGTTACTATGAGATTTGGGCGCGCGCCACAGACACCAAAGGCGATACCCAGCCAATGGTTCAACCACAATGGAACCCGAAAGGTTACCTATTTAATGGCTGTCACCGAGTGGCAGTAAGGGTCGTATAATGACAAAGACTCTATTTACGGCAGGCTTGCTTGCCTTAAGTTGCCTTTCACCTGTTATGGCTGCTGATGCAGCCAAGAGCTACCCAGTCGATCCTGAGTCAGGCCTGATTATGGCACCAGGTTGGGAGATGGTGAACTACCAATGTAATGCTTGTCATACTTCATTGATTATTCCGCAAAACAAGGGTAACCGCGAAGTTTGGCGCGATACGATTCAATGGATGGTTGACACCCAAGGCCTGTGGGACTTGTCTGACACTTGGGATCCAGTGCTTGATTACCTATCAACTTATTATAATGAGACCGGTATCGACATGAAGATCTTTAGACGTAAGCCTTTGGATAGCGAGCAAATGCCGCCAATGCCAACACCAGGTGAGGAAGGTTAAGATGCCTAATAGTTTAATTAAACAAGTCTTAGCAGTCAGCTTGATCTGGGCAACTTCTGTTAGCGTAAGTATTGCCAATGCAGACACATCTTTTAAAGATACACTCGCAGTACAAGGATTAAAACTTGAAGCTAGCGCACTAAACTATCAAGCTGATGCGAGTAAAGGTGAAGCCCTGGCTAACCAGCGCTGTATCGCTTGTCATGGTGATGCCATGCTAGGCATGATGAAGACTTACCCTGATATTAAAGGCCAAAAAGCTGCTTACCTATTCAAGCAGTTGGTTGAGTTTAAGCGTGGTGACCGCAGCGATCCACTGATGCAAGCCCAAGCGGGAATGCTATCTGAGAAAGAAATGAAAGATGTTGCTTACTACTACTCAACGCAAACTGCGTCAGATTTAAGCAAATAATAGACAAGTAATAAGCCATTAAACAGGCAAAGCATTTGTTTATTCAGCCATTCATAAAAGCCTAAATGCCAATATGCATTTGGGCTTTTTATTTTCTACATCACTAAAGCCAACACACTTAAATCAAACAGTTAATGAAGAACCGCATAAATTAAGCTAAGTTTAAACAAGATACGCTAAATTTCAGGACGGTTTATGCTTAAAAAGCCCCAGACGCTAATAGCCCTTGCAGCGCTTAGCTTAACGCTCATCTTATATGCCGCTAATTCCCAATTTAACCCAGAAAGTGGCGGTAATAGAGTCGTCTACAATGAGCAACAGCAGTCTGATAGCGAACAAGATAAAACCACAACGAAACAAAGCAGTAATAGTAATAACGAAAAAGTAGCAGCTAAAGATCTTGCGACCCCAACAGGTTCAGATGCCACACAAAACAGCTTTACTAAGGTGTCGGACGAGCGCCCAACCAAAGCAGCCAAAGATATTCGCGTCAACTCTCTCGACGAGCTAATGACGCTATTTGATTCTCTCAATTACAATACTAAAAGCTGGCAAGAGGGTAACCGAGAAGTGCCTCGCCTCACCTTTGAATCGGTGAGCGAACGCTGGCAAAAGGCCTCAAACCAAATCCCTGTACAGCAAAAGAAAATGGTGTTTTTCCGCTTACTCGCGCCGCTCATTCTAGTAGCCAATGAGAACATTTTGTTAGAGCGTAAACTTATCGCCGAAGCGCCATTAAACGATGCTATTCTGCAAAAAATTGCCTTTAAATACAAAATTACCAAAGACGACAATACAACGCTAACAGAGCAACAACGCCAAGCACTATTAGAAGAAGTTGATATCATGCCGCCATCTTTGGTACTGGCTCAAGCCGCTGAAGAAAGTGGTTGGGCAACGTCACGCTTTACCGTTGAGGGCAATGCATTTTTTGGTCAGTGGGACTTTAGCGGCAAAGGCATGATCCCCAAGCAGCAACGCAAAGAGTTAGGCAACTATGGTTTAGCCCGTTTTGACACGCCGCTGGCCTCTGTTGAGGGCTATATGCTTAACCTTAATACTAATAATGCCTATAAAAAACTTCGAGAGTTACGCGCAAAACTACGTGCAGAAAATAAACCAATAACAGGCATGGAGCTCGCGGGCACCTTAGATAAATACTCAGAACGCGGTCAAGCCTATATTGATGGCATACGGCAGATGATTAGCTATAACAAGCTAGATCAGGTCGATGAAGCTTATTTAAGTGATGCAGCGCCACTGCATTTAATCCCTAGACCTGACTGACAATTAGTTTTACCAGCCACATTAAAAACAAAAAAGCCGTAAACATTAAGTTTACGGCTTTTATTTAGCACAGCTGAATTTAGTTAAGCTTAAACTTTGGCTTTGGCTTTTCTTACATAAGGCAAAATAAGCAATACCACACCCACTACTAAGAATGGAATGCTAAGTAATTGGCCAGCGCTAAACGTCCACGTATCAGCGTAAACCGCTTGCTTCACTTTCACCATTTCAATTAAGAAGCGAGAACTAAACACCAGCACTAGGAATAAACCAAAAATGGCGCCGTGCTTTTGCTTCATATCTGTGAGTTTATAAATAGCCCACAACAAGGCAAAAATCGACAAGTAAGCAATGGCTTCATATAGCTGCGCAGGATGGCGTGGCAGCATATCGACACGCTCAAACACAATCGCCCAAGGCACATTGCTAGGTAAGCCAAGAATTTCTGAATTGACAAAATTAGCCATGCGCACAAAGAAGCCAAAAATAGCCGTGGCAATCGCTAAACGATCCAGTAAGAACAAGAAAGGCAGTTTCACCTGACGCTGATAATAATATAGCGCCAAAATCGCCCCCAAACCACCGCCGTGACTGGCTAAGCCGCCTTCCCAAATAGCTAAGATTTTTATTGGGTTACTTAGATAGTAAGCTGGATCATAAAACAAGCAATGGGCTAAACGCGCGCCAACAATAATACCCACAACGCAATACATTAACAGGTTGTCTAATGATTCAACCGGTAAGCTTTCTTTAATATAAATGCGCTTCATTACTTGAAAACCAGAGGCGATTGCCAGCGCAAATAAGATCCCGTACCAGTGTACAGTTAACCCCATAACGCTAATCGCTACGGGATCGATATTCCAAATAAAATGGTCCAAACTAAGCCTTCCAAATGTATTGTTCTGTATCGAAAATATGATAAGTCATGCGCAGTTTTACCCGTCAACACACTCTTTGGCAAGGTTTTCGCAAAATTAGCAGCAACAGAATGTTTCTGCCTACGCATATAAGTCTAAAATCTGCATGATTTAATCCAATGTTCTGTGCTTGTATTATTTATCTGCCCATTAGATTCTGCTATAGTGCCGCCTCAGCCACCCTACATAAATTCGGGCAATAGCTTTGCTATTAACGCCCCTCAGAAATTGGAAATATAGGCTGATGACTCAGTTTCAAGGTTCGCATATCCTTTCGGTAAACCAATTAGATTTGGAAGCCGTTGAAAAAGTTTTTTCTGTTGCTACCCGCATGACCCCTTATGCTTTAAGACAAAAACGCACCACAGTTTTAGATGGCGCAGTTTTAGGCAACCTGTTTTTCGAGCCTAGCACCCGTACCCGCGTCAGCTTTGCCAGTGCATTTAATCTACTTGGCGGTAGAGTAAATGAAACTGTAGGTATGGCATCTTCGTCGCTATCAAAAGGCGAATCGCTATACGATACCGCTCGCGTACTTTCTAGCTACTCTGACGTAATCGCCATGCGCCACCCTGATTCTTTCTCTGTAAGTGAGTTTGCTAAAGGCAGCCGCGTACCGGTTATCAATGGCGGTGATGGTGCTAACGAGCATCCTACTCAGGCACTTTTAGACCTGTTTACCATTCAAAAAGAGCTGGCTGCAGGCGGTCGTGACATTAGCGGCATGAACATCGCCATGGTCGGTGATTTGAAATTTGGTCGTACAGTTCACTCTCTTTCGCGTCTGTTATGCATGTATAAAGATGTCAGCTTCACACTCGTATCACCAAAAGAGCTAGCAATGCCTGACTCTGTGATCAGTGACATTGAAAATGCTGGCCATAAGATCACAATAACAGACCAACTTGAAGGCAATTTAGATCGCGCTGATATACTCTATCTGACGCGTATTCAAGAAGAACGCTTCCCTTCTCAAGAAGAAGCGAACAAATACCGTGGTAAGTTCCGTTTAAACCAAAGAATTTATACACAGCATTGCAAGTCAAACACTGTGATCATGCACCCGCTGCCACGAGACTCTCGTGAGCAAGCAAATGAATTGGATAATGATCTTAACGATCATCCAAATCTAGCTATCTTTAGACAGGCTGATAACGGCTTGCTGATCCGCATGGCACTGTTTGCACTAACATTAGGCGTTGATGCTCAACTTGAGCAGTACGAACGCCCTGTTAACTGGTATTCTCGAAAAGCTGATTGTTAAGTCGGCTACAAATTTAAGGATTAAAAATGACTCGTTCTGACGAACTATTTGAACAAGCTAAAAAGACCATCCCAGGTGGCGTTAACTCTCCAGTACGTGCATTTTCTGGTGTAGGTGGATCGCCACGCTTTATTGAAAAAGCAGATGGCGCTTATATTTTTGACGCTGATGGCAAAAAGTATATCGACTACGTAGGTTCTTGGGGCCCAATGATTTTAGGTCACAACCACCCTAAAATTCGTGAAGCGGTATTAAAAGCAGTTGAAAATGGCCTATCTTTTGGCGCACCAACTGAACTTGAAGTCACTATGGCTGAAAAAGTTATCGAAATGGTTCCTTCAATGGAGCAGGTTCGTATGGTGAGTTCAGGTACTGAAGCAACAATGAGTGCTATTCGTCTAGCACGTGGTTTCACTAATCGTGACAAAATCCTTAAGTTTGAAGGCTGTTACCACGGCCACGCTGACTGTTTACTAGTAAAAGCAGGTTCTGGTGCACTAACACTTGGTCAGCCAAGCTCTCCAGGTATTCCTGAAGATTTTGCTAAGCACACGCTAACTGCAACTTACAACGATTTAGAATCTGTTAAGACTATCTTCGAGCAGTACCCAGAAGAGATCTCTTGTATCATCATCGAGCCTGTTGCAGGCAACATGAACTGTATTCCGCCAATCGACGGTTTCTTACAAGGTCTACGCGCTATCTGTGATCAGTATGGCGCACTGATGATTATCGACGAAGTAATGACAGGTTTCCGCGTATCTAAGAGCGGTGCACAAGGTCACTACGGCGTAACACCAGATCTAACTACCCTAGGTAAAGTTATCGGTGGCGGTATGCCAGTCGGTGCTTTCGGTGGTCGTAAAGATGTCATGCAGTTTATCGCACCAACAGGCCCTGTTTACCAAGCTGGTACACTATCAGGTAACCCAATTGCGATGTCTGCTGGTCTTGCACAGATGGAAGCATTGTGTGAAGAAGGCGTTTACGAGCAACTAGCAGCTAAGACACAGTATATTGCTGAAGGCTTTAAAGCTGCTGCTAACAAGCACGGCATTCCAATGGCAATCAACTACGTTGGTGGCATGTTCGGTTTCTTCTTCACCAGCGAAGAAACTGTAACCAACTTTGCTCAAGTGACTAAGTGTGACACTGCACTATTTGCTGAGTTCTACCACCTAATGCTAGATGAAGGTGTTTACCTAGCTCCTAGCGCTTATGAAGCAGGTTTCTTATCACTTGCTCACGGTGAAGAAGAGTTAGAAGCAACACTTGCAGCTGCTGATCGCGTATTTGCTAAGCTTGCTAAAGCTTAATTAGGTTGAGGTTGATAGCTTAAAAACCTAATAGCTAAAAACATCAAAGGAACACTTATTAGTGTTCCTTTTTTATATCCGCTGCACTCAAAAGCGTTACACCTGTCGGTATAATTTCGCCAAACAACTGCAACAGAAGCTTTCTCCCTTAATTATTTTCCGTTTTATACTCATTTCGTTAGTAAGTGCTATAAAATTAGCAATAGCTTAACCATGGTGAAATTAACAACTAACAAAGCGAACTATTTAAGTTTAAAACTCCGTAGAACACACCCCGAAGCAGCCTTGGATCACACTTAATCACAAAACCAGACTTAGTTAACAGTTGTTATCACAGCATCACTGTGGTTTGATCTCGCCGCTCAACCTTAAAATAAACTTAAATTGGCGACCCAGCATAAGTTTAGGTACGTCATAACATCACCAATGTGAGTAGCCCTATGTTGTACGCATTTTTAATTTCACTCGCGGTACTGGCTCTGTTAAGTATTGTGTTTGAAGAGATCACCCACCTTAATAAAGCAAAAACCACCTTGTTTTTTGGCTGTATCTCTTGGATAGCCTTGTTTATGGCAGCTGGCGATCCAAGTCATGAGAAAATAGTTGAACATCAACTTAATGAAAACCTGTTAGAAATTGCTACTCTTTGGCTATTCTTAATGTCGACAATGACCTTTGTCGCCTATCTTAATGCCAAGGGCATGATTCAAATCTTGGTGCAAAAGCTGTTTCCCCAGCGCGTATCTGTACGTATGTTGATGATACAAGTCGCGATGTTTTCGCTGGTCTTGTCGGCCATTTGTGACAATGTCACTGCAACCTTAGTTTCTCTTGGCTTACTCACAACCTTTAAACTCGATAAGCACATACGTAGGCGCATGGCCGTACTGATTATCTTTGCCGTTAACTCTGGCGGCGTCGCTTTGATTACCGGTGATGTGACCACCTTAATGATTTTCCTAGGCGGTCATGTCGGTATGTCAGAATTGCTCATGCTATTTGTGCCAGCTGCCATCAGCGTCATGTTATTAGCAGTATTATTTTCGCTTAAAGCAGAAGGTGAAGTCAGTACCAGCCCTATCACTAAGCAAGTACGGTCAGTTGATATACTCATTGCGGTGATCTTCTTTACCACTATTGTCATGACAATGGCGCTCAATATCCTATTTGGTATTCCACCGGTTTTAACCTTTTTAACCGGCCTTTCAGTGATGTTTTTAGTCGGGCACACAACTAGAAGTGATAAAGAGGAGCTGCAAATTCTTGAGTATATTCGCCAAGTTGAGTACGACACATTACTATTTTTCTTAGGTATTTTACTGTTAGTCGGTATGCTGAAAGAAATTGGCACCCTTGATTTGCTTGCTCAAGTTTATGCCCAATACGATCCAAATATCTCTAACTTTGTTGCAGGTATTGGCTCTGCGCTATTAGATAACGTGCCGCTCACTGCTGCATTGTTAAAAGCTGAACCTATACTCAACACGCCTGAATGGTTAGGGCTCACTTATGCGGTAGGTGTTGGCGGTTCTTTATTAGTGATTGGTTCTGCTGCAGGTATTATTGCTATGAGTAAGGTAAAAGAGCTAACTTTTGTCAGTTACCTTAAATATGTACCAGCGCTCAGCCTTTGCTACAGCGTTGGCTATGGCTTAACCCTGTTTTTAGCATATTACTTATATAATTAAGCGACACTAAAAACCCTAAAACACAAAAGGCCTAACGTGAGTTAGGCCTTTTAGTTAATGCTGCATACCGCTTATACGTATCTGTCTAGATTGCAGGCACTTTAAACTCAGTACCTTGAATCGCTAACACCACATCTCTTGGTCTTATTTCAACAATAGTCAGTTTACCTTGAATACTATCGCCCTCTTGCAGCTCTGCGCCATCAACATTTAACCAACGGTTATCAGCCACACTTGAATAAACATGAGCATTGATGTTGAACTCTGGCACCTGTAGCTGCAATCCGGCAGGCAATTGACCATATTTAGGAATGTCATCAGACTTTGGCGTTGTAGGAATGGGGTCAAGCTTTGCCTCTGTTACCGGAGTTTCAACCGCCTTCTCTCGCTCAACTTCTTTTAGTGCAGCTTCAAATGCTGCCAATAAATTATTATTGTCACTAGGCTCAGTGGCCTTTAACCCAACATCATTAGCGGCATGCTCTACTTGATATTTAAGTGACTCAAGTAACTCATCGCCTCGTTTGTTACTGTTTGCCCCAAGAATGATAGGCTCGCTTGCACCATCCTCAGACATTGAGTTGCTCACTGAACTATCGTTACCGTTGGTATCTGTATTTTCAGCACTCGTAACCGAGGCTTCTGCAGCCAATAAAGCATTTCTCAATGAATCATTTGAGCTGACTGGTGCTTGGTTATCATTCCCAATCAATCTCCTTTGATTATGGGCTTGTGGCGTTAGAGTTTGCGCCATTGGCAATGCCACTTTACCAGCCAAACGAACTTCATCAGTAGGTTGCGCTGAGCTAATTGTTTGCTCACGCTTTTGTGCACTGTCAGCCGCTGTGCTTATCGACGCTTGAGTCTGCTTGTTATTTGTAGTGTTTTTATCGCTAGGATAAAGCGCAAGGCTTAATAACCAAGCTGCTAACACCATAAACAGCAACGACAGACCATAAATAATCAGCGCCTTGATATTGTAACCACCCTGCTGCTTAGCTTTATAAGCTGCACGCGGAGTGAGTACTACATCGTGATTATTGACTTGAGATTGTTGCTTATCTCGAGTCACCGCATCGAGTAAAATCGACATTAATACAACCTCTTACTTTGTCCTAAGCGCGGGCCAGCATCACTTAAATACAAATTAAGCTGCACCAATGTTTGGCTACCAGCAATGCCATCGGCAATTAAGCCATGTTGACGTTGAAAGTCTTTCAGTTTCTGCTCAAGCTCAGCATCAAAACGATTAACCAATCTCGGAGATGTATCAGTAACTCGCGCTAAACTATTCTCTAGCCATTGAATTTGCGCCGGATTTGCTGATTGCCCAATCTCTTTAGGTTGATTCGTTGGTGCCTGCCACAGTATTTCAAAGGTTCCGGTAAAGTGGCGATTAAACCAATCTCGACTAACCCATAACTGTTGCTCATTAAGTTGCAGTAGCACTTGCTCGCCCTGTCTTGAAACAATTGTGCCGTAAAACGCTTGGTTATTATCATCGGCAAGATAAACCACTGCCGGATAATTTAAACGAACTAATGAATGCCAGTTACCCTGCTGCTGAAAGCAAGCTAAACCTTGTTGCTTAGCGGACTGACAGGCCGATAAACCAATATATGGCACCTTATCCCATAAACCTAAAATGCTGGCGTAAGCGGTGGCTATTTCTCGGCTTTGTGAAATGGCGCTATTGAGCACTTGTTGGCTACTACTGAGTACTTGATTTGATACTTTATCCTGCTGAGTTAATTGCGGAGCAGGTTGACTTTGCTCAGCTGTATTACCTGCACTTGCCACTGGATTGTTGTTAGGCATAAATGCGTACAAAGCAGCGCCAAAGGTGACGACTAACGAGGCTGCTATTGCTGCTGGTTTTAACATATTGTTTTGCTTAGGCTCTTCGCCTAATACTTCCACCGAGGCCAATCGCACCATTTTATTATCAATCGGCACTTTAGATTGGGCATAACTTGCCATCAATGCACGTTCACACAACAAGTTGATTAAGCGTGGAATACCGCCACTATATTTGTGCAGTGCCTTAATAGCACTCTTATGAAATAGCGGCTCATGACGCCCAGCGACTTGCAGACGATGCTGCACATATAACGCCACCTCTTCAATAGTTAGCGGCAACAGGTGGTAACGCGCTGTAATGCGTTGCGCCAATTGACGAAGCTCTTGGCGCTTAAGTAATTGCTGCAGTTCTGGCTGGCCAATCAAAATCACCTGCAGCAGCTTTTTAGTGTCTGTTTCTAGATTAGTAAGCAATCTTAGCTGCTCTAGTACTTCAGCCCTAAGATGCTGCGCTTCATCAATAATCAGCACAGTGTTACGGTCTTTACTGTGGTTTTCCAAAAGGAATTTACTGATCAAATCCGTTAGCTGTTTAAGGCTTGGCTCGTCGCCATAAACAATCCCTAGCTCATCGCATAACGTTGCTAACAGCTCTGACTCTGTCAAAGAAGGATTTAAGATAAACGCTGTATCGGTATTTTCAGGCAATTGCTTTAATAGGCAGCGCGATACTGTGGTTTTACCAGTCCCCACTTCTCCGGTTAACAATACAAAACCACCGGTTTCACCTAGGCCATATGTTAGATGCGCTAATGCTTCTCTATGGCGATCACTCAAAAATAGGTAATGAGGATTCGGTGCAATAGAAAACGGATTATCATTTAAGCCAAAGAAAGCCTTATACATGCGAGCTTTTATCCTTTTAAAACCATGAACTCCGATTGTAAAACCCTCGGAATTTTTATATGCCAGTCAATATCATTACTGGGCGACTTTAAAACCTACTGCTATTCCCAGTTAAATGCCACTATCGACAATAATAGGCTCACGTTAAAGCCCTATACTTAGCTTGTCAAAATTTGCAGTAACTTAATCAGCTAAACTCGACATAATAGCAAATTGCGCCAGATTTATTGCCTCTTATTGGCATTATATCTGCGCTAATTGCATCGACTTAGCCACGAATATAATAGTAAGCCATGTTACACTCAGTAGACTGTTATTAAGTGAGAAACCCAGTGAAAATCTATCTAGTTGGCGGTGCTGTCCGCGATAAGTTACTTAATCTTGATGTAAAAGATCATGACTATATGGTTGTGGGGGCAACGCCCGAGCAAATGCTAGCCAAAGGGTTTACTCAAGTAGGCAAAGATTTCCCGGTATTTTTACATCCTAAAACAAGCCAAGAGTACGCATTAGCGCGCACAGAACGCAAAACCGCAGCAGGTTATGGTGGATTCAGTGTCGATGCCGCACCTAATGTTACCCTTGAGCAAGATCTATTGCGCCGCGATTTAACCGTAAATGCCATTGCCCAAGATGATCAAGGTAACCTATACGACCCTTATAATGGCATTGGCGATATAGAGAGTCGCACCTTAAGACACGTTTCTGGTGCTTTTGTTGAGGATCCACTGCGAGTATTGCGCGTAGCTCGCTTTGCAGCACGTTTCCACTCACTTGGTTTTACTATTGCAGCAGAGACCCTCGAACTTATGAGCAGGCTGAGCCAAAGTGGCGAGCTTGAAGCCTTAACTGCTGAGCGAGTTTATGTCGAGCTCGATAAAGCACTATCGACCGCCAGCCCACAGGTGTTTTTTCAAATCTTAAAACAATGTGGTGCACTCAAAGTGCTATTTCCTGAGATTGACGCACTATTTGGTGTTCCCCAACCCGAAAAGTGGCATCCAGAAATAGATACGGGTATTCACACTTTAATGGTGCTAGAACAAGCAGCAAAACTAAGTGACGATAATGCCGTTAAGTTTGCTGCACTGGTGCATGACTTAGGTAAGGCACTTAGTCCCAAGGAGCATTTACCTAAACATCACGGTCATGGACAAAAAGGCTTACCGCTGATCAAAAACTTGTGCACACGTTATCGTATTCCAAACGAATATCGTGATTTGGCGCTGCTGGTCAGCGATCAGCATCAGAATATTCATAACGTGACCGAGTTAAGAGCTGAAACCCTAGTAAAAATCTTTGATAAAGCAGATTTTTGGCGCAAACCTCAGCGTCTTAAACAGTTATTAATCGCCTGCGAGGCCGACAGTAAAGGTCGTACAGGCTTAGAACAAAAGCCTTATCCGCAAGCTGATTACTTACAACAATGTTTTAGGTTAGCAAGCGCTGTTGATATTAAATCTATCATTGCCGAGGGTCATCAGGGCGCGGCGATTAGAACCCAACTAAATATTGCCCGTGTGGCTGCAGTTCAAGCGTACAAAGACTTACATCATAGTGGGGGCCAATAAAAAACTCATCAAAGGTTCACATTTATAGTCTAATATTAGAGGTGTGTTAATAATGGTAAATTTACACTTACCTTGCAATTGCTCAAATTTTCGCTAAGTTATTCAGGCCTTAGCGTTAAAATGCATAGCAAAAATTTTTGTCTATGACATAATTAACTAGTTCAGTTGTAATGTGCAGCTGTGCTTATTTAAACCAACCTATATAAAGGGAATTCCCGATGAATAAAAAAGTACTTATGATTGCTGGTGTAGCAATGACTGCCCTTCTAGGTGGCTGTGCAAACACTACTGCTCTTGAAGAAAGCGTTGCAAACCTAGGTAACAAAGTTGACCAGCTTTCTGCTGAAGTTAGCTCTCTAAAATCAGATCACGGCAAGCTATCTGCAGACATCAACGATGCTAAAGCAGCTGCTATGGACGCTCAAGCTGAAGCTCAGCGTGCTAACGACCGTATCGACAACGTAGCTTCTTCTTACAAGAAGTAATTGCGTTTAGGACTTAGCCGTATTTAATTACTGCTATCTCCCAAGGCTTGGTTTCAGGTATTGCACTTGACCAAGCCTTAAATTTATCTGCAATCGGCGCCTGCCACATCAAACTTTTTAGCCGCACTCTCAACCGCTAACCGCCCCTAAATTATCAACTTTCAAGCACAAAAAAGCGCCCATAAAGGACGCCTTCCACAAGTAATTAATAAGCAGCAATTAGCTTTGAATATTCACTGGAATACCCGCTTGAGTTAATAGAGCATCATTAGCTTTGGTGTAATCCACTTCATCTTGACCGATAAAGTCAACAACCCCGCGTTTTAACTCTTTCACTGTGTTATCACCACCATCGGCGGTTGATAAAGGTGAATGCACTTCTATTAACTGTCGACCGTCTGGCTCTGCAGAGGTTTTAACAGTCTCGTTGATAATAGTAACTTGCTCACCATAGCGAACCTTATCAAACAACCATTCAATATCGTCAGGGTTTAAGCGGATACAACCAGCACTCACACGCATGCCAATACCAAAATCCTTATTGGTACCGTGGATTAGGTAGCTACCATCACCATAAGACAATTGAATCGCAAACTTACCAAGTGGGTTATCAGGACCTGCTGGTACAACCCTTGGTAAAACTTCACCGCGCTCCTCTAAGTGTTCTTTGCGAATACTTGCAGGGGGAGTCCAGCTTGGATTTGGAATGCGCGATTTAATTTTTGTCACCATCTCAGGTGTTTCACGACCAACGCGCCCGATACCAACAGGGAAAACGTGCACGTTTTTACCATCTTTAGGGAAGTAATATAAACGCAGCTCAGCTAAATTTATCACTACACCTTTATGTGGCACATCAGGCAATAACATCTGTGTAGGGATAAGCAACCGCGTCCCAGGTGTTGGTAAAAATGGATCAACGCCAGGGTTCGATGCCATTAACTCCAATATACCTATGTTATATTGCTTGGAAATCGTCTGAAAATAATCGCCCTTTTGCACCACATGCTCTTGCAACTCGCCAACAAGCCTGCCGCCATTTTGTGGAATAGAGTAAACATTAGCAAATGCAGCCAATGGCAAAAATGCCAAGATGAACAACAGCAAAGTACGCATCATCAGTAGTCGATTTCCATTAAGTTAAGTAAGCAAAGGTTAACCTGTGCGCCAATTATTTTCTAGTCATCACATTAATAACAAAGTCGATTTCTAATGTATCAAACTGTGTTCGCTGGATCTCATTGCGAACCTTATCGTTTGCTCGCCAGGCGTAAGGCGTCATCTCAAGTAACGCAATAGCCTGCTCACCCGATACACTTACAGACAATGAAATTCGCTCACTATGTTGTAAATCTAGCTCTTTCGGTAAGTTTTCACTGACTGGTTTTTCAGATAAATCAGGATAGATAAATTCGCGAATTTGCCATAAATGACGTGGACCAGCGGCAACTTGCAGTAATACTCCGCCCTGTTTAAGTATTCGCGTCAGCTCTTTGCCCTTTAACTGTTTATCAATCACTGTCACTAAATCAAAGCTTTCACTTACAAATGGTAGACGTTTTAGCGTTGAGACAATATAAGTTGGGCTAGCTTCTGCTTTAGCCGCAGCAAATATCGCATTTTCTGCTTCACATATACCAGTTTGCTCTAATGACAACTCGGGCTTTATGTCGGTAAGTATCGTGTTTAACGTTCGCAAAAAGTAACCATCGCCACAATCATAATCAAGCTGCGACAACGCCTGTGCAGAGGTAATTTGCGGTAATTCAGCAATCACTTTTGCCATACGTTCTGCCAGTGGCACATAAATGCCCGACTCTAGCACATAGCGTTTTGCACGCATTACTGCGCGGGAATCGGCCTTAGGCTTTTTAGGTTGACTAAATAGCCAGTAACCATTTTCGTTCTTATCAAAATGGTGCTTGTTTTCACAATGCAGGCCTTTTGATTCTTGGTGGATCTTGAATGGCGACTGGCATACCGGGCAAAGATAAATACTGTTCATTTAACGCTCATAATTAAAAGCTGATACTTACATGTTAGTAAAACAATCAAAGCTTATAGAAAGATCACACCACAAAGCACTGCACCTAGCACTAAGCGATACATTACAAATGGAGTCATGCCCATTTTGCTAATAATTTTTAAGAAATAGTGAATACAAAGATAGGCGGCAATAAACGACACCACTATGCCTAAACCGAGCGCTTGATAATCGATTACCTGACCACTTTCGAGTAAATCTTTAGTCACTAAAATGGCCGCACCTAAGCTAACAGGCACTGACATTAAAAAAGAGAAACGTGCCGCAGCTTCACGACTTAAACCTAGCATTAAGGCTGCAGTGATGGTTGCACCAGAGCGAGAAGTACCAGGAATAAGTGCCATTGCTTGTGCAATACCTATGATTAACGCCTTTTTCCAGCCCACTTGAAATTCGTTAAACCCTTGGCGCTGCATTCTGTCAGCCCACCAAAGTAGTAAACCAAAAATAATGGTGGTTGCTGCAATCACTTCAATATTACGTAGATGAGTTGCAATGAAATCTTTAGCGGTAAATCCAACAATAACAGCTGGAATAGTCGCTAAGATAATCCACCAAGCTAGCTTACTTTCTTCAGTTTGCTTGCGGCTGGCTATGCTGCCAGTCCATGCGGTAAACATAGAGAACAACTCACGGCGAAAATACATCACAACCGCCATCAGTGAGCCAGTATTGACTGCAACATCAAATGATAAGCCTTGATCTTCCCAGCCTAATAATTGTGCCGGTAAAATAAGGTGTGCAGAGCTAGAAATTGGCAAAAACTCGGTGAGGCCCTGAATTAGAGCCAAAATAATCACCTGAAAGGTATCCATAACTATCCTAAATTAAAGTGGGGGTTACACAGACCAATTAAATTCAATTGGCCATAATGATTGCTGTTGTTTGTCGTAATTATCCCAAAGGGTTTGATACGACTGCTGAACAACGGGATGATTCAAAGAAGGAGCAATTTCAGCTAATGGCCACAATACAAAGGCATTATAAAGAATTTCGGCTCTAGGTAGCTCGATTGGCAATGTGCTAACCACATCGTCATACAGCAATAGATCTATATCTAGTGTTCGCGGCGCAAATTTCTTCGCCCCTTTAACACGTCCATGATTTTGCTCTATTTGCTTAAAACAGCTAACAACCTGCTCAATGCTCATTTCGGTTTGCGCTGCAACCACCATATTCAGGAAGTTAGTACCATCAAACCCAACGGCTTCGCTTTCAAACACTGATGACAACTCAAGCTCGTCAAAATGATAATCAAGGTCGATTAATGCAGCCTTAAGATGACGTTCTGGCTCAATATTGCTACCAAGGCTGATAAAAATCTTAGCCATTTATGCATGACCTCTCTCGATTTCAACTCCAACTGCCGACGCAGTAGGTACCGCTCCCGGCTTCATTACTTTGACTTTAACCCAAGGAACATTGAACTCAGTCATCACGCAGTGCGCGATCATTTCTGCTACGGTTTCAATCAGCTCAATTGGCTTTTCAGTAATCAATGCCGTTAATTTATTAGAAACCGTCTCATAGCAAAGTGCGTGTTGATAATCATCACTTGCCGCTGCAGGTCGGTTATCCCATGCCATATCAAGATCGATGAGTAAGCTTTGATGGATCTGCTTTTCCCACTCATAAATCCCAATAACGGTTTCTATTCTTAGTTCTCTAATCAGTACTTTATCCATGATATCTCCAAAACTCTAATCCATGACACTGAGGTCTGATAAGCTAAAACGGACAAACGAGATATAATCCGTTGCAATGCTGAAATATTACGCTAACGCTCTTTCTAACGAGACCAAAGCAAAGTAGGATAAGTCTCGCTGCATAAAGATTTAATTAATCACTGTCGCTTTTAAAGCAAGGTTGCTAACAAAAGTATATTCGGCAGTATTTAATCTGGTCTTTACGTGTTTATTTCAATAGCTCTGAACAAAACACACGGGCACAGTTTTTTATGTGGCGCGATAATACCCTAAGACGGATAAGGAAACCAATTTGAGCCTAACAGTACTTACAATAGTCATGATCTTGAGCGCATATTTAGCCGGCTCAATATCCAGTGCTGTTCTGGTATGTAAATTACGTGGACTCCCAGATCCACGAACTCAAGGGTCTGGCAACCCGGGAGCAACCAATGTTTTGCGCATTGGCGGCGCAAGCTCGGCTGCATTAGTGCTTTTTTTCGATATGTTAAAAGGTGCGGCACCTGCTTATCTAGCTTTCAGATTAGGCGTAGATCCTATCGCCTTAGGTATCATTGCCATTGCAGCTTGTCTTGGGCATATATTCCCAATCTTCTTTAACTTTAAAGGCGGTAAAGGCGTTGCGACTGCGTTTGGTGCCATGGCGCCAATTGGTCATGACTTAGCACTTTGCCTAATGGGATCTTGGGTAGTGTTAGTGCTCATCACTCGCTATTCGTCATTTGCTGCAATTTGCACCGCTCTGCTTGCCCCTGTCTATACCTGGTGGCTTGATGATAGGTTTACCATACCGGTGGCGATGCTCTCTACGTTAATTGTTATCCGCCACAAAGATAATATAAAACGGCTACTAAATGGCGAGGAGTCTAAGGTTTCTCGTAAAAAGTCTCGTCAGAGTTAAAGGTAGTTTTCCAGCAAACTCCGACCAAAACACCCATCTAAATCGCTGTATTTATTAATGATTAACACTTAATTCATTGACTCTAATGAATGTTAATCAAAGTGTGCCGACTTTCTTCAATTGCTTTTTAATTAATGCACCTTATAATTGCGCCGATTTTTGACTGGGTAGCTAGTTTTTCCCTATAGGCTTCCTGTTCTGACACTACCTCGAATACAGCGCTCAAGCCCTTTGAGCCTGCCAGTAAAGCTATCGTGTTTTCTTGTTTTGAGTACACCTTTCTATGGTTCCACAATTAAGTGAAGCTGTGATGGATACCATTGCTGATGCATTGGTTGAAACCGGCTATATCGTTCTGTCTGATACCCTTCCGGCGGCTGTTTGTGAGCAGTTATTACAAAGCTCAAAAAGCGCAACTTGGGATGATTTTCGCCCGGCTGCAATTGGTCGTGGCGGTGAGCAGCAGCAAGTCGATAGTATTCGCAGTGATCAAATTCGTTGGCTGTCAGAGCAACGTCCTGCAGACAAACAATATTTAGATCTCATGACCCAACTACGGGAAGGTATGAATAAGCGCCTGTTTATGGGGTTATTTGATTTTGAAAGTCACTACGCTATTTACGAGCCAGGCGCCTTCTATCAAAAGCATTCAGACGTATTACAAGGAACCAGAAACCGTATTCTGACCTCAGTATTATTCTTAAATCATGACTGGCAAACCGAGCATGCCGGTGAACTCGTGGTCTATGACGAGCAAGACAACAAGCTAGAAACGATTACCCCAGAATTTGGTAAATGGGTGGTATTTTTAAGCGAGCGCTTCCCCCATGAAGTATTACCGACGACGGTTAACCGCTACAGCATTGCAGGTTGGTTTCGCGTAAGTAATGCCAATCACGGCTTTTAGTTGCATAAATGTCGGCAATAAAAACGGCGCTCAATGAGCGCCGTTTTTTTGTATTCATTCTAGGCTTAATCTACTGGCTCTAATGTATCAAGCGGCCATCTTGGTTGCCCCTTGACGGCTAAGTCTTCAATTTGACCAGCCTTTAGGCGCTGCAAGCCGGCATAAGCGATCATTGCACCGTTGTCGGTACAAAACTCTCCACGCGGGTAGTAAACCTTACCACCTAAGCTTTGCATCATTTCGGCAAGCGATGAACGTAAACGAGTGTTAGCACTCACACCGCCAGCAATAACCAGATTCTTATAGCCAGTTTGTTTAAGTGCGCGTTTACACTTAATTGCTAATGTATCAACTACAGCTTCTTCAAATGCACAGGCGATATTAGCGCGGGTTTGCTCATCTTTCGGCTCTGCTGCAATAGTATTAGCAGTAAACGTTTTAAGACCTGAAAAGCTCATGTTCAAGCCAGGCTTGTCTGTCATCGGGCGCGGGAATTTATAACTATTTGGTACACCCTTAGCAGCAAGTTTTGAAAGTCTTGGGCCACCAGGATAATCAAGTCCCATTAACTTGGCTGTTTTATCAAATGCTTCACCGGCTGCATCATCAACTGATTCACCAAGCACCGTATAACGACCAATACCTTCAACGCCGACAATCATTGAGTGTCCGCCAGATACTAGCAAAGCTAAAAACGGAAATTCAGGTACATCATCTTCTAGCATTGGCGCTAATAAATGACCTTCCATGTGGTGCACACCAATTGCTGGTTTATCCCATGAAAAAGCCAAAGCACGGCCAACACAAGCGCCAACCAATAATGCGCCAATAAGCCCAGGCCCTTTAGTATAAGCAATTCCGTCAAGATCATCGATAGTCATGCCCGCATCAGCTAGCGCTTGACGAATTAAAGGCACAATTTTGCGAACATGGTCACGAGACGCCAATTCAGGCACGACTCCACCGTAGTCTGCATGCAATTTAACCTGACTATAAAGAGCGTGTGATAACAGTCCTTTTTCATCGTCATAAACCGCAATACCTGTTTCATCACAGGATGTCTCTATACCTAAAACCCGCATTTTTTCTCGTCTTCAGTTGACATAATTACCGCCAATTCTACCTGCTGTGCTTTAATTACTCCATAGTGCCGACACAGTCTGAAGATAATATCTCCAATTATGACTCATTCTGATCGCGATAAGGGGTTTACAAGAGGACCTAAGTCGGTATAGAATTTCGCACCATTTTTAAATTATCTGAGTCAAGTAATTGTCTCACACAACCTACACCTAAGGGGTGATGGCGTATGCCAATTATTAAAGTACGTGAAAACGAACCATTCGACGTAGCTCTACGTCGTTTCAAGCGCTCTTGTGAAAAAGCTGGTATCCTAGCTGACGTTCGCGCTCGTGAATTCTACGAGAAGCCAACTACTGCACGTAAGCGTGCTAAAGCCGCTGCAGTTAAGCGTCTTGCTAAGAAGCTTTCTCGCGAAAACGCACGTCGCGTACGTTTATACTAATCTCATTATGAGCCTAGTTGATCAGCTAAAAGACCAAATGAAGGAAGCCATGCGCGCTAAAGAAAAGCTGCGTTTGGGGACTATTCGTATGGCACTAGCCGCCGTTAAGCAAGTTGAAGTGGACACCCGCGAAACTCTGACTAACGACCAAGCTATAGCGGTCTTAACCAAAATGGTAAAACAGCGTCGCGATTCTATTGCTCAATATGAAGCAGCGGGTCGTGATGAGCTAGCACAAGTAGAAGCAGAAGAGATTCTAGTATTAGAAAAGTTTCTGCCTCAGCCTCTTTCCGAAGAGGAAGTAGTTGCGCTAGTTGATGCAAGCATCGTTGAGATGGGCGCATCCACCATGGCGGATATGGGTAAAGTAATGGGAGCTTTAAAACCAAAAGTTATGGGTAGAGCTGACATGGCGGCAATTGGCGCTATGATCCGTGCAAAACTTAAGTAACTTTAGTTTTATTGCATGAATGAGCCGTGCTTCTGCGCGGCTTGTTTGTTTTCGAAATTCCCAAATTTAATTTCACGAAACTTTTGATTTCGCGTAACTTTTGATCTCACGTAATAAAGGCGGCATTTAACAACACTAATGGCGATACCACGTGATTTTATTAATGAGCTTGTTGCTCGCACTGACATAGTCGATCTCATCGACCCAAAAGTGCCCCTGAAAAAGGCGGGTAAAAACCACTCTGCCTGTTGTCCTTTTCATAGCGAAAAATCTCCCTCTTTTACCGTTAGCAGAGATAAGCAGTTTTACCATTGCTTTGGCTGCGGCGCGCATGGCAACGTTATCGATTTTGTCATGGAGTATGACCGACTCGACTTTGTTGATGCGATAGAAGAACTCGCCGGACAACTGGGACTAGAAGTTCCAAGGGAACAAGGTACAGGTAAACCTCGCGACCAAGAACTTAGTCGTGATTTATACCAGCTCATGGAAGAAGCAAGTAACTTCTTTCAAAGTCAATTAAGACAACATACAGATAAACAAAAAGTCCTTGATTACTTAACACATCGAGGTCTTTCTAAAGAAGTGGTAGAACACTTCAACATTGGTTTTGCTCCCGATGGTTGGGATGGCTTACTCAGTCGATATCGTCAAAACCAAGACTCACAAGACAAACTACTTACCGCAGGTATGGTCATTGAAAATGACAGCGGTAAGCGCTATGACAGATTTCGCGACCGCCTCATGTTTCCAATCCGCGATAGACGCGGACGTGTAATAGGATTTGGTGGTCGAGTTTTAGGAGAAGGTACGCCAAAGTACTTGAATTCTCCAGAAACGCCCATATTTCATAAAGGCAATGAACTTTATGGCCTTTATGAGTTAAAACAGCGTCACCGTGACCCACAACGAGTGTTGATTGTGGAAGGTTATATGGACGTTGTTGCACTTGCTCAATTTGATGTTGATTACGCAGTAGCCTCATTAGGTACCTCAACCACTGCTGATCAATTTCAGCTATTGCTACGTAGTGCAAAAGAAGTCATCTGCTGCTATGACGGTGATAATGCTGGTAAAGAAGCCGCTTGGCGTGCATTAGAAACTGCATTGCCACTGTTAAAGCCTGGCAACCAGGTACGGTTTATGTTTTTGCCCGAAGGCGAAGACCCAGACACCCTAATCAGACAGATTGGCAAACAAGAATTTGAAAGCCGAGTCGATAACGCAATGGCGTTACCTGAGTTTTTATTTGAAAACTTAGCCAAGACTTACGGCAACGAAGACAAAAGTGTGTTGGCAAAAAATGCCATCAAACTCATTGAAAAAGTGCAGGACACTGTATTACAGAGCCTGTTACTCGACGATTTAGCTCATAAGCTAAGAATGAATGGTGCTGATGAACTTAAGCGAAAATTTAACTTTTCGACTAAGTCGGCCGATAAACCTAATCAGCACAAAGCGCTCAAGGGTCGCGGTACGCCTTTGCGATTAGCCGTCGCATTACTCGTACAACACCCACACTTAGGTGAAAGACTGCCTGAGCAACCAGCGCTAAAACATATACAGATGGCCGGCATTGACTTGCTGACCCTTGTATTAGATTTAACTCGCGGACAAGTGATAAGCAGCGCACAACTACTTGAACAGTTTAGAGGCGATAACCAATTCAGCACTCTAAAAAAACTGACCCAATGGGATCATCAAGTGGCGGATGAAAACTTGCTTCAAAAGTTAAAAGAAACACTCGTTTGGTTAAACAACCAGTATCTTGAGCAACGCTACCAAGAACTGAGTATGAAGCAGAACCTAACGAAAGAAGAGCGGTTACAGCTTAGTAAGCTTATTTCAGTGATTAAAAACAAGGCTTAGTTAATATTTCAGCCTCAAAAGTAAACACTTGGACTAGCACAGACAAGCGCCGAAGGCTATAATTGACGACTTGCGTGGCTGTTTTTTGCCCGTCGTTTTAACTGTTTCCCAACTTGGATGATATCTATGGATCATACTCCGCAGTCGCAACTAAAATTGTTGCTCGCCAAAGGTAAAGAGCAAGGTTACTTAACCTATGCAGAAGTGAACGATCACTTACCTGCAGACATGGTCGATTCTGACCAGATTGAAGATATTATCCAGATGATCAATGACATGGGTATTCGAGTCTATGAACAGGCTCCGGATGCTGATGAAATCATGATGTCTGAAGACAGCACCGATGATGATGCTGCAGAAGAAGCTGCTGCTGCACTTGCAACAGTAGAAGCTGAATTAGGTCGTACTACAGACCCAGTGCGCATGTACATGCGCGAAATGGGTACCGTTGAACTTCTTACCCGTGAAGGCGAGATTGTTATCGCTAAGCGTATTGAAGAAGGCATCAACACGGTTCAAGCATCTGTTGCGGAATACCCGCAAGCGATTGCGATGATCCTTGAGCAATACGATCGTTACGAAGCTGAAGAAGTTAGACTTTCCGACATTATTTCTGGATTTGTTGACCCAAATGCTGAAGATGTTGCCCCTACAGCGACTCACGTTGGTTCAGAGTTATCTGATGATGATTTAGATGACGAAGACGATGACGACGATGATGACGATGACGATGACAGTGAAGGCGAAGAGGATGGTCCAAAAGGTCCAGATCCTGAAGAAGCTAAAGAGAAGTTCACTATACTTCGCGCTGCTCACGAAAATGCACTAAGAATTATTGCAGAAAAAGGTCGTGGTCACCCAGAGTCAACAGTAGCATTATTTGAAATTGGCGAGATCTTCAAAGAGTTCCGTTTGATGCCTAAGCAGTTCGACCGCTTAGTTAAAAACATGCGCTCTATGATGGACAAAGTACGTGTTCAAGAACGTTTGATCATGAAACTTTGTGTTGAACAAGCCAAAATGCCGAAGAAAAACTTCGTCAAAGTATACACAAGCAACGAAAGTAGCATTGAATGGTTCAATGACGAACTAGCCTCAGGCAAGCCATATGTAGAAGGTCTACAAATGGTTGAGTTTGACGTGCAACGCTGTCGTGCAAAACTAGACGCTATTGAAACTGAAACTGGTCTAGCGATCGGTGCAATTAAAGATATCAACCGTCGTATGTCAATCGGTGAAGCGAAAGCTCGTCGTGCGAAGAAAGAGATGGTTGAAGCGAACTTACGTCTAGTAATCTCTATCGCCAAAAAGTACACAAACCGTGGTCTACAGTTCTTGGATCTAATTCAAGAAGGTAACATCGGTCTGATGAAAGCGGTAGATAAGTTTGAATACCGTCGTGGTTACAAGTTCTCAACTTATGCTACTTGGTGGATCCGTCAGGCGATCACTCGCTCTATTGCTGACCAAGCAAGAACGATCCGTATTCCAGTACACATGATTGAGACAATCAACAAGCTTAACCGTATCTCTCGTCAAATGCTGCAAGAGATGGGTCGTGAACCTTCTCCTGAAGAGTTGGCAGAGCGCATGTTAATGCCTGAAGATAAGATCCGTAAGGTACTTAAGATCGCTAAAGAGCCAATCTCTATGGAAACACCAATTGGTGATGATGAAGATTCGCACTTAGGTGACTTTATTGAAGATACAACGCTTGAGCTACCACTAGACTCAGCGACAGGCGAAAGCTTGAAGAACGCAACTCACGAAGTACTTGCAGGCCTAACTGCTCGTGAAGCTAAAGTACTGCGTATGCGTTTCGGTATCGACATGAATACTGACCACACGCTAGAAGAAGTGGGCAAGCAGTTTGACGTAACACGTGAGCGTATTCGTCAGATTGAAGCTAAAGCGCTACGTAAGTTGCGTCACCCTTCTCGCTCAGAGATCTTAAAGTCGTTCCTAGACGAGTAATCTCGTTAACGATGGAGACTCTCAAAAAAGCTGCCTAAGGGCAGCTTTTTTTATGCTTTGAATAAAAGAATCACTGCCGCTACTCGGATTTAGGTATGGGTCCCATAGCAATAACGAATGCTCCATCATCCTGAATATTGGTAAAAAGATAGAAGTTAACCAAGTGTATCGAGCAAAATATCGAAATATTGATTAACAGATAGCCAGTTGCGCATTTATAAGCGCATTTCTAGTAAAATCTCTGGTGACAAGCGTAATCAAACCTCGTATACTTCTTTCCGCTTTCGATAGTGACGACTATCTTAAGTCGGCCCCTTAGCTCAGTTGGTTAGAGCATACGACTCATAATCGTCAGGTCCACGGTTCAAGTCCGTGAGGGGCCACCAATTTAAAACGAAGAAGCCCATTGATTCAATGGGCTTTTTTGTACCTGAAATTCAAGAACCGCTATTTTGCGAGTTTTGAACTTAGGACCCATCGCACACATATCGCACAAAACCATGCAACCCTATGCAAAAGGGTGCACTTCCAATACTAATCCTTTTTGTTTCCGATTCAAGTTTTGAGCCCAAACACTTTTCACTCCGAAACAATGACCAGATGATAAAAACAAAAAAAGCGCCCACCTTTCGGTGAACGCTCTTAAATAATGAATTGATGAGTATTAGCTAGATCAACGTTGACCAATCGAACACATCATCTTCCGCCGGCTTTTTAACAGCAGCTTCAACATCATCGATCACAGCGGCTGTATCCGCCATATCTAGCTCGTTATCGTTAGCCGCCATATCTTGCTGCATTAAGTTACTCACAAACTCCTCAAGATCGCTTAGCAAGTATCGAATAGCTCCCTTATCTTTAATAAATCGAGGCGCTAGGCCATCATCTATTTTGGTCGATTTTTTTGAGCGACTTTTCTGTAAGGCGCTTAAAGAACAGCTTATCGCTGCCGCGGCTTCTACTTCAGTCAATAATACTTGGTTTGCAATAGCTAACATTTAAGGGCTCCTTTGTAGACACCCTTAAATTCTAAGCGAGATTAAAAATTCCAAAAAATTCTGGTTAAGCTCTAATGTAGAGTTAAATGTTGTGAGCACCTAGCTCCAATTTAAATCCTCACACTTTCTTTCACTGATGACTCAACAAGCACAGACCAGTCAAATTGATCTTCTTCCTGCTCAATATCAAGCGAAGTCGGAATAGCAGGAGCTTTACTTTGATTAGGTAAATAGGAAGTCTCAAGCTCAGTATAGAAGCCCTTAGCGCCCTTTTCAGCTTTATATTGACGTAATACCTCAACACTATAGCGAACGCCACCCAAATGCTTTACAAAGGCCGGAGCCAAGCCGTTTGCTATCCGAATGTCGCCTTTGGTTCGACTTTTCTGCAAGGTGCTAACAGAAATATTAAGGTATTTCGCAGCTTCCACTTCTGTGAATAGTAGTTTTGTTATTTCTAGGCGCATTCAGTAACTCCTTTGTTATAAGCGCCAAACTTTAAATAAAAAACTTAAAAGCAAGAAACCAGGGGTTAAGCTCTAATCCCCCCTCACAAAAACAAACCAAGACCTATCAAAACTAAGCTAAGCAAATGAATAAATGGGTTTTAATGCTAATAACTTTAATCTGGCTTTTCCTAATTGATACGTTTGAAAATAATTTAAAAAATATTCCCAAGGCGTAAATCTCTGTTTTAATTTGGAGTTTTTAAAATTTAAAGGTCCTTTTTAAGAAAAGGGCTAAATTACAGCTTAATCACTATTCTTTGAAACAAATCTTTTTTGTCATCATTTGCACCACAACACAAATTTAGCGCAAACGAGAGACTATACATGCTACAAACCTTGATAATTTATATGCTACTTCCGATGATAAAGCAGCTTTATAAAGCCCTTGATAGCAAGGTTTCTAACCAATTCCTAAATAACTTTGCTGTCTACGGAGTTGGGAAAATGCCTGGCGAAACCAAGGCAGACCAAACTCGTGCAAAGCTCAATGATTGGTTCAACAAAAAAATTAGTTATGTTGAAATTAATGTTCTCGGTATCGAAAACTTAAATGTACGCTTATACCGAAATGGATTTAATGTTGAAAATAATGAACTAAAAATTTTTTTGAATTCAGGAATAGTCTTCTACAGTCGTGCTAGATTGCCTAATAAAAAACACTCTACCCAGAAAAAAATTTGTGACCTTTCGGAAGGGATAAAATTAGAGTCAAAAGTGAAATCGGAGCTAGGTGCAATTGCTGCTCAGCAAGCCATTCATCAAAATGGTCGAAATATTCACGCCAGAAAACCAATACCAACGCTTGGAGAGTACTTACCTGAGTACCAAAATTTAATCTATTTAAGCAACCCAAAAAAAGCGGCATCAAAAACGAATCTGATTAAGCATCACTTCCCAAATTTGCTATCGCTGCCGATTAATGAAATATCTAAAAGCCATCTACTCAAATGGCTAAGATCTCATACAGTCAAACTAACAAGTAAGCAGCTTAGCTCAGGTATGTCGCCTATGATTTAGCCGAGTCGACAATAAAAGGCGCTATGAGTACCTTAAGAGCTGCTATACGTGCGGCCTCGGAAGATCCTCGTCACCCTTTCGTATTCGATGAAGAGCTACTTTGTAAGCCTCTGAAGGTGCAAGTTAACAATATTGAAGATAAATATTATACAGATAATGAACTCAAAGAAATTTACCAACAGTTGGCAGCAAGAGATAAAGAGAAGCTTAAAGGGAAGACTGTAGGGTCAGTTTATGCTGACTACTTTACTCCACTAGCACTGCTGTGTTTCCACACAGGCCTACGCCCTAGTTACGCACTACAAATAATGAAGAGCGATATCAACTTTGCCGATAAAAAACTAAGAATTCGTGCGACGGTAGGGAAAATCAAAAAAGACCAATATATTGAGATCACGCCTGAAATCGAAGCGATTTTAAAAGAATGGCTAAAACACTCATGTCACCAAACAACTTCGACTAAATGGTTATTCCCAAGCCCCAGGAGCAAAGGAGCCCATATTACTAGCTACAAAAAGACGAAAGCTAGCTTTATAAAGCGTCTTAGCTTTGCCCATTTAGACTTTAGAATTATCAGACATACTTTCGCCACTAGACATACCAAGCAAACTAATAACATCCGCAAAACTCAAATTGCTTTGGGTCATAAAAGCTCAAAAACAACAGAACGTTATACTCATGTGAACCAAGATGATCACTGTAACGATATGGCTGACTACTCTGCATCACTAGATCAGATTATGCCGGCTAAAGCTCATGATGCCTCTATGCATACTTAGTGTTTACTTAAAACTCGCCTTCTCACTTTCTACCTAGTTATTGAACATCAAAAACACAGGAGAACGTCGATGAAAGCGAGTTATCAATACCAGTTAAATAACTTGATTAGCTTACTTGATGAAATATCAAGCTGCCTTGTAGAAGAGCTGAAGTATGTCGATAGAGAGCTGTATACGCTTGAAACAGAGCTCAATTTTTTAGAGTTCGCCATAAGGAAACACTTGAGTAAAAAACACGTATTACCACTGCAGCAAGAACAGGTAATCACGTTTTTTCGCCAACACTTCAATAATTCGCATGTGGCAATCCTAACTACTAATGAGGGCACATCATTAGCCAATTAGGAGGCACTATGAGCGATAAGAAGTCACCTTTTATCAGAGAGTATCAAAGGCAATCTAAGTCGCCCTGGCGCGACCATAGCACCGTTTTGTTACTGGCAGGCCACCAAGTAACACAAGACGATGATATCGAATTAAGTTTTAGTCGATACATCTATCAACATAGAGATTCTGCTGGGAGGATTTTAGGTATGAGTATCAGTAAATCGATACAAGAAGAGCATCCAGAGCTTGATAGTCAATATCTGGAAGATTTGGATATGTACATGGTGTTGCTGCTGCTCAAAGAAGAAATACAAAGCTTCTGCGGCTTATTTGATGACGAATTCGAAGTAATTTTTGGGTTACCGCCAGAAATTTATTTCGATATAGCTGAACAACATTGGGCACAAAAATTAGAGGACAGTCTATAGCAACAACTCGCGAGCCATTAGGCTCGCTTTTTACTTTACTAAATCATTTTTGGGCAGAAATGAGTTTGAGCACCAGACCTATCGCGAGTGACTTAGATGAGGCAAAAATATCTCAATTTATCTTATTCGCTCCGACCCTGACGGATCCCCACGAATTTAATAACATGCTTGTGGTTCACGCATTAACCCCTTTAGCGTCTTAAGCGCTATCAGCCAATGCGATTTCAACAGCTTTAAGTTCCTATCTTTGTATGCTCTCAAGCCTATGAACTGGTTTGAGAGTACATTGCGATGCTTGATTGAATTCGCTTGATACTGCCATTGCTTGTTAGCTGCTTTAACTGCTAAGCCCAATAGAAACAGTACAAATTGTGAAAGACTGCCAATGAGTAGTAACACGCTGAGTCGCGTTGCTATTCGAGTACCACTATCATTCATTTTTAGCCCTGTTTTAACATCTCTAAAGCTTTCTTCAATCTGCATTCTTGTTGCGTAAACCTGAATGACTTTTCTCGCTGTAGCACTTGAAGTATAAAGTGATGTTGCGAGTAACCAGGGTTCTTTTTCTCTTTCTGCATTTGCACGGGACAACTTACTGCGTCTAGCTCTATCACCCGCTGCGGTTCTATCTTTTCGTCCCATAGCATGACGTTTATATATGGCTAGACGAGATTGAAATGGAGCATTTTGTCTTAACAGAAAGTCGCCTAGGCATTGCGCTCTTGAATTAGCTTGAGCATATAAGTTTTTTGCACCATACCAATGGTTTTCCGAAAGTTTCCTGCAGCATGTTCTATTTCTAAAACGCCCCACATAATCCCAATTTAATGACTGAACCAATGTAAACCAAGGTACACGAAAACCTGTATCAGTGACGATGATAGGCTTGCAGTCTTGCGGCAACATGACTTTAAGTTTCGTCATGAATAGTCGGTGAGTTTTAGGGCTTTCTTTTCTGCTTAATGGGTGTATTTCTTCATAAAGCATTAAAGACCGTCCTTGAACGGCAATCGATGCTCTAATAAGAAAGTTGTGTTTATGTTCATCTAAATCAGACCAATCGATATGAATAATGGGTTGCTCTATTTTAGCCACTAGTAGATAAGTCATTCGAGCGTAGATTAGCTCAATATCCCGATGTATGTGGGTATTGCCACAAAGTCTATCTATTCGTTTAATCTTATGTTTTTCTGGGGTTTTACTATCAATATTTCGGCCTAATCCAGTGATAGAAAGGGAGCCACCATTCATAGAGCTTTCGATTGCAGCGTAAAAACTTTGTCGGCGAGTTTTGTGCATTAACGGGGTGACAAGAGATAGGCATTTTGATAAAACTTGTTTCGCATTCATGGCATTTGCTCGTGGTAATTTTTGTTTGGCGATAAATTTGATCACCAAATGTCATGAATGTTCCTCAGCAATTCGCCTATCTCATTATTTTTATTTGTCTTTTTGTGGGAATTCGTCAGGCTCCGACCTCTTTAGTTTTTCTATCTTTCTTGTTATAAAAGCGCAACTTTTGACATTGGAAGTAATGGCTGTCCTATCTTTTCGTAGTTAATCAGGATGTTCATCGGATAAAATGAAGGTAATCAAGTCATGCAAAACTCGATTAATGTAAAATAATTTTAGATGGTTTTATATATATTAGATAATGAATAAAATTAACACTCCTTTAGTGAATCAAGATTCGAGTTTGCTTTTAAAGCAAACCAACAACCTACTCTGTTTGACGCAGCAACTATTGAGTCTGCATAATGCACATGCATCCATTAATGAAGTTGATACGTGGCTGCAAACATTGTGGGATTGGGCTGACCGTAATGAAATTGGCCATGATACGCTCCCACGCACAAAAGCAGAGCTTTTACAGACAAAAGCACTTTGCATTTTTGATATAAATCTAACCGATTTACCTGAAACGATCGGTAATCTAACTCAGTTAACCACTCTTTATTTATTCGAAAGTCAGCTAAGCGCAATCCCTGAGTCTATTGGGAATCTGACGCAACTAACCGTGCTTAATTTAGGCTCCAATCAGTTGAACGCCATCCCTGAGTCTATTAGTAACCTGACTCAGTTGACCGAGCTTGGCTTGTTTGACAATAAGCTCAGTACAATCCCTGAGTCCATCGGTAATCTGACTCAGTTGACCAAGCTTGAATTGTCCGAAAATCAGCTAAGCGCAATCCCTGAGTATATTGGTAATCTGACTCAGTTAACCGAGCTTGGCTTGTTCGGAAATAAGCTGAGTGCAATTCCAGAGTTCCTTGGTAACCTGAACCAATTAACCAAGCTTTCGTTGTCCCACAATCAGCTAGGCGTTTTCCCAACGTGCACTGGTAACCTGATTAAACTGAAAGAGCTTGGTTTAGCTGGCAATCAGTTGGACACAATCCCTGAGTCTATTGGAAATCTAACTCAGTTGACCGAGCTTAAATTAGAAAGTAATCAACTAAGCGCAATCCCTGATTCTATAGGGAATCTGACTCAGTTGACCGAGCTTGGTTTATTCAGTAATCAACTAAGCGCAATCCCTGAGTCTATTGGAAATCTAACTCAGTTGACCGAGCTTATATTAGAAAATAATCAACTAAGCGCAATCCCTGATTCTATAGGGAATCTAACTCAGTTGACCGAGCTTGATTTAAGCAGCAATCAACTAAGCGCAATCCCTGATTCTATAGGGTATCTGACTCAGTTGACCGAGCTTGGTTTATTCAATAATCAACTAAGCGCAATCCCTGAGTCTATTGGAAATCTAACTCAGTTGACCGAGCTTAAATTAGAAAGTAATCAAC
>NZ_JALNTW010000001.1:603543-748790 GCF_023161665.1 Shewanella sp. 1CM18E
CTATTGGAAATCTAACTCAGTTGACCGAGCTTAAATTAGAAAGTAATCAACTAAGCGCAATCCCTGAGTCTATTGGAGACCTAACTCAGTTGACCAAGCTTTCTTTGTTCAGCAATCAACTAAGTGCCCTCCCTGAGTCGATTGGTAACCTGACGTACCTAACCCAGCTAAAATTAGGCTGTAATCGGCTGAACGAAATCCCTGAGTTTATTGGTAATCTGACTCAGTTGACCGAGCTTAATTTAAGCAGCAATCAACTAAGCGCAATCCCTGAGTCTATTAGAAATTTGACGCAACTAACCGAGCTTGATTTAAGCTATAACCGGCTGAACAAAATCCCTGAGTTTATTGGTAACCAGACTCAGTTAACCAAACTTAATTTATCTTATAACCAATTGCTCGAAATTGCAGATTGTTTATGCGATCTTTCAAGCCTTACAGATTTATACTTGGAAGGTTACACAGGACATATACCTCAACAGTTGCTTGATAATTCTAAATTGACTATTCACCTATGAGCGAACTTTTTAAACGTCTGAAACTAATCCAAACCTGTATTAGCTTGGAAGACCATTATTTAATCGAACTACAATTGCCAGTGTTGCAAGCACTCTCTTGCAATGAACAGGTGCTTGAAATCATCAGTTTGTTAGAACAACAAGAGTACCTCGAATCACAACAATTGATTGAGGATTGGCTGCATAAACAACAGTCCCTTGTTCTTTATGAGGACGACAAAACTGCAGCTATTCGTCTTGAGTTAAAAGTAGTTGAACAAAAGCTACAATCTTTACTGTTGCAAAGAGACGAAGCCCATAATCGTCTGCAAGATTTTAACCGCCAATATCATCTTAAACTGGGACCAATTTTAAAACGAATCCT
Organism: Shewanella sp. 1CM18E; assembly: GCF_023161665.1. Taxonomy (GTDB): domain Bacteria; phylum Pseudomonadota; class Gammaproteobacteria; order Enterobacterales; family Shewanellaceae; genus Shewanella. The sequence goes on from NZ_JALNTW010000001.1 coordinate 604,426, forward strand.
ATCATTGCAAGAGGAAGTCGCTGCTCAAAAATTAGCACTACAGCTAAATGAGTTTCGGCGGCTATTTGCAGAGTTTTCCACACGGAATAATCAGCTAGCAACATTGAAAACAGAACTTCAATCACTTGATGAACAACTATGCATTATAGACTTTTTAAGTGAAAACTACGGTCAGATACTAGCCCAGTATAATTCCAAGAAGCAAAGCGTTGAGATGCTAGAAGCTGAGCGAGAGACAATTCGTCAAACCATGCTTAGAGAGTTTAACCATGCCAAGCAGGCAGGCTCGTATAGCGACTACCAACAAGCCCATAATCAAGCCAATAGTTTTGAACAAGAAAACGAAGATATCACTCAGAAGATTGTTGAAGCCTTAACAAAAGACGAAATCAAGGCATTGAAAAAAGCTTATCGTAAAGCATCAATGCTTTGTCATCCTGACTTAGTTGGTGATGCTCTTAAAAAGCACGCTCACCAGCTCATGGTACAGTTAAACGAGGCTTATGCTAGCCAAAATCTGAGTAAAGTACTTGAGCTTCTTAGTCAAATAGAACGCGGTGAACGTTATGCTGCAGCGAGTAATTCACTTACAACGTTTGAGATGCTTTTTGCCAAATTAGAGGAATTAAAATATCGACATCAACAAGTCGGTGCAGAGCTAAACTCACTGCAGGAGTCCGACGAATACAAAACTATTTTAGACCTTGGTGAGTTCTGGGATAACTATTTTGAAACTCAGCACATAGCCTTATCAGAACTGGCGTTTCTCTTAGAAGAAGAGTTGGCAGGTATTTCGAGTGATAAAACGACAACTGCATATGAGTTATATGCATCTGATACCTACGACTCTAGTGTAACTCATGAGGTCACTGGATTTTGGCGCCGAGGACATTGGAGAGATGGTTACAGGGTTCGTGGTCATTGGGTGAAAGGTCACACTAGAGGTGACACAACACAATCTCTTTAGCTAACGCTATAAATTATTGAAAGTCACCTTATTCATACTGAATAAGGTGTATATTGAAAGGGGGGATTAAGCATGAATACTCTACTAGCTTTAATCTGAACTAACCTTTTAGATTACCACACTCTTTCAGATTAGCTTTTGCATGGACAAAGCTTTACCCACCCTATTTGCCTTTTGAGCTGCGAAACTCACTTTGGTGAAAAAATAAGTTTAGCGGCATACTGCTATTCAAACTTAATCTGCAGAAAAGCAATTCTCTTATAAGAGTAATGCTTTTAGTTAACCCATGTAATCATCAATATTAGGGTTACAGCTTTAAGGAACTAGAACATGAAGTTTCAATTGATTTTCTAAGAAGACTTAGTTTTGTCCAATAAAGAACTAGTAAGTAATGGTTTTTCTTCTTTCAATATTACACTTAAATAGCAGCAAAGAGCTCACTTAGTTTCTTATAGCCGTAGTTTCTCTGATCAAAAGATGTTTGATTAGAAATATGCTTGCCAACAGGCCCTAGCATCGCCCACCCATCATCCTCTTCAACAGCCTCAATCGCCTGCCTTAGAAGGTTAATAAGCTTGGTATCACGTTTAATATTTTTAACTGGTTTAGGTAAATTTTCATCACCTTGTTCATATCCATCCAGATATAGGAATCGAGAGCAGCTATTGACGAAAGCACTTGGTGCCTTACGCTCACCAAATCCAATCAAGAATTTGCCGTCAGCAAGTGCTCTAGTCACAAGGGGAGTAAAATCACAACCAGAAGACACTAAACATATGATATCGACGTCTTTGGTGTAGAGGGTATCCATAGCATCGATAACCAGTGCTATATCTGTGGCATTCTTACCTTTTGTGAGATCGAATTGCTGAATGGGTTGTATGGCATACTCATGTAATACATCTTCCCAAGACTTGATATTAGGGCTTTTCCAGTTTCCATAAGCCTTACGAATATTAACGACACCGTACTTGGCCAACTCTGACAGGATTACATCAATCTTTGCTGCTGGAGCGTTATCGGCATCAATAAAAAGAGCTATTTTTTCCTTATCTTTCATTCGCATTCCTTGCTTTAAATCCTAACTAAACATTCAACTCAAACAATATCACACTACTATATAGACAATGTTGATTTCAAAGAAAAATAGTCTTTTAGACTGTCACTATAAAAGCTCCGATTTTTCTAATGACTCAAACTTGTTCTGTCTTTTTTATGTTAGGCAATGAAAACTTCAACTAACAGTGGTCAACTAATATCGCCCGCGCTCTTAGAATCTAGCCAGAACAAAGTATTTACTCTGTGCATATACGAAAATCATGACCTAAAGCTATAAAGTTCAAAAATCAGCATGGAAAGGTCCTATGTATTAGTACAGCGGGACCTGGAGGCCTTCTGTCAGCGAAACTCGATCAATGAGGGTTATCTATCACACTCCAAATGATAGATCTCTGCAATTGCACCAAAGCGTTCAATTTGCTTTCGCACACTGTAGTTCTAGAAGTGATAGTTCTGCCGGGAAAAAGATACTTTATGTATCTTTTTCCCGTTACGCCTAAGCTGCTAATAAAAAATAGTCGCTAGCTCCTCACACAGCACCGTTCGGTGCACAATATTTCCTTTGAGTAGCTCAGCATCCTCCTGACTTAGTAACACCTGCCGCGTCTTCTTATCAAACCGTGTTGGCATCTCTTCATAGAGTTGGTTATGCAGCCTCTTTATGTCACTAAAGATTTGTAGCGACTGCGAGAACAGCATGACCTTGCTGTAATAGCCATGCTTAAGGCCATACAACCACTTTAATAGGATGGTTTGTCTTGCGGCCTTAGTCTTGAATGAGTGCTCTATCTCAACCGCGGCGATGGTGCCATCAGGCTCTAACGCTATACCATCAACATTGCGCACATCATTGGATTTAAAAAGCCGCTTAAACTCAGGCTCGGTAACGAATGAATACCAGTAGGGTTTAGCTATATTATCTTTCGTTTGATTGTGCACGCCTTTGAGCAAGACGTACTGCATCATAAGATCGTGCATTATGGTGTTTTGGTTGACTCGCAGGCTTGGCTCTCCGGTTCGAAAATACACCGCAACAGATAACAACTCTTCGGCGTATTTAGCCCCCGCATAATCGAGTACATATACTCGCCCATCGATAGAACGATGAGTGATAACTAAGCTCAGCAATTTATCGCTGACAAGCTTGTTCAAATGCTCTAAAGCGAGCCGATGTGGAATGCCATAAAGCAAACTGATAATCGTTGGTGATGTTAGACCGAAACGTGTAACGATTTTCATCGTTAATACACGTCTATCTTTACCAATCTGATTATTACTTGTTCCAGGTTGATAGTGCATTGGCATAGAGATATAGGGTTGATATAACCGCACGACTTCAACAGCTATTTCACCCGCTATTTCGACTGTTTGATTTAGCCGTTGGTTTGTATTGTTTTGCTCATTCATCTTGATATCCGTTGTTAGGTTGAACATGGTTATCAAGAGGTAGAACCTTAAGACACAAACAATGCTGATTGAGGCAAAAAAGTGCTGATTTTTATTCCGAGATGCTTATTAATCCCTCTCGGGATGAAAATAGCGATAAGTATCGCTACCAAGCCAGACTTCGCCTGATGAATGAATCACTTCGTGATACATCCATATGCCTTGAATCGCCCGCCAGCTCTGATGACTCGTCATCGCCACCGTCTTACGAGCTACGCTCTAGCTTTTCAAGACATCAAACGCGCATGTATCTCGCTACGCTCTGTACTAACCGCATTTTCACCGCTTACGACGAGGGGATGTGTGCCACCTCTATTCCCTCTTTCGACGCTGTGCTTTTCTGACGAAAAGGCAAATGGTTTAGCCATCAATTTGTGCCAAATGTGAGGCTAAATTTTGCTGAAGCAAAATGGAAATACGGTTAGTACAGACCAGCTGTACATGCGCGTTGTTCCTTTGAATCGATACTTCGTATCCATCCAAATACGCGAGCTGATAGCATGTTTCACATGCACTTTTGTCACAAAATTTCGTGCCGATTTTTGCTATTAAAAGCACACATTCGTTAAAGCGTAACGGGAAAATTTTGCGGAATTTTTGAAGAAAAAACGAAGAATATTTAGAGGTAAAACGCCAAACTTTTTGTTGCTGACAGTTCAGTCAAACAAGTTTGTAATCTAACATTTTTTCATTAACGTGTATAGATAGCGGTGAACTTTCAAACAGCAAAATCAGGAGATAATTATGAGTACAAATTTTAACAACGGGCCACAAGTAAATGTCGATGGCACACCTATGGTGGCTGATAGTGGAGTCGATATTAAAGGCAATCCATATGGTGTAACCGACTCATCTATGGATACGGGCACTCCCTCACCAGATAGCACTTCCGACAGTTCATTTGATGACTCATCTGATTGCTCTTATGACAGTAGCTACGACTCTTTTAGCTCTGGATTCGATGACTTTTAAATGCCAAGAAAACGATTAAACCTAAACCAGACAATTAGCATCCCGCTAGTAATCGGCGCGATATTATTGTTCTGGTTATTCTCTTTTTATGTTGAAACCGATGATATTCGGTACCTTTGCACCTATAGTTTAGGTACGTGCAAGCTGATGCATGGCGCTTCAACATACCAAGTCCTTTGCACGCAAAACCCGAGCAAAGTGAACTTATGGCGTGCCAGTTACTATGTACTGTTTCGATTGGTTTAGACCAAATATTAAGGAGTGGAAATGTACTTTTTAATACCAGCTGCTGTGATGATTATAGGTATTTTATACCTCATCAAACACGCGAAATATTGAAATATATCGCCCCCTTTTTTTGCCCAGTAACCGCTGACGATGTGAGGGGCTAATCATTCAACCATTAAGTTCTACGTTTCATCAAACTCGTACAAGTAAAAACAACTTTAATTAGCTGATGCCGATCAAAAAATCTCATCAAGTATCTACGAGTAAATCAAACAGTGGATAAACTCAGGTGCATAAAGTTCAACATGAAAGATAAAATCAATACATAAGTAGTGGGTATGACCAGAATTTCATATTTAGATATGAATGCGGAAACCGAAGTGCGATTCAAATTTATTTTTGAAACGATTAATAATATAGAGCGTAAAATAGGCGTACCCAAGAGTCAAAAAGCAAACTAACATAGATACAATTGTTAATACTTCAAAGAAAAGTAAAGCACATCAAGCGTTGTTGGCTAGCAACCATCTATAGCCTTTTAGTTTTTTCTTAAAGTTATAATTTTGAAACATAACTTGATATAAGTCAAAATATAAACACCTATCAAATGATAAATTAGTAGTAATGCCTGTTATAAAAAACACCCACTCATAGTGAAACAGCTACGAAAAATACAACTGTAGTTTTAAAATAATTATCGAGCGCCGATTAATATGTTCGCTGTCCAAAAAAACCCCTTTCGAGTCATTGGCGTCTTGTCTAATGCAAAAGAAAAAGAAATACACCGTCAAAAAGTAAAATTAAGTAAGTATGCAAGTGTCGGTAAAAATATACCTTCTGAGCATGATTATACTTTTCTGACACCGATTGTTCGAACAGAGCAATCTGTTTCAGCAGCATTCTCAAGCATAGACCAAAGGCAAGACAAGCTTGAGTATTCTTTATTTTGGTTTGTGAACAACAACCAATTTGATGAAATTGCACTTAGTCATCTTGCAGAATCTGATACAGACAAAGCGATGTCTACTTGGAGCAAGGTAACTGAAAATAGAGCAGTTACAGCAAACAACATTTCAAGTCTAAATAACTTGTCGACCTTGCAACTAACCTCTGTTCTAGCTAGTGAGCACAAGTCTGGCATAGCAAATAAACTTAAGCTGATTCAATCAGATGAATTTACAGCATTTGTAACAGCTGTTACTGATGAAACATTTGTAGTGGAAAAACGTCAGATCGCTGAAAAATTTATCAAGCATGTCATTAAGCTTCTGCGCACAGCTAACAAGACAGAAAATGATGTCGTTAGCTATTTTTCACAATGTGAACAATGGGTAACAGATTATGTAGCGCTAAGCTTTTGTGAGAACCTAATTTTTGATGTTGAACGTGCAATTGAAACAACTCAGAAAAAAAGGGAGCAAAGTGGTTCTGAGGCTTATGCGTTTGCACTATCACTACATAACAATGTTGATGGCGCAATCACTAAAATTTCAAACCTTCTTAGTCCATCAAGCATTAAATTCAAAACGATTTCAGACGCTGTAGCAAAAGAGATTATGCAATGTGATATTGATTACTTTAACGCAAATAATCAATTACGCGACATCTTTGATGAGTCGCTTGAGCTTCTAGGTTATGCGAAAAAACTTTCCACTAGCGACAAAACAAGACGAGAAATCATTCAAAACATAGAAGATATGAAGCAGCGCAAAGAAAACCGCCGCCTAGGTAAATACTACGATGATATCTATGAGGAGCTAGCAAATTTTAAAGATAGGTTTGCATCAGTAGAAAATGCAAGAGCTTTAATCAACGTATGCAAACCTAAATTGGCGAATTTACGCAGTGAAGGCGGTGCTACGAAAGAGTTTATTGAACTTAGCAGCCTAGTTGTAACAGTGGCATTAAATATGATGATAGCTCAAGTAAACTATGTTCAGAATGGAAAGCATACATCTGCAGCTATTAGAGAAGTTTTTCAACAGGCAGTAAATGCTATGACTGATCTCTACGACTTTGCAATGAATGAAGCAGTATGTGAAAGGTATAACACAAATCACGACACCATTAGAAACCTCAATAAGCAGGCCGAACGCAATCAAGGCTGCTACATAGCTACTATGGCATACGGTGACTATGACCACCCGCAGGTCCTGCGATTACGTCAATTCAGAGATCAAACACTGGCGAAAACAAAGCTTGGGTGTACGTTTATTAAAGTCTATTACAGATACTCACCTCTCATGGTAGAAAAACTAAAAACGCATAAAAATATTAATAAACTGATTAAAACAGTTTTAGATAAACTAATTAAAATTTTGGACATAAAATGAAAAATCTAAGCATTTTGCTTCTAACTCTATGTTCGTTGAGTGTATGGGCGACTGTTGACAAAACTCAGCTAACAGAGCTCGTAGCAGAACAATCCTTTGTACAAGAACAAAAAGCGATTAATGATATCGACGCAAGGCTGAATAGGATTGAATATTTTTTGGCGGCTTTGGAAGGACAAACTCAAGCTAACACGCAAAACATTAAAAATATTAAGCAAAAAATTGACGTGTCAGAGCTCGTTAATGTCAATTTAAATAAGTTAAACCGTCAATATACTGAGCAAGATACTCGCTCACGTGCATTACATAAACAGTTAGCACAACAAAATGCTTTCCTTGAAGATATGAAATCTACAATTTCAGCACTTAAAGACGAGCTATCACTGGCAGACCAAAAATTAGTTCTTTTTAATCAAAAGGTAACTGATGGTGAAACCGCAATGGTTAAGCTAAATAAAGGGCTGTCTCTAAAAATACAAGAAGCCAATTCAACCACCAATGCTATGGTCAACAAAGTAGCGGATGGAACAACGAGTAAGTTCATATTAGTTGGTATTGGCTTCAGTATTGCCGTATTGGTTATCGGTGGCGTTATTTTTATCTTACGCCGTAGGATTGATTCAACTGGTGTACGCATGGAGCAAAAAATCCAATCTGCTAAAGCCTCCCTAGAAGAAGAAAGTCTTAGCTTAGATAATAAATTAATTGAAGTGCTTGAAAAGCAATTACTGTTAGCACAAGAAATAAAGCTCACTAAGGAAACTGCACAAGTTGTAAAAGATACAGAGCCAGAGGAGCCTGATCACTCACTTTCGCTCAAAGTAGCCGATGAAATTACGCGAATGCAAAAAAATATTTCACAAATGGATCCTAGTGTTAAAGGCATTAAGCCGTTAGTGAAAGGCCTTGAACGTATCCGCAAAAACTTTATGGCTAACGGCTATGAGATTATTGACTTGTTAAATAAGCCTTACGATGAACGAATGAATATGGATGTAATTAACTATGTTGATGATCCTGAACTGGCTGACGATGAGAAAATCATTGTCAAAGTTGTTCGCCCTCAAGTTAACTTTAATGGCATGCTTATTCAGCGCGCTCAAGTCGATGTTGCAATTAATTAAGAGATAGATATGAAACGTTTAAATATAGATTATGGTATTGATTTAGGTACTACTAACTCAGCTCTCGCGCGCATTGATAGTGGTGCTTTAACAATTATCAAATCCCTTGATGATCAACGTGACACTACACCATCAACAGTAGCTTACAACAAAAAAGGAGCACAACAGGTAGGAGCGTCGTCATCTCAAGTTTATCGCCAGGAATGCCTTAAAAGTATGAAGCGAGCTATTCCTTTTAATGCTTATATTGAGTTTAAGCGTACCATGGGCACAGATGAACGTTATGAATCATCACATAAAGGAGAGAGCTTTTCATCTGAGCAATTATCAGCCGAAGTTTTAAAATACTTAAAAGGCTATGTGTCTGACGAAAAAATTGATGCTGCGGTAATCACTATACCAGCAGCTTATACCATGAATCAGATTGATGCAGTGCGCCGCGCAGCTGACCTTGCCGGTTTTAAATACATTGAGACGTTGCAGGAGCCTGTTGCTGCCGCAATGGCTTATGGTGTTGAAGGCAAGGGGAAAGACGGTTTTTGGCTGGTTTTTGACTTTGGTGGCGGCACATTCGACGCTGCCCTCGTAAAAGTCGAAGATGGTATTGTCAAAGTAATTGACTCATCGGGGGACAATCATTTAGGTGGTAAAGACTTAGACTTTGCAGTAGTAGATAAACTCATTATTCCTCATATTCAAGAAAATTTTGAAATTGATGAACTATTGTCAGACCCTAATGTCAGTTCAAATTTTCGTGCAGGCTTGAAGTTTTTCGCTGAACAGTTAAAAAACCAACTCTCTTTTAACGATGAATACGAGCTTTGTATCGATGCGGGTGATATCCGTGACGATGATGACGGCGAGGAGATTGACATCGATTTAACTGTTACCCAAGCTACGCTTAGAGCCGTTGTTGAAACAGTGTATCAAAGAGCAATTGATCTGAGTTTAGATTTATTAAAGCGTAATAACTTAAGCGGTGAGCAACTGGCCTCATTAATTTTGGTAGGTGGCCCAACACTTTCACCAGTTTTGCGAGATATGGTCGGCGAACAAATTTGCGCACCAGATACCAGTGTTGACCCTATGACTGTGGTAGCCAGAGGTGCAGCAATTTACGCTTCAACGGTGTCTCTACCCGAAGATATTGTCGATGCTAAACGTGACAGAACTAAAGTTCAATTAGGCGTTGATTATGAAGCCTCTAGCGTAGAGCTAACTGAGTTTATTACCTTAAAGGTTTTGACTAATAAAACAGAAGGTACAATTCCAGATCAAGTTTATGCCCAACTGTCGCGCAATGATGGCGCATGGAAAAGCGATAAAGTTGAGATTGATGCTCGTGGCGAAGTCTGTGATGTAGAACTTGTGGATGGTAAAACAAACAGTTTTGATATTGCGCTATTTGATGGTGAAGGAAATCAAGTAGAGTGTGAGCCGACCTCTTTTAGTATTATTCAAGGTTCGGTACTTGGCAGCATGCCATTACCGCTCCATTTTGGTGTTGAAATTTTAGATATTAGTAATGGTGACTTAGTCTTTTCAGCACTAAAGGGGCTTGAAAAAAATGCGACTCTGCCAGCTACAGGTATCTGTAAGAGAGAGTTAAAAACACAGAAAGATATTCGCCCAGGCATACAGGCAGACTTTATTAAGATCCCACTTTACCAAGGGGAGCATTACGCTGAGGGAAGCCGAGCTATCCATAATGAGCACGTGTACGACGTGCTTATTTCTGGCTCTGATTTACCTAAATTACTACCAGCAGGCAGTACCGTTGAGTTAATGGTTAGTGTTGATCGCAGTCAAAATATTAAAGTAGAGGCATATTTTTCTTATCTTGATTATACATATGAGATAGATCTTCCAACATCTGACGTGCAATCAATCTCTACAGACGTGCTAGAGAAAGAGTTTGTAAAAGCCAGTTCAGTGATTAGCGAACTAGATGATTCAGCGAGTTTACATGCCCGTCTTGAAGAAGCTGAGCGCGAGTTAAATGCAAGCTCCGACTGTGTCGATGCAAAAATGAAAGCTCGTGATGAATTACGCTCAGTGCTTAAAGAAATTGATCGCTTAAATAAAAGCGAAGCATGGCCAAATATGGAACGTAAGCTTAAACACGAATTTAAACGCCTTGAAGATGCAAATAGCGATTTAGGTAACGAAGATACAACTGAGCACGTTGATTCTATTCGCGATGAGTTATCTGATGTGCTTCAGTCACAAGATTTAAAGGCTGGTAAACAGCTTTTACAAACTATTAGCTCATTGTTCTTCCAACTGACTAAGCTTTACCAGTTTATGGGCTTTATTCGTGACTTTGATAATCACTTCAATGCATATCATTGGACAGATAAAGCTGAAGCTCGAGAACTAGTAAATCAAGCACTGGAACTAGTCGCTAGGCGCGCTGATGCTGATGAACTAGGCCCACTAGTCTTTAGTCTTTGTGATCTGTTACCAGAAACTGAGCGCTCTGAAATTGATGATAGTGTACTTGCAGGATAAATCGGAATGAGTAGCGACATCAAGCCGCTGCTAAGTAAAGGCCAACTTCTAGGCGATGCCTACGAAGTTGGTTTTTTATTAAATCTAAGCAGATGTGCTCAGACATATCGGGTAAAAAACAAAGCTGGTGAAAGCTTTGTCTTACGTTTATTTAAACCTAATGAAAGTGCTATAGCTAATTACTCTGCACAAGCGACATTAATGGAAGCTTCTGATTCTGCATTCCCTCCTAAGCTAATCAGCAAAGGGAAGCACAAGAGCAACGGGCAAAGTTTTCATTTTATTATCCAAAAACATATTAGTGGAGAGTCGTTAGACGACCGCATTAATCGGTTATCGAATGTATCTTCCGCAACAGCGAAGCATGTCACTATAGCTATTTTAAAAGGGCTTGAATCATTACATTCAGCTAGCCCCGCGATTATTTGTAATAACATTAATAGTAGCTCCATTATTATCGATATGGAATCTACAGAAAATAGCTATCACCTAAGTAATTATGATAGAGCTCATGTTGAACAGGCCAATTTCAAAACTGAAATTGACCGCCATGAAATCCCTTACATGGCGACAGAAGCAATCCTAGGTAAAGGGACTCCGCAGAGCGACTTGTTCAGCGTTGGAGTCATTCTTTATCATTTGCTCTATGGTTCGCCCCCATGGAAAATAATGCTGCCAGAAGATATGTTTCTGCAGAAAGATATACAAACTATCGTCGCGAAAGCACGTGAAGTTGGTATCAGCGCCCCAGAAATAAACAGTATTTCTGGGAGCAATTTGTTTGATGTTGTAAATAAATCTCTTGCAGAAGATCCCTCTAAACGTTTCCAAACTGCAAACGAGTTTATTTTAGCACTAGAAGGCAAAGCTACATTTCAAACTAAAAACCTTAAAGCTTCTAAGCCCGCTAGCACTCCTACAACTTGGGGATTTGCAGCTATTGCAGGAATGGAGGCTTTAAAAGAAACCATTAAAACTGATGTAATTGATGCACTAAACGAGCGTGAAAAATACCAGCGTTATGGGTTAGATATCCCAAATGGAATGCTACTTTATGGGCCTCCTGGCTGTGGCAAAACCTTTTTTGCAGAGCGAATGGCAGAAGAAGTGGGCTTTAGCTTATTTCACCTTAAGCCCTCAGATATTCAAAGTAAATGGGTCAACGCAACCCAAGGGAATATCAAGAAGTTATTTGATAATGCTCGAGAAAATGCACCTTCGATTGTGTTTATTGACGAACTGGACGCAATAGTACCTAGACGCGATAACGAAAGTGTTAATCACATGAATACTAGTGCAGTTAATGAATTTCTCGCTCAGATGAACAACTGTGGTGCCGATGGAGTATTTATTGTGGGGGCAACCAACAAGCCTGAGTCAATAGACCCTGCAGTATTACGAACTGGACGAATCGATAAAAAGATATATATCCCGCTGCCAGATCATGATAGTCGAAAGAAGCTATTCGAAAAACTTCTTGGTGGACGACCTTTAAGTACAGATGTGGATATTTCAGAGTTAGCCTCTAGAACAGAAAGCTATGTATCGAGTGATATTAAATTTATTTGTGATGAAGCCGCCCGTGCAGCCTTAAAGAAAGATCTGAAAATTACACAGGATGACTTGATAAAGTCCATTAATAACAATACACCGTCAATCTCTCTCTCTGAACTAGCTACATATTCAAGCTCAATTAACTAAACATTTATTTTGCAATAATTTAAACGGATCAAAATGATAAATAAATCAATTTTTTTATCGGCGGCTACCGCAGCATTAATCACTTTCATAATTCCTGCAGCAGCACAAACATATAAAGTACCACCGACATCGTCATCTTATGGTAGCGTGCCTGTTATATCAGACCTAAAAATGGAGGAATGTGTAAAACTGTATAACGAAGCGGAATGGCTTTATAAAAAGCTCAACTCCATGTATGTTGATCAATATAGCTCAGCATCTGTTGATGAGTACAATACTCAAGTTAACCGACATTCTAAAATGATTAATCGGTTTAATTCTGAGTGCGCAGGTAAACAATCTCAGTCAGCTTACGAGGCTGCTCAGCGACTTAACAACCAGCAACGATAAGTTTAAAACTACCTATATTGTTGTAGCCATAAAGCTACAACAATATGGCCAACCAATAAAAACACTCCAATTCAATAACTTAACCATGAACGCATCCAACGATTAAAAATAACAACTCAAGTCAAAACTACCAGATACAGACTAAGAATACCCTTTCACTAATTATTCAACGCCTCACAAAAGTCCTTTAACAGGGTTAATTTTCTGTATTTTTGCATTGATCGTCTTTTATACCGTAACCACTGCACCCCCAGAACTGACCAAATTTACCGCTCCTTAGTTTCATCGGCCGGCCGCAGCGACTGCAAATTTTGATTGATTCACCGCAGTTGCTATTGTTACAAATGCTAGCAGAACGCGTATCAATTGAAGGCGCTTTGCATTTAAGGCAAACTCTAGCCTTTCCAACCTGGCAACCAAGTCCTGTGCTACAGGAGTAAAACTCGCCAAATTGCCCCTTTATCAATCTAAGATACCCCCCTTCACAATTAGGGCACTTAAAAATCTTACGATATTTTTCCTGGAAAGTTTTCGAAGCAATATTGAGCTCATACTTGGGAGCCAAGAGTTCTGCTACAAACTCTGATGGCGCAGTCGGGTTAGCAATAATGTAAGACTTTCTCTTAGCTCGAGTAAGTCCAACATACATCAAACGCCGCTCTTCTGAGTGAGGGAAGCTATCAAGGGAAGGCAACAAAGACTCTACAATAGCTTCATCCCTATTTTCATTCGGAAAGCCACTACGCCCTTGGAAAAATCCAATTAGAATACAATAATCGGCCTCAAGACCTTTAGATTTATGAAAGCTCCAAAACTGTATATTCTCTTTAAGTTTACTTTTCCTAAGTACAGACTGTGCCTCAGTCAGTAAATAGTTATAACGAGCGATAATTGCAATTTCCCCAAAGGGATCATTAGCCCTAATTTTCTTAACTATTTCTTCAATGCGTTCATTAAGTCCATTATCTCTTCCTCCTTTATCATCAAGTAAATAGACCTGGGAATCTGCAACTTTTGTGTGAGTATCAATATGCTTCTTATACTGTTCAGGGTTCTCCATGATGAACTGTCCAGCAGTATTAGCGATACTGTTGTTATACCTGAACGTTTTTTGGAGTTTTGTCGACGAATATTGCCCAACCATTTCACCAAAACGCGTTGTTAATTCTAACTTCCCCCCAGAAAAACGATAAATAGACTGCCAGTCATCACCTACGACTGTTAACGAAGGAGTCGGACCATTTAGAATTATTGACTCAATAAACTCCATTCGAGCTGCAGAGATATCCTGGAATTCATCAACAAGCACATACTTCCATTCAGGAACAATTTCTTTATCATTGACAACCTGTATTGCCCTAATGATCATATCGTCGAAGTCAATCGCATTTTGATGTTGAAGTTCCTCAACATACCCCTGATGAAGCGCATCCAGCAAGCCTGCATATTTAACAGATTGGTGTACCTTTGAGTTTTCAAATCTTTCGAGGATCTGGTTCTTTGAGAGCCGTTCAATCCTTATCGCCTGAAGTGCTTTTTTCATCAAGTCACTCCATGTTGATAATTGTTTTTGCTGGTTTAACTTTTCAAAAACTTCACTAGGGTGCAATGGATTACAGCGCACACCATGCTCAGCCAATTTATCTTTCAGACCAGTTAGTAACGTGTTTTCTTTCCACTCGTAATGATAAGTTTCGATCATTGTTGTACCGCATTCAAGGTGCAAAGCACGCTTAGAATGCATTGACTCATTGTACTTTTTGGCGTCAATGTCTTGTCTCGTATTCCCCTGACGATCTACACCAAAATGCTCTAAATAAATATCAGCATCTTCGATAAAAAAGTCTGGTTTGTAATCAAAACCAGGCTCAATTCTACGCTTACTTACAAACGGAGCCTCGTACTTATATTTGATTTGGTTCAAATATAAAAAGTTGGCTATTAACAGTTCTTGATAGCCTCTAACGCGTTCGTTGTTTAGCGTTCTAAATTCGTTATCCCTAACATAACATTCGTATTCAGCCTTTGTTTTAAAAGAGAATGGATCTAACGGTGGAGTGCTTAATTCAATAAGATCGAATACTCTTGATGGATCTGCTGCGATGTAGCTATAAATCCACTCCGTCACCCATTGCTTAAGCCTGAAGTCATCTTCAGTAAAAATACTCATGTGTGTTGGAACACCAGCATCGCGAAGAAATTTTCTTCCTAAGGCATGAAATGTTGAAATTTGAGGAGATGATTCAAGCCCTATGTTTCCTTTTGCAGCTTTCTCTGCAAGTCGCTCCTTTAATTCTTCAGCTGCAGCCTTGTTATATGCCAGAACTAATATCTCCGATGGCTTTGCTAACCCTCTATCAATAATATCTAAAGCTTTTGCCACCATTACCGATGTTTTCCCCGTCCCAGCAGCAGCTAATACCATATTACGATCATTAGAACGCAAGACGCCTAATCGCTGCTCTAGAGTCAAAGGATTTGATTCAACACAGTCGAAGAACTCTTTTCGCTTTCCTAACTGATATTCCTCATGGAAGGTTCTAAGGCTTTCAGCTTTAACAGGGTGAAACTCGACAATTTCTTTAACTTTTTTTATTGTATCTGCACACAGATACTCTTCCCAAAGTTCAGCTTGTGGAGTGTAAGCGGTGTGTATCCAACAACATAAAGTAGCGACCTGATCTATACGACTATCCCTAGGGTACTCTTTCAGAACAACTAAGTTGAACTCACTAAATGCTTGAGCTAAATCTTTCTCTATTCGCTCTGCAATCTCACTATTTAATAATTTCAAAAATACATCTGATGTTGAGCTTTTCAAGAACCTAAACTTCGACGCTTTCTCTTTGGTATTTAAGGTGATCTCTCCACCAAAAAATGATTCTCTATAGCTTGCAAAAGCATTGATACCTGCTAGCGAGCAGGCAGATACAACTTTGCCTTTAGCTTCGTATACTAAGGAAGCATTATCTAAAGAAATATTAGAGTAACCGAGTATTCTCCCCAATAGATTAAAGTGGAGTTTGGGTGCGTGTAAGACTTCGTTCATGTTAAGTTCTAGGAGTAAAAAAACTCGTGGATTTTATGCCTAATTTTATTTTTCAGCTAGAAGAAAATCATCACAAACATAATCAATTACAAAACCAGGACTAGTCCCAACTGCACCACATTAGTAGAGTAAAGTACTTGGTAAGTTTCTAGATTCAAGCCTTATCTAATAACAACCATGTTCTTTTAGCTTGCTCAATAAATAGATATTTTTATCTAGGTAATTTTATTACTTCAAAAAATCCGGCATCGCCCCTTGCTGTCTTGACGAATCCAGCTTACTAACAGCCTCAAATCGAGTTCTATCCATTAAATGTGCATAACGTTTGGTGGTCTCTATCTGCTTGTGATTGAGCAGCTGACTGACCATGTAAATATTGCCTGTTTGCATCATCACCTTTGACGCAAAGTCATGGCGTAAGTCATACAGCCTAAAGCTTTCTATCTTTGCTTCCTTAAGCAACTTAGTCCAAGGCTTCTTAATCGTTGTTAGCTGAAAGCTAGGATTGGTCGGTGATGGAAACAGCCAAGACTCAGAACTTGCCTTAAAGTGTTTTGCTGACTCACTATGAACCCGATGTTTGCGCCACTCAACCAGCGTGGCATAGGCAAGTTCATTCAATGGAATAAAGTTCGAGACACCGCGTTTATCTAATGATTTTCTGATACGGAAGAATCGGTTCTCGAGATCGACATCTTGCCAGCGGGAGTTGAATAGAGTCCCTGGTCTTATTCCGGTTTCTTTGAACAAAATAATGAAAGGCGTCACATGATCTGCAAACTGGCAATCAGCCAAATCGTCAGGCTTCTGTAACCTGCGTTTTTCTCTATGCTCAATGGTTCGAATTCGTTGATCGTGCTTCATAGAGTTGCGCTGATTAATTGCATCGTAAAGCCTCAGCTCTTCGCTATCTGATAAATAACGAATGACCTGATTATCAACTTTGATTTTCGGCAAGGTGTACAGGTCATGCTCCCTGATAACGCCCTTTTCTTTTGCTAGCTGGATGCAGGCCCTTAGGGTGCAGATGGTCTCTTTTAGCGTTGAAGGCTTAACACTCCACAAGCTTTCCCCGGCTGCCAATTGCCTCTTGGTTAGCTTACGCTCTTTAGAACGCATCCACTCACGAACCACCTCTGCCGTTATGTCAGATACAGGGCTATCGAGATACTTCTTGAAGTTGCGCTCAATCACCCTAATTTTACTCATCACCGTTTTCGGGTTTTCATAGCGTTTTGTTTCAAGGTAATCAGAATATAAAAAGGTATGTAAAGTGGTATAACAACCATCCTGCTGTAGTCCCTTCTTTTGCTTTTCAATCAGCTTAATGCCTAGATTGTTGCCAGATTTAAGTTGAGTCGCAGCTTTAACTAGCTGGCTTATGTTGTCCTTTGATAAGTCGCCTACTTTGGTGGTATTTAACTTTGCTGTTAATGCATCTCGATATCGTAAATACACAACTGCTGCCTTAGATTCATCTTTTGGGGCTAATGTTGCTTTAGTGAGTGTCAGTTGCGCCCTATAAAATCGAACCGATAAGCCCTTCAGCTCGGTGCAATTGAGTACAAAGTATTTTGTATCACCTTGCCACCATCGCTCAATTTCATTGTGAAAGTGATCAATCGACTCTGTTGGGAATGAAGATTCAAGGTAAGACTTAAATGCTAAAAACTTTTGATTAGGCTTAGCGGTTTTCTTGTTAAGGCGTGTTGCCGCATAACAAAGAAATTGGTCGATAGATTTGTTCGAAAAGGAAATTTGTAGATTAGTATTCATCAGTATGCGTTCTCATTTCAGTGAAATTTGATCGCACACCTGTCGCACAAGAAACATGGTAAATGATGCAAACCATTGCAAAAGTGCGACAGAGCTAAAAATTAAAGCTTAATATTATCAATAAGATAATTTACATTAATCTTCTCAAAAACAAGCTACCGGGACTCATAATCGTCAGGTCCACGGTTCAAGTCCGTGAGGGGCCACCAATTTAAAACGAAGAAGCCTACCTTGTGTAGGCTTTTTTGTATCTGAAGAAAATGACATGGCTTCATATAAAAAATCATAATCGTCATCAATTCATACAGCTCAAGTCCGCGAAAATCATCAATTTTGATAAACCGCTAAAAAGTTTAAGCGACTTTTTCATGTCTGTAATTTGGTTTAATGGTCTGTTTCACATAAGATTAAGCCCTGAATTAAATAGCAATTAAATCTATCAAATAAAAATGCCCGCTATCATTTAACAGGCATTTTGTTCATCGTTTCATAGAGCAATGTACGAGTTAATCCACGCTAATATCACTATCTCTATGGTCGTACATATCTGGCGTTGTATGTAAGTTTCCGGCAAAGCCTGCTTTTTCTAACTGCTTACGCACCGCTTTCACTTGCTCAGCTGTCACCGGCTCCTTTCTATCTCCTAAGTAATGACGTACAAAGCTGATTAAATTCGCCAGCTCGGTATCGGTAAGTACATTTTGGAAACTTGTCATCGGCATAAAGTTACGTTCTTCATCCAAATAGGTTGGTGATAAGCCACGAATGGTAACCGCTATCGTATTGAACGGATCGCTATGCATTATAATGCCGTTATTGAGCAGTGTTGGAGCGATAGGATCTCGACCTTTGCCGTCTTCACCATGACAGGCGCCACAGGTTTCAGCGTAAAGCGCATAAGCATTAAATTGCTTGTCTGCGTAGGCTTCTTCAGTAAATCCGCTTGGATTTAGCTGTTTAGTGCCTTCAGGGATGGTGTTGTACTTATCACCAACTAATAAATAGCGAGACATAGTTTGAATGTCTTCTCGGGTCATTAAGCTGGTGCTGTTTTTAACTACATCAGCCATGCCCGCAAACGCTGAGCCTTTTGACGAATGGCCTGTATGCAAGAAGTCTGTGAGCGATTCGATGTCCCACCGGTCTTGATAAAGCTCTTTGGCACTAATATCCGGTGCGTTCCAGCCATCAATTAAATTGCCTTGAAATATCTTCTCCGGGATCAAGGCTTGAGCAAGATTACGCGGCGTATGGCACTCACTGCAATGACCTAACCCCATTACCCAGTATTTTCCTCGTTGCCACTCTTTTAACTCTTGCTCGTCTAGCTGAACATGGTCTGGCGCCTCATAAGAAAGGGGCGCAGTATCCATAAACACTAAGTTCCAACCTAATAGTCCAGTACGAATATTCGAGGGGAAAATCATCTGGTTCTTATCATTTTGCCTTGCCACTGCAGTTATCGATTGCAAGTAGCTCCATAAGTCTTGAGTGTCTTGCTCAGTTAGGTATTGATAAGAGGTGTATGGCATCGCGGGATACAGGTAGCCATTCTTTCCTTTGCCGTCAAACAGTGCGGCTCTGAAGTCGTCGTAATCATCACTACCAATACCTTCAGATACATGAGGAGTAATATTGGTTGAATACACGGTACCAAAAGGTGTTTTAAAAGGCAGGCCACCAGCAAAACGCTCTCCACCTTCAGAGCTATGGCAAGCAACGCAGTCACCGGCATTTATCAGGTACTCGCCTCGCTTAACCGACTCTGGATCTAGCCCTGCTAGCTTGGCGTCATATAACAGCCTTTGCTCAGTAATATAAGCACCAACAGCTAAGATTTCATTTTCAGATAATTGCTCTTCAAACCCTGGCATTAAATTGTTGAGACCAGCTTCAATCGTGTGCTTTATTTCTTCAATACTACCGCCATGTAACCAAATAGCGTCATTTAGCAGAGGCGCACCAATTTGGGTATTCGCTACAGTGCCGTCACCATGGCAGCTTGCACAGTACTGAGTAAAAATACCTTTACCTAGGTCAATCTTAACTTGTGGCGCATTTAAATTGCGGCGCTGCAATGAAGCAATGTAATAAGCCATTTTGGTAATTTGATCATCAGATAAAATTCCCTTCCAGCCTGGCATCGCGCCATGACGCCCCTTTTCTATCGAATGTAAAATTTCAGCTTCACTGCCACCATAAAGCCACTCATTATCAATAAGGTTGGGAAAGTGCTTTTGCCCCTGCGCATTGCGGCGATGACATGCTGCACAATGATTTTCAAATAACGCCTGACCTGTTGCGGTAATCGTTTTATTGTTTGCGAGTGACATTAGGCTTTTGTCATTCAGCGGGGCCATCTCAATTTCGAGGTCGGTGACCGGCGAACTCAGTGCATCATCTTCTTGTTGCCAGCCCATCGTGCCTTTCCAGTTACCTAAACCTGGATACAAGACCAAGAAAACAGCTGAAATACCAAAGGCGACTAAATACGATAAAAACAGAATCCGAGGTGGCGGCGCATCATTTTCGTCAATACCGTCAAATGTATCGATGGTTTTATCTTTATCGGCACTGTGGTTATCACGCCAATACTTAACAATGACAAGCGCCATAAAGGCTAAAAAGATAACAATGAATCCAATGACCCATATATTCCAGAAAACAGTCATATTAACGCTCCTGATCGCTGGCAGTGTCTTGTCCTAAGCTTTGTAAGTATTGAACCAAAGCCTCCCCTTTTGTCACGCCTTTGACAGCTAAGCGCGCCTTATCGATTTCGCTGTCGGTATAAGGTACGCCCAACGTCTGTAACGCGCGCATTTTAGCCTCAATATCATCGCCGGTTAGCACTTGCTCAAACAACCAAGGGTAAGCCGGCATCAATGAGGTTGGCAACACTTGTCTTGGATTGATGAGGTGGATCCGTTGCCACTGCTCTGAGTACTTTCGCCCTAGATTGGTTAAGTCTGGTCCGGTACGTTTTGAGCCCCACAGATTTGGAAACTCATAAATGTCATCCGCTTCTTTATTGGCCCTGCCATCTCGTTTCACTTCTGGGTCAATGTTACGTACCATCTGGGTATGACAAACATGGCAGCCCTCACTGATATAAACATCACGACCTGCGACTTGGATTGCAGTTAATGGCTTTGCTAATGACTGTTCGCGGATTTCATCGGTTCGAACAAGGTTAGGCACGATTAACACCACAATTGAAAAGCTCGCCACTAGCACTGTAGCAACAATGAGGATCACCAAAGATTGGGTAAAGTCTTTACTTAGCATCTTCACTTACCTCCAAGTTTACCGTCACTGTTTTGTAGAGATTAAACGCCATCAGTAATAGACCTAAAACAAAACAAGCACCACCAAAGAATCGCACAAACAACCAAGGGGCTTTAAAGTCCATCGCTTCAACAAAGCTATATGCAAGAGAGCCATTCTCTTGCTGCGCAAGCCACATATAACCCTCACCTATACCAGCGACCCACAAGGCAATTGCATATAAAGCAACACCAAGATGCGCTAACCAGAAATGCCACTTAAGTAAGCGGTTCGACCAAAGGCCATTTTTGCCCCATAGTCGCGGAATGAAATAATAGAACACGGCAATACCAGACATCCCCACCCAACCAAGCGCTGCTGAGTGTACATGTCCAATAATCCACTCGGTATTATGCGCAATCATGTTGAACCAACGTATTGCTAACAAGGGTCCTTCAAATGTCGCCAAGCAGTAATACAAAATCGCCGACATAAAGAACCACATGATGTAATCGGTTTTCAGCTTGGCTTTGTTTTGCAGCAAGGTCATTGCACTATTAAATGCTCCCGCCCATGACGGAAGCCACAAGATAAGTGACATCACGATACCGATGTTTTGCACCCAAACCGGCACAGATGAATAAACCAGATGATGGGTTCCGGCCCAGGTATAAAAACCAACCAGCCCCCAGAAATGAATAATCGACAAACGATAGGAATAGATGGGTCGTTCGGCAAGCTTAGGAATAAAGTAATAGTTCATGCCAATAATACCCGCAGTGAGTAGAAAACCTACCGCGTTATGGCCCCACCACCACTGCACTATCGCATCTTGCGCACCTGCAAATACCGAATAAGATTTCATAAAACTGGCAGGTAGAGCTAGGTTATTCAGGATAAAAATCAGCGCAATAACAATAATAAAAGCGCCAAAGAACCAGTTAGCCACAAATATGTGGTGCACTTTTCGTTTGGCTATGGTGCCGAAGAACAGCACCGCATATAGCACCCACACAATCACGATTAAAATATCTATTGGCCACTCAAGCTCTGCGTACTCTTTACTTGTGGTATAGCCAAGAGGCAGGGTGATTAACGCGAGGATCAGTACTAGTTGCCAGCCCCAAAATACCATCCATGACAAGCTGTGATTAAATAGTTTAGTTTGCCCGGTTCGTTGCACAATATACAGCGAGGTACCCATTAAAATATTTACGACAAAGCCATAAATAACCCCGGAAGTGTGTAACGGACGCAGTCGTCCAAATTGAATATACTCAGAATCAAAATTAAGAGCTGGCCAATAAAGTTGCGCCGCGAGCACAACACCAATAAACATGCCTGCAATCGACCATATCAATGCAGCAATAATAAAATAACGGACAACTTTTACATCATAGAGCTCAGTACTTGCGTGCATGCCCTACTCCTCTTCTTTATCGGTGCCCAGAACTGAGTAATAATAAGAAATATCCTTTATGTCTTGCTCACTCAGTGCGTCCGCCTGTTGCTGCATCAAAATAGCTAAACCACTTGTTCGTTGCCGAGACTGATAGTCTTTCAATGACGAAATCAAATACCCCATTTTTTGACCTCGCAAATTGGGATAAGGATCTATGCTGGAGATCCCGTCTTTGCCGTGACAGGTCATGCATACCTTGGCCTTTTCTTTACCAATTTTGAAACTAGGCTCGTAATCAGCAAGTGTTGTTGAAGACCATAAGGTGAGGAGTATTAGTAGCAGTTGTCGGTTCATAAGCAGTCTCTTATCTTCTTGTGCACCTTATTGAAACTAGTCTGTATTATTTGAATTGCCACAATTTGCACAATTATTAAACGAATTAATCATTACGTGATGCGCTCAAAAAGAGTTCAAATTTTATTCACTTACTTCACACCAAGGCATGAATAAACCCTCCCCCTTAATTAATAAAAGCTAAAATAATGTTTTTGATAAAGCTAAGATTAACAATAATTAAGGCTCATTTTTTTGTGAGCTTAATCAAAATTAAATCTAAAAATGTGTGGGATATTTATTTGAACGTATCAGCTTGTATCACATATTGATTAGAGGTCTTCTATGGATTTTATTAGACATGCGCCCGCTCTTTTTTCATTACTACTGGGAATTGCGATTGTTGAATGCAGCGTAGTTGTACTCGGGCTCAGCCTTAATCGACTGCAAGGCGTGCTAAGCAAAGCCTTCCCAAGTTTAATGGCGGAAAATCAATAACCTTAAAAGTCTGCATAGCAGGCTTTTTTCTTATAAATTCCTTGTCACTACAACCACCAACTATTGTCCACTCCCAGCTTGCTCCCTGTGCCCTAGCACCTATATTTAAAGTAACGGCTATTAACTCTATAAACCTGAAAATGAGTGTAACGATACGGGCTCTAATTAAGCTCTGAATAATCGGTATTTACAGGGGGATGTTATGCGTAATCAATCTATTCTTTGCCCGACCGACTTTTCACCTACTGCTTCTCATGCCATTAGCTACGCCATCGAAATGGCTGAGTTTTATCATGTTAAGGTGCGACTGCTGCATGTGGTTAATAAGCCATTTGGTGATAAACACACTCGAGTGTTTGCAGAAACACCAGATGAATTAATTGAAAGAATGGAAAAGCAGGCGGCAGAGCAAATGCAAAAGTATATTGAAACTTTAGATGCCAATTTGCCAATAGAGAGTATGATCTGCCACGGTGAGATAGTGCCCACCATATTGGCAAGTGCTAAGCAGATGAATGCTGGAATGATAGTCATCGCCAGCCATGGACGTACAGGTTTAAATCATTTTTTAAATGCAAATACGGCAGAGAAAATCGTCAACAAAGCCTACTGCCCAGTATTAGTCGTAAAATAGCGTATTTGTAAGTTAGCTTTAACATAGCAGTGAAGAGTCACTCCACTGCTAGCTTTTTATCAAAGATTTTATCTAGCTTTAAACAGACATGCAGATGTATTTCATCTCTAAGTATTCTTCAATACCGGATTTACCACCTTCTCGGCCAAGCCCTGACGATTTAATACCGCCAAAAGGGGC
Organism: Shewanella sp. 1CM18E; assembly: GCF_023161665.1. Taxonomy (GTDB): domain Bacteria; phylum Pseudomonadota; class Gammaproteobacteria; order Enterobacterales; family Shewanellaceae; genus Shewanella. The sequence continues at coordinate 628,296 of NZ_JALNTW010000001.1, forward strand.
GACCTCAGTTGAGATAAGACCCGTGTTAACCCCCACCATGCCGTACTCTAACGCTTCTGCGACTTCCCAAACCAGCGAAATATCTCGACCATAGAAGTACGCTGCTAAACCAAACTCAGTATCATTAGCTTGCTTGATTACCTCTTCAACATCGTTAAATTTAAATAAAGGGGCTAACGGTCCAAAGGTTTCTTCTTTAGCAACTAACATGCTGTTATCAGCATGAGTAATAACGGTCGGCTCAAAGAAGTTGCCGCCTAGAGCTGAACGTTTACCACCAGCAATCACTTTGGCGCCTTTCGATATCGCGTCAGCTAGGTGATGCTCTACTTTTTCTAACGCATCTACATTGATTAATGGTCCAGTTGTTACGCCCGCTTTAGTGCCGACGCCTAAGGTTAACTCATTAACCGCTAATGCGAGCTTTTTGGCAAACTCATCGTACACTTCAGCTTGCACATAAATCCGATTAGCACAAACACAGGTTTGCCCTGCATTGCGGTATTTAGCAATCATAGCCCCTTCAACCGCCGCATCGATGTCAGCGTCGTTAAACACGATAAAAGGCGCATTGCCACCAAGCTCTAATGACAACTTCTTAAGCGTAGGAGCGCATTGCTGCATAAGTTTAATGCCAACTGGAGTCGATCCCGTAAAAGACAATTTTCTCACCACAGGATTGGCACAAAGTTCATTACCTATGGCTATAGCGTCACCAGTAATGACATTAAACACACCTTTGGGGATCCCTGCTCGCTCAGCCAACTCAGCTAATGCTAGTGCAGTAAATGGAGTTTGCGGAGCAGGCTTCACGACCATAGTGCAACCTGCAGCTAATGCAGGAGCAGCTTTACGAGTAATCATTGCCGCAGGAAAGTTCCACGGCGTAATAGCTGCAGTAACGCCAACACTTTGCTTAATAACGATAAGACGTTTATCGGCTTGATGAGCCGGAATAGTCTCGCCGTAGACTCGCTTGGCTTCTTCGCTAAACCATTCAATGAAAGAGGCGGCATAAGCCACCTCGCCTTTGGCTTCGCTTAGTGGCTTTCCTTGCTCAGTAGTCATCAACCGTGCTAAATCATCTTGATGTTCAGCTAACAAATCAAACCAGCGGTTCAACTTATGTGAGCGCTCTTTGGCAGTTAAAGCACGCCAGGCCGGTAAAGCGGCCTCAGCAGCAGTAATTGCCGCTTGAGTCTCATGTGTGCTCATAACTGGTACTTGGCCAATAATATCGGCTGTTGCAGGGTTCTGAATTGCGATGCTTTCACCGCTATCTGCATCAACCCATTCGCCATTGATATAACATTGCTGCCGCAGCAAGCTGGCATCATTTAATTGCACAAGTACTCCTTAAACTAAGTTCAGTGACTCGGTTTTATTTCTAAATTTAGGCTAACAGCATACATATAAACAAAGTTTGTATTATCTAAGGCCTTGTTATCTGCATTGTTGTTCTAACCGCAATAACTCAGCGTTTGACCACGGCACTTACCATTGGTTGCAAGCACAGCGAAACTCGATTCAAACATAAAAAATTATTTATATCACTAGCCAGTCAATACTGATTATCAGGAGTGACTTCTTATTAAGAGCTATTGGCTAAGATTTAGACTTAAAATCTAGAGTTTAAAATCTAGTGCTTAATATCTAGGAAATGATACTAGTGACCATTAGCCTGCAAGGCTTGTTGTAGCTGGCGATAAGATTGATGCTCTTGCATCTCTGGCGTTAGGCCTAACTGTATGGCTAACTCAAGCAACTCCGCTCTATAACGCGTTAGAGCAGACTCATCATCGGTCATAATCGCAAGCTCGGCAAAATCACCGATACCAGCTAGGTTATCAACTGTGATATGAAATTTACCTAAAAAATAGATGCTGCGAGTCTTATGTAACTCTAAAACCTGCTCAAACCCCATGGTAAGCAGCATGCTTTTAGCTCTATCACTGTCGCTAATATCGACGGCTTCGCAGCGATCCTTTTCAGGGCCTTTAACTATCCATAATTTGATCCCGGACGGCAGCATCTCTCGAATACATACACTCTTACGTTGCGTCCCCAAAGTGTTATTCGGCATATCAAAGTAGCAATCATACTCTGCGTTGTCTTCAAGCATGACTTCAACGGCTAACAGCTTAAGCTTTTGCAAAAAATCGGCTTTAGACTGCAGCCGATACTTAAATTCAACTTCATATTTGCCAACAAAATGGACCATTGTTATTACCGCTAAGCCAGATAAATGTAGGCAAAGAGTATACGCCGCTAAAACCATTAAAATCTGCTAAGCATCCTAGAAAAATGGCTGAGAAATCAAATTTCTCAGCCATTTAGATAAAGCTACAATATATTGTTTAACTCTTGTCTAACTTAGACTATTAAACTTGAGCCACACTCGATATTAGCTTTTGTTATTTGAGCTGTTGCTCTGTAACAATTTCTGCCGCTACTTGACGCCAACTTTGGCTAAGTTGCGTATGTTCCCTTTGCCGCTGGGGGAAAGTTTCAGATAAGTTTTCGAGGAGTTTGGCTTGTTTCTCACAAATCTCAAGCCAGCGATGGGCATTTGATATTGACATAAAATGTTTTCCTTAACGTTTTATTCATCCATAAAATCACTACCTATAAAGATAGCCTGTATAGCATAAAATTCCAATCTAGTGACCTAGCCCCTTTTAAATATCAACGCTCAGGAGTATGTTAACTTTAGGTCGAGAAGTGATTAATCGAAAAGGAAAGCGCATGACTCCAACCCTACTTAAAATAGTGTTTATTGCTGTAGCGGTATTTATTATTTACAAACTTCTTTTTAGCGGTAAAAAAGGCTTAACGTTATTTGAAATGCACTTTAAAGAGGGACGGCTAGACTCTCACAAAGGAAAAATTCCTGAGAAATTTGCCAAAGAGTGCCGCGCAATCGCTAAGTCAAATAAGCTAACTTGCACAGTTAGGGCTGAAAAACTTAATGGGGTGCGCTTGCATATATCAGCTAATGTCAGTGACGGCATCGCTCAACGCATTAGAAATGTATTTCCATTTGAGTATTATGACAAAAAGCAGGTTGATAACAGCAAGAAAGTTTCTTAATCAACCTAATTAACTCGGTATTAAGAGCAAGCGGACTTACTATTGTAGCTGTTACTCTAGCGGCTTCGCCTCTTGCTCTTTGTTTTGCTACTCTTTAACTATCTCATCATTTATTGTGACAGTCGTATCCGCCTTTATAGCCGTCTGTCTCGTTGACAAAACATCCTCATCTTAATTTGCTGCTGTTAGCCAGTTTAAATATCTATAGGTTAACGTCTCAGCCCCTTACGCTTTAACTTTGCTAATCACTAAGGTGACCTCAGCCATGGTGATGCCAAATTTAATGATATCGCTGCGGTTAATGATGGTGTTTTCATCTACCAAAAACATCCAGTCGTCAAAAGTCACTTGATATTCAGTATCATCTACTGGCAACAACATTTCATATTGCCATTGCAGCGCCATACCTACAGCTTGGCCTTGGGCTTCGCCTAAAATGTCATTTGCGGTACCTGTGTAGTTACCGTTGCCGAGATCTGTGATGTTCCAAATCCGGATCTGCTTTTCGCCGTCATCATAAATAAACCATTCTTTGATCTCGCCTTTATCACCTTGCCAACTAGCCAGCATCTCAACAGTAAATCGCCGCGTAACCTTGCCGCTATAATCTTGAACTGTACCGTGAGCGGTAAGTTTGCCGTCAAAGAATGTCTTTAGATCTAAATTGGGTGTGGTGCCTTGATAGTCATTAATATCTGAACTTGAACAAGCTGCAAGCAACAGCAACCCCAATACAGCTATAGACTGCTTAATCTTTCTTAACAATCGCATGCAAGCTCTCCTAGTAGTTGTTTTCTGAGCTCTGGTCGGCTGGTTTGCTCTGATAACCATATGGCAAGAAAGTCATCACTAAAGCCCTTAGGCAAAGGCTTAGCTAAGGGTTCACCGTTAAAGTAGAATTGGCTCACGCCTGAATCAAGAACGCTTAAGGTAAGCTTGTCGCCCTCTACCACATCGGGCCAAACCGATTTGATTTCCGCGAGCCATTTTTGCTGGCGTTGCTGACTTACCCCTATGTGCTGCCACTGATCTAAGGTCGCTTCCACCAGTCGCTCACTTGGGATCTCTTGATAATATTCAATATCTAACACCAGTGGTTGTTCGCCTTGACTGTAGTTACCATCAAGGGTGAGCAATTTGGCTCGATAAAGCGAAAACCACCACCACTGCATCTCACCACGACCAACCTCTTTAAAATCATCGCTCTGCTGCAGAGTGGTTTTATCAATCTGGGTTAAAACCTCTTGAGAGTCAGTCTTTTGATAGTGAGCAGCTTGAGGTTTTGTATCTGTGCTTGAAGAACCGATTTGCAGCGATTCATCAATTAATTGCTGCACAATTTTAGCTTGAGCCGAGCTGGTAAGCGTAAGCAGAATACTCAAGACCAAAAAAATGGTTTTTACCGCACCGAGACTGTGCCAACCAACAACGGAAGTAACACGCATAAATTAATCCCCATAATCAGTTGGCTTGTGGCCGACTGATATTAACAAACATAGGGAACATTACGAGCCAAACAAAGAACAGGATCAGCGCGCTAGAGAATAATTCTAGTGGCAAAACAACCGCCTCCAAGCGCGCTCCGGCCAAATAACTTAAACAGCCGAATACTCCACCTAGTAGCGCGTTAAATTGCCATTTTAATTTTTGAGTGAACATCAAGCTATAACGTAATGAAATGGCAAAGTGACACCAGATCAACAGCAGCCAAATGGGGAACTGCTGAAACTGAAACACACCAGCAAACATCAACGCACAATCAAATACGAAACCAAAGCCTGCGACTTTGAGCATTAACTTTAAATCTTGCAAAGGATTTAATGATAAATAAAAGTGCAATAGCAGTAACGGCACAGTTAGCCAAAGGGCCGAGTTTTGATACAAGATAGATAGCCACCACACGCCTTGAAACATGACGAGATTGATCATGTTTAGGTGTAGTGGCTTAAGCCTAGCAGTAGAGCTCATCAACATATCAAATACCCTTTAATCAATGCTAAATAAATGCAGACTAAAGACTGGTATTAGTCGCTACACGATATTGCGGTCTAACCGCCACTAGATGCACGGTACTGGTGGTTCTTTCTAAGAACCCTCCCTCACAGTAACTTAAGTAAAACTTCCACATACGAATAAAATCGTCGCCATAGCCCAAGCGTTTTATTTGCGGTAACGCAGCATCAAAATTGTCATGCCAGTCTTTAAGGGTTTTAGCGTAATCTAGTCCCATATCGTCAATCGACCAAGTCACAAAATCGGTATGCTTGGTTAGCTCATTTGTCATGCGTGTCACAGATGGTAAACAGCCACCTGGGAAAATATAACGCTGAATAAAGTCTGCCCCTTTGCGATAACTGTCATAGCGCTGGTCTGCGATGGTAATCGCTTGAATGAGTAAGCGACCATTAGGCTTAAGTACACTCTGCAGCTTTTTGAAAAATCCCGGTAGATATTCGTGACCAACCGCTTCAATCATTTCAATCGATACCACGCGGTCATACTCTCCGCTTAATATGCGGTAATCATCTTTAAGTAGCGTGACCGAGTCTTGCAAACCTTCTTGCTCAACCCGCTTTTTGGCGTATTCATACTGAGCATCTGAGATAGTGGTGGTGGTAACCTTTACTCCATAGTGCTTGGCAGCGTAAATAGCCAATGCCCCCCAGCCGGTACCAACCTCTAAAAGGCTTTGACCTGGAGTTAAATCTAAGCGCTCACAAATCGTTTTAAGCTTGTGTTGCTGGGCTTCATCAAGACTTGCGCCGCTATGAGGATATAGCGCACTTGAATAGAGCATTTCTTTATCTAAAAATTGCTCATACATTTTATTGCCCAAGTCATAGTGGGCTAAAATATTGCGCTTTGAACCAGCCTCTGTGTTGCGATTAAACAGGTGCGAAAGCCTGCTAAATGGCGCCGTTACCCAAGACAATTTTTGCTCCAACTTATCGAGTAATGGTAAATTTCTCGCAAATAACTGCACCACTTTGGTTAAGTCTGGGCTTGACCAGTGAGCCTGAATAAATGCTTCGCCGGCACCAATAGAGCCTGACAATAAAACCTGACGATAAAAACGCGGATTAAGCACGACTATTGTTGCGTGTAAGTCTGAGGATTTATGGCCAAACTCATAACTTTTTTCGCCATCAATCAAGCATAAATGCCCTTCAGCTAACCCAGGCAGCACTCCTAACAATAGCTTTCTTGCTAGGCTATCAGGCAAACGCTCAGCGGCCAGATTATGTTTTGTGGTTATATCTTCCATTATATTTTCTCCGCTGGCTTTCCAGGGTGCCCAATAAAGGGCACGCGTTTGATAAATAGCTTTAATGCTTGCCAATAAATTCCTTGGACGATTCTTAACGTCATAAAAGGAAAACTGATTAACATGGCTCGCAAACTTTTAGCGCTCATTTGTTGTTTATCAAGACTTAAATTAGCGTCAAATAACTTTTGCTCACTGCGATTTTCAATACCTACTCTGACCTTGTCTGCTGGAGCACTGACCCGCCAGATGTACTTCATGTTCAAGTCCATAAAAGGTGAAACATGAAACGCCTTATCCGTTGGCTGCGTGTTTTCAAGATCGATTAAATAATAATGACGCTCATTCCATGGCGTATTACTTACCTCAGCAAGCAGGTATTTTGCATCGTCATCTTGGTAACAAAAAAAACAATTTATCGGACTAAAATAGATCCCAAAATGGCGAACCTGACCGACAAATACCACTCGGTTACAACTCGTATTAGCACCTAACTGCTGCGTCTTAGCTAACACCCTAGCTTTTAAATTATCCTGTAGAGCATCAATATCAGTCTGCTTAGATAAGTAATCCGTTTGCTTGAACCTAAGCGGCGCTGCACGCTTAGATGAAAACACTCGGCTTACATTTTCTAGCCTGTCTAACTCATCTAAGTCGATGCCTAACATCGCCATGGAATAGTTAAAAGCGTGCAAGCTTGGCTGGTACCGTTTGTGCGCTACGCTACCGGTATAAACACCGCTAACAAACTCTTCATTAATTAACGAGTGACTACTCATAAACGCATTCCAAAGGCTTCACAAACGTCAAATGCACTGTGTACACCATCTTCATGAAAGCCGTTGTACCAATAAGCGCCAGCAAAATGAGTATGGTTAACACCTGAAATTAAATCGCGCTGCGACTGGGCTTGCATACTGTCTTCATTAAAAACCGGATGCGCATAATTAAAAGTACGTAATACCTTGCTAGATGAGATCAACTCAGATTGATTTAATGTCACACAAAATGTTGGCGCCCCCTCAGGCAAACGCTGCAAAATGTTCATATTGTAGGTCACTGAAGCTTGCTTTTTAGTGTCACCATCTAAACGATAATTCCAGCTAGCCCATGCAGCTTGACGCTTAGGCATTAAGCTCTCATCTGTGTGTAGTACAACTTCATTATTTTGATAAGCAAGCTTACTCAATACCTGCTGCTCTTTTGCTGTTGAGTCTTGCAACATCGCCAGCGCTTGGTCGCTATGGCAAGCCAGCACCACTTCATCAAACTCTTGCCACTCACCACCACTCACTTGCAGTTGTACGGCATCGTTTTCGCGCTTAATTGCCGTCACAGGGCTGTTTAAGTGGATGGCATCTTTAAAAGGCGCGATTAAATCGGGAATGTAGCTACGAGAACCACCTTGTAACACGTACCACTGTGGTCTATCTGCGATGTTTAACAAGCCGTGGTTTTGGAAAAACTGAATAAAAAAGCGCAATGAAAAAGCGCGCATATCATCAATACTCGAAGACCAAATAGCAGCGCCCATAGGCAAAATGTAGTGCTGACTAAAAAAGTCACTAAAACCTTTGCGATCGAGTAATTCACCTAAGGTTTGAAACTGGTAATTGTCATCTGCGAAAGCTTGCTTACACAACTTATTAAAGCGCAAAATCTCTAAGATAAAAGACCAAAACTTGGGGTTAAAAATATTGCGCTTTTGTGCAAACAGGCTAGAAACAGTGTTGCCATTATATTCAAGACCCGTGTTAGCATTGTGCACACTAAAACTCATCTCCGTCGCTAACGGTTTAACATTAAGTCGCGCCAGTAACTGCTCAAATCTTGGATAAGTTCTGTCATTAAATACGATAAAGCCAGTATCGATGGCATACTCTTTACCGTCGACTTCAACGTCGACAGTAGCAGTGTGCCCGCCTATATAATCGTTTGCTTCAAACACCGTGACCTCATGCTTTTGCGACAAAATATGCCCGCAAGTCAACCCTGAGATCCCTGTGCCTACAATTGCAATTCGTTTAGATTGTTTATTATTGTCGACGATATTCATTGAGACACCTTCTTAGCTTCTTCAGGCTTATTTTTTAGATGATTATCTGTAGTTTCTACAGTTGTTGAACTTGCTTGGTTATCGCTGTGCGCTGGTAAATCGGTATGGGGAGCTACTTCAGTTGTTTGGTTAATCCGCTCCCACAAACTTCGTGGTAATAATGAGATAAACTTAAGCAACAAAGTAAAACGTTTAGGAAAGTGGATCTCTCTAACCCCTTTAGTTAACCCGTGGCGAATAGCAACAGATGCCTCCTCGCTGGTTAGCTGCATTGGCATAGCAAAGTCATTTTTATCGGTGAGCGGCGTTTTAACAAAGCCAGGGCAAATCACACTGACGCCAATATTGTGTGGCTTAAGGTCAATAGCCAAGCTACTTGCTAGATACTGCACTCCCGCTTTCGAGGCGCCATAAGCTTCAGCTCGAGGAAATGGCAAATACACCGCACTCGAGCCCATCAACCCTAAACGACCTCCAGATTTGATCAGCGGTATAAATGCGCCTAAGCAATAACCCATAGCAATTAAGTTAGTGCGGATCACTCGCTCAAATAGCTCGGCATCAAATTGATGTGCATCGTTTATGTATTCACAGCTTCCGGCATTTAAGACCACTAAATCGAATCCATCTACACCAGTTTCAGTTAACGCTTTAGCTTGCGCCTTTACCGCTGCGTTATCTGTAATATCAAACACTAATGCTTCGGCGCCACTAAGTTGCGACAATGCTTGCTGATTACGACCACAGGCATAAACCTGCCAACCATCAGCAAGGTAATCCTTGGCAAGTTGCAAGCCAATTCCTGAACTCGCACCGGTGATAAGTACTTTCTTTTGGCTTGTGTTCATTATGAGGCCCTAGCTTTAACCAACTTAACTAGACGGCCTACTAGTGGAATGTGCTCATACAACATGCTGCCAAGGTCAAAAAAGTCTTGGTGCTGATAGATTTTGTCATTGAGCGACAATACGCTGACACCATCAAGACTAATGGGCTTTGCGCCATTGAGCTTTGCGTGAGTGAAGGTCATGGTCCATTTTAGTGTCGCCGCACCTTGGGCATGGATAACCTGGTGAATATCGAAATTGATTGAGCTAACATTTGCGTAAAGGTTAGCGAAGTAATTTGTCAGCGCGCTGAGACCATATACCTGATGCAACGGATCGCTAAATTCAATGTCATCACTGTAAACTTGCCCTAAAAGATGTAAATTGTCTTTATTGAGCTTTTGATAGAGATCGATAAAACTGTCGACAAGCTGTCTTTCTTGCGCTTGTTTCTCAAAGTTTTTTGCAGACTTCTCATGAGACGCTGCATCTGAATCAAACACTTTTACGTTTGCCGTCATCCAAATATCTCCTTATCTAAATCAACGCTTTTAACGTGATTCGATTGTCCATCAAGCCCGGGGGGAATCGCTTCTGCACCTTTCTTCATCGCAGACAAGACATCAATGGCTCGAGCTCTAGCAAACTTATGATCAACTATAGGTGAAACATAAGCGGTATCAACAAAAATATCTACTTGAGCGGGTATTTTAAGTTTATGAATTAACTTCAAATCTACCCCATCAAGCTCTGGTAAGTACTTACGGATAAATGCACCTGTGGGATCAAACTTTTCACTCTGCGAAATCGGATTAAACACCCTAAAATAAGGCTGCGCATCGCAACCCGTTCCAGCTGACCATTGCCAACCGCCATTATTAGCGGCTAAGTCACCATCAATCAGTTTCTGTCTGAAATAACGCTCGCCCCAACGCCAGTCAACGAGTAAATGTTTAGTCAAAAAACTTGCTGTCACCATCCGCAAACGATTATGCATCCAACCCGTTTTGTTTAACTGTCGCATAGCCGCGTCAACTAATGGGTAACCAGTTCTCCCCTCGCACCAGGCCTGGAACTCGCGAGGGTTGTTGCGCCATTTAATGTTATTGGCTAATGCATTGAAGTTTGCCCGTTTAGAAAGCTTAGGGAACGCCACCAGCAAGTGACGATAAAACTCACGCCAAATCAACTCGTTTAACCAGCAGCGCCCCTGACTCTCGTCATGCACTAACACATCAGGATAGTGGCTTAACAGCACTTGCAAACATTGACGAGGACTAATGATGCCCACAGCAAGATAAGCTGAAAGCTGACTAGTGCCATCGATAGCGGGAAAATCACGGCTGGCTTGATAATCAGCCACTTTATCTAAAGCAAATTGTCGCAGTTTGGCTTGAGCTGTCTGTTCACCAACCTGCCATTGACCGCTATCGATCTTAGTGCAATTAAACTCAACATAATTAGGTGTCGGTAATGGCGCCGCAATCGGCTCTGGACGGGGTAACGTTTGGACAGGATCTTGTTTTGCTATCTGACGCCACTTTTTAGCAAAAGGCGTAAACACCTTGTACATTTCACCCGATAAATTGAGCACGGATAAAGGCGGTAGCAAACAATGTTGCTGGCTAAGCTCAAGCTGGATCCCAGCCTCAATCACAGCATAATCTCGGCTCTGCTCATTACACTCAGGCTCGCTCGTAGCAAACACTTTAGTAATCTTCCAAGTGTTTATGTATTGCGACAACAGTGCAGGTATGGCCTCAAAATCCTCCGCGTGAAAAATATCTAACGGGATCCCAAGTTCAGCCAGCTCTATGGCAAGCTGGTTCACCTGCCTTTCTATAAAGTCTAATTGAATCGGTGCAACATCATGAGACGCCCACTGCTTAGGTGTTACCACAAATATCGCCCGCACGGCACCTTGATGCTCTGCTGCATGCTGGCAAGCTGCTACCAGGCTTTGGTTATCATCGAGACGCAAATCATGCCTAAACCAAACAAGTGCATGACTGCCGATAGCGTGATGAGGGTTCATGTTATTTCTCCGTCTCAGTGTCGGTGTCGGTGTCGGTGTCAGACAATATTGGTTGAGGGAATATTGTTGGCTTGGGAACCGCTATACCACATTGCACAAGCAGTTCCGCCGTATCGCAATGTTCCAAGCCGAGTGCTCGATTAACCACTTTGGCGTAACTGCCAACCAGATGCACTTTGGCGCCAGCACCAATCATAAAATCTTGTAACGCTTGGGTTTCAGTGGACGTCATTTGCGGCTGCGGCAGTAAAAAGACTTGGCTGCAGTTGAGTCGCTGCACAATAAAGTTAAGCTCAGCAACATTAGTGACTTTAACTAAGTTATGGTTTACGTGATAAGCCGATAACTCTAACGACATTATCAATGAGTTGATGGGTTTAGCTCCCTGTAACTCAACTAATAAGCAGGGTTGCTGCGCGTCTGCTTGAAGTTGAGCCAATCGCCTTTTAGCGATACGAGCAGACAATTCGTCAATCACCCACGCTTCAACACATGATGCATCGGGCCTATCGAACAGCAACCCTTCAAGTCCATTAAGCCACGGCCAATAAAGGCTGTTTTTGAGCACCGAGAATGGGTATAAACCGGACAAGTCAGTAAGCTTTGCGTTGAGTGCTGCCGCATTAAAATCAACGCAAGCTTGATTGAGGTATTCAATATGCTCTAACCAAAGGTTTTGCTCTTCGGCCGTTAACGCTTGCTTAGCTAAAGGCTTGGCCGCAGCTTGCGTTTGCGACGACTTGAGTAGCGGCTTAACTTTACTAATTGCCACACCTTGGTTTAGCCAAAATAGGATCTCTTCGATTTGGGCTAAATGAGACTCACCGTATAAACGATGCCCCTTGGGAGTTCGATTAGGAACAACTAAGCCAAAACGCCTTTGCCACGCTCTCAAGGTAACCGGGTTGACCCCGGTCCGCTGAGCAGCATCACCGATGGTGAGCCATATTGCTTCATCCTCAATCTTATCCATGCGGTGCTCCTCGTTAGCAATCAAACTTATACCTAGTAGGCATAACGCAGCTTGAGCTCTTGCGGGTGCGGATTAAGATACACTTGGTTCTCAATATAAGGCGTTGGGAACTCGCGCAGATAATGATTAATCAGCGTCATAGGTACCAAGATAGGTTGCAACCCTTGGTTGTATTTAAGGATCGAATCAGCGAGCTCAGCTTTTTGCGCGCTTGATAAGTGCTTTTTGAAATACCCTTGAATATGCTGCAACGCACTGGTGTGATTTTTGCGGGTCGCTTTAATCTTTAAGATCTGCATAAAGCCGGTAAAGTAGCTGTCTGCAATCTTTTCTAAGTCGCCGCTCATGTCCGCTAGCAAAGGTCCAAGCTCACGATAAAGCTTTGGATTGTGGGCCATCAGCATATATTTGTAGCGGGCATGGAAATCCAAGATACTACTCTTGGTAAAACCAGACGCTTTTAGCATGTGCCAGTCATGGTAAGCGTATACACGGGTAAAGAAGTTCTCGCGGATAGGTAGGTCGTGTAAGCGCCCTTCTTCTTCAACGGGAAGCAGCGGATAACGCTCCATCAACTTTCTAGCGTAGACACCAATACCCGACTTCCAGCCATTATTGGTGCCATACTTGTATTCTGTCACGCGCTCCATACCGCAAGTCGGCGATTTAGCACAAAGAATGTAGCCACCTAAAAAGTTTAGTTGCTCAACTTTTTTGTCACTAAACTCATTGAGCTTTTCGGTAACATCAACCGAACCATCGGCACTTTTTACAAAGATAATGTCGCCGTCTTTTTCTAAACGAATAGATTTACGTGGCGCCCCCATACCAATGGCCATTTCCGGGCATACAGGTACGTAATCGAAGTGTGGTGCAATTTCTTTGCGGCAATAACTCGATGCTTTATGGCCGCCGTCAAAACGAACTTTTTCACCTAACAAACATGCACTTATTCCGATCTGAATTTTTTCTGGATTAAATTGGCTCATAGTCATACTCCCTTATTAACGGTGCATTACGCCTTATACTTGTACAAGGATCACTTTTTTGTACAAGTTTTAATTTAATCCCTAAATTGTGTTTTGTCGCTGTAAATTTAAACAAAAAACGCCAGCTAAATAGCTGGCGTTTTTAATTAGGAGTATTTTAAGTACTAACGATTTTTATTAGCGAACCGCTCTAAGCCCCACACTAATAAGATTCCGGCAAACATAGCAATAACAGCATAGAGCAGTAATGACGGTTGACCGGTGATTTGCTCATACTGCATTGGCGACAGAACACGCTCATCAAGCGGCACCATTTCACCTTTTGAATTTTCACGGAAAGTCAGCACTTCTTTCCAAGGCCAAATTTTTCCGAGTGTGCCAAGCATTAAGCCGGTTAAAAAGACTAACGTTGCATCGTGGAACTTACGCAGCAATGCCGACAATACATGACTAAAACACAGAATACCGATAGCAGCACCAGCGGCAAAGGTAGCCATAATACCAAGCTCAAAATTCTTCACCGCGCCAATAACTGGTGTATATAAACCTAGTAATAGCAATATAAAACTACCTGAAATACCCGGTAAAATCATTGCAGTAATCGCAATACAGCCACCTAAGAACACATTTAGATATGTCATCTCAACCGCAATGGGGTTAAGCATGGTGATGCCCCAAGCAAAGACCACACCTAGTGCGAACAAAGCTAGTCGAGCAAAGGTTATACCCTTAACCTGTTTCAGCATATGGATAACTGATATTACAATTAGGCCAAAAAAGAACGACCACACCGGGATTGGGTGCGTGTCGAGCAAATAAGTGATTAACTTGGCTAAGGTAAGAATACTGGTCAAGATCCCACCAAATACGCACACTAAAAATGGGCCGTTGATGTGCATAAAGGCTGCTTTAATGCCTTTTTCCTTAATCACCCCAAATAAAGAAGGATTAATCTTTTTAATGCTTTCAAGCAGTGGGTCTAAAATCCCGGTAATAAATGCAATCGTACCGCCAGATACACCTGGGACCACATCTGCAGCTCCCATTGCCATCCCCTTGAGGTAGGTCTTTAAATAATTCACTTTAATCCTTAATTTACTGAGATGTTTTTAACGGCCGAAATTATACGTGCCACTCACCGCAAAACGAAATGAAATGCAGTTTAATTTTCTGTACACAGATTAATCGACACTAGTAATTAATGTTAATTCAATGTTAACCTCATCCGACCAGTTAGAAGGTTTTATCATTAATCGAGTAGCAAGCACATATAAAGCAAACACATAAGGACAAGTATCGATGAGCCATAACAATATTAATAATAAGCCCACCAAAGTCATGTCACTCTATAATCGTGTTAGCCGCCTGCCCTTTGGTAATAAGATCTTTTCTGTAATGGTCAGCCGAATGGCGCCTTACTTCGGTACAGTTAAACCTATCATCAGTGAATTAAATGTGAATCGCTGTGTTTGCCAAATAAAAAAACGCAAAGCAGTCCACAATCATATTCAAACTGTTCATGTTATTGCCATCTGCAACGGGCTTGAAATGGCGATGGGAGTAATGGCAGAAGCTTCTATTTCGCATCATTTACGCTGGATCCCTAAAGGCATGAGTGTCGACTACACAGCGAAAGCAGGTAGTGACATCACCTGTGTAGCCGAAGTGAAACCTGAGCAATGGGTGCCAGGTGATATGCTCGTGCCTGTAACCGCTTACGACACCGATGGCGTGGCTGTTGTGCAAGGTACAATCAAACTTTGGATCTCTGAAAAGCCAAACAAACAGTAAATTATTTGAGGTAGAATACGCCAGCTGACACAAATAACACTTGTCGGCTGACGGATCCCTGCTATTATTTCGAATAATACCGAAACATTTTAAGAGTAAGCTTATGAACACCGAAATTGCTGCAAAAGCCCTAAAAGAGTTAGGCCACCCTACTCGGCTAACTTTGTTTAGATGTCTAGTAAAAGCTGGCCATAAAGGCTTACCTGTAGGCCATTTACAAGAGAGCTTACAAATCCCAAACTCAACATTGTCACATCACTTATCAAGCTTAATGTCTGCCGGCCTCGTAAAGCAGGAGCGTGAAGGACGAGTATTACACTGTATTCCGCAATTTGACTGCTTAGAAGGTCTTATTCAGTTTTTACAAGAAGAGTGCTGTGCTGAAGAATCTTGCTAAGCGCTTTACTTGAGTTTGCTTTAGTCCTTTTATCATCATTAACTAACACCAAAATAGTCTGTGATCCGAATATCACACTAACGTTAAGCAGAACATTACTATGGCAAAGAATATAGGCCTTATAGAGTCGTGGGACGATGCGAAAGGTTTTGGCTTTATTCACTGCGATAGTCAAAAATCGCGAATTTTTCTGCATATCTCGGCGCTTTCAAGTAAAAGCAGTAGGCCACAAATTGGTAGTCATATTGAGTTCGAATTAGCTACCGACAAACAAGGTAAGCTTCGCGCAGATAAGGCTCGACTGATAAAGTCTGCTGCCAACTTAAAGCTAGAGAAAACAAATTCCGCAAAAAACCGCACAGCACGCAAGGCGTCACTAAAAAAGCCTCACAACATAAAAACTAAATCTCATCCTGCTCCTTTGCTATTTGCCGCAGCATTTATTGGTTTGCTCGCTATCGGTTATCTACAGCAGATTTTACCGCTCTGGCCACTGATTTATTTCGCCTGTATGAGTGTAATAACCTTTTTAACTTATGGGTGGGACAAGCGTGCAGCTAGGCTGCAACATTGGCGCGTAAGTGAAGCAAAGTTGCAGCTTTTTAGTTTACTCGGTGGCTGGCCAGGAGCTTTATACGCTCAGCAATGGCTAAGACATAAATCAGCGAAGGGACGCTTTAAACTAGTTTTGTGGTTAGCAATCATAGGTAATTTAGGACTTATTTACCTTTTTGATCGCTACATACTCAATTATGTCATGCAAGCGACAACTAACTGGCCGGCGTTTTAACCTAGATTTACCTCTTGAGAGGGATTGGTTATGATTGGCAGCCTAATCAAAATAAAGTGATTTTAAAATGAAAATGATTTTAGCTGTTGTCGTCATCGCATGTGTTATTTTTTACTTCTTTACCTCGATGAACAACCAAAAAGCAGCCCAAGAAAATATTGAAATTGGTCGCGCTTTTTTAGCAGAGAACAAACAAAAAGAAGGTGTGATAACCACAGCATCTGGTCTGCAATATCAAGTATTAGAACCAGGTACCGGTACGGTACACCCTAAAGCGAGTGACACGGTAACTGTGCACTACCACGGCACACTAATTGATGGCACTGTATTTGACAGCTCAGTAGAGCGCGGTGAGCCCATTGCATTTCCGCTTAATCGCGTAATTAAAGGTTGGACTGAGGGCGTACAGCTAATGGTCGTTGGTGAGAAAACCCGTTTCTTTATTCCAAGTGAGCTTGCATACGGCAACCGCAGCGCTGGAAAAATCGGTGGCGGCTCAACTCTCATTTTTGATGTCGAGTTAATCAGCATCGATTAATACTGATTATTTAGATGAAAAAATAAAGCCCGAATGAATAACCATTCGGGCTTTTTATTTGGCATAAACTAGCTGTATTAAGCTTCTTACCCAAATGGATCATCGATTGAGTGCGCAGGCTGAGTAAACCAAACTGGGCCTTGCTCTGTCATATAAAAGTGGTCTTCATGACGTACACCGAACTCACCTGCTACACATAGCAATTGATGCCTCGTGACTTAATACAAGGCATCGCACTTTAGTTAAGCTTCGTAACCAAATGGATCATCGATTGAATGCGCAGGCTGAGTAAACCAAACTGGGCCTTGCTCTGTCATATAAAAGTGGTCTTCATGACGTACACCGAACTCACCTGGTACACATAGCAATTGATGCCTCGTGACTTAATACAAGGCATCGCACTTTAGTTAAGCTTCGTAACCAAATGGATCATCGATTGAATGCGCAGGCTGAGTAAACCAAACTGGGCCTTGCTCTGTCATATAAAAGTGGTCTTCATGACGCACACCGAACTCACCTGGTACACATAGCAATTGATGCCTCGTGACTTAATACAAGGCATCGTACTTTAGTTAAGCTTCGTAACCAAATGGGTCGTCGATTGAGTGCGCTGGCTGAGTAAACCAAACTGGGCCTTGCTCTGTCATATAAAAGTGGTCTTCATGACGTACACCGAACTCACCTGGTACACATAGCATTGGTTCGTTACTGAAACACATACCCGCTTCAAGTGGCGTGTGATCGTTCAAAACTAGGTAAGGCCATTCGTGAATATCAAGACCAACACCATGACCTGTACGATGCGGCAGACCCGGTACATCATAGCCTGGGCCAAAGCCTGCAGCTTCAAGCACATCGCGAGCTGCGCGATCAACACTTGCACACGTAGCGCCAATTTGCGCCGCTTCAAAACCTGCAATTTGCGATGCTTGCTCAAACTGCCATAATTCGCGTTGACGTGGGCTAGGTTCACCAAATACATAGGTACGGGTAATATCTGAGTTATAGCCGTGTAACTGACAACCGGTATCAATCAATACCGTGTCATTTAGTTCTAGTGCTTTTGGTGATTTAACCCCGTGCGGATAAGCACTGTCCTCACCAAAAAGAACGATACAGAAATATGAACCAGCTGGGATCCCCACTTTAATGTGAGCTGCATTGATAAAGGCTTCGACTTCACTAGTCGTGATACCTTCATGCAAAATACGCGCTACCGCTTTATGTACTTCCATAGTCATATCTTTAGCGCGTTGTAGCAAGCTTAGCTCTACTGCAGACTTAATCATGCGGCAACCAGCAGTCACAGGCTTAGCGTTAACATAGTTATATTGTGGGTGCTCTTGACGCACACCATCAAAGATAAAGAAGGCTGCAGACTCATCGATACCGATATTGCCTGACTCAATCCCCATGTTGGCTAAAACATTGCCGAACAGTGCAAATGGGCTTTCATCTTCTTGCCAGGTATTAACCTTACCGCCAATAACCATATAACCATTAAGTGTGTCGACCTCAAACGCCGGCGCGATATATTCAACATCGCCTGTAGCAGGCAAAATTGCACCAACCATACGCTCACTAGCGTACCAGCGCGTGCCAGTGTAATAGTAAAGGTTGGTACCAGCATTAAGGTAAATCGCTGCAATACCTTGCTCGTTCATAATGGCTTGCGCCTTGGCGATTCGAGCTTGGTATTCTTCACGACTAATGGGATCTGCACCTTGAGTCATGTCAGTTAATTTTGCTAATTCCTGCTCTGCGGTAGAACCGCCAACACCTATGGTCATATGCTTACCTTTCAAATTTCATTATGTAGTTTGTCATGCTGGTGCCAAATAAAGGCCACTAGCAATCGCCATATTTGTAATGGCTCATGGTATGCCACACTTTCTAGCATAAAATATACAATCAGTCAGTAATTAATAGGTCAAACTGCAAATAATTGTTGGTCAAAGATGAAGGTATACTGACTAAAAGGGAGTTTTTTACTGGTGATAAAATTTGCTAGATTTGAAATAAAAAAGAGCAAGTTCCTCAACGAAGCTTACTCTTTAAATTAAATAGGTTAATGCAAAAAATTACTTATTTAGCATCACTTTCAGACCGCGGCAAACCATGGTTTCACGGTCATCGACACGGTTAATCTTTACCTTTGCTACAGGAATGGGTAACGCCATCTCTTTAATTGCAGCAACACACGCTTGGTAATAATGCGGATTATCCATCAAACTACCAGCTAAGTAGATATGTGATGGGTTAAACAGATTAACCACCCAAGCTAAGCTTTGACCTATGTAACTACCTGCTCGAGCAATATCTTCGCTGCGAGTCCAGTTACGGCGCTTTATCGCAGCGCCACTGGCGAGTTGCTCAAGACTAAACTCACCAGATTCAGTCATCATACGACAATGACCTAGCTCGCCCGCCATACCCGATGCGCCAGTAAAAGGCATGCCGTTTACGGCAATAGACATACCGATCCCCATATCGCACATCACCAGTAGTTCGCAGTCTTGCTTATTGTCCATTAACGCTTGTAAACCGGCATCACTGTCATTTGCAATAATGACCCGTTTAGCTTTTGTAAATAGATCATCCCCGCTCAAGCCTTTAAGGCCAGGCAAAGACTGACAGGATACCAACTGCTGCGCTTGCACTAACCCAGGTACAGCTATGCCTAATCCGTAATCATCTAGGCCGTAGTCTTGCTCTAACTCAGCGATTTGCGTATTTAAACTGTTGATATTAAATCCGTCTGTTATCGCTATTTTATATTGCTCTACTCGCCCTTGTGTTTCTATTTCGAATAAGGCTTTTGAACCACTAATATCGATTGTTAATGTTTGCACTTAGCACTCCCATAAGCATGGTTACACCACGACTAATCGCATCCTAACGACAAACAAAATACTAACATAATAGAGACTTACACCATATACTTGCCTAAATATTAACTCAGCCAAAATTGCGTAAAACTGTAAACAAATCGATTAACTGACAGGTAAAAGCTCACTAGTTCTGATGTTAATCACTACTTTTTGACCAGCGAAATGCCGCTATATTAGCTAAAACCCTCAAGCCTTTTTGTCCAGTTTGATTCACACTTATCACAACTCAATAATGTATAAATCCTTTGCAGTAGCTGCCATGAAGTGGCTATTTATGCTAACCTCCGCGCTAAATTCGTACAAAAAGAAATAGCTTCAAGCTCAGTAAAAACCTTAGCTTGTGCGCTAATAATGGAGTTTGAATGTCAAATATAATTGCAGAACGCCTAAATGCCATTCGCAGTGAAATGGCCAAATTAAACCTAGACGCATTTATTATTCCTCGTGCCGATGAATATTTAGGTGAGTATGTGCCTGAACACAATGAGCGCATGCTTTGGGCCAGTGGATTTACCGGGTCTGCCGGCGCGATTATCGTCCTTAAGGAAAGCGCCGCTATTTTTGTTGATGGTCGTTACACTGTGCAAGTGCGTCAGCAAGTTGATGGCAGCTTATTTGAATACTTAAGCCTATATGACACCCCTCAAGCACAATGGTTAATTGATCAGCTGGGTGCTAATGCAAATGTTGGCTTTGATGCTCGTTTACATACTTTAGCTTGGTTTACTCAGACTCAAGCAGATCTAGCTAAAGCGCAAATCAACCTCACTCAAGTTGCTCATAATCCCGTTGATGTGAATTGGAGCGACAGACCAGCACCAACGTCAGACCCAATCATGTTGTTTAGCGAGCAAAGCGCGGGTAGAAGCAGCCTAGATAAACGCACCGCAATTGGCGCTGACATTAAGGCTCAAGGTGCAGATGTTGCGATTATTTCAGCGTTAGATTCATTTTGTTGGCTACTGAATATTCGTGGTAAAGATATTCCATGCCTACCTGTAGTACTTGGTACGGCTTTATTGCATGCCAATGGCGATATGGTGCTATTTACAGACACCAATAAACTGCCTGAGAATATTAACGACCATGTTGGCACTGGCGTTAGCTTTAAAAGTGAAGCTGATTTAGCTGCAGAGCTTGCCAAATTAGAAGGCCAAAAAGTGCTTGCTAGCCCAGAGAGCTGCAATGCATGGCTACAACTTACCGCTAAAGCGGCTGGCGCGCAGTTAATTGCTGGCAATGACCCGGTTGCACTACCAAAAGCCCAGAAAAATGCAGCAGAACTTGCCGGTATGAAAGCCTGTCATATTCGCGATGGCGTGGCAGTCAGTCGTTTTCTTGCTTGGCTAGATCGTGAAGTAGCTGCAAGCCGTCTTTACGATGAAGCGGTACTTGCCGATAAGCTTGAAAGCTTCCGTTTAAGCGATCCTATGTATCAAGAGCCTAGCTTCGATACTATTTCGGCCACTGGCGCAAATGCGGCTATGTGTCATTACAACCACAATAATGGCACGCCAGTACAAATGCAGATGAACAGCATCTACCTTGTCGATTCTGGCGCGCAATATTTAGATGGCACAACCGATGTTACCCGCACTATCGCTATTGGTGATGTCACTGCCGAACAAAAGAAAATGGTCACCTTAGTATTAAAAGGCCATATTGCTATCGACCAAGCTAAATTCCCGAAAGGCACTAGCGGTATGCAGCTCGATGCATTTGCCCGCCAATACTTATGGCAACACGGTTATGATTTTGACCACGGAACAGGCCATGGTGTAGGCCACTACCTCAGCGTGCATGAGGGCCCGCAAGGTATCGCCAAAGGTCGCTCAAATGTGCCTTTGTTAGATGGCATGGTGCTATCGAATGAGCCTGGCTACTACCGCGCTGAACAATTTGGTATTCGACTAGAAAACTTAATTGCTGTTCGCCCATGTGAAGCACTAGCTAATATCGAGCGTGAAATGTTTGAGTTTGAAGCATTAACCTTTATCCCAATGGATGCTCGCTTAATCGATAAACAGTATCTAACCGAGTCTGAAGTTAATTGGTTTAACCAATATCATCAGCAAGTTAAAGACAAGCTAACGCCGTTTATGCAAGGTGAGGATTTAGACTGGCTAAATAAGGTGACTGCGGCAATTTAATTTATCAGCGCCACTTTACTAACAGCAGTAAATCATAGCAGCGCTCAAGCGCTGCTTTTTTATTTAGCTTCGTACTAATATTGTAAAAGTACAGGTTTTAATCTAATACCCGTCAGTTGAAAAGTTTGCTATACTCCGCGGCCGCCATTTTATGGCTTTAAAAATGCTAGCCTACCTGTTAGTAATTGAATTGTTGAACATAGGACTCCTCAATCATGAGATTTGAATCATTTAGTTTTGCTCCTGAGATTTTGCGTGCAATCTCTGAATGTGGTTATGAAAAAATGACACCAATTCAGCAGCAAGCGATTCCAGCCGTTCGTCGCGGCCAAGATGTACTTGCTAGTGCACAAACAGGTACGGGTAAAACAGCTGCATTTGCACTACCTATTTTGCAAAAGATGCTTGATAACCCAAGCACAACGGGCCGCTCAAACGCGCGCGCATTAATCTTAACGCCGACCCGTGAATTGGCTGCACAGATTGCCGATAACGTTAATGACTACGCTAAGTACTTAGATATGAAAGTAGTCACTATTTTTGGTGGCGTTAAGATGGATAGCCAAGCAACTAAGCTAAAGCGCGGCGCAGATATCATTATCGCTACGCCAGGCCGTTTACTAGAGCACCTTACTGCCTGCAACCTAAGTCTATCTAACGTCGATTTTCTGGTCTTAGACGAAGCTGACCGTATGCTAGATATGGGCTTTAGTGCTGATATCCAAAAGATCCTACAAGCAGTAAATAAAAAGCGTCAGAACCTATTGTTCTCAGCAACGTTTTCATCAGCGGTTAAGCAACTTGCTAACGAGATGATGGTAAAACCAAGTGTCATTGCTGCAGACAAGCAAAACACTACCGCGATTACTGTTAGCCAAGTGGTTTACCCAGTTGAGCAACGCCGTAAGCGCGAGCTACTGTCGGAGTTAATCGGTAAGAAAAACTGGCGCCAAGTGCTAGTGTTTACCGCTACTCGCGATGCTGCTGACAAGCTTGAAAAAGAGCTAAACCTAGATGGTATTCCAACTGCGGTTGTTCATGGTGAAAAAGCTCAAGGTAGCCGCCGTCGTGCACTACGTGAGTTTAAAGAAGGTAAAATGCGCGTACTTGTAGCGACTGAAGTAGCTGCACGTGGTCTTGATATTCAAGGCTTAGAGTACGTTGTTAACTACGATCTACCTTTCTTAGCAGAAGATTATGTACACCGTATTGGCCGTACAGGCCGTGCAGGTAAGTCAGGCGTTGCTATCTCATTTGTAAGCCGTGAAGAAGAGCGCACTCTTGCCGATATCGAGAAGCTAATTGGCCAGCAACTGCGCCGCATTAGCATTCCAGGTTATGAAGTGGGTAGCCGCGATCTATTGATCAAACAGCTACAAAAACGTCGCAGTTTTGCCAAGAAACAGCAGCGTGTAGACAATGCTGGTGCACAGGTTATTGCAGAGAAGAACATGCAAGGTCGCCGCGTTAAAGTGAAGAATGCGTCACCAGCAAAAATTAAGAAGATAAAATAATCGCTGTACGGACACCGAATTATTTTATAAACAGAAAAGGCACCTTTTGGTGTCTTTTTTGTACGCAGCGATTATTCCTTATGCAATGAAAGCAATTTGCGCTCTACGCGGTCTTCTCAAACGCAACCTCATTTTGCTTTAAAAAAGGAATAATAATGCTAAGAAATACCTTTGCCGCTCTGGCCCTAATGATCAGTAGCCTAGCGCTAAGCCATACCGTTAATGCTAAACCCATTGCCAATGACGAACTCAGCGTTATGCCACTCATGAACGGCCAAACGATCCCTTCTGCAAGCTTAAAAGATCTTAACGATCGCCCCGTTGATATTGCCCAGATAACCCAAGGTAAGCCCAGCGTGATCTTTTTCTACCGTGGCGGTTGGTGCCCATTTTGTAATTCGCAAATGGGACAACTCAAAGCGATTGAACCGCAATTATTAGACATGGGTTTTCAGCTCATCGGCATATCACCTGATACGCCTGCCAAACTAAAAGAGTCAATGACAGAGCAAGAGCTCTCTTACATCTTACTATCTGACGCTAACCTTGATGTCAGTAAAGCGTTCGGTTTGGCCTACTTTACCAGTGAAAAAGTCACCAATCGTTACCTAAGTAAAATGAAACTTGAGAACAAACTTTGGCAAACACCAGAAGGCAAGCAGCGCTTAGTCTTGCCGGTACCAGCTGTGTACATTACTGATGGCAATGGCTTAGTGCATTTTCAATATGTAAACCCCAACTTTAGAGTGCGCCCTGCTCCTGAGCTCATCATGACTGCAGCAAGTTTAATTAAACAATAAAAATCTGCCCGTAAACCGACTAAAAAGATGTTTACGGGCTAAGTTAATTTCGCACTTGCCGCACATTAGGTATAATCACTTCGCCGTCATCTTTTATCACTTCCACGCGGCGGAGAGCCAATGTCAGATATCACCTATAACCAAGCTGTTTTAGAATTCGCCACTGCAGGTTTAGCAGCACTAGCTGAAGCAAGCGCCAAGAGCAGCAGCGTAAGAACCCCTGCAGCAGAGAGCCACTTTCTTTGTAGTTGGATGGTAACAGCTTTAAAGCAACGTACTTTTTCTAAGCTCGTCGCAGATGACTTAACCCTATGGATCCGCCAAGGCCGCAGCATGGGTGCGGGGGCAGAACTAAAGACATTGCTTGAAAAGATCAAAGCGCAATATAGCTATATCAGGGATAAACAAACAGGCTTAGGCACTTCGATAAATAACATGATTGCCGAGCTTGAATCACAAGAGTGGCTAGTCATTACCGATCAAGAAGTAACTAAAAAGCTTAAGCTAGATAGCGATGGCTGTAATAGCTTAATTATCTCAGATGATCAGTTTACCCAGCGTATCGTCGGTGATGAGTTAATAAAACCTATCACGGTTTTTGTACGAGCAGATGAGATGCTATTTGCCAAAATCGCTTACCAACACAATTTACTGCTAAGCCCAGGTAACAAAAAAGCGTCTTTAATTAAGCACCACAAAGCGTACCAAATCTGGCCTAAAAACTTACAGCCAGCACTGACCATTTTGCTGCCACTGGAAGCGTAGAAAGCATAAGTTAAATCTAAAAAAATGGCCTGCATTGCAGGCCATTTTTTATCTCTTGTTAACTCACCTTAGCCAAGCGGTCAGCCTCAACAGGCAATGCCTGCCATACTCTACCCCGCCTGTTTACTAGCACTACAGATGTGCCCTCCACAAACTCAGTACCAACAGTTATAGGCTCAACAAATATCTGATGCTCTTGTCGATGCTGATCAACCACGATGGCAGCCCCAGGGAAGCCTTGCTGCGCTCGAGCAAAGCCTATTTTGGCAATACAACCATTAAGATCTTCAATCGACACCACGTTAGAAATTGTAGTGCTTAACCGATCTGCAATGAATTCCCCAAGAAAGTGACATGACAATATCATCACCAGTAACGCAACAGGTAAGCTGGTGTATTGGGGTTGTAGCCCCATTAGTAGGCCTAAGGATACTAAGTTGACAGCTAAGCCCGCTATAGCAAAGCTAGAAAGAGCAAGTGAGAACCAAATTAACACAGGTAAACGGTGGATACACAGCCAACTCGCAAAGCGAAGCAGTGGCCGAGATGGGTTAATATGAGCTTGAGTATATGATTCTTGCTGTAACTCAGGATTAAACGAAGGAGTTTCGTTTTGCTCAGGACTTTGCAGTAAGCTAACTAAACTTGTGCCAACCACCAAAGACAAACTTTCTAGCAAACCGAATAGCAGCACTAAACTTAGCGAAATAGCATAAGGCAAGTTTTCTTGGCTCAGCATAAATGCAACCATTTATCCTCCATGATGTTTAGCAAGTTGCATCCCATGCAACCTCTTGAATGTCTTTTGCCACCCAATAGCAAGACTTAAACTTAACAGTATGTTAACACAGTGTCTTTTGATAACAAGAGTATAAATTGAGACCAATTGCGATAAAGACTCGCGAGCTTAAAGTTTCGCGGTTAAGGCTTAGCGTGTATGCCACGGCGTGCTAGCATTAGCAGATATTACACCAATATAAGCAGTAGCAATATGAGCGCAGATAAAGCCCCCAACTATCAAACCTTAACTAAGCATTTTCAGAGCATTAGCCACTTTGAGCACCTCAGTGCTTTAGGTGATTGGGATCAAGCGACTATGATGCCTATTGGCGGTGGTGAAGCTAGAGGTGCAGCAATGGCCGAACTTGCAAAGCATATCCACAGCCTAAAAACAGCGCCAATGTTGGCTGATACCATTGCTCAGGCCCAGCAAGAGTCACTGACGGTTGAACAAAGTGCCAATCTACGTGAAATCAACTACCAATACTTGCAAGCAAATGCTGTACCTGGTGACTTAGTAGAAGCCAAAACTAAAGCCGCTTACCACTGTGAGCAAGCGTGGCGAGATCAACGCAAGAATAACGACTGGCAAGGCTTTAGGCCTAATCTAGAAAACCTAATGTCATTAGTAAAGGAAGAAGCCTCTATTCGCGCTCAAGCGCTAGGAGTCAGTCCTTATGACGCCCTATTAGATAAATTTGAACCGGGAATGACAACCGCCGGTATCGACAATATTTTCGGCCAATTAAAAAGCTGGTTACCTGAACTTATTCAGCAAGTACAAGCGAAACAAGCCTCAGAGCCACGCTTTAATATTCCAAGCGCGAGCACTGCCAATCAAGCGCTGCTAGGCCGTGAAGTGATGCAGGTATTAGGTTTTGATTTTAACCACGGCCGACTCGATATCAGTAGCCATCCATTTTGCGGCGGAGTGGCGAGTGATGTGCGTTTAACTACGCGCTATGATGAAGCTGATTTTACTAGTGGCTTGATGGGTATTGTCCATGAGACTGGCCATGCAAAATACGAACAAGGCTTACCGCTTGCTTGGCGTGGGCAACCAGCAGGGCTTGCTCGCTCAATGGCGCTACATGAAAGCCAAAGTCTATTTTGTGAAATGCAGATCGGCCGTGGCCCTGGTTTTTTAAAACTTATTCAACCGCATTTAAAACAGCTGCTTGCATGCCCATTAAGCCATGAGCAGTTAACCAATATCTATACTCGCGTAACGCCGGGTCATATCCGAGTAGACGCTGATGAAGTTACTTACCCTTGCCATATTTTACTGCGCTTTGAAGCTGAAAAAGCGTTGGTTTCAGGCGAATTAGCAGTAGCCGATTTACCAGACTTTTGGTCGGCGCAGATGCAAAGTCTATTAGGTATTAACACTGATGGTGATTACAAAAATGGTTGTATGCAAGACATACATTGGGCAGTAGGTGAGCTAGGTTACTTCCCTAGCTATACATTAGGCGCAATGTACGCGGCTCAGTTTAAACATGCAATGGAAGCCGAAATTGGCAGCATAGAAAATGCGATAGCGGCAGGTAAGCTTGCAGATGTTATGGCTTGGCTACAAAGCAATGTTTGGTCAAAAGGCAGCCTATTGGCGATTGACGAGCTAATGCGCCAAGCAACTGGCGACTCCCTCAACCCTGCGCACTTTAAGCGCCATCTTGAAAACCGTTACCTATAAAGAAAGGTTAATAACAGTTGCTCCGGCTATAAAGCGATGTCGGAGCCGCTGTTATATCAACATTGCCGTATTAGGATTGCAACTAACATGAATTTACGCCCTATTACTCAAGCTGATTGGTCTTGTATCCTTGATATTCAACTTGAATGCTATCCACAAATTGAGCCCGAGTCGCTTGAAGTATTGCAAAGTAAGTGGCTCGCCTCACCCGAGAGCTGCTTTATCATTGAAGCAAATAATAGCATTATCGGTTATTGCCTTGCCCACCCTTGGTATCTTGATAATCCGCCTTCCCTTGAACAGCAACTCGCAAAAATTGACCAAGCTAATACTCTCTATCTGCACGATATTGCGCTATCAGCTAAAGCTCAAGGCAAAGGTGCTGGCAAGCAAGCCTTAAATCAGCTAATAAGCTTTGCTAACACTAATAATTATCCCAATATTTCATTGGTCGCAGTGCAAGGCGCACATCTATACTGGGGTAAACAAGGTTTTATCGCTAAGCAAATTAACAAAGATCTATCCGCCTACCCTGAAGATGCGCGTTATATGGTTTATACCTTGTAGCCGAGATTTGCTATCATAGACAGACTTTCATTAGAGACGCTAAAAATGGCAACCAGAATTACTTACAAATTTAAAAACCAAGCAAAAGAGATTAACTTTGCTTACGACAAATACCACGACATTTACGAGGCTGTTGCCGCTGCTGAAGGTGTTGATTTAACACGATACCTAATGATGGAACAGCAAATCGCCATGACTTCAAAAGGCTCATCTGCTGTTAAAGATTTTCGCGCGAAAGAGTTTGCGCGTTTTGGCTTTAGTGACATCTACTACCATAAAGATGAACCAAAAAAATCATAACATGTAAGCCAGTAGCAGTTATCACCATCCAATAAACCTAATAAAAAGTGATATAAATGACGACTTCATATTTGCCTAATAACGAACATGCTAACTTTCCACGAGCCGGTTTTTTTAAACGCTTTGGCGCGATAGTTTATGACCTTTTTCTTGCGGTAGCCGTATACATGGTTGCTGGCGCAATTGGGTTCGGTATTTTTATCGGTTTAACATCCAGTGGATTAATTGATACCACGGGCTATGAGCATGTTTCAGACTTGCTTAACAACACGCCGCTTTATAAAGGTATTTATCAGTTCTGGATAGCACTGTGTGTGGGTCTATTTTATATCAGCTTCTGGAGCTATGGCGGACAGACCTTAGGTATGCGTGCATGGCGCCTTAAGATCCAGCATCCAAACGGTCAAAATCTAAGTATGATAACGGCCGCAGCACGATTAGTTTGGTCGTTACTTGGCATAGGTAATTTATGGATTTTGATAAACGGCAATAAGCTTGCGCTACAAGATATGATGACTCGTTCAGAAGTGGTCGAGCTATCTAAAGAAGCAAATCAAATGCGTAACTGGCGCGGTGTGTAATACTATTATTGAATAACATGGTATCAGCCTAGGTTAACCTAAGCGGTGTAATACCAATTAGTATAAAGCTGTACGCTAGCTCATTTGTGCTAATGCCTTCCAATAAAAAAGCCAATAAACTTATGTTTATTGGCTTTTTTACTATTCAATTTTGAATGTTAATACTTAGGCTTAATACTTAGGCTTAATACTTAGCGCTATGACTTAAACATTTCGACTTAAGCATTTCTATTTGAGCATTGCTACTTACGAATAAAGTACAGCGCGCCGATACTAAATATCAATGCCGGCATACCTGCACTAATAAAGGCTGGCAGGCCATACACGATACTTAGCGGCCCGAAGATCTCACTACAAATATAGAAGCTAAAACCTGCCACCACACCAAGTAGTACGCGCGCGCCCATAGTGACTGTTCTAAGTGGCCCAAAGACAAACGACAGTGCCACCAGCATCATTACTGCCACCGTAACAGGCTGCATGAGCTTGCGCCACAGTGCTAGCTCATAGCGCTCAGAGGCTTGGTTATTACTTTCTAAATAGTCGAGATAATCCAGTAGACCTTCTATCGAAAGCGCCTCTGGTTTTACCGATACCACACTGAGCTTTTCAGGCGTAAGTGATGAGATCCATTTATCTTCATCTAGGTTCACTAATACCACCTGCTCATTTTTAAGCGTGGTTCGACGAACATCTTTTAATAGCCAATATTCATCTTTAAATTCAGCTGAATCGGCATGAACAGTACTGGTTAAATTAGTTGTATCATCAAACTCATATAAAGTGATATCACGCAAATTGTTAATATCAGCAGCGCCGCCAATGTTGACGAACAGCGCGCCATCTTTAGCCCAAATCCCACGACTAGAATCGATTAAGCTGCCACCAGATACATTGGTTCGTTTAATTTCTTTAGCACGAAGCTCGGCAACAGGTGCTACCCACTCGGTTAGCATCATCACCAAAATCATCAATGGAATGGCGGTTTTCATCGCAGACATGGTGATCTGTAAGCGTGACAATCCAGAAGACTGCATCACTACCAGCTCAGAATTTGATGCCAACATGCCCATACCCACTAGCGCACCAAGCAGTACCGCCATAGGAAAGAACAGTTCAATATCACGCGGGATCAAAAATAGCACGTAAACAGCCGCATCCATCATGGTATAAGTACCACGGCCGACAACACGTAATTGATCCACCCACTTAATAATGCCAGATAATCCTGTCAAAATTAGCAGTGCTAAAGACGATGTACTAATCAATACCCGAGCGATATATAAGTCTAAAATTCTCATGCTTTAGCCGCCTTTTTACGCTTGAACAGGCCAGAAACCTTAGCACCGATTGGACGCTCTTTACCCAAGAGCAATATCCCTATCATCAAAGCGGAGGCATGGATCCACCACATACCTAAGTACTGTGGAATAACCCCATCTTCTAGTGATTTACGCCCTGCCACCATCAAACCAAAGTAGCCAAGGTATAACAAAATCGCAGGAAACATCTTAGCAAACTTACCTTGACGGTTATTCACTCGCGCCATAGGCACTGCAATTAAAGTCATCAAAGGAATAGCCAGTGGGATTGCCAAGCGCCAATGAAACTCTGCAGTAGCCTCTGGGCTATCAATTTTCATTAACTCATCAATTGGCATGGCAGATAATTTACGGCGACGCTCATCAACAGCTTGCTCTTTAATCTGCATTTGGTAACCACCAAATTCAACCACTTGGTAGTCAACTCTCTTCGGGTTACCTTGGTACTGCACACCGTCTTCAAGTTGCAGTCGCTGGCCACCAGTGCCGTCTTCAACCACTTTTCCTGAGCGCGCAACCACTACATTTGCAACACCGGTTTCATCGTTAGGATCGGGTAACTGGGCAACAAATACCTTATCAAGCTTGTTGTCACGATCAATACGCTCAACAAAAAGTACTGCTCTACCATTGGGGCTAGTTTGGAAACGCCCTTGAGTTAATGCAGCAAGACCTGCTTCAGACTTTGCACTTTCGAGTACTTGGTTTTGCTGTTCTTCAGCCCAAGGTGCTACATACACGGATAAGAAGCCGGTAAATAGCATATTAGTAATCGCAAGTAACAGAGTTACTCGAGTGATATACCATTCACTGATACCTACACCATGAAAAATAACCATCTCATTTTCGGCATACATACGCCCATGGGCCAACAAAATACCCAAAAATAGACTTAATGGTAAAACCAAGACAGTAAGAAATGGCATGTTAAGACCGAGTAAGGTCATAACAAGAGAGGCTGGAAATTCGCCATCAGAGGCATCAGCAAGCACACGTACAAAGTGTTGGCTAATAAAAATAGCTAACAGGACTAAAAGTACCGCTATTTGTGCTTTTAAAACTTCTCGAATCAGGTATCTAAATACAATCACAGTGAGGATCCGGTCTCCAAACGTTCATTTATGCTGGTATCAATACAACTTTCATGTAGACTGTCTACTTTTAGTAGTTTTGTAACCAACAATTACATAACATGGCCAGGGAAAACACCTGAAAAGAATATTATAGGGTGCGCCATATTCAAGCCCTTTTTGGGCACAAGCAGACATTATCTAATAAATAATAAAATTTGTCTTTAAGAATCTAGGAGAGCTCATGGAGTTTAGCGTAAAGAGCGGTAGTCCAGAAAAACAACGCTCAGCTTGTATCGTTGTAGGTGTATACGAACCAAGACGCTTGTCTGGTATCGCCGAACAGCTAGACAAAATCAGTGAAGGCTATATCAGCAATTTACTTCGTCGTGGTGATTTGGAAGGAAAGCCAGGACAAATGTTGTTGCTACACCATGTACCGAATGTACTTAGCGAGCGTGTGTTGCTTGTCGGTTGTGGTAAAGAGCGTGAACTTGATGAACGTCAATACAAGCAAATCATCACTAAAACAATCAACACCCTTAATGAAACCGGTTCAATGGAAGCAGTTTGTTTCCTTACCGAGTTACATGTGAAAGGTCGCGACACATACTGGAAAGTACGTGAAGCGGTTGAAACTACGCAAAACAGCCTATACAGCTTCGATGCGCTAAAAACTCGTAAAGGCGAAACTCGTCGCCCACTACGCAAACTGGTATTTAATGTACCAACACGCCGCGAACTCACCGTTGGCGAACGTGCAATTGAGCACGGTATGGCCGTATCTTCGGGTATGCACCTGTGTCGTGATGTGGCCAATATGCCACCAAATATCTGTAATCCTGCTTACCTTGCTTCTCAAGCTCGTCAAATCGCTGAAAATACCGAAAACCTCACGGTAACAACTGTTGGCGAAGAGCAAATGGAAGCCTTAGGGATGAACTCTTACCTTGCAGTTGGCCGTGGTAGCCACAATGAGTCAGTAATGACCATTATGGAATACAAGGGTGCAATTGATAATACTGAAAAGCCTATTGTGCTAATTGGTAAAGGCCTAACATTCGACTCTGGTGGTATTTCACTAAAACCTGGCGAAGCCATGGATGAGATGAAATATGACATGGGCGGTGCTGCTGGCGTTATTGGTGCGATGAAAGCCTTGTGTGAAATGCAACTACCAATCAACGTTATTGGTATTTTGGCGGGTTGTGAAAACATGCCGTCAAGTAATGCATATCGCCCGGGCGACATCCTTACGACTATGTCTGGTCAAACTGTTGAAGTACTTAATACTGACGCCGAAGGCCGTCTAGTATTATGTGACGTGTTAACCTACGTAGAACGCTTTGACCCTGAGTTGGTAGTAGACACAGCTACCTTAACAGGCGCTTGTGTTATTGCTCTAGGCAAACATGCATCAGGACTATTCTCTGGCCATAATCCGCTTGCGCACGAGCTATTAAACGCTGGTGAGCAAAGTGGCGACCGCGCTTGGCGCATGCCTTTATGGGATGAATACCAAGAGCATTTGGAAAGCCCATTTGCAGATATGACAAACCTAGGCGGCCGCGCTGCTGGTTCAATTACTGCAGCATGCTTCCTGTCACGCTTCGCTAAAAAGTACAACTGGGCACATTTAGATGTGGCTGGTACAGCTTGGAATAGTGGTGCAAACAAAGGCTCAACTGGCCGTCCAGTACCTTTGCTCACTCAATTCCTAATTAACCGTGCAGGTGTTGAACAAGGTGAATAGGCTGTAGCCTTCTACCGCGTGATTGATATTAGGCCAAACCTTTGTGGGTTTGGCCTTTTTAATCCCCTTTTGATAGCTCGCCTTTATGGGTTTGTTACGCTGCGCCTGAGTACTTTTTCAATCAGATACTCTTTATAAGCTCATTTAAATAGAGCTGCTAGCTAATACACGCCCAAACTGCTGAAAAAAACTTCAAATTTGCGACCTAACTGGCAATATATTTGCGCCTTAATATCGACAGCACATATTTAATCTTTACAATACGCACAATTTTTACTGTTTAGACTAATTACACTAACTTCTATTATTCTTGCCCAGTATAAAAAATACCGACACCAGCCGCAAAATTCTAACGATCTTGATGAGTACTCATCACCATCAATACTCGCAGCTCAGTGCACCAAACCAATTTACTTTTATAGCTGCAACTCCATTTAAGGTGACAAAATGCATCGGGCATTACTCATACTTTTTTTCCTTTTGACCTCGCTTAGTGCTTTTGCTCAAGAAACTGAAGACCAAGGTTCAGAACGTATTATTAAAGTGGGCTATCCTGCATTTGATTGGCAACCTTTTACCTATGTCAGTAAAGATAAAAAGGTCATAGGTCTATTACCTTCAATATTTCAAGAAATAGCAAAGAATAGCGGCTATAAAATTGAGGTAGTAACCTACCCATGCTACGCAGAAGTCAATCAAGCACTGCGCCATGGTGAAGTCGACATTATCATGGGAGCTTCCAAAACCCCCGAGAGAATGACTTGGTTAAGCTTTAGTTCGCCCATCATGTTGGTTCCTAATGCAGTCATCACCCGTGAGCCTAATATTAGTAGTTTGCTTGAATTAAAAGATCAGCATATTGCCACCGAAGCAGGGTTTGCGATTAATGAGGTTTTACTTCGCGCCACAGCAAGCCAGATTGAGTTAAGTAATTACCCCGGTAGCCAAGACGCATACTCAGCTGTCGCAAAAGGTTATGTCGACGCTTACGTTGGTAATGCGATTACTTTAGATTATTTACGCACTCATCAAAATGCACCAGATAACCTCAATATCGCTTTACTGAATGATATGCCTTTTGATCATTTACACTTTGCAGGCCTCTACAAAAATCAAAAACTCATAGATGAACTTAACCGTGGCCTAAAGCTGATTTCAAGTAAGACTTTCAATCGTTTATATGAAACTTGGTTAACCAAATCTCAAAGCCGTTATGTCTATCAGCAGCATGATCTTAATCTTACCGATGATGAAATTAATGCGATGCGCGAAAAGCGCAACATAAAAGTACTTTACTCCTCAGATAATCATCCGTTTGCATTTACCAATGACGATGGCGAAATGGATGGTATGAGTGCCGACATTTTGAAAATGATGGCAAAAAAGCTCAACCTGAATTTGGAAGCAACGGCCTATTCAGGAAATAAGATTGAATCAGAGTTAATAGAGGGTGAGTTTGACCTTATACTTGCTTACACCTGTAAAGAGCAGGATATTCCTTATATAAGCTGTACTTCCGCGTATATGCGAGATCCATGGATAGCTGTTACATCGGTAAAATCAAATACGCTAAGTTTAAGCAAAACCAGTACACTTGGCGTACTTAGTGGTCACCAAAAACTAAACAACATTGAACCACATTTTCCGAGTGCCGAAGTGTATAGTTTTGGTTCAACTAAACACATGTTAAATGCGGTTCTTGACAATAAAGTTAATGTTGCCATTTTACCTTTATCTAAAGCTAACAGCCTTATTGGTCCAAGATACTTTGGCCAACTTAAGGTGATCCACGACCCTATCGGTAAACATACTCGCGCAATCAGCTTTGGCGTAAATAAAAGCGCACCGGTTTTACTATCCATTCTTAATAAAGCCAGCACTTCTATTTCCGAGGAAGAGCTAGAGGCTATTAATCACAAGTGGAACGACGTTAAGATTGATAGCGAGTTCTCATTTACCAAAATACCTAGCTGGATGCTGTTAGTGTTAGCCGGTATTTGTGCAAGCTTGCTGGTTTTTGTTTACTCCAATAGGAAGCTAAAAGCAGAGATTGCTCAAAGGCACAGCGTCGAAAAAGAACTTAGATTAGTTAACAGTAACTTTGGTGGTATTGTCGCGCAGCTAATTCGCTATGGCGATGACATTGATGATATTTCATGGAGCTATGTCAGCAGTAATATTGAAAAATACCTAGGTATTACTCCCGAGCAGTTGTACCAAACTCCCCATCTGCTTATGGAGTTTTTAAGCAAACATGCAGAAGAACACGATTTCTTAAATGATATAGATGAATCGCGCTTTTCTGATTCGCTTTACACTACGCTGAAATTGAATATTAATGGCCAGTCATCTTGGTTCCAAGTGACCGGTGTCTGCACCTTAGTCAGTAAAAACCGTCACTGGACCTATACCCTTGTCGATATATCGTTAATCAAGCAAAAGCAGGCCGAGCTTAATGAAGCTCGTCAGCTAGCAGAATCAGCAGCCGAAGCAAAATCACGCTTTTTAGCCATGATGAGCCATGAGATCCGTACCCCAATTAGCGGGGTGTTAAGCCTTTTAGAGCTGATGGCACCTCATTTAAACAGCAAAGAACTATATGGGATCCATAAAAACCTTACCCACTCAGGCAATAATCTGCTCAACATAGTAAATGATGTACTGGATTTCTCTAAAATCGAAGCGGGTAAACTTAGCCTTAGCCCGACAGATTGCCAATTAAGTACATTTATCTGCGAGTTAGTGCAGCCGCATATTGCGCACGTTGAGCGCAAAGGGCTTAAGTTCAAGTTATGGCTAGATCCAGATTTAGCTTATTCGGTAAAACTTGATGATTTACGCTTAAAGCAAGTACTTAATAACCTACTCAATAATGCCTCTAAATTTACCTGTGAAGGCGAGATCTGGTTGTCTGTAGATCTATTGTCATCAACGGACACACAGCAAACCATTAGCTTTGCCGTTACGGATACCGGTATGGGCATTTCAGAAGGCGACATAAGCAAACTATTCTTGCCGTTTGAACAGGTCGATCTAAGCAGTGAACGACGCTTTAGCGGTACCGGTTTAGGACTCTCAATTTGTCAGCAGTTAGTCAAATTGATGGGGGGAGAAATAGCTGTTAATAGCTGTCGCGGCCAAGGTAGTACATTTAAATTCAACCTAAATGTCCCTGTTGTAGCAGTAGAAGTGCCGACACTGGTACAAAAACGTTGCGGCGTGCTTGCCAGTGATGCAAGTAGTTATGACCTGCTCTCTGATTATCTGAAAAACTGGCATTGCAGTACATTCGATCTCTCTGCTCTAAACAATAAAATATCACTGGCCTCTTGGGCAACCATCAATAAACTCGATATTTTAATACTTGAAAATCAGTGGTGTGAGCAGCAAGGTATTACCGCAAGCTGGCTAAAACGCAGCTTAGCTGGCGTGCAGATTATTGTTCTGAAAACCCAAAGCATGCTGTCACCAACGCCAGCAAAACTTGGCTGGGCATTATCGGTTAACCCGTTGATCCCAGATCACTTACTGCATTTAATCACTAAACCAGAGTTCTTCGAAAGTAAGTACGCTGCAACACAAGCCTCAAAACAGAAAAGTCTTAGCCGTGAGCAAGCTATTAAGCAAAATAAGCTAGTTTTAGTGGCAGAAGATCATCCTATAAACCAAGATGTTATTCGAATGCAGCTAAGTAAACTCGGCTATGTTGGCGATATTTTTGATGATGGTCAGCAAGCCCTAACGGCTTACCACCAGCAAAAGTACAACTTACTGCTAACAGATTGCCATATGCCGGAGCTTGACGGTTATGGACTAGTCAATGCTATTCGTGAAAATGAGCGCTCATTGCAACTACCACGTTTGCCAATCGTTGCACTTACCGCTAATGCTATGTCGAGCGAAAAAGAGCGCTGTCAGCACTTGGGTTTCGATGATTATTTAATTAAACCAATTAGCCTAAACCAGCTGAGTCAAGTGCTACAAACTCATTTAAATAATATGGCGACTTGCACAGATGAAACAACTGAAAACGTTTCTCCAGAGGCTACTCAAGCTGAGACTCAACAGGCAGAAGCTGACGATCTACTAGATAAACTTGCGCCAACGCCTGCTGAAGATACATTAGCGCCAGTTATTGACCTTGATGCACTCGTCGGCAATTTTGGCGATATGGCTATTTGTATTAGTCTATTAAATAAGTTTATTGCCACCTCAGAGCAAGACTTACCCTTACTGCAACGGGCTGTAGTTAATGCAGATTTTGATGCTATCGGAAATATTGCTCATAGATTCAAAGGCGCAGCAGGCGTGATAGAATCACAGGCTTTAGCACTAGTAGCCAAAGAACTAGAAGCAACCGCAGTTGCCCATGATCTAAACCTTTGCCAGCAGCTATTGACTACACTTGAGCAGACTATGACGCAAATAACCATAGTCGTGGAGCAATTGTAATGAAAATTTTGGTTATTGAAGATCATGAATTTCAACGCGAAGCGATGCTGATGCAACTCGCGCTAATTGAGCAACCGGTTATTAGTGAAATTAAAACCGCTTCTTCAGGCAGAGCAGCATTAAAACTGATGACTAGCTTTAAGCCTGATGTATTACTTTGCGACTTAAAAATGCCTGAAATGGACGGCATTACTTTTCTTGGCTATATCAGTGAGCTCTCGTTTAACGGCTCAATTATTATTACGAGTGCGAGTAACCACATAGTACTGAATACAGTGCAAAAAATGTGTTTGAGCTACCACCTAAAAGTGATAGGTGCGATAAGTAAGCCAGTTAAAATTACAATACTCAAAGAGCTACTACAGTTAGCCCACCTAGAGCAGCAAAGTAACACAACATTTATTGTTAATAATACGCTTAAAAATAAAGATTTTACTGAGAAAGAGCTGGTTCACGCTTTAGAACAAGGCTGGATTAGACCCTACTTTCAACCACTTGTTGATCTCGATAATGGCGAATGGCGTGGTTGCGAAGCTTTAATCCGCTTTATTCATCCTGTGCTTGGCGTTTTACCGCCAGCAAGCTTTCTACCTTTATTGAGCAAAATGCAAAAAGATGCCGAGCTCGCACTGCTCAGTATTGAATACATTCTTAGCAAGCAACCGGAACTCTTGGGCAGATCTGTAGCGGTTAATATCACCCCCACAACATTAATGCATAGCCATTTTGTTGATAAGCTGCTTAATATTGCTGAAAGACACCCAAATTTAAGTCAAAAGGTTTACTTTGAAATTACCGAATCGGATGCTTTAGAAAATACAGGACGCGCCCTCGAATCGGCTTCACGTTTAGCCATGCACGGCTTTAATTTATCGATTGACGATTTTGGTACTGGCTACTCGTCACTCTCACTACTAGATACCCTGCCTTTTGATTCATTGAAAATTGATATGAGCTTTATCAGGCCAATGGAAAGCAGCAAAACAGCAGCCGCGATTGTTGAAGCATGTTTATTACTAAGTCAGCGTTTACAGCTAGAATCTGTCGCAGAAGGTGTTGAAACCATAGCTCTTTGGCGTCACCTACAACAGCTTGATTGTAACTTAGCCCAAGGCTACTTTATTGCTGCGCCTATGTCTGCTGAGCGCTTAAAACAGTGGCACAACGACTGGCAACTCAAAGTCATAAAAGAGCAGCTTGCGAGCCCCTATTAGCGAATCAATCCAGCTTAAGTTGGCGCTTATTATGCCTAACTGAAGCTGAAGCTGAAGCTTATTAGAATAACTAGCATCCAATTCTAGTAGCCATATTATAGGCTTTATAAAGCTCATCCCTACCCTTCAACAGCCAACCTAACGACTGACTTGCAATCATTAATCGGCTAAAAAGCCACCAAAATCACTATAAAAATCGGCGTAAATGATACTTATAAGCTAACCTTAATTTGTGCTGCAATCGTTTTTCTAACAACATCAAAAGGATACTTGTTGTCTAACACTCGATAAGCCACGTGTTACTCACATAGACTGAAGGAATAGTATGTTGTGAATAGTGTATGCCTCCAACCAGAAGCCGCCGAGCAATATGCAAATGCATTTAGCTTATTACCAAGCCCAATAGCAATTATCGATGACTCAGGCGTGATCCAATTAGTTAATCGCAGCTGGGAGCAATTTGCATGTTTTGAGCCGTTTAATATCAACAATTGGATTGGCGAAAACTATTTAACACTCCACTTTAAAACCTGTCACGCTCAAGAATGTGCCCATTCAAAAGCTGTCCCAGACATTGCTTTAAATGTTGCCACTGTGCCAAATCATGTCATACAAAGCCTACAGCAAGCACTAAAGCAACAGCTTAACGATATTCAGGTGGAATATAGCTACGACAACCAAGGCTGCCGTCATTATTTCCAACTCTCTGCTAATAAAATTCAAATCAATAATCGTAATTACTTTCTTGTACGTCACGATGAGCTAGAAGCAAAGCAAGAGTTACTCAACAGCCAACAACGTCTAGCCATTGCCGCAGATGCAGCCAAAATCGGCATTTGGGATTTTGACTTAAAAACACAGTCATTAGTTTGGGACTCATGGATGTATCGTATTTATGGAATTTGCCCTGAAGAGACCCAGGCTGCTTATATTATCTGGGAAAACGCAGTTCACCCCGAAGACAAACAACAGGCGCTAAGCGACTTTCATCGCTCAATAAATACCGGCGAGAACTTTAATAGTGAATTTAGAATAATTAGAGACGACGGTGAGGTAAGAAGCATACAAGCTTCAGCAAAGGTGATTACTGATAGCAATAAAGTGCCTATTCGTATGGTTGGCTCCAATATCGATATCACTCAAAAGAGGTTAAGCGAATCAAAAATCTATGAGTTGGCCCATTTTGACCATCTCACTAAATTGCCAAATCGCCAACTACTACAAGATAGGATCAGCCAATCATTGGTATTGAACCGCCGTTTAAAGTCATACAGCGCTCTGTTATTTATTGATTTAGACCACTTCAAAGAAGTCAATGATATAAACAATCATAGTGTCGGTGACCAAGTGTTGATTAGCTTCGCCAATAGAATCACTCAAAGCTTAGATGCTGAATTTACCGTTTGTCGGCTAGGCGGTGACAAATTTATCGTGTTCATCCCTCATGCATCGCCGCAAAAGTTTCAAGCTATCACCCAAACAAAATCAGTCGCACGTAAGTTGCTGCACAACATTCAAAAGCCTCTTAATGTCGACTCAAAAAGTTTTAAGCTGTCTGCAAGCATAGGCATTACCTTATTCGGCGAAAGTGCCACCAATATTGAGGACCTAATTAAACAGGCAGAACTGGCGATGTATAAAGTGAAAGCATCGGGCCGCAATAACATCAGCTTTTACGATCCAGAAATGCAAACTAAAATTGTACAGCGTAAACAAACTGAAAAAGACCTTGAACAAGCAATTATTAATGAAGAGTTTCAAATATTTTTTCAAGCTCAAGTATCGTCAGAGCAAGGAGTCATTGGCGCGGAAACCTTGCTCCGTTGGTTTCATCCCCAAAAGGGCTTGGTTTATCCCAATGACTTTATCCCACAGCTAGAAGAAACCGGCCTACTTGTTCCGGTTGGTAACAAGGTATTACTTGATGGCTGTAAAAAACTGCAGCAATGGTCGAAACAACAAGAATTTAAACAATTAACCTTGTCGATTAATGTAAGCACCATGCAGTTATTACATGAAGACTTTACCGACTATGTAAAGCAGCTACTCAGCACTTATCAAGTTCCAGCAGGCAAGTTAAAACTAGAAATTACCGAAAGTATCTTTATTGAAAATATCGACGCGACAATTGCAATTATGAATGATTTAGCCAATTGCGGTGTTTTGTTTTCTCTTGATGATTTCGGTACCGGCTTTTCATCTCTTTGTTATTTAAAGTCACTGCCATTAACTCAACTAAAAATTGATAAGTCGTTTATAAAAGATCTGCTTAGTGACGACAATGACATCGCGATCTCAAAAACTATCGTTAACTTAGCTACATGTTTAGATTTAGACGTTATTGCCGAAGGGGTGGAGCTGAAAGCGCAGCAGGAGATATTAAGTCAGATAGGCTGTGATTATTATCAAGGCTACTACTTTCATCGCCCTGCAGAAGAGTATGAGTTTGAGAAATTCACTTTAGCCTATAATAGCGACTTGTATGCCAAAAGCTCTCTACAGCATGCAAAAGTATCGAAATTACAGGCGTGAAACCGAAATAGATGACTAAATAGATAAACAGAAACAACAAATACAAAAAAGCTGCTAATGACTTAGCAGCCTTTTACTTTAAACTCACTTGAAACTAGGCTTTTGGTTCAACCACTTCAGTCACAACTATATCGTCAATTCGGGTTACCAATAGCTGGTCAACCTTGTAGCTATCAACATCGACAACTTCAAACTTAAAGCCTGCATGATTCACAGAGTCTGTACACTTCGGAATTTTCCGCAGCATAAACATCATAAAACCAGCGATGGTTTCATAGTTATGATTTTGCGGAAACTCTTCGATATCTAGTGCACGCATCACATCCGTTATTGGGGTAACACCATCCATCAACCATGAACGTTCATCACGGGCGATGATTTGCTCTTCGCTTTCAGGTAATGACCAGGCGCCCATCACCGCATCTTGCAGATCTTTAGCAGTAACAACCCCCACAACTAAAGAGTATTCATTCATGACAACTGCAAAATCGGCACGACTATTCTTAAAATAATCCATAGATTCAGACAAAGTTAGCGTGTCTGGAATGATAAAACAGTTAGTCACTAAGCTCTTATCTGTCAGGCTAATTTTTTCGCCGTTAATCAGATAAATCAGTAACTTTTTAGCGTTAACTATACCCACAACTGTATCTAACTGCTCATCACAGACTAAAAAGTTTGAATGCGGATCTTCAGCGATTTTACGTCTAATTTCTTGCTCATTATCTTGCAGTAAAAAGTAAGCTAAGCTTTCACGAGCTGTCATAGCGGCGGTGACTGGAATGGTTTGCATCTCAAACACTTTTTCCATCATCAGCTGGTCGCCTTTATCTAGCACCCCCGCTTCAGCGCCAGCATCCATAACCGCGTAGATATCATCAGAGGTCACGGCGTCATTACGTGCGGTTTGTACTTGAAACACGCGAAATACCAAGTTTGCAGAACCGTTGAAAAACCATACTAGCGGCTTTAATACCACGATACAGACCATCATTGGGCCCACAAAAGTCATAGCGACTTTCTCTGGAAATGCCATCGCTAAGCGCTTTGGAATAAGGTCGGCAATTAAAATGAATAAACTTGTCACCAGCACAAATGATAATAGAAAGCTGGTTTTATCTAACCAAGGCCCTGTTAACCAAGAAGATAAAAACGCATGAATATGTGGAGTAAAAGCTGATTCACCGACAATACCACCCATGATAGCAACAGCGTTTAAACCTATTTGCACCACAGTAAAAAAGTTACCTGGCTGCTCTTGTAGTAGCAGAACTTTATCAGCGCGAATATCACCTTCTGTCGATAATTGACGTAAGCGAATTTTACGGGCAGCCGCCAGCGCAATTTCCGACATCGAAAAAAAACAACTGACTCCAATCAGGAGCAATACAATTACAGCATTATCAAAGAAGCTCATTTAGCACCTATTCTAAAACTAAAAAACACACCTATCTCTATACTTTATCTAACAATATTTGCTTGCTGGCAGCCAAGTTTCTCGCCGTAGATATAAGTATAATATCGATCAGTATTTGCGCGAGCGCGGAGTATATCCGCAATGCTAAAAACCTACCAGCTAATAAATTAGACAATGTGAGCGATTAATTTTTTATCAATTACAAACTAAAGCTCACTGATACTCTTTGCATTAAACAAACGCTAATTTTTTTTGAAAAGCCTAAACACCCGGCATTTGGGCACGGAAAAATACCCAATATAGCCTAACTATCACCTATTTTGCCGGCCTTGGCTTTTTGCTGACAAAATCTTTAGCACTGCGTTTATTTTGACTACGACGATTAGCCTTTTTATCTCGAGGGGCACGCTTACTTGCTCCTGTTGAAGGCTTATCTGTCACCGCAAAACCATCAAGCTCTTTAAGGCTAAGTTTTCGCTCAGTAAATAACTCAATCGCTTTTAAATACTCAGTCTCACCATGGCAGACTAGTGAAATAGCTAAACCATTGGCTCCTGCTCTTGCGGTGCGGCCTATACGATGCACATAAACAGGCGCATTGGTTGGTAAGTCAAAATTTATCACTACAGGTAGCGCATCAACATGAATACCACGAGATAACAGATCAGTGGTTACTAGCACCTGTAGCTCATTAGACTTAAAAGCGGTAAGTGTTTTCTGACGCTGCTGATGCTCTTTATCACCATGCAATGCCGCAGCATTTACGCCTGCTTTAACTAGCCTTTTTGCCAATTTATCCGCATCGTCTTTAGCATTAATAAATACCAATACTTGTGGCCATCGGTGTTTATCAATTAACGCGGCTAATGCTCTCGCTTTATCACCTTTATTAACTAAATAAAGTGATTCATTAATATCCGCAGTCACGCTATTCACCGCTTGCGCAGCAAGCATTTTAGGTTGATTAAGTAATTTCAGCGCTTTTTGATTTAACTCGGGGGCAAGGGTGGCCGAAAACAACAAGGTTTGGCGTTTGCTTGGCATAAACTCAAGAATACGCTCCAAATCTGACCAAAAGCCCATTTCCAACAATCTATCTGCTTCATCAAGAACAAGCTGCTTTAATCCACTCAGCGATAAATGCTGCTCACGCAAAAAATCGAGTAATCTTCCCGGGGTAGCCACAACAAGCTGCGACTTATGCAGCTGATTTGCTTGCTGCAACGCAGTTATTTGCAGCGCCTTATCGACTCCGCCACACAGTACGACTATCTCGGTGTCCAACGACACAACATCAAGCGATTCTGCCACTTGCAGAGCTAACTCACGAGTGGGGACCAATATAAGTGCTTTAACTAAATCTTTGGTTTCGCAGCTAGTGACCTTAGCTGATGCAATAGCTTCTAGTAACGGCAGGCCAAAGGCATAAGTTTTACCGCTGCCTGT
This sequence comes from Shewanella sp. 1CM18E, assembly GCF_023161665.1. Taxonomy (GTDB): domain Bacteria; phylum Pseudomonadota; class Gammaproteobacteria; order Enterobacterales; family Shewanellaceae; genus Shewanella. The sequence goes on from NZ_JALNTW010000001.1 coordinate 672,297, forward strand.
TTGTGCTAGTGCTAGCACGTCGTTACCCGCTAATATTTCAGGAATCGCAAGCCTTTGAATTTCAGTTGCAATAGCTAACTTACTCGGCAATGTAGATAGGATTTGAGCGCTTAAATTTAGGTCGGAAAAATTCATAATATGGACTATTTACAACAGTTGCATGGAGTGTAACCACAGCGCTGCAATTAGTAAAATTAACCCGTTAGCTAAGCATGAAATAGAGGCTAAAAAGCGCGTTCTTTATTAGCTCAACAGTAAACTCAAATAAGCGTGAAAGAAATCCATGATTAGAGGCTGATCTCTGAGCGACTTTTAGTGTAAAATCCTCTCTTTCGTCAGCCAAAAAGCCAAGCTAATAAACAACTATGTCATCTAGTGTGTCTTCTAGCCAATCGCAAGCTCTGTTTTATCTGATGCCTCAAGGTGCCGGACAGGTACCTCATCAATCAAAATCAGCGCTAGAGCAAGTGTATCTTGTTGCTTGCCAACTGGCAGAGAGAGCTTTTTCTGCTCAAGAGTTGGTTTACATTCATTGCCAAGATCAACAGCAAGCTTATGCGATTGATGAGCTACTTTGGCAATTTGAGCCGCAATCATTTGTACCACATAACCTTAAAGGTGAAGGTCCATTAGGCGGCGCTCCGGTAGAAATAGGCTTTGACAGGCTTGGCGCCAACAAAAAACGTCATCTTCTGGTTAATCTTGCAGACCAAGTGCCGCAATTTGCGGTAAACTTTGAACAGATTATCGATTTCGTTGCCAATGACGATAGCAATAAAGCGATTGCTCGTGATCGCTATCGGCAGTATCGCAGCCTTGGGATAGCTTTAACGACCCAAGATTTAGCAGCACAACCAATTAATTTTTAGTTTGAGATAAACACGCCCCATGGAAAAAACATATAACCCGCAGTCTATAGAACAGTCTCTTTACCAAAACTGGGAAGAGAAAGGTTACTTCAAGCCACACGGCGATGAGTCTCAAGGCAACTATTGCATCATGATCCCGCCACCAAACGTGACGGGTAGCTTGCATATGGGTCACGCCTTCCAAGATACCATCATGGACACCTTGACTCGTTACCAACGTATGAAGGGCAAAAACACCCTTTGGCAGGTCGGTACTGACCACGCTGGTATCGCAACGCAAATGTTGGTTGAGCGTAAAGTTGCTGCTGAAGAAGGCTTAAGCCGTCACGATCTTGGCCGTGAAAACTTCATCGACCGTATTTGGGACTGGAAAGAACAGTCTGGCGGCACCATCACTAAACAGTTACGTCGTCTTGGCGCTTCTGTCGATTGGGATCGCGAACGTTTCACTATGGATGAAGGCATGTCTGATGCCGTACAAGAAGTGTTTGTACGTCTATACGAAGATGACCTAATTTACCGCGGTAAGCGCCTAGTAAACTGGGATCCAACTCTACACACTGCGATCTCAGACTTAGAAGTTGAGAACAAAGAAAAGCAAGGCAGCATGTGGCACTTCCGCTACCCGCTAGCTGATGGCGCCTTAACTGCTGACGGTAAAGATTACCTAGAAGTGGCGACTACTCGTCCTGAAACTATGCTGGGTGACAGCGCAGTTGCAGTTCATCCAGACGATGAGCGTTACCAATCACTTATTGGTAAGTTTATTCTACTACCAATCGTAAACCGTCTTATCCCAATCGTTGCTGACGATTATGTGGATATGGAGTTTGGTACAGGTTGTGTGAAGATCACTCCTGCACACGACTTTAACGACTACGAAGTTGGTAAACGTCACGCGCTGCCTATGTACAACATTCTAACGATTGATGCGGCTATTCGCTCAAGCGCTGAAGTTGTAAACACTGACGGCACAGCCAACAACGATTTAGATAACAGCCTTCCAGAGCGTTACGCAGGTCTTGATCGCTTCAAGGCTCGTACAGCTATTGTTGAAGAATTTGAAACATTAGGTCTACTAGGCAAAATCGATCCACACGCATTGAAGGTGCCATATGGTGACCGCTCTGGCGTTGTTATCGAGCCACTACTAACAGACCAATGGTATGTTGCTGTTGCGCCTATGGCTAAGACTGCGATGGAAGCCGTTGAAAACGGTGACATCAAGTTTGTACCACAGCAATACGAGAACATGTACAACTCTTGGATGCGTGATATTCAAGACTGGTGTATTTCACGTCAGCTTTGGTGGGGTCACCGTATCCCGGCATGGTACGACGAAGCCGGTAAGGTTTACGTTGGCCGTGATGAAGCTGAAGTACGTGCTAAGCACAAGCTTGACGATTTAGTGGTTCTACGCCAAGACGCTGACGTACTAGATACTTGGTTCAGCTCTGCATTGTGGACTTTCTCAACACTAGGCTGGCCAGAAGATACCGCTGAGCTAAAAGCTTTCCACCCAACAGATGTGTTGGTAACGGGCTTTGACATCATCTTCTTCTGGGTTGCCCGCATGATCATGATGACCATGCACTTTATCAAAGATGAAAACGGCAAGCCGCAAGTTCCGTTTAAGACGGTATATGTTACCGGTCTTATCCGTGATGAAGCGGGTAACAAGATGTCTAAGTCTAAGGGTAACGTACTTGACCCACTAGACATGATTGATGGTATCGATCTTGAATCTTTAGTTGAAAAGCGTACTGGCAACATGATGCAGCCACAGCTTGCGGCTAAGATTGAAAAGAGCACCCGTAAAGAGTTTGCTGACGGTATTGAAGCACACGGTACTGACGCACTGCGCTTTACTCTTGCCTCTATGGCATCAACTGGCCGCGACATCAACTGGGACATGAAACGCCTAGATGGTTACCGTAGCTTCTGTAACAAGATCTGGAACGCATCACGTTACGTGTTAATGAACACTGAAGTACAAGCGGATGATGCAAGCGATGATGCAATTGGTGAAGCACTAGACTGCGGCCAACATGGCGGTGAGATGGAGCTATCTCTTGCAGATCGTTGGATTATCGGTTTGTTCAATGAAACCGTTAAGGCCTATGACGAGCACATGGCTAACTACCGTTTTGACTTAGCAGCTAACACCATTTACGAGTTCACCTGGAACCAATTCTGTGACTGGTACTTAGAGCTAACCAAGCCTGTGATGCAAAGTGGCACTGAAGCACAGCTTCGTGGTACTCGCCATACTTTGGTTAACGTACTTGAGCAGATGCAGCGTCTAATGCACCCAATCATGCCATACCTAACTGAAACTATCTGGCAGCGTGTTAAGCCGCTAGCTGGTGTTGAAGGCGATACTTTGATGCTTGCTCAGTTCCCTGAGTTCCAAGCTGATAAAGTTGATGCTGCAGCAATGGAAGATTTGGAATGGGTTAAGCAAGTGATTGTTGCTGTACGTAACATCCGTGCTGAGCTAAACATTGCCCCATCTAAGCCACTAAACGCACTACTACGTGGCGTGAGTGAGCAAGATAAGGCTCGCCTTGAAGCTAACCAAACTTTCTTCAAGACCCTAGCTAAGCTTGAGTCTATGACGATTCTAGCTGACGGTGAAACTGCGCCTATGTCGACTACGCAGCTTGTCGGCAACATGGAGCTATTGATCCCAATGGCAGGCCTAATCGATGTTGCTAAAGAAGTAGCCCGTATCGACAAGCTATTAGAAAAAGCACAAGCTGAGTTTGCACGTATCGAAGGTAAGCTATCAAACCAAGGTTTCGTTGCTAAAGCACCTGCAGCCGTTATTGAAAAAGAACGCGCTAAGCAAGCTGAATATCAACGCGATATGGACAAGCTTACTGAGCAAAAAGCTGAGCTTGCCAAGCTAGAAGGCTAAGCAATTAAAGCTAACTCTCTCCCCGAGAGTTAGCTTATAAAAAAAGGGCTGTCACTGACAGCCCTTTTTGTTATCTCATTTTTTATACCACTCGCCTGCTACACTCGATAGTAAGCAATCTCTTGTTGCATAGATTCAGCAAGGCTAGCAAGCTCATGAGTCGATGCTTGAGTTTGCTCAGCACCAGCGGCGGTTTGATCCGAAATATCACTAATATTAGTAATGTTGCGGTTAATCTCTTCGGTCACTAAGCTTTGCTCTTCTGACGCTGTCGCAATTTGAGTATTCAACGCATTAATTTGTTCAATACTCGCCATAATTTGCTGCAAGGCTTCACCCGCTTGTTGTGACTTACCCACACTCAGCTTAGCTTGCTCTGTACCGCGCTCCATCATTAACATCGAGTCTTTAGCACCAAGCTGCAAACGTTGGATCATCTTTTGGATCTCTTCAGTCGAGTCCTGTGTGCGCTTAGCTAAACTACGGACTTCATCGGCAACAACCGCAAAACCTCTGCCCTGCTCGCCCGCACGTGCAGCTTCAATCGCCGCATTCAATGCCAGTAAGTTTGTTTGCTCTGAAATACTTTGAATAACATCAACTACTGAGCCAATTTCATCAGATGACTTGGACAATACATGCATTGCTTCTGTCGCACCGTCCATTTCAACCGATAGAGTTTCAATAACAGCTATGCTCTCATTAACAACAGCTTGGCCTTGATTAGCAATATCATTAGCCTCATTAGAGGTAAAAGCTGCAGCTTCAGCACTTTGTGCCACATCCCTTACGGTAGAAGTAAACTGATGAATTGCTGCAGCAATTTGCTGAGTTTGTTGTTGCTGCTCAATCACATTGCGCTGCGTTTGAGTCGAAACCACTGAGTTCTCTTCAGCTGCACTGGCTAAACGCGCTGTAGACTCGTGAGTGTTCTGCACTACATGCTGGAAGCGAGATGCTATTTGGTTGACGTAATCTGCAATATGGGCAAATTCATCGTCACCACCAATTTCAATACGTTTAGTTAAATCACCACTAGCAATATTAATCGCAGTCTGTTCAAGCTCAACCACCGACTTAGCAATACGGCGTCGAATTAGCGTCAAGCTAATAGTAATAACTAACATGCTGATACTAGAAAACAGCGCGACTAACACAATATAAACCTGCATATTGTTATTAAACTGCTTAAAGATGTGTTCACCCTCAGCGATTTGCAGATCTAAAAACTCTTTCGCTTCAGCGGTAATCGTTTTAAATAGCGGATTAATCTCGCTAAGTAAAATCTGATTCGCTTCTTCATATTGTTGTTGCTGCAATGCTGCAATGGTTGGATTGAAGCCAACCAAAACAACACGATCTAGCAGGCTTTTAAGCTCATTGGCCTGACGACGCTCATCTGCAGCTAAATCGGCACTTAATATTTGATTTTCTACAATATCTTTTAAAGTATTTATCGATGCTTGAGCCTGAGCTATGTGTAAAGACAATGGGTGGTTATGCATTTCAGAAAACTGACTGCTAGGATCATGTTGAAATGCCAGTAATAACTCACTACGTGCTGTAGCTAACTCAGTTAAAGTTTGACCTGCATTAATACTTAGCTGCATGCCTTGGGCATGCAGCTGTCCTATCGATTCTCCAGCATCTTGCATTCCGGATATGCCTTTATATCCAAGAAACACAAATGACATCACAGTTAAAAAAACAATAAATTTGAGCTGATAGCGAACTGATTTGATAAGTGACATAAAGCTAGATTGAGACTGACTTGGGCGACGAAGTTCATCTTGCCCTAACTGCTCGATTAATACAGACATGCTAATTCTCGTTTCCTGCGTAAGCTATTGAAATTTTAAAATCAAAGAGAAATGAAGTATTGGTTTTGTATCTTCAAAACATACCGGAAAGCAGCATAGAGATTTGGTTCCAATTTGATACACAAAGATAAGAAAAGCGCTTAGATTATTGATAGAGATCACACCCTAATATCAAGTTTTACTCGATTACAATGACTAATGTCGACAACGAGCATTTATTAGGCTGTAAGAACGCGGGCTAATTTTCGCTTTAACTGTCAATTGTAATATTCCATCTTGCCGTAAAATGCTGCCGTCAGACTATACATTTTATGTACATCGACTCAACCGCATACTGTAGAAGTCAATTTGATGACAAAGTCAAAAAACCGACTTAACCATTGTTTTATATAAATAAATTTCAATTACATTTGATTCAAACAGTAAAAACACTCAAGATAGACACAAATTAAACAGAGTGTTAACAATATGAAACATTGGTTTTTATCGGGTTGTATCTTAATCGGTCTATTTGGTTGTGGGGGATCAGATGATTCAGCAGCGACAGACAACGAAAACCTTGTCCCGTCAGCCCAACCACCTGCAGTTACACTTAGCGAAGATATAACGGCTTGGAATGATCAAAGCCTACAGTTAAATGCTGAGGTCACAGTCTACGCATCCGGTAATGCTACTTTTCAGTGGCAGCAAGAGTCTGGACCCGAGGTCTCTTTATCAAACGCAAGTATTAGCGGTGTCACAATAGATGCAAGCCAATTAACTCAAGATGCCAGCATTACACTTAGCTTAAGTGTCACCGATAGCCAAAACCAAACCGCGACAGCTGAAATTAACCTGCAATTAAACGATAGAATTTCTACCGCTATGCGAACTGGTGATGCCAGCATTGCGGCCACGCAATCAACCCATATAGTAAAACGTGCTCTATTGCATATTGAGCAATATCGTTTAGACGGCAAAACCTTACTTGAGAATATCTATCAAGGTGAGCCAGTTATATACGATCAAGGTCGTCACTCACAAATGATCCAACTATCAGGCGCTGAACACGCATACCCAGATAGCAAAGCCTACAGCATAGTGACAGGTAACAAAGGGCTCACTTTTGCCGCAGTAAATGATAGAGCTGGTCAGCGCAATGCTGCGTTTGGCACTGATATCATTTCGAGTATGCAGCAAGGCAATAATCTTGAGTTTGAAGCTAGCTTTAAACGCCTATTAACTTGGCTGTTAAACCAAGACACAAGCCAACTAGCACAGGAGCAACAAGTTAGACTGTTTCTAATGAGTGGTAACACAGTAAGTCGAATTACCAGTTGGATAAATCAACACTACCCAAACTGGCAAGTGCAAACTTGTAGTGAAGAGACAGCGTTAAGCATCTGTTTATCTGATGCCCAATTAGTGATCACAGGTTCTTCCGAACTCTTTACTATCGAGCAAGTTAAGCCGCTTATCGCACAAATTCAATCTGACAAACAGCCACTTTTATATATGCACTTGCATAGCTGGAACAGTGTGCCACTAACCCAAACTGTGCTTAACCCTATGGGCTTTAGCATGCAAGGTGTTGGCGGCCCTGGCAATTACTTTTCCCAAGATAAGGCTGATTGGCTGTCAGCCGCTAATATGCTTAATAACTACAATGCGCTTGATAGTGAACAAATGTGGTTATCGCTATTCGATACTCAGCAAACCGATTTTAATCTCGCTAATTGTGCAACTAATTGTGATGCTAAATTTAACGATGCCTATCGCCCAGCATTGAGTAATATTAGAAACAACATCAAAGCGTTAGATACGAGTAAACAGGACATTTTTGACCAAGCTGATTACTCACTTTATAAATTGCTTATCCTATTAGGTGATATTTATCGCCAAGATATTCAATACCCTATGGATGTCGCAACAACCGATAGCTTAAGTTATTTAAAAGCTTATTACGCTGACCATAGCGTTTATAACTATCGCGATATTAACCCTGTGCCAAAAGACTTAGGCAATTTTAGCCGGGTTGATTTTAGCCATATAACAGCAACAGATAAAACCATTAATCTTGAGAGTAAGAAAGGCTTTCGCTCTGCTGGCGTTTACGCATTGCCGGGTCAAACAGTAAGTGTAACTCGTAACGACAATAGCCCTGTACGCACTTGGGTATTTGTAAACAGCTTACGTTCCGGTTCAACTCATGAGTTTGCCACTAATGGCTACAGCCGCCCTAAATTGTTGCAGTCAACGCATATTGAAGTTAAAGCGGGCGAAACCATTAAATTAACCAGCCCTTATGGCGGGCCTATGCAAATTAGCTTTGACCAAGGCGACTTAGCCACCCAATTAGACTTTCAACAAATTGGGTTACACCCATATTGGCGTAAGGGAATGGACGAGAACAAGTTTATGCAAGACTTGGCAGCAGAGCAGTACGATTGGAGTGAACTTGCAAGCGAGCATTTTGAAGTACACTCTAAGCTAGATAAAATGCAACAAACCATGGAGCATGAGCCACTTTGGGATACACCTGAAAAAATGGCCAATGCTATTATGACTCAAGTACATAACTATCCGCATTTATTAGCAGGCTTTAAAGGCCCATTTATCGATGATGTGGCTGAAATTACTGAGTTTGCCAGCAGTCAAGGCTGGCAGATTGATACCATAGACACCGTAAAACATATGAATGCCGACCAAGCAACTTGTGGTTATGGCTGCTCTGGTAATCCTTACGATGCATACTGGTCATTTAGCCCAACCGGCCATGGCGACATTCATGAACTAGGCCACGGTCTCGAAAAAGGCCGCTTACGTTTTGATGGCCACGATGGTCATGCATCAACTAATCCATACTCTTATTACACTAAATCCCGAGCATATACAGAACTTGGTAAGCTACCATCATGCCAAGGGTTGGACATTGACGATGAGTTTGCCGTACTACAAGCCAGTGTAAATCAGCCAGATCCATTTGCTTATATGCAAGCAGCCAATCTTACTAGTTGGTCTAATGGTATGGCTACCATGTTGCAAATGATGGTCGCGGCTCAAGATTATGGCAAGTTAGACAATGGCTGGCACCTGCTTGCTAGGCTGCATATTTTATTGCGGGAGTTTGAGCGAGCTAAGGCTTCAGATGAAATCTGGCTACAAAAACGGACTCAACTTGGTTTCAATCAATTTGATTTAGATACAGCCAAGACTATCTCAAACAATGATTTTTTGATGATTGCCATGAGCTATTCAGCCCAACTGGATTATCGCCAAATTTATCAAATGTGGGGCTTAGCGACCACTCAAGCAGCGAAAGATCAGGTTAGCTCGTTTGGTTTTACCAGCATCGCTAAGCAGATTTATGTTTATGCGCCTGGCGAATACTGTAAAGGCCTAGATCTGCAAGCTGTGGCCATTGATGGCACATCACCTTGGCCACTATAGGTAAACACTTGAGGTAAAGGTAATTCATAACAATTAGCCAGCTAGGCTCAACAAGAGTTAAGTTGGCTTTTATTTCAATAGCAGCAACATTTACAAGCCTTGAAATATAGATTAAGTTTTAAACAGCATTAACTAAGTAAACCAGACATAAAAATCAACTAACTGGCTAAAGGACATGACTATATGGATACCAATAAACTGTTACTCATCATCATCGCGATTTTATTACCTCCAGTAGCAGTATTTTTAAAAAGCGGTGTAGGTAAAGACCTGTTGATTAATATTATTTTATGCTTGTTATTCTTTATTCCGGGCTTACTGCATGCACTCTGGGTTGTGACGAAATAGTGTCACGCTAGTCCCCCGCAAATATCAAGCCTAGCTAAGAGCTAGGCTTTTTTTATGGCCAGCGTAACTAATCAGCAGATGTTTGCTCAAGCTGCTGCTTAACCAGTTCTATCATCGCCTTAGCAGCAAAAGACAAGCTTTGTTGTTTGCGCCAAAACAGCGATAACTCCCAACGTAAATCTTCACTCGCAAGTGGCACGTTCACAACCGCATCGACCCGATAGCGTTCAGCTATAATTTGCGGTAACACCATAATGCCTGTGCCAGCGGCCACCAATGCGATGCCAAAATCAGCGTGACTCACCCGAGTGATCTCAGCTGGTACAAAGCCTGCTTTGTTACAGGCGTCTAAAATCAACTCATAGAGTGCATATTCAGGCTCAAACATCACCTGCGCTAATGCACGTAAATCCGTTAATTGCAGCTCCTTAAAACTTGCTAACTCGTGAGTTTTAGGTACCACAACCACCATAGGATCGTTACGGATCCTTAAGCCATCAAACTCGCCATCAAAGGCGATAATGCCGGTAGCTAACTCAATCTCATTTTTCTGTAGTGCAAGTGTTTGCTCAATACCGCCACGCACTAAAAGTTGCATATCAACTTTTGGGTACAGTTGCCTAAACTTAGCAATCACCGGAGCAAACAGTTCAGCGCTGCCAAGCGGCGCTAAACCAAGTTTCAAGCTGCCACCGCTTAAATTACGCAGTGCATCAAGTTCATGCAGCAGTGCCTGACGCCCAGTAAGTAATTGCTGAGCGTGCTGGTATACGACTTCCCCTGCCGCAGTGAGTTTTATCTGGGTGCCGCGTTTTCCTCGCTCAAGCAACACCATATCTAGTTCTTCTTCTAACATTCTTACCGCTTTAGACAGAGCAGGTTGAGTCAGGCATGCCACATGACTCGCCTTAGCAAAACCACCAGCATCGACCACTTGGATAAAGTGTTGCAGCGCTTTGAGATCCATTTAGATAACCAATATTTATAGATAGCATTCTTAATATTCATTTTTTCTATTTAATAAGCAAGCGTAAACTAACACGCATTCGCTACGTTTACTGCTCTGGAAACAACCATGGCTATTTTCGCCAAGATTAACCACAAAAATATCAAACACTGCGTACTTGTTGCCCTGCAAGTCGCCGGCTTTTGTGGCTTTGCTTGGTTGTGTCAAACCTTAGCTATTTACCTCCACTCCCCTATTCCTGGCAGTGTTATCGGCTTAACAATATTACTGTTATTACTGTCATTGAAATTAGTCCCAGAGCGCAGCGTAAGCTTTGCTTCAAGGTGGTTAATTGGTGAGTTACTGCTGTTTTTCATTCCACCTGTTGTAGCAGTCATTAAGTATCAAGCCTTACTAGAGCATTTTGGCGCAGTATTAATTAGCGCCATGCTAGCAGCGAGTACCTGCGTGCTTTTAGGTACCGCATTTGCTGTTGATAAATTATTTAAATTTGAGCACAAAAAGCGTTTACAACATCAAGCGATTCAAGCTGCAGAGCAAGCATTAACATCAGCACAAACCTCACAATTACAAACAAACCCGGCGGAGCGCCAAGCAGCATGAGTCACTCAGCAACAGGATTATTTTGTTTGGCGCTAACTTTACTAGGTTATTTTGCAAGTAAAGCTCTATATCGCCGCCAGCGAAGAATATGGCTCGCGCCAATCATAATAGCGCCAATTACGATCTTGGTTATTGTGGTCGCTTTACAAATTGATGTGAGTGACTACTTTAGCTATACCCACTATTTAGCGGCAATGTTGGCTCCTGCCACCATTGCATTTGCCGTGCCTATTTATCGTGAGCGCAAGTTGATTAGCCAATATCCAATCACACTTAGTCTAGGTGTTGTTTGTGGCTTATTACTTGGGCTCGGTTCATCTTGGCTACTCGTAAAGCTAACCAATCTGCCACCAGAGTTATCCCACAGCTTGATGGTGCGCTCGGTATCGACTCCATTTGCCATTGAAGCAACAGGCTCATTTGGTGGCATACCTGAGCTCACTGCAATGTTGGTGTTACTTACCGGCGTGATTGGAATGTTGATTTGTGAGCCATTATTTAAAGCCGCTAACATTCAAAGCTCGATTGCCAAAGGCGTTGCATTAGGGGCTTCTGCTCATGGCGCTGGCGCAGCTAAAGCAAATGAGATTGGTCACCAAGAGGGGGTTATTGCCAGCCTAACTATGATTTTTACAGGTATTGCTATGGTACTCACCGCCCCACTCTTTGCCGCGCTACTTAACTGACATCACCATCAGTTAAGTACACACATTTTTGCTGGTACTTGCGTTAATGATTTCACCGCTGCGAGTATTGGCAGCTATCTAGCTTAAGCTTTGCTCCCCCTTTACCTATCCCCGTTTCGCATTTCCTTTTGCCACGATTCCTAAGCATTAAACATTAGGTATAAACATTAGAAATTAGACGATTGAATTTACGTTTATTATGCAGCAGTTATAAACCACACATAAACAGGCCGGCATTTCGTTAGTCTATTCAAATCCTCTGCTGTTACTCAAAAATACAGCCAATCATTGCCGATCCCACACTCTTTTATGGCAATTAAACGAATTAAAAGCTGCTTAAAGCTCACTAAAGTGAAAATTAACACTTTTGCGTTTAACAACAAATTAGGTAAAGTGTCTGCTGCAATTACAAGCTTGCAGCGTTTTGGTAAAGAGTCACACGTTCGACATACTCAAAACCAACACAATAAAAACATACAAAATAACTATAAATAATTACAAAAATTGAAGGAAAGTTATGAGTGATTCGAAAGATACTTATGCAGATAACGACCTAAGGGAAGTTAAACAGCTTGGTATGTGGGCCTCTATTGCCAGCTTAAGTTATATATTTTGGATTGTCGGTGGCATGGAGCTCGTAGAGCGAATTGCTTACTACGGCGTTAAAGCCAGTGCAGGTCTATATGCAAAAGCACCTACCTCAGAAGGCGGTCTAGGTATTAGCCTCAGCGATTACGGTATTATTATCGCGATCTGGGCATTTATGCAGACCTTTATACCTGTCTTTACCGGCGGGATCTCAGACCGAGTCGGTTATAAAGAAACCATTTTCGCCTCGACCTTTATCAAGATTGCCGGCTATCTCGTGATGGCATTCTTCCCCAGTTTCTATGGTTTCTTGTTTGGTGCCATTTTACTTGCCGGTGGTACAGGTATTTTTAAACCCGGTATTCAAGGCACTTTAGTGCTATCAACCGGTAGACAAAATACCTCTATGGCTTGGGGAATTTTCTACCAAGTGGTCAACATTGGTGGTTTCTTAGGACCATTGGTTGCGGTGCATATGCGCCAGCTTTCTTGGGACAATGTATTCTATGCTTGTGCAGCTATTATCTCGCTCAACTTCCTATTCTTACTTGCCTATAAAGAGCCAGGAAAAGAGGAGCGCATGGAACGTAACCGTAAAATTAAAGCCGGTGAAATCCATCAAGAAGCGCTTTGGAAAGATGCATGGCATGAACTGAAAAAGCCTGTGGTTATCTACTACATGTTAGTGTTTGCAGGTTTCTGGTTCCTGTTCAACTCACTATTTGACGTACTACCAATCCATATCGCCGAATGGGTTGATACCAGCGTTATTGTGACTTCACTATTTGGTCCAGAAGGCACCTCAAACGGTATCTTCCAGTTCTGGCTCGGCCTTGATAACACCGGTACTAAGGTGATGCCAGAGGGCATGCTTAACCTTAACGCAGGTATGATTATGACTACCTGTTTCTTAGTGGCAGCGTTAACGGCTAAATACCGTATTACCACTGCTATGCTAGGTGGCTGTTTATTAAGTATTTTTGCATTCGTATTGATTGGCGCGACTAATGCCGCGTGGATGATTGTATTAGCGATTGCGATGTTCTCTTTCGGCGAGATGATGATCAGCCCAAAGAAGAATGAATTTATGGGTAACATTGCCCCTGAAGGTAAAAAGGCGATGTACCTCGGCTTTGTGATGCTACCGCAAGGGATCGGCTGGACACTAGAAGGTTACTTTGGCCCTAAACTCTATGAGATGTATGCATCTAAAGAGATCTTCTCATTAGAACTGCTTGCTGAGCGCGGCATGAGTGCAAGTGAAATTAGCGCCATTCCACAAGGTGAAGCCTTTACCACACTAGTCGCCTTTACTGGCGAACCGGCTCAAGAGCTAACGACTCTGTTATACAACAGCCACAATATTGGTATGGCTTGGTACATTATTGCTGCTATTGGTACTATCTCGGCAGTAGGAATTTACTTATACGGTAAGTGGTTGTTCAAGCTACAACAGCGTTAATAGCTATAGTAAGTGATAGCAACCGCTATACCGCAGATACAAAAAAGCTGACCAATTGGTCAGCTTTTTTTATCGCTTTTAACTATGCATTATCGGAGATAAGTGATAATTGGTGGTTAGCTTAAGCGGCTTGTTTCTCTGCAGCTGGCTCGTATGCAGCAACGGCAACTGGACCTACTGGTAAAATAACGCGGCCAAACTCAGCATTTAATACTTGAGCCATTGCAAAGTAAATTGCACTTAGACCACAGAAAATACCTTCGTAACCAGCGATAGTGCCGATTAACTCGCTACCAGTGAAATCACGAGCTGCAAGTAGGAAGAATAAAATCGTTAATGAAGCAAATACAACTTGCTTAGCACGTGGGTAACGTAGTGAACCTACAAATAGCGCAGCAGTGAACATGCCCCATAAAAGTAAGTACCAACCCATAAACGCCGCAGGACTAGCCGCGAAGCCCATTTTTGGCATTACTAGTAAACCCACTAGCGTTAACCAGAATAGACCGTAAGATGTAAATGCAGTAGTACCGAAAGTATCACCGCGCTTGAAGCACATGATACCAACGATAACTTGAGCTAGACCGCCGTAGAAAATACCCATCGCTAAAATCATTGAATCGATTGGGAAAAAGCCTGCGTTATGGATGTTTAATAGCACGGTAGTCATACCGAAGCCCATTAGACCAAGTGGAGCAGGATTAGCTAGTTGTGTAGACATTGAGTTCCCCTACAGGAAGTATTCACTAACAAATGCGCCTCACTAAAGGCACATTATTAAATTAAGTTAATTTGAGCGCGCGCATTCTAGTTGAAGCCACTACGCTGAGCAAATACCTCCTATTGCTTATGTATCCCACTGATGCGTTCGGCAGCAGGATTATAAGCACTAAAAATCAAAGACTTACAAAAACATTAGCAATCAAGCATTTAACAAAAAACACGTTCCAGATCAATGTCTCAAAATTAACAAAAGCGAGACACTGATCGCTAGAGTGGCTCATTAGCACATTAGTAATTAATGAATTTAATAATCCGAAAGTGTCGAAAAATTGCACCAGCTCACAAAGTTGGACATTAACTCGCAATAGCGACAAATAAATCGTTTGTGCAGGAAATAGCCAAAAAAAGGGAGCCCGTAGGCTCCCAAAAGGGTCAATGGCTAATGAGAGGCAGGGGATCTCATCGCCGGTATTGCATTTATTATTCTAATTTAGTGGCCACCTCCGTTATGAACTTTATCAATACCATAGGTCTTACCTTCCCCATGACAAGTAGCACAAGATTCAACGGGTAGATTCGCTGTAGATGACGGCTCACCATCGACTATCGCGCCATTGCTCTTAAAATGAGCCATTGCAGCAGCATCGGAGTGAGCGTGACAAGTTCTACATGCTTCAGCCGTAGGACTAATAAACTGTGTCGCCGCAGAATCAACAGCAATAGCACGTTTACCAGAGGCTAAACCACCATCTGCAGCAAATAAGCTCACATCATCTTTATGACAGGCACTACATTCAGTGGCGACAGCTGGATAACCTTGAGTTTGCATATCCGCATCAACATAGATGGCTGGTGCGCCGCGATTATCATCCCAAAGACCGGTATGAAAACGGTGTGCCACAGCAAACAAATCTCTGGTGTTGTAGGTCAGTCCTTCTATTGTCTTAAAGATCGGATTACCGTCAGCATCAAGCTCATCACTTTTGTACTCAACAACAGGATGATATGAGCCACCCCATGTTTCATTATGACAAGCGACACATTGATCAAAACGTTCATCACCATAGTGCTTAGCAATACCTAACGATGTATGACAAGCATTACATTTCGCTTCATCTGCCGTTACTCGCTCAGGGTCGCTAAAGCGCGAGATGGTGGCGTTGCTGCCATCAGCATTGGCAAGATTCCAATAAGCTGGCGCCATTTTCACCGCAACATAACCGATGTCATATTGCGCTTCACCATTGGCATCTAAACATTTAACCAATGCGCCTTTAGCGTCAGTGCAAACTGAGAAGCGTGGCGTAAGCGCAATACTCTTGCCCTCTAAGTTGTATTCACCGAGTTGGGTTACCACTAACTGACCAGCAGATGCCGCTGTGCCGCTAAGGCTCACTGCGCCGCTGCCATAATAAGTACCATCAGCAGTGATCCAACCGGTTTTAATTTCGTCATACTTAGTGAAACCAGTAAATTCAAAACCGTCTGCGACAGGTGCGCCATCAATACTGACATCTAATGTCAGTACTATTTCGTCCTCATTAGCAACAGCACTTTCAGTGTAGGAAACACTGCTTAATGCAATCTCAATCGACTCGGTTGCCATCGCCCTCACACCCACTTTATGAGCTTCCATTGGGCTTAAGCTACCTGCGCCATGACAACCGGAACATGCAGCGTCACTTTCAGGCACAATACCTAAGTGACCGTCACCAGTTTCAAGGTCGACATTGGTATGACATGAAACACACGCTTCTGCATATACGTTATCATTCCATTGCATGCCATTATCATGACATGTCGTACATTCATTTAGCTCAGATGGAAAACCCACTTCGCCAAACATCTCTTTCGCTTCACCTTGTAGATCTAAATGATGCCCGCCATGAATGGTATGGATCATTGCATTCCAATTTGGGTTATAGCCTTTTTCTGGATCATTTTGGTCAGCGGCATAGGCTGGATTATGGCAAGCAACACAGTTTTCAACTTTTTGATAATTGTGGTGAGCACCAATGTTGGCAATACGCAGATCAGTTGCTTGGTAGCCGTCCATTTGGCTATGACATTTAATACAAGCAGCGTTGGAAACTGAGTCTTTTTCAGAAATGGCTAGCTCGCCCGTAGCAGCGATAAAATCAACCGGAGTTGACAGCAGTTTATCGGATATTGCTGCGCCCGAGTCGTCGCTAATATCGTATGAGCGGATCACCACTCGGTAAAAGTTATTAGGGTTACCATCAGCTAAAACGATAGGCGCATTACCATCATGCTCCCATGTGCCGGTATAAGTCCCTGGATTTTCGGTATCTTCAACCAGCGTACAGGCATCAACTTCTTTACCCCAGCTCACTGTTTTACCTGTAGGAGAACAATACATACTGGAGCCGAACTCGTTAGCCAATGAATGGTTTTGCCACAACAGAGGCGCGCCTGTTTCACTGGTGTTCGCCGACTGATTCATTACATATAGCGCAACTTTTTCAAGCCCAGTAAATGGCGTGTCTTCGCCTTTAGCATTTTTACCTGTAACAGTGAATTTTACCGAAAAGTCATCACTGCCAATCACCACAATATCGCTAGGCAATAGAGTGAGATGATAGTCAGCAGCGGTGCTGACGGAATCAACTACAGCACCTGCTGGTAGACCAGGTGTCCCCGGATTTCCCGGTTCACCTGGCGCCCCATCTTGTCCGTCATCACCGTCACTACAACCTACTAGGCCAATGGCAGCAATGAGCGCCATGGCCAATAAAGATTTTTTGTGTGTTCTCATCATTTTGTCCCTTTATAGGTGTTATATTTCTGCTAGTGCAGTACAACAAATATAAAACAATGTGATGGAAGCGAAATGCGCTTGTACCGAACTTGTGATTACAATTTAAAGATTCAAAAAACGTAATTTCGATTGCTGAAACTGGCAATTTCAACATTTAAAATAGCTGACAAATATTAACCAGTTTGATGGCTACTTTGACTTTAAAAAATCACTCACCATCTGAATGATTAACGCTTTACGTGAAGCGGTATATCTGTGGTTAATGGTCTTATTTTCAATAAAGTAATACTTAGGTGACATCCTATCACCATGCAACAACTTCACCTGTTCTGCTGCTAACGCTTCGGTACGTAACCCGGATATTTTTTTACAGGCCTCGGCTTCTATTGCAGGTAAAAAAGCGACACTTCCCATGGTCATTAAGTGACAAAACCATGCTTCTCTACTGCTAACTTTATCGATTTTTTCAAGCGTGACGTTAGCACTACGACAATACATCTCAAATGGGTCGATTTTGTCGTTAAAGCCTTTGCTCTCAAGGTATAAAAATGGGTGTTTTGCGAGATCTTCTAATCTAAGATCTGGCAGGCTTTGCCAGATCTCATGCTGTGCACGCGCGGCAACGTAAATCGAATCTGGCGAGCCAATAAGCTCACAATTAAAGTCGCTAGTCAGTGACGTATCAAAGGTAATACCAAAATCTAACTCGTTATTACGTAAAAGCTCTGCAGATCCCCCGCCCCAACAGTGAAGCCTAATTTGCCCCAGTAACTCACAACTAGAGTGCTGGCTAATCTTGATAGCCAAACTACTCATAATGCTTTGGGTGACCGCAATATTTAATGTGGGTAATTCAAGAGGCTCGACTTCATTAAATGCTACTTGGCCAATGGCAGCAACGCTGCGACAAAAGTGGCAAATAGGTTCATACAATAAATCTGACAAAGGTGTCGGTTTGAGTCCTTGCTGACGCCGATAAAACAACTCGTCATTAAATGTCGCTCTGAGTATGGTTAAACTGCGACTCACCTTAGGCGCTGAGACTTGCAGTTCGTTCGCGGTAGTATTGGCATGACCATTTTCATAAAGTGTTTTGAAAACCAGTAGGCAGAACACATCAAGTTCAGCGAGTTTTTTTAACGACTGATTAAGCATAGTTTCGTCAGGCAAGTTGAATAATTAGTTAAAGGTATAACATATTGGCAGCTTTAATGGCGGGTTCAGCTTAGTTTGGATAAGGCTAATGCTTAGAAATTAGTGATAAGTCACAGTGATAGCAAATACGCCTAAAGCCGCATATTTGCGGCGAAAAATGTGCGATGGGTTGTCAGAAATCCTAACTAAATAGATCTTTCTAGCCGCTTACTATCACTGAATGAATAACTCATTGAAATATGAATTACGCTCCCGGCACTAACTCACAATTAAGTTTAAATTTAGATACTTATGCTAAACGCTTACGCTAGGTTTTTATGTAAGATGCTTACGCTAGATAAGCTACTGAAAATCTGAGCAGTGAAGTTGAATACCGAATACTGGATAAAGCTTAACCTTGTCGCACTTCATCTGCAGTTAGGTCGCGACTTGCTCCTACTGAAAGGTCCGCGTCTAACGTTATCGCGCCTACAGAGATTCGGTGCAGACCAATAACCGGATTACGAAAACGACCAAACATACGTTTTATTTGATGGTAACGTCCTTCCATAAGTGTCACCAATGCCGTGTGGTCATCCACAATCTCAAGCTTGGCTGGTAATGTGGTGATGTCTTCATACTCAAAGTACATACCATCAGCAAAAGCAGCGATATAGGATTCATCAATCGGGTTCTGCAGCTGGACTCGATATAATTTGCCGACCTTATGCTCTGGCGACATCAATTTTTTAGACCAGCGGCCATCATTAGTCAGCAGTAATAAACCTGAGGTATTCAGATCAAGCCGTCCAACAATATGCAGGCTGTGCTTATCATCTCTATCTAGCAAATCGATAACCGTTTTATGTTTATCATCGACTGTAGCACTGACGACACCAACGGGCTTATGCAGCATGACGTAACTAGGCTGACAAGCTTGCAGGATCTGCCCATCTAAGGTGACATGAGAGAACTCATCAATAATTAAATCGATGTCACGGGCAATTTCTCCGTCCACCAGCACTTGGCCCTTCGCTAAAATTACTCTGACGTTTTTTTTACTGACACCGGTTTTAACGCTAATAAATCTATCTAAGCGTGCACGTTTCGATTCCATACTTATTGACTATTACCTTGACGATGAGGCACGACTTTATATGCGCAACGGCGTGCACCTTCAATAATATGCTCTTCGCGACTGACTATCGCATCATCTTGTAGCAAGGTCTGAAACAGCTGTAACTCAGAACGACAAAAGTTTAGACATTTGGTTGCTGCAGCGCATATAGGGCAATGATTTTCTAGCAAGAAATATACGCCTTGCTGCTGCTCAACGGTCGCCATATAGCCTTCGTCAGTACGTAATTTTGCTAGCATATCCAGCTTGGCTTCTAAACCATCGACATTCGCCAGAGCTTGGCTATACAAGGTATAGGTTGCCTGCTCACGATGGCTAATCAGCTGCTCTAATCCGCCGTCACCAAATACAACTTTTACCGAATCGATTAATTGCACCGTCAGATCTTCATGGCGATCTGAGAAATGACTATTACTTTGCGGGGTCAGCGCCCAGAAGCGTGTTGGTCTTCCACGAGTCGCCTTTCTATCTTCAAACACCACATCTTGGCTTTCTTCCAGGCTTTGTAGGTGTTGACGTACCCCCATGGTTGTTAGACCTAACTCACAGGCAATCACTTTAGCGGTTAGCTCTCCTTGGGTTTTTAACATCTGTAAAATCTTGTCACTTGTCTTCATCGACACCTCTTTATTACCTCAACACTGCAGTATGACTGCTAGCTCAAAGCAGTATGACTAATGCCATTATTACTTAATCGACAATTAAGTAAACTTTTTTATTTACTATATCTTTACTTTCTTATGTAAAGAGATTACTTTACTTATAACTTAAATAAAGTAAAAGGTTTACTAAAATGGAATTAGTTATCGTAAGTGCAAGCCAAAGAAGCCCATCTCAAAGTGCAAAAGTTGGCCGCTACCTCAAGGAACAAAACTCAGCTTTTACTAAGATTAATCACATCGAATTGAGTCAATACCAACTGCCATTCTGGGATGGCGACCCTAGCTCAAAATCAGCAGATGGCAGCCAGTGGCCTTTAATTGCTCAACAAATAAAAAGGGCCGATGCACTGGTGTTAATTACCCCAGAGTGGGCTGGCACGGCATCCCCATTAATGAAGAACTTTTTATTGATGTCCAACAGTCAAGACACAGCCCATAAACCCGCGTTACTTGTTGGCGTTGCTAGCGGCATTAACGGCGCTTATCCGATTGCAGAGCTTAGAATGAACGCCTTTAAAAATAATAAATTAGTCCCAACACCTGATCATTTAATTATTCGAGATGCTGAGAATGTGCTTAATGGCTCACAACCACAATCAGATCGCGATTTACATTTACGTCAGCGCATAGACTACAGTTTGCATATGCTTGCCCAGTACAGCACTGCATTAAAATCAGTGCGAATTAACCATCAACAACAGGTTTATCCCAATCAGCAAGAATACAGTTACGGCATGTAGCCTTAATCAGTAACAATAAGGTGAAATACCAACAACATTAACGACAACAAGGAGAGTAATATGATTCATTTAGAGCATTTGAACTTAGTCGTGAGAGACATCCCAACAGCTCTACACTTTTACCAAGCGATATTTCCCCACTGGCAAATACGCGGTGGCGGCGAGTCAACCTGGCATGGTGTTGAACGTAACTGGGTGCACTTTGGCGATGACTATCAATATTTAACTTTTAACGATGATGGTGATGCAGATAACCGCGATTTAAGCGGGCACCAGGTGGGACTGGCTCACTTTGCTTATGCCACTGATGATCTTGATGGCGTTGTTAGTCGGCTCCAAGCTGCGGGTTATGAGATTGCAAAACCCGGTATGGACGACCCTTACAGACGCAATGTGTATTTTGTCGACCCTGACGGTTATGAAGTAGAGTTTGTTGAATACTTAACAGATATTCCAGCCCTGCGTAATCGCTATGACTAAAGCTTTACCGTTAACAGCTTAAGCTTCGGTACCAATGCTGAGGTTGCAACGCATAAGTAATAATGAATGAGCTTGATCAACTCATTTAATAACTTAAAAGCGCAATCATCTTAGCCAAATTAAGCTAACCAAATGGCAACTATGAACAAGATAATATAAAAGGCCATGCCCATTAAAAGGGGCTTATCGGTCGTCGATTTTCCTTTAACTCTAGAATGGGATAAAAATGTACTTGGAGCCAACGGATAGTTCACTTTTCCCCAAGTACAGAGATAAAGCACGATTGCACCTGTCGCATAAAATACATAACACAGTACATAATCCCAGACGATGGTAAACAGTAATTCAGCGGCAAACATAAACATATTGCTTTCCTTAGCAAGTGGTTTGAGGTGAAAAATAAACCTGAGCGACTAACCCGCCATTTTATATAAAAACAGTATAAAACCAGCAAAACCTAGTACACCGACCACAACCATAATCGTGAGTGTTTTTGAGCGGGCCATAGATTGCAGTAATGCCACTTCAGTTTGCATAGCAAACAAATCAGTTAACGTGCTAGAACCACTATTCATAGTCGTAATTTTAGCTTTTGGCTTAACATCCATTTTAGAGGTAACTTGCTTATCTTCGGTGTTCATATCGTCTCCATCCATTGAACGACTAGCTTACCCATCTTAAAAGTTAAACTAAAGTTAAAGGTTGTTAACGTTTAATGGCGTTATATATTGTGAATTTTTGTGAATTTAGCCAAAGCGGAAAAATGCCAAAACTATGAAATCAATAGCTTAACAAGTCGTAGATTGAAAAACGCTTACAAGCTTTATTTTAAGTGTAATTTGATATTAGCAAGTGCAGGTATTTACTGGGCTGTAGACTACAGTTGATGCAATGTAGAGCAATGAAACGGACGACTTTAATGATTGCTTACCACAATACTTTAACGCTAATCGACAATCATTCTGCCACGCAGGTGGCACTGAATAAAGCACTGCAACTTGCGCAAAAGACCAAAGCTAAAGTCACCGCGTTAAAAATAGACCGCCCCAACAATAACCTTTTAAGTCGGCTCGGGCTCATCCCGCAAAATGCCCTTGATCCTATGTTGTTTGTCAAAAAGCTCATTCGCCAATATCAGCATTTAGGCGTCGAAATTGAAGTCAAAACGATCAACAACGTAAAAGATCATACTGCGCTAATTAATGAAAGCGCTCACAGCCACTACGACCTAATTATCATTAACAACCAGCAACACTCTTTACTTAACGAGATCATCCCTAGTTGTGGCACTCGCCTGCTACGAGATTGTGTCCAGCCAATAATGATTGTCGGTAATAAAAGCTGGCAGTCCCACGGGCACATTCTTACTGCACTAGAAACAAGCCAATCGAACCTTGAGCATCATCAGCTAAATCAATGCCTACTTGATGACACTCAGCAACTCGCTAAGTTATTGGATAATGACATTCATCTCGTCAACTGCTATCAATTAGAAAACTGGAGTATGGCGGTTACACCTGATAGTCACCACCGCTCAGATGAGGCGCAAAAACAACAACATTGGCAACGATTATTAGATAATGCAAAAAACTATCAACTTGAACGAGACCACCTCCATTTAGAGCAAGGCTTACCGGACCATGTTATTCCTAATGTAGCCCATAAATGTAATGCCAACTTGTTGGTCATTGGCGCTGGTGAACATCATGGGCTGATCAGCGAATTAAAAGGCCATACATCAGCAGTGATTATTGACCAATTAAAATGCGATATTTTAGCGATAAAACCTCAACTTCATTAATCGCTTACTATTCGTCTCGTTCAGATAGATTTTGGGCGACTATCTCTGAGTCTTTATGGGCCCAAAAATCGACTCTAAAGCGAGTATTTTGAGTTAAAAACTCCACCTTATGCCAGTACTGAGGCGGTGATACAGCGACTTCACCCGCCTTAATAATCAGCTCTTGCTCAATCTCACCGCGTCTGTCAGTAAAGCCATAAAATTTCAACTCTCCATTCAATACATGGATTTGGCCAAAAACACCTGCTTTGGTATTGTGCAAATGCAAAAACATCTTAGGTACGCTATTAATTTCAAATACTGAGGTTGATTTATAATTAACATAATCAAGTGGGATGCTAGCCATAGGTTTACCTTTTCATTTGTAAAATCTAATTAATGCAATTTAAGTTCAAGTTAAGCGACTATCAGCAAACTAACCACTATAATCTGCCACAATATGCAAAGCAGTGTAGTAAAACTGCAGTAATGACGAGCAACAATGAACCAAGAATATAGTTACACTACCCAATATACCTTAGATAAAAGCCACTTTAGCGAGTGCTATGACGAATCGGCTGTTATTGATAACTCGATTAAAGCTTATCGGAAAGCGATTATCTTTGCCGTTGTGGGTACAGGCTTAATGCTGACCAACATTAACGGCTATGCATCGTGGTTTTTAATCGCGCTAAGTGCGTTAGAAGCATTAAGTGTAAAATTTAGAAAACCTTGGTGGTTGATGCGCCAAATGATGAGTAAAGCGGCCAACAATGAGGTGACCTTAACCCTTAATGAATCAGGGATCAGCAACGATTCATTTTACATACAAGGCACGATTTTATGGGCCGATGTAATTGAGTTTACTGAAACTGAGCAAGGCTTTTTGTTAAAACAAGCTAAAGGCGTAAGCTACCTTTCTAAGCGCAGCCTTGATGAAACCGCCATACAGTTTGTTAAAGATAAAGCGGCTAAAAAAGCCTAACCTAAGATTAATCTTTAACATTAGCCATTAGAAATGCGTCAATATATTCGCCGTCGCGAAACGCATATTCACGCATTTCTCCTTCAATAATGAAACCATGCTTTTTATACAAGCTAATGGCTAAATGGTTATCGGTATATACCTCAAGTTCTATACGTCTCACCGCCAGCCAATTTTGAGCATGTGACACCATCGCACTTAGCAACGCAGATGCAATACCGATGGCCCGAAACTCTTCATGCACCGCCATTCCTATGTTAGCAACATGCTTACGTCTTGGATTGGCAAACACCTCCATACCAATTTGCCCAACAACTTCACCACCTCTTATAGCGACTAAGCTATAAACGTTTTCAGGTAGTTCTACTAATCGCTTTTGCCATAGTTGCAAAGACGGAAAAGGCTGCTGCAGCGTTTCTCGGTAGCAACTTGGCTGACTATAGAGCCGCCAAATACCTTCAATATCGCTATCATTGCTGTGACGGATCTCTATATCTAGCAATTTAGTTTCACCAGTAACTGTATGAATAGTATCTAGTTCCATAGCCCTTTCCTTGAAGTAAACTTTGCACACACCTTGTTAAGCTTAATTAAAATAACTTCTATATCAATAAGTAACAACTAAGCATTAGAAAGAAACCATAGTGCAAACTGATTTAACAATCTCTACCTTGGTTGTATTTCAAGCTGTATCAGTTTGCAACAAAGCGCTTATCTCACATGCCGCTTTATTCCAATAAGTGATACTCTATGAGTCCATTTGTTAATTTTGTAATCATGAGTCAATGTTTTAGATGCCTTATTTATTAGCATTATTAATGGCTGCTAGCCTATTTTCCACAGCATCTTTTGCTAGCACCCCTTCAAGCTGTGATAACAATACCGACTGTATTGAAGTTGGTCGTTGGGACATTGGTATTGCCATAGGTTACGGCAATAAAACTAACCCACTTAAAGATTATGAAGATATCCCTTTGTATGCGGTCCCTACTCTTGCTTATTATGGAGACAGTTGGTTTTTTGATAATGGAAACATTGGTTACACCTTAGCAGAGGGTGAAAACTACACCGTAAACCTAATCACCACTTTTAGTAATGACAGCGCCTTTTTTCATCGCTGGGATCCTTCAAATATTTTCTTACTTAATGCTGATAATAACCATGCAGCGATTGCTCCACTAGCAAGTACGATGACGACACGGAGCACCCCGGACCCAAAATCTATTGGTGAATTAGAAAACCGAAACTTTACATATCTTGGCGGAGTAGAGACTTTTATTTACACCCGTTTTGGTATAGTGCATGCAACCATTGCCCATGATATTTTAGATGTACATGGTGGAATGGAGTCTAGACTAAAGTGGCTTTACAATATTCCTTTAGATAGATGGAATTTTGAGTTTGCTGCAGTGTTAGACTGGAAGAGTGAAGAGGTAGTTGATTACTATTATGGCGTAAGAGCTAGCGAAAGCCTCTACTGGAACCAAGCATATCAAGCGGAGTCAGCGTTGAATAAGAGTATTGAGTTTACCGGGCAGTACGTATTAACTGAAAACTGGAATCTACTCTTTGTCGCGCGCTATACCGATATCGCAGATGAAATTGCCAATAGTCCCTTACTAGATAAAGATTACACTAGCACCTATTTTGTCAGTGCAGCATATAGGTTCTAACTAGCGTGCTTTCAAAACGTAAACTACTTTACCTATGTTTTTTGGCTGGCTCATTGTTGAGCCCAAGTGCGTTTGCGCAAAATACGACTGAGGAATCCCCCCCTTTACTTAAACTCTCACCAGAGATCTGTATTACTTCTGCAGACAAAAAGTCCTGTGATATCGAAGTCACCCTTGAATGGGGTGAATTAACAAACAAAACGATTTGCATCATATCTGACTACAAAGATTTAAAAAAATGGTGCAGTACGTCACCTGATATTCACGCTTTAACCGTCAATATTAGTGCTGATCGTGATATTCAGTTTGTGATGATAGACAAAGATACACACGAGACTATTGCGGGTGTAAAATTAAAAGTAACACCAGCTTCTCCGCCTCAAGTAAGGCGGCGATACCGAAACCCATGGAGTTTATTCTAATGACCAACTCGCAATCTACGCATAGAGTATTATTAGTCGAAGATGATATTCGTTTGGCCAATTTGATCGTCGACTTTTTAAAGTCCCATGGCATGCATGTTGAAGTTGAACGCCGAGGCGACACAGTATTGACTCGCCTAATAAACTATAAGCCTGACATTATTTTACTCGATATCATGTTGCCAGGCATGGACGGGTTAACCTTGTGTGAAAAGTTACCAGACTATTTTGCCGGTCCAATCTTATTGATGAGTGCTCTAGGCTCAAATGAAGATCAAATCAAAGGCCTTGAACTAGGTGCCGACGATTATGTTGTTAAGCCTGTCGACCCAGCCCTGCTAGTTGCGCGTATTAACAACCTATTGCGTCGCCAAGCTAAACCTGATCAAGTTGAATCACACTGCCTCAGTTTTGGTAAGTTAAGCATTGATCCACATACCCAAGCAATCCGTTTAGGTGACACCGAAGTTGACTTAACCAGTCACGAATTCGAGCTATTATGGCTACTGGCTTCTCAAGCAGGTCAGGTCATGAGTCGCCAATACATCTACCAGTATCTATTAAATATTGATTTTGATGGCAAAGACCGAAAAATCGATGTGCGTATTTCCCGCTTAAGAAAGAAACTAGGTGACAATATCGAAACACCATTTCGAATTAAAACGGTTTGGGGTCAAGGTTACCTGTTTGCACCAGAAGCATGGAATAACTAACGCTACCGCGATATTAAGATGAAACGTCTTTTTATTAGCCTTTATTTTTTGCTCAGCCTAGGTGTATTGGGCATAGGTTGGGCACTCGATAATTTGTGGCAAAGCAATGTTGACGATAAAGGTGTACACGATGCACCTTTAATTGCTTTAGCGCAGGTGCTATCTGCACTGCCCGCAGAACAGCGCCAAGCCATGCTGACAACCATAGAGCCTAACCCTAAGTTTCCTCTAACCTTACTCGACGCCGAGCAAGTTGCAGTTTCTAGCGAGCAACTGATGCGCGCCGATAAAATTATTGCCACGCCTTATGATCTCAACCATGAATTACACTTTATTGCAGTAAGTGAGCAAGTGTTAATGGCTGGGCCTATAGAGCTAGACCCTCGAGCTAGTCTGCGTAATCTGTACAATATCTTTTTCTATCTACTACTTGGTTTTATCGTACTGATCTGGGTATGGCCGCTATCAAAAGATCTTAAAATTTTGGGCAGAGCCACTAAAGAATTTGGCCAAGCTAAATGGAACACCCGCATTAAGTTAGCTAAAAGCTCACAAGTACTGCCGTTAGCCGATACGTTTAACGATATGGCTGCACATATTAGCGCGCTAATTGAAAACCAAAAGCACCTTTCTAACGCCGTATCTCACGAGATTAGAACGCCGCTAGCTCGACTAAAGTTCGCCCTAGCCCTATTGCCTCAGTACTGCCAACCTGATTCAGATCTCGCTCAGCGTCAACAATTCCTAGACGATATGAAGCTTGATATCAAAGAGATGGAGAATCTGTTACAAGAGTTACTAACCTATGCGAGTTTAGAAACTCAGCGTGAATCTCTTAGTTTTGAGCGCTGCGATTTAAATAGTTTAGTCAGCCAAACCATTAGACGGTTACAGACCTATAATCCGACTCCGATTACTCTTGATGCACCAGAAAGTGTCGTATACCTAATGGCTGAACCATCACTGGTAGAGCGGGCATTACAAAACTTAATCACCAATGCGCAGCGCTTCTCTACTGACGATATCAAAGTCAAAATTAGCCAGACTCAAGATGCGATTACAGTTGCTGTTACCGACCACGGTGAAGGAATTTTAGCTGAAGATCAAAGTAAGATTTTTGAACCTTTTTACCGCAGTGCTAGCAGTAAAAATGGCAATAAAGGTCACGGTCTAGGTTTAGCGATTATCAAACGAATTATGGAACGGCATCATGGCCAAGTGACGCTTGAAAGCCAACCAGGTTACACCTGTTTTAGCCTTATTTGGCCAAACAGTAGCCAATAGCGCCCAATGAGGACCTGTTCAACAATCACCTCAAAAATCATTTGATAAGTAGGCTAATACAGCAGGCAGTTTATACTGAGTTTACTAAGCCGTCAGTCATTATTAGATCCAGCTTCAAAATCTAAGTTTGCGTTAATTTTTGCTCTTTCATCGAGGATCTGCGCTTTTTTGGCTTTAAGAAAAGCGAGCTGACGCCTCCGTTTACGCTGCTTACATAAACGAATCACATTATTTTTTTGCGCATCGCTAAATTCGAGCCAATTAAAGCGCTCATCGCGATTACGTAAACATCCCTTACAGTAGCCTCTTGCATCACTTTGACACACACCAATACAAGGACTAAGGATCTCAAAAAACTCTAACTGCTCCATAGGTTAAACATATACCATCTTGACAATAAAAGGCTAAAATAAATACAGTTATTTATCAGCATGATTACTCAAATTTTAGCTAT
Organism: Shewanella sp. 1CM18E; assembly: GCF_023161665.1. Taxonomy (GTDB): domain Bacteria; phylum Pseudomonadota; class Gammaproteobacteria; order Enterobacterales; family Shewanellaceae; genus Shewanella. The sequence goes on from NZ_JALNTW010000001.1 coordinate 700,956, forward strand.
TTTTATGGCATGCAGGAATGTCGTCTACAGCAGAGGTCCTATATATGAATAAGTTACAACTGAATAAGTTACAACGTAAGCTATTGCTCATACTAATATCTCTGCCGCTAGTATTGCTCAGCGCTTGTAGTTCAACACCTAAGAATGATTACGATCTTAGCTACGATTTTGCCAGCTTAAAAAGCTTTTCTCAGGTAACACCACCTGCCAATAATGATCCCCTAAGTGCAAGTAGAATTCAGCTCGCCATTGAAACAGCTCTAGCCAGCCAAGGCTTTATAAAGCAAGACACAAATCCGGACTTTAATGTTACTTACGGTTTTAAAGTGGAAGATAAACCCAAAGACTCAGGCTTTTCAATTGGCTTAGGTACAGGCTCGTGGGGCAGCTCAGGTGGTGCAAGTATCGGCACAAGTGTCGATGTACCAGTTGGCAGCGACACAGCTAAAATCCAAACGATTCAAATTGATATTATAGATCCAGAAACGAATAAACTCGTCTGGCGCGGCTCTGACAAGTTCACCTTTGATGATGGTGGCCAAGCAAAAGCAGAGGAAACAAATGCTACTGTGGCAAAGATCCTGGCTCAGTTTCCACCACAAAAAACAGCCGACTAATCATTAAATAACTAATTAGCTGCTAGTAAAACTGCTAGCAGCTAAAATTTACAAGCTTAAAATCTCCGTCTAAAGCGACAAATCAATGCGCACTGACGGTTCGCTCCTCCGCCCAATGTCGTAATGATTGCAACTGCTCACGCATAACAACAGAAAGTGGTTGGGTTTTCATAATCTCTTGATGTAAAACCGTTTGATTAACCTCAAGTTGTGATGCTTTCGCCGTATAAACCGCTGAGATCACCGCTTGCTCGATTTCAGCTCCAGAGAACCCGTGACTGACCGTAGCCAACTGCTCAAGATCAAATAAGTTAAGTGCAAGTTGACGACGCTTTAAATGGATCTCAAAAATAGTCTGCCTTACTTCAGCGTCTGGTAAATCAACAAAGAAGATTTCATCCATGCGTCCTTTACGCATTAACTCTGGCGGAAGAGCGCTAATATCATTGGCCGTTGCAACCAGAAAAACATCTGATTTACGCTCAGCCATCCAAGTTAAAATCGTACCTAAAATGCGTTTTGAAGTGCCATCATCACTACTGCCACTACTCAAGCCCTTCTCTATTTCATCTATCCACAATACACATGGCGCCATTAAATCCGCTAACTCTAATGCCTTAGCCAAATTTTTCTCAGTTTCACCTATGTACTTATTATAAAGCGCAGCCATATCCATCTTAAGTAAAGGTCGATGCCACATACCGGCTACTGCTTTAGCAGCTAAACTTTTACCGCTCCCTTGTACCCCAAGCAGTAATACGCCTTTCGGCTTGTCTACAATTCCTTGGGGCGCGGATATGGGCGAGCGATAAGCTAACCACTGCTTGAGGTTTTGCAGTCCCGCCACTTGAGAAAAATCACTGGTGTCATATTCAAATTGCAATACGCCCTGCATATCAAGCAACTCAAACTTAGCCCGATTAATTGTATCTACATCTGAATGAGTTATGGCACCATCATCGACTATGGCTTTATGTGCTAAACGCCGCGCATCATCAAATGTTACCCCGCGAAGGTTCTCAGCAAGCTTTGCCACTGCAGTGTCATCAACATTAAGCAGAACGCCTTCACTGCGCACTTTATCGACTTGTTCATAGATTAAATTCAGCAATTGGGTGCTATTGGGCAGTGACAATCTAAAGTGGGCACAATAATGTTTAATTTCAGGCGGAATGCTGAACTCATGACTCACCAATACAAGGGTGTGTTGTAATGATTCATATTCCAGCGCGATCTCTTTAAGTAAACGCACATTTTTAGGTGCATCTTCAACAAAAGGATGAAAGTCACAAAGCACATATATGCCCCGCTCTCGTGTCGACTTTATTTGCCCAAGAATATCGCTCGGCTCAGCATTGAACTTTTGTCGTCCAAGCCCACTATCGACTCGCATTAGCCCCTCTGTGACACTCCAACTAAATAGAGGTTGAAACAGAATATTAGATACCTTTTTTAGTAACTCTATCACTCGGTATTCTTCATAAGTTTCGATTACAACAATGGGGGTATTTGAGCGCAGTACCGCAGTGAGATCTTGGATATCTTGCATATTTAGTCCTTAAACTGCTTGAACAAGTTACTAATGAAGCAAAAGGGGGCTTACGCCCCCTTTATATCAAAGTTATAAGCTTTATATCTGATTTAGCTTATAACGCCTTATTTATTCAAATAAATTAATGGAATAAGTAATTGAGCCAGCCCTGCATTCTTAGTAAAACTTTACGCATTATCGATACATGAGCAAAGTGCTCAGTGTAAATCGCGGCGTGACCAGAAACACCTGCAGGGAAGCGGGTTCTTACCTCATGATCTTCAAGCTTGATTAATACTAATGCGCGGCCGCGCACCATTAAACGATTTGAAGATACCAAGGCCCCCGAGGATTGAATTTCACCTTCAGCCATTGCTGGTAGCACCTTAGCCACCTTACCTTTAAACACCTGCCCTGGCGCGCCATCTAGGATGACTTCAGCTTCATCGCCCTCTTGTAAACGCAACAAGGAGTTTTGCCAAAATGCACCAACAAACACCCTTTCTTCATCAGGAATAAAGCTTAGTAATGGTCTAAGTGGCATAGGCACTGCAACTATTCCTGGGCGTAGCGCCATTTGTGTCACCATTCCATCAGCTGGCGCCCTAACCACGGTTTGCTTTAAGTCAAATTCCGCTTTTTCAAGTTCACCTTGAATACCTGCAACTTTAGTATTGACCCCATCGACATTAGACTCAAAGGCTAATCTCACTCGCAACTCTTCAGCACTTGCCGCGGTCAATTGCGCTTCAGATGCAAGATAGAGTTGACGTTTATTATCTAATTCAAGCTCAGTAAAGGGCGAGTTGGCACCGCCACGTTTACGGCCCTTTTCATAGCGCTCAAACGCTGACTTGGTTCTATCTCTATCAGCCGTTGCTCGAGCAACCGCAGCCCTTGCGGTTTCCCACGCAGCTTCAAGTTGTGGCACTTCAAGTTCTGCCGCCACTAGTGCGGCACGCTTTTGTTTAACAATGGCTTGAAATGGTGTTGGGTCAATTCTAAATAATACGTCGCCTTTTTTAATCGGCGTATTTGGTTCAACCTCTACTGTTGTCACTACACCTCTTACCGCGGGGTTAATTGGAGTCGTTACAAAATATTCTTTCGCAAAAGGCGTATAAGGGTGGTTGTAATTCATCAGCAAAATCAATGCGCCAACAATAAAAATCCCGCCTAAAATGGCTGTTGGTACTGTCCATTTAGTCAATGGAATTTTAAAGATCTTAAAGATGGCGATACACACTGCGGTATAGGTTAGAACTAATAGTAAATCCATATTACACCTCTACCTTATTTGCTTGGTTGTTATCGGAAGGCTCGCCAGTCGGCCCTTTTGAGGTATTATCTGAGTTATTTGACCTATGGGCGTTATCATCAGGCCCCTTGCTATTCATCGCTTCCATTGCAGCTAATTTTTGCTCTAACTTCCTCACAGACTCAGTTAAGCCTTTAACCTCGCTTTCGAGTAATTGCTCTTTTTCTACAACCTCTTGGAAACCCCAGCCTCTGTCTTCGCGGTAAAGCGTTGCCCAAATCCATAAAAATGGCCAAATCGCATGTAGTGTAAATAAGCTTACCCAGCCAGCTATATGCAAAGCATCTTGCTGGGGGTGATTGCGCTTTTTAGCGATTTCATAAGGTATATCATGAATCGCAATTACTCCGTAGAAGATAAAGATAGCCACGAAAAAGATAATGCCTAATGCAAAATAATCTAGAAACACAGTGCTCTCCCTTTAATAAAAGGAACTCGGCAATCGAGCCCAAAACATCCTAGCAACATATTGGCAATATTTGCGGTTAAAATCTATTTTTTTGATTAAAAACCAAACATTAATTATCTTTCTAGCCATCACTATTTAGTGATCTCACGCACACTTGTTAGTAATTATCACTAACAAGCTTTCACTGCACGTTACACTAAGCGCAAATAACAATTGAAAGCCAAAGATGCTTTCAAATATTGCAGCGTCTGTAAAATTAGCCTCTGCAATAAACAAAAACTCCCTACAAAATAAAAGGTACACAAATGATAGGTACTGCATTATCTCCTAACGCTAAACGCGCAATGTTGCTTGGCTGCGGTGAGTTAGGTAAAGAAGTCGCCATTGAACTGCAACGCTTCGGTATTGAGGTGATTGGCGTTGACCGTTACCCTAACGCTCCTGCAATGCAAATCGCTCACCGCTCACACGTTATAAATATGCTAGATGCTGACGCACTTAAAGCCGTTATTGCGCTTGAAAAACCAGATTTAGTTATTCCAGAATTAGAGGCCATTGCCACCCAAACCCTTGTTGAAGTGGAAGCCGAAGGCGTTAATGTTGTGCCAACAGCAAAAGCAACGCAACTAACAATGGACCGTGAAGGTATTCGCCGTTTAGCTGCTGAAACTCTCGATATTCCAACCTCACCATACTTTTTCTGCGATACCGAAGCCGAGTTTAACGATGCAGTAGCGACAATCGGCTTACCTTGTGTTGTTAAGCCGGTGATGAGCTCATCGGGTAAAGGACAAAGCGTTATTCGCTCTCAAGAGCAAATCCTACCTGCTTGGCAATATGCTCAAGAAGGTGGCCGCGCCGGTAAAGGTCGGGTGATCGTTGAGGGCTTTGTCGCCTTTGATTATGAAATTACCCTGCTAACAATTAGCGCAGTTAATGGTATTCATTTCTGCGATGCTATTGGCCATCGTCAAGAAGACGGTGATTATCGTGAATCATGGCAACCTCAAGCTATGTCGGCAACGGTTTTACAAAAATCACAAACTATTGGTAAAAAAGTCGTTGAAGCCTTAGGTGGATATGGCCTATTTGGTGTTGAGCTATTTATCAAAGGTGATGAGGTTTATTTCTCTGAAGTCTCACCAAGACCTCACGACACTGGCATGGTTACATTAATCAGCCAAGATTTGTCAGAATTTGCCTTACATGTTCGCGCCATTTTAGGCTTACCAATTAGTAACATTGCCCAACACGGCCCAAGTGCATCAGCGGTTATTTTGGCTAATGGTACTTCAAACAATATTCAGTTTACCGGTGTGGCTGAGGCACTAGTTGAGCCAGACACTCAAGTTCGCTTATTTGCCAAACCCGAAATTGATGGGCAAAGACGCTTAGGTGTTGCACTAGCAAGAGATCTGAACCTAGACAAGGCTGTCCAAAAAGCGTTAAACGCAGCGAGCAAGATTAAAGTTATTATGTAAAACAAAAACCCACCTTTTTAGGTGGGTTCTTTTTATATTCTCAAGCTGCATAAACGTAGTAATGATAAAAGCGATTTGAACACCAAAACACTTAGTTAACGCGGTTTTTATGCTCATCCTTTATAAAGCAACTTAAGTTATCGACAGCGATATTAAGTAGATTTTGTCTTGCTTCAATCGTTGCCCATGCATTATGAGGAGAGATGCTGATATTTTTAGCGCTAAGTAGAGGATTATTAGCTGCAGGCGGTTCACTCGATAAAACATCGACTCCCGCATAAGCCAGCAGATCTGAATTTAGCGCATTTGCCAGCGCTTGCTCATCAATTAAACCACCTCGAGCAGTATTGATTAACATTGCAGATGGTTTCATGCAATCAAGCACTTCAGCATTAATTAGCTCTTGAGTATCAGCTGTTAACGGGCAATGCAGTGAAATAATATCAGACTGTGCAAAAAGCTCATCTCGCTCAGCCCAGCTGCAACCTACCGGTAATTGCACCTCGGAATTTCGAGTGTTTACCAGCACTTGCATACCAAACGCCAATGCGATTTGCGCTACCACTTTGGCTATATCACCAAAGCCGATTAAACCTATGGTTTTACCTTTTAGCGATTGCAGCGGTGACAACGTAAAACAAAAGTCGGCAGACTGACTCCATTGGCCACTTTTCACTGCACCTGAGTGCAGGGCAACTTGCTGCGTTGCATGCAGAATATGTGCAAATACCATTTGCGCCACAGCATCAGGACCATAGGCGGGTACGTTAGTCACTATAATGCCAAGCTTTTCAGCTACTGTTAAATCAACAACATTAGTACCTGTCGCTAAAATACCTATGTATTTTAACTTAGGCAATTGCGTTAACAGCGCCTCATCTAGAGGTGTTTTGTTAGTGAAGATTATTTCAGCACCTTGGCTTCGCGGCAATATGTTATTCGCATCGCAGCGCTCATAAACAGTGAGCTCGCCAAGTGCAGTTAACGGCTGCCAGTCTAAATCGCCTGGATTAAGTGTATAACCGTCAAGTACCACTATCTTCATATAGGTTTTCCTAAAATTTTAAACTGGCGCCAATATTCGCCTGACCTTGCCACATAATGTCTGACTGAATATTCCAGATGCAGCCCGTTCCATCGCAAAACAGAGCGTTATCAGCGTTCACAAAGGTGGCGTAACCTTTAACTTCTGCAAATAGCGCTAATGATTGGGTAGCTTGATATTCAAAGCCGCCACCAATCGCCATTGAAAAACGCGTTTCAGTTGAATAGCCACCACCTGGACGCATACTGGTTAAACCAAGACTGGTGGTGACATAGGGATTAAGAACTTGAGTAGGAAAGTAAAGCGCGCCACCGACATGAAAGTAATCAACATCCATAGAAGTGATGATTTCAGGACTAAAATTTCCCGCGCCTTTTAAATCTGTGGCTTGATGGCTATAGAGTAAATAAACACTGCCAGGGTCCTTAGTAGTGATCCCAAGCATTACGCCGTAGTTTTCAGATTCAGCAATCTTTCCTTGGCCAGTGTCTGCCGAAGCTGAGTTTGAGATATCAAACTCACTCGCAGCAAAACTATAACCAGCAAACGGAGCTACATAAACTTCAGCTGCCGCAGGAAGAGCACACAATGAAGTCATTAATAACGCAATACTTGGTTTCATATAATGTCCCTATAATGAGTCCTAGCCATTGTTGGCTAAGTTAGCGCATACCTCTTTCACCTTTGACTCTATCATAAGCCGCTTGAATATCTTGCGCTTTTGTCTTGGCAAGTTCCATCATTTCAGCTGGTAATCCTTTAGCCACTAATTTGTCTGGATGATGTTCATTCATCAACTTTCTATAGGCGCGCTTGATATCTTGGTCTGAATTAGACTCTGACATGCCAAGCACCTCATAAGCATCTTTAATTGATGTTTGATTACCAGCGCCGCCGCTACGGTGGAAATTAAATTCAGCTTGCCATCTTGCAAGCAAATCATCGAGTTGCTGCTGACTAAAACCCAGCTCTTTGGCCACAATCGATAAAATAGAGCGCTCTTTTTGATCTAGTTGAGCATCAGATAGTGCCGTTTGAATTTGGATCTCCAAAAACATCTGTAGCACTTCTTTACGCCCCATTGAGATAACTCTAAAGGTCTTTAAACAGGCATTGAGGTCAAAGTCAGACTCTTTACCTTCACGAAATGCTGCTTGTGCATCTGCGCGCGCTTGGCCACTTAAATTAAGCTGGTCCATTAAAGAACTCGCCATGCGAATATCATTTTCGGTGACATGCCCAGATGCTTTAGCAACATGGCCCATTACCGCAAATGTAGTATTAAAAAATAATGCCTGACGCTTACCGCTACTGCTTATGCCTGCACTTTTGCCGAATTTGCGGTCATACATATGTCCAAGCCAAAGCCCTAAAATCGCGCCTCCGAGACGTCCGAACATAAAACCTATAATAAAACCGAAAACCTTACCCCAAATACGCATTATCTAACCTTTTTACTTTCGCGAGCTTCAATTTGTGTATGCCGTTCTATTGTACCGACATCACACCAAAAATGATCAAAATGATCGCCACTAACTTGTTTCGTTTTCATGGCTTGCCGTAATAATGGTGCTAACGCAAATGCACCTTCTTCCGTGCCATTAAATAATTGTGGATGGTAAATACCCATTCCCGAAAACGTTAGCTTTTGCGTGCCTTCATCAACGACAAGCCCTCGGCTTAAGGCAAAGTCGCCTTCTGGATGCTGACTAGGGTTATTAACTAACCATAGGTGGGCTAACATGTCAGGCATCAGTGGCTTAATCTCTGGTAACTGGTCAATAAAAATATCACCATTAATCACCAAAAATGGTTCATTACCTAAAAGGTTGAGCGCTTGCTTGATCCCGCCGCCGGTCTCTAACGCAGAGTCCTCTGCACTGTATTGGATATTAACTTGCCACTGACTACCATCACCTAGCGTTTCAACTAGCTTATGTCCGAGCCAAGCATGGTTAATCACTATTTCTGAAATACCTGCTGCAGCGAGTTTTTCAATGTGATACACAATTAATGGCTTACCAGCAACTGGGACTAAAGGTTTAGGAATTGAATCAGTCAATGGCCGTAAACGCTCTCCACGCCCCGCCGCTAAGATCATTGCTTTCATTGCATGCCTTTTATGTAAATTAGCTATTTAAATCGAGTTGTTTGGTGCATTTACCGCCGGGATTATATCTTCTGCGATCCATACCGAAAATGCCTTTAACTCTGCATATCTGCCTGCTATATCGCGGATATACTCGAGCGTCAACGGAATGTCTGCCATATAAGCAGGTTTATTGTCTCGATAATTGAGTCTTGCGAAAATACCAGCGGCTTTTACATGACGCTGTATCCCCATAAGATCAAACCAGCGGCGATATTGCTCAATGCTCGTCTTTGCGGGAATGAGTTTATTCTCAATGCACTGTGTATAGTGCTGCAGCATCAGTCGCTCCACATCAGAGTCTGGCCAGCGAATATAGCAGTCACGTAGTAAAGAGACTGCATCGTAAGTCACAGGACCTATGACGGCATCTTGAAAATCAATAACTTTTAACTGGCCATCTTGAAGCATTAGGTTACGGCTATGGTAATCTCTGTGCATACCGGCTTGAGGCTGTGATAACGCGCTATCGGTTAATACCTTAAAAGCTTTAGTGGTGTGACTTTTGACCGCTTCGGCAGGTAAGCCTAAATGATGCACAGCTAACCATTCACAAAAGATCGCTAACTCACGTTCTACAAAGGCTTTATCATAGCTAGGTAAAGGGCCCGCACTTGTCGTAGTGACTTTTGCAATATCAGTCAGTAAAACCAATGCCTCAGAATAATATTTTTGTAAGCTTTGCTCGTTTAACACCGACAACAGCTGCACATCGCCTAAGTCACTCAGCAGCATAACCCCTAAAGATTGGTCGCTTGCTATCACCTTTGGCACAGCAATACCTTGACGTGAATAACTGTCTGCCAATTGAATAAACGGTGCAATATCGATAAGGTTAGGCGGTGAATCGACTACAATATATGACAAGTCATCGATAAAAACTCTAAAGTAGCGTCTAAAGCTCGCATCGCCAGATATCAACTGTGGCGAGACTTTTACATTAAAATACTGGTTTAGCCATGCATTTAACTGAAGAAATCTAGGATCTGACAAGGGCACCTCATGGCTCTTAAGAAGAAATTGCTTTATTATAACGACAAAATGGAAACAGCTAAGCAATTGAAAAAATTTATTTGGCTGAGTTGCCCAGGTAAGGGTCAACTTTTCTCCTCTTTCACTGTCCAGACTAAGAAATCATAATTAATTGACCTAAGATGCAGATCCGTTATTTTCTGGCCTTGAGCCTGCTTCCCCAATTAGTCTTAGCAGACGAAACCGAAACTGTGACCACATCTAGCGCACAATGCGTAGTTGTACCTCCAGTAAAGCCTTATGTGCCACTTTATGAGCTTAATACCCCAGAGGATTTAGCTCGCATCTATATTAGCTCTGACCGTTCAGATGCGCAGATGGGCAAACAAGCAACATTTTCAGGCAATGTGAACTTTAGCCAAGGCGGCCGTAATGTTGCCGCAGATGAAGCGATTCTGAATCAAGAAGCTGAAGAACTAGAAGCTAACGGCAACTTAGTCTTTCAAGACGAAATGTTTACCGTCACAGCAAGTTCATTGGTAGCTAAAATGCGCAGCAATAGCGCAGTATTAAGTGGTGCTAAATATTGGCTGCATGGGCAGCAGATCCATGGTGACGCAGAAACATTAGAGATCACCCAAGAAAACAACCTACTACTTGCTGGGACTAACTTCACCACTTGTCCTGGTGATGATCCGGCGTGGCTGTTAGAAGCTGACCGCATCAAAATTGACAGTACTGAAGAGTGGGGCGAGATCTGGGACGCTAAGATCAAAATCGCAGGCGTGCCTGTTATGTATGTGCCTTACATGACAATTCCAGTCTCTGACAAACGAAAATCTGGATTCCTATTTCCAAGTTTCAGCACCAGCACCACCAATGGTGTAGAGGTTGCTACCCCTTACTATTGGAATATTGCTCCAGAATACGATTTAACCTTTACTCCAAACTATATGTCAGCTCGCGGACTATTTACCAAGACTGAATTTAGATATTTAGCGGGTGAAAAACAGCAAGGTCAGTTAAACCTAGAATACCTAGCCGATGACGACAAATTAGTTGGTAGCCCAGACCGTTACCTCTATCACTGGGAACATAGTGGTGCCATCAACAAAAACTGGCGAGTACTGGCTAACTATACCGATGTATCGGATAACAACTACTTTAACGACTTAAGCTCTGATGTACAGCGCGCGACAGATAACCAATTAACCCGCATTGGTGAAGTTGCTTATTTTGAGCAAAACTGGGATATCAGCGCCCGCGTGCAAGATATTAAAGTGCTAGGCGAGGACGAAAAACCTTACCAAGTTATGCCACAGTTTGTGTTTAATTATCGCGCACCTAGTTATTGGCACGGACTGGATTTTAACTTCAATAGCGAAGTGACTAACTTTGAGCACCGGGACAGTGAGTACTCAACTGCAACCCGCTTACATTTAGAGCCGAGTATTTCTTACCCAATTCATGGTCCAGCAGGTTCGTTAACCAGTGAAGTGAAACTACTGCAAACCAATTACTGGCAAGATGATCGCTCTAACCTGATGACATCAGAACTCGATGACACGGTGAACCGTACCCTGCCGCAAGTGCGCATTCACGGCCAAATAAACTTTGAGCGTTTTACTGATTATTTTGACACTAATTATAGGCAAACATTAGAGCCTCAATTCCAATACCTTTATGTTGGTTATGAAGACCAGTCAAACATCGGTATTTACGATACAGCATTATTACAAGAAGACTATAACGGTCTGTTTAGAGAACGCCGTTTCTCAGGTTTAGACCGCATTGCCGATGCCAATCAATTCACTCTGGGTCTAACAACCAGAATGTTTAATGAACAAAACCGCGAAGTATTTAAGTTCAGCTTAGGTCAGATAGTCTATCTACAAGATAGTCGCGTCGGTCTTAACGACGTTAATGGAAGTGCCGATACATTCGTACAAGAAAACACCTCTAATTCAGCCGTAGCCGCAGAGTTAACAACTCAGCTTTACTCTGACTGGTTCTTAAGCGGTTCGATTCAATACGACGCTAAAGAGAGTGAAAATAAAAAGAGTGAAGTTACTGTCGACTATCGCCCTGGTGAAAACAAGTTGCTCCAAGCTAGTTACCGCTATGTGCCGGATCTACTGAATACCAACACTAATGAGTCAGTCGATATTAAGCAGTTAGGCTTTCGTGGTGCATGGCCAATTAACGACAGCTTATATTTAGTCGGTAACTGGTATTATGATCTAAATGAGAGTCGCGCCGTAGAAACCTATACCGGCTTTCAATATGAATCATGTTGTTGGGCAGTGCGTTTGAGTTATCATTACCGCATCAAAACCAATTATATTGACGAAAATAATCCGGTACAGGATACTCGAGAGCTATTTGAAAGCGGCTTCTACCTGAACTTTGTAGTTAAAGGACTCGGTGGCTCGGGCCCGTTAGGCGTATCAGATATGTTGGATGATGGCCTATTTAATTATCGTAAACCGCTTTATTTGAAAAATTAGCAAAAAATTAACTTAAAAAAATGCTGAACCTAGCTGACGACATGCAGTCAAAGCAGGACTAAAGAATCATTAGCGCGGTATGTAAATACCGTAAATGACACTCAATAAATGCCAAGGATTTTAGTGGATGAAACGCTGTAACCAATTAATTTTTGCCCTGTTAACTTTGGCGATGAGCCAGACGATTCAAGCAGCTCCGACGCCACTTGACCGCGTCACTGTGCAGATAAACGAAGGGATTATTCTAGAAAGCGAAGTCAGTGGAATGGTGAAAACCATTAAAGCCAATGCGGCAAACGCTGGCCAAAAGTTGCCTTCTGATACAGCTCTACGAACTCAGGTTATTGAACGACTGATCTTAACTCGTTTACAGCTACAAATGGCAGATAGAATTGGTTTGCATATTGGTGATTTACAATTAGACCAAACGATTGAAAATATTGCTAAAGAGCAAAATATCACGGTTTCACAAATGAAAGCGCAAATCGAAAGCGATGGCACCACTTTTGCGCAATACCGTGAGCAATTACGTGAAGAAATCACCTTAGGTGAAATCCAACGTATTCAGGTTCAACGTCGTATCCAAGTCTCGCCACAAGAGATCAATAACCTTGTCAAAATCATCAATGAACAAGGGCTTAAAGATGTTGAGTTCCAAATTGGCCACATCTTGATTGACGTCCCAAGCGATGCCAACAGCCAACAATTAGACGCTGCAAGTAAGCGAGCTGCAGCGGTACTAAAAAGACTAAACGATGGTGATGACTTTAGAAGCATCGCGATTGCAGCATCCTCTGGTCCAAAAGCGCTAGAAGGCGGTATTTGGGATTATATGAACATCAACGAAATGCCGACTTTATTTGCTGAAGTCGTTGGTGATGCTAAAACTGGTGATATAATCGGCCCTATTAAAAGTGGTTCAGGCTTACACATTATTAAAATAATGGACGCACGCGGTTTGCAAACTCAAGAAATTGAAGAGGTTAAATCTCGTCATATTCTACTTAAGCCATCACCAATTCTGTCAGAAGAACGTGCAAAAAGCATGATGGATAGATTCCTTGAGCAAGTGAAATCAGGTGAAGCTAAGTTTGAAGACCTAGCGCGTCAGTACTCAGAAGATCCGGGTAGTGCGGTTAAAGGTGGTGAATTAGGTTGGGCAGATCCAAACATTTACGTACCTGCGTTTGCTCAAGAGCTAAATAGTCTAGAAATAGGCCAGTACAGTGAACCGTTCCGTTCAACACATGGCTGGCACATAGTACAGCTAGAAGATAAGCGTACCACTGATGCAACTGACAAGTTCAACACAAACCGAGCTCATCAGCTGATATTCCGCCGTAAGTTTAATGAAGAATTACAAAACTGGTTAGACGAAATGCGCGCAGAAGCTTTTATCGATATCTTTGAGCCAGTATCAAACCGAGGTTAATACTATTGTCGACTAAACGCATAGCCATCACGCCGGGTGAACCGGCGGGTGTAGGCCCAGATTTAGTGATACAACTAGCTCAGCAGGCATGGCCTGCTGAGCTAGTCGTTTGTGCCGATCCACAATTACTGCAATCTCGTGCTAAAAAACTTGGTTTACCTATTCAGCTGCGTCCTTATCAACCAAATCAGCCACCAAAGCCCCAAGAAGCCGGCACATTAACCATAGTGCCATTCTCATTAGAAGCTGAAGCGGTTTGCGGTAAGCTTGATGAGCAAAATAGTGCCTACGTGGTTGAAACACTGCGATTTGCAGGTGAGAAAAACATGGTTGGCGAGTTTGATGCGGTGGTAACCGGCCCGGTTCACAAAGGCATTATCAACGAGGCAGGTATTCCATTTAGTGGTCATACCGAATTTTTTGCTAACCAAGCAAACTGTCAAGATGTAGTGATGATGTTGGCAGCGCCAGGTCTGCAGGTTGCGCTAGTAACGACACACATACCTCTGGCCTATGTATCAAAAGCAATTACCCGCGATCGTTTGCACCAAATCATCAAGATTTTACATCGAGATCTGGTCGAGAAATTCGCTATTGCCTCGCCACGCATCTACGTTTGCGGCTTAAATCCTCACGCTGGTGAGGACGGTCATTTAGGCAGAGAAGAGATTGATGTTATTATCCCTGCACTAAATGAGTTACGTGAACTGGATATGGATATAGTTGGGCCTTTACCAGCAGATACTCTGTTCCAACCAAAATACTTAGAAGATGCTGACGTTGTGCTTGCTATGTACCACGATCAGGGGCTTCCAGTACTAAAATCTAGAGGATTTGGCAGTTCAGTCAATATCACCCTAGGATTACCCTATATAAGAACGTCGGTCGACCATGGTACGGCCCTAGAGCTTGCAGGCACAGGTACTGCAGATATCGGCAGTTTCGTCTGCGCATTAAATAAAGCCATTGATTTGGCTGCTAAGAATTAGTGATAAAAGTTACCTCATGAGCAATAAAGTACATTTAGGCCATACGGCCAGAAAGCGTTTCGGACAAAACTTCTTAACCGACGAAAATGTGATTAATCGCATTGTTGGCGCTATCTCACCAGATAACGACCACGTTATGGTAGAAATTGGCCCAGGTTTAGCGGCGTTAACTGAGCCTGTAGCAACTAGCATCGACAAATTGATTGTTGTTGAACTAGATAAAGATTTGGTTGAGCGTTTACAAGAGCACCCAGTGCTGAAAGATAAACTCGAGATCCATCAAGGCGATGCATTAAAGTTTGACTTCAACCAATTGGTACGTGAAGACAAGCAGATGAAAGTGTTTGGTAACCTGCCATACAACATCTCAACGCCGCTTATGTTCCACTTATTTGAATTTGCAGAGCATATTGAAAATATGCACTTTATGCTGCAAAAAGAAGTGGTGTTAAGACTTTCCGCTGCGCCAGGAACTAAGGCTTATGGCCGCTTAACCGTAATGGCGCAATACCACTGCCAAGTGATGCCTGTACTTGAAGTACCACCAGGATGTTTTACACCACCACCAAAAGTTGATTCTGCGGTCGTGCGCTTAGTGCCTTACAAAAACAAGCCGTGGCCTTGTAAAGATGTTGAGCTACTAAGAAACTTAACCACTACCGCCTTCAATATGCGTCGTAAAACGTTAAGAAATAACCTTAAGCAAATGTTATCAGATGAAGACTTTGCTGAGTTAGGTATAGATCCAACATTGCGACCAGAGCAAATCCGTGTCGACCAGTATGTCGCCATGGCTAACCACGTATTTGATAAGAAGTAACTTTCGAATCATTCACTATCTGAAAAGGGGCATTAACTGCCCTTTTTTTATACTTTATCGGTAGACATTTACCTATTAATTCTCCAATACAGGCTTTAATATGAAGTCTATACCCGCGTAAACATAAGATTAAATTAAGCTTTTTAGGGGGCTATATGAGTCATTTAGCATCATCAGTTAGAGTTGACGTAAAAACAGCGTATATCGAAACCCAATCCTCACCCGATGAAGACAAATACCTATTTAGCTACACAATTACCATCCATAACCTTGGCAACGAAGACATTACACTAAAAAGCCGTCATTGGTGCATAACCGATGCAGAGGGCCGAAAAAGTGAAGTTCATGGCTCAGGTGTTGTTGGAGAAACCCCAACCATCAAACCCAACTCTTCATATGAATATACTAGTGGTACCGTACTAGAAACGCCGTTAGGTGTGATGGAGGGAAGTTACACTATGACAGATGAACAGGGACAAGAATTTAAGGCAATAATCTCAGCCTTTCGATTATCTATACCCGGATTACTGCACTAACCATTATAAAATCATAATAAATAGGTAAAAATGGCAAACTATTTTGTAGGTGATATTCAAGGCTGTTTTAATGAACTCACCTTGTTACTTGAAAAAGTAGCTTTTAACCCGTCGCGTGACACCCTTTGGGCTGTTGGCGATCTTGTGGCCAGAGGACCGGGGTCACTTGAAACCTTACGTTTTTTTAAATCATTACAAGGTTCTGCAAAAGTCGTTCTCGGCAATCACGATCTTCACTTACTGGCTATACAGGGTCAACTAAAGCGCGCAAACCCCAAAGATCATCTAAGCGAACTACTGGCATCTGAAGATATCGCTTCTATCATCGACTGGCTAAGATTACAGCCCTTGTATCAGGAACTTCCTGATCAGCAACTCATTATGACCCACGCAGGCATTCCACCAAATTGGGAGCTTGCAACTCTAAGAGCCAGAGCAGACGCTGTGAGTAATGTCTTACAGTCAAGCGATTACCTAACCGCTCTCATTGCGCACATGTACACCAATGATATTGACCAAGACCGACCTCAATTATCCAGTCTTGAGCAGCAGATTTATTGTATCAATGCGCTAACCCGCATGCGCTATATCACTGACTCCGGTGCGCTAGATTTTAACTGCAAAGCACCAATAGAACATTGTAACCAGTCGAATTTAACTCCGTGGTTTAACCTTCCTCATAAACTGCCTAATGACTACCGTGTCGTATTCGGGCACTGGGCTGCAATTATGGGGCAAACTCAACACGCTAATCGCTTAGCACTCGATACAGGTTGCTGTTGGGGGGAACACATGACGTTATGGCATTTAGAGTCAGATCAGAAAATTACGCAGATTAAATTAAAAGACGTTAAACGAAGTTAAAAAAGAGTTAAACTATTTCGACATCTGGTCGATATAACATATCAACTAGGTGTCGCCAAAACAGTGACTTTAAATAAAAATAATAACAATGGAGCGCTTATGAAGTTAAATGTAGCCACTAGAGTCATAGGTGGATTTACGGTTGTCACCTTACTATTACTCGTTCTCGGCGCCGCTTCTTGGTTTACCAACAACCAACTAAAGACAAGCACTCAAGTTTTACAGCAGTTAAGCCTTCCAGCCTTAGAGTCAAGTAACCTGCTGACTCAAACGATTTCTCAGCAAGAAAAGCAGATCCTAGTGGCTTACCATAGTCCTAATGTCGCCGAAATGCCGCAAGTCAATGCACAGTTCTCTGCCGCAGGTAAAATCTTTAATAGCGAACTTGATAAGCTTAGCGCACTCGTTAGCGATAATAGCGAATTTACCTCGGTTATTAGCCAATTAGAGAGTGATTACACAAAGTTCAATACGACAAGCAAGCAGATGATGCAGGCACATGAAAATGCATTAGTCAGCGCACAGAAAATTGTGACTCGTTATGATGATATTGAAATTGGTGCCGATGACACAGCCTCTCTATTACTCGACTTAATCGACCTTGAGATGAGTGAAGATCTAACCGAACAAGAGATAGCGGCGACAGCGAGTAATCTAGAGCTTAGTTTTAGCAGCATTGTAAGTACTAGCTTTGACTTAATGGGTAGTAAAGATAAAGCCAAGTTTAATACCATTTCTAAGGAGCTTGATTACATAGTTAGTGATGCTAAAAGCAAAGTCACCTATGTCACCTCAAACTGGCAAGGTATTGTCGATGCGGAGCTAATCAACGAGATCAATACCGAAGCCAATAACGTATTTAGCATGATAAGCGGACGCAACTCATTAACCGAGTTAAAGCGAAACGAAATAGCCTTTAATGATAGCGCTGCAAGTTTACTTGACGAAGTAGAGCTAAGTGCAGGCAGAGTTAACCAGCAAATGTCCACGCTAAATAACAATATCGAAACCATCTCCAACCAAATTAGTACCGACGCTATCGCGAATATAGATAGTGCCAGTATGCGCACAATTTTACTCATGTTGGTTGCCATAGTCGTTGCGGTTGTGGTGAGTATTGCAGTTGTAAGGCCACTGACTCGCTCACTCGATAAAGTAAACCATGCGCTTAATGTTCTCGCATCTGGTGACTTAACTCATAAACTAGATGATTCCGGCCATGATGAATTTGCCAAGCTATCAGCAAACTGCAATAAGCTCGTTGATAGCCTACGTGGCTTAATTCAAGGAATTTTAGAACGTTCAGATCAACTGGCAGCCGCAGCAGAAGAAACATCAGCGATTACCGCGCAAACCACAGTGGGTATTCAAGAACAAAAAAGTCAAGTTGATCAGGTTGCTACTGCGACGACTCAACTAAGTTCTAGCGCCCAACAAGTTACTGCCAGTGCAGATGATGCCCTTAGCCAAATAAAAGCAGCTGACGATGAAAGCCAGCATATGCGCCTAATTGCTGATGAAAATAAGCGTACGATTTTGGCGCTTGCGGACGAAGTCTCTAAGGCAAGCGTTGTTATCAACAAGGTACACGCCGACAGTGCCTCGATAGGATCTATCCTTGATGTGATCCGTGGTATTGCTGAGCAGACTAACCTACTCGCACTTAACGCCGCCATTGAAGCCGCTCGTGCCGGTGAGCAAGGTCGTGGTTTTGCGGTAGTAGCCGATGAAGTACGCAGTCTTGCCTCACGCACCCAAGACTCCACACAAGAGATCCAGCAGATGATTGAAGTACTACAGCAAGGAACTCAGGAAGCTGTTGCAGTAATGGACCTAGGACGCACTCAGGCCAACTCTTGCGTTGATAAAACTGAACAGGCTAATAACGCTCTAGAAAGTATTAGCGATGCTGTACATCGCGCTCATGACTCAGGAACGCATATTGCTCATGCAGCACAAGAGCAAAACCTCGTTAGTCAACAAGTGTCAGAAAAGCTTGAGCATATCGCCGCTATTTCTGAAGAAACTTCAACCGGCGCGGATCAAACAGCACAATCGAGCCATCAGGTTGCTCAGCTAGCAGAAGAACTGCAGGCTTCAGTTAAAGAGTTTAAGGTGTAAAGCCCTTGAAATTGAGTCTGCTGAAATCGCTGCTTTAGGACAGAAAGCAAAAAATAGACAAAAAAATACCGGGACAATCCCGGTATTTTTTCTAGCAGTAATTAACCGCCGGCAATACGCGATTTAATCGCGCTAGTAATTTCACTGCCGCCATGGCCATTACTTTCAGCCCAGGCAACAATTGTTTGACCGTCAGCTTCAGCAGAACCCAACTCAGACGCAGGTAAACGCTTCGCAACAAAAGTCCCCACTTTATTAGAACCACTTTTTAGTGCTGTTCTTAGCAGGCTATCGCCATTACAAGATACACCACTATAAATATTGCGCAGCTTTACTCGGCTCTCTTTTAACTTTTTACGTAAACGGTTTTTATCATCAGCCTGAACATAGTTGCAAATATTAGCAGCCAATTGGTCTTGGTTAGCCGTAGCAGTTGATGAAATAGAAATTGAAGATGCCACCATCAATGTAGCGAGGCTTACAGACAACAAGCGCATCTGACACTCCTTATTTTTTTAGTTTTTATTTATTAGAAAAGTAGCGCTATCTAGTAGGCTTGCTTTATCTTTATACAGGGTACTAAACAACCTATTGAATTTAACATTTTTTCACCAACTTGATAAAGCTATATTCAAGTTGTTTATCATTTTTGGCTACATCTCGAGACACTTCTTGCCAACTACCGTCGTTCCACTCTGGGAAAAAAGTATCGCCTTCAACATCGAGTGCAATTTCAGTAAGGTATAAAATATCGGCCTGAGGCAACAACATGGCATATAACTGACCTCCGCCCATAATAACTAGCTCTTCACACTCTCCTGCCGCCTGTTTAGCTTCAGCGAAACTTGTTACCGTAGTAACCCCTTCAATAGCTAGCTCAGGTTGACGACTAATAACGATATTATGTCGACCTGGCAACGGACGGCCAATCGACTCGTAGGTTTTACGGCCCATAACAACAGGCTTACCTAATGTCATCGCTTTAAAGTGGCGTAGGTCTTCAGGAAGGTGCCAAGGCATTTGATTATCTTTACCGATTACGCGGTTATTTGCCATTGCGGCGATCATAGCGATTTTCATAAGACTTCCCTTTAATTATTATTTCTAAAACAGATAAAACAGCCACGCAGCTAAAGTAGCGAGCATTCACCAGTGAGTATTTAAGCAAAGGCAATATTGAGCTACTTAATGACCGGCCGCGAGCGGAAATACAATAAGCTAGGCATAGCTAAACCAACAGATAACGCCCCCAGAATAAACACTGTTTTTAATCCATTACTAACGACTTCGTAGATAAGCTCAGGGCTCATTTCAGCTTGCGCCGCTAGTTGAACTAAACCAATCACTGTATTAAAGGCATAAGTACCTGGGATCATGGGGATTATTGCAGCCACTGCATACATTAATGGTGGGGCTAAATGCTTCTTAGCAAACGCTATGGTTACCACGCCAACAAGGGCTGCAGCTAGAAATGTTGCCCATTCTATAGGTAAGCCTAAGCTCAGCCACATAGTGCGACTGCCATGACCTAACGCTGCGGCAAGAGCGCAATAGGGTAAATATCGACGCGGCACATTAAATACCATAGCAAAGCCTATTGCAGGAATTGCCGAGAATAAGGCGTCGTTTAACATGGTCAAAATTAGCGACATCATAAAAACAACCCGCCAATTTGCATCGCGATTGTGATACCAATAACTGAAGCAACTGTGAGTAATGTTGCGTGGCCCCAGCGCGAGATCCCAACGTTTAGGTGACCTTTAACCATATCTGATATTGAGTTAATCATCGGAAAACCTGGCACCAGCATTAACACACTTGCAGCCATAGGCAACTTAGGTGTATCTGTCCAGTCAAACTGATAACCAGTTTGCGCGATTAAGGTCGTGACAAATGCTGTAACACTGAAATTAAGTAGCAAGTTATAGTGACGTTTAGCGATAGATAAGCGCACAAACATGCCTGTGGCCGATGCCAGAAAAGTAATTAAACAAGCATTAAGATCGCCACCAAACAAATGACAAAAACTCGCACAAGATAGGCCAATCATAGGCACTACATATTTTGCTGGGTAAGTTTTTGGTTGAATTCGACCTACTCTTTTACGTACTTCATTGAGGCCGTAAATGCCTTTTTCAGTCAGTAAACAGATGCGTTGCAGCTCGCAAACCACGGTCATATTAATACCATGTTCACGAATACGGCGGGTGGTGGTAATACAGCGGCCAACAGAAAGGCTGGTTAATACGAGTGAGTTAGAGGAAATAGAAATCTCAACACTCTCTAACCCTAAGGCGTGGCCTAGACGCTGAGTGATCTCTTCAACGAGTTCAGATTCAGCGCCATAAGCAAGCAGAAGTTGAGCAACTCTAACGACCTGACGAGTAATGTCATTTTGCGTTGTAGCGTACACCTTGTCTCAACTTCCTCTTATGCAAAATTATCTTTGGTAGATAATTTCTACATCATAATCATCATCGTCAAAATCATCATCAAAGTCATCGTCGTAATCTTCGTTGACTGATTCATTTGCACTTTGGTGATAGTTATCCCACTTAAACTCAACTTCAGCGTCAGCATCAACTTCTTCTTCTGGAGGAAGTGAATCGATAAAGTCTAATAGTTTAACGGCTAACTCAGCAGTACCTTCACGGTTATAAGCAGAGATAGTGTAAACGTCACCGTCCCACTCTAGCTCTTTAACGATGCGGTCGATACGCTCTTGTAACTCTTCTTCAAGCATTAAGTCAGCTTTGTTGATAACCAACCAACGTGGCTTGCTAGCAAGCTTTGGAGAGTGTTTCTCAAGCTCACCAACAATAGCACGTGCCGCTTCAACTGGATCACTACCGTCAATCGGCTCTACATCCAAAATGTGCAGCAATACACGACAACGCTCAAGATGCTTTAAGAACTGAACACCCAGTCCAGCACCGTCAGCAGCACCTTCGATTAGACCTGGAATATCGGCAATAACAAAGCTTTGACCAGGTCTTGGGTTAACAACACCTAAGTTAGGCACCAGTGTTGTAAACGGGTAGTCTGCAACCTTTGGCTTAGCTTTTGATACAGAACGGATGAAAGTTGATTTACCTGCGTTAGGCATACCTAGTAAGCCAACGTCTGCAAGTAACAGTAGCTCTAACTTAAGGCTACGAACTTCACCATCAGTACCTAATGTTTTTTGTCTTGGTGCACGGTTAGTACTACTCTTAAAACGAGTGTTACCAAGGCCATGGAAACCACCTTTAGCCACAAGCAATTTTTGCCCGTGTGTGGTTAAGTCACCTAGAGATTCTTCGGTATCGTTGTCGATAGCGCGTGTACCAACAGGTACTTTAAGGATCAAATCCTCACCGCCGTGACCAGTACAATCACGTCCGCGACCATTTTTACCGCGCTCGGCGATATGGAAGCGTTCAAACTGATAAGTGATCAGTGTATTGAGGTTTTCATCAGCCTGCAGATAAACACTGCCGCCATCGCCACCATCACCACCGTCTGGACCACCATCCGGAACATATTTTTCGCGTCTAAAGCTAACGCAACCACTGCCACCATTACCGGCTTCTACACGGATAATAGCTTCATCGACAAACTTCATACCAACTCCTGGCACCACAGAATGAAAGAATTATACTCTTAACGATTCTAGTCGCCAAAAAACAATTTAACTTAATTTAAAAAAAACAAAGCCCCACCAATGGCGGGGCTTAATATCAATCTTAGCTTAAGCTACAGATTAATCTTCGATGCTGATGAACTTACGGTTCTGTGGACCTTTAACTTCAAACTTCACTTTACCATCGGTAAGAGCGAATAAAGTGTGGTCACGACCGATACCAACATTAACACCAGCGTGGAATTTAGTACCACGTTGACGAACGATGATGTTACCAGCTAGAACTGATTCACCGCCGAAGCGCTTTACACCAAGACGTTTACTTTCTGAATCGCGGCCGTTACGAGTAGAACCGCCAGCTTTTTTATGTGCCATGAGTTATTCTCCTAATTAAGCGTTGATAGCTGTAATTTTAACTTCGGTGAACCACTGACGGTGGCCCATTTTCTTATCGTGGTGCTTACGACGACGGAACTTAACGATAGTTACCTTCTCCGCACGGCCGTGGCTGATTACTTCAGCAACAACCTTACCACCTTCAACTAAAGGTGCACCTACGTGTACAGTTTCACCATCAGCAACCAAAAGAACTTGGTCAAATTCGATAGTTTCGCCTGTAGCAACTTCTAATTTCTCTAAACGAACTGTATGGCCGGCTTCAACGCGATGTTGCTTGCCGCCACTTTGAAAAACAGCGTACATAGCTATTTTACTCCGATATTTCTAACACGCCGCTCAAAACATATTTGTTTGATGCAGGGGTGCTATAAAAGCTTTAATGACAATGGTCGCGGAGTTTACGCTAAGAACTGGCTGCTGACAAGTCTTAATTAACATAGAATAAAAAAAGACCCAAATAACTCTCACAATTACTTACAACTGCTGTCTTGTACCGTAAATTTAGGTAGAATCCATTTATTATAACATTTAAGCCTTAATTGCGCTGTATGTTAACCAGCAGCCAACAAGAACTAGAGCCTACTTATGGATTTAAACGCCATTCGTCAATTGACTGATAGCGATATGCAAGCTGTCAATCAACTGATCTATAAACAACTAGAGTCAGATGTTGCCCTAATTAATCAACTTGGGTTCTACATAATTAACGGTGGCGGTAAACGCTTACGACCTCTGCTCTCTATACTAGCAGCTCGAGCCATAGACTATAAAGGTGATTCTCACCTAAAATTAGCAGCAATTATTGAATTTATTCATACCGCATCACTTTTACATGATGATGTAGTTGATGAGTCAATGCTGCGTCGTGGCAGAGAAACAGCCAACGCACTATTTGGCAATAGCGCCAGTGTATTGGTCGGAGACTTCCTTTACACTCGCTCATTCCAAATGATGACTGAGCTAAAGTCGATGGAAGTGCTAGAGATCTTAGCTGATGCAACCAATGTGCTTGCTGAAGGCGAAGTTTTACAATTAATGAATTGTAATGACCCCGATACCACTGAAGACAGCTACATGCGTGTTATTTACTGCAAAACAGCAAAACTGTTTGAAGCAGCGACTCGCTTAGCAGGCCTTTTAGCTGATAGCCCTATAGAAGTGCAAACTGCATTAGCTGATTACGGTAAGTATTTAGGTACAGCGTTCCAATTAACTGACGACTTACTTGACTATACTGCCGACACTGAAGAGCTTGGTAAGAATATTGGTGATGACCTTGCAGAAGGTAAACC
The DNA here is from genome assembly GCF_023161665.1 of Shewanella sp. 1CM18E. Taxonomy (GTDB): domain Bacteria; phylum Pseudomonadota; class Gammaproteobacteria; order Enterobacterales; family Shewanellaceae; genus Shewanella. Next base: position 725,060 of record NZ_JALNTW010000001.1, read on the forward strand.
AACTCTACCGCTCATTTTCGCTATGGCAAATGGTAGCGATACAGAAAAAGCCCTTATCCGTGAAGCGATCGAAAAAGGCGACGGTACCGAGCATATCGAAACGATTCTTGCAGCCCTTAAAAATTGTGGTGCGCTTGAATATACCGAGCAACGTGCAATCGAAGAGTCAGAAAAAGCCATCGCGGCACTTTCTATCATTCCTGATTCAGATTACAAGACCGCATTAATTTCACTGGCTATGATTGCAACTCAACGCAGCAATTAATAGCGCTTCAGCTGATACGAAAAGAAAAAGGGAGCCTAGTAGGCTCCCTTTTTAATAACCGTATTGACGATTACTTAACGAAATCGATACCTAGCTGGATATCAGCTTGTAATGTATCAAGCATTGCATCGCGAGCATTAGCCTCAAATACACTCACTTCGCCGTAAGCTAGCACTTCTTCAACGCCGTTCTTACCTAGTACAACTGATTGTGCGAAGAAATCAGCATGCTCACTACCACCATCTACATATGCGCATTCAACAACATTTGCTTCGCCCTGTAGACCACGAACAAGTGATAAACCGAAACGACATGCTGCTTGACCCATAGACAGTGTTGCGCTGCCGCCACCAGCTTTAGCTTCAACAACTTCAGTACCCGCATTCTGAATACGCGTAGTAAGGGCGGCAACTTCTGCATCAGTAAAGCTTACACCTTCAACTTGAGATAGTAGCGGTAAAATAGTTACACCACTATGGCCACCAATTACAGGCACTTTTACGTCAGCAACGTTTAAGCCTTTTGCTTCAGCAACAAACGTTTCTGAACGGATAACATCAAGAGTCGTCACACCGAATAAACGGTTTTTGTCGTAAACACCAGCCTTTTTCAATACTTCAGCCGCAATAGCAACCGTTGTATTTACAGGGTTAGTAATAATACCGATAAGTGCTTTCGGACAAGTAGTCGCGCACTTTTCAACTAGATTACGCACGATACCTGCATTGATATTGAATAGATCTGAGCGATCCATGCCTGGTTTACGCGCAACACCCGCAGAGATAAGAACCACGTCAGCACCTTCTAGTGCAGGAGTTGGATCTTCACCAGCAAAACCTTTCACGTCAACCGCTGTTGGGATGTGGCTTAAATCAACCGCAACACCAGGAGTAACTGGAGCGATATCATAAAGCGACAAAGTAGAACCCGCAGGTAATTGTGTTTTTAACAGTAGGGCAAGTGCCTGGCCAATGCCGCCAGCAGCTCCAAGTACAGCAACTTTCATAGTTATCTCCGTCAATTCTCGGATTTTTGTGATTTAGATCTATTTTTCTAATGCCGCAACAGTACTGGATTCACAATTAAATTTCAATTATCCCTTAGTCGTGTTCCGTATAATCTAGAACACTAATATAAAAGGGTTAACTCGCGAAGCGGGCGGGAATGAGACTTACGGGCAATTTGACGAGATAGATTAGAATGACAAAAATTAGAATAATCATTCTAACTTAAATAGACTGTTATCGTCCATTGCCTCTGCCAGTGAATTTTTATTCATTAAAACGAATATTATTTGACAAAAATTGCTAAAATAATCATCATGAAACAGATCTTATTGAATAAAGAATAAAAAAATATGCAAGCAAGTAAAAATCAAGATGATTTAGTTAAGACCTTCAAATCTATTTTAAAAGAAGAGCGATTTGGCTCTCAAAGTGAAATTGTTACCGCTCTGCAAGCTGAGGGCTTTGGCAACATTAACCAATCTAAAGTCTCTCGTATGCTAAGTAAGTTCGGCGCCGTTAGAACTCGTAATGCTAAGCAAGAGATGGTTTATTGCCTACCTGCCGAATTAGGTGTGCCAACGGCCGGTAGCCCGCTTAAAAATCTCGTTCTCGACGTTGACCACAACCAAGCTATGATCGTGGTTAGAACCAGCCCTGGTGCGGCGCAGCTGATTGCACGTTTACTTGACTCAATAGGTAAACCTGAAGGCATTTTGGGCACAATTGCTGGTGACGATACCATCTTTATTTGCCCGTCTAGCATCCATAATGTCGAAGACACACTAGAAACCGTAAAGTCATTGTTTAATTACGCTGACTAAGTGTCACGCTATAATTACAACACCTGCGGTAAAACACGTAAAAATATTAATAAACTTAATGCCATAAAGAGATGTATGGCATTAAGTTTTGTTAAATTCTGCTTTGATAACTCAAATTTCAGTCCCAAAACAGCACATTCCTGCCCTGCTCTAATAACCCTGTTCAACTGACTATCCTTGCCACAAATCTAGCTTTTACTCGCTATCATGTTAACTTCAGCTTAGCTTTCAACATCATCAACTCTGCAATCTGAGCAAATTTATCGAACCTAACTGCCAGTAATACTAATGCGCTCGCCTAAACAGACTCGGAAAATCCCACCAGCATCCTATAGCTACTCATTTTCTAGCTGGAGTCACAGAGATACTCAAAGATTGTTTTATACAATATATTGAATAGCGTCTTCTCTCTTGAGCAATTATCGTTATAATCCTTTATGACAGTTTTGTAAGCTGAGGGTGACTAAATGCATAAGAGTAAAATAATAAATATCAATGATCTATGCTGGGAATCGTGGCAACACGAAGACGAATACGCCAGCGATCAAAAACATCTTGGTGATATGGCCGGTGGCGAAAAAATTGGTGTAACTATGGAGCGCTTACCACCAGGAAAGTCTTCAGCAGTCGCCCATTATCACACCAAAGAAGAAGAGCATATTTATGCTATGCAAGGTGAAGCAACTTTGTATATCGACGGTGAGCCTCATATATTCAGCCAAGGCCAATATATCTGCTTCAATGCCGATACGGGTATAGCTCATAAGCTATTTAACCATAGCGAAAACGACTTTATCTTTATCGTTGTTGGCAATAGAGATATTCATGACGTTGTGGTTTATCCTGAAAATAACAAAGTTCTGGTTAAATCAGTCAACGAAATCTATACCCGTAGACCGACAAACTACTGGGACAAAGATGAAATGCCTGCTAAATAACCATAAAAAACGCACCTAATAAGGTGCGTTTTTTATTTATACATTAACTAGCCTAGGGTACTACTCTGCTGTGATCATAAAATCTAATGATGGAGCAAAGAATGATGACCCGGTTAATGCTTGAGTAAAGTGCATTAAATGGTCGTGGTTCCCCTCATTGTCACCATACACCATGCTCTCAAGCATCTTTTCAAAATTCACAGAATTACGGCAAGTAGAGATAAACATTAAGCCCTGCTCTTTAACCGAGCCATAAGGCATGCTCTGACGTAAAATTTCCATCGACTTACCTTCACTATCTTTAAGGTTTACGCGTTTGATATGGCTAGTCAATGGCTTATCAGCTGATTCATACTCAATATTATCAACCTTAGTACGGCCGATTACATCTTCTTGCTTTTTAACCGGTAGGCGGTTCCACTTACTCAAGTTATGAGCAAACTTTTGCACATGGATATAACTACCACCTTTAAAGCGGCTATCTTCTTCGCCAATCAGTGCCACTTCTTGACGGCTACGCCCTTTAGGGTTCTCTGTACCGTCAACAAAACCAGTTAAATCACGCGCGTCCAAAAATCTAAAGCCACGCTCTTCATCAACCAGCTCTACAAGACCTTCAAACATTTGGTTTACTTCGTTTGCAACCAAATGAAGTATATCAAAACGATCACAACGGATATGCACAAACAAATCGTATTCGATAGCAGGCGCATCACGAGTACCTTTGTTCATTGCAGGAAAAGGCTTTAGCTGCTCAGGTCGAGCACTTGGGTATAGTGTGTCCCAATAGTTAGCGCCAATGGCAACAAAACCATTAAATGCACTATCAGAGTATTGATCTGCTAATTCATAAATATATTGAGCTACATTCGCCACACAAGGACGCATATCAGACTCAACATTGTCGTTAGCATTAAACATTAAATAGACACTGTGCAAGTTCCCTTCTGCACATACTCCAAGCTGTTCACGCGGCATAACCTGACTATCCATTATTTTAAGTAACCCTTTTGCTGAATTTAATTTCGGCAACATTATGTACAACTTTAGTCATTAATATCATTAACTGACGCACAATAACTAGAATTAAAACAGAAATGTTGGTTGTCACGCAGATTTAGACAAAGCTCAAATAGATCAAGATCGCAAAATATATCGCTATCACCTTTACAGCCAGTGCCAATCGCTTAGTCATTACCTTATACGATTAAACTAAACCCAAGCTTAATCTGAAGTTATATCGTGCATCACCTTATGAAAACAGCACCAAACTGCGATTTTTGTAGGTTATATCAACTCGATCTCCAACTGAAAAATCAAGATCTGTACTGTGGACATCTAATACGTTTGTGCCAACCTGTACTTGATATTGGCAAATATTGCCAAGAAAGCGTCGCTCAAGAATCTCTCCTTTGCCTTTAGCAGTGCCTGTTAAGTGTAAATGTTGTGGCCTAACTAAAAGCTCTACGTCACTGCCTACAGCATTGCTAATTGGCTTATTACTGGCTATTTCCCCAATTGAGGTTTCCACTGTATGGCTATCAATAATCTGTGCTGTTAAATAGTTAGCTGTACCCAAAAAATCTGCAACATATCGATCTGAAGGCGCGGAATATAAGTTTTCAGCATCACCACATTGCACAATATGCCCTTCGTTAAACAAAGCCAATTTATCGGCGAACACAAATGCCTCATCTTTACTGTGAGTAACAAAAACAGCACTGACATTATGTTTTTTAAGGATCTCTCTGATCTCTAACATCATCTCTTTACGCACTTTAGCATCGATATTAGAAAATGGTTCGTCGAGTAACAGCACTTCAGGTTCATAAGCTAATGCTCTAGCAATAGAGACCCTTTGTTGCTGCCCGCCTGATAGCTCATGAGGATAACGCTTAGCTAAACCCTCTAACTTAACAAGGCCGAGCATCTCTTCTAATCGAGCTTTGCGTAATTTCTTATTACGAGTTTGCACACCAAATAAAATATTGTCAGCCACAGTGAGATGCGGAAATAGCGCGTAATCTTGGAAGATCATCCCCACACCACGCTTTTCACTAGCGATAAACTGATTCTTATCGGCAACGACTCTATTGTTGATAATAATTGAACCTTGGCTGATAGACTGTAAACCGGCAATTGCCCGCAGCAAGGTTGTTTTACCACAACCACTAGGGCCTAGCAGTGCCACGATTTCACCCTTTTCAACAGTAAGATCTAAGCCTTTTAAGATCACTTGCCCTTGGTAGTCACTAAATACTTGATGTATTGCTAATGTCGCCATATTAATTATCTTGCTCCAAGGAACGATTCAGATAGATAAGCGGAATTAGGCCAACTAGCACAATTACAATTGCTGCTAACGCCCCGTGCTCAAGTTGCTCATCCGATACAAACTGATATACATAAGTCGCTAAATTTTCAAAGCCTATAGGCCTAAGTAATAAGGCTGCAGGTAACTCTTTCATGCATTCGATGAAGACTAACAATAACCCAGCAAAAATACCTTTTCGAAGTAGAGGAATATGCACTAAACGCAACAAGTTCATCGGCTTTAACCCCATAGTTATGCCGGCCATATCAAGCGATGGCGAAATGCGTTTATAACTATTTTCGATACTACCAATGGCTATTGCCGCAAAGCGAATGCAGAATGCGCAAACAATAATAAAACTGCTTCCAGTAAAGATTAAACCGGGTCCCTGAACATCAAAGTACAAAGCTATGTCATCAATCGCGAAATCTATAACGGTAAAAGGGACTAATATACCTATCGCCAACACAGTACCGGGCAATGCATAACCTGTTGACGCTAACCGTGAAGGCAAAATATCTGCTCTTCGCGGGCTAATTCGGCGAATAAACATCAGCAAAATACCGATAGCAACACAAATAACACTCGCCACCATGGCTATCCACAGACTATTAAAACTGTATTCAAAAAACTCTTCATTCCAGCTTTCAGCGAAATAGCCATAAGCGTATTGCAATAAAATGATGAAAGGCAATAAAAACGCCAACACCAGCAAGGTACAGCAATAGCCCAAAGCCAGCATAGCTTTGGCACCTTTTAAAGGGTAGATATCTAGTTCACCGGGAGTTGATTGTTTTTGAAACAGCTTTTGTTTGCGACGGGCAAATCGCTCAAAGCCCACCATGGCAAAAATCACCAACAACATTATGGTTGAGAGCTTAGCCGCTGCCGTCAAACTGCCATATTCAAACCAAGTATCGTAAACCGCAGTTGTTAAAGTGGGTACAGCAAAATAGCTTACCGTGGCAAAATCAGCGGCAGTTTCCATGGCAACTAACGCAGCTCCCACTGCAAATGCTGGCCGCGCCATAGGCAGGCTTAAACGCCAAAAACTCTTCCAAGGCCCGCAGCCCATCACTCGAGTGGCTTGGGTTAAACTGGCTGACTGCTCCATAAAGGCGGTTCTTGCCAATAAGTAAATATAGGGAAATAACACCAGTGCTAACATGATAGCTGCACCGCCTAAGGATCGAACTTCAGGAAAGTGGTAATCTTGCGGCGATTGCCAAGCAAAAAATGCCCGTAAGCTTCGCTGCACCGGCCCCGCATAATCAAGCAAGTCGGTATACACATAAGCGACTACATAGGCAGGCATAGCTAACGGCAGTAATAAAGCCCACTGAAAAATACGTCTACCGGGAAAATCACATTTAGCCACCAGCCAAGCAGCAGGGATCGCGATAATTAACGAACCTAGCACCACCCAAAACATCAGCCATAAACTGTTACTAATATAGGTAGGCAACACGGTATTAAAAAGGTGGGGAAACACAGATTCATCAGGCATAAATGACTGACCAATAAGTGCAATAAGTGGTGTGATAACCAGTAATGCTAACGTATAACCTGTGACAGACCAGCCCTTGGCTAAGCCTAAAACCATAATTTTAACTACCTAAGTAAAAGAAACGATGCGTTGTTAGAAACAAGAAAACCTATCTTATTGCCATCAGCATAAGATAGGTTCAATGAGGTGTTTCATTGGCGCCCACATATTACTAGCTTATAGCCAGTTTGGCGTAGTCTACGCCTAACGTGTTAGCTCAACCTTAAACAACTTTATCACTAAGTTACAGATCAAATTTTACTTCATCGAGCAATTTAATCGCAGCGCTGTGATATTCAGCTAGCTTGTAAATAGGCAAGTCATCTGCTTTAAACTCCCCCCAAGAAGCAACTAGCTTAGACGGTGCAACATCAACCTTAACTGGGTATTCAAAGTTAACTTCAGCATAGGTTTGCTGAGCTTTATCGCCTGATAAAAACTCCATCAACTTAAGCGCAGCAGCTTGGTTCTTTGAATGTTTTGCCATTGCCATGCCAGAAACATTGATATGTGAACCACGGTTGTCTTGGTTAGGGAAGTTAATTTCTATCGCATCAGCCCAAGCTTGTTGCTTTGGATCTTGCAACATTTTGCCTAAGTAATAGCTGTTACCAATCGCCAAGTCACAAAGACCTTCGCTAACAGCTTTAACCTGTGCTCTGTCATTACCTTGTGGTTTACGCGCAAGGTTAGCTTTCCAACCCTCTAACCAAGTTTTAGTTTCTTGCTCACCATGATGGGCAATCATTGAAGCAACTAGCGAAACATTGTAAGGGTGCTTACCGCTACGGGTACAAATCTTACCTTTATATTTTGGGTCTGCTAAATCTTCATAATTGATATCAAGCTTACCTAGGCGATCTTTTGATGAGTAGATATTACGAACGCGCATAGTCAGCGCATACCACTCGTCATCTGGAGAACGATATTTTGCAGGGATATTTTGTTGTAACGTATCACTGGCTGCAGGAGTAACCAGATCTTTTTCAACGAGTTCCATTAAACGGTAAAAATCAGAAGTTAGCACCACATCAGCTTTAGATAAGCGACCTTCGCGCAACATGCGCTCCGCAATGCCTTTTTTCGAAAACACAACGTCAACCTTAATACCCGTTTCTTTGGTGAAATCGGCTAAGATTGGGTCAATTAGAAAAGCTTGTCGATAGGAGTATACAGTTAAACTATCTGCCGCATTTGCAATTGAAGCAAAGCAAGCAAGCCCTATTACAGCAAGACTTTTTACCATTTTCATTTGTTTCTCCCTCAAATATCGTACGGTGCATCACTAAGTGATACTGATAATAATTCTCAGTCGCACGAATGGTAATCAAAACTTAACTGAACAGCAAGTTTTTATCACAGATTTAACACTTTCACTAACAAGCCATATTACATCAGTAAATACTTAACTTACATTACCTTAGCGCTTTGTTATCAGCCATATTAGCGCTTAGGTAAGGTCGATAGGAATAACTCGGTTTGTGCAATATTGCCGTGCCATAGTGATAGTGCAGGCACCACCTTACGCCAAGACAATTGAGGGTGACGAAAATCTAGATAGTCTAATAGACAAACCAGCATCACCTGCTGGGCGGTTAACTCTTGAAAATGGCTGAGTCCCAACTGCTCCACTTGCTTTAATCCCCTAAGCAACGCCTGCTCGAACCTTGCTGCCCAAAAGTCGGAACGCAAACCGTCTTGTTCACGCAACTGCTCTTGCCTTAATGACACAGCGCTATCTAACATGCCTTTTAACAATGAAAAGTGGCACTGGTTAGCCCAATCATTGTATTGACCCGCGAATAGCTTACAGTCTCCGTATTTAGCGTCGATAAACTTCATTATCACTTCGCTGTCATATAAAGATGAGCCATCATTCAAGCTTAAACAGGGGACTTTTGCTAACGGGTTACAACGCAAGAATTCAGCATCATTCACAAAAGGATCGACAATGACTTCAGCAACATCGTTTACGCCATAGTAACGCAGTAACACACGTACACAGCGCGCATAGGGGGATGCATCAGAATAAAACAGTTTCATGGTTAAGCTCTTCCATTAGTTACCAATATTTTTCTACTGTGATTTGACCTGGTGCACGGCGCAAGTTTTTCACTAACCCCTTATCCGTGAGGATCTGTTGCATCTCGCTAATCATACCGGGGTTACCACACAACATAACTTGTGAATCGGCTGAGTTGATAGTTATTCCAGTTTTTGATTCAACTTCACCACTTACCACTAACTCCGGGATCCTTTGACTAAATGCGTCAGCAAAAGGTTCTCTCGTTACCGAAAGCACCAATTTGAATTGCTCGGGGTAGTCTGCTTCAAACTGTTTAAGTAGCTGTAGGTAAGCAAGATCTTGTACTTCTCGCACTCCGTATACCAATATCACTTGGTCATAAGATTGCCATGGTTCATTCGTTGCCATCATCGAGATAAATGGACCGACTGCCGTACCTGTCGCTATAAACCAAAGGTGCTTACCTTTTTGCTCATTTTTAGGTAGTTCATCGAGTGTCATAAAACCAGTCGCTTTAGTCGCAACATCAATGCTATCACCAACTTTCAGCGCTTGAAGGTTAGGAGATAACTGACCATCGTTTACTGCAACCGCCAAGATCTCAATGTAGTCAGTCCCCGGAGGGTTAACTAGAGAATATGCTCGACCTATCCTTTTATCGTCTACGACTTGGCTAAGCTTAATAAACTGACCTGCAATAAAGTCACCAATATCGACTTTTATTCGAAGAGAAAAGAGCTTATCACTCCAATCTTGCCTAGATACAACCTGTCCTTCTATCCACATAGCATGCCCCTAAGTCTATTGTACGAACCTGGACTAATAGCACTCCAAGCTCTATTGCGTCTGTAACAACATATCAAACTATGCTTTGTATGTAACAATGCACAATCTGTAACATGCCGTTACCTAAGGATAAAGCTATAAATAAGCATATGCTTTTATTTGTGCAACAGAAACATTATACCAATCAGTATAAGAATTTGATCTACTGACTTGCCGATTTTATTATGGGAAAACTGCTACGGTTGCTTAACCTAAGTTAACGCAACAAAGCATCCATTAGCCACTGTTAAGGAGCCTACGTGAAGTTGATAAGTCCAACATTTATAAAACTGTTTGCTTATACTTGTCTTGCAATTAGCATGCTAGGCAATCTTTCTTTCGCCGCACAAGATGCAATTAGCAAGCCCGCACTTAATAAAAGTAGCGATATCACCAAAGTTGTGTTGTTAGTAAGGCATGCTGAAAAGAATATATCCGATAACCGAGATCCAAAGCTTAGTCCGGCCGGAATAGCGAGATCTCAAGCACTAGCTAAGCAGTTATCGCAGTTTGAATTATCTCAGCTGATTGCCTCCGATTATCAAAGAACCCAGTTAACCCTAACCCCTATAGCCAAAGATAAAGCGCTTACTGTCACTATTGCAGCAACTAAATCTGGGCTAACTGCTCATGTAAATAATATTGTCGCTTTAGTAAATAAAGAGCCTGGTAATAGCTTAATTGCTGGACACTCTAATACTCTTCCTATGATAATTAGCGCACTTGGTGGCCCCACTATCAAAAAGATCAGTGAATCAACTTTTGGTGAACTGTATCAATTGGATATAAAACAAAATGCAGAGGTTGTTTTAAGCCAATCTCACTTTGGTCAATAGCTAAGGAAATTCGATGAGTAATTCAAACCAGACCTCTAAACCTAAAGCCTTGTCTGATAGCTGTAATAGTTGTGAGCGAATGACGGTGATAGAAGGGGAGCATGTCTGTTTTAGAGAAGGCAAAATCACCGGATTAACGCCAATGAAAGCCTCCTCAACAAAAACAAAGCTTATTTGTGACGGCTGGAAACTAGGTAAACTCGACTTTTAAGCGCTAAGCATGCCGGCGTAATCTCGAGCTGAAAACTTTGGCTCATGTAAAAGACCTGCAAGTGGCGACTCTGGTATTGCTTTTGCCAAACTCAGCCCTCGAGTTGTGACACGCATACCAGCGTGCAATTCAAAATATACAACTTCAAGTTCGTCAGTTTCTAGTCCACGCTTTTTCAGCGTAGCCATAATCGCTAACCAATCAGTATTCACTTTACTGTCTTGGCCTTCAATTTGCGCAAGTATAGGTATATTTTTCATTGTTACCTTCTCAGTATCCGTTTGCCGTTAATTTATGTGCGATTATAGCAATATGAAACTGAACCTTTGCTGAACTCTAGCTTTAATAGCTATTCACTCGCTTCTTGTTGCACTCGCCATAACTTGGCATAAAAGCCCTTTTTAGCGAGTAAATCATTGTGACTACCTGATTCAACTACCTTTCCTTGGCTGAGTACAATAATCCGATCAGCGTCGACTACAGTCGACAATCTATGGGCAATGACCAAACTTGTGTGGCCTTTCGCCACCTCTTTTAAGGCAGACAAAATAGCTTGCTCTGAATGACTATCTAACGATGATGTGGCCTCATCAAATACTAAAATTGGTGCTTTTTTCAAAATAGCTCGAGCAATAGCTACACGCTGCTTTTCACCGCCTGATAACTTTAAGCCACGTTCACCCACTTTAGTGTCACCGCCTTCAGGCAGGCTGGCGATAAAATTGCCCAAATGAGCCATTTTAATCGCAGCATTGATTTCATCTATGCTGGCTTCTGGGCGGCCATAACGAATGTTTTCAATCAAGGTATCGTTAAATAAAACCGTATCTTGCGGAACAATCGCGATAGCTTGCCTTAAGACATCTTGAGTCACATGCCGAATATCGTGACCATCAATCATTACTTTGCCATCTACCACATCGTAAAAACGGAACAGCAGTTTAACTAAGGTTGATTTGCCTGCACCACTGTCACCAACAATCGCCACTTTCTCGCCCGGTTCAATAGTAAAACTCACATCATCTAATATCGTACGTGAATCATAACGGAAGCCAACATGCTCAAATGACACACGCCCTTGAGTTAACGCTTGGTTATGTGCGTCTTGCTCATCATTAATCAGTGGCACTTTATCTAATAAATCGAACATACGTTCAATATTGGCAAATGCACCGCGGATCTCGCGATAAACAAAACCAAGAAAATTAAGCGGAATAAACAGCTGCATCATAAACGCATTGATCAACACAAAGTCACCAATGGTCATCACGCCTTGAGTCACATCATACGCCGCCATACCTAGCATCAGCGTCATAGCAACCGAGATAATACAAGCTTGACCTGCATTTAAGGCGAACAAAGATAAACGGTTTTTACGTTTAGCGTCCTCCCACTGGGCTAGCGCAACATCATATTGCTTAGCCTCATACTGCTCATTATTAAAATACTTCACCGTTTCATAGTTAAGTAAGCTATCTATCGCTCGCGTATTAGAAACCGAGTCGGCTTTTGCTGCATCGCGCACGTAGCCGGTTCGCCACTCGGTAGCAACTATCGAATAAGCTCCATAAGCAATCACGGATAATAAGGTTACGCCCGCAAATTTATAGCCATAGTTGTAAAATAAAATTCCCACCACCAATACGATTTCTAAAATCGTCGGCACAATATTGAACACCATAAAGCGCATCAAAAAACTCATACCACTAGTGCCGCGCTCAATATCTCGAGACAAGCCACCTGTGCGGCGCTCTAAATGAAACGCCATATCTAATCGGTGTAAATGTTCAAATACCGCCATTCCTAAACGACGGATTGCTCGCTCGGTCACTCTGCCAAACAAGGTATCTCTAACTTCCGAAATCAACGTATTAAGTAAACGAATACAGCCGTAAGCAACAACTAATGAGATTGGAACCGATATAAGCTCAGCCGTCGAAGTATTAGACAAGCCATCCACTAATGCCTTTAATACAAAAGGCAAACCTACGCTTGCCACTTTCGCTACGACCAAGCACAACAGCGCCAACCCCACTCTTTGCTTAAACTCGATAAGATACGGCCATAACATACGCAATACATGCCAATTAAGCTTACCTACTGGGCCATCGAAATATAATGAAGGGCGCATTTTCACTTCCAATATAAGTTGAATGTATAGACTAGAATTTCTATTGTACGACAAGAATTTAGCTATTTTCAGCTAAAAAACAGGCACCATTGGTGTAATAAAAAAGTTAACAAACACTTGCTCACGGCTATGCTATCGTACTATTTTAAGCTCAATATAGCGGCAGGCGAACTCAGAAACTGAGCCGGTTTACACACTTTTTGACTATTTTGTACTAAGTCGCGTAAATACTGTTAACCCAAAGAAAAGAATTTGATATTCTCTGCGCTACAAAATTAAAAGTGAACAAGTTAGAAGAGTCGATATGACGCTTTTCAAGTTAACTACAAAAGGATGCAAACATGCTTGACTCATCCAAGCCACAATATCCCCCATTACCACTCATCCAAACATGGATATGGATGATGACCCAATCTGGAAATCCTGAAATTCAGGAAAAGGGACAAAACAACCTCATTGCTTCTTTTGGCAGCTTAGCTAAAGCTAACCAATACTTGCTTGAGCAAGAAGGAAAGTAGTTCACTCAGCTGAATATTTGAATTAAAAAAGGAGGCCTTAGCCTCCTTTTTACTTATTAACCCGCTCTACGCTGAGTAATACTTTGATTCAGTGTCGCCAATAGGCTTTCAGTGTCGCTCCAACCAATACAAGCATCAGTCACACTCTGGCCATAACATAGTGACTGACCTTGAATATGATCCTGGCGGCCTTCAATTAAGTTACTCTCAACCATCACACCAAAAATAGCGTCTTCACCACCGGCAACTTGCGCTGCAACATCATCAGCAACCAACATTTGACGCTCAAACTGCTTGCTGCTGTTAGCATGACTAAAATCAATCATAATATTGCTAGCAAGTTTCGCTTTTTCAAGCTGCTGCTTAATATCACTTACATGCGCCGCGCTATAATTAGGCTCTTTACCGCCACGTAAAATAATATGGCAATCAGGATTACCTTTGGTCTCAACAATTGCAGAATGACCAAACTTAGTCACAGATAAGAAGTGGTGCGGTGCGCTTGCCGCGCCAATTGCATCGATAGCCACTTTAATTGTGCCATCAGTTCCATTTTTAAAACCAACAGGACTTGATAGACCAGAAGCAAGCTCACGGTGGACTTGAGACTCAGTTGTACGCGCACCAATCGCGCCCCAACACATTAAGTCGGCAACATATTGCGGGGTGATCATATCTAGAAACTCACCAGCAGTTGGTAGCCCCAGATCATTTAAATCTAACAATAGTTTACGTGCAGTGCGCAGGCCATCGTTTAGCTTGAAGCTGTTATCCATATATGGATCATTGATCAAACCTTTCCAACCAACGGTTGTACGTGGCTTCTCAAAATAAACCCGCATAACGATTTCTAACTGATCTTTATAACGGTCTCTTAGTTCAACTAAACGCTTACCGTATTCGAGCGCAGCGACAGGATCGTGGATCGAGCATGGACCAATAACCACCAATAAGCGGTCATCTTTTTTAGCTAAAATATTGTGAATGCTTTCACGGGCATTAAATACGGTCGCTGATGCGTTCTCTGTTGCAGGAAATCGCTCCAAAATCGCAATAGGAGGTAACAACTCTTTAATTTTATTAATTCGAACATCATCATTTTGGTAATACATGGTAATACTTGCTCCGTCTAGCCTATGAATACAGATCTCTCAATTGCGATACTGCAGTCAATTTAGCCAGTATGAGCATAGATTGCAATCAAGTTATTATTATTTAACCTAAATATTTTTAAACTATTGTTTAAAATAAAAATAACTTTCATAAAATAGAAATAAACTCTCACCTGATTAACCATTTAGCCTGATAAAACATCTAATTAGCATAAATATATCAGTGCAAAGCGAGCTAAGCTTATTGAAAACACATTTAATCTTTTACTAAGACTCAAATTAGGCTTAGCGATAATATTGATCCATCTTCTATAATCACAACCAATTTCTTCGTCTAGAAAACTGCTCAGTCTCAGTCAAACAAGCAGCTAAAATTGCATTAAAATCGCGGCAAAAAACTAGCCGCCTTCAGCAGCGGCTTTAATAGTAGATGGGATAAACCGAGTGGCTAGGATTACGGCTAAGTAGCAAAAATCAATGACTGCGCATAGCCTGCAGTTTTGACTGATAACGCTGTTTATTGCGGTCATCTTTAGTTAGCGATAAGGCTTTTTGCAGATTTTGCTGAGCACGTTTTTCATCGCCTGTGACCCAATAGGTACGCGATAAACCAAAGTAAAACTCATGGCGATAATCAGCCTTTGCAATAGCTCGCTTATACCAAGCCAGCGCGTCTTGATACTGCCTATCTAAGTAGGCCTGCTGCGCCATACCATAATAGTAATAAGGGTTACGTATACGAGCGAGCTCTAGCACTCTATGCACATCAGCCCACTCTTCTAACCTATCTTGTGCTGCCAACATAATCGCGTAATTATTAAGCGCGTTCATATCTTCTGGGCTTACAGTTAACGCATAGCGATAAAGCGCCTCTGCCTCATGATTCATACGTTTATAACGATACAGCACTGCTAAGGTATTTAACGCTGGTAGAAAATGGCTCTGCTCGTTAAGCGCCAGTTTTAGCAAGCTGTAAGTCTTATCATAATCTCCAGCAACTAATGCCTCAGCAGCCAAGTTATTATAAAACATAGAGATCACCGTCGATTTATTAACTCTTTGTTTGTTATAGCCCTGCATTGCACGCTCAGGTAGAAAGTCGATCTGAATTGAGCGCGTAGACAGGTTAAATACATTGTCTTTCTCCTGAGGCAATAGCACTAAGTTGATATGACCATTGACTAAATAGAAGCCACCTTGTCTATCCCATATCGGCGGAATACCGATATCTTGAAATTCAACCTTTACATCAACAACTTCAGCTAACGCAGCAGTTAATACCACTAGCGACAAACAGTTACCTTCGCGATCATTAAAGGTTTCACTCGCTGTGCGAGTCACATTGTCCGCATACTTAAAGCCGCCATCATCGGCATTAATATAATTTGCAAGCCATTCATGCACCATTAACCTAGATTGCTGTTGATATTTGTTCGAGCGTTGCTGCGCACGTTTTAACTCGGCAATGGCTTCAGCGGGCAATTCAAACAGTTCTTCTGGACTTGGTAGCGAGGAAACTGGCGTGAAATGTGAATCATGGAAGTAAGGGGTTAAATCAGCAATAGGCTTGGGCTGCTGGCTGGCACAACCAAAAAGTAGACAAGTAATTAATCCGAAAAGAAGCAAAACGGGTCGTTTCATCGCACACTCAACACAAAGGCTCTATACATTAAGCATATGTCATTAATATGAATCAGGATGAAAAAAGTACAAAAAGATTGCAGCTAAAATGTATAGCCTGCAATTAAACCAGTAAATGCGAGTCCCCGATAAATTGATACTTTATCTTGTTAATACAGCGATCAATTTCCTCAAGCAAAAATGGCTAAGGCTGGTCAGTTTGGATTGGAGGGTCGATTTGAATATAAAGCTGCTGATTTTGGTACTGATAAGGTCGGTAATACAAACCTTGGCAAGCAAAGTGCTGATAGGGAGCCACAACTGCTAAACAACCAATGGGCAAGCTTTGTAAAATTTGCAGCTGTTGCTGATAACGCAGTGCCTCTTGCCACTGATGTTTGCGCTGCACTTCATCTCGCACCGCAAAAGCATCAAATGGTTCACTCGACTTTCTTACGACTACCTGCCCAGCGGATGCACTCGCAATAAATAATAGGCAAAGTAGCGATATAAGGCTAAATGAACTAACAAGCCGCAGCTTATACATGCTCGCTTTAATTGCTTGTATAACCCAATGCATAATCGCTCCTCGTTTACCTAGTTAGCGCTACTGTAGCGTAAATCGACTACAACCGTATAAAGATTTACCACTTAACACGATTTTAGTCATGGGCTACTAGCAACAAGCTAGTACTCACAAGCTATTTCTTACAAACTAGTACTCACAAGCAACGACTCCCGAGCCAAAGCCACAATCATAAAAAAAACAGAGCCGAAGCTCTGTTTTAGGTTTTAGCTCTGTTTTAGTATTTAGCGCTATTAATGCGAGCTATTTGATAGCTTGAATTAACTCGAGCTTTTAATCGACACAAACTCAGGGTAAGCATCAATACCGCAATCAGATGCATCCATGCCGTTATACTCTTCCTCTTCTGTAACACGAATACCCATAGTGAGCTTAAGTGCCAACCAAACAAGAGTCGATGCAGAAAACACCCAAGCAAAAATTACTGCTGCGCCATATAGCTGAGTAATCAATGTCGCCTCAGGATTAGATAAAGGCACCAGCACTAAACCAAGTAAACCTGCTACACCGTGCACCGAAATAGCACCTACAGGATCATCAATTTTCACTCTATCAAATGCCACAATTGAAAATACAACCAGACCACCAGCCACTACACCAATTACACCGGCCATGGTTAATGAAGGTGATAACGGATCAGCAGTAATTGCCACCAAGCCAGCTAATGCACCGTTTAAGATCATGGTCAAATCAGCCTTGCCCCAAATCAAACGGCAAACCACTAATGCTGATAAAGCACCAAAAGCGGCAGCAGAGTTAGTATTAACAAAAATCTTAGCAACGGCGCTGGCGTTTTCAGCGTCAGATACCAGCAACTGTGAACCACCATTAAAACCGAACCAGCCCATCCAAAGAATAAACATACCTAAGGTTGCCATAGGTAGATTTGAACCAGGAATAGGATTCACCTGACCATTAGCGCCATACTTACCTTTACGGGCACCTAATAGCAGCACGCCAGAAATCGCCGCAGCTGCACCAGCCATATGCACAATGCCACTACCAGCAAAATCGACAAAACCCGCTTCAGCTAAAAATCCGCCGCCCCATGTCCAATAGCCTTCCACAGGATAGATAATGGCAGTCATAAACACAGAGAAAATTAAAAACGCCCATAACTTCATACGCTCAGCAACCGCTCCAGACACAATAGACATTGCTGTTGCCACAAACACAACCTGGAAGAAGAAATCAGACTCTAAAGCATGATCGGCACCGGCATCTTGCGAGCCAATCAAACTACCAAATGATGGCAACCAACCGCCTTCAGCACTATCAACATACATAATGTTGTAACCAACAATTAAATACATCACACAAGCGATAGAATATAAACACACGTTTTTAGTCAAAATTTCTGTGGTGTTTTTAGAGCGCACAAGCCCAGCTTCTAGCATGGCAAAACCTGCCGCCATCCACATAACTAAGGCACCCGAAATTAAAAAATAGAAAGTATCTAGGGCAAAGCGTAACTCTGTTACCGTTAATCCCAACTTGGCTAAATCATCCATTTGCTTTTCCCCTTTAAAGTGCGTCGTTATCGAATTCACCAGTTCGAATTCGAATGGCTTGCTCAAGATCAGTAATAAAAATTTTACCGTCACCAATTTTTCCTGTGCGAGCCGCGCCGGTAATTGCTTCTAGTAACAGCTCTAATCGCTCAGTTTTTATGGCTATCTCCAGCTTAACTTTAGGGAGAAAGTCGACTTGATATTCTGCACCACGATAGAGCTCGGTATGCCCTTTTTGGCGACCAAAGCCTTTCACCTCAGTAACCGTCATACCTTCAATGCCTACACCCGCAATGGCTTCGCGTACATCATCTAATTTAAATGGTTTTATAATTGCACTAACCAGTTTCATGACTCTCTCCCAAATTGCATTTCTTGTTTGTTAAATACAATTCAAGCATTAGGCCAAAATAAAAAAGCCTTATTAATCAGGAAACTAAATGATTCCGGGTTTTACCTGCTGGCTATTTATGCACCAATGATGTGCGTAGGTTACTCAAATGCACTGTTGTAAAGCATCGGTAGCTCAGTCGTTAGACTTATCGCCAATTGGAGGCAGATAGTAAGACTATTACCATCAGCTTAAAAACAAGCCGTGCCTAAACACCAATGAGGAAATGAACATGCTCAAAGCAGAACAATGTGTATTACTGGTGGTTGATGTACAAGGCCAATTGGCGCGTGTAGTAGAGCAAAGCGAGCGGCTACATCAAAACTTAAAAACATTGATTAAAGGCGTACAACTTTTTGATATACCTGTTTTATGTTTAGAGCAGCTACCCGATAAACTTGGTGCCACCAGCCCAGATATCGCCAGCGCCATCAAACCATTTGCCCCTATTAGTAAACATCACTTTAGTGGCTGGCAAGCCAATGAATTACAGCAACAGCTAACTCAAATGGGCCGAAAGCAAGTTATTTTGGCGGGGATTGAAACTCATGTTTGCGTATATCAAACCTGTCGTGACTTACTAGACAATGGCTATCAACCTCACCTTGTTATTGATGCAGTGGCTTCGCGGGAGCTTGCGAATAAAATCAGTGGTATTGAAATGATGCTGTCTTACGGTGCAATACAAACCAACATTGAAACCCTGCTATTTGAATTGCAACACCATGCACAAGGTGATCGCTTTAAAGCTCTGTTAAAACTAATTAAATAATGAACAACATTGATGGTAACCACCTATTGAAGTTGGTGGTTTAGGGCTGAAAACAAAAAAGCCCTCAAATGAGGGCTTTTACATCAAACACTTATATTAATTCAAAGTGTTTAACTAAACTTACTTGTAAGTTGCTTCACGCTCTTTAGCTTCAGCATCCCACTTAGGTAGAATAGTCTTCTTGAATTCTGCTTTATCAGCATTCATCTTATCCATATCCATACCTAGAGCTGCTTGCGCTTTAGCTTTAGTAGAGATATCTGGAAGTGCAACCGGCTGAGGTACACCTTTCTTAGCAAGTAGTTGAGCTAACTTAACGCGAGCATCAGCAGCCTTGTTTAGTGCAGTACCTAGTACACGTAACGCTTCATCTGGAGCGTGAGATGCAACACCGTGAGAAGCGATTGCATAATCCCAGCGCCATTGACCGTGACGGATATCAGTTAGGATTGGCTTCATTTCAGCTTCAGTAGCACCTGCTTTCCAAGCAGCACCCGCTTCGAAGTGAGCTCTAACTAATTGCTCTTCAGCTTGCAGTTGGATCTGCTTAACCTTAGCTTTACGCTCGTTATCTAGGTTAACCATGAACTCTTTGCTTTGGTCATGACAAGTACCACAAGTTTCTTCGAAACGATCAAATGGGTTACCCACTTTGTGATCGGTAAACTTACGGCCTTCAGCGTTTTTCACCTTAGGCATGTGACAGTCAGTACAACTTACATTGTTCTTACCGTGCATACCTAGCTGCCAAGTTTCATAACCTGGGTGCTGAGCTTTTAGCATTGGCGTTTTAGAGATAGCGTGAGTCCAATCTGCGAAGTCGATAGCATCATAGTATGCTTCCATATCTTCAACAGTTGTGCCCTTGTCCCATGGGAACTTAACAAAACCTTTTTTATCAGCAGTCTTTTCAAAGTAGTACTCTACGTGACACTGACCACAAACCATAGATTGCTTGTCTTTACGAGAAGCGTCCTCGAATGGTGTGCCAATCGCTTCCATTGCGCGTTCAGCGTATGGGCGAGAGATACGTAGCTTAGACTTACCTTTTTCGTGACAGTCAGAACAACCGATAGAGTTAACGATTTCTGGACCACCTTTAGCCCACTTACCTTTGAAGTAACCGTCTTCACCTTGTTCTTCAATCATGCGAGGTACATCAGGGCTCTTACAAGACCAACATGCCATTGGCATTGGGCCATCTTCAGCAGTTTTTGGTGCGCCAGTACGTAATGTATTACGTAAGTCGGTTACTGCGTAAATGTGACCACGCGCTTTGTTGTAGTCTTTAGCGAAACCGTAACCCGCCCATAAAATCACTAGGTTAGGGTCTTGCTCAAGGGCATCGATAATCTCAACGCTTTCAGACGTGTCATGCCAGCTGTTATACTGCTTTGAAAACTTATCCTTATAAACTTCATTACGAGGTTCAGTTTTATCGCTTGCGAATGCGCTACCAGCAATTAAGCTCGCAGCAACGATTGCACTTAGTGCAAAAGTCTTTTTAGTTAATGTTTTCACCATCTCATCTCCATGTTACTTTTATAATCTTTATATAGTCCCACCTATTCCAAGGTCGAAGTTAATCACTTCCATTTAACAAAAACATACCCCTTATGGGGTATCCGGAGTGAAGTTTGCGTTAGATCAAATTGTAAACGTGGTGTTGCTCACACTTTTATGTATTTGTTAACGTAATCAAGTAACCACTAATGTAAAACCGCTATAAATTAATAGCACATAAATGCCCATTACGAGATTTTTTTAGATGAAAAAAGGTAGACTCACGACAGCGATTTGGGGCTTCATGTTAACGCTGATTTTACTTTCTAGCGGCCTCGCGATTTTTGCTATTATCAACCTTTCTTATAGCTTAGGTGATGCTCGTGCAATCAATGCTTCTGGTTCATTAAGAATGCAGAGTTATCGGCTAATGTTTTATGCCAATTCAGGCAGCGAAGAAGCAGCGAACAAAATTGTCGAATTTGAAAATACATTACATTCTCAAGCACTTAAGCGTTCACTGACTTGGTATACACCACAAGATTTAAAAGATAAGTACCTAACGGTCATCGATAAATGGCAAGTCATGCGCTATTACATTGAAACCGAAGAATCTCGATTGTATGCCGCAGCATTAAAAGATTTTGTCGATACAATTGATCTGTTCGTTCTCGAGACCGAGCAATATGCCGCGTTGAAACTAAAAATATTGGCTCTTAGCCAAATTGTTGGCTTAGGGTTAATGTTGCTTATTGCCTTTTTTGTAGTGCGTATCGCTAAACGCAAAGTTGTTAAACCTTTGCAACAATTAATGCAAACCGCTGATACAATTTCGCAGGGAAACTTCAATGTTGAGATGCCTCAAACAGAGTACCTAGAACTAAGTGCGCTAAGCTGCGCCCTAGACTCAACAGTGAAAAAGCTAGCTACTGTTTACCAAGGGCTAGAAGATCAAGTACAAGAAAAAACCGTCGCCCTCACCCGCGCCAACGACGAGTTAACCCTGTTATACGACAGCTTGCTAATGCTGCATTCGAGTAAGCTAAATAAAAGCACATTATCCCAAGCCCTTAATGCTCTGCAGCTACATGAAAAAGACGTGCATCTGCGTTTAGTGATGGTCGAAGATGGCGAAGTTGCCGATATCATTACAGCCGGAGACGAAGATGAATGGCCACACGGTAGCGATAACACCATTCAATTCCCCTTAAAATTTGAGCAAAATAATCTAGGTTATATTGAAGTAAACTCTGCTGTTCCATTCTCAAGCCAGCTAATTAACAACTTTGCCATCATGCTCGCTCGCTCCATGGTGATTTATAACGCGGGCGAACAGCGCCAACAGTTAGCATTAATGGAGGAGCGCGGGGTTATCGCTAGAGAACTACACGACTCTTTAGGCCAGTTACTATCGTTTTTAAAGATCCAAGTTAACTTACTTTCAAAGGAGCTCGACAAAACGTCTAAGAGCCCAAGAGCTGCCGAGCAGTTGCAAGAGATTAATGAGGGAGTAACTACTGCTTACGTGCAGCTTAGGGAGCTTTTATCGACCTTCCGCTTAACCATTAAAGATCCTAACCTAGGTCACGCCATCGAAGGGATGATTGAGCAATTGCGTGGTCAGTCAAATGCTAACATTACTTTAGATTATAAGTTACCGCCGCAATTGCTCGGCGCACACCAGCATATTCATATCTTGCAGCTTACACGTGAAGCCACTTTAAATGCCATTAAGCATGCAAGCGCAAAACATATTCATATTAGCTGTCAAAAAGTGTCTAATGAAAAGGTTATTATTAGCATAAGCGATGACGGCATCGGCATTGACGCATTACAAGAAAGAGACCAACATTTTGGTCTTGGCATAATGCATGAGCGCGCCAGTCGACTATCCGGTGTGGTAGACTTTGGCTCAAATAATAAAGGCGGGGCGACAGTGACCTTAACCTTCCCTCCCGAACAAGAGCCAGCGTAGCCTTAACCGCTGCCAGTTTACGGGATATTATTTAGTTTAAAGCGCAAATATAATTGTTTAGTTCGTCTGATTTACAGACGCTATTTCCTCAGTAGGAGGCGGTAAAATGGGAAAACCCTATTCAGTGTTGGTGATCGACGATCATCCACTACTTCGTCGTGGGATCTGTCAGCTAGTGACCTCTGATTCAGACTTTACTCTTTTTGGTGAAGCGGGATCAGGATTAGACGCTATGTCTGCAGTCAGTGAGAACGAACCAGACATTATATTGCTCGACCTTAATATGAAAGGCATGACGGGGTTAGATACACTTAATGCTCTTAGGCAGGAAGGTGTCACTTCTCGCATTGTGATTTTAACCGTTTCCGATGCTAAGCAAGATGTTATTCGTCTAGTACGCGCTGGTGCTGACGGCTATCTACTAAAAGATACTGAGCCAGATCTATTACTCGATATGCTTAAGAAAACCATGCTTGGCCATCGCGTTATTAGTGACACAGTACAAGAGTATCTATCTGAGCTTAACAGCTCTGTTAATGAGCAAGAGTGGATCGAAAACTTAACCCCAAGAGAGCTCGAGATCTTGCAGCATTTAGCTGAAGGACAAAGTAATCGTATTGTGGCAGAGCAGCTGCATATCAGCGAAGGCACAGTAAAGGTGCATGTGAAAAACTTACTGCGTAAAGCCAACGCC
Source organism: Shewanella sp. 1CM18E (assembly GCF_023161665.1). Taxonomy (GTDB): domain Bacteria; phylum Pseudomonadota; class Gammaproteobacteria; order Enterobacterales; family Shewanellaceae; genus Shewanella. The sequence continues at coordinate 748,662 of NZ_JALNTW010000001.1, forward strand.
AAATCACGCACAGAAATGGCGGTTCGTTACTTAAACCAGTAAACGCTAGATAAGTAAAAGATCCACCTTCTGAAGAAGGTGGCTTTGATATAACTCCCTAAAAGGGAGCTTTCCTACCGTGCGTTAACA
>NZ_JALNTW010000020.1 GCF_023161665.1 Shewanella sp. 1CM18E
TGCGGTACAAGCTTCTAAATCAGGGATGATTTAGTAGAGCCTATAGGGATATATTTACGGCGTCTTGTTAACGCACGCTAGGAAAGCTCCCTTTTAGGGAGTCCGCTTCATAAGGGCTAGCAAAGCCACCTTCTTCAGAAGGTGGATCTTTTACTGGTCGCGTTATGCTTAGTAGCTAATATGGCAGCTTGGTAGGTTATTTTTAGCCAAATAATCTTGATGATAGTCTTCTGCTTGATGAAATTGTTGGCAGGGAACGATTTCAGTAACTATTGCTCGGCTTCCCCATTTTTGGCTTTTAATTAGCTCAAGCTTTGACGTTTCCGCTTGCTGCTTTTGAGTTTTATCGTGAAAAAAGATAGTACTGCGATACTGACTACCAATATCGCCACCTTGCTGATTTAAGGTGGTGGGATTATGATTTTGCCAAAAAATAGCTAATAAATCGTCAAAGGATACAACGGCGGGATCGAACTCGACCTGCACAACTTCAGCATGTCCGGTGATGCCTTGTTTGACATCTTGGTAGCGGGTAAATTGATCTTTTCCTCCCATATAGCCACAAGTGCAATCATTTACACCGTTAACTTTACGGAAAAAATACTCAACTCCCCAAAAACACCCTGCGCCAAATGTTGCTAATGCCATTGCTGTTCTCCTTAAAACCAAAACTACATAGTTAACTGCTAACGAATTGTTGCTATCTGCTAACTATATTCAGCCGTTTGGATGGCTAGACGGCTTAATCTTGTTTTATTTTGACGAACAATGCAAGCATAAATTGGTTTACCTGAGTAATTGTTATACAAAGCTTGGTAAATCCTTAGCAGAATTGGTGCGCAATTATGCTACTATTCCACGCAGAATTAGTGACTGTCACCAACGAGATAGCTAGTTTTTACTGGATCTTGCGTGACGTTAAGCTGACAAACCAATAATAAGGAGTAGTTTGTGTTTCACGAATTGAAACAGTCTAAGGACTTTTTAGCGCTGACTCTGGCACACCCTCAACACATTGCAGAGCCCTTTGAGTTTACACTTGATAATCAAATTCATGTTCAGGTTTGGGATACCGGTGTAATAGTATTTGAACCACTCAATGTGGAGCACACGAAGGATATTGTCCTTTCTTGTGCGGTTCACGGTAATGAAACCGCCCCCATTGAGCTGTGCAATGAGTTAATGACTCAGTTACTCAGTGAAGAAATCGCCTTAACCGAGCGAGTGCTGTTTTTAATTGGTAACCCTGCCGCAATTCACAATGGCACCCGCTTTATTGAAGAAAACCTGAATCGATTATTTAATGGAGCGCACTCAGCAGGAGAAGGATTAGTTAACGCTGAGCGTTTAAGGGCTAAGAATTTAGAGCAATATGTTGATAAGTTCTTTATGTCGCAAGAGGGAGAGCGTCAACGAATTCATTATGATTTACATACTGCTATTCGAGGCTCGAAACATGAGAAATTTGCCATTTATCCCTACCGTGGGGAGCGTAAATATAGCCGCCAACAGATCATGTTTCTCGAGTCTTGCGGTGTAAACACCATCTTATTTCACCACGAACCAACTACTACCTTTAGTTACTTTTCTTCTCAAAATTATCAAGCCGACGCATTTACCATTGAACTCGGTAAAGTTTTCCCTATGGGGCAAAACGATATGACTCGCTTTATCGCAATGAAAGAGATGCTGACTTTGCTGCTTAGCGGCAAAGATCTGCAACTGCCGAAATTCGATTTAAAACGTCTTAACCTTTACCAAGTATGCCGTTCGGTGAATAAACGTTTCGATGATTTTGAATTTACTTTCGCTAACGATGTCGAAAATTTCACAGCCTTTCCACAAGGGTATATTTTAGCTAAAGAGGGCGGACAAGAGGTAAAGATTGAACATGAGTTTGAAGCCATTGTGTTCCCCAATGCCAAAGTGCCCGTAGGGCAACGCACTGTACTTATGTTAAAGGCTGCGGACGATAGCAATATCGATTAGCTGCTGAATGAATAACTGTGCATGTAAACCAATATATACATGCAATGAGCTGCTAAGTTGTCGTTTGAATGATGGGAAGTATTGAGAGTTAGTTTACGTTAACGTAATGTTCTTCCCGCGTATCAAAATAGAAAGGCGTTGCTGCAAGTCATAAAGCGACGCCATCAATAACAAGAGCACATTATGAGCAACGCAACAACGAATGCTGAAACAGTCCATCGCGTGAGCTTTCTTGATAAAGACTCATTAGCGATCCCAATTTTAAAAGTGTTACAAGCAGACGGCACCGCCTATGAAAATGCGGTTTTACCTGTTATCGACGAGACCTTAGCCAAAAAAATTCATGATACCTGCGTGTTTACTCGCGTACTAGACGAGCGTATGTTGGGTGCGCAGCGTCAAGGTCGTATTAGTTTTTACATGACCTGTACCGGTGAAGAGGCCTCTATTATTGGTAGTACTGCCGCGTTAGATGATGGCGATGTTATTTTGGCTCAATACCGTGAGCATGCAGCGCTACGTTATCGTGGTTTCACCACTGAGCAGTTTATGAATCAGATGTTCAGTAATGAGAAAGATTTTGGTAAAGGCCGTCAAATGCCAATTCATTACGGCAGCCAAGCATTAAATTATCAAACAATTTCATCACCGCTAGCCACTCAAATTCCCCAAGCAACGGGCGTTGCATATAGTCTAAAACGTCAAGGTAAGCGCAATATCGCTATCTGTTATTTTGGAGAGGGGGCTGCATCTGAAGGTGATTTCCACGCCGGCTTAAATATGGCCGCAGTGCTGAACACACCAGTTATTTTCTTCTGCCGTAACAATGGTTACGCCATTTCAACGCCAACTGATGAGCAGTTTAAAGGCAACGGTATTGCAAGCCGCGGTGTGGGTTATGGCATGCACACTATTCGTGTCGATGGTAACGATATGCTGGCAGTACTTGCTGCAACTCAGCAAGCGCGTGCTTATGCACTTGAGCATAATGCGCCAGTGTTAATTGAAGCAATGACATACCGCCTTGGCGCACATTCTTCATCGGACGATCCTTCAGGGTACCGCTCTAAAGAGGAAGAGGCTAAATGGCAGCAACATGATCCGGTTAAACGTTTTAAGTTGTGGATGGTAAACAAAGGCTGGATGGACGAGCAAACTGACAGCGAGCTTTACGTTAAATATCGTGAAGAAGTGTTAGCTGAGCTAAAAGTCGCTGAAAAAGTGCCGACGCCGCATATCGATGAAATCATTACTGATGTCTACGATAAGCCGACACCTATTTTACAAAAGCAGTTAGCTGAACTTAAAAAACATATTAAGAAATATCCAGAATCCTATCCAAAAAGCGCAGGGAGAGTATAAGCCGTGGCTCAAATGAATATGTTGCAAGCCATTAACGAAGCCCTAAGCTCGGAAATGGAAGCGGATCAAACAATGACGGTGTTTGGCGAAGATGTCGGACATTTTGGTGGGGTATTTAGAGCTACATCAGGTCTGCAAGAGAAGTTTGGTCGTGATCGTTGTTTCAATACGCCTCTTACTGAACAAGGTATTGCGGGTTTTGCCAATGGTTTAGCCTCAAATGGCATGACAGCGGTGGCTGAAATTCAATTCGCCGATTATATTTTTCCTGCAATCGATCAAATCGTCAATGAAAGCGCCAAGTTTAGATACCGCAGCGGTAACGAATTTGATGTTGGCGGTTTGGTATTTAGAACACCTTATGGCGGTGGTATTGCAGGCGGTCATTATCATTCACAATCGCCAGAGGCCTACTTTACGCAGACTCCGGGATTAAAAGTGGTTGTGCCACGTAACCCAGAGCAAGCTAAAGGACTACTTATTGCGTCCATCCGCGATAAAAACCCAGTGATATTTTTTGAGCCAAAACGTCTTTATCGTGCCTCTGTTGGTGAAGTGCCTGAAGGCGATCACGTTATTGAATTGGGTAAGGCTGAAGTGGTTCAAGAAGGTAGTGATATTACCTTATTGGGTTGGGGCGCGCAGATGGAAATCCTTGAGCATGCTGCTGAAAAAGCAGCGAAAAAAGGTATTTCATGCGAAATTATCGACCTAAGAACGCTATCACCTTGGGATGTTGACACGGTAGCTGAATCAGTTAAAAAGACTGGCCGCTTACTTATCAACCATGAAGCGCCATTAACCGGTGGTTTTGCTGGCGAAATTGCAGCAACAATTCAAGAAGAATGTTTCTTATATCTTGAGTCGCCAATTGCGCGTGTATGTGGACTGGATACACCGTATCCGTTGATCCATGAAAAAGAATATATGCCAGACGCATTAAAGACGTATGAAGCGATCTTAGCTTCGGTCAATTTTTAGGAGCCGGCCATGATTAAAGATTTTATCCTACCGGATATCGGCGAAGGCGTCGTTGAATGTGAGCTGGTTGAATGGTTAGTTGAAGAAGGTGATAGTGTGGTTGAAGATCAGCCTATTGCCGATGTAATGACAGATAAAGCATTAGTGCAGATCCCTGCGCCAAATGCTGGGGTGATCACTAAGCTGTTTTACGGCAAAGGTGAGATCGCAAAAGTGCATGCACCTTTGTATTCCGTTGATGTCGCGGAAGAGGGTGAAAGCACCCCTGAAACACAAGCAGCGAATGTAGCCGTTGAACAAGAAGATGCTGTAAGCGTACAGAATAATGCTGCCACAGGTGTCATTATTGAAGAGTTCCTATTGCCGGATATCGGTGAAGGGATAGTTGAGTGTGAACTCGTTGAATGGTTAGTCGAAGAAGGTGATTCTGTAGTTGAAGATCAACCTATTGCCGATGTAATGACTGACAAAGCACTCGTACAAATCCCGGCGATTAAAAACGGTAAAATTACTAAGTTACATTACCGTAAAGGCCAACTTGCAAAGGTACACGCGCCGTTATTTGCCATTGAAGTGTCAAATGAAGCGCCAGTCATTACTAGTACACAAAGTAATGCCACAGCTGATAGTGCTCAAGAGCTACCAGTACAAAACGCTGAACCTGTTGCACAGGGTAAGGCGTTAGCTAGCCCAGCTGTACGACGCTTAGCACGTAGTTTAGATCTTGATATTGCAACAGTTACTGGCAGTGGTAAGAACGGACGCGTGTATAAAGAAGATATTGAGCGTCACCAATCAGGTCAAACAACTGCGCCTAAAGCTCAAAGTGCTCAGCTTACTAGCAATGCTGTAAATACTAGTTCTGCTAATAATGCTTCTGTCGCTAACAACACAGCAGTAGCAAGCAGCAATAGTGCAGATAGAGTTGAGCCTATTAAAGGCGTTCGCGCAGTAATGGCGAAGATGATGACTGAATCTGTTTCAACTATTCCTCACTTTACTTACTGTGAAGAATTTGATTTAACAGAATTGGTTGCACTACGCGAAAGCATGAAGAAGAAGTACTCAACAGATGAGCTAAAGCTCACTATGATGCCGTTCTTTATGAAGTCAATGTCTCTGGCGTTAGCGCAATTTCCGGATATGAACAGCCAGGTGAATGCAGACTGCACTGAGCAAACGTTCTTAGCGAGCCATAATATCGGTATGGCCGTTGACTCAAAAGTGGGTTTACTGGTGCCTAACGTTAAAAACGTACAAGACAAAACCATTTTGGAAGTTGCTGTTGAAATCACTCGTTTAACTAACGCTGCTCGCAGCGGTCGTGTATCTCCAGCAGATCTTAAAGGTGGCAGCATCTCTATTTCAAACATTGGTGCGCTTGGCGGCACAGTCGCTACGCCAATAATTAATAAGCCAGAGGTTGCAATTGTGGCTTTAGGTAAGCTGCAGGTGTTACCAAGGTTTAATGATAAAGGCGAAGTCGAAGCGCGCAAGATCATGCAAGTGAGTTGGTCTGGCGATCACCGAGTTATAGATGGCGGTACGATTGCTCGTTTCTGCAATTTATGGAAACTTTATCTAGAGCAACCACAAGAAATGCTATTAGCGATGCAATAAGCACAGTAGTATAGTTCGTTATACTAAAGTATTTCAACAGGTTAAAAGGCGCTTATTTGAGCGCCTTTTTTTATGCTCAATATCGCTATAAGAGTTTTAAAATTGTGAACTATTCCGTATAATTCCGCTAATCTGTTATTGCCCTTTGGTTGTACTATGAGCGCGTTTGCCCCAATTATCGAAAATATTGATTATCCTTTCCCGGCCAAACCTATTCCTTTATCTGATGAAGCAAAAGCTGAATCGAAAGCCAAAATTAAGCAGCTTTTAAAAGATAAAGATGCGGTACTCGTTGCCCATTATTATACAGATCCTGAAATTCAAGCTTTAGCTGAAGAGACGGGCGGTTGTGTATCTGATTCGTTAGAAATGGCGCGTTTTGGCCGTGATCACCCAGCAAAAACCTTGATTGTTGCTGGCGTTAAGTTTATGGGGGAAACCTCTAAAATCTTAAGCCCTGATAAAACAATTCTAATGCCGACATTAGAAGCAACATGCTCGCTTGATCTCGGTTGCCCGATTGATACATTCAGCGAATTTTGTGATGCTCATCCAGACCATACCGTTGTTGTCTATGCCAATACCTCTGCAGCTGTAAAAGCGCGCGCTGATTGGGTTGTTACATCAAGTATCGCGTTAGAAATTGTTGAGCACTTAGATAGCCAGGATAAAAAGATTATCTGGGGGCCTGATCGTCACTTAGGCAGCTATATTGCCAAGCAAACTGGTGCCGATATGTTGATGTGGCAGGGCGAGTGTATTGTTCACGATGAGTTTCAAGCTAAAGCACTGCGTGAACTTAAAAAGATTCATCCAAATGCAGCGGTATTGGTGCATCCAGAGTCTCCAGCAAGCGTTGTGGAACTTGCCGATGCTGTTGGTTCGACAAGTCAGCTTATTAAAGCAGCCCAAACGATGGATAACGACACGTTTATCGTTGCAACCGACAAAGGGATCTTCTATAAGATGCAGCAAGCTGCACCTGATAAGAACTTAATTGCGGCGCCGACAGGCGGTAACGGAGCAACTTGTAAGAGCTGTGCACATTGCCCGTGGATGGCAATGAATGGCCTTAAAGCAATTGAAAGTGCCTTGGAAAATAAAGATCCAAGTCAGCATGAGATCTTCGTTGATGACACATTACGTTTAGATGCACTAAAGCCACTAGACAGAATGTTAGACTTTGCAGCGACCTTGAACATGAAAGTAAAAGGTAACGCTTAAGCTTCAATAGTTATTGAATAAAATAGCCCGTTTTAACGGGCTTTTTTGTGTCCTAAATGCACCTAATGCGGAGATAATTACAGCAACCCATTACATTGATTGGTATTATTGATTAGCAATTATGCAAACGTTTGTGAATAAGCTTATTTGTCTTGACGCAATTAGGCGATTTCAGTAAAGTAGCGCTCCGTTGCTAAGCAAATAACTGTTTGTCAGATATTAAGATTTAGCGACCGTGGTGCTAAACACGTAAAAGATATTGCATCGGTGAGCTGGCTGAGTGGCTGAAGGCGCACGCCTGGAAAGTGTGTTTAGGTTAACCCCTAACGAGAGTTCGAATCTCTCGCTCACCGCCATACAATAAAAATCCCGTTATCGAAAGATAACGGGATTTTTGCTATTTGCAGCCTTGTATGACCAATGAGCCTGAATTTATCTATTCCTACTGCTAAGGTTAGCTCTTTAAGCTCTAATACTTAGCTCTTATCTTTGGCTCTAATGTTTAAGTTTTATGCTTAGCCATTACGTGCTGTAAACTTCAGCCGATACCCGAGTGACTGATAGCTCATTAGAGAGCTATCAATATAATTCTTGCTAAAAAGACTCTGTCGGGAATTATTAGCGGCTATCCTGTTAAAAGTCTTTATATTAGTTAAATTAAGGCCTATCAAATATTTTGATGCAAAGTTCTATATGTAAGCTCTATATGTAAGCTCTATATGTAAGCTCAAGATGTAAGCTCAAGATGTAAGTTCCATGCGTAGTTCTATGGTTAGGTATACTTTGATCTTACTTACGCTTATTGGCGTACTCAAAGAACTTGCGATGCTCAGGTCCTGCGCTATTGGCGTTGACTTTATTTGGATGCTTATGCTCCTTCCAGCATGCCACCTTCCTGCCAATATTAAGGTGCGGAAAAATAGGCGTTCCGTCGAACTCTACCTCTAGAAATTGCAGCAGTCTGCTAAGGCTACTGCTTTCGCTAATGTCGATGCGAAGTAAATCATCGCGACCATTAAAGTAATCTAAAACTTCGCTTTGATGATGTAAATAGCAGGCTTTAAGGTGCTCAGCATCATCAGGGATAGCAGTTGTGGCAAGTTCAAAGGTTTGATTAAAAGTACGTTTTAAAATTGGATTAAAGGTACCTGTTGTTAGGTCGAGTTCTGCTTTCATCTTGTTCACTAGCATTTGCATAGAAGGTACCCAGAGCGATAAATCACGCTCTAGGTATACAAATTTGGAGCCTGGAAATAAACTATCAAGCTCTTTGTAATCGCAAAAGCAAGGTGAGTCTGAAACTATATCAGCTAATGTAAAAGCATGTTTAGTGTAAGCTGTATGCGCTACTTTAAAGCCGTAATCTAACATAGCGACACTGATACTGGTTGTGCCGGTACGGGGTAGGCCAATAATAAAAACTTTATTCATATCATTCCAAATAACGCATATTGCGATAACAACCTGGTGTGCAGTTGCAGATTATTTTGATTGTTAACTGCTTTTAAAAACAGATTAATGCTGTGTGAAAGCTATAACAAAGGGCTAAAGAGATAAAAGATTCGCTCTGCTGTGCGGCTAGCAATCGAGCGCTTTTCCCATTCAATTTGTGAAACCAAGTCTGCATCAGCTAAATAGCCTTGCTGAACACGCTCTAGCTTTTCGGTGAATTCGAGATTATCGACCGCGAGGGTTACTTCAAAATTAAGCCACAAGCTGCGCATATCCCAATTAACGGTACCAATCAAACAGTGGTTACTGTCTATTACTACACTCTTGGTATGTAATAGCCCACCTTTAAAGCGATGAATATTAACCCCAGCTTCAAGTAATTCACTAAAAAAAGCGCGGCTAGCCCATTCAACCATAATAGAGTCGTTTTTATCAGGAATGATGATATCGACTTGCACATTTCGCTGCGCGGCAATAACAAGTGCCATATGCAGATTGTCGCTTGGCACGAAGTAGGGCGTAGTGATCACGATACTTTTTTGCGCTTGATAGATACTTTGCAGCAATACTCGATGAATCACCTCTTCACGCATGCCTGGTCCAGATGGGATCACCTGAACTAAATCGGTAATTTCACTGTCTTCGTGTGTAAGGCATTTAGGTTGCTCAGGTAAAAAACGTTCGTTGGTTTCTACTTCCCAGTCCCAAGCATGGATACTGTTTAATACCGGCACAGATGGGCCGGTGATCCGCACCATGACATCAATCCATTGGCCAACGCCGGCATCTTGGTTGAAGTATTTAGGGTCAACAAGATTCATTGAACCTGTGTAGCCAATTAAGTTGTCAATCACCACAATTTTACGGTGTAAGCGCAGATCTAAGCGTCTAAAGAACATTCGAAAAGGCGATACTTCAAGTGCACTTATCACTTGTATGCCGTGGCTTTTCATTAATTTTGGCCATTTGCTTTTAAAAAAGTGTCGGCTGCCAGCAGCATCGAGTAACAAACGAACTTCAACACCTCTTGCAGCACTCTCGATTAGCGCATTGGCCACATCGTCGGCGCGTCCACCAGGATGCCAAATGTAAAACTCTAATAAAATGGTTTGCTTTGCTTGTTCAATATCGGCAATAAGCTGATCTAATATTTCATAGGTTTCGCTGCATAGGGAGAGGTTGTTATCTGCTAAGGCGGGAATGCCGACTTGTTTTTCACAGATCGCACTAATAGATTGGCCATAAAGGCTGGCGACATGAGGTCGGTATTGACGATATTCATAGAGTTTTTTAAACCATTCACCATAAGGCTTAAACATTAGCTCTGCACGTAAGGCTCTTTTTTTACCTAAATTGAGTTCGCCAAATAATAAATAAGCAAAAGCACCACCCAAAGGCACGATATAAATAATCATTAGCCAAGCAAGGGAAACGCCAATAGAACGCCTTTTAGCTACGACGCGAATGCTGATCCCGGCAATCACCAGCCAATACAGAAATACCCCTGCTATGGTTAGTAGCTGGTAAAACTCATACATATTGTGCTTGATAGTATTTTCCTCAGGCGCGTTGCTAACAAGGTTAAGTTGGAGCTAAGTAACCTAAAATTTATGTAGAAAGATTATGTGACTAAACTAATGAGCTATTATAATGAAAAGATTACTTTAAATCTAAGTACAGAGTTGAATTAGCCCACTATGGCAAAAATTATTCGCAAACTTATTTTTCTATCTCTTATCGCAATCGTCGCGGTGGTTTTCTACATTTATGACGCTGCGGTGATCCCAGCTGAAGATGTATTGCTTACGAATGAGCAAGGCCAAAGCCAGGTGACTCAATGTATCACACAAACGAGCAATGCACCTCTGGATAGACACGGCAATTTAGACGTCACCACCTGGAACCTATATAAGCAGCAAAGTGATGGTTGGGATCAAACATTAAAACAACTTGTTGAACGTACAGATTTATTGCTTCTACAAGAGGCGCAACTATCTGATGAACTCCAATCTTTTGTAGAAACACAAGAACTTTATATGTTGCTGGCGCGAGCATTTAATTTTGCTGATGAACCCATAGGTGTGATGAATCTAACGCGTGATAAAGCCCTCAGTAGTTGTGTATTTAGAAAGGCTGAGCCTTACATTAACTTCCCCAAGTCTATGCTGGTATCATATTACTTACTTAGTGATGCAAGCCAGCTGTTAGTGGTTAATATTCATAGCATCAACTTTACCTTTGGTATTGATGAATATTTGGCGCAGTTAAGCGTGGTAAAACAGGCAATGAAAGACCACCAGGGACCAATAGTGTTTGCTGGAGATATGAACACTTGGAGTGATCAGCGTAGCGCGGCAATTGATGAAATAGTAAAGGCTGCAGGTTTAGTTGAGGCAATACCGGAAAATGATTCGCGTACGACATTTTTTGGTCATAATTTAGATCATATTTTTTATCGGGGTTTAGAACTGGTTAATGCCGAGTCGATTATTACTGCAAGTTCAGATCACAATCCGGTTAAAGCTTACTTTAGACTTGAAAAAAAATACCCCGTTAAAGCGCAAAGTCAGCAGCAAGACAGCGCGAACTAACTGCACTAGGGTAAATTAATAAAGGCTTAAAGCTGCGTAATGTTGAATTTGATATGGCTCGGTTCTCAAACAAACACAGCGATTACGCTTTCCCGTCATTTTAGCCAGTTATTAAGCTGGCTTTTTAATATAAAAACAGGGTTATATATGGAAAACGCTCACGCGTTACTTGCGCAGTATTTTGGTTTTAATCAGTTTCGCCCTGGACAGGGTGAGGTGGTTGAAAATGTATTAAACGGTAACAGTGCTGCCGCAATTTTCCCTACTGGTTCAGGTAAGTCTCTTTGTTATCAGCTTCCAGCTTTATCCTTACCACACTTAACTTTAGTGGTGTCACCTTTATTGGCATTGATGGATGACCAATTACAATTTTTAAACAGTAAAGGGATTGCTGCTGCCTCTATTGATTCGACCCAAACTAACGAACAAAGTAGCGCTGTCATTCAAGGTGTCACAGACGGCACAATTAAAATTTTGATGATTTCAGTAGAGCGCCTTAATAATGAGCGCTTCAGACGTTTTATTGCATCAGTTCCTATTTCATTATTGGTTATCGATGAAGCCCACTGTATTTCTGAGTGGGGCCATAACTTTCGCCCTGATTACTTAAAATTACCGGCATATCAAAAGCAGTTAAATATTCCACAGGTACTGTTGTTAACTGCAACAGCTACGCCTCAAGTTATTAAAGATATGGGAAGTAAGTTTTCCATACAAAAAGAGTGCGTAACGCTTACCGGTTTTTATCGCTCAAATTTAAACCTGCAAGCTGTCGGCATTCGCTCTGTAGATAAAATGGCTTATTTAAAAGATTGGTTGGCAAACCATAATGGCAAAAGTGGCATTGTTTATGTCACTTTGCAGCAAACCGCAGAGACGGTAGCTAAGGCCTTGGCTGGGGCAGGGCTCAATGCTACTGCATACCATGCCGGTATGGATAGCGACAAAAGAAAACAGATTCAAAATCAGTTTATGGCCGGTGAGGTCCCGATTATTGTCGCGACAATCGCTTTTGGCATGGGTATAGATAAAAGTGATATTCGCTTTGTGGCGCATTTCGACCTACCTAAGTCGATTGAAAACTATGCTCAAGAAATTGGCCGTGCAGGTCGAGATGGATTTAGCTCAGACTGTTTGGTGCTAGCTAATCGCGATAATTTAAGTGTGTTAGAAAATTTTGTCTATGGCGATACCCCCGAAGCCAGTGGTATTGAATTTGTATTGCAAGAGATTAAACAAGCTGCAGTTGATGGTGGGCAATGGGAGGTACTGTTAACGCCATTATCAAATGCGTCGAATATACGCCAGCTGAGTTTAAAAACGTTATTGGTTTATTTAGAGATGCTGAGGGTGATTAAGCCTAAATACAGTTATTTTGCTGACTATCGTTTTAAATTGTTGTGCCCGTTGGCTGAGCTGTTGGCAAAATTCGACCCGCAAAGGCAAGAGTTTATTAATGCGCTGCTAGATAGCTCTGATAAAGCCAAAATTTGGTACAGCGCAAATTTCACATCATTAGAGCAAACTTTGCCTAATAGCCGGGACCGCGCAATTAAAGCGCTAGACTATTTACATCAAAAACAACTTATTGAGCTTGAAAGTAAACAATTAACCCAAGTTTACGATGTATACAGTGGCAATATTAATGATTCTATCGCAACACGTTTATTTGAACGCTTTAGTATGAAAGAGCAAAGCGAGATCAATCGTATCAACCAATTGGTCGATTTTTTTGATAGTGAATCATGTTTGAGTTTACAGTTAGCACAGTATTTCGCCGATCCATTTTTAACTGAGCCTTGCGGTCATTGCAGCGTATGTGCTGGGCAAAGTGCCCATCTGCCAGCGCCCGCGCCATTATCGCCTTTAACTGAGTTAGATTTTACCAGCACTTGCGGCGATGCTATGACAAAACTGGGCAGTAAAGCTACTCCAATTCTGTTAAGTCGCTTTTTATGCGGACTTACTACGCCCATTTTTACCAAATTGAAAATGCGCCAAGTACGTGGTTTTGCCCAGCTCGAAAATTATCGATTTAAAGACGTGTTAAATTGGGTAGAGCTGAACATAAATCGCTAATCATGAAAATAGGTAAGCATTGCTCTAGCGATACCATCGTTAGAGCAATTTTCTGCCAAAAAGTCGTTTTAGTAAAACCAACGCCTAATAGGCTCTAGCAATATAACTTCACTGAGCCCAAATCCCGGTTTTTTTATAAGCCGACTCATAAATGAGAGTTGGCTGCTCCTGAATTAGCTAGAGCCTTTGTCAGCCTAAATAATGCTAACTTTTAGATACAAATATAATGGCAAAAAGCAGCTTGTTAAAGGTTTGAGTTATGTAACAAAGGTTGTCTAATTTGGTTTAATTACTGAAAAATTAAACAGAACATGATTTACTTGGGGCGATTATAAAAAGTGGCAAAGACCACGAACTCTCAAATTAAGGGAATCACCATGAAAAAAGCCGTATTGCCGTTGGCTATCGCCTTATCTCTAGTTGGCTTAACTGCCTGTCAGACCCAATCAACGACTGATGTTGCTGCTGTCGAAATTTCAGATCAAAAACTCGCATTTGAGCAATTTAGCCAAAGCTTTATCGATTCACTTTGGATTGAGTCACCGACATGGGCACTGTATAGCGGCTTTCATAAATATGATGGTGTTTTAAAAGTTCCTAATGCTGCCACTCGTGCAGCAAGTCTGGCTTTTATTGATGCTCAGCAAAGTGCATTGAGTAAGTTTGACCCAAGTATGATGAGTCCTGCGATGTTAACGGACTATCGACTTATCGAGAACCTATTGGCGGAAATGAAATGGGATCTAGAAACATTTAAATCATGGCAGTGGAACCCATCAAGCTATAACGTTTCTGGTGGTTTTGCGCAAATCATCAATGAAGATTTTGCACCGTTAGATGAACGCTTACGTTCAGTCTTAGCGCGTATGGAGAACGTACCCGCATATTATGCCGCCGCACGAGAAAATATAGTTAAGCCAACTTTAGAGCACACGCAGTTAGCGATTATGCAAAACCAAGGTGCTTTCTCAGTTTTTTCGAGTGAGTTACTTGATAAAGCAATTACCTCTGATTTAACCAATGAAGAAAAGGCATTATTTGCCACGAGATTCAATAAAGTTTCAATGGCAATTAATGAGCACATTGATTGGTTAAAGGCATTAGAAGTTGATTTAGCTAAAAATGGCGCTAAAAGTTTCCGCATTGGTGAAGAACTTTATGAGCAAAAATTTGCTTATGATATTCAGGCTGGTATGACGGGTAAAACACTCTATGAGAAAGCCGTTGCTGATAAAAATCGTGTTCAAGCTGAAATGGCAAAGATCACTCATAAGATTTGGAGCAAGTATTTTGATACGCCAATTCCTGCCGATGATAATGTTGCTATTAAACAACTGATCGACAAATTATCAGCAAAGCATGTTAAGCGAGAGGACTTTGTGGATGAGGTTCGCGCGCAGATCCCAGAATTAGTTGAGTTTGTTAAGGCTAAAGATCTCGTCACTTTAGATCCAAATAAGCCACTTGTTGTGCGTGAAACGCCTGCTTATATGCGCGGTTATGCTGGGGCATCAATTAGTGCGCCTGGACCGTACGAAAAATCAGGCAACACTTATTATAATGTCACACCACTTGATGGTATGAGCGATGAGTCTGCAGAAAGCTACCTACGTGAATATAACCATTGGATTTTGCAGGTGCTTAATATCCATGAAGCGATTCCTGGGCACTACACTCAACTCGTTTATTCAAATGAATCGCCAAGCTTGATTAAAAGCTTATTTGGTAATGGCGCGATGGTAGAAGGTTGGGCTGTTTATACCGAGCGTATGATGCTAGAAGAAGGCTATGGCGACTTCGAACCTGAAATGTGGTTGATGTATTACAAATGGAACTTACGAGTCATTTGTAACACAATTTTAGATTACAGCATTCAAGTTAAGGGAATGACTGAAGAACAAGCATTAGATTTGATGATGAACGAAGCGTTCCAGCAACAAGCAGAAGCAGAAGGTAAGTGGCGTCGAGCGACATTGAGTCAGGTGCAGCTAACCAGCTATTACTCTGGTTATCGTGAGATCTACGACTTCAGAGAAGAGTATAAAGCGCTTAAGGGAGATGATTTTGATCTAAAAGCGTTCCACGAAGAGTTTTTAAGTTACGGCAGTGCACCAGTAAAATATATTCGTGAGCTGATGCTTAACAAGTAATTCGAATTTTTTATACTTTATATTCAATCATAAAATTGGAAGGCCAGTAGCTTTTGCTGCTGGTCTTTTCTATTTGGTAGAAAAAAATAACAAAATATGGTGCTTGTTAAGTTAAACAGACTAGTCAAAGCGATTCTTTTATTGTAATCTAAATGATAACAATTCGCATTAAGTTTAAAAGATGAAACACGTATTATTGGTAGATGATGATCTTGTATTTCAAAGCGCGCTAACGCCGGTTTTGGAAAGGGAAGGCTTTATTGTCACTGTTGCAAATAACGGTGTAGAAGCACTAGATAAACTCAAATCAACCACTCAGGATCTAATTTTGTTAGATCTCAACATGCCTGAGCTGAGTGGAATTGAGCTGCTTAAGCTTCGAGTTGATAAAACGCCGGTAATTGTAATTTCCGCCTTAGATGCAGAAGAAGAGCGAATAAAAGTCTATGAACTCGGTGCAGATGACTTTTTAAGTAAGCCTTTTAGCTATCGTGAGCTTACGGTTCGCATCCATGCGCTATTAAGAAGAATCGCTGTTGTTAGGGCACAGTCTGAATTAACGGAGCCTGTACAAGACATTCTGTTTGACGATAGTCGTTTTGTTATTTCAATCTCTGAAAGACCCGTTTCTTTTACTCAAACAGAATTTAAATTGTTTAAGTATCTTTTTGAAAGAAAAGGCCAAGTGATAACCAAGCAAGAACTTCAGCGACGTGTACTACAAAAAGAATTGGGCCAATTTGACCGTAATTTAGATATGCACATTAGTAATACGCGGCGTAAGCTATCTGAAAAACAACTACCAAAAAGCTTGATCAACACCGTAAGAGGCAAAGGGTATAGTTTTGCATTAGCGAGTTAGTAACCTAATCGACTTTTTGATTAGGGCTATTTTTCTAAAGCATACCTTTAAAAGTGACTTATACCAATCAGTATAAACATTTAGTTACTCAGCGAGAGTTTAGCGGTTTTGAGGCAAGGTCATTAAGTGCTCCTGCTGTAATGACATTCGCAGCATCCATGCAGCTCGCAACGAGTGAAGAGCATAGTTGAACTAGGTTCAAGCTCCCTCTTTGTTTATTAAGAGCCACAGCATCAGAATCGCTAAAACTCGCCATTTTGGAGCGTTTTTGGCTGCCTACTTCTGCGTTGATTAGCTTTATAAGGGAATAACCATTATTGCAGCTATTCGCCTTGAATTAGTTTGCCAAAAATCGTTCTGAGATGATCAAATTCTTATTCTGATTGGTATTAAAGCATTACATAAAAAGGGAGCCATCGGCTCCCGTGTACATTGTAAGTATTTTAATCGTTAAAAGCTTTTAGATAACAACACTAAGACAACAACTCTGATTTGTGAGTTGCTATCTTAGTCTGAGCGTTGTTTTAACGATAAATAGTTGCTTATTTTAGCAAAATAGTTGGATCAACAAATTCCATATCTAAAGCTTCAGCAACTTCTGCACAAGTGATTTTACCGTGCATAACATTTAGGCCGTTTAGCAAGTGCTTGTCTTGTAGTAGCGCTTCTCTATAACCAAGTTGCGCTAACTTAATGATATAAGGCAGTGTTGCATTGTTTAGTGCAAATGTAGATGTACGTGCAACAGCACCTGGCATGTTTGCTACACAATAATGTACTACGTCATCAACAATATAAGTTGGATCTTGGTGTGTTGTCGCATGTGAGGTCTCAATACAACCGCCTTGGTCAATTGCAACATCCACAATTGCAGAACCCGGCTTCATACGCTTGATGTGTTCTTTAGTCACAAGTTTTGGCGCCGCAGCACCTGGAACTAATACACCACCAATAACAAGATCTGCTTCAAGTACATGTTTTTCAATGGCATCTGCAGTTGAATAGATAGCTTTTACTTTATTGTCGAACTGAGCGTTAAGACGACGTAATGCATCGATACTGCGATCAAGAATAACAACATCTGCGCCCAGTCCAACGGCCATTTGTGCAGCGTTAGTACCAACCATGCCGCCACCAATAATAACGACTTTAGCTGGCTCAACACCAGGCACGCCGCCTAACAACATACCGCGGCCACCCATAGACTTCTCTAGTGCCATAGCACCCGCTTGGATAGACATACGGCCAGCTACTTCTGACATTGGCGCAAGTAGTGGTAGGGTACCGCGATCGTCAGTAACAGTTTCATAAGCGATACAAACTGAACCGCTTTTAACAAGATCTTCAGTTTGAGGAAGGTCTGGTGCAAGGTGAAGGTAAGTAAAGAGAAGTTGATCTTGGCGTAGCATTGCACGCTCAATAGCTTGTGGCTCTTTTACTTTTACAATCATTTCTGATTGAGCAAATACTTCTGCAGCTGTGTCGAGAATTTTTGCGCCTACAGCAATATAGTCTTGATCATCAAAACCAATTCCTGAACCAGCATTTGTTTCAATAAAAACCTCATGACCACGTGAAGTTAGTTCGCGAACGCTTGATGGAACCATACCTACACGATATTCGTGATTTTTGATTTCTTTTGGAACACCTATAATCATCTTCGAGCCTCAATTTCGCATAAAAACCCATTTAATATGGGTGTAATTGTTATTTTATATTGCCTGAACGTGAATGTTTCAGGGAAATCTAGTATAGTATTCATTCCGTAGTTTATGCTGCTGAAGTTTTTGCTTAAGCAGTTAATAATATCGTTGTTAACGACAACCAGGGTTATAAATATGGTTAATAATAAAAAGAGTCCTATAAAAGACTTAGATCGTATAGATAGAAATATACTTAATGAATTACAAATTGATGGCCGAATTTCGAACGTAGAGTTATCTAAACGTGTAGGATTAAGTCCAACCCCTTGTCTGGAACGAGTAAAAAGACTTGAAAAACAGGGGTATATCAAAGGATATACAGCTTTAGTTAACCCACATTACTTGGGCGCATCTTTATTGGTATTCGTTGAGATCACTTTGAATCGTGATACTGCTGAAGTGTTTGATAAGTTTAACAAAGCAGTTCAATTACTAGATGATATTCAAGAATGTCACCTGGTATCTGGTGATTTCGACTACTTACTTAAAACACGAGTATCAGATATGTCTGCATATCGCCGTCTTTTAGGTGAAACACTACTTAAATTGCCAGCGGTTTCAGACACTCGTACTTATGTTGTAATGGAAGAAGTTAAGCAAACTAATCGTGTTGCGATTAATACAGTTACTGAACTGTAAATATTAGTCTTTGCTGGTAAAAGGGGCCTTTCAGGCCCTTTTTTTATCGAAAACGATGAATGATACAAAGTGTTGCAAAATCCCCTAGTGAATAGTTATGCAACCATAAGTGAAAGTAGCAAACGCTGCAAAAAGTCTTAAATTCTGGTATCTTGTCCCTAATTAACATTTTTTAGTGTAGGTTTTCCATTGTCCAAGGGAAATAGCGTTAAAACCCTATCTGGTATTCAACGATTACTGGAAGGTAGTCTTATTATTTGTTGCATGTTAGCAACCTACGTCTTAATCGCATTAAGCAGTTTTCACTCATCTGATCCAGGTTGGAGTCAGTCGCATTTTGACGGTGAAATTCAAAACCTAACCGGCGCAGTAGGGGCATGGCTTGCTGATGTGCTGTTTTATTTCTTTGGTTATTGTGCCTATATCATTCCCATTATTATCGCCCTAACAGGCTGGTTGTTATTTAAGCGAACGCATAAGTTGCTGGAAATAGACTACTTTTCAGTTGGACTTCGATTAATTGGTTTTTTATTAATCGTACTAAGCCTTGCTGCACTAGGAAGTATGAATGCTAATGGCATTTATGGATTTTCTGCAGGCGGAGTCGCTGGTGATGTCATAGCTGAGGCGATGCTACCGTACTTTAATAAACTAGGTACCACACTACTTTTACTGTGTTTTGTCGGTGCAGGTTTTACATTATTAACTGGCATTAGTTGGTTGACTGTTATTGATATGACAGGCTATGCAACTATATGGCTATTTAAAGCAATTAAGAATTTACCTAGTCGCTTTAAACCAGATATCGGTGACACTGAAGATACTCGTGGTTTTTTATCAGTTGTAGAACGATTTAAAGAACGTCGCAATGCCCAGCATGAAGAGGCTGACGATGATGAATATGACGATGAAGAAGACCATGATGACAAACAGCGCGCTTCTATTGTTGAAACCAAAGCTAAGCAAACAAGTGTTAATCGAGTTGAACCTAAGTTAGCGTCAACAGGCGAGGCAAGAGTTGAGCCTAAGATAGTTAATAGTATTTTGCCTATTGAGAGTGAGCAAGAAGCGGAAGTCCCTGCGCCATGGGTTGCCCACACTGCAGAGCATCAATCTGATGTAGAAATTATCGATTTTGATAACACAACTTCAGTTGGCTCGGCCAGCATACCTGCAGCTACAAGTCATTCTGCCCCGGCAGCGTCTAGCGCTAATGCAAATGATAAAGTAAAGATTGTTGATGGTATTGTTGTACTTCCTGGTCAAGAGGAAGAGCAACAACGTGCGCCATTAACACCGTTACCTTGTATTTCATTACTTGATATACCTGATCGTAAGAAAAATCCAATTAGCGAAGAAGAACTCGAACAAATCGGTAAACTGGTAGAAGTAAAGCTGGCTGACTTTAACATTACTGCTAACGTAGTTGGAGTATATCCAGGCCCAGTTGTAACACGCTTCGAGCTAGAATTAGCACCGGGTATTAAAGCGTCGAAAATTACCAACCTTTCAAAAGATTTGGCGCGCTCCCTGTTAGCTGAAAACGTACGTGTTGTTGAAGTTATCCCTGGTAAAGCATATGTGGGTCTCGAGTTACCTAATAAGTTCCGTGAAACCGTATTCATGCGTGATGTGCTCGATTGCGCTGAGTTTAGGGACGATCCATCACATTTAAGTATGGTGCTAGGCGCAGATATCGGCGGCAAACCCGTTATTGTTGACCTTGGTAAAATGCCACACTTACTGGTAGCGGGTACAACAGGTTCTGGTAAATCAGTAGGTGTAAACGTAATGATCACCAGCCTGCTTTATAAGTCAGGCCCTGATGACGTGCGCTTTATTATGATTGACCCTAAGATGCTTGAATTATCCGTTTATGAAGGGATCCCGCACTTATTATGTGAGGTAGTAACCGACATGAAAGAAGCGTCTAACGCATTAAGATGGTGCGTTGGGGAGATGGAGCGTCGCTATAAATTGATGTCTGCGCTTGGCGTGCGTAACTTAAAAGGTTACAACGCAAAAATTAAAGAAGCAAAAGCTGCTGGACAACCAATTGTCGACCCACTTTGGAAAGCCTCTGACAGTATGGACGCAGAAGCACCAGAGCTTGATAAACTGCCTTCAATTGTTGTTGTCGTTGACGAATTTGCTGACATGATGATGATTGTCGGTAAAAAAGTAGAAGAGCTCATTGCACGTATTGCCCAGAAAGCACGTGCTGCAGGTATCCATTTGATTTTGGCAACACAAAGACCATCGGTTGATGTTATCACTGGTTTGATTAAAGCAAACATTCCAACTCGTATGGCGTTCCAAGTTTCTTCTCGCATAGACTCAAGAACCATTTTGGATCAGCAAGGTGCTGAAACGTTACTCGGTATGGGTGACATGCTTTATCTACCTCCAGGCACAAGCGTACCTAACCGAGTACATGGTGCATTTATCGATGATCATGAAGTTCATAAAGTAGTTGCCGATTGGCATGCTCGTGGCAAGCCACAGTATATAGATGAAATTTTACAAGGCTCTGCGGAAGGAGAGCAAGTCTTGCTGCCGGGTGAAGCAAGTGAGTCTGAAGAAGACGTTGATGCTTTATATGATGAAGCTGTGGCATTTGTAACCCAAACTCGTCGCGGCTCGATTTCAAGTGTACAACGTAAATTTAAGATTGGTTATAACCGTGCTGCACGTATTATTGAGCAGATGGAACTTCAAGGCGTGGTAAGTGCCCAAGGTCATAATGGTAATCGTGAAGTACTTGCGCCACCACCACCAAAAGATTACGTATAGTTACATTGAGAATATCACCAAAGAATTATTTCAGTGTTAACCCCAAAAAGGGGTTAACTCGGAGACTAAAATGAAAAAAATACTAACTATTGCAATGCTAAGCCTGCCTATGTTTTGCCAAACTTCAGCATTTGCATCTGCGTCGGACGATTTAAAACTTAAGTTGGCCGAAATTAGCAGTTTAAAAGCTAACTTCAACCAAAAAGTAACTGACATTAATGACAAAGTGATTCAAACAGGTGAGGGAGTATTTGCGCTTTCACAACCAAATCAATTCTACTGGCATTTAACCGCGCCAGATGAATCACTTATTGTCGCCGACGGTACTGATGTTTGGGTTTATAACCCTTTTGCAGAAGAAGTATCTGTGATGGACATAAATCAAGCAATTAATGCATCTCCTATCGCATTGCTAGTTCATTCTGATGATTCAACTTGGTCACAATATAATGTTACTCAAAGCAATAATTGTTTTGATATTAGCCCTAAGGACACAGATAGCGGCGTGTCTGAAGTACAAGTCTGCTTCAATGGTACTGAACTGACCCAAATGGTCTTAACCGATCAGCAAGGCAATATCAGTGACTTTACACTGACGGATCAGCATGTGATTGCCGAGCAAGATAAAGATCTATTTAAGTTTATTGTTCCAGATGACGTTGATATTGACGATCAACGCTTAAAATTAACTAATTAAGAGTTCAAAGTGTCTAGTTTTAGCTTCGATTTTGCACCGGATTTTAGACCATTGGCCGCGCGTATGCGGCCTGAAAAGTTAGAGCAATATATTGGTCAGGCGCACCTCTTAGGTGAGGGCAAGCCATTGCGCCAAGCCCTAGAGGCAGGTCGTGCTCACTCTATGATGTTTTGGGGGCCGCCAGGTACAGGTAAAACGACACTTGCAGAGCTCGTCGCGCATTATGCTAATGCACATGTAGAGCGGATTTCAGCGGTAACCTCGGGCGTTAAAGAGATCCGTAGCGCTATTGAGCACGCTAAAAGTGTCGCCCAATCTCGGGGGCAACGTACACTGCTATTCGTTGATGAAGTGCATAGATTCAATAAAAGCCAGCAAGATGCCTTCTTGCCATTTATTGAAGATGGCACGGTTATTTTTATCGGAGCGACCACTGAAAACCCGTCATTTGAAATCAATAACGCACTGCTGTCTCGAGCTCGAGTTTATTTAATCAAGCAGCTCGAGCCACAAGAGATCACCCAAATAGTGCAGCAAGCGCTTGAAGATGAAGAGCGCGGCTTAGGTAAACGCAAGTTATTAATGCCACCCGATGTGGCAATTAAGCTTGCACAAACCTGTGACGGTGATGCTCGAAAAGCACTTAATTTAGTCGAGTTGATGAGCGATATGCTCAAAGATGGTGAAGCATTCACCGAGCAAATGATTATTGAAGTCGCTGGGCAACAGCTTGCGGGTTTTGATAAAAACGGCGATCAGTATTACGACTTAATTTCCGCAGTACATAAATCCATTCGTGGTTCAGCGCCTGATGCAGCGCTTTATTGGTATTGCCGTATGTTAGAAGGCGGTTGCGACCCTTTATATATCGGCAGGCGTTTACTGGCTATCGCATCGGAAGATATTGGTAACGCAGATCCTATGGCGATGACAGTTGCCGTTAATGCTTGGGAGTGTTTTCACCGAGTCGGGCCATCAGAAGGCGAGCGAGCGATTGCACAAGCAGTGCTATATTTAGCAAGTGCACCAAAAAGTAACGCGGTTTATACCGCATTTGCTCAGGCTCGGCAGCTTGCTCGAGAAACAGGGCATGAACCAGTACCCGAGCACCTGCGTAATGCGCCAACTAAACTGATGAAAGAAATTGGCTATGGACAAGGTTATCGTTATGCCCACGACGAGCCTAATGCATACGCCAGCGGTGAAAAATACTTGCCAGCTGCGCTAGGTGAACAGCGTTTTTACTATCCAACCGAACGTGGATTTGAAAAGCGTATTAAAGATAAGTTGGCGCAACTAAAGCATTTAGATGAACAAAGTGAGGTCAAAAGATATGAATAATGTTCTTTTTGTCGCCTTAGGCGGATCAATTGGTGCAGTTTTTCGTTATCTTATCTCATTATTGATGCTTCAGGTATTTGGTAGTGGATTTCCTTTTGGTACACTGATGGTCAATATCTTAGGTTCGTTTCTAATGGGGGTGATTTTTGCCCTTGGCCAAGTAAGCGAACTTAGCCCAGAGATTAAGGCGTTTATTGGTGTGGGTATGCTAGGTGCTCTCACTACGTTTTCAACTTTTTCCAATGAAACTTTATTGCTGATGCAAGAAGGTTATTTGGTAAAAGCCATATTGAATGTTGTTGTTAATGTTGGCGTGTGTATATTCGTCGTGTATCTCGGACAACAATTAGTGTTTTCTCGTTTTTAACTATTAAGATAATAAAATATGCTAGATCCAAAATATTTACGTAATGAATTAGAAGTTACCGCCGAGCGTTTAGCTACCCGCGGATTTATTTTAGATGTTGAACGTCTAAGCAAGCTTGAAGAAAAGCGCAAGTCGCTACAAGTTGCGACTGAAGAGTTACAAGCATCGCGTAACGCTATTTCTAAATCGATTGGTCAAGCTAAAGCTAAAGGTGAAGATGTTGCGCCAATTATGGCAAAGGTCGGTACGCTAGGCGAAGAACTTGATGCTAAGAAAGTTGAACTTGCATCGTTACTTGAAGAGTTAAACTCAATCGCTATGAGTGTGCCAAATCTGCCAGACGAATCTGCGCCAATTGGTGCTGACGAAACTGAGAACGTTGAAGTTCGTCGCTGGGGTACTCCAAAAGAATTCGACTTTGAAGTTAAAGACCACGTTGAGCTAGGTGAAAACGTATCAGGTTTAGATTTTAAAAACGCAGTTAAAATCACTGGTTCACGTTTTATCGTGATGAAAGGTCAAATCGCTCGTATGCACCGTGCACTAGCTCAGTTTATGCTTGACCTGCACACAACTGAACACGGTTATACAGAAGCTTATGTGCCATTACTGGTGAACGAAGACAGCTTGTTAGGTACTGGTCAGTTACCGAAGTTCGGTGAAGATCTTTTCCACACTAAGCCAGCGACTGAGGAAGGGCAAGGCCTAAGCCTAATCCCTACAGCTGAAGTGCCGCTAACTAACTTAGTGCGTGATGCAATCATCGAAGAAGAAGACTTGCCAATTAAGTTTGCCGCTCATACTCCATGTTTCCGTAGCGAAGCGGGTTCTTATGGCCGTGATACTCGTGGTTTAATTCGTCAACACCAGTTCGACAAAGTTGAAATGGTTCAGCTAGTTAAGCCTGAAGATTCAATGCAAGCATTAGAAGAGCTAACTGTTCACGCTGAAACTGTATTGCAAAAACTTGGTCTACCATACCGTACTGTTGTGCTATGTACTGGTGATATGGGCTTCGGCTCAGCTAAAACATACGATATCGAAGTATGGTTACCAGCCCAAAATACTTACCGTGAGATCTCTTCTTGCAGCAACATGCAAGATTTCCAAGCCCGCCGTATGCAAGCTCGTTACAAAGGCAAAGCCGATAAGAAGCCGAGCTTACTACACACGCTAAACGGTTCTGGCCTTGCAGTAGGTCGTACTCTCGTTGCGGTACTTGAAAACTACCAAAATGCTGATGGTTCAATCACTGTTCCTGAAGCACTACGCGGTTACATGGGCGGCTTAGAAAAAATCGGTTAATCGATTTTTAGCGATCCCAACGAAATATTAAAAGCCTTCAACGAATGTTGAAGGCTTTTTTATTGTTTATTTATAATATTGATAACGTTTAAGTTTAATTTCAAACTAGCTGTGTTTTTACTTAAAATTTATTCACTTTGATGAATTTACACATTTGTCGATATTGCTCGATATTATTGATAAATAGCCAGTTAAGTAGGGGATATATTAAGGAACCTTTGCCTAAGCCGCATTTATTACTATTAGTCTTAAATGCCTCTTTCTCCGAAAAGGCTTCAATGTTATAACTACACGCGAAAACCCTACACTTCTAATATTTAGGAAAGCCGTCATGATATTTTCCCAGGTTGAACTGGCCCCAGCCGATCCAATTTTAGGCTTAACAGATGCATTTAAAGCTGACGTTCGCGAAGAAAAAGTGAACTTAGGTGTTGGTATTTATAAAGATGAATCCGGCCAGACGCCTATCCTAAAATCAGTTAAGTTTGCTGAAGAAAAATTATTAGCGACTGAAAAAAGCAAAAGTTACTTAGGCATGGAAGGTGTTGAAGCTTACAACCGTGCTGTTCAGAGTTTATTGTTTGGTGCTGAGCATAGTGTTGTTACAGATAGCCGTGCATTAACTGCTCAAGCACCGGGCGGTACAGGTTCTTTACGCGTTGCAGCTGAATTTTTAGTCCGTCACACTGATTCTAAAAAGATCTGGATCAGTAATCCAACTTGGGCAAACCATAACAATATTTTTAGCACCGCAGGCTTAGAAATCGCTGAATACACCTATTATAAGGCCGAAACTCATTCTCTTGATTTCGATGCTATGGTTAGCGATTTAGAAACGGCGCAACAAGGTGATTTGGTGCTGCTACATGGTTGTTGTCATAACCCAACAGGTATCGACTTAAATAACCAGCAATGGCAACAAATAGCTGAACTTTGTTTAGCTAAGGGCTTAGTGCCACTATTTGATTTTGCATACCAAGGTTTTGGTGCTGGCGTTGAAGAAGATGCACAAGGCTTACGAATTGTTGCCAATACAGTACCAGAGCTAATAGTTGCAAACTCATTCTCGAAAAACTTCGGTTTGTATAATGAGCGTATTGGAGCAGTAACGGTAGTTGGCTCAACTAGCCAAGAAACGGTTAACGCATTTAGTCAAATTAAGAGCACTATTCGCGCGTCATATTCAAACCCACCAGCGCACGGTGCGTTAATTGTTAGCACCATCCTAGAAGATGCGGCGCTTAAACAATTATGGCATGACGAGCTGCAAGAGATGCGTGAGCGTATTGCTGAAATGCGTACACTGTTTGTTGAGTCACTAAAAGCTGCTGGTGTTACCCAGAACTTTGATTTTATTTCTAATCAAAACGGTATGTTTAGTTTTTCAGGCTTAAGCAAAGAGCAAGTAAACCGTCTACGTGATGAGTTTGCTGTTTATATTGTTGGCTCAGGTCGTATCAGTGTTGCAGGTATGACTAAGACTAATATGCCAGTGATTTGCGCAGCAATTGCCAAAGTGCTGTAAGTTACTCGCTAAACTCAAAAAGGACCTAAGGGTCCTTTTTTGTCATTTGTAACCTCAACGATTGTTGCTTCAGCGTAAGTTAAGCTGATTCAATATTCGCGTCGGCTAAGCAAGCATTCTGACTAACCATATAAGATAAAGCGTCAGCGAGTGCTTGTCGGTCGTGTAAGCCTATATGATGGCTGCTTCTTAACGGATAGTAGCTGACATTTCCATCTTGGTAAGAGTGCTCACCATGACACAAAATTTGGTCAATTATCTTGAGACCAAGCACTTGATGGCACCAACTGATTTTTTGCGCCAAACTGCAATCTGCGATAGGAGAGGGTTCTTTTGTTAAGTTGTCGATTAAAATGACTTCGGCGTTAGACTGCGCCAATGCATTAGCTATTCTAGGTAATAGTAGTGGCGGCATGACACTCGTTAAGAAGCTACCAGGCCCCAATATAATGAGCTCTGCTGATTTTATCGCTTCGCAGGCTTCATTAGTGGCTTCGACTTGAGGATCGAGCGAAAGCGCAATAGGTGTATCCTGCATTTTATCAACGTTGGTCTCGCCAAATACGCTTTTACCACAGGCTTGCATTGCTACAAGATGGGTTGGCTCCTCAGACATAGGGATAAGGCGCGTATCAATATTTAAAAAGGTTCTTACCAAGTTAACTGCATCTAAAGGACGAACGCATAGCTCGTCGAGCGCCATTAACATTAAATTGCCAAGGTTATGGCCGGTTAATTCACTTTCACCGTTAAAGCGGTATTCAAATAGCAGCGAGCCAATCGATGGTCGTCTTGCTAACTGAGTTAAGCAGTTACGTAGGTCTCCCCATGCGATACAATCTTTTTCCGCACGAAGACGACCAGTAGAGCCACCGTTATCTGTAGTCGTTACTATCCCTGTAAGCTTTGGGCCTAAAAATGATAATGCTGAGAGAACTCGGCCAAGACCATGTCCGCCACCTATGGCTACCACATGATTGTATTGATTCAGCCTATTTGATTTCATTGCAGGGGGTCTCCTTCCTGAATACCCAAAATAATGAGTTAAAAACGAATTATACATAAATTCGCAAATATTTTCGCGATGTATTATCAAGGCTAGCTAGCATATAATGGCAAAAAGCTTTAAATCACGTATTGCATTCAATTCGATAAAGGAGAATGAGTGAAAACAGGCAAAATTGGTCTATTTACCATCGCAATAGGGCTAGTCATTGTGCTATTCCTTTGGATCAAAATAGTTTTTATTCCGTCAGAAGACGAAAAGGTGCAACAGTTAGGTAAAGCAGTAAAAAATACTGCCGTGGCTAATGTTGTTCCTGACTTTGCTGCAATTAAAGTCGTTAGCGAAAAAAAGGCCGCTTTTTTTGATTTTTTAAGACCATCAATTAGACACCAAAATGCGGTTATTCAGGACGAACGCGACTTTCTAATCAACATTCGCAATCAAATTGTTAACGCAAAAGAATTGACCGATGCAGATGAGTTCCGTTTACAGCAGATCTCAGAGAAGTATCAATACACATTAAGAAGTTTAACCTTGGCTAACATAGATACATTGCTTGTTCGGGTTGATGTTATTCCTGAAGAAATGGTGCTTATCCAGGCAGCAAATGAAACGGGTTGGGGCACGTCACGATTTGCACGAGAAGGACTTAACTTTTTTGGCCAATGGTGCTTTAGAAAAGGTTGTGGTTTAGTACCGCAATCCCGAACTCAAGGGTTATCTCACGAAGTCGCCTTATTTAAGACTGTTGAAGACTCAGTAGCTTCATATATGCGCAACTTAAATTCAAATGCTGCTTACTCGTTATTACGTTCAATTCGAGCTGATTTACGTGCACAAAACAAAACGCCACGAGCACAAGATCTCGTATACGGACTAATTAATTACTCTGAGCGTCAAGAAGCTTACATTGATGAGCTACTTGAAATGCTACGCCAAAACCAACGATTTTTAGTGGATAACAATGAAAAAACAACTGCTGTTTAGCTGTATTTTATTAGGCTTTGCTAGTGCAAGCCAAGCTGCGCCTATATCTCTTGAGTATCAAGGTTTTTATCAGCGCCTGAAACAAGTGAATAAAGGAAACTATCAACTGGTTGAACTTGCCTTTTCGGTTTCAAAAGCCAATGGCTGCCATGTCAACAGTGGCACTATTACAACGGAAAAGGATTCATTTCCGTTAACGATCACCAAAGATCAGCGTCTATTCTTACCTTACGACAGCCAGCTTAAATCTGATCGCGCGCTCATTAACCTAGATGTGCAAGGGAGTGCTGATACCTGCGCTATTGCTATGCAGGTTCGAGCTAAAAATACTAAGCAGGAATATAGCCAAAGTGAGCTACAGCAGGTCGCTGCTGAAATGAATGCCTTACTTGACCGTATGCAAGGTTTTCCAATGCGTTATTTTGCTGCTGACATAGCAGGGTTAAATCTCGAGTTTGATGGCGATGCAACTGTATATATCGATGATAAAGCGATCCCAGTTACGGGTACCTACCGCCTAACAACCAGTGAGTTAAACGGTTTATCACGCTTAAAAACATCGGTACCTCCTAAGGTTATTAGCCCTTGGACTGCAAAGTAATTTTTCAGTTCTAATCGTGAGTTAACAAAAAGCCCTGTAAGGCATATAGCTTTGCAGGGCTTTTTTATTATTTGAGTTAGTGCAATTAAACAGGTATCTGTTAGATTTCAAACGCTAAAATATGAAACACATACTCAATTAAAAGTAGCGCTTAGTCTGGCGTATAAGTGCTGACTACATCAATGCGTGAAGCCGCATCTAAGTTAATGTGGCCATTGTTGGCTACATCGACAAAATCAAAAGCAGGCAAGTCTGATTCTGCTACATCACCACGCATAGGCGCATCAGGATCGCGTTGCAATGCTAAGAAGTCAAATTGCTCGCGGTCAACACCTTGTGACGGTGAGGTATTCTGCATTGCGGTAAAGATGGTTTCAATACGACCTGGGTGCTGCCTATCCCACTGCACAAGCATATCTTTAACTGCAGCACGTTTTAGGTTTTCTTGAGAACCACATAAGTTACACGGAATAATAGGGAAGCCTTTTAAACCTGCGTATTCAGCAATATCTTTTTCGCGGCAATAAGCTAATGGACGGATCACCATGTTTGCGCCATCATCAGACAATAGCTTAGGAGGCATTGCTTTCATTTTGCCAGCGAAAAACATGTTGAGGAACATGGTTTCGATAATGTCGTCTCTATGGTGGCCTAATGCAATTTTAGTGGCGCCAATTTTTTGTGCGAAACCATAAAGCGTACCACGACGTAGACGTGAGCATAATGAACAAGTCGTTTTGCCTTCAGGGATCTTCTCTTTAACGATAGAGTAAGTATCTTTTTCAAGAATATGGTATGCAACGCCTAGTGTGTCTAAGTATGCAGGCAAAATGTCTTCAGGAAAACCAGGTTGCTTTTGATCTAGGTTAACCGCAACAATTTCAAATTGGATTGGTGCACGTTTCTGAAGATTCAACAGAATATCAAGCATGGCGTAACTATCTTTACCGCCTGACAGACAGCACATAACACGATCGCCATTTTCAATCATGTTGTAATCACCAATTGCACGACCCACTTCAGCGCGTAAACGCTTCTGTAGTTTTGACATGCGGGTTACTTGTTTTGGAGTTAATTCTTCGGACATAAAAAAACGCGCCTAGTACACAATAGTTCAGGGCGCGTATTATTCCAGCTTAATGGGCTTTGGTAAAGCCTAGAAAGTGGTTATAGCTCTTCTAATGGCGATTTATAGCCATCTGGCTTTATCGCAAGTAGGTCGCAGTTAATGCTATCAATTACATGTTCAGCTGTATTGCCGATTAATGCTGCTGAAAGGCCTGTGCGACCAATCGTACCTAAAATCACTAATTCAGCATCGAGCTTAGCGGCGAGATCGGGAATGACATCTTCAGGTAAACCTTCTTTCACATGGCAATTTTCAACGGCAATGCCATAAGCATTAGCAAGGTAGTTAATCCTTTCTTCATGCTGTAAGCGAATGGTTTCACTATAAGTGTGTGCGTCGAAATCTGGTAGTTCGATAGCTAAATTAACCGGAGTACCAGGATAGCCATTAACGAGGTGAACTTGAGCATCGAATTGTTTGGCAAGTTTAAGCGCATGTGCAACGATTTTGCCATTGAGGGATTCGTTTGCGTCATCTTCAGCACTAACATTGACGGCACAAACAATTTTACCTGCTACAGGCCAGTCGTGCTCTTTAACTAACAACACTGGGATAGGAGCTTTGCGCATAAGATGCCAATCGGTTGGCGTAAAGATCACTGATTTAAGTTTGTCGTGTTCATGGGTGCTTTTAACAATAAGGTCAAACTCATTGTCTATGGCAAACTTAATGATGCTTTCGAAAGGGCGGTTATGCCAAATAACCTCAAGATTTATGACTACACCGTCTTTGGTATAGGGTTTTACAATGTCTGCAAGCCAAGCTTTACGTTGATTAACCACGCCTTCGCGCATGGCTTCACGCTCTTGACCAGACAGAATTGACGTCATTTCATATGAGAAATCAAAAATGGATAGAAAGACCGTGATTTGGGCTTGGCTTTCAGTCGCCAATTCAACGGCTCTAGCAAGAGCCGCTTGTTTTTCTGTCGTAGGATCGACAACCACAAGGAGTTTTTGATAATCCATCATAACGGGTCCTTATCTAATATCGTCTAGTTTCATCTTGCACCAATAAGATGAATTTGTATTGTTTTAGATCAAGCGGTTGGCCGAATAATTTCTATCTTGCGATATTGCTGTTACCAGATAGTTCGCTTAAGGCGTCAATATCTAAAATGGTGATATATTTACCTTTAACTTCAATTAGTTCAGCTTTTTGAAAGCGGCCGAGTAAACGACTAATGGTTTCAACTGTAAGGCCTAGATAATTACCGATATCACCACGAGTCATAGTCAGTCTAAACTCTCTTGGTGAAAAACCGCGGCTACCGAATCGCTTAGCGAGATTGCTAATAAATGCGGCAAGTCTTTCTTCTGCATTCTTTTTACTGAGTAATAAAATCATCTCTTGATCACTTTGGATCTCGTTACTCATTAAACGCATTATTTGTTGTCTAAGCTTAGGCATTTTACCTGTAAGCTCATCTAACGTAGTGTAAGGAATTTCGCATACCATTGAGGTTTCAAGCGCTTGTGCAAAGCTTTGGTGAAACTGTGAATGAATGCCGTCAAAACCGATAACATCACCAGCTAAATGAAAACCTGTGATTTGTTCATCGCCTTGTTCGGTAATGGTATAGCTTTTGATTGTGCCAGAACGAATAGCAAACAAAGACTTAAGTGGGTCGCCAGATTTGAAAATAGGCTCGCCTTTTTGAACGGGTTTTTTACGCTCAATGATCTCGTCAAGCTGATCTAATTCATTAGAGTTCAGCGTAAACGGAATACAAAGTGTACCCATACTGCAATCATGACAATGAATCGCGCATCCTGAAGCCATTTGGCGACGATTCTTGTTGTTATCTGCTGACATTGTCTCTCTCAATTTTGACTGTTCATCTACTATGGTAAACTAATTTGATATTTGGAGCTAGCTAAGCTGGCCGATAGCAACGTACAAGGTTTGTATGCCAAATGCGATAAGAGCAAGACCGCTTATCATTCGTACTGCTTTTTTCTGCACTAAACGGCTAAAGCTGCTCGCTGCAATACCAGCACTTAGTAGTGCTGGTAAAGTACCTACACCAAAGGCCAACATAATAAGCGCGCCATCTGTAGCATTTCCAGCCGCAACAGACCAGGTTAACATGCTATAAACCAGCCCACAGGGTAACCAGCCCCATAAACCGCCAGCGATAAAAGCATGGCTGCGATTTTTTATCGGTATAAAACGATTTGCGATTGGCGATATAAAGCGCCAAAGCCATTTGCCTGCGCGTTCTATCTGTACAACGCCGGCCCAGATTTGTGCAATATAAAGCCCGGTGATTATCATCATTACGCCGGCAAAAACGCGCAGCACAAGCAGATAAATATCAGCATTAAACATCAAACCTAATGCACTGGTGCTTGCACCGACTAAGGCGCCGGCTGCTGTATAACTTAATATACGGCCGCTGTTATAACTCAGTAAGTAGCCCAGTTGATTGACTAACGCATTGCCGGTTTGCTGCTTTGGCAGGTTTGCTGACAGCGCCCCAACTAAACCGCCGCACATACCAATACAATGGCCAGCGCCCATCAAGCCAACGATTAGTGCACCAATTAAACTGTAATCATCCACTAATCGTTACTCGGGCTTGATGGATTATTGTTGTTATCTTTTGTTTGGGCCGCGTTTGATGCTGAGTTTTTAGCCCCGGCTATATCGCTACCGGCTTTATCATCTTCAAACAAAATAGAAACACTTTGCTTTTCAAGATCATCAAACTGATCTGATTTTACCGCCCAGAAGAAAATGCCCACAGCGACCAACACAAAAATCATCGCGATTGGGATTAGTACATAGATAATGCTCATAAACGAACCTTAAGAAGTCGAAGACTATTGCTGACAACGATCAATGAACTTGCAGACATGCCAATTGCCGCAATATATGGCGCTACGTGACCTGTTACCGCCAAAGGAATAATAAATAGATTATACCCTAGCGCCCAGAATAAGTTTTGTTTGATAATGCGCCCGGTGAGCTTAGCAACGTTAACCGCATCAGCAAAACGAGACAGATTATCGCCTAATAGAATAATGTCAGCACTATTTTTTGATATAGCTGCGCCGCTACCCATAGCAATAGAAAGGTTGGCACCGGCAAGAACTGGCGCGTCATTGATGCCATCGCCGAACATAGCAACTTGGCCATGCTGCTGGAACTGGTCTATCAGTTCTAGTTTACCTTGAGGCGATAGGCCTTGATGGGTATCACTGATCCCAAGACGTTTGCCTAAAGCAACAACTTCTGTCGAATTATCGCCACTAGCGATACTAAGCTTACAACCAATCTGTTTTAGTTGCTTAACAGCAAGCTCTGTTTCTGGTCGCACTTCATCATTTAAACTGACTTTAGCTTGGAGCACGCCGTCACAGCTTAACCAAATGGTAGTGCTATCTTCTACGTCACTACTGCCATTTACAAACTGTTGGCTACCCACTTTGCAAAAGCGGCCATTCACATAACCTGATAGGCCATTGCCGACAATGCTTTGTCTGTCGCTAACGTTATCGCTTTTATCAAAAAATGGCGTAAACGCTTTAGCTATCGGGTGTAAAGAGCCTGCCTCTAGTGCGGCGATATAAGTTAGTGCTTCTTTCTTTGAAAGCTCGCCGCTAAGCTCGACCTCGGCAATGGACAGTGAACCTAATGTTAGCGTGCCGGTTTTGTCAAAAACCACATGTTGAATTTTTGGTAGGCGCTCAAACACACCAGAGCGGCGGGTGATAATACCAAGTCGAGTCATAATCGCGGTGCCGCAGGTAACCGCTGTCGGCGTTGCTAAAGCAAGGGCACAAGGGCAGGTTGCAACAAGCACAGACAAGGTGATCCAAAACGCATCTTCAGGTGAGTAAAAATACCAAAATAGATAAGTGAGTGTTGCGATAAGTAAAATTGCTGCTGTAAAGTAGTTCGAAAACCGATCGGCGTATAACGCAATTTTGGGTTTATTGTTAGACGCTATTTCTT
This sequence comes from Shewanella sp. 1CM18E, assembly GCF_023161665.1. GTDB lineage: Bacteria > Pseudomonadota > Gammaproteobacteria > Enterobacterales > Shewanellaceae > Shewanella. Next base: position 34,364 of record NZ_JALNTW010000020.1, read on the forward strand.
GCAGACGAATGATCTCGGAAACCAGTTGATCTTGTCCAAGGGCTGTTACCTTAACCAGTATGGGCTGCTCAATATTAATGGTGCCAGCAAAAACTTCAGCATCAAGCTCTTTAGTAAGCGGCATTTGCTCACCGGTCAACATAGCCTCATTAACTGCAGTCGTGCCTTCAACCACCACACCATCGGCTGCGATGACTTCACCTGGTTTAACTAAGATTACATCGCCAATCGCTAAACGCTTTGCTGGCACTTCTTCAAAACCATCGGTTGTTTTTAACTGAGCAGTTAACGGTACTAATTTATGTAGATTACTCGAACTGACAGATGCCTTTTGACGTGCGTTTTGCTCAAAGAAACGGCCTAACAACAAGAAGAAAGTAAACATGGACACAGATTCAAAATAGACTTCACCTGTGCCATTAATTGTTTCGATACAACTTGCGATATAAGCGCCGCAAATCGCGATACTGACAGAAACGTCCATATTGAGTCTGCCCATTAGCATTGAGCGAACTGCACTAAAATAAAACGGCTGAGCTGAATAGAATACGACTGGTGCGGCAAACAGCATGCTGACCCAGCGGAAATAGTCGCGGTACTCAGTATCAAGATCGTTGAAATAACCAGAATAGAGGGCGAGGGCAAACATCATCACCTGCATGGTGGCAAAGCCCGCAAGGCCGAGTCTTAATAAGAATTTACGGCTGTCTTTCTTACTTTTGGTTTCTTGCTCATCTACCTGAAAAGGTGCCGCTTGATAACCAATTTGGCTAATTTGGTTAAGAATTTCACTTAACTTAATGGTTTCGCTGTCCCAAGCAATCAACGCGCGTTGGGTTGTAGAATTAACTTGAATTTTGGCGACACCTTCAAGTTTATTGATTTTATGTTCAATCAACCATGCACAAGCAGCGCAGGTAATACCGTCGACTGTCAGTGACACTTCACTTAAGGAGTCGCGCTGTTGAATAAAGTCTTGTTGTACTTCAGGGAGATCATAAGCGCTAAAGTTAGACAATTCCTCAGGGACCAATGCAGTTTGCTTGCTGCCAGGTTCTGTGCGGAACTTATAATAGTTGGTTAGTCCGGCATCGATAATTGCCTGCGAAACAGCTTGGCAGCCTGGACAACACATTAACTGCTCAACATCATTAATGCGGGTGGTAAATTGCTGTCCTGTTAAAACAGGTTCATTACAATGAAAGCAGTTTGCTTGACTCATGAAATGTGATTCTTTTTATAAGATTGAAACCCGCTGCGATAGCAACGGGTTAGGGCGAAAGCGGTTTAGTTTAACCAGTACTCTTGATCATCTTTTAATGCAACGCGCTGCTGAATGCGCCAGGTTTGATCATAACCTTCAATTCTGACTTCCCAAGGACCTGAAATAGGCTGCGCTAAATCGATTCGATAAACCCCATTTGCATCGGCCGTGACGATTTGAGAGAAATCACGTTCAGCTAGTGTTGGGTGGAAAAAGCTAATACTTAATGCAGCAAGGTAAGTGTCGCCGCCATGCTGTGAGATCTCAACATACTTGTCGTCAAACTCAAGTAGGTAGTTCATGCCTAGTTGCTTTGCTTGCTTGATCTTACGAAGGTCAATATTAATTCCTTTACCTTCTTTGTAATAATCTTCAGTCACTAATGGATCTTGATTATCAATAGCAACGATTAATAAGTTGATACTGGCAACAACGGCACATAACGGCAATATGATAAGAAACCAAGGCCAAAACTGCTTATACCAGGGTTGTGGAGTAGACATTATTTACCACCTTTACTTATTAGAATAGTTGTTAAACTCTGGGAAAAAAGAAACGTCATTTTACCCATAAAAGTGTGAGTTATCACTTAAAAAAAAGGCCTCGTTTGTGACGAGGCCTTGATATTACACTCGGTGTTAACCTGGTGTGATTACTTGTTAGACAAGCTGTAAACGTAAGCTGTAATTACGTGAACTTTTTCTTCACCTAATACATCTTTCCAAGCTGGCATTACACCTGTACGGCCATTCTTAACAGACTGGATAATTGCGCCACGACTACCGCCGTAAACCCAAGCATTATCAGTTAAGTTAGGTGCACCCATAAACTTGTTACCAGTGCCGTCCATACCATGACAAGCGAAACAGCCTTTCATGAATGAACCTTGGCCTTGTGCTGCAAGCGCTGCATCGTGTTCACGACCAGATAGCTTAACAACATACTCAGCTAGACCTTCAAGCTCACTGTCTTCAATCGGTAAACCGCCTTTTGGTGGCATCATACCGTGACGACCGTCCATGATAGAGGTTTTGATCGTCGCTAGCTCACCACCATATAACCAAGCATCGTCAGTTAGGTTAGGGAAGCCTTTGCTACCACGAGCATCACTACCATGACACATTGCACAGTTTTGTAAGAATAAACGACCGCCAACTTTCAGCGCTTCTTCATTCTTAACCAACTCTTCAAGTGGGGTGTCAGCATAAGCCTTAAAGATAGGGCCATACTTTTCATCAGCATGTTTTACTTCTTGGTCATACTGAACCCAGCGGCCTTCGGCTTGAGCATCAATAACCGCTTGCTTCGATTCTTCAATCGTACGCACGCTTTGGTTTGAGCTTGTCCAACCTAAAAAGCCTTTAAAGCTACCAAGACCTGGGTAAAGTGCTAAATAAATCACACTGAACACGATGGTAATGTAGAACATGTAACTCCACCACTTAGGCAGTGGATTGTTGAGTTCTTCAATACCGTCAAAGGTGTGACCCATTGACTCGCCTTCTTCTATGCCAGTGTCGTTCTTAGAACAAGCACGCAGTAAAACAACACAGCCAATGATTACAATTACCGTAAGAACGATAATCCATAAACTCCAGAAGTCACTCATCACTTTTTGTCTCCTGAGCCGTTCGATACAGTATTAATTTCCTCATCAGAGAAAACCAAGTTAGCTGCATCGTCAAATTGCTTTTTTCGGCTCGAGCTATATGCCCAAGCAAATATACCGACGAAGGTCACCATTACTACTATGGTTATCACTCCACGTAATGTGCCGTAATCCATATTTGCCTCCTTATTTTAGCGCGTGGCCAAGTGATTGTAGATAAGCAATCAAAGCTTCAAGCTCTGTCTTATCTTTCACTGCGTCTTTAGCGCCAGCAATCTCTTCATCCGTGTACAAGTCGTGAGTTGGGTGAAGTTTACGCAAGATATCCATCTTCTCACCGGTAAGATCACCAGTCAGTTTGTTATCAGCTAACCAAGGATATGCAGGCATGTTTGATTGCGGTACAACAGCGCGCGGATCAATTAAGTGAACCTCATGCCATTTATCGCTATAACGACCACCAACACGAGCCAAATCTGGACCTGTACGCTTAGAACCCCACTGGAATGGGTGATCCCAAACTGATTCACCCGCTACAGAGTAGTGGCCGTAACGTTCAGTTTCAGCACGTAAAGGACGGATCATTTGGCTGTGACAGTTATAACAACCCTCACGAACGTAAATATCGCGACCTTCAATCTGTAGCGCCGTATAAGGGATTTGACCTTCTAGCGGCTCAGTTGTGTCTTCTTGGAATAAAAGGGGAGTGATCTCAACCAAGCTACCAAAGCTGATTGCGATAACAGTAAAGATCCCTAATAGACCGATGTTTTTCTCAACTATCTCGTGATTAAATTTCATCGAATCTACTCCTTAAGCTGCTTTTGCTTCAGCAATTGCTGGCAAAGAATCTTTAGGGGCCTTAACAGTACGGATCACGTTGTATGCCATTAAGAACATACCTGTAAGGAAGAATACACCACCTAGGAAACGAACAAAGTAGAATGGGTAAGAGGCTTCTAAGCTTTCTACGAAGCTATAAGTCAATGTACCGTCAGAGTTAACTGCGCGCCACATCAGACCTTGCATTACACCAGAGATCCACATTGAAACGATATAAAGAACAGTACCGATTGTTGCCAACCAGAAATGAACGTTAATCAGGTTAGTGCTGTACATACGGCCGTGGCCAAATAGAACAGGGATCAAGTGGTATAGCGAACCAATTGACACCATAGCAACCCAGCCCAATGCACCAGAGTGAACGTGTCCAACAGTCCAGTCAGTGTAGTGAGATAGTGCGTTAACTGTTTTGATTGCCATCATTGGGCCTTCAAAGGTAGACATACCGTAGAAAGACAATGAAACAACTAAGAAGCGCAAGATTGGGTCTGTACGAAGCTTATGCCATGCACCAGATAGGGTCATGATACCGTTAATCATACCACCCCAAGATGGAGCGAATAGGATCAGTGACATCACCATACCAAGTGACTGAGTCCAGTCTGGCAGTGCAGTGTAATGAAGGTGGTGAGGACCAGCCCAAATGTACAATGCAATTAGTGCCCAGAAGTGAACAATAGAAAGACGGTACGAATAAACAGGGCGACCAGCTTGCTTAGGTACAAAGTAGTACATCATACCAAGGAAGCCTGCTGTAAGCAGGAAGCCTACCGCGTTGTGACCATACCACCACTGAACCATAGCATCTACAGCACCACTATAAAGTGAGTAAGACTTGGTCATGGTTAGCGGCACAGCCATAGAGTTAACTATGTGAAGTACAGCAACGGTAATAATAAAGGCACCGAAGAACCAGTTTGCCACGTAGATGTGGGAAGTAGTTCGTTTGACGATAGTACCGAAGAACACCACAGCATAGGAGACCCATACAATGGTAATTGCGATATCAATTGGCCACTCTAGTTCAGCGTATTCTTTACCACTGGTAATACCAAGCGGTAAGCTGATAGCTGCCGATAGAATGATGGCTTGCCAACCCCAGAACGTAAATGCAGCTAACTTAGGTGCAAATAGTCGAGTTTGACAGGTGCGTTGAACGATATAATAGGATGTGGCGAAAAGGGCTGAAGTACCAAACGCGAAAATCACGGCGTTCGTATGTAGAGGTCGTAGACGACTATACGTTAACCATGGGGTTTCAAAGTTTAGCTGCGGCCAGATTAACTGAGCTGCGATTAGTACACCTACTGCCATACCAACAATTCCCCACAAAACTGTGGTTAACGCGAATTGACGTACGACGGTGTAGTTGTAATCAGCGCCTTGAGGCTGGGAATGGTTCATCATATTGCTTCCACTGCTTATTACTTATACTTATTGTTGTAGAGAAAAACTCTACCCGATTAAATGACAAATAAACCTCAGCCTCCTATCGGAAACAAGGGTATTCTGTCAATATGTAACCCTGCATTTATTGAAGTAAAGCAAGGCAACGTCATGATACTTGAGCTATATCAAAAAAGATAGGATTTAAGGGATGTGATAAGTTGATCTAGATCAAGGTTATCCATAGAATGTTAAAACAATTGATATAAAGGTTAATTATCGTGCAAGTTACTCACAAATCAGCAGTATTAGGATTTTTAGTAGCAGGTTTTTCTCTGTTGTTTCTACAAGGCTGCGAGCCTAATAACCCGCAGTTTACAGCGCCAAAGCCTATAGATACGAGTCTTTGTAGTTTTAAAACTGACGTTTGCGCCAAAACTGTTGCTGATGTTGATATTCAGTTAAGCGTCAACCCATGGCAAGCCCCAAGCGAAAAGCCATTGACGCTAACACTTAACACTTCTAAGCCTGTTGAAAATCTAAAAGTAAAACTACAAGGCCGAGATATGTTTATGGGCATTATCCCGGTGAATTTAACCCAAACCGATAAAACTGTTTATCAAGGTGAGTTAGTGTACGGTTCATGCAGCAGTGGTTATATGGTTTGGAGCACTGTAGTGAGTTTTACAAGTGGTGGAGAGGAGGTGTTCACGACCTTTGACTTCCTTGCCGATCATCCGGGTTAAAGCCTAACCAAGGCGCCAATAAATAAGCAGTTAGCAACAAAACCTAAAAGGGCAGCAGCGATTCAGCAAAAGAGTTGTTGATAATCATTATCATTTAGGTATATTGAACTTAATTCTTGCCCTTAATGCCCTTGGAGATAACATTATGGCAACGCCAACTCGTCGGTTAAATATTAGTCTTCCTGAAGACAAAATCGCCCAGTTGATCCAACAAGGTGTGCTCTGCGCAGCCGATTTTAAATGCTTAGACTCAGAAACCAAGCAAGCCGTATGGCAGCTTTGCCTTTGGAGCTGTGAAAAACGAATTCATTGTGACAAGCAGTGCCAGGAAAGCTGCAAGTCACTATGTGGCGAATCCCTAAATAGGGAATCACAGTGTAGTGAATCAATGAATATTCTTACCTCTAAAATCGTATAAGTTAAAGGCTTTTATCACTAGGGGCTTAATTCGTCACACAAGCCTATAAAACAAGCGTCACTTATCTAACGGGTAAAAAAGTGCTTTTACTTTGCTGTAAAGTAAAAGCACATTATTGATATTGTTTTAAAAATTCCTGATTATCGCCAATCAGTATAAAATGAGCTTATAGCTAATTTTATATGACGCCGTTTTATGCAACTACCACCTGTTATCCCGCTTTTTGATTCCATCGATTATATTCAGCTTGGTAATCCAATCGTCAATCAACACATCACCCAATTGAGCCTAGCCAAGCTTGATGAAGCTGGTTTGGTTTTTGAGCTGGCAACCGATTGGTTGTTCGAACAGAAATACAATGAAAATAACTACAAGGCTTATCGCAGTGAATTAACCACGTTTTTACATTGGTGTTTTGATGTCGCCCAGCTCAACGTCAGCCAAGTCGGCCGCAAAGAAGTCGGCTTATACGTGGACTATTGCCAGCATCCGCCGCAAGCGCTGATCGCTTATTTTAACGTGGCGCAATTTAAGCAAGATAAAGACAGCGGTGAAAGGGCGCCTAATCCTGTGTGGCTACCATTTCGTGGCAGTAAAACCGATGGCAAGACCAATCCTTATGTTCTCAGTGACAGTGCACTTAAAACCAAAGTGGCGATCTTATCCAGTTTCTTTAGTTATTTGATGAGCGAAGATTACTGCGAAAAAAACCCAGCGCAAATGTGGCTTAATAAAAGTCGGTTCTCTTCAAGCAGAAAGTATCGATTAAATAGCGACGATGACAATCAACTGGCGTTCACTGAGTTGCAATGGTCTTACATTATGGCAACCGTTGAAAAGCTTGCCAAAGAGCAGCCCGATTTACATCAGCGAAGCTTGTTTTTAATTAAGCTTATTTACTCATGTTACTTACGCGTTTCAGAAGTGTCGGCAAGGGCGGGCTATTCACCGGTGATGAGCCAATTTAAACACAACAGCCAAACCGGTATTTGGCGATTCCATATCCCTAAAAGTAAAGGCGGTAAGAGTAGAAGTGTGGCGATCTCTAAAGCATTGTTAGCAGCACTTGTTGATTACAGGCGTTACTTAAAGCTAAGTGATTACCCATCAGCAACTGAGCAACATCCGTTAATCGTCAGACAAAAAGCCGCAGGGCGCGGGCGCGATGCAGGCTTGATTAACGCTAACCTGGGAATACGTCAAATTCGCGAAGAAGTCGACAAAATCATTGAAAATGCAGCTAATGGTATCGAACGTGACGGCTTTGTGAGTGATGCCGAGCAAATGCGCAGCCTAAGTATTCATAATATTCGCCATACAGGCATTACCCATGACATCAATATTAATGGTAGACCGTTATCGCATGTGCAAGCCGATGCAGGCCATGAAAGTATCGATACCACCTCACAATATTTACACACCTCGCAAATCGAGCGGCATGAAAGTGCACAGAATAAGTCTTTTGATAGATTGCAGGGGATTGAATGAGAGTTTGATAGCTTTTATTCAAACATTGAATTGAACATAGCAATAAATACAAATTAGCACTGTGACATAGTCATAAAGCTTCTTCCCATGAAAAGATGCTCATGCAGGTTAAAGTCTGGCTGTCTATTGGTCAGCTTTGCTTCCGTGCTTTAGCAAGACGCCGTAAATATATCCCTATAGGCTCTACAAAATCGTCCCTGATTTAGAAGCTTGAACAGCACTTCTAGCAAAGCTTAAGTTTCACACTGTACTAGCGTGGGTATGTGTAATTACTCTTAAAAGCCGGCTATCAGCAATGCGATATACGATCTCTCCCATGTAAAGTCGGCGCGTTATGCTTTCGATAGCTTTAATGCCTCCGTAGTTGCAGAAGAAACCGCAGACGTAACCAACCCCAGTAAAGATCCACATTGATGAAAGCTACTGATCCGTAAAGGTCGCGCCCGTGGTTATTACCCATTTTTGCCTTAACGCAACGCCCTGCGGAATCGGATAAAACCGCCATGGCTATTAGTTAAGAGTTAATGCGACCTTATTCAGAACAGGGCGACTCAAACGTCTAATGAACAATAGAAAGTAAAAGAAGCCAGAAATATAAGTGAAAGATGGTCGCGAAAGAGCTAGATGCGCATGTGTCAGAGGTAACAGGACTCAAGCCGTTGGACTATGTTGAACGGGATAATGTGACGGGGTAAGTTAGGAGGGGGGAATTAAAGCACTAAAAGTCAAATGGATTTAATGTAATACTAACTGTGATTAAAGTCTCACATTTTTCAACTTAATCAGTGATTTAAGGTAAAACAATGCATACTCAAGTTGTATGATTTCACCTAACGTGAGGCTAAGAATGATAAATATAACAATAGAGAATTGCAACAGCATTGACAGTGGCGAAATTAGTATCCGCCGAAACGCCTTGAATGTTAAATACGGAATAAATGGTACAGGGAAAAGTACCATAGCAAAAGCAATTCAATATAAAGTTAACTCCCCTGAGCAATTGATTAATCTGAAGCCTTTTAAACATGCTGATAGTAAGGAACAAGCGATATTGCCATCTGTAGATGGACTTGATGAAATTAAATCTATTATGATTTTTGATGAAGACTTTATTAATAACTTCACTTTTAAAAAAGACGAAATAATTCAAAATAGTTTTTAGATCTTTATAAAGGATGATGAGTTTGAATTGCAGCCGAATAAAATTGAAGACTTTGTTAAAGGTATAAAAGCAGAGTTTGAACAAAATGAAGAACTTAAGACCGTAACTAGTGATTTGAGGAAATTAAGCGAAACCTTTGGTAAAAAACCTACTAAGCGCGGTATATCAAAAGCTAGTAAATTCTTTAAGTCACTATCGGAGGGAAATAAATTAAATAACATTCCTGATGATGTATCACAATATACTAGTTTCATTACAAGCGAATCTAACACCCAATGGATAACATGGCAGGCAAAAGGGAATGACTTTTTAGATATTGATGAATGTTGTCCATTTTGTGCGACTGAAATTATCGATAAAAAGGAAGACGTAAAAAAAATTGCAAGTACATATGAGCCTAAGCTATTCGAACATTTAGTTGGTATATTGGATACGATTGAAGTCTTAGGTGATTACTTCTCTGAACAATCACGGCAACAAATTATTTCTATAGTTCAAAATAAAACTGGGATTTCTAAAGAAGAAGAACTAACTTTAAAGCAAGTAAAGGAACAAATTGATTTATTATTGGATAAGTTGGCAGATTTGAACTCATTAAATTACATGAGCTTTACTGACAATATAAAGGTTATAGATAAAATATCAGAACTTGAAATAAACCTTGAACTAATTCCACATTTGAAGTCAGATAAAACACTTGGTGTAACAAGTGGGATAAATCAAGCTCTAAAAGATATAAAACAAGAAGTAATGAACCTTCAGATAAATGTTGGGAAGCAACGTAGTTATATTAATAAGTTAATGAATAGGTACAAAACTGAAATAAATCAGTTTCTTGAAAAAGCCGGTTATAGATATCAGGTGTTTTTCGATAGTGAAAACGAAAACTTCCCTATGAAGCTCAAGCATAAGGATTTAGAAATTGGTATTCCCGAAGGTAGGCAACATTTAAGCTATGGTGAAAAAAATGCTTTCGCAATGCTTTTGTTTATGTATCAGTGCTTATCGCAAAAGCCTGACTTAATTGTACTAGATGACCCAATATCATCCTTTGATAAGAATAAGAAATACGCAATTATGAGAAAGTTGTTTGTGGAAAGTAACTCATTGAAAAACGCCACAGTACTTATGCTTACTCATGATTTCGACCCAATAATTGACTTTTTCAAGATTATTCCGCTTGATGATAAAAATAAAGCACATCATATTTATAGTAAAGAAGGTCACTTAAAAGAGTTGTCAATCGAAAAGTCTGATGTACTTACTTTTATTGAGGTTTGTGATAAGAATATACAAAGAGACGTGAGCCCAATAATTAAGCTTATTTATCTTCGAAGAAAGCTAGATGCTATTAATGATAAAACTTCCGCCTATCATTTGATTTCAAATATTGCTCACAGGCGAAATGAACCGTTATATAAAGATTTGTCCCCAATGTCTGCTGAGGATGTGCAAGAGGGGATTAAACGAATATCATCAATAATAATAGATTTTGATTATCAGGCGTGTGTTAATATTGTGACATCTGATGAGTTAATGATTGAACTATATGAGTTAGCTACTAACGATTATGAAAAGCTTCAAATATTTAGAATATTAACGGATGGTGTGAACCTAGATAATAATTACCTTCAGAAATATATAAATGAAGTTTTCCATATAGAGAATGACAATATATCTCAACTGGATCCTAATAAGTATCATTTAGTTCCAGAGTTTGTAAATGAGGAATGTAATAAATATATAGAAGCACTAAAAACTCGTTAACGGGTACATCTTCCTAAAAGACTTCATATCTTATATCAGACCACGCCGTGAGGCGTCGTCTACTTAAAATGAAGCACGCTGTGAAGCGTTAACCATCCTTTAGAGGAAACAATATGCTTAAAAATTATCTTCCAATCGTGGCAATCGCTGCGGGTGTTGTATATGCCGCCAATCGTATTCCATCGGTTGGCGTGTGCTCTAGGGGTTATACAATGGCTGGTGCTTTTCCGAATTCTAATTTTTCGGAACTCATTTTCCGAAACTCTTTTTCTTATGACTAAACAGTTGTTTACTATTTCTGCAGTATGACATTCAGCTTAGCGGTGCTTTTCAAGCTAGTTAGCGATAATTACTTGTAATTCTTGTTTAGGTTTATGTTCAAAATCAGGTTCAGATTGTGGTAGCGTGTTTATGCTACAGGCAAGGGCATTTTGTTCAGCCTTTTACGTTTTGGAGTTCAGTATTGGCAAAGGTTATATTGCAAGGTTTTATCATCGTAGCTGATTCAGACCTTGAGATAGTCAGTCGCGAATTGGTACCCATAAAAGCCTCACCTTAAAGGAGGTTGGATGTATAACTTTTAGTGTGACACCTGACGAATCTAATCCTAATACGTTTAATGTTTACGAGGAATATGTAAATCAAACTGCTTTTGATAATCATCAAGCGAGAGTGAAATCATCTCAATGGGGCAAAATCACTAAAAATGTACAAAGACACTATAAAATTACACATTCTGACTAACCCCGCGTCTTAAAAGGGCGCTAGAAAGCCGTAATCAAAAGGAGTGATATGGACATAAGACAAGCAACTCAAAGTGATTTAGAACATTTTTTTACTTACCTTAATGATCATTTGTCAGACAATGGTGTTGGCGATACCCACCTTTTTCAACCTATGTCTAAATCAGAATCATCTGTGAATGAAGCAATGAAATCACGTTTTTCTGAAGGCATTAACACTGCAATGTACCAACAAGGCTGGCGACGTCTTTGGCTAGCATTCGATGAAAACAAAAAGATAGTAGGGCACATCGATATTAGAGCGCATGCAGAAAACCATACAACCCATAGAGTATTACTGGGAATGGGCGTTGATCGTTCAGTTCGAAAACGAGGGCTCGGCAAGCAATTAATCAACAAAATGCTAGAGTGGGTGGCTGCTCAACCTGTAATCGAGTTTGTTGATCTTTGGGTGCTTTCAAATAATATCGCGGCGCAAAAACTGTATATAAGCAGCGGATTTGAGAAGTGTGGTGAGATAAAAGACATGTTTAAAATAGACGGTAAGTCTTTATCTTATACTGTTATGTCCCGAGCATCTGTACTCGATTAAAGTTTATAAATGGCGATTAAAATGGAGTAGGGAACAGCAAGGTATACGGAGTTGATGAGTTAAGAGGTAAGAAGAACTATCGATACAAACTAATGAAAACAAGGTGAGCAGGGTGGTCAGATAGCCCCGAAACCTAGGGCATGGAGCAGATAGTTAACGTTCATAATGTTCGATACATATGCTCGCAATAAACAAAGATTATACCTTGTTGGTGTACATAACTGACTGTTTATATGGGAATAGTTAAGATGGTTTTCAACTCCACCTCAGAATCTGAATCCTTAACCTTTTTCCAAATTAACCATCCTGTTTTAATCTTTTTTCTAAACTCAATACCTTAATCTAAGTAAGTAGCTACCTATATAAACTCAGTTTGTTGCTGTATAGATTGCTACTGGCTTCGGCTTTGACCTTGATTTTGTCTTTGCTCTGGTTATGGTTTTTGGATACCAGTTAATGCCGATAAGTGACATTATCGGCATTTGACTAAAAAGGGCTTTTTCAACCACGTATGCTTTGACATTATTGTTTCGTAGCTATGTTGTTTGCTCATGTGCTTATGCATGATAATCACAGTTTTTATAACTATTTTTAGTAGTGTTTTTTGAGTTGGAACTGCATTTAGACGCGGTATAAAGTCTATTAAAGTTAGATTGGATGGCGGCAGAACCGCCAGATTGTCGGCGTTTTCCTATATAAAATGTAAGCTCCTGAATTAAAGCCGGGCTTACTCACAATAGAAACAGCAACGACGCTAATCTTGACTCTAGTTATGTCGATAACTATTGCCAAGTTTACCTTGATACTGAATTGGCTTAGTTGGGTTTATGTTTGTTCCTGCAAATTGAGCCAATCGGAACGGTCCGACTAAGTCTGTGTTCCGCATCTAGAGCACTTTGACTAACACTTAGTATGATCACTTAGAATGACCAATTAGAGCAAGCTAAGACCTAAAGGCTTGATAACGCATTCAACAAATTACAACTCTAGCTATTCTAGTTATCGAGCTTTAGCTACCGACAAAAGACTAATAATCGAAGTTAATAAGATTCCAAGCTGATTTTGAAGAAATGATATGGCGCGCTGTGTGGCTACTTTTAAAGTTTGCCGAGCTTAGCTCATCAGATTTCACGTAGCGGACAGTTTAAATATTGGGTTTGGTGGTTGTTTTTGGGTGTTTTGACTTAAGTTAACTAATCACTGTGAACTTGAGTTATCAGGTCAAGTCTGCCTGTAAAACAGAGTTCGCCATTAAGTCGCATCATTTTAGGATGGTACCAGCTTGAAGACTTAAATTCGTACCATCAAAAATTCTACGTGCAACTGAATACGCCACGGATATTTGCTTAGCTCAGAATTGCATATTTAAACCTAGATAAAACTTCGATAGCGTTAATGAAAGCTTTGTATCGATGTACGTAACCAAACTCCGGTGACTCAGATTCTCAATTTGAATGACAGTTACCATATATAATGTTGAGCAACAAAACACTTAGCAACAAGGTTAAAGTGTTTGTTAGGATTGATAAGCAACTAACTCAATGAAGCGCAGCGACTGGATATTTACCAAGCTAGTGGCGAGTTTGGTAATAATCGATAAAGCGTTAATTGTTCAGAAAACAAGTCAGCATATCCACTTATCGATGATTCAGATACTGTGCCATAGTTATGCGTACAATGTATATTATGTTAAATATGGTGTTTTATAAAAAAGGCGCAGCTTATAATAAATAACTGCGCCTATATTGCATTGTATTCGATATATATTATTTTATTCCGTGATTTTCAAAGCCTTTACCGACGCTTCTTATTGCATCGTTAACGGCATCAATTTTTTCACTTTCTTTACTTCCGTGTGCCTCGATAGCTTTTGTTTCGGCTTCTACTCTTCGATATTTATGCTCTTTTTCAAGCTCATTATCGGCAAGGACTTTAGCCTTTTGCGTGGCTATTTTATTTCTCTCTTGTTCAAGCTCTGATGTCGATTTAGGTATAACTGAAGACTTATCATCCTTAATTATAACTCCTGCTGATAAAGCGATACGTTCACCTGCTGCGGTTATTGCATAAGAAGATACTTCGGAACCAAAACAAACGAAAGCTTCGATATTAACTAAGTTATTGTTTTTCAGGATTTTTGCGTGATATCTAGGACAGTCATTGCCAATCGTAGCTTCATCAACGGTAAATACGAGGTTTTGCCCTGATTCCTCAATATAATGTGATATAGTCCTGTTCGATGGTGAGACAAAAGCTCGCTCTGTAACACCTGTATCCCAAGCAAGGGTCGAGTTGTACATAGCCTCAGCTTTTCCACTAATTCTATTTTGAGTTGAGCTTTTAGCTTTTTTGGGACTAATGTTAAAACCTGAGTCTGTTATATATTCACCGGACGCTTTAACCCCATTAGAGCTATAAAATAATACTTCAGAACCATAACAAAACTTAAGTGATAGATTATTAGAGTTTATAGTTGCAACATATTCCAAACAGTCCGCACCAATTGTTGATTCATTAATGGTTAAGATTACTGTGTCTTCATTAATAAAAATTGTTACAGCTCTGTGTGAAGGAGAGAAATATATTCTTTCAGTCGTTCCATCTGGCCATTTTAGTAACCCATTAGTCATCAATTTAGGCTTTGCTTCTTCAACTGGATTTTCTAAGCTAGAATCTGGATTATACTTAGTATAAATATCAACCTTACATTTTTCTACTAGCTTATTGGTAGGTAAAAGATCGCAGGATTCCATTTCTGACTGCATTAATCCACGATTCCAACCTTCATTAAATGCAGAGCAACCCGAGAGTGACGTGAAAATTATTGTGAGTATAATTAAGTTTTTCATTTACTTATTACCTCCCCCCTTACACATTTTTTACCATCTATATTTACCGCCCAATATCGCAGGCACACATTTTTTGTCTGGGCAGCCTCAGGAGTTTTTGATGGTTCTTGACTCAACTGTTTACCGGGTTTTATTGCGCTTTCAAGTATTGAACCTGATGCTATAGAAGTAATTGAGATGCTTGCTACTGCTACGATTACTACAAGTTTTTTATTCATGTTACCCTTTCAAGATATTCATAGTTTTTACAAAAACAAAACTACTTTTACACTAGCCCCACATTGATTTATTTTTAGACTATACGGTTAACCTGTTAGTAAGTTTAATTTAGCATGTCGCCATTGAACCTTACATCGATGAATTAGTGCAATGTATTAGAAGCTGAAATTTATGTACCAAAAATAAGAAAATATGAAGGCGAGAAATCAGTATTTTTGCGGCGGCAGAAGATATCATAACTTAAAATATATTGCTCAATATTTTTTAAGTTATGAATTTTAAGCTTTTTACATCTACTTTGAATACAAATACTACTGCGAATAAAAGAGTTTAGAGATTAAATTGCAATAGCGAGTATTAATTCAGCTTCACCAAATGCATCGGTTAGTTTAACTGTGCCTATCGGGATGGCTGTTTCTTCAGTATTGGCGAATATCTTTAATACATCATTAGCGATTAGAATCGAGGTATTATCAAAGCCACCGCACCATTTAGAGACATCAATCATTCTTTTGCACAGCTCGGCTGCTGATGTTCGTTGATTCAGAATTTGCTTAAAGGTGCTGTCTTCAATGTAATGAGCACCGTCAGAGGTTAAAATAAGGCGTTTGATTTGGCGGATCTTAGGAAACGTAACCAATTGTGGTTTTATGTCAGGCCCAACACCCACAAATTGCAATAAGCCTTTGCTTAAATGCACGCCAGCAGCATCAGCATTTTGCCCTGCAAAAGTATCATCCTTTGAATACTGTTTAATTCCATGGGCTAAATTGGCATAAATACGGCTATCGCCCACATTGATCGCTTCAAACTGGCCATCGCTATCAAAAATAAACGCTGATAACGTTGCGCCGCCATTACCGTTATAAAGAGTGTAAACGTCATTATTGGCGTCTTCGACAGCAGTAATTAACCGCTGGTCAATAGGCATTAATTGGTTTTTGATACAGCTACTTAAAAATGTGGCGATACTTAGGCTTGCGCAGTTAGCACCAGACGCCATTCCGCCCATGCCGTCACACAATACACCTATAATAAATGACTTAGATGCTGAAACTTGAACTTGTACACAGACAACCCGATCTTGATTTTCTGGTCTTATATTGCCGATATCAGATGCCATGGCCACCGATGCGTTAAGTAACTCGCGTACTGCGCCAGTCTCAATGGGCCTATTTAACCAAAGCTGAATATGTTCTTTTAAAGCATCTTGTTGCATAGCGTAGTCTTAGATTATCTGAAGGTATGTCTGTTGTTTTCAATATAACGTAAGCAAGCTGTTTATGGTATCTCGCTGCGTGTTTAAGCTGCATTTTATCGGGTAAAAATGGCTTGAATTTTGAGCTAACGGGGCTGAAGCATAAATTAGAACTAGTAATTTGAGCCTTGATACTTATTGCAACATCTGTGGCGTAGTTTGATTGTTTCGGCTTTCCAACTTACAAACTAGCCTTACCATCAACAGTTACTGCACTATGATGGCAACGTAAATGCAGCTTAGTATTTACGTGATACTTACGTACATCTTTATTTAGTAAATTAGCATGTTTAATAGCTTGACTCGTTTTTGTTTATGACTAAACTACGCGCCGTTTGCCTGACGAGTAACTGCTGTAGCCCAGTATTGCTGGTGTTTGTGCGTTGTCAGGTAAGCCGTGTATTTTCTTTATTTAATCCAAGGACAATAAATGGCAAGCGATAATAATTACAGTTTAAGCCCGGTGCCTATTTCGGCACGTAAAGGTGTTTTATCCCTAACGATGGTGATGTTGGGACTGACCTTTTTTTCAGCGAGTATGTGGACAGGTGGCACACTCGGTACTGGTCTCTCTTTTAATGATTTTGTTCTTGCGGTTCTCATTGGTAATTTAATTCTCGGTATTTACACTTCGTTTCTCGGTTATATTGGCGCTCAAACAGGGCTTTCAACTCACCTCCTCGCTCGTTACTCTTTCGGTTTAAAAGGTTCTTGGTTACCCTCGCTACTTCTTGGTGGCACTCAAGTTGGTTGGTTTGGAGTTGGCGTGGCAATGTTTGCTATTCCGGTTCAAAAAGCTACTGGCATCGATACAAATCTCCTCATTATCATCTCTGGTCTACTCATGACCTTCACTGTTTACTTCGGCATTGGCGCCATTATGATCCTATCAGCCATTGCTGTTCCTGCAATTGCGCTTTTTGGTGGTTTCTCTGTTATTCAAGCCGTTGACACTATGGGCGGCATGCAAGGCTTAATGGCGGTTGAACCAGAAAACCCTATCGATTTTAATACCGCGCTAGTGTTAGTTGTCGGCTCGTTCATTTCAGCCGGTACTTTAACCGCAGACTTTGTACGCTTTGGTAAGAACCCTAAAACCGCAGTGTTTGTCACTATGTTCGCTTTCTTTATTGGCAACTCTTTAATGTTTGTCTTTGGCGCAGCAGGTGCAGCGGCAACAGGCCAAGCGGATATCTCGGAAGTAATGATTGCTCAGGGCTTATTAATCCCAGCGATTATCATCTTAGGTCTTAATATTTGGACCACTAACGACAATGCGCTTTATGCCTCTGGTCTTGGTTTTTCAAATATTACCGGCTTACCAAGTAAGTACCTGTCTATTTTTAACGGCATTATCGGCACCTTATGTGCACTATGGTTATATAATAACTTCGTTGGCTGGTTGACCTTTTTGTCAGCCGCCATTCCTCCTATCGGCGGGATCATCATTGCGGATTACTTGCGTAACCGTGAAAAATATAAAGACTTTACTAGCGCTAAATTCTCAACTGTTAATTGGGCGGCAATTAGCGGTGTGATGATTGGCGTGCTTGCAGGTCACTTATTACCGGGCATAGTACCAATCAATGCGGTATTAGCTGGTGCAATCAGCTACTTATTGATTGATGAAGTACTATAACGTGTGACTGGGCAACAGCCAGTTAAATCAGATTGTAACAATGCAACCAATGCATAAGGAAAACACCATGTCATCAGCAAGTATGTTGATTAAAAATGTGACGCTTAAAGGTCACGAAGGCCTGCAACAATTGTTGATTGAAGACGGCAAGTTCAAAGCGATTAGTCCTATGATTGAAGCGCTGCAATACGATGCTTCAACCCAGGTTATTGACGGTGAAGGCGGAATGGCGGTTGCTCCATTTTGTGAGCCACACGTTCACTTAGACACGACGCAAACCGCGGGCGAGCCGAGCTGGAATATTTCAGGCACCTTATTCGAAGGTATTGAGCGCTGGGCCGAGCGTAAGTCTATGTTGTCTATCGAAGATGTTAAGGCTCGCGCAAAACAAACTCTTAAATGGCAAATAGCTAATGGTATTCAACACGTTCGTACTCATGTTGACGTGTCGGATCCAACTCTTATTGCACTAAAAGCCATGCTTGAAGTTAAAGAAGAGATGAAAGATTGGGTCGATATTCAGATTGTGGCATTCCCACAAGAAGGTATTTTATCTTACCCAAATGGTAAAGAGTTACTTGAAGAAGCAGTACAACTAGGCGCTGATGTGATTGGTGCCATCCCACACTTTGAATTTACCCGCGAATACGGTGTCGAGTCGCTGCATTATGTGTTTGAGCTTGCGCGCAAGTATGACCGTTTGATTGACGTACATTGTGATGAAATTGATGATGAGCAGTCACGCTTTGTTGAAACCGTAGCTGCCCTCGCCCATAAATACAATATGGGAGAGCGCGTAACGGCGAGTCACACTACAGCAATGCATTCATACAATGGTGCTTACGCCTCGCGATTGTTCCGTTTGCTTGGTATGTCAGGTATTAACTTTGTGGCAAATCCGCTAGTGAATATCCATCTTCAAGGTCGTTTTGATGATTACCCTAAGCGCCGTGGTATCACTCGCGTTAAAGAGATGCTAGCTGCTGACATTAATGTGTGCTTTGGTCACGATGACATTTTTGATCCTTGGTATCCGCTTGGCACAGCTAATATGCTGCAGGTATTGCACATGGGCTTACATGTTTGCCAAATCATGGGTTACGATCAAATCAACAACTCTTTAGAGCTAATCACTAATAAGTCTGCTCGTACTTTAAATATTCAAGACAACTACGGTATTGAACTTGGCAAGCCTGGCAACCTATTGGTATTGCCAGCTGAAAACGGTTTCGATGCGGTTCGTCGTCAAGTACCAGTACGTTACTCTGTGCGCCAGGGTAAAGTGTTAGCCCAAACCCAAATAGCGCAAACACAAATTCACTTAGCTGAGACTGAAGACGTCACTTTCCGCCGCTAATTGCGTTAACTTTTGTGCTTATATCCGCTTCACTGATGATGTTAGTGATTGTATAAGCATTAAAGGTCCATTGAGTTGTTTGACTAAACCGCGCATCTGCGTAAATGGTCGATACCACTTAATGGACCTTTTTTTATTGGCTGGTTACTAGATATTTGTTATTTGATGCGTGTCATTAGACGCTTATCACTAGAAGCTGTGCAAAATGCCTAGTTATCAATTTATACACGATGAATTTGGCTACTTCATACTCTTAGGCTAATGCTCATCGCCTGAGTAAACCCACATAGGTACGGTTTGCCCCGCTCGCTCAAATCCTAATGATTGATAAAAAGCCGTAGAGTCACCATCGGCGGTTAGCATCTGCTGGTGAAAACCATGGTAATGAGCTTGCATTAATTCCATCACTTGACGGCCTATACCTTGACGCTGAAAATCTGGATGAATCAACAGATGTGGGTAATAAACCACTAGATGCCCGTCAGAAATCGCATTACCTAAACCGACTAACTTGCCATCCACCCTTGCGGTGACCAATGTGTCTGAATTTAATAGTGCTGCGAGCAGTTTTTCAGGAACCTCTGCTGATGACCACGCATTGGCTTTATAAAGTGCAACGACCTCTTGCTCGTTTACCTGCTTGCTGACTTCAACGACTAAATTAATGTTTACGCTCATGAGTGGTTAATCCTTTATGCATCATTGTTTATCTGTAGCTAGTAGCAGTTTTTGTAAGTTTTTAGGTATTGGCTTTAATGGATCAACGCTAGACCCGCTAGTGTTGCCAATTGTATGGTTCAAAGGATGTTTTTTATATTAACCCCAATAACCAAATTTTTTGCTTAGAGCCGTTTGAGCGCGAGTAAAAGTAATCTTGGCCGCCAAAACGTAACAAGTCTACCGTTGAGTAGAAATGCACCCAAAATGACTACAGAAAAGTATAACCTCGAGATATTTTTAACTTTCATTCAATTAATTGCATACTAATTCACGCGAGCCAGCATAAGCTCCCCTGGATTTACTGTCAAACAAAGTAAAAAATAGATTCATCGTTAATTGGTTCTAATCCGTTGTCGTTATTTGCGCACTAGGTGATTTAAATTTACAGCTTGCTGTGAGAAAATCCGCGGCCGCATATTTTAGTACTCTTTAACCGGTGGCTTTCTAAGTGAGGCACAGCCGGGAAAAGCAATAGCCAATATATAACCAAAGAAGACTGCAGTGAAACAAGATAGAAATTTTGACGATTTAGCACATAAGTTTGCAGCAAGTATTTACGGCACTGCAAAAGGTGAAATAAGGCAGACTGTCGTTTGGCAAGATATTGAGCTTATTTTGCAAGAGCTCGCCGTTGGCAGTCAGCAAGAGCTGCCACATCAAGAGCCAGCACTGCGAGAGTTAAAGGCTAAACCTACTTTTAGTGTGCTTGATGCTGGTGGTGGCTTGGCACAGCTTTCACAAAAAATTGCGGCTTTAGGCCACAATGTCAACTTGTGTGATTTGTCGAGCGAAATGTTGTCGTTAGCCAAGGAGGATATTACTGATAATAACTTGCTTGAACGATATCGATTTATTCATAGTCCAGTGCAGTATGTTTCAGATCACCTAAACCAGCCTGTCGACTTGGTTTTGTTTCATGCGGTAATGGAGTGGCTAGCAGAACCTATTCCGGCATTGACATCCTTATGTGAGCAGGTCAAACCGGGCGGGATTATTTCAGTTATGTTTTACAACTATAACGGCCTGCTATTTAAGAATCTTATTTGTGGCAATCTTAAACATATTGAGCAAGGTATGCCGCATCGAAAAAGGTTTAAACTGCAACCCCAGCAAGGCATTAAGCCTGAATTAGTCTATCAATGCTTGCAGCAAGCCGGTTTTGAGATCTTAGGTAAAACGGGCGTGCGCACTTTCCATGACTATATGCAAAATCATGATATGGGACATTTTAGTTTTGATGAAATAGTGGCAATGGAGCAAAAACTTTGTCGTCAGGAACCATTCCTTTCCTTAGGTCGCTATATCCATGTTTATGCGAAGAAAAACTCTTAATATTTTTTGATTAGATATCAATTAAATTCAGCTCAGATTAACCTTTATTTGCTATACTAAACCTGTCTGAAAAGACATGAATATTTGGCTAGTTAATAAGGGTTATACACTGGCATTTTAGAGTCGCTATTGAGTTATACCAATCAGTATAAGATTAACCCCAAAACTAGTTTGCGATACGTTCGGCTAAAGGCTGTTAGCCTAAATTTTTACTTAGCCTTGAACAATGACAAAGTGGGATTAATGGTAACTGAGGAGTAACTGTATGCTAGAGAGTCTATTAGTTTTGAAGTGGTTTTGTTTGGTGATGTTTTACATTGCGTTAGTCAGGCTTTGCTATAACAACTAGCAATAATCACCAGTCTTACCGATCAAAATATTTCACAGCAGAATAACCTTGAATAATCCCAAGGTTATTCCCATCACCTACGCTACAAACGCCTTTGCTTAAAGCGATTTTAATACAAGGGCTTTTACTACTAGAGCCTAACCAAGTAGCACTTCTAGCACAAGAGCTACCGAGTTATGCTAACGCAGCGAGTTCTTCACGTACTGCAGCTACAACGCCCTCTGGAGCGGCTAGGTGCTCCGAGTGATCGATAAAGATTGCTTGATCGCCAGATGTCATTACTAATACTGGGAATGCATTGGTTCCAATTGCTTCACCTATCTCAGCAATACCTGCTAATACACTTTCGGCTTCATGGCTTAGTGCATCTTTAAATACTTTGTTTGATGGTGAAAGCTTGTATTGATTAATGAGCTTGTCGAAATTATCACGAGTCTCAAAAGGATTCGCGTCAACAAAGTGTTGCTTTTGTATCGCTTGCAACAACTCAAACTCTTTATCTGCTTGTTTTGATTGTACCCAAGACATGAAGTTAGCAACTTTAACAGAAGACGCTTTCTTCTTACTCTGTGCCAAATAACTATCACCAAACTCTATATTGCTTAATGCACTAACCTGCTCTATTTGCGCCTGTTTCGGTGCATCTGAGCCATTAAAGTGAGCACAGTGCAATAAATGTAGATCTGAAAAGTCAAAAGCGTTAATCAGCTCAGCAACAACAGGTGTGGCGGCATAACTCCAAGGGCAATGAGAGTCATAAATAAAGTAAAGTGTTAACGGGTCTTGATGTTTTGTCTGATTAGCTGGCATTAACTGGGATCTTGTTGATATTTACGATGCCCAGATCCTAAGGGCTTTAGGGAATTTATTCAAATATCAATTTAGTTGTAGCGCTTACTTTTAAGACAAAGAAGCATAAAAAAAGGAAGCTAAATTCATTAGCTTCCTTTTTCGTATCGTTAATTAAGTGGTAAACGACTTAGGCAGGCTCTGCCTCCGCGTTGATTTCCGCTTGCACACCATGCCACTGATAGTGGTTGTTTGGCTTTTTACTCACGACACCGGCGGCGAACATTTTTGCAAAAATTTCATCAACCTCTTCAGTTGAAATATTTAAATATTGGCTAACAGCACGTTTAGTACAGTTAACACGCTTTTCAGCCAATACATCAATTACTTGCTCATACATTGACTTTGGCTCAGCTTCTGGCAATTGCTTTGGCTCAAAGTGTGGAATAAAGTCTGAGTCGTCGCTATGTAAACGACGATATGCATCAAGGGTGATTGGCTCAAGCTGCTGTGATTGTGCTTTAAATCGTTGTCTAAAGCGATTTTCCTCACCAATTAAACCAACAAAGAAGGCTGCAAAAAAGTCTAATAGAATCGATAAGAATACAACTAGGCCTAACTGGGCTGTTTCAGCTTTGATATTTAAAGACTGGGCTAAGCTTTCAATCAATCCAACAATTGAACCTTGGCTAACAACAGGTACGCTATCACGTTGCATAGCCAACTTTTGCTGCTGTTCCCGTAAAATGTTGTTTTCTTTTTGAATACGAGTCACACCAGTAGCGATACGCTCCATTTGGATATACTTTTCTGCTGCGACATTATTAAGCTCAATTTGCTTATCAATAGCAGCAATTTGCATATTAAACGCGTTTACCTTGCTTTGCTGTACTTGCACATGTTCTTGGGCTTTATTGGTTGCACTATTAATACCGCCAATTGAACCACCAATAGAAATTGCTGCTAATACGGCATAAAAACCAAGAGCTGAAAACATACCAAAGAAGTTTTTACGTGCATAACGCTCACCTACTTCATACCAGGCAAAGAATTTACCTAATTCGAAAATTACCGCTAAGCCACCAAACAAAAGCTGCATGACAGGGTCGTCATCAATAGACAGGAATAACAATAACGAGAAAATAATTGAAGCTAAAATAGATGCGCCAGTGAAGCTGTAAACGCTCCACATTGCAAACCTACCTTTTGGAAAACGTTCAGCGAGATTTTGATTGTAAAGCATAGTGGACTTCTAATAGTAGACTTTGAATGAAAGCGGATTAATTCTGAATTACTTGAGAACAAGAACATTTAGCTTACACTAAACCAGAGTAATACTCTTTAAAAAAACTAATGCATAGGATCTTATGCATATAATTGCAGCATAAATTGTATTAATGCTAACCAATCTCTGATTACTGCTAATTTAAATCACTATTATCTGCAACTATTGATAGTTAAAGCCCTAGTTTTTTGCTTAGTCACAATGACATCTGCGTTAACGCTGATAAGTAATAGATTCGATAAACTAATGGAAAACTGTTCTTCAGTTTTCAGGTGATGAGCTCATTTGGACACGATCCGCGTCATAGTTTAGGAAAATAGATTTTACTGACATAGATCCGTTTAAGGCTAACTCATACAATGGCCGGCTTATCTTGATAAAGTCTCACACGAAATTGCTTTTTTTGGCGTTGTTACCAAATAAATTAATGCCTAAATGTATGAGCAATTAACTAGGAATACCATGAGAAAACTTGAATTACTCGCACCCGGTGGTGACATAGAGTCGATTAAAGCGGCGATTGTTGCTGGTGCTGACGCGGTATATTGCGGCTTAAATAGTTTTAATGCCCGTACCCGCGCCGAAAATTTAAGTTTCGAAGACTTACATGGTTTACTTAGAATCGCCCACAAGCATGACTGTCAGTTATTTTTAACACTTAATATCATAGTGTTAGAAAGCGAACTGCCTGCACTGCTCAAATTGTTGAATCAGCTGGTAAACACCGCAATTGATGGCGTTATCGTTCAAGATCTCGGTTTGTTTTATCTATTAAAACAACATTATCCGACTCTTGATATTCACGCATCAACTCAGGTAACGACCCATAACACCGGTCAATTGACCTTTTTAGGTCACCTTGGAGCGTCGCGGGCAAACTTATCTCGCGAACTCAGTCTTACCGAAATCAGGTTGATGTCAGATAAAGCTCATAGCATCGATATGCTAACCGAAGTTTTTGTGCATGGCTCAAATTGTATTGGTTTCTCTGGCCTTTGCTACTTTAGTTCGGCCCATGGTGGTAACTCTGGTAATCGTGGCCGCTGCAGCCAGCCTTGTCGCGATCAATACCAAACCACAAATGCGGGTGCTGAGTATCCGCTTAACTTAAAAGACAACTCTGCATTTGCAGACTTAGATGCACTATATGCGGCGGGCGCAGATTCACTAAAAGTCGAAGGCAGAATTAAAAAGTCTCACTATGTGTTTCGCGTTATTGAAACTTGGCGTAAACAAATTAGTCGTTTAGAGCAAAATCTCGCGACTAGTTTAGATAAAACACCGCTATACACTGTATTTAATCGTGACTTTTCCAATGGCTACCTACATGGCGCAATTGGTAAGAACATGTATATCGATAATCCACGTGACAATGCGGTGCAGCACTTTAGTCATATCGCGTCTTTAACGCCAATTACTTCGTTAACTAAGGATGACGCAGCTACTAACGTTAAAAAAGCGCTTTATGATGAAAAAACCGAAATTATAACTACCGTTGGCGACAAGATTAGTCAGCTAAGCCTTGATAAGCCGCTGATCACCCTATCGATTAGTGGCCTGAGTGGGCAAGTATTGTCGATTAAGGTACAAGTCAGCGAGCAACAATATAGCCAGTTTGAAGCGCCAGAGCACCGCGAGTTTACAGTAAGCTCGGTGTCAAACTTGATGACTTCTGATAAATACGGCTTAACTCACGAAGAACTATCAAAACGCTTTCAAAGCTTTAATAACATTGAATATCAGCTAAGCACTATTTGTTTTGATGACTTAGGCGACAACCTGTTTGTACCTTTTAAAGAACTAACAGAGATGAAACGTCAGATCAGCATAGGCTTGAATAGAGGTCGTGAACCTGTTGAGCCAGTAACTTTACAACAAGTGCGTCAGCAGCTCGCTGCACTGGATAAGCAAAAAGTCTCAGCAGATATAGTTATCAATGCTGATAAGGCATCGAACAGTTACCAAGCATCAGCTAAAACATCGCTATCGATTTTAATCGCTAACCGCCGTGATCTCGCCTTGTATCGTGAGCTTAAACAGCAAAATGTTTTATTGGCCAACAATGCTAAGCAGATAAACGCCTATTATTTAGTGCCTGATGCTATTGCAACACAACTAGATAAACTAGTTTGGCTGTTTAAGCAGGAACCTGAGTTAACCCCGTGGTTTGGCGCGGTTATTATGGAAAGCGATTTAATTGCAGCTCAAAGCTTATTGCAGCAAGTTAAGCCTAAGCACATTGTGACCAACAATAGTGGTGTTGGCGTAATCGCCAACCAATTGAATATTAGCTGGATTGCTGGGCCTTATTTGAATACCAGTAACTCAATAAGTTTATATTGTTTGCAGCAACAGGGCTGTAGCGGCGCGTTTTTATCAAATGAGCTTAATAAAAAGCAACTTAAAGCAATAAAAGCCCCTCGTAATTTCAGTCTGCATTACAGTATTTATCACCCGATTATGTTGATGAGCAGTCGTCAGTGCTTGTTTTTACAATCATCTGGCTGTGACAAAGCAGTAATGGATGATGAATGCTTAACGGTTTGTAAAAAATCGACCAGCCTGACCAATATTAAAGGCGTTGACTTTGTTATCGACAAAAAACGTAGCGAGCATAATGCTCTTTATGGCAATGAGCATTTTTATAATCCGCAAGTTTTAGATGACCTTAAAGGCAAATTTGATTCGGTTTTATTTGATCTGCGCGCGATTGACACAAACAGCCACTGGCAAAGCAGCGGGTTAGAGACTTTACTACAAACCAATAAACAGCTCTGCTTTCAAGCTGTAGTTTCTTCGGCTACAGGCTCAATGGATAATAGTGTTGGTGTTGAATCTAGTCTTAACGTTGAAGCGGGCTTTGAGTCTGGTAGTGAAGTTGATTTGGCGAGTTTGGTCTGCAACACAACACGAGTTCAATATCTAAAAGGGCTTTAGTTTGCTAGCTTACTAGGCTGTGCAAACAACTTATTAGAAGTAAAAGTCTAGCGACTTTGGCTATTTAGCACTTTGACTATTTAACCTTAGCCATGGATCCCTCAGTTTGTTCTTTTACAGGAGAACGCTGAGGGATTTTTGTTTTGCGATTAATAATTAACCACTTAAGTGGTTTGTTCGCTTAAAAAGTCTACTTTTGGTAAAAAAATAGCGAAATCTTGGTGTTAACTGTTATAGAGTGAATTTATTGACAGTCATCAGGAGGATGTATTATGCCAATAAAACCTCTCAACAGCACCAAGCTGTACCGCGCATCTGCGCTTAAAAAATTATCTTCAGACTGTAAGTCAACCAAACACCTCGAGCCACTGGATGAAATCGTAGGCCAAGCCCGGGCGCAGCAAGCTGTAGAGTTTGCCCTATCAATGAAAGAGAAGGGCTACAACATCTATGCACTTGGCCGTAATGGTCTTGGTAAGCGCACTATGGTGCTGCGCCATTTAAATAGACAGGCGCCTAACTCAAACGGCCGCACCCTTTATGACTGGTGTTACGTGGTTAACTTTGATGACACCCGTAGCCCTAAAGTGCTTAAGCTGCCTGCTGGCATGGGACTCACCTTTAAAAAAGATATCGAAAAATTAATGGGCAAGCTGCTTAAGTCGCTGCCATTAGCTTTCGATAACGAAATGTATTACACCCGCGCCGATAAACTCAAAAATCAGCTAGCTGCTAAGCAAGAAGAAGCGCTTTTGTTACTAACAGAAGAAGCAAAGCGTCATAGTGTTGGTTTGTCTATTTCACCTCAAGGTAATTATGAGCTTGTTGCGTTAAATGGTGAAGAGGCTCATAGCGAAGAAAGCTATTTAGCATTGTCTACAAAAGAGCAAGACGATATGCAAGAATCGATTTCTAAGTTTGAAGCCCAGCTGCGCGGCATCGTTCGCCAAATCACCGTATGGGAAGAAGACTACGCTGAAAAGCAGCAAAAGCATGATGAGCAAGTAGCCGATGGTGTGCTCGCCCATGTACTCGATGCGTTAAAAGAACAATATAAAGAACATCCCAATGTTAAGGCTTATATCAAAGCCATGCATAAGGACATTCTTGATAATCTGGATATCTTCCTAGAAGAAAGTGAAGAGCAAGCTGCCCTTGCCTACGCCTCTATGAGCAAGAAGATGCCAAGGCGTTATCAAATTAATGTGCTGGTGTCACAAGCATCACAAATGCAGCCCATTATTGTAGAAGAAACACCTAACTATCACACCATTTTTGGTTACGTAGAAAATGCCACCTATAAAGGCACAGTATTTACTGATTTTTCATTAATTCGTCCAGGTAGTCTGCATAAAGCAAACGGCGGAGTATTAATGATTGATGCGGTAAAAGTGCTAGAGCATCCGTACGTATGGGATGGATTAAAGCGTGCTTTACGTTCTCGCAAGTTAAGTGTGACTTCACTTGAACGTGAAGTCACATTGTCGGGCACAATTTCACTGGACCCTGAGCCGATTCCGCTTGATGTGAAGATCATTTTGTTTGGTGATTTCGCAACTTATAAACTCCTACAACAGTATGACGCTGAGTTTACTGAGCTGTTTCGAGTGACTGCGGATTTTGAAGACAGAATGCCTAGAACGGATAAATCTGAAGTGCAATATGCCCAGTTTATCTCAAGTATTGTGCATAGCAACAAGATGCTGCATTGCGATAAAAAGGCGATAGCTCGGGTGATTGAATTTAGTTCGCGCCAGGCTGATGATCAAAACATGCTTTCATTGCATTCGGTTGATATTGCCAACTTGCTGCGAGAAGCCAATTACTGTGCTCGTTCAGTTAATGCCAACATGATCCGAGTCAGTCACGTAGAGCAAGCGCTAGCTAATAAAGAGAAACGTATTTGCCGTGCTAAAGATGACTTTATGCAAAGCTTCGTTAATGGCACAACGCTGATCAGTACCGCAGGCTTAACCGTTGGCCAAGTTAACGCGTTATCGGTGATGTCGACCACGGATTATCAGTTCGGTGCGCCAAGCAGGATCACCGCGACTACCGCGTTTGGTGAAGGTCGAGTGTTTGATATTGAGCGTAATGTAGAGCTGAGCGGCAGCATTCACTCTAAGGGCGTGATGATTTTAACTGCGTATATCGCTTCGATTTTGGGTAAAACCGACAAGATCCCATTATCGACTCACCTCACCTTTGAGCAATCGTATGGCGGTGTTGATGGTGACAGCGCCACTATGGCTGAGCTTTGTGCCATGTTGTCATCTTTTGCGGGTGTTGGATTAAGACAGGATATTGCGATTACTGGCTCAATGAACCAGTTTGGTGAGGCGCAGCCGATTGGCGGGGTTAATGAGAAAATCGAAGGTTTCTTTGATGTTTGTAAGATCCGTGGGCGCAAAGACAGCCAAGGCGTGATTATTCCGCAATCGAATGTGCATAATCTGATGTTACGTAAAGACATTGTCGATGCTGTAGACAAAGGTAAATTCCACATTTGGGCGATTAGCCATGTGGATCAAGCCATCGAGCTATTGACCGATCTCAAGGTTGGCAGTTTAAATGCTAAAGAGCAGTACCCTAAGAACAGCATTTTAGGCTTAGCTCAGGCAAGGTTAAACAGTTTACGAAAAACTGACACTAAAGATTAAAATTGAGCTCCTCGCTTATAGCGTTGTTTTAGTAAGCTTTTGTAATTACCGTATTTAAATACGAAACGTTTTAACAAGTAACAAAAAGGCCGAACATTATGTTCGGCCTTTTTCAACTGCTAGATTTGCTTAGAGTTAAGCGAAAACGTCTTGTAGTGGCGGTACAACTTGCTTTTTACGGCTTAGTACACCATCTAACCATACTTTGTTGTTTTCAGACTTGCAGTTGTAAGCAGATTCAATTTTAGCTAGGTCGTCACTAACGATTAGCATTTCAGAACCTTCTTTCATGATGTCAGTCAGCAACAATAGTACGCTGTGACGGTTACCTTCAGCTTTAAGTGCAGCGATATCCGCTTCAAGTTCAGCTTTAATATCGTCAAATACTGAAAGGTCGATAACTTCTAACTGACCGATACCGACTAAGTTACCGTTCATGTTGAAGTCTTTAAAGTCACGCATAACAAGATCGCGTGCAGGTGTACCTTCTACAGCAGATTTCACTTTAAACATATCCATGCCTAAAGCTTTGAAGTCTTCAATGCCAGCAATTTCAGCTAATGCTTCAACACACTTGATGTCTGCTGTTGTGCATGTTGGCGACTTGAAAATAACAGTGTCACTTAAGATAGCGCATAACATGATGCCAGCGATATTTTTTGGAATTTCAACGTTGTAGAAGTCGTACATCATTTTGATAACTGTGTTACTACAACCTACTGGACGGATCCAGCACTCTAGCGGCGTAGAGGTTGTTAGGTCGCCTAATTTGTGGTGATCAACGATACCTACGATTGTTGCTTCTGCAATATCGTCTGGTGCTTGAGTCAGCTCTGAATGGTCAACGATATACACTTCTTCGCCAGCGTAGCTAAGCTTAAGCTCAGGTGCGTCAAAACCAAACTTTTCAAGAATAAAAGCTGTTTCTGGTGAAATGTCACCTAAACGCGTCGCAACTGACTCTTCGCCGATTTGGTTTTTTAGGTGTGCAAGTGCAATAGCACCACAAATTGAATCTGAATCTGGGATTTTGTGGCCCACAACATAAACTGGCATAGTAAAGCTCTCCTTTAATTTGCGCCGATTTTAACAAAGTTTTCGCTGATGCGGAAATACCAAAACGTCTAAGATAGCGCACTAAAGCGAGAAATTTAGCGTATTTAGGCAAACTGGCAGCGTTTTACCTAACTTAAACTAACCAAAGTGTATATCAGGACTCAATTTTAGACATAAACTGAGCGCAGAGCCTGTGGATGATTAACGGCAATATGTCCACCAGCTGATAGTGCTGGCATTAGGATAAATCACAAAATGGCTAAAATAGCGCTGAAAAACCGGGTTAAATAGCGACTTCAGTACCACTTTATGGGTTTTTATAGTATAAGCTTGCCTAAATTTATCTTTATAAACACTGAGCACCATAGCGATGTCTGACAAATTCTTTTTTAAAGGCCGTAAAACGCCAAAGCCTAAGCACGAAAGCTATGGTTACAATACTAAACGTGAAGTAAAAGTGGGTACCGCAGAAAACCCGCTGCAGTTGCTTGTTCAAACTGCAGAAAGAGAAGCTGAAGTTAATCAATTATTAGTCGATAATCAGCTGGTGGGCATGATCACAGTAAATGCCGAGCAAGCTGAAGATATCGTACTTTTAGAAGGTTTACTTAATAAGCCGCAAACAACGCGTTTTGAAAAAACACCTAACCGTAACGATCCTTGCGTTTGTGGTAGCGGTAAAAAATATAAAAAGTGCTGCGGTTAATTTAACCTTTCTGCTAATTGCACTGACTAAAAGCCCCTTATGGGGCTTTTTTGTTTTAAGTCATATGCTTTATAAGTTTTGTTCATCAAACATTAAGGAGATAATAAACACGTAAAACGGTATACCTTTAAACCGATAGATAATGTTTATCGCCCTTATCATCCTCACCATGCTCATATCTCTCACCTCACTTTTGTTCTCTCCCGACATTGCTAAACAGCTTTGACAAGGTGTTTTTACTCATATCTTCTCGTCTAAAACTTTTAATCAACAACTGAGCATGCACCAATTACTTAATGGGCAAAACCGGGGGACATTGGGCGGATCGTAGTGGTTTTTAGATAGTCCGCGAGATCCTTTTGCTTAAGTTGCCTAGTTATTTCTTTACATAAATGTAAAGTTTATTTTGAGTAAAACTAAAATCGTTAAGCAAAATAGAAATCTGTTCTATCCATATATAGTCATTAATTTACAGTAATATAGGTGGTAATCCACTTTGCTTTTCTACTTCGGTTCAAATTACCGGAAGCACTTTTCACATAGTAAAAGTCTAATTTCGTCACACACGTTTACATAATCAGCCTGTCACAATTCATCAATTCAATTAACATACAATCAAAATTAGAATTAGATTTGCTCAGATATTCTTTAGCAAGCAATAAAAGATTGTGTATCGAGTGGAGTGCTTCAACAAGAGGACGTGTTTGTGGCTACAAAAAAACAGATCATTTTACCTATCGTTGTTATCGCTGTCGGCGTAACGGGGTTTATTGGCATGTCAGCATTAAAGAAACCACCTGAGGAAAAAGAGGAATTAGATACAACTCCTTTGGTTTCAGTTCAAGCTGTAGAAATTAAACCAATGAGCTTTGCAGTAAGCTCATACGGTGTAGTTAGTGCCAAATATGAGACAGAACTAGTCTCACAGGTAAATGGTGAAATTGTTTATTTATCAGCCGCCTTTGTTAAAGGTGGATTTGTCAAAAAAGGTGATGTGCTAGCTAAAATCGATCCAAGTGATTATGAGGCCGCTTTAATAGATGCCAAAGCTAACATGGCGTCCGCACGTGCGACACTTGTGCAGGAAAAAGCCTTTGGTAAGGTTGCTGAAGAAGAATGGAAACGCATTGAAAATGGTGTGCCAACAGAACTTAGTTTACGTAAACCACAGCTTGCTCAAGAAGTTGCCAAACTAAACTCTTCTGAAGCAGGCCTTAAGCGCGCTAATCGCAATTTAGAGCGAACCATAATTAAAGCGCCATATGATGCGTTAATTGAAGCGCGTAACATTGGTCTAGGTTCTTACGTCAGTATGGGGACCCCACTTGGCAAAGTATTAAGTACAGACCAGGCTGAGATCCGTTTGCCAATCGCCGATAAAGAGCTGCAATTTTTAGATAATAAAGGCAAAGGCGCAGAGGTAAAGCTCACTGGCGAGTTTGCAGGTCAATCTCAAGAGTGGCCCGCGACAATTGTAAGAAGTGAAGGTGTCATTGATAACCGCAGCCGTATGACTTATCTAGTGGCTGAGGTGATTGACCCTTATGGACTCAACTCGAAAACTAATGATTTTAACGAACTACGCTACGGTACCTATGTTACCGCGAGTATTGACGGTAGCCATGCCGGCCAAGTCGCCGAAATCCCAAGGCACTTGGTGATTAACAATCAAGTGGCGACATTAGATGATGAGGGCAAGCTGAGATATAAGGACATTACTATTGTACGCCAAATCGGTTCTAAAGTGATTGTATCAGCGGGACTTGATGCAGGTGTTAATGTCATTACCTCTGCGCTTGATTATCCAATTGAAGGTATGCAGCTCGCCTTGCCACAAGACCCAACACTCGGTGATGAGTCTGATGATCCTCAAGCTACTCAGTTAGCGATGGAAGAGAAGGATTAATTCATGATCGATACTAATAAAGGCATTATCGCCTGGTTTGCTCGCAACAGCGTTGCAGCAAACCTGTTGATGATTATTATCTTACTCGGTGGCCTCCTTACGGCTAACACGATTCGTAAACAGTTCTTCCCTGCCGTAGAGATCAATTGGCTGGAGTTTAACGCAGTATACCCAGGAGCCGCCCCTCAAGAAGTGGAAGAAGGGATAACCATTAAGATTGAAGAAGCGCTTGAGAGCGTTCAAGGTCTTAAGCGGGTTATAACCTACTCAAACCGTAATATGTCATCTGGCTATTTTAGAATTGAAGACTCATACGACCCGCAGGTGGTGCTTGAAGAGGTCAAATCTGAAATCGACTCTATTTCCAGTTTTCCGGATGGTATGGAGCGTCCGAAAGTTGAAAGGATTAAAATTCGTCAAGAAGTAATGTACATGAGTCTTTATGGTGATTTATCCCAGCGCCAACTTAAAGATCTCGGCGAAAAAATCCATGATGAACTGCTGCAACTGCCAAAGGTGAATATTACTGACTTTTATGGTGGTCTGGGTTATGAAATCGCAATCGAAGTCAGTAAAGACAGATTACGTGAATTTGGATTAAGTTTTAACGATGTTGCCGAAGCGGTGCGAGGTTATTCTCGTAATATGTCGGCAGGGCAAATTCGCGCTGAAAACGGCTATATCAATCTTCGCGTGCAGAACCAAGCATATGTAGGCTATGAGTTTGAAAGTTTACCGCTGATCACCCTTGAAGATGGCACAACCCTTTTACTTGGTGATGTTGCTACCGTTGTTGATGGTTTTGAAGAAGGTATTCAATACTCAAAATTTAATGGTAAAAACTCAGTCACTTTCTTTATTGGTGCAGCAAACGATCAAAGTCTTACCGATGTTGCCGACGTAGTAAAAGCTTATATCGCTGACAAGCAAAAAGTGTTGCCTGAGGGCGTTAAGCTCGAGCCGTGGGTCGATATGACGTATTACCTCGAAGGGCGTTTGGATCTCATGCTAGACAGCATGAAAAGTGGCGCTGTACTGGTGTTTATTCTGTTAGCACTATTCCTACGAGTACGATTGGCGTTCTGGGTAATGATGGGCTTGCCAGTTTGTTTCTTAGGTACCCTATTATTTATGCCTATGGGGATGATTGACGTCACCATTAACGTTATCAGTCTATTCGCGTTCATTTTGGTCTTAGGTATTGTGGTCGATGATGCCATCGTTATGGGAGAAAGCGCCCACGCTGAATGTGAAGAAAAAGGCCAAACCCTAGATAATGTCATTCGCGGGGTTAAACGTGTTGCTATGCCTGCAACCTTTGGTGTCTTAACCACTATAGCTGCGTTTTTACCAATCACCTTAGATGATGGTCCCTCTTCAGCTTTTGGCCAAGCCATTGGTTATGTGGTTATCCTTTGCCTTATTTTCTCACTTGTTGAATCAAAACTCATCTTGCCAGCTCACTTAGCGCGCATGAAGCAGAAAACCATTGTTAAGCCGGGTTCTAAAAATCCTTTAGATTGGCTGCGCAACATAGTTAACTTCTTACAAGAGAAAGTTGATAGTGGATTAAAGGTGTTAATCATTAAGTATTATCGCCCTTCATTAGAACTGGCTGTTAAGTATCGTTACACAGTGATTATGGTGTTCTTAAGTCTAATAATGGTGTGTGCAGGTCTTTATACTGGCGGCATGATCCGCTTTATTGGTCAGCCTAAAATTCCTCATGATTTCCCGAGGATTGAGTTTGAGATGAATATTGATGCATCTGAACGCTCTACTTTAGCCGCCGCCTTAGCCATAGAAAAAGCCCTTAAAGAGGTCGATGCGCAGATTAAAGCTGAGTACGGCCAAAACATGATTTCAGATCTTCAGGTCGAGCTACGTGGTAGAACGGGAGCAGAATTAAGAACTAAGCTTGTTGATCCTGAAATCCGCCCTATCGACACGTTTGCCGTTGCAGAGCTTTGGCGTCAAAACATGCCACTAATTCCCGGTATGAAATCTTTTAGCATTCAAGATAACTTGTTCGGCGGTGGCCGTGATGATGGTGACATCAGCTTTAGGCTTGAAGGTAAAGATGATGCGCAATTAGTCGCTGCGGCGAAGGAGCTTAAAGCGAAACTTAACACCCTTAAAGGTGTTGGTGATGTTAATGACAGCCGCCAATCAAGCGCCAAAGAAATTCAGTTTGAGCTTAAACCGCTAGCACATAGTATCGGTTTAACGCTTGCAGATATTGCACGTCAGGTTGGTAATAGCTTTTATGGTCTTGAAGCACAGCGTATTTTACGTAACGGCGAAGAGATTAAAGTGATGCTACGCTACCCTGAGGAGCAACGAAACTCCATCGCTCAGGTGTCAGATGTAATGATTAAAACCCCACAAGGTGCTGAACTACCGTTATCTGAAGTCGCGACGATTGTTGTGACCGATGGCGTGAACAGTATTCGTCGAGAAAATGGTAACCGTACCATTAACGTTTGGGGCTCAGTTGATGCCGAGCAAGCTGAGCCATTTAAGCTAGCTAAAGATATTCGCGATAACTTTTTGCCTGAGTTATTGACTAAATATCCAAGAGTTAAAAGTGAGGTTGCCGGTAATATTCAGGAGCAGCTAGATAGTGCGGACACCCAGCTTAGAGACTTCTTGATCTCTATGTTGGTGATTTATAGCTTGCTGGCGGTGCCCCTTAAATCTTACTCACAACCGATAATGATCATGGCGGTTATTCCGTTTGGTGTAATCGGCTCGGTGCTTGGGCATATGTTACTCGGGTTAGACCTAAGTGCCCTTTCGATATTCGGTATTATTGCCGCTGCAGGTGTTGTAGTGAATGACTCGTTAGTAATGGTGGATTACATCAATAAGTCGAGGGAGTCAGGCGTAGCAATGAAGCTCTCAGTACTTGAAGCGGGTTGTCGACGCTTTAGAGCGATTTTGTTGACCTCGCTAACCACCTTTATTGGATTAGTGCCAATTATGACGGAAACCAGTATGCAAGCGCAGATGGTGATCCCAATGGCCGTGTCTTTAGCTTTCGGTGTGTTGTTTGCCACTGTCGTGACTTTGGTGCTAATCCCATGCTTGTATATCATGATTGAAGATATCAAACGTATGATTGGCAGTAAGTCACGAGTTGAAGAGCCAACAACAGAAGCGGTAAGCGTATAAACTCGTAAACGCGTTTAGCCAGATTAAAAGCCTGAGTACCTCTCAGGCTTTTTTATTTTTTGTTTCTCAGTACTACTAATTTTTTGACTTGAACGGTTATTAGTTAGTTGCCATTTGTTTTAGTTTTAACTTTCATGTGGTTGTTAGACTAATCAAAGCTTCATTTAGGAAATTAATTTTTGTTCAGGCGCTTAAATTTACTTAGTATTTAATGAAAATTGGTTTATTTTTATAACTACTATTTAGATAACGTATAAAATTGAAATGAACCTAGAACATCTAAAGCTGTTTGTACGTTTAGCTTCAACTCACAATATCAGTATGGCTGGTCAAGAATTAGGGCTTTCCCCTGCTGTTGCCAGCGTACATATCAACAAACTAGAAGAAAGTTTAGGCGTGCGTTTGTTACATCGCACCACGCGAAAAGTGTCTTTGACCCAAGAAGGTGAATCATTTTTACCCCATGCACTGGAAGTCTTGGCTACAGCAGAAGCTGCAAGAGCCGCGGTCGGTGCGGGTTTTTCATCACCTAGCGGTACGTTGCGGGTAACCGCTCCCGCCTCTTTTGGTCGTTTGCATATGGTAAGAGCGATTAAAGGCTTTATGCAGCAATATCCCGATCTCACCATCGATTTACGGTTTTCAGATACCATCATTGATTTGGTCGATGGCGGCTTTGATGTGGCGATTCGTATTGCCGAGTTAAAAGACTCATCACTAATAGCGCGCAAGCTTGCTTCTGACAGACGCGTGCTCTGTGCATCACCTGCATATATTAAAGAGCATGGGGTTCCGGCAACACCTGAAGATCTGGTTAATCATCAATGCATAAACCTGATGAACTTAGATACCTGGATATTTGATACCGATAACGGACCATACAGCATAAAAACCAAAGGATGCTTTAGAACTGATAACGGTGATGCGATGCGTGATGCAACTATAGATGGTCTTGGTTTGTCGGTTAACTCTATCTGGAGCGTTTATCAGCAACTTATAAGCGGTGAATTGGTTGAGGTATTAACAGATTACCCTTTTGCCTCAAATGCATCTATTTGGGCGGTTTATCCGAGCTCAAGATTAATCGCACCCAAGGTTCGCGCGTTTATCGACTTTTTTAACCAATATTATGGTCAGCCAGCCTATTGGGAAACTGAACTAAAAGCCGCGAAAGCTAACAATTAAGCACAATAATTTAATAAATGCCCGCTTACAGTTAACGAAGACAATATCTTGTTCCTTGTAAGCGGTGTATGAGCACTAATCTAACGTGTTATATAAGTTATCAAAGTGCCCGTTATAACGATTACCAAGAGAAGGTTTGAATAACCCTATCTTCAGCTTTAGCTCGTAGCTCAATTGCTGAATTGACCTTATTCAAAAAGCCCTCTTGGCAATGAGGTAACCCGCCTTTTAATGAAACGATGTTATTACCGTGGTCACCCCAGTAAAAGGTATTAAAATCGAGATGACTCAGCAGATATTGCTCCTCTTGTAAGATCTGTAGCTCTGTCGGCATGATAAACTCACCACGCTTTACCTCTTGCTCAAGTACAGTTCCTGGCTGAATAGCTAGTGCCATCGGCGCGATTTCATCTGGTTGCATCTGGTTTAAGATATCAGTCGTCGCAACGATATGCTCTTTAGAACGCTCTCTTCCACCTAAACCAAATATGAAAGATAACAGCGTTTGTATACCCGCCTCTTTCGCCATTTCCATGCCTTTAATTGCCTGCTCTGGGCTCATGTTCTTCTTGATTTTATCAAGTACCAAGCGGTCACCTGACTCTAATCCAGAATATGCCATAGTTAGACCAGCATCTTTGATCTCTTTTAACTCGTTAATCGACTTGCGTCTAAAGTCGTTTAAGCCGCTATACATAGAGATCTTAGTGCACTCAGGAAACGTAGTATTGAGCTTATCAAACAGCTTTAACAAATAGTCTGTGCGTGCAGCCATTACATTACCGTCGATTAAAAATATCGAGTCGACGTGTGGGTAATAGATCCTTAGTTGATCGATATCTTTGAATACATCCTCTAGATCTCTAACCTTAAAGCGTTTGTCATCAAACATGCTACAAAACGTACAGGTATTAACACTACAGCCTAATGTTGTTTGAATTAGTATGCTTCTCGCCTCAGGCCAAGGGCGATAAACTTTTCCTTGGTAGTTCATTTGTTTGATCTCACGTTAACAAGTGATATTTATAAAGCTGCTGCGAGTACTAACGTACTTAGAATGCTTAGCTTCAATTCAGTGTTTGCAGTCTAACAGTTAGTTTAAATTTGATAATACTCGACTTTGAAGATACATTTTTAATAAAAAATATAAAATGGTTAGAGCGTAGGCCCTATAGTGGATTTAATGTTGAAAATGACTTGGCAGTCGTTATTGTTGACATGAATGCTATCGGTCTAACCGCTTAACGCCTGAGTCATTACAAGCATTATCAATTTAGTGCTTACGAGTTTGAGACTAGAGAGCAAAACGGAAAAAGCCCGCTGAAGTAGCGAGCTTTTGGTTGGTTGAGTTCAACACTGCTTTTACACAATATGAAAACTCGCTTTACTGTTTATGCTAATTAATCAGTTATTAGCTGCGTTAGCGGTAATAACTGATTCTATCATCTCTAGCACTTGCTCTACCTTCCCCCTATTAAGGGCATCTGGATGAGGAGAGGCAAATGCGCCAATATCATTATCAAAATACTGTCCAGCTGCTGATAAGAATTCATCAGATAATGCC
The DNA here is from genome assembly GCF_023161665.1 of Shewanella sp. 1CM18E. Lineage (GTDB taxonomy): Bacteria > Pseudomonadota > Gammaproteobacteria > Enterobacterales > Shewanellaceae > Shewanella. Next base: position 73,367 of record NZ_JALNTW010000020.1, read on the forward strand.
GCACGGATCAGAATGTCTGCGCCAATTGATAAGTCGCCACCTGCAATACCGTATGCGGTTTTCACCATCTTACTGCCAAGTAATGATTTAGGGTTGACCGAAACAATGACTTTGTCACTGCCCTTTTGCTGTTCAGCCAAGCCTAACGAGCGAGAAAACATCGTAAGTGCTAATTTGCTTTGTGCATATGCCTGTCCATCAGCGAGCGGTTTGTCGCCTTTTAACGCGGTAAGGTCAACACTTGCTTGAGCAGCTGACGATAAGTTTACGATTCGACCACCTTCTGCAATTAATGGCAGTAAATCTTTAGTCAGAATATAAGCAGCAACCGTATTAACGGCGAACCGAACGTCTAAGTTATCAACCGTTCTCGTCTCGTTGACCGCATAAACACCGGCATTATTAATCACGACATCTATGGAGTTAAAACGCTGCTTTAGCTCTGCGACCATATTATGCACGGCACTTAAACTGGATAGATCCGCAACGATAGTTGCTACATCAACTTTATAAGCCTGTTCGATGTCATTTGCTACAGCCTCTACTTTACTTGGCGTACGTCCATGAATGATTAATGAATGGCCTAATTCTGCCAGCATTTTCACTGTAACTAGACCAATGCCGTCAGTTGCGCCAGTAACTAATATCGTCTTATGCATTTTATAAACCCGCTTAATTGTTGGTTGCTTAATGGTGTTTACTAAGAGTAGACAATAAAACTAATCCGCTTAAGCTTCTATAGTTTAGTGAAGAGAATGAGTTTATATAAATATTTGAAAATCAACATCGGCTTTATAGATAGATTTGAAAAAACGCGGAGAGTCAGGTTTGTTCAGTAGATAGCTGAGACTATAGGCTTGGGTTATATAGCTTCGTCTAAATGACGCGGAGAGTTAGCAGACTTTAACTAATAGGAACCCTACATATCTGAGCTATAAACCATTAAGCTCTAGATACGAAAAAGGCTCATCATTTCTGATGAGCCTTTTATCTTAAATATGGCGGAGAGATAGGGATTTGAACCCTAGATGGGCTATAAACCCATGCCGGTTTTCAAGACCGGTGCATTCGACCACTCTGCCATCTCTCCGAACGCCGCGAATAATATAGCGCTCTTGAGTGCTTGTAAAGAGATAACGTTATTAAATTATCTCTTTGACTAAGATTAGACCTATTCGCTTATTTCTCATCCTGATTGATTGCAATACGCGCAGGGTCTGGCATAACAATTTCTTCACTCACTTCATTCCACGTTTTATAGTTGCGTAGCTTGAAACCCATAAATACGATGAATGAACAAATCATGATCCCCCAACCAATTGCTACTTCACCGCTTGTTGCCCACATAGCCACTAAACTTGAAGCACCAAAAGATAAGCTGATCTGCAAGAAGTTCTGTAATCCTGCCGCTTTTGCAGCGTTCTCTGGAAACTCCTGTAATGCACCGTTAACAACAATCGGGTAAATACCGCCACTACATGCAGCCAATATTGAGAATATTGTTAGCAGTGGGAAGATACTTAAGCCCTGGAATACAATTGTCACGATAGCGATAGACATTGCACAGGTACCAAACACTGATAATAAAATCTTTAGTGTTTTCTCAGATCCAAGCTTACGAATAAGGATCTTGCTTGCATAGCCACCCAGAATGAAAGTAATGGTTTGTGGAATAAAGCTTAGTCCGATAGCTGTAGCATCAAAACCGTGTTGCTCCATCACTACTGGCCATAAAGTTAGGTACGAAAAGAATGCACCTGAACAAGCACCAAAAATAATCACGTTACCTAAAAACTTAGTGTTTTTTAGGATTGAGAAGTAACGGATCTCTTTTTTGTCGTGACTTACGGCTTTTGTTTCCGCAGGAACAAACCAAGCTGTTAGCAAGATCATTACCGCAGCTAAACCCGTTAATGTAATAAAGATGCTTTCCCAGCCAAAAGACTTAAGAATGAAAGCACCTAAGATCGGAGCTAAAGCTGGTGATAAAGCCACAAGAGGCATAATGTTCGAAAATACGCCCTGTGCTTTTGCAGCATCATATTTTTCAATAACAATTGCTTGCCAAATAACACCAGCAGAACACGCGCCTAATGCTTGTATAAAGCGCGAAATATTGAATACGAGAATTGAGTCACTTACTGCAAGAGAAAAGCTGGCAGCAGCAAATAACACAAGACCAAAGATCAGTGAATTACGTTTACCAAAGCGCTCAACTAGCGGGCCATAAAGTAATTGACCTAACGCTAAGCCAGCTAAAAAGAAAGTAAGCGACATAGCAACTTGCGACGGCGAAGTCGCCATAGTGTCTTCAATTGCTTTGAAAGCAGGCAAGTACATATCAGTTGCGATAAAACCTAACATGCTTAGTAATGCAAGATAGGTAAGGAATATATAGTATTTAAGATTCATCGTTGATTTCTTCAGTCAATATTTAAATCGAGGCTTTTATAAAGCAGCGCAGTGTAATCACTTGCTAAAGTACTGTGAAACGTTTATTTTTCACATTAGCTATCAAAAAAAATCACAGCAGGACGTGAGTATGCTTTCAGAACAATCATTACAACTTATCGATATGGTGGCGCGAGTTGGTAGTTTTACCGCTGCTGCAAATAAACTACACAAGGTCCCTTCTGCGGTTAGCTATGCCGTTAAACAAATTGAAGAAGAGCTCGGCGTGGTGCTGTTTGTAAGGCATCATCGCAGTGTGAGTTTAACTCCCGCTGGTGAGCATTTCGTTAAGCAATCTAGGACCTTATTAACCGACATTGATGCAATGCGAGCTGATACAATCCGCGTTGCCAATGGCTGGCAACCTACTCTGTCTATCGCCCTCGACAATATCGTTCGAGCAGATAAGATCAGTAATTTAATTGCTGATTTTTACCGCACTTTCGATAATGTTGAGCTTATTATTCGCATTGAAGTGTTTAATGGCGTGTGGGAGTCAATTGCGACTGGCCGAAGCGATATTGCTATTGGCGCAACAACAGCTATCCCAGTCGGTGGTGATTATCACTTTAGAGACATGGGGGAAATAGAGTGGTGTTTTCTTGTGGGTAAAAACCATCCGCTCGCCGATATTGATAGACCATTAAGTGATGATGAATTGCGCCAATACCCATCGATTTGTTTGGAAGATACTTCCAGAGAGATCCCTAAACGCATGACTTGGTTATTAGAAAACCAAAGGCGCTTAGTGGTTCCTGATTGGATCCGAGCTATTAATTGTTTTCGTGAAGGTCTTGGTGTCGGTTATATGCCAGCCCATTTTGCGTTTCCGTTTATCAAAACCGGTGCATTAATCGAAAAACAACTCGAAAGGCCTAACAAAACCAGTCCTTGTTGCTTGGCTTGGAACGCCGCAAATACATCGCCAGCGATGACCTGGGTGCTTGATTATCTAGGTGACAGTGAAAAATTACATAAAGATTGGTTGGATTAACTTAGCTTAACTTAGTTGTTTTTGGCGGATAAGCGCTTTATACCTAAGGTTAGCTACGGTATGATTCAATAACTTAAGGTAAGGTTTGTCCCTATTTTGGTGATTTCGGGAACTCCTTACGTAACTTGTGCTCAAATTAAATAGCTTGAAAATTTGTCTTCGGAGAAAGAAATGAAAGATATGACACAACAAACCGCGTATAGCAGTACTACCGTTGAGGTAAATAAACTGCTAAAAAATACGTATATGCTACTTTCTATGACACTCGCGTTCTCTGCAGTGTGTGCGGGTTTAGCAATGGCACTGGCCATTAGCCCAATGATGTCTCTTGGTTTATCTATCGGTAGCTTAGTGTTGTTGTTTGTTACCCTAAGAAAAGCTGATTCAAGTGCGGGTATTTTTTGGGTATTTGCATTTACTGGTATGCAAGGTGCTTCACTGGGTTACATTCTTAACCATTACGCAGGCATGGCAAATGGCCCGCAGTTAATCATGCAGGCGCTAGGTTTAACTTCAGTTATCTTCGTGGCACTTTCAGGTTACGCAGTTACGACTAAGAAAGACTTCTCATTCATGCGCGGTTTCCTTATCGCCGGTTTAGTCATCATGGTTGTTGGTTTGCTGGTTAACCTGTTCCTTGGTAACGGCATGGTATTTATGGCGCTTAACGCTGGTATCGCATTGCTAATGACTGGCTTCATTCTTTACGATACTAGCAAAATCGTAAATGGTGGCGAAACTAACTATATCCGCGCGACTATCGCTTTATACCTAGATTTCTTAAATCTATTCGTTGCCCTACTGCATTTAATGGGCGTTGGCGGCGATGACTAATACCAATTAAATTTAATTGAGTTAAAATGGTCCTATTAAAGGGCCATTTTTTTTACCATGAGCAAATTTATAATTCAGGTTAACTCAGCGCCTTACGGCAATAGTGCAAGTTATAGTGCCTTTCAGTTCGCTAAGGAAGCAATAGCGAGCGGACACTCCATCGATAAGGTTTTCTTCTATCAAGACGGTGTACTTAACACCAATATGCTTAACAGCCCTGCAAGTGATGAGTTTGACTTGCAAAAAGCCTGGCTGGAGTTGCATCAACAGCATGGTGTGCCATTGGTTAACTGCGTTTCTGCAGCGCTGCGCCGCGGAGTGCTCTCTCAATCTGAAGCTAAAGAATATCAGCAGCAACATTGGAATATGCAACCACCGTTTATTATGGGCGGTTTAGGCGAGCTTGTTAGTGGTATTGAAAAAGCTGATAGGCTTATTTGTTTCTAAGATCTCCGAGTATTTATGAAAAAACTGTGTATTGTATTTAAGCAAGCACCTCATGGCACTGCTCATGGGCGTGAGGGCTTAGATTTTGCGTTATTAAGCGCAAGCTTCGAACAAGAAGTTAGCTTACTCTTTACCGGAGAAGCAGTACTTACCTTGCTTAAAAATCAAGATCCTGAATCTATTGGTTGTAAAGATTACGTCTCTACCTTAGGTGCCCTGCCTTTGTATGATATTGACACGGTACTGGTTTGCCTGGATTCATTACTAGAACTTGGGTTAAATAACGAGGAGTTACGGATCTCTACGTTGGTTGCAACAAGCGATGAAATTGCACAGCATTTCAATCAAGTTGATGAGGTGATGGTTTTCTAATGATCTTACATCTTATTAAAGAATCACCAGCTCAAAGCCTAGCGTTGAAAACTTGCCTGCGCTACGCACGCAAAGACGATTGTATTTTATTATCGGGTAATGCGGTTAATTGCTTGCTGCAAGTTGAAATTATGCAGGGCCTAACAGGTTATACTGTTTACGTGTCAAAAGAGGATGTTGCCGCGCGCGGACTACAGCGGTTTGTAAAAGAGATTGCTCAAGTGAACTACAGTGATTTTGTAGCGCTGAGTATTAAGTACGATAAAGTAATTAGTTGGTAATATGATTGAGTTTAACGGTATACAAATAGAAACAGATCATCAGGGATATCTAAAATCTGTGAGCGACTGGAGTCCCGAATTGGCGCCGGTAATTGCGGCAGAAGAAAACATTACTCTAACAGACGCTCACTGGGAAGTGGTTAACTTTGTGCGAGAGTTTTACCTTGAGTTCAAAACCAGCCCTGCAATACGCGTATTAGTCAAAGCGATCGGGCAAAAGTTGGGGGAAGATAAAGGTAACTCTAAATACCTTTACACCCTCTTTCCTGTCGGTCCCGCAAAGCAGGCTACAAAAATCGCCGGTTTGCCAAAACCTGCGAAATGTATTTAAAGTAACAAAAATAACGCCCTCTTTTGAGGGCGTTATTTTTAATAGCAAAGCAAACTAATTATTCAGCTTTAAAGTTACCTGCATTTATTACGCCTGCTCTAAAGGAGTTTGCTGTTGAGTCTTATTTATCCCGAGTAACGCAGCGCCCATCACCAAGTAAAATAGTGAACTTGCCGACAGCTCTATATGCAATTGTGGCTGTTGCAGATGTTGAGATAGCACCATACCTATTAGCAAATTAAAAATAATGGTCAGAAATGGATAGATCATCAAGGTGAGCGCGGCAAACTTCAACAGTTTCGGCTTTGTGGGTGTTTGCATATAACGTGCAAGATTGATAAACACTGAGGCTAATATTAAGTTTGCGATAATCTGTATTAATGCTGCCAGCTTAATTTGAGTAACACTGGTTTTATTGACTGAGGGAAACTGTTCAAGCAGTTCATGCAAGTAAGTTTCAGGGCTAAGTAGACCCCATGTTGGATAAATGACTACTACTGCGCTAGATAGTATTAGAAAAATGAGTATGATCTTCAAAGTTCCTCCCATGAACTAATGATGCATTTTTATGATAAGACCAGTCGGTTAACTTAAGGTTCACTTAATCTAAGTCAATTGGTTTGCTACAAACAAAGATCACTACGATTAAAGCCCCTGCGCTATTGCTTAGTTTCCTCAAACTTGGCTCAGGAGGTGATGGATCCTGCCATTACCTTCTCGTCCGAAACCACAGAGGTTTTGATGAATTTTGATAGACGTAAAAAAGCCAGCTTAAATCATCAGATGATACCCTTGGTCAGACTTGACCTGGCATGCCTTACTTTGTAAAGAGTGAGAGGCTGATCTTATTAAAAGTAATCCCCTGTGGTTTTTTCATAGGCGCAAATGTAAAAGATCCACCTTCTGAAGAAGGTGGCTTTGATATAACTCCCTAAAAGGGAGCTTTCCTACCGTGCGTTAAC
>NZ_JALNTW010000021.1 GCF_023161665.1 Shewanella sp. 1CM18E
TTAACGCACGGCAGGAAAGCTCCCTTTTAGGGAGTTATATCAAAGCCACCTTCTTCAGAAGGTGGATCTTTTACTTTACTTAGCGCAGTTGGATCTTATCGAGGTGGCTGCAGTGCTTGAAGTGCCGACAGGCACAGTTAAGTCAAGATTATTTCGTGCAAGGGAGCGCTTAAAGCAAGCGTTACAAACACAAGAGTAGGAGAGGTTATGGATATCGATGACAAAATTCGTCAGCAGTTGAGTAAAGAGGCAGAAGCAATCAATCATCAGATTAAGCGCGATCCAAGCTTATTTATCATGCTTGGCGATGCTTATAAGGGGCGACTTGGGGGCTGGATGATCCTAGTGAGTATCATTGCCTTTATGCTGAGCTTGTTGATGCTCTGGTCTGGTTATCAATTCTTTTTCGTGGCGGTAAGCCCGGTTGCATTGATTAAGTGGGGGGTGACACTGCTGCTAGCTAGTATGATGCAAATTGCCATAAAAATGTGGATCTATAACGAGATGAACCGCAATGCCACAGTGCGCGAGATAAAGCGCTTAGAGTTAGCGATTACTAAGCTTCAGCCTAAGGTTGGATCCTAATCAAAAGGGATCGTTGTAATTATACCAATCAGTATAAGAATTTGATCAACTCAGAGCGATTTTTGGCAAACTAATTCAAGGCGAATAGCTGCAATAATGGTGGCTCCCTTATAAAGCTAATCAACGTAGAAGTAGGCAGCCAAAAACGCTCCAGAATGGCGAGTTTTAGCGATTCTGATGCTGTGTTAACGAGCTTGAACGTAGAACAACTATGCCCTTTACTCGTTGCCTTGCCTCAAAACCGCTAAACTCTCGCTGAGTGACTAAATGTTTATACTGATTGGTATTAGAGCGTGAATGGCTTAATTCACGCTCTGTGGCGCTAAAGGCTAAAGTTTACTGACTATGATTTTACGAATATAGCTTAGCTATGCAGAGTTAAGCTGCTTATAAAAGCTCGGCAACAATCTGTTTTAATAAGAAGGTTTCTCGCTCAATCGACATCCCTTTCTTAGGGCTATTGGCGATGGTGTGCTCATTGTGAGCAATGGCTTGATGGATGTTGATCCAAACAGGCGTCATACCATTTTGTATTTCATGGGCTTCTAATTTGGTTTCGCCAAGCTCGGCATGAATATCACACACAAAGCAGAATGAATCCATGTGTACTACTTCAAAACCCTCTCGATTCCAAGGGCGAAACTCTTCATAGCGGCCAAATTCACTGATGATTTCGATATGCTGTGCGCCAGTCTCTTCTTCTAATTCACGGATGAGACCGCTTTGAATATCTTCACCTTCATCGACGCCACCACCTGGAATGCTGTAGTCGTGATAGCGTTCGGTATAGAGCATTAAGATCTCCTCACCCTTTAAAATAATGCCGCGAGCCGCTTGGCGATGAAAACTTTTAGCCGTTAGTTCTGCAGCAGTGAGGTGTGAGAGGTCAGCATGAACCGTTGATTTTAATAAACGCATAAAAGACTCATTGTTGGATGGATTTTATAAACCGCTATGCAGTTTTAAGCTGTGGGGTTAGGCGTTGATAGTCAGCGATAACTTGCTCGACAAAAGTTTGTTCTGCTTGTTGTGAAGCAGACAATTGTGCTTTTGCTAGCCCTTTAGCGATACGCTGATAGTGCATTAAGGTACTTTCAAGGTAGTGACTATCTAGTTGCTGATCAGCGCCCCACATCATAGTGCCAACAGGGCCTATTGGTGTGAGACTTTTACTTGATAAGTGCAGCACTTCATAAAAGCGTTGGTTCTCTTGCATTAAATGCTCATTGATTAACCCGAGACCAAGTTGCTGCATTGCCATACGCACTTTATAAATATGATGTACCGGACATAAAATAAACTCTAGATTATGCTCTGGGTGACGTTCAACAATCTGTTTGACTAGCTCTATGGTTAGATCGCCGCCCACACCAGCAATAATCACTAATTGTCGCTGTTGTTTTTCAGCTAAATTAAGTTGTCCGACATCAGTGCAATGAACTTGCCAGTCACTTTCATCAGATTTAATTGTGTGTTTTGGATAGAACCGCATTAACTTGTGTTCGAGTTGCTGCATTAAATTTGGCACTACATCCACAAAATGGATCTGTTTAGCCGCGTTGCGCTTTAGCAGTGCCGCGCCTAGTAGGCCGTGATCACAACAGCAGTCCCAAATATGCTCATAGTCATTAATGATCATCTGGTTAATGTATTGCAGGCGCTGACTAATCTTCAAGGTTGTACTCAATCACAATAAAATAGTCGGCTATTTTAAGTGATGCCATAGGTATGCAGTCAATAGCGGCAGTGACTTGTTTACAGCTGCAGTGAAAGCTGTTGTTAAGTCTCTTGTATGGCAGTTGATTAGGATTGCTGCATTTCATCATTGGAAATAACAATAACTCGCTGAATTGAATCATATTCAGGATCTTGCGCTGAGATAGCACAAGCTAGCATAGCTGCGGCCACTTGCTCTGCTTCTATTGGGCGGTATTGCTGTAATGGACCAATAAATAGCCCTGAGGCAAAACGAAAAGCACCTTTGGCTAAATCTTCTAGCATTCGGCTCTCACTGCGTTTGCCCAAAAGTAAGCTAGGTTGGAATAACCATAGGCGTTTAGGTGAATCAGCATGCTGAGTTTGAGCCAGAAGATGGACTAAAGCTTCTTGGGTTTGACCTTTAATGCGGTTATAAAAAGTTTTTGATTGGCTACTGGCACCTAAAGCGCTGACAACAAAGTTTGAACTGGCTTGGCATTTATCGACAAAATCAATACAGGCGGTTTTATCTACAGCAATAAAGGCTTGTTGGCTGCCAGCTTGCTTGATGGTTGTACCTAAGCAGCAAAAAGCATGCTCTATGCAGAAAGGGAGTTCAAGGCTTGAGAGCTCGGTTAGCTGGCAGGCTATAAAAGTAATTTTTGTACTGCTATTTTCATTATATTGAGGCTGCTTTCGACCTATGAGTAAAATGTTTTCATAGCAGTCTGAGTCGATTAACTTTTGCAGAAGTAACTGACCAATAAGGCCGGTTGCGCCGATAAGTGCCGCATTCATATTATTACTCTAAATCAATTATGTAGATAGCGTAAGTGTAGAGAGCTGGGCGGGGGAATCAAATACTTTAGCGCTTGCAGCGTGTGAAAGCGATAAATTGGCAGCGGTAAAGGCTTTTGCTTGGTGGCTTAATTCTAAAACAACAGGCCTGTTATGCTGAATGCTACAACAGGCCTGTTAAGTGTGAAGAAGTACTAGTCAATCATCAGTTATCGATGCGCTGCGCTAAGCTTGGCTATCTCAATTATGGTTTGGCTAGCTTGTTCCATGGATTCTAAACAAACATATTCATGTTTACCGTGGAAGTTGTGGCCGCCAGTGAAGATATTTGGGCAAGGTAGCCCCATGTAAGATAAGCGCGAGCCGTCGGTACCGCCGCGAATTGGCTTAACAATTGGCTCAATTTGTAAGTTTTGCATTGCTTGCTTAGCGATATCAATAATATGCGGATGTGGCAGCACTTGTTGCTTCATATTCAAATAAGAATCTTGAATATCAATGCTGAGTTGGCCAATGGTCAGTTCAGTGTTATATTTCTCTACCAGTTCTGCAAGCCAGTTTTTTCTTTGTTGAAATAGGTCAAGGTCAAAGTCACGAATAATGTAGGTAAGGGTAGCTTTTTCAGTTACGCCTTCCATGCTCATTAAGTGGAAAAAACCATCGTAATCACGACTGCATTCTGGTGTATCTTTTAATGGCATTTTTGCATGAAACCTTGCTGCAATGGTTTGCGCATTAACCATCACGCCGTAAGCTGTGCCGGGGTGGCAGTTGTTACCAGTTGCGGTTATCACAGCTGTTGCAGCATTGAAGTTTTCATATTCAAGTTCACCGAGTTGGCCGCCATCAACAGTGTAAGCCCACTCAGCGCCAAAGCCCTCAACATCAAAATGATCTGCGCCGCGGCCTATTTCCTCATCAGGAGTAAAGCATAAGCGAATTTTGCCGTGAGGGATCTCTGGGTGAGTCAGTAAGTGGTGCAGGGCGCAAATAATCTCTGCAATACCTGCCTTATCATCACCGCCTAACAAGCTAGTACCGTCAGTGGTGATCAGTGTTTGCCCTAGGTATTGATTAAGGCTGTTGAATTGGCTCGGTGAAAGCACTTCTTCTAAACCAAGTTGAATATCTTTGCCATTGTAGTTTTCAATGATTTGCGGGCTTACATTGTCACCGCTAAAGTCTGGCGCGGTATCTAAATGCGCTACAAAACCAATACAAGGGGCATCAGCGACATTGCCTGGCACAGTTGCTGTTAAATAGCCTTTATCAGACAATTTAACTTCTGCAAATCCAAGGCTTATTAGTTCTTGCCGCAGGTGTTGGGCGAACGCAAATTGGTTGTCTGTACTCGGCACGCTTTGGCTGTTGCCATCAGATTGAGTATTAAAACTGACGTAGCGTAAGAACCGTTCAAGTAGCTGTTGCTTCATAATCGTATTTTCTAAAATAGCAAAAAGTGCTTGGAGTCTAACAAGCCATAAAGTGAATTCATTAGATGTCGATCAAGTTTTTCTAAATCGTGGTGCATTTAATTTTCTGAGTTATTGGTATCTGTAATCCGCTATTAACTCTGCTTTTGTTTAGTTATATTAAGCAAAGTATTGGCTCAAGAGATAAAAATAGATGGATATAGGTTGGCTGCAGTTAGGCTTATTTATGTTAGTGCTACTGGTACCATTAGCTATTGGACGATACTTTCAGTTAGGGCTAAATCGAGACATGCTATCTGCTGTTTTCCGTATGACAGTACAGCTGATCTTAGTTGGCCTTTACCTGCAATATCTATTTGTACTAGATAGCATTTGGGTTAACTTTGCTTGGTTATTCGTGATGTTATTAGTCGGCAGTAGCTCAATTATTAGTAAGGCTAAACTGCCCAAAAGAGTTTTATACCAACCGGTATTTTTGGGGCTAGTGTTAGGCTTATTTCCCGTTCTGTGGTTGATGATAGTTTTTTTGTTATCACCTGAGCCTATCTATACCGCGCAATATTTAATTCCTACCGCAGGCATGCTATTGGGTAATTGTTTAAGTGGTAATATCGTTGCGCTGCAAAGGCTATTTGGTGCTTTTAGTGATAGAAAAGCGGAATACCAAGGTGCGCTGGCATTAGGAGCCTCTCCGCGCCAAGCAAGCCTGCCTTTTGTGCAAACAGCTATGCAACAATCGTTTGCGCCCATTCTTGCTACTATGGCGACCACTGGACTGGTGACTTTACCAGGTATGATGACTGGTCAAATACTTGGAGGTGTGGATCCGTTAATCGCCATAAAATATCAGATAGTTATTTTGGTGGCGATTTTTGTCACTTTATCGGTATCAGTTTCGGTCACCTTACTCTTGTGCGTTCGCAAAGCTATTGCGCCAACTGGGCGAATTAAAATAGCGTTATAACCGGTTAACTTGGTTAGGTGCTTTAGTCATTTGCTGAACGTTATGAATACTGTTTCATAATCAGGTTTTACTATAACAGCGGTGCAACCTTTGTTGGAGCAAAGACTGCTCCGCTCATTTCTCTTTATTCACTATTGCCACAACAAGTTAGTTATTTTCGGCTAACCTTGATAGTGCGGGCCTACTTTATTGTCGTAAAGTTAGTTACGGCACTTTTGACTCGTTCACTCGCAAAATAAATCAGCGCCAGATCAACAACTCAACATTGGAAATGGAAGCCTATGTGTAAATCAATAATACTTTTTACCTGTTTGATAATGTGTAGTTCGAGCCAGCTATCCGCAGAGCAGTGGAAGTTTGAAGTGTCACCTTATTTATGGGCAGTTAGCCAGCAAGGGCAAACAGGTTACATAGACAGAAATGGCCAGCCAGTAAATGTTGATATTGATATGTCTTTTAGTGAGATTTTTGAAAATCTAGACGGCGCAGTATTAGTGAATTTGCAGGCAGACAAAGGTAATTGGAACATGTGGATCGATTTGGTTTATATGAAACTAAAATATGATGCCAAAGTAGATAATGTAAGCGCAGAGCTAACTGCTAAGCAAAAGTTATTGGATGTGGTGGCTGCGTACCGTTTTGCGCGCCAAGGTGATATGCATTGGTATAGTTTTATGGGTGTTCGCTTTGTTGATGTGAATAATCAATTAGATGTGCGTATTGTTGATCAGCGTTTAACCCCCAACTTTGGTGACAATTGGGTTGACCCTTTGTTTGGCCTTAAAAATAAGTGGGTTATTAACGAAAGCTTTTACTTAAATAGCCGCGCTGAATTGGGCGGATTTGGCGTAGGCTCAGATCTGTCTTGGGCGTTGAACTTTACATTGAATCAAAACCTGAGCGACAATTGGGATTTAAAATACAGCTTCAGATATATCGATCTGGATTACCAAGATAACGATTTTTTATTTGATATGGCATCGAGTGGGTTTGGTGTTGGTGTGACGTATCAATTTTGATTGCATAGGTTAATAACTAAAAAGCTGCAGCATGAGAATGCCTGCAGCTTTTTTGTTTTTACAAATATCGACCTTTGCAGGTGAGAGATTGCTTGTGAACTATCGCCTTAAAGTATCGGTGAGTTCATGCAATGCAGGCTGAAGCTAAATTACTAGCTCCATATCAAGCTCGATATCGGTGCAGCCTTTTTTACAGCAAATACCAGAAACACTATCTTCTTGGCCTTTTACTGGAAGCTTCATTGATAGTGCTTGGTTGCACACAGGGCAGAGAACAGTATTACCTTTAAAGACTCTTTTAATTAGGTTTTTTTGTTCGATAAAAGATTTTGCTGTGGTGTCATTGATCACCGAGAAATCCATCTTTGCCATAGAGGTTTTGTGCCTTTGTGTTTGCTATGCACAACGAAGGTTGTGCCTTAATAATGCGAGTATATCTAGGCTTTAAACGGTAATAAAGCCTTAGTAAGCGCTAAATAGGCATATTTTGATTAAGTAAAAACAAAGGTCGGATATGCTGTTTGCTAATTGAGGCGAATTAACGGACTGAGTATACTAGCGCGTTGTTATTTTCTGTTGGTCTTGTTACTGCGTAAGAGAGTTTAAAAATGAGTGAAGAGTTATCCGTTGGTGGATTAGCAAGTGCTGCTGAAGAGGTGAAGCTTGCGGTTGATCTTATCTTTCTTTTAGAAAGTAACAATATCGATACCGATGTTGCCTTAGCTGCATTAGAAATCGTCAAACAAGATCTACAAGCTAAGCGTTAATAGCAATATTTACCACCACTTCAATAAATTGACTGCTGTAATTTGTCCGTATTACAGCGTTACTTAACATGGTTTTTCTAAAATGGAATCCTCGATGGCTATTTCGTTACTCGATCTCGTTGCTCCTTTTTGTTTTATTGCGAGTTGGGTTGGCTACACCTACTTTGCTAAACGCAAGGCTAAAACAACGAACTGCATTGCCCGCTGCTTGCATCAACATCGCATTCATTGGATGCATGAGCTTATTGGGCGAGAAGTGAGGGTTGGTGAGGCGGCACTGCTTGCTAACCTTGAACGAAATATTGCTTTCTTTGCATCGACCACCTTACTAGTATTAGCCGGTGTTTTAACCTTGTTTGCCCAAGTTGAACGCTTAGAAGCGGTGATCGCCACGATCCCTTTTGCGGCAGAGCCAAATCATGCCTTGGTGCAGGTGAAACTCGGCATGTTGACCTTTATCTTTATTATGGCGTTTTTTCAATTTACTTGGTCAATGCGTCAATATGGTTTTTTGAACGTGATGGTTGGTGCTGCGCCAGTTGATAAAGAGGGGAAAAATGAGAATTTACGTCGTTATGCTAAACAGATGGCGACAGTGCAAGATCAAGCAACCCACTCTTATAACTATGGATTGCGCTCATATTACTTTTCTATGGCTGCTTTATGTTGGTTCTTTCACCCTATTGCTTTTATCGCTGCCAGCATTTTTGTTGTAGTAACTCTGTATCGCCGTGAATTTAAATCTAAAGCGGTAATCGCGATTACTAAAGGGCAAGAGCTCCTCAAAGAAGAACGTAACCAAAAATATAGCTAGTGGCTCTTGGTTATCTTGCAAGCGCTAGATAAGGACTAAAATAAGCTGCTTATACAGCAGCTTGTTCAATATTTTGCTTTTGTAGCATATCTTCAAAAATGGCGTTGACGTTAATTTTAGCCTCTAACTTTGATGCCAATAAGTACATACCTGCTAGTTTACGATGGATAAAAATCGCATCTGCAGGTGGTGTATGCCATTTGTCTGCGTTTGAACTTATCGACATTCCAGCGGCTTTAATTCTCTGAGCTAAGTTACTAGTGCCAAAGTCATAGGCTTTTTCTGCGCGCAGAGGTTCGCAAGCTTCATAAAAAATATCCAATATTAGCGATTTTTGAGCATCGTCAATGGAGTCTCTAAAAAAGCCAATTTTTTGCGCTGCATCAGCCATTGCCGTGCGGTCATTATTTTTAGCGGCGCACATTAATGCTTTATATTGCTCAGACAAATGCTGCGGAATTTTTCGGGTCGCACCAAAATCAAGTAACACGATTTTTTGTTGATCAGCTTGATATTGAAAGTTGGCAAAATTAGGGTCGGTTTGCATTAAGCCAAACTCGAATAGTTCTCTGAAAAATAGCGTGAGCAGTTGACTGGCTACTGTATCGCGTATCGCTTGAGTTTCATGGGCGACAGACTCGATACTGGTGGCATCTATATAATCCATCACCAAAATATCGGTTGTGCATAATGTGGCGATTGGGGTTGGGATAACAAAACTGGGATCATCTGCAAGTAGTGTGCGGTAGCTATTGAGCATCTCAAGTTCAATTTGATAATCGGCTTCGCTATGCAGTTGTTTTTTTGCTTCATTTAGTAAGTTATCAAACTGCACATTTTGCGGAATTAACTTAGACAGGCGCAATAAAGAGGCGACATTATCAATATCGCTATCTATGCTGTTGCGGATCCCCGGGTATTGAATCTTTACCGCGAGTTTGCTGCCATTTGCCAGTGTTGCTTGATGCACTTGCCCAATGGATGCCGCAGCAAAAGGGCGCAGCTCAAAATGGGCGAACGGACTTAACCAATCGGCTCCCCAGTTTTGCTTCAAAATATCGATAAGCTGCTTATGAGGCATCATTTTTGCCTCTGAGCGTAGCTTAGCTAATAGCTCACTTAACTCCTTTGGCATTAACTCGCCAGAGTCCATCGACAACATTTGGCCGACTTTCATCGCTGCGCCGCGCATTTGAGAAAGTTTGTCAGCAACATGAGTTATATTCTGAGGGGTTAATACTAAGTCTTGCAGCTTGGGAGCTTGGCCTTGGCTGAGTTTTTTCGCGCCCTCAAACAATACATTTCCGGCAACGCGAGAGGCCAAACCGCCTAAAGAGGATAATCGCGATAGGCGGCTTGCTGGTACTTTTGCAGTTTGGGAGCTTTTCATTTTATAACCTCATATGAAACCAAGTTACTGACTATGTTTTATTTAATGTCAGTTATCAATACGCCACAAAATCAATAAAGATCAAGCAAAGCTATTATAAGAGCGCTTACAAAATCGTTAGTTAAATAAGGTTTGTTTTGGGTTATAGATTAATTGGTTCTTGGTGTGGTGCTGTTTATCCTATAGTATTGCCGGCTGTTTTTAGATACGGATAAGGTCTGAGTTTTGCACACTATTGAGCAGTTAATGTCGGGACAATTACAGGGCTGTAAGCGCCTACAAATTGCGGCAGGTTTAACCGAGTTTCCTCAAGCTATTTTTAACTTGGCTGATAGCCTAGAAGTTCTCGATTTATCTGACAATAACCTAAGTGAACTGCCTGACAATTTAGAGCAACTCACTCATCTAAAAATTCTATTTTTAACCAATAATAACTTTGATTCTGTGCCATTGGTGCTTGCTCGTTGTCCAAAGCTTGAAATGATTAGCTTTAAATCTAATAAGCTAACATCTGTGCCTGAGCTGTCACTACCGGAGCAAACGCGTTGGCTTATTTTGACTGACAATCAAATTGAGTCTTTACCTGAAGACATGGGGCGCTTGTATCGACTAGAAAAGTTAGCTCTTGCAGGCAACAAGTTAACTTCTTTGCCTGATAGCATGGCAAATTGTACCGCATTAGGCTTAGCTCGCCTGTCTGCTAATGCGATGACTAGTCTGCCTAATTGGTTGTTTCAATTGCCAAAGCTTAGCTGGCTTGCCATTGATGGCAATCCTATTGCTAATGCCGACTCGCCTGGGATTAAAGCGATTACCGAAGAGGCCACCGTTGCAAGTGTTAGCTCTGAAGCCATTGAGCTACAACAAGTGATTGGTCAAGGGGCATCAGGTGTGATTTATCGTGCTCAATGGCGGACTCAACCAACTGAATTAGCTGGGACAAGTATTGATATCGCCGTTAAAGTTTTTAAAGGGGAGGTGACCAGCGATGGTTTCCCTGAAAACGAGTTAGCAAATTGCTTACAGGCTGGGCAACACCCAAATCTGATTAAGGTTATAGCGCAAATTAATGAAGCTGATAAAGCGGCATTGGTGATGGAGCTCATACCGAATCAATATCAAAATTTAGGTTTACCGCCATCACTAGAAACTTGTACCAGAGATACCTTTTCAGCCGAAACTCAATTTGAACTGCTGACTATTTTAAAAATGGTTGCGCAGCTGGCATCAGGCCTTAAGCATTTACACCAAAACCAAGTCAGCCATGGTGATATTTACGCGCATAACACTATGTATAACGCTAATGCAGAGATTTTGTTTGGAGACTTTGGCGCAGCAACTAATTTGAGTTTATTGCCACCATTACAAAGAGAAGCAATGGAAAGCATTGAAGTGAGTGCGTTAGGTTGCTTTATTGATGATCTTATTCAAAACTGCTTAGTGCCGAGTGAAAAAGCGCAGTACTTGGCTGATGAACAAGCAGCAGTATTCGTTAAATTAAATGCGTTAACAGCCGATTGTATGCAGCCTAATGTGGCATTGCGTCCGCGCTTTGAAGAAATAGAGCAGTTAATACAGCAATATATTTGCCAGTTAACGACTGAAACAAAATGCACCATTTAGTTGGTTTCCAAGCTTGATAAAAATGCCGCTAACGAAAATGTAGCGGCATTTTTTTATGGGTAAAATATATCAATCTTTTCTCATTTTTGGCTGATTGTGGCTGCGCGTTGTAGGCCTTGCTCTGTGAGTCTGTTTTTGAGTGCTTTTATGTTTTTGTCTATTTGTTGCTCTATGCTCCTGCCTAGGCGTTTTATGCCGCTGAACTTTATGTGGCTTGTTTACTCGCGACATATTGCTTTGCTGGTTAAATTGCGTGTTGTGTGATTGTTTATATGACTTTTGGTTTAGCCTAGTATTTGCGTGCAGCTTGCTACGTAACTGCTGCTGACGTTTATGCTGCACTTTATCGGGCGTATTGGGATTTATTGCCTTGTTTGATACGCGAATAGGATGATGGCTTTTATATTTATGTCTTAAAGCGCCATTGCTGTAAGCCACACCGCGTCTGTGATGTGGCTTATGTGCCCAGCGTTTTGAACCTTGACTAGTGACAATACGGCCGCGGTGACGGTATTTATGCGAGTTATGGTGATGCACTACAACCACATGGCGCTTATGCCAATGGAATGCGCTAAAGTAATAGTTAAAGCTAATGTGCACGCCTGCGCGCCAATAAAAATGGCCATAACTGGGTCTAACGTAACCTGGATAAACCGCCCAATACACCGGAGGATATCGGTACCAGCGCCAGTAGCCATAAACGGTTCTTGGGTCATAGTAGGGTACATATACAATTTCTTTGCGTACCGGCTCAATAATGATCTGATTACTCACCCGAGTGACTTGCATGTTCTCCATTTGCTCAAGACTATTGGCATTATCAGCCTCCAGCCTCAGTATTTGAATACTGGAGAGCACCTGAGCTTCATCTTGTAAAAAAGCGTCACCCAATGACTGGGTCCAATCAAGATCCTCACTGAGCTTTTGCAATACATTGGGAAAAGCAATCAGCGCCACCACACTTGGGTCCCAATCTTTATCCTGGGCGTTATCGATTTGTTTTTGGGTCGATAAGTGTTGTTTTGATTGTTGCCAACGATGTGCCTGAACCACTTCAAGTGGGTAGGTTGCGGCAATCAAAATATGGGTCAGTAAACTATCGGGATAAAGGGCGATAGGTGCCAGCATTTGTGCAAGTTGCCCCTCACTATATTGAGTTTGCTCAAACTGGTTTTGTTCGGCGTTGACTGCGGTCACTGGCATTATCAAAGGCATAGCGATAACAAGTGACAGGCAACACCATTTTTTGAGTCTGTTCATGTGAACTCCTGACCTTTTTATACGTTAGCAGCAGTATAAAAAAGCCAAGATGAACAGAAGCTGAAAGTGAAAATGCGGTTTTAGGTAATCTAAAATGAATTAGCTAGTGTTTAAAGCTAAGCTGAAACTTAGCTCCGCCGAGTTGTTGAGAACGGCCAATCTGTAATTCGCCTTGGTAACTATCAACTAGATCGCGAACAATTGCTAAACCAATACCGTGCCCTTGATTATATGTATCAGCTCGGAATCCTCGCTCTAAGATTTGCGAGTGCAACTCTGTATTTATTCCTGCGCCATCATCTTCAATATCTATTAGCAAATGAGTACTCGTTGACTTAACTCTTAATACCACTTGGCTAGATGCTGCTTTGCAGGCGTTATCGAGTAGATTGCCGAGCATTTCAGTTAAATCACTGCCATCGCCTTTAAACACGGCGCTTCTGTCGATATCTTCAGTGATATTAATTGCCGGTGAACAATATATTTTAGGTAAATTGCGTACTAATTTATCTGAGACTTCAACTACCTCAATGCCTAAATGCCAGGCAGAGCCAGCGGCTGATTGTGCGCGTTTTAGCTGGTGGCCAATAATACGATTAATATGGCTAACCTGTTCAATTGATTGTTGGTTTAAGTCTTTTTGGCTTTGTATTACCGCCAGCGGCGTTTTTAGGCTGTGGGCTAAATCTGCTAGGGCATTACGGTAACGCTTGCGCTGATTTTGCTCTGTGTTGAGTAGGGTATTAAGTTGTTTTGCTACAGCATTTAGCTCAGTTGGGTAACTGCCTTTTACTTGATCTGCTTTACCGCTTTCAATGGCGGCCAACTCATTTTGTAATCGTGTTAGCGGTTTGAGTGTCCACCATAGCCACAATATTTGAATGGTGAGCAAAGCTAGCATTAACAGTAATAACCAGCGCCATAACTGTTGATTAAACTCGTTAACCTGCTGCAAATAGTCGCTCTGATCTTTAATGATATAAACAGTAATAGGAAAGCGCTGCATCTGCTCATTGCCTTGACTATCAATTTGCTGAGTCTCAAAACTTACACTAAAGCCATAAACTAAGTGAGGCTCGTTGTTTAGCTCTATCTCACTAAACTCGCCTTGGCCTTTTGATGGTTGAGGAAACACGGGGCCGCTATGAATAGCAGTGGTAATGGCAGATGTGAGATCGATACCAAGTAATGAGTTAGAGCGCCAAGCGACTTTTTGTGCGCTGTTTATTTCCGTAGCGTTTATTCTTGGGGCGTCAACTTGTGCTGAGTTATTTGCTAAGTCTTCAGTTGATTTTACAGGTACCGTAATTAGCGCATAGAGCCCTGATTGAATCACATTAAATTGATTTTCTACTAATACTTCGGGCATGAGCAGTTGTTGGTTATCGACCTCGGTCACCGCCAAAATGGAATAAACATAGGCTTTTAACTCTTTCACTGAAGCGCTTTTGACTTGCAGTTTAAAGGCATCATTTAGGGTTAACCCAACAATGGGCAATAACACTAAGATGAGCAGCATCGCACTGATTATAAGGCGCGCCTTTAATGATTGCATAAGTTGAGGCAAACGCTTAAGTCGATGCATTGGTTAACTATTCAGATTGCTAAGAGAGACAAGGCGATAGCCTTGGCCACGAAGGGTTTCAATCAGGCCGAGTTGATTATCTGGGTCGAGTTTTTTACGTAAACGACGAATAAACACCTCAATCACGTTTGAATCTAAATCAAAATCTTGATCGTAAATATGCTCTGTTAGTACGGTTTTTGATTTCACCTCGCCAATATGCAGCATTAAATATTCAAACAGTTTGTACTCAGAACCACTCAAATTTATGGTCTCGCCAGATTTAGTGATCTCCAAGCTGCTGGTGTTGAGGCTAAAGGGGCCATTGGTGATAATCGGGCTGGCTTTACCCGCAGATCGGCGAATGAGTGCTTTTAAGCGTGCAACTAATTCTTCTGGGTGAAATGGCTTGGTCAGGTAGTCATCAGCACCCGCATCTAAGCCTTCAACCTTGTCTTGCCAGCTATCACGGGCGGTTAAAATAAGAATAGGATAATCAATCTCAAGCGCTCTTAACTGGGTAATAAGCGCGATACCATCAAGCTTAGGCAGACCAACATCAATAATGGCGGCATCGTAGTTATACTCGCGGCCTTGAAACAGACCTATCTCGCCATCATCGGCGCTATCGACGGTGTAATTAGCATCAATAAGGTGCTGTTTTAAATTTGCTTGCAGCTCTAAATCATCTTCAACTAATAACAATCTCATGCTCTGGTCCCTTGTTGTACGGCGCGATAATAAAGCGTTGCAAGCAACAACCTATAGTTAGTTGCGAGAAACACGACCTGTTTTGGCATCGACTTTGACATAAAACACCACACCGTCATTCGACAGCAGCTTTACGCTATAACCAGGGTTGCCATTTACTCGACTCGACTGCACTTTTAGCACTTTGCCGCGATACTGACGCTTGGCCAACTGTACTGCTTGCTCTTTACTGCTGACCTTTAATTTTTGCTGCTGATGTTTGTTTGCATTCATTGCAACTGCTGACAGCGCTGTATAACCATGCACACTAGCCGCCATGACTGGGGAGGCTGTGCAAAGTGAAAGTGCGACCAATATAGTAAATAAAGCAGTTTTCATTAACGCTACCAAAGAGTTGAGATACAGCCAGTTTAAAAGATCCTATTCGATTAGTCATTAGCTTGGCTTATGCTAAAGCCAAGGCTTAGATATGACTCAGGTATGCCAAGGTCTAGATAAGTATAAGGCGAGAGCTATCCTGTCTATGCCAAGTTAGGCCATAGATATACATAAGATTAGATGAACACGGGCTGAATGTGGCAGATTGGACTGCTTGTAGCTGTAAGCTGCTTTGAGGAGAGCTTTCTGAATGATAAGGCTTTTGCCTATTTATAGTCTGTTACTGAACGTGCGAGCACTTCAGTGACGTGGTGAGTAGATGAATGATAAGTGTGGTTGTGAACTGGCAGTAGATATAGAAATCGTTGCAAGTATGTCCTATATCCAGCTCCTGTTTAATTTGTGATTATGCACGTTCATCCTTGGTTGACTCCATTACCACATGAGTTGTAATCATAGCTACGTGGGGGAGCATTCCAAGAGTGCTAGAGTGAAATGCTTTATAGCTTTTTAAATCAGCAGTTTCTACTCGTAATAAGTACTCAAACCCTCCTGTCACGTTATGACACTCAACCACTTCACGTGATAGGGAAATGGCATCTTCGAAGCTTTTCTGTGCTTGGCTTGTATGTGTAGAAAGACCGACTGTAACGTATGCAACAAATCCGCGACCCAGAGCGTTGTTATCGAGCACGACACGGTAGCCTTTAATGATGCTTTTACTTTCTAATTCTTGAACTCGACGTAAGCATGCTGATGCAGATAGGCCAATTTTTTGTGCTAGCTCTGCATTTGTGATCCTTCCGTTAATAGCTAATTCTTGCAAGATTCTTTCGTTAAATTTGTCCATTATCTATTTTTGTTGTGGAATGTTTATTTTTACCACAATAAATGCAAGCACATTTCGTGTAAAGCTATCTATAGTAGATCCAACAATTACATGAGCTATGTTTTAGCAGATAAGGTCAATTAATGAATAATCTACCAGATGAAACGAAAAAACGATTTGTGGCGGTCCTAAATAAAAAAATGGATATTGGACGGACTGTTAATGTTCTTGGTCATATGAGTGTTGGGTTGTCGAATCTACTGGCATCTGATGATGCAGTCTATGTTGACTATACAGATCGCGATAGCAATCTTTACAGTGGTGTATCTCATTACCCATTTATCGTCTTGAAAGCAGATAACTCAAATAAAATTAGGAAGGTGAGAGAAGAGGCCCTGACCCGAGGAATAAAATTCACCGTTTTTGTCGATACAATGATCGAAGGTGGGTCAATTGTGCAGCAATCCAGGACCAAGGAAACGCCAGAATTAGAGCTGAATTACCTTGGAATTTGCTTATTCGGAGAAACAGAAGTTATTCGAGAAATAACAAAGAAATTTAGTTTGTACGGTTAGGTAAGCTAATACTGGGTCGCTCTAGTAGAGCCATGGACGGCGCTTTTGAAGCGCATCCGCTTTTTTACGTTCAGCTTCTGTTCACACTCAGTGGACTCTAATAGCCTCATTAAGCAAGTATTTCGAGGTGAAGATGAACACAAAACACAATCATAAGCTCCACATAGGTAATCAAAAGAGCAGGTTAATGCGAGTGCTGAATGTTGGCTTATTGACATTATCAATGGGGGCCGTTCTGCCAGCGATTGCTAATTCGGATGTGAGTCTGCTTTCTCAGCCGCAAAGCATCTCAATTGCGCAAACAGTTACCAGCGGTGAGCAAAGTGCTCAACCGGCTCAATATGGCAATACTTTATCTGAGCTACAAATCAGTAAGCTTGAGCAGCAAAGGCTTTTGCAAGCTAAGGGGCTTGACGGCGATGAGGCGCGGCCTGCAAAACTCACTCGTGAGCAAGTTATGCAAAACCATATTGATAAGGCGTTAAAGACTCAACAAATTGCTGAGAAAAGTAATGCCAATCTGCAGTTTGCAAATGGAGTCTACCGAGATTTTTATATTTACGATGCTTATAGCCGTTTATTTGTCGATAACGATTACGACGGTTTTTATCAAACCTTTAGTGTGACGTTCGATGCCGATGTTGAAGGCTACTACGCTAATGAGCGAGCAGAGGTATTTGCTGAGCTTTATTTGAGTCGTAATGGTGGGCCTTGGGAGCATTATTACACTACCGATGTATTCACGATTTTTGGCAATGCAACCGATGACGACTTTGAGGTATTAACCACCTTAGATTTGGGTTACCGCACAGATCATTATGATGTGCTGATTGATTTATACGAAGTGGGTTATGGTGACATAGTGGCGACGGTCAGCTCGAATGATTTCGATAGCCTGTATGCGCTGCCATTAGAAAGCAGTGATAGAGATGATATCTATATTGATGATGACTACCACGCTGGCAGCTTATCGCTCCCTTTGATGGTGATGTTATTGTTGTTGCTCGGGGGAAAGTTGAGCCGCGCTAGAAAAATTAGTCGTTGACCTTATTTGAGTGACGGGCAAAAATTATGCATCTGATTTGAGCATAATACTAATTGGTATAATAACAAAGGTAGCAGACATGGAATTAGCTAACCCTATATCGCCAATCACTCAGGTTACAATTAAGCCAACGAATGCAGATACGGTCTTGTGGATATGGGAGCATTTAGTGCCTTTTTCTGTCCCTCCCACTAGCTTACAAGGCGAAATCATTAGAGTGCTAGAGTTGCTAGCTTGGGAAGCGCAGGCTAATAGTAATTTAAACTGGGATGACAGTTTTGATGAGATGCTGATTTTCTTAAGGAAAGCGTTTCTTTCGGCTGAGTTTCCGTTAGCACAACACTTTAGTATTGAAACTAGACTTTCTATAGAAGCTGACATTAATCGCTTAGCCAATTTTGTACTGCCAACAGAGCTAGACAGCCGTATTTTTAGTGAAGAACAACCCTATATTAAAGATGATCTTTATGACCGCTTGTCGGCTTACTTAGTTGATTACTGCCGCGCTTATCCGCAAATTATTCCCTACCACAATGTGAAGTCTTAAGTATGAGGGCTTGTCATTGTTGAGTGTGATCTAGGTCACGTATCTTATTGCTTTGTAAAGACTAGTTGTAAATTTACATTGTAAACAATTTAAATAAAATTAAACAAAAACAATCACAAGCAAAATGTAAATGTATCAGTATTGAAACAGATGTTGCTTTGCTAATGAGAATCGTTATCATCCTGCCGCATAATACTAAAGTGGGGTTAATTGATGAAACATTTTCGCTATTCAATGTTAGCAATTGCATGCGCATCAACATTTTTACCAGCGATGGCTTACGCAGAAGAAGCAGTGCAGGGACTTGATAATGTAGAGCGTATTACGGTTTATGGCCGCCAGAATCAGGTGGTGATGAATTCAGGTTTGGCGACCAAATCTGATATGTCGCTAATGGAGACACCAGCTGCAGTAGTGGTGGTGGATCAAGAGCTTATTCAAGCGCAGGCAGTCACTAACCTGCAAGATCTCGTGCGTAATATCAGTGGTGTAACTCAAGCGGGTAACAACTATGGTATCGGCGATAACTTAGTGATCCGTGGTTTAGGCGCTAACTACACTTACGATGGCATGTATGGTGGTGCGGGCTTAGGTAATACCTTTAATCCGACGCGCTCATTAACCAACGTTGAGTCGGTTGAAGTGCTAAAAGGTCCAGCAACAGGGCTTTATGGTATGGGCAGTGCTGGTGGTGTGATTAACTTAATTGAAAAGAAACCCCAGTTTGAAGCTAACCACAGTTTTACTGCCGAAGTCGGCCAGTGGGATACTTACTCTCTTGAAGTTGATAGCACGGCGGCCATTACTGATGATTTGGCTTATCGCGTTGTGGCTAAATCGGCACGTAGCGATGGTTACCGTGATATTGGTACTGACCGCGATGAAATCTATACCTCACTTAAATATGTGGTCAATGACAGCCAAGATCTTACTTTTGCTGCTACTTATATCAAAGATGCCATTGCTGTTGACTCAATTGGTCATCCTATCCGTATTTTCAATGCTGAATCTGTTGGCGGTAAAACTGCCGGCGAAGTGACGTGGGAAGATTTAATTAATGATCCGAATAACAAGGGCATTCAGCTAACAGAGGCACAGCGCAAACAGCTTGCAGACTCGTTGGCATCAAGCGATGGGTTAACCCCTTATGCATTTGGTCACGCAGGGATTATCTCGCCAATGGCGAAAGATAACGAAGGCGAAGAACTCCGCTTTAAGCTGACCCATAATATCTATTTTAGCGATAACCTATTTTTGAATCAGCAGCTGCAATACCGTGATTACACGTCAGGTTTTGCCCGTCAAACCGGTGCCTACAACTATGTTTATTGGGATCGAGGTGGCGTAATTAATGCCGATCCACGTGCGCCGCTAGTAGAAGACGATGTGCTTTATCCATTTGCGGCGCGTCGTCAAGAGTATCGAAAAGTAGATGCTGATGAGTCATCTTGGCAGTACTTTGCCGATCTTCGCTATGACTTCCAAATCGGTGATATCGACAATGAATTATTGATTAATGCCAACTATGAAGATAGAACCATTGCATTTAAACAATACTCAATTTATGACGCAGATAAAGTAATAAAAGATGACGATGGTAATACTATTTACCAAGGCAGCCTGCCGTATATTTACGACATTCGTAATCCAAACTGGGGTGAGGGCAGCTTTGAGGATTACGACCCACTACTGACCAGTAACTATGATAAAACCGTGAGTGCATGGGGCGTTGGCGTGCAGCATGTAGGTTATTTAGGTTATGGTTTTACATCGCGCATTGGTGTGGCGTTTAACCAAATCAAACAAACTTACGAGCATTTAGGTGTTGATCCGCGTTATAGCTCAAGCCGAGCAGCGCCAACACCAGAGGCGGATACCACAGATGATGGCATTACTTACAACTTAGGTTTGACTTACATGCCAACTGACGATCTATCGTTCTTTGTTAACCACTCTAAAGGCCGCACAGCTTATAGCATTCTAGGTAGCATTGCAGGTAATGATACTGATAGAGATGACAGCGAGTCTGTCAGTGATGACTTAGGTATGCGCTTTAAAGCTTTCGATGACCAAATGTTGGCATCATTAGTGTTGTTTAAGAGTTCACGTACTAACTTGCAATACACTAACCCAGATTACGATGAAGGCGTTTCAGGGCCAAGCGTGCCTAAGTACTACTACAACGGTAGTGAAGAAACTACAGGTGTTGAGTTTGACATGAACGCACACCTTAATGAGCAGTGGATGGTTAACGTTAATGCGGTTTACCAAGATGCTCGTGATAAGAAAGATCCGACTCGCTCAAGTTACGATACCCGCCAAAAAGGTGTGCCTTATGTAACAGCAAGTGCATGGGTGACTTATGGCGCAGATTGGTTCTCGCTTGCAAGCCCTATCAATATTAGCCTTGGTGCTAATTATGTTGATGAGCGCAGCACTAACTCAACCTCATTTGGTATTCCTGATGGTTATGTACCAAGCTACACAGTGCTAGATACGGCTATTAGCTATGATGTTGATGACTGGAAATTACAGTTAAACGTTAATAACTTATTTAACGAAGAGTATTACAGCAAAGCTATGTTCTTAGGTGGTATGCCAGGTGAAGAGCGTAATGCTAAGCTGACCTTAACTTATCGTTTATAGATGGTTGTTGGTTGTTAGCAAGGATGGTGACAGCGATATAAGTAAATAAAAAATGCAGCCATTGGCTGCATTTTTATGTTTTAACTAAAACTTACTGAGCTTAGAACTGGTAGTTCACGCTTACATTGAAGTAGCGACCCGGTTGAGTGAAGTCTTCTTTGTCTAGGTTCATGCTGGCACCAAGTAAGAACACAGACTGACCTGCAACGTCGGCATAGTCGATATACTCTTTATCGAACAGGTTATAAACACCCGCTCTTAGCTTCCAGTTATCGTCAATGCGTAGGCCAAAGGTTAAGTCCATAACTGCGTAACCGTTGGTGCCGTATACTTCATTGAACTGTTCTTTTGGAATACAAATGCCCATGGCACAGATATCTTCTTGAGCAAGTTCGATATCGTTAGTGCGGCTCATATGGTCGGCCCAGCGCACAACAGCGCCAAAGTCAGCTTCCATATCGGCAATATCGGTATACCAATTAGCACCAGCGTTACCTTTTAATGGGCTCACACTGTTGAGGTAATCGCCGTTTTCATCTTCACCATAGGTGTAAGAGATATTACCCCAAAGCTCAATGCTATCAGTTAACCAATGGTTAATTTGCGCTTCAGCACCGTACAAAATCACTTCATCGCGGTTGTAGTACTGGTACTTGAACTCCATTGGCACCATTACTGGAGGCCAGCCTGGAGAAATGCTTGGTGGCTTAAAGCTCACATACTGCCAGTCGATAAAATCTTTTGCCTGAGTGTAGAAAGCGGTTAGCTCGTAGTTAGTGTCGCTGTGGTTACCGCGAACGCCAATTTCCCAAGTATGTGATTGTTCTGATTCTAAGTCATAGTTTGCTTGAATAAGTACATCTGTCATTGAGCCTGCGTCAACTTCTAGCTCACCCCATTTTTGGTCTGGTGTCGGCATTTTATAGCCGTAAGCGTACTGACCATACACACTCACTGAGTCTGATAGTTGATAAACTAAGCCCAATTTTGGTGACCAGAAACTGTCACTCATAGATTGGAAATCGGCGGGGTCTTTACCTGCATCAATCGCTTGCTGCTGATCAGGGGTGTTATCGAAATAGTCATAACGTAGACCGGCGATCAAGTTTAAATCACCATCAAGCAAGGTCACATCGTCTTGCACAAAAATACCTAGACGCTGACTGTCAGTGGCGGCAAAGGTAAATGGTGTTGTGGTGTCGCCTGTTATTGGATCATTGACTTCACGGTGGCGAGACATTGTTGAGAATTCATAGTCCAAACCATAGGTGATTTGATGACCATAGCTGTCACCACCAATATATTTACTAAAGGTACTGTTGATACCAATGCGCTCATCTTCAAAGTTGTAATCGCGAACTTCGTTTAGACCGTATAGATCTTCTGGCTTAGCTTTGATGGTGCCAAAGTAATCTCTGTGCTCTAACTGCTCTGTTTTACCAAAGTAAGCGGTTACTGTGAGTGAGTCGTGCATTTGCGTTGGCTTGCTTGAAACCAGTTGTAACGCACCATTGATAACTTGGGTATCACGGTCAGTATCGATGTTTTCGTCTAGCGCGCCAGTCTTATCATCAAACTCGTATTCCCAGCGCTTAAGCGTTTGCTCTAGGTAATCTAGCGTTAGCTGCACTGAGGTGTAGTCATTGAAGTGATATTTGCTTTTAAACAATACGCTGTCTTGTACTAGATCACTGTCAGGCTGAGTGTCGTAGTAGTTAGGAAGCTCTTCACCTGTGCGGTGTTGGTAGGTTAATAGGTTTTCAAAACCATTATAGGCTGCCGCACTGGTAAAGCCGGCGCTGTATTCGTTGTTAATACCGCTATAGCCTGTGTTTAGCGATACGTAATAGTCATCGCCCATTAGGTAATCGCTGGCATCTTTAGTGCGCATCACCACAACACCACCTAATGCATCTGAACCATACATGGTTGATGCAGCAGCTTTTACGACTTCAACTTGCTTTAAGCTTTGTACTTCAGTTAAACCACGGCCGGTGCCTTCAGCGCCAGGACCAAGCGGCGAAGCGTATTGGTTGTTAACGCGCACGCCGTCTTTAACCATCATTACACGGTTACCACCAATACCACGAATGGTTACAGAAGTCGGTTTACCTGCACCACCTTTCACGGCAATTGCAGATTCATTTCTGAATAAACTACCAAAGTCATTACTCATGCTTTTTTCAATGGCGTCTTCATCAATCACCATGATTGAGCCAGCAACTTGTTCAATTTCTTGTTCCATACGCGAACCTGAAATAACAATCACCTCTTGCACTTTGGCATTGGCTTGCTGATTTGACTGATCATCTACCTTGGCCTCTTGAGCCTGAGCGTTGAGCGCTGTACTTACGGCAATCGCCAGTACACTAACTTTGAGCTTGTTCATTAAGCACCTTAACTTATTAACCAAATGAGAATTATTCTCTTTTTAAACGCGCGCTATCTTATACCCTTATTGAGGTAGGATCTCGTACTGAAGGACGCAATTTCTAAGGTTTATTAGATTAAAAAAACAAATCTTGAAAGCAGATCACATTTTCAAATTTAGCTTCAACTGCTGATGTGTTTTATTTAAACAGGAGTTCACATTCACTCTACTTGTGTATCCCAATGTATCTCTGGTGGCACTGGCTATATTGGTTTATTTATGATCTTGATGAGTAACAATCTGTTTACAACTTAATGTGTTGTGTTAGCTTAGAAAGCAAAATATTGTTAGCTATAGACTTTTAGAGGCATTTAAGATGAGAACACCGATAATCTCCTCCCTAGCGCTGTTAATTAGCTGCTCGTTAAGCGCATCGTGTTTTGCAGCTGATTTTGCAGAATCAACAGCCGAAAAAATGCCACAACTTGAAGCCCTATATACCCATTTACATCAGCACCCTGAACTGTCTTATCAAGAGCAAGCAACCAGTGCGCGTATGGCTAAAGAACTCAGGGAATTAGGCTTTAAGGTGACGGAAAAAGTTGGTGGTTATGGCGTAGTAGGTTTACTTAAGAATGGCGAGGGGCCAACAGTGATGATCCGTGCCGATATGGATGCGCTGCCTATAACAGAAGAAACCGATAAACCTTATGCCTCAAAGGTTAAAGTCTTAAATGCCAATAACCAAGAGGTGGGCGTAATGCATGGTTGTGGTCATGATATTCATATGACCAGCCTTATCGGCACCGCGCAGCAGTTAGTTGCCAATAAAGAGAACTGGCAAGGCACATTAATGATGGTGGCCCAACCCGCAGAAGAAGTGGGCGGCGGCGCGAAAGCCATGTTAAAACAAGGCTTGTTTACTGACTTTGCCACACCAGATTATGTACTTGGCCTGCATGTGAGTGCTTCAATCCCTGCAGGTAAAGTTGGAATAACGCCGGGTTATGCGTTAGCTAATGTGGACTCAGTTGATATCACGGTTAAAGGTGAGGGCGGCCATGGTGCTTACCCACATTTAACTAAAGATCCGGTCGTGTTAGCGTCGCGCATAGTGTTAGCGCTGCAAACGATTACCAGCCGCGAATTATCACCGCTAGAGCCAAGTGTGATTACCGTTGGCTCAATTCATGGCGGCTCAAAACACAACATTATTTCAAATGAAGTGAAGTTACAGTTAACGCTGCGCTCGTATAACCCACAAGTGCGGCTTGAGCAAATTGCTGCTTTAAAACGGCTGACTAAAGGCATTGCGATAAGTGCTGGGCTTGATGAACCTTTGTATCCAGAGGTGTATGTACACGAAGATGAACGCATTCCCTCAACCTATAACGACCCAGCATTAACCAATAAAGTGCAAGCGAGTATCCGCGCAGAGATTGGCGTTGATAATGTGGTAGAAGCGGATGCGGTTATGGCTGGAGAAGACTTTGGCTTATACGGTTTGACTGCAGAGAAACGACCTATCACTTTGTTTTGGTTAGGCGCTGTGCCACCGAGCGATTACCAACATAGTATTGAAACTGGTGAGTCGCTGCCATCGTTGCATTCCAGTCAATTTGCGCCTGATTACCCTACAACAATTCAAACAGGTGTCAGAGCCATGAGTCAATCTGCTATGGACCTCTTTAACCAATAACTGTTGAACCAATAACAGGCACATATGCGTTTGATGCTCTGTTAGTGAATGAGGGGGAAGCCAAAATCTAAATAACAGGGCATGGCGCTGAACTATTCAAATCAAGGTTAGCGTTTATCTTCAATTTTAGATAATAACGCAAAGGTCTGTTGATGAAGTTGAGTGAGCTTTTTTTGGCTAACAATAACAACTGACTGGCTTACAGCATCGTAGGCTTGTCGGTAGTTATGTTCAATAAACTCAAGCTCTGCAAGCTTGTTTAATGCACTAACTTGATCCGCTGCTGATCCTGACCTTTTGAGGTAATCGATTGCAAACTCATATTGAGTACGAGCCTGAGCATAACGATTAAGGCGCTGATTAATATGCCCCGACCAATTGGCGATATAGCCTAAATATAACCAGTCTTGACTCTTAGCGGCAGCACTCCTTGCTTGAGACAATAAACTTAACGCGAGCTCTAATTGGTCGCTCTCGAGTTTGGCTTGCGCCTCAATAAATTTGAGTCTGGCAAGCTGACGAAAATGACTTGGTTTTACCTGTTCAGCTGCTTGCTCAAGACGCTTTGAGGCTTGTTCTAGCTGCTGATCCTTCAGCTCTATTTGTGCCAATAACCGACTGGCGACAATGTTATTGGGCTCTATGTTTAATAGTGTTGTTAACTTTGCCTCGGCAACATCAACTTGATTATATTGAATGGCTTTAAGTGCTTGAACTAGCGTTTCTGTAAGCCAGTCTTGGTCGGTGGTTTGGGTAAATTGGTTAGTGGTTGATTGCTTTATTTGTTCAATTAGCTTGGTTTGGAGCTGTGCAACCGAATCAGCTTGCAACACTCCTTGGTCAATTTGGTTTTGACTAATGAGTCGATAATTGAGCTGTAAGTTTGGGGCGGTTGTAAGGGAGGCTTCAACCATTAAAGCTGCGCCGGAAACAACAAGTAAACGAGTTAGATCTATCGGTTGCTGATCGCCAATAAAGCTGGACGTTTGAGTCAGTAAAGCGATGACATCTTCTGCAAGTAATACCGGAGAGTTAGCTGATGTCCCTAGCTGATTTATCACCTGCTCCATGCGCGTATAAGACTGCCAATCTAATTCATTGCTTGGCTCAGTTTGGACAATAGGCAAGATAATGATTGTGCCATCAGAAAGCGTTGGTTTTTTATTAAATGAAAGTGCTATGACAACAGCGATAAGCAATAGGCTTGTGGTTAAGACCAGTAGAGAGGTTTTAGGCGATTTGCTTATTAAGTTTTTGATAGATGTAGACATAAAATTCCTTTTTATTTGAGTTAAGTATAAACAACTCAAATAAATAAGGTAGTGCTTAACTGTTACTTTAACTGTGAACTTAGGGGGAGTTAGGTGAGAGAGTCAGCTTAGGGAATTAGCTAAAGGAGTAAAGATAGGAAGAAAGTGGTTTTCGTTCTGGCATGTAATGCCAGAACGAATCGACAAGTGAAAGTATTGCTTACTTGTTTAGTTTAGACTTTGAAAAAGCCCATGGATCTTGCGGCAAAGGCTTATTTTGGGGCTCAGCTCTAGGTGCTGACTTATTGTCTGAGCTAGTGCCTTTGTTATTTCGGTAGTCATCACGATAGTCATTACTGCGCTGCTTAGGCTTACTATCGCGTGCAGGTTTTGCTCGATCAGTGCGTGGCTTTTTATCACCACTTGGAGCTGGTTTGTTTTTAGGCTTATAGTTTAAAATTGAAATAGGCACTTCTTTACGTGGTGCAAAGCCTTCAATTTCTCTACGCTCAATTAAATGGCCTAAACGGCTCTCAATCATACATAGGTTTTTAAAGTCATCTTTTGAAACAAGTGCAACAGCTTCACCGTTAGCGCCAGCACGACCTGTACGACCGATACGGTGAATATATTCATCAGCCGGGTAAGGTAAATCGTAGTTAATCACCAATGGTAATTCATCAATATCTAAGCCGCGCGCCGCAATACCCGTGGCGATAAGTAGGCCGATTTTGCCTGACTTAAAGTCAGCCAGAATTTGTTCACGCACTTCTTGGCTGCGGCCGCCATGAATACATTCAGTAGTAATACCACGCTTTTCAAGCTGACTAACCAGCTTGGCTGCACCTTGTTTGGTTTCAATGAAAATAAGCGCCTGTTGCCAGTTATTCTCTTGAATTAAATGGCTCAGTAGTGCCGATTTTTTGTCTTTATCAACGGTAACTAACCACTGCTCAATCTTAGGTTTGTTGTCAGTGTTATGGGTTACTGAAATTTCGATTGGGCGAGTAATCGTCGCTCGCGCTAACTCTTTGACTTGGCGTGAAAGGGTGGCTGAGAATAATAGACTTTGTCTGTCGACTGGCAGTTTTTCAATGATCTTATTGATGTCTTCAATAAAGCCCATATCCAGCATTCTGTCGGCTTCATCAAGCACTAGAATTTCTAGCTCATCGAAATGAATCGCACGCTGAGTATACATATCGAGTAAGCGACCTGGTGTGGCAACTAGAATATCGACACCTTCAATCAAGCGCTCGCGCTGTGGCTTTGAGTCGACACCACCATACATAGCCATTGAGTTTAGGCTTAAATGCTTACCATATTGGCTAATATTATCTTCAACCTGCACAGCAAGCTCGCGAGTCGGCGTTAAAATCAGGGCGCGAATACGCTTTTTGCGTTGGGTTTCCGCTTGACTCAGCATCTCTAAGATTGGCAGCACAAAGCTTGCTGTCTTACCTGTACCGGTTTGCGCTGCGGCAATTAGGTTACGCTGACTTAAAATAACAGGGATTGTTTTGGCCTGAATAGGAGTCGGGCTAGTGTAGCCTAGCTCTGTTACAGCTTTAACAATAGGAGTGCTTAATCCAAGCTTAGAAAACGGCATGCGAGTCTCGATTAGGTATCTGATTTATCTATTGCAGTTATCGGTTTGGCGCAGAATGACGCTGATAACTGTGTTGCTGTTTGCCATTATAACAGCATGTCGCCAAATACGCTTTAATGATGTTGCTTTGCCAATTTCAGCAGGTATTTTTAAACGATGGTTTTGCCCAAGCTAGTTAACAAAGAGCTGGCAAGGAGCCAGCTCTTTGTTTGTTATACCCGTAACTAACAGCCTTTTGGAAATATCCATACTTCGACAGCGCCATTTTTACTGCCAAAGTCATCACCAGATGAACCCGCAGTTGAAGGTGCTGTGTCTTGAGTCGGCGCACTGTTACAGGTAGTGGCAGGGATCACCGACCAGCTTCCGCCACCGGCTCCGGCTCCACCGTCACCAGCACCACCGCCGCCATAACCACCACCGCCGCCACCGCCACCAGAAGCGGTAAAGCTATCATCTGCATTGCCACCTCTACCATCGGAGCCTATATCAGGATCACCATTGACCCATTCACTATTGCGGCCTAAATAGCCTTGTCCGCCTTGGCCACCAATACCGTCTTTGCCATCATCTGCGCCATTGCCACCATTACCCCATTCATCAGTGCTGCCACCGTCGGCAACATCAATAATGGCTTGGCCTATGCCAATCGTTCCTTGACCTATGATCGATGAGGCAGCAACACCACCGGCACCGCCATCTGTGCCATCGTTAAGCCAGCCAGATGATTCACCACCGCCACCACCACCGGCAATCAGTATGACATCGTCTTCAAGTGAACTAGGGCTACTTTCCGTGATCATGACTAACGTCGACGAACCGCCGTCACCATCGATATTACTCAATGTGCCATTTTCACCAAGGAAGAAGTTAAATGATGTTTGTCCATAATCATCGAGGAAATGAGAAAGGGTTGTGACCGTTGAAGCAAAACCGCTTTTACCGCCGTCACCACCAGAGGTCCAAAGTCCACCATTTGAGCCAATACCACCTTCTCCACCCCAAGCCAAAATGGCCATAGGAGAGTCGTTGTCCAAGGTGGTATCAAACGATGAGCTAACCTGACTAAAAATATCAACAAGATTCACAGAGGTAATCAGCTCGGAAGTATCTTTTGCTTCACAGCTTTCTATTGGAGTAGCACCATCAACACCGCCGTACTCTGTGGTACAAACTTCTTTATCTATCGCAGGTAATAAACATTTATAGACAGTGTTGCCATCATCGGTAACGTCTTGCTTAACTGAGTCGCAAGGGGCTGTTTCAGCAACAGGAGTTGAATTACAAAAGCCGACAGAGGTGATATCGCAAATGCCGCCATCTATCCATGTCGCGCCAACAAGATTAGCGTTATCAAAATCAGTGTCTGTAACCGTCGCATTATCAAGATCGGCTGGCGATAGTTGCGCGCTGGAAAAATAAGCACCAGTTAAATTGGCATTACTGAGATCGGCATAGGTCATTTCTGAACCACGAAAATCACCGTTACTCATGTCGGCGCCACTAAAGTTAGTGCCTGTGAGCGTTGACTCGAAAAGATCGACATTAGTTAATATGGCATCACTTAAATCTGCGCCTGACAAATCTGCAAATGTGAGTGTGGCATTATTTAAGTCTGCGCCCGATAAATCACAATTTTGACATGAATTGGTGGAAATAAGTGTGGTTACATTATCATCGCTAGTATCAGCATAAGCAGGGCTTATCAGAGCATTGCTAATTGTCGACAGTAGTTTGGAAACCATGGAATAGTTGACGCTATTGCCGTCTGACTGCGAACCATTATCAGGCGCTGTTACTAAAAAGGTTGTATCAGTGCTTTCGACATGCTGACCGTGGGTCAGTACTAGCTGATATTCCCCCGCAGGTATGACAGCCGATACACACTCATCATTGGCTGTAATACTTAGCACTTTCTCGCCATTACCATTGCTTAGCACCATGGCGTGATTTGAATCGCTATTAGTATCTTCATAGCAAAATGTATGCTTGAGTGTGCGTGAATATTGGTAAGGGATAAGGTCTGAACCTGACTCGCCGTTGGAGTCTCCTTCTACGGTAGCCGAAGGTGGCTCAAGAAACAGAGCAACTGTGCCTTGTTCGGGATTGGCACGTAAGCGACTATTATTAGCAAAATCTTTTTCGGTTAAAAGCCTTGATTGTATTTGAGTATGATTGTCGTCACTATCACAAGCTGTGACGAAAGTAAGAGAAAAAGTTAACGCCAATAGTCCGTTAAACTTTTTGTGGTAACCGTTGATAGTCTGCACGTTATCTTCCTTATTATTGAACAGATTTCTTGAAGTGGTAGGTTTTAAGTCATTGTAATTATGAGCTATTAATCTTTGTAATATTGCTAATGCCGAACTTAGGAGCAAAACAACGACTATTTGATTTTTGCCTATAATTGGTCTTGGTGCTATACGGCGCAAATGACTGTTTTATTCGCTTCGGACTTATTATCATAGTCATCGATTTCTTCTACTTTAATGGTATATTGCGTTACTTTAATTTCTTTACCCATCTTGTTGATACCATTGAATTTTGAACAGAAATTTGATGTTTCATTTTCTATTTCTGCAAACTTTGAAGTTGAAGTTGAAGTTGAAGTTGAAGTTGAAGAACAGCCACTAAGGGCAACTATAATAGAAAGCGCTAGAATAGCGGTGAGGCTGTATTTCATTACTTATCCCTATGTAGTAACGGCTTATTACAAAGCAGTGCCAAAATCGTCCAGTTAAAATTCAGCTAATGGCTAAGCTAGCCAAAACATTTACCAGCTTGATATAGCATGTTATCTACTATTTATTTCTTTTATATTTCTCCCGTAAAGCCAAGCGCCTTGATGGGGATTTGCTACAAATCTTTCTCGAGCATTATAAATTTAGCATGTTATCAAAATGTTGCTGTCTTATCGAGTGCAGAACCACCTACTTTAGTCACTTTAATCATGAAGAAGTTAGCAGTTGAAGTTTCGTGAGCATCAAGTACTGCTTTCTCCGCACCATACACGGAATACTGAGAGATAATGACGTTATCAATCTTTAAAACGATAGGCAGGGGACAAATTGGCTTGTTTACAGGATGCTACTTGCTATGGCCGAGCTACAAGAGCTTTGCCTTTCGTAAAAAGTTATAGGGTTTCAAAGAAGTGTCTGCAGATAAGGTCGTTTCTTCACATCTGACCCATAGGGATAAGGGAAATGTCATTATGATGTAGGGAGCATCATTGACCATGTGATCACGACATTCAGACATCCTGTCCAGCAACCGCTGCAGGCGATTGATAGCTACGAAGCTACAAGTTCAAGCATTCTGCTTAGTAACACCGATTCTAAAATAAATGCAATCACCTTCATTCCAAGGCGGCTATTTCATTGTGACTTTACCACCAACCATTTTAAAAGCTGGTGCGCCGCGAATAAGTGTGTCACGGGCAAAGATTTGCTCACAGCTTGGGCATTGACATGGGGTTGTGGTGTAGTCATCAACAATGCGTTCTTTAAAGCATTTAACTAATGCACCTTTGCCGCCTTTTCGGTATTTAAAAAGTTGGGTTTTACATTTAGCGCAATAGATCTCAACGGTTTGAGTTGGACCTTTTTTATTAGGTTTCGCCATTAATTTCTCTTCAGCGCCAGAATTTACAGTCGGCTAGTTTGCCATAAAACTCATCTAATTAAAGCGGTATTAATAGGCTTACACTCAGTAACTACATGCAGTAACGATAGCCTGTACTAGTAGCATCTTATCGTTAGGTATTATTTAGCTATAAAATTAAGTCCGTTATTAGTGCTGAGCTTTGCAGCTAAGATAAAATTCAAATGAGTGTTTAACATTGTTGTAACGCAGTTTAAGATGGCAATTAAATAAATGTTTAGCATAGATAAAGCGCAAGTCTGCGCAGGGAGCAGCTAAAGCAATGCATAAAATAATAAAAATAGCGGTTATAGCTACTGTTACTTTGGCAGTGATTGCTGCATTAGGAACTTATTGGGCATTTTCATCAAGTCTGCCTAAGCTCAGCCATTCGGTGAACTCGGATAGTATTAGTAACAAAGTCTTGTTGGAACGTGACCGCTTAGGTACAGCAATTATTAGCGCCGATCACCGTCAAGATGCGGCTTATGGTCTTGGTTATGCTCATGGACAAGATCGCTTTTTTCAAATGGATCTTCTTAGACGCAATGCTGCGGGTGAACTCGCCGAGATCTTCGGTGAAAAAGCTCTTGATTTAGATAAGCGTCGGCGTTTCCATCAATTACGTAAGCGCGCCAACATTATTATTGAAACGCTACAGCCGCAACATCTAACCTTGCTAACCACTTATGCTCAAGGGGTGAATGATGCACTAGCGGCACAAAGTATTGATTCGTTTGAGTATCTGTTAATAGGTGCAAAACCTAAACCTTGGCTGCCAGCAGACAGTTTGTTGGTTATTTTTAGCATGTATCTCGATCTACAAGGCAACACCATAAAGCGTGATTTAGCCTTGACCCAAGTTGAACATCTGTTTGGGCCAGAAATGCGCAAATTTGTAACACAGCCAAGCCATTATCAAGCGGCATTGGACTCGAGCCTTATTGCGTTAGATAGCAGCAACATTCCTGCGCTCGATCCGTTATTACTTAGCCAAGCAGTTGCTAGGGACATTATTGAGCCGGTAGAGGTCGGCAGTAATAATTGGGCGGTGACATCAGCCTTAACAAGTAACGGCAATGCGATGTTGTCTGATGATATGCATCTGTCTTTTGCGGTGCCGATTATTTGGTATCGTGCTCAACTTAACTACAAGCTGCAAAATTCGAAAGTTGCTCAAGTGCAAGATGTGCAGATCACTGGGGTGTCACTTCCGGGCGCGCCAGCAATTGTTGTTGGCAGTAACGGCAAGGTTGCATGGGGCTTTACCAATGCGTATATCGACACCGCTGACTGGGTAGCTATTGATGCACAAACGCCAGTTTATATTGAAAATGAAACCATAGCGCTAGCTGATTCAGAGGTTAACTATGAAATTGAAATCTCACCTTATGGGCCGGTAAAGCAGCTTGGCGAACAAAAATACGCGCTTTCTTGGGTGGCACATCAGCCTTATGCGGTTGATATTCAGCTGGTGGACTTAGACAGTATTACCAGTGTTGAAGCTGGGCTTGAGTTAGCATCAACTATGGGGATCCCGGTGCAAAACATGTTGCTGGTAGATGATTCAGGTAATGCGGCATGGAAACCTGCAGGCGCTTTTCCCGCGAGAACGAATCCGAGCAATGTGGCAATAGCACCTATTGAGTTCCAACCTGTTAATTGGCAAAAGCCTAATCAGCAGTTACCGCAAGTGGTTAACCCACAGCAAGATAGATTATGGTCAGGCAACTCTCGAGTCGTATCGGCTAAGATGCATGAGCAACTTGGTGATGGAGGCTACGCGCTAGGAGCAAGAAGCAGCCAGATTAGAGATAGGTTATTTGAGTCTAATGTTTTTTCGATAGACGATTTTTATCAGCTGCAACTAAATAATCAAGCGCGCTTTTTACAAGACTGGCAAAGTTTATTATTAAGCTTGCTTGAGCGTGACCCGAATCGTTATGCGGATGATATAGAGCAGGTAAAAAACTGGCAGGCTTGTGCTTGTGCAGATTCTGTTGGCTACACCTTAGTGCGTCATTTTCGCACTCAGCTTATTGATAGCACTTTTGCGCCACTTGAAACTGAGCTTGCAAAATCATCGTTGAGTTTAGCTCCAATAAAACGCAGCCTTGAGCCGGGAATGTGGCAACTTATTGAGCTTCAGCCGGCAACTTGGTTGCCAAAAACATATAAAAATTGGCAAGAGTTTATGTTGGCTAGCTACGTTGAGGGCCGTGATAAGTTACTTGCTAAGCATAGTGAGCAAGGGCTATTAACCGATCTCGCTTGGGGCAAGGTGAATCAGCTTAATATTCAACATCCGTTTTCTAAGCAAATGCCTGCACTGAGTGGTTTGTTAGATATGCCAGTTGTTGAAGGTTTTGGTGATAGCTTTATGCCTGCGGTACAAGGAGCGTCATTTGGTGCTTCTCAGCGCTTTATTGTGCAAGCTGGTGATGAGCAGAATGCGATAATGACTGTGCCCGGCGGTCAATCTGGACATCCTTTGTCTGAGTTCTATCGAGCAGGGTTTGATGAATACGCGGCTCAGCAAAATACGCCATTATTACCGGGGAAGACAATCTATCAACTACAAATTTTACCAAGCGATACTGACTAAGGCTCTGAACGGATAGCTTGTAAACAGGTGGCTCTAAACAGCTAGATTCTAAACTGCTAGCTTGATGCATAATTGGTTTAATAAATAGTAGGCCTGATTGATTGCTAGCTTAATAAATAGCTGGTTTGATATTTAGAGCTGGGTAAGCTGACGTTCGGTAAAGTGAGTTAATTAACTAACAAGCTAGGGAGCGTTACTCCTTAGCTTGAGTTCGGTTAATTTGGTGCGTTATCTTTCAGCCATGGAGTTTGGCCGAGCTGCTGTTTGAGCAAATCAACAAATCCGGATATGCGCGCTGAACGCTCTTTCATTGGGCTGCTAAGCAGGGCAACAATGTTGGCGTTGGGTAAGCTGTATTCTGGGAGTAATCGCACCAATTCACCGCTGTTTATTTGCGGCTGAACATCCCACTCTGAGCGCATAATAACGCCAAGTCCCGCTAGCGCCCAATCTTTGATCACCCGGCCTTCGTTACTCGCAAGGCTTGGATTTATTCTTATCTCCTGGTGCGTGAGTTGTTTATTGTGGCTAAATTGCCACAGGGTCACATCTTCGTTGTTTTCCCTAAGGGCAATACAGTCGTGCTTAGTGAGGTCTTTTGGCGTTTGCGGATAACCCATGCGCTTGAGGTAGGCTGGCGAAGCGCAAATAAAGCGTTGATTACTTGCAAGTGTGATCATTTTTAGTGATGAGTCATTAAGTGCACCAATGTAAATGATGATGTCCCATTTATGATGATTTGACCAATTAGGGTTATCTGACAATTCAAGTTCTATATCAAGCTGCGGATGGCTGAGTTTGTACTCAGCCAGTAATGGCGCTATGTAATCGTTGCCAAACCCAAGCGGCGCTAACACCTTTAACTTACCTGATACTACTGACTTTCGTTGGTCGATGAGTTCTTGAAGCTCATCCAAGCTTTGTAAGATGCTCAGGCCTTTATCGAGTAGCAATTGGCCTTCTTCCGTGAGGCTGACCACACGTGAAGGGCGCTGGATCAGGCTAATCGATAGTTTCTTTTCAATATGCTGCAACCTTAAAGTCACTGATGGCGGAGTGATATTTAATGTTCTAGCGGCATCAGCTAAGGTGCGATGACTGGCGATTACGCTTATGAAACGTAGATCTTCAGTACTTATCATTTGGTTTAAACCTAATCTATATCTTGATAATAGTTAATATAAAATAAATGCGTGCTGGTGGATACTGAGCATTAAACAAGAAGTTTGATGTCTTTCAAATACTTTGAACATAAGCATTTTCCAAAGCCTCACGAATACAAGCCACTATGGCTAGGCATCAAACTTGTCAGATTGATTGGTGAACTAGGACATTAAAGATGCCATCTACTCAAATACTTTCTACGACTCAGCAAGAGCAGTATCAAGCAATTGATACACCGTTTTTATATGTAAATAAGCCAGTATTTATTAATAACCTCAATCAACTCCGCCAAAAAATTGAAGGATTAGGTGCAAACCTAAGGCCGCATTTTAAAACGTTAAGATCACTTGAAGCGGCCGAGTTTTTATTACCCACTAAAAACTCACCAGTCACTGTATCAACGGTAAAAGAGGCTGAGGCCTTAGCATCTAAAGGTTACACAGACATTATTTATGCAGTAGGTATTGCCGATGGTAAGTTGCCGCGTATTGCTAAAATGTTGAGCCAAGGTATTAATGCAAGAGTATTACTTGATAGCGTCGAGCAAGCACATCAGCTAAACCATTTTTGTGGATCTCATCACTGCCAAATTCCAGCATTAATTGAA
This sequence comes from Shewanella sp. 1CM18E, assembly GCF_023161665.1. Lineage (GTDB taxonomy): Bacteria > Pseudomonadota > Gammaproteobacteria > Enterobacterales > Shewanellaceae > Shewanella. The sequence goes on from NZ_JALNTW010000021.1 coordinate 35,591, forward strand.
ATTGACTGTGATGGCCATCGTGGTGGTATTTCGCCTGAAGCCGATAAGTTGCTTGAAATTGCTCAGTTGCTAACGTCTGGTGCAGCCAGTTTTCACGGCGTACTCACTCACGCAGGTGAGTCATATCAGTGTTTTGAAAAACAGCAATTAATTGATGCGGCGCAAAATGAAGTTGCAGCGGCAGTAAAAGCTGCTGAGCGCATTCGCGCAGCGAGTATGCAATGTGACATCGTTAGTATTGGTTCAACACCAACAGCGCAAAGCTATCAAAACCTTGATGGGATCACTGAGGTTAGAGCGGGTGTGTACACCTTCTTCGATTTAGTCATGGCAGGGTTAAACGTGTGTCAGTTAACTGATATTGCGGCAATGGTAGTGACCAGTGTTATTGGTCATAATCCTGATAAAAACTGGATTTTCATTGATGCAGGCTGGATGGCTCTATCGGGTGACAGAGGTACAGCTGAGCAGCCAAAAGATTGTGGTTACGGTTTAGTGTGTGACGACAGCGGCCACGTGTTATCAGGCTTACAGGTTATTACCGTTAACCAAGAGCATGGCATTATTCAAGCTGTTGATGGTAGTGTGATTGATTTAGCACAGTTCCCGGTGGGCAGCCGTTTGCATATCTTGCCGAACCACGCCTGTGCTACAGCTTCGATGCACGCTCAGTACCATGTATTTGATACTGATCCTCATAGCGATAATGATGGCTATGAGATCTGGAACCGAGTACAGGGGTGGTAATATGATCTATTTATCTGAAGCGCAAACATCAAAGCTTATCTCCCATGAGCTGGCTTATAACGCGGTTAAAGAAGCGTTTGTCGCTGCCGTAGATGATAAAGCAACCTTGTTCCCAGTAGTGAATGCACAGGGCGCGAATCTTAATGAAATGTTCTCATTAAAGTCGGCTTCAACGCCAAATCTTGTCGGCTGGAAAACGGGTAGCTATTGGCCTGATAACCACAAAAATGGTTTGCCATGCCACGGTACTAACGTGTTTTTACTCGATCCATTAACCGGCATGTTACAGGCGGTGATTGCTGCCACAACCGTTAATGCTTACCGCACAGGTGCTGCCGATGCAGTTGCAGTAAATTACTTAGCGAGAGAAGACGCCTCGGTATTAACTGTTTTTGGTACGGGTCATCAGGCTGAATATGAAGTGCTAGCAGTGAGCAAGGTGCGCTCATTAACTAAGGTATTGGTTGTTGGCCGTAGTGCCAGCAAAACTGAAAACTTGGTTAAGCGATTACTAGAAAAAGGGATTAATGCTAAAGCTTGTGATGCACAAGCAGCTTGTGAACAAGCAGATATTATTATCACAGCAACCACAGCTCAAGCACCTTTATTTGAGGCGCAGTGGGTACAACCTGGAACGCATATTTCTGCAATGGGCGCTGATAAAGTGGGTAAGCAAGAGTTGCCAACTGACCTATATAGTCATGCTCGCTTGTTTTGCGACTTTGCTTCTCAATCTATTGTTATTGGTGAGTTTCAACATAGCAGAAATACGCCGATAATTGAGATTGGTCAGGTGATAAATGATTCTGCTTTAGGGCGACAAAACCATGATGAAATCACTATTTTTGATAGCTCAGGTATTGCAATTCAAGACTTGTTTGTTGCATCGCATATTCTAGCGCTGAGTCAACAATAGTTTAGGCTTTTGACTGCATACTGTTTGGAATTAGATGCAGTGCAGTGTTAGATATGATTTGGGGTTAGCTATATAGCTAACCCCAAATTTTTGCTGTGTATTTTGATATATGCTGAGAAACGACTTTATTTGTGTCGGTCAGAGCAAGTAACAATTTAGATAAGCGCCAAATTTATGGTAATTGGCCAGTTGAGCCATCAGGATTGTAGAAAGCATCAATGATTTCTACTTCACCAGTTTTAAAATTATAGTTCATGACCTTAGTAGGTAATGAGCGTTGAATAAAATACAAGTCGCGATAGATACACATATCACCGCGATAGGTATAAGCGATATCTAAGTCGGATGTCATTAAGTCGCCATCGCTAACAGGACCAATAGTGAAGTCTGTTGTTGTTATACCGTGCCATAGTTCACCGCAAGCTGTATGCACGTTAGTGTTTGTTCCAGATGTTGAGTACGGAAAACCTGTGTCACTTGATGCAACATTGCCTTGGCCAAAGCCCGGTAGCTGTTCTACTGCAGTGTTGTAGCCTTTCGTTAACCAACCGCTGTGGTATAGCTTTACGGCACTTTCAAAGGCGGCAAACTGGCCACTCATTGCAGAGATCCTAGTGTCATCTTGAACATTGATGAATTTCGGCAGTGCGACGACAGCAAGTATACCGAGAATAATAATCACGATGACTAATTCAATTAACGTAAATCCTTTTGTATTTTGTTTCATCATCGCTCTCTACTTCTAAAATATGCAGCATTAAATTAAGCGAATTATTGTACATTTTATACGAGAGTCGTAAATTGATCTGAATCCAATTCAATGTTTATTTTTACTAATGCGAATATATTAGGTTTAAAGTGCGACTTGATTAAGTTATTGTAAAATAATGATTAAAATAAAAGTGTCATTAGATTTTCTATTTTTATTGCTGTTGGATAAGTTTTTGTATTGAAAACGAACGCTGCTAAGTTGTGACTGTTGGCGGTAATTTATTCAGTTTAATAGTGAAGTCTACTTGGATTGTTGTTTGCTGGTGTGATCTATTGTTGGTGGTAGTTTTGTTAGAGCTAATCTTGTAGTCAACTCCTAGAGTAGCAAGTAGTTCTTGGGGGGGGGGCAGGGAAATTATTTGAAAGATCCTAGGCTTGATTACCGATTTTATTTGCTGCTAATTGTTCAATCTTATCAATAGTAATAGTTGTTTTTGAAAACTGGTTACGACCACTGGCTTTAGCATGATAAAGCGCTTTATCTGCGATTAAGGCTGCCTGACTGCCAATAACATGCGACTCGCTTTTAAATTCAAAATCATCAACAGTAACAACAGTGCAAACTCCAAGGCTCACCGTAACGTAATTAGCCGTTGATGAGTTTGGGTGTGGCAGGTTGAGCTCTGCAAAAGAGTGCAGCATAGCATCGAGTTTTCTTTGTAAGGGCTCTTCTGGGATATCACGAAATAACATAATGAACTCTTCACCACCAAAACGGGCACAAATATCTTCTGCGCGGTAAAACTGCTGCGATAGGGTTTGTGCCACTTTGATTAATGCTTCATCTCCTGCGAAGTGGCCAAGGGTATCGTTATATTCTTTAAAATGGTCAACGTCAGCAATAATCAAAGTAAAACCTATTTGTTGACGAGCAAGCAGTTGGCAATAGGTTTCGAGTCGTTGCTCAAAGCCTCGTCGATTTGGAATATTGGTCAACTTATCAATAAAGACCTGCTCATTCAGTTGTTTCGTTTGTTCCTGAATCGTGCCCATAAGTGCATTGAAATGAGTGGCTATTTTTACCAGTTCAGTGATTGGGTAGCTGTATTGGAGCTTTTTTATTTCTCGGCTTTTATCCATTTCTTTAATATCTGCCGCTAGCTTTCTCACTGGGTTGACTAATAAATAGGAATATAAGAAATAAGCAAGAATAAGTAGCAATGACATCTCTGCCAACAGAATAAATACACTGTAATCCAGCATTGGCGGTGGCTGGTTGTTGGTGTGATAAAGCACTAATTTTAACAATGGCTTACCATCAACATTGGTTATTAGTCGTTCGGATGTGGCGGTCACTTGATTCAGTTTAGTGTTTGTACCTAACCTCGGTAAATTTTCGTCTGAGTCATCAGCCATTGCTATTTCAACACCTGCGGCAGTGTATTGTGATAATTCGGCGATAAATCCCTCATCAATTAGCCTAATAAAAACTAAATAACCAATTTGGGTGCCGCTTCTATCGGATTTTAAAATACTGGTAGAGCTGTAAATTGCTGGGCCGTATCGTGTAGCAATAACCCCATGGGTAGAGGGCACATCATCAGGGGAGTCTAACTGACTATTAACAGGTGGGAACGCCTGTTTGGTTTGTGGAGACAAGGCTATGTTTTGTGGGTGTTGTTTGAAGTCTGTTAACTCAAAAACTAGTGGTATATCATTTCGATGATTAAAGCCTTTGCTAAACACGGGTTGATTTTGAGTATCAAATATAAACACACCATCGACTTGTAAACTTTTGAACGTATCGTCGGGGTACTCATGTTTTTCATAGTACCTTTTGGCGCTGGCGGAGTTTGACTTCATGTAGCTGTAGGTTCTGTCCCACACCGCATAGTCGTAATTAATGGTTTGTAGCGGCTTTCTCATTTGCTGAAATGCGTAATTTAATGAGGTGAGTTCTTGTTCTGATAACTTAACTAATGAGTTTTCTATTAGTGGTAGTTGCACCCAAAACCGAAAGGCGAATACAGCGCTAGCAAATAAGATAAAAATGCCCGCAGAAAGCCTAAGCTGTAATTGATTAAAGGTTTGAGAGTGTATTTTTACGATAATGAGAAACCTTGGTAAAACAGACCCATCTTATGAGTAAAGCTCATTAACTAATCTCTAGCCAACTTTTAGGCCAAGATAAAGTTGATACCTTGTTGTTTTACTAAGGAACTTGCTCATTTTTAATCAATATAAATGAGTTGTATTTTTAATAAGCTTGTAGGCAGTTTTTACTATCTTTCGCTAATCTAGAAAGCCACTTGTAAGACTGATGGCTGTTCAAGTGATCTCCGCTTTAATGTGATTAAGCAGCTTTTAGCCTAGATCTTTATTGAAGTTGCTGTTCGGGTACTTTCTATTTGTGCAGGAAAATAACAAGCCACTAATAACATTAGTGGCTTTTAGATAGATTTGCCTTTTTATCAAAGCAGTTCAAGGCTGACTTTCTACTCTCTGCTCCCTACGAGCCGCTCAAGGCTGACTTTAAGCCATTCTTTGAGTTGGCTTCCAGCGCAGTAACTGTGCTGGTACTTTAACGCCTTGAGCTTTGTGTTGTGAAAGGTTGAGTTAATACGATTCAAATACGCGGCGCCGTACATTAAGTGCTTCGCTAAATCGACGGCATTACGGCCTTGCTTGTTTTTGAATGAGTTATCTAAGTAACTGCCTTTTGCCCATTGGTTAACGGCTACTAGAGCTGCGTCTCAGGTGACTTTCGGTGTGAAAACAAAAAGCCACTAATAACATTAGTGGCTTTTAGATAGATTTGCCTTTTTATAAAAGCAGTTCAAGGCTGACTTTCTACTCTCTGCTCCCTACGAGCCGCTCAAGGCTGACTTTAAGCCATTCTTTGAGTTGGCTTCCAGCGAAGTAGACTTGCCGGCAGTTTAACGCCCTGAGCTGTGAGCGAGTTAATACGGCTTAGGTACGCGGCGCCGTACATTAAGTGCTTCGCTAAATCGACGGCATTGCGGTCTTGGTAGTTGTCTAAGTAACTGCCTTTTGCCCATTGGTTAAAGGCACCAAGTGCTGGACCTGCCCAGATCTGATAATCCATTTCACGACCCACTTCGCCTGAGTTTGACCAGCGGCTTGAAAGCCCTAGATACCAACGGAAAATCAGCGCCATTTTACGCTTAGGGTTGCCCTCTGCACGTTCAATTTGCTTAGGGTCACGCTCATTAAAGTGCGCCACTGTTCCTGCCCAAATCTCATCTAGGCTTGAGCGAAATACTTGTTTCTCAAGCTTTTCACGCTCGTCTAATGGAATGGCTTCAATTGAATCGTAACGAGTATAGATCTCATACAATTTGTTAGCGCGCATTGGGAATAGCGTGCCACGCTTAACCACTTGCAGTTTTACGCCCATCTCGAACATATCTGCCGCTGGCGCCATGGTTACATCGGCCATCTCAGTTGTAGCAAGTAGCTTACGGGTGTGGTCACTTGCACCGGCTTCAACACAAGCTTGGTTGATAGAGCCGGTAACAATATATGCCGCGCCCATGTTAAACGTTGCCAGCGCTGCATCAGGTGTACCAACGCCGCCGCCACAACCAACGCGGATTGGAGTGTCGTACAGGTACTTGGCTTGAATTTCTTCTTTCAGCGCTAAAATCGTTGGTAGTAGCGTCACTAGCGGGCGGTTATCCGTGTGGCCACCCGAGTCGGCTTCTGCGGTGATGTCGTCAGCCATCGGTACAAGTTGCGCCAGCTCCATCTGCTCTGCTGTAATAGAACCATCATCTACTAGCTTTTGTAGCATTTTGGCAGGCGCTGGCATCATGAACTTTTCAGCCACTTCGGTGCGGCTCACTTTTGCGATAACTTTGTTACCAACAACGACTTTACCCTGTGCATCGCGGCTTAAGCCTGCTGCGCGGTAATAAACGATTTGCGGTGTTAGGCCTAAGAAAGCTGATGCTTCAACGGTGCGCACCTTATGCTTTAAAAATAACTCAACGCTGCCACGTTCTAGTGCTGGCTCGCTTGGGCTATGGATAAGGTTGAACATGTATGGGCCATTTGGTAGCGCGGCTTGAATACGATTAATCGCCGCTTCAACGCGACTTGGAATAAGACCTGCTGCGCCAAATGAACACAAAATGCCTGCTTGGCCTAAAGCGATCACTAGCTCTTCTGATGAAATGCCGTTCGCCATTGCGCCAGCATAGTAAGCGTATTTCACGCCGTGAACGCGGCGGAAGTTACTGTCGCCTAGGCTTTCTGTACCTAATGCAGGAGTAAACGCACTCACTGGTAAATCTGTGCTGTTAGCCGCTTGTTCGGTGACGATATCGGCAGTTTGTGCAATACCAAAACCTTGCTCTGTGTGGTTTACCACGTAGCAGGCACGGCTAAAATCTTTAAGTTGTTGCTCCATCACTTGCACGTCAAAACTGATATTTGACTCTGTAACAGCCCATGGCCACGGAGAAAGCATTTCGTTAGTTGCTGTAGGATTCATTATTTGTAAGACCCTTAATTATTTATATCGAGCTTGCGGCTCTTAGCTGTTGTTCTTTTCTATAAAATCATTGTTATAAATCGAGTTAGGACGCAGATACTTTTGCTCAATTTCCAGAAAAAAGCGCGCAGCCTATGAATATAGGTGAGCACTTTTGACACAGAAATTGAGTAAAATAGCCAGTCACTTACTCCGATTTAAAGAGATTCTTCGATGCAGATGGCTATATCAAATACTTCATATATGCGCAGACCATCTTTACTTAGGCTGGCATTACCTGTGATGATTTTCTTACCAGCTTCATCTTTAACTGAAGTAATGCTCACATCCATCGACATCTGCTTGTTCAGCGGATTAATTTGACCGCGGTACTTCCACTTAATGTTCGATAAAATCTGACCAAATTTAGGATTTTTGAATCCTGCGCCCAAGTCTTTACTGATAGCGTAAGCTTGCATGGTTTCAATAATCGCTTCAACACCAAGTGAACCTGGCATAACTGGATCTTGGTGGAAGTGGAATTGGAAGAACCAATCACTTGGGTCAATGGTGCGCTCAGCGTATAAGTAACCTAGACCTTCTGTGCCGCCATTATCAACAATTTCAACGCTGTCGATAAAGTTCAGCTGACCACCGGCTAGGCGGTAATACGGCTGATTAGCTGACGCGTTAAAGTGACGACCGCTCTTATCAAGCAAGTTCACTTTAGTGGTTGCCGCTACGCCATTAGCTACATGCCATGGTTGAGTGACTTTACCGTTATCTAGACCTAGCTGATCTTTAAGCGCGTCACCTTTAAAGTAACCAAATACCGCAGTACCGCGATAGAAAGGCTCGCCGTCAGTGCTTAGCTCGAAGCTAAAGCTTTGGATGATGTTAGTACCCGCCATAACGGTTGATAATAAACGTGAGTCGTTACGGATAGTTTTACCGCGCAGATCAACATCACGTAGCAGCTCACCACTACCGTCTAAGTTACGGAAGAACAGCTCAAGGCCTGGGAAGCCAAGGGTTGTACCCATGTAACCTGAGATAAAGCCGTTAGGCTGTAGTGAGATCTCCATTAGAATCGAGTACGGCATCACCGCGGCATGGCTGTTTTTATCGAAATACCATGCATCAGTAGGTACTTCATATTCAGCGATACACGATGATGGCTTTTTAAAGTCGCCGCGCTTACCGTTGACTTCGATAACACGAGTGGTCACCTGTAAGTCACCACACGGTGTACGTGGCGGGATCATGCCGCGATAGATTGAGAACTCTGAGCCGAAACAGTTTTCGATATTACCCGTGGCAAACTCAAACATGTGATACGGCGTAAACGGGACTGTGTCAGGTACTCGGTTCGGGTAGTCTGGCGTAATTGGCGCTTCAACGTGGGAAATCGGAATAACGCCCTTGTTTGGCTCTTTGGTCAGATCGGGTATTTGCGCCATTAATGGTGCGTTTACTGATGCTGGCTTATATACCTTTTTCGCACTTGCTTGAGCGTTTACTTGTGTAGAGCTAGCCGTTGTTGATTCGGTCAAAAGTGGATAACGAGTGCACTCATCTTCCTCTTTAATCATCACCCCTAGGTTTTGGAAATCCACAACCGCTTTGCCGTTGAGTAAAATATCGATGTTAGCTTTAGCGTATGGGCGCGGGCTGAAACCGATTTCAGTCACTTCCATACGGTAAGTTAGCACGCCTGATTGTGGTAGCACTTGGCCGCGACAGCGTACTTGCTGTGATGCGTTTTCAAGTGGTTGGAAACGGCCATTTTGAGTTTGGGTGTGCATACCAAGGTGCAGCATATAGAACTGCAGTAGCTGGCCACAACCTTCTGCCATTAATGAGCCAGCCATCACTTGGTCGCCCTTAAAGTGACACGGGAAATACCAGTGGTCGGCTTCAAGTTGCTTATGGCCTTCGATTAAACCTAGACCCCAAGTACCGCCAGTGCGATCAACCTTGCTGACTTGTTCAATCATCAAGAATTTTTCAGATGCGAAACATAGTGACGGCTGGTGGGCACCACTGTGACTTGGGCCAAAACAACCCTCAATATCAGCGCTCAATAGCTTATGGATATCGCCATAGCTAAACTGGGTTTTCGGGCAATCAAGTAGCGGGTTAAAACGCTGCTTTTGCACTAGGCTGCGGGCTTTAATCTCTTCTTCGGTGCGAATCACACCTTTACCGTCGGCAAGTTCCTCATCAGTAAAGAATCCTGCGCAGCCGCCGTCCATCTTGAGGATCATCTTGTCGCCAACAAAACACTCGTAAGAGAAGAAGAACAATAAGGTATCGCCGTTGCGGGCATAGTTGTTGATCTTAATGTCGTAACGGAGTGTATCGCCGCCACGTGGCAAGTCGCCTAAGAAGGTGAGGGTACAATCGAGTAGTCGATAAACGCGCTCGCCTTTGTTCTCAAAGTCGATGCCCAAGTAACTGATCAGCATCAAGTCACATTGGCCTGACTCTACCGCGACCGCCCAAGGAATTTGCCCATCAACTAGATACGGCGCATCGACAGGGATGTCGTATTCAGTGGTCATTGAGCATGGCTTAAATTGATTCATGGTCGCATCAAGCTTAGTTACACGCGATACCAACAGATAGTCTGTGGTCGGCAGGCGTACGCGGCGTGAGTAGCTGTCGATAATGGCATAGTCACTGCCAAATACTTTAGCGATATCGCCCTCTGCGTACTCCACTAAATCGGCATAGTTCCAGATACATGGCTTTAGTGCAGGAACTGGCGGCGTGTATGGTGGCACGTTAGCGTGATCTGGCTTTAACTCTACAACACGGCTTTGCACTGGTGCAGCTTGCGTTGGAGTATGAGTTGCAGCAAGTGTTGCAGCTTGAGCATCGATGGCTTGAATATCGACGGTCTGATTATCGACGGCTTGAATATCGAGGGCTTGCCCTGTTACTTGGGCTAGCTGCTGCTTTAACAGAGCGTCAGCGACCTTCATACCGGCATTGCGGCTTTCTAAAAAGGCTAAATGAGCTTGCTGAGTGAGCTGTTGATTGTGTTGGAAACTAGCGAGATCGCCAGTGCTAATATTTCCAGTAGCAGTATCGCTAGTAACTGCATCAAGAGTCTTATTGCTTGAATTGCTTATTGTACTTGTTGTCATTGGTGGGGTACCTAATTCACGTTTGGGTGCCTGAGCGGTGACGCCAATGTTTGCAGTCTGTTGTGCTGCAATTGTTATTTGTGGTTTTACTAAGCTTTCCGTTTTGAATGAGCCAGCCGTTTCGAATGAGCCAGCGGCCTTAATTGGTTTAACTTGGTTGACCACGGTCGATGCTGTCGCTTGCGCCATCTTTTGCGTAATCGCGTCAAGGCTTGCAAGCGGCGTATCAACAATATGTTGGTAGATATCGCGGCCACCTAAGGTGACTTGCTTAACCAACTGGTGCTTAGCATCCGATTTAAGCTCACTGTTTAAACGCGCTGTTAATGCTTGTTGTTCGCTAGCTGTTTGGCTAATCAATAGCTGTGATAATTGGTTTTCACTGATATTGTTGATTAGCGCGCAATTGGCTTTATTGGTTTGGGCTACAGCATTTAAGTTAAGTAAGCCGTGTAACAGGCTTGCCATACCTGCTGCGGCAAAGCAGTGACCAATGCGCTGCTCAGCAGCAGTATGATTAACTTGAGTGCCAGCCATTGGCGCTAATTGAATCTGGCTAGCAGGCGCTGCCATGGTTTCAATCACTTTAACCGTATTAAAGTCGGTGGCAGTTTGGCTCAGTAATTTGTCGGTTGCTAAAGCGGCTTCGGCAGTTTTAGCAAATCCAAGCGCATCAATTTGGCCGTATGAGCAGCCCGATGTTGCTTCATCTTTAACCAGCACTACCGCGCCAGCACCTTCACCCACATTCCACTTATTAACGTCGCGGTTTGGCTCAATTGCGACCGGTGCGATGGCGTTTTTGAGAATGACTTGCTCGAAGCTACCAGACAGATCAACCGCTGCAATAACTACTGCATCTAGGTTATCTTCCATGATGAGGTTTTGCGCCACATCGATACAGCGACTGACAGATTGCTCTGCAGCAGAAATAGTGAAGGCTGGACCATTAAAGTCCCAAAGTGACGCCACGCGTGACGCCATAATATTGCCAATAAAGCTGGTGTACTGATTCAGCTTAGCGGCATCAAGTACGCTGTCCATGGCGATAGCTTCAAGCGCTTGGTATTCATCAGTTGATAAACTCACTCCCATAGCTGCAAGGCTTTGTGCTAGCTGAGTATGCAAGTTAACGCGACCGCGGAACTGATGCAGTTCAAGCTCAGTTTCCATAGCGACTAATACCGCAACTTTTTGCCCAGGTTCTAGCTTGGCATCACGAATCGCTTCGTCTGTAACACGCATCAGCATTAGCTGCTGTGAGATCAAGCGGTCATCTTCGTTAGGTGGCAGTTTAAAGCGTAAAAAGTCCAGCTCGAAGTTATCGACATAAGCACCCTTTGGCGCAGATGCTAAGCCAAATTCAGCTAACAGTTCATTGTGCCTTTCAAGGCCTTTCCAGCGCTTTTTCGGCAGTTCGATAAAACCGTTACCGTTTTTAGTCACAGCATTGTTAAGTGCATTGATACTGCTAAGCGGACCAAAGTGTGAGGCAAGGCCAACCACTTTTAGCGGCTCAGCTTGACGCGTGGCTTGAGTGGGTTTTGTCTTTACAGTGCCTTTGCCATTGTATGATTCAAGCAATAGGTGAGCATTACAACCACCAAAGCCAAAAACCGATACGCCAGCGTGACGACTTCGCACACCAAAATGATTATTCGATGGTTTATCTGGCCAGCCTTGAACCATGCTAGGCAGGGTTGGTTTACCAAACAGTTTTTTCGGTGAAGCGATGGCATCACTAATGTTGATACTTGGCGGCAGGTAACCTTCTTTCATGGCGAAGATCATTTTCATGATCCCCGGCATGCCGGCTGCAGTTAATAGGTGGCCTAAGTTCGACTTGGCAGAACCAATTAGCGGTGCATCAGTACCTTGCAGCTTGTCTTCAAAGAAGGTTTCCATTGAAGTGAGCTCAATCTTATCACCCAGCGGCGTGCCTGTTGCGTGGCACTCAATCACTTCAATGTCTTTTGGCTCAATATCACTGGCGGCATAAGCACGTTCAAAGGCTTTTACCTGACCTTTAGGGTTCGGGCTTAGTACAAACTGGCCTTTTCCGTCGTTTGATAGCCCTACGCCACTGACCACTGCATAGATTTTGTCATTGTCGCGCTCAGCATCTTCAAGGCGTTTAAGCACTAATACGCCAGCGCCTTCGCCGGCAAATAAGCCTTTACTGCTTGCATCAAACGGCACTGAAATGCCGTGATCTGGGTAGGCGTGAAAAATCGAGAATCCCATATTGATAAAGAAAGGATCCGCGCCAGACACCGCGCCAGCCAACATGATGTCGGCTTTACCAGTGCTTAAGTAATCACAAGCAAGCTTTAGTGAATACACTGAACTTGCACAGGCGGCATCTAGGCTTAGCTGTGCGCCGCCAAGGCCAAGTGCATCGGCAACCACTTTTGAGCTGTTATGGGCAATGGCGCCATTGGCTGCGTTTAGGCTGTTTTCATTTACCGCTCGCGCGGTATGGGCATTAGTTGGGTTTAATTTAAATGCTTTTGCGCCCAGTTTATCCTGCAGCGCTTTTTCAACCGCGCGGTGATAAATCGGCAAAAATAGATCGTTAGAGCGGGTAGTTGGGAACGATAAAGCGCCCATTACTACACCTGTGCGGCTTAAATCAGCGCCGTTGATATCTATTCCGGCATCAATCAGCGCGTTGCGACTGGTATCTAGCGCCCAAAGGAAGCTGTCGTCTAAGCCATTTAAGCTTTGCTCTGACAGCTTGTAGCCCGCAGGGTTAAATTGAAAGTTTTCAATATAGCCGCCTTTATTACAATAAAAGCGGTCAGATTGGCCTTGTACACCTTGATAGTCATTGCAACTCGCACCGAGTTTTTCATCGGTTAAGGTGCTGCGAGAATCGCGTTTATCCAGTAAATTCTGCCAGAATTCTTGTGGGCTTTTAGCATCGGGGTAGAGTGTTGCTAAGCCAACAATGGCAATTTTACTTTGCTTGCTGGGATGTGAAGCCTGCTTACTTGAAGTATGCGTAGAAGTGTTGTCTGGTAACGACATTAGACTTCCTCTCTCAGTAAATGATGTTCGTTTGACGATGCGACAGTGTCATGGGCTAGCGCTAATTGGCAGCGAGCCTGTTCGCGCTTGAGTCCATCGATAAATGGTTGCAGTGACATAGGCACGTTATGGCTAATAAGTTGCCCTAGAGCTTTGAGTAAGCTGGTGACATCTGAGCTGCCTTTGGCATTAACGGGCACGGTGCAGCAAGGCTGATGCGCACTCTTGCTATCTTGCTTGGCGATTTTATCGATTAAGGTGCAGTTTTGTCTGTCTGCGCCAACCTCGACAAATAGCTTGGCACCTTGGTTTTGTGCGTGATGTACCAGCGCGGTAAAGTCCAAGGTTTGGCAAAAGGTGTCGGCAATAGACTGAGCAACGACTTGGCTGCTAAGTGTTTGTTCACTCACCGTTTGCTTAGTGGTTAAATCTGCGGCGCTAATAAAGGTGATATCACTTGGCAGTGCAGATTTTAGTGGCTGCTGGTAAAAGTCTTGCACATTGCAATGCTCTTGCATGGCAGGCTGGGTATGCATAGCTGTGACACGATTAGCGGCGATACCACGTTTACCTAAGGCTGCTAATAGGGCTTTACATTGCTGCTCACAACCGGCAATCACACAAGTATCACCTTGAATAATCGCAAGGTAAGCACGTGGGTAATCATTTAACAGCGCTTGAATCGGCGCGGCTTCGCTTCTCACAACAAAGCTGTTCCATACAATATCGGCATCTTGCTCTGTTAGCTGCCAAGCTTGCCTAACGGCGGTTAACTTGCCGGATATTGCTGAGGTAAATAATGGGTCAGTTTGGGTTTTATTAATGAGCGCATGAGGATTTTCCCACACACCTAAACTTGCCCACATTGACGCTTCGCCCATTGAATAGCCCAGTGCAAAGTCAGGCTGGATATTAAATTCGTTAACTAACAACTGAGTTAATAGATAACTGCTACCCACGCCGGCAATGGCTAAGTCACCTAAACTCATCTTGGCAGCATGTTTAGGGTCAAGATGATAGATATCTTCTGCTTGTAGCATCGACTTTAAATCGCCTTCACGCTCAAGACGTGCATACAGGGCAGGGAAGTACTGGTGTAGTTCGCTGAGCATATCGGCGTAAACCGTGCCAACACCTGGGTAGACAAAAGCCAAGCCTGCCTGTTTGCTAGCGCTTGCTGCAAGCGGTGTGCTGCTAAAGTAGCTGCCAGCAGGGGTTTTATATTGTATAAGCCCTGCATTACTCGCGTCCGCAAACAGATTAGCTAGGGCATCATTAAACGCATCTAGCTCTTGTTGTAAGTTCTCAATCGAACTTGCCTGCAACACAGCTTGGTAGGCTTGCTGGCTTTGCCCTTGAGGAACTCGCTGGTTCTGCTGAAAATTATCACTGGCTTGCTGCAAATTATTTTGCATCAAATCTAGTAGCGCAAGTTGGCGAGCATGGCTATTTGGCTCGCTTGCCTCAAGGCTACTGATTTGAGTTAGCGCATGGCTTAGCTTATTTAATGCCGCTTTTAACTCAGCCTGTGTTTGCCCAGCTAAGATAAACATCAGTCTATTGGCATTAAGCAAAGATTTTGGCGCAATAAAGCCAGTACCTTGTGTTAACACATAGCTGGTGGTGACTGCATTCATCGCTGAATCGTTTGCTGACTTTGCTGCGGCGTTGTCAGTAAAGCTAATAGCAGCAACTCGCGCTTGATGAAAGTTGCTAAACCAAAAATGACTCTTTGCTTGTTTAGGGCCTAATGCCACGCCTTGGTTGATTGCGTCACGGTGATGGGTGCGAGTAGCCAACTTTTCAATTAGCTGATACACCGCAGAAAATTGCTCAGCGCTACTGAGATCTTGGTAAGACTCAATATGACAGTCGCTATTAAGCTCGCGCTTTGCTTGGGCAAATGCGGCGCTTAATACGTTTTCATGACTATTGCTGTTTTTTGCTGTTGCACTAGTTTGTACGGCACTGGTCTGCATTGCGCTGTTTTGCATAGCGCAGAGAACCGCATGTGGGTGCAAGCGTAATTGCGCCGCTTTAAGAGCGGGTAGCATTAATAGAGCCTGCTGGTTATTGGAGAACAATACCAGCTTGCCGTCATTAATGGCATTAACCGTGGTTTGTAATTGCTGCTCGAAACGATTGTTTGCCTGCTCACTCGCACCATTAGCGTCATCAACAATGATATTAATCAGCTGTTGGTTGCTAGATGGCTCAAAAGAGAGCAAGCCTGACGTGGCAAGCTCAGGCAAGAGTGCTGATAAACTATCAGCACTCACTTGTGGCGCAGGCAGCAAAATCAGTGCGATGCGCAGCGGCATCACACTTGCTTTAGGCGTTTGTTCCACTATTTCGCCTCACTGTTAGTTGCTAACGTTTTTTTTGTTAGCGCAGCAGGTAAAAACGCCGAGTTTAAGCTTTTGCTAATGGTGATTTTAGCGGACTTAAACATGGCACTTAACTCGCCGTTGTCACGGTATAGCGCAACGTTTGCTTCAAGTGAGCGGCTGTTGTGTTTTATCACATCAAGCTCAATAACGCCGGTTTCACCAAACGCCATAGGCTGGTACGACACAAACTCGCCGATGGCTGAAGGCAAACTTGCCGCGCCAGTTTTAAGGCGAGCCCAAACCAGCATGGCTTGCAGCAATAGATCTTCAGCAAATGGCTGACTGCCGCCGATATGGGTTTGTGGTAAAAACTCACCACAATCGCTAAGTTCAACTTTAGGCAAGGTGATCTTGGCGATTAGACCTTGGTCGTCGAAACGCGTTACCGACTCGATGCCTTGTAAGCGCGGACCATGGAACAAGGTGCCGTTGCTATAAAGCTCTTTCGCTGTGGTAATCACCTTAGCGCCTAAGTCAAACTGCTTGCTATGCTCACTTGGCTTATTATCACTGACAAGTAACGCCTTGTATTGCGGACGACCATCACAGCTGATTAATGCTTGCAGCTTTGGCTGTTGTTCAACCGCTGAAGGCTCACTATTTTCATCTGCTACTGGCGTTAGCTCAAGCGTTAGCTCTTGTGGCGCATCAGTCTCAAACACAATGCCTTTTAATAGCTTGTAATCAAGTACCTTAACTTGAGCGCCAAGCATGTGGCTTGCCGCTTCACGCATCCAGTCGATAGCACATACCGTTGGCAGCACACTGTTACCACCAATGCGGTGATCTTCAATGAAGACCATCGCACTTGGGGTTAACAGGCGCGTTGCAGTGACAGCTTGTAGTGGTGTTTTTTGTGCACCAGCACGCGGATGCGATGTTGTTAGCACCTCACCCGCATTAAGCTTTTTTACAGAAGCAGCCTCAGTTGCTTTTGTATCGCTGCCACCTTGCATCGAAGTACCAATTAGCAATTGCACGCCGGTTTCAGCTAATAGCTGAGTGGCAAATAGCTCTGCGCCCGCTTTAAGTGGAATGACGTATACGCCACGGTCAGTAAACATCTTTTTAAGTGCTGGATTAACCATGCCGCCATCCCAAGGACCCCAGTTAAAGCTCATCACTTTAGCTTGTGGGTTGCGTGCAGTGAACTGCAACGCTGCCTTGTTAAGAATGTCGTTTGACATCGCATAATCGCTTTGACCTGTATTACCGTAAAAACCTGCAGCCGATGAGAACATGGCTAGCAGTTTGATGTTACTTGGCTCAAGTGCCGCGAGTAGCGCTTTTAGGCCGTTAACTTTAGTGCCATAAACCCGTGCTAGTTCAGCAAGCGTCTTGTCTTGAATATGCTTATCGGCTAACACGCCAGCGCCGTGAATAAGACCTGTGATCTCATTTGATCGACCATTAAGTGCTGCTGTGATTGCTGCGATGTCGGTCACATCCATGCTGACGTATTCAGCTGAAGCACCAACTTCGCTAAAGGCGGCTAGGGCAGCATTAATCTCAATGCTGCTTTGTACTGGCCAAACAGCCGCTTCAACTTGCTTTGGCGTTGGCTTTTGACCGCTTGCGATAATATGTGCGATCGCCGCAGATTTTAGCTCGCTAGTTTGCTTACCTTCAGCCCAGCTTGGTAATGCTTGTAACTCACTTCGACCTGCTAAGATAAAGTGTGACTGGCTGCGAGCCGCTAATGCTAGCGCACATTCAAATGTCACCCCTTTAGCACCACCGGTCACCAGTATTTTATCTGAGCTATTTAGCTCGGCTTGCGCGGTTTTATTCGCGGCTTCACCAGCAACCAGTGTTACACGGCTAACTTGACCTTCAATCAAGCTTAAGCCGACTTCTGGTAGCTGAACTTGGCTATCAAATAGTTCGCTGGTAATGGCATCTGCAAGATGAGTTGCATCAACATTTGTTGCAATATCTAGCGCACGACAGAAAACCTGTGGCCATTCATGGCTTAAGGTTTTAGTTAAGCCAGCTAATGCAGCTTGGTTAAGTTCGGCATCTTTTAGTGCATCAGTATTTAAGTAACCAAAGCCACCGTCGATGCGGCTTACTGTCACAAAACAGCGGCGAGCGTCTGATGCTGCAACTAGCTTTGGTTGTAACAGCTTTGCCCATAAGAAGGCATTGCTTACGTGAGTAAAGCTTTGCGGATCTAGGTTGACTGCTGTTTGCTCGGCAGTATTCGCTTCTGGTTGCAGGTGGATAAATCCAGCAATTGTGCCAACCTGAGTTTCGATCTGCGCGATAACTGCAGCAATACTTGTCTCTAGCTCAGACTCATCACTTGAGGTAAGTTCAAAGCTGGCAACGTCACTTGAAAGTGGCGATTGAGGCTGACCTGCAGCAAGACGCACAACAGCAACTTTTAGACCTTGTTTAATTAGTTTCTCAGCTAAAACACCTGCGTTGTGACCATCATCGTTGATCACAACACTTGTGTCTGCGGCGAAACAATTTTCTAGCTTGTCCGCCGCATTAAGCTTTTTTAGCGCTACCTCGCTATGAGGAGGAAGCTCCACTCTTGCTTCTGCCGAGATTGCTGCTGGCTTTGAAGTATTTGCTGCACTTGTATTAGCAGAGCCGTCAGCAGCACTTGTAGAAAGTTTAGAGTTCATATAGCTAACGATTTCGCCAAGAGTGCGACACTCAGCTAGATCTTCTGGGTTAAGCTCAGGTAAGCCCGGTAGCTCATCTTGTACTGTGCCAAGAATTTCTACGCGCTTGATAGAGTCGATACCAAGGTCGGCTTCCATATCCATGCTTAGCTCAAGCATTTCAGTTGGGTAACCGGTCTTGTCGCTAACCACTGACATCATAGTCGCTTGTACTTTTTCTGCGCTCAGACCGTTTGCAGCTGTTGCAGATGAAAGCGTAGAGCCATCAGCGGCACTTGTAGAAAGCTGAGAGTTCATAGAGCCTTCAGCTGGAAGCTTGCTTCCCATATAGTCCACGATTTCACCAAGGGTACGACACTCGGCTAGATCTTCTGGATTAAGCTCTGGTAGACCCGGTAGCTCATCTTGTACTGTGCCAAGAATTTCAACACGCTTGATAGAGTCGATGCCTAAGTCTGCTTCCATATCCATGCTTAGTTCAAGCATTTCAGTTGGGTAGCCAGTCTTCTCGGCAACTACTGACATCATAGTGGCTTGTACTTTCTCTGCGGAGAGACCGTTCGCTACAGGAGTCGCAGCAGCGGCACTTGTAGAAAGCTGAGAGTTCGTAGAGCCTTCAGCTGGAAGCTTGCTTCCCATATAGTCGACGATTTCACCAAGGGTACGACACTCAGCTAGATCTTCTGGATTAAGCTCTGGTAGACCCGGTAGCTCATCTTGTACTGTACCAAGAATTTCAACACGCTTGATTGAGTCGATACCAAGGTCAGCTTCCATATCCATGCTTAGCTCTAGCATTTCAGTTGGGTAGCCAGTCTTTTCAGCAACCACAGACATCATAGTCGCTTGTACTTTCTCCGCGCTTAGACCGTTTGCAGCTGGGGCAACAGTCGCAGTTGCTGTAACTGGAGCTGATGAGAGTTTAGAGCCGTCAGCGAGTTTAGAATTCATGTACGCCACGATTTCGCCTAGAGTACGACACTCGGCTAGATCTTCAGGGCTAAGTTCAGGTAGACCCGGTAGCTCATCTTGTACTGTGCCAAGAATTTCAACGCGCTTGATAGAATCGATGCCTAAGTCGGCTTCCATGTCCATTTCAAGCTCTAGCATTTCAGTTGGGTAGCCTGTTTTTTCTGCGACTACAGACATCATAGTGGCCTGTACCTTGTCAGCAGAAAGACCATTCGCTGCAGGAATAGCAGTTGCTTGAGGCGCTGTATCTGCACTTGTAGACAGCTGAGAGTTCATAGAGCCTTCAGCTGGAAGCTTGCTTCCCATATAGTCGACGATTTCACCAAGCGTACGACACTCAGCTAAATCTTCTGGGCTAAGTTCAGGTAGACCCGGTAGCTCATCTTGTACTGTGCCAAGAATTTCAACGCGCTTGATAGAATCGATACCTAAATCGGCTTCCATATCCATTTCAAGCTCTAGCATTTCAGTTGGGTAGCCAGTCTTTTCGGCAACCACAGACATCATAGTGCTTTGCACTTTCTCTGCAGAGAGACCATTCGCTACAGGGGGCGCAGCAGCGGCAATTGTATTAGCAGAGCCATCAGCAGCACTTGTAGAAAGCTTAGAGTTCATATAGCTAACGATTTCGCCAAGGGTACGACACTCAGCTAAATCTTCAGGGCTAAGTTCTGGTAGACCCGGTAGCTCATCTTGTACTGTGCCAAGAATTTCTACGCGTTTGATAGAGTCGATGCCTAAATCGGCTTCCATATCCATTTCAAGCTCTAGCATTTCAGTTGGGTAACCGGTCTTTTCGGCAACCACTTCAAGCATGGTGGCTTGAACCTTTGCAGCGCTCAAGGCTGAATCTGAGCTCAAGGCTGTTTGTTCGCTCAGGGCTGAAGACGTTGTCGCAGCAACACTTGTATGAGTTGGAACTATAGCAGCTTGAGCAGGCGCAGCTTGACGAGCAACTTGTGCCGACTCAGTTTGAATAGGTGCAGTTTGAACTGGAGCTGATTGTACCGCTGCAGCCTGAATAGGAGCTGGAGCTGTTACCGGTGCAGGCTGTGCTTGTGGAGCTTGAGTAGGCTGCACCGGCGTAGTGTTAACCGGCGCTGCAATCACAGGTTGAGCAACAACCTGGTTTTGAACCACTTGGCTTTGAATTGCTTCATTGTGAATGACAGGAGCGTAAGTTGCTTGGCTGCCATTTAGCAGGTTCAATGCAGCAATATTGCTGCCCGCTTGCATCTCAAGGAACTGCGTGTGGCTTTGCAGTGTTTGCGCTTGTAGCTGGTGGAACTGCTCCATTGAGCGCTGTAGGCTCTCTGGAATAGCAATCCCAGAACTGACCAACTTAGCTTGCTCTGTCATTAACGTCGTGAAAGTCTCGCCGTATTGCTGCGGGATCTCCAAGAATTGCTGATGCAACTGCGCGGTTTGTTGCTGCGCAGCAAAGAAATTATTTAATGCATCACCGCTAACGCTATGAGCTGCTGGCTTACTGTTTTTAGGCACGACTTGGTTCTCTATTACGGGAGCTACAACTGAACTGGTTTGAACTGCATTGGCTTGTATTGAACTTGCCGGGGCGGCAACCTCAACAATCTTTTCAACTTCAACCACTTTCTCTACGATTTTTTCGACTTCAATTAATTTTTCAACTTCAACAATTTTCTCTTCAACTACATGTTCGATGAGTGAAGTGACGCTGCCTGTTTCTAAAGACTTAGCCATCTTAGCGCGAGTCGCTTTGCTGATATGGTTAGCAGCGTTTAGCGAAATACTCATAGGTGACTTCTTAGCAGGGGCAGCTATATCGGCTTGGTATGGGTCAATTTCACTTAGCACAACACCGGTAACGGCTAGCTGCATTGCAGCTTGCTTAAGTTGCACGTCACTATCACCTTTAGGGTTTGGGTTGATAGAGATGGTGCATACTTCTTGTTCGGTATTGGCTAGGGTGCCTTGCACTAACTTTTGTAAGATGTTCTTTGGGCCAAACTCAACAAATACACGGGCACCGTCGTTGTACATGGCTTTAAGCTGGCTAGTAAATCGCACTGATTGAAGCATATGTTTCTTAAACGAGGCTTTAATCTTTGCTGCAGTGCTTTCATAAAGTCCGCCAGTTGCATTTGAGTAAAGTGCTCGGCTAGCTTTAGTAAACTTGGCTGCATCAATTGCTTTAGCAAATGGCGCTTGGGCGTGACCAACAAGTTCAGTGTGGAATGCACCTGATACTGGCAGGTTAATCGCTTTGTAACCAAGCTCACTTAGTGCTTTAGCCGCATCAGCGGTAGTTGCTGTTGGCCCTGCAATCACAGATTGCGTTGGCGCGTTATAGTTAGCGACTTTCACCCCATCAAATTTAGCGATGGTGGCTTCAACGGTTTCAAGATCAGCAGCACTCTTGGTGATGATTGCATACATGGCACCTGCATCAGCTTCAACGCCATCTTTGGCTTCAGCTTTAGTCGCCATGGCATCGCCACGGGCAAAGGCCAGCTTATAGTAATCATCAGAGCTGATAACACCTGCCGCGCACAGTGCGCTTAACTCACCAAAGCTATGACCGGCTACCATATCGGCATTAAAGCCTGCAGCGCTGAATAAGGCATATTGACCCATTGAAATTGCGCCGATAGCACTCTGGGCATTGGCGGTATTGGTCAAAGTCGCTTCTTGCGCTTTTAAGTCATCTTTATTAAATACAGGCTTTGGATACAGAGTTTGAGAAAGCGGTGTCTTATCATTGGCGGCAAACACTTTATCTGCGGTGACAAACTGCTGACGCATCTCAGGGTAATAACAAGCCAGCTCGCGGCCCATATTGAGGTATTGTGAACCTTGGCCTGCAAACAATGCGGCAACTTTACCTTCTATGGCTGCAGCGCGGTAGCTAGTGCCACCAGGTAGCTGCCATGCGTTATCATCACTGCTCGTAAGTTTAGCAACGGCCTGCTTAATTAGGTTTGCTAACTCTTCTGCAGTGCTAGCAACGAAACCGATACGTGGCGCATTTTTATCAAGCTCACGCACGCCATAGTTTGCTGCTGCATCTTTGAGGATAAACTCGGCTTGGTTTGCAGATGCTGATAGTGCGTTTAACTCGTTAATTAGTGATGCTTTATCACTTGCGCTAACGAGGAAACTTTGCGCCACTTGGCGTTGACGATATTTGGCTTTTTCGCTGTCATCGCGGCTGTGCTCTTGCTTGTACTCTTCAAGTACAAAGTGGAAGTTGGTGCCACCAAAACCAAATGAGCTAATACCCGCACGGCGCGGCGTACCATCAACACGTGGCAGCCATGGGCGGGTTTCAGTGTTTAAGTAAAACGGTGAGTTTTCAATATCAAGCTTAGGGCTTGGCTGACTGACGTTAATGGTTGGCGGCAGTACTTTGTGATGCAGAGCCAATGCTGCTTTGATTAAACCTGCGGTACCTGCAGTTGACTTAGTATGACCAATTTGTGACTTAACTGAGCCTAGTGCAATGTGCTGCTTGGTATCGTTGCCATCAGCAAACACAGAGCAAAGTCCGGCAAACTCTGCCGCGTCACCTGCTGCTGTGCCTGTGCCGTGAGCTTCAATCAGACCTAAAGTGTGCGGCGCAAAACCTGCGTCATCATAAGCGCGGTTGAGTGCTTTGGCTTGGCCTGACGGGCGAGGGGCGTAGATAGATTTAAATTTACCGTCAGATGAGGCGCCAATACCTTTAATGACTGAGTAAATGCGGTCGCCATCGCGCTCTGCATCTTCAAGACGCTTGAGCGCCACCATGCCGATACCTTCACCAATCATCATGCCTTTAGAATCAATATCAAATGGCTGAATGGTTTCGTTAGTGGTAAAGGCTGGGGTTTTTGAGAAACTCATATACATAGACGGTGAGTTATCGGTACACACACCACCTGTGATCATCATTTCAGAGCGACCTTCAGTTAGCTCTGTCAGTGCCATGCGCATAGCAGCCAGTGAGCCTGCACATGCGGCATCAACCACACAATTCATGCCGCCAAAATCAAAACGGTTGGCGATACGACCGGCAATCACGTTACCTAAAGATCCCGGGAATGAGTTTTCTTCCCAGTGTACGTATTGGTCTTGGAATTTCTTGATCAGCATTTCGCTGTCGGTGTCGCTAATGCCGCTGTTGGCAAATACTTTCTTCAATACTGGATATTGCAGGCGTGCTGTTAGGCTGTGGCTGATTTTTTGACCACCGCCGACACCTAAAGTAATACCGATTTTATCTCGGTCGTAACCTTCAGGCAGGTTGGCATCGGCCAAGACTTCTTTAGCAACGATCAGCGACAATAGCTGTGATGAATCGGTAAGCTCCAAAATGTTTGGCGGCAGGCCAAATTCCATTGGGTTGAAGTCCACATCTGGCAAGAAACCACCACGCTTACAGTAGCTCTTATCGGCTACGGTTTTATCAGCGTCGTAATACTCTTCTGGTTGCCAGTGAGTCGATGGTAATTCAGTAATCGCATCAATTTTCTCGCTGATTAAGTCCCAAAACTTATTCAAATAGCGAGAGTTGGCAAAGATGCTTGCCATGCCAACGATAGCGATTGGCATATCTTTAAGGCGTTTATTTAGGCGTGAATCAGCTTGTGAGTCTTGTGCTTGCTCAGTCGCGTTTGCTGATTTTGTAGGTTTAGAGGTCTGGCTCATTATGAGTCTCCGCTGGGTGCCTGAGTGTCAGGCGTCTTGTTGTTTGTTGTATGCGTTTCTTTTGAGGTGTGGCGATTTGGCGTCGCACCAGGAAAGCGCTGCAAAAAGGTGTGATAGTTACGCACGAGTAACTTTCGTAAATGGAATGGCCCATGTTTAAGTACATAGGCCATATATCGATTTGTGGCTTGAGTATTGCCATCTTGATAGATGTCGAGATAGATCCAGTCGCTGTGAGGATCGATGCCGAGCAAAATTGAACTGGGTGTTTCTTCGGTCAATTGTGGTGGAATAGTCAGTGACACCACTTGCACCACATTGTCGCCGTCGGTACTTGGCAGTGCCAAGGTTTTAGCCAGCGTTTCATAGTGCAAGGTATAGGTTTGCACGTCGCTGCCTTGGGTCACCGGGATTTGATTAAAGTAACGCATCGGCACATTCGGGCTTTGTATGTCACTGACGCGAGATACACCGTAACGCTTTAAACACCTTGCTAACCCAGAGCGTGAAACATTTGGGTTAATAAATTTTTGAGTTGCTTTTAATAGGGTGTCTAGCGGCATCTTCAATTGGTAACGCAAACCGACCACCACATATTCTTGTAGCGGGGTCAACGTGGTATTGAGGTGATGCGGAGTATTGGGGCAGTTTTTGACAGAGTCGCGTTTGCGCCACTTACGTACGGTGGCTTCACTGATATTTAATATTTTAGAAAGTTGACTGACACTGAGATCCGACTCTTGTATGAATCGACGCATCTCGGGTGTAGTCGTGGCATTGCGATGCCTAGCTTCATTTTCTATTTGCGTACACTTATTCGAACTAATATTGGCTTCTTCTAAGTGTTCACTATTTGTTTTTGCCATCAGTTTAGCGGGTATCCGTTAATAATCTGTTGGGACTTAATAACGATGCAAGTAAAGGTGAACTTAGCGCTAAGCCACATTTTATCGTTATCTAGTCAATATTGTTTAGCTAATGGCACAGCAGACTACCTGAGCTGATGGGGCAATACAATCACCTGGGACTGAATAATTACAGATACGACCAGATTGAGAGAACACTTGTAAGCTAAGTTGGTGTTTTTGTAAGGTAATCAGTATTCAAGGTTAAATGTGATCTGCATCGACTATTGGTGTTTTGTTTTTATAGTGTTGCTTGATGTGTGGTGGTTTTGTTGCGTACTGGTGTTGTTGAAGGCGGTGAAAATAAATGCAACCTCTAACTAAGAGATTGCATTTGGGTTATGTATCTAGTTCACATGGTGACTTTTATTCCGAGGAATGCACGGCGTCCGACTAGGTCATAAATTGCGTTACCTGTGTATCCTGGAGGTACAGAATCAAACAAATTACGCACACCAGCGTTAATCGTCACATTATCAGAGATATGGTAGGTTGCGCTTAGATCATGAGTAGTCATAGAGCTAATGTGACTGGGTGAGATGTCTTCAGGTGACCCACCACCTTGAGATACATCATATGTCACAACCTTGTCTATATAGCGTGTATTCCAGCTAACGGTTAAATCATCTAAGCGGTAATCTATACCAAAACGAAATTGCAGTTCAGGGTTACCTACCTCACCTTTTTCATCATTGACTTCGTCTGGTTTATTTTGATATTCAAGCAGCTCTAGTTCGAGAAGTTGGTTACCTAATAGACTGAAATTTAATTCACCTGGGGTGTTGAATGAAGCTAGATCAAGTGAGTACGCTGCTTGAAATTCTATTCCCTGCGTATAGATTGCCGCAGCATTTAAATAACCAGAACGAACAAGCTCAATATTGTGAGTCGATGCATTTCTATCAACGTCTGCGCAGAAACTTGTATCTAATCCACCTGTTGCATCAACGCAGTTATTAACAATACTCTGCGCAGAAACTGGAATGATGGCATTCTCAATTTCGATATTATAGTAGTCAGCAGTGAAGGATAGGTTATCGGTAAATTCTGGTGTCCATACTATGCCTCCAGTATATGATGTTGACGATTCAGGTTTTAGCGCTGGATTACCACCAGATATAATATCAATACTGACGTTATCTTTTGCTTCAAACCCGCTAGGAATACCCAGTTTTGCACAGTTAGCAATGCGATCAGGATCGTCGCTGATATTATCAGCGTCGCAAGGGTCTGAGACATTAGCAAAGCTCGGAGAACGTGGGCTGAATGCTTCTGCTATATTGGGTGCGCGCACAGCTTCACCAAGGGTAGAACGTAGAGATACTTGTTCAAATGGGGCGTAGAATACGCCTACTTTCCATGCTTCGGTTTTGCCAGCATGAGAATAGTCAGCTTTACGGTAAGCGCCATCTAGGCTAAGTTCATGAGCAAATGGTAACTCTTTCAATATTGGTAGGTTTACTTCGATAAAGTATTCACTTACATCGTATTCACCGTAGGAGTCGAGTGTAGCGGCACTTGTTAAGAAACCTGCTTTGGTAAACTCATCGGTTTTAGACGTTGATGTTTCCTCCCTAAATTCAAATCCAACAACCATAGCCACTGGGCCGCCTTGAAGTTCAAAAAGTTCTTCTGAATCTGTTGCTAAGGAGCCACCGATAACTTGCTGAGTGATTTTATCTTCACGTGTGATATCTGCTGATACCCAATCACGAGCTTCTGCTGATGCTTGGCCCAATCCAAATGGGTTATATGCAACACAATCGCTAGGGTTTACAGATGCTGGGTCGGTATAGTCATCACCTTGAGCGCTTGGCACTTGTGAGCGACATGCCGCTAAGCCTGTTTTGGGGTCAATGACAGAATCCAATGCCGCGACAAAGTTATCAGGAATAAGATCATTAAGGGTTTTACGGCGGTTATTGGTTTCACCATAAATATAGTAAAGGTCGTAATCAAACATGGTTTCACTAATATCAAAACCACCTTTAAAGCCAACTACATAACGGAAAAGTTCACGCTTGTTATCTGCAGAACGATTACCTAATTCATCAAAAAACTTGGCGAACCTTGCATTAGTTTGACCCGCATCTAACATCTCTTGGCGTAATTCATCGTTAAGAAAGGCGTTATCTTTGATGTTGATTCTTACGTTACCAAAACGAAATGATGGCTGAAATTGTTGTTGAATATCTGATCTCACGAACCTAAAGTCGCTGTATAACTGAATGTTATCAGTGATGTCGAAGTTGAATGATGACCCTATTTTGATTCTTTCAACTGCTGGAATATAGTTTCGGTATTCATCTGGATTGAAACAGGTATCACAGCCATTTGGAAATGAACCAAATCCGAAGCTACTGCTAGCATCACGCTTTTGTTGAGCGATTGGATTACCAGCCTTGTCAAACGTAGATCTACCAATACCGCGATTAAAAGCATTGATAACACCGGTAGAGTTAATCACTTCTGAATAAACATGAGGCACTCGTAATTTGTCTGGGATACCGTCGTTTTCTCCCCCATTTTCAGGGTTGTTAATGGTTCCCCAGCGGCTAAACTGACGAATGTCAGTGGCCATAACTTCTTTGGTCCGCTCGTATCCAGTATAGAAAGTGACATTACCACGTGCATCAGCAACGTTAGCTCCGCCTAAGATATCGAATGAGTGTTCTTGAGTACCCACTCCTTCAATTGAGCTGCCAGTTCGCGCGTTAAACTCAAAGCCCTCAAAATCTTGTTTAAGAATAACGTTGATTACTCCTGACACAGCATCCGAGCCGTAAATAGCAGATGCTCCACCTGTTACTATTTCAACCCGTGAAATCATACTGGTTGGAATAGTTGATAAATCGACCTGTGCAGAGCCTGGAACACCTGCAACATAGCGTTTACCGTTAACTAGAACAAGAGTTCTATTAGCACCTAAACGCCGCAAATCTGCTGAGCTGATGCCAGCGCTGGCATTTCTATTGTTGTTACCAATAATGGTGTTAGTAGCACCGACTGATGGCAATTCTGCTAGCACACTTGCTAAATCTTGATTGCCAAATTTTGCAAGTTCTTTAGCATCGATACTAACTAAAGGAGCGGGTTGAGTAAGTTCTTCTTTTACTATTCGAGAACCTGTGACAGCAATTTTCTCTATAGTTTTGTTAGCTAAATCTTCTGCAATAGTGGGTTTTGCTAGTGATATGTATAGAGTAAATAGCATTAGCAGTTTGATTAAACGAGCACATTTCAAATTTGAAAACATATTATCCCCCAATAAATGTTGATACAAATTGTTACTAGACCGTAACTTGAAATGCCTAAATCTAGTACAAAAGTTGTACAATTATTGTTTTTTTAGTGCTTTTACTTTAATTTTTGGTTTTTACTTATTTTGATAAAAGTGACTTTGCTGGTTTTTTATTCTGATCGTGATTGATTTTTTGGTTCTTTTGTCTGCTACTTGGTTTTTCGAATAATTAGCAGGAATTGTATTATGTATATATTATTTAGTGATTACTTATATTATATTGTTGTTTTATAAATTTTTGCTTTTCTCTTATTAAGCTAAATCTTACTTTTATAGGAAATTTTATAGATATAGTTAAGTTTGTATTAATATGTTTACGCAGAGCTTTACGCTTTTTGGTATTTTGTCGTTGGCAAATGGTGTTTTTAGTGAGTTTTAAAGGAAGGTGATAGCTGTTTTACTCATGTAATAGCTTCACTTTTATCGCTTGATGTAGAAAGAAGACTATTTATTTTTAGGTAAACAAGACACAATGTTATTCAATTCTGTGTTTACAATTGAGCCTGTCTTGTCTGAACAACCTTCAATAAAACTCTATTTTTGTCGATTAAATTATCAGGATTTAGAAACAAAAACCTGCGGGTTGATTAGATCTTGGTTACCGGAAGATGAAGTCGACAAAGTTAATCGTTATATAAAGCCTACTGCTCAGCAACAAGGCTTAATGGTCAGAGGTTATCTGCGTGCCTTGTTGTCGCTGCACAGTGATTTATTGCCCAATGAGTGGTGCTTTGAATACGGTGAAAAAGGTAAGCCTAGATTAACTGATACTCAGTTCAAGCAAACTGGCATTCATTTTAATTTGAGTCACAGTGGCGATTGGCTATTGGTTGGGATCTGTGTGCCTAACGCTGAAAAGCGTAATAACCTAGATGCTTTAGAATTTGGCGTCGACATTGAGCGTTGCCGCAGCAGCACCAATATTCACGCAATTTTGAGCCATTACTTTTCTGAACCTGAAAAAGCAGCGTTACTAGCACTGCCTGCCGAATTGCAGCGGGAGCGCTTTTTTGATCTTTGGGCGCTTAAGGAATCTTATATTAAAGCCAAAGGGCTAGGCCTTGCATTATCACTTAAGTCTTTTGCTTTTGATTTCTCGCCAGCGCTTGAGGCTAGCTTTACTGTTAATTCTTGGCAAGGTGATCACAGCATCAATAGTGTTGATGTCAGCGCGAGTAACAACATAGATAGCTCTGTCGGTTTAAAAGAGTTATTACTGCTGCAAAATATCGGTCTGGCGACATTGCAAAGCAGGTTAAATGAAGATGTTGCAGAAGGCGCCATTGATAGCAAAGGCTCAGGTGATCAAGGCGCGGATCAACAAGATACTTTAAGTACAATGATGACCGCTAAGGATTGGCATTGCTGGCTGGGGCACTTAGATAAAAGTTATCGTTTTGCATTGAGTATTGGCCCATGTGAAAAAGTCTGTCTTAATGCGTTTACTGTAGATTTGAAAGGCTTACTGGCTGGTTATTCACGATAAAAAATGGGGCTTGAATAGCCCCATTTTTATATCTAGCTTTTAGCTATATAAGCTTAAGCAGTTTATTTAACTGGAGTCGGTACAATCTCAAAGGCCGGGTTGAATTCCACCATGCTATCGGCAATTTTGCTAAAGGCTGATTTATCACCTGTGAGTTTGGCATCACCACTTGCCAGTAACTCTTTTAGTGTGACTTGCCCAAGTAAAATTCGGTTCACATCGGCTTTATTGACGATAAGGTTGGCGTCGGCAGCTTGCTCCTTGTCGACCACTGCGTTGCTTAAGTTACCGTTGCTTAGCTCAATATAGAGAATGTCTTTAGTATCAGGGGTGATAACATTCATCTTAACTAACCCGTGCTTAGCGGCGACTTGGCTGTCAATCTTTACCGCAAGGAAGTCAAATAGAGTCGGCATGTCCATTTCACTTATCACATCTGCCGATGCGGTTTTAGGGGCGCCTGCTTGAATACCTACTCGCAGCTCTTGGGCACCAGTTAAGTAGATGTTTCTCCAGCCAGCACCTTCAGCTTGATAACCAAGCTGCTCGTAAGTGTCTGCTAGCAATTGACGAGCGGAGTCATTTTCTGGCTCGGCCATCACCACCTTGTTTAATGCCGTTGCAACAAAGCGGTATTCACCTTGAGCGTAATCATCTTTAGCGCGCTTAATTGCGGCATCAGCGCCGCCCATGTACTCGACGAACTTGGCAGATTCTTGCTTGGTTGGCAGCGGATTAAGGTTGGCTGGGTTCATGTCAAAGTAACCTAGGTACTTATTGTAAACCGCTTTAGCGTTATGACTATAAGTACCGTGGTAGCCATTGGTATGCCATGTCTTGTAGATTGACTCTGGAATGGTGTCTTCAATTGCATCGCCAATATCTTGTATACCGACACCGTCGTTGGCCAGTCTCAAGGTTTGATTATGCACTAAGCCGTAGTTATCACGCTGTAGGCGTAAGAACTCGTTGATCTCTTGGTTACCCCAAACCGGCGCTGAGTGCGAGGCAAACAGGACTTCAACATTTTGACCAAAGGCATTAATCATTTCGTTGATGTCTTTTGACCACTTGAGCGAATCACGTACTTTAGCGCCGCGCAGCGTGTAGATATTATGCATACCTTGATAAGTTAGCTCACCGGTCCAAAGGGCTTGTTTAGATGGAATATAAGTGATCATTTCTGATTCTGCTTCGGTGCCTGAGGCGTCCATAAACACCATCTCTAGACCATCAATTGTTAGTGTTTCCCATTTGCCTTCGCCGTTTAGCGTGTAGTCTGGGGCGACGTAAGTGATTTCACCTTTTGATAGGCCTTTACCTAGCGCAGCATCAACAATACCGTGGTCATGTTTGCCCAGTGTTGCGCCGTATTGATAAGCAGCGCGGCGGCTCATGGCGTTACCGGCAAGTACGTTCTCATCGACAATTTCTTTAGTGATGTTATCAGAGCCGTAGACTTTGACATCAGGGAACATCTCTTGGATCCCGCGAGCACCGCCAAAGTGGTCCGCATGGCTATGGGAGTAAATCATCGCCACAATGGGTAAATCGCCATCTTTAGGCAGATTCTTCAAGGCAAATTGTAGTGAGGCTTTTGCTGCTTCTTTGGTTAACAAAACATCGTAAGCTATCCAACCGTTATCACTGCGGATAAGTGTGAGGTTAGATAAGTCGGTACCGCGGACCTGGTAAATGCCATCGCTGACTTTATATAAGCCATTGGGCACCATATTAAGCTGGGCTTGGCGATAAAGTGATGGGTTGACTGAATCTGGAGTATTGTCGCTGATAAAAGCAAATTCAGCGCGCAGAATATCGGCGGTCGCTTTATCAAATTGAGCAACAAGGTTTTTTGAGGATTGCTCAAATGCACGGGTGTCGGCAAAGTTAAGCGTATCAGCTACCGCTTTATTATGAGCAATAGTATGCGCTGTTGCCTCTTTACCTTGGTAATGCACTGTAATGTGGTCATGCTCAAGTTGAGCTGCAGTTACATTAAACGAGAAAATTGACACGATTGAGATAGCAAGTAGAGTCTTTTTCATAAGTCACCCTTATAAGATTGAATTCGTTCAAAGCCTTATGTCTCAATGTTGCAATTAGTTTGTAGGGCACTAATGAGACATCTGCTTAATTGAGGCCAGTATAGGTAACTTGAATTGATTAATAATTACGGCTAACTTAGAGTTCACTATTTATAATATGAATATATTGAGTGGCAATAGCTGCAAGATTACAGCTGTAGCTTTCGCTTGATTTACTCACTTAATTTAGTCACTTGGTTTTGGCATCGGGGCCTGTAATATTTATGTCGCAGCAAAAAGCATTTGATTTGAATTTATTTCGAATCTTTACCGCGGTTTACCGTACTTCATCTTTTAGCCGGGCGGCGGAAGAGTTGGATTTAACTCAGTCGTCGGTCAGTAATGCAATCACGAGATTAAAAAGCACGGTTGGACAGGAGCTGTTTATTCGAGTGGGTAGGGGAGTCAAACCCACAGCAAGTGCGATGGATCTTTATCAGCAATTAGCGCCCGCTATGTCAACAATTGAACAGGTGACCAGCAGTTTTGCTGCGTTTGATGCCGCTTCGAGTGAGCGGACTTTCTATGTATATGCTAGTGAGTCTGCCATACAACTGTTGCAAGGCACAGTAGAGCAAGTACTACAAGATCTGGCTATCAATATCGTATTTCGCGAACCACCGTTAATAGAAGAAGAGTTGCAGATGGAGCTGCAGCTGGAAAAAGTTGATTTAGCCTTAGATATTTGGCTGCCGGAGTCGGCTGCATTTAAGAGCCAAAAAGTCATGCAGGATCAATTAGTCTGTGTGGCGAGAAAGGCTCATCCGAGGATCCAAGGTGGCTTAACACAAGATCAATACTTTAATGAAAAGCACATTATTTTTAAAATGCGTCGCTACAACTTAAGCGTTGCCGACTTGCTTACCAAGCAGGTACTACCTGCCCGGCAGATGCACAGCGAGCAATCATCAATTTTGAGTATGATGTCGGTTGCCTCAAAAAGTGATGCTTTGGCTATCGCCTCGAAATCCTATGCTGATGAATACGCAGAGTTGTTTGGATTACAGGTATTTGACCTGCCGTTTGCCGCAGAGCCGATTGAGTATTACATGGTGTGGAGTCATAAGTTACAGCAAAACCCTGCCAATATCTGGCTGAGACAGCAATTACAGTTAGCGATTAAATTACGAGGGCTTGGATAATTCTTAGTTTGTGTGTTTGATTGTATTGTTGCAGATTGCAATAAACAAAAATGCCTGTAAGCGGTGCTTACAGGCATTTTTTTAAAGCTGGTTTTTAGCAGCTATTACTGTCTTGCAAGACGTTGGTTGTCTGCTGGATGCTCAAAGTCACTGCGATACGGATTAATGTCTAAACCACCGCGGCGAGTATAACGCGCATAAACCGTTAGCTTTGCACACTGGCAGAAACGTTTTAAATCCACAAAAATACGCTCTACACATTGCTCGTGAAACTCATTGTGCTGTCTAAATGAGATTAAATATCTCAGCAGTTTTTCACGATCAATCTTAGGCCCTTGATAGCGGATCATCACTGTGCCCCAGTCTGGCTGAGAAGTGATCAAGCAGTTTGATTTCAATAAATTTGAAGTCAGTGTTTCTGCTACCATGACTTTGTCATCAACACTATCGGTTAAGTAGTCAGGGTTAAAGCTATAGTCATCGACTTCAATGTCTAAATCGTCAATGCAGGTACCCGGCATATCAACTACACGTAGGTGGTTAAACTGCTTAGGTTCAATCACTTTTACGGTAACTGTACCGTCGGCACAGGCGCATAAATCTTCAGTTAAGCGATCTTGTACAGCTTGCACACTATCGAATCGTGTTTGGTTATAACTGTTTAAGTACAGCTTAAACGATTTAGACTCAATCAGGTTTTTGCTATCAAAACTGAGGTGAAAGTCGGCAATTGCAATCATTGGCTTGCCTTTAGCATTTAGCCAAGAGAGTTCGTAGCCAGTCCAAATATCACAGCCATGAAACGGTAATTCATGCGTCAGACCAATGGCATCACGGTTTAATTTACGCGGCACGCCTTGAAGTAAAGATGCATCATACTGCTCTTGATAACCTGTCGACTTTCCTAATGTTAATTCAGAAAGTTCGGGGGCGTTACTATAGGGATCATGATGTTGTGTCATCAATACGGTTTCCATGTCAAAATAGACCCCTATTATAACTGATTTTGGAACTGGCTTAAGTGTCTTCTTTACCTGCTTTAGATCTTTTTTTATCTAAATATCAACAAGCCTACATGGATAAATTGGGTGAACAGCCTAGATATTATGCTGAAGGGCAAGAGTCTGACTGTATTGTTGGTGAGTTAGATAGCGATGGTGCTGCTTTTTGGCAAGCTGTTCAGCGTCAACAACCAGGTCAGTTCGACAACGTTGAAACGGCTCTTGAATTGACTCTGCAAGCAGATATAAATCCCTTTTTTGGTGGTTATTTTTCAGCGCCGTTATTCTTTGACTCTCCTTGGGGAACGGGTGAGCTGATTCAAGTATGGAATCAAACGGATTTCGAGTACCTGCAGCAAAATATCATCGGTCATTTAATGATGAAGAAAAAGCTTAAGCAGGAGCCAACTTGGTTTATTGGCGTTCTAGACGAAGAAGATAAAATGCTTACCGTCAATAATAGCGACGGTAGTGTTTGGATTGAGATCCCAGGTGAAGTGCAAAGTACCCAGTTAGCAGGTTCTTTAAATGAGTTTATTAGCTCTCTTACACCACGAGTGACGCCTGCTATTAAGCCTGTTGAAGAATCAATGCCTGCGCTTGACCATCCTGGTATTTGGCAAAGAATGAAGCTGATGTGGGCTAATTTACGCGGAAAATAGTCTGCTGATATCTAACATCGATGAAAATGGCGCTTATATTTTCTTTTACTAGAAATGTATCAGCGCCATTTTTATAACTATAAATAGTTATTTGGTGGCTTATACCAATCAGTATAAGAATTTGATCAGCTCAGAACGATTTTTGGCAAACTAATTCAAGGCGAATAGCTGTAATAATGGTTATTCCCTTATAAAGCTATTTAACGCAGAAGTAGGCAGCCAAAAACGTTCCAGACTGGCGAGTTTTAGCGATTCTGATGCTGTGACTCTTAATAAACAAAGAGGGAACTTGAACCTAGTTCAACTATGCTCTTCATTCGTTGCAAACCACATGGATGTGGTGAATGGCATTAAAGCAAGGAGCACTTAATGACCTTGCCTCAAAACCGCTAAACTCTCGCTGAGTGAATAAATGTTTATACTGATTGGTATTATAAGTGATCCCAAGAGATATTGGACACAATGCGACAGGTATCGCAGCGGAAATGGAACATATCCAATAAAGGTTCATCGAGTAACCACTCTTTACTGCCACATTTTGGGCACGGACGTTGTTTTTCAACTGCTAAGCTTTCGCCGCCAACGCGGTATAAATAGTAATAGGTCGGTATTTTAGTTAAGTATTCAACTCTGCCACGTAAATCCCAGCCACGCCTAAATAGGTCGCTTTGGTGGCTAGTTAACTCTTCCAGTGCGGCAAACTCAGCTTTTGTTGCTGCCGCCATCTGCAATTCATCACAGGCTTGCCATTCTGTCTGCCAGCGGATCATCCGTTTATGATCGCCATTGGCTGTCGCTGGAATTTGGTAAAGTGGAATAGGCTGTAAAGTATCACCGTTTCTTAAAGGTGAGCACATATGTACATAACTGGTATAAAGCAGCTGCCAACTTGGTGTGTCTTGGCTAGAAACTTCAGAATTAATATCTTGGCCGATATATTTTTCACGTGGCGCCAGCAGTTTTGCTTCCGTTAGCTCTTCTAGTGCGCTATTGACCCAAGGGCTATTAAAACGTTTAGACAGGCTGCTTTTTTCTGGCGTTAGCATACGCGCTTTAAATTCACCATCGTTAAAAGCTACGGCGAATTCGCGACCTAAAACCTGACCATTGGCTCGATAGGCTTCGAGTAATCCATTAATGGCTTTTTCTGCTGCAGTAATTGTGGTGTTATCAAAACATTCAAATCGTAGTTCAATTACATGCATTTGGTGTCAGGCTCTTTATTCATATGGCTTTGTTGTAAATTATCAAATTGACTTTTTAGCGCTTTAAATTCGTTTCTTAATTCATTGAGGGCGCTTTCTAGCTGGAGGATTCTATCAGCTTGTTCAGATTGAGATAAGCTTGTTTGGCCATCTTGAGTCTCTTTTGCAGTTGCTAAGCTGCTAGGTATTGCCTGTCTGTCTTCTGCACTCATAGACTTAAACTGTTGCAAACCTTGGATTAACTCGCGCATTGGGATGCTATTACCAAGTTTGGTTTTAATCAGTGCTAATGTAGGTTCTCTACCTTGTTCATTAATTTTTTTAGCAGCTGTTAGCACTTGCTCAATCGGACTCATAGTTAGTCAAATTCCTTAAACATTGGTAATTATTATTGCTCTACGCATATCTTAAAAGACAAATAATAAATAAATTCATTTAAAACAACATCTTGTGTTTTGGCATGTAAGTTGCTTTGCTTCTTAAGCAAAAATAATGTCATAACAGGAAGTTAAAATGAAAAATAAATTATTAGGTTTAGCATTTTTTGGGATTGCAAGCTTAGGGCTTACTGGTTGTGTGGTCAATGTTGGTGATGGTGAATCTGATTGGGATAATCACGGTGCTTGGGAGAAGGCTCAAGATAAAAACCGTGACAATTTGGCAAAGATTTCCCTTGGCATGAGTAAAGACCAAGTGGTTACTTTAATGGGAACTGCTGATTTTAACGAAGCTTATATTCATGCCGATAAAGAAGTTTATGTACTTTTTTATCGCACTCAGCGTACCCATGGTGACGGTAAAACGACTAAAGACGAATGTACTCCTGTAGTTATAAGCAACAATGCTGTGGTGGGCTGGGGAGAGATGGCTTATAGCAAAATTTAATAGTTGCTTTTGTAGTGCTTAGCTTTTTCTTAATAAGGTGTCTAAGTGGTCGATGACTTCGGTCCACTGGGCATCTTCATTAAATGACTCTACTAAAAAGTGTTTTTGCGATGGGCTCCAGAAGTTTGCTTGATGTAACAATATATTGTCCGGCAATTGATGATCATCGATAAACTGTTCAATTGCGGATTGATCATTAGCTAACCCTAGCTGTAAAAACAGGTGTGATAGATCTTGCGGCGTAGTATCCATAACTGATCTCGTTGCTATGACTCTATCTAAGTATGGTCGATAAAGTCAGTGTTTATTACATTATCTAAATCTTAGCCGCTGTTTGGTTAATCCCCTCCAGGTTGTAGCTTTTCTCTTTCATTATGCTTTCAACAAGTAAAGTCTTGGCAAAGTTATTCCAGAACTCGTAGAACTTGTTTAGCAAAAATAGGTTCGCCTGTTTAATGCTCGAATTGATTATTAATTGCACTTCTATACAGTCTTGTTACATTGGTGTTGTGTGATCAAGATCAAGGACAATAACAATGGAAGATCAAGCCATGGAAGAGTGTCGTGCAGTTTACCTCACGGCAGAAGATTTACGCATAGCAGCCTCAATTCTCTATAACGCCTATCATGATGATCCCTTTTTTATCGAAACACTTTTTAGTGGTGATCAAGCGCAGTACGAACAAAAGCTTCGTGGGGCCATACGAGAAGAACTCAATGAGCTTTGGCAACAAGAGCAAGCACTTATTGGTATGTTCGTTGGAGATAGATTGATAGGTGTTGCCTGCATAGTGACTCAGCAGGTTCCCTTAGGTGAGGCGCGTTTTTGGCATTGGCGCTTAAAGATGTTGTTAAGTACTGGTTGGTATTCAACTCAGGCACTTATCAACAAAGAAAATCAGATTATCGAGAGCTTACCCAGTGGACAATGTGGCATTTTGCAGTTTATTGCTATCTCAAATGTGGAGCAAGGCAAAGGCTATGGCAGTAAGCTTATCGACGCAGTTTTGAGTTGGTGTGATGAACAACTTCATCTAGATGGGATTGGAGTCTTCGCTAATCATACCGCACATATAGAGTTATTTAGTCGGCATAACTTTGAGACGATAGAGCAACTGACGATTGGCCAAGTTAATGGTGAACTACTTTTTTACCGAGGTGTGAGTAATGAGTAAGCGTTATCGTTCTTTTGCTGAATTTTACCCTTTTTATTTATCTCAACATCAGCATAAAACTTGTCGAATATTACACTATATCGGCAGTAGTTTTGTGATCCTATTATTCGGTTATGTATTACTAACTCAACAATGGTTCTTAATGCTGCTTTTACCTGTTATCGGATATGGATTTGCCTGGATTGGACACTTTGTATTTGAGAAGAATCGTCCAGCCACGTTTGAGTACCCACTTTATAGTTTTATCGCTGATTGGGTGATGCTCTATCAGGCGGTAATTAAACGGAATTAAGGTTAAATTCACATTGAGATAGTTTCTTTGTAAGAGATCTCTTACCTTGCTGTGGGATATTAATAAGAAGTCTAGCAAGTCTGAGCTGTACATGTATATATATTCATTATTTATCAGTATCTTGGGTGTAAATCTGAGTGTTGCTTTTTTGTTGCTTTATTGTGCTGATGATATTTTCTCTAAATAAAAGTTTGCTAATCGGTAAACTGGGAACCAGAAATAGATAGTCACTGAAAGGATTTGGTTTATATCGATTTCTTGTAAAACGAAAGATTGTTTTCATCTAAGCGCTTTAAGGATAAAAGCGGCAGATTAGCTGAAAATGATTTGCAGGATGCAATAAGGACAACCTCAGGAAGAGGAGTTTAGCTTAGGATAAGCTAATGAAAGGATTCAGTACGTAAGTACAAGGATATACATGGAGTTACAAGGAAGATGCAGGAAGCAAGTTAACCAAGGATGATGCAGGGATCGCGTATATATAGCGGGAAAGCTAAAATAAAGTAGTACCGAGGGCGCACGATTAGGTGCGCCCTTTCTATATGCTAAGGGGACGGTTGAGTTTAATTGCTCGCATGTTTGTGAGAGATCTCCTACAAGAACGTGAGAAATTAATACTAAAAGTTCGCGTTTTTTCTGCTTAAATTAATTTATATTTAATATATACAGCGACTTACGATGTATGGTGGCGGTAATCAATTAAAATCCGCATGTTAAATAAATGTTTTGGCAAGCATTTAGCTGGATGTTTTAGCTTATTATTTAGTTGTGCTAGGAAGCGCATTAGGAAGCAATAAGGTTTACGGATAAACGCAGTGTCGATGGATTGGCACTTAAAGGATGAAAATCAAGGAAGGCGATTAAGGATTGATTGCCAAAGCACTATAGGATGGCCTAACAATCCAGGACGGACGATGTTACCTAGGAAGGTACATACTAAGGATAGTAATTGAAAGGACGCTCAAGGATGACGTCGGACACGCTCAGGATAGAGTACGCTTGATAAATGGATTGTCGAGAGAATGGATTCGTACTATTAAGTACAAGGAAGCAGTGGACAAGGAAGATGCAGGAGCAAAGTTACGCATGGATGGTGCAGGGAGCACTCATATAGCTGGATGAGCTTACGCAATAATAGGAAAGGCACGACCCCTTTGGGGCCGTGCCTTTACTTCTTTATAGAGCTTAATTAGTTTGTCTCTAGCAATACTGAATGCTTTAACTCAGTCTTATTTGTTAGCAGTATACCGACTGTTGCCGGCATACTTTTTTGGAGCTTACTTACAACCACCCGAGCTGCAGTTACCGCGTGAGCGTCCGCCACATCCACCGCCAACAGATCCTTTTGCTTCAGGGGCTTCGTGCCACTCAGGCTCCGGAAAGATCGGCCACTGGATTTTTTGGATCTTTTTGCCGTGCATCCAAAGGCTGCCACGATATTGATTAATACCGTCGGTGCTGAATTCAAACAGATACTTAACTTTCCAAGTGAGGCCGCTACTGCCACCTAAGCTTGGTTTTGCCGATTCTTGAGCAATAGCGAGCAATTGTACTTTTTGCTTTTTACACTCTTTGTTAGTGAATACTCGACTTAGTTCTGCCATTTGTCTTAATTGCCAAAAAAATGCAGCGATCATTATCACTCCGGCAATTATCAAAAAATCTGTCATCATCCTTTCGTTACCTTGAACAATCCGCCAATAGCTGCTGCAAGCTCTGCGCTGCGATTGGGGTTTCGCAGTTGGCCAAGTAGCTGAGTGCGAATTAATGGAATAGCCACAATATCAGCAAAAATCTGGTTAAAGAAGTGCTGCGGTTGTTTTGCTAAGGCTTCTAAGTAGATAGTGAGAGTTTGCTCATCTTTTAAGGCAGACCAGTTACGTGCAGCAATGGTAATTAACATCTCTTCTGTTAACGGACCCGCAGCGTTTAACTCGGTAATCGCTTGTTGGCTTAATTTTGCTTGAGATGCTAATCCACGTAAAAAATACGGCTTGTGGTTAGACTCTGCAATTTGCATTTGCTTGAATACCTTTGCGGCCAGAGCATCTTCAATGTTTAAATGCTCTAAACACTGACACACGGCTATTTTGACTTCTAGCGCCCAATTATCAAAGCCATTAACTAAGATATTTTGATGATCTAGTTCCTGACTTCTTACGCAAACATCTGCAATACCCTGTAAGCCAATATTTTGCCATTGGTCGCTTGGATGTTGTCCTGACAAGTACTGATAAGCAAACTCATACTGAGGTGAGGCTTTTTGCGCTAATTGCTTTCTTACCAGCGCATTAAATACCGCGAGTTTTTCTTGAGTCGGTTTAAAGTTAAATGGATGGTTAGCCATTTGTTCTTGTTGTTGCTCAGTGAGTGGCTGGGTTGGATCGCGACCAAGGGCTTCAACAATCATCTTAATAAACTGGATGCGAGGTGCCGGAGATAATAATCCACGCTCATCGAGGGGCAGTTTGATAAACCAAATATAGTGCTGCTGGCTAGCATCCCAAAATACAATGGCAAACTGTGCATGGCCTTGAATAGGAGACGGGTAAGGGCAATGCAATTCTTCTATCTGATGAAAAGCCATCATATCGATATGTTGTACTCGACGCCCCATGTCATAAACTTGGAATTGAGTATTAGCAGTTTTTAAAAAGTCGCTTAGGGTCGTTATCTGTGTCATATCGTTATCGAGTGTAGGAAAATTAGCGCATATTATAGGGATAAGTCTGCTGAGATGGTATCATCGCGCGTTAATTTTGCGGCGCCAAAAATAGTGGCTGTAAACCACAGCAAGAGAGGGCAGTTTGATAGCAGTAAAAGCAAAAGACAAGTTACTGGCTTTAGAAGCTGAGTTAGGTAAGCAAGGCTTATTAAGTGATACGCCACCAAGCGAGCGAGCACTAGCAAGTACAACGCCATTTGCCTGTGATGTTATGCCGTTTGAGCAGTGGTTACAGTTTATATTTTTACCCAGAATGCATCAGATTTTAGATAATAATATACCACTACCTACGGCAATGAATATTGCACCAATGGCCGAACATGTATGGGCGGATAAAACCGATTATCGACATATTATTTCTATTCTAACAGAGCTAGATAACCTAGTTAGTAAGGCGTAATGACAGCCTTAAAAGAGAGTTTTCAATGAGTGATACACCCCAAAACATAAGCAAGCAAGCAGAGGAAGTCTTGCTTGAGCAAGCGCCTATAGATGAGTCTGTTGCCGAAGAAGAGCAAGAGATAGCTCCGCATATTGAAGTTCTGTTTGAAGATGATGATATCGTGGTCATCCATAAGCCTGCAGGCCTGTTAGTGCACCGCAGTTATCTTGCTCGCCGAGAGCGTTTTTTTGCCATGCAATTAACCCGAGATCTCGTTGGCTGTCATGTGTTTCCGGTGCATCGCTTAGATCGCCCAACATCTGGCATTTTGCTATTTGCTAAGAGCAGTGAAATGGCAAATGTACTTTGCGAGCAGTTTGCAGCACATACAGTGGATAAAGAGTATCTTGCACTTGTTCGCGGCAATATGCATGAAGCGGCGACATTAGATTACCCACTAAAAGAAGAACTCGATGAACTGGGTGATAAAGATGTTGATCCAAATAAAGCAGCTCAAGATGCTGTGACATCTTATAAACCACTATTAAATAGTGAAATTCCTTTTCCGTCAGGGCGATATGCAACAAGTCGTTATGGTTTAGTGCACCTCTCACCGCATACCGGCCGCAAGCATCAGCTTAGACGCCATATGGCGCATTTACGTCACCCAATTCTTGGCGATACGACTCATGGTGACGGTAAGCAGAACAAATTTTTCCGCACGCACTTTGGTGTTAACCGCTTATGGCTCATCGCTAAAAAATTGTCTTTTAATCATCCTCGTACTGGCGAGCGCATGAGTGTTGAAACTGAGCTTGAGCAAGAGTGGTTAGATTTATTCGTCGGGCTTGGCTGGCAAGATGAGCAATTGGCGACAGATAAAATATCGCTAGAGCTTGCTTAACTATCTTCATATAGCAATGACCAGCTAACTTTACAACAGGCCTAGGCGTAGTTTGAGCTTGGATTAGCTGGAGTTCAGTTTAGTTAAGGCAGAATTTTGTAGTCAATAGAGAAGCCGCGACATTAAGCTAATGTCGCGGCTTTTGTGTATTTAGTCTTAAGCAAACCAATAGCAGTTATCTCTTGCAGACTTTATTCCTAGACCTTAAGTCTTGCTCTTAAAGCCCTGTTTTAAAAATCCAGGCCTTTAGGTGGTATAGGTTGCAAATGATGACCTATTTTAAGATTTTACTTGTTTGGGTTTGCTCGAAAGATATTGAATATTATTAGCATTACTCAAATTTGCACTATCGATACTAAGTGCACTTTGACTGGATTTAAAACATTGTACAGTGTTGAAATAACACATTCTGCGGATATGAGCACTGCGTTGTAGGTGTTTGCGGTGCCTTTGTCGACAAGAATGCTTCATTGTGTCTGTCCTTCTAGCGGTCACTTTATTATCGCTACAAAGCTTGCAGCAATGTTCACTGATACAGTATGTTAAGGATATAACTAAATGGCTTTTAGGCGAAGTAAAACATGGAAAAAGTGAATCTAGTTTTTGGAACAGTTTATGGTGGTGCGCAGTTTGTCGCTGAGAGTTTACAGCAGGGATTAGTAGATGCAGGTTTTGAAGCCTTTCTTCATCAGCCAGATCAACTTGGCGGCTTTATTCCACCTGAAAATGAACTGTTATTAATTATTTGCTCAACAACTGGGCAAGGTGATATTCCAGATGATATTCAGCCTTGGTTTTATGAAATGCAGTCAAAAGCACCTTATATTCCAGATCTTAAGTTTGGGCTGATTGGTTTAGGTGATTCAAGTTACGAGACTTTTTGTGGTGCAAGTGAACAATTTTTAGCGCTTTTTGAAGAGTTAGGTGCTAAACGCCTAGGTGACTTTTTGAAAATTGACGCCGGAGAAACTATGGAGCCAGAGGTCGAAGCACTTGCATGGCTGCCAAGCTGGATTGAACTAGTAAGCAAAGAGCGCGCTGCATAATCAGCATGTGATAAAGCTTACTTAAACGCGACTTATTGGTCGCGTTTTTTATTTTCAGCCTTAAACCACCTACTTCAGTAGGTGGTTATTATCAATTAGGCTTTGCCTGAAGTACGTTTAATGGAATTTCGGAGTTAAGGCGATGTTTAACGACTTATAAGCACGCC
>NZ_JALNTW010000022.1:0-61803 GCF_023161665.1 Shewanella sp. 1CM18E
TTAACGCACGGCAGGAAAGCTCCCTTTTAGGGAGTTATATCAAAGCCACCTTCTTCAGAAGGTGGATCTTTTACTTTTATAATCGACTTTTATGATTTGCTTCTAAGCTCGAAAGCGACTCGATTTCTTAGTTAGCTTAGCTGTAGTAGATTAGCCTTGTTTGTTACTTTCAAGATTATCACTCTCAAGCTTTGGAGCAGCCTCATTGTTTAGTGC
Organism: Shewanella sp. 1CM18E; assembly: GCF_023161665.1. Taxonomy (GTDB): domain Bacteria; phylum Pseudomonadota; class Gammaproteobacteria; order Enterobacterales; family Shewanellaceae; genus Shewanella. Next base: position 217 of record NZ_JALNTW010000022.1, read on the forward strand.
TTGCTCTGTTGGAGTCGTTGCTTCAAATCGATAATTCAGCAGCTTAATATCTAATTGTTTACTGCCTTTTTCAAAATGAGATAACCGAATAGGCAAGTAGCTTAAATCCGGTGCCATCCAAAAGAATGTCTGTCGCTTTTTACTATCACGTACCACTTCAAACTTAACGGTTTGATAGCTGCCGCTGTCGATATTAACGCGCTCTTTCCCCACGATTTTAAAATCATAGTCATCGATTTCGCCTTCTTTAACCATGCTGTAATGCAATGCGTCTTTATTGGCTTCCATATCGAGCCTAAATTGTAGCTGCACCATTAGAGGGTCAAACAATTCTGTATCGTAAGGGAATTTTGCACGCTCATCTTTATAGCGGCTATGCACCACATTTTGTGCTTTGGCAAAAGCCGCTTGTTCACGAAAGCTTGGGCCTGTGCCTGTACGCTCAACGGAGTAGCGCATAGGTACAAGGTGGTTGTTTTCCTCTAAGCTGAATTCACTGCGAATATGGCGTTTGTCCGACAGCATTAATAGGCCAATATCACTGTCAAATCGATATTTAAATAGGTTTCCCTCAGGTGCTTCTAGAATATAACGCGCTCGGCCAAGTTCTATGCTGCCGTAATAGACTTCGTACTCTGCCATATGTGGCGTAAGTGCTGTGGTGTTGGCTGCGCTGTTGTGACTGGTTAATAGAAAACCAAGCGCCAAGAGTGCCACTAATTTTTGCGGTAATAGCTGTTTTGATGAAAGTGTTTTAAGCAAAGGCCACTCCTTTGGAAAAGCTAGAGAATTAATCATGTAAATAGCCTCATGTCTGTTCGTTAAAACGGCATTGACAAGACTAAGGTTGCCATATCGGGGCGCCATTCATATTCTGATAGTTTTATTTTACCGCGGTTAACAATGATCTCTTCACTACGCAGCCGCTGCATCTGTTCAATAAAGGGTTCACTATGCTCGGCAAACGATATTTTACCTTGGCTGTTAATCACTCTGTGCCAAGGTAATTTTAGTTCATTAGGTGCAGCCTTTAAGGCTTTAGATACATAACGCGCTCTACCTGGAAGACCTGCTAAGTCAGCGACTTTACCGTAGGAGCATACTTTTCCTTCTGGGATCATAGACACAATATGCCAAATTTGTGTCATCGGGGAAGGTTTACTGGTTTGTTGCATAAGGCTTACCTCCTCGCATTACGGTAAGTTCTAATAATATTGAGATCAACAGTCTAATAAATATGTATGCCTAAAATGCCGATCCTGCGTTGCAACTGTTAATTAAAATCTCTGCTGTTCCTCATTGGTTACGCACTTGTAATATAAGGTAAAAGCTCTTGCTGACAGTTAGCGCTAAAGTAATAATAGCGCCTTTTTCACGGTATATATAATGTCAGTAAAGGCTTTACGTCCTGTTATCGGGTCTTTGTTATTACTCTCTGCAGTGTCGACGCCAGCTTTTGCTGGTGACTTTCGCCATATTGCCGACCCATTGAATTTAAATGACTCGCTGTATATTGGTTTTGATGACGATACATTTAAAGTCGGTGGTAGTTTCGCAACCAGTCATCAAAAGTTTTCAGCTAATACTAATGTTGATGGTGATAAATGGCATTTAGGTTATTTGTATTCAGCCAGTAACGTTAATTTTAGAGCCTCTGTTGATCACGGTAAAACAGATACTCCACAAGGTAAATCAAGCCACTATCAATACCAAATGGGTTTAATGACCGAGCACCAAGGTTGGTTTGCTACGCAAGTCTTTACCGAGCTTGCTGTTAACCATTTAGCGGTTAAGCGCTATAAAGATAGCACGGCAGCGAATGCTAGCATGACTGTGTTAAAGCCGATGACCGAGCATTGGTACAGTGAGTTTTACTTGCAAGGTAACGCCGGTATTGATGGTGTTGAGCGTTATGATGCCAAAAGCTGGTTAGCACTGGGTTATCAAATTAATCCGCAGTGGTCTTGGGTGATTCGCTACCAATATGACTGGGAAAAATTAGAGCAAATTGAAAACGAAGATACCCAGTGGGTATTTGCTATCCGTTCGCAGTTCTAATTTCTCTGCTGTAAGTTTGATGTTAGCTATATTTTAAAGCCCATATTGATAAGCAATATGGGCTTTTTGTTGGGGGGTAGCACCTACATCAGTTCTGTGTGGAGCTTATACCTCTAATTGACTTCAGCCAGCTCAAGCTCGTTATCCTCAGCTTGTGGTGTGGTACCAAACTTATGAAATAGCACTAAACCTAACGCCGTTAATAGGCCTAACGCACCTATGATGTACCACATAAGGTCGGGTCTATCAGCGCCTTTAGCAACTTCAGAATATAAATAGCCCGATAAAGGCCCCGCTAATAAAAAGCCAATAGCAGAAGAGACAAAATAGTAGCCCATAAACATGGCTTTTTTATCATTAGGTGCAAAGCTTGCTACGTATTCTTGGCTTTTTGGTGAAGCAACCATTTCGCCAATTGAGAAGACTAAAATAGAGGTCAGCACCATAGCACCGCCCATAATTGCGCCGTGGGCAATACCGCCAATAGCTGTGCCAAGAGCCAGAATAATGGTGCCGCCAACCAAAACGGGTAGCGCTTGGAAACGCTCTACAAAACGACTGATCATCAATTGCATGACCACAATGGATAAGAAGTTCAGCCCAATAAGGTATTCAGGATTAACTTGTCGATACTCAACAGCCCAAGTTTGTGCGTACTGCGCCGCAATTGTTGGTGTTTGCGCTATTGCGGTTAATGCTTGGCTTATTTCAGTGGTTGGTACCATCACTTTAGTGTGCACCAGTTCAAAGTAGGCCTGCTTGGCGTTTAGTGTGCCGCTCGTCACTTCACTTGCAAGGCGAGTCAGTTCTGTTTGCAGTAAATTAACATCAACAGGTGCAAAAAATTGCAGTAGATCAGGGTAAGGCGCAAGCATTAATACTAGATCGCTTGTATCTACAAAGTCACGAATATAGATAGGTAGCGTGATAAATATCTGCTGATACACCATCCACATGCCAGATAAGATCAGTAAGTAAATCACAAAGGGCTTATTGCCTAGACTGATCTTTTGGGCGTACCAAGGAGCTTGCTTGTGAGTCGAAGCCAGTTTATCCCAAATAATATGTGCCGCGAACCAAATGGCATAAATGATTAATGTGGTTTCACCCGTTATCCATTTAGCACCATAAGACATCAAAATCACTAACGTGCCGAAGAATAAAATGGCAAAGCGAGCATTACCCAGTACTTCTTGGATATCTTGAAATACCGCTTTAAGCGGCTTGCCTTTTTGTTGGCTCTGATCTGTAGGCTCTTTATAAAAGAAATAGGCCGGAATAAAGTTAACTGCTATCCAAAAAGCCGACATAATAAATACCCAGTCCCAGCTAATGGCTCTTACATAGCCGGCGATGAAAGGCCCTAAGAATCCGCCGATATTAACCATCATATAGAAAATGCCAAAACCTAAACCACGATTGGTTTCATCGGTTGTGCGAGCTACAGTGCCTGTGACGACAGGTTTAAAGCAGGCCGCGCCAACAGCAACCCCCATAAAAGCGACAAAGAATCCCATAAAGGTATCAACTTGGCCGAGTAGATAATAACTCGGACACATAATGGCATAGGCAACTAAAAACATTTTTCGGTAACCATACCTATCTGCGAGCGCACCGGTTAATACCGGGAATAGGTAGAGGAAGAAAGGGATCATACCTTGTAGTAGGCCGCGTTCTTGCTCTGAAAAACCTAATCCACCTTGGTTTTGTGGTGAGGTCATATATAAAGATGATAGGGCGAAAAAACCATACCAGGCTAGGCGTTCAAAGATCTCCATTGTATTGGCAACGAAGAATGTAGGGGGCAGCGCAGTGCGTCCTGCAGAGGTCATATTATTTTCCGTATATTTTATACATTTTGATTTATGCTATCACATGTTAATAAAAAGTGGAGCAAATTGTGCAAAATAGAAACGCTTTAGTAGGCAGATATGGTGATTTTATAGGGCTGAAATTCGTCGATTACTGCGTTAATAAGCCCTCCAGTAGAGGGATTGCTGACTTTAAATATAAGTCGAGATTGCCTTTATTGATGATTCGGTCATAATAGCGCGAATTTTTTAGTTAACATTAGTGTGATAAAAGTATGGCAGTGTTAGACATCTTAACGATCCCCGATGAGCGCTTGAAGCGTAAAGCTGTGCCGGTAACAGATATTGAATCTGTGCAAGGTTTTATCGACGATCTAATTGAAACTATGTATGACACCGATGATGGTATCGGCCTAGCGGCAACTCAAGTGGGTAGTTTGCATGCTATTTTAGTTATCGATTTATCTGAAGAACGCGATCAACCTATGGTGCTGATTAACCCTGAAATCGTTGAGTCACGTGGTCAATACCAAGGTGAAGAGGGCTGTTTATCTATCCCAGGTTACCGCGCTAAGGTTAATCGTCACGAAGGGGTTAAAGTCACAGCGCTTGATCGTGAAGGTAAAGCGTTTGAGATCGATACTGACGAATTCTTAGCGATTGTTCTGCAACACGAAATGGATCACCTTAACGGTATCGTGTTTACTGATCATCTTTCTATGCTGAAGCAACAAGTTGCATTGAAGAAAGTAAAAAAATACAAGTAAGTTATTAACTTAGTCGGGTTATTTCATTCGTTAATAACGCGATGCTAAATTAATCAATTAAGCGCTCCTCTTATAGAGGAGCGCTTTTTTTTGCAGTTAAGATCACTTGCGATCTAATAAAAGATAACTATACTGTGTTTTTATACAGTATTTGTTGGTTCGTTGAATATGTTCGCCTAGTTCACAGCTATTTTTAAGCAACTAGTCTTAAGCAAAGTAATGCTAAGTGACAAATGAAAGGTGAGCAGCTGATTGACGAAATTAGGTGCATAAGATGAGCTACGCCAAAGCGTTAACAGTAGATGAATTAAAGGAGGCAAGTATTGCTGCCAGTCAGCAAGCTAATCAGTGTTCAAGCAGTGGGTTAACAGTAAAACCGCCGCTAGCTAATTTACTTGAGCGACAAGATCTCTGGTTAGGCGAGCAATGGCAGCATCAGAACGAGGCATATTGCACCGGTTTTTCGCTACTTAATAAGCACTTGGCTGATAATGGCTGGCCTAAACAAGGTGTATGTGAATGTTTATACGATAATCCCGGCCAAGGTGAATTAACGCTGGTATTGCCTTTATTACAGCAATTGATTGGTCAACGTCTTGTATCGCAAACGCTTGCTTCAGAGCAGCACTCTGAAGTTAGCAAGACAGATGCAGATCATACAAACCATGCAGAGTCATTAGTCATGCTGGTTGCACCGCCCTATATTCCCAACCCTCAAGCGCTTGAACTACAAGGAATTGAAGTTGAACGTTTAATTTGGATTGATAGCAGCGACAGAAAAGAGCAGTTATGGGCCATAGAACAAGCATTGAGTAGTGGCGCTGTACCTTTGGTATTGGCATGGCTGGGTTATCTATCCATTACTGAGTCGAGACGACTGCAACTGGCCGCGGAAAAAGGCCAAGCATTGTGTCTATTATATTTACCGAGCAAGTTGGCGGATAACTCACATCCGGTTAATTTACGCTTAACCCTTAAACGCTCATTTTTCCGCCGTAAGCAAATGAGCACTAAAGTAACGTCTAACAAGCAACTCTTTTCTCAAGATCAGATCCTGGCTAAAAAGAGAGTCAATGCTAATAGTGCCAATACTATTCGGGCTGTGGAGCGCTGTGGCGATAGCAGCATTAACATTATTAAGCGTCGTGGTGGCTGGCCGAGTAAAGCATTTAGTTTGTCGTTACTGCCACCGCATTTAAAAGAAAGTTTGCTTGGGACGGCTAACTATTTAACACCTAGATTAGCGGCAGAAGCGTTAGTAGATGTTGCGTCTCACAGAAGATTAACCGATAAAGATCTGCAAATAGAGCAGACGTTCAAACTCAGTATTGTCAATAACGCTATCCATTCAGCGCCTAATTGATTCAGCGCTAACTGAACAAGAACTGCCGAGAAAACCAACATGTTATGGCTTGCAGCTTATTATCCCCAATGGGCATTTCAATACCTTAGGTATTTACATCAACAGCAATCTATTGATGGCTGTGTGCTATTTGAACCTAAGTCATTACAGGTATTAGCCTGTGATCATAGTGCAACACAATCAGGAATTCGCCGTGGCATGAGTATTAGCACTGCGCAAAGCTTATTAGCTGAAGTGGTACTGATAGAATTTGACGCTCATGTGACTCAACAAGCTTCTGACTGGCTCTGTCAGTGGAGTTATGGGTTTAGCGCCCGAGTTGCGCCGCTGCATTGCTCGCTAGCGGCTCAATATGCCAAGCAAGAACTGACTAATGACAGTGCGGTATTGAACCAAAGCTTGGTAAAAAAAGCAGGCAAGTTCTCTGTGAATGAGTTTGTTGATGACTGTTTAGTATTAGAAGTTAGCTCCATGGGCTTAGTGTTTGATGGCATTGACAACCTGGCTCAGCAATATGGACAAAAGGCGTTAGCACTTGGGCTAGACGTACAGCTTGCTATTGCTGAAACACCGCTAGCAGCTCAGCTTTTAGCGTTACAAGCACCGCGATTTATTTCATTGTCTCATAGCTTGAATAAGGCATCGTTTGAGCAAGGTTATCAGCGTAATGAGCAAGTATCAGAGTTTGAACATCAAGCGGAGCTGCAAAGCCGTTATTTACAACATGAACATAATAGTTTGTTGCTAGATACTCTGCCCATTCAGGCTTTACCGGTATCCAACTATTTATCCGAGGCATTTACCAATATGGGGTTGCATACGTTATCTATGTTAACCGCATTACCCGAAAAAGATCTTGGTCAGCGCTTCGGTCAACCCTTACTGCAATTATTGGCTAAGATCAGTGGCAAATTACCCCAACCAATGTCGTATTTTGAACCTGCAAGTCATTATCAGCAAAAGCTAACCTTGCTCTATGAAGTTGAATCCATGCCGGGAATTATCTTCCCGCTAAGGCGAATGCTAGATGAGCTCGCCGGTTATTTAGTGCAGCGCCAGTGGGCACTGCAAACACTGACCTTAAGTTTAGGCTATCGAGACCGAGAGCTAGCGCCTTTAGAACTGACAATTTACTACCCTTTCGCTGAACATAGAAGCGCCGAACTGCTTAGTTTATGTCGTATGCAACTTGAGCGCGTAACCTTATATCAGCCTGTTGTTGAACTATGTATTTATGCCAATAAATTTGCGCCAATCACTCAAGGGCAAACTCATTTATTAACTCATACAAAAGCTGGGAAAAACGATGCTGGTCGATACTTGCTATCGAGCTTACAAGCACGGCTTGGCAGCGATAAAGTTAAAGGGATCACCTCAGTATCTGAGCACTTACCTGAGCATTGTTGGCAAAGTACAGCACTTAGCAGTATTGGCAAGATACAAACTAAGCAGCAAAAACATAGATTGGCGCTGGGGGCTTGCCGACCTTTTTGGCTACTTGCTCAGCCAGAGGCAATAGCAACAACAGAGTTTGAACTGTTAAAGGGGCCTGAGCGATTACAAACTCACTGGTGGCAACAAGCCAGTTATTGTCGTGACTATTATATTGCTAGCCATGTTGATGGCGGCCTGTGCTGGGTTTATCAAGAGCAAGGTGGTTTTTATCTGCACGGATGGTTTGGTTAATGTACGCAGAGCTACACGCTATTTCAAACTACAGTTTTTTAAGAGGCGCTTCTCACCCTCATGAGCTGGTGGAGCAAGCGGCGAAACTTGGTTACAGCGCAATTGCGATTACAGACGAATGTTCGTTTGCAGGCATAGTAAAAGCCCATGAAGCGGCTAAGAAGCATCAAATCCGCTTATTGGTTGGTGCGGAGTTTCGTTTAGCTGAAGGTGTATTCGTATTCTTAGCTAAAAATCGCAAAGGTTACGGACAGATTAGTCAGCTTATAACCTCTTCGCGTCGTCGAGCAGAAAAAGGCGCTTATCAACTGCAATTTACTGAGCTTTTAGATGGGTTAGATGAGTGTATTTTATTGTGGAAGCCGCAGCCTCTTGAGCCTGAGCTAGATACAAGAGTGCAGATCGAAGATCAGTTACAGGCATATCAAGCGCAGTGTTTGACAGTTGGTTTGGCGTTAGTTTCAGCATTTGCTAATCGTTGCTATTTGCTCATGGAGCGGAGCTTGCTGGCTGGTGAAGCATTAAAGCTGCAATTATGGCAAAAACTCGCAGAGCATTTACAGATTGAATGCGTGGCAGCGGGTAATGTACGCATGCATTGTGAGCAGCGACAAAAGCTGCAAGATGTGTTGACTTGCATCCGTTATGGCACGCAATTAGAGCATGCTGGAGCGCTGTTACTTGCGAACACTGAAACGGCATTAAAACCGTTAAATGCCATTGCTAAGCGTTATTCTAAGGCTTGGATTGATAACAGCTTAGTGATAGCAAAACAGTGTGAATTTAGTTTAGATGAGTTGAGATATGAATACCCAAGTGAAGTGGTTCCTAGTCATTTAACTGCGAGTGAGTATTTAGCCCAAGAAGTCGAAAAAGGGGCTACTTGGCGTTTTAATAATGAGGTGCCTAAAGCCGTTAAACTGCAATATGTAAAAGAGCTGCAGTTAATTAAAGATATGCAGTACGAGTATTTCTTTTTAACCATTTACGACATAGTTCAGTTTGCTAAATCACAACATATTTTGCATCAAGGCCGCGGCTCTGCCGCAAACTCTGTGGTGTGTTATTGCTTGGGGATCACCGAAGTTGACCCAACCAAAGTCAATATGCTTTTTGAACGTTTTGTGTCAAAAGAGCGTGATGAGCCGCCTGATATTGATGTGGATTTTGAGCATGAGCGCCGTGAAGAGATCATCCAATATATCTATAGCAAGTATGGCCGTGAGCGCGCAGCCCTTGCTGCTACGGTGATTAGCTATCGTTTCAAAAGTGCCATGGGTGATGTGGGCAAAGCGCTTGGCATTGATAGGCAACATATTGAGCATATACTGCACAGTGTCGATAGGCGCGATAGTGAGTTTGATTGGCTAAGTCAGTTAGAGGCTAAAGGCTTGGTGCCAAAAGAGGGAATTGGTCAGTATTTATTGCCCTTGGTGCAGGAGATCTTAGGTTTTCCGCGGCATTTGTCTCAGCATGTGGGCGGATTTATTATTTCATCTGGGCCATTAAGTGAGTTAGTGCCAGTTGAGAATGCTGCAATGGCAGATAGGACGGTTATTCAGTGGGATAAAGACGATTTAGAAAGCTTAGGCTTGCTGAAAGTCGATGTGTTGGCTTTAGGCATGCTAACAGCTATTCGAAAATGTTTTGAGCTTATTACTCAGACCCACTCTCAGACTCAGGCACAGTCCAATACTCAAAACCAAACTTACGATAATCTTTCACTGCAAAACCGTCATAGCTTAGATAATAGTTTAGAGCCTTACCAAACTCAGCAAGTTAAACCATTTTCAATGGCGGATATTTGTTGGGAGCAAGCCGAGGTGTACCAAATGTTGCAACGAGGCGACAGCATTGGCGTATTTCAAGTGGAGTCAAGGGCACAAACCTCAATGCTGCCAAGGCTTAAACCTAAGTGTTATTACGATTTAGTGGTGCAAATAGCGATTGTTCGTCCGGGCCCTATCCAAGGTGATATGGTGCATCCTTACTTAAGGCGTCGAGACGGCTTAGAACAGGTAAGTTACCCAAGTGCTGAAGTTGAAGCGGTATTATCTCGCACTATGGGGGTGCCGATTTTTCAGGAGCAAGTGATTCAATTAGCTATGGTCGCAGCAGGATTTTCCGGCGGCGAAGCCGATAAATTAAGGCGAGCAATGGCCAGTTGGAAACGTTCTGGTGAGCTGCAACAGTTTGAAACTAAGCTGTTAAACGGTATGCAAAGTCGGGGGTATTCAACAGAGTTTGCCGAGCAAATTTACCGGCAAATAAAAGGTTTCGGCGAGTATGGTTTTCCTGAGTCACATTCTGCAAGTTTTGCGCTACTTGCTTATGTTTCAGCGTATTTGAAATATCACTATCCGGCGGCATTTTGCTGCGCTTTATTAAATAGTCAGCCAATGGGGTTTTATAGCCCATCACAGTTAATTCAAGATGTGAAACGCCATGGGGTAAATGTTTTGCCGGTGTGTGTTAATCAAAGTCAGTGGCAGCATACCTTAGAGTCTAATGAACATGGTGAGCAGCAGTTACGTTTAGGCTTTAGATTAGTAAAAGGACTCAATCAAAAAGAGTGTGCTCGCCTTGTAGAGGTAAGGCCTAAACAGGGATTTCATCAGCTTGAGCAGATCTATCAACTAGGGATTGCTTGCCATGAACTTGAAACCTTGGCGAGTGCGAATGCGTTTGTAACCCTTGCAGGGCATAGGCACCAAGTTCGTTGGCAGTTGTCGGCTTGTCAGCAAAGTTTACCTCTTTTTGCAGAGGATGAGCTTAATCAACTGGATAGAGTAAAAGGTGCTCAAGATAAATCGCATCAATCACCTAATAGCGAGTTAATACAAGATGGCTCTAAGCAACGAGCGCACACGATTAAGCATATCCAGGTTGAACGAGAGTCGACTCCTAAGCTGGCACCACCTACGGCTGCAGAGTCGATGCAAGCAGATTATGCTTATACAGGCATGACACTAGGCGAGCACCCGATGGCAATGCTTAGAGCAAGATCTCGTTTAGCTCGCTCTTGCTTGCATAACTGCATCACTGCAGAAGCGCTTGAGGGGTGTCGTAGTGGTCAAGTTGTTACAGTTGCTGGATTAGTTGTTGGTCGGCAGCGGCCAAGTACTGCATCAGGCGTGACTTTTATTACATTAGAAGATGAAACCGGAAATGTTAATCTTGTAGTGTGGAGCGCAACGGCTCGATCGCAGCGACAAGCGTATTTAGTTTCAAAGATTATGAAAGTCAGTGGTGTGTTAGAGCGGCAATCTGGAGTGACTCATGTGGTTGCCGGAAAACTCGAAGATATTTCTCACGAACTTGATAAATTGTCTGTTCGTTCCCGTGATTTTCACTAAGTATTAACCTAGTGAGTCTGGCCATGATTTTTATGATTAAGCTTCATTGTCATGTTGAGTAAAAAAGGGCTGGTTAGATGAAGCTTTGGGACATCAGCGCTTTAGGTATATACTGCGGCCGTAATTTATTTAAGAGTCATACCGTTGCAAATTATCCTTTTAACTCATGAGCGCGAAGCGACTCGAGCTACCAATACCGGCAATATTGCGCTGCAGTATGCAGGTGATTATTGTCAGCGCATTATTTGGTCTCGGGTGACACCATCACCCTTATTACTTGATAAATTGGCTTTAGCAGATACTGCGATTTTGTTCCCAAAAGAGACTCTTTCTACCGAGACCTTAGCAACAGAAGTATCGTTAGAAAATACAGACGATGTGCTGACGCAGCAAAGAGAGCTGAAACAGTTACCGGAAACATTAGTCATCATAGATGCGACATGGCAAGAGGCACGAAAAATGCTGCGTCAAAGCCCTTATTTAAAGGCCGCAGCGCGTTATTGCCTTACGGAAACCACTAAATCAGAATTTACTTTGCGCCGTAATCAAGTGGAAGGCGGGTTATGTACTGTGGAATGCATTATTGAGCTGTTTAAACAAGCTAATATGAACGCAGAGGCTCAATGTTTACAGGAAGAGTTTCAGCGTTTCTGCCAGTAAGTTAACTATTAATAAGGCGCTGGTAGCGCCTTATTCTCGAATGAGCCTTTGATGGACGCAGCATTAGGCTTGATGATGCCAATCGACCAAGTGCTAATACCGTTAAATTCATACCGTTAAATCACAGTAAGATAGATACACAAGAAGTGACACACTGCGCCGGCTAATACAAACAGATGCCAAATAGCGTGATTAAACGGGATCTTCTTTGCTACGTAAAATATTACCCCTAAGCTATAAAATAACCCGCCACCTAAAAGCAAATAAAACCCTAGATCTGACATATTGGCGATTAAGTCTTGCATCACTGTCACGCATAGCCAACCCATAACAAGGTACAAAATTAAGCTGAACACCTTAAAGCGGCCAATAAACAAGGTTTTAAATAGCACTCCGCCAATCGCGAGTGACCAAATGGCTATCAAAACCCAATCTGCATCACTACTTGTGAGTGTGATAAGCATTAAAGGCGTATAAGTGCCTGCAATCAAAAGGTAAATCGCGCAGTGATCGGCAATCTTCAATCTGTGCTTTAAAAGCGGTGATGTGGCGCTGTGATAAAGGGTAGAGCAAAGAAATAATAAGATGAAGCTCGCGCAGTAAACCACCACACCTGTTAATTGAACAAAGCTAAGGTGGTCATATCCTTTTAGCAAGCACAAAAGTAGCCCAATAATACCAATCGCGACGCCAAGACCATGGCTAATACTGTTGGCCAATTCTTCTTTAGCGCAGTAACTCGCTTGAGTGATCTGCTTCGCTGCTACTTGAGGTGTTTGCTTGTTTGATACTGTCGCTTGCTCTACTGCCATCGTATAAAAGACTTCTGGTTAGACCACAATTAGGGGCAGTGTAACAGCTTTGATTTGAAAAGCTATCGCTTTAGCTAACACGTGTACGCTAAAATTTTTTGTGATAACTCATAACTCCTCATTCGCGGTAGGGAACTTATATTAATAAGTTTGTTCTAAACTATCGTTAAATGAGAGACTCCGGCTATATAACGTTTAGAGCCAGTAACAATAGCAAATACATAGTGCTAAATAGGATTTAAAACAGCAATAGGGATAACTCAAGGATGTACACAAGGAATGTCAGACCACACTAGCTGTAACCCAGCTTGCAAAAATAACCGTCAAAATGGCCTAGGAGAAAACAGCCTAAGCAATTCAAAGCAAGCTGGTATATTTACAGCGCATAATCGTAGTGAAAACGCACTTGATAATGACGATAAGCTGATAACGGTATTTTATGGCGTTAATCGCATTAATGCCATCAATTCGACAGATGCTAGTATTCAAACCGAGCTTTTTCCCCATAGCCCGTTTGTTGCGAACTTATTAGACGCAATTCCCAATAGTCACAGTGATAGCCATAGTCATCGCAAAAGTCCTGTTAGTGCTTGCGGCAATTCAGGCTTTTACTCAGCACTTACCCAGGCACGAATATTTTGGACGCTTATTGCGGTATTACTACTGCATATTATTTTGATTGTGTTGGTTAATTATTTTTGGAATGTCTCTGAGCAAACCAAGCCAAAAGAGTCCGTAGCAGCGATACAATCTTACTTGTACGTTGCACCTTTAGATAAAACCATTTTACAGACTGAACACTCACAAATTGAAATGGAGACTGAAAAAACAATTAAAGCTGAAGCAGACGAGCTTGAAAGGGTTAACACAGTAGACAATGTTACAGTGGCATCAACGAAACAGGCCTCTACAATAAAAGCTAAGCCAGATACTAAACCTGCAGAGGATTTAGCACCGAAAATGCATGATAAAATTAAAGAGATTCAGCCTGAAAAAGCGACTGAAACCGCTGAATATAAAACAGATAAAATCCAAAGTAACAACTTAAATCATACCTCAGTTACCAGTGGCTATACCCAGTCTTATTTGCAGCGACAGCGAGTGAATCAGCTCGATGAATTAGTGGCAAACAGTGCAGCCCAATATACTCAAAAACGCTCATTAAGCGAAATGGATGGCGATATGCAAGAGCTGATATTTTTACAGGAGGATGAGTACAGTAAAATTATCACCACTCAGCATAGATTAGACCCTAATAGAGTTGTAAAACACGGTGATGATTGCTACCGGGTTGTCAAAAATGGCAACCAAATTAACCCCTATGCAGAAAACCTTGGATATTGGTTTAATTGCGGAGAAGATAAAGTCAAAAAAGCGATGAATGAGAGTATAGATAAACGGCTAGAGCAGCGAATGATAAGCCGTTAACGTGTAAATTTAGAATACTAATAAGCAAGGTTTATTGGACATAGTTGACTGATTAATATTCGCGTTAGTAGACAAATTTTGTGGTGAATTTAATTTTAGTTATTAAATTTCAGTTAGTTGAAGAACAAAATTTTTGTTATCAACTTCTGGTCTAATAACTTTTTAAGCTCTTGTATCTTACCTGCGGATAGGTCTATACTGCCAGTTCATCTTGTCGGAGTGCCATATGGCTGAGACCGTTAATTCGGGATCCGTTGAACCTGATCAGGCTAGAACCTGCGAAGGAAACAAGCGAAATAACTGCATAAAATGACTTTATAATAAGCAAAAGCAGCATTTCGGTGGTTACGTGTAACTGGTGTTTTATCACCTGTTATATGTTCAACTTTTCACATTCTCATTTTCTCCTGGCAAGCAACTTCATTTCTTACAAAAAGTGAGTTTGCTAATGTCAAATCGTCGCGAAACCCGTGCTCAAGCACAACAGTTTATTGATAACCTAAAACCACTACAGCACCCTAATTCAGAAAAGATCTATCTTGAAGGCAGCCGTACGGATCTTAAAGTCGGTATGCGCCAAATCCACCAAGCCGATACCTTGATTGGTGGTGATGAACAAAACCCTGTTTTTGAAGCTAATCCACCATTAAAAGTGTATGACTGCGCTGGTGCTTATTCAGATCCTGATGCAGAGATTGATGTGCGTAAAGGTCTTGAAAAATTTCGTGAAAATTGGATTGAAGAGCGCGGCGACACTGAGCAATTACAAGGAGCAAGCTCAGGTTTTACTCAGCAACGTCTTGCCGATGATGGTTTAGATCACTTACGTTTTGAGTCTTTATTACCGCCACGCCGTGCAAAAGAGGGCAAGCGTGTTACCCAGTTGCATTACGCTCGCCAAGGTATCATCACCCCAGAGATGGAATACATTGCCATCCGTGAAAACATGGCCAAATCTGAAGTCACAGATCCCATTCTTACCCAAAAAGATAAAGGTGAAAGCTTTGGTGCAGTGATTGGTGAGCCGATCACTCCAGAGTTTGTAAGACAAGAAATCGCCCGCGGCCGCGCGATTATCCCGCTGAATATTAACCACCCTGAAGCTGAGCCAATGATTATCGGGCGTAACTTTTTGGTGAAAGTAAATGCCAATATCGGTAACTCAGCAGTGACCTCATCGATTGAAGAAGAAGTTGAAAAGCTCGTTTGGTCTACCCGTTGGGGGGCAGACACGGTAATGGACTTATCTACCGGTCGTTATATTCACGAGACCCGGGAATGGATCATTCGTAACTCTCCGGTACCTATTGGTACGGTTCCTATCTATCAAGCGCTAGAGAAAGTGAATGGCGTTGCTGAAGATCTTAACTGGGAAACATTCCGCGATACGTTAATTGAACAGGCCGAGCAGGGCGTCGATTACTTTACGATTCATGCCGGCGTCTTGCTGCGTTATGTGCCGATGACGGCTAAACGCTTGACCGGCATTGTGTCGCGTGGTGGCTCTATCATGGCGAAGTGGTGTTTATCGCACCATAAAGAAAATTTTCTTTATGAAAACTTCAGAGAGATCTGTGAGATCTGCGCAGCTTATGATGTTTCGCTGTCATTAGGGGATGGTATGCGCCCGGGATCAATTGCCGATGCCAATGATGAAGCGCAATTCTCTGAGCTAGAAACCTTAGGCGAGCTGGTGAAAATTGCTTGGGAATATGACGTGCAGACCATTATTGAAGGTCCGGGTCATATTCCAATGAATCTTATTAAAGAGAATAT
The DNA here is from genome assembly GCF_023161665.1 of Shewanella sp. 1CM18E. GTDB lineage: Bacteria > Pseudomonadota > Gammaproteobacteria > Enterobacterales > Shewanellaceae > Shewanella. Next base: position 15,934 of record NZ_JALNTW010000022.1, read on the forward strand.
GGATAAACAGCTTGAGGCTTGTGATGAGGCGCCGTTCTACACCTTAGGCCCGCAAACGACCGATATTGCGCCAGGTTACGATCATTTTACCTCAGGTATTGGCGCGGCAATGATTGCTTGGTATGGCTGCGCAATGCTGTGTTATGTCACGCCTAAAGAGCATTTAGGCCTGCCAAACAAAGAAGATGTTAAACAAGGATTGATTGCCTACAAGATTGCTGCTCATGCAGGTGATGTGGCAAAAGGCCACCCAAGCGCACAAATTCGCGATAACGCGCTATCAAAGGCGCGTTTTGAGTTCCGCTGGGAGGACCAATACAACCTAGGTTTAGATCCTGAAACTGCCCGTGCTTATCACGATGAATCACTACCGCAAGAGTCGGCAAAAGTGGCTCATTTTTGCTCTATGTGTGGCCCTAAGTTTTGCTCGATGAAAATTACCCAAGAAGTACGCGATTATGCCGCAGCTCAGGAGAGAGATGCTGAGTCAAAAGCGATTGATATCAAATCTGCTGCTGAGTATGAATCCTATGGGGCTATAGAAAGCTCAAAGCTTGCTGCTGAAAAGGCTCAAGGAATGGCGCAAATGTCTGCTGAGTTTAAAGCTAAAGGCGCTGAACTTTACCATGAAGCAAGCCATAAACAGCCTGATGTAGCACTAGAGGATTAACCATGGCAAACCCAGATGCGTTATCTGTGAATCGTCCAATTGTTTGGACTATTGCGGGCTCAGATAGTGGCGGTGGTGCGGGTATTCAAGCTGATCTGTCTACTATGTCAGATCTTGAAGCCCACGCTTGCAGTGTTATTACTGCGGTAACGGCGCAAAGCTCGGTTACTGTGGCATTGGTTGAATCAGTTTCAAACCCAATGCTGCAATCTCAACTTGATACTTTAGCCAGTGATTTGCCGCCTGCAGCGATAAAAGTTGGCTTGCTTGCCGATCAGGCACAAATAAATCTGTTAGCTAAATGGTTAACTGCTGAGCAAGCAAATTGGTTGCAATCAGGCAAAAACGTGCCGGTTATTTTAGATCCCGTCATGGTGGCTACCTGTGGTGATGCGCTAGCAAATGGTGCTGGCTTAGACTTTACCCCGCTAAAAGGGTTAATAACGTTAATCACGCCAAATGTGAGTGAATTGGCTGTACTTGCTGCAACTGAGCTTACGAACGTTGATGCGTGCATTGCTGCCGCTAAGAAATTATCTGCAACCTTAAATACTTCAGTGCTAGCAAAAGGTGGTGATAATGGGCCAGCTTGGTGTCATCAACAAGCGAACGATTTACTGGTTTGCACCGATGTTGATGGGATTTCTGATAAACATCAATGGCAAAGCTTTTGGCTATCAAGTCAGCGCGTTGATACCGATAATAATCACGGTACAGGCTGCACATTATCTTCGGCAATTGCAGCTGTAATGGCTCATGGCTTTGTGCTTAATGATGCTGTCGTGGTCGCGAAGGCTTATGTTAATGCTGGGCTTAAGGCCAGTTATCAAGTTGGTCGAGGCCCAGGCTGCTTGGCTAGAACGGCTTGGCCTAAAGATTTAAGCAATTTTCCATCCATTAAAGCCATTACTGCAAGTGATCTTAAACCTGTGTCACTTAGTTCGAGTGACGATGCCGTCAGTCAAAGCCGTTTTAAGCAGATTGATGAGCCATTGGGGCTTTACCCAGTGGTTGCTGATGTTGAAATGCTCGAAATTTTACTCAAATCGGGTGCTAAAACAATCCAGTTAAGGGTAAAGGATCCTAGTGAGCCGACACTTGAGCAAAGCATTATTCAGGCTATTTCACTTGGCCGTGATTACAAGGCGCGAGTATTTATTAATGATCACTGGCAATTGGCCATTAAGCATCAAGCTTATGGGGTGCATTTAGGTCAAGAAGATCTCATTGCCAGCAACTTAGAGCAGCTGCGCGCTGCAAAGCTGGCACTAGGGCTGTCTAGCCATAGCTACTTTGAGATCTTGTTAGCTTATCAGCACAAGCCATCTTATATCGCGTTCGGCCATATCTTCCCGACAACAACTAAGGTTATGCCATCAAAGCCTCAAGGCTTAACAAAGTTAGCTCGCTACGTGTCGTTGATGAAAGGGACATTACCCATAGTGGCAATTGGTGGGATTGATGCGTCAAACCTTGCCAGTGTTAAAGCAACGCAAGTTGACGATATTGCCGTGGTGCGTGCATTAACTGAGGCACAAGACCCGCAAGCTGCATTTAAAGCACTAACAGCTGCTTGGCTGGTGGAGGCGTAATAGTGGTTAAGGCAGAGATAACTGCAGATAACAGCAGCACTGAGGTTAAGAGTAGCGCCAAAGCCAAAAGGACTACTGCAGCGCTAAGCGATAGTGATTTTTTACGTTACTCACGCCAAGTGCTGCTAGCTGAAGTGGGCGAAATTGGTCAACTCCAATTTGCTAATGCTCATGTCATCGTGATTGGCGTGGGCGGGTTAGGTAATTTAGTTGCGCAATATCTTGCTGCTGCAGGTGTCGGCAATATTACGCTGGTGGATGGCGATAAGGTAGAAGTCTCAAACTTACCGCGTCAGCTGTTATTTAGCGATCAGGATCTTGGTCTTAATAAAGCACAAGTGGCGAAAACTAAGTTAAGTATTGCCTATACCAATACTCAAGTTCGTGCTGTGGATGAACACTTAAGCCATGACAATTTTCAGCTAATATTTGGCGCTCAAGGCCAATATGATCTGTTGTTAGATTGCAGTGATAACTTCAGTACACGTCACTTGGTTAATCGCATTGCTGTTGAGCACAAAATTGCCTTAGTTTCGGCATCCGCGGCGCACTTTCAAGGCCAACTTTTATGTGTAGAGCAACAGGCTCGCCCAGATAGTGGCTGCTATCACTGCTTATTCCCTGCAGATATGCAGGTCAATCAAACTTGTCAAACCGTTGGTGTATTAGGACCTATGGTTGGCACGCTTGCATCTATGCAGAGCTTGTTAGCTCTGCAGCTATTACTGGGAAATAACGAGTTAGTGGGCAATTTATATCGGTTTGATGGCAAACAATTTAGTTGGCGGCAATTAACGCTTATACGGGATGATAGCTGCTTGGTGTGTGGCCATGAGCTCAGCAAGCATGAGTGTGTTAATGGCTAACACGGAAAATAGTGACGCAAGCAACCGAAATAACTCAAATTGTTTAAGTAATTCAAACAGCTTAAATAGCTTACTGCCCTTAGGCAGCGTGAGTGACGCAAACAATAATGTAGCTAGACATAATCAATGAGAAGGTAAAGGCTCAGCGATGATTAACATTTTTATTAACGATGAAATCGAACAAGTTGAATTTGAAACTTGTTTATATAACGTACTAGAAGCGTACGGCTCAGAAAAGGGCATAACGTTAGCGACTATCGCCGTTGCGGTAAACGGTAGCGTAGTGCCTAGAGCGACTTGGCAACAGACTCAATGCCAAGCGAACGATAAATTAGAACTGTTTTCAGTGGTAGCCGGAGGCTGATATGTTAACCATAGCGGATCATCAATTTGAATCACGATTATTTACCGGTACTGGTAAATTCGCTCAGCCTAAAACCATGCTGGCAGCGATAAAAGCCTCTCAGTCTCAGTTAGTGACCTTGGCCGTAAAACGCCTCGATTTAAATACTGGTAGCGATAATATATTACAACCGCTGCTTGATAGTGGCGTAAAACTACTGCCTAACACAGCAGGGGCGAGAAACGTAAAGGAAGCGGTTTTTGCGGCTCATTTAGCGCGTGAAATGTTAGGTACAAACTGGGTAAAGCTTGAAATTCATCCCGACCCCAAATATCTGATGCCAGATCCTATTGAGACTTTAGAAGCTGCGCGAATTTTATGTGAGCAAGGCTATGTGGTGCTGCCTTATGTGCATGCCGATCCAGTGCTGTGTCGTCGCCTTGAAGAGGTTGGCTGTGCAGCAGTCATGCCGCTGGGCAGTCCTATTGGCTCTAATCAAGGTTTGGCCACTGAAACATTCTTGAAAATCATTATTGAGCAAGCCAAGGTGCCAGTGATTGTTGATGCCGGTATTGGTGCACCCTCGCAGGCGACCCATGCGATGGAGTTGGGCGCTGATGCTGTGTTGGTGAATACCGCAATTGCAAGTAGTGCCGATCCTATTGCAATGGGGCAATGCTTTGCCCAAGCCGTTAATACAGGTAGGCAAGCTTATATGGCAGGATTAGGGCTTGTGAGTCAACAAGCTCAGCATACCAGCCCATTGACAGGTTTTTTGAATGAATAACGCTGAAGACAAAGTGGCAAATACACAAAAAAGTTTTGTTGATGTATTTAAACAACTGTCGCAAGCAGAGCTTAAGCTCAGGCTTTATTCGACTACGGGCGAAGATGTTGAGCGTGCTTTGCAGCGACCAGCTGGCGATTTAGATAGTCTATTGGCGCTATTATCACCTGCCGCAGAGCCATATTTAGAGCAGATGGCGCAGCAGTCAGTTTCCCTTACAAGGCAACGTTTTGGCGCGAGTATTGGCATGTATATTCCGCTCTATCTATCGAATCTTTGCGCGAATGAATGTGATTATTGCGGTTTTACCATGAGCAATAAAATCAAGCGTAAGACCCTATCTGAAAATGAAATTCGCGATGAAATTCGGCCGATAAAAGCCATGGGCTATGACTCAATTTTGCTGGTATCCGGTGAACATGAAACCAAAGTGGGTGTGCCTTATTTTAAGCAAATGCTGCCACTTATACGTAAAGAGTTTAGCCATGTAGCTATGGAAGTGCAGCCGCTAGAGGAGCAAGATTATAAGGAGCTTGTAGCAGAAGGGCTTGATGCAGTGATGCTATATCAAGAAACCTATAATCCACTGACTTATGGCGAGCACCATACTCGTGGTAAAAAAAGTGACTTTGCTTATCGGCTTGAATCACCGGATCGCGTAGCGCGAGCTGGCGTTGATAAAATTGGCCTGGGAGTATTACTAGGTCTTGATGATTGGCGTCTAGATGCATTACTAATGGGCCATCACTTAGCTTATTTAGAAAAAACCTACTGGCGAAGTCGCTACAGTATTTCTTTGCCGAGACTTAGGCCTTGCACTGGCGGCGTGGCGCCAAAAGTTGAGCTTACAGATAAAGGCTTAGTGCAAATGATCTGTGCGTTTAGGCTTTTTAATCAACAGCTTGAAATCAGTTTGTCGACTAGAGAAACGCCAACACTACGGGATAACTTATTTGCACTTGGGGTGACAAACGTAAGTGCTGGTAGCTCTACTCAACCTGGTGGTTATGTTGAGCCAAATACTGAGCTCGATCAGTTTGAAATTAGCGATGAGCGCTCGCCGCAACTGGTCGCTAAAGCTATGCTTGAACGCGGATTGAATCCTGTATGGAAAGACTGGGAAATGGTGTGGTAGCGATTAGCTATCGGTCAGTTATCTATTGTTTAGCTAGCTTTTTAGCAATTAAGTTTAATGATAGTGTTATAACAAGGAAGTAAAAAGTCGAGGTAAAACAAGGATGAATTCACTACAAAAGAAAATGGAGTTGAACCTATTTTGCCAGTGCCGTTATTGCCAGAGCAAACAGGTAAAAGTGAGATTTAGGTTTTTACCAAACTTAATCAGTTTTCCAGTGGGCTTGGGTATTTTAAGCTTGTTAGGGCTACAGCCATTACCGATAAAAATGCAGTGTAAAAGTTGCAACAAGACGTTTTACGGTAGTGGCATTCAGCACTAATTTTTGCTAATACTTATTCTGCTAATGATAGTTCGATTAAACCTGCACACTCTTAAAGAGAGCAATATTAACAATAGCCACTATCAACTACAGCAATTGTAATACTCGTCAATGCTTACATAATGAGTATTGAGATCTAAACAGTAAAAAGAGGTTAGCTATTATGCTGGAAACTATACTTATTGCGGTTCTTACCATAGCTGGAGTCTTTGCCTCTTACTTTTTTATATTTGATAAAACGCCTATAAAAAAACAAGATAAGCGAGACTAATTGTTTCAATCCCCACTATTTCTCAGTGATTAAAACAATAAGTGGTTGCAATAGGGAGCCACACCTTAACATAACGCGAGTGACTATTTTGATGTAAAAGCAGTATTACATTTGCATTCTTTTAGTACCCTAAACACTTCTGCTGGGTTGATAGGTTTAGCAATATAGCCGCTGGCACCTAACCTAAGACCGAGATCTTGGTCAGAATCTTCAGCTAAACCGCTGACAATAACGACAGGAATTTCGGTGGTTAGCGGGTTATCTTTTAGATCTTTGAGTACCTGATAGCCATTTTTATCAGGCATCATGATATCTAAAAATATACAGTCTGGCTTTTGAACCGTAGAAATATCTATAACGTCTAAACCTGAATTGACCGTGGTTACTTGATAGTCATCGCCTAGGATTGATAATAATAGGCTTGAGCAGAAAGGATCATCGTCAACGACCAGAATTCGTACTTTATCCATTTAGCGACCCTCTTCAACGTATCAGTTTTATAGCGTTATTTTTATACGATAAGGCTATCATTTTCTTATATTAAAGGCTATTTATTGCGCGGAAATTAACACTGTATTTATTGTAGTCTACAGCGGAATAGATTGAGCTAATATGTGTATGTTTGTTTTGAATTTTCTGTACATCGAATAGAGTTTAGAAGATAATTTAATCACTTATAGTAACTTTTAAAGGTGATGCTATGCAGATCCCACCAAGTATTATTTCAGGACAAAATGGTTTTCAGTCAGCACAGTCTGATTTAACCCAAGCTACAATTGATGTGGCAGGTGCCAGCCAATCTGCAAGTGGTACCAGTGTGAGTTCAGCGGGGACAAGTGCGGTTGAGGCATTAGTTGATGCCAATCAGGCTGTTATTCATGCTCAAGCATCTGCAGAGGTTATTCAAACATCATCGGATATGATTGGTAGTTTGATCGATATAAAGGTGTAAGTGAGCTATACAAACGCTTGATTAAGGTATCAATATTAAACGCATTTTAGATGCGTTTTTTTATGCATGTAAAAGTGTAACTGGTTCTATCATTGGGATGTGGCTAATAACCAAACTTAATCACATTAGGATGGTGTTTTACGCTTTGAATCAGCTATTTATTGGTGAATCCTTCACTAATAATCTATTGTTAGATGATTACAAGCTTTTAGAGTCATTGCAGTATGTTTAAACAAGGAAGTTGGACCATAAAGCAATTTTTGCTTGCAGGTAGTATAGCCATTTTTACGCTGGTTATTGTTAATGTGTTAGTTACACAGTATGTATTTAGTAGTAAAGCCGCGTTATTAGAGCTTGAATCAAAGGTTGTTGAGTCATCAAATACGCTATTAATGATCCGGCGTAACGAAAAGGACTTTATCAGCCGTATACAGCCTAAATATATTACTCAGCTACAATCGCTAAAATTAAGCCTAGAGCAACAATTAACATCAATTAACCATTTACTTGCTGAAAGTGGCCTAAATATCTCATTTAACAGCCAGCAAGCACAGCGCGAACTTGATCAATATATTAGCTCTTTTACTTTGCTCACCAATGAGATTTATCGATTACATGGTGGCAATCATCAAGTGGGTCTTTTACAGGTATTTGACCGCAATGCTAGTCTGTTACAGCTACGGGCCAATGAGCTAGACGATCCAACATTATTTAGCTTAATCATTAATAATCAATCGACGACATTCGATTTCTTTGACAGTTTTGAACCGCGTTTACTGGAAGAAATATCTAAGCAGTTTTCTGATATTGAAAGTCATATAGAGAGCCGCTCGGGCTTAAGCAGTGAGTTACAGCAACCATTTAGCGACTTTAAGCATGCTTTTTATCAACTGCAACAGTCTATGCAAAGGCGGGGCTATAGTGAGTCTCAAGGTTATCACGGCGCATTTCGGCAAAATGTTCACAATATTGAAAAAAGCTTAAATCTACTTTTTAAAACCATTCCGGCTCAAGTCGACCATAGCATTTCTGCACTCGTAAACACCCAATTGATCACTGAGATTTTGTTGGTTCTATGTATCGCTGCAATTCTTTGTTATCTCTATTTAGCAATTACTCGAATGGAATCGGGGCTTATTTCTGCCAAGCAGCAAGAGCAACGAGCTAATCGAGCTAAAAGCGCCTTTTTAGCTAATATGAGCCATGAGATAAGAACACCATTAAATGGCATTATAGGCATGACAGAGATCCTTAATGATTCTAAATTAACGGCGATTCAAAAAGATTATCTAAGTACGATTAACTCATCCTCGCAAACTCTATTAATGTTGATTAATGATATTTTGGATCTGTCTAAAATTGAGTCTGGTCATTTAGAGATCTGTTCTCATACCTGTGGCGTTAAAGAAATTATTTATGACACCGCAGCACTGATTGCCCCCAAGGCGCAGCAAAAGAATATCCATATCGAAATTAGCCTTGATGAAAGCATTCCTAACTACATTCGAGCTGACGAACAAAAACTACGTCAAGTGCTTATGAACTTGGCTTCTAATGCAGTTAAATTTACCGCCAAAGGTTATGTGGCTTTTAGGGTAGAAAACCAAGGGCAAACAGCTGACTCGATTAAATTGTTGTTTTCAGTTAAAGACACGGGTGTTGGGATTGATGAAGGTAAGCATCAGCAAATATTTGAAGAGTTTAAACAAGAGGAAACGAATACTTCGGTCAATTATGGTGGCACTGGGCTAGGTCTTTCCATCTCCAGTAAAATGGTGAACATGATGGGAGGAGAGATCGCGATAAAATCGAGTAAAGGCGAGGGCAGTGAGTTTTACTTTTTACTCAATTTCGAGCTACAAAATGATGAAGTCGTTACTCCTAAACTGCGTAATACACATGTTGTTTATTGCACGACTAATCCAAGCTCCTTGCTAATACAAAACTTAAAAGGCCTACATTATCCTTTTGTGTTAACCGGCAATATTGCCAATATTGGAGGCTTATTAAAGCAATCGAGCGTGATTATTTTGCATGATGTCTCACGCAGTTATCCGAATATTGCTATTTTACTTGCTCGGGCGAATCATCATTATAAAGAAGATTTTGGTGATACAGTCGCAGGTTACATAACTTTACCGCTGCTTGGCAGCCGCTTAGATAGTCTGCTGCAATCTGTTGCTCTGCAGAGTAAACAACAGGTTGAACGATTAGACAGAACTGACGCTGATAACGAACCGGCTCCTGAATCAAATGTCATAATAAACAGCGGTTCAAACAATTTAACTGCTCCAGAGCTAAAGGATTATGCATATAGTAAGGGAGATACGTCTGCAGAAAAACAGCCAACTGCATTAGCCAAAATGGTATTAGTTGTTGAGGATAATAAGGTTAATCAACAAGTCGTATCAATAAATCTAGCGAAGCTTAATCTACCTTATCTTATTGCCAATGATGGGAAAGAAGCACTGGAGCAATTTAAAAAGCATCGTGGTCAGTTTTCAGTTATTTTGATGGATTGTATGATGCCGGTGATGGATGGCTTTGAAGCGACAAAAGCGATTCGGAATTTGGAAAAGCAATTGGCGACTCAACCAGTTCCCATTATCGCTTTAACCGCCTCAATTTTAGATGATGATATCCAAAAGTGTTTTGACTCAGGCATGGATGATTATTTGCCTAAGCCATTTAAACGAGAAGTATTGCTAGATAAGCTCGCTAAAGTACATTAGCGCTTATTCAATTTGGTGGTGCCGCTTAATAATGGCTTCAAGTAATTCGCTGGCAGGTCCCTGTTTATCTCGGTTGGGGATCACTAAGCTCAAATTTGCTCTACGTTTACTAGAGCCTTGTAGTTGTAGTTTAGTTAATCGTTGTAATTCGAGATCTTTGTCTACAAGGTTTTGTGGTACCCAACAAAATCCCATGCCTTTTTTCAAAATGGTAATCGCCTCATGGAAATTACTCACCGTCCAGCGTTGCTCGGCTTTCAGCCAACCTAAGTCTGTATTTGGTGTTAAGGCTGTATCTTTAATAACGATTTGTAGATGTTGTGCTAGGGTTTGATCATCGTCGATAATACCTATTTGAGCCAGTGGATGCTCTGGATGGCAAACAAGTGCAAAGTCTATATCGAGCAAGGGCTCAGCGATATGGCCTTTGGGAGGCGGTCCACCACAAATCGCAAGATCAACACTTTGTTGATTGATTAATTCTGCTGTGCCGGTAATTACGGTGTCGACAATCGTGACTCTTGTTCCACGGCTTTGTGGTAAAAACTCACTAAGAGCGTCAACTAAGTGCTCCATTGGGTAAATTATTTCTCGGGCAATGGTTAATGTGGGCTCCCAACCCGTTTCCAAGTTATTAGCCAACATTTCGAGCTCATTAACTGATTGGGTTATGTGGCGAGAGCGACGTAGTAACACTTCACCGCATTCGGTTAAATAGGCTTTTCGACCTTTGACTTCAAGTAGTTGTACCCCAAGCTGCAATTGCAATTTGGCGACGGCATGGTTAAGTGATGACTGGCTCTTATTGAGTTTTTCTGCGGCTTGAGAGTAACCACCGAAATCGACCACTGCTTGCAGTATTCGCCACTGCTCAAGCGTTGATTTTGCTCTGTCCATAGGAGTGTAATTATCTGAAATGGTGTTGCGAATCTTAAATAAAGAGCCCCTAGGGGCCCTTTAAAGGTAATTTATTTAACTGAACGAATTACTTTTTTATTGGCGTAACTTGTTTTGGTAGGTACTTTTTAGTCGCCTTTAACTCTGAAAGGTATGGGCCTTTATGTAATTTTTCCGGCCAATCAAGTAACATCATCGCTAACACGTTTCTGTGTTCGCCAATCACCAGATCTGGGTTACCTCTTGGTGATGGAATGATTTGTTCTTTTTGATCAAATGCATTGATGATGTGCTGCTGGGTTTTCTTTACAACAGGGTTGTTTGGCTGGCCAGCTAATAAGAAGCTAATGCCAACTTCAGCAATAATATCGTCCGTGGCGTCTTTTAAGATCCGGTCAATATTGTGCTCAAAATGATCTAAAATCCAAGCAAATTCTTTTGCATCGACATTGTGTTGGTAGTACTCACTCGCGGCAAAAATGAAGTGGGTCATACCGTATAATTTGTTGCGGTACTGCTTTTTATCTAGCGTTTTGTCTTTATTGTCAGGATAAACATCAATAAATGCTTGTTTGTAATCTGCTAGATAATCACCTACACCAATCTGCTTTGCCCAATAAACGTAGTTAATGAGCTGCGCAGCCCACGTTTCTATCATGGCTTTATCAGTTAAACCGGTTTTTAAGTCGGCTTTCTTCAGTGCTGCAGTAAGCTGTTCATGACATGGACCGGTAAAACCAAACTCATCAATACGGCTTGAGTAACGCAATAATACATCGGTATAGAAAATGAATTCAGGGAAGGGTTGTAATGCCTTTTTACGTGCTTTAGCACGTGGTCCTTTACCCAGAACCGAAATTGCTTGTTCTGCTTGTTCAGAGATAAAGCCGGGCTTATCACTATTACAGGCGTAAAACGCTTGAGCTTCAGTGACAGCGTATAAATCAACAAGTGCAGCATTGGCGTATTTAGCATCGCCAGTCATCCGATATTGACGAATGCCGTAGTGACCTTGCACGCGAGGAGGCAATTCAAATAGATGCTCTTCAAGGTTGTTTTTGATCCCTTGATAAACTTGTGCCTTAGTTGACTCTGTTACAGCAAGGTCGGCGGCAAAACTATTGGCGCAAAAAAGTGCAGCTGCGAGGGTGCTGATCTTGAGGATTGAAGGCATATTGAGTCCTTTTGATGAGTGAGTCACTGGTTATTGGCTCCCCTAGTAATAATTGCAATCGAGTTGCTAAATCGCTAGCGGTTTCATTAACCACTAAGTTGTTGAAAACAAGTTTTTGATTCTGACAGTCTTTTGTCGACTGGTAAATATCCTTGGCTACGGCTTGTTGCCAGATGTTCTGGTAGTAAATTGGTCCTTGGTACACAATGCCACTAAAACTATAGGCAGAATCGCTAATTTTATCCCAACTCTTACCAAATGCGAGCGTAAATGCTTTACTTAAATCGAATTTGTTGTTGCTGTCTGCCGCTAAATAAGTATTGAATGCGACCTTAGCGCGAAACACCTGTAGCTGCGCTGAATAACGCTGCAATATTGCCTCTCTGCTATCGAATGTCGGTGTCGGTAAAAGCTTAGCTCTAAGCCAAGTTTGTAGCCAAAGCTGGTCGATTTTGGCGCTGTCCTGGGTTTCGCCTAGGGTATTATTAAGATAATACTTATCGCCACTGGCTAGCTGACTAACAATTTGCGCAAATACGTTAATCACCTGACTTTGGGTTTTATATTGGCTTAAATTAGTGGGAAGTGTTAGCTCAAATTGACCAAACTGTTGGCCAACCACAGTATGACGAATCGCTTTGGCCTTAATCCTTTTACCAAGATTGACATAAACCTCACCAATTAATCGCTGTTCATGGTAAATACGATACAGCTTTGGATTAACCTCAGAAAAGCGGATCCCAAGCGTTTCGAGTTGGGCACCTATTTGTTGTAGCCATAACTTTGAGCTGTATGACTCGACTTTTGTTGACTGCGCTTTTGCGAGTAACTGGCCGAGATCCCAAGGGGCGATATTAATAGCTTGAGTTTGCGCATCTAAAAATTTAGCGACTAATCTCGGCTTAGCTAGCCATTGCTGACTCAGCATAGTATCGACATAGTCAGTAAAACCTGCTTGTGTGGCTTGTTGTTGGCGCAACTCTGTGATTTGCATGAGTGCGGTGTGGTTTTTTACCGATGCGCGACCTTGATATGCTTGCCACACTTCTTTTCTACATTGTTCATTGGGCTGTTTAATTAAATAGCTGGCTAAAGAGTCGTTAAAGGATTTGTCGCGCTGAGGTGTGACTTGCTCAGTTGTTACTTGTTCAGTAATCGCTGCAGTCTGATCTAATTTACAACGCTGGCCAATAAAATTCAGGCTTAATAACTGGCTACTCACACCTTGCTTAAAAGCCGCCTGCGCCGTATGTAATTGCGCTTTATCGTAGGGGTTTTCGGTGTTTTTTGCTAAACGATTGATGCGTTTTACTAGCGCTTGAATATTCGGATCTTGACTGGCGGCGAGTTTAAAGCGAATGGATTGAAATTCTGCAGACTTAAAAAATAGCGCTAGCTCGTCAGCTAGATATAACTGACATTGCAACACACGCTCACGATCAGCGTATGTGAGTGGAAATTGACGATAATACTTGAGTCTATCGTTGATATTGAAAAAGCCAATGAGGTTTCGTTCAAGCTCGATGGCTTGGTTTTCTATAGTAAAATTATTGTTTTCGTTAGGCTTGTTAGCTTGATTATCTAAATTGGGCTTAACAGGAAACTGATAACTAAGACATTGCTCGACTAACAGTGGGATAGGAGATACGGCAGCATAAGCTGCCGTATTAAAGCAAAACAAACACCAAATAGCTGGCTTTAACAGCCATTGACGCAGATTAGCTGTTGGCACTGAAATGGATTTTGGCGTAGGCCACACGTTCTTCGACTGTCATATTATGGTTGCCCATTTTTTCAACGTGGCGAAGATTAGGTAAAATACCGCGACCATTAGCAATCTGGATCGCTAATCCTGGGCGAGCATTTAGCTCAAGCAAAAGCGGGCCTTTATTTTTATCCAGAACCATATCGGTACCTAGATAGCCAAGTTCTGACATTTCATAAGCCATAGAAGCTGTATGCAATAGCGTATCCCATTGAGGAACTTGTATCGAAATTAGCTCTTTTTGCGTGTCAGGGTGCAGATCAATAGGTTGGTCAAACTGCACAGCATGGAGGCCTTTGCCTGTTGCAATATCAATTCCGACACCCACAGCCCCTTGGTGCAAGTTTGCCTTGCCGTCAGATGCTGCAGTAGATAATCGTAACATGCCCATAATTGGAAAGCCTTTAAAGATGATCAGACGAATGTCTGGTACACCTTCATAAGAGTAACCATCAAACACAGGATCAAATTGAATCAAGCCCTCTACAATGGCCACATCAGGCTTACCGCCTAATGAAAATAGCCCACTGAGTACGTTAGAAACGTGACGGTCCACTTCTGAAGGAGTGACTTCTTGACCATTGGGCTTGTAGTATCGTCCATTCTCAACTTTGGTAACCACCAAGATCCCTTTACCGCCAGAACCTTTGGATGGCTTGATCACAAAGCCGTCAGTGTTGTTTACCATGCCAGGAATATCAGCAATGCCGTGTTGCTCAGATACCGTACCAATTAGGTCTGGCACGGCGATATTATTCGCCAATGCCAATTGCTTAGTGGTTAATTTATCATCGACTCGCTTGTAAAACTTACGCGGGTTATAGCGACCGATGTAGTCGATATTACGTTTATTCATACAAAGCACGCCGTTACGGCGTAAATCTGATGGCTTAGCTAGAAACATTATTTTTCTCCAGCTAGTGGCTTGAAGCGTTTAAGTTCAAGCAAGCGATATCCTGTGTATTGGCCCATTAATAACACTAATGCCAAAATGACCAAGTGAATACCTAAGAAGTTAAATACCCAGTGCTGAACCCAAGTTGCGCTCATTGCTAAGTAGGCAAGGGTTGCCACAAATAGGCTACCGCCACCTTGCACGATAACTTCTTTCGGGCCTTCTTCTTCCCAAAGGATAGACATTCTCTCAATGGTCCATGCCAAGATAATCATCGGGAAGAAAGTAATGGTTAAACCTTCGCTTAAGCCAAACTTATACGACAGCAAGGTAAATAAGCCGATAATCCCTATCACCACGATAATTACCGCGGAGATCCTGGAGATGAGCAAGAGGTTGAGCTCAGACAGATATGAGCGGATCATCAAGCCAAATGCCACAATCAATAGGAAACCAATTAAGCCTGTAAACAGCGTAGTTTGAATAAAGGCGAGGGCAATTAGCACCGGCATGAAAGTACCCGATGTTTTAATACCGATAAGTACGCGCAGGAACACGACCATAAGTACGCCAATTGGGATCAGTAAAATACCTTTGAATAAGCTTTGTTCTTCTAGTGGTAATTGATATAGCGAGAAATCTAACGCATTGTCGTTTTTCATTACATCAATTGCTGTTGCCAACGCTGAACGCGTGTCTTGCAGCATTGAGAAGTTAACTTGAGAGTTTACGCCGCCAATCACATCCAGTACTGATGTGCCTGAGCGATCCCACAGCAGTAGGTTATCAGGACGGCCCTGAGTGCCTTCTTCTGCGTTAAATAGATGCCATTGGCCGTCATTATACACTTCAACAAAATTAGATAATTGCTGTCTACGGCGCTGATCTTCTAAATAAAGACCACTGACTTCTTTAGCTGGGATCTCTTTGCTATGCAGCATACGGATAAACAATTTAGTTGGTGAATTGCTGGTCAGCAGTAGCTCAATATTCTGGCTACGCTCGTTGGCGTTTAATTCTTTATTTAGCTGTTGAGCAAAAGAAAGGTTAGTCGCGCTTTTTGACCATACTTCATCAATAGCCTGTTCTGCTGCAGCTTGCTCTGTTGCTGGCCATGTGTACGTAGATGGGCTTTGTGGCTCTTTGTCTTCCAAAAGCTTGTCTTGGCCTGTTGGAATGAGCGTGACTTTGTAATAAAGATCTTGAGTACCGGTTGCACTGCGAATCGACCAAATTGCGCGGCGATCAATGGCATTATTCGTAATAGTTAAGCCGTAACCTGGCGAGGTCGCGTTCTCTACCAAAATTTCATAAGCAGGATCTTCAGGCAGAGAGAACGATACCTCTGCAGGCTCGCCTGTACCACGAAAGCTCACTTTGGCGTCAACAGCCCAGCTTTGCACTTGCTTACCTGGTAAAAAAGGTACGCTGTGCTCTATGCCGCGATAAACGCTAGCCGCAATACCGCTAATAAATAGCAATGCGACTAAAATGTAAAAGGGTTTTCTAGAATGCAT
Source organism: Shewanella sp. 1CM18E (assembly GCF_023161665.1). Classification (GTDB taxonomy): domain Bacteria; phylum Pseudomonadota; class Gammaproteobacteria; order Enterobacterales; family Shewanellaceae; genus Shewanella. The sequence continues at coordinate 31,852 of NZ_JALNTW010000022.1, forward strand.
TTGCAATTATCCTATTTATTGGCTTTAGACGACTTAGCGTCTTGTTTTTTTCCGTGGATAAAGGTTTGTCCAACATCTACTACGGCGATATCTTGCATAAACTTACGGCCAAGTAAAAGTGGATACTCTAAATGGCTACGGTCACTCAGGTTTAAATCCGTTTCAGCTTTGTACTGACCAATTTCAAGATGAGCATGGATCACTGGACGGCGATCACTTTTATCTTCTGCATCTTGCTTAATACGTACAAAACGTTCAACTTTTGATTCGAAGGTTTTAGCGGGTTGCTTTTCGCCTTGGGTGAACACGTCAAAACGAACCCATTGGCTACCATCTCTTTCAAATAAAATGATATTTCGAGCATCAAGTGAAGATGACTCTGCACCGGTATCGATACGGGTCTCGAAGCTTGATTTCACTTCATCAATATAAACATGCTCTACGGCGCCAAGCATAAACTTATCGCCAATCGGTGATGGTGGGCATTGTGCTGGTGCGACGACCGGCACAACCGCGGGTTCTGGTTTTATGTTTATTTCAGCAACTTTGTTATTGAGTTCGTCAATTTGAGCTGTAAGCGCTGCGAACCCCGCAGATTGCGCTTGATCGCAATTATTAATTGCCGCAAGAATATTAGTTTCTTGCTTCGTTAAACTGGCTTCAAGCGCAGTGGCATCAACTGGAATTGGTGCATTCTTGTCGTTAGTCGTTGCACAACCTGCAAGAGCGGTTGTGACTGCGGCAATACAAATTATCTGCTTGAACATAGTGCTTCCCATTTACTATTGGCTAGATTAAGTCTTTGTTTGGCTGATTTTTAGTGGCGATAATCGTCGCTCTTTTAGGCGCCGGATAACCTTCAACCGTTAGGCTAACATCATTAGGGTCTAAATAATCTACCAATGATTCATTTGGCATCCATTTGGTGCGTCTTTGTTCTGCTAGCGAGGTGACATCCACGTCAACACAACGAATATCGGTAAAGTCGCACTTCTTTAACCACAGCATAAGTGCGGCAACAGAGGGTAAGAACCATACGTTGTTCATTTTTCCATAACGGTCATTTGGTACTAAAACTGTGTTTTCATCACCATCTACAACCAGCGTCTCAAGTACCAGTTCACCACCAGTACGTAGTTGATCTCTTAATTGATAGATATGATCAATAGGAGAGCGGCGGTGATACAGCACGCCCATTGAAAATACAGTGTCAAATGCATCAAGTGCAGGTAATTCTTCAATCCCTAATGGCAGGAAGTGAATAGGGTGCTGGTTACCGGCTAAGCGCTTAACTGCTTCAAACTGGCACATAAATAGTGGTGATGGGTCGATACCAACAACGTGTTTAGCACCTTCACCTAACATGCGCCACATATGGTAGCCGCTACCGCAACCCACATCGAGAACGGTACGATTAGCCAGTGGTGAAATATGTGGTACAACGCGATCCCACTTCCAGTCAGAGCGCCATTCTGTATCGATTTCAACACCATGTAATGAATATGGGCCTTTGCGCCACGGCTTAAAAATACCTAATAGGTTTTCAAGCTTTTCACGTTCACCATCACTTAGTTGCTCACCTGAACCAATTTTTACACTGCTTTTAAAGTCAATGATGTCTGCTTCAGGATAGTGCAGTTTATTTAGCACTTTTTCCCACTTAGGTAGTGATCCGTGCTTATGTTCGCGCTGCCATTGGCCAAGGATCGCTGGCAGGGTTTCCAGCCAGTGTTGCAGGCTAGAATCTGAAATTTGTTTGTAAAACGAGCTAAAGCTAATCACTTAATTGCCACCATTGATGCAAAATTAAAACATTGGAACCATACACTGAACTGCTCAAACCCTTGGGCTCTAATTCTTGCCTCATGTTCGGCTAGCGTATCAGGTTTCATGACATTTTCTAACGAGCTACGCTTCTGGCTGATTTCTAACTCACTGTAACCATTTGCTCTTTTGAAATCGAGATGTAAATCATCTAGCGTTGACTGAATTTTGTCTTCTTTAAAATACAGTTTCTCAGAAAGGACCAGTAAGCCACCAGGTATCAGTCCTTGGTAAATATTTTTCAGTAAATTCTCACGATCGCTCGGCGCTAAAAATTGCATAGTAAAATTGAGTACAACAAGTGACGCATTTTCAATTTTGAGATCTCTAATATCACCGCAAACTAGCTCTACAGGGGTTTCACTGACATAAGCAGCAAGGTTTTCATTGCAACGCTCAATCATCGATTCGCTATTATCGATAGCCACAATTTGACAGTTGCGTCCCTCTACTCGGCGGCGAATGCTTAACGTTGCTGAGCCTAACGAGCAACCTAAGTCGTAAATTTTTGTATTTGGCGCAGCATATTTTTGTGCCAGATCACCAATAGTATTAATGATTTGCCCATAGCCAGGTACTGAGCGCCTGATCATGTCATTAAAGACACCGGCTACTTTGTCATCGAATTGAAAGTCGCTGACTTGTTTGTAAGGCTTGGCAAAAAGATTGTCTTGTGAAGAGTTCATGTGATCAGATCGTGGGAGTTCAACACTTTATTCTAGCTAAACATGACACTTAGCAGCAAGGCTAGCACTGGAAATTCCCCATAAAATTTTGTCTAATAGCAATAATAAAACAAAAAATAAGCAAAAATTTAACCTTTTTGGGAAATGTAATTGAAAACTATCACTTGTTTGTTGCTTGCCTTTTTAGTCTTGCTGGTTTCGTTTCCTGCAATATCTAGCGCAGTTGAAGCTAAGCCGCCAATTATTATTGCGATGAGTAATGATACCTATCCGTTTCAATTTGTTGATGAAAATAATCAACCAAGCGGACTCCTAGTGGATATTTGGCTTGAATGGTCAAAACAAACCAACACTCAAGTGATTTTTAAACCAACCAATTGGGTTGATTCAACCACTAATCTGGATAATCGGGTTGCAGATGTGCATATGGGCATGGCTAAAACTAGTGCCAGAGAAGATTTGTATCAGTTCGGGCCAAAAATATTAAATTTTCAGAGTTTTTTGTATATCAATTACCAGCTACCTAAGCCGCAAAATTTAGCTGATCTATTACCTTATAAAATTGGTGTTGTTCGAGGCGCCGCGCAAATAGCACTGTTACAAAAGCAAGAACCTAGACTGACCTTTAGCTTTTATGAAAACCGGACTGAATTACTTAAAGCAGTTATCAATGGTGAAGTTTTTGTATTTGTTAGCTTGGAAGGTTTTTTAAGAGAGAGCCAAATAAATAACACTATTTCGGTGCAGTTTCCAAAGGATAATCGTAAATCGATTGCCAAGATGTCTTTTTATCCGGCGTTACTAAAATCTAATGAGGAATTATTAAAGCAGATCTCTGCGGGATTCGAGGCCATTCCTGAAAACGTTATTGATAGTTATGTTAAGCAGTGGCTCGGAGATAAACGCTACCAAAATGACATAGTTATCGCAATGCAGTCGGGTGTAGGGCCTTATGTAGACATAGGCGCAGATGACTTACCTCATGGCTTGCTGGTCGATATATGGAAATTATGGTCAGAAAAAACGGGCCTACCAATCCGCTTTGTTGCAGGGAACATGAAGCAAAGTGTTGATTACGTGAAAAGGGGCATAGCCGATGTACACCTTGGTTATCCTGAAAGCGCTTCGATACAAACGGGGCTAAATCGTGCCCACACCATTTACCAAGTCACTAGTCGATTATTTTCCTACCAACAGCCACTTATGTCTTTGGACGAACTTAAAGGTAAAGTAGTGGGAGTTGCACCCACTTCTCCTTATTTAACCGATTTAATTGATACGCTGCCTGATTCAGAAATTCGTTACTACTCCTCAGTGAGTAAAATGATTGAAATGGCAAAAAAAGGTGAAATAAGTGCATTTGTCGCCGCCGGTGCTTGGACTCAGCATCACTTGTTACTTAATCAAAATTGGGATTTGTTTCATCAGTTTGGCGGACTTGAATTTAAAACTGACCTGTATGTGTTAAATCGCAATAAAGATGTTGGTTTTTCGGCGCGAGTGGCTGCCGGCTTTCAGCAGATCTCTTTAGCTGAGCTGGCAGCTATTGAGCGCAAATGGATGCTAAATCCAGATGACCGCATTTATCGTGAGCAGGGCGGTATGGTTGAGTTAACTGCTCAGCAACAAGCGATTATAAATAACATTGGACCAATAAAGGTTGGTTATTTACGTGACTGGCGGCCGATGGAATTTGAACTTGATGGTGAATATTCGGGAATTAACAGCGATATAGTCAATATTGTGGCTAAAGAGCTTGACTTAAAAGTGACCACACAGGCGTTTGATGAATGGCAAACATTATTAGATGCGCTTATTTCTGGATCTGTTGATATGGTTGCCAGCGTTGCACAAACTGCGGAGCGACAAGGTCAAATTGGTTTCTCTGCACCTTATTGGCCATCACCTTGGGGACTTGTTACTCAATATAGCAATATTAATGTATTCGGTTTAGATGAGCTCAGTGGTCAGCGGGTCGCCGTTGTTGAGGGCTATCATATTGTTAGGCAATTAATGCAGCAATACCCAGATTTAAAGTTAGTGTTGGTGCCTCATAGTCAAGCGGGCTTGCAGGTGGTTAGTGAAGGCAAAGCTGATGTGTTTATCGACAAAGTTGTTAATTTGAGTAATGGATTAAGGAATGGCGATTATTCAAGTTTGAAAATGTCGATGTTGGTCGACTTTGCTGAGCAACGTAGTCACATTGGTGTGCACTTAAGTAAAAAAGCATTGTTACCATTAATGAATAAAGTATTAGCCAGTATTGACCCTGAAACTCAAAAAAACATTCATCAAAAATGGGTGGCACAAACAATCGAGTTTGGTCGTGATGAATACCACAAACAGCTGCAATTTGGCTTAGTGATATTTGTGGTATTAATGCTTGTGGTTATTGTGGCTTTATTCGCGATTAGGCACTTGCGTAAAGAGGTTGATAGACGGATAACCGCTGAATCCAAAATGGCCCATTTTGCTAAGCATGATAGTTTGACTCAGCTACCTAATCGCTCGCTTATCGAGGATCGGTTAGAGCAAGCGATTTTGTTACATACGCGCACCACGGCGCAGTTTGCGGTTATCTTTATCGACCTTGATGGCTTTAAGCTGATAAACGATCAGTTCGGCCATCATGCAGGTGACGACTTTTTAGTGCACGTCAGTGGTGTATTAAAACATGGGATCCGTCGCTCTGACACGATTGGGCGCTTAGGCGGTGATGAATTTGTGGTTATTTTGAATGATATAAAAGACATCAAGTCAGTTTATGAGGTTGCTGAAACTCTATTGGCGAGTTTAGCACTGCCATTTACTTTACAAGATTCAGAGGTTTCAGCATCTGCCAGCATAGGTATTGCAGTATTCCCTAAAGACGGTAATAGCATAGATGGCCTATTAAAAACTGCGGATAAGCAAATGTATCGCGCTAAACACTCAGGCGGCAGGGCGTACCGCAGTCAATAGCGCTAAACTTGGGCTGGGTTATTTTCCAGATGAGTTTTGAATGAGCGTTGTTATCTTGGCGAGAGCAAATGAGCCCAAGAATTGTTTATTTAAGTCGCGATTACGCATACCGGACTTGAAAAGTTTGTAGTATGTCAGCCCAGAGTTATTAAAACCTAAGTAAACTAGTGATAGCTCATTGACAGCTTAAGATAAGTTTTTAATCTAAATTGGTGGATAGTTAGCCGACTAGTCGATAAGTTATTTGGAAAACGGCAATATTTCTCTATAATGCCCGTTTTGTCTTGTTTTGAACCAGATCCTCAAGCATCGCTTTGCGGAATAAAGGAAGAGTTAAATGCGCAGTCATTATTGTGGAGACGTCAATAAGTCTCACGTAGGTCAAGAAGTGACCCTAGTGGGTTGGGTTAACCGCAGCCGAGATTTAGGCGGCGTAGTTTTTCTCGATTTACGTGATAGAGAAGGTATTGTTCAAGTTGTTTACGATCCAGACCTTCCAGAAGTGTTTGATGTTGCAAGCACACTACGCAGTGAATTTTGTGTTCAGATTAAAGGCCTTGTAAGAGCAAGACCAGATAGCCAAGTTAACGCTGACATGCGTACTGGTGAGATTGAGATCTTAGGTCTAGAGCTAACTATTTTAAATAGCTCTGCGCCATTGCCAATCAACATGGACAAAAACCAGCACAACACTGAAGAGCAACGTCTTAAGTACCGTTACTTAGACTTACGTCGTCCTGAAATGGCTGATCGCATTGTATTCCGCTCTAAAGTAACTAGTGCTGTTAGACGTTTCTTAGACGGCAACGGTTTCTTAGATATCGAAACCCCAATTCTGACTAAAGCGACGCCAGAAGGTGCACGTGATTACCTAGTACCAAGCCGTACTTATAAAGGTCAGTTCTTCGCATTGCCGCAATCTCCACAATTGTTTAAGCAGTTGTTGATGATGTCTGGTTTTGACCGCTATTATCAAATCGTTAAGTGTTTCCGTGATGAAGACTTACGTGCTGACCGTCAGCCTGAATTTACCCAGATCGATATTGAAACTTCATTCATGACATCAGCTCAAGTGATGGACAAGACTGAAGAAATGGTACGCGGCCTGTTCAAAGAGCTATTGAATGTTGATTTAGGCGAGTTCCCTAAAATGACATTCGAAGAAGCGATGCGTCGTTTCGGTTCTGATAAGCCTGATTTACGTAACCCGCTAGAACTAATTGATGTTGCTGACATCGTTAAAGACGTTGAGTTTGCGGTATTTAACGCTCCAGCAAACGATCCTGAAGGTCGCGTTGCGGTACTAAGCATTCCTGGCGGCGCTAAACTTTCACGTAAGCAGTTAGATGAATACGCTAAGTATGTGACTATTTACGGTGCTAAAGGTCTAGCTTGGATGAAGGTTAATGACCTTGCTCAAGGTATGGAAGGCATTCAGTCTCCAGTACTTAAGTTCCTAAGCGAAGATGTGGTTAAAGCGTTACTTGAGCGTACTGGCGCACAAACTGGCGATCTAATCCTATTTGGTGCTGATAAAGCTAACATCGTTGCAGAAGCAATGGGTGCACTACGCCTTAAAGCGGGCGAAGACTTTGACTTGCTACAGGGCGAGTGGAAGCCTCTTTGGGTTGTTGACTTCCCAATGTTTGAACGCACATCTGACGGCGGTTTGCATGCAATGCACCACCCATTCACTGCGCCAAGTAACATGACACCAGAAGAGCTAGAAGCGAATCCAATTGCTGCTATTTCTGATGCATATGACATGGTACTAAACGGCTGTGAATTAGGCGGTGGTTCGGTACGTATTCACGATAGCAAAATGCAGTCAGCAGTATTTAGAATTCTAGGTATTAATGACGAAGAAGCGAGTGAGAAGTTTGGTTTCTTATTAGAAGCATTGCGTTACGGTACACCACCACACGCAGGTTTAGCATTCGGTCTTGACCGTATCATCATGTTGATGACAGGTGCTAGCTCAATTCGTGACGTTATGGCGTTCCCTAAAACAACCACAGCAGCTTGTCCGTTAACTAACGCGCCAGGTTTTGCTAATCCGGTTCAGTTAGCTGAACTCGGTGTCAGTGTTGTTGAGGCTGAGCCAAAAGCTGATGCTAAAGACGCTGAATAATAAAGTGTGATTAAGAGCCGAGTTAAGACTCGGCTTTTTTTTCGACAAAATATACCCAAGTGACTTACATCCAACAAAAGCAAATTAAGTTGTAAAGCCTGTTTAGGTTGTTTGGGTATAAATTAAGGAGATAGAGATGGCAGGTCATAGTAAATGGGCCAATATTAAGCACCGTAAGGCTGCTCAAGATGCAAAGCGCGGAAAGCTATTTACCAAATTTATTAGAGAATTAACTGTAGCAGCGCGAGAGGGCGGCTCAGATCCAGATTCAAATCCTAGATTGCGTGCGGCTATCGACAAATCGTTATCAAATAATATGACCCGTGACACCGTTGAACGTGCCATTAAGCGCGGCGCAGGTGAGTTAGATGGTCAAGTATTAGAAACCATTATTTATGAAGGCTATGGTCCGGGCGGCACCGCGGTGTTGGTTGAAACCATGACGGACAATAAAAACCGTACCGTATCTGGTGTGCGTAATGCCTTCAGTAAATCTGGCGGTAATCTAGGAACTGACGGTTCAGTTGCATACCTATTTGATAAAAAAGGTATTATCTCTTATGAAGGGGTTGATGAAGACACTGTGATGGACGCTGCTTTAGAAGCTGGTGCTGAAGATGTGGTCACCCATGAAGATGGCTCAATTGATGTACTAACATCACCTGAAGATTTTGGTGTGGTTAAAGATGCACTCGATGCTGCAGGTCTTGAGTCAGTGAATGCCGAAGTGACTATGGTGCCTTCAACAAAAGCAGAACTTGATGCTGATACAGCACCTAAGTTTTTACGCTTAATCGATAATCTTGAAGATCATGACGATGTACAAGAGGTGTACCATAACGCCGATATTTCTGACGAAGTCATGGAAAGTTTGGAATAAGTAATTTATGGCAATTATTTTGGGAGTCGATCCCGGCTCTCGGATCACCGGTTATGGTGTTATTAACTGTGTTGGTCGGCAGCAGATTTATCTTGGCAGTGGTTGTATTCGAACCAGTTCTGATGAGTTACCACAGCGATTAAAACAGATCTTTGATGGCCTTTCAGAGATCATCAGACAATATCAGCCTGACGAGTTTGCTATTGAGCGGGTTTTTATGGCCAAAAACGCAGATTCGGCGTTAAAACTTGGTCAAGCTCGTGGCGCTGCAATTGTTGCGGCTACGGCGGCTAACTTACCGGTTGCAGAGTACAGTGCTACGCAGATCAAAAGTGCGGTTGTTGGTACAGGCCGCGCACAAAAAACACAAGTACAGCATATGATCCAACAACTGCTTAAATTACCCAGTGCACCGCAGGCTGATGCGGCTGATGCACTTGGTGTGGCGGTGTGTCATTATCATACTTGCCAAAGCTTAGTTGCCTTGGGCGGCAGAGCAAATGTAAGAACATATGGACGATATAAATGATAGGTCGTATACGCGGTGTATTAATTGAAAAGCAAGCACCTGAAGTTGTGGTGGATGTTGCGGGTGTTGGCTATGAAATTCAAATGCCATTAACCAGTTTTTATGAGCTGCCAGAGCTAGGTCAAGAAGCGGTGATCTTTACTCACTTTGTGGTGAGAGAAGATGCGCAGCTGCTTTATGGCTTTATTTCAAAGCAAGAAAGAAGCTTATTTAGATTATTGATTAAAGCAAACGGCGTTGGGCCAAAACTAGGCTTAACCATTCTTTCAGGCATGACTGCCGGTGAGTTTGTTGCCTGTGTTGAGCGCGATGATATAGCAACACTTGTTAAGCTTCCTGGTGTAGGTAAGAAAACCGCAGAACGTTTATTGGTTGAGATGCGTGACAAGCTTAAGAGCTTGATGGAAACATCGGTTGGCTCAGAGCGAGAATTTGTTTTGCAATCTAACTATAAAGCACCTGAAGTGGTTAACACTGCAGAAGAAGATGCAATTGCAGCGTTATTATCTCTTGGTTATAAACCTGCTCAAGCGAGCAAGGCGGTATCGTCAGTTTATACTGCAGATATGACGTCTGAGATGTTAATTAAATCCGCTCTTAAATCGATGCTTTAAGGAACTGTAGATGATTGAAGCTGACCGATTAATACAGCCACATGTGTTAGACCGAGACGAAGTCGAAGCCGTTGATCGCGCAATGCGGCCTAAGCTGCTTGATGAATACACAGGCCAAGATGATACCCGTGCACAACTAAAAATCTTTATTGAAGCTGCGCAAAAGCGCAGTGAAGCACTCGATCATATGTTGATTTACGGCCCGCCCGGTTTAGGCAAAACCACATTAGCTATGATTGTGGCTAATGAAATGGGTGTGAATATTAAGTCAACATCTGGCCCTGTGCTTGAAAAAGCGGGAGATTTGGCAGCACTATTGACCAACCTTGAGCCTAATGACGTGTTGTTTATCGATGAAATTCATCGTTTAAGCCCTGTTGTCGAGGAGATTTTGTATCCAGCAATGGAAGATTATCAACTCGATATTATGATAGGTGAGGGGCCTGCAGCCCGTTCAATAAAGTTGGACTTGCCACCTTTTACGCTCGTTGGCGCCACTACTCGTGCAGGTGCATTAACTTCGCCACTTAGGGCACGTTTTGGTATTCCGCTTAGACTTGAATTTTATAATGTAAAAGATCTTTCAAGCATTGTATCGCGCTCAGCTAAAGTGATGGGGCTAGAAATTGATGATGAAGGCGCAATAGAAGTCGCAAGACGCTCGCGAGGCACACCGCGGATCGCTAACCGTTTACTTAGACGCGTTAGAGATTTCGCTGAAGTGAAACATAGCGGTGCAGTAACTAAATCGATTGCCGATGAAGCGTTAGATATGCTTGATGTTGACGCTGAGGGTTTCGACTACATGGACAGAAAGTTGTTACTGGCGATTATTGATAAGTTTATGGGCGGCCCAGTTGGTTTAGATAACTTAGCAGCGGCAATTGGTGAAGAGCGCGAAACCATTGAAGATGTGCTTGAGCCATTTTTAATTCAACAAGGTTTTATACAACGTACACCAAGAGGACGTATCGCGACTAACAGAGCCTATAGCCACTTTAACATCATCAAGCCAGAGGCTTAGCGATTAATAAAAAGCTTATTTTAAGTCACAGTATACTTATTGGCCGAAATGTTTAATCTTTTGAGCTGGTTTTATACGGGGTATAAGTCATTATAACTGGAGCAGTACTGCTACTGCTCCGTTACTCTGAGTACATATTGCGGAAACTTTTGCCCGGCAGTCGCTTTTTTCCCCGCCGCTACTTTAGCGCCAATAGAAATTATTTCTCCATTCACTCCTGGGTTTTCAAGCGCAATTGTTGGAAAACTCTTATAAGTTTTATTTTTATACCTAACTCTCAACGTTTTTAAATTTACTTTGGTTTCATTAGCAAGCTGAAAAAACTCAATAGTTATTGGTTTCGTGCTGTCAGAAGTGACTAAATATTTACCTTGGTAATAGTCATTATCGAGCAAGGTTGCATTGGTTCCCCCACCAAGATTACCTTTCCAGTTTACGATAACTACTGTGGATTTGTTTAGGTTCTTAACGGTGGTCGGGTACTTCAGTGGCTGGATCTCAGTAATGATAACCGCAGCGTGAGCTATTGATGTACTTAAAACGTAGCTCATGAGGGTGGCTGTTAATACCAATACCGCTCGATAAACAGCGAGGTGTCTTGTGCTATTTAATGAATTAAACATATTTCCCCTTGTTATAGTTTTAATGGGTCTCGTTATGTTACTGAAAAGTTAACAGTTGGAAAAGCCGTAAAATAACAACCGGACAGAAACAACAGTAATTAGTCGTTCAAAAATTAGACTGAAAGAGATTTTATCTAGTATAAAAGTATATTTTTGAGTGTTCACTCTAGACTAAAGGGTTATGTTTAATAATTATATACTAGCTGTTTAAGTTATAAGTATTTGTAACCCATAATAAAAATAAGTAATTATTTATACTGCAAATATTGTTTTAGTTGGAATTAATTGTGTGTCAAAGTCTGTTTAGTTGGTTTTTAATCCTGTTTGGTGTTTTCTTAAAACCACATAAAACTTATGGACTATGCTTTATCGAATTTTTCTCTTATTACAGTTTTATGAAGTGGACTTTGCAGCTATTGAAGAATGTAATGAAATTGTTATAAGTTTTGTTTCAAGCAACGCATTAAAGATAATTACTACGGTAGATCAGTGGCTTAATAATCCTTAATTAGCATAGCGAAAATATGAAAATATTCGATAAAACTTAGGAAATGGATAATGACAAATAAAATACTACTTTCTACTCTTGTTGCATCATCACTACTACTTTCTGCTAGCGTTACTGCTGAGGATGCAACGGGCACAGCGAATTTCAATCTAGTCTACCCACTAACTGTAACTGAAGCTGCAGTCATGGAGTTTGGTGATGTGTCGATTGCTGCTGATGGCAGCTGTGCGGTTGATTACCTTGGTTCTGCAACGGGAAGTGCATGTGTGTCGGGGGGAGCAACATCTGCTGCAGGTTCATTCACCGTTGGAGGTGCAAATGGTGTCGTTAATGTTTCAGTATCCGGTGCTGATAGCAGTGTAAATGGCGTAGTATTTACGCCAACGGTTGCAAATGCTTCTGAGACTATTGCTGGCAATAGTGCGACTATTAATGTTGCTGGTAATCTAGATATTACAGCTGCAACAGCAGCTGCAGGTACTCACGCTCTAAGTTATACATTGAGCGTGACTTACTAAATTTTTTAAGGGGCTATAAGTAAAATGACTTTATAGTCCCTATTTTAATCGACGAGAGTCGGTGCCGAAGTAAGCTATTTAAAACAATAAAAGAGGGTAAACCTCGTATATTAGCTAGGCGTAGATATGAAAAAAATTTTACTTTGCTGTATTGCTGCACTTTTGGCGTTTGATGCCTCTGCCAACCTACTTGTTAATCCTACTCGTGTAGAACTTGACCGTAAAAATACCAGTGCTGTTTTCTCTTTAGTCAATAAAAGCACGAGTTCTGCTCGTTACAATATCTATTTTGAAGATAAAAAAATGCTCAGCAATGGCGAGTATGTCGAATTATCAAAGCAAGAAGCTACCCACTCGCTAGCAAGTTTTGTACGTTATTCACCCCGTCGAGTTAATATAGAGCCTGAGCAGGGAGTACGAGTTCGTTTAGCTGCTCGTTTACCGAGAAATATTGCCCAAGGCGAATATCGTAGTTATATCGTTTTTCATCAGATCCCTTTAGCACCTATAAGTAGCACTGATGCAGCAGAGCAAAATGCTGACACATTCAGTTTGTCTATTTCTGCTTATATGAAAGTTGCTATCCCGGTTGTGATGCGAGTCGGGGATTTAACCAGCGAACTTAAGATTGAAAAAAGCGCGATTAATAGCAATAAGCAATCTATTGAGGTGACGCTGCTAAGAACTGGTGATCGCAGTAGCATTGGTGATATAGAGGTGATTAATCCGCAAACCAAGCAAATCGTCGGGGCAAATAAAAATGTCGCCATATACACTGAGGTTAACCAACGCCAGTTTTCAATACCTTTGAATCAGCCCGTTGCAGCAGGGACCAAGCTACTTATTCGTTATCAAGAGAATGACTCGCTTTTTCAAGCAAAAACCGTAGAGGCTAACTTGATAATATAGCCGACGTTGAGCGCGTTACTTGGCATTTTACAGTTTTGTCGCTGGCTTACTTTAGCAGCGATATTTCTGATCGCGTTACTTGCGCCCAAACCAGTATCACAAGGCACATCAATAAACGAACCTGTTAATGACGCTAATCTAAAAACACTTACGCCATTAGCTATCACAGAGAGCGACTCTGCAACGCCGACTATTGTTAACGACACCCCATCTGAAAATCCGCTAAATCGCCAACAAAAAGCCATCGTAAAAACTGTCATTCAACCAGAACAAGTATCGCAAGTTTCACCGGCTCAGATAACGCAACTAAGGCCTGATAAAGCAATGTTGCCGCAGCGAAGCAGCAATAAGGATTCTGCGGTAACAATGACGACAGCAGGTCAATCCATCGTTGATGAACCTGTTGATGGCAATCTTGAAATTGCCTCAGAAAATTATTTAGCGAAACAAAGCAGTATTAAAAGTTTACCAACAGCTGCGCCACTGCAACCTAACCCACATAATAATCAAAAAGCGGCTGAAACTACTTTCTCTGAAGTTCCTCAAATGCCAGTGTTGCCGGTTAACTCTGTGGCGCTATCTCAGACAGAACTGAATGCTTGTGAGCATCAGCTAGCTATTCCTTATACAAATCAGATGGCTGACGAAGCATTATTTCTGGTAACTCAGCTTTTTTATGCAGATATGTTGTTAAGTAATGAAATGTTCGCTTATCAAGATAATAGCCGGATTTATTTACCTTTAGAGTTTATTGTTGAGCAGTTATTGCTACCTTTGCAAATCGATATCGATACTCTGTCGGCACATGGCTGGTTTGTAGACGAGTCGCAAACGATACAAATAGGTCAGCAGTTGATGCTGTTTTGGAATCAAGGGCTAGATTGCAGCGCAACATCATCGGTGATTTATCATGACAGTTGGGATCTTTATATCGAGACTAAAGTATTGCAGCAGCTATTTGGTATTGAGATTAACTTTGATTCAGCGAGGCAAAAGTTTGAAATTGCCGCTTCGGAGAATATTCCGCTTAGCCAATTAATTGAAAGACAGAAAAAATACCAGTTATTCAATGCACAGAAAAATAGCGCAGATGAGCGAACTGTACGAGCTGTTAATAAAGAATATGCCGTTGTTGGTGATTTAGCACTGAATGTTGATCTAGGCGTAAGAACCCAATCGCTCAATGATGTGGCTAAAACTGAATTAGACAGTTATATTCAGGCAAGGACTGATCTATTTGGCCACAACAGTTATGCGGCATATTCTCAAACAGAAAGCGGAGCAACCTTTAATGGCTACCTTGAGAGAGTTATCCAAGATCAATGGATTAATTTCTACCGTTTAGGTGATGTCGATTCCCACAGCCTATCTTTGGTGTCTTCTTCAACTCGAGGTGCAGGCTTTACAGTTAGCGCTGGCAGTGAGTTTACGGCAGATCTACGTACCATAGTTGTTGATGGTGAGTTGGAGCCAGGCTGGGATGTAGAACTTTATCGTAATAATACTCTAATTGGCGTACAACGCGTGCAATCTGATGGACTGTATCGATTTATTGAAGTGCCATATTATATTGGTTTAAACCAGTATCAATTGCGTTTTTATGGGCCTAACGGTGAAAGTCGCGTCGAATCTTTTAGCAAACTACTTGATAGCTCAGTACTCGAAAAAGGAAGCATTGGAGTTAATGTTGGCGGTATTGCACGCGAACAAGATGACTTAAAACAGTATTATGCAGATATAAACTGGGCAGCAAGAGAAGACATGACCCTTGGCTTAGCTTTAGTTCAACAACAAGATGAATTAAAGCAATGGCAATTTTTACCGCGTTTATCGGTTAATTATGTTGGTGATGCTCAGTTAATCCAGCTGAATTATGTTCAAAGCGAACAAGGCTACGCTACGAGTGCTGCAATTCAAGGCAGCCAAAGTGATATCGATTGGCAAGCTGAGTGGCAAAAGTATAGTAATTATTCAACCTGGGATAATGTTGGCGGTCGGATCAAGCAAGAAGCATTTACCAGTTTAAGCGGTTCTTTTGCTGATCTAGGATTGAATTGGGGACTAAATGGCCGTTGGCAGGCGCTTAATTTTGGTAGCGACAATGCACAAGCAAACTTCCTACTTTCAGGTCAACTGTACTCTTTATCACTAAGTAACGAACTTCGCTGGTCTAGTTTAAATAAGCTTGATAGTTGGAGCGACAGAATTGCAATTTCAGGCAGGTTAAACGATTGGCAAGTACGCAGTTATGTTGACGTAGAGATATCCCCAGAATTGACTTTAAACCAATGGGTATCAAATCTAAATACTGCTATTAATGACGATGCTAATTATCAAGTTGAACTGCGTTATCAACCTAATAGTGACACTGAGTTTAGTATACGAAACTCCATTGCTTATTTTTTCGACTTTGGCAGTTTGCGACTGGATATTGATAATGCATCCAATGGCGATTGGTTCGCACAAATGAAGTGGAATAGCGCAGTATTATGGGATACAGAGCAAGATCGCTGGCTTATCGATAGAATGAGCTATATCAATACAGGAACGGTGAAAATCATCGCTTTTCAAGATGATAACGCAAATGGTGAATTTGAAGCGGAAGAACAACCAATATCTGGACTTAGATTCTCTGGGCATAGTCAATCAAATAAACAAACCGATCAAAACGGCGAGCTACTTGTTACTCAACTACAAACCAATAGGCAGCAAAAGTTAACCTTGAATGAAAATAGTTTGGCCGATCCATTTTTACTGCCAGCGGCACATATCATTAGTGTTAACCCGCACCCTGGACATATTCAACCTATCTTGTTTCCTGTTATGTATACCGCTGAACTCGAAGGAGAGGTGGTTTGGCAAGAAAGCGGTTTAGCAGCAACAGGAAAATTGTTAGAGCTGCAATCAACAAATAGCGATATGACTTACCAAGCGCGGGTTGAATATGATGGAGTATTCATCTTTGATCAAATTCTTCCAGGTGACTACCAACTCTTTTTAGACAATGAGCCTATTCGCAGCGTGAAGTTAATGCCTGGCGAGTTTTTGCAGTTGCCGCAGTTGGGGATTAACGATTAATGGCGAAACTGGCTTTAGCTTGAGAAATTCAGGTTTTATTGCTTTATTTTTTGGCAGCTATGGGGACTTCAAGATTTTTTGAACAGATATAAGCAGCGCTAGAAATATCGTGGTATGCAACTATAGTTAACAAACTCCTCCTATGAACTGTTGAGAAAATCATATGCAGCGACTATTTGGTTTGGCAACAGCAATTGCTCATGCTCATTTTAATTTAGTACTGCCAGTGTCTATTGAGCAAGCTAAGCCCTTGGAAATGGGTGAGATCTATAATATCCCGCAAGGAGTTTGTGAAGTGACAGACACAGGTTATAAGGGGAATGCTTGTGCAGGCAGCAACTATTCGTTAGGCAAGCTAATTGTTAATGGCAATAGTTCACAGCAGGTGCAGATCAAGGTTAATAGCGCCGAAAATAATGAAGTAAAGTTTAAGCCGATTCTGCCCAACGGACAGCAGTCAATATCGATCTTATTGTCTACGGCTACAACTGAGCTTTATATAGGAGGAGAACTTTCAATTACTAAAAATGCAACCGAAGGTATCAAAAGCATTCATTATACGATTGAAGTTAACTATCAGTAATCTTGTATTAGCGGCACTTAATCGTTAGTAACAAGTTACAACAAGACCTAGCTTTCTCTATGGTCTCTCTTTTCAAACTAGTCACTATAATTTATAGAACATATGATTTTTTGTGCGATTTCGACTTAATATTAACTTTGTCCACATCTTGATTTTTCGCGCAACATTTTTTCACATTTACGTGATGCGGCCCACCTTTTCGCTTAACCCACGCTTACCGCTACGCTAATTTTGCTTATAAAAACATGAGCAACATCTAACAATTTGAACTTCACTAGCTGTCTTTACTAAATTTACCAAGTTAAAAGTGTGACCCGGATCACACTTCTTTAGTTTGGTTTGGTTAATAAAAGGTTGCGCCAGTTTTAGTTAAAAGAACTAATAATTTAAACAAATATAGTTTTTACCACTGGCCCGTGATGTTAATCACACTGCTTGATTGTTTGCTTGTTATGTTGATTTTCCTTTTGTTTACCTTTTATTAACCATTGCGGGTAAATGGTTAATAAATTGCTCGATTGACGCTTGAAAGGTGAAATTGCAGTATCGATACCAACGTCAGGAATAACAAATGACGTATATAAAAATAATTAGGTTAGGGAGTACAACATAATGAACAGACCATCTAAATTGGCCTCTGCAATCAAGTTTGGCTTGATTGCTTCGGTTTCAACCACTGCATTTGCAACATCTAGCATAGCCTTAGCTGAAGAAGCGGGTGCAGATGTAGAACGCATCGCTGTCACCGGCTCCCGTATCCAACGTCAAGATATGGAAACAGCATCTCCAGTAACCGTTATTGGCGCTGAAGAAATTCGTGCTGAAGGTTTTACTACTGTTGATGAGTTACTTCAAGCACAAACGTCTATGGGCGGTAAAGCTGTTGGTTCAAGCACTAACAACGGCGCGGACGGTGTAGCGCAAGTTGATCTACGTGGTATGGGTTCACAACGTACACTAGTACTATTGAACGGCCGTCGTATGGTTAACTCAGGTTCTGGCGCAAACAGTTCTGTGGATCTTAACTCAATCCCAGTAGCAATGATTGCTCGAGTAGAAATTCTAAAAGATGGTGCTTCTGCAGTATATGGCTCTGATGCTATTGCTGGTGTAGTAAACATTATCACTAAGAAAGATTTCGAAGGCTTCCAAGTTGACGTTCAAGGCGGCATGACCGATAAGAGCGATGGCGAAAATGGTGAGATCAGCGCGTTATACGGTTTTAACACCGATACCGGTAACTACACATTTGGTGCTGCATACTCTGAGCGTAAAGGTGTTATTCAGTCTGATCGTGACTGGACTGATCCAGGTAACAGCTCATTCATTCCAAACGGTTCTTTGGGCGGTAAAGTTAAAGATGAGAATGGCAATTGGGTAGACCGTGAAGAAGGTTATGACTTTACTCAAGATAGCTTCTACCAGACACCAAGTAAGCGTTACAGCCTATTCGCTAACATGACGCAAGAGCTAGGTGATGACATCGTAATGACTGGTGACATCCTATATACCAAGCGTAAGTCTAACCAGCAGTTAGCACCACAACCAGCTAACATCATGCTAGATGTTTGTGCGCCTGGTGATGATCCAATGACATGTCTAGAGCTTGATCAAGACATGATCGATGCGGGTATTACTCCTGATAAGAACGACCAAGTTAACTACAGAAAGCGTATGAATGACGTGGGTCCACGTATTTATAACCAGGACACTGATACATGGCGTATTTCTGCAGGCCTTGAAGGTTCACTAGACATCAATACGGGTATGAACTGGGATGCTTCATACACTTACGGTAATAACAAAGCTAAGACTGGCGTAGAAAACTCTATTAACGCGAACTTGATGGCTGATGCTATCTATGCTGACCAAGATCCTTGGTTAACTGGCCAGCCAATGACGGATCAAGATGTACTGAACAGCGTTTCTTATGATGAGCAAGCTGACGGTGGTAACGAGCAGCATGTATTCTCAGCTGGTCTAAATGGTGAGTTATTTGATCTAGACGCAGGTGCTGTAGCATTCGCAATCGGTGCAGAGTATCGCTACGAGAGCGGTTATTACAATCCGGATCCAATTGTTGTTGCTGGTGAAAGTACTGCTGCGCAGCAAGATCCAACTGATGGTAGCTACAATGTTATCTCAATATTCCAAGAAGTTAGCGTACCATTTACTGATAAGCTAACCGGTGAATTTGCACTACGCTTTGATGATTACTCAACATTTGGTAATGCATCAACCTGGAAGATTGGTCTTACTTACGAAGCAACTGATGACTTAATGCTGCGTACAGTAGCTGCAACAGGTTTCCGTGCGCCAAGCGTAAGCGAACTATATGGCGGTAACTCAGGTTCTTACGACTACCTAGTTGATCCATGGGGTAACGAAAAAGACCCACAGATCCTAGTAAACCGTACTTCTGATGAAGATCTTAAGCCAGAAGAGTCTGAGTCATACACTGCTGGTTTAGTTTATTCGCCAAGTTATGTAGATGGTATGTCGCTAACTGTTGATTACTGGCGCTTTAAAGTGAAGAACGCAATTACGCGTCTTGACACGCAAGCTGGTATCGATGCGTGTTATGCAGGTGACGCATCAGCTTGTGAAACATTCAACATTGGTGCAGATGGTGATTTGTCTAACTTGACCAACTCACTAACTAACGTTGGTTTCCAAGATACAAGCGGTATTGACTTCAACTTAGCCTATAACTTTGAGGCATTGAGCCTAGACTGGACCGTAAGCAACGATACAACTTACTTGTTGAACTTCGAGCAAGACGGTAAAGATTACACAGGTACAATCGATGGTAATTTCGGTGCTTACGCAGAAGTTCGTAACAACTTCAGCATCAAAGCGGGTCAAGATGACTGGACTGTAATGTACTTCAACCGTTATATCGGTGAAATGGATGACCTAGCAACAGGTGATAAGGTAGATTCTGTTCTTTACCACAACCTATCAGCATCTTACTTCATCAACGATGCTTGGATGCTAAGCGCTGGTGTTAAGAACTTTACTGATGAAGAGCCATCAAAAGTTTCTAACGGTAGTGACGGCGGTACAGTACCAGAAGTTTACGATGTAATTGGTCGTACATACTTCGCTGGTGTAACCATGAAGTTCTAAATAGCATTAGCTATTTAACCTAAAGAAAAAGCGCCGTAAGGCGCTTTTTTATTGGCAAAAAGAGAAGGTAAAAAATTAACCTAAACCTTTCTCCGCAGAACTCATCTGAATAAATTCAATTTTATAACCATCAGGATCTTCAACAAAAGCGATTTCAGTACTGCCGCCAGCGACTGGACCTGCAGGACGAATAACTTTACCACCGGCCGCGGTAATCGCTTCACAACGTGCGTAGATATCTTCTTCGCCAATTGCGATATGACCAAAAGCATTGCCATGATCGTAGCTCTCAGTGCCCCAGTTGTATGTAAGCTCAATTACAGCGCTTCCTGTAGACTCCTCATCATAGCCAACAAAGGCTAATGTGTACTTATATTCGCTGTTTTCACTTTGTCTAAGCAGCTTCATGCCTAAAACTTGCGTATAAAATTCAATACTGCGCTCAAGATTGCCAACGCGGAGCATGGTATGTAGTAGTTGTGCCATGTTAGATTTCCAACAAGTAGGGGAATAGTTGAGCCGAAGTATATCGAAATTCTCATTGATAGACACACTTTGTAAAAATTGAGCCAGATCAATTTCTTTAGTCAGTGCATGGATCACAAAATCTCTAAATTACTCTGAGAAAGTCCCATATTTCTTATACTATTAGTTAAGTATTTAAAGGAGAGCACTATGCAAACTGAACTAAAAATGTCACTCGGTCTTACTGCTGTGATTGCTGCGTTTTTAACTGTTTTCTTTATTTGTATGTACTAAAGCTATTTTGTTAGGTCGTGGTATAAGTGAGAGTTTTACTTATCGAATGGCGTAACCGCAAGATAGTTAATAGCATAGAGATACAAAAAAAGCCGCAAATAGCGGCTTTTTTGTTTTTAGACTGAGGCGTGGTAAGAGAACTAATCTTCCGGGTAAACCTTATCTTTAAACTCGCATAAATCCTCAATGATACAGCTACCGCATCTAGGCTTACGAGCTATGCAAGTATAGCGTCCGTGTAAAATAAGCCAGTGATGAACATCGACTTTAAACTCTGCTGGCACCACTTTAAGCAGTTTGTTTTCTACTTCAACCACGTTTTTACCCATAGCAAACTTAGTACGATTAGATACTCGGTCGATATGGGTGTCTACGGCGATTGTAGGCCAGCCAAAAGCGGTATTAAGTACCACATTAGCCGTTTTTCTACCAACGCCTGGCAGAGCTTCTAATGCTTCTCTGTTTTCTGGTACTTCGCCATCGTATTTTTCAACGAGGATTTCACAGGCTTTTACCACATTGATCGCTTTATTGTTATATAAACCGATAGTCTTAATATATTGCTTTAATCCTTCAACACCTAAGTCGGCAATCGCCTGAGCGGTATTCGCCACTGGGAATAATTTATCAGTGGCTTTATTCACGCTGACATCGGTCGCTTGAGCGGATAATGTTACGGCAACGAGCAATTCAAATGGACTAGAGAAATTTAGCTCTGTTTCTGGATGAGGATTATTTTCCCTAAGCCTTTCTAAAATTAAGCGGCGTTTTTCTGCGTTCATTTTTCACTCTCGTGTTTTTATTATTCACTTGCACTGACGTTGATTTAATTAACCTTAGTGATGCGCGCGCGAGTAGGGGCTTCTAATTCAACTTTAGGTTGCTTATTTGCCAAGTACTGGTCAATTACGTTCTTAAGAGCGATTAACAGACCCATACCAATAAATGCACCAGGTGGCAGCATGGCTAATAAAAAGCTGGTATCCACTTGCCAGATTTGAATTGTCAGCGATTTAGCCCAATCTCCCAATAGCTGATCAGCGCCATAAAATAAGGTGCCTTGGCCCAATATTTCACGACTTGCACCAAGTACGCAAAGTACTAAGGTAAAGCCTACTCCCATCATTAAACCATCAAATGCAGATTTAACCACGTTATTACGTGAGGCATAGGCTTCGGCGCGACCAATGATCACACAGTTAGTCACAATCAGAGGTAAGAAGATCCCCAATGATAGATAAAGTCCGTAAGCATAAGCGTTGATTAGCAATTGCACTGTGGTTACTAGCGCAGCAATGATCATTACAAACACCGGAATACGAATTTCTTTAGGTACAAAATCACGTACTAAAGAGACTAGAATATTTGAGCCAATGAGTACCAGCATGGTTGCTAACCCAAGGCCTAATGCATTGGTTAGGGTAGCTGTAACCGCAAGTAGTGGACATAAGCCTAATAGCTGTACTAAGCCAGGGTTATTTTTCCATAATCCTTGCTTGGCAACTTCTTTAAAATCACTCATTTCCTACCTCACAATTTGCAGGTGCAGACAGTAATGTGGCTTTATTAGCATTAAAATACTGAACGGCTTTTTTGACGGCTTTTACATAAGCTCGAGGGGTGATTGTTGCGCCAGTAAATTGGTCAATCTCACCGCCATCTTTTTTAACGTTCCAACGCTTATCTTTATCTGACAGTAATAATAATCCATCAAATGACTTAACCCAGTCAGACTTTCTCAGCTCAATTTTATCGCCAAGGCCAGGAGTTTCTTGGTGAGAAAGGGTACGTACCCCTAACACTTCGCCTTCGTGACTAATGCCAATAATGACTTTGATATTGCCGTTATACCCATCAGGAGCAATGGCTTCAACGGCAATGGCTACACCTTTACCATTCATTGTAGCGATATAAGCTGGCAGAGTGTCCTCTGTACCTAAAAACTCTGCTGAGGTTAAGCCAATACAGTGACTGGTTAATTCATTGTCATGGATTTCATCAGGAATGATCTGATGTAACACTCGAGCAAGCTCTTGCTGTTCTTGTTGCTTAATTTTGTCATAGGTAAATTGATTGACGATTGCAACTAGCCCGGTACAAAGCAGTGCGAATAAACCAAGTAATAAACCGTTTTTCAACATGGATTTTTTCAAAATAAAGTCTCTTTATCCTAATTACCGGTTCTATGACCATATGTACGGGGTTTAACGTAGTAGTCGATAAACGGTGCGCAAAGATTAGCAAGTAACACTGCAAATGCAAAAGCGTCAGGGTAGCCACCAAAAGTACGGATAACGTAAACCAATACACCTATTAGCGCGCCAAAAATTAATCTACCGCGAATGCTGGTTGCCGCTGTAACAGGGTCTGTTGCAATAAAAAACGCGGCAATCATGGTTGCACCGGAAAATAACTGAACGAGCGGCCCAACATGCGTATCAGGGCTGAGTAAGTAACCAAAGCTGCTACAGATAAACAGTGAGCCTATGATCCCTGCGCTGATATGCCAGCGAATAACCTTTAGTTTCAACATTACTAGGCCACCAACAAGGTAGGCCATATTTACCCAAAACCAACCGACACCGAAGCCGTCTGAGAATATCGGCTTACTTAGACTTTCGGTCATGGTTAAACCTAGTGCTAAGTCAGTTTTAACAGTATCAAGTGGGGTTGCCATTGCTAACCCGTCAAAACCTAGCTTGTATTGGTTTAGTTGCTCTGCAGACATAGACCCAAATATAGCTTGCAGCGTCAGACTGATATCCATCGGATTTTGCGCAATAACAGTTGGTATTGACCAACTGGTCATTTGCACTGGGAAGGAGATCAACAGCATTACATAAGCAGCCATTGCTGGATTAAAGATGTTTTGTCCTAAACCACCGTAAAGCTGTTTAACCAGTACGATAGCAAACAAGGTTCCGATTACAACTAACCACCATGGGGCGATTGGCGGTATGGCTACCGCTAGCAGTATTGCCGTTAACACTGCACTGTTATCGCTAATTGTTGGCATAATTGCGCGCTTACGCAGTGCTAATACTGCAGCTTCGGCTGCAAGGGCAACCGTGACAGCAAGCAGTATTTGCACTAACACGCCAATACCAAAGAAATAGCTTTGAGCTGCGATCCCGGGAACTGCGCACATAATGACGCGGCGCATAACTGTTTGTGTTTGAAGTTTTACCTTCAAATGTGGTGACGAGGCTAACTTAAACGCCATTATTTATTCCTTTTCCTGCAGTTTTGCCTGTGCTTTCTTTGCTTTTGCTTTAGCAATAGTGGCAGCAATACGGGCTTTCTTTTGCTGCTCAGCAGTTAACATTGGAGCTGACTCTTCAACTAATGAAACAGATGCATCTACTGAACTTTCAGCATTAGTGCTTTCTTTAGCATTAACGCTATCAATGTTGCTCACTGTTTCTTGCTTGATTTCAGGCATTGCAGCTTCTATGGGCTCACTTACAGTTTCAGACTCGGTTGCTATATCTGTATCTTGAGTAGATTGCTTAGCCTTTTCAGCAAGTTTTTTAGCTTTAGCACGAGCAACAGCTGCGGCAACTTTTGCTTTTTTATCATCAGCTGGCGAAGCCTCATCGGCCGGCACTGTGTCAGCTTCAGGTTTAGCAAGTTCATCGTCAGGCTTTACTGGGTGTCCTGCTTTAGCCGCATCCTTTTTGGCTTTAGCACGGGCAATAGCTGCAGCGATTTTCGCCTTTTTGTCATCAGCAACCGAAGCTGTATCAGCAGTTGCAGCATCAGCTTTAGCAATAGCATCATTTGGTGTTGCAGTATTTCCTGCTTTAGCCACATCCTTTTTAGCTTTAGCACGGGCAATAGCCGCGGCAACTTTTGCTTTTTTATCATCCGCTGCAGGAGCTGTATTGGCTGAAACTGCATCAGTTTTAGATTGACCACTAGTGTTAGCAGTATTATCGACTTTTGCTGCATCTTTTTTGGCTTTAGCACGCGCAATCGCTGCTGCTACCTGGGCTTTTTTATCATTTGCATCTGCTGGAGCTGACTCCTTGGTTGCTGCTGGCTCTGAGGTAGGAGATGCTGCGCCGGCCTTTTTAGCCTTAGCACGGGCAAGCGCTGCTGCAATCTGCGCTTTTTTATCTGCAATGTCACTACTTGGTGCAGGCTCAGTGCCAGCCTCAGCAGCTTTTTTAGCTTTAATTCTTGCCATCGCTTCGGCAACGGCATTCTTATCACCGCTAGACATGCTGCCTTTACGTCGCTCAGCAGCTTCTTTAGCTTTAGCTTCACGGGCAAGTTTTTCATCTTCAAGACGTTTTAAACGAGCCTCGAAGCGCAATTTTGCGAAATCGGCTTGGCGCTTTTCTTCTGCTTGAGTACGTATAGCTGACTTAGCAATACGGTAATATTCCACTAATGGAATATCGCTTGGGCAAACATAACTACAACAGCCGCACTCGATGCAGTCGTGTAAGTTAAAGCTAGCGGCTTTGTCATATTCTTCGGCTTTTGAGTGCCAAAATAGCTGTTGTGGTAGCAATAGTGCAGGGCAGGCCACGGCGCATTCACCACAACGGATACACGGCTTTTCAGCCACAGAATCAGCGATTTCAGAGTTATCAGGTAACAATAAGCAGTTGGTACCTTTTAACACCGGCGCGGAAATATCAGGTAACGAGTGCCCCATCATTGGGCCACCGATAATGATTTTATCGTTTGCTACGCTGCCGTTGAAACCTAAGGTATCAAGAATGTGCTTCACTGGTGTGCCAATTGGCACCCAATAGTTGCCTGGAGTTTGGCTATTTAGGCCTGTAACTGTGACAACGCGCTGGGTAAGTGCTTGCCCATTTGCTACTGCATCGTTAATTGCGTAAGCGGTTGCGACGTTTTGCACTAACATACCAAGCTGGGCGGGTATTGCCCCCGATGGTACTTCTTGACCTGTTAAGATCTGGATAAGTTGTTTTTCCCCACCAGACGGATACTTGGTCGGTACGGCTGTAATGCGAGTCGTTCCGTTAGCCAAAGTACTGCTATTGAGTGCATGTTGCATCGCGTCTATTGCTTCAGGCTTATTATCTTCAATAGCAATAATAATGCGTTTAGGTGAAATTAAGCGTTGGATAATGGCAACACCCGCTAAGATCTCATCACTATGCTCACGCATTAAGCGGTCATCAGAAGTGATATAAGGCTCACACTCAATACCATTGATGATAACTAGCTCGATTTCACTCGCTGGGCTTAGCTTAATGTGTGTCGGAAACGCTGCGCCACCAAGACCTGCAATACCTGCTTGCTGAATAATTTTAAGAATTTCTTGGTTTGAAAGCTCTGCTTGATGACTATCATTTTTAATGGCTTCGTCAAGCCCATCAGCTTCAATAATACAGCTTAATACTTCGATACCGGATGCATGATTGCTCGGCATAGGCTTAATCGCCGTTACAGTGCCAGAGGTCGGAGCATGCACAGGACAATAGGCAAAACTGGTTCCGCTGGTTAACGATTGGCCTTTTAATACTCGCTGATTAACTTCAACAGCCAGTAAAGCGCTATCGCCGACTTGAGTTAGCGGCAGCACAAATTGCTTAGCAAGTGGCAACTGGCCAATAGCAGTTTGGTTTGATAATGATTTTAGCTCTGGAGGATGTACACCGCCGTGTGCACGCCACAGCGTTCCTTTATCAATTTGCTCTAATAAAGTTAACACGGCGTATCCTCTTGCAACTGTTTAACTGGAATAGCATTAAGTTGCCAATCCCAAGTTTTAGTGGTTTGTTCTACAGGCAACATATCAATACAATCGACAGGGCAGGGAGCAACACATAAATCGCAACCTGTACAATAATCAGTGATCACTGTGTGCATGAGTTTGCCCGAGCCTAAAATGGCATCCACTGGGCAAGCTTGAATGCATTTAGTACAGCCAATACATTCATCTTCACGGATGTAAGCAACCTTTTTAACTTGAACTTCTTCAGTTGCATTAAGTGGTTCAGGATCAACCCCCATTAGATCGGCAAGTTTTTCCATTGTGGCCGTGCCGCCTGGAGGGCATTTGTTGATTTTATCACCGTTAGCGATTGCTTCAGCGTATGGGCGACAGCCGGGGTAACCGCATTGTCCACATTGGGTTTGTGGCAGTAATGCTTCAACTTGATCTGTGAGTGGATTACCTTCGACTTTAAATTTTTCTGCTGCGAAACCGAGTAAAACCCCGAATACGAGAGCGAGTATTGTCAGGACGACAATAGCAATAACAATACCTGACATGATTATTTAACCAATCCTGTGAATCCCATAAAGGCAAGTGACATTAGCCCGGCTGTAACCATAGCAATTGCGCCACCTTTAAACGGTGTTGGCACATCTGCTGCTGCCAAACGCTCACGCATTGCAGAAAAAAGAACTAATACTAATGAGAAGCCAACTGCCGCACCGAAGCCAAAGATTGCCGACTCAATAAAACCGTGTTTTTCGTTGATGTTAAGTAATGCCACACCAAGTACTGCGCAGTTAGTCGTGATTAGTGGTAAGTAGATCCCGAGCGCGCGATGTAGTGAAGCACTGGTTTTTTGAACCAGCATTTCAGTAAATTGCACTACAACGGCAATAACCAGAATGAAACTCATGGTGCGCAGGTAGCCGAGATCGAAAGGCAACAATAGATATTGATTGACTAAATAGCTAAGAATGGACGCTAGTGTCAATACAAAGGTTGTTGCCATTGACATGCCAATAGCAGATTCGAGCTTGCTCGATACGCCCATAAATGGACAAAGACCGAGAAATTTTACTAGTACGAAGTTATTGACGAGCACAGTGCCAATCAATAAAAGGAGATATTCACTCATCTCTATTCAATTTTTTAGACAGAATTGACCCTATTATCGGCTTTTCCTTAGGTATTAACAACACATAGAAAGCATGGATAAAAGGTTTGCTTTATAAATGAGCAGTGTTAAGCGCTATTTTTGGCTTTATCGTCCAATAATAATGCAGTTGGCTTAGCGATATAAAAGCCTTGTAAGCCATCGATAAGCATCTGTTCCATGATGAGTTTATCTTCCTGATTTTCAACGCCAGTTGCTATCACTCGAATGGCTAGCTTGCGGGCGATATCGATAATCATTTTGACGAAAAAGCGGTTTTGTGGATCCGAGCTAATACCTTGGGTATAGCTATGATCGAGTTTAATAAAGTCCGGGCGAACTTCTTTGAAGAATTTAAATGAGGTAAAGCCTAAACCAAAGCGCTCAATAGAAACTCGTGAACCTACGCTATGTAACTCATTAATAAAGTGATAAGTGGCACTAAGGTTTGATTGCATGCCCGACTCGTTAACTTCAAAAACCAACCGGGCTGCAATATGGCGTTGTTGAATTAAAATGTTTTTCAGCCAAGTAACAAACGGCTTTTTGGTTGCAGAGGCCGCGCTGATATTAATGCCAATAAGCCCAGAAATGCTCGGTGATTGCAGTAATATTTGGATAGCGTTGAGTACAATCAGTTTATCAATTTCTTCACTCATTCCGTGGCGTTCTGCCATGGCGATAACGGTGGTAGTAGGGAACAGCTTACCCTCGTTATTGTAAAATCGAGACAAAAGCTCACGGTATGATTCGACATCGTTACGGCAAGGGCGAATCGGCTGCACGTAGAATTTTACGGCTTTGCGTCTAATTAAATCACTGATCGCCACTTTCCAGCGACTTTCGCCAAATAATTCATCACCGGTAAGTTTTTCTTGTACGTGATAACTATTAGGCCCTAATGTTTGCGCAATGCTGACGGCAGTATCCGCAAGGGTCATTAATGAAACAGCATCCGTATCTTGCGAATAAGGAACTAAACCTATATGGGCAATTGACGCCGTGCCAACTTGTTGTTGGTACTCGTTAAAGCCGGTTTTTATTTGACTGGCAATTTGTGTAGATTGTTTAAGGTTGATATTGGGCAATACAACGGCAAAATCCGCAGTGGAAATACGGTAAAACAAGGCCTGGGAACAATCTTTAAAAGCCGTTCTCAGCTCATTGGCTATGCGTGATAAATAGTCATCACCACCTTCACGGCCAACCATTTGATTGATAGTGCCAAGCTCGGTGGCTTTTATGATGAACAGATTACCCACTTCGTCTTGATTTGGCTTACAAATTTCATCTAGCTTTTCGGTAAAACGGGCCCTAGTACCAAAACCTGTTACAGGATCTTGAAATGCAGTTTTACTGAGCTTGTCATTATCTTCTTGTAACTGATTGATTTTTAGCTTTAGTGTTTGCTGGCTTTTCTCAAGCGAGGTAGCGATAACGCGGTAATCACTTTTTAGGCGAGAAAGCTTAATTGCATCAAAAGAGAGATTCGCGAGATCTTCGATTTTGCTGGCGATATAACTAAGATTGCTTTTTTGGCGGCGAGTTAGCCATGCGTAACTGAGGCTGATGAGTAAGAAACTGCCCCAAATAATGATTAATTGCTGTTGAAATAGATTGCTTGATTTGATGAGTATCGATTGATTAGAAAGTTTGACTTGAAGTCGACCAGAGGCCAAAACGTGTGTTTCTGCAATATTGCTGCTAAAAACCGATGCAAGCAGTGATGGTGCATTGGCCTGTAAGGTGCCGCGAGTGTAATTATTATTACTATCTGTGGCATCGATATATTGAAAAAACTGGAAATCAACTTCAGGCTTCATTAAAGCAAACAGTTCAATGCCTTTACCTTGCCATTGCTCTTGCTTGCTGATCTCTGCCACATAGTTTTCAAGCAAGTTTTTGTTTTGCTTGTCCAAGTTTTGTTTCTCCTGCTGAAAACTCAACACAGTGAGTGCAGAAAAAATTAACAGTAGCAGTAATTGAAATAACTTGGATGTAGGCATAAGAATCCGTTCAATGCAAAGTACTCTACCAAAGAGTAGATCAAAACTAATTGGCAGCATTATAAACAGATTTAAGCGCTGAATGTAACTTGTTTGTTGTGGTGATTTTGTATGGAAAACGTGAAGAGGGTAAAGCGATGAATTAGGTTGGCTCCCCAGACTGGACTCGAACCAGTGACATACGGATTAACAGTCCGCCGTTCTACCAACTGAACTACAGGGGAATCGATACACCTATATACTAGCAGTGTTACGTTAAAGTGGCTCCCCAGACTGGACTTGAACCAGTGACATACGGATTAACAGTCCGCCGTTCTACCGACTGAACTACAG
>NZ_JALNTW010000022.1:61903-68917 GCF_023161665.1 Shewanella sp. 1CM18E
TCCCCAGACTGGACTTGAACCAGTGACATACGGATTAACAGTCCGCCGTTCTACCGACTGAACTACAGGGGAATCGTTTAAGTTACGTCTCGTTGAAGACGGAGCGCATATTAAATCGCTCTTACAATTGAGTCAACTCGACAAGGGAAAAAAAATGAAATTATACGCTTAAGTGGTCACCTAACGCGCATAATGATGAGGAATGCAGCATTTTTGTTAAAATCTGACCAGCTTCAATATAAGCCTATGAGTTATGCCAAGTTTTCTATCGTACATATTTTAACTTATTCGAGTATTGAGCAGTGAGTTTATCGAGTTAAGCGACATTTGTAGGAAACTTTCAGTTATCCATGATTGTGTTGATTATGAAGCTTGCTGCTAAAATGCCCAGTACAACAAGCTTTGCAAGAGTTATCCACTAAATCTGTGGATAAGCCTGTGGGTTAGTCATAAAAATCCTCGGCAAATGCCGATGGCTAGGGACTTGGACTTAAATTGAGCGAAATTTTTGATTGTTTTTTTTAATGATTAAAAACAATGTGATGGAAAAATCAACAGTTAATTTTGTGGCAACTTCAAACTTGTTACAATCCTGTAATATAGTAAGCGTTTTATATTGTGAATTAATGCGGTCATTTTACTAGTGTTGACGCGAACGTTAGCCCAAAAGACTTACGCTTGACGGCGTTATAAAGTTTCATTGTGTAGCTGAAACTATAGCTGCATGCTAGCGCTGCTTTGATAAGCAACGCCTTTTAGCGTTTGAAACAGCACTTTTGGCTAGTTATTGCTATAAGTTGTAAAGCGGGCGCGGAACATCATTTGCTGTTCTTCATTAAGTAACGGCTGTTATATACCAGCGCTATAGTTACGAATCTTTTTTAGTATTACCTAATAACCGACATTATCTAATAAAGAACGAATATCGGCAGCGAGGTGATCGCTTTAATGTCCTTATTAAATGTGCTTTTAATCAATTGTAGCGCTCGGTACGTATTGAAATTGATAAAACCGCGCCTTTATTAAGCAAACTAAGGTAATATAAAGGCTTATCTTTAGAAGGAACGCTCTGAGTGTCTGAATCTGTATTTCAATTAGAATCCTCGTATAAACCTGCTGGCGATCAACCTACTGCAATTAACAAGCTCGTCGACGGTCTTGAGTCTGGTATCGCGTGCCAAACACTACTCGGTGTTACGGGCTCAGGTAAAACGTTCACTGTTGCTAATGTTATCGAAAGAATGTCACGGCCAACCATCATTATGGCGCCAAATAAAACGCTAGCAGCGCAGCTCTACGGTGAAATGAAAGAGTTCTTTCCCCACAATGCCGTTGAGTATTTTGTCTCTTATTACGACTATTACCAACCAGAAGCCTATGTACCTTCAACGGGCACCTTTATTGAGAAAGACGCCTCGGTTAACGCTCATATTGAACAAATGCGTTTGTCAGCGACTAAAGCTTTGTTAGAGCGTAAAGACGTTGTGTTAATTGCATCGGTTTCTGCCATATACGGCCTAGGCGATCCTAAGGCCTATATGAAAATGCTATTGCACCTTAGAGAAGGTGCAATTATGGAGCAACGCTCGATATTAAAGCGTTTAAGTGAATTGCAATACACACGTAACGATATTGAACTGCAACGTGGTACTTATCGAGTTCGTGGAGAAGTGATCGATATTTTCCCGGCTGATTCAGATAAACATGCAATTCGTATTGAGTTGTTTGATGATGAAATTGAGCGTTTAAGCCTGTTTGATCCACTCACTGGCCATATTGTTAAACGTATTGCACGGATCACGGTTTACCCTAAGAGTCACTATGTTACGCCGCGTGAGTCTATCTTGGCGGCAACAGAAGAGATTAAAGAAGAACTTAGAGACCGTAAAAAGCAGCTACTTGATCTGAATAAGTTAATAGAAGAGCAGCGGATCACTGAGCGGGTGCAGTACGATGTCGAGATGATGACGGAACTGGGTTACTGCTCTGGGATCGAGAACTACTCACGTTATCTATCCGGGCGCGCGCCTGGTGATGGGCCGCCAACCTTATTGGACTATTTACCTGAAGACGGTTTGCTTATTATCGATGAGTCGCATGTAACTGTGCCGCAAATAGGCGCAATGTATAAAGGCGATCGCTCTCGGAAAATGAACTTAGTGGAATATGGATTCCGTTTACCATCGGCGCTAGATAACCGTCCACTAAAATTCGAAGAGTTTGAAGCGTTAATGCCACAAAGTATTTTCGTTTCAGCAACGCCAAGTGATTATGAAATTGATAAGTCCGACGGTGAAATTGCAGAGCAGGTAGTAAGACCAACCGGCTTGCTTGATCCTGAGATTGAAGTCAGACCGGTAAGCACACAAGTCGATGATTTATTATCTGAGATTGGTAAACGTGTTGCGGTTAATGAGCGGGTATTGGTTACCACTTTAACTAAGAGGATGTCTGAAGATCTGACAGAGTATTTGGACGAGCACGACGTAAAAGTGCGTTATCTACACTCTGATATCGATACCGTAGAGCGAGTAGAGATTATTCGTGATTTAAGACTGGGTATTTTTGATGTGTTGATTGGGATTAACTTATTACGAGAAGGCCTAGATATGCCTGAAGTCTCGCTAGTTTGTATTCTTGATGCAGATAAAGAAGGCTTTTTACGTTCAGAACGCTCGCTTATTCAGACAATTGGCCGCGCCGCTCGTAACGTGAATGGTAAAGTGATCTTATACGGCGACCGTATTACCAAGTCGATGGACAAGGCAATAACAGAAACAAACCGCCGCCGTGAAAAACAACATCAGTTCAACCTTGATAATGGTATTACGCCAAAGGGGGTGGTGAAGAAAATCACTGACGTGATGGATGTTGGTGATACCACTGATATTTCGCAAGATAATTTACAGCGAGTAGCAGAAGGTCAGGGAGATTATCATGTTAAACCCGCTGATATTAGCCATGAGATTGATAGACTCGAAAAGCAGATGCATGAACATGCTAAGAATCTTGAGTTCGAAGAAGCCGCAGCTATTCGTGATCAGGTCGGTCGATTAAGAGAGCAATTTATAAAAGCTTAAAACGTCGAGCCAACAAAAAGCCAGCTTAACTTAAGCTGGCTTTTTTATGGTGCAGAAATATCGCTAAATTCTTGTATTTACTAGCTGTATCTATGCTTTGATTGCTATAGGTTTTAGCACTATTACTGTGAACACTCTTGCTTTGTTCGTTTATATTGCTTTGAACCTAATGCTGCAATAGGTTTAGCGGCTGTTAGTGTTCGAAGAGTCTTTTTTTAGTATTGCGAGGTAAGCTATCACGATGACGGCACATGCAATGCCACAAACCAAACCCACTAAATGCGCTTCGGTTGCTACGCGAGCATTAATTAACTCTGTAACCTCTGCGCTAGCTCCATAGTATTGCTCATATGCTACTTTAGCGATGGCACCTAACAATAATAAATAACCGGATTTGTAGCCTTGGCGGATATCAAAAACTGCGCCATATGCAAAAAGACCATGGAGCATCCCGCTTAAGCCTACATAACCGATAAGCTCTGGATAAAAGGCAAGTAACCCCAGACCTTGTAACAGACATAAGCAAGTAAATAACAGCGCTAATCCTGTTATGCGGTAATGCTGTTCGTGTAATGCCACTATTACCCATAAACCTGCTAAGTTCATGAGCAAATGCCATAAATTAGTGTGCAGTAAGTTCCCCGTGGCTAAGCGCCACCATTGACCATCTAAGATAAAATATCGTTGATAAGCGAGCGTTGATGCAAAGTCTGCAAAATAAAGAATGCAACATAAAACGCTCACTAAAAAAGCCAATACGTAAGGACTATTAGCCTCAAGTTTTAGTTTGCTAAGGTTAGTTTGGCGCAAGTATAAAGTCCCTGTAGATTAACGATCCTTGTGCTAGCTCTGCCTTAGCAAGTTTTATCCGCTAATTGGGCTTGAATTGTATCTTTATTATTAAGGTAATCTTCAAGACCACGCTTTCTTAAAAGACAAGCCGGACACGTACCACAACCATCGCCTTTGATGCCGTTATAACAGGTTAGTGTTTCATGGCGGATAAGATCTAAGCTTTGCAGCTTATCTGCTAGTGCCCAAGTTTCTGCTTTATCAAGCCACATTAATGGTGTCGATACAGTGAGTTTCTTGTCCATACCTTGTTCAAGTGCGTTTTGCATGGCTTTGACAAAATCATTACGACAATCTGGGTAGCCAGAGAAATCGGTCTCACACACGCCAGTGATCACGGTATCAGCACCTAGCTGATACGCGTAAATACCCGCCAAGGTTAAAAACAGTATGTTTCTGCCTGGAACAAAAGTATTAGGTAAACCATTTTCCATCAGTTCATTTGAAACAGGTATTGAATCGCGAGTCAGCGCTGAAATGGCCAGTTCATTGAGTAACGTCACATCCATGACTTTATGGCTAGCAAGTTTGAGTTTGCTGCCTAACTCTTTTGCAATTTCAATTTCTTGTCTATGTCTTTGACCATAATCAAAGGTAATGCCGTGCACCTCATCAAATTGTTGAAGGGCTTGAATAAGGCAGGTTGTCGAATCTTGACCACCACTAAAAACTACAACGGCTTTTGACATAATTAAATCTAATCTAGTAATAAATAAGACCTAATAGTTTAACGCAGGCGTCAGTGCTTTGAAACTACTTGGCTTTGAAACTACTTGCGACTAGGGGCGAAATCCTCTATAACTTCGCCCCGGTTAACCAAGAGGCAGTATGATGAAGTATCCAGTAAATGAAGTGTTTGAAACTATACAAGGCGAGGGGACTTTCACCGGTGTACCTGCCATTTTCGTAAGACTTCAAGGTTGTCCCGTAGGTTGCTCTTGGTGCGATACTAAACAAACTTGGGAGTTATTGGAGCATAATAAAGTTGCTCCAGAGTTGGTGATTCAAGTTGACGGTACTATTGGCCGTTGGGCAGAGTTAACCGCACAAGAACTCGTCGCAGCTTTTGAAGCGAAAGGTTTTAATGCAAAGCATGTGGTAATAACCGGTGGTGAACCTTGTTTATACGACTTGACTGCCATGACGCAATACCTGCATAGCCAAGGCTACCAAACACAAATAGAGACCAGCGGTACATTTGAAGTCTTATGCGACCAAGATACTTGGGTAACAGTGTCACCTAAGGTGAATATGAAAGGTGGTTACAAAGTATTAGCTCAAGCATTGAATCGTGCTAATGAGATTAAGCACCCAATCGCTACGGAAAAACATATTGATGAGCTTGATGAATTACTAGCTGATATTGATTTGAATGGCAAAACAGTCTGTTTACAGCCTATAAGCCAAAAGCCGCGGGCAACCGAGTTAGCTATGGCTGCCTGTATTGCACGTAATTGGCGTCTTTCTATTCAAACTCATAAGTATTTAGATATTGATTAATCACTATCCACATAAAAAAGCCCTTTCATCTCTCGATAAAAGGTTTTTTTTTATTGCTGTTGTAAGCCTAGCTATACTAGCGACTATGTTTTTGATTAATGCTAGCTACTAATGCTTCTGACTAACGTTGGAGACTCGGGCAAATAAGTTTGTTAGTGGTGCTAAACTGCTGCAATGCCTTTGTGTAGGGGGTTAAATCTCCGATATTCTCAGCAACCCAATCTGCATCATAATAAGTATCTAAATAGCGTTCGCCAGAATCACAGATTAAAGTAACGATAGAGCCAGTTTCACCCTTCGCGATCATTTCACTTGCAAGTTGTAATGCGCCATAAAGGTTAGTGCCTGTTGAAGCGCCTGTTTTACGGCCGATGATATTTTCTAACCAATGAATGGTTGCGACTGATGCAGCATCAGGAATTTTACGCATTTCATCTACAACCCCTGCAATAAACGAAGGCTCTGCTCTTGGGCGACCAATACCTTCTATTTTACTGCCATTGGCGCATGTTACGTTTTTATCACCGGTTTTGAAGTAATCAAAAAATACAGATTGCTCGGGATCTACAACACAAAGCTGGGTTGTAAGCCGTTGATAACGGATATAGCGACCTATTGTTGCAGATGTGCCGCCCGTACCTGGACTCATCACAATCCAAGAGGGAATGGCATATTGCTCTTTTTCCATCTGATTAAAAATGGAGTTAGCAATATTATTATTGCCGCGCCAATCGGTAGCTCGTTCAGCATAGGTAAATTGATCCATGTAATGGCCGTTAAGTTCTTCAGCTAGGCGCTCAGATTCGGCGTAGATCTTACTTGAATGGTCAACAAAGTGGCACTGTCCGCCATAAAACTCTATTTGTTGTATTTTCTTTTTGGCTGTCGAGCTTGGCATTACTGCAATAAAAGGCAGTCCAAGCAACCTGGCAAAGTAGGCTTCAGATACCGCAGTACTGCCAGATGATGATTCTATCACTGTGGTGTCTTGTTTTATCCAACCATTACAAAGGGCATATAAAAATAGTGAGCGGGCAAGGCGGTGTTTAAGACTCCCGGTTGGGTGGGTACTTTCATCTTTTAAATAGATGTCGATACCTTTTAGGTTAGGAGTATCGAGTTTTATTAAGTGAGTATCGGCGCTGCGCTGAAAATCTGCTTCAATTTTTTCAATTGCTTGATTTACCCAAGAGTTAGTCACTTTATTGCCTCTGATTAATGCGGTTAGCGTTAAATCATAGTGAAAAGGCGTAGGGATTGGTAGAACTAAAATACTAAAGCTTAGTCATGGCTGGAGTATAAGTTGCTGTTTGAAATATAAATTGTGTTCAAATTGGATTTTGTCTTGAACGACTGATAACTTTGATTTGGAAATGAATTTATTAGAAAAGTTGAACTTAGAAAACAGCAAATTTAGAAACTTGATACTAGTACTTGAAAAGAGGAACTTGAAACGTGAAATTTGAAGCGGGATACTTGAAACTCTAGAATGGCGATGAGCAAAGTGGTGGAGGGAGAAGGATTCGAACCTTCGAAGGCTGAGCCGTCAGATTTACAGTCTGATCCCTTTGGCCACTCGGGA
>NZ_JALNTW010000023.1 GCF_023161665.1 Shewanella sp. 1CM18E
TATTTTAAGAAGTTTTTCAAGCGATGATTCTTTGTTCAAGTCACATCTAATTGAGCTTCTAAAGCGATTGTCACCTGAGGCTAATTTCCGTAGAAGTTAATCTCTCTAACACCGCTGCAAGTCCCGTTCTATCTAGCGTTTACGCTGGGTAGGTGGCCTGCTGTGCCGTGTCAGTGGATGCGCATTATAGGGAGTTTTGATCTGAGTGCAAGCGTTTTTTGAAAGAAAAATGACGTTTTTTCAAAAAGATATTATAAGCACACCATACCCACTAAATACCCCCAGAGTTATCCACAAACACCTACTTAAAGCTTACTATTTGTGCACCGGGATAATGAGTCTAGTACAGTATTTTTGAGTTGCACGGACAATTTCAAACAAATTTGATTTTTTGCTAATCTAATAAGGTCTAACCCAGAGTGTTTTTAAGTCAGTCTTACTCACTAATGAATATATCTACTTATACTAGTGGCAAGGTGTTCGCTCTAAAATCAATATCTATGCCTTTTGCTGTAATCAATTACAAAGCTCACCACTATATAGCTACGTAATTCATTTGCATGATCTTGTCATAAGCTGAGACTTATATAATCCAAATGACTTGGTCTAACTTACTACTGGCTGAACCTAAAGAGTCCCTATTGTATGTCAGCGTATTTTACGCCTTACATACTTTGCGGTGCTGACTTATTTTTTATCCGAAATTGAAGCATCTCACTTTCGCCTCCTTATATAGGCAGCATTAATGTAATAGTTCGTTCGATTCAGCTAGTTTTAAGGCTTTACGCCAGAAACCTACATTCAAAATACATTTCTTACTTATAAAGTGATCCCTTTAACAATGCGACAATCGTTAGCTTCACCCATTTGTTTAGACATGTTTGAATAAAGCAACATCATTTCTTCTTGCCAAAGGTATTATCATGCACAATAACGTTAAAGCATTACTCGCGACCACATTGTTATTTTTCAGCAGCCAAAGCATGGCAAATAGTGGCTGCGGATTTGAAGATAAACAAGATGGCTTTCTAGCAACTTGCAGTGAGGAGAAACAAGAAGTGATTTTAACTGGTGCTGTAACACATCAAGAACTTAACGAATTCGACTGGTTTAATGATGAGTATAAAAACTATAAAACAGATGCTGCGATCATCGCAAAGCTACAGAAAATCGATAAACCAACCCAAGTAACCGTTATTATTGGTACATGGTGCCCAGACTGTCATCGTGAAACACCAAGATTTATCCGTCTTATTGAAGAACTCAATAACCCGAATATACAAGTAACTTATATTGGTGTTGATAGAGAGAAACAAGATCCACAAGGTTTGGCAGCTAACTATGAATTCAGCCGTATTCCTACCTTTATTGTCGAGCAAAATGACGAAGAGATTGGCCGTATTGTGGAAAGACCAGAAGTATCGCTAGAAGCTGATTTATTGAATATTTTAAAATAATACCACCAAAAGTTAACAGCTAGATTTTAGCTTTATCACACAAAATAGAAAGGCACTCTAGTGAGTGCCTTTTTGTTAGTTAAATTAGCCTATATACAGTTAACCTAGAAAGATTGGCGGAAACCAGCCCAATAAGTACGACCACGGATGTCATATAAGTCTCCTTCATATGTACCATCATAGGCGAACTGAGGGTCTTCATCTGTTAAGTTAGTTACACCAAGAGAAATGCTGCTGTTCCATGGCAGAGTATAGGTATAAGTTAAGTTGTGATAGAAAATCGAATCAATCTCATACAGCTTACCATCATCCTCTGTTTGGCCTGCATCAGGATCCCAGCTGCCTTCAACTACATCCCAACTCTTTTGAGAACCAATGAAGTTACCGAAGTAACTGACAACATGGTCACCATATGAATAGTCTGCAGTAAGGTTGATACGATGATCAGGCGTACCTTCGCGACCCGCTTCATCGTCAGACAAAATTTGCACACCTGCAGATGAATATGATGACTTATATTTAAGAAAGTATGACCAACCTAAACCAAAGTTAAAATCACCATAGTCACTATCAAACCCTGCACCAACTTTAACGTCGATACCTTCACGCTCACTCAAACCTACGTTAAGTTTTTGGCTAACTACGTAGTCAATTTTGCCATTACCTAAGCGACTAATTTCCGTGCCAGGATAGACTGTCGAAACATCTGGACGTGCAACACCTGCAGCGTCAGCAGCTTCCCACAACTTAGCCTGCGTTTGCACGATTTCGCTAGCGCTTAGTGAGTCGATTAGATTCGTAGTTTCTAATGACCAATAGTCAACAGAGATATTTACTTGGTCTGAAATTTCCCAAACAACACCTAGGTTATATGATTCAGACTCTTCAGGTTGTAATTCTTCATTACCACCAGTTCGAGTTGGACCATAATCCCAACGACTGCAGCTATCAATGCTTTCACCCTGCTCATAGCAATTTAGGTAATTCTTGATATAGCCGAAACCTTCTGCAGTACCTTGATAGAGATCTGACAAGGTCGGTGCACGGAAGCCCGTTCCCCACGATGCACGCAGTAGTAAAGGCTCTATTAGATTATAGCGAACTGATACTTGCGGATTAAATGTACCACCAAAATCGGAATACTCATCATAACGACCCGCTAGATTTAGCTCTAAGTTATCAAGAATAGGCAATGCCATTTCAAAGTAACCAGCTGTCACATCTCGTTCACCCTCACCACCAGAGCCACCATTACCGCCGACAATTTGTCCAGCTTCAGCTAATGCGGCAACTTTTGAATCTAGCGACTCTTCACGGTATGAGGCACCAACATACATACCTGCCGCACCACCTGGTAGTTCAAATAGTTCAAATGACAAACCACCATTAATATCTACATAAGTCGCAGCCATCCGCTTATCATAGTTGGCTGTCGCACCAGCAGGCATTTCAGAATTAGGATCACGTGGGTCCCAACCTTCAAATGAATTAGTTTGATCATTCCACTGACCAACTAAATCCGTTGTAGCACCTTTTAACTGATAGCCTGTACCCCAAGTATAGTTGTCATACTTGTTGTAATTAAAAGAAATATCCCAATCTAAGTTATCGGTAGAGCCGTCTAAACCGACTAAAATATCGTAGATATTATCGTGATGCTCTGCAACACGATCACCGGCAGTATCAAAGCGGTAATTCATACCAGCATCAGGATCTGCAACTAGCTCAACAAGATCTAAACCTTCATCAGTTGTGTAAGCCGGTAAACCGTTTGGAATGCTAATTGAAGCAGGAACTGGTGCAGAAATATCAATGGTTTCATTCGATGCCCAATACGCTCGCGCCGTCAGCTCTATTTGATCCGTAATTTCATAGTTATAGTGGATCAACGTATTATTACGAGTTTGGTCCGTCGTCGTTGCAGCAGCTTGGGTATAGTCATACGCACAAAGTGTATCGCCTGGATAGTCAGAATCATCAAGCGGCCCTAAGAAAGCATCACCATAAACATCGGCACAGGTCTTATCAGAATTTGAAAATGGTGCAGAATACACCCAACCGCCAGCACCACCTTGGGTCAAAACTCTACCAGTAGGGCTAATGTTTACCCAATCTTGATAATCATTTGGATCTCCGCCTTCAACAACGAAAGGCTGAGTATACCAACGATCTTTTTGCATAAT
Source organism: Shewanella sp. 1CM18E (assembly GCF_023161665.1). Lineage (GTDB taxonomy): Bacteria > Pseudomonadota > Gammaproteobacteria > Enterobacterales > Shewanellaceae > Shewanella. The sequence continues at coordinate 3,641 of NZ_JALNTW010000023.1, forward strand.
CTTTTGTTGTTCATAATGCTCAACAGTAAAAACTAAATGGCCTTTATCTGAATTCAAACCACCTGTGAATGAAAGGTTTGATGAATCACCGCCTGCTTGTTCTGGACGATCAAGGCGTGCATCAAACTGAACACCTTCAAAATCTTTTTTCAGAATAATATTTACTACACCCGCAATGGCATCTGTACCATAAATAGCAGAAGCACCATCAGTTAAGATCTCAATACGCTCAACAGCAGCCATTGGAATGGTATTAATATTTGCTGCACCGCCATCCATAACTGGCGACTTAGCCATGCGCTTACCATCTAAAAGCGTCAGTGTATGAAAAGCAGAAGCACCTTTCAGCTGCACTGTAGACTGCGAGCCCCAGCCATTGTTAGAACCACCGCCCCAAGAACCAAAGGCATTTAAGTTTGAGCTACGTAATGCATCACCTACAGTAGAAAAGCCTGACTTTGCCAGCTCATCAGCCGTAATTGTCGTGATAGGGCTTGCACCTTCCATATCGATACGCTTAATACGCGAACCCGTGACTTCTATGCGCTCAACACTTTCTTCTGTTTCTGCTGCATATACTGGTGCTGATACAGCAACCATGCCACTACAAGCCAAGCTAACTAGCTTTGCAACTTTATTAAATCTCATCTTCCGTCTCCCCAGAATGTAATTTTTAAGTGCTATTGCTTGAGCAGTAAAGTGTCCTAAAGCCAAATACAACCACGAAACAATGCGATAACATTTGTATCACATATTTTATTTTGTATGCAATATATCATTTGCAGGTAGCAATTATAGAAATGCAAAATAAACATTTAAAAAGTCATTCAATAGTGAGGATAGCCGTCTAGATAAATGACAAAAAACCGAGATTAAATAATGAATAAAGGTGGGATTTATAACGGAAAAAAGAATAGTTAAATGCGTAGAAATGCAATATAACAAAAATATTTCAGCCGCTATCTAAGCGACAAAAATAACTAAATAACGACGATAGGAGAGATTAAATCAAATAGAGTTAACGTTTGAAACTCTTCATTAATACCAAACAATATTCTAGGAAAGCACTTAAACTAGCGATAATTATTAAGCATTAACAACAGTTAGCAAGATTCTGCAATACACCTTCACGCAATGCGCCACCTGAAAGGTGAAGCTTTTGAATATCGAGCAATTCAAATAACGCCAACAAAATAGCGACTCCAGCAGCAAATGTTGGTGCCCGTTCAGGGTTCAAACCGCTGATATTCAACATTGAGTTGTCGTTTTGAGATAGGATTTCTTGCTTTAAACTCGATAACACATCTAAGGTGATCACGCTCGATAAACCACGATGATTAAGCAACTCAACCACAGACTGTACACTACCTGAAGCCCCAACAGCACAGTGCCAACCTAGCTTTTTTAACTCACTAAGCTGTTCACCTAATATCATTTTGACTTTGGTTTTAGCATCATCAAAATCGAGTTGCTGCAAAGGCGAACTTGCAAAAAATGAGTCATTAAAAGTGACGCAGCCTATAGGCAGGCTGGTTTTTAGCAAAACTTTATTACCGTCACCAATAATAAACTCTGTACTCGCCCCACCAATGTCAATAACCAGTCGGCGACCATGTCCTTCAGTCGTTGCAACCATCCCTTGATAAATCAACTCAGCCTCGCGCATACCTGAAATTATCTCAATAGGATGACCAAGAATAGGCAAAGCACGATGACAAAAGTCATCTGAATTAGAGATTTTACGTAAGGTCGCGGTTGCGATAACAGCAACATTTTCTGCAGACACGCCCTCTTTCTTAAGCATGTCAGCAAACATCGTTAAACAATCTAGACCGCGTAATAACACCTCTTCACTCAGCGAGCCATCATCTTGGATCCCTTCGGCTAAACGAACTTTGCGCTTATATTTAGCAATAACTTTAGGCTGTTGACCGACGGTTTTCGCGACCAACATATTAAAGCTATTTGAGCCGAGGGTAATGGCTGCATAAAGAGGTGTTGTCATTAAGCGTTATCGCCTATGAATGTCTACGAGTTCTGTCATGACGGCGCGGACCATTGCGCTGGCCACCCTGTGGACGAGGACTACCCGGAGCGCGAGTATTACGCGTGTGAGTGCTAGGCTTGCGATGAATTTTTACTGGTGGTGGAATATCATCAAGTAAGGCACTGCTGTCGTACGACGTAACAGGAATTGAATGCTGAATATAAGATTCAATCGCTGGTAAGTTTAGCGCGTACTCTTCACAAGCAAAACTGACTGACACACCTTTTTGACCGGCACGACCAGTACGACCAATACGGTGCACATAGTCTTCACAATCGTCAGGTAAGTCATAGTTATAAACGTGCGAAACATCAGAAATATGTAGGCCACGTGCAGCAACGTCAGTAGCCACTAGAATATCGATTTCACCTTTAGTGAACTGCTCCAGAATACGTAAACGTTTCTTTTGCGGCACATCACCGGTTAGCAGGCCTGCGCGATGTCCGTCACCTTCAAGCCATGACCAGACTTTTTCACAGCTATGCTTGGTATTTGAGAACACGATGGCTTTTTCTGGCCAGTCTTCTTCAAGCAAAGACAATAGCAAAGGCATCTTCTCCTCCATCGATGGATAGAAGATCTCCTCTTTAATGTTCTTTGACGTTTTCTCGTTTGGCGCAATTTCAACTTTCTCAGGTTCGTTCATGTGGTCATATGCAAGCTCTTGTACTTTCATTGAAAGCGTTGCAGAGAACAACATGTTCAAACGTGACTTAGCGTCAGGCATACGTCTAAACAAGAAACGGATATCTTTAATAAAGCCCAGATCGAACATACGATCGGCTTCATCAAGCACTACCGCCTGAATAGCGCTAACGTTGATAACACCTTGGCGCACATAATCGATAATGCGGCCAGTGGTACCAATTAAAATATCAACGCCTTTGTCTAATACTTTACGTTGAACTTCATAACCTTCACCGCCATAAACAATACCCACTTTAAGGCCAGTATGTTTAGCCAATAAGTTAGCATCTTTCGCAATCTGAATAGCCAACTCACGAGTCGGCGCCATAATAATTGCACGAGGTTGATTTAATTGGCGATTTTCAGGGATAGGTGTCGATAGAAGGTGGTTAAACGTCGCAACCAAAAAGGCCAGTGTTTTACCTGTACCCGTTTGTGCCTGACCGGCTATATCTTTTTTTTCTAATAAAATCGGTAACGATAAAGCCTGAATTGGAGTACAGAACTCAAAACCAGCTTCATTAAGTGCTTGATGAACTTCTTTATTCAAAGGGAAGTCAGCAAACTTCTGTGTAGATAAATGTGTTTCGCTCATAGCGCAGGCTTACCTGTAAAAGGTTGCAATAAAAAACTCGATCGTTTGAAATAGCGATTGAATTTTATCACGGAAAATTGGTGCACTCTCGGAGAAACGTTTACCACGATATTTTTGGCATCAGTGACGGAATCATCATTCCCTCTATATTTATGTGATGCAATGAAATTTAAGCGTGTGTTTATCGTTCTCTTTAGGACAATTTTAAACGCATCAGGCGTTAAACGTCGTTGACGTAGGCTAACTATGCCTGTAAATCAGCGTCTTGTCTAAAGCGATTTAACATACTCAAGAGTGCCGACAGTAATATTTGCATAACTTTTAGCTTGAAAAGCTATTTTACCGACCCAATATACAGGTTAAGCCATTAACAAACCAGCAATGGCAGCCAAACTGGAGAACGACATGAGCGACAAGATTGTATACCTAAGCGACGATAGCTTTGAAAATGACGTAATTAATTCAGAACTACCAGTTCTGGTTGATTTTTGGGCTGAATGGTGTGGTCCATGTAAGATGATCGCCCCAATCTTAGATGACGTAGCTGAAGAGTACGAAGGTAAGATCACTATCGCTAAATTAAACGTTGACCAAAACAACGTTTCACCAGCTAAATATGGCGTTCGCGGCATTCCAACTCTACTGCTATTTAAAGCAGGCGAGCTTGCTGCAACTAAAGTTGGCGCACTATCAAAAACTCAACTTAAAGAGTTCATTGACGCGCAACTTTAATCACTAAAACACCGCGCAACACTCGATTGTGCGGTGTATAAGTGACTCCCGACACAGCTTCAACAAGAAAATGTGTCGGGTTTAGCTAAACTTCTAGACGCCTCGCCCTGTTAGTGCTACTTTAATAACCAGAATCATTCTAATTAACCCACTTCTCGCTATCCGATTGATACTCATTAAGCTACAAAACTGTCGATCGTAGATGGCATTGCCACGTACAAAACAAGACCCACCAAGATGAATTTATCAGAATTAAAAAACACCTCAATATCAGATTTAGTCCAGCTTGCGCAGGACATGAAGCTAGATAATATGGCTCGTGCTCGTAAGCAAGACATTATTTTCTCTATTCTTAAGGCCCACGCTAAAAGCGGTGAAGATATTTTCGGTGGTGGCGTTTTAGAGATTTTACAAGACGGCTTCGGCTTCCTTCGTAGCTCTGATGGTTCATACTTAGCGGGTCCAGATGATATTTACGTATCACCGAGCCAAATTAGACGCTTTAACATGCGCACTGGTGACACGATTTTTGGTAAAATTCGTCCACCAAAAGAAGGCGAACGTTATTTTGCCCTTCTAAAAGTTACCGAAGTTAACTTCGACAAGCCTGAAAACTCTCGCAACAAAATCCTTTTTGAAAACTTAACTCCGTTACATGCACAAGATCGTCTACGCATGGAGCGTGGTAACGGCTCTACTGAAGATATTACTTCACGTATTCTGGATTTATGTTCACCAATCGGTAAAGGTCAGCGTGGTCTAATCGTTGCACCGCCAAAAGCCGGTAAAACATTGCTTCTACAAAACATGGCGCAAAGCATTACTCACAACAACCCAGAAGTGGTGTTGATGGTATTGCTAATTGACGAACGTCCAGAAGAAGTTACCGAGATGCAGCGCATGGTAAAAGGTGAAGTAATTGCTTCTACTTTCGATGAGCCAGCAAGCCGTCACGTACAAGTAGCCGAAATGGTGATTGAAAAAGCTAAGCGCCTAGTTGAGCACAAGAAAGACGTGGTTATCTTACTTGACTCTATCACGCGTCTAGCACGTGCTTACAACACGGTAATCCCTTCATCAGGCAAGGTACTTACTGGTGGTGTTGACGCTAACGCTCTACACCGTCCAAAGCGTTTCTTTGGTGCTGCACGTAACATCGAGCATGGTGGTAGCTTAACCATTATCGCAACGGCGCTAGTTGATACAGGCTCTAAAATGGACGAAGTTATTTACGAAGAATTTAAAGGTACAGGTAACCAAGAGTTACACCTTTCTCGTAAAGCAGCTGAAAAGCGTGTATTCCCTGCAATCGACTTTAACCGCTCTGGTACACGTCGTGAAGAGAAGTTAACTACGCCTGACGAACTACAGAAGATGTGGATCCTACGTAAGATCCTAAATCCTATGGATGAAGTGACAGGTATGGAGTTCCTTATCGACAAATTGGCAATGACCAAGACTAACGATGAATTCTTCACTGCGATGAAGCGTGCTAAAAGCTAATTAGCTTTTACACTATCAGCCATAAACGGATAACACTAAAAAAACCGCATTCGTGCGGTTTTTTTGTAGCTGCAATTTGTACCGATTGATTATCAGCCCATCAGATGCTTTACCCGTGCCAAGCGCTGTTTACAACGCTCTCGCAGCATATCTCTGAGCAGCAATATAACTGGCGTTACATGCTCTCTTCCGGGGCAAACTAAATATAAGTCAGCTTCCTCACCTTGATACTCATTGAGCAGCGGCACCAAGCGTCCAGACTCTATATCGTCAGTTAGGTCGAGCCAAGACTTAAACACTAGCCCTTGGCCTGCAACTGCCCAGCGCCTTGCAATATCGGCATCATTACAGGTGCGGTTAGCGGTGACTCTTACCTTGTGCTGCTGGCCATCTTTATTAAAAACCCATTGGTCATGAGTGCGCTCATCTAACATAAAGAACAAGCAATTATGATCGGCTAACTGCTCAAGTGAAGCGATATCACCAAACTGCGCAATATAGTCTGGTGACGCGCATAACACTCGGCGCGAATTGCAGATCTTAAAGGCCACCAGCGATGAGTCTTTAGGTACACCAGAACGCAACGCGACATCGATTTTGTCATGATAAAAATCAGAGAGGTTGTCGCCAATATGCAGCCTAAGCTTTAGTTCTGGGTACTCCAGCAAAAAGTCATCCAGCCACGGCAGCAACACATTGCGGCCAACATCTGATGGCACCGACAAACTCACCATTCCAGAAATACTCGCTTGGGTGCTTTCAATCGCGCGCTGACCCACCTCAAGATCACTCAGCGCACGACGACAGTGAATGAGATAACGCTCCCCTGCATCAGTTAACCTTAAACTACGCGTACTACGAATAAATAACGCTGTGCCTAGCTCCTTCTCTAGCCGCTTTAAGCCAGCACTCGCCACAGCTGAGGAGATATCCAGCTCAAGCGCAGCAGCAGTTAAACTACCGCAGTCAGCAACGCGTACAAACAGCTTCAAGTCGTTAAGTTGCATTATCAATATTCCGTTTATAAATGCACAGGTATTTAATACCAAATTGTAGATAAAACTCGCGCAAACGTCATCCACAAAAAAGCCTGCGTTAAGCAGGCTTTTCAATATGTTGTCTTAACAAAATAAGTTAACTTAGACTAGCGTAACCGCCATCTTACGACGAAGATAAGCAATTTGCTGCATATGCGGCAAATCTTTCGGGCAGTTATCCTGACAGCCTAATAGCGTCATACAACCAAACACACCGTCTTGGTTACCAATCACATGGTAGAAGTCTTCCGCATTACGTGCATCACGACTATCGAGCTCAAAACGCGCAATCTTCATTAGGCCAACAGCGCCAACAAAGGTGTCACGCATTTGCTTAGTTGCGCACGCTGACACACATACGCCACACTCAACGCAGCGCTCTAACTCGTATAGCTTAGCCGCTTCTTCAGGTGACATTGGCGCCTCTAAACGGTGAATATCATCATCGCCCGCTTTCGGGTGTAACCATAGCTTTAAGCGCTCGGCAATTTCACGCATAAACTTACCGGTGTTTACTGATAGATCGCCAATCAACTCAAAGCCAGGTAGCGGCATTAGCTTGATCTTACCATCAGCAAATTTGCTGGTTAGAGTGCGGCAGGCCAGAGTCGGCATACCGTTAATCACCATAGCGCAGCTACCACAAATACCCGCACGACAAACAAAGTCAAACTGCAGCGATGGATCTTGCAACTCACGCAACTGATTTAGCGCAATAAAGACCGTCATACCAGGCGCTTCTTCGATCTGGTAATCCACCATCTTCGGCTTATCATCCGGCATTTGCGGATCATATCTGAAAATACTGAAAGTTAAGGTGCGGCCCTTAGCCATTTGTTGGCTCATTTAGCGATCTCTCCTGCGCCTGAGTTTAGTTTATCACTCAAACGTTCGTTCTTTGGTTTTAATGATTCTGGTACGTCAAATGGCATCACTGCCGCTTGTTTTTGATGTCTATTGGCATCAGGGCCAAGCTGGCTGATAATCTCTGCAATTTGCTGTTCACGCTTTTCAGTGTCTGGGTGGGCAATCGCATTGTCGATACCGTAACCACGGTATCCTGGTGGCAACTCCATCTTCATCACATCTAACTGCTCATACTCAAGCTGTGGTGACAAGCTGTTAGCATCTGGCCAGCTTGATAACGTGCGATTTAGCCAGTCTTTATCGTTACGCTGTGGGAAGTCCTCACGAGCATGCGCTCCGCGGCTCTCTGTGCGCGCAGCAGCACCAGTTGCAACGGTCAGTGCCACTTTAAGCATGCGCTTAACACGCAGCGCTTCAACCAGCTCAGGGTTAGCATGGCGCTTCTTACACTTAAGACCTAACGCATTAGCACGCTTAAGCAAGTCTTGCAGCTCGCTTACCGCTTTATCAAGTTCTGGGCCATTACGGAAAATACCCACGTAATCCATCATGATGCGCTGCATCTGCTGCTTAAGTTCAAATGGATTCTCTGTGCCTTCACCGTCAATCAGCTCGTCAATTTCGCTTTGCAGTTTACCCACAAAGGTCTCAACTAGATTGGTGTCGATTTCAAGAGTGTTCTGCTCACAAAAATCAGCCACATACTTACCGATGATCATGCCGCCAACCACAGTCTCAGCCAATGAGTTACCGCCTAAACGGTTAAAGCCGTGCATATCCCAACAGGCTGCTTCACCGACACTGAATAGGCCTTTAAGCTGTGGGCTTTGACCGGTAGCATCAGTACGAATACCACCCATAGAGTAATGCTGCGTCGGTCTGACTGGGATCCAATCTTTAGCAGGATCTATGCCTAAGAAGTTCTCACAAATTTCTTTTACTTCACGCAAGTTAGTTTCAACGTGCTTACGGCCTAGCAAAGTAATGTCTAACCACAAATGCGGACCGTACGGGCTATCTACGCCCTTACCTTTGCGCATATGCTCGGTCATGCGGCGCGATACCACGTCACGTGAAGCTAGCTCTTTCTTTTCTGGCTCATAATCTGGCATAAAGCGGTGACCATCTTTGTCACGCAATAAACCACCATCACCACGACAACCTTCTGTGGTTAAAATGCCCACTGGTACAATCGCTGTAGGGTGGAACTGTACCGCTTCCATATTGCCTAGTTTGGCAACACCAGTTTCTAGTGCTAGTGCTTGACCCACACCTTCGCAGATAATCGCGTTAGTCGATACTTCATAAATACGGCCATAGCCGCCAGTGGCAATGGTGGTCGACTTAGCAACATACGCAATAAGCTCGCCGGTAATTAAGCAGCGCGCAACCACACCGTGACAACGCTTACCGTCATGAATAAGCGACAATGCTTCCATGCGCTCATGCACAGGAATGTCCATCGAGATGGCTTTATTATCTACCGCATACAGCAGTGAATGGCCTGTGCCGTCGGCAGTGTAGCAAGTACGCCATTTTTTAGTACCACCAAAGTCGCGGGCGTTAATTAAACCGTGCGCCTCTTCTGCTTCTTCAATAGTGACTTTTTCCGCATTCACCACCACTTGGCGTGGCCCTTTGGTAATGCGGGTCCAAGGTACGCCCCAGTTTGCCAATTCACGCACGGCTTTAGGTGCACAGTGGGCAAACATACGAGCGACGTCCTGATCGCATCCCCAGTCAGAACCTTTTACGGTATCTTGGAAATGCACATCTTCATCATCACCCATGCCCTTAACAGTGTTACCAAGACTTGCCTGCATACCACCTTGCGCAGCCGCAGAGTGTGAACGTTTAGCAGGGATCAGAGATAGCACGACGGTGTCGAGCCCTCTCTCTTTCGAGGCGATGGCGACCCTTAGTCCAGCCAGACCGGCGCCCACGACTAAAGAATCGGTATATATGAGTTTCACGCTTGCTCCTTAAATAGGAATAGGTCGATGTTCTATTGCGCTGTGTCTTGGCTCATTGCCATGCTCAGCGTTATTTTTATTGGTTTTATAGATGCCGATTAACTATCAATCTCAAGCAATCAATCTCAAGGCTCAGCATCAAAGAATTTGAGTTAGTCGTGCTCTTTATGGGCGAAACGGCTCAATCGGTAGGGTTAACTCACTGCCGATAATCATGTACTGAGCTAGGCTCAATAAGCCAATCACCATTAAGTACACCACTAAGATATGAGCTAATTTACGCAGACCGTTACGATTAGCACTAATGCCCCATTTCACTGCAACGCGGTACAAACCAAACATGGCATGAATAACCACGGCAGGCAGTAACACGATATACAGTAACCATGCATTATCGTGATACACGCGCTCAGCGCTTAAGTGCGGACCAATTTCTGGGGTCGCAATCATGGTGTATAAGTGCACAGGCACTAGGAAGAATAAGATGAAGCCGCTGACTAGCTGCCAAAACCACACACGAGTATCGCTATGGTTAACCACTTGCATTTGGCTGCGTAGCGCACGCCATTGGCCAATTTGTGCAGGGAAGCGACGCAGTGCAAATGCCGCATGGACTAAAACCACTACTAATAAGAAAGTCGAGAAAATGGTGGTCAGTAGCGGATAACCATGGCCGGTTTCGCTAAACATGCCGCCTTCTAGAAATTGCACCACATGGTAAAAAGCTTCTTTACCAAACAAGATGCTAGATTCGAAGTGCAGATGCACTAATAGAAAGCATCCTAATAGAATGCCGGTAGCACTTTGTAAACGGTCAGCTTTAGCAGACCAAGCGCTAGCCACTTTTTGTTGAAATAGAGCGGTAGTGTCAGTTAGGGTTCTCACGGTTATTTTTCTTTTATAGTGCCTATTGTCGGGACTTACACCATAACAGGAAGATTTACCCTACAAATATTCGCCATTTTAAAGCGTGAGCTTGCTCACCAACAGCAACACCAGTCTTTGACGCCGATCACAAACAGACATCAATCAAACGAACACTGGTCAAACCATTTTACCGACAAAATTCAATAACTTGAAAAGCAATTGTAAACACTAACCTTCTTAAATTGCTACGACTTTAGTCTAAGCTTTTCTCACAAATAAGCCTATTAAGTCACAACCTATTTTTCTGTTACAAGTGTACGCTTAAACAGCATCACAATTAAAACCACAGCTTTTTACGCTTGGCGCTGACGTAAATCGAACAGATGGTTTACAATAACGCCATTATATCTAGCTACAGAGACGATCCCATGCCTTGGATCCAATTAAAGGTCGACACCGACAACCAGCACGCCGATGCCTTAAGCGACATGCTTATGGATCTTGGTTCACTATCTATCACTTACGAAGATGGCAAAGATACACCAATCTTTGAGCCAACTTTAGGCGAAACGCCACTGTGGAACCACACAGTACTAACCGCGCTATTTGAAGCCGATTACGATTTAGCGCCAATTGTGACCATGCTTAAAGGCTTGCCATACCTAGGTGAAAACTTCAGCCATAAGATTGAACAAGTTGAAGATAAAGACTGGGAACGTGAGTGGATGGATAACTTCCACCCGATTCAATTCGGAGATCGCTTATGGATCTGCCCAAGCTGGCGTGAAATCCCTGATCCAACAGCAGTTAACGTGATCTTAGATCCAGGTTTAGCATTTGGTACAGGTACTCACCCAACCACTGCACTTTGTTTAGAATGGTTAGACGGCCTAGATTACACCAATAAAGACGTTATCGACTTTGGTTGTGGCTCAGGTATTTTAGCCGTAGCCGCACTAAAACTTGGTGCTGAGCGCGTAACTGGTATCGACATCGACTACCAAGCAATTGAAGCCTCAAAAGCAAACGCAGAACGTAACGGCGTTGAAGACAAGCTAGACCTATATCTGCCTGAAGATCAGCCAGCCGATCTGCTTGCCGATATTCTAGTAGCCAACATTCTTGCGGGTCCACTACGTGAACTTGCGCCACTTATTGCTGAAAAAGTAAAACCAGGTGGACAATTAGCACTATCAGGCCTACTACAAGAACAAGCTGAAGAGATCTCAGCTTTCTACAGCCAGTGGTTCGATATGGATGCACCGGCTCACAAAGACGACTGGAGTCGCTTGACAGGTATACGCAAATAGCGGTAACCCGCGGCGCTTTCAGCGCCGCGACTGACTTCTCAGTCAACAAAAGTCAAGCAAAAAAGTTGCCTCTAGGTCATTTATTGACCTTTTCACAGGCTTGAAAAAGGCGTACTATAGCGCCCCTTTGACGAGCAAGGTGTTTTGATAAATGCAGATTGGCCCCTATCACCTGAAAAATCAGTTGATCGTGGCACCAATGGCAGGTGTCACAGACCAACCCTTTAGAAATCTCTGTTTACGTTATGGCGCAGCCTTAGCCGTGTCAGAGATGCTTTCGTCTAATCCTGAAGTTTGGGATACAGATAAAAGCCGCTTGCGTATGACACACGCAGGTGAAGACGGAATACGTTCGGTTCAGATTGCCGGAGCAGATCCTGAGTTAATGGCCAATGCCGCTGTTGTTAACGTACAACAAGGGGCGCAAATCATTGACATCAATATGGGCTGCCCAGCGAAAAAAGTGAATAAGAAGCTTGCGGGATCAGCTTTGCTACAAGATCCAGTACAAGTAGAAGCAATTCTACGTGCTGTAGTAGCTGCGGTTGACGTGCCTGTTACGCTAAAAATTCGAACGGGTTGGGCTCCAGAGCACAGGAATGGTGTTCATATCGCCCAGATTGCAGAAGATTGCGGTATTGCTTCATTAGCCGTTCACGGCAGAACGAGGCAGTGCATGTACAAAGGCGATGCCGAGTACGACACAATCAAAGCAATTAAAAAACAGATCTCGATACCTGTTGTCGCAAATGGAGACATTTTAACGCCAGAGAAAGCACGTTTTGTGTTGGATTATACTGGTGTGGATGCCCTGATGATAGGACGAGGAGCTCAAGGAAGGCCTTGGATATTTAGGGAAATCCAGCATTACCTGGATACAGGTAATAAGCTAGCGCCCGTTGAGATGGATGAAAAGCGTCAAGTTATGCTTGAACACCTGGAACTACTATACAAACTGTATGGTGATTTCAAGGGCATCCGCTTCGCAAGAAAGCATGTTGGCTGGTACCTAGACCAAGAACATCAACGACCTTTTAGGGCCGAATTTAATCGACTCGAAACCGTTGAAGAACAATGTTCCATGGTGGAACGCTATTTTGATGAATTTGTTGCAAATTAATAAAGAGCAGAATACGAATGTTTGATCAGACTACTCACACTGAAGTTCACCCACTTACTGTTGGCAAAATCGAAACCGCAAGTGGCGCTATCAAGCCACAATTACTACGTGATGCGGTAAAGCGTGCTGTCACTAACTTTTTCGCTCAGATGGACGGGCAAGAAGCTGAAGAAGTATATGAAATGGTGTTAAGCGAAGTTGAAGCACCTCTGCTAGATATCATCATGCAACACACTCGTGGCAACCAGACTCGCGCTGCCAACATGCTAGGTATCAACCGTGGTACTCTACGCAAGAAATTAAAGAAATACGGCATGAACTAAGACTAACGTCTTAACGTGTTGTATAGAAACGGGTTTTTTGGCGACAAAAAGCCCGTTTTTGCTAATATGTACCCCCATATGTACCCCCGTTGTTTTGTTGCCCTAGCCCTTATCCCCTCTCAGTTTTCGCAATTTCACCCATAAAAAATATCATGTGAAAAGTTCAGCTGTTAGACGCAGTTAAAAGGCCTATCTCTTCAGATCCTCAAAAAATTTGTTTTTACTTGTATCTAAATTTAAGGGGAAACCAACAACTTTAGTAAAATGATTCTAGTAAGCATCAAACGAGAATGAGACTGAAATTGTCTCGGGCATTCTTCGTCAAATTAGGTAGTTCGCTTTTAATAAGATGTTTACACTCCTCGATATCCCCAACTAGTTTAGGTTCCATCTCAGACCAAAAACCATCACTACACAGTAACAAGCAGCCCTGTTCAGGCGTTGGAATAGTAAACACTTTGACATCACTCAATGCTTTTCCTGTTTTAATCTTGCAAGCTACTAAATGTCTAAGATCTAGGTACGTGTCGCGAGTTATACTGCCGTTTTTATACAGCTCCAAATAGGGCACATCATCCACAGTATGCCAGTCGACACCTGACGCTGTTAAATACCCAAGCCGACAGTCTCCACAATGAGCAACAAGAACCTCTCCTTCAAGCACCACTGCAATAGTCATACAAAAAGCTATATCAGTGCCGAATTCACTTTCCACAGATTTAACGGCTTGCTCAATATCGTTTAAAAAACACTTTTCGTTGCAAATATCTTGCTGTTGAGTATTACTGCGTAATGTCGAGCAAAACAGGCTAACAGCTTGAGCCACTATATCCTTATGATTAATACCATCACAAACAACATATAAGTGTCCTCCCGCAACAGGCCAGTGAGCTGCGTAATCGGCATTAACACTCTCAACGCCTCCAAGTTCGCAAGTTAGAATAGTCGGAGTCAACTCAATTCCCCTCCAGATGAAAGCTGGTTAAATCTCTCTTCAATCATCTCTATTCTCTCATCTTCCTCACCATTCATCGCATTACTTAATAAGTAATCAAAATCTGAATTAGAAATAAACTTTGACATCTCTACTTGAATATACTGTCTCAGTTCTAAGGGAGAGGACGCTATTTCACTAATCAAATCATCTCTACCATTAATGAGTACAACAATATCTTCAGCATCCTTACTCGCTAACATATCAATTCCACGATCAGCAAATGCTGCTAATTTCGTGGCCAATAGGTGTTTTGCTTGAGCAATCTTAATCTTAAGACCTGTTGGCAATATGTAATCCACTGACTCAGCAAGCCCAACTCGGAACCATTGATTAGAAAACCCCAGAACATCCTCATCATCAGGCATAACATCGACCAAAATGCCATCACAAACAAATCTACAATAAGGCGCTGGATCATCATCCCCTAGTTCTGGTGGAGATTCCTTGAAACCTCTATTACGGAGCTCTTCTGCCAACTTTTGATAATCACAATAACTAGATACTGACACAATAAAATCTACATCTTTGGTACTGCTTATATCGATTGGTTGAGCGTCATCTAAATGGAGAGATACAGTAGCCCCGCCGACAAATGCAACCTGTTTTAATAAGTCTTCTCCGAGAGCAATAGCTATAGGAAGGATTAATGCTTCATGTTCTGTCATAACTAACCTTTCAATTTATTCAAAAAATACAATGCTTCTTCTTTTTCTCTAGCACTTCCCACTCTAAAAATATCCACAAGAGCTAGTTGCTTATACAACCAAGGATCAATCATTACTGCTTTAGTTACCGATTTATACAGAGCTGGTATCGCAACGCCTCTAATTGTACCTCGAGCACAAGGCCAAACAGGTGGAAGATCCGATGCACTAGCATAAGTACCTTTAAACGAAGGAGCTGCAATAGCTGTAGGTATACCGCGAACGACTTTTCCTTTCTCAGCAAAAAAGCTAATTCCAACGCCATATCTAATGTAATCAGTCAGGACTTTTTTATTAACTTTAACCCCTTTACTTCCTCGTTTTATTAGTAGCCCTGCCGCTGTGGATCTTTTTATTGCCTGACTTGTCTCGCTAAGCGACATAAAAAGCTGCTGAGCCAACTTCCGGTAAGTCCAATTGGAGTGGTCTTCTAGCGTTTCTGTATCTTTGAGAAACTTTTCAATCCTTTCTAAGTCAAGAGCATCGAAATCATCCATCTCATCAGAGATGATAACTTCATCTTTATCTTTGTAGTACAAGCTTATAGGTTCAAATAACACCCAAGGTTTATCTTCTCCATCGTCTGTAGACATAAGAGAATTTTCATTAAACTCAAAACTCAAAATTTTTAATGTGACTAAGAGATCTTGCGGTTTTAACATTAACCTGCTCCACCATGTTTTCTGTTCGCGAACAACGAACACAGTAACGCATAGCTTTTTCTGGATTACAATAAATAAGACGGTTTTAGTGTGAAAATGTTCTCTATCTGCTAAAAAGCCCTAAAATTTCGTTTTTACTTGCACTCTCCTCAAAATCCATATCCGCGCAATCAAGCGCTATGAATACGAGGAAATACCAATGAAAGACGTCAATTTAGGTTTAATGGATATCGCTGCAGCAAATGAATTAGTGTTTGACCGAATGGTTAAAGAGAAAGAACGAAAACTAATTACCTCTCTCAGTAGGTCTGAAACCTTCCAATTAGAGCGAAAAGGCCTATTCCCTAGCCGCAGAAAACTCTCTAAACGATCTGTAGCTTGGTTGCTCTCTGAATTGCTAGAGTGGATAAAATCTAGAGAGGCTGTAGTGTTGCCAGATAACCATGAGTAGGATGCTAGATTATGATTATCGCCAAAGGCGCAGTGCACTCGCCACAAGTTGAGATTATGCCGCTTATTAGCATTACAGAGATGTCCGCTAAATTGCATAAGAGCCGCGCAACTATCCATCGATGGGTAAAAGCTCGTAAGCTTTTAGCGCCTGTATATCAAAACCATCGAACCATTGGTTGGTGCCCTCTAAAATTTGAGCAATGGCAATTAGCTCAAAAATAGAAACAGCTGACTTGCTGGTGGTGATACATCCCCTCACCACCAGCACCTCCCCTAATCACGACCTAAATAGTTATACAATGTATAACTCAAACTCAGCTATCTTCCCCGCAACGCCTCTACAAGACAGCCCAAAACACTAAAACTCCCTAAAATTTAGTTTTTACCTGCAAGCTAAGCAAAATCCTTCAACCAAGAGCAATAAAGCCCTTTGGAGCCAAGGAAAAACAAATGCAAACATCGATATTCACCCCGTCAATCGAAGACAGTATTAATGAGCCTATCATCAATGAGCAGCAACGCAGGTTCATCACATCGGTTAGTCGAGCCCACGCCTTTCAACTAGAGCGCCAAGGCCTATTCCCTAAACACCTAAAGTTAGATGACAACACCAATGGCTGGAAGTTAGCAGAAATCCTAGCTTGGGTGCGTTCACGCCCAATTGCAGAGCTTAAACAAGTGGGAGCCAGCAATGACTAAATCACCTAACGCAAATACTAAAAACGATAGAAAAGTCAGGCTGTGCCAATTAGTCGCCTCAACACATACCGTTGAACAAGTGCTCACTGTGGCTCAAATCGCAACTCGACTAGGTAAAAGTACTAAGACCATCAGAAATTGGCTAAGACAAGCCACTGATGCGCCTAAAGCCTTTAAAGACCAGAATGAATGGTTTGTCAGTATATCGGAATATGAAAAGTGGGAAGTTCGCTCACAGCTGTAGCGTTCGACCAATTAGAAGAGGGCAATGTGTTGCCCTTTTTCAAGGGTAAGGATGAGACAAAATGGGCTGTTATAGTGCTTTATCAAACCTAAAAAATCGAAAAAATCAGTCCAGAAGTCAACAACCATGCGGCCTTAGAAGCAGGGCTTCCCCCAAATGTACTAGGTTTTAAATATTATTATGTCTTTACTCTTAATAAGTGCACCGGAAATAGAAGATACACAGAATAGTGTTAAACAATTAGATCAAGCTATAGATGTTGTTCTAGGTGGGATCAGATGGAAAGTAATGCTATTCCCTGAAGGGTTAAACCGCAAACTTCTCAACACCCTTTATAACACTTTAATGGCCTATATCTCATGGCACTCTAAAATATTAGTGATCCGCTTCGATGTCTCATTATATGATTCATTACCCAACAACAATACCATCAGTAAGCTAAGAAGCTACATTCTCAAGCACCTTAAATCACATTACAACTCTAAAGCTGAGTTTGGCTGGGTTAGGGAGCAGAACCGATATGATGATAAATGTCATTACCATTGTTTTGTCTTATTAAATGGGCAAAAGGCCAAGAGCAGCTATGTGACATTTGATCTAGCGAAAAAGGCAAGAGAGCTAATTATCGACATCAATATCCATTTTCCTGAAAATTGTACCTACATGATATTGCCTAACACCCTGAGTAGCATCCAAGCCGCTTTATACAGGCTCAGCTATTTAGTTAAAAATGTGACTAAAGAAAACAACCCAGCTTTTGCCAAAGGTCATTACTTTGGCCGTATAAAACATAAAGCCTAAACAGCATGACTTTCAGCCAGACCACCAGCAACCAACTACAGGTCGTATTTTTACAACAGAAACAGTTAATTAATTGTTAACCGTTTCGCCATTTTTTTGATCACAAGCTTATTTATAGACTCACTTTACTTAGTCCCCCTGTGCAACTATTTACTTTTCAGCATGTTAGGTTTTAAGCAGGTGATCAAAAATAGAAATTAGCTAAGAGAGCCAAGAGTGATCACTTTTTTGTGATCACTCCGAATATGCAGAGCCTGAGACTGCGGCGATTAACGCCATGAAAGTGACTTACGAGCAGTTACAAGATTTAGCATTCTAACGAATGTTTGAACTAATTCCGCACAACAAAGTAGGGTTAAACAGCCTAATTTAATTTATCAGCAGTTTGTTTAGCATACCTTTTTGCTAAAGATGCTTTCAATTTCTCTAGTACCTCTGGCGTAGCCAAAGGAAAGTTTATGAGTGCTTTATCTGCTATAACAGCATAAGTAGGGTCATCATTAAGCTCTTCTGCAAGGCAAATGGTTCCATCCCCAGCAATTGTCAGTAACCCAATATCATAAAGGGTATGAATATCAGCTCTTAGGAGTAATCCGTTGCTGACCTCATAATTCGTACCTTGGCAATGCGGGACAATATGAGCAGCTTCTAAAAGTCCTTCTATTCTACAGCCAGTGACAGCGCATTTATTACCATACGCACTCACTAATGCTTGTCGAAAAGCTGGCTGACCACGACGCATTTTGATAGTAGTTTCAACATCTTCTCGCCAATCATGGTTATGTTCATCAGCCTCAGCACTTTGAACCTGCTCTGCATTATCAATAATAACTCGCCTATTACCTGACATTCTTTCCTCAATCTCAGGAATAGATTTTAAAGTATGAAGAAATTTTTTAAGTTCGACTTTTGCCTTATGCAACTCCCCCAACTCAAATCGGTCATCATAAATTTTTACCTTGTCACGCAATTTAGTACTATCAAAGCTTAAGCCAAAGCTACATTTTGCATCTGTAGTGCGCTTGTATATACCGAAAGCAGGCTTATTAGTATTAGAGTCTCCGCCATAAAATCCAAATTTTATCATAGGCTTAGAGCCATACACCCATGTATAAACATCAAAGTCAGGGAAGTCACTCTGAAGAGCATCAATCAATATTGTTAAATTACTCTCTTCCTGAGCAGATAAAGCCTTATTATGCCTAGCTAAAAAATCTATAATCTGTTGCTTCAACATCAGTTTAATTCCTTTTTATTAGTATTCATTGTTAGAAAAATCAAAACTAAACAACCAACTTCCCTGAGTTCACCTTGAGCCACTCTTTGTGCTCGGCGTAATCAGGCATGACTCGCTCTACTTCTTTCCAAAACTTAGGGGAATGGTCGAGCTGTTTCAGATGGCACAGCTCATGGATCACCACGTAATCCACAACACGATTGGGAGCCATTACGATAACCCAATTAAAATCGAGTTCGCCCTTGGGGCTACAGCTACCCCAGCGGCTCTTGAATGTTTTGATACCGATAGATTTAGGCTCTAAGCCCATAACCTTTGAGTAGCGCCTCACCTTCTCTTTAATCTTGCGTAAGGCGTTGAGCTTATACCAACGGATCACAGCATCTCGGACTAAGTTACTGCGCTTCGCACCATCAGGCAGCGTCGCTACTAAGCGCCCTTGGATAAGCTTTACGGGGCTATAGGCTCCTGCTACTACCTTGAGACGATAATTACGCCCTAGATAGGCGTAGGCTTCTCCTGAAACAAACTCTCTATCACTGGCAGGCTTTGACTCTTCATGCAGTGCAACCTTTTGAATTATCCAAAGATACTTGTCAGCCACCAGCTGCTTAATACGCTCAATATCTAATGCTTTAGGTACCACTACAGAAACCAAACCATCATCGACCTTAATCGAGGCTGTTTTGGTTCTGCTGGTACGGACAACATCCACACAGAGTCCTTTAACTTCAACTTGCTCAGGTTTCACTGCCTTCACCGCTACTTATTCCCGAACTCTTTACTTCCGAACTTAGTTTTCGCCAGTTCCATAAAGCGGTCTTGCAAAACACCAACGAGTGCTTTATCACCGAAAGGTTGATCTAACACGGCACGTTTAATCTCTTTCTGCATACGCTTAACTTCATCGCCCTTATTGAAGAAGTCGATGATATCGGTCGCTTCATCGAGCATAGCGACTAAGGTTTGTGTCATTGCTTTAATCGCATCATGAACAGCTTCATCAATCACATCACCGTCACTGACTTGAGTCACTTCTGCCATCAAAATACCGTAGAACGCAAACTCTGTTTCGCTTAAGCCAACATCTTGAGCGGCTTGCTGGTGGGCGCTACTGATATCGCCTGCAAACTCAAAAAGCAGTTCTAGCTGGTGCTCCCACTTACCATGTGTTTTTTCAATAATGTCGCGTAGACGCAAACTCAACGAGCGATAGTATTCAGGGTCTTCATCAAGGTTAATCGTAATGTGGTGCTTAATCGCACTTTCGATTTCTGATGCTTTAGACTCGTCAGACTTAGTAGGCTTAATGCTCTCTTTGAAGTTAGCAGCCAATAGGTCAACGGGTGGGATTTTAGGATCGACTCCGGTACTCAGAATATGCTCATCCACCAGCTGCCTAACTTTCTCACCAACTTCTCGCATATCCAAACCTGCGTCGCGGTACAGGGTTTTAGATGCGTTATGGATTTTACCCAGTAACTTCATATCTGGGATGAAAGGCGCTGCTGCGGCATCAGGTAAAATCACATTAAGCTGCTTGGCAAACTGCTTAAATGCCATATCAAATTGGGCACGAACAGCCTCGTCTTTTAAAAGCAGTACACACTCATCAATATCGCGGCTCTTTACGTCCTTGAGGAAAGACATCGCACGGGTATGCTTAGCCTTTAATTTAGGGATCTCATCTTTCAGGCTTTGAATCGTTCCCTCAACATCCTCACTACTAAACAGATCTAAAGCTTCGGTCAGATGAGTCGCCAAGCCATAATAATCGACGACATAGCCACAGTTTTTACCTTTGTACGTTCGGTTCACACGGGCAATGGCTTGCATCAAAGTATGGTCTTGCAGCTTACGGTCGATATACATTACCTGCGCAATCGGCGCATCGAAGCCCGTTAGCAGCATGTCTTTAACGATAAGAAAGGCGGTATTATCAAACTTCTTATTCTTCTCTTCAGTACCCTGCTTATCGATACCGAAAGGCTTTTTGAAGTTGCTAATAACTTTCTTCTGATGAACCTTATCTGTGTATTTAGCGATATAAGCTTTATCGTTATGGTCGCCAGAGATAATCACTTCAGATGGCGGCGCTCCCAGCTCATCTAAGGTCTGCTTAAAAATGGCTGCCGCATGGCGACTTCCCACCACTATCATGGCTTTAAAACCATCGGGGCGAATATGTTCTCTATAGTGCTTAAGCAGATCGATACACACCCAACGAATACGGGCAGGCGCTTCCCTTACAGCACGTTCTACACCATATTTCTTTTTGATTTCACGCTGCTCTTCTGCAGTGTATTCACCAAAGTATTCTTCAAACAGCTTATCCAGTGACTCCCCTGCAACTTCAGAGATCACTTCACGCCCTTCGTACAACAGTTTAACCGTTGCACCATCTTCTACCGCTTGGTTAATCTTGTATTCATCGATATAACCACCGAAGGCTTGCCCCATCTTCTGGGTCTTGAGTAATGGCGTACCAGTGAAGCCTATCTTTGGCGCATTAGGCAATGCCGCATTGATGGTCATAGCCAAGCCACCAAATTGTGTTCGGTGCGCTTCATCAGCAAGCACAATAATCTTGTCGCTAGGGTTAAGATCGGTAAAACCTGCAGCAACGCCTTTTTGCTTTGCTTGCTCTTTTTCCGTCTCTTTCTCTAAATCGGAGAACTTCTGTACCATGGCAGTAACAAGATCAGAGCTATCCTTCTTAAGCAGCTCTTTCAACTGAGCTACAGAGCCCGCGTTATAGACGGTTTCACCCTGAGCATCACGGAAGGTATTAGAAAGCTGCTCATCAAGCTGAGTACGATCGGTAATAAACACCAACTTGTATTGTTTAAGCTCTGGGTCACGGCGCATCTTCACCGCTAGCATCACCATAGTGAGCGATTTACCACTACCTTGAGTGTGCCAAACAACGCCAGACTTCTCTTTTCTATCAGTACCACTCTTAAGGCGCTCGATGACCTTGTTCACTGCACGATATTGTTGATAACGCGCCACCTTCTTAATCATGCGACCATCATCAGTTTCAAACAGAATGAAGTTTTGCAGAATATCGAGAAAGTTAGCCGTGCTGAACATACCCGCAAGTAATCGCTGCTGCGCAGTCACATGGGTTAGAGCTTCATAGCTAGCTGGTGGCTTGTCGTACTGAGCTAATGACTGTTGATATTGCGCAGAAGGCTCTTGATACTGAGCTAATGGCTCTGCCACTTGCTGCAGTTCTGCTACAGCATTAGATAAAGCATCTTCAGGTAGCTCAATCTCAATACGGAAATGCAAACCTATTACGTTACTCTGCAATAATTGCTGCGAGAGCTGTTCATCAGCTATTTGTTTATCAGAGAAGGGGAAAGCATCATTCCAATCGCCATAATGCTGTGCACTTGAGCTGATGGTGCCAACTTTAGCTTGATCACGACAGGTCGACACCATGAGCTGGTTATACCAAAACAGTTTTTCAGCGCCTTCATCATCTTCACTATGGCGCAAGTTTGCATAACGACGTAACTGATCGATCCCCTCACTCATCGGGCTTGAGATATAAGGTGACTTACACTCAATCACTGCAAGTGGGATACCATTAACAAAGCAGATAATGTCGGGAATGATTTTCTGATTAACGCCTTCAATCTTGAACTGGTTGGTACAGATAAACTCGTTGTTTTCTGGTCGCTCAAAGTCCACCAGCTTAACCGTTTGCCCTTTACGTCCCTTACCTAAGTCCTGCTCTACCGATAGGTAGCTCACCAAGGTTTGATAAAAGCTGTGGTTGTACTCCATTAAAGCGGCGCAGTTTGGATGAGTGACTTCACGCGAGACCTTGCGTAGGTTCTCATCACTTATCCAAGGGTTAATCCGTTTTATGGCAGCCTCAAGACGCTTAACTAACACCACATCGCGTAGGTAAGTTCGCTCTGCATTGATGTGCTCAGGCGACAGCGCCTTACCTTGAATATAGCGCCAGCCTAAGCTCACTAACTGCTCAATAGCTGGTGCTTCTACTTTGTTAAATTCATCTTGATTCATTTATAAAACTCAAAATATGGGGCTAGAGTTTGCAAGCGAATGCTAAACAGTTATCGAGCAATGGTGCTGCAACTACTGGGACTAACTAATAGCCTGCGCATGCTGTAAAGCCTTATCTCGACATACAGCCAGTTTATCAGTCAGTTCTTGAATTCCCTTTTCTGTAATTAATTGCGAAATAGGAAGCTCTACACCACAAGAAACTACTGGATAGCCGCCAACATCTTTAGCAACTATAGGTTCTGCATTTAAGGCTACATATTCAGGATGAGGACAAGGGTTCCAAACGTTATAATACCAATTCGTATCCACTTCCTTGAATGGTGTAAAAACACCAACCCTGATAATGGAATCTGCATCCTCTACACTCATAGGCAAAGATAAGCCATCGGCTTCAACGTTATTCATTTCTTCACTAGAAACACCTGTATCAGAGATAACCCAAAAAGAAATCAGGTACTCCCCCATTCTCAACTTATTTACGTCCTCTACTTTTTTGAAAGTATAATAAGTCGAAATCCCCGGCAACATGTCCCACTTCCATGCATCAAATGGGCTGCTCGTTAGCTGTTTTGGACGGTCAAACTCTCTTGGTAGCCAGAAATAAAAGTCAACGCCTAATGGGCTAGCAACACGCTCTATGCTCGGTAACAAACGTTGATAGTAAGATGCCAACAAACGATGGGCAGATCTAATCTGGGTAAATAATGATTCGGTTTGCTCTTGTTCAGTCATTTTTATTAATCATCCATGTTTTTATAAGAGTTAAATCGATATTAGGAAAGGCGTGTTCAACCAATAATTGTTGGTTCGAAGTGCAAGGCTTCCCCCTATTCGTCTTGGAAAGCGTTTTATGTGTAAGCATTAATTTAGGTAGTGTATTGTTAAGTAAATCTTCCCACTTAAACTCAGAAATTTTTAAGCCGTATAAACCGAGAGCTTTAAGCATATCTGCAATTACTCGCTTATCGCGAATACAGACTCTTTCACCGTCTTGCAGTTGCAATTCAATCAACTGATTAACAATATCCTGCCAAGAGATAGTTCCGATACTATTAAGTAAACTAAAATCCTCGAATAATTGAGCTTTCCATTGCTCAACACCCGATACATGAACCCGTCCTACAGCTAAGAAGTACAGCGGTTTACCTCGGTTTTCCTCGACTTGCAGGAATGACTCTATCTCTTTTTTCCATTGACCAAAGTATTGATCTCCACCAGCTGGTGGCTTGACCTCAACGATGATATTGCATTGGTCAAAGTGGATGATCAAGTCGGGTTCGACTTGGTTACTGCCAGCCCCATGTTCATGAGTAAATCGAGGCCAATAAGTAATCCCTTCAAACTCACCAAAGCTAACTGGGGTCGCCCCATGGGAGTTCGCGAAGCATTGATTTAACAGGTAGTTCTGCAAGCAGGCAGACAAATAAGCAAAGCGTTCAAATATCGTGGAGGTAAGCAGATCTTCACGGGCTTTAAATAAGCTAGACCAGCTGACCGACTCACCTTCATTGTGATCAATGCGCCCAGCCTTACCGTGCAGAATCGCTTTTAGCATATGAATAGTCCCTTAACTTCAATTCCTTATTATCGATAAGCAATATTACACACAGTTCAACACCGAGAAAGCTAAACAGCTCTCAGGATTTTAAAAACTTTCAAATAATTGCAATTTGGAATTTTTGATACCTGCAAAACAAAAAACGTCTTAGATACTATCTTTCTCGTTGGCAGAGGCTTCTACCAACGTCACTTTTAATATTGGAGATACAAAATGAGTAATAACAAAACCCCAATGACTGCCGACGCTGCCCGTCGAATTCAAAGCGAAACAGCAAAGCAAAATGGTGGAAGAGTGCCTAAAGGTAGCTTTGCAGCAAGAGCTATCAGTGCAGCAGCAAGAAATGAAAATGCACTAAAGGGAGGTAAGTAACATGGCTAAGCATGACGATGATAACCATAGCGACCAACTGAACCCTAATAACGATGCATATTGGCAGAGTCGCGGCGAAGATGAACGCCCTGAAGATTGGCAAGAGCAGCTAGATAAGTAACGCTCTGTCACACAGACTGAACGACTATAAGTCGGGATTTCAGCCGCTAATATTAAATAATAGCGGCTTTTATCCGAGTAGCAGTCTGTAGGCTAACTTTTAGCTCTCTATACAGGTTGTCGCTTTTTAATCAGCAGCAACTCTCGCTCAACGCAGCGTAAGTAGTAATTAGGATATTGAGCTAAGACCTGTTTCAATATCTTATCAAGTTCTACCGTTGTGGATTCAGCCACTTTATACTGCTGTTTAAAGAGAGTGATTTGTCTATCTAACCCTAAGGCGATACGAGCATACTCATTGAGTAACAATAGTGAGTCCATATCATCAGTACCAACGAGGTTTTGGAAAAAGTGCAATAACTTCTTATTTGAAATAGAACCCTTACCGCTACGCCACTTTTTCAAGCGGTCATACTGTTCCTCAATTTCATCCGAGCTCTCGCCCTCAATATCAATAAAGCTTGCCATCCATCGCCAATTTACCTCGCCAAGCTGAATGCCATAAACCCGCTTTAACTCATGCAAAAAACCATCAAAACAGTTTTTAGCGATGCCATCGGTGTAGAACAATATTCCACGAGTTAATAGTCCATTAGGCTTAGTCACAACTTCAATATCTGTACTAGCCGATAAAGTATGACCCACTTCGTAACTTGCAATAGCTGCCAAATAAAAATCAAATTGCATTTCAGCAAAGCAACGAAAGACCGCTAACTCTGTTTGTTTATCTCTGATTGTCTGTGCTTGACTTTGCAGCAATACCTCGCAGTAACACTCCCAAGTAGCATTATCAATCTCAGAGTTCGCCAACCAAAACGGGGCTTGTATCGCCAACATATCCGCTAAACTTAGCCCTTCAAGTCCATATTCTTCTATTCGACACTTAGCTAAATTCAAGCAATCCAAGTCAGCCCTACAGCGCTGAGTAATAAACTTAAGCAGCGGCGTAAAAGCGGTAAACTCATCTGTGCTATTTGCTTGCTTCATCTGAACTGCGTTATTAACGCCAAAATACCAACCAGCAGCATTCGAGTTCACCAGCATACTTTCAATCAACTGCTTTTCAGAAAAGACAGCATCCTTAGTAATCACTTGCAGCACTAGCTCAGTGACCCACTCTATTAGCTTTGTGGCACTAGGAAGTCCAACACCTTCTTTCGTCAGTTTATGGCGACTACTGGGTTTGATGTTAAGTGGCAGTTTTAAGTGTTTTTCAGCAGATTCAATACCGAATAGCGTTGGGTTCTTGACCCCTAAAAGCTTTAACGCAGCATCTAGAGGTGGCAAGAAGAAGTCATTGAAATTTCCAGTTGAAAATACAACGTGCTGACTTGTTTGCTGCTCTGCTTTGAATTGTTCAAATGAATGACTGTAGAGTGCTGACAACGATTGTTGCGGTAAAGCATCCTTGCTCATGGTTATCCTTTGTTATGTACTGTTGTTTTTATCTAGCTATTTTTAGCCTGTTATTTCTATCCAACGATTTCTACCCAGCTATTTCTCTCCAACTAAGTGCGCAGTCCCTAGACTCTCGACACTTTCGACATAAGCGACAGCCTATTCCGTGACTGTAAGCTTGATAGCGCTTTACCCAAGCTCATTAAAGACCGAATTAAAGACTGAGTTAAAAACCGAATTAGAGGCCAAAGTAGAGAAAGCTACCAGCGGCTGTTTACGAAGAACTTACGAATAGAGCGCTCATAGGCTGCGCTCTATTCGTGCTAGCTGTTGTCGTCAATCGAGCTTGACTCGCACCTTTCCCGTAAGCAGATCTTGCATCAGGGCTTTTTTGGTGTTTTGAATCTTGGATAGCTTTAGATTCAATATGTTCAGCCGACCATCTATTGCTTCCAATGATTTTGATATTTGGATCTGTTCAAATAAAGGTGGAACAGGAATAACAAAAGGATTCAAAATATCTAAATTAATGTTTTTCTGTGCGGTCTGAGGAGCAAGTAAATCAAGCTCACCTTTTAGATATCTCATGACATACAAAACATACATCGAATCAGCTTTGATAGGATTCACTTTAATCCCAACTAAACTATCAGGAAAGGATGAATCAAACTCAAGAATCCCTATCTCACCAATTGTCGCAGCAATAGTTATAACTAGAGTTCCTGCAGGAAATAGTTTACTAACACGCAACCCTTTCTCGTTTAAAGTTTGACTAAACTTTGTGATATATGGACTTTCTTTAGGTATATCGCCTGTTTGCAAAAATGGAATATCCCCATTATAAAAAGCAGGATCATTCCTCGGTCGATGTGAGAACCGCCCCCTTTCTAATTTTGCAACCTTCGATAACGGCAAAACCTCCCAGCTCTTGGGGATTCTGCCGACGGGTGAGTCTTTGAACTCGGTATGCGGGATGTAACTCTCTCCATCGCCAGTGCCTTGCTTAGTGCCAACACCATTCGTTAGCAGCTCTTGCATCATCGCGGTTTTAAGGTCTTTAAGCTTATCAATTTGCGCTTGGGTCTTTTCAATCACCTCATCCACTGACGTCAAAATCGCAGCAATCTTTTGCTGTTCAGGGAGTGGGGGGAGTAAGCACAACAAATCAGAAACTATGCTGGTGTTAAGATTTCCCTGCGTTCCAGATTGGCGCTGACTAGCTAAAAAGCTTTCTTTACTAGACAAAAAGTAATACCAAAACTCACGGTCTATAGAGCAATCTAAGTCATGAAACCAGACAAATCCATCGTGTACACAAGCATCTACATTGATGATAATTGGACGTCCAATAGTTGCACATATACTTAGAACAACCTCACCTTTGGCGATTTGAACGCTTTTACGAACTCCTTCATTTGATAAATATTGAGTAGTTTTTCTCAAATACTTACGGGAGGATGTAACATCAGATATACGAACCCAACCAACATCCCCTCCCCACCACTTGGGGTCTTTTATTGGGCGTGGGGATGCCCCCCTTTTGACATTAGATAACTCGCCAACAGTTTTAACACGCCAACCTTCAGGAACCAAGTTACTCATAACCCAGCTCCTTCAGGTAACTTTGCATCACTTGCTCTGCCTCGGCTACTTCAGCATCAAGCTGATGCAGTGATACTTGGTACTTGTCCCACCAGCGCTCTAGCTGACTAATGATAGTAGCCGCAGGCGCTTGCTCACCCAATACAAGAGCCGTCGCGGACGCTTGCTCTGGGCTCTCTATTCGCTCAATACTCTCGATCTGCTCAAGGCTGTTTTCAACAAGCGGGCGGATCTGTTCTTTGGTCTCGATTTCGGCTTTAAATGCGTAATAGCCATCATTAGCTTTATCGAACACAGCCGAGACATCGAAGCCTTTGAGGATCTCTTGCTGAATGTACTCATCTTCCACTTCACGTACTGGAATACCGCCGTGCAGTATGGCTCGTACATCGAAGATCTCCACTGGTGGCGAGGTGTCGGCATAGCGGCGAATGTTGAGGTTGTAATCGTTATCGGCGATTTCAGATAGCTCAACCACTTTTGAGTAGCGTGACTGCTCAGTGTAGTTGTCAAAGGTTTCAACAATCTTGGCGATATCTTGTGGGCGCAGTTTGTTTTGGTTCTTGCCCTCTTCAAACTCAAGCTCACTGTTGATGAACAGCACCTTGCCTTTGCGCTCGCTTGGCTTTTGCTTATTGATTATTAGCAAACACGCAGGAATGCCTGTGCCGTAGAATAAACCCGATGGTAGACCGACAACCGCTTCAAGTAGGTCATCTTGTAATATGCCTTGACGAATGGCTTTCTCGCTTGAGCCACGGAATAACACCCCATGCGGCATGACTACGCCCACCATACCTTCGCTGTTGGTACTGGCTATCATGTGCTGCACGAAAGCTAAGTCACCTGCATCTTTTGGTGGTGTGCCATAAGGGAAGCGACCAAAACCATCATTGTCGCATTCATCCTTGCCCCACTTTTTAAGTGAGAAAGGTGGGTTAGCAATAACGCGGTCAAAGTGCATTAGCTCGCCACCTTGGGTGTGCTTAGGTTCGCGCAGGGTATCGCCCTTACGAATGTCGGCACTGTGCACCCCATGCAGGAACATGTTCATCTTACAGATTGCCCATGTGTTCAGGTTCATCTCTTGCCCAAACAGTGACAAGTTAGCCGCATTCTCACCATGGCTAGCAAGGTAGTTACGAGTTTGCACTAGCATACCGCCCGAACCTGAGGTTGGGTCGTAAATACGCATACCCGCATGTGGCTTAAGCAGTGCCACCAGCAGCTGTACGACTTCAGATGGGGTATAGAACTCGCCGCCCTTTTTACCCGCGCTGTCGGCAAACATCTTAATCAGATATTCGTAAGCCGTACCCAGCATATCTGGGCGCTCAAAGTCGGCATTACGTAAACGGTGTTTATTAAAGTGCGATAACAGGTCTTGCAGCTTCTTATCTGACAGCTTGTTTTTAATGTTGAAGTCGATAGTGACTAACACGCCTTCAAGGCTTGAGTTGTGTTCTTCAATCGCTTCGGCTGCAGTGTTCAGCGCCTCACCAATGTTGTGCTTTAAATCTTTTAGCGCAGACCAACGGGCATTAGCAGGCATGAAGAAGGTATTGTCGTACTCATCTTCATCTTCACTGAGCTCTTCGGCTTGTTCTAGTGACTTACCTTTATCGAGGTAATACTGCACTACTTTTTCACGCTCTTCATCGAACGCATCAGACAGACGCTTAAGGAACATCATGCCGAAGATGTAGTCTTTAAATTCAGACGCATCCATATTGCCACGCAAGATATCAGCGGTTTCCCATAAGAAAGATTCAAGCGTTTGAAGAGTGAGTTTGTTAGTCATTGAGCTGCCTTAACATAGAGCCATAAGCCTGCATGGGTTAGGTACGTTTACCTACCCCATACTTAAACTGTGTATTGCGGCAGATTCTACGGTGTTGTTGCTGGTGGAGCAATCAAGCTTGCTTAGTTGTTTGACGGTTAGCTGAAATTGTCAGTCTCACATATACGACCAACGCGACGAGCCCTTATAACTCTATCGCCTTATTTGACTCAAATGATCTATACCCATACCCACCTCCATAACCGCCGCACTTTTAAGCGCTAAAAAAATCACTAAAACACACTTTTATGCGCATAAAAGTGTGAAAACTTGCATTTTAATGCGCATTAAAGTGTAATTGGAATACGCTTTGATATTGGAATAATGGTCATGCAAAGGTTACTACTCGATAAACTACTACAGTGGAAAGGCAAGAGTGAGCGTAAACCCTTATTGATTGATGGTGCTCGCCAAACAGGTAAAACTTATCTGCTGCAAACTCTGTTAGGCGAAACGTTTGAACAGGTTTTACGCATTGATTTTCTTGAGTCGCCAGAGATGGCTGAGGCTTTTGCTGAATCACTTAGCCCTAGCGACGTTATTTCAAATATTGAGTTACTAACTGGTGAGACTTTCAACCCAGAAACCCACTTGCTAATTTTAGATGAAATCGGCGAATGTCCTCGCGCCGTTACAGCGCTAAAATACTTTGCTGAAAAAGCATCGCATATGTTCGTTGCTGCTAGTGGCTCAAATATCGGCTTACTTAATACTTTCCCCGTGGGTAAAGTTGAGCAACATAACCTTCGACCACTCACTTTTCATGAGTTCTTAATCGCTTCTAATGAAGCACCACTGATTAAAGCGTTTGAAGCACAAGCGAGTACATCGGTCGCCCACACTAAACTCTTCGACAAACTCACCGACTACTATTTCACTGGCGGTATGCCTGAGGCTGTTAGCACTTGGTTTACGATGGCTGACAATAGTATTTTGAAGCGTGTTGAGGCGGTGACAGATATCCAAGCCGATTTGATTTCGGGCTATCAACGAGACTTTGGCAAGTACTCAGGCAAAGTTGATACAGGACTCATTGAGGCGGTATTTAATAATGTGCCTTCTCAGTTATCTGCTGTAATAGACGAATCTGTGAAACGCTTTAAGTTTAAAGGCGTTCATGAGCGAAAATCTCGCTATGGTGAACTAGAAAGTGCCATTACTTGGTTAGATAAATGCCGATTAGTATTGAAAAACTACCCTATAGAGGGCGCACCTAAAAGTCCGTTAGCTGCTTATAAAAAAGAAAATATGCTCAAACTATTTATGTTTGATGTCGGGCTACTCAATCACATGCTTGGCGTTAGCTATAAAGAAGTGAAGCAACAAGGCTATGAGTATAAGGGCTATGTTGCTGAAAACTTTGTTCAACAAGAGTTTGCAGCCCAAGGTATCGACCCAACATATTCATGGGGTGATGCACGAGCTGAAATAGAGTTTATTATCGCTGATGATGAAGGCCGCATTGTGCCTATTGAGGTTAAAAGCGGTAAACGCACTAGAGCGAGGTCACTGGAGTCCTATATTGGCAAATGTCAGCCGCATAAAACGATTAAGCTAACAGGGACTCAGGGCTCACCAGCTACCGAGCAAGTTAACCTAGTCATCCCTCTTTATTTTGCAGAGTTTGCCGTTAATAAACACCTAAAGAGTTAAAGGTGATCTTTAACTTAGTATCTAAATTGAACTCTTGAATAAGTGTTAATGATTAGTCACCACGCCCAAGTGACTAATCCTAACCGCTTAGCACGCCTTTACGAAATCTATCTCCACCACGTTATCAATGGGATTTGCCAGTCTATCTAACCACTCACACCACATATCCAGTGCCGCTGCCGATTGCTTAAGGTATTTGCTGTGGTTGTAATGCCTCTCTGAGCCCTTAATCACATGGCCTATCAACTTATCCACTACTCGTGAGTCGACCTCAAGGTCATTTAGGATGGTTGAAAAAGTGCTTCTTATGTCATGCAGTGTCCATCGCTCCCTGTGTTTTAACTTATTACAAATCTTACCGCCTGAACCACTTACGCTGACATCTTCTCTCAACTCACCTAATAGATAGCCTTGTTTGGTATTGCGCTTAATCAGTAACGCAATAACAGGCTTTATTTGCTGCGGTATCGGCCTAACAATCACTAAGCCCGTTTTACTGTGCTGTTTTGGTACAGTCCATAAGTCATTACCTAAATCCCATTCATCGATAGTTGAGAGCCTAACCTCCTGCGTGCGTGCACCAAATACGATTAACAACAAGCACAGGTAGCGCATATAGAAGGAGCCTTTGCGCCCATGACTCCACTGCAATATATCCTTCAGTTCACTATATGAAAGCACCCTATCTTTTATTGCTGCTTTTTTACCTACATCCCCCACCACAAGGTCATCCAATGCATGAGTGATTGCATATCCTCGAACTCGACAGAACTTTAATGCTTGTTTGCAGGCTTGCAATATTTGCCCCGCAGCAACAGCTGCAGGCTTTTGCACACCTTCAATGCCAACGCTAATACGATCAAAACACTCAAGCCAATGGGTTATTTGGGTTTGTTCTAAAGGGTAATGACCTATGTAAGGGTAAATATGCTTGTTAAATTGAGATTGTGTTTTCTTAAAGCTCACTCTCTTCACTCGCGCATATTTTTCAATCCAATACTCCAAAGCGTCTTTAACCGTCACAGGCTCTAGCGTTTTATCTCTCGCCATTTCACGCGCAACTTTAGGGTCATGACCACCAGCTAACCAAGCTCTGCATTTATCTCTTTCATCCCTAGCTTGTTTGAGGGACAAATCAGGGTAATAACCTAAATCTATACGCTTATTCTTACCTTTAATTTTATAGCGAAACTGGAATCGTATACGCCCTTGTTTAGAGACTCGAACACCTAGCCCTTGTCCGTCACTTTTCTCTTTAATCACCGCTTGAGACTTTCCATTCATGGAGCGCAAATGTGTTTCGTGTAGCATGATTATCCAGCTGATATTACAGGGGGTAAATCACTTACCCCAACAACCTAAATATGAGCGAATATAAGCATAAGGAACAAGCCTACCCAATAGCTAGAGGGGGCGTAAAATCCTCATCAGTGTGGATAAGTAGTAAATAATAAATATAAACAGAGACCTATAAAAACCAGTGAAAACAGCGTTTTGTTATCTGGTTCACACAATGCAGAGAGGAGATGACGCAGCAGAAGAGAGTTAGCTTGGAAAGTGAAGCCCTAGCCGTACCTTGCAGAGCCAATGAGTACGACATTATCAGCAGGATTGACCAACAGCTCTAACCACTCGCACCACATATTAAGTGCTGCTAATTTTTCTGGTAGATATTGGCTGCGATTATAGATAGACATCACCCCGCCTAGAGAGTGACCTAGTAGCTGTTCAACCACGTAGGGCGCTACACTCAAATCGTTCAGTTTGGTCGTGAAGGTTCTTCGTAAATCATGCAATGACCAAGACTCTTTATGCTTAAGGCGTTTGTGGATTAAGCTACCCGCACCGCTAACGGACTCACCACTTTTAAGCTCGCCAAGCAGATAACCCGTATCACCATGGCGTTTATATAAAAACTCGATAATTGGCTTAACTTTAGCGGGAATAGGCCTAACAATTACCGTATTGGTCTTGCTATGCGCTTTAGGCACTGTCCATAGATTTAGCTCTAAGTCCCATTCATCAAAAGTCGATAACCTTAGCTCTTGTGTGCGAGCCCCAAAAATAATGAGTAAACGACATAGGTAGCGCATATAAAAGGTGCCTTTACGGTTTGCAATTGAGCTCATCAAGTCGTACAACTCAACATCGGTCAGCACTCGATCTTTCTTCCTTTGCTTTTTACCCACATCGCTAGCAATCAAATCATCCAGTTCACGACTAATGGCATAGCGCCTTACTCGACAAAAGCGTAATGCTTGTTTGGCATTTTGTAGAATTTGCCCAGCAGCGACAGGCGCGGGCTTTTGTCTACCAGCAATGCCACGTCGAATACGGTCAAAACAATCAATCCAGTGGCGAGTCTCTGTCTGCTCTAATGGGAAGTGGCCAATATAGGGATAAATGTGCTTTTCAAATTGGGCGATATTTCTGTCGACATTAGCGCGATTATCTCTAGCGTAATTCTCAATCCAATACTCTAGCGCTTGCTTAACGGTCACTGGCGTTAGCGTTTTCTCTCTACCCATGCAGCGCTTTATTTTAGGGTCATGGCCTTCAGCCAACCAAGAGCGGCACTCATCAGCAACATCCCTAGCATGCCTGAGTGATAAATCTGGGTAAGCGCCAATATCCATGCGCTTATTTTTGCCATTGATTTTGTAACGGTACTGGAAACGAATCTTCCCTAGTTTAGACACTCGCACACCTAAACCTTTACCATCGGCAAGCTCGATAGATTGAGGTTGATGCTTGCCATTTAGTGCCCGCAAACTCGTTTCGTACAGCATGATATTTCGGCTCATTTGGGTGGGAATACGGCCAATTCCATGTACCCCCATATGTACCCCCATGTAACCATAGGAACCAAAACCCACCAATACCAATGAAGACACGAAATCAGCTTTAGCTATTGATAAATAAGAAAAAATATCGCGACAAAAGACAATTAAAAACCACTCAAAACAGCCCGTCGTACTCTACGGCATGAACTAAGACTAACGTCTTAACTTGCTGTATTAAAACGGGCTCTCAAGTAATTGAGAGCCCGTTTTGCTTTTATATGTACCCCCATATGTACTCCGCTATCTCTATTGCCTCTATCAAAAATCACATTCATTCCATTTGTAAATCAAGCAAATAAACCTCAAACCATGCAACGCTTTCAGCTTCGGCTAATTTTCACCTTGTAGACTCGCAAACCATGTGACAATTTCTAACAAGTTTTAACTTAGTTGTTAACTCGAAAAGTGATAAATTTCACCACCCGCCGCGACTCAACAAAGCATGAGCACGGCCAAAGTGCAGATTGAAGAATCAGTATCATTACAACAATTAAAGCTGCGGCATATTTGCAAACATGACCGCAGAACTAAATCCCGATAGAGGACATTATGCTAACTAAGAAAACCCTACTAAGCAGTGCATTAAGCCTAGGTCTATTAACCAGCTTCTCTGCAAATGCTGAGACATTTGATTTTGTCGAAAAGCAAGCTAACAACATCGACACCTTAGTGGTCTTCCAAGCGGGCGAACAAGCATCAAGCGCGCTTAACAAGCTAGACAAACAATCAAAGCAGCAAATTAGCAATGCGCTAGCCTTGCAAGAGTTCACTGGCGAAAAGAAACAAATCGTAGAGATTTTAATGCCTACAGGTATTGATGCTAAGCGCCTTGTGGTTATCGGCGTGGGTGAGCAAGCAGAGCTGACTCCAGGTGAAGTGAATAAGCTCGGTGCGGAAATCACAGCTCATTTCAACGGTATTGAAGTCAAAGACATTCAAGTATTA
Organism: Shewanella sp. 1CM18E; assembly: GCF_023161665.1. Taxonomy (GTDB): domain Bacteria; phylum Pseudomonadota; class Gammaproteobacteria; order Enterobacterales; family Shewanellaceae; genus Shewanella. Next base: position 38,874 of record NZ_JALNTW010000023.1, read on the forward strand.
ACCGATGGCATTAGCGATGCCACCAGCAACGCCAGCTTCGCAGCAGAGCTTGCTCACGGCATTAACCTGCGCGCTTACAAGTTCGATAAATACTTTTCAGAGAAAAAGCCTACCGAAAAGAACTACATCATCGCTGTCGACGAAGCGCAAGACACTGACAAGCTCTACACTCAGCTAGCAGCGATTGAGCAAGGTGTATTCTTAGCCCGCGATTTAACCTCTGAAACACCAACTGAGATGACACCGGTAGACTTTGCCAATGCGGCAAAGGAGCTTAAAAAGCTCGGCGTTAAAATTACCATTCTTGAGCCTAAGAAAATCGCCAAACTAGGTATGGGTGCACTGCATGCGGTTGGCCGTGGTTCTCTAGAAGGCTCTCGCCTCGTAGTTGCCCACTGGGAAGGCAATGACGATGCGCCTATCGCGCTTGTCGGTAAAGGCATCACGTTCGACTCTGGTGGTTACAACATTAAGGCATCTGGCGACTCTATCTCGCGTATGAAGTCAGATATGGCTGGTGCGGCTGCAGTGCTAGGTGCAGTTAAGGCTATGGCGCTGCAAAAAGCTGATGTAAACGTGGTCGCTGTAATGCCAATGGCAGCCAACATGGTATCTGAAACCGCACTCGCTCCAGGCGATGTATTGATGACTGCTGAAGGCTTAAGCGTTGAAGTGCTTAATACTGACGCTGAAGGCCGTTTAATCTTAGCCGATGGCATGTGGTATGCCCGTGAATACTATAAGCCACAAGTGATGGTTGATGTTGCAACACTTACCGGCTCTAAGGTGCGTGCACTCGGTAAACGCTACACAGCGGTATTTAGTGAAGATGATACTCTAGTCGATGAACTCACTTTCTCAGGCAAAGCGGTTGATGAAAAACTATGGCGCTTGCCACTTGCCTACGATGACTTACTAAAAAGCCCAATTGCAGATCTAAAGAACGCCGGCTTTGGCGGCCCGGGGGCTACTACAGCTGCGGTATTCTTACAACAGTTCACTGGTGATACTAAGTGGGCGCATTTAGATATTGCTGGTAGTGCATTAGCGGCAAAAGATGTGGGTGTGACTCCAGCAGGCGGCACAGGTCACGGTGTACGCTTACTTAGCAACTGGCTGATGACCCAAAGCAAATAAGCTTTTGGTACGACATCTATAACTTAGATGATAGCAAGTCATAAAAAGCCCTGCAGATGCAGGGCTTTTGTTTTACTGTCGGATTGAACTCGCTACAACGAGTAAGCTAGCTGTCGCAGCAAGTTTTATCATCACATCCAAGCTAAGCTAGAGCGGCCAGCAATTCGTGCCGCTCTTTAGCGATAAGACTGAGGTATTAGATTGTCGCCTCATCAGTCACTTTCTGTTTACTCTCACCACGCTGGTGCGCCATACGATACAAAATCGGCAGCACGAACAGGGTTAATAGCGTCGATGAGATAATGCCGCCAATCACTACAGTTGCAATTGGGCGCTGCACTTCTGCACCAGTGCCTATATTCAGAGCCATAGGCACAAAGCCTAGACCTGCTACTAAGGCTGTCATCAATACAGGACGTAATCTGATCATCGCGCCATCGATAATTGCGCTCATCAACTCGCCTTTCTCTTGATAAAGCTGACGAATAAAGCTCAGCAACACTAAGCCATTCAGCACTGCCACACCTGAGAGCGCAATAAAACCTACGCCTGCTGAAATCGACAATGGCATATCCCGCAGCCACAGCGAAATCACTCCACCAGTTAAAGCCAGTGGAATACCAGTAAAGATGATTAGCGCATCTTTCACCGAGCTAAAGGCCATGACTAGCAAACCTAGAATGAGCGCCAGTGTTAATGGCACCACAATCGATAGGCGCTGAGTTGCCGATTCTAATTGCTCAAAGGTACCGCCATATTCAAGCCAATAACCCGCCGGAATATCTACCTCTGTAACAATTTGCTGTTTAGCCTCACTAACAAAAGTACCTAAATCGCGACCACGCACGTTAGCAGTAACCAAAATGCGGCGCTTACCGTTTTCACGACCGATCTGATTAGGCGATGGTGCGATGTCTAGCGTCGCCACCTCAGATAACGGCACATACTGCCCTGATGGCAACACGATAGGTAGCTCATGCAAGCGCTCTACATCTTGGCGGATCGCTTCAGGTAAACGCACCACCATTTTAAAGCGGCGATCGCCCTCAAAGATAGTACCAGCTTGCTCGCCACCGATTGCCGTTGCGACAAAGTCTTGTAACTGATCCACTGTTAACCCGAAGCGAGCCAATGCCATACGATCAGGTTGGATCGTGAGCATAGGTAAACCAGTGACTTGCTCAACTTGCAGATCCGCCACACCATCGATCTTTTCTAGCACTTCATGGATCGCGTTAGCTGAAGCTAATAGCTGATCGAGATCATCACCCACTACCTTAATCCCCAGATCGGCGCGCACACCAGAGATCAATTCATTAAAGCGCATCTCAATTGGCTGTGTCAGCTCAAAGTTATTACCCGGTTGCCCAGATACAGCGTCAACAATATCCGCAGCTAAAGCGTCATGACTCATCTTAGGGTTAGGCCACTCATTACGCGGCTTAAGCATAATAAAAGTATCGGCAATATTTGGCGGCATAGGATCGTTAGCCACTTCTGGCGTACCGATCTTAGAGAACACATTTAACACCTGTGGGAAGTGCTTAATGCGATCTTCTAACTGCATCTGCATATCCACCGACTGCTCTAGCCCTGTGCCCGGAATACGGATCGCCTGCAGCAAGATATCTTCTTCATTAAGCTGCGGGATAAACTCAGAGCCCAAGGTTGTTGCCAACCAGATAGAGAAGCCCACTAACGCCATTGCTGCCCCAAGTACCAACCAACGCAGTTTCATCGCCGCAATAAGTAACGGCTTATAAACTGATTTAGTGGCGGTAATAACGCGGCTCTCTTTCTCAGTCACTTTACCCGTCATAAACAGTGCTACAGCGGCAGGCACTAGCGTTAAAGATAGCACTAGCGCAGCTAGCAATGCCATCACCACGGTTGCCGCCATTGGGTGGAACATCTTGCCTTCAACACCCGTTAAGCTAAACAGTGGAATGTAGACCACAGTGATGATCAGCACGCCAAATAAGCTTGGGCGGATCACTTCATTAGTGGCAGCAAACACCACCTGCAAACGCTGCTTACGCCCCAGTACCTGACCACCATTTTGCGCCTGTGCATGGCCGAGTCTGCGGATTGCGTTTTCAACTATGATCACTGCGCCATCGACAATCAAACCAAAATCGAGCGCACCTAAGCTCATAAGGTTAGCCGATACGCCAGCTTGCACCATACCTGTCATAGTAGCGAGCATCGCTAACGGAATAACCGCAGCAGTGATTAATGCAGCTCTTGCATTACCCAGCAGAATAAACAGCACCACAATAACTAGCAGCGCGCCTTCAACTAGGTTTTTCTGTACCGTATAAATGGCTTTATCGACCAAAGTGGTGCGATCGTAAACCGCTTCTACTTTTATGCCATCTGGTAGCGATGCTTTGATATCTTCAAGCTTTGCCGCCACAGCGAGTGATACCTCACGTGAGTTTTCACCCACCAGCATCATTGCGCTACCAAGTACGGTTTCTTTACCGTCACGAGTTGCCGCGCCGGTACGCAGTGCTTTACCAATACCCACTTCTGCTACATCAGCTATAAAAATTGGCGCACCATCGATATGCTTAATAACCACTTGCTCAATATCACTAATGGTTTTTAGCTGCGCAGCCGAGCGAACTGTTAACTGCTGCCCCTCACGTTCAATAAAGCCTGCGCCGCGGTTATTGTTACTGCTTTGCAATGACTGCTTGATATCAACCAAAGACACACCGTATTGCAGCATGCTCGTTGGGAATGGCGTGATATGGTATTCCTTATCGTAACCGCCAATGGTATTAACCTCAGTAACACCCAGCACTTGAGCTAACTGCGGCTTAATGATCCAGTCTTGGATCTCTCTAAGCGCGGTGGCATCAAACTCGCTGCCATCTGCTTGTTTGGCATCAGGCAACGCTTCAATGGTGTACATGTAGATCTCACCGAGACCAGTGGAGATCGGTCCCATCTCCGGCTCAATATCACTGGGTAACTTGCCCTTGATCGCATTTAAACGCTCATTGATCAAGTTACGGGCAAAGTACAGATCTGTACCTTCATCAAATACCACTGTCACTTGCGATAAACCATAGCGCGATAGTGAGCGGGTATAAGAGAGCTTAGGGATCCCCATCAAAGCATTTTCGATCGGATAGGTAATTCGCTGCTCGGTTTCCTGCGGTGAGTAACCTTCTGCACGAGTACTAATTTGTACCTGCACATTGGTAATATCGGGTACAGCATCAATAGGTAGTTTTTGATAGCTCCACAAGCCTACTGCAACAAGCAGCATCGCAAAGAACATCATCATCCAGCGTCTATCAATCGAGAGACGCAATATAGATTCAATCATTGTCGTCTCCTTTAGTGAACGTGACCAGCGCTTGATTTCTCAAGATCCGCTTTTAACAAAAAGCTCTTTTGCACCGCATATTCTTCGCCAGCACTTAGCCCAGACAATACCTCTGTCATTTGGCTATCACGCAGTCCTAACTCAACCACACGTTTTTCAAAACCTTCTGCAGTGCGCACAAACACCACTTGCTGACCTTCCATTTCTTGCACCGCTAGGTTATCAATCATCAAACCAACGGCTTGTTTACTCAGAGTGACATAACCTGAGACTAAACTACCCAGCGGCCATTGGCCGTTAGTATTATCAAGCGGTGCACGTGCAAGCTGGTATAGCTCACCTTTGGGTGCACTCAATAGGTACTTGATGTTAGATTCTGCTTGTTGCTGTGTGCCTGAGATCAGTAACTCCTGACCAACCGCAACACTGCGCATTTGTGCAGGAAAGATTTGATATTCAGCCCACAGTTTGCTGTCATCAATAATGCTTAGCAGCACATTATCTGCTGCCATCTCGCCAGCGTTGGCATTACGTTCAACCACCACTCCGGAGATAGGCGCTTTAATTGCGTAACGCTTTAAGCTTGAATTAGACTCAACTTCAGCGATGATTTGCCCCGCTTTGACCCTATCGCCTACGTTAACTTTTATTTGCGTAATTAAACCAGCAAAGCGAGCTTTGACTTGGCTGCTGGCTGCTTCTGGCAAGATTGCTCGGCCATATACGGTAACAGTTTGTTTAATATCCCCAGCTTGGGCTAATTGAGTCGCTATACCAGAGCGCTGCATCTGCTCTGCAGTAATGTGGACTTTGCCTTCTTCATGCTCATCGTGACCGTGTTCATCGCCATGCTCATCACCGTGACCATCATGTTCGTCTTGATGACCATCATTATGTTTATCATGACCATGTTCCCCCTTATGTCCATGCTCATCGTCATGCTTATCATGACCATGTTCGTCATGACGCTCTGCTTGATGTTGATATTCAAGCTCATGGGCGTGGTCATCAGAAGCATGCACTGGTGTCACAAGCATACAAGCTGTAATAACCGCAGTCACAGCAAGATGAACGAGAGAAAGTTTAGTTAATGTGTTAGCGCTCATTTTGTGTGTCCTTTAGCTGCATTAGAAAAGTCTGCTAGATCGGAAAAGTCATTGAAGAAAGTATGTTGAGAAGCAGGTAATGGCTCGGCAATCAACTGCTCAATATCGACGCCATAACGCAGCGCTGAGGCCGCGGCATCAATCAGTGCTCGGCGAGAAAAGAGTAATTCTTCACGTGCAGTTAAATAATCAAGGTAGCTATATAAGCCTTGCTCATAAGCTCGTTTGGTGTCTTCAAGGGCTAAAGTTAAGGTAGGAATAACACTGGCTTGTAAACGGTTGACCGTCACCATCGCCTGTTTACGGCTGGCATAGGCACGATATAACTGGCCATAAAGCTCTAATAAAGCGACTTCTCGGTTAGCAAGCACTTGCTCTTTTGCGGCTTGAGCAGAAAGGATTTCGCCAGTATTTCGCTCAGCATTAAACAGCGGCATACTGAAGCCAGCGGTCAACGCCATATCATTAGTTTGTTGAAACTGTTTAACGCCAACCGACCAGCTAATATCAGTGCTCGACTGGGTTTTGGCAAAACGCAGTTCAGCCTCTTTGAGTTGTGCTTGAGTTAAATAAGCAGTGATAGCGGGGCTGTACTTTACCTTCTCGAATAGTGGTTCGAGCGCGACATCATCACTAAAGGCAAACAAGTTGCCTTGCAACGAATCAAAGCCGACCTGAGATTCGCCCCACATCATGCTTAAAGCTAATTTAGCGTAATCGAGCTGTTGCAGTTGAGTTTCGGCAACCAGTTTTGCATTAAACACCGCCGCTTGAGCACGTTTGACTTCCGCGTCTGGAGTTACCCCCGCTTGAGCGCGCTTTGCCACAACCGTTTGCGTCTCTTCGGCAAGTTGTAATGAATCAATGGCAAGCTCTAGTTGAGACTGCGCCGCTAATACATCGATATAACGGCGAGTTGCTTCTGCGAGTACGTTTAAAGCGGCAATTTTTTGCTCAGCCTCCAATATCGCACGCTGTTCACTGACAATACCGCCACGGGCATCCAGTTTATCACCGAGCTCAATCACCGATGATAAAGACACGCTAAACTCTGCACTGTCGATACCTTGAAACTCGCCGCTTCCCACAATATTGTCAGCATCAAAGCCGATTTCAAAACCCGGAGATAAAGCTTGAGTTTGCGCTGCGCCATCAAGCGCTTGCTGTCTAAACTTAAAAACCTTTAGAGAAGGGTGTTGCTGCCGCACTCGTTCAATAACCGTGGTTAACGACAGCGTACCTGTGTGCGTTTCAGCCTTGGCGAGCAAGGGCACTGCAAATAACAGAGTAATGATAACGAGAGTGCTAAACAGCCCTCGCCAAAGACAACGCATCGCCATTTTTAAGGCGTCGTTGCCAGCATAAGTATTATAAAACATCAGAGAATAAGCCTCGATTTAATACAAAATATCAGACCTGTTAATAACTAAACCCAATAGGTGCAGCAACAGATCTTTAGCGAACGATTTAAGCTCGCTAACATAATAAAATTTTGATTAAACGATTAAGGCTTTAGGGGGGCGCAGAAAAGCGAAATAAGGGGATTCTACAGAGGTAAAATTAAACACAAAAATATGACTATCCGGGCTTGCGGTCACGGACTTTAACGCTGTGATAGGCTGCATCAAGGTCATACAACATGAGCAGCAGTTATTACTGCATTCAGCGCAGTCATCTTCTACATGACTTGCAGTTTCAAGGTCATCACATTGTGGTTGCTTGTCGGCGCTATTTATTTGCTCAACAATATAGCTTGCGTCACTGCCACAATCATCGTGGGCCGAACTGCAGTCATCAGCCATCGTCACCATAGATTGCATCGTTAAAATCACGATCAACAACATCCGCCCCAACTTAGCTGGAGAGGTGATGAATATTGCTCGGATAAAACGCGATAAGCTCGACATTAGGCCGCAGCATTACCTTTATTTTTAATAACGTACATGACTGACTTTATTACGCACTCGCATCACTTTGATGTTGGCTAGTTTAAATTAATCAAAATTAAAACACTATGCGTTTACAAACCTTAATCCGCTCTCTGTATAAAAAAGTTTCAAAACATCGATGAGCCCGCACCTATAGCAACCAATTTCCCCCTTCCCCCCTACCTCTATCGAGTTAATTTACAGCGAAAAGTGTGATTACCCGAGCATTTTACTCAAGTAATAATTGAACCACATAAAAGGTGCAAATAATATACATGTAAATTTTAGCGTCACTCTTGCCTTGGAGATACCAATGTCTCAACCAAATATATTTCAGCCAAAATCACTGCACGCAAAAGAGCAACTGCTTGCCTGTCGCGTCGGTGAATTAGTTGCCAATGACTTCCGTAGTGCACATCTTTTTAGCCAACACGGTATTGATTTTTGTTGTGGCGGTGGGATTGCATTAGAACGGGCAATTAAGCGTTTCGATGCAGATGAAACAGCCTTACTTGAAGACTTAATGGCACTCGATAGCCAAGGCGATAAGCAGCAAGGTTTAGATCAACTGCCTCTGCCTGATTTACTTAACTATATTGAAGCAACGCACCATACATTTGTAAGAGATAAAGCGCCTTTACTTGTGGAGTACAGCCAAAAAATGGTTCGCGCTCATGGTGAGAAGCATGCTGAAATCAAACCCTTGGCAGGCTGGATCCGTGCACTCGTCGAAGACTTAATGCCGCACCTGATGAAAGAAGAGCAAATTCTGTTTCCGGCAATTTTAGGCCTACACAACCAAGTTGAGATGCAAAATTGCTTTGGCCACATTGGTAACCCGATCAATGCCATGTTGCATGAGCATGATGATGCATTACAGATCTTTGAAAAGATACGTGAGCTAACAAATGACTTTCAACCACCAGCGCACGCTTGCACTACTTGGCGAGTTTGCTATGCCAGCTTGGCAGAATTTGAAGCAGACTTAAAACAGCATATCTATCTTGAGAACAATATTCTGTTCCCAAAAGCACTGGAACTCACAGCTTAATCAAAGAAAGTGACCAAGCTATGAAAGTAAAAAGGCTCACATCAGTGAGCCTTTAATGGCTTAAATAACTCAGATAACTCAAATAATTGGAAAGCTATAAGAGCTGTTTTAGCTGCAGTATTGATGAAATTTCGATGTGCGGCAGCTGTTGTTGAGGTAACGATTTCTGCGCTACGCCAAAACCTGGATTTAACCACACAGCTTGGCAACCCGCGAGTCTTGCACCATCGACATCACTTTTAGCGCTATCGCCGACATGCAGTATTTTATCTAAGGGTAAAGCTAATTTGCTTGCAGCCAACTCAAACATGTCTGCTGCAGGCTTTTGCGGATAACCTAGACCTGGATGCAGTACAAACTCAAACACGTCACCTAAACCAATGCGTTGATAATCAACATTGCCATTGGTAATGCCAACTAAGCGGTACTTTTGCTTAAGTTGGGCTAATAGCCCGAGCACTTCAGCAGACACCTTAAAATGACTGCGATGCAGCGCAAAATGTGCAAGCCCAGCTTTTGCACCTGCTTTGGCGATTTCTGTATCGTACCCAAGCTCAATTAATCCCAGTTCTAACATCTGCAACCTTGCTTTACTGGTATCATGACGTAATTGTGGTGATTGGCGCAGCATACGTGACTTTAACGCGCGCCAATCATCAAACTGCCACGCAGTTGCTTTAGGGTAATTTGGGTGGAGAAATTGCTGCAACGCCTTTTCAGCCGCAACAATAATCGGTCGATTATCATAAAGTGTGTCATCTAAATCAAAACTTATGGCCTCAAAAGCTTGCGGCCGAATAAAGATATTCATTAAGACTGACCTCTTTTCTTCGCTCTTGGGTGCGCACCATCGTAAACCTTAGCCAGATGCTGAAAATCCAAACTGGTATAAACCTGTGTGGTCGATAAATTGGCGTGACCTAATAACTCTTGCACCGCGCGCAGATCGGCACTGGACTCAAGCATATGCGTCGCAAACGAGTGCCGCAGCTTATGAGGATGCACCTTAATGCCTAACGCTTGCTCTTGGCCCCACTTAGCTAAACGCGCTTGAATACTGCGATGAGCTAAACGCTTGCCTTTAGCAGTAACAAACAGGGCGTCATCTTCGCACGGAATATCACGCTTGATATCCAACCATTGGCTAATAGCTTGTAGCGCTAATTTACCTATCGGGACGATACGCTCTTTACTGCCCTTACCTAGCACCTTAACTTGCGCCTCTGAAAACTGAATATCGGCCACATTTAAGCCTGCCAGTTCAGCTAAACGTAAACCCGAAGAGTAGAACAGTTCCATAATGGCTTTATCCCGAAAACTCAGCGGATCATTGGCGTCGATCTCTAGCAAATGGGCTACTGAATCAACGTCCATGTTCTTAGGCAAAGGCTTGCCTTGTTTTGGAGCTGTTAGATTTATCGCAGGGTTTAACTTGATATGTTGTTCGCGCAGTAAAAATTCATAAAACTGTTTTAGCGATGAGAGCGTCAAGGACAGAGAGCGTGGACCTAAGCCTTTGCGGTGCAACTTAGCCAGCAATGCCTGTAAAGAATCATGTTGCTGCGCGCCCCACGATTCTGTGTCAGCAAATAGCTTTTCAACACGATTGAGTTCAAACAGATAATTACGCACAGTGTAAGCCGATACTTGGCGTTCAGTGCGCAAGTATCGTTCAAAGTCAGCTAGCCAACCTTTATTATCTGACAGCGCATTAGCAGCCATAAAGCCTCGCGATTAGATTTTGGTTAACTGGTGATCAAGAAACTGTTTTAACTGTGACAGCAACAAGTGATCCATTTCTGGATGGAAATGCATTGGATCTTGGCTGGCGATCGCAAAGATCACCTGACCACAATCTTGTGATAAGCGAGACAGTGCAACTGAACCCACTTCACTGCCAAATAGTCGTTTCGATTCTTCGATCGTTAAGCGACCAAAGTAATAGCCTGAATCAAGACGCTTGCTCCAGATCTTTGATAGCTCGCTATCAAGATCGTGCACTGTTATCAGCCTCACATGGGTAAAGTTAAACTGCTCTTTTAAACCAGTCGATAACACCTGACGTAATTCGCCCATATCTTCACATTTTAGCAGCTGCAAAGATAATGCACTGTTAAACATGTAGATCTGCTCATTACGTGATGCCATAGCCAAGAGTGCTGTGATCTCTTCCTCTAATTGACGCACCCGTTGACGCAAGCTTTCTTGCTGGCGTTCAACCAGTGACACAGCACCACGCTCCGCATGCGGAATACGCATAGCCAGCAACAGCTCTGGATAACGACTGAAAAAGTCTGGGTTATCGAGCAGATATTCGCGGATCAGGATCTCGTCAAAAGGAAGGTTAGAGTTTGGATTATCGATCATTGTGCGATCTGCCCGTCGTATACGTGTTCAGCAGGGCCAGTCATCCACAAAGGTTTACCTTCACCTTCCCAGTTGATCATTAACGTGCCACCAGGAAGATCAACCTGCACATTACGATCTAGCTTCCCCTGTTGAATACCTACAACCACAGCAGCACAAGCACCTGTACCACAAGCAAGGGTTTCAGCAGCGCCGCGCTCATAAACCCGCAGTTTAATATGACCAGAGTTGACCACTTGCATAAAGCCAACGTTAACCCCTTTAGGGAAACGCTCATGATTAGTCAGATCCGCACCGATCGTATCAACATCAGATGCAGCAGCATCTTCAACTTCAAGCACGCAATGTGGGTTACCCATAGAAACGGCGCCACATAAATAAGTGCCGCTTGATGCCATTAATAGATAAGTTTTTTCTACTTTTTTAGCAGTAAAAGGGATCTTATTAGGCTCAAGTACGGGAACCCCCATATTCACAGTAACTTTGCCGTCGCGCTCAAGGCGTAAGGTAATTTTACCCGATGAAGTGCTAACTCGGATCTTGTGCTTATGGGTTAGGCCCTTATTACGCACAAAACGAGCAAAACAGCGTGCGCCATTACCGCACTGCTCTACTTCGCTACCGTCAGCATTAAAGATGCGATAATGAAAATCTAAATCGGGATCATAAGGCGGCTCAACCAGTAACAACTGATCGAATCCTACGCCAAAATTCCGATCGGCTAGGCGCTTAATTTGATCAGGTGAAAAAAACACATTCTGTGTCACTCCATCCACGACCATAAAGTCATTGCCTAAGCCATGCATCTTAGTGAATTGGATCAAGGTGGGTATCCTTAAAAAGTATCAATAGCGGATCAATGATCCGCTATTTAAGTATTGTTCTAGTTTACGGTAGGATCTGCTCACCTTGCCATAACTGAGCGACTTTTTCTCGCTCTCGAATGACATAAGCGTTATCTGCATCAACCATCAGCTCGGCAGCTCGTGGACGAGAGTTGTAATTAGACGCCATAGTAAAGCCGTATGCACCTGATGAACGTACCGCAAGATAATCACCAGCTTGCACATTCAACTGGCGATCTTTACCTAAAAAGTCACCGGTTTCACAAACAGGGCCAACCACATCATAGCTATGGGTTGCACCAGCACGTTCGAGCACCGGAATGATCTTTTGCCATGCGCTATACAAAGATGGACGGATCAAATCATTCATCGCACCATCAACCAAGGCAAAACGCTTATCGCTGTTTTCTTTAAGATAAAGCACTTGAGTAACAAAGATCCCGGCGTTAGCAGCAATCGCGCGACCAGGTTCAAAAATCAATTTAAGATCGCGACCGCCTAAACGATCGAGTAATGCAGCCGCATACACATCAGGCTGAGGTGGCACTTCATCTTCGTAAGTCACACCCAGTCCACCACCTACATCGAAATGTTTGATCTCGATACCTTGCGCGCCAAGACGATCAATTAGCGCCAACATGCGATCCATAGCATCTAAAAACGGTTTAATCTCGGTAAGTTGCGATCCAATATGGCAATCCACCCCTTTGACCTCAAGGCCCGCTAATTCATGGGCTCGGGCAAAGATAGTTTCGGCTTCTTCCATGGCGATACCGAACTTATTCTCTTTTAAACCCGTTGAGATATAAGGGTGAGTGCCGGCATCAACGTCAGGGTTAACGCGCAATGATACTGGGGCAATCTTACCAAGACGCAAAGCAACTTGGTTTAGCTGCTCAAGCTCTGCAGCCGACTCAACGTTAAAGCAATAAATACCAAGGTTCAGTGCCATTTCCATTTCAGCAACGGTTTTACCCACACCAGAAAACACCACTTTAGCTGGATCGCCACCGGCTTCTATCACCCGTGATAGCTCACCGCCAGAAACGATATCAAAACCACTGCCTAAACGTGCCAGTACATTCAGCACCGCAATATTCGAGTTAGCTTTTACCGCATAACAAATAAGATGTGGATGATCACTCACGGCATTGTCAAAAGCGTGCCAATGGCGCTCTAATGTCGCGCGAGAATATATATACAGCGGTGTTCCATGCTGTTTTGCGAGTTCGGCAACTTGGCACTGCTCCGCATAAAGCTCATCTGCTTGATATAAAAAATGATCCAACGTCTTTAGTCCTTTTTGCTCGGTTCGCTTTGCTTTTGCTCTGCGTCAGGCATCTGCTGATCAGTTGCCTGCTGATTAACTTCCTGTGGTGGCGTTCGATATAACGCACTTTTTTGCCCACAACCTAAAAGTACTAGGCTACCAAGCCCTACTAGCAAAAACAGTCTCATTTTATTCAACATCAGGTGACCCTTTGAGCAATAGCACTAAGGCTTGCTATACGGCGAAAATAGTTAATCCTGATGTTTGCAGACAGCCCGCTACGCGTCAACCCTCTAACGCATTTATATAGCCGCTTTATTACAACTAATATCGGCCTTGTTAAGCTTAAACGAGCAAAGTTAATTGGGTTAAATCGCAACTTGCAGGGTAAAAACGCGGTTAATACAAAATAAATCAACTAAACCCTGTAGGGCTTTAAGTCATCACCCTGCCACAGCAACCTTTTAAGCTGTTGAAATACTTACATTATTAATAATGACACCCTCCATTTTGGATTAGCAAAGCATTAACCACAAAATTAATGTGATTGGTAATCATCGTGACGATTGGTAATATGATTGTATTAACTAAATCTGAGGAATAATTAGCATGGCTCTAACAGATTTCGAATTTCATCAATTGGTTGATGAAATATTTCAAACTATTGATAACGCATTAGAAGTGCTCATTGACGAGCAAGATGCAGATATTGATGTTGATGGTTCAGGCAATGTGCTGCAATTAGAGTTTAACGGTTCATCGACAATCGTAATGAACAAGCAAGAGCCATTACATGAGATTTGGTTAGCAACGCAGTTTGGTGGCTACCACTTTGCTTATGTCGATGGTAAGTGGATGGATGAGCGCAACGGCAATGAATTTATGCCATTTGTCATTGAATCTATCTTTAAGCAAAGCGGCTACAAACTCGATATTTAAAAGCGACCAAGCGATTACCGCTAATCTCTTGTTAAATAACAGTACAAAGGGAAGCTCTGCTTCCCTTTGTTATAACGCCAACATTAAAAATCGACTTCACTCGACTCGTGTGTCACCCCAAAAGGCACGGCAATCAACACACCTTTAATTCGATCTAATTTAAAAAACTGCGGCAAGTTAAAGTTTTCTTTAGTCAGCTGTGGATCTTCAAAAGTATGGTAGTGGCTAAGTTTATTAACTAGCGCATTCACGTCCGTCCCCTCTTGCACATAATGATTCAGCTCATTGGCTTCATCTAAGATAAAAACATCTAAACCTTGCTTGCGCTGACGCAGAAAATATTGAATTGCGCCTTTGGCAGCATAATCTTGAATAACCGCAGGTAGTTTAGCAAACGGCTCATCACCTAAACTCGGGCGGGGCAATTCTAATAATTTACGCTGGGATAACTGCTGATAGAAAGATTTTGCGTCGCTTAAATTCTCGTAATGCATACCGCGATTATTGAAAAATAAACCATAACGAACTTTGCCCACTTGTAGCGCATGTGCCAGCGTTGTTGAACTTTGTGCCTGCCGACTTAAGCGAACAGCGCGGTAAAGTAAGTCTTTAACTGTGCGTTCAGTTTGCGAGCGTAACTTTAATGAGCAGCTAATCACATCAACAGACACTGCTTTATTGGCCCGTTTCATTCCTGGGGTAACAAACGACAGCGCATCTAAAATGCTTTTTTCACCTTCAAAATGATTACAATGCCACTCGCCCCAACTGTTAAGGCTAATCACATCTATCGAGTCGACCATATTCAAATAGCCGCGTCCAATCGAGAATACATTGCTATTCATGTAATCAACCATAATATCTTGCCCCGACCAGCTCTCGGTTGGATCGCTATTAAAATTAAGCAAGAATACAAGCTTACGGAAGTGCCAAGGCTGATAAAGTGCCATTTTAGACACCCTAATTGACTCGTTAACAATTAAGCCATCTAGGCGACTTGCGGCCTGAGTTAAATAATTTGATTTACGTTTACTTTGCCTTATTTCATGCCAGCGTGTTTGCTGATTAGCAACGCCGTTCAAGCTTGCCCAAACCAACAATTTCGCCTTACTTTTGGAATGAAATACCGCACTATGCTCAAGAAAATTTCTTGGATTTGGACTACAGCGATACAAATAATAATACTGATCGGTAGAGCTATAGATAACTGATAAGTTTGGCTCCAATATGGAGCGGCTCCATAGCGGATTCAAACGCATTATTTGATGTGCATCTTCACTAAAATAGGTATGTAGTTTTCGAGTTAGCAGCCCAAGTTCTGAGATCCGTAGGCTTTCACTCAACTTATGAGTCGAAGCAAATTGCAGCAAAGTGCGATAGCTACCCAACATCAATTCATTGAGCTGCTCGTTAAACCACTGTAACTGGCCACAATGCCAGTTTTCACAATTATCTAAAGTGCGCAGTAAGCTGTCAGACCAATGCCAATCGGCAACGAGTTTTTGCATTTTAAAGTAACGCCAATCTACAGCTTGATCTGTCTGACTCAATTTAACGCCGCATTTTAGGTAAAAGCAGCGCCGAGTGATCTCAAGTCGCCTAGCATCACCGCGTTTCAATAAATAAGCCTCTATCGACTCATAAAGTAAGTAATAAGCATCATTTGCAGCGGAAAAGTCACCATCTAATGTGTGCTGCCAAATGCGATCACTAACCAAATGAGTATGCGGATACTCGCTGGCGTAAGCCTCTAGCAATAGCACTTTAAGTAACGCTTTATGGGGCTTTTCTACCCCTTTATATAATTGCCACAATGAAGCACCAAAATATTCACTCGCGGGCAGCGCATTAGTGTCGCCGAGCGACAGGAACGATGCGCTTGGTTTTGCATTTGGCCACCAAGCAATAGGTTTACCAGCAAGCCGGAACTGGCTGCGATAAAACTCTTCTAACAATAACCAATGTTGCGCACTGCCACTGTGTTCTTGCCCCATGCAATTGTATAAATCGGTTTGCTGCTCGCGATCCTGTATAAACTGCTGTGGATGAACCAGATAAAAATTCACCTCAAAATCAAACTGAGCAAACCAACTAGTGAGCAATAAAGTTTTATCGGCAAGCAGTTGGCATTCATTTTGAGTTAGCTCGGCACTATGAACCAACCAGACATCGATATCACTTTGAGGGTTTTGACCAAAACTGGCCGTACTCCCCATACTGTAAATCCCCTCTATTTGAGGGTTTTTAACCTGACTAAAAGTGCCAATATCAATATTTAGGGTGCCGCAAGCCTCTTGAGTTTCATATGAAAGCTCAAAATCAATCACGCCGCATGGCGTTAAAGGGCCGTTATAGCCGGGGAATTTTGGGGAGTGTTGATGTAAAAAGACCGCAATCAGCCGCAACAGGTGACGTTTTAATGGCGACAATAAAGCTATCGCTCTCGCAAACCTGATAACATCTAACCTCTGAGCGGCATGCTCAAATTTACCAAGCTCATGTGGCAAATGATTTGACCTTTAAAAAGAAAACAATGCCCCTCTAATGTATATGGCAATCTTCACAGCAGCAAGCAAATGTGATCAAGATCACTGTTTTTGCAGTTTTAGAAATGGGTAGACTTCAAAGAATCAACAACAGAATGTTACATCTATATTCAGCCAATGTTAGCATTGGCGCAAATAAGTTCTAAGATGGAATATCTTCATGTCTCAAAATCTGATCCGTATCGCAACACGTAAGAGCCCTCTTGCCATGTGGCAAGCCGAATTTGTGAAAGCAGAACTGGAAAAAATCCACGAAGGCCTCACTGTTGAATTGCTACCGATGAGCACTAAAGGTGACATCATCTTAGACACTCCGCTTGCAAAAGTAGGTGGTAAAGGTTTATTCGTTAAAGAACTTGAAGTCGCTATGCTGGAAGGCGAAGCTGACATCGCAGTTCACTCAATGAAAGACGTGCCTGTTGAGTTTCCTGAAGGTCTAGGTCTTGAGGTTATTTGTGAGCGTGAAGATCCACGTGATGCATTTGTTTCAAACACCTATAAGACAATCGAAGATCTACCACAAGGTGCTGTTGTTGGTACTTCTAGCTTACGTCGTCAGTGCCAAATCCGCGCTGCACGTCCTGATCTAGTGATTAAAGATCTCCGTGGTAACGTTGGTACTCGTCTAGCTAAGCTAGATGCTGGTAACTACGATGCAATCATTCTTGCAGCTGCAGGCCTTAAACGTCTAAAGCTTGAAGAAAGAATCGCTAGCTTTATTTCTGCTGAACAATCACTACCAGCAAACGGCCAAGGCGCTGTAGGTATTGAATGTCGTACTGATGATGCTCGCGTTAAAGCGCTACTCGCTCCACTTGAGCACGCTGAAACACGTATGCGTGTTATCGCAGAACGTGCAATGAACACTCGTCTTGAAGGCGGTTGTCAGGTACCAATTGGCGCATACGCTGAAATCGACGGTGACACCATCAGCCTACGTGGTTTAGTGGGTAACCCTGATGGCAGCCAAATCATCACAGCTTCTACCACTGGTAGCACTGCAGATGCAGAAAAGTTAGGTGTAGCATTGGCTGAAGAACTACTCGAGAAAGGCGCAAAAACCATTCTTGATGCTGTTTACGCAAACGCGTAATCACGATGAAAGTCTTACTGACGCGCCCAGAAGGGCGCAATCAGTTGATGATAGAGGCGTTGACTCAGCGCAACGTCTCCTATTTTGTTACGCCCTTACTTAACGTTCAATCCACTTCCAACCTCAGTACTGCAGACGTTGAGCTTACACTCAATCAAGCCGACATCATCATTTTTATCAGTACCAACGCCGTTACTTTTGCTTCGCAGATTATTGATAATCAATGGCCAGCTCACGCGCATTATCTTGCCGTAGGCGATGCAACTTATAGTGCTTTGCAAGCGTTAGGTATTGACGCTGAAAAAGCGCCTGAAGATTGCCAGCAAACTGAAGGCCTATTAACACTCGACTCGTTATCTAAGGTCGATAATAAGCATATTGTTATTGTTCGTGGCGAAGGTGGCCGAGAAGATTTAGCCACAGAGCTAATAAACCGAGGCGCAAAACTTAATTATTGGGAGGTCTATAAACGTGGCTGCCCAGCAATTGAAGCAAGCGTTATTTGCCAACAATGGCAAAGCTTCGGCATTGACACTATTATCATTACCAGTGGCGGAATACTCGATAACCTAGTTAAAACAGTACCAAAAGAGCTATTTGCTTGGCTGCAAACTTGTCATATTATAGTGCCAAGCTCCCGAGTATTCGAAAAAGCTAAGACATACGGACTTGCACATGTAAGCAATGCAACCGCCGCCAATACTAATGCTATGTTGGCTGCGTTATCACTTAAGTAGTCCGCAGCTGATTGTAAGTTAATACTCGTAAATACTGCAGCATCATCGCTTTCAAGGACTGTTTAATGGAAACCAAGAACACTGACGCTAGCGCTTCAGAACCAACAACTGAGGCAACAATTGCCACTCAGCCTGTTATCGACACTCAGTCAGAACCAGAAACTAGCTCCAGCGAAAGTGCACCTAAAGAGCAAGCTCAACAGCAAAGCTCAACCCCATGGGGCATTATCATCACCCTATTTTTGCTGCTAATTTTGGCTTTTACTTCTGTTGCTGGCGGCTATTACCTATATCAACAACTACAAGCTCAGCAAGCCGAGTCTGCAAAGCTAACCAAAAAGCTTCAGGCTGCTTTAGTTGAGCCTAATCAGCGTATTGCATCGCTAGAGCAGCAACAGGGACAGTTTGCAGCCAGTGTCGAAAATGCAATGGCACAATCACTTGAGCAGCAGACTCAGCTTGAAGAACGTGTGTCTATTATTGCTCAGCGTAATCCTAATCATTGGCGCGCAGAAGAGGCTAAATATTTAGTGCGCTTAGCAGGTCAAAAGCTATGGCTTGAAAAAGATCCTAGCACTGCAACCAGCCTACTAAAAGCAGCTGATGAGCGTATTAAGTCGATGCGCGATCCGTCGTTAATGCCGCTCAGAAAAGCATTATCTAAGGATATCGCTGCTGTCGCGTCAGTTAAAAACACCGACATTTCGGGCACCGTTTTAACCTTAGATGCCATTATTGATAATTTAGATAAATTGCCGCTCAACCGAGCAGAAACCCACTTCTCTTCAGAAGAAGTGGCTGACACGCAAATGACTGAGTCGTTAGATGATTGGCAGTCTAATCTTGCTAAATCCTGGCAAGCCTTGATTGACGATTTTGTTATTGTAAGAAAGCGTACCACTGATGCTGCACCGCTTTTAGAGCCAGATCAACAATGGTATCTAGTTGAAAATACGAAAAACAAACTACTGCAGGCGCAATTGGCTTTATATCGCCAAGATCAAGTAAATTACCGCAATTCGATCAAACTCGCTAGAAAGTGGATTTTTCAATATTTTGATTTAAAAGATCAGCAAACCACCGACACGCTTGCCACTTTAGATGCGCTAGAAACATTAAAGATCCAATCAACCAGCATTGACCGTTTTGCAGCCTCAAATATGCTTAATCAGCTGGTTACTTACGGCAACTTGATGACAGAGGAGGCGCAATAATGATCCGCGCTCTGGTCTATCTCGTCATCATCTTGCTGGGGCTATGTGTTAGCCCTTTTCTGGTCGGCAATAAAGGCTATTTATATCTCGCGATTGGCGAATACCAAATTGAAACCAGTATCTTTTTTGCCGTGATTGGCTTAATTATTTTTTACAGCTTATTGCAACTGGTTGAGTTTGTGTTGGTATGGTTATTTAACTTAGTGCTAAACAGCCGTTATCTGCCTGAACGTTGGCGCAGAAATGCTGCGCGTAAGCATACTTTACTTGGTGCACTAGCTTTAGCTGAGGAGAACTGGCCTGCGGCTGAAAAAGCCATGGCGAAGGGCGCTGAAAAAGGCGAAATCCCGGCGCTTAATCTGCTTGCAGCCGCTCGTGCCGCCCATCACCAAAATAACTTTCAAAGCCGAGATGAATACCTAGCCAAAGCTGAACTCGAGCCACAAGCTGTTAAAGCAGTAAGCACTACCCGTACACGTTATTTACTGCAACAAGGTGAATTAGCTGCTGCTAGAGAAGAGCTAGACAAACTTAACCCAACTAGCAAGAGTAAGTTTCCAGTACTTAAGCTTGCTATTGAGTTATACCAAGCACAGCAAGACTGGCAAGCACTAAAACTGCTATTACCTATTATCAATAAAAAACATGTTTTGGTAGACGAGCAGTTTCAAGCTTTATCGCTTACAACTAATACCGCCTTACTAAGCCAAGCTGGACTAGCCAATGAGCAAGAGCTAGAAAAATGCTGGCACTGGTTAACTCGTGCAGAAAGAAAGCAGCCTGAATATATTGCGCTTTATGCCATTGGTTTAAATAGATTTGAACGCGGAGATGAAGCCAAAAAACTATTGCTAAAACAAGTTAAGGCTGCACCGTCGGCACCGATTTTACACGCGTTATCAGAGGTCATTTCGCCTGCTGATGTTGAAGCTAAAAAACAGCTGCTAGCTCTAGAGACTCAATACCAAGATAATGTTGATTACCAAGTTTGCTTAGCAAAGCTATATCAAAAAAATCATGATTTTCATCAAGCGAAGATCTGGTGGCAAAAGGCCTGTTACTTAAAAGATGATCGTGACAATTTACATGCTTTAGCTGATGCCCAGGAACATCTAGGGGAACTAAACCGAGCCCTGCAAACCAGAAGAAATGCCGCTAAGCTCATCTAGCTCTTATACCTTTTTAAACTAAAGGCCGTTATTTAAACGGCCTTTTGTTATTTATAGCCTAATATTTAATTACTAAATCCAACTTAAACAGTTGATAAATAACTTATAAAATCCTATCAAATTAAACTGAACTTTAATTCCTCCCCTAAGCTTGACTTCCCCTAATTTGACAACGCTTCAATGCAGTACAGAATTTGTACTGTTAGCGCAAAAATAAAAAATGATTAAGCGCTAATAATCCTTCATTTCGCTCATGGATGAGATAGTTAGAGAATTTTATGATGGATAAATTTATTCCAAAGCAGGATGCCAAGATTCTTGAGCTTTCTGGTGCAATAAACACTATTAATGAACAAGGTATCGCAACACCGCTCAAAGTCGGTGACATGCTCAATGTTAATGGTGTTTATAGCATTGCTGCGGGTGCAACTTTTATATTGCAATACAGTGATGGCACCACGGTAAATCAAGATGATTTAACTCAAGCTGGCTCTGTTCAAAGTGAGCCTGACAATATTCAAACAACCTCTGTTGATGCTGACATCGCTGCATTACAAGCGCAGGTTGAAGCAGGGGAAGATCCGAGCTTAGAACTTCCCGACACCGCAGCAGGGGAAGCCGCTCCAACTTCAAATGAGGGCGGCGGTTTTATTGCTGTTGGTCGTACCGGAGATGAAACCATAGCGGCAGCAGGTCATGACACCGAAGGTTTTGAGCAAGTATCGACACCAATCATTGAAGAAGAGCAAAGCTTTTTAGTTCAATTCCCCATCCCGACTATCACATCAAGCTCGGTCACGCTTTATGAGCAAAATTTAGCACAAGGTAGCGCCCCACAATCAGCTTTACTGTCTCAAGCTGAAAGCGTGTCTGTTACAGTACCGGCAGGTATAAACTCACTGACAATAAACGGCCAAGCCATATTTGTAGCTGGTGACTTTGTAGGCCCAGTAACCTTAACAACTGAGCTAGGAGTGCTGATTTTCAGTGATTATGATCCTGCGACATCAACCTTAACTTACAGCTACACATTAGCTTCTAATTTCAATCATCAAAACTCAGATACATTAACAGAGATATTCATTCTAGAGCTCACTGATAATCAAGGTAATAGCGTCACATCTGTCGTTAATGCAAATGTTATAGATGATGCACCAAGTGGGTTAGATGACGCTAACGAAATCACTCAAGGTAATGAAGTTGGTGTGTCAGGCAATGTATTAACTAACGATACCTTAGGTGCAGACTCCTCAGTAGTAACTCAAATCGCAAATAGCCAAAACAGTACTGCTGATATTGCAGGTAATACCGTGATCTCAGGTATCTACGGCTCGCTCGTTATCGCTGCTGACGGTAGCTATACCTACCAATTAAATAATCAGCTTCCTGAAGTGCAAATGCTTGCTCTGGGTGAGCAAATTATCGAAACCTTTGACTATGTTCTTACTGATAGTGATGGCGATGCAGTAACCCAGACGTTAACTATCACTATTACTGGTGATAATGACGCTCCGCAGATCACCTCTTCGCTTGAAGATGCGCAAGGCACAGTAATAGAAGCTGGTGTATTAGTTGGCGGTAATGTCGAAACAGCAGGGATCCCACAAGTTTCAGGCACGTTAACTGCTAGCGATATTGATAACGGTGCAGTATTAACTTGGCAGCTTGTTAGTGATCCTATGACGCCTTATGGTGTTTTCTCCTTAAATGAAGCGACGGGTGAATGGAGCTTTAGTTTAGATAACGAACTTGCCAATAGCCTAGCCTTTGGCGATAGCACAACTGAAACATTCACGATTACTGTTACTGATGAGTTTGGCCTTTCTGACACTCAAGAAGTCACCATAACAATTGAAGGCACTAACGACATTCCAGAGCTAACGGTGACCAACACCGGCAGCGTCACCGAAGACAGCATTGATGTACAGCCAGACCGCTTAGTCGCTACTGGCGACATCACCACTTTCGATGTGGATAACAATGATGTACTGACCCTAAGCGCCAGCTATAACGGTGATATTGATTGGCAAAACCCAGCCATGGCCGCCCTCACCGCCCAGCAAATCAGTGACATCAT
>NZ_JALNTW010000024.1 GCF_023161665.1 Shewanella sp. 1CM18E
CGACATTAGCTCAGTTGGTAGAGCGATACCTTGCCAAGGTATAGGTCATCGGTTCGAACCCGATATGTCGCTCCAATCTTCCTCTGCACATTCTCAAATATCTCAAATCAAACCTGAATCCTGAATAAAACCAAAATATTTATGCGGCATTAGCTCAGTTGCGCTCGTAGAAATGTTGATACCTTTTTTTTGCCAAGGTATAGCCCTATTTTTTATAAGCAGCCGGTTCGAACCCACTCTTTACAAAATCAAAAGTTCGCTTCAATCTTACCCATAGTCATTCCTAACTAAATCTCAGCTATAACTCCTAATAAAGTCTCAAAATGTTTATTTGGCATTAGCCTCAGTTGCGCTCGTAGAAATGTTGATACCGTTTTTTGCCAATCTATAGCCTGCTTACATAAACTGTCGATAAGAACCCACGCCCTATAACATCACCGTTGTTCAAACCTAAAGCCGCTAAAGTTTTCTCCAAAGCTATTTTTATCGTGTGATCAATGTTGTGTTTCTTTAACAAACGCTAAACTAAATAGCTTTGCTAGGACTAAAACTTGATGTTGCTCAAATTTATGGATGTTTTTTCATACCATAATCAATACAGAGTAATAATTCAGCAGCCTATTCGAACAGGCTATCTAGGGAGTGATAGATGCGAATTCAACAATTGAGTGAACTTTTAGACTATGTTGTGTCATGTCGTATAGAGATGGCAAAGCTCTATGGACGACTGCATGCTCAAGCTGACTCTTCTAGAGTGAAGTTGATGCTGGAATACTTTCAGCAACATGAGCGAGAAGCCGCAGAGAAGTTAGAAAACTATATTGATGATGCTCCCAAGAGAGTGTTAGATACTTGGTATAAAGACATTGTATTTGAAGACTTTATCGCTAGATGTCAGAAATTGAATTTGCCTGGAAATATGACAGAAGAAGATGTGCTTGAGCAGCACTTGGTGCTAGATAACCTTTTAATCGATCTGATTGAGAAAACGGCAGGTTCTTCAGCAACCCTAGAAACCAAAGGCGCTTTAGAAGATCTTGTCAGAGCCAAAAGAACCCAGCAGCAGCGCCTAGTCCATAGCAGTATTCGAATGGATGATATTTAAGGCTAATTAGTTTGATGATAATAAGGCACCGAAAGGTGCCTTTTTTGTCCTAAGGCTATAAATGATTTGATTATAATTGGCCAAGATCACATTTAGGCGTAATCAAAGCTGCCAGCTTTTCATATGTAGTTAATCCACGACTTATAAGCTATTACAGTATCTGTAAAGCAGAATTAGGAGCTGAGAAATGAGTGAACTTAACCGACTATCAACACCGTTATATCTGAGTCAGCAAGTCAGGCAAGCTGAAATGGATGCAGTTGATAATGGTGGGGTGAGTTTATACCAGCTTGTGGAGAAAGCGGCACTTGCTGCTTTTGAGTTATTGCAAGCTCGCAATCCTTTGTGCAGCGATGTTTTAGTCTTAGCTGGGCATGGCAATAATGGTGCAGATGCATTTGTCACAGCAGCATTATTACTCGAAGCCGGCGTTAATGTGCAGCTACAGTGCAGCAAGAGTCGTAATCCAAGTGATGAGTTAACTTTGGCAATTAAGCGCTTTAGTCAAGTAGGCGGTATCATTGGTGAGTTTAATCATGCCGATATCAATGATGCTTGCATCATAGTTGATGGACTACTGGGGACTGGTATTCGTGGTGAATTATCTACTGAATACGAACAAATCATAAAAGCGGTAAATCAAAGCGCAGCTTGGGTATTAAGCCTAGATGTGCCATCTGGCATAGATCCTGACACCGGCTATTATGATGCTATCGTCATTGAGTCTGATTTAACGCTAACTTTTGGCGCAATAAAGCAAGGTTTGTTAACTGGTAAGGCTCGACATTGTTGCCCTGAGATAGAACTTGCCGATATCGGACTCACTGAGTTTTTACCTAATCCAAATGCATGGCAAGTTACCAAGCTAGCACTCGAGGGATGTTTTTTGCCTCGCAGAAGAGATGCACATAAAGGTAGTCACGGTAAGGTTTCTATTATAGGCGGTGACTATGGTATGGCTGGTGCTGTGCGTCTTGCTGCTGAAGGCTGTTTACGCAGTGGCGCAGGATTAGTGACGGTAATATCAAGACCTGAACATCAATTTATTATCAGCGCGACACGACCTGAGTTAATGTTTTGGGGCTGTGAGTTAGTTGATATGGAGGTTTACCTAAAGTTAGGCTGGGCATCAGTGCTTGTTATTGGTCCAGGTCTTGGCACCAACGATTGGGGTTATAACTTGCTTAAGGCGGTTGATTTAACGGATAAGCCCTGTGTTATCGACGCAGACGGTCTAAACCAATTAAAAACAGTGCCCATGACGGGCAAAAATTGGGTACTCACGCCACATCCCGGCGAAGCGGCAAGGCTTTTAGGGATAACAACCGCGGAAGTAGAGCTTGATAGGTATAAAGCCGCTAGACAATTGCAACAAAAGTACGGCGGTGTGGTCGTATTAAAAGGAGCAGGCACCATTATTTGCGATGAGGCCAATTGTGTTGTAGCTGCTGTTGGTAATCCAGGATTAGCGAGTGGCGGCTGTGGTGATGTACTTGCGGGGATTATTGGCGGTTTAATGGCGCAAGATTTTACTAACTTTGAAGCGGCTTATTTGGGCGTTATTATTCATGGTGAAGCGGCTGATATTGCCGCAGTATCTGGTGAACGAGGTATGTTAGCCAGTGATTTAATGCCTTACATTCGCCAGTTAGTTAATCAAATCTAGTTTAGAAATCTAGGTGATTAGGTTAAAGTACCGCATTCTACCAGTAATGCTATTAGGGCGCTTTTCGATTCGGAATGAACACGCAATCAATGATATTAAATTTAAAAAACGAACAAGATACTGTAGCGCTAGGAACTAAGCTTGCGGCTCTGATTACTCCACCGTTAACTATCTATTTAAGTGGCGATCTTGGAGCGGGTAAAACCACATTCAGTCGTGGTCTGATCCAAAGCTTAGGTCATGAGGGAGCAGTAAAAAGTCCGACATATACCTTGGTTGAACCTTATGAATTAAGTGGCCTAGATGTGTATCACTTCGATCTATATCGTTTGTATGATCCTGAAGAATTAGAGTTTATGGGGATCCGTGATTATTTCACTGAGCGTAGCCTTTGTATTGTAGAGTGGCCGGATCGTGGTCATGGTTTATTACCTGCTGCTGATATACATATTCATATTAAATATGTTAATACTGAGCGAGAGGTGGAATTACAAGCACTTTCGTCTGTAGGTGAAAAGATATTAGCGGCTTTAAATAATAATGATAATAAACAGTAATATATTTAGATTATTTTTACTTTTAGTTAGTCTTGGGACATCATTTTTTGCGCAGAGTGCCAATAAGCTCGATAGCGTAAGAATTTGGGCTGCGCCGCAATCGACACGTCTGGTATTTGACTTAAGTCAGTCGCCTGATTACAGCTATTTCACTTTGAAAAATCCAGATCGCTTAGTGGTAGATTTGAAAAAGTCTTCTAGCAAAGTCGATCTTGGAAAAATCAAAAATAACAGCAAACTGGTTAAAAAAGTCCGTAAAAGCACGCCGCCTGAAAAAGGCACTTTACGTTTAGTTATTGACTTAAATAAACCCGTTAAAGCGAGTTTATTTGCACTGCCACCAACAGCCCCTTATGGCAATCGCCTAGTGGTTGATCTTGATAGCGGTAGTGCCAAAGCAAAACAACCTGCTATTAGTAAACCTAAAACCACAACCAAATTACGAGATGTGGTTATTGCTATTGATGCTGGTCATGGTGGTGAAGATCCTGGCTCAATTGGCCCAACCGGGATTTACGAAAAGAAATTAGTGTTAGAAATATCGAAAAAAGTTGCCCAAAAAATTAATGCCACTCCAGGTATGCGTGCAGTGATGACGCGTACCGGCGACTATTTCGTTAATTTAAATAAACGCTCTGAAATTGCTCGTAACAGCAAAGCCGATCTGCTTATTTCTATTCACGCAGATGCATTTACTTCACCTCAACCCCAGGGCGCCTCTGTGTGGGTGTTGTCTATGCGACGCGCAAACAGTGAAATTGGTCGTTGGTTAGAACAAAAAGAGAAGCATTCAGAACTACTCGGCGGTGCAGGCGAAATTATTCAAAATACTGATAATGAGCAGTACCTTGCGATGACGTTGCTTGATATGTCTATGGACCGTTCAATGGCAATTAGTCACAATATTGCTGGTGATGTATTGTCGAACTTAGGGCGTGTGACAAAATTACACAAACATAAACCTGAGTCTGCAAGTTTTGCGGTGCTTAAATCACCAGATATTCCTTCTATTTTGGTAGAAACAGGCTTTATTTCTAATCCAAAAGAAGAGCGTTTATTATCGCAACGAGATCACCAGAACAATGTTGCTAATGCTATCCATAAAGGTGTGCTGAAGTACTTCGAACAAAATCCGCCAGTGAATTCATTATTGGCGAGCAAAAGTAGCATCGAGCACAAGGTACGTAGTGGTGAATCTTTATCTGTCATCGCCCAGCGCTATCAGATCTCGGTTAGCAAACTTAAGCAAGCTAACAACCTTAAATCAAATAGTATTCGAATTGGTCAAAAACTGATAATTCCAAGAGCTTAGGCTGTATTAAGAGTAAACCATGGCTATAGAAAAGTTACCGCCACAACTTGCAAACCAGATCGCTGCTGGAGAAGTTGTTGAACGACCAGCGTCAGTGATCAAAGAGCTCGTTGAAAACAGTCTCGATGCGGGGGCAACTCGCGTAGATATCGAGATTGAAAAGGGTGGTGCAAAACTTATTCGAATTCGAGATAACGGCTCAGGGATCCCTAAAGAAGATCTCAGCTTAGCTTTATCTCGACATGCCACCTCTAAGCTTAAATCCCTTGATGATTTAGAAGCTATTTTAAGTTTTGGATTTCGCGGCGAAGCGCTGGCAAGTATTAGCTCGGTTTCACGGCTTATTTTGACCTCGCGTACAGCAGAGCAAACAGAAGCTTGGCAAGCACACGCAGAAGGGACCGAGATGGCAGTTAAGGTTTTACCTGCTGCGCATCCAGTAGGCTCAACAGTTGAAGCGGTTGATCTGTTTTTCAATACGCCAGCTAGACGCCGTTTCTTAAAAAGCGATAAAACCGAATTTACCCATATTGATGAGTGGTTAAAGCGTATTGCGTTGGCAAGACGTGATATTCACTTCACCTTAAAAAATAACGGTAAAACGGTTCGAAATTATCGCCCAGCCAATACCGAAATCCAATATGTTCAGCGTTTAGGTTCAGTTTGCGGTAAAGCTTTTGCTGAAACCTGCTTACGTATCGAGTGTGAACATAACGACCTAAAATTAAGTGGTTATTTACAATCACCAAGCGCTGCAAATGGCTATAGTGAGACCCAATATTTTTATGTTAATGGGCGCTTGGTTAAAGACCGTTTAGTTAACCACGCGGTGCGACAAGCTTTTGCACAGTTTGCTGAAGGTGTGTCGCCAGGCTACGTGTTAATGCTCGACCTTGATCCTCATCAAGTTGATGTTAATGTGCATCCGGCCAAGCATGAGGTGCGTTTTCATCAAAGCCGTTATGTACATGACTTTATTTTACAAGCTTTGCAATCTGCAATGTCGCAATCTATGCAGATATTGCCAAGTAGTGATAACGAAGCACTTTGGGCTGAGCAGCAAGGAACCACTCGGGGCGCAGTTAGTGAGCATAGCACTGTGCAATACCCAGATGAGCCTAGCGGCCAAAGTTTGAATGATCATGAGCATAAGCCTCGAGAGTCTTACGCTTCTTCAGAGGTTCGTGACAGTCAATCTGGAAGAAGTCAGCAAGATTACTCTAGTGGTTCAGGCTCAAGCTCGAACTACCGTAGCCCGCTAAAATCAAGCGCGCGCTCAGAGGTTAATTTACCTTCTCAAAGCAGTATTCGTGCTTATGGTGAGCTGCTAACAACTCAAGGCTATCAGCAACAAGATACATCGGCTAGCGCTGCAAATAGCCAGCAAAATCATACTTATTCTGGTCACGTACCCGCAAGGCAGAGTGGTATGTTGGCCGATGACGCTAATGTCATTACTATGCCTGCAGTTATTGCCGGTGAGTATTGGCTGTTAGCAAAAGAGGATAAGATTTCTTTGCTAAAGATAGCGCTGGTGGCAAATGTCGCGATGAAAGCCGAGATAGCTGCAAAATTTGCTCAAGGGCTTGTTGGCCAGCCGCTATTGATGCCAGTCGCAGTCACTGCCGATAATGACTGGCAGTCACTTATCGAGGAGCGTGAGCAATTACTGCGAAAGTTAGGCATTGAGCTATCTATTCGTTTGGGGCAGTTGATTATTAAGAAAGTGCCCCCATATCTAAGAGATAGCCAATTGGCGAGTCTGATCCCAGAGTTATTGCAATGGATTAGATTTGAGTTACCCAGCGATGAAGCCCTAGTTAAGTGGTTGGCGCAGCAAGGCGCTAATCGTTTTACCTCTGCAAAAGAGGCGTGGAATGCGCTCAATACGTTGCCTGAAGAAACGCAGCGTGAGCTTTATAGTCAATCTCAAGAATTACCTTGGGAGCAATGGATAAAAGAAAAGTCACAGTGAGCGATAAAAAATCACAAAAGGTTATCACTTTAATGGGGCCAACAGCCTCAGGGAAAACCGCATTAGCGATTGAGCTTGTAAAGCAGTACGACTGTGAAATTATCTCAGTAGACTCAGCGTTGATCTACAAAGAGATGGATATTGGCACCGCAAAGCCAGATGCTGCGGAACAAGCTGCAGCGCCGCATAAACTGATCGATATCATTGATCCACTGCAGAGCTATTCTGCCGCAGACTTTAGACGCGATGCGCTAGCACAAATAGAAGATATTCTTAGTCGTGGTAAAACACCGCTACTTGTTGGCGGTACCATGATGTATTTCAAAGCGTTGCTGGAAGGTTTGTCGCCTTTACCAGCGGCTGATGAAGAAGTAAGAAAACAAATTGCAGACGAAGCTGAGTCGCTTGGTTGGCAGGCGATGCACGACCAATTAAGAGAAATTGATCCTGTTTCTGCAGAGCGAATTCACCCTAATGATCCGCAGCGATTAGCACGAGCATTAGAGGTTTATCGCATCTCTGGTCAGTCTTTAACTGAGCTGACAAAAATTAAATCTGATGCATTCCCTTATCAAGCTGTGCAATTTGCGATTGCACCAAGTGATAGAAAGGTGTTACATAGGGCTATAGAGAAACGATTTAACACCATGTTAGCACAAGGGTTTACCAGCGAGGTTGAGCAATTAAAGGCTCGCGGTGATTTGCATTTAGATCTGCCCTCTATGCGTTGCGTAGGATATCGTCAGTGTTGGCAGTATCTTGATGGTGAGATTGACTATGAAACTATGGTCGAAAAAGCTATTGTTGCTACTAGGCAATTGGCTAAGCGTCAATTAACATGGTTACGCGGTTGGCCCGATTTAATCTGGCTAGAAAGTGGGGCTGAAAATAATCTTGCTACAGTAATGCGATATACTCGCTAGCTAATTAGCTGTAGCTGTATAATACTAAAACCAAAGATAAAAGTTTTAGTATGCTTAGAATAACTATTAATTTTAATTAAAAAGGAAATTAGAAAATGGCAAAGGGGCAATCTTTACAAGACCCGTTTTTGAACGCATTGCGTCGTGAACGCGTTCCAGTATCTATTTATCTTGTTAACGGCATTAAGCTACAAGGACAAGTTGAGTCTTTCGATCAGTTTGTTATTTTGCTTAAAAACACTGTGAGCCAAATGGTTTACAAGCATGCCATTTCTACAGTGGTGCCTTCACGTCCATTTAACGTGAGCAACCACCAAGCGACAAACGCTCAAGCTGGCTATAACGCACAGCATGACGATGGCGACGATAAGTAACTTGTTAAGGAGATTGCTTTTTGTTTGATCGTTATGAGGCGGGAGAGAAAGCGGTACTTGTCCATATCGACTTTACTGATGATAACAACCGAGAAGATTTAGACGAACTAAAGTTGCTCGTCGACTCGGCAGGTGCTCAGTCAATTGGAGTGATCTCAGCAAGTCGTCGTTCACCTGACCGCAAGTTTTTTGTTGGTTCAGGTAAGGCAGAAGAATTGGCTGCGATGGTTGCGGCTACTGATGCCAATGTGGTGATTTTTAATCACGCATTAAGTCCAGCTCAAGAACGAAATCTTGAGCAGTTGTGTCAGTGCAGGGTACTCGACAGAACGACTTTGATCTTGGATATTTTCGCTCAACGAGCGCGAACATTTGAAGGTAAGTTACAGGTGGAGCTAGCGCAATTGCGCCACATGTCGACACGCCTAATCAGAGGTTGGACGCACTTAGAACGTCAAAAAGGTGGTATTGGTCTGCGAGGACCAGGTGAAACTCAGCTAGAAACGGATAGACGTTTGTTGAGAGGCCGGATCAGCACCATTAACCGCCGTTTAGCAAAAGTTGATAAGCAACGCGACCAGAGTCGCAGAGCCAGACAACGAAGTGAGATGTCGACAGTGTCGTTGGTTGGTTATACCAATGCTGGTAAATCGACACTGTTTAATGGCTTAACTTCGTCGGATGTTTACGCTGCAGATCAACTTTTTGCGACGTTAGACCCAACGTTACGTAAATTAGATTTACCTGACGGTGATGTGGTTTTAGCTGACACCGTTGGATTTATCAGGCATTTGCCCCATGATTTAGTTGCAGCCTTTAAGGCAACACTGCAAGAGACACGACAAGCAGATTTGCTTTTGCATGTGGTTGATAGCGCAGATGAAAATATGGGGGATAACTTTGAGCAAGTGCAAAAAGTGCTCAAAGAAATCGATGCCAATGAAATTCCACAGTTGATCGTTTGCAATAAAATCGATCTATTGGATGAGGTAAAACCTCGCATCGACTACGATGATGAGGGGACACCGATTAGAGTCTGGGTTTCTGCTCAGCAGCAAAAAGGCTTGGAATTAGTTGAAGAAGCGATTAATCAACTCGTTGGTAAAGCGGTTCAAGAGCTAACCTTGCAAATCCCAGCTTCGGCAGGGCATTATCTCGGCCAGTTTTATAAACTGGATGTAATACAGCAGAAAGCGTATGACGATCTGGGGAACTGTATGATCTCTGTTCGCTTATTGGATGCCGACTGGCGCCGATTAGTAAAACAGAGCCAAGGTGAAATAGAGACTTTTGTGGTCGACCCAGTCGTCGCATAATTAAGTATTTTAGTAATCTCGTTTATTTCATACACTTATGGAGTACTAAATGGCTTGGAACGAGCCCGGTAACAAGGGTCAAGACCCTTGGGGAAATGGCAATAAAGGTGGTAATGATAAAGGACCACCGGATTTAGATGAAGTTTTTCGTAACCTTTCGAAGCGCTTTGGCGGCAAAGGCAATGGCTCTGGTGGCAGCGTAAGCGGTGCTAGCTTAGTTATTGTTTTGGTGATCGCGGTTGTTGTATGGGGCCTTTCGGGCTTCTATACAGTAAAAGAAGCTGAAAAAGGTGTTGCGCTACGTTTCGGTGAATATATCGGTGAAGTCGATCCTGGTCTTCAGTGGAAAGCCACTTTTATAGATGAAGTGACACCGGTAAACGTACAAACAGTGCGCTCTATCCCTGCATCTGGCAGCATGCTAACAGCTGATGAAAACGTGGTTTTAGTACAACTTGACGTTCAGTATCGTGTTAGTAAGGCAAAAGATTACCTGTATAGCGTAGTTGATGCGGATGCCAGTTTGCGTGAAGCAACTGACAGTGCGTTACGTTACGTTATTGGTCACAACACAATGGATGATATTTTGACTACAGGTCGAGATAAAATTCGTCGTGATACTTGGGATGAAATCGAACGTATTATCAAGCCATATGAGCTAGGTATTACGGTTGTTGACGTTAACTTCTTGCCAGCTCGTCCGCCAGAAGAGGTAAAAGATGCCTTTGATGACGCGATTGCCGCGCAAGAGGATGAGCAGCGTTTCATTCGTGAAGCTGAAGCATACTCTCGTCAGTTAGAGCCAAAGGTTCGTGGTACTGTACAGCGTATGGATCAACAGGCTATTGCTTATAAGCAAAGAGTCATTCTAGAAGCTAAAGGTAAAGTGGCTCGTTTTGAGCAGCTATTGCCTGAGTATCAAGATGCACCAGAAGTAACTCGTGAACGTATGTATTTCGATACGATGCAAGAAGTTATGAGCGGCACAAACAAAGTGCTTATTGATGCTAAAAATAGCGGCAACTTAATGTATCTACCGTTAGATAAGTTGATGCAAAACAGTCAGTCTAATAAGTCTGCAAGTGCTAAGAGCAAACCGGCTACGCCTGTTATGTCAGTTAATAGTACAACTCATAATAACAGCAGCATGCCACTAGATGGTCGTCCATCGCGTGGTGAACGCTCGTCGGGGAGGAACTAAGCAATGGGTAGATTTACATCGATTATAGTAGCAATACTTATTGCTATCTCTTTGACTTCAATTTTAGTGGTGAATGAAGGCGAAAGAGCGATTGTTTCTCGATTTGGTAAAGTGCTTAAAGATGACGGCGTAACTCGCGTTTATAGCCCAGGTCTTCACTTTAAGATCCCTATGCTTGATAAAATCAAGTTTATGGATGCAAGGGTGCAGACATTAGATGGTGCAGCAGATCGCTTTGTTACTTCTGAAAAGAAAGATTTGATGGTCGATTCATACGTGAAATGGCGCATTAAAGATTTCGAACGTTACTATCTTTCTACCAACGGTGGTATTAAGGCGAACGCAGAAACGTTACTACAGCGTAAAATTAACAACGATCTTCGTACAGAGTTCGGTCGTCGTACGATTAAAGAAATCGTATCGGGTAGCCGTGATGAGCTGCAATCAGATGCATTAAAGAATGCAGCTGAAAGCGCTGAAGATTTAGGTGTTGAAGTTGTAGACGTGCGAGTTAAGCAAATTAACTTACCTGCAAACGTGAGTACTAGTATTTACCAGCGTATGCGTGCAGAACGTCAAGCTGTGGCTAAAGAGCACCGCGCTCAAGGTCAAGAGCAAGCAGAGATCATTCGTGCTAAGACAGATGCAAGTGTAACCATTCAAACTGCAGAAGCAGAGCGTAAAGCACTGACTACTCGTGGTGAAGGTGATGCTGAAGCTGCTAAGATTTATGCTGATGCATATACTAAAGACCCAGAGTTCTTTAGCTTCATGCGTAGTTTAGATGCTTACAAAGCAAGTTTCTCTGGCGACAAAGACGTCATGGTTCTTGAGCCTGATAGTGAGTTCTTTAGATACATGAATAGCTCAACTGGCAAATAGTCAGCTTTATAGTTAATTAAAAGGCCTAACACTTAGTTAGGCCTTTTTTGTGTCTTAAAATCGCCATATTATTTACTAGCGCTAATTCCTACCTATTGAGTCAACTATTGCATTATAGCCAGCAAAAAAATCACTAATATGAGCTAAGTTGCTAATTTAGTGGACTATGAATGAAATATTTTGCAATGTTCTGCTACGAAATTTTAGCGATTATGTTGGTTCAGATGCGGTCTTTTTATGCAGAAGTAGCACTAAAAGCAACATAGTTAACTAAGTTGAGCGTTTTAACTATGATCTGGTTCTAATTTTTGGCTATAATGAGCCGCGCTTCAAGTTTAGGATCCGATTTAAGTTCGATTCAACTTAGAAGAAGACAGATAAAACAAAAATTCCAACACTCTCTGGAGACAAGTGGATGAGCAATGCGCCAGTCGATACCGGACGTCGCAGATTTCTGACCGCAGCCACCGCCGTAGTTGGTGGTGCTGGTGCCGCTGCTGTAGCGGTTCCGTTTATAAAGTCATGGAATCCGAGTGCCAAAGCGAAAGCAGCAGGTGCGCCGGTAGAAGTAAACATTAGTAAAGTAGAGCCAGGTCAACTTATTCGAGTTGAATGGCGTGGTAAACCTGTATGGGTTGTTCGCCGTACGCAGGAGATCTTGGATGGTCTGCCAGCAATCGATGGTCAACTTCGCGATCCAGACTCTGTAGAACCACAGCAGCCTGCATATGCACAGAATACTGTTCGTTCAATTAAGGCTGAGTTTTTCATAGCCGTTGGCCTATGTACTCATCTTGGTTGTTCTCCAACTTACCTACCAGACACATTTGGTGAGCAAGTAGAGGGTGTCGCTTCAGGCTTCTTCTGTCCTTGTCATGGTTCTAAGTTCGATATGGCTGGTCGTGTATTCCAAGGTGTACCAGCGCCGTTGAACTTGGTTATCCCACCGCATCAGTATCTTGATGATAGCACTGTGCTAATTGGTGTTGATAAAGGAGCAGCGTAATGGTTAAGAACATTGTTAGCTGGATTGATGAACGCATCCCCATGACTGCAACCTACAACCGTCATGTAGGCCAATATGCGACACCATCAAATTTTAACTTTTGGTACTTCTTTGGCTCATTAGCCATGCTAGTACTTGTTAACCAATTACTGACAGGTATTTGGTTAACCATGAATTACGTACCAACAGCCGAAGGTGCATTCGCATCTATCGAATACATCATGCGTGATGTTGAATACGGTTGGTTACTCAGGTATATGCATTCCACGGGGGCCTCCGCTTTCTTTGTGGTGATTTATCTGCATATGTTCCGTGGTCTTATCTATGGTTCATACCAGAAGCCAAGAGAACTTCTGTGGCTATTCGGTATGCTTATCTTCCTAGTGTTGATGGCTGAAGCATTTATGGGTTACTTGCTACCTTGGGGACAAATGTCTTACTGGGGTGCACAGGTAATTATTTCATTGTTTGGCGCAATCCCAGTTATTGGTGATGACCTAACATTGTGGATCCGCGGTGACTTTGTTGTCTCTGGCGCAACCCTAAACCGTTTCTTCGCCTTGCATGTAATTGCATTGCCACTAGTGCTTGTTGTGTTGGTGTTCTTACACCTAATTGCATTGCATGAAGTGGGTTCAAATAACCCTGACGGTATCGAAATCAAGAAGAACAAAGATGAAAATGGCTGGCCAAAAGATGGTATTCCATTCCACCCTTACTACACAGTTAAAGACATCATGGGTGTTGCTGGCTTCCTAATTGTTTTCTGTTATGTGTTGTTCTTTATGCCTGAAGGTGGTGGTTACTTCCTTGAAAAGCCGAACTTTGAAGCGGCTAACCCGATGAAGACACCTGAGCATATTGCACCGGTTTGGTATTTCACACCTTTCTACGCAATCTTACGTGCTATCCCTGATAAGCTGATGGGTGTTATCGGCATGGGCTTGGCAATTGGTGTGCTGTTTATCTTGCCATGGCTAGACCGTTGTAATGTTAAGTCAATCCGTTACCGTAGCTTGACGCACAAATTGAACATCAGTCAGTTTGCAGTTTCATTCTTAGTATTAGGTTACTTAGGTGCAGTACCAGCGACTCCAGCTCTAACAATCGCTGCGCGTATCTTCACGATAACTTACTTTGGTTTCTTCTTGTTCCTATGGATTTACAGTAAGAACGAAAAGACTAAGCCTGTACCAGAGAGGTTGACACACTAATGAAAAAACTACTTATAGCATTAGTTGCATTGGTTCCAACACTAGCGGTTGCCGCTGGTGGTGGCGCCCCACTTGATAAAGCCAATATCGATCTTAATGATACTGAGTCACTGCAACGTGGATTGGAGTTATTCCAAGAAAACTGCGCAGGTTGTCACAGTACTCAATATCAACGCTATGGCCGCGTTGCTGAGGATTTAAATATCCCGATTGATGAGATGCGTGCTAAGTACCTTCCTGAAGGCGCTAAAATTGGCGAACTAATGGAAAATGCCATTCCTGACGCTGACGCGGCTAAATGGTTCGGTGCGGCGCCACCGGATCTAACTTTGGTTGCTCGAGTGCGTGGTGAAGATTGGATTTACTCTTATCTGCATGGTTTTTATAAAGATGAAAGTCGTCCATTTGGCGTAAATAATACAATTTTCCCAATGGTTGGTATGCCGCATGTACTAGAAGATCTTCAAGGTCTTCCGGTTAAACAAGAAGATGGAACAATTGTCGCTAGTGGTGGAGCATTATCTGCCGAAGAGTATGACCAAGTGGTTCGTGATATCACAGGATTCTTGGTTTACTCAGGTGACCCTATTAAGCTAGAGCGCGAAAGACTAGGTTGGTGGGTGTTAGGCTTCTTATTTATTTTCTTTATTGTGGCCTACCTCTTAAAGAAAGAGTACTGGAAAGATGTACACTAACCTAAAATAAAGGTTAGAATGTATTATCCGCAAATTGTAAACGGGGAGCCTTGCTCCTCGTTTACGTTTGCATTTTTTGCTTTTTACTTGTGAATCCCGGAGGGTATCAATGGCTGTTGCTGCCAATAAACGCTCAATCATGACCCTGTATTCAGGTGCAGACGACCTTTATAGCCACCAAGTACGTATCGTGCTTGCTGAAAAAGGTGTAACAGTTGACGTTCTGCAAGTTGATCCAAATGAGATCCCTGAAGACTTGATCGAGCTTAACCCGTACAACACAGTGCCAACTTTGGTAGACAGAGAGCTAGTTCTTTATAACTCTCGTATCATTATGGAATACCTAGATGAGCGTTTCCCTCATCCTCCACTAATGCCTGTTTATCCGGTTTCACGTGGTCAAACGCGCCTATGGATGCACCGCATCGAGGAAGACTGGTACGCACTTGTAGAGCGTATCCGTAAAGGCGACCGTGCTGATGCTGCTCGTAAAGAGCTTCAAGAAGGTCTTACTGCTATCGCACCAATCTTCGGTGAAGTGCCTTACTTCATGAGCGAAGAATTTGGCTTAGCGGATTGCTATCTTGGCCCATTATTATGGCGTTTACCTGTACTAGGTATTGAGCTAGATAGCCGTACAGCTAAAGATATCAAAGCTTACATGACACGTTTATTCGATCGTGAATCATTTAAAGCATCTTTGACTGAGACTGAGCGCGAAATGCGCATGGGTATCTAATGAAAGAGCTAACCCCGAACCGTCCATACTTGCTGCGGGCTTATTATGATTGGTTGATGGATAACCAGTTAACGCCCCATGTTGTTGTAGACGCTTATGTGCCAGGCACGCAAGTTCCACAGCAATATGTTAAAGATGGTCAAATTGTACTGAATATTACTGAAAGTGCTGTAGGTGGCCTACAGATCACTAATGAGTTTATTGAGTTCAGCGCGCGTTTTGGTGGAGTTCCTCAGCAGGTGCTATTGCCGATGGCTTCTATTGTAGCTATCTATGCCAGAGAGAATGGCGCAGGTACAGTCTTTGAGTTAGAGGAAGCTTATCAGCTTGACGATGACATCGAAGAAGAATCGGGACTTTCAGTAGTGAAAGAGCCGGTTGCCGAAACCGGCGAACCTGAAACCGAAACTGCAGAGGCGAAAGAGCCTAAGCGTCGCGGTCACCTTACTTTGGTGAAGTAAATCTAGTTTATTAGGTTTAAGATATTTAAAAGCCAGTCTATCGACTGGCTTTTTTGTGCCTGTAAATTAGGGATTATTTATCGCACTTGATCGCAGCTAAAAATTAATCATCTCTGAGCTCTTAGGTTTTGTAGACAAACTATGCTCCCAATCTGTCCACTTGTGACTATTTGTCCTTTCTGTCATGTAATAATAAGTCGTCATGTCGTAATTGGTTTTTTATAGGGTGATGACTGTCTAGACTTGAGTTTTTCAACAACTTCTCGTCGCAGAATAAGTCTAAGATACGCGCGAATTTTTGGCTAAATAACATTCCACATAAGTTAGCTTGGCCACTACAACGAGCAGATCGGAGTCTTAGGTGATCAAAACAAGAAATACTAAAATCGCAATTATCATCAGCGGCCTACTATCAAGCCAAGCCGTAATGGCTAACGAAGCTAATGACGTGTTTTCACTTGGTGAAATTGTCGTATCAGAGCAAACCGGTGTTAAAGATATCGCTATCAACAACACTATGACCGCAGAGCAGATCGAACTGATTGGTGCAAAAACGGCTGCCGATGCTTTGGATTATGTGCCAGGTGTCCACGTTGCTCAGTCGAGTAAAGGTGAGAAGTTCCTGACTATACAGGGTTTTGAACAAGATAAGGTACTTATCCTGCTTGACGGTGTGCCATATTACGAAACTAACTATGGCCAGTTAGATCTTAACCAAATTCCAGCTAACATCATTGCTAAGATTGATGTGGTAAAAGGCGCATCTTCAGTGCTTTACGGCCCAAACGGTATGGGCGGCGTGGTTAACATTATCACTAAGAAAGGCCAAGAAGGTGTTAGTGGTGACATTAACGCTTCATTCGGTCAAATGGGGCAAAACCACCAAGCAGGTTCAATCAGTCTAGGTAAAAATGGCTTTAGCTTATTTGCTTCAGTTGATCACCGCGGCCGTGATGCGATGCGTATGTCGAATGACTTTGAGCCTGTTCTTTCAGACATCAAAGACAAGTTTGGCGATCTGCCTAAGCAAATGGTCGTTGAAGATGGTGGTAAGCGCGATAACTCAGCTTATGAATCGACTAACATCTGGGTACGTGGTGGTTACGCCAATGAAAGCACAGAACTTTTTGCCAGCGTATTTAGCCTAGACTCTGATCGAGAGCTGCCATACAACACTCGCTATAACAAAGTGTTTAGTGATTTTAGTAGCTTTGCTGATATTTCAGAGTACAAAGATACCGGTATGGATCTAAGTGGTTTACATCGCGTAAATGATTGGCTAACAGTGCGTGCATTAGGTTATTACCACATGCATAACGACAGTTATGATTCATACGATAATCCTGATAAAGATCTTAAGTTAGCAACCAGTAGCTACAGTGACTACACTGCCGGTGGTGCTCTGTTTACCGACATGGCATTAGCAGACTGGAATAGCTTAAGCCTGTCTGTTAACTATAAAAATGATGTGCACAAAAAGAAGAATGTTGCCTACGTTGATGTAGACCGTTCTCACGGGTATGAGCGCTCTCAGCTTGATACTATCAGTGTTGCAGCCGAAGATACTATGACCTTTGGTGCGCTAAATGTGGTTGCAGGTATTGCTTGGCATAAGCAAACGATTGTTGAAGATCGTGGCAATGATGCAACACCGGGTGAAGATGGTTCAGATACCTTAGATCCTATGTTAGGTATGAGCTACACCTTTGATAATGCGGGTCTTGTTTACGGTTCTATCGCACAAAAAACGCGTTTTGCTACTTTCACCGAGATGTTTGACGATACCGGTGCACGTCACGATCTAAAGCCTGAACGTAATACGAGTTACACCTTAGGTTGGAAAAATGACTTTAGCCACAGTTTGTTAAATAGCATCGACGTGGGTCTGTTCTATCACGATATCAGTGACAAAATTGTTGAAACCTACCTACCAGATCCAAATGATCCAGGTTGGGATCTTGAAGTTTACCAAAACATTGGTAAGTCAGAGTTTTACGGTATTGAGATCAGCACCTTAAGCCAGCTGACTGAAAACATCAGCTTATCACTTGATTACACTTATACTCACGCACGTAACAAGAGCGAAAACCGTGACTCTGATTACTTCCGTGATATTCCAAAAGATTCAGTTACAGCGATCGTTAACTGGTACCAGCCTTGGTTAGATATTGATAGTAACCTACGTGTTCGTTACCGCACTGACATCCTAATCGACGAGCGCTCACAAGAGTGGGAGTCTGATACCTTAACTATCGATATGGGTATTAAAAAGGCCATTACACCGCAGCTTTCTGCTTATGTGAACCTTAATAACCTACTCGATGAGTCGCACTACGAAGGATACGGCCAGCCAAACGAAGGTCGTTCTTATGAAGTTGGCGTAAAGTACCGCTTCTAAGGAATTGGAATGTTAGACAGACTATTTAGTGCTGTTGTCATTCTCCTTTGTGGTCTTTCAAGTGTATCGGCGGCGCCGATACACTTGGTCGATCAACAAGGCCGTGAGGTGGTGCTGTCAAAGCCTGCCTCACGCATTGTGACGACGTTTACCCCTGCAAACCTTTTCTCTCTAAGCCTTGGCCTTGAAGATCAATTGGTCGGTATTGGCGGTAGTACCAAGCATTCGCCATTTATTAATCGTATTTTAGGTGAACGAGAGCCTTTAGTGATCGGCAGTCGCTCGGCTGGAACTAGCTTAGAAACTATCGTCGCATTAAAGCCGGATCTGGTTTTAGTCTTTGGTAAAAAAGATGGCTATAGATTGGCAGACCGTCTGACCTCATTAGGTATTGCTTGCTTAGTTATTCAGCCTGAAAGCTTTAAAGATAGTGAAGTTGTGCTGTCGTTATTAGCAAAAGCAACGGGCACAGAAGACAAGGCGGCTAAGATCGCGGCTGAGAACCAGCGTTTAGCAGAGATTATTGAAACTGGGTTGAAAGGGCTAAGTGACGATCAACGCTTAAATGCGTATTACGCCAATAGTTCAGATCTATACCGTACCGCCAGTGAGCAGATGTTTCAACATCAGCTAATGGCTGTTGCAGGTCTTAAAAATGTCGCAACAGGAGTGCCTGGCTTTTACCCTAAAGTGAATGCAGAGCAGTTACTCCTTTGGCAGCCGCAATTGCTTGTACGCGAGTCTAATGATTCGACCAAAGTTGATGAGCAACTTAAAAAGTCACTGATGACGCAAATTGCTGAGCTACCGCAGATCAAAATACCTAAAGGCAGTTTCTGGGATATGCCGTCACCGATGGCAATGGCAGGGGCACTTTATATTGCGGTTAACGCTTACCCTGAACGATTTAAAAACATCGATGTAGATGCCGAAATCGCTCACTACTATCAAGTCGCCTTTGGTGATGCTTGCCTGTCTCCGCTGCAAGAGATGAACCAATGTTTGTAGCAAAAACACGCGCGCTACAACCGGTTCAATGGCTTGGCGTGGCCATTGTAGTTGGTCTGGTGGGTCTTTGTGCTGGGCGTTTTTCGATTAACCCCAGCGACTTATTCAGCGCTATTCAAAAGCTGCCGTCCGTATTAGGTAGCTTATTACTTACAGGGCAAGTGCCAGATAACTTAACCCAAGAAGAAAGGGTTATTTTGTTGATCCGCTTTCCGCGTTTATTGACAGCTCTGATCGTTGGTGCAGGTCTTGCCGTATCTGGCGCCGTGTATCAAGGTGTGTTTCGTAACCCTTTGGTGTCACCGGATATTTTAGGCGTAGCTTCAGGCTGCTTGTTTGGCGCAGCTATGGGCTTGATCCTGCCAGGAAGCAGTTGGTTGATGGTGCAGTTATTAGCTTTTGCTTGCGGACTCGCCGCTACTTGTGCAGCTATGTTCATGGCAAAGCGCTTTGGTAGCAACAGCCTACTGCTAATGATTATGACCGGCATTATTGTTGGTTCGATATTTGGTGCTGGCTTGACCATGTTAAAAGCATTAGCCGATCCCTATGGCGAGTTACCTGCGATTGTATTTTGGTTAATGGGCTCTTTGTCGGTAAGTAGTTGGAGCACGGTCGCACAGCTTATAGTGCCTGTGGCTGTAGGTTATGGGCTTATTCATACACTGCGTTATCGACTCAATGTGCTCTGCTTAGGTGATAGTCAATGCCGTAGCCTTGGGGTTGAGCCTGCAAGGCTGCGTATGGTGCTGATAGTAATTAGTTCATTTATCGTGGCTTCATGTGTGGCAACTGTAGGCTCTGTCGCTTGGATAGGCCTAGTGGTGCCACATATGGTGCGCACCTTCACTGGCGCTAACAATATGCGCTTAATCCCGTTATCGACTGCAGTTGGCGCCATGTTTTTGCTACTAGCAGATAGCGTTGCTAGGGCGAGCTTTAGTATGGAGATCCCCATTGGCATTGTCACCTCATTGGTTGGTGCGCCTTTATTTGCCTTCTTACTGTTTCGTTTTCGTCAGGGAGGCGCGTATTAATGCTAGCGGTTGAGAATGTGAGCTTTGCTGTTGCGGGCAAGCAACTATTACAAGGTGTCAGCTTTGAGCTGGCGGCAGGCGAGTTTTTAGCTGTTCTAGGCGCTAATGGTGCGGGTAAAACGACACTAATGAATTGTCTGTGTGGTTTAAATCAACCAAGCAAAGGGCGAGTTAAGCTGAATGGTCAGCCGTTAAACAATATGACTCGTGCAGAAATAGCACAGCAGATGGCATTAGTGCCGCAGCAACAAGAAACCGCCTTTGCTTTTACTGCGCTGGAAATGGTGGTAATGGGACGGACGCCGTTTTTATCAACTTTTGAATCACCTTCAGAGCAAGACATTCATGACGCTAAAAGAGTTATGCAGTTGCTTGATGTCGGCGGTTTAGCCAAGGCGGACTATAACCGCTTATCAGGTGGCGAGCGTCAACTGGTTATGCTCGCCAGAGCCTTGTTTCAGAGTGAGCAGTTATTGCTGCTTGATGAGCCGACTAACCATCTTGATTATCGCAATAAATTTCAAATTCTTTCTCAGGTCAAACGCAGTTGTGTTGAATCTAACACCGCAGTGATTGCGATTTT
The DNA here is from genome assembly GCF_023161665.1 of Shewanella sp. 1CM18E. Lineage (GTDB taxonomy): Bacteria > Pseudomonadota > Gammaproteobacteria > Enterobacterales > Shewanellaceae > Shewanella. The sequence continues at coordinate 20,453 of NZ_JALNTW010000024.1, forward strand.
GCATGATCCAAATCTGGCTCAGTTATACGCAGACAAAGTGCTGCTGTTGGAGCACGGCAAGGTATTGGATTACGGCGAGCGCAGCGCTGTAATGACCAGTAAAAATATCAGTCGACTATATGGTTTGGCTACAGCCAGCTATCAAGTTGCCTCGCAGGAGTTTTTTATGCCGCAAAACGTATTGGGCTTGAGCCTCAGCAAAGTGCTGATTGTAACTGGTGAAAGCGGTAGCGGGAAAACCACCGCTTTAGCAGCATTCATTGAGCAGTGCCAACAGCAGCAGATTAAATTAAAAGGCATGCTTTGCCCCGGTGTAATGAAAGATGGTCGCCGTTTTAGTAGCGACATTGTTGATATCGCCACAGGTGAGCGTTGTCTATTTGGCCATCGTACTGGCGTGTTAGATAAGAAAACCGGCACTCGTTTTAGTTTTACTGAAGCCGGATTGGCCCTTGGTTTACAAGCCCTTGATCATAATAACGTTAACCAAGGCGATATCTGTATAGTCGATGAAATTGGCCCGATGGAGCTTGGTGGCCAAGGCTTTGGTAAGCAAATCGCGCCACTACTCGCAGTGGCAAATAGCCGCCATATCTGGGTGGTACGGCCAAACTTGATTGAGCAAGTTTGTCGCCATTGGTCGCTGCATAACCCTGAAGTTATCGATATTGAAGATGCGCATTTAGCACAAAAGCTTATGCAGTTTATTAACGCAGAGACTGCAGCTTTTGTAAGTGAGCAAAGCCAATGAAAGATGTCAGCTTGAATCAAACGAGTACACTTGAGCAGCGCTTTATCGCTGCGCGTCTTGCCTGTGTGGTCGTGCTCGCGTTGTCGGTGACAACGCTGACCTTAATTAATGCCAATAGCTTGCTATTTCCTGGTAGTAGCGTGACAACATATTTAGTGGTCACAGCCATTGTTAGCTCGTTAGCTGTGTGCATTTTACCAATCCGTAATGCTTTACAAGCTCGCTATGCATGGATAGTTAGCGGCTTTGCGCTATTGCTACTTATCTATAGTAAAAACCTTGAGCCACCAATGGGTGACAGTGCCATGCTGACATCCCTTTGGGCACAACTATTCTTCCTTTCTCGTCCCATTGCACTAGGTTTAGCTATCGCTGCTTGTGTGGGGTACTTATTGCATGCATTCGGTCGTGATGTGCGATTAGAGAGTCATAGTCATCTATTGAGTCTTCTTGCCGGCACAGCGTTTCTTGGCGGCGAAATTGCGGGGAGCTATTGGGCATTTATCGGCTGGGGGCGCAGCTGGAGTTGGAGTGGCCACTTCTTTTTCTCGGCGCTGACTTACCTGTTATTTATCTTAGTGTTTCACCTACCAAAAGCTTGGTTTGCTAATGGTAAAGCGCTGGCATTAGGCAAGGCTGCGGTGCTTGGTTTTATTTGTGTATTGATGTTGGGGTATCGCCTGTCATGACAATGAACTGGTTGTTTTCAATGCGGTTAGCTTTTGTATTGCTATTGCTGCTGTCGGTGTGGTTTGCCCTTGGCGTTGCGATGAGTGAACAAGATGTTTATCGCCAAGTATTACGCTCACTTAATGAACTGCCTATGTCGCAGTGGATGCAGAGTTTAGCCAACGCGCCTATTGTGGCAAGTTGGCTGGCAGGGCTATTTGGTTTGATGTTTCTACTTGGGTTAAACACTGCACTTTGTTCTTGGCGCGATTTGTTGCCAACTTGGCGTCATAAGCGCTGGCGCAGTCCACGGATCATGATGCTGCCGATCCATATCCTGACCTTGTTAGTGTTCATCTTTCATGGCGTCGACTTAGTGTTTATTCATGGTCACGACAGTGTTGTGTTGCATCAAGGAGAGCGTTTTAACAGTGGACGCTACCAAATTGAGTTAGTCAAAGTTGATTATCGCAACGATGTTAGTCAAATCATCGAAGATGAAGCAGGTTTTAGCCCGGCAGGTCGCATCACACGTCGTAGCGTAGAGGTATTCGATCCGCGCATAAACAATGCTTATTTTAAGGTAAGCAATGGCGAGCAAACCGTCAGTGGTCATGCTGGTTTTCTGCGTCCATTCAACTGGGGCGATCTGTATATCACGGTGACGGACTTTCGTGTGCCATATCAACAGCAGGCAAAAGGGGTGCAAGTTAAGGTGCTAGCGGTACATAACCCGCTGATTAACTATTTCTTTATCTGTTACTGCCTATTGCTGCTGAGTTTACTGTTACAAGGGTTGGTGTTTTGGCGTCGTTCAATCAAAAAAGGGGGCCGCAAATGCTAGCTCGAGTTTATATCGGTTTATTGGTCGCCTTTAGTGTATTGCCGCTCAACGTTAATGCGACTGCAGCAGTGACAGACTCAAGCAGTCAGTTAGCTGAACGCTGGCGCGAACAAATACAACAACCTGTGATGCAAGCAGTGCAGCTTGGCGAAGAAGCTGCTGCATGGCAACAGCAAAAAGCACAGTCTTTGTCGCAGCAACAACAAGACTTGGGTGAGCTTTACTGGACTGAGTATCAGCTGCAAAAACAGCAAAGATACTTAGCCTCATTGCAAGCTGAGGTTGCGCAGTTGCAACAAGACATTGCCACGATAAGCGCATTAAAGCAGGAGCTCGAGCCACAGCTTGAGATCTGGTATGCCATGTTGGAGCGTCAAGTGAGCAGCGATCTTCCGTTTGACTTTGATGAGCGTAAGCGTCGCTTAGCATTTTTACGTACTGCAATGGATAGCCACGATCTGCCATTAGCCGAGCGTTTTAGACGGCTCCTTGATGTGATGACCATCGAGGTTGCTTATGGTTATGGCCAGCAGTTAACCCAAGAGGTTATCGCAATCGATGAGCAACCAGTGCAGGTTAATTTATTGCGACTAGGACGTTTATCTTGGTTTTATATCACTCCAGATGAACAACATTTAGGTTGGTTTGATATTGAGTCCCGTCAGTGGCGGCCATTACCTGTTGATCAACAAGGTGACATTAAAGTAGCCATGGCTATCACAGCTAATAAACAGGTGGCGCAAATTGTGAGCCTTCCATTAGGGGGGCAAGAGCAATGAGAACTGTGATTGCAATTTTACTATTTAGTGCCTCTATTCAAGCTTTTGCTCAAGACCAAGCTTTTGCAAGTACTCAAGTGAGCAAAGCTGCTGGTCATTATCAGCAGCAAAAGACTCAAATCGATAAGCGAGCAGCAGATATCCGTCAGCAAAATGCAGTTTGGGATCGTCAGTTAAAGCAAGAGATCGATGAGGTAAAATCTAACCAACAAGCGTTAAGCGCAAGGTTAGCCAGTAAACGCGCACAATTAACAGCATTAAATGAGCAATTAGTCGCACTTACTCAGCAAAAGCGGCAATTAACCAGTAGTTATCAACTCGCTGTTGATGATATGCAGTTGGTTCAAGGGGCTTATCAAAAAGCGCTGAGTAGCTTATCGCAGCAATGGCAGCAAAGCCCTACCAGCTTAGTTGAAGTGCAACGAGAGCCAAGTTTAGCTGTCGCTAAGGCAAGCTCTGGTTTTCCAAGTCTGAAGCAGCTTAATGAGCTTGTTGATTACGCTGTTGACGATATGCAGATGACCGCACAAGTTGCCCGTGCTTCAGCAGCAATAAGTCAAGCAGATGGCAGTGTTAGCACCAAAGAGCTATTTGTCATTGGTGGCTTAATGGCGGTAACAGACACTGATTTACCGAGCTTCATTGCTTTTACTGACAAACTGCCAACCGCTATTACACCTGTTGATAGTGATGTTAGCCAGCGACTCAAAGCGTGGATAGATGGTGAAACTCAACTAGTGGCAATGGATTTAAGCCAAGGCCGTATGCTGCCAAGCTTGGCGCAAAAGCAAAGCCTTGGCCAATGGGTAAAAGATGGTGGCGAAGTTTTGTGGCCAATTCTTATTTTGGCAGCGTTTGGATTACTGATAGCCCTCTGGCGTGCGGTTGTCTTACTGTATTGGCGGCCATTAGCTCAGCTTGAAAACGATGCTAGTACTAAAGCAGATCTGCAACAAATTAAGCAGCAACTACAGAGTGTGTCTCGAGTGCCCGCAGCGAAAGTACTAGCCGATGCCATTGTTGAGGGCAGTAGTGTTGACGCAATGGATCAGCGACTCAAGCGGTTGATGTTGAGACAGATGACGCAATTTGAACGAGGCCTTGGCTTTATTGCGCTACTTGCTGCAATGGCGCCGATGCTAGGTTTGTTGGGAACAGTTTCCGGCATGATTGAAACTTTCCAATCACTTACTGAATTTGGTAATAGCGATCCTAAGTTGCTGTCACAAGGGATCAGTAAAGCACTGATTACTACTCAAGCAGGCTTGCTGGTGGCATTGCCTTTATTGTTACTGCATTACCCGTTAAAGCGCCGCGCTCAAGCGTTAAGTTTGAATATGGAGCAGCAATCAGCCTTGTTACTAGCACTCAATCTTGAGCAAGGGGCAGGCCATGGTTCAAAGTAGTGTTATAGCATCACTAGCGCATTTTCTTAATGCTGTTTTAGGCTTTATTGAGCTTGGTGGCATAGTGATGTGGCCGCTATTTATCTGCTGTTTATGGATGTTGTGGTTAGTGAGTCGCGCTTTATTTAAAGAGTCTAGCTCAGATTTGGATAAAACTGGCCTAACAACCGAGTGTGATTGGCTTAATCAGCGCTTGCGTTTGTTAGCATTAAGACAAGCTCAAGCTCAGCAGTATGGCGATCTTCAAGGGGTTAAATTGCTGGCTATGGTGGCGCCGCTACTTGGTTTACTCGGTACAGTGAGCGGAATGATCGCCATGTTTGATGCGGGTGCTAATTATGGCTTTCACGATCCTGCGGTGATCTCAGCCGGGATCTCCATGGCAATGGTGACCACGCAAACAGGTTTATTTGTCGGGTTAACTGGCGCCATATTAGCCTTTTTCTGGCAACGAAAATTGAATCGTGTCGATACTAATTTATTAGCAGGGGGCACTAATGCTTAGCGATCGATTTAGACAAGATAAAGATCCTGAAATCAATATGACACCCATGCTGGATGTGGTGTTTATTTTGCTGATTTTCTTTATTGTGTCGACCAACTTTGTGCAGCAAGCGTCAGTTGAGATCAAGCGTCCTCAAGCCAGCATGGCAACCAGTGTTGATGGTAGTCCTATTGTGGTCACGCTCGACACTACAGGCCGGGTTTACTTTGAGTCGAAAGAGATCGATATTTACTATCTACCGGGAAAGCTGCAAAAAATTGCCAGTCAAACGCCAAAAGCCAAACTCTTGGTGGTCGCCGATACTAACTGCCCAACCGGAGTAACAATTAAAGTACTCGATATTGCTAAACAGGCAGGCATTAGTTTTAGTTCTGTCGCGTCAGAGATCCAATAATGGCTACGGTGCAATTGAAAGTGGTTGGGGTTAAGTCCGTAAGGTTTATTTTATCGTTAATGGCAACGATTTTACTTTGCTACTATTTACCCAATAGTTTAAATCAAAGCCAAACAGTAGGGCTGCTGAGTCAGCAGTTTGAGCCACAACCACTGCCCTTGTTACCGCCAAATAAACCGCGCCAATCTGAACCTGAAAAAGTGCAGTCAAAACCAGTAACCGCAAGTGCGGTAACGCCGATTTCAAGCAGTATGCCGATTATGCCAACCGTTGCCGATATGCCGTTGCAAGTGCCTGTTATGGCAACCCCTACATTAAACGGCTTGAGTTTACCTAGCATTGCTCCGGTTATTGCTGGGATCAAAGATGTTGATAAAGCGCCTGAATTGCTACGTTTTATTCAGCCAAAAATGCCTGTCGCTGGCCGTAAATTTAAGCAAGGCGGTAAAGTCTTACTGCGGCTGATTGTGGAGGCCGATGGCGTAGTGAGTCAGGCTGAGGTGTTAGAGGCTGAGCCCAAACAAGTATTTGATCAATCTGCGATAGAGGCGGCGCGTAAATGGCGCTTTAAGCCTGCGGTATTAGCAGGTGAGGCGGTTAAGGTGTTTGTTGATGTACCGATTAATTTCAAGGTGAGTTAGTGATGACACGTATTCAGCAGCTCGCACTTGCGCTTTTATTCAGTGGGTCTTTAGTGAGTTTTTACAGCCATTCTCAACAAGAGGAAAAGGCAGACCAAGGGCGCTCACTGAATCGATTTGAGTCTAACTTGCTTAATAAAGCTAGCGTATTGTTAGAGTCTAGGGATTATGATGCTGCTTTGGCTATGATGCAGCCGCTACTTGAGCAAGCAACTCCGCACCCTACGGTATTTCAATATGCTTGTAAAACCATTGCCGATACTGGTTCTGAAGCCGAATCGCTTGGTTGCTGGCAACGTGCTTATAAGCTTTATTCAAATAATGACAATATTGCGATTAATCTCGCTCATGCACAATTACAGCTTGAACATTTTGAGGCGGCGATAATCAGTTTAGCAGGCGTTAACCTTGCAAATGTAGACCAACCTATTGCGGCACAGGTGCGCTACATGCGCGGCTACGCGCACTATCAACTCGCGCAATATCAAGCGGTATTAACTGAGCTGCTTCAAGACGTCAAACAAGTTAAACCCCATTGGTGGCCGCTGATTAGTTACAGTCAATTGGGATTAGAGCATTGGCAAGCTGCTAAAACTAGCGCCGAGCAATGGCTAGCATTAGAGCCAGTGAATCGCAGTGCCTGGCAAGTATTAATGCGCAGTGAGCTTGGACTCAACCAGCTTGTTGAGGCGGCTGTTGCTAATGATATTGCTGCAAGCTTGCTGGTAAATAATACCAGCAGTGCAACAGATAGCATTGGGCTATTGGCTCAGATTAAAGCTTACAACTTAGCTGCAAGCTGCAGCAGGTTAGTTAATCCCAAAGCGAGTCTCGTAGAGTTTAGCGCAGCGAATTTTGCTTGCGCGCAATATACTTGGCTGTCAGGGCGCTACCAACAAGCGTTAGATATGTTAGCGGGCTTTGATATCACCACCCAAAACCAGCTGCATGATGACTTTTACCTACTTCAGGGGCAGTTGTTTGCAGGATTAAAGCAGGGCGATAAGGCACGTTTTGCATGGGCTAAAGTAGGCTTACAAGCGTTACCACTAGGCAGTGCTGCGCAGATAAAACATACCCGTCAGCGCCGTAGTCAGCTCCAAGGACAGGCTTTATTATTAATAGGGCAAAGTTACTGGCTAGATGGCTTGTGGCCTGAGGCGCAGGCGAGTTACAGAAAACTTGCGCAAACGCCGGGGTTTGCAACTATAGCGGGTGCTTTTAATCAAAGGTTATCTAGCTTAGTGCTGTTTGACGAGAAACTCAGATGATCAAAGCGGATGGCTGTGATAGCATCTGCGCCCAAATCATCCATATTGAGTGTTATTGGTCTAGCAAGGCAATAAGCTATTCGTTAGAAAAATAACGCCAGCAGCATAGGTTCTTAGATCTTTATGATCTTAATGATCGACAATTACGACTCATTTACTTTTAATTTGGTGCAGTATTTTCAGCAGCTTGGTCAAGATATTCTGGTTAAGCGCAATGATGAAATCACCCTCGCAGAGATAGAGTCTCTGGCACCCGATCATTTAGTTATTTCTCCTGGCCCTTGTTCACCTAATGAGGCTGGTCTGTCGTTGGCGATAATTAACCATTTTGCTGGTAAGTTACCGATCCTCGGTGTTTGCTTAGGTCATCAAGCGATTGCCCAAGTTTTTGGTGCTAATGTGATCCGCGCCAAGCGGGTAATGCATGGCAAAACTAGTGCAATAATCCATAACAATAGCGGTTTATTTAGTGGTTTAGCGAATCCGCTTACTGTCACTCGTTATCACTCACTGCTGGTGGATAAGGTACCTGAAGGCTTTGTACTTGATGCATGGTTTGACGACGAGCTGCATGGTCGTGAGATCATGGCGATGAGTATGCCGGCGAAAAAGATCTACGGTGTGCAGTTCCATCCAGAATCAATCCTGACTCAGCAAGGGCATGATTTATTAGAAAATTTTATTAAGATAAGCTAACGCCTTCAGCTTATGAAGCCGGTGCGAACGCTATAGGCTTTATCTAACAGATAAGAGGGTATGTCTGCGATAAAGCTTGACGATTAGACCATTAATACTAGCTAACCTTGTTGCTTGAACTGTTAGCAAGTTATAGCAAAATCAGCGAAAAACCTATCATCTGTTACAAATTTTACCGCTTTTTCAGATAATCCCGTTGCCAAAGTGTGGTATAAAAGTCCGCAAAAATACCAATAATAATAGGGATGGATATGAAAAGCGTGATTCGTTATGTCAGCATAAGTGCACTTTCATTGGCAGTTTTAGCGGGTTGTAGCGCAACCAATAACTCTACAGAACAAGTTCAGGCTTCTAATCAAGTATCGAGTCAAACTACCCAAGTGGCCTTATCTGTGCCGCCACAAGTCGATCAAGCATTAACCTTAAACCAAATTATGGCTAATCCTGATTGGATGGGCTTATTTGCTCAAGGTGCCTATTGGAGTGATGACGGTCAGTCAATTTACTTTGCAAGACAAGCACACGGTGCACCAACTAAAACCTATTATCAGCAAAGTATTGATGGTACCGCGGCAAGCGAGTTGGCACTAAATCAACTTCACACAGCTGATCAGCGCCGAGGCGTATTAAACAATGACAAAACACGCAAAGCTTATATCTATCAAGGCAACCTGTTTGTTAAAGATTTAAACAACGGCAAGATAACTCAACTTACTCGTCAAAATACAGCTGTAGATGGGGTACGCTTTTTAACTAATGGTGATATCGCATATTGGCAGGGTGATAATATTTTTAAAATTCACCAAGACTCTGGGTTGGTGGAAGAGATCGCTAATATCAAAATGGCAGCAGAGCCAAAAGGCGTACAAGACCCATCAAACTATCTTGCTAAGCAGCAACACCGACTCATCCAGTATGTTGCGATGCAACATGATAATGCTAAAGCTAAGCAAGACTATAAGGCAGAGCTTACCAAAGCAGATCCAACTATGTCGGCCAAGACATGGTATTTAGGCGATAAAGAGATAGTGACCAATTTAAGCCTGTCTCCTAACGGCCGCTATGTGATTGTGGCACTTAAAGATAAGAGCTACAGCTGGCGTGGTGAGCACGACATTATGCCAAATTACTTAGGTAAAGATGGCTATGTAGATGCAGTGCCTGCCCGCGCTCGTGTCGCTGAAGATAAAAACCCCGGCGAGCGTTTAGTACTGCTCGATTTAACTAACCATAGTAAAAAAGATATTACCATCGAAGGCCTAACAGGCTTTGATGAAGATGTGTTAGCGGCGGTTAAGGCTGAGAATGCCAAAGCTAAGGGTGAAAGCTATAAGAGTGAAAAAGCACCGCGTAATATCCAGCTAATGCAAGACTGGGGCTGGTCGCAAAGTGCTATTCAATGGTCAGGATCAGGTGATAGTGTTGCGGTAATGCTTGAAGCGGTTGATAACAAAGACCGCTGGATTGCGACAGTTAACTTAGATAAGGGCAGTTTAACTACTCTGCACCGTCTGCATGATGACGCTTGGATTAACTACACCTTTAACCAATATGGTTGGTTACCTAATAGTGATAGCATCTACTATCTTTCTGAGGAAACGGGCTTTTCTCAGCTTTACCTAAAACAGCAAGGTGAAAAGCCACAAGCACTGACTCAAGGTAAGTTTGTGGTGAGTGACGTTACCTTAGGCCCTAAAGCGCAGTTTATTTACTACAAGGCTAACAAGACTCACCCAGGTATTGATAACGTTTACCGCGTTGAAATTGCTACCGGTAAGGATGAGCAGTTAACCCAGTGGCAAGGCCAGCTTGATTACACTTTAAGCCCAGATGGCAGCGCACTGCTATTAAATGCATCGACTCGTATTCAGCCTGCTGAACTGTTTGTGCAGCCAATTGGTGGCGAGCTTAAGCAGCTAACTAACTACACCAGTGATGCCTTCAAAAACTACGCATGGCAAGCGCCAGAAGTTGTAGCTGTGCCATCAAGCCATGGTGCGGGTGAAGTTTATGCTCGTGTTTACTTGCCGCAAGGTTACAGTAAAGACAACGCAGATAAGTACCCAGCGGTGATCTTTAACCATGGCGCAGGTTATCTGCAAAATGCTCATTACGGCTTCTCAGGGTACTTCAGAGAGTTTATGTTCCATAACCTATTAGCGCAGCAAGGCTACGTGGTAATGGACATGGATTTTAGAGGCTCGAAAGGTTACGGCCGCGATTGGCGCACAGCAGTGTACCGTCAAATGGGCACGCCGGAAGTACAAGATTTAAAAGATGGTGTTAATTGGATGGCGGCTAACGTCAATGTTGATGCGGGTAAAGTCGGTACTTATGGTGGCTCTTACGGCGGCTTCTTAACTTTTATGGCACTGTTTAATGAGCCTGAGTTATTCCAAGCAGGTGCTGCCCTGCGTCCAGTAACGGATTGGGCACATTATAATGCGCCTTATACGTCGAATATCCTCAATACGCCATATGTTGATCCAATCGCTTATGAGCGTAGCTCGCCGATTGAGCATGCTGACGGCTTGCAAAAGCCATTGCTTATCATGAGTGGTGTATTGGACGACAACGTATTCTTCCAAGATAGTGTGCGTCTAGTACAACGTCTAATCGAGCTTGAGAAACCTATGTTTGAAACTGCCATTTATCCTGTGGAACCTCATGGCTTCCGCCAGCCATCAAGTTGGTTGGATGAATATCGCCGTATTCATAAGTTATTTGAGCAAGAGCTTAAATAACTACTCGCTTAAAAAGGCTTCATGATGAAGCCTTTTTTATTGTTATAACTAAGGAAAATTAACGATTTATACTAATTGGTATAATAGGTAAACTGAGCTTAGGTTTTGTAGGAGAAGATTAATTCGTGGCAATTTCAGTTGCTGGTGGGGTTAAGCCAGCGCAAATAATCGAAGTAGAGCAACGGCTGCTCAAGCGGTTGATTATCGGTAAAGAAAAAGTGGCCGCGATGGCTGACGATATCAACTCAGAGCTGGAAATGGATGCCAATAAGCTTGCGGTTGAACGCGAAGCTATTCGCGCGCGATTGGCAAAGCAAAATGAAGCCAAAGCAGTGTTTGAGGCAGTTTCAACCCAGCTTATCGCTAGTGTTAATGCTAATATCGAACATCAATTATCATCTCCAGAACAAGTATTAGCCGCATCCAAACTTGATGAAAAACAGGTTGCGCTATTAGAGTTCCTCTACGCTGACCAAGTTGATTTAGCGCGTATTAGGCCGCTGGTGGAGTCGTTACCTTGGTTAAAGCGTGACTTGATAAACATGCTTAACAGCTCAAGTTTTAGGCATCGTCGCCCTAAATCATCAGATGTCCAAGTTACTGATATTAAGCTGGTACTCAACTATATTGGTATCGAGAACTTACAGGCATTAATTCCCTACTTTTGCCTGCGTAACTTAATGCCTAGTGGTCAAACACAAATGCTGTGGTTAAGTCGTAAACTGTGGCGTTATACCGTGGTGGCCGCCATTGCAGCGCAAACCTTAGCTCAATTACATAACAAGCCTATGGCTTTTCTTTATAGCTGTAGTTTGATGAGTCAACTTGGCACCGTGAGTGTTATCAATCAATGTGGTAAAGAGTTTGATGATATGTGGGGCAATTGGCTCAGAGAGGCTAGCGCCAGTGGTGATAAAGCCCTTTATGATGCGGTGATAGCGACAGAGTTTCCTGCAAAAGATGTCTATCAACAAGTGCTTGCTCATAGTCATGCGCTCAATTGGCAATTGCTTTACTTGCTTGAGTTTAAAGATAGCCGCTTAGCTAAAACCTTTAAGGCGATAGACACCCACCTTAAATATGCAGATCTTGATGAAGACTCAGCTTTGATTGAACGTGCGAACTGCTATGCCAAAGTTTACCTGTTGCAAGAGGTTGATAAGATCACCACAGCTGAGAGTCGAGTGATGTTTGATTATTATCAACTGTCAGAGCAAGAGTTAATCAGGTTGAGTGGGCAAAACTTCCGTAAATTGCCATTATTTTAAAATCCGCCTCATAGGTGCATAAAGGTTTTTCTATGAGCGCTTTTAAGATATTTATCATCGATAATGCAATAGCGCACATATAAGTATGTAATTACTTTGTTGGTAAATGCGCATTTGTTGCCCATAAATCTGACGGTTTTTATCTATATTGATTAATTGTTTATCAGCTGTTTTTGCTCACTTTGATGGTTTTATGCAGAAACAGCTATGTTGACAGTTAGCTGATAACGCTACAGTTAAATAATATACAATTCTTATTAGCTTGAACTGTCTAACTCTCTCACTGTATTTCTCTATATTTACTGCACAAAACTTAGCTAAAAAAGACACTTTTATTGCAATTAGTTATTCAATAACTGTGAATAACTAGTGTAACTAGACGTTAAATAACTTTTTTATGACTATTTATGCTTAAAGCCCCGCTATATACGCTTTGTTAATTCTAAAACTCAAATCTTTATGCACTGTTTACAGAGCTAGCTCACTTGAAGGTTGTTAAAAACTGGTATTTTGATCACATTTTAGCTAATAATGTCTTCTTGATTAGACAAACAACCGCCATGTTACCTACAGAAACATAAAAACATTACGCGGGAATACGGCTTGTAAAAAGCCGATTTTTAGAAGGATGAGAAGCAATGAGCGTTAATATGAATCTTACACGTGCCCAATTTGACGAAGTAATGGTGCCTAACTATGCGCCTTCAGCGGTTATTCCAGTTCGTGGCGAAGGGAGCCGAGTTTGGGATCAAGAAGGTAAAGAGTACATCGACTTCGCTGGTGGTATTGCGGTTAACTGTTTAGGTCATTGTCATCCTGCCCTTGTTGGCGCACTAAAGGCCCAAGGCGAGAAGCTTTGGCACCTTGCTAACGTTATGACTAACGAGCCAGCACTTGAGTTAGCGACTAAGCTAGTTGACGCAACGTTTGCTGACCGTGTGTATTTTGCTAACTCAGGTGCAGAAGCTAACGAAGCGGCACTAAAGCTTGTTCGTCGTTATGCAATGGATAAGTTTGGTGCTGAAAAAGATCAAATTATCGCTTTTGACAAAGCCTTCCATGGTCGTACCTTTTTCACCGTAAGTGTTGGTGGCCAAGCAGCCTATTCAGATGGTTTTGGTCCTAAACCACAAAGCATCACTCATGTTCCTTTCAATGACATCGCTGCGTTAGAAGCGGTCATTTCAGATAAAACCTGCGCAATTATGATGGAACCACTGCAAGGTGAGGGGGGCATTATCGATGCTGATCCTGAGTTCCTAAAAGCGGTACGCGCACTATGTGATAAGCACAACGCCCTATTGGTATTTGATGAAGTACAAACTGGTGTTGGTCGTCTAGGTGAGCTATACGCATATATGCGTGGCGATGTAGTGCCTGATGTACTTACTACTGCAAAAGCACTAGGCGGTGGCTTCCCTATTGCAGCTATGCTAACCACCAAAGAGATTGCCGATCACCTTAAAATTGGTACTCATGGTTCTACTTACGGTGGTAACCCACTTGCTTGTGCTATCGGTAATGCAGTACTTGATGTTGTGAACACGCCAGAAGTATTAAACGGCGTGAAAGTACGTGAGCAGCTACTGCGTGACGGCTTAACTAAGATCAATGATAAATATGACGTGTTCTCTGAAGTTCGCGGTCAAGGTCTATTGATTGGTGCGGTCATGAATGAAAAATTCCAAGGCCGTGCTAAAGAGTTTTTAGTTGCGGGTATTAGCGAAGGCGTAATGAGCCTAGTTGCTGGCGCTAATGTTGTTCGCTTTACGCCATCTCTAGTTATTCCTGAAGCAGATATTGCCGAAGGTCTAGCACGCTTTGAGCGCGCCGTAGCGAAAGTAGTCGAAGCCTAAATGGCAAACGGAGTGTTACCGTCGGTAGCGCTCCTTTTTTGTCTTTAGGAAAGCTTGAACGTTTAGATTGTTGGCCTTTGGCCGGCAAACTTAAACAACAAGTGATAGCGAGGAGACTCCTAGATGCTAGTTATACGTCCAATCCGCTCAACTGACTATGAAGCACTTTATCAAATCGCCCAAGAGTCAGGGCACGGATTTACATCTCTACCTGTAAATGAAGATTTGCTGCGCAGTAAGATTGCTCGAGTAGAAGAATCATTTACTAAGCAAGTCGATACTCCATTCGATGAAGGCTACCTGATGGTGCTAGAAGATACCGAAACCGGTGAGGTTGTCGGTACTTGTGGTATTGAAGCCGCGGTAGGCATGGTCGATGCTTTTTATCATTATCGATTAGGCACAGAGGTTTATCATTCAGAGCAGATTGATGTTCGCAATGAAGTTGAAACCTTAACCTTATGTCACGACTACACCGGCGCAGCAGAGCTTTGTACGCTGTTTTTACGCAGTAGTTACCGTAAAAATAATAATGGTCGCATGCTTTCAAGAAGCCGCTTCCTGTTTTTAGCTCAGCACGCTAAACGCTTTGGCGAAACTGTGATTGCTGAAATGCGCGGTGAAAGCGATGAAGAAGGTAACTCGCCATTTTATGGTTGGTTACAAGAGCACTTCTTAGGTATTGATTTTGTGCGTGCTGATTACCTGTCAGGCTTAAGCCAAAAAGCATTTATGGCTGAGATGATGCCTAAAAATGCAGTTTATGTGTGCTTGTTACCTAAAGAAGCGCAGAAGGTGATTGGTGAGGTGCACACAAATACTCGTCCAGCACTGAATCTACTGCAAGCCGAAGGCTTTAGATGTCGCGGTTATGTGGATATTTTTGATGCCGGCCCAACCGTTGAATGTCACTTAAACGATATCCGCTCGGTACGTGAAAGCCGCTTGTTAACTGTCACTATTGGCGACACTCCAAGCGATGCCACAAGCTATATCGTTTCCAATACTGAACTAGAAAATTACCGCGCAACAGCTGTGAATTTAGCTGTCACTGACGATAGCGATGACGTGATCTTAGATGCCCAAACCGCAGCAGCCTTAATGGTTAAAGACGGTGGTCAGATCCGCGTATTGCCAATGTAGGAATAGAAAATGACACAATTTATTGAAGGTAAATGGGTAGCAGGTTTAGGTCACGAAGTGACATCAATTAACCCTGCAAACCAAGAAGTGATTTGGAGCAGCAAGACTGCAACACCAGAGCAGGTGTCTAACGCAGTAGATGCTGCGCGTAATGCACAATTTGATTGGTTTATGCTGGGCTTTGAAGCGCGTCTAGCCATAGTCGAAGCATACCGCGACCAGCTTGAAGCTAACAAAGCTGAAATGGCCGAAGTTATTGCTCAAGAAACCGGTAAACCACAGTGGGAAACCGCCACTGAAGCGGGCGCGATGATTGGTAAAATTGGTTTGTCAGTAGCCGCTTACAATAAGCGTACTGGCACGACTGAAAACGACACGCCAGCAGGGCGTGCAGTTCTGCGTCATAAACCTCATGGTGTTGTTGCTGTATTTGGCCCTTACAACTTCCCTGGTCACCTACCAAATGGTCACATTGTTCCTGCATTACTTGCGGGTAACACTGTTGTGTTTAAGCCATCAGAGCTTACACCGAAAGTGGCTGAGCTAATGCTTAAGCTTTGGGAGCAAGCAGGTTTGCCAGCAGGCGTAATTAACCTAGTTCAAGGTGAAGTTGAAACAGGTAAAGCACTTGCTGCTCACCCACAAATTGACGGCCTTTTCTTTACCGGTAGCTCACGCACTGGTCATATATTGCATCAGCAATATGCAGGCGACCCTGGTAAGATTTTGGCACTTGAGATGGGTGGTAACAACCCACTGATCATTAAAGATGTGGCGGATACCAAAGCTGCGGTACACGATATTATTCAATCTGCTTATATTTCTGCTGGCCAGCGCTGTACTTGTGCTCGTCGTTTATATGTAGAAAAAGGCGCTGCTGGTGATGCACTACTCGAGCAACTGGTTGCCGCTGTTAAGCAAATTCAAGTTGGACCATGGAACGCACAACCGCAACCATTTATGGGCTCAATGATTTCAGAAGCAGCAGCAAAAGGTATGGTTGAAGCGCAGCGTAACTTAGTTAACCTAGGGGCTAACGTTTTAGTTGAGCTAACTCATCTAGAAGCTGGCACAGGTTTAGTATCGCCAGGCCTTGTTGATGTAACTGATGTGATTGAACTGCCAGATGAAGAATACTTTGGCCCGTTATTGCAGGTGGTGCGTTATAGCGATTTTGATCAAGCTATTAAACTAGCTAACGCCACTCGCTACGGTTTATCTGCAGGTATTTTAGCTGATAGCCGTGAAGATTATGACTACTTCTTAGCGCGTATTCGTGCGGGTATCGTTAACTGGAATAAGCAGATCACTGGTGCTTCAGGTGCCGCACCATTTGGTGGTGTAGGTGCATCAGGTAACCACAGAGCAAGCGCATTTTATGCCGCGGATTACTGTGCTTACCCAGTAGCATCGGTTGAGGCTGACGCAGTTAGCCTGCCAGCAACATTAAGTCCTGGCTTGAGTATTTAAGCTTAGGTAGTTAATTCAAAAGGGAAGCGCTCGGGGGCGCTTCCCTTTTGTTTATTACGATAAAACAAGCAAGCAGTAATTTTAAAACGTGTACCGCCTCGTGCGCTCAGCCAACCAACAAAATATATAGGCAAGCACGCAGGCTTAAAGGAGTTAATCATGCACACGAATGTAAACGCGCTATTTGAAGCACTTTGGCAAGACTATATTGAAATGACGCCATCGGCGGCAAAAGTTCATCAGCTATTGTCGAAAGGTGATGCCATTATCAATGATCATATTGCACTGCGTACCTTTAATATTGCTAAGGTTAATCTTGAAGTATTAGCCGCACATTTCGAGTCTATTGGCTACGTTGCATGTGGCGACTATAAGTTTGAAGCTAAAAAGCTCAATGCTAAGCACTTTGAGCACCCTGATAGCACGCAACCAAAAGTGTTTATCTCAGAGTTATTAGTTGAAGAGTTCAGTGATGAGCTGCAAGCAACGGTTAACGGCTTAATTGAGCAAATTGATAGCGTAGCAACGACTGCAGATAACTTCCTATATTCAGGTCGTCACTGGGAGCTAGACAGTAACACTTATCAAGCGCTTTTAGCTGAAAGTGAATACGCTGCTTGGGTTGCAGCATTTGGTTATCGTGCTAACCATTTTACAGTTTCGATTAACCATTTACCGGGTTATGAGACAATTTTCGAAGTTAACGATGCACTAAAGGCGGCAGGCTTTGTATTGAACGCTTCAGGCGGTGAAGTGAAAGGCACGCCTGAAGTTTTGCTTGAGCAATCATCGACCATGGCTGACAAGATCTCAGTTAGCTTCTCAGACGCTGTGGTTGAGATCCCTAGCTGTTTTTATGAGTTTGCCTTGCGCTATGCTAAACCAGACGGTGAGCTTTACACGGGCTTTGTAGCGGCCTCTGCGGACAAGATTTTCGAAAGCACCAACGTTAACTAGTCACTGGTTAACCTTGAATATAAAAAACCGGAAGTGATTCCGGTTTTTTTATTGGTTGATCCAATCTTCAGTGAATTAGAACAATAAGGTCACTTTCAACCCCGATAGACTTTGGCTATGTTCAAATTTGAGTTCAATCTTATATTGCTCGGCAATATCTTTAACGATTGATAAGCCTAAGCCATGCCCCATAGTCGCCTCGTCAAGGCGCTTGCCTCTGTGAGTTAATAATTCGAGCTCTTCGGTTTCCACACCCGGGCCATCATCCTCAATACTTAACTTTAGCTGCTGCTCATGTTGGCTAATACAAACGCGTATTTCAGACCTTGCCCACTTATAAGCGTTATCAAGTAAGTTACCTAGTAGCTCCATACCGTCTTCACGATGCATCGGCAGACGAGTGATGCCACTAGGAATATCAAAGCGGCAGTGAATTGATTTAGTGCGATGTACTTTATTGAGTGTTTGCGATAAGTCTTCGATATCTTTTGGCAACTGCATTTGCGCAGCAGGTAGCATATCACCCGTGATGCGCGCAGCAGCCAGTTTGCGCTCAATCATCTTATGTACTAAATCGAGCTGTTTTTGCAGTGCTTCTGCGGACTCAGGCTCTTTTAAGTAAAGCGCTTCAACCTGTTGCTGCATCACTGCAAGCGGGGTTTTAAGACCATGGCTTAAATTGCCCAAGTTATTACGGCTACGCTCAATTTGTTTGCTCGAGTAGGTGAGTAACTCATTGTAATTTTTAGCCAGCGGCTGCAATTCAAGTGGAATAGAGTTTAAATCGAATGATGAAATCTCGCCTTCACGTAGTTTCGCCAAGGTATCTTTCATTTGGTTTACGGGCTTAAACGACTGCCGTAAGACTAAGAAAATCCCCATAATCATGGCAAGTAACATGGCTAGGTTGACCAGAAACTTAGTGCCGTAAACTTCAGTAAATACTTTACGACCAATACTTAAGTCTTGGGCAACGGTTAACGTGGCGCTAAGGCCAGAGGTCTCAGATTTTAGGCCAATCGATAATAATTGAATATCGTGATTCTGCGGGCCTTTAGTTTGCCAAGCGCGCGTCTCGCCTTTTTCTAAATCGACAACTTCAAGGCGTTGATCCCATAGTGAGCGTGATCTTAGCTCTTGTTCCGGTAGGTCGAGTTGATAGTAACGGCCTGAATAAACTGGGCGATAGAAGCTAGATAGCTGATTTTCATCAATTCTGAAAGTGCCATCATCTAAATGGGTGGCGAGTAGGACTTGCTGTAAGTCTTCTTGAAGTCTGGCAATAATCGAGTCGTGAAACGCTTGGCGTAGCATTGACTCGAAAAAGATAATGCCGATAGCGGTAGAGATCACCACTAAGCCTGTTAACCACAGGCTTAGCTTGGTGCGGATGGATATCATTGTGCTAAACCGTGAAAGATATATCCTTGTCCGCGGCGAGTTTCAATGGCTGTTTTGCCAAGTTTTTTACGCAGGTGAGTCACGTAAACTTCGACGACATTACTCTCTTTTTCATCATCAAACTGATACAGCTTATCGGTAAGCTGGGCTTTTGATAACAGCTTTTTAGGCGACATTAAGAAGATTTTGAGTAATCTAAATTCCATCGCAGTGAGTTCAAATGTTTGTTCGCCAACTGTCACTGATTGCTGGCTTTCATCGAGTGCAACACCGGCATAAGTTAACTGCTTATTAGGCGTGTTAGCTTTACCGTGGGCGCGCTGAATAAGCGCTTGAATGCGCACCAGTAGCTCTTGAGTGTGGAATGGCTTACCTAGGTAATCATCAGCACCTGAGTTAAAGCCTTCGACCTTTTCATGCCATTGGCTACGGGCGGTTAGCATGATGACTGGCGTATGGATACCTTGCTCACGCCACTTTTCTAGCAACTCTAAGCCGTTACCGTCAGGCAGGCCAATATCTAAGATAACGCAATCATAATTGGTTTCTTTAATGAGGTAATCAGCTTCGCTGACCTTGTCAGTCGTATCAGTAACATAACCCGCTTGCTTAAGCTGTTTAACGAGTTCTTCGACTAATAAAGTGTTGTCTTCAACAAGAAGTAATTTCATAGAATGCTCTCAATGTTGCCGTGTAAACTGACTGGCGATTTACATCATAAATTCATGTTAACTCAAAAATGGCTTTGCGGTGCAACTAGATTTGATTTTTAACGTTATTATTACAGCGTTTCAGCATTACAGCTGGCCGGGAGTCGAGTAGGTTGGGCAAGTTGCCCTGTGCTGGCGTCAAGTAATAGCTCCACTAGCAGGCCACTGTTAGTGCGGATTTGGATCTCGTAGCGCCAGTCGCCTTGGTCTTGATATAAATGGGCATCAATTAGCTTGCCATGACACATAGCTTGAATGCTTGTCAGGGTTACATCGAGAGATAGAATTTTACCGCTACTTACCAAGCTTTGCGCTTCGTAATGCTGAATTTCAATTTTTTGATTAGCTAATGCTGTAGGCAGGTGTAGCATCGCAGTCAAAAGGCATAAGTAAAATGCTATTTTCACGCTGAACTCCTAATAAAAAAAATGGCCTGAGATAATCTCAGGCCACTTTATAGAAGCTGTCTTAAACCGAGCTTAATACTGGCTTATCGGGTTCCGTAAACTACAATTGTTTTACCGTGAGCTTGAATAAGATTTTGTTCTTCAAGCATTTTTAAGATACGGCCAACTGTTTCACGAGAACAACCAACGATTTGGCCAATCTCTTGACGAGTGATCTTGATTTGCATGCCATCTGGATGTGTCATCGCATCTGGTTGCTTAGCAAGGTGAAGCAATGTTTGTGCAATTCTTCCAGCAACGTCTAGGAAGGCTAGGTCGCCCACTTTTTGACTTGTGCTGTGCAGACGGTACGCCATCTGAGAAGAAAGCTTCATCAAGATTTCTGGGTTTACTTGGATTAGCTGCTTGAACTTCTTGTAAGAAATTTCTGCAATTTCACAAGCTTGTTTAGCACGAACCCACGCAGTACGTTCAGCTTGTTCTTCGAACAGGCCAAGCTCACCGATAAAGTCGCCTTGGTTAAGGTAAGAAAG
Source organism: Shewanella sp. 1CM18E (assembly GCF_023161665.1). Taxonomy (GTDB): domain Bacteria; phylum Pseudomonadota; class Gammaproteobacteria; order Enterobacterales; family Shewanellaceae; genus Shewanella. The sequence goes on from NZ_JALNTW010000024.1 coordinate 40,898, forward strand.
AATCATCTCTTTACCTTCTTCGTCTTTAATCAAGACTGCTACAGAGCCTTTAACGATGTAGTAAAGGGTATCTGAATCTTCACCAGCGTGGATCAAAGTACTTTTGGCTGGATATTTATGAATGTGACAGTGTGATAAAAACCATTCCAAAGTCGGATCTGGTTTTGGCTTTCCAATCAGAGCCATGCCTATGTTCCTCGGCTGATTTACATTAAAAGTAAGAATATGCTAATTAAGTATCTTACGTCAATTAAGCTATTAAAACCTTGATAAGAGTCTTACTTTAGTTCGACTCAAGTCTAAAGGTGAATAACCATTTATATAGTGTATTCTGATACATTAGTGATATAAGTCAACTGAATCCGCCACTAAGGGTCATTGTTGCACTCACAATTAGGCGTGTATCACATCTTGTTTAAAGTGCTGTTAGTTTTGGTGATTACAGCAGCTTAATTATACGTGCATTAAATATGCAGAAATTTGAAGCTTGTCAATAATAATGATTCTCATTAACGAAAGCGAGTGATTTACACTCGACATTTTGAGTGTTTTCTGGCTAACTTGGGTAAAACTAAAATAATACGTGAAGTAGCCGTACCCTAGATTTGAGTTACTTTTGAGTACTTGGAGGCAGTTGTGAGTAATAGACCTTGGATTTTAAATACTGTAGTGGTCTTTTGTTTGGCATTTAGCCAAGCTGCTAGCGCATTTTCGATTCCACAGCCAAAAGGTGCACAAGAAGCGAGCCGCTCCGCTCATATTCAACTTAAAGCTGCGCAAGGTGATGCAGATGCTCAATATTTACTAGGCCTTATGTATCTATCCGGCCGTTATATTGAACAAAATCGAGAACTTGGTGCAAAATGGGTAACAGCAGCTGCTAGTGCTGGGCATGTCAAAGCACAACAAACAATGGCTGACTTATCGTTCGAAGGTAGCCTGATTGAGCGTAATTTATCAACTGCTGAGCAATGGTATAGCGAGCTTAGCAAGCAAGGACATAAGTGGGCTAATTTCAGACTTGGCTTTATTTACGCCGCGGGTGGAGAAGGTGTTGAGCGCAATTGCGGTAAAGCTGTTGAACAATTTAATACCGTGGGTGATGAGGTATCACTGGGGAACGTAGCGTGGATATTAGCTACTTGCCCTGAAGCGCAGTACCGCAACGGTGATAAAGCATTAGAGTTGTCTTTAACTTTACTTGAAAGTGATAGGCAAGACCCAACGAACTTAGATAATCTTGCTGCTGCCTACGCCGAAATCGGCAATTTCGATGCAGCCATATCTACGCAGTTAAAAGCGATTAAAGCGTTAAAGTTAAGTGCTGATAAAAGTAAATCTGCTGAGTTTAAACAGCGTTTAAAAACTTATCAGAACTCTGAACCTTATCGTGAAATATTGCCATTATCGCCTAACTAGTTTCATTAAATAAACTTGATGGCTAATCGCGCTCATAACCCATAGTGCGATTGACACTAGATAATCAAGCTCCTCTACGCAGGGGCTTTTTTTATGTCTAGCCGCTAGAAACAGTTCTAAGGTAGAGCTCATTTAGAAGGTGTGTGGTTTTTTATATGAGGGATGTATATGGCACGCGTGAATGCTAAAAGGAATAAGATATTAAGTATGGATGCGGAATTCACTCTAGGGTGTGTTAGTTAGGAGATTGGTAGTTGCGTGAAACAAGCTGTGTGATTTTTGCTGTGTTTAATAAAAATTAGGTCAGCTAGTAATCCCAAGGAAACAAACAGAGCAAGCATAGATGTGGAATTTACTCTTTGGCGAGTTAAATAGCAGATGAATTTGGAAATAAACAGTGATTAGGTCAGTTAGCAATCCCACGGAAGCTAAACAGAGCAAGCGTGGATGCGGAATTCACTTTTGGGAATGCAGTGACTTAGTCAGTAAGATAGACAAACAGCGTGATGTTGCAGTTTTTTATGATTAGGTCAGCTAGCAATCCCAAGGAAACAAACAGATCAAGCGTGGATGTGGAATTCACTTTCGGGAGAGTAGTAGCTTAGCCACTAAGGGACATTTGTAGTTTTTAATAAAGATTAGGTCAGCTAGCAATCCCAAGGAAACAAACAGATCAAGATGGGGGAATTCACTCCCAAGGGAATGCTAACTTATCGTTCTTTCGCCTGAAATCCCGATGACTGAAGTCTACCTATTTAGGCTTAAACTAATCTTAAGCCTGGCTAAATTAACCCTGTTTTATTCACTTTCTGGTGAAAGCAGCTGAATACGTTTATCCATCAAGTCTTTTACCAAAGGCGTTAAAATCAGTTCCATTGCTAATGACATCTTTCCGCCTGGCACAACCATAGTATTCACTCGAGACATAAACGAGCCTTGGATCATGCTGAGATAATAAGGAAAGTCGACATTGTTAATTCCGCGAAAGCGAATGACCACAAAGCTTTCATCTAAACTAGGGATACTTTTGGCACTAAAAGGGTTAGAGGTATCTACTGTGGGGACACGCTGAAAGTTGATATGAGTGCGCGAGAACTGCGGCGTCATATGGTTGATGTAGTCGTCCATACTGCGCACAATTGAATCCATCACTTTTTCACGACTGTGGCCACGTTCCGAAGTATCGCGAATAATCTTCTGGATCCACTCAAGGTTTACAATTGGCACCATACCAATAAGCAGGTCGACATGTTGCGCCACGTTGCAGTCATCAGTGACTACACCGCCATGTAAGCCTTCATAGTAAAGCATGTCGGTGTTTTCAGGTAATGGATGCCACTGAGTAAAAGTGCCGGGCATTTGGTTAAATGGCACAGCCTCATCAAACGTGTGCAAATAGGCGCGGGTTTCCCCTTGGCCGGTGTTGCCATAATCACTAAAGCACTGTTCGAGACGGTTAAAGTCATTCGCTTCTGGGCCAAAATAACTGATGTTACGATTTTCTGTCTTTTCCTTACGGATCATCACTGCCATTTCAGGGCGGGTATAGTGGTGAAAGCTATCACCTTCAACGATTGCGGCGTTGATACCAAGTTGTCTGAAAATATGGTTGAATGCAGTCGTTGTCGTGGTTGTGCCCGCTCCAGAGGAGCCCGTGACTGCAATAATCGGATGTTTCGCTGACATGTATTTACCCAAAAGATAGTTAACTATCACCTGTACACGGGTCTGTTAATGACGCATTAAAGTGATTCAGGTAAGAAGCGTGTGCTAATAATGTTCATTTATACGGCTTCACTCGGCTTAGGTCAATCTGCGCCTAAGCCAAGAGCAGCTTTATATCATTTACCATTGGTCCTGCTGATATTCTTGAATAACAATATCTTCTTTACGTCGAATACCAATCGACTCATCTTCTTCGCTGAACTCAACTACTAAAATGCCCTGCTTTAGCGCGGCTTTGCATTGCAAAATAGCGCGCTCCATACTGTGCTCGCCTTCACCAGAAAAACTGCCATCTTCAACTTGGCTGATAAGGTACTCTTTAATAAGGTTGTCAAACGTGTCACTAGGGAGCTGCGCAAGCGACTCATAGGGGACTAACATACAGGTGCTTCCAATGAAGTTAAAAAAGATAAGATACGTTGTTCGAGATAATACTTAGGTCGCCACGGGCTACCGCCATTAATAAAACCAACATGGCCGCCATTCTCATGAAGCTCGTATTGTACATGCTCTGATAGCTGGTCTCGCGAAGGGATAACCGCAGGAGTCATAAAGGGATCGTCTTTGGCGTGGATCACCAGTGTCGGTTTAGCTATGCGGCTTAGGTAGGGCATGCCACTGGCACGAGTGTAATAATCATCAACACCACTAAAGCCGTGCAGTGGTGCAGTGACTTTGTCATCAAACGCATAAAAGGTTGTCAGCTCATCAATATCGCCATGATTGATTGGCATTAACGGCTGTAAATCAGGCTTAGCGACCTTGCCGCGCATCTTTTGTTGCAGCTGCTTAATCAAGTAGCTTTGATAGACCTTGGAAAAGCCTTTCTCAAGACGATTTGCACAAGAGCCAAGCTGCAGCGGTGCTGAAATCGCAACGGCTTTATCAACTAAGCTCGAATCCCGCTGCTCACCTTGGTATTTAACTAATACATTGCCGCCAAGACTATAACCAACAGCGAGCAAACGATTATGAGGATATTTAGCTTTTATGTGCTCAAGCGTGGTTTGAAGATCTTGAGTGTCGCCGCTGTGATAACCTCGAGCAAGGCGATTTAACTCACCAGAGCAGCTACGGTGGTGGTGCACAACGCTGCATAAACCTAACGCCTTGCTCGCTGCTAAAATCCGCCTGGCATAGTGGGATTCAGCGCTGCCTTCTAGGCCGTGAATAATCACCAAAATAGCTTGATTTGCTTGTGGACTGCCTTGCCAATCGAGATCAATAAAGTCGCCATCAGCAAGCTCTAAACGCTCGCGTTGCAGGACAGGTCTGTCCACTTTAGTCAGTACTGGAAGAATCGTTTGCACGTGGGGGTTTTTAGCCCACCAAGGTGGTGAAAATTGTTGGCTCATAATAATTGACTATTGCTGAAAATTAAAACGTGTGTTTAATTGTTATTGTCTGCAGAGTGTAACATAGAATGAAATCTTGAATTTTGTTGAGATTGTTTCCAGTTGTAAGTGCCGTAAAAACGGTATGATGAGAGACAAGGTTGCGCTGCCCAATCGCGTAACAATAAGCAATAGAGGACGCGATGGAACGACGTACTTTTATCACAACCGCTATAGCGGGAACGGCCTGTTTAGCACTGGGAGTAAATTATTACTCTGCAGATGATATTGGCGTGAATAAGGAACTCGATAACAATCATAGGTTGTTGTTGAGTGTGTTATTGCCTGTATTTTTAGATGGGGCTTTACCTGATGTAGCCGCACTTAAGCGTGATGCGCTTCATCGAACCTTAGATGCTATAGAGCACACTATCTCCATTCTTCCACTCGATACTAAAGCAGAGCTTGAGCAGTTATTTGAAATGCTCGAGGGTCGTTTAGGTTTACTGATCTTAACGGGTAGCGTGACTCCATTAATGATGCGCAATCAATCTGAGCTGGTTGATATGCTACAAAGTTGGCGAACAAGTTATCTTGATCTTATGGTCACAGCCTATCAAGGCCTGCGAGAGTTGGTAATGGCAAGCTACTACTCAAGCCCTGAGCACTGGAGCCGTTTACACTATGCTAAGCCAAGCTTTCTCGAGGACATGAAATAATGCATATCAGAGCAAACGAGATGAGCAATAAGGCAATCGACTATGGCTATTAAAGATCCGATTAAAGCTGGTGTCGACTCTGGCTGGGCACATATTAATGCGGCTAAGCTCACCGAAAGCCAAACTTTAGAAGCCGACGTTGTGATAGTGGGCAGTGGCGCCGGTGGTGGAGTGGCGGCTGAGGTTCTCACCCAAGCAGGCTTATCGGTGATCATCGTTGAAGGCGGGCCGCTTAAATCCTCTAGTGACTTCAATATGGAAGAGCGCCGCGCTTATCCAGATCTATATCAGCAAGCCGCTGGCATGAAAACCACTGACAAAGCGATAGGGATCTTTCAAGGTCGCGCGGTCGGTGGTTCAACAACCGTTAATTGGACCACTTCTATTCGTACTCCTGAGCCTGCGTTAGCATATTGGGCGCAAGCTAAATCGGTACAAGGTTTATCAAAAGCTGAACTCGAGCCTTGGTTTGAGAAAATGGAGCAGCGGCTGAATATCAGTGAGTGGGCCTATGCACCTAACCGTAATAATCAGGCGTTAAAGCAAGGCTGTGAGCAGTTAGGTTGGCAATACACAGTTATTAAACGTAATGTGAAAGGCTGTTGGAATACGGGATACTGCGGCATGGGCTGCCCGGTTAATGCCAAGCAATCCATGTTAGTGACAACGATCCCTACAGCGCTTGCAGCTGGCGCAACACTTGTGAGCCAAGCAAAAGTGGTAAAGCTTGAGCACCACAAGGATAAAATCTTTGCGGTTAAGGCCCAAGCTGTTGATGACAATATGAAGCCATTAGCGATTGAAGTTATGTTTAAAGCCAAGCATTACATTTTGGCTGCAGGTGCAATTCATACGCCGACAATCATGCTGCGCTCTAAATTGCCAGATCCACATGAAATAATCGGTAAGCGCACCTTTTTGCATCCTACATTATTGAGTGGCGCTGTTTTTGCCGATCCGATTAATGGGCATAGCGGCGCGCCGCAGTCGATCTATTCTGATGAGTTTGTTTGGCAAGATGGCGCCGATGGCGAACTCGGTTATAAGCTGGAAGTTCCACCTATTCACCCAATCTTAATCGCTTCAAAAACCATAGGTTATGGCAAAAGTCATGCAGAGCTGATGGAGAAGTTTAATCAGTTACAGGTGACTATCGCTTTGGTACGTGATGGCTACCATGAAAACAGCCAAGGTGGTCAAGTTAGGCTGACGGATAACGCTAGTACCTTAGATTATCCGCTAACCGATGCATTTTGGCGTGCAGCGCGCCGTGCCTATGCCAGTATGGCTGAATTGCAATTTGCAGCAGGTGCTCAGCAGGTATTGCCTATTAGTGAGGGCATGCCTTACTTATCAAGCTGGAATGAAGCTAAAAAAGCCATTGCTGAAATGGATTTAGCGCCGTTAAAAACCGTTGTGGCCTCAGCGCATGTAATGGGCGGTTGCCCAATGGGTGAAGACCTTAAGTTATCTATGGTAAATAGCTATGGTGAATCCCATTACTTTGAAAATTTATCTGTAATGGATGGTTCAATATTTCCAACCAGCTTAGGGGCGAATCCGCAATTATCTATTTACGGTATCACCGCTAGAAACGCCACTCGTCTTGCTGAAAAGCTAACGGCTTAAGTTGCTGTGGTGTTTGATATTGGCAAAAAGGCGAGCATAGCTCGCCTTTTTATATCGTTTGGTCATTAGCTCTGATATTACTACTCGCTACTGAATTAGTTCGCAATAATCTTGGCTATTGAGGTTAAATAAAGCTAAGTAACGACTAAAATTGCTATCGGGTTTAGCTGGATTTACCTCGTCTAAAATCATGGATTTTAGGGCTGCAAGGATTTTTGCTTGCGACTTATGCTCCAGCATGAGCTCTACATCTAACATTTGTTGATATTCAGCTTGTTCAAGCGCGGCTTTACTTAAGCGTCTTAGCCTGCGGTAAGGCAATAATAGCCTTTGTTCCCACTCTAACAGGCTTTGTTGTAGCTGCTGCCAATCTGATGAGGCGAGTAATTGGTGATGGCTATCGAGCCAAATGGCTAACAATAATAGATTTACATTGAGCTGGTGGTCATCTTGCAGTGCTAACAAGCTTGCTTGGTGCTGCATATAAATGGCATCACAATCTTGCCAAAGGCTGTGGTAAAAATTGGCATTAAAACGACCCGGTAATGTCATAGGTTAGCGGTCCTGTTTATATTGAAATACTTGCTCTTAAGAGGGTAAGCAAGCTAACAAAAAGGGAAGCCATGCTTCCCTTTATAGATATTTATAAGACTTCAGCGCGCACGCTTTGTTCAATATTTTCGATCTCTTCTTGGATCTCAAGCCACTCCATTTCGCTTTCTTCAAGCCCTTGAGTCAAGGTGGTGCGCTCAGCAAGTACTTGCGTCAATTTCGCCTTGTTATCAGCATCATAAAGACTGGTATCTGCTAGCATTTCTTCTAGCTCTTTTAGGCGGTCATTGGCTTTTTGCTGCTCTTTTTCAAGCTTAGTTTGCACCTTTTTAAGTGGTGATAGCTTTTGTCTAAGCTCAGCCTCTAAGCGTTTTTGCAATTTCTTATCTTGCACTGGCTTGCTAGCATCAGGGTCTTCTTCTACTTTGCCAGCAGCTTTGGCAGCATCGAGTAACCATTGATGATAATCATCAAGATCACCTTCAAAGCTATTCACTTCACCTTGATCGACTAAATAGTAGTCGCTGCAGCTTAAGCGCAATAGGTGTCTATCGTGCGATACGATAATCATCGCACCTTCAAAAGTTTGCAAAGCCATGGTCAACGCATGACGCATCTCTAAGTCTAAGTGGTTGGTTGGCTCATCAAGTAGCAATAGGTTAGGGCGTTGCCATACAAGTAACGCTAATACTAAACGGGCTTTTTCACCACCAGAGAATGGTCTCACAGGTGCAAGAGCCATATCACCATTAAAACCATAACCGCCTAAGAAATTACGTAACTCCTGCTCTCTAGCGTTAGGAGCAAGACGCACTAAATGCTGCAATGGTGAGTCATCTAGGCTGAGAAACTCAAGTTGGTGCTGCGCAAAATAGCCAATGTTGAGTCCAGGGTTGGTTTCATACTTACCTTTCATTGGTGATAACTCACCAGAAAGCAGTTTTACCAAGGTTGATTTACCTGCGCCATTACGGCCAAGCAAACCAATGCGTGCACCTGGGACTAAGTTTAGGTGCACCTTTTTTAGAATTTCGGTTTCGCCATAACCAATCGACACTTGCTCCATAGTAACAAGTGGGTTTGGCAGTGCTTCAGGTTCTCTAAAGGCCATGTGAAATGGGCTATCAGCTTGAGACGGCAATAGCTCTGTCATACGCTCAAGGGCTTTTAAACGGCTTTGTGCTTGTTTAGCTTTACTGGCTTTATAGCGGAAGCGGTCAACAAAAGACTGCATATGTGCACGTTCTTTTTGTTGGCGTTCAAAGGCCACTTGCTGCTGAGCCATACGCTCAGCACGTACACGCTCAAACGAGGTGTAGTTACCTTTGTAGTAGTTGAGCTTAGTGTTTTCTACATGAACAATTTCGTCGACAATGCCATCAATAAAGTCGCGGTCGTGACTGATAAGGATTAGTGTACCTTGATAAGCTTTAATCCAACCTTCTAACCAATACATGGTATCTAAGTCTAAGTGGTTGGTTGGCTCATCGAGAAGCAGTAGATCTGAGCGGCACAACAGCGCTTGGGCTAAGTTAAGGCGCATACGCCAACCACCAGAAAAGCTCTTAACTGGGTTGCTTTGCTCTTGTTCGCTAAAGCCTAAGCCAGCTAACAAACTTGCGGCGCGAGAATGAATCGCATAGCCGCCAATCGCATCAATTTTGCCGTGAAGCAAAGCAATGTTGTGACCATCATCTGCATCTTGAGCTGCATGCAGCTGAGTTTCAAGTTCGCGGTATTCGGTATCACCATCAATAACGTATTCAATGGCAGAGACTTCTAACGCAGGTGTTTCCTGAGCAACAGTGGCAATTTGCCAGCCGCTCGGCATACTAAAATCGCCTTTATCTAGGCTGATTTTGCCCATAATTAAGGCAAGTAAAGAAGATTTGCCGCTGCCATTAGCGCCGACTAGACCGACTTTATGCCCCGGATAAACAGTTAATGAGGTTTCATCGAGCAAGGTTTTCGAGCCACGAACGAGTTGAGCTTGAGTGATGGTGATCATTTAAGTCGGCTTTAAGTCAGAGAAGTAGCAAATATTGGGGAGTGATGATAGCCCAGAACCCATAGTTACTTCTATGGCGTAGACCATAAAAGTGCGGTCATAAGCCGACTTTTATGGCAAAATGTTGACCGAATAAGGATAGGAATTTGAATCATGACAATAACAACTAAAAAAGTGAAAAAGCGATTTGTTGCTGGCGCTAAATGTCCAAAGTGTCACGCTAAAGAGTCAATCGTATTGTTTAAAGAAAATGGTATCGAAACCGTAGAGTGCGTTGATTGTGATTATCGTGAGCAACAAACTGAAGCGAAAGTTGCTAAAAAAGCCTCTGGCGCAGTAATTGGTGTGTTTACACCTGATTAAACCACTCATCTTAATATTAGTTTGTACACAGTTGTGTATTTTGCTGTATTTGGTTTGGATGCTAGTGTAAAATTTGCTCATTAAATGCTGGCGGTAAAGCTAGCACTACCACCAGTGAGTAACGACCATGACTGCAACACGTATCTTTTTGCTGAGCTTAACCCTGCTACTAACCGGCTGTGGCACCATTCAAGATTACCGAAATTCGCAAATGTTTAGTACGTTTGAAGATTTTCGCCCAGGTCCTGCAGGCGGTAGTGATTTAGTTTGGGCGCAGCCAAAAATTAAAAGTGTTAGTGATCTTAATGCCATTCTAAGTGGATACGATAATGTGATTGTCGACCAAGCTTGGTTAGTGTTAGATGATAAAACCCGCTACGACAATCTAGATCAAGAAGACATTGTTGAAGTATCGCGCTATCTAGTGGGCCAAATTAAGCTTAAAGCCGGTAAACGTTTTAAGCTGATTGAGCCTGAACAGTTACAGCAAGCTGACGATAAGCAACCAAGCGAAAAAACACTTAGAGTGAGTGTTGCTTTAACCAATATTGAAACTCCAAACCCGATCCTAGCGGTAACCAGCAGTATTCTGCCTTTTGGTCTGGGGATCTCTAGCATCTCAAAAGTAGTAACCGGTGAGCACACTAATGTGGGTAGTGCGACTATCGAGCTGATGATAAGTGACGCTAATAGCGGCCAGCCGATTGTGGCAGTGATAGATCGTAAAGCGGGCAGTAAAGATCTTGGCACTATGATTGATTCAACCGATGACGCAAAAGATGCCGTTGACTGGTGGGTTGAGCGTTTAGGCGTCACTCTGCGGGGAGAGAAATTGTAAGCGCTTAAACAGCTGGTTTATATCAAACAAGCATAAAAGCTGACTAATATGGTCAGCTTTTTTATGTCGGCGACTTCTGTTACCCAAGGATAATCGTGGTTGATGAAAGATAGACCGGATTAGAAATCGCAAAAATTTAACGGTAGCAATATATTTATCAGTTATCCTTTATTGAGCATGCTGCAACTAAAAGAATAACTGCTACAATAGCGCGCTATAATTTATAGCGATAGCAAACGACAACTTTTACTCCAGATAATTTGGAGTCTTGTCACCATGATTTTATCACTGCAACACGAGATTTGATGAGCCTTAGCTAGGTATCGAGTCCTATAGGGAAAACCGCCCTAACCAGCAGTGCATACTTAGGAAAGATACTTTGACTCAAACAGTCCCAAATACCGATGACCAAGTGCCGTTCTCAAGCCTTAACCTTAAGACTGAGCTGCTAGATAACCTAAAAACTATGGGTTATGACTCGATGACCCCTATTCAAGCGCAAAGCTTACCGGCGATTCTTAATGGCGAAGATGTGATTGGTCAAGGTAAGACTGGCTCAGGCAAGACTGCTGCGTTTGGCTTGGGCTTATTGCATAAACTAGACGTTAAGCGTTTTCGCATTCAGTCTTTGGTTTTATGTCCAACTCGAGAGCTTGCCGATCAAGTTGCTAAAGAGATCCGCACCCTTGCGCGTGGTATCCACAATATAAAAGTACTAACCCTTTGTGGTGGTGTACCTATGGGGCCGCAAATTGGTTCTCTAGAGCACGGCGCACACATTATCGTTGGTACACCGGGCCGTATTATTGATCACTTAGATCGCGGCCGCTTAGATTTAGAAAACGTACATACTTTAGTGCTTGATGAAGCGGATCGTATGTTAGAGATGGGCTTTCAAGTTGAACTTGAAGGCATTATGGAGCGCATGCCAATAGAGCGTCAGACGTTGCTATTTAGTGCGACTTTCCCTGAGCAGATCCAGTCGATTGCCGACAAGATTATGTTCAAGCCGGTAATGGTTAAAGTGGCTTCAACTCATGCAACGAGCAGTATTGAGCAGCACTTTTACGAAGTGGGTAATAATAACGATCGCATGCGAGCGCTTAAATTATTATTACTGCAATACCGCCCTGAAAGTGCGGTAGTGTTTTGTAATACTAAGCGTGAAACCAAAGACGTTGCAGCGCAATTGAAAAACGATGGCTTTAGCGTGGTTGCACTGCATGGCGATCTTGAGCAGCGCGATCGCGATCAAACCTTATTGCAGTTTGCTAATAAGAGTGTGTCTATCATGGTTGCCACTGACGTAGCAGCTCGTGGTTTAGATATCGATGCCCTAGATGCAGTAATTAACTACCACGTTGCTTACGATACTGAAGTGCATATTCACCGTATCGGTCGTACTGGTCGTGCCGGTAGTAAAGGTTCTGCGCATACTTTCTATAATGATGAAGATGGCTACAAAATTGCGTTACTAGAAGATTATTTAGAGCGTGATATCGTCAATGAAGCGCTGCCATCAGAGCACTTGCTAGATACTTTTCCTGTGCAGCCAGTAATGACAACGCTACAAATTGATGGCGGTAAAAAGCAGAAATTACGTCCAGGAGACATCTTAGGTGCGTTAACTGGTGAAGATGGCATTCAAGGTTGTGAAGTGGGTAAGATCAAAATTACTGATATGCGATCTTATGTGGCGGTTAACCGCAAAGTGGCTAAAAAAGCCCTACATAAAATTACTAACGGTAAGTTAAAAGGCCGTTCATACCGCGCTTGGGAACTACGTTAAGCAGAGTTTGTTAGCGTGGAGGCTCAACGAGGTTGAGTTTCCTTATAGCTATTAGCGATAAAAAAGCAGCGCCAAAGCGCTGCTTTTTTGTGTCTGGAACACTTATGCCAAGGCCCATGGATGGTTAGCCTTGGTATTTGTGTCTGGAACACTTATGCCAAGAGCTCTTATATCAAGAGAAATGGATGGTTAGCCTTGGTATTTGTGTCTGGCACACTTATGCCAAGGCTCTTATATCAAGAGTCATGGATGATTAGTCTTGGTATTTGTGTCTGGAACACTTATGCCAAGGCCCATGGATGGATAGCCTTGGTATTTATGTCTGGAACACTTATGCCAAGAGCTCTTATATCAAGAGAAATGGATGGTTAGCCTTGGTATTTGTGTCTGGAACATTTATGGCAAATGCTCTTAAACTACGAATTCAGATATCAAGGTCATTTGAGGCCTTGATATCTAATTGATACTCAATGCTTAGCTATTGTTACTTGGCTTGTTGGCAGCTCGGTTGCCATTATTCGCTCTATTAGGATTAGGGCGGCGTTGGCCAGAAGGCTTACCTTGAGTTGAAGCTGAGTTATTGCCTGCATTCGGTCGACGTTGGCGTCTAGGTTTGCTTGGCTGAGAGTCTGCGCTTGGCTGGTGGCCGCGTGTCATTTCACCGCTACGTTGACCATCTCTGTGCTCTGTTTTAGCCGCAGCATTTTGACCGCCTTGGTTATTACCTTGGCGACGTGGGTTCGCTGACTTATTGCTAGCTCCACCAGAGTTAGCCCCTTTATTCGGGCTACGTGAGCGGCCATTGCCACGACCTTGGCCACCGCCATTACGTGGACCTTTGTTTTGCCCATGAGATTTACCAGTAAGATCAGTCTCTGGTAGGTGATAAGTCGGCTCAAAACCTTCGATTACGCGGCGCTCTAAGTTCTGCTTGATCAGTAACTCAATGTCACGTAATAGTTTAATTTCTTCATCACCAACAAGTGATACTGCATGGCCTGATGCGCCCGCACGACCAGTACGGCCAATACGATGTACATAATCCTCAGGCACGTTTGGTAGATCAAAGTTAACCACTTGTGGTAGTTGGTCAATATCAAGGCCGCGTGCAGCAATGTCAGTAGCGACTAGTACACGAACGGCACCGCTTTTGAAGTCAGCCAAGGCTTTGGTTCTTGCACCTTGGCTCTTGTTGCCGTGAATTGCTGCTGCAGTAATGTCTTTAGCTTCAAGGTTTTTTGCAAGACGGTTAGCACCGTGCTTAGTTCGGCTAAATACCAGTACTTGTTGCCAGTTATTTTGCTTAACCAGTTTAACTAATACAGCGGCTTTTTGGCCTTTATCAACAGGGCAGATCCACTGTTGAACGGTATTGGCTGTTGCGTTACGTGGGGTAACAGAGATCTCAACAGGGTTATTTACAAGCCCTTTAGCTAACTGACGGATCTCGTCAGAGAAAGTGGCTGAAAACATCAAGTTTTGACGCTTGGCTGGTAATACCGCCAAAATCTTTTTAATGTCGTGAATAAAGCCCATATCTAACATGCGGTCAGCTTCATCAAGCACTAACACTTCAAGCTGGCTAAAGCTCAACGCACGTTGGTTGTATAGGTCAAGTAAACGTCCTGGGGTTGCCACTAAAATATCAACACCACGATTAAGTTTAGTAATTTGTGGGCCAATACCGACACCACCAAAAACCACTGCTGATTTTAATGGTAAATTTTTACCATAAGTTTCTACGCTTTCACCTACTTGAGCTGCAAGTTCACGTGTTGGTGTTAATACCAAAGCACGTACTTGTTTTGCTGATGCTTTATTGCCTTTTGAAAGTAGCTCTAACAGTGGCAAGGTAAAGCCAGCTGTTTTACCCGTACCGGTCTGCGCAGCAGCCATGACGTCTTTGCCTTCTAACACGGCCGGAATAGCTTGTGCTTGGATAGGCGAAGGAGTGTCATAACCTTTATTGGCAACGGCTTTCAAAATTTGGGCTGATAGGCCCAGTGAGGCAAAACTCATAGATAGGTCTCGTTTCGGCTGCTAAATAGGCGCTAAAGTACGACTGGCAGCGGTTTAAGGGGGCCTGCTGATGCTGGCGGCCGTGCAGCTTACAGGATCTGCCTAGAAAGCGCTAATTAATAAACAATCAGTTGCTAAATAAACCGCATATCCATTGCATTGCTGACTATATAGAGTATGGCAGTTAACCAAGGTAACTCCATTTGCTCGATGCAGAAACAGGCCTGATTGATTATTGTTATCGAGATAAATTGATTAATTTTGCAAAAAATTATCGATTGTGTGATTTTTGGTCGATTAAAAGATGTTGTTTCAGCGCTGCACGTGTTAATCTCGCGCCCCTGAAAGTTCATCTTCCAATTTTCACCAGCAAAATCTAGGTATATTGCTACCTATTTCGGCGGTTTGCCATGCAACAACCTATCGTTAGTTATCATAAAGATGATGAAGATCATTGGGTTGCTAATTTGTCTTGCGGTCATTCGCAGCATGTTCGTCATCGTCCCCCTTGGGAGATACGAATTTGGGTAACCAGTCAGCAAGGCAGAGACGCCATGCTAGGTTATAATCTGGGCTGCAAGCTGTGTGAACGAGATTTGGAAGTGGAATAAATTGCGTGATGATTCAGGTGATCATTACTGAGCGATTTAGAAACAGAATTATGAACGTGAGAGTGATACTTAGGGTGTTGGTCTTGCGTATCGATTGAGCTTTGCTATAACGATATCGAGTTGGCTATTTAATAATAGCGGCCTTATGTTGATAGCCGGTTTAGCTCAAGTATTAGCATTATTGTTAGGATAAAAAGTAACATGACACAAACTAAGAAGTATGATTTTCGCGTAGTTGCTGATGGCGCAACTTGGACTGGCCAAATTACTCGTCGCCAAACTGCAAGAAAGATTGTTGTTTCTAAAGCAAAGAAAGGCTTTGCCACTGAAGCTGAAGCACAAGCTTGGGGCGAAACTGAGCTTAAATCATTCTTAGAAAACTTGATTAAGCGTAACGAGCGTAAAGCTAAAGCACGTGAAGAGCGTAATGAAGCTGCTGACGCTAAAGAGCTTGCTGCTGATGCATGGCGCAATGCACGTCCAAGCAAATCATCAGATTTTGATGAAGATAACCTAGATTATGAGTCTGACTCAGAGGGTTAATCTCTTAAATCAAGAGAATTTGTTTTAGTAAGCACTAAACATATTGATAAACCGCAGTGAGCCTAGCTTATTGCGGTTTTTTTATGTGTTAAGTTTATATCTCAGTGTGTTTAGTGGGCTGCGATTTATTGATCTAGCTCAATTTTTGTGAGTCCGATAACATTTACAGCATTGTTGTTTTATTCTGCGATTAATGCCTGCGATACTGCAATGATATTGTGTTTTATTCGTCTTTGGTAAGTTTAAGAGATTGAACTTACATCAGTCGATAAAGTCTTTAGAGCATGGACTTTTGCTAAAGTCACGCGCAGTTGCAAACTCACCCTCTTGTTGTCGTTAGTCTGGAATAACATGGATAAAACAGTAGAAAAAAAACTTACTAAATGGCTAAAGCTGCAAAAGAAAGCCTGTGGCTTTTATTTGAATTTGTCAGTTTTTTTCGGAGTGTTAACCGGGCTAAGTCTGATGTGTCAGGCATGGTTAATTGCCACGGTTTTACAAGGGATTATCATTGATGAACTGCCAAAGAGTGATTTTATTAATCATTTCTGGGCGCTGTTAGCACTGACTATTGTTCGCGGTATATTGGCATTTGCTCGTGAGCGTGCCAGCTTTCAAGCGGGTGCCAAACTCAGAGTAGAGATGCGCGCCGCAGTGCTCGACAAGCTTGCGCTATTAGGGCCTGCATTTATCAAAGGCAAACCCGCAGGCAGCTGGGCCAGCATAGTGCTTGAGCAAGTAGAAGATCTGCAAGACTTTTATGCTCGTTACCTACCACAAGTTGTACTTGCTGGATTTATTCCTTTAATCATCTTGGTCGCTGTTTTCCCGATTAACTGGGCTGCTGGACTCATTCTACTTGCCACTGCGCCACTTATTCCTATGTTTATGATTTTGGTTGGCATGGGCGCTGCTGATGCTAATCGTAAAAACTTTAGCGCATTAGCTCGTTTAAGCGGCCATTTTATGGATAGGCTTAAAGGGCTATCGACGCTTAAGTTGTTTAATCAGGGCGAGAAAGAAGCCAGAGTGATCAAAAAGGCCTCTGAAGAATTCCGTGAACGTACAATGGCTGTACTGCGCATGGCATTTTTAAGTTCCGCTGTACTGGAGTTTTTTGCGGCGGTGTCGATTGCCGTTATGGCGGTTTACTTCGGTTTTAGTTACCTACACCACCTCGACTTTGGCCACTATGGCGCACCAATCAGTTTGTTCACTGGTCTTTTTGTACTGATTTTAGCCCCTGAGTTTTATCAGCCACTACGTGATATGGGCACTCACTATCACGCTAAAGCGCAGGCGATTGGCGCTGCAGAAGAGTTAATGGCACTACTTGATCACCCTACAGAGCAGGTTGGTGGTGATAAGTTAGTGGATGGCGCGGTAACGATAGAAGCTAAGGATTTATCGGTGTACAGCCTAGATGGCAGTTTGTTGCTCGGGCCTATTAGTTTTCAAATCGGTGCAAATGAGCATGTTGCCGTTGTTGGCCCTAGTGGTGCTGGCAAAACGAGTTTACTCAACGCTTTGCTGGGTTTTTTACCTTATCAAGGCCAACTGTTAATAGCGGGCACTGAGCTTAAGGACTTATCAGCAAGTGATTGGCGCCAGCATCTAGCTTGGTTAGGTCAAGAGCCACAATTGTTCCATGGCACGCTTAGAGACAACGTCGCGATGGGGCGTGAGCTTAGCGATGAGCAGATTATGGCGTTACTGACCAAAGCGCAGATTGTTGATTTTGTTGAGCAGCAAGCTCTGGGGCTGGATTACCCAATTCAAGAGCAAACCGCAGGCTTGTCGGTGGGGCAAGCGCAGCGTATTGCATTGGCTCGAGCATTAGCCCAGCAAGCGTCGCTATTTGTTCTTGACGAACCTACAGCGAGTTTAGACAGCTTAAGCGAGCAAGCGGTACAAGCTACACTGACAACTGCGATGCAAGGTAAAGCCTGCATAATGGTGACCCATAGACTCGAAAGTTTAAGCGCTATGGATAACATTTTAGTTATCGATAAAGGCGCACTAGTGCTGCAAGGCAGTTATGCAGTATTGCTTGAACAAGAAGGCACGTTTAAACAGATGCTCGATGAAGCAAGTAGTGTGAGTGAATTTGACCTTGAGCCCGCAGCGCAGGCAAATAACCAGCCAGAGGGAGACAAGTAATGAGAGCACTATTTCCCTATATCAAACGCTTTAAAAGCCAAGCTTTTATGATGTTCATCGGCCTATTTTTAAGCGTCACAACTCTGATGGCCGGTATCGGGCTATTATCGCTATCAGGTTGGTTTTTATCGGCCACAGCAGTCGCAGGTTTAACCGTGATGTCGGCGCAAATGTTTAATTACTTTACGCCCGCTGGGGGGGTGCGCTTTTTATCGATAGTGCGCACCGCAAGCCGTTATGGTGAGCGTCTTGCGACCCATGAGGCTACTTTCAGTTTGTTAACCGATCTGCGCTGCTGGGTGTGGAACAAGTTACTACCATTAAGCGCTAAGAATCTTCAAGGCGTGCGCCAAGGCGATTTGCTTAATCGCTTGGTTGCCGATATTGATACTTTAGATCACCTGTATTTACGTTTGATTACCCCGCTTGCAGCATCACTGTTAATGATGATTGCACTGTACTTTTTTGTCGGTCACTTTGATGTTGAACTGGCCCGCACACTATGTTCTGTACTGTTAGCGGTATGGATCTTATTGCCAACGACTTTCTATTTTCTTGGCCGTAAGCCGGGAATGGCACAACTAGAGACCAAGCGTGCACTTAGGGTTCAAGTGCTGGAATATATTCAAGGTCAAGCCGAGATTACCTTGTTTGGCGCGCAGCAGGCTTATAGAACACGCATAGAGCAAGCGCAAACCGCGATGATCAACAGCCAAAATGCGATGAATCGAGTCACAGCACTGAGCCAAGCATGTTTGATTTTATGCCATGGTTTTGCGGTATTGTTGATGTTGTATCTTGCTGCATCGGGTGTTGGCACCTCGGTACCGCCTGGGCCAAGACTTGCGATGATTGTATTTTTAACCATGGCGACCATTGAAATGATGATGCCGTTAGCGGGGGCATTCCAACACTTATCGGCTTGCACTGCTGCAGCGACGCGGCTCAATGAAGTGGTTGAGCAAGCACCTAGTGTGACTTTTGCAAATGGTGAATGTCGCGATGTAAGCGCTGGTAATATTAGCTTTAGTAATATTGAGTTTGGTTACAGCGACAAGCAAAAGGTACTCAATGGCTTAAACCTTGAGATTGCTACAGGGCAAAAAGTTGCCTTACTCGGGCAAACGGGTTGCGGTAAATCAAGCCTGTTATCGTTGCTGACGCGTGAGTGGTTACCGAATAAGGGGCAAGTGCGCATCGATGGTCGTGATGCTGCTGAGTATAGCGAGCAACAATTGCGTCAGTCTATGTCGGTAGTGAGTCAGCGTATTTACCTGTTTAGCGGCACGCTGCGTGACAACTTAGCCATGGCTATAACAGGCTTTACCCGAAAAGATGATGATAAGCTCATTGCCGTGCTTGAAAAAGTTGGGCTACAAAGCTTACTACAAGCTGATAAGCCATTAGATATGTGGTTGGGTGAGGGCGGTCGCCAGTTATCAGGTGGTGAACAGCGCCGTATCGGCGTGGCTAGAGCGCTACTGCGAGATGCTCCTATCTTATTGTTAGATGAGCCTACAGAGGGCTTAGACAAACGCACAGAGCGTGAGATTTTGCGTTTATTGTTTGAGTTTGCCGCTGACAAAACCATGCTAATGATCAGCCATAGATTAACAGCCATGAACAAGATGGATAGTATTCATTTAATGGAGCAAGGTGAAATCCGCGTTAGTGGTAGCCATGCCGAATTACTGGCGAGTGATGCTTACTACGCAAGTTTATTTAAACGCTTAGCTTAGCTTCATTTACGCAAAAGCCCAGTCAATGACTGGGCATTTTGTTTTCAGCCCTAAACCACCTACTTCAGTAGGTGGTTATCATCAATTAGGCTTTGCCTGAAGTACGTTTAATG
>NZ_JALNTW010000025.1 GCF_023161665.1 Shewanella sp. 1CM18E
CTTTGTTCAAGTCACATCTAATTGAGCTTCTAAAGCGATTGTCACCTGGTTCAAATCTCTTTCGATTTTCAAACCTCACTTCTTACTTAAAAGAAGACTGATTACGCTGCAAGTCCCTTGCTACCTAGGTAGTTGGCCTGCTGTGCCGTGTCAGTGGATGCGCATTATAGGGAGTTCTCGGACTAGCGCAACCCTCTTTTGTAATAAAACTAGCTTTTTCGAATCAAACGCATACTTATCAAACGATACGTACAAAAAAGGGGCTAAAAGCCCCTTTTCTCGCTATAAATGCTGTTGTATCTACTCAGCTTGGTCACTCACTTGCTCTACTTCTGCAGTTTGCGCAAGGAAACCTTTTATAAGTGTTACCGCTTTATCATCGTCCCAATCTACAAAGGTACGAACAAAAGCAATTAACTCACCTTCTCTATTAAGAATGAAAGTTGCTGGGATAGTATCTAACGGGAATACCTGACCCAGCTTTTGCTCTTTATCATAATAGGTATTGAAGTCTTCCATACCTAATGACTTTAGGAATGGTTCAACTTGCTTATTACCTTCTAGATCGATTGATACTGGTAGAACTTCAAAGTCATCCGATCCGATCTTGGCAGAAAAACGACTGATCGCCGGTAATTCTCTAACACATGGAGGACACCAAGTAGCCCACATGTTTACCATGATCACTTTACCTTTATATTGGCTAAAGTCGACTGCGCCACCTTTACTATCTTTAAATGGCACAGCTTCTATCGGAAATGGTTTAGGTAAAACACTAATTAAGTCGACACTAGATTGAACTTGAGTTTTGTCTTGCTTTTCCATTCCTGGGTAAGCTTGCGCGCCACCAGCTAACAACATAGTTGCAGCAACAAAGCCCACTAAGATCGATCTCATTTCGCATCTCTCTTTAACAGACGATCAAGTTCTTGCTGGTCTTCTGTGGTTAGATCTTGATTATTCGCTTCAGCAATACGCTGCTTGCGGATAAAGAAGAAACCAATCACACCACCAAATAGCAATAACGCGAATGGTCCTAACCAAAGAACGTAAGTTTTAGCTTCCATTCTTGGCTTATATAGGACGAATTCACCATAACGGCTTGTCATGAACTCGACAATTTCGTTATCAGCCTTACCTTCATCTACCATCTGATAAACTTCAAGACGAAGATCTTGAGCAACCGGTGAATTAGAGTCGATCAGGTTTTGGTTTTGACATTGTGGACAACGTAATGAATGAGCTAGTTCAAGCGCACGCTTTTGGTTATCTACTGACTTAAACTGATATGTATCTACCGGTGTAGCATTAGCGAATAAAGCTACACTCATCAACATGATTACAGCTGTAAAGCTTTTTACTAGTGATTTGATCATGATGCACCATCCTTCGCCGCTTCAGCTTGAAGCTCTTGCACCATTGGATAAAGAGTTTCTTTCCATACATTACGATCAATTGGACCAGCGTAACGATAACGAACGATACCTTTATGATCGATCAAGAAGCTTTCTGGTGCACCGTAAACTCCAAGATCTAAACCTAAGCGGCCATCGTGATCGAAAATATTGATCGCGTAAGGGTTACCTTCACGACTCAACTCACGAATTGCTAACGCTCGCTCATCACGATAGTTAATACCGTAGATAGGTAGAATATCTTTACGCGCTAACGTCATTAGGAATGGATGTTCATATTTACATGATGGGCACCATGTTGCCCACACGTTCAATAAGCCAACCTTGCCTTTTAGTGTTTCGTTAGTCACGGTATCCCCTGACTCTAACACTTCAAGTTGGAAAGCCGGAACCGGCTTTCCTTCTAACGCTGAATCGAGCTTTTGAGGGTTAAGGAAGAGTCCCTTATAAAGGAACACTCCCATACCTAAAAACACGACTAGTGGAATAAATAATACTAGCTTTTTCATACTGACCTTATTCCAATTAAGCCGTTGCTAACTTGCTAGTTGCTTTCTTTACTGTACTTACAGCTTTTGCGCGGTAGCGCTTATCTGAAGCAGCGAAGAAGCCACCAACCATCATGAAAATAGAACCGAACCAAATCCAACGTACAAATGGCTTGTAGTTGATACGTACTGCGTATTCTGTACGGCTAATTGGGTCGCCCATAGTGACATATAAATCGCGGAATAGACCCCAATCAATGCCAGCTTCAGTCATATCCATTGTACGAACATTGTATTGACGACGATCAGGTCTTAGCAAAGTAACGTAGTCATCACCTTGGTAAACTTCAATCTGACCTTGCTGTGCCGTGTAGTTAGGACCAACAACGTTTTTGGTTTCAGTGTAGTTAAAGGTGTAACCCGCTAACTCATGAGAGATACCAGGGCCCATACGGACGCTTTTCTCTAAAGAGTAGTTAGACACCATAGTCGCACCTACAACAGATACAGCGATACCTAAGTGAGCGATGATCATACCTAATTGGCTACGACCTAAACGCGACATATCGATCGTGCCTTCTTTGGTCTTCACGATATTGTAAGCAGCGCGGAATGTCATCAACGTGACCCAAACTGCAGTGCCGATACCAAATACAACCCAAACGTTAAACTCACCACCAGCTAGGAACGGTGCAGCTAAACCAACAACCGTAGCAATTACAGCTGGAATGATAAGCTGACGCTTAAGCTCGCCGGCTTTAGATTTCTTCCAACGAATGATTGGACCGATACCCATAAAGCCAAATAGTACTAGAACGATAGGAACAAATACTGCGTTGAAGTATGGAGGTCCTACTGAAATTTTGCCCATACCTAATGCATCGATTAGTAGTGGGTAAAGCGTACCTAGTAGTACCGTACCACATGCAACTGTTAGCAATAAATTACATACAAGTAGCATGGTTTCCTTAGATTTAAGCTCGAAACGCGCTGGACTGCTCATCTCGCTTGCTCGGAATGCGAACAAGGTTAACGAACCACCGATAGCTAAACCTAGTAGTAACAGAATAAACATACCGCGGCTTGGGTCTGCCGCGAATGAGTGAACTGATGTAAGTACACCAGAACGAACGATAAAGGTACCTAATAAACTTAGCGAGAATGCAAAGATAGATAGAAGTACAGTCCAGTTACGGAATGCACCACGCTTCTCAGTTACGATTAATGAGTGAACCAGTGCAGTACCGATTAACCAAGGCATAAATGAAGCATTTTCAACTGGATCCCAGAACCACCAGCCGCCCCAGCCCAATTCGTAGTATGCCCACCAAGAACCTAGTGAAATACCACCAGTTAGGAATACCCATGCAGCTAATGTCCAAGGACGACTCCAGCGAGCCCATGCAGAGTCAAGACGACCACTCATTAGTGCTGCAATAGCAAATGCAAAGCTTACAGAGAAACCAACATAACCTAGGTAAAGCATTGGAGGGTGGAAAATCAAACCAACGTCTTGCAACATTGGGTTAAGATCACGACCTTCCATAGGTACTGGGAATAAGCGTTCAAATGGACTAGAGGTCAACACCATAAACAGGGTGAAACCAATTAGAATCATCGCCAATACTGAGAGAACACGTGCAGTAAAGACTTCTTCTAATCCCTTACTAAATAATGCAACCGCTGCTGCCCAAGCTGCTAGTGAGAACACCCAGAACAGCAAAGAACCTTCGTGGCCACCCCATACTGCGGCAATCTTAAAGAAGATTGGTAATTCCGAGTTTGAGTGATGTGCTACGTAAGCAACAGAGAAGTCATCGACAGCGAAGCTATAGCCTAGCGCGACAACAGATAAGAAAATAAAGAAGAACATACCGTAACTAAGTGGCCAAGCATAGCGCACTAGGTATTGGTCTTTACGAGCTACACCTACTAAAGGGACGATGGCTAACAGCATGGCAAAAGCCAAGCCGATAATCAGCGAAAAGTGTCCTAATTCTGGGATCATGGGTTTTCCTCAGTCCTAAATCATGCATAATTAAGCATACACTTAATCATTACATACGTGTTTGCAGTTAACACTACTAAAAGGTACAAATTTTAGCTCAGTTTAGTATTTGCTATTGTTAATGTCTGCCTATTTCGTACAAATATGGGTGACTTGTCGCATTCTTCACCTATCTTATTAACAAACACACATAAACAATTGCATGTCACATTTCGCTTAAAACTGAGCGAATTTAGCGAAATTTTAAAGTCTGACTGACAAAGTTCCCGTAAGTTTCAAGAAAATTTACAAATAGAATCAATCTGTGAACAAGTACTCAACTATGACCTTTTAAGGTTATATTACTGTTCAATGAATAATCTTTACGTATAATCTTATCCCTAGTTCAGCGGTGAATCCGCTTTTTCGCAAACGAAAGTGAAATAGACATAATGACCACATTCTGGATTTTAATAGCTTCATTTCTGTTGGTTAGCCTTGCGCTGATTTGGTTCCCACACTTCCGCCAGCAGCGTATGCTGAAAGCTGAAGAAGCGGGTGTACGTAAAGGCACTAACCTTGAATTATTCAATGAACGTCTCTCTGTTTTAGAAAAAGAACTTCAAGAAGATCTTCTCGATCAACCTGAGTTCGACGCTCTAAAAAAAGAACTTGAAATCAGCTTACTGCAAGATATGAAGCAAGGTGATGATGAGTCACTCGTCAACAGCCTTAAGCCAAAAAGCATAATGTGGCCATCACTTATGTCAGCAGTTGTTATTGGTATATGTGGTTATATGTACTCAACACTGGGTGCATACAAGAACCTTGACCAACCAATGACTGCAAATGATCCTCACGCAGGCCAAACTACTGAACAAATCATGTCTCAACGTGTTCAGATGATGGAAGCACAAGCACAGTCTGAACCAGAAAATAGCCAACTATGGTTTAACCTAGGTCACGCTTATATTTCTGCAAACCGTTATGACGATGCGATTAAAGCATTCGATAAGACAATGGATCTTGTAGGTGTTCACGCTGAGTTATTAGGCCCTAAAGCAACTGCTCTGTATTACCGTTCAAATCAACAAATGACCCCTGCAGTGCAAGATCTTGTTGATCAAGCTTTAGCACTTGATGCCGAAGACCCATCAACATTACTACTTGTTGGTATGGATTCATTCTTTACAGCTGACTACCCGAAAGCAATTGATGCATGGCAGTTAATTCTAGATAGCGACCGTACCGATGTAGACCGCGGTGCAATCATGAATGCTATCGACAGCGCTAAAATGAGAATGGGTTCTGAAAGCGCAATGCCAAACGATGATGCTCACAAGAACGTTAAGCCTAACGCAACAGCTAAAACTGTGACTGTAGAGGTTTCAATTACTCCAGAGCTACAGGCAAAAGTGGCTAGCACTGACATGCTATTTATCTTTGCTCGCTCTACTGAAGGTCCTAAAGTGCCATTAGCAGCGACTAAGATTTCAGCACAAACTCTACCAGTAACCATTACTTTAGATGACAGCACCAACATGGGTGGTAATGTTAAACTAAGTGATGCCAAGTCTGTTGAAGTTATCGCTATTTTATCTAAGCATGGTAGCGTAAGAGCGCAAGCTGGTGATATCCAAGGTACATTGGCTATGGTTAAGGTGGGTGATACGGCACAACTAGTACTAGATACTCAAGTACAGTAATCCCCTCCTCTTTAAAAAAACCGGCAATAGCCGGTTTTTTTGTATCTAATTATCAAGTTAGGCATTCACGCCTGCTTCACTCGATGTAGCTGTAAAGCCAATCTAAATAGCCGTAATTTATTTGAGCAAAGTTATAGACCTCCCATTGGGTATCCTAGCTAATTTCCGATTCAGGATTACTTAACACTTGCTCCGCAACCTAAATTGTAACCTTATCCCCTACATCTTTAAAAGCTCATCACGACTGCGGTGTTTGTTAGCCAAATACTACTTATGTCTATTCAAAACATTATGCCTGTGAGTTAGATAAGCATTTTGCATCGTTAATTTAAAACGACCAGTGAAAGTGCGGCTTTGCGACACTAGTCAATCCTAAAGCTAATCATTCAATAAAAAACCACTGCTTGCTTAACTTTATGTACGATTTGCCACAACTATGGATATTACTAATGAGCGTTCTTTCATTGGCGATGAATAACACCTAAAGCAATCTATAACTACCAGTTTCGCGTGGAGATCCCCAAAACCACATACATATAGGTAAATTTCAGACACAAAAAAACCGGCGGTAGCCGGCTTTTATTATGTGACTAAGTAATCACTTACTTAGACATATACTCGATTGCTTTCTGGTAGTCTTCATCAGAACAATCGGTACACATACCACCTGGTGGCATAGCGTTTAAGCCTGATTTAACTGAAGATACTAGCGCGTCCATGCCCTTACCTAAACGTGGTTCCCACGCAGCAGCATCGTGTGATTTTGGAGCACCAGCAACACCCATGCTATGGCATACTTGGCACGCCTTGTCGTATACAGCCTTACCATCTTGGGCAAGTACGTTTGTAGACAGAGTCAAAGCTGCAGCTGCAGTCAGTGCTAATAATTTTTTCATCTTATACGTTCCTAATGCAAATTCTAACAAAGCTCACGCTGCCCTTTTAGGTTGGCAGACTTATTCTATATAGCGGCCTTAGGTTACTACAAAGTTCAACAAATCACATCTTTTTGTGATATTAATCGTGATAATAGCCGTTTCACAAGACATAGTTCGCAAAAACGTTAATATATTAGCAATTGTTTAAAAAGTTCATAGAAAATACTTAATATTCGAACTACATCAAATTGCTGACACTTAGAAACAAGCAAGACTAAACGCTTGAAACCGTATGTGTTAGTATCACTTGTGTTTTCATACAGCTTGATATAGAGGGCTCAGTGGTAGAAAAATCAAAAGCAACAACACTGGTATCAGCTAATAACTTAACTTGCATCCGAGAAGAGCGCATTTTATTTGATGAACTTAGCTTCGATATCAATGAAGGTGAGATCGTTCAAATTGAAGGGCCAAACGGTGCGGGTAAAACAAGTCTTTTGCGGATCATCGCTGGTTTATCTCGTCCCTACGCCGGACAAATCAACTTTAAAGGTGAAGACATTACCCGTTGTCGCGACGAGTACAATGACCAGCTCTTGTATCTTGGTCATCTTGCAGGTGTTAAAAGCGAGTTAACGGCCGAAGAAAATCTTAACTTCAATTTAAGGATCAGTGGGTATGATGATTTCGATGCCCGTGAAATCCTAGCTAAGGTCAATCTTTCAGGTTTTGAAGAAGCACTCGCAGGACACTTGTCTGCCGGTCAACATAGACGAACAGCCCTCGCTCGACTTTGGCATACCAATTGTAAGATTTGGCTACTTGATGAGCCTTTTACCGCAATCGATAAGAAAGGCGTAGAAGAGCTTGAACATCTGTTTTTAGCCCATGCAAAACGCGGCGGATGCGTAATCTTAACCACACACCAAGATATGGGTGTGATTGGCGATGATATTCTACGTAAAATTCGTCTCGATTATCGCTTTGTATAAGGTTTGGCAATGAACAAAGGCATCAGTTATACCAAGGCGTTTAGCACACTGCTAAAGCGTGACTTACAAATTGCAGTGCGTCATCGCGGTGACATTTTTAACCCGCTATTATTTTTTGTCCTAGTGGTGACACTGTTTCCATTAGGTATTGGCCCTGAGCCACAAGTATTAACCAGGGTTGCACCCGGCATTATTTGGGTAGCAGCCCTACTGGCATCGATGCTATCGCTTGAACGCTTATTTAAAGCAGACTATGCCGATGGTAGCTTAGAGCAAATGCTGTTAAGCCCGCAGCCATTGCCGCTAATGGTGCTAGCTAAAGTATTGGCACACTGGATATTAACTGGTGTACCTTTAATTTTAGTCGCTCCTTTATTAGCAGTGTTGCTACATTTAGAAGGTAACAGTTACGGTGCGTTAATTGCGACGCTAGCACTAGGCACTCCAGTGCTAAGCTTATTGGGTGCTATTGGTGTTGCACTGACAGTTGGATTGCGTAAAGGCGGCGTATTGTTAAGCCTGTTAATTCTGCCTTTATATATTCCAGTTTTAATTTTTGCTACTAGCGCGATTGACGCTGCTGGTATGAATTTACCCTATGATGGTCAACTCGCTATTATTGGCGCTATGTTGGTCGGTTCATTAACGTTAGCACCTTTTGCAATTGGTGCATCCTTACGAGTGAGTACTAACTAAAATGTGGAAATGGTTACATTCATACGCGGATCCTGAACGCGCCTACAAACTATCAGGCACTCTACTACCTTGGTTTGCAATGCTTGCAGTATCAATGATTGGTATTGGAACAGTTTGGGGCTTAGTGTTTGCTCCAACTGATTATCAACAGGGCGATAGTTACCGAATCATCTTTATCCACGTACCTGCGGCATCAATGTCAATGGCAGCCTACATGGCGATGGCAACATCATCTTTTATCGGTTTAGTGTGGCAAATTAAGTCTGCCGACTGGGCTGCCGCAGCAATTGCACCAATTGGCGCAGTCATTACCTTTATCGCCCTTATTACAGGTGCGACTTGGGGTAAACCTATGTGGGGAACTTGGTGGGTTTGGGACGCACGTTTAACTTCTGAGCTAGTGCTACTATTCTTATACTTAGGTGTGATTTCATTATATGCATCTTTTGAAGATAAAGTTTTAGCAGCAAGAGCTGCCGGCATCCTAGCGATCGTCGGTGTAATTAATATTCCAATTATTAAGTACTCTGTAGATTGGTGGAGCTCACTACATCAGCCATCAACAATTAAAATCACCGAAGAGTCGTCAATGCCTACGGAAATGTTGTATCCGTTGCTAATTAACATTATGGGCTTCGGTGTAATGATTGGTGCAATTACATTAGTGAGATTTAGATCAGAAATTTTGGCACGAAATGGCATGCGTCCATGGGTTCGTGAACTTGCTAAAGCAGAAGGGGTCAAATAATGCAGTTCGACTCAATTAGTGAATTTATCAATATGGGCGGCTACGCATTCTATGTATGGCTTGCCTACGGTGTAACTTTTTTCTCGCTAGGCACATTAGTGATCCTAAGCGTTAGACAAAAACGTAAGGTGTTAATAGAGATCGCGAAAAAGATCCAACGCGAAGAACGCCTTAAAGAAACTCGGAGTAATAAATAGTGAATCCAAGACGAAAAAAACGCCTTACCCTTGCTGTAGCCTTAATTGGTGGTGTCGCAGCTATCGCTTCTTTGCTTCTATACGCTTTGAATTCAAACTTGAACCTTTTCTTTACTCCTACGGAAATTGTTCAAGGTAAAAAAGATACTGGTGTTATGCCGGAGATTGGTCAGCGCATCCGCGTTGGCGGCATGGTAACTGTAGGTTCTATGGTACGTGACCCTAACAGTCTTCATGTAGAATTTGCTGTACATGACGCTGCTGGCGGTGAGATCATCGTAACTTATGACGACCTACTGCCTGATCTTTTCCGTGAAGGTCAAGGTATCGTAGCGCAAGGTGTTCTATCTAAGCCTGGCGTATTAGAAGCTACAGAAGTATTGGCTAAGCATGATGAAAACTACATGCCACCAGAAGTTGCTGAAGCCATGGGCAAGTCTCATGAGAAACTAGACTATAACGAAGAGCAAAAGTCTGGCGGCTACTAAGCCCTAGTAAAACTCTCGCCAAAAGCCTTCTTAAATGAAGGCTTTTTTGTTTCTGCCTCCTAGTTTGAGATGACTACGCTTTGGCCCTGCAAACTCTGCATACACGGTAGCGCCTATTAGAGCGATCTCTCCCCCAGAGAAGCTTTCATTTCTTTGCTACAAATCCAATTCAGTAAAAATGTTACTGGCAACCTAAAGCAGCCCGCTGGCCTGCACTTCTAAAATCACACGTCCCTAATATGGCTAAAAAAACACTGACAACGTAGATTAAAGCCTGTAAACATCTATACACTCGTTGTATGGACTCCTAACACTAGTAGTAACTTCTCACGAAATAATGAAAATTGCAGTTTGTTCATCTACACTTTCTTACTAACTGAAGATGTGTGCTCCCAAAGCATTTTCAGTAACAATGGTTAATCAAGCCCATGGGAAAGCTCGCTGGTTAACTTACTAAGCTAAAAAGCCAAATTAATTGTTCAACCAAAAGTAACTCCGCCTTGAAGCCAATCTTTAAAGAGTGACTCATGGGCAACTGTAAATTAATTCGATAGCATCATCATTGCCTTAATATTTCCACCGTAATGCACGATAACATTAGTTACCTCCCTACATAGAAGTACCTAATAGCTCGATTACGGCACTTTTCCTAACATCTAGTAATTGTCTACTTCAACTGCTTACAAAGCTCATAGTGCCACCTACAGGCTCTCATAAACAAAGTCAGGAACCATTCCCAGTTATCCACTTAGAACGAATTGCTCTACTACAGCGATTTTGCCTAACAACCATTTTCGTAAGCGCTAGCCGCCGCAGAAAATCCACGTTTTAAAAATTGGATACTGCTTCCGAAGTCTCAACGAACAATAAAAAAATGGTGCTTTATTAGCAATATCAAAATAGAGCAAACCAAAGCGTGGCCTAACTTACAGTAGCGATCCTTTCAAATTTACTGTTACCAAGAGGTTTTCAGCTTCGAAGCTAAGCCCATTGCAGTAAGCGATATATGTTTGCTGGCCATAAATGACCTAGGTAAATACTGATGCTGCCTTAATGACCGACCACACTGCAAACACCACAAGTGAAACTAGAAAGCAGAAAACTGCGAACTAAGTCCCTATCGAACTTAAGACTGTTCTTTTAGAGAAAAGCCTAATTTATTTGAAACCCCTGGAGATTTGCGGAACTTAGGTCGAAAACTATCGTTTAATAATTTATCAAATTCTGTTTACCTTCGTGAAACTGCAAGCACAATTTTGGATTTCTATTTATATGTAAAGCAGTGCCTTCATCGTAAAACGACCGCAACTAATAAAACATAATGAAAGGAGTATTATGAGAAATACCTGCATCAGTGAATATCCCCAACTCAAGCAAGTTGAAAATGCTTTTTGAATTGAATCAGAGCTGCAAGAGGTTAATCAATAACCGAAATGTAAAGCCAAGCCGGCCAACAGGGACTAACTTAGATATACGTTCTTCTTTGAGTTCATTTAGAGGGGGATGAGTAATGCCAATCGGTATAAGAAGTTGATCTACTCAGAGTATTTTTTGGCAACTAATTCAAGGCGAATAGATGAAAGAATGGTCATTCCCTTGTGCGGCTGTTCACGCAGAAGTAGGCAGCCAAAAACGCTCCAGAATGGCGAATTTTAGCGATTCTGATGCTGCGTTAACGAGCCTAACCGGAGAACAACTATGCTCTTCACTCGCCGCAAACCACATGGATGCGGTGAATGTCATTAAAGCAGGAGCACTTAATGACCTTGCCTCAGAAGCGCTAAATTCTCGCTGAGCGACCAAATCTTTATACTGATTGGTATAAATCCACTAGCACTAACTTCAGCGAATATCTGCGTACAGTTAAACTTTCTTAGCGCAGTCTAAACGCTTTACCATCGATATACAGGTTAATAACACGACTGATTTTGCCTGAGCCATGGGTACGGAAATCAGAAAGCTATGAAAGCTATGAAAGCTATGAAAGCTTGTGAGTTTAAGGGATAAGTTATTATGTTGGAATTACAGACATAAAAAAGGCCGAACTATTGTTCGGCCTTTTAAAACTAAGACTTATTTACTCTGCAGTGTCTTCAACAGCTACTGCTGCTTCAGGACGACCTACTAGTTCAATATACGCCATTGGCGCTTTGTCACCAGTACGTAGACCGCACTTAAGAATACGGGTGTATCCACCAGGACGTTCCTGGAAACGTGGACCCAATTCAGTAAATAACTTACCTACGACTTCAGCGTCGCGAGTACGAGCAAACGCCAAACGACGATTTGCAACGCTATCACTCTTAGCAAGTGTTATTAGAGGTTCAACTACGCGACGCAGTTCTTTCGCTTTAGCAACAGTAGTTTTAATCACTTCGTGACGAACTATTGAGCAAGCCATGTTACGGAACATAGCTTGGCGATGACTGCTGTTACGGTTTAGTTGACGACCACTCTTACGATGGCGCATGACCTAATCCTTATTACCTATATCTGTACTAATCTGGACTTAAAGGTCGTCTGCTAAACTAGCTGGAGGCCAGTTTTCTAGACGCATACCTAACGACAGTCCGCGAGACGCTAAAACATCCTTAATTTCAGTAAGAGATTTCTTACCTAAGTTAGGAGTCTTAAGCAACTCAACTTCAGTGCGTTGTACCAGATCGCCGATGTAATGAATCGCTTCAGCCTTCAAACAGTTGGCTGAACGTACAGTTAGCTCTAAATCGTCGACAGGACGCAACAATATCGGATCGAACTCCGGCTTCTCTTCTACTGGTGCAGTCTCAGTCACATCACGTAACTCAACAAACGCATCTAGCTGTTCTGCTAGAATTGTCGCTGAACGACGAATTGCTTCCTCAGGATCGATAGTACCGTTAGTAGTCATATCGATAACGAGTTTGTCTAAGTCTGTACGCTGTTCTACACGAGCTGCTTCAACATTGTATGCAATGCGAGCTACTGGCGAGAACGAAGAGTCAACCAACAAACGGCCGATAGGGCGATCATCGTCTTCAGTTTGTGCACGGGCAGAAGCCGGTACATAACCACGACCACGCTCTACGCGGATACGCATGCTGACGTCATTATTACCTGTCAAGTGACAGATAACATGGTCAGGATTCATGATAGTAACATCACCATCATGCGTGATATCTGCTGCAGTAACAGGGCCTGCGCCTGACTTACTTAGCGTAAGCATAGCTTCGTCTTTCCCTTCGATAACTACTGCTAAACCTTTAAGGTTTAATAGTATCTCAAGGATATCCTCTTGCACGCCTTCCTTGCTACTGTATTCATGCAGTACACCATCAATCTCTACTTCGGTAACCGCGCAGCCTGGCATAGACGACAATAGGATACGACGCAACGCGTTACCTAGAGTATGACCAAAACCACGCTCTAGCGGCTCCAGTGTAACCTTGGCACGTGTTGGATTAACCTGCTCGATATCAACGAGACGCGGTTTAAGAAATTCTGTAACAGAACCCTGCATTGTGTCCTCTCTTTTGTTTTAACCTTACTTAGAGTAAAGTTCGACGATCAGCTGTTCGTTAATTTCCGCAGACAAATCACTACGCTCAGGAATACGCTTGAAAGCACCTTCCATCTTAGTGTTGTCAACTTCAACCCATGTTGGCTTTTCGCGTTGAGCCGACACTTCTAAAGCCGCTTTAATACGAGCTTGAGTGCGTGACTTCTCGCGAACGCTCACTACATCATTCGCAGACACTTTGAATGATGGAATGTTAACGACGCTACCGTTAACCATAATTGATTTATGGCTAACTAGCTGACGTGATTCAGCGCGTGTTGCACCAAAGCCCATGCGATAAACTACGTTATCAAGACGGGTTTCTAAAAGAGTAAGTAGGTTTTCACCAGTGTTACCTTTAGTACGTGCAGCATCTTTGTAGTAGTTACGGAATTGCTTTTCTAGCACACCATAAATACGACGAACTTTTTGTTTCTCGCGTAGCTGAACACCATACTCAGACAAACGGGTCTTACGAGCGCCGTGTTGTCCAGGTGCAGTTTCAAGCTTACACTTCGAATCGATTGCTCTCACACCGCTCTTTAGGAAAAGGTCAGTAC
Organism: Shewanella sp. 1CM18E; assembly: GCF_023161665.1. Taxonomy (GTDB): domain Bacteria; phylum Pseudomonadota; class Gammaproteobacteria; order Enterobacterales; family Shewanellaceae; genus Shewanella. Next base: position 13,694 of record NZ_JALNTW010000025.1, read on the forward strand.
CTTCTCTGCGGCTGAGCTTGAGCTTTGGACCCAAGTATCTTGCCATGTTCTTTCTCCAACTATCCTATTAAAAACGACGAATTAAACGCGACGTTTCTTAGGAGGACGACAACCATTATGAGGGATAGGCGTCACATCGGTAATGTTAGTAATCTTGTAACCAACCGAGTTTAGTGCACGAATCGCTGATTCGCGTCCTGGACCTGGACCCTTCACAAAAACTTCTAGGTTTTTAACACCGTAGTCCTGAGCAGCAGTACCTGCGCGCTCAGCAGCAACCTGTGCAGCGAATGGGGTAGATTTACGTGAACCACGGAAACCTGAACCACCAGAAGTTGCCCAAGATAGTGCATTACCTTGACGATCTGTAATGGTAATAATTGTGTTGTTGAAAGACGCATGGATATGCGCCATACCATCAGCAACCTGTTTACGTACACGCTTACGCGGAGAACGTGACGGAACTTTAGCCATTTTGGATTACCCCGTTACTTTCTAATTGGTTTACGTGGACCTTTACGCGTACGCGCATTGGTCTTAGTACGTTGCCCACGAAGGGGAAGGCTACGACGATGGCGAAGGCCACGGTAACAACCAAGGTCCATAAGACGCTTGATGTTCATGGAAACTTCACGACGTAAATCACCTTCTACAATGTAGTTGGCAACTTCTTCGCGTAGAGTATCAATTTGAGCTTCGCTCAATTCCTTGATCTTAGCATCTTCAGCAATTGAAGTAGCCGCGCAAATAGCTTGTGCGCGAGTACGACCGATGCCGTAGATAGCAGTCAATGCAATGACTGTATGCTTTTGATCAGGAATGTTAATGCCAGCGATACGGGCCACTATGCACTCCTTAAGTTAAAGGTCATCTGTGAAAAGCCCGGTAGGATACTCGACAGACGACAATTTAGCAAATAATATTTTGACCAGCCCGGACTGGGCTGGTCAATTTTTTTAGCCTTGACGCTGTTTGTGTTTAGGTTCAACACAAATCACACGTACAACGCCACTACGCTTTACGATCTTGCAGTTACGGCAGATCTTCTTCACGGAAGCTCGAACTTTCATTTCATCACTCCGAGATTACTAGCTTAGCGACCAAAGCGATCTAAATTCGCTTTGTTTACCAAGTTAGCTTTCTTCATTACAGACTCATACTGATGAGACATCATATGCGTCTGAACCTGAGCCATGAAGTCCATGATTACGACTACCATAATTAGTAGTGAAGTACCGCCAAAATAGAACTGTACTTTCCACGCAATTAACATGAACTCCGGAATTAAGCAGATAAAGGTAATATACAACGCGCCTGCTAATGTCAAGCGAGTCATAACTTTATCAATGTAACGCGAAGTCTGTTCTCCAGGACGAATCCCGGGAATAAACGCACCACTCTTCTTCAGGTTATCAGCTGTTTCGCGAGGGTTAAACACCAACGCAGTATAGAAGAAACAGAAGAAAATAATCGCTGTTGCATATAATAATGAGTACAGCGGTTGTCCTGGTGACACAGCTAGTGAAAAATCACTTAACCATGACATGGACTCATTTTGACCAAACCACTGAGCCAGTGTGCCTGGGAACAAAATGATGCTGGACGCAAAAATAGGCGGGATAACACCAGCCATATTAATCTTAAGTGGTAAATGAGTACTTTGCGCTGCAAACACCTTACGGCCCTGCTGACGCTTAGCATAGTTAACAACGATACGACGTTGTCCACGCTCAACGAATACCACAAAATAAGTGACAGCGAAAACAATCACTGCCAGCAACAACAATACTAGTACATTCAAGTCGCCTTGACGCGCCTGCTCGGCTGTTTGGCCGATAGCAGATGGCAGACCAGCAACAATACCTGCGAAAATAAGAATCGAGATACCGTTACCTATGCCTCTTTCGGTAATTTGCTCACCTAGCCACATTAGGAACATAGTTCCCGTTACTAAGCTTACAACAGCAACAAAGTAGAAGCTAAATCCTAGGTTAACAACTAACCCTGGAACTAGGTTCGGAAGACCCGTTGCGATACCGATTGCCTGGAACGTACCCAGGACCAATGTGCCGTATCGAGTATATTGACTGATTTTCTTACGTCCAGACTCGCCTTCTTTTTTCAATTCAGCGAGTGCAGGATGTACCACAGTCAACAACTGCATAATAATCGATGCCGAAATATACGGCATGATACCTAATGCAAAGATAGAGGCACGTTCAAGGGCACCACCAGAGAACATGTTAAACATGCCTAGGATGGTCCCCTTTTGCTGATTAAACAGCTCTGCTAGTACAGCAGCGTCAATACCAGGAATTGGTACAAACGAACCGGCTCTAAAGACGATAATTGCACCAATCACGAACAGGAGACGGGTTTTCAATTCTGATAAACCGCCCTTCGCGCTTTTTAAATCAAGTCCTGGTTTTGCCATCGACGTATTATTCCTCGATCTTGCCACCGGCAGCTTCAATAGCTGCACGTGCACCTTTGGTTACCTTCAGACCTTTAACGGTCACTGGGCGCTCAATGGTACCTGAAAGAACGATTTTAGCAAACTGTATGTTGCGAGTAACTAGATTCGCATCTTTCAGCGCATTTAGGTCGATAACATCACCGTTAACTTTAGCTAATTCGCCAACGCGAATTTCAGCTGATACCAACGCAGTACGCGAGGTAAAACCGAACTTAGGTAGACGGATCTTAAGTGGCATCTGACCACCCTCGAAACCTACGCGAACACCGCCGCCAGAACGAGACTTCTGACCTTTGTGACCACGACCTGCAGTTTTACCAAGGCCTGAACCGATACCGCGACCTACACGCTTAGCTGCTGATTTAGCACCTGCAGCAGGTGATAGAGTATTTAGACGCATCTTATACTTCCTCCACCGAAACCATGTAGTAAACCTTGTTAATCATACCGCGAACTGAAGGTGTATCTTCTAGTTCAACAGTGTGATTAATGCGGCGTAGACCTAGACCAGTCAAAGTTGCACGGTGCTTTGGTAAGCGGCCGATAGAACTCTTGGTCTGAGTTACTTTAAGTGTTTTAGTAGCCATGGTGCATTAACCTCGAATTTCAGTAACATTCAGGCCACGCTTAGCTGCGATTTGTGAAGGTGATTTCATATTCACCAACGCATCTACAGTAGCGCGAACGATGTTGATCGGGTTAGTAGAACCGTATGCTTTTGACAGAACGTTATGAACGCCTGCTACTTCCAATACGGCACGCATTGCGCCACCGGCAATAATACCGGTACCGTCAGAGGCTGGTTGCATGTAAACACGTGAACCAGTGTGACGACCCTTTACAGGGTGGTGCAAAGTACCATTGTTCAATTCAACGTTTACAATGTTACGGCGAGCCTTTTCCATTGCTTTCTGAATTGCTGCTGGTACTTCACGCGCTTTACCATAGCCATAGCCAACTTTACCATTACCATCACCCACTACTGTTAGTGCAGTGAAGCTAAAGATACGTCCGCCTTTAACTACTTTAGAAACACGATTAACTGCAACTAATTTCTCTTGCAGATCGTCTTTTTGCTGTTGAGCTTCAAATTTAGCCATTTTTCATCATTCCTTAGAACTTAAGGCCAGCTTCACGAGCAGCGTCTGCTAATGCAGCAACGCGACCGTGATACTTGAAGCCGGAACGATCGAATGCAACTACAGCAACGCCTTTTTCGATAGCGCGCTCAGCAACGGTTTTGCCCACTACTTTAGCTGCATCTACGTTACCAGTGTACTTTAGCTGCTCGGTTACTGCTTTTTCAGCAGTAGAAGCTGCCGCCAACACTACGTTTTCAGGACTGATGACCTGAGCGTAAGTGTGACGTGGTGTACGATGTACAACCAGACGATTAACGCCCAGCTCTTGGATCTTCTTACGTGCACGTAGAGCGCGGCGTAAGCGAGATGTTTTCTTATCCATATCGTATTACCTTACTTCTTCTTAGCCTCTTTACGGCGTACTTGTTCATCGGAATAACGAACACCTTTACCTTTGTAAGGCTCTGGTGGACGGTAACCGCGAATCTCAGCTGCTACTTGTCCGATCAACTGCTTATCAGTACCAGAAAGTACGATTTCAGTTTGAGTTGGACATTCAGCTGTTACGCCGTCTGGAAGTTTGTGAACTAAAGGATGTGAGAAACCTAGAGTCAAGTCGACGTCTTTACCAGCAAGTTTTGCACGGTAACCAACACCAACAAGAGTCAGTTTCTTAACGAAACCTTCAGAAACACCAACAACCATGTTGTTGATTAATGCACGAGCTGTACCAGCTTGAGCAGCGGTTTTAGCGCTTTCAACTGGTGAACACTTGATTTCATTGTCTTCAACAACAACAGAAACGTCAGCATTAATAACTCGAGTCAAACTACCTTTAGGACCTTTTACGGTGATAGTTTGTTCGTTTAAAGTCACTTCTACGCCTGCAGGGATAGCGACTGGTGCTTTTGCGACACGAGACATTGCTAGCTCCTTATGCTACGTAGCAGATAACTTCCCCACCCATGCCATTTTGGCGGGCAGTACGATCAGTCATCAAACCTTTAGAAGTGGACACGATAGCGACACCCAGTCCGCCCATAACCTTTGGAAGATCGTTTTTACCTTTGTAAATACGAAGACCAGGACGGCTAACGCGCTGGATAGTCTCAACGACTGGCTGACCTTGGAAATACTTTAAAGTGATTTCCAATTCAGGCTTGGCTTCATCTGCTACGGCGTAGTCAGTGATGTAACCTTCTTCTTTAAGCATTTTCGCGATAGCGATTTTTAGCTTAGCAGATGGCATCTTCACAGATACGTGTTTAGCAGCTTGGCCGTTACGAATACGTGTTAACATATCCGCAATAGGATCTTGCATGCTCATATTAGCTTACTCCGTGACAAGTGCTTACCAGCTGGCCTTGCGAAGACCAGGAACTTCACCGCGCATAGTTGCTTCACGTAATTTAATACGGCTAAGGCCGAATTTACGTAGGAAACCATGTGGGCGACCAGTTTGACTACAACGATTACGCTGACGCGCTGCGCTAGAGTCACGTGGTAGAGCTTGTAACTTAAGTACTGCATCCCAACGGTCATCATCAGATGTAGTTGGACTGCTAATGATAGCTTTAAGTGCAGCGCGCTTTTCAGCGAACTTAGCTACGAGCTGTGCACGTTTTGCTTCACGTGCTTTCATTGAACTTTTTGCCATTACGCTACCCTTATTTCTTGAATGGGAAGTTAAAGCCTTCAAGCAAAGCTCGGCCTTCTTCGTCATTCTTCGCAGAAGTAGTGATTACAATATCCATACCGCGGATCTTATCGATTTTATCGTATTGGATCTCTGGGAAGATAATTTGCTCACGTACGCCCATCGCATAGTTACCACGGCCGTCGAACGACTTAGCGCTCAAACCACGGAAGTCACGGATACGCGGGATTGCGATATCAACTAAACGCTCTAAGAATTCCCACATACGCTCGCCGCGTAGTGTAACCTTACAGCCGATTGGGTAGCCTTCACGGATTTTAAAACCAGCAACTGACTTACGAGCTACAGTCACTACTGGCTTTTGACCAGCGATAGCAGTCATGTCACGAAGCGCATGCTCCATAACTTTCTTATCTGCTACTGCTTCGCCAACACCCATATTAAGGGTGATCTTTTCAATCCGAGGGACTTGCATGACACTGGTAAAACCGAACTTTTTAGCAAGTTCAGGACTAACAGTCTCTTTGTATTTATCATGCAGTTTCGCCATCGTTTACTCCAAATTACTTAACGAGTTCACTGTTCGACTTAAAGAAACGGACTTTTTTGCCGTCTTCAAATCGGAAACCAACGCGATCAGCTTTGCCAGTGGCAGAGTTGAAAATCGCTACGTTTGATGCTTGTATAGGTGCTTCTTGCTCAACAATACCGCCAGCTACGCCCAATTGTGGGTTTGGCTTTTGGTGTTTCTTAACAAGGTTGATACCTTCTACAATTAATTTACCAGTTGGAAGAACCTGAGAAACCTTACCGCGTTTACCCTGGTCTTTACCTGCTAGTACAATTACTTCGTCTTGACGACGTATTTTAGCTGCCATTTTGAAGCTCCTTACAGTACTTCTGGTGCCAATGACACAATCTTCATAAACTGCTCAGTACGCAGTTCACGTGTCACAGGTCCAAAGATACGAGTACCAATCGGTGCAAGGTTTGCGTTTAGCAATACCGCTGCATTCCGATCGAAGCGAATGACAGAACCGTCTGGACGACGTACGCCTTTCTTAGTACGGACTACCACCGCGTTATATACATCACCTTTCTTCGCTTTACCGCGAGGAATTGCTTCTTTTACAGAAACCTTGATGACGTCGCCGATACCGGCATAACGACGATGAGAGCCACCCAAGACCTTAATACACTGAACTCTACGAGCGCCACTGTTACAGGCGACTTCTAGAGTCGATTGCATTTGGATCATTTTAAGTGCTCCGCTATCGTTACTTACAATCCCACAAAGGGGCTACATTTCAACCTAATTTCGACTCTAATTTAGTCAAAATTGGCGCGCAAGTGTAACACCTATAAATAGGAATAGATAGTACTAAAAATAAAAACGGCCCCAACTTTAGGAGCCGTTTGCTTAAATACCTAATAAGCTTAGGCTTTTGATACTACTTCAACCAGAGTCCAAGACTTAGTCTTTGACAGCGGACGGCATTCGCGAATAGTCACGATATCGCCAGCATTACACTGATTTTGTTCGTCATGTGCATGGATCTTAGTAGTGCGCTTGATAAACTTACCGTATAAAGGGTGTTTAACCTTACGCTCAATAGCTACAGTGATAGACTTGTCCATCTTGTCGCTAAGTACTCGACCTTGCAAAGTACGGATATTATCAGACATTATGCACCCGCCTTAGAAGTAATAATGGTCTTTACGCGCGCAATGTTGCGACGCACGATTTTAAGCTGATGAGTCTGAGTCAACTGACCAGTGGCGTGTTGCATACGCAGATTAAACTGCTCACGCAGCAGACCAAGCAGTTCAGCGTTCAGTTCTTCAACGCTCTTTTCTGTTAGTTCGCTCGCTTTCATTACATCACCGTCTTAGTTACGAAGGTAGTCTTTAGAGGTAGTTTAGCAGCAGCTAGAGCAAAAGCTTCGCGAGCTAGAGCTTCAGATACACCATTCATCTCATAAAGAACCTTACCTGGTTGAATCTGGCAAACCCAGTATTCAACGTTACCCTTACCTTTACCCATACGCACTTCAAGAGGCTTAGAAGTAATTGGCTTGTCAGGGAATACGCGGATCCAGATCTGACCTTGACGTTTAATGTGACGTGTCATAGCACGACGCGCAGCTTCGATTTGACGAGCAGTTAGACGACCACGTCCAACAGCTTTCAAACCGAATTCACCGAAGCTAACTTCAGTGCCGTTCGCTAGACCGCGGTTGCGGCCCTTGAACATTTTGCGAAACTTCATTCTTTTTGGTTGCAGCATTGCCAGCTCTCCTATTTACCGCGAGGCTTACGCTTCGGCTGCTGTTTCGGCTCTTCGTGCTGAGGTAAAACGCCGTCTAGAACTTCGCCTTTGAAGACCCAAACTTTAACGCCAATCACACCGTATTGAGTGTGACTCTCAGAAGTAGAATAGTCGATATCAGCACGCAGTGTATGCAAAGGTACACGACCTTCACGATACCACTCTGAACGCGCAATCTCAGCGCCGCCTAGACGGCCACTCACTTCAACTTTGATACCCTTAGCACCAAGACGCATAGCGTTTTGTACAGCGCGCTTCATAGCACGACGGAACATAACACGACGCTCTAGTTGCGAAGCGATGCCATCGGCAACAAGCTTAGCATCTAGCTCTGGCTTACGGATTTCAGCGATGTTGATTTGAGCTGGAATACCAGTCAACTTCGCAACTGCGTTGCGTAGCTTCTCAACGTCTTCGCCTTTCTTACCAATCACAACGCCTGGACGGGCAGTGTGAATAGTAACGCGAACACTCTTAGCTGGACGCTCGATAACAATCTTAGAAACTGATGCTTGAGTAAGTTTCTTTTCTAGAAACTTACGCACTTCCCAGTCACTGCTCAAGTTATTGGCATAGTCTGACTTGTCAGCGTACCAGGTCGAGATCCAAGGCTTAGTGATACCCAGACGGATACCATTAGGATGTACTTTCTGTCCCATTGCTAACTCCTAGCGATCTGATACAACCACAGTAATGTGGCTGGTACGCTTGATTATACGATCAGCACGGCCTTTAGCACGTGGCATGATACGCTTCATAGTTGGACCTTCATCGATCATAATCGCTCCAACTCTTAGTTCGTCAATGTCAGCACCTTCATTGTGCTCAGCATTAGCGATTGCAGAGTCCAGTACTTTTTTAACAAGTACTGCAGCTTTTTTAGGGCTGAAAGTTAGAATTTCGAGAGCCTTAGCAACAGGCAGTCCACGGATTTGATCTGCAACCAAACGACACTTTTGAGGCGACGTACGGGCAAAACGATGTTTAGCTAAAACTTCCATCTTATGTCTCCCGTATTAACGCTTCTTCGCTTTCTTATCAGCAGCATGGCCGCGATAAGTGCGAGTTGGTGAAAATTCACCAAGCTTGTGGCCGATCATTTCGTCAGTTACGAACACAGGTACGTGCTGACGACCATTATGGACAGCGATGGTCATTCCAATCATGTTAGGAATGATCATAGAGCGACGAGACCAAGTCTTAATAGGCTTCTTGTCTCCAGCTTCCATCGCTTTCTCTACCTTCTTCAGCAAGTGTAGGTCAATGAATGGACCTTTCTTGAGAGAACGTGGCATGGCGAATCCTCTTACTTTTTATTGCGACGACGTACAATGTACTTGTCGGTGCGTTTGTTACTACGAGTCTTATAACCCTTAGTTGGCATACCCCAAGGTGATACAGGGTGACGGCCACCAGAAGTACGGCCTTCACCACCACCATGTGGGTGATCTACTGGGTTCATTGCAACACCACGAACTGTAGGGCGTACGCCTCTCCAGCGCTTAGCACCAGCTTTACCTAACTGGCGTAGCATGTGCTCGGCGTTACCAACTTCACCAAATGTCGCGCGGCAATCAACAGGTACTTTACGCATTTCGCCAGAGCGAAGACGTAGAGTAGCGTATGCGCCATCACGAGCAATAACTTGTACATAAGCACCAGCTGAACGCGCGATCTGAGCACCTTTACCAGGCTTCATTTCTACTGCGTGCACTACGCTACCCACAGGGATATTACGTAGAGGCATAGCGTTACCGGTCTTAATCTCTGCATCGATACCAGACTGGATCTTATCACCAGCTTGCATGCCTTTAGCAGCAAGGATATAACGACGCTCACCGTCAGCGTATAGTACCAATGCGATGTTAGCTGTACGGTTTGGATCATATTCCAAACGTTCAACCTTCGCAGGGATACCGTCTTTGTTACGCTTAAAGTCGATTAGACGATAATGTTGCTTATGTCCGCCACCAACGTGACGTACAGTGATGCGACCAGTATTGTTACGGCCACCACTTTTTGATTTTTTCGCCAACAGGCCTGCAAAAGGTTTACCTTTATGCAAATCGCTGTTCACCACTTTAACTACGTGGCGACGACCTGGAGAGGTTGGCTTACACTTAATAACTGCCATGATAATTCTCCTAATGCTTACTCAGCGCCGCCGACGAAATCGATGTCAGCACCAGCAGCTAAGGTAACGTAAGCTTTTTTCCAATCGCTACGACGGCCAGTACGGGCACCGTGACGCTTAGTTTTGCCTTTGTTAACCAAAGTACGAACTGTATCAACTTCAACTTCAAATAGCTGTGCTACTGCAGCTTTAACTTCAGCTTTAGTTGCATCGATAGCTACACGGAAAACTACCGTGTTGTTATTTTCTGCATTCACAGTGCTCTTCTCAGAGATGTGTGGTGCAAGAATAACTTTTAGCAAACGTTCTTGGCTTATCATCCCAGCATCTCCTCGATTTGCTTAATAGCTTCAGCAGTAACTAGTACTTTGTTGAAAGCGATAAGGCTAACTGGATCAATACCAGCAACATCACGCACGTCAACTTTGTACAGGTTGCGAGCAGCTAAGAACAAGTTCTCGTCAACTTCTGGAGTAACAATCAACACGTCTTCTAGTTGCATTTCAGTCAGTTTAGCTTTTAGCTCTTTAGTTTTAGGAGCTTCAACACCGAACGACTCAACAACGATAAGACGGTCTTGACGTACCAATTCAGAGAAAATGCTTTTCAGCGCTCCGCGGTACATCTTTTTGTTAACTTTTTGGCTGTGATCTTGTGTTTTAGCAGCGAAAGTTACGCCACCGCCACGCCAGATTGGGCCTTTAACAGTACCAGCACGTGCACGGCCAGTACCTTTTTGGCGCCAAGGCTTTTTGCCTGAGCCAGTTACTTCTGCGCGAGTCTTTTGAGCACGAGTGCCCTGACGCGCGTTTGCAGCGTAAGCTACAACTACCTGATGAACCAGTGCTTCATTAAAGTCACGGCCAAAGGTAGCTTCGGAAACTTCAAGAGCACTCTGTGCGTCTTTCAATACCAATTCCATTACTATCTCCTCAGACCTTAAGCTTTAACAGCTGGTTTGATGATCAGGTCGCCATTAGTAGCGCCTGGAACTGCACCCTTAACCAATAGCAGGTTACGTTCAACATCTACACGTACAACGTCTAGATTTTGAGTAGTAACGCGCTCTGCACCCATGTGGCCAGACATTTTCTTACCTTTGAAAACGCGACCAGGTGTTTGGTTTTGACCAATAGAACCGTTAGCTCTATGTGCCAGTGAGTTACCATGTGTTGCATCTTGAGTACGGAAGTTCCAACGCTTAATACCGCCTTGGAAGCCCTTACCTTTTGATTGACCAGTAACATCAACTTTCGCTATGTCAGCGAAGATATCTACATTAAGCTCAGCACCAACTTCGATGCCTTCACCTTCACCATCTGCCAAACGCATTTCCCATAAACCACGACCGGCTTCAACGCCTGCCTTAGCAAAGTGACCTGCTTCTGGTTTAGTGATGCGATTAGCTTTTTTGGTACCAGTAGTAACTTGAAGTGCACGGTAACCATCTGTATCCAAAGTTCTCACTTGGGTTACGCGGTTAGCAGCAATTTCAATTACTGTTACAGGTACCGACGCGCCATCTTCATTGAAGATGCGAGTCATACCTACTTTACGACCGATAAGACCGATAGCCATCTCTCAAACCTCTTCTAAGGATCTCAATTAACCCAAGCTAATCTGAACGTCAACACCAGCCGCAAGATCTAAACGCATAAGTGCGTCTACAGTCTTCTCAGTCGGCTCTACGATGTCAACAAGACGCTTGTGAGTACGTAGTTCGTACTGATCACGTGCATCTTTATTAACGTGTGGAGAAGTCAAAATGGTATAACGTTCTTTACGCGTTGGTAGTGGAATTGGACCACGAACCTGCGCGCCGGTACGCTTAGCAGTTTCAACGATTTCCGCAGTAGACTGATCAATCAAACGATGATCAAATCCTTTTAGGCGGATACGGATTCTTTGGTTCTGCATTGACCAGAGCTCCTAAAATGTACACAAAAAAATCACCCTCAAGCAATTTTCCTTATAGGAAAAGCCGAGTGAAATGATTTAGCCGTTCGACTCACAATCGGAGTCGCTGTTTTTTTACGTCAAACCCGAAGGCAGACCAATTTAAATCGCCTAATGGTTAAGGCGAGGGGCTATTATACTGATTTCAACGTTGAGATCAAGCCCGTTGTGTGAAATACCGTCAAATTAACTGTTTTCACCAAAGTTGCGCCATTATACATAGTCGGATCGGGAATACTAGCCCTGCCCTCACTTTTCTTTAGGCAATAAAAAAGGCAGCCTAAGCTGCCTTTTTCAGTATCGAGTTAAGACTCGTTGCTAATTAAGCAACGATCTCAGCTACAACACCAGCACCAACTGTACGGCCACCTTCACGGATTGCGAAGCGTAAACCTTCGTCCATCGCGATTGGGCAGATTAGAGTAACAGTCATAGCTACGTTGTCACCAGGCATTACCATTTCAACGCCTTCTGGCAATTCAATAGTACCGGTTACGTCAGTTGTACGGAAGTAGAACTGTGGACGGTAGCCTTTGAAGAATGGAGTGTGACGTCCACCTTCTTCTTTAGACAGAACGTAGATTTCTGACTTGAAAGTAGTGTGTGGAGTGATTGAACCTGGAGCAGCTAGTACTTGACCACGTTCTACTTCTTCACGCTTGATACCACGTAGAAGAACACCACAGTTCTCGCCAGCACGACCTTCGTCTAGAAGCTTACGGAACATTTCAACACCAGTACAAGTAGACTTAGTTGTATCTTTGATACCAACGATTTCTACTTCTTCACCTACTTTGATGATACCGCGCTCTACACGACCAGTAACAACAGTACCACGACCAGCGATAGAGAATACGTCTTCGATTGGTAGAATGAATGCACCATCGATAGCACGCTCTGGCTCAGGGATGTAAGTATCTAGAGCTTCAGCTAGTTCTAGGATCTTAGCTTCCCACTCTGGCTCGCCTTCAAGAGCTTTAAGAGCAGAACCCTGGATAACTGGTAGGTCATCACCTGGGAAGTCGTACTCAGATAGAAGTTCACGAACTTCCATTTCTACTAGTTCTAGAAGTTCTTCGTCATCTACCATGTCACACTTGTTCATGAATACGATGATGAATGGTACACCAACCTGACGTGAAAGCAGGATGTGCTCACGTGTTTGTGGCATTGGACCATCTGTAGAAGCTACTACTAGGATAGCGCCGTCCATCTGTGCAGCACCAGTGATCATGTTTTTAACATAATCCGCGTGACCTGGACAGTCTACGTGTGCGTAGTGACGTGATGGAGTATCGTATTCGATGTGAGAAGTATTAATTGTAATACCACGCTCACGCTCTTCTGGAGCGTTATCGATCTGTGCGAAATCACGTACAGTACCACCGAAGCTCTTAGTAAGAACTGCAGAGATAGCAGCAGTTAGAGTAGTTTTACCATGGTCAACGTGTCCGATAGTACCAACGTTAACGTGCGGTTTTACGCGTTCAAATTTTTCTTTAGCCACGATATATTCCTTTCTTTTCAGAAAATGCTCGGCTTAAAACCGAGCAATAGCAATTAAGTATATCAATAATAGAGTGAGACAGCTTAGCCTCTAGCCTCGATTATTGCTTTAGTAACATTTTGCGGTGCATCAGCGTACTTCAAAAACTCCATTGAGTATGAAGCACGACCCTGACTTGCAGAGCGCAAATCGGTCGCATAACCGAACATTTCAGATAAAGGCACTGTTGCATGCACAAGTTTTACACCTGCGATACCATCATCCATACCTTCGATAAGGCCACGACGACGGTTTAAGTCTCCAACTACATCACCCATATAATCTTCAGGCGTTGTAACTTCAACTTTCATGCAAGGCTCAAGTAAGGCAGGGTCTGCTTCAAGCGCACCCTTTTTAAAGCCCATTGAACCAGCGACTTTAAAGGCCATCTCGTTCGAGTCCACATCATGATATGAACCATCGTACAGAGTAACCTTTACGTCGAGAACAGGGAAACCAGCTAATACGCCGCTCTTCATCTGCTCTTGAATACCTTTATCAACTGCAGGGATGTATTCCTTTGGAACCACACCACCAACAATTTCGTTGACAAATTCGTAGCCAAAACCTTCTTCTTGAGGCTCTAGCTTCAACCAAACGTGACCGAATTGTCCTCGTCCACCTGATTGACGTACGAACTTACCTTCAACTTCCACAGTTTTGCGGATAGTTTCACGATATGCAACTTGAGGTTTACCTACATTACACTCAACACCAAATTCGCGACGCATACGGTCTACGATGATGTCTAAGTGTAGCTCACCCATACCAGAGATCAGTGTTTGACCTGATTCTTCATCAGATTCAACACGGAATGATGGATCTTCAGCTGCAAGCTTTTGCAACGCGATCCCCATTTTATCTTGGTCTGCCTTCGTTCTTGGCTCAACAGCAATAGTAATAACTGGCTCAGGGAATTCCATACGCTCAAGAATTACTTTGTGGTCTGCATCGCACAATGTATCGCCAGTCGTCACGTCTTTAAGACCAATAGCAGCAGCGATGTCGCCAGCGCGTACTTCTTTAATCTCTTGACGATCGTTAGCGTGCATTTGCACCATACGACCAATACGCTCACGCTTTTGCTTAACAGAGTTATATACGCCAGCACCTGTTTCCAATACGCCTGAATAAACACGCATAAAGGTTAAAGTACCTACGAATGGGTCTGTTGCAATCTTAAACGCTAATGCTGAAAACGGTGCGTTATCGTCAGCTTGACGCGACGTTTCTTCATCATTTTCATCGATGCCCTTAATTGCAGGGACTTCGACTGGCGATGGTAGGAAATCTACCACGGCATCTAGAACCGCTTGTACACCCTTGTTCTTGAATGCAGAACCACAGGTTGCCAATACGATTTCATTGTTTAAGGTACGTTGACGCAGTGCCTTTTTGATCTCTTCTTCTGAAAGTTCCCCATCTTCTAGGTACTTTTCCATCAGCTCTTCTGTCGCTTCAGCGGCACTTTCAACTAAGTATTCACGCATTTCTGCGGCTTTGTCAGCTAAGTGCTCTGGAATCGCTTCATAAGTGAAAGTCATACCTTGGTCTTCTTCAGACCAGTTAATGGCTTTCATTTTGATCAAATCGATCACACCGTTGAAATCTTCTTCTGCACCAATATTCATTTGAATAGGCACACAAGTCGCACCAAGGCGATTACGGATCTGGTCGACTACTCTGTCAAAGTTTGCACCTGCGCGGTCCATCTTGTTGACGAACACTAGGCGCGGTACATGATACTTATCAGCTTGTCGCCAAACGGTCTCAGATTGAGGTTCTACCCCTGATGAGCCACAAAAAACAACGACTGCACCATCAAGTACACGCAAAGAACGTTCAACTTCAATAGTGAAGTCAACGTGGCCTGGAGTATCGATGATGTTAATGCGGTGCTCAGTGAACTGCGCATCCATTCCGCGCCAGAAAGTAGTCGTTGCGGCTGAGGTGATGGTAATACCACGTTCCTGCTCTTGCTCCATCCAGTCCATGGTAGCAGCGCCATCATGAACTTCACCGATCTTATGAGATAAGCCAGTGTAGAAAAGAACACGTTCAGTTGTAGTGGTTTTACCAGCGTCAACATGAGCACAAATACCGATATTACGGTAGCGCTCAATTGGAGTTGTACGAGCCACGATTTATACCCTCTTAGCTAAATCTGAGTGTTAGCAATGCAAGTAAGGCGTGGGACATAGCCCACGCCAAGATATTACCAGCGGTAATGAGCAAACGCTTTGTTTGCTTCTGCCATACGATGCACGTCTTCGCGCTTCTTAACAGCAGTACCTTTGTTTTCAGATGCGTCTAACATTTCACCTGCTAGACGTAGAGCCATAGATTTTTCACCACGCTTACGTGCAGCTTCAACCAACCAGCGCATCGCTAGTGCGTTACGACGCACTGGACGAACTTCACATGGTACCTGGTAAGTAGAACCACCAACACGACGAGATTTAACCTCGACTGATGGACGTACGTTGTCCAGGGCTGCTTCAAGGATTACTAGTTGATCTTCGCCTTTCTTTTCAGCTGCAGTATCTAGTGCCTTGTAAATAATTTTTTCAGCAGTCGACTTTTTGCCGTCCTGCATAATGACGTTGATGAACTTAGCCAGCAACTCACTGTTGAACTTTGGATCTGGTAGGATTTTACGTTGTCCTACAACGCGACGTCTTGGCATAACAATTTCTCCGTATGCTTCAGGGACCCCAAAACTGGAATCTCAATTATATCTAGCTTGGCCTTACTTAACGGAAAACGTTAAGACTTAGGACGCTTAGCACCGTACTTAGAACGACCTTGACGACGTTCGCTAACGCCAGCACAGTCTAATGCGCCGCGTACAGTGTGGTAACGCACACCCGGTAAGTCTTTTACACGACCGCCACGGATTAGAATTACGCTGTGTTCCTGCAGGTTGTGGCCTTCACCGCCGATGTACGAAGTTACTTCGAAACCGTTAGTTAGACGCACACGAGCTACTTTACGTAGTGCAGAGTTAGGTTTTTTTGGTGTAGTGGTATATACGCGAGTACAAACACCACGCTTTTGTGGACACGCAGCTAGCGCAGGTACGTTAGTCTTATCGACTTTCGGTGCGCGAGGCTTACGTACCAACTGGTTTACAGTTGCCATGTATAGCTCCGAATCAGTTGACTAAATCAACAGTAAGGTGTGAAAAATCTATATCCCACAGGTGTGGGACGCGAAATTTTAGAAGTGTATGGAGTTTCTGTCAAGAAATAGACAACTTTTAACCGATTTAAAGTAAAAAAAAGGCGCTAAAAGCGCCTTTTTTACAATCTATTTACTTTTCAGCATCGATTAATCGTTGCTACCAGCAAGATTTAGTAGATCTGCAAGGTTCTGCTCAGCTTCGCTTGCGCTAATCACTGGTGCTTCTTCAGCAGCAGGTTTAACTGCAGCTTCAGCACGTTTCTGGTGGTATGAGTAACCTGTACCAGCAGGGATTAGACGACCAACAATTACGTTCTCTTTCAAGCCACGTAACTTATCGCTCTTACCACCAACAGCTGCTTCAGTAAGAACACGAGTGGTCTCCTGGAACGATGCTGCAGAGATGAACGATTCAGTCGCTAGAGACGCCTTAGTAATACCAAGAAGCTCACGCTCGAATGTTGCAGGCTGCTTACCTTGTGCTTCTAGTTCGCGGTTAGCGATCTTCACACGAGATACTTCAGCTTGTTCACCCGGTAGGAATTCACTGTCACCAGCGTCTACGATCTCACACTTACGCAGCATCTGGCGAATAATCACCTCAATGTGCTTATCGTTGATCTTAACGCCCTGTAGACGGTAAACGTCCTGTACTTCATTCACGATGTAGTTAGCCACATTGTGGATACCACGTAGACGTAGAATGTCGTGTGCTGCTTCTGGACCATCAGCAATAACTTCACCGCGTTCAACTTTTTCACCTTCGAACACGTTTAGGTTACGCCACTTAGGAATCATCTCTTCGTACTGCTCACCGCCATCAGCTGGGGTGATCACTAGACGACGCTTACCTTTGGTTTCTTTACCGAACGAGATAGTACCCGATACTTCAGCAAGAATTGCAGGCTCTTTTGGCTTACGCGCTTCGAACAAGTCAGCTACGCGTGGTAGACCACCGGTAATATCGCGAGTCTTAGAAGATTCTTGAGGAATACGTGCTAACGCGTCACCAACGTTAATTGGTGCGTTATCGTCAAGATTCACAATCGCGTGACCTGGCAAGAAGTATTGCGCAGGAACTTCAGTACCTGGGATCATCAAGTCGCCACCATCAGCAGCAACAAGACGGATCATAGGACGCATCTCTTTACCAGCTGTTGGACGTTGACCAACTTCAAGTACTACGATTGAAGATAGACCCGTTAGTTCGTCAGTTTGACGTGTCATAGTGACACCTTCAATCATATCTACGAACTTAATACTACCCGCTACCTCAGAGATAATTGGGTGAGTATGCGGATCCCACTTAGCGATAATCTCGCCAGCAGCGACGCCGTCGTCTTCCAACTTATCTAGTACTGTACCGTAAGGAACCTTATAACGCTCTTTCTCACGACCTAGCTCATCAATGATAGCTAGCTCAGAAGAACGAGAAACGATTACAAGCTTACCGTTAGTATTAGTTACAAACTTAGCGTTATGTAACTTCAGAGTACCTGAGTTCTTAACTTGAACGTTGTTCTCTGCAGAAGCTCGAGACGCCGCACCACCGATGTGGAATGTACGCATCGTAAGCTGTGTACCAGGCTCACCAATAGACTGAGCGGCAACAACACCAATCGCTTCACCTTGGTTAATGATATGACCACGAGCCAAATCACGACCGTAACAAGCAGCACACACACCGAAGTCTGTATCACAGCTAATTACTGAGCGAACAATCATTTCGTCGATAGAGTTGTCTTCAACAACGTCACACCAGCTTTCATCAAGCAGCGTATTACGCGGGATCAGAACTTCTTCTGTACCAGGCTTGAATACGTCTTGTGCAACAACACGACCAAGAACACGTTCACGTAACGGCTCAACTACATCACCACCTTCAATAAGCGGTTTCATAGTTAGACCTTCGTAAGTGCCACAGTCGTCTTCAATAACAACTAAATCTTGCGCAACGTCTACTAGACGACGAGTCAGGTAACCAGAGTTAGCTGTCTTCAATGCCGTATCCGCAAGACCCTTACGCGCACCGTGAGTAGAAATAAAGTACTGAGATACGTTTAGACCTTCACGGAAGTTAGCCACAATTGGGGTTTCGATGATTGAGCCATCTGGCTTAGCCATCAGACCACGCATACCGGCCAACTGACGAATCTGTGCAGCACTACCACGAGCGCCTGAGTCGGCCATCATGTAGATGCTGTTGAACGATTCTTGTTGTTCCTCTTCGCCATCACGGTTAATCACTGTCTCTTTAGACAGGTTTTCCATCATCGCTTTAGAAACTTTTTCGTTCGCGCTTGCCCAGATATCGATTACTTTGTTGTAACGCTCACCGGCTGTTACTAGACCAGATTGGAACTGCTCTTGAATTTCAAGAACTTCCGCTTCAGCATCCGCTACTAGCGTGTACTTAAGATCTGGAATAACCATATCGTCGATACCTACAGAGGCACCCGAGATAGTTGCAAAGTGGAAACCTGTGTACATCAATTGGTCAGCAAAGATAACAGTATCTTTAAGACCTAGTTGACGGTAACAAGTGTTCAATAGCTTAGAGATCTGCTTCTTACCCATGTTTTGGTTAACCAAATCATAAGAAAGACCTTTAGGCAGGATCTGTGAAAGCAATGCACGACCAACGGTTGTATCAACAACGCGACGTGTCTTAACTTTTTCGCCAGCTTCGTTCGTCGTTGTTTCCGTAATACGTACTTTAACGCGAGCGTGTAGCTCAGCAACACCTGTGCGGTAAGCTTTTTCTGCTTCAGCCACATCAGAGAATGCCATGCCTTCACCCTTGCCGTTGATACGCTCACGGCTAGTGTAGTAAAGACCCAATACAACGTCCTGAGATGGTGTAATCACCGGCTCACCGTTTGCAGGTGAAAGGATGTTGTTGGTAGACATCATTAGAGAACGTGCTTCTAACTGCGCTTCAAGCGTTAGTGGCACGTGAACAGCCATTTGGTCACCGTCGAAGTCGGCGTTGTATGCCGCACAAACCAATGGGTGAAGCTGAATCGCTTTACCTTCGATTAGTACTGGCTCAAATGCCTGGATACCTAGTCTGTGCAGTGTTGGTGCACGGTTAAGCATCACTGGGTGTTCGCGGATCACGTCATCTAGTACGTCCCAAACTTCAGGTACTTCGCGCTCAACCATCTTCTTAGCAGCTTTGATAGTTGTAGCTAAGCCACGACCTTCTAGCTTGCCATAGATGAATGGCTTGAATAGCTCAAGTGCCATCTTCTTAGGAAGACCACACTGGTGTAGACGTAAAGTAGGACCTACGGTAATTACCGAACGACCAGAATAGTCAACACGCTTACCTAGCAAGTTCTGACGGAAACGGCCTTGCTTACCTTTGATCATATCGGCCAAAGATTTAAGCGGACGCTTGTTAGAACCTGTAATAGCACGACCACGACGACCGTTATCTAATAGCGCATCAACAGACTCTTGCAACATACGCTTTTCGTTGCGCACGATGATATCTGGAGCAGCTAGGTCTAACAGACGCTTTAGACGGTTGTTACGGTTGATTACACGACGGTAAAGGTCGTTCAAATCAGACGTAGCAAAACGTCCGCCATCTAGTGGAACTAGAGGACGTAGATCTGGTGGCAGAACCGGTAGCACTTTAAGGATCATCCACTCAGGCTTGTTACCTGAAGTGAAAAATGCCTCAATAAGCTTAAGACGCTTAGTGATCTTCTTACGACGAGTCTCAGAATTGATTGATGGCAATTCTTCGCGCATCATTTCAATTTCTTTCTCAAGATCGATAGCACGTAGCAATTCTAGAACTGCTTCAGCACCCATCTTAGCTTCGAATTCATCACCGTACTCTTCCAATGCATCCAGATAGTTTTCTTCTGTTAGCATTTGGCCGCGTTCAAGACTGGTCATGCCAGGCTCGATTACCACGAAAGATTCGAAGTAAAGTACACGTTCGATATCACGAAGAGTCATGTCTAGCATCAAACCGATACGAGACGGAAGTGACTTCAAGAACCAAATGTGTGCAACTGGGCTAGCAAGATCGATGTGACCCATACGCTCACGACGTACTTTAGTCTGTGTAACTTCAACGCCACACTTTTCACAGATCACACCACGGTGCTTAAGACGCTTATACTTACCGCATAAACATTCGTAATCTTTTACTGGACCAAAAATACGCGCACAGAACAAACCTTCACGCTCAGGCTTGAATGTACGGTAGTTAATGGTTTCTGGCTTCTTAACTTCACCAAAAGACCAAGAGCGGATTAGATCTGGCGACGCTAGGCCGATCTTAATACCTTCAAATTCTTCAGTCTTGCTTTGCTGTTTCAGAAACTTTAATAAGTCTTTCACGTTTCTCTCCTGAAGGAGTTAAACCGGGTGCCCTGCAAAATGCAGAGCACCAATTTCTTTTGCCATAGAGGCAGTAACCAAGTGTTACTGTTGATCCAACTCGATGTTAATACCGAGTGAGCGGATCTCTTTCAACAATACGTTGAACGATTCAGGCATACCTGGTTGCATCTGATGGTTACCGTCGACGATGTTCTTATACATCTGAGTACGACCGTTCACATCGTCCGACTTAACGGTTAGCATTTCTTGAAGTGTATATGCTGCACCGTAAGCTTCAAGTGCCCATACTTCCATCTCACCGAAACGCTGACCACCGAACTGTGCTTTACCACCTAATGGTTGCTGAGTAACAAGACTGTACGAACCGGTAGAACGGGCGTGCATCTTATCATCAACCAAGTGGTTAAGTTTTAGCATATACATGTAACCAACGGTTACCTTACGCTCAAACTCATTACCAGTACGACCATCACACAGAGTCAACTGACCTGATTGTGGTAGACCTGCAAGCTCAAGCATCTGCTTGATTTCTTTCTCTTTGGCACCATCAAACGCAGGTGTTGCAATTGGCACACCGCCTTTTAGGTTTTTAGCAAGACGCAAGATCTCATCATCAGTAAATGTATCGATGTCAACGCGCTGCTGCACTTCGTCACCTAAGTCATAAACTTGCTTGATGTATCCGCGAAGTTCTGCCAATTCGCGCTGCTCTTCTAGCATTTCAGTAATACGATTACCGATGCCTTTCGCTGCAGCCCCCATATGAACTTCAAGTACCTGACCGATGTTCATACGTGAAGGTACACCTAGTGGGTTCAATACGATGTCCACTGGATCGCCTTTTTCGTCGTATGGCATGTCTTCAACAGGACAAATCTTAGAGATTACACCCTTGTTACCATGACGACCCGCCATCTTATCACCAGGCTGGATAGTACGCTTAACCGCTAGGTAAACCTTAACGATCTTCAGTACACCAGGTGCTAAGTCATCACCTTGAGTGATCTTGCGGCGCTTGATTTCGAACTTCTTATCGAAATCGGCTTTTAGCTCTTCCGCTTGCTCAGCTAGTTGTTCTAGCTCAGTTTGCTTCGCTTCATCATCGATGGTTTGAACCAACAATTGTGAGCGAGGAATAGCGTTAAGTTGGGCTTCATCGAAACCAGCACCTAGTAATAGGTTGCGAGCACGACCAAGAACACCATCTTCAAGAATTTGGAACTCTTCAGTCAAATCCTTCTTCGCCTGAGCGATGTGCATCTCTTCGATTTCTACAGCACGCTTGTCTTTCTCAACGCCGTCACGAGTAAATACTTGTACGTCGATGATAGTACCTTTAACAGAGTTAGGTACGCGTAGTGAGCTATCTTTAACGTCAGATGCTTTTTCGCCGAAGATCGCACGTAGAAGCTTTTCTTCTGGAGTCAGCTGAGTTTCACCTTTAGGTGTTACTTTACCAACTAGGATGTCACCACCCTTAACTTCTGCACCGATATAAACGATACCTGATTCATCTAGCTTAGAAAGCGCAGACTCACCAACGTTTGGAATATCAGCTGTGATCTCTTCGCTACCCAACTTAGTATCACGAGCAATACATGAAAGCTCTTGAATATGGATAGTTGTGAAACGGTCTTCTTGAGCTACACGCTCAGAGATTAAGATCGAGTCTTCGAAGTTGTAACCGTTCCAAGGCATGAACGCGATACGCATGTTCTGACCAAGAGCCAAATCACCTAAGTCGGTAGATGGACCATCGGCTAGTACGTCACCACGAACAACTGGATCGCCTACGCTACAACATGGACGTTGGTTAATACATGTGTTCTGGTTAGAACGCGTGTATTTAGTCAAGTTGTAGATATCGATACCCGCTTCACCAGGAGTCAATTCAGATTCGTTAACTTTAACAACGATACGGCTCGCATCAACGTAGTCAACATAACCACCACGTTTAGCAGCTACAACCACGCCTGAGTCAACAGCAAGTGTACGCTCAATACCTGTACCAACTAATGGCTTATCAGCCTTCAGTGTTGGAACAGCCTGACGTTGCATGTTCGCACCCATCAATGCACGGTTCGCGTCATCGTGTTCTAGGAACGGAATTAGCGATGCCGCAACAGAAATAATCTGTTGTGGTGAAACGTCCATATACTGGATGTCAGCAGCACCCATAAAGGTTGAATCACCTTTATGACGACAAGCAATTAGCTCGTCCATCATGCGACCGTTTTCATCTAGCTCAACGATTGCCTGTGCAATAACATAACGGCCTTCTTCGATTGCTGATAGGTAATCTACCTCATCAGTAACCACACCATCGATAACCTTACGGTAAGGTGTTTCTAGGAAACCATAGTTGTTAGTACGAGCAAAGGTTGACAACGAGTTGATCAAACCAATGTTTGGACCTTCAGGCGTTTCGATTGGACATAGACGACCGTAGTGAGTCGGGTGTACGTCTCGAACTTCGAAACCAGCACGTTCACGTGTTAGACCACCAGGACCTAGAGCAGAAATACGACGCTTATGCGTTACTTCTGACAATGGGTTGTTTTGGTCCATGAACTGTGAAAGCTGTGAAGAGCCAAAGAATTCTTTAACAGCTGCAGAGATTGGCTTAGCATTGATCAAGTCTTGAGGCATTAGCTCATTTAGATCGCCAAGGCTTAAACGCTCACGTACGGCACGTTCTACACGAACTAGACCAACACGGAACTGGTTTTCAGCCATTTCACCAACACTACGGATACGACGGTTACCTAGGTGATCGATATCATCCACTTCGTCCAAACCATTACGGATGGCGATAATGTTCTTCATCACGGCAACGATATCTTCTTTAGTTAAGATACCCGTACCTTCATCGTCATCAATGCTTAGACGACGGTTGAACTTCATACGACCTACTTTAGATAGATCATAACGTTCTTCGCTGAAGAATAGGTTGTTGAATAGTGCTTCTGCTGCATCTTTGGTTGGTGGCTCGCCTGGGCGCATCATACGGTAGATTTCAACTAGCGCTTCAAGGCGGTTAGTTGTTGAATCGATACGTAGTGTGTCAGAGATATAAGCACCGTTATCAAGCTCGTTGATATACAGAGTGCTGATTTCTTTGATACCAGCCATAGATAGCTTAGCAAGATCTTCAAGACTGATTTCAGCATTAGCAGAAACCAATACTTCGCCTGTATCTGGATCAATGTAGTCTTGACCAGAAATCTTACCAGCGATGTATTCAACTGGCACTTCAAGCTCAGTTGTATTTGTCTTTTCAAGTTGACGAATGTGACGTGCAGTAATGCGACGACCTTTCTCAACAAGAACAGTACCTTCAGCGTCTTTAATATCATAGCTTGCTGTTTCGCCACGTAGACGGTCAGCAACAAGATCCATTACTAGTGAATCTTTCTTGATCTTAAAGTTTACGCGATCGAAGAACAGGTCAAGAATATCTTGAGTAGAATAATCTAAAGCGCGCAGAATGATCGATGCCGCCAACTTACGACGACGGTCAATACGAACAAACAGAGCATCTTTCGGATCGAATTCAAAGTCCAACCAAGAACCACGGTAAGGAATAATACGTGCGTTATATAGCACCTTACCTGAAGAGTGGGTTTTACCACGGTCATGATCAAAGAATACGCCCGGGCTACGGTGTAGCTGAGATACGATTACACGCTCAGTACCATTGATTACAAAGGTACCGTTTTCAGTCATAAGAGGGATATCCCCCATATAGACTTCTTGTTCTTTAATGTCTTTTACTGTGCCAGGTGCAGCTTCACGGTCATACAGAACCATACGCAGTTTAACGCGTAGAGGTGCAGAGTATGTAACACCGCGGATTTGACACTCTTTCACATCAAAAACTGGCTCGCCTAGTTTGTAGCTGACATATTGAAGCTCAGAGTTACCAGAAAAGCTCTTGATGGGAAAAACGCTACGGAAGGCAGCTTCGAAGCCACGCTCACCTGTAGGATCTTGATCGGTGAACTTCTTAAAAGAGTCCAACTGGATTGACAAAAGGTAAGGAATATCCAAAACACGTGGACGTTTACCAAAGTCTTTGCGAATACGCTTCTTTTCAGAATAGGAGTAAACCATGGGTTTCCTCTGATTGCGAGATGTGACCAAGACTGAATCAACCTAAATGTTGAAACAGCGCGTTTGCCCATCACCGTTGAAAGCAAGAACCCAACCAGTAATCTCTGCTAGGAACTGCGAAATCTGGCGATAAACGGTGAAAAAAAAATCGCCTGCGCTTACAGCGCAAAAAAGGCCGACGGTTAAAAAACCGCCAGCCTCCGCCCGATTACTCGGGAGGTTGTAAGTTAGAGTATAACTTACTTGATCTCTACTGCAGCACCAGCTGCTTCAAGTTCAGTTTTAAGAGCTTCAGCTTCTTCTTTAGAGATAGCTTCTTTAACTGCTACTGGAGCAGATTCAGCCATGCCTTTAGCTTCTTTCAGGCCTAGACCTGTAGCGCCACGAAGAGCTTTAATTACTGCAACTTTGTTGTCGCCGTGAGAAGTAAGAATTACGTCGAATTCTGTTTTCTCTTCAGCAGCAGCAGCATCGCCACCACCTGAAACAACAGCAGCAGCAGCAGAAACGCCGAACTTCTCTTCCATTGCTTCGATTAGTTCAACAACTTCCATTACAGACATAGCTGCAAGGGCTTCTAAGATTTGGTCTTTAGTGATAGACATAACAAAAAATTCCTAATTGTACTGAATTCAATTTAATTAAGCGGCTTGTAAAATTAAGCAGCTTCTTTCTGATCGCGTAGAGCGGCCAATGTACGAACGAACTTGCCAGCAGATGCTTCTTTTAAAGTCATCATGAACTGAGCTAGTGCTTCTTCGTAAGTTGGTAGTTTTGCTAAACGATCAATGTTATCTGCAGGGATTAATTCCCCTTCAAAGGCTGCTGCTTTGATTTCAAACTTCTCTTGTGTTTTAGCGAAGTCTTTAAGAAGACGCGCTGCTGCACCTGGGTGCTCATTAGAGAATGCAATCAAAGTAGGACCAGTGAACGTATCGCTTAGGCACTCAAAATCAGTACCAGCTACAGCGCGTTTAACTAGAGTGTTACGTACAACTTTAACGTACACACCAGCTTCACGAGCTGCTTTACGAAGACCGGTCATATTAGCTACAGTTACACCGCGTGAATCGGCAACAACTGCAGATAAAGCACCTTTGGCAGCTTCGTTGACTTCAGCAACAATCGCTTTTTTGTCTTCGAGTCTTAATGCCATTGGCTTTACTCCTGGATTCGATCTAGGGAAATTTCCCTAGCAATTACCATGCTAAGCATCAATTGATACCTAGCGACTTACGGCGCGAATATATCCAGCAGAATAAAATCTATCTGGGGTCCGACACCGTCTACGCAGGAAATTAAGTTAACTACTTGAGCCAACACCTACGGTCTTGGACGGAGGCTAATAATCAATCTAAAAGATTAAATAACAGCCCCAACCCTACAAAGTGCGCGCATTATAGACTAATGCGCGAAACTTGTAAATTACTTAACGTCGTCCAGAGAACCCTGGTCAACTGAAACACCTGCACCCATAGTGGTAGAGATGCTTACTTTCTTAATGAAAACGCCTTTAGCAGCAGCTGGCTTAGCTTTCTTAAGCGCGCCAATTAGTGCTTCTAAGTTTTCTTTAAGTTGAGCTGGTTCAAAGTCCACTTTACCGATAGTAGTGTGGATGATACCGTTCTTATCGTTACGGTAACGGATTTGACCCGCTTTAGCGTTCTTAACTGCTTCAGCAACGTTTGGCGTTACAGTACCAGTTTTTGGGTTAGGCATTAGACCACGTGGGCCTAAGATTTGACCTAACATACCAACAACGCGCATTGCATCTGGAGATGCGATAACTACGTCGAAGTTCATTTCGCCAGCTTTGATCTGTGCAGCAAGCTCGTCCATACCAACAAGCTCAGCGCCAGCTTCTTTAGCAGCGTCAGCGTTAGCACCTTGAGTGAACACAGCAACACGTACTTCACGACCAGTACCGTGTGGTAGCACAGTAGCGCCACGAACGTTTTGGTCAGATTTACGTGGGTCAACACCTAGGTTAACAGCAACGTCAACACTTTCTAGGAACTTAGCAGTAGCTAGTTCTTTAAGAAGTGCAACAGCTTCATTGATGTCGTAGCTTTTAGTCGCTTCAACTTTCTCGCGAATTAGACGAGCGCGTTTAGTTAGCTTTGCCATTATATTAGTCCTCTACTACCAAACCCATTGAACGCGCAGTACCTTCAATTGAGCGAGTCATCGCTTCAATATCAGCACCAGTCATATCAGCGGCTTTAGTCTCAGCAATTTCCTGGACAGCGCTACGCTTGATAGTTCCCACTTTTTCAGTGTTAGGACGGCCAGAACCTGACTTCAGACCAGCTGCTTTAAGCAGTAGGAAAGACGCAGGTGGAGTCTTAGTTTCGAAAGTGAAAGAGCGATCAGAGTAAACAGTGATAACTACAGGAATTGGCATACCTTTCTCGAACTTTTCAGTACGAGCGTTGAATGCTTTACAGAATTCCATGATGTTAACACCTTTCTGACCCAATGCTGGACCAACTGGTGGCGACGGGTTTGCAGCACCGGCTGCAACTTGTAGTTTGATGTAACCATCAACTTTCTTTGCCATGAGACATTTTCCTCAAGTTTGGGTTCAAACGCTATCAACACTATGTTGAAAAGCTCCCCGAAAAATATGGGTGCGAATTATATATAAATTCGCACCCATTTCCAAATACTATTTGTGCTTTATTTAATCAGCTTTTTTCAATCTGACTAAAATCAAGTTCTACTGGTGTTGAACGACCGAAGATCATCACAGAAACCTTAACGCGGTTCTTCTCATAATCCACTTCTTCAACAGTACCGTTAAAGTCAGCAAAAGGTCCGTCAGTAACACGTACAACTTCACCTGGCTCAAACATAACGCGGTGCGTTGGAGACTCAGTAGTTTCTTGTAGACGCTGAAGAATTGCATCAGCTTCTTTATCAGAAATCGGGGCAGGACGATCAGACGTACCACCGATGAAGCCCATTACACGTGGAATGCTTTTAACCAAGTGCCAGCTTTCATCATTCATTTCCATCTGAACTAATACATAGCCAGGGAAAAACTTACGTTCGCTCTTACGACGTTGGCCTGCACGCATTTCAACAACTTCCTCAGTCGGTACTAGTACCTCACCGAAGTAATGTTCCATTTCGTGCATTCTGATATGTTCAAGCAGAGTTTTGCATACACGGCCTTCATAGCCGGAAAACGCTTGAATTACATACCATCTCTTTTTAGCTTCAGTAGCTTCAGTCATACTTAATGCCTATACGCCTGTAATAAAATTAACAATTCTAAGCAATACTGCATCTAGGCCCCAAAGGATTAAACCTAAAACGGCTGTTGCAGCTAATACAATGAAAGTTGTATTGAGTGCTTCTTGACGCGTAGGCCAAACCACTTTACGAACTTCAATCTGTGATTCACGAGCAAAAGTTAAAGCTTGCTTGCCTTTTTCTGTTTGCAACGCGATGAAACCAGCGATAGCAAAAGTCACGACTACACTCAGAGCGCGAACCACAACATTTGCTTCATTAAAATATTGATTGCCAATAATTGCAGCAGCCAACAAGATTACGACTAGGCCCCACTTAACGATATCCAGAGAGTTACCCTGGCTTTCAGTATTTGTTGTCATCGGTTAATTCCGTTACTCACTACGATCTGAGTCAAGTGATGCTATTAAAAACAGCATTTTGCTCAGTGAAAAATTCAGTCAGACTCGCTATCCGAACTGGCGACCGCTCAATATACTTAGGTAAAGTATAATCAACGACTCAAAAATCGGTCATAGATTGTATTCTTATTCCACTTATTTGGCAAGAATACATAGCTCAGCTTCACTAACAAATTCAACCTAAATGCAATAAAAACAAAAAAGGCAGCCTAAGCTGCCTTTTTCAGTATCGAGTTAAGACTCGTTGCTAATTAAGCAACGATCTCAGCTACAACACCAGCACCAACTGTACGGCCACCTTCACGGATTGCGAAGCGTAAACCTTCGTCCATCGCGATTGGGCAGATTAGAGTAACAGTCATAGCTACGTTGTCACCAGGCATTACCATTTCAACGCCTTCTGGCAATTCGATAGTACCGGTTACGTCAGTTGTACGGAAGTAGAACTGTGGACGGTAGCCTTTGAAGAATGGAGTGTGACGTCCACCTTCTTCTTTAGACAGAACGTAGATTTCTGACTTGAAAGTAGTGTGTGGAGTGATTGAACCTGGAGCAGCTAGTACTTGACCACGTTCTACTTCTTCACGCTTGATACCACGTAGAAGAACACCACAGTTCTCGCCAGCACGACCTTCGTCTAGAAGCTTACGGAACATTTCAACACCAGTACAAGTAGACTTAGTTGTATCTTTGATACCAACGATTTCTACTTCTTCACCTACTTTGATGATACCGCGCTCTACACGACCAGTAACAACAGTACCACGACCAGCGATAGAGAATACGTCTTCGATTGGTAGAATGAATGCACCATCGATAGCACGCTCTGGCTCAGGGATGTAAGTGTCTAGAGCTTCAGCTAGTTCTAGGATCTTAGCTTCCCACTCTGGCTCGCCTTCAAGAGCTTTAAGAGCAGAACCCTGGATAACTGGTAGGTCATCACCTGGGAAGTCGTACTCAGATAGAAGTTCACGAACTTCCATTTCTACTAGTTCTAGAAGTTCTTCGTCATCTACCATGTCACACTTGTTCATGAATACGATGATGAATGGTACACCAACCTGACGTGAAAGCAGGATGTGCTCACGTGTTTGTGGCATTGGACCATCTGTAGAAGCTACTACTAGGATAGCGCCGTCCATCTGTGCAGCACCAGTGATCATGTTTTTAACATAATCCGCGTGACCTGGACAGTCTACGTGTGCGTAGTGACGTGATGGAGTATCGTATTCGATGTGAGAAGTATTAATTGTAATACCGCGCTCACGCTCTTCTGGAGCGTTATCGATCTGTGCGAAATCACGTACAGTACCACCGAAACTCTTGGTCAATACAGCAGAGATAGCAGCAGTTAGAGTAGTTTTACCATGGTCAACGTGACCAATGGTGCCCACGTTAACATGTGGTTTTACGCGTTCAAATTTTTCTTTAGC
Source organism: Shewanella sp. 1CM18E (assembly GCF_023161665.1). Taxonomy (GTDB): domain Bacteria; phylum Pseudomonadota; class Gammaproteobacteria; order Enterobacterales; family Shewanellaceae; genus Shewanella. The sequence goes on from NZ_JALNTW010000025.1 coordinate 43,627, forward strand.
CATGGTATTGCCCCAATCCAAAGTATTTGGTGATGAAACTGCATATAGCAAAAAATCCGATGCATAAAATATGTCATCGAATCAGTTAGTAAGATAATTAGATTGGCGAGAAGCAGGCTGGAGCTGATAGGTAGTCTTAAACTGGAAAAAGCACTCGAGACCGAGTGCTTTCTACTGATTAAGTATTATCAGCAAGATTTTGGAGCGGATGGCGGGAATCGAACCCGCGTTATCAGCTTGGAAGGCTGGAGTAATACCATTATACGACATCCGCGGAACCTACTTCAGGTTACCTAACTACCTAGAATATGGTGGAGGGAGAAGGATTCGAACCTTCGAAGGCTGAGCCGTCAGATTTACAGTCTGATCCCTTTGGCCACTCGGGAACCCCTCCAGAGAAATGGTGCCGGCACCAAGAGTCGAACTCGGGACCTACTGATTACAAGTCAGTTGCTCTACCAACTGAGCTATGCCGGCGTGTCATTTCGGTAGCGGATATTATGGAAATGTGCGCATAAGTGCAATAGCAAAAGTGAAAATTTATTAAAAAAAGCCGTTAAATGGCGTTTTTTTATGCTTAACAGCCTTTTTGAGTATACTTTTAAGGCTTTCAAGATGAATTAGCACTGAAAGCAAGCTGCCTACTTCTTATTGCAGTTGTTCATAATAATTTCATAGTGTAATGTGCTCTCCTGAACGGAGAACTTCGCAATGTCCCAATCCAACCAAATTCACAACGCGCTTTATCTGGCATTTCAACGCTTACAGTGGGCGAGCCTAAGAGAATCTGTACCATTAACTCTAAGCGAAACAGATCTAGCTGATTTGCGTGGCATAAACGAAAAAATATCCCTGTCAGAAGTGACCGACATATACTTGCCTCTTAGCCGACTACTCAATCTTAACGTCGGCGCCAAACAACAGCGCGGCCTGGCATTAAATGAATTCCTTGGGCATGTCCCACCTAAACGACCGTACATCATCAGTATTGCTGGTAGTGTTGCTGTAGGTAAAAGTACCACTGCACGTATTTTGCAAGCATTGTTAAGCCACTGGCCAGAACACCCGAAAGTCGACCTGATCACTACAGATGGCTTTTTATACCCTTTAGCAGAACTTAAGCGTCGTGGTTTATTACAGCGTAAAGGTTTTCCAGAAAGCTACGACATGAAAGCCCTAGTTGAATTTATCTCGGCAATTAAAGCTGGCGAGTCAGAAGTCAGTGCGCCGATATACTCGCATATTACCTATGACAGGATCCCTGATGAACAACAATGGGTACGCCAACCAGATATTTTGATTATTGAAGGTTTAAATGTATTGCAAACAGGGCAAGATTTACCAGTTGATACTCAACGCCCTTTCGTTTCAGATTTTGTCGATTTTTCTATTTATGTGGATGCCAACGAAAATCTTTTGAAACAATGGTATATAGATAGATTTTTACAATTTAGAACCGGCGCTTTCAGCGATGAGAACTCATACTTTCATCATTATTCTAAGTTTAATGATCAAGAAGCGACAGCAACGGCAGCCAATATTTGGGACACGATTAACGGACCCAATTTAACCTTAAATATTTTGCCTACTCGAGAAAGAGCCCATCTAATTCTACAAAAAGGACCTGACCACATGATGGATCAAGTCCTATTGCGTAAATGATCTTATCAGAGCAATAAACTCAAATGAGATTAGTCAGCTTTACGTAGGCTAATCTCACCACCAATAAAGCTCTGCACACCAGCATCTGTTTCCAGCAATATGGCGCCTTGGTCATCAATGCCTCTACAGATCCCATGCACTTCATCCTGGCCCATAAGTAATTTTACCGCTTGCCCTTCAAATAAATCAGCAGCGGCCCAACGCCCAGTAAATGCTGTTAAGCCGGAACCTTGAAACAGAGTAAGATCTTGATGTAACTGCTTTTGCAATAAAACCAGTAACTCAGTTTTATCCGGCATAGTTTGCTGACCGGTTAAATCGCTCCAGGGTTGGTCAATTTGTGCAGCGTGTTGCTCACCCATCGCCATATTCAAACCAATGCCAATAACTAGATTGCACTCGCTGTCTGTTTGGCCGTTCATTTCAATCAGTACCCCGGCAAGCTTTTTGCTTTCAAGATAGATATCATTAGGCCATTTAACACCAACCTCTTTAACACCAAGCTTTTCAAGCACTGTCACAATCGAACAGGCAACGACTAAGCTCAAGCCCATTGCTTGTGCCATACCTTGGGGGAATTGCCAATACATAGAAAAATACAGATGGCAGCCATAAGGCGACACCCATACGCGCCCACGACGACCCCGCCCCGCTGATTGGTATTCAGCGACACAGATATCGCCAGAAACCAAGTCTTCAGCGTGTTTTAAGATAAAAGCATTAGTACTCGGGATTTCATCGAAATAAAAACAACGGCTGCTAATCTGCTGCTTTAATTCAGCTTCGTTGACTAGAGAAATAGGTCCATTTAAACGATAGCCCTTGCCCTTTACGCTATATATATCCACACCATATTCTTCTAAACCAGAAATGTGATTACTAACTGCAGTACGAGAAACACCAAGCTGAGTTGCTAGCGCCTCGCCAGATACGAATGTGCCAGTCGCTAATTCAGTAAGAATTTCGCGTTTACGGATCCATTGCTCAGCCATGTTATAAACTCCTTTCGCCTGTTGCTGTTATCATTCTGGGTTCAGCTTCTAATCTAATGCCAAATTTACTTTCTATTTTACTTACAATAGATTTCGCCAGCGCCAAAACATCATCACTAGTGGCATTGTCTTTATTAATCAATACTAATGCCTGTTCAGTATGTATCGCAGCACCGCCGATTTGATAACCTTTTAAGCCAGCTTTATCAATTAACCAACCTGCTGCTACTTTTGTTTGTTCCTCAATATGAGGATAACCAACCATATCTGGATAAGTAGACACTAAAGATTCATACTGCTTAGTATCAATCAATGGATTTTTAAAGAAACTACCGGCATTACCATACTGTGCAGGATCAGGTAGCTTGGCTCGGCGCGTTTCACATATACAATCAAATACTTGCTTTGCTGTCACATGCTTTGCATCAAACTCTCTAAGAGGCCCATAACCTAGCTGTGGTAACCACACTTTCGGTAGCTTAAAGCCGACCCGAGTAATGACAGCTTTACCCAGTAAATCATTCTTAAATACCGAGTCTCTATAACCAAATTCGCATTCATCGGTACTTAAGCGTTTTAACTGGCCATTACCCAAATCTGCATATTCTACCCAATCACAAAAGCGATTTAGCTCAACGCCATATGCACCTATATTCTGGATGGGCGCAGCTCCAACAGTCCCAGGTATCAACGCCATGTTTTCTAATCCAGAAAACCCTTGGTCTAGGCAAAAACAAACCAAATCATGCCAATTTTCACCAGCAGCTGCCGTGAGGTAGTGGTAACTGTCGTCCTCGACAATATCAATACCCTTGGTTTCAACTAGCACCACAGTGCCCAAAAAGTCTTCACACAAAACAATATTACTACCGCCACCTAAGATCAGCATAGGTAACTGTGCTTGATAGAGTTTGCAACAGGTATCAATCAGCGCATCTATTGTGTTGGCTCGAACCAATTGCTGACAACCTCGGGCTAATCCGAACGTATTGAAGTCTTTAAGAGAGTAAAGTGGACTGCTTGGCATTTGAATATCGGTTAGAGGAAAAAATCTATTGTAGCCTAAAGAAGTAGATCGCAGAAGCATAGAGCATGTTCGATGTAGCAGCGTGATTAAACAATCGAAGAAAAGCGAACACGAAGTAGACTACAGTGAGCGGTGACCATCTAGAAGTTGCTGAAAAAATTAAGCTTAACAATGTGGGTTACGTCTAAAATATGAGCAACCAAAGAAATTGCAGACACGAAAAAGCCCTGCTATTGCTAGCAGGGCTTATCGTAATGTTGGCGAAGCGGACTTATTCTTATCAGGAGACGAACCCGCGGCCCCCCGGGCGTGACAGGCCACTTTCTTTTTAAAAGAGTCTAAAAGCTCCATGGATGGAGCGAATGCCGAAGATTGTCTGGAACAATCTCGGTCCAACTGAACTATCGCTTCTTTAGTAAACTGCTTGCGTATTTCGCTTTAATTTTTCTTTGAAATACGCATACGAAAAAGCCCTGCTATTGCTAGCAGGGCTTATCGAAATGTTGGCGGAGCGGACGGGACTCGAACCCGCGACCCCCGGCGTGACAGGCCGGTATTCTAACCAACTGAACTACC
>NZ_JALNTW010000026.1 GCF_023161665.1 Shewanella sp. 1CM18E
CGAACTCAGAAGTGAAACGCAATATCGCCGATGGTAGTGTGGGGTCTCCCCATGTGAGAGTAGGTCATTTCCAGGCGTCAAATACGAGAAAGCCCGCTACGATGTAGCGGGCTTTTTTACGTCTGCAATTTGTGCAAATCCTGCTTTTTATAGACAAACAGCTATCCAAGAAATAGCACTTCGCTATCCCTTGCTGTCATCAGCTCTCAACATTCAACAGGTATTTAAAATACCTTGCTTCAGTTCCATGTGTACGCTGCAGGAACCGAGGGCGATTATATGCTTAGCATAATCGACTCTTCGGACATCCATTTAGGCCATAGGTCATTTTTTATCGTTTGAATATCGATATTGTCCTAATTTTTGTTATTCCTGAGCCATAAAGGCTTTATGATGTCTGTAGGTTGGTGTGTTTAATAGAAGGTTTGCGTGAAACAGTTGGATTTTAACTTACTTAGGGTGTTAGAAGTGTTGCTTGAAGAGCAAAGCGTAACCGCTGCTGCTTCGAGATTGCACTTAAGTCAGTCGGCTGTGAGCAAACAACTGAATAAATTACGAGAAACCTTTGATGACCAACTGTTTGAACGTACAGCTTATGGATTAAAGGCAACACCACGTGCGTTAGAGCTAGCGCCTGATTTACATGAGGTATTGCAGAAGCTAGATCAGTTTACTCGACCTAATACGTTTGAACCTGCTGAAAGCCAAAGGCGGTTTAAAATGCATGTGGTTGAGACTGCATACTCGCTGAGCTACCCACATTTCATGCCTAAATTATTGAAAGACGCACCACTCGTCAGTGTTAATAGCCAGACTTGGTCACATGACAGTATGGATAAGTTATTGCGCTGTGAAATCGATATGGGGATTATTTGCCGTGAATGGGATAATCGCTCTTTGCTGCATATGAACAATTTGCCCGAAGAGCTTGGCTATGCTGAGCTGATCCGCGACTATCCTGTCTGCTTAGTAAGGCGCAATCATCCTTTACTTAAAGAGTCTTGGGATCTCGACACCTTTTTGAAGTATCGTCACTTGCAGGTAACGTTTGGCGGTTTGGAGCATTGGTTGCTAGATGACGTACTTAAATTGCAGCACTTGCAGCGTGATATCGCGGTAAATATGACAGATTTTAATAGTGCATTAGATTTGTGCGGACATAGTGACTTGATCTTATGTGCACCGCGCAAATACGTAATGCAGATGATTGCCGACTATGATTTAGTTTGTCTAGATGTTCCTATAAAGGTTGAACCCGGTGCTTATGTGCTTGTATGGCATAAACACTTTAATCTGGATCCGAGCCATAGCTGGCTTCGTAATCTGATCATTAGTGGTGTACAACCCCATTCTGAAGTAGCGCTATTAAATAGCTTTTAGAAAAGCATTGATAACCGGCTCTTGTTGGCGCTTTACTTTACAGCAGCAGCCGAGTTCAAATGGCGGAATTTCTATTGGTGAGCTTAATAACTGAATGCGGTCACGTACTGGGCTGTTGTTAATTACCACCTCTGGAGTAATGCTCACCCCACATCCAAGTGCGACCATCGAAGCTATCGCTTCCTGCCCTGATACTTGTGCGTAAATATTGGGTATTAAGCCTAATGATTTAAACCAGTTATCAATGCGTTTTCGGCCGGGTCCATGTTCAGGAACAATAAAAGGTAATCGATCCCACGGGATATAAGATTCGGTTAATAACTCTTGTACCTGACACCTAAAAGTCGGTGCGATGATGGATAAAGGAACGTCATCGATTTTGGCAAAATGTAGCGTGTCAGGAAAAGCATCGGGTAGCGCTGCAATCGCGATATCGGCACGATTATTACGAACTTCATTCACTGCGTTTGCGGCATCACCAGTGATCAGGGCAATTTCAACTTGAGGGTGCTCACGACGAAAGCGGTCGAGTAATCCAGGTAAATGACTATAGGCGGCAGTAACCGAACAATAGATATTCAGCTTGCCCCTTAGTACATCTTGCTTGGGATCTAATTTTGTTTTCAATTTGGCCCACTGAGCTAGCGTCACTTCGGCAAAGTTTTTATATTCGATCCCTGCGCTGGTTAAGGTGACACTGCGATTATCGCGTTGAAATAATTGTGCACCAACTTCCTCTTCCAGCCTTTGCATTGCACGACTTAATGTCGATGGACTGACATGCATAGCCTGCGCAGTTCTTGCAAAGTGTAAACTGTCTGCTAGATGCAAATAAAGCTTGATGGTTTTTATATCCACAGTGACTCCGCTATCCCTTTAGCTACTTTGGCATTTCGCATGCAGTAATCTACATTGCATTAAACGCAACGTGATGTTCCGAATATATCATTTTAAGCAATCAAAAGCTTGCGCTATAGTGATCTTAATCACAGCGAGGCTCGGTAAAGAGTCAGCCCGTTTAAATGTCCAGAATCAAGGTGGTATATCAGATGGCTAACTATTTTAACTCTCTGAATTTGCGTCAACAATTAGAACAGCTGGCACAATGCCGCTTTATGGATCGTAGTGAATTTAGCGAAGGCTGTAACTTTATTAAAGGTTGGAACATCGTTATTTTAGGTTGTGGCGCACAAGGTTTAAACCAAGGTTTGAATATGCGTGACTCAGGTCTAAATATCTCTTTTGCATTACGTGAGCAGGCGATTAACGAAAAGCGCGATTCTTACCAAAAAGCTACGGGTAATGGATTCCGTGTAGGCACCATTGAGCAGCTAATTCCAGATGCTGATTTAGTGCTTAACCTTACTCCAGATAAACAACATACCAATGCCGTTAACACCGTTATGCCGTTGATGAAGCAAGGTGCAACCCTGTCTTATTCTCATGGTTTTAATATCGTTGAAGAGGGCATGCAAGTTCGTCCAGATATCACAGTAATCATGGTGGCACCTAAGTGCCCTGGTACAGAAGTACGTGAAGAATATAAGCGTGGCTTTGGTGTACCAACACTGATTGCTGTTCACCCAGAAAATGACCCTAAGGGTGAAGGTTTTGATATCGCTAAGGCTTATGCGAGTGCAACCGGTGGCGATCGTGCTGGCGTTTTACACTCATCGTTTATTGCCGAAGTTAAGTCAGACTTAATGGGCGAGCAAACCATTTTATGCGGCATGCTGCAAACGGGTGCGATTCTTGGTTACGAGAAGATGGTTGCTGACGGTGTTGAGCCAGGATACGCAGCAAAGCTTATTCAGCAAGGCTGGGAAACCACCACTGAAGCACTTAAGCATGGTGGCATCACGCACATGATGGACCGTCTATCAAATCCTGCCAAGATCAAAGCTTATGACATGGCTGAAGAGCTTAAAGTCATTCTTAAACCATTGTTTGAAAAGCATATGGACGACATCATCGGTGGCGAATTCTCTAAAACTATGATGACGGATTGGGCTAACGATGACGCTAATCTACTTAAGTGGCGCAGCGAGACTAACGATACAGGTTTTGAAAATGCCCCCGGTTGTGAAGAGTATATCGATGAGCAAGCTTACTTCGATAAAGGCATCTTCCTAGTAGCAATGATTAAAGCTGGTGTTGAGCTTGCGTTCGATACCATGGTAGCCGCAGGCATTGTTGAAGAGTCGGCTTACTATGAGTCTTTACATGAAACGCCGCTTATCGCTAATACCATCGCACGTAAACGTTTATATGAAATGAACGTAGTGATTTCAGATACGGCTGAGTACGGTTGTTACTTGTTCAACCATGCGGCGCTGCCTCTACTAAGTGACTATGTGGCTAACATGTCTGCCGAGTACTTAGGTGGTGGCTTGCAAGATGCGAGTAACGGCGTCGATAACGTACGCTTAATTGAAGTTAATGCGGCAATTCGTGGCACCGCCGTTGAAGAGATTGGTGCTGAATTGCGCGGTTATATGACCGAAATGAAGCGCATTGTCGAAGAAAGTTAATCACTTTTTTATCAAGAGTCTAAAGGTCAATTTGCTCTAGGCTCTTGATGATTGAAACGTTTGTTAGAGACAAAAAATATTTTAGAAAAAACACTATTGATTAACACGTTAGTGGCAGTAACTCAGTTAGGCAGAACATGATTATTTGTCAGCATATGAGTCGATAAAGAAATAGACTCAACTTGATTAATTTTGATGTTTAAAAGTTTTTTATTGTGTTTTTTATAGGCTTTGTGGTACTTCTTAATGGTCGTCTTTTAAACGACACCGAATTTAAGCAAAGAATCTGATTAGGATACAAGTCGAATATGTTCAAACAAGCTGCCCAGCTGATTATTGTGATTATTACCGTCGTGATTATTAAATCACAGCGGGGGCTGCGCATATCGAATCGACATACCTAACCTAGGTTTAAGATTGCAAAAACCCCCGCTCCGAAAGGAACGGGGGTTTTTTCGTTTAAGGGGTTAAGCAAAAGCTAACTCATTAAGAAATAAAGTTAAATGTAGTGGAGTAAGAGCTGATGGAACAAGGGCAAATGATAAGAGGCGCAGATGCAGTCATAAAAGCGATTGCCGCACATGGTGTAACAACAGTGTTTGGTTACCCTGGCGGAGCGATTATGCCTATTTACGATGCGCTCTATGGTAGCCCGGTAGAGCATCTGCTTAGTCGCCACGAACAAGGCGCCGCATTTGCTGCAGTGGGTTACGCTAGAGCAAGTGGTAAAACTGGAGTTTGCTTTGCTACATCTGGCCCAGGTGCAACGAATTTAGTTACCTCACTTGCCGACGCGCTGCTGGACTCTGTGCCGGTTGTTGCTATCACAGGGCAGGTTTCAACCGCCGTGATTGGTACCGATGCGTTTCAAGAAATCGACGTTCTAGGTATGTCACTGTCATGTACTAAGCACAGTTTTATGGTGACTCATGTCGATGAGCTAGTACCGACGCTTTATAAAGCCTTTGAGATCGCGGCATCAGGTCGTCCGGGCCCGGTATTGGTGGATATTCCTAAAGATGTGCAAATTGCCATGCTGGAATATAAAACGCCTCTGCAAGCTATTAGCGCCGAGCCAGAGCATACCCCAGAGCAAATTAACGATGCGCGTCAGCTTATCGAACAAGCTAAGCAGCCAATGCTGTATGTTGGTGGCGGTGTGGGTATGGCGAGCGCTGTTGAGCAATTACGCGACTTTATTCAAGTTACCGGCATTCCATCAGTGGCAACACTGAAAGGCTTAGGCTCTATCACCATAGATACACCTGGCTATTTGGGTATGTTGGGCATGCATGGCTCTAAGGCGGCGAATTTAGCCGTACAAGAATGTGATTTATTGATTGTGGTTGGTGCGCGTTTCGATGACAGAGTTACCGGCCGTTTAGCTAGCTTTGCTGAAAACGCCAAAGTTATTCACCTTGATATAGACGCTGCAGAGCTTGGCAAATTACGTTTACCTGAAGTGGCTATCGCTGGCGACTTACGCCAAATCCTGCCTGCACTAAGTCAAAATCTAGGCGAGCAGTTTGCGCCATGGCAAGCCAAGATTGATGAGATGAAACAAGCGCATCAGTGGCGTTATGATCGCCCCGGAGAGTTAATCTACGCACCTGCTATGTTAAACCGTTTAGCCAATAAGTTACCGAAAAACAGTGTAGTGGCTTGTGATGTTGGTCAGCACCAAATGTGGGTTGCACAGCATATGTTTTTCAATCGACCGGAAGACCATCTTTCAAGTGCAGGTCTCGGCACTATGGGTTTTGGCTTGCCAGCTGCAATTGGCGCTAAAGTGGCACGCCCAGATGCAACGGTAGTAACCGTATCGGGTGATGGCTCTTTTATGATGAATGTACAAGAGCTAACCACCATTAAGCGTAAACGCTTGCCAGTGAAAATCCTACTTATCGATAACCAAAAGCTTGGTATGGTAAAGCAGTGGCAACAGTTGTTTTTTGAAGAGCGTTATAGCGAAACCGACCTGTCAGATAACCCAGACTTTGTAAAAATGGCTTCGGCATTCGATATCCCAGGGCGCAACATCTTTAAGGCCTGCGAGGTTGAAGCCGGCTTAGATGAGATGCTCAATAGCGAAGGGCCTTTCTTGCTGCACGTGTCGATCGATGATGCTCACAATGTATGGCCGTTAGTGCCGCCGGGAGCCTCCAACCAAGACATGATGGAAGAGATGGATAAGCAAACTTAGTTTGTATCAGGGCTAAACGTATTACGGCATGACTAACTTGAAACAAGTATTAAAACAAAAAGCATTGAAGTAACAGAACGAAGCAAGGTGGAGAGCAAGAATATGAACAATTACTCATTAGCGTTAAACGTGCAGCAAAGACCAGAAGTGCTAGAGCGTGTTTTACGCGTTGCTCGCCATCGTGGTTTTAAGGTCGCCAACTTAAGCATGCAGATTAATAGTAATAACAGCACCAGCATCGACATGTTGGTAGAGAGTGAGCGTGAAATTGGCTTGCTAACTAATCAGATAGATAAGCTTATTGATGTCATTGATTGCCGCGTATTAGTAAGCAATTCAACTACCGCATTAGCAAAATAGAAAGGGTGAGAAAATGGCCGCTAAAACAGCAGAATTAATTTGGTTCAATGGTGAAATGATGCCTTGGGGTGATGCTAAGGTACACGTTATGTCTCACGCACTGCACTATGGCACGTCGGTTTTTGAAGGTATTCGAGTTTACGATACGCCTAATGGTCCAGCGGGGTTTCGGTTAACTGAGCATGTGCAGCGATTATTTGATTCAGCCAAAATCTACCGCATGCCGCTCCCCTATAGTTTCGATGATGCCATGCAAGCTTGCCGCGATGCCGTCTTAGGTAATGGCTTAAGCAGTGCTTATATCCGACCATTGGCTTTTTATGGCGATGTGGGCATGGGTATTACGCCGCCTAAAGATGCTCAGTGCGACTTAATGGTCGCTGCGTTTCCTTGGGGCGCTTACTTAGGTGAAGACAGCATGGATGCGGGTGTTGATGTGGCAGTAACCTCATGGAATCGCTTAGCGCCCAATACTATTCCGACTGGTGCTAAAGCGGGAGGTAATTACCTTTCATCATTACAAATCTCCACCGAAGCTAAACGCAACGGCTTTGATGAAGGTATCGCGCTTGATACTAACGGCTTAGTGAGCGAAGCGGCTGGCGCCAATTTATTTGTGATTAAAAAGAACAAAATCTACACACCGCCAGCAACTGCCGCTATTCTGATGGGACTAACGCGCGACACGATTATCACCTTGGCACGGGATCAAGGTTATGAAGTTGTTGAAGAGCAGATGTCGCGCGAGTTTCTTTACCTTGCCGATGAAATCTTTATGACAGGCACCGCGGCTGAAATCGTACCTGTGCGCAGTGTCGACAGAATTGAAGTAGGCACAGGTAAGCGTGGTGAGATCACTAAACAAATTCAGCAAAGTTTCTTCGGTTTATTTAACGGAGAGACGCAAGATAAATGGGGCTGGCTAGAGGTGTTATAACATCCATAAGCTCCGATTAATTATCTAACGATAAACACATAAAACAAATTGAAGTGGCTTAACTCGGTTGGGTTAAGCAATAAAGAACCAGCATAAATACGTCAATGAATGACGCATTTGATATCAAGGATAAAGCAATGCCAAAACTACGTTCAGCAACCAGTACCGAAGGCCGTAATATGGCAGGAGCACGCGCATTGTGGCGTGCAACAGGCGTGAAGGACAATGATTTTGGTAAGCCAATTATTGCCATTTCAAACTCGTTTACTCAGTTTGTACCTGGGCATGTGCACCTTAAAGATATGGGCTCGTTAGTTGCAGGCGCGATTGAAGAAGCTGGTGGTATCGCTAAAGAATTTAATACTATTGCCGTTGATGACGGCATTGCGATGGGACACGGCGGCATGCTTTATAGCTTACCGTCACGCGAGCTGATTGCCGACAGCGTTGAATACATGGTCAACGCGCATTGCGCCGATGCCTTAGTGTGTATTTCAAACTGCGACAAGATCACTCCGGGCATGTTGATGGCATCGTTACGACTGAATATTCCAGTGATTTTCGTCTCTGGTGGACCGATGGAAGCGGGTAAAACTAAGCTTTCAGATAAACTGATTAAGCTCGATTTGGTTGATGCTATGGTTGCTGGCGCAGACGAGCGTGTATCAGATGAAGACAGTGAAAAGATTGAACGTAGTGCTTGTCCAACATGTGGTTCATGCTCGGGTATGTTTACTGCTAACTCAATGAACTGCCTAACCGAAGCGCTAGGTTTATCATTGCCGGGTAACGGCTCAATGCTAGCGACTCATGCCGATCGTCGTGAACTTTTCTTGGAGGCTGGACGCCGCATTATGGATTTAACGACGCGTTATTATCGCGATGACGATGAGTCTGCATTGCCACGCAATATCGCCAATTTTGCTGCCTTTGAAAATGCGATGACACTTGATATCGCCATGGGCGGGTCAAGTAATACCGTATTGCACTTGTTAGCGGCGGCGCAAGAAGCTGAAGTTGATTTTACTATGGCAGATATCGACCGCCTTTCTCGCCTTGTGCCGCATCTTTGTAAAGTGGCACCAGCAACACCAAAGTATCACATGGAAGATGTGCACCGCGCCGGTGGCGTAATGGGCATTTTAGGTGAGTTAGACCGCGCAGGCTTACTACACAATAACGCCTACCACGTAGTGGGTAAAAACTTGGCGCAAGTATTGGCTAAATACGACATTGCTCAGAGTGACGATGCTGCAGTACGTAAGTTCTTCTCAGCAGGCCCTGCAGGAATTCCAACCACTAAAGCCTTTAGCCAAGATTGTCGCTGGGACAGTGTTGATGATGACCGTCAGGAAGGTTGTATCCGCAGCCGTGAGTTTGCCTTTAGCCAAGAAGGTGGTTTAGCGGTATTAGCAGGTAATGTCGCCGTCGATGGTTGTATCGTTAAAACTGCAGGCGTTGAAGTCGAAAACCATACCTTTATTGGTAGTGCACGTGTGTATGAAAGCCAAGATGACGCAGTTGCTGCGATTTTAGGTGGTGAAGTGGTAGCTGGCGATGTGGTAGTGATCCGCTATGAAGGCCCTAAAGGCGGCCCTGGTATGCAAGAGATGTTGTATCCGACTAGCTATTTAAAATCACGTGGATTAGGCACTAAGTGTGCACTTATTACTGATGGTCGTTTCTCTGGTGGTACATCGGGTTTATCTATTGGCCATGTTTCACCTGAGGCGGCAGCTGGTGGCACCATTGGTTTAGTGCAAACGGGTGATCGTATTGAGATTGATATTCCTGCACGTTCAATCAAATTGGCGATCAGCGATGTTGAATTGGCCGCGCGTCGCACTGCGATGGAAGCGCTAGGCAAAGATGCTTGGAAGCCATTGGGGCGTGTAAGGCAGGTATCACTAGCGCTTAAAGCGTATGCGCTACTTGCGACTAGTGCCGATAAAGGCGCTGTGCGTGATACCAGTAAATTAGTGTAATGGATTTAACGGGTTTAAGAGGTAGTTTATGTTGGCTTTAGCATCACAATCGCAACTGGATTTAGCCCACTATTATTTACAGAAAATCTTACTGTCGTCGGTTTACGATGTCGCTAAAGTTACGCCGCTTTCGAGTATGAACAAACTGTCTGCGCGCTTAGGCTGTCAGGTGTTTTTAAAGCGTGAAGATATGCAACCAGTGCATTCTTTTAAGCTGCGTGGCGCTTATAACAAAATAGCTGAGCTGACGACTGACGAGTGTGCGTGCGGCGTTGTTTGCGCCTCAGCTGGCAATCATGCTCAGGGCGTAGCATTGTCTGCGTCAGCTCGTGGTATTAGTGCGGTGATTGTGATGCCAGAAACCACACCTGATATTAAAGTCGATGCGGTTAGACGTTTAGGTGGTGAAGTGGTGTTGCACGGGCAAGCATTTGATCAAGCGAACGCCTATGCTAAGAGTTTGGCTGAAAATGAAGGCCGGGTGTATGTAGCGCCGTTTGACGATGAAGCTGTTATTGCTGGGCAAGGTACCGTTGCGCAAGAGATGTTGCAGCAGCAGCGAGATCTTGAAGTGGTGTTTGTACCTGTTGGCGGTGGTGGCTTGATTGCCGGGGTTGCGGCTTATTACAAAGCGGTGATGCCACAAGTTAAAATTATTGGCGTAGAGCCAGAGGACTCGGCTTGTTTAAAGGCGGCACTGGATGCTGATGAGCGGGTAGTGTTATCGCAAGTTGGATTATTTGCTGACGGCGTAGCAGTTAAGCAAATTGGTGCAGAGCCTTTTAGACTGGCGCGTGAGTATGTTGATGATGTGATTACGGTGACGTCAGATGAAATCTGCGCCGCGGTAAAAGATATCTTTGAGGATACTCGCGCGATTGCTGAGCCGTCAGGTGCGCTGTCGCTGGCTGGTCTGAAAAAGTATATCGGCACTAACGGCAAAGGTGAAAAGCTTGGCGCGATTTTAAGTGGTGCCAATGTCAATTTTCATAGCTTACGTTATGTGTCTGAACGCTGTGAATTGGGCGAGCAAAAAGAAGCGATTCTAGCGGTAAAAGTACCGGAGCGTCCGGGGATATTTTTGCGCTTTTGTGAGCTGTTAGAACAACGGGCAATGACCGAATTTAACTATCGCTTTAGTAGTCGTGATAAAGCGGTAGTGTTTGCGGGTATTCGCTTGTCTAACGGTCAAGATGAGTTAAATGAGATTATTGCTAAGCTCGAATCTGAAGGCTTTGGTGTGCAGGATTTATCGAATGATGAAACCGCTAAACTGCATGTGCGTTACATGGTCGGTGGTCAACCACCAGAGCCGATAGAAGAGCGCTTGTTTAGTTTTGAGTTTCCGGAGCACCCCGGTGCGCTGTTTAAGTTTTTAACCACCTTACAAAGCAAGTGGAACATCAGTTTATTCCATTATCGTAATCATGGTGCTGCCTACGGTAGAGTGTTGGCGGGTTTTGAAGTGCCTGCGAGTGATAGTTTACCGTTCCAGCAGTTTTTAACTGAATTAGGTTTTGTTTATCAAGAAGAAACAGACAGTCCTGCGTATCAACTGTTCTTAGATAATCGCGATTGATGGAGTTTTTAGGGCATCAAAGGCAGCGGCATTTTACATGTAGCTGCCTTTTTATTTCTGTTAATCGCTATAAATATTTATCAGCTAGGCGGTTGATAGTATTGGAGCTTCTTCTGTAGTATGGTCAGAAAGTCGTCTTTAAATACTAGCACTTTACGCTGTTAAAGATGGAACAATAATAATATTCCACTAAAGACTGACTTCACGTAGGGGCTTAACGGTATTTTTCGTTATAGCAGTATGGCATCAGTCAAACCTTAACCTTATTAAATCGCCAAGTTTTAGAGGAAGTATCATGTTACCTGCACCGTTTATCGAGTCATTTTCACCGCCACGTCGTATTTTAATGGGGCCGGGCCCATCAGATGTTTATCCTGAAGTGTTAGCTGCGCAAGCTAAACCTACTATTGGTCATTTAGACCCTTTGTTTGTTGCTATGATGGATGAGCTTAAAGCGCTGATTCAATATGCTTTTCAAACCACTAACGAGATGACATTAGCGGTTTCAGCGCCAGGTAGTGCAGGCATGGAAACCTGTTTTGTGAATCTGGTTGAACCGGGTGAAAAAGTGATTGTTTGCCGTAATGGTGTGTTTGGTGAGCGCATGCGCCAAAACGTTGAGCGTGTTGGTGGTATTGCGGTCGTGGTTGATAACGAATGGGGCGAAGCGGTTGACGCTGATCTGGTGGCGAGCGCATTAGCTGCCAACCCTGATGCTAAATTCTTAGCCTTTGTGCATGCAGAAACATCAACCGGTGCTCTGTCTGATGCCAAAATATTATGTGCATTAGCTAAGCAACACGATTGTTTGTCGATTGTTGATGCGGTGACCTCATTAGGCGGCGTAGAGTTAAGAGTCGATGAGTGGGGGATTGATGCCATTTATTCCGGCAGTCAAAAGTGTTTATCTTGCGTGCCGGGCTTGTCGCCTGTGTCGTTTTCACCCGCCGCGGTTGAGAAGCTAAAAGCACGTAAAGCGCCGGTGCAGAGCTGGTTTTTAGATCAAACTTTAGTGATGGGTTACTGGGATGCATCGAGTGACGGTAAGCGTAGCTATCATCATACTGCACCTGTAAATGCTCTGTATGCCTTACATGAATCACTGCGTTTATTAGCTGCAGAAGGGTTAGAGCTTGCTTGGCAGCGTCATGCGGATATGCACCAAGTCTTGCGTCATGGGCTACAGCGTTTAGGGCTACGCTTTGTGGTGACAGAAGCTGACCGTTTACCCCAGTTAAATGCAGTGTATATTCCTGAAGGGATTGATGATGCCAAGATCCGTAAGCAACTACTGGAAAATTATAATTTAGAGATTGGTGCTGGCCTGGGCGCACTAGCGGGTAAAGCGTGGCGCATAGGTTTGATGGGTTATGGTGCTCGCCGTGAAAACGTTGCCTTATGCTTGAAAGCATTGGAAGAAGTGCTGGCTTAGCTAATTTGGTATAAGTATTGGTTGTTTATTGAAAAATAAAAGTCCGCTCAGTTGAGCGGACTTTTTCAGTTAATGAGGTAAAGCTTAGAAAGTATAATCCACTTTGACCCAAGCGATGCGACCCGGTTCATTAACTTGGAAAGTGGGTTCGCTGCCGGGAATATCGTTACCCGCTCCAGAGCGACTAATGTGCTCGGCATAGGTAATATCAAATAGGTTTTCAACACCAAAGCTAACCAATAGTGCATCGTTGTGCTTCCAACTTGCGTTGAACGAAAGCGTACCAAAGCCGCTGCTTTCAGCTAAGTCTTGGCCTGAAATATTGCCCTCACCAATAGCGACTCGGTCTTGGGCTGCCACTAGACGCCATAGTAGACCCGCTGCCCATTGATTGTATTGGTAGTCTAAGGTGATACGTCCCTCAAGCGGTGGAATTTGCCCTAGCGGTGTGCCAGCGGTGTCGTTATCTCCATGGCTATAGCTAACGCTTGTTTGCGTTGAAAAGTGCTCAGTGAGTGGAATGGTTGCGGCGATTTCACCACCATAAACTGTTGCATCAATATTGTATGCGCTGGTTTTATCTGTGTTTGCATCAATTAAGATATAGTCACGGATCTCACCGTAAAATAGTGAAGTAGAGATAGCAATGTCAGCTTCGTAGATCCATCCGATATCAAGCTGAGTGGTTTTCTCTGGCGCCAAGTCGAAGGCTTTTTGGCTTGGGTTATTCACATCGGCTTTCATGATCTCCCAGTAATCAGGAATGCGCTGCGCGTGGCCAACACCTGCGTAGTACTGGCTATTGCCTGACGTTAACTCATAGCGACCGTAACCACTGAACAAGTCATCGCTGCGCTCACCTTGTTGACCAACCATAAGCTCAGTTTTCCAATGGTCGTAACGTGCGCCAGCAAGCAATTGCCCGTGGGATAATTCATAAGTGGATTCAACAAATAAGCCACTGGTTTGATAGCGCATATTGTCTTTAAACGGTTTATTGAGCAGATCATCAAGTCCATTATCAACAGCAGGGTTAATGCTGCGGCCTTCATGGATACTGTCCATATGGTCAACACCAGCAGTTAATGTCCAGTCGCTAGCTAAGCTAAAGTCGAGCCATAAATGCCCGCCCGAAGTGGTGCGTCTAACGTTAGTGCCTGAATTTATCCCTTGGTCAAACTGATCCATGATATGGTCATTTTCATTGGTGTAAGCTTGCAGCTCAATGCTGTTTAGCCACTGGCTATCAAATTCGTGTTGCAGTAAAAAGGTTAGGTTTTCATTGCTAATTTCGCGGGCCTTATTGGCACGATCGGCATACTCTGCTTCCCCAGACGAGCTACCATAAGCTAGCTCTAAAACGGTTTGTTCAGTAGGGGTCCAACCAAGTGCAAAGTTGTAGTTAGAGCGGTCGTAGCTTGATTGGACCTTATTGCCGTCACCATCTTTGTAATGGTCGCTTGATGACTGGTTAACATCCATATCGAAGTAATGTTTTTCGTCACCCGCTTTCAGTTCGACCAAGTAATCGGTACGACCAAAACTACCAGCGGTCATACTCGCGCGGCCATCAAGCCCTGGTTCATCAAAGCTGTGACGGTCTTTTTCAAATAGCACAGTACCAGCGCTACCTACAGGGCCGTACTTAACAGTTTGTGGGCCTTTAATTACGGTGATATTGTCATAGGCTTCTGGGTAAATATAGGCTGTTGGTGGATCCATGCGTCCGCCACAGGTTCCTGCGACATGCTGGCCATCATCAACAATACTTAAGCGTGAGCCGCCTAAACCGCGCAGGCTAGGATCGCCCCCGGCGCCACCCTTTCGGCCGATACTAAACCCTGGAATGGTCTTTAAAAAACCTGCGCCATCATATGCAGGTAAAGGTAAGCGTGGTTTTTTGGGGTCGGTATAGGTTTTGGTTGGGTCTTTCATCAATTCGCCAGTGACCACGATGCGCTCTACAGTTTGCGATTCGTCAGTTTTTGTCACAGCTTCACTGGCTAAACAGGGGAGAGAGATTAATCCCAAGGTGACGAAAGGAATCGTCAAAATACTTTTCTTGTTCATCATGGTGTCACTGTCGTTATTTATTTTTCGCCTGTTTTACAGGGCTTTATAAATACAACAAACCAATTTGTCCCAAGGTGCGACAAAGGGTCACAGGTAGGTGTGACAGGCTTCACTTTCTTGAGGGGCGCACATAGAAAAAGGGCGATAATATCGCCCTTACAAAGTTTGCTCAAAATGCGGCTATTTAGCTAATTAGCTGCACAATAATCATGATGATTAAAAGTGGGCAAATGTACTTCACATACCAAGGCCATACTTTCCAGAAAAGACTATTAGCTTGCACACCTTCTTGCTGACTAATCGCTGTTATTAACTGATTTCTGTTCCATACCCAACCTAAGTAGATAGCAATACCTAGGGCGATTAGTGGCTGTGCACGCTCAGTGGTTAGGGTGATCATAAAGCCGAATAGGCTGTCGAAATTAAACACCACAATCATAGATAGCGCTGCAATTAAGCTGCCTACAAGCAAAGTTGCTTTGTCGCGGCTTAAGGTAGTTTTCTCAACTAAGTAGCTGGTGGGCACCTCAACAATTGAGATAGCTGAAGTTAAACCGGCAATGGTCATTAAGATAAAGAACACAATCGCTAATAGGTATTGGCTCACACCGCCAATGGTGTCGAATAGTGCAGGCAGTACAGTAAACACTAAGGTGTCAGAGTTCAGTAAGCTGCCATCTTCTGCAAAAATTTGTACGCCGTTATGCTGCGCCACGTACATAGCTGGGATCACCATTAATGCCGCTAAAAATGCCACAGAGGTGTCGGTCAGGGTGACGTAGGCGGTTAGCTTAGCTAGGTCTTCTTTCTGGCTTAAGTAAGCGCCATAAACCATCATTGCCGCAGTACCAATGGTTAATGAGAAAAAGGTCTGTCCTAGCGCGCCAATCAATACATCAGCATCAAATACCCGAGAAAAGTCTGGTACTAGTAATACTTCTAAACCTTGCATAGCACCAGGTTGAGTCAAGATGTACACCACGCCAGCGACTAAGATTAATAACAGCATTGGCATTAGGCGTTTAGACCAGCGTTCGATCCCTTTTTGCACCCCTTGGCGGATCACTAAAATCACCATGGCGATAAAGATAAGGGTAAACACTAGATTGCGCGACAAACTAAAGTCCATTAACCAATTAGCCGCTTGTGTTTGGCCACTGATCTCGGCAATTGGCGCAATAGCAAAGCTAACAAACCAACCAGATAAAATACTGTAGAAAGTACAGATCAATGTGGCGGTAATGATAGAAATAAAGCCAATAGCCTTACCAATTTTTTTACTCAGCGGGGTGTTGGCGACTTTAGCCATAGCATCTGCAGGGTTGGTTTGGCCGTGGCGACCAATCATGAGTTCGGCCATTAACATTGGATAGCCGAGTACTAAGATCAGAAACAGATAAACCAGCAAGAAAGCACCGCCGCCATGAGTGGCAGCTTGAGTTGGGAAACCCCAAATATTACCTACGCCCACCGCAGAACCTGCCGCGGCCATAATAAAGCCTATTTTTGAGCTAAAGTGCCCTTGTTTTACTGTACTCATTGGAGCTCTCTTTCTGACTATCTTGATCAACTAAGAGCGCGCATATTAGTGGTTTAAAATACCGGGTCAACGCTTTTAAATTTCACTAAAATCTATTTAAAAGCTATATTTTCTTGTTTATAGCGTTATCTAGGATTAAAAAGTTCTTTAATATGATTTCGATTAGTGTTTTTCTGCGTAACGCTAGCTTTGTAAGTTGCTGTGCGCAATAAAATCATTATCGCTTTAAAGACAAAAATGCGAGCGAATGCACAAATTATAGTCGTAAAGAGTTACAACGGCTGGGATGGCGGCAGGTTCTGCCGCTGAACATACTTAGATTGAGATTTATACTTTGAGGAAATTTACAGGGGCAGCGGAATGCTGGTTTGATTTTTAACCTGTTTAAGCACAAAGCTTGAACGCACACCTGCGATATGATCATTGGTGGTGAGTTTATCGAGCAGGAACACTTTAAAGTGTTTCATATCGCTTACTAGCACTTTAATTTGGTAATCAGCATCGCTACCAGTAAGCAAACTACACTCTTGCACTTCATCGTAACTGCTAATTTTTTCTTCAAAGGCATCTAAGATTTCGGTGGAGTGTTTCTCTAAGCGGATCTGAATATATGCAGTAAGCGCCAGATTAAAATGTTCGGCGCTAAGCAGGGTAGCGTAGCCGCTAATATAACCAGACTCTTCCAGTGACTTTACCCTTCTTGAACAAGGAGATGGAGACAGCCCCACTTTTTCTGCTAATTCTTGATTGGACAATTTACCATGCTGTTGCATGAGTTTAAGTATGTGCAGGTCAATTTTGTCTAATTGCAATTCAGCCATCAACGGGCCTCGCTTTTTATTTATTTTATGGCAGGCAGAATACCGGAAATAAAGCTGAGCGCAAGTCAGCCTGCACCCTAGGCTAGCTAGGCTTTTATGTATTTTTGACTCTAGGTTCACGTCTGCTGGTGGTCGTGATTGTTTTGCTCAAAATGTCTGACCATTTTACGTAAGCAATCTGGGTAATATAAATACTTAATGCTGCGATTGCGCCACCTATTGCAGTTGATGCTAGCACATCTTGTGGCCAATGCATTCCCAGTAGCATGCGGCTAAATCCCATTACAAGTGCCCAGCTAAATAACAATACTGGCAGAGCGATATTGCCAGCCAGCAGTAAATAAAAGCTACCCACTAAAGCTAGGGTAACTGCAAATAGGGTGTGCCCTGATGGAAAGGCATAACCCACTTCGTGTTGCCAGTGACCTTTAATTGCATTGCTAAGCTTTAAGTCTGGTCGAGCAATATCAAGTTGATTGATAGCAACACCAATAATCTGCCTTTTTTCTGCTTTGTCATGCTGATAAAAATCATGAGTATTCAGTAAGTATTCTTGTTCTAGTAAAGCAGCATTGGGGCGAGGTTCGGCAAAGTGTGGCTTGAGAAAATGGTTAAGGCTTAATGTGGCTGCCATGCTAATTGAAACAGCTAAAACTAGTTTTAGAAATAGGGCGTTACTCATGCTGCGGTAGCAAACTGCCAGAATGACTAAGCCTGTGATAATGCCATAAGGGGCAGTGCCAGTACTTGTGAGCCAATAAAGCACCGTGGATAGCCAAGAGTCGAGAGCTATGCTGGGAAACAAACTGTTATTTGTAATGTAAATCGTGGCGGGAAATAAGATTAATACCGCCCAAGCAATGAGAGAAATGACTTTGCTGTGTTGAGGCGTTAATGGATTACGGTTATCAATGTCTAGGTTATTCAAAAAAGCCTCGGTGTGTTTGGGGAAATTGAAAAATACGATTAAAAGCCTATCTGTCAAAGCTGCTGCATTCTAGCCCTCGCGCATGAAGTCTAAATTAATCTTATTTTATCGAATACTTAATTGCTTGAAAGGCTTTAGCCATTTTGCAGGTCTACTGCAAAAAATAGGAGTCTTACATGCTAACAATAATAAAATCGTTCTCTGTCGCTCACAGTGTGGTGGTTGCACGCTTCTTGCTCGCGATCTTTTTGTTACTCACGGCAATGCCACGCTTTAGTGCCGCGGATGCCAGTTATTTTACTCAGCAATTAATGGAAGTTGGCTTGCCTGCGTTGCCTTGGCTTGCACCGATTTTAGGGGTTGTACAACTGCTGGTGGCGGTTGCATTGATTGTACCGCAGCAACGGTGGGCGCAAGTGCTGCTTTACCTGTACGCAAGTTTAGCCACAGTGCCATTACTGATGATGTTTACCCATCCGGTTTGGCTCGATAGTTTAGGTGGCTTTCCGGCAATTGGTGCTGGGCAAGGATTGATTAAGTACTTAGGCATTGTTGGCTTAGCCTTGTTTATCGGCTCGTTTTACAGCGGTAACAAAACGATTAACGAGCTTGCTACCAAGCTAATGTTAGCCGGAATTATACTAGTGATGCTGTGGATTGGCGGCATGAAGTTCACCCAATATGAGGCCGATGGTATTGAAAGTTTGATGCGCACCAGTCCGCTATTTAGTTGGATTTACGACTTGTTTAGCGTGCTGCACGGCTCTTATTTTATCGGTGTGATTGAATTGATTGCAGTTGCTGGTATCGCGTTACTGTCTTGGTCTAAAAATGCTTATATTGCTGGGCTCAGTATTGCTGCATTGACGTTTGCCGCCACGCAAACGTTTGTGATTAGCCTACCTGCATACGAAACCAGTATGGGCTTTGCAATGCTAACGGGTAGCGGCCAGTTTATCGTTAAAGATCTCGCTTTGCTGGCTTGTAGCATTATTTTGCTTGCTAAAGCATTAGAGGGAAGTACTAGCGAGGATTGTTAGCAGTTGTGCTTCAATAGCATAAATACAAAAAAGAGCAGCTAATATACTCAGTATTAGCTGCTCTTTTTGATTAAACTTACGAACTTGTTGGAACTAGTCTTCAGCGTTTAATTTAGCTTCAAGTGCATCAACTTGTGCTTGTAATGCTTCTAGCTTTTCACGGGTTTTAATTAAAACGTGTTGCTGCACTTCAAACTCTTCGCGAGATACCACATCTAATTTTTGAAGCTGGTTTTGCAGCACCTGCTTGCTGCGTTCTTCAAATTCGCCTGCAAATTGCTTTAATCCACTAGGAAGGTTTTCGCTTAATTGCTTAGCGACTTCTTCAATTTTTTTCGGGTTAATCATTGTTTGTATCCGCTCAAGTGCATAATGCTGTGTATGTTTTGATTGTACCTTAGGCTATCAGTATTGCCAAAATAATCACCATTGAGTGTGAATCAAAGCTCGATAAACCAATGCATAATAAAAAGCCTGCATTACTGCAGGCTTTTGCTTTGGTTTACAAGTTAAGCGTGGGAAGCTTTGTTCTCTTGCGTATTTAATGTTTCATCAAATACAGGAAGAGGTTCATGTTTTTCTGCCAAGTAGGTGTAAATTACTGGTAGAACGAACAGGGTAAATACGGTACCAATTGCTAGACCCGACACGATTACTAGGCCGATGTTAAAGCGCGCAACGGCACCTGCACCTGAAGCAAACAATAGTGGGATTAGACCCGCTATCATCGCCGCAGTGGTCATTAAGATTGGACGTAAGCGAATCGTCGCGGCGTGCTTAATGGCGTCCATTTTACTCAGGGCATTATGTAGCTGTTCTTCTTTGGCGACTTCACACATTAAAATACCGTGTTTGGTGATAAGGCCTACCAAGGTGATTAAACCGACCTGGGTATAGATGTTCATCGACGATAAACCAAACACATGGGTCCAGCCTAAGGCAACCAAAGCACCACTGATGGCGAGTGGCACAGACACCAAGATAACCAAAGGATCTTTAAGGCTTTCAAATTGACTCGCCAGTACCAAGAAGATAATAGCTAGGGCTAACGCAAAAGTAGCGTATAGCGCTGAACCTTCAGTGACGTATTGACGTGCTTCGCCTAAGAAGTCGTAGCTGTAACCTTTTGGTAGCTCGTTATCACCAATGTTTTTCAAAAATGCGATAGCGTCACCAATAGCAACACCTGGCGCCGCAACGCCACCCACGGTAATCGCATTCATCTGGTTGAAGTGCGGCAATGAGCGTGGCTCAGAGATGATCTCTACATCAACAAGGCTAGACAATGGAATAGAGCGGCCATCAGCTGCTGTTAGGTAGTAACCTGCTAATGCCTCTGGATTGGCGCGCAGTTTACGCTCAACTTGTGGGATCACCTCATAAGAGCGACCGTCCAAGTTAATGCGGTTTACGTAGCCATCGCTCATCATGGTAGTAAGGGTTAGACCGATATCTTGCATGGTAATGCCGTATGCACCTGCTACGTCACGTTTGATATGGATCTTCATCGAACCTGAGTCGAACTTTAAGTTTACCTCTGAATAAACGAATAGCGGGCTTTGCTGCACTTTCTCCAGCACACCAGAACCAATTTGAAATAAGCTCTCAAATGAACTTGAGCTAGTGATAACAAACTGGATAGGTAAACCACTTGAAGCGCCTGGTAGCTCAGGCATCTGGAAGGTGGTTACTGCCATGCCAGGTACGTTTTTCACTTCTTTACCAAAGAACTCCTGCATCTGCTTTTGGCTCTTGTCGCGTTCGCTCCAAGGCACGAGTGGCGCAATACCAAATGCTTGGTTAGCGTTAGGTACACCAACAAAGGCTAATGAAGCCGCAGCTTCTGGTTGAGCGCTGATCATGTCGGTGACTAATGTCATATTAGCTTGCACATAATCAAGGTTAGCGCTCGATGGTGCTGTACCCATCATCATTACCACGCTCTTATCTTCATTCGGTGCCAGTTCTGACGGAATAAAGCTAAATAAGATAGGCAAAGAAGCAAATACGATAAACGCAAAACCAATCACCACTGGGCGCTTATCAAGCACAGCGGTTAGCATGCGATTATAGCGGCTAGTTAACCCTTCTAAGAAGTTTTCAACGCCGCGCTCAAAACGGTTCGGCTCTGAGTGTGCTTTAAGGATTTTTGAGCACATCATAGGTGACAAAGTCAGTGCCACAATACCTGAGATAAATACGGCTCCAGCAAGGGTTAAGGCAAACTCTTTAAACAGTGAGCCGGTAATACCACCCATTAGTGCAATCGGCGCATATACCGCAGCAAGTGTAATGGTCATTGAGATCACCGGAACAGCAATTTCACGGGTACCAATAATCGCTGCTCTAAATGGCGTTTCACCTAGCTTGATATGTCTATCGACGTTTTCTACCACCACGATGGCGTCATCCACCACCAAACCAATGGCGAGTACCATTGCCAGTAGTGTCATCAGGTTGAGGGTAAAACCAAACATCTGCATGATAACGGCCACACCGACAAGCGATAGTGGAATAGTCACAATTGGAATGATGACCGCACGGAACGAACCTAGGAACAGAGTGATAACCACGATAACGATTAATGCTGCTTCGCCAATGGTCTTGATTACTTCGTTAATTGATTCGTCAATTGCCAGTGATGAGTCATAGAGCACACGAGCCTTCATTGAGATAGGCAAGTTACGTTCAATTTGCGGCATCATGGCTCTTGCATCTGCTGCTACAACCAGTGGGTTTGCTGTTGGCGTCACATCTAGGCCAACAACAACGGCTTCTTGGCCGTCAGCTAGCGCGCGGTATACATCATGGCTTTTCTCAAGGTTTACTGTCGCAATATCGCCAAGACGGATCACTAAACCATTCTTACTGCCAATGACTAACTTTTTAAGTTCTGCCACGGTCGCCACTTGAGTATCAGCGGTACCGTTTAACAGGGTAAAAGTATTGTTGGTTTGCCCCACTGCAGACTGGTAGTTATTTGCCTGGAGGACGTTCATCACATCAGTTGCTGATAGATTAAAGGCGCCCATACGAGCCGGATCTAACCATATACGCATGGCGTATTTAATACCGCCATAGAGGTTAACCTTAGCTACACCATCAATGGTGAATAGCTCTGGCTTGACCACACGCTCTAAATAATCGGTGATCTGGCTTGAGTTGATTTGATCACTATAAAACGAGATGTATAGCGCAGAAGTTTGCGCACCTGTCGACATCTCTACTGTTGGGTCTTCAGCCTCTTTTGGTAGCTGGGAACGCACCGAGTTTACCTTGGCCAGAATATCAGCCAAAGCACCATTAGGATCAGTGTTAAGCTTCATATACACAGAGATTTTAGAGCTACCTAAAAAGCTGTCTGACGTCATAAAGTCAACGTTGTCAGCTTGGGCTAGGGCTTGCTCTAAAGGTTGAGTAATAAAGCCTTGAATTAAATTTGAATCAGCACCGTAATAGCTGGTGGTTACCGTTACTACTGTATTGGTCATTTCAGGATATTCGCGTACTTGCATGCTTTTAAGTGCATAAAAGCCCAGTAGCAAAATCAGAAAGCTGATTGAGGCGGCAAGTACCGGCCTGCGGATAAATATATCAGTAAAGCGCATTGGCTAACCCTCCGCTTACAGCTGTGGCAATGTGGCTGGAGGGGTTAATGCATCATCCTCAGTCACTTTGACTTTACTGTTATTACTTAAGCGAACTTGGCCTGAGGTCACTACGCTATCACCTGCTTTAATATCACCGCTGACCAAGGCGTTGAGTTCATCACGCTCAAGTACGGTCACGTTGATTTGTTTGACGCGCTTAACCTGCTCGCCATTTTCAGTTTTCTCTTCGATTAGATAAACAGAGTCACCGTAAAGGGTGAAGCTAATAGCTGTTTGTGGCAGTACCACTTGCTGAGTTAGCTCAGGTAATTGAATGTCGACTTTGGCAAACATACCGCTACGTAGCTTAGCTTCAGTATTAGGGATCTGCGCTTGTACCTGGATTAGGCCACTTTGGTAAAACACCGCTGGTTCAATTGCTGAGATCACGCCTTCAAAAGGCTCGGTTGGGTAGGCATCAACATAAACATGTACTTTTTGGCCAGTCGCAATACGAGGTAACTGAGTTTGCGGAATGGTAAAGCGTATCTTCATAGTGCTGATATCTTCAAGGCGCACGATATCGGTACCCGATTGTAAATATTCACCTAAGTTGACGTTGCGAATACCGACTAAACCAGCAAATGGCGCTTTGATTTCACGGCGGTCAATGGTGGCACTTAAGCTTTCAATGTCAGCCATTAATGCTAGGTATTTAGATTGGCTGTTATCAAGATCTTGTTTCGATACAGAGTTTTGCTTGTAGAGTTTGCTTAAACGTTTAAAGTCAGCTTCAGCAGCGGGGAGCTGTACTTGTTTGCTTTTTAAGTTGGCCTTTTCAACTTTCGAATCAATTTCAACTAGCATCTGACCAGCGGTTACCGGACTACCGTTTTCAAATTTGATTGCGGATACCACACCTGAAAGCTCGTTGGCGATGGTGACGCCTTGATTTGGCTCGACAAAGCCAATGGCATTAATGGTTGGCTGCCAAGTGCTTTGTTTAACATCAATGGCTGTTACAGGAGCCACAGCTTCTGGCATATTGGCAATTGCATCGGCAATTTTTCCTTTAATAAACAGATTAAAGCCAATGACTGAGCCGAAAGCCAGTACTGCGATGATGATCATCACCAGGGTCCACTTTTTCATGTCCTGATAACTCCTTTAGTTTGTCGGTGTTGTTGGAATATAAATTGCTCGCCAGCATAGATCGCAAGCAAGCGTGATATCTTTTTCATCGTACTTAATAAGACCGCGTCGCATGGCGCGAGCCATTGTCATTGATGGCTCCATTGCTACCGCGTAGAGTGCGCGCGGGTGCAAAGGTTGAATACAACCTTGTGTTAGTCCCTCTTCAAATAGGCGATGCAAGGGTTCAAACAACTTCATTTCGAGGGCGCGAATTTCGTCGGTATTACTTTCTGGAAGGTGAGCGTATTGCTCGTAACTTAGATTAGCAGGCGAAGGCTGCTTACCGTAGTTATGCATCTTCATCCATATGCGTTTAAAGCGCTGCTCTAGAGTGCCGACATGGTGATCTTCTAAAATGGCACTCGCAACTTGAGCGAGCACATCTTTTCTAAGCTCTAAAATCAGATCGTCTTTGTCTTTGAAGTAGCGATAAATGGTGCCTGCGGCAACGCCTGCTTCTTTAGCAACAAGCTGCATCGACAAGCCTTGAATACCACCCGAAGCGATAATTTTTTCTGCTGCGCGCAGTATTAGATTACGTTTGCTGTGCATAATAAGATCTAAAGTGAATGAACGTTCATTCATTAAGTGTAGTGTTTGTATAAATTAATGGCAAGTAGTCTGACGGATGAATATGTCGTTTTTGAGTCTTACTAAATGATAAATATAGAAGAAAAATTTTGACTGCGAGATAGTGTCGATAACTTTTCCGTTCGCATCGGCGTTTCTGCTATCATTCGTCTTTTAATGCCTTCCTCAATATCTTGGTTTTAACGTATCCATGAAGCTCAATCCCGGACAAAATGATGCCGTTCACTATGTAAGCGGCCCTTGCTTAGTACTTGCGGGTGCTGGCAGTGGCAAGACCCGAGTAATTATTAATAAGATTGCTTACTTGGTGGAAAAGTGTGGCTATAAAGCGCGCAATATTGCTGCGGTAACCTTCACTAACAAAGCTGCACGCGAGATGAAAGAGCGTGTGTCGCAGTCTATGGGGCGCAAAGAAGCGCGTGGGCTATGGATTTCGACTTTCCATACGTTAGGGCTTGAGATCATTAAGCGTGAACATAAGGTGGTTGGCTTAAAGCCTGGCTTTTCACTGTTTGACGACCAAGATACCTTAGCTTTGCTTAAAGAGCTTACCCAAGATGAGCTTGATGAAGATAAAGATCTGCTAAGGCTGCTAGCGACCACCATTTCAAACTGGAAAGGTGATTTGGTGATCCCTGCTCAAGCAAGAAAGATTGCAAAAGATGAGCAGCAACAGCTGTTCGCCTTGTTATATCAGCGCTATGCCCAGCATATGAAGGCTTATAATGCGCTGGATTTTGATGATTTGATCTTGCTGCCAACATTATTACTTCGTCAAAATGAAGAAGTAAGAACCCGTTGGCAAACCCGCATTCAATATATGCTGGTGGATGAATATCAAGACACCAATACCAGCCAATATGAGATGGTAAAATTGCTGGTGGGTGAGCGTGCACGCTTTACCGTGGTAGGTGATGACGACCAATCTATTTATTCTTGGCGTGGGGCAAAACCGCAAAACCTTGTATTGCTTGGTAAAGATTTCCCTAAGTTAAAATTGATTAAGTTGGAGCAGAACTACCGCTCGAGTCAGCGTATTTTGCGCGCTGCCAACATTTTGATTGCCAATAACCCGCACGTGTATGAAAAAGCGCTATTCAGTGAGCTGGCTTACGGTGAGCCTATTCGGGTGTTAATTGCTGCCAACGAAGAGCAAGAAGCAGAGCGTGTGGTGGCCGAGATGATCCGCCATAAATTCGTAGGCCGCACTAGCTACGGTGATTACGCGATTTTGTATCGCGGTAACCATCAGTCTCGCTTGCTTGAAAGAGCGTTAATGACTAACCGTATTCCCTATAAGCTTAGCGGTGGCACGTCTTTCTTTGGTCGTGCAGAGATTAAAGACATCATGGCTTATTTGCGTTTAATCGTGAACCCGGATGACGATAATGCCTTTTTGCGCATCGTTAACTTACCTAAGCGTGGTATCGGTCCGGCAACACTTGAGCGTTTAGGTAACTTTGCTAATAAAAAGCAGATCTCCATGTTTGCCGCCATCTTTGAAGCGGATTTAAACCATGAGTTACCGCCCGCGGCGATGGCGAGCCTGTATAAGTTTGGCCGTTTTGTGGTTGAAACGGGTGATTTAGCAGAGCGTGGCGATCCAGTTGATGCGGTAAAGCAGTTAATTCGTAACATTAACTACGAAGACTACCTGTACGAAACCAGTACCAGTGCCAAAGCGGCAGAAATGCGCATGAAGAACATTTCTGAACTATATCGCTGGGTGACTGAAATGTTGCAAGGTGACGACTTAGATGAAGGTATGACGCTGCCAGAAGTGGTCACTCGTTTAACGCTGCGCGACATGATGGAGCGCAATAGCGAAGACGAGGGCGGCGATCAGGTGCAGCTAATGACCTTGCACGCTTCTAAAGGTTTGGAGTTCCCATATGTGTTTATGGTGGGCGCTGAAGAGCGGATTTTGCCGCATCAAAGTAGTATTGATGAAGATAACGTAGATGAAGAGCGGCGCTTAGCTTATGTGGGTATTACCCGCGCGCAAAAAGAGCTGTGGTTTGTTATTTGCCGCGAACGTCGTCAGTTTGGTGAAACTATCCGTTGTGAGCCGAGTCGTTTCTTAATGGAACTGCCGCAAGATGATTTGATCTGGGAAAACCGTAAGCCTGTGCAAAGTGCTGAGCAAATGCAGCAGTCAGGGCGTTCAAATATCGCGAACTTAAGAGATATGTTTAAGAATAAATAGCTACAGGTTATTTTAAAGCGTGTGTATAGAGGCGCTATGCACACGCTTGATTAACGATTTTATCCGTTTTTACTTCGGCAGAGCATTCAATAACCTCGCCCAGCACAATCCCTTGGCCAACCTCAAAACCTATATTTTGCAGCACTTGTTGTTGCGACGCGGAATTAACTCCTACAGCAAATACTGCTATTTCCATCGCCTGAGCGGCACTAAAATAAGCTTTTACCAGTTTTAGATGTTGGCTATTTTCAAGGTGGCTACAATAGCTAGAGTCGAGTTTCAGCGCATCTATGGGTAAAAATGTCAGACTGCTAATCGCACTGTGAGCACTGCCATAACCTTCAATACCGAGTTTTACGTTTAGTGGGCTTAAGCTTTCAAAAGCACAAATGTGATTATTGGTGTTTTGGACAAAGGCCTTTTCATTGAAAAATAGCGTGGCTTTACTACTATCAAACTGAAATTGCTTAAGTCTGTTTTTAAAGGCGCGTAACGCATATTTATGATTAAGATGCTGGCTTGAGATTGATAAATGAAGTTTTAACTCATTACCATAAATGCTTTGCATTGTATGAAAGCTGTTATTGACCATCTCAAGCATATAGTTATCAAGTTCAATGATCATATTGCAGTGTTCGGCAATATTATTTAGCTTATCTTGCTTTATTTTGCCTAGCGTCGGGTGATGCCAAAACAGCCTTGGCTCAAGCGCGAC
Source organism: Shewanella sp. 1CM18E (assembly GCF_023161665.1). Taxonomy (GTDB): domain Bacteria; phylum Pseudomonadota; class Gammaproteobacteria; order Enterobacterales; family Shewanellaceae; genus Shewanella. Next base: position 27,106 of record NZ_JALNTW010000026.1, read on the forward strand.
AACTTTTTCAGTGTTTAACGCCATTATCGGCAGGTAGCTAATTTGTAGTTGCTTGTCACTTATTGCCGATTTGAGCTCGTTCTCAAGTTTTATATCGGTGATTTGTTGCTTATTAACGTCATTATTGAAAATCACAAAGCAGCCTTTGCCTTGTGACTTAGCTTGATACATGGCGGTGTCTGCATCACGTAAAATCGACTCGCTAGTGTCGGAGCGGTTTTGGCCGCTCATGGAAATTCCGATACTACCACTTGAGTTAAACTGCTGGTTTGCGAGTTGATAAGGTCTAGATAGCTCAGCCAATACTCTTTCCGCAACATCTTCAGCATCTTGAGAGTCACTAATCGAATCAAGCAAGATAACAAACTCATCGCCCCCGAGTCTGGCAAGCATATCGTTGCTTCTAATACATAGCTTTAGGCGTTTAGCGGTTTCAATTAAAAATCTATCCCCTTCCAAGTGGCCTAAGGTATCGTTGAGTAGCTTGAAGCGGTCCATATCGATAAATAATACTGCGAATCGATTTAGAGTATGGCGGCGCACATGCTTAATAGCTTGAGTTAAGCGCTCCATAAACATTGAACGATTTGGTAAGCCAGTTAAATTATCGTGCTTAGCATCGTGGACTAACTGACGTTCAATACGTTTACGTTGGCTGATCTCTTTTTCTAAGTCGTTATTGGCATCGGCTAGCGCTTGGGTGCGCTGGTTTACTTTATCTTCTAGTTGTTCATAACTGAGCTTGAGCGATTCAGCTGAAAGCTTTTTCTCGATTGCTGTGGCTATATGCTGTGAAACGAAAGTCAGTAGCTCGAGATCCTTCTCTTGGTAATTTTGGCTAAAGCTATAGCTGTATATGGTTAATGCACCGCGAACCTGGCCGTGGATAAATAATGGCACAGCAACCCACTGATTGATCTCTTTAGTGTCGTTTAGCTCTGGCGCAGCTTTATAGAGCTCACCAGATGCGATAAGCGCGTTAATATCGGCTTTTTCGAGTAATCGTGGCTTATGGTTAAGCAAAATATATTCGGTAAGGCCATCACTTAATGGGCGCGACTTTGGCGGCTCTAGATCAAACTGAGATACGAAGTAAGGGAAGGTTAGCGTGTTACGCTGTTCATTTAATAGCGAAATAAAACAATTGTTCACCGGCAGAAGGTGGCTAATCACCCGGTGGATCTCGCTGTAAAACTGTTGATTGTCGATATTAGAGTTAGCTAGGTCTGCAATTTCAAACAACGACTTTTGTAGGCGTTCGGCGCGGCGACGTTCATAAACTTCTTGTTTAAGCTTGTTATAGGCGATGCTCAGTTCTTTAGTGCGAGTGTCAATTGCTTGCTCAAGTTGCTCTTGGTTATCTAAACGCTGAATCACACCTGAAATGTGGTGGCTAATAAAGTTCATTAACTCTATTTCTATTTCTGAATAAACAACATTCGGGCTGTAGCTTTGAAATACCAATACGCCTATCGTTTGGTCGGCACTTTTTATTGGTGTGCCTATCCATTGTTGGCAAGTACTACCGCGTAGGCTAATGGCTTTTGACTTGACTAGCTGCTGATATGTTTGGTCATTGCAGATCAATGTTTGCTCTGTTCTGAGCACGTAGCCAGTTAATCCGCTATATAGGGTTTCAGATAAATCTTCATCTGGGTAGCAATCGTCTGGATGGGCATCTTTCTCATCGAGAAAAAAAGGCACTTCAAGTTTGCCGTTGCTGGAGTTTAGCGTTGCAATAAAAAAGTTGTCGGCCGGGATCAGTTCATTGACTGACTTATGCAGTGATGAATAGAATTCTTTTGGTGTGGTAACACTTGCTGCGAAGTTAGAGATCTCTAACAAAGCGTTCTGTGTTATTTCCGCTCGTTTATACTTAACAGCCAGTGCTTTTAAGCGAGCAATCCTTTTATGTAACCTCAGCGTGGTTTTTGACTGAGATGTTTCTTCCCTAAACATGGTGTTCCGCCAATCGCTATTGTTTTAATTTGATTAGGATTTGGACTAATCCATATTGATAGCATGAAAACTGAGCTCATCCAAGTCATAATTTTGACACTGAGTGACAAAAAAGTGTACAAACAACTCAAATCTTGAGCGAACGCACACTAAATCAGTAAAAAAAGCAAAACAAGTGTAGACGGCAGGGCAATTTGGACCTACTATATGCCCCGCTAACAAGGCAAGGCACCCATAGCTCAGCTGGATAGAGCGCACCCCTCCGGAGGGTGAGGCCGAGGGTTCGAATCCTTCTGGGTGCACCAGAATGGAAACGGGGCTTGTTAGTAGGAAATATCAGTGGTGATTGTAGCTCAGTTGGTAGAGTCCCGGATTGTGATTCCGGTTGTCGTGGGTTCGAACCCCATCAGTCACCCCATTTTCCTAACGCTTTAAATGTTGTAAAGACTCGGTGATTAGCGCAGCCCGGTAGCGCATCTGGTTTGGGACCAGAGGGTCAGAGGTTCGAATCCTCTATCACCGACCACATTTTTAAATAGCGAGTTTACTCGATATTTAGCAAGTTAAGTAAGACAAAAGATTTTCGGTGATTAGCGCAGCCCGGTAGCGCATCTGGTTTGGGACCAGAGGGTCAGAGGTTCGAATCCTCTATCACCGACCACTTTTCGAAAAGCCTCTTGAGAAATCAAGAGGCTTTTTTCGTTATATTTGCTAGGAAAGAGCTGGAATCCTCGCTCTTTTGTCATGCGACCACTTTTACATGAAGCCTCTAGAGAAATCTAGAGGCTTTTTTGTACCTAAAAATTGGCAAAGGATTCGAATCCTCTCTTTTTATTAAACCGTGGCCGACCACTTTTCGAAAACCCCCTTGAGAAATTAAGGGGCTTTTTTCGTTTATATTTGCTATGAAAGAGCTGGAATCCTCACTCTTTTGTCATGCGACCACTTTTACATAAAGCCTTTCGAGAAATCGAGAGGCTTTTTTGTATCTGTCATATATCGCCACGGATTCGAACCCTCTCTTTTTATTAAACCGTAGCCGACCACTTTTCGAAAAGCCCCTTGAGAAATCAAGGGGCTTTTTTCGTTTATATTTGCTAGGAAAGAGCTGGAATCCTCACTCTTTTGTCATGCGACCACTTTTACATGAAGCCTTTCGAGAAATCGGGAGGCTTTTTTGTATCTAAGAACTGGCAAAGGATTCGAGTCCGCTTTCTTTATGGAGCATAGCTGGCCACTTTTTCGAAAGTCCTTTGGGAAATAGATAGGATTGAGAGTCTAGTGAGTCTGGATTAGAGAAATTACTAATAGCTTGGTCAATCGAGTATCGATAAAAAAGCCCCTTGATGAACAAGAGGCTTTGTTGTGGCTATTTTGAGCAGTGTTGAACTAGTCTACGTCAACGGGCGGCGAAATATAGCCCATGTATGCATTGGTTTTTAATGGTGTAAAGCGAGCTAATTGCTCTTGCTCTTCTACACCGGTAACAATTACCTCAACATCTAAACCTTTAGCAACGTTAATCAGCGCGCGGCATAACTCACTGCTGTGTTCGCTTTCATCGTAGTAAGCAAATGATTGGTCGAGCTTTACATAGCTCGGACGTAGGTTTTGTAAGTAAGACATTGAGCCAAATTGGCGGCCGAAATGGTCGATACCAAAGTGCGAACCGTTGTCTCTAATAATGGCGCAAAGTGCCTGACACGCTTCAGGGTCACTATATACAGCAGCTTCAGGAATATCGAAGCACAGTCTTTCTCTAAGCGCTGATGAGCGTAAAAACTTATTAAGCCATTGATGGAATTCAGTATCGCCCATACTTTGATACGTTAAGTTCACTGCAATAGGCTCAAAATTTCGCTCGAGTAATTGCTTATTGTGTAGACTTTCAATTAAGCATTTATCTAACAAGGTACCTAAAGAAAGCAACTCAACATATGGCATAAACTGTCCAGCTTGAACCATCTTGTTGTGAATTTCTAATTGGCAATACAGTTCTCTTTGCAAGATTGAGTTTGAGTCATTGAGCAATATGGGTTGCCACTTAAATTTGAATTTACCTTCAGTAATGGCTGCACTTAAATGCTCACGCCATTGTTCTCGGGTAAATAGTTGCTTTTCATTGCTCTCAAACCAGTGGAAAACTTGATTGCCTTGAATCGCTTTTTGCAGCGCGTTGTCAGCTTGTGCAAGAATGTCAGTAACTGACATTTGTCCTATACGTTCAGCGATACCTATTGCGAAACCTTCGTTGGGTTTACAACCTGCTTTTGACATCTCCTGATTAATCGTACGGATCAGTGTTTGCAGGTATTTGCTCGTTTGATCATGCTCTGAGCTTGTAATTAAGAAAGCGAATTCGTACGCAGCAATACGGGCAATCACTGATCCGGTTACACCATCTAAGTGCTGCTTCATTTTATCTGATAGTAATTTGATGGTCTCGTCGCGAACTTGATAACCGTATTTACTGTGTACTTCTTCAAGCCAGTCAAACTTAGCCATCATCAGTGCACCACTTTTAGGTTCGCTTAACCAGCTGTTAAGACGTCCCATCATATATTGGCGGTTTGGCAAACCAGAAACTTGGTCAACCAGGTTTTTCTTTCTTAATTCGCCGACTTCTTCATCGAGAGAATTGAAGATTTGTTTGAGCTGCTCTGACATGCTGTTGAATGCAAGCACGACTGACTTGAGTTCTACGGTTTTAGGCACTGTCATATCGGGGCCGAATTTGCGGTTAGCCACTTCTTTAGCATGCTCGGCGATCTCGTGGAGAGGTTTTAAAATCCAAGTTAAACCTATGCGCGCAAAAATGATGGCAATAAGAAACAATATTGAAAATACCAAGATGGCATTGGTCATGGTGCGCCAGAGCTCATGGTAACCAAACCCTGGGTGGGCGGTAACTTCAAGACGTGCAAGCTGGATCCAACCTGAAGTAATAGTGCTTTCTCGCTTAATTGTTTTGAAGAGCCCTAGATCAATAAACCACTGTGGCACACCCTCAATTGTCATAGGGTTTTGCCATACTTGTTGTTTACCATCTACTAACCAGGTGAGTTTTACCTGTTGGTAGTAACCTCCTTCAAAAATGACATTAATCAGTGTTTCGGCACCGACTATGTCACCCGCCTCAAGATCAGGTACCAGCATAATTCCCAGCGAGTTACTGGTATTATTAAGGTCTGACTCCATTTGCTTGGTTAGAAAGCTCTGTGTTTCAGTAAACTGCACATAGCTTAAGCTTGCTACAACCAGCAAAAAGAGTACAAATAGTAATGTGTATATCTGTCGAAACAGTGTCATCTTGTTTACTACTCCAGTTTTATCTTGGGTTGGTTGAGTCGCTCAACACCCAAACGGTGCTTCAGGTCATTCCATTTCGCTAGCTTAGATGAAGAGCCAGCTAGAACACCTCGTCCTTTTTCTTTATTTAACCAAAGCTGTCGACCATTAAAACTGTAAACAGGTAATAGATCAGTTCTTTGGGTCGCCGGTTTTATTTGCTTATCAAGATTATCTAAAACGAGAGGGATAGAAGAGGGGGTTTCATAATACGCCAACACCATATGGTACTGATTGACACTAGTGGCTTTGACCATAGTGATACGTAATTTATCTTCTGAAACACCGAGTTGGAGCAGGGTAAAATACTTGGCGATTGAAAAGTCTTCACAATCACCACCGCTAACTCCGATAAACTCCATGGGCGTTGCCCAATAATTCTTATTTCCCCAAAGCTTTATATCGTCGACAAAATGAAATAGGTTGAAAAAATTATTCACCATTAGGATTTTGTCGCTATCTTGCAAGTCCTTTGCATCATCTAAAATTTTAAACCAAGCTCTAATTCTTTTACCCGCACGTTCACCATACTGTGACTCAATCGTTTGGGTTATATGAACTGAATCGAGCTGTTTTAACGGAGCAGCATAAAGACAGGAGACAGACACAGCTAAAACCGTCAATTTAAATTGGCAGACTTTTTGTAATTTTTTTAATTTATAAAGCCGGCCAATCATGATGCTCCGTTATAACTCCTATTTTACTTCTTCGTCTACGGTATAAATATGCCACTTCATGTCGGCTGTTGTGTCATCACCAGTTAGTTCAGCGATTACTCGACGGTTAACTTTGTGAGCCGCAGCAGTGTGCGTAGAGTCGATAGGTCTATCGAAGCTATAACCTATAGCACTGAGCCTATCAGAATCAATACCAAAGCGTTCAGAAAGCAAAGAACTCACTGCATTAGCTCGATTTTTCGATAAGATTTGATTGTGCTCATGGGTGCCAGTTTTACTACAATGCCCCTCAATAACAGCTTGAGTGTTTGGAAATTCGCGCATAAAAGTAGCGATAACTTCCACTTGAGAGTAATACACAGGATCGATGTAGTATGAGTCGTTGGCGAAGAGGATTTTTAACTCTTGGCGCTCATTAATAGGCTTAATTTGCCCGCAACCGTAATTATCAATGCTGGCACCTAATACTGTGTCAGTGCAGCGTTCTCTAGCAACGATTACACCATCATGGTCTATGTCACTTAGGTCATTAACTTGTACAGTAGGTTCGTCCATTGTTGCTATATCACGCATTGAGCAGCCGCCCAGTATGGCGATGCTTAATAGAATTAGTAAGGTTCTCATTGTGGGACTCCTCCTTCATAGTCTCGCTCACCTTGCCAAACATCAGGTCTGGTCACACGTAAAGAATCAAGTAATTGGCCAGTGGCGTTAAGTACGCGGTATTGGGCAATAATTTCATCGTACTCAGATTCTAAATAGTCTTTTCGAGCTTCAAAAAGCTCATTTTCGGTATCGAGTAAATCCAATAAGCTACGTTGGCCCAAATTAAATTGCTGACTGTAGGCAACTTGGGTGTCTTTGGCTGCAATAACGTGGTCGCGAATATACATTTTTTGCGGTGTAAGCAGCTCGTAGGCATTCCACGCTAAATTTGCACCTTCAACGACTTGTCTGTGAGCACGTTGGCGGATCTCTTTGGCTTCGCCAATCTTGTATGCCGCTTCCTTTTCGCGGGCGAGATCGCGACCACCTGAGAATAAGTTGTACTTTAACCGAACCATAGCAACGAGATCGTTATTGTGTCCGCCAACATCTCGTTGGAAGGTGCCAGTTCCAGAAATACCATCTTCACCATCAAGATTATTGTTCCAGTTACCATCAAGTTCTAGAGTCAATTTTGGATAATAGTTTGATTGGGCTGAATCTTTTTCGTTTTCAGCTGCATTGATGTCGCTAGAAGCTGATTTAAGAATTGGATGATTTTCTTGGGCTAAGATTATGCTGGTACTGAGATCGGCCGGAAGCATATCTGCATCAGGAACCGGTACAATCATATCTTCCGGCTCTTGCTCTACCACACGAATGAACTGCGATTTAGCATCGTAAAAGTTATTACGGGCAGAAATGACATTGGCATTTGCTCGAGCTAAACGGCCGGTAATTTGCGATAAATCAGCTGTTGAGCCTAGACCAGAGTCTGTGCGTTGCTTAATTTGATCATAAATCTCTTTATGGCTTTCAAGATTTTTCTCGGCTAACACGAGCACTTGCTCGCTACGAATGTAATTAATATAAACATTGACTACATCGAGTGCCATATCTTCAGCTGCGGCAAATAGCGCCCATTGCTCTGCACTCGCTTCAAAACTATAGCGGTCAACTTCACTGCTGGTATAAAAACCATCAAACAGCATTTGTTTGATACTAAAACCAGCTTCGCCACGCTCAAGTTCAATTACGCCTTTATCGTCCACTTCACCTTGCCCTGCACGACGTCTGGTAGATGGACTATTTGTTTGCTCCCAGCCATAACCAGCGTTGATATCAACAGTTGGCATATAACCAGCTATCGCTTGATTAACTTGTTCTTCACGGGCTTTAAAGCGGTTAAAAGCGATGCGTATTTCTGGATTGGTATCCAAAGTGTGTGCAACAGCCTGCTCTAGTGTTTGGCTATAAGCGGTAGCCGGTATTATCAGCGTGCTAATCGCTAGTGCAAGTGCACTGCGTTTGAGCTGCCGTATTTTACTGCTATCCATTGTTAACCCCTCCTGGTCTTTTTATTGGGCCTAGCGCTCTCTCAGCGCAGTGTCTTTTGCCCGCAATATTGGATTAAGTATGTACTCTAAAACGGATCTTTGCCCTGTAATCACATCAACAGAGGTTAGCATGCCAGGTATTATTGGCATTTCGGTACCGTCATCTTTAGTTAAGCTAGAAAATTCTGTCCTAACTTTTACGATATAAAAACTGTTACCTTCTTCGTCCTGAGTGGTATCAGCACTGATGTGTTCAACCACACCATTTAGGCCCCCATAGCGAGTAAAGTCATAAGCAGTGACCTTAACAACTGCGGGGAGTCCAGGATGGAGGAAGGCGATATCTTTGGGGATAATTTTGGTTTCGATAAGCAGCTTATCTTCTGATGGCACAATTTCGATGATATCGACACCGGGTTGCACAACTCCACCGAGAGTGTTGATATGTACTGTTTTGACAGTGCCATTAACCGGAGAAGTTATCTCCGCTTTACTGACTTTATCTTGAGCGCCCACTTGCGCTTCATTCATACGCGCAAGTTTGGTTTGCATTTCATTAAGTTGTGCGCGGCTGTCTGCTGCGTAAATTAGCACTGATTCTCGGCGTTTTAGAATGGCTTCATCCATGGTGGATTTTACTTTAGGCCGAAGTAAACGAAGTGAAGCAAGTTCACCTTGAATATCGTTAACTACTCGCTGAAGTTTAAGTAATTCAACTTCGGGAACAATGCCTTTTTCAGCTAATGGACGAGTCAGCTCTAATTCTCTAGAGACTAATTGGTAACTTGTGGTTAAGGTTTTTATTTTAGAAGCTAACTCTTGGATCTCTTGATTACGTTGCTGGATCTGCCTAGCTTGGATTTCAAGTTGGTTGCTTAGATTATCTAAACGGCCGACATACTCCTCTCGCTGACGACGAGTGAGTTCAGGGTCTGTTTCTTCCAATGCCGTAGGAAATACTAGCGTTTGTGGGGCAATTTTTACTTGCTCACGCCAGTCGTTGGTGATGCTTGAAATAGTAATACTATTGAGTTCACTTCTTAGACGAATAACGTTGGCTTGCAAGCTATTTACTTCTTGTTCTTGCTGCGCAAAATCAGATTGAAAGCGAGTGGCATCAATGCGAACAAGAGGCTGGCCTTTGGTTACGATAAGGCCTTCTTGAACATACATCTCTTGCAAGATCCCACCATCAAGACTTTGAATTACTTGTACTTGAGATGAAGGGATCACTTTGCCCATACCGGTGGTAACTTGATCTAGCTCTGCAAAATAAGCCCAAAGCAAAAAGGTAATGACCAGTGCAGACAGCGCCCATATGGTTAATCGATGGCTTGCAGGGGCATCGGTCATCATCGCTCCGTACACATCATCAACCATCTCTAAATCATGGGTAGTTAAATGCTTACTCATTTTTTAGCAGCTCCTGCTAACAAACCTTCGTTGAGTTTTTTCAGCACATCAGCTTTAGGGCCATCTGCAACTATGTGTCCTCGGTCGAGCACTATAATGCGGTCAACAAGGTTAAGTAAATGCATCTTATGGGTGATAAGTAGCAAGGTTCTATCTTTGCTAACATTCTGCATTGCATTAATAAATTGCTTTTCTGCACGTGCATCTAAGCTCGCTGTAGGTTCATCCATCAAGAGTACAGGCGGATCATTTAAGGTCGCGCGGGCTAGTGAGATAGTTTGCCTTTGGCCGCGAGATAATGCTCTGCCACCTTCACCTACTTGTTGGTCCAACCCTTCTGCTTCTAAGTTAGTAAATAGGTTTACCCCTGAAAGCTGCACTGCTCTAATAAGTTGGTGCTCAGTGACTTGGCGCGTACCAAATAAAATATTGTCACGGATGGTGCCATGAAACAGGGTGATATCTTGCGGCAAATAGCCAAAGTTTCTGCGAAGATCGCTTGGATGGATCTGTGCAGAATCAAGCCCATCGTAGGTTAAGCTGCCTTTGGTTGGCTGGTATAAACCAACGAGCAGTTTAGCTAAGGTACTTTTACCTGAACCGTTACGACCAATAATCGCAACCCGCTCACCTGGCGCTATATCCATAGATAGTGGATGTAATATTGGTCGCTCTGAATCTGGGTAGCTAAAACTCACATGATGGGCTGAGATTTGCCCGAGCAAACGCTGACGGCTCACCAAATGACCTTTGTTTTCAAACTCGTCTTCTTGGGTCATTAGTTCATCAAGTTGCTTAAGCGCGCTTGCTGTTTGATTGCCGCGGGTCATTAAGCCTGCAAGCTGAGCCATAGGTGATATGGCGCGGCTTGATAGAATTACCGCTGCAATAATTCCGCCCATAGATATTTCGTTTTCTGATACACGATAGACCCCTAATATCACGACAAAGATTACCGAGGTTTGCACCACAAAGGTCGCCATATTAGTTACCGAGGTGGTGATTTTTTTGCTTTTTAGCTGCCAGTTTGCTGTATGGCCGATCATTTGCTGCCAGCTCTTTTGTACTAAGCCTTCAGCACCGCTCGACTTGATTGATTCAATAGAGGCGAGTGACTCAATTAAATGACCATGTTTGAGGCCGGAAAACTTATTACTCTCGTCAATTGCGGCTTTTAGTTTTGGCTGCATAATCAAAGTGTAGCCAATGATGATGATACTGCCGACAAAAGGTATTAGAGCCAAATCACCTGCAACTATGTAGATGATGAGTAAGAAAAATAGTGCGAAAGGCAGGTCGACTAAAGTGGTGATGGTCGCCGAAGTAAGAATATCTCGAATACTATCGAATTCGCCAAGTTGTTTCGCCATGCCGCCAACGCTGGGTGAGCGCTTCTCAAGTGGGATGCCGATGGCTTTGGCAAATAGTTTAGAGGACACTATGATGTCGACTTTCTTGCCTGCGACATCGATCAAGTAGCTTCTTAGTTGCCGCATTACTAAGTCAAAAATGTAGGCTATGCCTGCACCAATAGCTAGCACCCACAGCGAGTCAAAGGCAAGATTAGGTACGACCTTGTCGTAGACATTCATGATAAATAGCGGCGAGACTAAGGCAAAGAGATTGACGATTACCGAAGCAATTAGCGCATCTCTATAGATAGGGGCAGAATCTTTAACAGTTTGCCATAGCCAATGAGTTTTACTTTCATGCAAATGGATATCAAGGCCCATGTCGCCACGGTATTCTTGTTTGACTAAGAATAGATAACCAACATACAGCGCTTCTAAGGCCTCAATAGATAAGGTTTCTTCACCACCAGTTTCTGGTAGTTGAATAACTGCGCGATCTTTTTCTATATCGAGCTCGCGCAATAAGCATGCTTTCTGATCTTTTAACAGTAAAATGCAAGGCAGCATGATTGCTGAGATTTCATCTAATCCCTTGCGTGATAGTTTAGCTGCAAGCCCGGCACGGCTGGCAGCTTGAGGTAATAACTCTGGAGTTAGGACATTACCTTGCATAGGCAAGCCTGCTGCAAGTGAATCACAAGAGCAAGGGCTACCGAAGTATTCGGTAAGTAAGACCAAACAATCTAGCAGCGGATCGACCTTCACGCGTTGCGAGGCCGAAATCGTCCACTGCTCAGTCTTTTGAGATTCTGAAGCAGACACTTTAGAGTCTTATCCTTAAGATTTTATTATTGATATTATTGAAGTATCGGACAAAGTGACCTGTTTTGCTACAGATCACTTGTATCTTCTTTGTTATGGTATGTTTAGTCCATTTTGATTTATTAGTTCATCCACTGGATCTGGAGTGTTAACAGATTGAACTAAAGGCTCACCGGAAGCAGTACTTACTATCAGTGGACCGTCACCATTATTACCTAGTAGACCAGAGATAATGTCTGACTCGCTATTACCAAATTGAGCGAATAGATCGACACCATCGAGCACAATGTGTTGATCGAAACTACCATTTTGGTCAGTATCAATATTGATACTGGTTGAGCCGTTTATATCGGTAAACTCTATGAATGGTAGTAGTTCACTTACTGAGTCACCTTGCAAAATATCGCTCAAATCCAGTTTGTCTTCCGCTAAGTTGAAGTCAGTAATATGATCTGTCATGTCAGAGCCATCAACAGAGGTTGCTGTCCAGATGAATGTATCGGCATCTGCGCCACCCGTTAAGGTGTCATCACCCAAACCACCAATTAAGGTATCTGAACCATCTCCACCAATAAGCAGGTCGTTACCTCCTTGACCAAACAGAATGTCATTACCTTCACCTCCGGTTAAGGTATCCGCACCATCATTAATATTGGCGATATCAAACATTTCTGGGTTCGCTGTAATGAAAGCGTGAATATCTTGAACAGATACATTGGCTTCATTTGTATTGGTTTCTTGGGCTACCAAAGCTTGTAATGCAGTGAAGCCCTGTCCATCAATACCTGTAAACTGGGTTAAGTCACCAAAGATTATGTCGTTACCTTGAGCACCGTTTGATTGGTCATCTCCTGGGATCAAACTGGTTTCTGAACCCAAAATTACGCTGGATAAGTTGCTGACATCAACTTTAGCTCTAACAAGACCGTCACTGTCGTAAGCGGTTAAGTCAGAGCTGTTTAATGTATTTTGAACTCCTACAGCTTCTACCTCTGAAACAGCATTCAATAAGCTAAATGCATTGCTGACATTTCCGCCTTCATTGTGTCTTCCATCTGTAATAAAGTAGGTCAGATTATTACCTTGGTTATTTGTAACTAATTCGCTAGAGAACCAGTTGGTTGCTTCATTAAATCCATCTATGTAGTCGGTTCTTCCGCCGCTTGTAATATCGTTCCATGCAGCTACGTTGCCGTTTTCTAGTGCACTGATATCTAGATTATTTATATTGATAGATATGCTAGTAGTTGCGTCGCCAGAAAAGTCAATCACCGCAATATTAACGATACCTGAGTGTTGACCCGATGCTGCTGCTTGTAGCGTTTTAAATACTTCGATTAATTGCTCTTTTGCGGTATCAACGGCAGGAGATCCCATACTGCCTGATGAGTCTAAAATAAAGGCAATGTTATAGTTTTCACCTTGGACGATTTGAATACCTGAGGTATCGCTGACAATGATGTCGTGGTTGTCGCTACCACCGATATTATTGTCACCATTGGTGCCTGTATCAAAGCTGTAGTCGCGCAGTGAGACTTCTAAGGTGGTTGAAGATGTTGCGCTGTCATTGTTACTTGATTCAGTAGCAGTTACGTGAATATTAAGCGCGAACTCTTTATCTCCAGTGTAATCTTCAGCGACCCTAATTTTTAGATCCGTTAACTCTTGCGGAGTGACAGACCAAGTGCCATTTCCTAAGTAATTACCTGCAGATAAATAAACGCCATCAGGTACGCCTTCAATGGTGATATTCGATAGCAATTCACTGCCATCTGTATCGACAAGAGAGGCTTGAATATCAAGCTCAATTTCTTGAACTTGTACTTGGGTCAGGCTGCCATCAGGATTAACGGTATAGATCCCGTCAGCAAACACTAGGCGTTCAACTTCATATAAGTGATCACCAGCATCAAGCTCCGCTGCGTTAACTGAGCTGGCATCTCTATTCAAGCTGTCATTGATCAATAGGTATGGGGTTACAGAATGATCATCATGGTAAGTAATGGTGTATTCAGCAAAGTTACCTTGATAAATTGCCGTATCAATACCTTCGCCGCCATAAATCGAGTCATTTTCGCCACCACCAAAGAACACGTCGTTACCGCCATTTCCATGTAATGTATCAATCAGGTTACCACCGACTAAAACATCATCCCCAGAATTACCATTAAGTGCATTACCTAGAGTTTCAGATCCTTGAAGGTAAGTGTTTACATCGGTAGCAACTAGGGTTCGACCAGTCATAACGTTTTCAATGTTAACATCAAATACATTATCTCCAGTTGAAACACTGCTATTTGGTAGCTGGTTATCAATAACGCTATTTACCCACTCCACATTACCTGTGCTTGCAGTTAATGTTGGCTCGTCAGCTTTTGCGTCAATATTGATAGTGATTGTTGAGTTATCACTTGTTGACGTACCGTCTGTGACAACAAACTCAAATTCAGCTAATGCATCGCCTTGGTTTCCGATGCCTGAAGCTGCATCATCGCCATCTGCTTGGTTGTTCGCTGGAGTAAAGCGCACTTGATTGGCATCAAACATGGCTGCAGTCAGTAAGGTGTTTACAGTAACGGCAGTCCAATTTGTGCCATTAAAGTATTCTAGTAGACCATTTTGTGCGTTCGGAAGTTGAGTTACGTTGATTGCTAATTCAGCGTTAGAGGTATCCGCATCAGTAACATTAAAGTCACTCCATTGCAGGAATAGCACAGTATCTTCAACGCCACTTACACTGCCGTCTGATGTTGTTGGAGGAATATCTAAACCTACAATATTGATAGTGACTGTGGCGGTGTCAGTTGCGCCATGTTCATCGGTAATAGTGTAGGTAAACTCGAGTGTCTCAAGCTCTCCTTGGCTCAAGTGATCATAGGCACCATTAGTATTAAATGTGTAACTACCATCAGCATTAACCGTTATTGTTGCACCATTAGTAAAAGTGATATTCACACTTGAGTTTTGGCCAAAATCAGTGCCATTTACACTGGTAATTGCAAAGTCATGGTCTTGTTGATCACTGTCGTTTGCTAATAAGCCTTCAGCTGCAGTTGCTGATAGGGATTCGCCTTCATTGACAACAAGTGCGTCTCCCCCAAGAGCTGGCCCAGATACTTCAATTGATGTTAGATAGTAGTCTGAAGAGTCCTCACCGAGACCGACTCCTGACGCTTCATCTACTGTATATGTAGCTTCAAAGACTAAAGTATCGAATACAAGGTTGCCTGTATTAATCGTAAATGTGCCACTATTGCTACCTTCAGTTTTAAAGGTATCCATTGCCACAAGTTGACCTTGATAATAGGCTTTCCAAACGCCTTGTTCGCCACCACTCTCTTCGTAAAACATATTACTTACATCGAAAGTTGCTTCGTTACATAGCCCGTTAAAGTTGAAGATCAGAGCTTCTGATTGACCTGTAGAGGAGTCAAACTGAATTTGTCCTACGCCACTACTGTTATCGCTTCTTGGGTTGCCAGATACACCAAGCTTGTTACTATCTCCTAGCTCATAATTTACGCTGCCAGTACTACCATCGGCATTTCTTGCTGAAATTGTGAATAATGGATTTACTTGTGTGCCATTCTCAGTTCCCCAGTTATCAGCAGAACTCGCACTTGCACTAAATGAGGTGCCTTGAGCATCATCAACAGCATTAACCGTTGTCACTGCTGCAGTATCATTTCCAGTAGTTGAGCTGTTGCCTGCTTCATCTGTCTGTGTTGCACTAACCGAAATTTCTTGGCCTTCATTAGGCGTATTTTCGCTCCAAGTAATAACACCGTTATCATAGGAGAAATTAGAGCTTGCCGTGCTTGATGAGCCATCAACAACTAGATCACCGTCACTATTGAGACTTAACGTTACTGTGGATACAGTATTACCATTAGTGATAGTTAATATAACAAAACCACCATCATCTAATTCTGCATGATCTACATTTACCTGAAGTTGAACGCCGCTGCCGCCAGAGGCTATTTCGTCTGCATTTAGCCAGCCGTCATTAACGTATTCATTTGCACCTATTACTGCATTGTCATCAAGAATAGTTACCGTCGGTGCATTTGGCGCCGTTGTATCTAAGTTGTCGGTAGCTTCATCATTAACGGTGTTGCCGTTGCGATCTTCTGCGCTAGCGTTAACCGTGATATCACCATCAACCAGACCTGAGATATCCACGCCATCAATCGAGTAAGTGCCGTCATCATTAACGGTGACACCTGTGACGATTTGTACTTTGCCGGCGCTATCGGTGAGCGTGAGAGTCACTGTTGTACCTGGTGCCACGTCTGTGGTGGTGCCTGAGATGTTGGCGGTTTCAGCGTTATCATCCACAGTCAGTGCAACAGTGAGGGCGCCATCAGTGGCGTCCATGTTGTCGGTGGCTTCATCGTTAACGGTGTTGCCATTGCGATCTTCCGCGCTAGCTTCGACTTTGATATCACCATCAACTAGGCCTGAAATATCCACACCATCAATCGAGTAAGTGCCATCATCATTAACGGTGACACCTGTGACGATTTGTACTTTGCCGGCGCTATCGGTGAGC
>NZ_JALNTW010000027.1 GCF_023161665.1 Shewanella sp. 1CM18E
CATCGCCTTAACTCCGAAATTCCATTAAACGTACTTCAGGCAAAGCCTAATTGATGATAACCACCTACTGAAGTAGGGGGTTTAGGGCTGAAAATAAAAAACCGAGCTCTAGGCTCGGTTTGCAAGCTGCTGAACTCAGCAGTTTATACCAAATGACTATTCACCTTTAAGGCGACGGTCTAATTGATCTTTAAGGTTTGCTGGAACGCCTTTGATAATAATGGTATCTGACACTGGATCATAAATAACACGCTCACCTAAGTGCTGGCCATCGAAGCTTAACGTCACCCCGCCACCTGTACCAGAGAACTTTTTAAGTTGGCGTAACGTTGGTTTGTCACCAGGAAACTCTTCAGCTAAATCATAAGAGCCACCTTGGGCGAAATCATAAAATGAATCCATACCTTGATCGGCAAGCTCGTCAGCCAAATCTTTAATTTGGATTGAAGCCCCTTCGTCACAGCGTTCAGTACAGTAATCAAATACTCGCTCACGTGCTTGTTGACGCTCATCTTTAGTCAGCTCGCTATTGCCAACAAAATCTTCAACCGCATTCATTAACGATTTGTTTTGCGCTTTTGTGTTAACACCTTCAACACAACCCATAAAATCTAGGAAAAAGTCTGCCACTTTACGGCCAGCGCGACCACGCACAAACGAGATATACTTTTTAGATTCAGGATCCGCTTGCCATTCAGTTAAGTCAATACGCGCCGCTAGCTGAACATTGTTCAAATCAAGATGAGTATTTTGCGATAGCTCCATATCATCAAGTACCGTCATCGATGATTTAGCATTAAGCAAAGATACGAACAAATAGTCACTAGTCATATAGGTGTAGCAAGACAAAAGTAAAAAGCCGCCAGTACTAAAATCGTACTTAGACAACTCTTCCTGCAACAACTTACCTGCAATGCCAGAAAACTCAACAAAACCAAGTTCACCGCTGCGATAAGTTTTTAACGCTTCTTCAAACTTAGTATTCGCTTCGCCATCGTCACCGTTGATCCCAAAATGACCAAATCCCTTACCCGCCTTAGTGGTATATGTTTGGTGCAACTCTTCTAGCATCGCCTCAACCGCTTGACTATTAAGCAAAGGCTGTGGACGCAATCGACAACTTAGTTGACCTTCACCATCTTGAATAATGGAGTGAATAATTGCTTGTTCGACGTTAATACTCATTGAGCCTCGATAAAATTTGGCAAGGAGCGCAACAATTTAATCCACGCTCTTTAAGGTTTACGATATTGGTTTCAGTGCAGACAATCATCACTAATTTGCCTGACTACAAGTGCTGGCTATCATAACCACAGAGCGCCAATAAATCCATATTTGTTGTTAAGCATCTGCCTTAACAAGGCCTTTTTTGGGTTAACAAATAATCGGCCTTAATCGAAGCTAAATAAGCAAGATTATCCAGATAATGACTGGTTTATTAGGTAAAGCCAACGGACAAAAACGCTGGTCGGCAATGTCTAACACTTAAAACAGCAAAAAGTACGATAAAAGTGCGGAGCTTCGATAAAAAATCCGTTATTATATGCCGTTAATCAAGATTTAAAGTGAACCTTTTTAATTATGGCTATTCAATCTAAATATTCTAATGCTCAAGTAGAGTCTATTATCGCTGAATTACTTGCTGTGCTAGATAAGCATCAGTCTCCAACAGACTTAAGCTTAATGGCGCTAGGTAACTGCGTAACTCACTTATTGCAAAACAAAGTGCCAGCTGAAGCACGTCAAGTCGTTACAGAGCAATTTGCTAAAGCCTTGTCACAATCAGTAAAATCTAACTAATATACAACGATATTTAGTTTAAATAAGTAAAGGGTAAACAAGCGTTTTACCCTTTTACTCGCCTCAACAATAAATGGATCAACATGGTCGAGCGACAAAAACAGATTGGACGTGATCGCGTTTCACGCTTAGTAAGCTGGGGACATTGGTTTGCCTTTATTAATGGTTTATTGGCCATTATTGTCGGTTACCGGTATCTCGACACCATAGGTTTACCTGAATCATTTATTGGCTGGGGCTATTTAGTTATCAGCACCATAGGTCACTTTAGCTTCTTAGCTTTTATGGTCTATTTAGTGCTTATCTTCCCAATTACACTCATTCTGCCTTATTCCAAAATACTTAGAGGTTACGCCGCAATCGTTGCCACCTTAAGTCTCTGTTTACTCTTATACGATACAGTGATTTATGACGACTATGGCCTACATTTAAGCCCCTTTGTATTTGATCTTGCTTGGGCTGATTTAAATGCGCTATTGCGGGGAACATCATACATAATCACGCCTATTGCGATTTTAGCGATAGAGCTAACTCTTGCTAATTTTCTTTGGAAACGCATAGAGAAAATTCGCAAGCGTAATATCGGTAATAAAGTCGTTGCAGTTGTCGGCGCTTGCTTTGTTGCAAGTCACTTAGTCCATATATGGGGTGATGCTGCGGATGTAACCGAGATCACTCATTTTGATGATGCGTATCCTTTATCCTACCCTGCAACGGCAAAAAGCTTAATGGAAAGCTATGGTATTGAAGGGATCCAAGATAAAAAGAATAAAACGCCGCCAAAGGTCAGCTTGGAATACCCATTAGCTGCAATGCAGTGCACCGCAGACAAGCAACCTAATATTCTGGTGATCGCTGTTGATAGCCTGCGCGCGGATTTAATCGATCCAGCAACAATGCCGTTCCTCGCTGCTTATGCAAAACAAAATATGAATTTTACTCAGCACTTAAGCGGCGGCAATCAATTTAACAGCGGTATGTTCAGCTTACTTTATGGCTTACAAGGCAGTTACTCAAATGCTGTAGACTTGCACTTTGAGAGCCCTGTAATCACTCAAGAATTAGTAAAACAAGGCTATCAGTTAGCTCTGTTTACCACTCAAGACACCTCGGCAATGCCGCAGGCTATTTATAATGACTTCAACCGCATCGATGCAGAACATGTCAATAGCTATGCCAAATCTGATCTGCAATCTGTAGATAGTTGGCAGCAGTGGACACAAACAACATCAAGGCCATGGTTTAGCCTATTAAACTTAAAATCGCCAGAAAGCTACGACACCCCTATTGGCTTTTTAGGGATTAAAACCGTACAGTCAGCAACTAAGTTAAAACCTGCAGAAAAAGTGTTGTTTAATCAATACCGTCAATCACTACACTTTATCGATCAGCAAATTGAAAAAGTGGTTGCAACTCTTTCTGAAGACACTTTAATTGTGATCACCGGTATTAATGGCAAAATATTTACCAGTAATTCCAACGAAGCCAGTGTCAATTTATCACCTGCCAGTGTGCATGTGCCGATGATTATTCATTGGCCAAATGAGGATAGCGGTAAACAAATCAATTACCGTACGACCCATAACGGTTTAGTTCCAGCAATAATGACTCAAACATTAGGCTGTACTAACCCAGCATCTGATTACAGTTCAGACCAAAGCTTAATGCAGCCAAGCGATAAGACTTGGGTATATGTTGGCGACCATCGTATTTTCGCTATTTATCAAGAATCAGAAATTACCGTCATTGATCGCCATGGTAAATATCGAATTTATGATGATGAGTACAGTAAACGTCTGAAAAAGAAATTAAGCGCGCCTGAGCTCGTTGAAGTTATGCGCGAAGGTCGTAGGCTCTATATTCATTAAGCCTAGGCTTTTAACTAGCGATGATATGACGTTAAAGATTATAAACTAGCCAGTTAAATCTATGGGTTCCAGTAAGGGCTTGCGCTATCAATAACGACTTGATAAAGTGCAGGCTCTTCAGAATTTCCCCTTAGTTTATAACTTGTTCTGTAGAGATCTCGGGATATGGCCTAGCCCGGTAAGGCGCTTGTCTGGGGGACAAGAGATCACAGGTTCAAATCCTGTTATCCCGACCAAATTCAATCAAAAAAGTCAGCGTATCGCTGGCTTTTTTGTTAATTGCAGTTTGGCAAAAATTTGTTAAAACTCATTTGCAACAAACAAAAAAGCACTGCCTAGGCAGTGCTTTCTTTGATTACAACGATATTACTCGTGGCAATCAGCACATTCTTTGATTGTTAGATCTGGAGTGTGAACTTCTTTATCTAGTTCATGAGCACTACCCATATCGTGACAATCATTACAAGTTGCAATGGTTGCTTCCATTTCAGTATGTTCTTCAACGTTAATTGTCTCATGACAATCAGTACAGTTTACTGCCATCGCAGATGCTGAAAACGCAAGTGCTGCAACCAAAGTTAGATATTTCATATGCATTCCTTAATAACGGAGTTATCGCTCTTAATGCTTGTTTTTAACATAAGCAATTAAGGCTTTTTTTGTTAAAGCTGTCAGAAAAATTAATCACTTAATGTTTCTGTTGCCCATGCCTACCATGATATGAATCAACCTTAATTGAAACTTAAATTTAAAACCCTAGTTGAATAAATGCTGAATGACACCACGATGACTTTGCAAGGTTGTGAGCAAGGTCTGACATATACTAAATTTACAATTTTATTTTTGAAAATATCTAAAAGCTGAAGACAATTTTACCATTATGAAATCAACAAATATAAATCAGCTAATTTTTATACAAATAGTCACTTTTACTCGGTTAACAGTTGCTATCAGCTTTTAAAGTTAATAAATTGTAATTAACCGTTTGGCTGTAATCCTTTACTTCTTAGCTGGTTAACATAGGCGATACTCTTGAATAGAATCGATAAACATAAGCTCTTATTTGCCACTATTTTGGGATTGATAGGGTTTACGGTAAACCTTTACCCCATCCACCTCTTTGCCAATGTTCAGTTGATCCTTGGTAACGTTGCTTACGTTATTTCCGCCATCTTACTTGGTCCTTGGTATGCACTCTACACCGCAATGATTGCGCTTAGTGGACTGATGATCGCTTGGGACAGTATGCATGTTTATTTCTTATTTGGAATAGAAGCGATTTTTCTTGGGCTCGCGAGAAGGCGCGATATCTATGCGCTATATGCCAATTTTGGCTTTTGGCTAATACTTGGTATGCCATTGTTTTATTTATACCTATCTCAGTTTACTGAGTTGCCCAACGGACACGTGGCCTTTATCAGTCTAAAACAAGGGATCAATGGTTTGGTATACACCAGCATTGGTTCATTGCTCATTATACTCACACCAACTTTTTGGCACTTTAAGGATAAAATCAAAGACATACAGCGGCGCACTTTTAATGCTCAACTTACTTATACTTTTGCGTTAATCATTACGGTAACTTTGCTTATTGCTGCACTAATGTTTAATAACCAATTTATTGAACGTCACCAAAGTTTGCTTTATAGCAACATAAAAAACTCTGCAGACAATCTAGCAGCTTCAACGCAATCCTATCTTGACGTCCATAGCCAAGCGATTACCAACGCTGCTCAATGGTTAAGTTTAAATGACCATAGCGCTAACGAAGAACAGATCTTGCTGTCGCAGTTACATGCCAATTATCCAGGCTTTATCACCATGCTACTGGCAGACAAGCAAGCAAATATTATAGGTGCTAGCCCGGCGTCACTTTTAAGACAACACAACACTCAAACACCGCTGAATATTGCTGAGCGAGACTATTTTATAGAGGCGTTCATCAATCAGCGTACCTTTACCTCGCCACTCTTTGTCGGTAAAGGTTTTGGTAACGACCCTATCGTTGCAATCAGTGCCCCACTCTATCACCCCAGCAATGTCCATGAACCCATTGGGATTGTTGAAGGCTCGTTAGACTTAAACCAATTTAAGCTTATTGATGAAATAGATAAACACAATAAGCATCAAACTATGCTGCTCATTGATAAGAATAATCGGATAATTTACGCCTCTGAAAGCTTAGGACTAGCGACATTGTCAGAGTTTAACTATTCACGCCCAAGTGATAAGTATATTAGTCCTTACCCTATGATAAATATTAGCCAGAATAACGAAATGGCACCTGAATATGTCTATGCTAGCGTGACGTTAGCTAATGGCTGGAAGCTATTTATTCTTAATCCATTTAGGCCGTTAGCCAAACTGGTCGAAAACATGTATTTAGCCACATTTGCGATTTTAATTTTATCGTTAATTATTGCCATATATTTATCCCGCGTGGTTAGTTCTCGCCTCACTTTGCCACTTGAGAACATTGCAAACAAATTCAGTACTCAGTCGAACAAAAGTGATATTGATTACGCGGTTGATAATGAATCACCAAAAGAGATCTTCTCACTATTCCAGCGCTTGCAGCAAAGTAAAAGTCAGCTTATCGGATACCAGCTAGAGCTTGAAGAGAAAGTTGCCATGCGAACCGTTGAACTAGAACATGCAAATAGCCAACTTAAAGCACTTGCAGAAAAAGACTCATTAACAGGATTATACAATCGTCGTTATGCCGAAAATAAGTTTGCGGAAGTACAAGAGCTTTGCCAACGCAGCGATGAAGTCATTGCCATTGCCTTGCTAGATCTCGATAAATTTAAGTTTATCAATGACACTTATGGTCACCACAGTGGCGATCTCACCTTAAAAGCAGTGGCCGAACAGTTACTTTATGACTTTAAACGCAATTCAGATATCGTTGTGCGATATGGCGGTGAAGAGTTTTTGCTGATTATGCCGCTATGTAATGCGCTGAAAATAGAAGAGCACCTTGATAACTTTAGGCAGAGACTGGCGAAAATAGTTATTGAAAATAAAGAAGATAGTCATCAATTTAATGTGACCACCAGCATAGGTGCCGTTTTAGGTAATGGCACTTACAGCACTTCGCTAGAAGACTGGGTCAAACAAGCCGACATCAATTTATATCAAGCTAAACACTCTGGACGTAACAAATTAGTGTTTACCACACTGTCAGAATAAGCAAATGACTATTGAGGCGTAACAATGGCGTCCATTTTATCCAGCATATAAGGGTAAAATGGATTCCATTTTTGGCGCATCATTTCACTTGCCGGTACAGTTATCACGCCGCGCTCACCTTTAGATGCACCTATACCAATTTGAATATGTGGTTTAGTCTTATCACCAATTGGACCATAGAGTGGATCGGATTTAGGAAAAGGCAGTGCAACATGGGAAAGCGAATAAACTTGCTTAGGCCAACGTAAATTAAGTGGCTGTTGCTGATTATTATTCAATGTTCTCGCCTGCACCTCGCGACTATCATCTGCCATGTTTTCAACTAGTGTAAAGGTAAAATCAAATTCTCCTTGATCCATAAGTCCTAAATAAGGAGCTAACGGATCATTCAGTATTAAACTCATATTCACCTTAGTACGATTGATATCAAACAAAACAAGTTCATGATCTGCCGCAGGCAGCTTAAGATATAACTCTTTAATCACAGCAGCGGTATCAACGGTATCATCAGTTAAAGACTGAAAAGTTAAAATAGGTGCTAAACCAGCCAATTCCTGCTTACCTAAACGCTTAATTAAGCCCAAGTTATGCAAAGATAATTGATAAACAACATCCCCCGCATTAACCGCAAAAGAGCCATATTTAAAAGGATCATATTCAGACTGAATACTGTTCCAGCTCAATTTATCTAGCCCTAACGCATGGCCTAGCATGGCTTGCCACTTAGCACCTGCCGCAACAGGGGTTAAGCCAATCGCTGGCGATAGCAATACCATCGCCGAATAGGCGGCCTTTTTATTATCGACGAGGCGCTCAAGCTCATGATTTAACGCAAGTGCAGCTCCGGTTGAATAACCAACAACATAAAGCGGTTTATCGCCCAATTTTTGCTGTAAATCCTTTGTCGCTAATGACACCGCTGCGGCCATATCTTGCCAATGCACACCTGTTAATGCCGACGGTATCGTGCCATGCCCCGGTAGCCGTAGAGCTAAAACATGAGCTTGCCCCTTAAAGTGTTGCGCAAAATGCGACATTGCATAAGGAGAATCAGACATTCCATGCAATAACAATACGCCAAAATCAGCATCAGCTTTGGGCCACTCAAAGCTGCGATTCCAATCTTGTTGCCAATGTGCGGGATCTGAATAACTGCCTTTCACATAACGGTTGAGAATATCGAATGACTCTGGCTCAAGTAGCTTTTGGTAAACTTTATTATCGAGTTCTGCAAATAATTTATCTTCAAGCTTAAGGTATTCGTCAAAGCTGTTAAGTTCAGACGTTGCTTGGTACTCTGCAGTTAAATCACTTGTGTGCCAAATCGATAGATCTGGACGGGCATTTAAAAACCATACAGCCATAGCGATCAAGGCGATACTGGTGCCTATAAGTGAATAAAATAGCGCGAAGGCAAGGTGTTTTGTCGAACCGATAATAATAGCTTTCATTGGTGTTGCTATTCATCCTTAATAAGCACAGAGCTATAGACTAACCTACATGGTGTAAATTCACACAAAAATAAATCAGCTCTTTGGTTAACTCATTTGCAGCTATTACTTTAATTCCAGTTTTAATTCTTTCACTTAATCACGGATAGATACAATGAGCGAGACTCAAATCATTATCGGTAATCAAAATGCAACTCGTTGTTTTTATTTACCCACAGCGCCAAAGTTAGCGCAATGTTGGCTACCGGATAATGTAGATGCCATTCCAGCCCTAATAACGGCAAATGGTAACCACTGGCGAAAAATACTCACCATAATGGCAAAGCTATCTGTCAAGGATAACAACTGGAAACACTATCGTGATACTCAGTTACTCAAGCAAGACGAGTGTATTGTTATCCAAGCAACCGAATTAACGCCAAACGCTCAACAACACTTTATTTGTGGCCAGCAAAGTGCTCAAAGCTTAACCTTTGACACAAGCGACTTCACAACCCTTTGTGGTTCAGAGGATTATGTAAGCGTTAATAATAAACTCAGCATCTATCTGTGCCCTTATCTAGATTATCGTCAATTTCCAAACAAGCATATTGATAACCTACGCCTTAAAATGGGGTTATTACCTATAGATTAATCTAAGCTGTTTAGGTTATTGATTGGTATAAGATCAAAAAAGGCGCATTTGCGCCTTTTGGTTTAATTCCTCGTCATAAAAATACGACTATCAATCGTAAATAGTCGGTATGGCTTCACGCTTATGTTGGGTTGCTCGGTAAATGCTAGTGAGTTTATCATTCACAAAGTCACTCACCTCTTTACCTTCAAGAAAATCATCAATTTGATCGTAAGTTAAGCCTAAGGCTACTTCGTCTTCTAGTTGAGGTTTACCCTCTTCTAAATCGGCTGTAGGCGCTTTAACCACTAAACGTTCTGGCGCGCCTAAATATGCCGCCAACTGACGCACTTGACGCTTATTCAAACCAAATAATGGCGCTAAATCACATGCGCCATCCCCCCATTTAGTATAAAAACCGGTTATATTTTCTGCACTGTGGTCTGTTCCAACAACTAAACCTGCAACTAAACCGGCTATCTCATACTGAGCTACCATCCGCATTCTTGCTTTGACATTACCTTTTACAAAATCAACTTTATCAAGTTCAGGTAATTCAATACCTGCAGCTTCAATTGCGCTCAGTGTTTCACTATGCACCCCATCAACGCCCTGCTTCACATTTACAGTGACTTGTTTTGATGGTTGTATGAACTGACACGCCATCTGCGCTTCATCTTCATCCTTTTGCACATCATATGGTAAACGTACAGCAATAAACTGATAATGAATTGAATCAACTTCAATCCCAGCATTAAGCTCATCTACAGCTAATTGACATAAACGCCCCGCTAGCGACGAGTCAACTCCACCGCTGATCCCCAAAACTAAAGAACGAGTATTTGATTGCTTAAGCTTAGACTTGATAAACGCGACTCGTCTTTGAATTTCAAAGGCTGGGTCAATTGCCTTAAGCACTTTCATTTCTCTTAAGATCTGTCCTTTCACGATTTGCTCTCCGGTGGCCATAGACATAAATCGGACTCTATTATGGGTCAAATCTTACCAATATTCACGAGCTGATTAATGCTATTCATGTTAATTTACGATTTATGCATAAAAAGCGGCATTAATCCGCCGTAGCGATATCGTCACCAATTCAAAACAAGGTCTCAATGGATTTTCAATTACTTATATCACTCGCTGTCGTTCATCTGATTGCGCTAGCAAGCCCTGGCCCAGACTTTGCTTTAGTCGTACGTTTAGCCACACAAGAATCCCGTGCAGCTGCGGTGGCTTCAGCGATGGGGATCGCGGTGGCAATTTTAGGACATACATTATTGAGTTTAACCGGGGTTAACTTGTTAATTAAAAGCTCAGAGGTGTTATTTACCCTAGTACAATTAACCGGCGCGAGTTATTTGGCTTGGATGGGCCTAGGCGCAGTAAAAGCTGCGTGGCAACACTGGCAAGATAAATTCACTTTAGAGCTGTGCACCAAAGGCAAAGGCTTAACTGTGTATCAAGGCTTTATGCAAGGCCTCTATACCAACATTTTAAATCCAAAAGCCTTAGTGTTTTTCATTACTCTTTTTTCAACGTTAATCACGCCGCAGATCAGCTTAGCAACAAAAAGCGCTGCAGCTACGTTACTCTTTGGCTTATCTTTTATCTGGTTTAGCTTTATTGCAATTGTACTTTCTAAGCCCAATATTCAACTAAAAATGAAACAAGCTAGCCCACTCATAAACTTAATGACTGGACTTGTATTTATCCTCGTCGCCTTAATGATTATTAGTGGTTTACTGACAAGCCTATAGCTTCAGCTCAAAACCAGCATATCCGTTCGCGGCCGTGTTACACTTTAAAAAGATCAAAACTGAGTTAAGTAATCTCTTATGCAACAGCCACCTCTTCGGCAAGCGAAATCTATAGACAATGTATTTAATAGTGCCTATTGGCACCTAAGTCAGCAAGACTTCACCATTGATGAGATCCGCAGCAAACTGCAACGTAAAACGACCAATCAACAATGGATTGAAACAGTACTTGCAAGGCTCATTGAAGGTGGATATTTAAAAAGCGATTATGAGTTTGCAGTGCGTTTTTGCGAGCTAAGCTTTAGTCATGAACTCGGCGCGGGAGCAATAAAACGTAAACTCCAACAACGTGGGCTCACAAGTACAGACATAGAAAATGCGCTTGAGAAAGTCATCGAGGAGCAAAATATTGATAGTTTTCAAATGGCGAGCACTAGATTACTCAGCAAGTACGATGATTTTACCAATACCAATACAGACAAAATCTACAGCCAAATGACCAATAAA
Organism: Shewanella sp. 1CM18E; assembly: GCF_023161665.1. Taxonomy (GTDB): domain Bacteria; phylum Pseudomonadota; class Gammaproteobacteria; order Enterobacterales; family Shewanellaceae; genus Shewanella. The sequence continues at coordinate 11,192 of NZ_JALNTW010000027.1, forward strand.
GGTTTTAACCGCGCAGAGATCAACCACGCGATTGATCAACACCCAGCAAAAGACACTTTACTCAGCAAATTGGCAGTTAAAGCAGAAAAAGCCGATCTCGCTACAGAGATTATTAAGTTATTTAAAAAAGGCAAAGGTGAGACGCTGATCTTACAAGAGCTCAAACAGCGCCTTATTGACGTAACTGATTTTGAAAATATTATTTATCAATTAAGTCTTTCAGAGCAAGTAGACTTCTACGCGAGCTGCAAGGCTGAATTAGCCAAAAAACGTTACGACTTATCTGACTATAAAGAAAAATCCAAAGCCTATGCTTATTTAAGCCGCAAAGGATTTAGCAGCGATGAGATAAAAGAAGCCATGGCAATTGATGATGAGTGAATGATTGCAGCTAGGCGAATACAAAGGCTCACTTCACTTTCTATGCCCTCATTTCACCATCACAATACAAACTTAAAATCAGCAAAATACCCCCTATTAGTTGCGCATTTTTAGGCAATTCTTTGTTCTCCACCCGCCACGATTCAATAAACAAAACACAACAACAAATATGAGTTATGTGAACCCACCTATAGAATACCCCTTATGCTTAAAGTAAGCTTTAGTCTGTATTTAAATATGTTTGTTGGGTTGTGAGGTAAAGCTAATGTGGTGGCGAGTTGTTATTATTTTTTTAGCCTATGTTCTTATTGGCGCACACTTTTTACGTTTTGGTCAAACTGAAGCTTGTATCGCGTTTGCACTAAGCCCGTTACTTCTTTTTATTAGAGCTGCCTGGGCGACCCGACTCTTACAATTAGGACTTGTAGTGTCAGCGGTACTCGTTTGGGGGCTAAGTAGTTTTGAGTATATTCAAATGCGTATCGCGGCCGATGCCCCTTGGTATCGCCTAAGTGCAATTATGGCAGCAGTTACCGCCTTTACATTACTCGCAGCTTGGTGCGGGAATGGCATTATTGAAAAACGCAGTAAGCGTAAAATATTCAGCTAACATCCTCATCATATTTCGCTCAGCATAAGCTTTGACGCTGGGCGAATACTGTTATGCCCCACTTTCTTGTAAAGCAAGCAGTATCTTTTTCTCAGCCGCTAGATAGTATTAACTACACAATAGTTGCTTCTGCTTCTTACCGTAAAGTAGTTTTCGACTAGCAAAGTCCACAGCAACATTCACAATGGCAGTAACTAACATCAGTATTATTGCGCCGTTATAGCGGATCTCTGCAAAATTACTATCAATATAGAAACCAAGCGTTGCAATACCTAACATGCCCAAAATAGCGGTTTCTCGTAAGATCACTTCAAATCGATAAAATAGTAGCGCCATCATATTAGGATAAATAGCAGGGAGCACTTCATAAGCGTAACTATCTAATCGCCCATTAAAGTGCCCTGATAGTGGCAAATTATCGGCCTGACGTGTTGTTAAATATGCAATCAATGCTCCATTGTGAAGCCCAAGAGCTAACATCGCAGGTAACATAGATGGCCCAAGCAACAACATAAAGATAAAGGCAAAAATATACTCAGGTACTGAGCGCAACACTAACATCATAAAGCGGCTACAATTGCCAAAAATGACGCCTGCAAATGTACGGTTACACATAGTACTGCCCACCAGCGCAATAATATGGCTGATCCCAAGAGCCGCAGCAGCCAGTAACAAAGTCGCCATTGTTCCAGGCAATGCCTGTTCACTAAGTAAATCTATAATCCAGTCTGCAAACTCATGCAATAAGTCAACTGTTGAACCGTTTACAAACTCTCCCTGATTAACTGCTAATTGGAACATCGGCGGTAAAATATCTTGGCTTATAAAGCGCCAAATTAACCCGCTATCAACTGTGGGGAATGTTGGCAAAGCCCAGATAGCGATAACAAAATAAAGCGGTAACAACTTAAGCCGACACCAATATGGAATAGTTCCTATCAGCGCAATAAACAGAATAAGCAGCGCGCCACCTTGATGGTAATGCCCTTGCCTGAACGCAGTTTCAAGATAAAAGCCCAAAGTCGGCATACCGACAAAACCAAGAACTGCACTGCTTTTAAGCCCACATTCAAATCGATAACGAATATAAGCCGTAATAGGCACCAATACATGCGCAACGCGGCCATAGATATACCGACTGATCCTGTCAGTATTAAACGCAAAAGTCTGCGATGTTGTTGCCGGCGCCTGTTGCAAAATGTCACTAAACACTCGCGCAAATGTCGCCCCATAGGGCAAAGCAATTGCGAGGATCCCAGTTAACGGCGACAAGCCAAAAATTTGTAAAAACAGTAAGGCCCAAAAGATCTCGTGAATGGCGCGAGTAAATGCACATAGTGCGGCGATAAGCGGCTTATGATAAATCAGTGATAATGGCGCTCCAATACAAAGGGCTAGGCTGACTCCAAGCAACGCAAAACTAACCGTTTGCCATAGTGCATTAAGCAAATATTCAGTGGCAAAAAAATCTGGTAAGGCAAAGCCTTTCGCGATCAGTAATAACTCATGCCAAGGATCTAAAGTAATAATTTCAGTATCTGCGAAGTAACCGCATATTGCCGCAATCAGAAATAAACATAACGTCACCCTTTGCCAATATCCAAAAAATGTTAATGAACTTGCGGTAGGTAATTTACTCACAGGCAAATCAGCGACTCACTGAGTTTGCAAAAGGAGCTGGAGTCGTATCCTTTTTGTCTTGCGAGACTTGCTGGTAAAGATCTTGAAAAATGTTGCTATTGATATCTTTGCAATAAGCGTCAAACACTTTATTGCCATCATGCAAACCTATCACTCTATCAAAATATTCCAACGCCATATTGCTGTCATGCAACACCATAATAACCGTTTTGTGTTGCTGCAAAACATGACCTAACAAACGCCTTCCCATCGCGGGATCCAGCGCTGAAAACGGCTCATCACCAATAAATACGTCTTGATATTGATAAAGAGAACGAGCTAATGCTACCCGTTGGCGTTGACCGCCCGATAAGTGGATAACAGTTTGATTAATTGTACAATCAAGTTCTAAGTCATTGGTAATTAGCGTAATTGCATGACGATTTTTTTGCAGCGGATAAGCCAAGTTTACTAAATTATAAAGCCAATTGTGGCGCTGAAGCCCGCCCATAAAAATATTATGAAACACACTTAGATTTTCAACTAAGCCCTGCCTTTGGGAGCAAAGCGCAGCTTGAGGACGCATTAACTCATATATGTGATGGATGAGCGTTGATTTACCGCTACCAGAGCGTCCTACCACAGCGATTTTTTCACCTTCTTTAATCGCTAAACGATCAAGGTTCAACGCGATTTTTCCATCAAATTCAACGATCAGATTTTCAATAGCCAGCATTGCTTAATCAATTAAGCCGATTGCTTTGGCCACATCTTCAATTGGCTCGTAATCACGATTGTCTGCAGGAACAAAAGATTCGCGAGGAAAGCTGTTAAGTAAATCCGTATCAGTCATACCTATGAGTGCAGCTGTCACTTTGTCAGCAAATTCGGCGCCAAAAGCACTATCCACGTCACCTCTAATCGTCCATTGGTAATCAGGGTATGCAGGGCTTTGCCAAATAACATCGACTTTTTCTAAGTCCACCTTGCCATTAGCAACTGCAGTTTCCCAGACTTTATAGTTAACAGCACCGACTTGGTAAACTCCGGCTTGCACCTGAGCTATCGTGCGACTGTGATCCCCTGAGTAACCGATCCGTTTAAACACATCTTTAGTATTTTTACCTAAATTACGCTCAATAAAGAATTGCGGCATCAATCTGCCAGAAGTTGAGTTTTTAGCACCAAATGTAAAGGTATAGCCATTGATATTGGGGAAACTTTCATCCGGAACAATTTCAGTTGAAGCGTGAGCGATAAAATAGCTCTTAAAAAACTGATCTTCATAGCCTTGTGCTATCGCTTCAGACCCCGGAACCAAGCGTCTTGCTTGCACTCCCGACAATCCACCAAACCATGCAAGTTGTACTTGGTTGTTACGAAAAGCCGTTACTGCTGCGGAATAAGACTTTACCGGAATATACTTAACTTTTACCCCAAGTTCTTGCTCAAGATACTCCGCAACCTTTTCAAAACGGGTTCTCAACTGACTCTCGTCTTCATCAGGAATGGCTGTAAATGTAAACGTCTGTGCCATCGCAGCAGGTGTGCACACCAGTGCCAGTAACAGGGCTAATCGCTTGGTAAGCGACATATTGTCGTCCTTAAATGATAAAATTTTACGTTACCTTAACGAAAAAGCAGCAACAAACCCAGTATTAACCACATAAAATAACGTTAGAATTATTATCAATCTCGTTTTATAGACAAAACTCTCATTTTCGCTGAAAAATGCCGCATATAAAAATGCGTATAGTACAAGTTCAGCAGTGGTTAAGTTTATAAAGCGTAAACTCTTGATTCATCACATACATAGTTGCAGTCGCCGTAATTCTGCGTAAACTGAACTGTATTGAATTCAAGGATATTTTGATTATGCGAATACTGGTTGTTGAAGATGATCCGATTTTATCTCACCATTTAAAAGTGCAATTAAGTGAGTTAGGGAATCAAGTTCAAGTAGCATTAACCGCTAAAGAGGGATTTTATCAAGCCACTAATTATCCTATTGACGTGGCGATTGTTGATTTAGGTCTGCCAGACCAAGACGGCATAAGTCTGATCCAAAGCCTGCGTGACAGTGGCCTGAAAGCACCGGTACTTATCTTAACTGCAAGGGTTAACTGGCAAGATAAAGTCGAAGGCCTGAATGCCGGTGCCGACGACTATTTAGTTAAACCGTTTCAAAAAGAAGAATTGGTTGCTCGCCTGGATGCCTTAGTGCGTCGCAGTGCAGGATTTGTAAAACCACAGATCACCAGTGGCCCGTTAGAAATTGACCTTGCCGCTAAACAAGTGACCCTTAATAACGAGCCAATGGAAGTCACTGCATTTGAATATTTAATTCTTGAATATTTAATGCGCCACTGCCATGAAGTTGTCGCTAAACAACGTTTGCTTGATGTGATCTACGGCGATAAAGAAGGTGATCCAAATACCATTGAAGTCATGGTTAGTCGCTTACGTAAAAAACTCACCAAAGACGGGCTTGAAAACCCTATCGCAACTATCCGCGGCCAAGGATATAAATTCAACTTACCATGCAGCTAAAGTTTAAACCCAAGAAACGTCTGCTTACGCGGATGTTTCTCACTTCATTATCCATTATCGCTTTGGTGGGTTTTGGTCTGGCTTGGATGGTCAACATTCTGCATGCGCAAAATAGCTACAATGAAGAAACCGCGCAGCTCATTGCTGAAATCCCTAAAGTTGCAGCGGAATTAAGAGAACATGACTTAATACCAGATAATAGTGATGAGTGGCTTGAAGATAATAGTGCCAAGCAACGTTACATAATCGCAAGCTGTGACAGCACTTTTAACCAAGTTTGGACTTCATCGTTAGCTGTCGACCGTGGTCTTTTTGATACCTGTGAACGTTTTAACGAAATTAGAAATAGCTCGCCGCCCTACTATCTATCACTTGCCGATTCTAAAGGCTACTTTGTCTATTTGCTCTCTCTTGAAATCGCTAACAGTAAGTACAACTTACTGGTTTTAAAAGATGCCGAAAAACTTGAAGAGGAATATAGCAAATTCAGCCGTTTAACTTATATTCGTTTAGCCTTTGTCTTAGCCCTTGCACTGGTTTTATTGATTAGTGCTGCTTATTGGGGAATGCGGCCATTGGTGCGACTACGTAATGAGTTGCAATCGGTCAACAGCGGTAAATCTAAATCTTTATCAGACGGCTATCCGGTTGAGCTTGAAGGCGTTACTCAAGCCCTAAACCAATTACTAGTACAATCAAGCGCACAGCAGCAGCGTTATCAAAATGCAATGAATGACCTTGCCCATAGTTTGAAAACTCGCTTAGCTGCAGTACATGCGATAACCGATGATCGCTCATTAGATAAAGAAGCCTGCAGCGAAAAGATCATGGAACAAGTTAGCCAAATGGATCAATTGGTAAAATATCAATTAAAACGTGCCATGCTTGGCCGCAAAGGCTTAAAACAAGAGCAAACACTAATCGCTCCGTTAGTTGACCAGTTGGCGCAAATGCTGTTTAAGGTATACCGCGACAAACAAGTTAAATTTGAAGCAGTCATTGCAACTGAACATGTATTTCCCGGTGATAAAGGCGATCTCATGGAGCTCTGTGGTAACTTGATGGAAAATGCATTTAAGTTATGCATTACCACTGTAAGGGTTTCGTCTTATTACAATGACGCTGGTGAATTTGAACTGCTTGTTGAAGATGATGGCCCAGGCGTTGAGGAAAGTATTCGTCAGAATATCATTCAGCGAGGCGTTCGGGCCGATACCCAAAAAGCGGGTCAAGGGATCGGCTTAGCAGTATGTAATGAAATCGTAATTAGTTATGGCGGCCGCTTAAGTATTGAAACTTCAGAACTTGAAGGTGCATGTTTTAGGATTTCAATTCCTATTTAGTTGTCCCATACAGTTGCTCTGCACGATTGAACATGATCCAAGACGTTGCGATGTACTTATCGTGACTCTTGGGAATGTTGCCACGATGCGAATGCGTAAAGCCCGCCGGGGCAATAACCATAGTGCCCTTTTTAGGTTTAATACATTTATTTTGATAATAAAACTCGGTTTCACCGCCCTCATCAACATCGTTTAAATAATACATATATAGAACAACTCGATGCAGTGCTTCGTTATGGCCACTTTGCGGAAACTGCTCTGAATGCCAATGAGGGTAACCACCTAAACCTTGCGGGTACTTTTGAATATTAATGGTGCCGCTGCGATATAAATACTTTACTAAAGCACCCGCTCTATCTTTACCAAACTTTGAGTAATTGTCGGGTGTTAAAGTGAGCGACTCACCATGCTCTCCAGCAACATTGACCGCTACTGCGCCCATTAACGCTAATGAATATTTATCAAAATACTCAGTTGCTTTGGCCAAGGTATAACCCAGTAAGCGATTTTTCACCGAAGTCAGGTCCCCGTGCGCATCTAGCATGAGGTCTAAACTCACTTTCTTAGTTTCATCGACCCCGCCACCAGTTCGCCCGGCTTGAACACCATTATGATTATCAAACTGACGTATTAACTCATCACAAAAGTCGTCAGGAAGTGCATTTGGGTATACTTCTATAAAATCCATTTTTTGCGCTCTTAGCTTGAAGCCAGCTATATAATTTACAGTTAAGTAATTGTAAATTATATAACTTGGGTTAAAATAGCAAATCAGGAAAGATTTAAAATATTACTCATGACAAATAGTTGTAAAGTCGCTGTGGCGCAGCTGCAAGTTGGCAATTTTGTACGTTTACCTATTGCCTGGAAAGATCACCCTTTTATATTTAATACCTTTAAAATCAAGCAACAGGCACAAATTGAGATAATCAAAAATCTTGGGCTTGAATTTGTCTATGTCCGGTCTGACCGCAGTGATGCTCCGCCACTAACATCTTTAGAAGCGGAGAAAACCGCTGCCATAATTGATAACAATTTAGAACAGTTTTCAAATGAGTTAAACCAGCAAAAAGCTAAAAGCATTGAAGCTCAACAAGCCTTAAGACGCCACCTGCAAAAAACCGAAAAGCACTTTGTACGTAATGTCGCTATGATGCGTAATCTAATGAATAAATTACGTAATCGCCCCCTTGACGCGGTTAGTGAAGCACAAGAGCTTGTGCATGGTGTATGTAACCAATTGCTTACCGACGATAAGCTCGTGCTACACCTTATGGCGGATGCAAAAAGTGATGACAGTATCTATTATCACTCTTTGAACGTTGCAGTACTTTCAATGCTAGTCGCTAAAGAATTAGGTTGGAGCCGCAAAGAGATTGAATGGATCGGCATGGGGGCACTCTTTCATGATATCGGCAAGCTTAACGTACCAACTCAACTGCTGCGTAAGATAGGTCCTCTCACCACAGCAGAACAAAACTATGTTAATCAACACCCGTTAATGGGCGCAGAGTTACTTGCTGGAGCTGATAATTTTCCTGCTGAAGCTTTACCCATTATCTTAAATCACCACGAGTTTTTAGATGGTACCGGTAGCCCTAAAGGCCTAAAAGAGCCAGATATTGATAAGTTAAGCCAGCTAGTGTGCGTGATAAATACTTATGACAATTTGTGTCATTCAAATCGCACTAAAAAAGGTCGTACACCCTATTCTGCACTCGGGTTTATCTATAAAAACTATAAAACCCAACTAAATCAGACGGTGATAAGTCGTTTAGTCAAAATGTTAGGTGTATATCCACCTGGCAGCGTTGTAGAGCTTAATTCCGGCCAGTTTGCTATGGTGATGTCGGTTAATTTAAGTCAGTTATTGCTGCCACGAGTGCTCGTTTACGACCCGACGGTGCCTAAAGAGCAAGCACCTATTGTTGATCTCGCTGCAGAAAATCTTAAGATTGTAAGATGTTTACCTGTGGCAGCGCTGCCTGATAAAGTTCTCAAATACCTGAACCCTAGAGAGAAAGTCAGCTACTTCCTTGGCTCAGAAAGATAACTTAGAGAAAATGAAAAATAGCCGCCAGTATGCTTTACATACATTGACGGCTATTACTTGCTGAAATCAATACCTCTGACTAACGTTAATATATGATATTAATGTTAAAGGCAGTGGTTATGACTGAACTTCCAAGCTTTGACAGGCTGTTATGGCTGGCGGAGAATGCGCCTGAAAAGCTCGATGCGTTGCAAAAGCAGCTAAGCCAAGAAGCGATAGCGGGATCAAGCCAAGCCAACCAAGCAAACCTACATGGTTTACTTCATGATCTTGAGAAGCGACTCGCTTTATGTAAAAACTCATATCAACGCTGCCAGGTCGTCAGCAATCTGATGTTTCAAAAACTGGCCATACTCAACCAAGTGTATAGCCAGCCCAATAGTTTTTTAAATAACAAAGCCGATGTGGTAGTACTGCGTAAAAACTCACGCGATTAACAAATTAAGAACCTGATTTTGTTAATGTCATCTTCACGGCTTGGATTTAATAACCAGGCGCTTAAAACCTAACTTATATACTTAAGTGCTTATAATTTAATGTTTATAAGTCAGCCTTTTGTTGCCAAGCTGTGGCAACTAACCAGTTATAAGCTACGTGTTACAGCCAACCTTTGCGCTTAAAGAAAAAATACGTTCCGGCTGCACTACCAAACATCATCGCAATAGCCATAGGGTAGCCAAAGCGCCAGTCAAGCTCAGGCATATTGACAAAGTTCATCCCATAAGCACTTGCTATCACTGTCGGTGGTAAAAATACCACTGCAGCAACTGAGAAGATCTTAATGATTTTATTTTGCTGTAAACCGCTAAAGCCCATTGCAGCATCAAGCAAAAAGTTTAACTTGTCGAAAATAAACTGACTATGTGGCATCAAAGATTCGATATCTGACAGCATTTCTCGCAGATCTTTAAGCTCTTCATCAGATAATTGTGCACGATAATATCGCTGCATAAAGCGCAATGAACGCTGAGTATCGAGCAAACTCAGTCGAATTTTACCGTTAGAGTCTTCTTGACGTGTAATAAGCTTAAATACGTTATCAAGCTCTTCGTTTTTAAATACCTCTTCGCTAACATTTTCAAGCACGGTATAAACGTCTTCAATAAGATCAGATAGGTACTCAACTTTTAAATTAAATAGCTCTAAAAGCAAAGATTCAGGCGTTGTCGCTTCAATTTTTCCTAGCCTTAAATAATTGCGTAATAAACGAATAAGCCCCACATCTTCATCACGGATAGTTAATAAGAAGTTCTTCCGCAAATTAAATGAAACGTTAACGCCTTTGACGTCTTGGCCAGCACGCTGAGGAAATAAAGAGTTGATGTGTAACCCGTCACTATTTTGATAAAAACGCGCAGAAGCTTCAATCTCATTGATATCTTCTTCATCTGGCACATCTTCAACAGAAAAACGGCTTAACCATTCACGTTCTTGCTCATCGGGCTTATAAAGATCAAGCCAAATAATGCCGGGAGGGATTGTGTCCTTGATGCTTAATTCAAAAATCGTGGTTTTACGATTCTCATAGGCATAGGCTGTAATCATAGCTCCTCCTGTAAACGCGCAATGCAAAAATTGTAGACAAAAAAACGAGGGCTATTCTACCCTATAAAGCTAAGCTGCAAATGGCTATCAAGAAAAAAGTGCACATAAATTATTCATTTACTGTGTTTGCAACGATAATTCGCTCTTGATTCGACAATCGGATACGAATACCGTCGATAGTTGTTATTTCATTGCTAGTAATATCTTTCTTTCTTACTTGATAGACAACCGAATCATCACTTACTGGTGACACTATAGTTACACTGACAACTTGACGACTATCATTCCAGTCCCAATACCAATAAGCAGCGGTTGCTGTTAGCGACAAACCAATTAAAATGTAGCCAGCTATTCGCAGCTTAATATTTTTTGCTAACTCTTTGGTATTTGCGCGCACACCCTGCTCTCTTGGCTTACGTATATATAGCATTGCAGCAACGATGATCAATAAGGTGATTAGTATTTTAGTTAGCACTCGCTTTCCCTCTATGACGTTTGCAGCGATTATACCGACAAAACGCTAGATAAACTGTTATGGATCTCCAAGCATTTGCATACTAGTTAGCAATAAAATCATCTCACTATGCAAGTTTGACCTCATTCTGCTATAAAGAGGTCATTACTCCCGATTAGGATCCCTAATGAATCGTTATATTATTGCCTTATGTAGTTCTATATTGCTGTTTAGTGCCCACGCACAAGCCGATGTTAGCTTAGCTCTGCCTTCAAATTTAGAGCTTGTGCTAGTAAATGGTAACAACAGTAGCGGCAATGACTCTCTAAAGCTCAACAATGGCAGTAACCAAATTGCGTTTCGTTACATTGGCCGTTATCAACAACATGGTACCCAAACTCAGTTTAAGTCAGATATTATCATTGTTAAGTTTGACGAGAAAAACAGTAAGCTTGCATTAACTTTGCCACGAATTCGCTCCAATAGTGCCGCAGACGAATTTAATAAAAACCCGCAATTAACCATAGTGGATGCAAATGATCAAAGCATTCATTTCGAGCAGGGAAAACTGATTAAAGAAGGCTTACAGCTAGGTCGCGATTACGAACAAGAAATTGCAGCCTATAACTTAACCAATAATAGTGCTTCTTTAAAGCTGCAAGCAGCAGCGATAGCAACGCCGGCTATTGTTACGGCAAGCTCAGCCGCAGTGAATGTACAAACCGGTGATGTCAATCAAGCTGATCCGAGTAAGCAGCAAATCAATGTCGGCCAAATGCTCGATTTTTGGTATCAACAAGCAGATGAAGAAACCCGTAAAGCATTTAAAGAGCGCATTAAATAAGTAACCTCATTTAGCTAGCTTATTGATATATAGAGCCTGCATGTTTAGCAGGCTTTATATCTAATACTCGTTCTCACAATCTCGCTGACTCACTTTACAGCCTCGACTGACAGCCATGTGAAATATACAGATACAGTGACTTAATAAGGTGACACTTTTGATGCGTCACTATTCATAAATAGATGAATTGATTGAATTAGGGATTGTTTTTCTGGTGTCATTTTTTGTGGATTATAAACCGCGCAAATATGGGCATTAATTTGCTGCTTAAGGTCAACAAAACGAATATGCTGCCAACTTTGACGGCTAAAACTTTGTGGCACAATAGAGATCCCTTCTCGACTTTCAATCACATTCATTAACGTCATAGGCTCGACAACTTCCTGCACTAAAGTCGGAATAAACCCTGCTTTAATGCAATGATTCACTACAAGCTGCGCCGAAGCGGAATTTTTCTGGCTCATCATGACAAACTTTTCATTGGCCAAATCGGTCAAGCAAAGTTGCTTTTGTTTGCTCAAACTATGTTTGTCTGATAACGCGACACACATTGGCTCACAGTACAAATTACACGACTCTAAAGGACTAATGTCTAAGGTGTCAGCATAACGCACGAAACCGATGTCGATTTCATTATTGAACAAAGCAACCTTTTGCTGCTGTGGTGATTGTTCAATAAATTCAAACTGGATCTTAGGAAACTCAAACTTTAACTGTTGGCATGCATAACCAAACCCCGCCCAAAAAACAGAACTAACAATCCCCAACCGCAGTAAACCTTGGCGTTGGCGGGCATATTGAGTCACTTGGTTAATAGAGCTTTCCATGACGTTAAAAATAGATTGGCATTGCTCCCGCAACAAAACACCAGCAGCGGTAAGCTGAATACTTCTTTGTTCACGGTTGAACAATTTTACCCCTAATACAGCTTCAAGTTCTCGCATCTGCGCACTTAATGGCGACTTAGAAATATGCAGTTGCTCCGCGGCCTGAGTAAAGCTCTGACAATGACTTGCCACATAAAAGTAGCGCAGCATTTTCATACTGATCCGTTCAGCCCAAAATAAGCTTTTGAGATCTAACGCACCTGTGTTTTGGTCTTTGTTCACAAATTTAGCATTCCATTGTTTTCAAGCAGTTAATCACTTTTGGTTGCACAGTAGTCAAAAATTACATTAGTCGATGTTTTAATTATCAGTTTATTGCTTACTAACTTTGAGCCGCTTTAATGTACCGAAAAACAGCACAGTAGCGTCATTTTTAGCGATTTTAATCAAAATAGCTTAGGAATATCGTGAGGCCAATAACAAAGTCCACTTAGGAATATAAAAATGTCTCTGTACGATCCTGTCCCAAATGCTGTCGCAACCATCGAAAAATACAAACCAGGTTTTAAACCACAAATTGCAATGATTTTAGGCTCTGGTTTAGGCGTTTTAGCCGACAAACTAGAAGATAAAGTTAGCATTGGTTATCAAGAATTAGACGGTTTTCCTGTAAGCACTGTTGAAGGTCACAGTGGTGAACTTGTTCTTGGTTACTTAAACGGCGTACCAGTAGCATGCATGAAAGGCCGTGGTCATTTCTATGAGCACGAATCAATGAAAGTCATGACGACGCCAGTTCGTACTTTCAAAACGCTTGGCTGTGAAATGTTGCTAGTCACTAATGCTGCAGGCTCGCTTCGTCCAGAGCGCATTGATGTGGGTTCACTCGTTGTTTTCTCGGACCACATTAATACTATGCCAAGCACGCCAATGACTGGCCCAAATGACGATAAATACGGCCCACGCTTTTTTAGTCTTGCTAATGCATACGATAAAGATCTACGTGAACAAGCACTCACTATTGCTAAAGCAGAAGACATTGCAGTCAATGAAGGGGTATTTGTATCGTACCCAGGCCCATGTTTCGAAACTGCTGCCGAGATCCGCATGATGCAAATTATCGGCGGCGATGTTGTGGGTATGTCTGTTGTTCCTGAAGTTATCTCAGCAGCTCACTGCGGATTACCAGTTTTAGCGATCTGTGCAATTACCAATATGGCTGAAGGCCTAGGTGATGTAAAGCTATCACATGAACAAACACTAAAATGCGCCAAGCTAGCTGAAAGCGATTTCTTAAAGCTAATTAACGCTTTCGTTATCAGTGTGAAAAAGTAAGGAAGTATCAATATGATGTTCATGGGATTCGTGGGTATGCTAGTGCTTCTGGGCATTGGTTTTGCTTGCTCAGTAAATCGTAGTGCAATTAAATTACGCACCGTTGGTGCAGCCTTAGGTCTTCAGGTACTTATTGGTGCTTTCGTGCTTTATGTGCCTGTCGGTCGCCAAGCGCTAGAATCAATGTCACATGGTGTACACGTTGTACTTGATAGTGGTAAAGCCGGTATTCGGTTTTTATTCGGTAACTTAGTCAACTTTTCTGTTGAAGGTATTGGCTTTGTTTTCGCGCTTAACGTACTGCCACTCGTTGTATTTTTCTCTGCCTTAATTGCCGTTTTATACTACCTCGGCATTATGCAATTTATCATCCGCATCATTGGTGGCGGTATGGCTAAATTACTGGGCACCTCACAGCCAGAATCTATGTCTGCTGTATCAAACATTTTTGTTGGTCAAAGCGAAGCCCCATTAGTCATTAAGCCATATATGGCAAAAATGAGTGACTCTGAATTCTTCGCAGTTATGTGTGGTGGTATGGCGTCAGTTTCAGGTACCGTACTCGCAGGCTACGCGATGATGGGCGTAGATATGGAATATTTGCTAGCAGCATCATTTATGGCGGCTCCAGGCGGTGTTTTATTTGCGAAATTGATCTTGCCGGAAACAACAACGCCAGCATATACCATGGATAGCAAAATCCAGTTTGATGAAAAACCACCTGTAAACGTGCTTGCAGCAGCCGGTGAAGGTGCAGCAAGTGGTCTTAAGCTAGCAGCAGCCATTGGTGCAATGCTAATTGCCATGATTGGCTTAGTGACACTTGCAAACAACCTATTGGGTAGCCTTGGCGATCTAGTCGGAATGCAACTGTCTCTTGAAGGCATTTTAGGTTGGATTTTTGCCCCACTAGCGTTCCTACTCGGTGTGCCTGTTGCTGATATGGCAATTGCTGGCTCAATGATCGGTAAAAAGCTAATCGTTAACGAGTTTGTTGCATATAGCGATTTAGCGCCTTACCTAAAAGATAATGCAGAAGTTACAGCTGCAGGCCTACAAGTACTACAAGAAAAGAGTAAAGTTATTATCAGCTTTGCACTATGTGGTTTTGCTAACTTAGCGTCTATGGGTATTTTGATCGGTGGTCTTGGTACGCTTTGCCCATCAAGAACGGACTTTATTGCAAAATACGGCTTACGCACAGTTGTAGCAGCGACTTGTTCGAACCTAATGAGCGCTGCAATCGCTGGTATTTTCTTCTCACTGGTTTAATCCATAAGCTAGATGACAGAAAACAATCTCGAATAACAATACTTAAAGGAGCCTATGGCTCCTTTTTCCCCTCTGTAATTAGATACCCCGAAACACAATTGGATTAATTAATCATCCCAATTGATTAATTCAATTATCCTCTAGCTGATTTTAGGTATAGATTAATATGCTTATTATTAGGGATTAGCCTAATCGATAAGTTCACTAAACTTCCCAAAGCAGCTATCAATTATGTCATCAGCACTGCAGCAAATCACCAATTCCACAATTAACAGCTCGACAAACACAGCTATCGCTCATACAGCATTAATAGCTGAAGGTGGCGGTCAGCGGGGGATTTTCACCGCCGGAATATTAGATGCCTGGCTTGAGCAAAACTTTAATCCTTTTTCCTTATTAATAGGCACATCCGCAGGTGCGCAAAACCTATCAAGCTACATTACCGAGCAAATAGGCTTTGCTCACCGCTCAATCACTGAATTATCTATAAACCCAAAGTTCTTTAGCTTGAGCAGGCCTTTAAAAGGTCAAAATACTGTCGACTTAGATTGGTATTTTGATCAGGTAAACAGCAGTACAACTAAAGGCAAACAACCGCATATTCTTGACCTTGATAAAGGTCTTGAGCAACTTAACAAACGCCAATTACTTATCTCAACCACTAATAGCTCAAGCTACCAGGCTAACTTTTATGAACCCAACCGAGATAATTGGTTAACATTACTCAAAGCCTCAAGCGCATTACCTCTTTTGTATAAAGAAGGGGTTAAAATAAATGATGAATTCCAAGTTGATGGTGGCTTATCAGCGCCTCTTCCCGTTGAAGAAGCTTATAGACGCGGCGCGCGAAAAATAGTTGTACTACGCACACTACCAAAGGAATATGCAGCCAATACACCTTGGGTCAATCGTTTAAAATCCTGGGTCTGTACGACGAACCAATGCCCTAAAGCCCTCGATTTCTTTGTACATCACGAACATGCCTACCGCGATTCTCTAAGATTTATCCAGTCTCCACCAAAGGATTTAGAAATAATCCAAATTTTCCCAGAGCACAATCTAAACAGCAAACTTATCGGCAGTAAAAAATTAGCTCTACAGACCGACTATCTACTAGGGAAAAAAGCAGGACAGGCTTTCATTAATCAACGCTCTGATACATTACTAAGCCCCCGCAAAATAGCTTCTGTGAAATCTACTAGAAAAGTACTACGCTACTGCTAACTAACAATATGAAAATACGATAATACTAATCAGAATCAACATTTAGTCGTGCAGCAAAAGTGATGTCTCTATGCCAGAGAGATTGGGCAAAAATGACTAAGTGTTAAGATGGAATGGTATAAGTGCTATTTCTTGGATAAGCATTTATCTATAAAAAGCAGGATTTTGCAAAAATTACAAACGTAAAAAAGCCCGGGGCTTTCTCGTTATTTGGCGCCTGGAAATGACCTACGACCCTCATGGATATGGGAAGTGTCGATTATGCAGGAGCATATAATCGCCCTCGGTTCGCGCAGCGAACACATGGGGGGGAAAGTGAGGCGTTTTGAATACGTAGTATTCAGCCCCTGCGCTTTGAGTGAAGAGTGAACGCGGACAAGCTTGCCTTCGAAGCTGGAGGCGAGTCACACGGATGTGACGAATGCCTGAAACGCATGGATGCAATTTCTGGCCAAGCTCAGCGGCGGGCGATCGCCAAGGATGGCGGAAGTGTCGATATAGTTAGGAACATTTATCGACCGACATCGGGAGTAGGTATTGCACGTACGTGCTTAAGTAGAAAGTCACCTTAACCTATAACGACACATTGATTAGGTAATCTTAATTACTTTTATATCGTCCAAACGCAAAAAAGCCACCTTATTCAGGTGGCTTTTCTACTTAAATAGGCGCCTGGAAATGACCTACTCTCACATGGGGAGACC
>NZ_JALNTW010000028.1 GCF_023161665.1 Shewanella sp. 1CM18E
GAAGTGAAACGCAATATCGCCGATGGTAGTGTGGGGTCTCCCCATGTGAGAGTAGGTCATTTCCAGGCGCCTATTTAAGTAGAAAAGCCACCTGAATAAGGTGGCTTTTTTTCGTTTGGACGATATAAAAGTAATTAAGATTACCTAATCAATGTATCGTTATAGGTTAAGGTGACTTTCTACTTAAGCACGTACGTGCAATACCTACTCCCGACGTCGACCCGCCGCTGAGCGGGGTCTCCAGCTTCGTAACAAGTTACTCGCGCTTCAAAGCCCTTGAATGCGTGGCATCCAAAGCAGGGCTTCTTCGCCCCCATTTGTTCGCTGCGCGAACCGAGGGCGATTATATGCTCCAGCATAATCGACACTTACCACATCCATGTGGGTCGTAGGTCATTTCCAGGCGCAACTTTGATTTCATTTTTGCAAAAGTGAAGACAAAACAGAATTCTCGAAAGAGAGGCTAGAAAGCCCGCTACCATATAGCTGGCTTTTTTGCGTCTGCAATTTAATTAATCATGCAGTCCAAACCTCATCGTTTTATGGCTGATCTAATCAGTTCTGCATTCATAAGGTTTTATTTCTGTCATACGCATTAAGTTAGTTTGTCATATTTTGTTCTTATTCTGCTGGTCGACAATTACAAAAACGATTGATTATTTTTGACTGCAAGGATGAATTATGAGCAAGGCTACATTTGATCCAACTCGCTACAACAAAAGTAAAAACACCCCATTTAATGAAGTGCTAGATAAACACATTTCACGACGTAATTTTGTCAGGAGCGGTCTAGGTTTAAGCGCTATGACAGCGTTTAGTGGCTTTGGCATGATGGGATGTAGCTCAAGTAACGACTCTTCAGCGACTGATACTACGCCAACAACGCCTGATCCAGACGTACCTAATGTAAGCCAAGCAATTTTGGGCTTTGACTCTATCGCTGGCTCAAAAACTGATGCGGTAGCGGTTGCTGCTGGGTACTCTGCTTATGTGTTAGCGCCTTGGGGAGAGCCATTGAATGACAAAGCCAGTGCATTTAAGCCTGACGGCTTTAATACTGCTGAAGATCAAGCCAATTCAATGGGCATGCATCATGACGGTATGCACTTCTTTCCTCTAAATGAAGCGGGTGACGATGGTCTGCTTTGTGTTAACCACGAATATATTGATCAAGCGGCATTGCATCCAATGGGACCGACAGCTGATGCTGATGGTAACCGCAGCATACTTGATGAAGTTCGCAAAGAGATCAACGCACATGGCGTTTCAGTTGTGCGTATAAAGCTCAACAATGGTATGTGGGAAGTGATCAAAAATGACTCGCACAATAGACGGTTCACCGGTGCCTCTGTGATGGATATTTCTGGACCATTAGCTTATAGCGCATATCTTGAAACCCGTTACTCGCCTGATGGTAGTCAAGCACGCGGCACGCTTAATAATTGCGGTAATGGCTATACTCCTTGGGGCACGTATTTAACCTGTGAAGAAAACTGGCCTGGCTATTTTGTTAATCGTGGTGAATTAACTGAAGAGCAGGAGCGTATTGGACTATCAACATCTGGCACTCGATATGGGTGGGATCAGCTTGCAGGTAATGATGAAGAGCGCTTAGATGAGTTTGCTCGTTTTGATGTGACGCCTTCGGCGGCTAGTGCGGCAGGTGACTACCGCAATGAGGCTAATGGTCATGGCTATATCGTTGAAATTGACCCATATAACCCTAATTCGCGTGCGGTAAAACGTACAGCGTTAGGTCGTTTTCGCCATGAAGGCTGTACTTTTGGTAAGCTAGAGGAAGGCAAGCCTGTTGTTTTCTATTCTGGTCATGATTCCCGTTTTGAGTACTTGTATAAGTTTGAGTCTAAAGCGTTATGGAACGCAGCCGACGCGGATTCTACTAATCGCATTGCCACTGGTGATAAGTATATGAACGACGGTACCTTGTATGTTGCCAAGTTCAATGAAGACGGTATTGGCGAGTGGTTACCTTTGACTTTAGACAGCGTGACAACAGATGGTAAGACCTTAGCAGATAGCTTTGATTCAATTGCGGCAATTATTCTAAATACTGCTGGGGCAGCGGATCTCGTCGGTGCTACGCCAATGGACCGCCCTGAGTGGGCGAGTGTTGATCCATTTACTGGTACTGTTTATCTGACGCTGACTAACAACACTAAGCGCGTTGACAGCACTAACCCTGCAAACCCTCGTTTGAATAATAGTTTTGGTCATATCATTCGATGGGATGAAGGTAGCACTGCTACTGAATTTACTTGGGATATTTTTGTCTTTGGTTCGCCGGTTGATGGCGATGAACAAACTAACCGCTCTGGCCTAACCGATTTAAATCAATTTGCCAGCCCAGACGGGTTAGCTTTTGATAAGCGCGGTATTTTATGGGTACAAACCGATAACGGTGCAGATGAAGTCGAAGACTATACTAATGACCAAATGCTAGCGATCGTTCCATCTTCAATGACGGATGAGAATGGCCAACAGCAGGTAGTTAATGCTGATAATCAAGCGGAGTTAAAAAGATTCTTTGTCGGTCCAAACGGCTGTGAGGTCACAGGTTTCGCTATTACCTCTGATTACACCACGGTATTTGCCAACATTCAGCACCCAAGAAACTGGCCCTATTCGACTGTCGCGACAGAAGCAACACCTGATGGCTTGTCAGTAAGGCCTCGCGCAGCAACCGTTGTTATTCGTAAAGACGACGGTGGCGAAGTCGGTATTTAATTAGATTTTAATGTATCTGTTTAGGTACGAGTTTTGATGTAATGCCCCTTTTTAAAGGGGCATTTTATTGGCTAGTAGTAAGGTTATTTATGATTAGAAATAAATACTGCGAAAAATTAATAGTGTAGTGCCAATCTTGCAGTTTTTTGTTGGCAGGCCCAACCACCTATTTCAGTAGGTTTTATTATCAATTAGGTTCTGTCTGAGCATCTTTAATGTCGTTGTGGATTAACGCACCATTTGATTACTTATCAGCACAAGGATCTGTTTTTTTTAATAATGGGTCCATGGAGGTTCGCTTGGCGTATCCAAGTGATACACGGCTTATAGGTTCACTTAAACATAGCTTGTTAACTCTAGAGATTGTTGAGTTTTGTTAATAGTGAACTACTCAACCCGTCTAACAAATGTTCACTCCAGTTGTTGCTATTTCCACCCGTCTATGGCGGTAGTGATTTAGTCGATTCTATAGTGATATATTCATAGCGCTTTGTTAATGCATGGGCTGGAAAGCTCTCTTTTAGGGAGTTCGATTCATAAAGGCGAGTATAGACCCGTCTACAGAAAGTCGATCTTTTATGGTTTCAGCTCATTTTATGCTTGAAGTACGTACTAAACGCCTGAAAAAACTGCAAACAGCGGCTTTAGTGCAAAAAGTACTTTACCTTTTGGCCAATATTAAGCAAAATCTAACGCATCAACAGGGGTATAGTTCCAATTGGTAGAACAGCGGTCTCCAAAACCGATGGTTGCGAGTTCGAGTCTTGCTACCCCTGCCAAATTTAGAAAAGCCGAGCATTAGCTCGGCTTTTTCGTATCTGTAGTTTACCATTATTTTACCTGCGAATTTTATATCGGTTGGCATTGATGCTTGTTGTTGGCTGAATACTGCTGTTTGGGTGAAAAATCTGCAGTTAGTCACCTCCTTCTTAAATAGTGCTTTACCTTTTAAGGGAGTTTTAGCATAATGCGTTCCGTCAACAGGGGTGTAGTTCCAATTGGTAGAACAGCGGTCTCCAAAACCGATGGTTGCGGGTTCGAGTCCTGCCACCCCTGCCAAATTCAGAAAAAGCCGAGCATTAGCTCGGCTTTTTCGTATCTGCAATTTGCCGTAATACCTTATATTAATTGGTATAAGAGTGTGCTGTAGACTGAATCTTATCAGTAGATGCAGGTTAACTCTGTAGCAACTTACTGTTATGCTTTCGCTAAATCATTTATATCCTCTATTCGATTGAGTTGTCATGGAAAAGAATGCTTACCTTGATGCCATGGGCATTACTCGCTGGAAAAAAGCTGTGCCTCAAAATGAAGTACTAACCGTGCTGGTAAACCCACTTAGAATTAAAGAGGTTGATAGCCCTATTATTAGTAAGGTGCTTGCTTTAATAGGCGTCGATATTGCTCATTGCCGTTTTGCTGTTAGGGCTGAACCTAACGCTAATGTGATTTGGGATATGCGTGGTAAGCAAGCGGTTGCTGCTGACGATAGACTCATTTCTGCGCCTATTAACGAGCTTGAAGCAAATATTGAAGCTAAAAGAGCGTTGTGGGGCAATATGCAAGCTTATATGGCTAAAAAGGGAATATGATGCTTCCAGTATTGTTATGTGAGGATATGTGTTCGCAAATGGCTATTGTTGCGGCGAGAGCTCATAGTCATCCGATGAGCGAAGCAAGTATTAAAAGCTGTTTTGGACATCTGTATACAAGCTTTGGGATTATTGAGGATGACTCGCTTTGTGGTTTTGCGATTTTGCATCAAATCTTTGAAGATGCAACCTTGATGGATATTTGTGTCGATCCCAAATCACAGGGAAAGGGCTTTGGCAAAGCGCTATTAACCGCTGTTATTGCTGCAAGTAAAGAAAAAGGAGCTGAGGTACTCTTACTTGAAGTGAGACAATCTGGTACCACTGCAAGAGCATTATATGAATCGCTTGGTTTCGAAATTACAGGTGTGCGTAAGGGCTACTATAAAACCCAAACTGGCGCTGAAGATGCGGTATTGATGCAACTGTCATTTTAAAGTGTTGCACGACAAATTGAGTGAGAGTCAGATATAAAAATAGCGCCTATAGGCGCTATTTTTATATGTACAAAGAGTAGATTACTTAACTTCTTTGCCTTGGGCTTGTAGATCTGCATGGTAGCTTGAACGAACTAGCGGACCACAAGCTGCATGAGTAAAGCCGATGCTTTCAGCAAGCTCTTTTAGCTCATCAAACTCAGCAGGCGATACATAGCGCTCTACTGGTAAGTGGAACTTAGATGGCTGTAGATACTGACCTAAAGTTAGCATTTCAACGTTATGTGCGCGTAAGTCATGTAATACTTGTGCGATCTCTTCGTTGCTTTCACCTAGACCCATCATCAAACCTGACTTGGTTGGAATGTTAGGATGGCGATCTTTAAACTTCTTCAATAGATCAAGCGACCACTGATAGTTAGCACCCGGACGCGCTTTGCGGTAATGCATTGGCGCCGTCTCTAGATTGTGGTTAAACACATCTGGTGGCTCAGTGGCTAAGATCTCCAGTGCTGCATCAATGCGGCCGCGGAAATCAGGAACCAAAGTTTCAATTTTGATCTCTGGATTGAGTAAACGAATTTCGCGAATACAATCGGCAAAGTGCTGTGCACCGCCATCACGTAAATCATCACGGTCAACTGAAGTAATAACAACATACTTCAATTTCATGTCTTTAATAGTTTGAGCTAATTTCTTTGGCTCTTCAGCATCAGGCTTTAGCGGACGACCATGGGCTACATCGCAGAATGGGCAGCGACGAGTACAAATCGCGCCTAAGATCATAAAGGTCGCTGTGCCGTGGTTAAAGCACTCAGACAGATTCGGGCAAGATGCCTCTTCACAAACTGAATGTAATCCGTTTTTACGCAGAGCTTGTTTAATATCGGTAATGCGCTGATTTGATGCAGGTAACTTTACTCGCAGCCAATCAGGCTTTCTAAGCATGGTGTCACGTTCAGATGGCACCACTTTCACAGGGATGCGTGAAACCTTGTCGGCGTCTCTTAGTTTAACGCCAGGTTGTAATCTTTCAGGCCTATTCATATGACTCTGGTAATCCTTGGTGGTGAACTAGCTTGTCTAAACCGAGTTCTTGGCTGAGAGTTTCAATTAGCTGCAGACCTGCGTCTTCGACGGTTTGTGGTCCACCAAGCTGCTTGCATTGGATCATTTCCATACCAGCGTAACCACAAGGGTTAATGCGCTGAAATGGCGACATATCCATATCGACATTAAGGGCCAATCCATGGAATGAGCATCCTTTACGGATCCGTAAACCTAAGGATGCAATTTTGCGTTCTTCAACATAAACCCCAGGTGCATCAGCTTTGGCATAGGCTTCTATCTGATGACGCTTAAGCATGTTGATAATGCTTTGCTCAATATGGGTGACAAGTTGGCGTACACCCACTTTGAGCCGCTTTATATCGAGGAGAGGGTAAACAACCAACTGTCCTGGCCCGTGATAGGTCACTTGGCCACCTCGGTCTACCTGAATAACAGGAATGTCACCTGGGTTTAGGATGTGCTCACTCTTGCCTGCTTGGCCTTGAGTAAATACTGGATTATGTTCAACAATCCAGATCTCATCTTGACTGTTTTCATCGCGATTATCTGTGTAGTGTTGCATTGCATGCCACACAGTTTCGTAATCTTGTTTACCTAAATTGCGAATGTGCAAAGCGTTGTCGTACAAGGGCAACCTCTCCCCTCAAATATTTGTGGGGGCTATTATACGCTGCAAAATGACAAATGTAATCTAGATCACATTTATCATTGATGAGTAATATTTAAAGTACGCGTTTTACACCGTCAATTGCGGCTAATTCGGTGTAAAGTTGTTCAATGTGGTCTTTACTGGTTACTGTTACGCGGATAGTTACTGAGTAGTAAGTACCTTTGCTTGATGCTTTAGTTGATGGCGCGTAGTCACCTGGAGCTAATCTTTGTGCTACTGCTACAACGCGATCTGCTAGTGTTTCGCTTGCATCGCCAACAACTTTAAATGGAAATGAATTAGGAAATTCCATTAACTCATCAAATTTAGTCTCTAACATTTTTTTGCTCTCAACAATTTCAATTACACTTATATGGTGGCAATTATACCTAATTCAAGCCCGATGCGCTTGTTTGATAGTAATGCTTAGCAGATGTGAATTCATACTATAGTTTTTTGCTAACAAACTTATAGATGAAGTGAGCAGCAAGTTAGTAGAAGCAGATAAGGGCTGGAACAGTTAAAATATTGATGCAAATAGAGATAAGTTAAAAACGAAAAAGCCACCCGAAGGTGGCTTTTTGCTAGGTTACCTTAGCTTAGCTAAACCAGCCAGAAAACATCTGCTTAAAGTAATCCATTAATTTGCTAAACCAGCTACCTTCATTAACTTCTTGTAGAGTAACAAGTGGGAACTGAGCAATATCTTTACCGTTAAGTTGGAAATAGATACGACCAACTGTTTCACCTTTAGCAATTGGTGCTTTTAGCTCTTTGGTTAGCTCAAAGTTTGCTTGTAGGTTTTTAGCTTGACCGCGGCTGATTGTGATTGGTGTATCTGTAGTTACACCTAAATCAACAGTTTCACGATCGCCGTACCATATCTTTTGGGTAACGAAAGTGTCGCCTGCAGAATATGGAGTAACTGTTTCAAAGAAACGGAAGCCATAGTTAAGTAGCTTTTTACTTTCAGCTTTACGTGCTGCTTCACTCTTAGTCCCCATAACAACCGAGATTAGACGCATGCCGTCTTTGGTTGCTGAAGTAACAAGGTTAAAACCAGCACCTGAAGTGTGGCCTGTTTTGATGCCATCAACGCTTAAGCTTTTATCCCATAACAAGCCATTACGGTTGTACTGCTTAATGCCGTTATAAGTGAACGATTTCTCTTTGTATACAGCGTACTCTTCTGGCACGTCACGAATAATCGCAGCACCTAGAATTGCCATATCGTAAGCAGTGGTTTTGTGGTTATCTGAATCTAAACCATGGCTGTTTTCAAAATAGCTATCTTGCATATTTAGCTGTTTTGCCCACGAGTTCATTAGATCAACAAAGCCGTCTTCGGTACCGGCAATATGTTCAGCCATAGCAACACAAGCATCGTTACCTGACTGAATAATAATGCCTTTGTTTAGATCTTCTACAGAAACTGTTTTACCAACTTCGATAAACATTTTTGAAGAGTCAGGGAAGTTCTTCGACCAAGCATTTTTACTGATAGTGACTTCATCGCTCGGAGAGATGTTGCCAACTTTAATCTCGTGACCAATAACATAACTGGTCATCATTTTGGTCAAGCTGGCTGGATTTAGGCTTTCGTAAGCATTTTCTTCAGCAATAATTTGGCCAGTGTTGTAGTCCATCAACACATAAGCTTTAGCTGCTACAGTAGGTGCATTTGGGGTGACAACAGGAGCGGCTTGTGCTGACAATACGGCGACTGAGCTCGCAAGCAAAAGCGTTTTTAGAGGTTTGTTCAGTAAATTCATATTAATAATGCACGTCTTAATAGTTTGGTATGAAGAAAGTGTAATTCCTACGAGTATATCATTAGTCGACAACGGAATTCAGCGTTGGTTCATTAAACATGGTTCATTCAGTAAGCAGATAACTACTTGGGTAACCCTCTGTTTTTAGCTTTTCTGTTAGCTTATTAGCAAGAGTTGACTGAGAAATAGGTCCAAGTTGCAATCTATATAAGTTATCGCCGCTTTGAACTCGGCTTTTTACTTGGTATTTTTGCTCAAGGCTGTTAGCTAAGCTTTCAATGCGCTCTTTACTCGAAGATGCGACAACTTGAATATAGTGTTGCTTAGTCCCTTTTAATTCTGCAAGAGCGGCTGATTCTGGATCGGCGATATAAATGACTTCTAAGCTAACGTTTGCAGTGCCTGTTTTGAGCATGTCGAGTCGGTGAGCTGCTGCATAGGAGAGATCGATAACACGGTCTTCATGGAACGGACCTCTATCGTTAACCCGTACTATAACAGTTTTGTCATTTTTAAGATTAGTGACTTTTACGTAGCTAGGCAGTGGCAAAGTTTTATGAGCCGCTGACATCGAATACATATCATAGGTTTCGCCATTTGAAGTCAGGTGACCATGAAACTTAGCACCATACCATGAGGCAATCCCTTTCTCTGCGTAGCCTTCGCCCGTACTCATCACATTGTAGCTTTTACCTAAAACAGTGTAAGTGCTTTTGTTACCGCCGCGGCTGTAGGGCTCATACTTAGGGTGAGCGTCTTCTACTTTGGTTACATCTGGCGCAGAGGTGGGTGCCTTATCGTTGTCAATCTCATAACGGCCGCCACTCGAACACGCCGAGAGCGCAGCAATCACAACTAAAATACTAAGGGCTTTATTGAGTAACATAAGCTTTCTTTAATTCCTGACTAAACTGATAAACCGCCATAGCATAGAGTGGGCTACGGTTATAGCGGGTGATAACATAAAAATTCTTAAGTCCTAACCAGTATTCATCGTGATCAGCTTGCTCAAGCTTAACTAACATAGCAGGCTGTGATACATCTAAATCCATAGACTCTGCTAAGGATACTTCTGGTGATAAGATATCTGCGACTTTGTAGTGCAAGCGCTCACCAGACCATGTTTTTAGGTTATCAGGTAAGTCTTTATTCAAGGTTAATTGTAACGTTACCGGCTGATCTTTTTGC
The DNA here is from genome assembly GCF_023161665.1 of Shewanella sp. 1CM18E. Taxonomy (GTDB): domain Bacteria; phylum Pseudomonadota; class Gammaproteobacteria; order Enterobacterales; family Shewanellaceae; genus Shewanella. The sequence goes on from NZ_JALNTW010000028.1 coordinate 9,455, forward strand.
CAGCCATGCTGATGAAAATAGTTGGCTACACTGCCAATCGCATCTGCCTTACTGTTTAACAAATCACGTTTACCGTCATTATCAAAATCCACTGCGTAGTGGCGATAGCTAGACGGAATAAATTGGCCAAAGCCCATTGCTCCAGCATAAGAACCTTTCAAGCTATTAATATCTAACTGTTCTTCTTTTACTAATGACTGCAAGTTTGCAAATTCACTACGGAAGAACTTAGCTCTTGGAGGGTAGTGAAAGCCTAAAGTATAGAGGGCGTCTTTTACTGGGTAGTTACCCATATAACCGCCGTAAAAGGTTTCGATACCGATAATTGCTACGATAATTTGCGGGTCGACATTAAACTCTTTTGACGCTTTAGCAATAAGGTCAGCATGTTCATTCCAAAAGGCTAAACCTGCATCGAGTCGTTTCTCAGTAAGAAAAATAGGGTAGTACTGGTGCCAAGGTTTAGCTTCCCAAGGCTTAGTCATCGCATCAATTACAGCTTGGTTGTACTCAGCATTGGCGATAAATTGGCTGATTTCGGCAGGCTCGAAGCCTTTTTCCGTTTGAGTTTTCATAAATTCAGCTTTGAGTGCATCGACTTCAGCTGATGTTGGGGCTGCAATGGCAGAGCAAGAGAGAAAAGTGAAAGCCAAAGGTGTCACTAAGCGCTTTAAAAGATTCATTTACAGGCAGTCCTTATTAAATGAATAGCATTGTGGTAGGTGATATTGAATGCGCCACAATGCTAATAATATTGTGTATTGAGCTATTTTACCTATCGATAAAACGTCTATGAGTATGAATACTCATTAAGATGCCAAAACCGACCATTAGTGTCAGCATAGATGTACCACCATAACTGATTAATGGCAACGGCACACCTACAACGGGTAAAAGGCCTGAAACCATACCAATGTTGACAAAAATATAGACGAAGAAGGTTAAGGTAATGCTACCAGCTAATAAACGGGCAAAACTGGTTTGCGCGCGTGAGGCAATGACCAAGCCGCGGCCAATTATATAAAGATAAAGTGCCAGCAGCAGTAAAGCACCGATTAAACCAAACTCTTCACCGATAACAGCAAAAATAAAGTCAGTATGACGCTCAGGTAAAAACTCCAATTGCGATTGAGTGCCCTGTAGCCAACCTTTACCTAGTAGTCCGCCTGAACCAATGGCAATTTTTGACTGAATAATATGGTAACCCGCACCGAGAGGATCTTTTTCTGGATCAAGCAGGGTCAACACGCGCGTACGTTGGTAGTCATGCATTAAGAAGAACCACAGCACAGGTAGCATAGCTAATACACTACCAATAAAGGTGCCGACAATCCGCCAGCTCATCCCCGATAAAAACAGCACAAAAATACCCGAGGCGGCAACCAAAATTGAGGTGCCAAGATCCGGCTGTTTGGCAATTAGAATTGTTGGTACTAATAAGATTACCCCTGCACCGGCAAGGTAGCGCTTTTTAGGTGGCAGTGGGAACTTACTGATGTACCACGCCATAGTAATAGGGAAGGCGAGTTTCATTAATTCAGATGGTTGAAACTCCATAAAACCAAGGTTTAACCAGCGCTGCGCCCCTTTATTGATTTCACCAAAAAAGTGCACACCGATCAGTAGAATAATACCTGTTATGTAGATTGGAAATGCCCAGCGTCTGAGTACCTCTGGGTTAATTTGCGCAACTGCAAACATCACCACTAGCGACAAGCCCATGCGAAAAAGCTGACGATCCATCAGGGCGAGATCTTCACCGCCTGCAGAGTAGATAACGAAGAGTCCAAAGCCCATCAGTGCTAATAGACCGAATAACAGTGGCAAGTCTATGTGTAAGCGTTGCCAGATGTTTGGACGGGTATTGTGTGCACTCATTTTGTTTTATTCCATGAATCTCTTAATAAATACTCATCGAGCAGAGCTCGAGCAACAGGGCCAGCATTGACACCACCCCAACCAGCGTTTTCAAGTACTACGGCTAGTACAATCTTAGGGTTTTCATAAGGCGCGTAAGCGACGATTAGAGCGTTATCGCGTAGGCGCTCATCAATATTTTCTGCATCGTATTCTTCATCTTGCGCCACACTAAATACCTGTGCAGTACCGGTTTTCATTGCTGCAGTGTATAGCGCATCGGTAAAGCGCGACTTATGGGCGGTATCGCGCATTGCTTCATTGATGATGTCCCAGTTTTTAGGATCTTTTAATACAATTGGTGGCAACTCATCTGGCGGTGTATCGATTTTTGCCGTTTGATCTTGAATTGACTTGAGCATATGCGGCACAAAACGGCGGCCATTGTTAGCTAAAATCGCGGTAGCATTAGCAAGTTGTAGTGGCGTGGTGGTCCAATAGCCTTGACCAATACCTACAGAAATTGTGTCACCGATATACCAAGGTTGGTTGTAGCGCAGACGCTTCCAGTCTTTAGATGGCATGATGCCAGCTGACTCTTCAAAAATGTCTACCCCAGTGCGCTCACCAAAACCAAATGGCTGCATAAAGTTAGCAATGGAGTCGACACCGGTTTTGTAAGCTAAGTCGTAAAAGTAGGTATCGCAGGAGCTAACGATAGCGCTGTTAACATCTACCCAGCCGTGGCCCCAACGTTTCCAGTCACGATATTTACGCTCGACACCTGGGATCTGCCAAAAACCAGGGTCCCAAATACGGGTTTTTGCGGTAACAGTTTTGTTCTCTAAGCCAAGTAGGGCTAAGTGTGGTTTTACCGTTGATGCTGGTGCATATTGGCCTTGAGTAGCACGGTTAATCAATGGGCGCGACTTAGAGTTTAAAAGCTCGCTATAAGCTTTACTGCTAATCCCATGTACAAACTGATTTGGATCGTAAGTTGGGCTCGAGATTAGCGCTAAAATGCCACCATCTCTTGGGTCAATCGCTACAATAGAGCCACGACGGCCATTAAGCAGTTCTAAGGCTTTTTTCTGGAGATCAAGATCTAACGTTAGGTAGATATCTTGTCCTGGAACTGGCGGTTCTGATTTTAGAGTACGAATAGTTCGGCCGCGGTTATTGACCTCTTCTTCAAGGTGACCGGGCTTGCCAAGTAACATGCTCTCATAGAACTTTTCGATGCCTTGCTTACCAATATCTTTGGTTGCGGCGTAATTTGCCCACAAATTGTTACGCTCTAGAGATGTTTGGTCTCGGCTATTAATCTTGCCAACGTAACCTAAAGCATGGGTCATTAAACCGTTATAAGGATAATGGCGTTTTAGACCTGCCTCGACAGAAATCCCCGGGAAGCGATGCTGGTTAACACTAAATTCGGCAACTTGCTCTTCAGTAAGCTTATTTTTAATGGTTAGCGGTTTAAAGCGGCGGTGATACTTGAGCGAGTCGAGTACGTTTTCTTTGTCATCAGCTGACAGTTCAATAACCTGACTTAGCTCATCTAAAGTTTCGCTGACGTTTTTAACCTTTTCAGGCACCATTTCTAACGAGAAAAATGGTTGGTTTTCAGCGAGAAGTTGGCCATGGCGGTCGTAAATAAGACCACGGCTAGGAGCAATAGGAACAACGCGAATACGATTGTCGTTTGAGCGAGTTTCGTAATCTTTAAAAGAGGTGATTTGCAGATTATAAAGATTTGCGAGCAATAAGCTCAGCAGGATAAACACACATAAAAACGTAAACAGGGCACGACTTTTAAACAGCGACGCTTCGGCCGCATGGTCGTTCATGGTTATGCGCTTTCTTGGGGACACTTACATTCTCTCCTGCTTAAAAAAGGGTGCCAAGCACATATCCTAATCCTGTTAAGGCCTGTTCAGTTTATTATGATGTCGATATTATTCTCTATGGTATGGATGATTATTATTAATGCTCCAGCCTCGATAAAGGCTTTCAGCAACAATCACACGTACCAAAGGGTGAGGCAGGGTTAATGCAGATAGACACCAGCTTTGTGCTGCGGCCTGTTTACATTCCGGTGATAACCCTTCAGGTCCACCAATCAATAAGCTAACGTCACGGCCATCGAGTAGCCATTTATTCATTTGCTCTGCTAATTGCGGTGTTGTCAGGTTTTTACCTGGTAGATCCAGGCTAACGATATGGTTCCCTTTAGGGATCGCTGCCAACATTAACTCGCCCTCTTTTTGCAGAATGCGAGCTATATCGGCATTTTTACCACGTTTGCCAGCGGGGATTTCAATTAACTCGAGCGCCATATCTCGAGGAAAGCGGCGCTGATATTCTTTGAAACCTGTTTCAACCCAATCTGGCATGCGGGTTCCAACTGCGACTAACTGAATCTTCATTACTCAGGCTTTTCTGACCAAAGTTTTTCAAGCTGGTAGAAATCGCGAGTTTGATCTTGCATTACGTGCATGATCACATCGCCTAGGTCTACAAGAACCCATTCACTGCTCTCACGGCCTTCAACGCCTAGAATGCTTAGGCCAGCACGCTTAGCTTCAACCACTAGATTTTCAGCGATTGCTTTAACGTGTGTTTTTGAGTTACCAGTACATACAACCATAAAATCGGCGATGTTTGATTTCTCTGATACGTCCATTACAACGATATCTTTTGCTTTAAGGTCTTCAACCTTATCAATTACAAATTGCTTTAACTCTGCGCTTTCCACGCTGGTACCCCATTAATTTTAAGACAGCGCGATAGTATAGCAGTATTTCAGATCTAGATTAATAGCTCTGCCTATAAATATCTGCGTTTTGCGTAGGGTTTATTCTGTTTTGCTTAAGAAGTTGGGTTGGTAAAGCTGGTGTTGTTGAATATAAGTTTGAATGGACAGTGGCATTGTTGCAGCTGGAATACTGCCGCGCTGCAATTGCTGGCGTATCGCGGTTGATGAAATATCTTGCTCTACGATATCAAGCATAAATATCTCGCCAGTACCTAATGTGCTTGGTTTTTCGCTATTATGTATGTGTAGTTTTAGTAAAGCTTGAATGGGGTCTTTATCTGTGAGCTGCCAGCCGGGACGCTTACATACTACGATATGACAAAGGCGAAATAGTTGTTGCCATTGGTACCATTTATTGAGATTTAAAAATGAATCCATTCCCATGATGAAATAAAATTCATGCTGAGGAAAAAGCGCATTGAGTTGCTCAAGGGTTTTTGCTGTGTAAGAAGGTGTTTGTCGTTTAGCTTCAATATCACAGACTTTAAAGCTTGCTAGTTCATCACAAACAAGCTGCGCCATTGCTAACCTATCTAGCGTGCTGACATGTGTACCTTGTTTGTGAGGGGGAATATGGTTTGGCATCAGCCAGATTTCGTCCAGCGCAAGTTGTTGCTTAACCTCTTGCGCGGGACGAATATGGCCAAAATGTATTGGGTCAAATGTGCCACCTAGAATACCGACTTTCATTAGGCAAGATCGATATGGCTAAGTTTATGGTGAGCTTTAGGATCAAATAACAAGCTGACATGACTTAGGCCTGTCCAATCTTCAATGCCTTGTTGCTTAAGCTTTAACTCGATTGCAGAAGTGGCTGCAAGCAGGCTTTCAACATGGTTAAGCTCAAGGCGGTTGAGTGCAGTTTGATAGATAGGCTTACGTTTATCCCAGATCCGCAGTTTACTCCATAACCCCTGTAGTGGTTGGCGATTATTTTGAGCAGACTTTAGCTGCATTAATACCCCGAGCTCTTTAAAGACTGACCATAAGATAATCGGCATAGCGACACCCTCGCTTTTAAGCTGCGACAGAATGTGCTGGGCTTTATCTTGCTGATTATTGAGCATGGCATCGGTTAGCTGAAATACGCTGAAACGCGATTGATCTTCAAAGTACTGTTCTAGTTGCTCACAGCTAATGGGATCATTTGGACTAAGCAATTGCAGCAGCTGCAAAGCTTGATCTGCGGCTAGCAAGTTGCCTTCATATAGGGCAAACAGCATTTCCCGTGGATCTCGTCCCATAGATAAACCATAGTGATTTATCCGTCCGTCCAGCCAGCGCTGAAACTGTGCACCTTCTGGCGTAGTGCAAGGAACATATATTCCCTTAGCATCTAGGCTTTTAAACCATTTACTTTTGGTTTGCTCAGCAGCCAGTTTAGGACCGGTTAATATCAGTAATACATCTGGATTATCCATTTGCATTAATGATTGCAGCATGGCGCTGCCTTCAGTGCCAGGTTTCGCTTGGGGAAGCGTCAACTCAATAATGCGGCGGCTTGAAAACAAGCTCATTGCTTGCCACTGCTCATAAAGCTCATTCCAGCTAAACCCTGTTTCTTGGGTTAACTGAATTTTCTCTTCAAAGCCTTGGTGTTTCGCCTCAGCATGCAGTGCTGCACGGCTTTGTTCACATAACCAAGGATCATCACCGAAAATAAGGCAACACTGAGGTAAAGGAGAAAGCTGGCGCACTAGCTGATCTGGGTAGACCCGCATTAATTGACCTCTGCTGCCGCCAGAGTTTGAATAATTCTGTCAGCTGCTTGAATACGCATCTCTTTTAGCAAAAGTTCCATTTCACGGCTTTTTGCTAGTGCGGTACGCGGATCATCAAGGTAATCACGGTGGATTGCCACGTCGAAGCGTTGTGACTCGGCTTCAGGTAGCTGTACTGCAAAACTAACCTGATAGGTAAGCTCATATTCAGCAACGTTACCAGTAGGATAGATTGAAAGGGTTGTACGGTCTAAAGAGTCGTTGATGATCCTAAGTGCTGCAACGTCGTCATTAGGAGATACCACTGCAATACTGTTTAAGCGAAGGCGTTCACGCACTAGGCGGGTCAGTTCGCTGTATTCATCTTGACTACTAAGGCTTAGGGTTTGTAGCTGCTCAGGAATTGAGTAGCTACCTTGTAACCTAAAGCCGCAACCCGCACTGAGTAAAATACTCAGTGCTAAGGTTGCTAAAATTATGCGTTTAATTAGCATAGGCTTTATATTGTCTTCCTTGTGTATAAAGGATTAGTTAGCAACGATATTGAGCAATTTGCCCGGTACGTAGATAACTTTACGAACTTCTTTACCTTCGGTGTGCTTGATCACGCCGTCTTCAGCCATACCTGCAGCTTCAACTTCTTCTTTGCTGGCATCTGCAGCAACGGTGATTTTAGCGCGAAGCTTGCCGTTAACCTGAACGATAATCAGCTTGCTGTCTTCAACCAATGCAGACTCGTCAACTTCTGGCCACAGTACATCTTCAATTGCACCTTGGTTACCAAGCTCGTTCCACAATACAAAGCTAGTGTGTGGAATGATTGGATAAAGCAGGCGGATTACAGCATTTAATGCTTCTTGCATTAGTGCTTTATCTTGCTCTGTTTCAGTCGGTGCTTTTTGTAGACGGTTCATCAATTCCATGATTGATGCAATCGCGGTGTTGAACATCTGACGACGCTCAATATCATCACCTACTTTAGCAATTGTCTTGTGTAGTTCACGACGCAGCTCTTTTTGGGCAGCGTTGAGTGATTTAACATCAAGCTCAACAGTTGGGCCTGTTGCGATATGGTCGTGTGCTGTTTTCCACAAACGCTTAATAAAGCGGTGCGCGCCTTCAACACTTGATTCTTGCCACTCAAGCGTTAGCTCTGGTGGTGCTGCGAACATCATAAATAGACGTACTGTGTCTGCGCCGTACTTATCAACCATCTCTTGTGGGTCGATACCGTTGTTCTTAGACTTAGACATCTTGCTCATACCGGTATAAACCAGTTCATTGCCTTCGCTGTCTACGGCTTTAACAGTACGACCTTTGTCGTCAGTTTCTAGTACAGTTACATCAGATGGAGCAACCCAAATACGTGCGCCTTTCTCGTTGTTATAGTAGTAAGCATCAGCCAGTACCATACCTTGAGTCAGTAGACGTTTAGCTGGCTCATCAGAGTTCACTAGGCCTGTGTCACGCAGTAACTTGTGGAAGAAACGGAAGTACAATAGGTGCATACAAGCGTGCTCGATACCACCAATGTATTGATCAACTGGTAACCAGTAGTTTGCTTTTGCAGGATCAAGCATTTCGTCTGCATCAGGGCTACAGTAACGTGCGTAGTACCAAGATGACTCCATAAAGGTATCGAAGGTATCAGTTTCGCGGAACGCTTCTTGGCCATTTACTGTGGTCTTAGCCCACTCTTTATCAGACTTGATTGGGCTTTGGATACCATCCATAACCACATCTTCTGGTAAAATCACTGGTAATTGATCTTCAGGAGTTGGCATCACTGTGCCATCTGCCAAAGTGACCATTGGAATTGGTGCACCCCAGTAACGTTGACGTGAAACACCCCAGTCACGTAGACGGAAGTTTACTTGGCGCTTGCCTTTGCCTTCAGCTGTTAACTTGGCATCGATTGCGTTAAATGCTGCTTGGAAGTCCAAACCGTCAAATTCTGCAGAGTTAAATAGCACACCTTTTTCAGTGTACGCTTCTTCGCTGATATCGACTTCGCCGTCAACTGGCTTAACAACTGCTTCGATGTTTAGGCCGTACTTTTTAGCAAACTCGTAGTCACGTTGATCGTGAGCAGGAACAGACATTACTGCGCCTGTACCGTAGTTCATCAGTACGAAGTTACCTACCCAGATTGGCACTTCTTTGCCCGTAATTGGGTGGATCGCATTAAGACCGGTAGCAACACCTTTCTTTTCCATTGCAGCCATAGCGGCTTCAGTGGTGTCGGCGTTTTTACATTCCTCAATGAACTCAACAAGAGCTGGGTTGTTAGCGGCTGCTTGCTCAGCTAGTGGGTGAGCTGCAGCAATAGCAACATAAGTTACACCCATCACAGTGTCTGGACGAGTAGTGTAGATATCAAAGCTCTGATCGCTACCAGCAACCTGGAACGTCATCTCGATACCTTCGCTACGACCGATCCAGTTACGCTGCATGGTCTTAACTTGCTCAGGCCACTCTTCTAACGTATCAATGTCGTTTAGTAGTTCTTCAGCGTACTCAGTGATTTTGATGAACCACTGTGGGATCTCTTTTTGCTCAACCGTAGTATCACAGCGCCAGCAGCAACCGTCGATAACCTGCTCATTGGCAAGAACAGTTTCATCGTTTGGACACCAGTTAACAGAAGAAGTCTTCTTGTACACTAGACCTTTTTCATACAGCTTAGTGAAGAACCACTGTTCCCAGCGGTAGTATTCTGGCGTACAAGTTGCGATTTCACGTGACCAGTCATAGCCAAAACCAAGCATTTTTAGCTGGTTCTTCATGTAGTCGATGTTTTCGTAAGTCCACGGCGCCGGTGCAGTCTTGTTTTTGATTGCAGCGTTTTCAGCAGGCAGGCCGAAAGAGTCCCAACCGATTGGTTGAAGCACGTTTTTACCTTGCAGACGTTGGTAACGAGACACAACATCGCCTATGGTGTAGTTACGTACGTGACCCATGTGCAGTCGACCCGATGGGTACGGGAACATAGAAAGGCAGTAGTACTTTTCTTTGTTTGCGTCTTCGGTAACTTCAAATGTTTTGGTGTCTTGCCAGTGCTGCTGCACTTTAGCTTCAATTTCTGAAGGAGTATATTGCTCTTGCATCAATCTATTTCCGGCCATGCCGCCTATTGTTTGATCTAGCGCTATAACAGCGCGAGTTATATCGACATAGAATAAACTAGAAGTGAGTCATTAAAAAGGTTCGTTGAAGGAGTATTTACCATGAGTGACCAAAGTACCGCGCTACTTTCGCTTTACGAAGCCCTAATTGAGCATATTAAAACTCAATATAGAGATGATAACTCATTGACAGTAAAGAGTTTGTATAAGCAAGTACAAGCGAGTAAACAATACTTAGCAATAAAGCAGCAAGCAAAGGAAGAAGAGCTTGCTTTAGTGGAACAATTTTTAAAACGTGACATTGCCAGTTTCCTCCAAGAGCAAAATGCCTCCGATTTGAGCCACAGTCCGACAATGATTACTGTGGAAAACACATTATGGCATTGGTTAAGTGAAATTACTGACCGTAGCCAATTGGAATGGCATGAGGTGGCGCAAGATTTTAAACATCACGGATATTATGAAAGTGGTGAAATTGTCGGCCAAGGTAATATGGTGTGTACGGCTTGTGGCCATGAGTCTAAAATTGAGTTTCCGGGTGTGCTTTCTGACTGCACTGAATGCGATAATAATGAGTTTACCCGCGAGGCTTTAGCGCCCTAGGTTTGCAAGGTTGTGGTTCCAAAGCTGATGAGACTTACTATCGCAATCACAACAGCATGAGTGGTAAATAAAACAGCCGTTAGAGTATCTAACGGCTGTATTTTTAACTTGCTTATTAACGCTTTGAGTTAGCAGCCAGTGTTGATTGTAGAATATTGTGGCTGACTAGTGGCGGTTGCCGCTTGGACATATTTGAAATAACAAAAGTTATCGCTTACGTAGCCATCGTCATTATCATCATAGCCAATATAAAGTTCACCACGGCCTTGTTCTTCAACCACAAAAACATCGTCTAGCTCTAGCCATTCGACGAGATCTTCATTGTCTAAGTAGCCATAGATCAGGCGAGTGTTGTAATTGCCATCACCATTAATATCGATATCAGTAATGTCGTCACGACTGCCGTCTGGGCGTTTATTAAGGCTAGGCATTTGTGTTTTAGCATAAATAAATGTGTTCGCTGTTTTAGCACTAGCCTCAATTTGCTCAATCACTTCGCTTTTGGCGTCACTCGATAAGCTGATAAATTTTGGCGCTGCAGTGACGGCTAAAATACCGAGGATAATGATCACTACGACCAGCTCTATTAACGTGAATCCTTTCTGTTTTGAACGCTGCACAACTTCTTCCTAATTACTGCAAGGGTCGCGATTATAAAGCTTAAAAATAACACAGGCCATTGCCCAAAGGTAGTAAAAAAGGTATGTCCTTTCATTAGCTTAATGTCTGCGACTAATACACCATCTTCAAATTGCGGTAGCTGTTTGGTGATATTTCCTCGTTCATCAACCACAGCGGTTACGCCGTTGTTTGTTGCGCGAACCAATGGTCTACCTAGCTCTACTGAGCGCATTTGTGCAATTTCCATATGCTGCAGCGGACCATTTGAGGTACCAAACCAAGCATCATTAGAGACTGTCATTAGCAAGTCGGTATTGTCGTTCATATTAGCCCGAAGTTGCTCAGGAAAGGCTATTTCGTAGCAAATCGCTGGCGATACTTGGTGGCCAACAGCATTCAAATTGGGTTGAGTGAATTCACCTCGAGCGAAAGATGACATTGGCAAGTTGAAAAACGGTGCTAGTGGACGTAGCAATGATTCAAATGGCACAAATTCACCGATTGGTAGCAGATGATGTTTCTTAAATTCATTACTGCCATCACCGAGGTAGTCTGGCTCGCTTTGTTGCTTATGGTTGTAATTGCCGAGAACAATAAGAGAGTTATAAAAAGCATCACCTTGGTTGCTAATAATGCCAGTGATGATTGCTATATCATTTAAGTTGGCAACTTTATTAGCGTTATAGAGAAAATCCTTCACCATATATTCGGGTGCAGGAATTGCAGCTTCTGGCCAAATAATTAAATCGGCTGCAAATTCTGGTCGTGATAAGTCCATGTATTTGAGCATGGTTGGCCATAAGGCGTCAGGCTCCCATTTCATGCTTTGGGGAATGTTACCTTGTACTAACGCAACTTTTATTGTTTCGCCATTAGGCTCAACTTGTGAAGTCATTGGTGCGATAAAGGTTAACGCTGCAAGTGCAGGCACTGCGATGACAAAACTTTGCCAGCGTTTAACTGCTAATAATGCGATAGCGCCGGCAAGCATAGCGACAATAAAACTCAAGCCTAAGGTGCCGAACATGGAAGCTATAGGTTTTAATGGCCCCTCTGTTTGACTGTATCCGGCCCATAACCAAGGAAAGCCTGTTAATACCCAGCCGCGCAGCCATTCTGTGACAGTCCACAGGGCTGGAAAGAGTAATAAATTTCGGCTAATCGATGTGGTTGGGGTTAGCTTTTGTAGCAAACAACCAGCAAGAGCAGGGTACAGGGCTAGGTATAACGCGAGCAGCGCCATTAATCCCATGGAGGCAATCAGCGGCATACCGCCGTATACGTCCATACTCACATGAACCCAACTAATACCAACAGAGAAGCAGCCAAAACCAAAGCTTAGCCAATAACGGAAAGCTTGCTTTGCTGTTAGGTCTGCACTTTGATGGATAACAAAGGCCATGGCAACTAGATAAAGTGGCCAAATAGAATAGGGGGCAAAAGAAAGCGCCGTAGTGGCACCGGCCAAGTAGGCCAGCACCGTTTTCGAACGCGGATGATGGGCTAATGCCCGAAGTTTATTCAGCATACAGCCTCATCATTGGGTCGAGATAACGTTAGCCAGTAGTTAAGCTACCGACTCATCATGGCTATGATTGTTATCTGGGAACTTGACTCTAAGTTGGATTAAGCGACGAGTGTCTGCGTTAACCACTTTAAATTCAATATCTTGGATCATGACTTTTTCATCGCGCTCTGGCAAATGGCCAAATGCGTGTGAAACCATGCCGCCAACAGTATCAAACTCTTCGTCACTGAACTCTGTACCGAATGCTTCGTTGAAGTCATCGATAGGAGTTAATGCCTTAACCATGAATACTTGTTTAGCAACTTGTTTGATTTCAGTCTCTTCTGCAGAGTCATGATCAAACTCATCTTCGATATCGCCTACGATTTCTTCGAGAATATCCTCAATCGTAACAAGACCTGATACGCCGCCATATTCGTCGACAACAATTGCCATATGGTAACGCTGAGAACGGAATTCTTTCAGCAAAACGTCAACACGTTTACTTTCAGGAACAACAACAGCAGGGCGAATTACTTGACGTAATTCAAACGGCTTTTCATTGTTTTTGAAGCCATACTGAAGCAAGTCTTTCGCAAGCAAAATGCCTTCGATATGATCTTTGTCTTCATTGACTACTGGAAAACGAGAGTGTGCCGAACTGATAACAGTAGACAGAACTTCTTCTACGCTGTCGTCAATTTGGATAGCTACAATCTGCGCTCGTGGGATCATAATATCCCGCACTCGTAGATCGGAAACTTCTAAAACACCTTTAATCATTTCGCGGGTGTCTTCGCTGATCACTTCACGCATTTCTGCGTCGTGAATTACGTCAACCAAGTCTTCGCGATTTCTTGGTTCGCCCTGGAACAACTGACTTACTTTCTCTAACCAGCCCTTCTTTTGGGCGTTAGTACTCGGTGGGATATCGTCACTCATAGTGTTTTCCTGACTCAGATGAGCCAATTATTGCTCCTTATAAGGATTGTTATAACCAAGGCTTTCAATAAGTTGAGTCTCTAGTGACTCCATCTCTTCAGCCTCGAGATCTTCAATATGATCATACCCTAGCAGATGGAGGCAACCATGTACAACCATGTGTGCCCAATGTGCGATTAGGGGTTTGTTTTGATCAATTGCTTCTTGCTCTACTACCGCCGCACAAATCACTAAATCACCAAGTAGTGGTAGTTCAATGCCCGGTGGTGCTTCAAACGGGAAAGACAATACATTGGTTGGTTTGTCTTTACCACGATAAGTACTATTTAAGCTTTGGCTTTCTTCGACTTCAACGATACGAATCGTTAATTCTGCCTCGCTCATTGTATCTCTGATTGCAGTTTTTACCCAAAGTTCCAATTCGGCAGTAGAGGGTAGTGTAAAACCTTCTACTGCGATTTGAACATCGAGATCGATAATCAGTTGATTATCACTCATGATTTACGGTTTCCTGTAATTGGTATTGGCTGTCTTTGTTGCCTTTACCTGATTGTGCTTTTAAGTCGAATGCTTCATAAGCTTCAACAATGCGAGCCACCACTGGGTGGCGCACAACATCTTTTGCTTGGAAGAAGTTAAAACTGATCTCTTCCACTTCACCTAACACTTCAATCGAGTGGCGTAGGCCAGACTTTTGATGCTTAGGTAAGTCTATTTGGGTAATGTCACCGGTGATCACTGCGCGAGAATTAAAACCAATACGCGTTAGGAACATTTTCATCTGTTCAACTGTGGTGTTTTGGCTTTCATCGAGAATAATAAACGCATCGTTTAATGTTCGTCCGCGCATATAAGCAAGTGGCGCGACTTCAATAACGTTACGCTCAATTAAGCGCTCAACTTTTTCAAAGCCCATCATTTCAAATAGTGCGTCATAAAGTGGGCGCAAATATGGGTCGACTTTCTGGCTTAAATCTCCCGGTAGGAAGCCTAACTTTTCTCCGGCTTCAACTGCTGGGCGAGTCAGCAAGATACGACGTACTTCTTGACGCTCTAAAGCATCAACAGCAGCTGCTACAGCAAGGTAAGTTTTACCGGTACCCGCAGGGCCAATACCAAAAGTAATATCGTGATTAACAATATTGCGCACGTAGTCACTTTGGTTTGGATTACGCGGCTTAATAACACCGCGCTTAGTCTTTATATACAACTCACTTTCATCACGCGGCGTTTCCATATCAAGGGCTATAGCCTCTTGAATCGCTACATGAACAGCATCAGGCTCTAAATCAGGTGTACTGCCTTTGAGTGGCTGAGTTTCAATATAAAGATCTTTCAAAAGGTTGTTAGCCGTTAAGCAGTTTTTCGGCGCACCTACAATTTGAAAGTGGTTATTACGATAGCTAATCTCTACACCAATTCGGCGCTCTAATTGTTTGATATTGTCATCAAATGGGCCGCAAAGCGACGCTAGTCGGCGGGTTTCCGCAGGCTCTAAATACAGGTTGAGCGTGGTTAACTTATTTGACAAAAAATCACTCCATTAATCTTGGTCTAGTTATACGTCTTTCATGCTAGTTTACGAGCCATCCTTAATAATTGCGAATGGTATTTATCATAGGCAATTAAGAAGAAAAAAGCGGCATCTCAGGATGCCGCCTTTAGCGTGTTTCGAATTAGCGCTTTAACCGGTTTAAGCAGGCTTAAACTGGGTTACACCTAAGTCGTCATCTTTCTTATATTTGGCCATAATATCAGATGGGCGCAAATCACGACGTAAATCCATTTCATCTTCACCACGGATAAACACACCGCGTAATGAGTTGGTGTAAACATCAACGATTTCAACATCGACAAAGCCACCAATGTGTTCTGGTGATGCTTCAAAGTTAACCACTCGGTTAGTCTCTGTACGGCCGCGAAGTTCCATTGGGTTCTTCACCGATGGACCTTCAACTAAAATACGCTGTACTGTGCCTAACATTTGGCGGCTGTAGCGCATAGCTTGCTGAGTGATACGGTCTTGTAAGATAGCAAGGCGCTCTTTTTTCTCATCAAGACTAACATCATCTGGTAGATCTGCCGCAGGCGTACCTGGGCGTGCGCTATAGATAAAGCTAAAGCTATGGTCAAACTGTACATCTTCAATCAGCTTCATTGTATCAGCGAAATCTTGCTTCGATTCACCAGGGAAACCAATAATAAAGTCAGAGCTGATTTGAATATCAGGGCGTGCTTTACGCAGACGGCGGATAATCGACTTATATTCGATAGCCATATGGCCGCGTTTCATCTGAGTTAGAATTAAATCTGAACCTGATTGCACTGGTAAGTGTAAAAAGCTCACCAATTCAGGGGTGTCTTCATACACATCAATAATGTCTTGAGTGAACTCAATTGGGTGGCTGGTGGTGAAACGTAAACGGTCAATACCATCAATCGCAGCTACGTAACGTAAAAGTTCAGCAAAGGTACAGATCTCATCGTCATGGGTTGCACCACGATAAGCGTTTACGTTTTGTCCAAGCAAGTTTACTTCACGTACGCCTTGCTCTGCCAATTGGGCGATTTCTAAAATGATATCGTCTAGCGGACGACTCACTTCTTCACCACGAGTGTATGGCACAACACAGAAAGAGCAGTATTTACTGCAACCTTCCATAATTGATACGAAAGCGCTTGGGCCTTCTGCACGTGGCTCAGGTAGACGGTCAAACTTCTCAATTTCTGGGAAGCTAACATCAATCACTGCTTTCTTACCGTCTTTGATCTGATCGATCATTTCAGGTAAACGGTGCAGTGTTTGTGGACCAAAGATTAGATCAACACACTGCGCACGCTCTTTAATTGCTTTACCTTCTTGTGAGGCAACGCAACCACCAACACCAATAATCAGTCCTGGCTTTTTATCTTTTAATGTTTTCCAGCGCCCTAGCTGATGAAACACCTTTTCCTGTGCTTTTTCACGAATAGAGCAAGTGTTAAGCAGCAGCACATCAGCTTCTTCAGCATCGTCTGTTAATGTGTAACCTTCGTATTCGTCAAGAAGATCAGCCATCTTAGAAGAGTCATACTCATTCATTTGACAGCCCCAAGTTTTAATATGGAGTTTTTTACTCATCAGTCTGTATCACTCTAGAAGCACCGAAAAAATAGCGCGACATTTTAACGCCTAAGTTAGCTTGTGGCTAGCATTTGGCCATTAATAAGTGAATTTATTCTGCAGCTTTTAATCTCCATGTGCTTAGCATGGGTTTAGGTGACTCAAGTGCAATTTCAGAGTCATCGACTATAAAGCCTTGTGACTTAGCCATTTGCATACTGCTTTGTTTCGCTTGAAGGATAATTTCTACTCTCATCTGCTGATTAAATGTTTGTAAGGTATCTTGGGTGTATTGATATAACGAATATTCAAATGGTGTACGATAAATCACGCTTATGTGTTCCATATCATTGGATACTGGCTCAGCGCTGCTTTGAAGTGACATCATTGATGACAGCACGAGTGCAGCCAAGGTAAGTGTCTTCATCGGTTCCTCACTCATTAGTATGTTGTAGCTGTTAATTAGATAGTTTGAGTGTATGTGATGGTTGCTGGTGCGCTTTTGTGGTTTGTAAGCAGGTGTGAGGAAAGCTTGCTTCAGACACATTTGTACACGTTAGAGTTGCTTCAGACATTAAACGACATATTTAGTGGTGGTTTATTTACAAAGGCGGCGACGAGAATTTGCTGAGTATCAAATACTGCAAACTTTCTTTTATAAAGCGATTATTCGGATGTCATTTAGGTGTAAACTCGAAAGCGAAGAATCGTTCAGGTGGCAGGAGATGCAACGCAGTGGAACAGACAGATACAAAAAGCAGCGTATATGACGCAGTTGTAGTTGGTGGCGGCATGGTTGGTGCTGCTACGGCTATTGGCCTTGCTCAGCTAGGATTAAACGTGGCTGTAGT
This sequence comes from Shewanella sp. 1CM18E, assembly GCF_023161665.1. Taxonomy (GTDB): domain Bacteria; phylum Pseudomonadota; class Gammaproteobacteria; order Enterobacterales; family Shewanellaceae; genus Shewanella. Next base: position 26,603 of record NZ_JALNTW010000028.1, read on the forward strand.
TGAAGCGTTTGCGCCAAAGCCATATGACAACGAGCAAGCACTCGATCTCCGTGTATCTGCAATTAGCGCTGCATCAGAAACGTTACTTGAGCGCTTAGGTGCTTTATCTGGTTTAGATGATGTACGTAAAGTGGCATATAAAGGATTAGAAACCTGGGAACTTGAAGGCTGTATTACCCGCTTTCATAGTGATCAAATTGGTTGCTCTCACTTAGGTCATATCGTTGAAAATCGTTTAATTCAATTGGCACTTTGGCAGCGTATGCAGCAGCTCGATAATATCGCGCTTTTTTGTCCTGCAAAAATCGCCACTTTATCTAGACAGACTGCGCAAGATGTCATTGCTGTGACGCTAGATAATCAAGATTGCTTTACAACACGCTTACTGATTGGGGCTGATGGTGCTAACTCTATGGTGCGCCAGTGGGCCAATATTGGTATTAGTGGCTGGGACTATGCTCAATCGGCCATGCTGATTAATATTGAAACCGCTTGTGCCGAGCAAGACGTGACTTGGCAGCAATTTACTCCAAATGGTCCACGCTCCTTATTACCTTTACCGGGTAACAATGCTTCGCTGGTTTGGTACGATGAAGCTAATAAGATTGCTCAGTTAACTCAGCTCAACAATAAAGCTTTACAAGCGCAAATAGATCAGCACTTTCCGAGCCGGTTAGATAGAGACTTTACCGTGGTAAGTAAAGCGAGCTTTAAGCTCACTAGGCGTCACGCGCAAACCTATTATCGCAATAACTTAGTGATCCTTGGCGATGCCGCTCATACTATCAACCCGTTAGCAGGACAGGGTGTTAATCTTGGCTTTAAAGATGTCGATGCTCTGGTGACGACGATTGGCAAGCACCTAGAAGATGATAATGGCTGGTGGCAAGCACCTGTATTGGCTGAATATCAAAAGTCTCGCTATCGTGACAACCAATTAATGATGTCGACTATGGATCTTTTCTATGCCAGCTTTAGTAATGATATTTTGCCGCTTAAGTTGATCCGTAATGGCGCATTAAAACTGGCCAATATAGATAGCCCAATTAAAAAGCAAGTGCTTAAGTACGCAATGGGCTTTTGAGTTGCCGTTGCAACTAGAAATCAAACCGAGTGTCTATCACTCGGTTTTTTATTTTCAGCCCTAAACCACCTACTTCAGTAGGTGGTTATCATCAATTAGGCTTTGCCTGAAGTCCGTTTAATGGAATT
>NZ_JALNTW010000029.1 GCF_023161665.1 Shewanella sp. 1CM18E
ATTAAACGTACTTCAGGCAAAGCCTAATTGATGATAACCACCTACTGAAGTAGGTGGTTTAGGGCTGAAAACAAAAAGCTCGCTAAGGATCACTTAGCGAGCTTGTTCATCAACTATTTTCCCGTAAACGGCTAACTCACTGATGAGCTAACTAACTCACCTTTTTTAAACAATTTCCACTCACCTGGGCTCAGTACATTCCATTGCTCATCTTTAGTTAAAGGACGAGTCGCAATCACGGTAACAATGTCATTTGGTGTGGTTTCTTTATCGAAATCAATCACCACATCAGTATCAATTAATTTTGCTTTACCAAAAGGCGCTCGGCGCGTGATGTAGCATAGATTATTACTACAGTAACTCATCAAATGTTCACCATCGCTTAAGATCATGTTAAACACACCTAAAGCGCGGATCTCATCAGCTAAAGTCGAAATATAATGGTAAACCGCTAAGCGATCTTCAGGAGCGCGATCACCAAACTTTTCTACAACTTTATCCATAATCCAACAAAAAGCCATTTCACTGTCAGTATCACCCACAGCAGCAAAACGACGAGCTACAAACTTATCTTCATAATCACTTAATTGACCATTGTGTGCATAGGTCCAGTATTGGCCCCACAGCTCACGAGTAAACGGGTGAGTATTTTCAAGCGACACACAGCCGCGGTTGGCTTGGCGGATATGACTCACCACCACTTCGCTTTTTATCGGATAAGACTTAATAAGCTGTGCAACATGGGACTCACTGCTTGGGCGCGCGTCTTTAAATGTACGGCTGCCTTTGCCTTCATAAAAAGTAATGCCCCAGCCATCAACATGTGGTCCGGTTACGCCACCTCTTTCGGCTAGTCCAGTGAAACTAAATACAATATCTGTCGGAACATTGGCACTCATGGCCAGTAACTCACACATTAATCTTCATCCCGCTCTATCTACAACTTGATACCTTTTATTCTAACCACTTGATCGGCTTTGGGGAATCTAAAGCGTTGCAAATAATTTAAACATTTGTTTGAAAAATGCTTGTATTAAAATTAACTAAGGTTTAGATTTTATGAGACACAGGTCTGACCACGCACTATAATTGTGAGGTAGAACCAAAAACAAGTGCCTTTAGGTCAACTTTAGGTCACGCATACAAGGAGAATTACAGTGACGACCCTACTTTGGATCTTGGCAATAATAGTTGCGATAGGCGCTTTTGCTTATCTCAGAGTCTCTCTACTCACCGCCACCTTAGGCACCGCTGCGGTATTAGCAGTAGCAACAGGTATAGGTAATGCAAGCGGCCTACTTTGGCTGATTTTTCTTGCTGTTGCACTGCCACTTAATATCAGCTCATTTAGACAAAACGTTATCACCCGCCCATTACTTAAAATGTATCGCGGGATCATGCCAGAAATGTCGTCTACTGAAAAAGAAGCGATTGAAGCCGGAACCACTTGGTGGGAAGCGGATTTATTTGCAGGCAAACCAGACTGGAGCAAACTGCATAATTACCCAAAAGCCACACTAAGTGCTGAAGAACAAGCCTTTTTAGACGGCCCTGTTGAAGAAGTTTGCCGCATGCTAAACCAGCATCAGGTCTCTCACGAGCTAGCAGACTTACCTGAAGAAATTTGGCAATACCTAAAAGATCATGGCTTCTTTGCGATGATTATTAAAAAGAAGTATGGCGGTTTAGAATACTCCGCTTATGCGCAATCTCGCGTACTGCAAAAGCTTGCAGGTTTAAGCAGCGAATTAGCATCCACCGTTGGTGTACCTAACTCTTTAGGCCCAGGTGAGCTACTTCAGCATTATGGTACTAAAGCTCAGCAAGACCATTATCTGCCCCGCCTTGCTCAAGGCCTTGAAGTGCCTTGTTTTGCCTTAACTAGCCCAGAAGCTGGCAGTGATGCAGGTGCGATCCCTGATTTCGGCATCGTATGTAAAGGCGAATGGGAAGGTGAAGAAGTTCTCGGGATGAAGCTCACTTGGAACAAGCGCTATATTACGCTTGCACCAGTCGCCACGGTACTCGGTCTTGCATTCAAGCTTAGAGATCCAGACCAACTATTGGGTAAGCAAGAAGATTTAGGCATTACCTGCGCCCTAATTCCTACAGATATTGAAGGGGTGGAAACAGGTCGCCGTCACTTCCCGCTAAACTGTATGTTCCAAAATGGCCCGACCCGCGGTAACGAAGTCTTTGTACCACTTAGCTTTATTATTGGCGGCGCCGAAATGGCCGGCCAAGGCTGGAGAATGCTAGTTGAGTGTTTATCTGTAGGCCGCGGCATTACCCTGCCATCAAACTCTGCTGGTGGCATTAAAACCGCCGCACTAGCAACAGGTGCTTATGCTCGTATTCGTCGTCAATTTAAGCTACCAATTGGTAAACTTGAAGGTATTGAAGAGCCAATGGCACGTATTGGTGGTAACGCTTACCTAATGGACGCGGTAACCTCATTAACAACAACGGGTATCGACCTTGGTGAAAAGCCATCAGTGATTTCAGCTATTGTGAAATATCACCTAACCGACAGAATGCAAAAATGCGTTATCGACGCTATGGATATTCACGGTGGTAAAGGCGTATGCTTAGGCCCAAATAACTATTTAGGCCGTGGTTACCAAGCAGCGCCCATTGCGATTACCGTAGAGGGTGCAAACATTCTTACTCGTTCAATGATTATTTATGGTCAAGGTGCAATTCGCTGTCATCCATATGTATTAGCTGAAATGGAGTCGGCATTTGATCCAGATGCAAGCAAAGGTTTACGTGACTTTGACGCGGCTATCTTTGGTCACATTGGCTTTACCACCAGCAATCTAATACGTAGTTTTTGGATGGGCTTAACTTCAAGCCGCTTCTCTAATGCGCCCTACTCAGATAAAACTAAGCGCTACTATCAACAAATGAACCGCTTTAGTGCCAACTTAGCACTGCTATCAGACTTAGCGATGGCAACCCTTGGTGGCAACCTTAAGCGTAAAGAGCGTATTTCAGCACGTCTTGGTGACTTACTCAGTCAACTGTATCTTGCATCAGCAACACTTAAGCGTTACGAAGATGAGGGCCGTTTAACTGAAGATCTACCACTAGTTCAATGGGCGGTTGAAGATTCACTGTATAAACTGCAATCTTCACTCGATGAGTTACTGGATAACTTCCCTATGGGCTTAGGTATTGCACTACGTGCAGTGATCTTCCCATTTGGCCGCCCACTTAAACGTCCAAGCGATATGCTTGACCACAAGGTGGCTAAAATCATGCAAACGCCTTGCGCCAGCCGTGACCGCTTAGGTAAAGGTCAATTCTGGACTGCCAGCGAGCACAACACAGTTGGTATTCAGGAGCAAACATTTAAGGATATTTTGGCGTCAGAGCCTATTTACGACAAAGTCTGTAAAGCAGCCGGTAAGCGCCTACCCTTTATGTGGCTAGATAAAGTTGCTGCAGAAGGTAAAGCATTAGGTGTGTTAAGTGAATCTGAAATTGCGCTTCTTGAACGCGCTGAGATTGGTCGTATGAAATCAATTAATGTTGATGACTTTGACCCTGAAGAGCTAAAAGCCCGCACACTTGAATACGCTAAGCAGTTTGAAGCGGCTTAATCGTTAAGCCATTCCAAGACTAGATATAGCTAAAAAGGCTTAAGTGATTAACTTAAGCCTTTTTTATTTGCAGCTATCTTTAAAAGTTGCCGATTTATTGTTGCTTCAGTTGTTTCATAAAGTCTGTCATATGCGGTTTGAACTGTTTAAACAACTCCACATCGCGATTGTTTAACATCACTTCGCCAAAGAGTTTTAACCCAACTGCAAAGGCGATGGCATCCGCCTCTTCTAGGTCCATTTTAACTTTAATCATCTCGACAATTTTAAAAATATCGTCATGATTACGCGTCTCGAACGCTAAGCTACTGTCATCGATAGTCTGCCCTTTGGCGTCTTCTAAGTGCTCTAGAGTGACTTTGTACAAATGGCCTTTCATGGTTAACTCCTAATGAATAGGTTTAAAAAGCGTTAGCAAAAGGCTATTAACTAGCCCCCTTGCTCAGTTGATACTGCATATAAAAAAATCGTTCGTCTTGCTGCTGCACACTAAAGCCAAAGCGCTGGTAAAGCCTGACCGCAGGGCTAATTTGAAACACTTTAAGCTCAATACATTTTAAGCTCTCGTGCTCAGCTAAGCGCACGACTTCCCTTAGTACCTGCTTGCCAATGCCTCTATTTTGAAAATGGTTATCAATTTGCAGATCACGAAGCTGACAAACGTCAGCCGCAAATAACAACCTCAAAACTCCTACAGCCTCTCCATCGAGTGAGATCTGCTGATTATTCAAATCCTCTGTCATAGTTAAGATAGTTGTTCGATCCCAGTCTAGCCGATACTTTTTATAGTATGGCTGCATATTGGTTAAGGTAAGCTCCGCTGCGCCAACTAAATCCTTAGCAGTAGATAATTCAATCAAAGCTTCTCCTTTATTTGCCGTTTAGATTTGAGACTTTATCAAGTTAACAAACTATTGGAGTTAGCGCTAAAAGGTATTGGCTAGCAACTCGCATTGGCTTACTGGAAACTCGCTAAAGGACTTAATCCAAAGCCCTTTCACAAACTAAATAATATGCCGCTTTTAAACAACACTAGGCAGCTAAATCAATCGCCTGCTCACGTAAGTAATCCATGCCTGCTAAGAAACCACTGAACATTTTTAACGCGATAAACTGCCCAGACTCGGTTGTTCTATAGCTCTCACCATCTTTTATTAGCGCGCCAGATGCTAATAAATAGCTCAACTCTAACGGGAACGCCTGCCATAAGCTTTTACCAGTATGCGCCTTAAAGAGTGCATTATCTAAATAACCTTTGCCCATCATAATCATTAAATGATGTTGGTTAATTGATTTATTACTCAACATTTTATGATGACTAGTACCAACATTGCCTTGATTAATCAGTTGAATATAGCCATCAATATCAAAGCTAGATACTTGAAATTGTTGGCCAAAACGGCCAAAAGCGCCAGAACCAACACCAAAGCAGTTTTCACCATCAAGAACATATTTATTCTCAACATGCTGGCCAAAGTTACGGCTATATGTCCAAGGGAACTCCATCGCATAACGGTCAGACATTGCCTGTTTAACCGCTAAAAACTGTGGCCATAAATCTCTAGGATCACCCGCTAAACATTGAGACTTTTTACGACTCTTACCAATTCCTAGCGTCAATGGATAGGTAGTGATTTGATCTGGTTCAAGTTGGATCATCCGTGAAATATCAGCAACTACGCTGTCTGGTGTTTGGCCTTTAAAGCCGTACATTAGGTCAACATTCACCGTCGGGAAAAGCTCAATCCCCTTTTGAATATCAATCGCTTGTTCATCACCCGAGCCAAACTTTTCAAAGCGGCCACTGGCTTTTAATATATTGTCATCAAAGCTCTGTAGCCCTATAGACATTCTATCAACCAAACCATTAAGCAATTCAGGCTTACCAGTTTTAAAATAGCTAGGATCGGTTTCACACGAAACTTCACGCACATGGGTTAAACTTTTAATAAGCTCAATGGTTTTAACTAACTCGCCTTCTAGGATAGTGGTGGTTCCACCACCAATATATACACGATTAAACCGTAAGCCAGCATCGATAACTCGCCTTATTTCTTTACGCAGTGCCTCAAAGTAAACTAAGGCTTTTTGTTGGTTATATTTAATTTTATGAAACGAGCAAAAACGGCACAGTGTGTGGCAAAAAGGAATATGAATATAGAGGGTTTCTATATGCTGATCGTTAGTGAAGCCTACGGATGATTGCCCAAGTGGAAATGCTTTTGCATCTGCTAAACTCAGCGACTGCATAATGGTATGCCGCATAACAAGATCAAGGCTTTGTGTTGCTAAAGATAAACGTAAATCGGCAAATGACATAACTCACCTTGTAATGATGAATTGACCTGCTTTCAGGCACTAGGTAATTATTACCTTACCCCTGAGCAATATATAAAAGTGTGTTATATGGCTGATGTTGATACTTTTTTTTAGATTTTACGCAAGCTAGATCACATAAAAGCAATGAACATTTCGACTGTGACTTTTTGTATCCTAGTCACAGCCTGTGTTGTTCTTTCACGAACAATAAAAAGGGAGTTATTTTATGGCTAAATAAGTCGCAAGGTGAACAAATAAAGGCCAACTCAAAGTTGTTTGTCTGCATATCTAAAACCGCTAATTGACGAGAACAAACAAAGTTTACTCATGGAGCAAAGTCTATATTGATAGCCAAGCTTTCAGACTACAAGTTTTTATACTAACAAGTTCTTAGACATAGGTACGCAATCTAAAGTTATGCCTCTAGGTGAATGATAACTTGATACTTGCTCGCCGATAAAACCACAACCACGGTAAAATGGCGCCGCATTTAAGGTCGAATCAAGCTTAAGGCTTGGCAGATTATGCTTTATCGCAAGCGCTTCGAGAAATACCAGCATTTGCTTGGCTGCACCTTTACCGAAAAATTCTGGCTCAACAAAAATTGCATCGAGCATACCTGTTGCAATATTAAGTTTACCGCTTCCAATCACCTGCCCTGCAATCACTGACACATAGAAGTTATCAATAACATCACGAGTAAACTCAGTTGTTACCTCACCTTGTGTCCAAAAATCGAGTTGCTCTTCTGAGTAAAAACCTGCGCATTTAGCGATAATACTGCGACTACGTAGAGCAAAAATGGCATCAACATCTGAGTTTTGCGCTTTTCTGATAGCAATCATTTCCTTAAACAACCTTTGTTAACCATTCAATATTATTAATACAATTGATTACTATCTTTTAATCGCGTTAGCAATAACGTCTATACCGAATTGAAAGCCTTGTTGCTCATAAGCCTGTGAGCTTTGATTCATAAAACCGTGTTGGTAGGGAGTCACTTGCAGTTCAAGATTATCAAAGTCATTAATAATGGTCGCAACTTCATTCACATCAAAGCCAGGTTCTTGTTGAGGGAAAATGACTTCCATCTTAGCGATAGGTTTAGCCGCTAAATATTGGTGGATACGAGTTGGGTAAAAACAGCGAAATAGCTTATTTTTTGCTTTCAGCTCACCAGATAAACGCCACGCCACATTGGCTCCGGCGCTAAAACCAATGATCAGATCTGGTTCAAGTTGATGGAATAACGCCTCAGCCAACAAATAGTAATCTTCATGGCCACAACGCTCAACAAACGCACGATAAGCTTGTTGCTCATTCGCAAAATAATTGCGCTCCCCTGCATAAGGGTCGATGACATGAACCAAATCAATATTATTTATATTTGAAATCAATAAGTCACTAGACTCACATACTCCAAATATGTCGGTAATTATCATTACTTTCATATCGTCATCAATCCTCGTTAATGCAGCTTAAGCCATCTAAAGGCCGAGTAAGTGCAGCGCTCCATTGCTGCAAACTAAAACTAAGCTTGCTGTTCTGATGCTTTGCTCTTATTCGTACATGCCTCAGGCTTTCTTATCTGCTCCAATTCTGCATATAAGTATTCGGTAAAAAAGCCATGCATCAAAAACCGCTGGCTTAGATCCCATGGGCCAACTAAGTAATGCGGATATTTGTTATAGGCCATCTCAACGATTTCAGGTTTATCAATTATCCGACCAATACGGATTGCAATTGACTGATCTAGATTAAAACCATTAATTGCATCTCGGTACTCATCGCGTTTAAGTAGAAAACAAAACAGGCACATAAATAATGCGTGAGCCGTTTCAAAGTCAATCACTTGGCTAGCTTTACGCTCAAGTTGAAAATCTTGCATATCTATTGCTTGCCAACGCTGCCACGTTAGCGCCGAGCGCGGTTTATATTCGGCCTCTTTAGCATCACCTAAATGATAAAAAGCATCAAATAGCTCTTGGTCATGCTTAACAAAGGTATCGTGCAGCATGTCATCAACACACTTAGGGTAAAGATCGACAAATACCGATTTGCCTGAGTTTTCTGACAAGAAGTTAAGTACATTCGATTCAGTAGCAAAGTGCCTTAAAATAAGAAGATTGGCTTCTGGAGAGACCAAATTCTTACAAAACCAGCAGATCATCTTTTGCAATAAAGTATGGCCACTAAATTGAGGGAAAGGTAAACGCTTTAAAAACCAGGTTAGATGCAGCAATAGCGCAAAAAACAGCTGTAATATCGGCCTTAATGTCCAGCGAAAAGGGTTGTCGAGATCTTTAATCCAAAGTTCTAATGCGACCTTTTCTATCGGCAGTGAATTATCTGCAGCAATTGCGCGGATAAATGCACTCTGGCGTTGCTTAGTCACTGTCTATCTCCTCAAGTTGCAAGATATAAAGCCTGGCAACTACTTTTGCGGTGCGCGCTATCGCCTTAATCGCTGCGTCATTGGTCGCCACACGATCCACTAACTTATATAACTCTTCTAGATGATGCTCATCGTTTTCACCATGATAACGCATAAACCGTGTGGCTGATTGAGGCAGATTAAGCTGTTCTTCAACCAATTCAGCCCACTTGCCAGCCATCTTGTTGCCTAAGCCTTCGATAATCCACATGGCGCCAATAAGATCAATGGGGTTTTCTTGGCTGGCACGATACATAAGAAAACCGTGTAGTGCTTCAGAGCCAATATTTTTGCTTGCAGCTTGAATCACACTGACATCGCCTCCGGTTACAAGGTAATCACTTTCTAATAGTAAAAAGTCTTTATGCTCGTCTTTAGCGTGACCAATCACTATTGAGCGCACATCAGCATAATCACGATTAAAGCTAGAGGCGCAGCGGGTGATCCAACGCGAACCTTCAATCACTTGTTGGCGCAAATTAAGCAGTAGCTTTTGGTAATCTTGATGACTTAGTCTATTCTGCTCTAAGCGTTTAACGATAGGCACCTTGGATAACGCAAGATCGAAATCAAACCAAATCTTAAGTAATGACTGCAAGCAGGCTTGGCCCGAAGCGGTTAATACATGTTCAGCCATTATCTACTCCACTACAGTTAGGTGCATATAAGCACAATTGAATCGGCCGCTTTCCGGCACCATGCAAAACAGGGTTTCGCCCACAGTTAAAGAATGGCTCGATAGAAATTCATCTAACATAATAAAAATCGAGGCGCAGCCAGTGTTACCGCGCTCATAAAGGTTGGTGTACCATTTATGCTCAGGGATCTGCACACCGGCAACGCTAAGCATATCGACAATCTTGCTTTTAAAGTAAGCCGATGAAAAATGACATAACACATGGTCAACTTCATCGACGTTAAACATCTTATCTTGCTGTAACTTTAAAAAACCATTCACACCAACGGCAACAATATTGTCGAGTAAGCGCACGTCTTGACGTAATAACAGCGCTCCGGCCTGCTCTGCCTCGCTGTAGGTTGCAAAATCCTGCCAGCTTTTATCACTGTCTTTTGGCTTACCAACTGACATACAAACCGGATATACATCTGCATGTGAAAAGCTTTTTATCCAATCAATACGTAGACTTTTGCCAGTTTTTCTCGGCTGATCCTCAAGCAATAGCGCGCCTGCGCCATCTGATAGCATCCAGCGTAAAAACTCAGCATTAAAATCAATCTCATTACCTGTAACTTGCTCATATCGTGTATGTTTAAACAAGCGAGATGCCAGTTCACTGGCGATCACTAAAGCATTATTAGACTCTTGGGCTTTAATATTGGTATAAGCCGCTTTAAGCGCCATCATGCTGCTTGAACAAATCCCGTGACTGGTTTGTAGCTCTACACCGCTAATATCTAGCTCTGCTTGAACCATGCTACCAAAGCCTGGTAAAACTATATCGCCCTGACTCGTGGCAACACTGAGCATTTCTACCTGATTAGGAGGAATGTAACTGTTATCTAAACACCTTTTGCCCGCATTCGCGGCCATTTCACTGTTTGAAATTTGCGTTTCTTGTTGCTGGTTTATCGCGTAATGACGAGTCTTGATGCCATTAGACTGTAAAATCTTCCGCTTTAGACGGCTTTTTTTGCCATTAACTAAACCTAAGATAGTCTCAATCTCATCGTTATTTATGGCAGGCCCGGGCAGGAAGTGCCCGGTACTATTGATATATACGCTCAATTAACGGCCCTCTTTTTCATCGCCACTCGAATACAACGAATATTTTCTTCTATATAGGGAAATACACATACAACGGCCATAAAGCTCAAGTAACTAACAAAATAAGCACTGCCACCGTGAGGTGTCTCTACCGGTACCAGAGACATATTTCCCTGCCAATTTAAGCTAATTAAATTAATAAATTGCGGCCAATTAATGATAATAATGGTGATCAACATGTACATTGGTAGGGTGCCAAGATAGTTATGAGCATGCATTTCCCAAATCGAAATTTCCCGTTTGGGAGCGGCATATCTAACGTCAGCATGGGCAACCACTTCATGTAACACCCAAGTAAATAAGCAAATAATGAGGATAAGCACGTTTACGGTATAGAGTAAGCATAGTACCAATGGAATGGCGATTTGAATGCCCATAACCGAATGCATTAAGGTCTCTTTAACCCCTGAAGTATGTTCAATTTTGGTGGCGCGGTGGCAAAACCAATCCGCCAGCCCAGCTATCCCCCATATTGGCAATAGCATAAAAAGCAAAAAATTAATCAGCAGTTGTGACGTGTCCATGTCACTCATTCCTTTTGATATTTATCTAAAATCAGGCCGGCAAGACTAACATTTACCGCAAGTGTTGTAAGCTCAAGTGTTAATGAAAAGAGTTTTCTGTGTAACGAAATAACAACGAACTCGGATGAGATTGAATTGCAGCTTAGTGCTCGTTTGGTTGGGATTTTTCGGGGGCTGAAACTACTCTTTGAAAGCGATCTTTAAACGTGCCAGTTATTAATCCTGACAATAATAGTAATCAAACGGTGGCAGCTAGATTAAACTTAGATTTGGAACAGTGCTTTAAATCTCCGCGGCCAAATAAAACACCTATACAAAAACAACCAAATATCAATATCTAACTGAGAACCACACCATCATTCTCTATCAAGTATAAAATTGTAAAAGATCCACCTTCTGAAGAAGGTGGCTTTGCTAGCCCTTATGAAGCGGACTCCCTAAAAGGGAGCTTTCCTACCGTGCGTTAACAAGACGCCGTAAATATATCCCTATAGGCTCTACTAAATCACTGACCGCCATGGATTGGTGGAAATGCCAACAAATGTAAGGAACATTTGTGGCCCTGATTTAGAAGCTTGTACCGCACTATTAGCAAAGCTCACGTATCAATTGAGCTTGTAAGCTATGTTTAAATGAACTTATAAGCCGTGTATCGCATGGATGCGATAAGCGAGCCTCCATGGACCCTTTTCTTTCAAAAATGTCGGCGTGCTTATAAGTCGTTAAACATCGCCTTAACTCCGAAATTCCATTAAACGGACTTCAGGCAAAGCCTAATTGATGATAACCACCTACTGAAGTAGGTGGTTTAGGGCTGAAAACAAAATAAAGCAGCGCTATTGCTAGCACTGCTTTCACTGTATTTTTGTTCACAACAATTGAAGTTTATCAACCCTCTTAAAATATAAGCTCAAATATAGGCTTAGATATAGGCTTAACTTCAGTTTTAAACTACCGGCGCACGCGAGTTAATCACTTACCGAGTCTTTACTCTTAGTAGTATTAGCGTCAGTAATTTTAATCTCGGTTGTTATTGTCTCAGTTACTGCAGTTTCAGTAACTGGTGCATCGCTACTTGGTTCTAGTTTTTGTACATCAGCAGGGATCAAGCTAATTAGCTCTACACCTGATGGCAACTCAGGTTCTGCTGCAGCGCTGATCACTCTAACCTTACCGTCTTGAAGATAAATAAGCGGAATTGCAGACTGTGCATACTGTTCCATAAACATGCTGTAATTAAAGCTGTCGGTCAGGCGAGTACTTTTTATGCTCGCGCCCTTAGCCATTAAACTGGCGAGTTTTGAGTAGGAAACCCCTTCACCAAAAAGGCATAAACGTTTTAAATAAGATTCAGATAACTGGTGTCTTGCGCTCGATGCTTCACCATTATTAAGCCCGAATACCTTTTCACCACCAAATACGTCTTGAAAGTAAAAACTCACCAAAGGGTTAAGCTGCCTATATGGCGACATAACCAATACTCTACCAATCCCTGCCATATTCATATGGTTTTCAGCATGCTCCGATGCAGGATTACCAAAGTAAACCGGAATGTTGTCCATTCTCGCTAGACGAATATTGTCCCAGTTATTATCAGCAAGTAAAACGGTAACGCCTTTTGATTGCAGCGTCTTAGCCAAAGCTCGCGGAAAACTTGATGCGCCAAAAATCAATAACCCTTGAGACGAATCAGCGGTTACACCTAATATTTTGGCCCAGCGCCCAGCCGTTAAGCTTTGAATAACAACCGTACCAATAATAATTAAAAACACCAGTGGCACTATCATTTCAGCACCTTTAATCCCAATGGCTTCAAGCTTAATCGCGAACAGTGACGACACCGCTGCTGCAACAATACCACGAGGTGCCACCCAGCTTAAAAACCACTTATCGCCTTTAGAAAGCGAGGTCCCCACACCACAACACCAAATGCTAAGTGGGCGAGCAACTAACATTACCACTGCAAGCAGCGCTAAGCCTTCCCAGCCTAAACTTAATAGCGCATCAGCGTTTAGCCTGGCCGCTAAGAGAATAAACAATGCAGAGATAAGCAGTACTGTTAGTGTTTCTTTAAATTCAAGAATATCGGCAATATCAACGCCTTTCATATTGGCGAGCCAAATACCCATAACTGTAACTGAAAGCAGGCCCGCTTCTTCTTGAAGGAGGTTTGAACCTACGAATACCGCTAGCATTAAAGTGAGCACTGCCGTATTGCGCAAATAATGTGGCAACAGATTATTACGTAATACCAGCCCGACTAAGTAACCGCTGATAGCGCCAAAGCCCAAGCCAATGGCCAACATAGCGCTCAAAGCGTGCAATACATGAGTGGTAGGATCTGCCGCTACCGCAATATATTCAAACACTAATACCGCAAGTAGTGCACCTATGGGGTCAATGACAATCCCCTCCCAACGTAAAATACTCGCTAGCTCGGTTTTAGGCCTTACGCTTCGAAGCATAGGAACAATAACCGTCGGTCCCGTAACTACGACTAATGCGCCAAATAGCAAAGCCATTGACCATTCAAAATTGAGTAAATAGAAGGTACCAACAGCAATACAAGCCCAAGTGATCACCGTGCCTAAAGTAACAAGCCGGGTCACCATCACGCCATGTTCTTGGATCTCTTTAAAATTAAGGGTTAGCGCGCCTTCAAATAAAATAACGGCAACACCCAGAGAAATGATGGGAAATAGCAAATCGCCAAATATGACGTCTGGTTGCAAAAAGCCAAGCCCTGGCCCAAGTAATAAGCCACAAAGTAATAGCGGTAATATAGCTGGGAGCCTTAACTTCCAACCTATCCACTGACAAAACAACGATAAAACACCTAGCAAAGCAAGCATCGCAGTGATCTGCTCCAGCATAGCCTATTTCCTTATCTGATCGTTTCAATCGAAACGCTGTTTGTTAAAACATGCCGTTGTGTGTAAAAACTATAGCTAAACTTGAGTAAAATACGATAACACCAAGAAAAGTAAATCAAAATTATCGTTAAATTGTTTAGTTCTATAAGAGTGGCTCAAATACTAAGCAAGATCAGAAAATGGAAGATATAAACAACCAATCAGTGTAGGTGTTTTGACGGTAATAATCGTTTGTTGTGAAGGCTTTATTCTTAGTTTGGCACAAGGGATTCTCGGAATACTGACGAACCCGCGACCGCCATTTTTAAACTTACCAGAAACGAAAAAAGCCTTCACATTACTGTGAAGGCTTTAATCTTAGTTTGGCGGAGCGGACGGGACTCGAACCCGCGACCCCCGGCGTGACAGGCCGGTATTCTAACCAACTGAACTACCGCTCCAAAACTTTTTTTAGAAATCATTATGTCGATTTCTGTGGTTACTGCTATGTCACTAGCAAATAACCTTGTCTTACTTTAAATTGGCGGAGCGGACGGGACTCGAACCCGCGACCCCCGGCGTGACAGGCCGGTATTCTAACCAACTGAACTACCGCTCCAAAACTTTTTTTAGAAATCATTATGTCGATTTCTGTGGTTACTGCTATGTCACTAGCA
Organism: Shewanella sp. 1CM18E; assembly: GCF_023161665.1. Taxonomy (GTDB): domain Bacteria; phylum Pseudomonadota; class Gammaproteobacteria; order Enterobacterales; family Shewanellaceae; genus Shewanella. Next base: position 14,198 of record NZ_JALNTW010000029.1, read on the forward strand.
AATAACCTTGTCTTACTTTAAATTGGCGGAGCGGACGGGACTCGAACCCGCGACCCCCGGCGTGACAGGCCGGTATTCTAACCAACTGAACTACCGCTC
>NZ_JALNTW010000002.1 GCF_023161665.1 Shewanella sp. 1CM18E
CGCTTGCACCCCTCGTATTACCGCGGCTGCTGGCACGAAGTTAGCCGGTGCTTCTTCTGCGAGTAACGTCACAGCTAGTGAGTATTAATCACTAACCTTTCCTCCTCGCTGAAAGTGCTTTACAACCCGAAGGCCTTCTTCACACACGCGGCATGGCTGCATCAGGCTTTCGCCCATTGTGCAATATTCCCCACTGCTGCCTCCCGTAGGAGTCTGGACCGTGTCTCAGTTCCAGTGTGGCTGATCATCCTCTCAGACCAGCTAGGGATCGTCGCCTTGGTGAGCCATTACCTCACCAACTAGCTAATCCCACCTAGGTTCATCCAATCGCGGAAGGCCCGAAGGTCCCCTCCTTTCCCCCGTAGGGCGTATGCGGTATTAGCAGTCGTTTCCAACTGTTATCCCCCTCGACTGGGCAGATACCTAGGCATTACTCACCCGTCCGCCGCTCGTCACCTCAGGAGCAAGCTCCCTTGTGTTACCGCTCGACTTGCATGTGTTAGGCCTGCCGCCAGCGTTCAATCTGAGCCATGATCAAACTCTTCAATTAAAGTTTTGTTTGCTTCATCCACCTTACAAGTAAGGAGAAATCAGCGGCTCAACGAATTCTGTATTACATAAATTATTTTTGATTTTACTTTCTATAAGAAAGTGAAGACCAAAGTTGCTATGAACACTCATTCATTAAGTAATTTTTGACTGCTTCGTTAGAAGACAGTTTCGAATAACTTAATCTCTGTGAGTGCCCACACAGATTTGCTTGTCATATTGTTAAAGAGCGTTGCCATCATTGGCGTTCTTGCGAACCGTTCCAAGTGGCTAGGGGTGCGTATTCTACACTTCCCGTTGTTGGCGTCAAGCGTTTATTTTAAGAAGTTTTTCAAGCGTTGATTTCTTAATCAGAAGTCATTGCAAGAAGCTCTTAAACCGCTTTCACCAGAGTTATCATCCTAAGGCATACTAACTCTCTAACACCGCTGCAAGTCCCTTGCTACCTAAGCTTTCGTTTAGCTAGTTGGCCTGCTGTGCCGTGTCAGTGGATGCGCATTATAGGGAGTTCTCGGACTAGCGCAACCCTCTTTCTGTAATAAAATTAGCTTTTTCGAATCAAACGAATAGTTACTGCACAATATGTGCTTTTTAACGGCTAAACGGCCTATTTAACGTAGGAGTCGCGAGTTGTAAAAGCCCAATCCCGTCAATAAGATCTACATATAGCAAAGTAAAAGCTCCACCTACTGAAGAAGGTGGTTTAGGGCTGAAAACAAAAATACCTCATAACTGAGTTATGAGGTATTACGTTTCACGACATTAGCTTATATATGTCAAAGTAGGCGCCTAGATGAATCATATATAGTGTTGCGTTTTACTATTTAACTTGCACACTAGCCCTGATTAGCTAAATACTCAGGCACATCGGCAATTGAATCTAAAACAACTGTGGCAGCGGCGATAGCATCATCAGTCACCGTCTTACCCGTTCTAACTAAAATACGAGTCGGCACACCTGCCGCCTGAGCAGCTAACATATCATCGCGTTTATCACCCACCATGACTGATTGAGATAAATCGATTTTCAAAAATTGCGCTGCTGAGTTAAGCATACCTGGTTTTGGCTTACGGCAATCACAATCAATTTTGTATTCACCAATGCCTTTTTCTGCATGATGCGGGCAATAGTAGATCCCATCAAGCTCAACACCTTTATCGACAAAGTTCCAATCCATCCACTCTGTTAATGAGTGAAATTGGTCTTCGCTATACATTCCTCGAGCAATACCTGACTGATTGGTAACGACAGCAAGCAAATACCCCATATCCTTTAGAGATGCGCACGCGTCAAATACACCGTCTACATATTCAAAATCGTCTACTTGGTGTACATAACCATGGTCTAAATTGATAACGCCATCTCTGTCTAAAAATACCGCTCGATTCACAATACATTCTCTCTAATATGCAATAGCTATTATTATTTCATTCCTTACAAGAAATTGCACCGTGAACTTGCTATAAAGCAGCGAATATCGTGTAATGAATAAAGTATACCATTTTATCCATTCGTAGCTAATCATTACTGTTTTAGTAAAGATAGGGAAAATAACAAGATGTCTGATATCTACCAACAAAGACGCCAAGCTCTACTTGCTGAGCTGCCAGAGAACAGTGTCGCAATTATCGCTGGCTACCAACAAAAAGTACGCAGTAAAAATATTAAGTATCACTTTAGACAAGACAATGACTTTCTCTATCTTACTGGATTTGAAGAACCTGACGCTGTAGCAATATTAGTTAAGCATGAAAGCTACGAATACTTATTATTTTGTAGGCCTAAAGATCATGCACAGGAGGTCAGCTTTGGAGAACGTGCTGGAGTTGAAGGTGCAGTTTCAATATATGGTGCAGATAAAGGCTATAGCATCGCAGATCTGGAGGATACCCTTCTACCACTGTTAAACAGGACTACAAATATCTATATAAGTGATGAATTAGGTCGCTTTGCTGCACAAATCGTGAATTGGGCAAATTATCAAAGACACCATTGCTCCTTTGATACACCAAAACAATTTACTAGCATTAAACCACTAGCCGAGCTGTTGCATCAAAAGCGGGTAATAAAAGACGAGAATGAGATCAAAAAAATCCGTTCAGCAGTCAGAGCCTCCGTTGCCGGGCACATCGCGGTCATGCGTGCCTGTAAACCCGGCGTTAATGAACGAGAGCTATCATCCCTTTTTGATTTCACTATCTCTAAAGGCGGCTGTAACGATGTCGCTTACCCGAATATCGTAGCCGGAGGCAATAATGCATGTTGTTTGCATTACGAACAAAATTGCTGCGAACTAGTTGACGGACAAATGCTATTGATTGATGCAGGCGGTGAATATGAACATTATGCCGCAGATATTACCCGCAGCTATCCTGTAAATGGCAGATTTACAGCAGAGCAAAAAGTAATTTATCAACTAGTATTAAGCGCACTTGACCAAGCAATTGCCAAAGTAAAGCCTGGCGCTAGTTGGAACGTACTATATGAAACCTGTATGCAGGTGATGGCTCAAGGACTAAAAGAGCTAGGGCTACTTACGGGTTCAATTGAAGAGATCATGGCAACTGAGAGCTACAAGCGATTTACCGTGCATAAAACTGGTCATTGGCTTGGAATGGATGTTCACGACGTGGGTCCGTATCATGATCAACAAGGAGATTGGCGTACTTTAGAAGCTGGAATGGTATTTACAATAGAGCCCGGTATTTATATACCGTTAAATGCTGAAGGTATTCCTGAAGCCTACCGCGGTATGGGGATCCGTATTGAGGATGATATCCTAGTCACTGACAATGGATTTGAAAACTTATCAGCCGACGTTCCCCGCACAGTCCAAGAAATTGAGCAATTAATGCAATCGGTATAAACGGGGCAAGCAATTAGTTTAGCCAGAATAGACAAGTCAGCTTAACTTGCCTGTAACCTTGATAAATTGCAGATCAAAGCGCTGATCTACCAATTAGCGCTTATTACCAAGAGTTTGGGTTAATAAGATCGGCTGCCGTACCCCCACCTAGAGCATAGAAAATGGAAAAAAATGCCCAGATAACGCCTAACCCCAACATAACTTGAATGATCAATAAAAGATCTTCCACTACTTTTAACGGATCTTCTATAACGGCTTTACAATAAGATAATAGCTTTTTGATACGCTGTCCCACTTGTGGTTAATTTATAGAGCAATTTTAGACTAACTCCAATTAGCACCAGGATCATCAATTCAACTTTATTATCGGCCAATTAACCAACACAAACGTATTAAGTGCACAAAAACCACGCTCTCATATTCAGCGAGAACCAGTTTTAATGCCAAATGCTTAGATGCCTCTACGCAGCTTCCAAGTACGAAGGCCATCTAAGCATCATTTTCTAAGCAGAGATTACTATTGAAGTAAACTAGCTAAACCTATCAATACTGTAGGGTTCTAAGTCAACACTTGATTGCTTGCCTTGAACTTCTTCTGCCAGCAATTGCGCTGTAATTGCAGACCATGTAAGCCCTAGATGTTGATGCCCAAACGAGAAAAATACATTGGACTGCTTCGAGCTCCTCCCTAGTACCGGCAAACTGTCAGGCATTGAGGGCCGAAAACCCATCCAACGTTCTCCATCAGACGCTTGAGCGTTAGCAAACAACTCGGGCAACAGAGCTTTAGCGTGAGGAAATAAACAATCCGCTCTTTCATTTACTAATGGTGCTTTTAAACCACCAAATTCAACCGTTCCGGCTAAGCGTGTGCCATCTAACATTGGAGTAATAATAAACTTACGGTTATAAGAAGCGACAGGCCTTGAAAGGGTACTTTTTTGCGGCATCATCAAATGATAACCACGCTCAGTTTCTAATGGCACCGTATAACCAAGTTGCTTAGCAAACGGTTTAGACCAAGCACCAGCGGCGATAACCACACATTTAGTGCTACGCCGAGACGATGACGTTTCTAACGAGATAGTTAAGTCTTGCTTACAAGCGCTTAGTTTTAGCACTTCTTCAGTAACTAATTCTCCACCAAGTTCTTCAAATTTTGCGGCTAACGCCAAACATAAGCTATAAGGATCTGGTGTATGGCCTACCTGAGTAAAGTACAAAGCATTCGTTATATTTTTGCTTAATGAAGGCTCAAGTAAGCGTGCTTCATCACCAGATAATAATGACACTGGCACTCCAGCGTTTAAATACGCCTTAAACTCTTTATCTACTTCTCGCATTGGTGTGTTTTCAAATACTAATAAACTCCCATTTAAACTCAGTAAATGTTCACAACCACAAAACTGCACGAGGGACTTCATCGCCTCAATGGCGTCTTGATTTAGCATTTTAATTGCTTGGCAGTTATGCGCCCTGCGTGAGGGCAACATATTACCTAAAAAACGCATAAACCAAGGTAGAGCTTTTAGAAAGTAACTAGGCTGGATCCGAAATGGTCCTAAAGGATCCATCAACATTCCCGGAAGTTTAGATAACATTGCAGGATCAGCTAACGGAAAGACTTGCTCAGTTGCAAAATGTCCCGCATTGCCTTTAGATGCCCCCGCCCCTGCACCTTGCTTATCAATAACCGTAACCTGAAAACCTGCGCGTATAAGTTCAATCGCTGCAGATAAACCTACAATGCCCGCACCGACTATAGTGAGCTTGTCTTTTTGCAAAGCAGTCGGTAGTAAAGGAGGCGGCTTTCCCCCTCCAGTGTAAGTTTCTTGCGTATTATAATTTTGAGTCGTATCAGTATTTAGCATCTTTCTCTCTTAATTATTCAATAAGTCATTGATCTTGGTTTAACGCAGAATAAAACCTTCTTGAAAGATGTCATCAGGATCGATAACAAACTGATGCTTGCCTGTAATAAAGGAACGACCAGAAACCTCAGGCAATACCGCACTTTTACCATTAAACTGCGATTGAGCCGTGGCACTCACAATCATGCGACCATCGACAATACTTTCTATCATTATTGGATTATTGAGTTCGACCTCACCTTTAGCATGAAGCAAAGCAATTCGCCCTGAAACCCCTGTGCCAGTTGGCGAGCGGTCGACTTCACCATCAGCAAAAATACACACATGACGAGAGTGAGCCTCAGGATTAGTCACCTTTTTTGAGGTAAAAATAGTGCCGTACAAAAAGCTTAAGTCGGTTTCAATTGGATGAATAAGCGGATGATTAGCCATAACCGCTAACTTAATCCGGCGACCCAAATCAATTAATTGGGCAACGTTGCTAGGCGCACAACTTATCCCTAGCGAGTCTGCGTCAACATAAGCGTAGTAAGCACCACCAAAACCTATGTCGTAATCAACCATACCAAAACCGTCAACATCAACTTGGCAATTAATCGCATCGGCCCAGGAGTCGACATTAATAAAGCTTGCGTGAACTTTTTCTTGCTTATCCCTATAGGCTTTTGCTGTGATTAATCCTGCAGGCGAGTCGATTTTAATCACGCGTGCATTACTTTCATCATCGGCTGCTAGCTCAATTGTTCCGGTTTCACACATCACCTTAACCAAAGCCAAAATACCATGGCCACACATACTGCTATAACCTTCGTTATGCAAAAATAACACACCAAAATCAGCACCTTCAGTCACAGCATCTGTGATCAGCGCGCCATACATATCCGCATGTCCTCGCGGCTCATGCATTAATAGTTTTCGATAAGTATCTAGATGAGTTTGCACATATTGGCGCTTTTCCAAAATCGTCTCGCCTTTTATCTCTGGGTAACCAGACATAATAATTCGTAACGGCTCACCTTCAGTGTGCGCATCAAGGGTAACGAATTCCTTAAAATCGGCGGATAGCTGAGATTTAATTGTGATAGACGTCATATTTTTATTGCTCCAACATTATTATTTGGATATTGTATACAACATTATGAAAGGCTTTAGTAGTATTTTTTACATACACACTAATAACAAATAGCTTTCAACCTAAAAACACATGGATACAAAATACGAGTCTGCTGAGCAGTAATAGACAGCTAATATGTAGATAGGTTGGTAAGCTGTTTTTCCGGCAAATTTAATCTCGACTAACTAAAGAGTTAAACCTAAACCATTGCATGGTGAATTCACCAAGCACTGGATTTTATTAGTCGTTACAAACCTAAAAACAATGATAACAAGGGAGTGTTTTCCCATGCAGAAAGGTACTTTTTTTTGCGTTGATGCTCATACATGCGGTAATCCAGTTAGGCTAGTAACTAGCGGCCACCCTCACCTTAATGGCAATACCATGAGTGAAAAACGCCAGCATTTTCTCAAAGAATATGACTGGGTACGACAAGCCTTGATGTTTGAGCCCCGTGGGCACGACATGATGTCAGGCGCTTTTCTTTATCCACCATGCACTGATAATGCCGATGCCTCAATTCTATTTATCGAAACCAGTGGCTGCTTGCCGATGTGTGGCCATGGCACTATTGGCACAGTCACTGCTGCAATTGAGTCTGGCTTATTAGTAGCTAAAACTCCTGGCCAGCTTATTTTGGATGTGCCCGCAGGACAAATCAGAATCGAATACCAACAAACTGCTGAAAAAGTAGATTGGGTGAAAATCTATAACGTCGCCGCCTACCTAGCACATCAAGACCAAATACTCGACATTCCTGGCCTTGGTCCACTAAAAGTCGATGTTTCCTATGGCGGTAACTACTACGTTATTGTCGATCCTCAAGCTAACTTTCCAGGGCTGCGCCATTGGAGCGCCGGTGACATCTTAAAATGGAGCCCGATTGTTAGAGCAATCGCCCAAGAACAACTAAGTTGCATACATCCTGACGACCCAACAGTTAGCGGCATTAGTCACGTACTTTGGACGGGCGACACAATAAGTAATGGTTCTGACGGTGCCAATGCAGTTTTTTATGGCGATAAAGCGATAGACCGTTCACCTTGCGGCACAGGAACGAGTGCTCGACTCGCTCAGCTTTATTGTAAGGGCCTGTTAAATGTCGGTGATGAATATACCCATGAAAGCATAATAGGCAGTCAATTTGTCGGCCGAATTGAATCCGCCACCCAAGTAGGTAACTACAAGGCAATCATGCCCAGTATCAAAGGCTGGGCACGAATCACCGGACAAAACGCCATAACTGTAGATGATAACGACCCTTACGCCTTTGGTTTTCAAGTGGTGTAACACCAAAAATTCTATATGAGCTGCAACCTTTAGGAGCAAGTATGACCGATTTCAACAACGTAAATATTACTGGCCAACATTTTATTAATGGTGATTGGACCGACCAAATTACCGAATTTGCCAGCAATAACCCAGTCACTAATCAAGCACTGCCATTTAAGTTTGCCAATGCCAGTAACGATAATGTTAAAAGTGCCACAAGCGCAGCTAAGCGAGCTTTTACACAATACCGCAGTTTAGCGCCTGCTCGCCGCGCTGAATTTTTAAATGCTATCGCTGATGAAATTCAAGCAGATATGACCTTGATAACTGAGACCGCTCACTTAGAAACAGGCTTGCCGATGGCACGCCTACAAGGCGAGACTGGGCGCACATGCGGCCAACTAAGATTATTTGCCGGAAACTTAGTCAATCCAATTGATACTCGTTATGTTGATCTTGCTAACCCAGAAAGAGCACCACTGCCTAAACCTGATACGCGCTTGTCGACTTTACCTCTTGGTCCAGTTGCAGTATTTGGCGCCTCCAACTTCCCGCTGGCTTTTTCAACAGCAGGCGGCGACACAGCATCAGCATTGGCTGCAGGCTGTACCGTTGTTGTAAAAGGCCACCCAGCCCACGCAGCAACCAGCGAGTTAGTGAGCAAAGCGATTGAGCGCGCTGCTCACCAATGTGATATGCCAGCCGGCGTATTTAACTTAGTACAGGGTGTAACCCCAGAGGTTTCAACTCAACTCGTCACGGACTCTGCGATTAAAGCGGTTGGTTTTACAGGCTCATTAAAAGTCGGCCGTATTTTAGCGGACTTGTGCGCAGCTCGTGCTGAACCGATCCCATTTTATGGCGAGTTAGGCTCAACAAATCCACAATTTATTTTACCAGAACTTCTTGAGCAACAAGCGCAAGAGCTTGCTTCGACACAAGTACAATCTATGTTAATGGGCCACGGTCAATTTTGCACAAGCCCTGGAGTTATCGTTGCTATTAAAGGTGATTCACTTAACCGTTATAAAGCCACACTTGCGCAAGATATTGCGGCCCAAAGTGCAGCCAGCATGCTAACAGCAGGGATCGCTTCTGTTTACCAGTCGCAAATTGATATCTTGTTATCCAATCCAAAAGTAGAATTAATTGCACAAGGTGAATCTTCACCTGCTAATCACTTTACTCGTCCGGCAGCGCTAAACGTATCAGCCAATGACTTTTTGGCATCGAGCGATATTCAACAAGAAGTATTTGGGCCTTGTGCAATATTGGTTGAATGTGATGATGCCGCACAGATGCTATTAATTGCCGAGCAACTTGAAGGCCAGCTCACAGCATCAATACATGGCTTAGAAGCGGAATTAGTGAACAATCAAACATTAATTGAAGCCTTAGCCTTTAATGTTGGTCGATTAATATTCAATCAAATGCCTACTGGTGTAGAGGTATGCCACTCTATGAATCATGGCGGCCCATATCCAGCAAGCACTGATAGCCGCACAACCTCTGTAGGCTCTGCTGCAATGGCACGCTTTGAGCGACCAATTTGCTACCAAAACATGCCGCAAGCAATATTGCCAGAGCGAACTAAAGTTGATGCTGTTGGCGTTAAAACCTTTTAATTTTCAGAAACAAATCAGAGAAGCTTTATCGAGCTTCTCTGATTTTAACGCCACTTAACGATATAGAATGATTGAGTAAAACAGCCGCTTTTATGTGTTGAAAAAATTGATGCGATTTATATTTTAGGTTTCTGAATGCAACTCAGGCGACATTTATAATTGCCAAAAAATCATCGTGAATTTTTTTCAATTAGCGATAGAAAAAGCTAAAAAGATGACGGCTAACCCATCTGTTGCCCTTTCTTTATATTGACATAAGCGTTACCCTAGGACGGATCAACGTGTATTAATAACAAGAAAATATCGGGTACTATGAGCAAAACAACACCTATCGTCCATAAAACTCGCACACAAATTGTGGTCGAGGTGCTTAGGGAAAAAATCCTTTCCGGTGAAATTGCCGCAGGTCAACCCTTACGTCAAAGCGCCTTGGCAGACGAATTAAATGTTAGCCGAATTCCTGTTAGAGAAGCGTTACTGCAGTTAGAAGCTGAAGGTTTAGTTAAATTCGAAGCTCATAAAGGCGCAACCGCAACGCTACTTTCTACAGAGCAAGTCACCGAACTTTTTGATTTACGAGCACTGATTGAATCCGACTTACTCGCCAAATCTATTCCAAATTTAAGCGAAGAAGATCTCCATCAAGCAGAAAGCATTATGCAAGAAATGGATGCGGCGTACCAAGATGAAGAGCAAATTGAAAACTGGAGTAGCCTAAACTCGCAGTTCCACACTTGCCTTTACAGTGCAGCCAACCGCCCGCACACCCTTGAAGTTGTTCAAGGATTAAATACTAACTGCGACCGATATATCCGTTTACAGCTATTTTTAGCCAGCGGAGTACCAAAAGCTCAGCAAGACCACCGTGAGTTGCTTGAGCATTGTAAAAACAAGAATATTGAAAAAGCTGTCGAGCTGTTGCGCGCGCATATCTTACATGCTGCTAATGAAATCCGCGTATTAGTGAGCCAACAAGACGACTAGCTCACTGTTGATTAGCATTATCCTTGCTAAGCTTCGCTTATAAAGATCCCATAAGGCAGAGCTCAGGTTCTGCCTTTTTAAGTTAAGAGAATACCTAAATGCAGTACGCCACTATTACTGGTTGGGGCAAGTGTGTTCCGCCCGCAACCTTAACAAACCATGATTTAGCCACCTTTATTGAAACCTCTGACGAGTGGATTAAGCCTCGTACAGGGATCAGTCAACGCCACATTAGCCACGTAGATACTTCAGAGTTAGCATCAGTCGCAGCTAAACGCGCTCTTGCAGCTGCAGGTATTGATGGTAATGAATTGGATATGATTATTCTGGCAACCGCAACGCCAGATACACTTATTCCAAATATTGCATCAACGGTGCAAGCCAATATAGGTGCAACCTGTGCAGCCTTTGATATCAACGCTGCATGTAGCGGCTTTTTATATGGCTTAGGTCTTGGTAGCTCTCAAATTAGAAGCGGCCAGTGTAAAAAAGTGTTGGTTATCGGTGCAGAACGCCTATCATTCTTCTTAGATTGGTCTCGCCGTGACACAGCTGTTTTATTTGGCGACGGTGCTGGCGCTGTTGTGCTAGAAGCCACAGATGAAGCAATCGGTGTATTAGGCTACGAGCTCAATAACGACCCTGATGGCAGAGATATCCTAAAAGCAGGTTTTGGTACCGCTATGGATCGTTTTGAAGCCTCTTCTTTAGACTTCTATATTGAGTTTAATGGTCAAGAGATCTTCAAACGCGCAATCGCTGGCATGGGCAAGCTAAGCACTAAAGTGATTGAAAAGTGTGGTATTGACAAAGAAGAAATCGATTGGGTTATTCCTCACCAAGCTAACGAACGTATCATTGATACATTAATTAGCCGCATGAAGATCCCGAAAGAAAAAGCCGTTGTCAACATTGCTAACTATGGTAATACCTCTGCGGCGACAATTCCGATTGCGATTTGTGATGCGCTTGAGCAAGGCAAAATTCAGCCAAATCAAATGATCCTGTCATGTGCATTTGGTGCTGGTTTAACCTCTGCAGCAGCATTAATCAAATGGGGCGATCGTGTTACACCTATTGCTACCAGCGATGCGGCGCTTCCACCTTGTGATAAAACGGGTATTGAGCTAGTAGCTAAAGCTGTTAAGCACTTTTGCGGTTAATACCTTAACTTTGTAGAAATAAGTGAATGGTCAAGTAAGGTTAATCATTCACTTTTTTTGCTGAGCTTAATGACCAAGTTTTGTCATTAACAGTTTAAGTATTACTAAAACACCGATTTTTTCGGTGTTTTTTTATGCCTGCAAAACACGAATACTTACCAGCATAAAACCAAATAACAGACTTAATTCAGAGATAAACCACCAGTTAGTTCAAAAACTCTTACCGTTACAACATTAGCAGTTATTGCTGTTATTGCTGTTATTGCTGTTATTGCTGTTATTGCTGTTATTGCTGTTATTGCTGTTATTGCTGTTATTGATAGATCTCATCCCAATATACTGCCTGAGAAAAGTAACTACCTATGTGGTTATTAAGTTTACCAAAGCTTGATACGGTAATGTCTTCACCGCTCACACATTGCCAGACAAAACGGTGGCAATTATTATCAAACACATCATATTCGCGATAACTAAAAATAGCCTGTTTCGCCCGTTCAAGCGTTGTCTCTCCTACCAAGGCTTGATGCAAATGATTACCCGCTTGATAAATTCGACTACCACTACGTCCAGCTAAAAATCGTCTTGCTGAAATAGCTCTCACTAAACCACTACCATGTAACTCCACCAGCGTGTCATCACCAATCCATATACCCGTGTGCTCGATAACACCGTAAACAAAACAACATACAATACTGCCGGGAACAGGTCGTACTTTTTGCCCGTCGGTGCCCCATAAACTCGGCACAAGCTCAGCTGACTTACCAAAAACGTGATCAGATTTAGCCTGGCCTCGCTTTCGCTTAGAAGCGATATTCTTTTGCTTTTCTTTTTCTTCAGCAACAAGCGCTGCACCAACGGCAGCAACTCCTAACCAAATTAACGGAAACGCCATATCACCGTCCTTAACAACCGATTCATTTAAAGTGACTTTCAACTTAAGGTATAGAAGAGCAATCGCTAATTGAATAGTAAAAATGTAACCAAAAAACCTATTGAAAGGCATTGTAATAATCGCTTTACAATTGGGGGAAGTGCTAATGACTTAAAAACTTAAATAAAAGTATGATTAAGTTTCTGATTATCCGTTGAAAGATTGCTATTAATACACTACTTTAAATAGTAACAATCGCATAAGGAGTCGTATATGAAAGGGATTATTTTTGCTGAATTCTTAGAACTTGTTGAAGATACCTTTGGCCTTGAAATCTGCCAGAAAATGCTTGATGAAAATCAAAATGACGGTGTTTATACTGCAGTTGGTACCTACGATCATAAAGATCTTATTAAACTCATTGTCACCCTCAGTAAGCTAACTGGGATTTCTGCAGAAGATCTGCAACAAGTCTACGGTAAATCAATTTTTAAAACTCTTTATAACAGCATGCCAGGTCTTGAAGGCAAAGCCGATAACACCTTTTCGTTTATTAACAGCGTTGAAGAATACATTCATATTGAGGTAAAAAAACTCTACGCCAATGCAAATCCGCCTGCGTTTAAGTTTGTTTCTGAAACCGAAACTCAGCTGATTATGGATTATCTCTCCGCTCGCTGTATGTCTCATGTTTGTCTTGGTCTTATTCAAGGCTGCGCAGAACACTTTAATGAAACAATCGAAATCAATATGGAGCCGATGGCTGATGATCAGTCAGAAGTAAGATTTACGCTAACCACAGTTTAATTTTGCCAGATTGAGCGATATTTATGCCTAATGATGAGATTATTCAATTAACTGAAAAAGTCAGCTTACTTTCTCGTAAAATTGAGCGAGAAAAAGCAGCCAAAAAAGCGGCGGAAAAACTCTTAGAAGAGAAAAGCCGTGAGCTTTATATTGCCAAACAGTTAGTCGAAGACTCATTAGTCAATATCAAAGAGAAATCAGAACAAGACATAGCGCTCCTGCAATTTAAAACTTACCTTGAATCAATACTGCTCGACTATAACCAGTTATTTTTACAAAAACCTATCTCAAATATTTTACTGCAACGCCTACTCGATGACCTAATTGGCATTGACGAAATCAAGGCCAGTAAAGTCAGGTTTAAGTCACTAGATAACAGCGGTAAGTTTCGCTCCTATTATGCTGGCGATAAAACGCTTATCAATAGCGATAGTAAAATTTCATCGCCGTTATTTTGGAGTGAGGATAATCGGCAAATCAAAATTATTATTAACTCAGGTGAAGTGATCTTAGGCAGTTTAACCTTAGTGATTGATTCCCCTTTGTCATGGCAGCACACGATTGAAAAACAGTTGTTACTGTTTTGCGATATGATCAGCGCCGCTCATAACCGCCAAGAATTACTCGCCCGTACCATTGAAGAAAAACAACGAGCAGAGCATTCAGAGCAATCCACCCGAGATTTTGTTGCCATGATCAATCATGAGCTAAGAACGCCTTTAAATGGCCTTTTAGGCTCAGCTGAATTGATGAGTGATACACAACTAACGCCCCACCAGCAGCAGCTACTTTCTACCATGCATCAATCAGGTGAGTTACTGCGGGTGATAATCAATGACTTACTGGATTTAAGTAAGATGAGCGCCGGCATGCTGCAAATTGTTGAAGTCGACTTTTCGCCGGCAAAGCTATGTCAAATGATTTACGACATTTTTAAACTGCGAACTGAAGAGTTCGGTCTAGAGTTTATCTTTAATTATCAAGATGACATTCCTGAACGATTAATGGGTGATCCTGACAGAATCAAACAGGTTTTGGTCAATTTAATTGGCAACTCTATTAAGTTCACTCAGCAAGGTAAGATCAGCGTCAACTTAGAGTGGAAAGCAGAGCGTTTTTGTTTTTCAGTCACTGATACTGGCTGCGGCATTCCACAAGATAAAATCGACACCTTGTTCGACCCGTTTACCCAAGTAAACAATTCAAGTAATCGTGCCTTTGAAGGAACCGGGTTAGGTTTAGCGATTTGTAAGCACCTGATTGAAGAGATGCAAGGAGAGATAAATTTAGAGTCCACTCTAGGCAAAGGCACTCAATTTAATATCAGCTTGCCATTAAAACCGGTACAAACTCTGCCGGAGAGTATTAGTGCGAGTGAGCAAAACTTCCCGATTGAAACCCTTTCATTACTCGTTGTTGAGGACAGTACTGTTAACCAAGTTTTAATCGAAATGATTTTAGCTAAATTGGGCGTTAAACCTAGCATTGTCAGTAATGGCCTTGAAGCGATAGAGTTTTTAGATAATCAACAAGTCGACATTATATTTATGGATTGCCGCATGCCTGTTATCGATGGTTTTGAGGCAACCAAAAGACTCAGAGCCGATGGTTACAGTAAACCGATTATCGCCTTAACCGCTAGCACCACCTCTACGGAAACCGAGCAATGTTATCAATGTGGGATGGACGAGATAGTTAACAAACCCTATCAAAAAGAAGATATTAGAAAAGCTTTAGTAAAGTGGGGCTGTAAGTTAAATTCAGCGGTTACCACGAGTAGTTCTTAAAAATATTCCACGAATTAAGTGAGTTTACGGCTTGTATTGCGGCAATTAATTTAAGGTTTAACCCACTAAACCATTAAGTCTGTGATAGCGAGCTCATCTTTCCCCGCAATGGCGGCCATTTGCGCTAACAACAATTCGCCGCACGCTAGTGCATCAACCGCCGCATTATGTGCAGCATAAACAGGTAAGCCGTAACGATTACGGCATGCATCAAGCCTAAGTGAGCCCTCTTTAAGTACATCATGTTGTCGCAGCAAACGTTTTTTCTCTAACGCCATAGTGTCTATCGCAACAAACTGTATTTCATGCCCTAGCCAGCGCAGACAATCAGCTTTTAAAAAGCAGAGATCCAGCGGTGCATGGTGTGCAACCAATATATGCCCTTTGGTTTTTGCTAAAAACCACTGCATAGCTTGTTCAATACTCACTGCATCAACTAATTGCTCATCGACAATGCCATGAATGGTTGCACTATTACCAACACTGCCTTCAATTTTAACCAGCAACTGCTCAGCCTTAGCAAGCTGTAAAACACCCGAGGTTATTGGGATAACGCCAATACTCAATATTTGATCTTGTTGACTATTAAGCCCCGTCATCTCTAAGTCAAATGCCATAAAAGATATTTTACTTACCGGGTGCGATAATTGTTGACTAAGTGCACGATAATAATCTGCAATTAACTTCTGCTTACACAGTAATGCGTTAAGTTGCAGTCGCAGCTTTAAGTAAATGGCATTCAATTTTATCTAAGTCCTCTCAAGCCCTTTTAAGGCTTTAGTCCATCTCTGTAGCCATGTTGTAAGCATCATTAATAACTTCTCATCATTTTCAGCTTCAATCCTACTTGGCCATCATGGACAACTTTAAATGCATCTCGAAGTTGATGCCTAACTAACGAAGACACACTTTTAGGCATTAGGTAATTGGTTATCGGTAATGAATGGGTGTATTGATAGCCCTGATTAGAAAGGCGCATATGCGCAATAAACTCATGGGCATCAGCAAGATTGAGTGCATCTTTACGATTAATAATGTTTTGCTCCATAAGCACACGAATACGCTTTGCGGTATTCACTTCTTTAATCCCCGCCGACAAGGCGTACACCCGGGCAATATCATTAATAAGTGCATTCCCTTTATGCTTTAGATCGATTCCTTTTACTTCTGAACCATCACGCTCTAATACAAACTTTCTAAAAAAGCCCAGCGGCGGCGCACTCGTCAGTGAATTACCAGTTAACCCTGCCAAGAAAATATCGTTTCCTTTGGTTTTACTCAGTACTGAATCTTGTAAGCCATCAAATAAAGATTGTGGCCCGTAAACACTGCGCATATCAAAAAAGATACTGGCATGCATCAGAGCTTTCGGTTCTGGTGTATTCACCCATTTATCAAATACCGATTGCCATTTCTCTAACGACATGCGCCATTTAGGGTTTTGCGCCATAATATCGCCCGGACAATAAATATAGCCACACTCGTCCAAACCTTTACAAACCGCACGAGATAACGCTTCAAAATAACCTGCGGCGGCTTCATCTGGTTCATGAGCAAGCAATAAACCGTTGTCTTGATCTGAACATGCTGCTTGATCTTGTCGCCCTTGTGAGCCAAAAGCTAGCCAACAAAAAGCCATTGGCGCTTCGCCTAGGATCTGTTGATTGAGCACAATTAATCGCCGAGTTAACGCATCAGTGACAGAGGTTAGCACACGGCCAATCTCTTCAGCTCGAGCATCAGCGCTAATTAAGTTTTGTAGCAATAAAGGAATTTGTTTACTGACTTGAATTAAACTAGCGATATCCTTTTGTCGCTCAATCTCACCTATCAGCAATAACGGCTGAGAACTTTGGCCGCGAAGAATGTCTGTGCTGGTCACAATCCCTTTCGCTTTGCCATCTTCAATCACTGGCAAATGATGGATATTATGAGCACTCATCAGCAGCATAGCTTCAAACACCAGAGCGTTAGACTCAATAACTACCGGGGTGCTTGTCATTGCTTGATGCACAGGTAAATTTCCATCAAGGTTTTCTGCAAGCACACGATTACGCAGATCTCTATCGGTTAAAATCCCCACCAGTTTGTGATTATCGATAACAAGCACTGATGACACTCTGGCGCCACGCATCAATCGACTCGCCTCAGCTACCGTTGCTTTCATATCAATGGTTAACGGTGTTTGCGACATTAAACTGGTAATACGGCTTGTTGTGGTTAAATCTTTGGCCTTAAAACGGCCTTGGTGTCTAAGCCTTTTTGCAAAGGCTCGATTAAAGAAGCGGTCAAACTGGCGACTCTTTTGCCGCAGCAGATCAAACATTTCAGGCGGTAAGTGATACACCAAACTATCTTCTAAAATAGCGACTTGAGTATTGGCATGCTCACCAGATAATAACGATGGGAAGCCAAAGTAATCCCCCTCGCCCAATCTATCTAGCAATTCCCCTTCTTTGTCCCTCACTTCAAAAGCCCCACTGCGTACAATATAAAGCTGTGGATTGTCCGGCGCTAACGGAACAAACCCTGCGGCTTTACCGTAATAACCAATAGTGAGCGATTTACAGCATTGAGACAGTGTCACTTCATCTAAACTATCAAATGGCACTCTATCTTGCAGAAACTGTAAAATGGGATGTAGTTCGCTAGCATCCATAAAGTGATGACTCCAACCAAACTTGTTACTAGCACTATATATTGAGAAGCAATCTAAGCTCTATTCGACCAAAGGCCAGCGACAATAAAAGAGCTAAAATATGCAAGATAATCTAATGGGTAGGTTTAACTTAAAGTGCACTGATAGATGAAAATAAAAAAGAGTGCCGCAGCACTCTTTTATCGATACAACTTTATAAACGCTTAGTGGTCGTGAGCTCCACCGGCCCCTTTAGGGAATCGAATTGATTCCACCATATCAACCACATCTTGCGGTACAGCCTTAGTCACACGGCTCACTCCAAATGCCACAGCAAAGTTCACCATCATGCCAAACAGACCAATACCTTCAGGTGACACACCAAGTAACCAGTTATCAGCCGTGTTTGCACTTGGGTTAACAAACTTAAAGTACACAATATAAGATGCAGTAAATAGCAGGCCGGTAATCATGCCTGAGATCGCACCTTCTTTATTCATTGTTTTAGAGAAGATCCCCATGATAATTGCAGGGAATAGTGACGATGCAGCAAGACCAAATGCAATTGCAACAACTGCCGCCACAAAGCCTGGTGGATTAATACCGAAGTAACCCGCCATGACAATACCCATTGCAGCTGCAATACGTGCAAACATGAGCTCTTTTTTATCTGAAATATCTGGCATAAAGTTTTTCTTCAACAGGTCATGCGAGACTGAAGTAGAAATTACCAGTAGCAAACCTGCTGAAGTCGATAATGCTGCAGCAAGACCACCGGCAGCCACTAATGCAATCACCCATGCTGGTAGGCTAGCGATTTCAGGAGTTGCAAGCACAATGATATCGCGGTCAATCTTCATTTCGCTTTCAGGACCCTTTGCGTAATAAATCTTGCCGTCTTGGTTTTTATCATCCCATTTTATTAGACCTGTCTTCTCCCAGTTTTTAATCCATTCTGGCGCAGTTTCATAGGCAACACCTTTTGACTCTGGACCATTAATGGTTTCAATCATATTCACACGAGAGAACGCGGCTAAAGCCGGAATGGTGGTAAACATAATCGCGATGAATACTAGTGTCCAACCCGCAGATACACGTGCATCTTTTACTTTAGGCACGGTGAAGAAACGTACAATAACATGAGGTAAACCTGCTGTACCAAACATCAAAGCACCGGTAATAAAGAAGATATCAATCGTGCTCTTAGAGCCTTCAGTATACTGGGCAAAGCCAAGATCTTTAGACAAGCCATCTAACTTATCTAATAAGAACTCACCAGTACCATTACCAGCGGCATCAACTAACTCAGCACCAAAACCTATTTGCGGTAAAATATGGCCCGTCATCATCACCGAGATAAAGATCGCCGGAACCATAAACGCAAAAATAAGAACACAGTATTGAGCCACCTGCGTGTAGGTAATACCCTTCATGCCGCCTAAAACAGCATAGAAAAATACTACCCCCATACCAATATAAACACCGGTCTCGACTTCTACTTCAAGGAATCTTGAGAATACAACACCTACACCACGCATTTGACCTGCAATATAGGTAAAGCAGATGAAGATGGCGCAAAAGACCGCAACTGTTCTCGCAGCCTGAGAATAATAACGGTCACCAATGAAATCTGGCACCGTAAACTTGCCGAACTTACGTAAATATGGAGCCATGCAAAGCGCTAGCAGAACATAACCGCCCGTCCAACCCATTAGGTATACCGAACCGTCGTAACCGACGAAAGAAACAATACCTGCAAGGGAAATAAATGATGCTGCTGACATCCAGTCTGCCGCAGTAGCCATACCGTTCATTACTGGCGGCACACCGCCACCAGCTACGTAAAACTCTTTCGTTGACCCAGCTCTAGACCAAATCGCAATACCGATATAGAGGGCAAAGGTTAACCCCACAATTAAGTATGTTAATGTTTGTACATCCATCTCATGCTTCCTTATATAATTGGGTCAACTTAGTCTTCATGCACGCCATATTTCTTGTCTAACGCATTAGCCTTGGCAACGTAGACAAAAATCAATGCAACAAAAACATAAATAGAGCCCTGCTGGGCCATCCAAAATCCGAGTTTGAACCCCATGAAGTGGATTTCATTGAGTACATCAACTAACAAAATACTGCAGCCAAAAGATACCGCAGCCCATACCGCTAATAATTTAAGTACTAAGCGTAAATTCTCACGCCAATACCCTTCCGCTTGCTCATTACTTTCAAAACTCATAGTGACTCCCATGTACTGTTTTTATATTTAAGTCATGACTTAATCTAACAAGCACAGAGCCAACAACAATCGCGACCTTAGTCTAACGCCAACGTAAAGCCAAAAGGCACGCAACAAAAAACCATTACAAAACAACAATATAAATATTTACGCGCACGTCAACCGAGCTATTTTTCAAACAAAACCTTAGACCAAGGTAGTATTGGTTTGATAACTAATTGGCAGGATTTTGTAGCGCGCCACGAAGTTTGGCAGAACGGTTCGGGTGGTTTGGCAAAAGTCGAGTCAAAAGATTTTGCAGGCGTGATGTAGCGCATCGCGAGATTTGAGAGAAAACACTCTAAAAGAATTGAGATAAGATTTTTAAACTAGATTTAAAATAGTTTTAATTAGCCAATAAAATAAATTTACTCAGGGCCTTTTCACTGTATCCACATAGAAAAAACATTCATTTCTACAACTCATTAGATTGTCATCTTCACTCACCTAATCCCCCCAAATACGAGACAAAGATCACAGTGTAAACATTAACCAAATTATGCCATTGAATTACAAATTAAAAATCCTCATGTCTTATTTGTACTTTCAAATAGGATAACGATAATGACAAAAGAGAGAAAACCAAAATACGAACTCGGTAATGTTGTGACCCTCGTTAGTGGTGGGCCAGATATGGCAATTAAAGAAATTGTAATCTCTATTAACAAAGAGTTTCATGGCAATTATAAAGCTCAGTGGTTTGCAGGTAAGAAGCTTGAGATGGGGGTATTTCCTGAGGAGTCACTAAAATTGGCAGCTAAAAAGGCTGACTAAATATGACTCCTACCGATGTATCAGACTGGATGTTGCTAAAACTTCAGAAAGAAGACTGCATCTATCAAGATGACGTAGTTGATTACATAGTCAAATCTGGAGCCGAGGAGCTGCTAAAAGAAAATGCGGATGGAAATTTAGTACTTTCACAAGCAGTTTTAAAAGCATTTAAATTAGCAACGCCTGATAATGTGGTTTGGGTACGCTCAGACTTTTATTGGCGTTGGCGAGTTACCGAGGATGAGCCAGGAAGGCAAGCTAGAGGCTAGTCAAAGGCCCTTATGGGCCTTTACATTATATATTTTAACATTCTCTTATACGTTTAAATATCCATTTCGCTGAACGGTAGGTCTGCGGCTTGGCCTTGTACTTGGCCGTCTATGATGTAGACCTTTCCGCTTGCGACTGAATCGCCTAACACCGTCTGATAACTGCCATCTGCGTGTTTTACTGTGGTGGTTCCATTGCTGGTTGATATTACCGTTGCCACTGCGCGTTGCTGCTTTGGGGTTAAGTTGCCAAGGCGCTGATATAGGTTGCTCATACTGCTACCTCATTCCGTAATAGCCTCACGGTTTGATTTACAGTTACCTCACCAGAAGTTGAGTTAACACTGGCATTAATCGCAAAGCTATCGCATACCGACTTGAACAACTCAGTGCCTTTGCGAACGCCCACCAACATCCCAGGCCGCATCGGTGGTAGGTCTGCCATCACTTTAGTTCTAATACTGTTTTGTATCTTATTACCTGCGTTGGCCAGCTCAACCGTTGCGCGCATTCTTGCGGCCTGATTATCTGTAATCAGTTTATCGACGATATCAGCTGAAAAGTTATCGCCTGCAGAGCCTGTACGCTTGACCTTAACCGCAACACCTTGCTGTTCACCACGCACAAACACCGCATTAGCATCAGGTCGAATTTCACTCTTTTCGTTAAAGTCCATAATCACAGCGTCATGTAAAATTACATCTGGTATGGCGGTAGCAACATTCCAAGGTACGGTTGGCCATTGAGGGATCACCGTTATTGTCTTTGTTTCGTTATTGATATCTAGCATCGCACCGATAGCATTTGCCATCATGTTCAGAGCCTCGGCGGGGGTCTTAGCTGCATAGCTAAATGCATTAGCAGGCACATTGAAATCAGTGAGCTTGCTTTTTAGTGTCCAGCCCATGTTTTCAATAATGTCGCCCATCAGTCCCATAAAGCTACGAGCTTGGGTATTCACATAATTACTGGCTTTTACATACGGCGCAGACAGTTCAGCAAGTCGTCCTCGGCCTGATGCAGTGTAATTTGATTGTCCAAAGGATTTGTTTTCGCTGAGGCTTTCACACCACAGGTAAAAGTCGTACCCATTAATACTGATTTTAAGTAGTTCATTTGCAGCACGCTCAGCATCAATACGAGATGAGAAACTCATATTGCCACTGCTAGCCCACTGCCCTCTAGATTGAGAGATTGTTACCGACTTAAGTACAATCGCTAGTCCATCACTTATACGCTCACAGCGAATTTGAGGATGCATTAGGTAACTCCTTCTAATTTGAGGTTCGATTGGGATCTTAAAATCTATGGGAGGCAAAGATGGGTTAGTATCAACTTGGCCGCCGCCATCATCGAAATAACAGTATTTTTCAGACTCGCTAAACCTTAAGGTAATGGGTGAGTGAGCATTATCTAGCGCTGACTCACTAAAGCGCATGGTAAGCAAACCGACCTCGGGTGGTCGGTATTTTGTCGAGCAGATCCACCTCGCTTGATGTGGCCCCCAAGCAATTGCTAATTGCTGATTGATATCACTGCCCGTTATTAGATAACTAAGTGCAAGCTGAACATAGCACTGTTCGCCATTGTTAAAACTTAGCGAGGTATCAAGCTGAAAAGTGGCCGTTAGCAGCCAAGCCGTTTGCAAACAAGCCTCGGTAGCATCAAGGCTTAGCCAATCAACCGCTATGTTGTGCTGGTGCAGTGCAGGCAAGGCCCAAGCAAAGCTATTCACTTGCTGTTGCTGAGCGCCAAGCAATATCGGCAGGCTGATATTTGAATTGTGCAACGGCCCCAAGTGCCACTCCAAGGCGATTTGCTGCTCAGTAACTTTATCGGCAACCCAGTCAAGCTGATAATGATTAGCAACTTTGTTGGTTTGTCCTACTACAGCCAATTGCACCTCGACCTGTAATGGTTCTAGCCAAGGCCACATAATATCTAGCCCTAAACTACCATCTCGGATAGGCGGCTTGGGTGGCTGAATGCCCTCAAACCTCAGCTTTAACGGTGAACGGGAATCAACCCAAAGCTCTGTTAACTTAAGCGTGACACCATTAAACGGCGGTTTATCAAAGCTTAGCTTCAAGGGTGAGGTAGTATCGAGCCAAGGCTGCGATAGCCTCAGCACAACACCGTCAAACTTGAAATTCAGCGATATTGGTGATTCGACGTTCGACCAAGGTTCATTGAATTTCAAGGTCTTCATTGTGACAAGTTCACCGTGTTACCATCAACCAACTGTAGTTTTACACCGTCGGCAACTGCGGCATTGTACTGTAGGTCATTATCAAGTATCCCGACAAGTAATAGAGGGTCTGCCGTAAAACGAACATCCAGTACTAATTTATATATACCTGACGGGGGGCGCAGTGCGTAACCGAGGGTCTTACCTGTCGTTCTATCCATGACGAAAACAGCTTCGGATTTTTCGTCCATGTCCAACTCTAACAGGCCGATGTTAAGGTTAGGTACAGGGTCTCGGCTGACACGTAAGATTTTATTATTCATACCATGACACCATATCAATAAGCATGTGGGACGCACCAGCATGGGCTTGGCGAAGCATCCAGTATTCACGACCATCTTGGTTCACCACTTGAGGCCACGGTTGGTCTGCATACCCGCCTTGTGCAAACTGGTACAGACCAGCCATTACGCCCCTAATCGACGGACGTGTTGTACTATCCTTGATGTACAGACCGTGAGCATCTTTTGTGGTGTTAGTTGCTGATGCCACACGCATATATACGTTCGATAAAGTCAGTGGAACCGGCGAACTCCCTTTTGATGTCGCCAATGTTGACGTTGAGAATAAATCACTGAACGGCATACCCAATTCATACATCACATGTTCACCACTGTTGTCGGTGTCAAGAATACGACATAAATCAGTACCGTTACTTGCAATTTCCATCGTAAACGACCAAGACGAACCAGAATGGTCGCTCTGAGTGTAATAATACGCGACGAAAGTGTTTTGGTCTGACGGTATCAATGAATCAAAATCCCCGTAAAAACCCGTCCATGAATCCGACACCCCCAGTGACATGTTAGATCTGTCAGATTGTGTAACGATGAAATAAAACCCTCGCGTTGTCCCAATCACAACCCACTGCTTACTGGTAGCTCTCGGCGCTGCTAAACTGTTATACGGGGCTATGTCGGGTATCCAAGTATCTAATCCCGTCATCGTTTTGGCGTGCTTGTAGTTAACCTGACCGCCAGCGGTGTCACTTGTACCCCAAAATTGAACATAACCGCCGCTACCGTCAACAGGTGAGTTTCTAAACACAACCTTGTTACTAGCAACGTCCCCGTAAGGCATTGTCCAACCAAGTCCCTGCTTATCACCGTACCCATCAACTAAACATGCCTTAAGGACTGCTAGAATCTCTGTAGGTTTTCTATCTACTATCTGCGGCGCTCCCACGTCGTCCCATCGATATACTGTTACTGGTAATGCCATTTTTATATCCTTAATCTGCTAAATTGCTTAAATAGTCCACACGCTTAAAAGCGTTACGATTCATTACCACGGAACGAAAGTACCGCTTTATCGGTGGTTATTTGACTGTGCCCTGCTTGCACTGTTCGCAGTGCCATTAATGGTTTAGCTGAGGCGAATGTCTCAAAACGAATCGCCTCGCCTGCATTCCAACCACCACCAAACGCTGCAGCTCGAATAATAAAAAATGGACTGTTTGTAAGTGGGTTGATGGGAGCTAAATCGTTTAGCGTGTCGCCTACAGCAATTTGCCCTAGACGCTTACCAATACAGCGAAATGCGGTTGGTGAGGTAAACAGTAATACCCAATCTTCATTAACGGCTGTGTCGTTAGTTAACTCAATTGGGTTGTCCACTGTGTTGAGGTTGCCCGTTGCAGGCGCACCATCTACCTCCCAATTGTTTGCCCAAGCAGTCATATCGCGCACCTTACTCACTCGCGCTTGCAAATCCCCAAGTACCTGCACACTCGCAACGGTTGAGTTGATTGGATACTCTTGGGTTAAATCACTCGACAGCACTAGCGAGGTATCATTTACCACTGACACTAACGCTAGTTCGCCGATGGTATCGCTTAGCACAAAAGGTGCAGTAAAGCCGGTAAAGTCACTATTGATGCTAACTGCACCTGCTTGCTTATCTAGAGTGTAATGATCATTGGTAGCGGTCCATAAACTGGCACCGTTGGCATCGGTAATGTCCGCAAATCGAGCACCTACCCGAATATTTTTAGTTTGGCCTGCGGCAGGGGCTGTTACTGCCTGGTATTGGGTATGCTGCAGTGCAACGGTTCCCCACTCACGAAAAATATCGACTATGCCCTCATTAGGAATCCTGAGTGGATTTAAACCGTAAATTTCGGCGGGTGGTAACTTACGAAATTGTTCCGTAATGTCATAGCGCAGCGTCGTTAAATCAACGGCATTGGTGAATACCAGCTCCACTAACCCGTTAGTAATCGTACCGCTAACACCTGCACCTGTAATGGTGCCGCTACTGTCGGCGCTGGCACTAACTAATGCTCTATCAGATATTCTTTCTACCTGCAGGTAAAAACTCTCAATAAGTGGTGAAGTAGCGGCTAATGCAAAGGTCGCATTGCTGTCGCCAGCATCGACTACAGCACTCGACTCAACAATACCTGCATAACTGAGTGTAAATGGTCCACGGCTTACATTATGATGAGTAACTTGCCCTGTTAAGTAGTCGATAGTGGCAAGCAGCTCGACCCCATCATAGAGCTTGCCAGTATTGTCCCCTGCTCGCTCATACACTTCTTGGTTTTGATAATTACTATCATCGAACACCACTAAGCCCTTTATAGTCCCCACTGTGAGCTGTTTGCCAGCAGGGAACGCCACGCTGCTTTGATAGATGTCATAGCGATAAGAAGACTTATAACGCAAGGTGACATTGTCTTTGATATAGAGTTGAGCATTTGAGGTGAGCGTGACCGTAATATTGCCCGAACCATGAGAAATATCTTGTACATAATGCGAACCTCTATAGCTCGCGGTCGGCAGTAATGAAATCGCAGTTAAACCGTCTGGATCTTGCAAGACGTCGGGGGCGCTAAACACATAGCTATAGGTCCCCTCACTACTTGGCTGAGTTAATATTTTATCAAATACCTCGCTCACGGTTAGATCACCACTGTCATCACTGCCGCCAGTAATGGTGTTACCTGGTTTGGGAACTTGAGTAATAATGGCGGGTAACAATGACGCCTTAGTTTGCTTAACTGCTAGCGTCGCCGCTGAGGCTGCAGCGGTTAACTTAGTGACACCATGAAACACCAGTGGTGATGCAGAGTTAACAAATCGTAATTTAGTACAGCGACTCTGACTGTTAATACTCTGGTTAGATTCTGGTGTAGCAAAAGGAATGGCAGGTTCAAACGTAATGTAGCCCACTTGTCCGTGACCCGTTTTTGAAGCTGAAACCACTTTACAGAAATGTGTTTTACGAGGCCAAGCAGCATCCTCGTTACCAGTGTATTCAACGCTAATCGCGATAATATGCCCAACACCTAAGTAAGTTGTTTTCCAATATTCACGGCCATTAAACATATAGCTAGATTGCAAATAATCGGTTGAAAAAGAATTTTGATTAACCAAAAATCCAGGGCCACCATCGCGAATTAACCGTCCAGCGGTTACTGACGACTCAAGGATCTCTTTCATATTGGTCATTCTGGCTCCATCGTCTAACGCATCAGACTCAACCAAGAACATCGATACCAGCGGATCGGTTGGCGGTTCACTGATAAAGATATGACCATCAAGCAAAATGCTAGTGTCTGTTGTATCGAGTGCAGGGTAACACTTGGCGATATCAAGCGATGATTGGGCATGGTCAATATCTGATATGGCGCTGAATAGCTCGTTTAGCTTACCTGATTCAACTGATAACTTAGTCCGTTGCCCTCCAGCTTCATCGCTTGACCCGAGCAGTTCGGGCTTAAATACTTTTAAATTCTCGCGTGTAATAGTCATATACTTTCTCTTCAAATAATGGCTAATTAAACAGTGATTAATTTGAGGGTGATTGCATCAATTTGCTCTGGGTCGTCATCGCTGTAATTGATCGTAGGAACGCCGCTAATTGGCTGACTACTGTAGTCCCACATCACTGTTAACTCAGTGCCATTAATGTTGAGGTTAAAGCTGTTTGCGCCTGCTGTATTAGCGTGGGTTTCAAGTGTTTCAAATTCACTCAAGGCTTCAGCATCGCTATAAAGCACCACAGGCTTTCCCGCTTGTTTACTCGCGACTTCTATATGCTGTGAGCCATCTAATGAATATTCAGCTCTACTCACGAAACTCGAATAACCAAAGCGATTAAGCCAAACAAATTGCGGTAACGGTATGCCATCTAAATGAATCATGAGGTCGCCTTAATCTGTTCTAGCTCGCTAAATAGCTGCTGCTTAAACTCTTCAAGTAAGTCAGCTTTCACCACTCGTCCCGACGGCATAACCAATTCAAGACGAACCGTTTCAACACGCCTAGTGTTAACAGTTTTTTCAGCGTTATAGCTACTGACAGTTGGTGTTGGTGCTACAGTTCGCGAAATACTAGATTCACTACTTGTTGCTTGCTCCTGCTGGCGACGTTCAGCAGCTTCAGCGTCCATCTGTTTAAGCTTGGTTTGATAGATTTCTTTACTTAGGCGCAGCGCCTCTTGGGCACTGGTTATGGCGGTTTTATCTTGAGCTGTTTTTGCAGCGTTAAGTTGAGCCTCAAGCTCGGCCTGTTGCTGCTCATAGCGACGCTTTTCAATAGCGGTTTGATTATTATTAAGTTGGTCGAGCTCATCTTTAAGGCTATTAACGGTGCCATTAATATCATCACGCAGATCTAAGATGCGGTTACGGGTTGCATCTATGGCCGCTTGTAGTGGTTTAAGCTCTTCATCACCTAATTCACGAAGTTGAGCTGTCGCATAGCGACTGATCTCATTAACCCGTTCAAGGGTAATGCTTGAGCTTTCAAGCTCATCAGTCCAACGACGAATTGCCAAGGTTTCGCTAATGATACGTTTTTCACGAATAAAGGCTTGGTTACTCAGCTCGGCAAGAACATGCCAAAACCCAGTGCTCACCTGCATATTGCGCATGATCATCGCAGTCAGCTGATCTTGCCTATCTTTTAGCTTTTCAGTCGAATCAGCTGCAAAGTCAAACTGCTTATTAAGGTGCTGATATGCACCCGCA
Source organism: Shewanella sp. 1CM18E (assembly GCF_023161665.1). Classification (GTDB taxonomy): domain Bacteria; phylum Pseudomonadota; class Gammaproteobacteria; order Enterobacterales; family Shewanellaceae; genus Shewanella. The sequence continues at coordinate 28,093 of NZ_JALNTW010000002.1, forward strand.
AACAAATTGACATATTCAGTCGCACGCCCCGTGGCCTTCTCAAGTGCTGCCAGTTCTTCTTTTTGCTCGGCGAGGGTTTTGGTTGTTTTACCTGCCTGCTCGTCTAAATCTTGTTCACCATCTTCAAGCCCGCCCATAAGACGCTCTAAGATCCGAAGAACTTCAATAATGCGCTCTTTCTGTTTTAAGTATTCTTCTGCAGTCAACGCACCATTCTTGTAGGCATCATCTAAATGCAATAACTCTTTTGAAACGGCCTCATACTTGTCTTTAAGCTGAATATAATTGGCTGACTCTAACGCTTGCACTTCAGTAAGCTGCTTAGTCTGTTCACTAAGCTTTCCTTGCAGCTCGGTAAGCTCTCTTTGTGCTTGTGCCTTGTCTTTGCTCGATGCTGTCGAGCTATTCATCACATCACGGCATTGCTTAAGTCGAGTCTCAGTTTGCTGCAACTCTTTAGATAATTTAGCTTGTTCAGGCGATAACGTTTTAACGCTATCGCGGTAACCATATTGCTTAGCAACTAAGTGTTCTAACTCCAGCGACAACCCCAAAGTTGCAGCTTCAGCTTTTAAGGTTTGTGGTACCGTTTGGCCTGTGGCTTCAGCAGCGGTTAAAGCCGCCTTAGCCCAAGCGATAAAGGCATCTTTTTGTTGCTCAATTGGCTCACGATTGTTCTTTATTAAATTAAAAGCGATTTCAGCTTTAGTACTCGTTTCCTGTAATGCTTGGCTGCTAGTAAGTCCAAGCTCTTTATAAGCTTGCTTTAGCGCGTCAGCGCCTTGGGCTGTGGCGTCAATATAGACTTGTTGTTGCTCAAACTTGCTACGTAATTCTGTTAGTAATTTTACGTGCGCCGCATACTCATCACCTGCCGCCTGCAGCGGAGTAATTGCAGCATCAATTTGGCGGATAAACCCACCCATACCGCCTTTAACATCATCAAGTGACTTGGTTTGCTCACTTAAAGTCAACGTGAGGCGCAGCGCTTCATCTATGGTTAACCGTATAGGTTCAACCACTTCAACCGCAGCTTGGGTTACCTCTTCCATTGCTCTGGCAGCATTAATCCACTTACCACTTGCATCATCGTAAGTGAGTAAACCATCTTCAACTGCCTGGTTAAACTCAGCCATGGTGGTGAAAGCAATTCCGGTTTGCTCACTCAGGTCTTGTAAGGCTGCTTCAAGTTGTTTAGTACTATTAGCGGCTTCACGTTTTGACTTTGCCAGGGCTTCTTCGGCAATCAATAGCTCTTGATAAACCCGAGCCAGCTCCACTAACTCTGCAATGAGTGCAAGGTACAACCCTGCACGGGCTGCAGCAGCCAATGCTACTTTGAGCTTTCCGGCAGCTAAAGTGGCTGATTGTGAGGCTGCTGTGGTGCCTGCAATCGCTCCGCTATACAGCTTTAATACGCCAATAGCCGCATTTGCACCTGTCACTACCTGACTAAAATAACTGCCCACTTTTAAGGCCAGCCAAGCTTTTGCCACAAAGCCAATTTCTTCACGATAGTCATAGAGCATTTCTGCGCCATCTTTAACCGCAGAACCTATGCTCACAATGGTGTTACTAACTTGCTGCGCCCACTCCTTTAAACGACCATCATTGGCCATGGCGGCAAACTCAAGGTTAAGTGCGCTAATCTGGCCCTTAAGCCAATCGAGTGCACCTGATTGAGCAATCAAGTCGTAAAAGTTGCTCATATTGTCTTTCAGATTTGACACTTGGCCGCTGAGCAATGCCATTTGCGCCGCGGCACTTCCATCACTCGCGCGGCCCATTTCATCGATAAGCGCTTGGATCACATCTCGACCCAACTTGCCTTGTTCGCTCATCTTCTGCAGCTCTTGGGTATTCTTACCAGTTACCTTGGCAAGCATGTCCCACACAGGTACACCACGTTCAATTAGCTGTAAAATCTCTTCGCCTTGCAGTTTTTGTTTTGCCCAGGCTTGGCCCAAGGCTAAGGTAATCCCCTCCACCTCTTGAAAACCGCCGCCCAGTTTAAAGGCCTGGTCAACAATGGCTTTCATCGAGCCGTTCATGGGGTCAAGGCCAAAGGCTTTCACTTTAACAAAGGCTTGGTTAACTTCACTCAGCTGTAGCGGCACATCAGTGGCAAACTGTTTAACCCAAGCCGTCGCTTGTTTGCCCGATTCAAAGCTCCCCATCACTGCTTGCATCTGCACGCCTAAGCGCTCGAACTGATCGCCCGTGGCAAACACATCTTTCACCGCTTGCGCTACACGGTCTAAACCAAAGTATGCTCCCGCTAATGCAGTGACTTGGCCCACCACGCCACGTAAGGATGCCGCATTATTTCTTGCCTGGGCATCACCGCGGGCAAGTTGGCTGGTAAACTTGTCCACCTTACGGCCAGAACCATCAAGCTGAGAGCTTAGCTTTCGTTGAGCGGTAGTGAGATTGTTGTAATCAACACCGGATTTAGACAACGCATTTTGCAGCTTGGTATGGCTAGCCGTTTGTTTTGCCAGCTCGGCCTGCATCTGCTCCAGCTCTTTTTCAGCCGTGTCGATTGAGCGCGCAAGCTCTACAAAAGGAGCATCAGTCTCGCTCGCGCGTTGCTTTAGGTCTTGCAGTCCCAGCGCAGCAGCCGTTAGCGCAAGCTCTTGTTGCTCTAACTCATTGCGTGAACGTTTAAAGTTATTAATCAAATCTTGCTGGTTGGCAAGGCTATCGAGTTCACTGGCCAGGGCAGCCGCTTTAGGATTAGCCACATCCGACTCTTGGCCGACGCGCGTTAGCTCATCAACTAAAGCTTGAATGTCTTGCTTGCCTGTGGATTCAGCCACAATGCGCAGTGCTAACTCTAAGGTTTTATCGGCCATGATTTACTCATTTATTGTTGGTATTAGGTCGGCTTTAATCACAATTAAATCGCCATTAAACAGGGGTTAAAGGGCAAGATGAGTAATCACTGCCCTTACAATAACGATGTTATACATGGCTAAATTAGCTGGCAGGTGTGTCTAACTCGGCATACTCAAACGGATGGTCTTTACCCGTCACCAACTGAGCCTTACCCGCCAAAGTCGCACTGACAAACTCGCTGGCAGCAAAATCTAATGCCGCAGTAGGCGATAAGCTTGCATCGAAGATATCGAGCTTAATCGGCTTACCCGTTTCAAGGTTGGTGCCTTCACCGAAGAGGCGTGCACGCACCTGCGCATTAATGCCGCCCTTAACTAAAGTGCCGCTAATGGCATTGTGCTGGCCCGTAACCGTTACATCACCACCCGCTTCTACTGCTCCACCTTTTATTGCTCGCACAAGGCCAAGGGCATAATTAACCTCATAGTCAGTGCCAAGCTCCAAAGTAGCTGCAACTTTTTTTACTGCAAAACCGACAACGGCAAAGTTAGATTTAGGCAGCTGTGCCCAACGTTGATCGGCTGGCAGGGTTAAGGCTTCATCGGTTAAGGTACCGCTGCCTTCATTAATCACTTGAGTGTCACCGAGTAACGCCATCGCAATAAGCTCTGCAGGTTGGTCGTCAAACATCCATTCAACTTCTACTGGCTTAGCAATTTTCACCACACTCAATGCCTGGCCGTAGTTCGCTTTCTTTTTACTGCCACGTACTTTTTCGTCGGCGTCGGTTTTTACTGCCAGTTTGGTGGTGTTAATGGGACCAATGATCCCCGTTGATTGCCCTTGGGCATTTAAGCGGTCAACAAAAAAGTTGCCTGCGACTAATAAGCCACTCATAGCTAGTTCCTCAATTCATTAATAGATTAGGGTTAAAACGTAACTGCACAGTAAACGCCAACGGGTAGTAACCGTGGCTCTTACTAAAGCGGGGTTTAATGGGGCTGTTGGTGCGTAAAAATGGCCCAAGCGTTTGGCCATTAATGGCGATGGTTTTGCCTGAAATAGCCCGTAAAGACTGAGTCAGCAACTCACCTGCACTGCGCTCATGTATCGATAAACGGCACGCGAGTACCACCAACCAGGTTTGTTTTATCTGCGTTGTGGTACCGCCCTGGGCACTATCGGGCAGCGCATCACCCACATACAACAAGTGGGCTGCTGGGGTAATTTGGCTGCGCTCATCAACATCGCTTAATTCATTTGCTTGATAGATTTTTTTCAGGGTCTTATTAACGAGTAACGGCGCTAGCAGTTGGCTTAACGCATCGCCTGCCACTAGGTAGTCATCTTTAATATCAAACATCAGATAAACCCTTTAGCTGAGCGGCGACCAAACACACTACCCGCACTTTCAATGGTGACGGTTAACTCGCTTTGCTCAACATTGTCGCCACGACCATCAAGCCCCAAGCTAATATCCCCCTTGCTGACCGAGGTTAAAAACTTCACCACCGCTTGATAACGCTTTTCAACCTGCTCTGGGGCACGGTCGCCATACAAAAAGTAACGGGCGATATCGCAGCAGTTACGCTCCAATACGGTTGGCACCGTCGCTAATGGCAAGCTATAGCGGCCAACAATGTAACCATCAATCTCAGCGCTGGCATCGATGAGCGTTTGCGATAACAACGCTTGATTAATTTCACCAGGCACGCTGTCGACGCGCTCAGTGAGCAAAACCAAGTCTTGCTCACCAAAACGGCTGAGCATGTTATCGGGGCTGGCATACATCACTTGCGCCATGGTTATTCACCACTCTCTTTGTTAGCCTGATATTCAAGCCATAGCGCATCACGTTCACTGGCGGTCATTGCTTTGGCCATAAGTGCTTCAAGCGCTGCGCACTGAGGTTTACCGCCTGCGGTAAAGTGTTCACGGTTATCACTTTCTAGCTTGGCAATCGCTTCAGCAAAGGTTAATGCCTTAACACCGTCTGAAAGCTCCACACTCCCCGCCGTTGGTGCCACATCAGCCATTGATACCCGCAAACGTTTGTCAGCCTTAAACGCTGCAATTTGTTGATCCGACAAGTCGGCCAACGGTAAATAATTGTCACCTTTAGTAAGCGCAATGCCCGCACGGCGGTAGCCAGAGTGCGCCATACAGACCACCAGCAAGACTTGATTTGTTGATACAGATTTAGCCATTTCATTATTACTCCTCGTTAATTTAGGGTTGGGTTCGTCCGTGTACCCAATGCTGTATTTGCTAGCCCTAAAGCTGAGGCACGACCAAGATTTCAAACTTGCCCTTAAGCTCGTTATCCACTGTGGTGCCGCCCTCATCAATGCGCTCACGGGTCATTAACTTAAGCGCTTTGTCTTCAAGTGAGGCTGGCACCACCAGCAGGTTAGGACGGATCTTGAGCTTCTTGCCGCCATCACGACTAAAGGCGGTCATCTTCTTGTATGCATCCCAAAGGTTGCTGGCGTTCAAGTCGCGCTTGTTAGCAAACGCCATCTGCCAGAAACCAAAGCCTGCTTCGCAGCGCATATCGGCGCCAAACTGAAACTCGTTCGAGGTCCATACCGCCGGATCGGTTGGGTTAAACAAGGTGTTTAAATCCAGCTTGCGGCGTTCCTGGAAGATCAGCGGTTTAAGTGGTCGGCTGGTATCAAGCAAGAACCAAGGCTCACCGCTGTAACCACTGCCCGACTCATCCACCATGTTAGTGATAGAGGCATCAGCTCCTGTGCCATCGTGTTTAGCGTTTACGGGGTGGTCAGTATCGAAGAAGTTCTGGCCGTCATAACAAGCGGTGCTAAAGCCCGCGCCAAGCAGCTGGAACACCAAATCATCAGGGAACTCTTGCCCCTCTTGCGCCAACATCTGCACCATTGGCTTGTAGGTACCGACGGTGTCGTCTTCAACATCATCGCGGTTAATGCCAATGGTGTTTTCAAAGGTGCGGTTAGTGATTGAGTAGCCATGCTCTTTAATCGAGTTAATGACACGGTCGCCAATCCACTCACGAAAAGACGGCATAGAACCTAGCCAGCCATAGGTGTTGCTCTTGGTGTTACTGGGCACCACGCTTGCCACTTTCATGTATTGCGGCTCAACATTGACTAACGCGTTTTGGAACTCGCTGCGCACCATGGTTCGCAGTGCTTGCAGCACGGGGGCATTAATTGCAGCCATTAGTTTTGCTCCTTATCAGCAGCCTTTGCCTTGGCATAATCGGCATGGGACATGCCCCAAGCATCGGCGAGGGTTTTCTCATCTGCCGACAAGGCGGCAAGGTTGTCTTTCTTTTCAGGCTTGGTCACCGTAGTGGTTTGGGTAGTGGTTAGTGCATTAATCGGCTTGCGGCCATCAAGGTGAGCAGACAGCGCAGCCATACCTTGTTGCTTGCCCAGAGCCAATAAATAATCTTGCTCACAAGCCAATACACGACCTTCATCAATGGCATCTTTCACCGCTTGATCGATGGTGAGCTGACCGTTTTGCGCGCTAAGCTGCGCTAGCTGGTCACGCAATGCGTTCACCGTAGCCACAGGCACATACTCGCTAAGGTTTACTTGGTCATTAGCGTTGCTATTAGTGTGGGTATTCGAGTTAGCCGATAACGCAGCAAGACGCTGATTTAAGCCATCAACACTGGCTGCTGCGGTGCTTAGCTCATCGAGCGCACTCAAGGCGGCGGTTTCTTGCTCTGCAGTTAATGCGTCGGTATCAGATGCGACTTCGATACCTAGCCCTGCCAGTAACTTTTTCAATAATGGGTTCACATGGAATTCCTCCGGTTGGTTTTCGATTTCATTAGCATGAGCAGTATTAGACTGAGTGTGCTTTGTTAGCTGTTCAGAGCTAGACAGCCCTGAGCTGTTTGTAGCGTTTAGCAGCGCTGAAAGCTGAGCTAACGGCAACATGCCATCAACGCCTGGGCGATTTGTCAGTGCTGCAGAGTGGATAAATTGAGGGCGACCCGTATTGGTGTCGTAGCCAAACACTAAGCTGAAGTACTTGTATTCTTTGGCGTTAAGGTAGGTGATAGCGTTATCGGTAAAGCGCGGCTTTATAAATAAACCTTCGCCCTCTCGATATTGCACATCATCGATGCTAAACCAACCTGCTGCGGGAGCGGGCTGGCCGTTCTTCTCTTTGTTGAGGGTTTGGTGTTCGTAGTCAATAACCAGATCACCAGCTTGATGCGGGGTATTTGTCTGCAGGGCAGTAAACGCTGTTTCATCCATCAACCACTTTCCCGCTGCTACATCTGCAGGTCGACCATCAACCGAAGCAAATAGGCCATCAGGCAACGCCTGAATGTAACCATCTTCTGCAACCGTAAAGGCGACATCAGTATTGACGTTAAGTTGGCTGCTTAGGGCTGCAAAGCCAAAAGCGGTGGATGTTGCAAGCATAAAAAAGGCACTCTCAATAACATTGGAGTGCCTATTCTGGCTTAGGCAGTTAACCTAGCGGATTGGAAAGGTTTCGGGGTTACTATTTATCTACATCGTCAAAAACACACCTACCACCATAATCTATCGGAGTATGGCTAGGAACTTCTTTATTAGAGAAAAAACTACTACCCTCGTCTTCTCCCTCGAAGTAATTTGACTCGAGGTTGCTCTTACACTCGACCAAAACTTCTTTAGCTTCTTTAAGGTAAGCTTTACTTTCCTCATCATTGAAAATTCTTAAATATACGTCGATCGCGGATGAAATGGGTTCAAGATACTCTTCAGGTTCTTCACCATTCCAATCTGCCTCGTAATCGTCTAACTCACTAGTAATTTTCAGCAATGATTCACTTTTAATTGTATGTAGCAAACTTTCCTTTTCAGCTTCAGTAAGTAACGACATACAAGACTCGTCTAAAGCCCCTGCATCAAACCATTTTATCGCAATATCAAAGTATCTAGAAACAGCTTTAAGCCTCAACGACTCATCTAAAAGTCCTACTGATTTTAATTTGAGCAACACTTTCAAATCAGAACAATACTTTAAACTAGAAATAACTCGTAGAGATGAAACGTATTGAGGATAACTACCAACTAGCATCTTTAAAAATTCATAATCACATCTTTCAGATAGAAAATATGATAATCCAATTGAGTTAGAATGAATTTTCAGATCAAGCACTCTTATTCTGTCAATCAATAACCCATAATATTGATTAGACAAAATAATTTTGCTACCGAGAACATCATCTAAACCACAACTTACCTCCCTAAATAGCTTTAAAATATTTGCGCCAGACACGTATTCATCAAGAAATTCTCGATCATTAGAAAAAATATTAGCCAAGGCATCTTGAATGGTAGGATGTTTGAACTTCCAAAAATATTTTTTCCCTTTTAGGAAAGATATCGTAAAACTTTCTTCAAGAAACTTTAACGACTGCAAAACATGATAAGGTGAACTACCTAGTCTACTTAAATAATGTATGTCTATCAGTTCATTAGGGACTGGGCTTTCAATTTCGCCTCCATTTCGGAATAACACGGTTAGTGCTGCTCTGCTATGAACATCCAAATTTCTAGTTGTATCAATCAAAAAATCCATTGGTTTTTCGAAAAAATCAATTACATTTTTTTCACTTAAAAATAGACTTTTTGTGAAGTTTTTATCTCCAAGCCTTCGCGCTACTTCTGGGGAGAAACCTTTGCTAGAAACAATGCTGGGTAAATATTGTTTTAGTTCTTTTTTAAAATCAGCATCTTGATTACCTAGTTTTATGTGGTTATATAAAATTTGCTCCTTCTCATCTTTGGACAGGTTCTCTACATAAATTGTTACTTGGGAGTTCTTTATTACAGGTGCAGCCGATTCTTTTAAATACCCCTTTGCCTCTTCATATATATATGTTCTGGAGGTAAATATAATTCTCGCGCCCTTATTTATTGCGGCATTAAAGTGCCCCAACTTCAAATTCCAGTCATTAGCTTTAGAATAATCTAATTGGGTAGCCCCAAATACATCATCGACCCAAAATATTTGATTTTTTTCAAGTGGATTCCAATGCAGACTTAATTCTTCTGGAGTACTAATTTTTATTGCATTCAACTCCCATAAATCTATTGAAGCTAACACTAAAGATGCTGCAATCATGGATTTTCCAGATGCTGGTTCACCTAATAAAAAAACAAAACCATTGTCAGTCAATGCATCAACACTTTTGTTATAAGCATCGGTAATTACAAACTTTGCAACCTCCTTACCCATAGAGGATAGTATCTCATTGGCTTGTTCATAAGCCCTGCTATCTACAATTTGAGCTAAATCACCTAACCCATAAACCCTTGGAATTAACATGCGTAGTCTAGCTGACTCTCTAATTTTTTGACTAATCCATTGACCAGAAAAGACCCTGCATTTATTGATACCATTTATCTCTTCAAATGCTTTAACAATTGCACTTTCAGCCTCGCCAGATACTTTAGCATTAGTCATAATTAGATAGTTATCACACAATCCCATCTCTGCCAATTTCTTAACTTTATCCAGCTCACCACTTACAAGGCTGAGGTTAAAGCTAGCATCTGGTTTTATCGTATGTTTACATTGAATGGTAAAAGCGCCCTGGAAATTTACACTAGACTCTGAACTATTAAGCCAATTCCCATAAAATGCTAAATCACGACCTCCGTCATTTACTTCTGAAAAGACTTGGACAGTCTGACCGAGTACCTCAGATAAAACCGTTGCACACAACTGCTGGAACGCCTTCCAACCTAAAGAATGCAGTTCGTACGTTACTTCGGATGCTTGAACCTTAGTCATTATCTTCCTTTACGGGCTTTACGCTCATAACTAAATGATAACCTAGTTTAAAACCAGTTTAAATCATTGTTAAAACGTACAATCGTTTCAAAGAGAGACATCGGTAACAACTTGACATTAAAGCGCCTTAAAATGCCACTGAGGCGCTTTAAGTTTTGATTAACAATTGCTGGCATCGTAGAATCATCTACACAAATTTTGTCCCCCATGGAAGGCACATGACAACCCACCCTCCTAAGCAAACAGGATCTACAACTCAAAACGAAGCAGTTGAAAGTGTAAGTAACGAAATATCCTTCAAATGGCTTATCTTGCTGTTAGCTATAGTAGCCGCTTGCTTAAACGCCCTATATTTTATGAATTTCAATAGCGGTTGGGGTAACCAAGCTGACTTTGGTGCCTTTGGTGACTTTCTTGGCGGTGTGCTCAATCCTATACTCGGCTTTGCTACTGTAGGCTTGCTTATCTGGTCGCTTAAAATGCAGATGAATGAGCTAGCACTTTCCCGTGAGCAACTATCTTTAACTCGTTTAGAGCTTAAAGAGACCAAAGAAGAAACTGCACTAAGCCGTCAGGCAATGGAGGCACAGGTAAAACACCTGCAAAAAGAAGCCAGTTTAAATGAGTTAATGCGCCTCATGGCTGATTTAAGAGAGCAGTTTAAAGCTCAATACAGTTCAAAAGTAAAAGTGGATAACGAATTTGTCAGAATAATTATCAATATGCCTAAAAACTTTGGTTTAAAAACCGATGATATAAATAACTTAAAAATAAGTAATTTACTATATGAAGAATCAGGAACGGCCGCTTACAACTCACAAGAACTGATCATTTACCTGAAAAATAAGTTTGAAGATGGAACCATGGAAAGACGCCCGACTCAATGGCATGAACTTGAAACTTTGTTAATTCAATTTGGACACTTAGTTATCAAGTATCATCAATTATCTAGTAATCCAGCTTTTGCAAACATCTATTTGACCGAAGCTAAAAGGATGTTGAAGCCATTTAACCACGTATTCTCTTCTAAAGAAGTGGCTATGGTTCTAGGACAAGTAGATGGGATTCTACATCACTCAAAACAGACTAAGTCAAACAACTAAAAATCTAGATAGCATCTGTAAGATTTGTTGCTCATCTTTATCAGCTAGCCCCAAAAACTCCCTCGCGGGGATATCTTGATTTGGCATCATGCTACGTGGGCTGGTTGTGCCGCCAAACTGATGCATGGCGGCGTAGACTTCATTACTACCAAACTCTAAGCTAGCACTAGATGAATCGTTTGTAATTTGATAATGCAGGTTATTAGCAAGATTGCCCTCTTCGGTGAGTATGCGATCGTCTCGCCTTTTACGTGCAAGAGTGGTGGGGCTTAGTGGTTCCCAAGGCGTGCCGTCTGGTGTTTGTTGGTCGATAAAACGTTGTTGATGAGTTTCTAACAGATATTCGCCAATATCATTTAATGCGGGGGTTAAGTCTTGGCTTTGGTCAAGCAGTTGCTGTAATACCTCGCTAATGGCTCTATCACCTTTAGTGGTGATTTTAATGCTACTACCCGCCATAAGTGACCTCCTTAATAGCTACTTGTCTTTTGACTATTCATTAAGAGGGTTATTAACTAACGGTCTGTCATTTCATCGAGGGGTGTTAGAGCGTAAAGGCTCTCCCATACTTCGGCGAACGCGGTTAATTCATTAACGGCATTTTCGGCTTCAGCCTGCTGCTCAAGCTTTTCGATTTGCGATACTTTGTCCTTAAAGCTCAAGGTTGCGTCATTAACGATAAGCAAAGCTTTATCGACCAAAGGCATTGGCTGGTTAAATTCAGCTGAGGCTGTGGCTCTTGCTAGCATGGCGGCTAAATCTTTATCCATTGGTGTTGTCATTTTGGTTCCTTAGCGAGTACGCCCACGATGAGTTTATCAAAGTATTCTGCTATTTCAGGGCTAAACTCAGCTAGTGCATTGCGATTAAGCACCCAAGCGGTGAAGTGCTCGGCATGCCATTCATAATAGTTACTGTTACTGTAACGGGTTAAATGCTTTGCCATTGGTCTAGGTGGGCTACCAGCTTTAAAGTGTAGCTGATGCCCTACCTCGTGTAACCAAGTGACTAAGGTTCCGCCATGGTGCGCGCTGACACTTTGCGAGCGGATTAACGCTGACATTGAAAATACCGTTTTCTGTTCAGCATTAAACATGGCCGCTAGCTTTACCCCTTGGCGTAGTTCATTAACCACCATTTTATCTAAGCGAATGGTGCTGGCCACTTTTACATTAACGTTATCGTATGAGGATGAAGTAAAGCCCCAGGCACGACGATAGCCGTTCGTAGTATATAGCCGCCTAGTACGGAAGTGGTCATTCTTCAAATACTCAGCCACCGATTGCTCAATGGCTTTTGCGCCAGCGTTACTAGCTCCCATTTCTGCTTGTTTTAAAAACAGCGACTTAATCTTGTATTGCTGCATGAACTTGCCCAGCAGGTCCACTTGCTCAGCGCTTGAGGTTTGTTTAATTACGTTTAAAGCCTGGTTTAAACTGGCGTTAGTGACTCCTTTAACCGTGCTAAATGAATCTGGTACGATGCGTTCTGTCGCCTGCTCTGCTTTTCTCTTAGCTTTATTTTGGATTTTCGCTTCAGTTTGCTGCTTGCGCTTTGCGGCAATCACTTCGCGTTTAGGTTGGTAATCAAAGCCTGCATCAATGCCTTTGGGTATTTGATGCACCTCTCCAGTGGTTTTATCGAGCCAATCACGCAGACCATCGTTAGGTCGCTCACTCAACCTTAAACCCCGTCGTTCAAATTCATTTTTGCTTACACCATACACTCGGCACTTACAGCCCCAACCGTTACTTGGAAAGTGGTTTTGCCACCAAGGATCATCTTTGGGCAGTAAGATGTTATGCCACTTCAAGTGCAGCTCTCTGGGTGTTTGGCTGTCACCGTGGGCGTAGCGCCAGTAATCAAACTTCTGCAGTTGCTCAAAGCGGCCTGCATTGTAGCTTTGGCGCATATTGGTGTTGTAGATGATCCTCGCGCGCCAATCTGCGCCGCCCGTATGTTGCCAGCCATGTTTGGCGGCTATGTGCTTAAACTCACTTTTAAACCAGATAAGCGATTTGCCCTCGCTGATTGCACTATCGAGTGCCTGGCGAAAGTCATTGAGCAAATCAGCTTTCATCGCCCCAGCCACCGCAAAGCTAGTGTTGTGGGCGCTGCGCCAAATATCATTCCAACGTTCACTGGGTAAATTTAGTTTGCTACGGAAAAAACTAATCTGCTCGGCAAATGTAAGCGAGCCATAGCTAGCCTTGGTCGCCATTATTAGCGTCCCTCACTCACATCGTATTGACCTGCGAGATCGGCAGCTGCAAACGCGGTTTGCATGATTTCACTTGCTTCATCTACCGATAGTTCTAGCTCGGCTAATGCCTGCTGCAGCTCTTCGAGTGACTCGGCATTAGCCACCAGTGTTGCAATTTGCTCGGTAAAGCTGGCTAACACCGGAGCCATATTGCCTGCTAATTGGTTGTGCATCTGCTTAAGCTCGGCTTCAGATTCTGCAAGCTGTTGCTGCTCTGCATCTAGAGTTAAGTGGTTAATCTTAGCGGCGGTTAAGGCGGCTAGCGTATGTTGATTAGCGGATAGCGCAGCATCTTCGCCTTTAGCTGGCTTAGATGCGGGGCCTACTGGCGGCGTGGCCGCTTGGCCTTCGGGTAGTAATATCGCCTCGCCATTTACAGGCTTTGGAATACGCGTTTTATCATGTAGCCATTGCTGTGGCACTTGCATGCCCATGCTAACCAGTACCTTTAGCGGTTCGGCTAACTCGGTTAAATCTTCAGGATCGCTAATATCGAATACTAAACGAGGATGACGCCTAGGGCTTTGGTAACTCTTACAATTAAGGGCGTACAGCGGGGCAACGAGATCACGGGTTAAAGTTTCAGCCAATTGTGCTAAGTCTGAATCGCGCAGCTCTTGGCGCACCTCGTTATGTACATTACCAAGGGCGTTGGTTGAGCTTTTGCCATCGGCCTGGCTGGTGAGCGTGCCGCCTAAAATAACCTTACTCATGGTCTTTTCAGCCCAGCTCATCATGAGTTCAAACGGATCTGCTTGGCCCTGGGCGGCGCTATGAAAGTCCATCACCATGCCTTTAGGCATAATGCCACCCGCGTTATGGCCAATACTCATTACCGCCTGCAGTAGAGCGCGCTTTTCATCATCGTTCGCACCACTTGGGTATTGGCCTATACGCAGTGGTAAACCGTAGATCTCTAAAAATTCAGCCAAATCACGCACACTGTAGTTTTTAAAGATAAATGGCCACACCAATTGGCGCACTAAGCCACCACGGCTTAAGTAACCTGATTTAGCTAGGTGGGTGTGTTTAATCCAGCCAAAGGGCCACAGCTCAGCACCTTGATGGCTGGCATCGCGCAAGCGCAGTTCATTACGGTTTTCGGGGTGAGTCATAAACCAGGACGGATCACGATACTCCGGCACCTCGACAAACCATTCGCCTAGCTCGCGCGTCCAGGCAAGTTCATGCATGCTAAAACCTTTAAGAATGGCATCGGCCATCGACTTAATAAGGCTCTTTATCCAGTTGCCTTCTTCGAGCATCTCTTGCAAATATTCAGTATCGGCTTTCTCTTGTGCGCTGGGGTTACGTGGTGGGGTTAGGTAATAATCAACGCCGATTAGAGCACGTTTTCGCTTGTCGAGTTCGGCGTATAAATGGCCGTCTTTCTCTTCAATATCTTCGGCCAGCTCACACTGAGCAATCAAGTCGCCCTGCTCTGCCGCTTGCAGTATTTCAGCTGCGCTTGCAGGCGTTAAGCCACTTGAAGGATGCTGGCTAAAGGTGCGATGCAGGCCAGTAATACGCACATCATCGGTTTGTAGAGCCTTGGCATCACGCTGCTTAAAGGGGCGACCATTGGCGTCGAGTATTACAGATTTCTTTTGTTGCATTACCAGCAGCCTCGCTGTGATTGAGTATGATCATCATCGCCACTTGGGCGTGCATTGGGGTTACGGTGATCACTTTTAGGAATAGGAGTAAATTCGATGGGGGCACCGTCGAGGGTGGCGGCGTAAACCATGAGAAACAAACTAATGGCCGCATCACCATGACGCTCTTTATCTTGGCCTGTACGTACATCACCTAGGCATGGTGTGCCTCTGCGGTTGATGGCGAGCGCCCGCAAATCAGTGCTGGTGTTATCGTCTCTGGGAATAGTGATTAACCCGTCTTCAAAATGGCTTTTAAAACGTGGCATTTGCTCACGATAAAAAGACTCTGACAACATGACGCACTCAATCACCTCAGTGCCATATTTGTCTTGAGCGTATTCAGCCAAGGCTTGGCCATTGCCGCGAGCATCCATGCCGCCACCGCGAAGTCGGGGCAAACGGTCGACAATGTAAAACAGGATCTGCTCTTGCTGACGAAAGGGAATATTTTTAAGCTCGACTTGCAGCTTTACTTTGATGTGTAGGTCTTGCGCTATCTCGCCCACATCGATCACGGTTAAGTCACCACTGCGGGCAAAATCCTCGCCAAACACATGGGGGCGGCTTGGATCTAAGTTATCGAGTATTGGCTTAAGTTCATCTTCACACCATTGCAATATTTCTGCTGCACGCAGGTTTTCTGGCCATTGCCCAAAGTCATCTTTTTTAGCCAAGCGAATAACCGGACCACTCTCACCAATACTGCCCATGCGTGCTTCAATCAAGGCACGATTTAAATAGGCACCACCGCCAGATTTAGGCACACAACCATACTCTTCAAGTGCATCCTCTTCAGTGGCTGTGGCTTTAAGTAAGGCCGCTTTCCAGTTGTCTTCTTCAGCTTTGCTCCACTCGATGCCACGAATTTGGCAAATGCGTTTGTATAAGCCTTCATTGCAAGCATCATCGAGTGTTATGCGGTGAATGCTGTAATCTTTTTTACCCGCACGGGAGTCATTAATCAGCTCATTAAATAGGTTATCGATGCCGTTATGGGTACTGATTAAGCGAACCTTTGCGCCCCACATGGTCAGCGCTAATGCAGCTTTTAACACTTCGGCTAAACGGTCATGAAAGGCGGCTTCATCTATGGTGACGTTGCCTTGCATACCACGCAGATTTGAGGGGTTACTTGATAACGCTTGGATCTTAAAGCCCGAGGCAAAGTAGATGGCGAAGGTTAAGATCTCTTTGCCGTCTTGCCCCTCATCGATAAAGATCTCTTCTTGTATATCGCCAGCCGCTTTATCAAATACCTTAGCCCACATGGCTGCAGCGTCGATAAACTCTCGCGCCATCTCTTTGTTTGAGCCAACATAAAAATGATTAGTGCCGCCTTGGCCACGGGCGGCTCCTGCAGTTAATGCGGCATCAGCCGCTTCAGCCCAGGTTAAACCGGTACGGCGTGACTTTTCAGCCAGCTTGAGTTGTGACTCATCCGCTATCCAGCGTTTTTGATACCCAAGTAACACTTCTTTAGGATCATAACCACGCAGGCAACTTGCTTGATACTCAGCGTCAAAAGCTGGCTCATATGGGGGCTCAAATGAAGAGTTAGTTGGATCACAGGTTAACATTAAGCAATTCCCAAAATTTCTTTCTTGAGCAGGCTTACCGCATCGGCAGTTAAACCCGCAGATTTAGCGACCTTCTCAGCAGTATTGGCAGCCTCCTCGGCAAACAGTTTACGGATCTCTTTTTCGCGTTTATGGCTCGCCATAGCTGCTGATTCGAGCCGCTGCACTGCCAACATGGCATCTTTGATCATGCCTACATCTGCCGCTTCACCGTCTTCGTTTAAAAGCGCTTTAAACAGCTGCGAACGCGCCATTTCTAATATCAGTTTGGTGACTTCACCTGTGGGTTTATCACCTAACTCTGCCGTCCATACTTGGGTAATTTCTCGCATCTCACGCAGGCTTTTGCCAACCGCTTCCATCTTGGTGGCATAACGGTTTAAACCTGCACGGGATAGTTGTTGTTCTTCGGGTAAGCCTGCCGCATTGATAAGCGCATTAATCTCATCAAGCAGTTCCATTTGAGTAATGGAGCCATCACGTAAACCACTGTCTAAGGTTTTGCGGATGTCATCGGGCAGCAAGTCGACCTTAGAGCGACGACCGCGGGTTGGGGTGTCTGCGGTTATCATTAGCACTCCCCAGCCCGAGGGCGTTTAATGCCCGGCACTACTGCTCGGCCTTGAGAAACATCTTCGCCTCTAGCAGTGAGCACCGCCTTTTGAGTGCTGCCGAGCTTTTGCAATGTAATTAAGCCCTGCTCTGCTAGCCAAGCAAGTTGAGTGCGTAAGCTGTCACGGCTGATATCTAACCCGTATGCATTAAGACCATCTTGCAAGATGGACTCATTTAAGTCGAAACCAGATACCTCTGCTAGCAAACGTAAAATCACCAGCCGCTGGTGTTCTTTCATGATCTCTTGTAATGCCATTAGTCGTTCCTTAATTCGTTTTCCAGTAGCAGATCTGTTTTACGCTCAAGACGACTAATGCCCTCTTGCGTGGCGTTAATGGTTTCAGTAAGGCCACTTAGGGTTTTATCTAGGCGGTGGACCTCTTCTTTGGTCGGCAGGTGCTTAATATCAGCCTTGACCTGCGTCATCTGCTGATCGATTTGGCTCAATTTTTTATTAAGGTGTTCATGATCACGTCGTGGGGTAAATCGTTGATTGAACCAAGCCAGTAAACCTATAAAGGCCAAGTAAGCAAAGGCGGATAACCATTTAAAGTTATTGTTAATAAACTCCAATGCATCAGCCACGGCGGCCTCCAGTGCGCTGACGTTCACGCAGATCTTCATCTTGTTGGCAACTTAAACAGCGCTGCGCCCTTAGCCGCTGAGGTTCAACAGCCTCTAAGCAATCCACACATATGCCATTGCCTTGTGCTAATGGCTTACGAGCCCTTGCGATACAGCTTTCACGTTCACGCATCTCAAGGTCGCTAGCCCAGTCTTCGGCTTTCATTTAAGCTCCTGCGCTGCCACGTTTAAACAGCGGCCCCAAGCCCGTAGTAATACTGCTAGCAACACCAGCTACAGTACTTGCACCTTCACGCCACTTGCCAATTTCACGCAGCCCCATATAAGCCAGCAGTGGTGAAATAAGTAACAGTGCCATATCAAGTGAGGCCCCTGAGCCTTTATCAAATGCTGCCGCCGCTTCTAGCCCTAATACATATGTTCCAGCGATGTAACCCGATAAGCGCGCCATATAAGGGCGGGTCTTACTCACATAAAGGTTAGTGCTGTTATCACCGTTTTGAATCGTCTGCTGAGTTTGCAGGTGCAAACTGGTATCGCGCTTAGCCTCGATGCGCGCCAGCTGCACTTCGCATTCGGCAGCCACCGATTTAAGCTGCAACAAATCTTGGGGCGATAGTAAAGTCAACGCCTGATTAAGGGCTTGCTCAGGGCTAGGTTTACCTGCTGCAATATCAACTAAGTTGGCTACCTTATTTGCGATATCCTTTTTGGCTTTACCGGAATCGTCATTATCAAAAAAACTACCAATGCCACGAATAAGATCGGGACCAGTTTTAATTAAGGTAGAAGCGATTGCAGTGAGTGTTAGCGGGTCCATATTCGGTCCTTAGTGAGAGCAGGTGTATGAATAATTGGTGACTGAGTGCTTAGCGATTTGGATGGCTTCAATTGATTCCTATTTGAATGTGGCTAGAGAGCATCATTGCCCCCGAATCACTATGGTGCAGCTTTGCTCACCGACTAATGCCAGTAGCTGTTCAAGAGCATTACGACTTTGTAAAACGCCCCACTCTTTACCTACAACGCCAAAGGATTCACCTGGGGCGATGCAACCCAGGAGCTCGCTCACACGATTGGCAACATGGATTAAACAGTGGGTTCGCTGGCTAGGACCGTACAGAGTTACGCCTAGAGTGGGCGCAGTAATAGCAAGGCATACGCCTTTGCTCGGGCTCTGGTGGCGTTGTATTTGATACGTGCCTTCAGGGATGCAGCTCTTGCCCTTCTGGTTATTTAACCAAGAGCATTCAACGGTAACAGCAACAGTATTACCACCAGCGTCTTTAAGTTCGCCAAAAGTACCGTGCTGAAAGTAACGGCGGTAGAGGGTAAGCTTTTGTGCAGGCATAAAAAAACCGAGACAAGGAACATAGGTTCATTGTCTCGGTTTATGGTGTTTGGCAGGGTTTGAAAGATTTCGGGATTAGTTTGTCAATCTGCTGTAACGAGACTTAAATGCATCTTTACCACCTTCCATTTGTGCACATATTAAATCTTTCATCGCTGGTTCCTGAATAGACCCCATTTGGCCTACTGTCACTTTGCCCTTATCAAACTTCATAGAAATTACATTTTCCGCATCACCATTCACAACTAGCGGCCCCGAGTGTGTAACCAATATTAATTGTCGTCTAGATTTGTTCTTTCTTATGTTTGGAATGACATTTGTCGACAGCATTGCACAATCCAGATCATCTTCTGGTTGGTCTATTATAATTGGTTCGTCGCCATAACTGAGTAAAAAGCTTAACATTGAAGCACTTTGTTGGCCTGGTGACGCATCTTCTAAATTAGACCAGCTATCATCATCCCTTTTAAACTGAATAAAAATACCATCTTCTGGAAACCAAGTGTTCAAGGTTCTTAAGCGATCATTGGTTAGCTCACTCAACTTTTTAGCAAAAGAAGCATGAAGCCCTCTATCCTTCATGATATCCATAGTGACCGTATGGAAATCCTTTAATTCTCTTAATTTAACGTAAGTATCTAACGCTATTTTAGAATTTCTTTTTTCAATCTTAACTAATGGGTCAAGTAACCCTTTTTTTGATGCAACATCATATATATGTTCACTAAATGACTCAAAGCCTACAGCTTGCTTATACCCAGCAATCAAGTCTTCTTCTGGTTCCCCCAAAGGTAACACTCTGATCTTTAAGTTTTCAATTTTCAGTAAATCAATAAAACTTTGTCGTCTATTTGTCAGCTCTTGTCGACTATCTACTAGCTGCTGGTATTTATCATTGAGTAAACCAATAGTTTTGACAAGCTGGACAGGTGATGACGCCAAACCTCTAGCTTTATCTGCTAAATCAGAACGCTGCGCAACTAATTCAATCAACCTTTCCGGTGAAGCACCTTTTTCATTTAATGTTTCAACACAATCTTGAATCGCATGAGCATTTTCTTCAAGTAAAGCAGAATTAACTGTATATGGAGGGCGTTCGATAAGGCCATCAACCTTAGCCCTATAATCACCTATTAGTGATTTTAAGCTTTTAGCAAAGTCAATATTTAACTTATTTGCATCCGATACCCATGATTCAGTTATAGAGTCCAATTCATATTCAGGTTCTAACAATTCAAAAACTGACTCTTCACAAGCTTGCTCTACATCATTCAAGCTTGTCTGTATCCCCTGAATAAATTGGTCTAAATAGCCTTTTTCTTTATCTAATTGCTCTTTTTTTTCAACCAGTTTTGAGTAATCTGAGTCTTGAACTTGTTCAATACTTAGACTTATATCTTTATACTCGCTTTTAATAGTTTTTAACTGTTTACTATTACCTATAAGCCTCTCTCTTTGAGCAAATAAAGCACCATACTCATCCTCTAGGCTTTTATGTACAGTAAACCAAGAATCATAATTCACCTCTTTAGACTGATCTACTATTCGTAAAAATGCATTACTAGCATTAGCTATTTCAAAAAGCATTTTTTGACTATAAATAGAAATAGGAAATCTTTGTGAAGAAAACGATTCAGATGTGATTGTCCCGTCAGAGTCTGTAAATTTAGCTAACCGCTCTATAGGCGAAGCTTTAATTAAAAACTTTTGGGAATCTTTATAATAATCAAGCTCAATCAGGGAGTTTTTCCCAAGCGTTTTAGCAACAAATTTATCGTACTTTAGTTTAATATCCTTTGGTAACTCATTATCAAGCCCTAAAGCATATCGAATATACTCAACAACAGTAGACTTTCCACTCCCTCGACTACCGATTATAGCGCTATACCATGGACTAAAACCTACTGTGATAGGCATTCCATTGTTAGAGCAAGTATTTGTGTTTATTCTTATTTCACTAACTCTATTACCTGGTTGCGCAGGCGGCTTACCATCGATACTTCGAATAATCGAATATTCATGATCAGCAAGTGCAGTTTTCAAGCCATCAAAGTTTGGAGAACTCATCTTGACCCAGGTGTAAAGGCTTCCGGCAGTGCTACGCTCATGAGAGTCTGAACCAATAATTAATGGCTTATTTTCAATAAACTTTCTCTTTTGCTGATCAACGTCTTGAATATCACCTTTAAGCTCTATTGCATCGATTTTCTTATTAAATATTTGTCTAATCGCACCTAAATTTTTCTCAGTTGTTAACAAACCTTTTGGTCTATCCACATGAGCCAAAATCGTTAAACCATTGTTTGCCTTAATAATATCTAAACACTGTTCAACTCCCGAAGTTAACACTAAGCTATGATTTGGTATATTTAGTGGTTTACCGCAAGCACCTACGACACCAGCGATTTGTTCTGAATTAAAATCTTCTGGAAAAACACCTAAAATATGTACGTTACCAGTAGCTGTTAATTCAACACTAGGAAAAATGCTTAAAGGCTTAAATCCGTTTTTTTCACCAGCATCAAACTCTTTTTTTAACTCTTCGAAAGCCAGCTTTGCTTTATCAACAAAGGCCCCCGTATTGTGATCTGAAAGAATAATGGCATCAATATCAGCCCTCATATACGCTAATAACCAATCTTTAGGCGAAACAGGGTCATCTTCCCTATAATCTTCAGAAGCTGGAGAATGACAATGAAAGTCAAACTTAAACCAATCGGTACCATACATAAAACTTATCTCAACACAGTCATAAATTGTGTTGATCGTACCACAAAACTTCACCTAAACAATTAGTTACAGCTCACGTATATTCAAAACAACCTTCTCTGCTTCCTCGCCACAAACGCCGCCCTTTGCTCGGCAATAATCTGACTCACTCGTCGCTCTGTCAAGCTATAGTCTCGCGACAATTGCTCAAGGTTATTGCCTTTAAACTCTCGCCAGATACGAATATCACGCAGCGCATCTTTGAGACGTTCACCATTAGGAATATAGATATCTCGGCCACCAAGATAGGCACTTAAGGTCGTTGCTAACGCTTCACTGATTTGTACGGCATTGCTAATAGCTTGCCCTTCCAAAGTAACACGCATTAGCTCACACAAGCTTTGCAAGGTTGATGGCCAGCGTTTGGTGAAGTCTTCACGCTCATCTGGTTTGAGGTTTTGTAGGGTTTCGAGTGCTTGTTCAAGTTCTTGATGGCTAGTTTGCAACAGGTCCATCTGATCGGTACTTTCATGTTGAATAGCATCAGCATGCTTTTTAGGCATTAAGTTATTCATGGGCGGCCCCTCCGTAGGCTCCGTTTAAATATAGGTCGACAACTTGGTTATAGCTAAGAGATTGATGGTTTGATTTTGCGATATTGTTGAGCGTTCTTGATTGAATACGTTCTAGCAGCTCACGGCGGTGCCAGTTTTTAAGGCTCTCTAGCACTCGATTGGCTTGTTGTGGATTGAGCCAGGCCACGCTATCGACTTGTTGTTGTGACTTGGTCATACGGCGTGCATAACTATCTAATGCCGTTTCGCTAGCGTCTTGAATGATGTTGTGGTGACTCATAGTGATCCATACCGCACGGATTTTATCGATTAGTGCCACCTTTGCATTGCCTGATGCAGGGCTTAAGCGTTTACCTTTAATGTTTGGTTTAACGTTCGCTTTAACTTTCGCTTTAATGCCCTTTTTATCGTTGTTTAAACTTGGTTTAACCCGAGTGGGTTTAAAGCCTTTTTGCTTAAAACATTCTAGTGCTTGTTCAAGCTCACTAAGCGTCATGGCACGCAGTGAGCTTTTGCCTGTGGCATGTTTGAGCATACTGCGATAAAGGTCATCGTCTAACTGCAGCTGCGTCTTGGCTATATTGATTAAAGTAAATAGGCGTTTAGTATCTGGCGTAATTGTGTGCATGGTTATCTTCCCCGTTTATCAATGCCTAGCGAGTCGGCTAGCTGATTTGCCCACTCAGCGGTTGGCGGCTCACTGCACTTTTCGTTCACTGCTCTTGTCGCTCACTGCACTTATTGATCACAGCTCTTGGTCAGCTTTCTTGTTGTGCTGATGGGTCAATATTTTTCAGCGAACGAATGATGAAGAAACCTATTAGCCTGCGCTTTTCTCCGGCAAACTCAGGGCTGAGCTCTTTTAACTCATTCATGAGCGCTGCACTGATGAGTAGGCAGTAGTGCGGCGTGGATAACGCCATTTTGCTTAGTTCGCAGCGCAATGTTTCAAAGTTCGCTTCAAGCAAAGCTGCAATACGTAACTTAAATGCGACTCGGTCGAGACTGGCTTGGTTTTCGTCAAACAGGTGCTGTATTGGACTAATCATGATTTGCTCCTTACATACCCATTTAAAGGGTGCTGATATCCATTGATAACTGAACATATTTGCCATTTGGTAAACGCTCATATAACCGCAGGTATTCGCTGGTGCCGGTGATTTGAATGGCATCAGCAATGGCGTCCATGGCCTTTTTCCAAGCGGCATCGTCGATATCTAACTGACGTAAGCTAAGCACTTGGTTAACGTTGATTTGACCTTGTTGGTCGACGCGAAATGCATGCTCTACCATGGCCATTAGGCGGTCGTCTGCTCCACCTGACCAGGAATGAATACACTCATCGATTAAAGTTTTAGCGGTTTGGATACGTTCATCAAAAATACGGTGTTCACCCACTGCGCGGCGTACCTGGTATTGACCGTCGAAACTGCTAAGTGAGACGTTGCCTTTTTTACCGCCTATATTGACGCCGTATTCATTGGCTGAGAGATCGACAAAATCGGTGATCTGATTCATGGTGGCGAGTTTGAAATCGAGCATTGCTTGGCGCAGCGCTTTGCCTTTAATGACAATATCGCTAACCACTTCGTCACGAAGCTTGTCGATGGCTTTGATGCGCTCTTCTGGTACGAGATCGCCTTTTGCGTTTTTACGATAACCAGCTGGGATGCCATTTGTATTGGCTTGAGTTCCAACTTGAGTATTGTTTTGACTGTTCATTGCTTATTCCTCATTCCAGCGCACGGTGACGCCATGAAATTGCACTGCGCCGCTACGGCGGCGAATGCCCTTTATGTTTTCGATAATTTCGACTGCCATGGCTTTAAACTCTTTGGTTGGCTGGTCGATATGGACCACTTTGTGTTTACGGCTTAGCACCTTCATGCCGCGTAGGCGCAGTGCACAAACGACATTAATTTTTTGGGTGTTCATGTTGCCTCCTAGCGGCTTGTTGCTGGATTAGTTTGTTGTACCTAAGCTCTAGTGCCTTTAACTCTTGTTTTAATAGGCTGCACAGTTGCCTTACCCCGCCACCATCCGTTTGTGATTGGCGCTCTAGGCGGTTATAGGCTGCATCGGCGCTATAGCGCTTTGGTGCATCACTTGCCGAGAAATTGGCTTGTATTGCGATACGCTTAAACTGCTTTTGTTCTGGCAGGGTTGAATGCGGGCAACCACTACGACAGGCGCGGTATAGGCGCAACTTTATTGGGTTACTGGTTACCGTGTTGTTTTGATGTTTGTCGCATTGATGCAAGGGGATTTCGCCCATAATTGGGCAAACAACCGTGCGGTGCATGTAGGCTCCTTCGACTAGCTTTTTCATCCGTTGTAAGTCGCCTGGGTATTTGCTGTTTATCAGTTGGCTAATAACCGTTTTGGATACTCCAAGGTTTTTTGCAACGGCTTCTTGACCGTGTTCATTAGCCTGTTCGGCTAATATCTGCTGCCATTTACTCATCGCTTGGCTCCTTAAACGGATAGAAAGCTTGGCTATTTTGGTCCCACATGCCTTGCTTTTGAGTGGTTGGATATAAGCGACCGAGATCTTTAATCAGCATGTATTTAACGCAGGAGTAGCCGCTTTGATTGAGAAAGCGCCCTTTCTTACGGATAAAGCCTGATTGCTCTAAGTGCCATAGATAGTTGTTGATTAAGGACAACGATGCATTAGTGGTGGTTTGCAGTAACTCGACACTGAATGCACGATGAATACGGATGGTGTTCCAGATCTGTTGTGATCGGGTGCCCTTTTTTACTCGGCGCTCTTTTCGCTTTGGTACCATTGGCGTATGCAGTTGCAGTGCCTGACGTTCAATACAAACGCGGTACAGCGTGCCTTGATACTTGTTTCGTTTGTCGATTACTTCTATTGCACGCTTTCTGATTAGCGTGCGAGTAAAGCCAACGATTTTGTTGGTTTTGATATTTAAAACCTGTGCAATCTCTTTGCAGCTAAATGTTTGTCGATTACACATTAGCCCCCAAGCTTGGTGCCTTATAGAGCTGGAGTTTGTAGGGATATTCATTGGTTATCCTTATCTATTTTATTAGCGCACGGGTCTAGGCTCTACACTTGGCGGCGTGAATGGTTGAGGAACAGCTGGCCGTCGCCCCATACCGCTTTGTCGACAAAATCAAGCTCATTAGATAGTGCAAAGCGCTCAATTTTCTCTAGTGCGATGAGAGTTCGGCGCACCTCGCCACCACTGCGTTGGCGAATGTAGTCGAGTAGGTCTTCTCCGACTTCTACGTCTATTTCGAGTAGCTCTGTGGCAAACATTGAAACGTCTTCGTTATCTGCAGGCATAAACTCGACCCACTCTGAAATACGGTTGAATAACTGCTTGCGGTGACTGATGCGACGGGCGATCTCTTCCATGCCGATAAGTACGACAGGCAGCTCTGTGGCGTCGTAGATATCACGAATGGTTTCCATAGTTTTTGACTGGCCTACGATGTGGTCTGCTTCGTCAACAAACAGCGCTATTTGCTGCTCGTTCATGGTGTTGATGATGAAATCAACTGACTTACGCAGAGGAAAAATAGGCTCGCTGCCTAGCTCTTTCATTACGCGGGCTAAAAAGCTGCTTGGGGTGTCGGTAGCACAGCAGCGCACGAATGCAGGCAAGCTGCCCATGCTAGTAAGTTGGTTAACCATGTAGGTGACGGTGGTGGTTTTACCAAAACCAC
The DNA here is from genome assembly GCF_023161665.1 of Shewanella sp. 1CM18E. Lineage (GTDB taxonomy): Bacteria > Pseudomonadota > Gammaproteobacteria > Enterobacterales > Shewanellaceae > Shewanella. The sequence continues at coordinate 53,855 of NZ_JALNTW010000002.1, forward strand.
TGGCACCATGGATTAGCCCTATCCCTGGAGTGATATCGCTACGGCTTTGCAGATTGGCAAACATGTCTTGTGTGCGTAGGACGTTTTTTACTTCAACGATTTTATGTTTCATAATGGCATTCCTTTGGTTTGCGTTGGTTTTACTGTTTGTAAGGCTCAATGACCTCGGGTTTGAAGGCTGAGCAGCTATTTCACTTGGCGGTGGGGCTGCTCAGCTTTTTTCACTTTTTGTTGATTTAGAATTTTGTCTAGACGATTACGTTGTAATAAGTTGTTTAGGCGATACTTCTTCAGCCAGTCTTGTTCTGCTTGGTTTAGTTTTCGGGTGAGTGATTCTTGTGTAAGCATCACGGCTTTTTCGTGATCGCTACGGACGATGCGTGACTCTTGCTCGGCCATGTTTGCTTTACGTTTGGCGATGGCCTCTCGTTGGCGCTCTATGGCGGCGAGTTCGGTTTCATTGAGTTGATGTTGCTTATTGCTGGTCGCACTGCTTAAGCCTGCAATTGCATTGTTGTCGTGACCTGTTGTGCGCTCGATATAGCTGAGGCTGGCACGCTGTAGTTTCTTTTGTGCCAATTCGTCGGCGTAGAGTGAGTCGATACCAAACTCTTGCTGCAGGCGTTTAGCTGACTTACGAAATGCAGCCAACTCTTTTTGGGTTTGCTTGCGGCGCTCACGAAATTCACTTGGGGCGATACCGCGATTAACGAGATCCATATTGACGGCATCAACATAGGTATCCCATTGGTCAATGGGATAAAGCGTGGCACGACCGATATCGCAAGGATCAACAAATACTCGTACCGTTTGACGTTGCCATGCGGCTTCCATCAATTCTGGCGCTGTATATTGCACGCCGTCTGCTTTAACACTGCCACGTACGACTTTTGCGGTGCCGATGAAGTTGAGTAGAGTGTCGAGAATGTGGGCGTTACCAATTGCTCGCTTTTGGTACCCTGCTCCTGCATACAACTCAAATGGCGTTTTATCGGTTTTATCGTGGGGTACGTGGTTGTAATCAAACTCTAAGTAATCGTTTAGCGCTTGCTGCAGTTGTTCTGGCGTTAACGCTAGCCTTAATCGCTCAGCTTCCGCTTGTTTTTTACCTTCACCAATACGCTTGGCAAAGTTGTACATGGCTTCGATTTGTTGACGGTCGCTAACGCTATGACCGATATAGCCTGGCATTTTTTCCATTAGCACACGGCTCATGGTGCCAAAGAAACGCTCGATAAACGGCTTTTCCCAACCACTAAACGCATTGGCTTTGGAGAGCTTTAAGTCGAGTAGATTGAAGATGGTTGTAGTGCGTTGTGATACATAGTCACTACCATTATCGGTACGCATGATTGCGCCCTCTTCTGGTAAGCCCCACTCTAGTAGTGTTTTACGCAGCAATAGGCAGATAGCTTCGCTATTTGAGGTTGGTGCAACAATTAATTGCACGCGGCGGGTATAGGCATCAATCACCGCTACTATGCTGTGGCGTTTTAGCTTGCCATTAACGTTGAGCTCAACATCTGTGGGGGTTGAGTCAAATTCCCATACTTGATTAGGCCCATCAATATGCGGGTACATACGCGCAAACAGCGGACGGTATTTGTCGGTATATAAAGTGGGATTGGTGGTAAAGGCATGCTCTAGTTCATGCTTGTCGGCATATTGATTTAACCAGCGTTTAAACGAGCTAATTGAGGGTAATTGCCAGCCATATTCATCAGATCTGACCATTGCCATATCACGCACTTTAGCGGCTTGCTTTAGTAAGTGTGGCTTTTTGGTAACCAGCGCCATTAGAAACTCATCTAGGCGTGGTTGGTCATCGATTTTAGACTTAACATTACCTTTGTATTGATCAACAAGGCCGATGACTCCGTCTTGACTATAAGCTTTTGACCAGCGGTAAAGTGTTCTTTCGGCGACTTGCTTAACGTGAGTGCGTACGGCTTTATCAGCTAGCAACTGTTCAGAGTTGAAACCAATTACAAAAGCGTTGATACCATCACTTTTATTACCAGCATCTATATATGGTGCAATGAATTGCTCGTAGGCAGTGACAACCTTCTCACGGGCTTTTGCTTTTTCTTGCTTGGCTTCATTTAGGCACATGAACGCTGTTAAGCCTTGGCTTTTGTTGCTGATGCGTTGTTGGCGAGATTGTGATTTCTTAGTCGCATCTTGCTTTAGTGCTGATTTTGCAGCTACGACACAGGCCTCTGTACTTTGCTCAACGGCTTTAGCGCGCAAATATGCTTTTGTATCTAAAGGCAAAGAATCAAAGTGATATTCAAAGCCCTTACCTTTTGCTTTTGGACGGCTTGTCCATCCATGTTTATGGGCGTTAAGGCGAATATTCCTATCCGATTTAGGCAAGCCAGGTAACCCTGTAAGGTCCTTTGCCGTATACCATTGCTTAATCATCACTGACTCCAACTAAATCAAAATCAATAGCTAGAGACAGGTGGAACATAATCGCTTTGGCTAATTCTGTTCTTGGTTTACGTCCTGTCGCTGGTGCAAAAAGCTTTACGCACTTTTGTACGGTTCTAGGGTTATAGCCATTAGATAATGCCCAAGACCTGCAACTCATACCCTTTGCTAACAAAGCTGCGTGTATATGGTTTGCCTTTTCTATCCGCATATATTTATACTCTTCATATGACTGTTCGCACTGCGAACCCTTAAACACCATAAACGTACGTTCGCACCGCGAACGAATATACATATAGTTGATCCGTTTGTTCGCATCGTCAATACTTTATGTTCGTTTTTTTCTTAAAAATTAACGAAGAATATATAAATGTCTGAAAATAAAGGGGATACATTGGAAAAGGATCTAGCTGAAGAGATTGGGATCACTGATCCGTTTCTCGAAGAGCAAATAGGATCATTCGGTGAACGTTTAGAGCAGTTAATTGAGCGTAAAAAGGTAAGCAGACGCATGCTTGCGACTATGGCGGGCACGACTGAAGCGTCGATTAGGAATTATATTAAAGGGCGCATGCCTCAAATCGACATTGCTTATAAGATAGCCAAAGTACTAGATGTCTCTATAGATGAGTTAATATCGGGCGAACCCGCAGAGTCTTCTATATCAAGCGAGTATGTATTTATTCCGGTATACAACATTAAGGTTAGTGCTGGACACGGTTTGGTTAACACTAAACCTGAAGATGTTGTTAGACGCTTGGCATTTAGAAAGAACTGGCTCAATTATCGAGGATTCAAAGATTCCGACCTTGTCATGGTAATGACTCAAGGCGACTCAATGGAGCCTACTCTTCATTCTGGTAACTCGCTGCTTATTGATACTAGCGATAAGAATCTAACTGATGGTTGTATCTTTGTTTTACGTTTCGGTGATGAGCTTTATGCCAAACGCCTACAAAAGCGTTTCGACGGTGACATTCGCCTTATCAGTGATAATAAAGAGTATGAAGATCAAATCGTCAAAGCTGATGAAATCGACACACTACAGATTATCGGCAAAGTGGTTTGGATAGGTAAAGACCTGTATTAAAGCTGGTTTAAAGGGCTATTAATCGCGCGATGATAGCCCTCAACCTTTTTTGCCAAATTAACTGAACTCAAAGCAGCAAACTGACTAACCCTGCCAAATCATCCGATTTGACCAAACCCTGCTTCAACTTCAATATCTGACTAGCCAAGCCCCAATACGAAAGGCTTTCCCAGCTGTTCCTACGAGATCTCACCTATTCTCGGTTCAATCCCCTACTTGCCATACCTAATGACTGGTTACAGATTTAGAGTTAGAAGTGGCAACTAATTCAAGGGGAATAGATGAAAGAATGGCTATTCCCTTGTGAGGCTGTTCAACGCAGAAGTAGGCAGCCAAAAACGCTCCAGAAGGGCGAGTTTTAGCGATTCTGATGCTGTGACTCTTACAAACAAAGAGGGAGCTTGAACCTAGTTCAACTATGCCCTTCACTCGCAGCGAATGTCATTAAAGCACGACTATATGGATATAGAAGGTAGAGTAACGCAGGAGCAGTTACCAAGGAGCACTTAATGATCTTGCCTCAAAACCGTTAAACTCTCGCTGAGCGACCAAATCTTTATACTGATAGGTATAACCTAGGTTAATTAAGGTTAGGTCATCACACAGGTAATCAAACTGGTAGGCAGAGACCTAAGATAGTACGTGCTTAACTTTAATACTGTTACGAAATGCACTCGGCGTGCAGCCTTTAATAGACAGGAACTGGCGATTAAAATTCGATGTATTATTAAAGCCACATTGGTCACTGATCACTGCAATAGGATGATTAGAATTAATGAGTAATTTACAGGCTTTGCCAATGCGTAATTGATTTATAAAAGTCGTTAAAGTTCGCTCTGTACGCTTCTTAAAAAAACGGTGAAAATGATTGGTACTCATATGCGCGATTTCAGCGAGTTCTTCTGCATAAATAGATCGCTCAAAATTATTATAAATATATTCAATTACTCTATCTAACTTATCTATCCCCACATCGGTACGATGGCCAAATGTAAAAAAGCTACTGGATAATGTTGCAACTAACGGATCAGCTTTCATTACATTTAATAAAGTTACTAACTGAACATAACGATTGAATGGATCTGCACTATCCATTGCCAAAAACAGCTCTTGCGCCCTTCTTGTACATTCTGCCCCAAACAATAGGCCCCTTGATGACAAGTCGAGCATAGACTTTAACTCTGTAAACTCCTTGTGTTCATCAATTAACCCCTCAATCCAAAGCTTAGGGATCTGCGCGACATAAACCGTTTGTATCGTTCCGTCACTATTCTCATCGGTATGCCATGTATGGGGCATGTTAGGCCCAACAAGCACTAAGTCTGCACCAGTATATTCTTCTATATTGTCACCAACATAGCGCAAACCAGAAGAATTTAATGTTAGGCAAATTTCATATTCTGGGTGGTAGTGCCAATTGAAATCAATATTGGCTAATTCATACTTTACAAAGCGCCACGAACAATTCGCCGATGGGATCACTTTTTCACACATAGGTTTCATTTTTTATAAATCCATTTATTTAGCGCATCCTAGCGATTAGGAACCACAACACCGTTTACATTGTTTGTTTAAGTTAGCTGTTGACCATGAATGTTATTCATAAAGTCGAATTCTAACTAGGGATAACCGATTGAATACTAGACTTAAGTTGAATAATCTTTTTGATTATATCTAATGAGAAAGTGGTCAGTTTTACATTGCAAAAATGGCTTTATAGTTAACAGCGCTAAATTCAAGCTAAGCCCAACCTAAGCTCAAGCCAAAATAAAATGTTAGAAAATAGATATTGCCAAAAACAAATACCGATAAAAATCAATAAATCACCTTACAAACCTGCCGCCAGTCTTATATAAGAATTAATACCTGATTTGAACTGAACTATCGATTACGCTGCCGCTTTTCGAAAATGTGTTAACGCTATTTGTTTAAAGTAGCCTTGGGCTTTTGCAATAAATTGTGGGTCAAGCTGGTTGTGTGGCATACAAAGCTTATCATTGCGGTAATCCATGCCAGCAAGTAGTGCATACCAAGAGGGACTAAAATAGGCCAGCTCAGCATCAAAACGGTACAGTAATGCGTCAAAGTCTTTTCCTGAACGCCAACAAGACAAAATTGACGCGAGTCGGGGCTGAATATGCGCTTTACTGGTGACCTGCTGCCAATAAGGGCTGTCTCTGCGAGGACTCGTGACATAGTGAGCGTGAATATACTCTTTTACCCCGAGCACTAACTGCGTTAGTTGCCGATTAAAGGTTGCACGAGACTCGGCTTGTGTTTCAACAAAGTCTGTCGTGGTCAAAACTTTTACAAATGACTCAATGCTCCATTGAGTAACCATTAATGCGGTTGCTTCTAAAGGTTCAACAAAACTATGAGATAACCCAATTGCCAAGACATTTTTTGTCCAAGGGCTAGAACGCATGCCTACTTTCATTTTTAAATGCTTAAAATCTACTGTAGTTGGATCAATATTTAGCTCTGCTGCTAACTCCTGCTCTGCTTCTCGCTGCGTTAAATGCCTAGAGCTATATACATAGCCATTGCCCGTCCTCGACGTCAGTGGGATCTGCCACATCCAACCGGCAGATAAAGCTTTTGACATTGTGTAATGCTTTGTTTGTTGCGGCTCCATTTTAGTGCTTACGGCAACAGCTGCATCATTAATAAGTTCAGTAGAAAAAGACTCAAAATCGACACCAAGCGCTTTTTCAATCAATACGGCTCGAAAGCCACTAGCATCAAAGAAAAAGTCAGCACTTAGCGCTTCACCACTTTCGAGATTGAGCTTTGCGACATTTCCATCTTGGGCCAACTCGCTTGCAATTACCTCATCAACTAAATGAGCAACACCTTTATCTAGTGCGTACTGTTTGAGCACCTTCGCGAGTTTTGTTGCATCAAAATGATAGCCATACTCAAGTTCTACAGGTAGAGCTTTATGCGGCTTGGGAGCTAAATTCATCTGTGCAAGCTGACCTGTAAGAAAAAAGTCATCACCAGTTGTGTGTGGGCCAACTCCGCGACGCCTTGCATTAGCAAGGTGGAAAAATACTTCGGCAGGTTTAACGTCAAAGGAGGTATAAAACGGGTGAAAATAACGGCTTCCCGGCACGCTCCAGTCGTCAAAGTAGATACCCGTCTTAAAACTCGCATCACAGTGAGTCATCCAATCACTCTCTGTGAACCCTAGCGACGCCATAAAGTGCTTTAAATACGGTGTGGAGCCTTCACCAACACCAATGGTTGCAATCTGGCTCGATTCAATGAGGGTGATATCTAGTGAAGCGCTACTTTTGGCATTTGCTAACGCAGCAGCAGCCATCCAACCTGATGTGCCGCCACCAACAATGACTATTTTCTTAATCGTTTCCATTTTATCGACTCCCAAATATTGATAACTCACCAGCTGGATAACGAAGCAGCTTTAGATAAAAACTCGCGTGATATTAGGCGTTCCGAGGCATACTGTTAAAACTACAAAAGGAGAGCTAATCTCAGCCTCTCCTCGTACAACAAATACCGATTAATTTGCAGTTACTAGAATTGGTAGCTGGCACCCAAATAGTAACGTGAGCCAAATTCAATGGTATTTTGAGTTAAGTCATAGGTAGTATCACGTGACTGAATGACTTCATTGGTTAAGTTAACCCCCTCAAGCGTAAGATTGAGGTTTTCTAATACATGCCAAGTAATAGAAGCGTCCCACTGGCTGTAGTCATCATTTAGTACAGTATTTAACGCACCAACACCTTGCCACTCTGTACGCCAGTTGTAGGCAACACGGGCAGTGATGTACTCATTCTCATAAAATACTGAGCCATTAAATGAGTTTTCAGATACACCAGGCACCATCTCTTTCTCACCAGCAGCATTAGTTTGTTCGCTATCAACATAAGTATAATTACTTAAGAAGCCCACACCGGAATCCCAAGTATGTTGCAGCTGCAGCTCAACACCGGTTACAGAGCCGTCACCACTATTTTGTGGACGTGTAACGCGGCACTCATCCCACAAATCTTCGCTTGGGCCACAAGTTTCAACGTATTCAGTGCTTTCAACCACATTGACAACGTTGTCAATTTCTTTGACAAAAACGGCTGCTGATAGCAAAGAAGACGGTGAGAAATACCACTCAACACCAATATCGGCTTGATTTGATTCGTAAGGCTGCAAATTAGGATTACCGCCATTTGCGCTGCCAATATTCGTTGCGATATTTAACCCAGGTTTCAAATCGCTATAGTTATTACGTGCCATCACTTTTGACGCTGCACCACGTAAAATCAAATCATCAGATAAGTTATAAGCAATGTTTAAACTGGGTAACCAATTATCGTAATCAACTGTTTCATTGAAAACATTGCCATCCGCATAACCCGTCGACTTTTGCTCTGTTGTTACATAGCGAACGCCTAAATTACCGCGGTAATTGTCACCCGAAAAATCAACTTGTGCATACAGTGCTAACATTTCTTCTTCAACAGAAAAGGTATTACCTTTATTGAGCACTTCAACCAGTTCGCCGTTTTGATATTTTTGGCTAATAAAGTCCCACCATTTGTTTTCATCTAGATAAGCGTATGAATTAAGCGTATTGCCAGATGATTGAGAATGAAGACCGCTTAATACACCGCCACTCCAATTTGCTAAGTTACCATCAGGTACAAAACCAATGATTTCACTCGGGTTACGGTTATAGGCCTCTCGAGAAAAGTCACTGGTGTTGTACTTAATGCCAGAAGCTATATTGTCGATATAATCATTATCAAGCTCGAAAACCACATCAAATTGTGCATAGGCAATATCATGATCTTGAAGCGAACTTTCATAATTTGCTTCTTGTGCATGTTTAAACTGCGACGCATCGGTTGCATCAAGAGAAGTTAACTGAACTTGATAAGGTCCTGTCGCATCGTAGCTAAAGCCACCATCGACACTTCCTTGACCATTTGGAAATGCTGGGTCACCAATTTTATCGCCTTCGTCAGTCGCAGGGATCCACCAAGAAGATGAGCCGCCTTGAGTGCCACCTTTAGATGTTGATTGGCCAACCACACCACTTAACGTATAACCATCACCACTATACTTACCGGTTAGGTTTAGCACATCTGCTTCCATATTAACGGCATGTCGCACAACAGGGTTATAAATGATTGACGCATAAGCGGGCTGGATTGTTGCTGACTCTGTGCCACCTAATGAGTTATTAACAACATTTGTCGCTTCTGAACCACGAGCGCTTACGGTTAAAAAGTTATGGTTAACATGCGGGTTATCAAACTCAAAATTAAAGTAATCTAAGGTCAATTCAAAGTCTTCAGTTGCCATGAACTGTAAAGTAAGTTGAGCACTAGTACGCTCACGCTCTGCTCTAAAGGCTTGAGAGCCTATGCCCCATGCACCAACAGCGGCCTCTTCACCCGTTTGATCATTGGCTTCAAAATAGGGGTAATAGCCACTTAACGATTCTAATACTTGACGGCCAGAAGTGAGCTTTTCGAATGAATACGCAGCTAAAATACCAAAACGCTCATCTTCATCTTTCCAACTTCCTAAAAATGCCGCTCCGGGGTCATTTTCTTCATACAAAGAGCTGCGAGCCACTTCAGCGGAAATCATATAAGTATTGGCATCTAAATCGAGCGGCTTACGAGTTTGCAAATTAACAGTACCACCTAACGCTCCCTCTTCAATTCTCGCTTCAGGCGATTTATACACTTCAACACCTGAGATCTGCTCTGCCCCCACAAGCTCCATATTGAAGGTTCTAGTAGCGGGCCCTAAGTCATACCAAGATGTATTTGCAACGGATTGACCATTTAGCAAAATTCGAGATTGCTCCGGCGCAGTACCACGAATCGTCACGCCACTGACCTCACCGTATTGACGATCAACTGTTACCCCGGAGATCCGCTGCAACGCATCACCGACATTTTTATCTGGAAACTTACCGATATCTTCAGCAGTGATAGCATCGACAACAGAATTTGCAAAACGCTTAGTATTGAGCGACTTTTGCAGCGAGCTACGCATGCCTTTGACCTCAATCACCTCAATATTATCATCCGCTTGCGGCCCCTCAACCGCCAGAACAGGGCTTGAAGCCCCCATCAACACACCTGTGACACAAAGTGCCAAACTAGAGCGCTTAAACATTTTTAAATTATTATTAGCTTTCATGGTTATTCCTGTATTCCCTACACGTCCAATGTTAAAAAACCATTACTAACTTATACTGCTCCCCTTATTATTTTAGGTACATTTCACCTAAGTAATGATACTTATCTATCTTAGTTGCTGAAAAAACCGACCAAAACAACATGCGATGTAAAAACAATGTAAACAAACAAGTGCGTTAATTGCGCTAACAATTCACTGGTAATGCACATTATTAGCTCAAGTTGTACGTTAAATATTGCACTCATATCGTGATATAAAAACTCATTCTGTAATTGCTAATACTGCAGTCGAACATTTATCTCGCTCGTAATTTTATGATTTCTAGACCTAGCAACTTCACTTTATCTATAAGCTCAGTTTTATATCGCTAGAAAAAAATCCTTGCTAACGAATTAGAATTTGAAGTTTATAGGTTTTCACCCTAGCTAAACTTAGACGCCTAACAGGCTTTACCACAAATAAAAGCAAAATCATTAATAACAACGGCTAAAAAACGATTAAAACACCTCCCAAAAGCCAATGATTGAATAGTATTACCATTTGATAATTACGTATCTCTACTCAAATAAAAGCTAGGCAATATATAACCAACTAACAATACTCGCTCGATCCAAACTTTATTAATCAACAGGATTTAGCACAGCAAAGGATGCTGTTAATGAATAAGAATTTATTTTTAGTAGGGATTGTTCTACTTACATTTTTTGTGGTTTCTTTTATAACGAATATTTTAGGACCAATATTCCCATCACTCGTTAGTGATTTTAATATTAGTCTTGCTATCGCAGGTTTTTTACCTTTCTCATTTTTCGCTGCTTATGGCGTCATGTCGATCCCAGCCGGGGTTTTAGTCGATAAATACGGTGAAAAAGCCGTGCTTTATATCGCTTTTTCTATGGCCGCATCTGGCGCATTACTCTTCGGCTTATTACCAAGCTTCTCTATGGCAATGCTGTCACTTTTCCTCATTGGTTCAGGAATGGCGATGTTACAGGTAGCGATAAACCCTCTATTAAGAGTTGTAGGAGGAGAGGAGAACTTTGCTTTTTACTCTGTTTCGGGACAACTGCTTTTTGGCGCCGCAGGCACACTTAGCCCATTGGTTTATAGCTACTTCGTTACAGGCCTCAATAGCCAATCAGCACAAGACCCTATAATTAATTTACTGTCCAACGTCGTACCAAGTGACATGAGCTGGTTATCTATGTATTGGCTTTTTGCAATCATTTCTATTGCTATGCTGCTAATAATCTCTCGCGTTAATTTTCCTACAGTTGAGCGCAATAGCAGTGAATCAGTCGGTACTCAGGCTGTTTATAAACAACTATTTAAGAACAAAACCGTGATTTTATTCTTTATTGCCATTGCCGCCTATGTAGGAGCAGAACAAGGGGTGGCTAATGCCATGTCATTATTTTTACAACAGCATCACGGGCTTGATCCTGTTACCCAAGGTGCAGCAATCGTTAGCCGATTTTGGTTGATGCTTACCCTCGGCTGCATTCTAGGGCTAGGGCTTGTTAAGTTACTCGATAGCAGGCTTGTACTCGTTGGCTTTTCGCTTTGCGCTATCCTCTCTTTGACCGCTGCAATTCTAGGCCCAACGTCGATTAGTGTTATTGCCTTCCCGCTTGTAGGTTTCTTCCTGTCTGTTATGTGGTCAGTGATTTTCTCTTTAGCCCTAAACTCTGTTAAACACCACCATGGTTCGGTTGCAGGGATCTTATGCACTGGCATTATTGGTGGTGGATTAGCCTCACCTCTTGTTGGTTTTATCGCAGATATTAGTGGTGACCTTAGACTTGGGCTACTAATCGTTTATGCGATGCTTTTTTATATCCTCAGTATCGGCTTTTGGGCCAAGCCTTTAATCACAAACAAAACCATACAAATATTTAAATCCAAAGGAGAAACAACAAGCAATATTTAAGTAAGTAATGACGCAGTGTTAGGTTTATTTCACTAAGTATCCATCTTATTCACTCTGTAAAAAGCAGAGTTATGACTAGGTTTAATATGAGTTTTCCTTCAATTGTCACCCTTGATATTGGTGGCACTAAAATCAATGCAGGCCGTTACGTTAACGGTGTAATCGAAGAATCACATTCATTTGAATTTCGCGCTAGCGCAAGCTCAGAAGATATTGAAGATTTTATTATTCACTGCATTGATACTTTTTTTATACACAGCACTGTCGGTATTGCCATCGGGGTGCCTTGTATAGTTGATACTCAGCTAGGGGTGGTATACGACGCTGTAAATATTCCAGCATGGAAAGAATTTGCGTTAAAGCAGCGATTGGAGCGCCATTACAACATTGAAGTTTATATTAATAATGACGTGAACTGCTTTACCGTAGGCGAGCACCTGTTTGGCGCAGGCAAGGGCTATAACGATATTATTGGATTGTGCTTAGGTACTGGTGTCGGTTCAGGTTTTGTTATCCAAAATCAATTATATCAAGGCCATAATTGCTCAGCAGGCGAAGTCGGTGAAATAGGTTATCTCAACTCTACCATTGATGATTATTGCTCTGGACGCTTCTTTGAATTGCAGTTTGGCATCAATGGCGCGCAGCTAGCCCAATCAGCTCGAGCCGGTGACAAAGAAGCCATTGATGCTTTTGAGCAATTCGGACAGCACTTATCCCATGCAATATCTCACTTACTTCTGGTGGTTGATCCACAAGTGATCATTATTGGCGGCTCTGTGGCTAAATCCTTTGACCTTTTCATCAAAGGGGTTTGGAACGGGCTGGCAGCGTTTCCTTATCAAAAGCTGGTTAGTAACCTCGTCATCGCGCCCTCCAGCCTAAGTGATAGCGCCTTACTTGGCGCAGCACAATTACATTTGGCCTCTAAAAGGTAAATACTATGCATAAAAAAATAATACTCACAGGTTTACTTTCGCTCTACTCTGTTACGACTTACGCTGAAGTCACTTACACAGAGCAAGCAACATTTACTCAGGCTAGCTTAGACAATTTAGCGCGTAATCTTGAAGTTAAGCATGAATTTGTCGACTCTTATCCAGAAAAATGTCCCAACAATCTTAACGAGTGCTACCGCTCTAAAATCCACCTTAAATATCCCCATGACTATCAAACTAAACTTGGTAATTGGGCTATTTACTTTAGCCAACTAACGCCGGTGCAAACTGTAAACTCAAGTGAATTTACCATCACTCATATAAATGGCGATTTACATAAAATCACTCCTACTGAGCAATTTTCAGGCTTTAATGCAAATCAAGCTATCACAATCGATTTTTATAGTTATGGCACTCAAATAACTCGCTCAGAGTTTATGCCTAACTACTTTCTGTACAGCGAAGGATTAAATGCTACGGTTATTGATAGTACGCGGACTGAAATCCACCCTGAAACAGGCTTAGAAACCCAAGGTTACCTATTACCTTTTACTGACAAGCAAGCACAGTTTAAATTATCGAAAACCGATAATACCCAGTGGGCAAGCGCTCAGCAGATTTACGCAACCACCCCAGAAGTGCCGCAAGGTTTAAATCTTAGTGCCCGCTTGATCCCTCAACCTGCATCTATTGAGATCACCTCAGATAAAACTGTCGATTTATCTAAAGGGTTGAGTTTTACGACCACTGGCGTGTCAACTACAGTGTTAGCCCCGGCAATTGAACGCTTAAATCTAGTTGGTTTAAAAACCTCTAAAGATGGCTTTCCTGTCAATATCATTGTTAATAGCAAAGCTAGTAATAGTAATACATCTGAAACAGCTGAAGATTACAGCCTCACAAGCACTTCCTCAGCTATTACTATTAAAGCAAGTTCTAATACTGGAGCGTTTTACGGACTAATGTCGCTAGCAGGCTTGGTAAGCGTAGATCAGCATATTATCCCTAGCCTAAAGATTAACGACTCACCGAGATACCGCTTTAGAGGACTGCATATTGATGTAGCGAGAAACTTTCTATCGAAAAACTTTCTCATAAAAACAATCGATCAAATGGCGGCCTACAAACTAAATAAACTTCACTTACACCTCGCTGATGATGAGGGCTGGCGTATCGAAATCCCCGGACTTCCTGAACTTAGTGAGGTTGGCGGAAAACGCTGTTTTAATGCGCCAGATAAGTGCTTAATGCCACAGCTTGGCAGCGAAATAACCGGAAACAGTCAAAGTGATGGCTACTATAGTGTAGAGGATTATCAAGACATTCTCGCCTATGCCAAAGCTCGTCATATTCAGGTCATTCCTTCCCTCGATATGCCGGGCCATAGCCGCGCAGCTATTCATGCAATGGAAGCCCGATACCAAAAATACCTCGCAAAAGGCGATGTCGAACTCGCGCAGCAATATCGTCTCGTAGAGCCCGAAGATAAAACCCAATATAGCTCAATTCAGCACTATTCAGACAATACGCTTAACGTCTGCTTAGATAGCACTTATCACTTTATTGATAAAGTGATTGCTGAAGTACAAGCAATGCACCAACAAGCCGGCACACCATTAACGACTTATCATATTGGCGCGGATGAAACCGCTGGTGCTTGGTTGGAGTCCCCTTCCTGCGATAAATTAAAGATAGAGCAAGCAGAAAAAGTGGCCGGGTTACACACGCTAAACGGTTACTTTATTGAAAGAATATCAGCGATGCTTGCCGCCAAACATATTAAGGTGGCAGGTTGGAATGACGGCATGGGCGAAACTCGTCCTCAAAACATGCCTAACAATGTACAAACTAACTCTTGGTCACTTTTGTTTGAAAAAGGTCATATTGCAACCCATCAACAAGCTAATTATCGCTGGGACACAGTGATCTCAACACCTGAAGCAACCTATTTTGATTTTCCTTATCAAGCACACCCTGAAGAGCGCGGTAACCACTGGGCTGCACGACATATCAGCACTCAAAAGGTGTTTGAATTTATGCCGGATAACTTACCAGCCCACGCCGAGTTTTGGTTTGACAGTACCGGCCACCCTTACCGCTCTGATGACAGCCAATCCTCCCTAGATCAAGGAGTCCGCTACAAAGGCGTACAAGGACATTTATGGAGCGAGATGCTAAGGAGCGATACGCAAGCAGAATACATGCTCTTTCCCCGTTTACTTGCGCTAGCAGAACGCGCTTGGCATAAAGCAGAATGGGAATTAGATTATAACTATTCGGGAATCATCTATGATGAAAACAGCGGTCACTTTAACGAAAAAGCGCAGCAGCAACGTGCCCAAGACTGGCAAAGTTTCGCCTATGTTCTCGGTGCTAAAGAACTTGCTAAGCTTGCAAAAGCCGACGTGTTTTACCGCATTCCAACTGTTGGCGCCACTGTAGAGAATGGCTACTTAAAAGTGAAAACCCCTTTCCCTTATATCGAAGTTGAATATAGAACAATTAAAGCGGGTACCGTTCAGTCAGCAAACAAGAACTGGCAGCCTTATACACCAAGTAGCAAGGTAACAGGTGCAATTGAAGTCAGAGCTATAGGAGCTGATGGCGTGCGAAAAGGCCGGACATTGAATTTGTAACTTAACCCATGATTTGCGCTGTACTAATGTGTTTATCTTTAGAAAACAAAAAACTTAAATAACAAAAGCCCACTATTGAGTGGGCTTTTTAGTTGCAAGCTCTGTCCCGTCCTGAGATAAGTTAAAGTTCAATGCTTACAAGATTAAATATTTGAAACTGAAGCTACTCTTCGAGCGTGTTTAAATATTTGACTAATTGCACTAGATCTTCCGGTGTTTTGCCTGGATTTTTAACCAGATACTTGCCGTTAACAACAATTGATGGCACACCACGAATTTCAGCTAATTGCGCTTGAGTGTCGTAATTCATCAGCGCTAACTTAGCATCGGTTGATTGCATCGCAGCTTCAACATCTTTGCCATCAAGACCTTGGCTTACAAAAAAGTCTTTTAGTTGTTCTGGGCGAGTAAATGCGCCTTCTTTTTCATGAATTCGAGTAAATATATTGCCATGGACTTGTTTAGTTACACTGAACTTTTGCGCTAAATAATAGGCTTCTTGACTTAAAATCCAGCTTGTACGACCAGCGCCAACTGGAGTACGTTCAAACTTAACATCATCACCTAAAAGGTGCGCCGTTTGTTCAAAAAATGGATCTTGGCGGTAACAGTGACCACAGTTATATGAAAAGAACTCACGCACAATGGGTTTTGTGCTTTCTGGGATCCCTGCGATTTTAACGTAATCCACACCTTCAACATAAGTGGTAGCCGCTGCAACTTGTAACGGTAACCACAGCATAGCAACCATAAAAATGTGACTAACCGCTTTGATTAATAATTTCATATTCATCCTTAATTGCTATTGTGACTTTAACTACACCTTTTGAGATGCCGCGAGCTTTAAATATTTTTGAGTTAGCGTATTTAAGAGTTTTAGAATTATTGAGCCAAACCAACTCTCTATTCACATGCTTCTAGCATATCCATAGGATCGCTAAATTGATACTCAAAATTAAGCTCTTCAACCAATCGTTGACTACAAATTAGCTTACCCGTTGCTGATGATAAAGCATGGTGATCTATCACCTCTTCCAAAAACTCAGGAGCTGTTAAGCCAAGCATATTAGCTGCTTTTACATAAAAAGCCTGTCTCGTTGGATGCTCCGGTGCGCACACATTATAAATACCACTGCCGCTAGACTCAAAAATCAACTGACTAACAGCCGCAATACAATCATTTAAGTGCACAATATTAACTGCACTCGTACCACCAGCAAGATCTTTTTTAGCCGCCAAGAATCGTCCAGGGTGTCTTTGAGGCCCAACAAGACCAGCAAAACGAACCACGCACATATTCGGCTTATCAGAAAATACTTGCTCAGCTTGTAATAACTTTTCACTAACTGGTGAGTGTGCCTGTGCGTCTTTTTCTGTAAGCACGCCATCAATTGCAGGGTAAACGCCAGTTGTACTGACAAAAATCAGCTTTTTATAATCTAATCCTGCGGTTAACTGCTTTAGTTTGGCAAGTCGCTGCAGATAGGCGTTAGGAGCCTTTGTTAATCCGGGGGGAATATTAACCACAAGACAATCAACATTAAGGGCATTAGTAATGGTTTGATGATTTGAAGCTAAATGCTCGTCATCATCTAAATCGAGTTGAAAACCATTAATGCCGAACACATTTAGTTCTTCAGCGGCAGACTGCGAACGCTTACTGCCATAAACTTTAGTGCCACGTTCTTGAAGGAATTGAGCAAGAGGTAAACCAAACCAACCGCAGCCTACGATACCTACAGTTTTGATCATATATTTCTCTTTATCTTGGTTATGAATCAGCTTTAATGAAGCTATAAGGTACTAAAATAAAAGCTAGCTGGCGAGTTTGCATCTAACGTCCTAATTGCCGCTGCTGACAATTGTTCAGCTTTAATGACACCTTTGATCTCGATATCTTCTTGTTGCAAAAACCTAAGCTGAGATTGCTGCCCATCTGCAGTACAACTACGGATAATCGGCTTTTTAAACTCTGCAGTCGTTACCATAACCTTAGCCACTTCGCCGTTAGACAGTTCCACTAAAGTTCCCGGCGGGTATATACCTAATACTTTAACCAAAGCCGAGATCATCGCTGCATCATGCTTTTGCACACGATTTTTAAATAGATACCCTAAAGCAATTTGCGGTGAACGCCCCTCTCCACGAAGTAATCGTTCAAAATCATTTGCTAAGCTAACTACCTGAGTTTCAGCCGCAATTTGTTCACCCTTAAGCTTGTGTGGATAACCACTACCATCAATCCACTCATGATGATGTAACACAATATCGAGCACTTTTTTAGGGAACAAACCTGATTTTTCCAACATGCTATGGCCAAATTGTGGATGCATATTTAGAAAATTGATTTCATGATCAGATAGGTTAGTTTTCTTACGGCGGATAACATCCGGAACTTTTTGTTTACCAATATCATGAAATAGCGCTCCTAGAGCGATATCTCTCAACTGGCTATGATTCATGCCTAACGTCTGCGCAATCATCATAGACAATACGGCAATTGACACCCCGTGCTGATTTATCGATATATCCACTCCAGCATCAACAATTGCCAAATAGGGTGTTTCAGTTTCTTTTAGGTGATCCATTAACTCTTCAACTAAGCTCGCAGCACTGCGGTAAGCACCTTGAGGATCTGAGCCTAATTTAGAAAAAACTGAGCGGCAATCGTTTGCTCCTTTAGTAAAACGTTGCTGACCTAGACGGATTGACTTCCTTACTACGCTTTTAGCCTGTTCGGCCAATTGCTCTGGAGTCAATTCTGGCACAACGACTTCTACTTCAGTTTTCTTAGGTAATAGCTCTTGGCCGGAAATAAGATAAACAAAGGCAACATCTAGGGTTTTAATCAACTCGATATGAGACAGAGATTCAATTTCAATGCGGTTAAACAGAAACGGGTGATTGGTCCATGCAAGCGGCAATTTAACCACCATGCCAACTTGTAGGTCTGACAAGGGCACTCTCACCTCGACAGCTTTTGACATTGATATCACTCCCAATTTCACTTTGCAGGCGGATTTATACCTGTATTGAATATCATCTACAAGGGAAGCGCACTAATCACTCAAAGTAGATGTGACTTGCTGGCTACCTATAGTTTATTAGGAAAAAGAATACACTAGCCTAATAACGATATATTATAGATATTTACGTTATAATAAACACCTAGCGCCAACTTTATGACAGCTAAAGTTAAATTGACAGGTCGATTTGAACGTTTAATCCACTCCTACCGAAAACAAGCAAATTCAATATAGGAATATCATATTCTAAATTTATTGAAAAATGCGCCAACACAGAATTGCATACAATATACCAAGAGTCTATACTGAACTTGTTCCTTAACGTTGGTCGCCCCGAAAGATCGTTATGGAGCAATACTGTCAATTGTCCTTTTACTTTGGGAGATCTAGGTTGGAGTAGAACCTAGGTTGAACAGTAAAGGTTTTATCGTAAACATAAGGCGTCTATACAGAGTGACTCTCTGTATAAACATCCCTATTTGACGCTGCTTGCAGCGTCTTTTTTTACTCTTTTTCTTTCCAATCGCTAAAGTACAAGTTTAAATGTTTAGATTTATACAAGTACAAACTGGCCCAGAATAAAAATAATGCGTCTAGGCCAATACTCCAGCTATAAACATAATAGGTGTGCAAGATCCGTTGAATGAGTAAACCACCATCAATCACTAACAGTAATGCCAATAGCCATTTCATGTATGGAAACAGATGACGAACCCATGCAGGTTTGCGTTTGCGCTCAGCAATTACCGCTGCATAAATAAACAGTGCTCCAGCTCCTGCCGCTAACGCCATTAAAAAATCATTTTTGTGAGGATAAAATAACGTCACTAAACCTGCGCGATCGCTAGCTTGTGTTAATGATGCCACAAAGACACACCAACCACGGGCGATAAACACTAGCAATAAATACAGCATAATTGGTGGCTTAACGTGGCCTTTATCATCGAGCCAGGTAATATTGCTAAAATTCACAAACCGTCCCTAATTGAAAGTCAATTATCAAAAGCTAATGCATATCGTGTTTTAGTTGTTCTATAGACCTGTGCAGTTTTACACATATTGGGCTGTAACAATCTAAAACCTATTTACTGAGGTCATATTAGATATGGTGCTTTTTAACGACTTTTCAAGACACTAGATAAACTAATAGCTGTTGTTCTCAAAGTCTATGCTATTCAAACCTATTGCAGCAAACGAACCTAACCCAAAAAACTGGCACCGCTGAAAGCACTAATTCTATTTAGCAATAACACAACTGTCTGCATTAATACCAATCAGTATCAACATTTAGTCACTCAGCGAGAGTTGAGCGGCTCTGAGGCAAGGTCATTAAGTGCTCCTTGCTTTAATGACATTCACCACATCCATGTGGTTTGCAACGAGTGAAGTGCATAGACAAACTAGGTTTAAGCTCCCTCTTGTTGACTAAGAGTCACAGCATCAGAATAGCTAAAACTCGCCATTCTGGAGCGTTTTTGGCTGCCTACTTCTGCGTTGATTAGCTTTATAAGGGAATAACCATTATTGCAGCTATTCGCCTTGAATTAGTTGGCCAAAAACCGCTCTGAGTTGATCAAATTCTTATACTGATTGGTATAACTCGCTATCAACTCACTCAAAAACCTAGTGCTGGGCAAATCAAACTTGCTAGTCAATCCGGACTAACAAAAAAGCTCCTAGCCAAAGGCCTAGGAGCTTTTTACTGCAAAATGTAACCCCAAGAAGCGAGTTACGATAAAATAGCGATTAGCGCTTCTTCATCAATCACTTTAACCCCAAGCTCTTGCGCTTTCGCAAGTTTTGAGCCAGCAGCTGCGCCCGCAACCAAGCAGTCAGTATTTTTAGATACGCTACCAGCAACTTTTGCACCTAGCGCCTGTAATTGAGCTTTAGCATCATTACGATTAAGTTGTGTTAGCGTACCTGTTAGTACCCAAGTTTGCCCTTTCAAAGACAGATCTTCTTCAGCAACCTCTTCAATGGCAGGCCAGTGAACACCTGCCTCAACAAGCTTATCAATCACCTCGAGGTTATGTGGCTGAGCAAAAAAGTGTTCTAAATGCGCGGCAACAATGGTACCTACATCATCCACTTTAATAAATGTTTCTGCATTAGCTGCTTTAAGCGCTTCCAGTGTTTTGAAGTATGCCGCAAGGTTTGCCGCTGTGGCCTCGCCAACTTCACGAATACCTAACGCGTACAAGAAGCGCGAAAATGTCGTTTGTTTAGCAACCTCAATTGCCGCGACTAATTTCGTCGCTGACTTCATCCCCATACGCTCTAACATAGTCAAAGCTGAAGCGGTTAACTTGAACAGATCTGCAGGGCTTGCAACGAGTTCTTTATCAATTAGCTGCTCAACAACTTTATCACCCATGCCGTCGATATCTAATGCTTTGCGCGAAGCAAAGTGCTTAATCGCCTCTTTACGCTGTGCTTCACAGAAAAGACCACCTGTACAGCGTGCAACCGCTTCACCTTCAACTCGTTCAACTTCACTTTCACATACAGGACAAAGCGATGGGAAAACGATATCTCTAGCATCATCAGGACGTTTTTCTGCAACCACTGCAACAATTTGTGGGATAACATCACCAGCGCGGCGGATAATAATGGTATCGCCAATCTTAACCCCCAGACGTGCGACTTCATCTGCGTTATGCAATGTGGCGTTCGATACCGTCACACCACCAACAAATACAGGCTTTAAGCGCGCAACAGGTGTTACTGCGCCAGTGCGACCGACTTGAAAATCAACGCCTTCAAGCAGTGTCATCTCTTCTTGTGCAGGAAACTTAAATGCAGTTGCCCAGCGCGGTGCTTTTGCCACAAAACCTAGGCTTAGCTGATGAGCGATTTGGTTAACTTTGATCACTACGCCGTCAATTTCAAATGCTAAGCTACTACGACGCTGTTGAATATCATTGTAATATTCAATTACTTCTGCAACCGAGCGGCATACTTTAACCTCTTGGCTGACCGGTACACCCCATGAACGCAGTTGCTCAAGTTGACCATAATGGCTATCAGCAAGTGGCCACGATTCAGGCTCTACTACACCTAATGCATAAGCATAAAAACCTAATGCACGGCTAGCCGTGATCTTGCTATCTAGCTGACGCAAACTACCAGCAGCAGCATTACGCGGGTTAACAAATAACTTTTCACCTTTGGCTCGAGCGCGATCGTTAAGGGCTTCAAATGCCTTATGAGGCATAATAACTTCACCACGCACTTCAACCAATGCAGGTAAGTTATCGCCACGTAGCGTTAACGGAATAGATTTAATCGTACGTACGTTTTCGGTGATGTCTTCACCAGTTTGGCCATCACCACGGGTTGCAGCGCGCTCATATACGCCATTGCGATAAGTGATACTCACAGCTAGACCATCGAGCTTTGGTTCACAACAGTAGCTTAAATCTTTACCCGTTTTGTCAAAAATACGCTGATTAAACGCGTTAAATTCTGCTTCATCAAACACATTGTCCAAACTCAGCATCGGCTTTAAGTGCTGAATTTGATCAAACTTAGCCAACGCTTCACCACCCACTCTCTGAGTGGGTGAGTCAGGTAAACAAAATTGCGGATGCTCGGTCTCTAAGGCTTTAAGCTTATGTAATAAGCGGTCGTACTCGGCATCTGGAATTGACGGGCTGTCATCGACATAGTAGCGATAGTTATGTTGATTGAGTTCAGCGGTTAACTGAGCAATTTCGGTTTGAATAGCTTGCATCTTAAATGTCCAAATAATAACAAAGGCCGCTGCTGCGGCCTTTCAAATTTTCTACGCTTACAGCCTAACAATAGGCACTGCCGTGTAATTATCTACACTTATACTAGCGCTCTGATCCGTTGAATATAATTCTGCTTAGTGCTTTCTAACCATGCATCACGGCCGCCATCAAGCACTTCACCACCTAGGTCATCAGCAATTTGATGCGCAGAATTAAGCATGATTGAAAAGTTCATTAGCGCATCGCCATAGCAAGGTAGAGTCATAAATAACACCACGCCTTGAGTGGTAAATTGCTCCATATTGTCAGGGTCAAACACACCTGGCTTAACCATATTAGCCATAGAGAATAATACTTTGCCCGTTCCTGCATTATCTTCATGGCGATGGAAAATGTTCATATCGCCATATTTAAAATTAAGCGTTAATAAGCAAGGTAGTAATTCTGCGCCGTGCAGTTCTTCACCCTCTTTGGCAACAACATGTAACACTAAAACATCTTGAGGCTCACCGAGCTCTTCTGCAGGTGAAGCTTCTTGTGCAGCCGCAACAGCTTGTGCGCTTTCGCTGTAAGCTTGATTATGAGGCTGGCTTTGAGCTTCGTTAGCTTGTTGAACAGGCGCTGTAACCGTTTGCTCCGAAGTCATCTCTTCTGTTGCGAATAATGACTCTTGCACAGGCGCTTGCTCTGCAAACTCTGTGTTTTCGGTCGACAATGATGGCTCGACTCGAGTTTTAGTGACTTTTTCTTGAGGAGTTTGAGTTAACTCAAATGCATTTTCTTTTACGGCAGGCTCTGAAGTTGCAGAAAACTTTGCTACGCCATCGTTTACAGTCGCTGCAGAGTCGTTATTAGTGGCATCATCAGCACCAACTTTTACCACTCTTACTTCACCAATTCCGTCGTTATCAAAACCATCCGCATCACGACGCTCACGATTGATGTCGGTCATAGGGCTTTGTTTATAACCCTTTGGTTGTTGTTTTCTTATCGACCAAAAACCATGCACAAGTACGGCGATAATGGCTATCGCACCTAAAAATAGCAATACCAGTTGCAAATTTTCCATTGGTTACCCTGTATCTCTTATGTTTATCCGGCGTCAGCTAGCGCCACCGCTTCATCAATATCAACAGCCACAATGCGTGAAACGCCGGGCTCATGCATAGTCACACCGATAAGTTGATCGGCCAATTCCATGGTGATCTTGTTGTGACTAATATATATAAATTGCACGCTTTGCGACATCTCTTTTACCAAACGACAAAAACGTTCGACATTGGCATCATCTAAAGGTGCATCAACTTCATCCAACATACAAAATGGCGCCGGATTCAGTCTAAAAATAGCGAATACTAATGATAAAGCTGTTAGCGCTTTTTCTCCACCAGAAAGAAGGTGAATCGTACTATTCTTCTTACCTGGCGGCCTTGCCATAATAGTAACGCCTGTTTCCAACAAGTCGTCATCTGTTAAGGCTAAATAAGCACTACCACCACCAAAAACCTTTGGAAATAACAAACCTAAATCGGCGTTAACTTTATCAAAGGTTTCTTTAAAGCGACTTTTTGTTTCTTTATCAATTTTTCGTATCGCTTCTTCAAGGCTACTAAGTGCAGCGTTAAGATCATCGTCTTGACTGTCTAAATAGCTCTTGCGTTGATTTTGTTGTTCAAACTCTTCAATAGCCGCTAAGTTAATTGCTCCTAAATGCGCAATTTGTGCACGTAGTCGCTCTAGCTCTTTTTGACGCCATAACGTGGTCTTATTATCGTCTAATGTTGATAATATTTGTGCAACGTCAACACTTTGCTCATCTAATATGCGCTGTTGGCTATCGATTTGTCCTTTCAAACCTTCACGACGTAACTTTAACGTGCTTGACGCTTGAGTCAAGTTTTCTAACTTCGCAAGCTGTTGTTTTTTATTCGTTCCTGCACTATCGCACAGTTCCTGAATCTTGGCTTGCTCTAAGCGGAGCTGTGCAAGAGCGTCTTGCTTAACTTTTTGCGCCTGCAGAGCTTGCTCAAGTTGTACAGTAAGTGGCTGAGAGTCGCCTTCCTGCTGCAAGTCTTCTTTATTTTGTAGTGATAACAGTTGTGCTTGAGTTTGTTCAAATTCAACCAAACGCTGCTGATGTTGACTCACTTGCTGCTCAATCAACATTAGTTGAGTTTGCAACTGATTTTCATTAACTGAAAGCTGACTCAACTTAGCGTCTAATTGCTGACGCTGAGGCCGCAAAATAGCAAGCTGTTCAACCGCTTTCGATTTCTGGGTTTGAGCCGCACTCTTTTGTGTGGCTGATTGCTGTAGCGCCACTTTCAGCTGCTCTTGCAGTTCCTTGCCTTGCTCAGCATTTAACAGTAATTGTTGCTGTTCCTGCTTTGCTTCCAGTAACTCCGTCTGAGTTTGACTCAGTCTTAAGGATGTATCCTTAATAGATTGCTGCTGTGAGCGTAACTGCGAGCTAATACTCGCTAGCTCAATCTGCTTAGTTTGAATTGACTGCTGTTTTTGGGCAATTTGTTCAGTTAACGGCACTAAATTTCGTTTTACATCGGCTACTGCATTATCAAGTTCAGCTAACTTACCTTGGTTAGCTTCAATATTTGTCTGAAGTGTAATTTGTTCGTTTTTCAGCTCAACGGTCGAGCCCGCAGCTTGAGTTTTCTCAATAATAAAGTCATTACCAACAAGGTAACCGTCCGCAGTCGCGATAAGCTCATCCTGTTTTAAGCTTCCACGTTGTAACAAAGCGTCATCCAAGGTAGCTAACCAGGTCACATGATTCAGCCAAGGCGCCAAATTTACCGGTGCGCGAATAATGCCATTATCGGTAGTTCCGGCCGTAAAGCCGTATCGAGTAGCATTGTCATCAGCGTGTTGTAGATCAGCTGCAAGCACCTGCGTGTTCAACACCCCTGATAATAAGATATCCACCGCAGATTCCCAGCCCGGAGACACCTCAAGTACCTGCCACAATGCTTGCTCACTGCCCGGTCTATCGACTGGTAATAATTGGCTAACAACAGCAAGTCGACCTTTTTCATCAGCAAGCTGCACTTTTAGTTTATCTTGCTCAATGAGCAAAGACTGCTGCTGTTGCTCCGCAGTTGTTAGCTTAAACTTAAGCTCATCAACTACTTCAAGCTCCTGCTCAACCGCTAGAGTCAACTCATGGACTTGTTGACTTATATCTTGCGATTGGATCTGTTGTAGCTCTGCTGTAGTGGCGTCAACTTGCAATTCTAAACGAGTCACAAGCTTGAGTTTATTGTCAATACCAGTTTGATAATGCGCTAACTGGGTTCGATTCATCTCAAACTTTAAATTCGCCTGAGTATAAATATCATTTAAGCCATTGAGTTTCTCTGTCAACGAGTCGAGTAAGTCAGTGGCAGAGTGCAGTTCAATATCAAAATCGGCTAACTGCTTACGCAGCAAATTAGCCTCAGGTGAAGCCTGAGTTTGCTTTTCTATCAGTAAAGCTTGCTTAACTTTATCTTCAGCTAGGCGGGCGCGATAGGCCGTTAACTGTGCTGCGACTTCTTGTAATCGCTCAGTTAAGCTTTCATTTTGCAACTGTCGATGTTTTAAGGATTGCTCAAGCTTAGCAATGTGAGTTTTGGTAAGATAAAAATCCTCAACTTGATGTGCTTCTTTCGCATCAAGCTCACTTAGCTTTAGTGTAAGTTCAG
The DNA here is from genome assembly GCF_023161665.1 of Shewanella sp. 1CM18E. Taxonomy (GTDB): domain Bacteria; phylum Pseudomonadota; class Gammaproteobacteria; order Enterobacterales; family Shewanellaceae; genus Shewanella. Next base: position 79,529 of record NZ_JALNTW010000002.1, read on the forward strand.
TTAAGCTCAGCTCGAGTGTTTGGTTTTCAGCAACAAATTTTGCTTGTTGTACCTCTAGCTTTGCTAGCTCTGCATCAATTTTGGCAATTTGCAACGTTAATTCATGGTAGCGTGACACAGATAACTCAGCGTCACACTTACGCTCAGCTTGCTTAAGCTCGCGGTACTTTTTAGCGGTTTTCGCTTGCTCTGCTAATTTTTCTAACTGTTTAGCTAATTCAGAGCGAATATCACCAAGACGAGCTAAGTTTTCGCGAGTGTGACGAATGCGGTTTTCGGTTTCGCGGCGACGTTCTTTATAACGCGAGATCCCCGCAGCTTCTTCAATGAAGACTCGGAGCTCTTGTGGTTTCGACTCAATTAGGCGCGAAATTGTCCCTTGCTCAATAATCGCATAGCTTCTCGGACCTAGACCCGTGCCCATAAAGAGATCGGTAATGTCTTTACGACGGCATTTTTGATTATTAAGAAAATAGTTAGAGTCACCATCACGGCTCACTTGTCGCTTAACTGCAATTTCTTGGTAACTTGAATACTGACCAAGCAAGCGGCCATCTTGATTATCAAAAATAAGCTCGACACTCGCCACCGAAACGGGCCGACGCGCAGTTGAGCCATTAAAGATGACGTCTGTCATCGAGTCGCCACGTAGATGTTTAGCCGAGCTCTCCCCTAACACCCAGCGCACAGCATCAATCACATTGGATTTGCCGCAGCCGTTTGGACCAATAATGGCACTTAATGGGTTAGGAAAAGGTATTTTGGTTGGATCGACAAATGACTTGAATCCGGCAAGTTTAATCTGTTTGAGTCTCATGGTGCCGTGTAGTCATTTCCTCGCTAAGCAGTAGCGATTAAGTTTGAGGGCTAACCTTTGCATCAAGCAAACTATCTCTAGTCAGCATGTGCGTGTTAATGAGCTAACTTTACCAAAGCTCACTGCATTTTGTAACGTTTTTATCGTTGATTAAGCGCTTTTAACTTGTGATTAAATACCGACTGACTCACAATCGTACTAATGCGCATTTTTAACAACCTAGTATTTCTATGAATAAAACCAATCAAGTACAAAAAAAAAGCGGTGTTAATTATTTTCTCGATGGCTTCAGCCTTATCAAAACCAAGGGTCTGAGGAAATTCGTTTTTATTCCATTATCAATCAACTTACTGCTGTTTGGTGGCCTCATCTATTTTGCTATTGGTCAATTAGAAAACGTATTTGCTTGGCTATCAGGACAACTACCAGAATATTTAAGTTGGCTTAACTTTATTTTATGGCCGCTAGCCATTTTAACTTTGCTGGTTGTGATGTCGTTTATTTTCAGCTCAGTGATGAACTGGATAGCCGCGCCATTTAACGGATTACTTGCCGAAAAAGTGGAGCAACAACTTACCGGTAAACCACTAAACACCGGTGGTAATATCGATTTAATTAAGGATTTACCGCGAATTTTAGGCCGAGAATGGATCAAGCTAAAATACTACCTGCCGCGGGCGATAGTATTTTTGTTGCTGTTTTTAGTGCCTTTTATTGGCCAAACCATAGCGCCGGTTTTATGGTTTTTATTTAGTGCATGGATGATGGCAATTCAGTACTGCGACTATCCATTTGATAACCACAAAGTACCGTTTAACGATATGAAATTCGCGCTAAACCAAACTAAAGGCTCCAGCTTTAGCTTTGGTGCTGCGGTTACCCTGTTTTCAATGATCCCAATTGTGAACTTTGTGGTTATGCCTGTGGCGATTTGCGGCGCGACTGCCATGTGGGTCGACAAGTACCGCAGCGCGTATAAAAACGATGACATCGCACCGGATTAATACCTAGCAATAGCGACCATTAAAGCCATGTTCACATGGCTTTTTTTATGGCCGAATTCATCACTTTTATGATTAATCAGGCTCACCCGACAAGTTTTGTAACAAATTCACCACAAGCTAAGGCTCTATCAAAGGAGTAATTCTGGCACAATTTGCGCAACACAAAATAAACATAAATAACAAATGATTAAACCTGCAGCTAAACGTCGTTTTCTTCCATTCGTCTTATTTTTTAGTGCATCCTCCGCCTTTTATGCCCAAGCTGGCGAAACAACGCAATTTAATATTCAAATCCCGACAATCGAAGGTGAAGTTGAAATTGATGGTGAGTTTGATGAAGCTCAATGGCAACAAGCAGCAACTGCAACATTAGCGTTTGAAACCAGCCCAGGTGAGAACATCGCAGCTCCGGTTAAAACAGATGTAAAAATATTTGCTACCAAATCAAGTCTGTATCTTAGCTATCAAGCAGAAGATACAAATCCAGCGCAGATCCGTGCCAACTTAAGTGATAGAGATAGCGTGTGGGGCGATGATTTGGTCGGTATTAAACTCGATACCTTTAACGATGCACGGCTCGCTTACCAGTTCTTTGTCAACGCTTACGGCGTGCAAATGGATTCGATTGAAAATGAACTTACCGGCAGTGAAAGTGATGCTTGGGATGGCATATGGTATAGCGCTGCCAAACGCACAGACACCGGCTATCAAGTTGAAATAGAGTTGCCGCTGCGACTACTCAACTTCGATAACAAAGATAAGCAAACATGGGGCATTGAGTTTATTCGTTTCTACCCACGTAACGAAGAACACCGCCTATCAAGCCACCAAATCGATCGTAATAATAACTGTACGTTATGCCAACTTGGCATTGCCACAGGCCTTGCTAATATCGAGCAAGGTAACGACTTACAGATCACCCCATCATTAGTACTCAACCGCACAGGCAACCGACCCCATGAAGAAAACAGCGAATGGGAGAAGGACAATAATATTGAACCGAGTTTAGATGTGCGTTGGGGGATCACTCCTAGTACCTTACTTAGTGCAACCCTGAATCCTGATTTCTCCCAAGTTGAAGCCGATGCAGGTCAACTAGACATCAATAGTACATTTGCATTGTTTTACCCGGAAAAACGCGCGTTTTTTCTTGATAACAAAGATTACTTCGATACTCAATTAAACCTGTTGCACACTCGTAATATCGGCGCTCCAGACTATGGTTTAAAGCTTACTAGCAAGCTCGGTGACCATACCTTTGCCACGCTTATTACTGACGATACCAACATCAACTTTTTGGTGCCTGGCAACCTCAGTTCAGATATAGCCAGTATTGACCAGAAAAGCCATAACTTTGCTGGTCGCTATCGCTTTGATTTTGGTAAACCGCTATCTATTGGCGCATTAGTTACCGCCAAAAAAAGCGATGATTACCACAATTATGTCAGCAGTGTGGATGTAAAATATCAACCCAGTGATCATGATACGTTTATCGCGCAATATGTGGTTTCTGATACCGAGTACCCAAGTGATCTATTTAAAGAATTTTGTAATACCGATGATTGCTTACCAAAACAAAACTGTGATTTAAACGATTGTGGCGTAAATGAGCGCGTATTAAGAACCCAAAAGAATGGCAGCTTTAGTGACGATATGTACCTGCTCAAGTACCAATATGATTCTCGAAATTGGGACGCTTTTGCGCAATATATTTCGATAGGCGAGGACTTTAGAGCCGATTTAGGTTTTGTCGATCAAGTCGACTTTAATAAATTTGTCACCGGCGGTGGTTATACTTGGTATCCAACATCGGGCTTTTTTAACGAAGTACGACTTAGCGGCGACTGGGATATTAGCCATAATCAAGCTGGCGATAAACTAGAGCAAGAAGCTGAGGCTCGTGTACAAGTAAATGGTCAGTGGCAAAGCTACGCCACCTTTGGTGTAGTACATAGAGATCGTGTCGGCCGTCGTCATAACGGCGCTTCATTAGCCATAGATGGTAATACTCAAATGTTTACCGAAACCATGGGCTGGTTCTATGGCAACATCAAACCAACACGTACTCTCTTTATGGAAGTGGACGTTAACTATGGCGACGACATTGACTTTGCCAATGACCAATTGGGTACCAGAGTGAAATTCAACCCAGGTATCAACTGGAAGATCACAGACTCAATTGAAATGGACCTATCTCACGTATATCGCACCTTGGATGTTGATGAGGGGCGTTTATTTACCGCAAATTTAAGCGATTTACGCCTCAGCTGGTATATCGATATCCATAACTTCATCAGAATTTCGAGTGTATATACCGATATTGAGCGTGACACTAGCTTATATAAATACAGCACGCCCAACGCACAATATCAGCAATTGGGTAATGAGGTGCTATACGGCTACAAACTCAATCCACAAAGCGTGTTTTATTTAGGCTACTCGGACGGCTTAAAAGCAGATGATGACGTTGATTCTCTGATGAAAACCGAAGAAACCTACTTTATGAAAATCAGCTACGCATGGTTACTTTAGCCAAAACACTAACCTGCACGATAAGCCAATAAAAAGCTAACGTCAGCAATAACAAAAAAGCAGCCATATTGGCTGCTTTTTCATTAATGCATCATTGTTAATCTTGTGCAATACACACTAGATTTCGGCCATTAGCTTTCGCTTCATATAAACCAATATCGGCGCGGTTAAGTAACGCATCGACATTTTCATCCAGAGTAAACTCAGTCACTCCAGTGCTAACAGTTATATTTAGTAAACCTTTAGATGTGGCAATCGGTGTTACCTCAAGCTGCATTCTAAAGCTATCTAATAAAGCATAAGCTTTTTCAACGTTCAGTCCTTTAAAGCCTACAACAAACTCTTCACCACCAATGCGTGCTACCGTAAAGTGCTGAGAAAAAGACTGTTGTAACCTGCTAGAAAACTCAATCAACACCTCGTCACCCACATCGTGACCATAGGTATCGTTAACCTTTTTAAAATAGTCAATATCAAGCAGTGCCAGTGCCAATGAGCCTTTTTTCTGAGCTATGGTATTGAGCTTCTCTTCATACATATTGAAAAAATAACGACGATTAAACACGTTAGTAAGGTAATCAAGGTTTGCTTGTTCCCAGAGCCTTGTCACCATATCTAAGGCATCTAATGTAGTTAATACTCGGCAGTGAAACTCTTCATGGACAAACGGCTTTTGTAAAAAGTCATTGGCGCCGTTTTTAATGAAACGCGCAGATAGGCTTTCATCGCTATCGCTAGATAAGCCAATAATAGCAAGCTCTTCACGACTCAGTTGCTCACGCACCTTAATGATCAAGCCAAAACCATCAAGTCTCGGCATATTGTAGTCTGTGATTAACAGTTTGATGTCGGGATTTTCGCTGAGGGTTTCCAGTGCAGACACGCCATCATCAGCTTCGATAACCTGAAAAAGATGTTGCTCAAGTAAGCTACGGATAAACTTACGACTAACGACAGAATCATCTGCGACCAGCACTTTTACGCTTTGATTGCGACAAAGACGTTTAACTAACTTAGCCGTATATTCGTAACTAAATCGATTTTCTTTAAATACATAGTCTACAATACCCAACTGCAATAAACGCGCTCTTTGCTCAGCATCCCAGCTTCCAGTTAATACAATACAGGGGATCTGTTTTGCTAAAACAAACTTAACTATCTCGCCTTCTTGTGCATCGGGTAGATTCAAATCGGTAATAGCAACGAAGTATTCGTTTTCAGCCAGCAGCGCTTTAGCACTGTGCATGTCTGGTGCGACATCAACTTCGCAATTTAGCTCCTGAGTTAGCAAATGCCGCATAACCCGAGAAACCACTTGGCTATCTTCAACCACTAAAATTCGCAAGCTGCTCTCCTCCTTCCGAACGCTTTCAACATTACAAATAGCAATCGCCATTAATTATCTTTCTATTTTGGCAACCTAGTCCGCCTTCTGCGGTGACATTTCGCTAAATATCAATGTTGAAACGGAAATTTTATCCAGTCACATATTTTCTATATGCGTTTATATACGGCAGCTTACCCCGTGTTGATACAAAACGGTATAACTAATGTCAGATGTCTGCTGCATTATTAATTAAAAAATTAACATCTTCATTATCACTTTGCAGCTCTTATGCCGCTTGATGCTTGTTTTTACGCACGTCAATAATAACTGTGGCAGAGATCTTATCTTGAATCGCTTGACGGTTAGCATCCCAATAAATCGGCATAAAACCCAAAAGACCAGTGGTAAAAACGATAACCGCCATAACTAATTAAAATAACATAATGCTATAGATAGCCCATTTAAATAACTTGTCGGCAGGTTAATGATTAACTTTCCATTAACGCTAATTTTAGGCAGAATCAAGCGCAAGCATTTAGCTTTAAAAACATTGTATTTTCTGTAAGTTACATTACATTAACACGTTAAAGTAGTAATAAAATCTTCATTTACGAATAACAGCAAACGCTTTAATAACCAAAAAGAATAAAGAAGAACAAACAATCACTTCTAATGTGGCCAAAGGCGATTATGATTTAGCTGTGCATATAAAGGAGCAAGCAACCCATGAGCAAAATTTTCGAAGATAATTCACAAACGATTGGTAACACCCCTCTTGTCCGTCTTAATCGCGTTAGTAATGGTAAAGTGCTTGCTAAAGTAGAAGCACGTAACCCAAGCTTCAGTGTTAAATGCCGTATCGGCGCTAACATGATTTGGGATGCCGAGAAGAAAGGCATTTTGACCCAAGAACAAGAGCTTATTGAGCCAACATCTGGCAACACAGGTATTGCCCTTGCTTATGTAGCCGCCGCTCGCGGATATAAGTTAACACTGACTATGCCTAACACTATGAGCCTAGAGCGTAGAAAGTTACTTAAAGCCCTTGGTGCAAACCTTGTACTGACTGAAGGCGCTAAAGGCATGAAAGGTGCTATCGATAAAGCAGAAGAAATTCGCCAATCTGCACCTGAAAAGTATGTATTACTGCAGCAATTTAATAACCCTGCAAACCCAGAAATTCATGAAAAGACCACAGGTCCTGAGATCTGGAATGACACTGACGGAAGTGTGGATGTTGTTGTCGCGGGTGTAGGTACTGGTGGCACTATTACGGGTGTTAGCCGTTACATTAAAAACACTCAAGGCAAAGCGATTACCTCAGTTGCAGTAGAACCAACGGATTCACCCGTTATCGCGCAAACATTATCAGGTCAAACAGTACAACCTGGACCACATAAAATCCAAGGTATTGGCGCAGGCTTTATTCCTGGTAACCTAGATCTAAACCTTATTGACCGTGTTGAAGCGGTAACTAACGAAGAGTCAATTGAAATGGCTCAACGCTTAATGAAAGAAGAAGGTATTTTAGTCGGTATTTCTTCAGGCGCCGCAGTCGTTGCAGCTAACCGTATCGCTGCATTACCTGAATTTGAAGGTAAGAACATTGTTGTTATTTTGCCATCAGCTGCAGAGCGTTATTTATCATCTGCTCTATTCCAAGGTCAATTTAGCGACGCTGAAAACGTTCAATAAGTTAAATCAAACATTTATAGAACTTAAAACCCAAGCCTAGCTTGGGTTTTTTATTGCATTAACAATGTAGCTAACTGTTGCTTGTACTGTGGTCAGTAGCTGCTCTTCATCCATCGCTTCACGAATTAGATATTGATATTCAAAAAATTTAATTACCGACAATATTTGATTAGCATCTGTTTTTGCAGTATCTGAGCCCATCGCAATAAAAAACTGCTTAATACTGGTTAAAAATGTACTGTCTAACGCCCTAATAGCTGTAGCTAATTGCGGATTGCGCAGCGCCTCTTCATGAAAGGCCGCTTCAAGTATTCTATCGTCTCGTAGCGCCACCTGCCCTTTTATGTGTTCGCAGATAAATAAGCTCAGTTCTTTGATGATTATCGACTTTATTTGCAGAGCATTTGTTGTTTGCTTTGCCTTCATTAACCCTTCTAAAAGCCCATAGCTTTTTTGCTCTAGCACTTTATTCATCCAAAGGTTTTTCTCCGCAAAATAGGTCAACGAATCGCTAATGAGATCTTTGATATCGTCAAAATAGTAGGTGGTTGACGATAATGGAACCTGCGCTTCTGTCGCCACGGCTCTGTGGCGTACACCGCGGATCCCCTCTTTAACAATCAGCCTCAGTGTAGCCTCTAAAATTGCGACTCTTCGTGCTTGCCCATCACTACGGTTTGATTGCCGTCCAACGTAAGTTAATGGTACCTGCATTTTACTTTCCTATCGGCTAAACATTGAGAATTATCGGCGGTTGCCGTGCGCTTGCGTGCAGTTGATAAAAATACGACTTTACGCATGAAGTCGGATCAAGTTCAAACAATAAACAAACTGTAACATGTAAAATCGCCCCCCTACTAATTACGATGTCGTTCACCTCGGTTTACTTATGCCTTTTTATCGTTCTCCCCTTGCTATTAGCGCGTTTGACGCAAAATTCGAAGCCCAAAAAATTGCTTTTGCTCCTATCAGTTTCCAAGTGGCTCGTTGCTTATTAAAGTTTAATTTATTACAGCTGATCTCTGATTGTGGCAATAAAGGCTGCAGTATTTCACACTTAGCTCAACAGACTGAGTTGTCAGAGTATTCAATAGGTGTGCTAGTCGATATGGGATTAAGCATGGGGTTACTGTATCTCAATGACGATATGTATACCTTGGATAAAATAGGCCACTTCTTACTCCATGATGATATGGCTCAGGTGAACCTCAATTTCACCCACGATGTATGTTATCAAGGACTATTTGAACTTGAAGCCTCGCTGTTAGAGGGCAAACCTAAAGGTCTGAGTTCACTTGGTGATTGGCAGACAATTTATCCAGGCTTAAGCCAATTACCAGAGCAAATTAAGAAAAGTTGGTTTGAATTTGATCATTACTATTCAGATCATGCCTTTGAGTCATTGTTACCGCTAATTTTTCAGGCTAAGCCGCAACATATCGTTGATGTAGGCGGCAATACTGGCAAGTGGGCACTGGCATGTACCGGATATAATAACGAAGTTCAAGTCACCATTATGGATCTCCCAGGCCAACTTAAGGTGGCAATGGAAAATGCTGCCAATGCAGGCGTAGCAGAGCGAGTACATGCATTCGAGACTGATCTGTTAGACGTGCAAAAGCCATTTTGTGAAAATGGTGACCTTTATTGGATGAGCCAGTTCCTTGATTGCTTCTCTGAGTCTGAGATCTTAAGTATTTTGACCCGTGCAGCTAAAGTGATGCAACCCAATAGCGAGCTATGCATCTTAGAAACATTCTGGGATCGCCAACCATTTGAAGCAGGCGCATTCTGTGTGAATGCCACATCACTGTATTTTACAGCGATTGCTAATGGTAATAGTCGTATGTACCACAGCAAAACCTTACTCAAATTGATAAGTCAAGCAGGCTTATTCGTCGATGAAGATATCGATAACATTGGTCTAGGGCATACATTGCTTCGCTGTAAACGTAAGCCTTAATTTTAAATAGTGAACAGAGCACCGAGATTAAATAAAATTGAATGCAAGGTTAACTCAACTTCAATTTTTATTATCAAAGGGTCGAGTTAGAATAAAACCATAAAGATTGTTTCAAGGATTTTATTATGACCAGCACACAAAATCACAAGCTTAGACATAGAGTTTCACGTCTACCAAGCCCAATGGCAGGACTAGCATTAGCAATTGCAAGCCTTGGCTGGGCTTGGGAAAGTATGGTTCCTAGCTTAAATGGTCAAGGCCAATTAATCGGTGCATCAATTGCTAGCGTAATGTTGCTATTATTAGTAGCTAAATTTGTTCTGCACCCTAAGGTACTCATAGAAGAACTCACCCACCCTGTTGTTGGTAGTGTAATACCAACATTCGCGATGGGACTAATGGTCGTTTCTGCAGCCGTGGGTCAATTTAACCATGGGGTTGCTGTTGCCTTATGGCTTACGGCTATTGCGATTCATATCGGCTTTCTAAGTATGTTTATTTATTATCGTGCAATCGATTTTAAACTTGAACATATGGTGCCAAGTTGGTTTGTACCACCTATTGGGATTATCGTTGCAGCCGTCTCTTTTCCACATGGTTCAGAAATGCAATATCAATGGTTAGCGGATGCTATTTTGATGTTCGGTATGCTGAGCTACTTAGTGATGCTCCCAATAATGCTATATCGTTTAATCTTTTGTGAACCGATTGCCGATGCAGCAAAACCAACCATTGCGATTATGGCTGCTCCTGCAAGCTTATCACTTGCAGGCTACTTAACTATGACCACACAACCATCATTGATTATTGTGGGCGTGCTACTTACTTTGGCGCTATTGATGACAAGTGTTATTTACTTAGCTTTCTTTCACTTGCTTAAATTACCATTTTCACCAGGATACGCTGCATTTACCTTCCCTATGGTGATAGGTGCCACAGCTTTATTTAAAACAGTGAATTGGATTGTTGCGACATTCGGGGTAAGCAATGTGTCAGCGGATCTACTAATAACCGCTAAAGTAGAGCTTGTTGTGGCAACCCTTGTTGTCGGTTATGTTGCCACAAAATACTTACAACACTACAAAGCGAGTATTTTTACAAAAATAAGCCTCTAATAATGCGCTATCTTACTCGATAAGATCTCAATCAAAAAATAATGTTAATCACACCAACAAGGCTAATTCAGTCATAGAGAAGACTTAACAATTACCCTTACCGGTGTGATTAACATCACAATTTAAAGTTTTTAAACTGCGAGATACACACCTTATTACACTGCAATCTTTAACTCCACAATCAAAAACAAAGTTGCAACCACAAAGCACCAAAATAGAAACAACCACCACAACCAGAAAACAACTCAAAACGCAAAACCACCCACCCTGCAACCAAATCAAAACAAACCAGCAAAGTAATCGAAACATTCCATTTTATTTGAATTTCCTTATATAGATAACAGCTGTAAATAGCATGTTGCCCCAGTTAACCCTTTGTGCTCTCATCCCGTTCAAGCACCCACTTCTTAACATATATTTACATTCGCTTAAGAAGTGGCGGCTAAATAAAAATAACTATATAAGTTCCAAGGGAGTAAAAAAGATATGGCACTTAACTCAAGATTGGCCAAAGCAATTCGCTTTGCGTTAGCAACAGGTGCAGCAACAGCAGCACTAAGCTCGCCAGTAGTTCTTGCAGCAGATGATGAGAATGTTGAGCGCATTCAAGTAACTGGTTCACGTATTCAACGTAGTGATATGGAAACAGCAACGCCTGTTACAGTACTAAGCGCTGATGAAATGGCTAAACAAGGCTTTACTAGCGTACAAGAAGCTCTAGAAAGTCTAACCTCAACCACTGGTGCAATGACAACTCAGTCTGTACACGGTTTTACACCAGCAGCCTCTTCAATTAGCTTACGTGGTGCAGGTGCAAACCGTACTCTTACGCTAATTAACGGCAAACGCTTAAACCAATATCCAAAGCCAGCTGGCGGTACTGACAACTTTGTTGATACAGCTAACCTACCTATGGAAGCGGTGCAACGCATTGAAATTCTTCAGTCAGGCGGTTCGGCTATTTACGGTGCTGACGCTGTTGGTGGTGTAATCAACATCATCTTGAAGAAAGACTTTGAAGGTGTTGCAATTAAATATCGCCATGGTGATACCTCTAATGGTGGCGGTGCCAATGATCGTATCGCATTATCTCTTGGTGCCTCATCAGATAAAGGTAATGTATCAAGCTTTATCGAATTTACAGATAACGAATCACTATTAGCGACAGATAGAGACAACTTTGGCCTACACACTGACAAAGTTCCTCACAGCCAGTATTCACAATACAGTTCATACGGCGCACGCATTGCGGGCACAGGTGCAGGTGCTCGCCAGTTAACTCCTCAAGAGTGCACTGATGGCGGTTTCCTATGGGATGAAGCCCGCAACATCTGTGGTTTTGACCGTTCAGCATGGCGTGATCTACAGCCAGAAAGTACGCGTTTTATCAGCTCAACTAACTTTAACTATGAGTTAGCTGAAGATATGACTTTCGTTGGTCGATTAGACTTCTCAGAAGGTAAATCAATCACTAACATTGAACCATCTGCAATTGATGATTACGACATTACAGTCGCAGGCGATAAGTTAACCGTTAGCTACGGCCAAGCAGGCCAAGACGGCTACATGAGCAAAGAGTTCGACAAAGATACCGGCCTTGGTGGTGACTTTGCTAACGCGGAAGATGGTTCTTACTATTATGCTCGCCGTTTACATGAGCTAGGACACCGTTCAACTGAAACTAAAACTCGTAACTACTTCTTTACTGCTGGTCTAGAAGGTGTAATTGCTGATGAGTATAACTGGGACGCTTCAGTTAACTACGGCCGTACAAGTGTAGATGTATTCGGTACAGGTAATGCTACCGTTGGTGGCATGTTCAACTACATCACTGCTGGTGAGAACGGTAACTCACTACTTGAAAACATGTCTCCAGAGGACGCAGAGAAAGCCTCTTATAGCTCATTTGAACGTGCTCAATCAACACAAAAGAACGTGCAAGCAAACATCACAGGCTCATTGTTTGAGATGGATGCAGGCGACGCAATGTTCGCATTTGGTGCTGAATACACAATTCAAGACTATGAAACTGACTCTGATTCTGAATCTAAGAACGGTAACATCTTAGGTAAAGGTGGTTCATCAGGTGCTGGTGAGCGTAAGAACTGGGCAACATATGCCGAAGTGAGTATTCCTGTATTAGATGATTTAACTATCGATGCAGCATTACGTTACGACCATTACGATAACTTCGGTGGTAACCTATCACCACAAATCGCAGTTGAATACCGTCCTGTTCGTGAATTACTTGTTCGCGGTTCTTGGAGTTCGGTATTCCGCGCACCTGACATGCACCGTGTATACGGCGACCCAACCGATGGTTTTACAACTGTTATCGACTTTAAACAGTGTGCCGCAATGGGCGGAACACCAGGTACAGTTTACCCTGATGAACAGTTAAACGCTGTGTGTAATGAGCTACATATTGATACCACAACTGGTGCCAACGAAGATCTGGATGCAGAAACAGGCTACACAGCAAACATTGGTGCGGTATGGGGCGGCGATGCATTTGACGCTTCATTCGACTTATGGGAGTGGAAGCTAGATGACATGGTAAGTGATATTAGTGCTTCTCAAGCTGCCCGCGATTGGCAGCTATATGAAGACATGATCACCCGTGACGACCAAGGCACAATTACTCATGTTAACGCTGTAGCACAAAACTTAGCGTACCAAAAAGTTCGCGGTTTAGATTTAACAGCGGGTTACACTTGGGATCTAAACAGCTTTGGTGAGCTTAAGCTTAACTTTAGCGGTACTTACATCCTAAACTCTGAGTACCAGCTAACATCAACTGACCCTGTTGAAGATGATATCGATAACGGTGGCTTACCTCAGTACCGCGCTAACCTAATCCTTGGTTACTTCATTGACGATTTTGAAGCAACACTTGGCGCATACCACACTGCACGTATGCACGGTGTTCAGTACAAGTCTTTCAAAGAAGCTGCTGAAGCAAATGGCGATGTGTTCATTGAGGAAGATCATGAAGTTGCATCACAGACTAAGTGGAACCTAACTGCAGGCTACACTATCTCTGAGTCTATCAAGCTAAAAGCCGGTATTATCAACTTGTTTGATGCGGGTCCAAACTTTGACCCAACTGATACTCAGTGGCCTCACTACCCGCGTGGCATTTACAATGCTCGTGGCCAAGAGTACTTCATTGAAGGTGAAGTGAAGTTCTAAACTGAACTCACTTAATCTAATATAAAGTGATTGAATAAACGGCACCTCGGGGTGCCGTTTTTTTGTATCTGTTATTATCTCTTAAGTGAGAGCAATCGACATCAGCCACAGCGCTAATTTCACTTAAAGCCCAAGGATTGAAATGGAATTTCAAATAAGACAAGCCACGATTGAAGACGTATCAGATATCGCCAATATACATGTAAGCTCTTGGCAATCAGCCTTTGATGGCCTGCTACATTGATAGTTATACAGCAGACAAAAGAGAAGCCGAGTGGCGACAAACAATTGAAACAAACTCAGAGACGATATATGTAGCGGTAACTCAAAACCGAGTTGCAGGCTTTATATCCTACTTTATGAGACCAACTTCATCTGACACTATTGAGCTCAGCAAACTATATCTTTGTCCCAGCGTTTATGGAAAAGGCTTAGGCAATCAATTAATGCGACATTTTGAGAAAAACATTGAACTGACGTCTGCGAGCGCAATTAGCTTATACGTACTTGATTGTAATGCGTCCGCTATTAAGTTTTACAAAAACCAAGGATTCGTATTTGGTGATGATAGCATGACCGATAGCTACGAGGGACAAAGGATTATTGATGTGCAAATGATTAAAAACCTAATAAAAAGCTCCCAATAAAGGGAGCTTAGCGGTTTGAAAATATCTGCTCTTATGCCTTGGTTTATTGCTAGCTAAAGCCTAAGTAATGCGCGCTAATAACGATAGCGCTAGATACCGTAAAGAGCGTCAACATAAAGCGCCAGATAAACTTAAGCCATTGTCCCCAATCTACGCGGCAAACGCCCAAGGTTGCCATTAATGAGGCTGATGTTGGCACTAAAATATTAGTAAAACCATCACCAAGCTGAAAAGCTAACACAGCAACCTGTCTGGTGACTCCCACAAGATCCGCGAGCGGTGCCATCAACGGCATCGTTAATGCGGCTTGACCTGAGCCTGAAGTCACAAAAAAGTTAAACACCGATTGGAACACATACATAAACCAAGCTGACATTACACTTGGCAACTGACCTATAAATTCACCAGCTTTGCTTAGAATGGTGTTAAGTACGCTTGGAGTCGCTGCATCTCCACCACCAAGCAATAATAAAATACCTGACGCACAACCAACCAGTACTGCAGGCTCGAGCATGGTTGCTGCGCCCTGCTTAAAGCTACTGGCTACGGTATTAATATTCATATTATTGAGCTTAAACACCACACCGATAATACCTACCACTATTCCCATAGTAAAAAACTGACTGGCGATCTCCGGGATAAACCAAGCTTGGGTAACCACTCCCCAAATAATCCATGCTACCGTGGCAAAAATCGTCAACAACACCAACATATCGCCGAGATTGAAACGGCTATCAAGTGATGCTTGCTTTTGGTTCTCTCTGAAATAACTATCGCTGTAGAAGCTATAAGAGTGCGTTGGCGTCGCCTTTACTTTTGCACCATAGCGCATGGTAAAAATCAAGCCAAGCAAAGTAAAACCTGACCACATAGCAAAACGAAATCCAGAACCCGACAGCACAGGGACACCTGCAATGCCCTGAGCGATAGCCACACTAAATGGATTCATCCAAGACGAGGCAAAACCAATTTGTGTTGCAACGTAAGTCACCATCACAGTGGTAATACCGTCATAACCTAAACGGATCATCAAGGGGCAGATAATAATTGCAAATGCTATGGCCTCCTCCCCCATACCAAAAACTGCACCACCAAGGGAGAACAACACAAAAATAACCGGGATAAACAGGCCTTGCTTGCCCTGAGTGATATCTATCAGTTTTAAAATGCCGTTATCTATGGTGCCAGTCGCCATTACAATGCCAAAAGCACCGCCAATGACCAGCATAAACATGATAACACCAAGGGCGCTGCCCCATTTAGAACCAGATGTTAACCCTTCAAAAGCAAAGTTAAAAAAACCTACGCCACCGTGACCTTCAAATAAGGCCACCGGCTTTAAGACTGGCTCACCAGCAGCATCGACTTCATAAGTAAATGAATTGGGATCAATCACGCTACGACTCTTCTCTACTCCATCGACAACATAATTGACGTCTTGAGTTTGAAAAGAACCTATGGGAATGAAATAAGTTAGGATTGCTGCGGCAATTGCGACAAAGAAAATTATCACTAAGGTGTCAGGCATTCTTAAGGTTTTGCCTTGTGAAACGGCCTGATTATCGATTGTATTTGAGGGGCTTATAGGGTCCATTTTACCACCATATTCTTATTATATGGCGGCAAATATAAACCAATGGCTACGCCTTGACCAGCGCGGAGTTACCCCTTGGTTACAAGGTTGATGCAAATCACAACAAAGCCACAGCAAAACAGTGTGTTTACTAGCAACTAAAGCACAGTTTACTAATCTACTTAGCTTTTAGCGTTCTGTTTATAAAAAAGCGTTCGCTACAATGAGTCAAGACCAACATCATCAATGAAAATAACAATGCTGGCACAATTGGGTGAATTCCTGCTTGTAGCGGAATGTGTAACTGCAGACTCAAATAGCTAGCCATACCGCTACACATAGCGATAAGTGCACTTCTGCCACTCACGCTAGGCCAGAATAATCCGGCAATAATAGGCCATAAAAATACCGCTTGTAACGCGCCAAAGGCAGCTAAGTTAATCCACACTATCATATCCGGTGGATTTATTGCCCAAAAACAGGCTAATGCGGTGATCACCACCATCACAACCTGAGTTAATCGCACTTGCCGAATTGCTGCCATATTTGGATAAGCTCGAACCAAGCCGTCACGTACTATGCTTACCGCTGATTGTAATAACATAGAGTCAACTGAGGACATAACCGCAGCAATCGGTGCCGCCAATAAAATACCTGCCCAAAAAGGCGTCATCAGTTCAGCAATGAGCGTGGGCATAATCTCGTCAGGTATAGCGAGTTGTGGAAACAGTACCCGCCCCAAAAAACCACATAAATGAGGAATTAAAGTCATTAAAAAGCAAATAATGGTGCCCCAAATCATGCCACGTTTTAACGACTTCGTGTCCTTAACCGCGAGCAACCTAACAATGGTATGGGGCAGTCCCATAGTACCAAAGCAGATTAACACCCAAAAAGACAGCATCATTGGCCAACCTAAAGCTGCCCCCACCCCATGAGGGCTAACAAGTTCTGGAGTTTTGTTTGTGGTTTGCTCAAGCAAGCTGCCTAGCTGCGGTTGGCTTAAGATCACCCCTAGCAAAATAAACAAGCCAAGTAACATCACCATGCCTTGTAGTGCGTCAGTAAGTACTACCGCCCTAAAGCCGCCAGTGAGTGTATAGGCCAAAACGGTCAATACAAAAACAGCAAGGCCGAGCTCATAACTTATTCCAGTAACCCCCGAAAGCAGCCTAGCTCCGCCAATAAACTGCACCGCGATCATCGCAATAAAACCTATCACTAAGCTCAACATCGCTATCATGCTTAGCCAATGGTTGTTATATCGCTGATCGAGCC
Source organism: Shewanella sp. 1CM18E (assembly GCF_023161665.1). Classification (GTDB taxonomy): domain Bacteria; phylum Pseudomonadota; class Gammaproteobacteria; order Enterobacterales; family Shewanellaceae; genus Shewanella. The sequence continues at coordinate 96,672 of NZ_JALNTW010000002.1, forward strand.
ATTCTATAATAGTGCTGTAGCGCTGCTTCTGTGCCAAAAACTTAGGCCCTAATACGCCTAGCGCTAACATCACCACTGGCACCTGAATAACCGCTAACCATACCCAACCTAAACCGAACTTATATGCAGCCCCTGGACCACCAATAAATGAACCTGCACTGGTATAAGTCGCAACCAGGGTTAATGCTAACAATGGCCCACCTAGAAAAGCCCCGCCAATAAAAAAGCGCTTTGCTTTATCGTCACAAAATTGCTGAGACTGCTTTGCTTGTCGTGCACTCCATACGCGGGTTATCAGCAAACTTAGTGCTAAATAAACTAATACTGGCAGTAAACTAGTCATTATCTTTGCCTACCACTTCTGCTACACGAGTAAGTAAAAAGCTAAGACTGACTATTACCAATATTGGCGCGCCAATGCATGAAAACCAAAACCATAAGGGTAAGCCTAACCAATCGCCATAGTCTGTTAACACTAAGGGACCAAAGCACCAAAGAAAAAAGTAACTAAACGTGAGAGTCAATGAGGTTTTGGTTAGCAAGCTCATAAATGAAAGGCCGTAACAGGTAATAGAGCAGGAATGAACCCGCGAATTTTAATCAATCTTGATCTGTGTTGCCAGCAGCAGTCAAATCCTTGATCTAAAAACATGATGCACACATGATTGTACACGCCACAAATTTGTCGACACCGCAATAAAATGCAGTCAATCCATAAAGCGATTAAAGCAAAAAGCAGCCCATTAAAAGAGCTGCTTTTGCATTGGATATGACGCTATCTCAGTCAAAACTGAGTAGCGAACTTAGTTATCCGCTTTCGTGCTAGCGTCTACAGATTGTTCAACAGGCTCAGCAGTTACGTGCTTTTTCCCTGAATTATCAACTAACCAATAACCTAAACCCACAAACACACCACCACCAACAATGTTACCTAGGGTGACTGGAATTAAGTTATTCAACACAAAATTCATCACAGTTAAGTCAGCAAATTTGTCACGACTAACATTTAGCGCTTCAAACCATGCAGGATCAGCAAATTGATAAATACTGATGCCTAGCGGCACCATAAACATATTGGCAATACTATGTTCAAAACCACTGCTAACAAACATAGCCACAGGCAACATGACTAACACAACTTTAGTAAGTACGTCTTTAGTCGCGAATGTCATCCACACACCTAAACACACCATCATGTTACATAAAATGCCCAATACGAATGCTTGAGTCCAGCTATGGTGGAGTTTGTGCTGCGCAATGTTTAACGCGCTTAAGCCCCAGCGTCCGCCATCTAATTGGTGCATGCCGGCTAAAAAGATAAGTAACACCATCAACATGGCACCGACAAAGTTACCCGCGTAAACTCGGCCCCAGGTTTTGATTAAATCACTGTTAGTGACCTTTTTCTGCGCCCAGGCAACGGTACTCAATACTGTACTGGTAAATAGCTCACCACCACACACAACCACAAGAATTAAGCCCAAACTAAAGGCAAGACCGCCAACAAAACGAGTCATTCCCCAAGAGCCTTGGCTGCCTGTAGTCACAGTGATGTAAAAAACAAATGCAAGGGCGATAAATGCACCAGCAAATATTGCAAGACCAAATGACTGCTTGCTCGACTTCGCCACTTTATCTAATCCATAACCTTCAGCAACCTGCGTAAGACTTGCTTTGGTTTGGGCTGGCATATTTGCATTTTGACTTGGTTGGTTAGTCATTTTCATTTTGTTAACCCAGCCTTAATACATACGTCAAAACTGCACATTAATTGCATAAACTTTCTCCACACCACCAAAAATCAACAATCACTATCAATAATAAAAGCTAGAAAATTGCTAGCTAAGACAATCCCCTACAGTTGATTAATCAACCCGAGAGGTAAATTGGTCAGACCAATTTTAAAATAACTAGCTAAAGATACCACAGCCTCGTAATAAAGGCATTAAAAACGCCTTACTAATGTAGTGAAATGTGATAATTGTTTAACCTAGATCTAGTTATCTATAAATATGTGCTTCAGTACCACATCAACTCTACTACCGACGCCCAGCCTCTTTTGGTCTCTAATTAAGTTTAGACAATAATGACCACAAACCAAAAATTGCTCAGTATCGGCATCATATACTGTATAAATAATTGAATATTTATCTGATCATCTGCTGGCTTATCTAACATTAAATTGCCGTTAAATTGAGGACGATATAACGCGTTACCCTCAGCGTAAACATAATGATAATCGCAGCGAAAATAGCCATTTTTTAAGCTTGGCAAATGGCGATAACACTCAACTTGATTAGTTAAAAAGCGGTTCATTCTTTCAAGAAAACAATGTATACCCACCTAAAACTGGGTTGCAAAAAAATCACTATTTGTATGTTCAAAACCGCAAAAAAATCAGTAAAAAACGGTCTATTAGTCAGATTCAAATAGCTGTTAAAAACAACTATATCAACACAATAAAATGCGTAGGTAATTAGAAGATAAAGCAAGCAACCTGTAAAGCTTTTGCGGGAATGCAAGCCTTAACACAAACAGCAAGAAGCGAGTTTAAAGAGGTTAATAAAAACGAGTTAATAAAAAGAAAATAAGTAACACATCTAAAATTAGGCTCGATAAATGAATGCCTCTAAGGCTCGTTCAGCCTCAAACCTATGCGGCCCAGTGCAAGCGATATATAACAACTAAAATTAGCCTTAACGAACAGCTAAATCAGCACGTATATTGAAGCTAGTAGGTAATTGGCGTTATTCCCCGCAGCTTGCTTTCGACAAATTTATAGCTTAAATCCCTACCTTTAATTGCATGTACAGCCTATAAAATCCGGATAAACACTTTGGTCAGAGTGATCACCTTTAAATAATCCTCCACTGCTAACTCAACAACAAACGTAGCTTCTGCCTAGCGTGACGATAGTGTAACCAAGTAAAGGGATTAATTGAGCAACAAAAAGTACGCAAATAAACTGTGTGCTAAACAACGACAAAACCAAAAAGTAAAGTCGCCAATACATGTTTATGATGCTGCCGAACCGCTAACACAGAAGAAAGGCCTGCCATCACAATATCGACAATTGCTTAATAGTTATCAGTATTGACTGAGTACTCAAAAACTAACATTTACATGGAAAATATTTGCAAGTTACTGCGGCAATTAACAAGTTAAATATCACAGAGGCTGGCCCTATGCATCGAGCAACATTGGCTTGAACTCAATGCTCATTCTCTAGTCATACAGCGATGATGAACTAAAACCAAAGAGATAAATAATCTGTCTTTAACACTTGTGTGAAGCAACCTAGTCTTACTCAGTAAATAGCCTTGCTGTTGAGTCTGAAAGCATTCATTTTTAGTCGTAATTTTTTCATTGATAATTCACATTCTGTTCATAGTATTGACTACCCAAATGCAGCGTAATCATCTACTGTTTGCAATTAATCGTAGGCTAAAGTGTATACAAGGTAAAATCCCTACCCCGGCCTTAAAAAAGCCATTAAAGGGGCGAGCTGTTCTGCGGCAATTTATTTCAGCATTCGCTTAAGAATCAGCCTATGCTTTTGGTGGTGACAATTTGAGACAGTGTCTTTATTAGTCAATCGCTTAAAAAATGCTACCTTGGTAACAGTTTTTGCATTTACAGAGCATTTCGAGATTGATTTGGATGCAGCGCATCCTCGCTTATGCTAATATAATATTGGTTAATTGGTCTTACCAATTTAAATTCTTTGGCCAGAGATGAGTGCTGAAGATGTCAAGACAATTGAACTGAACAGATTACAGCGAAGTGAAATCACTTCGAAGCGTGTAATAAAGGCTCAAGGCCAACTACACGTTTAAGACTTTACTATTGGTGTATCGCACGCCTCGTTTTAGAGCCAATATCGATACCCAATAACCTTATCTCAAACAGAAGGTAATAGTACGATGACCGAAAAAACTGAACAGTTTGCAGCCGCGTGGGAAGGTTTCACCGCTGGCGATTGGAAAACTGAAGTCAATGTGCGTGACTTTATTCAAGCTAACTACACTCCTTATGAAGGCGACGAGTCTTTCCTTGCTGGCGCAACTGACGCTACAACCGAACTTTGGGACAAAGTTATGGTTGGTATTAAGGAAGAAAACCGTACTCACGCTCCAGTAGATTTTGATACCAAGCGTGTATCAACTATCACTTCTCACGAAGCCGGTTACATCACTAAAGATCTAGAAACTATCGTTGGTCTACAAACAGAAGCTCCGCTTAAGCGCGCTATGTTGCCAAACGGTGGTATTCGTATGGTTGAAGGTTCTTGCGCTGCATACGGCCGTGAACTAGACGCTGACGTAAAATACGTATACTCAGAATTACGTAAAACACACAACCAAGGTGTGTTTGACATCTACACGCCAGAAATCATGCGTTGTCGTAAGTCTGGCGTATTGACAGGTTTACCAGATGCATACGGCCGTGGTCGTATCATTGGTGACTACCGTCGTATCGCGCTATACGGTATCGACTTCCTAATGGCGGACAAGTTCGCACAATTTAGCTCTCTACAAGCTGATTTCGAAACAGGTGTTGACTTGTCTTACACTATGCAACTTCGTGAAGAAATTGCAGAGCAGCACAAAGCACTAGGTCAAATGAAGAAGATGGCAGCAAGCTACGGCTTCGACATCTCTCTACCTGCGACTAACGCTCAAGAAGCTATCCAGTGGACTTACTTCGGCTACCTAGCTGCAGTTAAGAGCCAAAACGGCGCGGCTATGTCTTTAGGTCGTACTTCAAGCTTCCTAGACATCTTCATTGAACGCGACATCAAGAATGGCGTGATCACTGAACAACAAGCTCAAGAAATGGTTGACCACTTCGTAATGAAGCTACGTATGGTTCGTTTCCTACGTACTCCAGAATACGATGAGTTATTCTCTGGCGACCCAATCTGGGCGACTGAGTCTATCGCTGGTATGGGTCTTGACGGTCGTACACTGGTTACTAAGTCTAGCTTCCGTTTCTTACACACTCTATACAACATGGGTCCTAGCCCAGAGCCGAACATCACGGTTCTATGGTCTGAGCAACTACCGCTAAACTTCAAGAAGTACGCGGCTAAAGTATCTATCGATACTAGCTCAATCCAGTACGAAAACGATGACCTAATGCGTCCAGATTTCGAATCTGACGATTACGCTATCGCTTGTTGTGTAAGCCCAATGGTTGTTGGTAAGCACATGCAGTTCTTCGGCGCGCGTGCAAACCTTGCCAAGACTATGCTTTACGCTATCAACGGTGGTGTTGACGAAAAACTTAACGCTCAAATCGGTCCTAAGTCTGCACCAATCACAGACGAAGTATTGAACTACGATGACGTTATGGGTCGCTTAGACACTATGATGGACTGGTTAGCTACACAATACGTGTCTGCACTAAACGCTATCCACTTCATGCACGACAAGTACTCTTATGAATCTGCTCTAATGGCACTTCATGACAGAGACGTACGTCGTACTATGGCGTGTGGTATCGCAGGTCTTTCTATCACTGCTGACTCACTAGCTGCGATTAAGTACGCAACTGTTAAGCCAATCCGTGATGAAAACGGCATTGCTGTAGACTTCGACATCGAAGGCGACTATCCAAAGTTCGGTAACAACGACCCACGTGTTGATGATATCGCAACTGAATTGGTTGAGCGCTTCATGGCTAAGATCCGTAACATGAAGATGTACCGTAACGCGATCCCAACTCAGTCTATTCTTACTATTACGTCTAACGTTGTATACGGTAAGAAGACAGGTAACACACCTGACGGTCGTCGCGCTGGCGCACCATTTGCTCCAGGTGCTAACCCAATGCACGGTCGTGATGAGAAAGGCGCAATCGCATCTTTAACATCAGTTGCTAAGCTACCATTTGCTCATGCACAAGACGGTATCTCTTACACATTTTCTATCGTACCTAACGCACTAGGTAAAGATGATGATGCACGTAAGGCAAACCTTGCAGCACTTATGGATGGTTACTTCGCTCACAACGAAACTCGTGAAGGTGGTCAACACTTAAACGTTAACGTTATGAACCGTGAAATGCTTGAAGATGCAGTTATCCACCCAGATATGTATCCACAGCTAACTATCCGTGTTTCTGGTTACGCAGTTCGTTTTAACTCGCTAACACCAGAACAACAGCAAGACGTTATTACCCGTACCTTTACTAAAGGTCTGTAAGTTTTCTTAAGTGTCGATTGAGCTGATGCTAGGCTAAGCCAGCATCAGCTAAACAGGAGTTTAAATGGCAGTAATCGGTCGGATTCATTCAATTGAATCTTTTGGAACAGTAGATGGCCCCGGCATTCGGTTTATCACCTTTATGCAAGGCTGCTTAATGCGCTGCCTATACTGCCATAACCGCGACACTTGGGACTTACACGATGGTAAGGAAATGAAAATCGATGACTTAATGAGTCAAATCATTAGTTATCGACCTTTTCTTGAAGCCAGTGGCGGTGGTGTGACCGCAAGCGGCGGTGAAGCAATTTTACAAGCTGAGTTCGTGGCTGAGCTATTCAAAGCCTGTAAAAAAGAAGGTATTCATACCTGTCTTGATACTAACGGTTTTGTTCGCAAACACACACCTATTATCGATGAGTTACTCGATAACACAGATTTGGTGATGCTAGATATCAAACAGATTGATGATGCAAAGCATATCGATCTAACCAATGTCAGCAACCAGCGCACGCTACAGTTTGCAGAATACCTGCACAAGCGTGGGCAAAAAACCTGGATCCGCTATGTGGTCGTTGGTGGCTATACCGACGACATACCATCAGCGCAAGGGTTAGCAGAATTTATTAAACCTATGACTAACGTGGAAAAGGTTGAGTTACTCCCTTATCACGAGCTAGGCAAACATAAGTGGGAAGCCATGGGTGAGAAATACGAACTAAACAGTATTTCTCCACCAAGCAGAGAGACCATGGAACAGATTAAGAAAGTCTTTACCGATATGGATATTAACGCAGTTTACTAACTGCGTTAGCCGTGAAGCGCTAAAGCTCTTCCCAATAGCTGGCATCTAAACGTTCAAATGCCGCTTTTAAAATTAGCGCCATATCGAAGTAACACGCTTTAGCACCTAGTGGGCGGCAGTTAACCCCCATTTGGATTAACTTTGCAGATAACTGATTCCCCCAGTCGAGCAAAGATAAAGGTAAAGGGTGGCGAGAACGCCATCCTAACCAAAGTAAGCCTTGAATGGGCAAGCTAATAAAGAATAACGCGATTGTTATCGCTTGGGGTAAGTAACTCCAGCCATGCAAGTATAACTGACTCGCTGCCGCTAATATGGCCAACAAGGGCATTAACGGCAGCGCAAGTTTAGTGGCTCGCATGACCCGATACTCAGGAAAATAAAAACTGAGTTGACGAACCATAGGCCAAGTCTTCATATAACGACGACCTTCACCTAAGGTTTTAAGAACTTGAATGCTCAATGATGGCACCTATAAATAATAATTCAGCCTAATTTTAGCATAAACACTCAGTCGCCCCTAATTCATCGCGCTGGGTATGACACAAATTTTGCTCTTTTAAAGAGCATACTTTACGACTTCGGCTATAGTTGCCATAGAAGTTTTGTTACTGGGTGGATCAAACGGATCCACTATTTATTGCAAAAGGTTTAAACATGTCAAACAAACTGGTACTGGTACTTAACTGTGGTAGTTCATCTCTAAAGTTTGCAGTTATTGATGCGCTAACTGGCGATGACCAAATTTCAGGTCTAGCTGAGTGTTTTGGTCTTGAAGATTCAAGAATCAAATGGAAAGTTAACGGCCAGAAAAGTGAAGCTAGCCTAGGTGCGTTCACTGCTCACAGAGAAGCTGTTGAATACATTGTTAACGACATTCTAGGTGCTCACCCAGAAATCGCTGCTGAGATCCAAGCAATTGGTCACCGTGTTGTACACGGCGGTGAGAAATTCACTCGCTCAGTAATCATTGACGAAACAGTTATCCAAGGTATTGAAGACTGTGCAACTTTAGCACCACTTCACAACCCTGCTCACCTAATCGGTATTCGTGCAGCGCAAGCGTCTTTCCCAGCACTTCCACAAGTAGCTGTATTTGACACTGCGTTCCACCAAACTATGCCTGAAAAAGCGTACATTTACGCGCTTCCATACAAGCTATACCGCGAAAACGCTATCCGTCGTTACGGCATGCACGGTACTAGCCACCTATTCATCAGCCGCGAAGCTGCTGCTGCACTAGGTAAAGACGAAGCTGACACAAACATCATTTGTGCTCACTTAGGTAACGGCGCATCTGTAACTGCTATTAAAGGCGGTAAGAGTGTTGATACTTCTATGGGTCTGACTCCACTAGAAGGTTTGGTAATGGGTACACGTTGTGGTGACCTAGACCCTTCAGTTATCTTCCACCTAGTTAACCGTTTAGGTTACACACTAGACGAAGTTGAATCAGTACTTAACAAGCAAAGTGGTCTGCTAGGTATTTCTGAACTAACTAACGATTGCCGTGGCATCGAAGAAGGTTTCGAGCAAGGTCACAAAGGCGCGACACTAGCACTAGAAATCTTCTGCTACCGTCTAGCTAAGTACATCGCTTCTTACACTGTGCCACTAGAGCGTCTTGACGCAGTAGTGTTCACAGGTGGTATCGGTGAGAACTCTGACCTAATCCGTGAGAAAGTACTTAACTCTCTAGCTATCTTCAACTTCAACGTTGATAAAGAGCGTAATGCTGCTGCTCGTTTCGGTAACGGCGGTAAGATCACGACTGATGAAGGTACTGTTGCTATGGTTATCCCAACTAACGAAGAGTGGGTTATTGCGCAAGACGCAATCGAACTAATCAAGTAACTAAGTAAACCCTTTCAGCAGCTAATACTTTGTATTAGCTGCTATTAGCGCAAGTTAGTTTTCAGTCATACTTTGTATGACATTTTCAGTTTCAAGAGGTCATTATGTCTCGTAACATTATGCTCATTCCAGTTGGTACAGGAGTTGGTTTAACTTCGATCAGCCTAGGTATGGTGCGTGCACTAGAACGCCACGGCGTTAAAGTTCGCTTTTTCAAACCAATCGCTCAGCAACGTCCAAACGATACCGGTCCAGAGCGCTCAACGACAATTTTGAGCAAGTCTCCAACCGTGAATCCGCTTGAGCCATTCGAGATGGAACATGCAGAAAAGCTAATCCGTGCAGACCAAACTGACGTATTAATGGAGCAAATTATTGCTCGCGCAACAGAATGTGCTGATGATACTGAAACTTTGATCGTTGAAGGTTTGGTGCAAACTCGTAACCATCCTTTCTCTAGCGATGTTAACCATGCAATCGCCAAAGCGCTTGATGCAGACATTATTTTTGTTGCTACACCAGGTAACGAAAGCCCTACAGCGCTAATGAACCGTCTAGAGATCTCTCATAATTCTTGGGGTGGTTCTGACAACAAGCGTCTAATTGGTGCCATTATCAACAAAATTGGTGCGCCAGTTGATGACGAAGGTCGCGCACGCCCTGACCTATCAGAAGTATTTGACCATGACGAAATGCCGCGTCCAGACGCAGCGAGCATGTTCCAACTTCCAGGTAAGAGCCCACTACGTATTTTAGGTAGCGTACCTTACAATCTAGACCTAGTTGCACCACGTGCATCAGATCTAGCTAAGCACTTAAGTGCAAAAATTATTAACGCTGGCGAGATGAATACTCGTCGTATGCGTAAAGTAACATTCTGTGCGCGCAGCATCCCAAATATGGTTACCCATATTAAAACTGACTCACTACTAGTGACTTCAGGCGATCGCTCAGACGTTATCGTATCTGCATGTTTAGCTTCTATGAACGGCGTAAAAGTTGGCGCCTTGTTGCTAACTGGCGGCTACGAGCCAGAGCCACAAATCATGGAGCTTTGTGAACAAGCTTTCGAAACTGGCCTACCAGTATTCCTAATCGATACTAACACTTGGCAGACAGCGCTAAACATCCAGCGTTTTGACCACGAAGTGCCTGTAGATGACGCTGTACGTATTGAACAAGTTCAAGAATACGTTGCAAGCCATATCGACCAAAACTGGGTTGAGAGCATCACTAAGAATTCTCCACGTGAACACCGTCTATCGCCACCAGCATTCCGTTACAAGCTAACTGAACTTGCTCGTGCTGCACGTAAGACAGTTGTACTACCTGAAGGTGATGAGCCAAGAACAATCGAAGCAGCAGCAATTTGTGCTGAACGTGGTATCGCTCGTTGTGTGCTTTTAGGTAACCGCGAAGAGATCGAACGTATTGCTAGCCAACAAGGCGTTGTATTAGGTGACGGCGTAGAAATCGTTGATCCAGAAGCATCACGCAGCCGTTATGTTGAAGCTATGCTTGAACTACGTCGCGGTAAAGGCCTAACTGAAGTTGTTGCTAAAGAGCAATTAGAAGACAACATGGTACTAGGTACTATGATGCTTGCTCAAGGTGAAGTTGACGGTATCGTATCTGGCGCGGTAAACACCACAGCTAACACTATTCGTCCACCACTACAGTTAATCAAAACTGCACCAGGCTCTAGCCTAGTATCGTCTATCTTCTTCATGCTTATGCCTGATCAAGTATACATCTACGGTGACTGTGCGATTAACCCAGATCCAAATGCAGAGCAGTTAGCAGATATCGCAATCCAATCAGCAGAATCTGCAATTGCATTCGGTATTGAGCCACGCGTTGCAATGATCAGTTACTCTACTGGTAGTTCAGGTACTGGTTCTGATGTTGATAAAGTACGTGAAGCAACTCGTATCGCTAAAGAGAAACGTCCAGATCTAATGATCGACGGTCCTCTACAGTATGATGCAGCGGTAATGCCAAACGTAGCACGCTCTAAAGCACCTAACAGCCCTGTTGCTGGTCAAGCAACTGTATTCGTATTCCCAGATCTAAACACAGGTAATACAACGTACAAAGCGGTACAACGTAGTGCTGACTTGATCTCTATTGGCCCAATGCTGCAAGGTATGCGTAAGCCAGTAAACGATCTATCACGTGGTGCCCTAGTTGACGATATCGTTTACACCATCGCGCTAACAGCGATTCAAGCGGCTCAAAACGAACAAGCATAATTTGTGCAGTTTGTTTTAACCACTTAATGAAAAAGCCTGCATTTGCAGGCTTTTTGCTTTTAAATCTGTTTATAAACATTAATCGGCAGGATTATTTGTAAATCGGACTATCGTAATGGTGCCCTTCATCACTGTAAGCGGTAACGATTGCATCCTCCACTAAGCCTGTTTCAGCTTGCACTTGAGTTTCAAAAAAGTTTTTAATTTGCTGACGGTTGCCGTGAGCAGCCCAGGCTTCAGCATTTTGCCAGATCTCATTAAACACAATAGGATACTCATTACGTGTCGCACTCGGATGATCAATCTGGCGTGTTAGCATATATTGAATACAGCCCTCTTCTCGATATGAATCTGGCTCTAACGCTTTCAATACCTCAAATAATTCTTGTTCTTTCCCTGCTTTTGGCTTGAATTGAGCTAAAACATACACCCGACTAGACATACTAACTTCCTTATATTTATACACTTCAGCCGATAATAGATGACTTTATTGATAAAAAACAACCTATACACCAAACAGGTTTAAGCTCCATTTACCACTGCAATAATCAGTGTATTAGTAACAATCTAGCCAGTTAGGGTTCTAAACAGTGATTATGGTGAGAGCAGGTCCACTTTATGTATTGCGTAAGTTTTAGGAGTTTGCTTATTGAAGTAACCAATTAAATCGATCGAAGGATCGCTGCTTTGGCTAAGTAAACGTTATTTAATGGGGAGAATAGACAAGAAAATTTAGGCGAAACAAAGATGAGTCAAAAAATAACCAGCCATTTTAACTCTTAATAATTAGCGACTTATGTATGTTAAAAATAGTATTCAACATGCTTATCCACAGATTCTGTGGATAACCTTTATAAGTCATTCATACAGATATGCCTCAGATCCTTTGCTAGGTCAAGCTTTAGATAAGATCTAAGGCTTATTTTGTTGCGTTAACCACTGATAATGGTGATACTGCAACAAACTCCTAATCAATTAGAATATGATTAAACGCATCCTAGTTAGCATTATTATCTTAGGACTCACAGCTTGCAGCCCCTCAGAGCAAGTTGACGATGATGCATCAATATCGGCTAAACCTTCCCTTCGTTCACCAGAGTTAACCTCTTTAGGCTTCTTAGAAGCCGTTTATAATGAAAGAAGCGTCAATAAGGCAAAATTATTTGTTAACGAACCCCTTCAAGAAATTTTAAGCCATTACTATATTGCAGCCTCAGTCCAGCGTAATATGCTTAACCTTTCAATGACAGATGTTGAATTGGAAGTTGATGAAGTCGATATCGACTTCTTTCGTAAATTTACCGATGACGTTACCGTTATAGTTAAGATTAAAGGTTTACGAAATGGCCAACACTGGGTCGATGACCGCACCTTAAGGCTGAACAAATACAAGGGAAATTGGATTATTGTCGAGATTGTGCCTGAAAAGCGCCAAGTAAATGGATAGTTTGTCTAGTCTAGTCTAGCCTTGCCTTGCCTTGCCCTAACTAAATACGTTAGTTAGCAGACCTACATTCTTTATTATTGATAGGTTTTCCAAACAAAAAATAGCAACCCTTGGGTTGCTATTTTGTCTTTTAACTCAACATCATTGAGCTATTAGCGATTTTCCTTAATCTAAAAACGCTTCTTCATCCATTTCAACTGGTAGAGACTCTAACATCTCATCTTGTAGTTGATAATATGCGCCTTCATATTCCTGAATTTCCATAACGACTCCGGATCTTTGATTAAGGTGTAGGGTACAAAGGCATGCCATCGATATCGTGACATTTAGCCTTTTTTAAAAACATGCCAACTATGCATCGTTCTTACTGACGAGTATAACAGCCAAAGCCACCGACTTACAGAAAACTTTCAGAATAAATACACCAAAAACGCAAAAAGAGTCACAAAACCAACTAAAACCCCATAAAACCGTTTTAAAAACTGAAAGACTTTCACTTTCTAATTCGGTTTAGCACTTAAAAAACATCTTTTAGCGCCCAATAAATATACAACTCCTATCTCAAACAGATAAATTCCCCACGTCTACATGGATAGGCTCGTTATCCAAATCTATAGATCTAAACACTAACCCCAAATCTCTAAACTCAAACCTCTGAACTCAAGCTTATGCTGCTAAGGAACTAAGCCGAATTGCCTAAAGCTAGCTACCATGCTCTAGCTGCCAGAGCATAATCTCGAAACTTATACCAATTAGTTAAATGATATAAACCAAGGTATCTATATCTGGTGTTCTAAACACTGTTAATAAACTCTTGATCGCAATAACTTATTTTCACCAATAAAAAAGGCCAAACATAAAGTTTGGCCTAGTCAATTTAACGGTTAACCCACAACAAACACTATACGCGTTTACGGTACCTAAGCACCTTAAGCGCCTTATTTGGGTCAATATCTTCAAATACTGCAGGGTTTGCCAGTTGCTCACAGAAAACCAGACTTGGACTGAACTCCTCAACCTGCTGCATTAAGAAATCAATACTCAATTCTGGCGCATTAAGGCACAGCAACATATCACCATCATCGGTTAATAACTCAGGCAAACGTTTTAGTAATCGAGCATAATCTTTGGTCGCCACAAAACTGCCCTTTTGATTACTTGGCGGATCGGCAACGATTACCTCATAAGGCCCAAGCTTCGTTAACTTGCCCCATGATTTAAAAATATCATGACCTAAAAAACGCGCGCCAGATTTAAAGTCATTGAGAATGTGGTTTTGCTTACCAATTGATAACGCACCTTTGCTCATATCAATGTTAACCACTTCATCGGCTTTCCCTTGCAGCGCTGCCACCGAGAAACCACAGGTATAAGCAAAAAGGTTAAGCACTTTTTTATGAGCGCTATTTTCACGCACCCACTGGCGACCATTTGCCATATCCAAAAACAAGCCATGGTTTTGGCCACGCATTAAGTGCACCTGAAAACACGCGCCATTTTCTGTGACGATATGTTTTTCAGGCACTTCACCTCTGATAATTTCAGTATGAGTCTCACCACCGCGGCGATATTGAAACACTAAGTTTAATGGCTCATTCCCCTTAACGGCTTGCCAGCGTTGTTCTATTGCCGTGCACAACGTCTCAAGCTCACTTGGCTCTAAGCCTTTAAAGCTGGTTAATAGCAATACTGGCGAAAACCAATCCAAACATAAGTGTTCACAACCAGCGAAACGCCCGCCTCGCCCGTGAAATAAACGCGTAACATCTTCAGGAAACTCTACTTGTTTTACTGCTTCAATAAATAACTGCATCAAACTCACTTTTCACTATTTCTTAACTGATTACTGTCTTGCTGCTCGCTCGCTGCTGCAGATTGCTCTACATCAGACTGCACTGGCGATGTATTCTGTAATGCTGTCGTCGCGCTAACTTTGGCTTCTTGTAATTGCTCCTCAGACACATCATCACCTAGCAGCACCGCCAACCAACGTCCACCAGAGCTAGACTCAAGAGCGATTTTCACAATCATGGTCAAAGGTACAGATAACAACATGCCCACAGAGCCTAATAACCAGCCCCAGAAAATTAACGACAGGAACACCACCAATGTCGATAAACCTAAACCTTTACCCATGTATCTCGGCTCAACGGCGTTGCCCATGACCGTATTGGTACCAAGATAAAGTAATGCCACCCCACCAGCGGCCCCAGGGCCTAATTGAATAAAGGCCAATAGCACCGATGGAATAGCAGCAATGATAGAACCGATATTGGGAATATAGTTAAACAAAAACGCAATCACGCCCCATAACAATGCGTAATCAACACCAATAAAGTACAAACCAACACCAATGATTAAGCCCGTTGCTAAACTGACTAATGTCTTTATCACCATGTACTGGTTTACAGAATGTAAGAAACGGTCCACCTGCTTTAAACGCATATCAGGATCGTCAAGGGCTAAATGCATTTTGGTTGAAAAACCGTTCGACTCAAACAACATGAATACCACGGTCAAAATAATCAAAAACAGGTTAGCCATCACACTACCTACACCTGACAACATATTTGTTGTCATCGACAGCGCAACACCTGGGTCGAAATAAGCCAAAATCTGTTCTTTGGAAATTTGAATATTAAACGCCGCTAGCTTTTCAACAATCCAAGAGAACTGATCGATTAATTGGTCACGATAAAAAGGTAACTGCTTGGAGAATTCATTAATTGAAGTGCCAACAACAGAGGCTAACCACAAGCCCAGTAACACAATAAACACCATCAACAGCAGTACAGCTAAACCGCGTGGTGTACGATGACGTGTCATCCAACTGATCATCGGATTACAGATCACCGCAATAAATACTGATAATACAAACGGCACCACAATCGGGCTTGCCGCTTTAATGCCTGCCAAAATCACCACAATAAATGCTGATATGGCAAAACCTTTAAACGCCACGCCTTGATTCTCGAATCGAGTCATTACAATAAAGTCCTTCTTGATTCACTATAATATTGATAGGGTTATACAAACTGCTTCTAACATGAACTACAACAGGGACATCGTTTTTTATGAAACCAGAAATCGCCGTGATCCGCATTAAGAACCTAAGATTACGTACCTACATTGGCATTAAAGAGGACGAAATTCAAAATAAGCAAGATGTCACCATTAACACTGTAATTCATTACTGCGCAGATAAAGCCAGAAACAGTGACAATATGGATGATGCTTTGAATTATCGCACGATTACGAAAAAGATCATTGCTTTAGTTGAAAACAACCGCTTTTCTTTACTAGAAAACCTTACCAGCCAAGTGTTAGATATTGCTAGCGAGCATACTTGGGTTGATTTTGCCAAGGTTGAAATTGATAAACCCCATGCATTACGTTTTGCCGATTCAGTATCACTAGAGCTATGCTATCAAAAGCAAGAGATCTAATATTACCAATCTAGCGTACTGATAAATATATAATTAACGCTATAGAATCTGAGATTAAGCCTATGAAAATTTTACTAACTGGCGCAAGCGGATTTATTGGTACCCAATTAGTTAGCGCCTTAAAGCAGCACCAATTAACCATTCTTAGCCGAGATCCACAACGCTCGGCCAACAAACTAGGTAGCCAACATCAGTATTTAGGCACATTAAGCTCTCTTAGCGACCTGAATGATTTTGACGCCATTATCAATTTAGCCGGAGAACCCATTGCCGGAAAACGCTGGAGCGATAGCCAAAAGCAAGCTATTTGTCAGAGCCGCTGGACAATAACAGCCAAGCTTACCGAACTCATAAAGCAAAGTGATACCCCACCGCATAGCTTTATTAGCGGATCTGCAATTGGTTATTACGGTGATCAAAAACTACAACCCATAGATGAAAGCTTTGAGGTTAATCAACACACTCAGGCAGAGTTTGCCCACCAAGTTTGCAAACGCTGGGAAGATGAAGCGCTAAAGGCGCAAAGTGAGCAAACTCGTGTTTGTATTGTGCGAATAGGCTTAGTATTGGGTAAGCAAGGCGGTGCGCTAGCTAAAATGCTCCCAGCATTTAAACTAGGTTTAGGCGGACCCATCGCCGATGGTCAGCAAGGCATGAGTTGGATCCATCAAACCGATATGGTGCGTCTACTGGTTCATCTCACCGAGAACAACAGCTGTAAGGGCGTGTTTAACGGTACAGCGCCAAATCCAGTCAGTAATAAGAGTTTCACTAAAGCGTTAGGAAAGGCTGTTAACCGCCCTGCTTGTATCCCAGCTCCCGCCTTTGGTTTAAAGCTAGCACTCGGTGAAATGTCGACACTCTTAATTGAAGGACAATATGTAACGCCAAAGCATGCATTGGCTGCAGGCTTTGAGTTTCAATACACAGAGTTAGATGACGCATTAACACAAATATTAGCCTAGGCATAATCGCAAAACACTTTCGCAAACACTTTGGCTAACATTGAGATGACAGCTTAAGCGTTAAACAAAAAGGATAACCACATGAGTTATCCTTTTTTGCTTTTACTTATTCGGATGCTTAACCTGGCTTAAAGCCATTACAATATCCTGGTAATTAACGCTCTTAAGCCTGTATTGAGCAAGCCACTAGTGGCCTTTTAATAACTCACCACAAGACTTATTAAGTAGCTGCCTACAACGCCAAATCCCCAAGGTTGCAACCACTAAACCTCCACATAATGGCGCTATGCCCCACCATGGCCAATGCATATAAACATTAAGTTCAAATACCTGTGTTTTAAGCAGGTAAAGGGTAAACTCAGCAACAATTACCGCCAAGATGCCGGCAATGGTACCAAGTAGCGCAAATTCAAGTCCGGTCGCAGCACGAAGCAGCCAACCTGAGGCGCCGAAGGTACGCAGCACAGCTAACTCACGTTGTCTGGTTGCCATGCCCGCCTCTGTTTGGGCGATCATCACTAGCGCACTGGCAAGTAGCACCAACACCAAAACTAACGATAAAGATAAAGACACTTGGTCAATGATCTGCCTTAGCTGACTTACCATAGCACCAACATCAATAATCGATACCGTAGGGAATTGCTTGATAAGATCTAAAATAACCCCACGCTGAGAGTCATCGAGGTGAAAACTCGACATCGAAGTATAAGCAAAAGGCGCTAATGCTTCTTGAGTAAAGATCATAAAGAAATTAGGCTGCAGAGTTTCCCAGTGCACTGCGCGAATACTGGCAACCTTCACCGTTAATTCTTGATTATCAATAGTGTAAGTAAGCGTATCGCCAAGGGATAAATCTAATCTTTCAGCCACACCCGACTCTACCGAGACATCGTACTTATCTTGGTTAAACTGGCCCTCTAGAAGCTCGTTATTAGGCGGCATAGTGTCACGATAAGTCAGATTTAACTCACGTGAAATACCCACTCGTCCCTCAATACCGTCTTGTTTTTGATCGCGTGAAATCAGCACTTCATCATTAATAGCCGTTAAACGGCCTCTAATTACCGGATAAATAATCGGTGCAGACTTAAGCTCTGGCGCTAAAAAGTCACTAATAGGCTGAGTTTCTTCCGGGGCAATGTTAACTAAAAAGTAATTAGGTGAGTTTTCAGGTAACTGTTTTTGCCACTCATTGAGTAAGTCCTGGCGCAGTGCAAAAATGGTCAAAAGCAATACCAATGCACTACTAAAACCAACTAGCTGCACCGCATTTTGTTTAGCGCGACGTCTAAGCCCCGCCAATGCTAACTGCAATGGATTGGTGGTTTTCATGCCCACACTGTGGCCAAGTCGGATCATAAAGAAGCCAAGAACACTTAACAATACGCCCAGCAATAACACAGCAGCAACCACTGTTAAGGTAAGAGCCAAACTTTGAGAGTAAAGATAACCCAAAACCGCCATAGCACTTAAGCTTAAAACGAGGTGCAACCACATGCCCAATTGCAAACCTTCAAGCTGCCGCTGCAACACCCTAAGTGGTGGGATCGCTAACAAACGCATCAAAGGATAAGCCGAGAACATAAACGCGCTAATAAAACCCGTGCCTAAACCTAGCATTACGGGGCGCATAATAGGCGGTGTATAAGCAGCAATTTCTGCAGGTAAAAATGCGGTAATCGCTCTATCAAGGCCAAAGCCACCAATTAAACCTAAAGCAACGCCCACCGCAGTCACTAGCAATAAGTGGGTACCAAACAATACTCTTATCTGTTTCGCTGACGCGCCAAAGGTTTTCAGCATGGCGACCACGTCATAATGACGCTGGCAATAACGCTGCGCCGCAATACCAATTGCAGCACAAGCAAGCGCAATACCCAATAAACTTGCTAACAATAAGAAACGCTCTGCGCGTTTAACCGCTTCAGCAATCGGCGAGTCACCAGATTGCACATCTACCCAGCGCTGACTGGTGTTCAATAACGGTTTAGCCTGTACTTCGAAGTCTTTAAGCGCGGTCGCATCGCCAGCAAACTGATAACGGTATGTTACCCGGCTGCCCGGTTGAATGACTTGGGTTTTAGCCACATCTTCAATGCGCATTAACACAACTGGCGATGAGGCAAATGGGTTAAAGCCCGCATCCGGCAAACGAATGATCTCTTTCGAGAGTGCAAACTTGGCATTACCGAGTTCAATCTGCTGTGGATAACCTAACAACCCGCCTAAGCGAGTCTCAAACCAGATATTATCAGCTTGTGGTAAGCCATCAGCTTTACCAGTGCTAAGCTCAATATCACCTTTTAGTGGATAACCTTGCTCAACCGCGCGCACAGTAACCAGCTGAAACGCATCACCGGCGTAAAGCATCGAGTTAAACTGCATACTGCTAACACGAGATAAGCCAATGTCATCGGCGAGTGTCAGCACCTTAGGATCAATCTGATCTGGCGAGTCAATAATTCTGTCTGCGGCAATAAACTTGGATGCTTGACCGTTAATTGCCAACTGCAAACGCTCACTGACACTTGCAAGCCCGGTTACCGACAACACTGCTAAAGTAATTGCCAATATAATGAGTACAAGCTGCCCTTGAGACAACTCCCTTTTAAATAGTCGCCACGCTAAACTCAGCTCCATGCGCTCGCCTCTTCTGCTTGTTCTGGCTGCAGTTCAGCGCTGTTAACTTTCTCGCTCAAGGAGCCTGAGTCCATAATAAATTGGCGTTGGCAGCGGCTCGCAAGTTCCATATCGTGGGTAACCAACACTAAGGTAGTGTCACTTTCTCGATTAAGCTCAAACAACATATCGGCAATCTTGTCGCTGTTTGCTGAATCTAAGTTACCGGTTGGCTCATCAGCAAATAGCACTTTAGGTTCACAAATAAAGGCTCTTGCAATGGCAACGCGCTGCTGCTCACCACCAGATAGCTGATTAGGAAAATGACTTAATCTGTGGCTAAGTCCAACCCGTTCGAGCATGGCCTGGGCTTTTTCTTTGGCCTTTACTACCCCCGCTAGTTCTGCCGGCAACATAACGTTTTCTAAAGCATTCAGCGTGTCGACCAACATGAACGACTGGAAAATAAAGCTGACTTTCTGTTTTCTAAGCGATGCCTTAGATTCTTCATTAAGATTTTCTAACGCCACTCCATCAAGTTTAATAGAACCACTGCTTGGCGAATCTAGAGCAGCTAATAAACCTAACAAAGTGGACTTACCCGAACCAGATGGCCCGAGGATCGCCACACTCTCTCCCTGCTTGACATCCATATTAATGCCGTTGAGGATAGTCAGTTCTCCCTCTTGGGTATTAACTGACTTTACTAGGTGGCTTACGGTTATGGCGCTATTTTCAGACATAGGATCCTTCTTCAACATAAAAAACCGACTCAGCGGTTTGGTCTTATTATTGGTTTTCAGCAGTTTTGGGCTGAGTGCTTCCCCTATATTAATCCTAGGTGATAGCCTAAGTGCAAGTTATGGCATGCCAGAAAACCAAGGCTGGGTACAACTACTACGTGAGAAAATGCCAAATAGCACAATAATTAATGGTTCGGTTAGCGGCGAGACCTCTGCGGGCGGATTGCGTCGACTGCCCGCCCTGCTTGAATCCTCACAGCCAAAAATCTTGCTTATTGAGCTTGGTGGTAACGACGGCTTACGTGGTTTTCCACCTAAGCAATTGAAAAACAATCTTACAAAAATAATTGAGCTGGCTAAAACACAAGAGGTAAAAGTCCTTCTTAGTGAAATAATGGTGCCGCCAAATTATGGCCCTCGCTACGCCTCACAAATAAATACCGTATATAAAGAACTTGCTGAAGAACATGAAGTGACGCTAATGCCGTTTTTTATGGAGCAAATTATCACCGACAGCTCGTTAATGCAAAGAGATGGCATCCACCCAAATCAAAAGGCGCAGATAATAATTGCTGAGTTTATGTTGCCATGGTTTGAGCAGGCTTTATAATCTGCGAGCTAAATCATTGCACCTGTTTTTTACTAGATAAACCTTGAAACACAAATTTATATCTTGTTCAGAGTTGATAAGCCCAATATAAAATCAACCTTATGTTATAGATTATTCAGGGAATGCTTAATGGAATACCAAATGCGCTATACACTTATTGCTGCGAGCTGCCTTGCGGCCGTTTACTCAACTTCTGCCGTATCAGCAGAGAGCACCACTCCACAGACTATCACTCAAGAACAAACAATGACGCCGGAACAACTGTATCCGCCAGTTGACGCTAAATACGACTGGTTGCAGCTGACATCGCTTGAGCTTTTAAAAGGTGAAATTATCAACCTTTATGACGATAAGTTAGAGTTTGATAGTGATGAGCTAGATACGGTATTTATCGATTGGGAAGACGTAAAAGTATTGCAAACTAGCCGTTTAGTCAGCATTGGTTTTACCGATCTAAGCACTAAAACCGGCCGCCTTTTGGTAGAAAACGGTAAGTCTTACCTTAACGGTGAAGAGTTTGATAACGCCGATATTATGACGATTATTGCCGGCGATCAGTCAGAAGCAAACTACTGGTCAAGCAAGATCACCTTAGGTGTTAACTTCCGCAGTGGTAATACCGACCAAATCGATTATAGCGCCCTAGCAAAAACAGCTCGTCGAACTACCGAGTCACGCTTTAACTTAGACTATATCGGTAACTACTCTAAGACAGACGGTGAAAGCCGTATTAACAACCACCGTATCAACTCAAACTTTGACTGGTTTATCTCAAAGCAGTTCTATGTTCGACCTATTTTTGCTGAAGTGTATAAAGATCCATTCTCTAACATTGAATACCGTGCAACCTTAGGTTCGGGTTTGGGTTATAACATCATTGATAACTCAAAAACAGAATGGAGTATAAGTGGTGGTCCAGCTTACACTTACACTCGTTTCGATGAAGTAAAAGCCGGTGAAGCAAAAGATGACGGCAGTACAGCTATTGTTGTTGAAACCGTTTACGACACTGAAATCACCAGCGATATCGACTTCAACACCTTGTACCGAGTGCAATACGGTAACGAAGTCTCTGGTGGTTATACTCACCATGCTATTGCGACCTTAGAAATTGAACTGACTAGCATGTTTGATTTAGATCTATCCGTTGTTTGGGATCACATCAACAACCCACAAGCTGATGCCAGTGGATTTATTCCAAAACAAGATGATTATCAGTTTATTATCGGTTTTGGTATCGATATTTAAAACACACATTAGAAGTTAATAAGCAGCCGCTTATTACTCACTTTTAAGAAAATCCCTGCCCCCAAAAGGTAGGGATTTTTTATATCCCAATTCAGCAGCTAATTGCATAAATCAGACTTATACCGACTCACTGCCTCTAAAAAATGCGGATTTTTACGTAGGAATGCATATCCATACAAGCGTTTGAATTAGCTTATGTTTACTAAAATTTTCAATAGTTAAACATATCAACGCTGTTTAATTCATAGCATTATCTCTAATCGCATCAGGTTGTTAATAAAATGTTGTCCACATTTCACATTGTTTATCTTGTACGTCAGTGCAATCTAGGAAATGCATAATAACAATAATTTTGGAGACGCTATGCTCAACAAAAAACCTTCATGGCTGATGCCCACAATCATCGCCACTGCAGTGGCAATAAGCTTAGGCGCTTGTTCATCAGACGATGACGATGCCACAGTAGATGAAAACACAGAAGTCGTGACCCCAACTCCTGAACCAGGCCCCACCTTTCCTGAAGGTGCCATCATGATTGAAGATGGCGAAAACCTCACCACCAGAATCCAAGAAGCGCTTATTAACGCCCAAAGTGGTGACGTATTAGTGCTGCCAAAAGGTACCTTTGAAATAGAGTCGACCTTATTGTTTGATGGTGATGTTGACGGTGACGGCAGCTTTGCTAAAAACGTCACTATTATGGGATACGGCATGGAAGAAACCGTACTCGACTTTTCAAACGCTAACTCAGGCGATGGTATTTTTGTGCAAAATGCCCTCAATATCATTATTCAAGATCTGTCTGTCAACGAAGCCAAAAACAACGGTATTAAGCTTAAAAACACCAACGGTATTATCCTGCGCCGCTTAGCCACAGTGTGGGAAGGTGAACTTGATGAGGATAACGGCGCCTACGGTCTTTACCCTGTTGAGTGTGAAAACATTCTGATTGAAGACACATATGTACGCGGTAGTGCCGATGCCGGTATTTATGTCGGTCAATCACAATATATTGTTGTGCGCCGCAATATCGCCAAAGAAAACGTCGCCGGTATTGAGATTGAAAACTCAAAATATGCCGACGTCTATGACAACGAAGCCATGGGTAACACGGGTGGTATTTTAGTATTTGACTTACCTATTGGTAACCATAGATACGGCTCAAGCGTGCGTATATTTAATAACAAAGTCTATGATAACAATACTAAAAACTTTGCGAATGCGTCAGCTAACCCAGCTGGTGTACACATTGTACCGCCGGGCACAGGTATGATTATCCTGTCTACCGACGATGTGGAGATCTTTAATAATGAAATTACCAACCACGACACCATGGGCGTAACTATTTCGAGCTTCTTTATTGCCGAGCCAGATATTTCTGCATTTGTGGCCAATTATGGCCAACCGGGTCAGCCGATTGAAGATGGTTGGCGCCCTACACCGCGCAATATCTATCTGCATGGCAATAAAATTGAAGGTTTCGGTCAAAAGCCAAATGGTTATCTTATTGATGACATTATCAAAGGCTATCTGTTTACCCATGGCAAGTTTCCCGGCGTGCTATACGACGGCCTAGGTGAACTGCTTTCCAATAACGGCACCGCCGCTTACTTAGGTCTGCAAGAACTGCCATTTGCAGCTGACGGCAGTGACAATGTGTGTGCATCAGATAACGGCGATGTATCATTTGGCCGCTTATATGCAAATGACAATACCGACACCAACAGTCCAGAGTTTCTATTTGAAGATAGCCAAACTGACATAATGAACTGCCAACAAGTCAGTTTACCAGTGCATACGGTAACCTTTGGCGATCAAATCTTTGGTTGCGGCGTTGATGACGACACCGCAGGCTGTGACGGCGGTAATCTCGTTGGCGGCGGTGGCAGCATTGGTGAAGGAGAAGGTGGACTAGAAGGCGATGGTGATTTAAGTCTTTGTGTCGCTGAGGGCTCAAATGCTTCATGGGACGCACTACTCAAAGCCAACTGCCCTAACCTATCTGACTACAACCTATTTGCAGACATGAAAGACCCAACCAATGCCCCCCATTCAGGTGGACTGCCTTATGATTTAAATACGCCGTTATTTACTGACTACTCGAGTAAATACCGCTATGTATTTGTACCTGAAGGCACTAAAGCTGATTACTCAGCCACTGAGTCAATGGACTTCCCTGTCGGTACCGTCATCGTTAAATCGTTCGCGCTACCAATGGACACCAGCAAACGTGGTCTGGCGAATGAGGATCTGATTGAAACTCGCTTGCTTATTCACCGTGAAACCGGCTGGACGGCGCTGCCTTACGTATGGAACGCAGAAAAGTCAGATGCGGTGCTTGCAAAAGCCGGTGCGATTCAAGGTAAGAGTGTGAAGCACAATGGCACCGACATGAGCTTTGATTATGTTGTGCCTAGCATGAACCAGTGTAAACAGTGTCACCAGTACAAACCTGATGCCGACAGCCCTGCTAAGTTTGTGCCTATTGGCCCTAAAGCGCGCCATCTTAATAAAGATTACGCCTATAGCGATGGCAGCATGAATCAGCTACTTAAATGGCAAGCGGCTGGGATTTTACAAGGTGTTCCAGATGTAACCAGTATAGATACAGTTCCGGCATACAATGACGGTGATGAAGCAACAGTTAGCCAACTTTCTGATGTCGCACTAATGGATGCTGCCAAGGGATATCTAGATATCAACTGTGCCCATTGTCATCGCCCAGAGGGGAACGCCTCTAATACCGGTTTGAAGCTCGAATATTGGCGCTCCTATGCAGAAGATGCAGGTTTGTCTCACGGTACCTGTAAGTCTCCTGTGGCATATGGTGGCGGCGCATTAGGTTTCGATATCGTGCCGGGTAAACCTGAAGAGTCTATTTTGCACTTTAGAATGGAATCGAATGATCCGGGTGACAGAATGCCTGAAATTGGCCGCAGCTTGTCACACGCTGAAGGGGTCGTGCTTATCAACGAGTGGATTAAGCGTTTACCAGAAGCAAGCTGCTCAAACTAGCAACTCACTTACTTAAAGCTATACCAATAGCGATACACAAAAGCAAAGGCCGGCAAATGTCGGCCTTTTTCAACCGCAATAACTCCAATAAATGGAGAGCTATTTATGCGCATACCGATTTCACTCATCATCATGGCTCTATTTCTATTAACCACGGGCTGTGGCGGCTCAGATGAACAAGCACCTGCTGATGTTAGTGTGCCAGATCCTGCTCCTGAACCAACTCCTGAGCCAACACCCGATCCCTCATCTAGCTGCAACGCCACCACTACAGAAGTAAACTGGAATGCCTTGATGGAGCAAGATTGCGAGTCACTGTCGCAGTACGGTTTGTTTGTCGACCCAAGTATTCCCACCAGCTCAGCAGTATCACCGGGGTTAAGTTACCAACTGGCAACCGAGCTATTTTCAAACTATGCCAATAAGCACCGTTTTATCTTTGTACCCACAGGTAAAAGCATCGAATTTGATCCAACTTCTACTTTTGATATGCCAGTCGGCACGGTTTTAGTAAAAACCTTTTCGTTACCATTTGATACTCAAGTTAGTGGCGCCAATAACGAAGTGTTAATCGAAACTCGGCTATTAATTCATAGAGAGACTGGCTGGACAACGCTGCCCTACCTTTGGCAAGACGGCGAAGCCATACTGCAAGTTGCCGGTAAAGATATTGCTCATACACTTAACCATAAAGGTCAGAGTCAGAGCTTTGCTTACCACGTCCCTAGCCGCGCCGAATGTAAGCTTTGTCATCAAACCAGCAGCGATAGCAGTAAAATTGAGCCTATTGGCTTAAAAGCGCATCTGCTTAATCGAACCATCACTTATCAAGGGGCGCAAATTAATCAACTACAACTTTGGCAACAACAAGGGTTATTGCAAGGTCTGCCGCAGCTTAGCGAGGTTGGAAAAACATACGATATTTTCGATGAGTCAGCGCCGCTTACCGCAAGAGCCAAAGGCTATTTAGATGTTAACTGCGCTCATTGCCATAACCCGCAAGGCTTTGCCAGCATATCGGGATTAAGGCTAGGCTTTTATGTGGACCACACCAGCTTTGAATACGGGATCTGTAAACAGCCTCCAGGCTGGGATGGCGGCGAGCGCGGATTATCTTACGATATTATTCCCGGTGACGGTGAGCACTCGATATTGGTGTATAGGCAAGAGCTAAACCAGCCCAAAGACAGAATGCCACCCGTTGGCCGTTCAATCGCCCATACGGACGCGGTTGCACTTATCAAGCAGTGGATAGATGAAATGCCCACAGAGCTAGCAAATTGCCAGCAATGAACCACTTAAATATAAATTGAGCCGACCTAATACAACCACTAACACTCAATGAGATAAAACCTAACACGATGACTCAGTCACTAATGGCCGATTTAAGCGATGAAAATGCCCGGGGGGATGACCAATCCAATGTTTGAAGCTTTGGCGAAAATGGCTCACTTCGCCAAAGCCCATTAAGTCAGATATTTCATCTATCGAGTAATCGCTAGTTAAAATCAAATCGATAGCCATTTGGCAGCGAACTTGATCCACCAGCTTTTGATAGCTGGTATTAGCCGCCGCCAACTTACGCCTTAAGGTTCTTGCACTAATATTTTGCAGATCTGCCATCGCGTCCATACAAGGTAAATCTGGTGCTTGTTGACGTAAAATTTTAAGTAGATCAGATATATAGGATGACTCTACATCTAGCTGCTGTTGATTAAATTGTTGCTCAAACTGGTAAGTCAGTGGCAACTCGAGGTACTCATGGGCAATCGACCACTCAAAGAACTCAGCGTCAAACTCAACTTCAGCGCCGGTTTTAATCGCTAAGAAACTGGCGTCTCTACAGGGCTCTGCTAACGCAATATGACTTAATTGTATCGGCTGTGCCGTTAACTCTTTAGCAAAGGCCAACAACGAGCAAATGCTGTGCTGAAATTGACAGCTATAGCGCTCAAGCTCAACTTTATTAGTATTGAGCCAGCGCACATGCAAACGGCCTAAATCATTTCTAATCAGGGTATCTGAAAAGCTGCCAACCAGTTCAGGGTGAGCAATGGCAAACTGTAAGCAATCACCTAAAGTATTAAACTTAGCTAAATAAGGCTGCAACACATCTAATTCGACCACTTTATAGCGACTTGCGGCTTTAGCTGCAATTTCAGGATCTTGGCTTAATCTGCGGATAAAACTCATGGCGTAATCAACTTGCCACACATAAACAAATTCACTCGACCTAAGCACAGCGTTGTCTAAGCCAATGTTGGCATACAGCTGCTCAACATGCTCCTCCTTAAAGTTATCGGCTAGATAATTGATTAAGTTTTTGAGTTCATAGGCAGGATACGACTGATCCCCTACTCGCATATTGGGTTTGTAGCTGCAGATCTGTTGCATTGCACTCGATAACTGATGAACGGTAATAATATTTTTAGCGGATCTAAATAAGAATTAATAGCCTTTTATTAATTTAAACTTAAAAATATCTAGGCCTTCAATATGAAGCTTAGTTGTAATTTTTATGTTCGCTACAGACAAACCTGTGTGCTTACTAATTCAACGTTTCTCGATTGCCTGCTACAGGTGTTAGGACGCTGGGATAAAAGTCCAAATATCATAATCACATGTGCAATGAATTCGCTGAAAACAATAGTTAGCTGATTAAATTATTTAATAAAGCAAAAACAAAAAGCCCCGTAAAAACGGAGCTTTCATCTTTGAAGGTTTTCAAGGATTATTCAGCTAAGCCTATAACTGCAAGTCTTTCTTTCGCTAGAAGATATCTTGCACGGACATCATCTTTTTGCTCTTGAGTTAGCTGCTTACCAAGAGTGCGAAGACCGCCATCAGCATCATTATGGTGAATACCAAAAGCAAACTTAAGATATTCCATAAGCAGCGGCTGCGCATCAAGGTATGAGATAGAGTTCATCGCCTGAGAAATTTTGTTTGCCTCAGCCCATTCACCATTATTAACGTACTCTTGCATAGAAACACTGGCTTTTGGGAATATACAACCCACTCCGGTAATGCCACCACATGCGCCAGCAAGTCCTGCATGAACAGTGACAGTGTCAACACCTGCTAGAATTTTTAACTCTTTGTTCTCTAACATCAGCGTTTCAATAGTTGACACATCTGTGGTTGATATTTTCAGAGCCGTGACTTCAGGAAGAGCTGCAAGTCTTCTCAGTATATCAGTTGAAAGCGCATGATATCCGGCTGCATCAGGGTTGTTATAAGGCATAATGGTTATGCCAGCTTCTTTTGCTGCGATTGCAGAAAGCTCATAGTAGGCATACATTTCTTCATCAGAAGGTGCTTGCTTCGTTTTTGGTGGCATCACCATTACGGTATCCACTCCAACTGCCGCAAGTTCTGTAACAATAGTGGCAAGCTCTTCTTTAGTTTCAGCCGCAGCGCCACTGATCAATGGAACATTATATTGTTTAGCAACATCAGAAAGAGCTTTAAGTAAAACAAGACGCTGATCAGAGCTTAGGTAGCTATTCTCGCCTAACGTGCCAGAGCCAACAAGGCCGCCCATTCGACTTCCGCCCTTACCTTGAACTTGCAAAATATCTGCAGCGTATTTCTGTGTAGCTTCAAGATCTATTTCAAGGGCACCGGATCCTGACTCTTTTAGCCATGTAAACACCGCCGGCATAACCGTATAGCGCCAATCTGTGTTATTTGCTTCCATCATGTTACCTTTTTATTAAAAATTACATTACACAAAGTTAATTGTATAAAATATACCAAACAAACTGCGTAAGTTAAACCCCTTTTGGCAAACCTCGGCCTTATTGGTAACAAACCATCTGTGAAACTGGAAGTTCTGCTGCAATACTAAAACACATGCACATAGGTTGTGTCATTAAATGCTGCTGTTAAATAATGCTCCCTTACCTGTAGCTCAACTGCTAATGGCTTCCCTTTCGATGCACAACTTTTAGGATTATCAGTAGCGACCCTACTAATGTTTCAACCACTAAAGTGGTTTCATTTTCAGCTACAAGCTAACTCAAACGCGAGATATCTAACACCAAGTGTTGTGTTTTCAACAAGGTGGATTAGCCTTCGAATGAAGGGCATTACAATTTTTGGGTAACGCTATCTGATAGCGAATTATGAGTTGCACCTTTCGTTGCTATTAATCGCCTGCAGCGGGTGCTGGACAGGATGTCCGAATGTCGTGATCACATGGTCAATGATGTTCCCTACATCATAATGACATTTCCCATATCCCTATGGGTCAGATGTGAAGGAACGACCTTATGTGCAGACACTACTGCGAGACGCTGTGAATATATCCCTATACGCTCTGCGGTTTCATCCCTGAAACCGAAGCCCGCAGCCGTATATGCACTCGGTTAGCCAAGCATAATTCTGGTGGTTAGGAGCAATGGCTATAAGGCTAGTTCACTATCCGTATCTGTCGCTAATTCGCTCCGCCCCCCTTTATGTATCTTCAAAACCTGTCTCGGAATTATCATTTAGGCCGAAGCCTAGTGATTGTTCTTCCTGTGAACATTGCACTTTATGCAATGTAGCAGCTTCTTTGTTTCACTCAGATAAAGGAACAAGGAATCAGTTCTTTCCATACTGTAACTCATTGTTAAAAAACTGGTTTACTGTTAGTCTTGAGTGATTAAAGTATTGGCGATCTGTTCTTATTAAGACCGTTCTTATTCGGAATTCAGCCTAATATACTGTTATATTTTTTAGAGGATTAAATGGAATTTCCAACAGATCGGTTATACAAATTTGCATCATTTAATGAGAACTCATTGTCTGCATTAGCTGACCAAAGCGTTTGGTTTTCAGACGTAGACTCGCTGAATGACCCATTCGAACTATCTTTCGAATATGTAGTTTCGGAAAAAGAAGAGGAAAATATTGCGACATTCAAAGATATTGGTGCTAAAGAAATAGAGCGTTCTCGGTCAATTTCAACAGCCCACGCTAAGAAAATGGCTGAAGATATTTATATCAGAGACCCTGATTTATTCGTTAAGAAAATGCACGAAGCGATAGAGTTGATTCAGAGCCAACAAGAGAAAACACTTGGAAAACTGAATATATTTTCTACTTCATTGGACGTTCCTGAAGAGCCTGAGCATTACAAGAATATGTTAATGTGGGCTCATTATGCTGTAAGTTTTACTGGATTCTGCTTGCAGTTCTCAGCGACAAAATTGCTGGATTCATTTAGAAGTCATAACTTAGAGAGTAAAATTGGACACTGCAAAGTTGATTATTCTGATGTAACTCATAAGGTAAATCCATTTACCTATATGAATAACACTGACGAGTCGTACTTTGCTCCAGTGCAGTTTAAGCATTTGCAATGGAAATATGAGGGTGAGTTCAGGTTCATAAGCAGTGTACGCGGTCTTCATAAGTACTCACCAGATGCTCTAGAGCGCATTTATCTCGGGTGTAAAATGCCAGAGAGTAAGCAAAAAGTTATTCTCGCGATTGCAAAAGAGTATTTCCCACATGTCGAAGTTTATAAAACATCTATTGATAAAACCTGTTATGAGATCGTCACAGAAAAAATATAACAAACAATTTAAGAGGGATTCCCAACGCTTGGAATTTTTGGTTCTACTTCAAATTAAGTGTTTATGGCACAATGCTTTAGGTTTGGGTGGTAGCGTTGCTCCCCCCTTAATTGGGCGTTATATTTACAAGGAAGCTCGGTGAAAAATTTACTCTTAGTTGCAATAATTGCCATATCTACTTTTGGTTGTTCGTCTACCTCAAAAACCACACCTACACAGTTTGTTACCGCAAATAATGAATCAATTAATGACGGTTCCGACTTATATAAAGTTTTCTCTGCATATAACCCAAATCAAAATCCTACATCACTTGAATCTAGAACCGCGCAAGTTTTAGCTGAATATATATGTGCTGACACACAATACATTCCTTTAACTATAAAGAGAGAGGCGGAAGGAATAATTAGTGTCTATTACATAGCTAATACACCTTTAGATAAAGGCGCACAGTTTGGTCGTCATTACCGAGTTGATTATGATAGTAAATCTAATGAAATATCCACAATAGAATACTCAACTAAAGGCTGTGTTTTAATTCCAAATAATGCTCCCAATGGCGCTGAAGTAGCAGCACTTTTCATATCTCATATACTTGCTGATTCACCTTCCGAGTTTCATGTATTTTTAAGTCACTTACATAATAAAGAAATATACGTTGGTACTGCCGCAGGTAATTGGAAAATTAATAAAAGCAGTATTGAGTTAATGTAAATATAACAAGAAAATTAAGCGGGACTGCTAACAGTTGGCTCGGTTCCGCTTCGCTTCACATTTTAGCCAACTTGTTATTCAGCCCCTTATTTGGGCGTTAAAGGTTGCGCTTTTCTAACGAAGTGTAGATGCGGCCGTGACCGTCCATGACATGGACGTCATGGCCGAGCCTCCAAGGATGGACTTGCTGCGTGTCACGGAAGTGTCTGCACATGCGCTGGCCGCACGCCATTGGAACCACAGTTACTAGATGACACTCTGTAGCCAAAAATATATAGAATCTTTGTGGGCTTTGTTATCAAACGAAGTTTGATTTAGATGCAAGGGCTTGCAGAGCCGCAAGCTCCAACAAAATTTTGTCCAATAATCAGTCATGCTTCTAGTCTGGTGCGATAGTTAATTTAGCCACGAACATATAGACATAAAAAAACCTGCACTTGGCAGGTTTTTCAGTTTTTTAAAACGAATGTTCTAAAGCTAACGTTTTAAAACTAATGCTTTTAAACTAATGTTTTTAAACTCAGGCTCAATTACTTAAGCGGCTGGTTTTTCTCGGCAAACTTATCAAATATGGCGTTAAACGATAAAGATGCGCCGTGAGCAATTTTATCTGATAGCTTCTTTTTAAGCTGGTAGCTAACTTTAATCACTGTGCGCTCGTTGGCAAGCTTCATGATCACATCATCGCTCGTTGCGATTTCATCAACTAAACCAAGCTCAATCGCTTGTTGACCATACCAGTGTTCACCGGTTGCCACTTTTTCAAGATCAAGCTCTGGGCGGTATTTAGCAATAAATGCCTTAAATAGCACATGAGTTTCTTCAAGCTCTTGTTGAAACTTCTCACGGCCTTCATCGGTGTTCTCACCGAAAATAGTCAAGGTACGCTTAAAATCACCTGCTGTGTGCTGCTCGTAATCAATATCGTGCTTTTTAAGCAGACGATTAAAGTTTGGCACTTGTGCCACTACACCAATAGAACCCACGATGGCGAAAGGCGCTGAGTAAATCTTGTTGGCCACACATGCCATCATGTAACCACCGCTGGCTGCGACTTTGTCAACGCAGATGCTTAGTGGGATGTCAGCTTGTCTTAAGCGATCAAGTTGGCTTGATGCAAGACCGTAGCCATGAACCATACCACCGCCACTTTCAACATTCACAATCACTTCATCGCCTTTTTCAGCAATAGCCAAAATAGCGCTGATCTCTTCGCGTAGTGAAGCCACTTCACCCGCGTCAATACTGCCTTTAAAGTCGACAACAAAGACCTTAGGCTCTGCTTCTTCAACCTTGTCTTTCTGCTCTTTCTCTTTGGCTTTCTCATCAGCCTTTAACTGCTTCTCATAAGCCTTAAATGCTTTTTTCGACAGTAACTCTTCTTTAAGGTCATGCTTTAATGATTTTAAGTTATCGCTTAAATTAGTTAGCTTAAGCTCACCTTTATCGGTTTTATGTTTAATCGTTGAAGCCAGTACCACAATCACTACTGCTAGAATGGCTACAACGATAGTCACCGCTTTAGCTAAAAACAAACCGTACTCGTACAGGAATTCCAAAATATTCTCCAGCTTAAACTGATTATCTCTTCAATTGAGGCCTATTCTAGCAGCCTATTTAGCAATAAAACACGCCAATAAAAAACCCAGCTTTCGCTGGGTCTTTTTTTGAACAAATATGGCTAATTTAAACCACTATTTTGCTTATGGGCAGCTTTTTAGCACTGAGCTATCTTGCACTAAGATAGTCGCTGAGCCTTTACCTGCGGTTAGCGCAAATGCGGCAACTTGTTGCTGCATTTCAACGGTTGCTTGCGCAGCCATACCATCTGTTACCCCATCAATCTCATCAGGGCTTACAATTGAGCTGTGATGACCTTTACTAAAGCGCACCGCACCTGAACCTGCTTCAGTGCTATCTACACACTTAAGGCCAAGGTTAACAATCAACGGCTCAGTACCAGAAAGTGGGAAACCTTCTACTGTATTTGGCAATACCTGATCAGGCTTGTTCGTTGCATCACCCACTACTTCAATTAAGTGAATTGGTAACTGAGTGCTAGCAAGCGACACGGCATGATTAATTGGGTCTGCGCTATCAAAGGCTGTTTGTACTGCAAAAGCAAAGGTTGGAATAAACTCTGCGTATACTGCAGCCACAATCGCGTTGTATTCATCACTACCAGGCTCTGCACCATTTACATTGGCTTCATCAACCAGCGCTTGGAAGTCCTCTGTAGCAACTATAGTGTCAAACAATACTGGACCAAATGTTGGCGAACCAGCAAATGCACCGGCTAAGCCACCTGCAGGCGCAACTAATGATGCAGCATTTAAGCCGTAAGCATTTGGTAACTCAGTACCGCTAGCAGGGTCGCGAAGACCTGTTGAAGCGTAGTTAGCGAATGTTGAACCAACAATACCACCTAAACTTAAGCCTTGAGCGCTAATTTGGCTGATATCAAAAATCTGCTGACCACCCGCTTGAGCAATGCCCATGTATAGACCTGTCAAGGCTGCACGTAGCGCTAGATGATCTACCGTTGCTTGGCGGAAGTTATCACGAACAGTTAAAGTGCTAGCGATGTTAACAAAAGCTAGTGGGTTACCGTTTTTAAACGCATCTGGTGTACCTACAACCGCGCCATAGCTTGGATCGGTTGCAGAAACCTCATAAATACCATCACCATCAGCGTCAAATGAACGCGCACCATGCAATGGCATATCAATAGCAATCGTTGCAATACCAGAAGCGGCATAAGTACCCGCATATGCTAGCGCCATCTCCTTACCGCCACCTAAACCATGCATCGCCACCGTTGTCGGCCAACCATTAGTTGGTGGTGTAAACGGCAGACCTTGTTGCTGATAAAAACCAGCTAGCTTAGCCGCGTTTGGTAAAGTAATTTGAATCGCAACCTTTTCATAGCCTTTGATAGCAGGGATAGGGTTAAACTTAGTCAGATGCTTAGTTGTATCTGCAGGAGTGCCATCATCAAGTAGCCATGCTTTACCTGCTAACAGTGCTGGATTTGCGATACCTGCAGCAGGGTCAATACCATAAGCCATCGCTTGGCCTGCATAGTTGGCTTGGCTTAAGGTGCCAGCTTCTAATGCAAGTAATACTGAAACCGGGCTATCGCCTTGTGCTTTCCAGTGGCCATTAATCAATGGGTTTAGATTCGCGTCTAAACAAGCTGTAGATGAACAATCGCCATAAATTGGAATTTGAATCTCTGCCGCATATACATCAGCTAAATCAGATACCACATAAGCTAAGCCATCAGCAGGTGTTAGGCCTGCAGCCTGTGCAACAGTGACACCTAGCGGTGTTGGCATTGCTGTGAGCTTAGGTGCATAAGGGTTACCGTCTGTTGGGTCAACCATCAATAATTTAGTGGTCTCATACACATCGGCCACTGACTGAGTGGTAAACAGGCCTGAGTAAGTTACCTCTTCAACACTTGGGCCACCGGCTGCAGCCATGCCCTTCTCGTAGCTGTTTACTAGAGTTTGTAAAAATAACTGATCTGGGGTTTCTAACGGTTTAGTTTCGATATCTAACTTTAATAAATCATAAGTTGCTGACGGCGCAATTGGGCGGCCTGCAGAATCTTGTATAAGTGTGGTGGTCGCATAAATGTATGATTGACCAGCCTTAAGTGGCTTAAGTGGAATAATCGCAACTTTATTACCTGAAGCCTGAGAAACGTAATCAACCCCAAACTGCAGTTCGGCACCCACTTTACAGGCGGATACTGAAGGCGCTTCGCTACACTCTGGATCTGATGAAAGCGCTCCACCAACTGTAGCCTCAAATACACGTACCGCACCTGGTTGCGCAACTGACGCTGCATCAATTGTCAGCATAGTGCCATCGTTGTCTTTCGCTGGAACAACATCAATCGTTATTGGTGATGTTAGAGACCAACCATCTAACGCGCCCAATGCAATTTGCGGATCAACATAATCACCTGACTCTTCTCCAGGAATAGCCAATGTTCCGTCAGTTGTACCATTAAACAATAAGTCATTCGGTAAAGGTAGTTCAGAATTTGCGGGGTCAAAGACATAAACGGACTGTGGCACCAGCGGTTCGGTTTTGTCTACTAACTCGTTATAACTGTCTTCACTACAGGCTGTGAGCCCCAGTGCTGAGGTGATTGCTACGCCCAAAAAGAGTTTTTTCATCTTTTTTCCCCAAATCTTGTTGTAATAGTTTTGTTTTCTCTAAGAAATTGGTCACAATAGTCAACAATGTATACCAATAGGACTTATTGTTAGTCCTTAGCTAAGTTCAAGTTAACGTAAAATTATTGACTTAGCTACATTTTTGTCACAACCAAATGTTAATTGAACGGATAAAATTTAATCGTTTGTTTAAAACAACTGTTTAACATATCAGCGATTCTAGAAGTGACGGGCGTTTGAGCTCTGAGGAAGTATTAACTCATGTTGGAATATCAAGCAGCAAAAGATTTACTAAAAAACAAGACTATCTTGGTAACTGGTGCTGGCGACGGCATAGGTAAAGCCGCCGCGATAGCGTTTGCAAAACATGGCGCCACGGTGATCTTATTAGGCAAAACAGTAAAAAAACTAGAAGCAGTTTATGACCTAATTGAACAAGCCGGTTACCCTACACCAGCCATTGTGCCTCTCGACTTAAAAGGCGCGACAGAACAAAACTACAAGGATATGGCTGAAACGATTGAAGAGCAGTTTGGTAAACTTGACGGCCTACTGCATAACGCAAGCTTACTTGGCGTATTAGGCCCGTTCGAACACATCACCATGAGTACGGTAAATGATGTTCTACAAGTTAACCTGATTGCTGAAATCATGCTAACCAAAGCAATGTTGCCAATTATGCGCAAGTCAGACAGTGCTTCTTTGCTATTTACTTCTAGCAGTGTCGGTCGCCAAGGCCGTGCTTACTGGGGCGAATATGCAATTTCTAAGTTTGCGACTGAAGGCATGATGCAATCACTGGCTCACGAATATGAAGATACGGTTATTCGTGTAAACAGCATCAACCCAGGTGCCACTCGCACAGGCATGCGCGCTAATGCTTACCCAGCTGAAAACCCACAAACTTTAAAAGCGCCTGAAGACATTATGGCGACTTACCTGTATTTAATGGGTGATGACTCTAAAGAAGTGAATGGCCAGCAGCTTAACGCTCAGTAATTCAGTATTAGAGACAATATTTAAAAACAAAAAGGCCGCTAATTAGCGGCCTTTTTAATCTTCATCATCAGTAACTTAATAAATTAGCTACGCTGACGCGATGGCTTTGGCTTGCTTGTAGCAACTTTATGCTTGTGTACAGCACGCTTAATTTTAGCGCTACGTACTTTATTACGCGCAACACTGTGCTTGTCAGTACCAAGTAATGTACGCGTTTCTTCGTCCATACCTGCAGTTTTACGCAAGTAGTTTACTTCTTCAATCGGTAACTCAATCCAACCACCACGTGGCAAGGCTTTAGGTAGCTCAATCATGCCGTAGCGAATACGGATAAGGCGGCTTACCTGAACTTCTTGAGATTCCCATAGACGACGCACTTCACGGTTACGGCCTTCAGCTAAGCTAACGTGCCACCATTTGTTCATGCCTTCGCCACCAGCAGCTTTAACTTTGTCAAAGTTTGCTGGACCGTCTTCCAAGGTTACGCCCATGCGTAAACGTTGAATACAGGCATCTGTCACTTCACCAAATGTACGCACAGCGTATTCACGCTCAACTTCATTTGATGGGTGCATTAGGCGGTTTGCCAATTCACCGTCAGAGGTGAATAACAATAAACCTGAAGTGTTAATATCCAAACGGCCTACTGCAACCCAGCGCGAATCGCGGGTTTTTGGTAAACGATCAAATACCGTTGGACGCCCTTCAGGGTCTTTACGACTACAGATTTCACCTTCAGGCTTGTGGTATGCAATAACACGACAAACCACATCTTCTTCAGAACGAATTGAAACTGTACGGCCATCGATACGAATTTTTGCGTCTGATTCAACGCGATCGCCTAGGCTTGCAATTTCGCCGTCAACACTAACTCGACCTGCAGCAATCCATGCCTCCATCTCACGACGGGAGCCATGGCCTGCACGGGCCAAGACTTTCTGCAATTTTTCACTCATTAGTAGACTCTTCTGTTTTTTCGCTCACACTCTTTTCTGTTGAAAAAAGTGCAGCTAATGATTCAGCATCAGATAAAGGCGGTAAGTCCGCAATGGTATCTAAGCCGAAATAAGCTAAAAAATCGGTCGTCGTTGCATAAAGTGCCGGTCTGCCCGGAACCTCTTTATGTCCAACAACTTTAATCCAATTTCTATCGTTTAAACTTTTGATAATGTGGCTACTTATAGCCACGCCACGCACAAATTCAATGTCACCACGGGTAACAGGTTGACGATACGCAATTACCGCCAATGTTTCTAAAGTCGCACGTGAATATTTTGGGGCCTTTTCTTGCCACAAGGGCTGTAAAAATGGGCTCAGTTCAGCCAATGTCTGAAAACGATAACCACCAGCCACTTTTACTAATTGTACACCTCGATTCTCATAATCGAGCTGTAACTCTTCAATACATGCCTTAATTTTTACCCGTGACACATTAAAGTTAGCCAATACGCTTTCTTTTAATGCTTTAATTGTCATTGGTTTAGCTAACACAAATAGGCTAGCCTCGATTAACTGCTTAAGCTGATCTGGGTTTATCTGCGACAACTTAATAGGCCCTAACATGTATCGTTGAAAACGGCTCAGCTTGTACCAGCTCAACCAGTAACTCTTTTACCAGCTCCATTAATGCCAAAAAGCTGACTACAACCCCACTGCGGCCTTCTTCAAAATCAAATAAGGCTTCAAATGGTAAGTAAGTCTCAGCATTGAGCTTAGCTAATATTTGCGCCATGCGTTCACGAGTCGACAAGACTTCACGAACAACATGATGACTTTCAGTTGCTTCTATACGCTTTAATACTGAAGAAAACGCTCGAGCAATCTCAGTTAGAGACACCTCTGGAGGTAATAATTCAGGCTTGATATTCGCTGCGGGAACCGCTTTAGCTTGGAACATATCGCGTTCCATTCTCGGCAATTCATCCAGCTTTTCTTGCGCATCTTTGATCACTTCATAGGCTTTAAGTTGACGGATCAACTGTGCCCGTGGATCTTCTTCATCTTCTTGCTCAACCTCAGGCCTTGGCAGCAGTAGTCGAGATTTAATCTCGGCTAAGGTTGCTGCCATCACCAAGTAATCTGCTGCAAGCTCCACTTTGGCGCCTTGCAGGAGATTCACATACTCTAAGTACTGTTGAGTAATTGAGAAAATCGGTAAATCAACAACATCAAGTTTTTGTTTACGGATTAAATAAAGCAAAAGATCTAACGGCCCTTCAAAGGACTCAAGAAAAACCTCTAATGCCTCTGGCGGAATAAAAAGGTCTTTCGGCATCACCTTAAAAGGTTCACCCCGAACCACGGCTAAAGGCAATTTTTGCTGAACGCCCTCCATCCGTAATACCCTCTATTTTCGCAAACGCGCGATTATACCTGTAAATGTTCACCGATTAAAGCCATCAACGCAGGCAATTAATCGCGCAGCGATAACCGCCTTAAAGGAACGGTGTTACGTCGCCAGCACCTTCACGGATAACTTCAATTGTATCATCCGATAAATCAATAACTGTCGTTGGTTTTTCACCTAGGTAACCACCGTGAATAATCAAGTCAACTTGGTGTTCTAAGATGTCACGGATATGCTCAGGATCTGACTCAGTGAAGTCTTGGCCTGGCAGAATTAAACTGGTCGACATTAACGGCTCGTCTAGCGCTTCAAGCAAAGCCAGAGCAATCACGTTATCAGGTACACGGATACCAATAGTCTTCTTCTTTGGGTTTTGTAATCTTTTAGGTACTTCTTTTGAAGCCTTAAAGATAAAGGTGTACGGACCCGGTGTATTTTGCTTAAGCAAGCGGTATGCCTGATTGTCTACACGAGCATAATTAGCAAGTTCAGACTGATCGCGGCACATGAGTGAAAAGTTATGATCATTTTCAATCTGTCTAATACGAGCAATCTTGCTCATTGCATCTTTGTCACCAATCAAGCAGCCAAGGGCATAACCTGAATCCGTTGGATAAACAATGACACCACCGCTTTTAATGACGTTCACTGCTTGACTAATTAAGCGCGCTTGAGGGTTTTCCTCATGCATATAAAAGAACTGACTCATTGTACTACCTTCCATTTTTCTGACTGCCAAACCCAATTTACACCTTGGGGTTGGAACATATTTTTACCGATCTCAATCCAGCTACCTGGAAAATGAAAATCGCTGCCTAACGAGCACGTTAAGCCATTATTGATGCTAAGCGAGATAAGGTTATTACGATCATCAATAGTTTGCTGGCCTAACACCACTTCCATTGCATCACCGCCAGCCTCTTTAAATTCACGCACTAAGCGCTTAAGCCATTTAGCCGATAATTTGTAACCGCTTGGATGAGCAAGCACTGCGACTCCGCCCGCTTGGTGCACTATATCTATAGCGCTGGCCATATCGCCCCAATTATTTGGCACATAGCCGGTTTTACCGCGCGCTAAGTACTTTTTAAATACATTGGCGGTAGTAGTGGCGTAACCTTTTTCAGCTAACCAACGCGCATAATGCCCACGGCTAATTGCCGCTTCACCGGCATAACCTTTTGCACCTTCATAAGCGCCCTCAATACCGGCTTTAGCTAAGCGTTCACCTATCTCTTTAGCACGGCTTGATCGTAGCTCACGTTGGTTAACTAAAAATGCGGCCAACTCGACATTATTGATATCAACATTTAGCGCAACGATATGAATATCAAAGTTATTCCAGCGAGTTGAAATTTCAACCCCATTAATAAGCTCTAAAGGTGTGTCATGATGCTGATTAAAATGGTGAGCTTCTTTTAATCCATCTATGGTGTCGTGATCTGTAATGGCAAACATTTGCACGCCTTTAGATATCGCGCGTTCAACCAATTCTGAAGGGGACAGTTGACCATCGGATGCGGTCGTATGGCTGTGTAAATCAACCAATCTTACATCTGTATTATTTTCATCTTTCATGCGCCTATGATACTTGAGTTTAGCCCCTAAGGGTGATTTTAATCCGCTTTTTAGTAATTTAATCCCATGTACAAGCTTTTCTCTCATAATTGTTAGCAAGATTTACCCTTTTTGCAGGACACAGGCGCGGCTAAACAAACGATTTAACCAAGCTTAGCTACAATCACCTCAATCAATATGACTAAACTTAAAGTAGTCCCTAACATCCAGAGTGCTAACTCATTAATAAACATGCGTTTAATTTGTACTTTTAAGCTTCCCTATCAAGTATTGGCTATTCTAGGTAGCAAATTGTTTATTTTTATTCAATTTCTTGAGAAAGCTCTAAAAATATAAATTAATTCAATAACTTTATGTGCTGCAGCTTGCAGAACCCTTTTGAAGATTTCATTACTATGCTCACGCCTGACTAGGCTGACACCTGCCAATCTACAGTGATTGTTTAGATTGAGCTTTCGAGTAATTTAGTTAGTTATTGGATAAAAATAACCACATGAAAAAAACATACCTAGCTTTAGCGCTTTTGTGCGCGATGCCTGTGCTAGCTCACGCCGAAAAAGAGATGGAATTTGCGCCGTCATACCTAAGTGTTGAAGGTGATAAAAAGCCTGAGTTAAAACAATGGCGCGACTCAAACACTTGTAAAGGCTGTCATCCTCGTCAATGGAACGGCTGGCAAGGCTCAATGCACTCTATCGCCTTTATCGATCCAGTGTTCCAAGCTGAATGGGCTATGGGTGAGAAAGAAACCAACGGCGCAGCTAAAAACCTTTGTGGTGGCTGTCACACAGTGCTAGGTACTGTTACTCAAACGGTAGAATTTAAATCTGAATCAGGCAAGTTTGGTGGTTTCACCACCCAAGCAATCGCTAATCAAGGTGTATCGTGTGAAGTGTGCCACAGTGTGGTTGATACCAACATGCAACACACAGCTATGGGTGAGCATGGTAATGCTTCATTAGAAATAGCTAACGACAAAGTTAAACGTGGCCCATTTGATGATGCTAAGCCTCGCGGGCATAAGGCTGAATACTCAGAGCTACATACTAAGTCTGAGTTCTGCGCTAACTGCCATAACGTATTTAACCCTGTTCACGACAACTTTGCCCTTGAACATACCTATGACGAGTGGAAAAAATCTGACTACGCTAAAGCAGATATTCAATGTCAAGATTGTCACATGGTGCCTGTTGAAACAGCAATGCGCGTTGCAGACGAAATGCTACCGGCTAAAAAGCTTGAAGAGCACCGCTTAGGTGGTAAAGCAGCACGCGGCGGCCCAGTTCGTAGCTTAGTGCACGACCATGGCTTTGTGGGTGGCAATGCGGTTATCGCTCCGCTTTTAGGCGTTAAAAACGGCCAAGCTCATGCAGATGAAGCGGTTAAGCGCTTAAAATCAGCTGCCGCACTTGAAGCTGAAGTAACAGGTTCTGCCAATGCTCCGGTATTAGAAGTTACCGTGTTTAACCGCCGCGCAGGCCATGATTTACCAACGAGCTTGACCTTCATTCGCCAGATCTGGTTAGAAGTTATCGTTCGTGATGTTAATGGCAAAGAGCTTTTACGCTCAGGTACATTAACTGCTGAAAACGCGTTACCAGAAGGTACAGTTATTTTCCAAGACACTGCGGTTGATGTTCATGGCAAGTCTGAACACAAACCATGGAAAGTGGCTAGCTTCTCTGTACAAAACACGATCCCAGCTAAAGGTTCTAAAACAGTTAAGTATCCGTTCACTCTGCCAGCTGGTGTGACCGACTACAGTGTTGAGACTAAGCTACACTACCGTTCATTCGATCAAAGCGTTGCAGATCTACTACTTGAAGATAAAGTGATTGTACCTTCGGTTGAAATGGCTGAGTTAAGTCAGACGTACCAAGGCTTAGTGCGTAAGTAAGTAGCCTATTACATGGCATAATTAAAGATAACTCTCGGGTTATCGGTAAAATTAAAAAGGCCCACTCATCAGCGGTGAATGGGCCTTTCTTAATGCAAAAATTCTATATCTCAATTAGCTTGAGCCTAAGTACTAACTCGACTCAGCAAGATGAACCTCATGCTAATTTATAACGCATGATTTTATGCAGTTGATACTTAATAACCCTTTGCTCAAGCTTTGTGGTACATAAGCTACCAAAGATAATGACCGGCAAAAAACATAACCAGTAACCAAGCTCTTCAAATGGCACAACCCCATTTGCCGCCAATAC
The DNA here is from genome assembly GCF_023161665.1 of Shewanella sp. 1CM18E. Classification (GTDB taxonomy): domain Bacteria; phylum Pseudomonadota; class Gammaproteobacteria; order Enterobacterales; family Shewanellaceae; genus Shewanella. Next base: position 139,481 of record NZ_JALNTW010000002.1, read on the forward strand.
GGTATTAAGTAAAACAATTAAAATGACTAAAAATGACGTTGATAACAAAAAACGTATAAATCTACTCGTCGATTTAGCCAGATTAATAAGCGCATAAGTATCTGCACTAGAAGTATATTTTAATTGAGGATACTTGTTTTTAAGCCATAGACTGTAATTCAATTGCTGACCCTAGTTTCAGAAAGCAGATCTCGAGAGAAAATATCACTAGTCTAACGCCAAGTACAGCAACTCCTAAATCAATACATCCTAAACAAAAACTTTAGTGCAGAAAAACAGCTGTACTCATGCTATGCGCAATTTAACAAAACTTGCTTCGCGCATTGCTCTTTCGTTGCCTCCGTAGAAATATCACCTAAGCAATAATCTAAACGAATAATCTGCTTTTCAGCTCTAGCAGCATTCTCACCCAATAACTCCCAGTCCATGCGTTTTACAGCTTTAAGAGCGAATTTAGCCAAGGGCTTGTTAGGCACAGAGCTTTCAACTTTAAGATTTTCTGCACGCCCTTCTTCAGAGATATCAAATGATATAACGCTGCAACCAGTGACACTAGCTCTAGCCAGTTCAATGGGATACTGAGTCTGTTTTTCGGAGGAACGACTCCATAATTTTGAATTTTGATCTTGTTGGCTAGTAACTAATACTTCCCCATAAATAGATTTTGCATTAGCTAGTTGAGGTATAAATAGCATTAGTAAAACGACTATATTTAGGGCTTTCATAAACATTCCTTTGTTTTAAAATTGTTAAATAACCTATCACTTTAGAAAAAGAATATAAAGTCACAGGTAAGAGATAAGGCAAGAGTTAACCACTAATTAGGAGGTTAACTCTTATTTTGAAGGGGATTTCATCAATCTAAATTTATTTCCCATTAGAGGCAGCCTAGTTTGCGGATCAAGCTTTTCAATCGCGTATCTTAAGGTGTTTCTTGGCATGACTGCCGAGTTTTGTTCAATAAACGCAACAACAGCGTCTTGATGATGAACAGCTGTTACTTTTAGTAGTCAACCAATGCTCTTTTGTACGAATTCATCATGATCTCCCAGTAATTGCTGTGCATTCTCGAATACAAGTTCAGGTCTAAGTTGATACACCTGCTTACCTATTTTACGATTAATAAACTTCACCCAGACCACATTGCTTGCATCACGAGGTTAGTACTTAGTGATATTGTTTTAGGTATATATGTTTAATAAGCACTAAACCTATTTTAAAGTTGGCCTCAAGGGAGATTCCATCCCCTAACGAAAGAGTGATGATTTCCGGTATGCTCACTATCGAGTTAAACAGACATCTGCCTAAATAAATGCTAGTTATATGTTACTAAATAAGCGATTTATCACCATCTGCGTTTCATCTCCCCAGCTCCGACAACAAGCTGCGCTGATGATAAGCCTTTCACTTTTGCCAATTAGGCTTGCATGCTACACTCAGCCTCAGTTAAATTCATTCTAACTGATACAAATCTATGAAACAGTTGCTCGACTTTTTACCTCTTGTGATCTTCTTTGCAGTCTACAAGTTTTTCGATATTTACATTGCCAGTGGCGCCTTGATAGCAGCAACCGCATTACAACTTGTCATCAGCTACATGCTTTATAAAAAGCTTGAAAAGATGCACCTTATAACCTTTGTGATGGTTACTGTATTTGGTTCGCTCACCCTCATCTTACATGACGACTCATTCATTAAATGGAAAGTGACCATAGTCTACGCCCTATTCGCGATTGCGTTAGCTATCAGCCAATTAATGAATAAGCCGATTTTAAAAAGCATGCTAGACAAGGAACTCGTGGTTGCAGATAAAATCTGGGCCCAAGTTACTTGGTACTGGGTAGCATTTTTTGTGATTTGCGGCTTAGTTAACGTCTACGTGGCCTTTAGTCTATCGCAAGAGACTTGGGTTAACTTTAAAGTATTTGGCTTAACGGCACTCACTCTGGTCAATACCGTACTAACCGTTATTTACTTATTTAAAAACATGTCTGAAGAAGATCGTAAGGAACTCAAATAATGTGGTATATGATTTCATCGCAAGATATTGAAAACAGCTTAGAAAAACGTCTATCCGTTCGCGCAGACCACTTGGCTCGCTTGCAAACGCTAACAGATGAAGGACGATTACTCATTGCCGGCCCTCATCCTGCAATTGATAGTGAAAATCCTGGTGAAGCAGGCTTTACTGGCTCATTGGTAGTTGCAGACTTTGCATCGCTTGAAGATGCACAGTGCTGGGCGGATGCCGATCCATATATCGCAGCAGGCGTTTATGAAAGCGTGATTGTAAAACCTTACAAATTGGTTTTACCTTAATAAAAGGACCTAATAATGAAAATTGTTTCATTTAACATCAATGGACTGCGCGCAAGATTGCACCAATTACAGGCACTAATTGATAGCCATCAGCCTGATATTATTGGTCTACAAGAAACCAAAGTGCATGATGAAGCGTTTCCAGTTGCTGATGTTGAAGCTATGGGCTACAAAGTGCATTACCATGGCGGCAAAGCCCATTACGGCGTTGCTATGCTATCAAAGGCCGAGCCCGTCAAACTACAAAAAGGTTTTCCAACAGATGAAGACGATGCTCAGCGCCGTATGATTATGGGCACCTTCACTCAGGAAAACGGCCGTCCACTTACCGTACTTAACGGTTACTTCCCTCAAGGCGATAACATCAGCCACGAAACTAAGTACCCTGCTAAGCGTAAGTTCTACAAAGATCTTATGCAGTACTTAAATGAACACCATAGTGCAGAGGAAGATATCGCTATTATTGGTGACATCAATATTTCACCAGTTGATCTAGATATTGGTATTGGTGAGCCAAATGCCAAGCGTTGGTTGAAAACCGGTAAGTGTAGTTTCCAACCTGAAGAGCGTGAATGGCTAAAAACCTTAATGGATTGGGGTTTAGTCGATACATTCCGCGAGCTTCACCCAACACGCACAGAACGCTATTCGTGGTTTGATTATCGCAGCAAAGGCTTTGATGATAACCGTGGCCTGCGTATTGACGTAGTGTTAGCCACTAAATCACTTGCAGAACGTCTTATTGAATCAGATGTAGACTACGATTTACGCGGCATTGAAAAGCCATCTGATCATGCGCCAATCTGGAGCACATTTAGCTAGTTTAATGGCTATAAGTAAGCCTAAAGACCAAACTAAAAGTTAGGCTCTGATTGAGTTTACATATAAAAAAATGCCAGCAATATTGCTGGCATTTTTTATCTGTTCGAGTTGGAGTCGCATTAGCGGCTAAAATATAAATCTTTACGACTCTTCAGCAGTTTGCTCTGCAGCAGCGCCTTGAAGTTTGTTGGTTAAGGTTATCAACTGGCCAGTTAGCAAACTCATGCTGTAACCTAACACTGCCCCTATCAATAACGGCGGAATAATCGCAGCAACATCACCGCCCATAGCAAAGGTAATGCAACAACCGATAAATGCACCAGGAATAAATGCCAACTTTTGGTAGCTCGCCTGCAAACACATAGCGGAAGTCGCAATAGCCGTGAAAATGTAGCCAAATAACGGAGATACAAAGAAGCTACTACCGGAGATAATTAGCCAGCCCCAGAATACACCTGATAAATTGGTGCTCATCGCCATAAACATGCCTTTAAGGCCTGAATGCGTTTGAGCAAAAAAAGTGCTACAGCTTAAAAAACCAATCCAAGTCACTAAATGAAGCGCGTCTGCAACCCCCGCCCAAATACCTGCGAGTAACCCAGCTGATATAGCAATTTGCCAACGATGTTCCATAGCTTACCTCTTAACGTATAACTCACGTAACGCTCAACTCACTAACTAATGATTCGGGGTCAATTCGATTAGTGAGTTAGATTCAGGCCAGCTAAACTACCTTTTTTATCTGTAAAAAAACACGATCTAGACCTAATTACTGTACTCAAATGTCGATTTATCGCACAAAAACTTAAATTTTGTAGTAAAAGTACCTACAAATAGCTACTCAGCTATATTAATTATTAACAATACAAGCATTAAAAGTTTGTTTAGAATAAATGCTCCAGCTCACCCAATCTGTGTATCAAAGAATGCTTGAATGCTGAAAGTAAAAGATCCACCTTCTGAAGAAGGTGGCTTTGATATAACTCCCTAAAAGGGAGCTTTCCAACCCTGCGTTAACAAGACGCCGTAAATATATCCCTATAGGCTCTACTAAATCATCCCTGATTTAGAAGCTTGTACCGCACTATTAGCAAAGCTCACGTATCAATTGAGCTTGTAAGCTATGTTTAAATGAACTTATAAGCCGTGTATCGCATGGATGCGATAAGCGAGCCTCCATGGACCCTTTTCTTTCAAAAATGTCGGCGTGCTTATAAGTCGTTAAACATCGCCTTAACTACGAAATTCCAGTAAACGTACTTCAGGCAAAGCCTAATTGATGATAACCACCTACTGAAGTAGGTGGTTTAAGGCTGAAAACAAAAAAGCGCCGGAAGGCGCTTCGTTTTTAGGGTGCAGCTATAGGATCTTTTACTTACAACTATGGCCTAACAAATATAACTCATTTAAATTGGCTCTTATTTAGCCAAACAGCTGATCGGCTACAAATGGGTTTTGTAAACGCTCATCACCAAAAGTCGATAACGGACCATGACCAGGAATAAACTGCACATCTTTACCTAAAGGCCATAACTTTTGGGTGATCGAGTCAATTAAATCCTGGTGATTAGATAACGGGAAATCAGTTCGGCCTATTGAGCCTCTAAATAATACATCCCCTACCCATGCAGTTTTGCTCGACTCTGCAAAAAACACCACATGACCCGGCGTATGACCTGGGCAATGTATTACCTTCAATACTTGATTACCAACGGTAACCTCATCGCCTTCTTCTAAATACTGAGCAGGCGTAAACGCATCGCAATGCACAAAACCGAAATGCTGGCTCTGCTTTGGTAAACTGTCTAACCAGTAGTCATCAGCTTTATGTGGACCAACGATTGGCACATTAAGTTGTGCAGCTAACGCTGCCGCACCACCAACATGATCTATATGTCCATGAGTCAGCAATACCTTTTCCACTACCACATTGTTTTTGGCTGCTTCTTCTAAAATACGCTCAATATTTCCACCAGGATCGACAACTGCCGCTTTCATGGTTTCTGAACACCAAATTAAACTACAGTTTTGCTGAAATGGGGTAACGGGTATTAACTGATACTTCATCGATAAACACCTAAGGCTCTTTTCGCTGTGAATGGCTAAAGGGTACGTTATGTTGGCCAATTCCACTATCTATTATTAGGATAATTTGCCCCATAGCTCACAAAAACTGCATTATATTTTTTACTCTGCACTCGTCGCTTTGTGGCAATTTGTTTCCATTTACATAATCCTGATTAATGCCTCATATTTGGTATACAATCAACGCAACCAGCACAATAGCTTGATGATTTTATCCAGTACGATTAATCGCCTACTCCATCACGCAGTGCTCACTTACTAGCGCATTTAAAAAGGTCGAAACCATGAACTCAACTTGTTCAGCTCAACTTACTTTCGCAGGTATGGTTGCCCGTAAGCATTATTTCAGTTTACCTCTAGACTACCAACGCCCTGATGGCGAGAAAATCAGCGTATTTGCACGAGAAATATCGAGTCCAGAAAATAGCGCTAAGTCATTACCTTTTATTGTTTTTTTTCAAGGTGGCCCAGGTTTCGGTGCTGTGCGCCCTGCCGCTAATGGTGGTTGGATAAAACGCGCACTTAAAGAATATCGCGTGCTTTTACTCGACCAACGAGGTACAGGTTTATCCACTCCTGTTAACTATGCCAGCTTGTCGCATCTTACCAGCAACGAGCAGAGTCAGTATCTAAGCCACTTTCGTGCAGATAACATCATTCGTGATGCAGAAGCCATTCGTCAGCAACTGACGGACAACCAAAAATGGACTATTCTTGGGCAAAGCTTTGGTGGTTTTTGTGTCTTAAAATACTTAAATGATGCGCCAGAGGGGCTAGCTGAAGCCTATATTACCGGCGGTATTCCGTCGCTAACACGCAGTGCCGATGAAGTTTACCAAGCAACTTACAAACGCGTATTAGCCAAAAACCATGACTTTTTTACCCGCTTTACCGATGCACAATGCTTAATTAAAGCCCTCGCTAACCATATCGAAAACAACCAAGTGTTGTTAGCAACAGGTGAGCGTTTAACCGTTGAAATGCTGCAACTACTGGGCATTAATATTGGTATGGAGCAAGGACCTGAAAGCGTTTACTACTTATTGGAGCAAGCGTTAATTGATACGCCATCCGGCACTCAAGTTAATCCGCTATTTTTGGCACACTTCTGTCAATTATTGGATTTCAATACCAATCCAATTTTTGCCTTGTTACATGAATCTATCTACTGCCAGCAAACCCATTCAAATTGGGCTGCGCACCGAGTAAGACAAACATACTCGGAGTTCAACTACAGCAGCGAAAAGCCGTTTCTATTTACTGGCGAAATGGTCTACCCGTGGTTTTTTGAGCAATTTGGTAACCTTAAGCCGCTTAAACAGGCCGCTGAGGATTTAGCCCAAAAATCAGACTGGCCAATGCTATACAACCTAGAGACCTTGGCTAATAACCAAGTGCCTGTGAGTGCAGCTATTTACAGTGAAGATATGTTTGTAGAAATGCAATATAGCCTCGAAACTGCAGCCCGAGTTGGCAACTTAAAATACTGGGTAACCTCTGAGTATGAACACAACGGAATTCGTATGGATGGCGAGCATATTCTAGATAGATTAATTGGAATTAATCGTGGGGAAAAGCTGCGTTAATTAATAAAGGCTTAAGCTTAATACGACATTATGTAATCTGTTCCTCACCTGTATCACTTTAGCAAGTCTTAACCAAGACTTGCTTTTTTTTGTGTTAAAATTACAGCGAGTTTTTTACTACGCATATGACGCCCCCATCCGTGCTCCCACATTGGCAATTTTGCATTTCACGATTCATACTTTGAAGACGAAAAAATCGACCAATCAGTAAAGCAAATAACGGAGCCATTATGAACAGTGATAAGCTCGATACATTATCAGCCGAAGTGCTCGTTGGTATTGCAAACGAACACCTACGTTTAAATTGTAAAGACCAACAGGCGCTGTTTTATGACTTAGATATTGATAGCAAGTTACTTGAACAAAAGCTCGCTGCCAGCGGATTTGAGTATGACCCAGTGTGTAATCAATACAAAACTCGATAATTAGCGATAGATAAGGTTAACAACTCATCGCCAACAAAAACCTCCATAGTGGCTACACCATAAGTATTCGCCACCTCCTGCTACATAATCATGACGCCAAACTTACTCGAATATCCACTAATAAACGGGTTTTTAGCGAGTACATTTGCTAGAATCCGTGCTAATTTTTGGCAGCCATATGACTGCCTCACTCAGAGCCACCAAAGCAACGTGGTATTGAGTCCCAAAGTTTTACTATTTAAGGCAGGCTATGACCGTTCTTTTAATGACTCCACCTATGACCCAGCTGAATACGCCCTATCCGGCAACAGCGTATTTAACGGGATTCTTACGCTCTCGTGGCTATGAGGCGGTGCAACGTGATCCTGCAATTGAACTCTTTCTTGAGATGATGACAGCGCCGGCACTTGAGGTTATTCGCCAGCATGTAGAGCAAAACTTTGAGCATTTTGAAGATAATGAACTGCCTGATGCGATTTTTAATTTTTTAGCCGAATTTGACCGTTACCATCTCACGGTAGAGCCTGCTATTCGTTTTTTACAAGGTAAAGACCCAAGTCTTGCCATGCGTATCAACTCGCGTCGTTTTTTACCTGAAGGACCAGCATTTGACACCATAGCGCAAATGGAAGCTGTATCCGGTGATGTGCTACAAGCTGCTTTTGGTAACCTTGGGGTACAAGATAAAGCAAAATATTTAGCAACCTTATTTATTAATGACCTTTCAACGGTTATTACCCAAGGCGTTGATCCCTACTTTGAAGTCAGTCGTTATGGCGAGCAGTTAGCTGCGGCGAACCCAAGCTTTGATAACCTCTATGACACCTTGATGGATGAGCCAAGTTTTAGCTCGGAGATCTTGGAGCAGTTGGTTGAGCAATACCTTGAAGAAACCCAACCTAGCGTAGTGGCATTAACCGTGCCGTTCCCCGGTAATATGCTAGGAGCGCTACGAATTGCGCAAACTTGTAAAGCCATCAACCCTGAGATCCCAATTGTTATGGGCGGCGGTTTTATCAATACCGAGCTTCGTGCCTTAAAAGATCCACGTGTATTTGAGTTTGTTGATTTTATCTGTCTCGATGATGGAGAGCGGCCTTTTATTACCTTGTTAGAGTACTTTCAAGGTCAACGTGAAGTCGACGACTTGGTTCGTACTTACTTCCTCGCAGAAGATGAAAATGGCGAAGCCTACGTTCACTTTAATGAAAATGCTGAGCTACACGATATTCCTCAATCGGATGTTGGTGCGCCGGTTTATGATGGCTTACCGCTAGATGAATACCTCTCTTTGTGTGAAATGCTCAATCCAATGCACCGTATATGGAGCGATGGCCGCTGGAACAAATTAACCATCGCCCATGGCTGCTACTGGCGAAAATGCAGCTTTTGCGATGTAAGCCTCGATTATATCGACCGTTTTGACTCCGCGAGTGCAGATGTGTTGGTAGACAGAATTGAGCAACTCATCGAAGAAACCGGTGAGACAGGCTTCCATTTTGTTGATGAAGCATTACCGCCCAAGCTGTTATTTACCATGGCAAAAAGACTTATCGAGCGAGGAGTGGTGATCAGTTGGTGGGGTAATATTCGTTTTGAGCGCACCTTTAGCAAAGCCCGTTGCCAATTGTTAGCTGATTCTGGTTGTATCGCTGTCAGTGGTGGCCTTGAAGTTGCCTCAGATCGCTTACTAAAACTGATGAAAAAAGGCGTCAGTGTTGAGCGTGTGGCGCAAGTGACCAAAGCCTTTAGTGATGCTGGTATTTTGGTGCATGCTTACTTAATGTATGGTTTCCCAACACAAACCGAGCAAGAAACTGTCGATTCATTAGAGATGGTGCGTCAAATGATGCAGCAAGGTTGCTTCCAATCAGCATACTGGCATCGTTTTGTGGCTACCGTACACAGCCCGATAGGCATCAACCCAGAACAATTTGGTATCACCCTTGAAGAGCGACCAGAGATCTTATTTGCTGAAAACGATGTTAACTTTACCGATCCGACAGGCACTGACCATGAAATGCTCGGTGAAGGCCTGCGTAAAGCGATTTACAACTATATGCATGGCATCGGCTTTGAGCAGCCAATGAGCTTTTGGTTTAACCAAAAAGTGACGCCAACAAAGATGAACAAAGACCTGATTTCAAGAGCCATAACTAACTTAATTGAAAGTGATTAACTTAGAACTGACTAACTTAAAACAGATGAACTTAGTTCTGGTGCAATGACCCACTACGAGCCACTATTTATAGTGGCTTGTTTATTATCGATCAGCTTAAACACTGCATATATCATTACAATAGCAATTGCGTTAATAAGCGTAGGCAGCGATTTTGAAAGCTCATACAGATTTGCAAAATCAATTGGTAAACCATTCATCGATATCACCAGCAGCGATAGAGGTAATTGCATTAAGATAATTGCCAACCAATTAAATGGAAATTGGCTTAATAGTCGTCGATAAATAAAAACCATCGTCCCTGAGATCAAAAGCGTAATAGCACTATCTTGCAGTATGACTAGCAACCACTCAGGGCTATTGCTATTTAAGCCCTCCACCGCAATTAAATAACTCAATAGTGGCGAATAACTCGCAGCAAAGCTATAAGCAACGCTAGATAGGACCACCGCCAACAAGCCTAATACCATAGCTGGTAAATATTTCATCGCAAATCCTTTGCTTATTCAAAATGATACTAAGGAGAATTTAGGCTCAAACCTTAACATAACGAACATGGATTAACCTTGAACCTGCAAATATTTGCGTAAGCCTATGCGGCTATGCCCTGCTGGAAAATCATCAAAACGAGTAAACTCCTCAAACCCTAAACGCTGATAAAACTCAGGCGCTTGCCAGCTTTGCGTCCACAGCCATAAACCAGACAGTTTTTCGCTCACAGCATAATAGCTCGGCTTGTTGCATCAGTTGTCTTCCCATACCGCTGCCGCGGCAATTATCAGCAACCCACAGTTCATCAATATATAACCAATCCCAAAGCAGATCAGCGGTTAAAGCTGCGACAAGATTGCCCTGCTCATCTTGTACAGTCCAATTAAGGCGTTGCTGCTCATATGCTGGTGCCATTTTATCTTGAGTATGAGACTCAAAGCCCGCGGTTAACTGCGCTTGTAATTGTGCGGCTAATTGGCCGTTACTAAATTCAATATTCATCATTTTAATCTCTAAATTTAACCGGCTAAATCTACAGGATAAATAGAGCAACTTGTCATTATTATCATCTATTTGTAGGGTTAAACTTATCAATACTTCTTATTTCAATAATGGTAAATTATTATTTAACTTATCAGCTTAATTCAATTCTTGTGCATCTTAGTGAATATCAGATCACAGTAAGGCCTTAACATGCTCAATCCAACTTGGCTCAATACCTTTAAAACACTCATTGATGTTGGCCACTTTACTCAAACGGCTGAAAAGTTATATATGACTCAGCCAGGTGTTAGCCAGCAAATTAAAAAGTTAGAGCAAGCTTGCGGACACCCGCTAATTAAGCGTATTAACAAGCAATTTGAGATCACCGAACAAGGTAGGCAGGTCTATCAATATGCGCTAGATGTTGCGCAACATGAAGCTAAGCTTATCGAAAGTTTAAACTTTGATGATCCCTATTCTGGGCAATGCCGTCTATCCTGCTCAGGCTCTTTAGCATTGCTGTATTACCCTGAATTACTCAAGTTGCAGCAACGGCACCCCAATTTATCTATTCATCTAGAGGCGGCGCCAAATAGCAAAGTCCTAAAAGACATAACTGACGCGAGTATTGATCTTGGTATTGTGACTCACAAACCCAACGCTTGTGAGTTTAATATCGAGCAATTAGGTTGTGAGTATTTATGCCTTATTCTGCCAAAACGCTTTAAAGGCCAAACAATTACAGCAAAGTCATTGATGGAATGCGGCGTAGTAAAACATCCTGACTCAGCCCATTACTTATCACTCTACTTTGACCAATGTGGCGTAGCTGAACTGGCCGAGATCAATATCGACAAACTACCCACCGCCAGCTATGTCAATCAACTCAGCCAAATTCTATTACCCGTATCCCAAGGCATTGGTTTTACTGTGCTGCCGAAAAGCGCTTTTAACAGCTTTATTCACAAGCAAGAGCTCACTTTACATCTGGCGCCACAAAAAGTGACGGAGCAATTGTACTTGGTCAATAAGCGTAATCGCCAGCTACCTGCGCGGTATCAAACCTTGCTAAAAGTGCTAAAGGCTAACGTATCACCGCTTTAAATCGACTATCGAAATGCTATACAAAGCTACTCACCCACTGGGCTGATTAGCTTTATACCCGATTAACGTTTCTTTGTTGCAGCGGCTTTAGTCGACTTACTTCTTGATGAGCTTGCCCTAGCATTTTTCGTCGCAGCGCTGGCACCTTTAGAGTATGTACTTTTTTTCGCTGGTGAACGGCGCTTTTTAAAACCAGCATCAGGAGATTTAACTCCTTGTAATGATGTTGGTAATTGCGCGCCAGCTTGTTCAATTAGAGCATGGATTGAGTTAATTAATGGCTGCATAAAGTTTTGATATTTAGCCTCTTTGCGGCTAATGGCATCGAGATTATTCTCCCATAATGCGGTCATATCTGGCGTGGTGGCACTTTGTGGCAAACTATTGACTAACCCCTTACCGACTTCAGTTGCTAAGATGGACTTACCTTGACGGGTTAAATAAGTGCGCTTAAATAACAACTCAATGATCCCCGCACGTGTTGCTTCAGTCCCTAACCCATCTGTATCTTTAAGGATTTTTCTAATTTCAGGATCGGTCACATAGCGGCTAATTCCCGTCATCGCACTAAGTAAGGTCGCATCGGTAAAATGCTTTGGTGGCTGAGTTTGTTTTTCGAGTAACTCGCCGCGCTCACAAAGCAATACTTGGCCTTTTTTCAGCGCAGGGATATTAGCTAGATGCTCGTCGTCATCATTTTTGCTGTCGCTGCTTGTATCATGACTGGCTGTTTTGCTCTGTTTAAGTAATTGCTTCCAGCCTAACGCCACTTCTTGTTTCGCTTTAGTTTTAAAAAGCCCACCCGCGATAATGATTTCAACCTGAGTTTCTTTGTACAAATAAGCAGGGTAAAACTGCATCAAATATTGGCGTGCTATCTGTAAATAAAGCTGTTTTTCCACTTGGCTAAGACTGGCCAAATTGGCAGTTTTTTCGGTGGGTACGATAGCATGGTGAGCATCGACCTTTTTATCATTCCACGCTTTAGATTTAAGCTTGGCATTGGGTTCATCACAACCTGCAACGAGTTCGCTCGCACCACTTATTACTGCGCGTATAACGCTTGGCGCTAGGCCATGCTGTTCTACTGGTAGATAACGACTATCTGAACGAGGATAAGTAATAAGCTTATGTTTTTCATACAATGACTGACAGGTATCAAGCACCGCTTTGGCGCTCATACCAAAACGTTTAGCAGCGTCAATTTGCAGTGCAGATAAGCTATATGGTAGCGGCGCATTCTGTTTTTTGTCTTGGGCAACAACTTTTTCGACAGTGCCGTTTTGGCCGTTTATCCGCCCCACTACATTTTGCGCTAGGCCTTTAGAGAGTACTCGCCCCTCTTCATCCATATAGGGCTGACAGGCTTCACTAGGCTGCCATTTAGCGCTAAAGCGTTCTTGTTTATCTGTCGCTAAATGCGCTAACACCTCATAAAAAGGCTTAGAAACAAATTCGGCTATTTCAGCATCACGGCGCACCACAAGTCCAAGCACTGGCGTTTGCACTCGGCCAACCGATAGCACACCTTGATAGCCGACTTTTCGCCCTTGAATGGTATAGGCACGGGTCATATTCATGCCATATAACCAATCAGCACGAGAACGCGCTAATGCTGATGTCGATAAAGGCACAAACTCTTTATTTAAGCGTAATTGGCCTAAAGCTCTTTTCACCGCCTGCGGGTTTAAGTCGCTTATCAATAATCGTTGTGCATTTTGTAATTTGGCGCCTTTAACCCCAAGGTGAGCGATAATTTCATCAACCAAAAGCTGACCTTCTCTATCTGGATCGCCTGCGTTAACAAGCTGGCTTGCCTCTTTAACTAAACTTCTAAGCACAGCAATTTGGCCACGCATCTTATACTTAGGCTTCATCTTCCAAGCGTCAGGTACAATCGGCAAATGCTCAAACTTCCACGACTTATACTCTGGTGAATAAGCATCTGGCTCAGCTTGCTCAAGCAGGTGCCCCACACACCACGAAACACAGTCGCCATTGGCTGCACGAATAAAACCATCGCCTTTCTTTAATGGCTTAGGTAAAACATCGGCTATCGCCCTGCCCAAACTTGGTTTTTCAGCAATATATAAGATCATCGGTAACAACAAGGATTACTGTATAAATTAACAGTAACTGTACCTTGAAGTGTTTGAAGGTGCAAACAAAAGCCGATAACTCAAGCGAGTTTGCCATTTGAAATGAACTGCCTGCTCAAAGATTGTAAATTTAGTTGAGAACCATTCTCATTAAGTGCTCTAATGGCGATATCTTAAACAGGAGGGATAAAGATGTTAGCGACCTTAAGTAACCATGGAGTTAGGCTCGATAAATTGATGCTATTTCATTTTTTATTAGTCACATCTTGGCTATTAATACTCTCTCCATTTGTACATTTAACCTTAGGTGCCACGCCGCTATTGCTGACCAGCCTTATTGTGCCATTAACCTGCATTAGCACCTTAATTGGTCTTAAGATTGGTCACGGATTTGATAAAAAACCGTGCAGCTTACTATTTGCAAGCTGGATGCTAGTTTGGGCCATGCATTTATTCTAGCGCTTTAAATCGATATGAAAAAGCCGAGCAATTGCTCGGCTTTTTCGTCAGCCTGTTTCGAGGCTAATAGGCTGTACTTATGGATGACAAACGTTATGCATCTCTAAGTTAGTGCCAATATCTTTACTGCGATTAGCTTTAGCGTCATCGTTACGCAACTGCGTAATGTAATCTAAGTATTCTTGGTTTACGTCGTTAGTGACATATTTACCGTCAAATACTGAAGTTTCAAAACGCTTAATCGCAGGGTTTTCTTTACGTACCGCTTCAATTAGATCCGGTAGCGATTGGAAAATCATGCCATCTGCACCAATCAGCTTGTTGATCTCTTCAACGTCACGGCCATGTGCAATAAGCTCATTAGTCGTTGGCATATCGATGCCGTATACATTCGGGAAGCGAATTTCCGGTGCAGCTGATGCAAAGTATACTTTATTAGCCCCGGCTTCACGTGCCATCTCGATGATCTGCTCAGACGTAGTACCACGAACAATAGAGTCATCTACTAGCAAGACGTTTTTGCCCTTAAACTCAGCGTTAATTGCGTTCAGTTTACGACGCACTGACTTTTTACGCTCTTGCTGACCCGGCATAATGAAGGTACGGCCAATATAACGGTTTTTCACGAAGCCTTGACGATATGGAAGATCCATATGACGAGCGATCTCAAGTGCGATATCACACGAGGTTTCAGGAATTGGAATAACCACATCAATATCGTGATCTTCCCATTCTTTCTTGATCTTCTCACCCAGCATAGTGCCCATATTCACACGGCTGCTATAAACAGAAATGTTGTCTATGGTTGAATCAGGACGGGCGAAGTAAACGAACTCAAAAATACACGGTGCATAGCTTGGCGAATGTGCACATTGGCGGGTATAAAGCTCACCTTCTAAAGTAATATAGATAGCTTCACCTGGGGCTACATCACGCATAAACTCAAAGCCAACTGCATCAAGTGCTACACTTTCAGAGGCAACCATATATTCAGTACCCGTCTCAGTTTCGTGCTTACCTAGCACTAACGGGCGAATACCAAATGGGTCTCTAAATGCAACCAAGCCCTGACCAATAATCATCGCCACAACAGCATAAGCGCCGCGCGTTAATTCGTGAACTTGGGTGACGGCGTTAAACACTTCATCAGCGCTTAGATTGTGAGTGGTGGTATTTTGTAACTCGTCGGCTAATAGGTTCAGTAGCACTTCAGAGTCTGAAGTCGTGTTAACATGACGGCGTTGCTTCACTAGGCGCTCATGCAACTCAACCGTGTTGGTTAAGTTACCATTATGAGCAAGTGAAATACCAAATGGCGAGTTTACATAAAACGGCTGCGCCTCTGACGCACTTGAGCTACCTGCCGTAGGATAACGCACATGTCCAATACCTGAATTACCTTGCAGGCGTTGCATATGCTTTGGCTCAAAAACATCCTTAACCAAACCATTAGCTTTACGTAATCTAAACGCATAGCCATCTACAGTCACAATGCCTGCAGCATCCTGTCCACGATGCTGAAGCACGGTCAGTGCATCATAAATGGTTTGATTAACCGATGTCTGACCTACTATTCCGACGATACCACACATGGGTGAGTTTCCTCATTGTAAGATGTTCTATTATTTAATATTTATTGCCGTAATCGCTTGTCAAAACTCGACTATGACCAAGTAATGCTTTAGTGCATTTTATATTTTGGGTACAAAGCTTGAGGTGTTTTCCACGTAGTCAAAAAACCACTGGATCACAACTCCAAATTCGGGCACGAGTGTAGAATCTTGCCACCAATCTGTGTTGGGTGCTCCGGTAAAAGCATCCATAAAAAACAGTAATGCGCTAACGATTAATGCGCCCCTAAGCGCACCAAAACATAAGCCCAATACTCTATCTGTGCCTGACAATCCGGTTTTAGAAACCAATTGACCAATTAAGTAATTAACTAATGCGCCAAGCACCAGCGTTGCGACAAATAAGATAGCAATGGCAACACCATTACGTACCATTTCATCCTGCATCTGAGTGAGATGTTCTGCGAGCTTAAGATAGAACTGGCTTGCAATAAAAAAGGCGGCAAACCAAACAACGAGAGACATGGCTTCTTTTACAAAACCACGGACCAAACTTATCAGAGTTGATAGTCCGATAACGATAATGATGGCGTAATCAATCCAAACCATTTAAGAAATAATCCAGCAAAGGGGTTAAGACGGCGCGATTCTATCAGAGACAGAGTTATTTCTCACCCTTTGGCAACGAAATAACTTTTTCTCTGATAAAGACAATCGCAATTTACTATTTTTCCACAGGATTGTAGGCAACAATGCGCCCTTTTAACTCTGTGAGTTTATAGATATCGTTCTGCATACGGCTCAATTTATCTTTAGAAATATTGGGCCCAACAAACACTTTAGTTAACTGGCCGTCAACTGGCTTTGTTGGCAAAGTATAAGCGGTAAAGCCTTTTGCTCTGAGTCGATTAACAAGACCTTTAACGTTAGCCGCGTTATTGAAACTGCCTAGCTGAATCGTCCAAGCTGCTGACGGTTTAACCGCTGGCTTAGGTTGTGGTTTAGCTTCAGTAACTTTTGCAGATTCAGTTGCAGGAGCTTTAGCTGCCGATTGCGCTTGATTAGCATCTAAAGTTTCAGCGATATGCCAAGAATCATCACCGTTTGAGTCAGCATTTTCGCCTTCGCCAAGATCAAGTGAATTGATATCCTGCTCAGGCAAGCTGTCTTGCTCAGATAAACTGCTTTGCTCGATCTCAGGCCTTAGAGGAATTTCTGCAAACTGCTCCTCTTCACGCTGTTTTTTGCCATCTAATATATCGGGTAAAAATATAACCCCTAGCGCAACAATTACGATGACGCCCACTAGACGGTTTTGAAATTGACTAGACAAGCTCTTCCCCCTTAAACAAATCTTTAAAACCCGCTACTGTGTAAAACGAACCAAAAACAATAACAACGTCATCAGCTTGTAACTGAGCTTTAATAGCGTGCCAAGCATCTTGCATCTGCGCAAATGTTTGTGAACTCACGCCATGAGGCATAAGTGCATTTAGCTCAATCGCTGATGCACCGCGAGGCCCGCTTAAATCACATAAAAACCATTCATTAACATCTGTAGCTAGCTCTTGTAAAACTGAGCGTGCATCTTTATCTTTTAACATGCCGCAAAGCGCAAATAAGCGCGCTTTGGGCATGGCAGCCAAACGCGACTTTAAATAACGCGCAGCATGAGGATTATGGGCAACGTCCACAATGACCTTTGGCGATTGACTCAAATGTTCTAATCGACCAGCCAGCTGAGTTTCACCAACGGCTTTAGCAATAATATCGGCAGATATTGTTGGGCATAAATGCTCTAGTACCGCAATGACAGTTGCAGCATTGGGTTGCGGCAAAAACGGCAACGGAAGTTTATTTAAATTAAACTGCTGACCTTGGTAGTGCCAATCTTGTGCTGTGCATTGATAGTTAAACTCGCTGCCAACTCGATACAATAACGCGCCGATATTTTCAGCCACTTGAATCAATGACTCAGGGCAATCTTCCTCACCAACAATTGCTGGCCTATTTGCCCTAAAGATCCCTGCTTTTTCTGCGCCAACCAGTTCACGCGTGTCACCAAGATACTCTTGATGATCTAAATCGATTGAAGTGACAACCGCAATATCAGCATCAATTAAATTTATCGCATCTAAGCGCCCGCCAAGACCAACCTCGAGTAACACGACATCAAGTTTGGCTGCTTTAAATAAATACAATCCAGCAAGCGTTGCGTACTCAAAGAAAGTTAATGAGATTTCAGCTCTTGCTAATTCTATCGCTTCAAACGCTGCAACTAATGCCACATCAGTTGCATCAACACCATTGATCCGTACTCGCTCATTGTACTTAAGCAAATGAGGCGAGCTATATACGCCCACACTCTTACCAGATAATCGTAGCGCGGCTTCAATCATGGCGCAGGTTGTGCCTTTACCGTTAGTCCCCGCTACCGTCACCACTTTGGTATCACCTAAGTGGTCAAGCTCCATACGCTTTGCCACTGCCTGTACTCGCGCTAGCCCCATATCAATTTCAGTTGGGTGTATCGCGAGTAAAAAATCTAACCAAGTGGTTAGTGCTGCTCCGCTTGGCGGTGCAGCTTGCATAAGTGTATCGTTTTCAATCACAAAATTTATCCATTAACATCGTAAAAGGTTGCAAGTTTACGTTACAAAAAGGCATTCAAAGCAAGCTGGATTAATCCAACATAAATAACGGCCCTAGGGCGAGCTTTGGTAATTGGTAACTCTCTGGATATGTCACATCAACTAAATACAGACCGTTCGGCTTAGCTGTCGCTGCCGCTTGATTTCTATCTTTCAGTGCAAGTAACTGCTCAATCCACTCGACAGGTTGATTACCGTAACCAACTTCAAGTAAAGAACCGACAATATTGCGCACCATATGATGCAAAAATGCATTGGCTTTGATATCAACACAAATATACATGCCTTGGCGAGTTACATTGACTTCGTGCACACAGCGAAACGGGGTATTTGACTGACAATGAACAGCTCTGAAACTGGTAAAGTCTTGCTCACCTAGTAGGTATTGCGCTGCTTGATGCATTTTAGTTTCATCAATATCACCTGGGTAATGACTCACGCCACCACGTAAAATACCTGGGCGTAATTGGTGGTTATAAATCATGTAGCGGTAACGTCTTGCCGTTGCAGTAAAACGAGCGTGAAACTCATCATCTACCACTTTTACCCAACGTACAGCGATATTATCAGGAAGGTGAACGTTAACCCCTAACGTCCATGCAGTGTCTTTACGTATAGCGTTGGTTTCAAAGTGAACCACTTGACCTGTTGCAGAAACACCGGCATCGGTACGACCCGCGCATTGCACAGCGATAGGCTCGTTTGCGACTTTGGATAATGCCTTTTCTAAACGCGCCTGTACTGTGTCAACTTCCGCCTGACGTTGCCATCCGAAATATTGACTACCATCGTACTCTATACCTAGTACAACCCGCATTTCACACCTCTATCACTCGGTTAAACTGCTATAAGACTGTTAGCATTTTAGTAAAACAATCAAATAGGCAAAATCTATTAATTGGCGGCGATTCTAGCACACTCAGAACAAACGATGAGTATAAAAAAGGCGCCAAAGGCGCCGTTTTTACAATGTGATATTTATACTAACTCTTTCAGTAAGCCGACTGCTTCTGCTTGTTGGCGATCATTACCGTCTAGCTCAACTTCTTTGAGTAGTGCTCGAGCGCTGTCATTATCATCAATTTCAATATAAGCACGGGCCAAGTCTAACTTAGCGTTAACAGAGTTCTCTTCATCATCAACATCGACCATTGAAGAGTTCCCCATCAACGAGTTGAGCTCCCCCATATCAACATCAAACTGTTTATAAAGATCAGTTTCACCATTGTCTTCATCGGCTTCACTTAACAGCATATCAATATCGATAAAGCCATTATCGCGTTGGAAATTACTTAAATCTTGCTGCTCTGTCGCTTCATCATTTGGCTTATGCTCAACATACTCTTCGGCATCGAGCGCGGCTAATGCTTCATCAACCGTCATTTTACTATCGCTGTCGAGCGTAAAGGTGTCATCAGACAAGTCGAGTGAATTATCTTCAACATCACCGGCTTGAGCTAAATTACTCAACAATTCTTCATCTGTTAACTCTGTTGCCGCTGCAATATCAAAGTCTGAGTTTAACGCTTCAAGATTATTGTCTTTTTCGTTGAAACTATTGTCGTTATCAAGGTCGACTTCATTATCAGCTGGTGTAGGCTGAGGCGCAGAAATTGATTCCCAATCAAGCGAATTATCCGTGGTTTGATTATCTGCTTTTAAATCGTCAAAGAAACCCGATTCTTTTTCGCTAACTTGTGGCACTTCAGTCGACTCAAGCTCAGTTTTAGGCGCTAAAAACGCATCTATGTCGGCTTGTTTTGCAACCTTAGCTTGCTCTTGCTGCGCTGCAGCCTCTTGTAGCTCTCGAGTTAAAAAATCTTGTTCGCTCTCTGAACCGAGCTTATCTGAGTCAACGGTCTCGCTATCTTGATCTGCGCGACTGAAGTTAATGTTATCGAACTCTATGCTTCCTACATCACTGCTCAAATCTGATTCACTTGATTCGGCAGTAAAGCTCTGGGTTTCAGTTTCTGCCTCAAGCTCAGGTTCTAGCTCTGTTACAGGCTCAAGAGTATTTGCCGTTGTTGCAAGCTCTAGATCATCGATTTCATTAGGATCAAACTTTGTTGTTTCTTCTGCGCTGTCGGTATTGTCTATACCGCCAGTAATCTCAGGGCTTTCAGAGCCGCTTGGCATATCAAACTCTGCCAACAGCGCATCAATTTCACTGTCTAATTCACTATCAAGCTTTTGTTGCTCAGTGTTATCTTCATCTTCTAGCTCTGCTGCGATTTCAAAGCCTAACGCAAGCTCGGCAGCCATCTCATCAGATAACGAATCGATATCTTGTTGAGGTTCAGCATCATTCGAATCGTTTTCTAACGATGCTAATAATGCTTCTAATTCGTCGTCATCAGTAACCGATGTAGTATCATTTATTTCAACAGCAGTATTATCACTAGTGACTGTATCTTGAGCTTCAGATTCATCAAAACCTGCAAACAGCGCATCTAAATCATCATCAGTATTTACTGTATCATCGCGAGTAACAGCATCTTGTGCCTGAGCTTCAGGCTCATCAAAACCTGCAAGCAGCGCATCTAAATCATCATCAGTATTTACTGCATCAACGCGACTGACTGTATCTTTCGTCTGAGTTTCAGGCTCATCAAAACCTGCAAGCAGCGCATCTATATCGTCATCATCAGTATTTACTGCATCATCGCGACTGACTGTATCTTTCGCCTGAGTTTCAGGCTCATCAAAACCTGCAAGCAGCGCATCTAAATCGTCATCATCAGTATTTACTGTATCATCGCGAGTAACAGCATCTTGTGCCTGAGCTTCAGGCTCATCAAAACCTGCAAGCAGCGCATCTAAATCATCGTCATCAGTATTTACTGCATCATCGCGAGTAACGGTATCTTGCGCCTGAGTTTCAGGCTCATCAAAACCTGCAAGTAGTGCATCTAAATCGTCGTCATCAGTATTTACTGCATCAACGCGAGTAACGGTATCTTGCGCCTGAGTTTCAGGCTCATCAAAACCTGCTAATAATGAATCTAAGTCATCGTCATCTTTACTAGTGTTAGTTTCAAATCCATCAAGAGAGTCAGCTTGGTCTTGCTCTCCCATTGCTTCAGCCCACAAATCATCAAGAGACTGACCATCATCCTGACTATCTTCAACAACAATATCTTGCTCATCTGCAACAGCACCAACCGCTAGACCTACAGCACCGGCGGCAGCAATTTCTTTTAGCGGAAGATCATCAGCGCCACTGTCAGTGTCTAGGTGAACAGCCATATCATCAGCGTCATCAGTTTTTGATTCTGCATTATTAACTGGCTTATCATCAGACTTGCCGTTCTCGGCTTGTTGCTCTGCCGTTGAGTCTTTTGCTACTGGCTCCTTTTTACGACGTAAGAACAGCCAGAAGATCCCAATAACAATAATCGCTGGAAGCACCGCTCCTAGGACCAACAATAGTGGATTGTCCATTATGGTGCGCCACAAATTACTTGTTGGCTCACTTTGTGGTTCTGTAGCCGCAGCTATTTGTTGTTGACTGACTTTAATTTCTTGCTCTAGTGCCGCAGTTTCAGCTTTTGCCTCTTGCAATGCTTGCTTTAACAGTGCGTTTTCTTGTTTGAGCTGACTGATTTCATCTTGAAACGCAGCAGTATCAGAAGAACCCACCACGATTTCATCACTCGCTCGTGCCAGTTCGTCGGTAAGTTCTAAGTTTTTAGCTTGGATTGATTCAACTTGTGCAGTTAAGCTCTTAACCTCTTCAGATAGCTCAGCAATCAGCGGGTTAGACTTTGAACTTCCATTCGAGCTTACAGTATTTGTTGCAGGGACCACTTTAGCTGGCGTGCGAGGTTGAGCAACAACTGAACTTGAAGACCATCTTTGATCATTGTTTTCTGCACGAGCTTTGGCATCAGCAGCAGGCATTTGTTGCATTACTGATTTACTCGGCACCAACAAAATCATACCGCGCTCTAAACTGTTGTAATTTTTGCTTGAAAAAGCGTGCGGGTTAGCATCAAAAAGTGCCGACATAACCTGATAAACAGTCACACTATTATCAGGCTTTACAGCTTGAGCAATGCTCCAAAATGTATCCGCTGACGTTGTCGGACCATACTGGCGAACACCTTGAGGATCACTCTGATTTACTTGCGCATTTGTTTGAATATTACTTTTTACTTGGCCGTCGGGCCCGGTAATTTTCAGTGGCTCAGCGGCCGTCGCAGAATGAATCGAAGGAGCAGCAATAGCCACTATTCCAGTAGCTATTAAGCCAACAAGATACGAAGTGCGAAAGTTCATCAATCCTTCCCTTTAAAGCACGCTTGTGTCACCACCCTGGTGACGAGCTTTAGGCAATTGTATTTATTGAGATTACTATAAACTAGATTCCGATGCCCTGCTACTGTTCACATCTTTAAAACATAAAAAGCCCGCGTTCTGCGGGCTTTTTCATCATTTACTTATATTAAAAACAGCGATTAATAATAATCTCTGATTAAAACCTCAGCAATTTGTACGCTGTTTAGTGCTGCACCTTTACGGATATTATCCGATACAACCCAAAGGTTTATGCCGTTTTCATGGGAGATATCTTTACGAATACGACCAACATACACAGGGTCGCTGCCTGCGCCTTCAGTCACTGCAGTTGGGTAATCTTCATCACCTTCAAACAGTTCAACACCCGCTGCGCCGCGAAGTACAGACTTAACATCTTCAGCATCAACAGGTTGAAGTGTTTCTAAATGAATTGCTTCTGAGTGGCCATAAAATACAGGTACGCGCACCGCTGTTGGGTTAACAACGATATTGTCGTCACCAAAGATTTTTTGTGTTTCCCACACCATCTTCATCTCTTCTTTGGTGTAGCCGTTTTCCATAAATTTATCAATTTGTGGTAATACGTTAAACGCGATTTGCTTTGGATACGCTTTTGGCTCTACAGGTAAGCCCTGTAATAACTTAGCGCACTGACCAGCTAATTCTTCAATCGCTTGCTTACCAGAACCAGATACTGATTGATACGTCGCTACGTTAATACGCGAAATACCGTATGTATCGTAAATAGGCTTAAGTGCAACCAACATTTGGATGGTTGAACAATTTGGGTTGGCGATGATATTGCGGTTTCTAAAATCAGCAATCGCTTCTGGGTTCACTTCAGGGATCACCAAAGGTACGTCAATGTCGTATCTAAAGTGCGAAGTGTTATCAATAACAACACAACCATTTTCAGCGGCAATTGGTGCCCACTTTGCAGACACATCGCCACCAGCAGAGAAGAAACCAATCTGAGCCTGTGACCAGTCAAAGGTGTCTACGTCTAAAATTTCGACCTGTTTACCGTGGAAGCTGACCGTATCACCGGCACTGCGGCTGCTGGCCAATGGATATAAATTTGCAACCGGAAAGTTACGCTCTTCTAGGATCTCAATCATTGTTTGACCCACTGCGCCCGATGCACCTAATACGACAACATTAAATTCCTGCGACATAATTACAGCTCGACTCCTGAAAACCCTAAATTGGACAACCAATTTACATCAGTTTGCCCCGTATTGCCTACCTTTAATGCACTAAATTCACGGCGATGTGTGTGATTTTTTCTCATCTGATCAAACCCCAGAGGATTTAGGAACTGTTTTCTAAATAATTCATCATCATCGCGCAGATCATAGACAAATCTAGCCAGCTGTAATAATGCTCTTTCATTGCTCATTTCAGCAACTGAAACCTGCTCACTCCACAGGCTAGGTAGTAAACTGTCCATTTGTTTATCCGCCGCTATATTTAGCACTTTGGATAATTGCTGATAGAGCATGTAAGTACCGCGAGCTTTACCTTCGAGCGAGTAACCTGCAATGTGCGGCGTACAAAATTCAATATAAGGTACAAGCTCTGCCATCGGATTAGGCTCACCTTCCCACACATCAAGTACAACTTTCACATCGTCCCGCTGTTGTTTGAATTTTATTAGCGCGCGGTTATCAATGACCTCACCACGACAGCAATTAAGTAACCAAGTATCTTGCTTTAAACTATTTAAACGCTGTTCATCAAACAAATACCAAGTCTTGTGCTCACCCTGTTTGGTTATAGGCACATGTAAACTAATGACATCGGATTGCGCAATCAGTGCGTCTAGGGTTACAAAATCACGCTCATCACCGCTTTGCTCTAGTAACGGGTCACACAAAAGTACACTAATACCATATGCCTCAAGGCATTTAGCCACTGCAGTACCAGTATTGCCCGCCCCCACAATTCCCACCACTTTACCTTGTAATGGGCTATCAAAACGCTGCGCTAACTCCAGCATCGCGATAAATGCAAACTCGCCCACAGCAGTCGCGTTGCAACCTGGCGCATTTGAAAAAGGAATATTACGGCTTGCGAGAAAATCTACATCAATATGGTCGGTGCCAATCGTTGCGCTACCTACAAACTTAAGCTTGGAATTAAGTGCTAATAACTCTGGATTCACCTGAGTGACTGAACGCACTAACAACACATCGGCATCTTGTACTTGCTCTGCAGTTAGCTCCCTACCGTTTACAGCTTCAATGCTGCCGAGATCGGCAAATAACTGTTTTACATAAGGCATATTTTCATCGGCAAGAATTTTCATTAGGGTGTCCAATAACAGCTCAAGTAAGTGTGTGGGCATTCTAACAAGAGGAACTATCCAATAGAAACAAAGGATTAAAATAAAAACTGCTGATACCAATCAGTATAAACATTTAGTCGCTCAGCAAGAATTTAGCGGCTTTGAGACAAGGTCATTAAGTGCTCCTGCTTTAATGACATTCGCTGCATCTGACCTCCATGGAGGGAGGGAATGTCTTATGTATGTCCGGAACATTAAAGACCATGCAGCTCGCAACGAATGAAGAGCATAGTTATTCTGCGTTCAAGTTCGTTAACACGGTATCAAAGCCGCTAAAACTCGCCATTCTGGAGCGTTTTTGACTGCCTAATTCTGCGTTGAATAACTTCAAAAGGGAGCGACCATTCTTTCAGTTATTCGCCTTAAATTAGTTTGCCAACAACGCTCTAAGTAGATCAAATTCTTATACTGAATGGTATTACATTACTAGTATGTAGTTTCTACTCAAATTCACTCTAGCAATTAGCCTGTTAAATATTGCTCATTTGCCAGCGCAAAATACATAACTGCGGGTCTTATCTTATCGCTCGATGAACAACCGTTTTTATTCAATGCTCAACAATTCTCTGTTCAGTTAAGCAGCGTATTTTGGTGATCTCGCTCTAAATTAATTCAGACAACCAATAACAATAACCCAGAAATGTGACATTCCGCTGACAAAGGGACTACCAATCCCACTTGATTAAAAGTATATATAATTAGGTATATATATGTAATTTTGCATATTTGATATTATTTAAAGGTGTGGGTTTATGAGCGAGAAAATCGATACACGCAGAAGAACGCTATTAAAAACAACAGCTGCGACTACGGCTTTAGCAACAGTAGGCTGCAGTAACTCAATGACTCCTGTCATTGAAGGAATTGAGCACGAACTACCTAAGTCCGACAAGCTCACTGGCACAGGCAAATGGGTGGCAACAACCTGCCAAGGCTGTACCTCCTGGTGTGCTAAACAAACCTACATTATTGAGGGGCGAGCGGTAAAAGTAAGAGGTAACGTAAACTCTCATGTCCATGGAGAGTCGAGCTGCCCAAGACAACACTTAAGTCTGCAACAGGTTTATGATCCCGACAGAGTTCGCAGCCCTTTAATGCGTACCAACCCTAAAAAAGGCAAAGAACATGATCCTATGTTCAAGCCAATTTCTTGGGATG
Organism: Shewanella sp. 1CM18E; assembly: GCF_023161665.1. Taxonomy (GTDB): domain Bacteria; phylum Pseudomonadota; class Gammaproteobacteria; order Enterobacterales; family Shewanellaceae; genus Shewanella. The sequence continues at coordinate 165,563 of NZ_JALNTW010000002.1, forward strand.
AAGCATTCGATCTGCTCGCCGATAAGATCATCGCATTGCGTAATGCCGGTGAAGCGCACCAATACGCATTACTTCGTGGCAGATATTCGCATATCAATGAGTTTATCTATAAACATCTGACGAATATGATTGGCTCGCCAAACAATATCTCTCACAGTTCTATTTGTGCTGAGGCGCATAAAATGGGGCCTTATTATCAGGATGGTAACTGGGGGTATAACCAATATGATATCGAGAACACTAAGTTTATTTTATCTTTTGGTGCAGATCCCATCGCCAGTAATCGCCAAGTATCTTACTACTCTAAAACATGGGGCAGCGCGTTAGATAACGCCAAGGTTGTTGTGGTTGACCCGCGCCTATCTATTTCAGCGAGTAAAGCGCATAAATGGATCCCAATTGAACCGGCTCAAGATAGTGTACTTGCACTTGCTATCGCTCATGTCGCATTAGTTGAAGGCATTTGGCATAAACCGTTTGTTGGTGACTTTAAATCGGGTAACAACCTCTTTAAAGCGGGACAAACCGTTGACCCTGCACTCTTTGACGAAAAGCACACTCACGGGCTTGTTGAGTGGTGGAATTTAACGCTAAAGGATTACACCCCAGAATGGGCAGAATCGATTAGCCAGATCCCAGCACAAACCATTGTCCAAATCGCAAAAGATATGGGCCAAGCAGCACCTGCAGTGCAAGTATGGACATCTCGCGGCGCGGTAATGCATACACGCGGCACTTATACTTCATTGGCTTGCCATGCGCTAAACGGACTATTTGGCGGTATCGACAGTAAAGGTGGTGTGTTCCCCGCGAATAAAATAGACCTAAATAAAAAATTCCCAGACTCTAAGCCCTATCTTGATGACATTGCGGCTAAGGGCATTAAACAAGCTAAAATCGATCAACGTGGCACCTTAGCCTTTCCAGCATTAAAGAAAGGCAAACCGGGAGGCGGCGTCGTTACCAGCAACACAGCAAATGGCATGTTAAGTGGCGATCCATACAAAATTAAAGTGATGTTGGCTTACTTTAATAACTTTAACTTCTCCTCTCCTGAAGGCCAGCGATGGAATGATGCCTTGAGTGAAGTGGAGTTTATGGCTCATGTTACCACTAACATTTCTGAATTCAGCTGGTTTGCCGATATTATCTTGCCTGCAAATCATCACATGTTCGAAAAATGGGGCGTATTAGACTCAATTGGCAACAGTGTCCATCAAGTATCTGTGCAGCAACCGTCAATTGACCGCTTGTGGAATACTAAAGATGATGAGTCCGAAATCCCCTATCTACTGGCGAAAAAGCTGGCAGAGAAAGGCTTCGATAAGCCATGGCAATACATCAACGAGCAATTGCTGGATCCAGAAACTAAACAGCCTGCAAGCAATGAGTTAGATTTCGGTAAGTTACTCGTCAGATATGTCACCTCTCCGCTGTGGTTAAATGCTTCAGATAAATATGGCCCGCCAATGAAAGGCTGGGATGATTTTATCGACAAAGGTGTATGGAACAGTCATCCATACAAACTTGGGTCACGTTGGGGCAATTTTAAAACTGAAACTAAACAGTTTGAGTTTTATAGCAAAACCTTAGAAAAAGCCTTAACTAAGCATGCCAAAAATCACCACGTTAGCGTAGATGATGTGATGCAAGCTTGTGAATATGATGCGAGAGGCCAAGTAGCGTTTGTGCCCCACTACGAAGCGCCATACCGATTTGGCGACGCTAAGCAATATCCGTTTTTACTCGTAGACCAAAAGTCGCGCCTAAATAAAGAAGGCCGCTCAGCGAATACGCCTTGGTATTACGAATTTAAAGATCTCGACCCAGGTGATATCACCCAAGAAGACAGCGCCAAAATAAATCCAATCGATGCAGAGCTGCTCGGCATTAAAACTGGCGATAAAATTATGGTTACTAGCCCTGTAGGCCAACTCACTTGTACCGCCGTGTTATGGGAAGGCGTTAGACCCGGCACCATTGCAAAATGCTTCGGTCAGGGCCATTGGGCTTACGGCCGCAACGCCAGCAAGATGTTTGGTAAAACCGCTAGAGGCGGCGCCAACAACGACATTATCGCCGACCGTTATGACCGCTTAAGCGGCGCGTCAGCGTTCTATGGACATATTCGAATTCAAATAGCAAAGGTCTAAGGGGAATATTATGAGACTTGGAATGGTAATAGACCTACAAAAATGCGTTGGTTGTGGTGGCTGTGATTTAGCGTGTAAGACTGAAAATAACACGCCTGATGGAATAAAATGGTCAAACCATATCAATCAAACCGAAGGCCGTTTTCCTGATGTAAAGTACAGTTACATACCAACCCTTTGTAACCACTGTAGCGATGCAGCTTGTGTGAAAGTATGCCCAACTGGTGCTATGTATAAAGATAAACGTGGCTTAACTTTACAAGATAACGACAAGTGTATTGGCTGTAGAAAGTGCATGCGCGCCTGCCCTTATGGCGTGATAAGCTACAACAAGCAGATCCCCCATCGCCAATGGCAAGACGATGAGGCATTAATCAGCAAAGGGATGGCTTCGCCTTATGATGTATTAAAACAGGTAAAAACTAAAACCTTGCCTTACCTTAACCCAGAGCGTGGTGATACATATCCTAATACTCGCTCAAGACGTACCACCGAAAAATGTACCTTGTGTGATCACCGCTTGGATCAAGGGCTGAAACCTGCATGTGTCTCAGCTTGTCCATCGGGTGCTAGAATATTTGGCGATTTTGACGATCCAAACAGCGAAGCAGCAAGATTGATTAAAATGCACAAAACTCAACAGTTAAACTTAGACGCCAATACTCGCCCTAATGTTTACTACATCCGCAGCTTCAATGTTAAAACCCTTTACTAACATTGAATGAATCAAGGAGCTGAAGCATTCAGCTCCTTATTTTGGATTACATAAGATCTTTGGTCGTGCTTCATGCTCACCAATTTTATTAAGTTTGACTAACGCCTGTTCGATATACTCCTGATTTCCAGAATAAGTCTCGTTAAGCGTGTTAAGCGCCCATTGTGGCAATTCATCATTAATAGAATAATAGATCCATTGGCCTTGACGACGATTAACAACGAGTCCTGCCGTTTTTAGCAAGGCTAAATTACGTGAGATCTTAGGTTGAATCTCATCAAGTGCTTCACTAAATTCACAAACGCAAAGCTCTTCCTCAACATGCAAAAGTAAAATAATCGATAAACGAATTTTATCTGATAGTGCTTTAAATAAGCTAATAGGCTCAAGCTGAGTAGTCATGGGATCTTCTATTTATAATTGAGGCTGTACATTATGAGTTGTAAATTTATTTAGTCAATTTCGCCGTTTAATTAATGACTAAATTTAAACCAAAGATAGCGGTTTTCAGCAAGCTATATTGCTTTATACAGGCTTCTTTATGGAGCAGCTGATAATAAAAAAGGGAACCTATGCTCCCTTTAAACTCATTTAGACTTTACCTAAATGCTTATTTGTACTTACGCATAACCAAAGTTGCGTTTGTGCCACCAAAACCGAAGCTGTTGCTCATCACAGTGTTAAGCTCTTTCTCGGTCATTTCGGTCACAATCGGCATACCTTCAGCTTTCTCATCGAGATTATCGATGTTGATGCTTGGTGCAATAAAATTGCTTTCCATCATGATCAAGCTGTAAATTGCTTCGTGAGCACCGGCTGCGCCTAACGCGTGACCCGTTAAAGACTTAGTCGATGCGATGGCTGGCAGATTATCACCAAAGGTTTCACGCAGTGCTTCAAGCTCACGCATGTCACCCACTGGCGTTGATGTCCCGTGGGTATTGATGTAATCAATTGGTGTATCAACATCAGCAAGTGCCATCTGCATACAACGAACAGCGCCTTCACCTGATGGAGCAACCATGTCATAACCGTCTGATGACGCGCCATAACCGATAACTTCAGCGTAGATTTTTGCGCCGCGGGCTAATGCATGCTCTAATTCTTCAACAACAACAATACCGCCGCCGCCAGAGATAACAAAACCATCACGGTCTGCATCATAAGTACGTGATGCTTTCGTTGGCTCATCATTATACTTAGTCGATAGTGCGCCCATAGCATCAAAGCCCATGGTTAGCGTCCAATCCACTTCTTCAGAACCACCAGCAAATACCATATCTTGCTTACCCATTTGGATAAGCTCGACTGCATGACCAATACAGTGGGCACTGGTTGCACAAGCAGAACTGATTGAGTAGTTCATGCCCTTAATTTTAAATGGCGTTGCCAAACACGCACTCGCTGTGCTCGACATAATGCGTGGCACGATATACGGGCCAACACGTTTAACGCCTTTTTCACGTAATGTGTCTGCTGCTTGAACTTGGTTTGCTGAAGATGCGCCACCCGTACCGACAATAATGCCAACACGTGGGTCTGAATACTGCTCTTCAGTTAAGTCAGCATCTTTAATCGCTTCTTGCATTGCGATATGTGCATATGCTGCAGCATTACCCATAAAGCGCAGTGCTTTACGGTCAATATATTCTGATGGGTCAATCTTAATGTCGCCCCAAACATGACTACGCAGCTTCATTTCTTCAAACTGATCTGAGTGGGTAATACCACTACGACCTGCTTTTAATGATTCAGTGACTTCTTGCTTGTTGTTACCGATACTTGACACTACGCCAAGTCCAGTGATCACGACTCTTTTCATTATTAACTTTCCATTCTGTACATCTAGTACCAATTTTGCTGAACCAATGGTATCGCTTTTCATCCATATAAGTGGTCAGCTTTCCATAAGGAACACAAAAATAATGCCGATTATGAGACCTTACGTATAATCTTTGCCAAAATCTACCCGTAAAAAGGTACACTTTCGACAAGTAAAAGCGATTGTAACGCATATTTGTGAGCGTTTAATTTAACATTAAAGACGGAACCATGACAGTAAGTAAAATTGTTCAGCAAATTATTGATACAAAATCCACCCATTCAGTAGTGATTGCTCAACTTGGATTAAGCTCGCTTAATAATTTAAAAGCGCTGGTTTTAAATCAAGGCAGTGCTCGAGTGTGCTTAAAAGTATTCAGCCCAATTGACCAAACATTAGCTCAGGTTTTAAAGGAAAAACAATTTGAACAAATTTGCGCTCATGAAAACGTCTTACCGATACTAGCCATAGAAGGTTGCCAACGTCGCATCTTAAATAACGGCCGCTTAGTAATTGATTTTCACTTTGGTCCGTTATTGCAACAGCTACAACAAATCCCATTAGTAAATTCTGGCTTTATCAATCATTGGTGTTTTGCAGAAAACTTTGATCCCGAACTACTCACACTGGATCTGTTTTGGCAGATGGCGAAGCTCAGCGAAGATAATGCCCAGCTTGATTTAGATAATCTAAATTGTTCACAAACCTTCGCCGAGGCTAATCTAAGCACTAAAACTAATACTCACATTAGCACTGAACCAAGCTCTAAAGATAATACAGAGCAAACATTTATATCTTGGGCAAAACTGGTTGGCTTATATCAAAATGCTCCCCTTAAAGCCGATGATATTGCCTTATTAGAGCGCAGAGCCCTTCGCTCACAGCAGCAACAAAAACAAGCGCCTTATCCAATCAGCAGCAAATCTTCGCCTCAAGCAAGTGAGAACACCCAGCCTATCGCGATTATTGGCGGCGGGGTTGCCAGTGCCAATTTGGCATTATCATTAGCTGAGCGCGGCCAACAAGTGCATTTATTTTGTGAAGATAGCGCATTAGCTCAAGCAGCATCGGGCAATAAACAAGGTGCTATTTATCCGCTATTAACACCGGATAACAATCATTTAAGTCAATATTTTCAACAAGCATATTTGTTTAGCTTACAAAGACTAAAAACATTAGCAGCTCAAGGCCACTCAATTGATTATGATCTTTGTGGTGTGGTTCATACTGGCCATGATGAACGCAGCCGAAAACGTGTTGCCAAGATCATAGACAGCTATGATTGGCAATCACTTATCGCGACCAAAATCACAGCCAAACAAGCGTCAGAAATTGCCTCGGTGAAAATAGACGATGGTGGGATCTTATACCCACTAGGCGGCTGGGTATCACCGCAAGATTTCACCCAAGCGGCATTTAAACAAGCTCAGGCCATTGCCGATGTAAAATTGGCGCTTAATACACAAATTACTGCAATTGATTATCAAAACGATGCTTGGTATCTAAGCAATGAACAACAACGCTTTGGCCCATTTAGTGCGCTAGTTGTCGCCAATGGCAAATCTCTCACTCAATACAATCAAACCCAGTATTTACAAGCTACGGGCTTTAGAGGCCAAGTAAGTCATGCCCCGAGCAGGGCTAAGCTATCCAAGCTAAGTACAGTATTGTGCGCACATGGTTATATGACGCCAAGCAATAATAATCTGCACTGCCTAGGTGCTAGTTATGTGAAAAATGCAGAACATTTAGACTACTGCCCAACAGAGCAAGTCGAGAACCTTAAAAAGATCCAACACAGTTATATAGAGCAAGATTGGGTTGAAGATATTGATATTTCAGGTCACAGCGCCCGCGTAGGTGTGCGCATGGTGACCCGTGATCACGCACCTATGATGGGACCAGCGCCAGATATTGACAGCATTCTTGCGCTTTATAAAAATCATCAGCTAACACCTGAAAGTCGAAAGTTTTGGCAGTCACAACCAGCACCAACTTATCCAAATCTTTACGTATTAGGCGGCCTTGGCTCTCGTGGATTAAGCTCTGGCCCATTAGCAGCAGAAGCCCTTGCCGCACAAATTTGTGGTGAAAACATGCCTATTAGCAATGATTTTGTGGCACTACTTAACCCAAATAGAATGTGGCTGCGTAAATTGTTAAAAGGCAAGGCGTTAGATAATAGTGAAACTAATATTTAATTAGTTTCACTTCACAAAAAAACAGAGCGCCAATTAGGCGCTTTGATTGTGACGAGCATCGTGGGTTAAATCTATTGCGCTCCAGCTTCCATCAGCGCATTTTTAAAATCATTCACCCAGCGGCGATATACGGTTTTCACGTCTCCCCAATTAAAGACTTGGGTATTTTGACTCCATTGATCAAAACCTTGGCCTCTATCCGCAGCTTTTGCGAGGATCTCACCGGTTTCACCATCTTTAATCACCGCTAATAACATCATCGAACCTGAGTTTTCGGTATAGGTCCGCCCCATAGAGCTGAAACTACGACGGCTCGACTCAATGGGCGCACTCAAACGAATATCGGTAACAGCCGCTTCTATCACTAGTGTATTAGCGCCAGCTTTATCAACAAGCTCAAATGGTTGTTCACTATTAAACACATCTTTTACGGTGGTTTGAAATTGAGCCGACATTTTCTCTAGCGCTTCAGGTGGCAGATCGTAAGTCGCATTTAAACCATCAGCTCTTTTATCAATACGCGGCGGCTTATAATCTGCGGGGTGATCATTAGTCACTTTTACGGGAGCAAAATATAACTTGGTATATTTTTTCCACTCAACGTTCGGTCTTGCATAGGACAAGTCCAATTTTGAGTGATCCACTTTAACTAATCCATCTTTGGTTGTTTCTGCATTAGGCCCCTGCTCTAGCCTAGCAGGTTCAGTGCTACAGGCACCTAGACCAACTAAGCTTAATACCACTGCAGCCTTAATAGCGACATTCTTTAATACTGGTGTTCGCATCAATAGTAATCCTTTTCTAGGTGAACTTTTATCCCTCACGGTAGCCCCTGTACAGCTAAAACTAATCGCTAATCGCTAATCGCTAATCAGCATAAATTCCAAGGGTTCAGTCTGTACAATTAAATATGGTCAGGAACGCATTAACAGTCAAATAAAGGTAATACTTATTAGGAGGCTAGATACTTTTACGTTAGGGAGAAAACAATAAAGCCACTATCAAAGTGGCTTTAGGAGCAATACAAATAGAGGCTCAACTTAGCGTTTTACTCGTACGCGATTATTGGTATCACGACTGTTGCGAATAAGTTCATCGCTAGCAATTGAAGCTGATTTAGCTAAGCGGTCATATAGCAAAACATTGACTGATGCCGCTAAGTTCATACAGCCAACAGTCGGTACGTAAACGACCGCATCAGCACTATTAACGATTTGCTGATTAATTGTGCCATCTTCTGGGCCGAAGATATAAATCGCTTTTTCTGGGTGCTCAAACTCAGGTAGCGGAATAGCACCTTCAACGAGATCGACACAGACCACTTTAACGTCAGGTGCAATTGCATCGAGTAAAGACTCAACCTTAGTTAAAGGAATTGAACTGCTAGCCCGCTTGGTGTCGGTGTTATATTGCGCTGTGCCATTGCTGGCCGCTAGCTCATAGCGTTTACCTGTATAAAATACTGCATCGGCACTGTAGCAACCTACAGCGCGCATGATCCCACCGACATTAGTCGGGCTTTTTGGATTGACTAGGCCAATACCAACGTAACTACTCTTACTCATAACAGGGTAAACTCTTTCACTCTATCTATTGGCAAACACATTAATCAATACGTTTGCCCTAACCGGCTTTTATAAGTTGCCAGCTTTTACTTATGCAGCTAATTTAGTGCTTAATTGTGTCCATGCATCATTTACTAATGCATAGTCTGCGTCACTGAGCTCTTCTCTTGCTAATGCTAAACACTCAGTCATTTTCACTTCTAGTGCCGCCATATCTTGTTCACTCTCAACTTCTAACTGAGACAAGACTACCGCAAAATGGCCTTGTAAATAACCACTAGCAAATAATGCATCATCATCGCCTTCGGCAACAATATTCTCAATCCAGTCTTGTAATGTCTGCTCGTACTTCTCAATCATCGAGGGCTCCGCGTCTTTATCTGTTTAGTAGGCAGCAACTATTCGCTGCCTGCTTAAGTGTTCTTTCAAACTATTTTTTAATATATCCGTGGTTATTGACTCAATCTTACTCAGTCTCAGTGTTAGCGGCGTTGCCAACAACTGCTAAGCTAGATCTGGATTAGCGACTTGATACATCACGTAATCATGGTAGCCAGTGACCACCTTATAATAACCCGTTAACTGCTTATCTAATTCTGGGTCGCCACTATCCACAATTAATGGCCTGCCATCAAGTGCTTTTAGCTTTGTTTTTGTCGCTAAGATAACAATATTGTCTTTTCCGACGCGCCTTATTAGTTCAGGGCAGAGTTGCTGATTACCCCGACCAAGTATGTGGCCTTGACCGCCAATCAATGTGATAAATAACTTTAGCGGTTTATTTTCAGTAAGCTGCAATAGTTCATTCGCCGATAAGTCACTGGCGACGAGGGTTTCATCTTGAATAAGATCAACACCCAAAAGTGTGTTTTCAAGTCCAAGCTCTCCCATTACTGCAGCGACCGTGCTACCCGAGCCCATAACACAAAGGTTATCTTCCATCAGCTCAATAGCTTCAGCAGCAAGATCGGCAAGCACTAGCTCATCACTTTCTTTACCGCCCATTTTTACCGCTTGTACATATCTAGGCTCCGCTGGCACCTGCATCTCACCAAAACGCCGTGCTCGAACCACTCCGGTTCTAAAGGCGACTTCATCAATATCCATTACATCTGCGCTCATTAGGCTGACTAGTTCACCATCGAGCAGCATTTTAACCACCATGCCCGATGCATGCGGGGTAATGCCATAAACGCCAGAGTGAATTTTCACCCCTGCTGGTACACCTAATACTGGGATATTCTCGTCCGCAATCGCAAACACATCACGGGCAGTACCATCCCCTCCCGCAAACAACAACAAATCTAATGTTTCATTTAATAGCTCTGCCACCACTTTTTGAGTATCTTGAGCTACAGTTTCATTCGGAGCTTGATAAACCACTCTGGTTGTAAAGCCCATCTGCACCGCCAAGTCTTCCCCCATCGCGCCAGATGCAGTTATCACTTCAATGCTATCTTTGTAAGGTTCAATAACAGCTAATGCTTGTTGCATACGAAGATGTGCTTTAGGTACTGCGCCTTTAGCAATTGCTTGCTCAGCGACACCATCGCTGCCCTTAAGAGCTACGCTACCACCTAAACCGGCAAGTGGATTAATGATCAACCCAAGACGAAATGTGCTCACTATCAATACTCCATTTTTGACATTTTCTAGTTATTATTTGATTAAGCTATTTTGCTGTTTCAAGCTGTTCAGCCCTGTGCTCTTTCGGAATTAACAACACGGCTAGCATGGATAAAAAGGCGCATCCTGCCGCAAAGACCCACGTTGAGACAGCGCCACTACCATCGCCCCAAATAATGCCGCACAGCCAAGTGCCTAACGCGCCACCAACACCAAAGCTTAAACTGGCGTAAAGTGCTTGGCCTTGGCTACGCCTGCTGATATCAAAATGCTTATGCACAAATTGAATTGAAGCTGCGTGTGTTAAACCAAAGGTAAAGGCATGTAATAGTTGACTTATACTCAAGTAAATAATGTTTTCAACGCCATACGCCAGCAATAGCCAACGTACAGCGGTTAAACCGATACTGACAATAAGCAATAACTGAACACCAAAGCGACCGAGCAGCTTTGGCGCATACATAAACATGAAAATTTCAGCGACTACACCCAGTGCCACAAAAATACCAGCGGCAGATTCTGAGTAACCCGCTTGTTTAAGATACAGTACAAAGAACCCATAAAAAGGACCGGCGCTCATTTGCAGTAACATGGCTGACACTAAAAACCAAATAAGCGCTCTATCAAATACTAGCGGTTTGCGCTTAAAACTGCGGTCGACAGTCGCTCGATTAGAAGGCAGTGGCAAAGCACTAATCAGCATGCCAATAAAGAGCGTCATACCTATATAAGGTAGAATTTGCGGGCCCCAATGACCAATTGCAAAACCGCCACTAATCACCAGTACAATGTAACCCACACTGCCCCAGCTACGTATCGCGCCGTAGCGATTGGCATCATCGCCTAATGTTTCGAGGGTTATCACTTCAAGCTGAGAGAGAATCGCATTCCAAAAGAAAGTATATACTGCAAGGCTAATGGCTAGATAGGCTAAGCCGCCATCATAGAAAAAGGTGAGATAACTTAATGCTGCCGCACCCGCACCGATTTTAATGAGCTCAGAGCGCATGCCGGTTTTGTCAGCGACTATCGCCCACAAGTTTGGCGCAATAATCCTCGTACCCATTAAAATCGCCAGTAGAAAACCGATTTCTTGAGCGTCAAAACCGCGGCTATCAAAAAAAACGCCAAGATAAGGCACCATGATGCCAAGGATAGAAAAGAAGAAGAAATAACAGGCACAGAGCCAGCGAAGTTGCTGCTCTGTGCTTTTAGGTTGAAACATTAACGCATTCCGATAATAGGGGTACTACTGTTGACATCCATGTTTTGCGCGCGGTGACGTAGTAAATGATCCATTAATACAATTGCTAGCATGGCTTCAGCAATCGGCACAGCTCGAATACCAACACATGGGTCGTGACGACCTTTAGTGACCACTTCAGCGGTTTCACCTTGGGCAGTCATGCTTTCGCCTGGCACACTGATGCTTGAAGTTGGCTTCATCGCCATATGGGCAACAATTGGTTGACCCGATGAAATACCGCCTAAAATGCCGCCAGCATGATTAGAAGCAAAACCTTCTGGCGACATCAAATCACGGTGCTCAGAACCTTTTTGATTGACCACTTCAAAACCATCACCAATCTCAACACCTTTAACCGCGTTTATTCCCATCAAAGCATGGGCAATATCCGCATCAAGTCTGTCAAATACCGGCTCACCTAGCCCAACAGGCACACCTGTTGCTACAACAGAGACTTTCGCACCAATCGAGTCGCCGCTCTTTTTCAGATCGCGCATATACTCGTCTAATGAATCGAGTTTTGATGCATCAGGAAAGAAAAAGGCATTTTGTTCAATTTGGTCAAAATCAACAGTATCTGCTGAAATAGGTCCAAGCTGCGATAAGTAAGCGTGAATTTCGACGCCATGAACTTGCTTAAGGTATTTTTTAGCCACGGCACCTGCTGCCACTCGCATTGCAGTTTCACGGGCAGATGAACGGCCACCACCGCGATAATCGCGCTGACCATATTTTTGCTGATAGGTGTAATCTGCATGTCCCGGACGGAACAAGTCTTTAATGTTTGAGTAATCTTTGCTGCGTTGATCGGTATTTTCAATCAATAAGCCAATTGACGTACCGGTAGTTTGACCTTCGAAAACACCAGAAAGAATGCGCACTTCATCAGGCTCGCGACGAGCAGTAGTATAACGAGAGGTACCAGGGCGGCGTCTATCTAAGTCGTGCTGCATATCTGCTTCAGTCAACTCAACACCTGGAGGACAGCCATCAATAATACAGCCAATTGCGACGCCGTGGCTTTCACCGAATGTTGTAACTACGAAATTTTGACCAATACTGTTTCCCGACATTCGTTTTATCGCCCTCTATCTCTTTATTCTAATTTTCATTTACCCGCGTTGTATCGGTAAATTCCTCATCTAATACCAATCTTGTTGTAGGTGTACAGATTGGTAGTTCACCAAATAGCCTAAAGCTACTTGGTGATAAGCCGCAGCCTAAGCTGCGGCTAAACACTATTATTCACTATCTTTATAGATCGCGAAAAGTGATTCATTTTCAACTAGCTGGTCACGGGTTAATACAAACACGCCGTCACCGCCATTTTCGAAGTTAACCCAAGTAAATGGCACATCAGGGAACTGCTCGCTCAAGTGCACCATAGAGTTGCCCACTTCAACCACAAGTAGGCCATCTTCAGTTAGGTAATCAGCCGCATTCGCAAGAATGCGTTTAGTCAGATCTAAACCGTCACGACCTGATGCTAAACCAATTGCTGGTTCATGGTGATATTCATCTGGCATGTCGCCAATATCTTCAGCATCAACATAAGGCGGGTTAGATACGATTAGATCGTAATGTGGCCCTTTAGGGATCGCCGAGAATAGATCGGATTCCATAGGGAATACTCTATCCATTACCTCAAGCGTTTCAATGTTAATCTGCGCCACTTCAAGTGCATCAACGCTAATATCTAGCGCGTCGACTTCAGCATCTTCAAATTCATAGGCACAAGCAATTGCAATACATGCACTACCGGTACATAAATCCAATACGCGATTAACTGGTTTGTTGTATAACCAAGGGCTAAAACGATTTGCGATTAATTCTGCAATTGGTGAGCGTGGAACCAATACGCGCTCATCAACATAAAACTCTAAGCCGGCAAAACGCGCTTGATTTGTTAGATATGGCACTGGCAAACGCTCTCTTACGCGGCGAATGATCAGTTCAACAATCTTATGTTTTTCACTAATAGTTAGATTAGAGTGAATAACTTGCTGACCAATTTCTTCAGGTAGGTGCAATGCGTGAAAAACTAACGCAACGGCTTCGTCCCATGCGTTGTCTGTACCATGGCCATAGTAAATATTTGCATCATTAAAACGACTGACACCCCAACGTAGCATATCGCCAATAGTGCGTAACTCTGTAACCGCTTCATCAACAAAAATCTTATCCAAAATTCACTCCAACTTTTTAATTCCGAATCATTGTAACTGAAGTCTATTCATAAGGCATCGGATTCAATAAAATAGAGAGATGAATAAAAACAAAGATAACGATGAATGGGCGCTTTTTGCAGAGTTGACTAAGGGGATCACCCCTTTGCAACAAAATAAGCGTCATTTCACTACGGCAACCAAAAACCGTAAAATAATCGAAGAGAAAGAGCAGCAACTGCATGCTGATAGCTACTTCTCTGACACCTACCAACCGCTATTACCTCTGGATGGCCCAATGAAATGGGCTCGAGACGATGTAGATAGCTATGATGTTAAGCGCCTCAGGCGAGGTGATTATGTGCCTGATCTTTTGTTAGATATGCACGGTATGCGTCAAACGGAAGCTAAGCTCGAACTTGCTGCGCTTATTCAAGCCTGTATTAAGCAGCAAAGTCATTGTTGCTGCGTCATGCACGGCCACGGCACTGGCATATTAAAGCAAAATATTCCGATGTGGTTAGCCCAGCACCCGCATGTAAAAGCGTTTCATCAAGCCACTAAAGAATGGGGCGGCGACGCTGCATTGCTGGTATTGATTGATATTGGCGATCAGCCTTATCGCCGTTAGATAACAACTAAAAACACATTGTTGTAAAACGAAAAAAGTGAGTCACATTAGACTCACTTTTTAGGTGTTTGAAGCAGACTAACCCAATAGCGCTAAATTAATACCCAGCACTTACCGAATAAAAATCAACGATTAGTTAAAAGCATCAACTAATAGAGTGCGGTGCATGTTGCCATACAAGATCGTTTTTTTCGTTTTCTCTGCTAATTAAGGCAACCCCGGATGTGGCAAATAGCGGTGGTTCCTCTCCAGCAACAAGCTCACTGACAAGGTAGCCAAGAAGCGGCATATGCGCTAATACCAGTACATTTTTTGCTTGATATTGCTCAGCATAAGCAAGCACCAGATCTGCTACTTGACCAGGATTACCAGAGGGAACTAACTCATCAAGCGTTATCCAGTGCAACGGCTCTGGGAAGTGTTTACTGACTTCCTGCCAGCTTTGCTGCGCTCGCAAGTAGGGACTGACTAGCACTAAATCAAACTCTGTGATCGAGCGCCCTAACCAGTTACTCATCAAGGCCGTATGATGCCGACCTAAGTCGGTTAGTTTGCGTTCTCTGTCTGAATGCGCGTTATAACCCGCTTCACCATGACGCATTAAAAATAGCTGCATACTGCTTGGCTACTCCCAATTCTTTTATTGTTATAAACCAATTGTAGTCTGAATTGGTTCGCCAACATACCGTTATTTAGTTATTAATTAGTCGAATAGAAAGCCGAGTTTTAAAACAAGAGTCTCGACCAATCACTGTGCATGACTTAACTACTAACCTCTCATTTTTTGCTTTGATTTACCTACCGATTTATTAAAACAAAATTAAAGTGTAAAAAAATTAGTCAAACTCGTAGCTAATTTAAACATTTGTAACGGTTGTGTTTGAAGATAAACAAAAATAATGGCAAGTTAGTTCAATAGTTTAATCAACTATACTTTCCTCAATAAGTTACGCGTATAGGTACGTCTACATCTAGACTTGAGCAATCAAGATACGTTGCCTCACCTGTTGGTAATACTGGAGCCATGCATTGTCAAAAGTTACACAAATTAAAATCAGCCCAAATGATCATCGCCGCTATCGCCATTTTACCCTGAAAAACGGTTTATCTGTTTTATTGGTTGAGGATAACGAAGCGACGCAATCAGCAGCTTCTATGGCTGTGGCTGTTGGTCATTTTGACGACCCAGTGGCACGCCCAGGCATGGCACACTTTCTTGAACATATGTTGTTTCTTGGTACCGAAAAATACCCTGAATCTGGTGAGTATTCCGCTTTTATCAATCAACATGGTGGCACCAATAACGCGTGGACTGGTACCGAACACACTAATTTTTTCTACAGCATTAACGCAGAGCAATTTGAAGATTCTCTAGACAGGTTTAGCCAGTTTTTTATTGCACCACTGTTTAATATCGACTTAGTCGATCGTGAACGTCATGCCATCGAGTCAGAATTTAGCATGAAGTTAAAAGATGACGTACGCCGCGTATATCAAGTGCAAAAGGAAACGGTAAACCCTGCTCATCCTTTCTCAAAATTTTCAGTTGGCAATCTTAAGACCTTGGCCGGCAAAGAAGAGGAACTTAGACAGGAGCTTCTTGAGTTTTACCAGCAGAAATACAGTGCCAACATTATGACTCTGTGTTTAGTAGCGCCTAAAAGCCTAGATGAATTAGCCTCTTTAGCAGAACAGTATTTCAGTGATATTAGTGATCATACACGTACAGATCTTTACCCTGATGTTGCCATTTACTTACCAGAGCAACTGCAAAGTCAGATAAACATTATTCCATTAAAGGAACAAAAACGGGTAGCCATTACTTTCGCTCTCCCTGAGCTTGAACGTTTTTACAAGCATAAACCCCTCACTTTTGTCAGTCATTTATTGGGCTACGAAGGTAAAGGCAGTTTACTGTCTTATTTAAAAGAGTGTGGGCTGGCGAATAATCTCTCCGCAGGCGGCGGCGTTAATGGTTATAACTTTAAAGATTACAATATCAGTATTCAGCTTACTGACCGTGGTCTAGCAGACTTGGATGAGGTTATCAGCGCAACATTTGAATATATTAACCTCATCAAAACCCAAGGGTTACAGTCTTGGCGCTATGATGAACGTGCAGCATTACTACAAATTGCATTTCAGTATCAAGAACAAGTAAACGCGTTAGATTTAGCGAGTCATTTAAGCATCAACATGCATCACTATGATATTGAGGATGTTATCTACGGTGACTACCGCATGGATGGTTTGCACCTTGAGGAAACCCAAGCGTTATTGTCGTTAATGACACCAGAAAATATGCGTTTACAACTTATCGCCTCAGAGCTGAATACCAATAAAAAAGCAGCTTGGTATCATTCACCGTATCAAATAAAGGCAATTTCTAGCGGACGCCTAACTCACTGGTCGCAAACCAATGTTCGTGAACAATTGTATTTGCCGAGTAAAAACCCGTTCATTATCAATGAATGCATTGCAAGACCTGATAAAAGTAACAACCCTGTACCGACAGTGGTGGCACAAAAACCGGGTTATCGGATTTGGCATCGTAAAGATGATGAGTTTAATGTCCCTAAAGGTCATCTATATTTATCACTCGATTCCGCTCAAGCGGCGGCTTCACCTAAACATGCAGCCTTAACCCGCTTATATGTAGAAATGTTGCTCGACTACCTAACTGAATGTACTTATCAAGCTGAAGTTGCTGGGCTGAGTTATAACATCTATCCGCATCAAGGTGGCATAACTCTGCACCTAACAGGTTTTACTGGTAAACAAGAGACTTTACTAGAACTCGTTATAGAAAAAGCACGTGAACGTAACTTTACCCAAAGTCGGTTTGAATTGATCAAGCGTCAAATTTTGCGCGCTTGGTACAATCACTCTCAAGCAAAGCCAATATCACAGCTATTTACTAGCCTGACAGTGACTCTGCAAAAACGTAGCTTTGAACCCACTAGAATGGCTGAAATTCTGGAAGAAATTACGCTGGATGACCTGCATGCACACGTAAAAAGCTTCTATGAAAAAATCCATCTTGAAGGCTTGGTCTATGGTGATTGGTTAGAAAGTGAAACTAAGGTATTGGGTGATCGACTAGAACGCATTTTATCGCTAGTCACAACGCCAAGCCGAGAATCATCTCGGGAGCTAATCGACCTTTCAAACAAAGGAACATTACTCCGAGAAATTCCGGTGTCGCATCCAGATAGCAGCATTATTGTTTATTACCAATCTGATGTGGCCACGCCCGAAACCATGGCCTTATTTAGCTTGTTAAACCATACCATGTCATCGACTTTCTTCCATGAGCTTCGAACTCAAAGACAACTTGGTTATATGGTTGGCACAGGCTACCTGCCACTTAATCGTTATCCGGGAATTATTTTTTACATACAATCACCAACGTGTGGACCTCAGCTATTACTTGAAGCTATCGATGAATTTATTGCAGATTTCACTTATGCCGTATTACAAATTACAAATGAGCAGTGGGAAGCAACGAAACACGGTTTAGTGAATCAAGTTCTGGTAAAGGACTCGAGCCTTAAAGTCCGCAGCCAACGCTACTGGTCTAGCATTGGCAATAAGGACTATAACTTTAACCAACGCGAGCTAGTCGCAGAACAAATCAAGCAGCTAACCCGTGCAGATTTAATCAAGTTTATTATGCAAAAAATGCGTACTAAACATTGTGACCGTTTAGTGCTATTCAGCACCGGCGACACTCACCACGACCAAGTCCCACTTGAGTCAGACAAGATGATCACCGATTTAAGAGCCTTTAAACAAGATGCAGCTCAGTTTAACTACTGAGCTACTTTTCATTGCTCGTCAGCATCTCGCGCCCTGCCTAAACTTAAATATTCATCACATGAATAAACTCAAAAATAACTAACTGAATACAGTTGTTCTGACCTCTAAAGGGTCAGAGCAAAACAGAACAAGCCAGTCTACAGCAAATTACCAGATTAATTAGCATTGTTATTCTTATGAATGCAAAGATTATCAACTACAATTAGCCCTCATTTCTTTGACAATGATGTCACTTTCTGAAAAAGTGTAATCAACAAATAATTTATCCTCTACATTGGCGAATAATCAAACAAAAACATATGCCTAAAATTATTTTGCAAGCGATTCTTTTGTTCATTATCACACTCGTTTGGGCTTCGCCTTTACGAGCACTCACACTTAATTCAACAGCGTTAGGCGTACCAGACGGCCTATCGCAGAGTAATGTGACCTCGATTGTGGAAGATCAAGATGGATATATCTGGATAGGAACCGTAAATGGACTGAATCGCTACGATGGAAAAGACTTTAAACACTACTTTCCGTCTGCCGATAACCAACTTCCAAGCGCATTTATACGCAGTCTGTTTATCAGCGACAGCGGCACCATGTATATAGGCACAGACAAAGGTCTGGCTGTATACGATAAAATTAAAGATAAGGTTATATCTTCCAGCTCACTAGGCGCAAAAATCGACAAAGCAATTTGGAGTATTAGCCAATCTAATAACCATCTCTATTTAGGTTCAGAAAACTCCATTACCGTCGTCGATGAACGAGCAATCTCATCAAGCTTACCTAAATTAAAAATCAAAGAACTGATATCCGGTGAGTTTGGTGCAGCCAAGCAAATTATTGAAGTAAAAAACAATTTATTTATCAGAAATTATGCAGGAACAGTAATAAACCTATCAAATATTTCCACCCCTATTACTCAATCTGCTACCTCTATGTATCGCACTAAAGATCAACTTTACATATTCTCTCTCGATGGAGTCTTTACATTAAAAGGTGAAAAGCTAGAGAGAGTAAGCAAAAATATATACGAAAGTACCAGTTACCAAGGAAAATCTATCATTGCTCTATCTCAAAACGAGCTTTTTGATGTTTCATCAATAAATTCACCTATTCTATTGGGAAGTTTTGAAGGTAACCTTACGGACATAGAATCTCCTCTTGTAATAAAGGGCATAACCAAAGATTTTATAATAAACCAGAACATTGGACTAATTATAATAGATAAAAGCAGTAATATAATTAAGACTAAAAAGCTAACAACAAAAAATGTCTGGTCAATAGAAAAACATAAAAATTCATTACTCGTTGCGACTGACGACCCAATAATCAAAGCTTACAGTACTGACTTGAAATTACTTGGCTCCTTCAACTCAAAATCACAGGGCCCTAAATCAGCTATTTTAATAGGTAACTCTATATATGTTGCGGGTGCTAGTGGATTTATATCTATTGATACGACAACTGGAATAATTGAAACCTTAGACCCTGAACCTTCATTTATTGTAAAATCAAGCACTGACAAAACAAAGGTGATAGTAGGCACCAACTCTGGTTCAATTATCAACTTCCAAATAAGAACTAAGCTCAAAGAAAAATTCATAATTGACCAAGGAAACCCAATCTTTGAAATAAAAACATATAGAGACACTATTTTTATTGCAACTCAAGGAGGACTTTTTAGGTTTTCAAGCAATGAAGTGACCTCAGTTTTTTCCGGACAACTTGTTATTAGCCTTGAAATTAGTGGTAACAAAGTCTACTTCGGAACAGGTACAGGCCTAAACACTTTAAATGTCGATACAGGTAAAATTGAAAGCATTTATAAAAATAACAAGCCAATTTTTTCTATTTCCAAAAATGCTAGCAACATCATAGCCTCTTCTGTAAGTGAATTAATAATTACAAATAGTAAAAAAACATTTGTTGTAAATACAGATTTAGGTGTCCAGGAAGAATACAACGTACATGCAATACTTAGTAAAGATAATAAAACATATGTCGGTGGATTTTTTGGTATCACCATAATCCCAATTGATAAACTAATGGAGTATCTACTAGACAATACTCCTCCTAAAGTAACATTAAGTGAACTGAAAATATTCAACATTTCAGAGAATGTTGATCAAGGGATACTGAAGAGCCAACTATCAAAAACGGCTGAAATCCAATTAAAATATTCTGACTACCCATTTACTATTTATTTCAATAGTCCAGGTAGTACGTTCAATAATATTGACTATGTGTATCAAATGCAGGGACTATCTGAGTCTTTAATACATTCTAAAGGCACAAACTCTGCAACCTACACCAATCTATCTCCCGGTGAATATAACTTCTCAATTTACGCTATAGATCCAATTACGGGTAAGCAAGGAGAAACAACCGAGCTAAAAATAGAAATCACTCCTCCATGGTGGCTTTCTAATTCAGCGAAGTCTGTCTATTTTCTTTGTGCTTTGTTCATATCCATCATGATAGTCAGGACAATTTTACGTCGTCGTGAAATTCAAAAACAGATAGCTAAAAGTGAAGAGCGCCTCAAACTTTCATTATGGGGCAGTGGCGATGAAATGTGGGATTGGGACATTGAAACCGGTCAGATTTATCGGTCTAACATTTGGGGATCACTAGAATTCCCTCAAGATGGACAACGTTCAGGTAACGAAAGCGGTGAAAGTAACATTCATCCTATGGATCAAGAGCGAGTCCGAGAAGCATTAAATAAACATTTCTATGGCGAAACCGATCACTTCGAAGCTGCATACCGAGTTAAGGGAAAAGCTGAAGGCTGGGTGTGGATTTTAGATAGAGCCAAGATTGTTGAACGTGATGAACACGATCATGCACTGCGAATGACTGGCACGATTAAAAACATCACCAATTTTAAGCAAACAGAAGAGCAACTAAAACTATTTGAACGCGCGATTCAAAATATTTCTGAAGGTATGTTTATCCTTGATAATGAGTTTAAGTTTGTAGAGGTCAATGAAGCATGTTGCGATCAAATCATGCTAAACAAAGAAGAGTTTACAGGTACTCTCTTTAACTTTGATTTATACCCGAATAGTTACTCTGAACAGATCCGCTCAATCTTAAAACAGCAAGGACGTTGGAATAACGAGGTCGAAGCATTAAAAGGGAATGGCACTAGTTTTCTAATGGAACTTTCCATTGATGCTATTTATGATGAGCAAGGCGAACTTTCTCACTATGTCGGGGTATTTTCAGATATTAGTCGCCGTAAACAACAGGAAGAAGAGCTTAGAAAACTCACTAACAATGATTTACTCACTAACCTCCCCAACCGTTCAAACTTAATGGTCACATTAGGTAACTTAGTAAAAAGAGACTCCCACCATACACTAATGGTATTAGATTTAGATAACTTTAAGAAAATTAATGACTCTTTGGGCCATCAAGTCGGTGATGACCTGTTAATTCAAGTTGCAAAGAGAATTGAAGCTGCCGTGCCAGGGCATACTAGCATTTATCGCCTTGGCGGAGATGAGTTCGCAATTCTTATTGATAAAAATCCAGATATCGGTACGAGTGCAGTCATCGCTAAAACAGTTATCCATGCTTTTGAAGTACCTTTTGAGCTAATCAATGAAAAAGTTGTTGTTGGTGTCAGTATCGGAATTGTGCTTTACCCTGAAGATGACCAAAACGAACAAGCTCTTTTACGAAAAGCAGATATTGCTATGTACCATGCAAAATCTGCTGGAGGTAACAGATATCAGTTTTACTCTGAATCACTAAATAAAAATGCTATCAGACAGCTCGAAGTTGAAAACCTTATTCGCGAAGGCTTGAGAGACGACCTATTTGAAGTGTATTACCAGCCAAAAATCGATCTAAAGTCCGGGCAAATGGCAGGTATGGAAGCCTTAGTACGTTTAAATCACCCAGAACATGGACTCATTCCGCCTAATAAATTCATTCCTTTGGCTGAAGAAAACGGTTTAATTGTAGAAATTGGTGATCATGTACTTAAAAAGGCTTGTTTTGCTGCGCAAAAATGGCGAAGCCAAGGTTTATTTAATGGTCGGGTCGCCGTCAATTTATCGTCGAAACAATTCGCATTACCCGATCTTCAGCAGCGAATAGAGTCAATTTTACGACTCACTCAATTACCTGCAGCTAATTTAGAGCTAGAAATAACTGAAGGTACCGTAATTAGAGAACCAGAAAAAGCCATAAAAGTAATGCAGCAACTTGCTAAAATGGGAGTGAGTTTAGCACTGGATGATTTTGGTACCGGTTATTCCTCATTATCTTATTTAAAGCAGTTCCCTATCCATACATTAAAGATTGATAAAGCCTTTGTTGATGACATTGATAAGTCAGATCGCGATTTAAAAATGGTAGATTCAATTATCACTATTGCCCACAACATGGGGCTTTCTGTAGTTGGTGAAGGCGTTGAAGAAACATCTCAACTTAATATATTAAAGGCTCTAAAGTGCGAAGAGATCCAAGGTTATATATATAGTAAAGCTGTCAAAGAATCCGAATTCACTAAGCTATTACGCTTAGATGCAAATAACCAATATCTGCCCCCAACTGATGGAACCAGAAACTAATTAACAACAAAAAACCATCATTGGCATAACAACTGCAAGTACCTTTTCATTCAGTCAAGAATATAACTTTATATTTAATACTCTATGAGAAGGTACAAAATGAAAAATACAATTAAAGGATTAATCACATCTGTTGCACTTGTTGGCGCATTTTCAGCTACAGCGTCTCAAAATAGCTTAGAGATAACATCTCATCATGTTAATTCAGCCGAAACTAGCCAGATTAGTCTTTTAGCTGGTATTCCAAATATTAAGTTTAAGTCAGTTCAAACTGCTGCAATCCCAAATATTAAGTTTAAGCCTGTTCAAACTGCTGCTATCCCGAACATTAAGTTTAAACCTATTCAAACTGCTGCTATCCCGAATATTAAGTTTAAGCCTGTGCAAACTGCTGCAATCCCAAATATTAAGTTTAAGCCTGTTCAAACCGCTGCTATCCCGAACATTAAGTTTAAGCCTGTGCAAACTGCTGCTATTCCAAATATTAAGTTTAAACCTGTTCAAACTGCAGCTATTCCAAATATCAAAGTAAAGCCTGTTCAAACTGCAGCTATCCCAAATATTAAGTTTAAGCCAGTTCAAACTGCAGCTATCCCAAATATTAAGTTTAAGCCTGTGCAAACTGCTGCTATCCCAAACATCAAGTTTAAGCCTGTTCAAACTGCTGCGATTCCAAACATCAAGTTTAAGCCTGTTCAAACTGCTGCTATCCCAAACATCAAGTTTAAGCCTGTTCAAACTGCTGCGATTCCAAATATTAAGTTTAAGCCAGTGCAAACTGCGGCTATCCCAAATATTAAGTTTAAGCCAGTGCAAACTGCTGCGATTCCAAACATCAAGTTTAAGCCTGTTCAAACCGCAGCTATCCCGAACATCAAATTTAAACCTGTTCAAACTGCCGCTATCCCAAACATCAAGTTTAAGCCTGTTCAAACTGCTGCGATTCCAAACATCAAGTTTAAACCGGTTCAAACGGCAGCTATCCCAAACATCAAGTTTAAGCCTGTTCAAACTGCAGCTATCCCAAACATCAAGTTTAAACCTGTTCAAACGGCAGCTATCCCGAACATCAAGTTTAAGCCTGTTCAAACTGCCGCTATCCCGAACATCAAGTTTAAACCGGTTCAAACGGCAGCTATCCCGAACATCAAGTTTATTAATAAAACAACTGCTTAAGTAAGGAGATCAATTATGTTTGATTCAATTATTAAGGCGCTAGGATTCGAGAAGCCTGTTCGTAAGAAAGAGCCTCTACCTGCAGGGTTAGACAATTTAAAAGTTATTCCAGCCAAGGGTTGGTGGAACTAAAACTAAAGCTAAAAATGAAAGACTGAGAGGTGAGATTATGTTTGATTCATTAATGAAAATATTTGGATTAGCCAAGCCTGCTCGTAAAAAAGTTCAGCTTCCAGAAGGCTTGAACCATTTAGAAGTTATTCCAGCAAAAGGTTGGTGGAATTAGTTGATTACCTTAAAGTAATTGATGCTAACCTAACTGGTTAACGAAGAATAAAAAAGGAGCCTAAGCTCCTTTTTTATTATTTCTATTCAATCACATAGCTTCAATTTAATAAACAAAACGTCCCTAGGTGGGTGAGTAAGAATCTAGAATGAATAATCATATCCATTTATAAACGTATGAGTATGCCCTGCTTTCCCATCGCTTTGCGGTAAGCCAGCTGTTTATGTGAGTTCAGCAGCGGATAGGCTACAGGACCTACGGCTAAACCTAATAACGCCCAGCGTTTAACTGGCAATCCTGCATTGAACGCAGAGTTTCCAAGCAAGTAACTTGAATAAAGTAATATAAATCCAATAACAAATTCCACTTATCTACACCTCACTTCAAATAAGCTTGCCATCCTAGCCACAGCTAAAACAATGCGGTCATTATATAGACAAAAAGCACCAAAAGAGAATGTTTTTTAGGCACAACCTTACCTTTGACACAAAAAAAGACGGCACAATGCTGCCGCCTTGTTAAATCAAATAAAGCTAGCTTAGGTAAAGCTAGTGCTTTATTTGTGCAATAGCATTGCTCAATACACAGATACAGATCTGCTTAAGCATTGAAAAAACGTGTGCCTTCGCTAGCCATCTGCTTGAGCTTTGCTGCAGGCTCAAATCGGTCGCCATATCGCGTTTGATAATTTTCTAACATCTTAACCAAATTACCTGCGCCTAAAGTATCGATATAGTGGAAAGGACCGCCTAAGAATGGTGGGAAGCCTATGCCGAAAATCGCACCGATATCACCATCTCTAGCTGAAGCAATAATGCCATCATCTAAACAGCGAACCGCTTCATTGAGCATTTGTACCACACAGCGCTGCGCGATTTCAGTAGCTTCAGTGTCAACGCCTGGTTTTAAACCTAAAACGCTGTAAACGGTCTCATCAACTTGTTTTGTCTTAGTTTTACCGCCGTAAATATAAAAACCTTTACCATTTTTACGCCCTTTTCGATCGTCGGCAAGCAACTTGTCAAACGCGGCTGGTGCCATAAAGCGCTCACCTAACTCCTTCTCTAGAATAGGTGAGATCTTAGCTCCTACATCAATACCGACCTCATCGAGTAATGTCATTGGGCCAACTGGGAATCCAAACTTAACCAGAGCTTTATCCAGATGCTCAACGCTCTGCCCTTCTAGCAATAATTGCGCGGCTTCATTCATATACAAGGCTAAAATACGGTTAACATAAAAACCTGCACCGTCTTGAACTACGATTGGCGTCTTACCTTGTTTTTTAGCAAATGCTACCGTAGTCGCAATGGTTTCAGCAGATGTTTTTTCATGTGCAATGACTTCGACTAAAGGCATTTTTTCAACAGGTGAGAAATAGTGCAAACCAATTACATTTTCTGGTCGACTAGCCGCCTCTGCGATCTGTGATATCGGTAAAGATGAAGTGTTCGATGCAAAAATAGTATTTTCACCACACTCACGCTCAACATCCTTTACCATTTGATGCTTAAGGGCTAAATCTTCAAACACAGCTTCAACAACAATATCGGCATCTTTAATGCCTTTATATTCTGTTGTAGTTGTCATCAATGCCATAGTGTTATCACGCACAGCTGGTGTCATATGGCGGCGTTTAACGCCTTTATCTAACAACTTATATGCATAGGCTAATGCGTTACTTAGCCCGGCTTCATTGATATCTTTAACTCGAGCAGGGATTTTTGCTTTAGTGGTGGTTACAGAGGCAATACCCCCTCCCATAAGTCCGCCACCAAGTACCATTGCCTTTTTAACCTTACGTGGCTCAACATCACCTGCGCCAGTTTCTTTTTTCATCTCAGTTGTAGCAAAGAAAATACTGCGCAGCGCAGCAGATTCTTTTGACATAACAAGTTCAGCAAAATGGCTTGCTTCAACCTCAAGGCCTTTGATCATGCCTTTAGTCATACCTTGTCGAACACAATCAATAATCTTGTTTGGCGCGGGATAATTACCTTGGGTCTTCTTAGCGACTTGTTTTGCAGCTTGATCAAAAATGATATTTCGTCCTGCGCTCGTGCCTTCAAGCACTTGGTTAACGATGGACTGTTTCTTTTTCTTTGCTGGGCGCTTACCAACCAATGCCATTTCCACTGCTGTACGCAACAAAATAGACTCAGGTACAGCATCATCGACAAGGCCCAGCTTTACTGCTTGCTTAGGGCGAAGTTGTTTGCCAGTTAGCATCATATCCAGTGCTTTAGTCACGCCAACTAAACGCGGTAAGCGCTGAGTACCGCCGCCACCAGGTAACAAACCGAGTTGCACTTCAGGCAAGCCCATCATGGTTTTAGGATGCAATGAACACACACGCTTGTGGCACGCTAACGCTAGCTCTAATCCACCACCAAGACACGCACCATTAATCGCTGCAACAACCGGAATTGAAAGGTTTTCTAATTCATTAAATACCACATGGCCTTGCTGCGATAAAAACTTTGCATCTTCTGCTGTATTGCAAGCATCAAGCATTGAAATATCTGCGCCAGCAACAAAAGAGTCTTGTTTGCCCGAAATAAGCACTAAGCCTTTAATGCTGCTATCAGACTTAATTTCAGCTAGTACTTCAGAGATCTCTGGGCCAAATTCACTGCGAAGCGTATTCATGGTTTCGCCTGGTACGTCCATTGTCAGTACCGCGATCCCGTCTTCACGACGACTTAAATTAAATGTTTTTTCCATGTGATTACTCCACCTCAACAATCATTGCTGCACCTAAACCACCCGCAGCACATGCTGTTGCGAGACCTGTACCACCGCCGCGGCGTTTAAGCTCATGACATACTTGGGTCACCAAGCGTGTACCGGTTGCAGCAAACGGATGACCATAAGCAAGAGAGCCACCAAGAACATTAAACTTAGCCATGTCAATTTCACCAATCGCACGATTACGACCAAGCTTTTCTGCAGCAAATTTTTTCGAAGCAAACATCTGCATATTCGCTAGTGTTTGCGCCGCGAAAGCTTCATGCATCTCGATAAGCGTAAGATCTTCCAACTCCATGCCTGCGCGCTTTAACGCTAGCGGTGTTGCATAAGATGGGCCCATTAACATGTCTTGCCACACATCAATTGCCGTAAACGCGTAACTTTTTATATAACCAATAGGTGTATAACCTAGCGCTTTAGCGCGGCCTTCGCTCATTAATAATACCGCTGAGGCACCATCAGTTAACGGTGTACTATTTGCTGCGGTAACCGAGCCGTGTTTACGATCAAATGCAGGGCGTAGCTTAGCGTAAGATTCAAGTTTTGAGTCTTCACGAATATTGTTATCGCGATCAATAAATGCCTTATACGGCGGCACGTGGGCGGTCATCACTTCATCTGCTAACTTACCTGCATTCCATGTTTCAGTAGCCAAAGAGTGAGAGCGGTGAGCTAAAGCGTCTTGATCAGCACGGCTAATGTTGTATGTCTTGGCCATCTGCTCAGCGGTTTGCCCCATCGACAAGCCTGTAGAGTATTCAGCAACAGCAGGAGGAACGGGCAACAGATCTTTTAATCCTAAACGACGGAAGATAGCCATTTTCTGGCCAAAGCTACGCGCTTTATTCAAATCAACTAACGCATGAGCAAGCTTTTTAGAAACACCAATAGGCAAAACAGAAGAAGAATCCGCGCCACCAGCAATACCAATATCCATGTTGCCGGTCATTATTGACTCAGCCACATTAACGGTAGATTGAAAACTTGTTGCACACGCGCGAGTAACGCTATAAGCGTCAGTGCTTACATTCATGCCTGTACCGAGTACAATTTCGCGGGCAATGTTTGGCGCTGCTGGCATTTGCACAACTTGGCCATATACCAGTTGCTCAATTTCTTTAGGGTCAAGCTCAGAGCGAGACAGCAGTTCATTTACAACCATCTTGCCCATATCCAATGCAGACACACCATGAAAGGCGGTTGCTTGTTTTGCAAATGGCGTGCGCAAACCGGAAACAATCGCTATCCGCTCGCCTCTGGCATTTGTCACCTGTTGTCTATCACTCATTTTTTGCCCTCTTATTCTGCGCGTGGTGTATTCACACGCTTTTTTTATATCCTTGAGAAACCTATTTGCCGCAAATTAAACAGGTCTGACCATTAAAGTGTGATCTGATTCTAACTTCTTAATGAAAAGTTTTAAACACCTGTTTGTTTTTTTGTCTACAAAATATAAGAAAATTGTTAGTTAACAATGATTAATCTAATATTTTCTCGATATTAAACTCATTAAGCTACGCCATTAAACGCTTTATAAAGCGTTAGTTAGCTATTAAAGCTGTCATTTTGTCACCAAGTAAAGCTCTGCTCGCACTATTAACATCAATTGGTACTAGCCAAACCCATAGGGAATTTTTTAGTATGTGGTTGGTCTATACCTTACTAACTTTAAATAAACCGAGTAGCATCATGCCTTTGAGTCGATTTCACGCGTTACGCGAATACTTAAACACTGTCATTTTAGGACAGCCTGTTCTCACCGAGAATCTACTAATTGCATTAATTGCCGACGGACACTTGTTAGTTGAAGGCCCACCAGGTCTTGCAAAAACTCGCGCAGTTAAAGCACTTTGTGACGGTGTTGAAGGTGATTTTCATCGTATCCAATTTACGCCTGACTTGTTACCAGCAGATTTAACCGGTACTGATATTTATCGTGCACAAACGGCAACTTTTGAATTCGAAGCTGGCCCAATTTTCCATAACCTCATTCTGGCTGACGAGATCAATCGCGCACCCGCTAAAGTGCAATCAGCGCTATTAGAAGCCATGGCCGAAGGCCAAGTCACTGTGGGTAAACATAGCTACCCACTACCTGAATTATTTCTGGTTATGGCAACCCAAAATCCATTAGAAAACGAAGGAACCTACCCGTTACCTGAAGCCCAGTTAGACCGCTTTTTAATGCACCTGAACTTAGATTACCCAAGTGCAGAAACTGAATTTGAGATCATGAGAATGTCTCGCAATGAAGCGTTAAAGCAAGCAGCGCCTCATGTAGAGCCAATTATTCAGGGCGATATATTTGCTGCGCGCGAACAAGCACTGCAGATCTATCTGGCCGAGCCTCTCGAGAAATACATCGTTGACATCATTATGGCCACACGTAAACCCGAAGCTTATAGCCAAGAGCTAGCAAGCTGGCTTGAATACGGTGTAAGCCCTCGAGCAACCTTATCTTTAGAGCGTTGTGCCCGTGCTCGCGCTTATTTATATGAGCGTGACTTTGTGTCACCAGAAGATATTCAAGCCGTTGCACCTAACGTACTGCGTCATCGTTTATTACTGAGTTATCAAGCACAAGCTGATGGTGTGAACGCCGATGATGTAATCAACCATATTCTTTCTCAAGTTGCGGTCCCTTAATGGTCGATACAGCACTGCCGTTGTTTAGCGACGGCATTCATATTACTGAAAAAGAACTCCTAGCCTGCCAAAGCTTAGCCAAAGCGCTGCCAGAAAAACGTGCCAAGGCAAAGGCGAGCCTTGCTGGTCACCGCGCCAGTTTAATAAAAGGCAGAGGTATGGAGTTTGCCGAAGTGCGCCACTACCAAAGTGGTGACGATGTGCGCACTATAGATTGGCGTGTAACCGCACGAACCGGTCAAGCACACACCAAACTTTTTGTCGAAGAGCGTGAGCGCCCAGTATTGCTATTACTTGATTTAAGTAGCAGCTTATATTTTGGCTCAAGCCTTATGTTGCAATCAGTACAAGCAGCGCACCTTGCCACAACACTAGGTTGGAATGCGATTATGCATGGCGACCGTCTAGGTGCGTTAATCGCTACTGAACATGAGCATATAGAGCTTAAACCACGCAGTCGTCAGCAAGGTATTTTGCAAGTGGTATCAGCAATTAAAAAGCTGCACCACAATCAATTACAAAACCTGACTCAAGAGCCTGAACCTGATCATATGGCCAAAGCCTGTCAGCGTTTGCGCCGCCTAGCCAAACCCGGATCATTAATTTGGATTGTTACTGACGGCAGCCACTTCTCACCAGCCTGCTTAGCTGCATTGTCAGATCTAAAACGACACTGTGATATTGGCGCGTTTTTAGTTACCGACCCACTGCGTCAAGGCGAGCTAACGCTACCCAAGCATTTTCAATTACCGGTTAGAGAAGGCGCTAAAGAGCTAATTATTGATCGTAACAGTTACGAGCAATGGCTATTGAGCCAAAAAACGCTACAAAACAACTTTATTGAAATGATGCAAAAATTGAACGTTCAAACTCGAATTGTCGATGCTGGCCGTCGTTTAAATCAACAATTAGGAGCGTTGAGATAAATGACTAGCTTAGCTAATCCGGCACTCGCTGGCCTGCAGGATATCCAAACGCCAGCAGAGATCGGCCTTTGGCCATTTGCATACGGATATTGGATTGCTCTAATCCTTATTCTCAGCTGCATTGCTGTTACGATAATTTGGTATAAAAACCGCCGTAAAATTCATGCTGCTAAAAATGCAGCACTAACCGAACTAACAAAGTTAGAGCTGCAAAATGAACAGTTTGTTTATGAAGTCAGTGCCATTTTAAAACGCGCTGCACTCAGTTACTCTCCACGCAGCCAAGTGGCGCAGCTTAGCGGCAATGATTGGTATAAATGGTTAAATGAGCAAGTCAGTACACCGCAAGATGAGTTGTGCGAATTACTGGCCAAACGTTTTCAAGCCAATGCATTTAGCGACGCAGACAAAACACAACTTAGAAATTGTGCCGAGCGCTGGATAAAATCCGCCTTGCCGTTAAAAAAGGCAGTAAAAAGTGAGGACGCAACATGTTAACCCTTGCTTGGCCTTTATTATTGATATTATTACCTTTACCTCTGTTGTTTAGAAAAAAGCAGCAGAGCAAGCCAATGACAGGTCACTTAGTGTTACCCGGTGCAAGTCAGTCATCCAATCAAGTGGTTACAGAGACGCGTCAGCGTACCCAAAAACGCTACTGGATTGTTTGGTGCCTATTAGTGTTAGCCTGCGCGAGACCATTATGGGTTGGTGAGCCGATTGAGCTGCCTAGTAAAGGTCGCGATTTAATGCTGTCGGTGGATCTGTCCGGCAGTATGCAGATTGAGGATATGGTGCTCGATGGTAAAACCATTGACCGTTTTACCCTTATTCAGCATGTCATCAGTGACTTTATCGAACGCAGAAAAGGCGACCGAATTGGTCTTATCTTATTTGCTGATCATGCATATCTACAATCACCGCTCACTCAAGATAGACGCACTGTTGCTCAATACCTAAAAGAAGCACAAATAGGCTTAGTCGGTAAACAAACCGCAATCGGAGAAGCCATTGCTTTAGGGGTAAAACGCTTTGATAAAGTAGAGCAAAGTAACCGCGTATTGATTTTGCTTACCGATGGCTCTAACAATGCTGGCGCCATTTCGCCTGAACAAGCAACTGAAATTGCTAAGCAGCGTGGGATCACCATCTACACCATAGGCGTTGGTGCAGATGTTATGGAGCGCAGAACCTTGTTTGGCAAAGAACGCGTCAATCCATCGATGGATCTAGACGAAACTCAACTACAGCAAATCGCTAGTGTCACAGGTGGCCAATATTTTCGCGCTCGCAACACCGAAGAGCTTGAAAAAATCTATCAAGTAATTGATAGCCTTGAGCCCGTAGCGCGCGACCAACTTAGCTACCGCCCACAAGCCGAGCTTTTTTATTGGCCACTAGCCTTAGCCCTTTTAGCATCAATTATTATGTCTTTTAGTTACATCTCTTTTGGCACCAATCGCCGTAAAAGCACCAATAAAGCTAATTCAGCCAAAGGAGGACGTTAACCATGCATTTTTTACGTCCTGAATGGTTTATTGCGCTTGTGCCGTTGGCACTACTGTTATTGATACTTTTTAAAAGCAAAGCCGCCAGCTCAAGTTGGGATCACTATATCGCGCCGCACCTAGCCAAAATATTGGTGGGTGGTGTAAGCAATAAAAAGCGCAACAATGTGTATTACCTTGCACTAGCTTGGTTTATTGCAGTATTTGCACTTACAGGCCCAGCATTCGAAAAACGCTCACTGCCCGTATATGAGTCAACCCAAGGTCGAGTACTGGTGATGGATATGTCTCTGTCTATGTACGCCGACGATTTAGCGCCAAACCGCTTAACTCAAGCAAAATATCGGGCAACCGATCTAATTGGTGAACTCAGTGATGGCGAAACTGGATTAATTGCTTATGCAGGCGATGCATTTGCCATTAGCCCCCTCACCCGCGATAAAGCTACATTATTAAACTTACTACCAACATTAACCCCGAGTATTATGCCCGTTAGAGGCTCAAACCTTGAAGCAGCGATTACTCAGGCACAGTCTTTACTCAGCCAAGGTGGCCACCTTCGCGGCGATATTGTGTTATTTACCGATGGCATTTCAGTGGCGCAGTTCAAGCGGGGGCAGTCGGCCGTAAAAGACAGTCCTTATCGTTTGGCTATTTTTGTTTTTGGTAGCCAACAAGGTGCGCCCATTAAATTACCAGATGGGCAACTGCTGCGAGATAACGCAAATCAAGTGGTCATAGCTAAAACTGACTACGCCCTACTAGATGAGTTAGCAAG
This sequence comes from Shewanella sp. 1CM18E, assembly GCF_023161665.1. Taxonomy (GTDB): domain Bacteria; phylum Pseudomonadota; class Gammaproteobacteria; order Enterobacterales; family Shewanellaceae; genus Shewanella. The sequence goes on from NZ_JALNTW010000002.1 coordinate 198,157, forward strand.
TGATGCTAATGGCATCATGGTGGCTAATCGTGCCGATGGCAGTGATATAACCCAAATTAAACAGTGGCTTGCTAATACAAATGATACCAAAGCCAGTGATTTACAAGGTGAAACTTGGGTAGATCTGGGGCCTTATGTCGCCTTGTTATTATTACTTCCGGCGTTACTGAGTTTTAGAAGTGGCATGTTAGCTGCAGTAGCACTATTGATTATTGTGCTGCCAAACAATGTGGTCTATGCCAGCACTTGGGATAATTTATGGCAAACACAAGATCAACAAGCGATGCAAGCCTACAAAACTGAAGACTATGAAGCTGCTGCTAACCAGTTTGATGAGCTTCAATGGCAAGCCAGTGCACTATACAAAGCCGGCAAATACGCTGAGGCACTCACAGCTTTTGAGCAAGATAACTCAGCCAAAGGTTTATACAACCAAGGTAACGCGTTAATGCAACAAGGCCAATATCAACAAGCGCAAAAACGTTACGAAGCGGCTCTAGAACAAACTGCGGACTTTCCCCAAGCACAAACGAATTTGGATTTAGCCAAAAAATTACAACAGCAACAAGAGCAAAATAGCGGTCAGAATCAAGACTCTGAGCAGCAAAACAAACCCGATGGCCCTCAAGATCAACAGTCGCAAAGTGATCAGTCAAAGAATGAACAATCACAGGGTGATCAGTCGCAGGATAGTCAGTCACAAGCTCAAGATAAACAATCTAATGATCAGCAGCAATCTGAATCAGAGCAATCTCAAGAGCAATCAGAGCAGCAGTCATCAGATAATGAGCAAACTTCAGAGCAAAATAGCGAGCAACAGCCTCCACAAGATGAAGCTCAAAATGAACAGCAAAGCAGTCAAAGTGAAACAAATGAGCAGCAGCCAAACAATGACGCGGAAATGCAAGCCTCTGCGAGCGAACCACCAGCTCAACAATCTGAACAGCAAAAACAACTGACGGAGCAACAAGCTCAATCAAACTCTGCAGCACAAACTGAAGAAAACACTGAGCAGTCAGCTGAACAGTCTGAACAAGTTGCCGCAACAGCATTACCCGCAGATGAACCTCTGCCACCAGAAATGGAGCGAGCACTTCGCGCTATTGCTGATGATCCGCAGGTATTACTGCGCAACAAAATGCAACTTGAGTATCAGAAACGTCGCCATCAAGGCATCAATTCTAAGGAAAACGAACAGTGGTAATACGGTCTATTTTTGTGTTGGCGCTTCTCGCCCTAACCACCTTTCCAGCAAGTGCGCTGACGCAACTGCAAGCATCAGTTGACAGCAACCCGATTATGGAAGGCGAAACTCTGGTGCTCACCGTCACAGCTGATGACGATATCAATAGTGGCAAATTAGATACTTCAGCACTGCTTAAAGACTTTATGGTGGGCCGCACCAGCATCAGTCGCAGCAAGAAGATCATGAATTTTGATGCTTCTAATGAAACACGCTGGCAAGTTTTGCTGTCGCCTAAAAAAGCTGGGAATATTGTTATTCCAGCCTTTATTATTGATGGGGTTAGCTCTACACCAATCCAGCTATCAGTGTTAAAAGCAGGTTCTCAGCCACAGCAAATGCAAAATATATTTATGCGCGCCAGCCTCTCAAATGAAGAGGCCTATGTCGGGCAAATGCTTACTTATACAGTGAAGCTATATTTGGCTCTAGAACTACAGCGTGGTGTATTAAATGCGCCCGATCTCAATGGCGCTCAAATAAAGCAGCTGGGTGAAGACAGCGATAGCACCGAAATTGTTAACGGTCGCCGCTACCGAGTCATCGAGCGAAATTATTCAATCATTGCCGACCAACCAGGTGAGTTGAGCATCACTGGCGCCAGCTTTGCTGGTGACGTGTTAGTGCAATCAAGACGCAATGGTGCCATGTTCTCGTTTAACGAAAGCAAGCCAACTCAAACTCAAGCGCCAGATATAAAAGTGCAAATAAAGCCTATTCCTCAAGATTATCATGGCGAGTGGTTAGTATCTGATTTGGTGGTATTAAAAGAAGATTGGCCTGAGAAAACTGTCGAATACAATATTGGCGATCCGATAACCCGTACAATTACCCTTTTAGCATCAAATACAGATGAAACGAGCCTGCCGGAAATTAGTTTATCGGCACCTGCAGCATTAAAAACCTATCCAGAAAAAGCGCAGCGCAATACATTCTTACGTGAAAATCAAATGGTGGCTCAGCTAACACAAACCACTGCGATTGTAGCAACAAGCGGTGGTACTTATACTCTGCCTGAGATCAAAGTACCTTGGTGGAATCCGCACCTAAATAAGCAGCAATTTGCCACCCTGCCTGCGCGCACTATTGTGATAAAAGGCGCTGTTGTAGCCCCACCGCAGCCACAACAGCTACAAACACAAGAGCCCGCAACCAACACCAGTGCAGGATTCTGGCCATGGTTATCTTTAGTGCTGGCGCTGTTATGGCTAGTCACACTAATGCTATGGATAAATGCACGTAAACAGATCAAAGCAAAACCTGCAGCTAAAGCGGTAATTGCCAGCTCATCACCAAGCTCGAGTTTTGCAGAGTTAAAAGTCGCTTGTGATGCAAACAACCCAACTCAAGTATTAAACAGTATAAGCCGTTACTACACCGAGCTTTACCAGCGACCTATGTCATTAAGTCAAATTGCAATGACCGATGACTTTATCGCTAAAAGCATTAGCCTTATGCAAAAAGCGGCTTATGCACCTGTAAATACCAGCTCGGTAAATGCTAATTCGGTAAATACTAGCCCTGTAGGCAGCTCGAAAAAACCAGCTGAAGCTGTCGATTACGCTAAGCTAATTAATGTGGTTAAAGCGGCAAAATCAGAGCAGCAAAACGTTAATACGTCGGCATTGAGGCAGTTGAACCCTTAATCTGTATAAAGCGCTATTGACTCAGTTCAGCGATAATAGTTTTAGCACTTTAAATCTAAAAAGCCCGAAAGTGCATTAAGCGCTTTTGGGCTTAATTTTATTTCTACCTCATTTATTGGCTGCCTCACTTATTAGCTACCTCAATAGCTTCACACGCTTGTTTTGAACCGTGCTTACGACCAACCACTGATCTACGTTCTCGATCCTTTTGTTCCTATATACAGCAATCCTTTCCCTAAGCCTTGGGATTCAAACTCCTTGCTTATATCTAGTCGTGAGTACAAAGCAACGTTAACTTGCCCCATATTCTAAATCTGCAACTCATTCTAAATAAACAGCGTAATTGGTATTCCTCCAGTAACAAGGTTAAGCTGTGTTTTATTGATCCAATTAAAAAAATTAAAAATGTTTGAAAGTTGGCGAAATAAAAAATCAAAGTCCACGGTCTCCTCAGACATGGTTAGCAAACAACGACGATACGATAGCCTTGTCAGGGCACTTCATGCAGATATATATCGCTTCGCCTATTGGCTATGCGGCGATAAACACATTGCAGAAGACATCACTCAGGAAACCTTCCTTCGGGCTTGGCGTTCGCTTGATTCTTTAAAAGATGAAAAAGCCGCGAAGTCATGGTTAATAACGATTTTACGCCGCGAAAACGCAAGGCGTTTTGAACGTAAACAATTTAACTACTCAGATGTCGAGCAAGAATTTATCGAAGATACCTTCTCAGGGAGCACTGAGGAGCATGCTGAACAGCACTTGTTGCGTCGACAAATAGCCAAACTTGAGCTGGAATACCGTGAACCATTATTACTACAAGTGATAGGTGGATTCAGTGGCGATGAAATCGCTAAACTCCTCGACTTAAATCGTAACACCGTAATGACGCGACTGTTTCGCGCGAGAAACCAATTGAAAGATGTACTTGAACAACCAAGTCACAGGGGGCAATCCAATGGATGAGTTAAAATTCCGCCGCCAGGCCTACAGTGAACCCAATAACCAAGATCCTGACTTTCTTAAAGCAGCTAAAGACTCACCGGAACATGATGCGTTTTTAAATGATCTAAAGCAGCTCGATAATAAAATTGACCAAGCGCTGAAAATTGATGTGCCCGATGATCTTGCCGCCAAACTGCTACTTAAACAGCAATTGCAGCACCATCACACACAGCGCCGCAAAACCGGTTTTGCCTTTGCTCTTGTCGCATCTGTGGCTTTTCTGGCTGGTATGACATTTACCTTACTCAGAATGGGACCGGTTGACTTAAGTCAACATGCTCTTGCTCACGTGTATCACGAAGACAAAGCGTTGCATATTGACCGAGATGTACAATATCAAGATGTTAACTTTCAATTGGCCTCCCTTCGTGGCGGTCAAAATATGAAATTTACTCAGCAACCCGGCAAAGTATTTTATAGCACTTATTGTGACTTCCAAGGCGTACAAAGCCTGCATTTGGTAATGCAAGGCGAACAAGGTAAAGTCACCCTGTTTATTGTGCCACTAGAAGACAGGTTAGTGCTGGAAGAGGCTTTTGCCGATAATAAATACAAAGGCATGGGCTTTGAAACAGATAATGCCTATATGTTACTTGTCGGTGAGCAAAGCCAAGATCTCAACTTTGTTAAAAGCGAAATAAAACAAAGTTTCATCTAAATCCTTTACAACCAATGATGCCAACTAGGCATTATTGGTTGTAATTCATCACATTTCTCCCCTTTATTGGGCTCCAGCTCATACTTCTGTTAACATAGCGCTCCCACACATCGAAAATAAAAGAAGCGTGAATCACACATGACAATTGAATTACCCATTTTAATTACTTTTATAGGCTATCTCTCTTTAATGATGGGAATTGGCTTATGGGCTTATAAAGCGACAGATTCGGTCGACGATTACATTCTAGGCGGACGCGGCATGGGGCCGGGCGTAACAGCATTGAGTGTTGGTGCATCAGATATGTCAGGCTGGCTACTACTAGGCTTACCCGGCGCTGTATACCTCGGCGGACTTGGTGAAGCATGGATTGGTTTTGGTCTAGTGTTTGGCGCATGGCTAAACTGGTTGTTTGTTGCGCAACGCTTACGTGTTTATACCGAGTTTACCGACAATGCATTAACTCTGCCTGACTTCTTTGAAAAACGTTTTGAAGACAACAAAGGCATATTAAAGCTCGTTTCAGCCGTTACTATTTTAGTGTTCTTTACCTTCTATGCTTCGTCTGGCATGGTCGGCGGCGCTATTTTATTTGAAAAAGTCTTTGGTTTAGATTACACCCTAGCGTTAATCATAGGTTCAACCATTATTGTTGCTTATACTTTCGTTGGTGGCTTTTTTGCGGTGAGCTGGACCGATTTTTTCCAAGGTTGTTTGATGTTAGTTGCCCTACTAATAGTGCCTGTTGCTATTATGAGCCAGCCAGAAACACAAGCAGGATTGGAAAACATCGATCCAAAGATGCTTGCGTTTATCAGTGAAGACACGACGGTGCTTGGGATTGTTTCGCTGCTCGCATGGGGATTAGGTTACTTTGGTCAACCACATATTCTGTCGCGCTTTATGGCCATCGCAACACCAAACGATATACCAGTTTCTCGCCGTATAGCCATGAGCTGGATGTTACTTGCTCTTATTGGTGCATTAGCAACAGGTATTGCGGGTAGCTTATATTTTGCTGCTGCTCCACTTGCTAACCCAGAAACAGTATTTATCCACCTTGCACATGCTGCATTTAATCCATGGATTGGCGGGCTGCTAATTGCTGCCATTCTCTCAGCAATTATGAGCACCATCGATTCTCAGCTGCTTGTTTGTTCAAGCGTTATCACTGAAGATTTCTATAAGAAGTGGCTACGCCCACAAGCCCAAAGTAACGAGCTTATGCTTGTTGGTCGTATTGGCGTACTCGCTATTGCTGTCATTGCCGGCATTGTGGCACTCAATCCGGAAAGCAGTGTTTTAGGTTTAGTGAGCTATGCCTGGGCGGGCTTTGGCGCCGCATTTGGTCCAGTTGTATTATTAGCACTATTTTGGCGTGATTATAGCCGTAACGGCGCCATTGCAACAATTGTGGTTGGTGCCTTAACCGTTGTCATTTGGAAACAGCTAGACGGTGGTATTTTCGATATTTATGAGATCTTGCCAGGCTTTATTTTAGCCAGCCTAGCAGGTGTTATTGTAAGTAAGATTAACGCTCCTTCTGAGACAATCAAACAGCAGTTTGACCACTTCGAAGCTAAGCTATAAACACAGTAAATAGCTAAAACAGACAAAAAGCGTACACTTGTACGCTTTTTTATTTTTCAGAATAAGCGCCTTAAATTTCTTACAGTTACATCCCATTAACGAGTAGTGAAACCTGCTGCGTACTGCAAGTCCGTGTTGGCTATACTTTCTTTTAGCTGTTTCAATTAACTGCTTTATATATAAGCAGACACCGATGTTGTAATTAACTAATACTTAACAAAAAACAATCTCTGGTCGGAGTTGTTAGCTTGCCCTCTACTACCTACTATGCACTGGTCTAATAAGTGGATCCTGCCGTCAATCACAGTGAATTGGCCTAAAATAAGCGGGACCAAAAATAATAGAGATGAATAATAATGAAGTATTTCAACAAGACTCTTATTGCAGTATCAGTAGCTCTAGCAAGCACACAAACAATGGCAGCCGGCTTCCAGCTAAATAGCCAATCTGCAGCAGGTATCGGCCGCGCATTCGCCGGTGACGCTGTAATTGCAGATAACGCATCAGTTTTAGCTCGTAACCCTGCAGCAATGGCGATGTTCGATGACAAAGCTATCTCAGTAGGTATGACCTACGCCGATGTAACAGTTGAAGTGCAGGATGCGAACTGGACTCGTCCTCCTCTTGAAACTGTTGAGTACGGCCATGTAGCCAATGCCGCTGAAGGAAAGGTTATTCCAAACGCATACTATATTCAGCCAATCAATGACACTTTCGCATTTGGCCTAGCTGCATTTTCTAATTACGGTACAGGTACTGACACTAGTGACTTAACGGCAGGTGGAAACCTACCAGTTCCAGGTGATCTTGTTGGTAATACCGAAGTCACAACAGTAAACTTCAACGCTAGCGTATCGGCCCGCATCAACGACCAATGGAGCGTAGGTTTAGGCCTAGATATTATTCACGGTGAAGGTGTACTGACTCGTGACGGTCAAACAGTTCTTACTGGTCCAAACTCAGTAAACTTTGTTGATGTTGAAGCTGATGGTATCGGTTTTGGTGGTATCGTGGGTGTCACCTATGAAATGAACGCTAATAACCGTTTTGGTCTTAGCTACCGCTTCAGTCCTGATATCGAAGCTGAAGGCACCCTAAACCGTCTTGGTACTGAATATGATGAATTAACAGTACCACTAGCTGATATTGCTCAGTTTGCCGGTTTCCACCAGCTAACAGATGCCTTTGCAGTGCACTACACGGCGCAATGGACTCAGTGGAGCAATTTTACATCTGTTGATTTACACGATAACAATGGCACTACAGTGCTTAAAGAATACCAATGGAACGATTCTTGGTTCCTAAGTGCCGGTGTAACTTACCAATTAGATGAAAAAATGACACTACGTGCAGGTATTGCATACGACCAAGGTGTTGTTGGTGATATCGAGTCAATCTCTATCCCAGATTCTGACCGTAACTGGTTTACTGCTGGTGCAACTTATAAGTTAAACAAACACTCATCAGTTGATTTTGGTTATGCATACGTAACTGGCCGTGATACTGAAGTGACGGAAAAATCGTTAGGCGGCCTAAATGGCACACTAACCGCAACAACTAGCACTGGTGCTAACTACTTCTCATTAGCATACAACTATCAGTTTTAAGCTAAACGCTTAATTCTAGACAGCTTAAAAAGCCGCACTCAGTGCGGCTTTTTTATTGGCTGAAATACGTAAAACTAAATTCATTTGTTTTACTTGCTCAATCCTTGTTAACGTAAAGGCATAATTTTTCAGCGAGAAAATACCATGTCTAAAAACAATGCCCTTGCAGCGCTTATCCTTGGCGGCTTACTGTGTATAGGCCTAATCATGTTGGGTAACACTGTTGGCGATAAGCTTATCAAAATGAAAGCCATGGAACGGACTGTAACCGTTAAAGGTTTAGCTGAAAAAGAAGTGCGCGCCAACGTCGCCATCTGGCCCATACGCTTTACCGAGGTAAGTAACGATCTTAACCAACTTTATAAAAGTGTTGAGAATAAAACCGCTAAAGTGGTCAGCTTTTTGAAACAACAAGGCTTCAGTGATGATGAAATAACCGTTGCCTTACCAGCCATAAACGACAGGCAAGCACAGGGTTATGTCGATCCGAATGTGAAATACCGCTACTCAGCAGCAATCTCCATCTCACTGTATACTGAGCAAGTTGATTTGCTCCTAAGCACTCGCAGCAATATGCTCAGCCTCGCTAAAGATGGCATCGCCATATCTGATCAAGATTACAATAGCAAAGCACAGTTTCTATTTACCAAGCTCAATGACGTCAAACCTGAAATGATCCAATCGGCCACTCAAAATGCTCGACAGGTTGCCGAGAAGTTTGCCAAAGATTCAGACTCTAAACTAGGTAAAATCAAAAAAGCAGCTCAAGGGCAATTTAGTATTAATGACCGTGATAGCAATACCCCTTACATCAAAAAAGTACGTATCGTATCTACCCTAACCTACTATCTAAATGACTAAATGGACTAAGCGACTAGAAAAGCTAATCACCTAGCAGATTAACGCTATATACCTAAGGCTTCTGAAGCCTGAAGTAGCAATGTTCATCTAGAGGTTTACTTTACGCTCACCAAAAGTAAACCTCTGTCAGCTCAATAAAACAATCTCTAGGGCTAGCAATACCAATTGCCTGATCCGTGCAAATACCGCCAACATTACAGTAGCTAACTTCTAGCGATTTTAAATTCATCGCCTCCTCTTCTAATGACCTCATTGCCATTGCCCCCTAGCAACCTAGCAACCTAGCAACCTAGCAACCTAGCGACTCAAAGCTGACCTTTCATAGACATTGATTCAGAACATCCTAAAAAAATAAGCACGCTACTGAGTCAACATTCTACTGCTCCAACATTCGGCATGATTTACTTACAACTCATCCATCGTATTCCTCTAATGAATATTTATTGCATATAAAAAACACATCCATTAGAATTATTGCATGAATGAGTTTTTGGTATAAATTACAATGAAAAACGCCCTACACAACTCGAAGATAGTCAAAGCAGTATTGATAAGCGCATTAATTTCCGCCAGTACCACAGCACAATCAGCTGAGGCACTGCAGACAATAAAGGTTGAATTAACGCCTTCAGCAAATATCGTATCTCTTGATGCCTATGTTGAACCAGTAAAAGCCGCAACCGTGTCAGCGCAAACATCAGGTCGAATATTAAAACTGAATTACGATATTAACGATGTGGTGGAAAATGGTGCGCCATTATTAGAGATCACCAATGTAGAACAAGGGGCGCAGCTTGCTACAGCTAATGCCGAACGTGCCAAGGCACAAGCGATAAACATTGAAGCGCAGCGTCAATTAGCCCGCCATCAAACATTGTTTCCTCAAGGCGCGATTTCTCAAGGAGCGATGGACGAAGCTGAAGCGAATGCTAAAGCGGCGGAGCAACAACTTAGCGCTGCCAATGCCAGAATTACTCAGGCGACTGAATCAGTAAAATATACGGTTGTCACCGCCCCATTTTCAGGCATTGTCAGCCAAAGGCACGTTGAAGAAGGCGAAACGGTTAGCCCAGGCCAAGCCTTATATTCCGGTTACTCGCTAAACCAAATGCGCGCAGTTGCCCATGTACCCCAGCGTTATATTGGTGCGGTGAAAGCTCAGCCCCAAATTAAACTCCTACTGCCAAATGGCGAGCAAGTAGAAAGCCAGCAGTTCACGTTATTTAGCTTTGTTGACCCCAATACTCATAGCTATAAAGTACGGATAAACCTACCTGAAAACCTAACGAGCGTCATTCCAGGTAGCTTAGTCAAAGCACAGTTTTTAGCTGCTAGCCGCCCAGCCATATTTTTACCTGAATCATCACTGCTCACCATGAATGAGTTAAGCGCAGTTTATGTACTGCAAAATAACAGTTGGGTGCTCACTCAAGTGAGAACCGGGCAAAGTGACAGCGGTAACGTCGAGATCTTAGCAGGGCTTTCTAGCGGTGATGTTGTCGCTAAAGAGGCCTATCAAGCGCTGCAAACGCTCGACAAAAATAACTAATCATCGTTCACGCTCAAGTCATACAGCATTGAAATTAGTAAGTTGAAACTAGGATAGTCGTTATGCCAACTCAGCAGGATTTAGGAATTTCAGGCCGTATTGCGCGTGCCTTTCAGTCCAGTGCCATTACGCCGTTATTAGCGCTTTTAGGTTTATTATTCGGACTGTTTGCCGTGGTGGTCACGCCTAAAGAGGAAGAACCGCAGATTGATGTCACCTTTGCCGATGTGTTTGTGCCCTTCCCCGGCGCCACTCCGCGCGAGGTTGAAAACTTGGTGACCTTGCCGACCGAACAAATAATTTCAGAAATCAAAGGTATCGATACCCTATATTCTTTCTCTCAGCCTGATGGTGCGCTGTTTATTGTGGCCTTCGAAGTAGGGATTTCACGTAATGATGCCATTGTAAAACTCTATAACCAGCTTTACTCAAACCAATACAAGTTGCCGCTAGCAGCAGGTGTGGGTGAACCGCAGATTAAGCCACGCGGCATAGATGATGTGCCAATTATTAGCCTAACCTTATGGTCAAAGGATTCATCAGTGTCAGCAGAAATGCTCACTCAAGTCGCAAATGGATTAGAAACTGAGATAAAACGGATCCCGGGAACCAGAGAGATCAGTTCTTTTGGCGATCATCAGCTAAGTCTAAATGTCAGAATCGATCCGGTAAAAATGAATTACTATGGCGTGTCGTTCGATGAAATGAACCAAAGCTTACTAAGCAACAATCACATTTCAATGCCCAGCTCATTGGTTCAAGGTAACCAAGAGATAAAAGTCCAAGCCGGGCAATTCCTGCAAAATATTGAAGATGTTAAACAACTTGTGGTTGCGGTAAAGCAAGACAGCCAGGGTCATTCAGCACCTGTATATCTAGCTGATTTTGCTGACATCAGCCTTAAAGCTGCGCTGCCGACCCAAAGTGCTTGGCATGGTGATAAATACAATATTTATCCTGCTGTCACCATAGCTATTGGCAAACAACCCGGTGAAAACGCCGTTGATGTCGCCAATAATATTATGCAGCGCATCGAGACACTGCAAAACGTTTTGATCCCAAAAGGAGTTGAAGTCAGTGTTTCGCGTAACTACGGCGAAACTGCTGGTGAAAAAGCCAATACGCTTATTCTAAAACTGATGTTTGCCACAGCAGCAGTGGTATTGTTAGTACTTATTACCATGGGACTTAGAGAGTCAGCAGTCGTTGGCATTGCCATTATCATTACTTTGGCACTCACTTTATTTGCCTCTTGGGCGTGGGGCTTTACCTTAAATCGTATTTCCCTGTTCGCACTGATTTTTTCGATAGGTATTCTCGTCGATGATGCGATTGTTGTAGTTGAAAATATTCACCGCCATATGGCAATGGGCAAACGCTCATTTACTGAGTTAATTCCAATAGCCGTTGATGAAGTTGGCGGCCCGACAATTTTGGCAACCTTTACCGTGATTGCAGCGCTACTGCCTATGGCCTTTGTATCTGGACTAATGGGTCCGTATATGAGCCCAATTCCAATCAACGCCAGTATGGGAATGCTGATTTCATTGGCGGTCGCTTTTATGGTAACGCCGTGGCTTAGCCGAAAATTATTGCGAAAACCATCTAGTGCAAATACAGCCAATCATGTCACTGATGATAATCAAGGGCTGATGTTTAGATTGTTTAATCACTTAATTGGACCATTTGTACTAGGGCAACATGCCCGCAAAGCGCGAGTTGGTTTAGCGGCAGCGATTTTCATTTTAATTGCTGGCGCCGTTGCTTTGCCTATGGCCAAACTCGTGGTACTTAAAATGCTGCCTTTTGATAATAAATCAGAGTTTCAAGTCATGGTCGACCTGCCAGAAGGCACGCCGGTAGAACAAACTCAAAAGGCACTGAAAGAGCTTGGCCGTTATCTTAATCAAGTAGAGGAAGTTGCGAGCTATCAGCTTTACGCAGGCACCAGTGCACCCATTAACTTTAATGGTTTAGTACGCCACTATTTCTTACGTCAAACCCAAGAGCTTGGCGATATTCAAGTCAACTTAGTTGATAAAAAGCATCGTGACCGCGACAGTCATAGTATTGCGCTATCCGTTCGAGCTCCACTGCAAGCCATTGGCGTAAAATACAATGCCAATATAAAAATCGTTGAAGTGCCTCCGGGGCCGCCTGTATGGTCACCTATTCTTGCAGAAGTTTATGGTCCTAGCGAAGCAATTCGCGAGCAAGCCGCTAATCAGTTACTAGGCATATTCAAGCAAACTCAAGATGTGGTCGATATTGACATCTATCTACCTGCAGCAGCGCAAAAGTGGCAGGTAATCATCGACCGGAGTAAGGCCAGCTTACTAGGCGTGCCATATCAGCAAGTTGTTGACTTAATCGCGACCTCTGTTGGCGGCAAAAATGTCAGCTACCTGCATAAGAGCAATCAAAAATACCCAGTTCCAATAAACCTGCAGTTACAGGAAGGCGCCAAAGTTGATTTAGACCAAGTGTTGAATTTGACATTACGCGGCAGCAACGGTCAAACGGTTGCCGTATCAGAGTTGGTAAGGATTAACAAAGGCCATATTGATGCGCCGATTATTCATAAAAATATGATCCCTATGATCATGGTGGTTGCTGATATGGCAGGACCACTCGACAGCCCGCTGTATGGCATGTTCGATATGGTCGGGCAAATCAACAAGCAAAACCAGTCGAATGACCATTCAGGCTTTACGTTCGAACAACATTACATTGAACAACCTAGCGGTATAGATAGCGTTGCAGTGCTTTGGGACGGCGAATGGAAAATCACTTACGAGACCTTTAGAGATATGGGCATAGCTTATGCTGTAGGTATGATTGCCATTTACCTATTGGTGGTTGCACAATTTAGATCTTATCTGGTGCCACTCATCATCATGGCGCCTATCCCGCTGACCATAATCGGTGTTATGCCTGGCCATGCGCTCTTGGGAGCACAATTTACCGCCACTTCCATGATAGGCATGATTGCACTCGCCGGAATAATAGTGCGCAACTCAATATTGTTGGTGGACTTTATTCATCAACAAACTACGGCAGGCGTTCCATTTCAGCAAGCAGTGATTCATTCCGGTGCGGTACGTGCAAAACCCATCATGCTTACAGCCCTTGCGGCTATGATAGGTGCGTTATTTATTATCGATGATCCGATTTTTAATGGACTCGCCATTAGCCTTATCTTCGGCATTTTGATCTCCACCCTACTCACTTTGGTGGTGATCCCTGTGCTGTATTACGCCGTGATGAAAAAGCGCTACTCGTAATTTAAAACTGCTTGGCTCGCTATAAAGCCAAGCTAACTTGCAAAAATAACCGCTCAATCAAAATCAAAATAAGGAAGCACTATGTCAGTTGAACGCGCAACCATGGCTTTTGCCGGATTAATGGTATTACTATCAGTAGCCTTAACTATATGGATTAACGATAATTTTATCTGGTTCACAGTTTTTATAGGGGCAAATTTATTACAAAGCGCCTATACTCAATTTTGTCCCGCGGCGATTATTTTACGCAAAATGGGCTTTCAATCTGAAGCCCAATTAGCAACAGCCGAACATTGATGAATAACAAAAATAAGGTATTTTGATGAGTAACGCGTTTAAACTACAGTTTTTACAGCCAAAAATGATGGTTTTCTTATTAGGGTTAAGCTTACTACTTACTGTATTTAGTTCAGTAGTAACAGCAGCGGAGCTTGATGCTAAAGTCGCTTGGCAAAAAATTGACTCCGGTGCATTAGTTATTGATGTGCGCACAGCTGAAGAATTTGCCCAAGGCCATCTACCAGACGCTATCAACATTCCTTACCAGCAGATTAATCAAGCCTTTAGCCAGCAAGAAATCGCAAAAGACCGCTCAGTAGTGGTTTACTGCCGCAGCGGTAATCGCAGCGGTATCGCTGACAAAATGTTAGAAAACGCGGGCTTTACTAATGTTTACAACGGTGGTGGCTACCAAACATTAATGACGGAAAAGCGCTAAATACCATACCACTCTATTTAATTTACGCCATAAAAAGCTGCTTACGCAGCTTTTTTTATATAAAAGACATCAAAATATTAATGTTATAAAAAGCAGTTAACTTAGCTAATTCACCCACCCCTCTTATTTTAAGTAGCAATAACATATAACAATAATTGCATTATGTATTTCAACTATGAATTCATACACTTAATATTAGTTAAATCTAAATAAAACTTTTTGACTACTTTATACAAATAAACCAATTCGTAAATAGTAAAATAGCCACCAACAATACTAACCCACCAAAACCGACTAAAAAGCTAAAATAAGACATCTATTTAGCATAATTAATCATTAGCAGGTTTTTTTCTGCTTAGTACTTTCTATTTATTCCTTCCCCACCCCAAAATTAACATTTTGTTTACAACCAACCTTTCCATGGATACATTCTTTATCTCAAGAGCAACTTTTCAAGATTTTGCTCTGCAAAAAATACTAAAAACAAATAAATAACCTAAAAACATGGAAGACAGTAATGACTAAAAAAAATGTCAAACAGACAGCGCTATCGCTTTCGGTACTAGCACTTGCTATCTCTACAAGCATAAATGCCGCCCCCTCTTTGGACCTTAAACTTCAAGGTAATTCGCAGCAGCTCACTCAAGAAAACCCTTTACCTAAGCGTTATATCGTCAAATTTAAAAATGCTAACCCTAGTGCAGGGTTTACCCAATCCATTAACGGGCTCCAAAGTGCGCAATATGAGCCAAGAACCAATGAAGTATTCTCACATTTTCGCGCTCTTAACAGTGTTGCAGCAAAAGAAATGAAACGTATTGGTCGCAGTAATAGCTACTCCGTAAAATTAGATGACAACAAACTACAGCAACTTAGATTTCGCGCCGATGTAGATTATGTAGAAGAAGACGTGCCACGCCGATTATTAGCAGAAACGACTCCTTGGGGGCAAACCTATGTAGGAGCAACCAGCATTAGCGATAATCTGGCAGGTAACCGCACGATTTGTATTATTGACTCAGGGTATGACAGAGCTCATAACGATCTTAATGCTAACAATGTAACCGGTAGCAATAATTCAGGAACGGGTAACTGGTTTGATCCAGGAGCTGGTAATGCTCATGGCACCCATGTAGCCGGCACGATTGCGGCAATAGCAAATAATGAGGGTGTAGTCGGTGTTATGCCGAATCAAAATGCCAATATTCACGTGATTAAGGTATTTAATGCATCGGGCTGGGGCTACTCATCATCTCTGATCTCTGCAGTTGACACTTGCGTCAATAATGGCGCCAATGTGGTGACAATGAGCTTAGGTGGAGCAAGCTCAAGCAACAGCGAAAGAAATGCGCTCGCCGCACACCAAGGTAATGGCGTACTACTTATTGCCGCTGCGGGTAACGACGGTAATAGCAGCCATAGCTACCCTGCATCTTATGATTCGGTGATGTCAGTGGCCGCCGTTGATAGTAATAAAGATCACGCAGCGTTTTCACAATATACCGACCAAGTTGAAATATCTGGTCCAGGTGAGGCAATTCTTTCAACTGTTACACGCGGCGAAGGACGTCTTGCAGATATCACCATTGCAGGTCAGTCTTACTTTGATAATGGCATCGTCCCCCACAATCGTTATGTAAGATCAGGTACTAACCACGTAAGCTCGCCGTTAATCGGCAGCGCCAGTGGTACGCTAGCAGAATGTACTATCAATGGCAGCAGTTTTAACTGCGGCAACATGAGCAATAAAGTCTGTTTAGTTGAGCGTGTAGGTAACCAAGGGACAAGCTATCCTGAAATCGACGCAGTAAAAGCCTGTGCTAACGCCGGTGCACAAGCTGCAATCGTATACAGTAATAGTGCACTACCGGGTCTACAAAATCCGTTTTTAGTCGACAGTAATAACGAAGCCCCAATCGTGTCAGTTTCAGTTGATCGCGCTACAGGTTTGGCCCTAAGAAATCAATTAGGTAGTAACGTCAATGTATCTAATACTGATAATGAGGACTATGAATATTACAACGGTACCTCAATGGCAACACCACATGTATCTGGAGTTGCCACGTTAGTTTGGAGCCATCATACCCAATGTAATTCAGAGCAAATTCGACAAGCACTAAAAGCCACAGCTGATGATTTGGATGTTGCAGGACGTGATAATAAAACAGGTTTTGGTCTAGTGAATGCTGAGGCAGCAAAAGCTTATTTAGACGCCTCATGCGATGGCCCAACTGATCCAGGTACTGGAGATAATGTGCTAACAAACGGCGTAGCTAAAGTTAACTTAGCGGGCGCTAAAGGTGATGAACTCTATTACTCACTTGATGTTCCTGCTGGTGCCAGCGAACTAAGCTTTAATATGAGTGGTGGTAATGGCGATGCAGATCTCTATGTGCAATACGGCGCTTCACCAACTACCAGTGATTACGACTGCCGACCTTGGAAAAACGGTAACCTCGAGTCCTGCCCAATCACAACCGCACAATCAGGCACTTATTACGTTATGGTACAAGGTTATAGCGCCTTTAGCGGAGTCAATCTTATCGCAAGCTATAATGAGTCTACAGGTGGTGGTAATACCGGAGGCCCAGCAACTTACAGCAACACCAACAGCTACAATATCCCTGATAATAGCAGTGTCGGTGTTGAAAGTGTGATTGCGGCCACTCGCTCGGGTGATTCAGGAACGGTTACCGTAAAAGTAAACATCAGTCATACCTATATTGGCGATCTGCAAGTTGAATTACATAGCCCATCAGGTCAAATCGCAATCTTGCACGACAACTCTGGTGGCAGCAGCAATGATATTGTTAAAACCTACAATGTTGATATGTCTGGCGTTGATTCCGCAGGTGACTGGAAACTTAAAGCCGTTGATAGTGCGCGCCGTGACACTGGTAGCATTAACTCGTGGGAATTAAGCTTTCAATAAATGCTAAATAGCGTTGAAATGATCAAAGAGAGCCGTATAGGCTCTCTTTCATTTATTTCTTGTTTACTCATTTGTTGTACCAATGACAACCACTCTACTAACAATAAAGATCTGCCACAAATAAGCTGATATAATTACACCATTCAGGCAAGTACCAACAAGATGATTGCAACAACACTATGACTCAAGCAAATAACCCACTGCACGGAATTAAGCTCGAAGATCTATTAACTGATCTCGTCGACCACTATGGTTGGGAAGAACTCGGTAGCCGCATTGATATCCGCTGCTTTAATCACGACCCAAGTATTAAGTCTAGCTTAAAGTTTTTACGTAAAACTCAATGGGCACGTGACAAGGTTGAGTATCTTTACCTGAAGATGAATAACTTACCGCTGCCAGCACCAAAAGAATACAAGGATGAGCCTGCACCAGCTAAAGCTGTGAAGCCAAGAAAACAACTGCCGGCTGCTAACATAAAGATCTGGGGCAATAGATAATCCCCAATAGGATTGACATTAATAGGCTGGTTTATCAAGCCAGCCTATTAAAAATAGAACAGCATGAAATCAATTCTGATTAGTGCTAAATCGGAAACTCAAATATCAAGCGCCACACTTCGACTCCATCTCCTGCTCGATAACTGACACCAAAGCGCTCAATGCTAAATAGATCCCAGCCCACAGGCTTTGAAAACGCTAAAGTAACACCTACCTCATAACTATTTGCCACTAATACATCATCTTCAAATGGTGTAGCAAAACTTAGCTTATCAAAATACCAATAACCAGCAGCAAAAAAACGTGGCTCAATCTCAACGCCTTTCACCTGCACGAAGTAATTAGTGCCGATATCGACACCAGACAGCACCGCAGAATAGGTCTCACTGCTGTTGTCATGCAAGGTGGTATAACCGGCAAAAAAAGCTCGATTAACCCAAACCGGTGAAGTCTCACCCAGCTCAAAATCAAGCAAGCTCGACATACCCGCAGAATAGATAAGTACATCATTACCGTTGGTAAAGTTAGTGCCAAAGCCTAAATCAGCGTAGGTTTGAAACTCATGAGTATCAGAGGTTCTGACTCGGTATTCAATGCCGGGAGTCACGGTTAGTGTTCCCACACTTTTGGGAAGCTCACCGTCTGGTAAATCGCTCCATTTGAAATTAAAAAAACCTAACGAAATAGGCGTTTTCAACACTAGTGATTCAGTATCACTGCGCTGCAGATCAAAACTAATGGGGATATTGGCAACTGTTGCATCTTGGCCAGAGGTTCGATAGATACCACTCCCCAGGTAATTGGCAAACGCGTAATGGGTATAGTCCGTTTCAGCGGCTACAGGAAGTGCACAAATTAACGCAGAAGGAGCAAGGTAACGCAATCGGGCCATAGACTAAATTAAGGGTAATAAAGTACTGAGTGATAGCCCGAATATAGCGGTATAACTGGGTAAAAGCCAAGAAAATTCACGCTTTTACCCATCAAGGGTTACTCTTTACTGTCGTCCTGTTCGGTTTCAGTAAAGTGATGTTCAGACATCATATGACCCAATTGTGTCGATTTGGTCTTTAGGTAGTTTTCGTTATAACGGTTTTTACCTACTTGCAACGGTACGCGCTCAACCACTTCTAGGCCAAAGCTTTGCATCGCTTTAACTTTACGTGGATTGTTAGTCATTAAACGTACTTTATCGATCCCAATTTTTTGCATCATTGGAATGATCATGTCGTACTTACGCATATCCGCTTCAAAGCCTAAACGCTCGTTTGCTTCAACAGTATTGGCACCTTGATCTTGCAATTCATAAGCACGAATTTTATTAAGCAAGCCAATTCCGCGGCCTTCTTGGCGTAAGTAAAGAATAAAGCCCTGACCTTCTTCAGCAATATTTTGCATCGCCGTTTGCAGCTGAAAACCGCAATCGCAACGCAAGCTAAACAGTGCATCGCCAGTAAGACATTCTGAATGAATACGCCCTAAAACTGCAGCGCCCGGAGAAAACGTACCAAAGGTAAGTGCAACGTGCTCTTTACCCGTCTCACTATCTTCAAAACCATGCATTTCGAAAACACCCCAAGGGGTTGGTAATTTTGAAGACGCGATGTATTTAATCGACATGAAAAAACCTTAACGACAACTCTCATTCCTTGAGACTGCAAACATCCTGATAAAGAAAATAAATGCTTGAGACGAAACTCTTGCTAGCTCTATGACTTAACCGATTAAGTGCACCATTAAAGATGGTGTCCCCTCAACCTATCATCGAGCCAGCATAAGCCTACTATCTAGTGATAACCTTGAAGCGGCTCACTAAATCGATAACTAAACAGCCTTAAAACTCTTTTGGAGCAAAACCTGTGACTTGCTTAATACCCATTTCACGGCCAAGTGCCGTCATTGGGTGCACAACAACCAAACCTTTAACTGACTTTTTCAATTTACCCATGTCAGCTTGCTCTGCTTTGGTCAACACACGGCTAAACTTAAGGCCAGCTACCGTGCCGCCTTGCTTGCTTAGTTCGCGTGTTTGTTGCGCTTTAACGCTACCAATGCGCTTGGTGATCGCCGCAATCTCTTGCTTAAATTGGATCACAACCGTTGGATCGCTGCGCTTTTCAGCTGCTGCTAGCTTACGACGAAATTTGTCTAACTTATCGTTGAGCGTTTGCAGCTCCTGCTTTAAATTCATTTACAAACCTTAAATTCAAATCTAAATAACACGTTTAGAAACAAAAACAGCACCAGATAACTGACGCCGCTTTTCTATATATTGCCACATTATAACAGCATCTAAGCCAATTTTACCTAGGTTTATAACGAAACACTTTCAAGCAGTGTAAAGTCCTAGGGGGTCAGGCTTATCTTAGGTAGTGGATCTGCTGATTGCTGCTGCCTTTAAACACCAAACTTGGGTCAGCTAATGCCTGCTCAAACTTGCCATCAACCACTACATTAACGAGGTCAACAACTTGTTGCTGCTCCGGGCTTAAACTCGCTAAAGTGTAGCCAGTCCACAGCCAGATATCTTTGCCCGGACATTCCGCGTTCACCCGCTTAACCAAAGCTAAAATCGCCGCGAGATTAGCAGGAAATAACGGATCACCACCAGAGAGTGATAAGCCACGACGCTTAATGCGAACATCATTTAAATCATCAATAATGCGCTGCTGCATCTGCTCGTCAAACTCATGGCCAGAGCATGCATTCCAAGTTGATTGGTTATAACAACCACGGCATTGATGTTCACAGCCAGACACAAAAAGTGTCGCTCGCGTACCTGGGCCATTAATCACATCGGTTTGATAATATTGATGATAATTCATAATAAACTCGCTTTAGCCAAAAAGACAAAAAGGTGCTGATAACAGCACCTTTAGTTTAACTAACACCTCTAGAAGCATTAGCTAATGAGACTCACATTCAGCCTAGTTAGACTATAAATGCTTAACTCGGCGCTTCACTTCTTCTTGCTTACCGTAGTTAAACGGTCTTGCGTCTGGGCTACCTAAATAACCACATACACGACGGGTTACCGATACACGGCTTGGCTCATGGTTGCCACATTTAGGGCAAGTAAAACCTTTGCTAGTACAGCTAAATTCGCCGGTATAGCCACAGTCATAACACTCATCAATTGGCGTGTTAGTACCGTAATATGGTACGCGGCTGTAACTGTAATCCCATACGTTTTCTAACGCTTCCACGTTATTTTGCATGTTCGGGAATTCGCCGTAACAAATAAAGCCGCCATTCGCTAACTCTGGGTATGGCTGTTCAAAGTCGATTTTATCGTACGGGTTAACCTGCTTTTCAACATCTAAGTGGAAGCTGTTGGTGTAGTAACCTTTTGCTGTTACGCCTTCAACAACACCAAATACTTTAGTGTCTAATGCGCAGAAACGGCTACATAGGTTTTCACTTGGCGTGCTGTATAAGCTAAACGCATAACCTGACTCAGCTTTCCAGCTGTCAGTTGCTTGCTTCATGTACTTAATAACAGCAATGGCTTTTTCACGTAGCATTTCGCTGTCGTAAACATGCTCTTCAGTACCATAAAGTGCATTAATGGTTTCGTGCAGACCAATGTAACCTAGTGAAATTGACGCGCGACCATTTTTAAAGATCTCAGACACATCATCATCAGCACGTAAACGCACACCACACGCACCTTCCATATAAAGGATTGGCGCAACGCGAGCTTTAACACCTTCAAGACGAGAAATACGCGTATCCAATGCTTTACGAGCCATTACTAGGCGCGCATCTAAAATACGGTAGAACTCAGCTTCATCGCCATTTGCTTCAAGCGCAATACGTGGCAAGTTCAAGCTTACAACACCTAAGTTGTTACGGCCTTCATGTACTAACTCACCATCTTGCTCGTAAGTACCTAAGAAGCTACGGCAACCCATAGGGGTCTTAAATGAACCAGTTACACGCTCAACTTGCTCGTAGTTCAGAATGTCTGGATACATACGAGTTGAAGCACACTTAAGCGCTAGTTGCTTAATGTCGTAGTTGCAATCGCCAGCCTTGTGGTTAACACCGTCGCGAATAGCAAATACCAACTTAGGGAATACCGCTGTTTTACGGTTTTTACCAAGACCTGCAATACGCACTTTCATCATAGACTGTTGAATTAGGCGTGATTCCCACGATGTACCTAAACCAAAACCAAAGGTCACAAATGGCGTTTGGCCGTTAGCTGTGTGCAGCGTGTTTACTTCATACTCTAGTGACTGGAATGCATCGTGACACTCTTTCTCAGTTTGAGCTGTCGCAAAGGCTTTGGCATCTGTAATGCCCCAGTTTAAAGCGATTTGGTAATGCTTGTCGTAACTCTTAGCCACAAACGGCGCTAATACTTCGTCGATACGGTTGATTGTGGTGCCGCCATAAATATGGCTCGCCACTTGAGCAATAATTTGCGCAGTAACTGCTGTAGCAGTTGAAATTGACTTAGGCGTTTCAATTTCAGCATTACCCATTTTAAAGCCATGAGTTAACATGCCGCTTAAATCGATAAGCATGCAGTTAAACATTGGGAAAAATGGAGCGTAATCTAGGTCGTGATAGTGAATTTCACCCGACTCATGAGCTGCAACAACGTCTTTTGGCAGAATATGGCACTTAGCATAATGCTTAGCCACAATACCGGCTAACAAGTCACGCTGAGTAGGAATAACTTTAGAGTCTTTATTGGCGTTTTCATTTAATAAAGCCGCGTTGCTTTGTTCAACCAAGCCACGGATCTCTTTATTTAAACGACTGCTCACTTCACGATGAGTATCACGGTCATGGCGGTACTCAATATACATACGCGCAAGCGATTTATATGGACCTTCCATCAGTAAGTTTTCAACAGTATCTTGTAAGTCATGGATCTTAACTTCATCCAATTCTGCGACACTTTGTTTTACTTTTTCTGCCACTTGCTGTGCGTACTCAACGCATTCAATGCCTGCCGAGTTAGCAGCTGCTATCACGGCATCTTTAATCCTTGTTTCGTCAAAAGGCGTACGGTAACCATCCCGTTTAATAACCACTGGCATTGTATAAATCCTCTTCAGCTCTCGTTACTAAGCAACACTATATATAGTGCCACTTTTTCAATACATCACAATATGTGGCGCATTAAGCTATAAAACAAGCTTCATTACTTTGATCCAGATCATTATTTCAAAAGAGGAAGACAATAAGAAAACAGTTCTGCAAATAAACCCGCTTATCTCAAATTATGACCTTGACGCGGAGCATTTGTCGGGCTAGTAACAGGATAATAAAGGTATAAATTGTGGATAAAAATCAGTGAAAATATCTGCTGTTGCAGTCAGGCAACTGCAACTCATTGGCTGGTTTAATAAAGGTGCAGCGATAAGCACTAATAGCCTAGCATTGTAGAGCAGCTTTAACTAAGTATTGCTGCTTCACAAAATGCCATTTAGCGAAAAACACTATTAGCTCTAATGACGTTTTGCTAACGCGAGATAACTATTGAGTTGACCATGATCTTGTTGATGCTCACCTGTCATCGAGGTTAACTGCATGAGCGACTTGATCCCTTGATATTGGTTTCTTTGCTCATCGGTTAATGGTCTGTCTGATTGCAGCAACTCGGTTATCTGGCTCGAAACACGATTAGCCTTTTGCGCAACAAGTGGCGATTGCGACACATCCATCGCACCCATCACCCATTTTGCATCATCAAGCATTTCAGCAAGCTTTTTATCTTCATCATTATCGCTTAAACCTTTACGCTGCTCATCAATAAAGTTTGCTAGCGATTGCTCACTGGCTGGCGGAATATCAAAACCACTTTGAGATAAACGATTGAGCTGGCCTTCCGACAGAATACCGTCTTGATACAAGCGTTGAATAAGCTGTGGCAACTGAGCCGAGGTGAAATTACCGCCTTTAAAAAAATCGTTCGCCATCGCTTCGATTTTTTGTGCACGTTCGGCGCGGCCAGACAACACTAGAGTATTATCACTTTTGGTTAACTCATTATTGGCAGTGTCTGGCGTTTTTGCAGGCAAATTAGCAATAGCGCCTGCCCCGCCCACATTTGACTGACCACTATTAACGCCGTAGGCGTCAGATAGCACATTGTTATTAATTGGAGTGTTAATACTGCTCAATGGGTTCATCGTCAAAATGCCGGCG
This sequence comes from Shewanella sp. 1CM18E, assembly GCF_023161665.1. Classification (GTDB taxonomy): domain Bacteria; phylum Pseudomonadota; class Gammaproteobacteria; order Enterobacterales; family Shewanellaceae; genus Shewanella. The sequence continues at coordinate 221,918 of NZ_JALNTW010000002.1, forward strand.
TAAAATAGGATTACCCCGAATAAAGCATTTAACGTGCCGATTTAACGGCGAAAGTTTTGGTTGCTTATTTTTGCAGCGATATAGCAATAACTATTTAAGCTGCAATGGCATTAGCTGTTTATTTAGCTTTTACGTTAGCTCTTGGGTCAGCGTCAGGCAAAGCTGTCTAAGCTGCTCAACATCCTCATTGTTCATCGCCACTTTATCAAGCAAGGTTTGCTTAAGCGCCAAAGCTTCGACTTTTAACTGTTTGCCAGAATCTGTTAGCGCGATAACTTTTTTACGCTCATCAGTTGTATCCGCAAGGCGTTGTAAAAAACCTTTAGCTTCAAGCCGTTTAACAATAGGCGTCAGAGTGCCCATATCAAGGCGAGTAGAAAGTGATATTTGAGTTAGACTAATTCTGTCTTGAAGCCATAGTGCTTGCATCACCAAGTATTGCGGGTAAGTTAATTCATAGCGTTCTAATAATGGACGATACGCGCGCATCAAAGCATTGGCTGCGGTATAAAGCGCAAAGCAGACATTATCTGAAAGAGTGGCATTTTCCTGAGTATTTTGTAGCGGGTCTGTCACAACGAATAACTTAAATTTAGGCGAGATAAAGCCAATATTACCCCACATCAATAGCTAACACTAGCCAAGTGCCAGCAGTTTGCGAACGAGCTATTTGCAAACAAGTAGTTTGCGCGCAAAGCATTTGCAATATAACTAAGCTTTACTTATGATGCTGACAATTACTTTGCGCACAAAATAAATTAAGGAATGATATGAAATCTCAAATGATTCAGCTTAAGTCTCGCCCAGAAGGCCTGCCAACAAGCGACAACTTTAGCCAAGCAGAACAAACTCTGGCGGCGATAAAAACCGGCGAGTTTCTGGTTAAAAACCAGTGGATGTCTGTCGACCCTTATATGCGTGGGCGAATGATTGATAGAAAAAGCTACATTGCACCATTTGAGATCGGTAATACGTTAGAAGGCGGCGCAATTGGTGAAGTGATTGAGTCTCTTAACCCTGACTTTCCGGTTGGCAGCAAAGTAAGCAGCATGCTGGGTTGGCGCAGCCACTTTGTCAGCGATGGCACAGAGATCACCCGCCTACCAGAAACGCCACTGTGCCCATCGCACTTTTTAGGCGTATTAGGTATGCCGGGCATGACAGCTTGGACAGGCCTTAATCGTATTGCCGAGTTAAAAGCAGGAGAAACCTTGTTCGTATCAGCAGCATCAGGCGCTGTCGGCAGTGTTGTGGCACAAATTGGTAAACTGATGGGCGCACGGGTTGTTGCATCTGTTGGTAGCGATGAGAAAGCCGCATACCTTACTAACTTAGGCATTGATGCCGTTATCAACTACAAAACTTGTGGCGACTTAACTGCAGCGCTTGGTCAAGCGGCGCCAGAAGGCATAGATGTTTATTTTGAAAACGTGGGCGGAGAGCACCTAACTGCTGCGTTAAATCATATGAAAGATCATGGCCGAATTGCAGTGTGCGGCATGATTGCACAGTACAATGACACTACGCCAACACCGGGGCCGAATAACCTTGCGCAGATCATTATTAAAAAGCTAAAAATTGAGGGCTTTATTGTATTTGAGCATTGGGATCATTACGGCGAGTTTGCAGCGCAAATGGGGCAATGGTTAGCAACGGGTAAAGTACAAGCTGAGCAAACTATCTATGAAGGTTTAGACAATGCGCCTGATGCGTTTATCGGCTTATTTGAAGGTAAAAACAAAGGCAAAATGATAGTGAAAATAGCTTAACTATCCTGAGCTAATATTAGCCAGAATAAGCTAATAGCTTTAAGCATACAAAAGGCGCAATTAAGCGCCTTTTTGGTATGCAAGGGTTATGCGAGCGATTAACTCTTTGTCGTTGCAAGCTCAGTTGAATGCTGCGCTAATGCAGCTTCAATCAAATGCGCTACTTTTTCAACTGCTGCTTCACCCGCAGCAATCGCTTCTTCTGCACGATGAAACTCCATGGTTCCGATATCGCCTAAGTCCGGCACAATGCAGATATCTGGCGGATCGCCCATTAAACGCGCACGCTTATGGCGCTGCTCTAAAATATCCATCGATTGTGACATTACAGCGAGCATACCCGGATTCGGGTTTTGCGGTGAACCAGACTTACTACCTAAAGAAAACTTATCGGTTAAGCCAGTAATATAGTCACGACCACGGGCGAGAAGATCAGTAAAACCTTTATCTTGATGCTTTTCAGCTTCTTCGACTTGCTCTACTGTTGGTTTATCGCTTTTCATATTGACTGGAAGTACTTGCATACGGCCGCGCTTTAAGCCGTGTAAATCAACGGCAATCACTAAGTCAACGTCCATTGCGCGGCTAACGGATACCGGTACAGGGTTAACCACTGCGCCATCAACCAACCATCTGTTACCCACTTTTACTGGCGGTAAAATGCCCGGCATAGAACATGATGCGCGCACCGCATGGCGTAAATCACCTTCTGTAAACCAAATCTCTTGCCCTGAATAAAGGTCGGTAGCCACAGCTGCAAAAGGTCTTTTTAAGTCATCAATTTGCAAATCGCCGATGCGCTTTTGCAAAACATCAAATACTCGCTCACCGCCAATTAAACCACCGCGGCCCCAGCTAAGATCCATTAAACCTAACACGTCCCAACTACTAAAGCTGCGCACCCAATCTTCAAGCTCTTCAAGATGATCGTTTGCGTATGCTGCGCCAACGAGTGCACCAATTGAACAACCAGCAATTTTGTCTGGATAAATACCTAGCTTTGCCAAGCCATTAAGAACGCCGATATGGGCCCAACCTTTTGCCGCGCCGCTGCCAAGCGCCAATCCAATTCGTACAGCTTGTTTATTTGTCGACACCTAAAATGACCCCATAACTCTATTAAAATAATGCGAAGCACCACTCACCTGGTATATAGGTAAGCAAAAGCGACTATAAAAATGCCATTAAAGGATTAACGATTAATGTCAATTACAACGCTTTAATTGCAAAGCCGAGTATTTTAGCAGATTTATCGGCATCTGAAGAACAAAGTTGACGGGTATTCGTAGCGCAATCATAAATCTGTAGGTTATAATACGCGGTCGTATCATTTATGGAGTACACCTTTGCAATTTACCGATTTCGCACTGGATCAACGTCTGTTACAAAGTCTTAAGCACATGGGTATTGACACCCCAACAGAGATCCAAGAGCAAGCCATTCCTGTAGCCCTAGCGGGTAAAGACTTAATGGCGTCTTCTAAAACAGGCTCAGGTAAAACATTAGCCTTTTTATTGCCGGCGATGCAAAGACTGATTTCGTGTAAAGCATTGAGTAAGCGCGATCCACGTGTGGTAATTCTATTGCCAACCCGTGAGCTTGCCACTCAAGTGTACAGCCAACTGCGTTTATTAGTTGCCAACACTCAGTTTAAAGCCACTAAAATTTTAGGTGGTGAAAACTTTAATGATCAAGCAAAAGCCTTAGCCCGTGATCCACACTTTGTTGTGGCAACGCCGGGTCGTTTAGCTGACCACCTCAAACAGCACCACCTGCACCTAAATGGTCTAGAGCTACTGATTTTAGATGAAGCAGACCGTATGCTTGATTTAGGTTTTGCTGAGCAGCTAAAAATGATTAACGCTGCAGCGGATCACAAACGTCGCCAAACACTGATGTTTTCAGCAACATTGGACCATGGTGATGTAAACGATATCGCTAACGAATTATTAAAGTTCCCTGAGCACGTTGCTATTGGCGCGGGTAACTTAGAGCATAAAGATATTACCCAGCGTATTTTCTTAGCGGATCATTTAGATCATAAAGAAGCGCTACTGACTCGTATTTTGAAAGAAGAGCAGCAAAAGCAGATCATCATCTTTACTGCAACTCGCCAAGACACTGACCGTTTAGCTAAAAAACTGGCTGATGAAGGCTTTAAAACCGCATCATTAAGCGGTGAGTTAAAGCAAAATGCTCGTAACCAAATCATGGATGAATTTAGCCGTGGTCTACAGCAAATTCTGGTTACCACCGACGTTGCTTCTCGTGGTCTAGATCTGCTTAACGTCTCTTTAGTGATCAACTTTGACATGCCAAAGTTTGCTGAAGAGTACGTACACCGTATTGGCCGTACAGGTCGTGCTGGTGCAAAAGGTGATGCTATTTCACTTGTTGGCCCAAAAGACTGGGTTAACTTTACTCAAGTGCAAACTTTCTTAAATAAGAAGTTTAGCTTTAGCGAGCTAGAAGGTTTAAAAGGCAAGTTTAACGGCTTAAAACCAAAAGCACCGAGCAAACATAAAGCCAAGCCAGCCGCTGCCGCGAAAAAGAAAGCAGCAAGCGCGAAGAAAAAGTCAGCAGCAAAAGCGGCGGCTAATCGCGATAAACGCTTTGCAACCGGTATTGATGTTGGTGATGCGCCAATGCTTAGAAAACCTAAATCTAAGCTACAAGACACACCAGAAGATTAAGTAATTCGCTTGTATCTATACATGCTGAATATCAAAAGCCGCCGTGAGCCAACTCACCGCGGCTTTTGTCTTTATTGGCCATGTATCCCCTCGCTTTAGTGCGCTTTGCCTGCAAAAAAATCAATCAAGTTGATAGCGACTAATCACTACATAGAAAAAATTGATTTGAATACATTAGAAAGCGCATTAAAACGCTGACCGTTTCAAGAAATAGCGTTACAATACAGCTAATATTGTTTTTTTAAGGTTTATCATGAGAGTTTGTGGCGTAGAGTTAAAAGGTGGCGAAGCCATCATCAGTTTATTAAGTTATGAAGGCGAAACCTATAACGTGCCGGATTGCCGTCAAAAGTCGTTCGCGATTTCAAACTCTGAAAGCACTGAGACCATGCGTGAATTTCACTTTGCTTTTGGTAAGTTGATTGAAGACTACCGCGTTGATGAAATTGTTATCATTCAACGTGAACAAAAAGGTAAAGGCGCTGGCAGCGTAACTAGCTTTAAACTAGAAGCATTGATCCAAGTATTACCTGTACCAGTATCAATTGTGTCTCCAGTTGCCATTAAAGAGCAGCTAAAGCGTAATCCTCCGCAAGTAGATTTTGAAGGTCTAGAGCTTAAGCGTTTTCAAAAGAGCGCATTTGAAGCAGCTTATGCTTTCCACAACATGACTATCTACAAAACTGACGAAGAATAAGTTTATCAGTAATAAGTAGAAACTAATGGGCGCACTAATAGCGCCCTTTTTATATCTACGACTTTTATTACCATACTTTAAGAAACCGAGCACAAGATGCAGCCACTTAAATACCTAGCAGGCTACTCAAGCGAAATACAAGATCAAGTACAAAACTTAATTGCTCAAGACAAACTTGGCCAATTTTTGCTGAAGCGCCACCCACAGATCCATGATGTGCGCACAGACAAAGCACTGTACGACTACACCATAGAGATAAAAAACCAGTATTTACGTAAATCGCAGCCACTGTCTAAAGTGATCTTTGACGATAAGATATCGCTGAGTCACCAAGCGCTTGGCCTGCATTCTTATGTGGCGCGTAAGCAAGGCGCCAAGATAAAAGCCAAGAATGAAATCCGTATTTCATCTAGACTGAAAAAAGTCCCTGAAGGACTTTTACGCATAGTGGTTGTGCATGAGCTTGCTCATTTAAAAGAAAAAGATCATAACAAAGCCTTCTATCAGCTTTGCTGCCACATGGATGGCGATTACCACCAGCTTGAGTTTGAATTACGACTACTTCTTACTCTAATTGACGCGGGTAAGAACCCCTACCGTTAAACGATAAATCACTGCACGCTATGGTGCTGATACCATAGTTCAGATGCTATAGCGCTGCTTTCTCTTCAACTGACCTAGCTTATCAACTAGATTAAAGCCTTAGCCAGCACCCGTTTAGTACAGACCACTTAATGGTTTAAATACCAGCGCTCACTAATCCCCTCAACCTTAACGATAATGATTTTCATTTATATCAAATTGCATTACACTCACGCTATTAGTGCAATTAACGAATTAGTCGTTAAATATCGCGTCCTGAGTGTGCAACTGAAGCTTAACGGTAAGTGAGGTTGTCATTGATATGTTTAGGGTAATTGATCATGAGTGATGATTTAGTTAAAAAGCAGCAAAAATCACGTCGTAAGCTGGCTAAGTACCAGCAGAAAATCAACTATTACACTCAGCTCTGTGATAAAGATATTACTCTGAAGAAGCGAGCAGCAAAGCTGTGTAAATATCGCTTAAAGGTTATCAAACGCCAGCTCAAACTTAAGCGTATAGATGCACAAATTACCCCATCTAGCGCTTACACTAAGCTTACTCCCGCAAATGATGCCGTTGTTAATATGCCAATATTGACACAGCACAGCGTCAACCTTCCTTTTCTTGCTCAGGCAAGCATTTATCAGCCTTATAAACGTAAACCCTGTAAAAGCTGCCCTGCACTTCGTGGTAAAGCCTGTTTATGTGCCATAAAAAGCGAGCAACGCAAACAAGCTTAGCTCTGCCCTTCAAATGAAGGGTTACTACATTTATTTTGGTTGTGCTATCTGATAGCGAGTTAAGAACTTTAACTTCATCATTATCAATCTTTTTAAAAAACTAATCCCACCACGAAGCGCACGAAGGTAAAGATAAATAACTCAAACAGCTGAGACTGCTGACTTTCTTCGTGTCCTCTGTGTCCTCAGTGTCCTTCGTGGTGAATAGCTTTTGCCCCAAAGTGAGTTAGCCTTTGAATGAAGGGTTATTACATTTTTATCTGTGCAGTTGCTACGGGGAAGTGTGTTCTACATTTTAGCTTCATGGCTATCAATCGCCTGCAGCGGGCGCATGTGCAGACACTTCTGAAGCTCGCCGCTAGTACGTCCGTGTAGGCTCAACGAAAACATCCCTGTTTTCGACGGCTTCAGCTGTATCTACACGGGATAATTGGTGTACTCATTAGGTCGTGGACTAACGCGGAAATGCCCCATTATCGGTTTCAGGCGATAAGCAGCAAAGAACAGTAACAAGGCTGTTGACCTACTTTTGCTAATCGATAAGTGACAATCACCGATTACCTTCGATTCAAACATCAATACCAATGCTCCGTTTGCCATTTCTTGTGCTCGCTTATTTAGTACCACTCTGATATAGTTCTTATAAATCAATAGCTTTTCTTTAGTAAGAATTAAATAATAGGTTTGTTAAATGTGCATGCGTGTTTTGCCAAATACGTGCGCATGCGCACTATACAAATGTTAGCAATCAAGAAGTAATACGTGAATAAATCGAATCAAGAATATCTATCAATGGCTTTAGCCTACCTTGAAATTGGTAAGGTGAGTGCAAGTAGTAACTCTGAGTTAATGAATACACATGAGTTCGAAAATGCAATTGCTTATCAGTTATATCATGCTGTCGAGCTTTTTTATAAGTACATGTTATTAAGCAAAGGTTTTACCAAAAAGGTCCATGATATTGCAGAGTTAGAAAAAGAATATGAGCAGCATTTCTCCGAAGAGAAGTACAAGCTCAATCATCCTTTTGATTTTTCAAACTATGAAGCTAGTAGTTTAAACCAGGGGGAGGAAAAATTGGCACAGGCACACTTCCAGCAATTTAAGACGAAGTTTATGGATCAACATTTAAGGTATCCAAGCAACAATAATACTGGTGGTTACTCTTACAAGTTTGAGCCGTCGTATTTTGATAACATTAAAAATCAGATTTTATCCATCGCAGCAGTTAATTGCTAACAAGAGACTATGGCGTCAATAGCTAACTTTGAGCTTTTGGCGCTTCCCACATTACACCATCTCTTAGCATCGAATTTAATGTTACAACCATCTTTCTAACGCAGGCAATTATCGCCAATTTCTTTATTCATCCCGTGCATACAGTGCCTGACAAAGCTAATAGTCTGTCCGTCTACATATCTAACCATTAAATCCATAGGTGAGCATGGCTTGCCAGCCTCAATTGCCGTTACACCTAACGATCCTTCATGCCAGCCTACCGAAAGTGTAAGGGGGCTGGCGCTGAAAAAGAGGTTGCGCCTTCTATGTAAAATAGCCCAACAGACTCATAGGTACTGCAGCTGGCACTGAAATAAGATGCTAGGCCCATCAGGGGTGTCACTGAAAAGAGTAGTTTCGTATTTTTACACATGGGAGGTCATTCCTAGAACGGTAGTCCAATGCTAATACAGTTCGTCAGTGATTCACTCGATGCGTGGGACAGGAAACCGTTTTCAAACACGGCGTAATGATAAGAAGCGCTGCCGTCAGAGTAATACGTTAATACTGAATGATACTTCACTCCTTGCTGGTAGCTAACGCTGATATCAGTGTCTGAGTAGTTAATAGAGATACTAGATCCCCAAGTATCCCTGGACAGCTTTATTGGCCCTCTTTTATAGGCACCAAGATCCTTAATGTTATTGTTCTTCATTCTCAGATTAGGCCCTGAAATGAAGTATTCACTTGAGGGGTCATTAGCCCAGGTGTACTTGCCAGCAGCACCTTTTTCACACTGAAGTTTAAATTGCTTGTTACTCCAATCTTCGGTATCGGCGTTAGCACTGAAAGAAAAAGCGGAGACTATTAACGCTGATAAAAGTAGTTTCTTCATGGGAGGTCATTTCTAAGTGCTTTGCACTTTCACTGAAAGAGGTGGTGATTCATGGGGGTCACTCTATCAAAAAACTATCCAGGTTAAAGTGAGGGTAGTCTTAGTTTTACAACTCTCTAAATTTTCAACGATAGCCACCACCAATCGATCACCATTAATCGCTAACCTATCCCTACAGTGTGCCCTTACTCGGTCGCTGGGATAGCCAATCCCCTAGGGCCGGAAAATGGTTAACGAGAGAGATAAAGAGATAAAGGGGTCGGAGCGAATAAGATAAATTGAGATACTTTGCCTCATCTAAGTCACTCGCGATAAATCTGATACTCAAACTCATTCCTGTCCAAAAATGAGCTAGATCTTTAGTCATAACGCTAAATTCCAAAGATTGTGCTTTTCGAACCCGGTGAAGATACGGCCGTGGCCGTCCATGACATGGACGTCATGGCCGAGCTTCCATGGATGGACTTGCTGCGTGTCACGGCAGTGTCTGCACATGCGCTGGCCGCAGGCCATTGGAACCACTTTTGTTAGATGACACTTTTAACCAAAAATATATGGAGTTTTTGGAGCTTTGCTATCAAACGAAGTTTGATTTCACAGTAAGGGCTAGTCGAGCTGCAAGCTCCAACTTACTTTTGCCCAAAGCCGAGTTAGGGAACAAAACTAGCACTGCAATAAACAAGCAGTCATTATTCATCCCCGTCTACAATATTTTCAACTTGGGTCGGTCTCCCCAGCTGCAGATTAAATCAATATGGGTAATATTGAGGGAATAGTCACTCTTAAAGGCAATCAGATACTTTACGATATAGACGGTTGCACGCTACAAATCGTTTTAGCGCCTACTAGGTTATCTGTTAGTAGAATCTTGTTTCTATTAGCAACTGAATTGTGTGGCGGGTTAAATGTCTCATTTGATGGCAAATACTTAAAGGTTGAGCAAACTCAATTGTCTGACAAATAACGATAATGTAAGCTATTAAACCACAACCAAATAACTAGCTGACGGTAAGCAAAGCAATTTAAACTTATGGTCACTTCCCTACTAAAACCATTCAATCAGAGTTTTAATATGCAAGATATTCAAGAGTTAAGTGAACTTTATGAAAATCAGGTAAGCCGATTAATTGAGGAAAATATCGAAGGATTAACATTCTATGTTAAACAAGAAGCCTTCTCGCACATGACTATCTCTGCAGCCTTTTGGCATGGCGATTTGTACTGGAATATTTGGAATAAAGACGGCAGCAAGTTTGAGCCACACCCGAGACTCTCACATGATGAGTTTATTGTTGAAGACGTATATTTTAATAAAGATGAAGCAACTGTGAAGCTGCGAGCAGTTTATGCCAAATGGAATGAAGCCACAGCAAACAATGATGATGAAGACGATAATGGTGAACATTTATTCTCACGGCTGATCAGACAATCTCATCAAGCATTAGCTATTGCATTTCACAGCGATACTGTTACCCAGCAACTAATGAGTATATTAGTGCAAAACCCCAATTTTGAAGCGGCACAGTTTAATCAAGTGATCCGAGTGGAAGATCCTGACGGCCAATTTGAATTTAACTTTTTAGAACAATCAGCATAAAAGCATCAAGCCATCCTGTGGATGGCTTGATTACAACAAAAACGATAGTTAGCCGTTAAGCTATACCCATCATCATTTTTCTAACTTTCACTATCTGGCTAAATTCGTTCATCTGCTTTGATGACAATTTGCTTGCCATCGGAATTTTAGCCTTCATAGGATCCACTGGACGACCATTAATGTGGAACTCATAATGCAAGTGAGGCCCTGTAATACGTCCAGTGTTGCCTGAGAGTGCAATCACTTGCCCACGAGATACTCGCTGACCTTTATGCACCAGAGATTTAGACAAATGCAGATAACGAGTACGATACTTGTTGCCGTGCTCTATCACCACATACTTACCGGCATAACGGTGATCGGTAACCAAAGAGACAATACCGTCGCCTGGTGCCACAATTTTAGTGCCGATTGGTGTCGCAAAGTCAGTGCCATTATGCGGCGATGTGCGACCTGTTACTGGGTGGTGACGATGACGATTAAAACGTGAACTTATGCGGTAATTTTTCATCAGCGGAATACGTTGGAATGCACGTGCGAGACTCTCACCATTCTCGTCATAAAAGTTACCATCACTAAACTGGTAAGCGTTAATACTGCTTGAGCCACGTTCAATCGTAACACCAAGTACATGGCTGTTACCTGTGGCTTCGCCATCAATAAACTGATCGTTCATCAACACCGAAAACTTATCGCCTGCGCGTAAATCTCTGGCGAAATTTAACTTCTCTTTTAATAGCGATTCAACTCGTTGGATCTCGGCGGCATTTAAGCCCATTTTTTGCGCGGATACATAAAAAGAGCCATGAATTTGGCCTGATATGGCTCGATCACGCCAAATACCTTCAATATTGATCTCTTCAACATTGAATGAACCGTCATCAAATCGACTAAATATAACTTGGCGTGCGGCGTTAAAGTACAGGCTCAGTTTGTCTAATTCACCAGCATCATTAAGCCAAAACTGAATTTTGTTACCCGGCATTAATGTATCTAAAGCCAATACATTTAAGTCGGCTTCTAATACGCGGTACATGGTCTGTTGATCTACACCACCTTGCTCAAATAAGCCGCTTAACGTGTCGCCTTTAACAATCTGCTTTTGAAAGTCGGCTACGGGCTCTAATGCTTCAGTACTTGGGATGGTGGCACTTTTTTCAAGGATAGATTCGATATCTAACTGAACGGGGATCCTTTGCGGTAATAATTCAGAATGCTTTGGCATCATTAGTGCAATCCCCACCACCATGAATGACCCCAATAGCAATTTACGGTGAAGCGATGGTAATGCTGCCCAACGGTTTCGAGACATATTTAACATAGAAAATTTACTTGCGCGCAACGTGGGCCTCAACTTTCATTATTCTGATTATCTTTTTGACTATAAAACCCCGCGAAAACGAGGTTTGATGCCAAGTTATATCAAAATAATTGCTATTTACAAACTGATCCGCTGCACAAAATAGGTAACTTATTTGCTAAAGGCTGTGGTTGCGACAAGTATAAACAAAGAAATCCCGCTGTATTTGTTATAAAAAAGCCACAAATACCACGAGGTTTCTAATCAATTTAGTAGCACTAACTATGTTGACTCATTGTGACAGCAAGCTCTCACAAGGTGCATTTGCTAACTATCTATGGATATCCATGATAAGCACAAGTTAGCCTCTATCAGCAGTAACCTTAAGGTAAAACGATATTGACCTCGCTGCCCATGGCAGTCTTTTTAAGGTCAATACGGCTACCTATCTGCTCTTTCATCTCAGTTACGTGAGAGATCACCCCAACCATGCGCCCTGCTGACTGTAAGTCCATCAAGGTGCGAATAGCCAGTTCGAGCGAGTCTTGATCTAAGCTGCCAAAGCCTTCATCAATAAACAAGGTATCTAACTTAATGCCACCAGCATAAGCTTGCACCACATCAGACAATCCGAGTGCCATTGAAAGTGCCGCCATAAAGCTTTCGCCGCCGCTTAGCGTGGCCACCGAGCGCACTTTAGCGGTATAGGCATCTTCCACTTCAAGTTCTAAGCCCGACGCTTTATTGCCTTTGGCACGTTCTTCTTTACGCAATAAACGATAACGGCCTTTACTCATAAGCTGTAAACGCTGACTTGCCGCGAGCAGTACATCATCGAGTAACACACTGAGCACAAAGCGCTGCAAGCTGATCTTATTGCCCGTTTGGCCATTAGCGATATCAGATAAGGTACCTACAACAGCGTATTGCGACTCAAGCTGCTTTGCCTGTGTGTTTAGCTCTGTTAGCTGATGCTGAGTTTGCGCCAGTTGTTGTACTCGAGCGCTAAGTTTCTGCCATTGATCTAACACTTGGTTAGCTTTAGCGCTGATCTCAGTTTTATCTTGGCTAAGCTTATCAACATCAAGCAGTTCAATATCTGCTAATTGAGCATTAAGCTGCTCAATATTGGCTTGGTTACTGATTTTACGCTGTTCAAAGTCTTTAATCGCCAGCTCAAGTTGCAACTGACCTGCACTATCTAACAGCGCGGCTTCATACCCGGGTAAGTCAGCAAACTGAGACTCTTGCAGCTGAGTATTGAACTCTGCTTCCGCTTGTTCAAATAGCTGCTCAGCGGTAAGTTGCGTTTGCTGCGCCGCTTTTAACGCCTCTTTTATCGCGGCATGATTTTGCTGCGCGTTGGCATGATCTGTTCGCAGGTTTTGTAACTTGCTTTGCTGCGCTTCAATGCTTTGCTTAAGTCTCACTATTTCTTGGTTGAGCTTATCGGCGCTTGCAATATCATCAGGCAGATTAGTTTTAAGTTGTTGCAACTGACCTTTATCACTGGCCATCTGCTCTTTTAGATCTGCGTATTGCTCACGTACTTGCTCTAACTGCTGAATTAATGCCTGCTCTTGCTGCTGCATATTAACCAGTTGAGATTCAACCTGAGCTTGATTTTGCTGTGCTTTTTCTGCGTCATTAAACTGTTGACTAATTTGAGCAAAATTAGCGCTGAGCTCTTCAAAGCTAATATTTGCAACATCCGCTAATTGAGTTTGTAATTCATTAGCGCGCAGCTCTAAATTATTCACGCTTTGTTGCAGTAAGCGGTAATCATTGCGGGCTTGATTTAGCTTGTTAAACGCCTCATTTTCAGCTAGTTGCGCTTGCTCTCTGGCTTCATCAGTTGGCGGTGTTTCATGGCTACTGGCAAGATTTGGGTGCTCTAAGCTGCCACAAACAGGGCAAGCGTCACCAGGATTTAATTTGGCGGCAAGAATCGCTGCCTGACCTGTATGCCATTTAAACTGCAAGGTTTCATTTTCGGTTTTCAGCGCTTGATGACGCTGACTAAGCTCAGCACCATTGCGCTTAGCTTCTTGCAATTTAGTTAAGTTATTAGCGATGTCATTGTTCAGGCTTTGCCACTGCTGATAAATACTCAAGTGCTGCTTAGTATCATTGAGCTGTTGCTGCAATGATAACAGCGGCGCGGCTTGCGCTTTTAATTCATCTAGCTGATTTTGCGCTACAAGCTTTTGCTCGCTTAACGCTTCAGCTTGTTGCTTAAGCCCTTTCCCCTGCTGCTCGCTGTGCTGCATTGCTTGCTCTTTTTGGGCAAGCTTGGCAACGAGTCCATCTATCTCTGTAAGCTGCGGGATCAGATCTTGGCGCTGCTTCATCTGTTGCTGCGCGGCTAAAATCTGGCTTTCTATTTCAGGCAACTGACTAATATTGGTTTCTGAATCCGCTAAGGCTTTAGCACTTTGTTGCTCTTGCTGCTGCTTGGCTACAAGCGCTGATTTAGCTTGGGTAAACTCAGCTTGTCGTGCGTTTACCGACTGATGCAAGGGTTGCAGTAATTGCGCCCGCTTAGCAAGCTGCAATGCCTGTTGTTGCAGGTCAATATGCGGCTGCTGACTTAACAGCTCAGCTGAAAGCGCTTTAAGCTGGGTTAACTTATTTAAGTCAGCTTGCTGCTGCAAGGCTTTATCAAGCTTTTGATTACACGCTAATACCTGCTGCTCAGTTTCGGCTTTTAATTGCTCTGCAGTAAGTAGCTCTGGCTGTAGCAAAGTTTGCTCATCAATGAGCGCTTGTTCACTTTCTATCTCAGCACCTTGAAATATACCGTCACGGCGATTACGCATGGCTTCAACGTCTTTGCGAATACCGCTTGCTTGCTGCTTTAACTTGTCTTCAATTTTGCGATAAATATGCGTTTGAAATAGCTGACTAAAGATCTTTTCTCGAGCTTTAGAATCTGCCATTAACAGCTCTCGGAACTTACCTTGAGGCAGCACCATCACTTGGCGAAATTGATCGACATCTAAGCCGGTAAACTCTTCAATTTTTGCTGTGGCATCGGAGACTTTCGCCGCCACTAATGGTACTTCAGTGCCGTCTGCTTCTATTTTATAAAGCTGCGCTTCACTTTTTTGTACCGTAAAGCCTTCACCGCTTTTCTTGGCACGTGGCTGCTCTGGCACTCGGCGAATATGAAAGTGTTGCTCACCAAGTTCAAACTTAAAATTGACTTCGGTCAGTAAACTATCATCAGCTAAATCGCAGCGCATTTGGCTGCCTTCACGCTCATCGCCTGTGGTTTTGCCATATAAGGCAAAACAGATAGCATCTAAAATAGTGGTTTTACCGGCGCCTGTGGGGCCATTAATCAAAAACAAGGGGTTTTTACCCAAAGCTTCAAAATCAATAACTTGCTTAGCAGCAAACGGGCCAAAGGCCACCATAGTTAACGATAATGGTCTCATTGGTTATCCTCCGATTTATGCAGCGCATCTATCGTTTCGACCATCATCTGCTTCTGTGCTTGAGTTAACGGCTCACCAGATACTTGACTAAAAAAGTCAGCAAACATCTCTAGTTCGCCCTTTTTGATATGGTCAGCCCGAATGGCCAATTGCTCATTACTCGCCATTAACCCTGTGCGCTCTAAGTGCAATACATTGGGGTAAACACTGCGCAGCTTACCCATTGCATCCAAAATGGCGTGTTTGTCTGATAAACGCACCATTAAATAATCATCGCGATTAGTATCGTTTTCGCCCGCTGCCAGCAGTTCATCTAATGCGCCATCAACAATCCGTACATCACGCATTGCAGTTAACGGTAATAAGCTAATTTGTCGCTGATTATCTGCGTCAAACTCCACCAAAGTTACTGACTTATTTTGCTTTTGCTCGCTAAATGAATATTTAAGAATTGAGCCAGAATAGCGAGTATGCTCTTGTCCTTTATATTGCGGGCCATGCAAATGACCAAGCGCGGTGTAATCAAAATCCTTAAATAGACTTGGTGAGATCTTATCGGCGCCGCCAATACTTAATGGTCGCTCAGATTCTGACTCACTGCCGCCATCTAAAAAGCAATGACCAATAACCACTTTTGGCAAACCTTGGCTGTCGTGCTTTGTCACAGCCTCAAGTAGGGTAATCATTGCCTCTTCATGGGTACTTGCAGCACAGTCATATAAGTGCCTTACTGTCGCGGGCTCTGCGTACGGCAGCGGATAAAACGCCGCCCCTCCCTGCTTGCCTTGCAAAATAATTGGCTCTATATGTGACGTTAACGGACCAATAATATAAAGGCCACTTTGCTGCATTTGGCGTGAAGCAAAACCTAAGCGCTCATGGCCGTCATGGTTACCAGCAATCATGATCACTTTAATGCCTAGCTCATTCACCAACTGGTTAACCACATCATCGAGCAGCGCCACGGCATTGGCTGGCGGTACTGAACGGTCGTATATATCCCCGGCAATGACAACGGCATCGACTTCATTAGACTTGGCCAATTCAACTATCTGCGTCAACACATGGCGCTGATCTTCTAACAAACTCTGGTTATGAAGCTGCCTGCCTATATGCCAGTCAGATGTATGGATAAATTTCATGGGATCTCGTATATCAATGCGGGGCTCGAGAAGAGTGAGCATGTTGTTTTTTAATTTGCATTGATAGTAAGAAAACTCAGCCAGTTTAACAATAGTAATAGGCGCTAGTTCAGCCGAGTAAAGCGTGGCGAGTTAGATTCTGCGCAAAATGAGCACTTTTGCTGCAAATCAAATAACTGCGCAAAAAATTTACGATTTCATCAGTAAAATATGACTTATGCCAAATTAGTCACTAAAAACTGAAAAAATAAGTGCCTTTTACTCTGAGTATTGTTACTACAGGCATACATAGGCAATAGTGGTACGAGATAGCATGCAGTTTTCAAAGTTTGGTGAAAAATTTAATCGTTACTCCGGGATTACTCAGTTGATGGATGATCTTAATGAAGGCTTATCGACTCCCGGAGCAATTATGCTTGGTGGTGGCAACCCTGCCGCAATACCGGCAATGCAGGATTATTTTCAACAAGCGACCACTGATATGCTGGCCAATGGCGAACTCGTTGCCGCGCTCAGCAACTATGACGGCCCACAAGGCAAAGATGGCTTTCTTAAAGCGTTAGCATCACTTTTACGTGAAACCTACGGCTGGGATATTAGCGAGAAAAATATCAGCCTAAGTAACGGTAGCCAAAGCGCCTTCTTTTACCTGTTTAATCTGTTAGCGGGTAAGCAAGTTGATGGCAAACTTAAGAAGATTTTATTGCCACTTGCACCAGAGTATATCGGTTACGCTGACGCCGGCCTTGATGACGATATTTTTGTGTCTTATCGCCCAGATATTGAAATGCTCGAAAATCGCATGTTTAAGTATCATGTTGATTTTCAGCAATTAGAAGTCGATGAATCTATCGCTGCTATTTGCGTGTCACGACCAACCAACCCAACAGGCAATGTGCTTACCGATAATGAGGTTGCCCAGCTTGATGAGTTAGCTCGCGCTCACAATATTCCGCTGATAATTGATAATGCTTATGGTACGCCTTTTCCTAACATCATCTTTGAGGATGTAACGCCTTTTTGGAACAGCAATACCATTTTATGTATGAGTTTATCTAAACTTGGCTTACCCGGCGTACGCTGCGGTATTGTTATCGCGAGTGAAGAGATCACTCAAGCACTCACTAACCTAAACGGTATTATTAGCTTAGCACCTGGCGGTTTTGGCCCTGCTATTGCCAAACATATGATTGAGTCGGGCGATTTATTGCGTTTAAGTGAAGACGTTATCAAGCCTTTTTATCAGCAAAAATCGGAGTTCGCGGTCGATTTATTGCAGCAATCTATTAGTGACAAGCGTT
Source organism: Shewanella sp. 1CM18E (assembly GCF_023161665.1). Classification (GTDB taxonomy): domain Bacteria; phylum Pseudomonadota; class Gammaproteobacteria; order Enterobacterales; family Shewanellaceae; genus Shewanella. Next base: position 239,295 of record NZ_JALNTW010000002.1, read on the forward strand.
TTAAAATCCATAAGCCAGAAGGCGCGATGTTCCTTTGGCTATGGTTTGATGAATTGCCAATTAATACCATGGAGCTTTATAAACGCTTAAAAGCGCGTGGAGTATTGATTGTGCCAGGCGAGTATTTCTTCTTTGGCCAAAAACAAGCGTGGCAACACGCGCACCAATGTTTACGTATGAACTATGTGCAAGACGAAGCTAAGATGCGCGCAGGTATTGCGATTATTAGTGAAGAAGTCAATAAAGCCTACGCTGGGCTATAAGGCGCATTTCAATCTAATGACTCATTGCCGCACTTAGCACCGATTTTTAACTAGGCTTACTTAAAAGCAGGTCTAATGTGCAGCAGCGAGTTGATAACTTAAAACTCAAAAGATTACATCCACAGAATTTATATTAATAGCAACTAGCGCTCAATTGACGTGCCTTTTAATCTGCAAAAGTTCACTAATAATTCTAGTGTTAAATTTACGCAAAAAACACTATTTAGATGCACTATTAACCCCATTCTGCCTCGCTTACAGCAATCAAGCCTGATGCCAATTTAACCAATGTAGTTAACCACTTAGTTAAATAACATTATATTTTCGGGTCGTTTATTGAGATAATATCCGGCCTTTTTTACTTGGATTTGCACTAAAAACTCAATATTTAAACTTTCCTGTCGCCTTAACGTTTAATCATCACCTCGATTAATTAACGCTTCAAACCTGTAGTTAACACACGTTTAAATTTAAAGAGCTTTTCTCTAAGGCCTAATCGCAATCGCGGATAGGTTTTAAAGAAAGCACCTTTGCTTTTGGTAATGAGATTAAAGAATGAAAAAATTAATACTTGCTGTAGTAATAAGCAATTTATTGACCGCCTGTGGGGACGGCTCTGACGGGACAGTAAATCCTACTCTTCCATCATTTGACATCATTGATGACAAACTTTGCGAAGAGACGTTTAAGCAAACGCTATCCACTAGTGAACACTTTTTCTGTAGCACTGACTCAAAAGAGCAAATTAGTAACAGCGATGCACTTAAAGCAAACGCTTACCCAAGCACAGAAGCTTGCCAAAGCGCACTAGCAAACTTAGTTGCAGAGCAAGAGACCTATACCAATAAGCAATGTTTTAGTGGCGCAACTGAAACCATTCCACCAACAGAAATTCTGCCTGCGATAAAAACCTATCAAGGTAGTTTATTACTAAATGGTAAAACCTTATCAGGCCACATTAGCTGTAATGGCCAAACTTTAGGTGATACAGGGCACTTTACCTTTAAAGATGGCGATAACGTCAGCTGCTCTTACGGCTCATTAGAGCTGTTAAACCAAGATATTCCGCTACCAGAAGGCTGGACACGTGATACTCATAACGCGATGGCGTTAGACATGAAAGATGAGTGGTCACATGCAATTAGTGTCACTGATGGCGCAAACGTCATGGCAAAAATCAGTACCTGCCCAGCTATCACAACTGAAATCTGTTTAGATGAATTAGACAGCTTTGATGTTGCACCGCTATTTTCTAGCGGTAACAGTCAAGATATTGATGCATTTTTAAATCCACCCGCAGCTGAAGAAACTGATGAAGTCGATAAGGCGCCGAGCTCACACGTCGACAACACCCTAACACCAGAAGTTACTGTGGGTGCTAAACCTGACATCAACGCAAGCTTTGTATCTGCAGCAGCTGAAGACGCATACACTTATAAGCCTAACAGCGACGCACAAGTACTAACTACGAGTGTATTAAGTGATGCAGACGGTAAACCTGTCAAAGGCGTAAACTACTACACCAAATCATCGCGTGGTATCACTGATGAGACAGGTGCTATTGCTTATGTTTGGGGTGAAACAATCACCTTTGGTATCGATACATTTACCTTTGGTTCAGTCAAAGGTAATCAAGTTGACTACAAGTTATCTGATGTCTCTGAAAATGAAATTGTTAAGCGCAATATTGATGCGCTAACTGCGCGCTACGCAACGCATTCACATGAAGTTGTTAGCTTTGATGATAAGGTGCATCAAGTTTTCGCTCAGTATCCAAATGCGATTAATGAAATCATTAATATTAACCTGCCTAATGGCGCGCAAATTGAAGATACCCAGTTCCGGGTGCCAAATGAGTTTAATGCGCAGTTTGATAGTGGCCTAGCGCAAATCATTGATACAGAGCTGAATCAAAACCCTGCTGCACGTTATCAGGTTGCAAGCCCTCTATTGCAAAAGAGTCAGTATGTAACTGATACACTAAAGCAATTGTATACCGACGTAGATCAGTTCCATGTTTTCCATGATAACACCGCATTTTATGGAGAAGTGGGCTTCGCGCGTTTCATGCGTTCAATGAACACCTCTAACACTGCATTCCCAGTATTAATGCCACGTAACGATGTTAACTTCTGGCTACCTTTTGGTGCAGAGCAAGCTAACCGTCGTAATGATGGCTTCCCTTATGTCACCGATGCCAAGATCATTGATGCCAACTCAGATGTTGTATTAAAAAGACCTGAGTTAGTTGGCAAAGATACCGCGACCTACAATTTACCAGTGATTACAGCGGGCGAAATTGGTAAAGGCCATGTGGTATTTATGGGTAACAGCCTTTATCCAAATATCCTAAGTAAACCAGATAGCTACTGGGCCGGTGGTGAAGATGCGGGTAAAGATAACGGCAGTATGCCAACATTCTTTATGAACATGTTCACTTGGTTTGCGCCAGAGTATAACTATGGCAGCAATAGCGTTACTGTGGGTTCGAATATAGGTAAAGTGTGGCAGTCAAATGTTAACTCAAACAAGCTATATGACTTCTTTGTTGATGACTCTTACAAACTAACTGTCGAACCCATTGCTAGCGGTGGTTACGATGGCCTTGACCCACAAACAATGCCATTTTTGATCTTACAGGCTTATGAAACTGGTATTTTTGGTGACGGAATGAGCGGCAAAGTGCTCGCGGATATTGACCAGCCAAAACTCACCGCAACCGACATTACCGCGCTAATTAACTATATCAATGCTGGCGGCAATGTACTGTTTATGGACGGTATTGAGCAGCTAAACCCTGAGCCAATTGCTCGTCTTGCAGATACTGCAGGAATAGCCTTAGGTGGTGCTAATCTGGCGCGTACGCGTCAAGCTTATTGTGGTGAGAGTTATTATTGCCAAGCGCCCTATCCTAATGCCCGTGCGAGCTTCACCGACACACTTGTAACCTACGAAAAGTTTGACGATATGTCGAAGTTTGTGATCAACCAAGATGGCACCGTCACATTCCCAAGCCCTATCGACAAACCGACCTTTGATGTTGCTAGCTACACAACCAAAAACAGTGACGGTACTGAGAAAAAGAACTTTGCGTTTTTTAGCGTTAAAAACGAGCAAGAACGCTTAGCGGCCGTCAAGGAGATTCAAACCGCATTTCCAAAAGTCAAAGAATGTACTGACGCTAACTACGACTATGAGATTGGCTGTATTGAAACCCGTAAAGGTCATGGTTTAACAACAGGTAAACGATATTACCGTCCTAGATTTACGCGTTATGAAATAAGTCCTGACGTAGTTGCAACCATGGTGAAAGCGGCAAACCTTGGCGCTAATGTTGAAAAACTTTACCAACATGAAATCTACTACCGCAGTAAAGGCATCGAAGGCACACGTTTATCATTAAATGAGTTAAACCAAACCTACGATAACCTGTCTATTTGGTTCTGGAATGACGAGCAGTACAAGTACGATGCAAGTGCTCAAGACGAACTAGGCTTTAAACAAGCTGTTGAGTTTTTAAACTGTTATACCTCTGATGAGCATCAACCTGACAATGCTTGTAGCGAGCAAACTCGTGCTAAGTTAACAAGCTACGGCATGCTTACCGAAACTGGCGAGCTAAACCCAAGTTACCCATTAAACTACCAAGAAAAACCGTTAACTCGTATTATGCTTGGCCGTTCATATTGGGATAACGAAATTAGTGTTGATACCAGCATTTATCCTGGTAACACAGCTAAAGTGGGTAGCAATGCAAACGTTGAAATTGAAACTTTCAACAATGCCGTTGTTGGTACAGCAAACAACATGCAATCGACTGGTCTTTGGGCAATTAAACATGCTCCAGTGACAGTAACAGGCGATCATGATGCAACGATTACCGTTGCGCTAGTTGATGATGTCACCGGTAAACACCAGCATGAAGTGGCACTTAAGCGACCTTCTCGCGTACAAAAATCCTGGAGCCATAAAGCAGGAACAAGCACTGAAATCATCGCACCTTATGGCGGCCTGATTTATATCAAACCAGCTAAAACTGACACAGAAAACTTAGTCGAGTTTGGCTTTAGCAATGTGTTACAAGCCTCTTTATGGAAAGATGGTAACTGGCAAAATCCTGTTAACTCAGATGTGCCTTTAGCTGAGATTGTTACTGGTCACTTTGTTTACACTACACCAGTGAAAAACGTTGCTAAGACTAATATCCAAGAGTTTGCTAACGGCATGAACAGCTTTGCTAACAAAGCCAGTGATTTCCATGCTCGCGATAACTCAGTGGGTAACAGACGTTTTACCGACAAGTCATTACCTGAGCATAGCCACCGTTTTGTAAACGATGTGCAGATCTCAATTGGCGCGGCGCACTCTGGCTACCCCGTTATGAGCACAACTTACAAGCCTAATAGCAGCACCATACCAACTAACCCGGTTAATGACTGGTTATTGTGGCATGAGGTGGGTCATAACTTAGCAGCAGCGCCATTTAACGTAAAAGGTGCCACCGAAGTTGCTAACAATATCCTAGCACTGTACATGCAAGAGCAGCGTGATAATGGCATGGGCGAAATGGATCGCATTAAAACTGACATCCAAAAAGCGCCTATGATGATTGACCGCGATCACGGCCATGTTTGGAGTCACGGTGATGCAGGTTCACGCTTAGTAATGTTTGCGCAATTAAAAATCTGGGGCGAAAGCCACTTTAAGATTGCCGATCATTTTGAAGCGGACGCAATTCCTAGCTATTACGGTAAAGACGAAGGTTGGAACATGATTAAGATGATGCACCGCGAAGCACGCAACATCAATAATCAAGTTTGTTCAGCACGAAACTCTTTAGGTCTGCGTGAAGGTGACTTACTCATGGCCTGTGCTTCTCAAGTATCTGGTTATGATCTAACTAGCTTCTTTGAAGCGTGGAACCCAAGTGAAGTGTCAGTCGTTACACCTGATGGCAGCCGTGACTACGAAGGCGGGATCACAACGCAAGGAACAAGCTATGTTCGTTCACTAGAACTTGCTATTCCAGAGGTGAAACCTGAATCAATTGCATCAACGAACACTAAGTTCTAGCTCCCATTACTAGCAACTTAGAGTAACAACAAAGTACAGCCCCTTTCTTAACGATAGGGGCTTTTTATTTTGTTGCACTAAGGCTCATTCACTTGCAGTCTTCGGGTATAAGTAGGGATCTCTAACACCGATGTCGAATGTTCGTCTGTATTGCTCCGCAAAGTGTTTGGCGCAGGATTTGAGACAGCCTTTTGTTTTAAAAAGTCATGCACATTAACCAACTCTGAACTAACAAACCTTGGCTTAACCATGCTTTCTTTTGTTTCATCAATAGCTCCTGCTTCACTAGCCACTTCAAGAGTGTTCAAGTTGTTACCAGCCATGTTTGCTTGCGCTTGGATCCCAGTGGCAATAACCATTAGCTCTAGCTCACAATCAAGCTCAGGGACTATGGTCAAACCGATAATCACAAACGCTCCAGGAGCCAGTTGCTGATGTAAAGTTTCGCCTATTTTATGGTATTGGCTTAACTCGATATTATCAGTCGCTATCACACTGACTATCGCGCCTTGAGCTTGGGTTAAATCTACGTTTTCCTGTAACGGATTTTTAAGGGCGTTACTTATTGTAAGTTGTAACTCCTCACCTTCTAGCTGCCTAGCGACTCCCATCGCGGCTCGACCTTGATGGCTGATCACAGCGATAAAATCATTTAAGTCAATATTAATCAGCCCAGATTGACTAATAGTCGTGGTTAAGCCTTGTAAGACATCTTGCAACACACGATTACTTTCAAAAAAAGCATTGATTAATCTAATCTTTTTATCAAGAGCGTCCATCAACTTGTCATTAGGTAGAACAATCACCGCATTGGAATGCTGCATAAGCAGTTCAACACCCGCTTGAGCTAGAGCACTCCTGTTTTGACCTTCAAAACTAAAAGGCGTTGTCACAACCGCGACCAAGGGCTTATTAAGCTCTGCAGCTATTTCAGCAATAAATGGAATGGCGCCAGTCCCCGTGCCACCGCCCATTCCCCCGGTAATAAAGATAATATCAGCGCGCTCTATATGCTCTTTCAATGTGACTTCTGATTCTTTAGCAGCCTGACAGCCTTTTTCAGGGTTTGCTCCTGCACCGAGCCCTTTGGTCACCTCTAATCCAATCTGTAAACGGGTACTGCACTGAGAAATCATTAACGATTGTGCGTCAGTATTTACCGCAATAAGCTCTACATTTTCGTGTAAAGCAGACTGACTTAATTGATTAATGGTATTACAACCGCAGCCCCCTACGCCAAATACTGCGATACGAGGTGCATGTTGGTTTTGACTGACTAAATCAAACATTTAGCGTACTCCTAAATTGAGATATTAGGAGCTTAACTGAGTGGCGCGACAAGGTCCGTCGCAGCGTTTTGATATCGAGTTTGGTATCGCGTATTCATTTTGTTGATAAGACCAATAAAGTGAGACCTTAGTTTTACTGGCGCCATAACTTCAACCTTATCAGTCATATTCCACAACCAAGCTCGTAATTTTGGCGTGTCATTAACTTTAGCCTTGACTAAGTAACGTCCGTCAGCGACCTGCTCTATGGTTTGGTTATCACTTAACTTAGCCCCACGTAAAATAAAACTTGCCGATGGTGCAAACAGTAACTCAATGTCAATCGGAGCTCCTCCTCGCGCCTGAGCACTGAGCTCGATATCAAAATCATCTCGTGTAATAGCAGCAGTATCGAGTAGCCTGACATTACGCAATAAGTTTATTGGCTTGGCGTAGCGAGTTACGTGGGTCGTACCAACAGTAAATGCGAGTAAAGCAACGCCATCTGAAATTTTAATTCCTTCAGGGTTCACCGGTTGGTAATCAATCCAGTAACGCTTACCTTTTATCACCCTTTCAATTTGGCAGGCAATTTGACGTTTGTGTAGCAGTGCATATTGAACCGTTTTAAGTATTTCCGGATCTGACTCTAAATAAGTGCATGGATAAGGCTCAGGTAGCTGCGCAACACGGCATGCCCAATAAAGCCAAGGATTATTAGGATCATTTGCTAAAACCTGATCAGCACGATCAAAATAAGGCTTTAGTTGCTCAATACTCTCTCGCGGTAACAACTGCTGTGCATTGCGTTTTAAAATATGCAGCCCCAGCGCCATATGCTGGTCCATCAAGGTCAAATTAAGGCCGCGCCAACAGGCTGCGATTGACCAACCAAAAGGTTTACAGCGCTCATCTAAAGCTAGTCCAAATAGCCCCATATCATACATGGCCTTAAGCTCCCGCTGCACTGTGCGCAGACCGACTTCATAGCCACGGTTATGCAGCATGTCAGTTAACATATTGGCAGTTACACGCCTTGGCGCTGTAGGGATTAGCTCTAACATAACAAGTTGGCGCTGGATATTTGCTTGCATCTACATTTTCTCAATAACTTCTATGCAGTTAGCATAATACCAGCTTGCGACAGGATTTGACGCAGCGAATATTTTTTGAAAATTTTTAGGTTCTGCTTTAGAGCAACATTCGATTCACAAAGTGAAAAAGAGCAGCTTACGCTGCTCTCTATATCGTGTTAATCATTATCCTGCTAATAATGTTAGCAGCCCTTTGGCTGGCAGTTATAACCGTTCTAGCTCATTACTGCGGTAACCCTGACTGATGCTCGCGAATAAAACGATCCATTTCATCTTGAGCGCGTTGCTGGGCACTTACTAACGTATCACTCGCTGTCATTGTTGCTACAACTTCGTAATAGCATTTGGTTTTAGGCTCAGTACCTGACGGTCTTACAATCACCCTCGCGCCATTGTCTAAACGATAAATCAGCACATCGCTGGTTGGTAAGACTATTGTTTCTTCTCGGCCATCGCTAAACAGACGTTTGCTGATGCTGATATCATCGGTTGATACCACTTTATGCCCGGCAATCGCTAACGGTGGATGTTCACGTAAATAAGCACCGATGTTTGGCGTAGTTGGTTTAAGTGCAATGCTCACCTGAGCATTTAAGTGGAAGCCATGCTGACGATAAATGCTTTCTAATCTGTCCCAAATGGTTTGACCTTGACTAGCAAGCTCAGCGGTCAACTGCGCAAACGCCACTAGCGCTGATAAACCGTCTTTATCCCATACCATAGAGCCAACGGTGTAACCTAACGCTTCCTCATAGGCAAAAATAAAGCGGTTATTATCCGTTTCTTCGCTCATCCCTACATTTGTCAGCCACTTAAAGCCTGTAAGTGTAGTGCGGCAATTAGCCTGTAAGCTTTGCGCTACTTTTGATAATAAGCTTGAAGACACAATAGTGGTACAGGTCAGCTTTTCATTTTCATTAGCATGGGTCAGCAAGTAATGGCCGAACAGCACTCCCACTTGATCACCGGTTAACATCTGGTAATCGCCACTATCAGTGCGTACAGCAACCGCAAAACGGTCAGCATCTGGATCATTGGCGCAAGCTAGCATAGCGCCATGCTTTTTCGCCTCGGCAATCACCATATCCATTGCGCCTTTCTCTTCAGGATTCGGAAAATTCACCGTTGGAAAATCGCCATCTGGCTGCGCTTGCTCAGCTACCGAGTAGACCTTGGTAAAACCTGCGTCTTTGAGCACATCAAGCGCCATCTTGTTACCCACACCGTGCATAGCGGTATAAGCTAAGCTAACCAAATCTGGTTGTGTATGATTTTGTAAAACGCCGGCTTGATTAACCCCACTGCGATAAGCTTGATAAAATTCATCTTCCAGCATAACGAGTAAGTTTGTTGCTCGCGCTTTATTGGCGCCTAATAAGCTAATGTTTTCTGTTGCAGCCTTATCAATACAAGCTGCAATACCACTATCATGTGGCGGAATAATTTGCGCGCCATTACCCCAATAAACTTTGTAACCGTTATATTGTGGTGGGTTGTGACTCGCAGTAACCACAATGCCCGCCGCAGCGCCTAAATGCAGAACCCCAAATGCGACTAACGGCGTAGCGGCAACATCAGCAGTAAGATAAACCTTAATCCCTAAAGCTGTTAATACACCTGCAGCATCGTGAGCAAATTGCTTTGAGTCATGGCGACCGTCATAACCAATAATCACGCCACGGGTTGCAACATCGCTAATTTGCGCCTTTAAATAAGCGCCTAAACCTGCCGTTGTTTGCTGCACAACTAAGCGGTTCATACGTGTTGGCCCTGCACCAACCACCCCACGAAGGCCGGCAGTGCCAAAGGCTAAACGGCCGTTAAAACGCGCTTCTAGTTCATTGATATCATTCGCATCCACCAACTGTTGCAGTTCTTGCTGCATTAGCGGATCTGGGTCGCTTTCAATCCAACGGTTAATTCTTAATGCTAACTGCGTGTCCATAACTCACTCCATTTCCAACTTAATCGGTAATACCAAGACCTTAGTCCAAGGTTACTTCGCTAACTTAGCTACAAGGCGTGCTGGATTACCTAACCTTAATTAACTAAACACTAAGCCTAGCAGCAAGCTAGAACAAGACAATTTGCATTAAATTTTCATCATAAGACGCTATGATTAGTACCGCCCTTTTTCACCACGCACTTATAAAGCCCATTAAGTTATACAAGCAGGCTAAGATTTAAATATCAGCATTCGATTCATTTTAGATAAAGCTTGGCTGCTACAGATAAGCAAAGTCACCGAGAATCATGTAAAATTGTCGCCAAGCTTACCTAACACCTTATAATAGTCATCGCCAAACATGAGCCCTTTGAAAATAGAAACCCATATTAAAGTCCAATCAGCAGAACTTGATGCTGCGAGTTTACTTGCTGAAGATACTGGCCTATCTAAACAGATCATTAAACAAGCTATGCAAAAAGGCGCGGTTTGGCATAGCCATGGTAAGCAAACTAATCGTTTACGCCGTGCTAAAAAGCCATTAAAGGCGGGTGATGAGCTGCACCTTTATTACAACCAAGCCGTACTAGATGAAGTTATTAGTGCACCGGAGTTGTTGTTTGATCAAGGCCAATACAGCATTTGGTATAAGCCATTCGGTGTACGTTGCCAAGGCTCAAAATGGAGCGATCACACCACTATCAACCGTTTCGCTGAAACTCATATTGAGCCTACACGTAGCGCCTATATTATTCACCGACTCGATATGGCCGCAAGCGGACTGATAGTACTAGGGCACAGTAAAAAGATAACCGCAGCCATTGCCCACTTATTTGAAACCCGTGCGCTAGATAAATTTTACCAAGTGATTGTTGAGGGTAAGTTTCCTGAGGGCAATATCAGTATTGACACCAATGTTGATAATAAATCAGCGCTGTCCCATGCTCATATACTCGAATATAACAGTGAGCTAAATCAGTCTAAAGTTCAGGTAAAAATCGAGTCGGGGCGTAAACATCAAATACGCATCCATATGGCGAGTTTAGGCCACCCTGTTGTCGGTGACAGACAGCATGGTAATGGCAGTGAAAACACACCTAATCTACAGCTTACTTCATGCCATTTGAGTTTTATTTGCCCACTGAGTGGCGAGCACAAGATATTTGAACTGCCGCAAATCTATCGCCCAGAGTTTCAACTCAAGTAACTTAATATCGCTATTAGCTGTACCACTTGAAAGCTCACATCGTTTTGTGGGCTTTTTTGTTATCTTTTTTAGGCTTTATACGCCGCCAAATAACGTCTCATTAGCGCCCTCTTTCCATACCGGAAATTGCGCCATAACTTTACTGAACATAGGGCTTTGCAAAAAGTCATCTAACCAGCGCCGCACCTCGGAATAAGGCGACTGAAGATACCATTGCCGCTCTACTCGAGCAAATTGGCGAATAAAAGGCATAATCGCAAAATCAGCAACGCATGGCTGACTAGCAAATAAGTAGTCGTGCTCAGTTAAATGTGACTCTAACTTTTGCAAATAAATTTCACATTCAGCGCGATACAGCAATAATTTAGGATCTCGATAGCGTTTAGCACTGCGATAGTGCTCTAAGCGGGGAATAAACTCGCTGTCAAACTGAGTCATTAACTGCTGCATTGCAACCGCTTCGCTTTGCTTGCTATTACCAAGTGGCTGATGGAGTAAGTAATTGTTAGGATCGCTTTGAGCAAACGCCCACAGCATAATATCGCGGCTTTGTTCTAATACCTCGCCATTTGGCAGCATCAATACAGGCACAGTCCCTTTAGGGGAAGCCGTTAGCATTGGCGCGGGCTTTTGACTCAATAATACTTCGCGCAAACAAACCGTTTGCTCAGATGCAAATATCGCCAACCTTGCGCGCATAGCGTAGGGGCAATTTCTAAGTGAGTACAGGATGGGTAATGGCTTTATCATGCAAAGACTCGCGTATTTTTCCAACTTTCCCAAATAAAGCATGCTTTATTCAGAGATTTATTTATCTATGATAATCATACGGCTACAGCGAGTCATTTTAAATAAAAAACATGCAAAGTTATAAACGTAAAAAGGCCACTTTTTTGTCCAGAAAAAGTGGCCTTTGGTACCGTAAACGCAAAAGGATTAGAATCGTTTACGGCGTTTTCTAGCGGATAACTGACTCGCTAGTGCTTGTACTGCCTGTTTTATTTATACTAATTGGTATTAATACTGATAACTAATATCGATAGTGTATTCAGTACCTGGGTCTTTGGCATAAACGGTTATGTTTTGCTGCTCATACTCGGTTTCTGAGCCCAGTAGATTTTTCGCTTTTACTTTAATCGCGAGACTTTCTAGCGGGAAGTAACTATACGTAAAATCAAGGCTTTGGAATGGCTGCTCATACACATCATCCAGTCCACCGCGACCACCATAAGCAATACGGTCACCAAACACGTTGTAAACTAAGGTGGCACTGTGTTCTTCGTTAGAGGAGTCATAGCTAAGTTGCACGTTAGTCACCCACTCTGAATGGCCTGTCATACGACGGCTATTATTAGTCGGGTCAATTTCACCGTTCGGTGCAATTTCAATCTCTGAGTCACTTAAGGTCAAGTTACCTGCGACAAAGAAGTTGCTCCACACACTATTTTCAGCACCCAAAAAACCTAAAGACTGTAGGAACTCAGTTTCGATACCGTAGATATAACCAGAGTCTGCATTGTAAAACTTAAGCTGACGCCCAGCTTCTGAGATCCGCTGAATAGGCTCAATCGGCGCGTCGATGTCTTTATAAAAGCCACCCACACTGAGGTTGTTGCCAGTTTCGCCATACCATTCCCAACGAAGATCTAAGTTATAAATATCAGAGCTTTGTAGTTCTGGATTACCAAAAAAATCAAACCCTGTTACCGGATCTTGGAAGCGTACTGGTGATACTTCACGTAAGTCTGGACGCACTATGGTTTTACTTGCGCCAAAACGCCACTGGGTTGTATCAGTGTTTTTCCAAGTTAGCGACATTGACGGGAACCAGCCATCTTCAGTAATAGCGTAATCGGTTAAGTCATAACGGCCGCCTTCATCAGAGATCTCACCATCAGGATCGATTGGCAAAGTGACTCGGCGAAAATCTTCATAACGCACGCCAGCATAGAGGCGCCACACATCATCAAAATCAACATCGACACTTACAAAGCCCGCATCTAACTTTTCAGCAGCAATGTAATCTTCAGTGTCTGTCGATGCATCTTTAAGCTCAAAACCTAAGGTATCATTAGCGATATTGTCGTTGCTAAAGATCTGATTAAACTCTTGCGATAAAATATCGCCATTAGGATCTGTTGGGCTTAAATCCACATCAAAGCCTAAACGGGTAGCGTAACTTTCACGGGTGCGTTCAAAGTACTGATAGCCACCTTTAATCGTCACTATCGTGCTATCAAACTCTATCGGCAGTGATAAATCCCAGCCGTAGTTAGTGGTGTCATCATCTAATTGGCTATAAACATATTTTGGCGCATCTTGAGTATTAAGGTTGCGCGAACTAAAGCCATTATTGTCATCAACCACTACGTTATAGGTGTATGACAACTCATTGGGGGCATAGCGCTCTGAGCGAGCATCAGAGTACATCCAGTTCGCTTCTAAGTCCCACAACATCTCAAAAAAATGCTGACCTTTGATTTGATTGCTAATCAGTGATCGTTCTTCATAATCAATATTGTAAACTTGCAGCGCGTTTGGCTCACCTAAGGTATCGATAGTTTCTTCCATCGCAACCGACACATCATCAGAGGTATCTCTTAGGTAAGTCGTAAAGGTCTCGATTTTATGATCAACGTTGAACTCAAAGCCCATGTTAAGCATGCCGGAGATCTGTACGATTGAATCAGTGCCGACAATCTGCTTTTCATTCTCAATTTGTGCTTGGTTTTCGTCACCATCTAATTCGACGTCTAGCTTGGTATAGTTTTCAGCTTGCTCTTTGTAAGAAGCAGCAGCCATAAAACCAAAAATTGATTCTTCGCCAATATCCCAATTGTTACCGACTGCAATGTTGCCGCGAATACCTGGATCTGTGCCTTTAGTTTGCACGGTCATGTCGCGGTTGATATCTAGGCCGAGTTGGCGGTTCATCTCTTGCGCTGCTTGAAAATCGATTTGGCCGTTTGAGCCAGTCACAATATCAATTGGGCTAATGCCGCCATATTGACTGTAAGTTTGGTTAATACTTGATGGCATTTCACGAGTGCCATCATCTTTACCATACCAGTCGTCATCGCCGCCGTTGTAGGTATATGTATCTTGGCTATCGTTACTGTTAAAACGACCACCTAGCGATGCTTTAAAAAACAGATCTGCTGGTATTGATTTAGTTCTAATATCAACATGACCACCGCCAAATGCAGCGGGCATTGCAGCAGTACTTGATTTTTGCACTGACAATGACTCAATGATTGACGCGGGGAACATATCAAGCGGCACCACATTACGAGTGGGATCAGGTGATGGCACTACAGCACCATTTAGTGAGGTGCTTGAGTAACGCTCTCCTAAGCCGCGCACATAAATAAATTTACCATCTTTAAGAGTTAGGCCTGTAACCCGGCGCAGTGCTGATGCAGCATCGCTATCACCGGTACGCGAAATCTGCTCTGAGCCCATGATATCGGCAACTGCGATTTGTTCGCGGCGTTCTTCCATTGCCTCTGAAGCCGAGGTACGTAAACGACCTGTCACTTCAATGCGCTCAATGGGGAAGTCCTCGCCATTATCTATTGTTTGGTCTTGAGCATAACTTGGAGCAGCCGCTAATACTGCAGCTGCAGACACTGCCGATGCAACAGCAAGGCTGAGCCTAGTTAAGGTAAAGTTCGGCTTGGTTTTCATACTGACAATCCTGAATGCAGTTTAATGAAAGCCGCGTTACTGCGGCTTTAAATGACACAATAAACACTCCCGTTTCTTTTCAAATCTCAGCTCAACAACACAGAGTGGATTTGAAAAGACCCGAGAGTTAGGCTGACTTAGTTTGGAGTATGTACCCAGCCTTGACGCCAATCGTTAGTTCCATCAAATGCACCGATATAATCAGTCGATTCAAAGAAGCTATCGCTGCTCATATCAATACCTTGACCTAACAATGTGGTATCAGTTGCTGCTGGCATGCCGTCAGTAATGGTGACTGCTGCAGTGCTGTTACCCGCTTGACCTAAGAACCAAGTTTCTACATTTACTGCATCTGCTGTGACTGCGTTGTCAGAGCTATATTTGAATGGCTCGTTACAATCAATCACAGAGTGAGAGATAGTCAGTTCGTTATTGGTTACGTTATCAACAAGGTCTGCATAAGTACCATCAAGCTCTAAACACTCACCGGTTTCAGTTGTTGATGTAGAACCTTTACGGCCTTGTACTAGTAGGTTATTAAGTGAAGCCGCGGTTGCCACGCGAAGTAAAATCCCTTCGCCTTTATCGCCACTGGCGTTTTCAATATCCACACCAGGTAAGATTGTCACGTTCGACAGAACAGGCTTAGACACCGGAGTATCACCAGTACCTTTATGGCTATCACCTTCAATACCTCGGTTAGCACTTCCATCTTCATGGGTGATGTAGACAAACTGCGCCTTACCTTGCCAGCCGTTAGTCCAATCGAGTGAATCATCGAAGTTTTCAGTCAAGTACACATACTTCATGTTGACTGCACCGCCCCAGAACTCAACGCCATCATCACCATTGGCGTGTACTTGAATGTGATCAACTTGGGTGCCACTACCGACCGCTGCAAACGAAATACCGTTCATTTCCTGGGTATCGTTAACTTTAAAGCCTGCATACTTCACCACTACATAGCTGATTTGACCGCTGTTATCAGCGTTATCATTACCACCGTATGGAAAGTCACCCACTTCAAATGCCACATCACAGCTATTTGGATCATCACACTTATTAGTTAAACCGTTACCCAGTAATACTAAGCCGCCCCATTGGCCGCGAGCCCCTTCAGCGCCCATAATCACATCTTGCTCTGAAGTCATTTCAATTGGGTGTTCTGCGCTACCTTTAGCCATAATCTTTGAGCCACGGCTCACTGCGATATAGCTGTTGTCAGTGGCAAATAGCTTAGTACCAGCTTGAATCGCTAAAGTTGCCGAGTCTGTGTTATCACCGCCCACAACTACAGCACCGCCATCAATTTTGTACATCACATTTTCGCCAGCAAGCAGTGTGGTATTGCTCGTCACATTGCCTTCTAAGGTACAAACTAAGTTGATGCTGTCATCTTTATAAATCCCAGCGACAACGCTTTCAGCGCTAGTGCCTACAGGGCATGATGTTAGTACAGGAAGCGCTACAGGCGCTGGCGTGGCGTCATCATGAATGGCTGTTGTCCAGCCTTCAGTCCAATCGTTAGTGCCGTCAAATGCACCTATGTATGGCGCATCAGTTAAGCGCTGATCCATGTTGCTCAAATCTGCTGCGCCACCAGTTAGCGCGACTGATGCCGTATTCGGCATATAACCATTTAAATCTGATGCACCCGCTAAGTTGCCCTCTTGACCTAAGAACCAAGCTTCAACGTCAAGTGCCAGTGAGCGACCTTCTTCAGCATCGACCTTGGCATCTTTAAATGGCTCAACACAGTCAACTAAGCTATTTTGCATAGTTAGCGCACCGTCTTGGGTACTCACTACAGTGTTGTCATCGTTAATTTCTAAACACTCACCAGAGTTAACATCGCCTTTCACTAAAACGTTATAAGCGTGAGCACCTGTGCCTTTACGGAATAAAATACCTTCTGCGTCGTCACCACCGCTATTTTCACCATTGGCAACTTCAATAGTGACGTTAGCAATTGCAGGCTGAGACTGTGGCGTTGCCGATGCATCGCTGTTACTGTCGGCCTCAATACCACGGTTAGAACCGTTATCAGCTTGGCGAATATAAACGTGCTGTGCACTACCTTGCCAACCGTTAGTCCAATCTAATGAGTCATCAAAGTTTTCGGTGAGTACCACGTTCGAAATTGAAACATTACCACCCCAAAACTCAACACCGTCATCGTTATTTAAGTGAACTTGAATATGGTCAACAACTGTTTGGCTACCTACAGCAGCAAACGAGATCCCGTTCATTTCTTGGGTATCGTTAATTTTAAAACCACCAAACTCAACGCGAACGTACTTTAATGTACCTGAGCTATCTTCAGTATCGTCACCGCCATAGTTGTGGCTACCAACTTCAAATGCTGCGTCACATGCGGTTAAATCTGGGCAAGTGTTCACTGGTGCATTACCTAGTAGTACCAAGCCGCCCCACTGACCCGCTTCACCAGGTTGACCAATAGCGCTTTCTTTTGAGGTAAATACAATTGGCTGCGTTTCAGAGCCTTCGGCGTGAATTTTAGAGTCGCGGCTAACCACTAGGTATGAGTCGCTACCGCCGATAATTTTAGTGCCAGCACGTACTTCAAGTATTACGCTGCTCTCTTTATCGCCACCAACGATAACGGCGCCGTCTAACTCCCAAACAACATCATTACCTAGCACGATAGTTTCAGCATCTTGGCCACCAGTGTCACCGCTACCCACTGTTGATGCCGCACTTGAAGGCGCCAATGTGCCTTTAAGCGTCCATACTTCTTTACCATCTACCGACAGGCTAGTGTTGCGCTCAGCAAAACCACTGTATGCAGCAGCTTGCTCGCTTTGCGAAGGTGTCGTTGTTGGTGTTTCCGTTACCACTTCTTCAGCGCCAGTATTAATATTAATATCACCACCACAACCAGCTAAAGCCATTGCTGTTGAAAGTGCGCCAAGTTTAAAAATGTGTTTCAAGTCCATTGTCATCTCCGAAGACGGATTAAAAGTATGAAGTTATTGGCAGATGAACCTAATACTTGAATATGACAAAAAGACTTCAACAATATGGCTTGAGTATTTCACTCGGATTTCAAAAATATTAATCCATTTAAAATCAATGTTTAACCCGAGGTTTTATGATGCAAATAAATTCACAAAAATAACAATTTGTTCACACACCTCATCGAGCTTTTGTCTACACATTGAAGTTTTTGACTATTTTAACGTAGCAAATGTCGCGAAATAATTAGGCCTAATTCAGCGATAATCCTTATTTATCTGCACTTTTTGAAAACGAATAAACGTTTTAAACAGTCAACTTTTCCTCAGAAACCGAACAACAAAGCGCAGTTACAACTTTATGTAAACGCTTGCTAGCTCTATAAAGAAGATTCTGATTAATAACTATGCAATTAAAAGGCGTAACTTGTTTTTTTATAGTGATAACTTTAGAGTGAGCTATATCGTTGTTATTGCGTGAAACCTAGTGTTTATGCACCTAACTGACATCAACAATAATAAGAGTTAGCAGGGGATTTTGTGGAACAACTAGCCATTGCCATCGATTTTTTATTAACCCATAAGCTATTGCTTACGGTGTTAATCATTATTCTCATTTCAATGATTAAGCGTTTAGTGATCTCTCGCATTCGAGGCGATGTCGCCTTTTTGACAGAGGTACAGCGCAAGTGGATGTCTCGCACTAAAAACGGCACCTTCATTTTAATCATTGTCATTCTGTTTATGCTTTGGCAAACAGAGATCAGTAAATTTGCCTTATCTGTAACTGCTATTGCGATTGCTTTTGTGGTGGCATCAAAAGAGATTATTCTTTGTTTCACTGGCTCAATTCAACGCGCAAGTTCACGTTCATTTGTGATTGGTGACTGGATTGAAGTAGGTAAAATCTGTGGTGAAGTGATTGAGCACAACTTGATGGCGACAGTTATTCAAGAAATTGATCTTCACCATGGTCAGTATCACTTTACCGGTAAAACAGCCACCTTACCCAACAGTATGTTTTTTAGTTATGCCGTTAAAAACCTCAACTTTATGAAGCGCTATGTTTACCATGACTTCAATATCACCGTGGTTGAGTTTGTTAACTTGTATCCGCTATTCGCTGAATTACATGAGAAGATTGAAGCCCATTGTGAAGAGTTTAGTGAAGTGGCAAAACGCTATAACAGCGTGATTGAAAAACATGCGGGTGTGGATTTACCCGGCGCAGAGCCACACATTCATATTACCAGTGGCATTAACGGCGAGCAGTTTGTGCATATTATGATTTTCTGCCCAACTGAGCAGGCAATTCATTTAGAGCAGTTGATCCGTGAAGACTTTATGATTGCTTATCATGAGGCATTTGGTAAAGACGAGCGAGTTTGCTAAAAGTGGATTCTAGTTAGACTTTAAATAAAGGCTAACTAGAATTTAAACGAAAATATCCTTTAAAAATCTCTAAATGCTGCATAGGCACCTTGCTGCTAAAACATACAAACACACTTTAGACAAAACATTTAAAAACATCTTGCACAGTCCCTGTATAGTTACATTTCCATTTACCATTTTGTCGCACTAGCAATATGAAGTAGATTAACGACTTAGCAAACCAGAGTTGATAGCTTAAACAACAAAATAGTAAGAGACTTGTGAGCCTATTTGCTTACCTGTTTACTAGAATATTGGCTCACCCCATCTTTCACATATTATTGTAACTCGCTATATTTAAAGTATATTTATCGTTTACATGCTTATATAAACTGTGTAGCAATCCAATATGGATTATTGCCTTGCTTGCCTCCGTGATAGCTCTTTTACTGATAACCTTCATTGCCGTTCAATTTCATGTTACTACTAAAAATGCGGCTTAAGAGTTCGCTGAAAAGACAATTGTGGGCTTGCTCCTTTGTCGTTTATTTTAAACTCTTAATAATGTGTCATACGCTAAGTAGGTTTCTATGCAGAAAATAAATATTGCCGATAAGTTTAATCTGTTCCATGAAGAGTGGACTCCTAAAGTCATAGCCAAGTCCAATGGCCAGCTGGTAAAAATAGCCAAAGGCAGTGGTGAACTTGTTTGGCATAAACACGATAATGAAGATGAGTTATTTTTAGTGTTTAAAGGACAGCTCACTTTACAGTTAAGGACAGGAAATATTGTGCTTAACCCGGGCGAAATGTACGTTGTTCCAAAAGGTGTTGAGCACTGCCCTAAAGCACAAGACAACACTCACTTCTTAATGGTTGAGCCTGCATCTACAGCTCATACTGGTGACACTCAAAGTGAGCTTACCGTATCATCAGAGCAGCAAAAGTGGATTTAGTGAATAAGTAGAAGTGCAAGCGAGCGCAAATCATCCTCGGAGCGTCATTATTTCAAAGTAGAAAATCAATGGACATAAATAACATCTTCGCTTTTATTGCAGTAGCAATACTGCTCGTTATCTCACCAGGGCCTAATGGACTCCTTATCGCTAAAACCGTACCTGTTTCAGGACAAAAAGCCGGTTTTGCCAACATTTGGGGCTTTGTTGCGGCATTTTATGTTCATGGCACACTATCAATTTTTGGTATTTCAATATTACTAGTTCAATCAGCTCAAGCCTTTTTTATATTTAAAATGTTAGGTGCTGCCTATTTAGTCTGGATAGGGATAAAAGCTATTTATGGTGCTTTCAAGCAAAGCGACACACTCCCGATAAATTCAAGCCATAATAGCCTTAATAATAGCCAAGCCATGGCTATCGCTGAGCCGAAGTCCAAGCTTTTAGCTAGCCCCAAAAATAACGCTATTGCTAATTCAGTGGTGGGGGCGGCATCGATGCGCGCAGCATTTTTAGAAGGCTTTATCACCAATGTTTTTAACCCGAAAGTATCTATGTTTTATTTGGCTGCTTTCCCACAATTCATGCCTAATAGTGAAAGTGCAATCAGTGCTTATGCACTCGTTACAACCCACACTGTGCTTAATTTTATATGGTTTTCAATCATGGTTATCATGCTGGCAAAAGTTAAAGACGTGACCAACAGTGCTAGGTTTAAAATGTGGTTAAATTCAATTACGGGTGTGTTTTTTATCGCATTAGGATCAAAACTAGCGTTCATGAAAAACGCTTAGTCATTATTGAGTAACACCCTAAAACCACCATAACGCACTGTTTAATAAATACTGTTGATACTCTCAACTGCCGAGCTTTATCGTTATTAAATTAAACATTAGCAATAAAAAACGCAGTGTTGGCTTAACACTGCGTTTGTTATTTCAAGATTGCTCGTAAGCTACAGACTAATTTGACCACTTGATCTGAAACTCAATCTCTTCTTCAGAGTCGCCACGTTCATGCTCAATACTGTACGCAGCACGCACTGGCACGTATATGCGCTCACCCGCTATTTGGATCTCAAACTTTTCACCCGATTCAATCGAATCTGCAAGTCGTCTTAATTTAGCAACGAACTCTTCGTTGCTATAAGTTTTTTCAATATCTCTATCAGCCTTCGAACTCATTTAGTACTCCTATCTTTCTTAAAACGTCAGTAATAAACATCATCAGTGATTAGCAACGTACAGTATTAGCCTGCGCTCAGTTTTTAAATGATTATTTATCAGCACTGTAAGCTAAGCTTGGTTAATCAAGCTTTAACCATACTTCAACCTCTTTAACCTTGCCCTCTTCCGTACGTTTGGTATGCCACTTATTACCTTTAAGCTCATAAGTAAAGGCAAATGATGTACCAGGCTTTACCCCAAAAGAATTAAGCTCTGGATACTCCACGTAATCACTTTGACTAAATTGATAGCTGCCTGTGCCAGCGGCCCAAAACTCATTAACAGGCTCCTCAGCGGTGCCGATATTTTTTACTGTAGTAAAGCTAAAATGCTTTGCTGAGATCACCTTAATGGCGCTGAGCTTTAAATCAGCATAATCAATCCATTGGCCTTTGCCATCTAAATACTTACCAGACACTAGCTGCCAACTGCCCACTAAAGGATTTTCAGTAGCATGAACGGGCATTAACGCACCGACAATTAGCATCAGCAGTAGATAAAATGGTGCTAACAAGCGACTATTAAATTTAGGTTTGAGGCTAGATAAATTGGACTGATTAAATTGAGCAAACATTCGGATATTTCCCTTCCTTAAATTGAATAAAAGCGCCTATTGCTATTGATATATTTAAAATCAATAACGGCTATTAATCGTATATTTCACTAATGCCCTTAAGCGTTACCCACTGATGACAGCGCGTTTGATAAACCGCGACTGTAGGAGCAAATAATTCATCGATATTGGGAACCTGCTCACTAAAGTTACCAAGCGGTATGGCGATAACATCGGCCATTGCATCTAGAGTGAACCAAAGAGTATTGCCACATTCAGGGCAAAAAAAATGACGGATTGTCGAGCCTGAATCGCCCATACGCTGATAAGTTTTACTATGACCTTTTACGGTTACACAATCATTGGGAAATCGTGCTTGTACGCCAAAAGCGCTACCTGTTCGTTTTTGACAAGCGTGGCAGTGACACACTGATACCCGAGAAGGATTGCCTGTTACTGACAATGAAAGTTGGCCACAACTACAGCTAGCTTGAAGCATAATATATCCTTATATTTGCCAATTACTTAAATGCGGTTTAGATCAATTAACTAAAAGCCAATGCATAAAACATCACTAATACAATGAAAAATAGTGAAGATTGATGATTAAACCGCATAGAAACGTATTTGTGTTGCATACCATAACAAATATTCCCACGGTATGACCACAGCTTTGAGCCAATTAACATCCCTAAGCAAATAAGCAGCCTTGAGCGAACGAAACTAATAGCCTTGAGCGAACTAACTGCCTTGGAATATAAAAATCCGTAAACGTATTATTCGACAATATTAGTAATCGAAAAAACACTAATATCAAAGATTAATTTAACGAACGCTTAAGCTCCGCCATGCCCTCATCAATACTCACTAACGCGCTATAACCTAAATCGTGCTTAGCTGCGCTAATATCGAAATAGTGACTGGTTGACAGCTGCCGGGCGACAAAGCGCGTCATAATCGGCTCATCTTGTTTGCCTAACAAACCATATACCGACTCAAGTATACAGCCTGCAACATAAGCGAGCTGAGTCGGTACACGCTTAGTCACAGGTGGGAGATCCTTACAAGCAAGGATTTTATTGAGCATTGCCGCCATCGTTATCGGCTCATCATTACTTAAATAATAGGCTTTACCTGCACACGCAGTTTGGCTTGGGCTGAAATCTTGCTCGCCATTATTATTGCTCAAAGCCACGGCCGCCAAAATATGCGCATAAGCGGCGTTGCCTACATAAATGGTATCAACCAACTTATCTTGCTTACCCACCAGCTTTAATCTGCCTTTTACAGCTCGTTCTAACACCCGCGGCACAAGATGGGGATCATTCGGGCCCCAAATAAGGTGCGGCCTTAATGCGGTAGTACCAAGTTGCTTACCGTTACTCAGTAAATCACCATTAGCTGCTAGCATCATTTTTTCTGCTATCGCTTTAGACTCACCATAAAAGTTTAAGAAATTGGCTGCGTATGGTGCAGACTCGTCATTGCCGTTCTCATCAATACCAGCAAAGGTTACACTTGGGGTACTGGTATAAACTAAATGAGCGATATTAGCGTGTTTACAAGCACTAATAATAAAGCGTGCACCATTAACATTAGGCGAATAATAACTTTGCTTACAGCCCCACACTCCAGCTTTTGAAGCAACATGAAACACCAAATCGCAGCCTTGCATTGCATTAAGTAACGCTTGCTCGTCGGCAATGTCACCCTTAACCATGTTTACACCCATCGCATTTAGCCTTGGGTAATCCCCACGGGCAAAACCAGTGACGTTAATCCCTGCTGCAATGAGTCGCTTGCATATTGCCTCACCTAAAAAGCCGCCAGCACCAGTAACAAAAGCATGGCTGACATTTTGCTTTAGTGCGGTTAATGCCGCTTGCTCTTGAGGAAGTAACTGATTGAACTCGCTAGTTGAGTAAGTAGCTTTAGTCGCAGTGCTAGCACTAGATGAGGTAACTGTGGCAGACAAGATGCACTATTCCTTAATTTGTTTTTGCGCCCACACCGCAAGTTTCTCTCTAAAGATCTTGGCGTTATGGCGGATATCAACCGGAAAATCGGGATGAATTAAAAAGCGTTCAATCCCTTGAGTTTGCGCATGTTGCTCGGCAATCGCTTTTAGCTCGCTATAGAGCACGCCCGATAATGAGCAAGCAACCGATTGCTTCAGCTCAATGCATATTAATGGCGTGGTTTTACCAGCAACCACCACACCAACTAATGCGCTGCGCTTCACATCGCTATGGGTATTAAAAATACGCTCACACGGAATAGAGTAATAACGTTTTGGTTGATTCTTGGTGGCAGGTAACGCATCGGCATCAACCCTGTGAGCTTTACGGCCGCACATCCACAGTAAACCGTCACTATCGAGATAACCGAGGTCGCCCATGCGGTGGCGTATGTTGTCCCCATCTTGAATTTTTGCAACTTGGGTGGCACTGTCACGCTGATAGTAACTCGCGCTCACCATCGGCCCTTTTACAACGATTTCACCGATTTGATTAGCAGGTAGACACAACTCATTGTACCAGCTTGTAATCGGCTGCTCGTCAATATCAATAATGGCAATATCAACTCCATCGATAGCTCGGCCAACACAAATACCGCCACCGTTATCGGTTATTGCCGTGGTGTTAAACAACTCACTACTGGCCATTTTACTAATAGGTAGCGATTCAGTGGCGCCATAAGAGTTAAGCACTTCAACACCGCTATTAAGCATTTTGCTAAAGCGCTTTATCGATGAAATGGTTGCTGGCGCACCTGCAGAAATGACTCGTTTGATAAAAGAAAGCTGATGAGACTTTTGTTCACCCGCTTGGCCGAGACGCTCGATAAGCGCTGGATTAACAAACATATTACTGCATTGATATTTTTCAATTGCAGCAAAGATAAATTCTGGATTAGCTGTAATAGGCTTGCTGGCATCCATATCAGGCACAATCGATGCCATACCAAGTGCTGGGCCAAATAAAGAAAATAATGGGAATGTGGCTAAGTCACGCTCACTAGGTTTTATTTGATAGTCATTTTTCAGCGCAGTAATTTGCGCCTCAAACATCTTATGTGAATACACCACACCTTTGGGTGTGCCAGTGCTACCGCTAGTAAACAAAATGGCTGCCATTGCATCGCTATCTAACCATCGCATGGCAAAGGGCTTATCTGTTGCCCCATGGGCAGCTACAACGCTTGCTAAATCTTTAGCGCCTGTTAATGCGTTTAGCCATTTACTGCCGCCGACATTAATCTTAAATTTAACGCTGGATTTTCCCCATCCAAATAAACGTCTGGCAATATGCGCTTTAGGTATACCGATAAAAGCGTCGGGTTTTGACTCAATAAAGCATTGCTTAAGGTTTTTCACGCCCATGCCGGGGTCAACCAAAATAGGAATTATTCCTGCTTTAAAAAGTGCAAAGGTTAAGCAAAAAAAGTCGATACTTGGTGTGACCATCAACACGGCTTTCATACCTGGTTGTAAACCATGATGCACCAGCGCAGCGGCAAGTGTATCGCTTTTACGATGCAAGGTTTGAAAGTCCATCTCTTGGTATTGCAAGCTACTTAGCGAGCGACCGTTTGATTGCTGCACGGCAACCGCAAGTGATGTAGGAATAGTTTCAGCGGCGCTAACTAAATGACGGCACAAATTTGCGCCGTCATTGTTAATATTACTCTGACTTACCATAGCGACTAAGCTACCGATTCTTGCTTAATGTCTGTAGGCGCCTCGGTTTCGGCAATAAAGTCTTTAATATGACCAATTACTTCGTCGCTGGCATCTTCAAGAATGTAATGACCGCAATCAGCAAACTCATGCACTTTGGCATGTGGCATTCTTTGCTTCCATTCAGTTAAGAAGTGTTTGTCGAATACAAAGTCTTGTAAGCCCCAACAGATCACCGTTGGCACCTGTTGGAATTGAGACAAACTAGCTGCAATATCTGAGACTAAATCGTAATTACGGTCACCCGGCTTTAACGGAATATCTTGTACAAAGCGCAGTGTCGAAATACGGTTTGCCCATGAATTGAATGGTGCCACATAAGCTTCACGAATATCTTTATGCATCCGTTTACGTTTTACACCTACATAAGATGCTGCCGATGAAAATGCGTTAAAACCGCGAACAAGAAAAGTCCCTAACGCAGTGTTGCGACAAATAGATAAAGCCCAAGGAAACGGCTTAGTAACTGGCAGATGGAATGCACCAGTATTAAGGATCACCAACCGCTTAATACGTTCTGGATAACGCGCAGCGTAACCCATGCCTATCATGCCGCCCCAATCGTGAACCACTAGAGTAATATTTTGTGTTACATCTAGATGTTCAAGCAAAGCTTCTAAATCATCAATGCGGTTTTTAAGAGTGTAATCATAGCCACTGTCATCGGGCTTATCTGATAAGCCACAGCCAATATGATCAGGCACAATACATTGATGCTTGTCGCTTAATGCACTGATCAAATTACGGTAATAGAAAGACCAGCTAGGGTTACCATGTACCATAACAACAGGCTCGCCTTGACCTTCGTTAACGTACTGAAGCTTATTACCGTTTCTATCTAAATAATTGCGTTTAAATGGGTGCAGAGTGTCTAGCATGACGTTTCCTATCTTTCTTATACTTATCGGACGCTGTGTAAGTTAAGGGGGCAAACTTAGCGTTTGCAGACAACAACGCGAGCAGTGTCCGCGTTAATCATGCCTTACCACTTAAGGCCTAACATCATGCAGTTCAAACCACTGCCTATTCCTAAAAAGCTCACTTGGTCACCGCTTTTCAAAAAGCCTTGATCGTGTGCCATTGCCGCAGTAACAGGCAAAGATACTGTGCCCATGTTGCCCAGCAACTTATAGGTTGGAAACTCTTTCTCTTCTGGAATATTTAGTGCACTAAGTACATTGCGGCGGTTAGAGGCGCCCACTTGGTGACAAATAACTTTATCGACTTGCTCAACTAACCAGTTACGTTGCTCAAGGAAGTGACTCCAAGTATGACGAGCAAGCTCCACACCTTCTTTTAACAGCGCGACACCGTTAGTACGCATAAATTCGCGATACAGTTGAGGACCTGCTTCTTCAAGACCCCACTGGCATAGATCGTAATGCTGCGGCGCCGACAGATGGCTAGCACCTAATAACTGATGTTGACGGTTACCTTTAAGGTTTAAACTGCCATCTGTTAGCAATACAGCAACTGCGCCAGAGCCACCGGTTAAGGTTGCTAACGACTGGGCATAGTTTTGCATTGTTGGCTCAGCAAGCATTTTATCAATAGTGATATCAACAATATGACGAGCAGACTCACAAGAGACCACTAGGCCGGCTTTAATTTGACCCAGTTCAATACGGTTAGCGATATCTAAAATGCCCGAAAGCACACCCAAACAGGCGTTGCTGATATCGTAAATAGCGGTGTCTTTAGAGACGCCAAGCTCGGCGGCAATACGGCAAGCAGTAGCAGGCTCATGTTGATCACGGCATACACCGGTATAAACCACTGCGCCTAAATCGCTTATCTGCACGTCAGTTTCAGCAATGGTTTTATGGGCTGCAGCTAATGCACCATCAGATAAACGGTGCCCTTTAGGCCACCAGCGTCTTTCATGTATTCCCGTTAACGTGGCAAGCTGCCCCATTGGAATACGAAACTTTTGGTATAAAGGCGCTAAACGCGATTCAAGCTCCGAAGTCGACACAACTTCTGGCGCTAGCTCGTAGGCCATACTATTAATAAAAACGCGGGAATATTTCATGAAACTGCTTTTAGTCGCTCACAAGATTGGCGGATTAACAGCCTATCAAGATTGTTATTTATTATTAACCAGCCATTTGAGCAAGAAAATCCCAATGATTCAATAAAAAACCGCATTACATCGCTCTTTTAATCTGATCTATCTTAGACTTTACTTGAAAAATGGCGTCACTTTTCGCGCGGATTCAATCACAGCTAACTTAATTACAACTTAATAAACAATTTGTTACGACAAGATTAAATTAAGCTAGCCTAGAATTATTATTTAAATGCAGTAATTAACGCATTTCTCGGTGTAATACTGTTTGCACAAAATTCACTCAAATTAACTTGATAGCCATGCTCTTCTAAATAGCAGACCCTATCGAGTAATAACCATTGCTCAAGTGTGGTTCTAAAAAGATGAGCCACTAAATCGATACGACGGGTCAATTTTTGCCGCTGCTCACCTAGTTGGCAATAATGCTGCCAATCGATGTCACCGGTTAATTTAACACTTTTCGCTTCAGCAGCCCATTTACAAAAGTCACTAAACTCTCCATTTAACTGACTTTGTTTTATTGCTGGTACCGGCAAATAGCTATCCGTTTGGCGCGCCTCGCGTTGCAGCGCATCAAAGCCCAAGCGCCAAACCATTTCCTGCAAGCGATAGGCTTTATGTTTATCATTTGCAATAACGCTTTGCTGCAGTGGTAACTGTAGATCGGCGCGGCTTAACTTAAGCTCACTGGCTTGGGCAACTTTAGAAAGGGCTTGATATTGTTTGTCTCTGATTAAATGATAACAACACGGTGAGACCACTAGTTGCTTAGTGCCAGCGTCTGTTGCATGTTTAAGTAGCTGCACATGTAAGTCACCACAAGCGTGCAGTGCTACCGCTAACTGATCACGATGAAGTTGCTCACTTTGGCCAGCAAAGGCATCGGCACAAATAAAACGCTGGGGTAACTGCCATTGCTTCGCAAATTGCTCACCCGCGCTGCATAAGCTTTGCTGCCACTCAAGACTGACAACTTCTCTGTGCTGCGCTTTAGCGATTAACCTGCCTAAATGGCCTTTACCCGCGCACCACTCAAGCACAGGCGTATTATCTTGCGGCAATTGTGCCACAAAGGCATTAATTTGCTGCCACTTACGCCCTTTAATATGGGCACTAAAGTGTGGCTCATCGGTATCATCGAGTAACTGAGGCGTTGATAACGCCTCAGTATCAACTGGCTTTGCATTACCTATGGCTGACTGCTCCAACAGTTCAATAGGCCAGTCTTTAGCTTGTGCGGTTAAATCAGCAATTAATGCGGGCAATAAGGTTTTATTTAATGTGTACTGGCAGGCATCAATCTTATCGAGCAGTTCATCATCTAACTGCCAGACTAACTTGGCAAGCGCAGGGAACTCCTGTTGCCAGGGTAAATCCTGACACTCAAATGAGCGACAGCGCCATAGCATCTGGCTCTGAGTGAGTAAGGTATCGATTTGCTTTAGTTTTTGCTCTGCAGTCATGGAATTGATAATAGCTTTTATATTGAAGTAAAAAGATGCACTAATGAAAACGAGCAGCTTAGTGGCTGCCCGTTAGTTTATCATGCGATAGCTAAATATAGCGATGCCAGCAGACTATTGCTTAGCTGCGGCAACTTAACAGCGGCTACTTAGCAGCTTCAGTCTTTAACTCATTCGTGGTTTGCTTTTTTATCTGCATCCGCTTACCTAGCCACACACCTAAGCCCAGAGGGGCAAAAAAGACCACAACTAAGAAAAGTACAAAGTACAAAATTAAGCTCTTAAGGGTTTTAGTGATCTCTTGAAAAACCACTTCTACCGCATTTTGCGAAATTTGCTCTAAATCAACAGCCGCAGCTGCGCGCTCACGGGCCACCATAGTTTCCAGCGCTTGACGCTCGGTTTTTACCATTAGCTCTAATGCTTGGCGCTCAACCGATAACTGTTTTAGCTTATCGTCAGTATCAGCGCTCAGCTGAGCTAACAATGGGGTTAACTCTTTACGCATATCAACAGCTAAGGCTTGCATCATTTCAGGGCTTTGCGCCATCAGCTGCTGAAACTTAGCTGATGTGTCGCTAATACTGGTTAAAGTACGCTGAATTTCATCGGCATTGATATTAGAATGCAGTGCGTATAGCTCTGCTTTCCAACCTAAGATTTTTGGCATCTGCTCGGCAATCATCGCCATACGGTCAGAAATGTCGCTCATCACCTCAGGCACAGTACCAAAAGTGGTGATGGCATCAAATTCGCTAATTTGGTGAAACTCAAGCCAGTCAGTAAATGCAGATTCACGCGCAAATGCCATATCCTTGATTGGATGGCTAGCGACATACTTTTTAACGAACTCTTGGTTCTTGTTAAATTTAGCAGCGCCGAAACTCTTTACAGTACGCTCGAATTGATCACGTAATTTAATGCTTGCTTCAACTGCAACAGCTTGCTGCTCGCCAAAAACATTTTTACCTGCACCAGACTCAAAAAACTCCACCATTTGCTCGGTGAACACCCAAGTATCTAACATAGCTGCCGTTGGTGAGGCTTGGAAAATCGTATGTTGCAGGTTTTGCTCAGCATTAATCTTCCACATTAAGGTGTTAGATTTAACCGGAATACTGTCTGTGTTGCGCTCAATCAGATCTGCAGCGCTTTCAACTTGGCTATAGAAAACCGTGCTAAAATCACGGCTAAATACGCGCATATTTAACTGTTCTTGTGGCAATGGTTCGATACCACTTTCCAACTTAACTTCTAGCAGTGAACACCCGTTTAGCAGTGTTGCTGCAACAGCGATAAAACAAAAGCGAAACACCGCTTTCATAACTCCTCCAAAAAACACACAATACATTGAAATAAAAGGCCTAATAGCCAATATGCATCAATACTATCATCGGTTTATGCCGTTACCTATTGCTATGTCAATTATGGACTACTCACGCGCATTGTGCGGCGCTTGAGCAAAAGATTCTCACCAAGCAAATAAGTCCACGCTTGTAAGTTCTAGTTAGCTACCTTAAGATCCGCCGTAAATTCGAACAAATAAAAAGCTAATTCTATTATGCAATCACCCTGCGTTGCTCGCTGCGGATTAAACGATGAAGATTATTGTATGGGCTGTTATCGCCATATTGATGAAATTGTAGGCTGGGGCAAAGCCAGCGATGAACGTAAAGCTGAGATTTGGCAAAACATCAACGCCCGTAAAACCAATATGCAAGGTGGGGAGAATAGCGCTATTTTAAGTCGTGATAAGTGGTTAGAAGCAGAAAGCCGTATTAAAGAGGTGGATTAACCCTACAGCAAAAAATAGGCACAAAAAAGCCGCTAAAAGCGGCTTTTTAATGTTTGCGTAATCGCTATATTGCGTTACTTTTTCAGCATGCTTTTTAAATCTGCGAACGGATTATAAGTTGCTGCTTCAACTTTAGTTTCAGTGGTTGAACCGTACTGGATCAACTCTTCAAACTTTGAGTGTTCATTATCGTGGCAGTAAAGACACAACAGCTCCCAGTTTGAACCATCTGATGGATTATTATCGTGGTTGTGATCACGATGGTGCACCGTCAACTCTCTCAGATTGGCATTATTAAATTCACGAGTACAACGGCCGCAAACCCATGGATATAATTTTAGCGCTTGCTCGCGGTAACCCACTTCACGCTTTGCTTTATATTCTCTAGCTTCAGCCAATACTCTATCTAACTTACTTTGCCCTTGATTGGTCGACATTACATTTCTCATTTAAAGTTTGTTACCTAGACTCGATTGTATACCGAGTCTAGGTAGATTTCATCGCAAATTATCCGCGAATATGAGCCGCGATTTATTTACTGAGCAAACTAGTTCGCTTCGCTACCTAAGTACTCAGAACTTGAAAGGTGCAAGTAATGTAAGTACTTCTCGTATTGGGTCACTACATCGGCTAACAGCTGATCTTGAGTAAAGCCCATCACATCGTAATGTTGACCACCGTGCTCTAGGAATACTTCAACGCGGTAGTAGGCTGTATCACCTTCGGCAACTTCACTTTCAAGCGGGTTCGTAATACTAAATGCACGGATCCTAAGACCATAAACAAAGTCATTATGCTCTTCACTGTGCACCACAAAGCGCACACGATTATCAAAATTTAAGATCTCAGCTGAAATCGAACGACTTAAGAAGCTTTCACATACTTTAGTTAATGCGGGCTGCGCCACATCATCTAAGAAGTCTTGCGCCTCTTGCTGGCTAGGGTGCGATAACAACACGTCAATGTGCGACTCCCAACTCACGTTCGTTTTAGTAAACTGTACGCTGGTATTGTGCGATTGCACGCTATTGATCTTAAGCCAGTCATCTTTAAGCGCAATATACAAGCCAAAACACATCAGTAACATAACAATTAAGAATGGCAGAGCACTCGCAATCGCTGCTGTTTGTAACGCTTGTAAGCCACCCGCTAGCAATAGCACCGATGCTACAACACCTTGCATTAACGCCCAGAAAATACGTTGCCAAACTGGCGCATTGTGATCACCACCCGATGTTAAGTTATCAATAACTAATGAGCCAGAATCTGATGATGTTACAAAGAAAGTCACCACCAAACAAAGGGCAATAGAAGATAGTAAAGTCGAGAATGGCATATGCTCAAAGAATACAAACAGCGCGACTGATACATCTTTAGATACCGCATCAGATAAGTAAGTGCCGCCGTTTGAGATCACTTCAATAGCGCTGTTACCAAAACCTGTCATCCATAAAAATGTTAGTGCTGATGGCACAAACAGCACGCCTACTAGGAACTCACGAATAGTACGACCACGAGAAACGCGAGCGATAAAGGTACCAACAAATGGTGACCATGAGATCCACCAGCCCCAATAAAGAAGCGTCCAACCACCAATCCAATCGTTCTTTTGCTCGTAGGCGTACAGGTTAAATGTTTTACCTACAATATCACTTAAATAAGCACCGGTGTTTTGCACAAATGCTTGCAGTAATTCAACTGTTGGGCCAAAGATAAGCACAAATACGAGTAGTAATACTGCTAGCAATAAGTTCAGTTCACTTAAGCGTTTAACGCCTTTATCTAGACCTGAGAAAACCGATAGCGTGGCAATACCACACACACCAATAATCAAACATACTTGAACAGTTGTGCTAACAGGCACATCAAGTAGGAAGTTAAGTCCAGAGTTTAGCTGGAATACACCAAAACCAAGTGATGTCGCCACACCAAACATGGTACCGAGTACCGCAAACGTATCGACAGCATGACCAATTGGGCCATAAATTTTATCGCCAATTAGCGGGTATAAAGCGCTTCTTGGTAATAAAGGGAGCTTATGGCGGTAAGAGAAATATGCCAAACTCAATGCCACGACAGCGTAAATCGCCCAGGCATGAATACCCCAATGGAAGAAAGTGATCTTCATGGCATCTTTTGCCGCTTGAATGGTCATTGGATCTGCATCAGGTGGCGACATATAGTGCATCACCGGTTCTGCAACGCCAAAGAACATCAAACCAATCCCCATACCCGCTGAGAACAGCATGGAGATCCAGCTCTTGTAGGTATAGTCGGGTTCAGCATGATCAGGGCCAAGCTTAATATCGCCAAAACGGCTGACCATAACGAAGATGATAAAAATAAGAAAAACGGCCACACCAAGGATGTAAAGCCAACCAGCTTTAAGCTCAAACCAAGATTGTGCGGTTTTAAAAATATCTTGTGATTGTGTTGGCCATACCGCACAAACAACAACCATTAACGTGATTAATATAACTGATGAAAAAAAGACGGGTGGATTAATGCTCGATTTTATCGACATAGAGTTACCGAAATTAATTAAGTACACGCAATTATTCTAGCTTGCGCGACAAGGCCGCCATGTTGTGTTGTGTATTAACAGATAATCACAATACACTGACGGGGTTATTATTGTGTTGTTAGACTCATAAGTGAAACTCACCTTAAACATGCTAAGGGCCCCAAAAATTATCTAAAACGATAGATAATGCCTTGGGTGATTTAACATATTAATACCAATCAAGAAAATATTTGCTTTCACTTTAGCTACTAGAATGGCTTAAGTAATAAGCACTTACTTACCTTAAAACGTACAACAAATCACATTGAATAGCCCAACTTGAAAACACCGTATTACGGCCGGTTCAGCTATTAAATGGGATTTTACTAACAGGGAGCTACAACACACTATTCACTTACACTATACATTATTTATCGGCTTAACGGTTTCGTCTATAGCCCATAAATAAAAAAGCAGCTTAATCGCTGCTTTTTTGTATCACCAAACTCAACATTTATAAAAAACTGTGAACCCAATCTCACCACCACTCGTTAACATTTGATTCAACTGATGATACATCTGCTAATAAATATTAAATTTTTAAGTCTTTTTCCATCTCTTCATAAGAGATGTGACGCACATCTTTACCTTTTACATAGTAGATGATGTATTCACAGATATTTTGACAACGGTCCCCTACACGCTCTACCGCGCGCGCAGCCCAAAGCACATCCAGCACCTCAGGAATTGAGCGAGGATCGGCCATCATATAGGTCATTAATTGGCGGATAATGCCTTCATATTCTGTATCGAGCTTTCGGTCTTCTTTATGTAACTCTAACGCGACATCGGCGTCCATACGCGCCAATGCATCAAGTGTAGAGTGCAATGTGCGGGTTGCGTGGCGGCCCATATTTTCAATGCTAACCAAGAGTGGCTGCTGATTTTTAGAACGCTTATCCATCGCAGCTTTTGCAATTTTTACACAAGCATCGCCAATACGTTCAAGGTCGGTAATAGTTTTTGAAATCGCTAACACTAAGCGTAAATCACTCGCTGCAGGTTGGCGTTTAGCAATAATTCGAGTGCACTCTTCATCGATTGCGACTTCCATGCCATTAACTTTGTGGTCACCGTCTATCACTTTTTGCGCGAGCTCAGCATCTAGTGCGCCTAACGCATCTAATGATTGCTCTAATTGACGCTCAACAAGGCCGCCCATCGCCAATACACGGTTACGGATATCATCAAGCTCAGCGTTAAACTGTCCTGAGATATGTTTATTTAAATTCATGTTTTCCATTGCAATAATTCCTATCTCGATTAACCGTAACGACCAGTAATGTAATCTTCAGTCTTTTTCTGCTTGGGCGTGGTGAAAATGGTATTGGTATCAGCGTACTCAATTAACTCGCCCATATACATAAAGGCAGTTTGATCTGATACACGCGCCGCCTGTTGCATGTTGTGCGTTACGATAACAACGGTATATTTCGATTTAAGGTCAGTGATCAACTCTTCAATTGTTAAGGTTGATATAGGATCCAGTGCAGATGTTGGTTCATCAAGCAGCAATACTTCAGGCTCAATCGCAATCGCGCGCGCAATCACTAGACGTTGTTGCTGACCACCCGACAAGCCGAATGCGTTGTCGTGCAGTCTGTCTTTCACTTCATCCCAAATCGCAGCGCCACGAAGCGAGCGCTCTGCAGCATCGTCAAGCTCGCGGCGATTATTTACCCCTTGTAGGCGTAAACCGTAAACCACGTTTTCATAAATTGATTTAGGGAATGGGTTTGGGCGCTGAAACACCATACCAACGTTACGACGAAGCGCCGCTACATCCACTCTTTTATCGTAAATATTCTGACCATGTAGCATGATCTCACCGCCAATATGGCAGTTGTCGACCAAGTCATTCATACGGTTAATACAACGAAGCAATGTCGATTTACCACAACCACTCGGGCCAATAAACGCGGTCACCTTTTTCTTTGGGATCTTCATCGACACATCAAACAGTGCCTGCTTATCGCCATATTTAAGATCCAAGTTGCGGATCTCTAGGGCTGTTTGTTCTTCTGTAAGGTTTTCAAGGTCTAGCATATCAGTCTTCATTACCGATTGATCTATTGAAATCATGTTCTGTCCTACTGCTTAGGATAATCGTCAATTAATGCTCAAGCGAACGATATTTTTCGCGTAAGTGGTTTCGTACACCAATGGCAGTTAAGTTAAGTGCCACAATTACCGAGACCAAAAGGAATGAAGTAGCGTATACCAAAGGACGCGCTGCTTCTACGTTAGGGCTTTGGAAACCAACATCATAGATGTGGAAACCTAAGTGCATGAACTTACGTTCTAAATGCACAAATGGAAAATTCATATCAATAGGTAGTGTTGGCGCAAGCTTTACCACACCTACTAACATAAGTGGTGCCACCTCACCTGCTGCACGGGCAACGGCTAAGATAAGTCCGGTCATAATCGCAGGGCTCGCCATTGGGATGATAATCCGCCATAGCGTCTCTGCTTTTGTAGCACCTAGTGCCAAACTACCTTGACGTACCGAACTTGGAATGCGGCTTAAGCCCTCTTCAGTCGATACGATAACAACTGGCAAAGTTAAAATGGCTAAGGTTAATGCAGACCAAATCACACCGGGTGAACCAAAGGTTGGTGCTGGTAGCGCCTCTGGGTAAAATAGCTGATCTAACGTGCCACCAAACATGTACACAAAGAAGCCTAAACCAAACACACCGTATACGATTGAAGGAACACCAGCCAAGTTAATCACCGCGATGCGGATCATCTTAGTCACAGGGCCTTTCTTAGCATATTCATGTAAGTAGATTGCGGCGATAACCCCAAACGGCGTCACAATAACGGCCATCAGCATCACCATAAACACGGTACCGAAAATCGCTGGGAATACACCACCTTCAGTATTGGCTTCACGTGGGTCGTCACTGACAAACTTGCCCACTCCCACAAACCAGTGACCGATTTTGCCAATAAAGCTTAAGCGGTTGGCGTAGGCAACATCTAAAATGGTATCAAGTTTTAGGGTGACCTCTTCGCCGCGCATATCGCGAATAACAACAGCGTCGCGTCCCGCCTGCGTTTTCAAGGCAAAGAACTCTTTCTCTACCACTAAGTACTCAGCGTTTAGCTTAGCTTTAGCCGCTTCAATTTCAGCTTTTCTCGAATCAGTTAGTGCGTTATCCAACTCATAACTGCGAGCTTTTAAGCGTAGATTCTCAAGCTCGTAGTTAATGGAGCCAATAACACCTTTTTGCAGAGATAGTGCTTGCTCATTTAAATCGACTGCGCGGTCAATATGCGACTCAAAATCTGCTTCAATATCTTGTGAAGTTAAACGTTTACCGTCTTCGATAATTGCAATTGGATAACCGTAAAAATCACCATTTTTACTACGCTCAATCACTGCGATATCTTCAGGCTTAGAACGCGAAATAATATCCGTTGCTAAAATCCAGCGAAAATCTAGGCCTACAAATTCACGGTTACCCGTTTTAACTAAGTAACGGGTAACATTGTCGCCCACTTCAGTATCAAACTTATGCCCGGCTGCAATTAAGCGCTCCGTAGGTACTTCTTCTTTATCGTAGATTTCACCAATTAAGGTATAACGCTCACCTTGTTGGTTTTTCATTTCCCACTGATAAATATCAGCTGGCCAAAAGTAACTTAGGCCGCGCCATGCAATTAGCAACAACAAACCCAGCACTGCAATTAAGCTGATACTGACGGCGCCGCTGGTCATCCAAATCCAAGGAGAACCCGATTTAAACCACTTACCCATTTGCTAAACCTCTTAAGGCATTTGCCGAAATTGTATTTAGTGAAATTTTATTCAACATCATTTTCTTATCATCCATAACAATGGGGTTAAAGTGAGCTGTAACGTTCACGTAAACGCTGTCTCACCACTTCCGCAATCGTGTTGAAGAAGAAAGTAAAGATAAACAGTACAAAGGCCGCTAAGAACAGCACTCGGTAATGCGAGCTGCCAATTGCCGACTCCGGCATTTCAACTGCGATGTTGGCAGCAAGAGTACGCATGCCTTCAAACACGCTCCATTCCATAATCGCAGTATTACCTGTTGCCATCAGTACAATCATGGTTTCACCAACAGCGCGGCCAAGTCCCATCATCACTGCAGAGAAAATACCCGGGCTTGCTGTCAGCAATACCACTCGAGTCAGCGTTTGCCATGTGGTTGCACCAAGTGCCAAGCTGCCATTTGATAAATGGCGCGGAACAGAGAACACCGCATCTTCTGCAATAGAGAAAATAGTAGGAATAACAGCAAAGCCCATCGCAATACCAACCACCAAAGCGTTACGTTGGTCAAACGTAATACCTAGCTCATTAGTAATAAACATACGGGTGTTGCCATCAAATAACGCTAGCTCCAACGCTGGGCTGATAGCGAACGAGAACCAACCAACAAAAATAATA
Organism: Shewanella sp. 1CM18E; assembly: GCF_023161665.1. GTDB lineage: Bacteria > Pseudomonadota > Gammaproteobacteria > Enterobacterales > Shewanellaceae > Shewanella. The sequence goes on from NZ_JALNTW010000002.1 coordinate 276,970, forward strand.
ATCGGCAGTAAGATAAGCTCTTGATAGGTATCTGGTAGACGCTGTTTCCAGCTTGCTGGCATTTTATGCCAAGCGAATGCCGTTGTTAAAATTGAAATCGGTAGCAGCACTAGCAGTGTTAAAATACCGGGTAGGTTGTCTTCAATTAATGGTGCTAACCAAAGACCCGCTAAGAAGCCCAAAATTACCGTAGGCAAGGCTTCCATAATCTCAATGGTCGGTTTGACAATGGCGCGCACTTTTGGCGACATAAAATACGCAGTATAAACTGCGCCAGCAATCGCAAGCGGTGTAGCAAATAACATGGCGTAAAGTGCCGCTTTCATGGTACCAAAAGCCAGTGGCATTAAGCTTAACTTAGCCTCGAAATCATCTGAGCCTGATGTTGATTGCCATACATATTGAGGCTCTGGATAACCTTCGTACCAAACCTTTTGCCACATCGCGCTCCAAGACACTTCAGGGTGAGTGTTAGAAACACTGAATAGATTAAGCTTGCCATCGGCCTCTACAACTAATGCATTAGAGCGAGGGCTAAAGCCGACTGTTCCAGGATTTTTAAGGCCAAGGTTTTCAGAGAAAAGCTGCTTTTCACTGGTTGTGTATAGCAAGCTTAACTCGCCGTCTTCAGTAATTGTGACAAAACTCTTACGATAAAACTCTGACGCTACACTGTGAATGTCGCCTTTAACGTTAAAGTCTCTGATCTCTTGGTATTGACGACCTTGCTCACCATTTACTTGGAAGTACTGTTGTACAACACCGTTATCGTAGCTGACCAATAATGAACTAGCGCCAGCAAGCAAAGTAACGTTAGTGACTTTGGCTTTTGCACGGCCAAGTGAAAGCACTTGGCTTAACTCAACAGCTTCAGCGTCACGAATGTTATAAATAAACAGTTTATTGTCTGAACTTAAAATCAACTGGCGTTGATCTGGCGTCATTAATTGCTGCTGCACGTTAACAGGAGAATCAGGAATGATGCTGTTATAAGCCATCCACTCTACTTCTTCCGTCATCATGTTCTCTTCGCCTTCTTGGCGAGAAAGGTGCCAAACTTTGTCATCAGTTTGATAAACAAAGCTCATTTTATCGCTGCTGTAATCAAATACTAAGTTGTTTATTGCGCGCCCTTCTCTGTCGACTGTCAGTGCTTCGTTACCATTTAAAAAGCGCACTTTAGGCGTGATTAAACGTTTGTCATCTGGATAGGTTACGCCAAATTCAACACCTGCGATAATTACTTGGCCATTATCTAAACCCAAGGCAAAACGTTGCTCACTCGGCACAGCTGCAGAACTGCTAACCACTTGAGTGCCAGCAGGAGTATTAATTTGTTCACTTCTAAGCAACTGCGATGTGTGAGTGTCATAAAAGTCGACTTTACCCAGCTGCGATACTCGGTACATGATTTCATTTTGCTCATCGCTACCCACCATTAATGCAGGCTTAGCGTCATGAAACTCAGCACTTACAACTTCTGTAACATCAGCACTGTCGAAGATTGGCTTTACTACATAAAGTAGATAAAAGAAGATCAATAGCAGCGCAACAAATACCATGGTTCCACCTACGGTGACACCAATTTGGGCTGCTTTATCCTTGATTGCTCTGCGCGTCGTCCCATTGTTTATCAATAGGTTTTTGGCTGCAGGTCCAGGCTGAGTTACCTGAGTTTCCATTAAGAACCTCGATTATTATAAAGCCAGTCAAAGTTTAACTGGGATTGTATTAACGACTATGCTAACACTAGAAGCGTGCTTTGATTTGCCACGACATTAGCTCAGCATATTTTAATGTGGTGCATTATATGACGCAAAAATGACACTAGTGTTACAACGGTGAACTAAAAGCCGACTTAATGAGCAAGAATTTCCGATGTAAATAGCTGGGCAATGAAGCGCTATCTTATAGATTTAGAAAGAATATATACCCTTTGACGTGATAAATAATGGAGTAATATCAAATGTTAAGATATTTAGTTACCTTGCAAGCTAACGACAGAGAAGGCTTAGTAGAGCAGATTGCCCACAGCGTGAGCAGACACGGCGGCCACTGGTTAGATTCAGAGTTACGTCACATTGATGGTATTTTCGCCGCTATTTTATTATTAGAAGTCCCTTCAGCTCAGTGGGATGAATTAATTGAAACATTAGAATTACTGGACGGTGTTGCACTTACCTACGCTAAAACCAGCAAACCACAAGCTAAGAACAAACACGTTAGTTACTCATTGGTCGCTAATGACCGACCAGGTCTTGTACATCAAATATCTAATAAAATTAGTGCTCTAGGAATAAACATTGAACATATGAGTACTCGTTATGAAAGTGCTAGTCATACCGGGATCCCGCTGTTTAGAGCCGACTTTAATGTTGGTATGAACAGCCATGATGAAGATAAACTAACCCAGGCGCTTTATGACATTGGTGATGATGTGGTGTTAGATAATCTATCAGCATAATCTCGTCTATTTCCGAGTAAGCCTAGCTACCTAGCTATCGACAGTTAGGCTTATTAATCGCTTCTTTGTTTATCACTAAATAACTTAGTATTACCAAGCTTCATTAGACCAGCTTTGCTCGTCCAAGCAACAAACAAATATGCTTTAGCTACCATGCACAATCGTTCGATTTCTGCCGCTATTTTTTGCAATATAAAGTGAGCTATCCACTTTATGCAGCAAGCTCTCGATAGTGTCCATCTTAGTTGGAACCAAAGATAATAAACCTATGCTGACAGTGTACTTTATCAAGGTATTTTGTACTTTAATCGGCGAATGACCGAGAGCTAGATGCAAACGCTGAGTAAATAGATATGCTTCATCCGCAGAAGTATTTGGTAAAAATACCGCGAATTCTTCACCACCTAACCTGCCAGTGACATCTGATTGTCGGCAACAACTTTTCAAGACCTTGGTAAAATTCGTTAACGCTAAGTCACCGGTAGAATGGCCATAAGTATCGTTAATAGATTTAAATTTATCCAAATCTAGCGCAACAATGGATACGCTGATTTGTTCGCGAATCGCGTAATTAACGAGTACTTTTGCATCATTAAAAAACGCGCGCCGGTTCAATAACTCTGTAAGTGGGTCTAGAGATGCAAGTAATCTCATTTCTTGCTCAAGCGTGCTGACCTTCATCAAAAGTCCTAGCAAATACCATGAGACAACGGGAGTCACGGTTAACGGCGTCAAAATTGCTGCGGCTAACCCAATATTACTAATAGCGCTACCTTGCCAAACATAAAATACCATGGAGGTAATAAATAAGGATGTGGATACGGATATACCAGTTATGAGTAGGACGATGCCTGACCGTCCAAGTTTATGGATTGTTTGGATCATTAGTTCTATTTTACAATCGCCAAATAGGCTATAAGCCCTGATTAGACCTAAGTATAGATGAATCGCCTAAAACAAGTTTGTGACATGAAGCGGTGGGGCTGGATAATACACCCAGTTCTGTGATAGGGGCAACATATGCTTATCTTAAAGCATAAATCGGCAAATTAAATAAGTTCAGTATCACTAACATCTAATCTTTAAGTCGCTGTAAATTTTACTAAAAAACAACCCCAGAGACAAAAGCAACTGGGGTTATTTAGGATGGTTTTAAGCAGCAAATTGATTAATTTTTAACAGCAATAAATAAGCAATACTTTAAGAATTAATTGGCAAGCTCTGCTGTAGTATCAGCAAAAATTCCTTGAATGTCCTGTGCTTCTCTTTCGGTTTGGCCGCCATGTTTCAAGAACGCAGAGATAATGGCTTGTGTTTTTTGCTCTTTAGCACGCTCTAAAAAGTAACGTAACTCCAGCTCAGCACCGGCCTGTTCATCAATAATTGAGCTATTAATAATTTCTTTGTACATCACAATATCACGCACTTCTAAGCTTGCTATAACAGCCAATGTTTGCGCTAAAAAGCTTTCTAACTCAGCTTTTGCCACAAACTGAGTAATGATATTTAATGCTTCGGCTTGCGGCGCTGTAAAATCATTACCTAACAAGAGTGCTTGTAGTGCTTTGCCTTTACCAAGTCGTCTTGCAAACTGCACCGCACCTTGACCACCTGTAGGGATATTTACATGCACTTCAGGCTGAGCAAATGCTGCGTTTTCTGTACCATAAGCTAAGTCACATGCCATCACAAACTCATTACCACCGCCACGTGCAACGCCGTCAACCACTGCAACCGATAGCTGCTTCATCGCCTTTATGTTCGCAATCATGTGGTTAAATTCGATAGATGCAGCTTGGCCACCTTGAGTACCGTTTATTACGTTTAAATCTAGATGCGCTAAAAAGAATTGCTCATGCAGCGACTTAAACACCACTATTTTTGTATCACGGTTATCTTTTAGTGACAGTACAAAAGCATTGATTTCATTAATAAGGTCAATCGTTAGCACGTTTACAGGTGGGTTATTGATGCTTACGGTTGTGATGTGATTTTCAGTAGTAATTGATAACTTGTTCATGGTGTAGCCTCATTCAATTCATTTAACAATGTAAGTTCGCAGACAAAAGGAAATCTAAGTGTAGAAGAGTCTAATCCTTGATAACGCCTTAATGTCTTCGGTATGGAACTACTATAAATTTGTTATTGATGAACAAAAACCCTAAAATAAGCACATCATTGATGCCAAATATGCACCAATAGAATATAGATTAGAGATTATGGATTTTTCAACACGTTTATTATTGTTATTGGAAGTTGTCGAACTCGGCTCTTTTACCAAAGTTGCCGAACAACGAAATCTTGATAGGTCGGTAATTTCTAAGCAGATTAGCCGTTTAGAAGATGAACTAGGCGTACGTTTACTTAACCGTACAACCCGCTCATTAGCGTTAACTGCTGCCGGTGATGAAATGCTCAATCAAGCTAAAAGTCTGCGAACCTTGCTAAACGATAGTTATTTGATTGCGCAAAACTATCATTCGCAGCCTAAAGGATTGTTACGGATCAGCAGCACAAGCTTATTTGGCCGGCAATATGTGCAGCAAGCCGCTATGATATTTCAGCAGCAACATTCTGAGGCTCAAGTGGAGCTGCGCCTAGAAGACAGAATCATCGATATGATTGGCGAGCGGTTCGATATTGGTTTTAGAGTCGGTAAGCCAAAAACGTCTAATTTAATTAGCCAAAGAATTGCCCGAAATCGGATACTAATCGTGGCTTCACCCGCTTTTATCGCCAAACATGGAGCAATAACGACAATAGAGCAGTTAGAGAGCTTGCCAGCTGCCGTATACGCTGCGCCTGGTTTGTTACTCGATAAATTCGCTTATAAAGACAATAAGCAAGCAAAACAATTTAAGCTAAACGCCGCCTATAAAGTGAATGATTTAGAAATGCTGACTCAAACCGCACTTGCAGGAAATATGCTTGCGGTGGTGACAGCGCAGATGATTAGCGATGAGATTATTTCGGGGCAATTAACGCCAATAATGACCCATCTGCACTTAGAGGATTTTGGTACAATTTACGCAGTGTATCCGCACCGAAATGCGCCAATTAAAACCCGGCTATTTATTGAAACATTAAAATCGATAGTCGGTGAAGAGATCCCTAATTGGGAACAGCGTATACCGGGTTTTGACAACATGTACGCAAATCACAAACCCAATTAAAAAACCTCGCTAACTGGTTGGCATAACCAAGCAAATCAATAACGCAATAAACCTAATTGACAGCATTCGACACTTAAAACGCATTATTAATGACTTCCTTAGATTAGCACTTAACGATTACAACCAAGCGAACAGTTCATATTGACCCGATAGCAGCTTAACACTCATGGCAATCGACATCACCACCACTAAAGGCTTAATAATCTTTGTCCCTTTAGTTAGTACTAAACGAGAACCTAGTGTGGCACCGATAGCCTGCCCGATAAGCATCACACCACCCAGCATCCAAAATACCTTGCCGCCAATCGCGAAGAAAATAAGCGATGCAATATTAGTTGAGAAATTTAAAATTTTGGCGTGAGCAGTTGCTTTGGCCAAACCGTAACCCGCTAAAGAGACAAAGGCTAACGCGAAAAAGCTGCCAGTTCCTGGGCCGAAAAAACCGTCATAAAAGCCCACGGCTAAGGCCGCGGTAAATGCAAAAACAGTAGGAGTCAGGACTTGGTGCTTATCCTCTTCACTAATACTTTTAGAAAATAAAAAGTAGCCACCAATACCTAACATTAAAAATGGCAAGAACACCTCTAAAAAGGCGGTATCTATCATTTGCACCGCAATAGTACCCAAGGCAGCCCCAATAAAAGCACATGCGATACTGAGTTTCATATCAGCTAGTTTTACCATGCCTTTACGTACAAAATAAAAACTGGCGAAGAAACTACCACCACAAGCTTGTAGCTTATTAGTTGCTAACGCTACCGTTGGCGGCAACCCGGCCCACATCAACGCAGGTATGGTTAACAAACCACCGCCACCGGCAATCGCGTCAATAAAACCTGCTAACATAGCGACAAAAAATAACAGTGCGATAATCTCGAAAGTAAGGTCAAAAGTCATGATGGATTAATAATTGATTCTAATGGCGCTATTAAACGTGGTTTGCAGATAAAACTCAAAGGAGTTATTGTTCGCCTTACGTGAAATAAACTCACACTAAAACATATCCTGGTATTACTAATGTATTCGCATCTACCGCCATTAAATGCCCTTAGAGCATTTGAAGCATCAGCAAGATTAATGAGCTTTACGCTTGCAAGTAAAGAGCTGTTTGTCACCCATGGTGCTATCAGCAAACAAGTTAAGATACTCGAGGATTTTGTTGGTTTACCGCTGTTTATTCGTCAGCATAGAAGCCTTAAGCTTACCGACGAGGGCGAACGCTACTTTATCCATGCTCAAGCGGCACTACAAACCATCAACAACGCAACAAGTGATTTAATTAGCCAGCCACTGCGCACACAAACCTTAGCGATTAACGTATTACCTAGCCTCACCATCAGTTGGTTGATCCCAAGGCTGGAAGAGTTTAAATCACGCTACCCACATCTATATGTGGATCTATCAATTGGTGACTTTGAGGTTGACTTTAATAAGGTCAATTACGATATCGCTATTCGCAGCAGTACCACTGTGCCAAAGGCTGCAAATGTAATGACTTTGATGGATGAAGATCTTTGTTTAGTTTGCTCGCCCGCATTGGCAGAAAACCTTATCCATATTACAGATATTAATCAGATGACTTTGCTACAGCACACGACTAGACCAGGGTTATGGCAGCTCTGGGCGGAAAATGTTGGACTTGAGCTCACAACTGATAAGAAATTTGGTGTTGAGCATTTCTACATGTTAAGTCAGGCAGCAGTCAGTGGTATGGGAGTTGCTCTGATCCCACGTTTTTTCATTGAAGATGAACTGCGAACTGGCAAGCTAGTGATCCCATTTGAAGCCAATACCGACGCCCAATTTACGAGTCCATATCGCTATTATTTGTTAACGCCTAAATCGAGTAACCTGCCCTTAAAAGTGCAATCTTTTATTGACTGGTTACTCGAGCTATTTAGTCCATACCGTCACTAATTAATGCAACTCTGAAAGCTTATTAGTCAGTGCTTGGTTCAGCTAAATCAAACATCTCTAAATAATTCATTCCAGCGTGAATGCTTAAGTCAAAATTGAGCACTTTATGGCAAACATCATAGAGTGCTTCGCCGAACCATTCTCGATCAAACGCTTCTAACGCGTTGATGATCCCAGCTTGGCACAAATCGCCTTTTAAGCTTTCCGGCGCCATGGCATCAATAAAGCTAGCTACTAAGCCATATAAATCACGCTCTGCTTCTCCTTCAACTTCCCACAGTGTAGGGTCGGCGTACTGACAAGCATAATGGCTGGCAGCAATATCGAGACCTATGCCGAAATTGACTAAAATTGCCTTATTTTCATTACAAATAATATTTTTCGGGCAAATCGCACCATGATAAATATCCATTTGATGCATGTATTGCAAGCCGGTAAGCAACTGTTTAAACCACATTAACGGCTGACCTAGGCGAATATTTTTCACTTCATCAATTGATTCGCCATACTCCCACGCTCTGGCTATAAACAGCTTTTCGCTTTGCGGTAACTGCCCAAACGCCAATACCTTTTCGATATTCGGGTGATAAACTTTAGCTAGTGTGCGATAAATACTGCTAAGCATCGGCCAATTAGCTTCTACTTTGCTGTAAATTGACACGCCGCACTGATATTGCCCCTGCAAATGAGTGGCACGCCAAAATTGGCTCGTTTCTTTTGCTGCGATGAATTGCTCGAGCTTGAAGTGGTGATCAATAATAGCCCCTGCACTCACCTCTATCTTTTCAGGCACGGCGTCACAAACACCGTGATCGATTAATGCAGACAAGTCGCTACGTAGCGCATCTAAATCTGTTGTCGTACCAGCAACAGCCTCACGATACCATTGGTATATACGCGGCTGATTTGTTTGCTCTGCAATCGCTAAAAAGCCCTCTGCGTACGACTTAATATCTTCACTGTTGCTAACGTTATCTTTGATATCGATAAATTCAACATCGCCCAGATCAGAGACAAATATACAGTTACTGGTCCAGCCGCCAACGGTAAAGCCGCGACGATGAATTTGTTGCAGACCAGTAACACTGCGACGTAGCACTTCAAGAAGTTGATAGGTGGTCATCTGCTTGGAATCAAGCACATTAAGCGGTACACCACGCGGCATACGAATAGGAAGGACTAGCTGCTCACCATCTTGGATCAGGGGTGCACAATAAGGAACGCCGCAACAGCCAGATAAAGATTGTAGACGCTGAAATTCACTTCTTAATTGTGATTCATGAAACTCTGACTGTTCGCTATCAGTAAATTGAGTAGGAATGAGCACTTTTAATAACCAAGGCGCAGTCCACTCACCGGGATTATATTCAGCTTGCCAAACTTCTAAGCCGCTTTGAATGAAAAGACATCTTAGCTTAGTGAAGTCTTGAATTTGGTTATTACGCTTTTCAACTATCGCCACTTGGCCAATGGTTTCAAGCACCAGCTCTTTTTGCGTGTCGGTAACTTGATGCTTTTTAGGTGCAGTAAGTCCCCACTCTGTGGTTAACGCCTCTACAATTTGCTTAGGGGTATAAATACTCAGTGAGCCTTGCTGCTTTTCAAGCTCAATCTCTTCACCTTTGCGGCCAGTAACAAACACCATGCCTTGGCACCAAGGCGCGTAAACCCCAACCGGAATTTTATGCTTGACGTTACCAGCAAGTACGCGAGCCACATAATTTGCCTTTGCTAAACTATTATCTACCTCTCGGCCATCGAGCGACCATGCATGAAGACCCGCATCTAAGCGGCCAATGTAACCTTTTACATCAACAACATATACGCCCCACTCACCGATAACCAAGGCATCAACTTCCATCGCTTGGCCAGTTTTTGTTGGTATTTCAACATTGGTGAGTAAGATATAATCTTCTGGTAATTCATCGGCCAACAAGGAAAATGCCCAACGTTCAGCATCGTTAACCGGCGTCCCAAAACTAATCATTCTTGCCATTCTTTTCTCCTTCAGTGGCAATTCATACTTATACCAATCAGTATAAACATTTAGTCGATCAGCGAGAGTTTAGCGGTTCTGAGGCGAGGCAACGAATGAAGGGATAGTAGTTCTACGTTCAAGCTCGTTAACAATGCATCAGGACCGCTAAAACTCGCCATTCTGGAGCGTTTTTGGCTGCCTACTTCTGCGTTGAATAACCTTAAAAGGGAATAACCATTATTACAGCGATTCGCCTTGAATTAGTTTGCCAAAAACGCTCTGAGTAGGTCAAATCCTTATACTGATTGGTATTATATTGGACTCTCCGTATTCTTAACTTTTAGGCACAAAAAAGCCACTAATATAAGTGGCTTATTACAAAATTGGTCAAACGATTGATTTAGTGCTTACAATCGTCGCCACACTCGTGTGCGTCGTCAGCAAAATCATCGTCGCCTTCTTGGTGTTGCATCACGCCCCAACCGTCAGTCACGCCGCCAAACTCTTGTGCAAACTCATGTAGGCTAACTTCTTGCTCAGCGATAGCGTCATATTCTGGCACCATATTTAGGCAAACAATAAGCTCCCACTTACCTGACTCATCGTTTAGAAGCAGTTCAATTTCGCCTTCTAGATCTGATTTACCGAGTTCTTCAAGGGCTGATTCAGCATCACGCTGATCTTCAAAAACTAAGAAGAAATCGACATCAAGTGCTTTTGATAGATCAATGCCTGCATCAGCCATTGCTTCAAGCATTTTACCATTGTCATCATCTGGAAATTGCATGTTAATCCTCTCTAAATCACTTATTCAGCAATAATCTTAACGCTTTCACCGTTAAAGCTAACCACTTCGCCTGCAACGACTTTCTTACGCTTGCGGGTTTCAACTTCACCATTAACGGTTACTTGGCCTTCAGAAATAACGTGCTTGGCTTCGCCACCAGCACTCATCATTCCTTGAACTTTCAACACTTTGTATAACTCGATGTATTCTTCGCCTGACTTTAATGTCAGCGTTGGAGTATCTGCACTCACTGTATTTCGCCTTTAATAACTAAATCTGACGGCATTATAGCACTCAATTTATAATGCGAGTGCATGGTTTCTAACACCTTTGTGCTGCCAATAGTCCATAAATACAATCATCAAACCATTGGTCACCAATTTTGCAGTTTTCATGCAGTAAGCCTTCACGCACGAAACCGCATTTTTCAAGCACTTTGGCTGAAGCAATATTTGGCTCCACACAATAAGCTATAAACTTATGTGGTTTATAAGCTAAACAAGCCCAGTCGACAATTGCTTGAAGGGCTTCACTAGCAAAACCTTGACCATGGGTATCAGGATGAAGCATGTAGCCAACCTGTATTTGTCCCATTTCAACGTCAGTATGCTGTAGACCGATAAAGCCAACAAAAGCTTGTGTATGAACGTCCTCAATAATAGTGAGTAACCACTCGCCTTCGTCAAACTCTTGGCTTTTTAATACACGCTCGAACTTTTGGCGTATCACAGATTCGGTTTGAGGTTTACGTACAAACTCATTGAGTTGTTCATTTGAGTGAGTATATAAAAAGTTGTTCCAATCACTGGCAACAACCGTTCTTAACCTTAATCTATCGGTATACAGTTCGAGCATGTTAATTCCTTCTTAAACAACAAGTGACGACAGATTAACCTCTGCTAGTCACTTCTAGAAGGTGGTAACCAAATTGTGTTTTAACTGGGCCTTGAACTTCATTTAAAGGCGCGCTGAACACAACTTCGTCAAACTCTTTAACCATCATACCTGGGCCAAATGAACCTAGATCGCCACCTTGTGCTGAAGATGGGCAAGATGAGTTAGCTTTTGCTACATCGCCAAAGTCTGCACCGTCAAGGATCTGCTGCTTAAGTTCTAGACACTGTGCTTCTGAATCTACTAGTAGGTGTCTTGCTGTTGCTTGTACCATGGTTTACTCCCATAAAATAATTGTTATTGCCTGTTAGACAAAATAAAACCCTGCCAGTATATACCAAATTTTGCGGTACATCCCAGCAGGGTTATTACAGATTGATTAACTTACTTTTGCTTTGCAATCCAATCGTTCACTTTTAACTCCATCACTTCCATTGGCAGTGAACCTGTAGTCAAAATTTGATCGTGATAGGCTTTCAAATCAAACTTATCACCTAACTCTTTTTCAGCTTTTGCACGAAGTGCCAAGATCTGTAGTTGCCCAACTTTATAGCTCAAGGCTTGACCAGGTATCGCCATATAACGCTCTACTTCAGCGATAATATCGGTTTCCGCCATTGGCGAGTTATCTTTCATATATTGAATAGCTTGCTCACGGCTCCAGCCTTTAGCATGCAAGCCTGTATCAACGACTAAGCGCATTGCACGTAGCATTTCATCAGACAGTTTACCAAAGTACTGATATGGATCTTCAAACAGACCCATTTCAATACCTAGATATTCAGCATACAGTGCCCAGCCTTCTTCAAACGCTGTGTAACCACCAAAGCGTTGGAACTCTGGTACACCTGTTAGCTCTTGCTTAATGGCAATCTGGAAGTGGTGCCCCGGCGCAGCTTCATGCAAAGATAACGTAGTCATGCCCCACTTTGGCTGTGCCTTTAAATTATAGGTATTGATATAGAACACACCTGGGCGTGAGCCATCAACTGCCGGAGACTGATAAGAGGCACCCGCAGCAGACTGCTCTCTAAAGCTCTCAACTGGTTTAACAATGTAGTCCGCTTTAGGCATTACGTTAAAGTACTTAGGTAGCTCGACATTAATCTTATCTTTAAGCCCCATGTAACCATCAACTAAGTCTTGACGTTCAGTAAAGAAATACTGTGGTTCAGATGACAGTGACGCGAAAAATGCGGTTAAGTCACCTTCAAAACCCACTTGAACACGTACTTTATCCATCTCTGATAAAATACGTGCGACCTCTTCTAGACCCACTTTATGAATTTCATCAACCGGCATTGTCGTCGTAGTATGGGTATTGGCTAAATGCTGATACCAAACTTTACCGTTTGGTAAGCCCCACCAACCATCTGTTGCCCTCGACGACTTAAGGTAGGTGTTTTGAAAATAATCACGAAGTCCAGTCAGCTCTGGTAGTAACTGTTCACCAATAAGCTGAGTATACTCTTGCGTCAATGCTTGCTTATCAGCTTCTGAAAATGACTCTGGCATCAAAGTGATAGGTGTATAAAATAAGCTATCGCTGACATTATCAACTAACTGTGCAGAGAGTTGTGGAATAATACGTTCAACTAGCACTCGTGGCAGCACAACTTTGCTCTCAATGCCTTCATCCATGCGCACTTGAGCGAGCTTTACCCACTCGATGAAACCTTGCAGACGCTTTTGCCAGTTACGGTAGTCTTCTACGGTTTTAAAAGGCTGCGCGCTTTCACCACTACCAAGCTGAACCATGCTAATCACGGTGCTGTAGAACTGGTTCATTGGCATAAAATGATTAGGGAACGTTTCGTCCGCTAATGCCACATTACGATTATAAGTAAACATGTCGTAGCTAAGCTTCAATGCGTCAGGCAATTGTTCTCTATCTATTTTCTTTACGTCTTTTAAATATTGAGTATTCAAATTATGACGCTCAGTTAAATAGGCATGCGACAAGCCATCGCCAAACTGGTCATTGTAATCATTAACACCAACATAAGTCGCATAGATAGGCTCCAGCTTTAGCTTGTCTTTGAAAAATTTGTCTACCAAGGCCAAATACGCTTGCTCTGCAGACTGAGTTTGACTCGCTTCTACCGGCGCTTTTTGTAGTGATTTATTTGCTTGTTGTAACTGCTCACTTTCGTTATTGTCACAGCCGGTAAGACCTATGATTGCGCCAATTGACAGCGCTAGTACCGCCTTCCTCATTTTGTTATTCCTTCTATTTATTGTTCTATACTTATACAGGTATTCATAAAACCTGAGCTGTAAAGGAGCTTTCAATGATTTATTCATTTAGTAACTCAGGTTTTAGAGATCCTGAAACAGGCGTTTATAACCAAACCTATTTTATGGAGGTCTTTAATCGTGAATGGCATCGGCACATTCGCGACAATCAAAGCTTGGCGTTATTGTATCTATGCCCACACATTCATGAAACTATTTATCAACCTCAATTGTTAGAATTATTCATGAAGCAGGTACAACTTGCTTTATTACGGACAACGGATTTACTCGCTAGGCTTGATAATCAAGCATTTGCATTAGGTATTTTTGAAATAAACAATGCTGGAACGCAGGTCGTGCTTGAGCGATTAGAATCTAAAATAGCTGAATTTAATAACAACCTATTATCACAGCGCCATAGCCCAATTGAGTATGAGTTAGGTGGATGTGTATGTCGCCCTAATAAAGGGCTTTATCTAGACAATTTATTTACGACTGTAGAAAAGCACACCCAGCAATTGCAAAGCAAGCACCATTCTGTCGCCAAGGTAATTCAATTTTAAACCCATAACAAAGCTCTCGATTCGAATAGTTGTAATCGACATACAACTTGAATGAATAGCTAATAAAAAAGCCCCTAAAAAGGGGCTTTTTCTAATCACTTAGATTAAAGACTCACGTTATGAACGCGGGCTTTCTCTTTGATGTAAGCGATATAGCTTTTAGCTGAGCGTGCGGTTTTCTTATCATTAGCAGCAAGCTTGGCATATTTGTATGCTGACTTATACTGCTTTTGATTTAGATAAGAAAGTGCAAGTTCAAACTGCACTTCACCAGGACTCTTAACACCTGCATCTAAAGCCTTTCTTAACGCTGTAATAGCAGCTTTATGCTGACCATCTAGCGACAAGATACGGCCTTGTCTTAGATAAAGTTTACCTGAATTATTGATTGCAGCAGCCTTACCATATGTTGCAGCAGCTTGTTTCAGCTCCTTGGCATTATGATAAAAACCGGCAAGAGTGGTTAAGCTCTTTTCATCTTCTTTAATCAATCCAGACTTCATGTGCTTAGCAAAAATCTGCGCAGCATTATATGGCGAACCATTTTGTGCCAACAGTTGAGTCAGACGTGTAATATTACCCGCTGTCTCTAAAAAACCATTTTTGTAAGCTAAGTCATACGTTGCTAGTGACTTAGTGTAGTCTTCAGTCATCAAGTAAAACTGTGCCAATTGAACCCATAAGCGCTTGTCGTCTTGGAACAATGGAACCATGATTTCAAGTACTTTAACTGCTTCTTTATACTTCTTTTGGTTGAAGTAAGCAGTTAGCTTCATTTGGTACAAGCCTTTATCCGGCTCTTTCGCTAGCGATAAACCTTTATCAGCAACTTCTAGTACTTTGTTCCACTCTTTCTGCTCAGAGTACGCAATACCGATACGACGGTATACTTGCGGATCTTCCTTACAGGTAAACTCCATCCACTTGTAATACATTGGGATAGACTCTTTAAACTTTTTATCTCCAATTAGAAGATCAGCATAGAGTCTTAGAGTTTGAGCGTGGTCAACACCGCCTAGAATATCAGCATCCACCGCAGCCTTAAGGTACTTAGTTGCTGTACCCATTTGGCCTTTTTCCGCATAGAAGTTACCTAACATACGGGCGATATAGGCTTTATCGAAATCATTTTTAGCGTTTGCTTCTAAAAGAATCGAGATCGCTTCATCTAGATTGCCTTCAGTGTAGGCTTCAAAAGAACGTTGGACTTTCTTTGATGCACTTTGACCAACAGCTTTCGATTTACGCTTTTCAATCGGACACTTTTCTGCAGCATAGGCTACTGGTGCAACAGCTACGCTCCCACCTAAACAAAGTAATAAGGCAGCGGCTATAGAATTAACTTTAGTCATTATTATCTGCCTCCTTTATCTAATGTGAAATCAAGTTGTACCGTCATGCCAGGTTGTTTAAGGGCTTTACCGTCAACAATCTTTGGCTTGTACTTCCACTTTTTAAGTGCGCGGCGTGCTTCTTTGTTAAATAAACGTTTTGGTTCAGCTTTAATCACCTTAACGTCTTCAACACCACCAAGTTCGTTAATGGTAAAGCTAAGTTGTACCCAACCTTCTTTACCGTCACGTGCTGCAGCAATTGGATACTGAGGCTCGATTCGTACGATAGGTGTAGCATCACCGTCTCGCGTCATCATGTTGCCTAGTTTAAATCCAGTATTCGCTCCACCGGCTTCAACTCCACCCATATTAAATGACATATTGGTATCAATGTCAGATGAACTATCTGGTGGCGTAGTATCCGGCTTTGGCGGTTGCTCTGGGGGTGTAGGCGGCTTAGGCTTAACCCTTGGCTTTTTCTGCGCAGATGCGTCATCTCTGTTCATGGTAATTTCAATGACAGGTGTTTCTGTCGAGGTTTCGTGGCGGGTTGGACCGCCACCTACCAAGAAAGCCATGAAGACAAACAAAGCAAAAGTCACAGCAGCACCAATTATCAGTGATACTATTCCTCTCAGCATATTATTCGTTCCCCGCCGATACAGATATCTTATCGATACCCGCAGCTTTAACGTTATCAAGAACCTTAACCACTAAGCCATGCTTAGCTTCTTGGTCTGCTTGAATCAATACTGCAGCCTCTGGTGCTTCTGCAAGCATACGTTCAACGTTTGCAGTTACACGTTCGATATCAACTTGACGGTTTTCCATCATGATAACACCTGTGTTGCTCACACCAATAAAGATGTTTGCTGAAGGCTTCTTAGTCGCTTGTGACGCTTCAGGCTTGTTATAGTCAAGACCTGATGGCTTTACAAACGATGTTGTTACAATAAAGAAGATAAGCATGATGAACACGATGTCGAGCATCGGGGTCATATCAATCTCAGCTTCTTCTTCTACGCTTGAATGCTTTCTACGTGCCATGTTCAATCTCTCTCTAGTGGTGCGGCATGCTGTCTTTTAGCTTTGCTAAACTGATTTTCATTTTTGCATCTAGACGCGTGCTAAAAAATACGCCAGATAATGCAGCTACCATTCCCGCCATTGTCGGCATGGTTGCCATTGAAATACCAGCTGCCATCATACGAGCATTACTCGTCCCATGAACTGCCATCACATCGAATACTGAAATCATACCTGTAACGGTACCTAGTAGACCAATCATTGGACAGATAGCTACTAAAGTTTTGATAATCAGCATACGTGCTGTTAAATCTTGCTTCGCTTGGGATACCCAAGCTTCACGGATGCGGTGTGCATACCAAGAGGTAGAATCCTCTCGTGCTTCCCATGCGCTAATGATTGCTTTGTGCTGCTTTGGTGATACCCAATTTAGGTACCAGTAGCGTTCAAGCATCAATACCCACATAACAAACAATACACCAGCCACTAACCAGAGGATGTCTCCCCCGGCGGCCATGAAGCCCCTGACGGAATCCCAGATATCCATCAGGAATAACATTAGGCTTTCCTCTTCTCAGCGTGTGCAGCTACGATACCAGCACTTTGCTCTTCTAGTACCTGTACGATTGATTTACTACGTGCGATAACAACAGCGTGCATAAGCATCAATGGTAGAGCAGCAACTAGACCTTGAACTGTAGTCATAAGTGCCATAGAGATACCACCAGCCATTAGCTTAGGATCACCAGTACCGAACAACTGAATGCTTTGGAAGGTTGCAATCATACCGGTTACAGTACCTAGTAGACCCATCATAGGTGCGATAGCTGCTAGTACCTTAATGATAGAGATACGAGACTCTAGTGCTGGTGTTTCTTTCAGAATCGCTTCATCAAGTTTCAGCTCTAGGGTTTCAACATCAACATCTTTATTGTCTTGGTACGCTTTAAGTACGCGGCCTAATGCGTTATTACCAGGGTTATCAAGATTCTTACGCTGTGCTTTAACTTTAGCTCCAACAACACCTAGAGTGATTAAACGCTCAATAGAGATTAGCGCACCTAGTGCTAGTAAAGCCATAATGATGTAACCAATAGTACCACCCGCTTCAATACGCTCTTCAATTGTTGCTTTTTGCGTAAAGATATTTAGTAGAACACCACGAGCAGGGTCAACATAAACAGGTGCTGTACCAGATGTCGCTTGCGCAAATGCCGCAGCAGATTTTACTTGGTAGCCATCAGGTTGCTGTGAAAGTTCCTGAATTAGACCAAGATCTGGATTGTAAACAACATACTTGCCATCAGCGATTAAGTTAAAAGCACCGATACGAGTAACAGTTGTGTTATTAACGCTACCGTCGATACCAGTAACTGCACCTTCGAACTTAACAACTTTTCCAGACTCAGCCATTTCAAACAGCTGCTCTTCCCAGAAACGCTCTAGTTCATCAATTTTTGGTAGTTGTTTACGTGCACCAAGGTCTGCAATGAATACATCACGACCAGGGTACTGAGCAGAAACGTTAGAACCCGCTATCTTACCAGCGAAATCACCCGCATCACCTTTAACAACACCAAACATTTCACCCAAGTCACCCTGAGCTGTTTTTAAGTCTTCTTCTAACTGACCGATTTTACGCTCGTTATCTAAGAATGCTTGGTTTAGATCTTTACCACGTTGACGTTCTGCTGCTAAAGCATTCTTTTCACGCTTTAGTAATGCAGCTTTATCGCCACGCTCGTTCTTGAACTCTTGCTCACGCTTTGCATTAGTCTTAGATGCGTTTGCTCGATCAACTTTAACTTGGTTTAGTAGTTGATCAATTGTTTTAGGTGCATCTGCAGCACTAGCAATACCGGCCGATAATGACAGGCTCGCAGCAACGATTGCTGTAGTGATAAACTTCTTCATTATTGTGCAGCCTCCGCAGCAGGAATTGGTAACGAGAATAGATCCGGCGCGCCTTGTTTACGAGCGATACGAATACCTTTAGTTAGATCACGAAGGTAGCTATCAGCTAGTGGCTCCCAGCCTTTAGTTTCATCGTTATACATCCAAGCAGACTTGCCGTCTAAGCTTTGTGCATATAGTGCAACACGGCCCAAGTTAAAGAAGTCTACAAGCACTTCTTTACCATCAAGCTGTAACTGACCACTTTTAACTGCTAATACTGAACCGTATTCACGCTCAATTGAGTATGCATCTAGAATTAGACGATATTTCTCTGCAAGCGTAACTTCAGCGCTATTAAGAAGAGTTTTAAGATTTTCTACACGCTCAACACGTGTTTCAGTGTTGAATGGAAGGTCAAGAGCAACAAACTGCTCTAGCGCGTCAACCATTTTAAACATCAATGGCACTACGCCTTGACGTAATGAATCAACGCCGTTGATATCATCTTGAATAGATTTCATTGTAGCTTCTTGGTCTGCTACCAAGCCTGCTACGTAGTCATTGTAGGATTTTAGTGATTCACGTTCATCAGCAACTGACCCGTACTCGAACAACATGTCCTGAGCCTGATCAAAATACTTATCAACTTTCTTTTGAGACGATGCTGCTTCAGTATGAATTTTACTGTCAGCGTTCTGAACGTCTGAAAGAGGATCGGCAATCACTAAGTTGCTGCCTGCTAAGGCTAGTGCGCCAATGAGCGCTGTAGCGATTTTTGTTTTATTGCTTACCTTGGACATAGTTCCCAACCAATTTGAAGTGATTAAAAAAGCTTTAACTTATCAACAACAGGGTGCATGCGCTTATTTTGCTTTAGTTCCCTATTGCGTAAGCCTGTCTTTCTATTGTGATTGTTAATTATTATCTTCCCTTTTCTACATCTTCGAGGATGTAGACCCGCTGGCATCATTTCACAAAATGTTGACCTGTGTCAACATTCGAAAACGCCTAAAACTGTCAGAAAACGAGCTTAAAGAGTAAAAAACAGACAAGATGTTTTTTTTTAGAGGAATTGATGAATAAAATTTGTTACACAACATACTTACTTGACTACAAATTACCGCAAGCTGCTGTAAGTAAAAGATATAACCTAAAAAGCAAATGCCAGCCAAACCAACAAAAGCATAACAAGATTAAAAACATTTTCTATTCGATTGAAATTATCTCAATGAATGTATCACTAATAGGCTCTTCTTCACTGAGCAAAAAAATGAAACGCTACGCGCAACAGAAAATCTGACTAAACGATTACTCTCTTTTTCTCATTTAGAGGGGGATTCTAAACCCAATATAAGTAGGCAGTCGTGATATCACGTTACTCAAAAATTATCACTAATACGATAGCCCCATCGACAGGTAAAGTTTGCATACTTAAAGGAATTATCAAATAGGGGCTAACCTCTATTAATTACTTTTCCATTAAGAAAAATACGAAACCCTGTATTATGACTATTGCAATACATGTGGACATTAAAACAAAACTTTAGGGGAAATACGATAAGTTGTCAGCCTAAAAGAAACTCAATATATATAAATTACTTTTTATTTTTTGGCTGATGTACAGCCTTTTCCTTCGCCTGCTCATCAGTGCTACACACGTTTTACTTCTTGTGAGGATCGCTCTGAGCCATCATTTATTCCTAATGACCATTATTAACAACTTCTGATGCTGTTGTCGGTTTATAAGCCCTAAACGAGAGATTAAGTACCTTCTAGAGTATTTTTACCGATTAATGCGAACGTCAATTTTAAAATCGAAAGTTTAAACAACAGCTAATATCATCCGGAACACACGATCAATTCGACAATACGTTCACATATTCATACAAAGCGTTATTGATTGAAGTAGGTGATTTAATTTCGGAGCCAAAAAGCCCAAGTAACCTTGGGGCTTTAGCAGCTACAATCCAAAATTGACTCTATATTCAGCTTATGGTTCGAAATAAAACCACACTTAATTACCTGTGGTATAGCCCGTTTTTTGTTTACGGCTCAAGGACGTATAGGCTTCTTTTTTATCCTTTTCCATTTGTTCCGTGGTCCTACATACTTTAGTTTTTCTATTCGAGCCTGTGCGTGACATCATTTCGCAATGAACACCAGCAATTACAACTTCCCCATCGTCCGTCTGGTTTTTAAACATATCCTGTGAGGACTCACAACCGACAAATAAAAACAACGATAAAATCAATAATTTTCTCATACCTATCTCCTTGACAAAAATAAAAAAAGGGCGCTAAGCGCCCTTTGAATATAAATTTATCTTAGAATCTAATACCTGCTCTAACATAGATGGTTCTACCGATCACATCATATGTTGAAACATCTGTATTAGCCCCAAATGCTGAATACACAAATGGTGGCGCTTCATCAAAGACATTATCTACACCCGCTGTAAGCGTTAGATGGTCGTTGAATGCATAGTTAGTTTGGAAATCTACAACAACATTTGAATCAACATCTCTTTCAAATGGGTCTGTCCACCAACCAGCTTCTGTCTCTGTTACACCGCTAATATAACGAGTAATTAGTGACGTATTAAAGTCAGAAATAGACCAATTAACCGTAAAGTTAGTCTTCCATTCAGCGAACATACCATCATGGTTTCCTTCGAAACGGCCAACATGGTCAATAACTGAACCATCGGCTAGATACTTGTCATACTGCAGTAAATAAGTACCGTCAATACCGAAGCCCCAATCACCAATTCCAGACTCTAGAGTGTAGCGGAAATCAAAATCAACACCCGCAGTATCGATTCCACCCACGTTGACGGTATAGTTATCAACTGTAATGATACCACCAGCTGCAGCGCTGTCAGCACCAAAACGAGTAATCGTTTCACAGTATTCGTTAGAATTGAAACAACCATCTAGACGAGTTTGTGTACCAACTGTAGAAATGGCGTTATCTAGCTCAATTTTCCAGTAATCCACACTCATTGAGAAGTTTTCAATAAACTCAGGATTAAATACTAAACCAACAGTTAATACATCTGCAGTTTCTGGTGTTAATGTAACCGCTCCATTCCAGTTTTCAGAACCACCACCATTGGTTGGGATCTGCTCAACACCACCAGAATCATATCCATCTACAGGTACACCGGTACCGGTACAGTTAGCCCAGTTCGGAGAGGCTTTAATCGCTGCATATTCTGCATCAGTATAGAAGTTGCCATCACATGGATCGATTGCTTCAGGGAATCCAACAGATGCACCACCAAATAAATCAGATGTTGTTGGTGCTCGGAATGCTTCAGATAACGTAGCACGAACCATTAACGACTCAACTGGCATCCACTTGATACCTAGCTTACCACTCGTGTTATCGCCAAAGGTGTCATAATCTGAATAGCGCATTGCCGCTTCAAAATCTAACATGTGAGCGAAAGGCATATCAGACAGGATAGGTACAATTAATTCACCAAAGAACTCTTGAACTTGATACCCACCACTAGTACCTACCGCAGAGCCTGCTGTAGTAATACCTTGAAGAATAAGTGAGTCTGGAGTATAAGAACCTGATTCTGTGCGCTGTTCCCAACCTGCTGCGAACCCAACAGAGCCCGCTGGTAAGTCGAACAAGTCACCAGAAACAATGGCAGACAATACTTCTTGCTTATTTTGACCTGTTTCAGTTGTATTATAGTCACCAGAGATATACTGAAGCATCTCTTGTGAAACTTGATCATCAGATCCTGGTGTACCGAAGATATTTAACGGTACACAACCTGCGATAACGCCACCATCAGCATCTAAACAAACAAGTTGGTCTCCAGCAGCATCAACGATAGCATCGCCATTGCCATCAACCATAAGGTTGCCATTTGAATCTAACCAGCCTGTAGGGCCTACCGCTTCAGCAACACGATCTAGGTTAAAGTAACCTTGAGCTTTTTCTACAGAGTCACTTTGACCCCATACGTATGAAACTTCCCAATCCCAACCATTCGTGAATACACCATTAAAACCTACAGCGGTACGGAAAGTCTTATAATCACGCTCGTTAGCACGGCCACCAGTTTCTAACATACGGCGACGCCAATCATCAATTTGATAAGCATTACCATTTGCATCCTTAGGACCCATTTTTTGGTTGTAATAGTTATTCGGAGAATAAGGCGCCGGTGAGCCGAAGAATACCAATGGGGCTAGCGGCTCAGGTGCAATCAATCTGTTACCTGTTGTTTGCACATAGTTAGCTTCAGCAAAAGAGTTAACTTCGCCCAAGAAACCAAACTCACCTAAAGTATAATTTGAAAATACCGAAGCATATCGACGCTTACTTGGCGTTTGTAGGTAGTTCACTGGGTTGTAGTTATATGAATCTGTAGCACCGTCATAAGGTCTCCAGTCTCCATACTCAGGTCCACGAGTTACACGACCATCAGCTGTGTTAGCATTTACCCATGGTGGCGCAGAAGAACCGCCTTGTTGTGTCGTTCCATCTTCGTATGCACGTAGTTCATACTCCGAAAATGAACGGTCTCCCATAAATACATCACCTTGGTCACTATAACCAAGTGCCACAACGACATTTCCTCGCTCACTTTCTGCGCCAAAAGTAACATCTACGCCTTTAGTTTTGGCATCACCTTTGTCACTTCCACCGTAGTTAAGCTTAACTTCGAACCCTTCAAAGTCATTCTTGGTAATAATGTTAACAACACCGGCAATCGCATCAGAGCCGTAAGTTGCAGATGCACCATCTTTAAGGATCTCAACACGTTTAACAATTGCTGTTGGAATGGTATTTAAATCGACTGAAGAGTTAGCTCCCCCACCACCAGCTACAACACGGCGACCGTTGATAAGTACCAATGTACGCTCAGAACCAATACCACGAAGTGAAAAACGAGTACTTGAATCACCACCGTTGTTGGTCTGTGTGTTTACAGCAGCACCTGCCGATGAAGTCAGGTTTTGCAGTAAGTCACCGACATTATTAACGCTCATTTTTTCAATAGCCGCGGCATCGATTAACGTAACAGGGTTTGCACCTTCCATGTCAGTTCTTTTGATACGTGAACCAGTAACTTCAATACGTTCAACGCCGTCTTCATCGGCTGCTATAACAGCCGGAACGGTGAATGCTGCAGTCATTGCACCGCTAACGAGCGCTAAACGCACCGAATTAGCGAGTAAATTATTCTTATACATTGTAAATCTCCCTGGACTTCTTTTATTTTTTTAGCTTTTATCAATCCACGCATCACGTGTTAATGAAATGATAAAACGCAAACAAATAAAAACACAGTTGCAACAACTTTACAACAATTGAATCAATTAAAAATTCAAGCGATACAGGCTGGCTGCAGTTAACTAACTAACGTCTTAGGTTAATGTGATGGAAACTAGAAGTTATAAAGACTATGCCTATTAACTCTCATTGAAAGATAAGAAAAATAAGCAACTAATTAAAAATGGAAAACTCGAGAAGAGCTAAGGTGCTGATAGTAAATAAGTACTAGTTTAGGGTTTTGCGTGGATAACAACCTCTACCGTGAAAAGGACTGGTCTCAGCAAGGCCCCACAAAAAAAGAAATGAAACGTTAATCGTTAGACTTTAATTTTTAAATTTACAGTCGAAAAACAACTCAAGCCCGTAAATATTTATTTACACTGATAAGTGATACAAGTTTTGTAATCAATCTAGCTTTAAATAAAATAGAGGCCAACTTATAGCGCTTTGATTACAAGACTATTTACTTCCTTTATACAAATACTATAGATACACTTTCTTTCTAACCGATTAGGCAACAAGCACAAAAAAACCGAGTCCTTAAAAGAACTCGGTTTTTTTAGAAACCATTAACTAATTAGTTAAGGGTTCATATTCAGGCTGTCTTATAAAGTGTAGCGGATACCGATTGCGATACCGTCATCTTCAGACTTTGCCATTGCTTCTTCATTAGCACCAGAGAAATCGCTGAAATCTTTACGACCTTCTAGATAAAGAACTGTGTTTGAATCCCAAACATAGTGCACACCAGCTACAGCGAACTGACGCTTAAATACGCTATCGTAAGCGGCTTCGTATTCATCACCCGCTTCTAGAATGTTGTAAGAAACGAAAGTACGGATACCATTATCAAACTTGTAAGAAGCAATAGATTCTAGGCCCCAAGCTTCTGGCATCATACGACCTAGGTTGTCAGTATCGTGGAACTCTTGCTTGTTCACGTTAAATGCAGCGTATACACCTTCTGCATCCCAGTTCCCCCAAGTCGCACCAACACCATAGATAGAGTCAGTTTCAGTTAGACGCTTACCAGCTGAAGTTGTTGCTTCAAACTCGCCAAAGTTGAAACCAGCAGTAAGTGTTAGCATGTCAGTAACGTTGTATGTTGCAGCACCGCCATATGTGTAGTTGTATTCAACTGTCGTTACAGAGTTTTGTACGTTTACACCTGCAGCTTTAACATTCATAAAGCTAGCAGTTGGTAGGATTGGGCTTGAAGCACCAGGAACTTCATCAACTTCGAACTCATCTTGCTTTAATTGGGCTTGTAGTGCGAAGCTAAAATCACCGAAAGCATTACGGTATTGAACAGTCTTATCACCGCGACCAGTACCGTTTACAGCACCGTCAGCTTTGTTGTAAGTGTAAGTACCAGAAGCATTACCATCCCATACAAAACCGTAGTTAGTGTTGTAAACTACGTCGTACCATGCACCCCATTGCTTACCAATAGTGATAGAACCATAAGTGTCATGAGCTAGACCAACATAACCTAGGCGGTTGTTTAAGAAGTCACTGCTTTGAGATGCGAAGTTACTTTCACTGTTATAAACGATATCAGTGTTACCGAATGGGTTAATGCCCCACTCAAGTTTTGTGTAAGCTTTCCAGCCGTGAGTCATTTCACGAGTAAAACCGAAGTTGATGCGTGACGCACCATCAACAACTTCTGTAGAACCTTGAGTGTTAATCACTCGAGCATCGATAAAACCACCAATTTCAACCGCGTTTTTATCATCTTTATAGATTTCAATCGCTGATGCTGTTGGCACAAATATTACTGCGGCCAAAGCCGATGCTACTAAAGTCTTTTTCATTTAATTTGCCTAACCTTAATGTTGTTCAGTCTGCTTCATTCAAATCGTCATCCATTCCGTTGTTTTCTTTCTATCCTGATTACTGCGGAGATTAGCAAAAGATTATCTACCACTCAAAGACGAACATCACACTATTTGCCAGTTTTTGCACCTAATTAACTAGCAAACACAGAACACGCGAAACATTGAACCAACCATTAACATTTGGTTAGCTATAAATTAATAACAAAACCCTTAAATTAACGACATCTGTGCCGAGGTTATTTCTATGAAAGTAGTTTTCAATATAGTAAGAATAGGTTCAGCAATTGGCTCTAATTGTCTAGATAAATAGTATTCGTAGTCAATGGAGCTTAAACAGTGACCTAAAGGCTCGGCGCCTTTAATCGTGATGAGATACTCGATTCTTGCACCGCGCTTAGTATATTGCTCATCACCCGTTACCTGCGATAATCTGCGAGCAGCTTTTAAATGCGGCGCTGATTTAGCTGTATAATCTTCTAAATTTCGTCTTAACGGTTTAGTAAAAACTAATTCGTCGTCAAGCTCCCCTCTTTTAAGCTGCTCAACGATACCTTTAAGATAAGAGACCACATCTTGCTGATTGAAAAGTCGATCATATAATTCATACTGAACCCGTCTAGCTAATGGAGACCAATCGCTACGGACTTGCTCCATACCTTTAAAGATCAGTTTTGACTCGCCCTCTGGGTTACTTTTAGTGCCTACATAGCGCTTCTTAGAACCTTCTACCGACCCACGTAGTGTTGGCATAAAAAACTGCTCAAAGTGGGTTTCAAACTCCAACTCTAAAAAGCTCGTTAACGCAAACTCTTGCTCAAGCTTTTGTTGCCATAGCTGGTTAATCTTATCGGCTAAAGCCTTACCCGTTTGCTCAACCATACTCGAGTCGAAATCATTGCCTAACCAAACAAAAGTTGAATCTGTGTCGCCATAGATCACCTCAAAGCCTTCAGCTTCAACCCAAGCTCGCGTTTGTTTCATTATTTCGTGGCCGCGCATCGTAATCGAGCTTGCCAGTTTCGCATCATGAAAAACACAACCACGAGATCCCAACACACCATATAAAGAGTTCATGATGATTTTAATCGCTTGAGATAAAGGTGCATTGCGGTGAGATTTTGCGAGCTCTCGCTGCTCTGACAGCTTTCTAATCAACATAGGCAAAATAGGCTGACTACGGCTAAAGCGACCTCCTAAAAACCCGGGAACTGTCTTATCTTCGGGTAAAGCGAGTCCTTCGATGAGCCCTTTAGGATCAATCAAAAAAGTACGGATAATTGAGGGATAAAGACTTTTAAAGTCTAAAACCAGAATATGTTTATATAAGCCTGGTACTGAGTCCATCACGTAGCCACCCGGGCTTTCTATACCATCACTCGCAGGTCGACTCGGCGCGACAAAGCCTGCACGATGCAAATGCGGTAAATAGAGGTTATTAAAGGCAGCGACTGACGCGCCAACTCGACCAAGTTCTAAGCCGGTTAACTTGGCTCGCTCAAGTACAAAATCAAATAATTGCGTTTTTTCAAAAATGTCCCAAACAAGCCGACTATCAGTAATGTTGTAATGGGCTAACGCAGGTTTGTCGTTAGTAAATAAGTCATTAATTTCATCCATTCGGTTATCAACATTATGGATAGCCTTACCTTCATCGAGTAAAACCTGCGAGACATGCTCTAGCGAGTAGCGATCAAACTGATAAAAGGCCGCTTTTAACCAATCAATACCATCTAACACCACCCGCCCCGGCAAAGAGAGCGTTTCCGGCCGATATTTGTCCTCTACTTTCCAGCTCAAGGTTTGATTATTTCGACCTATGATTAAGGCTATACCATGGTGCTTAGCTCTGCGGTAAAGCAAAGCAAGGTCAAACGTAACCACCGCCCAACCTATAATGATGTCGGGGTCATACTCATCAAACCAAGCGATTAGACGATGAATTAATGCAGCTTCATTCTGTACCCATTCGATATAATCTTGCTCATTTCCTTGATCTAAGTCTTGCTCAGAAGCTTGAGCAGAGCTTTGAGTAGAGTCGCCAACCATAATCACTTTTTGATAAACAATGCCGTCATTGGTTTGCCCGTATAAACCAACGGAATAAAGTTCTCCTGCAAAACTACATTCAAAATCGAGCGATATTGCTTGCAAACGTGTGGTGGTTTCAGTCTGACGTGCTCGGCTGCCAATAAACACAGGCTTGTTATCATTAGATTGACTCTCGGCTAAGAAGTGACCATAAAACTCCACATCTAATGCAATAAAGCGCTCAATCAAAAAGCGATGTTCAGCCTTAATATCAGCTTCAAATAGCTCAATATCCAGATCTTTAGCGATACGCACTAAGGTACGCAGTTGCCTTCCATCGCCACAATATAGGGCTGTGACCGGTTCATGAGTAAAACTCTTCAGCTTTACAGCACTTGCTCGCATCCCTTTTAAGCCATCATTAGTCTCAAGTAATGGAGAGTCACTGCTCTTTATAAAGCACACATGCTCCTGGTCCGGAATTTCAACCGTCACAGGGCCCGATTCAGTTTGAATAAAGTATTGTAAAACCAAGCTGCCTTGCCGATGGATAGCATGACGAGTTAACACTCTGCCTTTAATCAGTTGTTGCCCACTCGCTGCTATTTTCATACTTAATTCTCAATTAAATTCACTAATCATCACTAAATGCTTCTTAGGCTAAGTAATCACTGTTATTATGTACAGCACTATTTATTAGCTTAGTGCATTCATGTTAACCGCAGACGTTAAAACCCAAATTCGTACCATATATAAAGGCATTTCTACTTCGCTGCCTAACTTTCGCCCGCGCCGCGAGCAAAATTATATTGTTGCGGAAATATCAAAAACGCTTGCCGGTGAATATGACAAACAACGCCGCATTATTGTGGTTGAAGCGGGTACTGGTATTGGTAAATCACTTGCTTATATTTTAGGTTCAATACCGCTTGCGTTAGCCAGCAAGAAAAAGGTCTGTATTGCTACGGCTACTGTTGCACTGCAAGAGCAATTACTGCATAAAGATCTGCCATTCTTTTTACAGCAATCAGGTCTCGACTTTACCTTTGGCTTAGTCAAAGGGCGTCAACGTTATGTTTGCCTATCTAAGCTAGAAATGATGGTAGGGCCTGACAACAGCAGCCAATTGGCCATGTGGCAAACTAAGCCAGATCAAAGCCAGGTTGATATGCTTGAAGGCTTATTAAAAGATTATCAAGCCGGTAAATGGAATGGTGAACGCGATACATTAACCAAACCCTTACCCGATCATTTATGGCAGCAAATCGCCTGCGACAAGCATAGCTGTCACCGCCAACTTGCCAGCCACCGTAACTGCCCGTTTCATAAAGCCCGAGAAGATATCGACACTTGGGATGTACTGATCGCCAACCATAGTTTGTTATTTGCTGACTTAGAACTTGGCGGCGGTGTAATTTTGCCAGATCCTGAAGATCTCTATTACGTTATTGACGAAGCGCACCATTTACCGATTGTTGCCAGAGACTTTAGCAGCGCACAGGCCACTATTCGTGGCGCCAATGATTGGTTAGAAAAGCTAACTAAAACCACCAGCAAGTTACAAAACCAAATTAAGAGCAACTATATCATCGCTCCAGCACAATCAATGTTGGATCATATTGGTGATATTGCCGGCATGCTCAATCAAGTGGCGCAATTTTGCGATGCCCAATCAGCGAAGTTTGATAACCCCGAAAATCGTTTTCGGTTTGAGCATGGCAGATTACCGTCAGCGTTAATGGTTCTAGCAGAAAACCTAGCTACAGCGTCAAATCTTGCACTTAAGCAATTTAACAAAATGCTTTCGCTACTCAACGAAGCGATTAAAGATGGCGAGATCCCCAAACATCAATCAGAAGCGCTGCTTTCAGAAACAGGCTTTATGCTGCAGCGTTTAGAGAATCTACAAAAGCTGTGGAAGATGATGGCCAAAGAGGATAGTCCCAAAGGTGCGCCAATGGCTCGCTGGATTGAACAGCTAACGGGTAAACAACCAGATTATCTATTCAACGCATCACCTATAGAAGTAGGCTTTATGCTTGAAAACCTGTTATGGGATAAAGCTGCTGGGGTCGTACTTTGTAGCGCAACCTTAAGAGCACTTAATAACTTTAATCATTTTACTCATCAAGTTGGACTGTCAATCAATGATGGTAGCCGTTATTTAGCATTAGATTCGCCATTTGATTTTGAACAAAACGCGACACTATTTTTGCCAAAAATGGACTGCGAACCAACTGACGATAAGTACACAGATGAGTTAGCAAAGCATATTGTTGCACTTGTTGAAGACGAAATGGCTAGTTTGGTGCTATTTGCCTCATACTGGCAAATGGAAAAAGTGGCAGATTTAGTTGAATCAAAAATCAAAACGGGTCTACTCATTCAAGGCTCTTTGCCAAGACAAGAGATCTTAAAGCAACATAAAGAGCGCTGTGACGCAGGCAAACCGAGTATTATTTTTGGCACAGGCAGTTTCTCTGAAGGTCTCGACCTCCCAGGTGATTACCTCACCAACCTTATTATTACGAAATTGCCGTTTGCAGTACCAACCTCACCGGTTGAGCAAGCACATTCAGAATACATTAAAATCAAAGGCGGTAACCCATTTTTACAGCTAACCATTCCAGACGCATCACGCAAATTAGTGCAAAGCTGTGGTAGATTACTCCGTAAAGAGCAGGATTACGGCCGGATATCGATTTTAGACAGACGTTTAGTGACAAAACGTTATGGGAAATCGTTGCTAGATGCCCTGCCGCCGTTTCGCCGTGTGATTGAATAGGACAAGCATTGGATTTAATTCTCGACCCAAGCAGCTGGGCCATACTCGCGTTAGTTGGATTTATTGCCGGATTTATTGATGCGGTTTCTGGCGGTGGTGGTTTGTTGTCTATTCCTGCGTTGCTAACAATGGGTGTTTCACCGCACATGGCCCTTGGCACTAACAAACTGGCAGCGAGCTTCGGCTCATCGGTAGCGGCGTATACGTATTATAAGCAGCGCTTGTTTTCTCCCTCTTTGTGGTATCACACATTTGTCGCTACCTTTATAGGCGCAGTTTTAGGCACATTTATTGTGTACCTTATAGATAATCAATGGCTAGAAAAATGGCTACCCATTATGATTATCGCTATTGCGCTTTATACCCTTTTTCAGCCGAATGCGATGGGTGGCAATAACCATAAAATTCCAACTCGTGCCAAAAATAAATTAAAGCAATGGCTGCAAGGTTTACCGCTTGGGTTTTATGATGGTTTTGCAGGCCCCGGAATCGGTGCCTTTTGGACGGTATCAAGTACAGGACTACATCAACTGCCACTACTATATAGCTGTGGCCTTGCCCGTGCGATGACTTTTACGAGTAACCTTACGTCACTGATTATTTTTATCGCCTTAGGCAAAGTTCATATAATGGTGGGTTTATCTATGGGGCTTTGTATGATGGCCGGCTCTTATTTAGGCGCTCACTCAGCGATTAAATTTGGTCTCCCCTTTATTCGCCCAATATTTATTACCGTTATACTATTAATTGCCGCGCAATTAGTATGGAGTGCTTGGCTATGACCAACGAGCAACTTGTAGCAAAGCTAAAACAGCAGCTCAAACAGTTAGAGCAAGAGGTCTTGCAGCATGACTCTCGACTTCCGCCTGGACAACGTAAAATGATGCAAGATGTTGAGCGCTTTAATAGTGAGCTGTTTATACAAGTCGGTGGTCAACTTCAGCCCTGCATCGATCAACTCTCAAAAAATATTATCCAGCTTGAACAGCTTTTAAAAGCTAAACGCTCGCCTTACACCATAGTTTCAAGCTGTGTGAAAATTCAAGACAGGTTCAGCGCATTACGCCGAGCACTGTCTACAACCGGGATCAATGTTAAGTCCATCGAGCAACAAAAGCGCAGTCGTCGAGCCTATGCAATTAAGCGTGGTAATCAATCTCATGCCGACAGCGGCTTTAGCTGGATAGCCTCAAGTGTGATGCAAAATAGCCATCAACTTTATGAAGAACTTAACAAACATTTGAACTGGGCTAAGATTATTGAACAAAAAATTGAAAATTTGCAATCTTCACTTGAAAACTGTCATAGTGCTGACAAAATCAAGCTGCAGCATGAGATCTTATCGCTGCACAGTCGGTTAGGTAAATGCCGACAAGCGACCAGTTACATTGAAGATCGCATCCAATTATTCGAGCGACCGTTTAAAAGTCACAATCGTTAAGGAACAAACATGAAACCACGTTTAACTATTACCGCACTTCTCGCTCTATGTGGTTCTTCAGCCGCTTTTGCCGCTGACTTCAACATCCCTATGGCTTTTGAGTATATCGCTGTTGACGGTAAAGAAGTTGAAACCAGCTTATTTAGCCACAAATCTGAAATTGAGCTTGAACAAGGTACTCACAAAATAGCCATTCGCTATAATGATCTTGTAGCAGATGACTTCAGTGATAGCGAAACGAATATCAAATCAAATGCGTTTATCGTGACTATTAATGTAGACGGCGACTATAGCTACCAACTAAAGCCTGCTGACGGTGAATTTGTTAAGAATCCAAAAAGCTTCGCCAAAGCGCCGCAAGTTGTAGTAACCCGCGAAGATAATGGCAATGTAAGCTACAAAGTCACGCAAACTAATATTAGCGAAGAATCATTTGTTTCTCGTCTATTTAGCGGTAATAACCCAACAGATGTTGACGCTGAAGCCGCTGCCGCGACTGGCGCAGCAGTTGCCGTTGCAGCAACACCTACTGCACCAGTAAGCAAACCTTCTCCTGCTGCAGCTGCAACATTACCTGAAACGGCTAAAGCGGCTCCTGCCGCAGCAACAGCAGATACAGCTAAAGCTGAGCAAATGCTTCAATACTGGTGGCTACAGGCTGATGAACAAACTCGTAAAGAGTTCATGAGCTGGGCAATTAAACAACTGTAATTTAGCTGCTGTTTATTGCTAACAAAAATGCTCCCTTTGGTATATCACGCCAGCTACTCTAAGCTGGCGTTACCTGCTAACCATCAATTTCCCAGTACTAAATATCGCTACCTATATGATTACCTTTTACAACAAGGTATCGCGATAAAACCCCAGTTTATTGCACCAGAAAAAGTCACAGCTAAATACTTAAACCAGCTTCATGACTCCGACTATGTCGCAAAATTTATTGATGGAACAATCGATAACAAAGCCATGCGCCGTATTGGATTCCCTTGGAGTGAAGCATTAGTTGAGCGCACACTTTATTCTGTTGCTGGTACAGCGCTCACCTGCGAGCAAGCTATTGAGCATGGTTGCGCCCTTCATTTAAGTGGCGGATACCATCATGCCCACCATGAGTTTGGCAGTGGTTATTGTATTTTCAATGATCTCGCTCTTGCAGCAATGCACTGCCTGCAAAATGACAATATTGAAACTGTTCTCATATTTGATTGCGACGTACATCAAGGCGATGGCACCGCAACTATAGTGCAATCTAATCCCAACATCATCACTTGTTCAGTTCACTGCCAAAAGAACTTCCCTAGCCGTAAACAACATTCAGACTATGACATTGAGTTAACTCGCGGCACTGAAGATAAACAATACTTAGAAACCGTCAATCAAACATTGGCCTATTTAATTCGCCTGCATCGGCCCGATCTCATTATTTACGATGCGGGTGTCGATATTCACCAAGATGACCGCCTAGGTTATCTAAACATCACTAGCCAAGGCATTTTTGAACGAGACAAACTGGTATTACAGCAAGCAAAATCAGCAAAAATCCCGGTTGCTTGTGTGATTGGTGGTGGTTACAGTAGAGATATTACAAAATTAAATCAGCGTCATAGCCAGTTATTCATCGCAGCGAATCAAGTATGGCAACAAGCTGTTGCCAATAAGCTCTAAAATAGCAGGATTAACATCGCACGATACCAGTAACGACAATATGAAAAGCGGCCACTAGCAAGCCATTAAAAATCGTATTTGTCAAAATAACAAGTAAGTACCGAGTAAAGCCAGGGAAAAGGAACCAGCCATGCAATTAGAGATCAGAAACTATTACGAAGTGTTATTACTCGAAATGCTGTCAGATGAAGGCTTACTCGATGAACTACCATCTGACTACTTAGCAGATCTTTGCTGTATCACCCTAAATCAACTACCAACACGTTATATTCGCCATCTAGTCGATACCTACTTCTTCGAAGATTACAACGAGCTACAGCAGATGAAACACGAAATCCAAAAAGCACTCGAAAAGTCGCGGGCGTTTTTGAAAAACAATACAGAACGCTGAACACCATCCCCTCAAGAGCACCTGAAAACAAAAAACAGCCAAAAAGCATATGTGCAAATATAAGAAATTCAATATCTATAGATAAGATGATTATTTATGTTTTAAAGGAGAGTTAGAAATCGATATGGATGAAAAAGGGGAGTTTTAGCTAAACTATTTCTCATCGAGTGTACCGCCAAGTGTATCACCTGAGGCCTTTCTGAGATAAGTCTTTGATTAGACTTTAGTTTGGAGGCTCCCCTAGAGCCACACCCCGGCACATGAGTCGCCTGCTGCGGTTGCTCCCTTCCGGGCCTGGCCGAGTTCACAAGTTATCATTGCGGGGGGACCCTAGGGTCACCATTGCTTTCTATTAGAGCCTTGCTCTAAAGAACGAGTGCATTATCTATTATGCATCTCCAGCAATCAAGTGATTATCACGTAACTTAGCCTATATTGGGTTCAATCGACGATTCTATAAACAAAAGCCCTTAAAAAAGGGCTTCATCGACTTTAAAAACAGCTTTAAAGAACTGATTTTAAAAAACCAGTGCCACTTATAGGCTCAAACTGGCTCTGTTTTTCTCTATCAGCTTTTCTCCAATACCTTTAACTTCATTAAGTTGCTCAATCGATTTAAAGTTACCGTGAACTTTACGATACTCAACAATTGCTTGAGCCTTTGCTTCACCAACTCCGCTCAACGCTGCTAGTTCGGTTACTGTTGCACTGTTAATTTTAACTAACTGCAACTGACTCGTCCCTGAAGCAGGTGCAACCTCAACTTTCTTAGGCGCCGCCTCAACCGTAAAAGCAAGCAAGCTTAAAAGAATAAAACCAGATAAAATATGTTTGTACATAATTGCTCCTTTGTATTTTCCTAACATTAATGGCCTTAATCCATTTCCTTGGCCACAAACAAAAGGTAGATCATAGTCGAGCTTTTCGCTATCGAGCGCCCGCCATCACACCCGAACCACAACTAAAGAGATCGAGATCACACTTCACGTATTACAAATAACTTTCAGTTAGTTGGGACGATTATCGAATTATTGATGTTTTGATGAGTAAATTTCGAAAAATCAGCACAAGCTTCATATTTAATCATCACAAAACCGAAATATACGTGAATCACATCACTATTTTCAGTGGTCAAAACGGTAAATTTTTAACGTGGCAACAGATTTTGAACTTAATCAAAGCTGAATTAGAGTGAGCCAACTTAAAATAATAAGGGACATTCAAATGTCATTTGAATCAACCAAAATACCCGACACGACCGATACTAAAATGTCTAAACAGCAAAAGAACTTGATCATTCTTGCTGCAGATATCCTGTTGTTGTTTTTAATGTATAACTTTCTTCCCTTTGAACAAGGCGTTAATACAGGTTTGGCAATGTTAGTATTTGCCGCTATTTTATGGTTAACAGAAGCTATCCATATCAGCATTACCGCAATTTTAATCCCAATTATGGCGGTGCTGTTTGGCGTATTTGAAACCCAATCAGCAATGAGCCACTTTGCTAACCCTATTATTTACCTTTTCTTTGGTGGTTTTGTTTTAGCTGCCGCGTTAAATCATCAAGGCATTGATAAGTTGATCGCCCAAAAAGTTCTGGGCGCCTCTAAAGGCCGTTTATCGGTAGCCTGCCTGATGTTATTTGGGATCACTGCGGGACTTTCCATGTGGATCAGTAACACTGCGACAACCGCTATGATGCTGCCGTTAGCACTTGGGATCTTGCATCAAATTGATATTAAACAGCACAAAAGTACTTACCTATTTTTATTACTAGGTATTGCTTACTCTGCAAACATTGGCGGGATTGGTACCTTAGTTGGTAGCCCACCAAATGCTATTGCTGCAGCGCAAGTAGGTCTTTCATTTGCCGACTGGCTCGAGTTTGGCCTTATTACCGTTGCTATCATGCTTCCTATGATGTTGATTGCGCTATATCTATATCTTAAACCTGACCTATCAATGGTTTGTGAGCTAAATACAGAAAAGCAATCACTGACTTTTCAAGGCAAGTTAACCTTACTTATTTTTATCAGCACCGTATGTTGCTGGATTTTCAGTAAACCTATTTCTCAAGCATTAGGTGGGATCTCAAAGTTTGATACCATAGTTGCACTTGGCGCTGTGGTTTTACTTGCAGGTCTTGGTCTTGTTAAATGGAAAAAAATTGAAACGACTACAGATTGGGGTGTACTGATTTTATTTGGTGGTGGCCTAACATTAAGTGCAGTGTTAAAGGCAACGGGTACCAGCGTATTTTTAGCACACTGGATCACCGATATTTTTGGTAACACTCATATGGCACTTTTCACTTTTGCCGTGATTGCCTTTGTTGTGATGTTAACTGAGTTTGCTAGTAATACTGCAAGTGCTGCGCTACTCGTGCCTGTATTTGCTGCAATTGCCGAAGCACTAGGTCTATCACCGGTAATGCTATCAGTATTAATTGGCATCGCCGCTTCTTGTGCCTTTATGCTTCCTGTAGCAACACCGCCAAACGCTATTGTTTATGGCTCTGGATACATCAAGCAATCAGAGATGATGAAAGCAGGTGTTATCATTAACTTTATCAGTATGGTTGTGCTTTACATCATTGCGCATACATTCTGGGAAATCTAATAAAACCGCCCTGCCATTATTGGCAGGGCGACTTTTGGTAAAGCAAACTTCAGCATTGTCTAAAAGCTCACCGCCCCACTCAAATATCAATAAAACGCTTAAAACTGCTACTTAAAGCCTTTCTAGACCTTGCTCTAACGCTTGAATAATATCTTCAACGGACTCCAGACCTACTGAAATTCTAAGTAAATTATCTTTAATTCCCGCTGCTAACCGTTGTTCTTCAGTATAAGGAGAGTGTGTCATCGACGCTGGATGCTGAATTAATGATTCTGCATCACCGAGACTTACAGCAATTGAAAACAACGATAAATGATTAATAAATGCGAGCGATTGTTCAAAGCTTGCATTAAGTTCAAATGCTATCACACCACCAGCCCTGCGCATTTGCTGACCTACCAAATGATGTCCAGGATGACTTTTAAGTCCAGGATAATAAACTTTAGATATTTTATGATGCCTTGCTAAATATTCAGCGACTTTTTCTGCATTGTCACAATGCCTTTCGATTCGCACATCTAAAGTTTTTAGACCACGCAAAATTAACCATGCATCATGGGGGGATAAAACAGCGCCTACATCTTTTAATACTTCGTACTTGATAACTTGCATTTGTTGTTCACTTGCGCAAATTACACCGGCAATCACATCACCATGTCCATTTAAGTATTTAGTCGCGCTATGGATAACAATATCAATACCGTGCTTTATTGGCTGCTGTAACAATGGCGTCATAAAGGTGTTATCAACGATACTGATTAAATTGTGCTGTTTAGCGATCTGAGCAATCATCTGCAGATCATATACATCTAAATGCGGATTCACCGGCGTTTCGCAAAAAATCACTTTAGTATTTGGGCGCACAGCATCGATTATCGCGGTTTTATCACTAAAGTTGACTAAGCTAACCTCTATGCCAAATTTAGCTAGTAAAGAGCTCATCAACGAAAAGGTGCACCCATAAACCGCGTTAGAAGCAACAAGGTGATCACCGCAGTTTAGATTGGCTAATAGTGCTGCTGACACAGCCGCCATACCAGAGCCTGTTGCCGCTGCCGCTTCACTGCCCTCTAAAGCTGCGATTTTACGCTCGAGTTCTGCCGTAGTTGGATTACCTAAGCGGGTATAAATATAACCTTGTTCTTCACCAGCAAAACGGGCACCGCCTTGCTGAGCATTATCAAAAACAAATGTTGCGCTTTGGCACAAAGGTGTCACCAATGCCCCAGTCTCATTGCGTTCATGCCCTGCGTGGATCACCTTGGTGGCAAGTTGCCATTTATCTTGCATACGATTCTACCTTTATTCAAAGCGCTTTTTACCTGCTGTTTTCGCCCTGTTATCTTTTTCGATACCAAGCTATAAGCAGCAAAGCCAGTTCTGTTTTTAGTTATTGCTTTTCGCTGTTACCTAAAACACAAACTTCAGAAGTAACGACAAAGATCGGCTTGTACTCATAACTCAACATGGACGAAGCGGATTGAAATTCAAACTAAAAGTAAGTAATTCACCCAAGGACGTATGTAAAAAATATGTTACACACAAGAGTTAATGCAAAAGGAGTTTGTGATATGAAATCAAAAATACTTGTTAATTAGGAGGCTAAGACAATTAAATTAATAGAGCTAAATGTAGTCTCACATTTAGCTCGAAACGATACGATACGATACGATACGATACGATTAGATGATAACCGTATTGTCGTAATCATCTACTTAAGATTAATTAGCTACGCTCTACTTTCTCCGCTTTATCCACAGTGCTCACCGTTTTACTGAGCACACTCGATGAAAGCTCTTTTAAGCTAAGCAGAAGCTCTTTATGAATACTTGACAGTTTAGGCTTAGAATCAAGACTAAACGCTAACGGCCTACACAACGCCATGGCCTGATAACCCAACCTAGCAGTTAGCAGTCCACCACCGAGTCCTTGTCCAAGCCTTGCTGATAATTTACCAGACATCTCAACAGATAATAGCTGCGTACCTAAATCCGTCACTATTTCACTTGAGCCTGCATAAATAATATTAGTAATAATACTTCGAATAAGCTTAATTCTGCTCCAGTAGCCAAGCTCGACCCCGTAACATTCCGCCAGCTGATTAATCATGCTTTGATTCCGCCACAATATAATGGCCATATCTAATACAGCCAATGGGCTAGCAGCTAAAAGTAATGCAGACTCCTGAGCAAAACGGCGTACAATTTTTTTGGCAGCTAAATCTCTTTCAGTAAGCACAATCTCATCAAACAACATGAGCTTTTCAGCATCATTTTGCTCTGGCGTTAGGCTCATACTAAATTTAGATGTTTCAGCAGTAGTAGGTAACTTAGCCATAATCGAGTCGATGAATTTATCAGCCTCGCCCATTTGCATGCTTTGTGATAATCGCTGACCAACCGCTTGGGTATCTTCCACCTGCTTTAAAGCCTTTAAATGACGCCATTCACCTAAGGTGATTTTACCTGTCCACAAAACAACTAAAGCGGTAACACCGGCATATAAAGCAAATAACCAACTACTTTGAATAAACGCAGCTTGTAAGCCAAGAATAGCTTCAACGATAACCACTAATACAATACTAAATAGGCAAAGCTTACCTAGCATGCTTCGACGGGTCTTAACAGGCTTGTCTTGTGCTAAATCAATACTCTCAAAACCAGATAATTGCTGGTTGATATTAGACTCTATTTCAGCATCGGTTAATGATTCGGCTTCAATAAACTCCACTTTAGACTCAAAGCTAACGGAATGTGCCAAACTCACTTCAGGCTCTTTATCTTGAGCATCAAAGCGTTGCTGTTTTTTTATAAAACGGTCACCTTGAGACATGACTACTCTCTTTTATATCTATTCACTCAACCATGTGCTCTACACGAATTACTTAAGCTTATCGCCTAATAAAAACTGTAATACATGGTCTAAACGTATATGTTCAAAGTCGGCGCTACTGCGCGAGTTGCGCTGATTAGTAGGCGCAAAGTTTATAAACTCAAAACCTTGCTTATCCCAAAAATCTGCTGACGGCAGCGATTTAGGAACTTCCCCCGGAAAGAGAGTAACTGCTTGGCGATTAACTAACTCAGTTCCCCGCACGACTTCAATTTCTTTACCATCTTGCTTAACCATTCCATGACTGGTTGATTTAATGGCACTAATAGCCATTGTTTCAACTTCACAGCCTTCAAACTTAGCAAATTGCTGACTCTGCTGGATCAACTGCGTCAATAGTGACAACACATTACCCTGTTGGTCGCGAGTCACATGATCAACCTTACTCGCAGCAAACAAAAGTTTATCAATTTTTGGTGAAAACAATCGTTTAAGTAAGCTTGATTGACCAAAGTGGAAGCTTTCAATTACCGCATGCAGCGCCGACTTCATATCATCAAATTGTTCACGACCACGGTTAAGCGGTGTAAAGCAGTCTACTAGCACGATTTGGCGGTCAAATTTAGCAAAATAGTCTTGATAAAAAGGCTTAACGACTCGGTTTACGTATTCGTAATAACGTTGCTTTAGCGTGTGATAAAAGCTATTCGGTATCGATAGCTCTAACGATTGAAAACCTGAGTCATCAATATTGAGTAACGGAAACAAGGCTAAAACTGGCGTCCCTTCAAGTTCACCGGGCAATAATAGTCGACCTGGCTGGGCATAATAAAAACCATGGTTACTGACACAGTCCTGCAAAACCCTTTGATAAAGATCGGTTATTTCTTGCAGTTTTAACTCATCAGCTGCACTAGTAAGGTCAATACTATTTATCGCCTCAGAGAATGCTTCAAAGTGTTTAGAACGCTGGAAAACTTGTTTGCGAGTAGATTGGCTAACTGACCATTGCTGAAATGATTGCTTTAGCATAGGCAGATCGAGTAGCCACTCGCCGGGATAATCAACGATATCTAAATATAATGTTGCACTATCAGTCAGCTTCGATAATAAACCTTTTGCTGGGCGGTACTTTATCGCTAAACGCAATTCACTAATATTTCGAGTCGACACTGGCCAAGTTTGTGGCTCGTTTACTAACGACTGAATTGCAGCATCGTAATTAAAACTCGGAATGGTTAAATCTGGTTGCAAGTCGCGCTTTACACCATAGAGCCGACTATCTCTAGCAACTCGCCACAAAGGCAGCTGAGAGCCGGTTTCAGCAATCCCTGAGTGCAATAATTGATTCACTAGGCCGGTAATGAAAGCCGTTTTACCTGCACCTGCTAATCCTGTAACCGCTAATCGTAAATTTCGGTCTGTGGTTCTAAGTGCAACTGCTTGGGTATTTTTACCGAGTTTTTTAAGTGACTGTTTGAAGCTCGCCATATATTGAAGTACAACCCGTATAAGAAAGTTCTAGGGCAGTATAGCCTGCCCCGTCTTTGAACTATAGCTTGATGAATTAACTATAGGTTGTTGATTTGATTTTTTAAATCATAGTTATCTGATGTTACGTGGCGCTCTAGATTTTGTAATCGTACTTCTAAAGACCTAAATTGGCTGTTTACATCCTTTAACGCCATTTTAGCTGGCTCACCAGACTGCCAAACTTTTTTCTTTACACCAATTTCCTTATTAGAAACCTCATTTTTACCCGTACCAGGCTTAATATCCAAAATCATCCATAGTAATACATAGATGATTAATACTATGCCAGAGCCACCAAGTAAAAAGATTGAAGCCGCAACAACTCGTACCAACCAGGTTTCAAAATTAAAGTAATCAGCAATCCCTGAACATACGCCTGCAATTTTGCCTGATTGAGGAATTCGATATAAGGTTTTGTTCCCTTCGTTCATCTTACATCCTCCTTATTAAGCACTCATTGGGTGGTATTTATTTGCCGTAATAGAAATCGTCTGTTTAGTCATGACGATTTCTCCATTGCGGCGCCTCACTGTCTAAGATTGCTTCTAGAGTTTCGATGCGATGAGACATCTTATCCGCTTTAGCAATTAACTCATTTAGCTGGCTAAACTCTTCTTCAGTAAGTCCCTGGCTAACCTGTCGCTTACTACGGTAATGAAGTATTAGCCATATTGGAGCCACAAAAATCATAAAGATGATAATTGGAGCCATCAAAATATCCGTGTTCATAACTCACCTCTGATTAGTGTTGATTACTTAGCTTTTGTTTTACTTTCCTTCATTTTAGCTTTTAGCGCTTCAAGTTCGGCATTAACTGAATCTTCAGCTTCTAATGCTGCAAACTCATCGTTTAATGTCTTTTTGTTACCTAAGTCATAAGAGTCTACTTGTGACTCAAGGTTCTCTACACGGCGCTCATATTGCTCAAACTTACTCATTGCATTATCAATTTTGCTTGAGTCTAACTGCTTTTTCACTTCTAAACGTGATGATGCAGTTTGCTTGCGCATAATAATGGTTTTCTGGCGAGCTTTAGCATCAGCTAGCTTTTCTTGTAGTAAGTTCACTTCTTCTTTAAGACGTAAGATGTGCTCTTCAACAACAACCAGTTCAGCTGCAAGTGTTTGCGCTAGGTCATTAGCTTTTTGTTTTTCAACTAGCGCTGCTTTAGCAAGATCTTCGCGGTCTTTAGAAAGTGCAAGTTCAGCTTTGCTTTCCCAATCTTGTACTTGTTCTTGTACTTTCGCTATACGGCGAATAATCTCTTTTTTCTCAGCCAGTACTTTTGCCGAAGTTGAACGAACTTCAACAAGTGTATCTTCCATCTCTTGAATGATTAGACGAACCATTTTCTCTGGATCTTCAGCCTTATCTAGTAAAGCACTGATGTTTGAGTTAATGATGTCTGCAAAGCGTGAAAAGATTCCCATAATAACTTCCTCTAATTAACGTTGGATTCGACAAAAGATAATCCACTTTCCGTGCCAACTTTAATAAAAGCCTAATATACAACAAGTTAAACAAAATATTAACTTTTACTTTCATTTATAAACTACGCATCATATTATTATTTTCACCAATTATTAGCGTGAAAGACTAAATTACTGTGAGAAAGCAATTTCAACAAGATAACCTTATCGGTCAATCCAATGCTCTTTTAGAAGTCTTAGAGCACATTTCACAAGTTGCGCCACTGTCTAAACCGGTACTAATAATTGGTGAGCGCGGTACAGGCAAAGAGCTTATCGCCGAGCGACTTCATTATTTATCAAAGCGTTGGGATCAGAGCTTTATAAAACTCAACTGCTCATCACTAAG
This sequence comes from Shewanella sp. 1CM18E, assembly GCF_023161665.1. GTDB lineage: Bacteria > Pseudomonadota > Gammaproteobacteria > Enterobacterales > Shewanellaceae > Shewanella. Next base: position 319,491 of record NZ_JALNTW010000002.1, read on the forward strand.
TGAAAATCTACTCGAAAGCGAACTTTTTGGCCATGACGCTGGTGCATTTACGGGGGCGAGTAAAAAACATGAAGGCCGTTTTGAGCGGGCCGATGGCGGCACCTTATTTTTAGATGAGCTAGCGAATACTTCGGGACTCATTCAAGAAAAACTACTGCGCGTAATTGAATATGGCGAATTTGAACGAGTCGGTGGAAGCAAAACAGTACAAACCGATGTACGTCTTATTTGCGCTGCTAATGAAGACTTACCAACCCTTGCCGATGCAGGGGAGTTCAGAGCCGACTTACTTGATAGATTAGCCTTTGATGTCATCACTCTGCCTCCATTAAGGCATAGAAGTGAAGACATCATGCCACTTGCGGAATATTTTGCAGTTGGTATGGCACGTCAGCTAAAGCTGGAACTGTTTGAAGGTTTCAGTAATAGCGCCACCCAACAATTAATGGAGTACCATTGGCCTGGTAATATTCGTGAGCTTAAAAACGTGGTTGAGCGCAGCGTGTACCGTAATGCTGAAAGTCACAGCGCAATCGAACAGATTATTATTGACCCTTTTGCTTCGCCATATAGACCGACAAAGCGCGTTAAAACCAAAGAACGTCAGCAACCCGGTACAACAGAACAGACAACAATAAACACTGACCAGACGAGCGAAGTGAGTGCTAACACAGATGGGCAGTCTAGCAATAACAATCACGCTTCAGTTAGCTTCCCAATAGACTTTAAGACTCACTGCGAACAAAACGAAACACTTATTTTAAAACAAGCCTTAGAAGCTGGACAATTTAACCAAAAGAAAACAGCTGAACTACTGGGCTTGAGCTACCATCAGTTGCGCGGGATCTTAAAGAAATACAACTTACTGGATAAATAATTGCTGTTAACTGTTAGGCACTGTTAAAATAGCTATTAATATTCAGCTCAAAAATGATTTCTTAATGATACAGCTGCTAAAGAGCATAAAGCTGACTGCTGCTATTGCACCGTTCAGCTTGTTACTCACTGCCTGTGGCCCTCAGCAAGTTCCTGCTGGTTTGGTCTATTGCTCTGAGGGAAACCCAGAAACTTTCAACCCGCAACTGGTCACCTCTGGCACCACAATTGATGCAACGTCGCAGCAGTTATACGACAGTCTAATTGATTATGATCCAATTTCTGGTGAACTTGTTCCCGCACTCGCTAGCTCATGGGAAACATCAGCTGATGGTTTAAGTTACCGCTTTAAACTTCGACCAGGAGTGCAGTTTCATCATACAGATTGGTTTACGCCAACTCGCACTTTCAATGCAGATGATGTCATTTTCTCGTTCAATCGCATCATAAACAGCGAAAATGCCTACCATTCAGTATCGCAAACTGGCTATCCTTTTTTTCAAAGTATTGGTTTTAATGAACAAGTCACACATATTGAAAAAGTGGCTGATGATGAAGTGATATTTCATCTTAATCAAACTAATGCCTCGTTTTTAGCCAATTTGGCAACCGGCTTTTCAGTGATCCTATCAAAGGAATATGCTGATAACTTACTTGCCAAAGGCACGCCTGAACTATTAGATAGAAACCCTGTAGGTACAGGACCATTTAAGCTAGTCAACTACGCAAAAAATGAATTTATTCGTTATCACCGCAATGAAAAGTTTTGGCGTACCCTGCCAGAGTTTGAACAGTTAGTGTTTAACATTACGCCACAAAGTAGTGCTCGTTTAACCAAATTAATCACGGGTGATTGCAGCGTTTCAGCCCTGCCTAAAGCCGGTGAATTGCCGGTAATAAAGCAGCACCCCAATCTAGAACTAGATACGCAACTCGGATTCAACGTTGCATTTTGGGCGTTTAACACCCAAAAACCGCCATTTGATGACGTACGAGTACGTCAAGCATTAGCTTATGCGGTAGATAAACAAAATATTTTACGGGCTGTGTATCAAGAAACCGCAATCAAAGCGACCGGCATGCTGCCACCGCAATCATGGGCATACAATTACAACAAAAGTAGCTATCAATATAACCCAGATAAATCGCGAGCTTTGCTCGCTGATGCCGGTATTAAAGAGTTAACTATCGATATTTGGGCAATGCCTGTAGCACGAATTTACAACCCTAACGCGCTTAAAACTGCTGAGTTAATCCAAGCGGATTTGGCAAATATTGGCGTCAACGTCAATATTGTCACTTATGACTGGAGCGTGTTTAACCAAAAGCTCAACCGCAATAACTATGACTCGGTATTAATCGGCTGGAACGCCGACAATAGCGACCCTGATAATTTCTTCTCACCAATCATGAGCTGTGCATCGTTAACTTCATCGAGCAACCGTGCCCAATGGTGTAGCCAAGAAATGGATGCCCTTTTGAATAACGCAAAAGCCACAACCATAGAGTCGGAGCGTAAAGCCTTGTACCAACAGGCTGAAGCCTTGTTTAATGAACATGTGCCTATGATGACATTTGCTCACGCCACCCAGCTTACATTTAAGAGCAAAGCGGTTAAGCAAACTCAGCTCACACCATTTGGTGGGATCTCTTTTGAAAACGCTAAAACTGTCGCTATAAAAGGAGATTTATAATGGGTCGTTATCTCCTTCGCAGATTAAATTTGTTTTTGGCGACCACTTTAGCTTTGGTGACCGTGCTATTTATCACCACAGGTTATTTCCCGGTGAGCAAACCCTTCGCACTGAGTGGCATTGCAACGCCAACCGCTGAGCAGTTAACCCAAATTGAAAACAATTACCAATTAAACGGTAATCAACTACAACAATTTATCGCTTATGCACAAACCCGCTTAAGCGGTGATTTAGGCTTGTCAGTTACTTCACAGCGACCGGTTATTGAAGAGCTCACTCAAGCACTACCTGCTTCGTTCGAGTTAGCGATTGTATCGGGCATTCTCGCAGTATTACTAGGGGTGCCTTTAGGCGTATTGGCCTCGCTCAGCAAAAACAAAATTACTCAGCACAGCATCATGGCGATAACGTTAACCGGTTACTCAATTCCAGTATTTTGGCTCGGGCTAACGCTATCATTATGGTTTGGAGTTGAGCTTGGCTGGCTACCTGTATCTGGGCGTATAAATCTCTTATACGAAATAGAACCTGTAACTGGCTTTATGCTTATCGATACCCTTTTATCAGATTCTGTATACCGTATATCGGCATTTAAAGACGCGGTATTTCATATTATTTTACCAGCGATTACATTAGCAGTATTACCCTTCACTGTCGTGGTGCGTATTACTCGCTCAGCCATGCTGAGCATTATGGAGCAGCCCTATATTAAAGCGGCAGAAGCACGTGGTTTACATACAGGTACCATTGTTTTACGCCATGCACTGCCAAACGCGCTAATCCCAGTATTAAAAAATATGGGTTTAATGTTAGGAACCTTTGCAAGTTACGCCATGATCGTTGAGGTGATATTCTCACGCCAAGGTGTAGGCAGTTGGTTAGTATCTGGTATTTATCAACGAGATTACACCGTGATTCAAGGCGGCGTATTGGGCGTAGCACTAATCATCATCTTCTTTAGTATTTTAATTGAAGTGCTACATAACGCTTATAATCCGCTAAGTAGGAAAGAAATCTATGCCGCGAATTAGAATTTATCAAGAAGACCATATCGCCTCGCCAATGCAGAAAGTGTGGCAAGCATTTGCTGATAATCCTTTTGCATTAATGGGCCTTTGGGCTGTTTGCTGTTTATTGACCTTAGCGATTTTTGGTCCTTGGATTGCGCCTTTTTCTCCAGAGCAGCAAGATCCGTTAGCGCTGTTGTTACCTCCCTCTTGGGATGCTGCAGGCACAGTTGAACATTTTCTTGGTACCGATGATTTAGGCAGAGACATTTTTAGTCGTCTGCTTCATGGCGCTCACCTGACTTTTGGTATGGCGCTAGCCATCGTACTGGCTTCTCTATTGGTTGGTTTTGTTATTGGCTCAATTTCAGGGATGATGAAGGGACTTAAATCTTCGATTTTAAGCCACCTATTAGATGCCTTGCTTTCGATTCCATCTTTGCTTTTAGCAATCTTGGTGGTTGCTGTAATGGGACCAGGGTTGGACAATGTATTTTGGGCTGTTGGTATTGCGCTCACTCCACAGTTTGTCAGAGCCATTCACCAAGCTGTTCACGAAGAACTGCAAAAAGACTACGTGACGGCAGCAAAACTTGATGGTGCTAATTCTATTCAAGTTTTCTGGTACGTGATTATGCCTAACGTATGGGAAACCGTGATTATTCAAACAACGCTGGCAATTTCTGCTGCAATTCTTGATATTGCAGCCCTAGGTTTTTTAAACCTAGGCGCGCAAGCACCTAGCCCTGAATGGGGTGCGATGGTGTCTCAAGGGCTAGATAATCTATTAACCGCACCATGGACAGTCACCATTCCTGGGGTCGCTATTTTATGTAGTGTACTTGCCATTAACTTAGTTGGCGACGGCTTAAGATCGGCATTATCGCCCATCAGAAATTAATATTATGCCATTACTCGATATTCGTAACCTTACCATTGAGTTAGACACTCCCCATGGACGTGTTAAAGCACTTGAGCGTGTAAGTTTAATGATTAATCCAGGCGAGCTACACGCCCTTGTAGGTGAATCAGGCTCTGGCCGTACTCTGCTTGCCCGCGCCATTTTAGGTGTGCCAGGCCATAACTGGACCATCACCGCAGATCGTATGATGTGGGATGGTCAAAATCTAATGGATATGTCGCCTAAACAGCGTCGTAACCTGATGGGCAGTGAAATTGCTGTTATCTTTCAAGATCCTATGGGCAGCCTTGATCCTGCGATAACTGTGGGCAGCCAACTTATTGAAGCAATGCCACAAGACAAGCAGATCTCTTTTTGGAAGCGAAATAAAGCACGTAAAGCTATCGCACAAAAGTGGCTACACAAAGTCGGTATTAAAAATACTGAATCAGTCATGAGTAGCTACGCTTGGGAGCTCTCTGCGGGCGAATGCCAGAAAGTAATGATTGCGATGGCCATTGCCAATCAACCCCGATTGTTGATCGCCGATGAACCCACTGACTCTATGGAGCTGAGCACTCAAGCACAAATTTTTAGGCTACTGAGCAAATTGAACCAGCTGCATAGTGTATCCATTTTGCTTATTAGTCATGAGCTTGAAACACTTTCAGGTTGGTGCGATCAGTTAACTGTGTTGTATTGCGGCCAAGTGATGGAGTCAGGGCCTACAGCAGAAGTACTTGAGCAGCCATTTCACCCTTATACTAAGGCGCTACTTGACAATATGCCGGACTTTTCTGGTGGACTTGCTCATAAATCAGTAATGCAGACTCTTCCAGGCTCATCGCCGGCATTACAACATTTGCCGATTGGTTGTCGCCTTGGGCCCCGCTGCCCGCAAGCGCAAAAGCGCTGCGTCAGCAAGCCAAGTTTATGTCATCAGAAAGACCGCTATTTTGCTTGTCATTTCCCCTATAACAGTGAGCCATGTAATGACGACCCCACTTCTTAAAGTCAATGATCTTAGCAAAAGCTACTATGCGGGATATAAACGCTTTAAACGCCAATATAATCATGCATTATCGCCAGTTTCATTTGAACTGAATCAAGGTGAAACTCTCGCAATTGTGGGTGAAGCAGGCTCTGGTAAAAGTACCATTGCCCGTATCTTGGTTGGTGCAGAGATGCGCAGTGGCGGTGAGATTTTCTTCGAAGGTGAAGCGCTTGAAAAACAAGACTTAAAGCAACGCTGTCGTATGATCAGGATGATTTTTCAAGATCCAAACACCTCGCTGAATCCAAGGCTGACGATTGGTGAGCTTTTAGATGAGCCGTTAAAATTTAATACTCTGCTCGACAAAAATGAAAGAAAAGCATTAGTTATTGATAAGCTGAGAAAAGTCGGCTTGCTGTCTGAACATATTGAGTTTTATCCGCATATGATTTCTGAGGGGCAAAAGCAGCGAGTTGCGGTAGCGCGCGCATTGATGCTCGACCCTAAAATCATTATTGCCGACGAAGCTCTCACTGCACTTGATCTATCAGTACGTTCGCAGATATTAAACTTGCTTCTCGAATTACAGCAAGAGATGGGGCTGTCTTATATCTTCGTATCCCATAATATGAATATCATTCGCCATGTTAGCGATAAAATTATGGTATTAAAAAAAGGGGTTATGGTTGAGAAAGCGACTACTGAGCAACTCTTTAACGCGCCACAGCATGAGTACACCCAAAGATTAATTCAAGAGCAGAGCTTATTTACTCGTAAAAAGTAAGCTTGTTCATGTGAATAAAGCCTACACAATTATGCAACTGTGCAGTTGAAAAGCGAATTCAACAAATGAGCTAAACTGCTCCAACCACTGCTAAAAAGGCCCATTTTCAACAAAAATAAGTGCCATTTTATATTGGTTTAATTATCCTAGAGACAATTTTTTAAGAGAATCAAAAAATATGATCATCAAACCTAGAATCCGTGGCTTCATTTGTACTACGACCCACCCTGTTGGCTGTGAAGCTAACGTACTTGAGCAAATTAATTTTACCAAAGCAAAAGGTAAAATGACCAACGGCCCTAAAAAGGTTTTAGTTGTTGGTTCATCAAGTGGTTACGGTCTATCTTCGCGCATTACTGCTGCCTTTGGTAGCGACGCAGCCACGTTAGGTGTGTTTTTTGAAAAGCCAAGCTCTGAGACCAAACCAGGAACTGCCGGCTGGTATAATTCAGCGGCATTCGACAAGTTTGCTAAGGCTGAAGGCCTGTATTCTAAAAGCATCAACTGTGACGCATTTAGCCATGAAGCGAAGCAAAAAGCGATTGAGATTATCAAGCAAGATCTAGGTCAAGTTGATATGGTGGTTTACTCACTCGCATCACCAGTCCGTAAAATGCCAGATAGCGGTGAGCTTATTCGTTCATCACTTAAGCCTATTGGTGAAACCTACACAGCAACTGCAGTTGATACCAATAAAGACCTAATCATCGAAGCAAGTGTAGAGCCGGCAACTGAGCAAGAAATTGCTGACACAGTAACAGTAATGGGTGGTGAAGACTGGGAACTATGGATGCAGGCACTTTCAGAAGCAGGTGTTCTTAGCGATAACTGCAAAACCGTTGCTTACAGCTATATTGGTACCGAGCTTACTTGGCCAATCTACTGGCACGGCGCTCTAGGTAAAGCCAAAATGGATCTTGACCGTGCAGCTCACGCACTAGATGCAAAGCTTTCTGCAACCGGCGGTAGCGCTAATGTTGCAGTGCTTAAGAGCGTTGTTACTCAAGCAAGCTCAGCAATTCCTGTTATGCCGCTATACATTGCTATGGTATTCAAGAAAATGCGTGCAGAAGGCCTACATGAAGGCTGTATCGAGCAAATAAGCCGCATGTTTAACGAGCGTTTATATAAAGCTGATGGCTCAGCTGCAGATGTTGACGACTCAAATCGTTTACGTCTTGATGACTGGGAACTTCGTGAAGAGATCCAGCAGCATTGTCGTGATATGTGGCCACAAGTAACCACTGAAAATCTATCTGAACTAACTGATTACCGTGAATATAAGGAAGAATTCCTTAAACTGTTCGGTTTTGGTGTAGAAGGTATTGATTACGAAGCAGACGTTAATCCACACGTTGAGTTTGATGTCGTTTCTATCTAAAGATAAGCTCTAACCATAAGAGCTAACTATAAAACGCCGTAATCATTGATTGCGGCGTTTTTTATTGCCGATAAAAAACGCCTATAGCCCTATCCTCAATCAATACTTTTAAAAACTGCGCTATCGCTGGCAGATAAGATCCTACAGTATGAACATCACGCTTTTAATTAGCTAGAAGCTCCACATATGCTTTGTCCTTTCATTATTGCCTTATCGAGCTGTCCAACGCAGAGGTTGGCAGCTAAAAACGCTCAGGAATGCCGACTCACTATTTATACTGATTGGTATTACTACGCAAGCAGCTAAATTTTAAGCATAAAAAAACCGGCTATATTTAGCCGGTTTTTACTACCTCGTTAGAGGCTATATGCAAGTTTCTATTCTGCTACAGGGTAAAGCACTTCACCCTTAGCCTTTAGAGAAGCAATAACTGCACGGTAATCATTTTCACTGTACTGAGAGCTTAAGCGTTGCTTAAGTGCATCTAACAGGCCAGCGTCAACACCGTCTGCGGCATTTACTTGTTTAAGAACAATAACTGCATAACCGTTAGCGAGTGCAACAGTATCAACAGAAGCTTTACCTGCTGGTTGTGCCATAGCAAATGCTTTGTTCACAATCGCGCCATCAATTTCTTGGTCAAAACGTGCAAGCTTAGCTTTTGCAATGTAATCTGCTGTTACGCCAGATGCTTCAACTTCTGTCATAGCTTCTTGTGCTTGCTTACGCGCTGCTTCATTAGCTTGTTCTTGCTTTAGACGGTTAGCAATCGCATTGCGTACGTCAGCTAATTCCATTGTGCCAGCAGCTTTATGAGAGTTAGCACGAATAACCACTACATGGTTTGGTGCAACTTCAAGTACATCACTGTTCATGCCATCAAGTAATACATTTGAAGAAAAGGCTTCTTTCAAAATGTCTGGCTTGCTAAACAATTCAGGTGCGTTAGTACGTGTAAACTCTGGCGTAGTTTTCACTTCAACATCTAAATCTTTAGCCGCTTCAGCAAGAGTATCTGGCACTTCGTAGCTTGTATCAGCGAGAATTTGCTGCTGTTCGTAGAACTTGTCTACCGCTTGCTTATCTTGCAGTTGCGCTACAATTTTATCTTTAACGTCAGCAAATGGTGCTTGTGCGCCAGCTTGAATGTCTAATGCTTTAATGATGTGGTAACCAAAGTTAGTTTTCACAACATTTGAGTACTCACCTTTATTAAGCGCAAATAGTGCAGTATCAAACTCAGGCTCCATTACACCCGCTTCAAACCAGTCTAATTGACCGCCTTGCTCACCGCTGAAAGTATCTTCAGATTCTGTTTTTGCAAGCTCAGCAAAATCTGCACCGTCTTGAAGCTGTGTGTATATAGACTCAGCTTTCGCTTTAGCGGCATCCTCGTCATCACCTAGTTGTACTAGGATATGAGCAGCTAAGCGCTTTTCAGCTTGAGTGTAGTTAGCTTTGTGCTCGTCATAATAAGCTTGTGCATCTGCGTCAGAGACCTTAACGTCTTTTGCTAGCTCATTGGCGTCAAGCTCAATGTAGTCAAGACTTACAACTTCTGGGCGTACAAACTGTGCAAGATTAGCATTATAGTAAGTTTGGATTTGCTCATCAGTTACACTGATCTCAGCCAAGAATGGCGTTGCATCAATGATTTTATAATCGATATCACGAGTTTGACCTTGAAGATCGGCCACATATTGGGCTTCACCCGGTAATACAAACTCTGAACCCACTAATGTCGCAACAAGTTGACGGCGGGTCATATCTGTACGCATCATGTCACGGAAAGTATTGGCTTGATAACCTAGCTGACGCAAAATAGCTTGATAACGATCGTTATCAAATACACCGTCAGTTTGGAATGCAGGCTCAGACAGGATTGCAGCTTTAATCTGCTCATCAGATACGCGTAAGCCTAGCTCCGCAGCGTTTTGGTCAAGCAGTTTTTCTGCGACCAAACGTTCTAATACGCTTTGCTTTACGCTCTGCATGTAGTTGTCATCAGCCGAAAGCGTAGCGAACATGTCACCTAACTGCTGTTCTAAACGACCACGCTCATTTTGATATGCTTGTTCTAAAGCTGAGTTGCTGATCTCTTCACCATTTACGGTAGCAGCAGCAACCTCAGTTGAAGAACCCAAATAACTACTCACACCTGTAAATGCAAAAGAAAGTATCACTAGGATTAGAATGCTTTTAGCAATAACCCCTTGTGAGCCTTCGCGAATCTTTTCTAACATCAGACTTCTCGCTTGTTGCGATTAATATAATAAAAAGGCGCATCACTGTTTGGATGCGCCTTTTTGTAATTTAAAGGAGAGGAAAATGTTCCTTTTAAAACTCCCGATGACAAAATTAAGATAATCCTTAATTTATGCCCTTTCTATTTGTAAAAAGCACTGTTTAAACAGTGCTTTTTTACAATAGCCTTACAAAAGGCTGCATTGCTAACTTTTATTTAGTTAACAGCGTCTTTTAGAGCTTTACCAGCTTTGAATGCTGGGATATTAGCTGCAGCGATTTTGATCTCTTTACCCGTTTGTGGGTTACGACCAGTGCGCTCAGCGCGTTGACGCACTTCGAAAGTACCGAAACCAACAAGAGCAATCTTATCGCCTTCTTTAAGGCCGTCAGTAACAGCGCCGATGAAAGAGTCTAATGCACGGCCAGCAGCCGCTTTAGAAATGTCAGCACCAGAAGCGATTTTCTCGATTAGTTCAGATTTGTTCATGTCATCCCCTTGAATGTAATTTGTGCGCCGCACCCAAATCCTTGTCTAGAGCGGTCTGCGGAGGCTTTTTATAACAAGCTTAGAACCAAAGTTCAAGCCTTATAGGAAAACCAAAGAAATAAATTAGGATACTACTCAAAACCAGTCACTCCAAGGGCTGGAGCGACTGACTCTCCACAGACTTAGGCTACCACAGCTTGATACTTAGGTAAGCCCCTTTTTACTGTTTTTTTCAAGCAATCCCGCAATTTATTGCGTTAGTCCACGTTTTAGACTACTTCAAAGCCTTCAACTGGTCGTTCAAGCGCCAATTTAAGAACTTCATCAACCCACTTCACCGGATGGATCTGTAAGTCTGCGATTACGTTTTGTGGAATTTCTTCCAAATCACGTTCATTTTCTTTTGGAATTAGAACAACTTTCGTACCGCCGCGGTGCGCAGCTAAAAGCTTTTCTTTTAGTCCACCAATCGGTAGTACTTCACCACGAAGGGTAATTTCACCCGTCATCGCCACATCTGCGCGAACAGGGTTACCGGTCAAGCTTGAAACCAGTGCAGTGCACATTGCCGCACCTGCAGATGGACCATCTTTTGGTGTTGCACCTTCAGGTACATGGACGTGAATATCACGCTTTTCGTAGAAGTCAGGGTTAATACCAAGCTGCTCAGCTCGAGCACGTACTACCGTCATTGCCGCTTGAATCGACTCCTGCATTACATCACCCAGCGAGCCAGTATAAGTTAGCTTGCCCTTACCTGGTACAGAAGTCGCCTCAATAGTCAGTAAGTCACCGCCAACTTCTGTCCACGCCAAACCTGTCACTTGACCAATCTGGTTATTCGATTCAGCCTTACCGTAATCACAACGCTGCACGCCTAAGAATGACTTCAGGTTATCTTGGTTAACTTCTACATGCTTGATGCTCTTATCAAGCAAGATTTGTTTAACTACTTTACGGCAAATCTTTGAAAGTTCACGCTCTAAAGCACGCACACCGGCTTCGCGAGTGTAGTAACGGATAATGCCGATGATAGCGCTATCATCAACCGTAACTTCTTTGGTCTTTAGGCCGTTACGCTCAATTTGCTTTGGCAACAAGTGTTGTTTAGCAATATTGAGTTTTTCATCTTCGGTATAACCCGACAGACGAATCACTTCCATACGGTCAAGCAGTGGACCTGGTATATTCATCGAGTTAGACGTTGCAACGAACATCACATCAGATAAGTCGTAATCGACCTCCATGTAGTGGTCGCTAAACGCTGAGTTTTGCTCTGGATCAAGCACCTCTAATAACGCTGATGCCGGATCGCCGCGCATATCACTGCTCATCTTATCGATTTCATCAAGCAGGAATAATGGGTTTTTAACCCCCACTTTAGACATCTTTTGAATCACTTTACCCGGCATAGAACCGATATAAGTACGACGATGACCACGGATCTCCGCTTCATCACGCACGCCGCCTAATGCGACACGCACATACTTACGACCGGTTGCTTTTGCAATCGATTGACCCAGTGATGTTTTACCTACACCTGGTGGTCCAACTAAACAAAGAATTGGACCTTTAAGTTGCTTAACGCGGCTTTGAACGGCTAGATACTCTAAAATACGCTCTTTGACCTTTTCTAGGCCAAAGTGATCGGTATCAAGCACGTCTTGCGCTTTCGCTAAATCACGTTTGATTTTAGAGCGCTTGTGCCAAGGCACCGACACCATCCACTCAACGTAACTTCTTACTACTGTCGCTTCAGCAGACATTGGCGACATCATTTTCAGCTTATTAAGCTCTGCAGAAGCTTTTTCTTTCGCCTCTGCAGGCATTTGTGCCTCTTCAATCTTTTTCGCTAAGCTTTCAAATTCATCGTGAGACTCGTCAATATCGCCAAGCTCTTTTTGAATAGCTTTCATTTGCTCATTCAAATAATACTCGCGCTGACTCTTCTCCATCTGCTTTTTAACACGGCTACGAATGCGCTTTTCAACCTGAAGCAGGTCGATTTCAGCTTCCATCATCGCCATGAGATATTCAATGCGTTCACTTACATTGACCATCTCTAACACTGATTGCTTGTCTTCAAGCTTCAGTGGCATATGAGCAGCCATGGTGTCAGCAAGTCTTGCAGCTTCATCGATACCCGAAAGTGACGTTAACACTTCTGGCGGGATCTTTTTATTGAGCTTGATATAGCCTTCAAATTGGCCAACGGCTGAGCGAACTAGCACTTCCTCTTCTTTTTCAGATAGAGGCTCAGATTCAAGATAATGCGCTGTTGCTTGGAAGATATCGTCTTGATCGATATAGTTGTCAATACGAGCTCGTTGCCCGCCTTCAACTAGTACCTTTACGGTACCGTCTGGCAATTTTAATAACTGTAAAATCGACGCAACAGTACCAACATCAAAGATATCGTCGCTTGTAGGATCGTCCAACTCAGCATCACGCTGAGCGACTAAAATAATTTGCTTGCCTTGTTCCATTGCTTTTTCTAAGCAACGAATAGACTTCTCTCGACCGACGAATAACGGAATTACCATATGGGGATAAACCACCACATCTCTTAATGGTAGTACGGGTAGTTCGATTCGCGCATCACGCTCTAGGGTCATAGCTCGATTCCGTTTTTTATGATTACTAATGAGTATATTGGGATGATTAAATAGGTTTCAATGGTGAAAAACAATTAATTAAAGAAGTGTACAAAAAAGGAGCCATATTGGCTCCTTTTAATCTATTTTCACTATCGTTGATAGCTTATTCAGCAGTTGCTGCTTGGCTTTCGTTATTAGCGTAAATCAGGATAGGCGTAGATTCACCTTTCACTACCGATTCGTCGATAACCACTTTAGCAACATCGTCAGTTGATGGTAGGTCGTACATGATATCAAGTAAGATCCCTTCAACAATTGAACGTAGGCCGCGAGCACCCGTTTTACGAGTCTGAGCTTTAAGTGCAATCGCTTTTAATGCGTCTTCTCTGAACTCTAGCTCTACACCTTCCATCTCAAATAAAGCAGCAAACTGTTTAGTGATTGCGTTCTTTGGTTGAGACAAAATCTGGATCAACGCTTCATCATCAAGCTCAGCAAGTGTAGCTAAAACAGGTAATCGACCGATAAACTCTGGAATAAGACCAAACTTCACCAAATCTTCTGGCTCTACTTCTAAAAGTCTATCCGAGATATTCTTCTTATCCGCTTCGCCTTTAACCTGAGCACCGAAACCAATACCGGTACCCACGTGTGCACGTTGCTCAATCACTTTTTCAAGGCCGGCAAATGCACCACCACAAACGAATAAGATCTTAGAAGTATCAACTTGTAAAAACTCTTGTTGTGGATGCTTACGACCACCTTGTGGTGGAACCGCTGCAACAGTACCTTCGATAAGCTTAAGTAGAGCTTGCTGCACGCCCTCACCAGAAACATCACGAGTAATTGATGGGTTGTCAGACTTACGACTGATTTTATCAATTTCATCAATATAGACGATACCACGCTGTGCTTTCTCTACATCGTAGTCGCACTTTTGTAGTAACTTCTGAATGATGTTCTCAACGTCTTCACCGACATAACCCGCTTCGGTTAATGTCGTTGCGTCAGCCATAGTGAATGGCACATCAAGGAAACGCGCTAACGTTTCAGCTAAAAGTGTTTTACCGCTACCCGTAGGGCCGATAAGCAAGATGTTACTCTTACCAAGTTCAACACCGTCTTTAGGGCTAGCATTTCTCAAACGCTTGTAGTGATTGTACACCGCGACAGAGAGGACTTTCTTAGCTTTGTCTTGACCGATCACATAGTCGTCCAAATGAGCTCGCAGCTCATGTGGCGTTGGTAATCTGTCCTGATCTTGCTTCGGTGAAATCTCTTTGATTTCTTCTCTAATAATGTCGTTGCAGAGTTCAACGCACTCATCACAAACATATACAGAAGGCCCAGCGATGAGTTTTCTTACTTCATGCTGGCTCTTACCACAAAAAGAGCAGTACAGCAGCTTTCCGCCGTCACCGTTACCTTTGTCTTCACCCATTACTTTACCTCTGTTTGCAGTCAATCTACTGCGTGGATCTTTTTAATACTTCCTTTCTATGAGCATAGCTCAGAGGAGAGTAAAAATCAGTCTCGTTTTGTCATCACTGAATCGACTAATCCGTATTCAGCGGCTTCTGAAGCACTCATAAAGTTATCACGATCTGTATCGCGCTCAATTACTTCTAGAGGCTGACCAGTATGCTCTGCAAGCATAGTGTTTAACTTATTCTTAATACCTAAGATCTCTTGCGCATGAATAGCGATATCTGATGCTTGACCTTGGAAGCCACCTAATGGCTGATGGATCATTACACGCGAGTTAGGTAAGCAATGGCGTTTGCCTGGTGCGCCGCCAGCTAACAAAAATGCGCCCATGCTTGCCGCTTGACCAATACATACAGTGCTCACGTTTGGCTTAATAAACTGCATGGTATCGTAAATAGCCATACCAGCTGTCACGCTACCACCAGGTGAGTTAATGTATAGGTAGATGTCCTTATCTGGGCTCTCAGACTCCAAAAACAGTAACTGAGCAACGATAAGGTTAGCCATATGTTCTTCAACTTGGCCAACTAAAAAGATTACTCGCTCTTTCAAAAGGCGAGAATAAATATCATATGAACGTTCACCTTTGGCTGTTTGTTCAACAACCATAGGAACGAGTGCGTTAAGTACTGATTCTGGCGCTTTGTGCATGATTAACTTCCCTAAATAAAAATGGCCCGCATGAGGAACCTCATACGAGCCATTATAAATGGCTAATAGCCATTTAAGTCAAGCGATGGTTACGCGCGACCGGTAGCCTTGTTCATAAATTCTTCAAACTGGACTGGTTTTTCAGTCAAAGTTGCAGTTTTTAACAAAGCTTCAACCGCTTGCTCTTCTAGAGCAACGTTGCGCATGTTTTGCATAAGTTCTTCGTTACCATTGTAGTATGCTACAACTTCACTTGGATCTTCGTATGCAGAAGCCATAGAAGCGATTAGCGCTTGAACACGCTCGTCTTCAGCTTTTAGCTCGTTTGTTTTGATCACTTCGCCAAGTAATAGACCTACTTTAACGCGACGTGTAGCTTGCTCAGTGAACAGGTCAGCTGGTAGCTCAGGCATGTTAGCGGCTTGATCACCAAAACGTTGCATAGCTTGCTTGCGCAATACTTCAACTTCGCCAGTGATTAGCGCAGATGGCAATTCGATGTCGTTTTGCTCAACTAGACCATTAAGCACTTGCTCTTTAACGTTTGCTTTAAGCGCTTGCTCAAGCTCACGGCTCATGTTCTTGCTGATTTCAGCGCGAAGAGCGTCGATGCCGCCTTCAGTGATACCAAATAGAGTAGCGAATTCATCGTTAACTTCTGGAAGGTTAGCCGCTTGAACTTCAGTAAGAGTGATAGCAAAAGTTGCTACTTTACCCTTTAGGTTTTCAGCGTGGTAATCTTCAGGGAAAGTCACTTCGATATTGAACTCTTCACCCGCTTTGTGACCTTCAACACCAGATTCGAAACCTGGGATCATACGGCCGCTACCTAGTTGAAGTTCGAAATCGTCAGCTTTGCCGCCTTCAAACTCTTCGCCGTCGATAGAACCAACGAAGTTGATTTTAGCTTTGTCGCCTTCAGCAGCTTCACGCTCAACAACTTCAAAAGTTGCGTGTTGCTTGCGTAGCGTTTCGATCATTGCATCAACATCTGCTTCAGTTACTTCAGCAGTTGGCTGTTCAACAGTGATAGACTCAAGACCTTTTAGCTCTACTTCTGGGTAGATTTCAAAAGTAGCAACAAACTCAAAGTTTTCGCCTTCAGTTGAACCAGCAGTTAAGGTAGGTGCGCCAGCTGGGTTTAACTTCTCAGCAATGATTGCTTCAACGAAGTTACGCTGCATCACTTCACCAGTGATGTCTTGGCGAATTGCTTTACCATAACGCTTATTAATTACGCTTACAGGTACTTTTCCTGGACGGAAACCTGGGATACGGGCACGCTTAGCTTCGCTTTTTAATGCTTCTTTAACAGTGTTCTCGATCTGCTCAGCAGGTACAGAAATTGTTAGGCGACGCTCTAGGCCTTGTGTGGTTTCTACAGAAACTTGCATTTTTTTACCTCGAAATATGTCTATCGTCCTTTGCAATAGTCGAAAACTCAACTATTCAGGTATTCGTTTCTTGATCCATAAATTTAACCAAAATGCCCATAAATACTGACGATCGGCACAGGTATCTTTTAGTTGATAATTATCAAGACGCGACATTATAGCTATGGAATGCGCTCGAGTCGAGCCTCAAAGCGTGATTTACAGGCGTAAAAAAAGCGACCTAGGGTCGCTTTTTTTACTTCTTTACAGAAAGAGTGGGGTGACTGATGGGGTTCGAACCCACGACAACCGGAATCACAATCCGGGACTCTACCAACTGAGCTACAATCACCACAAAAATGGTACGCCCGGCAGGATTCGAACCTGCGGCCACCCGCTTAGAAGGCGGGTGCTCTATCCAACTGAGCTACGGGCGCTCGGTAATGAAAATAAATTCATTTCCTGAACTGGGCAACTAACGTTACACGTTAGTTTAAATGTGGTCGGTGATAGAGGATTCGAACCTCTGACCCTCTGGTCCCAAACCAGATGCGCTACCGGGCTGCGCTAATCACCGAGTTTTGAAACTTAATGTAAAGTACGTTTTCACGCTGGGACACCCTTTACTGTTTCTTATCCTCACCAACAGCATTTCGCTGTCTCGCTGAGAACGGAGCGCATAGTATCCCCTCACCTAAAAGTCGTCAACGACTTTTTTCAAAAAAGATGTTCGCATGATTACTTTACACACTATTTGAATCATGATTAAGCAAACTGCTAAAAATAACGGCTATTTCATTTGGATTAGACAATTTCAAATGCCTTTCCAGTAGCATACTAAGCAAAGCTCCCTGATTTAGCTTTAATCAAACCACTCAACGCTTGCTCACTATTATCCGTATTTTAGAATTAACTGTTAATTGCCTAAACCAATGACACCTTTATCCTGTCCTGTTAAAATGTCGCGGTTTTCCATTATCGCGCCGTATAAAGGACACCAACCCCAATGACAGCCCAAAACATCGATGGTAAGGCAATTGCCCAAGCTATTCGAACGCAACTCAAAGATAAAGTAACCGCCCGCAAAGAGGCTGGTCAAAGAGTCCCAGGTTTAGCCGTAATACTTGTAGGAGCAGACCCTGCCTCACAAGTTTATGTCGGTAGTAAGCGTAAAGCCTGTGAAGAAGTCGGCTTTATGTCTCGCTCATATGATTTAGATAGCAGCACCTCAGAAGAAGCACTTTTATCATTAATTGATGAATGTAATAACGATCCAAGTATCGATGGGATCTTAGTTCAATTGCCATTGCCCGAGCATATTGAAGAGTCCAAAGTTATCGAACGAATTCGTCCAGATAAAGATGTTGATGGCTTCCACCCTTATAACGTTGGCCGTTTAGCACAACGTAGCCCTGTATTGCGTTCATGTACTCCAATGGGGATCATGACGCTGCTCAAGTCTACTGAAATTGATACTTATGGTTTAGACGCGCTGGTTGTTGGTGCCTCTAATATCGTCGGCCGTCCTATGGCACTAGAATTGCTGCTTGCTGGTTGCACCACAACTATCTGTCATCGCTTTACTCGCAATCTTGAAGATAAAGTAAGACGTGCTGATCTAGTTGTTGTTGCCGTAGGCAAGCCAGGCTTTATTCCTGGTGATTGGATTAAGCCAGGTGCAGTCGTTATTGACGTGGGTATTAACCGCCTAGAAAACGGTCAACTGGTTGGCGATGTAGAATTTGATGTTGCCGCGCAGCACGCTAGCTTTATCACTCCAGTTCCAGGCGGTGTTGGTCCTATGACTATCGCAAGTCTGCTAGAAAACACCTTATACGCTTGCGAGCAGTATCACGACTAGCTCAGTCAAAAGCTCCCCACCTTAAATATGATCGACCAGTATATTTAAGGTATTAAAAAGCCTGCATTAGCAGGCTTTTTTTGTGTTTTATCGTTCGACTTTTCGCGAAGAGTTACTTCTTACGCCAAGTCGTACCTTCAGGGCCATCTTCTAAAATCACGCCAAGAGCATTTAAGCCGTCACGTGCGACATCAGCTGCAGGCCAATCTTTTTCTGCACGAGCGCGATTACGCTCAGCAATCAATGCTTCAATCTCAGCCACTTCATCGTCACTGCCTTCACCTTTAAAGAAGGTATCAACATCTTGACCAAGAATACCCAGCACGTCAGCGAGATCTTTAAGCGCAACACCTAAAGCAGAGGCTTTAGCCATGTCAGTTAGCTTAAGACGGTTAATTTCACGTACCATATCAAACAGCACTGAATAAGCTTCTGGTGTATTAAAGTCATCATCCATCGCTGATTTAAACTTAGCGACAAACTCTTCAGCTGGTGCTGCAGTCACAGTTAAATCTAAATCTTTTAAGGCGGTGTAAATACGCTCAAGTCCTGATCTAGCTTGCTTTAAGTTTTCTTCAGAGTAGTTAAGCTGACTACGGTAGTGACCAGACAATAAGAAGTAACGCACTGTCGCGGCATCGTAGTGACCTAACACATCGCGGATAGTGAAAAAGTTATTCAAAGATTTTGACATCTTTTCTTTATCAACCATCACCATACCAGTATGCATCCAGTAGTTTACATATGGCGTGTCATGGGCGCAGCAAGACTGGGCAATTTCATTTTCATGGTGTGGGAACTGCAGATCAGAGCCGCCACCATGAATATCAAAGTGATTGCCTAAGTGCTTACTGTTCATTGCTGAACATTCAATGTGCCAACCTGGGCGACCTGGCCCCCATGGCGATTCCCATGTAGGCTCACCAGGTTTTGACATTTTCCATAATACGAAATCCATTGGGTCGCGTTTAGCATCTTCAACTTCGACGCGAGCTCCCGCTTGCAACTGATCAAGATTTTGACCAGACAAGCGACCATACTCAGGGAATGACGACACGCTAAATAGCACATCACCATTTGATGCAACATAAGCATGCTCGCGCGCGATTAGCTTTTCAACCATGTCGATGATTTCAGGAATATGCAAGGTTGCACGAGGCTCATTATCTGGGCGCGCCATATTCAATGCATCAAAATCACGATGCATCTCAGCAATCAAGCGCTCGGTTAAATCGTCGCAGCTTTCGTTGTTTTCGTTAGCACGTTTAATAATTTTATCGTCAACGTCGGTAATGTTACGTTGAAAATTAACATCATAACCGCTGTATCTTAGGTATCTAACAATCATGTCAAAAGATACAAATGTACGTCCGTGGCCAATATGACATAAATCATAAATGGTCACCCCACACACATACATGCCAACCTTTCCTGGTTGTAATGGCACAAACTGCTCTTTTTGGCGGGTAAGACTATTGTAAAGCTTCAACATTGATTATTCTCTTCAACGACTATCTGTAAAAATGTGTTTGTCAGTCTACCATTGCCAAAGTGGCTGTTCCAAGCTGTTTTCGTGTTCCCACAACGCAAAAATGAGTAGATGTGCTGTAATAAAGGAAGTTTGCGATCTTTGCCCTATACAGACAGCCCTTTGCATTCGATAAATGATGATTATTCAACCGAGTTAAGCGGTTAATGCAGTTAATTATATAGTGCTTACACAGAGTGCTTTATGGAAGTTAGCAATTACGTTAGAATCCAGCCATTATTGACTACGTAATAAATGACGAGAGTTTTAAATATGATCACACTTCATACAAATCATGGTGAAATCAAATTAGCGTTAAACGCTGAAAAAGCACCTAACACAGCTGCTAACTTCGTTAACTATGTTAAAGAAGGCTTTTACGACGGCACTGTTTTTCACCGTGTAATTGATGGTTTCATGATCCAAGGTGGTGGTTTCACTGAAGATATGGGCCAAAAGCGTCCAAACGAAGCAATTGCCAACGAGGCAAACAACGGTTTATCAAACAAAACCGGTACTATTGCAATGGCGCGTACTTCTGATCCGCATTCAGCAACTGCTCAGTTCTTCATTAACGTTGGCGACAACACTTTCCTAGACTTTAAGTCTGAGTCAGCTCAAGGCTGGGGTTACTGCGTATTTGGTGAAGTAACTGAAGGCATGGACGTTGTTAACAAGATTAAAGCGGTTAGTACTGGCAACCGTGGCATGCATCAAGACGTTCCACTTGAAGCTGTTATCATCGAAAAAGTAACCATCGAAGAGTAATACTGCCTCGATGCGCACTTTATTTGTGGGCGATTTGCACTTAAGTGCTAATCGCCCCGATATCACCCAAGCTTTCCTTTCGTTTCTCAACACACAACTTCACGACACTGATGCGTTATACATCCTTGGCGATCTCTTTGAAGTCTGGGTTGGAGACGATATCGCCGAACCTTTTGCGAATCAGCTTGCTGATGCGATTAAAAAGGCCTCTCTTACACTGCCGATCTATTTTATTCATGGCAACCGAGACTTTTTAATTGGTAATGAGTTTGCTAAACGCAGCGGCATGACATTATTACCTGAAGTCCAAACGCTTGAGCTCTACGGCGTTTCAACCGTTATTTTGCATGGCGACAGTCTTTGTACACTCGACAAAGCTTATCAACGTTTTCGTAAGTTTCGCAATTTAGGCTGGGCAAAATGGCTTTATGCGCATTTACCTAAATCTAAGCGTCTTGATATTGCCGCTAAGTTACGTAATAAAAGCCAGAGCAGTAATCAACAAAAAAGCTACACCATCATGGATGTTGAACCAGATGCTGTAAATGAGCTGCTTAAAACGACGAATACACAGCAAATGATCCACGGCCATACACATCGACCAGCAATCCATGAGTTAGACAATGGCAAGCGCCGAATTGTTGTTGGTGATTGGTACGAACAAGGCAGCATGCTCAGTGTTAGCCAAGATAATGTCGAGCTAATCGAGCTACCTTTCGGCAAGTAATTCTTACTTGCCGTTATTTTATGCTCCCCTACCCGGCTTAAACAATATCTGCGTTTACGCTTGCAACAGGTGAGCCACTATGGAACTTAAAATCATCGTCTTCAGCTAAAATAAGTTCAGCCTCAACAGCAGCAAAATGCGCTACTCGGTCACTAATATCTGTAGTGGATATGGCAGCAGCCAAGGTTAAATAATCTTGATAGTGACGAGCTTCAGAACGTAGTAAGGAAATATAAAACTTCTTTAGCTCATCATCTAAATGCGGAGCAAGTTTTGCAAAACGTTCGCAAGAGCGCGCTTCAATAAAAGCACCGACAATAAGTTTATCAATTAACGTTGCCGGCTCGTGAGTTCTAACTTGCTTCATCATCCCCTTTGCGTAGCGACCAGCGCGAATATTCTGATAGTTAATTCCGCGGCTTTGCATAATTTGCAACACTTGTTCGAAATGATGAAATTCCTCTTTAATTAACCGCACCATCTTAGCGATAAGATCATCGCTTTGAACAAAATCACTACGTCCAATTAGCTTAGAGGCTAGCTCATTTTTCTTGCCACTTTTCGCCAAAAAATCTTCAATACTTCTGTTTTGATTATAAATAAACTCTTCATAAGGCTTTGCCCAATCACGGAGGAACTGGCCACTCACCTCATCAACCGCATATTTTCTCACCATAAACATCGCAGTCTGAGCAGCTTTAAGCTCGCAATTACAATGATCGATTAATAAACCGGTTAAATTCTCAGGTTTCATGGCCTCTTCAATCCAACTATCTGGGGTTGAGCATTTTAAAAAGGCATTAATCGGTGCTAAAAGCTGCTGCATATTTCAATCCATTACTGCGGGTCAATAGAACGCTATTTTATCAGCAATTTGAAGCACAATCCTAGCTTAACGCCTATGCTTAAAGTGACAGGCTTGACTCTTAGCAGATTTTGTTCAATAAATAACCTTAGAGCTGTAACAAGTTCGTCTGCAGTTTGGCGAGCCAATTTAATAAAAAGTTAAATGCTAAACGAGGATAATTATAATGATATTGAATCACTTAATGGGGCTATACACTCATCCAAAAGAAGAGTGGCACACAATTGAGCAAAACCACGAAGCATTGCGCAGCAGTTTAAGTCATATCATCATCATCGCACTCATTCCTGCGGTCTGTTCTTTTATCGCTACATCTCAAATCGGCTGGGATCTCGGTGTTGGTGAGCGTCAGTTTTTAACAACTGAAAGTGCAATGATCATGTCTACAGGGATGTATTTTGGATTAATTGCTGGCGTTTTTGCCCTCGCTTATTTGGCGTTTTGGATGGCGAAAACCTTTGATGCTAAACCAAGTTATACCCAAGCATTAGAGCTCGCGGCTTATACCGCTACACCGCTGTTTATGGTTGGCCTGTCAGCACTCTACCCTACGCTTTGGTTTATCATGGTTGTCGGCCTTGCAGGTCTGGCGTACTCGGTTTATCTACTTTACACCGGCGTACCTATTATTATGAATATCCCTGAAGAAAAGGGCTTTATTTATGCAAGTTCGGTAGTGACGGCTGGATTAGTGTTATTGGTTGGTTTAATGGCTTCAAGCGTGATCCTTTGGAGCATCGGCTTTGGACCTATGTATCAGTAAGTTATTGGGAGCATTTATTTACAGCTCCCTTTGCTTTTGACTGCTTAGTTTTAGTCAGGCTAAACCCAAGCAATTAAAGCTAACTCAATTAAACTGCAAGCAACAAAAAAGCCGACATTATGTCGGCTTTTTTAGCTTTAACGCTTGCTTAGAGATTTACTCGAAAGAATCTCTTAAAGGCACTGTTAGGTTAAATACTAACGCGTCTTCAGATGAATCTTTGCTATCTGCACAGAAGTAACCTTCACGTTCAAACTGATACGCTTTTTCAGCTTCTGCTGACGCTAAGCTTGCCTCAACCAAACCGTGCTTAACGGTCAGTGAATGCGGGTTTAGCACTTCATCAACAGATTCTGCTGCTGCAGGGTTTGGATCGCTAAATAGACGCTCATATAAACGGAACTCAGCAGGTTTTGCTGTTGTTGCTTCAACCCAGTGAATAACGCCTTTCACTTTACGACCATCGCTTGGGTTTTTACCCAAAGTCTCGTCATCATAGGTACAGAAGATAGTAGTGATGTTACCATCAGCATCTTTCTCGCAGCGCTCAGCTTTGATCACGTATGCATTACGCAGACGTACTTCTTTACCTTGCACTAAACGTTTGTACTTCTTGTTTGCTTCTTCGCGGAAGTCATCAGCATCAATAAATAGCTCACGACCGAAAGATAGCTCACGCTTGCCCATCTCTTCCTTGCTAGGATGATTTGCCGCGTTAATAATTTCAACTTGGCCTTCAGGGTAGTTTTCGATAACCACTTTAACTGGGTTGATCACTGCCATCGCACGTGGTGCGAAGTCATTGAGTTCTTCACGGATACAAGCATCAAGCATGGCCACTTCAACCATGTTATCTTGCTTAGTCACGCCGATACGCTTACAAAACTCACGAATAGAAGCAGCTGTATAACCACGACGACGGTAACCTGCGATTGTAGGCATACGTGCGTCATCCCAACCTGTTACCAAGTTGCGAACCACTAGGTCATTTAGCTTACGCTTAGACATTAACGTGTATTCAAGGTTAAGTCTTGAAAACTCATACTGACGTGTTCTGTTTGGCGCTTGGAAATCATCTAAATGATCAAGTACCCAGTCGTACAATCTACGGTTATCTTGGAATTCAAGCGTACATAGAGAATGAGTAATGTTTTCAATAGCATCCGAAATACAGTGAGTAAAATCGTACATTGGGTAAATGCACCACTTATCACCAGTCTGATGATGGTGAGCAAAACGAATACGGTAAATGATTGGATCACGCATACACATAAATGGTGATGCCATATCAATTTTAGCGCGCAGTGAACACTCACCTTCTTTGAACTCACCTAAACGCATTTTTTCAAATAACGCTAAGTTTTCTTCAGGTGTTGTATCGCGGTACGGGCTGTTTTTACCAGGCTCTTTTAGTGTGCCACGGTATTCACGTGTCTCATCACCATTTAAGAAACATACGTAAGCAAGACCTTTATTGATTAACTCAATAGCGTACTGGTGTAGTTGGTCAAAATAGTTTGATGAATAACGAATATCACCATCCCACTGAAAACCGAGCCACTGCACATCAGCCTGAATAGAATTAACGTAATCGATATCTTCTTTTTCAGGGTTGGTATCATCAAAACGTAAGTTACATTGACCTTTGTAGTCCTGTGCAATGCCAAAGTTTAGGCAGATAGACTTAGCGTGGCCGATATGAAGAAAGCCATTTGGTTCAGGCGGGAAACGAGTTTGCACGCTCGTATGCTTACCTGTGGCAAGATCTTCATCTATGATGTTACGAATGAAGTTACTAGGACGTACTTCAGTGTCCACATGACTCATGGAATTCCTCTTTGCGAACGATGATTAAAAACTAAAAACGCATAATCCTACAGTTTCTGTAAAGGATCAACGACTGAGGCCTAAAAACCTACTCTAATGGCTATAGCATAAGCATATATAGCGCAAAAAGCAGCGAATTATCGCTGCTTTTTATTACCTAGTTACAGTATACGCTATTAGCGTTATTCCGTAATCACTTTAATGCCGGGAATAATCGTTTGCGCTTTCTTGCCTTTTTGCTTTAGCCAAATATAAAACACCACTAAAGCAACAGCGAAGAAACCAATCCACAAGCTTGATTGCAGTGGGTGCTGCGCAAACGTTGCCGCCTGGTAGAACACCGTTGCAACGCCATAAGCTAAACCAAATGTCCACAAGCCTGCAAATGCTGCCCAGCGGCTACCAAATTCGTTAACTAAAGCACCCATTGCTGCTACACAAGGAGTATATAGTAATACGAACAACAAGTAAGCGAATGCAGCAGTTACGCCAGCAAAGCCAGCTTGTAGCGCACCAAATGTTGAAGTATCAACTTCTAGCTCTTCAGATGCCACATCAACAGACGACACATCACCCACAGAGATTGATAGTGGATCTTCTGGAGCAATACCAAATAGATTCTCTGGAATTGTGCCAAGTGCTTCGGTTAGCGTTTCGCTAAATGGTGCCAGTTCTTCGTCACCCGAGCTGCTATCAGCATATAAACTGTTAAGAGTACCGACTACCGCTTCTTTAGCGAAAATACCAGTGATAATACCAACCGTTGCTGGCCAGTTATCTTGCTCAACACCCATTGGCGAGAACAAAGGAGTCACTTTTTGACTTGCCACACTCAAAACCGACTCAGAGCTATCTTCATGGCCAAATGAGCCATCAATACCAATTGCGTTAACGAAGTTAAGCAAGGTCACCACGATAACAATGGTTTTACCTGCGCCCATGATAAAGCTCTTAGTACGCTTACCAGTACGCGCCATTACTGTTTTGAACTTTGGCTTTTCGTAACTAGGTAGCTCCATCACTACAGCACTGCTAGTACCAGGAAGTAATGTTGAACGTAATAGCAAACCTGTGCCAATCGCGGCAAAAATACCGATGATATAAAGTAAGAATACTAAGTTCTGGCCCGATTCTGGGAAGAAAGCGGCGGCAAACAGTGCATATACAGGTAGACGTGCACCACAAGACATAAACGGTGCCATCATACCAGTAACAATACGCTCACGCTCACTGCCCAACGTACGGGTAGCCATAATGGCAGGAACTGAACAACCAAAGCCGACAATCATAGGCACAAACGCGCGGCCAGGTAGGCCAATACGGCGCATTAAGCCATCAACCACAAACGCTGCACGCGCCATGTAGCCAGAGCCTTCAAGCACTGAAAGTGCTAAGAACAAGGCCGCAATAACCGGAATAAAGGTCGCTACAGTTTGAATACCTTGACCGACACCACCCGCAATAATCGTCACTAACCAAGCTGGCGAACCAAGACTAGTCATGAATGCGCCTAAGTGATCAACAAATAGTGCACCAGCAGTAATGTCAAAGAAATCAATAAACGAGCTGCCCACGTTAATACTAAACATGAACATTAAATACATAACAAACAAGAAAACAGGAATGCCCGCAATAGGGTGCAGTACAAGTTTATCTAGCTTATCTGTGAAGGTTTCACGGTTGTCGCTTTTAACTGAGCTGGTGAATACACGTTCAACGTAATCAAAACGCGTTGTAGCAACCATGATCTCGATATCTTTACCTTGGCTAGACAATGCTTGAGAGTATTGCTCGACTTCACTTGCCATTTGGCTATTTTTGCACTTGCCACAACCTAGCCCATTCGCAAGCATCGCCAATGCACGACCACGGCTTAATGAGTTATCTTGCGCTAATAAGTTGGCAACACCAGCTTCGATTTCAGCTTCATAATCTAGCACTAAGGGTGCTTCAGAAACTTTACCATCAAGCAAGGCAACAAATTGCTCTTTGACCTTCACAATATCTTGTTCATCGCGAGAACAAACAGCAATAACTGGACAGCCCAACTCTTGGCTCATCTGAGCAACATCAATATTAATACCGCGCTCAAGCGCTGCATCAATTTTATTCAGTACAACCACCAACGGAATACCTAACTCGCGCAGCTGAACCGTCAAGTATAAGTGGCGCTCGATGTTAGTCGCATCAACTAGGTTGATAATACCGTCAATATCTTGATCGGCTAAATATTGCTGAGCAATCTGCTCATCTAAAGAGCAGTCGCAGCTATTACCTGCTGGAAGAAGATCGTAAATCCCAGGTAAGTCGGTTAGAAATACATCTGTACCTTGCAGCGCAAATTGGCCAGTCTTCTTTTCAACGGTTACACCAGACCAGTTACCAACTTGTTGATTAGAGCCGGTCAACGCATTAAAAAGCGTAGACTTACCCGCATTTGGGTTACCTACAGTAACGCAGTTAAATTGTTTAGCCATTCGCTTTTTCAACCTCAATAATATCTGCTAAATCGCGACGCATACATAATTTACTGCCACGGATATCAAGTTCAACACCAGATCCCATTGGGGCTCTGCGGATCAAGGAGAATCGAGTATTTGGGGTGATCCCCATTGAAAGGAGTTTACGTTTTACAACGGCTGGCAGATCGATCTCGCCAACTTGAGAAATTCTGGCGATATCGCCCGGATTCAATTCACTTAACTTCATTGTGCATTCCACCTATTAACAGGCCTCGACTCTCTTAGAAATTAACGTTGATTCTAAAGGAGACGAGCAAGCAATAACTTTACCTAGATCAAGATTTAGGCCTGTAAACGATAATAGTTTTCAATTGTGTTCGCTATTATGTGATAAATCTCTCAACTAATAAACGCTTCGCTTAAAGATAAATAAGTCGGAAAAGAACCCTTTGAATAATAATGGTTATTATTTACACTTTACATATGTTAAGAAAAATAACTTCCAATACAGACTAAAGTCTAAAACCTACCACTAAGATCTTTAAAATCAGTCGGGTTAAGCTATAAACACCTTACTTTTGTTATGGATTTGTCACAAAAACCCGCTATGATTACGTATTAGTAATTTACAAAACTACTAATATTAAATTATCAAAAATATCGCTAAAAAAAGCGAATGGGATGAGATGATGAACAAGAACACCGGATGGTTCTCTGGCAATTTGATACGCCTGTTACTAATTATGCTCGTAAGTTTCGGTATGAATGCTTCTGCTGCACCGTGGGACGACCAAGATCCAGATGAAGTAGAAGCGATACTCGATAAGAAATTTGCTGAAGGCCAGTACTCATCAAAAGGCGCAGACTCTTGTTTAATGTGCCATCGAAAAAGTGAAAAAGTCATGGCGCTGTTTGATGGTGTACATGGCAGCTCAGTACAAAACTCTCCAATGGCCGATCTACAATGTGAGGCTTGCCACGGCCCCCAAGGAAAGCACAATCGCGGCGGTAAAGAGCCAATGATTACTTTTGGTTCAGACTCTCCCGTTCCAGCTGAAAAACAAAATAGCGTTTGTATGAGCTGCCATAACGATGATCAACGTATGGCTTGGCAAGGGAATCATCATGATAACGCTGATGTCAGCTGTGCTGATTGCCATCAAGTGCATACAGGCCATGATCCTATCGCTGATAAAAGTACAGAAGTCGCAGTATGTACTAACTGTCACACACAACAAAAAGCAGATATCAATAAACGCTCTGCTCACCCTCTCAAGTGGCAGCAAATGGTCTGTAGCGATTGCCACAATCCACACGGTAGCTTAGCCGATGCAAGCCTCAAACAAATGAGCGTAAATGAAAATTGTTATTCATGCCATGCTGAAAAACGTGGCCCTAAACTTTGGGAGCACGCACCAGTAACTGACGACTGCGCCTCTTGTCACAATCCACATGGCAGCGTAAATGAAGCCATGTTAATCGCAAAACCTCCTATGTTATGTCAGCAGTGTCACACGTCAGTAGGCCACACCTCTAATGCAGTGTTTGGCGGAAACCCTAACGCTTTTAATGCCGGACAAAGCTGTATGAATTGCCATTCACAAGTCCATGGCTCAAACCATCCATCTGGCAAATTATTGCAGCGCTAATTAGGAGTGACCGTTATGTTTGCATCACATAGAAACATCAACACCCAGCTGACTTTACTCGCGCTAGCAATTGGTATGAGTATTTCGCCCGCATATTCTCAAGGCTATGGCATACAAAATGCCAACCGTGATAAAGCCAATACTGAAAAGTGGGAGTGTAAGCGCTGCATAGTTAACTCAGGCTTTAGCGGCAGCGTAGCAGTTGGCGCAGCTTATAACGATGCCGATGATATTCATTTTGGTAATACAACAGGCACAGACAAGGATGGCGTTGTTGGCCACCTTGATGCAGATCTTGTCAATAAGGCAGAGTCTGGGTATCAAACCAGCTTTGTTGCCGACAAGCTCGGTTACGATACCGGCAGTGCAACATTAGAAACGGGTCGCCCCGGTCACTATAACATTGCACTCTGTTACCGTGGATTAGCGCATTACGATACCAATGACGCTTTATCGCCTTACGCTAATGATGACGACAATCAGTCTCTACCCAGTAACTGGCAAACTGCCGCAATCACCTCACAAATGCCAACACTACTTGAGGACGTACGTACACTTGAATTAAAAACCAAGCGCGACCGTTTTACGCTCGGTGGTGATTATCTTGGTTCATTTTACCGGGCAGAACTGAATTATCAGCATGAAAAGCGTCAAGGAAAGCGCGCTTTTTCAGGTAATATTCTTACCAATAGCGCAATGCTTGCCCAACCCATTGACGATACGACTGACGAATTTGGCGCCAAGATTTATTTTAACGGTAATGGGTGGTTAATCGGTGTTGACTCTAGTTTTAGCCAATATAAAAACGATCATAACGCCATTAGTTGGCAAAATGCTTTCACACCGACTTTTGGCGCGGCCTACAGCGGCCAAAGCGCAGTATCACCAGACAATAAAGCCTATAGAATTGGCGCAAACGCGCAGCTAAGTGGCAATGGCCATCAAATATTAATGCATTTAGGGGTCGCAAGTTTTACTCAAGATGATGCATTTTTACCTGCAACAATAAACGGACCTTCCCCGGCGCTGCCAACGACAAGCCTTGACGGCAAAGTTGATACTACTGAGATGAAGCTAAAATACAATGGTCGTGTAGTCAGAGGCCTAAGTATTCGCGCTAGTTATGACTACTCAGATCGTGATAACAAAACAGCATTAAATCCTTATCCACAAGTGATTACCGACAGCTATTACGCCGGAACCGCAGTTAATCCTGAATACGACCGAACTAAGCAACAAGCAAAGCTTGGAGCCAAATATCGTATTAATCGTGCCATCTACCTTAATGCTGGCTATCAATACGATCATAATGATTACAGCGATTTAGACAGAGACTCACTCAAACAAAATAGTGTGTTTGCTAAAGTAAATTATCGTATCACTCCCTCTTGGTCTGCTTGGCTAAAGGCCGAGTTTAGCGACAGAACCGGCAGTACTTATAAAGCCGTAACAACCACAGATAGTCAAAGTAACCCTTACTTAAGAAAGTCATATCTGGCAGATAGAGAACGCCAAAAGTACCAACTAAGTGTCAACTTCAACCCAGAGTCTGCGTTTTCGGCAAGTGCCAATGTTCATATTAGCAGTGACGATTATGACGATACCTTAGTCGGGCTCACCCAAGTCGATACTCAAGGCTATGATATTTCTGCCAACTACCTATTAAGCGATGATTTAAGTATTAATGCATACCTTAACCAAGACTGGCGCGACAGTGATCAAGCCGGAAGCAGTAACTTTGGGCTACCAAACTGGTTTGTTAATACCGATGAAAAATCCACCCTTATCGGCGCGGGCGTAGATTATTTACACCTTTTAGACAAAAAGCTCGACCTAGGCCTCGACTACACCTATTCAGATGGACAAAGCGATACTGAGATAACTCAAGGCCTAACCTCACCTTACGGTGATTACTTTGCAACAAGACATAACATCAA
The DNA here is from genome assembly GCF_023161665.1 of Shewanella sp. 1CM18E. GTDB lineage: Bacteria > Pseudomonadota > Gammaproteobacteria > Enterobacterales > Shewanellaceae > Shewanella. The sequence continues at coordinate 350,358 of NZ_JALNTW010000002.1, forward strand.
TGCATTTGCGCAATACCATTTAAACGAAAAAATGGCGTTACGTTTTGATTGGATTTTTGAGAACTACCAAGACTCCGACTGGTTAAATCAGGGAACAAGCGTTGACACTATTCCCAACGTATTAACCTTTGGCGACTTAAGCCACGACTATAGCGCTCACTATGTGGGTCTGACATTTAGCTACCAACTATAAACCTTAAGCCATGATTGCTCATACCAATTACAAGGATTTCAAGGAACACTAAGGTGAAGGACATCGATATGAAACGAGCCACATTAGCACACTTAGCAAACAGCGCTCTGGTGAGTAAAAAACTAATACTATTGGCAGCCGTTGCTATGTTAGCAGCCTGTAGCGGAGATGACGGAACCCCGGGTGCGCCAGGCGAGCCAGGCGGCCCACCCGCAAGTGAAATCAACGCACTGAATATTTCGATTAATGAAGTGCAGTTGGAGGCAGGCGTGGCCACAGTGAATTATCGCATCACCAATGAAAGCGATGAACCTGTCGTTGGCATTCCCTCCGCGACTTACCTTGCAGCGCAGCTATTGCCTCAAGGTTTCACGAATGCAGGTAATGCCAGTGAGTGGCAATATTTCACCTCTGAGTCATGTTCAAATAGCTGTGATGGTGAATTTGTTGATCACAAAAACGGTCAATATAGCTATACCTTTAGTGGTGCATTTAATGGCATGAACAATATTGCCTTTATGCCGGGCGCTACACAGCGCGTTGTGATAAAAGTCGGTGGTGATGCATTACCCGATGGCACAGACTTACCCGTCACCAATCAGCATTATGACTGGCAAGATAACGGCAGCGCGCCGGCTTATACTCGCAATCTAATTGAAATGCAGACTTGTAATACCTGTCATAACGACCTTGCATTTCACGGTAGTAAATATAATGAAGTGGAAACCTGCGTAACTTGTCATAACGCAGATAAAGTCAGTAACCCTGATAACGTGTTCGCACCTATGGTGCACACCAAGCACCTTAGTGGATTTCCAGTGTCACTGGCAGATTGTCAAACTTGCCACGTAGCCGATGAGACTCTGACAGAAAATATGAACTGGGCGCGCGTACCAACAATGGAGGCTTGTGGCAGCTGTCATACCAATATCGATTTCCCTAGTGGCCAAGGTCACCCCGCACAAGTTGATAACAGCAATTGTGTTGCATGCCACAATGCTGATTGGACCATGAGCGCACACAGTCAAGCAGATACCGACGCAGTGTTAGGTCAATTTAATGTTGAAGTGGTTAGCGCTAAGCTTAATGGTGATGCCGTTGATTTTTCAGTCAGACTGTCAAACCCAGCTACCAATGAAGTTTATAGTGCTAGTGCTGACAAGCTTGATTTTATTGATGATCTACGTGTGTATGCCAATTTTGGGATTAGTATTGATTACACGACCCGCAGTGCCAAATCTATAAAGCTACAAGATGTTGAGCCAATATCAGGCAGTAATGGTGTGTATAACTATCAAATTGCAGGCTTAACCTTAAGTGACGATCCAGCAAACGATAAAGGCGCCCTAGCCCTGCAAGGTAAGTTATGTAGCAATCAAGCTATGCTGGCAAATTGTGACGATACCGATGCAACCACCACAATAAAATCTAGTCATCAGTTCTTTAGCGCTAGCGCACTAACTGACGTTGGCCGCCGAGTTGTAGTGACCAATCAAACCTGTGGCAGCTGCCATGGCGATCAGCAGCTCAATTATCACGGCTCACGTAACGATCTTGAGCAACAGTGTCAGCTATGCCACAACCCTAATATGCAAGCTGAAGCAAGTGCAGCAAACCCTGCAGCCTCAACTGCTGATTACAAGCACCTAGCTCATACATTGCATGCGGGCTCTCGTGAAAGTTATCCCGACATTAATTATCCAGGCAACATAGGAAACTGCGCCCAGTGCCATACCAGCGATGACAATGGGATATTAACTGCAGCCTTACCACTTGATGATGCTGTTCAGCCCTTAGCATTTGACGACGGTAGTTTTACCAGCGCGACTTCAGCAATTTGTAGCGCATGTCATTTAAGCGATAGTGCTATGGCGCATATGACGCAGCAAGGCGGTGTGTTTAAAGGCACTGAAGCTGACGCTACAGCAGGCACAGAAAGCTGCGCAACTTGCCATGGTCAGGGTGCAGCTGTGGATGTTCTAAAAGTTCACCCAATACAATAAAAAGACCTGAAATAACCTTCAGGGTTAAATCGGTTGGTAATAACAGAGTGTGACGTTAATCAAATAGTGACATAGAGAATGGAACGCAAAATTATGGATAACAAAATTCGGTACTTAAAACAGGGGTTACTTGCGCTCACCGCATCCGCCATGTTGTTTGGTTGCAGTGATGGTAGTGATGGGGTTGACGGCGAAGATGGCGTAATAGGTGTCAATATCGACTCCGCAACTAGCGTTCAAGCTCGTTTCACTGAAGCCACCGTTACCGATGGTGTGGTAACCGTTAACTTTGACCTTGAAAATGCCAACGGAGTAGCGGTATTAGGCCTTAATAAAGACTACGATTTACGCTTTGGTATCGCCCAATTAGCCAAAGTCAACGAAACCGTTGGTGACGCAGAGATTGACAGAGGTTATCAATGGCAGGCTTATATCAATGAGCTTAAAGAGCCTGGTACCCCACCTGATGACACTAGTGATCTCAATCCGTCACCACAATACCAGGCTAACGTTGAAGCCGCGAGTAACTGTGAAGACTGCTTAGTCGATAATGGCGACGGCAGCTATAGCTATACCTTTCAGCAAAACATCGCAAATGTCACAGAGCCGTTAGCTATCGTCTACGGCGAAGACTACACACACAGAGCAACGCTAGAGTTAAAGTTACCTCAAGCAACAGCCAATGCTCATCATGATTGGCAGCCTTCAACTGGCGCTACCACAGACATTCAAACTCGCAATGTCGTTAGCATTACAGCCTGCTATACCTGTCATCAACCAGAAAGCTTAGCTCTGCATGGCGGGCGTCGCGTAGCACTTGAGAACTGCGCCAGCTGCCATACTGCAACATCTGGCGATCCTGAAAGTGGCAATAGTGTTGAATACACTTATATGATCCACGCTATCCATAAAGGTCAAGACCGTGAAACCAGCACTCCTGATGGCATGGTGCCAGCACCCTATAAAATAGTTGGTTACGGTGGTAGCGTTCATGATTATGGCAAAGTCATGTATCCGCAAAAGCCTGCGGCAGATTGCTCAGCCTGTCACGTTGAAGGTGAAGGAGCTCCAGCTAATGCTGACTTGTTCAAAGCCGACCTTAGCAATACAGCTTGTGTCAGTTGTCACACAGAAAAACCATCTCAATCGCACAGCAGTACCAATTGTGTATCTTGCCATAACTCAACCGATACTTACCGTGGTACAGGGAGTGCAGAGAAACGTCACGGTGATGTATTAAAAGCATACGTTGAAGCTGAAGCTATGGGCGTAATGTTTAGTAATATAGGCCTAGATGCAAATGGCAAGCTGATGTTCGATGTTCAAATTCAAGATGCTTCTGGCGCAGCCATTGGCTCTGAATTTATCGAAACCGGAACACGGGTCATTGTTGCTTGGGACAGCGATAAAGACTTCCCTGCATACACGGATGCATCATACAGTAACCGCCGCTTTAAACTGGAAGACGGAACTTATGACGCGGCAACCAAAACCTTTACTATTATCGCAACGACTTTTGATATGCCAAGCGACGCAACAGGTAAAACCTTCGAGCTTTGGTCAACTGTCGAAGTTTGCTTTAATAATGGTGGCTATGCAGTAGATGAAATCAAGATGACAGAGTGTTCAGATAGCACTCGCTCAGTAGCAGTCAAAGAAGCGCCCTATCATTTTGTTTGGTCAGGTACAGGTATGGATGACACCATGCAAGCCGCTATGCGTCGCTCAATTATAGATGCTGCGAAATGTCAAAGCTGTCACAACCAAGAGAACTACCATTATAACAATGGTTATAACTGCCAAACCTGCCATACATCTGATAAAACAACTAAATCAGACGATAGCTACCCTGGTGGTATGAAACCAACCAGCTATGCCTTTAAAGCGCACGAAGCTGATGGTCATTACCTTAAATATGCGGGAGTCCAGTCAGGCACAGTGTTAAAAACTGACTGCTCTACTTGTCATACCGAAGATGGTATTCAATTAGGCCGAGCTAGCGATCGTGTTTGGCGTTACGGCGATACAGAAACGGGTAATGACATCTGGGTTTCATCTGATGCTGGCACGTGTTTAAGCTGTCACCAAAAATACTTGAGTGACTCTGGCGCTAACCATATCGTTGCCAATGGCGGTATTTTAGATGGAATTGATGCTGAAGATGTAAGAACTCGATCAGCTGAAGCCTGTTCAACTTGTCATAACCCTGAACAGCTTATCGAGATCCACGGTAATTAATGTTTAGGGGCAAGAACTAATTAAAAAGGAGGCTTAAGCCTCCTTTTTAATTACCAATCATCCACATAACAACTAATCATTCGAAAGCAACAACTGAACAACAATCAACCAGCCTTGATGTAAATAAGGTGTTAACTAAAGGCAATCAAAGCCAAGAGCTAACTTGATGCAGATCAAGAGCAAAGCCGAATAAATAATACAATTTAAGCTTAGTTTAATTTTGCCGCGCTTAAAATTAAAACAGTCTTAAAACGATTACCAACCTCCATTCAAGGCACTGAATAAATTGCACTTTAACATTAGTTAACATTCAAACTCGTCATTACCGATCTAGCTCACATTTCATCCGTTATAGCAAAAGCTACCTACCTCTTTTGAGTAGGATCCTACTGAGGAAAAACCTCACGCTAAAAGAGGTAAAAACCTCATAGCAGCTAACCTATGCAGGGAATAACATGATGAATCAATACAAACTCACAAACGCTGTTAAATCAGCAATTGGCATTGGTGCGCTCTCACTCGCCCTTGTCGGTTGTGGTAGTGACGGCAAAAATGGTGAAGACGGCGATAACGGCAACATTGGTGTCGATATACAGCAAGCCACCAGTCTGAAAGCCAATATTTTGCATGCAACGATTACTGAAGGAGTCGTAGCGGTAGACTTTGAATTACTCACCGCCAACGGTGTTGCTGTTTCAGGCTTAGAAGCATTTGATGAGATCAATGCCCTTGGGTTTGGTGTCGCTAAGCTTGATGCGCTACAAAAACGCTCACGTCCATTACCAGGTTTTGACTCACCAGAGCCTGAAGCAGAACAGTATAAAGGTGTTAAGGCGACGCAATGGACGAGTTACATCAATATGTTAAAAGAACCTGACGGTGTTGCCGATGGTCAAGAGTTGCCTGAAGGCTGGGACAAACACCAAGGCCCGCAAATACAGGCTAATATCGAAACCAACTGCAAAACCGCATGTATTGAAGTATTGAGTCACGGTGAATACCGTTACACCTTTTCAAAGCCATTAGATGAGTATGAGCAAATTGACGGCCTTGACACTACATTTAATGCCGAGCTCACACATCGTATTACGTTAGAACTAAAACCAACCAATGTGGTATCGAATGCCACCTTAATCAACACTCATTTCGACTTTATCCCTGCGCTAGATAGAGCCGCAGAAGCTGATGAAACACGTAATTTAGTCGATTTACAAGAGTCGTGTATCCGCTGCCACAATGACGATTACGAGCATGCTTGGGCGCCAAAACTCTCTTTACATGGCGGTAAGCGCATAGAAATAGAAAACTGTGTCGTGTGTCATACCAGCTACTCTGGCGATCCTGAAACCGGCGCAACCATTGATTTTGGCTCAATGCTGCATCAAATTCATAAAGGTGATTACTTTATGATTGGCTATGGTGGTAATGCCCATGATTATAGCGATGCCACTTTCCCTGCAGATAGTAAGAGCTGCCAATCTTGTCATATAGAAGGTGAAACTGCGCCAGCACAAGCGGATAACTTCCACTTCCATCGCCAAGAAGCTTGCTTAAGTTGCCATGAGAAGTTTGCTGCGCCTGAGTGGGATGGTACGGCTCGTGGACTATTTCACTCTGAGCAGTTTCCGCAATATGTTGAAGGTGACTGTGCTGCATGTCATGCCGATGATAGTAACCCTATGGGCGCTGCTAAGTTCCATTTAAATAAGGAGTTAACACTGACATCTGCAAAAGAGGCATACGAGTTCTCAGTCGCGAACGGAGTCTATGATGCAGATCTGCAAACACTCACTTTCAATGTTAGCTATAGCGGTCGTGAGGGTTTAGCGCCCCATGAAGATGAAGCAATAAGAGCGCTAAATATTCAAGTAGTTGAAAACCAGCACAATGATTTTGCCGATGTTTGGAAAATGACTCGAGGTGACTTAACTGCCACTCACAAAATGATTAATCTTGCTGATGCGAATGCTATTGAGTCTGGAGAGTTCAGGGTTGCCGCCATTGATGGCGGTTACCAATACACAGTGAACTTAAATGATATCGAGTACACAAACGGCGCACTAATGAGTCACCTTAATATTTGTGCTTCTCGTGATACCCAAGCAGCGATTGCATGCTCAGAGGAGCATATTTTAGCTACCTTAACAACTGACGCTGCGGCATTTTCAACCATTGGTGAAGTTGCATCACTGCGTTTTAATAGCGCGTCAGAGTCTGCCTGCCAAGCCTGTCACGATGATGCGATTGATTTATCATTCCACCAAAGAACATCTTGTGGCTCGTGTCATATGCCAGATAGTAAAGAGCAACCTCTATCATTAACCGATGGTAGCTGTGTATCTTGTCATAAAGGCCAAGCTCTCCATGCTGTTGCTGATGGCGCGTTTAAAGGTAGCCGCGTAGGTTTAGAAAACTCTCTTGATTATAAGGTCATGATCCACACTCTACATGCCAACAAGCGTACTAAAGTTAACAGCAATCGTAATGAAACTATTACCTTTACTAAGCATTATGGTGATTGTGCATCTTGTCATGAAAAGGGCCAACTCGCACTGGAAAACACAGCAAACTTACCAGCTGTATTAAACCAAGGTGAAAATGGCAGTGATGACATTCGCGAATACTCGCCAATTGCTGCAGCATGTGCTTCTTGCCATACCAAAGACAGTTTTGGCGCTCACGTTGAAGCAAATGGCGGAGTATTTGGCGCACCACTAGGTAGTTATACTGGCAGTGAAAGCTGTGCTACATGTCACGCAGAAGGTAAATCTTTTGGGGTAGATACTGTGCATCCAGTTAACTACAAATAGCGTAAAACGAGTACCGGGCAAAACCATTTAAGCAAATTAAGCTTGAATAAGGCGAGGAGATAATCTCCTCGCCTTTTTGCGTTTTTAAGCATTAAACACTCAAAACAATGTCGCCACTATGTATCAATAAGATAGTTAAAAAACAATCAGTTTATAGGCTACCAACGCCAAGCCAATTACCGCTACAAGCTAATAACATTTGGCAGTTTTAAGCTGGTTTATTATTAATCGATTCTTAAATTAGTCCTAAAACCTCACTTTTCTGAATACCTCTAAAGAAATAGTCTGACCTTAATCACATAAAGGGCTTAAAACACCTGCTAAAAACTTCACGCTTATATAGCCTTAGCAATGGAAATAAAATTCCACACACTGATTGGTAATTGATGAGAATTATTCTCACCTAAAAACAAATCAGTGATGAATAAAACTATTGCAGGGAAATAAAATGATGAAATTTTTTAATCTAAGCGCTGCTTCAAAAGCATTGCTTACAGCCGGGGTGCTTTCATTAGCCGTTACCGGTTGTAGTGGTGATGATGGAAAAAATGGTGAAGATGGTAAGCCAGGTCCAGTTGGCAAGCCTATTGGTGAAGTATCACAAGTAAAGGCAGACATCACTTCAGCGAGCGTTAGCGAAGACGGCTTCCTAACAGTAAACTTTAATCTAGCTGATGCTAATGGCGCCGCTGTTTTTGGTCTTCAGCAAGATGATATTGGCGCAGTTTCGTTTGGCCGCATGGGCAAAGTTAAAGATATCGACGAAACTAACGTTGAAGGTGCTAACCGTGAAATCTGGTTAAGTTACTTTAACAAAGACAAAGGTGAAGGCCATTACACAGGTTCTTCATATTTCCAAGGTAAAAATTGCGAAAACTGCCTAACTGACAACGGTGACGGTAGCTACACTTTAGTGCTAGACAAAGCTGTTGATACACTAGAAAAGTATTCTTACGATGCTGAAGCCACAAACGGCATCTACCTAGGTGTAAAATCTGCAAACGACGCAGGTTCAACTCTAGTCAATAACACATTCTTCTACTGGCAGCCAAGTTCAGACACAGCTCAAGACAAACCAAAAGCTGTAATTGCAGATGAAACATGTCAATCATGTCACCGTCCAGGTCAAGATGGTGCATTATCAATGCACGGCGGCAAGCACGTTACTCTAGAATCTTGTACTTTCTGTCATGCTGATTACAACTCTTACATGAAGCAAGACAAAGATACTGATGGCAACGCTGTAGGCGAACCATATGAGTATGATGGGTCTATCAAGGGCATGGCTCATGAAATCCATAGCCACTCTTATTATAACGGTATCTACCCACAATCAGCTTCAAACTGCTTAACTTGTCACCAACCTGACGAGAACCTAGCAATGGCTGATGCTTGGAAAGGCGACGTCGATACTGCAACTTGTATGAACTGTCACAACAGCCCATATGCCGTTCCAAGCTGGCACTGGGATAGCGAAAATAACCAAATCGCTGAAAGCAAACAAAATTGTGTAAGCTGTCATAACGATCCTGATGGATACCGTGGTGCAGAACGTGGTCACTATTCAGAAAACAATAACGCCCAAGCTACTGAGCTAAAAGTTGTTTTCAACAGCATGACATATGCAAATGACACGATTACAGCTAACTTCAGCGTAAAAGATGGCGAAGAACTAGTGCCATTTGATCAAATCGACAAACGTCCATACAAATATGGTGGCTACAACAGTGCTATCGTAGTAAACGGCGTAGTAACTGATGACTTCCTTGTGAACTATCAAAAAGTCGGTTGGAACAAGTTAACAGCTAATGCTGATGGCACTATCACTGCAACTATCACCGCTGCAGATTTCAACATTGAGCCAATCATAGATGCTGGTGCGACTATTGCTCTAAGCAGCCAACTTCATGTTTGTTTTGGCGAGAAAGGTGTACGTGAAGCTTGTGCATACGTACCAGGCGAAAATAGTGATGGTACGCCAACTAAAGGCGACGGTTCAGAAGCTGGTGATCAACTTGATGGTCAGGAAGCTCCTTACTTAGTGTCTGATACATTCTTCTTTAAGCAGGATGGAACAGCCGTAACTGAAACGCCACGTTCACAGCATGCAGAAATGAGTGACTGTCAACAGTGTCACACTACGTCTATCACTCACCGTTATACTAATGATATAGATGGTTGTGCATCTTGTCATAACGGTACTCGTGACAAAAAAGGCGCTGGTTCTTCTAACTTAGCTTATATTGTTCACAGCAAACACTACTTATACGACAGCTCTGGGGACATGTTCTTCAAGAAAGCTGAGTGTCAAGCGTGTCACGGTGAAGACGGCTTCTCTCTAAGTCATATCGAAGCAAATGCAGCACCAGTAGCATTTGGTACGACCGACGGCGAAAGATATGCTCCTGGCGTTAACGAGCAACTTGTTGTTTCTCCACAAACTGCAGCATGTGTAAGTTGTCACCAAGCGCCATACGCGTTAGATGAATCAGCGGCTTCACACATCAAGTCAATGGGCGGTATCTTAGTACAAGAAGATGTACCACTAAGCACGCTTGGTGTTCCTGCAAGCAGCTACCCTGAAAATGTTCAAGAAACTTGCTCAACATGCCATAAAGATGCATCTTTACTAGAAGCACATTCTAATTGGGGCAGCAGCCACTAATTCAGATTTGTGAATAAGTAACATAAAAGGAGGCTATGCCTCCTTTTTTATTCTTAAATACCAGCAAACAACAATCGATTTAAACTGCAACATTTATCACACATGTAAATTCTACATTTGCAACTTTTAAGGTGTTCAAGCTCCTTACTTTATACCTCTTTATAAATAGACAGATCCAGGTCACACATTAACACCTGCTATGCAGATTTTAGCCTTGCATTACGTTAGCCTTTCTTTGGGGAATCTTATTTCCAGCATTGACTTAAACGGAAATTAAAAAATTACAGTCGACCTATTTAAATCAGGTCACACGTTTAAGACAGTGCCAAACCTATGCAGGGAAAAAATGATGAATGTGAACAAATCTAAGATAGCGCTGCTTTTAGCAGCAGGTGCTGTATCAATGGCCTTAACAGGCTGTGGCGGTGACGACGGTAGCGATGGTAACCCAGGAAACCCTGGTGGCCCAGCTGCTGATGTGATTAATGTACTTAACTTAAAAGTCACTGATGTCACTTATACTAATGGCGTTCCAACAGTTAATGTGTTTGCAACCAATGAAGAAGACTTGCCTGTTGTAGGCTTGCAAGATCTTGGTATCACTGGCGCACAGCTAACTCCTCAAGGTGCTACAGGTGCAGGTAATAGTGCACAATGGACTCGCACTGCGCGCGTTTCAGGTACTGACGCTTACACAGACAACAAGAACGGTTCATACACCTTTACTTTTGAGCCAGACGAATACAATGCTGACTTAACTCAGCGTTTTAACGTTTACGCAGGTGGTGAAGGTTCTACGCTTGCAGACGGTCAAACATCTGTTCCTCGTCAAGAAATCGTTGCTGATTTTGACGGTCAAGGCTATCAAGCTAAATATACGAAGAATATCGTTTCCCACGAAACATGTACTAACTGTCACGCCGAAGGTAAGCCTTTAACAACGCGTCATAGCAGTTACTACAAAGAAGAGACATGTGCGACTTGCCACAGCAGCTCAATGTCTACTGAATCTCAGTGGAACCACCTAATCCACAACATCCACAATACAGCTAAGACATTCACTGATAAGAATGGCAAAGAATACACCGGTGAAGCGGCTGAAGCACTTATCCAGAACAACTGTAAGTCTTGTCACGTTGCGCCAGAAGAAGGCAATACAGAACTAGCAGAATGGGGCAACTGGTCTAGTGTTCCAACTATGGAGACTTGTACAAGCTGCCACACAAACATCGACTTCTTAGCTGGTAAAGGCCACTCTCAACAAGCTGACAATTCAAACTGTATCGCTTGTCATAATGCTAGCTGGACAGAAGAACTACACACTGTAGGTTTTGCTGATACATCGGCGCTAATCGACCAGTATGGAATCAATGTAACTTCAACTATCGACGCTACAACTGAAGCAGCAACTATTAGTATCCAAGTTGTGGATACTAATGGCGAACAAGTTGATATCAATAGCTTGCTACCTAAAATCCAGCGTTTCGAAGTGATCACTAACGTGGGTCCGAATAACGTAACTCTAGGCTATAGCGGTAAAGATTCTATCAACGCAATCAAGAATGGCGTTGTCGATGCTAAAGCTAAAGTTGAAGCAGGTAAGCTAATTTACACCACTACCAAAGACCTTAAACTTGGTGCTGCGGGTACCGATGCTGAAACTGCCTTCACATTTGTAGGCTGGGCAATGTGCTCTGACAACGGTGAATTTGTTACTTGTGACGATCCAAGCTTTGATGGCAACGACACTAGCAAGTACACAGCAATGAAAGCTGACCTTGCTTTTGCAACACTATCAGGTGAAGCAGCAAGCATGCGTCATGTTGACTCAGTTAACTTCACTTCATGTGCAAACTGTCACTCTGATGATTTCCAAATCCATAAAGGCGGACATCACGCTGGTTTCGTGATGACAGAGCAGCTTTCTCACAGCAAAGATGCTAACGGTGAGCCGATTATCGGTGTAGACGCTTGTACCACTTGTCACACACCAGATGGCACATACGCTGGCGGTGCTAACCAAGGCGCTCTTGAAATGAAACTGCACAAGGTACATAGTCAAGGTGATTACGCGGTGATCCCTGGTATGAACTGTGACCAGTGTCATAACGACTTTGATCGTGATGCATTCAAGAAAAAAGGCGCTATTGCAACTGATGGCGGCCAATACACAACGCCTATCGCTGCAACCTGTGTATCTTGTCATAGCTACAACATGGACAGCTTCAAAGCCCACGTTGAAGGTCAAGGCGCACTAGTTGGTGTTTCTAAGCAAGAAGCGACTGATGCTGCACAACTAGAAACTTGTTTCTACTGTCACGCACCAACACCTGGCGACCACACATCAGTGAAGATGTAATTTGCGCAACTCTTGTTGGCTTAAATCAATTTGATTGAGCTAAAGAGTGTTGAAAAAAGGGGGAGGCCTCTCCCCCACTTTCTCTTCAAAATTGTGCAAGTTTAGGAACCTATTATGAAGATCATAAAAACAATCAAAAACCTACTACCGGCGTTGATGGCATCGGCTGTACTTTCACTTGGTTTTGCTCACACTGCTGTAGCATCTAAGTGGGATGCTAAAATGACGCCTGATGAAGTAGAAGCCACACTAGATCAAAAGTTTGCTGAAGGTAAGTACTCACCAAAAGGTGCAGACTCTTGCCTGATGTGTCACCGTAAATCTGAAAAAGTGATGGACCTGTTCAAAGGCGTTCACGGTTCAGTTGACTCAAGCAAGAGCCCAATGGCTGGCCTTCAATGTGAAGCCTGTCACGGCCCTATGGGTAAGCATAACCGCGGCGGTAACGAGCCAATGATCGCTTTCGGTCCAGAATCAACGCTGGCACCAGAGCTACAAAACAGCGTTTGTATGAGCTGTCATAAAGATGACAAGCGCATGGATTGGAATGGTGGTCACCATGACAATGCAGATGTAGCTTGTGCTTCTTGTCACTCAGTGCACACAGCTAAAGATCCAGTTCTGTCTAAAAATACAGAAATGGAAGTCTGTACTAGTTGCCACACTCAGCAAAAAGCTGACATGAACAAGCGTTCAAGCCACCCAATGAAATGGGCGCAAATGGTTTGTAGCGATTGTCATAACCCACATGGCACCATGAGCGATGCAGATCTTGTTAAGCCAACGGTTAACGACACGTGTTACTCATGTCACGCAGAGAAACGCGGCCCAAAATTGTGGGAGCATGCACCCGTAACTGAAGATTGCGTAGCATGCCACAATCCACACGGCAGCGTTAACGAAGGTATGCTTAAAACTCGTGCTCCTCAGCTTTGTCAACAATGTCACTCATCTGCCCACAGCGGACAGGCACTATTTGGCAACACAGAGCAAGGCTCTTCAGTTGGCGGCAACGCCATGACTGGTGGTCGCAGCTGTTTGAACTGTCACAACCAGATCCATGGTTCTAACCATCCATCTGGCAAGCTATTCCAGCGCTAAGGGAGACGAGAAGATGAAATTCAAATTAAATTTGGTCACGCTCGCATTGATTACCCATGCCGGAATGCTATCTGGCGCAGCTATCGCAGCTGATGGTTATGGCATTCAAAATGCGAACACCGAAAAAGTAAAATTCGACAAGTGGGTTTGTAAAAACTGTAAAGTTGAAAAAGGCGTATCTGGTACTGTTGGTATTGGCGCAGGCTATAGCGACAGTGACGACATACGTTCTGCTAACGCTTTTGCAACCGAAGACGGTTTTGCCGGCAAAGTTGACGCCGATGTAAAATACACTGGTGAAAACGGCTATCAAGCAACAATCGAAGCTGACAACTTAGGTATGGAAAACGGCAGTGCTGACATTAATGTTGGTAAGCAAGGCCAGTACAATCTAAACCTAAACTACCGTCAAATCGCAACCTACAAAACAGATAAGGCAATGAGCCCTTATCAAGGCGTTGGCGACGATAACCTCACTCTACCAGGTGACTGGGTACATGGTGGCAGCACACAAGATATGAGTACCTTGTACTCAAGTCTTAACCCGCTTGAGCTATCACTTAAACGTGAACGCGCAGGCTTAGGCTTTGAATACCAAGCTGAAACACTGTGGAGCACCTACGTTAATTACCAACGTGAAGACAAAACAGGGTTAAAGCAAGCCTCTGGTAGCTTTTACAATCAATCTATGATGATTGCAGAGCCTGTTGACTATACCACTGATACTATTGAAGCTGGCGTGCGTTTTGCCGGTGATAACTGGTACACGGCAGTTAACTATAACGGTTCAATCTTTAAGAACGCCTACAGTGAACTATCATTTGAAAACGCGTTTAGCCCAACCTTTGGTGCGCAAACCACAGGCTATATGTCACTTGACCCAGACAACGAAGCCCATACTGTTTCGGTTCTAGGTCAATATGTGGCGGGTCGCACTATCATGAATGGTCGCGTCTACTTTGGCCAGATGACCCAAGACCAAGACTTCAGTACATCAGGTTACGGCTATCAAATGCCGGCTGAGTCGCTAGATGGTCGTGTTGATACTCAAGGTGCAACCCTTAAGGTGGTCTCACGTATTAACCGTCAGCTACGTTTAAACGCTAGCTATGATTATAGCGACCGTGATAACAAGACCAATGTTGAAGAGTGGACGCAAATTTCAATCGACTCAACTACTGGTCAAGCTGCTTACAATACGCCATACGACATCACCACCCATAAAGCTAAGCTAGGGGCTGACTACCGTCTAGCACGCGGCCATAAGCTTGAAGGTGGTTATGACTACCGTAAAGATGAGCGCAGCTATCAAGACCGTGAAACCACAGAAGAAAGCACACTTTGGGCTAAGTACCAATTAAGTGCTTTTGCCAACTGGAACATGTGGATTAAAGGTAGCTACGGCGAGCGTGATGGTTCGACTTACCAAGCGTCAGAATGGACCTCAAGCGAGCAAAACGACCTGCTGCGTAAGTACAACCTAGCCGACAGAAAGCGCACTCAAGTTGAAGCCCGTGTAACACACAGTCCAATCGATAGCTTAACGCTAGATTTCGGTGCTCGTTATGCGCTTGACGATTATAACGAAACCCAAATCGGCTTAACTGAATCGAAAGATATGAGTTATGACGCAAGTGTGAGTTACCTAATCAATGATGATATGACTGTTACGGCATTTTATAACCGTCAGAACATTGATTCAGAGCAGGCAGGCAGCAGCAATCTAGGCGCTCCAAACTGGTATGGCTTAGTTGAAGATCAAGTTGATGTACTTGGTGCAGGCTTTAGCTACAACAACCTAATGGAAAACAAGCTGCGTTTAGGTGTTGATTACACTTACTCAGACTCAAACAGTAATACACAGGTTAGCCAAGGTATTACCGGTGACTACGGTGATTACTACGCTAAAGTGCACAACGTTAATGTTTACGCCTTATACAAAGCAACCGAGAAAATGGATCTGCGCTTAGACTATAAGATGGAAAACTACAAAGATAACGATGCAGCCAATGACATCACGCCTGATGGCATTTGGAATGTATTGAGTTTTGGTAGCAATAGTCACGACTATAACGCTCACTTGATCATGCTAAGCATGAGTTACCGCTTGTAATTCAAGTCAGGTACATCAAAAAACCCGCAACAATGCGGGTTTTTTATTACTTAAAATATTGAGCTCCACGCTAACTAATCGGTAGATTATCGTCCGTATTAACATCCAACTCTACGGCTATCAACGTGCACCTAATCAGACTATACATATGCTAATACGACAAGAGCGTGCGTACTCTAGCGCTTGATTGCGCACAAAAGCTAACAACACGAGCTACCAATATAGTGAAGTGGATCACCTCAAGGATAAAAAAGTCCAAAAAAAACAGTTCAAATCTTCGATGTCCTTGAACTTACATCAACTTTAGGAGATCTTAATATCATTCATCGTTATCTAAAGTACTTCAATGACTCGTTCAATCACTGCTTATAAATCGCTATTAGTGTCTGCTTTAATCGCGCCGTTACCGGCTTTTGCCATGGCATCAGACACGACAAATGTATTGTTACTGGCTATTACGCTCGCAGGCTTCAGTCTTTTCAATTTAGCGCTCAACGCACTGTTTTACTTTACTGGCAAATATCACAGCCGTAACTTCGCCAAAATGCATGCGTTGATTGCCATCATCCCTGCTGTTATCGCGCTATTTGTCGTGCTAATTTATTTTGATACCGCCGGTGCAATTTCAATGAATATCGGTGTCATCATTGTCAGTGTTGCATTAAGTCTATTGCCACTACAACTTACCCTTTCAGCCCAAAAAGCGCCGACTCAACACACTGCATTAATTATTGCACTCGCAGCAGTATTGCTACTTTTAACAGCTTACTACATCACGCCAATCGCTATTTTTGCTATCGCCTGTGCCCATGTTGCGTTAACGAGCCAAGCAGATATAAAAGTAAAATTTATCGCACTCTCAACCTTAGCAGTAGCTTATGGCTATTTAGGTTACTGGGCTTATCAAATCATCCAATTTAGCTAAGCTAAAACTGAGCTAACCTGAAATCTCTTATGCCTAATGAGCAATTGATAAAACTCCAAACAGACATTGCACACTGCCAAATATGTGCAGCGAGCCTGCCCTTAGGAGCTAAGCCAATTGTTCAATTAGGCGCATCGGCCAAAATACTGATTGCGGGCCAAGCTCCTGGACGTAAAACCCATGAAAAAGGTCGCCCTTTTGATGATGCCAGCGGTAAACGCCTTCGCAACTGGTTAGGAGTGAGTGAAGCGCAATTTTATAATCCTGATTTATTTGCCATCCTTCCTATGGGCTTTTGCTTTCCCGGTAGTTATTCAAAAATTGACAAACAAAGTGGTGACAAGCCGCCACGACCTGAATGCGCAGCAAAATGGCGCCAAGATGTATTAAGCCAACTTGAAAATATAGAACTCACACTCCTTGTGGGAAAGTACGCCATCGAGTGGCACTTGCAACAAAACCTTACCGTCACGCAATCTGTCGCTAACTGGCAATCACTGTGGCCAAAAACGTTAGTTATGCCCCACCCTAGTCCGAGAAATAATATCTGGCTAAAACGACATCCTCAATTTGAGGCTGATATCGTTCCCAAGCTTCAACAACGTATTGCGGCATTAATCGCTACTCAATAAATATTTACCCGCCTCACAGAACACAATTCGGGAGCTGTTATACTGTCTGAGTTTAAATACTATTGCCAACTGCAATCATTAGTTTGATTTAATCAAGCAGCCTGATTTATATAAAATATTTATTATCGACCCACTAGCTAAAGCTCAGCTGTTCACCCCATTAATGTAAAGGAAATTGCGTGTACTTTCTCGATGCCTCAATAGCCAGACAAATTGTGCAACGCACGATGAAAATCATCGGCCATAATATTAATGTGATGAATAACCACGGCGTGATTTTAGGCTCCGGTGATCGCCATCGAGTTGGCGAAACTCATGAAGGTGCGCTACTGGCAATCAGCCAAAAACGTACAGTTGAAATCAGCACCAAAAATACCGGTACACTGCAAGGCGTAAAGCCGGGGATCAATCTGCCGCTACATTATAAAGGCGATATCATTGGGGTTATTGGGATCACCGGTGAGCCTGAAACATTAAGAAATTACGGTGAGTTACTCAAAATGACCGCAGAGCTGATTGTGGAGCAAGCCAATACACTTGAACAGGCTCAGTGGCACTATCGCCAAAAAGAAGAACTGATTATTGAGTTGATCAAATCTGAGGGGCCATTTACCTCACATCAGCGTAACTGGGCGTCGCAACTCAATATTGACCTCGATATTCCACGAGTGGTTGCACTTATCAAAATTCAAAACGATGAGGAAGAAACCACAGCTAACTCAATGTTAAAGCAGGTACTTCATTTACTTGAAAATCCATCCAGGGGCAACTTAGTTGCAATGACCTCGATGACGGAACTGGTCATTTTAAAACCTGCTTTTCTTGATGGTAAAATGTGGGATCCTGAGCTTGAAAGCGAACGAATCGATCAACTACTCGCCAGATTACCTGCAATCCTAGTGAGTCGGCTGAAAATATCGCTAGGTCATTTTTTCCCAGCGGTAGAAGATCTTAACCGCTCCTATCAAACTGCAATTGAAACCTTAGTTATCGGCCAACAAATAAGGCCTGAGCAAAACAAATATCTATATGAAGATTATTCATTATCAGTGTTACTTTCTGCACTAAAAGACAGTTGGCGTGGTAAGGAGCTGCTATCACCTTATCAAGCACTATTAACAGCCGATAAAAATGGCCAATTAGTCAAAACATTAAGTGCCTATTTACAACATTTTGGAGATTTACAACAGTGCGCCAATAGCCTGTTTATCCATAGAAACACACTACGCTACCGCCTTGATAAAATTCAAAGAGTGACTGGTGTTAATATTGACCAACTAGATGGCCTACTACAGCTTTATATCGGCCAAGTGGTAACCAGTACAAAAGAAATCTAAACCATCAAAAAATTCAGGTTAAGAATATACACGTTTACCTGGGTAAAAATAGATTTCATATAAATTCTAATAAAGTAATCATCAAAACAATAACCACAAAAAACTTATCTAAAAGTAAACAAAAAATAGAATTAACTTTTAAATACTAAAAAAGCCAACGTTAATATAATTTAAAAGTTGATGGATAAAAATGAATAAAAACCAACTTAACTATATAGACAAAGGTTAGCTTATATAAATCCACTTAACTCCACACCACCAAAAAACCTCATAAAAGTCCAACCAAAATCCACATAACACATGACTATGTGTCAAAAACACGTTCGGCATTACCAACAAACAGTGCATGCTAATAACCCAATATAAAATATCAACTACTGTATTACCATTGAACTCTTTAGATAAATATCGAGTTTAAGATACGCCCTAAAAACGACAACCAAAATTAAACAGTAAATCTCACCTTTACCATAAAACCCCATTCACTTACACAACAAAAACATTAAACTTATTTTAATAAAAAGTTAATTCCAAGCAAGGAAAATAAACCGGCCTGCTTTGTTCAAATAAAACACTAACATCTTACACACCGTATGAAAACCAAAAAACCGTGATAAACATCACACAGCTTTTTGTTGTTAGATTAACAACTTAATAATAATATTTTTGCAAACCACAAGGATGATACCAATCGCTAAACTAGCCCTCACTAGCCCTCACTAGCGCATTCTTAAATAATAATATTGAAATGGAATCCATCTATGTCTATAAAAAACACAATGCATGCAATGCTAGTGACTGTTATTATTGTAATTAGTTTATTACTAGCAAGTGCCTTTCACTTTATCAATAAAGTAGAAACGGGTATGCGTGCCTCTCAACTCATCTCGTTAGTTGAAATCGACATGTTAAATCTACGTAAGGAAGAAAAGGACTTTTTATCTCGAAAGGAAATAAAGTACCAGAATAATTTCGAAGTAACATTTACCGAGTTAACAACAAATTTAACAGCCCTAAACAACACATTAGATAAAGCTGGAATTCCTTTTTCAGACTACAATTTACTAACAGAAACCTTTAACAAATATCAACTACACTTTAATAACATGGTGTCACTTGAAGTTGAAATGGGGCTAAATGAAAAGCAAGGCGTATATGGTCAATTACGTCAAGCAGCCCATAGTTTAGAGCAACACTTAAATCAGACAAACGACATAGAACTAGCAACAGGAATATTACAACTTAGGCGTAATGAAAAAGACTTTATGCTACGTGGTAATACTAAGTACCAAGATGCATTTGATGATATCGCCAAGGCGCTGATTAATAAGTTATCTGATTCTGATGAGCTTACTTCACTGGGATTATTACAAAACTATCAAAATGCTTTTACGCAACTAGTTAACTTATCTCGCCAACAAGGACTAAATGATTCTGAAGGTAAAATTGGCGAGTTAAGGTCAACTATTCAAGCAACGGAAGGCTTATTAACAGAAAACTCAATTTACATAGAAAGTACTATTCTAAAAGTAATTGATGAAGCCAAATACACTATGATGGTGCTTGGACTAATTACCATAATACTACTTTCACTATTCATTTCATTAATGGTGCGTAAGATCTGTAACCGCCTTAATCAGGTGACCGACGCAATGAACGAAATCTCCCAAGGCGATGGCAACCTATGTGTCACACTTGATGAAAGCGGTAAAGATGAAATCGCACAAATTGGCACAGCATTCAATCAGTTTGTCGGAAAAATCCATCACACAGTTAGTGGAGTTTCAGTCCGTGTGATCCAATTGGCTAGTATGGTAGAAAACATGTCAGAAGTGATGGAAAAAACCAAATCAGCCGCGATTAAGCAGCAAAATGATATTGAGCAGATCTCAACTTCTGTAGAAGAAATGAATGTAACCATTGCCGATGTTTCGCGCAACGTATCAATCGCAGAGCAATCAGTTATTCATACGAAAGAAAAAGCTTATAACGGCTTTGAGATCACCCAAAAAAGCGGCGAAGATGTTGCATCATTATCTATTGAAGTTTCAGGCGCTATGCAAGTCATTGAAAAACTAATTGGCCACAGTAAAGAAATTAGTGATGTTTTAAAAGTGATTGAAAGCATCGCAAGCCAAACTAACTTGCTAGCTTTAAATGCTGCGATTGAAGCTGCCCGAGCAGGTGAATCTGGTCGAGGATTTGCGGTAGTAGCAGATGAAGTACGCTCATTAGCTATACGTACTCAAGATGCTACGAAAGAAATCATGACTATAACAACAGGCATTGAAACAGATGCGAATATGGCATCGAGCGTAATGGAATCGAGTGAGTCACAAGCAGCTAATGCACTAAATCAAACTCAGCTCGCCAATAACGCCTTACTAGAGATTAAAAACTCCATAGAAAGCGTAAGTGAACTTAACCGACAAATTGTTGTGGCAACAGAGCAGCAAAGTCAGTCGACAACAGAGATAAGCTTACATATGGCGGATATTAGTATCTTATGCCAAGAATCAACTCTTGATATTGAAACACTATCCGCTACAAACTACGAATTAAACCAGATGGCTCATGATCTTAAGTTGTTAGTTGGTAACTTTAAACTACAGTAAAAACAAAACAGCTCCAGTCATCAGCTCTGCCTTAATGGGTCAAAAACTAGAGAAATTAGTGGGTAAGCAGAAATGCTTACCCACTTGCTATTTTAGTCTAATGTTAACTAGAGACTTTTCACCCCTTCATATAAAAGGGCAGATTTAAGCTAAGTACTTAAAACTAGCTATTTTCGTATTTAACGAGTCAGTTTATTAGATATAAACGACCAAAGTAGAGCGGCTCTCCACATAAAACTGTGCACTCGCACAAAAATCATTTTAACCAAGAATGTAAATCAGTGAGTCAGACCAAAGTAATATCTACTTAGCCACCGCATAATATTTCAGCCTGAAATACCTTGGTGCGCTGTATTAAGTCAGTGATTCCAATGTGGCTTTACAAACATACCTTACATATAAATATAAACCCCATATAGGGATCATTATGAGCTTAGTACTGATTTTACTGGCTGTGATTGCGTTCATTGTTATCGCCACCGCTAAATTTAAATTACATCCGTTTTTAACCCTAATTCTAGCTTCGTTTTTAGCCGCTTTTGCTTATGGTCTGCCAAGTGCAGATATTGCCAAAACAATCACCTCAGGTTTTGGTGGCATTTTAGGTTACATAGGTTTGGTTATCGTTTTAGGTACTATCATTGGTACCATTTTAGAAAAAAGTGGTGCGGCTATTACCATGGCAGATGTGGTGATTAAAGTGCTAGGCAAACGCTTCCCGACCCTCACCATGTCAATCATTGGTTATATCGTATCTATTCCAGTATTTTGCGACTCAGGCTTTGTGATCTTAAACTCACTCAAACAATCAATGGCTAACCGCATGAAAGTATCAAGCGTGTCAATGAGCGTTGCGCTAGCAACCGGTCTATACGCAACTCATACCTTTGTGCCACCAACACCGGGCCCAATCGCTGCAGCGGGTAACCTAGGCCTTGAATCAAATCTTGGTTTAGTGATTTTTGTCGGTATTTTTGTGGCCGCATTTGCCGCGTTAGCAGGCACATTATGGGCAAACCGCTTTGCCAATACTCAACCAGATGGTGAAGGCGCAGAAGAGCTACTTAATCAGCAAGACGAATTTGATAACCTGAAAAAAGCGTACGGCACATTACCTAGCCCAACTCGTGCATTTGCCCCTATTTTTGTGCCTATCTTACTTATCTGTTTAGGGTCAATTGCTAACTTCCCATCTGCACCAGTCGGTGATGGTGTAATGTTTGATATTCTAGCGTTTCTAGGTCAGCCAGTTAATGCTTTGATGATTGGTTTGTTCCTGTCGCTATCACTGCTTAAGAGCAACGATAAAGTAAAAGAGTTTAGTGATCGCATTAGCCAAGGTTTAGTTGTTGCTGCGCCAATCCTATTAATCACAGGTGCTGGCGGCGCATTTGGTGCCATTCTTAAAGCAACCGATATTGGTACCTTCTTAGGCGAGTCATTATCAGCACTGGGCATTGGTATTTTTATGCCGTTTGTTGTGGCTGCTGCACTAAAGTCTGCGCAGGGTTCATCAACAGTGGCACTAGTCGCAACTTCTGCATTAGTTGCGCCTATGCTTGGCGATATTGGCTTAGCAAGCGATATGGGCCGTGTATTAACAGTGATGGCGATTGGTGCTGGCGCGATGACCGTTTCTCATGCAAACGACAGCTTCTTCTGGGTAGTGACTCAATTTAGCCGCATGAGCGTTAAACAAGCCTATAAAGCGCAAACAATGGCAACACTTATCCAAGGTATCACCGCGATGGCGTTAGTTTACTTGCTAAGCTTGGTCATGCTTTAAGCGTTAATCACACGTTGAATTAGACGAGCATTACACTAAAAGCTGCTCGTCTAATTCTCGCAGTTCACTCATCAAATCTAAACGCAAGTCTGCTTCATTCTTTGGAACCAGCCACACTTCGCTATAGGAAAACCCATGAAAATTGTGATAGCCCCAGACTCATTCAAAGAAAGCCTGACGGCGATGGAAGTGGCCAACGAAATTGAGCGTGGATTTCGTACAGCCTTACCGAATGCTGAATATATTAAAGTACCGGTTGCCGATGGCGGCGAAGGCACGGTGCAGTCTATGGTTGATGCCACTCAAGGCCACATAGTCAAACTGCATGTCACAGGACCTTTAGGCAATAAAGTACAAGCATTTTATGGCATTTTAGGTGCTGGTTATCAAGGTAATAAAAAAACAGCTGTTATTGAAATGGCTGCGGCATCGGGGCTGCATTTAGCCGCCGAACACGCTAGAAACCCTTTGCTAACCACCAGCTATGGCACCGGCGAGCTAATTGTCGATGCATTAAACCGCGGTATTGAGCATATTATTATCGGCCTTGGCGGCAGCGCAACGAACGATGGTGGCGCAGGCATGGCACAGGCTATTGGTGCTCACTTACTTGACGCTTCAGGTAAAGCCATTGCGACTGGCGGCGCTGCATTGACTCAGTTGGCAACAATTGACTTAAAAGACTTGCATCCACTAATAGCAAAATGCAGCTTTGAGGTTGCCTGCGATGTTAATAACCCCCTATGTGGCGACAAAGGTGCCTCCGCTATTTTTGGTCCACAAAAAGGCGCGACACCGCAAATGGTAGAGCAATTAGACGCAGCCCTAGGCCATTACGCAAATATTATTGCGCAAACAGGTATTGAGGATAATCGAGATTATCCGGGTGTTGGCGCAGCCGGGGGCATGGGCTTAGGCGTTATGGCGTTTTTAGGCGCGCAGTTAAAGCCTGGCATCGAGATTGTTATGCAAACCGTTAATTTGGCAGAGTCCGTTAAAGGTGCTGACTTAGTGATTACCGGTGAAGGACGTCTTGACAGCCAAACCTTACATGGTAAAACCCCGATGGGTGTGGCAGGTGTAGCTAAAGCGCAAAATATTAAGGTTATTGCTATTGCAGGATGTGTCAGTGATGATGCCAATGTATTACTTGACCATGGTATAGATGCGCTATTTTCAATTACGCCAAGAGCACTGCCACTAGCCGAAGTATTGGCAAGTGCTAAACATAACCTCTACTGTACATCTAAGAATATCGCCAATTTGTACGCATTAGCGGCAAAAGGTTAACGCGATTAAAGCAGTAGAAGCTAAAATTCCAAACTGAACTCCAAGCGAAATAAAGGGCGCAACTATGCGCCCTTTACCTTTATTGACTGCCTAGTCACAACGTCCTCCCCTCCTCTATAGAACTGTACCCCCTTAAACGACAAATTTTGACTCTGACGTTATCTGCGTTAGTCTGTGCCCTATACTAGCCAAAAGTATAAGGCTGGCCATTTTTATGCTTGAAGCGTAAAAGCGCATAAAGTAAAGTGGCTTCCCATTTTGAAAGGCTGTCGTAACAGCGTGATAAGTAGAGATTGTTAGTCCAATGACACCAAGAAAAGCAACCGCTTCAGAAGAGGCATTACTGCGGATTTTTACGGTTCCAGAAGCTCCTGATTCAACCCTTAGTGTGATTGAACAAAATATCTCGCAGAATTTAATGGGATTTTTGCAAGAAAGCGTTGTTGCTGTAGAAAAACCACTTTCAGAAGTCGAGTTAGATTTTCAGCAATACCATATTCCTTCTGCGCCGCAATTTGTGTCTGATTATGCCGATAATATGATGCAAACATTAGTGGCGCACTCAGTACACACCTCTGCCCCAAGCTTTATTGGCCACATGACCTCGGCCTTGCCCTATTTTGTTTTACCACTATCAAAAATGATGGTTGGCCTGAATCAAAACTTGGTCAAAATAGAAACGTCAAAGGCCTTTACGCCGCTTGAGCGCCAAGTGCTCGGCATGATGCATCATTTGGTTTATGACCAAGATGAAGGCTTTTACCAAAGTTGGATGCACAGCGCTAATGTCTCTCTCGGTGCATTTTGCTCAGGCGGCACAGTAGCAAACATTACCGCACTATGGACTGCGCGTAACCAACTACTAAAAGCAGATGGTGATTTTAAGGGTGTTGCTAAACAAGGATTAATTAAAGGTCTACGCCATTATGGCTATGATGATTTAGCCATTTTAGTCTCTGAACGTGGTCACTACTCTTTAGCCAAAACCGCCGATCTGCTCGGTGTTGGCCGTGAAAATATCATTCAAGTGCCAACATCAAATGACAACAAAGTTGATGTCGCTAAGATGCGGGAAATCGCTGCAAAACTTCACGCTGACAACATCAAAGTCATGGCCATTGTCGGCGTTGCAGGCACCACAGAAACGGGCAATATTGACCCACTTAATGAACTTGCAGATTTAGCGACTGAGCTTAACTGTCATTTCCATGTGGATGCAGCGTGGGGCGGCGCCAGTTTATTATCAAACAAATATCGTCATCTTCTTGCGGGTATTGAGCGCGCAGATTCAGTGACGATTGATGCCCACAAGCAGATGTATGTGCCTATGGGCGCAGGTATGGTGATTTTCAAAGATCCGACTTTTGCCAATGCGATTAAACATCATGCCGAGTATATTTTACGTCAGGGCTCAAAAGATTTAGGTAGCCAAACCCTTGAAGGCTCTCGCCCAGGTATGGCAATGCTAGTACACGCCTGCTTACAAGTGATTGGCCGCGAAGGTTATGAGATTTTAATTAATAACAGCCTTGAAAAAGCCCGTTATTTTGCTGATTTAATTACTGCAGAAGCAGATTTTGAATTGGTATCAGAACCAGAGCTTTGTTTATTAACCTACCGCTATGTGCCGCAATCGGTACAGCTAGCAATGGCGAACGCCCGTGAAACAGGTGATACCGAAACCCTCAAGCAGTTTAATACGTTACTTGATGGCTTAACTAAATTTGTGCAAAAAACACAACGTGAACAAGGGACTTCTTTTGTTTCTCGTACCCGTATCAATCCAGAAAGCCACCAGCTAATGGACATCAAAGCGGTTGTGTTTAGAGTGGTTTTGGCTAACCCACTCACGACTCATGAGATCTTACAGCAAGTGCTTACCGAACAAACTCAAATAGCTAATAGCGATACGCGTTTCTTACCTAAGCTGCTAGAGCTCGCGCAAAGCTAAATCTATAAACAGCAGACTCGATTAAAATATTCGCTATCGAGTCTAGCTGTAAAAGGTTACACATTAACAGCCCTTACAATTGCCATTTTTAGGATCAAACTCAACAACATTTCCTTGTTTATCCAGCGACAAATGGCAGCACTCTTCATACAGGCCCCGCAGGCGCTCACGAGACTTTTGCACTCGGGACTTAAGTGTTGAATAACTAATACCATGTTCTGCGGCATAGTCTTTTTGTGATTGACCATGGAGATCAATTGCAGTTAGTAAAGCAGAGCTATCTTCAGGTAAAGCGTTGATAAAAGGCTCTATACAGCGAGAAAGCGCCTGCTCGGTGCTTTGCTCACTTTGTTCATACCATAACTCTTCACCCTCAATTAGCGACGCACGACCGCGCTTACGGTAAAAGTCGATGATGGCGTTATTGGCGACTTGATAAAGCCAAGACTTAATTTTTGCCTCAGACTGTACCGAGTGCAGATTATCAAAAGTCTTAATCAAAATTTCTTGCAAGAGATCATCAACATCATCTGGATTTGACACTTTTGCATGAAGAAATGCTTTAATCTTATTTCGGTATTCTTGCCAAACAGTTTCTATATTCATTAACGATTATCAATCTATTATAATTCAAATGTTTTTTGCTCAGCATTAATCCATTAACAATAGAATCATGCAGCTATTCAGTGCGCGTTTCGATTTCGCCTTGCTCATTTTGCCAAGCAGCAAAACCACCAGCTAGATTCAGCACTGGCTTTAAGCCCATATCATGCGCTTGCTTAGCAGCGTAAAGTGACCTTAACCCATGGGCACAATAAAACACATAAGTTTTATCTTGATTAAATATAGGATTATGTACCGGACAATTAGGATCAATTAAAAACTCTAGCATGCCACGCGGACAAGTAAACGCCCCAGGAATAACGCCAAGCTTGTCTCGCTCAGCGCCCTCTCTCACATCAACAAAAACGTAATCATCATTTTGATAGAGGGCCTTTGCTTCCTCAATACTGATATCTTTAACCACTTCACGAGCTTCAGCTGCTATCGCTTGAATGCCCTTAATAATGTTTTGAGCCATTTGTATTCTCCTCTCTCGCTAATTAAAACCAAACGAGTTAAGTCGATTGGACAATTAGCAAAATAATTATTAAATTCTTTAACTTTCATCGGGCCATGCTAAAACGTGAATAACACAAATGCTGCAGAGACTGCGTTATAACACTTAACTGCCCACACAGAGCTAATATACGGGTCTGTTGAATATTTAGTTTTGTAACTGACTGATTGCGCTCTTAAGTAATTCAAATGACGCTTGGATCTGCTCGAGTGGCGCAGCAAAATTGAGTCTATAAAAATTTTCATCACTTTCGCCAAACCATGTACCAGGTGTTAACGCCAACTTCGCTTTTTGAGTCAATAAACTTTTTAGCTCCGCAGAATCGAGTTGTAAGCCGCTAAAGTCGAGCCAAATTTGGTTAGTGCCTTCTGGCAGATAGAATTTAACCTGTGGCAATTGCGCAGTTAAATACTCAGCGATCCAATCTCGGTTAGCTTGAGTGTAATCCAAAAACGCCTCAAACCACGACATACCCTGCTGGTATGCTGCAATCGTTGCATAAGTCGTAAAGGCATTGCCGTGATCTAACGACATAGAGCTCACCGTAGAGTTAATTTGCTCCTTTAACTCAAGGTTGTCGCTGTAGATATAGCCATTTGAAATACTGTTCAAACCAAAGTTTTTTGCTGGCGAACCAATAATCGAAATACTCTGCTCATAGCCCAACTCGGTAATGCTAGTGAACTCATTACCTGCAAAAATAATATCGGCATGCACTTCATCGCTGATGATCAAAGTTTGGTACTTTTTAGCGATAGCGACTAACTGCTCAAGCTCAGCTTTTTGCCATACACGGCCGACCGGATTATGGGGATTACATAGCAATACAATTTTTACATCGCCTTGCTTTAACTTGTTTTCAAAATCTTCAAAATCCACCACATAACGACCATTTTCAATCTTTAAGCTGTTAGGTACTGCCGTTCTTCCAGCGGACTCAATTAAACGGCGGAACTGGTGATACACAGGAGTTTGAATCAGCACGCCATCGCCCTTTTGTGAAAACTCACGGATAAGCAAAGCAATTGCACTTAGCACACCAGGCACTTGCACAAAGTTATCTGGGTTAAGCGTTAATTGATGTCGCAGCTTGTTCCAGTCACTTATTGCATTAAATACAGTTTTTGAATCAAACTCATAAGAGTAAGTTTGTCTATCAACTAGCTTTTGCATAGCGTCAGTGATAGGAGCGGCTATTGGAAACTCCATATCCGCAATCCAATACGGCACAACATCATCGGTACCATAAACCTGATTGAGCATTTGGCTATCGCTCTTAATAAACTTGTGGCCAATTGATTTGTTATTTACTGCTGAACTGAACATGGTTTTCTCCAACCGAAATAGTCTGTTTGCAAATAAGACGTTTAGTTAGCAAAAAAGACGCAAAATATATCGATTAATTCCGAAATATTTTTAAATACATGGAAAATTGAGCAAGTTCCCATCGGTATAGTTAAGAATCGACGGAAATGAAACGGCTAAAAATGCTGGAAATACTGGAAGTGGTAGAAGTAGTAGAAGTGGTAGAAGTGGTAGAAGTGGTAGAAGTGGTAGAAGTTTAAACAGCGAACAGTTAAAACTCAGCGTTCAATACCTCTTGTCTAACAAGCCAAATGTCGGCATTCAATCTTAGGCTTAAAATCCACCACACCTTGCTGATCTATTTCGATATCACAATAGGTCATCAACACAGACTTAAATTTAACCCTGCCACGTTGAATACGACTCTTAGCACCAGACAAGGAGATCCCTAAACGATCTGCGACCTCTTGTTGCGACAAACCATCAACTTCAGACCAAATCATCGCCATGTGATATTTCTCGGGCAAGCAATCAAACATTGGCCGCAAACATTGCGCCATTTTATCCAACGCTTGCTCCTCTTCAACATCATCAATTAAGTTGTCTGACAACTCATCATAGATTTCGCGGCTACGATAAAAGTCCATCATCACATTGTGAGTAATCCGGTATAACCAACTCTTTAAACTATCCTGAGATTTCAACTGGTGCAGATGACTACTAGCTTTGATATAGACCTCTTGCAATATGTCGTCAACGACATCTACATCGTCGATATTTTTTAGCACGTAATGCCTAAGTTGCTCTTTATGATTAAGCCAATCAGCTAGCATAGTAATCTCATCTCAGGTTAAACCGGGGTTAGCCGTATCGATGTGATTATAATTCGATAAAACCGGAAATACAATATTACTAATTTTAACACGACTCGCTTAAGTTATTATTCGCCAAAATGATGTCAATAACAGGCGCCAATAGCTGACGCTAACAAACCAATGTCATATTCTAAATAACAGTTTGTCATCAACAGCTTAGTTTACAGATTAAAATCTCGACCCGTTTATCAACCATATCGCCGGTATTACTCACACCATGCTCAATATGTTGCTGCTGTTCTATAACCGTAAAGCCTACTTGCTCAAGTAAGTTACTGACACTTTGTGCGTCATAAAGCTCAAAACCATAGGCAGTAAATGGTAAATCTTGCATAAAGTCACGATGGCCAAAGGCAATACCAAAAAGTCCTGACGGTTGCAGCACTCTTTTTATCTCAGCTAAGTGCTGAATGGGGTTTTCCCAAAAGTAGAGCGTATGCACGGTAAACACTTTATCAAACTGATTATTTTGATAAATTTGCTTCGCAGAGTTACCTTGTTGAAATTGCGCCTTACCAGATCCAATTAAATGCTGATTAATACGTAGCGCTTCATCAACCATTTCTCGTGACCAATCTAGGCCGAAATAGCGAATATTTTCTGCGGCATTAACAACATCTTCAGCAAAAGCGCCATTACCCGGGCCAATCTCTAATACTTTATCGCCCGCCTTTAACTGCAAAAGTGCAATACACTTTTGATTAAGGCCCAAATTGGCTTTATTCATCTGCTTTGCAACGTCAATTGCTTGTTCACCATTAGGGCAACGCAACTGCGCTGCGACTTGTTTAGCTTCCATTTTATCTTCCTTGATAGTTAAGTTATTGCTCTGAAAACACAGTAACTGATCAGGCCGCAGCATTCTACCTTGCAAAAAACGATGGAATAAGATGCCTAGCTTTGTCAGAACAGAACCTACAAATAGCAACGCCTTGGCCTGCGACTTATTGTGCTTTTGGATTTAAATTTATTCCAATACAGGCAATCGGAAAAACCATTCCAAATGTGGTTTAACAATCTGTTAGACTAAGGCAAATACCGATAAAAATAGAAATGTCATGCTTGGAACGTTAAGAAAAATGCGCAGCCACTTAGATGAGAATAATGTGGTGCAATATCAGCTGCCTGTAGGCGATGAATTACTGGACTTAAATCCACTAATTGGTAGTCAGCTTACCCTTACTCATACGGGTAAAATCCTGTGTTGTAACTGCGGTAAAAAAACTAAGAAAAGTTACTCTCAAGGCCATTGTTATGTGTGTATGCAAAAGCTAGCAAGCTGCGATATGTGCATAATGAAGCCTGAAACTTGCCACTTTGCTGCTGGTACGTGCCGAGAGCCATCATGGGGTGAGGCAAACTGCTTTGTGCCACATTATGTTTATTTGTCTAATACCTCTGGCGTAAAGGTTGGCATTACTCGCCACACTCAACTTCCAACCCGCTGGATAGATCAAGGTGCAACCCAAGGTTTACCGATCTTTAAAGTAGAGACTCGTTTGCTTTCAGGTTTAGTCGAAACGGCACTTGCAGAATTGATTGCAGATAAAACCAATTGGCGCACCATGCTAAAAGGTAATGCAGATGATCTTGACCTAAAAGCGCAAGCCGCAACGCTGGTACCACAAATTGCAGCAAGGCTAAAAGAGATCACAGCTGAACACGGTGAGTTTGCTGTCACTGAGCTTGATGAAGAGATCCAACCGATTAATTATCCAGTAGATGCTTTTCCAACTAAGATAAGCTCACACAATTTTGATAAAAACCCGGAAGTATCAGGCATTTTACAAGGCATAAAAGGCCAGTACCTTATTTTTGATACTGGCGTCATCAATATGCGAAAATTTGGTTCTTACGAGATAAGCGTAAGCCTATAATTAGCTGACGTAGAAAGACCTTATCGGCTCGTTTAATTGAAGTTGTCACAAAGCAGCCAATTTAACGAGTCGATTTTACTTTTGTGCTTCTTTAGCCATTACCTGTAATTTGGCTTTTTTGGTAGCACCAACCACTCCCAAAGTTTGGCTACCTACACTGTCATAGGTCAGCTCGATAGATTTTAAGTCTCCACTTGGCACACTCATACTGCGACTTGAAAGCCCTTTAGTTAACACACCAAGATTATTGACCTTTTTATTGCTGCCATCGGCCATATTAAAAACCACTTGGTCTAAGTTTACCGTGCCTTGGATACACTTAAGCTTAATGTGACTAATCTGCTGTTGCGCTTTTTTCACCTTAACTTTATCGGTTTCAGTTTTATAGTTAACGGTTTTCTCTGCAATTTGTAGCCAATCATCGGCAACAACTTGATTAATACTGAGCGCCAATAGTAGTGCTGTAAGGTTAATCCATTTCATCTTTGTTTCCTTAGTGATTTTGTATCGATACCGCTAAAGAAAATATAGCACTGATAAACAGAGTTAACGCACTGGCACTGGTTTTAGCATACTTGATAGTAACTGCTCAAAGCGCTGTTCTCTCTGCTCAGGTGTTTTATCTAACTCAGTAAAGCCTTGCGCTAAAACGCGCCATACTGGCATAGGACTAGTTGGATTAAATAACGCAACTAAAACTGAGCCTTTTTCGTACTTGTCGTCAACCCCTTCTGTAGATAAGCCAGCCACCAGCCCCGCTTTCTTTAAAATCTCTTTGTCGCTCATTTCAGATTCTAGCGCTAAGCCATAACCCACCAAAATGCTCGGCTTTTCATTCAAACTTGCTAAGTGATAGCCTTTATTTTGCATCACCTGAGTGAGCGCCGATTGCATATGCTGGCTCACCATAGCTTCATCGACTTCATCATTTGCATGGACTGCAAACATAGTTGGATGCCATGCAAAAGCGGTTGAGCCGTTATTAAGCGAGCTTAAATCACCGCTAATTACCATAGTTGTGCGCGTTGCTGCTATTTCTTGTTCACTGCCTGTTGAGCTACAAGCTGTTAGCAGTATTAAGCTAAGCATCGCTACCCAGAATGTTTTATTTATCATAAGTCTAAAAATCCCTCTTATTGCCTTTATCACCTGAATTAATATCAATCCATATAAGGCTATCACCTTACACATTAACCTAACCTGACTTGAGCTTACTGTCGACTACCTCAAGTGCCATTAGAATAAATGTGACTATTATTGGCATGGTCTTATACCAATCCACAAAAAAACCGGCGCCTAAGCACCGGTTTTATCTAGTTTCTATATTTGCTAGTAAGCTACTTTATATCAACCACTAGGCTTGCACCTGTGCTCGATGGTGCGCCATCAGCGCTGATATAATACCAACCTTCGCTTGGTGTATTGATCGTTAAGCTTTCAACGTTACCTTGATTTTCAGACTTAACTTCAAACGAATCAGGTCCCGCCCAAGTTTGGCTATTACCGTATAGGTTTACATCGCCACTACCGTGACCACTTGCTACATTCACCTCAGCAGTACCCGCTGGCACATAGAAGTAATAGCTTGAGTGACCGTCAGCAATACAAATTGCTTCACCAAACTCAACGCCACCATAACTATATGGTGATTGTGTTGCGCACGCATCAGCTACTGCAACAGGTTGCGTCCCGCTATCACCGCCATCCGTTAGGCTTACGCTCAGACTGACTCCGTCATACTCTGCACTCGCCACTAAGCTAATATAGACCCAACCACGGTTTGCTATAACATTAAGCTGTTCGTTATTACCTGCTGTGGCAGATTTGGCAGTATAAGCAGATGGTTTAGCCCAAATACTTTGGTTGAAATACACGTCTACATCACCATTACCACCATCGGTGTTGATATAAAGTGGTGTATTATCTTCATCAATATAAGTGTAGAAATAGTTGATATTAGTGCCAGCAACACACTCTAGCTGATCTTTAGTGAGATTACCGTCTGTAATCGTTGCTACGCCGCAATGCTCAACAGGGATAACTGGGCCGTCAGTATCAGCGTTATCACCTATGCCATCACCGTCAGAGTCAGCCCATTCTGTTGGGTCGTTCGGGAAAACATCTGAGTTATCGCCATAGCCATCGCCGTCTGTATCTGTCGTCTCTGTAGCATCGTTAGGGAATGCATCAGCGTTATCGCCGACTCCATCGCCATCAGTGTCTTGAGTTTCGGTTGGATCATTCGGGAATGCATCTAGATGATCTGCAACACCGTCACCATCGGAGTCCACTGGCGCAACAATACCCGGATCAATTGTTTCGTCATTACTGGTTACTGACGCCAACCAAGTATTCCACTCGCTGTTATAGTTCTGACCAATCGTATTGTCGATATAAGCCAGCCAACCCGCGGCATCACCACCACGCGCAAGCACTAGTAGCGCATCAACATCGGCACGATGATTTTCAAACAAGAAGCGCACAGCCAAATAGCCCCAGCTATACACTCGCTCTGAACCACTGTTATAAGTATTAGATAGGATCTCACTTAAGCTATAAGCCTGTGACCGACCTAATTCAATTGCGCCGTCATTACGGTTTTGCTTAGAAATATATTCAGCTAAACCTTCAGACCACCACACCGACTTACCGGTATCGATATCAAAATAGTTAAACGCGCCATATAAATTGAAGCGACCATCAAGATAATGCACATATTCATGCTTAAGGTTCCAAACAAGGATATCCTCAGTCCACGTTGCTTCATGCGCAATAAATCTTGCTTGATTACCCTCTTGTGATGGCGTGCCCTCTAAATACATACCGCCGTTATCTGTGCTAATACCAAAAATAACTCCTGCATATTGGGCATAATCATCATAACTATCAAAAATGTTTACTTCTAAACTCTCGTTTAAGTCATCTGCCACAGGCTGATAACCCGTTGCCAATACATTGTGGAATAGCGTTTCTTCAGCGCCCATTAGATCGCACGAATCTTGTAACTCGGTATTGCTTAACTGTTGTGCACGAATATAAATGGTGTCGCTACAGTTGTAATTAATAGGTAGTGCCGTTTGCTCAAGCTCGGCTTCCCAGCCACAAATACCAAACAACTCACAGTCGCCAGGATTATAATAGTCTAGATAACCTGCACCATCGGCCCATTCGGCAGACATGCGCTCGAACTTGCTCATGTATAATTGCACACCATCATTTAGGCGAGTTTTAAAACTTTCAGGCAAGTTCCAGTACTGCTGATATTCATAAAAACGACCAAACTCATGAAACGCATCGGTTGACTCATATTGATAAGCAGAGTTGATAATATAATCACTAGTCGCGATATTAAGCAGCGCGTCAATCAAGTCACCATGCTCTAGGGCTTTCTTGTTGTAGTCTTCTTCCCAGCTACCGTAGTAAAGCGTGGTTAACGCACTTGTGAGCGCGGCGCGATGACGGTTACTCGCTAAAAAGTCGGCATTAAATCGCTGCAAATAATCGGTGATCACCGGTACGCTTTCTAAAATATGATCGGCACTAGACCAAGAGGTGAAAAACTCAGATAAGGTATCGCCAGCATCTTGGCTGAGATCAAATAGGTGAGGATTTTTTGCATATTCAAGCAAAACTGAATACACAGCATCGGCAGCTTGAGTATCGTTATAAGTCAAATCGTCGTTATAGAACTCGATATAAAATGCGCCACGAAGAAAGTAAAACAAATTACGCATCTCTGTGCCATTGCGGCTATCGTAACTAGCGGCAATATTCTTGGCTTGATTAGCAACAGAAACGACATTTTCCACCTGATAAGCAGCTACTGACGCGGCGTCATTTCTTGAGTAAAGCTCTGAAATACATGAGATATCAGCTTGTCTGACAAAATCAAATAACGCCTGACCAGTCAAATCGGCAAGCTCACTGCTGCATACATTAGCTTCAGTCTCAGCTGCCGGCCCAACAGTCCCCATAGGGCCTTCAATCTTTTTTGCAGGCTTACTCTTTGGTGCTTGTTGACGCTTGTTAGTATCAACGCCTTTTTGCTGACCGGGGATATTAGCGCCTTTTTCAAAACGCTTTTTCTTGTTAGCTACGCCATGAGCAGGTTTTGCAGCCTCAGCCACTTTAGCGGTTTCAGTGCTGTGAGCCAATGCTGAGTTAGGTAGCAAAATTGCCGAGCAAGCGAGTGCTATGGCATGCATTTTAAACTGACTTTTGTTAAGCCATACATTCGATGATTTGATTGACATGTGTAACTCCAATTATTCACGGCTACATGGCTAAATCACCTAATGCTTAAAAGTGATAAATGCTGCTTGCAGCATTGCTTACCGTGTTTTGACTGTAATATTTTTATAATTGTTAATCTTTTGTTAAAAAGACTTTTAAGTTTATAATTTATACAATATCCACAATCAAGTATTAAAAACCGACTTTGTTGTCATCTTTGCGTAAGCTTGTTGTGGTAAGTGAATGAAGATTCACCAGTCAAAAAAGTGGCACCTCCTATCGACTTATAGCGATAAATCAAATTGGAGTCAGGTTATCTTAGGATTTATAACTAGGTAAATTTGCTTATTAAGTCGTGCTATCACATGGAGAAATTCTGCATTAATAAGCAACGATAATCAGGGGGCTGTTAATTAGGTGGTATGTAAAGGCTAACTTAAGCGGATAAGGCTAACTCAATGCCTATACGTCAATTTTTAAATGCAAACTTTACTTAAGCTTAGTTGAATGAGTTTGCCATTCATCAATGGGATCTGTGCTTTATTCTGCGACTTAGAATTAACGACTAACGCTTTGACATAATAGCTGCAGCAAACAAGCAAAAACCAATACGTCAAAAATTTTCTCCGTTAGTCATCACCAAGCAGATAACCAGCAAAACCAAGTGAAAAAGTGACTAAATATGCATCTATAATTTATTTAATAGTGCATATAACAAAAAGGAATGTCTTATTACTACGAAAGCTTGGTATTAGAAGATAAAACACTATTAATCTCATTTGGCTAACAGGTTAGAATGCTTAACGCTAAATACGGCAAAAGTTCAGCATCTTTTTATTCCCAACTTTTGAGTTACGCTTTATGGAACTGATTTTAACCATCGCACTGTTCGCCTTTTCTTCAGGCATAACTCCCGGCCCTAATAATATAATGCTGATGTCATCTGGAGTGAACTTTGGGATAAAACGTAGCCTGCCGCACTTGTTAGGGATCTGTATTGGATTTCCGACTATGGTGCTTGCCATTGGCCTAGGTTTAAGCGCTGTATTTCAAGCTTATCCCATATTACATAGCATCATAAAATATGTTGGTATTGCTTACTTATTGTATTTGGCTTGGCTAATTGCCAGCAGCAGCGCAAAAATGAACGGCAAAGACACGGCAAGCCCACTTAGCTTTATCCAAGCGGCAGCATTCCAATGGGTTAACCCTAAAGCTTGGATTATGGGGATCGGTGCTATTGCGACTTTCACCACCATGAACCAAGCTCTCGCACCACAAGTATTAACCATTGCATTGGTGTTCTTTTTTGTCGCACTGCCGAGTGCTTTTGTTTGGTTAGGCTTTGGGGTTGCATTAAAGCGATTACTAAAGAACCAAAGGCAACAAAAGGTATTTAATGTCACTATGGCGCTCTTGCTTGTACTGTCGATCCTGCCTATGATCCGCCCATAACTCTTCAAAGGCCATTCTCATGACTCAGGTAATCCCACCCGAATTACAACCGTACGCAACAGAAACCGAAAACTGGGTCAAGCAAGTGATTATGAAATATAACATTTGCCCTTTTGCTAGACGCGAAGTTGAGCGCGCCAGTATTCGCTACGCCGTGATTGACGAGTCACGTTTGCAAGATGTACTGCAAGCCCTCATCGACGAGTGCGTTTACTTAGATAAAAATAAAGAAATTGAAACTACCTTATTTATTTTACCTCGTGGGTTTGAAGGCTTTTACCTGTATTTAGATTTGGTTGATATCGCCAATGACCTGCTTATTGAACAAGGCTATGAAGGCGAATATCAATTAGCCAGTTTTCACCCAGACTACTGTTTTGAAGACGAGCTACAAGACTCTGCCGCAAATTACACTAATCGCGCTCCTTACCCAACTCTGCATATTATTCGTGAAGCGAGTATGGAGCTGGCGCTATCGACTTACGATGAACCAGAAACCATCCCTGAGCGCAACATCGCTTTTGCCGAACGTAAAGGTACTCAGTTTTTCGTGGACTTATTAGCTAACTGCAAAAAAGCTCAGTAATTTTAATTTACCGCCTTTTTATATCAATGGCGACAACGCCATTATTTAACCAAATTTAGGATCTACGCCTTATGGCTAAAAAGTATTATGTTGTGTGGGCCGGGCGTGAAACCGGTATTTTTACCAGCTGGGATTACACCAAAAAACAAGTGGATAAGTTTCCACAAGCAAAATACAAGTCATTCCCAACGGAAGCTGAGGCTAAGGCCGCTTTTGCTAACGCGCCAAGCTATGGCTCGAACTTTGGCGCTGGAGCTAAAAAAACTGCCTCTGCAAGCAAGACTAAAACAGCGGCTAAAGCCAGTTTAGATATCGATTTAACTCGCTGCGATGTTTCAATTTTTACCGATGGTGGCTGTGAGCCCAACCCAGGTAAAGCAGGTTCTGGTGTAGCTGTTTATCTCAATGCTGAATTAACCGAACTTTACTATGGCCTTTATAACGCTAACGGTACGAATAACTCTGCCGAGCTAAATGCACTGCATCAAGCCCTGTTAATTGCAGATAAATCGCTAAAACAAGGGCTGAGCGTGCAGATTTTAAGTGACTCTCAGTATTCAATTAACTGTATTACCAACTGGGCTTATGGCTGGAAAACCAAGGGCTGGAAACGCAAAGTTGCAGGCGATATTAAGAACTTAGATATCATCCAGCAATCTCATGAGCTCTATGATTCAATTAAAGATAAGCTCAACATTCTGCACGTTGCTGCGCATGTGGGGATTGAGGGTAACGAGTTAGCTGACCGCATGTCAATTTACGCCATTGACCAAAAAGATCCGACGTTTTGCCGCTATCCAGAGCCTATAGTATTAAGCGAAATATT
Organism: Shewanella sp. 1CM18E; assembly: GCF_023161665.1. Classification (GTDB taxonomy): domain Bacteria; phylum Pseudomonadota; class Gammaproteobacteria; order Enterobacterales; family Shewanellaceae; genus Shewanella. The sequence goes on from NZ_JALNTW010000002.1 coordinate 388,653, forward strand.
GAGTTTACGCGCAGGCTAGTTTCTCTAGTTCCTCGCAAAGTGCTGATATACAAAGCAGTTGACACTTTTTTACCTTTTTATGCCCGCTTGAGGTTAGGTTTAATGTGTCGACTGTGGCACAATCGCCGCCATGAAAATCTACATCCACCTACATAAAGCCCCTATTCGCGTTATCCGTATTGGAAGACGTCGTTTTTGGCTGCGCCTAAAGCGCGATATGTTGGTGTTAAAAGATGCGCTTGCTCAAGAAAAGCAAGAGACTAAAGATATGTTAGTCACCTATAAGCGTTATACCTGCAGACAAGCTTCAAAAGAAGAACTAACTGAAGCCAATAAACAGTTTGCTGATCTTTTAAAAGGTCTAGGTTTAGGCATGTTTGCGGTTCTGCCTTTTGCGCCAATTACCATTCCTTTGGTAGTCAAACTTGGGCAAATGGTTGGCGTTGATGTATTACCTAGCTCGTTTAACAATATGTCAGAACGCAAAGCCAATATGATGCGTATTGCAAGTAAAGCTAACCTTGAGTCTAACGCAGACTAAATTGTTTTTAGACAGTAATTTATTCATCCTAACCTGCCCTATTACACCCTCTTACCTCTTAGTAAAATAAACGCCTACAACCTTTCTACCCAATCCAAGGCCTGATACTCTATTAGCCAAGCAATTCTCATTATTGATAACAAATACGAGTCCCTACATGAGCAACCTTATTATTTCTGGTGCTTCAGGCATCCCACTATTCATTTTTAATAACGACGCATATGCCAAATGGCGCGAGCAGCAAGCCCCACGAGTTAATAACTGGCTAAATAACACTAAGTTTAGTGGCAGCGGCGCAAGCTTAATCCCAAATGCAGACGGCGAATTAGAGCAAGTTATCTTTGTTAGCAACAGTGATGATTCATACTGGTTGTGTGGCGATCTAGTCAACCAATTGCCAGCAGGTCAATATGAGTTGCGCGCGCCAGAGCAACAAATCAATACCGCTGCTTTTAGCTGGGGCTTAGGCGCTTATAAGTTCGATCGATACAAAGAAAATACTAAAGAGTTACCAGTACTGATTGTGCCAACTCAAGCACAGGCCGATGAAGCTAACAAATTTATCCGTTCAGTCTCTTTAGTACGCGATTTAGTCAACACGCCTGCCGCCGATATGATGCCCCAGCACCTTGGCGATACCATGACAGAAATGGCCACTGAGTTTGGCGCAGAGATAAAACAAATTGTCGGTGATGAATTGCTTGAGCAAAATTATCCGACAATTCATATGGTTGGCCGCGCGAGCGAAAACTTACCGCGATTAATCGACCTGACTTGGGGTGATGAATCAGCCCCTAAGCTGACATTAGTGGGTAAAGGTGTGTGTTTTGATTCTGGTGGATTAGATTTAAAACCAGGTTCAGGTATGCGCTTAATGAAAAAAGACATGGGCGGCGCAGCACATGTTATTGGTTTAGCTCAGCTAATCATGGCGCACAAACTTCCGGTAAGATTACGCGTACTAGTGCCTGCAGTTGAAAACGCCGTATCAGCCAATGCCTTTAGACCCGGCGATGTTATTACCACGCGCAAAGGCATTACCGTTGAGATTGACAACACCGATGCAGAAGGCCGTTTGGTCTTATGCGATGCATTAGCTGAAGCCAATAACGATAAACCAGAGTTAGTTATCGATTTTGCTACGCTAACTGGCGCCATGCGTATCGCACTCGGTACTGAACTACCGGGCTTTTTCAGTAACGATGAAGAAGTTGCCGCAGGCTTTACCGCATCAGGCCTTAAAGTTGATGACCCAGTTTGGCGTATGCCATTACACAGACCGTATCTTGATTTAACGGGTAGCGATATTGCTGACCTAGCCAACTGCGCTAAAACGCCATTTGGCGGCGCAATCACAGCAGCACTTTATTTAGAAGAATTTGTTGATAAAGGCATTAGCTGGAGCCATTTTGACGTTATGGCATACAACGTGCGCAAATTACCAGGCCGCCCTGTAGGCGGTGAAGCATTTGGTATTCGCGCGGTGTTTGATTACCTACAAAACCGCTTTAAATAGTTATTAAACTATTGCTCGTTAATCCTATAAGGCCCATTTATGGGTCTTATTTTTATTCGTTTCAATTCCATAGAATCAAATTCGCTTTAAGCTCCAACTACAAATAGTCCGCCAAACTTCCCAAGACAAATCGTAAGAAAAATGACACTAAAGGGCTAACAGCGTTTTGCAATGTGTTATCAAAGCCTTTTTACCCCTCATCCGAGCGAGTTCCTTTCAACCAAAAACAGGTTAAAACTCCAGCAAAAAATATATTGATGTTTTTTAAAAACAGTAAAAATTCATTTTATAAAAGTTCTGCGACAACCTAGATAATAACTAAAAATCTTTAATCGATTACTTTTACTACAGACAAATTAATTAAAAGCTATCTAAAGTATCATCTAGCTCACAGTATTAAATAATCGATACTTTATCGCTGCTGTGATTGCGTATTCAGTCACAACATCCGAAAAAAATATAGATACTATTCCTGCCCTAAATCCAATGTCGGATTTCATTTAGCGAGAATAAAAAGTGAAAAAGTTAAAGTTATCGATTCTAATTGGTGCATTACTTGCTGCGCCTACTGTTGCTATGGCTGACGATTTTCAACCTTCTGTTGAATTAGGTGGCGCACTAAAGGTTAAGTATTTTGTTGATGATGCTAACCAAGCCTCTAAATCAAATGGCGGTGAATTTGCGTTTGATGCATTGGAATTAGATATCGATAGTCAAATTAGTGAAAACTGGACTGCTAGCGCAAAGTACATTTTCAAAAACTCTTCAAGCAACCATTTCGTTAAATACGCTTATGCTGCATACAATGGTGTTGAAGATTGGCAATTCCAAGGCGGTATCATTGGTAAGCCTTTTGGTAACAAGAGCTTTATTTCTCACAGCTGGTGGGAAAGTATCAACTACTACATGGGCTTTGAAGACGATTACGATCTAGGTGCTAAAGCAATTTATAACTCTGGCGCTTGGACTTCTGAAATCGCATTCTTCAAAAACAGCGAATACGCTGCTAATGATACTCGTAGCTACGCTGCAGATACCTTCTCAGGTGACATTTGCGTAGCAACTGATGCTCAAGGAAACTGTACAAAGACAAATACTTACAACAACGAAGAAACTAACACTTTCAACATTCGTCAGTCTTACGTTTTAGACTTCGATAAGTTAACAGTACAACTTGGCGCATCGCTAGAATACGGTCAAATTTACGACTCACTACATGATGACAATGGCACGTCTACTGCTTATGCAGTGCATTTAGATGCGCAGTACAGTGGCTACCAGTTACAGCTACAAATGGTTGATTACGACTACGACCAGTTTGATAGCGAAGGCAAAGACGGCCTATACGCGATGAAGATGGGTGAAGGCGCTTATGAAGTTGCCGCTAAAGGTCAAATTTTTGCAGCAAACATCGCTAAGTCTATCGGTTATGACTGGGGAACTGTAACTGTTTACAACGACTACAGCCACTTGACTCCAGATACAGACGTTAATGCTGACTTAAATGACTCTGTAATTAACACTACAGGTGTTAGCATTGCCGTTTCTGACTTCTTCATCTTCGTTGACCACATTTATGGTAAAAACGCAGTATGGATTGGTGGTCAATCAGGTTTAGGCATCGAAAACCAAGATGATGACTTCCACTCACTATTCAACATCAGCGTTAGTTACTACTTCTAATACTGATGCTATTCCAACTTAATTGCTAGTGAGTTTAGATATTAGCTAGTTAACTGATTAAGTCGAATATCTCAAATTAAGGCCTGTCTATGACAGGCCTTTTTGCTATCTATTGGACAACACTATAATCTAAAACCAATATCGAACGTTAAAGTTGTAAATATGATGACCTGTAATCAGTATGACTATATAGAGTTGGTATGCTTATACCGCTTTCCTATTAAACTCACTTTAAAAAGCGGTGAAATAATTAGCGGCATCGCGGTTGATACATGCCGAAATACATTGAATCAGCACTGTATAAAACTGATTTCAGAAACGAATTCTCAGCAAGATTCTTCAGAACAAGCTGGCCACTTAGTTGAGCTAGATAATATTTCCCATATGCATGTTTGTATTGATAACCCACACGTACGCGATATTAGTTTCGATTAGATTGAATAATTTTTAGCTATAAGAGGAGTAATGCAGTGTTAGTGCGTCGCTATGATGAGATTAGCCGACGAAACTAAAGTTAGTAGCGGAGTTAAAACTTGGACTAAATAAGAAACACTAATACTTAGACTAACGAGTTCTTTAAATTCATTTTGTCGTTCTTTGCCATTAACTATGTCACCACAAACCTCGTTAACATTAAAGCTGTCTAAAGCCTCTTAGATTCAAAGACTACAAACACACATCGAAAATATGCATTTTATCTTTAAGCTCTTAATTTTATTTGCTATTGCACATACAGCCCTAATCAATCACTCTTAGCATTACAGACTTTATACTCAGCTGCAGGACCTTGATAATGAAACTTGCCCTACTTCCTTTTTTAACTGTATTTGCTTTCTCATCTCCAGCATTTGCCGAGCAAGCCTCTGCAGAAAGTGTTAAACAATTAATGCAAAAAACCGGTGCGGGAGAGCTCGGCGTTCAGGCAATGAAACAAATGCTTCCCGCGCTGAAGAATATTATCCCTGATGCACCTGAAAGCTTTTGGACAGATTATATGGCCGAGTTTAATCCTGAAGATTTAGTTGAAATGACTGTGCCTATTTATCAGAAATATTTAACTGAGGAGGAAGTACAAGCGCTAAATGCATTTTATGATACGCCGGCAGGTAAGAAGCTGATAAAAGTACAACCGCGTATTATGCAAGAATCTATGATGGCAGGTCAGCAGTGGGGGCAAACAGTTGCACAAGATGTGATGCAAAAATACCAAAGCCAAACTCACAATCATTAAGATTTTGGTTTAGCAAACCACTGCTCGATATTGAGTTTAAAAATGAAAAAAGAGCAGCTGAGCTGCTCTTTTGGCTTTTAAAGCTTGTAAAAATATACACTATAGACTAATAAAAATACCCGCCAACGCAGCACTCATTAAGTTAGCTAAAGTAGCAGCTAATACCGCTTTTAAACCAAGGTTTGCCACTTCACTGCGACGCTCAGGTGCCATCACCCCGATACTGCCTAACTGAATAGCGATAGAACCAATATTGGCAAAGCCACATAAAGCAAACGTAATAATGACTTGTGAGTGCTGTGAAAGCTGATCTTTAATCGTGGTGAAGTCCATAAAGGCAACAAACTCATTAAGAATCAATTTTTGGCCAATAAAGCTACCAGCAAGCATCATCTCACTGACAGGTACACCAATCAAAAATGCCACTGGCGCAAACAGATAGCCAAGAAGGCTTTGCATTGTCACGCCTTCATAGTTAAACCAACTACCTGCGAGCTCAAGGCCTGCATTAAACATGGCTATCACGCTGATAAACGCAAGTAACATAGTACCAATTGCAACCGCAACTCGCATACCATTCATTGCACCAGAGGCAAGCGCATCAATCACGTTACCGTGTTCACTTTTGCTCATATCAATTTCTTGCTGATGGGTAATGTTACTGGTCTCAGGTACTAACATTTTAGCCATCATCAGGCTACCAGGTGCCGCCATAAAACTTGCTGCAATCAGGTACTTTAACTCAACACCTAAGCCAGCATAGCCACCAAGTACACTCCCGGCAACCGATGCCATACCACCTGTCATTACCGCAAATAGCTCTGAGCGAGTCATTTTAGGTAAAAAAGGTTTAACGAGTAGCGGCGATTCACCTTGGCTTAAAAAGATATTGCCCGTAGTCACTAAAGATTCTGCACGGCTGATCCCAAGTACCTTTTGTAAACCACCGCCGATAATTTTAATCACCCACTGCATAATACCGAAGTAATACAGCATCGAAATAAGCGCACTAATGAAGATAACAAGCGGAAGTACACGAATAGCAAATACAAAGCTGTTGGTTGCAAGATCGCCAAACAGGAATTTAATCCCTTCGTCAGCAAAGCTTAATACTGAGGCAACGCCTTGGCTCACGGCGCCCAAAATATTTTGCCCCATCGGCACATATAAAACTAATGCAGCTAACGCGGCTTGCAGCGCAAATGCTCCCGCTACAGTACGCCAATTAATGGCATTTCGATTTTCTGAGAAAATCCATCCACACAGAATTAAAAAACCAATTCCTAGAAAGCTAATAAACAACGACATCATTTATCCCTAATAGAGCTAAAAAGGTAAGTTGCTAGTACTTTATTGGGTCTTGGCGCAGAGGTGCTTTGAAAAAAGCGACATTTGACGTCAGGCTACATCATCTAATGCTAGAAAATGATAGTAGTCGAGCGATTTGAGTTTTCCGGCCATTGATACAAATAAAGTATCTAAAACTTACATAAGTTTTGCCGGTCCAGCTCCGTGGGTTGGTCACTTGTCCATGTATCGGCTTGCATTAATGTGGCAATGAGCGAGACGCTCTAGCCGGAACGGAATTATACAAATGCCAATGAACATTAAAAGCGGTTAATCTAATTTAGTTACACAATGTGCTGACAAAGCGATCTACAAACCACACCAACGAGATCTTGATCACGTAAGTTAATAACGCAATACGCACATTTTATAGCTTTACCTTGTTAGTCAATGTGATTATCTTGTCAGCTAGGCTAAGTAGTAAACCGTTGCTACTTAGCCTGTCTCTGTTGCAGATAGTAAGTTGTGGGTAGTAAAGTCATTGATGATTAACTATCGCCAAAATATTTTACTGCTCGCTCAATTTCAGCTTGGCTCGGTTTGTAAACAGTCCATTCGTCAGACTCGTTTTTCTTATAACGAACTTCCTTGTTTTCTAAATCCAATTCATAAAAAGGGAATACTTCGCGAAGATTAAAAAACATCGCTGGTGCAAAAAATAGAATATCAGCCGCTAAATAACCACCATTAAATTTTAGCGGCATTAAGCCATACATTGGCTCATAACCTTCAGATTCAGCTTTAAAGCGATATTGACCAAAACTGGTCGTAGAGTATGTGTGCTCCACGCTCGGCTCAATAACAAACTCTTGATATTTGTTGATGGTAATTGAAACGTCCGGCTGCACAGTTTGCAAATGTGTTGATGCACTGCAAGCGGTAACAAGGGCAATCATTGGAACTAATAGTAGTTTTTTCATGTATTTTCAGCATGTAATAAGAGTGACAAGCTCAAACTCTAAACAATTAAATGACTTTAAGTAAGCTGATTTAGTTTAAAAAATTTGATCTAAAACATGATGAATAAAGATATCCATCTGTTAGCAGGAGTACACTTACTCATTCTGACATTAAAAACTTAGCTAATATTTACCTAAAGGTGGGCGTAGATAGCAAAAAAGGATTAGCTGCTGCTAATCCTCTATCGTTTTACTGCCAGCCATTTAACGGCTTAGCAATTAACTATTCGTAATCTGACGCGTAGGTTTCTTCATAAGTATGTGAATAAAGCTCAAATAAATTACCAAATGGATCTTCTAGATAAACCATTTTCGCTTGCTTACTCTCATCCTCTGGATGATAACGCATAATATCCATTCTAACCTTACCGCCAAACTCTTCTGTACGCTTAATAGCGCCTTCAAAGTCATCTGTTTGCAATGAGAAGTGAAAAATGCCAATGCGAGAGAAATCCACTTCATGGCGCTCTTGACGATCAACCATTTCAAACAATTCAACACCAATGCCATCGGTTGTGACTAAATGTGCAATGTTAAAACCTTTAAAGCCTTCACCGAATACGGCGATACACATTCTCCCAATGGCGGTTTCACGCTCTTCAACCACTTTGGTATTATCCATAACCAGTTTTAAGCCCAGAGCTTTGGTGTAAAACTCAACGGCTTTGTCCATATCGCCAACCATAATACCTACATGACTCATCTTCATAATCTTGCTCCACTATTCATTTTGTAATGGGTTACTCGTTTCGATGGAGAGATTATAGGTATCGCTAACAAGAACTAAAAATTATCATTAATTATAAAAATGATAATTTTTATTTATACCTGTAATTCTGTAACTGGTTTGATGCTTGTCGATTAATAGGCGTTAGTCGTTATTAGCATTGAGAGAGTTAACTCAATTTAGGACAAATAATGGTTAGAGTAAAAGCAGTGGTAGTGAGGAGCGGTATAACGCCGCGTTAAGCGGACAAAAATAGTGGGTAAAAATGTGTAGCGAAGCGAAACCGAGCAAACAGTTAGCAGTCCCGCTTTAAATTCTTGTATGGATAATAAACCCACCTGATTTACAAATACTACCCAGTTTCGGGTAATGTGAGACCCAGGCTTTAGCTGCAACTAAAGCTTTCCTTGTCGCAGTTCGATTAAATGATGGCTCCTCAGTTGAGAGACCGATAACAAGAACGAACGCGACAAAGGACTCCAAGCAAAATACTCAAATAGTCTACTGGGTCTCGAACCCGCATTTGCAAGCAAGAGTTAGCTTATTATGAATTCAAAAACTAATCAAAACATTAACGTAGGTGTAGATACTGGCAAGTTTCAGCTGGATATTTATATCCGTCCAATCGGTCATTTTTTTAGCGTAACTAATGATGATAAAGGGATAAAAGAAGCCGTTAAACAACTGAAAACGTATCAACTCGAACGGATTGTGATTGAAGCGACGGGTCGGTTAGAAATGCCTTTTATAATGGCCTGCGCTGAATCAAAGTTACCGTTTGTCATCGCTAACCCAATTCATGTTAAACGCTTTGCAGGTGCTATTGGTCAGCGAGCAAAAACAGACAAGTTAGATGCTCAACTTATTGCTCATTATGGTGAAGCTATTAAGCCTCCCTTATCAACCTTAAAGCCCGACATAATGCGCTCAATGAGCGATTTAGTTGCAAGACGTAACCAATTACTAGCCATGCAAACAATGGAGAAAAACCGTCTTCAAATTCTACCTAAAGAACTGGCTATGACAATAAAGCCTGTCTTAACTGCGTTCAAGATTCAGATTGAAAAGATAGAGGCAAAGATAGTTAAACTCATAGAGTCATGTCCAGACTATCAAGCTAAAAACACCATTCTCCAAAGCATGAAAGGGATCGGAAAAATAGCCGCAGCTTCTATTATTAGTAATCTACCTGAACTGGGTTATATCAATAGTAAACAGGCTAGCGCCTTGGTAGGCGTTGCCCCAATGAATAAAGAAAGTGGACGGTTTAAAGGGATGCGAAAAATTCAAGGAGGAAGACATCAAGTTAGAACCGTTTTATACATGGCTATGATGTCTGCAATTCAATCTAATCCTATTTTTAAAGAAACTTATCAACGATTGGTAGCAGCTGGAAAACCAAAGAAAGTGGCTATAATTGCCTGCGTCAGAAAGATGGTTGTAACGTTAAACTCAATGCTAAGAGATGGTGTAATGTGGGAAGCGCCAAAAGCTCAAATTTAGCTATTGACGCCATAGTCTCTTGTTATGTGTTTTTAATAATTTCGCTTTCCCAACTTTCTTCTACGTTTGCCAGCACCTCACAATCGCAACCACCGCCAGAATCAGCAAGCCAAGATAGTATTACTTCTTGGTTCAAATTACGTTTAGCTAAATAATTTGATGTTAATTTGGCTGAGTGATCACAACCATGCTCACCTAATTTCACATCTAAGAAATCAAACAAACTTCCGAGTTCTTTAAGAGAAATTGGCATTTCTGCGATGGCACGTTTAGTATCCTCATCAACGATTGCTTGAACTAAAGCTGCACGTCGTCTTTTTTCTTCCTTAGATGCCACAACTACTCCCTACGAGAAACACATAACGCCTGCCTAACAGGCGAAAAATGCTTGGCTAAAATTAGGAACGAAGTGACGCAAGCCAAGCTTTTTACGTCCTTTGTTGAGGCACTAGTTAGGCATTTTTAAACTATTTCTTGGTTTTCCACCAAATATAGGGCCCACCAATTAAAAAGAGAGCTAGAATAAAAGGCATAAGCAAGTTATCTGACTTCCAAGCCTTTTCAGTTTCTGCATAAGAACGAACAACATTATCACCTACCTTAATGTCAAACACATCATGAAACTCTTTATCAGTATATATTGGCTTTGTACCTTCTCTAGGCTCAAAGAGTACCTCTACTCTTTGAGCCTTTGAATTAAGTAAAGAATCATAAACAATACCTTGGCCGTCAGATTTCGAGGGATAATTGAAATTATACTCGTCATCTACAAACGCAAAGCGAACCCCATATTCATATTCCTGAACCCAATCAACAAAGCCTTCGCGTTTAGCTAGATCTTCTTTATAAGGAAAACCACCGTTTACTTGAGTTAATTGAACATACCCAATGGATACACCAAGAAACAAGCAAACAATGGCTAATATAAGATTTCTATAATATGTAAACTTGGACATGAGTGAATGCCTAACGCTTGCCTAACCGGCGCAAAATAACAGGCTAAAATTAGCGACAAAGGAGCGCAAGCCTGCTGTTTTGCGTCCTTTGGTTTAGGCACTTGTTAGGCATCCTGTTTGGTAAAAGAAATATGCGTTGGAGCTTGCTTTCTAGACCCCATTTGGAAAAGTTGAAAATCACTTTCTCCTACAAATTGGATACTAAAAGAATTAAGCAGCGCCATAATGTCATTCAGCCACTTTGGCAACTCACTCCTATAATACCCATAATCTATTTTCGAGCCATAAGGGTTGTCTGCATGCATAATAGCCCCGCACTTTTTATACACCTTCAAAAATTTAACTTTAGTCAGATAGTTATCATCAGTTTTATTGTCAATATGCATGATACCATTTCGTCGGATTTGTGTTACGGGTTGGGGATAGAAGTTACTATTTACCCTTTCCATATCACGCAACATTATTTCGGCATTCCAAAACTTAGCAAAATTTTCATACTGAGATTTGTAAAGCTCACTATTGGAAACCAAAGATGCGAATGCAATCAATTCAAGAATTTTCCGTATTTGTAGGCATGCATATTCGATCTGAGTTTCACAATATTTACTTTCACCTAAAATATCTAAGTTACCAATTACAATCAGTCTCCCCTTGATCTCACTTAATAACTCTAAACATCGACTGATATTATTTTCCATATATTCTTATCCTCTACAGACTAAAGGTGCCTAACGCTACGCTAAAATAAGCGACGCAGGAGCAAAAACTAACTGTAGTTTGTCCTGTTGAGCGCCTTGTTATACGTTTATTCTCCACTACTAATTTGGTAATGTCTTTCTACGTTTTTAGTTATTTCAACCCATTTAGATGACTTAACTCTGGCTTGGTGATTATCGAAAGCAGTCTGATCTACGAACTCTTCGTAAACACTAAATTTATGCGGATTAACTTCATCGGGTGTTACTGTAAAAGTTAAGCAACCAGCCTCTTTTAAAGTAAGCTTTTTATGGATAATCAACTCACTTTTAACAACCTCAAGATCTGAATCTGGTACGACTATAAATCCTTGTAATATAACCTTAGCCAACACTGAACTCCTGGAACGTATAACGCCCTGCTAATAAGTGAGCCATGTGCTGGCGGGCGATTTGCTCAGAAAATGGCATGACAGCCTTGGTGAATCTGAATTTAGCAGCTTGTTATAAGCATTATTCCACTTCGGCACCACATTTATGACAGTTATCTTGTGGCCAACGTAACGAGAAAATACTGATACCACGAAATACTTGTCTGGCTCCACATTGGTTGCAACCTAGTCGAAGTGCATACACAAAAATAAAGGTTCCCCAGGACATTCCGAGCCAAAAAGTCCAGTTTGAAATGTGGTAAAAGTTTGTTTCATCGAATCTATTAGGCATTCCTTTATGAATGACCGTAATGATTAACTGGATGCATAAGATCACAACGAGTCTCAATTTGTATTTATTCATACACCACCGATGAGATTTAGCTTATAACGCCCGCCTAACACGCAATGTGTTGGCATGGCTTTTTGCGTTGTTTGCCAAAATCATGACAACTTTACATTGTCGGAGTTTAGGCGTTTGTTAGGTTTACTTTTATAAATAAATCCAAAGACTAGTGCTAAATGAGTCAGTAACAGCCCAAATAAAATAAAATCGTAAGAACTGTAAAACTCAATTGTTGAATCTAAAACATCGGTATTTTTATATTGATCTGACTTAATATCCTCAAGCATCATTTTGGTTAAGCTTATTAGAGTTTCAGCATCAGCTGAATCTAAGCTGGCTTCTACCTCAGCTAATTTGGAATAATCAACTGGAATGTTTGTCGCATCTTTTACCATCGTTGGTAAATGCAATGAAAAAAGAGAATAACCAACCAGAGATAAACTAGAGATTAAGATTAACCATTTATGCATGACACTTCCTGTAAACCTAACGCCTTACTAATGGGCGCATAAATGCTTGGCTAAAATTAGCGACGAAGGAGCGCAAGCCAAGCGTTTTGCGTCCTTTTGAGTAACTTGTTAAGTGGCTGATACTCTTGACTTTACTGTATCAAAGCTTTCAACGTTAGTGTTGATTTTAGAGCCTAAATATATAACGACTTCACGAGCACCTGCTCCGATTGCTAACTCGCGCAAAACTCTTTCTTCTATATCAGTCAATCCACCTTCGGTTTTTTCCAATTGGTGAACAATGACGCGAGGGGAAGGTTTTATTTTTGACTTATGAATGGTGTACATACCATGCTGCAATATTTTTTCGGCACACATAAAATCAGCGACAAATGAACGATTGTGCTTAAAGGGGTTAAGTACTCTAACATTTGGAGCAGAAAGAGATTTAGCTTCCGTTCCGATTGCTTTTATCACTTCACCTTTCTTAGTGTTTTCTATAGCAATATAAGGCTCTTCCTCGAAGGACATATTGGAAGAAAAAGCTTTAATAGAAAGTTTGTTTTCACTTAATTCAAAAAGTAAATCATGTGAAAAAAGGCTTCTTATAAATGTGAACAATACTCTGGGCCTCCTAGCCACTTAACAGTATATTAGGCTGAATTCCGAATAAGAACAGACAGCCTAGCGATTTAAATATTAACAGGCTAACCTTAAAAATTTTCAAATTCAACACCTTACACCATCATCGCCTGTACTTATACTAGCTCTTGTCATGGTGAAACTCAGAATTTGCATATTTGTGACGTATTGAAAGTTAACCACTATGGATAGTTGTTTTTAAACAGTCACTTATAAACATCCTACTTAAAATACCTTCCTTGTTTGTTCTCAAATAATGGCAAAAATGTCCAACAATCATTATGACTGTATATATAAACAGTATCGATAAGTGAGGAGCTATGCCATCGTCTTTTATTGAATCCATTCGGCAAGTGTTAAGAACTAAACATTACAGTTTGAGAACAGAGAAAAACTATCTGTATTGGGTACGTTATTTCATTAGATTTCATCAGTATATGCCCCCAAAAGATACGCAAGGCTGTCATATCGAGCAATTTCTTACATTTCTTGGGTGTCTTCATGGTGTCACTGACTTAATTAACGCAAACTTCAACTTTTTACTGATTTTAAAACACCTACAATTCCCACAAAATAATAACAATATAATTTTATGTGCATAACTAAGTTCTGGGAGGGGATTATGTTGCGTGTTTTGGGAATTGTTTCAACGATAACTGTATTAACGGCATGTGGTGGTTCATCTGATAACGATAATGAAACTCCTCCGCCGACAAACGAAGTGATCACACCCATTTTTAGCGATATTTCAAAAAGCTCTTACCAGCAATCCAAACATGGAATCGCCATACGAAGCATCATTCCGTTAGAAGCATTTCAAGCGACTCGTGCCTACTCTGACTTTTCTAAGCAAGGCAATATTGATCTTTTTTCAGCTGAGATGATTTATTCTTCAGCCAATAATCTTAACCCATCACTGCTTCATTTTTGGCGCTGGCAAGAATATAGTTTTGAAATGTATGACTGGCAACCGCTAGACGTCACGATTCATAATCGTGACGATGCCTGTGTTGTACCGCGAAAGTCCTTGGTAGCAGATATCAATTCAGATGGCCTTGATGATATTTTTGTAGCTTGTACTGGGTATGATGAAGAGCCTTTCCCTGGTGAGTATCCTATGATTTTAATACAAGAGCCAGATCATAGTTTTACCGTCACTCGCGCAAAAGACATTGGAGTTGGCTACTGGCACGGTGCCTCAATGGTAGATATGACAGGAAATGGCGCTCCTGATCTCATGCTAGCTAACAGTAATAATCACGATTAAGCTATACAAATATTCCATAACGATGGCCAAGGAAATTTTACCGAAGTCGCTAATGGCCCAATACTAGAACGCTATAGCAATTTTTATACTGTTGAAATGATTGATATCAATGACGATGGAATCGCTGACTTAGTCGCTGGAGGTCACGATACAGAAAATGCACCGGTTAGTATTTGGCTCAACCCAGGAAATTACTCCTTTAACGATGTAGAACCTGTAACTTTTGATTACATCAAAAACTTTGAAGTGGTTTTAGATTTCTACTGGCATGAAGCAACAAAAGAGCTTTATGTTTTAAGGACCTCTGGCGGTGAGGATGTTAGCTACTTTTATGATGGAACCTTACTACAGAAATTAGACTGGCAAACTCAAGCGAGTAGCATTGTGTTTGAGCATGTCATCTGGGATGGTGATTGGACACCCTGGGTGACCCCTTTTGAAAAGGACGGTAAAACAATTTTAGCCAGTGACGATATCGGCAAACCTTTATATTTGGAATTAGATAATTAATACCAATTATTACCAACAACTCAGATTTTACCGAGACACAAAAAAGCCCGATTTCTCGGGCTTTTATTTATAACTTTCAATTATTGAAGGTTAATTAACCTTCAATACCTTTGCTCGCTAGGAACTCATCGTAAGTGCCTTTGAAATCATTCACGCCGTTTGGTGTGATCTCAAGGATACGGTTCGCTAGTGATGATACGAATGCACGGTCATGACTGACGAACAGTAATGTACCTTCGTACATTTCAAGTGCGTTGTTTAATGACTCGATTGATTCCATATCCATGTGGTTGGTTGGTTCATCAAGTAATAGGATATTTGGCTTTTGCATAATTAGCTTACCAAACAACATACGACCCTTTTCACCACCAGAAAGCACTTTTACAGACTTCTTAATGTCGTCAGAACCAAACAGCATACGGCCTAAGTAACCGCGAACTGATTGATCGTCATCTTCTGGTTTACGCCACTGGCTCATCCACTCAAACAATGTCATGTCATTAGCGAAATCTGACTCATGATCCTGCGCGTAGTAACCAATCGCAGAGTTTTCAGACCATTGAATAGTACCGCTGTCTTGTGGGATATCGTGTACTAATGTACGTAGTAGTGTCGTTTTACCCACACCGTTATCACCCAAAATTGCAATACGCTCGCCAACTTCAGCAATGATGTTCAGATCTTTAAATAGGTTGTGATCAAAACCTTTTGCTAAATCTTCTACCACTAATGCGTTACGGAACAATTTCTTCTCTTGTTCGAAACGGATGAATGGGTTAACACGGCTAGATGCTTTAACTTCATCAAGTTTAATCTTGTCGATTAGCTTAGCACGTGATGTTGCTTGCTTAGCTTTAGAAGCGTTAGCAGAGAAACGCGCAACGAAGCCTTGAAGCTCAGCAATTTGTGCTTTCTTCTTAGCATTGTCAGACATTAAACGCTCACGCGCTTGCTGTGCTGCCATCATGTACTCATCGTAGTTACCAGGGAATACACGTAGTTCACCGTAATCCAAGTCAGCCATATGAGTACAAACAGAGTTCAAGAAATATCTATCGTGCGAGATGATAATCATGGTGCTGTTACGTTGGTTTAGCATCTCTTGTAACCAACGAATGGTATCGATGTCCAAGTTGTTGGTTGGTTCGTCAAGTAGCAGTACGTCTGGATCTGAGAACAATGCTTGTGCCAAAAGTACACGTAACTTAAAGCCTGGTGCGATTTCGCTCATTAGGCCAAAGTGTTGCTCAACACCGATACCTACGCCCATTAGCAGTTCGCCAGCGCGAGATTCAGCGGTATAACCGTCCATCTCAGCGAATTCCATTTCAAGATCCGCAACCTTGATACCGTCTTCTTCAGACATTTCTGGTAGTGAGTAGATACGGTCACGCTCTTGCTTCACTTTCCAAAGCTCTGCGTGGCCCATAATTACAGTATCTACAACACTGTATTCTTCATAACCAAATTGGTTCTGGCTAAGCTTACCTAAACGCTCATTCACGTCTAATGAAACGTTACCTGCAGTAGGCTCTAAATCACCAGCAAGGATTTTCATGAAGGTTGATTTACCACAACCGTTAGCGCCGATCAGACCGTATCTGTTTCCGCCGCCAAACTTAATTGAGATGTTTTCAAACAGTGGCTTAGCGCCAAACTGCATGGTGATATTAGCTGTAGTAATCAAAGTGACAATTCCGCTTTTGGTTATATGATTAACGTCATCATAGATAAAACAAAAGCCAGTAAGTCCTGAACAGGGAGATAGCCCTATTCTGACCGACTGGCCGTAGGTTGACGCCGCTTGGCATCACGCCCGTAAAATTAAGCGCGATACTATAGCATTTTAGCCTAATTTATCAACTGGCAATGGGCGTTTGAGGTGACATTTAGATGAATTTTGCGCTCATTGCGCTCGCTATAGATTATTGCTCTGCTGCAGGCTAGCAATGTCTGCAATCCAAAGACATTGCCTTTACCTTTTAAAGCCCCGCCGCTTTAGTCTATATCGCTGTCACAAGTTTGCACTTGATGTTCGAAATAGGCTTGGATGATGTTACTCAGCCCCGTGGTATCGTTAAGATCATTAATCTTAAATTTAATCTGCTTTGTTGCTTCACGATACGGCATCAATTCAAAACCCGCTTTTGTAACGAGGTGATCGTATTCTTTATCGGGCAGCTTGATTTCAACTATCGCAGCACCTTTACGTGGGATCAAGAAAATATAATTGGCACCAAACCTGATATAACTTTTGGTAAAGCGCGCAACCGTGCTTTGATCAAAACCCTTTACCAATGCCTCAATCGTCTCCACATGCGCTACTGCAGTGCTCCTATAGTCACAGCCCTGCCAACTTTCCAGACTCGGTTTAAAATATTCTTGCTCAGCTTGCTCTTCGATTAATTCTAGCTGATGAGTACTATCAAATACCTTAGTAAACTGCAGACTAACACCACCTTGGTTCTCGAATGCAGCAACTTGCAACACTATGATTGGCATAGAGACAAGGTTGAGTATGTTGTAAAAGCGGTTAGTGACATCTTCCGCTATCAAAACACATACATGTTGATAATGGTTACCGTAGAGGCTTTGCTCATGCTGGGTATATTCTATGCCGCGAAATAGATGGTCTGGGTCGAGTTTACCCACCATCACTTCCACACAATAACGGGTGTCATTATTCTGTAGCAGGATATCTAAGCGACCGTACTTTTGTACTCTTTCTTTATCTTTCAGCGTAAGAGCTCCAAGACCAAGTATGGACGGAAGGTCACATATCGCATCTTGCAGCCAATATTCATTTAATTCGGTGTTTGATTTTAAATCGATTCGATTTGCTTGGATCACTCTCATTGTGCGCTCTTACTTAGGGGCCATCTATACGCTAGACGTTAACATTTACTTTGCGGGGTCGCGGAGTATACAAGGGTTTTTAGTGACAGAAAATACGAGTCATAAAAATAAGGAGCCATTGGCTCCTTATAGATATTACAGCTTGTTTTACCGCCACTTATGATAACGAAAGCCTACGTAAGCGGTTGGCATTGGTCACCACAGTAAGTGAAGATAACGCCATCGCTGCGCCCGCAACAACAGGGCTTAACAGCATACCTGTAAACGGGAACAATAAGCCTGCCGCCACCGGAATGCCCAAAGTGTTATAGATAAACGCGCCAAATAAGTTTTGCTTGATGTTATTCATGCTCGCTTTTGATAGTGCCAAGGTGTCGTTAATCACCATTAAGCGCGATGACAACAAGGTAAAGTCGGCACTTTCAATCGCAATATCTGTCCCCTCGCCCATCGCAAAACCCACATCGGCGCTGACTAGCGCTGGCGCATCATTAATGCCATCCCCCACCATAGCAACGACTTCACCAGCTTGTTGTAACTCCTGCACTTTAGCTTGTTTCTGTTCTGGCAATACATTAGCAACAACAGTATCAATCCCTACTTTTTGCGCCACAGCATTAGCGGTAATTTGGTTATCACCTGTGAGCATCACCACTTTTAAACCCTTGGCCTTCATGGCACTAATGGCCGCTAGCGCATCGGTTTTAATCGGATCTGCAATCGCCATTATTGCTACCAGTTGTTTATCTACTGCGACAAATATTGGCGTTTTTGCTTGGCTTGCAAAATCGTTACTTAGCTGCTCACAATTTACCGTTCCAGCAATTTGGAGCTGCTGCATTAAACTGACATTACCGACGCTGTATCGCTGACCATTAACTTGGCCGCTAATACCCTTGCCTTGGTAATTGGTAAAGCGCTCCGGCTCGACCAATACTAGGCCATCTGCTTTGGCTTTACTGATGATAGCGCTTGCTAGCGGATGCTCAGAATGTTGCTCCAACGAGGCGACATTTTTTAAAAGTTCAGCTTTATTAACGGGTTCTGCTAATCCCGATTCGCTTAACATCAGTATATCGGTTAACTCCGGCGCGCCTTGGGTCACAGTGCCTGTTTTATCGAGTACTACAGTGGTGACTTTACTGGCAGTTTGTAGCGCCTCACCGTTACGGACTAACACGCCTAACTTTGCTGCGCGGCCAACCGACACCATAATCGACATAGGCGTTGCTAAACCGAGTGCACAAGGGCACGCGATAATAAGCACGCTAGTGAGTACGACTAATGCATGAGAAAGCGCAGGCTCTGGACCAAAGTTATACCAAACTAGCGAGCTGATAATCGCAATCATCACCACAACCGGTACAAAGTAGGCAGAGACTTTATCGGTTAAGCGCCCTATCGGCATTTTTGAAATTTGTGCCTGCTGCACCAACTCGATAATTTTGGCTAACTTAGTATCGGTTGCTTTGGCTGTTACCTTATAAATCAAGCTACCATTTGCATTAACTGTACCGGCATTCACTTTATCACCTTGCGCTTTAGCGACAGGGATCGGCTCTCCAGTTAACATCGACTCATTAATCAAGCTCTGACCGCTTTCTACTTCACCATCGAGTGCAACTTTATCACCCGGACGTAAGCGTAATCTGTCACCTAGTTGCAACTGCTCAATAGGCACTTCCTCATCACCATTGTCGGTAATACGAATCGCAGTGCTTGCCTGCAGACCGAGTAAAGCTTGTACCGCTTCGCTGGTTTTACCGCGGGCGCGTAGCTCTAATGCATGGCCTAAGTTAATTAAACCCAAAATCATTACGCTGGCTTCAAAATACACATGGCGGGTATCGGCTGGGAACCAGTCTGGCGCTACAACCACCATCATAGAGTATATCCATGCGGCACTCGTGCCGAGGGCAATTAAAGTGTCCATGTTGGCGCTTTTCGCTTTAATTGCGCGCCACATACCTTGATAAAAATGGCGTCCCGTTAGCAGCATGACTAGCAGAGTCAGCACACCTACAGTGCCCCATGCCCATTGCTGAGCTTGGTTATTAACCATCATCTCACCGCCAAGCAAGCCCCAAAGCATTAAAGGCACGCCAAGGCCTAAACCAACTGCCGCTTGCATCATTCGCAGCCGATACTCTTTAGCTTCATCCGCTGCTTTTTGCTCTGCCGCTATTTTTGCGTCAATCACTAACTCACCATCAAAGCCGACACTTTTAATGATCTCAAGCGCTGTATCGCTGGCAATATCACCCGATACCAATACTAATTTGTCAGCAAGATTGACCGTAGCCGATACCGATTTAGCGGATTGACCAAATGCTTTCTCAATCTTTGCTACACAACTGGCGCAGCCCATTTTAGGTACATACAGATTGAAATTAGCCATTAGATTTTCCTTAAATAATTGGTTTTATATCCCAGCTCGAAACATTCAACCGGTGTTGTTCGAGGCAGCGAGCATCCGAGTTGAGATATAAAAGGCTTTAACCCTGTATAAGATAGATTTATGCTAATGTCTCCCATAAGGGGAGAGTCAAACTGTAATTAGCATTGTTTGAGGAAAGTGTGATGAAGATTGGCGAAGTGGCTAAATTAACAGGGCTTTCAGTTAAGAGTATTCGTTATTACCATGATATTGGTTTAGTGGTCGGCCAACGTGGTGACAATGGCTATCGTGAATACAATCAAAAGTCGGTTGAATCATTAGAGTTTATTCAACATTGCCGTGCCTTGGGTTTCACTTTAGACGATAGTAAGGCGCTGCTCGAGCTGCAAAATAATACCGCTCGTAACGCGGCAGATGTAAAAGCCTTAGCGGAACATCATTTACAGGATATTGAAACCCGCATTAGCCAGTTAACTGAGCTGAAATTACAATTAGCGTCGTTAATCCATGACTGCCAAGGCGGCAATCAGCCTGATTGCGCGATTTTAAGCGGCCTTAGTCAACACGCATGCAAAAAGTGCTGATCCCAAGCAAAATACTACTTATACGAGCTTAACGCCTGCGTAAGTGCTCAATATTTTCAATCGCTAAAGCAGGCAGACTGCCTGCAGGCGTAAAGCCAAAGATTTGCCCATAAAACGACAATTCGGCTTCAAGCGCCTGTTTTTTGCTTTCAGGTGACACACGATTAGCGGCGTCATCGCTAAAGGCTAGATAGGTTACTGGCACTCCCTTTCGTTTGACCGCTTCATAAATTATCAAAGACTGCTCGGCTGGGATCAGTGAATCATTGACTCCTTGAATTAATAACAATGGCTCATTAACCCCTTTTAAATTGGCCATTGCTGAGCGCTGCCGGTAGTTTTCAACACTACCGAGCAAACGTAATAAATAGTGCGACTCAAACTTATGAGAGTGACGTTTAAACTCTTCCATATCGCTGATCCCTGAGTAACTCACGCCAGCGCCAAAGGTACTGTAATTAGCAACCGCTGATAATGCAGTAAAGCCACCAGCACGATTACCTCTAATCGCCAATTTACGCCCATCAACATCGCCGCGGTTTACAAGAAAACCTGCTGCACGCACGGCATCTTCAACATCAGACTTGCCCCAATTACCATATAAGCTATTACGGTAGTCACGACCAAAACCGGTACTGCCACGATAATTAACATCAAATACGGCAAAACCACGGCTGGTCCAATACTGAATATCTCGCCTAAAGGCGCGACTCGCTTTTGCGGTAGGCCCTGGGTGCATCATCAACACTAATGGCGGCTCTTTATTAGTAGGGCCAGTATAGTTAGGGTTCTTAGGTGGATAAAGATAACCGTGAGCTGTCTCATCATTGCCGGTTCGGTAGCTTAAGCTTTGAGGGCGTGAAATAAAATTAGGATCCATTACCGACAGGTTTGGCGCATAAACTAACTGGGCTGCGCGGCCTTGGATTTTATAAATGCCCTTTTCAGGCGTTTCTTTTGCTCCCACAAACAGCACATCGTTACCATTTTGAGTGACATAGTTTATTTCAGCAAAATCAACCGCAATAGGTTCGGTCACGCCACTATGAGTATCAATGCGTATAAGCTGCGCTAAACCATCGTGATTATAACTGGCAACCATTCTATGTTCATTTTCAAAAGCATAATTATATTTGCCGACTTGCCAGTCAGCGTCTGCAAAATCTGCTTGCTTTTCTAGGACGATTTCAGGCACTAATTGCGGATCAAGGCGGTAGATATTCCACCAATTATTAAAGTCCGCAATAAAGTAAAGCTGCCCTGTAGGGCTAAATAATGGCTGAGTTATTGAGCCTTTTTGTTGAGTTTCTATCTTGCGTGGATTTTGGATAACGCCTTTAGTATCAAGATCGGCCAACCAAAGCTCTGTTTGATCCCACGGCATATTTGGATGGTTCCATGCAATCCAAGCGAGCTGACTCTGATCCGGTGACAACACCGGCATACTATAAAAGTCGGCACCGCTAGCTAAAGTTTCCCCTTCATCGGCATAACTTAAGTTTATGCCAACAAGGCTATGAACGGGTTCACCTTTAACGCGATGATCTTCGCGCACGCAAATAAGTCGCGACGCTTTAGGGTTAGAGATACAACCAGCATGGCGAGTCCCATTGGGCGTTAGCGCAAATGGCGCTTGGTTAGGCGCAATACGATAAAGAATTTGATCAGAAAATTTGGTAGCAAACAAACTGTTGCCAATTGCAGCATAAGGGGCACCGCCATATTCGTGCACACGACTACGAATATTAAAGTTAGATGACACAACTTTGGTTACACCACCGTCAATATCAAACCGATATACGCCTTTCTTGCCCTCGTTATTAGCATTACTTTGGACAAAGTAAATACCTTGAGTTGTAGCACGAACATCGCTGATATCATCTGCTAGATCATAAACATCTTCAGGTGTCACAGGTGAAGCCCAACTGCCGTACTCTGCGATATATGCACCATCGACCTGTGGAGTGGCAGGTTCAAGCTCCGTCACTTTAGCAGCATAATCACAGCCAGTTAGCAAAAGCGGGCTAATAAATGCCAGTAATGTCGTTATTATCAGTCTCATTCTTTACCTAAGGCTCAACCCTAAAAAGCGTAGTTATTTTGTTGGCTGTATTATCACGACTAAGGCTTACGGCGCCACTTATTAACAAACCAGTGGATCACACCAATTTGCTTATGCCGACTTAAGCCAAAGTAGATGCAAACCCAAGGTGAAAGTAAAATATACCAAGGAATTGCCGCAGTACTTCTACCTGTAAACATTAGATAGAAAAAACCGAAATAGATCACCACCAGACCGACACAGCCCACAACCAACATCATTATTTTTGTCGCTCTTTCAAGCTTATCCATTTCGCTTCCATACTCCTTTAACAATCATACTATTATGACCCATAGCTTGGTCGATATTCAAACTCTGACTATCAGGCATAAAAAAACGGGCTACTGCCCGTTTTTAACAACATAACTGTATTGAAACATATAAACTAATGCCGCCGTCAATTTCAAATACACAGCCGTTGACCTAGCCTTTATATCGTCATTTTCAATGATGAAACGTATAGTCGAAGCAATCTCTTCAGCTTGACCTAAACGTCCTCACTGTTGACACCATTTTTTGTATTCGCTGTATGTTTACAGACGAATACCGCCGTCAATTTCAAATACGCGGCCGTTAACGTAGTCATTCTCAATGATAAAACGTACTGTCGAAGCAATCTCTTCAGCTTGACCTAAACGTCCAACAGGCACCATCTTTTCTAAACGCTCTAGTGCTTCAGGCTTCATTGCTGCAGTCATTTCTGTTTCAATTACACCCGGTGCGACTGCTGCGCTACGAATGTTGTAACGAGCAAGCTCTTTAGCCCATCCAACACTCATTGCAGCCACGC
Source organism: Shewanella sp. 1CM18E (assembly GCF_023161665.1). GTDB lineage: Bacteria > Pseudomonadota > Gammaproteobacteria > Enterobacterales > Shewanellaceae > Shewanella. The sequence goes on from NZ_JALNTW010000002.1 coordinate 412,185, forward strand.
CCGCTTTAGACGCTGCGTAGTTTGACTGGCCCATGTTACCGGCTTTAGCAAGACTCGAGATATTGATAATCACGCCTTGCTGGCCAGTTTCAATCATAGCGGCAGCCGCTTCACGACCACACAGGAATGAACCAGTTAAGTTAACATTGATTACAGACTGGAATTGATCGAATGACATACGGTCATACACTTGGCCTTCTTTGGCTTTAAGCAGTAAACCATCGCGTAAAATACCGGCGTTGTTTACCAACACATTCACCTGACCAAAATCTTCTTTAATATATTGGAACGTAGCAAATACATCTTCTTCATCAGTAATATCGACTGCGTAACCTTGTACCTCTGTAGTTGCACCAATGTTTGCACAGGCTTTTTCCAACTTCTCTTGGTCAACGTCGATAAGTGCTAACTTAGCCCCTGCAGCCGCTAAATTTTCCGCCATCGCGTAACCTAGCCCACCAGCACCGCCAGTAATAACAACAACCTTATCTTTTAAATCCATTGGATCACCCTTTATTTATTCTGTTCTGAATTAGCAAATTGCTCAAAAATACTTGAAAAATCACGCTTACCATTACCTTGCTTAGCATGATTAACATAAAGACTACGCGCCAACGCGCCCATCGGTGTGCTCGAATTAGATAGTAGCGCCGCTTCTTGCGACAAACCTAAATCCTTCACCATCAAGTCGACCATAAAGCCGCCTTGGTAATCGTTTGATGAAGGCACAGACTCCATCACATCTGGACATGGATTATATTTATCTAAGGTCCAGTTTCCACCACTGCTGACTTTCATAATGTCAGACAGCACTTTCGGATCGAGCCCGTGATCGATACCCATCTGTAATGACTCAGATGTAGCAACCATTAATACCGACAGCAGCATATTATTACATATTTTAGCGACTTGCCCAGCACCGGGACCACCAGCATGGAAGATATTGCCGCCCATGGCGTTAAGTGCACCTTGGGCTTGTTCAAATGCTGTATCGCTACCACCACAAATAAAGGTTAATGTACCAGCAGCTGCGCCTGCTGTACCGCCTGATACTGGCGCATCAATAAACTCTAGGCCTTTATCAGCGGCATGTTTTGCTACAAAACGTGCACTATCGGCATCAATCGTTGAGCAATCAATTAGCAAGGTGCCCGGTGCAACCACATCGATTAAACCTTTGCTGGTGTCATCTGTGACATACAGGCCACGCACATGCTTACCCGCTGGCAACATAGTTACCACTATGTCTGCCCCTGCCGCAGCGCCACAAGCACTTGTAGCAGTCAGTGCGCCTTGCTCAGCCAGTGACTGCATTGCTGCAGGAACTAAATCAAATACTTTTACGGTAAAACCCGCTTTAATCAGGTTGACCGCCATCGGCCCGCCCATGTTTCCTAAACCAATAAATGCAACTGTACTCATGTTTCACTCCGGTTCTCGTTTGTGAGTGTTTGAACCTTATTCAGCTCTCTAATCGCGGCCAATACCACTCACCGCAGCGCTTTACTGTTATTGGTGAGTTTAAAACCCACCAGATGAATCACTTAGTGCAAATCCTTTAGTGGGTGCACATTATCAGCCCAAGGTGATTGCATTAACGATTGCGCAAAGCCTTCAGGGATTGATGCAACATCGCTAAATTGCCACTTAGGGTTGCGGTCTTTGTCGATAAGCAAGGCTCGCACACCCTCACTAAAATCAGCTTTGGCGCAGCAGTTAACGCTTAAACTAAGTTCTAATTTAAAGCACTCAGCAAGGCTAAGCTCACGACTTAGTAGTGATTGTAGATACACTAAATTCAAGCTAACCGGACTACCGGCTTGCATGGTCTTTACCGCTTTAGCTAACCAAGGGTTGGCTTCTAACGTGCTTGATTCAATTTGACTGACGTTAACTAACACCTCATCGAGTGAACCTGTCATCAACTCATCTATTAATAGCTGATTTTGCTCAAGTACGCTGTGAGAAGCTGGTGTTGCACATGCCGCACTCATGGTACTTAACATGTCACTTAGCAGTTGATGGTTTGCATCTTGGTTATCGCCCCAAGGCAATAATGTGATTTGCTTGAACAAGGCTGCCTTATCATCAGCGTTAAGATAGTGATTACCTATGCCCACATATAAGGCGTCACTACCTGACATGTTGTAAGCCGTCATTCCTAAGAACAGACCACTTTTACCTGGCATACGATTTAAGAAATAACTGCCGCCAACATCTGGGTATAAACCGATAGTCACTTCAGGCATAGCGACGCGTGAGCGCTCAGTAACGATGCGATGACTTGCACCAATCATTAAACCTAGACCACCGCCCATCACAATACCGTCGCCCCAGACAATGACAGGTTTACCAAATGTATGTAGCAAATAATCTAGCTGATACTCTTGGCTAAAAAACTCAGTTGCAGACTCTGTAACTTCACCCGGAGTGGCAACTGATGCTTGGTGAATTGCTCGTACATCACCGCCAGCGCAAAAGGCTTTTTCTCCAGCGCCATCAAGTATAATCGCAGCGATATTGCTATCACTTTGCCAAACCGTTAACTGCTCTGTTAATGCCTGCACCATATTAAGATTTAGCGCATTCAGTGCCTTTTCGATGTTTAATGTGGCAACACCGACTTGCATACCTGAATCTGTGATTAGCGTGCTAAATAGCACTTGCTCATTGTTTGTTAGCATATTGCTTGTTTTCGTATTTAGCTCACTCATTAGCCGTTCTTCCAGTTAGCTTTGCGCTTGTTCAAAAAAGCATTAACCCCTTCGGCTTGATCTTCAGTATCAAACAGCTCAACAAACAGTTCTCGCTCTAATGGCAACGCTTGTGAACGCGGCATACTGCGGCCAGCTTGCACTAAGGTTTTACAAGCTTTTACGCTGCTTGGACTTTGATTAGCGACCTTTTCAGCAAGACCCATCGCGGCATTAAACGCATTACCTTGCTCTACGACTTCTTCCACTAAACCAATTTGCTCTGCTTTTGCTGCAGTGATGCGCTCACCGCATAAAATCATACGTTTTGCCCAACCTTCGCCGACTAGCGCAGTTAAGTTTTGGGTGCCGCCCGCACATGGCAATAAACCCACTGTCGCTTCTGGCAGTGCCAGCTGCGCTTGTTCTTCACAAATACGTAAGTCACATGCTAATGCCACTTCTAGACCACCGCCCATGGCATAACCATTAATTGCCGCAATTGACACACCACGAAATGCACTTAAGGTTTCAAACGCTTCACCAAAATAGCGCGCCATTTCGGCTGCGTTTTGCTTATCGCCATCGGCAAACAGCTTTAAATCGGCGCCAGCTGAGAAGAATTTTTGCCCTTCACCAGTGATCACTAAGGCGTAAACATCTTTATTTTCATTCAGCGCTAAAACTTTATGTTTTAGCTCCTGTAAGCTTTCGGCCGTCCAGGTATTGGCAGGCGGATTATTCATGCTGATCACCGCAGTATTGCCGACGATGCGCTCGATTAATAAAGACTGTTGTTGGTTTGACATGGTAACTCCCTATACAAAACTGAAATCATTTGAATGCTGGTAAAAATCGGCCTATAAAATCGCAGCGGCGTTTTCATCTAATAAACGACGCGAAATAATTAAGCGCATGATTTCGTTAGTTCCCTCTAAAATTTGGTGCACTCGTACATCACGCATATGGCGCTCTAATGGGTATTCACGAATGTAGCCGTAACCACCGTGGATCTGCAGAGCCTCGTCACACACCTTAAAACCTATATCAGTAGCAAAACGTTTAGCCATAGCACAATAGGCTGTGGCTTCAGGATCTTGAACATCTAACTTAAACGCCGCTAAACGCACTAATTGACGAGCAGCCACTAGCTCAGTTGCCATATCGGCAAGCTTAAATTGCAACGCTTGAAAGGCCGCTAACGGTTTGCCGAACTGCTTACGCTCGTTCATATATTCTGTCGCGCGCTCAAGTGCCGCCTGCGCTGTACCAATTGAACAAGTGGCGATATTGATGCGACCACCATCAAGGCCTTTCATGGCAAAGGTAAAACCTTGACCTTCTTCGCCCAGAAGATATGCCACTGGCACGCGTACATTTTCAAAAGTGATTTGACGAGTTGGCTGAGCATTCCAGCCCATTTTATCTTCCGCTTTTCCGTAAATAACCCCTGCAGCATCTGCGGGTACCGCAATGGCTGAAATGCCTTTTGGCCCGGCTTCGCCTGTGCGGCACATCACCACTAACATCTCAGTTGCGCCCGCACCTGAAATAAACACTTTAGAGCCAGAAATAACGTACTCATCACCTTCACGTACCGCTTTGGTTTGCAATGATGCCGCATCACTACCCGCGCCTGGTTCAGTTAAGCAATATGAGGCAAGCTTTTCACCTGTGGTTAATGATTCTGACCACTCTTGACGCAATACTTCAGAGCCAAAGCTAGTGATCATCCACGTTGCCATATTATGGATAGTTAACATCGCGGTTGTAGCGGTGCAGCCCATGGATAGCTGCTCAAAAATAATCGATGAATCTAAACGAGACAGCCCCATACCGCCCTCTGACTCTGGCGAATATAAAGAGCAAAAACCAAGCTCACCGGCTTTTTGAATCACATCTTTTGGAAAGTGATGTTCTTCATCCCATTTAGCTGCAAACGGCGCTAGCTCTTCAGCAGCAAATTGCTGGGCTAAATCGGCGAATTGACGTTGGTCTTCATTGAGGTTGAAATCCATTAGGGTACTCCTATTTGTTCTGTCTAATGCCTTAACAGCGTATTTAGCGCTAGGCGTTGGGTCTTTTTATTGCGGCTTTATCTCGCAGCACAGACCTCTATTCGTTATTAATTTGTGATATTTGCTTGTTGAAATCTTATCGTCACCAAAACCTCGCCACCTGCTTAGATGGCGAGGTAATGTTTACTTAAGATCAATCGTCATATTGGGTGCAGACGCTACGGCAATATCAGACTCGAACCAGCGAGCTGTAATGGTTTTGGTTTCAGTGTAAAAACGCACAGCTTGCTTACCATAAGCATGTTGGTCGCCATAGAAACTGCCTTTCCAACCGGTGAACGAGAAGAAAGGTAATGGCACTGGAATAGGCACGTTAATGCCGACTTGACCGACTTCAATTTCGTGCTGATACTTACGTGCGGCCGCGCCACTGGCGGTAAAGATTGATGTGCCGTTGCCGTAAGGGCTGTCGTTCACAATCGCAATTGCATCTTCTAAGGTTTCAGCATTCATGCAGCAAAGCACTGGACCAAAAATTTCCTCTTTATAAATGCTCATATCAGTAGTGACTTTGTCGAACATGGTGGGGCCAACCCAGTTGCCTGACTCATATCCTTCAACCGTAAAGTCAGTACCATCTAGCAAGCAATCTGCGCCCTCTTCCTTACCTTGAGCAATTAAGCTCACCACACGTTGTTTAGCTGCAGGGCTAATAACAGGGCCATAAGCGGCGTCTTTATCGTCCCAAAGGCCTGGCTTAACTTTGGCAATCGCTTCTTTTAGCTCAGGGATCCACTCTTTCGCTGCGCCAACAAATACCGCAACTGACAGCGCCATACAACGCTGACCGGCCGCACCGACCGATGCCCCCACTAAGTTATTAATCACTTGCTGTTTATTTGCGTCAGGCATAATCACGCAGTGGTTTTTAGCACCCGCAAAGGCTTGCACACGTTTTAAGTTATCGGTACCGGTTTTGTAAATGTACTGACCAACATTCACCGAACCGACAAATGAGATGGCTTTAATATCAGGATGAGTTAATAGGATATCAACAGCGGTTTTATCACCATGAACCAGCTGCACCACACCTTTTGGCGCGCCAGCTTGTTCAAACAGCTCAATCAAGCGCTGCGGCGTCATTGGGTCTTGCTCTGATGGCTTAAGAACGAATGTGTTACCGCACGCAATCGCCAGTGGGAACATCCACAGTGGGATCATCGCTGGGAAGTTAAATGGAGTAATACCTGCACAAACACCAAGTGGTTGAGTGTAGCTGTAGGTGTCGATTGAACGAGCCACGTTTTCAACGGTTTCACCCATCATCATCGATGCGATATTACAAGCGTGTTCAGCGACCTCAATTCCACGCCAAACATCGCCTTTTGCATCATCAAATGTTTTACCGGTTTCTTGCGCAAGAATGGTGGCAATCTCGTCATGATGCTCTTTCAGCAGGTGTTGATACTTAAGCATAACCCTTGCACGCTCTGAAACAGGCACTTCTTTCCAGCTTTGAAAAGCGGTTTTAGCGCTAGCAATAGCGCTAAGTACTTCGGCATCGTTTGCTGCATTAACAACGGCAATGGTTTCGTTGTTTGCTGGGTTGGTCACGGCTATTTGCTTGTCGCCTTGGCCCAGTACCCATTCACCGTTGATGTAATGCTTCACTTGAGTTGTCATATCGCTTCCTACTTTGGCAATGTCGTTACTGACGTTTGCAAAATGATGAACCCGCTTGGCCTTTTATTATGTGGCTATAATTGCCTTGGCTATGTACGGGTCCGGTCTTGTTGATTGTGATTGTTACTTCTAATTGCTGGTATCAGCCTTACTGAATACTAGCTCTAGCGCTTTTTACAGCTCAATCGCCATAGCAGTGGCCTCACCGCCGCCAATACAAAGTGACGCCACACCGCGCTTAAGACCGCGAGCTTTTAGGGCATAAATTAGGGTCACTAATAAACGCGCACCTGAGCAACCAATTGGGTGACCTAAGGCGCAAGCGCCGCCGTTAACATTGACTTTATTGGCATCGAGTCCAAGTTCTGAAATCGCCAGCATGGTGACCATGGCAAAGGCTTCGTTGATCTCATACAGATCCACGTCTTCTTTAGCCCAGTTCACTTTATCAAGTAGCTTGTTCATGGCACCGACCGGTGCAGTGGTAAACATTGATGGCTCTTGCGCGTGGGTGGTGTGGCCTTTAATGGTTGCGAGTACTTCAATGCCTAAATCTTTAGCCTGACTACGAGTCATTAGCATTAATGCGGCAGCGCCATCTGAAATTGAGCTGGAGTTGGCGGCAGTAATGGTGCCATCTTTAGCAAAGGCTGGACGCAGTGTTGGGATTTTATCTGGGCGGGCATTACCCGGCTGCTCATCGGTATCAACTACAACATCACCACGTCGATTAGCAACAGTAACCGGTGTAATTTCATCGCTAAAAGCACCTGAATTAATTGCTGTATTTGCTTTTTCAAGTGAGCTTAGTGCAAAACTGTCCATCTGCTCACGAGTAAGCTTAAAGTCATCTGCAGTGTTTTGCGCAAATGTGCCCATAGCGCCGCCGGTATAAGCATCCTCTAAACCATCAAGGAACATATGATCTAGCACTTTGCCATGCCCCATACGCATGCCACCGCGAGCTTTATCCAGTAAATATGGCGCTTGGCTCATGCTTTCCATACCACCAGCCACGACAACATTGGCGCTACCTGCTTTAATTAAATCATGGGCGAGCATCACAGTTTTCATACCTGAACCACAGACTTTATTCACTGTGGTTGCACCAACTGATAATGGCAGCTCAGCACCTAAAGTTGCTTGACGCGCAGGCGCTTGACCAAGGCCTGCTGGAAGCACACACCCCATCAAAACTTCATCAACCTGCTCACCGGCTAGACCACTTTGCTGCATCAACCCTTTAATTGCTGTAGCTGCAAGTTTTGGTGACGCCACACTTGATAGTGCGCCTTGGAATCCGCCCATAGGCGTGCGCTTTGCTGCAACAATAACAATATCTTGATCTAACTGAACTGAACTCATAATTACTCCGCGAATACGCTAGTTAACCTTTTATTTAAACTGCTCTAAAACCTTGTAAAAATGGGGTGAAAGGCTTTAGTTGCTGAGCTGTTCGGAGGTTATTCTCTAGCTAATATAAATGTGATCTTGCTCAATATTTACCACTCTGACGTTTACGCGAACGTAAAGCAAGTGCTCATTGGTCAAATTTATACCAAAGTATGGCTTGCAGTTGTCACTTAAAATTTACAACCAACAAACCTGCCTGACAGTTCAAAAATAGAAAAGCGCTTATTAAGGAGTAGGCTTATAAAAATAGCCCTTAGCTAGGATGAACACTCATATTTGTAGTGAATTGAAGTATAGAAAAATGAGCGGTAAAACAGTTCAAGAAGTTAACTTAAAGAGCTATTTAAAATAGCTTTTAAAACAAACATAGGTTAACCATGGTTCTGTCGATTAGAGCGCTATTATCAAGGTTTCGAACCACTATATAAAAATTATTAATTTAGATTCGAAGTGCTAGAAAAATATGCTAGGAAAAGTATTAAACAAGAATAAATAACTTAGTTTCATAGGGCTTATAGCATTACAAAATTTAATAACATATTAGTGAGCAGTATCAAAGAATTCTTTATTTTAAAGTGACTAAATATGCCAATATCGTATGAAGAACTAAATTATAGTTCAAGGAATGAGATATGAGCGTCCCAAAAGAGCAGCTTATCTATTTAGTGTCGACAAATAACGCATGGAAAGCGATAGTATTGGCAATGTTATTATCGAGAGGTGACTCCAAAGCTAATATTAAGCAAAGAACGCTTGATAACCTATCTCAGGTATCAGCAGAGGCTATTGTAATACTTGATAAATCTTGCATCACCTCGTCAATATTAACTGAAATATCTCCTACTCAGCGTGGCGGTCTATGGCTTATCGTCAATGCCGAACAGGATGACGAAGCTAATATCGCTAACATCATTTCTCTCGGCTTCTCGGGCTTAATCACCACCGAGTTTACCTTAGAAATGTTAGCTAGAGCCTTGCGTACCATTCAAAATAAACAACTGTGGTTTAGTCGTGACGCCATGTCTACAGCGTTAAAGATTTTAGTAAACTCAACTGACGCTTGCCACACCTCTTTAAATGACTTGGGAACTAAGTACACACTCTCTTGCAGAGAAAGACAGGTCTTTTCGCATTTAATAAACGGCTATAGCAATAAAGAAATAGCCCAGCGATTACACCTAAGTCCAAGCACAGTAAAATGCCATGTATCCAGTATTTTATTTAAAACAGGCAAACGCAGTCGTTCGCAAATCAACACACTACTGATGGATTAAATCGACATTTGCTATTAGGTCTAAATTAGTTCCTTAACTGACGCTAACTAGCCCAATGGTCGATACTAAAACTTTATTAAAATTATTATCTTTTATTCGCCAGAGCCTATAACCCTTCGGAGAATAAAATGAAAACTTTAATTGGCGGTTTCGCGGTAGCCTTGCTTTTTTCTGCTGGAGTTGCTGCAAATAATTGGTCTAGTCATCCTGATGAACATCCTGACGGTGCCACACAATTCTATGTCAATTTAACGGGCGAGATCCCTCAACGCTGTTACATGCGTACGACACAAGATCTTTCAATTGAACTAGATGTAAAAACACCTTATGAAACAGCAAGTGAGTTTAAGTTTCAAGCTTGGTGCAATAACGATAATTCAAAAGGTACTCTAGTTGTTGGCGCCCAGGCATTCAAAAATAGTAATGGAATTGACGTCATTCCACTTGAAGTCTCATTTAACGGTACCTCAGGCATGATTGATGCTGATAATAACGCAAGCAATAGCCATGCATTAGAAGTTGGAATGGATGTGAGTAATAGCACTGATGGCCATTTAAGTGCTAACAACATACTTAAAATTAAACCCGTTATTAATGGTTGGGAAAAAGCCGGCGATTATAAAACGTCAATGTACGTGTCTCTTTATCCAAGATAAAAGTGCGTTTTAATAAAAATATTCAATAAACCTGGGGCCTACAGGCCCCTTTGAGGACTTATGCGAATAATCATATTGTCGTTATTCATACTGCTACTATTTCCTCCACTTACTTATGCCTTTGAACTATTTCCTATGGTGAGTTTTTTCTCTGCTCAAGGCAGCAAAAGTGAGCAGTTTTTCCAAGTTAATAACACTACACAGCAACCCTTACCGATAGAGATTTTTGTAAAACAACGGCAAATAGCAAATAGCAACCTTGAAAAGCTTATCGATACTGAGGATTTTTTTGTTTTCCCACCCCAAGTACTTATTCCACCAAATAGTACTCAGATGGTAAAAGTAAAATACATAGGAGATAGAGTCGATACATCCAGATCTTATCGTGTGGTATTTAGCCAACTACCTATTAAAGACGATGTGCGAGAAAGCAGTATTAAAATGCTGTTTCAAATTGGCGCACTGGTGTTTGTATCACCAGATAATGCTGTTAACACAATGACCGCTGATATCCATTACCAAGACTCAAACCCTAAAAGCATGCAGCTAGCCAATATAGGTAATGGGGTAGTTATTATTCCGCAGCTGGCATTTTCAGTAAAAAGTTCTTATACGACTCATAGTTGGAAATGGCAAGATATTCAACACCTGCTACAGCAACAATATTTAGTCCCAGGAGAGTCGGTCAATATTGCAGTAGAGAGTCTACTTACATCTAAAGATAAGCAAGCTAAGGTGGATATAAAGGAACAACGGTGACAAATGTTACTGCACGACTATTATGGATAGGTTTTTCATTCGCCTTGTTATTGCCATTTCAAAGCAATGCTATGAGCTTTTCCTTACCAGTTGAAATAGAAGGGAAAAGATTAGGTAACATCCCCGTCACTCTCAATAATTTAGAAGTAGAGTCTGTTTCCTTAGGTACTTTAAAATCACTTCTTGGTTCGCGAGTCGCTGACAATATCTGGCAACAGCTATCACTTACAGGCAAAGCCAACAACCAAATGATTTCACTGGCAGCCTTATCGCAAAAGGGACTTAACTTAACATTCAACTCATCAACGTTAACTTTAGATCTGAACATAGCTCCAGAGTCTTTTGGTCAATATGATGTGGACTTTAACGAGCAACTTAACCCATTTATTCCCTCACAAAGTGGTACATTCAGTTGGTTAAACAGTATCAACTTTACTCATACCGAAAGCTGGAAGTCCAAAACTGACAGTCGCTTTTCTACTGCTGACTGGTTAGCTCAAATGAATTTTGGCGGAGCTGGTGGCCTAAATGTTACTTTAACAAATCACCTTGAAATCAATGACAGCGAAACCAAGTTGCTACGTGGGGAATGGACCGCTTTTTACGATAAACCCAGCGAGCCCTTAAGATTATCAATTGGCGACATAGACTCAGGTTCTAGCTCTGCAGGGCACTTATCAACCATTAGCCTAGGCGGAATTTCGATAAAAAGCGATTATGCAGAGCTGCAACCAGAAAGGATTATTGGCCCCAATAATAGTCAGGAATTAATTTTAAAAGAAAGCGCAGAAGTGGAGGTCGTAATCAATGGACAAATTATCTTCAGTGGCCGCCAAGAAGCCGGACGTTTTAACTTAAATAATTTACCCATGACCAACGGCGCCAATGACATCATAGTGAATGTGACTTACCTTTCAGGAAAGTCCGAGCGGTTTGTATTTAGCCAATTTTATAATAACAAACTGCTGAACCAAGATATGTTGAACTACGGTGTCACCGCTGGTGCACCATCTATCTATGCTGATGATGGCGTTGAATATTTAGATACTTGGTCAGTATCCAGTTTTGCTGAATACGGCCTCTTCTCTTGGCTAACGGTTGGTGTTAATGCCGCCGCAGCTAAATATGGCCAGATGTTTGGAGCCACCGCCACATTAGGCACAGCTTGGGGCAACTTATCGAGTAGAGCCTCTTTAAGCAATCTAGAAGATACAGGTTTGGGCAACGTCGTATCTTTTACCTTTGAAAGCACCATTGCCGGAAATGCTAATAACTCCCCAAACCTAAGGCTGAGCGCCGATTTTGCCAATGAGTTTTCTGCAACGCCTTGGGATAAAGAGGTATTAGCCACTTCCTATGAGCGCTACCTCGCTAATTATGTCTGGGTATTTAACAACGCTTGGGATACGACAGTTTCGGGCTCTTACTATAAAGACACTCATAATGATGAACAAACTAGTTTATCTATAACTCTGAACTACCGAGTAGGCGATTGGACCTTAGGTTCAGGGGTTAATTACAACAATATCAACACTGAAAATAATTCAGATCTAGAGTATTTCGTAACCTTAGATTGGAGACGTTCAAATACACAAAGTCGCCTTAATCTTGCAGCCAACTATAACAGCAGTAATAACTACGGCAGGCTAGAAGCCAGTAAAACCAGTAATGATAGAGTTGGCAGTATTGGCTACCGCGCCCAGGCTGAATATGAAGACGGTCGCGATAAGCAAAATGTACAATTCGATTACACAGCAAATCGCCTGAGAGTTGAATTAGAAGTAGAACGCGCTAACAGTAATACCTCAGACAATAATACCTCCTATTCAACTTCAATAAGAGGCAATACCGCTATCGGAATTATAGATGGCCAAGTTGGTTGGGGGCGAGCAAAAGACGGGCCTTTTATCATTTCAAAGCTACATCCGTCACTATCGCAGCAGCAAGTATTATTAGGTATAGATCAAAAACAACAATATCAAGCTTCCGGCACTTCTAATATAGGCGCACTCATTCCGTTAGAAGTCGCTTACATTGACAACATTGTTGACCTCAACGTTCCTGATGCGCCAATAGGCTACGACTGGGGAGAAAGTCGACTAACCATTTCACCCGGTGCCACTACAGGCCATTTTTTCATGGTTGGTTCAAATAGTTCATACACAGCTAGAGGCGTTTTAAAAACAAGTGATGGTAGACCCATCTCCTATTTACAAGGCTCGATGACAGGTAATGGAGTAACCCTACCTTTCTTTACCAATAAGTCTGGCAGGTTTTATCTCCAAGGTATCGGCCCAGGTAAATACATGCTCACCATTTCAAGTAATAGCTATAAACCAAAAGCTATTGTCATAACACAGGGCAATAGTCACTTAATCGAGCTTGGCACACTCGATATTACATGTATTAGGGAGACCTGCGATGAACGTCTATAGAACAAAAAAAGAATACTTAATTCTGGCGATAATCTGCATTGGCTTTGCCGGTTTTTCACATGCAGAATCCAATCAAGGTCCGCCTTTATGTAACGGTCATTGGCATGTTCAACTAAAAACACAATCTGCAACTTCAGAAGAAAAAGGCCAACGAGGAGTTTGGATCCCAGGTACTATTTACCTAGATAGAGCATTGTCTTTATGCGCCAAAAACATAGTCATCAAACAACCCCAAGGCGGTGAACCAATGCTTAAAGGCTTGGCGTCACAGCATAGATATGAACTGAAAAATACTTCTCGCCAGTCAATAACAACAACAGGGAGAAATGATTATGTTTTACCCATTTTAGGCCAACGTAAAATTAATTTTTGGGCTTATGTTCCAAACGGTAATGACTTTTACCCCGGTGGATACCAAGGCATATTAGAAATTGAACTTAAAAATAATACGCTTATATCAACCAATAGTTATGCTTTTAGTTACCAAGTAAAACCTTATGTCCGCGCTAAAATTGCCAATAGCAACAATAGCTGGATGCCAGCAACCGGTACATCAGTCAGGGTCAACTTGGGAAACTTAACCCAGAAAAATAGCAAAGAATTACCCATCTTCATCGAAAGTAACAGCTACGTGGGGGTATCCATGTCATCAGAAAATAATGGCTATCTTGTTAACCTAACTAATAAAAATAACAAGGTCCCTTATAAATTGCAGTTTCTCGGTCAACAGCTCAACTTAGCTAACAATGTGGAATTCAATATCACTAACCGCCTTTTAAATGGACAAAAAATGGCAATTATTTTTCAAAACACACCGATGCCTTTTGCCCGAGCAGGTCAGTATGAAGATATTATTACTATCAACTTATTTGCAAGATAAGCTTTATGAAAATATTCCTAAATGAAAAATGCCAATGTAAATATAAACATTGGCATTTATGACTCGTTATTATGGCTCTATGACTCCCACGGCGTTATGCCGCTCATGTCATCAAGGTTATATGGAGTTAGCTGGTAAACATAATAGTTAAGCCAGTTACTGACTAATAAGCTGCCATGACTGTGCCAACGAGCGATGGGTGATTTTTCAGGATCGTTATCGCTAAAGTAGTTTTGCGGAATATCAGGGGTAAGCCCCTGCGATAAATCACGCAAATACTCATCTTTTAAGGTCGACTTTTGATACTCAGGGTGCCCCATCACAAACAAATTACGGTTACTCTTACTCAGCACCATGTAGGCGCCCGCTGTGTCAGACTCTGTCAGCACTTGCAGCTCAGGGTGAGCTCTCAGTAACTCAACGTCCATCTCTGCAAAGCGGGAATGTGGCGCAAAAAACTCATCATCAAAGCCACGCAGTAGTGGATAATGTTTAGTGGTTCGTTTGTGATTAAATACGCCTGAACGCTTGCTTGAAAGTAACTTGCGATTTAACCCATATAGATGAAACAACGCCGCGTGCGCGGCCCAACATAAGAACAGCACCGAAGTAACATGTAATTGTGACCAATCAATAATCTCCCGAATATGGTCCCAATAAGACACATCTTCAAATTCAACCTGACCTAATGGTGCCCCGGTAATAATCAGTCCATCGTAATTTTTGTGGCGAACTTGCTCAAAATCACGATAAAAGTTATTCATATGATCGATAGATACATGCTTTGATTCTTTGTCGTGAATACGCAATAAATCAACATCGACTTGCAAAGGAGTGTTACCTAAAAGGCGCAGCAACTGAGTTTCGGTTTCGATCTTATTCGGCATTAAATTAAGTATTAATACCTTCATAGGACGAATATCTTGATTTGCAGCTCGAGTTTCTGACATCACAAAGATGTTTTCAGACTCTAAGATTTCAGCCGCTGGAAGATTATCAGGAATTTTAACCGGCATATCGCGCCTCTTTTCTAATTTGAGTGACCAACCAGAAAGAGACGCACCAGACTAGCTAAGACCTAGCTATTTTGGTTAGCGTGCAACTCTCTGCACTAAAACTGACATAGGCTCAACTGAGTCCAAATCAATTCGGTAAGCTTGGGTATTAATAAACATCAATTGATCGTTAAGAGTAATGCGCGCACCTATGTTGTAGGTGTGGCCAGGTTCAAATTGATCTCTATTAATTAAAAATTGAAACGGAACAGGCGTACTTACATCGTTACGTTCAAACTCTGCAATCACTTCAGCGGGTGCATCTGCTAGCGATACGTCCTGAACTTGCACGGTAATCACTGCATCTTCAGGTAGCATCATGCGCTCCTTGTACCAAACCTCACCATGGATCTCCACCACAGCATTAGATGTTGCACAACCGGTCAGCATGCTGGCTACAACTGCTAAAGGTAATAAAGGTTTAAACCACTGTTTCATATTTATGCTCCTAATAATACATTAAGACTTCTAGAAGTCTATATGTCCAACTTGAATTTTATATTAGTTAACGATCAAATAATTAGTACTTACCCATTTGCACAGCGCATTGGGTTACAACATGCGGATAACTCAAGTAAATCAGATTTCGTTGGTGCAATTTACACACTCGGTATTCATTCTCACTATCCGCGTCACAGCAAGCGACAATTAATCTTGTTCTAATACACATATCTTTCTATGATAAGTTACCTATTCGAAGTCGAATACCCATATGACACAAGCAACTGCAATAATTGTGGGCGCTAGCTCATTACTTAGCCGTGAAATTGCAAAACAACTTGCAGAGGACGGCGTTGAACTGGCCCTATTAGCACAAGATCCACAATCGCTTACCGAGTTTAGTCAATCATTGCCGACTAAGGCGCAAGTTTTTCCTTTGCAAATTGATGATCCTCAAGCGGTAATCGCAAGCCTAAATGCCGTATGGCAATCATTAGGTGGCGCCCACCTTATTTTGGTCAATACGGGTCTTACCCACTATGATCCAGAATTACCTTGGCTGCCAGAGCAAGATATCATCACAGTTAATGTGCAAGGCTTCTCGGCTGTTTGCAATACGGCCTTTAGGCTATTTAGAGACCAAGGTTACGGTCAATTAGCTGCGATTAACTCTATTGCCGGTTTGCGCGGCGGTCCAAGTGTTGCCTACCATGCCTCTAAAGCCTATGCGCAAAATTATCTTGAAGGTTTAAGCATGCATGCTCAGCGCTTAAAACTGCCGATTACTATTACTGATATTCAGCTAGGCATGTTAGATAAAGCGGCTATGCAGCAAAACCGTTTATGGTTATCGCCACCTAATGTCGTCGCCCAGCAAGTGATTAAGGCGATGAAAGCCGGTAAACGCAAAGCTTATGTAACTAAGCGCTGGCGTTTAGTAGCTTGGTTAACTAAAGGCCTACCCGAGTTTGTTTACAATACTCGCCACTGGAAAACCAAAGAGCAGAAAAAAGCAGAGCGCGCAGCTAAGAAAGAGTCGAAGTAAAGCTAAGTCAAAAGATGTATAGCTTGAATGTAAAAGGAGCCAAACGGCTCCTTTTTCATGGGTGGGATATGTCCAACTTAACGCAAAATTAGAATGTGTAACCAACACTCACCATATAAACCCATGGGTCGATATCAGTTTCAACATTTTGTGCTTCACCCGCTAGGTTGAATTTCACATCAGTGCTGATTTGCGCATACCAAACAGAAGCGTTAACTAACCAGCTGTCGTTAATTTTATAATCTAAACCAACTTGAGCTGCAACGCCCCAAGAATTAGACATGCTCAAATCGGTTAATGCACCATCTAAATCGTTGGTAAATTCATTGTCATAAAAATTAGTAAAGTTAACACCAGCGCCAATGTAAGGACGTAGTTTTGAATTCGCATCGCCAAAGTAATACTGAGCAACTAAGGTTGGTGGTAAGTGCTTAGTTTCAGCAATCTTACCTAATGAACCTAGTGAAACATCGTGACTAAATGGTGTTGCTGCTAATAACTCAATACCAATGTTATCAGTGATCATATAACCAAAGTTTAGACCTACTTGCGTATTATCATCAACACTAAACTCAGCAACATCAGCAACAACCGGACTAGATTCATTTGGTGCAACCACTACCGCACCAACACGAACGATAATGTCACCAGCTTGATGAGCAAGCACTGAAGATGTGAAACCTGTGGTTAAAAGCGCTGTAGCAACCAGACCTGAAACGATACTTTTTCTCATTATAATACTCCATAATTTACAACACGATATAGCGCGTTATTTATCAATATCCTTACATTTGCGTGCATCCTGACAGATTAAGCAGCACTAAAAATTGATCTAAATCAATTTCAATCGCAGATACCCATTTTGATATATATTTAACCGATCTCGATCACAAAAACATCGATCATATCACTGTTAATAACATGCATTTTGTGACCCCTGCACACATTGATCAGTAAGCACTCAAACCTAAGCCGCCTATGTAGTAACAAAAAAACAACAAAACTAAGTGGAAGCCATAAAGTAACTAAAGAAGTAAAGTGAGTGAGTGGCATGAGTAGCGCGAATATGATGAGTTGAATCACTCTGATGGAATAAAGATAAATCTAAAGTGGCTGTGTTGAAATCAACTAGATAACAGTAAAGATGCAACCTTCATAAGGACAATTGAAAGCAGGAGTGGCTAATCACCACACAAATAACTTAAAACTCATTAAGATAATAAATACTAGCACGAGTCCAGCCCAACCTAGGCAGCGGGTGACTATTTCTGGAGATTGCTGATTAAAGTGAGGGAACAAAACTGCGCAGACTGATACCGCAGGGACTAAGCCATATAGCAGGCCCATTTTACTTGAGGTTGCTGTAGCAAAAGGTGGCATAAACAGATAAACCAGAATATAAATGCCGTATAACCCCAAAGCAAGATACGCTTCTATCGGTGAGATTTCACTTTCTTTTGACCAAAAGTAGAAAACTACAATCGCGCTAAACACCAGCAAATTAATCAAGTTAGACCTACTACATTAAATAATACTAATCAGCATAAGACTGACGTTATAAAAACTGCCTTTGCTAAAATTAGCGGCAATGATAAATCAATCGCCCACAGCTCTGGCCGCCGGACTTTTATTTAGTCTTGCTTGGAGATATCCTCAGGTATTGTGGCGCTCATCTCGTTAACTATTTTGGCGCTAAACTCTTTATACGCTTAGCTATTTCTACGCTTAACAATCGCCACGCTTAAAAAGGCTATGAAAAACAGAGAAAATGCGACTGCTCCAAATATATCCTGTTCAATCAGGTTATAAACTATACCTAGAAGCATGATCGCCGAACCAATAAAGTATTCTTTCGATGTCGACAATAAATTTGTGTTCATAAATATCCTTTTCAATGTAACTCCATGTCACTAACTACTAAAACATTTCCTTGCCTAACCAATCTAAACAGAAACGACTCCAGCTCAACTTGGGTATTTGTGAGAGATAGGATCGGTAATCACGATGGTATCGCCCCTGAGCATATAATTGCCGCCGTGCAAATCCATCACGCCGTGTTCATCTACAAAGCTAAGCACATCAAATAGCGTTTTAAGTAGCTCTTCATGATCATCAATAATTTGATCGTCTATCACGACAGGTTTGCGCTCATCCGTACTCATATAGAAATGCGATCTAGGCTCTTGGATCTGTTCAACAAACTCATCGGCTGTTTGTACTTGGTCGTTAAAAGGCTTTTTAGGATCGGCAAACGGCAAGGTCATAGTACGTAGTGTTCCCCACAACTTACCAAAATCATAATCATGAAAATGGCTAGGACGGGTCGGCTCGGTGCCGTCATCACTAATATCTTCTAGTCGCTCCATCACATAAAAGCGCACAACTCGGCCGCTACTGAGCTCAACGGTGTCTTCTCGATGGATAGTTGGAACATGGGGGTTATCTTGATTTTCAGGACGCATGCACCAGCGTGCAAATAGGTAGTAGCCATCAATTTTGCTGTTGCACAGCTTAACGACTTTATCTGGCTCACCGGGCATTTCATATACTTCGGCATAGATCCCAGTAGCGATTAAATCAAGCTCGCTAAAACGCTCTAAATATATTGATACATCGTCAACCCGATGGATCTCTTCTGCGTTTGCTAATTCTTTAATCTCTTTAATCGCATCAAGATAAGGTTCCATCGATTGGCCACCATTTACAACAAGTACAAATTTAGAACTATTGGTAGTCGCAAGCTAAAACAGCTTGTAAGCAAACCAACAACGAGCATCAAGCGCTCATAAGTTCACCATTTGTCATTATCTCGCAGCTTGGGGTAGGTTTGCAACCAACGCTTATTTTTTACACGCTGCTTAAACAGAGAGCGACAAGCTTTGGGGTTTTGCTGTAGCGACAAATCGAATAAACAGCTCAATCCAAAACTGCAGTGTAAAATCAACTCTGTTGAAGAGACTGATCCCGATTCAGAACCGGAGCCAAAACCGCTAGCCGAAAGACGACTAAATTGACTACTGACTGCAACCGCGGTTTGCTTTTCAGGCCAATAACTCATGGCATCAAGACATGAGCAGTATTGCGGATGCTCATTACGTAGATGCATTCTAGCTTGGTTCTTCACTGACCATGGAAACGTTGGCGCGATACGTTTTAATTCAGCTTCAATCGCTCTGTCACGCTCAATAGATAAATCACTTAAATCAAAGTAAATAAGGTCAATATCATTCAGCGGTGTTTGCAGGCCATGTAATTTATCCCAGACTAAGTTACGGACAAAACCCGCCGCTAACATCCAATCATTAAGCTGCATTTGTTGAGCCGCAAGCAAAGCATGACAACGCTGCTCATCTTCAAGTAACCATTTGATGATTAACTTTTGAAAATCGTATTCATCTAGCTGTAAAAGGTTAAGTGCTATGGCGTCAGTCATATCGCCCATTGTATCGCCTCGTTAATTCAACTCGCTCAGCAATCGATAAAGGTAAACAGAGCCTAACTTGATAATAAAAAAGGAGCCTAAGCTCCTAATTTATTTACCTTGATGCTTATACCTAATCAAGGATAGCTGTAACAACAAACTCAAGTTAAGGCGCAGGTACAGCCTTCATCAATACTTCAGTAGTGTACTTGTCGTTGTTAATCACAGGAAAGCGATCATAAGTTTGGAAGATCACTTGTCCTTGATATTGGATCATCGCCACCACACCGTAATTGACGCTGCTATCAATACTATCGGCCGGTAATAAAAATTTAAACGGCACAGGCGCTCTTACAATATCAAAACTTTTTTGCGCAATAATCGAACCTGGTGTATCCAAGTCGATAATCGCAATGGTAATAGCGCTTCCTTGAGGTAAGGCTAATCTTTCTAGGTAACCTGCCGCACCATTAACCACAACAGGCGGTTTTTCTTCCACGGTTACACAAGCAGTTAGTACCATTAAACATAACAGCGCTACGCTTTTTTTCATCATTGAAATCATTGCTTTGATCCTTTATTGCCACATTAATTTTATATTTTTCATATCAAACAGACGCTAATCTTTGTTGGTCATTCTGATAAGACCTTCTTGTGTTGCAGAAGCAACTAGCTCGCCCTGTTGATTGAAAAACTGGCCTTTAACAAACCCACGCCCACCACTAGCATTTGGGCTTTCAATGCTATAAAGCAGCCACTGACTGAAATCGAACGGGCGATGAAACCACATTGCATGATCTATAGTTGCCATGCGCATACCCGGAGTTAAAAACGATACACCATGTGGCTGAGCAGCGGTCACTAGAAAGTTAAAATCTGACGCGTAAGCAAGTAGATAGTCATGAACACACAGGTTATCTGGCACTTGACCATTCGCGCGGATCCAAACATGTCTAACCGGTTCACTTGCTTTCGGCGCAATCGGGTCGCTTGGATTAACAAGGCGCATTTCAATTGGCGTATCTGCCATAAACTTTTCAAGTACTTTTGACGGCACTTTGTCGCGCAAAGTCATAGCTAACTCTTGCTGATTCAGTAAGCCCTCTGGCCCAGGAACATCCGGCATCACGGCTTGATGCTCGAAACCTGCTTCCTCTGTTTGGAACGAGCAAGTCATGTAAAAAATAGGTCGGCCTTTTTGAATAGCCTTAACCCTACGAGCACTAAAACTGCCGCCATCGCGCATAATTTCTACGTCATAGACGATAGGTAATTTTTCATCGCCTGCACGTAAAAAATAAGAGTGTAATGAGTGCACTTTACGATCAGGGCTAACAGTCTGTTTGGCAGCACTTAACGCCTGCCCCATAACTTGGCCACCAAAAACATGGCCAAAACCCAAATCTTGGCTTTGACCACGAAACAAACCTTCTTCTATTTGTTCTAAAGAAAGTAACGCGAGTAAATCATCTAATACTTGGCTCATTGCAACCTAACACTCAACTAAATATGCAATAAGCTTAACCCAAGAGCAGCTGCTGCCGCTAGCTTTAAACCCTGATGCTTGAGTGCTGCTGTAATGTAGAGCTTATGGATCTAATTAAGCTTGCTAAATATTGGTGGTGGTTCAACAAGCTATGTTTAACATAATAAGCCCTACTCGCACCTCATTTACATAAAGAGCTGAAGCTAAATTACCTGTGCTGATTTTACTCAAGCGTAATATGACGTTTTTCAGCTGAGGCTTTGGCCCAAGCTAAAACCTGCGCTTCACCGCTACGATGCGCAGTAACAGGCTTAGCTTTATAAATATCGCCCCAACGCTCAGTTATCACTTCTGGTGTGCACTCTTCTGCTTTAAATCGGCTTGGTGAAAACTCGACCATTGCAGCGTGACTTATGCCACCAGCAGCCGCAAGCAAATGCTGACCTGAAGGGCTTTTAGAACTGCATAAATACAGCATAGTTGCTGTAACTGTGGTTTTAGAAAACAACGGTCTTACCGATGGTGCTAGATGAGCTGCAGTCATGCCTGTTACCGCGTGAGGGATAATACTATTTACCGCTATGCCATGTTCTTCGCCTTCAAGGTGTAGGCTATTAACAAGACCTATCACCGCCATTTTGCTCGCGCTAAAGCTGGTTTCATGCATATCGCCATACACAGAGCTTGCACCGCTCATCACAATGCGACCATAGCCTTGGCGCGTCATATATGGCCAAACAGCTTTGGTCATATAAAAAGTCCCATTCAGATCGACATCTAATTGGTGCTTCCAGCTGACTTCGCTCATCTGTTCAAAAGCACATGGACGATGAACGCCAGCATTGTTTATTAGAATATCTACCCTACCCCAGCGCTCAATCACGCAATCGACCATACTGCCAATATCTTGTGAACAAGTGACGTCTAAGCTAAATGGCTGACATTCACCGCCGATCGCTTTAATGGCATCACAACAAGATTTCAGCCCAGATCCCGGCGAAAGATCGATCACAGGCTTGCAACTAACATCCTCTGTTTTTGCGACCTCGTTATCAACGAGTACCACTCTTGCTCCGCGCTCAGCTAAGGCGATAGCATAAGCTCTTCCTAAGCCTGATGCTGCACCGGTAACTATGGCGACTTGTCCCTCAAAACGCATAGTGCTTGACCTCTAAACAAACCTTGTTTGATGAATGGTGACGGTGCAAAAAGTGCACAGCCCTATGACTAAGCAAATGGTGAAATTGTGTTAACTAAAAACTTACAGATGCAATATTGCATACACTACTGCCTATCAATGTGCGCTAGGTCAAATTTATTAAACCATAATAATGAAAAATAATTCACGCTAAGCAAATTGTTAAGCTGGACACTTTTTCAGCAGTAAAATCCACTTTTTAGAAGTTGTTAAATTTGCTATGCTATAGGCAATTCTTTTTATCTTTATGTCATCCCTCTTTGACGTAAACCTCTGTAAGTAAATATAAACCATGAATCCTTGGATACTTGCCATACGCCCACGCACCTTGCCTGCGGCGATTGGACCACTGCTGGTTGGTAATGTGCTCGCACTACAACTGGAGCAGTTCAGCATGTTCATTGCTGTGATCTCAATGTTGTGTGCACTGCTATTACAAATCGCAGTAAATTTAGCCAATGACTACTTCGACTTTAAAAGCGGTGTAGATACCGAAGAACGCCTTGGTCCTGTGCGCGTAACCCAAAGTGGAATGCTTAGCCCAACGGCTGTGCGTAATGCGATGGCTCTATGTTTGGTATTAGCGTTAATCGTCGGCTCATTTTTGATCTACCACGGCGGCATTGTGATTGCCTTTTTAGCGGCAGCGGCAATACTCGGAGCCTTAGGGTATAGCGGCGGCCCTTACCCGCTTGCCTCCCATGGTTTAGGCGAAGTAGCCGCGTTTGTATTTTTTGGGCTGGTTGCGGTTGTGGGAAGTTATTTTCTACAAGCAGGAGAAACAGCTACAAGTGCATGGCTACTAGGCTCTGCTATTGGCTTTTTAAATGCGGCTATTATGTTAGTTAATAACACCCGTGATATGGAAACAGACATTAAAGCTGGTAAAAAGACCTTAGCGGTAAGAATGGGACTCGAGCAATCGCGTATTTTCTACCAAAGCTTCGTGTTTTTGCCATTTGCCATCATTATTGCCGGTTTCTTTATGGGTGCATTACCAGGCTTACCAGTGCTGTTAGCTGGCCTTGCATTTATTATGGCAAGAAATCTAAGCCGTGATTTTAATGAAGTGAAAGGCGCAGCATTAAACCCATTACTGGGCCGCACTGCAAAATTAACCATGATATTTAGCGCACTATTTAGTGCCGGTTTATTGCTTAATATCTTTATTGGCTAACCGATGTTACAGAGCTAAAACCAAAAAAAGCCTATCAAATGATAGGCTTTTTTGTATCTGCACTTTTCAGTTAGACCTTATGTAAACTGCGATCGCTGCTCCAGTTTAAGTGGTATTTTTCACCTGCTGGCTTATCTGTTAGCTCAAACGTATGAGCGCCAAAATAATCACGCTGGCCTTGCAATAAACTCGCAGGAAGCACTTCGCTACGATAACTATCATAGTACGCTAGAGCCGAGCTAATACATGGTGCAGGTACGCCGCTCATCACGGCATGGGACACAGCAATACGCCAGTCACCTTGTTTGTCAGATAACGCTTTGGCAAAAACATCCGCCATGAGTAGATTTTCTAATCCACTGTCTTGCTGATATGCCTGAGTTATTGATTGTAAGAAGGTGGCGCGAATAATACAGCCTGCACGCCAAATCTTAGCAATTTCAGCAAAATCTAGCTGCCAGCCTTGCTCTTTTGCTTGCATCGCCATTAATTGAAAGCCTTGGGCATAACAAGAAACTTTGGCGCAATACAGGGCATTTTCAAGCTGGTCAATAAAAGCCTGCTTATCAAGCTCAGCATTGCGATTATGAGCAGGGCCCGCTAGCAGCTGGCTAAGTTGTTGTCTTTGAGATTTCTGCGTACTCACTGCCCTTGCATAAACAGCCTCTGCAATCGTCGGCGCAGGGCAGCCAATCTGCAAGCTGCTGACCGCAGTCCACAATCCAGTGCCTTTTTGGCCCGCTTTATCTAAAATCATCTCAACTAGCGGCGCACCAGTTAACGGATCTGCTTGCTTAAGCACATCGGCGCTGATCTCCATCAAGTAACTATTTAGACTACCTTGATTCCACTTTGCAAAAACATCAGCCACTTCGCTGGCGCTCAAACCTAAACCTTGGCTAAGCAGGTGATAAGCTTCACAGATAAGCTGCATATCTGCATATTCAATACCGTTATGAACCATTTTTACGTAGTGGCCTGAACCCGCTGGGCCAATATAAGTGGTACAAGGCTCGCCCTCTGTTACCGGATTACCCGGTTCAAAACGTTCAATAGGTAAACCTGTACTCGCATCTACTTTAGCGGCGATTGCTTGCCAAATGGGTTCGATTCGATTCCAAGCCGTTAAGCTACCACTTGGCATTAAAGACGGACCAAAACGCGCGCCCACTTCACCACCAGAAACAGCACAACTAAAAAATTGAAAATCTTCGCTATAACGTTGCTCACGTTCAACGGTATCAGTCCAAAGACTGTTGCCGGTATCAATCACTATGTCGTCGCGTTCAATACCCGCTTCAATTAACGCCTGACACACACCATCAACAGGCCCACCAGCGGGTACAGAAAGCAGTAAAATTCGTGGTTTTTCTAAACTAGATAACACTTCGGAAAGATTGTTACAGCCAACAAGACGCGGCTGACTAAGCTGTTTTCGATATTGTTTCCGCTCGAGTTCTTCTTGTCGAACAGTGTCTTGTACCTTGAGCTCATCAAGGTCAAACGCAGCAACCCTATACTGGTTATCCACTATATTTAGTGCAAGGTTTTTACCCATTACACCTAAGCCAATAACACCGATATCATAAAGCTGATTTTGGTTATTCATGTAGATTAATTCCGTAGGTCACAGAGAGTTACCCATCTATTATTTTTTATATACAACAATAACGCCTGTTGAATATTGAGATGATAGGTTTAATTTTGTTAGTGATTATACAGACTTTGGTAACTTAATTACCAGATAAAGGCTAATGAGTTAATAAATCGTTGTAATCGATTTTGCCTAATTGGCAATAAAAAAGCTGAAACATCAGTTTCAGCTTTCGTCATAACGGTATAGATAACATCATATTAGTACAAAATAGGCCTTAAACATGAGCGTCAGCGTACCCCATCCGAGTTAAGGTATTGCGCACTATGTCTAAGGTGGCTGGATCTTCAATGGTGGCTGGCATTTTATAACTTTGGTTGTCAGCAATATTACGCATTGTGCCGCGCAAGATCTTACCGCTTCGAGTCTTTGGCAGTTTTTGCACCGCACTAACTAACCTAAATGATGCTACAGGCCCTATTTCTTGGCGGACCAAGTGCATCAACTGCTGATTGAGCTCATCATCATGTAAAGTTACGCCTTTTTTAAGGACCACCAAACCCAATGGCACTTGGCCTTTTAAAGTGTCTTTAACCCCAATTACAGCAGCCTCTGCAACTGCTTCATGCTGGCACAATACTTCTTCAAAACGACCTGTCGATAATCTATGCCCCGCAACATTAATGATGTCGTCAATCCGACTCATAATATAAAGGTACCCCTCTTCATCCTTATAACCAGCATCGCCAGTTAAGTAGTATCCCGGATACATAGCAAGATAACTATCTTGATAACGCTGTTCATTTTGCCAAAGCGTAGTTAATGTACCTGGCGGCAATGGCAGTTTTATCACCACGTTTCCAGATTCATTAGCGGCAACTTCTTCGCCCATCACATCAACCACATCAATTTGATAACCGGGCACAGCTAATGCGGGAGAACCAGGCTTTACCGCAACGGGTGCATAGCCCATTAAGTTAGCCGCAACAGGCCAGCCAGTTTCGGTTTGCCACCAATGATCAATCACCGGCTTTTGCAGCTGATCTTCAGCCCAATGCAAAGTATCGGGATCGCAGCGTTCTCCCGCCAAAAACACGTTCTTCAAACAACCTAAATCTACATCTTTTAAATAGTCACCATTTGGATCATCTCGTTTAATGGCACGAATCGCCGTTGGCGCGGTAAAGAAACTCTTTATTTTATATTTGGCAATAGTGCGCCAAAATGCCCCAGGATCAGGCGTACCTATCGGTTTGCCTTCATACAAGATACTTGTCGCACCAACGAGTAACGGCCCATAAACAATATAGGAATGACCAACCACCCAGCCTACATCCGATGCCGCCCAAAACGTATCACCGCAGTCGATGTCATAAATATGTTTCATCGACCAAGCGAGTGCAACAGCGTGGCCGCCATTATCACGCACCACGCCCTTGGGGCGCCCTGTCGTACCTGAGGTGTATAAAACATAAAGTGGGTCAGTGGACTCAAGAGGAATGCAGTCAATATTAGGCGCGCTTGCGACAGCCGTCTGCCAATCAATATCTCTATTGGCTAATAATTCTGCCTCACACTGACTTCGATTAAGTATGATGCAATGCTCGACCTGATGGCTTGCTTGCGCTAATGCATCATCTAGCAAAGGTTTATAAGCCACTACCCCTGAAGGTTCTATGCCGCATGACGCCGAAAGAACGAGCTTCGGCTTAGCATCATCAATACGAGTGGCTAATTCGTTAGCGGCAAAACCACCAAACACCACAGAGTGAATCGCACCAATACGTGCACAAGCTAGCATGGCAAAAGCCGTTTCAGGCACCATGGGCATATAGATCACCACCCTATCGCCTTTTTTCACCCCAAGTGAGTCCATATACCCTGCGAGTCGGCTCACCTGTGCTTGCAGTTCGCGGTAGGAGATCCCATATTCACAATCAGTAACCGGGCTAACATACTGCAGTGCGATTTGTTCTCCTCTCCCCTGAGCCACATGCCTATCAACTGCGTTATAGCAAGTATTCATCTTGCCACCAGCAAACCAGCGATAAAAAGGTGCATTGCTATCATCTAACACTGAATCCCAAGTTGAGGACCAATCAATCGAATCAGCAGCTTGTGCCCAAAATGTCTCCGGATGGTTAATAGATTTAGCATGTAATTGCAGATGTTTATTATTCACTATATGGGCTCTCCCTTGCTAAAGCGCGACCATAAAACGCCTATTGCTTAGCCGGCCTGCGTCTATTTTATATTCACTGGCATTATGCTGCTGCGATTAATAAATCCCCATTAGACCTTAGAATAAGTAAGTGATTATCAAGCTCAATATTAAGAAACCAAACCTTCACAAAACCCTAAGATACTAATTAAAAACAACTTAACCGGTTAATCACACATAGAGCTAGGCTTGCTAAGCGCTGTTATCTCCTGTTGTGGAAAGCGCGATTGACATCGATAAACTTGAAAATAATGATGAGGCTAGCGCACAAACTTTACCTTTACGTAAACTTCATATATCGTGCACTAAATGTAAACAATTATGGTGTTATTTGATGTCTGATAGTCAGCTGCAACAAACGACATACTCAATCAGTGATTTATCAAAAGAGTTTGATATCACCACCCGTAGTATTCGTTTTTATGAAGACCAAGGTCTTTTAAAACCTAAGCGTCGTGGTCAAACACGGATCTACAGTCTTAAAGATAGAGTCAGACTGAAACTTATCCTTCGTGGTAAGCGTTTAGGCTTTTCACTGGCTGAAACTCGTCGATTATTCGAACTATACGATGCCGATAAAAACAGCAGCAGTCAATTGCACACCATGCTTGAGCTAGTAGAAGAAAAGAAAGTCTCACTACAGCAGCAAATGGACGATATCAAAGTGGTGTTAATGGAGCTCAATTCTGCCGAGCAACAATGCCGCGATGCACTTGCAAACAACACCTAATAATAAAGCCTAAATAAAGGCGATTAACCACAGTTAAATAAGCATCTCGGCAAAGATCGGTGAGCTTTAAACCAAACAAAATTGACAGGACACAAGCAAATGACCCAACTCTACACATCTCTAAACTTTGGCCTAGGTGAAGACGTCGATATGCTACGTGATGCGGTGCAAAACTTTGCAGCTAACGAAATCGCACCGATTGCAGAAAAAACCGACCGAGATAACGCCTTTCCTAACGAACTTTGGCCTGTGTTAGGTGATATGGGTCTATTGGGCGTTACCGTATCTGAAGAGTATGGCGGCGCAGATATGGGCTACCTTGCCCACGTTGTTGCCATGGAAGAGATCTCACGCGCCTCAGCATCTATTGGCCTAAGTTACGGCGCACATTCAAACCTTTGCGTTAACCAAATTAACCGTAACGGTAATAGCGAGCAAAAAGCCAAATACTTACCAAAACTCATCACTGGAGAACATATTGGTGCACTCGCCATGAGTGAACCAAATGCGGGCTCAGATGTGGTTTCAATGAAGCTACATGCTCGCAAAGAGGGTGATAGATACATACTCAACGGCAACAAAATGTGGATCACTAACGGTCCTGATGCCCACACTTATGTGATTTACGCTAAAACTGATTTAGATAAAGGCGCTCACGGCATTACTGCTTTTATCGTTGAGCGTGGCTTTAAAGGTTTCACTCAAGCACAAAAGCTCGACAAGCTAGGGATGCGTGGCTCAAACACCTGTGAACTGGTATTTGAGAACTGTGAAGTACCAGAAGAGAACATTCTTGGTGGCCTGAATAACGGTGCAAAAGTGTTGATGAGCGGCCTAGATTACGAGCGTGTGGTGTTATCCGGTGGCCCGCTTGGCATTATGACGGCTTGTATGGATATCGTGGTGCCTTACATCCATGAGCGTGAACAGTTTGGTAAATCAATTGGGCAGTTTCAGCTAGTACAGGGCAAGCTTGCCGACATGTACACTGGCATGAACGCAGCGAAATCTTACATCTATAACGTCGCTAAGTCCTGCGATCGCGGGGAAACCACCCGTAAAGATGCCGCAGGTGCCATCCTTTATTCTGCAGAGCTTGCCACCAAAATGGCGCTCGATGCCATTCAGCTTCTAGGCGGTAATGGTTACGTCAATGAATACGCTACTGGCCGTTTACTACGTGATGCCAAGCTCTATGAAATTGGCGCTGGTACTTCTGAAATTCGCCGTATGCTAATTGGCCGTGAACTATTTAACGAATCTAAATAGCCTAACCTGCTCTGTAAACAAACAAGCATCAAGGCGGCTTGCTCTACGCCGCCTCACTCAAACAGCTTCAAAAGGATTGAAATTGTGACGCAACTAAGCAGCCGTATTAATGCCCGTAGCGATGAATTCAAAGCCAAGTTTGATGACATGGCAAGCGTGGTTCAAGACTTAAAACTAAAACTCCATCAAATTGAACAAGGCGGCGGAGAAGTCGCGCGTAACCGTCATCTATCACGTGGCAAGCTTCTGCCAAGGCAACGAGTTGAAAAGCTATTAGATCCCGGTTCTGCTTTTTTAGAGATCTCGCAGTTTGCCGCTTATGAGCTTTATGACGATGTGGTACCGGCAGCAGGTGTGATTGCAGGTATTGGCCGAGTTAGCGGCGTTGAATGCATGATTATTGCCAACGATGCCACCGTAAAAGGCGGCACATACTACCCTGTCACCGTTAAAAAGCACTTACGCGCCCAAGATATTGCCAGCCGTTGTCACCTTCCTTGTATCTATTTGGTCGATTCTGGCGGCGCTAACCTGCCCCGCCAAGATGAAGTATTCCCAGACAGAGACCATTTCGGTCGTATCTTCTATAACCAAGCGCAGATGTCTGCTAAAGGCATTCCACAAATCGCTGTGGTAATGGGACTTTGCACTGCAGGCGGCGCTTATGTACCAGCAATGGCAGATGAGTCGATTATCGTTAAAGAGCAAGGCACCATCTTCTTAGCGGGACCGCCGTTAGTAAAAGCCGCAACCGGTGAAGAAGTGACTGCTGAAGAGCTGGGCGGCGCTGAAGTGCACACCAAAATCTCCGGTGTTGCCGACCATATGGCGCAAAACGATGAACACGCATTAGAGCTTGCCCGCAAAGCGGTGACTCGCCTTAATCATCAAAAAGAGATCGCAGCTCAGCTTAGCCCAGTTAAACCGCCCAAATTTGATATCAACGAGCTATACGGCATCGTCGGTACCGATCTTAAAAAACCATTTGATGTAAAAGAAGTCATTGCGCGTTTAGTGGATGACTCAGATTTTGATGAGTTTAAAGCTAATTACGGCAATACCTTAGTTTGCGGCTTTGCGCGCATTCATGGCTACCCTGTTGGCATTATCGCTAACAACGGCATCTTGTTCTCTGAGTCGGCGCAAAAAGGCGCCCACTTTATTGAGCTATGTTGCCAACGCAAAATTCCGCTGTTGTTCCTGCAAAACATTACCGGCTTTATGGTAGGTAAAAAGTATGAACATGAAGGCATAGCAAAACACGGCGCCAAGATGGTGACCGCTGTATCTTGCGCCAACGTGCCTAAATTTACCGTGATTATTGGCGGCAGTTATGGCGCTGGTAACTATGGTATGTGTGGCCGCGCTTTTGAGCCAACCATGATGTGGATGTGGCCAAATGCGCGCATATCTGTGATGGGTGGCGAACAAGCAGCTGGCGTTCTGGCGACAGTTAAACGAGACGGCCTCGCCCGTAAAGGCGTGGAATGGTCGGAGTCTGATGAACAAGATTTCCGTAAACCGATTGTTGAGCAATACGATAAAGAAGGTCATCCGTACCATGCCAGCGCGCGCTTGTGGGATGACGGCATTATCGACCCAGCGCAAACCCGTGATGTTGTAGGTCTAGCATTGTCTGCGGCGTTAAATGCGCCAATTGAAGACACTAAGTTTGGTGTGTTCCGTATGTAGTAGCTAAGCGCTATTTCAAATAGAACACCTACTTAGCTAAAACCATGGTTGATAATAAAATGGGTCGATAATTATGAATAACCTAGCCACTAGCCAAACAGAACAACTCGCTGAGCAATTGCAATTTGTAAACTGCTCAGTGGACAACGGCGTAGCGCACATGGTGCTTGATCGCAGCGATAAGCATAACGCCTTTGATGAAGTAATGATAAGCGAGATGATCCAAGTGCTGGAGCATTTTGCGATTAACCCAGAGTGCCAAGTATTAGTGCTTAAAGCCAATGGTAAAAACTTCAGCGCTGGCGCAGACCTTAACTGGATGCGCAAGCAAGCCAAGATGGATTTTGCACAAAACTTAACTGATGCCAATGAGCTGGCCAAGCTGATGTCAGTGCTGGATAAGTTCCCAAAACCCACCATTGCCTTAGTCCAAGGCGCTGCTTTTGGCGGTGCACTTGGGCTGATTTGCTGCAGCGATATCGCTATTGCTGATGAGCGTGCCAGCTTTTGTCTAAGCGAAGTTAAATTAGGCCTTATTCCAGCGGTAATTAGCCCTTATGTGACCCGTGCTATGGGTCAACGCGCTGCGCGCCGATACATGATGACAGCCGAGCGTTTTGACGCACAAAAAGCACTCGAGCTACAAATAATCCATGAAATCAATGACGATTTAGACGCAGCAGCCGAACCAATAATTAAGGCATTACAAAACAACAGCCCACAAGGCATGGCGTGGGTTAAATCGCTACTTTCCACCTTAGAAGATGGCGTCATCGATCAAAACACATTAGATCACACCAGCGAGCGCATTGCCCGCATCCGAGTATCTGATGAAGGCCAAGAAGGCCTGAATGCCTTTTTTGAAAAACGCGCGCCACAATGGCCTGCCACCTCTAACTTTAACGCGGCAACAAAAAATAATAACCAAAACGCCAGCGGGCAAGGAGCCAAATAATATGTTTACTAAACTGCTAATTGCTAACCGCGGCGAAATCGCTTGCCGAATAATCGATACAGCTAAAGCCATGGGCGTACGCACCGTTGCTCTATATTCTGATGCCGATATCAATGCTCGCCATGTCGCTATGGCTGATGAAGCCTTTTACCTAGGTGGTAGCGCGCCTGCTGACTCATACCTAAAAGGCGATCTTATTATCGACATCGCCAAAAATTCTGGCGCTCAAGCGATTCATCCCGGCTACGGCTTTTTATCAGAAAATGCCGAGTTTGCGCTTAAGTGTGAACAAGCCAATATTGCCTTTGTTGGCCCAAGTGCAGCTGCAATTGATTCTATGGGCAGCAAAAGTGCCGCTAAAGAGATTATGGGCGCAGCCAATGTGCCGCTAGTTCCCGGCTATCACGGTGATGCGCAAGATGATGACTTGCTGATTAGCGAGGCCAACAAAATGGGCTTTCCTTTACTGATTAAAGCGGCCTTTGGTGGCGGTGGTAAAGGCATGCGCATTGTTGAAAATAGTGCTGAAGTGCTCGATGCAATTAACTCGGCAAGACGCGAAGCCATTAGCTCTTTTGGTAACGATAAACTCTTGATGGAGCGCTACCTGCGTCAACCGCGCCACGTTGAAGTACAAGTTTTTGCCGATAGCCAAGGTAACTGCATTTACTTATCTGATCGTGACTGCTCAATTCAGCGTCGTCACCAAAAGGTGGTTGAAGAAGCGCCAGCGCCAGGATTAAGTGATGCTCTTCGAGTAAAAATGGGCGAAGCCGCAGTTGCCGCAGCTAAAGCGATTAACTATGAAGGTGCTGGTACAGTTGAGTTTTTACTCGATACCGATGACAGCTTCTACTTTATGGAGATGAATACCCGTTTGCAGGTAGAACACCCTGTCACCGAGCTAGTAACAGGTCAAGATCTAGTCAAATGGCAATTAATGGTTGCCAGCGGTAGCGAGCTGCCGCTAAAACAAAGTGAAGTGAAAATTACTGGTCATGCTTTTGAAGCGCGTATTTACGCTGAAGATCCGCAAAACGACTTTTTACCCGCCAGCGGTAAGCTCGACTTTTTACGTGAACCTAAACAAAGCCAATTTGTGCGTATCGACTCAGGCGTGCGTGAAAATGATGTGATCAGTAACTTTTACGACCCAATGATCTCTAAGCTTATCACTTGGGATGAGTCACGCCCGCGGGCATTGCAGCGTTTAGTTCATGCATTAGATGATTATCAAATCAGTGGCCTTAAACACAATATTGAATTCTTAGCCAATATTGCCAAAAATACTGCTTTTAAGGATGCCAACTTTAGCACCGACTTTATTGAACGCTATGGCGAGGGGTTATTAACCCAGTCGGCAGTAAGCCCTGAGCAACAAAAAGTTGCCCTAGGCTTAGCAGCGCTTTATCAGCTTTGTGTTCGCAAACAACAAGCAAAAGTTGCCGCGCAAACAAGCCATGATCCTTATTCTCCATGGAGCAATAACAGCGGCTTTAGACTCAATAGTGCCAACAGACACCAAGTGGCATTGTTAGATGACAACCATCAGATTAACCACCTTGATTTAATAGAAACTCAAATCGCAGGCCAGTCGCAATATCAGCTACAGCTTGATGATAGCTTAATCATGCTTTCGGGTGAATTGGTTGCAGAGACCCTGCACGCCGAGATCAGCCTGCAAAAACTCGATAGTGACAATACTGAGCAAATGTTGAGTAAGAGTCATAACGATAAAACTAACGCTCATAAAATCAGCCTGCCTGTTAGCCAAGTTGGCGATGACTTTACCCTGTTTATTGATTCCACCAGCTATCACTACCGTGCACTGCAATCAGAAGTGATTGAAGAGCAAGATAATCTTGAAGATAAACTCAAGGCGCCGATGAACGGCACGATTGTGACGCAACTTGTCGCCGTCGGTGATAGCGTCAAAGCCGGCCAAGGCATTATGGTAATGGAAGCCATGAAAATGGAGTACACAATTGAGGCTCCGTTTGACGGCATCGTCAGTGCATTTTTCTTTGAAGCCGGTGAACTGGTGAGTGACGGAATGTTGCTTGCCGAGGTCGTAACCGAAGTTGATACCGAAGCAGAAATGACGGCAGAAAAGGAAGAAGCAGGATGAAAATGACTAATGTAATAAACGCAATAGAATCCCCGTTTGACGGTATTGTTAGTGCATTTTTCTTTGAAGCCGGTGAACTGGTGAGTGACGGTATGTTGCTAGCAGAAGTAGAAGCTGCAGTTGAAGCGGCAGAAGCTGAATCAGCTAAAACCGAGGAAACTGCATAAATGGCTACTTACCCAAAACAGGTCAGCATCTTTGAAGTGGGTGCTCGCGATGGCCTGCAAAATGAAAAGCCAGTGACCACTCAAGATAAAGTCGTACTCATTGAAGGCTTAGCTGCAGCAGGGATAAAGCGCATTGAAGCTGCTAGTTTTGTCTCACCTAAATGGGTGCCACAAATGGCAGATTCAGCTAATGTGCTTGCAAATATTAGCCGACATAGCGACGTAACATACAGTGCATTGACTCCCAATTTAAAAGGCTTGGAACTTGCGCTTGACGCAGGTAGCGATGAAGTTGCCATTTTTGGCGCAGCATCAGAAAGCTTTAGCCAAAAAAATATTAACTGCTCAATTGAAGAATCGATACAGCGCTTTATCCCTGTGATGGAGCTGGCTAAAGCAAGAAACATCCCTGTTCGCGGTTATGTTTCTTGCGTGTTAGGTTGCCCTTATGAAGGCGAAATCGCGGTCAGTGAAGTTGCTCGAGTGTCTGAATTACTTTACAAAATGGGCTGCTATGAGATTTCACTTGGCGACACCATAGGCGTTGGCACACCGCTTAATGCCCGTAGAATGGTTGAGGCTGTGGCAGAGGTCGTGCCCGTTGACAAACTAGCTCTGCATTTTCATGACACCTACGGCCAAGCGCTAGCTAATATTTTGGCGTGCTTAGAAACAGGGGTGAACGTCATAGATTCATCGGTTGCTGGACTTGGTGGCTGCCCTTACGCCAAAGGCGCATCGGGCAACTTAGCGACTGAAGACCTAGTTTATATGTTGCACGGCCTTGGTATCGAAACTGGCATAGATCTAAATAAGCTAGTCAATGCGGGTAACAAGATTAGCCTAGCTCTCGGCCGCGAATCGGGTTCTAAGGTTGCCAGAGCACTAAGTTAAGAGCCTTCAGCGAATAAAAGGCTCTCGGCGAATAAAGTGCCTAAGTGAATAAAACAAGGTCCTAGGACCAAGCATGATTTAACAATGGACAAAACATAAGCCTGCAAACGCAGATACGATCCCCCTTAGATCTGTGTTTGGCTTCTAACTGATTAGAGCAGGCTTAACTCACTCCTAAATATAGGAATATGGAGATAACAATAATGGCAGGACTAAATAAAGGGCTAAATAAAGTTGTCGCAAGTTATGACGAGGCGCTTGCAGGCCTAACTAACGATATGACAGTCATGGTTGGTGGTTTTGGATTATGCGGTATACCGGAAGGTTTAATCGCGCAAATGGTTAAAACTGGCGTAACCGGGCTTACCGCAATCTCAAACAATGCAGGCGTTGATGACTTTGGATTAGGTCTGTTATTAAAAAGCCGTC
The DNA here is from genome assembly GCF_023161665.1 of Shewanella sp. 1CM18E. Lineage (GTDB taxonomy): Bacteria > Pseudomonadota > Gammaproteobacteria > Enterobacterales > Shewanellaceae > Shewanella. The sequence continues at coordinate 447,898 of NZ_JALNTW010000002.1, forward strand.
AAATTGATACCATGATTGCCTCATATGTCGGTGAGAACGCCACTTTTGAGCAACAGATGTTGTCGGGTGAGCTGAACGTTATCTTGACTCCACAAGGCACTTTGGCTGAAAAAATTCGTGCTGGCGGCGCTGGTATTCCAGCATTCTTTACCGCTACAGGTTACGGCACCCCCGTTGCAGAAGGGAAAGAGACCCGTGAAATCGATGGTCGTCACTATGTATTAGAGCCTGCACTAAAAGCCGATTTCGCGTTAGTTCGTGCATGGAAAGTTGACACCATGGGTAACTTAGTGTTCCGTAAAACCGCTGCCAACTTTAACCCTATGATGGCAACCGCAGGCAAAATCACTGTGGTAGAAGCTGAACATATTGTTGAGCCCGGTGAGCTTGACCCTGACCATATTCATACCCCAGGCATTTATGTTGATCGCGTTATTCAAGGCACATTTGAAAAGCGTATCGAGCAGCGCACCGTAAAACCAACCACTGCAGACAAGGCATAAGGAGGCAACACCATGGCATTATCAAGAGAACAACTGGCACAACGTGTTGCACAAGAACTGCAAGATGGCTTTTACGTTAATTTGGGTATTGGTATTCCAACTTTAGTAGCCAACTACATCCCTGAAGGCATTGACGTGATGCTGCAGTCTGAAAATGGTTTATTAGGTATGGGCGAATTCCCGACTGAAGACACTATCGATGCAGACTTGATTAACGCAGGTAAGCAAACGGTCACCGCAGTAGATGGTGCATCGTTTTTCTCATCAAGTGAAAGCTTTGCCATGATCCGTGGCGGCCATGTAGATTTAACCGTACTTGGCGCATTTGAAGTCGATGAGCAAGGCTCAATCGCTTCTTGGATGATCCCTGGTAAATTGATTAAAGGCATGGGCGGCGCAATGGACTTAGTGGCTGGCGCGGACAATATTATCGTCACCATGATGCACGCTGATAAAAAAGGTAATTCAAAACTGCTGCCTAAGTGCGAACTGCCATTAACCGGCTATGGCTGCATCAAACGGGTATTAACTGATTTAGCCTTTATGGAAATCAAAGATGGCGCGTTCCATTTATTAGAGCGTGCCCCAGGTGTATCGGTAGAAGAAATCGTCTCAAAAACCGCTGGTAAACTTGTGGTACCAGAGCATGTGCCTGAGATGACGTTTTAGTTAATACTAACTAAATCTGTCTGAAGGGATATACCAATCAAAACGCAGCCAATTGGCTGCGTTTTTTTATAACCAAAGCTTAAAACTATTTTGCAGCTACGGCTTCATTAACAGTCGGTTTTACAACGTTAACAGAATCTGTTGTCGGATCAGTAATAGATTCTGCTACTGTGGCTGCTACTGGAGTTTCACAATCATAAGCGTTAGCAATCATTGTCACTGAACCTGTAAAACCAAGTGGCTTATACAAATAGATGGTATCAGCGCCTAATTTGGCCGCCTTAATACGCATCTCGTTTAACGTGCCCCACACCATGTCTTTGTCTGCGTGCAGCCAATAGTCATAAAAATGACCTTGTGAACCAATAACAGTGCCTTTATGAGCGCAACCAAGTAAAGCATCGGTGTCATCCCACAGCACTTTTACCGTATTAGATTCAGCAGTTGGAAAGGTAATGCAGGCAGTAAGGCTCGAACATAAAAGTGCAATCGTAGCCAGTTTTACAAGTTTCATTGTTAACAGTCAAAAATTAAAGGGAGGCGATAATATAGACTTTTCTCACTAAAAGGAATCTCCCTATTCTAGTTTTAAGACATCTCGCTGAACTCTTTTATTTAGCAGACAGCTTTAAAAGTGAGGTGAATTCCCACTTAGATAATCGTTATCGAGTTACAAGATTAGTGTGGTAAAAATCCTCATCAGCTTTAGTTTATATTGCAGTGTAAAAAGTTCGCTACATTAATAATACGAGCACAAAATAAACATTAGCAGATTTAAGGTTGAGCTAATCCAAGTCTGATAGGATGCGCTAAATTAGTGGTAAACCACTATTTTAATTAAATGTTTCACTCCTCGCCTGTTTGTTAGCGCTTTACCGCTGTTCTTTAGAATCAAACGCCACATAACGATTTTAAATGATGTTAAAAGCTGCCATCACACCATTTAAAACCATAAAACTCGCTTCCAAACCAAATGATATATCGTATATAAATTACCACACCGGCAATTGTTTACATCTCGTTATGACAGCGTTATCATTTTTTAACTACTACACAATGGAATTGTGATGTCGAGGCGAAGAATGAAAGCGATTTCAAACGGATTTACCTTAATTGAATTAATGGTGGTTATCGCCATTATCGGGATCTTATACGCTGTAGCCCTACCTGCTTACACTCAATATGTACAAGATGCGCGTCGCGCTGACGTGCAGCAATTTCTATTACAACAAGTCTCCGTTTTAGAAAGGCAATTTACTCGCCTTGGCGGATACCCAGATGCTTTTACCCCCGATGCCAGTGAGTATTATAGCTTTGCTTATGCTCCCTCTAATGCCGCAATAGCAACCCCTGGTAATCTTAATGACTCCACCGTATTTACTCTGACAGCTAAACCCATAAACGCACAATCAAGTGATGAGTGCGGCGATATGAGCATAGATCACAGCGGCCAAACAAACGCATCAATAACAGGGTGCTGGAGGTAGCAATGACTAAGCAGATACAGCTCAAAGCAGCCAGCTTAAATAGGGGCATTACCTTAGTTGAAATGATTGTCGTATTAGCCATTATTGGGATTTTGGCCTTGGTCGCTCTACCGTCTTTTTCTGCACAAATTAAAAACGACCGTATAACCAGTAACGCAAATCAACTGCAGAGTGTGGTTAAATTTGCCCGAAGTGAAGCAGCAAAACGCGATCAACAAATCGACCTTGTGGTTGCTGGTAGCAAATGGTTAGTCAAAATTGATAAAGACACCGCGCAGGAGCGGACATTAGCTGAATTCTCGCCCACTCACCAGTCTATTACCGTCAATAACCTACAAAATATGACGATTACCAATACCGGCGCGATGACTGCGGCGAACTTAATGATCACTGATAATGACAGCCAAACAGATGATAGGCTGCTTTGTATCTTTATTAGTGGTCAAACTTTGCTAACTAAAGCAGCAAACTGCCTATGAGACAGTTAACTAAACAACAAACTGGCTTTTCGTTAGTCGAAGTGATGATTGCAATGTTTGTCTCTTGTGTTGCATTACTCGCGCTTGCTGCCGGTCAGTTAAAGTCACTGCAATACGCAAACAATAGCTTCCAATATACTGTTGCTCTCATTCAAGCCAATAATGCGGTAGAAAGAGTATGGGCTGATGCCTGTGATCTACAGCATGGCGCTAAAGCATTCGACCAAGCATACATAGACAATACCTTATCACCCGATATCACGGGCTACAGCATGGCGTTAATCGGCACAGCTGCCAATGCATTTAATAATAATTTTACCATTAACGTTAGTTGGACAGATGAGAGGATTAACAACGAAAACCAAGCGATAAATGACAATCAGATCAATATTAACGCTGCGTTTCCCCAGTTGCCGAGTACCTGTAATGCGCCCTAACACATCAACACAGCAAGGTTTCACACTGGTAGAACTATTAATCGCCTTACTGATTAGTACCACACTAATTATGGGCGTTTCATTGGCATACACCTCGATAAATAGCGTCATTTTAAGCAGTAAAAATATCGAAAATGCCCAAGAAGTGCTGCGCTTTAGTGCCCAGACTTTTACTCGTAGTCTAAAACAAGCAAGCATAGTCACCATCAACTCGCCAACTGAGTTACATGTTAGCCAAGCGGCCAATACCATTGCTTGTGATGGCTCACGTCCAATAGCCCCCTACACCGAAAAATATAGTCTTAGCGGAGTTAATTTACTTTGTGATATCGGCGCTAATCCGCAAACAATTTTAACCGGCGTGCAAAATATTCAATTTACCAGAGCAGATGATCTGGTTTCTATTACTATCACCCCCCAAGCACAACAAGGGGAACCTGCTGGAGTCGGTGCTGCTGCGCCAATGCAAATAGATATAGCATTAACTGGAATAATTCTAACCAAGACAACAGGAGCTTAATTTTGCAAGGATTGCACTCTATAAACCTTAAAGGTTCACAGCAAGGCTTCACCTTAGTGACTGTGCTAATTATGAGTATGATGGCCAGCGTATTAGTGCTTAACTCTTTAAAAGATAATGTTGCCCAAGAACGGCTCAGCGGTAATTTTCAAAAGAAAATGAATGCGCGGTTAGTGGCTGAAAAAGGCGTATTTGATACTTATAACTATCTGAATGCGCAACTGGCAGCAAATCCAAATCAAACCTTAGATCAGCTTATCGCAGCCATGCAAACTAGCGGCTCTGCAAGTGGCATTTCCAATATGTCCTACAACCTGACAGCGAATATCCCCACTGGAAGTAACCAGCTATCTTTGCAAAGCGACGGACTGCGCTTTGATGGAGAAACTAAGTTAAAAGCTAACTTTGAACTAGTCAGTGGCTCATCGCAATCTTCATCGGCTTTTGGCGGCGGCATAATTGGCTGTGATGGAGTGACAATTAGCGGTAGCGGAAAAATTGATAGTTATGATTCAAGCAAAGGCGATTACGCAGAGATCCTTGATAATAACCAAGCGAACATCAATAACAATGCAACGGTGAGAACCCTCAATGATAATGACAAAATCATTTTATCAGGAGCAGGTAATATCGAAGGCGATTTAATCGCAATTGGCAGCGTAGAGTTTAAGAGTTCAGCTCATATTGCTGGCAACGTGCACAGCAATGGCTCGATTAACATGTTTAACAATAGCACCATAGGTGGTAACGCTTCCGCATTTAGCTACTTTAAGCAGCAAAACGGTTCTATCGCCGGTAATATCCACGCAAATGATTATGTCAACGTCAATCAAACTCAAGTTGGTGGTGATGTGACTACCGCTGGATATCTAGACGCTACAGGCTACTCTATTGGCGGCGATATTTTAGCAGGTGACAACATAGACCTAAGCCAAGTTAATGTTGATGGATTAGCACAAACTTATGCTAATTATTCTCAATATGAAGGCAGTGTATTTGGCATTCGTTCAAAACAAAATGTAACTCTTTCAAGCACTTTATCCATAGTTCGTAATGACAATATCCATTATGCAGGAAGTGGCGACTTTGCCAAAGATTGGTCTGGCGCTGCAGACTCTAAATACCTAAGCGCACCTTATAAAGTACTTCCACCAGAGCCTTCACTTCTTGAGGTGCCACTAGTTGAAAAACTCCCCGTTGATGATGGCGTATTAGATCCAGATGATCCTAACGATATCACCTGCGATCCACTCGGAATTGAAAATGAAGTATTAACTGTTGACTCATATGCAGACAGTGCTAAAGATTTAGACATTAAGGATACCGGAGCCGCTCATAGCGTTTATACCCTAAGTAATAACGAGGGCGACTATAGCCAATGGGCCAGTTCATCATCTAAACCTGCCGCCATACCAGCTACAAGTGCGAGGTTTCTAGGTCAGTCAAAAAGTATTCTCATGTACGACAACGTTAATATTAAAGGCAATATAGAAGTTAAAGCAGGCCATAATGTTGTTATGTACGCTAAAGGTAACTTTAACCTGTCAGGCGCCAGCACCTTAACCATTCCTGATGATTCAAGTTTAACCTTAATCGTAAAAGGTGCGTTAATTATTGGCTCAGGCTCGACTATCAACACGCCTACAAAAGGCCTCACTAAAGACGGTATTCCTGTGTTTTCAATATATAGCTCTTATAGTGGTACAGGAGTTGATGGAGTTGAAATTAAAGGCGGCGTAGAGCAAATATACGCTGCGATTTACGCACCTTTATCTGATGTAAAAATCGCATCTGCGGTGGACTTTAAAGGCTCTGTTCTGGGTAAAAAAGTCGAGGTATCTGGTGCAGGTGGGATCCACTACGACGAAGCGCTTGGATTAGCAAAAGTGGGCAACGTAACAACCAATACACCTTCACACTTAGTCTTTAGAGGCTGGCAATCTCTTTAAGTGTTGTGAGCCATTTAGCAAAGCATCGCGATTAAGCTGCTTTGCTACTGACTCTTCTATTAAGCCTTAACTAGCAAGCTCCCGCTGTTACTGAGCAGATTGTAAAGTTGCTAGGTAGGGAACACTGCGCAGAAAAGTAGAAATAATAAGTCAAATACAACAGAGCAATCATTAGATAGAAAGCGATGACAAAAAATTAGAGTCACTAAACATCACTTTCTACCTAATATCAAAAACTATAAAAACATTGCCATTAGTTAGGCTGGTACGCCCTCTTTCGGGTTAGCACCATAACTATTCGCATCATGGCTATCTTGTGCCCAGAATACGATGAGTACAATAGCACCGATTAGTGGAATAAGTGAAAGCAACTGCCACCAGCCAGAGCGACCAGTGTCATGCAATCTTCTCGCGCCAATACTTAAGCTTGGCACTAATAAACCTAGGCTAACAATCAATGCAACCGTATCAAGCCCTATCAGCGTTAGTGCAATCTGAATAACAAAGTAAATCAGCATGTACATCCAAAACTCAGTTCTACGTGCCCGCCCGCTAAATTCGGCATATTTTTTTAACGCACCAATAAAATGTTCCATATCATGATCTCCTTATAATGTATAAAACCGCACTAAACTAACACCCCAGCTCTACGCTCGCAACAGCTATATCTAATATAAAATTGTATACAATAAAATTTAGCAGATACAGAGAGTTAGACTACTACCCACACCCAACAGGTCAGACCAACAAGCGAATCTTGATGGGTAAATAACTCTGTTAAAAAGCGTGCAGGAAAATAGAAGCTACTATTGATGACCAAGAGAAATAACGCAGTTAGTTAGCCATTGTCTAAAATTATTTTAAACAGACTAATAAGGCGTTGACTTTGAAAATAGCAATATCAGGGGAGCAAACCATTTCAATATTTCAGCTAACAGCTGTATTTAGCATGTTGTTTGCTTTAATTGGCTTTAGCTACAATGTTTGGCGAATGGAAATAACCGAGTACAACAATAATGTACGATCAGCGAGTTTTGAATTGTTATTGCAGTTATCTGAACTTGAATCGATTGTATACGCCGCCCACTATGACCAAGACCCAATATTAGGCAGCCCACGAAATGGTTGGGTTAAAGTCAATTTGATTGCCGATTTGAGCATGATAACCGAGCCAGAACTGAGTCTGGCAGCCAATAATCTCAAACAAAGTTGGCAATCAAATTGGGAACAAGTAGCAAGCGATGAAGCAAGTGCGCAAGCGGTAGTAACAAAAATCGACGCTACCCGGGCAAAAGTGCGCCAACTACTTACGCAGTTGGATTAACGGGCTAAGCAATACCAATAACTAAGCTGGTTAATTAAAACCTTGTAAATACTCAATCGACTTACTTGACCGCGGCAACAAACGCGATTTCAACCAAGTATTTAGGATCGGCCAATTCAACCTTTAAACAAGCACGGCTTGGCGCGCAGCCCTCAGGCAACCAGGCTTGCCAAGCGTTATTAAACACCGCGACATTAGCAAAGTCAGTCACATAAATAGTCACCGATAATAAACGCGATTTATCGCTCCCCACACTGGCAAGCGTTGCTTCAGCTTGAGCAAAAAGTTGCCCAGTTTGACTCAACATATCGCCTTCAACATCGGCAGCAATTTCCACAAAGTGAACCATATTGTTAAATACGGTTGCGTCTGACCAATTAGCACACGGATTAATACGTTGAATATCCATTTTTAAAGCCTTGTAAACAATCTTAATTAGGCGCTAGATTCTAGCAGAAAGTCTTTAAAACCGATTTGTTTTTTATCATCGATTCAAATCAACATTCACAGTTATCCGTTAGTAATGAGCAAGCATGTTTTGCTGAAAATAATGCAGCACAGCGCACACTGTTCATTAGGATTTACTGTTAGAATTATTAGCTATTATGTTCTTCGTTTATTGAGAAAACTAAACGTTATGACGTTAAGACGCTCTTTAGGCCAGCAATGGAGTAAATCCATTCTTGCCCACCGCCTCGCATTAACTTTAAGAAGCTCTGAAAAGGTTCAGCAGCTCTTTGGCGGTGCAACCTCATTGCCCACAGTCACCAATACTATTTCAGCACTCGTCTTTGTTGAGGGGGAGCCAGTTTGGTTGCCTCCGATGGCAGCCGATGAGCAATCACCACTGACCAACGAGCTTGCCCTGCACTGCTTATTTGCCGCTAGCCGCCTGCTATTTGTAAAAGAGATTGAGCAAGGTGAATTAAATCAGTCGGAACATTTAGTGTTAGCCATTGGTTATCAATGGAGTCAATCGTTAGTAAAAGACGCTGCGGACCAACCAAATAGCGATGTAACAGAACAACTAAATGATGATGCCAAGCAGCTATGTAACCTTTTGCAAACCATCAATACTCAGCTAGAAAAAGTCCGCACTGAAAAGCGTCAGTCGAGCCGCAATATGGGCAGTTATCGCTAGTTGTCCAAGCATATTATAAATGTGAGTTATCTTACATCTAAGACGCTTATTGCAATGAGCCTAAGCTGCCACTATTAAGGTTCAGTGTTCGCTGTCACGCTTTAGCGCTAACATATAGTTATGAAAAAGCCCGCTGATTAGCGGGCTTTTTTGAATTTGCAGTAACAGGGTTAAAGCATTAAATAGCTACGTTAGCGATATAGACGCTTATCGAGTGCAACAATTTGAAAATCTTGCTGTAGCTGAGCTAAAAAATCACTCGTTAGCAAAGCAATACCACGATAAAAGTCAGTTCTAGCGTGTTCAACGGCTAATTCACAGCAACGAAACGCCCAAGGTAATAGGTGCTGCTGCAATAACACTTGAGTAAAGCGCAGTAACGCCTGATTATCGGTTTCAGTTTGAAAACGACCAAAGGTTTGGTCAAGTACCGCAAAGAACAAACCGATATGATCCATTGGCTGCTTATAATCAAGCTGCAACTCCACACCATGGGCACGATAAAAGTCCATCAGCTCAACTGTGGTTCTATCGTTAATGAGCTGCTCTTCACACAAGTAGACAGATCCATGTGGCACTGCTGTGGGTTCGCCTGGGCCAAAAAATAGCTGACCATAATCAAGCTTTAAGGTAATGACTGCCTTTTCAAACTCCGCCGCTTCAACATCAGTTGACCATTGCTCAAGAAAGTCGCCAAGTAAACGACGACCTGTGCTATTTTGCTCGCGGCTGCCAAACTTTGGCCAACTGCCCGCAACATCGCACTCTTTTAACCCTTGAATAAAATCAGCTTCAGGGTAACGAATAAGACAGTGATGTAAAATCCGTGCAAGTCCCTGATACTCGACAAAATCAATAGATGATAAAGATGCTTGAGCAAGAGTTGATTGCGTTAACGACTGGGTATTTGAAGACATAATTTACCTTACAAGCTAAGCGGGCCATAAAGCCCGCTGCTGTTGTACTATTTAAAGACCTTGATACTTAACCTTTAACTGAAATTAAACTTCAGTTGGGTTTAGGATATCGCCGCCTTGGCCACCATTCACGTTCGCCTTAATGATAAGGTTTGGTGAAGTGATTGACTCTGGTGGTAATGGTGCAATGTGACCATCGCCGTTACCGTATTTAGCGCGTAGGTTATCCATAGTATCAAAGTCTAGTGCACGTAGTGGGCAAGACTCAACACATACAGGCTTACGGCCTTCTGCGATACGTTCAAAACAACCATCACACTTGGTCATTACTTTACGTTCACGGTCGATTTGTGGTGCATCATAAGGACATGCACGAGCACAGCTTTCACAACCGATACATAGGTCTTGTGCTACGTGTACTAGACCATCTTCGCGGCGTTTATGCATTGCACCTGTCGGACAAGCTTTAACACATACAGGCTCAGAACAGTGGTTACAACCAATTGACATGTAGTAAGCAAATACACTTTGCTCAAAACAGCCATTTTGGCCTTCAGTCCATTGTCCGCCACCGTATTCGTACACGCGGCGCCAAGTCACACCATTAAGTGCAGGAACACCATTTTGTTCAGGGTTGGTATTGTTACGGATCTCGTTACCTTGACGGTCTTTACAAGATACATGACACGCTTTACAGCCAGTACACTTAGTGCTGTCTACGTAAAAACCGTATTGAGTTGCTTCAGTCATAATTAACTACTCTCTTAAATCTTTTTAATGGCAACACGAATAGTGTGCTGTGGGTTACCTTTAGCGACAGGGCTAGGCTGGTAGCGAGTTAACGAGTTGATTGCGCCGCCTTCGTCAACGATATGACCAGTACTGCCTCGCTTGTTGCCTGGGTTGTACCAAGCACCTTGTCCTAGGGCAAATACACCTGGAGCAACACGTGGTGTGATACGTACAGTTACTTCAATTGAACCACGCTCGTTGTACATCTCAACCTTGTCGCCAGAGCTTAAACCGTGCTTAGCGCCGTCCATAGGGTTAACCCAAACAGCGTCTTCTACCGCTTCACGTAACCAAGGTACGTTGTGGTAGCTTGAGTGGGTACGGCCCTTAGTGTGGTAACCCGCTAACTGAATTGGGTAATCTTCTTTAGTGCCTTCATCTTCATAACCGTCCCACGTTACTGTGTACTGTGGAATAGCTGTGATGGTGTCGCCCTTAACGCCAGTTGGATTTTGAGCACTGTTCTCTTGGTCCCAGTTAGCCGCGCGCCATGCTAGTTCAGCAGAGTAGATTTCAATCTTGCCACTTGGTGTTGAAAGCGCTTGACCATCTTTAATAAAGCTTTGCAGGGCAACGTGGTTGTCGTTCATGTTCTTACGGAAGAAACCAATTTTTTGTGCTTCTTTGTAAGTCGCAGGGAATGCTGGAGAAACACCGATGTTGTTGCTGTTAGCTTTAGTGCTTTGGTAAAGCTCTTCTAACCACTCATCTTCGTTCTTGCCATCTCTATAGCCAGCACCAACGCCCATCTTGTCGGCGATCATCGCAGCCGCTTCGTACATAGACTTACAATCCCACATAGACTCCACAGATGAAGACATTGCAGTTAAGTAACCTAGTGAACCTGAAGCGTATGAATCGTTAACTAAATCGTTTGATTCTAACCAGCTAGTGTCTGGCAGAATGATGTCAGCAAATTTAGCACCTGGCGTCATCCAGCAATCACAAGATACGATGAATAGATCGTCAGCATTGCGGAAGATATCAGCGGTGTTGTTAATTTCAGCGTGCTGGTTCAGTAACGAACTGTCTGATGCAGACAGAATGAACTTAATGTTAGCGCCAAGTGGCGTGTCCAGACCATCAGTACCACGAACACCGTGACTACGCGCCGTCATAGTTTCACCGTGGTTTATCGCTTCAGACCAAGTGAAGAAAGAGATGCTTTCTTTAACTGGGTTACTACCTGTAGGAATACCTGCACGAGACATGCTGCTCATGTATGGCAATTCACCGTTTGATGCACCGCGGGTACCTAGCTTACCGGTTAGCACTGATAGCATGTATAGCGAACGCATGCTTTGCTCACCGTTCGCTTGACGGTTAACACCAGCACCTACAACGATATAAGGTGCTTTAGCTGTCATTAGCTTGCCAGCAATATAGCGGATTTTCTCTGCAGAAATACCACAGATTTTTTCAGCCCATTCAGGAGTTTTAGCGTCAGTGTAAATACCTTGACCTAGAATGTAGTCTTGGTAGTTTTCATCTGAGTTCATTACCTTCGCGTATTCTTGGTCAGTGGCATCGCTGCTCGCTGCAAAAATCGCTTTTTGATCTTCAATTGACTGCTTGTTGAAGCCAACTGAGTGCTCAAGTACAAACGGTAGCGATTGACCCGCAAAGTTAGCATGATTGATCATCACATAAGCAACGGCTTCAGCAAAGGCAGCATCTGTACCTGGACGAATTGGTAACCAGCTTGATTCTTTACCTAACATAGAGTCAGTGTAACGAGGATCAATCATCACCACTTCAAGGCCGTTGTTTCTTTGTAGTGCTTGTAGGTAATCGTAACCTTCACCAGAACCCGACTGACGGATTTCGCTTGGGTTGTAAGCAACACCTAGGAAGAAATCACTGTCTTCGATAGTAATGGTTGACGAACCTGCAGTACTACCTGTACCGAAGGTGTGCTTAGCCGCTTCCATCTGCTGCGCCCAAGAGTAGTTACCGTAAGCATTTAGGTAACCGCCGTTTAGGTTAAATAGACGGTTGAAACATGCATTTGATGCAAAACCGTAGTAAGCACCAGAACCGTAGCTACGGAATACTGACTTAGCACCATTTTCTTGTGCGTAAACAGCAGCAAGTTTTTCAGCAATAATGCTGGTTGCTTCGTCCCAGCTAATAGGTACGAATTCAGCTTTACCGCGCTCGCCAACACGCTTCATTGGTGTCTTTAGACGGTCAACAGCGTAGTTTCTTTGACGTAGTGAACGACCACGAGCACAAGCACGTACTTCATGCAAACCGTACTCATCGGTTACTTGGTGATCAGTCTCAACACGCGTCACGATACCGTCTTTAGTAAAGACTTTAATTGGGCAGTTAGAACCACAGTTAACTAGGCAAGATGACCAGTTCACCACTTCGTCAGTTACTGGCGGCTGTGGTGGAATAACATTGGCATCATCAGAGCTAGAATTACAGCCGGTAACTGTTGCGGCGCAGCCCAGCGCAGCACTCATTTTTAAGAAACTTCTACGTTCCATAATCTTGTTTTCCTCAAACTTAATAGTGACTGATTCGACTTAGTTCAGCTTGTAGCTGAAGGTCAACATCAGTTGATGGGCGTTGTAATTGTGGTTCAGGTCACCCAAGGTGATTAAACCTGGAATGCTATCGGGTGATACCGCAGCACTGTCGGTATCAAAATAACGTTCAAATTGGTAAGCCAACTTAACTGCCATCTGCTCAGAGATCAGGTATTGACCATACAAACTCACACTGTGGTTGTACGAGTAATAGCTACCGTAATCGTAAGTATTTGAGCTGCCAGTGTTGTAACCGTTGACGCCTGTATTACTTGATGAATTAGCAAATAGGTAATCTGTACCTAGAATTAATCTGCCATCCATTAAGCCGCTATAGGTCGCGCCTAGGCCTAAGTTAATGAACTCATCATTAATCTCTGTGTGCCAAATCGATGCTTGGTCGCCACTTTGGTCTGAATCAATCCACTGCTGACCAGCAAAGGCATAAACAGATAGCGGTGCAGAAATTTGTGCATGAACGTTAATGTCGTAACCGTAATCTTTAGCCTGAGTCAGACCAATTGCAGTTGCGTCATAGTCATCATTTGCGTAGTAAGTGCTAACATCGAAGGTTAACCACTCAAGCGGCGCATAGTTCGCACGCGCATTCACTTCAGTGCGCTTACGATCAGCTAGGTTGTATTTGCGCAGTAACGACTCTGTTTCATCGCTAGTCAGCTCGTTAGCTTGGTATTCACTACCGCCACGCTCGCCATAGCTCACACCAAAATCTAGGGTTAGCTTGTCAATAGCGCGAATATTTAGCTTGCTCCAAAACTCGTTATCACGGGTTTCTTCACGCTCGCCATAGCTACGCTCAACTTGTTTATAATCGTAACCAGCTTGTAAGCGGTAACCACTAGTAATACGGTAGCTCGCGTTAGTCTTGAATGTTTGACGCTCGATATCCATTGGTGTGTTTTGCTTAAACGCACCAGACATTGAATCAAACTCATATTGTGCAAAATCAAACACTGATGAGCGGTTGTCACGCTTGCTGTAGTCATAGCTTGCACCTAGACGTAAGCGATTACTTACTCGAGTGCTAGCCGCTAGATTTGAGCTTAAGGTATCAACCTGACCATCCCAGTTTTGAATTGGGTTGCCACTCATTTGGATAAGATCTTGATCTTGGATCATACGACCTGTAACCACGCGACCACTAAATACACTTGACGCTAAACGGTACTGGCCAGATAGCGACACTTGATGCGCTTGGTTATCTGGTGTTGCGCTGTATACATCGTAAGCGTAAGGCAGGCTTAAATCGCCCATGTTGTTGTCGTAGCGTGAGCCGTTGTAGCTCAGCTCTGACAACCAGTTAGCACCATCAAGTACGATACCAGCACTGAACTTGTCTGTAGTTTCGTCAACGGCTTCAGCAAAGTTCGTTGGACGTGGACTCGTTAGACTTGCACTGCGGTGACCGGTTTTATCTTCACGGTCATAACGGGCATAGCTGCTTAAACCTAGGCCCATCACTTCTGAGAAGTCATATTCAAAACCAATCCCGCTACGCTGTCTTTGTAACTCAAGATCAAGCACGCGAGTCTGGTCACTTGGCGTTAGCACGCCATTGTTTTGCCATAGGTTTGTAGCTGCATTACTGCCTTGATTAGTGGTAATCGTTTGGAAATCCACATCAAGTTTATAATGGCCGCTTTTACCTGCTTCCATAGTAACAAAGCCGTTTTGCATACCAAGCTGGTGCGCTTGTACTTTAGCTTTGTAACCACTTTGCTGGTATGCAAGATCGGCATTAACACCTGCAACAGCACCGTCATCACCAGTACCAAACTGGTTGATAGCATGATTGTCATCAGCGTCAATCGCGCCAACACTCACACCTACACTACCTGTGTAGCCTTGCGGCTCAACACAACGCTTACATTGATAATTTGCGGTTTTATCTGCAGCAATATTGGCGTTTTGCACACCAAAGTCTGCCGCATACACGCTAGTACCTGCACCCAATAACGCTAGGGTGATCAGGTTTAATGAAAAAGGTTTAATTAAACGCATATTTGTCACTCCTGGACTTAACGGGCAAAGTTGCTGCCAGCAGGATGGTTAGAACCATGGATCTTGCTGTGACAATTTAAACAACTCTTACCAGCACTGAACGCATCTAGTCCCGCTTGGCTTGCCATACGGCTTGCGTGGCCATCGTCGGCGTGACATTGCTGACACAACTGCGGTGTACGAGACTTAAGAAGGTTGTCATTTACACTGCCGTGCGGTGTATGACAGCTTGAGCAGTCTTCCATCACTGGCGCATGTTCCCATAGGAATGGGCCACGTTTGTCAGCATGACACTCAGCACAAGTTTCATTTAGGCTAGGCTTGATAAGTGCGCTTTCAGTCATTGAACCGTGTGGATTGTGACAGTCGATACACGTCATCTGATCCCACTTCATTGGGTGCGATGAACGCTTGCTCATGTCTGCTTTAGCGCGAGTGTGACAAGAAGTACAAGTGTCGTTAACCATTAGACGGTCAAGAGCTGGATCTTTTGCAGCGTGAATGTCGTGACAATCACTACAAGCCACTTCTTCAAGATTATGAGTGCTGTTATGCCATGCCATTTGCTTAGGATCGTTGTGACAACCTTGGCAAACACTGTTTTGGCTAGCAGCAGAGAGTTTGCTATCTGGACTAAAGCTAATCATTGGCTCTTTACCACCACGATTATGCTTACCTAGCGGGCCATGACATGCTTCACATTGAATGCCAGCCATCGGTGATTTGCTGTTGCTCATATCACCATGGACACCGTCAAAGATCGCCATGACTTTGTCACTCTTTTTGTGACACATAAGGCAAGAGTCCGCTCCTTTTGGAGAGTACTTACCTTCGCTAAATTTCTCTGTTAATTTTTGTTCGAGTTGCGTTGAGTCAAGCTTATCCCATGGAGTTGCTTGCGCAGGCACAACACTGATGAGCATAGTGAGTAAACTGCTAGCCATTAACTTGGCCATAAAATTCACTGACTTTACGGTTTTTATTGTGGACATTAACTACAGGCCGGTTGTATATCGAAGTGGGTATTTTATTTCGGTCGGATAAGTGAATTCAAGATTATGCATATCTGCCAATAACTTGAGGCATAACGCTAGTTTTATCGAAATACGTTCACTAGCTCACAGTATAAAGAGGTATTACAAAAGAACCTTTCAAAAACTAAATTAGCTCAAAATTATATAATTCAGCTAGATAGAGAGCATTTGAGAATGATTATCACCACCACAAGTTGCAAGCATAAAGATGAAATGTAAACCAATTGATTTGGTGAAGTGGAATTTTTGAAGATAGATCACGAAGAAATTTCAGTCTATTCAGCTACTCATTGTTGATACCCCAAAATAAGTAACAAAACTGCTCAATTAACCGACTAAATCAGTTATATCGCTAACACGAGTTATAACTTTTTCTTCTGAAATGATGATAAAAATAGCGAGTCAATAAACTATCCACCTGTCTACTCGCTATTTCTGTTTATTTAATATGGAAGGCTATGGTCGCTTTTAATACATTAGCGATTGCTTGGTTAACTGTAATTGCTGTAAACGCTTTTGGGTTAAATCCACTTGGCAGCCAACAAAGATTGGTAAGCTCATAGAGCCCTCGGCTTCGACCAGTTGCAGAACTTTACATTCGTCATTACGAAAAGTACGCCACGCCTGCTGTGCTTGGCCAATAGCCATTGCTGCCTCACGGCTTTTATCAGCATTTACGTTATAGTCTGCATGAGAAAATCGTTCAATCTCTGCTAATTGCTCACTCATTTGCCACTCGAGACTGGCTAATTCACGCTGTGCACATTTAACCATACCTTGAGTGCTATAGGCTTGCTCTGACTCACAATCGATTCCGGCTGCTGGGTCTACACCATTTATTACGGTGCTAACTGTCGTTGGTATATACCAAGCACCACCCGGTGCAATTTCACGGCACGCTCCGGTGGTATAGGAGTCGGCTAAAACAAACTCACTGCCATTCCAAATATAGCGTCTTGCAGAAAGACAATCGCCAACTCCTCGGCCCCGCATAAACTCGTCAATCACGCCATTAGCATAACTCACTGCACTATCTGTCACTAACACGGGCGCAATCTCAGCGTCATCATCAACCAGCCATACTGCTTGACCATAGTTATATGCTGCAGACCAACACATGGTTGACACAACCAGCTTATTTGATGTCAGCCTAGCGACCTCAAACTTTAAAGGCTCGTCTTCTGCTGGGACGTTATCACAAGCGTTAGTAAGCGCTGTTCTTATTCTCTGGCTAAAGTCAGCATTGGCTACCAATGTAAGATCAGCTGCCGTTGTGACCGGTATTGCCTGCGCTGGCATCAAAATAACTGGCGCTTGCTTAGGCTCAACAATCCCTTTGCTAACTTGGCCTTTTTTCACTATCGCAAAAGGTGTTTCCACCAGCCCCTGAAAATCGTCCATTTTTAATAAAACCGCGGTAGAGCCTTTAGTGGATAAATACCACTCATCACCTGCGCTGCTATCAAATTTTATCGACACGCGACCTTTCATAGTGAGCGCCTTAAGTAATTCGCTTACCTGATCATCAGTCAACTCACGTTCGCCACTAAAGCTGATGCCCTTTTCTTGGTAAGCTGGCAGCTCAGGCGCTAATACACTTTGGTAAGTACCATTAATACTTAGGGTAATAGTGTCATTGCTAGTTTGCTTATCCTCGCCATCAAATGACAGTGTGCCAAACTTCACTTTACCTTTAACTTTTGCATGCTCGCCTGCTGCGCGAGTGAAGATCACTGAAACCGGACTATACTCCCCTGCTTCATTTTTCTGCTCAGGGTTGTGATAACCAACGGCGCGACAAGTGTGGGTGTTATCACAGGCCACTTCCCAATCACCATGAAAAAAGCTTTGCACTTCACCTTCAACCCCGTGGGCAGGCATCACCAAGGCAGACATAGATAGCAAGGCCAAACTCGTAGCGACTGTATAGCCACTAGCGATCCGCTTTAAATGGTTATTCATCATAATCTCCCACATTTGGCACAGTAAACTCGGCATCATTCCATGGCCAAGGTAATCGCTGTAAAAATCGAGCTAACTCAGGTGTATCCGCATGGGTTTCGCGGATCACCGCCATAGTGCGATGCACATGAAATGGGTGAATAGGAAGCTGGTTATCGAGCGCATTAAAATACTCGGCTAACACATCTAAATACTCAAGCTTAAAGGCCAATGACAGCACAGCTTCGGCAAACACGGGAATGCCCTTTAGGCCTTTAAGATGGCCGCCTACACCCCAACCAGCAAATTGCTTTACTATGTTAGCCAGTACACATGCACATTTGTCATCATAAGCAGCCGATGCAAAGAAATCATATTCGCTTTGCGAAATGCAACTAGCTACCTGCTGCTCAATGAACGCAAAATACAGCGCCTCGCTCTGGGGATGCGCTTGATAATACCGCTGCAGTTGCGGCATAAGTGCTTCGAGTTGTTGCAATGCCGCTAACCGCGCGGTGTTACAGCTTAGATCTCGACACACTATGTCAACTTGGCCGGTGGCACTTGGCAGAAAATACTCAGCACTGTCGATAATGAGGTTAATGTCAGCCCGCTCACAGACTAAAGGCGTGTTAGTTGCACCATCAAAAGCGAACTCGTTGCGGTTAACAGTAGGCACTGTGCATTGCCATAGGCTGGCATCTTCTTCGTCACCCACACCAACAAATAAGCGCTCATTGATTTGCCCTTGGATCGTCTGCAAGTCATGGTCAAAACTCAAACCACGCTGTTCACCGGCTTGGTTTAATTGAACCAATTGATATAAAGGCGAGATATTATCGCCTTGCAGTGACAATTGCTGCACCACCCCATCTTGCCAAGCTAACCAAATGCTATTGCCATCTTTAGCGATCACCGCACTGGTAAGACACTCAATAAAGGTTTGCAAGCCCTCATGATGTTCTGAATCTAGATCGCCTTGGGCTATTGCTGTTAACGCCTCAACTATGTCTTCAGCCTCATAATCACTGCAAATTTGCGATACATGAAGTGAACGAACTGTGCGGCTCCAACTAACCTGCTTTTGATTTAAGTCGATAAGCTGCAGTGAGTAATCAAATCGCTGCTGATGATGGCTGTCGTCTTGTGGATCGGTATCTACGCTTGATCCTGAATTTGATTCCAAACTTGATAAGCTTACGGCTTCTGCATTGGCTAATAGCACTAAGCCACGAGCTTTATCTTGAAAAAAGGTGTTACGTACAGAGATGTCATCAGGCGCTGGCTTACCCGTTAGCGGGATTTCTTGCACATTCGCTGTGACCGGATTGAAACACACCAACTGATGCGAGCCCTGCTCGGAACGTTGATAAAAAACCAACTCATTGTGAGCAGTGCAGACCATGCTATTGCGTTCAAAATCAAACGGTACATCATACTGACTGACACACTTGCTAAAATAGTCATCTAGCTGCATATGCGTAACATTCAATATAGCGTCTACGACTTGAGTTAAGTCCACCACAAAAAGTTTCTTATGACTAAAGCGCCCTGATTTGAGGGCAGCCACCAGCCAAATCTGGCCTTGATAAAAGCAAATATCCTTAGTTGGATAAACCGCCAATGAAAAACAAGCCGACAAATTATATTTGCCACGCTTGCCCAGCTGACCAATATAAAATTGTCCAACATTATCAACCGCCACAAAGTAGGCAGAGCCTTCAGCCGATAAAGAGCCCTTAGCCTGTAGAGAGCCTCTAGTTTGTGAAGAGCCCTCAGCGTGCAAACAATCTTCAGCGTGCAAAGAACCTTTAGCCAGCCACTCTGTCATCACCACATCGCCAGTGCTACCGATTAACTCAAACTGACTGTGTAATACAACCCCTTGATCTGTATCTTCAACCACCTGCAGTTGATTAGTGCCACCGTGATACAATTGATGCTGCTGAAAACGATACTTTGTTGCTAACTCGTGCAGCGCCTTGCCTGCTGTTAATCCTTGATTCGCCATGGCAATACTTTTACTGTCAGTAGTTTCGAGTTCTGTCGTTTGCTGTGTTGTATTTAGCGCGGCGTGTTCGGCCTCATCAGCACTAGCAAAACGCTTGAAAAGGGACTTAAGATTACTGCTTAATGTCATAGGGACTCACTTAAGATTTGGCGAATAAGGGCAAGGTTAACGTGTTCAGATTAGTTAACAGCGTTAATCTATAGCAACTTCAAGCTTTTAACTTCTAGCTGTTTTATTTGCAACGAATTATCCATACAATCACCCAAATATCAATCAACAAAGTTCAATATTATTCTGAGGTTACATCAATAGTCGGCTTTATCTATTGGTGTCACACCAGCTGTAATATTAACTGCCATGCACCTTGGCTTAATGCCGTAGTAAGGATACATTCATGAGCAAAACGCTAATAACTGCCACTCGTTTAGAGTATGTGCAGCAAGTCTCCCACCAAGTGAGCTTCCAATGTTAACGCCGCTACGCACCGTAGCGCTTGGAATAACCATAAGCTTACTACCGGGCTGCTCGCTGCTATCAAACAACAATCCGCAAATTCAAACCTTAATGACCGACTTAGGTAGTTGTCAGTTTGATGAGCATGAACGCAAAGCCATGTATCAAGCGGCACAAGCAGGAAACCGTATCCCCTTCCCTCTGCTCATTTGTGAAGGCAAACGCAGTGACTCGTTTAACAAGCGTTGGTTGCAAAGCCGCAAAAGTGTTGATTACAACATTCTCGGTAGCTACTTTGAGGCGACAGACACAAAATCGAGTGCCAATAATGTGGTATACGGTGCAGCACTGATTGAAATCACTATGCCTGACTGGAGCGCAGTGTGCAGCAACCAAGGCTATGACGAAATAACCTGTGACCACATGGTTTACGGCATCAATGCACCGCACATAGAAAAAGTATCGAAAAACAAAGCGCTGCAGCTTGAGCTTTATCAAATGAAATTAGCGCAAGTCAAAACCATCCCAGTGATTAAAGACACGATTTTAATGCCGCTCAAGCACAATGCTGCCGGCCAGTTAGTCGCTAATTGGGTGGAAGATTCTGGCGCACATCGATCCACGAAAGCCCTTGCCGACAAAATGGGGGAAGTGGTTAGCAATAACGGTAAGCCATTACCTATCAGCAGTTATAACCAACAATATGACTTGTTGCAGCAACAGGATTTACCGGCGCAATATCGTGGTGTGTTTTATTACGCTACGCCGCAATATATTGACTACAGCAATCGACCGCTGCCGCAATACGCTATCCCGCTACGTAAAGGCGTACAAGTTAGAGGTTATAAAACCTCGATTTATCGCGCGCTTGCTAATTAATAAAATCACCAGAACAAGCTAATCGACCTTATGAATAAACCATTAATTATTTTTACTGCATTACTATTAACCACTTTCTGCAACGCCAATAGCTACGCACTCGGCAGCTTAAAAAAAGACACGCTTGAACAAGCGTTATATGAGCAACAAAAAGGTCAACAACAAGATTGTGGATTGAATCAATTAAACAGCGTGATCGATTTTGATTCCGCACTCCTTAGCAGAAAGCACGGTATTAGCTCGGCAACATACTATCCTGTGTGCTGGGTGTTGCCACACAATAAAGAGCAAGCGTTACTATCTTATTTCCAGCCCTACAAAGAAATCGAGCATAACTACACAAGCTATCTTTGGCGAGTGATCATCGTTAACCGCTATAGTAATAAAGTTGAAGCACGCTATACCGGGATCATTAATGAAAATAGCAACATTAAGGTGCATTCTGACACGAATAGTATCGTTCACCGCGAATACACGCTAAGCGATAATACGCCAGCAGTAGGGTTAATACTCGACCTCGTCAACTACGACAACTCACCACAAAGCCAGCAACATGGCGACTATCAAGCCTTTAAAACCAACCGCTTTATGACCTTGTTTGTACAACAAGGTCATAAGTTACGCCCAGTACTTAAACACCTACCACTGGATTACGAAATAGAGGGCACTGATAATGCCGGAAGTAACGGCGGCGTATACCTGCACTATGGCGGTGAAGGTGAAGTTGAGGTGTTACCAACAACTAGCCATGGCTACCATGATTTAAAGTTAATAACCCAAGGTCAGCAATACCGTACCGATGGCGAATACGATCAAGTAGAGCCAATCAACTTTAGCAGCAAGCTTAAATATGATGGCAAGCGTTATCCGGTTGTCACCGAGCGATTACCCTCCCCTGAATTTTGGCAAATCAACCAGATTGGCGTCAATTTTTTAAGTGACAGCGACGATGAAAGCGCAACGCAGACAGCGCCAAACAGCAATCAACCGGAGAGCCAAGATGCTAACTAACAAGCCTAAAACCAGCCCATTTTGCTGCAGATTAGCCGCGCTATTTAACAGCACCTTTTTGACTTGCGCGCTTTTGACTTGCACGCTAGTGTTCTCGCCAGCAAGTCATGCCAAGCAAGCGTGCAGCATAGATGCCCTTGAAGCAATGGAAAATGACAGTGGGGATGTTCGAGGTTTCAGCGCTGCAGTATGTAAGCAACTGCCACACCAACAACAATTTACCATGGGCGCATACCTACAATGGACAGGCGGAAGCTATGCAGGTGAAAGGCGTTACGCCCTACGCACCGTCATTATGGACACTCAGACTCATGAGGTTATCGCTCGTCATACTGGCAGTTTATACGAGAGACCTGGATTAACCATTGTTGCTGACACGCCAGATAACAAAGAGCAAAATTCGCCAGCACCCCTTTGGATTGATACCGCTAACTATAAGCTCAACAGTGATACCCGCGCACTTGGGGTACGAGTACAAGCGCAACAACTCCCAGAGGGCGCAAGTGAGTATCAATCTGATTATTTGAATTTATTTGTTCATCAAGGGCGCTTTTTAATCCCCGTGGTGGAAAAACTGCCGCTGTATTATTGGAAAGTCTGGCGAAACGAGCCAAGTGGCTACCATGTTGCCAGAACACCTGAGGTCATTAAAAGTGAAACTAACGACAAAGCGGGTTTAACAAAGCGCTATATCGTTGAGAGCGGCAAAGGTGCGCTCCATATCGAGTCTAAGCAATACAAAGGCTTTGCCGACCTAAAACTGCTCACTAAAACTAAGCTGTCAGGTGCTTTGCCCAAACGCACAGATAGTAGCCAAAGTCGTACCATTATTACCCGTTTGCGGTTTAATGGTGAACGTTATTACATTCTAGAGTCTAAATTTAGTGATAAAAGAGATTGGCAACACAGCGAGCGATGGTGGAAACCTTGGTAGGGGTTTAGTACTCCCACATTAAATTCGAATTCAATAGCGGTGAATATTATTGCCCAAACGCCTACTCATCGACGTTTGGGCTTTAGTTACGATAGACAATAGAGCTTAAACATTCGCTTGTAAAAATAAGCAAATAAGAAGCCTTATTTGCAAGGTGTTGCATAAGCCACAATACACAAGTAAAAGCCAAAGTATCCAAGCTTCATCTTCAGTTAGCTTTACTTGCTTGTTCATTTACTTTGCTTAATGAAAGGCTATTTATAAAAGATTGGCCGAGAATATGCTGCTTTTAAAGCTTAAAACTTGTAGCCAATTGAAATCATGCCGGTAGGCTCGGTAGCTGTTTTTCCCACATTCCCAAAAGAACCACCGTCATCTTCCCTTCTAACGCCACCACTGACACCAAATTGCCAACCGCCATCTGTAAAGCCTTTTGGGTAGTACTCATATGTCAGCACTGCGAAGCCATCCTCACTAGTGAGAACCTCACTTCCAACACTGAATCCAAACAAATGTTTTTGCTCACTAAATGCATATTGATACCCTAAAGCTCCACCAACTAGACCTAATGAGCCAAAGAAAACATGGTTCAGGTTTTGATAATTGTATCGAACGCCTAACACTCCACCATATTGATATCCTACACCTAGTGAAAAGCTCGTATCCGTTGTGGTTTCAATTGAACTGGAATGGACTGAAGTGATTGCTACATCATTGTCATCAACTTGCGGTTGAGAATAAGCACTTGTAGAAAAAACTAACCCTACAAATAGTAAATTTTTATTAAACTTCATTATTATTCCCTGTTTATATTTATAAGTGCTTCATGCACATAGCGCGAAATTATTACAACTGCACATAAAAACGTAAACAAAAAATATAATTTAAGTATTCCCAATTCGTATAACTCAGAATTATTTACTGACTAATCGCAGTTAGTATAAGCATGCGTAGCTTTATAACACTTTTACAAATAGAGAATGAATCAAATAACACCCAGTAAATTATTACTGGGAATTACTATTCACTCGGTAAATTCTATAGGCGTTTTCAGCGATTAATTGCAGCTATAGATTTAACAAGTAATGGTAACTGCCTGACTCTTTAACATAACCTAAAGACTCATAAAGCCGTTGCGCATTCACATTGTTTACCCCAGTTTCTAACGCTAAGCCCTTAACACCCGCTTTAATGCCAAGCTCCTTAGCAGCATGCATCAGCAGAGTTGCCACACCTTGGCAACGGGCATTATCGCTAACAAACAGATCATTGAGCACCCAAATTCGCGCAGCCGACACAGATGAAAAACCTGGATAAAGCTGAGTAAACCCTAAGGCATCGCCGTTGTTATCAAGTGCAAGGAAAATCACCGACTCGTTATTCGTTAAACGCTCTGCAATAAACTCCTCAGCCAACTGTAAGTTACTCGCTTGACCATAAAACACTCGGTATGCGTCAAACAAGGGGGCGATCAAGGCTGCATCGGCTGGGGTGGCTTTAATAATGTCCATATTTATAGATCCGTTTTATCAAGGGTAAGCTGTGAGCTGCTAACTCAAACCATCAAACAATACAGCAGCTTACTAATTAGTTTATTGTTTTAAAGCGAAAGCGATGAAAGTGCTCGCCGTTTCTTTAGGAGCCTCAATCATAGGCAAATGACCAACTTGCGCCATAATATCAACTTGGGCATGGGGTATAGTATCCTTCAACTTAGTCGCACCGGAAACATGTAACACCCTATCTGCTTGCCCCCATGTAACCAAAACTGGGCCATTGTAGCTTTTTAAAACCTGATCAAGTGGCGAGTCAGGGTGAGCCTCTCCGTTTCGCATTCTATGGATCTGCTCATATATTTTTGTATTCAATATAAGCCGTTGCTCAGCTTTTTTGGCTAAATGTGACACTATGGGGCTGGGAATATAAGGCGGCTCAACAAATAAAAAATCAACTAGCTGAGTAAACTCCGCTTCGTTTCTCGGTAACACCATTGGTTGATAGCCATTTTTAATTGCTAAAAACATCTCGCTCTTTTCTGAATCAACAACACCAAACGGGCTAATTAACCAAAGGTTTTTTACCTTACTAGGATATTTAGCTGCAAAATTACCGGCAATATAGCCGCCCATAGAGCTGCCCGCTAAATTAAACTCTGTAATGTTGAGCGCATCCAGAGTTTTACTCAACCTCGTTACTTGCGAAAACAGATCATAATCAAGCTCAATATTGTCGGTACTATTACCAAATCCCGGTAAGTCAATTGCAATAACATCAAAGTAAGCAGTGAGATAATTTGCAATACGATTCCAGTTGTCTTTATCGGCACCAAAGCCATGCAACAAAACAAGAGGTGTGCCACTGCCACCACGAAGATATTCAATATCTAACTCGTCAATTTTAAGCTTATGTACCTTTAATCCAGAGAGACTTCTTTCCGCATTTATCATGTAGCTAACTAATATTGAACTGGGAGTGATCAGGTACAGAGTGACAAGCAGTAATACTGAGCAGGTAACAACAAGGCCAATCCTTTTTAGCATAAATATCTCCGTATTCAATGTTATTGCGACTAACTGGCTCGACTTAATGTTTACTAACACAAAGCCGAGCTCAAGCATTAATGATTGACCAATAAGTTAGGCTTCTAACAACATAGGTATGTCAACCATACCTTTTTCACGCCTAACTCCAGCGATACGCTTAAAACCAAAATTCAAATAGACACTTTCAGCCCCAAGCGCAGAGTTAACCGTAAAACGGCCTTGATTGCCTTTTTGTGTTGCTTGCTCTTTTGCTGCCTGCCAAAGCCGTCGAGACAACCCGAGCCCTTGAAAGTTATCGTGAACAAATAAATGGTATAGATGAGAGTTATCACGAATGCCTGCAACGCCAATAACTTGGTCGCTTTGCGATACAGCAACAAAGTAGCAATAATGACTAGTTAGGTAGGATTCGATGCACTTCTCAGACATAGAGCTAAGCAATACATCATGCACCGATGCGTCACAGTCTGGACAAACGTATTTTTTAACTAACGGCACAATTAACTCACTTATCGACTTTGCATCGCTTAATTGTGCTTCTCTGATCTGAATATTCATTATTTGCCCCCGTTAAACTACTACTTAATACTGTTTTACGCGCTTATTTTTAGCCTACAGCACCATAAGGATATTTTTAAGCTTAGGGAAACAATTAGTAACCAGATAATCAATGTCAGTCACATCAGGAATAAGTTGCTCACATTACGATATAGGATCTGCGGAACGCAGGTGGAGATTTTTTTAATTAATTATCAATAATTTAAATAGCGAATCAAGTAACTAAAAGTATGCTGTTTGCAACTCATTTCCTAGTGTCTTATCTTTTATCTACTTAGTGGTGAATTCAATCCAAGGAGCCGAGATGGCATATTCACAGAAACTCAAAGCAGGCGATATTTTCCCCACATTAGAAGCAACAACACTGGATGGAACTAAAGTTACTCTAGGTCAACCTCAAGGTGATGCTGTATGGCAAGCGGTGTTTGTCTATCGTGGTAAACATTGCCCACTTTGCAGCAAGTACCTCAATGAGATTGAGACCTATAAACAAGCTTTTAGCGATGCAGGCGTCGATATTCTGGCTGTCTCTGGCGATTCAAAACAACAATTAGAGCAACATCTGGATAAACTCGAAATCAGCTTCCCGATTGCTTATGAGCTAACTGAAGAGCAAATGAAAACCTTAGGGCTTTATATTTCTTTACCACGCTCAGCAGCAGAAACTGACCATAACTTTGCAGAACCAGGGTTATTTATCGTCAACGAGCACGGTAACCTGCATGTGGTTGACCTATCAAACAACCCGTTTGTCAGACCTGAATTAGGGGCACTAACTCGTGGCCTAGCTTGGATTCGAGATCCGGATAACAACTATCCGATTAGAGGCACACTAGACTACTAAGGCTCAAGCACCAAAGTAGAGTAAGGCAACCTCATTATAGGTTGCCTTATTGATAAATCTTGTCGTGTACATTGGTTGTTTCAACCATAACAAAACTCATATTTGCTATGAGAGCGATATATTCAATGGGGAAACAATTATTCAAGCAGTGTGCCCTGTGCCCGTTAAGTCGCTCCTGCGAAAGGATTAATCGTCCGATTTAATTCAATGTGATCACTGTTTTTGATTTTGTCATTTCACTGTGTGTTAGTGCCTCTGGCATATGCTCAAAATTGAATGTAGTTGGCTCGCTAATTTCAACATCACCTTTAGTAATTTGTTCAAGTAACGCTTCGCCGTTTTGCATCAATGCATACCAATCTTGTTTATCGCCAAAATCATGTAGCGCTCCCAGCGCTATTTCGTGGTAAGAAATTGTGCGAGTAAAGGGAGGGTCAATGGGTTTAGCTATTCGGTCTTGAATACAGACAATATGCCCATTGGCTTTTAATGATGGAACTAAATGAGCGGCACTTTCCCCACTCACAGCATCAAAAATGGCGAAATATTTAATGCCGATTTGAGATTGATCTCGGTAAACTTGGCGAAGGCCTAGCTTGTTTGCTCGTGCTTCACTCAAACTAGCAGAGACAACATCAACGACATAACCAGCATTGACGAGAAGCTGGGATAACAAATTATTCACCGCGCCAAAACCGACGATAAGCACTTCTCTTTGACGGGTTAACGGAATTTTTTCAAATGCTTGCCACGCCGTAAGCATAGGGCAAGGCAACGCGGCTGCGATTTCAAACGATAAGCTTTCAGGCAGCATCATCACTCTATCAGCACTCAAAACGGTATATTCAGCAAAGCTACCATGCTGATTTAGTGAGGCATGATACGCCACTCGGCTTCCTACAAGGCTGCTATTAACGTTAATTCCAGTACCTACAATGACACCAGCACCATCGACACCAGCAACATGACCGTTCGGCCAATTTAAAGGGTTTGCTTTGATAAATTTCCAATCGACTGGGTTAATGCCAATCGCTTTGTTACGCACTAAGATTTCGTTGTCAGCTAACGTTGGTGTTTCAGTCTTACCTAGAGCAAGACTGCACGTCTCAGTTTGATATTGCCAAATTTGATATTGTTCCATCTCATTTCCGCGCGCTTAGTGAAAAAGAAAAGATAGCAAGGCGTGAGCCTAGCACCTAGAATATTAGACCTAATAAGTACGACAATCTCTGTAATTGTTTTATTTTTTAAAAGGATGCTATCAGGTTTATCGGTTTTCATTTATAGCGACAAAGACAAATAGTATTTGTCTTTTTTGCAATAATCGAAACGTGAAACAATCAAGGCTCCCCCCATCTAGGTCTTGTTGATGGCCAATGTTTCATCGATTCTTATGGGCACTTGGTTTGTCCAATACGCCAGAATAAATAGAAAAAAACAGGGTATAAGCAACCTCACGGAGAATAATCTACAGCTCTAGTTTTGGTTGAATAAAATCAATGAAGGCAGAGATCCTCTTGGCAACCGAAGAGGACTTATAGTAAACCGCATTGATTTGTTCACGGCCAGAATGACTGATTTTTTCTCCTTCCAATAAAGAAATTAATCTTCCCTCAGCAATGTCTTTCTTCACCATAAACCCTGATAGACAGGCGATGCCATTTCCCATCAAAGCAAGCTGTCTCACCGTTTCACCGTTACTTGAGGTCAGCGTGGGTATCAGCCTTGAAAATCCTTTTAAAGGCCACTCATTAAGTGTTTTCGGTGTTGAAAACCCAATCGTATCGTGATGTTCTAAATCACTACTTTTACTCGGAAAGCCACGCTTTGCTAGATAATCAGGTGAAGCCACAATATAAAGTACACTTCTGCCCAAGGGCTTGGCATGTAAGGTTGAGTCACTTAAAGCGCCGATGCGAATAGCGATATCAGTTTTCTTCTCTAACAAATCGACAAAGCCTTCGTTGGAGGTTAACTCCAATTCAATATCAGGGTAGGCTTGATTAAATGACTGCACCAAAGGTACTAACTGGTGAAACACAAATGGACTCGCGGCATCGACGCGTAACGTTCCTTTGGGTAATTCTCCACGGGATATGATCTCATCTTCTGCCTGCTGCAGCTGTATCAACCCTATTCGCACCGAATCAACAAATTGTCGCCCCTCATCCGTTAATTCAATCCGTCTTGTGGTTCGGTTTAATATTGTCACGCCAAGTTGGCTTTCGACCTTACTCACCGCTCGCGATACCCGTGCGACCTGTATATCTAAGCGATCTGCTGCCGCTGTAAACCCGCCAGTATCGACCACAGAAAGTAGAATTTCTAAATCATCCGATTTTGTACGCATTCGTGCCTACCATTTAATTAAGCATAGTTTTAATTATTGCATTTATAACAAATATTATTTGTTAAATACCCTATTTTTTACAATCAATTTTGCGCACAGAATCCCCCCATCAAATCGCGACATAGCACTTCGTTGATAAATCGATTCGCCGCTGTGTACTAAACCTAGTAAAAGAGAGTAAATAATATGCCATTAGCACTTCTCGCATTGACGCTCAGCGCCTTTGCTATTGGAACCACAGAATTTGTGATCGTCGGGCTGCTCCCGACGATGTCTGCTGACTTAAATGTCTCACTACCATCAGCAGGACTGCTGGTGAGCCTTTATGCACTAGGTGTTGCTATAGGCGCCCCCGTATTAACCGCCTTAACAGGTAAGTGGAACCGTAAACACGTACTCCTTGCTGTAATGTCACTATTTGTGGTTGGCAACTTGTTGGCCTGGCAAGCACCTGGTTACAACACCCTTATATTTGCTCGCATTTTGACTGGTTTAGCCCATGGTGTGTTTTTCTCTATCGGCTCTACGATTGCAACAGGTCTAGTACCCAAAGAAAAAGCAGCGAGCGCAATTGCGATTATGTTTACAGGATTAACCGTTGCGCTAGTGACAGGTGTACCACTTGGCACTTACATAGGGCAAACCTTCGGTTGGCAATCTACTTTTCTAATTGTGGCGCTATTGGGACTAATTGCGTTGATTGGTAGTGCTTTCTTAGTGCCGAGTAACCTAAAACAGCCTGCTGCCACTAAACTGTCATCCCAGCTAAAAGTGTTAACTCAACCAAGGCTACTGCTGGTTTATGCAATCACAGCGCTGGGCTACGGTGGAACATTTACCGCATTCACTTTTCTTGCTCCAATTTTGCAGCAGGAAACAGGATTTAGCGCCAGTGCTATTAGCCTAATTATGTTGGTATACGGTGTATCAGTGGCAATCGGTAATATTTGGGGGGGTAAAATGGCCGATAAGATGGGACCTATTAAAGCGCTGACGATTATTTTTTCGGGACTCGCGACCATTCTGGTGATCTTTAACTTTACTGCTGTTAACCCTATCGCAGCGGTGGCGACCATTTTAGTTTGGGGGGCCTTTGCATTCGGTAATGTTCCTGGCTTACAAGTGTATGTAGTCAAACTGGCAGAAAGGTACACTCCAGATGCTGTAGATGTCGCTTCTGGTCTAAACATTGCCGCGTTTAATGTTGGTATTGCTCTTGGCTCTTGGGGTGGCGGTATGATTGTGTCTGAAATGGGATTGATGCATACCCCTTGGATTGGTGCTGTGATAGTACTCGTTGCGCTGGCTCTGACTCAAATCAGTGGTCGCCTTGATAAGCGAACAGCAAATCATTTGTCGCCAGAAAACCTACTCGTAAGATAAGCATCACCACTCGCATTAAACACAGGTCAATGCCTTGCATTGACCTGTTCATTTTTATTTATCATTAGTTCATGGCCATGCAGTTAAACGTGTTTTCCTAAGCTTTTACGTAATGTTGCCCCAACATTTAGTATCCCCATCATATATCGCTCCTGGTGGTCTATGCTTTTGCATGGAAAGCTTCTTAACAAAAACCATGGAGATGTTAACGATGATTACCCCACCAAACACCAACCATACCTACCCACGCTCATTTAGTCACATCGGCCTTTCTGTCCCTGACTTGGATGCTGCAGTCAAGTTTTATACCGAAGTGCTCGGATGGTACCTCATCATGAAACCAACTGAGATCCTTGAGGATGACTCGGCGATAGGTGAAATGTGTACAGACGTATTTGGCGCTGGATGGGAGCGGTTTAAAATCGCTCACTTATCTACTGGTGATCGGGTGGGTGTAGAGATCTTCGAATTTAAAAACCAACAAAACCCAGACGATAACTTTGAGTATTGGAAAACAGGTGTCTTTCATTTTTGTGTGCAAGACCCTGATGTAGAAGGACTAGCAGAAAAGATTGTCGCGGCTGGCGGCAAAAAGCGTATGAAAGCCCCCCGCTATTATTATCCAGGAGAAAAACCATATCGCATGATTTATATGGAAGACCCCTTTGGTAACATTCTCGAAATCTATAGCCACAGTTATGAGTTGCACTATTCTGCGGGTGCATATTAGAAGCGCGCCCATTCTTTATGCCCTGCCAATAAACAGAGTCGCTTAGGCGACTTTGTTTTTCTATGCTGTTCAGCTAAGAGATAGCCAATAAGGTCCCAGCTAAACAAGATAGTCGCGAAATCCAAAGACTAAATCACATCCCAATAGCATGAGTCTTTACTACTTGTGCTACTAAACTTCTCTGCTAAAAAGTCAATCACTACCCTTACTTTTGCTGCAAGGTTATCCGTCTCAAGATAAAGTGCGCAGATCGATTGCTGCTCTAGACTCGTCGAAACCTGATAATCGTCCAGCACAGGGACCAACTTACCACTCTTTAGCTCTTCCCCAATCAACCAAGTAGGAAACACGACTATCCCGCTTCCACCTACCGCACTTGCGACCAAGGTTTCCGCATTGTTGCTGTAAAGTGATCCAGATACCTCATACGCTTCTATTTTATCCTTACCGACAAACCAACGCTGCAATCCATTGGTGCCCTTAAACACAAGACAATTATGTTGTCCGAGTTCTTCTGGTTTACTTGGGATGCTATAAGACTTTAGATAACTAGGGCTTGCCGCCATGATATAGCGCTGCTTGGCAAAACGTTTCATTCTCAGGGAAGAGTCTTGCGGCACACCAATGCGGATCATTAAGTCAATCGACTCTGCGGCGGGATCGACAAATGCGTCAGTCTGCTGAATTTCAACCTTGAGAAGTGGATATCGTTCTAATAATTCCGGTAGGTAAGGAGCAATGTGAAGCCGTCCAAAAGCAACCGGAGCACTGATTTTAACCGTGCCACGAGGCGTATTTGCACGCTGTTCGATATGCTCAACAACACGTTCATACTGATTGATAATATCCGTACAATGCTTGTTAAATGCCACACCTTCATCGGTCAGTGAGATAGAACGGGTATGACGATGTAACAGTTTGGTGCCGACTTTATCTTCTAACTGCGCCATTTTTCGAGACACCGACGATGGCGTCATATCTTGTCGACGTGCCACTTCAGAAAAATTGCCAAACTGTGTGGTCATCAAAAATAGCTTTATTTCCAATAAAGACACATCGTAATTCACTCACTTTCTCCCTTTTTATTAGCCTTATAGGGCCTGCAAACCTAAGCAAAGATTAAGGCCTAAACACAAATAAAGGCAAGCTAATGCTTAGCTTGCCTTTATGTTAACGGGTTATGCAGTGAGAATATTTTCAGTTACGATGAAGTGCGCATCCTCAGTGAAAGATTGAAATTGCTCAACAATCTTTTGCATTGACTCGGTTTGAATATCGCTTAGAAAGGCGTCTACTGAGTCAATCTGAATCACTTCAAAATATTCCCATGGTGACGGTTTATCTTGGCCAACCATGCTGATCCCCTTAAACACCTCAAAAGACGAAACGCTACTGAGTTTGTTTACCGTTGGTAGATCGGACTCTTTGGCCCATTGCAGATAAAGGGCTTCGTTAGTCGTCGATTTTAGATTAAAAAATACAATCAGTGTTTTAGCTGACATATTGCTGATCCTTTGTAAGCTTAGTCATGTTTTCTGTTGTCGCAGGCACTGCTAACACTTTTTGTGTTTGAGCATTTGCGAGATAAATACAAACCAATGCGCACGCAATACACACCATTGCTGCAATGCGCCAATAATTCAGTTCAATCGGTGCATTACCGAGCCAACCTTGAGTATCAATCACTAAGCTCATAAGCATCTGACCTAAAATAGTTGCCACCGTGGCAATGGCGACACCGACTTTAGGTACGGCTGCAACCATCACGATCATATAGATAATGCCAAACAGTGCTCCCGCCAGTTGCCACTTAGGCACAGTTAACAGTGTTGCGTCATAACTCGGTTCAAAGAAAAAAATCAATAAACCAGTAATGACAGTACCCATGCCAAATGTCAGTAAAGAGCTTTCAATCACCCCCACTTTTTCACCAAGTTGGCCGTTAATCGCCGCTTGAGCGCTCAGCGCCATGCCTGACGCAATCGCGAGTAAAATAATGAACGTCATTAGCGCCCTCCCAAGTAAACAAAACAAAGTGCCAGACAAATAAACACCACGCCAAGCATACGCAATGGATTAGTGGCTTGTTTTGTCATACCGAACCAGCCAAAGTAGTCAATTGCAAAGCTCTTAAGGATTTGCCCGAGCAAAACGCAAACCATGGTCATCGCCACTCCCAAAATCGGTGTCGCTAACGTTAGTGTGACCACATAAATAGGCCCCAATAAACCACCGATAAGCTGCCATTTGGGAATGCTATTCCAAGCGGTAAACTTTCCTTGCGGCGTAAAATGACGGATCATCCAAAGCAGCGCAGTACCCACACCAAAGATGCTCAAGGTTGCCCATAAGTGACCGACTTGTTCGCCTAGAGGGCCTAAAAGACCTGCCTCGAAAGACAGTCCCATGCCCGCCAACACAATTAGAAAAATAAATATAATGTTCATCGTGGGTCAAACAGTGTCACAGAAGAGTTTTTTGCGTAAGCTTTACCTTTAGGGTAAGACACAAGCTCTAATTGCATTCCCCAAGGAGCCATAAAGTAAACCCATGATTCCCCCTCTGTTGGCCCTTCATTCATGATGGTTGGCTCACCAAGCACTTCAATACCTTGCTCTTTTAGATACGAAACAGCTGCGTCCATATCCTCAACGTAGAAAGCAAGATGATGACCGCCAACGTCGGCGTTATTTGGTGCAGCCTTATTGCGTTCTATTGTGTCTGCGTATTCAAAGATCTCTAAGTTAATCCCTTTCGCGCTCATCACTGCAATTTTGGAGATTTCCGCTCGTGGGTGAACATTTAAATGATCTTGCATCCAATCGTCTGTCGAAGCGAATGGCCCAAACTCATAAGCCAATTCAAACTCAAAGTGCTCGCGAAAGAATGCAATCGCTTGCTCAAGGTTTGGAACCGTGAAGCCAATATGATCTGGTTTCTTTAATCCTGGAATCGCCATTAGAAATCTCCTCGTTGGTGACGGATCTTGTTTAATGCTCCCATAGTGGTCGCGCCCTTATTAAAACCTGTGTATGCCGATGCAAATACAATAAGCTCTTCTAACTCTGCATAAGTCGCGCCCTGCTTAAGCGCCATATCAACATGTGCCCCAAATGGGTTGCCTTCGCCAGTGACATTTAAAGCCATTTGGTCAATCGCAATACTTATTAGAGCTTTAGTTTTCTGGTCAATTAAAGGCAACCCCCATGCTTCACCGGCAACACGCACTGTCATGTCACCCCATACTGGGTTGATTGATTTCAGGCCATCTATCAGTGCTTGATCATCTAACACTGCATTTTCATATTTCTTAGTCATACTCGACACTCTCTTTATGGATAAGATTCGCCGTAGCGATGGCGGGCATTATAGAGAGCGGTGTATTTGGAAAAACCAGCTAAATGGAATAGGACCTATGCAAAATCTGCACAGATGCTGTGGATAGAGGAAAGTTAATTCAAGGCGAATAGCAGCAATAACAAAAGATAGGAAAGGAACCACTTATATAGTGAACACGAAAACTAAGCTTCAGCTGCTTTGCCCAGACGACAAATGGTAGTAAAAGCCGTACCACCATTGCCTGTTTGCGGTTTAATGGTGAACGTTATTACATTCTAGAGTCTGGACTTGGTGATAAAGGAGACTAGCAACACAGCGAGCAATGGTGGAAACCTTGATAGGCCTCAACACGAGCTCTTGTCGCTTTTTAAGCTAAAGCAATCAAACTTCGTTTGATACAGGTCGTGATTATCCAGCTCACACCTTTATTCAACGTAGTCTGATATTTATAAACAGGAGCTGTAAAGCCCCCACAAAACTCAATATCATTTTTCAGCAGAGGATAACAATCAGCAAAAGTGGTTCCAATGGCCTGCGGCCAGCGCATGTGCAGACACTTCCGTGACACGCAGCAAGTCCATCCTTGGAAGCTCGGCCATGACGTCCATGTCATGGACGGTCACGGCCGCATCTACACTTAGTTAGAAAAGTGCAACCTTTGAATTAAGAGTTAGAAGATAGTTCCGAACAGGTTAATGGACAGAAATCAGTTAGAGTCAAAGCTCTTAAAGTGATAAGTCTCATTAGGGAAAGTAAGGTTGTGTTATGCGCGGTAATAATCGAGCTTGGTTCAGCAGGTGTTAGACCCCAAAAGTTGGGATGACAGCATCATTAAAAAAGTAGATATCCTAGACTGAAGCCTGTTACCACAAGTAAGATCACAAATATACACTGATTATCATCTATCCACTTATCCATGTCATATCTCCTAAAACCCTTCATTCTTTGTTATCACAGTTTAGCCATACATCAATGGTGCTTAAAATGCTCTGACTTTTCTACCAGTAAAACTGCTAGCTTGATAGATATCTATTCTAAGCACGATATGTAAATAGATAGGAATTACTTAGAATCGTTACTCTAAAAATACCTATCAACATTAGCAGAAGTATTGCGCTCAGATATGTAGTAACGCCTCGCTAACGGGCGCAAAATTGTTGGCTAAAATTAGCGAAGAATGAGCGCAAGCCAACTGTTTTGCGTCCATTTTGAGCGACTTGTTAAGTGCCCGTTCTTATTCATACCAAGAACTAGTATCGACCTCTAAAGCATTCTCATTTACTGAGATGTTCTCGGGGTTCGTTATACAGGCGTCAACGGAGATATAAAATGGGAAGTCATTTGAGATTTCGCAGAAGTCATCACCTTTCCCGTACTCTTGAGTAATATAAATTGTTCCCTCAACCCCTATCGTGATTCCGTTTTCTTCCAAGTATTCGATTTCCATTGTTTCTGGAGAAACCTGCTCTACTATCACCCTGTGGGCCAAAATAGATAACTCATCAGGGCACGAGTTAATTACAGCATCAAATACTTTATCCTGAATGCCGTACTCTAAGTTTTGTGTAACCATGCTTTCCAATGAATCTAGCTCTTCAATGACTTCCTGAGAGCGTTGAATGATAAACTTCATATCAGTGTAAAACTTTTGAGGGCAAGCTTTGAAGTGCTTAGCAGTGATATGGGTATATTTATTAAAAAAGTTAAACTCTTTCAAATAGTCTTTAATGCTCTGATTAAGATCTTCAATAGTAAGTTCGTCCAGATAAGCATCAGACAAAAAACCTTGTGCGCAAAACTTGAGCTTCTGCCGTCTTGTGACATTAAATTTGTCACTTTCTTTTTCGTACCAACAAGCCTTTTCGACCTCTTTATCTGGGGCACGTCTGTTTAATACTTGCAGAACTAACTCTCTCATAGAAAAAGCAAAATTATGAAAACGCAAAGGGTTTCCATGAGAGCAGTAATTTCTCAAACTACATAAGAACAACTCTCTTTCGAAATCGGTCTTTAACAGTTTCTCAAACTCAATTATGAAAGAGTGATTCAGTAACTTTTTTAACTTCATAGGTTAGATAAAACACCTTAGGGCATTTAACGCCGCAATAAAGGGCGGCCAATACGTAGGTTGCTTTGTGTTATTTTGGAGCGCAGCGACAACACAAAGCAACCGGAGTGTTGGACGTCCAGCCGGTGTATTTTTACCGGCGATCTTTCATTGCTTTGTTAGGTGATTTCGAATAACCCCCTCGAGTATAAGCCAATTATTTCTTCAGACTCTTCTTTGGCGAATTCTAAGCACCATATTTCACCAATTGTTCTCACCATTTCCGAAACAAATGAAGCCACATATGAAAGAACTAGGCCTGCAAGTGCGTCATGTAATTCTTTGCCGTGAATTCTAGAATGGACTAAGGCGCTAATCGCCGACGGTGTAGAGTGAGTATTAGTAGATAGAATTTTGTAAATACCATTGAACGTATCTAAATCCAGCCCTCTACATTCGGATATTTCGGTTTGATTCATATCCGAGCACTTACGGCCTTTTAAAATCTGTCTTTGAACTTCAGGTAAAAGGGATTTAAAATTTCCGTTTTCCTTAATTATACCTTTCAACCTATCGCATTTTTCTTGAAGCAAATCCATACCTTGTTCTTCGGCACCTATAAACTTTGCGATCTGCATTGTAGATTTCTCATCATGAAAATCATAAAGATAGAGTCGAAAATCAGATACTTCTTTATCAACACTCTCTATACAGTAATACCAATGCAGGTTAGCAGCTTCAATAAGACTTCTAGATATCGAGCAAAAAGATGGAAAATCGAATAGTTCTTTTGCATCGGTAAACCTAGAGCAAGGAAGCACTCTTAATAGCGACATGCATTCCGGAACAACTTTGGCCAAATAGTATGTTGATATTTTCTTCCTTCTGTCTTCTGTTTGAACACCATCAAATTGCTGAGACAAGTCGTATGCAATCTCAGTTATAGAGTCGAAGTCATCTATTAATTCTTGAAGGTTACTCATAGTTCAGATGACACCTAACGCCCTAATAACAGGCAAAAAATTGTTGGCTAAAATGTTGAGGAACGAAAACAGCCAACTGTTTTTTGTCCTTATTTATTAGCTTGTTAAGTGGCAAATTCTTCATTGGGTGATTCTAGTAACTCAACTTCATCTAGTTCACACATACCGTTGCCACCATCTAAATAGCGCAAGCCAAGATATACTAATTCACCTGCTTGCTCAGCTTGTATGGCAACAGCAGGTATTCTTTCATTTGTTTCTTCGTCAATTTGTATTACGCAGGTAGGAAGTACAGCATCGCATGCCACACTTTCATCTGGGATGTAAAAAACTGCAATTCCGCTTTCTACGTCCTGCTCAGTTGCTACCCTTCCTGAAATATAAGGAAGACTTTCCCACTCTTCAGCTTTGAACGATTCCCACATGCTGGCTCCTTGCCATTTAACGCTTGTAGCACGGGACGGAACTGGCTGGCGATTTTTTGTGCTCTGCACAAAAAGTGACAGCCAGTGGAGTTCCAGCCAGCGAAGCTGGCGACGTGGCTACACTTGTTAGGAGTTTCAATGCGAGAGACATAAATTTTTCTCCACCACACCATTCGTGATTATTTTTTCCATACAACTCTCGCCGGTTTTGTAGACTTCACATGTTCCCGTTGAAGGTTCGCCAATAGCAATGGTCGTATCGTTGGCGAAACAGCGACCTTCACACTGAGTAGAGTCGCTACACCCCTTGCCAGCATCGGCATAGCTAATTTTACAGCCTTTTGCACCAGGATATACGTAACCCCATTCGCCGCCAGACAGTGAGCACGCCACTCGATTGCTTGATGCTGAGCACCCTGCAATTACAAGCGTCGTAATAGTGAGTAGCAACTTACGATTCCGCATCCCTGTAGAACTCCTAACGCCCACTTAAGCGGACAAAAATTGTTGGCTATAATGTGGAGCGAAGCGGAACGTAGCCAACTGTTTTTGTTCCGTTTAAAGTGCTTGTTATACGAATTCTCTGCATATTTGATTAACTTTCTCATGGCTATTCATGCATTTTTGAAGCTCTGACTCCGGAGTATCGTAAAAACTCAAAACATCATGAGTTGCTGATATAGCGACATTAATTGTGGATGACAATATAAATAGTAAATCAGCATCACTAATTCTGGCACTCATAACTACTCTATCATTTTCAAAATTTTTAGATGCTAACGCACTTACATTTCCATGAGTATAGCGACACAAAGTATTATAAACAGTTGAATAAAGATCTTCGCAGCCTGCTTTTTTAAAACGCTCAAATATATTAATACTCTTAGATTTTTCTGCTTTTAAATTTTCAATATATTTGGGTGTGGCTTCAGTCGTACCTTTGTAATACGGATTAGACTCAGAGTATTTTTTTAGGTTTTTGTACGCTGAGTCAGCTTCAGCTGCCATGATATTTTTTACATAGCCCTCATCAGAAATTAAACACCGAAGATCAACAAATGATTCAAGGGTGCTTCTCATTAAAATCGGAGGTGAAACAAAGCAGTCACTTTTAACTAATACAATTGTCTCTTCACAAAGTGAGTTTATCCTAGCCCATAAAGCCAATATAAATTTTGAACGGTCATCAGTGAAATGTAGTTTTTCTGAATAACTATTACGGAAACAGCAAAACTCATCCCATATTTGATAAAACGAAACTTTCATAAATACCTATTCGTATAACAGTATATTAGGCTGAATTCCGAATAAGAACAGCCAGCCTAGTTAATTTCATGCGAACAAGATAACTTCAAATGCAATTCAAATCAATAACTTAACAATAACTTTATTGCGTACCCACTGACTCTTCTGATGGTGAAAACCAGAATTTACTTATTTGTGACGTGATTTGATTTAACTACAGGCGAGAAATGTTTTTAAACAGTCACTTAGCAGTTGTTAACTGTAAATCGCTTTCCTTGTTACACCAAAATAATGCTAAAAATTCACAATGCTTATTATAACTGTTTATATGTACAGCTAGTGTAAAGGTGGACTGTGTCATCAAAAGATAAGGCTATATATAAGCTTTCCACATTAGGTTTTCTATTAGCAAAGGTTCACATCTGCTACTCAACACTTGTTGTAGTGAAACTGATTTTGGGGCACTTCCTAGTTAGAAACCAAACTCTACAACCTAATGATTACTCCAATTATCAAGTGCAGGTACGGCCGTGACCGTCCATGACAAGGTGAGAGATAACGAAGTTATCAAGTTTCCGAACGAGAGGCAGGATGCCGAACTGGCTTTTAAACATGGATGTTGTTCGTCATGGCCGAGCTTACAAGGATGTATTTATAGCGTGTCACGGTAGTGTCTGCACACTCCCCACTGGCAGCGATTGATGGCCATGAAGCCACAGCTGATAACCTGCTAACAAATAGCGCTTGCACCAAAAAATGTAACCAGCCTTCATTCGAAGGCTAACCAACTTTGGGTGCAAAAATTAGCTACTGAACATACAGCAAACACCAAGTCCCCATCGGAGCCGTTAGGTGATTTTTATTGGAGTATGAGGGTCAACAACTTCGTTTGGGGCGTCATGGTGGATGCAAGGAGGATAAGGACGAGCAGTCCTCCTTGCCCGGGTGTGGGATGGAATCCCACGACGTTTATCAAGCGCAGCTTGATTGCTTAAGTTCAGGCGCAGCCTGTTACCCTACTAGGGCTAAAACCCAGCCCAACGGGTTAAAGGTTAGGCTTATACTCAAACCCAGCTTGTGCTTCACTATCGCTAAAGCTAGCAATCTTCTGCTTACGTACCAACATGCTGTTGATAAGCGAACCAGGGAACATCTCAATCGCGTTATTAAAGTCTTCAACGTTGGCGTTGAAAATACGGATCGCTGCGCCAATTTGCTCTTGTTGCTCGCTAATTTCAGCCATTAACTTCATATATACATCAGACGCTTTAAGCTCAGGGTAAGCTTCAACAGTCACTTTAAGGCCTTGCATTAAATCTTGAGTGCGCTGCTCGGCGGCGGCAAGTTTTGCCGTATCGACACCTGAACTCATTTCTGCAATGGCGCTACGTAGCTCAGTGACTTTGGTTAATACTTCAGACTCATGCAGTTTATATTGCTCTACTAACTGCTCAACCATTGGAATTATCTTGTTCTTTTGGCGCTCTTGGGTCAGAACCGACGCCCATGCGCGATCAACCGCATTGTGTTTACCAATAATGCCGTTGTATAACATGATGATAGCGACGACCACTACGGCAACAACAATTAAGCCTATTACTGAACTATCCATTTAACTTTCCTTTTTGTATCTCAATTAATATCTGTGTATTTAACGTTTTTTGAATCGTTAACACTGACTTTGTAGCAGCGGTTTTTATTCGCCTACAATCAAGTCACTACATGCTAAGCACTGGCCTTAAAATTGTTATCGCTATAGCGCATTATCTCATGCACGATCTCCAGCATTTGGCTCATTTGCTTTAATTCAGTATGACCAGCTAGCTCTTCGGCGAATGCCTTAGGGTTATCTAAGCCGTTTACCCTTTTCACAGCTAGTAGGTCATCGGTTACCGCCAAGCACAATCTTCCTTGCTGGCTGAATTCGAATACTGGCTTTTTCAACTTTTTAGCAAATAGGCTGAGCTTTTCTTCAACCGCAGGCGATAGCAAACGCGCAGCGCTCATAAGCTCGGCTGCATGAACTCGATATTGGCGATTAAACTCATTCGAGGCGCTTTTATAGCGTTCCCCTCGACGCTTGATACCAAAGTCGTTACTGATGCTCATGTCCGCTGCAAACGGAAAATCTAATAACACACCGTGGCGATAGTAATGGTCTCTAACGGTACGAGTAGTAGTTTTACCATTGGCATCGGTGGTGGTTTCAGTGCGTTTTTCAACGTAGTGAAAACGGTAAAGCTGGTAGTCAAATTGATGCACATCGCCTTGATAAGTACTTTTGTATAGACTTTCGATTTCGCGCAAATCGTTACCGCGCTTAAACTCTCTAAAGCTGGCTTCTAGCTCTTTAGCCAGTTTTTTGCCCTCAAACGGCACTTCCTCTAGGTTATTATTAAATAAGGCATCTTTTAGAAATATCTTATCTGATAACTTATTACGCCACTTCATTCGGCCTCTAAGCCAAAACAGCATTAACACACCAATCACACCGTTATGCGCCGCAAACCCTGAGCTTGGGTACCATAAACCTAAAAACGAGGCTAGCGTGTCGAAATACAGATCCCAGTACCAATATGGCCATTGTGGAATAAGATTTAAGCTCGCACCGACTGCTGCCATTAACGCCATTCTGCCCCATTGTGGGCCTGGGATAGGTAAGCGCTTGCCCTTATCCTCACAAAAGCGGGTTATTGTGGCCAAACACAACATTGGATACCAAATCACACTGTAGCCAAGTGCCGCGCTAAGTATTTGCATAATAAACCCTGGCAGCACTAATCCCAGCTCAAGTGCTACAGGTAATAGGGCAAAGAAAAGCGACACTGCACAGAAAAAACGATACCAATTATCGCGATAATCCAGTGGGCCTTTGTGCTGCTCTACCCTGCGAACTAACGCAATTAAATCATCTTGGCTGGCTGCTTGGTTAACATCACTGCGGATCTGTTCAATATTGCGAGTGACTTGTTGGTTATGGGCAATCATCTAGTTATTAACTTCCATTTTAATACTGCTATCTACAACCGTTTCATGGGCCTTTATTGTTTGTTGATTAACAAAGTTATTATCAGATAAGCGTATGAGTTCATAAATAGCATCGAGTAACTTTTGTACCCGTTTTAGCTCAGTATGACCCGCGATTTCTTTATAAAACTCGTCAGGTTTTGCCAATGAATGTTTACGCTTTTCAATAATTAATTTACTGCTAGAGGCAATACACAAGCGACCATCAGGAGCGATTTCTACCATAGGTGAAATAAAATTCTGATTAAGCTTTATAAGCGACTCAATCACGGCTGGAGTTAACAAGCGTGCAGCGCTGATTTGATCGCAAGCCTGTACGCGAAATATGTCATTAAACGCATTAGATTCTGTTTGATACTTTTCTTGATAAACCGAACCTTTAAGCTTTACCTCGTCTTCAGCATCTATGCATAAGCCTTTAGCAAAGGGAAAATCGAGCAACATACCGTAGCGATGGTGGTCTT
The DNA here is from genome assembly GCF_023161665.1 of Shewanella sp. 1CM18E. Taxonomy (GTDB): domain Bacteria; phylum Pseudomonadota; class Gammaproteobacteria; order Enterobacterales; family Shewanellaceae; genus Shewanella. Next base: position 490,876 of record NZ_JALNTW010000002.1, read on the forward strand.
CATACACGGTTTTAGTTTTATAACCGCCATTACCATCTGAGCTGGTTTGGCTGCGCTTTACCGTGTATTGAAAGTGATACAGCTTATAATTAAAGCTGTGTTGCTCACCTTGATAATGCCCTTCAAACATCTGCCGTATATCGCGGCTACCATTACCACGGCGAAACTCTACAAACTGCTTTTCAAGTGCATCTAGTTTGTCTTCAGCTACAGGCTTAGTTTGTTTTAAGCCATTATTAAACAAGGCATCACGGAGGAATATTTTATCTGAAAGATGCTTACGCCAGTTAGCGCGGTAATCTAACCATACCCAAGCAAGTGAACTCACAATAATGAGTATTAACCACAGCGAAAACGGCTCATCGTCAATCTTCCCTGCGCTAATCACATAGACAAAGCCATGCGTTAATGCCCAATAGATTTTCGGCCATTCAGGTACATAAAACGCTACTGCAACCATAGCCGCCACCAGCAATGCAAAGTTGACCGCCATAGGCACAGGCAACCAACCGCGCTCATGGCAAAAACTCACTAGCAATGTGCTTGTTGCTACTGGAAACCAATAACAAGAGTAATCAATCACTAACTTGGCTAATGGCTCTACTTGCTCGTACCAGAGTCGCATAAATATAAAGACGATACACAAAACACTAGCGCTGATCAGTAACCACTTAATCCCCTGAGTGATCTTATCGCGGTAATCTAATGGACCTGTATGATTTTTAACTTGAGTGATGATATCGAGCAGATCATCTTGTGAGGTAGCGGCCTCAACATCACTGCGCAACTTGGCAATATGTTCGGCGACTATTTGGTTATGCTGCATTTAAAGTCCTTGTACAACAACAGGCAAGGGTTACGCATTATGCAGAAAAATAGCTAAAAATACAGAGGATTAAGTCACTATTTACAAACCCAATTCAGCTTAAGAATTTTATAAAATATAAAACGCTTTATGACTGGGTTTAAAGGTTGGTGAGGACTTACATTATTTTTATTACTGGGTGATTGCTGGGTAGTAATAACACAATAAAAAAGGCCAACACTAAAAAGTGTTGGCCTTTTAAAGGCTAAGGGAGAGATAAATTTAGTCCCAAATAAACTCTCTAAAATGCTTACGGCATACTGATTCATAACTTTCGTTACCGCCAATGGCTACCTGCTCACCTTCTCGCATTGGCTTACCGTTACCATCAAGGCGCACCACCATGTTAGCTTTACGGCCGCAATGACAAATGGTTTTCAACTCAACTAATTTATCAGCCCACGCCAATAAATATTGGCTACCGCTAAATAACTCACCCTGGAAATCGGTTTTAAGGCCATAACAAAGCACTGGGATATCAAGTACATCAACTACGTAAGTGAGTTGCTTAACCTGTTCTTTGCTTAAAAATTGTGATTCATCAATCAAGATGCAGTGCAGTGCTTGCTGTGCAAGACTTTCGCGCACCATTTCAGTGAGGTTGTCGTTAGAGCCAAATACTTGGGCGTCGGTCTCAATCCCGATCCGCGAAGCGACTTTACCAACACCGTATCTGTCATCGATTGACGCCGTCATTACTAAAGTATTCATACCGCGTTCACGGTAGTTATAAGACGATTGCAATAACGAAGTTGATTTACCCGCATTCATTGCTGAGTAATAAAAATAGAGCTGCGCCAAACTAAAATCCTTAAAGGTGAATTCGGCGCTAGTTTAGCACTAATTTCTAGACAAAATCACCAGAAGCACACCGATGTCTCAATAAAGTCACAAAAACCTGTTTAGCGTTAATTCCTGCACAACTCTCTGGATAATATATGTACTTTAGTGACAAATTCTTAGCTTTTTAAACCAAACACTTATTTTAACTAGTCTTTCAGTTTTAACTCGCTACAAACCCAGTATTCACATGCAATTGCAACAAAAAGTAAATGTGTGACATATACAACAAAACCAACACAAAACCCTGCATTAGTGCACAAAATGACTCACATTAAGACAGGTTTAATAGCCATGTATTAAATTAAAACCACAATTATAATAAAGGAAGTCAAAAACACTATGCATAAGTCACTCATCGCCGCAGCGATTACTGCGACGTTAACCTTGAGCGCATGTTCAACAACTACGCCAACACACGATACAAATCTAGTTATGGTGCAAGCACAAAACCCGTTCTTACAAGCAAGCACGCTGCAGTATCAAGCTCCTGACTTTACCAAAATTAAAGATGAGCATTTTCAGCCAGCATTAACGCTTGGTATGCAAGCGCAGTATCAGCAAATTCTGGATATTGCTAACAACCCACAAGCGCCTACTTTTACCAATACCATTATTGCAATGGAAAAAAGCGGTGAGCTACTTACCCGCACCTCAAAAGTGTTTTATAACTTAGCCGGCACAGATAGCAATCCAACCCTACGCAAAATTCAAGGTGAAATGGCGCCAAAAATGGCGGCTCACTCAGACAATATCAATTTAAACCCAGCGTTATTTAAGCGTATTGAAACCCTATATAACCAAAGAGACAATCTTGGTTTAACTGCGGAAGAAAATCGTTTGGTTGAGGTTTATTACAAGCGCTTTGTACGCGCTGGTGCCAAGCTCACTGAAGCTGAAAAGCAACAGATCCGTGTACTTAATGCTGAGCAGTCAACGCTAACTAACGAGTTTGCTCAGCGCTTAATGCGCTTAACCAAAGAGATCGCTGTTGTTGTTGACTCAAAAGAGCAACTTGCTGGTTTATCAGCAAGTGCAATCAAAGCTGCTGCCGCCGATGCAGCTGCTAATGGTCACCCAGGTAAGTATCAACTAAACATCACCAACACTACACGTCAGCCAGTACTGACTCAGCTACAAGACAGAGCCCTGCGTCAGCAAATTTGGCAAGCATCAGCTGAACGTGGTCTTGAAGGTGAAAACGAAACCGCATCTTTAGTGGCTAGACTTGCACAGCTGCGCGCAGAAAGAGCTGAGCTACTTGGCTATAAAAACTGGGCTGAATATCGCCTAGAGCCACAAATGGCTAAAACTCCTGAAGCGGTTTACAAGATGTTTGGCTCTATGGTGCCTGCAGTGGTTAAAAATACCGAAAAAGAAGCGGCTGATATCCAAGCTATGATCAAGCAAACTGGCGGTGACTTTGAGCTAGCACCTTGGGATTGGGCTTATTACGCTGAGCTAGTGCGCCAAGAAAAATACGACTTAGATGAAAGTGCCATTACGCCGTACTTTGAATTTGACCGCGTATTAGAAGACGGCGTGTTCTTCACCTTAAAAGAGCTTTATGGCGTAACGCTTAAGCCACGCCCAGATCTACCTGTATACCATGAAGATGTAAAAGCCTACGAAATGTTTGATGAAGATGGCAGCAGCATGGCTATTTTCTACGCTGACTACTTCTCACGTGAAGGTAAACGCGGCGGCGCTTGGATGAGCTCTTTTGTAGCGCAATCTGAGCTACTTAATAACAAGCCTGTTGTTATTAACGTAATGAACATTAAAAAAGCCCCTGCTGGTGAGCCAACATTTGTTAGCTACGATGAAGTCACCACCATGTTCCATGAAATGGGCCACGGTACTCACGGCATGTTCTCAAAAGTGGTTTACCCAACACTGTCTGGCACCTCTGTTTCACGTGACTTTGTTGAGTTCCCATCGACCTTTGAAGAAGATTGGGCAGCCCACCCTAAAGTGTTAGCAAACTACGCTAAACACTACGAAACCGGTGAACCTATTCCACAAGAGTTGCTGAATAAGCTATTAAAGTCACGCAGCTTTAACCAAGGTTTTGACACGCTAGAATATATGTCTGCTGCACTACTCGATTTAGAGTGGCATACACTTAAAGCCGATAGCCCACTACAAGATGTTGCTAGCTTTGAAGCTGCCGCACTTAAAAAGCACGGCGTAGATTTACCCGCTGTGCCACCACGCTATAAGTCGACTTACTTTGCCCACGCCTTCCCTGGTGGTTACTCTGCAAGTTACTACGCTTATATGTGGAGCGAAATTCTAGCTGCTGATGCGTTTGCTTATGTACAAACTCAAGGTGGTCTTGACCGTGAAATCGGTATGAAATTTAGAAAAACCATTCGCGAAGTGGGCAATACAGTGGCACCTATGGATGCTTACAAAGCATTTAGAGGCCAAGAGCCAACAACTGAAGCACTGCTAGAGCGTCGTGGTTTAAACTAACGATAGAGCGTCGTAGCTTGAACTAACAAACAATAAGCTTAGTAAGCAGTGTAAGCAGTAAGCAGTAAGCACATAGGCTTATAAAGAGAAGCTCCCTAATCAGGGAGCTTTTTTATATCTGGCAGCCATTCGAGATAGTCATTAGCGATTATCCTACTATCCCCTAGCAACAATTTAGGCAATAAAAAAACCGCTCAATAAAGAGCGGTTTAATCTTATGAATTAGCCTTTACTCACTAAGCCAATTAATCTGTAGCCTTATTGCTTACAAGCAGCATCTGGCGAGCAAGATTTAATGCGCAGTACAATAATGCTTAATACGAATAATACGCTACAAGCAATTAAACCTGCGGTTACAGACTCGGTAAAGCCAAGCACTAAGTAACCCGCCATGCTTATCCCAGCAACGATTAACGCATATGGAAGCTGCGTCATAACGTGGTCGATATGGTGACAGTTTGCACCTGTTGATGACAAAATCGTAGTGTCTGAAATCGGTGAACAATGATCACCAAATACCGCGCCAGCAAGCACAGACGCAAGCATTGGTAACATCATGCCTGTGTGACTACCCATCGCCATATCTGCTGCAATTGGTAGCATGATACCAAAGGTACCCCAGCTAGTGCCGGTAGAGAACGCTGTCAAACCAGCTAGAATGAATAGTACTGCCGGTAGCATGGCAAATGGAATATTACCGGTTGCTAGGCTTGCCATGTACTTACCTGTTTCTAACTGACCAATTACGCCGGCAATTGTCCAAGCAAACAGCAAGATATAGATAGCAGGCAGCATTGACTTAGCGCCTTCGAATAGACCTTTAGCGATCATCGATTTTTCAACGCCTTGGTAAATAACCAGCGCTAGAGTAACCACTAGACCAATTGCTGCACCAAAGAATAACGATGAACCAACGTCAGTATTTTCAAACGCACCAATTAAACTGAATTCTGCACCTTTGGCAGCTAGAGCATCACCGCCGCTGCTAACCATAAAGTAGAAAGTCGCAAATACAAGTACAGTAATTGGCAAGAACAAGCCCATGATCTTACCTGTATCAGCTTCTGGTAAGTCTGAGTTAGCGCCTGGTGGTAAACCTTTAGATTCGTCATAAAGCTCGCCTTTTTGCGCTTTAAGCTCATGTTGGCGCATTGGACCAATATCAAGCCCCATCAAGGCAACACAAAGCAGTAATAACAGCGCAAAAATTGCGTAGAAGTTCATCGGGATCATCTGCACAAACACACTTAAGTGGCCTGTGTCAGTAAAACCATGAGCTGTTAAGATCCCGCCGATTAATGCGATAATATATGCACCCCAGCTTGATACTGGTGAGATCACGCAAATTGGCGCAGCAGTAGAATCAAGCAAATAAGCCAGTTTACTGCGAGAAATGTAGTATCTGTCGGTAAGGGGTCTTGCCACACTACCAACCACTAAACTATTAAAATAATCGTCGATAAATACTACACAACCTAAAAACATGGTTAGTAGTTTTGCATCGCGCTTATTACGAATATGGTTACGTGCCCAATCGGCGAATGCTCTTGATGAGCCACTCACAGTGATTAAAGCCGTGATCATGCCAAGCAGTACAAGGAAGCCTAAAATATAAAGATTCCAGCTATTTAACGCGCCATCATCCCAAATCAGAGCGGATACTTTTTCACCTAGGTATTGTGCCGTTTGCATAGCCGAGAAATCGGTAAGCAGTAAAGCCCCCAATACAATCCCCACACCCAGTGACAGTAGAACACGACGAGTTAACATCGCAAGTACGATTGCCGCTACCGGAGGCAGCAGCGATAAAGCCGAATCGGCATAGCTTATAATTGTCATTGTTTTAATTTCTTCGCTAAATACGAATGGAGGCCGACTGAACTGGTGGGATATAGCAATAAATATCTGATTACACCTGTCCTATCAGTAGCGCTCCATAGCCATATTAATGGTTCGTCATTAATATAAAAATTTCTTATCTTCCAGATAAGAAAATACTATGGCAGTGCTGCCCCTATTTGGTCACAGCCCCAGCAACTAGCCCCGATATGCTATGTCACTTCGGCATCAAATCCTTTCTCGATAGATCAGCGGCATCACCCTACTTATCGATACTGATATTTAATGCACCTCTACTTCTCAGGACGCAATTTAAGACTAGCTCAAAAAGCGTGACGGACATAAAAACATAAGCGGCTTTAGAGATGCTACTCTAAAGCCGCTTATCGTGACACAGATCACACACAATACCAAATCAACATCAAGAACAACAACAAACTCAAAACCAATTTGAAACAATTGACTAGGTTAATGGCATATGCGTCATTGCTGTTATTTGATTAAAGCTGCGCCAATAATTGTGGCACCGCATCAAATAAATCTGCTTCAAGACCATAATCCGCCACTTGGAAAATTGGCGCTTCAGGATCTTTATTGATAGCCACAATCACTTTCGAGTCCTTCATACCCGCCAAGTGTTGAATCGCACCTGAAATACCCACAGCGATATACAGATCTGGCGCAACAATCTTACCGGTTTGCCCCACTTGCAAATCGTTTGGTACAAAGCCCGCATCAACCGCCGCGCGAGACGCACCAAGCGCGCCACCTAGCTTATCGGCTAGTTGCTCTAAAATACCAAAGTTTTCACTATTACCTAATGCGCGGCCGCCAGATACAACGACTGATGCGCTACCTAGCTCTGGACGCTCTGATTCAGTCAGGCTTTGTGTGACAAACTCAACTTGCGGCGCAATGTCTTGAGCTAAAGTGACAAGTTCTGCACTGCCGTCTAAAGCCACGGCATCGAATGCACTAGAGCGCACTGTCATCACTTTTTTATCATCTAAGCTCTGCACAGTCGCTAATGCGTTACCCGCATAAATTGGGCGAACAAAAGTATCGCTGCTAAAAACCTCAATCACTTCTGAAAGTTGCGAAACATCCAATAGCGCAGCAACGCGCGGCAATACATCTTTACCAAAGCTTGAAGCTGCAGCTAATACATGCTCGTAATCAGATGCGATGGCCAGCATAAGATCTGATACGTTTTCAGCAAGATGGTTTGCATAAGATGCACTGTCGGCAACTAATACACTGCGCACGCCACTGAGCTTTTGCGCTTCGCTAGCTACTGCACCACAATCATGGCCAACGACTAATACATCAATATCGCCGCCAATCGCTTGGCCACAAGCAACCACTTTTGCCGTATCAAGTTTCAGGCTGGCGTTATCGTGTTCTGCTAATACTAAAATTGCCATTAGATCACCTTCGCTTCATTTTTTAACTTTTCAACTAGCTCTTCAACAGAACCCACCATGACACCGCCACTGCGCTGTGCAGGCGCATTCACTTTAATAATGTTCTGGTGAGATTTAAGTGTTACGTCAAAATCTGCTGGAGTCAGCGATTCAAGCGGTTTGCGCTTGGCCTTCATGATATTAGGTAGTTTGGCGTAGCGAGGTTCGTTCAAACGCAGATCCGCTGTAACCACAGCAGGTAAAGCGAGATTAACTGTTTGTAGGCCGCCATCAATTTCGCGTGTGACAACTAACTTATCGCCATCAAGCTTAACTTCAGATGCAAATGTTGCCTGTGGCATTTTACCTATCGCAGCTAGCATTTGTCCGGTTTGGTTATTATCACCATCAATTGATTGCTTACCAAGGATCACTAGATCAGTTTGTTCTTTTTGCTGCACAGCATAAATAAGCTTAGCAATTGAAAGTGGCACTAGATCTTCATCTGTTTCGATATGAATTGCGCGATCGGCACCCAGTGCTAAAGCTGTTCTTAATTGCTCTTGTGACGCTTTAGGCCCAATGCTTAACACCACAATTTCAGAGGCGCTGCCTGCTTCCTTTAAACGAACGGCTTCTTCAACCGCAATTTCACAAAATGGGTTAATCGCCATTTTTAAGTTTGCGGTATCAACGCCAGTATTGTCAGCATTTACCCTGACTTTTACGTTGGCATCGACGACCCGTTTAACTGGCACCAATACTTTCATAGGGCTTCCTTCTTACGTCTCTTTTAATGATCGGGATTAAGCAATCAAGATGCAAAATAACGCCAAGCTTAGATTGCTAAAATTAAGCTCACTTTACGTGCTGTTAACGTTAACGTCAACTAGGTTTCAAACACCTGTTCACTCAGGTTGACACTACATTATGTTTGCTTGAATTAAACAGGCATAAAACATTTATTAACCCATATTATTCGTTCTGTTATTCAATTTAACTATTAAAGGATATAAATAGTGAATATGTTTAATTCAAAAATAATATTTGATCCCTAGGCAAATAGTTTCTATTATTTATCTCAATATTGTTATTCCCATCTTATTCTTAATCGGAACTAAATAACTATGAGCGATTTTCTTGAAATATTGACGCATGGCCGTCGTTTTAAAGCTGCAGTTAAAGAATTGTCACTTAATGATTTAAAAGAACTAGCAGTAAAATTAGAAAAGATTATTGAAGAAAAAGCCTCTCAAGAAGCCGAAGAGCAAGAGGCTATGGCAGAGCGTAATGCTAAGATTGAAGAAATTCGTAAGCAAATGGAAGCTATCGGTTTATCAGTAGATGATATTGGTGGCGCAGCAGTTAAAGCAGCTCCTAAAAAGCGTGCTCCTCGTCCAGCTAAATACCAAATTGAAGTTGAAGGCGAAATGGTTAAGTGGACAGGTCAAGGCCGTATGCCAACTGTATTTAAAAATCAGCTTGAGCAAGGCAAAACAATGGAAGACTTCTTGATTTAATTTCAAGTTACTTCCAAAAAGCCCGCAATTATGCGGGCTTTTTCGTTTTTAAGTTAAATTTATTACATTGATAGTTACAAATACTGCTTAGTCATTATTAATAAGTTAGGATATGCTCAACAAATTCCTGTTTATCTAACAATAATAAGTAGAATATGCGTAAACATATAATCAAAGCCCCTATCGCGATACTTAGCTTGTTATACACTCAAGCAGTACTTGCCAACGATCAACTCACCGACAATACCCCGAGACTCACCGCTCTAACCCATGCATCGCTGATGCTAGCGCCCGGGGAAATGCTCGAAAATGCCACTCTATTAATAGAAAACAGTAAAATTAAAGCCATTGTTAAAGATAACGACATTCCCAAGAATGCATTTGTTATCGACCTAACCGGCCACACTATATATCCAGGCTTTATTGACCCATTTACTGATTACGCTATTGAATATGAGCCGGTAGTAGAAGATACATCAGGCCCAGTTTACGAAATAAAGCGAATTGGCGGTAATGCGAGTAACGGTGCGATTCACTCTGAAAAGCAATGGTTTAATTATGTTTACCCAGATAAAGCTCAGGCCAAGAAATGGATAAACAATGGCTTTACTAGCGTACAATCAAGTTATTTAGATGGCATATTCCGTGGCCAAGGCGTGACTTTATCTTTAGCTGATAAGAAAGCTAACGATGTTATATATAATGCAACCACTAGCCAATTTATGGCATTTAACAAAGGCTCATCTATTCAAGACTACCCACAATCATTAATGGGGAGCATGGCATTAATAAGACAAACCTTTGCAGACGCCAATTGGTATAATGCCAATAAAAATAAGAATTCAAACTCAAATACCAGTGTTGAGTTTAATATCGCCTTAGAGCGATTAGCTGATCCTAAGAAACAAAGTTTCATCTTTGATACCAAGAATTTAAATAACCAGCTACGTGCCGCTAAACTATTAAATGAGCATGAGCTGCGCGGCAGCCTAATTGGTAATGGCCGCGAATACGCAAGGTTAGCCGAATTAAAAGATTACCCTTTTAGCCTAGTACTTCCGCTTAATTATCCCGCTGCACCAAAAATAATAGATGGCGACAGTGAGCGCGAGGTCAGCCTTGCCGCTTTAAGACACTGGGAGCGCGCACCAAGTAATTTAACCCTGGTCGAAAATGCTGAAATTCCATTTGCATTAACTCAACATGGCATTGACGCTGATAAGTTTTGGCCAAGATTAAAATTAGCCATTGAACGTGGTCTATCTGAAGAAGCAGCATTAGCGGCATTAACGACTGAAGCTGCCGAAATATCAGGTATTGAGAACTTTGCCGGTAAACTTGAACCAGGCTTTATGGCCGATTTAGTTATTACCGATGGTAATATTTTTACAGACGGTAAAATTGTTAGCATGTGGCTACAAGGCCAAGAGCAGCAGTTGATCAACCGAGACCGCGCCTTGCTTGATAATCAATATCAAATACAGCTGGGTGAACTTAGCCTAGATTTAAAAATTAACCAAACCACACCACTAAGTGGCAGCCTATCAAGTGGCGAGCAAGAAATTACCCTCGCCAATATGAATTATCAGTCGGGCCGACTTACCTTTAGTGCCGATCTATCTGATGCAGGCTTTGACGGCGTTAGCCGCTTCACTTTGTGGTTAGATGAGCAAGGGTTAAGAGGCAGAATGCTTGACGCAAATAACCAAACTCTGCCATTCGGCGGACTAAAGTTAGCGCCATTAACCGAAGAAAACACGGATAAACAAGCAGACAAGGCTTATACGCTGATTTCAAAGCAAACCTCACCTAACGTGGCTTATGGTCTAAACCAGCAGCCGAAGCTAGATAAAGTCCATATTAAAAATGCAACGATTTGGACCTCTGATAAAGCCGGTGTACTGGAAAACAGTGACCTCATTATTGCCCGCGGTAAAATTGAAGAGATAGGCCAAAACCTTAAGACCCCGTCAGGCTTTACCGTAATCGATGCCAGCGGTAAACACATTACAGCAGGTATTATTGATGAGCATTCTCATATCGCCCTCAATGGTGGCACCAATGAAGGCACCGATGCTATTACCTCTGAAGTGCGTATTGGTGATGTAATTAACCCTGATGATATTGCTATCTATCGTAGCCTTTCTGGCGGTGTAACCACAGCGCAACTGCTGCATGGCAGTGCCAATCCAATTGGCGGTCAAGCGCAGGTTATCCAGCTAAAATGGGGGGATAATGCTGAGCAGATGAAGTTTGATGGAGCCCCAGCAAGCATTAAATTTGCTCTTGGTGAAAACGTTAAGCAAAGTAACTGGGGCGATGATTACACCCGCCGCTTCCCACAAAGCCGCATTGGTGTGAAATCACTCTTTAGTGAAGCCTTTAATGAAGCCCTTGCCTATCGCAAAGCACAAAATGACTATAAAAGAATGCGTTCAAGCGAGCGTAGACGCACTGTTGCACCACAATATAACTACCGCTTAGAAGCGATAGCCGAGGTGTTAGAGCAAACGCGTACTATTCACATTCACTCTTATGTGCAATCTGAGATCTTAATGTTCTTGCGTCTAGCTGAAGCCTATAACTTTAAAGTGGGTACCTTCACTCATATTCTTGAGGGTTATAAGGTGGCAGACGAAATGGCTAAACATGGCGCACACGCATCAACCTTTTCTGATTGGTGGGCATATAAGTTTGAAGTATATGATGCCATTCCTCAAAACACCTGCTTGATGCAAGACAAAGGCGTGCTAACCAGTATTAATTCTGATGATTACGAAATGCAGCGCCGTCTCAATCAAGAAGCCGCTAAATCTATGATGTATTGCGGTATGTCTGCTGTTGATGCTTGGAATATGATCACTATTAATCCCGCGATTCAATTAGGCATTGCCGACAAAGTCGGCTCGCTTGTGGAAGACAAACAGGCTGACATCGTACTTTGGGATACTAACCCACTGTCTGTTTATGCCAAAGTTGAGTCAACTTGGATTGACGGTCGCCGCTATTTTGATCGCAAGCAAGATAGACTAGCCCAAGCTAATGTTGCTAAGGAACGTGCCGCTCTCATTCAAAAAGTCCTGTTAAGTGACGATGCCCATAAACAGGGAGAAACACCTATTGATTTGATGGAGCCTGAATGGCACTGCGACACTCACTATAATGCTTGGCAGTCTGCTACAGGAGCGCTGTAATGAAATCTATAACCTCTTTTAAGCAAACTGGTTTTAAGCCAAATGCCTTATTACAAGCCATCGCGCTATTGAGCTTACCAATCAGCTTTATGGCCAATAGCCATGACATGCTGCCAACAGCAGCCCAAAGCCAGCCGATCCTGTTTACCAATGCTACGGTGCACACAGTTACCAATGGCGTTATGCTCGATAGTGATGTGCTTATTGCTGACGGCAAGGTGATTGCGGTATCAAAAGATTTAGAGCTTACAACCGAACCAGCTGCTACATCGGCTACGGTGCAACAATCTGACTATGCCCAATTAAATAATCAAGCCCAATTAATTAACCAAGCAGAGCTAATTAGCCAAGCGCAAATCATCGATGCTAGCGACAAACACTTGTATCCAGGGCTTATTGCGCTTGATACAACTATGGGTTTAGTTGAAGTAGAAATGATGCGCCCAAGTAACGATGCCTATGAAGTGGGCTTTATTAATCCGCAGTTAGAAGCAATTACCGCGTTTAATCCAGACTCAGAAATTATTCCAACAGTCAGAGTTAATGGCATTACTCATGCGCAAGTTGTACCTCAAGGCGACGGTTTATCAGGACAATCGGCTTTAGTTTCAATGGACAGTTGGACAATTGAAGATGCGCTAGTTGAATCGAATAAACAATTTCATCTGTATTGGCCCCACGTTCGCTGGTTATCCAAAGATGATGATAAGCGTAAGGAGCAATTAGCCGATCTTGAACGCCGTATTACTAAGGTGTTCGATGCATTTGCTGATGGCCAGCGTTATTTACTAGCAAAGCAAGCGGGTAAAATCGATAAGATAGATCTTCGCTGGCAAGCACTTGCGCCGCTGTATGAAGGCAATGCTCAACTATTTATTCACGCCCAATCACAGCAACAAATTGAACAAGCCATCACGCTGGCCAAGCAATACAACTTTAGCATTGTTATTGTAGGCGGATACGATGCATGGCGAATAGCAGATGCGTTAGCAGAGGTCGATGCTAAGGTGGTTTATAATCAGACTCTCGCCTTACCAAAGCGTAAAGATGAACCAATTGATTTAGCCTTTAAGATCCCAGCGCTACTTAAGCAAGCACAAGTACCTTTTGCCTTAGGTTTCTCATCAGACTGGAATAGCCGTAACCTGCCCTTTGCTGCCGGGCAAAGCGTCGCTTACGGACTAACCAAAGATGAAGCACTGCAAAGCATTACTTTAGATGCTGCTAAGATATTGGATATTGACGATATGGGGGCAATAGCCCCAGGCTTTAAAGCCAATATTATTTTGGCGACGGGCGATATTTTAGATCCTATGCAAGCCGGTATTGAGTCTATCTATATTGATGGTCGCAAAATTGATTTGAATAATCGTCATCAACAGCTATATCAAAAGTATCTAAAGCGCTAGAATTTCAGACTTATAGCGCAATAAAAGTAAATCCTTTAAAAAGTGCTCTTAATGAGCACTTTTTTATTTGCCACAAAATGTCGGCCGTTAATGGCATTACCTCAGAATCATTCAACTCCTACGAAGCTCTCTACAAGCTCTCGTTGAACGATAATATCCTGATACTAGTAGATATAGTTAAGCTTTAAACAACGCGAATCCATAACTAGGTAAAGTGAGGTTATTAGTTTGTATCGATGCTCGTTGAGGACCAATAGAATCAAGTCTATTAACGAGTGAATCAACATATGAATCAGAGATTTCAGAGTCGCCTAAGTTAAAAATACACAGTACATTTTGCTGTTCGCTACGGCGCCAAAAACCAAGTAAGGGTTCTGGTAAGTTAATAAACTCAATTTCCCCCTCTATGAGCGCTTGTTGCAGCTTGCGCCAATGCAAAAACGCTTGGCTATGACGTAACACCGACTGCGGGTCCTCACGCTGCAGATCGACTGCTCGTGCTAGATGGCTCTTTGCTATCGGCAACCACGGTTCAACACTAGTAAAGGCCGCTTGGTTTTCAGCGTGTAACCAAGGCATAGGAGTGCGGCAACCATCACGACCTTTAAAGTTAGGCCAAAAGCTTATGCCGTATGGGTCTTGTAACTTATCGAATGGAATTTCAGCTTCGGTTAACCCTAACTCTTCACCTTGATATAGACATAAACTACCGCGTATACACCCTAAAAGTGTATTAAGCATTTTAGCTTGAGCCGGCGTTGCTTCGCCCATACTCCACCGGCTAGCTACACGGGTAACGTCATGATTACTAAATGCCCAACATGGCCATCCACCACTGATTTTCTGTTCGAGATTTTCAACGGTTTCACGGATATAAGCCGCACTGTAATCTGGGGTTAATAATTCAAAGCTGTAACCCATATGCAATCTACCCGTTTGGGTATATTCTGCCATCGTGGCTAATGAATCTTCTGAAGATATTTCGCCCAAAGAACAGGTACCCGGATAGCGATCCATTAATTGTCGCAGTTTTTCAATAAACTCTAGGTTTTCGGGCTGGGTGTTATTGTAGCAATGGTACTGAAACGCGTATGGATTATCGGTGCTAAAGCCACGGCCTTGGCGCTCTAATGGCGGCTTAGCAGGATTGTCTCTCAGGGCTTTATCGTGAAAGCAGAAGTTAATCGCATCAAGCCTTAAGCCATCAACCCCCCGTTTAAGCCAAAACTCAACATTATCGAGTACAGCTTTACGCACGTCAGGATGGTGGAAGTTAAGGTCGGGTTGGCTACTTAGAAAATTATGTAAGTAATATTGCCCACGCCTAGGTTCCCATTGCCATGCGCCACCACCAAAGATAGATAACCAATTGTTAGGAGGTGTACCATCAGGATTGGCATCAGCCCATACATACCAATCTGCTTTAGCATTGTTACGATCTTGGCGACTTTCTAGAAACCAAGCATGTTGATCAGATGTATGACTCAGCACTTGATCTATCATCACCTTCAAATCCAGACCGTGTGCTTTATCCAACAAGGTATCAAAATCTTTTAACGTACCAAATAAAGGGTCGACATCGCGATAATCACTAATGTCGTAACCAAAATCTGCCATTGGTGATTTAAAGAATGGCGAAATCCAAATACCATCTACACCTAGCTCAGCGACATAGTCAAGTTTCTCGATTATACCGGGCAGGTCCCCTACCCCATCATGATTACTATCAGAAAAACTTCTTGGGTAAATTTGATAGATAGCTGCACCGCGCCACCATTCTTTATTATTCATATTATAAACCTCTGGAAACTCGACACTTAACAGTAAGCCAAGTGTTATACGCACGATCTAAAAGTAGATCTGACGTTTATTTGCAACAAAGGTAAGCTGCTGACAACTCAAGGTCAATTTACATACGTATGCAAGATCCCCTTCCTTTCAATACAAACCTAAACCACTGTTTTATTTATAATTTAAAATATAGATTTAACGTTTAGCAAAATAAGAAGCACTGTTTTAGTGATTAAACCACCAATCTAAGTTAATAATAGATTGCACAATTATTAATAGAGTGCTGCAATACACATCTGCCACGCACAACTTCAACTTAAAATTTACCTGAACAATAACAATGATTTAAGTAAGGAAGGTATTTTACAGCCATCTAATCCATTCGAGCTTTTGCAAGAGAATTGTCACAAAATTGCTAAACACAATGCCATGAATACGTATGCAGTAATTTGTCTTTAGGGCTTTCACAGTGCGAAGGTCATTGCGTTAACAACATTACTCTTGCTTGGTTTGATTATTGACTGACGTTTGTGGTCGTGTATTCGTTCAAAACAGACAAGCAAAATTAAAATAAAAATAACATCTGGAGGGGAACATATGTCAGTGTTCAAACCGAGTCTGATTATGATGGCGTTAAGTGTCGCTGGTTTTAGCTATACAGTGACCGCAGCAGAAGAAACAAGCACTGTGGCTGATGAGCCTATTGAGGTCATTGAAGTGTCGGGGATCCGCGGCAGTATGCGAGCGACACAAGCAATAAAGATGTCATCTAAAGAAGTTGTCGAGTCTATTAATGCAGAAGAGATTGGTAAATTACCCGATGTGAGTATTGCAGAGTCACTCGCACGTTTACCAGGCCTTGCCGCTCAGCGACTTGATGGTCGCGCTAACGTCGTATCGATTCGTGGTCTCGCACCTGATTTTACCACAGCAACACTAAACGGCCGTGAGCAAGTAACTGTAGGTGACAACCGTGGGGTTGAGTTTGACCAATACCCTTCAGAGCTTATTAACTCTGTGGTTGTATATAAAACACCTAACGCAGCGTTATTGTCTCAAGCTATTGGTGGTACTGTAGATATGCGTACCGTTAAGCCTTTATCATTTGATGATCGCGTATTCGCAGTCAATGCTCGTGGGGAATATAACGACTTAGGTAAGCTCAATTCAGACGGTAAGGATAAAGGTTATCGTGCTAGTGTGTCTTATATCGACCAATTCCTTGATGATACTGTTGGTGTCGCACTGGGCTATGCAAAACTTTACTCACCAAATCAAGAAGAACGCTGGCAGGCATGGGGCTACCCAACCCTTGATGATAGTGCAGACAGCCCGCTAGTCCTAGGTGGGGCAAAACCTTATGTTCGCTCTAGCCTATTAGAGCGTGATGGCTTAATGCTAGTTGTCGATTACCAGCCAAACCAAGATTTTAGCTCTACGTTCGATGCCTATTACACTAAATTTAGTGATGAACAATTACTACGTGGTATTGAGATCCCAGGTTCATGGGGCAGTGGCTGGGCGAATGATGGCGTGACCTCGTTAGCAGAGAGCAACGGCCTAGTCACTGAAGGGATTATTCAAAACTCTAAAGTACTAGTGCGTAACGATGTTAATAAGCGTGAAGCGGATACCTATGCACTCGGTTGGAATGGTAACTACCTAATAAATAATGACTGGAGCGCAGAACTTGATCTGTCTTACTCAAAAGCAGACCGTACTGACTTTGGTTTAGAAACTTATTCAGGCACCAGCCGTGGTAATGGCTGCACTCCAGGTGGATGTGAAGATTTAGCCTTTGAAATGCAAGGCGACCGTGGTGCAACTTTCCACCCATCAATTAACTATGCCGACCCAACACTCGTACAACTTGGTGGACCATTTAGCTGGGGTAACGGTGTAACAGTGCCTGGCGATGCTCAAGATGGTTTTATTAATACACCAAGCATTACTGACGAGCTTTCTGCAGTGCGTTTAAGTGCCGAGCGTTTAATTACTGATGGACCAATCGATGCAATTGAGTTTGGTGTTAAATACAGCACACGTGAAAAAGCTAAAAAAGATGAAGGTTTCTTCCTAACGTTAAACAACTACCCAGATACCATGGCTGTTCCAGCTGAGTACCTGCTTTCTCCAACCTCTTTAGACTTCATCGGTATGGGTGATATTCTCACTTATGATGCGGAAGCACTCTATAACAGCGGGATCTACGACATCACTTCAGAAGGTGAAACGGTTGCTAGCCGTGCAACTAACACTTGGAGTGTAAAAGAAGATGTCACCATTGGTTATGTAATGGCATCAATCGACACCGAGCTTGCTGATCGCGGTCTTGTAGGTAACTTTGGGTTACAAGTGGTACACACTAAACAAGAATCTACAGGTAAAGCTGCCACGGTGGGTGATGATGGCACGGTATCGATTCAAGATAACACCGGTGGTGACACATACACCGAATGGCTACCAAGCGTTAACCTTGCATGGCAAGTACTTGACGGACATCAAGTTCGATTTGCTGCTGTACGTTCACTTTCTCGCGCTCGCATGGATAAAATGAACGCCAGCCTAAGCTACAACTACGACCAATCACTTTCGGGTAGTACTGACATCAACAATTCACCTTGGAGCGGCAACGGAGGTAACCCTGAGCTTAAACCTTGGATGGCATGGCAGTACGATCTTGGTTACGAGATCTACCTAGATGAAGGTTACTTTGCTTTTGGCGCTTTCTATAAAGACTTAGAAAACTACGTTTATGACGAGTCTATCACTTATAACTTCAGTGACATTACAGTGCCAGATCCACAGCCAGCGCTACAAGAGGGTCTGTTCACTAGCCCTCAAAACGGTAATGGCGGTTATATTCGCGGACTAGAGTTCTCAGCTCATGTTACAGGTGCAGTAATTACTGACAGCCTATCTGGTTTTGGTGTGATTCTAAGTGGTGCATATAACGAAAGTGAAGTGCAAGAAAACGATGAATCAGATCCAATCGACTTACCGGGTCTTTCTGAGAAAGTCGCCAACGCAACGCTGTATTTTGAAGACTATGGCTTTCAAGCCCGTGTCAGCGCACGCTACCGTAGTGACTTCTTAGGTGAAGTAACTGGCCGCTCGCTAGCTCGTGACCAAGTGTATGTTAAATCTGAAACCTTAGTGGACGCACAAGTTGGCTACGACCTCACTGAATTTGGTGTTGATGGTCTGTCGGTGCTATTGCAGGTAAATAACTTAACTGACGAGCCCTTTGTGACTTATCAAAATGGAGATACCCGCCAGATCCGTGATTACCAGCAATACGGTCGTAACTACATGTTAGGTGTTAACTACACATTCTAGAGATCTATGCTAGAGGTGAGCATTAACGCTCCCTCTAGCAATAACCTAGAAGTTCGCAGAGGTGCTAGAGATGAAAAAGCTAGTGATAGTCGGTGGTGGAAGTAGCGGCTGGATGGCTGCAGCAATGCTGAGTAAAACCTTAGGCAACCAAGTACAGATCACTGTGATAGAGTCTACTAGCATAGCCAGTGTTGGGGTTGGCGAAGCATCAATCCCACCGCTGACATCATTTAATCAAGCACTTGGTTTGAATCAACAAGCCTTTATGACAGCCACCAAAGCCAGCATTAAATTGGGGATCCAATTTGAAGGCTGGAACACACCTACAGATAATTATATTCATGCATTTGGTGATATAGGCCGCCCCCTCGGTTTAATGGGCTTTCATCACGCATGGTTAAAGCAACAACAATCGTCTTCAACATTTTGGGACTATTCATTTAATGCGATGGCAGCTAAAGCAGGACGCTTCGGTTTTAGCCACACAAATAGTGCCACTAACACCAGTAACCCGATAGCCGATCTCACTCATGCTTATCATTTTGATGCAATTGAATATGCCAACGTTCTCAAGCAATTTTGTTTAAAACAAGGCGTTAAACATCTGATAGCCACAGTTAATAAGGTTGAATTATGTAAAAATAACACCAATATTCAGCGCTTAATCTTAGATAGCCAGCAGATTATAGATGGCGATATCTTCATCGATTGTTCAGGCTTTAAAAGCCTATTATTAAGTGAAGCATTAAACACCGAATTTATTGATTGGAGTGACTTACTCCCTTGTGACAGAGCATGGGCTGTGCCCTGTGAAAATGACGCCAACACTTCAATCTCACCTTATACCCGCTCTATTGCCCATAAGGGCGGGTGGCAGTGGCAAATTCCGCTTCAACACCGCAGCGGTAATGGCATGGTATTCTCCAGCCGTTTTTGGTCAGAGGAACAAGCATTAGAGTGCTTATTGGCAAATTTACCCGGCAAATCATTAGCAGAGCCTAAATTAATACGATTTAAAACCGGTCGCCGAGCAAAGCAATGGCAAGGAAACTGCATTGCATTAGGGCTAGCCAGCGGCTTTTTAGAGCCTCTTGAGTCCACCAGCATTCATCTGGTGCAATCAGGTATTTTACGCCTTATAAAACTGTTTCCACAAAGTAATGATTTTGCAGCCTTACGCCAAGAGTTTAACCGCCAGTCTGCACGTGAATTTGAGCAAATTCGTGACTTTTTAGTCTTGCACTATCATCTTAACAGGCGTGAAGAGCCACTCTGGCAATATTGCCAGAAAATGCCTATTCCGCCAGAACTACAAAGACGAATCGACCTATTTAAAGCCTGCGGCCATGTGGAGCGCGAACAACATGAACTGTTTGCCGAACCGGCATGGTTACAAGTGATGTTGGGCCAAGGCATACAGCCGACTCTCCATCACCCCATCGCCAATGGCATCAATCTTAACGACTTAAATCGTTATCTTTTAGACCTACAACAACTGATTAATGCAAGAGTGGTGCAATTGCCGACTCATCAGCAGTTTTTAGCCCAGTATTGCCCGGCCAATTCGCACTAATTTCACAGAATAAAACCTAGAGGTATACATGAAATACTCTCCTTTAATAACAAAGATCCTGGCACTTGGTGCGGCGCTTTTGTTATCTCCTACAAGTTACGCATCTCAGCCTTTAGCCGCAGAAGCAGGCACCACTAATGAGGCAGCGAAAAGACCGGTGATATATCAAGTATTCACTCGCGTGTTTAGTAACCAAAACACCCATAACCAGCCATGGGGTACTGTGGAGCAAAATGGCAGCGGCAAGTTTAATGACATCAACGATGCCGCCCTCGCCTCGATTGCAGACTTAGGCGTGACCCACATCTGGTATACCGGCATTTTACACCACGCCTCGGTGACTGATCACAGCGCGCTAGGCCTTAAACTTGATGATCCCGATGTCGTAAAGGGACGCGCGGGTTCACCTTATGCGATTCGGGATTACTATAACGTTAACCCCGATCTTGCCGTTAACCCAGCTGAGCGCTTAGCGGAATTTACCGCGTTGGTAAAACGCAGCCAACGTCATGGTCTTAAAGTCATAATCGATTTAGTGCCAAACCATGTCGCCCGAGACTATCACTCTTATAGCCAGCCTGAAGGCGTGAAAGATTTTGGTGAAAATGATGATAAAACCAAAGCCTACGCCATCGATAATAATTTTTACTACGCCACAGAGAAACCTTTTGAAGTACCTTTATGGCGCGATGATTACCAAGTACTTGGCGGTGAGTCTCATCCCGCTGCAGACGGTAAATTTACTGAAGTCCCCGCTAAATGGACCGGTAATGGCAGCCGCAATGCTCGCCCAGATATGAATGATTGGTATGAAACGGTAAAGCTTAACTACGGGGTTCGTCTAGATGGCAGTTATGATTTTCCTTCACTGCCTGAACATTTACGTCAGGCCTCATGGCAGCAGCATTATGCGTTTTGGCAGGGTAAGAAAATACCGGATACATGGGTTAAGTTTAATCAAATTGCTCAATACTGGTTAGCCTTAGGCGTTGATGGTTTCCGCTTTGATGTGGCTGAGCTAGTACCGGTTGAATTTTGGAGTTACCTCAATAGTTCAATTAAACATAGTCAATCTGACGCGTTTTTATTAGCTGAAGTTTATCAACCAGAATTGTTTCGTGATTATCTTCAGCTCGGAAAAATGGATTACCTCTATAACAAGGTTGATCTTTACGACTCACTCAAAGCGGTGATCCGCGCTGAAGCTAAACCTGACACCTTAGTTGAAACCATTGAGCGTAATCTCGATATTGATGCAGCTATGGTTAACTTTCTAGAAAATCATGATGAGCAACGTATCGCCCACCCTGACTTTGCAGGCAGTGCTGAAAAAGCCTTACCTGCAATGACTGTTAGCGCCACAGTAGGTAATGGGCCAGTGATGTTGTATTTCGCTCAAGAAGTCGGTGAAGCAGCACTAAAAGATGCTGGTTTTGGTAAAGCGAGCCGCACTACCATCTTCGATTATTGGGGACTTGAGTCAATGCAAGGCTGGATTAATGAAGGACAATTTGATGGCGCTGGTTTATCAGCAAAACAACAAAGCCTGCGCAGTCAATATCAGCAGTTATTAAAAGCCAGTCAGCACCCTGCACTTCAAGGTCACTACCAAGACCTACATAGTACAAACTTACAGCAAGATAACTACGACCCGCAGGTGTTTAGCTTTGCCCGTTGGCATGGTGATGCACGTGCTGTTGTGCTAGCTAACTTTACTGATTCAAGTAAAACAATCAGCGTTAAGTTGCCAGCCTCATTGATAAAAACATGGCAGCTTGCACCTGGTCGTTATGCACTTAAAAACCTACTAAGCACTCAAATGCAGTCTCAAGCGCAACTAACAGTTGGCGCTGGCAAAGCAAAGATAAGTCTAACCTTGCCAAGTTATGGTAGCCAAATTCTTATCATGCCTGCGGCGCAATAAGGAATACAATAATGCGTATTTTACTGTTAAGTTTTGCAGTTGCGGGTTTACTCAACTTACCTGTACTCGCTAATCAAATCGCTAAGCCACAACCTAATGTATTGATTAACTGGCAACAAACTGACACCCAATTAAAGCTAAACACCTTAAGTGGTTTAGTGACACTTTCAGCTTACGGTGCCGGCGCTGTATTGGTTGATTATGCCAATAACGATACCGTCACCTTGCCAAACTACGCAATTGCAGAGAATCGCACTCCAACAAAAGGCGCTTTGACGACATTAGCACATGGTTTAAATTACTGTGCGCCACAGCTCTGTGTTGAAATTAACAAAGAGCCTTTTGCATTAAGGTTTTTAGAGGCAGAACATTCAAAAGTAATCTCCAGCACACCACTTGTTGAAGAGGAAGCTGGCTTAGTGTTAACCAACACTGAACGTGGTTTTAGATTCAAACTTGATAAAAATGAGAAACTCCTCGGTGGTGGCCAACGTGTATTAGGCATGAACAGGCGCGGCCACAAGCTACCGTTATATAACAAGGCAGCCTATGGGTATGGCGAACGTGCAGAGCAAATGTATTACAGCTTGCCTGCGGTTATGTCATCTAAACGATATGCGCTGCTCTTTGATAATAGTGGGACAGGCAGCTTAGACCTCGGTAAAACTGCCCCGGATATTCTTGAGTTTTCAGCTCAATCTGGGCGCACTTCTTATCTTGTCGCAGCTGGTAAAGATTACCCCAAGCTAGTGGAAAACTTAACCTACGCTATTGGTCGCCAACCACTGCCGCCCCGTTGGTCATTAGGTAATTTTGCCTCACGATTTGGCTATCGTACTCAAGATGAAGTCGTGCAAACCGTGGCTAAATTTGCTAAGCAGGACTTCCCATTAGATGCTTTAGTACTCGATCTATACTGGTTTGGTAAAGATATTAAAGGTCATATGGGTAAACTGGACTGGGACACTCAAGCATTCCCTGAACCTGAAAAGATGATCAGCGACCTTGCCAATGCAGGCGTGAATACCGTGCTTATTACCGAGCCTTTTATTTTAACTAACACTGAGCGTTGGCATGACGCGAAAGCCAACAACGCTCTTGCTATTGATAGTGAAGGCAAGGTCGGCACGTTTGACTTTTATTTTGGTAATACCTCATTAGTCGATGTGTTTTCTAAAGAGGGGCAGCAATGGTTCGGCGATATTTACTACAAACTGATGCAGCAAGGCGTTGCTGGTTGGTGGGGTGACTTAGGCGAGCCAGAAGTTCATCCATCAACTCTATACCATAGGCTTGAACAGTCGCTTGACAGTAATGTTAACGCCACCATGGTCAATGCAGATACCCTGCATAATGTTTATGGTCATCAGTGGGCTGCAATGCTGTCAGATAAATTACAACAATGGCAACCACAGCAGCGCCCGATGATTATGATGCGCTCAGGCTTTATCGGAAGCCAACGTTACGGCATGTTGCCATGGACCGGGGATGTTGCTCGCAGCTGGAGTGGACTCAAACCGCAAGTTGAACTAAGCCTACAAATGGGTATGTTTGGATTAGGCTATACTCACTCAGATCTGGGTGGCTTTGCCGGTGGCGAGCAATTTGACCCAGAGCTTTATACGCGCTGGTTACAATACGGTGTATTTCAACCTATCTATCGACCTCATGCCCAAGATCATATTGCGCCAGAGCCGGTATTTCACAGTGATGAAGTGCAGCAAAGACTTAGACCCTTCGTCAAGCTTAGATATCAGTTACTGCCCTATATTTACACCTTAGCTTATCAAAATAGCTTATCCGGTCTGCCTTTTATGCGTCCGTTAATGTTTTTAGATCCTCTACAGTTTGACAATAAAGACTCGTATCTATTTGGTGATGCCATGTTAGTTACCCCTGTGGTCGACCCCTGTGTAAAGCTGGTTAAAGTTGAACTGCCCAAAGGTGTTTGGTTTGATTATTTCAGTGATGAACGCTTTGAAGGTGGCCAACAAGTTACTCAGGCAGTAAACATGGATACCCTTCCAGTATTAGTGCGCGCAGGTAGCTTTATTCCTACGCTGAATAATCCTCAAACAGCGACAGGTACCCTCCTCGGCAGTAAAGACTATCAAACCCAACAACTGAACCTTGATTACTATTTTGATGCCAGTGTCAGCACTAGTCACGGTGAAATGTTCGATGATGACGGCGTTACGCCAAATACTTTGGCCCTTGGACAGTATGAGTTACTTAAGTTTGACTCGCGGGTAAGTAATGGGAAATTAACTATTAATATTGAATCTCAAGGACAAGTTCGCTGGCCTGAAGGGCGTCAAATTACATTGAGTATTTTGCAGTTAGCAGCACCGCCAACTCAAGTTGAAGTTAATGACCAATCACAACCTCTGCAGTGGCAATCTGGGCGCTTAAGTGTGTCATTTACACTGTTAGGGACCCAAGCAACAAGCAAAATCGAGATCTCATTGGCAGCGAATTCCCCTTCATGAATACGTATGCAGGATATTGCCGCTCTTGCAACAAGTTAGTTACCATTGAGTAAACATTGACTAACCATTGCCAACGACTTATCGGCATGATCCACAGCAATAATAATAAGAGGATCTGATATGATAAATGAAAAACCCCATTTAAGTTTCTGGGAAATATGGAATATGTGTTTCGGATTCTTAGGGATCCAATTTGGTTTTGCTCTGCAAAATGCCAATATGAGCCGCATTTTCCAAACGCTTGGGGCCGATATGGATGCAATCCCGATCCTTTGGATTGCCGGCCCAGTAACAGGCTTAATGGTTCAACCTATTGTGGGTTACCTGAGTGATAATACTTGGAATCGCTTTGGCCGCCGTCGTCCCTATTTCCTAGTCGGCGCTATTTTTACCTCTTTATCATTAGTGGTGATGCCACATTCGAGCGTACTTTGGATGGCAGCGGGTATGCTGTGGATCCTTGATGCATCGATTAATATCTCGATGGAGCCGTTTCGGGCCTTTGTGGGCGATAACCTACCGAAAAAACAGCAAGCAAAAGGTTACGCAATGCAAAGCTTCTTTATTGGTATTGGTGCGGTAGTCGCTTCAATGCTGCCTTGGATATTAAGTCAGGTTGGTGTTAGCAATGTAGCCCCTGAAGGTGTTATCCCTGATACGGTTCGATATGCCTTTTATTGTGGCGCCTTAGTGTTATTTATTGCAGTTGGCTGGACTGTTATTCGCAGTAAAGAATATAGCCCAGAGCAACTGCAAGCCTTCACCCCAAAAGATCAACAAAGCACAGCCTCATCAGAAGAAATGTCGCAAACCCAGTGGTTGTCGTCTGCATGGCGCTGGTTGCTCCCTGCTATTGTTGCCAGTGCATTGGTGGCATGGTTTGCCTTAGATAAACAACTTTATATTCTAACTTTTGCGCTCATGGCATTTGGTTTAGCCCAGTACTTAATGGCTTGGCGACGTCGTCAACAGGCTAAGAACTCTGGCTTTGATACCATCATGAATGATCTATTCGCCATGCCAACCATCATGCGCCAGCTAGCATGGGTACAGTTTTTCTCGTGGTTTGCATTATTTGCCATGTGGATTTATACCACCGCAGCGGTCACCTCGCATCACTTTGGTAGCGAAGACCCAAGCTCAAACCTTTATAACGAAGGAGCAAACTGGGTCGGTGTATTATTCGCCGCTTATAACGGTTTTGCCGCCCTAGCCGCGATGATGATCCCTATTATGGTAAAAAACTGGGGCTTAAAGCTCACCCACAGCGTTAACCTGTTATTAGGCGCATTCGGACTTGCTTCATTCTTGTGGTTTAAAGAGCCTAAATTCTTGTTGCTCTCTATGGTAGGTGTTGGGTTTGCTTGGGCTTCAATACTCTCACTGCCATACGCGATGCTAGCGGGTTGCCTACCAATGGCAAAAATGGGCGTCTACATGGGGATTTTTAACTTCTTTATTGTTATTCCACAGTTACTTGCAGCAAGCGTGCTGGGGCTATTACTACGCTATGGTTTTGATAATCAGCCTTTATATTCACTCATAATTGGTGCAGTTGCGTTTGTGATTGCAAGTATTTTGGTGTTTCGCGTGCGCTTAAATCACCAGCCATCTCCACTCACCTCATTAAAGGAGAAAGCGCATGGCTAAGCACAAGTCAGTTACTCATAAAGTCAATTTATTACACTCAGCATTATTAATGGCGAGCATGACTGTAGCCGCTACGCCTAGTGTTGCTGAGATAAGAGCCGACACAGCTCTTGTTGGTACTAATGAACCGTTCGCCAGTAATGCAGTATATTTTGTAGTCACCGACAGATTTGTTGATGGTGACAAAAGTAACAACTACCCGCAAGATTCTGGTTATATGTTGCCAATATCGCTTAAAGGAGAGCAGGCAAATGTGGGCTTTATGGGCGGTGACTTTAAAGGCTTACTTGAGCATGCCGACTATATTCGCGAAATGGGCTTTAATTCGATTTGGATGACCCCTATCGTTGAAAACCCCGCACAAGCTTTCAGTGGCGGTGATGAGATAAAACCTGAAGGCTTTGCAATGGATCGCAATAAGGCTGCTTACCACGGTTATTGGGGGACCAACTTTTATAAGCTAGATAAGCATCTGCCATCAGCAAATCTTGACTATCAAGCGTTGAATAAAGCGTTAGCTGATAAAGGGCTTAGCACCATTTTAGATGTCGTGCTTAACCATGGTTCACCCGCTTATACTATGAGTGCAGAGCAAGCGAAATCGAGTTTCTACGGTAAATTATTTGATAAAGATAATAACTTAGTTGCTGACCATCAAAATCTAGCGCCACAAGCATTAAAAGCTAATGAACCACTACACGCTTGGTTTAACAACAAGCCTGATCTTGCCCAGTTAGCAGACATGGATACCAGTAATCCAGAGGTAATGGATTATTTTGTTGGCGCAAATTTACAGTGGCTGCAACAAGGCGCCAGTGCATTTAGAATCGATACTGTGAAACATGTACCTAAGCAGCATTGGGGCGAGTTTACCCGTAAAATTCGCCAGCAGTATCCGAATTTATTTATGTTTGGTGAAGTTTACTCGTTTGACGCTGATGAGATAGGCCAATATACCCAGTCTGAAAATGGCGGTATGAGCGTACTTGATTTTCCGCTTAAAGCGGCCTTAAACCAAGTGTTTGCTGATGGTGCTGATTACCATACGTTATTGGCTGCTTTGTATTTAAAAGCTGAAAATAATCCTTATCGTAACCCCTATGATCTACTCACCTTTTACGATAACCATGATATGCCACGCATGGCTGCGGATGATAATGGTTTTATCGATGCTCACAATTGGCTATTTACCGCTCGTGGCATTCCAGTGATTTATTATGGCTCTGAGATGGGCTTTGAGCGCGGTAAAGGTGAGCACTTCGGTAATCGTAATTACTATGGTGAACAAGGGGTACAACAAGCACTAACACATCCTATCCGTAATGCGTTAATCCCAATTGCAGCCCTTCGTCAATCACTGCCAAGCTTACAGCGCGGCCTGCAGGTTAATCTTGATTTTACTGAAAACACTGCTGCGTTTTATCGGATACTACAGCAAGAGCAAGGCCTGCAAATCAGCCTTGTGCTACTAAACAAAAGTGATGTGGCGCAAGCGATAAAAGTCGAAGACTTACCCCAAGGAGAGTGGCGTGAACCACTTATCAAGCAACAGAGACTACTCGCAACTGAGCAGGTATTTACCGTTCCTGCCCACGGCGTTCGCGTGCTTGTGCTTGATAATGCAGTGCTAACACAAGATATTAAAACAAAGCTTAGCGGTCTCTATCTGGCGGAGTAATAGCACCGCAGCTATGGCGGATCATGAGTTGAGTGGCAATGCTCTCTGCCTCATGTGGTA
Organism: Shewanella sp. 1CM18E; assembly: GCF_023161665.1. Classification (GTDB taxonomy): domain Bacteria; phylum Pseudomonadota; class Gammaproteobacteria; order Enterobacterales; family Shewanellaceae; genus Shewanella. The sequence goes on from NZ_JALNTW010000002.1 coordinate 518,928, forward strand.
GCCCTTGAATCCGACGAATTAAACTGTCGACCAGTACCTCACCCGCCAATTTGGTATTTTGCCTAACGGTCGTCAGCGGCACTGGGGTAAATCGCGCAAAAGGAAGGTCGTCATAGCCAACCAAAGCGATATCTTTACCTGGGATTAACCCATGCTGAGTTAAGGCTTGCATAACACCGATAGCAATTAAATCACTGGCGGCAAAAATAGCGGTAAAGGGTTGGCGCTGATGCTGAAGCAATAAGTTGTTCGCAGCTTCATACCCCTCTTTCTCGGTGGTAATCGCATCATGTTGTAATTTGGGGTTAAGTGATAGCCCCGCTGTTAATAAGGCTTCAGCATGGCCTTGATAACGATCAAAAAACTCAGGGTAATGGTGAGATGCAGTACCAATAAATGCAATTTTCTGATGGCCTAAGCCGATAAGATGTTCAGTGGCTTGGCGTCCACCTTGGCGGTTATCACTACTAACGCATAAAGTGCCTGATGATGCTCCCCAACGAACATATTGAGTACCCTGTTTTTCTAACTGTTTAAGCTTAGGTTGATAATCAACATCATCACCATAGCCAAGCAAGATAACCCCATCAGCTTTATGGTTATCTTCAAAATCAGCATACCAATTATTAGATTGATGCTGAAATGAAACTAATAAATCGTAGCCTTTACCGGTACAAGTTCGAGTAATAGAGCCCAACATTGACAAGAAAAAAGGGTTAATAAGTGAGTCGTCAGATGTTGGGTCTTCAAATAATAGTAGGGCCAACGTGGTGCTCTGTTTCGTACGTAAGCTACTCGCGTGCTTATCGACTTTATAGTTGAACTCACGCGCAATTTTTTGCACTTTTGCAATGGTTTCCGTCTTAACTAACGGGCTATTACGCAGTGCTCTGGAAACCGTTGATTGGGATACGCCTGCAAGGTGGGCGATATCAAAAGAGTTAGCTTTGCTTTTTGTACTCACCATTATATTTCCTATTATGGGTGGGACATTTTTATTATTGGTTTAAGCAATTTTGAGTATATCACCACGGCAAAAAAGGTACAGTCAATCAACAGAGTCGCAACAATTAGAGGACATATTAGATGGAGAATACCGCGCTAATCTTGGTAGCCGATATCGGCGGCACTAATGCCAGATTTGCTTTAGCACAACCTCAGCAGCAAACTTTGACACTGGAATACAACCACACAATACCCAGTGCATCAGCAACGTCTTTAGAGGCATTGATTCAGCAATACCTAGCTTGGTTGCCTAGCGAGATTAAGATTCAAGGGGCGTGTTTAGCGTTAGCGGGACCCGTTATTGAACAAAGCGTTAATCTAACTAATTTAGGCTGGTCTAGTAGTGCTGAAGTATTAGAGCAAGCATTTGATTTTCCGGTTGTATTAATTAATGACTTTGTTGCCTACGCGAATAGTTTACCGGCATTAAATAATGACCAGCTCGTTAGTTTAAAATCAGGCAAAGCAGTGGCTGATGCACCTGTTTTAGTACTTGGTCCTGGCACTGGGTTTGGTATGGCGGTGCTGCAACCTGCAATTAACGGCCATTATCGCCCTTACGCTTCTGAAGGCGGACATATCCGCTTAGCGGCATATACCGAGCTACAACAAGCACTGATCGCTCAAGGTCGATTACAGACGGATCATGTCAGTATTGAGCATTTTTTATGTGGACCAGGTTTAGTTAACCTTTATCAAGCATTGGCAGCACATTTACAACAGACGCCGGAGCTTAATACTGCCGCAGAGATCACTAAAGCGGCACTCGATAATAGTTCTACCCTTGCAAAACAAACGCTGTCTTGTTTTTGCTACTGGCTTGGTCAAGTTGTAGGTGATTTAGTGCTGGCACATGGTGCATTAGGTGGTGTGGTATTAGGTGGCGGTATATTGCCACGCATTGTGCCTTTTATTCAAAAAAGCGAGTTTGTTGTTGGTTTTAGCAATAATTTAGCGATGCATAAATACCTTTCACCAGTACCAATCCAATTAGCCATGAAAAGTGATACAGCATTAATAGGGGCCTTATTATGGTGGTTACAACAGACTAATCACCGCTAAGTTTTCGATGAGTGACGGCTTTGTGGTTAAGGTAAATAATGCCCCTTTGTTATTTACCTTGCCATCCCTGTTACTTTTATTAGAACTTAATCAGATGTACCTGGTTCTGATATAGAGTTATCCACCAAGTATCATTATTACAAATATAAATTTACCGCTTTATTAACGGGGTTTTAAACGCTAAAATTTCAAGCTAATCGCTATAAAAACAGTACTGTTGAATGTTATTAGTATTCAACTCTCTACATATAAAGTGCACGTTCAATAATAAAACAGGCCCGCACCATGAAAAAATTATTTCTACCCGCTTTTATCATCATGCTCAGCGGCTGTGCCGGTGATTACACCTTTAACAGTAACCTCGATAGCGATGCTATCAACGACTACTTTAAAGCGTCTGATGTAACTGTGTATGAAGGTGCAATGCAACCTGTAGGCCCTTTTGAAATCAAAGGTCTAGTTGAAGGTGAAACCTGTCAGGTTTCTGAAAATGATGCTCCGGCATCGATAGCAGAAGCGCGCACGCTTGCTCGCCGCGCCGCCGCTGATAAACAAGCTAATGGCTTAGTCATTAAGAATTGCTTATTGATTGAAGAAGCTAGCCCAAACTGTGTTAGCCGCGCATTATGCGTTGGCCAAGCAATTATCACCACCAACCAACAGTAAATATATTTACTGATTTTAGAAGTAACCTAAATGTCCTTTAATAGCCAAATTCAAGCCGTTGCCTACTGCCGCACTCCTTATAAACAAAAGTTTGGTATTCCCAGACAGCCGGGACTTGTCAGCGCCGCCCGCGGTTTTGTTGAATTAGCGCCACCTTTTAACCAAATTGATGCTGTTAGAGGCTTAGAGCAGTATTCACATTTGTGGTTACTTTTTTGTTTTCACGAGAATCTAGCGGCTGGCTGGAAAACCACTGTACGTCCGCCAAGGCTTGGCGGCAATGAAAAGCTGGGCGTATTTGCTACTCGCTCGACATTCAGACCCAACGGTATTGGCCAGTCAGTGGTAAAACTGCATGCTGTGCAAACAAATAACGGTAAAGTCAGCCTTGAGATCTCAGGCATGGACTTACTCGATGGCACACCAATTATCGATATTAAACCTTATATTCCATTCTCAGACTCAATTGAAAATGCTCAAGGTGGTATTGCTCAAGAAGCACCGGTGTTAGCCAATGTTTACTTTAATGAGCAAGCGCAAATTCAGCTTGCTACTTATCAACAAAACCCCGCGTATCCACGGCTACAAGAATTGATTGAAGGCGTATTAGCCCAAGACCCTCGCCCAGCTTATAAAAAAGCGAAGGCGGACCCTAAGCTATATCAAGTGGCACTGTACGATTTGGATATTCTGTGGATTGTTACCGGTGCAGGTATTGAGGTCATTGAGTTAAGAGCATCAACCATTAGCCAAAAGCTAGCTTCACAGGCCCATGACTAACTATGTCAGACTCAAACGCACCAGCTAATGTGACGTCAAAGCCAGACTACCGTACTCAACATAAAAAACGTTTGTCTTATATGCCTTGGCTGTATTTCTCACTTAAAGATAAGCACCTTGAGTGGGCAAAGCCTTGGCAAGATGAAGTTCAAGCACATTTTTGTGCCGTTGAAACCGTTAGCATTGGCGAGCGTAGTTTTGTTGCCCCAGAAGCTAATTTATTTGCCGAGCCAGGCCGCAACATTAACATTGGTGCCCAGTGCATGATTGCCGCAGACAGTTTTTTACATGGGCCAATCACCTTAGGCGATGAAGTGGCAATTAATCACGGTTGCTCCCTCGATGGTGGTCGCCACGGCATAACCATAGGCAATCAAACACGCATTGCTAATAACGTCACCATTTATGCGTTTAATCATGGCATGGCGCCAGACACACCAATCTACCAGCAAGCCTCAAACTCTAAAGGCGTGGTGATTGGTGAAGATGTATGGATTGGCGCACAAGCCGGTATTGTTGATGGCGTCACTATAGGTAATCATGCCGTTATTGGCATGGGCGCTATTGTGACCAAAGATGTCGCCGATTACGCCATCGTTGCCGGTAACCCAGCTCGTGTGATTGGCGATAGGCGTGATAAAAGCTAATTAAAATCAGCCTTATTTAGCTAACACAAGCGCATAGCACTCCACCAAAGCCAATAAAATCGACTAATTCCCTAAATACCTAGGTGACAGAACCTCTACAAGTGATAAAATAGCGCCCATTCAACTCAAATTTGGACACCGGTAATGCGCGTAAGCAAGTACCTGCTATCAACACAAAAAGAAACTCCTGCCAATGCAGAAGTGATTAGTCACCAGTTAATGTTACGTGCGGGTATGATCCGCCGTAACGCATCAGGCTTATACAGCTGGTTGCCGACAGGTTTACGTGTACTACGTAAAATCGAAGCGATTGTTCGTGAAGAAATGAACAAAGCGGGCTCAGTTGAGATCCTAATGCCTATGGTTCAACCTGCTGATCTTTGGGTTGAAACGGGTCGTTTTGATAAGTTTGGCCCTGAACTCCTTCGTTTCCAAGACCGTCACAACCGTGACTTCGTACTAGGTCCAACTCACGAAGAAGTGATCACTGATATCGTGCGTAAAGAGGTTAACTCATACAAGCAGTTACCACTTAACCTATACCAAATCCAAACCAAATTCCGTGACGAAGTTCGTCCACGTTTTGGTGTAATGCGTTCACGTGAATTCTTGATGAAAGATGCTTACTCTTTCCATATTGATCAAGAAACCATGAACGAAACCTACGAAGCGATGTTCCAAGCTTATTGCAACATCCTAGAGCGTTTAGGTTTAGCATTCCGCCCAGTTATGGCTGATACAGGTTCTATCGGTGGTAGCTTGTCACACGAATTTCACGTGTTAGCAAACAGTGGTGAAGATTTGATCGCTTACTCTACAGAAAGCGATTACGCAGCAAACATTGAAAAATGTGAAGCGCCAATGCCAACTGAAACGCGTCAAGCCGCGACTAGCGAAATGACATTAGTTGACACACCAAACGCTAAAACGATTGCAGAACTTGTTGAGCAACATGGTATTGCGATTGAGAAAACAGTTAAAACACTTATCGTTAAAGGTGCGACTGAAGAAGCGCCATTAGTGGCTATCGTTATTCGTGGTGACCACGAGCTAAACGAAGTTAAAGCTGAAAAACTAGACGCGGTATTAGCACCATTTGAGTTTGCTGATGAAGCAGCTATCCGTGATGCAGTAGGCGCTGGCACTGGCTCTATCGGTCCTGTTGGCCTAAACATGCCTGTATTTGTTGACCACAGCGTTAGCATCATGAGCGACTTTGGCGCTGGTGCAAACGAAGATGGCAAGCACTACTTCGGTATCAACTGGGAGCGCGATCTTCCAGAGGCTGCAGCATTCGATCTACGTAACATCATCGAAGGTGAGCCTAGCCCATGTGGTAAAGGTACCATTGCCCTACTTCGCGGTATCGAAGTCGGTCATATCTTCCAGTTAGGCACTAACTACTCAGAAGCGATGAACGCCAACGTACTTGACCAAAACGGTAAGTCTCAGACTTTACTTATGGGTTGTTACGGTGTTGGTGTTAGCCGTATGGTTGCCGCTGCAATTGAGCAGAACAACGATGACCGCGGTATTATCTGGCCAGAAGCAATTGCACCGTTCACTGTTGGTATTTTGCCAATGAACATGCACAAGTCTCACCGCGTTAAAGATATCGCTGAGCAGCTATACCAAGATCTAAACGATGCAGGTATCGAAGTGATGTTTGATGATCGTAAAGAGCGTCCAGGTGTAATGTTTGCTGATATGGAGCTTATCGGTATCCCACACGTAGTAGTCATTGGCGATCGTAACATCGACAACGGTATGTTCGAATACAAGAACCGTCGTACTGGTGAGAAGCAAGATATTCCACTAGACCAAATCGTTGAGTTCTTAAAAGCGCAACAAGCTTAAGCGAACAGCAAGTTAATTAAAAACGCCGATATTAATATCGGCGTTTTTTTATGGCTAACTGCAACCATTTCCAACCCGCACCAATTTTCACAATAATTTTTATGCTTTTTCTTGAACAAGCCTATAGAGTCACATATGCTGAAATTAACAACAATATTATAAATACGTTTTAGTTTTCAAACGATAAGGAGCGTCGAATTGCAACAGAAAACGGCGTTGGTACTCGGTGGTGGTGGCGCAAGAGCGGCTTATCAAATAGGTGTGCTTAAGGCGATTGTGCAATTTTATCCACGCAACCACGGCATTCCTTTTAAAATTGTCTGCGGCACTTCAGCGGGGGCAATTAACGCCACGTCATTAGCCACTCATGCCTCCTGTTTTCATTTAGGAGTGAGAAAACTCGAATGGGTATGGCGTCATATTCATGCCAAAAAAGTTTACCACGCCTCTATAGGCGGAGTGTTAAAACACTTAAGTAAAATGGGTCTAAAGGGCCTACAAAGTAATGGCGCGTCTAATTCGGCTGGTAGCCTATTTAATAGTGATCCACTGCGTCAGCTACTTAATAACCTAATCAGTTTTGAGCGTATTGACCGTAATATTAATAGCGGTGCATTGGAAGCGGTGAGCTTAGATACCTCGTGCTATAACAATTCGCGCTCAGTCACTTTTTTTCAAGCCGATGCTCATATTGACAACTGGCAACGAGCTAGACGCCATGGCGTGCGCACTAGGCTTAATACCGACCACTTGTTAGCAAGTGCGGCGATCCCATTAGTGTTTCCCTCGGTAAGAGTTAATCAAGAATATTATGGCGATGGCTCTGTGCACCAACTCGCGCCCTTAAGCGGCCCGATTCATCTTGGTGCTGATAAAATTATGGTGATTAACCTTGAGAGCCCACATAAGGTACAAGCCAAAGAATTAGCCCATCATCCCAAAACAGCCACTATTGCCGGCCACTTGCTCGATACCATATTCTCCGATACCTTAAATAGTGATCTTGAGCGGCTGGAGCGGATCAACAATACCCTTGAGCTAATCCCTGAAAACAGTCGTCAAGAGCTAGCCTTAAAACGTATTGAGACCTTAGTGATTAAACCCAGTGAAGATTTAAGTGCTATGGCATCGCGCTACTTTGAAGATATGCCCTTTGCCATCAAAATGATGTTAAGAGCACTAGGGATAAACGAGCACTCAGATTCGAGTATTGTGTCTTATTTATTATTTGAACAAGGATATTGTAGTGCACTAATCGAACTAGGTTATCAAGACGCTATGTGCCAGATTGATGAGATAAAGCACTTTTTCAAAATAGATTAGAGCTGTATTTAAACCTTACAAAACTGACCGCTTATCATGTTAGCTCGTCGCTCTATGCTGCAAAATCACCTTTGCTGCAGTTTGCCCCCAATCTTGATAGATAAGCGGCCCAGGGTGAAACCCATCACTTGCCATTGCGCTGCCATCTAGCTGCTGCCCAAACTCAAGCAAAATACAACGAGGTTCTGTTTTAACATAGCGCTCTAACTGACGGTTAAATTCTTGACTCCGTTTACCTAAAAACCATCGCAGCGGTTGCGGTAAAACAGGAAACAGCCCCATAGGTGGCACGCGAGTTAACACTAGCGTTTTACACTGCGCATCGGTACTCATCAATTCCACCAATGCTTGTTGTTGCTTAAGCCAAGTTTTTGCTGATAGCGGACTCAATACATCGTTAACGCCAAGCGAGACTACCGCAGCATCGAGTCGCAGTGTTGGTTTGGAATCTAACTCTTTTTGCAGCATTGTTAATGCTCTTGCAGTGTTGTAACCCGATTTAGCCCAAAGCTGCCAACTAACTAAATATTGCTTCGCTAAAGCCTCAGCAACTACACCACTGAGCGCTTGTGATTGACTCGCAACGCCCACACCAGCCGCTGCAGAGTCGCCAAAAATAAGCACAGATAATCCCTCACCATTACCTGTTAACCCCACTCTTTCACCAGCAGCTTCGGGTAATCTCGGCGTATTTTTCTTAACTCGCTTTGCTTGTAAAATAAAAAGTGGTGCTAGCAAAATAAGTATCAAATAGTGCATAGAGCTTTCCTGTTGCCTCGATGATTTATCAACCTCTCTAACCTTGTAGAAGAAAGATCTCTGCCTTTTCAATACGCCTTGGTTTACCCAACAAAATTAAAATATCACCGGATTTTATCTGCCAATCTAGCTCAGGGCTTTCGACCTCCGCACCAGCCCGCCTTACGGCCCTAAGCTCCACTCTTAACTTGTCCCAAGGAATATCAGCCAAGGTTTGCCCGACAGCGTTGGCGCCTTTTGGTAAAGCAACCGCGTGTAATAGCTCCAAGGTGAAATCTGTTTCAGCACCAGAGAAAAAACCATGCAGATATTGATAATGATTACGACGCTCTATTTCAAGACGTTTTAAAATTCGTGCTAATGGCACACCGCATTGATACAAGACTTGCGATACCAGCATTAGGCTGCCTTCTAACGTTTCAGGAATAACCTGACTGGCCCCCGCCTCTTCTAGTGCTTCCATACCTGAGTCATCGCGGGTACGCACCAAGATTTTAGCCTCCGGCGCTAATTGACGACATAAAGGCAATACTTCCTCTAATATGCGCTCGCTACTAAATGTAATGACAATCAACTTGGCATCGCGTACTTTGGCTTGCTTTAAGATGCTCCGTTTACATACATCGCCAAAATATACTGGCTCACCAGCAGCTCTAGCTTCTGAGACTCTTGTGGGGTCGAGATCCAGCACCAAATAGGGGATCGCTTCGGTTTTCATAAACCTAGCAATAGTTTGCCCTACTCGGCCGTATCCTAGAATTAATACCAAATCATCGGTCGCATCGACGGTGACATTCAGTGACTCGTTTTTATCGGCTTTAGGTTTAAGGCCTTGCAGCATTCTTGCAATATCAACACTGTGACGTACTAACCAAGGCGCTAACGCCATGGAAAGCACCGCAACCATTACCAGCGTGGTACTGGTTTTATTATCTAGCAATTGATAGTTAACCGCTAAAGCCAACACTACAAAACTAAACTCACCCACTTGAGCAAGGCTCAGCGCCGTTGCCACTGACGAGCGAAATGACTCTTTAGCAACTTTTAGAAGAGAAAAAATAACTAAGGCTTTACCTAGAATGACCGTGATAAGAATTAAGATGATCTGCCACCAGTATTGAGTCACTAACTCAAAATCCAGCAGCATTCCGATAGAGATAAAGAACAGACCCATTAATAGATCGCGAAATGGCCTAATATCGGCCTCAAGTTGACGCCGATACTGACTTTCGCCCAGCAACATACCTGCCATAAAGGCACCGAGTGCCATTGATAAACCTAGCCACTGAGTAATTGCGCCTGTAACTAATGCTACAACTAGCGTGGATAATACAAACAACTCATTAGAGCGAGAGCGCGCAACCTCATCAAATAGTTTTGGCAAGGCCCACTTACCAAATGCCATCAGCGCAATAAAGGCTAATACCCCTTTAAGTAGGGCGTAAACCACATCATTCCAAAGCAACGCTTCACCATCACTGGCAAGCAAAGGTAGCAAGATGAGTAATGGAACAACCGCAATATCTTGAAATAACAGCACACTGACCGATAACTCACCATGACGCCGCCTGAGCCAGCCCTGCTCGTTGAGCAATTTGAGCACAATAGCGGTTGATGATAATGCGATAGCTGAGCCAACAACCACAGACTCGGTCACGGTCAGATTACACAGTAAAGCAATTGCCATACTTAAAACTGTGGTCACCAAGACCTGCGCACTACCTAGGCCAAATACAGTACGGCGCATTGCCCAGAGCCTTGGCAATGAAAACTCTAGACCTAAACTGAACATCAATAGCACGACCCCTAGCTCGGCTACCGACTGCATTTGATGCTGAGTAAACCAATGAAAACCACTAGGGCCGCTAATCACCCCCGTAATTAAGTAAGCTAAAATAGCGGGAAGTCCTGCTCGCCTTAAAATGGCGATAGACACAATGGCAATCACCAACATCAGCAAAATTTGAATCAAAAAGCTGTGTTCCATCGGTATTGTGTCCTCCTTTAATGATCTGCACTCGTCAAAATGCCGACACTTATTTATTCCATTTGGTTAACTAGAGAGTAACCTAATGACAAATAAAGACAAATATTATTACCTAGCATTCCGGCACAATTATTGCTTTATATTTTTACAAGAAAGTTAACGTTCAGTTAAAACAGTACCGCGATATACGGGGAGAACACAACAATGGAATTTGGCTTAGCGACTGAGTCTCGCTCTATCGAATACCGCAGTCCTATGGGGACAGGTATGTCGATGCCGCTTGAGGTTGATCTTGTCGATATTATTCAGCAATTGCATCAGCATCTTGATCCCCGGACAGTATTTGCCTGTTTTGGCAAAATCATGGGGCAACATTTGCCGCTATATGGGATCCGCTTGGAATATAAAGACTTCCAGTTTCATTGGGGCCAGCAGCAAGGTTATGTAATTGAGCAAAACATAACTTTTGCAGAGCGTAAATTTACCATTAACTATATGCTTAAAGCGCCTTTAGTGCCGTCGCAAACCCAAAGATTAGCGCAATTACAATCTTTGGTTTTACAGCCATTAGTCAATGCAGTGCAATATAAAGAGATGTCGCAGCAGGCGATGTACGACTCACTGACAAAACTGGGTAATCGTCACTACTACCGTGAAAGCCTAAGAAAAGAGATTGCACGCGCCCAGCGAAATCAAACCCCATTGAGCCTAATCGCATTAGACTTAGATAACTTTAAACAGCTCAATGATGACTTTGGCCACCAACTTGGTGACAACGCGCTGATAGAATTTGCAGAACTACTCAATAGCACTATCAGGGATACGGATCTGGCATTTCGAATTGGTGGCGATGAATTTACTATTTTACTGCAAGCGGATACCAAGGTTGCTTCAATGCTTTGCCAGCGCATTTTAGATGCATTAGCAAGCCATGACTATCTTGAAAAGTATCAAGTCAGTACGAGTATGGGCATAGCCCTGTGGCAAGTGAACGATACAGAAAAGAGCCTGTATTTACGTGCTGACAACGCACTATACAAGGCAAAAGCAGCCGGCAGACAGTGTTTTCAAATTCAGAGTGTATAGTATTCAATATATGTACTGTTCATTGAATACTCAACTTTGGAACCTTTGTACTAAAACGAAAAGTCGATGCTAAAGACATCTCTAACATCTAAGTTAGATTTAATTTGGACTAAGGTGCTTAGGGACTTAGGGACTTAGGAGCGATAAGTATGTTTAAACTAGCACTGAATAAATAAACCCAAACTAGTTAATAAAAATACGTAAACCATAGTTGGTAGCGATTAAGTCACAGTCTTGCTGTTTATCCATATCGGCAGCTGCACGCTTTGCTAAAAAAGCTTTCTCAACCCAGTATCCAATAGCGGCTACTAGTTTACCGTTATAACACAACAGCGGCACACGTCCTCGCTTCCAAGGCGGAAGCTCAAGTTCTTGCCAGAGCTTTTTAAGTTCACGACCTTTGCTTCTAAAGTGCGGCTGACAACGAGTACTCCCAGGTAATGCGTACACTATGGAGATTGATTCAGACTCAAGCGGTAATCTACAAATTGCAGTACTTTGCCCGCGACTGTTTAATTGTTGCTCTTTTTCCCCTGCACTGTTCAACTCAATTGTTGTTAATTCTAGCCCTTTAAGTGGCACAAGCTGCGCAGATAGATACTCACCTGTTGGTAACAGTAATTTACCGGATGTTAATTCATCGATGCTTACCAGTTCAACTGGGGTAATCTGTTTGGCGTTATGCTCTGCAAGATCTGGCTTAGTAAAATAGCCATTTTGCTTAAACCGGCGAATAACAACATCGGCTAAGCGGATCTCAACCTTAGCGTCATCTTTGGCGTGGAGTAACTGAGCAAGAATTTGCTCCCCTTGCACCTTAGATGGCGGGGCAAAGCCGTGCTCATCCATAAAGCCGCGTAATAATAGCGACTGCCAAGCGCTAGAGTAATTTGCTAAAGCATCAAGCTTTAATACCGATTCGTTAGCTATTTTCTGTTTAACCAATGGCAATTTAGTCGCAATTTCTTCATCAAGCACTGATTGCTGTAAAGCACATAGCTCAGCACTACGACTAGCAGTTGTAGCAATTGCGCTCCAACGCTGCTTAAGCTTAGGTATGATAGCTAAACGTAAAAAATTGCGGTCATACTTATCATCGAAATTACTTTCATCTTCAATATGAACAATATTATGTTTAGCGGCAAAGGCCTCAACTTGTTCTTTGCTTTGCTCAAGTAAGGGTCTAGCAACCCAATAACGCTGCTTAAAACCTTGCACCTTGCCCATAGCGGCAAGCCCTTTGGGCCCTAAACCACGCTTTAGCGCTAGCAGCACCGTCTCTAACTGATCATCTTGATGATGCGCAGTGATCAGCACGTCATTAAAATTAAGCTCTTCAAGCAACGCTTGGTAACGCACGTTTCTTGCTTCAGCTTCAACACTTAATCGCGGCGCTTGGTTAACCTTTACTCGCTTAACCTTGCACTCAATACCGTATTTGGCAGCTTGAGATAAACAATGTTCACTCCAGCTATCTGCATTCGCACTTAAACCATGGTGAACATGCACTAACAAACATTCAATATGGTTGTTAATACGAGCAAATTGCCCTAAGCCATAGGCTAAGACTTCAGAGTCAACTCCGCCGCTGTATGCCAGCACAAGCTTGCGCTTGCTATGGCTTGCAATAGGGCTAGGTTGTGTACTCGGCACAGTTATCTGCGCTAAACAATCTTGAATCAGGGCAACAATATTCATATTAGAAAGTCATTAACTTAAAAACTGTCTTAAAAAACAATCTTAACCTTATCTGAACCTGTTAATGATTCTAGGGCCAGCATTAACTCATCGGTTGGATTAACTCGCCAATCATCACCTAAAGTAAATTGTGCGGCAGATTGTGGCTGAGCATAATTAATAATGACAGGTACAGCACCGGCTTTCCAAGGCTCTACAGCAGCTTGAAATTCACCCAACCATTGTGGATTAACCGTTTCTGCTTGCAGGTCAATTTCGACTGCATGAGCAAAGTGGCTGCGTGCTTCGCCCATATCGATAATGTTGCGCGCAGTCATGCGGTTTCCGCCGGAGAAGTCATCAAAGCTCACTTCACCTTCAATAATCAAAATACGGTCTTTTTCAAGCAAATGATTAAACTTCTCAAATGCTTCAGTAAATAGCATAACCTCTAGACGCGCACTCTTATCATCAAGGGTTACCAGCCCCATTTTTGATCCGCGCTTGGTCATCATCACGCGTGTTGCAACCACCAAACCCGCAGCTTTCATGGTCTTGCCGCGATCAGTTGGGTGCACATCTTTCAATCGACCGGATGTGTAATGCTTCAGCTCTTTCAGATACTGGTTAATAGGGTGACCCGTTAAGTATAAACCTAAGGTGTCACGCTCACCTTCTAGCCAAACTTTATCAGGCCAAGGCGTACACTCAACAAATTGCTGCTTGCTGTCTTCAGGCTCGCTATTAAGCAAACCAAACATATCGTGCTGACCAATAGCCTCAGCTTTTGCGTGTTGATCAGCTGCACGAATAGCTTCTGGCAGAGTTGCCATCATTGCTGCTCGATGTGGACCAAGATTATCCAATGCGCCAGCGCAGATGAGTTTTTCAATTACCCGGCGGTTTAGCTTTTTAAGATCGACTCGAGCACAAAAATCGAATAAATCGATAAACGGCCCGTTTTCACGTGCTTTTAGAATCGACTCAACTGGACCTTCACCCACACCTTTTACAGCGCCAATGCCATAAACGATATTTAAATCATCATCTACCGTAAATCTAAACAAGCCTTTGTTTACATCAGGTGGCAACAATGGCATCCCCATGCGCTCACACTCATCAACTAAGGTCACGATTTTGTCTGTGTTATCCATATCGGCAGACATTACCGCCGCCATAAACTGAGCCGGATAATGGGTTTTTAACCACAGTGTTTGATAAGATACTAACGCGTAAGCAGCCGAGTGAGATTTGTTAAAACCGTAACCTGCGAACTTTTCTACCAAGTCGAAGATTTTCATCGACAAGTCGCCGTCGACGCCATTCTTTATCGCACCAGCTTCAAACGTACCACGCTGCTTAGCCATCTCTTCCGGCTTTTTCTTACCCATTGCACGACGAAGCATGTCCGCGCCGCCCAAGGTGTAGCCAGCAAGAACCTGGGCAATCTGCATTACCTGCTCTTGATACAAAATAATGCCGTAAGTCGGTGACAATAACTCTTTTAACGACTCGTGCTGATACTCTGCATCTGGGTACGATACTTCCTCACGGCCGTGCTTACGCTCAATAAAGTTATCAACCATGCCCGATTGCAGCGGCCCAGGTCTAAACAGTGCTACTAGTGCAATCATATCTTCAAAGCAGTCGGGCTGAAGACGTTTAATCAAGTCTTTCATACCACGGGATTCAAGCTGGAATACCGCAGTTGTTTCATAGCGCTGTAATAACTTAAAGCACTTAGGATCGGTGAGTGAAATCGATTCGATTCTTACTCGCTCTTCACCATTTTTGTCTTTAACGGCGTTCACCATCTGTAACGCCCAGTCAATAATGGTGAGCGTTCGAAGACCCAAGAAGTCGAACTTTACCAAACCTGCAGTTTCAACGTCGTTTTTATCGAACTGAGTAACTGGGTTTAAACCTTCAGTATCACAGTAAATTGGCGAGAAGTCGGTAATCTTAGTTGGCGCGATAACCACACCACCGGCGTGCTTACCCGCGTTACGTGTTACACCTTCCAAAATACGGCACATGTCGATAAGATCTTTGACTTCTTCATCACCGTCATATGATTCTTGCAGCCCTGGCTCGACCTCAAAAGCTTTTGCGAGTGTCATACCCGGTTCAGCTGGGATCATCTTTGAAATACGGTCAACGAAACCGTATGGGTGACCTAGCACACGGCCAACATCTCGAATAACAGCTTTTGCCGCCATGGTACCAAAAGTAATAATCTGCGATACCGCATCACGGCCATATAGGTCAGCTACGTGGTCAATCACCTCATCACGTCTATCCATGCAAAAGTCGACATCGAAGTCGGGCATAGATACACGTTCTGGGTTAAGAAATCGCTCGAACAGCAAATCGTATTCAAGTGGATCCAAATCGGTAATTTTAAGTGCGTAAGCCACAAGCGAACCCGCACCCGAACCACGGCCAGGACCAATAGGGATATCGTTGTCTTTACCCCACTGAATGAACTCCATTACGATAAGGAAGTAACCAGGGAATCCCATTTGGTTAATAACTTTAAGCTCAACATCAAGACGTTCATCATACTCAGGACGACGTTCAGCTCTTACTTCAGGATCAGGGAATAAAAATTCTAAGCGTTCTTCTAAACCTTTCTCAGACACATCAACCAAAAAGTCTTCAATGGTCAAGTCACCCGTCGGAAAATTAGGTAGGAAGTATTCGTGCAAACGCACTGTAACGTTACAGCGTTTTGCAATTTCAACTGTATTTTGAATCGCTTCAGGAATATCTTCAAACAGCTCACACATCTCTTCGCTGCTTTTAAAATACTGTTGGTCGCTATACTTTTTCGGCCGGCGAGGATCCGCAAGGGTAAAGCCATCATAAATGGCAACCCGGATCTCATGGGCATCAAATTGATCTGGTTTGGCAAATACCACTTGGTTGGTGGCCACAACAGGCAAATCTTTTTGCTCTGCTAGTTCGACCGCCAAATGTAAATAGCGTTCTTCATCAGGGCGACCTGTGCGCAATAGCTCTAAGTAATAGCGATCTGGAAAATGAGTTTGATAGAAGCTAATCAAGCTATCAACTTGCCCGCGGTTCTCTTTGAGTAACGCGCGACCAACATCACCGTCTTTACCTCCAGACAGCAATATTAAGCCTTCACTGTATTTAGCTAGCCATTCTTGATCGATTACCGCTTTATCATTAATGTTACCGCGCAAGTATGCATCACTAATGAGCAAAGTCAGATTAGAGTAACCAGTATTGTCCATCGCCAATGCAGTGATTGAGCAAAAGTCGTCAAAACCTGGCACCTGTAACCAAAAGTCTGTACCAATAATCGGCTTAATACCGTTACCATGACAAGCCTCGTAGAACTTCACTAGTCCGCACATATTAGTTTGATCTGTAAGGGCAACTGCGGGCATTCCGAGCTCGGCCACTTTACCTATAATTGGCTTAACTTTAGAGAGTCCATCTGACATGGAAAAATCACTATGGACGCGTAAATGCACAAAACGTGGATCAGACATAATATGGAGTATCTTTCTTTTTGATAGATGAAGACGGCTAGTCAATCTTACAGGGTAAAACATGGGCCAACAGCAAACAAGTTAAACTGTTAGCCCTGATGATAGATGTGTTAGTTTTCGCGCGACTCAGGTAGATTTTGCAAGCGATTGCAACAAGCAAAGTTAGTTTTGCTCTAACGCCTCACGAACCGGTCTAAAACTCTTACGGTGTTCAGGCAATACACCATGTTCAGCTAACGCCTCAAAATGGGCTTTAGTTGGATAGCCTTTATGCTTTTCAAATCCAAATTGGGGATACTGAGCAGCCAACACTTCCATTTCACGATCGCGAACCACTTTAGCAATGATAGATGCGGCACTAATTGCATCAATCAAGCCATCACCTTTGATGATTGCATGACTTTCAACGCCAAAATCAGGTGTACGATTACCATCAACCAATACACTTGTCGGCCTAATAGAAAGCCCTGCCACAGCTCGCTGCATGGCAAGCATAGTTGCATGCAAGATATTAAGCTCATCAATCTCTTGAGGTGTTGCCGAGCCAACACTAACACTCAAAGCTTTTTGCTGGATTTGCTCAAACAATAATTCACGCTTCTTCTCAGACAACTTTTTGGAGTCATTTAAGCCTTCAATCGGATTATTAGGATCTAAAATCACCGCTGCTGTGACCACATTACCAATTAGCGGACCACGTCCAACTTCATCGACACCTGCATATTGCCCAACACAAATCTGAGCAACTTGCTCAGGTGTTATACCTTTAATCACCGCCATTAAATTTTATCCTCTACTAACTTAATCACGGCATCTGCAGCGCGAGCACTAGCATCACGCTTTAGCGTTTTGTGCATTGCCATAAAGCGATCATGCATTGGCGTAAAATCGCTATCTAGTTGCACACCTATTGCTTGAGCAATTTTTTCAGGCGTACAATCTGCCTGAATAAGCTCCTCAACAATATCGTCATCAGCCAGTAAATTCGGCAATGAGTAACGCTTGGTGAGCATCATGCCTTTGGCAATGCGGTAAGTAATTGGGCTGACGCGATAGGCGACCACCATAGGACGCTTCACTAACATAGCTTCGAGCGTTGCAGTACCCGATGCGAGCAAGATGCAATCACTTGCTGCCATCACTTCACGGGATTGGCCTTCGACTAAATGGATCTCTAAGTCTGGCGCGTGCTCACGTAATGCCAGCTCAAACTGTTCACGCCTTGTTTGATTAACTAAAGGCGTCACGAACTTAATGTCTGGGTAGCGCTGTTTAATCAAAGACGCAGCTTTGACAAACGGCTCAGCTAACATTTTCAGCTCGCCACCACGAGAGCCCGGCAAAATCGCTAAATATTCGGCTTGTGGATCTAAACCTAGCAGCTCCCTTACCTGTGCTTTGTCACTTTCTAATGGGATATCATCAGCTAACGTATGACCAACAAAGGTACAAGGTACTTGGTATTCATCATAAAACGCTTTTTCAAAAGGCAGTAAAGACAACACCATATCGGTTGCCTTAGCAATTTTGAAAATACGTTTTGGTCGCCACGCCCACACTGATGGGCTGACATAATGCACGGTTTTAATACCACGTGCTTTAAGCTTTAACTCTAAGCCAATATTAAAATCAGGTGCGTCGATACCAATAAAGCAGTCTGGTGCTAACTGAGTAATTTCGTCAACTAAAGTCGCGCGCACTTTTAACAGTCTTGGTAAGCGGGATAAGACCTCGACAATGCCCATAACCGCTAATTCTTCATAAGAGAAAATAGATTCAAAACCCAACGCGTCCATACGCGGGCCACCAATGCCTACAAACCTTGCATCAGGGTATTGTTTTTGCAGTGCCTTAATTAAGCCTGCTCCGAGGATGTCGCCGGAGATCTCCCCTGCAACCATTGCAAATACTCGAGAATTATTTGAACGCATAGATAGGTATCTGTGATTTTAATGAGATAAAAACAAAGAACCCGTTATTAAACGGGCTCTTAAGTTGTACTAGCGAATAATGCCTCGCTGAGATGAAGCGACAAATTCAATTAGCATTTGAACCTGTTCATCATCAATCGCAGCCTCTTTAAGCTGCTCAACCGCTTCGGCAACCGTTAAGCTACTGCGATAAAGGGTTTTATAAGCCCTTCGTACTGAAAGCTGAGACTCTTTTGAGAAGCCACGACGCTTCATACCTTCAATGTTCAGGCCTCTTGGAATTGCAGGCGAACCTGAAGCCATCACAAATGGCGGCACATCATTTAAAATGAGCGAACTGCCAGCGGTAAATGCGTGAGCACCAATATGCACGAACTGATGTACACCAGTCATACCACCTAAAATAGCCCAGTCACCCACATGTACATGACCTGCAATAGAAGCGTTATTTGCCATAATCACGTTACTGCCAACAACGCAGTCATGAGCGATGTGTACGTAAGCCATAAACAGGTTGTTTGAACCAATACGCGTTTCCCACTCATCTTGAGTGGTACCGCGGTGAATGGTTACTGATTCACGGATAACGTTATTGTCACCGATAATCAGACGAGTCGGTTCGCCAGCATACTTTTTGTCTTGGCAATCTTCGCCAACAGAAGCAAACTGGTAAAACTTGTTGCCTTTGCCAATAACGGTTGGGCCTTTCACAACAACGTGCGAACTAAACCAACAGTCATCCCCAATCTCAACGTCTGCACCAATGTAAGTCCACGGACCAATGGTTACGTTTTTGCCAATTTTGGCATCTGGATGGATATAAGCTAATTTATCTATCACTTAGAAATCTCTCTACGTGCACACATGATTTCTGCTGAACAAACAACTTCGCCATCCACTTTTGCAACGCCAGTAAACACGCCAATCCCGCGGCGCTCTTTAATCATCTGTACTTCAAAATGAAGTTGGTCACCTGGCTCAACTACGCGCTTAAAGCGTGCTTTGTCAATACCAGCGAAATAATATAGCACATCATTCGATGGCTCTGTGCTCATGGTTTTAAACGCAAGAAGACCAGTAGCTTGCGCCATTGCTTCTAAGATAAGTACGCCAGGCATCACAGGTTGAACCGGGAAGTGTCCCTGGAAAAATGGCTCATTAATCGTGACGTTTTTGATAGCGTGTAATGTTTCACCAGGAGTGAAATCTAGTACTCTATCGATCAATAAAAATGGATACCTATGAGGTAAAAATTTTAGGATCTCTTTGATATCCATTGTATTCAATTGATTTGACACAAAACTTTCCTTTATCTGCTCTAAGCAGTATTTACTTTACGTTATTTTCTAACGCTTTAACGCGTTGGAATAGCGTATCTAGCTGTCTAAAACGAACTGTATTCTTACGCCATAGCTTGTTATCCATCGCAACCGTTGCCGATGAGTAAACACCCGCCTCGCGAATAACACTAGTGACATTAGTACTACCGGTGATATGTACACCGTCAGTAATGCTTAAATGGCCTGAAATAGCACAGTTACCACCAATAATGCAGTGTTTACCAATCGTGACACTACCAGCAACAACAGTACTACCTGCAATGGCTGTATTTGCACCAATGATATCATTGTGCGCTATCTGAACTTGGTTATCTAAAATAACCCCGTCGTGAATTTCTGTGTGATCGATTGCGCCGCGGTCGACTGTGGTATTAGCGCCAATTTCAACGCGGTCACCAATACGAACTCCACCTGTTTGCGGGATTTTAATCCATTGACCACGCTCATTAGCGTAGCCAAAACCATCAGAACCCAAAATTGCGCCTGAGTGGATAATACAGTCTTGGCCTAAATGCACATTATGGTAAACCGTTACATTAGCCCATAAACGTGTGTTTGAACCAATTACACTGTCTTGACCAACAACAGAGCCTGCACCGATTTGCACGCCATTACCTAAAATAACGTTTTCACCAATAACCGCGTTTGCACCAATAGCAACATCTTCGCCTAGCATAGCAGACGCTGCAATTTGTGCTGATGGATGGATACTGTCTGCCGCTTTTGGTGTGGTATCAAGAAATTGTGCAATGCGCGCGAAACCTACATATGGATCATTTAGTACGATCGCATTGCCTACAAAATCTTCCGCATCTTTTGGCGTCATTAAGATCGCAGACGCAGCTGAACTTGCCAGCTGCGAACGATACTTAGAATTAGCCAAGAAAGAGATTTGACCTGGACCTGCACCGTCCAAGGTTCCAACAGTTGAAATCTCAACTGTTTCATCACCTTGAACGTCTGCATTTAAATGGTCAGCCAATACTCTTAACGTATAGCTTTTCATCTAATTAGTTGCCTTTACCTAAAGCTTCAACCACTTTGTTACTGATGTCAGCGCTAGGCTTAACATAGATAACGGCACCACGTTGAAGCACCATGTCATACTGCTCTTTTTCAGCAATAGTGTTAATAGTCTTTTGAACTTGTAATAACAGCTTGTTTTGCTCTTCGCCGTTACGACGACGCATATCTTCATCTAACGCTTTGCCTTTTAATTGTAGCTCAGCTTTCATAGATTCCATTTTGCGAACCATTTCAGTCTTTTGAGACTCGCTCATCAAAGCCGCATCACGTTGCTGTTTTTCTAGTAAACCACGAAGCTCTTCTTGCATCTTTTGCACAGCGGCTACACGATCACCAAATTCAGCTTTCAACGTTTCGTTTACTTGCTCACGCTGTGGTAACTGCTCAAACACGGCTTGCATGTCAACAACTGCGATCTTTTCAGCATGCGCCGCTAGAGGTGCACCTAAAAGAACCAAAACCATCATTGCGCGATTTAACATCTTATTCAAAACAAACTCCTTTATTTCAGCAAAACTTGCCGACTTTTATAAATTGATTTTTAGAAAGTTTTACCAATATTAAACGAGAAGATTTCGGTTTCATCATCCTCGTATTCCTTGATTGGCCATGCAAGGCTAAATACCATAGGTCCCATCGGCGACAGCCACTGCACGCTCATACCCCAAGAGGCACGAATACGGCTCGGATCGCTATAATCTTGCAGTTTATCAAACTCTTCAACTGGAAGATAACGATACGAATCATAGTCAAACTCAGTATCCCATACGTTACCGGCATCAACGAAGAAACTGGTACGTACAGAATTTGTATAAGCCTCATCCAAGAATGGAGTTGGCACAATCAATTCTAAACTCGCTGTTGCAATGGCATTACCACCAATAGAGCGACCTGAGCTCACCTGGATCTGGTTAGGATCGCCTGGCAAACTACAACCGTCGCCAGATGGATCAGGTGAACATGGTTCACTGCCGCGATATAAGTAGAATGAACGCGGGCCAACAGAGTTCGACTTAAAGCCACGTAATGAGCTGCTACCACCTGAGTAATAGTTTTCCCAGAACGGTAGAATTTGGTCATTATCATTAAACTGACCATAACCATTACCATAACCAAGACGACCACGTGCTAACACAACAAAACTGTGTTTACGATCGATTGGGAAGTAAAAGTTAGTATCAAAATCCGCTTTAAAGTACTGAAGATCTGACCCTGGTACAGTCATCTTACCGTTTAGGCGCTGCGACGAACCATCTGATGGGAAAGTTCCTCGGTTCAAGTTACTGCGAGACCAACCTAAGCTCAACTCAAAGTTGTCAAAGCTTAAACCTGCATTAGGATCATCACTGTCACGATAAATATCGTAGAAACGAATCGCCTGCTCATAAGCAGAAATTTCAGAAATTTCGTTATGACGGTAACCAATACCACCGTTAATACGGTTATATTCGTTGATCGGGAAACCTGAGTTTAATGCAATACCGTAAGAGCTATTCTTATACGCTTCAAGGTTTGCTTCATCAGCGTCAAACTCACTCCAATAAATACTACCACCTAGGCTTACGCCATCTTTAGTAAAGTATGGATCGGTATAGTTAATATTAACGTTCTTCGAGTATTTATTGGTGTTTAAGTTAACCCCAGCTTGGTTACCCGTGCCTAGGAAGTTACTTTGCTGCACACCAAACTGCAGGCTTAAACCAGACTCGGTACCATAACCCACACCCGCGTTAAATGAACCTGATGGCTGCTCTTTAACGTTAAACGCGACATCAACTAAATCATCAGTACCTGGTACTTGGATCGTTTCAGTATCAACGGTTTCAAAGTAGCCCAAACGGTTAAGGTTTGACTTTGACAACTCAACTTGCCCTGAGTTTAACCATGCACCTTCCATTTGGCGTAGTTGGCGACGCATAACTTCATCTTTAGTCACCGTGTTACCAGTAAAGCTAATATTACGCACGTAAACGCGCTTGCCCGGTTTAATGTTGATATTAAGGTTCACTTCCTTAGTTTCATCATCAATTTCAGGGTAGGTTTTAACTTCTGGGTATGCGTATCCAAAACGACCTAAATACTTACCGTACATCTCTTCGGTAAAGGTTACATCGCCACCGTTATACATATCGCCCGACTTTAACGGCAAAATGGCTTCTAGCACCTTTTCTTTGCCCATTAAGTCACCGGTTAGATTAACGTCTTTGACTTTATACTGCTCACCTTCGTCAACGTTAATGGTGATGTATAGACCTTTACGGTCAGGTGTCATAGCAACCTGAGTCGATGTTACGTCAAAGCGGATATAACCACGGTTTTGATAGTAAGTCTTGATAGTTTCAAGATCAGCTTGCAACTTTTGCTTTTGGTAACGGCGCTCACCAAATAAGTCCCACCAAGCAACGTAATCTTTAAGCTCTAGCATGCCAATTAGCTCTGCATCGCTAAACTCTGTGTTACCTACCACGTTAATTTGGCGAATTTCGGCAGCTAAACCTTCAGTGAAGGTGAATTTAAGCTCAACTCGGTTACGAGGTAAGTTAATAATCTCAGCTTTTACTTTTGCGCCGTATTTACCCACGCCGTAGTAAAAGTCTTGTAGACCTTTTTCAATACCAGAAAGCATAGTGCGGTCAAGTGATTCCCCCACTTTTACACCAGAACCGTCAAGGCTCTCTTGTAACTGCTCGTCTTTAATATCTTTGTTACCCTCAAAGGTAACGGAGCTAATGGTTGGACGTTCCGTCACTTTCACAATCAGAACATTACCATCGCGCAGCACTTCAATTTTTTCGAAGTTAGTTGATGCATACAAGCTTTTAATTGCTTGCTGCAATTTTAATTGATCAACAGTATCCCCTACCTTCACAGGTATGTTAAGCAAAGCCGCACCGAGCGCAACTCGCTGTAAACCTTCAACTTGGATATCAGCTACTTCAAAAGGTTGGAATGTTTCTGCCCAACCGTTCCCTGAAAAAGACGCTCCGACTAATAACATCGAGGCAAAAAGTTTATTCAATCTCATAGAGCACTTCTAATTATTTGTCTGTCCTTGCTCAGAGTCGGGAAAAGTCATTAAAGAGTGCAACACTCATCAACATCAGCAGCAAGGCTGCCCCAATTCTGAATCCAATTTCCTGTACCTTCTCCGGCACAGGCCTGCCTGTAATTACTTCAACGAAGTAATACAAAAGGTGTCCCCCATCGAGCACTGGCAAAGGCAATAAATTAATAATGCCTAAGTTAACGCTAATCAATGCAAGAAAACCTAAAAAATATACCAGTCCGACGTCCGCGCTATTTCCGGCACCTTGTGCAATAGAAATAGGGCCGCTCAAATTTTTAACCGAAACGTCACCAGTAAATAACTTGCCAATCATCTTAATGCTGACAGAGACAAGTTGCCATGTTTTATCGACAGCAACTGGAAAAGATTCTAAAAATCCATATTCCAGCTGAACTTTCATGTTCTCAGGCCAAGGCTGAGCTGTTGGCGCAACACCTATAACTCCTTCAAGTTTACCCGCGGCATTCTCGCGAGATTTAGGTGTAACATCTAAATTAAGCTGCTCTCCGTCACGGCGCACAGTGATGGTAACAAGCTTATTGGCAGAGTTTTGAATAATTTCAACAAAACGTGGCCAATCAGAGTATTTCTCGCCATCAATGGCTACCAGCGTATCACCGACTTTTAAACCAGCAAGCCCTGCAGCACCGTCATCACTGACCATTGCTAGCTGTGGCAAAATAGCCGGACGATACATACCTAGACCTATTGATGTTATAGGCTGTTCCTTTTCAGGATTAACCTTCCAGTCTTGAGTATTTAAAATGTAATGCTGTTGATTACTTTCACTATCTTGCAAACGTTCAAGTGGCGCTACAGTAATCTCCACTTCGCTATCACCGATGTGGCCAGCGAGGGCTAAATTAACCTCTTCCCAATCTCTTACCTTTTGGCCGCCAACTGCCATGACTTGCATAGGCTGTTTAACAACGATTTGCGCAGCAGGTGTGCCCGCAATAGTTGAATCAATAACAGGTTTTATTGCAGGTACGCCTATCAAATACATGGCGTAAAGCGCCACTATCGCAAATAGAAAGTTGGCAATAGGCCCAGCACTGACAATAGCAATGCGTTGCCAGACTGTTTTACGATTAAAGGCTTGATCTTTTAGTTCTTCAGGTACGTCCTCTACGCGCTCATCAAGCATTTTGACATAGCCGCCTAGCGGGATCATTGCCAAAACATATTCGGTACCATCGGCGCCAGTTTTACGCCAAATAGCTTTACCAAAGCCAATTGAAAAACGTTCAACTTTAACGCCACAACGACGCGCCACCCAAAAATGACCATATTCATGGGCAGCGATTAAGATCCCTAACGCTACAACAAAGGAACCAAAGTTCCATAAAAAATCTGTCATCCTTCCCTCGGAACTAATTCAGCTTGCTGATGGCTTCTAACGTATATCGACGGCTCTGAGCATCTAATGCCAAAATGTCATCAATATTGTTTAATGGATGCGTTGCCGTATTCATTAAGCTCTGTTCGTTTATTTTTGCTATATCGGTAAAACGGATCTTACCGTCTAAGAATGCTTGTACTGAAATCTCGTTGGCAGCATTGACGACTGTCGTTGCTTCCTGTCCTTGTTTGCACGCTTCAATTGCAAGTGCGAGACATGGGAAACGATTAAAGTCCGGTTCTAAGAAGCTTAACTGTCCGACTTTGAAAAAGTCTAAAGGTTCAACTCCTGAGGTAATTCTCTCAGGAAAAGACATACAATGCGCAATTGGTGTACGCATATCAGGGTTTCCAAGCTGCGCTAATACCGAACCATCACGGTACTGCACCATTGAATGGATAACACTTTGTGGGTGAATAACCACCTTGAGTTGTTCTTGGCTAGCGTTAAATAACCAACGCGCCTCGATATACTCAAGGCCCTTATTCATCATGGTCGCTGAGTCTACCGAAATTTTACGACCCATTGACCAGTTTGGATGCTTACAAGCTTGCTCAGGTGTCATGTTTGATAACATCGATAAATCAGATGTTAAAAATGGTCCGCCCGATCCTGTAAGCAAAATATGCGATACGCCAGCGCTGGCTAAATCACAGCGACCGATTTCTAACTGAGTTCGCTCAGATAAACATTGAAATATAGCATTGTGTTCGCTATCGACGGGCAGAACTTGCGCGCCAGATTGTTGCATCGCTTCGATAAACAACTGACCCGACATGACTAGTGATTCTTTATTAGCAAGCAGTACTCGCTTACCCGCTTTCACCGCAGCTAATGTTGAAGGCAAACCAGCAGCACCAACGATGGCCGCCATAACAGTGTCAACCTGAGCTGCAATAACCAGCGCTAAAAGTTCATCTTCACCGGTAGTTACTTCGATATTTAAGTTGCTTGGAAGTTGCGCTTTTAATGCGGCTGCAGCTGCACTATCAACCATATGGGCAACTTTAGGCTGATGCGCAATACAGATCTGCAGCATTTTTTCGACATTGGTATTTGCCACCAAGGCAAACACTTTATATTGCTCAGGATTACACGCAACAACACTCAATGTGCTGGCTCCTATTGAGCCCGTCGCGCCTAAAATCACCATATTTTGCATTTAGTTACATCCAAAAAGCTATATAGATTAATGTGAATACAGGTAACGCCGCCGTTAAACTATCAATTCTATCTAACACGCCACCATGACCCGGTAAAATAGTGCCAGAGTCTTTAATTTTAGCTACACGTTTAAACATACTTTCAGATAAGTCACCGACTGCCGATGCTAAGGCTGTAAACAAAGTAACCGCAATCAACAGGCCAACCTCTTGCTCTGGTGAAACATACATCACACCTGCAACAATGATCATAGTCGTTAATAGGCCGCCCAATAAACCTTCGATGGTTTTAGCAGGGCTAACATTCGGCATCAATTTGCGCTTACCAAATGTCTTACCAGCAAAATAAGCACCTGAATCTGTCGCCCAAACCACTAACATCACTAAGAAAACTAGCGTTGCGCCATAGTATGGCGAGCCTTGTGTACCAAGAGCTTTCAGTGATAATAAAGACACAAAGCATGGGATAAGTGTTAACTGACCAAACATCGACTTAAGCATATGACTTTTCTCCCAAAAGCTTGCGCTCTTAGGGAAAGATAACACCATGATGAATGAAAGGAACCACCAGAAGCCGCCAATGATGATTACAGCTAGAAAGATAGGATGCATCACGCCGCGCGACCAAATTTCATCGGCAGGCACTAACAGATTAAGTGCGGTGAGCAACACACCAATAGTCACAGTGAAACTCCATTGAGTCATTTCACATCGGTTATCGATAATACGCCCCCACTCCTTAGCGGCAATTAAAAATACTCCCAATAGTGCCCAAGAAAAATACTCAGTCGGTAAACCGAAAATGGCACCAAAAACTAAGGGGATTAACCATATTGCTGTTATTATTCGTTGTTTTAGCAAAAAACTTCCCTCACTAATTATTACAAAGAGCGGATGGTATCGATTTGAGTTCCAGTTAAACCAAATCGACGTTGGCGATTTGCAAAAATAGCAATCGCATCTTTAAACGCATCCTCATCAAAATCCGGCCAAAGCGTGTCAGTAAAAACTAACTCAGCATATGCTGCCTGCCATAAAACAAAATTGCTGATGCGATAATCACCACCGGTGCGGATCATTAAATCGACTTCAGCTTGATTTTGCATGCATAAATGTTCGCTTAAGGCTTCTTCAGTAAACTGAGCACTACTCATTTCACCTGATTCAACTTTAGCAGCGAGTTGCTGTGCAGCTTGCATGATGTCCCAACGGCCACCATAGTTTGCTGCTACATTTAGCACTAAATCATTATTGTCTGCCGTTTTTTCTTCTGCTGCCGCAATCTGCTTTTGCAAGCGCGGCGAAAATCGGCTGGTATCACCGATAATATTGAGGCGAACCCCATTTTTGTGAAGCAGCTTAAGCTCGCGCTGCAATACAGTAAAAAATAGTTCCATTAACAGGCTGACTTCTTTGTCAGGTCTGCGCCAGTTTTCACTCGAAAACGCAAACAAAGTTAATGATTCAACACCCAAATTGCGGGCAGTACTAACCGCTCGTCTCACAGCCTTAACGCCGGCCTTATGCCCCATTACGCGAGGTTTTCCCTGAGCCTGTGCCCAACGTCCGTTACCATCCATAATGATAGCGACATGTTTAGGGATCGACTGTTTCACCAAGGTAGATATTTCACTTGGTAACGCCTGTACTGCTTCAGTATCAGACTGGGAATCGATTGACATCTATTACAACCCTTAAAAATAGACAAACGCCGTGTAGTATAACTCTACACGGCGTCTGAACTCTAGGGCATGTTGTCCATTCAAGTTTAATTTTTGTTCGAGCTCTTCGCTTTTGTTGCAAGGCGTGAGCTGTGAGGCTTTATACCCGTAGCGAAAATATCGCTAATTCTCATAAAAATACAAAAACGAGTATCGAACCTGAACAATATTAACTCAAATAATCAACAGCGCCCTATGCTGAGAAATTCTACTTAGAACTCCATCAGCTCCTTTTCTTTTGCAGCTAATACTTCATCAACTAGCTTGATGTGTGCATCAGTAAGCTTTTGCACTTCATCTTCACTGCGACGAACATCATCTTCAGTACACTCTTTTTCTTTCTCTAGCTCTTTAACGCTTGAGTTAGCATCACGACGCACGTTACGAATTGCGATGCGGCCGTTTTCAGCTTCAGCGCGAACAACCTTGATAAGGTCTTTACGACGCTCTTCTGTTAGTGCTGGCAACGGAATACGAATAGTCGCACCTGCTGACATTGGGTTAAGACCTAGATCTGAACTCATGATCGCTTTTTCAACTGCAGCAATCATAGTACGGTCGAATACTGATACAGTTAACGTACGCGCATCACCAATTGATACACTTGCAACTTGCTTAAGCGGAGTCAGCGAACCGTAGTAAGGTACTTGGATGGTATCCAATAAGCTTGGGTGTGCACGGCCAGTACGAACTTTAGCCATTTGAGTTTTGGTTGACTCAACACACTTGTCCATACGAGTTTGCGCATCGCTTTTAATTTCGTTTATCACGTTATATGTCCTTTTAAGTCACTAAATATAGCTTAATCAGCTTTAATCATTGTGCCTTCTTGCTCGCCCATGATCACGCGGCGCAGTGCACCAGGCTTATTCATGTTAAATACTAGCAATGGCATATTATGGTCTCTGGCCAAAGTGAATGCAGCCAAATCCATTACTTTCAATTCTTTGTCGAGTACTTCATTGTACCCCATAACATCATACTTGACGGCTTCAGGATTCTTAAATGGATCATCTGAATAAACACCATCAACTTTTGTGCCTTTAATCACAACTTCTGCTTCAATCTCAATACCACGTAAACACGCAGCAGAGTCAGTTGTACAGAACGGGTTACCTGTACCAGCAGCAAAAATAACAACACGGCCAGATTTTAGCAAACTAATTGCTTCAGCCCAGTTGTAGTCATCACACACGCCTTTTAGCGGAATAGCTGACATCAAACGTGCATTAACATATGCACGGTGCAATGAATCACGCATTGCCAAACCGTTCATCACAGTCGCCAACATGCCCATGTGGTCGCCCACAACGCGGTTCATGCCTGCTTCTGCTAGGCCTTCACCTCTGAACAAGTTACCACCGCCAATGACAACACCCACTTGAATACCTAGCTCTACTAGCTCTTTGATCTCCTGTCCCATACGATCAAGCACTTTAGGATCGATGCCGAAGCCTTCTTCACCCATTAGGGCTTCACCACTTAATTTTAAAAGAACACGACGAAATGCAGGTTTAGGATTGGTACTCATATTTATTAGTCCTGATTATGGCGATAGGGAGTAGTACACTTAACAAGTTGGTTCGAACTTAATCTCGTCAAACAAAAACCTGTTGAGTAAATACGATAAGACCGCAGCAATTGCTACGGTCTTATGTTTGCTAAATAAAGGGGATTAACCTTTATTAGTAGCAGCGATTTGTGCAGCTACTTCAGCAGCAAAATCTTCTTCTTTTCTTTCAATACCTTCACCAACTTCTAAACGGATGAAGTTAGTTACTGAAGCGCCTTTCTCTTTAAGAATTTCGCCAACAGTTTTCTTTGGTTCCATGATGAAAGCTTGACCAGTAAGAGAAACCTCACCAGTGAACTTCTTCATACGACCAATAACCATCTTCTCAGCGATTTCAGCAGGCTTGCCTTCGTTCATCGCGATTTCGATTTGAAGTGCTTTTTCTTTCTCAACAACTTCAGCAGGAACGTCAGATGGGTTAACGTATTCAGGCTTAGAAGCAGCAACGTGCATAGCAACGTGCTTTAGAGTCTCTTCGTCAGCTTCACCAGCAACAACAACACCGATACGCTCGCCGTGACGGTATTCAGCTAGGTTTGCACCATCGATGTACTCAACGCGACGTACGTTGATGTTTTCACCGATTTTAGCAACTAGAGCAACACGAGTTTCTTCAAACTGCTCTTTAAGTGCTTCGATAGTAACTTTTGATGCAGCAGCAACGTCTAGTACTTCGTTAGCGAAAGCTAGGAAGTTAGAATCTTTTGCTACGAAGTCAGTTTGGCAGTTAACTTCTAATAGAGCAGCGTAACCTTCGCCTTTCTTGATTAGAATTGTGCCTTCTGCTGCGATGTTACCTGCTTTTTTAGCAGCCTTAGCAGCACCGCTCTTACGCATGTTATCAATCGCTAGCTCGATGTCACCGTTAGTTTCAGTCAGTGCTTTTTTACAGTCCATCATGCCCGCGCCAGTGCGGTCACGAAGTTCTTTAACTTGGGCAGCAGTAATTGCCATTGCTAAATCCTCTACAGATAATTCTTCAAATTCAATAGATATAGAGCAGGGGCTAGTCACTTTCAGTCACTTCGCCCCTGCTCACCAATCATATACCTTGGTTAATAAGGGTGATGAAATTCATCAACCGATATTATTCAGCTTCTACGAAACCGTCTTGCTCAGCTTGAACAGCTAGGTCTTGACCACGGCCAGCTTTTGCAGCAGCAGCAACAGACTGAGTGTAAAGACGGATAGAACGCATAGCGTCATCATTACCAGGAATGATGTAGTTGATACCGTCTGGAGAAGAGTTTGTATCAACAACAGCAACAACAGGAATACCTAGGTTGTTAGCTTCTTTAATAGCGATATGCTCGTGGTCAGCACCGATAACGAAAATTACGTCTGGT
Source organism: Shewanella sp. 1CM18E (assembly GCF_023161665.1). GTDB lineage: Bacteria > Pseudomonadota > Gammaproteobacteria > Enterobacterales > Shewanellaceae > Shewanella. Next base: position 549,867 of record NZ_JALNTW010000002.1, read on the forward strand.
AGGCCAGCCATGTTCTTGATACCACCTAGAGATTTCTCTAGCTTCTCAAGTTCACGAGTACGCATTAGCGCTTCTTTCTTAGTCAGCTTGTCGAAAGTACCGTCTACAGACTGGCTTTCAAGGTCTTTTAGACGCTTGATTGATTGACGAACTGTTTTCCAGTTAGTCAACATACCACCTAACCAACGGTGATCAACGTAGTACTGATCACAAGAAACAGCAGCTTCTTTGATAGCTTCGCTTGCAGCACGCTTAGTACCAACAAAAAGAACTTTACCTTTCTTAGATGCAACGTTGCTGATGAAAGCAAGTGCTTCGTTGAACATTGGTACAGTGTGCTCTAGGTTGATGATGTGTACACCGTTACGAGCGCCGAAGATGAATGGCTTCATCTTTGGGTTCCAGTAACGAGTCTGGTGACCGAAGTGAACACCGGCTTGTAGCATGTCGCGCATTGAAACTGTAGTCATTTTATTTACCTTAAAAATGGGGGGGGTTAGACCTCCACATATCCCATATCTTCGACCCGATTATGGGCACCCCGAAGAACGTGTCGATATGTGTGTGATTTAGTATTTTTCAATAGCCATGTATAATGGCCGCCATCTTAACTCGGACGAATCACCTAAAGTGATAACGACAAGAGTCAAACATAACGGCGCGCTTTATACCATAATATGAAAAAAAGCACAAATATTTACGTCGTTTTTCATGCATAATCGTCACATTGAAAGACGACAATTTAAAGACTAAGAGACAGCAGAAATGAGTATAGTAATTAAGACAGCAGAAGAGATCGAAAAAATGCGTGCAGCGGGTAAACTCGCAGCACAAGTGCTCGAGATGATTGCTCCACATGTGGTTGCTGGTGTTACCACTAATGAATTAAACGATATTTGTGCCAAGTTCACTGAAGAAAACGGCGCGATTTCTGCCCCGCTTGATTACCATGGCTTTCCTAAATCAATTTGTACATCCATTAACGACGTTATTTGTCACGGGATCCCAGAAGATCGCCCACTAGTTGATGGCGATATCGTCAATATCGATATCACAGTCATCAAAGATGGCTACCATGGCGATACATCAAAAATGTTCCTTATTGGCAATGTAAGCCCTAAAGACACACGTCTATGCCGCATTGCACAAGAAGCATTATATGCCAGCGTTAAGAAAGTGCGCCCGGGTATGAAACTAGGCGAAATCGGAACCCTAATTGAGAAATTCGTTAAATCTAAGAAAACCGGCCTTGAAAAATACAGCATTGTAACCGACTACTGCGGTCACGGTATTGGCGCCGGTTTCCATGAAGAACCACAAGTCATGCATTACAAGAATAATGACAAAACTGTTTTACGCCCAGGTATGTGTTTCACGATTGAGCCAATGATCAACGCCGGTCGTCACACCAGTGTGTTAGATAAAAAAGATAACTGGACTGTAACTACTGCCGATGGCAAAAACTCAGCACAGTGGGAACACACTTTACTTGTGACACAAACTGGTGTTGAAGTATTAACTCTTCGTGAAGAAGAAACCGACTTACCACGTGTAATTAATCACTAACACCGTTTACGAGATTGAAGTATAAAGGGCGTGCATAGGCACGCCTTTTTATTTTCCATTACAAATTTAAATGACATTCGCTGCACATAGTAAAATCTCATTAATTTATGCGCAATTAGGCAGCAAAGTCTGCACCAAAATAAAGCAAGTTAAATAATTCCACATGAACTGATGATTTATCACCATAAAGCGCTTTAAATTAGCATTTATTGCATAGATAATCGTTGCCAATGGATCCGCTCTCGAAAAAGAGATTTGATGAATAGTGCTCAGTCAGCCAAACAGGCGTTAATCGAATTAAACCAAACGATATTTGATAGCTTTAACGCTAAATCAGATGTTCGTTCGATAGTGAGCACTCGCTGCCAACATGTCGATAAACTATTACAACAGCAATGGTACGCCCATCATCTTGACCAATATCCTATCGCCTTAGTTGCGGTTGGTGGATATGGCCGAGGCGAACTACATCCACAATCTGATGTTGATCTTTTATTCCTCACCGAAGCAGAACTTTCAACAGATGCAGAACAAGCATTAAGCGCCTTTATCGCGTTTATTTGGGATGCAGGTCTTGAAGTTGGCCATAGCGTTCGCTCTATTGAGCAAACCCTTGAGCAGGGTCGCGCCGATATCACTGTCGCCACCAATTTACTTGAATCAAGGCTACTATGCGGACCGCAAGCACTCTTTACTCTACTTTACCGCAATATCCGCCAAGAAGATTTCTGGCCGAGTAGTGAGTTTTATGTTGCCAAGAAAAATGAGCAAAGAGCCCGCCACAGCAGAGCCAGTGCCTTTGACTTAGAACCTAATTTAAAAAGCTGCCCCGGTGGCCTACGCGATATTCAAACCGTTGCCTGGGTGGCCATGCGTCACTTTAATGCTGAAAAGTTTGAGGAGCTTGTCCACCACGGTTTTTTGGAGCCTATTGAGCTCGATGAGTTAATGGAAGCGCAAAACTTTTTATGGCAATTGCGCTGCTCGTTACACCTTATTTCTGGCCGTGACGAAAACCGTTTATTGTTTGATTTGCAGCCGCAAGTAGCCAAATTAATGGGCTATGAAGACGGTACTCAGCTGGCTGTTGAGCAGATGATGAAAAACTATTACCGCACCGTTAGGCGGGTAATGGAGCTTAATCAGATGTTATTGCAACTGTTTAAGCGTGCCACCTTAGGCCAGAGTAAAGCACTTGATGTGGTTGCCATTGATGAGCACTTTCAGCGCCGTGGAAAGTTTATTGAAAGCCTGAGTAACGATCTATTTGATAATCCAGAAAACATACTCAAACTATTTTTGTGGGTAGCAAAAAACTCCAACATTCAAGCTGTATATGCCGCAACGCTGCGCAGTTTACGTTGTGCTCGGCGCGCACAACCACAGGCGCTGATGTACCATGAGTCATGCCGTAAGCTGTTTATGGAGATATTACGTCATCCACGTGGAATAGCAGCGTTGTCGTTAATGCACAAACATGGCGTACTATCGGCTTATCTGCCAGCATGGCGTGCTATTGAAGGTCAAATGCAATTCGACCTTTTCCACGCTTACACCGTTGATGAGCACACTCATCGCTTGCTACTTAATATCGAGCGCTTTGCTCAGCCGGAGCAAAAAGAAGAGTTTCCTTTAGGCTCAGTGCTTATTAATCAGCTACCTAAAAAAGGATTGTTGGTACTTGGCGCTATTTTCCATGATATTGCTAAAGGTCGCGGCGGCGATCACAGTAAACTTGGTGCGACTGACGCACTGGAATTTTGTAAACTGCATGGCATGAACGATCACGACGGCCGCTTAGTCAGTTGGCTCGTTGAAAATCATTTAGTGATGTCGGTAACCGCTCAGCGACGTGATATCTCCGATCCAGATGTGGTTGCTGACTTTGCCGAGCGCGTGCGTGATGCTGTGCATTTAAGTTACTTGTACTGTCTAACCGTTGCCGATATCTGTGCAACCAATGAGCGAACTTGGAACAACTGGAAAGGCTCATTATTGCGAGATCTTTATTTTTCGACTCAACGAGTACTGGCAAGGGGTAAAGAAAAACCAATTGATATCCGCGCCCGTGTTCGAGAGCATCAAGCAAAAGCTAAAAAAGAGCTATTACGTCGCGGTATAAAAGAAAAAGATTTAGATGCGCTGTGGCTGCGCTTTAAAGCTGATTATTTTTTACGTAACCAGCCAAATCAAATCGCTTGGCACGCCGAAGCCATTATCAAACACAAGCAAGATGAAGCCTTAGTGTTGATATCTAAACACGCCACTCGAGGCGGCACAGAGCTGTTTGTTTACGGTAAAGATAAGCCAAAACTGTTTGCTAGCGTAATGGCCATTTTAGATAACAAGAATATTACGGTACATGATGCCAGCATCATGACCTCAAAGGACAACTACGCACTGGACTCTTTTGTCATTTTAGAACAAGATGGCCAACCAGTTACCCAGCTGTCACGGATCCAAGGGATCAAGAAAACGTTAATTAAAGCATTAAGTAATGAAACGCCTAAGTTGCCAAAGTTTAGAAATCTTTCAAGAAAGATGAAACCTTTTAAAGTTAGGACCCAAGTCAGTTTCCCTACAACCCGCAGCCATGGTAAAAGTATGATGGAGCTTATTGCTCTTGATTCACCAGGTCTGCTAGCAAGAGTGGGGGAAGTGCTCTACCGCTGCGAAATAACCTTGCTTGCAGCAAAGATCACCACCATAGGTGAGAGAGCCGAAGATTTCTTTTTATTGCAGACCGCAGACGGTCAACAGTTAGACGAGCTGCAACAAAACAAGTTACGTGAAGCGCTCACTAGCGCTTTATAGATTTTTATATTTAACAGGAATATTGGGAGAAGTTAATGGAGGCTTTACGCCAACGTATTGAGGCGGCTTTTGAAGCGCGCGCAGAAATCACTCCAGCAACAGTAGACGCTAGCGTACGTGCTGATGTAGAGAAAGCCATTGCAATGCTAGACACTGGCGAAGCCAGAGTCGCAGAGAAAATTAATGGTGAGTGGCATGTGCACCAATGGTTAAAGAAAGCTGTTCTGCTTTCATTCCGTATTTTCGATAACCAAGTTGTCGATGGTGCAGAAACCAAATACTTCGACAAAGTACCAATGAAATTTGCTGACTACGATGAAGCGCGCTTCCGTAAAGAAGCAATCCGTGTAGTACCACCAGCAGCAGTGCGTAAAGGTTCATTCATCGGTAAGAACACAGTGCTAATGCCATCTTACGTTAACTTAGGTGCATACGTTGATGAAGGCTCTATGGTTGACACATGGGCAACTGTAGGTTCTTGTGCACAGATTGGTAAGAACGTTCACCTTTCTGGCGGCGTTGGCATTGGTGGCGTATTAGAGCCATTACAAGCTGGCCCAACAATTATTGAAGACAACTGCTTCATTGGCGCACGTTCTGAAATCGTTGAAGGCGTGATTGTTGAAGAAGGCTCAGTGATCTCTATGGGCGTTTACATTGGCCAAAGCACACGTATTTTTGACCGTGAAACAGGCGAAATTCATTACGGCCGTGTTCCTGCGGGTTCTGTAGTGGTAGCTGGTAACTTGCCATCGAAGTGTGGCACTTACAGCTTATACGCTGCAATCATCGTTAAGAAAGTTGACGAAAAAACCCGTGGCAAAGTTGGTATCAACGAGCTGTTACGTATCGTCGACTAAAAGTTGGTATCAACGAGCTGTTACGTATCGTCGACTAATTGCCTGGCGTATTTTATCAAATTACAGATTTAACCGTACCAAGATAAAACACAGCAGTCACTCAAAATCCCGCATTTATGCGGGATTTTTGTTGTTAATTATTCACAATTGACATACTTTGTAACCCACAGACATACTCTGCTCCACTCTCAATATTTTGATACAAGTCTTAAGCTTTTCTTCAAACAATTCTCGTTAATTGCACTTAACTCATGCATGAACCCCAATGTAATGCAGGAGCAAAATATGATTAAAACAATCGTTTTGGCAGGAGCCGCCCTAGCAATGTCATTTACTGCTAGCGCTGCGATATCACCTCAAATCGAGCAAACCTTAGTGCAGGTTTGTAAAGCTGGTGCCAGTAACAATGTTTTCAACTTTAATCGCACCATGAAGGACTATCGCATTAATAAAAGCCGCGTGTTTCCTCGTTTAGTTTGCAACGGTGAAAGCTTCTATAACTTTGCAGTCAATGCAGGTGCAGATAAAACTGCGAGAAAAATCGCCCCCTATAATCAGGGAACTGTGACCATTAAAGATCTTGCTATGCAGGACTCCGATACAGAGCTATACGTAGTGAATTACTAGTCTCAAACAAGTATGACTTTGATTTTTAGCATTGAAAAAAGAGGCCTTGGCCTCTTTTATGTTATTCGTTAATAAAGCTTAACTAAAAACCAAACATATAGCGTTAGGTCTTTAAAATGATGGCGGATGTAACTTAAGATTTTAGCCCCCTAGAAAAGCTCCATATCAAAACACCACCGTTTTATTGCCGTAGACAATAACATCTTCATTGATAACCAAGTGTAATGCTTTACTCAATACACTTTTTTCCACATCACGACCACAGCGTGCAAGTTCGTCGGCACTATAACTATGATCAACAGGGATAACATCCTGTTTGATAATCGGCCCTTCATCTAAAGAATTTGTGACGAAGTGCGCCGTGGCGCCAATAATTTTAACCCCTCTTTCCCAAGCTTGTTTGTAAGGGGCTGCCCCAATAAAGGCTGGTAAAAACGAATGATGAATATTGATAATTTGGCTAGGATATTGGCTAACAAACTCAGGAGTCAGTACCCGCATAAACTTAGCCAGTACGATATAATCGGGTGCATATTCAGCAATGAGTTCAAGTATCATTGCCTCATGTTCACTACGATTTAAATCTTGATGGCTAACGTAATGAAAAGGTATATCAAACTTTTCAACCAAAGGTTGCAAGACTTGGTGATTACCAATGACAGCGGCAATTTCAACATCTAGGGCACCAGAGTAGGACTTAATTAAAATATCGCCTAAGCAATGGGCTTCTTTCGTTACCATGATCACCACACGCTTTTTACCTGCATCGACTAAACGAGTACGATTTTTTTCAGGTAAAACAGCTTGCAGCTCCGCCAATAATGACGTTGAAAATGTTTCGCCTTCAAGCTCTGTGCGCATAAAAAAGCGACCTTGAGCGTTATCTACAAATTCGCTGTTTTTAATAATATTAAGGCCGTTAGAAAAACAAACCCCTGTTATTTTTGTGATCAGCCCAGGAGCGTCCGCACAATCAATAATTAATACTTTTCTTTGCATAATCCCCTCAGGCATTTAGTTCGTTTTTTCCACTTACAATCAAGCTACCTTGAGATAAAACCAGATTCAACGACCGAGAGTTATTAACTATATTTGTGCTTAGCTAGCTGAAGATTATGGAATTATCTCTAAAGATATTTATCAAATTGGGAATGATTTAAAAATGAGTTAATAATATTTGAGTTTACTCACTTGAATCTAGACAGAGCGCACTTGAGAATGTGGCTACTGTAAGTATGTGTAAAATGCTAAATAAGCTCGTTTGAAATTAAGCTACTGATAAAGCGGATATAAAAGATTTACCTCCTGAAGTAGCGGTTTTAGAGCTGAAAGTAAAAGATCCAACTTCTGAAGAAGGTGGCTTTGATATAACTCCCTAAAAGGGAGCTTTCCTACCGTGCGTTAACAAGACGCCGTAAATATATCCCTATAGGCTCTACTAAATCATCC
>NZ_JALNTW010000030.1 GCF_023161665.1 Shewanella sp. 1CM18E
ATCGAGTAAGTGCCATCATCATTAACGGTGACACCTGTGACGATTTGTACTTTGCCGGCGCTATCGGTGAGCGTGAGGGTCACTGTTGTACCTGGCGCCACGTCAGTTGTGGTGCCCGAAATGTTGGCGGTTTCAGCGTTATCATTAACGGTTAGCGCAACAGTGAGCGCGCCATCAGTGGCGTCCATGTTGTCGGTGGCTTCATCGTTAACGGTGTTGCCATTACGATCTTCTGCGCTAGCGTTAACCGTGATATCACCATCAACCAGGCCTGAGATATCCACGCCATCAATCGAATAAGTACCATCATCATTAACGGTGACACCCGTCACTTGCTGAACATTGCCGGCGCTATCGGTCAGGGTCAGCGTGACTGTGCTGCCCGGTGCCACGTCTGTGGTGGTGCCAGAGATATTGGCGGTTTCAGCGTTATCATCCACTGTCAGCGCAACAGTTAGCGCGCCATCAGTGGCGTCCATGTTGTCAGTATCGCTACCGTTAACGGTGTTGCCATTGCGATCTTCTGCGCTAGCGTTAACCGTGATGTCACCATCAACTAGACCTGAGATATCCACGCCATCAATCGAATAAGTACCATCGGCATTAACGGTGACACCCGTCACTTGCTGCACATTGCCCGCGCTATCGGTGAGCGTGAGGGTCACTGTTGTACCTGGCGCCACGTCTGTGGTGGTGCCTGAGATGTTCGCGGTTTCAGCGTTATCATCCACTGTCAGCGCAACAGTTAGCGCGCCATCAGTGGCGTCCATGTTGTCGGTGGCTTCATCGTTAACGGTGTTGCCATTGCGATCTTCTGCGCTAGCTTCGACTTTGATATCACCATCAACTAGGCCTGAAATATCCACGCCATCAATCGAGTAAGTGCCATCATCATTAACGGTGACACCCGTGACTTGCTGCACGTTGCCTGCGCTGTCGGTTAAGGTCAGCGTGACTGTTGAATCTGGTGCCACGTCAGTTGTGGTGCCCGAGATGTTCGCAGTTTCAGCGTTATCATCCACAGTCAGGGCCACGGTGAGGGCGCCATCAGTGGCGTCCATATTGTCGGTGGCTTCATCGTTAACGGTGTTGCCGTTGCGATCTTCCGCGCTAGCTTCGACTTTGATACCACCATCGACCAGACCTGAAATATCCACGCCATCAATCGAGTAAGTGCCGTCATCATTAACGGTGACCCCCGTGACTTGCTGCACGTTGCCTGCGCTGTCGGTTAAGGTCAGCGTGACTGTTGAATCTGGTGCCACGTCAGTTGTGGTGCCCGAGATGTTCGCAGTTTCAGCGTTATCATCCACAGTCAGGGCCACGGTGAGGGCGCCATCAGTGGCGTCCATATTGTCAGTAGCTTCATCGTTAACGGTGTTGCCATTGCGATCATCTGCGCTAGCTTCGACTTTGATATCACCATCAACCAGGCCTGAGATATCCACGTCATCAATCGAGTAAGTGCCATCATCATTAACGGTGACACCTGTGACGATTTGTACTTTGCCGGCGCTATCGGTCAGGGTCAAAGTGACTGTGCTGCCCGGTGCCACGTCTGTGGTGGTGCCAGAGATATTGGCGGTTTCAGCGTTATCGTTAACGGTGAGCGCAACAGTGAGCGCGCCATCGGTGGCGTCCATGTTGTCGGTGGCTTCATGGTTAACGGTGTTGCCATTGCGATCTTCTGCGCTAGCTTCGACTTTGATATCACCATCGACTAGACCTGAAATATCCACGTCATCAATCGAATAAGTACCATCATCATTAACGGTGACACCCGTCACTTGCTGAACATTGCCGGCGCTATCGGTCAGGGTCAGCGTGACTGTGCTGCCCGGTGCCACGTCTGTGGTGGTGCCAGAGATATTGGCGGTTTCAGCGTTATCATCCACAGTCAGCGCCACGGTGAGGGCGCCGTCAGTGGCGTCCATATTGTCAGTATCGCTACCGTTCACAGCATTGCCGTTGCGATCTTCTGCACTGGCGTTAACCGTGATATCACCATCGACTAGGCCTGAGATATCGACGCCATCAATCGAATAAGTACCATCGGCATTAACGGTGACACCGGTGATATCTTGCGTATTGCCGGCGCTATCGGTGAGCGTGAGAGTCACTGTTGTACCTGGCGCCACGTCAGTTGTGGTGCCCGAGATGTTCGCAGTTTCAGCGTTGTCGTTAACCGTCAGCGCAACAGTTAGGTCGCCATCAGTGGCGTCCATGTTGTCAGTATCGCTACCGTTGACGGTGTTGCCGTTGCGATCTTCTGCGCTGGCGTTAACCGTGATGTCACCATCAACTAGGCCTGAGATATCGACGCCATCAATCGAGTAAGTGCCGTCATCATTAACGGTGACACCCGTGATATCTTGCGTATTGCCGGCGCTATCGGTCAGGGTCAGCGTGACTGTGCTGCCCGGTGCCACGTCAGTTGTGGTGCCTGAGATATTGGCGGTTTCAGCGTTATCGTTAACCGTCAGCGCAACAGTTAGGTCGCCATCAGTGGCGTCCATGTTGTCGGTGGCTTCATCGTTAACGGTGTTGCCATTGCGATCTTCCGCGCTAGCGTTAACCGTGATATCACCATCAACCAGACCTGAGATATCGATGCCACCAATCGAGTAAGTGCCATCATCATTAACGGTCACACCGGTGATATCTTGCGTATTGCCGGCGCTATCGGTGAGCGTGAGAGTCACTGTTGTACCTGGTGCCACGTCAGTTGTGGAGCCAGAGATATTGGCAGTTTCAGCGTTGTCGTTAACGGTGAGATTGATAGTTATATTGCCATCAATTGCGTCTAAGACTGCTGAGTCGCTGCCTGGAGCAGAAGTGTTCCCGGCTTGATCTGTAATCGTAGCAACAACGACTATTTCATTGCCTTCCCCTGGCGAGGGAAGGGTGACATCTACTGAGCCATTATTGATGTCTTCTTGAGTTAGGACTATTTCTGTTCCATTGACTGTTAAAGTATCACCAACTTGGGCGCCAGTGCCTGTTAAGTCGATTGTTGCATTAACATTTGTACCGCCGTTTAATTCTGTTGAATTAATGATGCCGTCATTATCAATATCAGTTGTGATAGTGACTTGCGGAGCACCATCTATAGTTGGAGTAACTTCCAACGTCAACGTGGCCGTTTCACCGGTATTGGTGGTGTAGGTGATAACTGGGACGCTGCCGTTCCAATCTGCATTTGGCGTGAAGGTATAAGAGCCATCTTCATTGATAACTAATGAGCCACCATCAAGCACGACAGTGGTGCCTGCAGCGTAGGTTTCGCCATTGACTTCAAAGCTAGTGACGGTTAAATCGTTATCAACATCTGAGTCATTGTCTAATACATTGCCTGTTGCAACGTCATCTTCTGCAATGGTTTGGCTGTCGTTAGCAACAATACTTGGGTCATCTACTGCGGTCACTTCCAACGTCAGCGTGGCCGTTTCACCGGTATTGGTGGTGTAGGTGATAACTGGGACACTGCCGTTCCAGTCTGCATTTGGGGTGAAGGTATACGAGCCATCTTCGTTGATGACTAATGAGCCACCATCAAGCACGACAGTGGTGCCTGCAGCGTAGGTTTCGCCATTGATTTCAAAGCTAGTAACACTGAGGTCGCTATCAACATCTGAGTCATTGTCTAATACATTACCCGTAGCGATACCGTCTTCAGCGATAGTGTTGCTGTCGTTAGCCACAATACTTGGATCATCTACTGCGGTCACTTCCAACGTCAGCGTGGCCGTTTCACCGGTATTGGTGGTGTAGGTGATAACTGGAACACTGCCGTTCCAGTCTGCATTTGGCGTGAAGGTATAAGAGCCATCTTCATTGATGACTAATGAGCCACCATCAAGCACTACAGTGGTGCCAGCAGCGTAGGTTTCGCCATTGATTTCAAAGCTAGTAACACTGAGGTCGCTATCAACATCTGAGTCGTTAGCTAACACATTGCCTGTTGCAACGCCATCTTCGGCAATGGTTTGGCTGTCATTTGCGACAATACTTGGGTCATCTACTGCGGTCACTTCCAACGTCAATGTGGCAGTTTCACCGGTATTGGTGGTGTAGGTAATAACTGGGACACTGCTGTTCCAATCTGCATTTGGCGTGAAGGTATACGAGCCATCTTCATTGATAACTAATGAGCCACCATCAAGCACGACAGTGGTGCCTGCAGCGTAGGTTTCGCCATTGACTTCAAAGCTAGTGACGGTTAAATCGTTATCAACATCTGAGTCATTGTCTAATACATTGCCTGTTGCAACGTCATCTTCTGCAATGGTTTGGCTGTCGTTAGCAACAATACTTGGGTCATCTACTGCGGTCACTTCCAACGTCAGCGTGGCCGTTTCACCGGTATTGGTGGTGTAGGTGATAACTGGGACACTGCCGTTCCAGTCTGCATTTGGGGTGAAGGTATACGAGCCATCTTCGTTGATGACTAATGAGCCACCATCAAGCACGACAGTGGTGCCTGCAGCGTAGGTTTCGCCATTGATTTCAAAGCTAGTAACACTGAGGTCGCTATCAACATCTGAGTCATTGTCTAATACATTACCCGTAGCGATACCGTCTTCAGCAATGGTCTGGTTGTCGTTAGCCACAATACTTGGATCATCTACTGCGGTCACTTCCAACGTCAGCGTGGCCGTTTCACCGGTATTGGTGGTGTAGGTGATAACTGGAACACTGCCGTTCCAGTCTGCATTTGGCGTGAAGGTATAAGAGCCATCTTCATTGATAACTAATGAGCCACCATCAAGCACGACAGTGGTGCCTGCAGTATAGGTTTCACCGTTCACTTCAAAGCTAGTGACGGTTAAATCGCTATCAACATCTGAGTCGTTAGCTAGCACATTACCCGTAGCGATACCGTCTTCAGCAATGGTTTGGCTGTCGTTAGCCACAATACTTGGGTCATCTACTACGGTCACTTCCAACGTCAACGTGGCAGTTTCACCGGTATTGGTGATGTAGGTAATAACTGGGACACTGCCGTTCCAGTCTGCATTTGGGGTGAAGGTATACGAGCCATCTTCGTTGATGACTAATGAGCCACCATCAAGCACGACAGTGGTGCCTGCAGCGTAGGTTTCGCCATTGATTTCAAAGCTAGTAACACTGAGGTCGCTATCAACATCTGAGTCATTGTCTAATACATTACCCGTAGCGATACCGTCTTCAGCGATAGTGTTGCTGTCGTTAGCCACAATACTTGGATCATCTACTGCGGTCACTTCCAACGTCAGCGTGGCCGTTTCACCGGTATTGGTGGTGTAGGTGATAACTGGGACACTGCCGTTCCAATCTGCATTTGGCGTGAAGGTATAAGAGCCATCTTCATTGATAACTAATGAGCCACCATCAAGCACGATAGTGGTGCCAGCAGTATAGATTTCGCCATTGATTTCAAAGCTAGTAACACTGAGGTCGCTATCAACATCTGAATCATTGTCTAATACATTACCCGTAGCGATACCGTCTTCAGCAATGGTCTGGTTGTCGTTAGCAACAATAGTAGGAGAGTCTAACAAGTCATTGTTATTAGGGTTTAGACTATCGTTAGTATCAATTGTTTGAGTGTTGGCTTGTATATCAGTATCGAAACCGCTTGCTGCAATTGTTTCCGCACCGCCTCTAGCAATTGATACGAGACTTGAGCCACCTTCATTACCACTCTGTCCACCTGCTGCCGTATCTGGACCTTCAGTTGGATCTTCACCTGCGGCAATGAGTGCTTGAATTTCAGCTATTTCACTAAGAGATTCATCTTCTGAATTAAATGGCTCCGAATTTAAAATACTGCCATCGTCATACTGTATTTCGAGGGAGCTATTTTCTGCTAATAGTAAGTTGGTTTCCGCGGGCACGAGATCACCTTGGGTCAATTCTCTCGTGTTACCGTCAATATTTGCTGTAACGGTGCCATTAAGGTTAAGGATATATCCAACCTGAGTTGTAAAAATTGACTTCATTGTTTGGCTCCCTGCGAAAACAAAATATAGCAGTAGTATTATGATGGGTAACTTGTTAGTAACTAATGTTATACAGTTTGAAATATTGGGTCAATTTTTTGACATCAGTCTTCATACTAATTTTTAACGTTTTTTTTGGTGGTAAATATTGGGCTGGGCAGCAATGGAAATGAAACAGCCACTAGATATAGTGGCTGTTATTCAATGCAGGTGCATCAAAGAGATCAAGTTAAACTTTAGACTGATATTATGGTGGGTTTAATCCGTCATCAAATTGATTGTATGGAGGAACGAAAGGCGATGTATTTGGATCAACTATCAAGGCTTCATCATTTATCAGTTGATTAATGATAGTGCTAGCATCTGAAGAGCCATAGATACTCGATAAATCCACTCCATCTAAAACGATAGTCACCCCGTCAGTACCTACTCCGAGACCATCTGCATCAATGGTGATAGTTGTGTCACCGCCACTGAAACTAAATGATAAGAAGTCTTCTAAATTACCATTTTCTTCATCAATTAAAAGATCAGAGAGGTCTAAAGTGTCAATCTGATGATTAAAGCCAAAGACTGTATCAGTACTGCCATCAGCAGAGCTTAGACCCCATTCGAAAAAGTCTCTTTGGTTATCATCGGGGGACAGCAGCTCACCACCATAGAGCTCATCATTGCCGGAACCTCCTACGATAAGATCTCTGCCAATACCACCAATAATGGTATCATTGCCATCGCCGCCAATAAGTACATCATTACCACTTCCGCCATCAAGAGTATCATCTCCTCCTTGTCCAAAGAGGATATCGTTTCCGCTGTCTCCATTTATTGTGTCGTTACCATCATCAACTTGTGATACATCAAATGTTCCATAATTATTAACTATAAAATCATGGATATCGGTATCTTTAACAGCATTAATATTGATGCCTTGGTCGTCAGCTACATACTGCCTAACTGCGTCAATGCCTTGTAAGCCATTACCTAGGAAGTCAGTTAAATCGCCAAAAATGATATCATCTCCAGCACCGCCTGATACGGTGTCATTACCTGGTAAAATATTTGATTGAAGAATTGCATCAGCAAGATCATTAACATCAATATTATTAATCAACGGGGCTGAAGAATCGAACTGCTGTAAGATCGAGGTGTTTATATTTGGTCCTAAACCGATAGCTTCTACATCAGAAATGGCGTTTAACAGTGCGAATGCTGCAAGTGCATTATTGAAGTAACTTCCTGGTTGGCCGTTATCAGTATTTGGCGCACCATCAGTGATAAAGAAGGTGCTATTGTTACCATTAGGATAATTCGAGTTAAACCAATTGTATGCCTCAGTTAGCGCTGCAGAATAGTTTGTTGTTCCTCCGCTTGTCATTGCAGTAAATGCTTGAGCAATTTGGGCCGCTGCATTACCTGTACTGAGATCGATTTCGATTAAAGTATTTGCACTTTGGTCAAAGTCAACGAGTAGTACATTCACAGTGCCGGCACCAGGTTGGTTAGCATTTGCTATTAAGGTATTCAATACAGCTGTTATTTGCTGTTTTGCTGTGGCTACAGCATTAGCTCCCATACTTCCTGAAGAGTCAATTACAAAGGCAAGGTTATAATCATCTCCCGGCATAAACCCTGATACATCACTAACAATGGTGTCATTACCTGTAGTCCCGGTATAAGTATCGTCACCTGGGTTTAAGGTTGCAGTATCAAAGACCCCTATATCTACAGTCGCAGTATCTAATCCGCCATTACCATCGCTAATGGTATAGTTGAAGCTAACCGGATTTGAAGAGTTTCCATTATGAGAGAATGTAAATGACCCATCAGCTTGGACAGTTAATTGTCCACCTGGTAGCGAAACAGTCGCAGAGCCATTTACATAGTTTAGACCGACGCCATTTATTTGAGTAATCGTTAACGTATCTGCATCCCCGTCACTATCTACTCCACTTTCAGTGTCATCAGTAATCATGTTGGCCGTAATGGCTGAGCCTGAATCAAGTTGGTAAGAGTTGTTGAGTGCGTTAGGAAGCGAGTTGTCTGGCGTTAGAGTGATATTAAATTGACCAGTATTATCTTGAGTAAAGACAACTGCGTCGTTATCGCCATCAGTAGCGGAATAACCAAACTCTATATCTATCGGTTCGTTAAATATTAGACCAGTTGATGCAAGGCTTGTTAACTGGAAGTCTTCGCCTGAGACATGGAATATTTCAATAGACATAATTGATAATCCATTGGATTCAAGCTCTTCGATTAACAAAGTAGGTGATATGCTGGTATTAACAACTTTGGTACTACTATCTGAATAGGTGACAATGTATTGAATATCCGCGGAGCCAGTGTGCACTCCGTTATTATTTGTACCTAAATTGATTGCCAACAGTGAGGTTCCATTAGGACCATAGTCTATTTTTATGGATTCGTTATCACTAATAGAAGTTTGCGGTCCAACCCCAACACCATGGCTATTAGCATTTATTTGTGACGAAATACCGTTGGTAAAGCCTGTAATCGTTGATATTACATTTGTAGCTTGTCCGTCTTGGCTATAAATGGTTCCATTTGCATCAACGTAGTAAGCGAAATTATTACCTGCAGGCGCGGAGCCTAAATCATAGTCTATGAGAATTTCTTGATCGACTTTTTGAAGAAGCTCAAATACATAGTCATAGTGGCCATTTTGATCAAGCACAGCGGTGACTGTAAATACGTCTGTTCCACTGGCGCTAGCCGTGAGAGTGTTACCGCTCATTGAATAACTTAAGCTCTGACCATTGTACTGTAAACCTGTTGTTAAGACTTGAAAGCTAACGCTGCCAAATCCATCCGCGCCAGGATCAAATAGATCCCCAGAAACATTGCTACCGATAAGGTGAGGGATAATATTTTGTGCTAATTCATCGACTTCATCTACTGGGGCGTCATCTTCAATGGTTACATCAAAACTAGTTATAACATCTTGAGTACCATCGTTAATCGTTACTCCAAAGTTAAATGTTAGGATGTCCTCTATATCGTTTAATGGATGATCAATGTTTTGCAACAAATTAACGGTGTAAGTCGCTTCAAAGCCAGATAATCCTGCACTTACAGCTCCCATTACTATGGTCATAACAGGTATGCCGTTAGCTGAACCGGTTAATGTGTTGGTATTTGGATCCCAAGCCCAAGTGACCAAAACATTATTGGAATACATATCTGTACTAGGGCCTGAAAGTGATAATGTAAATATATCGCTATTTGGCGCATCGTTATCGGTAAAAGTAATCGTTCCAGTTTCAGTTTTTAGATTAGTTGTATCGGATGGGGTACCTACAGCATCAATAATTCCGTTGTCTAGACCTTCTTCTGAAACAGTAACAGGTGTTGCAGAGACAACCTCTGGAGCGTCATTTCCTCCATTGATGGTTATTGTCACTGTTTCAGTATCGTAGGCCCCATTCGCATCGGTGACGGTGACATCAAAACTGAAGGTGATGCTGTCGCCTTCGGCGAGGAAATCCACCAAGGCATTATCGATATCATAGGTCCAGCCCATGTCATCGTTATCGAGACTAAAGCCATCAATGATGTCACTGATTTGCTGGGCGGTGAGGGCCGCCATGGCTGGGTTTTGCCAATCAATATCGCCGTTATAGCTGGCGCTTAGGGTCAGTACATCATTGTTATCCACATCGAAGGTGGTGATGTCGCCAGTGGCCACGAGGCGATCAGGCTGCACATCAATGCTGTCTTCGGTGATCACCCCATCGATATTGCTGATGGTCAACTCTGGTTGGTCGTTAGTACCGGTAATGGTGATGACCACATCTTGCGTGTCGGTGGCGCCATTGCTGTCGGTTACGGTTACTGTGTAGGTTTCAGTGATGGTTTCGCCGAGGGCTAACTGGTTAACCGGACTGTTGTCATCACTGCTTTCATTGAGGGTGTAAGTCCACACGCCGGTAGCCGAGTTAATACTAAAGCTACCGTAGTTACTGGCCTGCGGCGCAAACGACCACGTCTGCGAATCACCGCTGTCAGGGTCGGTGGCATCTAAATCCCCTTGTACCATGGCAACGCCCGGCTCAGTCGTATTGCCGCCCGGCTGCACACCGGCCTCAATTACTTCACCGGCTTCATCTTCTGGTGACGGGGTAATGACCGGCGCATCGTTGGTGCCGTTAATGGTCATGGTCACGGTTTGGGTAGTAAAGGCCCCATTCGCATCGGTGACGGTGACATCAAAACTGAAGGTGATGCTGTCGCCTTCGGCGAGGAAATTCACCAAGGCATTATCGATATCATAGGTCCAGCCCATGTCATCGTTATCGAGACTAAAGCCATCAATGATGTCACTGATTTGCTGGGCGGTGAGGGCGGCCATGGCTGGGTTTTGCCAATCAATATCACCGTTATAGCTGGCACTTAGAGTGAGCACATCGTTGTTATCGACATCAAAGGTGGTGATGTCACCAGTGGCCACGAGGCGATCAGGCTGCACATCAATGCTGTTTTCGGTGACGCTGCCGGTGTTGGTCACCGTTAGCTCAGGTTGGTCATTGGTACCAGTAATGGTAATGACCACATCTTGCGTATCAGTATCGCCATTGCTGTCGGTCACGGTCACGGTGTAGGTTTCAGTGATGGTTTCACCCAGCGCTAACTGGTTGACCGGACTGTTGTTATCAGTGCTGTCGTTGAGGGTATAGGTCCACACGCCGGTAGCCGAGTTAATACTAAAGCTGCCGTAAACACTGGCCTGCGGGGCAAACGACCAGCTTTGCGTATCACCGCTGTCAGGGTCAGTGGCATCTAAATCCCCTTGTACCATAGCAACGCCTGGCTCAGGCGTGTTGCCGCCCGGCTGCACACCAGCCTCTATCACTTCTCCGGCTTCATCATCAGGTGACGGGGTAATGACCGGCGCATCGTTGGTGCCGTTAATGGTCATGGTCACGGTTTGGGTGGTGAAGGCACCGTTACTGTCGGTGACGGTAACATCAAAACTGAAAGTGATGCTGTCGCCTTCGGCTAAGAAATCCACTAAGGCGTTATCGATATCATAGGTCCAGCCCATGTCATCGTTATCGAGACTAAAGCCTGCTAGTAAATCGGAAACTTGTTGGGCAGTGAGCGCAGCCATGGCTGGGTTTTGCCAATCAATATCGCCGTTATAGCTAGCACTTAAGGTGAGGACATCGTTGTTATCGACATCAAAGGTGGTGATGTCACCGGTGGCAACAAGGCGGTCTGGTGCCACATCAATACTGTCTTCGGTGACGCTACCTGTGTTGGTCACCGTTAGCTCTGGAATGTCATTGGTACCGGTAATGGTGATGACCACATCTTGGGTGTCGGTGGCGCCATTGCTGTCGGTTACGGTTACTGTGTAGGTTTCAGTGATGGTTTCGCCGAGGGCTAACTGGTT
>NZ_JALNTW010000031.1:0-1740 GCF_023161665.1 Shewanella sp. 1CM18E
ATCTCATAGAGACTTATTTGGGTTGTATGGTTAAGTGACTAAGCGTATATGGTGGATGCCTTGGCAGTCAGAGGCGATGAAGGACGTAGTAACTTGCGAAAAGCGTTGGCGAGCTAGTAACAAGCATTTGAGCTAACGATGTCCGAATGGGGAAACCCACTAGCATAAGCTAGTATCATTAACTGAATACATAGGTTAATGAGGCGAACCCGGGGAACTGAAACATCTAAGTACCCGGAGGAAAAGAAATCAACCGAGATTCCCCTAGTAGCGGCGAGCGAACGGGGATTAGCCCTTAAGCATAGAGGGTGTTAGTGGAATGCGTTGGAAAGCGCAGCGGCACAGGGTGATAGCCCCGTACATGAAAACTAACTTTATGTGAAAACGAGTAGGACGGGACACGTGACATCTTGTCTGAATATGGGGGGACCATCCTCCAAGGCTAAATACTCCTGACTGACCGATAGTGAACCAGTACCGTGAGGGAAAGGCGAAAAGAACCCCTGTGAGGGGAGTGAAATAGAACCTGAAACCGTATACGTACAAGCAGTGGGAGCGGTTCTTGAGACCGTGACTGCGTACCTTTTGTATAATGGGTCAGCGACTTACATTTTGTAGCAAGGTTAAGCGAATAGCGGAGCCGTAGGGAAACCGAGTGTTAACTGCGCGTTTAGTTGCAAGGTGTAGACCCGAAACCCGGTGATCTAGCCATGGGCAGGTTGAAGATTGAGTAACATCAATTGGAGGACCGAACACACGTATGTTGAAAAATGCGGTGATGACTTGTGGCTGGGGGTGAAAGGCCAATCAAACCGGGAGATATCTGGTTCTCCTCGAAAGCTATTTAGGTAGCGCCTCGTACGAATACCATTGGGGGTAGAGCACTGTTAAGGCTAGGGGGTCATCCCGACTTACCAACCCTTTGCAAACTCCGAATACCAATGAGTACTATACGGGAGACACACGGCGGGTGCTAACGTCCGTCGTGAAAAGGGAAACAACCCAGACCATCAGCTAAGGTCCCAAAGTTATTGCTAAGTGGGAAACGATGTGGGAAGGCTTAGACAGCTAGGATGTTGGCTTAGAAGCAGCCATCATTTAAAGAAAGCGTAATAGCTCACTAGTCGAGTCGGCCTGCGCGGAAGATTTAACGGGGCTAAGCAATACACCGAAGCTATGGGTACTAGATTTATCTAGTGCGGTAGAGGAGCGTTCTGTAAGCCGTTGAAGGTGAAGGGGTAACCCACACTGGAGGTATCAGAAGTGCGAATGCTGACATGAGTAACGATAAAGGGGGTGAAAAACCTCCTCGCCGAAAGACCAAGGGTTCCTGTCCAACGTTAATCGGGGCAGGGTGAGTCGACCCCTAAGGCGAGGCCGAAAGGCGTAGTCGATGGGAAACGGGTTAATATTCCCGTACTTCTGCTAACTGCGATGGAGAGACGGAGAAGGCTAGGCTAGCGCGGCGTTGGTTGTCCGCGTTTAAGGTTGTAGGCTGTACACTTAGGCAAATCCGGGTGTACTTAAGGCTGAGAGCTGATGACGAGGTCCTAAGGGACTGAAGTAGTTGATGCCATGCTTCCAGGAAAATCTTCTAAGCTTCAGGTTAGTAGGAATCGTACCCCAAACCGACACAGGTGGTCGGGTAGAGAATACCAAGGCGCTTGAGAGAACTCGGCTGAAGGAACTAGGCAAAATGGTACCGTAACTTCGGGAGAAGGTACGCTCCTAGCGGTGATG
>NZ_JALNTW010000032.1 GCF_023161665.1 Shewanella sp. 1CM18E
GTTAACGCACGGTAGGAAAGCTCCCTTTTAGGGAGTTATATCAAAGCCACCTTCTTCAGAAGGTGGATCTTTTACTTTTGCTCGCTATGCCTCAGATTTTCTGCATATAGCGTGATTGAGTAGCACCATATTAGTTGCTCGATTGACATAAACAATAATTGAAATTTGCGTATAATTTGTTGGTAGCCTATTTGAGTGCTAAAATGCCGCGTTTTTAATTTTGCGGCTAGGGCTGAACCTTGGCGGCAAAACTTAAGTAAGGCAATAACAGACTGAGTACTATGAGCAATATTAAACTGATAGTTGGGCTTGCAAATCCCGGCGCGCAGTATGAGCGAACTCGCCATAATGCTGGTGCGTGGTACGTAGAAGAACTCGCTAGAGTCTGTGGTGCCACATTAACATTAGATAGCAAGTACTTTGGCATGACAGCAAGAGCTACCTTGCATGGCAAAGATGTACGGCTGTTAATTCCGACAACCTTTATGAACTTAAGTGGTAAGTCGGTTGGTGCATTAGCGAATTTTTTTCGTATCGCACCAGAAGAAATATTAGTTGCGCACGATGAGCTAGATATGCCGCCGGGCGTTGCGAAGTTCAAGTTGGGTGGTGGCCATGGCGGCCATAATGGTCTTAAAGATATCATTGCAAAACTTGCTAATGATAAAGGCTTTTACCGTTTACGCATTGGTATTGGTCACCCAGGCGATAAAAGCCAGGTGAGCAATTACGTACTAAGTAAAGCTTCCCCAACCGATCAAGAACTGATGGATGCTGCCGTTGATGAAGCTGTGCGTTCAACAGAAGTCTTGTTCAACCAAGATATGGCAAAGGCGATGCATAGACTGCATTCTTTTAAAGCTTAAACAAGTGCTTGGAGCTTTGCTTCAAGTCATTCATTGATATAAAGGTAACAATATGGGTTTCAAATGCGGCATCGTAGGCCTGCCAAACGTTGGTAAATCAACACTTTTCAACGCACTAACTAAAGCTGGTATCGAAGCGTCGAACTTCCCGTTCTGTACTATTGAACCAAATACAGGTGTGGTTCCTGTGCCGGATCCACGTCTAGATGCATTGGCTGAAATCGTTAAGCCAGAGCGCATCTTAGCAACAACAATGGAATTTGTTGATATTGCAGGCCTTGTTGCTGGTGCATCTAAAGGTGAAGGTCTAGGTAACAAGTTCCTAGCTAACATCCGTGAAACTGATGCAATTGGCCATGTTGTGCGTTGTTTTGAAGACGATAATATTGTTCACGTTGCTAATAAAGTTAGCCCTGCAAGCGATATCGAAGTGATTAACACTGAACTTGCTCTTGCTGACCTAGATTCATGTGAGCGTGCTATTACTCGTCAAGCTAAGCGTGCTAAAGGCGGCGATGCAGAAGCTAAGTTTGAAGTGGCTGTTCTTGAAAAGATGCGTCCAGTATTAGACGAAGGCAAAATGCTACGTTCTATGGAGCTAACTAAAGAAGAACTTGCTGCTGTTGGTTACCTAAACTTCCTAACGCTTAAGCCAACTATGTATATTGCTAACGTAGCTGAAGATGGTTTTGATAATAACCCTCACTTAGACACAGTAAAAGCAATCGCAGCTGAAGAAAATGCTGTTGTTGTTGCAGTATGTGCTGCAATTGAATCTGAGCTTGCTGAAATGGATACCGAAGACCGTGAAGAATTCATGGCTGATCTAGGTTTAGAAGAGCCAGGTCTGGACCGTGTTATTCGTGCAGGTTACGACTTATTAAGTCTGCAAACTTACTTTACTGCCGGTGTTAAGGAAGTTCGTGCTTGGACGGTACGTGTTGGCGCAAGCGCACCACAAGCGGCCGGTGTTATTCACACTGATTTTGAGCGTGGATTTATTCGTGCACAAGTTATGGCGTACGATGACTTCATCACTTATAAAGGTGAAGCGGGGGCTAAAGAAGCCGGTAAGCTACGTGTAGAAGGTAAAACCTACACAGTTAAAGACGGTGATGTAATGCACTTCTTATTTAACGTATAACTTTAATTATACGTTGAAAAGCAAACGGCGACTTACATAGTCGCCGTTTTTGTATCTATGGTTTGCCTACAATTTATAGCTGTATTTTTTATGACAGCGATTAAAGTTGATTAGAACAGGCGTCTATCTACCTAAATAACGTTTAAGTGATCATAAGTTGTTTGGCTGTCGTAGGTAGCTAGATGACTGTTGATGTATAGATTAGAACGCCTAGCGAATAACAACGTCGCGGTAGCGAGTTGAAGCTTCGATATATAAGCATGGATTTGACCGTAAAAAAGGGCATTTAAGTACATTCATCTAGTAGAGTTCGTTAATAAAATTCACTACAGCAAGAATGCTCAAGGCGAAAAAACGCTAAAATGTTCTTAGAAAAGGCTGTTTTTTGGGTGTCTGTTGCTCAGTTTGGTGAACTTATCGCCGAACAATGCGCTTTCGGTAAATTTGCAGAAAAAAGCAGTTGACCTGATTAAGCCTAATAAGCATAATACGCCCCGTTCCCCAGACAGGGGGATGAAAAAGAAAGATGGCAATGTAGCTCAGCTGGTTAGAGCACAGCACTCATAATGCTGGGGTCGCAGGTTCAAGTCCCGCCATTGCTACCATCTTTTCAAGATGTAAAATATGAACATCGTGTTCTGGATGTGAAGCAGAGTCTGTGCGGGAGTGGTGGAATTGGTAGACACGCCAGATTTAGGTTCTGGTGCCGCAAGGTGTGAGAGTTCAAGTCTCTCTTCCCGTACCAT
>NZ_JALNTW010000033.1 GCF_023161665.1 Shewanella sp. 1CM18E
TGGCTGAGGAGGCGTATTCTACACTTCCTGATGTTGGCGTCAAGCGCTTATTTTAAGAAGTTTTTCAAGCGATGATTTCTTAATCACTCTCGTGAAAAGAAGCAAAACCCGAAGCTCTTAAAGCGATTGTCACCTGAGGCTAATTCCCGTAGAAGTTAATCTCTCTAACATTGCTGCAAGTCCCGTTCTATCTAGCGTTTACGCTGGGTAGGAGGCCTGCTGTGCCGTGTCAGTGGATGCGCATTATAGGGAGTTATCGGATGAGCGCAAGCGCTGTTTTCAATAAAATTAGCTTTTTCGAATCAAACGCATAGTTATCAAACGATACGTATGAAAATAGGACTAAAAAAGCAGTTTCCCCGCTAATGAATAGCGAACATGAAACCCAACAGCCGCTAACCAAAATTTTGCAAGGTCAGTTTTTCAGCCACTTAAAGCGTCTCACCTTGGTACGACAAGGAGGTCCACAACTAAAAATAATGCAATATTATGACTCACAATCTCGATTTCTCGCTCAAGGTTCATCGACGACACAACACAATTGCCTTGAATATAAGCCAAATAATACTTATGTAAGGCTGTCAATTTACTCCCAGCGCTGAAAAACCCGACACCTCTTAATATAAAATCATCACTTATTGCTGATTTTTACATTAAACACCTTCAATAAAGGCGCTCCATCTTAATAGATTAGCCACTCCCTCTCGACCACTTTCCTTTTGCATAGGTATTCAGCCCCCTTTCTTGGCTATAAATTCCAAATCTATAGCTAACCTAAAAGCTGTGTTCCGCCTATTTATCAGCAACACTTATCAGCTACCGCTTCAAATCATTTAGCACAGCCCCCTAGGGATCAAAACATTCAGACAAATTTATATAGAAGCGGCTCCAAATCAACTAAACCGAGACGAACCACAAGCATAGGCAAGGGTTTCATTGATGAGCAAGCAGGTGATAGCGAGAAATGACGGCTTCGGTTGGCGCTATGAGCACAAAAGAGAAAAAAATCATATTGAGTCGTTGAGATCTTGTAGCGGCTAGCGGCTAGCGGGTAGCGGGTAGCGGGTAGCGGGTAGCGGGTAGCGGGTAACAATAGTGACGGCCAATAATGACGAAACGGTCAATATTGAAGCTAGATTCATCGCTCTATGTCAGCCTCTTTTCATCAAAAAACTCATTTAAGCGAGCTAAAGCCAGGCTGCCATCAAAAAATAACAGTATTGTTGATGGGTGACGCCTATAAAAAGCAGGATATTGCACAAATTGCAGACGTAAAAAAGCCCGCTACATGGTAGCGGGCTTTAATACTAATTTGGCGCCTGGAAATGGCCAGCTTCGAACAAGTTCTCCGCGCTCCATAAGTGCATGAAGCTAAGCTTCATAAACGCACTCACTTCGCCCTACTATCACATGGTAATGATACTTGCTGCGCATGCGCTGTTTATTTCCCATGTTCGAGTAACCTTACAAAAACTGAACATACAAAAAAGCCCCAACACTTCGTGCTGGGGCTATTTCGTAAATTTGGCGCCTGGAAATGACCTACTCTCACATGGGGAGACCCCACACTACCATCGGCGATATTGCGTTTCACTTCT
>NZ_JALNTW010000035.1 GCF_023161665.1 Shewanella sp. 1CM18E
ACACCAACTTCATTGCCCAAGTTATCAATTTGAGTTTGTAAACTCTCAAGCTCTTTAGTTAGTTTAACCTTAGACTTTGTTAGCTCAATTCGAGCCACCTCTTGCTTGGCTTGCAAGTGCGTTGATAGCTGCTCATCAGCATTTAAAGCGGCATCCTGTAATGCTTCTTTCGCTGAAACAGTCTTTAACACTAACTGCTCTTGCGTGTAATCAAGTTCATTCTGAACTTGCTTGACGTCATTCATTGCTGTTTGAGTTGCTGCGGTATTCGCTTCTACTTTTTTATTCATCAACTCCATTGCATCATGAGTCTTATACAATGTCGTTTCTACACGTTGAATATCTTCGTTCGTTGCAATAATTGCTTTTTCAACTTCAACTTTGGCTGCCTCAAGGCCTGCTATTAATCCCTCATCAATACCACTTCCTGGCACACCAACTTCATTGCCCAAGTTATCAATTTGAGTTTGTAAACTCTCAAGCTCTTTAGTTAGTTTAACCTTAGACTTTGTTAGCTCAATTCGAGCCACCTCTTGCTTGGCTTGCAAGTGCGTTGATAGCTGCTCATCAGCATTTAAAGCGGCATCCTGTAATGCTTCTTTCGCTGAAACAGTCTTTAACACTAACTGCTCTTGCGTGTAATCAAGTTCATTCTGAACTTGCTTGACGTCATTCATTGCTGTTTGAGTTGCTGCGGTATTCGCTTCTACTTTTTTATTCATCAACTCCATTGCATCATGAGTCTTATACAATGTCGTTTCTACACG
>NZ_JALNTW010000036.1 GCF_023161665.1 Shewanella sp. 1CM18E
ATATCTTGCGTATTGCCGGCGCTATCGGTCAGGGTCAGCGTGACTGTGCTGCCCGGTGCCACGTCAGTTGTGGTGCCCGAGATGTTCGCAGTTTCAGCGTTATCGTTAACGGTTAGCGCAACAGTTAGCGCGCCATCGGTGGCGTCCATGTTGTCGGTGGCTTCATCGTTAACGGTGTTGCCATTGCGATCTTCTGCGCTGGCGTTAACCGTGATGTCACCATCAACCAGACCTGAGATATCGACGCCATCAATCGAGTAAGTGCCGTCATCATTAACTGTCACACCCGTGACGATTTGTATTTTGCCAGCGCTATCGGTGAGCGTGAGAGTCACTGTTGTACCTGGCGCCACGTCAGTTGTGGTACCAGAGATATTGGCGGTTTCAGCGTTATCGTTAACGGTTAGCGCAACAGTTAGCGCGCCATCGGTGGCGTCCATGTTGTCAGTATCGCTACCATTGACAGCATTGCCGTTGCGATCTTCTGCGCTGGCTTCGACTTTGATATCACCATCGACCAGACCTGAGATATCGACGCTATCAATCGAATAAGTGCCGTCATCATTAACGGTGACACCCGTCACTTGCTGCACATTGCCCGCGCTGTCGGTTAAGGTCAGCGTGACTGTTGAATCTGGTGCCACGTCAGTTGTGGTACCAGAGATATTGGCGGTTTCAGCGTTATCATTAACGGTTAGCGCAACAGTTAGCGCGCCGTCTGTGGCGTCCATGTTGTC
>NZ_JALNTW010000037.1 GCF_023161665.1 Shewanella sp. 1CM18E
TCGCCTCTGACTGCCAAGGCATCCACCATATACGCTTAGTCACTTAACCATACAACCCAAATAAGTCTCTATGAGATATATCCGTTGTTCTATCAGGGTAGATAAAACAGCCGCATCGTAACTAATGGTTTCTACTTTCGCCAAAATTAGAATTTTTTACTTAAAACCGTTAAGTCTTAAGCCAAGACACTTAATGTTAAGTGTTTTAGAACTCAATTTTTAATTTCGCAATAATCTTTCGATTATTACTATCAGCTTTCCAAATTTTTAAAGAGCGGGCTTAAAAAAGCCAAAGATAAATTTTGCATTTATCTTTGGCATCTCTAACCAGTGCATGTATCAACTCAAAAGAGAAGATGTAAATGGTGGAGCTATGCGGGATCGAACCGCAGACCTCCTGCGTGCAAGGCAGGCGCTCTCCCAGCTGAGCTATAGCCCCATTTACATGCAGTCAAACAAATTTACGTTAAAACAAAATCTTCGTTTAGGAGAAAACTGAGATTTTGGTGGGTCAGAGTGGACTTGAACCACCGACCTCACCCTTATCAGGGGTGCGCTCTAACCAGCTGAGCTACAGACCCAACGTAATTTGCTCTTTCTTTACGACAAGCATATCTGTGTGAACACTCAACAACTATTAAGTTAGTCGTATAGGTAAGGAGGTGATCCAGCCCCAGGTTCCCCTAGGGCTACCTTGTTACGACTTCACCCCAGTC
>NZ_JALNTW010000038.1 GCF_023161665.1 Shewanella sp. 1CM18E
ATAAAAGAATTGGTTGCGGGAGCTGGATTTGAACCAACGACCTTCGGGTTATGAGCCCGACGAGCTACCAAACTGCTCCATCCCGCGTCCGTAATAAACGCTAATAACTGTTTTAATTCTGCTATAAAAGAATTGGTTGCGGGAGCTGAATTACTTTTTACAAAAGCTTAGCAACGACCTTCGCCCTATCTTTTATAAAGAGTTGAGTCCGAGTAGCTTTTATACTGCTCCATCCCGCGTCCGTGTTGACGCTAATAACTGTTTTGATTCTGCTATAAAAGAATTGGTTGCGGGAGCTGGATTTGAACCAACGACCTTCGGGTTATGAGCCCGACGAGCTACCAAACTGCTCCATCCCGCGTCCGTAATAAACGCTAATAACTGTTTTAATTCTGCTATAAAAGAATTGGTTGCGGGAGCTGAATTACTTTTTACAAAAGCTTAGCAACGACCTTCGCCCTATCTTTTATAAAGAGTTGAGTCCGAGTAGCTTTTATACTGCTCCATCCCGCGTCCGTGTTGACGCTAATAACTGTTTTGATTCTGCTATAAAAGAATTGGTTGCGGGAGCTGGATTTGAACCAACGACCTTCGGGTTATGAGCCCGACGAGCTACCAAACTGCTCCATCCCGCGTCCGTAATAAACGCTAATAACTGTTTTAATTCTGCTATAAAAGAATTGGTTGCGGGAGCTG
>NZ_JALNTW010000003.1 GCF_023161665.1 Shewanella sp. 1CM18E
TATTTACGGCGTCTTGTTAACGCACGGTAGGAAAGCTCCCTTTTAGGGAGTTATATCAAAGCCACCTTCTTCAGAAGGTGGATCTTTTACTGGCGAGCTTTAAATAGTAAAGCGTGATACTCGCTCGCTGAGTTCGTTAGAAGTGTTCAGCATCATCTGAGCATTGTCGCTAACTTCTTGGGTCTGCGCTGATAATTGATGCGAGGTTTCGCTAATACCTTGGGTATTACGGCTGATATCGTCTGACACGGCGCGTTGCTCTTCAGCTGCACTGGCAATTTGGGTCGCCATATCAGTGATTTCGGTAATTGAGTCAGTGATACGCGCTAGGCTTTGCTTGGCTTGGTTGGCAAGTTCAACACTGCTATCGGCAATTTCTGTGCTCGATGCCATCGATGCTACCGCTTGTTGACTATTTTGCTGCAAGGTCGCAATCATATTGCGGATCTCTTCGGTAGAGTCCTGAGTGCGGTGACTCAATACTCGTACTTCATCGGCAACAACGGCAAAGCCACGTCCTTGCTCGCCAGCTCGTGCAGCTTCAATCGCAGCATTTAGCGCAAGTAAGTTAGTTTGCTCAGCAATCGCCTGAATGGTAGATAGGATCGTATTGATCTCTGTAACGTTAGCTTCAAGGGCTGACACCACTTGTGACGCATCACCTAACTGCTCTGATAATAGACCAATAGATTGGCTGTTTTTGCTGATCACTTCATTACCTTCGATACAGGCTTGAGTTGATACTTGCGCTGCATTAGCGGTCATTTCAGCGTGGTTAGCCACTTCACTAGCGGTAGCTGACATTTCGTGGATAGCGGTAGCAATTTGATCAACATCTTGATGTTGAGCATTGACGCCATCACTAGCTTTAGCGGCGATATCTGATGAGTCATGGATCTGTTTGATCAACTGCTCGGCATCATTAGAAATAGCTTTGATCATCTGCTGTAAACTTGCGATGAATCGGTTCATATGGCGCTCAAGTTCACCAATTTCATCTAGTCTGTTTGCTGAAAAACGTTGCGTTAGATCGCCATTACCATTAGATAAGGTTTCAATCGCTTTGGTCAGCTGTTGCAGTGGCTTAAACATGCTGTTTACGATTAATGTCGCGATAACCAAAATGATAAAAGCCAGTAAAGCGACTGCAAAGATAGACTGCATAACTTGCTCTTGGATAGCCTCGTAGGCTAAAGATTTGTCTTCAACTAAGCCTAGTGTCCAAGCAGTGCCTTTAAGAGGAGTTAAGCGCAGTAATTTGTCTTTGCTATCTTGCCATTCAATAGTGCTGATCTCACCAGTTTGGCGTAGCTGCTGGATATAGGCTGGTGTAAGTCCTTTAGCGAGTTTATTAGCTGTTTGCTGAGCGAAGCTGCTGTCTCTAAAGGCAAGAATTTTATTATTTTCATCCAGTAAAAAAGCAAAGCCTGCATTGGCAATATTCAAATCGCTCACTTGCTCTGTGATATAGCCAATACTTAAGTCGGCTGCTAATACGCCGTTACTGCTACCGTTAAAGCGCTTAGCTAAGGTCACCACGATATCGCCAGAAATATCAACATAAGGCTCGGTAGTGATAATGCCATGGCTGCGATAAGCATCTTGATACCAAGGGCGGCTGCGACCATCAAAATCAGCAGGAATGTTGACGGACTTGTCTCCCGATACCACTAAGCCGTTATCAAACCCCATGTATAAGTTAATAAAGCCGCCAGATTCTATGCTTAACTCTAGGTCGCTTTGACTGCTAACGCCTTGGGCTAAGCGGGCTTCGTTGGCATCGATAATATGATTTTTGCTGTCTAACCAGCTAGCAATGTTATTACTTACTGCATCTGCTTGCAGAGTGAAACGATCTGAAATGGCTTGCTCGGTGTTGTGCTGTAACTGGTTTACAGATATCACCGCTAGGGTTGCGGTAATCGTTATAATTACCATGAGTATGGCAAGCTGGATCTTGTTTTTTATCGTAAGGTTCATTGTATATTTTTGGTTGATTATTTATTTTCAGTAACGACTAAAAGCCCTGCTGTTGCAGGGCTTTTAGCATTGAGATGGGCTAAATTTTAAAACGTGATACGCGATCGCTCAGCTCACTCGAGGTGCGCAGCATCATCTGCGCGTTGTCGCTGACCTCTTGAGTCTGCGACGACAGCTCGTTTGAGGTATCGTTAATTGCTTGAGTATTGCGGCTGATATCTTCTGACACTGCGCGTTGTTCTTCAGCTGCGCTGGCAATT
Organism: Shewanella sp. 1CM18E; assembly: GCF_023161665.1. Taxonomy (GTDB): domain Bacteria; phylum Pseudomonadota; class Gammaproteobacteria; order Enterobacterales; family Shewanellaceae; genus Shewanella. The sequence continues at coordinate 2,241 of NZ_JALNTW010000003.1, forward strand.
TGGGTCGCCATATCATTGATCTCAGTAATAGAGTTAGTAATGCGCTCTAAACTTTGTTTAGCTTGGTTTGCAAACTCAACACTTGATTTAGCGATATCAGTGCTTGATGCCATAGAGCTTACTGCTTGCTGGCTATTTTGCTGCAAGGTCGCAATCATGGTTCTAATTTCTTCGGTAGAGTCTTGAGTGCGATGACTTAATACTCGTACCTCATCAGCTACAACTGCAAAGCCTCGCCCTTGCTCACCTGCTCGGGCAGCTTCAATGGCAGCGTTAAGCGCAAGCAAGTTAGTTTGCTCAGCAATTGCTTGGATAGTCGATAGAATTTGATTGATGTCAGTTGCATTTTGCTCGAGAGCGGAGACCACTGATGATGCATCACCTAGTTGCAGTGATAACTGCTCAATCGATTCACTGTTTTTGCTAATAACGTCGCTGCCTTCAATACATGCTTGAGTCGATACTTGCGCTGCGTTTGCTGTCATTTCAGCATGGTTTGCCACTTCACTGGCAGTCGCTGACATCTCGTGAATAGCAGTTGCTATCTGATCCACATCTTGGTGCTGACCATTAACCCCTTCGCTGGCTTTTGCTGCAATATCTGACGACTCATTAATTTGCTTAATCAGCTGCTCTGTATCGCTTGAAATAGCTTTAACCATCACTTGCAGGCTTTCTAAGAAGCGGTTCATATGGCTTTCAAGTAGGCCTATTTCATCTTGTTTGGTCGCAGCAAAACGCTGAGTTAAATCCCCATTACCTTTAGACAGGGTTTCAATGGCATCGGTTAACTGCTGTAGTGGCTTGAACATGTGATTGACGATAAACGACGCCAATAACAGAATAAGCAAGGCTAGCACTGCAACTACCGCTAATGATTGTAGCACTTGCTGTTCAATTGCTTCATAGGCGAGAGCTTTATCTTCAACAATACCTAAGGTCCATTTAGTACCTTGTAAGTTGGTTAGGCGTACAAGTTTATCTGTGCCATCTTGCCATTCAATGGTGTTTATTTCGCCTTGGTTAAGCAAGGTTTCAATATGAGCTGGGGTTAGCACTTTTGCGAGACGAGAAGCGTCTTTTTGGGCGTAGCTACTATCGCGAAACGCTAGGATTTTATTGTTTTCATCAAGCAAAAACGCAAAACCAGCATTATCAATGTTGAGGTTGTTAATTTGCTCAGTGATATAACCAATGCTTAGGTCTGCTGCTAGCACGCCATTCATTACGCCGTTAAAGCGCTGGGCTAAAGTCACAACCGCTGCGCCGGTAATATCAATATATGGCGGAGTGGCGATCATTTCATTGCTGTTATACGCCAACTTGTACCATGGGCGGGTACGTGGATCATAATCTTCAGGCCAAGGCTGAGTTTTATCGCCAGAGATAATATCACCAGTATCAAAACCAGCATAAACGTCAATAAAGCCGCCGCCGTTTAGGGTTAACAATAGTTCTCTATCACTGTCATGACCGCGACTAATTCTGTCTTCGTTAGCAATAATGATGCGGCGTTTATCTTCTAGCCAACTAAAAATATTATTGCTTACGGCTTCAGCATGTAATCTAAAGCGGTCTGCAATCGCTACTTCAGTGTCTTGAGTTAGTTGACGAGTAGAAATACTGGCTAGAGTAGTGCTAATCACTAAAATTATGATTAATACAGCAAGTTGGATCTTGTTCTTTATCGAAAGATTCATTGTTTTATCACTGATAAAATTAAGGTTTACTCGCTGATTAGGCCAGTAAATAGTAAATATTTAGCGTAAAGGTGCGCTAGAAAAATCCGCTGCATTATAGAGCAATAGTTAAAGTTGAGTATATAGATTGTTCAGTATATTGAGTGAGTTATCTCAAATAATAAGCAACTTTATTAAATACGCAGTGTAGCGGAGTGTGTATTATGCTGGTTATTGCTTGTCTGAATATTAAAAAAGCATGGTTTAGTGTTAGCTAAATACAAAAAAGCCGGCTACAAAGTAACCGGCTTTAGTTATTAACCTATGGTTTTATGTAGGTTACTCGTCGCTATCACCTAAAGACAATAACGTCGCGTTACCACCAATAGCGGTAATATTATTGGTGTGAGTCTTTTCGGTTATAAAGCGTGTGAGGTAGTGTGGACCACCGGCTTTAGGGCCAGTACCAGATAGGCCTTGACCACCAAAAGGCTGAACACCAACTACTGCACCAATTTGGTTACGGTTGATATAAACGTTACCAGCACGGATCTTTGCAGCTAGCTTTAAGGCGTAAGCTTCGTTGCGGCTGTGGATCCCTAAGGTCAAACCAAAGTTGGTCGAGTTAATTTCTTCAATTACTCTTTCTAGCTCAGAAGACTTATAACGGATCACATGTAAAATCGGACCGAAATGTTCCTTCTCTAATACTCTGATTGAATCAATTTCTACTGCTGTTGGTGCAACATAGTGGCCGTTTTCGGTTCCAGGCGGCAATTCGACCTGTTTGATCAACTTCCCTACTTGCTTAATATGCTCAATATGGGCATTTAGGTTAGCCGCCGCTGTTGCATCAATCACTGGGCCAACATCAGTTTTTATAAAGTGTGGATCGCCAATGGTTAGCTCATCCATGGCACCTTTCATCAGATCGAGTACGCGATCGGCAATATCTTCTTGTAAGAATAATACTCGTAGCGCTGAGCAGCGTTGGCCTGCACTGGTGAATGAGGATGACACGACATCATTAACCACTTGCTCAGGTTGCGAAGTAGAGTCCACCACCATTGCATTCTGACCACCGGTTTCTGCGATAATTGGGATGATTGGCCCTTCACGCATAGCAAGTGTGCGGTTAATCTGTTTTGCGGTGGCGGTAGAACCGGTAAAGCATACGCCTGCAATACGCTCATCTGAGGTAATCGCTGCGCCAACTGTCGCACCAGTGCCCGGTAGGAACTGTAATGCTTCTTTCGGGATCCCAGCCTCATGGGCAAGCTGTGTGGCGCGGTAACCAACGATTGAAGTTTGCTCTGCGGGTTTAGCGATAACCGTGTTACCAACCGCTAGCGCGGCTGTCACTTGACCTAAGAAGATAGCTAATGGGAAGTTCCATGGGCTAATACAGATAAAGATACCACGGCCTTCGAGGTATAGCTGATTACGCTCTCCCGTAGGTCCTGGTAGCAATGTCGGCTTTTCCATCATCTTCTTGGCATTGACTGCGTAGTAGCGACAGAAATCGACAGCCTCACGGACTTCATCGATACCATCTTGAATACTCTTACCTGCTTCGCGGGTACAAAGTGCAATCAGTTCTTCGCGGTGTTCTTCTAGCAAATCAGCCAGTTTAAATAGTGCATTAGCGCGTACTTCTACAGGGGTGTTGCACCAAGCTGGAAAAGCGGCCTGAGCACTAGCAAACGCCAATTCAACTGCTTGTTCATCAGCGAAAGTGATATTGCCAACAAAGCGGTCGGTATCAAATGGGCTTACAACTTCTTTAGTTTCACCGCTAAGCGTTACACCGTTAACCAAAGGACCCGCATTCCAAGTGACATCTTTATACTTATCTAGTTCGGCAAAAAACGGAGTCGACTCAGAAAGGATGTTCATGTTGATCCCTTTAGAGTTTTTACGCTCAGGACCAAATATATCCTCTGGTAACACGATTTTAGTATTAGCTAAGGTTTTGTAATCTTTAAGGGTTCTTAAAGGATGAACCACTAACGACTCAATCGGTGTATTAAGATCGACCAACTTGTGAACAAACGAAGTGTTAGCGCCGTTTTCAAGTAAACGTCTAACCAAGTAAGGCAGCAAGTCTTTATGAGCACCAACAGGGGCATAGATACGGACTTTTTTAACGCCGCTCTCGGCAAGTAGCGTGTCATATAGCTCTTCACCCATGCCATGTAGGCGCTGGAATTCATAATCACGATCGCCTGCTATATCGGTAATGCTGGCAATAGTTTGTGCGTTGTGGCTGGCAAATTGCGGGTAGATGGCGCCTTTTGTGGCGTCAGATAGTAAGTATCTTGCACAAGCAAGGTAAGAAACGTCGGTACCCGCTTTGCGAGTATAAAGTGGGTAGCCAGCTTCACCGTTTTCCTGCGACCACTTTAGCTCGCTATCCCAGTACGCGCCTTTTACCAAGCGTACCGGTATTTCATCACCTTGATCTTTTGATAAGCGTGTTAGCCAACATAGTACTGGCAGTGCACGCTTTGAGTATGCTTGAACAACAATACCTAACAGCCCCCAGCCTTTGGCGGCATCTGAGTTGTATAGCTTTTGGAAGAGTTTTAATGATAGTTCTAATCTATCCATCTCTTCAGCGTCGATTGAAACGCCAACATTTAGGCTACGAGCTTGCTGAACCAGACGGGTTAAGCTGTCATATAGCTCGGTCAGGGTTCTGTCTTCATTAGCTACTTCATAGCGAGGGTGTAGCGCAGAGAGCTTAATTGAGATGGTTGGTCTAGGTGCATTGCTGGTGTCGTAATTTTGGCTACCTAAGGCTGCAATCGCGTTTGAGTATTCTTCAAAGTATTTTTGGGCATCTTTTTTAGTGAGTGCAGCTTCGCCTAACATGTCATAGCTGTGGGTATAACCCATCTTACGCTTATCGACACTGTTTTTAAGCGCTTCTTTTACGGTGCGCCCAAGTACAAACTGCTTACCCATGATCTTCATGGCAGCCAGCATCGACTTTCTTACAACTGGCTCACCAACCTTGTTGACCAAGCGATTAAGTAGGCTACTTGGCTTGCCATCAATATCGTGGTCAAGTTTAACCACTTTACCGGTTAACATGAGTCCCCAAGTTGATGCGTTCACCAAAATAGAGTTGCTCTTTTTGATGTGTTCATCCCACTTAGCGCCCGACAGTTTATCTTCAATTAGCGCATCGGCAGTATCTGAATCTGGAATACGTAATAAAGCCTCTGCAAGGCACATTAAAATAATGCCTTCGTTGGTTTCCAAACTGTATTGCTGTAGGAAAGCGTCGACACCGACCATTAGGCCTTTTTTGTCATATTGACGGACTTTATTAACTAGCTCATGTGCACGGTTAGTCACACGATTGAGCTCTTCATTGCTCGAAGGAACCAACTTGATCAAATCTGATAAATATTGCTCTTCATCGACAATATAGTTATCGCTGATCGCTTGGAACAGTTCGTTGAGATCGGCTGAGTCATAACGCCCAGTTAGTACTTCACTCGCTTTGAACATATTAATCACTTCCATCTAGGCCATATGGGCAAAATTGCTTGAATAATTGTGTCGATTGGCCTTGACTGTTTTTCTTTTGTATACAATCTAAGGCGTTCTCGCGGCGATTATACATACAAAATGTGACGGGGGACACCTTTGTGACATCCGATGTGATTAACGTTTGATTTTCGCTGAGTAAAAAGTGCGCTAGCCCAGTGATATAAAGGGTTGCGCTAATGTTAATAAAATCGCTGAACGATTGAATTTTGCGGTTTTTATCAGTGGTTTTACTAATGTTTAGCGAGATTGATATTTTCTAAGGAGTTTAATGTGAGCAAAAGACCGCTTTGAATTACGATTCGTTATCTGTGATTTTTTAGCAACGGGTTAGCGGCAATAAAAAAGCCCATGTTAACAACACAGGCTTTCATTTTTAGACTATTTGCCCAATTATTTTGGCAGTCATTCTTGCGGGATTTTACCAGCGATTTTTAGGTTTACGCTGTGGCTTTGGTAGGTACACTAAAATAATACCTAGAAGTAAACCACCGGCAGCAATAAAACCACCTTGTTTCCACATTTCAAAGCGTTCATTCTTTTGCATGTTAGCCAATGTTGCTTTGGCGTTGTCACGCTCTAAGCTAGCGCTTGAAAGTGCTTTCTCTGCTGCAGCCAATTGAGATTTCACTTGGCTTAGCTCTTCAGCATTGCTGTCACTAGTATTTAGTGCTGTTTCAAGTTTAGCTTTAGTTTGCTCAAGTTCAGCTTGAATTGCTGGTAGTTGAACACGCAAGCTAGTCGACTTGCTGAGCATTTTTGATTGGATCCAGCCTTCACGACCTTTGTGATCAACAATCTTGCTGTAATCGCCTTGAGTCTCTTCAAGAGAAGTCACTTGTTGCCCAGCTTCAATACTACCCAATATGCGGAATTGAGTTCCCGGTCCACCATGAAGGTAGATATAAACATCATCAGAGATGTAGCGCGTTTGGTTTGCAGCAAGTAAAGAAGGGGAAAGTAACATCATTCCCACAATAACTAGAATTCTTAACACTAATCTATTCTCTTCTACGAAATTTAGCCCACATGCTAGGGATTTCAGGGGGCTAATGCAAGTAGCAAAAAGGGGGATAAAACGCAAAAGGGAAGTTTGATACAAAAAATATCAAACTTCCCTCATCATCACGCTGTACCAGAGGTACTCATCGTGCTCAGGTGTTAGTTAAAGATACCTTTAATCATGAAGAAGAACATGATTGAAAGACCAGCACCTGCTGGAAGAGTAACAACCCAAGAAACTACGATGTTACGTACAACACCAATGTTAATTGCTGCAATACCACGTGCCATACCCACACCTAGAACTGCACCAACAAGTGTTTGTGTAGTAGAGATAGGTAGACCAGTACCAGAAGCAATAACAACTGTTGATGCTGCAGCAAGCTCAGCTGCAAAACCACGGCTTGGCGTTAAGTGAGTAATGTTCTTACCAATAGTCTGCATTACGCGCTGACCAAAGATAGCTAGACCCATTACGATACCGATAGCACCAAGAGGCAGAATCCACCAAACAAGTGCTGCAGTGCTATTGATTTGACCACCGCTTTCAACAACAGAAACAACTGCTGCTAGAGGGCCAATCGCGTTAGCTACGTCGTTAGAACCGTGAGCAAATGCCATACAACATGCAGTTACAACCATTAAGATAGCAAATACTTTCTCAACGTTACCAAACTGAGTTTGACGGTCTGCACTAGTGTCCATTTTAAGACGCTTAATCGCAAGCATACCGCCAAAACCAACAGTAACGGCAATCAATGTTGCTAAGCCATACGCCTCAGCTGTGCTGAAGTGCAGACCCACGTGCTTAAGACCTTTAGTGATTGTCACTAGTGACATCATAAAGCCCGCAAGAGCCATATAGAAAGGTACATAACGCTTAGCGTTTTCTAGTGGGTTATCTGTGTTGAAGATAAGCTTTTGCACACTTTGGAATATCATAAAGGCGATAAAGCCAGATATTGCAGGTGTTACAATCCAAGAGCCAACGATACCGCCAACTTTACCCCATGCAACTGCATCGGTACCCACACCCACTGCCGCGAAACCAACGATAGCGCCAACAATAGAGTGAGTAGTAGATACAGGCCAGCCTAGTGCTGACGCAACGATCAACCAGATACCAGCAGCAAGTAACGCAGAGATCATGCCGTAAACCAGTAGTTCTGGTGAATCAATAAAGTAAGCTGAGTCGATAATGCCTTTACGAATAGTGCTGGTAACTTCACCACCAGCAAGATACGCACCTGCGAACTCAAAGATCATAGCGATAATAATCGCTTGCTTAATTGTAATAGCATTTGAACCTACAGAGGTTCCCATAGCATTAGCAACGTCGTTTGCGCCAATACCCCATGCCATTAAAAATCCAAATACAGCCGCAATACCAATAAGCCATGGGCCGTTGGTGACTAATACATCAACCATTTTGTTACCTTGATAATCTTTTGATTAGACGCGAGCTAACATTAGCTCTAAGCGAGAACCGACTCGTTCAGCAAGATCTGCCAAGTCACCAACCCACTCAATTATCTTGTAGAGGAACATGACATCTACCGGATTGAGTTCCGACTCGATAGCGTAAAGCTGTCTACGGATCTTAATCTGTAAATCATCGGTATCTTCTTCGATAGAATCGAGTTCACCGATCATTTTTGCCACAAGATCCACTTCACGGCCTCTAAAACCTGTTTCTAACAGATCATCAAGTTCGTTAATTGCTTCTTTTGACAACGAAACTGCATCAATACAGCGTTGCAAGTAAGCGATAAATGGTTCTTGAATAGCTTGAGGTAGCTCAAGTTGTCGACCGATAACACGGCCTGAAATGTCTTTTGCTTTGTTAGCAATCTTATCTTGCTGGGTAAGTAGCTCCAGTAAGTCAGTACGCTCAACAGGCATAAACAAACCACCTGGCAGAGTTAAACGGATCTCACGCTTTAGTGAGTCAGCTTCTTGCTCTGTAAGGCTAATTTGCTTACGTAATTGAACGGCTTTGTCCCAGTCTCCTGCGACAGTAGCTTCAAAAAATGGGACAAGTAATGACGCACAGTCGTATACTTTGTCGATATGCTCTTGAAGAGGCTTAATTGGCGATTTTGCAAACACGCCTAAAATAGAGTTTACTGGCATTGCCGTGTACCTATTTTGGTTATTCCACTATTGGAAAAAGCGGGCGCATGTTAACTCAAGCGGCCGCGTATTAAAACTGTGTTTTACGATTTAAATAGACAGTTTTTTATTCTAGCTAGTTATATCCTAACTGCAAAGCGGATCCTACGGGGATATTATTGCAGAAATATTACAGTATGTAACTTTGATGACAGATTGATTAATTTTTGATGACAAGGTGAATGGTGCATCGATGGAAGCTGAGATCGAACTCAAACTTTTCTTAAACGAAAATGACAAGAAAAGCCTTATAAAACTATTAGATAGCTTACCTAATTGTGATGCTAAAGGTACAGAAGAACTCACCAATGGCTACTTTGACACCGCTGATTTAGCGTTAAGAAAGTTGGACATGGGGTTGCGAATTAGAGGGATTAATCAGCATTTAGAGCAGACAATTAAGACTAAAGGTCAGGTTGTTGGCGGGATCCATTCACGTCCTGAATACAATGTTGATGTAGATCAAAATTTCCCGCAATTAAATTTATTCCCTGCTGATATTTGGCCAGATGATGCCAATGTGGAGCAAATTCAGACAAATTTATACTGTTTATTTAATACTGACTTCACTCGTCAGCGTTGGCATATCTTTGTTGAAGACAGTTTGGTTGAGGTTGCATTAGACATAGGCGAGATAAGAGTTGATGAAGCGGTCGATGCTATTTGCGAACTCGAATTTGAACTATTAGCTGGTGATACCAGTGCTTTGTTAGCGCTTGCAGGTATTGTTAGCCGCGAAATACCTGTGCGTTTGGGTAAAGCAAGTAAAGCCCAAAGAGGTTATCGATTAGCTGGGCAACATACACCTGATACCATAGACCCACTTAAGTTTATTGAAATTGAGCCACAACAAAGTTTAAAGCAAGTGGCGATTAACCTATTAACACTGGGGCTAGATCGCTGGCAAACCATAGAGTCTATGTTGCTCGACCCTGAACAAGACCCGCTAGCGCTGCCTATGTTGAGTTATCGTTTACGAGCATGCATTCGTTTGCTTAAAAACACGCTCAAACAATTTGGTTTACTCGAAGACTCGTTTCAAACCGATTTTGATTATATTGAACAGCGACTTAACTTTATTGAAGAAGTGCTAAGTTTGTTTGGCATTATTGATGAAGGAGCCGCTTTAGTCGCGAAACTACCGCAGTATCAAGCCTTAGTGGATGTGGCAGTAGATAAACTGCAACAGCTCGATATTGTTGGCGAGGTTGAGCAACTCATTGCTGATATTTGTTATGGCAGACTGCAGGTGCATTTAGTTGATCTATTAACTCAATTGATTGATGGCTCTGTGGCGATTGATAGACAGTTAGATTTGAAACATTTCGCCGATCAAATGCAGGAAAACTCTTGGCAGAAGATTTTAGCTGTTATGCCACAAGATGATGATCTCAGCACTTCAGATTACCTTTCAGTGGCTAAAGCGCTAGATGACAGTATTTTTGTTGGTGTGGCTTACGGTGGTCTCTATCCTGAAAAATCGCGAGATCAATTTAGAGCGCCTTGGCAAGACTTAGCATTGGGGATTAGAACCCTAGCTGCATATCGTCAACTTAAAACCATTAGCGAGCTAGCTTATTTAGATATAAGCCAGTGGTTAGAGAATAAAGAGCAAAGCTTAGTGCAAGCGATGGAGTTCTCTCGCCACAGTGCATTGAAAAATGAGCCGTACTGGCGTTAACTATGTATAAGCGCGCCGCAATATAAAACGTAAAAGCCCACATTACAGTGGGCTTTTTGCTTTTTGAGATAGTGAGTTTGTGCTAAAGAGCTAACTACTTATCTGCGTTAAGTCTATTTTCTAGGTGGCTTTCTAATTTATCTTCAAGCTTGTCGTCAATTTTGTCTTCGATCTTTTCTTCGATAGTTTGTTTTAACTCATCGATTTCAGCCAGTAGCTTTTTCTGGTTAGCTTCCATACGAAGTAGGCTGTTATTGAGCTCACAGCGAATTTCTTCTGCGTGACTATCAAGTTTTTCTGCTTCATCAGGGGCAACAAATACTGATGCCATATAACCGGAGATCACCCCGAAAAAGCTCACACCACAAACAATCACCACACCACCAATAATATGCCCAGCCGTGGTCACCGGATAATAATCTCCATAACCCACGGTAGAAATCGTCACTAGTGCCCACCAAATGGCGCTTTCTGCAGTGTCGATATTGGCACCTTCAACACCGCTTTCAACTATCAGTACTAATACAGAGGCAAAGGTTAAAATGGTGATTAGCGCGACCAGCAAACTGGCAACGGTAGCTTGGCGGCGCTGTTTGAGCATGGGCACAATGAGTGAGCGCGTAGTACGGATTAGCCTGACAACACGTAAAATTTGAAATAGGCGCGCCATTCGTAGTGCTTCAATGGCGGGAATACTGGCCACAAAGTCTATCCAATGGTGCCTGAGATATTCGGCTTTACTACTGGCTTTGAATAGCTCAAAAAAGAAATTAGACATAAACACCAAACAGATGCAGGTGTCGATAAAAAACAGTAAGCGCCGGGTTTCGCCATCAACGCGACCGAATGTAATGACTAACACGAGTATTACAGATAGCAGCGATAGTAACATCATCGCCAGTTGCAGTGGCGTGGGGGGAGTATCAGGTTGTATTAACCAGCGCTTAGTATTTACCATTATCGCGGTCCATCGTTGTCGGTGCAGCTTATTGGTTCAATAAACACCTTGAGGCGCTATTTTTCAGCGCTAAATTGAATCAAGTCGTCTAGCACATGCTTTTTAATTTCAAGCTGTTGCTCGGCAGCTAACTGATATTTTTCAGCTAAAATCTCGTAATCACTAGGGCTAAGTGACACAGTCAAGCGCGGACGCTTTGGTCTTTTCGTCACGCTGAGACCCAATATTTCTCGAATTTGATCAGAAGGGCTCACGCCTGCATCAAGTGCCGCCTTACGGATTGCGTACTGGAATTTTTCATCCATATCAAAAGCAATTTGGGTTGCTTTGGCTGCCTTTTGGTTTTGCTGCCATTGCGCTGGTAAGGGATTTTTTTGTTTGGTCATGCGTGCGGTACCTAAAATTTACTTATCCGTCATCGAACGAACGGAATATGCTCCATGCTACCACTCATCGGAGCTGAAACAAAAATGGTTCTAATACAATAATGTATTAGAACCATTTATTTATGCGCCAGGCCAATAATCTCTGATATCAGATAGTGGGCGATAGATGGTTAACATCACATCGGTTTCGCCGCCCTCATAGACTTCAACGTCAATGGCTTTATCTTCATCATCATCGAGTAATTGATATGCTTCAAAGGCATCACCAGTTGCACCATCGGCATCTTGAGGTGGCTTTTGGCCGCGGTAGTCTTGGCGGTGGAAATAGCCAAAATCACCTGAACTCACTTGATGGTAGTGCGCTGATAACCACTGCTCATAATCATGCAAGTCAGCCGACAATGTTTTAGTGGTTAGCTCTGCTTTACCTGGCTCTTCGAAGATCTCACTAAATTGATCTAAATCGAACAGCGCTTCAACTAGGCCTCGATTAAGTTTAATCGAGAGGCCAAGGTAAGTTTCATCATCTTCATCAAGGCTGAGAAAGATAGTGTCGTTACCGTGACCTTTTAACACCCATTCAGTTTGTTGTTTGCGTTGATACTCGTAAGTATTCACTGCTTCAACTCGCAATTGCTGCCCACGCAGTTGTGGCGGCAATGCAAAACTGTCATCAAGGGAGATCATGTCTCCCTTATTGAGTTTTGATGGGTGATCGAGTTGACGTTTAGGTGCTTCTTTTTTGCCAAATAGGCTGCTTAGAAATCCCACGCCAGTCTCCTTTAGCCTTTACGGGCTTTAATGCGATCGAGTACAGCGTTAGCGTTAGACTTTTGCTCGCCAATACCGGCTTCTGCAAGTTTGTCGTGTAGCGCTTTATCGCTGTTCTCTTCAGCCAAAGTTTCAGACGCTTTTAGGCGGTCATCAAATGATTGCTGACGAGCCTTAATGCGCTCTAGTGAATCTTTAGCGTTGAGTAGCTTAGAGTTACTGCCCGCAAACGAGTCAGTAATCGTTGCTGTCGCTTTTTGCACGCTTTCAGTGGTTTTAACCATAGTCAGCTGGCGCTGGTAATCAGCAACTTGACGTTCAGTTTTGCGTACAAGCTCTTTAAGACGAGTTGCGTGAGCACCAAAGCTTTCGTTTGCAGCTTGTTGATCGCTTAGCTCTTGGTCAAGCTCGGCAATTTTCTCAGCCACTTCTAGCGCTAATGGTTCGTTACCTTTCTCAAGCGCTTGAGTTACGTAACCTTCATGCTCAGCAACAGAGCGCTTTAGACGATCCACTTCTCGGCTCGCTTGCATCTCTTTTGCCATCACTTCTGTTAAGTCGCGCTTAGCTTTAGTTAGGTGTTTCTCTGCATCACGGATCTCTTGTTCAAAAATACGTGTTGAGTTTGCATCTACGATGCTTTGGCCAACTTCAGTAGCACCGCCACGAAACGCCGTAAGAATTTTGTTTAGAATGCCCATAATATGGCTCCTTTAGTTCAGGTAATCGACTAGTTCGTCGATGACTTCGAGACAGTTATCAGAAAGAACAGACAGTTCCTGTTCAATTTCTTGCATGCTTGATTGCACTGATAGCGCGCCGTAAACCACGTATTTATCATCAATTTTTGCAAATGATGATAGTGGCATTGGAATGTTGAGCTCTAACATAGTCTCAAACATCTCTGCACGACGTTCTTGATTCACTTCGTCCTCGCCCCATAGGTAACTGATGCAAAGGATCTGGTTGTCCGTGACCGATACAAATACCGGAATTTCTTCACGGCCAACAACGTTAACTTGTAAGACTTCCACGTCACCAGCAATTGGATAACAGTCAAATTGAAAGCCAGTCTGGCTGCTGTCGCCAAGTTCATTTAGGTGGTTGGCAATTGTGTGGATATTCATGTTTGTCCTTATTGACATATTATGTCTGTGATTAAAGATAACACCGCGACATAATATGTCAAGGGCTATCTTTACGATTCAAAAATAAACTCTACTGATTTTCTAACCAAGCTTGCTGATGGTATTGATACAGCTGGCTTGAACCTAAAACATTGGGCTTAATCTGGGCTTTATCTTGGTAGAAATTGCCCGGAAATTCAAAAGCTGCGTGAATAAGCCCTGGTGTTAACCAAGGATCATTCACTGGTAGCTGTTGCATATTGTTTAATCTATTACGTGCACTTTTACCACTTAAGGTGGCAATGCTCCAACCCCACTCGCCAAAACTTGGTACATTGTGGTGGTATTGGTCCACATTAAAACCTGCCAGCTCTAGTGTGTTAGCCACCGAAATAAATGCTTTAGGTGCATGATAAGGCGAGGTCGACTGTATGGTTAAGGCAGCGTCATTACTCATTAGTTCCTTAAGCTTCAAATAGAAAGCATCGGAATAAAGCTTGTTCAGATCGGGATGGCTAGGATCGGGCAAGTCGACAATAATCGCATCAAACTTTTGCTCGGTTGCCAGCAGTTTATCTACGCCATTAAAGGCGTCGTCATACATAATGCGTACCCGAGGATCATTCAGCGCGTTTTGATTAAGCGCCAGTAATGCATCACTTAAATGCTCTGGCATATCGCTAGCAGGATCCATAAATAACCCTACGAGTTCTTCATCGAGATCCATCAAGGTGACTTGCTTAGGTTGCCATTGCAATACTTGCGTTAGGCCTAAACCATCACCGCCACCAATAATTAATACTTTGTCATGGCGTGCGCTAGCGGCCATGGTTGGGTGCACTAAAAATGAGTGATAGATATGCTCGTCACTGCTTGAGAATTGCAAGCGACCATTGATATACAAGGAATGCACCGGCCCTAAGCCATTGCCGCGTAAACGCTCGGTAAAGGTTAATTGCTGAAAGCGAGTCGCCTTGGCATAAACCACTTTGTCTTTATACAGCAGGTTATTGAAGTTTTGCTCCCATGATGGGCCATGCAAAGCCAGTAATACTAAAATACCGCTCGCCACAAAATGGCCAGTTAACAGCAGTTTTGCGTGGCGAATTTGGTGCCAGAAGCGCCAGATAAAGATAAAACCCGCTAACAGGTTAAAACTAGCGGTTAATGCTGCGGCAAGCTGAATATCAATGGCTAACATAAAGCCAACCCAAATCGCAGCACCAATACCCGCACCAATATAATCGGCGCCATAAATGGTGCCAGCGTTATGCATTAGGTGAGCTTCTGACATGGCTTGGCGCACCCGGGCGATAAGTGGAATTTCCATACCTATCATTAGTCCGAGTAAAACGCCCCATACGTATGGCAAGTACTCGGCTAGCTTTTGCAGGGTGCCGATAAAGCCGCCATCGGGCAGCTGATCAGCTGGCAAACCTAAAGTGTTAGCAATAATCAGTGGCAACTGCTGACCAAAGCCGATAACCGCAGCGGTAATTAAAATCGCGAGTGAGCCACATAAAGCCACACACAGCTCTAAAACCGCAAAGCCTGTAAAGGCGCAGCGGATTTTACGCGCGGCAAATGCACCTAAACCCATAGAGACGATCATCAGGCCAATCATGGTGTAAATCGCTGCTTCTAACGCGCCTAAAATACGCCCAGCATAATGGGATAAAAGGTATTCATAGATCAGGCCACAACCAGCAAGTACCGCCATAATGCCTAGCAGTAAAATGTCATCAAACCAGCCGAGTTTACCTGACTCGATAGTTTGCTCGGTGCCGGAATGATTGGCTGTGGTTTGCTTGGCTGCGGCTTGTTGCTGCAAAGATTGATTGTCGCTAACAGCGTTATTTGAGTCGGTTTGCATCGAGTGTCTGTTGCTTAGAGAGTAATAAAAGAATGTAAACAGTGAAGAAAAAGGGAGCCTGTTAAGTGCTCCCTTATAACCGTTAAGCCATTAATGCGGCCAAAATGATGGCGATAGAGACGCTAATCGCCACTTCAACAGCAGCAAGGCCAATATTGTGTTGCTGCTCAACTTCTTCGCATAAGTTGATGTTGGCAAGTACCAGCTTTTTGATCAAAGTGATCAACAGTGACAGCGACACTAACATCACAATCGAGAAGGTTAACCAGCCAATCAGGTTGGCGATATAAGCTTCAGGATTAAAGATAATGAAATGACTGGCAGCATTAAAGCTAAAGGCCATTGCTAGCATGTAACCACTGTGACGAATCGCTAACGCAGTATGGCCTTGTGCCAGTGCATCTTGCATTGACGCGCCTTGGTTGCGCTTAGCATAGCGGTTTTCACGAGCGCGAGTCAGTAACACTAACATCAGCTGTGAAATCGCAAAGGCACTAAAGATGGCGATAAAGGTATAAATGGTTAAGTCTTCTGCCCACAATAGTACTGAGCGGATGATAATCGCAGTAGCAATTGCCGCAACCGCATCAACAATAGCTACCGATACATTACCTTTAATAATCAGCGCGTTTTTATCAATGTTATTTAGGGCAATTTTGTCATGTAAAAAGCGCCCAAGCTTGATAAGCACTAGGCCAAATAAGCCGTATGCACTCATGCCAATGGCTTCGACTAAATAAGACTCTGCCGCTTCGCCAGTAATTGCGCCAGTGAGCACAATACCTAACGCCATCACCGCGCCAGCAGTACTAATACCAAAAGCAAAGTTGTCGTTCTCAGCCAGCTCATGGCGGCTATTTACTTTTACCGTCCAGCCCTGCAAATAACGCATGAGTGTGAGTAATAACACCGCAATGGCGATATCGATTGCCAGAATAATCAGTAGCTCTTGAGTGAGGCCGTAGTTGTCTAAAAATGTCATAAAAGTTCCTTAATTATTTGCCTCGGCGAACACCGCGAGTAGTACGACTGCTGGAATTACGGAAGCTGCTGTCCTTAGAGTAGTTTGAGCGGAACTTGCTCTTACTGCTCGCAGTGCGTCCTGTTGAGCTAGCTTTTGGGGTACTGCTACTTTGTCTTGAAAGACTGGTTGAACCGGTACGCGATTTTGCATACGGGCTATCAAACTTTTTACCTTGAGAGCTAAACTGCTTTTTAGTGCGCTCATAGGTTTGGGTCTGGGCGCGCGCCTGTTTAGGCGAGGTATAGCGGTAACGACCTACATCGTTGTAGTAACTATAATTACGGCGGCTCGACCATCTGTCATAACCGATTGGGCCACGAGTGAGATTAGAGAACATAGAGTACATGCCGTACCATGCCCAAAACGACATGCCGTTAGAGCCCGTTTGCCAGTTACCATAGGCTGGGTTACCCACTAATTGGCTACCGGCACCAAAGTCTTCTGAACCGTTGGCAAGCGCAGCGGCTTCGCGGCTAATAGAGTTAACCCTCGCCAGCGCACCATCAGACATATCGGCGACCACGTTAAGTGGATCTGACAACATATCGTTGAAAAGACTTGGATCGGCCGCTTGGTAGAGGTTTTCTACTTCAGCGAGTTGCTGATCGAGATCGACATAGTTAGCCGCATTTTGGGTATCGGTTAAGCGCCGGGTCAACGAGGTAAACATCGGGCCGCGATTAGTGGCGTCGGTAGCTAGCTCATTAAGTAACGGGCTTAATTCGGGCTTTTGCTTTTCTAACACCTGGACGTATTGTTTAAGCAAATTAGCATTACGTACCTGACCGTCATTAAGCATATTACTCAAGGTATCTAATCGCTGCTGCGTTAGCTGCTGATACTTGGCGATTTGCTCTGGTCTATCATCGCCACATCCTGCAAGGGCGAATACCATTAAGACGGTGAGAACGCGCATTAGCATTCCTGCCATAGTCTCTCCAAAATCGGTTATGTTACTTTTAGTGGCTCTTAGCCAAACGACAAATACTAAATATAGCCAAAATACTTGCTAGGCTTATACCGCGCTATTGCTTGCTGAAACATTGAATTCGCAAGAGAAATTATTTGGCTGCGGCGTAATTAGTATAGTATTGCCTATTAGAGCATAAAAAAAGCAAGGATCCTGTTTATAAGGCCTTGATTTGGTCAATTTATCTAAATGTTCAACATCCGTGATAAAAATTGCTCACCTTTATTACGCTCTATCTATATCATTAACGACATAATATGTCGATGTACTAAATTGTTAGGGATTATTATGCGCACGGCGACACAGGGTAATAAGCAAATTAGTTCTCAAATGCTGGAAACGGCAGACTTATATTGGCAAAGGCTGTTAGATAATGCCGCCGAGCTAGTTGCATCTTTAACTGATGAGCAGCAACAAGAGTTAAAACTGGTCTTTGGCCTTAGTGATTTTATTGCCACTCAGCTTTGTCGCCATAGCCAGTGGATCCCTGAACTATTTAGTCAGAACCTACAAAATTTTGATCGCCAAGTATTTGATAAAGAACTCGCTGATTTACTTGAGCCAGTGACCGATGAAGAAGTTGCAAAGCGGGTATTACGCCAATACCGTAACAAGCAAATGGTGTGCATGGCGTGGCGCGACTTTCTTAGCTACAGCCAGTTAGAGGAATCATTACTGGATTTATCGGCATTGGCAGAAGCGCTAGTTATTGCTGGCCGCGACTGGCTATATCGTGAAATGTGCGCCTCGCTAGGCACTCCGAGTGATAAACAAGGTAAGCCACAAAAGCTGCTTATTTTAGGCATGGGAAAACTCGGTGGTCGCGAGCTTAACTTCTCCTCAGATATCGACCTTATTTTTACCTTTCCAGAACATGGCGAAACCCTTGGCGGCAGACGCTCATTAGAAAACCAGCAATTTTTCATCCGCATGGGGCAGCGCCTCGTTAACTTGCTTAACCAAGTCACAGTTGATGGCTTTGTGTATCGGGTGGATATGCGTCTGCGCCCTTATGGCGAAAGCGGGCCGCTGGTGGTCAGCTTTAACGGCCTTGAAGACTACTATCAAGAACAAGGGCGAGATTGGGAGCGTTACGCCATGGTCAAGGCGCGCGCACTCGGCCCGTGGACTGCTGAATCAGACGAACTGCACGATTTATTAAGACCCTTTGTTTATCGCCGCTATTTAGATTTCTCGGCAATTGAATCATTAAGAAAGATGAAAGGGCTTATTTCACAAGAAGTACGCCGCCGAAAACTCACCGACAATATTAAGCTTGGCGCGGGTGGTATTCGAGAAGTCGAATTTATCGTGCAGAGTTTCCAGCTTATTCGTGGCGGCCGCGAGCCAGCGCTGCGCACTCAGAGCTTATTTGCATCGCTAAAAACTTTACTCGAATTGGGGCAACTTGATTATCTGGCAGTGGATGAGCTGAAAAACAGCTACTTATTATTACGCAGGGTAGAGAATTTACTGCAGGCGATAAATGATGATCAAACCCAAACCTTGCCAAGAGAGTCCCTAGATTGGCAGCGCTTATGTTATGCATTAAATGCCGATACTGAAATGGATCTGCGCGAGCAGATCGCCTCAGCAATGCGCCAGATCCATCGCCACTTTGAAGAAACCGTGGGTGGTAACAACGAAGAAGAGCAAACCGAAACCTGGACCCAGCAACTGTGGAATGCCTATGAAGATGAGCATGCGCAGGCCATTTTAGAAGAGCAGGGCATAGATGATGAAAAGCTATGGCCACTGCTTAACAGCTGGCACGATACCGTGGTACGCCGCACTATCGGCCCGCGTGGACGTGAGACGTTAGATAAGTTAATGCCAAGGTTGCTGTGCGAATTTACCAATGTACCGCATCCTTCAAAAGCCTTTGAGCAGGTCTCGAAAGTGCTGGATCAAATTTTAACGCGTACCACTTACCTCGAGCTTTTATGTGAAAACCCCGGCGCGCGTCAGCAACTGGTGAGTTTATGTCTTGCCAGCCCGTGGATCGCACAGCAACTAGCTAAGTTCCCTATGCTGCTAGATGAGCTTATCGATCCAGCGCAGTTGTACGATACCACATCACTGGATGATTACGGCAGTGAACTGCGCCAATACTTGTTGCGGGTGCCAGAAGATGATTTAGAGCAGCAGATGGAAGCATTGCGCCAATTTAAGTTATCGCAGCAACTAAAGATCGCAGCAGCCGATGTCACCGGGGTACTGCCTGTGATGGAGGTGAGCGATCATTTAACTTTCTTAGCTGAAGCTATTATCGAGCAAGTTGTGCATCAGGCATGGGCCCAAGTGAGTGCTCGCCACGGTGTGCCTGATAACCTAAAAGATAATGAAATGGGCTTTGCGGTTGTCGGTTATGGCAAAGCGGGCGGTATAGAGCTTGGCTATGGCTCAGATCTCGATTTAGTGTTTTTACATAACGGCAGTAAAGCGGGGCAAACCAATGGCGATAGAGCTATCGATATCGGCCATTTCTATTTAAAGCTGGCTCAGCGTGTGCTGCACTTTTTCTCAACTCGCACTAACTCGGGCGAGTTATATGAAGTGGATATGCGCTTAAGACCCTCGGGAGCATCGGGCTTACTAGTGAGCGAGATAGAAAACTTTGGTGAATACCAACGCGATGAAGCCTGGACATGGGAGCATCAAGCGTTAGTGCGCGCTCGTTTTATGTTTGGCGATAACGCCCTATCAGTTCGCTTTAATGAGCTAAGAGCTGAAGTTTTACAAAGCCCGCGAGATAAAGCGGCGCTGGCTAAAGATGTACGTGATATGCGAATTAAGATGCGCGATCACCTGTTAAAAGTCGATCAAGGAATGTTCGATCTTAAGCAAAGCAGTGGTGGTATTGCCGACATTGAATTTATCGCGCAATACCTAGTGTTAGCCAATAGCCATGAGCATAAACGCCTATCGTTTTGGTCGGATAATGTGCGGATCTTTGCCGATCTAGCTGAGTTAGAATTGCTGCCACTAGCTAATGCCCAGGCACTCACTCAAGCTTATTGTTATCTGCGTGATGAAAGCCATAGATTAACCCTGCAGCAGAAAAAGTCAGTGGTACCGATTGAAGATGTTCAGGCGCATACCAGCATAGTCGAAATGATTTACCAGCAAATATTAGGACAAGAGCTAGGGCAAGAATCAGAGCAAGAGTAAATAAACAGCCCTGAACATATGCTATAGCTAGCAGCTAAAATCGGCCTCTTTGCATCTTGATGTGAAGAGGCCTTTTTATTAGCAGGTCACTCTATCGTGATGGAACTAGCCTTGATAGATGCAATATGCATTGCAGATCTAGAGTCAGCAGAGATAAGACAAAAATTGGTGATTTATCTGCTTTGTAAGGCTTTGAATTTATATCGATATCTCAATATGGTTCGTTATATGCACTATTTACGCTTATTAAGTGCGGCATAAAGCACAGCGTTGTAGAGGGCGTAACTATGAACTTTGAACAAGCCAGTTACTGTGACAAAACGATTAAGGATTTCCTAGCAGGCATTTGCCGTTTGCGTGGCGCGCGGGCTAATGCTAAGCAGTATAAATTGGGGCGCAGTCATGAGTTCCCTTGGTATTGGATCGCGCTACTAGGTTTATTACTAGTTATCAATTGTTTGTTTGCAGCGTCAGCCGAGGCTCAACTAAATAAGTTAACAGCGACTGCCGTAAGCTCTAAACAGAGCTTTGAACAAAGCGCAGAACAAACGCCAGAATTAGTCATCGTCGACCGCTCTGCAGAATATGCAGACACGCTACTGGCCGATTTTAGTGGCGAGTTACACTTACTTATTTTAGAAGAAGATCAAGAGCCTTTTGAGCAAATAAATCAAGTGCTGGCAACCGAGCCGCTGTATTCCCGAGTCACTATTATTGCCAAGGCGTCAAGCTCAGCTATCTATTTAGGCGGCCGCTGGATTGACCAAGATTACCTGCTTGAGCATCAACATAGCCTTGCTAGATTTGCCCAGCAGTTTGCGCGTAATAGTCAGCTTTCTTTGTATACCACTAACTTAACTAAGACCCATGCTGGCGGCGATTTTATCGGGTTATTGCAAAACCTTACTCAACTACAAGTCGATATTATTTACGTGCAAGGTGAGTATTATGAGCCGCTATGGGTACAGCGAGCGCAGTATGATTTTTAACGGTTAACTTTTGATACGTTTTGTATCATGTTTTCAGCAGATACTGCTTTGTAGAAATTCAAAAACTGCTTAATATCAGCGCAGTATGTCCCAATGTTGTAATGGGATCCATTAGGGGATTGTTCGATGACGTCTACTAGCAGTGCAGCCAATAGTACTAATATGAGTGCCGGGGCCAATATCACCCCAAAAACTGCAGATTTAGCCACTCAGCAAAGTGCGACTAGCACCAGCTCTACTTCTGCAGTTGCCACTGATGCTGCCAGTAAACCACTACCCAATACTGGTGATAGCACAACGGTTACCCTATCTAACACAGCTAAAGACAAGCTAGCAGCCGAGCAAGGCGCAGCTAAAACGTCAGCAGCAGCTCCTGCTTTAGCCGAGAATGCGCAAGACACTGACAAAACTGCTGAGCCAGCAAAAGCCGAAAAGGCCGCAGATGAAGACGGCGGTGATATTGAATCGTTTGTGTTTGGCGCGTTAGGGCTCGACCATCCAGAAGAGATTGATGAGAACGGTGACCCATCGTATTCGGCAGGCCAATATGTGAAAGCCGCTGCCACGGTTGGCGGCATGATTGCGATGTTTATTTAGACGCTGTCTAAAAACTGAGTTTTACCAGATTACTTCTGACTTCTAAGTTAGACTTCGACAACTTCGATGTGAAATTGGTGTTTTCTGTGAGTTTTGTAGCAAGCTTACCCTGATTCAACTTTGCCGTGAGCTATGCCTGTCCTATCTTTTAGTCATCTTTTAGTCCTATCTTTTCATACAGGGGCTAGCGCGCCGTATCTTTAGCCGGCACAACCAATCTGTGTTACGGTTGTATCATTATGACAATATAACTGGAATCTCCGATGGCGAATGAGCAGATAGATAAGGCATGGTTCCAAGTCGCGTTGGATATCACTTCAGCACTTTCAGCCCAAGATAGGTTTGAACGCTTATTAGCGACCGTTAGACATACACTTAATTGTGATGCCTCTGCATTGCTGATGTTTCGCCAGCAACAGTTTATTCCATTGGCGATTAATGGCTTAAGCGAAGATGTATTAGGTCGGCGCTTTGCACTTGAGCAACACCCAAGGCTCGAGGTGATAGCTAGAGCCGGTGATATTGTGCGCTTTCCTTCAGACAGCGATCTGCCCGATCCCTATGATGGTTTGATCCCCAATCACGATGAGCTAAAAGTGCACTCCTGCATAGGTTTGCCATTGATGTTTGATGACCGTTTGATTGGTGCAGTGACTATCGATGCCTTTGATCCTTTGCAATTTAATCGATTCAGTAATGAAGAATTGCGTATTGTTAGCGCATTAGCGGCCAGTAGCTTAAATATGGCGTTATTAATGGAGCAACTTGAGCGTGCCGCTGGGGTACAGGCCAGTGGTGTGAATTACAGTAGTAAGTTACAGCCGCACACAGAAATGATAGGCCAGTCCCCGTCAATGCTTGAGTTAAAGGCGCAAGTCAAAATGGTGGCTAATACCGATCTATCGGTACTTATCATGGGGGAAACTGGCGTAGGTAAAGAGTTAGTCGCCCAAAGCCTACACAGTTTATCCAGTAGGGCACTGCAACCCTTGGTGTACCTAAACTGCGCTGCGTTGCCAGAATCTGTGGCTGAAAGTGAGTTATTTGGCCATATTAAGGGCGCCTTTACTGGTGCAATTAGCAATCGTAAGGGGAAATTTGAACTGGCGGATAACGGTACCTTATTCCTCGACGAGATAGGCGAGCTATCACTGCCATTGCAGGCAAAACTATTACGAGCCCTGCAGTACGGTGATATTCAACGGGTTGGTGATGATCGAAATATCAAGGTGAATGTCCGTATTGTCGCTGCAACTAATCGAGTGATGCATGAAGAGGTCAAAAACGGCCATTTCCGCGCAGACCTGTATCACAGACTAAGCGTGTTTCCTTTGTTTGTGCCAGCACTCCGAGAGCGGGGGCAGGATATCGTATTACTGGCCGGATTCTTTGCCGAGCGCTGCGCTCATAAGTTGGGTGTCAATAGCATCAACTTGGCTGCAGCAAGTCTAGCGAGTATTCGACATGCCGCCTGGCCCGGTAATGTGCGGGAGCTTGAGCACGCTATTAACCGCGCCGCAGTTATCGCCCGGGCAAATTCAAATGCTGAGCAACTCACCTTGTTGCCAAGTCACTTTTCCCAGCAGCCAACGTTGGAACCATCAAGCGTTGCAGAACACACTGCAGTAATGGATCAGATTGACTTAACACAAGGGCTGAAATCAGCACTAGATCAGTTTCAAACAGAGCTGATTGAGCAAACTCTCAAAGACAATAATGGTAATCTTAGTGCGGCGGCAAGGCAGTTGCAGATAAACTCTGGCAATCTGCACCGCCTAATGAAGCGACTAAATTTAAAATAGCCCTTTCCGTCCACCGACTAGTGTCATAAAGATATACCTTTATCTTTATGACACTGTTAGGTAGTTGTCATTATGATAAACCCTCTTAACAGGGCAACAAACTAAAGCTTAAATAACAATGAGTTGTTGCCACCTAAAAAAGTGGCACGACTTCTGCCATAGAAGGTCAGTATTTTTATTAATTTTCTATGTGTAGGGTCGAAAATGAGTATTCATGTAAAGTCGAATGTTAAGTGGGTTGGTATTAAAGATTGGGAGACTGAATTCTTCCATGGTACAGAGTACAAAATGGGGCGTGGCACCAGCTATAACAGCTACCTGATCCGCGAACAAAAAACAGTGCTTATCGATACTGTAGATCATCAGTTTAGCGAGCAGTTTTTAGCACAACTTGAGCAAGAAATTGATCTTAATGAGATCGACTATATTGTGACTCAGCATGCCGAGCATGATCATGCTGGTGCTCTATCGGCATTAATGGCTAAAATCCCCAATACGCCAATCTATTGTACAGAAGCCGGCGTAAACAGCATTGTTGGTCATCACCACAATCCAAACTGGAATTTCCACACCATTAAAACCGGTGACAGCCTAGATATCGGGAATGGTAAATCACTGGTTTTTGTCGAGATGAAAATGCTGCATTGGCCAGACTCGATGGCTACCTACTTAACCGTAGATAACATCCTGTTTTCAAACGACGCCTTCGGTCAGCACTATTGTGACGAGCATCTATTTAATGATGAAATGAACCAAACCGAGTTATTCGAGGAGTGTCAACGTTACTTTTCTAACATCCTGACGCCATTTTCGCCTTTAGTAAAAGCCAAAATTGAAGAGGTGCTCTCACTAGGTGTACCTATCGATATGATAGCCACCTCTCATGGCTGTATTTGGCGCAGCAATGCCACCCAAATTGTGGAAAAATACTACGAGTGGTCGCAAGCCTATAGGGAAGAGCGCATCACTTTGGTTTACGACAGTATGAGCGGTAACACCCGCATGATGGCGGATGCCATTGCCCGCGGTATTCAAGCCGAAAGCCCTGGCACCAGCATCAAAATCTATAATATTTCACGCCAAGATAAGAACGTGATTTTAGCCAATATCTTCCGCTCTAAAGGCGTACTGATTGGTAGCTCAACCATGAACAACGTTATGATGCCAAAAGTAGCTGGTTTACTGGAGGAAATACACGGTTTACGCTTTGCAGGTAAAGCTGCCGCGGCATTTGGTTCTTCTGGTTGGACAGGTGGTGCGGTAAAACGCATTGACGCCCGCTTAAAAGAAGCTGGATTCGATGTTGCCGAGGCGATGCACATTCATTGGAAACCAGATAGCGATGCACTTGCCCAGTGTGTGGAATATGGCCGTAACCTTGCAAAAGCATGGAGCAGCATGTCGGTATCTTCCCAGCCAGAAGCGACATTTGTTGCCAAGGTTGCCGATGAGACTACTGCTATTAGCACCACTGAGATTAGTGCTGCTGAAGAAGCTAGCGTTGAAGACTGCATGGCCGCAGAAGTACCTGCCCAAGCCTTATCGACTCAAGAGCTTGCCCCTATTGGCGCAGATGAGCACGGACCTGATTGTACCTGCATGATCTGCTCTGTTTGTCACTGGATTTATGACCCCAAAATAGGCGAGCCAAACCAAGGTGTTGAACCAAACACCCCGTGGGCTCAAGTGCCAGAAAACTTTCTTTGCCCTGAATGTCATCTTGGCAAAGATGTCTTCATTGAATACAAGGGGTAAGTCATGTACAGCGATATCTTGGTTATTGGTAGCGGCTTTGCCGCTTATCAATTGATTAAATCACTACGTCGCATGGGCAATACGGCGAGTATTTCCGTGTTATGTGCCGATGATGGTCACGACTACAATAAGCCAGACTTAAGCCACGCGTTCTCCAAGCAACAAGATGCCGAAGCTTTAATAACGCTAACGGCTAAAGCATTTGCCGAGGAACATCAAATAGACTTGTTTACCAACCACCAAGTGACAGCTATTGACGCACATGCTAAAACCCTTGAGGCCAATGGGCAGCGCTTTCGTTATGGCAATTTGGTTTTGGCTACTGGAGCGAGCACCTTTATGCCGCAGATTTCCGGTGATGGCACGGATGAACTGATAACCCTCAACAGCTTAGCCGAGTACTTGCAGTACAGTAATCGTATTGCCGCAGCCAGCAAGGTTACCCTTGTTGGTGGTGGCTTGATCGGCGTTGAATTAGCGCTAGATATGGCCAAAGCAGGTAAAGTGGTCACTCTGATAGAGCCAAGCGCGCGCTTAATGCAAAACTTGCTACCTGATTATATTGAAATGAAATTACGGCAAACCTTGCAACAGCATGGTATTACGGTTATTTGCGGACAATTTGTTAGCGCAGTGGATCATAAGGGCGCTGAACAACAAATAGTGTTAAACAATGGCCAGCAACTTACTAGCCATGCCACCGTATTGGCCACAGGGCTAAGGGCAAACATGAGTTTGGCACAGCAAGCTGGATTAACTACTAACAAAGGTATAGTCGTCGACCGCTTTATGCGAAGCTCTGCTAAGCATATTTATGCTATTGGCGATTGTGCCGAATTTAATGGCGAAGTACGCGCCTATCTGCAACCTATCGTCATCAGTGCCATGGCCTTAGCTAAAACGCTGTCTAATCAGCCAACGGAAGTTAATTTACCGCAGATGATGGTGAAGGTAAAAACACCTGAATATCCAATTCAGCTTGCAGGTAAAACCAACGATGCTGATGTGCATCATTGGCACTATCAGGTAGACAAAGACGGTATCAAGGCCAAGGCATTTGATAATAATGATGCTTTGATTGGTTTTGTGGTCAGCGGTAGTCAAGTCACCCAGGCATTCCCATTGTTTAGAGAGTTATAATTGGGAAATGTGGGGTCAGCGTAAGCTATTCAGTACTCCTTAATCTTGAGCCATTAATCAATCGCGAATAAAATCGCATTGACACTCATCGTTAGTGGCATGTTTTTGGTCCGAATGTTCTATACCTTGGATATCAAGGCCTACAATACTCGAGATTAAAACCAAGATGTATTACAGCAAGACTAACTAGAGTCGCTTTAGTCTAATACCCACTTATCTAAAGTCGCTGTAAATAAGGATTTAAAATGGACTTATCAAGACACTCTCTACTCACACAGCTGCGCTACAGTTACTTTGCTGTGCCTGTGATTTATATCCTTGGGGTGCTTTGGCTCCCTGCGGCGACACTATGGATAGGCTGGCTTGGTTGGGTTGGGGTTAACTGGTACCGCCTCCAATCGCCGGTTTTAAAGCAAGGGTATTGGGTTCTCTTGCAATCGTTAGGCTTACATCTAGCGCTGAATTTGGCGGCTGTTTCCTCGGCTTGGGGAGCCAGCATATTTAATCGTGGCGGGCTGTTTTCCGGAGGTGGAGGTGATGATTTTATCAATCTGCTTATCTTGGGTTTTCTTGCAATCGCACTATTGATTACTGCCATGATATGGCCATTGATAAAGCTTGTGAAAGGCTATCAAGTCTTGATGAATAGCCATAAGAATTGCACTGAGGACGGCAGCGTCGATAGCAGTGCAAAAAGTAGTGCGGATGCTGAGGGTAACAGTAGTGAGACGGTTTAAGCTGTCGCAGGTTTCAATATTAATCTGGTTTATGTTTATCATGTTCTCCACTGCTGTTGGAGTGGCAACCTATGCAGTGCATCAGTCTCATGCTGCTTTTAATTGGCCTACAGCTAAAGGGATGGTGGTAAATTGCTGGCTCATTGAGCGCTACCATGAAAGAAGCAGCGCTGAATCTCATTATGAAGTTGCTATCGAGTATTTTTATGCTGTTGACGGCAAAATCTACCACAAGAGCAATAAGACCGATATTACAGGTGCTATCCCAGGTTACTCTTTA
Source organism: Shewanella sp. 1CM18E (assembly GCF_023161665.1). Classification (GTDB taxonomy): domain Bacteria; phylum Pseudomonadota; class Gammaproteobacteria; order Enterobacterales; family Shewanellaceae; genus Shewanella. Next base: position 29,913 of record NZ_JALNTW010000003.1, read on the forward strand.
GAGGAGGCCGAAGCCTTGGTGGCTGAGTTTCCTCGTGATAAAAAGATCTTAGTCCACTATAAACCTAGTAATCCCGACACTGCTGTTATCAAACCAACAATGCACCTGTTTTTGATTGTGGCTTTGGTGGTGTTTTCTTTGATATTAATCCCCGTCCTTTATCTGATGTATCTGCAGATGACCTCAAACCGTGACAGTTTTATTGTTCGCAATGTGTAGCTGATTTTATTCGAACTGTCACGCTGATGGGGGCGGTATGGATGATGAGGTCGCCTTTAGAAAACTGTGCTCTCTTTCGTGCATTCATATGTGTCAAATGTAAGGGAGCTTTGCTTAACCCTCATCTGAGTAAATTTGATTTCTCAAAGCGTGATTTTCGGCGCATTTGAATACACCAATTTACGCTAACAAGAGCGTATACTGGCATCAATAATCTATGGTTCGCTAGTGGATAATGCTAGCGAATTAGCAGATTAACCTATTAATAATAAAAGGAATATGTTGTTAAATATGGCGTTTGTAATTAAAGATACCAAATTGAATGTAGCTGAAATCGATATTTTCCATGATGAAGCTGGTTATCGTGCATTTCCAACGGCTGAGTCTGTGACTTTTGACCGTGAAAAATTAATCCCTATCGGACTGCTATCATTCAATATGTTTGATGCAAGCATTGACGATAAAGTACTCATCGCACTCCCTAATCTGCAAGGCATTCCCGATGGCGATTATGGCCCAATCACCTATTCGTATATTGATGAGCAACAAGGCTGGTGCTTAGATGACGAGTACGCCAATGATGACACGCTTGAAGAGCAAGACGAATACTTAGACAACTACCAGCAAGCGCAGGATGAATTTACTGCCAATCAGTGTTTGATGCGTCGTGACAAAAAGCTGCCATTAATTACTTTGGGCGGCCAACCTAGATTTGGCCAGAACTGGGCTTCATGTTTATATAATGAACTGGCAAAGAACCCAGAGTTAGATCATTACTATGAAGTGACCTGCAGCCTTAATCATCCTGAATTTGAACATATGAGCACTCGCGATATCGTTTATGTGGATGAGAAAGACAATAAAGAATATACCTTCATAGGCAGCTTTAAAGATGAAGCTTACTTGGTTAGAGATAGTGAGTACTTGGGTTTTGCCGGTGAGTTTATGGTGTTTTACCAGCCAGAGTTAAAGAAAGTCATGCTTGTTGCTGAGTACGATTAACTTCAATTTGTCATGCTGCCATTAAGTTAAGTTGAGCAAGTGAGAACAGAGTAAAACTATCCTGATCTCACTAGCTATTCTTATTGGCAAAGTCACCTTATTAATAACCTGCTATTCAGCTTGCCTATCATCAGTCTTACTGAAAATCCTATAAAGAAAAATTCACATCTAAATTTTCATTATCCTGCTTTAGCATGTTTATCTACACATTTAGATAACTTCCATTTGAAATCGCAATATTAAATAGCAATTTGAAATGAAATTCTTCCTTAATGCGCAACTGTTGCTGTTATTATGTTGTTACCTATTTTATTTGTGGTGCTGGCTAAGTTGTCTTTTTTTTCAAAGGCTTTTCATTGCTGCTACTCGCGTTTACGAGATTTATTTTGTATAAGTAATCACTTTGATATTATAAATTTACTTTTTTAACAAATGTTGGGGGTTTGGTGATTTCACTGAAGATTATTAGTGCTAAATCACTATGTGTTTATCCCTATTTTGACGTTGTATATTGGTTTGAGTTTATAAGAGGTCATTTTAATAATGAGTGGATCACTTGGGACAAACTCTTGGGCATATTACTTTCTATCAGCTTTATTTTTTTCTAGTTATGTCTCGGCAAACGCGAATTTTGGCGGGCCTGATGCTGTAGAGAACACCATCAAAGACAACAAAAGAGAGAAACAAAGTTGGCGTGAAAATCTGGCATCAGATCATAAGCTAACTTTTGGTCTGGATTATCAAGCGTTAGGCTTATCAGCTTCTGATCCTACCGAAGGTGGTGAAGATAAAGCTGCTGCAGGGGTTGTACGCTTTTACGGCTCATGGGGACTAACCGGTACAGAAAGCGCTAATACAGGTAGTTTGGTGTGGAAAGTTGAACACAGACATGCATATACCGAACTGTCGCCTAAAGAATTTTCGTTTATCGGTGATGGACTGGGTTATGCCGGGATGATTGGACCTGCATACAGTGATCAAGGCGCTCGTCTAACGAATTTATACTGGAAGCAAAAAGTTAGCAGTGGCCAAGGCACCCTAATGGTGGGCTACCTTGATACAACAGATTATGTTGATGTCTATGCGCTGGCCAGTCCTTGGAATGGCTTTACGAATCTTGCATTTAGCACTGGTGGAGGAGCCATAGGTTTACCAGATGATGGCATCCTTGGGGTTGCATTTGGTCATATGCTAAATGAAAACTTCTATGCTGTAGCAGGGATAGCGGACGGAAAAGGCAAGTCTGACGATCCTCTCGAAGGCTTTGACAACCTGTTTAACGATAGCAAGCTATTCACAACACTTGAGTTGGGCTGGACTGCATCAAAGGAAGAGATTTATACCGATAATTTTCATGTTACGGCCTGGCACCTTGATGGCGGAACACAGCATAACCTTACCAATACTGATGGCGGCAAAGGGATAAATTTTTCATTTAGCTATTTTGCAAACCCACAAATCATGCCATTTGTTCGAGGGGGGATCTCACAGGGAGATGTCGCTTTGTATGATAAGTCATTAACAGTTGGCTTGGGGTATTTTGGTTTAGCTGGAGAGAATAACAACTTAGGGTTTGCAGTTAATTGGAGCAATGTGAATGACAACCTTGAGCATGCCTATGGCGTCGGTGAGTCAACTCAATTAACTACTGAGCTTTATTATAACGTGCAACTTAACGACATCATCCAGATCACCCCGGATCTTCAGTATATCAAAGACCCCGCATTTTCATCTGAGTCTAGCTCATGGGTTATCGGGCTAAGAGCAAGATTTTACATATAGTTATTTAATAATTTTCAAACGCTTAAACTTATTTTTAGGAAGATTTGGGTGGTGTGGTTTCAGCTAGGTCACTTGTTAAGCAATACCGATTAAATGGAAGTAAATTCAACATTCAGAGGTGAGTATGATTAAGACTTTTTCACGGACAGCAGTTGCGATTTCGTTATCCATGAGTATGGCAATGGCAACAGCTTACGCTAGCGTAGAAAGTAAAACTTGGCCAGCTTCAGATAAGGCTGACGCTTTTGTGCAAGATACTATCGTAATTGGCATGCTCGCTAGTCCATACGGCGCAGGTTGGACGGACGACCAACAACTTCTTGATTACTTCCAAGCGGCACGAGATAGCGGTATTACCGGCCACGAATATACCATTACGGCTGCAGACCATAACTTTGATGACTTTATTTTTCATCACCATAAGCATCGGGCGGCTATGGCAAAAGAGCCTGACAACTTTATCGTTGCTTATTCAAACCAAGATATTGAGAAAGCGCACGTAGAAGGCAAAACAGCGGTACTTTGGAATAGCCAAACAGCGACTATTTTAGAGGAAGATGTTACCCGTATGGCGCTCCTGAAAGATATGGGCCTAAAGAGTATGATTTTGGCTTATAACGACATATTTCGAACCGGGTCAGGTCAGCTAGCAGCATATAATGGGCGTGATATCGGCTTAACCCCGTGGGGCGAATCCGTTATTGATGAAATGGTTAAATATCAGGTGCTGTTAGATTTAAGTCATACGGGCTCAAAAACTGCCAATGATGCGATGACTTATATGGAGAAGAATCATCCAGGTATCCCATTCATTTATTCGCATTCAGTACCCGCTGGGCTATATAAAAACGAGCAAAACGCAACAGTAAAAGGCTGCTATCGTGCGATACCAGATGATGAAGCGATCCGCGCGGCGAAGTCCGGTGGCTATATCTCTCCAACCTTTACCGAATGGATGATGGATGGTGTTTGGCCTGAAGATATTTCGCCGAAACAAGCTGCTGATATGATTGATTACTATGTCAAATTAGTTGGTGTTGATCATGTGGGGATCGCGACTGACGACATGTTTTCAACAGCTGGTGTTGTCGACTTTGCTAAGAAGAATGCTGAAATGTATAACGATGGTGGTTATATGATTGAAGCATTTAATAAAGGCGCCACAGGTAACGGCGAGTTATCGAAAATTCTAGCCGCTATAACCGATGACCTTTGGGGGCGAGGCTACAGCAATGAAGATTTAGCTAAGATCTTCGGTGGCAACAAAATGCGTGTTTATGCGCAAGTTTCAGAAGGCGTAAACCCTCAAGATTTCCAAAAGCAATATGCTGAAAAGCTAAAAGCGTTAACCAAGTTACGAAATGAGCGAATAGAAAAGTAATCTTTTCTGTTGAGGCGCTAAATCAGCGCCTCATCTCTTTTGCTACAAGTCACCAAGCGCTTCGAGCAACTCTTCATCAGTCAGCTCTCTTGGAGGCTTTTTCTTACCAAAGTGCTTTATTGGTCGACCAATAAGCGGGTTGCCAATAAAGGCGTCATAGCCGATGTAGGTGATGTTTTTGCTCATTAACACCTGAGTGATGGCGTTATTAGCAAAGGCTTCCTCACCAATCTCGGTCAATGAGCTTGGCAGATTTAACTTGTTAATGGCGTTGTTGGCGAAGGCATAGTCGTCAATGATCGACACCGACTTACCGAGAGTGAGCTGCTCAATAGCGTTATCACGAAATGCGCCTTCGACAATTTCAACCACTGAATCTGGAATATCCACTTGGGTGAGGGCGTTTTCAGCAAAGGCTGAGTAACCAATGCGAGTAACCGCGCTTGGGATGGCAATTTTTGTTAAGGCGTTACGCTGAAAGGCACCTTCGCCGATATAAGTGATAGTGTCAGGAAGCACCACGCTGATAAGCTGATTTTTTGGCGTGGCATCTTCGTCAATGTCTTCCACTTCTGAAAAGGCGTAATCAGAGATCTCTGTAACCGCAATGCCCGCAAAATTGTCGGGGATAATAATTTGCTGATACTTGCCCTTATAGGCATCAATGCTGCCTTGCTCTTTATCGAAAGATACATCTTTTAATGTGAGTATATGCGGCTGGCTCACGATCAATTCTCTCTTTGTTTGTGCGTTAGGCTCTGTGGCTTTTGGTTGAGCTGAGCTTTCTGTAACAGAAAGCCCGAGCAACATGGCGACTGCTGCGCCAATTAACAACCTAGGTAAGCGGGTGGCATTGGCGTAAATATTAGTCTTCCATCCAATCTAGATTTGGCATGGCATCTAAATGCTGGTTGTAGCGCTTTTCGTTAAATGAGGCGTTATTTAGCATCACGTCACTGACTTCAATGGCTAAGGCGCAAGCCATCCATTGAATCGCTTCTTCACGTGGCGTACCAGTCATCACTAAGCGCATTAAGGTTTCTTTTACCTTTTTCGGCTCACCATCGGCGATTTGGTTTTCGACTGTTTCAATCAGGGTTTCTTCAGTCATGTAGCTGTCTTGCTGGTTATCCATTTTTACGACTCTGTAATGTAATTGCCGCTATTATGCCGCATGCTTATTGCAAGCAATAGATTTGTCGTTGAATTAATCACGCTTCAGGGCTTAAAACTCAAAATTGTTTATCACTTTGCTGTTTTTGCTTGGTGCTTTAACCAATCAACAAACAGCTTAGCTTTAGGGTTAAGCTCTTTATCGTGTGAAGCCACGTAATAGGTTTGCTCACAGGCAACCTGCTGGCCGGCAAAAGGCGCAATCAGTTCACCACGCTTGATGCGTTTACTAACCAGTTGGCCTCGTCCCATGGCGATGCCGGCATGGTTCATGGCAGCGATAACAGCTAAGTCTGAACGGTCAAAACCAATAGAGCGACAGTCATCAATGCTGAGGTTGTGCTTATCGGCCCAATACTTCCATTCATCACAGTCTGAATCGTATTCCCAAGCTTGATTGTCGTGCAACAAGGTGCAGTGACTCAGATGTTCAGGCTTGCCGATAAGATCGTGCTCGGCGGCATACTCAGGGCTGCATACCGGCATGATGGTTTCATCCATTAAGTGCTGGCAAAACAGTTTGCTGCGCGGATGATTGTCGTAGTAAATCGCTAAGTCGATATGAAAGCTGTTGAAGTTAACGTTTTCATTACCGGTTAAAATATTGATTGAAATCGCCGGATACTGGCGGCTGAAATCGGCAATTTTAGGCACCAGCCAGCACTGGGCGATAGAGGGGCGAGAGTAGACCGTCAGCTTACCGGATACCTCTTGGTTTTTAATCTCAAACACTTCCTGATTCAAGCTTTTTAAGCTGTCTTGCAATTTTGCAAACAGACGCTTGCCGTCTTCTGTTAGCTCAATTCGGCGATGAAAACGAGCAAACAGCTTAAAGCCTAACTCGTTTTCTAGCGCGGTAATTCTGTGGCTCACGGCCGAGGGGCTAACACATAGTTCTTCGGCGGCGAGTGAGAAGGATTGATGGCGAGCCACCACTTCAAAAGTATGCAGTTTTGCTAGCTGATAACTACTGAGTAAACGGTTTCTGCTGAACACATCTTGTTGGGAGTACATGACTAACTTCTCAAATTTTGATGCGAGCATTTTACCTCAAGGTGCTGTTTAGTGCCGATTACATCAACGCAGTTGAAGCTTAGGTCATGTAAAGCCTGCTTTTGTGACGCTTGAACCTGAGTTGCCACAATCTGGCTCAAGCGAACAGCAATTTATATCTTTTGTCAGCGTTTCTCCCTTTGGTTTTAATAGCGCCACTTTTCGATTTGTTTCAATTTTTCAACTAATAGAGAAATACAATGGAATCACAACTGTGGATTATCGGTACACTGCTTAGCAGTATCTTGTTGATCGTTATCAGCATCGTTAAGTTCAAGTTGCATCCTTTCCTTGCCCTGTTGTTAGCCAGCTTCTTTGTGGGCGGCATGATGGGCATGGCGCCACTTGAAATGATTAAGGCGATGGAGTCGGGCATTGGCGGTACGCTAGGCTTCTTGGCGATTGTTATTGGTTTAGGCACCATCTTAGGAAAGATGATGGAGATCTCAGGCGCAGCTGAGCGCATTGGTATCACCTTACTCAAATCGCGCTATTTAAGCCCTGACGTCATCATGGTGTTAGTCGGCCTTATTTGCGGTATCACCTTGTTTGTGGAAGTGGGCGTGGTACTGCTTATTCCACTGGCCTTTTCGATTGCCCGTAAAACCAATACATCCTTGCTAAAACTTGCCATTCCGTTATGTACCGCATTGATGGCCGTGCACTGTATCGTGCCGCCGCACCCTGCTGCGTTGTTTGTGACTAACGCGCTAGGCGCTGATGTTGGCTCGGTAATTATTTGGGGTCTACTCATCGGTCTAGTGGCCTCACTCATTGGTGGTCCGCTGTTCCTTAAGCTGTTTGGCGACAAGCTGCCACATTTAAGCGTACCTGCTGAATTTAGCGAAGTGTCGACTCGCCAAGAGAGCGAACTACCATCACTTGCCACCACCTTGTTTACCATTCTTTTGCCAATCATTTTGATGTTGGTGAAAACCGTGGCGGAACTGTACATGGAGCCGGATACTGCGCTTTACACCACCCTTGAATTTATTGGTAACCCAATCACCGCGATGTTTATCGCCGCTTTTGTGGCGTACTACCTGCTAGGTTTGCGCAACAAGATGACCATGGGTACCTTGCTGACTAAAACCGAAGACTGTTTTGCCTCTATCGCCAATATCTTGCTGATTATTGGTGCTGGCGGCGCGTTTAACGGTGTATTAAGTGGCAGCGGCATGGGCGACAGCTTAGCGCAAATTTTGGCAAATCTTGATATGCACCCAGTGCTGCTGGCATGGTTAGTAGCGATTATTCTGCACGCCGCAGTGGGCTCGGCAACGGTGGCTATGATGGGCGCAACTGCAATTGTGTCACCGCTGTTGGTACTGTATCCAGACTTGAATCCAGTCATCGTGACTTTGGCAATCGGCTCTGGCGCTATCGGCTGCACTATCGTGACCGACTCCTTATTCTGGCTGGTTAAGCAATACACCGGCGCCACCATGAAACAAACATTTATGTATTACACCACAGCAACCTTTATTGCCTCGCTGGTGGCTCTGGCGGCGACTTTCGCCCTTTCATATGTTATTTAATCCTAAAAGGGGAACTGAAATGATGAACACTGAACAACTGCTAAACGACTTCCCTTTACTGACTCAGCTTATCAAGCTTGAAGAAGTGAGTTGGTTTGAAACCAAGGCGACCAACTTAGCACAGGCGCTACCTTATGTGGGTTTAGATAGCACAGATGTGGCCGATGCCAGCGCACGTCTGCAGCGTTTTGCACCTTATTTGGCACTAGCCTTCCCTGAGACTGCAGCCTCTAACGGCATTATCGAGTCTGAAGTGGTTGTCATTCCGCAAATGCAGCAAGCGCTAGAAGCCAAGTACGGCCAAGCGATTGCTGGTAAGTTGATGCTGAAAAAAGACAGCCATCTACCAATCTCTGGTTCTATCAAGGCGCGCGGTGGTATTTATGAAGTACTTACTCATGCTGAGAAGCTGGCGATTGCTGCGGGTAAATTGAAAGAGTCTGACGACTACCAAATGTTGTTTACCGATGAGATGCGTAACTTCTTTAGTGGTTACAGTATCGCGGTAGGTTCAACCGGTAACTTAGGCATGTCTATCGGCATTATGAGCGCCAAACTTGGCTTTAAAGTGAGTGTGCATATGTCGGCTGATGCGCGTCAATGGAAGAAGGATAAGCTGCGTAGCCACGGCGTGTCGGTACATGAATATGAGCAAGATTATGGTGTCGCGGTTGAGCAAGGCCGTAAGGCGGCAGAGTCTGATGCTAACTGTTTCTTTATTGATGATGAAAACTCGCGCACGCTATTTTTAGGCTACTCGGTGGCTGGTGAGCGCTTAAAGGCGCAGTTTGACGCGGCAGAGATTAAGGTCGATAGCGAGCACCCGCTGTTTGTGTATCTACCTTGTGGTGTGGGCGGTGGCCCAGGTGGGGTGGCGTTCGGTCTTAAGCTTGCTTTTGGTGATAACGTGCATTGCTTCTTTGCTGAGCCAACGCATTCTCCTTGTATGTTACTGGGCGTGCACACAGGTCTGCATGACGAAATTGCGGTACAAGACTTAGGCATTGATAACGTCACTGCTGCTGATGGTTTAGCGGTAGGCCGTGCCTCAGGTTTTGTCGGCCGCGCCATGGAGCGTATGCTTGACGGTTACTACACGCTAAGCGATCAGCATATGTATGACCTACTTGGCTTATTAGCTAAGAGTGAAGCCATCGAGCTTGAGCCATCTGCCCTTGCGGGTATGCCGGGCGCACTTCGCGTCAGCGCAGATCTACAATACCAAGCCAGAGTGGGGCTAACACCTGAGATGATGAGCAATGCAACACACGTGGTGTGGGCGACTGGGGGCGGCATGGTGCCAGCGAAAGAGATGGCTAAATACTTAGCGCAATCGGCGAGCTAATTAGGCTCACTCGTTCAAGACAAAACAGCAGAGCTTGCTAGGCCGATTTATTCGTTCTAGGCTCTGCTTTTTTATTTGGTCATTTGGGTTTTAGTCATCAGCAGATACACCGACTAACGTCCACTCTGGTAGCTTTTGCTTGATATCGCTTTCAATCTTGGCTCTGTCGCCGCGGATCACAATATACGGAGTGTTTAAAAATACGCTTTGTGCAATGGTTTGTAACTGCTCTGGGGTTAGTGCATCGAGCCGCTGGTTTTGCGCTTGTTGCTGCTCGGTAGAGTTGCCGCGAATAAGCTGTTTAATCCTATCGGCTTCAATGGCGCGATAGCTGGCTTGGCGGAGGATCTTTTGGCTAGTGAGGTAAGTTTTTAATGCGCTTACCTCATCAATTGATGCGCTGGACTCTGTGGTTAATGCGAGATGGTCTAGTACGCCACTGATAAAGGCGCCGCTATGTTCAAGTTTAGTGCTGCCGTAAAATTTGAGTGTGCGTGACAACGGATTATCAAAACAGCGGCCATAAATGCCATAAGTTAAGCCGCGCACCTCGCGTAAGTCATGATATAAACGTCCTGAAAAACTGCGCCCCAGCCAGCTGGCAAGTAGCTTGCAATCTTGAATATCGTCAGCTGTTTGTTGTTGGTTTTGCTGATTAACAGTTAAAGGGTAACCAATACGGACTTGAGTTTGTACGCTGCCGGGAGCGTCGATAATAAACAAAGTTTTTTGGCTATTACTGGCAGGCACCTCTAGTTTGAATGTACTTAAAGGTAGGGGGGCAACTTGTTGAGACTTAGCCGTTAATGCGGCCAAATCTTGTGCTAGTTTGGCATTGAACTCACTGTTTTTAGCCAAGCTTTGGTTAGTTATGACCGCCCATTTTGACTGGCTGATAATTTTATCTCGAACTTGATTGAGCTTGGCTAAATCAAGTTCGTCAGCCAGTGATTTGTCATTTAGCGCTTGGTTATAAATATGCTGCTCACCAAGGATTTTTTTCGCCCATACATTATCTATTTCGGCGCCGCTGTAAGCATTAATATGTTTAGCTAATTTAAGCTGACGGCGTACATTGGCAATATCTATTTCATTAAAACTATCAGCTTGCCAAAACTGGATTAACAGTGAACTTGCGAGCTTTGGTGAATCAGGGCAATCAATACTCATGGTTAGGCTGTGTATGCTTGCTCTAATGCGCAAGCTTTCGCTACAGGCCAGGCTTGATTGCTGCGCTATCCAAGTTACTTTCTCCGTAAGCGCCTGTATTAGCACATCTAAATTTTGCAGCGGTTGTTGGCTGTAGGCGACTAATGAGATGTGATTAAGCCCCGATAAGGTGTTATCGAGTGAATACAACTTTAACTCAGAATTAAATGGGTTTTGTGGCAAAGCTTCAATTGATAAAGCCTCATTTGATGAAGTGGTTGTTGAAGTTGATGTTAAAGGGGCAACACTAGGAGCGCCTTGCAGCGAGTTAAAAACCGGTAAGCTTGGCTCTGCAGTCGGAGTAAATTCAATCTGAGTTTGCTGGCAGCCGAGTAAGCTAAAAAGAGTGGCGACTAACAATGCTAGAAACACTGCTTGATAGCATAGAGTTTGTGGCATTCGCTTAGGTTGAACTTGTTGAAACATTAACTTTGTTTGCATCACATTACGCTCTCTTCAAGGCTGTCTGACATGCCTTTAGGCAAGAACTCTAAAATTGATTTGGTGGCGCGGATATACCAAGGTGGCAGCAGATCTAAGCGCACAGTATTGGCGACAAAGTATTTTTGGGTAATTGCTTGTATATCTGTACTGCTTACAGCATTTATTCGCTCCCAAGGCCCGGTTAGCGGCTGTAATTTATCGCGAGTTTGGCTGGCTGATAGATATCGTGACAGCAATGATGGTGAGTCTAAGCGCTTAAGGGCGTTATTGAGCCAGATCTGTTTAAGCTGACAAAGATCTGGCTCTGCTAATGGCTCACTGGCGACCCGATTAATTAGCGCTTCGGCGTTTTCAGTGAGGGTATCAAGTGAGGTGCGAGCGCGGGGCACAAGTACCAAATTAGTGACGCCGTGATGCGTCATGGTCAGAGGAATGGAGTAACTTAATAGTTGCTCTGGATCATTTAAGCTTGTTGCTTGCAGTAAGCTGCTTTTATTTTGAAATAGATAAGCTTCGATTAATGCCAGTCCCGGCGCATCGGCAGAACCACTGCCTGCGGTGTGCCAAGCGAGTAATACAGCAGGCCATGGGCCGCGTTCATCAACAATTTCTCCGTGCACAGGTTTTGGCGTGACTACCAGATCATCAAGTTGAGTGCGCTTGTTGTCTGGTGCTTGCCAGTCACCAAATTGGCTATCAATCCAGGTTTGGGTTTGCTGTGGAATATCACCCACTAAACTAAGCTGCATCGAATCTGGCCGATAATAGCGCTGATGAAAGGCGTTTAAACTCTCAGGTGTGGCAGCTTTTACATCTTCGACACTGCCGATAACCGCGTGGCCGTATGGCGTACCGCTAACCTGTGATAGCAAAAACTCCATTGCTTTACGTACATAGGGTTGGTTATCAATGGTGGTGGCCATTTCTTCGAGTACCGCACCTTGTTGGTTGCTCACAGTGGCTTGAGTCAGCATTGGATAGCGAAACCGGTCGGCCTCTAGCCACAAGCTAAGTTCAAGAGCCTGTGATGGGATAGTCAGATAATAGTTAGTGAAATCAAAGAAGGTACTGGCATTAAATTGGCCGCTCAATGCGCTAATGGTTTGAGTGTAGCTGTCACCGGGAGCATGTTGGCTGCCTTTAAATAGCATATGCTCGAACAGATGCGCGTAGCCTGTTTGGCCTTTAACTTCGTTACGCGAGCCGACATCAAACTGACTAGCGATTGATACCGCTTGAGTGTTTTCAAGCGCTAAAGTGCGCACTTGCAGGCCGTTATCTAACAGGCGATATTGAATTTGCTGCTCCGCATCATAGAGCGGCTGGGCAAGGGCGCTGAGGTCGCAGCTTTGCGGGGCTAATCTGTCTTGAGCGCTGACAGGAAAAGCGAGCACAGATATAGTGCTCAATACAGCCAGCGTTTTGAATACCGCAGTGCAGATATAAAGGCGAGGTTTGGTGATCTTGCTAACTATTGAACGCATTAATTCCTTTTAACCCTGTTTAAACCGCCGATTAATATCTTCAGCAACAGCTTAATTTATATCAGGTAAAGTTAGCGTATTCCATTCTAAATGGCACAAGGCTGTGTTGCGTTCGGTCAAGTCTAATCACTCAGGCGACAGTCATTTGGCTAAAGCCTTATCTACACTTGGTTCGACAAGTACTATTCTGTTGCCTCTGAGTAGTTTTACAGACTGAATAATTCTCAGCCCATTTGGGTAATGAAGGTTTGCTCGTCATCCACAAACGCCACAAAGCCGCCGTGATAGATAAATACCCGACCACGCCCTTCAACTACACAGGCAAGCTGTGGGTACAAGTCTTCTTCGTTATTCTGACTTTGATAAACGCCAGTATCTGTGATTACGCCGTCGAGTGCAGGCAAATATCCATAAGTACGTTTGGCTTGATCAATCAGGCTCAATTCACTAGTTCTAGAGAAGCAGGAGGGGATTGCACCTGCATCCTCGATAAACATAGTTTTCAATTCTTCAAAAGCGGTAATCACCAGCCAGTCGATACCGTTAATATGATGAATATGCATTGCGTTTCTCGGTAATTCTGATGCGAAGATTGTATCACTAACACGAGCAGAGCCTAGTAGTTTCGTTGCTATCAACCGCCTGCAGCGGGGGAGGAACTAGCCTTGGAATGAAGGTAGGTTTCATTTTTTGTATCGTTGCTATGGGGTAGCCCGTTTGAACTTGTAGCTCCATAGTTATTAATCGCCTGTAGCGGTTGCTGGACAGGATGTCCGAATGTCATGGTCACATGGTCAATGATGTTCCCTACATCATAATGACATTTCCCATATCGCTTTGGGTCAGATGTGAAGGAGAGACCGCATGTGCAGACACTGTTGAAGCTCGCCGCTAGTACATCTGACCTCCATGGACGGAGGGAATGCCAAATTCAGTATGGAGCTGAATTGGCCTTGTAGGCTCAACGAAAACAAACAACATCCCTATTTAAACACCAGTTCGACATCCTGTCTCTCGTTCGATAGCTTGATAACCTCGTTATCTCTCACCCTGTTTTCGACGGCTTCAGCCGTATCTGCACTAGGTTAACCAAGCATGATTCTGGTGATTCGAGTCATGGTTATTTAAGACTCGATAATTAACTGTTTCAAATTTGCTTCGACATTTTTATGCAAATCACTTTACATAAATTAGCTAGGTTGCTAATTTATCTAAATCAATAAAGTAAAGGGATTTATCCGAGACGTAGGATAATAAGTCATTAGGTATAAAAGGTTTACTTAATAACTCGGTTTACAATAAAGACGAGAAGGAGCTCGAAATGAAAAAAATAATCTTATCGATTTTTTTAATAGGTGTCTGTACAAATTTAAGCGCAAAGGAATTAACAAACGGAGTTACGAAATACAGTGAAAGCTCTATAAAAGAGCTAAAACTAGATTCAATGAGTGAACTGCTTATAAATTATTTCAATGAACATGAATTAACACCTCAAGCAATTAACAAAATTACATATTTGGCTGATGGTCAATTAACGAAAAAATCTTCGGAAGAAAAAAATAGTTTAAAGTCGGCCGAGTCTGTTGAATTACTACTCAACAATAAAACGCTAATTGTCAATGTAATCAGCCGTAAAAACCCCGAAAAAGATAAATAAAAAAAGATAAATACTGCTTGGCTTTTGTCACTGTGTTTCCAAATTATAGCCAAGCATTGTTTTCCTATTATTGTAGGCGTTAGTATTACAGGGAGGTTCAGTGAGGTTTGTTCAATCTCGTTTTCAAGATTACTTTTCAAGATGCTATGAAGCTATATGTTTTCTTGGTTGGTATTTGCTAGTTTTCATCACTTTAAAATTATTATTTTCATATGATGTTGGGTTTACTCAAAATGTAGTTTTTTCTGTCCTATTTATTATAGGTACGTTGGTTTACTTTAAATTTAAACACAAAAGTGGCTCTCAATATTTAGAATTTATCAATGGCAAAGTAATATATAGGTTTCAAGATGTAGTTGCTGAAATTGAACCTAATGACTACCAAGGTTATAAAATTACAAAGCTTCTACCATATAAAGTTGTAATTTATAACAAAGTGTATGGTAAAACTAAATTTAGTTATTACGCTTTTTCATTAGAGCAAAGGCGAAAAATATTTAAGTTATTAGATGAAATGAAAGATAAAAGATAAAAGATAAAAGATAAAAGATAAAAGATAAAGGGGTCGGAGCGAATTAGCTCGTCAATCGTAACGCTAAATGCCAAAGGTTATGCTTTTTTAATTCGGTGTAGATACGGCTGAGGCCTTTGATGGCATGGATGCCATCGCAGAGCTTACAGGGACGTACTTGTAGCGTGTCTCAGAAGTGTCTGCACATGCGCTGGCCGCAGGCCATTGGAACCACTTTTGTTTTTAGTCATAACCGCAAAGCTGGATGAACTCGTAGGTTGGCAGAAAACACCCATTCCCCATCGGAGTTGCCGAAGATATTGAAGAACTCTTGTAAATATTAGCCGCGTGAGCGAGTCATGGATGACGAGGTAGCCTTAGGTGAGCCATGGTCTTTCTTGTGCATCCTGCACTTCAAGACATTCAGGCTTCCTGCCTATCAGAGGCGAATATGAGGCGATAGCGATTTTCGAAAATGACTGAGGATCTACAACTTCGTCGGGGCGGCAGGGGTGATCCAAGAGGGGATTGCTGTTGATCCCCTCTTGGCCGAGTGTGAGCTGGAAGCTCACGACCCTAGTCAGGCGCAGCCTGATATGTGGCAAAGCCACGACTTCAACTGTTAGACGAAGTCTAACTGTCAAAACCAAGCAGTATGGGTTAATGCAAACCTAAACTACTTATACAACGAAGCATCACCTTTATTCGGTCGAGTCTTAAAGCGCCTGTGCAACCACATATACTGTGACTTATTGCGGCTAATAATCTCTTCGATGATCTTATTACCGCGCTTAGCATCTTCAATCTCGTTTTCGCCGGGGAAGTTATCTAATGCTGGTTGGATCTCAATATTGTAGCCGGTGTCATCATTATTACGTTCAACAAAGAAAGGTAACACTTTGGCTTTGCCTAGCTTGGCGAGGGTGGTTGCACCGGTAATGGTGGCGGCTTCAGGGACATTAAAGAAAGGGATGAAAATGGCACTTGAGCGGCCAAAATCTTGGTCGGCGGTGTACCAGATAACATTAGGTTCGCGGAGGCTGCGCACCATTTGGCGTAAATCTCGTTTGGGGACTAAGGCCTTGTTTGAACGCAGGCGACCTTTTACCTGTAGATATTCCATTAGTGGATTGTTGTGGGGCCGATAAACCCCAACTCCGGGTTGAAACTGCCCAAAAATTCGAGCGCCCATCTCTAATGGTAAACAGTGCACGGCAAACAAAATAACGCCTTGGCCATTGGCTAATGTTTGCTCCACATGCTCCTTGCCTTTAATGGTCATGTGTTTTTGGATTTTTTCATCCGACCACCACCAAGCGTTTGCGGTGTCGAATACTGCTTTACCTGTTTCTTCAAAGTTTTGCTTGAGTAGCTGCCTTATTTCACTATCAGGCATATCGGGGAAACACAGTTCGAGATTACGTCTGGCGGTTTTCACTCGGCTGCCTACTAGCTTCATTGCCAGTCGGCCGAGTCCTGCGCCCAGTTTCATTTGAATGGCTAGCGGTAGCATTTGCGTCAGCCGCATAAATCCCACGCCTAACCATAATAGCCAGTACTTAGGATGATAAAGGTGAGATGAAAATTGAGCTTTTTCTACCACGTAATTCTCGAATCCATTGAAAAATTACTCATTATTCTAACTCAAATTCGATTAAAATTAGGTACAATCACTATTAAATTTTGTGAAAGATAAGACGTTATGAAGATTTCTCTGCCAGCATTTGAAAAAGCCAAGGTTCTCGTTGTAGGTGACGTGATGTTAGATCGCTACTGGGCGGGGCCGACTGCGCGCATCTCTCCTGAAGCGCCAGTTCCTGTTGTTAAGGTCGAGCAATTAGAAGACCGACCTGGTGGAGCGGCTAACGTTGCAATCAATATTGCCACACTCGGCGGCGCTGCTAGCCTTGCTGGTATTGTTGGTACTGATGAAACTGCTGACGCACTGACTTTGGGTATTCAAACCTTAGGTGTTGAGCCAAATTGGCATAAAGTAGTGGGTAAGCCAACCATCACTAAGTTGCGGGTGATGTCGCGCAATCAGCAGTTACTGCGTTTAGATTTTGAAGAAAGTTACAGCCAAGCTGAAAGTGATGCACTGCTAAATCAAAGCCTAGCTAGCTTAGATAACGTCGATGTGGCGGTATTATCTGACTATGCCAAAGGCGCACTTATTTCACCGCAAAGCTTTATTGAAGCGGCTAACGCTAAAGGCGTAAAAGTTCTGGTCGATCCTAAAGGCAGCGATTTTGCTAAATACCGTGGTGCTTACCTACTTACGCCTAATATGAGCGAGTTTGAGCTAGTCGTGGGTAAGGTTGAGTCTGAGGCTGATTTGGTGGCTAAGGCCCAAGGTCTACTTGAGACGTTTGACTTTAATGCCATGCTAGTGACTCGCTCTGAAAAAGGCATGACCTTGATTACGCGCGATCAGCCTGAACTGCATATCCCAACGGTTGCCCGTGAGGTTTATGATGTCACTGGTGCCGGTGACACGGTTATTTCAGCATTAGCCACAGCGATTGCAGCGGGCAGTGATTTACCACAAGCCTGTGCTATTGCTAATACTGCTGCAGGTATTGTTGTTGGTAAGCTTGGTACTTCAACGGTTACGCGTCTTGAATTAATTGAAGCGTTATCACTTAATCACGGTGAGTCGGGTTTTGGTGTCTTGAGTGAAGATCAACTGGCTTACGCACTTGAGCAAGCAAAATTGCGCGGTGAGCGCGTGGTGATGACTAATGGCTGCTTTGATATTTTGCACGCAGGCCATGTGAGTTATTTACAGCAGGCTCGTGCGCTAGGTGATCGCTTAATTGTCGCGGTTAATACCGATGCCTCGGTTAAGCGTTTAAAAGGCGAAGGTCGTCCGGTTAACTCTGAAGATCGCCGTATGACAGTGCTTGCTGCATTAGCGTCTGTAGACTGGGTGGTACCGTTCAGTGAAGATACTCCGCAGCGAGTAATTGGTCGCTTACTGCCAGACTTATTAGTTAAAGGCGGTGATTACAAAGTGGAAGATATTGCTGGTGGCGAAGAGGTGATTGCTGCTGGTGGCCAGGTTAAAGTGCTTTGCTTTGAAGATGGCATTTCAACTACGGCAATTATTCAAAATATCATGGCTAATCAGTAGTGGTTAGCCGATAGGGCGACTCAGTAAAGGTTAAGCTGAAATGATAAGCTCGCTTACGCTGAGAACCGCTCTAACATTAGCTTTTGTATTAGCTTTTTCACCTGCTCTGACGTTGACTTTTAGCGGGGTAGCCTTAGCTGATGAGTTAACTGAACAGCAAAAAAATCGCGCTCAAGGCGGCACTAATAACGGCTTTATTTGGACTGAAATAGCGTCTAAAAAAGCCTTAGTGTGTGAGCTTAATCAGTTTTCTGAGTGCCTAGCGCAGTTGCCCGACTCTGCTAGGGCTTTATTGCCTCTTCCTGCTTCACATTATACTCAGTTGCTTGGTAATCGCGGCGCCATGGTTCTGCCTTTGCGGCATGCTCAAGTCGCGGGTGTAGTGCTCACCGATTTCAAACAGTTACCTAGCCAGCAAACAATCAACTGGGGCGTAGGGCATTTCTCCTTACCACTTAAGCGCCAAGCAGAGCTTACTTACTGGCATGAGCTTGGTCATCTGTACGCTATTGATGCACTCAGTGAACAAGGTGAAGTCATTAAAAGTCAGTATCAGCATGAATGGTTGGCGGATCTGTATCTTGTGTGGCGAATTGCCGTTGAGACTCAAAGCACTGAACTTGCTTGGCAGCAATATCATCGGCGTAACATTGCAATGATGACTGATAGCGAGTTTATGTCACATTGGTCGGTGCCAGTATTGGCGCAGGTGTTGGCACTTTACTCGGCTGAGCAATTGGCTGCATTTTCAAACTTTAGGCAATTTTATGCCGATGTCTCAGTAAAACTCGAGCTACAAGATCAAGATACGCTCAATGAGTTTTCTAGTTTAATCCAGCGCACTTTTGGTGCGGGAACTG
Organism: Shewanella sp. 1CM18E; assembly: GCF_023161665.1. Lineage (GTDB taxonomy): Bacteria > Pseudomonadota > Gammaproteobacteria > Enterobacterales > Shewanellaceae > Shewanella. The sequence goes on from NZ_JALNTW010000003.1 coordinate 48,704, forward strand.
TGCAGCCTTTGCCGGGGTATATGTATTGGCGTAAGCCTAAACTTGGCGAGTATTTAAAGCCGACCTTAATTGCATTAATGGGTCAAAATGCGGCTGAAAAGTGGTTGGCACAGCAGCAAATGGATGGGACAACAAGCTCTGAGTACTATTGATTTAGTATTGAGTTTTTTAAGGTTTAACGTGTGAGCTTATAGTGGGCTGATAAGCTGATTTACTAACAGAGCTTAACAATGAGCATTTGTTTGCTGAATATTTCCTGAACGAACTTTAGATAGTGCTGACATGCTAAGGTTTTTAATCTATGCATTTGTTACAGTCATTATATGGTGATTTTGGTTAAGTGTAGTTATGGCGAAGCGCTCAAAAGTTCAAACTAAACAAACTGTACAGCAGATCCTCGATGAGGCGATGAAACAAATTTTGGATCATGGCTATGATGCGATGTCCTATTCAACCTTATCTGCCGCAACAGGCATTAGCCGCACCGGTATTAGTCATCACTTTCCACGTAAGATTGATTTTCTTACTCGACTTGATAGCAGAATGGCCGAGGTGTTTATCGAGCGTTTAGATTTCTCGTCGGTGCAAGCGCTGCAAACCACTTGGAAACAGTCACTTGAACTTGCTAATTTTAGAGCGATTATCCGCTTATTCTTTTCTTTGTGTGGCTCGCAGCAAATCAATATTAATCGTTATCAGGCGATCTCTTTAGCCAGTGAAACCGCATTTTCTAAAATGGGCGACCAAGGGCGTTTATTAGTGAACGCTTTGGTGGGGCAAAGTGCTTTGGTGCTTTGCGGTGTGGTTGAAGGTGAAGTGCTGGGCTGACCAGTGATTTAAATTAAATGATTCAAGCTGCAAGTTAATAAACTACCAAGCAGGCAGCTTGGCGATATAACCCAATAAACATCGAGGCTACGGCCTCTTTGTTTGTTTTATATACGTTTAATAACGCTTGTTTATGCGCTTTAACTTATGTAATTAAATTACATAACACTCTAGAAACTCACTTGTTATCGCTGTACACTCCTTTGCTTCGGACTATCCGGACATACAAATTAACCCGATAAAATCAATTCGATATAGTCAATTCAATATGGTCTCTGCAATCACTGGAAGCTTTGCAGCCCTGCTATATCTGAAATCATAATTTGTGCAGCAATAAGGAGTTAGCACGAAATGGATGTCACCCCTAAAACGCCCCCAGCGGCTGAATCAGTTAAGCGTTTACCCAAATTAGATAATCAAGAGTTGGTGAAAACCAGTTTTTGGATTAGTCAGATTTTTATGATTGTGGCTACTGTTGCCGGTGTTTATTTGGCGGCTCAAGAAGGTTTGAGTCAGGCAATTAAGTTTGATGATCTAAACAACAAACAAAATAACTATTATCTGCGTAATGCGCTTTATGATGAAGTCCAAGATAATATTGTGACGATAAATGAGTACGCAGAGCTTATCGCCACAAGCACTGTCAGTGCCTATGACTTAGCAAATGTGCGTCCAACAATCTCAACTTTTGTTTGGGAAAACATGCGTTACTCTCAAAACACCTTAGAAACCCCTACTGAAATTCTCACCGAAACTCGCCGTTTTTATATGCTATCTGATGACTTAGTTAAAAAGCTGGAAGCACGATACTACGGCCGTAAATTGGGCGCTAAAAAGTTAAAAGCGCTGACTGCAGAAGTAGAGGCCAATACCTTGCCTAAGCTTAAAAAGAGTTTTGAAAATTTAGCTGTACACCTAGAAGAAAACGGCATTATTGTCGAGTAAGGAACAACGATGAGTATGAAATGTCCAGGATGCGCTAGCGAAGAGATGCGCGTATCTTTTTTCCATGGCGAAGAAGTCGATAGCTGCACATCTTGCGGTGGTATTTGGTTTGATAGTGGCGAATTAAATGCTGCGCTTTCAGCTGCCGATAACGGTAACGACAGCGTTGGTATTGAGAACTCGTTAGGCGCACATAAAGGCGTGTCAGATAAAAGCTGTAGTCATTGTGACGTTAAGTTAGAGCATTACAACTTGATGGACGGCTTTCAGGTTGAAGTCGATGTTTGTCACTCTTGTACCGGCGTATGGATTGATGAGCATGAGCGCGAGAAAGTAGTGCAGTCACCGCAGATCCAAGCAGCTTTAGAGCATTTGAACCAGAAGGTTAACGTTAAAACTTGGGTATTTCAGTTTTTGATGCAGATGCCAATGGAGTACAACTTAAAGCCTAAGACCACGCCTTGGGTGACCTATAGCTTGATTGCCATCAATACGCTGATTTTCTTAGCAACTGTTTTACAACCTAGCGCAACTGAGTGGATTTATGAAACCTTTGCACTTAAGCCGGTAGATTTAATGCAAGGCCAGAATATTACTGGTTTAGTTAGCCATATGTTTATGCATGGTGGCTGGATGCATTTAATCGGCAATATGTATTTCTTATATGTTGTGGGTGACAACCTTGAAGATGCACTTGGGCATAATCGCTTCTTGGCGCTGTATCTTATATGTGGTTTTGCCGCCGCGGCAGGGCACATTATTTCTGAGCCGAGTTCATCTATCTATATGGTTGGCGCAAGCGGTGCGATTGCGGGTCTGTTTGGTATGTACTTATTGTGGTTTAGGCATGCAAGCTTGACCTTTATGTTTATTGTGTACCAGAAAAAACTATCGCCAATGGCATTCTTTGCGATTTGGTTAGCGATGAACCTGTTTGGTGCTTACGTCGGTGGCGGCGGAGTGGCTTACTGGGCGCACATCGCTGGTTTTGCCGCAGGCTTAATTATTGGTTTTGCGTTGAAAGAGAAAGTCATGCAACAAAATCCGATTTTAGCCATGCTGAACTCGCAAGAGCTTAAAGTCGCACGTTAGTATTAAGCGATTGATACTCGTTAAAAAGGCCGCAGTTGCGGCCTTTTTGGTTTTTATGTGCTAGTTAAAAATGCCATTGTAGATAAACACTTTGGTAGTTACTGCCGCCGCTAATGCGGCCAAAGGCTGAACTAGACTCAAAGATCCCCGATCTATGATGAATGCTGTAACCTAGCCATAGGTTATCCATCTTGGCTGAGTTGAATACATCGCCTAAGTTTACATCCAAGGAGAAGTCTAAATAGTTAAGTAACTTAGAGGGCTTATATCCTTTAACATCAAGCTCAGAGCCTTCAATATGAGTCACACTGCTGACATAAGATAAACCTTCTGCAACACCTAATCTGAAGCGTGGCCCAAGCTCAAAGGTATAGAAAGCCTTAATGGCAATAACGGCTTCAGCCAAGTTATCCTGTACTTCTGAGTCGTGGTGCCACACCACGCCGGGAGTGAGGTATAGATCAATGGGCAGGTTAAACAGACTATCGGTTAACTGAGTACCGTAAAATGCAGAGGTGAATTGATTATTATAAGGGTCAGTTTTCGTTTGCCATTTTAAGATGGCGTTGAGGTTCGAGGGGGTTGCCCAACCATGGGCAATCCGCAAATATTCGCTACCTTCTTTACGCTTTGGCGACACAGGCTGCGCTGAATACTGCTTTTTATTGGGTTCGGGATAGAAGCCAAAACCTAAGAATGATTCATATTGAAAGCGGTTGTTGATTGTCGGTAAGTGGTAGACGTCATCTTCAAGACGTCCGACGCCAAATTGACCGAGTAAATACAAGTTACTGACTACATGATAGCGGGCTTTGACGCCTGCATTGAAGGCGACACCTCCACCGACATCATACATATCTAACCCGTAATAGTGGTCATTAAAGTCTGCACTTTTCCATTGAAACTCAGCATAAGGCTTAAGAGTCCAATCACCGGATTGCCAGTTATATTGGGTGCGACTGTAACCATAGCTGCGCTTGTTTGAATCAGATAAAAAGGCGATATCGAAATCCCATTCATCTTTCACAAAGCGGTACTGCAGACCAAAGTCAAAGGCTTGTGACTGTGATTCATTTTGCAGTTCTTTGGGAATATCGACAAAGCGAAAACGAGTATAGAGGTTAATTTGATGATTGTCGTTTTTCCAAATATGCCCAGCAGCTTCCATACCATTAATGTAGAAGTAATCATTTTCAAAATAGATTAGCGGCAAGGTGTCGTAGACCTCATCTTGCTCGGTGGCATAAGGAATATCGCCTCTGCGTACACCAATACCTATGCCCCAATTATTAGGCCATGGGCTAACGCTATCTTCACCAAGCTCTACTGGAGGCGGTGGCATTTGGCTTTGATCTTCTGCTGCCTGCAAGTAGGCAAAGGGAATGAGTGAGCTCAAACTTAAACTCAAGCAAAGGGGAGTAAGTACTTTAAATGTCATATTATTTTCTTGTTAGCGCTGGGTACTAGAGATAAGAATACTGCTTTTTAACTATCAGGCACATAATTTTAACAACAATGGGTTAAGCAGGACTTAAACATTGAATGAAAGCGGCTAGTTTTAGCTGATAAAAATTGGCAATAAAAAAGGCCGCATTCGCGACCTTTAAAGGGTTATCAACTCAGGATTAATCTGCTTCTTTTAAGCTTTGAGTTAATTCAACAATGGCTTTTTTACCATCGCCAAATAGCATCAATGAGTTATCTAATGCAAATAATGGGTTAGGTAAGCCAGCAAAACCTGGACTCAATGAGCGCTTAACTACAACCACTGTTTTGGCTTTATCAACGTTTAGAATTGGCATACCGTAAATCGGGCTACCTTTATCTTCACGCGCCATTGGGTTAGTTACGTCATTGGCACCAATCACAATTGCCACGTCAGTTTGTTCAAACTGTGGGTTGATCTCATCCATTTCGATGAGTTGCTCGTAAGGCACTTCGGCTTCGGCTAGTAGCACGTTCATGTGACCCGGCATACGACCTGCTACAGGGTGGATTGCGTACAATACTTGCGTACCGCGCGCTTCCATCACAGAAGCTAGCTCACGTACTGCATGCTGTGCCTGCGCCATAGCTAAACCATAACCCGGCACAATCACAACGCGCTCTGCAGTTTCTAGTAGCATTGCCACTTCTTCAGGTGAAGAAGAAGTCACTTTACCTGCGTAAACTTCATCAGCATCAACGGTTTCGCCGCCTTCAGCCATAACGCCAAAGAGAACGTTAAACAGTGAGCGGTTCATGGCTTTACACATGATTTGCGTTAGGATAATGCCTGATGCACCAACGAGTGAACCCGATACAATCAGTACTGTGTTGCCGGTAATGAAACCCGTTGTCGCAGCAGCAATACCTGAGTATGAGTTAAGTAGCGCAATAACCACTGGCATATCGGCGCCGCCAATTGGCACAACCAATAGCAAACCTAGGACGAGTGATACCGCAACCAAAGCGTAGATTAGGTTGATGTTGCTAGGGTCCATAACAATCGCAATACCAAGGCCGATGGCACTGATAAGCAAAATAGCGTTAAGGAGTTTATTGCCCGGTACTTTAATTGGGTTGCCTGAGATCAGCTCTTGAAGCTTAGCAAACGCCACAAATGAACCTGATAGTGTTACCGCACCAATAATCACAGTTGCTGCGATAGAGATAAGTGCCACAGTATGAGTTGCACTGCTTGGATCCAGGAAGTTAGCTAGCGCAATAAATAGTGATGCACCACCACCAAAACCGTTAAGCATAGCTACCATTTGCGGCATTGATGTGACTTGGATTTTGGTTGCCATTACAGCACCAATGGCACCACCCAGTAGCACACCGGCAATAATCCATTCGTAGCTTAAAATGTTTTGGTCAAACAGGGTTACAACTACAGCGATAAACATACCCAGTGCTGAAAGCTGGTTACCACGCACTGCGGTTCTTGGCTTAGTTAGCCCTTTAATACCTAAAATAAATAGGCTGGCTGCCACAAGGTAGGCGAGGTAAATAAACGTCATACTCATAGTGGCTTATTTCCTTTTGAACATGGCTAGCATGCGGTTAGTTACCATGTAACCACCCACAACGTTAATGGTGGCCAGTACGACGGCAATAAAGCCCAGCACGTTGACCCAAATGCCTGCACCAGAACCTGCTGACAGCAGTGCACCAACTAATGAGATCCCAGAAATAGCGTTAGAGCCTGACATTAATGGTGTATGTAGGGTTGGTGGCACCTTAGTGATCATCTCAACGCCTAAGAACACTGCAACCACAAATAGGGTTAATAGCAGTAAAATTTCCATTATTTAGCCTCCGGAGTCGTGTTTGAGTCATCAGCATTTACGCTTGGCTCATTTACCTCAAGTGTTGGCAAGCCTAGTAGGTCGCGCAAACGGGCACTGGTCACTTCACCTTGGTGAGCAACGACTGTGTCTTTAACGATTTCATCGTCAAAGTCGAGGTTTAGCTCGCCGTCTTTGTTAACTAATAGCTTGAGCAAGTTTTCAATATTAGTGCCGTACATTTGGCTAGCATGATTTGCAGCTGATCCTGGTACATTTGATGGGCCAAGAATCGTCACGCCGTTGTAAACTACTTCTTTATCAAGCTCAGTTAGTTCACAGTTACCACCGGTTTCTGCCGCAAGGTCGACAATAATGGTGCCGGCCTTCATGCCATCAACCATCTCTTTGGTGATAAGAATTGGTGCTTTGCGTCCCGGAATTGCCGCAGTAGTGATAACAATGTCCTGCTGAGCTAACACGTTAGCCATGGCTTGTTGTTGACGCTTTAAGAAGTCATCAGACTGCTCGGCAGCGTAACCACCTTTAGTTTCAGTGTTTTCTGCTTCAAGATCGAGCTCAACTGGCTTAGCACCCACTGAAATAATCTGTTCACGGGCGGCGGGGCGAATATCGTAAGCCTCAACCACTGCACCTAAGCGCTTTGCTGTAGCACAAGCCTGTAGACCCGCAACACCCACGCCCATGATAAAGGCGCGTGCTGGCTTTAAAGTACCTGCTGCAGTCATCATCATCGGGAATAAGCGCGGCGCTTTATGGGCGGCTAACAGCACCGCTTTATAACCTGCGATTGTCGCCATCGATGATAAAATATCCATGCTTTGCGCACGAGTAATACGTGGCACAAGTTCAAGCGCGATAGCGGTTGCCCCGGTAGCTGCAATCGCTTGAGCATTTTCAGGGTGCGCCAGTGGATCCATCATGCCGATAACGATTTGTTGTGGCTTGATCGCTGCTGATAGCTCTGCAAGCTGCTCGTCTTTGGCGTTCACAACTGTGATGATGTCTGCGTCACTGAGAACCTGTTCGCGGCTCACAATTGTGGCGCCAGCCTGAACATAATCCTCATCAGTAAAGCCGGCATTGCTGCCTGCACCACTTTCGACAAGAACATGTAAGTTATTTTTAAGCAGTCGAGTCACATTGGCTGGGATGATCGCTACGCGACTTTCACCAGCATGACTTTCTTTCGGTAGACCTAGCTTCACAAAGGTAAACCTCTCAGTTGAGGACATTCGTATGAACAGATGTCATTAATTTGTCAGGGTGCTTATTGTGGCGACTCTAAATCCAGACACAAGTGCATATTTTTCAATATCCTGTTTTCTGGACTGGTCAGACTAAAAAGTTTGCGCTACGCCACACTTTTGAATAGAAGTTTGCGCTAGCAAACCCTACAGCAAACGGATTTGTTGATTCGCCTGTTACTTTTGTAGCTTAATTTTTGAGCTTTGTATATTCCTAAATCGAATTAAAAATTATCTTTTATTCTTTTTTCTTTATCTGGCGAGGGGCTAAGCTGGGCGACATTACACTGATACAGGGCCGTTTCCATGTTGTTAAAAGAGCTTTCATCACTCGCTTCACCGCTTTCTGCTGGTCAAGTGGACAAGTTAAAGCAGCTCACTGCAGAGCTGAGTGCCGTTCAACTTGCTTGGGTTAGCGGCTATCTTGCTGCAACGTCTGAACAAGGTGCGGCAGGTGTACCTCAAGTTGCGGGAAGCAACGAGGCGGGTACTGAACAAGTTATTACGATTCTTTATGGCAGCCAAACGGGTAATGGCCGTGGTGTCGCAACTGAGCTTGCTGAAAAAGCACAAGCGCAGGGTTATGCGGTAAACCTGACTTCGATGGGAGATTACAAGACCCGCCAATTGAAGCAAGAAAGCTTATTGCTATTAGTGGTGAGTACTCATGGTGAAGGTGAAGCGCCGGATGATGCCATTGAACTGCACAAATTCTTAAGCTCTAAACGGGCCCCTAAACTGGATAACTTAAATTATTCTGTGTTGGCACTAGGTGATTCAAGTTATGAGTTTTTCTGCCAAACAGGTAAAGACTTTGACTCTCGCTTAAGCGCGTTAGGTGCCAAAGCGATTGCGCCAATTGTTGAATGTGATGTTGATTATCAAGAGCAAGCGGATCAGTGGCAAGCTGATGTACTAGAGGCGGTTAAGCCACTTGTTCAAAGCGCGGGTGCCAGCGTGGTGTCTATTGCTAGCAGCCAAGCGGCAACATCAAGTTTTACTAAGCAAAAACCCTATACAGCCGAGTTGTTAGTGAGCCAAAAACTAACGGGTCGAGATTCTGACCGTGATGTACGCCACGTGGAAATTGAGCTAGGTGAATCAGGCATTAATTACCAAGCGGGTGATGCATTAGGCGTGTGGTTTACCAACTCAGAAGCCTTAGTGTCAGAGCTTATCAGTGCGTTATCTCTTGATGAAAACGAGCAAGTCACTGTGGCGAAAGAGTCATTTAGCTTGCGTGATGCGTTAACCAATAAAAAAGAGCTAACCCAGCTTTATCCTGGTTTGGTTAGTGGTTGGGCTGAGCTTAGTCAAAACGCAGAACTATTAAGTTTAAGTGCTGATAAGGCATTGACTCGCGAGTTTGTGAATAACCATCAAGTTGCTGATCTAGTGCGTTTATACCCTGCAAAAGCAACGGCTGAGCAGTTTGTTGGCTTACTTCGTGGCATTACCCCAAGACTTTACTCAATTGCATCGAGCCAGTCAGAAGTTGAATCAGAAGTGCACTTAACTGTGGCCTTAGTTGAAGATGAACGTGACGGCGTAACTCGCTTTGGCGGCGCATCGCAGTTCCTTGCGAGCGCTGAAGAAGGTCAAGCAGTGCAAGTGTATGTTGAGCCAAATAATCACTTCCGTTTACCAGAAAATCCAGACACGCCGGTGATCATGGTTGGTCCGGGTACCGGTGTTGCGCCATTTAGAGCCTTTATGCAAGAGCGTGCAGCGCAAGGTGTTGAAGGTAAAGCGTGGCTATTTTTTGGTAACCCACATTTTGAACAAGACTTCCTGTATCAAACGGAGTGGCAACAATATCTGCAAAGCGGTGAGCTATCACGTATCGACTTAGCATTCTCTCGTGATCAAGAACACAAGGTTTATGTACAGCACAAGATTGCTGAGCAAGGTGAGCAATTGTGGCAGTGGCTAGAAGACGGCGCGCATTTCTATATTTGTGGTGACGCAGAGCGCATGGCTAAAGATGTACACCAAGCTCTGCTAGATGTGGCGGTTAAGTTTGGTAATAAAACGCCTGAGCAAGCAGAGCAATATTTAGAAGAGTTAAGAGCCGCTAAACGTTACCAAAAAGACGTTTATTAAGGCCAGCTTGTAGCTGAAGCGTAATGATGAGTGACGCCATGCTAAAGCGGGCGCAAAACAAAAAGAATTTTAAGAGAGTACCTTGCTATGAGTGAGCAAAAGTTAGCAGTAAACGAATATTTAAAAACCGATAGTGATTACCTGCGCGGCACAATTCAAGAAGGCTTAGATACTGCAGTGACGGGTGCTTTTAGTGAAGGCGATCAGCAGTTAATTAAGTTCCACGGTTTTTATCAGCAAGATGACCGCGATTTACGTAATGAACGTAAAGAGCAAAAACTAGAGCCATTATATAGCTTCATGTTGCGTGCCCGTGTTGCTGGTGGCGTATGTTCGCCAGAGCAGTGGTTAGCAGTTGATAAAATTGCCTCAAACCTTACTAGCTCAAACAGTATTCGTTTAACCACCCGTCAAACGTTTCAGTACCATGGCATTCCAAAGCGTAACCTAAAAACCATTATTCAAGATCTTGACCGTGAAGCACTGGATTCAATTGCCGCATGTGGTGACGTTAACCGTAACGTAATGTGTAACCCAAATCCGGTTGAATCTAAGCTACATCAGCAGGCTTACGCTTACGCAAAGCAGCTGTCAGACAATATGCTGCCGCACACAAAAGCCTACGCAGAGATCTGGCTAGATGATGAAAAGTTGGTGACTACCGAAGGTGAAGAAGTTGAGCCGGTATATGGTAAAACTTACCTGCCACGTAAATTTAAGATGGCCGTTGCTGTGCCGCCAGATAACGATGTAGACGTTTACACTAATGACCTTGGTTTTGTTGCTGTCGCTGACGGTGATGAGTTAATTGGTTTTAACATGGTTGCTGGTGGCGGCATGGGCTCAACCCACGGTGAGGTGGCTACCTTCCCGCGTTTAGCCGATGATTTTGGTTATATAAAAGCCGAAGATACTCTTAAATTTGCTGAAGCCGTTATGACCATTCAGCGTGACTGGGGTAATCGTGAAAACCGTAAACTGTCGCGCTTAAAGTACACCATAGTTAAACATGGTTTTGATAAGTTTAAAGCGGAAGTAGAAGCTCGCACAGGGATCAAGTTTGAGCCTAAGCGTGATGTGGTGATCGGCGATCGTGGTGATCGTTATGGTTGGAAGCAAGGTGTCGATGATAACTGGCACTTAACCTTATTTATTGAAGGTGGCCGGGTTAAAGATTTACCGGGTCAACCATTGCAAACGGGTTTACGAGAAATAGCCAAGATCCATAAAGGTGATTTCCGTATGACCTCCAACCAAAACATCATTATTGCAGGCGTCCCCGCTGCCGATAAAGAACAAGTTGAAGCATTAGCAAGACAACATGGGCTAATGGGTAAGCTTATTACTGAAACTCGTGGTCACTCAATTGCCTGTGTTGCACTGCCGACTTGTGCTTTAGCAATGGCTGAAGCTGAGCGTTATTTCCCGGACTTTTTAACTAAAGTTGAAGCGCTACAAGATAAGCATGGTTTCTTAGACCAAGGCATTGTTATTCGCATGACGGGTTGCCCTAATGGCTGTGCACGTCCATTTGCTGCCGAAATTGGTCTAGTAGGTAAGGCGCCTGGTCGCTATAACCTGTATTTAGGCGCGAGTTTTGAAGGTACACGTTTGAATAAACTGTACCGTGAGAATATCCAAGAAGCGGAGATCCTTGCGGAACTAGATGCCCTGTTTGCGCTATATGTTAAAGAGCGTGAAAGTGGCGAAACTTTTGGTAATTACACTGTGCGTAGCGGTGTGGTTACGGCAGTCATTGATGCTGCTAAGGACTTTCATGGCTAACTTTGAATCCACAGTTAACGCTGAGCCAGCAGAAACTGTGATTAGCGCTGATGAGCTGCAAGCCTTACTCAGTGCACCTAAAGTTGAGCAACAAGCTGAACTTGCTCGGGTTAACGTTTTTTTAGCAGCGTTGACCCCAGTACAGCGAGTGAAGTGGGCGTTGCAATATTTACCGGGTAATCATGCGTTATCGTCAAGCTTTGGTATTCAAGCTGCAGTGATGCTGCATATGGTGAGTACTGAAAAAGCTGATATCCCGGTATTGCTAACCGATACAGGTTACTTGTTCAGTGAAACTTATCAGTTTATTGATGAGCTTACCGAGCGACTCAGTTTAAACCTTAAAGTGTATGCTTCACCTTTTAGTGCAGCTTGGCAAGAAGCGCGTTTTGGCAAGCTATGGGAGCAAGATATTGATGGGTTAGATAAATACAACCAAATCAATAAAGTTGAGCCGATGCAGCGAGCTTTAAAGGAGCAAGCTGTAGGCACTTGGTTTGCAGGGTTGAGACGTTCGCAGTCGAGTACCCGTGAAGATTTACCGGTATTAGCTATCCATGGTCAGCGTTATAAAATTCTGCCGATTATTGATTGGAGTAATAAGCAGGTACACGAATACTTAACTCAATTTGAGTTGCCGTATCATCCGTTATGGGATCAAGGTTACGTGTCGGTTGGCGATACCCATTCAAGCAAGCCGCTTGAGTTAGGTATGAGTGAAGAAGAGACCCGTTTCAACGGTTTAAAGCGTGAATGTGGTTTGCACTTTGATATTTAGCGAAAGCTTACTCAGTTCTTCTATGATGTAGAAAAGCCAACTCAGTAAGGCTTAAGTAGTACCAATATGCTACTTAAGTCGATTTGCTTTTTAATCTTTAAGCGTGTTTCTTGCCTCTTAAGTTGTTTTGTAAGTTTTTGTAATTAAATAAATTTAGTTCTTAAGTATTAATCTTTGTTTATTTTTGTACATTATTACTCACAAGGTTATGCACAGACGTTTTTTTTAGGCTATAGTTCAAAGTTCCCGTAGATGGTTTTAGGAAACTGTTCTGTATCAGGTCTAAATAGACTCAGTGATTTTTAGTCTTCCCCTGATTAAGTCGCACAAGCTTAATCAGCTAGAAATTACAGGCAGAGCTGTCAGTATCGAATAAACCAAGTTCGATTGTAAACGTCACATTTTGGCAGTAAACAGACGTTAGAATCGAACATATTGATTGGCTTGCTGGCGCTAGCTTATCAAGCAAACTATCCCCAGGTAACTCGCAGTTGCAGAGTTACCTGGGGTTTTGTTTTATAGCGCTGCTACTTTCCTCACTGTGAGTTTGTATATCTCCCCCGCTGTTACTCTCCTTCTATAGCATTAGCTGGTGTTTACCCGCTCCCTCGTGCTAACGACTATGTATGCTAGGTGCTTTATATTGGCTCTGTGTAGATACTGAAAAGCTAAATGTGCTTTTGCTTAAGTTGGTAATAAGTAGGAATAATGTTGTAGTATTGCAGCGCTAATGGCTTGTTTTTATTTTTACTGGATTAATTGAATTATAAATGGAGTTTTGAATGAATAAGATGCTTATCGCGGCAGCAGTTGTTGCTGCAGGTGCTGGTGGATATTGGTATAGCCAGCAATCGGCACCACTGTCGACAAGCGATGACGTAGTCCTTAGCTACGTACCGGCTGATACCCCTATATTTTCCGCTCAATTACAGCCATTTCCTATTAAGTCTTATATCAATTCTCTATCAGAAGCTTATCGACAGTACCCAGCAGGTGCGTTTAGCGAGCTGGAAAATGAACCAGATGAGCGGGCGCAGTTTTTTGTTAGCTTACTAAAATCATACGCAGACTCGATGCAAGACGGCGATACTTTCATTAAAACCTTTGGTCTTGCTGAAGATATTCGCAGCTACTTTTATACCCTTGGCGCTATGCCAGTGCTTAAAATCGAGGTTGAAAATGCAGATGCAATTTGGGCATTACTAGATAAAGCAGAAGCTGAAAGTGGCTTAGCTCATACCCCGGCTAATTTAAAAGGTGTGGATTACCGCAGTTATCAGCTTACAGATCCTGAAGATCGGGAGCAGATTAGTTTAGTATTTGCAGTACATGATGGCATGTTTACTACCACATTAAGCACCTCGTTTATTGATGCTAGTGTGCTTGAAAATGCACTTGGGGTGACCCCGGTGGATAACTCGATTGTTGATGCCAATATTATTGAAGGCATCATCAAAAAACATGGTTTCACTAACGATGGTGTTACCTACATTAATCATCAAGAGATCGTGACTGGATTAACTAGCACCGACGGTAACCAACTGGCGGGTCAATTATCAAAGCTTTATGGCATCATGGGTGAAGATCCTATTCAAGATTTAAAGTCGCCAGCATGTAGTTCGGAGCTTGCTGCAATTGCTAACAATTGGCCGCGTACCGTTGCTGGTTATGATGAGCTAAACGTTACAGAAAACAGCAGCTCGTTTGGCTTTAGAACGGTAATTGAAGGTGAAAACAAACTGCTACTTGATGCTTATCAAAAGCTACGCGGCTTCCTACCTGCTTACACTCAAGATGTAGATAATAGTGTGTTTAACATTGGCTTAGGCATTGATGTGACTCAAATGGTGCCATCTTTAACTGCTATTTGGGACGATATGCTTACGCCTGAATATCAGTGTGCTGCGCTAGCTTCAATGCAAATGCAGATGAGCCAGCAAAGCCCGGCAATGCTAGGTATGTTTACCGGTATGGCGAATGGCGTTAAAGGCGTAGGTGTCTCGCTCATTGATTATAAAATTAGTGATGATGTCAATTCCCCTCAGCTAGAAAGCTTAGATGCAGTCGTGAGCTTATCTGCTGATAATCCTGCCATGCTATTTAATATGGCGAAGTCTTTTGTACCAGAAATGGCTAGCATTCAATTGTCAGAAAACGGTGATGCGATTGATTTAAAAACCATACTGCCTATTCCGCCTGAAATGAATATTTCACCTAAGTTGGCGTTAAAAGGTAAGCACTTGGTGTTGTTTTCGGGTGATAAAGGCGCTGCAATTGCTGACAGCCTAGCCAGTGAGCAACTGGTTAATAATGGCATGATGGTGGTTTCAGCTGATTACATGAAAATGTTCGATCCACTGTTAACTTTTATCGAGATGACAGGTGAGCCAATTCCTGAAGAGCTAGAAGCGATGCAGAATTATGATATTCGCACCAAGTTCACTGTCGATGTTGCTCCAGAAGGCTTTGAAATCGACACCCATATGAATTCACGTTCATCTAAGTAAAAAGCTTATGCCATAATAGCTTACTCGCCAGCCTAAAGAGGCTGGCGTTTTATATTTTAAGCAGAGTGATTGGTTGGAGCATCGATGGTGGCACAAGTAGTAAGTGGTTTATTTTTAAAAGCCAATGAAGTGAGAGTAGTGAGCTTGTCTGGCAGCCGCAGCGAGCACCAAGTTATAGCACCTAAAGTGAATAAATTCAGTTTGCTTAAAAACCCGCAGCAGGCTGATGTAAAACAGTTTATAGCTCAGCTACAAACTTATTTGGCTGAACATAATGTTGAAAAAGTGGTGTTGAACCGACGAGCAACGACTGGGCAAGGTGCTGGTGGTGCTGGGACGTTTTTAATGGAAGGGGCGATCTTAGCAAGTATTGATATTGCAGTAGAGTTTGTTCACCCAGCAACCCTTAGAGCCACAGATAAACGCTGTGGTGCACTAAAACCTGCTAAACCTACGACGGTTGATTTAGGAAAAGCCTATGATTTAGCATTTGAGGCTTTAGTGGATTAGTATCGACAAGTAAAAATGATCTTTTGTCGGCGACCTGCGTATCACAAGTTAACTAACGATTTACGCTGGCATCGCTTACTGATGAGCTTAGCTAAGTAAACGGAACTATTTAAAAGGGATAGGTAGATAACCATGATTAAACTGCTTTCAAAACTGACACTAACTGCACTTTTTTGTCTGTCTTTTACGGCTCAAGCAACTGATTTAAAAGTTGGCGATGTTGCGCCTAATTTCAAGCTACAAGCAACAGATGGTCACTTTTATCAATTGAGTGATTACAAAGGTAAACAAAACCTAGTGCTAGCTTGGTATCCAATGGCGAACACCCGAGGCTGTACTTTGGAATGTAAGTCGCTAGTGGAAAAGGGTCATCTTATCCGTAAGTACAACGCGGTTTACATGATGGCGAGTGTGGATGATTTAGAAGACAATCAAGCATTTGCTCGTGAGCAAAAAGCAGACTTTCCAATGCTAAGTGACCCGACTAAAGAGACTGCCAAGGCTTATGATGTGCTCAATCTTGTACGTGTTGCCAACCGAGTGACATTTTACATTGGTAAAGATGGCAAGATCCTAAAGATTGATGAAGACATTAACGCTAAGACTGCGGCTGAAGATATCGCGGCAACTCTAGCTGAGCTTAATGTTGAAAAGGCTGAACAAGAGTCTGAGCCAAACATTAGTGAAACAGCACAAGTTGAATAAGCTCTTTAGCTAACAGTTTAACGCAAATAATTAAAGCCCCGTAATACCACTATTACGGGGCTTTATACTGCAAGGTATTCACTTCTTTTTCGGCTAATTAAGTCGATTAATACTGGTCTTTTAATACTCGTCTTCGGTTTCACCTTGAACGCGGGCTTTACGCTCTTGTTCTTCCTCAAATGCTGCCTGAATCTCTGCTAGCACTGAATCGATATCTGCGCTGTGTTCACTTTCAACAAACTCGCCAGTAAGCTCGGTATCTGGTGTTAACTTACCTGACTCAAACTTAAGCCACATCTCTTGTGCGTATTTGCTTTTACGCAGTGACGGTGCGAATTGGCCATAATATTGGGTCATATTATTCACATCACGTAGTAGCATACGCTTGGCGTTATTATTTGCGGCAGCATCAACGGCTTGTGGCAAATCAATAATCACAGGGCCAGTATGATCCAGCAACACGTTAAACTCAGATAAGTCACCGTGAATAAGACCTGCACATAGCATTCGCTGCACATCTTTCATCACCATTGCATGATGAGCAATAGCGACCTCTGGCGTCAGGGTGACATCGTTAAGTCGTGGCGCAACGTAACCCGCTTCATCGGTAATGAGCTCCATTAGCAATACGCCGTCAAAACAGCCGTAAGGGGTCGGTACTCTTACGCCTGCGTAGGCAAGCTTAAATAGTGCATCCACTTCAGCACTTTGCCAGGCTTGTTCTTGTTCTTGGCGGCCGTAGTTAGAACCTTTTTCCATGGCTCTTGCACGGCGAGAATTACGACTTTTGCGTCCTTCTCTATATTCGACCGCTTTTTTAAAGCTGCGTTTATCAGCTTCTTTATAAATTTTTGCGCAGCGCACATCGTCGCCACATCTAACTATGTATACATCGGCCTCTTTGCCGCTCATTAATGGACGAATCACTTCGTCAATTAGTCCTTCATCAACCAGAGGTTGGAGTCGTTTTGGGGTTTTCATAGCGCTCTTATACCTTAGTTGGCCCAGCGATGGAAAGGATTGAATTATTATCGCTGAAAAAAATGGTATTTATCGCTAATACTAAGGGGATTTTGTTAACGCTTTTCGGTTGTCGCAACGGCTACAGTTCCTTTTAGTGGCGCAAGTGAGCGGTTAAGTTTTTGAGCCAAAATAATAGCCCCGACATTACTGTCTTCAAAAGCAAATTGGTGCAGTTGAATTGCTGGTGCTATCCCAACACCCGAGATCAGTTGACCATCTGGGCTATACACTATGCCACTGCTTAATTCGAGCTCAATTCCGCTGTGGGGCAAGGTCACTTTATAACGCGGGCTTAAGCTGCCGCGAGTGGCGCTGCCTACAAGCTCAACATTGGGCCAGTTTTGAGCCGCAAGGGCTATCCATTCGCACTCTTGTTCGCAGTCGCTATCAATTAACAAACTAAGCCGAATCTGCTCTGATGTGGCGGCAGGTATAGTTTGTGTGTTTATTTTGGGCTTATCATTTATTTTAGTGGGAGTATGCAGACGAGCTTGAAAGTCACTCAATGCCGTGGATTGTTTGAGCTGATTATCAAAGCCTTGATTAATCAGGTTAGTTTGTTCAAAAAAGTTGAGTTTATTAACCGAAGTAAAATGCTTGGGTAATTGCTCTGCACGTGAATGTGAGTGGCGCTTGTACTGCAGTACCCCAATTGTTTGCGGTTGGTTGGGCTGACCAAAGTGCATTTTTAGCCACGCCATTAGTTGTGGTTGCGGCTGCTTAATGGTGCGAATATCTATGGCTAAAGGCTGAGTATTTGGTTCGATAGGTTTTGCTAATAATTCGCTTAGTTCATCAAGAGTGGCAGGGGCAATACTGTCGTTTAAGCGGATGAGCTTGTGAGCTATTTGGGATTCAAGTGAATGAGTCTCTGGCGAATGCTGCTTAGTTATTGCAGCAGGCTCAGGGATGGCGCGAGTCAATTTAACAGTACGCTGTATCTGATTATCACCGTTACTTAAGGTAATGATACTGTCTGTTTTGTAGGGTAGGCCTATATCTTGTCTTAGCTTGGAGATTTGTTGTAGCCAGTGTACCTGAGCCGCACTAGAGAGTTTTACGGAGTCAGCTAGGTATGCTTGGCTGGCAATTACCCAGCGTTGTAGTGGGAGGCCATCGATATGAGTGATGTAGGGGAAGTCGAGATATAACTCTTGGGCTATAGCTGAGTGATTTAGCTTATCTGATGCATTTATCTTCCCTGATTCATTTATCTCAGTAGGCTTATTTCCGCTAACTGACAAGGCATGCCAGTGTTGACCATCAAAGCGCAGGATTAACGGTAAAAGCAACGCGGATTCATTTACAGCAGGGCGTGTGATGCTGGCCCCTGGGTCATTGAGTTGACTGATAATGCTTTGTAATGCGTGTTCTAGCTCTATAGTTTGGCTCAGCTGAGGTGCTGTTTTAGCCAGTTTTTGGCTTGATTGGGTGACAGATTCTAGACTTGCTGGCTTTATTACTGCAAATGCCGAGTGCTGCTTAATAGCATTTAAAAATAATGCGATATCTTGCTGGTATTGCTGCGGGGTTAATTCAGTTTTTATGCTAGATGGCGAAAATGACAGGTAAATAAGCTGAGCGGCACTCATGCAAATGAGTACCGCAAAAGCGTTAATGATCCCCTTAAAGCTCAAAGTCATAATCCACCCTAAACAAATCAGCTCTGTTGCACTTTTTTAGGTGCTGTTTATATAGCGTATCTCTTATTGCGGGCTCTTATTCTTGCGAGCTCAGCTTTAGCGTTATAAAAACTATTCAGATCTGATTTAGATGTTGTTGATATCGAGCTTTATGCGTCATGACATAATATTTAGTCTTATTACAAAATGTCGTTAATCGACACCCCGATACCAATTCGTTGGTTATGTACATTGTAGTCGATTAAACTTTCACCGTAGCCATTAAAGTACTGGGTATATAAACGTAAGTTGCCTAAAATAGGGTAGCTCCAGGTAAACTCCACTGCACCATGGCTTGGATGTTGAATAAAATTACGCAACATTAACGTAAATCTATGTTCATCAAGCCCATATACCCCAGTGAATTCAATATTGCCCATGTAGTCGTTTATGTCAGGGTTATCGTCTCCTCGTGGTGATTCAGGCGTTTCTTTTTCATCTTCAGGAATACGCCACCAAGCTTTAGCCTCTAATGCAAACGGGCCGTTATCGAATACCATCATGCCGTATAATCGATTCCAACTACGTGATCGCGAGCCTGACTGACCATTAGACTGATGAACTGCACCGACTCCCCAAAACGAGTTGGTTAATGGGCCTAGTTGCCAGTCGTTAGTGAACACCATAAATATCTCAGGTTCGTGGTTGGTTTCTCGAAAGGGTGAAGAAATATCTTTGTTATATACCTGCCAATAGGATTGGTTGGTATAGGCTGCAAACAGGTGACCATTATCGCCAAATACGTTGTGCCAAAGCGGGAATTTGAAGCTGATTTGAAACTTAGCTTCCATGTTATCTAAGGTAAATGGTTGTTCACTGGCTTCTTCCTCAAACGGCGCCATGTTTGGTGACTTACTATAGGTCACAGGCAGAATATAATTCACTTTATGTGGGGTGATCACATAGGGCAGATCGCCGGTGGCTTTTTCATCGGAGATCCGCTCATCTACTAATGATTGCTGTTTTTTCGGCGAAACTTCTATCTCTGTTTCGGCTGGTTCTGTTTTAGGTTGCGCCTGTAGGCTAAACGCGCAGCCTAAACCTATAGCTAACAATAGCGCAGCTGATTTGTTCATAACATTCCCTGAATTTTAAGTTGAATTACAGCTTTTATTGTTTGTAAGAGATTCTACCTAGCTAAAAGTTGCTTTAACAGTGGTTAAGCAAGTTAGTAACATTTATGCCTACGCTTTGTGATTGTTGATAGATAGCAATCGAAAAGGTTTTGGCTAGATTGAAATGCGATAACTTAGTGCTAAAAAACACGAAATAGTGGCTATGGCCTAGCTAGGATTTATAACGGAAATAGTTAAGTTCTTATTTTACAGATAGTTATGGTGTTTTCTTGTGTTGTAGAGAATTAATGCTAACAAGCTAAATAACAAAAAGTTATAAAAAGTAATAAATTTCTATTTATTATGGAATAAGGAGGCGGCTATATTTCAGCATAACAAATAAGAGTGAGGAAGCGTTATGGAGATTGTAGCTTTACCCGGTCAAGCCGCCACAGGAAAAGTCTGGCTAGTTGGCGCGGGGCCTGGTGATGTTGATCTACTGACAGTTAAAGCCTTTAGAGTTCTGCAAAGTGCCGATGCAGTGCTATATGATGCCCTAGTCAGTGAAGATATCCTTGCGCTTATTCCAAAGCATGCTGAAAAAATTGCAGTGGGTAAACGAGCGGGTAAGCACAGTGCTGCTCAGAGCGAAATTAACCAACTGCTGGTGACCAAAGCTTACACCCGAAAAAATGTGGTGCGCTTAAAAGGTGGTGATCCATTTATCTTTGGTCGTGGTGGTGAAGAGCTTGAAACCATTGTTGCCGCTGGTGTCGACTTTGAAGTTGTCCCGGGGATCACGGCCGCTAGCGGTACCGCTGCTTATGCGGGGATCCCACTGACCCATAGAGATTATGCTCAAGGGGTTAGTTTTATCACTGGACACTGCAAGCTTGAAAGCCGCCCTATGGATTGGCAAGCATACGCTAACCCTAACAATACCTTAGTGGTGTATATGGGGATCCTTAACGCCGAGTTGATTAAACAAGGATTAATGGGGGCTGGGCGAAGTGCTCAGACTCCTGTGGCTATCGTATCGAAAGCGACAACATCAAATCAGCAAACCTTTATCGGCACCTTAAACAATATTGATGAATTAGCCAATCATCCAGATCTTGTGATGCCAGCCTTAATGGTGATTGGCGAGGTAGTAGAGCTTGCCGGTAGCTTAAATTGGTTTACCCCAGATAATAGCCAACTCAATAATCCTGAGTTAGCCGCACAACTTAAATAATTGATTGAAGAATACGGAGAACTAGCATGGGCGCAAAAGAGTTAAGCCATTTGCAACAACTGGAAGCTGAGAGCATTCAAATTATTCGCGAAGTGGCGGCTGAATTTGATAATCCTGTGATGATGTATTCCATCGGTAAGGACTCTTCTGTGATGCTTCATCTAGCTCGCAAAGCATTTTATCCAGGAAAAATCCCCTTCCCACTGTTGCACGTCGATACAGATTGGAAATTTAAAGAGATGATCGCGTTTCGCGATGAGCAAGCGAAAGAATTTGGCTTTGATCTGTTAGTACACAAAAACCCAGAAGGTTTAGAGCTAGGGATTAACCCATTTGAACACGGCAGTGCTAAGCACACCGACATAATGAAAACCCAAGGCTTAAAACAAGCACTGAACAAATATGGTTTTGATGCTGCTTTTGGTGGCGCACGCCGTGATGAAGAGAAATCGCGCGCTAAAGAGCGAGTGTACTCGTTCCGCGATAAGCACCACACTTGGGACCCAAAGAATCAACGCCCAGAGCTATGGCGTACTTATAACGGTGCAGTAAATAAAGGTGAAAGTATTCGTGTATTCCCGCTATCAAACTGGACTGAGCTTGATATTTGGCAGTACATCTATCAAGAAGATATTAAGTTAGTGCCACTGTATTTTGCTCAAGAACGCCCAGTTGTTGAGCGCGATGGCATGATGATTATGGTAGACGATGACAGAATGCCATTGGCTGAAGGTGAGCAACCAAAGCAAGAGTTAGTGCGCTTTAGAACTTTAGGCTGCTACCCACTAACGGGGGCGATGCATTCAGAGGCTGACACGCTAGAAAAGATTATTGAGGAGATGTTGTTGACTCGCTCAAGTGAGCGTCAAGGACGTCTTATCGATGCTGATCAAAGTGCCTCTATGGAGCTTAAAAAGCGTCAGGGATATTTCTAATATCCCGTAAGGGATGTGGCTAAAGAATTCTAAGGGATCATTATGAACCAAGCAGTAACCAATAACGCCCGCTTAGCGGCAGAACTTGAAGATTTAGGTGTTAAACAATACCTGTCATTACAGCAAAATAAGGGCCTATTACGCTTTTTGACTTGCGGTAGTGTTGATGACGGTAAAAGCACCTTAATTGGCCGTTTATTACATGACAGCGCCCAAATTTATGAAGACCAGTTAGCAAGCTTAAAAAGTGATAGCGCTAGACTTGGCACCACAGGTGAAGAAGTCGATTTAGCCCTGTTAGTTGATGGTTTACAAGCTGAACGTGAGCAAGGTATTACCATTGACGTTGCTTATCGTTACTTCTCAAGTGACAAGCGTAAATTTATTATTGCCGATACCCCAGGTCACGAGCAGTACACGCGCAATATGGCAACCGGTGCTTCAACCTGTGACTTAGCGGTTATCTTGGTTGATGCGCGTTATGGTGTACAAACTCAAACTCGTCGCCATGCTTTTATTGCTTCACAACTGGGTATTCGCCACTTTGTTGTAGCGGTAAACAAAATGGATTTACTTGGCTTTGATGAAAAAGTCTTTAACGATATTCAAGCTGAATTTGCCGAGTTTGCCGAGCAATTAGGTGACTTGGATATTCGCTATGTGCCGCTATCAGCACTTAAAGGCGACAATATTGTTGATAGTAGTGAGCACACGCCTTGGTATGACAGCGGTACATTGCTACACCTTTTAGAGACCATAGATACACGTCGTGAACTAACGAGTCTGCCTGTGCGTTTTCCGGTGCAATATGTTCAGCGTCCCGATTTAGATTTTCGTGGTTTTTCAGGCACATTAGCATCTGGCGTAATTAATGTTGGTGATGAACTGGTGGCACTGCCATCGGGTAAACGCAGCAAAGTGGCGCGTATTGTGACTTTTGACGGCGATCTTGAACAAGCGATTGCTGGGCAAGCTGTGACCTTAACCCTTGAAGATGAGATTGATATTTCAAGAGGTGACTTGCTATCACAGGTTGATAACGCACCTGAACTTGCGAACCAGTTGACTGCTGACATTGCTTGGATGGATGAAAAGCCATTACAGGTTGGCCAGCTTTATGATTTAAAAGTGGCGGGCAAAAAACTTCAGGCGAGCGTGGCTAAAGTAGATTATGTAGTTGATATTAATACGCTTGAACGTAACCAAAGCAATGATATTGGTTTGAACGATATGGCTCGAGTAACCCTAGAGCTTAATGAGTCGATTGCAATTGACCCTTATACGCTAGTACGTGATACCGGCGGCATGATCTTAATCGACCGTTTATCAAATGCCACAGTTGCAGCAGTTATGGCCGTTTCGAGTAAAAGAGAGCAAAGCAGTACTCAACAATACAGTGATTTTGAGTTAGAGCTTAACGCGCTTATTCGTAAGCAATATCCACACTGGCAAGCAATCGATATCAGCAAGGTTGACCGTTAATCATGGCTGATTTGTGGGTGTTATCGTGCATATTATTTGCCTTAGTCGCCGCCTTAATGGCGGGGCTATGGACACCTGCAGCTTTGTTTTTTATTGCTTCATTAACCACTTACCTATTAGGCATGGTTGAGCTGGAAACTGCGCTTGCAAGTTTTACTAATGCCAGTTTAGTGACTTTAGTGCTGCTAATTATGTCGACAGCAGCACTGGAGAAAACCTCTTTATTGGGTAAGTTAAGCCAAATGGTTGGTCGCGGATCTTTAGCGTCAACCATGGCAAAGTTGGGCCTTTCTACGGCATTACTATCGTCCTTTACCAATAATACCGCGGTGGTTGCATCGCTTATTGGTGTGGTGCGGCGTAATCAAGCTCACGCGCCAGCCAAGTTACTATTGCCGCTGTCTTATGCGGCGATTTTAGGTGGCACGCTAACCTTAATTGGCACCTCAACTAACCTAATCGTTAACTCCTTTGTTGAAAATGCTGGCCTTGTGCCATTGGGCTTTTTTGAGTTCTCGATGATTGGGATAGTTATCGTTACCGCTGGTGTTGGGTTGCTGGTTTTGCTGGCTAACTGGTTACCAGATAGACGTGAAGAAACCGCTGATGAAACCTTACCTTATTTACTTGAGGCAAGAGTGGCTAAAGAGTCACTACTGATTGGTCACAGTGTGCAAGATAACCGTTTACGCGCACTAAAGAAGTTGTACCTTGTAGAGCTTGAGCGCAGCGGTATTCGCATTTGCCCGGTGCCGCCACACTTAGTGCTACAAAGTGAGGATGTATTGCGCTTTAGTGGCGCGGTAGAGTCGGTGGAATTACTTCATCAATTTGATGGTTTAGAGTGGTTCGGTAAGCAGCAGGCAAAAGGACAAAATCTGATTGAAGCTGTGTTGGCACCAAGCTCTAGCCTAGTTGGTCGCTCCTTAAAAGAATCGACCTTTAGAGAGAAATTTGATGGTGCGGTTCTCGCCATTCGTCGCGGTCATCATCCGCTTAAAGGCGGTTTAGGCGATATAGAGCTACAAGCGGGCGATGTATTACTTATTACCCCTGGTGACAGCTTTAGTCGTAATACTAAGTTGGCATCTGAGTTTGCCGCAGTAAGCGGTTTAGACTTAAGCGTCAGGCTAGATCCGCGCCGAAGCCAATGGGTTCTTGGTGGTTTTCTTATTACCATTTTGGCGAGTTTGACCGGTGTTTTACCGCTGGTTAAAGGGCTTATCTTACTGTTGATGAGCTATATAGCGATTGGTGCGGTCAGCTTGTCGGAGCTTAAGCGGCGTTTTCCGTTTGAGCTAGTGGTCATAGTGGGCAGTGCGTTGAGCTTAGCGAATTTGATGTTATCGACAGGGCTGGCTGATGATATTGCGACATTTATTCTTGGTTCAATAAATGGCTACGGCGTGTTTGCCGCGTTTGTTGCTGTGTATTTAATGACATTGTTGTTAACAGAGCTTATTACCAATAACGCTGCTGCCGCACTGTCTTTTCCGGTCGCCTATGCCATCGCAATGAGTTATGGCGTCGATACCAGGCCATTTATTTTAGCCGTTGTTTTTGGTGCGAGCGCTAGCTTTATTTCACCTTACGGTTACCAGACTAATTTGATGGTGTATAACGCGGGTAATTACCGATTTAGTGATTTTGTTAGGGTAGGCTTGCCTTTATCAGTGCTTTATTCCGCTATCGTATTGTTATTGGTTCCAGTGTTTTTTCCTTTTTAATTAAGGCTATGCAGGGCTAAGTTGAATTGAGTAGAAATTGATATTTCGAATATTGAATTTAGCGAATTTTACAGCTGTATTTATAGATAGAATTTTGGGAGTTTTTATGTCTGATATTGTTTGGCACCAACATAGTATCGATCAGCAATCGCGTGCAGAGCAAAAAGGGCAGAACCCTATTTTGTTATGGTTCACCGGCCTTTCAGGTTCTGGTAAATCGACCTTAGCTGGAGCGCTAGAGCGTGCACTGTTTGATGCCGGATTTCATACTTATTTGCTCGATGGTGACAATGTACGCCATGGCTTATGCAAAGATCTAGGTTTTAGCTTGGATGACCGCGATGAGAACTTACGCCGTGTAGGTGAAGTGGCAAAATTGATGGTAGATGCAGGTTTAGTAGTGCTGTCGGCCTTTATCTCTCCGACTCGCGAAGAACGTGAGCGTGTGCGAGCATTATTTGAAGACGGCCAGTTTATTGAAGTGCATGTTTCAACGCCAATTGAAGTGTGCGAAGCGCGTGATCCAAAAGGCTTGTACAGTAAAGCGCGCGCTGGCGAGATTAAAGATTTTACTGGGATTTCTGCACCATACGAAGTGCCTACTGCTGCGGAGCTCACCATTGACACAAGTAAAGGTGATTTGGCTAATCAAGTACGAGCATTACTAGACTATTTAGCGGCGATTCAAGTGATTGATTCTGAAAAGTTAAAAGCGGTAGTTTAGCGACGACTTATAGAAACTAAAGAGATGGGCTGCACTTTTGCAGCCCATTTTTATGCTTGAAGACTTACAGTAAATCGAGGTTATTCAACTTTAAAGTCATGTGAAAACAGGGCTTTCATTGCTTTGATGTAGCTTTTATCGGTATTGAAATGGACTAATTGAGCCAGTTCATCACCGATAGGGGTAAAGCGGTAATAGCTAAAAAATAGTTGGCCGCTTTTTGGTGTTAGCTTGAGCTTGCTATCGCCAATTGCAAAGTGGATTGGGGTTTTACTGCTAAGCAGTCCAGTTTCTAACTCACTGCGATGTAACAGTCCTGCATCGACTAAGGTGAGGATATTGGAGTAGGGCAGGCCAAACTGCGATAAGCCAATATTTCTTGAAGTGGCTTTTTTAAATAATTGCCCAAATCCACCTGCATGTCTAAAGCCGATAATGAGCTTGAAGCGGCTTTCGGTATTGATAAGCACTGACATGCCTAAGGCCTTTTCTAAAATTTGCGCCTCTTTATGGGTTAGCTGCTTTAGTGTGCTTAATGTGCGTAGGCTAAAATTTCCCGGTGAGGTGATTTCATTAGCTAATATTCTCCCCCATAGCTCCTGCATTTTTCGATTATGGATTTGCTCTGCTAGCTGAAAAAACTGATGCGCCCAGTCCGGATCAAGATCGACACCAGTGACATCTGACGGAGTATGGCTAATGGCAATTTTGTAAATGGTTTCTAAGTTTTCTTGGTATTGGCAAGCTAACTTTTGCGCGCGAAATGTAGCTCGCTCAGCAATCGATGCATTGCTTGCACGGTAGTCATCCTCACTTGCTAATCCTAACATTCGCCCGAGCAGTAAAGCCTTTTTTCGAGCTGATGCATCAGTGGCTTTATTGCTATCTTTTGTTGCATGCGCCACCGCGCCGTCTGTTGCTGTTTCAACCATGGAGCCATTCGCCATTATCAATAATTGTTATTACGCCAATTGTGTTATCTAAAAACAGTTAACTCATACTCGGCTAACTATGGCCGATAGTAATTAAATTATCGGCAATCACTATTAATTCTTGATAGCCGTTAATTTGCTGCACTTGGTCTCACTTTACCAAAGTGGGCAACTTCTTCACCTTGGTCGGGATGACGCGGTACGTTAAGCGCTAACATCAGTGAGCAAACAGCAAATCCTGCACCGATATAAAATACCATTTGCGGCGATGTTAGCCATAAAAAACCGAGTAACGCGGGGATCACGACTGCTGCAATATGGTTAATGGTGAAGCTAACAGACATAGTTGCTGCAATATCTTTAGGATCTGCAATTTTTTGAAAGTAGGTTTTCATCGCAATGGCCATAGCAAACAACAAGTGATCGATTACATAGAGGGCTGCGGCTAATTCAGCTTGTTCAACAAGGGCATAGCTAACAAATACAGCGATAAGACCAACATACTCAATAGTTAACGCATTTCGCTCACCAATGCGGCCAATAAAACGGCCGATAGCAGGGGCAAATAGCAGGTTCACCACATAATTTATTAAAAATAGCGACGTAATTTGGGTGATGCTATAGCCAAACTTTTCAACCATCATAAAGCCTGCAAACACCATGAAAATCTGTCGCCTCGCCCCTGAAAAGAAAGTCAGCATGTAGTAAAGCCAATAGCGTTTTCTTAGGATGATTTTCTTATGCTGCATCTCACCTTGGTTAAAGTTAGGAAAGTAATAGCTAATCGTTAGCACCATTAATAATCCTAAGCTGCCGATAATGGCGTACATCCATTGATAGTCGAGCTTTAGCCAGCTCATGACTAACCAAATACTGCCATAGCCCCCAAGAGCCGCGGCGCTGCGCCATGCTAATGCCTTGCCCATAAACGCAGCTGTGTCTTGTTTATCTACCCATTGCAGAGTCAAAGATTGGTTTACGGTTTCAAAATAATGAAAACCTACCGACATCAATACGGTAGTGATATAGAGACCTAATACTTGTGGGAAAAAGCCGGTAATAGCCACACCGATACATAAAACCGCGAGAGATAATAGCGCAAACGCCTGCTCTCGGATCAGCAATAAAACAAAAATAGCGGTAAAGGCAAGAAACCCCGGTACTTCGCGCAGGCTTTGCAAAATACCAATTTCTGCACCGGTAAATTGCGCTCGCTCAATGACAAAGTTGTTCAATAATGCCTGCCATACAGCAAACACCAGTGACATGATAAATGTCATCCATAGGAGTAGTTTTTGAGGATCATTTCTCATTGGAGTTCCTATCAGTCACTTGCAAACCGGTTGATTTCAGTGCTGCTTTTCTTGGGGATTTAGGCGAAAGAGCAGTATACATGAGTCATCTCTTATTATTAGACCTGAGCGGTAATGAGCTGGTGGCAATAGTAACAATTTACGCATCAGTTGTTTGATCCCCCTTTTTATAAGCTAAATAGCAGGACCTCCACGGTTGGCAATATTTCGCCATTTAGCCCTCGTCATTATTGAGTCATTGATTGTCACTGGTTTTGAACTGTCCCCTTCTTTGATACCTAAGTAGTACTCTTGTGCTAAATGTAAGTTTTCTGTAAATGATAATGTAAGTCATTCTCATTAGGTGTAGTTTGTCTGCGAATTTAGGGGGAGCTGTTTAAGTTGGTTTATAGAGTGCTGAAATCGCCTGAAAGTATATGTACTACTTTATTTTCAACACTTTATTAATTGGCTTACGGCGCAGAATCAAAAATGAGAGACGTCTATGAAGTCCATTTCAAAGCATGCCAAGCTGAACATGCTAGCGCTAGCTATTGCCAGTGTATTTAGCTCGAGCGCATTATCAGCAAGCGATCCAGAAGCATTAGCCGCAGCGATTGCTAAACAAGAAGCAGAGCTTTCGGCCTTGAAAATCCAGTTACAACAGTTGGCAGAACAGCAAAAGCAACAACAAGCTTTATCTGACAGCCAAGCTGAGCAGTTTGCTATTGCAACAACGCCAAAGGAGGCTGAATCATCTTCAAAAAGTCACTGGGATAAATTTTCATTTAAATCCTATGGCAGCGTGATTTATACCAGCGATGAGTATTACGACAATGTTCAAGATACTAGCCCTGAGCGACGTAATCGTTTTGACTTAGAGCGCATTGTTACTGAATTTGGTTACCAGTTTAATGATCAATGGGATATGGAGGTCGAAATTGAGTATGAGCATGGTGGTACTGGCAGCTCGTTAGAATATGACGGCTTTGATGAGTTTGGCGAGTTTGAAGCTGAGGTTGAAGCAGGTGGTGAGGTGATGATCGAGAAAGCCGAGATCCGCTATCGCCCAAGCGCAGCCTTTGGCGTTAAGTTCGGTAATATTCACCTTCCAGTCGGTCTGAGTAGTACGCTACACAAACCCAGTCAATACCTTACGGTGCAACGCCATAAGAGTGAAGCCGCCATGCTACCTGCTGTATGGAACGAAAATGGTATTGGGATCTTCGGTGAAGTCGCGAATTTTCATTATCAAGCTCAGGTTGTTAGCGGCTTAAACTCAGAGTACTTCCGCACTTATAACTGGGTGGCATCTGGTCACCAGAAGCGTTTTGAACATGTTAATGCTGACGACCTTGCTTACGTTGTTCGCCTTGATTATGGCAACTTTAAAACAGGCTCTGCGTTAGGAGCATCTTATTATTATGGTAATACCAGCGGTAACCGTCATAAGACTAACAAACTCAGTGCTGACGGCACTGTAGAAATTCTGTCTGTGGCTGGCGCTTTTGTGGAAGGACCGTGGATCCTACGCGGGCAATACCTATACGGAACGCTTAGTGACAGCGATGCCATCACTCAAGCGAATAAAACCACTCCGGGACTTAAGCCGGGCAACTTCGCTCAAGTTGGTTCAAAATCTGAGGCTTTCTTTGTCGAAGCGGGTGTTGATCTCGGGCAGTTCACCGCTATTCCTATTACAGTATTCGCCAATATCGATTACTCCAACCCATTGAAAGAAGTAGAAACCGGTGTCGCAACCAAGCGCTATGAGAATACTTGGATCAGCGCCGGTGTTAACTACTTTCCTATCCCCGAAATTGTCATTAAAGCTGAAGCTGGTGTGCACCAAGTTGCCGTTTCGGCAATTCCTGACACCAACTTTTTTGCTTTGGGCGTTGGTTATCAATTCTCGCTTTAAATAACATAATAAATGGAGTTTTTATGAAACACTTTACTCATTCTGCGCTTGCTATTGCCCTTATTTCTGCCCTGTCAGCCTGTGGTGGTTCAGGCTCTGACGATACAGCTATCGTTGAGCCTGATACCGGGTTTAGCTTTGCCGCCACAGAGATGATCACCAACCTGACCGATGAGGTGATTGTGGCTGGCTACTCAGATCTTGCTGCAAGTGGCGAAGCCATGCTTCAGGCCACTCAAACCTTAGTTAATACGCCAACACAAGCTAATCTGCTCGCCGCGCAACAAGCATGGAAAGCTGCCCGCCAGCCATGGGAGCAAGGTGAGTCGCACATCTTTGGTCCGGTAGACTCTTTAGGTATCGATCCACACTTAGATAGCTGGCCGCTAAATACCACTGATTTAACCACGGTTCTTGCCAATAATACCGGCTTTGATGCGGAAACAATCAAAGGTTGGAATGATGATGTGCAAGGTTTTCACACTATGGAATACCTGCTGTTTGGCGACGGTGTTGCAGATAACAGCAAGGATATCTCAGAGTTAACAGCAAATGAGCGTGATTATTTAATGGGGCTAGCTGAAGTGTTTCGCGATTATGCCAAAACCCTCGACGACGCATGGTTAATTAGTTATGACGGCCAAAGTGGCAAAGCTTATGGCGAATTACTGAAAAACTCAGGCGCAGATGGCAATACATTTTATAGCTCTGAAGTTGGCGTAGTTGAAGAGCTGATTAACGGCATGATTGGTATTGTAGATGAAGTGGGTAATGGCAAAATTGCCGATCCATTTGGTGATTCATTAGCTAAAGCTGACACCTCAAAAGTGGAGTCACAATATTCTTGGAACTCTTTAACTGACTTTAGCGATAACATTATTGGTGTGCGTAATGTTTACCTTGGTGAGTTTGAAGGCGGTGCTGATAAACAAGGGATTATTGATTTTGTTAATGCTGCCAACCCAGAGCTGGCGACTCGAGTAAAAGCTGAAATTGATGATGCGATTAGCAAGATCCAAGCTATTGCTGGTGACAATGATATGCCGTTCCGTCAAGCGATTAGTGACGCCGATGGTCGCGTACGCATTCAAACTGCCGTTGATTCATTATCAACTCTGCAAGCTAGCTTAGAGTCTGACGTACTGCCACTGCTAAAAGAGTGGAAGATCTAACAACACAATACATTTGGAGGTCAAATTGACCTCCTTTTTCTCATTTAAAAACCTTGTATTTAAAGTGGTTAATTAACCTTTGTAGACTTTTAACTCAGCGTTTGAGAGCGAGAGGTCTACAAATGAGTGTGGAACAACATATGGCAATCGTACTTAAAACAGACATTAACGTCGTGCAGTCAGAGAGTCGTTTTAAAATAAGTTTAATTAAAAAATTAGTTGTTAACTTGAGCAAAGTTGTATTGGTATTGGGCCTTGTAAGTTTGAGCGCTTGTGGTGGCAGCGGTAATGATGAAACGCCAATACCAGAGGAGAAAGTTTACCCAGATTACACTGATATTACTGCCAGTGGTGGCGATACCACGACCTTTGATGCGTCTGAATCTGGCCATGGCTTTTCAACTCCAGCGCCCAATTTAACCGATGCAGAGTTAGCGCTGCATTTAGAGGGCGACTTAAGCTTTGAAACCGCTTTTACTACGGCGCCTAATAGCGCTCATCCAGAACTTGATGGTTTAGGCCCAGTGTTTAATAACGCGGACTGTAATTCTTGCCATCAGCGTGATGGGCGTAATTCCACGCCGACAATTCCAGCAGGCCAAAGCCGAGTAAAGCTTGGCTCTGACGCTGGCATCTTTTTGCGGATCAGCATGGCACCAACAGAGCCTTGTGTGGCTGGCACTTCAAGCAACGATTACTGCGCACCTATCCCTGTGCCGGATTTTGGTGGGCAGCTATTTCATCGAGGCGTGCTGCAAGCCCGTCCTGATTGGCAGCAAAACCAGTTTATTGGTCAAGCAGATGTTTATTTATCCTATGAAACTAAAGTTGTTACCTACGATGATGGCACCAGCGTTACGTTAAAGAAGCCGTTATTTGCAGTGGAAAATCCCTATGACGCACCCGGTGAAACGATAGCCAGCGCGAACATCACCTCTAATTTGTTGCAAGATGATGTATTGATGGGCTGGCGTAATGGTATGCCGGTATTTGGTTTAGGATTGCTCGAGGCGATAGCTGAAGCGGATATTCTTGCTAATGTTGATGAACATGATACTGATAATGACGGTATATCCGGCCGCGCCAATTATGTTTTTGATGCGGTGAAGGCTAAGGCTGGTGACTCTCATCCTGTCTCGTTAGGGCGCTTTGGTTGGAAAGCTAATACACCAAGCGTAAGAGTGCAGTCTCTTGGGGCGCTGCGAGGTGATATTGGTGTAACTAATCCGCTATTTCCTAACGAAAGCATTGCAGGTACGGCGCTACATGATTCATACCTGACTCGTACCGGCTTTGTTGACACGGGCACAGGTGTAGACGGTGAACCTGAGGCAAGTGCAGAGTTTAGTGACTCAGTGGTATTTTATGCCGAAACGTTAGCGGTACCAGCAAGGCGTAACGTTGCTAATAGTAATGTAAGAGAGGGCGCTAGGTTATTTGAGCAGCTCAATTGCACTGGCTGCCATAAACCCAGTTTTGTAACCAAAACTTCGGGCAATATTGGTGGTAGCCCAATGAGTCCAAGTCATATGGGACAAACCATTTATCCGTTTACCGATATGTTATTGCACGATATGGGCGACGAACTCGCTGATGGCAGACCTGATTTCTTAGCTGATGGAAATGAGTGGCGTACTCGTCCGTTATGGGGCATAGGTTTGACCCAAACGGTTAATCCACAAGCAGGTTTCTTACATGATGGCCGCGCAGCAACATTGGAAGAAGCGATTTTATGGCACGGTGGTGAAGCGCAAAAGAGTCAGCAGGACTTTATGGCTTTAACTGCAGAGGAACGCTCGCAAGTTATTGATTTCTTAATGTCACTATAATCAAGATTCGCATATCTGATACCGCCATCTTCGGCTATAAAAACAGCGGACTACCTCTTTTGAGGAGTCCCGCTGTTAATTTTGTGAACTAGATAAAGCTAATTTGGATTATTCCCCCCTACCTCGTGATCTGTTTCATGTAATCTTTTAACTAAATAACCTATGATTTATTGACTAAATGTATTCGCTTTAAAATTAATACTTCATGGAGATGTCTGGTGAGCAAAATTGTTATTGTTTATTCAAGTGTACATGGCCAGACTCGCAAAATTAGTGCTTATCTAGAAGATAAGTTAACGGCTGCGGGCAATAGTGTCACTGCTGTAGGTATTGCAGATAAAGTGGATTTGGCTGAGTTTGATAAAGTGATTATTGGTGCCAGCATTCGTCATGGTAAGCATAATCCAGCAGTTTATGACTTTATTGAAGCAAACCAAGCGCTATTAGAACAAAAGCCAAGTAGCTTTTTTTCGGTTAGCTTAGTGGCGCGTAAGCCATTAAAAAATACTGCTGATACCAACCCGTATATGCGAGCTTTCTTTGAGAAGTCTGCTTGGGTTCCTAAGCTTGCTGAAGTATTTGGCGGTAACCTAAATTATCCAAGTTATGGCGCAATGGACAGAAATATCATTCGCTTTATTATGTGGATCACTAAAGGCCCTACAGCCGCCGATACCAATGTTGAGTATACGGACTGGCAAAAAGTTGATGCTTATGCAGATAGCATCAATCAGTTAACGGCTTAAATTGTAAAAGGTAGAGCAGATGGCGCAGTCTATGTTTAAACGCTTGGCGAGAAAATATATTGATTTGCAGCATGTTTTAATCATCCTAACCTCTGCTTATCTTATCTTTACTAGTAGCTGGGTCCTTATTGGCCGTAGTCTTAGGATTAATGCCAGTATTTGGGATACCAGCCATGTATATCTAGGTTTAGTTGGCGCGTTTTTCTCTATCACATTTCTTATTTCTAACAGTCTTAAAGGCAAGTGGCGTCAGTACTTTCCTTGGCTGGTGGCAGATTTCTCGCAGTTAAAAGCTGATCTTGTGGGCCTAACTAAAGGTAAAATTCCAATTGCTGGTGGTAGAGGTTTATTCAGTATTACCGAAGGCATTGGTATGTTGTTGTTTGTTGCCGTTGGTGTAACTGGCTTGCTGTGGTTTGCCACCCAAGGCACCAGTGCTGCATTAATGTGGCGTGGTTATCATATCGATGCTGCACATGGCTTTATCGGATTTATTATGCTGCACGCAGTCTTTGCCTGTTTGCATCTGTTGGACTTTATTCGTAATTAACTGTATTTGGGTAAAACAATTCTTTTAAATTGGCTGTAATGTCTTTAACTTAATAGATAAGGGATTAAAGTTAAGGAGCTGCTTTGCGGCCAACGGTAGTGCATTTAATCGATGATACTAAGCTCGGCGGCGTTAATTTAGCGCTGGAGAGCCTGGCTGCCTCTGCATTGCAACAATCGTTTAGTTTTAAGCTTATTTACCGCCAATTCAATTCCTGTTTCTTCAAGCGTTACCAAGCCGATATTATAGTGCTGCATGCGGCTGCTAGTTGGCGCAAACTGCCTGCATTCCTAGCATTAAAACTTGCCAATATCGGTACGCCAATACTTTATCAAGAGCACCATTACTGCAGAGAATTTGTTCGTCATTGTGTACTGTCGCCAACTCGTTTTGAATTTATGCTGAAACTGACTTATCGGTTGATGCACAAAGTGTTGTTAGTGTCTCAATCTCAGCAAGATTGGTTAACTGAGCTTGATGTGATTGCTGCGGATAAAATGGCGTTGCTAGGTCAAGGTAAAGAGCTAAGTGCTTTTACTGCATTGCCGGGTAAAGTCGATACAGAGAGTTTATCTCAACCCTTAGCTTATGAACGAATGCAAGAGATAACTCAAGCGCCGGTTCAAGTGCCAGCTCAAGCAGCAGTCCAATCGCAAAGCTCCCCTGTAAAGCTGTTGGCATATGGTCGTTTAAGCAAGCAAAAAGGCTTTGATTTATTGATTAAAGCTATGGCTAAACTACCTGCTGAGCAAGTGCAGTTGTCTATCGCGGGGGAAGGTGAGCAGCGTGAGGAACTCATCCATCTTGCTAAGGGGCTTAGCCATGTTGAGTTTGTGGGTGAGGTGCAAGATGTACCAAGGTTTTTAGCGAGTGGAGATCTGGTTATTATCCCCTCTCGCTGGGAGCCATTTGGGTTAACTTGTATTGAAGCAATAGCGGCAGGTAGGCCGGTAATTGTGGCTAACCTTGACGGCTTAGCTGATCAGGCTAGAGCTTTACGATCTCATTCATTATCTTCGACTCCAGCTTCGTCATGTGGAGCTAAAGAGTCACAAGCCGTTAAGCTACTGGGCGAGTTATCGGTTACAGGTATTGAACAGACAATTTCGCAAGTCATTAATGGTGAGCCGTTACAAGTATCTTCTGAGCAGAGAGCATATTGCGAGGGTGTATGGAAATTGGTATTAGATAATTGGCGCCTGCTGCTGGAGCAAGTAATGGCAGCGCACAAATAAAGCAGTATTGAAGCCTTAAATTTAGAGACTAACTTTATAGATTAAGTCGCTTTTAGCTTAACTGTTGAGTTATTTAAGGTGGTTTTTTTCATTAAAAAAGGCGCTGATTAGCGCCTTTTCTTTAACTATTTTCAAGCTAAAAGCTTGCTAGCAAATTGATAAGTTTAGATTACTTATGCTCTAGCGCTAGGTAGTTCATTAGGTCAATCAATTCACCTAAAGTGCGGATTGACCCCATGTTGATTTGGTACTTATCGTTAACGATGAATGAAGGTACGCTTTGTACTTTAAATTCACGTTGCTGAGTGCGCCATAGTGCTAGCTTGGCATCAGTCTCTTTGCTGTCAGCAACTTTGTCGTATTGCGCTGAATCAACACCAAACTTAGCAAATACCGCTTTGATATCGTCACGGCTCTTAATTGGCTCTTCATGCTTATGCCCTGGTGCGCTATGGTCGTGTTTCTCACCGTTTTCGCCTTGGATTACTTTGAACATAGCGTCAGTTAATGGCTTTTGATTCTTTAA
Source organism: Shewanella sp. 1CM18E (assembly GCF_023161665.1). GTDB lineage: Bacteria > Pseudomonadota > Gammaproteobacteria > Enterobacterales > Shewanellaceae > Shewanella. The sequence goes on from NZ_JALNTW010000003.1 coordinate 84,559, forward strand.
AGATTGAATCACAGCAAGTGAGCGCATTACTTCAGTATTGATTTCAGTATTTGCGAAATCTACGTGCTTGCTGTCAAAAGCAACCTGCTTGTTAAGGTTTGCCTTAATATCAGCCATGTACATCTTTTCCATATTGAAGCAGTTGCCACAATAGAAAGAGTAGAATTCAGTTAGTTTAGGTTCGCTGCTAGGCGCTTTATCTGAAACAACTGTGAAGTGTTTACCTTCGATAAATTGTGCGGCAAAGCTGCTCAATGGAGCAACGGCTAATGTTAACGCTAAAGCAATATGTTTAATCAAACTTTTGTCCTCTAAGTGACGTCTGTATAAGTAGTCAAGCGATAACGAATAATACAAATATTATTCATCCGTTACAGCAAATTACATTGTTGTTAAGAATAAAACCAATTGCTTAATTATGACTGAAATTAGTGATTAGTACATGCTTTAGAGTGTGACCAATATAATGCTTTTAAGCGGAAACATAGATTTTCATTTTAAACTTTGTCGCACTTCACAATCTGACTTTAAAAACACGAGGCTCGGGAACTTTCATGATTTTTGCCGATATAACCAAGTTGAAAAAAGGCTAATGGCTAATGGTTATTAGCTGAAAATAAAAATGCGACCTCATCCATGAGGTCGTGATACTTGGTTGGAAGGCCTAGTATTTAAAGTTTTTGAGCTTACTTTGCCATTACGAAGTCATCTAATAGAATCACATCGAATGCGCCACTGGTGGTGCTATCTACTGCGGCGACACCATATACGCCACCGTTTTCAAGCGTGATAGGCAACGGACCTATGGCGACAGTTTTTGTATCTGCTACCGTTACACTTACTACATAGTCACCAGCAGCTACGCTTAGGCTGCCTGATGTCTCTCTAAAAGGTACATCGGTAAGTACCGGCGTTGCGTCCGAAATATCACTGGTCGCCGTAAGATAAACATCGACTTCAGGTGCAGAGTAAGCGGTGTGCGATACCGTTAATTTGGCTTCGGTCGCGACCATGCGTGGCTGCTCCATAATGATCCAAGGTTGAATGTCATTGTCTGATAGTGAGCCAGTTGCGAAAATTGAATAGCTTGCTCCTAGATCGAGTTCAAAAGGCGCTTTATCGATAACCACAACGCTGTTATCGGCACTCGCAGCCACAGTTGCAGTGTGCTCACCCTCAGGAATATTGACGTAACCTGCAATACCTTTAAACATCAAGTTGCTGATCGCCGCCGTACTATTACCATCTAAAAATACATCTACTGCAGGGGCGTCCGCGACGGCATGAATGACTCTGATATCACTACCGCTGCTTTTATCATTCAGCAGTAGTTGTCCCTCTGGGAGGGCGACCAATAAAGCAACCGGTGAGGCGCCTGACCAAGTATTGGGAATGGCTGAAATAAAGTAATCCCCATCGTCGGCTAAGGGAACGGTACCAGAGTCAAACACGACATCTTTGGCACCCGACGCAGTGATGCGAATTTGGTAATCGGCAGCGGGAACTTCAAGTTGCGGGCTAGCATCCATATAGTTGGCAGACAATGTGGGATCCATCATGCTGATATCTGCCCCTGGCTCCGTTACATACACATCAACTAGTCCTAAAGCTGGCGAGGCATGTAATACCTGTACTCGGGCGTAATTTTCGGCAATATCTTGCTCCGGGTTCTCAATCAACTTAAGCATTAGCGTGTCGTCAGCAACACTGCCAAGTGCTACTGCTGTGTATTCCATGTCTTCTGCAGCATCTAATTCAGCGGTTAGTACTGTGGTTGTGGTGCCATCTGCGAGCTGAGCGTCAACTGCAACTGAGTAGCTGCCTGCGGTTACAGTTGCTAAGCCGCTAGACATGGCATAGTCAACATCATCAACAAAGCTTCCTCCATTGGCTAACACATTAACTAGTGGTGCATCGCTACCTGCATGGATCACTCGTATTTCCGCTTCAGCGACTTCAATCGGCGGAACGGGAGTAGGTTGGTTATTGTCATCGTCATCACTACATGCGGTTAGACCCAATACAGATATGGCTGCAACTGAAAAGTAACGAGTTAATGGGGTTGAAAAAGTCATGTGGATTATTCCTTGATGTTAGGTTTCGACAAACACTACGCAGCCAAAAATTTTTAAGATCAAAAAATAAACATATTTTTTACATTTTATAATTTAGCTAAATACCATGACTCAGCTAAACGCCCATAAATTGTGGGCGTTTAGTTGCTAAAGAGAGGTGAGTAACTAACAGAGGCGAGCTATAGAGGCAAAAACCTTCTAATGTGCTTATTTAGCTCGGTTCAGTCGAGTGTTGTTTGATTAGTTTACGTTCTAAAATACTAGAGGCGATAAACATGCTGACATAACCAAATCCAAGCGCGAGGATCACCGCAACGACATTGTCTGTATGCAGGCGCAAAATGTAAAACATGATAAGTAAGGTGACGACGCCAAGAATGCGGATCAGTAGACTTTGCATAAATAAACCATGTGCTTTGATATAAGCCACTTGGAATGCATTGAGCATCATAAATATAAAAAATAGCGCAAAGTGCATCAAAATTGGCGCTGCTTGGGCGTAAGCTTCAGGGAAAACAAAACTGACAATATTTTTGCTAAAAAGTAGCAATATAATCAGCAGACTAATGCTAATCGCTAAACTGAGTTTTATAAACCAGCGGCGGATTAATACGATTTGTTGGTGTTGATTTCCACGGATACATTGCGCCAACTCAGGCAGTATGTAGCGATAAACCGGAAATACAAATAGCATGGTAAAGTATGCCAGCATAGGGCGTACAACCACCTGAAAGTCCCCCAGTTCATCGATAGTAAAATAACCAATAGTCAGCAATACCGTGATGTAAACCATTAAAATACTTGCGCCTACTTCCAAGGATGACATTACGCTTTTTTTGACAAAATTACGCATATCAGTATCAAGCTGCACCGGGGCTAACGGGGTTGTGGCGATCTGTTTTCGGCGTTGAATGAACATAAATGCAGCTACGGCGAAGTTAGATGAAATTAAGCTGTAAAACAGTGAGGCAAGAGGTGTTTGACCAAACCCGTAATAGCAAGTTAAAAACAGTATCACTTGCACTAATGGTTCTAACCACGTGGTTTTATTGGCGATATCATAAAGGCGGTACATACCAATTTGATTGGTAAAATATACTTTGAAGCCCATTCCCAAAATCACACCCACTAACTGAATATATTCCACATCAATATTGAGTTGATGTTTAATATAGGGCAGCACTAATCCCCAAGTGAATAGCACCATAGTGATCAGTGAATAACGGAAAATATTGGTAATGTCGGCATCATTTTTAGTTTGTGAAAAGCTGACCACCATAGAGGCTCTAAATCCACTAAGCAGGATCAGTGACATAGAGATAATGTCGACAACGGTGTGATACAGGGCGAGATCGCTTTTTGCAACCCACTGCGCCAGCCAGATTTTAAATGCGAGCCCGAGTGAAACGCTGGCTAGAGTTGCCCAAATAGCATTAACAAAAGCGTGCTTAACTCGCGCGAAAGGTGTTTCAGTCATGTTGTCGCATTACTCAATAAACTGGCGATGGGGTGCTAAATATTAATCATTCAAACTCACAGTGCTAGTTTTGTTAGCTAAAGGTGTGAGCTGACAATAGTTATCAGCGACTCTAACTTTAATCGTTGGATAACTATTAGCGTGAGAAAAGTGTAATTTACACAATTACACTTTTTATGTTTAGCGTGAACGGAACCAGCCTGTGATTGAAAAACGTTGCGATGGGCAAAATGGAGCCAGATAGGTTACAGCGTGTACATGTTTAACATCAAACAGGGTCATTGAGTTAAATTCAGGTGTCCAAGCATCTCTAGGAGTTCCGTCATCTTGGTAAAACTGCAGCAGCCCTCCCCAGTCAGGATGCCATTTAGGGGTAAAGCCCAGCACAAAGGCAAGGATTCGACCTTCTCGCTCAACCACATCCCTATGTCTGGTTAGAAAGTTTCCTGGTGTATATCGCGTACCTTGAGCACTGGCTAATTTAATATCTGGTCTATCTGAAATATACCTAATATTTTCTAGCAAGCTATCGGAGTTTAAGTAGTTTTTAACTGTATTGAGTAATTCAGGGCTAGAGGGAGTAACCATATGACGGCCATACCAAAAACCAACCCCTCTTGATGCATCTTGATATAGATTTTGAAATAGTGATTTTTGGGCGTTACTGGTCATATCCCTAAGTTCTTTGTCTGAAGAAACTTGAGGCCGGCCGTTTTGGGTGTAGGCATGAGAGAATTCTGTTTCAGATGTAAGGCATTGATTAATTCTGTTTGCGTCTTCAGGAAGCCAAATATCACTTATTTTTATGCGATCATCTTTTTTATATCGGCTTTTTAGTGCATCCCAATCTAGGTTAGGTGAAAATGATATTGTCAAAATGAGCCTCCAACATATAAATAAACTTATATTTATACAAAATGTTAGACATTAAAAAATTCCGCATACTAAGCTACGGATGCCGTCATTTTAATATATCAGATGCTGCGAAATTGTTAATCAAATTGTTTTGAAAGTATTTTATTAAACTTACCTCAATCGAATACGCGTGGACAGGCTGAGTAATCATTAAAAGCCTCATCCCAACGTCTAACATCATTGGCGCGGCGCCAGCGTCCGTGCCAAAACTCCATCATGCAACTGCCATCATCAATTTCGACTAAAAAGGTGTCTTGCTCTTTTACTTTTTCGTAAGGCGGGTAATGCTGACTCTTGCCCCAAGTGATCCCGCCACGGCTATTCGCCCATCTTTGCCAGAAATCATCGAGAGTTAACCACTGTTGGGTTTGTGCTTGCCAAGCCATAGATTGCCCTGATTGCATTACAACCTGTCCGTTATATTCACCGTCAGCTTGTGCTGCCAATTGTTTTATAGGGCTAAACACTAGTAAGGCGAAGGTAGCGCAAAGTAACGTTAAAAATTGTGTTGTGGATTGCTTAAAGTTTCGAGCCATGGTTTAACTCCTTTTGTTTGGATACAAATTATCAGCGGTTAACTGCTGTGCTTGTTGCCAATGTTGTTTGTTTTTAAGCATAGACCTAAAAATGAGTGATTAAATAACTGCAATTTGCGGCCAAGATCGACCCATTACCGCAGTTGAGCGGTTAACAATCTTATTTTTTAGAATATTAATTGTACAATTTTGCGTTATTTATTCTAATTAGTGGTTGTTATGCTGTGGTTATTACAATCAATAAGGCATAAACAATGGAACTACTTACCCAACATCAAGCACATAAAGCAATGGATGGTGATGGCGTGAATATTCGTCGGGTCGCCGATTTCAATAAGCTAGAGTTCGATCCCTTCTTGATGATCGATGAAATTAAATCAGATGATAAGTCTGATTTTATCGGTGGTTTTCCGCCGCACCCCCATCGAGGTATTGAGACTTTTACTTATATTTTAAAAGGTGGTTTTGAACATAAAGATCAGTTAGGCAATGTTAAGGCGATTCGTGCCGGCGATGTGCAGTGGATGAGTACAGGTAGTGGTGTGATCCATTCTGAGATGCCGCTTGCAGACAGTCATGAAGGGCTGCATGGTTTTCAAATCTGGTTGAATATGCCAGCAAAAGACAAAATGCGCCCAGCGCGTTATCAAGATTCAGGCGAGCTAGTTTTGCCTGAACTCACGGAAGCGGGTGTGCACTTTAAGGTGTTGGCCGGTAGTTGGCACTTTGGCGAGCAAACCTTGATATCGCCTTTATCTGAGCTGGCCGGTAGTGCAAAAATCGCAGATCTTACATTTAAAGCCAATGCTAAAGTTGCTCTCAACCTTGGCGTTGATAACAATGAAAATCAGTTTGTTGGCGTATATCTATATAGTGGCTCGCTGCAACAAACATCGTTTACTAGTCGTGACTCAAACCAGCAAAATGTTGCGTATCCAGCTGGGCAACTATTGGTATTAGATAGTCAAACTCCGCTGCAGCTGCAAGCGGGGGATGATGGTGCGGGGTTGTTACTATTAACTGGGCAAGCGATTAATGAAACTGTGGTGCATATGGGTCCGTTTGTGATGAATACTCAAGCTGAGATCCGCCAAGCCGTTGAAGATTATCAAATGGGCGCTTTGGCCAAATCAACGAGTGATAATTTAGAGCGGTTACATATAAATGCGAGCGAGTATGCTCGTATTTTTATTGGCTAAGCCTTACTATCCAAATCATAAAAGGTATATAAATTTTAAGTGTTATATCACTGAAATTAGATAGTGATTACGCTTATTGGAGAGGGTTAATGGCACTGTGCTTAAATATGTTTTTATTGCCGAATGAGCACATTCGATTTTTAAAAGCGAACCCACAAATGCTGGAAGCCTATTTGCAAGGGCAACAGCCTGATGTTACTCAGCTAGAGCAAACTTTATTCAGTAAAGTGATTAGCTTATTTAAAGGTAGTATTGAGCAAACGATTCCTGAAGATTGGCCGCTAGCCAATATTGTTATGATTGGCCCTGAGGTTGATCATCGCAATGTCGATTTACACCATTATATTGTTAATAATACTGAGGCGCGGGTAAAGGGCGCTGGCAGTGTGTTTCAAACTTGGCTAGATATCAGTCATCACGATGCAATTAAAATGGATGCAGCCAATGAGTCATTTGCGTTTCAAAGCCATGTTTTACCTGAATTACAGCAATTACTCTCTGAGTTAAATGAGCAGACTGTGCGAGATAGGTTCGATGCCTGGCTGTTTATTCATAATCCAGATTACCAGCCACAAGCAATAGAATATCAACAGCTGTGGCAAGGTTATCAGCGCTTTAAACTTGGAGTTTCTCAAGCTGTTGAGCAGAATTTGGGATTAATGTGGGTGACGCAGTAAAGTGAGTCGATTGAAAAGTAGGGTAGCAGCATGAGTTTATTTAAGTTCGGTCTAAGCGCGGATAAATCCGCGATGATTAAGCGCGAGTTAGGCAAAAATGCCGCTGCATACTTTGCAGCTATGCAAGTTGCTGAACAAGCCTTTTTCGCTGAAATAACCAATGAGCAGAACCAACAGTCTTTGGCTTGGTTGCAATTACGAAGCCGCTTAATCACGCGTATCGACGATAGCGAGCTTGCTCGCCTTGATGATTTTGATATAACGCGAGTCCAAAGCGTTACCCCGTCGCTTAATGGTCAGTTACGTCAGGTAACGGTAGTAAATTTAGAGACATTAGACGCAGCAATTGAAGATATTAGCAGTCAGGCTTGGCTAGGTTTCGATACAGAAACCGCCGCCACATTTGAAAAGGGGCGACGTAATACCAATCCGATTTCATTAATCCAAATTGCCACTGCGACTCATTGTTACCTGTTTCGAATGCAGGCTGAAAATATCGAGGCATTCAAGGCGGCATTAATGCCAATTTTGAGTGCTGATAAACAATTGAAAGTTGGTATAGGTTTGCGTAGTGATATTAACGCTATGAAACGCGACTATGGGATCTGTATTAGCCATATACTGGATTTAAATTGGCTAATGAACCAGCTTGGCGCACCTAAGCAATTAGGTACCCAGCAGATGGCAGCGACAGTTATAGGCTTAAAGCTACCGAAAAGTAAAAAGGTGACGCTATCGAATTGGGCTAAACCCTTATCTGAGCCCTTAAGCGAGTTACAACTACAGTACGCAGCAGCTGATACATTAGTGGCGTTAGATATTTTACACGGGCTGATTGAGCAAATTGCGCCTTTTAAAAGTTTATGGCCAAAATCATTATCTCAGCGCTTAGCAGAGCTAGGCTGCTAAGCTTATTTAGCAAGGCTATTAATTTTTTAGTTTGCTAACAGGGTTTGATTGTTAAAGCCGCTTTGCACTAAATACGGAGCAGGTAAAAGCTGCCAAAATAACAATAAGTCGTATGACTACAAGGAATCAATCAATGCGATATACAGGCCAATTAGTACGATGGAACGATGCTAAAGGTTTTGGATTTATTCAGCTAAAAACTCACTCTAAGACTAAGACTGACACTAATACGCAAGCAGATAAAGAAGTGTTTATTCATGTATCAGCTTTGCAAGATAAGCAACGTCGACCTCTGGTCGGTGATGTTATCGAGTTTAATATTTGCTCTGATAAGAGTGGTCGGCCAAGGGCTGAATTTGCGCAGATAGGCCAACATGTTGATCAGCAAACATCTTCTAAAGCGGTGTTAGTCGATAGTGGGCTAACAACGTCAGCGAATACTGAGCACAACAAAGCCGTTAAAGGTGTGCTTATTCGCATCATTTTGATGTTAGCCGCACTGGCTATTGCCAGTTTTGCCTCTAATAGCATTATGGCTGCTAGCCTGACAATACAACAAGCCTATGAGCAGCAACAAAGTAATCAGCAAGTTCAGGGAACTGGGGTCGTGACTCGAATTTTACCTGATGACAATGAGGGGAGTCGTCATCAGAAGTTTATTGTTAAGCTGGCTCATGGCCAAACTATTCTAATCGCTCACAATATTGATTTAGCCCCAAGGATCCCGGCTTTAAATATTGGCGATACTGTGGCATTTTTTGGTGAATACGAGTGGAATAAGCGTGGTGGTGTTGTGCATTGGACCCATCATGATCCTGCTGGCAGACACATTGGTGGCTGGTTAAAACATAATGGTAAAACTTACCAATAGTTGCTTTTATTACTTACAAAACCACTTATCTAAGTAGGTGGTTTTGTTTATAGCTCATCTAAATAGATCTACGTTAGCGCGAGTGTGACAATAACCTCGCAAACCTCGAGTTTTACTCCGATATTCGCCTTGGCTATTTATTGCTGGGATCTTGCAGCGAGTGATTATGTCGTGGCTGCCGCAACTGCTTGAGTAACTGCTCTCCAAACTGATATAAGCTTAAGCCACTTAATACAAAACCAGCGCCAATATCTAAGTAGGTGGTTTTGTTTATAGCTCATCTAAATAGATCTACGTTAGCGCGAGTGTGGCAATAAGCTCGCAAACCTCGAGTGCTACTCCGATATTCGCCTTGGCTATTTATTGCTGCGATCTTGCAGCGAGTGACTATGTCGTGGCTGCCGCAACTGCTTGAGTAACTGCTCTCCAAACTGATATAAGCTTAAGCCACTTAGTACAAAACCAGCGCCAATTATTAGCGATTGGCTGATAGCTTCATCATTTAGTAGAGCGCCTAATATCATTGCAAATACAGGGGTAATTAGGGTTACTAAGGCTACCGTGCTGGCATTTAGGTACTGCAAAATATAAAAGTAAGCAATAAAGCCAAGCAAGGAGCCAAACACGCCAAGATAAACGATGGCTACAATTGATCGATCTTGCCAGCTGGTAATTGTTAAATTGCCATCGAATATCAGCCAAATCAATGCAAACAATGGCGTTGAAACTACCAAGGCCCCAACAGTGCTAGCCAAAGGGTGAATATTAATTTTTACGGTTTTTATTAATACGCCACTCAGACTAAATAGCACGACAGCAATAAGCACCAACACTAGACCTATCCAGCTGTCTTCATCTATTGATAATTTTGATGAACACACTATAGCTAGGCCGATAAAGGCCATTACAAATGCCGATATACGCATCATGCCAAATTTGGCTTCATTGAGCAGTCGTTGGGCGATTAACCCTGAAAGTAGTGGAGATAAGCCAAAAATAAGCGACATAACCCCCGAAGGTAAATATCGAGCGGCAAAATAGCTTAATGACATACCACCAACAATACCAATGGCGGAAAATGAGTAAAGTTTAAAAGCAGTAGCAGTGCAAGGCAGCCTGATGCGGGCGAGCAATAAAATACCTATACCAAGTACCAGAGCAATCAGCATGCGCAATAACACCGCCAAAGTTGGATGCACGGTTTCACTGCTCCAAACTATGCCTAATGGCGTGGTAGACCAAATGAGTACCACGGCAAAAAATGCTATTGGGACTAATCTCGGTAGTGCGGCTGTAACCATCTTTAGCTCCTTGCTGGCTCAGGTTTCGATGAGCGGCTTACATAGATGCACACGCATAACAGGGTATGACTATGTGCAGTAGTGATAAACCAAAAAGGAAGCAAGGCGGAGTGATGAACCATACCGCATTGCTTACTTTGCGGTATGGATTCGAGAACTAACTAAATGACTCTTATCTCTCCGCTAATAAACATAGCCAAAGCACACAGCGATTAAGTCGCAGTGTTTTAACGAATGAGAGATCTGTAAAAATGTCATATATTGCTTAAATGCATAGGAAGTTGTCGAAGCTTCAATAGTCTAATTGTTGTGCGGTATAGTCAATAAGCAATGACTAAATAAATGCGAGATAAAAGCGTATTTAATATGAGTTTTATTCAAGATCAAATCGCTTGAAAGTTGGCGTGAACAAAAAGATTAAACAGGTAGATAAAGCAAGCTGCAAGCTAATGAATCTTGATTGCGAGTTGTAGATAGTCAAAAGGGGCAAAGCCCTTCAGCTTTTGCCCCTTTTGGTGTTTGCGGTTGTAAGACCCTTTGCCTTTTTTCGGCTTTTCCGTTCGGGTTCGAAATAGTGAACTGGTAACGATAGCCTTTAAAGCGTTATCTTTTATGACACCGCGACCACTTTCATGCTCAATCGCAGTATTAGTTTGATGTTTAGCCATCAATATCTCCTTGTGTAAACTGCTTCAATCAAAATAAAAAGCACCACCTTAATATAACGTTATTAAGGTAGTGCGATTATACGCCGTTTTTATCTGGCGACTAGCGATTTGTTGCGCTATTTTTAAGCGATAATTTTACTGCTTAAAATATAATGGTGTATAGGTAACCTGCGGTAATTGCCATACCTAAAATCACAGCAAGAAACGCAGCAATCATTTGGTTTTTAAAGATAGATTTAAGCAAAATAACTTCAGTTAAACTAGCACCAGCACTACCAATAATTAATGCCATCACTGAGCCTAATGCCATACCTTTAGCGACTAATGCCGAGCTTAAAGGGATCACAGCTTCTGCGCGAATGTAGAGTGGGATACCAATCACAGCAGCAATCGGAATGGCATACCAAGTGCCTTCACCTGCGTACTTAGCAATTAAATCTGTTGGAATAAATCCGTAGATAAATGAGCCCAGTAAAATACCTATCATTAAGTATGGAAGCACTTGTTTAAAGTCTTTCCAAGTTGAACGCCATACACGCATCCAGCGGCTATCTTCTTTGACAACAGGGCTAGAGTCGCAGCAACTTGCAGCAGCTTCAACTTTTGGTGCACAGCAGCTTGTTGGTGCGGCAACGGCTGGTTCTGCACAACAACTTGTAGCAGCAACAACCGGTGCAGCGTCTAGTTTAGTCTCTTGTTTAGCCTCTTGTTTAAGTGCCGTGCAGCAACTGGTTTCTGCTTTTGCTGCTACTTTTGCTGTATCACCGCAACTCGTGCCGCAACTTGACGGTTCAGCAGCTTCATAAGCTTCTGGTTTTACATAACGTTCAAAACCAAGCTTCTCAAGCACATAACCCGCTGTTACAGATACCGCCATAGCCACAACAAAGTAAAATAGTGCGACTTTAAAGCCAAAGGTCACGATAAACAGACCTATGATAATTGGGTTTAATAGTGGGCTGGAGAACAAGAACACCATCATAGGACCAAAACCTGCCTTGGCTCGCAATAGCCCTTTTAAGAAAGGGATGGTTGAGCAAGAACAAAATGGCGTAATAGAGCCCAGCAATGCGGCAATGATGTAGCCTTTACCTTTTTTTGAACTCAGAATTGACTGAATTTTTTCTGGCGGAATATATTCTTGCAGTATGCCAACAATATAGCTAATCGCTAGAAATAGTAGCGTTAATTCTGCAGCAAGAAACAAAAACATGCCGGCAGTATCTTTGGCCATAGCCATGATTTCAGGAGTCATAATAGTTACCTCAATATTATCTTTTTGTTATTTCCGGAATTACCGAAATAACGAAGTTGGGTAGATAATAGTCCGATTTAAAAAACTGTCAACCATTATTTCGAATAATATCGAAATAATGGTTTTAGATGTGAGTTCATCAAGTGGTAGCCGCTGAGCTACTACTTTAATTCCTGGGCGTAAAATGATGAGGTCTATAGCTAATCTTGTTGTTATCTTTAATCTTCTCTATGATTAAAAAAATATGAAATTGAGAGAGTTACCATGCTTGACGCAATATGCTTGTTCGATGAATCGAACCCTATTACGTATTCAGTTTTTAAATTTCAAAAACTCGATGAGCTGGATATTGAAAAATATCGGCAAGTTTTGGTGTGCCCAGTTTGTGCGGGTAAAGCCTATTATCGTAAAGCATCCAAAGATGGTAAGGCCGCCTGTTTTGGTTCGCGTTACCATCAATCCGACTGTCGTGAGTTTAAGCCTTCTGCCGCAAAAGTGCGTGAAGAGTTGCATGCCGTAGAGGTCAATCAGCTATTAGTTGATAGTGACGCCATGATTATTGATTTTAGCCGCAGGCCAAGTATTGCCAGTGCTCAAGCGGGTAAGTCTAAAAAAACTGCCGTTGCTAAGGTCACCGATAATAAGCCCGCTGCAAATAAGCACGTTGAGGCTAAGGCTTTAAAGTCTGAGCAACAAGAGGTTCATCAGCCAACATCGGCGCTGCAGGTTGAAGAGCAAACTCAAGCTAGTCCAGAAAAGCGCATTGCTAAAGAAGGGCTTGAGAAAATTTTGCATAGCCTGATGCGCGGCAGTGAGCTAGCAAGTTCAGATCTTTGGGTATACACAGATGAAAAGTATCGTTGGCGCGCTAAAAACCTATTCGTCAATTTTGCCGACGCAGCTCCAACCGATAATGGTTCACCTAGGATGTACTGGGGCACGATTTCTCATACCGATAAAGAAGGGCTTTGGCTAAACCCGGCCGATAGCCAAGAGGTCGGCATTCCAATTGATGGAATTAAAGCGCAATTACAGCAGCGTTTTGGTTTAACTGAGCGGCGTGACTTTGAAGGCGCAGGCATTATTTTGCTCGGTAAGTGTTTTTGGAATAAAGCTAAAAACCGCAAGATTATTCAATTGTGGAATAAAGACCTAAATCGTATGTTTATTTCTAAAGTGGAAGACAATGAATAGGTTAATTTCATTGTTGATTAATAACCACACAAATGAACGGTGATTTTGATGAACTTCACTCAAAATGGCCTATAATTTTTGATCAAATAAAATTAAATTTATTTGAATATTTTCAGTGTTTTGGCTGTTTCTTTTGCTTGGGATTTATAAAAATTCAACCTTAAGGGATATTTATTATTGACTCAGGGGCAAATGGGGATTACTTTCTGCGCGATGTTTTTACTAGGGCGCTAAAAATAGCCCGTAAAATTCAAGGTATCGGCAGGTATCTCAACGGTAGAGCAGCAATTAAACTTCGCAAATAATTGCGTGAGTTTGGTGATTAATTGCCATTTTGGCACTTTATTTATAAGGACGTTAACGCATGTCTGAACCGACAGCATTAAGTCTTATTCCACCTGTGGTGGTTTTGGTGTTAGCAATTGTGCTGCGCCGCCCAATCCTCTCTTTGATTATCGGTGCGTTAGTAGGTTTGGCTATGTATCAGCCAGAAAACTTACTGACTAATTTTGCTGATACCTCTTTATCTGTGATGACTGATGAAACTATCGGTTGGTTGATTCTAGTTTGTGGTGGCTTTGGTGCTTTGATTGCTCTGCTCGTGCGCACGGGTGGCTCAATGGCGTTTGGTCGCTATGCATTAAAGTTTGCCAATGGGCAAAAGTCATCACTATTTATGACCTTTATCTTGGGCGCAATCATCTTTATTGATGACTACCTAAATGCGTTAACCGTTGGCTCAACCATGAAGCGAGTAACCGATAAGTTTAAAGTTTCTCGTGAGATGCTTGCTTATGTGGTCGACTCAACTGCTGCACCTGTGTGTGTATTAGTGCCTTTATCGACATGGGCGGTATTCTTTGGCGGCTTGCTAGTTGATAACGGTATTGCCGAACAAGGCCAAGGTATTGCTGTTTATATGCAAGCGATCCCGTACATGCTTTATGCATGGCTTGCCGTTGCTATGGTATTGCTGGTTATTTTTGGCATAGTACCGGCATTTGGACCAATGAAGAAAGCGCAAATTGCCGCAGCTGAAGGTAAGCCTGCAATTAAACAAGTGGATTTAGATGAAGTACAAACTTCAGATGAATATGCGCTTAAAGCGATTGAAGATGAGTTCAAGCAAGCTGAAACGGGCGGCAAGTTACATAACTTTTTCGTGCCAATTTTATTGTTGGTCGGCTTTACTGTGTACTTCGATATTGATGTGCTAAAAGGTTTGATTGCAACGTTAGCAATTACATTACCTTACTATGGCTTGCAAAAACTGATGCCACTATCAGAAATGATGGATCAGATGATTGACGGTTTTAAGAGCATGTTGCCTGCTATAGGTACCGTTATCGCTGCGTTTATCTTTAAAGATGTGTGCGACAAATTAATGCTACCTCAATACGTGATTGAGAGCTTAAGCCCGTTTATGACGCCGCAATTATTACCTGCTGTGGTGTTCTTAAGCATGTCGATTTTGGCATTCGCAACGGGTTCAAGCTGGGGTATTTTTGCGGTATCAATTCCGATTGTTATGCCGTTGGCGCAATCTGTTGATGCTAATATTCCATTGGTGATTGGCGCGTTATTGTCAGCATCATCATTTGGTAGTCAGGCGTGTTTCTACTCCGACTCTACGGTACTGGCCGCTCAAGGCTCAGGATGTAACTTAGTTAGCCATGCGGTCACTCAGTTGCCTTACGCACTGATTGCAGCAGGTTTGACATTTGTCGGCTTCTTACTAATGGCATAATGCTTTTAGCTAAAAGTGTTCATGAAAAAAACCACTCAATAATCGAGTGGTTTTTTTTGTTCTTTTTATTATTTGTGTAGATAAAATTAGCAATAGCTTAATTTTTATAAATTTTTTATTAGTATGCCTTGCTTTACACTTTTGACGTTTCCTTTGTTACAAAAAAAATACTTATCGTTGACCTTGTTGTGACAAAGTTGTAATTTTGTTGTCAAGATCAGGTGGGACTTGATCAAATAAAGAAACTCAATCTAAAGAAATTGAGTTCTAAATCAACAAAGGGAATGTTCAATATGACGTCAATTAGCAGTTTATCTAAAGCTGTCAGAGTTGCTTTGTTAGCAACGACGAGTGCAGCATTAATGACAAGTGCAGGGGCTTACGCCGAAGAGCAAGAAAACGAAGGCTTTGAAAGAATCGAAGTAACAGGTTCTAAAATTAAGCGTATTGGTGAGCTATCACCTACACCTGTAACAGTAATTACAGGCGCGCAAATGATGGATATGGGTATCACTAACGTAGCTGATATTCTTAACAAGCTTCCATCGTCAACTGTTGGTATTTCACCAGAAACATCAAATAATACGATTTTTGCAAGTGGTTTGAACAAAACTGACTTACGTGGTTTAGGTTCTGATCGTACCCTAGTACTGGTAAATGGTCGTCGCTTTGTTGCCGGTTCAAATGGTGACTCTGCGGTCGATTTGAATACGATTCCAACCGCTATGGTTGCTCGTATGGAAGTGATTACTGGTGGTGCATCTGCTGTTTACGGCTCTGATGCAATCGCTGGTGTAATTAACATTATTACCCGCACAGATGTGCAAGGTGTTGAACTTGACGCATCTTACACTCAACCAGAGCAAAGCGGTGGTGAAGAAAGCCAGTTCTCTATAACTGCTGGTGGCAACTTCTTAGACGATAAGTTATCAACAGTATTTAACTTTACTTATGCAGAGCAAAAAGAGCTTCGCCCAACAGATAGAGACTTTTTAGATAATCCTGTAAGCAGTATCTACAATCCAGATACTTCGGAAGGTGCACCGACACGTATTCCTTATGAAGGCCGCAAGCCGCTATCTTGGATTAATGAAGCAGGTACATTCTTTGGCGGGGACGGTAAACAATATACCTTCGGCTCAGATGGTGCCATGAGAGAGTTTGATTATGGTGAAGGTCTAATCGAAGGTCCAGGCAACAATGGTAATTACTGTGGCCCAAGCTGTGAAGGCTATGACCCTGTAGATTATGGTTTCATTCGTACGCCACTTGAGCGTATGGTTTTCACCTTAAATACTGATTATGAATTGAATGATGATCACAAGATTTTCACTGAAATTACTTATGTAGACTACCAGTCAAATGGTGAAAGCACGCCAGTATTCCATACTTACAATCCAATCATGGCCGATAATGCTTTCCTTCCAGAGGAAACGAAGCAATTAATGGCTGACACCGGAATGGGCGCGTTAAACCTTTATCGTATTGATAGAGAGTTTGGTAACCGTACTTATAACCAAGATCGTGAAACCATGCGTTTCCTTGTTGGTATTGAAGGTGTTATCAATGATGACTGGGATTACTCTTTCCACGCTCAACGCGGTCAGTTAGAAGAGACTAGTCTTTGGAAAGGTGAGATTTGGGCAGATCGTTATGATCAAGCTAAAGATGCAATCTTCGATGATGCTGGAAACATTGTATGTCGTGATGCTGACGCTCGTGCAGCAGGTTGTGTACCATTAAACTTACTTGGTGAAAACCAAGCGAGTCAAGAAGCGATTAACTGGGTGAGCACTAGTGCTGGCCAGACAGCTAAGACGACACAAACAAGTGCTGGCTTAGTCGTTAGCGGTGCACTATTTGACTTACCTGCAGGTTATGTAAGTGCTGCATTCAGTGCTGATTACCGTAAAGAAGAGTCTGAAACAAACCCAGATCAAGAGCTAATTGATGGCACTATTTTTGGTAACACAGCTAACCCAATGCGCGGTGAGTATGATGTAACTGAATTTGCCGCTGAATTTAGCATCCCTCTACTATCTGACATGTTCCTAGCACACGACTTAGGTCTTGATCTTGCGTATCGCTGGATGGATTACAGCACTGCTGGTCAAGACGATGCTTGGAAAGTTGGTTTGAACTGGGCACCAATTGAAGATCTACGTGTACGTGCGACTAAATCAAAATCAGTACGTGCACCTAATATCGGCGAGCTATTTAGCCCTAAAGGTCAAACTTTTGCTAGCTTTACCGATGTATGTGACAAAATTAACGTTGAACTAGGTCCTGATGACAATCGTAAGAAAAACTGTCAAGCAGCAGGTTTACCTGAAGGTTGGAACCCAAGTGATTCTTGGTATCTAAGTAACCACCCTGGGTACAACGCGGGTAACCCAGATCTTAAAGCTGAAACCTCAAACGATTACACCATTGGTGCGGTCTACACTCCTAGCTACCTAGATGGTTTCTCGCTTACAGTCGATTACTGGGCATTTGAAATTTCAGATGCAATTAACTACATCACTGTTGGTACAGCTGTTAAGTATTGTTATGACTCAGAGTCACTAGACAATATTTACTGTGACCTATTTACCCGTGATGCAACTTCAGGTGACATCGTTGACTTCGTTCAAAGCCCTGTAAACTCTGCATCATTTGATGTTAAAGGTTTAGATATTGAGAGTCAGTACAACATTCCTACTGATAGCTTTGGTGATTTCCGCGTTCATTTGATTGCGACTTACCTAGAGCAGTGGGAGTTCAACCCAACTGGGTTTGAAAGTGATTTACAAGTTGAAGTTGGTCAATATGAAGATCCACGTTGGAAAGCAATGTTTAGCTTAGGTTGGCAATATGACTCGCTAAACCTAGAAGCGCGTGCTAACTACCGCCATTCAGCTGTCGCTGATAATGAGTGGAAGCCTGAGAACAACAATTACAACGATATTCCATCGCACACTGTTTGGGACTTCACTGGCTCATATGACTTCACTGATGACTTTACATTACGCTTTGGTATCAAGAACGCATTTGACCTAGAGCCGCCACGTAACCCATATGTATATGATGGTGACGGTTACTACGATACAACAGGTCGTGCATTCTTCTTAGGTGCAAACTACAGACTTTAATTTGAGTTAGCGATAATTCGCTAGTAAAAATTAGTCGTATCATAAAAACCAGTAGCAATCGCTACTGGTTTTTTTCGTCTATAAATAGTTGTTTAAGGTTTAAGGTTTAAGGATTGTTTGATATAAGCCAATCAATATAAAAATTGCTTCATTCGATTTAGCCAATATTATTCTCGCTGAAAGTCTCTCTAAGCAACTTAATTAATGCGCGGCTCTTTTCTGGCAAAAATTGCTTAGAAGGGTAGATGAGTGTCAGCTTTATCTCTGGGAGTTTTTCGTTAATCAGTATTGCTTCAAGCTCGCCTGATTGCAGCGCATCTTTGACTAAGATGGTCGGTAGTAAGGCTACACCTTTGCCTGTACTCGCCATATGCTGAATTAAACGTAGATCATCGGAGCATAACCTAAGTGTTAAGTTGTCGGGTAGAGATGCCTGGTTATAACGGCTAACCATGAGTGGGTGATGAGTAAGCTCGCTAAGCTCTGTGATACTTGGATGACTTTGCAGGTATTGCTGTGAGGCAACTAAACTGCTGGGAAAACGCAGCAGTGTTTGCTGCACATAGTCCTCGTTCTGCACTTTTACCCCATCGGGTAAGATCTGAATATCGATATTTTGTCTCTTAAGATCAATGCTCTCTTGGCAATGCAGTACTTCTAGCTGTACGTCTGCAAATTGCTCAAGGTACTTTTCTAATAAGAGAGCGAACATATTTGAAGTAATAAGTGCGGCAGGTACCGCCACTCTTAACACGCCTTGTACCGACTTTTGTTGATTACTGAGTAACTTGGCTGCTTGGGCGACACCCGTTAAAGGTTGATTGATTTGCTGATACAGTAAACGGCCATTTTCAGTGAGCTCTATCTTACGAGTGGTGCGAATTAGTAGTTGGCAACCTAGCGACTTTTCTAGCTCTTGTAAGCGTCTGCTGACTTTTGAACGTTGTAAGGATTGCTGTTTAGCCGCTGCGCTGATCCCGCCATGCTGCACAGTCAGTACAAATAGCTGTAAGTCATCCATACTAATATTCATTGTCCTACCTGTAGGTTGTAAGCGGCCTATTTATCATTCTATTTAATCTAATTAGTAATATCTATACTACGCAGCCCTCAGATTGACCTTGGATTGATTCATGCAAACCGCAGAACATGCTTTTCGTCGTTGGATGCAAAGCCTCATTATTCTTTTTGTTATTTTGGTCGGCTATATCGTAATTGCAGATCGTTATGCGCCGCTAACCACTGAAAGCAGGGTGCAGGGCTATGTGATTCAATTGGCTTCTGAGGTTACTGGTACGGTTGTTGCCGTGCAGGTTGAGAATAATCAACAGGTCAGTAAAGGCGATAAGCTCTTTAGCATCGATAAGCAAAAATACCAGCTAGCTGTCGAGAAAGCACAGCTCACACTGGAACAAGCTTTTGAGCAAGAGCAGGCCATGTACGCAAAAGTCGCTGCAGCAAAAGCCAATGTGGCAACCAGCAAAGCGGCGTTTGATAATGCCAATAGCGAGTACTTACGTATTAGTCAGCTAGCTAAGCAGCAGCTGGTCTCTGTTTCTATGTTAGATAACGCCTTAGCCAATAATAATGCCTCACGTTCAAGCCTCGATGCGGCTAAGCAAGAATTACTGGCACTTAAGGTGCAGCTTGGTCGTGCGCCGGGACAGAGTAACGGCGTTCGTGCGGCGCAAAATGCACTCAAGCAGGCCAAGCTAGATCTTGCTCATACACAAGTGTTTGCGCCAAGTGATGGGGTGGTGACTAACCTGCAGCTGGAAGTCGGCAGCACTGCCAACGCTAACATGCCTCTACTGACTTTCATTCCTACCGATTCGTTGTGGGTTGCGGCTGACTTTCGAGAAAAGGCGGTGGCTAAGATCAATAAACAGTCAAAAGGATTAGTGGCATTTGATGCTTTTCCCGGGGAGGTATTTGCTTTTAATGTGCAAAGTCGAGACTTTGGCGTAGCGGCGGCGCAGCAAAGCCCAAATGGGCAGTTGACTCAGGTAGAGGTCAATAATCGTTGGGTCAGAGATGCTCAGCGAGTCAGAATTAACCTTGCTAGCGAGCATGCGTTACCTAAGCCACTATTTGTCGGCTCGCGCGCGACTGTGGTGCTATACCCAAGTGAGAACTGGCTATGGGGCTTACTTGCAAAAGCCCAAATTCACCTTGTTAGCCTGCTGCACTATATCTATTAAATCCATTGCTTAATCTAATGATTTTTAGCTGAAGAAGGAGATTGTTGTGCAGCAAGAAACCTTATTAAAGACTCAACGGATCTGGTTTGGTACTGTGCTTGGGCTCGCTGTCACTTTAGTGTTTGGCTGGTCAAATGGCATGTTTGTCGCATTGCTGCCTATGTTTGTGTTAACTCAAATTGATAGGTGGAATAGCGGCTTAATAGCGCAGTTAGTGATTGCTGTTATTTGGGTTTGTATCCAAGTGACCTTCATTATAGGTTTCTTTCAGCCGTACCCCTTGTTAATGACGTTAGTGGTAGCAATTATGCTGCTGTGTAAGTGTATCGCTATGACCCATAAAAGCAGCTATCTGTTTGGTTATGTAGGGTTACTTATGGGCTCAATCCTGCTCAACTATGGCAGTTATCAGGGCTTTGATTTAGAAGACTTTGTGATGGGGCTGGTGGCTTCAGCGTTGTTAACTGGGCCCGTTGTTGCAATGGCATTTTACCTGTTTCCAGAGCCTTGCAACACTGAGCCTTTGTCGCATTTAGCAAACCAAAATCAAGCGAAAACCCATAATGACAATCAACGTAAAGATCATTTAGGCATGGTCAGGCAAGCAGCGCTTGGTTGGATAGTTGCCATGGCGGCATTTATTTTGTTTCAGGTAGCTGATCTAAATGACTCGCTATCAGCGCAAGCGTCAATATTGATAGTGTTAGCGCCAATGACGTTTATCGGCTCTATGGCGGTGGCCAAAATTAGAATCCTAGGCACTTTTTTAGGCTGTTTAGCTGGGATGATATTACAGCTGACTTTATATAGCCTAGCGAACAATATGATTTTGTTTTTGTTGGGCTTTGCTATTGCTGCGGCGATTTTTTGTCGTTGGCTGGCGATAGGTGGCATAAAAGCGGGAATTGGCTTTTCGGCAATGTCTGCACTCACTGTGCCGTTAACCAGCAGTTTTGTGCCTGAGCAACAAGATGCCTTTTTCTCTATCTGTTATCGCTTTAGCTCTATTGTTGTGGCTGTGGTGGTGACTTCACTATTGATATGGCTGGTGCACCACTTTTTAGTACGGGTGATCAGGTTTAAGTCATTAGCCGCTTGTTCGGTAACAGGATAAGCGGCTAATACCTTGTGATAAATCAGACCTCATTAACCACTAGCTTGCTGCTTGTTTTAGGTTCGACAGCCCAAATACTATTGGGCTCGCCCAGTGCAGTGCGGCGCTGGGTTTTGATTGCTGCGAGGTAAAAGATCCCAGCAAACAGTAAAGCCATTAGCTCAATTAATCCGCCACTAAAGTCAGCTGGCGCCCAAGATGTTAATCCCGGCACCCATAGGGTTAATAGCGAGCTTATTGGGATTAACAGGCAGCTCAGTGCCAGCAGTTTGAGTAGGTGAATTGCTGCAACGGCAGCCCCTCGTGCAAAGCTATAGATAAGCGCGGCAAAGAAAACCAGGTAATAACAGCTTAAATAGTGCTGGTTAATCTGCTCGTTGAACAAATACAGCCACTTTGTCGCAAGCATTGCGCTACTCACCCCAAGCATAGAGCCTAAACAAATACCAATGGTGAGTGACGACATAAAGCGCACCGAGCGTTTTTGCTGCGGTTGTTTTTGACGTCGCTTTTCAAGCCAAAGTAGATTGCCACTGTAAAATAAAAATGCCCCTAATAGACCAAGGCTAAAGTAAATCCAACGGGTGAATCCGCCGCCATAATTACCAAAGTGCAGTGCAAAAAAGCTATTAACGATATCGCCATATGGACCGTCTTTTGCTTGATGAACAGTGCTAAATTCAATTTTATAGGTATAGGGATTTAGATAAATGTAATCGCTATAGCCACCGCGCATCACTCGGTCATTGGCAACCACTTCCACTGCAAGCGAGGGCGTGGTGCTAGATAACTTATCGTATTCCATGCTCTTGATTTGGTAATCACTTGCTAGCTGATTAACCCATTCGATATGCTCATTAATTGAAGGTAACTGAGTGACGGAATACTCAATATCTGACTTTGCTCTTGGCTCAAACATAGCTTGCTCACCATAAACTTGCTGCAGCCCACCATAAAAAGGGTCGTGAAAAGCAAACACGACTACAGTCCAGGCTATGATGAGGTGAAACGGCAAGCTAACCACACCAACGAGGTTGTGACTATCTAACCAAAAGCGGTTGGCACCTTTATGTTGGCGTAATGCAAATAAGCTTTTGACTAAGGTTGGCAGTAATACAATGACCCCAGATACTAAAGCAATAAAGTAAAGCAGCGCCGCTAGGCCTAAAATCAACACGCCAATGTCTTCATGACCAAGCTTGCCGGGGATCGCCGCGGTGCGATGTAGCTGATCGATAAGCTCGCCTAACTCATTGGTAGTACTTAGTTGAGTCGTAATATTGCCGTCATCATCTAATGTTGCATGGCGTAAACTATCATCGAGTCTAAAACCGCGTCCGCCGCCTTTCTCAAACCATGTGAGTGGCGATAAATCTGCAGTAAAATTGACCTTAAAGCCATCGGCGGCCTTGTCGTATTGATTAACGGCTTTGCTAATTAATTGATCGTAATCTTGCAGTGCGATTGGGCTTAGCTGAGTGTGCGGTGGGGTTGCCCATTGTTCAATTTGCGGCTTGAACATGGTGAGTGCACCGGCGAAAAAGGCGATGAATAATAGCAGTCCTGTGGTGATCCCTGTCCAAGTATGAATCGATTGATAAGTTCGCAATACATCTGAGCGAATTTTCATTGTAACCACCACAAAAAAGCAAAAATTGAATAAACCAGTGCATTCGCACCTAATAAGGTTATAAAAGCGGTTTTAGCACTGCGAAATAGAAATACGCCAGCCAAAATTGGCAACCAGATCAAGCTAATCATCCACATATTGAACTGCACCTTGACCGGTGCATCGATACCATCTGGGCCGAACCATGCAAACAGGGCAACGCTTCCATAAGCAAAACTTAAGCCTAAAAAGAGGGCTATAAAGCTCTTGCGCCACCAATGAGGCTGAATTTTGTGTTGCTGAACACTTGGCATTAGCACTCTTCTCGGCTATCAAATAAGGTGGAAAGCGGCAGAGCGATTAACAAGGTCATGGCTGTAAATAGCCAAGTAAAGATTGCGGCTGTGGGGGTAAGTAGTTGCCACCAACTTAATAGTGCAAATAACAGCAGGCAAGCGCCTAACCAAGCTAGCACCTTGGGTTGAGGTTTTCGTAGCAAGCGCTGATGTTTGCTAGTGGCATAAATCAGCCCACTACCAATCGCCGTCAGAATGATTGCGGCTAGTTGAAACCCTTCCATTTGTTTCCTCTCTTGTGATCAATATTTCAGATTTGTGTAAATGGTAATGTAAATGTGAACTGTTCGCAATTGCGAGTCATTATCATTTACTGTAAATTACTGCCGCAACAAATTGATACTGACTTTAACTACTTGTAACTAGAGGTAACCCATGGAATTAAGGGTGTTTAGAAGAAATCTTGTTGTCACTGCTATCTTATGTAGTCCTATTTTTACGCCAGCTTATGCTGACAATATGGTGCCTGATGCAGGGATTGAGGTGATTACTGTATACGGTGAAAAGGTTGAGCGTAGCCTAAAAGATACCACTTCATCTGTTGCGGTTATTGATAAAGAGACCCTAGACAGTGGCCAATATCAGTCTGTTTCAGCTGCATTGTCAGAAGTGCCGAACATAGTGGTCACCACTGGGGCGGTTCCTGATGTTCGTGGTGTAACCGGTAATGGTAGCGCGACAGGTTTTAACTCTTTTACTGGTGGTGCTAAAGCGCGTGTTTCGACCTTAGTTGATGGCGTAGCAGAACCTTTTGTTGCTGACCTTACTGGTGATACTGGTCTTTGGGATATTGAGCAAATTGAAGTATTTCGCGGCCCGCAATCAACCATTAATGGTCGCAATAGCATTGGTGGTACGGTATTTATTAAAACCGCCGATCCGACCTTTGACTGGCAAGGGGCGGCGCGTATAGGTTATCGCGATCAAGATAGCTTTGTAGATAGCGCGGTGATGTTGTCGGGCCCGATTCTAGAAGACCAATTAGCATTTCGTATCACTGGCCAAAATGTAACGGGTAACACTTACAATAAAGGTGAAGTTTACTCAACCAACCCAAAAACCTTCGACCAAAATGAATTAGATACCAATCGCTGGCGCGGTAAGCTGTTGTGGCAACCTGCAGGGCTTGAAGACTTAAGCATTCAATACAGTTTTGCTTATAACGATGAACGTGGCGACTCAGGGCGTAACTACTTTAAAGGTGACGACCCTTGGGCCTATGAGCCAATTTTTCAACGTTATATTAAAACCAAATCAAGTACTCATTCAGTCAACTTTGATTACCAGCTTAGCGAGGGCCAAGCATTAGATCTGCTGGTCGCGTATATGGATTACGATTGGGGCTTTGACTCTTACGAGCCCATTGCCACAGATGAAGCTACCGTGGCAATGAATGATAAAAGCTACACGGTTGATGGAAAGTACAGCTTTGGTCTAAACGATAGAGATTTCAATGGTTTTGTTGGCCTTGCTTATTACAAGCGAGAACAAGATTTTAGCAGTGTTGGCGGCTTTAGTTATGGTGGTGACGACAGCAGCACTTCATCATCGGTTTATGGTGAGCTGACCTATGCATTGGCCGATAAGTGGTGGTTAACCGCGGGTGGTCGTGTAATGCGCGACGAGCAAACTCGTAACTTTGCCATGCAGTTTCGTGGCAGCGCCGTTGATGAAATTTTAGATAAAGCCAAAACCGTTGCTTTACCTAAGCTTGTGCTGCAATACGGTTTGAGTGACAGCACAACGTTAGCCCTAAGTGGTCGTCAAGGCTATAACGCCGGCGGTGGTGCACTAGCGCTGACGCCGGGTGGTGGTGATTACTACTATTACGATGAAGAGTCGGTTGATACTTATGAGCTCAGTTCACGTAGTAGTTTTGATAATAGTAACGTTAGCTTAAATGCTAATTTATTCTATAACGACTATGACGGTTACCAAGCTTCAAACAGCTTACGCCGGATCACTAACATCGATAAAGCTGTCACCTATGGTTTGGAGCTAGAATTTATTGCCATGTTGGGCAGTGACTGGCAACTGGTGTCTGGAGCGGGTTGGTTAGAGTCTGAGATCAAACAAGCCGATCCAAGTTACGGTGACATTATTGGTAACGAGCTAAACTCAGCGCCTAATTTTACCGCTAACTTAGGACTAAAATACTGGTTTAATGATGAAATCACCTTTGGTGTATCAGGCAATTATGTTGATGAGTATTTTGCGGATATTGCCAATACACCTGAGCGAGTTGCAGGTGATTACATCGTAAGTCGCTTAAATATTGATTACCAAACGGAGCAATGGCGTATAAGTGCCTTTGTAAACAACCTGTTTGATGAAAAAGCACTGACAGTAAACGAGCCGCCGGGGCGTGGTTATGATCACGGTTATGCCGCTGTCGTTGACCCTCGTAATATCGGTGTGTCAGTGATGTATAGCTTTTAATCGCTAATTTATACGAAGAAAAGGAAGCCTAGGCTTCCTTTTTTATTGATGAAAAATTTACGAGATACTTTCAGATGCTGTTAAAGGTAGTGGTTTTCTACTTGATGAGATCACTTCATCTTTTGCTGCTAGCCAGGCAAAACCGCCCCAAAATAAACTGCATACTGCGCAAATTATTAAAGGTAATTGCCAACTGGCAGTTTGCTCATGTAACTCACCAATCAGCATGGGACCCGTCGCTGCAACAAGGTAGCCTGAAAATTGTGCCATGCCCGATAAAGCTGCAGCTTGTTGCGCGTTAGAGGTGCGCAAACTGATTAGGGTTAGCGCGACAATAAAGCCACCACCGGCACCAAAGCCAAATAACACCGCCCACAACAGCGCCATTTTCGGCATTATGATTAAGCCTATAATTGCAATAAAGGCCATTAAAGTAAGCCCCAAACTTAATAGGCGTTTATCTTTGAGTTTACCCATAAACGGAATAAGCACTAAAGCGGGAACGGCAGTAAACAGCTGTAATACACCGTGAATAGTGCCAGCTTGATGATGGTTAAAACCGCTATCAACCAATATGGTGGGAAGCCAGCTAATAAAGATGTACATCAAGAAAGAGTTTAATGCCAAAAATAGCGTGACGTGCCATGCACTTGGCTCGCGCCAAAGGTAGCTATGACTATCTAACTGTTGAGTATCTTTAGTGGGGGCGGTGTGGTTACGCATTTGGGGTAACCATACCAAAATGGCGATAACAGGAAATATCAATAAACTCGCTAAAGAAAATGCCCAATTAGGTATAAAACTGATGGATATTTGGTTTGCTAGCTCTGCCAGCGGGATAGCGAGTCCGGCGCTCATAGCTGAACCAGCCCCCATCATTAATACGTAAATCGAGGTCATGGTGGCGATACGAGTAGGAAAGTCTCGCTTAATCAAGCTCGGTAGCAAAACATTAGCAATGGCAATGCCGGCACCAATAATGACAGTGCCAGTAAATAGGCCTGTTGAGCTGCCAGTTGAGCGCACGATCAGGCCACTAATGATAAATAACAGTGATAGCATCAGTGCTTGCTCTAAACCGCGTTTCGCGCCGATTTTCGAGGCGACGGGAGAGAAAAAAGCGAAAGCTAATAGCGGTAAAGTGGTTAACATGCCGGCTTGGGTTGCCGAGAGGTGTAGTTCAGCTCTAATGGCATCAAGTAGCGGACCAACGCCGGTAATAGGGCTGCGCAAACTGATAGCAATCAATAGTACGCCCAGCACTAAAAAAGCGCTGCTGGCAAAACGAGAAGGATGCGATAACGACATAATAGGCACCTTGTTCAATAATAAAGTGCGCTAGCTTACGCTTCTAACTGCTTACTGTATTGAGCTATAGTGACTCCATATTGCTAAAAACGGTCAAGTTCTCATGCTAGATACCCTATCATCCATCAATTTTGACTCCGATGATTATCCGCAAGCTGTGGTTGCCACTCGCTTTATTGCTGAACAAGAGTATGCTGAGACGCCGGTGCATCAGCATCATAAGTGTCAGTTGGTGCTTGCCCTTAATGGCTATGTAAAGTGTAAAATTGCAGATGCAATCTGGATAGTACCGCCTAATTGTGCCGTTTGGATCCCAAGCCAAGTCCCCCACAGTAATCAAGTGTCTAAAAATGCCAATGTGTGCATGCTGTTTGTTGATCCTGCGATTGAGGGAATGCCCGCATCGAGTTGCACATTATCGGTGACACCACTGCTAAGAGAACTGATTGCTCATTTAACTGAAGTTGAGCAAAACTACCCCAAAAACAGTGCGACCGATAAGTTGGTCGATGTGTTGATTGAACAATTACGCTCTATGCCAACTGAGCATTTCGATTTTCCGCTGCCAGCAGAACCTAGATTAAAAGCGATTGCGAACCGCTTATTATCAGCGCCGGAAGATAGGCGGACTGTAGGGCAATGGGCAAGTGAGTTTGCCATGAGTGAGCGGACACTATCTCGATTGGTTAAGAATGAAATTGGCCTGACATTTGGGCGCTGGCGAGGACAGCTGCATATCGTCCTTGCCTTGCAAAAACTTTCCACCGGCGATTCAGTACAGCGTATTGCCGATGAGCTAGGTTATGAGTCTGTAAGCGCTTTCATTACGTTTTTTAAGAAAACATTAGGTAAATCACCAAAACAATATATGAAGCTTAAAGAGCCATAACTTTAGCCCAATGAGTGTTCAGCTTTTACAGCTTAATGGTTTCTTTATAGCTGCCGCAGTGAGGCAGACCGCACATTTCATCGTAGGCAGTTTGATACTCAAGCTCTGCGGTTTGATACTGATGACTTCTTAGTAACTGCTTAGCTTGAGCGAGTGACGATACACACTGAATACTCGCCTCTTCATTAAGTTCGATAAAGTTGTTATTGCCATCCACACTGCCTACTAAATAGTGAGTGGCATCTGCTACACCAATGATTTTAGGTTGGGTATTTAAAGATGCTAAAGATTGCGTAACCTGAGGACTATTCATACTTTGCTCCTTGTCGTTTTGGTGCATTACGCCTCTGGTTATCAAATGGTTCAAAAATTCAGCAGTTTGTTTTCTCTAGTGAAGATTAATAAAGTTTAAAAGTCAGTTTTTGAAGAACTAGGTATACTCAGCACCATGGCAGGTTAGCCATTGATTTGTTGGAGAATATAAATGCAGTTTAAGACGGTTATGGTTCCGGTAGCGTTAGCGGTTGGCTTAAGTGGTTGTGGTTATTTTGGTGGCGATGAAAAGCAGCAATTAGAGCAAGCTTGGTTAGCAAAAGATGAGCAGCTGCAGCAGGTTATTGAACAGATCCGTAGCCAAGGCATTGCAGCCGTTGCTAAAGGTGCAGATGCTGGCAGCGTTGCAGCTTGTGTGGCGGGTAAGCTTGAGATGGATCCACTAGGTGAGCTAGTAAACGTTGAAGGCGCTTTAGTTGAGTCGGCAAAGGTTGCTGAGCTAATGAGTGAGCTTGAAGGGCTAATGGAGCAAGATTTTAGCTTAGAGAATATGTCGAGCTTAATGCAAAAAGGCGCAGATGCTGCTGCGTACGCCAAGCAGATTATTGCCGATCAAGGCATTGAAAAAGGCCTTGAACACTTGCAAAAAATGGCCACGGCTAGCGAAGAGTTTGCTAGCCAAGATTTAGGCGCGCATTTCCAGCAGCTATTAAGCGAGTGTCAGACAAAGTAAGCGTTTGCAACCACCATGCAGACCTATTTATGTTGTTGACCAGCGGCGTAAAAGATTTGCATGGGTTTTAGTGATTAAATCGAATTCTTGATTTTTTCCATGCTGCTGCATAATGGCTTTTCTGGCGCAATCGAGATCATACAACATCTCTCTTTGCTCACAGCCTGAAACAAAGCTTTCAATCCAAGTTAGGGCAACAAGGCGTTGACCCTGTGATACTGGGTTTACTCTATGTAATGTGGTGCTGGGATAAATTATCGCATCGCCAGCATTGAGCTTGTACGGCAACTCTACTCCCCCAAGACTCATCACTAGCTCACCGCCTTCATAATCTTCAGGTTCACTGAGAAAAATAGTGCAAGAGATATCGGTTCTTACCATCTGCTCACCGTGCATTAAGGCATCATCAATATGATTGCCATAGCCACCATTATCAGCTGATTGGCTGACAATAAATGGCATCATTTTTTTGGCATAGGTTAGTGCACTAAATTGTGGGTGTTGGGTGAGTTGCTGCAATAAATTCAGCTGCAATTGTTCGTTCACTTCGGCTGCTGCTTGCCATTGCAGATTGTGTTTTACTCCCTGGGCATGCCAGCCAGCGGTCTGTTTACCGCAATAAAACTCGCCTTGAGCGATAGTCTGTTTCAAGCGGCTGATTTGTTCTGCACTCAATACATTATTAATTATTTGGATCATAAGTTTTACCCAATAAAGCCCATCAAATGATGGGCTTGTGATCGTGAGGACTCAATTACTGCTAGAAGGTGTAATTAACGCTAAGGTTTAATGCGCGCGGAGTATTAGGCTGCACGGTAACCCAGTTTGCACCTGCTTCAACTCGGTTTTTGTCCAGTGCATTGTTAAGCACCATAGCAAAGCGCCAGTTGTCTAGGGTGTAGTAAGCGCCGACATCAAACTCAACATAACTCGGTAAATTGAACTCACGTTCGTTACCATCAGTTTTGTCTGACTCGTAACGAATACCTAAGCTAAACGACAGCATGTCGTTTACGTTAAAGTTGTTCCACAGTGCTGCAGCATGCTTGGGGGTATTGTTAACTTGTACGTCTTTAAATTCACCAATGGTATTGTGCGCGTCAGTGTAAGCGTAACTTAAGGTGACGTCGTAATGGTCGTTAAGGAAGTAAGTTGAATCAATTTCGACACCTTGTGATTCAAAGCTTTTACCTGTGTTTTGCAGTAGTTGCCACTGGTCGTCAACTCTAACGAACTCGGTACTATTCTCTCTTTCTAGACTGAACAAGGTTAGCGCAGCGGTAAAGTCACCGTTAAGTAAATCTGCTTTGGCACCCACTTCATAGTTAAAGCCTTCAACCGGTAAATACTCTGTGCCATCAATACCATACTGGCTGATGTACCGAGCGCTAACGGGTTCGTACGCTCGGCTCATTGTGGCGAATAGGTTGATATCTTTAGTGATGGCTTGGACAACACCAAGATCCCAGATCATATCGTCATATTTCTTGTTATAGGTTTCGCCACTACGCTGCTCAGTTTGTTCTTGAGCGATATAGCCAAGACCTGCGACAAAGGTGGTACTGCTGGTAAGTTTTATGCGATCTTTAAAGTAGATATTGGTATCAGTTTGATTTTTATCTCTGGCGTTTACCTCAAATAGACTTGCTGGAATTTCACCAACTAACTGGTTTTCAGGGTTAGCAACTGAAATGATATTTTTACCTAAAGCATCATCATTCTTTTGGAAAT
Organism: Shewanella sp. 1CM18E; assembly: GCF_023161665.1. Taxonomy (GTDB): domain Bacteria; phylum Pseudomonadota; class Gammaproteobacteria; order Enterobacterales; family Shewanellaceae; genus Shewanella. Next base: position 115,167 of record NZ_JALNTW010000003.1, read on the forward strand.
TACGCGCAAAGTTAACTTTCATATCACGGTAGTTGTAACCAAGCAGCACGTGGTGCTCCATACCGAATAACTGTGAGCGACCCTGTAGGCTGATATCAAACAAGTGATAGCTATCGTTACCTGCACTATAAACCCACTTACGGTCGATAAACTCATCACCAATTTCATTGTCTAGGCCTGAACTATCAGAAATATACAGATCAAGCGCGTTAGACTTAGTTTTGTTATAACGATATTGCCCCGCTAGTGCCCATTCAGAATTAAAGGCATGGTCGACTTTGAGGCTAAAGCTCTGTGAGTTGTTGTCACCGTTATCTTTTTCACTACCATAGTATTGGCCGCGGTTCATTGGCTCACCATACTCACTTAGATCACCGCTAAAGTAGTTACTGGTAAACACACCGTCAGCGTAGCCACTGCCACCGGTTAGTTGGCGATCGGCATATTCAAATCGCGGTGTAATGCGAGTATTTTCGCTGGCAACCCAAGTAAAGGCGAGATCCGCTAAGGTCTCTGTTTGTTCTCGACGCTCTTGGAAGTGATCGCCCGATGGGGTGTATTTAGCGAGTAAGCGATACAAGTAATCGCTATTGTCGGCAATTGAACCTGTGGTATCTAAATTAAAGCTGGTGTCGTTACGTTCAAAATAACCCGTGTCGTCAGATAAATAGCTTTTGTTTCTAACGCCAATAGTGGTTTCATTAAATTCTTGCGGCTTTTTGGTAATGATATTGATGATACCGCCACCCACGCCAGCGCCGTACAGTAAGGCTTCTGGACCGCGCAAGAAAGTAACACTTTCGGCATTAAATGTGGTTGGTAAGCGCGAACCTGTACCGCCTTCACCACCTTGTAAAGAGCGCATACCATCGACCATAACCGTATCGATTTTAGTGCTCACACCGCGAGCATTATAGCTACGATCTGCAGGGCCATTACCCCTAAAACCCGCGACATAATTGAATGCCTGTTTAACATCTTCAATAGCGCGTAGCTCAAGATCTTTAGCATCGAGAATAGTCACCGAACGACCAACATCTTTTATATCAACATCCATCTTGGTGACGGTTTGATCTTGGCGATTCATTTTATTGGCACGCTGACCATGAACCTTAATCCGTTCGATATTGTCATTAGCTGCAGCTTTTTCGCTAGTAGATACTTGCTCAGCGGCGAAAGCGGGGGCGGAGATCAGCATTGAAGAAACTAGCGCACTATGCAGCAAATGTTGTTTGTTGGCTTTGGGTAGGGGCATGGTTTTAAACTCTTTAATTATGAAATATTTGTTAACCTTTTGTTTGGGTGCGAATGATAATTATTAGCAACAACTACGTCAATTAAATAACCTTGCTTTACACATTGTTTACATTGTATGTGGGTTATATAGCTAATTATCTGTATTTAATAACTTTGTTTATAAATCTCAATCTGTGCGATGTTTGATTTTGTTTTTGGGATTAGTCGCGGTAGCTAATACATGACTTTGTAGAATTAAGCTCGGTAAAGCTGCTGGACTTACATACAAATAAAGTGCAGGGAAAGGTGTGGATGATGATTGCAGATACAAAAAAACCTCCATTTGGAGGTTTTTTGTTTAGCTAATCGCTGATGCAATAAGCTAATAAGAGTTAGCTTTACCGCTTTTATCTACTGAAGGTCGATGGTAACGACGTTAGTCACACCAGGTAGCAAGGTCAATGTGCCAGTGGTATAGAAGTCACCTTGGGTGGATCTTGCTTTCAGATAATATTGACCACTATTAATCATTATTGTTCTAGCATAATGAGCTGAAACAGATTTTTGTGATGTCCAGCCATTGCTATCAATCGCATACAAATAGCTGCTGCTTTTCATGGGGGCGCCACTGTCTTGTTGGTATGAAAGAAAGCGCACCATGGTCATGCCTTTAGGGTTTTTTTCTGACTCAATCGAGCGGATTACACCGTAATTTCGTTTTGTTCTATCAGAATTTGTAATATAGATATTTTCAGATGCGGTTGAGTATTGCTGTTGGTTATGGCTGTACTCTGGAGTAGACGAGTTAGTACTGAATGAACCATCGCTAGAAGAAGACGTGGTTGATGCACCTATACTAGCAATATCAGCAACTGAGCTAGTGATATTTCTAATGTCAGTACTTTTACAGGCGCAAAGGCTAAGTGCTAGGGCATAAAGAACAATCTTTTTCATAGTTTAATCCATTAAGTCAAGACTTTAATCCTTTTAAGTCGCTGCAAATATCAAAAGCAAACTACAGATAATTGCTCTTAAAAAACTACAGCCACTTAAGTTTGCCGGCCAAAGTAACAACTGACTAACAGACCGTCAATAGTAGTAAAGTCTACTTTTACGATCTGTTTTTACAGGTAATTATTAAGAATTACTTCTTACGACCTAGTACTTTTACGCCAGCTTTTGAACCATCGGAGTTGCCAAATACTTCAAGCTTTTTAACGCAGCGTGGGTAAGCGAATTTACGCCAGTCGGTGTATTTGTTTTTCTTTAGGTCACGGTAGAAATGAATTGTCTTAGTTTGACCATTGTTGAAGGTCACTTTGATTTTTTCTAAATTTAGATCACGCTCGGCTTTTACGCGGATAGCATCTGTTTTACGGCAAATAAGTAATGGGATTTTTGCGCCGTGATCGCCGCTGCCTAATAAGATAGTGCGACCTAAAGTAATTTGCTCATCAGCCATAGCTGTATTGCTGATAGTTAGCATACTTAAAGCCATCATAAGGCCAGCGATAAAGGTTTTCATATTCATATATTGGTAAGTAGTTTTAAAGGGCGGCTAAATTAGTGCTTTGTTTGCTTTGGCGCTAGCTTATCTTGAGTGAATTTTGATCTTGCTAGCAAATATTAATGGGATACTGGTTGAAGAGTCTTATTGTTTGAATGTTAGGCTGAAATCTTTGAGGTTTGGCTAACCTGCAGCATGTTAAGTTGATGAGCAACGGATATGTTTACGAGTTAGCCATGATGTTAAAAATACAGGTTTGATCGTTTAAAGGGTCTTGAGCTGACTTTCTAATTCTTTAGTTGTTTTTTGACTGATAAACTCTTTATAGAGTGTTGCTTTGTCAGTGGGGTCAATATTGGAATTTTGACCAACAGACTCATTAAATAACGCCGATGTGACGGTTTTAGGAACAGTAACTAAGGCGCAAACTTGATCAATATTATTAATCTTTATTACGGCGACTTGTTCTACCTGACTCTTTTGTAGAGAAACACTGGTTACTTGTTTGGCTATTTGCTCAAATGAAGATCCTGCTGTTACTAAGCCCGCAGAGTCATCTAACTTTTGGAATGTTTTCTCTAACACGCTGGCTTTTAACTCCATATTTTGCGCTAAAGTTGTACGTGAAAGTGATATTGCATGGTTACGGTCAATGGCAAAATTTCCAGAACTTTTGACGCAATTAGATGCTGAAAAACCATTTGCCGATGCAGGGTTCATCACCCATGCAGGAATATTGTTTGTTGTGTTTAATTGTGCTTGTTCAACGTTAGCGTCTTGGCTTGCGCAACCAGTCACTAATAATGTCATTAATGCTGCTGATAAAATCGTCTTATTCATCGTGTAACCTTTTGTTAGATTGTTGAGCTCTTATTTTTTTCGCTGTATGTCTTTAGCTTGCTATTAACTTTTTCAAGATAATTACGCGTTTCTTTGTAAGGTAAGTTTGTCATTAAGTGCTGGTAAACTTGCTGCGAACTCATAGTGTTAATTTTTTTAACCGTCATATTTACACTCTTGAGTCCAAATGCTTTGGCAATATTGCCTGACCCGGTGTTATATGCTGCGATGACTGCATACGTCGCACTTTGGGGATCTTTAATCCCTTTTAAGTATCTGCTTTTGAGGATCTTTAAGTAGGCTGTACCTGTTTCTATGTTGACTTGAGGGTTGTAAAGCTCATTTGCACTCATTGGTTTATCTTTGCCGCGGTAGAGTTTATTGACATCGTGACCCGCAGTATTGGGCACAATCTGCATCAAGCCAAAAGCGGGAACGTGAGATTTAGCTTTTGGATTAAAATGAGACTCCGTATGCATAATGGCCAGGATCAATGGCGCAGGTAGGTTTTGTTTGACACTTTCAACGTAAATATAGGGCATGTAGTTTTTAGCCCGTTCAGATATTGCCGAAGTTGGAATATCAACCCGATACTGCACGAGTTTTATAGGGGCGCGCGCTAAGGTTTGTTGATTCTTTTTAAAGTTATCTTCGAGCTTCGCGACTCTTTCGAGCTCATGGGCTTTCATTACGCGCTTTTGCTCAATGAGAACCTGCTCTTTTATGGCTTCATCGGTTAACACTTCGCTTTGTTCGGTATAAATATCTAACTGACTCATTTGGCGCTCTGTTTGCGCTTTTATCGTATTTTGTACGTGATTGATAACGTCACTATCCAGCTTTACATCAATGACTTTTGTTGTATCAGGCTTGGCGGTAATGGGCGTTGTCAAGCCAATGCTGGTTAGCAACTCTTGGTTTGAGGCAATAACATTATTGATGCTATCAAGTTGCTGCTGTTTATTTACAGTAGACTCATTAGGTTTGATATCTATAGTTATCTGGTTGTTTTTTAAATCGATTACGGTGCGAGAATAGCTTTTATTATCGACTACTACAATCAAGTCTTGTGAGCTTGTTTTTGCATCCCCCCAACGTGCAATTGAATCTTGCTGTTGCTTATCCCAATCCTCTAAATAAGCGATTTGCCACTGGGTAAATTCATTAATATGTGCTGCATACCACTGATTAAACTCATTCGAATCATCGACGCTCAGTTGACTGACTTCATGATCCAGTTCTGCAAAAGGGTCATTGGCAGCAACATTACCAACGCAACATAGATTAATGGCGATACATAAAATGCTATTTCGAAGTGTTATCAAGGTTTAGTTTTCCGTGGCAAGAATTAAAAATAGGACGACAAGTCATCGGCGGAAGCTCGCTCAAGCTTATCTATGGCATCATGGATATCATTGGCCAGTTGTTGGCAATTCGAGCTTTTACATAACTCAACGATAGCTAGGCTCGTTGTGAGTTGTTCTTGTTGCATTTTCCATTGGGCTAGCCATAACTTGATGTCGTTGCTTTCGACTTTGGTGATATCAACATACTTGTCAAAATAAGCCTCTGCTTTAACAGGAGCTTGTTGTTGAAGTAAGAGAGTTATCATGCTGGCCCCATCCATGGATACCACTGGCTCCTTTATCAAATACGGCAATAGGGGTTTAATGGCTGCATATTGCTGAGTAGTGTAATAAGCAATGGCATAACTTAATCCGGTTCTTGCTAAGTTAGTTGATTTGCCACTGTCAATAATGGTTGCTGAACAAGAGGCTGTTAGGTTTGTCACATTATGGTATTGAATGTTATCAAGTTCGAATTGTAGATTGATCATAGGCCAGTCAGAGAAGGGGGCCTTAATTAGCTGGGCAGCTATCAACTTATTCTCATATTTTGCACGTAAGGGTAATGCGAGTCCTTTACGGCAGAGACTTTTCATTTGAGCGGGTTTTAGGGCTCTTTCACGCTCAATAGAGGCTGAGTAAAAGGGGGATTCCCCACTAACCTGATAACGGGTACCTGAAAACTCCCAGCTGTTGGCTTGATTTGCCATTGCTGGCAAGCTTATTAAGCTTGCCAGCAACAACCCAAAAGATTTACAGCTCATTGATACGGCTTACCTGACCTGAAGGGCCTTGCGAACTTTCAGCTTCGGTTAGGCCACCAGTTGTGTTGACCTTATGAGTACTACCAACATTACCTTCTCTTAATCTCTGTTTATTTTCTGCCGATGCTTTTTTGGCTGCAGCCTCTAATGAAGGAGCATAAACGGCTACGGCAAGAGACCAGTTACCATCGGAACTCGTAAATGTTTTAACAGACACACCCGCTGGAACTTTACCTGCTGCAAATGACTTGTATGAGTCTGATGTTTTCATATTATTGAGGAAAGTATGCTTATCTTCTGCAAGTACCGTAGCATCGGCAGGGTTGATATTGTCAGGTTCGTATTCGAACTGTTCATTCTTCTCAACTTGGTTTTCAGCAAAGCCACCTTGCCAGTATACTTCTTCACCTTGCATCACAGAGATCAAGCTGTTACGCGCCTTAGCCTGTGCTTGTGATTTGGAAGCGCTCAATAATTTACGTTGAATATTCTTGCTTCTATTTTCACGAATAATAGAGGAACCAAAACCAAGTACAAATGACTCACCTGTATCAGCGTTAGTAATCACTTTCGCGCCAACAGGAGGCATCACACCAGCTTGTAGATCATTGATAATTTGCTTAAAGATGATATTAGGTTCAGTTGTTTGGGTTAAGGCACCCACTTGACGTTTGGTTTGCTCACGGGTTTTTGGCGTCGAGATTAAACTTACGCGCACCATTTTTTCTGTTGGATCGTCAAAAACATCGAAGGTGACATAACCAACTAAAGCGCCTTTAACCGACTCTGCACAATTATCACTGGTGAAACTGTGGGTGTTGGCTGCACTTTCTGTGCCCGTATCAATCATGTCCGTCACCTCGGTAACGACAGTGGCGCATGCATTGCTCATGCCTTCCATATTCTCCACTAACTGCTTCTTCGCAATTTGGAAGGCTTTGGTATAAGCAGCACGTTTTGATAATAGTGACGCATTACGGTTTTCGTAGGTTTCGTAGCTTGCAGAACCTGTAGAAAGGATGCCGACTCCAGAGCTAACAGCAATCATTTTCACGCCGTCGCCGTCATCTTCAATGAGGCTTTTATGGGCAACTAACACGGCAGCCTTTGCGTCAGTTGCAACCACTAAACCATCAACTTCTTTGACATCTGAAGTATCAACGGTTTGCGCTTGATCTTCATTTGTTGCAGGCACGAGATCGTTGAGGTCAAAATCAACACTGGCATGGGCAGAGCCTAAGACACTTGCTAATACTAATGACACGAGCGTTTTTTTAAACATGAAAAAATATATCCTTTATGGGCTTACAGTACCTGAATTTGGTATTCATTAAGTACGCTGAGTTTTGTTTGGTATTGTGGCTGGTGAATGCGTAATGATGGCTCTATGTATTGGGCTAAGTCGTTTGCGTTATTTAACGATCTAAGCTGCACTATGACTCTGCCGGATTCAGCATTAATTTTTATATCTGAAACACCATTGATTGCGCTAAGTAAGGTATAAAGCTGACCATGCTTACCTGCTGCTTTCTCCGACAAAATCAATTCACGGACTGGACCACCTCGCATCGCCATCTTATGAACAGAATCATGTAGCTGCTGTTTGAGTGCTTGCTGATTGTCTTCTAAAGCCAGATGGACTGAGGCCAACTCATTGAGCATGTCGGGCTGGTTTGGCAACGTTAAAAAGGTTGGGTCGTTCCGCCAGACACCATATTGGTTACCAGCACGGTCGACTACACTTGCTCTAAGTTCAAGTTGTAGCCCAGAAGGGGTTATCTTTTCGTTTTCTAAAACCTGCAGAATGATACTCGCCGCAGCAGGTGACTCAGATAGATTGAATCCCATGGAGGCCAGCGCATCGGTAAAGGTTTGCTTTACAATGGGAAGCTTAGCATCAATGTAAACGGTGGGTTGTCCAAGACTTGTTATTAGCTCAGCCACTTTTTCTTCGATACGCTTTTTCTCAACAGTAATATCTAGGGTGACTGTCAATGTACCGTCTGGTAATTGCAATGAGCTGACTTCATTCCAGTGGCTTATTAGCCCTTGAGTTTGCAAAGAGAGAGACTGTGTTGCCACCTCTTGCATATTAAAGTCATCAGAGTTCGCAGATGCCGACATATTTGAGCTCGATTGCTGCATAAAGCCAGACTTAACCATCACTCCAAGAACCTGACTTACAGCACGTTGAAATGCATCTTGCTCAGCGGCTTGGCGAGCAGTTAGACCCGCTTTGCTTTTTCCTTCTCCAACAACAACGACAGACATTGTTGGCTCCGAATCCCAGACAACATCTTGCTCGCTTTCTTGAGCTTGAGCAGTGGGGGGAGTCAGACGCACTGTTATGCATGTATCATCACCCTGAATTTCAGGTTGATCATAGTTAGCTCGAATAGTGCCTTGGGTAATACCCGACACCAACAACTCTCGGTTCTGTTGATTATATTGTTCGTCAAACAGTTGAGAGTCGTCAGTAGAGAATGAGAATGAAGTTTCGCCTAACAGAAATAAGCGCAGATTATTTAAAGCTTGCGCCTTTGCTGCCTCTATTGCTAAAGCTCCACGTCCATATGCACAGCCTTGTTCAACAAGAGCCAGCGAAGGCTGGCTCTTATCTAGCTCTAATGCTGAAGCAGACAGGCATACAAATAAGGTACTGAGGGTGAAGCCTTGAGTTAACCTTTTTGTACCCATGTACTACGTTCCTTCATAAACTCAATTGGTACCCCTACACTGACGGCAAAGAGGCGGCGTTGATGGTCTGGACGATAGATGCCTGTTTCCGCTTCATCGCGTACCTGCTCAGCAAGATTACTGTCTTTCCAACGGATAATTTTGCCTTGAGCACTTTGCATGCTTGGGTTAACGGTTGCGACACCAATTGGTTCAACAAATCCTGCGCTATATTCAAACACCACCATTGTTTCATTGGGTAACACACCCGCATTTTGACCGCGGTCTAATGAGATACGGTCTCCTTTGATCCCCATCACTTGTGCAGTGGCTGGCATCTCTTTGAGTAGTCGGGTAAGCATGATGTCGAAGCTACGCGATGACATCTCGTTTAATACCGATTCAACATCCTTGCCGCTGGTGTAGTTAAAACCACGGTAGTATTCGCCGTTAGCAATGACAGTGGTATAACTGCTTTTTTCTCGCACATCGAAGTTAGAGACGCGGATTTTGCCAATATTTGGGTAGCTCAATTTTTCCCGGGTATAAGGATCGATTACACCGGTCGATATTTCCATTGAGGTTTGGAATAAGGATTGAGTTGAGCCAAACAGCATGTCGCCTGTTTTGAGCACATCGACTTTTATGATGTAATCCGTAGATAGTTTGCTCTTACTGCTGGCCTTTTTAGCAACATTAACTGCGCCCTCATCAGCAAGGATCTCTCCCATCGCGGCATTCACAGAATCCGTATCTCGAGTCAAAATGCGGAAGCGGTTAACGCCTGCAAATTGGTTTTCAAGTGTGTTTTCTAGTGCTTTGCTTTGAAACTGGCCGATACTTGAATGCATCGCATTAAATACATCTGCAGACGTACCTTGCAAGTTCTCGCTGACATCAGTTTGCACATCACCGAAATAGAGACGAATGGTCTTCTTGGCTAAAGGGCAGCGACTATCTTTTTCTTCTGCTTCATAAGAGCAAAACTGCAAGCCTTGGGTGTTGAAGTATGCAGGCACCTCAATGTCACTGCTCTCAAAATCATGGGCAGATTTGCCGATAATCAGTGACGAGTTTCCGGCATTACTTTCAACTGAATGTGTCTGGGAGACCTTAGTGCTCTGGCAGCCCGTGATGGCGATACCTATAGCTACTAAACAAGCTACTTTAGTCAGCTTCATTATGCTTTCACTTTCTCTGCTAACACTTTATCTAGGTTTTTTAATTGCTCGATAGTGTCTTGATCCATAGAGATTAAAGTATTGGCATCAAGAGCAAGCTCTGAGCGTGCTTTTAGCTCATTGTATGCTTCAACGATAGGTACGATCTCTTCAGCTTCGCCTTCTTCTTTTGATTCGTTTGAACCAAACTTAAGCACGCTATCAAGGGCGCCTCCTGTCGCATCGTAAGCGATAGCCGTAGCATTTTGGGAAGCAATGTAGGCGATTTCAGCAACTTGCAGGGTAATATCGGCAGCAAGTACTAGGTTTTCATCAAAGATGTCATCAGAGGCTTGTTGGTAGGCTTCTACTTGAGGGCGGATTTTTTTATTTTCAGGTTTTGCCGCATCAAAGTCGTTCATCGCAATAAGCAGTTCTTCGTCAGACTTGTCTGCGTTAACGGCTAAGAAACCTGCTACATCAGCATGCTTTGCAGCTAGAGTCGAGTAGCTATTAAATACTGCACATTGGCGCTCTTGAATTGACACCATAACCTTTGATGCTTTATCGACGGCATAAGAAACAGGTGTGTACTTATCACCAAGAGTGACGCAGGTCTCGGTTAGCTCTACTTTCATTTGAGCGCGATCAGCTGTAGATGATTCTGTACCAGTGATAGAAGCACAGCCAGAGATAAAAGAAAGCATTAGACCTGCAAGGATGGTTTTTTTAAACATTGTTATGTCCTTTAATGTAGCAATGTAAATATTGATTTATTGTTTATGGTATTAATTATTTTTTGTTGTGCGGCATTCTGAGCTGACTCTGCGCTATTTGGCGACTGACCTATTGCGGTAAGTATCTTTTGACTAACGGCTAAGCTGGGGTTACTGGCTTCAAAGAACTGTAACCATAGAGTCTGCTTAGCGATAAATTTCTGCCCTCGTTTACCGTGCTGAGTTTGAGTTTTGATATAAAGCGTAATATGTGCATCTGCAGAAACCATTAATGATTGTGCTAATGTCGATTTTACTGTTGATGCAAATAAATCTGGCGAAGAGGAAATTGCTACACTAATACTCTGAGCCTGATTGTTTAATGTTCGTTCTAAACTTAAATGAGTTTTGTTTAAAGGAACAAGGTTTGTTTCAATCAAGCTTGGTACAAGAGTAATGGCATTCTGTGCTTTAAAAAGTAAGTTGTAAGCCTTATTTAAACGGTTTAGATCTTGCCATGAGAAGCCTTGGCTCGCTAATAAGTCTGCGGCTAGTAAATGATTGTGGTTGATATCATTTAGTAATTTCCTGCCCCACATCGTTTTATTTATTCTAAACTGATATTTACAAGGCTGTTGCTCACAACTTTGGCTAACTAATTCCATGTTACTGATTTCCACAGGCAGAGAATTAATGCTTGAATTAAGGGAGTAGCTAGAAGTAACAATATTATCTGCTTTTTCTTGCTGGCTTTTTTCAGTGACTTCTACCTTGCTATATAGCTGCAATGCTAATTGTTGTTTTGCATCAATTTCTGCACTTCTTTGATCATTGCCATACCCTTTAATTGTTAGGTATGTGTCACTAGCATGAGCACTCTTTGCAATGCTTAGGGTTAGTATTAATTGTAGAGTAAGAAAAGTCTTAATTAGCGACTTCATAACTTAATAAGATTTTGTTATTTTTTATAAAATACGAAAATGCTATCTATATTTCAATTGTATTTATTTTTATTGAAAGTTGGTTTGCTTGTACTTCTAGTCAAAATAATCGATTAGTGTTGTCGGGAAAGGGGCTGTTGTTGCTTTCGTTATATTGGCTTTTAATATAGTGAAGTCATGATTTTTCTGGGGTGATTGTCTAATTCAACGCTTTTTGTTTTTATACTTATAATTGGCAGCTTTATTCGTTTTTGTGAATAATTAGTCATGGTTGCCTGTAATGATTTTTGCTAAAACTGTGATGGTGAGCATGTGGATTAAATATAGCGTGACTTTTTAATTGTTTTGAATTTATATTTTTTTTGGGTTATGTGTTTTTTGGTTATGTCACGCTTGGAATTTAAATATCTTTTAATTGGATAGATGGGATTTGTATTTTGTTGGGTATCTATTTTTTAGATATAATTGGTCGGGTTATAAATATCTGCTAATTAAATAAGTCGGTTAATTAATTACTCTTTTAAATATTTTATTTATGAGGGCTTCACTAGACTGTGGAGCTAACTAAGTGAATTTAGCTTCGCTGAAGGCTACTATGTTCATTAATGGAGGAGAATCGTTTAAGGATGGGGTAAATCTGAAGTGATGGTAATAGGATATGTTTAGAAGTGTTGCGGCTAACTTGAGCGCTATTATTCATTGATAGCTAGTGTCGCTTCGATACTCTAGAATATGGGGTGTTATTTAATGTGTGCAATATGGCTTGATTGGTATCTTATGGTTAGTTTTTATGTTGCTATTTATGGTTGGGGTAGTTAAATCAACTGATATTTATCAATAAATTGAATTTATTCAACGTGACTTAGGTCATGTTTTGCGTCAACATATGATCATTAAAACAGTGAACGTTAAATTAGTATCTAGCTCTATTGCAGCCATAGTGGACCAAGATAGTAGCTCCTTGTGAGGAATCAAATAATGAGATCGGCAAATCCAAAAATTGTGATTGTTGGTGGTGGTGCTGGTGGTTTGGAGTTGGCGACCCAATTGGGTCATAAACTGGGGAAAAAGAACTTAGCCCAGATTATTCTAGTCGACAGAAATCGAACTCATATTTGGAAGCCTTTATTGCATGAGGTCGCCACTGGTTCACTTGATTCTGCGCTAGATGGCGTGGTTTATTCAGCTCATGCAGCTAAACATGGTTATCAATTTCAGCTTGGTACCTTTTGCGGCTTAGATGAGGCTACTCAGTCAATTTCGGTCGCGCCGATTGTTGATGAAGCGGGTAAGGTCATGTTACCTGAGCGCCAAATTCAGTATGACAAATTAGTGATTGCTATCGGCAGTGTTAGTAATGACTTTAATACTCCGGGCGTTAAAGAGAATAGCTTCTTCTTAGACTCACACCAGCAAGCTAATCGTTTCCATAATGCTCTGTTAGACAGCTTTACCCGCGTGCATCAGTCAGAAAGCATCAATGAGCTTAATATTGCCATTGTGGGCGGTGGCGCAACCGGTGTTGAATTGTCGGCTGAGCTCTACCATGTGACTGACATGCTTAAAGTTTACGGCTTAAGTAAGATGACCGCCGATAAGCTTAATATTCACTTGATTGAAGCGGGTGAGCGTATTTTACCGGCACTACCTGAGCGTATTGCGACTTCAGCAAGAATAGAACTCAGTAAGCTTGGGGTTAATGTGATGGAAAATACCCGCATTAGCGAAGCGACTGCTGCAGGCTTTGTGACTTCTGAAGGTAAGCTGATTGAAGCCAATATTATGCTTTGGGCTGCAGGGGTAAAAGCACCTGACTTTATCAAAGATATTGGCCTGTTTGAGCTTAACCGCGCCAACCAAATCATGGTTAAACCAACTCTGCTCAGTACGGTGAGCGATGATATTTACGTGATTGGTGATTGCTGCGCTTGCCAACAAGCTGATGGTAGCTTTGTGCCGCCGCGTGCGCAGTCCGCACACCAAATGGCCGAGTGTGTTGAGAAAAATATTCTCAATGAGCTTAAAGGTGAGCCGTTAATCGACTATGTGTATGTCGATCATGGTTCATTAGTAAACTTATCACGTTATAGCACTGTGGGTAGCTTGATGGGGAACTTAACTAAAAGCAGTATGTTTGTTGAGGGCAAGATCGCGCGTTTAGTGTATATCTCGCTATATCGTATGCATCAGCAAGCGATTCATGGCACTTTTAAAACGATCGCTCTGTGGTGTGCAGAGAAAGTAATGCGAGTAGTGCGCCCACGTATGAAACTGCATTAATGTGTAATAAGTTAAAGTAATAAAAAGGGAAGTTAGTTTAACTTCCCTTTTTTTATTTACTGTTTTAGCTCTATTTTTACCAAGCTAAGTTTGCAGAGCTTTAGTTGTTCGACGCTGAGCCGTCTTCGTCGGTATCAAATGTCGCTTCAATTTGCTGCAACTCTTGCTCTTGTCTAAGTTTAAGCTTTTCTTCTGCTGATAATTTCACTTCATTGAGCAGAGCTGCTTGTCTTTGCTTAAGCTCGTATCTCTCTGGTTTAGTCAGAAACTTATAGGCTTTTGCATTGGAAAGTGCGTAAGCAACAACATCTTCGCCCTTGGTTCTGCGTTCATCTACCCGTTGTGCAAAGCGTTCGTTATCTCGAGCCTTGCGTTGTTCTGCGTTTAATTTTTTCATATCTTGTATCCTCATCAGTTTATTTCGGTAGGATTTGACTACCTTCAGTCAAACAAATGAGATTGGGTGCACATTCATAGAGCTGATAGGGGATTTTAGCATAATACGTGAAGTGAACCCCATGCTATCTAACTTTAGTTAGGTTTTTGGCTCACAGTAATAAATGGCTAAGTTTTGGTGTTTTTGATTTAGTCATTTATTTAGTCACTTGATTTCATTGCTTTTGACTTGTAACTTATTATGTTGAGTATCGTCTGTGAGCTGTCCCTCATAAGAGATACTGATATAACTCAAATTTGAGTTTTCATCTAGCACGCCCTAAACCTCTTTAGTGAGTCTATAACTCCATGAAAAAAATACTGATTATAGCCAGTTTTACGGCAGCTTTGCTGTTGTCTGCTTGCAGTGATACTTCCCCTCCTATTGAGTGTGACACCTTCAATTCTTGTTTCAATTTAAGCTTGGGGTTGGCAGAGAAAGAGACACAGGCTAACCCCGAATTCAGCCAATTAAAAGTGGTTGTGGCGGTGGATTATGACACGGGCGGCAAGATGCACACTAAGGTGAGCGAGTCGAGCGGGTCACCAGAGTTTGACGCCATAGCCACAGAGCAGTTACAGCGTTCGATGGAAGCGCTACTTGTGGTTATGGAGACTTTGCCTGAATCGGAGCGTGAAAGAGGCGAGAGTATTCATATTAACGTTGCCATCAAAACTGCAGACTTTCCGGTACCTCCTAAGGTCAAACCTAAGCCAGTGTTAGAGGAGAACTTTTATGAAAATGGTCAGCTGCAGAGTCGGGGCTATAAGCTTGATGGCGATAAGGTGGGCCATTGGCAGATATTTTTTGATGACGGCAGCTTAAGATTCGATTCTCACCATCCTAGTGGTGTGCAAAAGATGTTTTCTGAAGATGGCCTACTCCTAGAAGAGGGTTATTTTGAAGATGGAGTAAAGCAGGGGACATTTAAGAGCTATGACTTCGATGGTCACTTGGACACTTTGCGCAATTACTTAGATGGTGAGTTGATTGGTGTGAATGAGCGCTATTTTAAAGATGGTGGGCTGCAAGAAAAGACATTGCTTGATGAAAATGGTAATGGCATGCATCAGGAGTTTTGGCCTAACGGGGCAGTTAAGTGGGAAACGACAGTGGCTGCTAGGCAACCTACTGGAGAGCAAAAATATTTCGCCCAAAATGGTGAACTCATTGCTGAAAAGGCCCTAACTGAAGCTAAGGTTATGCAGCAGTCTATTATCGATAAGGATTACGACACTTATATGCGCTTTGCCTTTAGCTACGTGATTGAGTATGCCGGCGGTGAAGCTGCATTTAAAAGGGGAATGGCTGCTTTATCGCAGCAGTTGTTGAGTGAAGGTATTAAGCAGGTCTCGACGATATTCAACGAACCGACAAAAATGTTTCTGCAAGAGGAGGTGGACGAGTATTACGTTTACTTGCCTATTGAGATCAATATGAGCTCGCCTATAGGCGATGCTGTTGCAGAGACGGCTTTGATTGGGCTCTCTAAAGATATCGGTCAAACCTGGAAATTTGTAGAGGCTTCCATTGGTCGCGAGGAAGTGCTTATTTTGCTACCAAACCTGCCGGATGCGCTTGAAATTCCGATTTTCCCAGAGCCTAGATTGATTAATGATAGACCGATTAACTAGTATTGGAATGATAAAAAGCGCTAGCAAAAAATGGACTAGCGCTTTTAGTTACATCATTGAAGTGGTAAAGCTCATTCGTTTAAGGATTTTATCTAAGTGGATTAGCTCAATGCAGCCTCAACCTTGTCACGGATCTTGCGTGACTTCTCTTTAGCGAACAAAGTCATAAACTCATTTCCACCAGCTTGTTTAGCAAGAATATCCACTAACTCAGCTTTAGATTCGATACGCAAAAATGGCAGTAAAGGTTTTAGTTCATCACGTTGTGCCATGGCGATAATGTATTTTCCCATGCATGGGCGATAATTTTTAATCATATATAGCAGTAGGTATTCAGGTTTAACGTTTTGGCTAAACAACCAATCAAGTAGCGCTTGATAAGCCGCCTCTTCATAATCATCCTCATCGCATTCTAAGCGAGTCGCTAAGTCCATCTTTCCTTGCAGGGCAAGCATGTCCATGTAACCTGTGACTAGCCCGTCTGTTATCACTTTATAAGCGCGATAACTGTGATTTGCCAATAACTGAACTAAGCGGCCGCAACGTTCATCATCCAGTAGCCATATATATTGGCTCAGTGAGTGGCTGCGATACTCTTTTAGACTGACAGTGGTTTCATAGCTCACATACTGGTTAAACTGCGGTGCAAACTCGGCATAATCGAGCTCGCCTTGCAGATATGCCCATAGGTTTTGGTTAACTTGGTTTTGGCGTTCTTCAGGAGTCGGTAGGTTTTTTACCGCATCAATCACGCTTTGGGCGTCTATTTTGTCATCGAGGATCACAATCTGGCCGCCAACGTAAAAATTTCCGTCTTTAAAAGCGTCTTTGTCTGCCACAAGAACCAGTAACTCATCGCCAACCTGCTGCAAGACCACTGTGTAGATCCAATCCATTCTATCGTTTTTACGGCTTTGGCTTAGATCGGCGTTAGGGTGCAATTTGACCTGAAAGCGCAATTTTTTAGGCAGTTCAGCCTCGTCAGTGACAAAGTCAGAGAAGATCACATTGTCGCTAAACTTGCTGGCAATCACCTCTTCCCACGAGTTTTGATTAAGCTTAATAAAGTCGGCTAGGCATTGCTTTAGCTGGTTATCAAGTGCAAAAGGCATGCTTGGGAAGCGCATCGCCACATGTTTGTGAAACTCGAGCTTTGTTGGTTGGTAGCTGTAATCTAACCCGCGGAGTAACGCCTTAGCATCATTGCGCCTTGCCGCGGCCATTATGCCTTGCTGCTCATTATCTAGCTCACCCATTAACTCGACTAAGTTTATGTAATCTTCAGTGCGAGACGAGCTAGCGCTAAATTGCTCAACCTGGTAGGCCAAAGTAAAGGCTTTATCTATGCCATGGCTGTTTAACATATCGAAAAAGTGTTGCTCATCGATAGCTGAGTCAAATCTCAGCTTGCGGCTATGTTCGCTATAGGCCTTAGCAATAACATGCACGACTCTGATCGGTGCCATGGTGATCAGCAGTTGCCAAATCCGCTCAGCATTAATGGCTTCAGGAATGTCGAGTTGTTTTAGCCATAAGCAACTTAGGATCACCCGTTGATAGTCATCATTATAGTCATCTAAAAACTTATAGCTCTTTTGCATTGGGCTAATTTTAGGAAAATATAAAAATGCTTGGCGGCAGATATCTTGACCATAAAGATGTTGGTTTAATAGCTGAATCATCTGCAGTTGATTGAGCTCAGGCTTTGCCTCGGTAAAGTAAGCTTTGACTTGTGCTTGTTCACCGTCGTTTAAGCCTTTTTCATCAAAGGGCCCCTCGCCTAAAATATCGGTATTTTCGAGCATCAAGTTAACGGCTCGCTCGAATACGCCATTTAGCCTTACATGTAACGCTTGGGTGTAATCATCTTTGATATTGTTCAGCGTATCTTGCAACAGCAGGTAGGCGCAAAGTGTATCGATGCCGAGTTCATCCTCGGGCCAGTCTTGGCAATTTAGGCAGGCGCGATTAGCAAATAGTTCATCGGTTTGCTTAAGCATCTCGGCAGTGACAGGGGTGTAGTCTATGTCAGTATATTCATCGAGCAGACTTTCAAGCGCTTTTTGCTCTGTTCGACTTACGCCAGAGTCAAGTTTCGGTGTCGCGTCGATAGGCATAAAGCGAGCGTAATAGTCTTCAACACTGATAATTGCCTGATATACCGACTCTCCTGTAAGCATATCGCATAGCTCGTCATCAAAAGGTTGCTGGCCGAATAAACGATAGAAAATATCAACAAAACGCAGCATGGTTTGGGCACTACGCACTTGGCTTTCAGGCTGAGTATTAGCCGATGCCTGCTCCGTATCATTACAATGCGTATCTGCACTAGCGTTGACTCGGCTGATAAAGCCATTGATTGCAGCTTCGCTCATGTCCTCATCATTATCTTGTAGCAAATCTTTTGCTAGGTGCTCCATCACTTCATGGAAGTTATCGCGCACATGGTCAAAGTCGTCCATATCCCAGCAAGACTCTTGGATGGCTTCAAAAAAGGTTAATGCGTGCTTTTCACTGTGAGGAACGATGTTAAAGCATTCAATATCATCAAGGATCTGCGGATTTGCGCCTGCAGAGATATAGGAGAGCAAGGCATGGCTATTTTCAAGGCTCAGCATAAATTCGCTGACCATTTTAAGTCCGCCTAAATACTTATCGCGTGCCTCTTTACGCTCTGCGCGCTCAATTCGTAGCTTTCGTTGTTGGGCAATACTGCCTGCGTAACAATTGAGTTTACCATTAAGCTCTTGCTTTAGTTGGTTTTGTAAATTAATCGCTTCATTTTCAAGGCTATCATTAATGAAATGTTCAGCCAGCTCACTGTCCATTTCTTCACTGTCTTGACCACAGCATTCGGCAATTAGGGTGAGGTATAAATTGAGGATCGGCTTTTGTTCTTCCAGCGAATCATGTTGGCTATAAACCAGTGCGGGCTGAGCATGAAAGCGCTGCTTTACTAACTCAATAAAACGCGGGTATTTATCAGGATTGGCTTTTAAATAATCCCCAAGTGGCTGGTACCTTGGTGCAGGTTGCTCCCAGTCACTGCCGTAAAAAGCGAACCTAAAGCTGTGATTATCACACCAGATAAAGGCGTTAATCATCGCCTCGCACCAACCATGTTTTCTGAGTAGGCCTAACATCATATCGCCATAGCCCACTGCATGTTCATCGTCCCAGTATGGGATAAAAAACTGCGCTAAATAAACGGCGTCATTAGCGTCTTTAGCCGCCATCATATACAGGGGTTCTGCGCCAAATACTCGAGTGTCATCGAGCCACATCTTACTGGTGTCGTTTTCAAAGCGGGCATGGTTGACTATGGCTTGCGCAGTCTTACGCAGCTGTGGGTAAAGCGACTCATGCTCAATGGCTAGGGCAAATAATAGGGTTTCAGATAGATACAGCAGACGTTCATTACTTACAACATAACTACTTAAGTGGCCGCCATCAGGATTGAGTGAGAGTGCTGCCATTACTAGTTGCTGATCTTGTAGCATGTCCAACTGCAGGTGCTCACGCGTGCCATTGCTGTTATCCATAAACATCAAGTTTAATCGACCACCTCTATCAAAGGCTTGATGCGCTTCTAATTGAGCTTGATAGCTTTGCAAAGCTTGCTCGATACTGGCAGGGCTGTGGCGATTAAACTCGATAACTTGTAGTTGGCTAAATGTGTCCATACTAACGTCCTGTTAAAACTGAATGAAATCCATTGGTTATGGATTCAATATTGAGATGCCTCCGAGGATAACTTATTGCTTTTTTTATCGCAGTTATCATCGTGTAAAAGTTGTTGCGAACTTGTTTTTGGTGGGTGTTGCTGATTTTAGAATGAAGGGCGGTTATAAAATGGATTAACAGTTAACTATCTTGAGCTTAAATCTTGCTTTTAATGAGCGCGACTAGTGATTAGCAAGTTTGTAGATGAGCTTGATAAAAGCGCTAACAAAAGTATTATAAAAAATGAGACCACCCTTAGAAATTTAATAACTGCTATCTGCTACACCGCCCATTTACTGTATATAATCCCGCGCCCTAATTAATTCTTCGCTGATTGCCTATTCTATTCATTTAAAGCAAGCGGCTTATTTATATACTTTTTGTGAGCAATCATGATTAAAAAATTCCTTTTAGTTCCGCTAGCGCTATCTGTGCTATCGGCGTGTGGCGGTGGTGGAAGCAGTGAGTCAGAGCCATCTGGCGGCCAAGTGTTGGGCTCTGTGGTTGCAGATGCCTATTTGTTTGATGATAAGGCTCTTGCGAGAGTTAACTCGCGTCGCGGTAGCAATTACAGTGCTGAAAACGGCGAGCAAGGTGAAGCTGAGTTAGATACTTGGCATGTATGTGGCGATGCTTATAACAGTTTGGTTAATCCGAGCTTATATAACCAAGATTACAATAACGATGGTGTTGCAGATACCAACCTAACTGACGATAAAGGTAATCTTTACTTCAATATCGACCTTAATGGCGACAAGTTAACAGAGTTAAACATACTGACTTCTCGTGAGGGGATTTACCTAAACGTTGATATGACTTGTGACGCCAAAGCAGACATAAATATCGATAAAGATTTTGATGGTATTAGTGATTTAAATATCGATGTTGATGGCGACATGGTCGCAGATCGTTTAATCGATATTGATGGTGATGGCGAGCCAGACTTTTCTTATACCGATAGCGATGGTGTATCGCTTGCAGGCGTTAAAGTATTGCTGCAAGGTAAATATGGTGAGTTTGAAACCATTACCGATGACAACGGTAAGTTCTCATTTGAGCGCATTCCAACCGGCAGTTACACCTTAAAAGCTGACGATGTCGCCCTAGATGGCTCTAATATTTGGACTCGCACTATTGTTGAGATTGAAGAATTTGATGATTCGATTGGCGCGTTCAGAATGCACCAAGATCCGATCATTACGCAGGTTAATGTCAATAATGAATCCCATCAAAAAGGTTTCTGGCAGGACTTCTCTTGGTATTCGAGCGACATTGAAACTGAATATGCGGTAGGTGATAGTGTATGGGTAGAAGTGACGGTTGAAGATCCTAATAATCGTCCTGTCGTTGGTAAGTTTAACGTTGATTCTGATCTTGGTACTGAAGAAGTTGTTACCGGAAGTGGAGTTTATCAATACCAGCATACGATTACCGCAAAAGACGCCGATGAATACATGGTGTCTATTATGGCAGAGTTAAGTAACGACGACGGCTTTTTTGGCTTAAACGGCATGACTGATGTTATGTTTGGTGCTCAGTTTATGATGGCGGATTACGTCGAAACTGAAGAGCTAGAAGTGGAAACGGTTACTGTTGGTGAGGAAGTGTTTAATAACCCACCAGACTCAACTTATATGCAGGTTGAAGTGCAAAAGCCGATTGCAATTGATGGTAGTGTGCAGATTGATATCGAGGTGACAGGCCCTGATGAGCGTATTACGGAGTTTCACGTAGTTGGTAGAAAAGACAGTACAGCCGAGCTACCAAAGGGTGACAGCTTCCTATTTGAAGCCGATAGCGCTTACCCTCACTACACCTATGAAATCCAGTACTTGACCTATAATGATTTTCTTAATGAACGTGAAGAAGTCTACATCCGTATTCCACTCGATACTCAGTTAAAGCCTGCAATGGTTGATAACTTATTAATTGATGGTGTCGTGGCTACGGATGTAATGGCTCGAGTTGGCCATACTTATCAGCTTAAGGCGCTTTATAGCGACCCTCAAAATGATGTAGTGCAGTGCCGTTTTGAAAAGGGCGGTAATCATAGTGCGTTAGATAGCGTGATTAGCGATTGGGGCGTCTGTGAAGTGGGTTACACTTTTAAAGAGGAAGATGCCGTAGAGCAGTTTAATATCCGAGTTAATATTCGCAACAGCGATGGCATTGTGACTTGGGATTATTACGATGATCTAGAAACTTATGATGTTAGTGTTACTAAGTAATCAGCTGTGACAATTAAAAAGGCTGCCAATGGGCAGCCTTTTTTGTGTTGCTAATAGCTTATTTTAAATGGATTAACGTCCGCCTGGCTCGGCAAAGCGAGTCATCCAATCTTCTACTTGGTTGTACCAATAGATAGAGTTGTTTGGCTTCATGATCCAGTGATTCTCATCTGGGAAGTAGATCATCTTTGATTCAACGCCGCGGGTTTGCAGAGTACGGAACAGTTCAAAACCTTGACCAACTGGCACGCGGTAATCAAGCTGACCGTGGATCACTAACGTTGGCGTATTAAAGTTCTCTGCAAAGTAATGCGGAGAAATTGACTTGTAGATCTCAGGCTTTTCCCAGTAGCTGCCAAAACGGGTGCTGTGAACAGAGAAATCAGCCGCCATTTGCGAGTACATGTTGTACACAGCCGCATGGATCATTAGCGCATTAAACGGATGCTCTTGACCAAGAATTATCGAAGTTAAGTAACCGCCATAACTTGCACCACCTGCTACCATGCGCTCGCTGTCGATCCAGTCTTTTTGCTCAAACCAGTCGGCCGCTTTAAGCACATCTTCTAGTGACTTGTTTTTCCAGTCAGGGTTGATGCTGTCTGCAAACTCTTGACCAAAGCCGCTTGAACCGTGGAAGTTAGGCCATGCCGTCACATAACCCCAAGAGGCAAAAGTTTGTGCGTTCCAGCGGTAGTGGAAACCATCAGAGATCGCATTGTGTGGACCACCGTGAATAAGCATCATCAGTGGGTACTTCTTGCTGCGATCAAACCCAGGAGGGTAGTGTACCCACATCTGAATGTCTTGGTCGTTATAGCCTTTGTAGGTTACCGACTCATAAGTGCCCATATCAACGTCAGCAAGAATATCGTCGTTAAAGCTATCTAGACGGGTGGTTTTGCCATTGCGCGGGTTAATGGTCACTAAACGTGCTGGATACAAGAAGCTGTCGTTAGTAGCAACGATAGTGCCGTCTTCTGCCATCACAGGCTTACCAAAGTTAGTGTCTTTAGTAATCGCTTTTACTTTGCCGTTTTTGGCATTGATGTGGTAAATACGGCTCGTGGCGGCATCATCAATGGCCGCATAGAAACCTTTGCTGTCTTTAGTCCAGCCAAAGCGCGATACCGAGCGGTCCCAAGTGTCGTTAAGCACTTTAGGCTGACGCTTTTTCATGTCCATTAATACTAGGCGTGATGTATCAGCGTAAAAACCATGGATCAACTGCTGAGTATAAGCCAAGGTTTTGCTGTTAGGGCTAAACTGTGGATTACTGTTTGGCGCTTCGTTATCAGGAGTTAAGTTTTCAGCTTTACCGCTACCGATTTTCGCTAAGAAGATATCAATCTTAGGATCAACTTCGCGGGTCTTCTTTGCTTGATCCCAGCCGTTGGCGGTAAAAGCAATCCACTGCTCGTTTGGCGCAATATCATAGCTTGAGGCGCTTTGTGATGAGCGAGGTAGCTGGTGTTTTAGTGGTTGAGTGATAGCCTCAATGTCGCCGCCCTTGGCTGGGATACGAAATACATGCGCCTCGCGGTCTTCATCAATCCAGTGGTCAAAGCTTGAGTAAGGCAGCTCGGTCCATTGGTGAGCTGAAACCTTAGTGTCTTTATCGGCTTTTAGCTGCTCAGTCATCTCATCCCAGTTCTTACCCGGGAAAATACGGCTGATAAAGTAAATGTGTTTACCCACCCACTTCATGCCATATACGCCGCCTGGTACTTCAGTAAGCTTTTGCGCTTCACCAGGTCCATTCATAGGTAGTAGGTATACTTGGCCGGCTTTATCGTCATCACGCTTAGAGATAAACGCTAGTGTTTTACCATCAGGTGAGAAGGTGGCTTCGCTTGCACGCATGCCTTTAGCTGTCAGTGCTTGCTGGCTATCGCCATCTTTATCAAACAACCAAAGTTGGGTTGAGTCTTTGTCTTCTGGCACATCATATTGGGTCACAGGCGCAACGACTTTGTCGCCGTCCGGTGAAATAATTGGACTGCCTATACGGTTTAGTTGCCACAGCACATCAACCGAAAGGGGTTTAGTTGATTCTGCATAGGCACTTGCCATCGGCATTAGCATAGACAGTAACAGGATCCCGGCTTTCTTCACGAGTGGTTCTCCTTAGGAGCAATTTGTTGAGTTTTTTATTAGTGTTTTAGCCAGCTTGTTACTGGCGAAGCTAGTATAGCCGCGAATATTACAAAAAGGATATTAATATCAAGAGGCTGTTGCAGATGGTTGCATAACTGCTTTAAACAAAGATTAATTGCTGGGAAAAAGCAGAATGAAGAAGAGAGTGAGGTTGAAATAAAAATGGCGGCTGAACCTTGAGTTCAGCCGCCATTAGTTTGTGTGGTTTTAGCTATGATGCTAGCTGCGATTAAGCGAGATTAAAAATCTTCGTCGTCGCCACCGAAATCACCAAAACCGCCATCATCAAAGCCGCCGAAGCTTTCATCACCGCCAAAGCCTGTGTTAGCAAAAGTGTCTTCGCTAGCATACTCAGAAGCAAAACCAGAGTTGTCATCTAAGAAGCTTGAACCTGTATCTTCAGGTGCAGCGGTATCAGCAGCTGCAGTTTCAGTTGGCGCTTCAGCTTCTGCAGGTGCTTCTGGAGCCACTTCAGGTGCCGCTTCAGCTGTTGCAGGCGCTTCGTCACCAAATAGTGCGTTGCTGATTAAGTTACCAGCAACCATACCCGCTGCAACACCCGCTGCAGTTTGCATAAAGCTACCAAAAGCACTTGGCTGACGCACAGGTTGTGGTTGAACTGGCGCTGGGTTAGCACCGCCCATCATACGGCTTAGTGCGCCACGCTCAGATTCTTTTCTGAAGTGATCAACTTGAGTCTGTAAAAAGTCGCTCTTTGACTTAAGTTCTTTAAGTGCCATCTCTTGTACAAGTACCGCTTGAGTTAACTTGTAAACGATATCTTCTTGAGAAGCGATCTCTTGGCTAATCAGCGTTTCAGCTTCTGCATCTTTTGGCTTGTTCGGGCTAGCCTTTAGTTTATCGGCTACGTTTTGAATCAGTTCTTGTTCTTGTGGAGTCATTGTCAAATTCCTAAATGTAAGGATACGTCTTTACGTATTTGACGCGCATCCTAGCTTAAGGTTCACAGAGTGCGTATAACTAATAATTAATCAGCTAATCAACAGCTTAAATAACTATCAGTTAACAACAATTAACAAACAAGCAGCTTTAAAAACTTACAAAGATTAAGAGATTTTTATCTAAAATTGCTTAGGTATTGAGAAGGGGTGTATGGAACTGAGGAAGCTAGATAATGCTAGCAAAGCTAAGTGATACTATGTGCTAGACGATACTATGTGTTAGACAAGTGCTTACCCCATTACAGGGTAAGCACTTGCAGTGGGTCGGTTATGGTCTTAGAAAGACATAAATAGACCAACAACCGTCGCTGATAATAGGTTAGCCAGTGTTGCGGCTAACAGTACTTTCATACCAACAGACGCGATGTAGCTAGACTTATTCGGGATCATGGTGCTTAGCGCCGCAACCACCATAGACACTGAGCCGATATTAGCAAAGCCACATAGTGCAACAGTGATGATAGCCACTGATTTTGGTGACATCACTTCGCCAGTCGCTGCAACAACCATGTCACCAGATATGTATGGTGCAAAACCTGCGTAAGCCACAAACTCGTTAAGTACTAGCTTTTGCGCAATAAAGTTACCTGCTACGTTGGCTTCAGCCCAAGGTACACCGATTAACCAAGCGATTGGTGAGAATGCATAACCCATCAATAGTTCAAGGGTAATGTCGGCATAACCAAATAAGCCACCAGCCCAGCCAATTAAGCTGTTTAGCATTGCCATTAAACCGATACAGGCGATAAGGATTGCACCCACTACCGCCGCAATTTGCATACCGGCAATGGCACCTTTAGCAATAGCATCAATAAAGTTTGATGGCTTTTCATCATCTGGTAGTGCAGGCGCATCGTTAACTGGCTGCTCAGTTTCTGGGATCATTAACTTCGCAAATAGTAGACCGGCAGGCGCACTCATAAAACATGCCATAACCAAGTAGCGAACTTCAACGCCCATACCAGCAAGACCGGCTAATACAGAGCCCGCGATAGAGGCTAAACCGCCCACCATGATGGCAAAGATTTCAGATTTAGTCAGATGTTGGTGCCAAGGCTTAACAAATAGAGGCGCTTCAGTTTGACCACATACAGTGTTAGCAATGGCGTTCATTGATTCGGCTTTAGATGAACCAATCAGCTTTTGCAGACCACCACCTAGCACTTTAACCACAAAGCCCATAATGCCCATGTAGTGCAGTAAGCTTACCAGTGACGCAGTAAAGATTATCGCTGGTAGTACTTGGAAAGCAAAGATAAAACCTAGGTTTTCAACTTGGAAAGTCACTAGGTTACCGAATACAAAGCTAATACCTTTAGACGCGAAGCCTAAAACGTTAGCAACGCCGTTAGATAAAGACAGTAATACGCTTTCACCAAAGCTGGTGGCCAATACAAAGCCTGCAATGGTTAATTGGATGATTAGCGCGCCACCGACGGTACGCCAGTTAACTTGCTTTTTCGCATTACAAAAAAGGTAGCCGACGACAAGTAGCGCTACGATACCTAATATGGATTGAAACATAATAGTTATAACCTATTGTTTATTTGATTAATTAAGCGGATTTACTCAGTTAGTTGAGTAAATGGGTTAAGCGCTCTACATGTTGTTGAGCTAATTGCATAACGGTGTTTTGATCGCCGCCTTCATCAGGTGTTGAATTCATCTCGAAGGTGATAACCGTATCGACAATTTCCATTTGTGCAGCCTTAACGGGATGCATAGCGGCTTGTAAATATTGCTCTATAGGCAAGAAGTTAAACTCACCTGGTTGATAGGATTTTTCAGTTGCACCACAGGTAATCGATAAGATCACTTTTTTGCCTTTTAGCTTGTCGCCGTTAGGACCAAAGGCAAAGTTGTAGGTAAACACTTCATCAAACCACAGTTTCATCAATGCCGGATAGGTTGACCAGTACAGTGGAAACTGGAAAACAATCGTATCGGCTTGAGTCAGTAAGGCTTGTTCAGCGGCGACATTAATTCGAAAGCCTTGGCAGGCCTCATCGAGTTTATGGATCTTAATCTGGCTAGTTGTCGCTAGCTGGTTAAGTATTTCGCTATTAGCAATTGAGCGCTGAAGATCTGGGTGGCCCGAGATCAGTAGCACATTGCTGTTGGTGTCATTCATTTTGTGTACACTTAAAGTCGTCTAAAAGTCATAAATAAGTGCGCGCAGTCGACCTCAAAACCATTGTTTTTGAGGTTAATATTAGTTTTATAAAGTTGACCTTTTATCAGGTCTAGCGCTGCGGCGCGCTAATATTGCACAGACGCCTATTAATGTGGATTAACTTGATAGGATATTGGCGGGCGAGTCACACTTACCTTGTGGCTCTTGCCTGATTGTTAGGCTGTTTGCGGTGTATTTAGCCAGTAGCAATAATATTGCTAGCGCCAAAACTATTATCAGCTCATTTATCTAAGGCTGTTTTACTGCTTATTTAGTAGGGAGCTTTTGGCTAACTTCTATCTTGGATTGCGTCTTAGTGAAATATCGCCGCTAATAATTTCGACTTGCTCACCAGTTAAACTCACCAACTTAGCTTCAATATGCATCGACATCGGAAACTGACTATCGGGTTGCTTAATGATCACTTCAGCATAGGTTCTTACCCGATTAGATAAAAAGTAATAGCGGCCATCCCAGGTACAGTCAAAGTAGAAGTTTTTCTCGCTAAGATTAATGTTCTCTAGTCGATTTTTAGCGTGCCTTAGATAATTGTCGGTGGTGATAATGCTGCAAGTGTTCTTGTTACTGCCATTGGCGTTAGTAAATTTAAAATTGAGCGCTGACTTATTATTGAGTTTGCCTTCTGTGCCGCCTAAGTACTTATTGAGCGTAATTGTGGTCATTGGGGGTTTATTATCTGGCTTATTTGAATCAGTTGCGTTAGCTGAATTTGTTGCCGGTGTCGTTACAGTTGTTTGCGTTAGGCTCTTTGCCGTCGCTTGGGTTTTTAGTGATAACAGCAGCAAACTTACCGCAACACACATGGCCGCGAACCAAAGTAGAATACGCATGTAGCCTCCCTTGCTATTTCGTTTGATTATCAAATGATGCACATCGCATTTTGATTAAATCATGCACTGGAATGTGAACTGGAGCAAGTTTGGTTGAGTAATTAAGCTTTTGAAAATTAAGCAATTAAACCTTAAGTATTTGCGAATATTATTTTTAAGTGCTCGTTGCGAGACAATAAAAAAGCAGCCTAAAAGGCTGCTTTTGAGTCATGCTGATTAATTTACAGCGCTGCTATGGCGCTTGATTAACCTTAAACAAACTAACTTATACTTAACTACTGCACTTTTTGTGCACTTAGCTCAGTGGTCGACTCTACCGCTGCGGCAATATCACTTTCATTAAACAAGAAAGGACGGAATTGCTTGCTTGTAGAGTAACGCTCAGTTTGGTCGTTAAAATACGGGCTCAATCTATTGGTTGATTGTGAGTAGGTTAAAATTCCTTTAGCAACAGGGCCGTCATCGGTAAAGCTCACAGCCATCATCCAACTTGAACCATAACGAATCGCGTAACCTTGCTCAGACAAGCCTGATGCTAATGGCTTACCGGTTACAGCGTCCATCACCGCGGCGTAGCTATGTTGCGGCACTAACGTATCGTCACCGCTTAAGCTAGTTGAGAACACGTTAAAACCACCTTCAGCGTTATGGGTACCCGGCCATGGTTGCTTGTTACCTGATGGCATGCCATCTGGCAGTGATTTTTCAACAAACTGCACTGTACCCATGGCTGCATCAACAGCGAAACCTGCTGCTTCAACGTTTAATGCCGCTTTGGCTAAGGCAACGAGTGCACTGCCGTCAGTGGCTAAGGTATTTGGAGTTGTTGCAGCTTGCTCAAAATCAAATGGCACAGTTAGCATGCTATTTTGATCAAATTGATGTGCAAACTCACGGATTAATGCTCCACCAATGCTGTCGTTATCTTGCTTACCATTCCACTGTTTTAGTGCGGCGCAGGCAGCGCTGATATCTTTAGATTGGTTAGCGCTTACCATTACAGGGGTATCACCTTGAGCCTCACACTGTGCGATCAAATCATCAAATATTAGACTATCAAGATAAATATCGTTACCCAGTGCGGCAGCTTCTAACTCATCAAGATTAAACTTGCCATCTTCACCGCCAGCCTCAGCCATTAACTTTAATGCCATACGAGTACGTAGTGATTGTTGTCCACGCTCTGGGCCATACATGGCAGAGTAGCCTTCAAGTGGTGCGTCAAGGTTAGTTGACCAGAATGAGTTATTAGAGTTTTGCACAAAGTCAGTACGTTCAAGCTTAGGCGCATACTCGTAAGCGAGCGGCGCGTCGTAAGCAAACATAGAGGTGTTACCTGGCAAAATGGTAAAGCCTGCTTGCTGGCGGGCAGCAATAATATCCGGGTTGGTTTTCAGTAAGCTAATGGCAATACCTGATAACCCCGGTACCGTCGAGTCATCAATATAGAAGGCGTTACCTTCTTTATCGGCATACATGGTGTTATTGAAAATCACCCCGTCAAAGTCTTTAAAGGCTTGCTGGAATTCGTCTTTATTGGTTGCACGGTTCATGGCGAGCCAGTGATCGATAGGGTCTTTGTTAGCCATATTGGCATCTTGCAGCATATAGGCTTGACCATCATCCCAACCAAATGGTGCCTGAGTCGCAGGCGCCTCAGCGATTGGACCTTTTGCTGTGGTGTAGATATCTTTTTCCGCCACTAACATGCCTGCAGGACCGCCATTCACTAGAATCTGCACAGTTTCTTTAGTGATTGGCATAGCTTCGCCATCAAACAAGTATTGCATGCGATCGCCACTGACCAGCTCTAGGTTATAAAGCACAAAGTGCTCCGCGGTTGAGAAGGTATGGGTCCAAGCTACATCTTTATTGAAACCAATATTAATCGCGCCCGGCATACCCACCAATGAGCCACCCATTACATCAATATGACCTGGAATAGTTAAGTGAGACTGCCAAAAGCGCAGGTTACCTGTGTGTGGAAAATGCGGATTACCCAGCACCATACCTTTGCCGTTTTCGGTTTTGTCTTTACCCAGGCCCCAGCCGTTTGAACCGAGATCGCGTGGATTGGTTTCTGGGGTGGTAATGGCATTTTGGAAAGCGCCAAACTTGCTATTCACATCTTGGATAAAGGCGGTTTGTGCCTCGGTTGCAGCTTGAGTCGGAGCTGGACCAATAATGCGTGGCAAATACTCTTGGCCATCTCCAGGGTTGGCGTAAAAAATCAGGTCAAGGAAATTAGCTGCGCCAGGCAGCAGGGCGATGGAAAATAGATAGTTGGCAACATCGACACCATCAACAGGCTTTACCCAAGGTAGGCCTGCACAAAATGGATCGCCGTTTTGTGTGCCGGCTTCAACATCGGCTAAATATTGGTTATAACCGGCACTAAAGCCCTCCATTAAGGCACGGGAGTTATAACTAAAGCTTGGATATTGTGTTTCAGCTTTCTCACGAATTTTAAGGGCTTTATAGGCAAAATCAGAGATTAAGTTACCGTTATCTTCAGCGGTCGGTAAGCCCGTGGTGAAGTCGAGCGAAGCGTGCGGACCAAAGTACATCGAGCGTTCAGAGTTAGCTTTAATAAAGCCATCGGCGAGGATACATAGATTGTCTTGAGCCTGAGCGTAACCACTACCAAAACCTAAGCTTTCAAGGTTATCAGCCTTAATGTGCGGTACACCAAAGCTGGTTCGGCGAATTTGTGCATTGAGCTTTCCATCTGGAGCAAATGCTTGTAGTGGTGGAATAACTTCAGGTGTGGGCTCTGGCACAAATAGTGAGTCACTATTGTCGGTTTCATCATAGCCACAACCTACTAAGGTAACTGTTGAAGCTATCCCTAAAGCGAGCACTAATTTATTTAGGCGCATTAAAAGATCCTTTTTATTTGTTGTTCCACCAATCAATGTTGATGGATACTTTTATTATGTCGGATGTCCTAATTTTGATAGTAAAACATATACTTATTGAGCTATTGCACCAATAAGTACCCAAAATGTTTTTATCAAATACAGCAAGGGCATGGCTGTTAGTTAATCAGTCATTTAAACGTTTGTCTACATACGCGCAACATTTGCTAATACTTAATGCTTAGTAAGCAATGACTCGACTGCCAAAGAGCAAATCAGTGGCATAAATGGCTAGAGTTAGCGGGATTTTCGGTGAGATTGAAGGGCGGAATTATTAGCGGAGAAGACGGCTATAGAGTCATAGCCGTTTTGATCAGTTATAGAGTTACTAGATAGTTTTAAAGCTCGTTAATGATTAATCCAGTATTGGCAGGCAAGTGCGGCGACATCGAGTTCAATATCATAAGGTACTGGCTGCGGAGTAGGTGTTAGCGACTTCGCGTTTAGTGCAATGCGCTCAAGACTTAATGATTGTAGGGCAAGACCCAGATCCATAATTTCAATCGGGTTGCCATCGCCAGCGGCAAGGTTGACTAGGTTTGCATCAGATAGCACAAACAGGGTTTTACCGTTGAAGTGATAGCCAGTCACTTGCGGGCGAATAGCATCTATTGAATCCGCAAGTTGAGCTAATGCAGCTAGATTGATTTCACGTTGAAAATGGCCGGCATTAGCAATAATCACATTGTCGGCCATTAGCTCAAAGTGTTGCTTATCGAGTACATTGTCGCGGCCGGTAATGGTGATCACCATATCGGCATTAGGCAGTGCATCTTCTAATGATGCGGTATAAAAGCCTTCCATGTGCGCTTCTAATCTGGTTAATGGATTAGGCTCAACCACGGTCACATGGGCACCCATGCCTCTAAGTCTTTGTGCTGTGCCGCTACCGCAATAACCATAGCCAATAACCACCACTTTTTTACCGTGTAGCATCACATTGGTGGCGCGCATAATGCCATCGACAACCGATGAGCCCACGCCAAAACGGTTTTCAATAATGCGTTTTGCTTGGGTATCGTTAATGATCAAGGTGGCGAATTTATCGGATTTAAAGTCTTCACGTAGGCGGTTTGCGCCTGTGGTGGTTTCTTCGGTTGCGCCAAGTAAACGGGCTATGAGATGTTGGTTTTGTGGCAGGGTAAATAGCAGTTCATGCAGGTCGGCGCCATTGTCAGAAATAATATCTGGCTGGTGGTCGAGTACCTTTTGGCAATAGCGTAAGTGGTCTGCAAAGCTTTCATTGCGCTGGCTGTAAACATGCACACCGTAGTCTTCAACAATGGCTGCAACAGTTTCATCTTGAGTGGTACCTGGTGAGCCGGTGATTGCGACCGTCGCGCCGCCTTTGGTTAACGCTTCAAGCCAAACGCCGGTTTTTGCCTCTACGTGTAAGCAAATCCCAATAGTTAAGCCTTTAAATGGCTGATCTTGTTCAAAGCGCTCGATAATATTGCGCATAATTGGCATATGGGCACGAGCCCACTCAATCCGTTTCCTGCCAAGTGGGGCAAGGTTAATATCGGCAATTTCGTAATTGTTATTGGTAGTTGTGCTGGTAGCAGTGGTATCTGTTGTCATGATGAATATCCTTGTTATTGTTTATTCATCATTGACTAGGGCCGTTGTTTTAACAATTTCACATATTGAACAATACTCTTTCCAACAAAGCACTAATATCTAAGTCGCTGAGTTAGAATGGCTAAATCGACACTCATACATAGGATAATCAGGTGAAACCTAGCTTTAACCTTAACTTGTTGACTAGCTTTTACGCCGTGGCTCGCCATGGCTCATTTGCGGCGGCGGCCGATGAGCTGTGCTTAACTCACTCGGTAATTAGTAAGCACATAAAGCAGCTTGAATCGAGTTTACAAAGTCAGCTGATTATCCGCACTACGCGGGCACTGGATTTAACCGAAGAAGGGGATTTTCTGTATCTCAAGTGCCAGTCTATTTTTAATGAAGTGACCCAAATAACAGATTTTATTGATGACAAGAAGCGGGTGGTCAGTGGGCGTCTCGTCATTAAAATGCCAAGCATCTTAAAGCACGATGATGGCATAGCAACAAGCCTCGAGTTTATGCATTTAACTTATCCTGATCTAATGCTGGATATTGTGTTTGACGACAACCTAGGCGATTTAGTTAAAGAGGGCGTTGATATCGCATTTCGTATTGGTAAGCTCGAAGACAGCAGTTATCTGTGCCGTAAGATCCGTGATATTGACACCTATGTGGTGGCATCGCCTGAGTATTTAAAAGTGGCTGGAACCCCTACTCATCCTAATGAGCTAACTCAGCACAAATGTCTGCACTATAGTCATTGTCTTACTGGGCTGAACTGGTCGTTTAAACAAGATGGTGCGCAGTTCAATGTGCCAATAACGCCGGCATTATCTTCAATGAGTGAGTCCATGCTCGCACAATATGCATGTAAAGGCTTAGGGATAACTACCACGTTAGATTTTGTTACCGGTAAACAAATAGCATCCGGGCAATTGGTGAGCTTGCTTAAAGCTTTCACTTGGAAAACAGAGCTGTTTTTAGTTTTTCCCTACGCAGCTGTTGTGCCATTAAAGACGCGTACTTTAATTGACGTAATATTGGCCGAGAGCACTAACTAAGTTGTTTTAGCCATTTCTGCGAGATTAACCTTTACCTCTTTATGCAAGTTATCCCACTCAATGTAACTTTTTAAGCCTCATTTCAGCGTCTTAAGTGTTGCAGAATTAGTCTTAAGTAGTGATGAATTTAAACATAAGTACAGTCGTTAAATTACCATCTGCTTAAATAAAGTGGTTGAAAAAATATCATCCTCAATCATAGACAGGTGAACAGTAAAAAGTTACTTTAGCCAGCCCATAAATTAAACAACTATTTAACATGGTTGTGTGTTGCTAGTGATATGGAGTTTCGCTCTTTTATGATCTAGTGACAGGTTTTAGATTCAAAACTAGGTAAATGATGACTTAGTTTATACATATTCAGGAAGAAAATATGACAGCAAAAAAATGGACGTTAACTGCATTATCTGCTTTGGTTTTAACTGCCTGTGGTGGGGGGGATAGTTCATCTGACTCTGGAGGTAATAATGGTTCTTCAGGTGGTTCTTCAGGTGGTTCATCAGGCGGAAGTGCCCCGCAAATCACCTTAAATACTGTAACTAGTAATTGGTGTGGAATTGAAAAGCCAAAAGCTGGTGTTGATGTGTTTGTGCATAATAGTACAGGTGAGATTATTGCTGAGTACGTTACAGATAGTAACGGCGGGCTCACTGCAGATTGGCCGAGTAACGCTAAACACCTCACACTAACGGCAAATAATCAATCTTATTATAATGACCTGCCTACTCTTACGGTGATCTCTAATGTTGATGTTGAAGCGGGCGATCAAGGTATTACGTATTTTTGGGATGATAATGATCAAGCTGGTTGTGATTGTAAGTACGTTGAGTTTCCTGTGCAGTCACTTATTGCTGATGCGCCTGACAGCAGGCTTTATCTGGGAGGAAGCAGCTATGAGTTAACACCATTTAGCAGTTCTCCTACAGTTGAGTGGTGTGATGGTGCGGGTACAATGGATGTGCAATTGATTGCGGCCGATGGCCAAAGTAGTCTCGGCGGCAGTATTGATTTAACCAATAAAACCGAATATGCATTGAGTTTGAACGATTTCACTCACGAAGGGGTAGCCGTTGATTATGTTAATCCATATGACGCACGGATCTTATATGCGCTGTCGTTTGACGGTTGGCGTAATTACAGCCAGGATGATTTAGTTTTTGTTTACCCGACATTGACTAACAAGAGTTATGTTTGGCCTGCGCGATACGGTCAAGAGTATATAGGAAATGCGACAGCTGACAGCTATAGCTCTGCACGACATCTAGTTACAGCTGAAGGGGCAACCTCCCCTATTATGCTTTGGGATCCCGCTAACGGTTATTCTGATGCTGTATATGCTTTATTTAATGAAATCTCTACAGGTAAAGCACCATATCAATATGATTTTACTGGTATTAGTAATGTCGCGATGACTCATATGACGCTATCGGGCGATATCGATAATGGTGACGCTGAATGGACTATTTGGGGTGGCGCATCAGGCAGTATGCCAGATCTTAAATTGCCAACAGCTTTAGACGCAAAATTTGATTCTCTTTATTCCGCTAGATTGCAGATTGGCGTAAGAGGCTACGGTTCGGAAAAGCCACTAAGTGAATGGCGTAAGTTACTATTAGAAAGAAGCGTTATGGAAGATAACGAGATTAGTGTGCTTGATTACGAAACGAATTATATGCGACTGAGTTTTGACCTTGACCAGTAGTCTTATATAGATTAGTTGATCAAGATATTATCCATCAGTGATAAAAAGCAAAAAGACAGCATAAGCTGTCTTTTTTGACTTTTTAACTCGACCTTGTAGAACTGAGTTTACTATACGCGAGCGCTTAAAACCCTTGTGAAACACGCTTACAGTAGCGCTGTTCAAAATGAAATGGTGTCATTTTAAGCGTGCGGAATGCATCAACCCAACCTACGACCATAGGCACAAGTGTCCAGCTGAATGCCAGATATAAGCTGCCTTTTAGGTGTTGCCCTAGGTAGAACTTGTGCAGGCCTAAACCGCCAAGTAGCAAGCTAAACCAGATAGCCAGTTTCTGGTTTTTAATGCGGATATCAGGATCTACGCCGGATAGAGAATCAAAACCTTGTGCAGCATGACATTGAGGACAAGTAACTACATTAAGGTCGATCTTATGGTTGCACTGTGGGCAATCTAGGGTTTGCATTACGGACTCCAATTGTCAATTTGCGATAGAGCCATTATGTGTACAAGTGTGCGCTGAAAAATAGGTGCGCAGCTCACAAAATGAAAATAAAGCAATTTGAAACCGCACAGGGATCACGCTTGATTAATCATAGTTGCGGTAGGTTGATATCAGTGTGCAGTTACATCCTGTTTAATGAGGCGAGAAAGTTGCTGATTGATATAGCCCGTGAGTGGATTTAAATTTAATTGAACGCATAACTGAAAAGTTGCATGATCGGCCAGTAAAGGCTCTGTAATAGGGGCGTAGTCAAAGAATCATTATGAAATTTTTAATTTTATCGCTCGTTTTGTTATTGGTTGGATGTGCAAGCTCTGATCTTGGTTCTGACTATGCCATCGAGAGTAATCGCAAGGCTGCTGAACAAGGCGATGTCGATGCGCAATATAAGCTGGCACGCTTTTATGATTTTGGAATAGGTACATTGAAGGATAAACAGAAAGCGATTGAGTGGTATCAAAGCGCGGCGGCACAAGGTCATGCTGACGCGCAGTATACACTGGGTACCTTTTATGACTATGGGCTTGGCGTACCAGAAAATAGGCAACAGGCATTGCATTGGTATTATCAAGCGGCTGAGCAAGAGCATATCCAAGCGCTTTATGCTATCGGTATGATATTTCACTCAACTAAGCAAAATTATCCACAAGCCATTTATTGGATCAGAAGAGCGGCAGATAAAGGCCTCAATGAAGCCCAATATGATATGGCTAGAATGCTAACTTTTGGTGTTGGAATTGAAGAAGACAGACAGCAAGCGTTTGCATGGTATATGAAGGCTGCCGAGCAAGGCCATGTTGCCTCGTTATTTTATATCGGTTCAGCCTATGATTTCGGCCAAGGTGTTGCTGCAGATCCGGTCAAGGCTTTTACTTGGTATCAAAAGGCGGCGAATAAGGGCCATGCCAAAGCGCAGTTTTATCTAGGTTTAATGTTTGAGCAAGGTCAAGGCACTCAGGTTGACAAAGTACAGGCAATTAAATGGTATTTAAAAGCGGCAGAGCAGGGGAGCATTGGTGCGTAATATAGCCTTGGGGTGATGTTTGAACTGGGCGAAGGTGTAGTGCAAAACATACCTGAAGCGATAACCTGGTATACAGCCGCAGCTGAGCAAGGCGATGCTGAGTCGCAATATGTTTTGGGCACGATATATGAGTCGGATAACAGTGAACCGCAAAATCAACATATTGCAAATAAATGGTATCTAGAAGCTGCGGCGCAGGGACATAAAGAGGCACTCGCAGCGTTAATGCAAAATCCTACAGGAGCTGTCATAGCCCATTAAGACTATTCGGTTTAATTTTCAGCTTTAAAATACAGAGGTGCCTCATTATGTTGCTACAAGTCGTAGCAACATAATTGCAAAGCTCAAAGCCCTGAGCCCTTAATCTCCTAAGTCCATAGCCCTGAGCTCCTAGTTTTGAGTATTCACTCCTGAGCCTTATCTCAACACTTTACTTAAAAACGCCTGAGTTCTGGGCTCTTTAGGATTGCTAAATAGTGCCTCAGGTTCACTCTGCTCAACAATGTGGCCGCCATCCATAAAGATAACTCTATCGGATACATCGCGCGCAAAGCCCATTTCATGGGTAACAATCACCATGGTCATGCCATCTTCTGCCAATGATTTCATCACATCGAGTACATCGCCGACCATCTCAGGATCGAGTGCCGACGTGGGCTCATCAAATAACATAAGCTCTGGCTTCATGGCTAACGCTCTTGCAATAGCAACACGCTGCTTTTGTCCGCCAGATAAGCTCGAAGGGTAGGCATCGGCTTTGTCTTTTAGACCCACTAGGGTTAGCAACCTATCGGCTTCTGCGCCCGCTTCTTGCTGGTTCATCACCCCCAACTTTACAGGAGCTAGCATGATATTTTGTTTAACTGTTTTATGAGGGAACAGATTAAAGTTTTGAAACACCATACCGACTTTTTGTCTTAACTTATCAACGCAAGCTCCCGCGGCGGTAATGGATTGACCATCAATGAAAATATCACCTTGAGTTGGTTGCTCTAGTAAGTTGATACAACGTAAAAAGGTACTTTTACCGCTCCCAGATGGACCAATAACGCTGACCACTTCGCCTTTATTAATTTGCTCGCTAATGCCTTTGAGTACTTGGTTATCGCCAAAGCTCTTATGTAAGTTATTTATTTTAATCACTTTGTTTTAGCCTCGTTTCAAATTTAGATAGCATAAAGGTGAAGATATACGTCAATAGTAAATAGATAATGGCACAGGTAAATAGCGGTACGCTGTCTTCAAATGTACGGCTACGGATAATTTCACCTGCCCGCATTAAGTCGACGCCGCCGATAAAGCCAATAACCGCAGTCTCTTTGAGCAATACAATAAACTCGTTACCTAGCGATGGCAGAATGTTCTTAATCGCTTGCGGTAAAATCACTTCTTTCATCGTTGACCAGTGCGATAAACCGAGTGATCTCGCCGCCTCCATTTGGCCTTTATCAACAGCTTGAATTCCGGCTCTGATGATTTCAGAGATATAAGCACCACTGTTAAGGCCAAAAGCAATAATGGCTGCAGTGATTTTATCTACATCGAGTGATGCCAGTACGATGAAGTAAAGGATCACTAACTGGACAACCACTGGCGTTCCACGGATCACGCTAACATATAAATTAGCAGGCCAGCTAAAGTACCACTTTGACGACATTTTCATTAAGGTGGTGGCAACGCCAAGAACAGAACCCATTATCATGGCAAAGAAGGTAACGATTAACGTGACTTTCAAGCCGTTTAAGATGAGATAGATCCCGATTAAACCGTCTTCGCCAATGGGCGTAAATAAAGAAGCGTTTATTGCATCAATCATCAGTCGCTCACTTCATGTATTTGGTCACAAGGGCATCGTACTCGCCATTGCTTTTCATGGATTTAAGGGTGGAGTTGATACTATTTAATAGCTCTGTTTTACCTTTAGGTACTGCTAAGCCATAAAACTCAGCATTAAAGTCCAACTTCACCATTTTCAATTGTGGGTTTTTATTCAAAAAGCTTATCGCCGGCTCACTATCAAATAGTACTAAATCGACTTTATTGTTTTTCAGCTCCATGACCGCTTCAAAACCTGTGTTGAAAGCGGTGACGTTCTGGCTGTAGCTCTTTGCCATAATGTCGCCGGTAGAGCCGAGCTGCACAGCGATATGCTTATCTGTTAGATCGTCAAGGCTGTTGATAGTGGTGTTATCTTTATTCACCAACACCAGTTGGGTTGCTTCGTAATATGGCGCTGAGAAGTCGACGCTTGCTTGACGCTCAGGTGTGATCGTCATACCTGAGGCGATAAAATCAATTTTGCCCGCATTTAGCGCAACGATGAGTGAGTCAAAGTTCATGTTTTCAACTTTGAGTGTCTTACCTGCGTCTTTAGCAATTTGCTTAGCTAGGTCGATGTCAAAACCTTTAATCTCATCGCCGCTTACACCACCTACATATTCAAAAGGCGGGAAGGTGGCATTAGTGCCTACTACAAGTACATCATCGCTCTTGCCACAGCCAGCCAATAATAGAACGCTTGCTAACCCTAAACTTACTAAACCTGTCACTGACTGCTTCATCTCAAACTCTCTTAATCAAATTACTTAACTGGTGACGACTATAAACCACGACTAAATTAAATCAATAGTTATTCATTAAAAATGAGTAAAAATTCAATCAGATCATATTTAACTGTTTTTTTATTGAGCTAAATCATTGTTTATTAACTGTTGCGCAACTTTATCACCTTATATTCGTTACTTAATTTTTTGAATATTATTTCAGGTTATATAGACAAGCTGACTTGTGATGGCTTCAGCTTGCTTAAAAAGTGCAGGGCATGGTTATTTGCAATCATTTGTACTTAGTTTGCTGCATTGGAGCGAGATCACATTTTCGAACCTTTCTGCTAAGGTGATTTGCTAGGTTGTCGATAGTTATGGTTACAAGTTGTTTCGTTTGAGTTGTTAGTGTTACAAGTGTGTCGCTGCAGGGGCTTGAGATGCTTATTTTAGTGCATGAAAATAATAATAAATTGGAGAAGGATTTTATGAATCTATTGAGCGTAAATAACGGCAAAGGATTTTTTGTTGAGCATAATCAATCACTATCGAGCGTTAAAAGTAGTTCGCTATTTGATCGCTCACAAAGCCCAATTCAAAGTGATAACCAAGACAAAGTATTCATATCTGAATCGGCAAGGGCTGCACTGGCTTCTAGCTTAGGTAAAGAGCTGCATGATGATCAAAGCGTTGTACAAAGCAAAGCTACTGTAGTGGAATCACAGGAGGGGGAGACAAAACAAAAAATTGATGAGGTCATTGCTTTATTAAAAAAGCAACTTGATGAGCTTCGCCAAGCTTTACAGGCTTTAGAAGGGGATAATACCGAAGCTGGCGCAGAAAAACGCAAAACGCTTGAGGCACAAATCGGCGCTTTATCTGCTCAGCTTTCAGAGCTAATTAACCAAAAGCTGGAGTTGGAAAAGAAAAATATACGTGAAAATGGCCGTTGATAATATATCAAACAGAATTACCGCCAACTGTTTTCACGCTGGAATCCCCTATCTGGCTCACAGCGTAAAACTTGATCATAACAGTTTAGCGGCTTAAGCCTGCATATCTTCTAAAAAGTTAAATTTTTACACAGGTAAAAATAGCATTGCCTGAATGGCCATTCCAAGTCAGAATTTTTTCATAATCATGCTCAAACATATGCACTTCAAAGTAGGGGGCAAGTAGTTGTTTAAGCTCTGCAAAGCTGACGGCAACCATAGGGTGCTCGTCTTGCCATGACTGGCTAATGAGATCGGTGGTTTTTTCAATACTGACTTTGAGTGATTGCCTTTCGCCTTCGCCGCAATAGTCCCAACCCGAGCTAAAAGTGAACTGACTATTTTCATGCTCTAGTTGATATTGGGCAAAAGAGTTGTTCACTATCATGCTTTTTTCGACAACGTTAAAGCAAAAAACACCACCCGTGTTGAGTGCTTGATGTGCGCTAGCAATACACTGTTTTAGCTTTTCAATTCCATCGCTATAGTGAATGGAGTACAGAAAACAGGTAATTAAATCCAGTTTTTCATCGACCTTAAAATCACACATATCTTGCAGGCTAAACTCAGCTTCCGGGCAATGTAACTTGGCAATATCAAGCATTGGCTGGTTAATATCTAACCCTTGGCTTTGATAACCATTATTGATGAAATGCCTTACATGTGGACCTGTGCCGCAAGCAAGATCTAAATGACGTTTGTCACCATTACCAAAGAGTTGATGATGTCTGCGAATACACTCGCTTTGTGTAAGATAGTCGATATTAGCACACATTAAATTGTAGTAACTCGATAAGTCAGTATATAACGCGTTGGTTGTTGCAGTTTGCAAGGAAGGTGACCAGTAAATTGGGGTGCGGCATTTTATAGCAATAAGGCGTTTTAGCGATGAGTAATTAAGCGATTTGCGATCTAAATCTCGCTATATTTGTCACTGAAATGGGTTGTTGATGAGTCCTAGGGAGGAAGGAGTTAGCGAGCACATGGTTGTACTCGCTAAAGGGCTAACAAGTTTGTTAGTGAAGTTTACGCAACAAACTGTAATAGGTGCTGTTTTACAGCATCAGATGCGAACGAGTTATTGGCGCTGATTTTATAGATAGCCATGTAATCTTGTTCGGTTAAGTTAAACTTCTCTACTGCAAGTTGTAACTCTTTGGTCATATTGGTGTCAGACACTGTGCGGTTATCAGTGTTAATAGTAACCAGTAAGCCATCGCGATAGAAATCACCAAAAGGATGACTTTCTAAATTCTCAACCGCCTTAGTTTGCACATTACTGCTTGGGCAAGTTTCTAAGGCAACGGCTTCAGCACGCACTAAATCGTACGCTTGTTTGTGGCTGTTAATATGAATACCGTGTCCAATACGTTCAGCGCCTAGTAACGCAATGGCGTCATACACGTTTTGACCTACACCTTGCTCACCGGCATGAATTGTAATGCGGTAGCCTTTTTCTAACGCGTACTTAGCGTAAGGAATGTATTCATGGCAAAAGCCAGGCTCTTCACTTGCTGCTAAGTCGAATGCGACTACACCGTTATCAAGGAACTTAGCACCAGCGTCTATCACATCATTGATGTCATCTTTTGGTAGCACCTTAATAATCGACAGGATGTAGTTACCCTTAATATCGTATTGGGCTTCAGCTCTGCGCATACCTTTGACAACACTGCCAATGATCTGCTCAAAGTTAAGGCCTTGCTTACGATGTAATTGTGGGCCAAAACGGACTTCTAGGTACTTCACGTTTTCTTTTGCTGCGTCTTCAAATAGCTCAAACGAAATACGCTCTAATGCCGCTTCTGTTTGCATAACCGATACAGGCAGTGCAAAGCGGGTAAGGTATTCATCGAGGTTTGGGCAAGATTCAGGTGCCACCATTAGCGCTTTCATCTCGTCAACGTTATCGCTAGGAATAGCTGTGCCTTGGATTTTAGCAAGGTCGATAACTGTTTGCGGGCGTACGCTACCGTCTAGGTGGCAATGAAGATCAATTTTAGGTAGCTGTAGAAAATTCATGAAGCTCTCCTTTATTAAGTGGTTATACCAACTATAGGCAAATAACGATTCATATTTTGTTGCACAAAATAGAAACAATATTACTTAGTTAGCATTACATAAAGTAAAGTCTTCATAATCAAGAGTTTAGGGCTCTTGGTAGAAACTCTCAAACCATATCATTGAGATTATACGAAGTGTTAACAGTCAATATTAGCACTCATTAAGCTAGTTGCGAAAGAGCCTAATAACAAATAAGGCCAGAGGGGGCATTGTTTGCCTAACACAAAATCTGCTTTAAGCACGCACT
Organism: Shewanella sp. 1CM18E; assembly: GCF_023161665.1. GTDB lineage: Bacteria > Pseudomonadota > Gammaproteobacteria > Enterobacterales > Shewanellaceae > Shewanella. The sequence goes on from NZ_JALNTW010000003.1 coordinate 157,419, forward strand.
TTCTAGCTATTTGGTGCGCAGTTTTTCCCCCTTAAAGGCGACTAGGCTGAGTTTAGTCGCAATAAGAGATGATTCGAAAAAGAGATTAAAGCCAAAAGGATAACGTTATCGCCTAGGCTTATTTTTAGTTGAATTAACAGTGCTCAGTGCTTTTCTCGCTAAACGTCACTTCGATTCGTTATGGTGAGCTTGAAGCTTATGGAATAACACATCTTTTAAGTTAGCGCGTTGCACTTTGAGTTGGTGCATATGTTCGTCATCGGTAGGGCTGCCGGCGATTTCTAACTGACGAATGTCATAATCAAGCAGATGGTATTGCTTGGAAAGCTTGTCAAACTCTTGGTCGGTATAGTTCAAGTAAACAATGTCTTGTTTAAATTCTGGAAAGTCGAAAATAAGCGCGTGGTTCTCATTTAACATAGTTGCTCCTTGAGGTGCTGAACTTACTTCTTACTGGGACTAAATAACGAACGAAATATTTACAACGGCTTTGACTATAACACCGCAGTTTATAGCAAAGTGAGATCTTGGCAGCTTTTTAGTTAAGGGGGCAGCTTTCATCTTTTGATAAAAAAGTAATAAACACCTATGGCAGTTGCGGCGATGGCTAATAGATACACATCAATCATATAGGGGACATTGAAAAAAATAAGCACCGCGATAAACAAGGAGGCTAAAACTTGTAACCCTATTTTGTAGCGCATATTTTTATTCTCAATTAGCAAGGTGAGCCTTTGTGCTTAACAATAACAATGGCCTAGCAATAAATAAAATGTTTACACTCTGCCGCTTGACTATTTTTTGGCTAAATCAGGTTCTATGCTGATGTTCTGTTATCATGCTTGGCATAATAAAAATAAAACATATGCAGTTGGAAATTATGAAAGAATTTATCATTATTGGCGCTGGGCAGTCTGGCTTGTCTATGGCCTATAACTTATCGCAACATAAAAAAGATTACCTTATTTTAGATGCCAATGAGCATATTGGTGCGCCTTGGCTAAAGCGTTGGGATTCTTTAAAACTATTTACTCCAACCGAATATAACCACCTACCAGGCATGCCGTTTCCTTTCCCAAAAGGCTATTACCCTAATAAATATGAAGTGGCGGATTACTTAAAAAATTATGCCGAGAAGTTTTCGATACCGATTGAATTTAACCAAAAAATCATCTCGGTAAAGAAAGTGAATGGCATCTTTGAGATCACCAGCGCCACAGCAAGTTACCAAGCTAAGCAGCTGATTATTGCCACCGGCCCGTTCCATACCCCCTATACACCAGCTTGCCATGCGGACATCGCTAAAGATGTAAAACAAATTCACAGTGAGAACTATAAAAGTCCGGCACAGCTGCAAGAGGGTGATTGTTTAGTTGTTGGCGCAGGTGACTCCGGCGTGCAAATTTTATCGGAAATCGCCGATACCGGACGCAAAGTACACTTTTCCGGTACGGATAAAATCCCTGCAATTCCGCAGACCTTTTTAGGTAAAACCCTTTGGTGGTGGTTTACTAAAATAGGCTTTTTGTCGGTTAACCGTTATAGCAAAATCGGTCAGTGGTTAAGTAAGGGCGTGCAGCCGGTTATTGGTACGGATGTGAAGGCATTACTGGCAAAAGACAATGTGATTCATATGGGCAGAACCCTGTCAGCTGATGACAGCAGTATCAAATTTCAAAAAGGCAGCGTCAGTAGTATTAAGAATATTGTTTGGGCTACAGGCTTTAAACCTAACTTCTTTTGGATTGAAGATATCTCTTTTGATGAAATGAACTACCCAAGTAATTATCGCGGCGTCAGTAAAGATATCGATGGCTTATTTTTTATTGGCCTACCTTGGTTGTACACCCGCGGCTCGGCAACTCTAGGTGGCGTCTGGAAAGATGCTAAATACTTGATGACGCATATTCTAGAAACTCAACAAGCGAACAGTAAACCTGCGCACAAGAATCAGCCAAGCAAACAAGCTGCCAAGCCAATTGCTGACGCTAGCTAGTATCGAAGGTGCTTATTCACCATATTGCATGCAAGGTTGCGTTTAATATGGCGTATTGCAGTGTTCATTCTTGGATTCCTAGATAACTTATGCCTGGTTCAGAGCTGCACCGCTAAGAGTTTTAGTACCAGAGGCAAGGTTGAGCTTTTTATTTCAGTCATTGTTGTTAAGCGTAAAAGAGTGAGTGGTCTTTATTTACAACCACTTGGTGGTAATTTGCAGTCAATCCCTTAGCTAGCCTGAGTTTGCTGAGTTTTACAGCAAAATATATTGTACCTATAGTTAATGGATAAGCAGTTAACTAAGCATGTTGCTTGTAGTGAGATGTCATACGGTAATCTTTGTATGAACCGCTTACTTTTATTTAGGCAATGGTTTATCAAGTGGTGCGGTATATGATTTCTTATCAAAGTAAGGCGCAGCTATTTCCCTTACTGCATTTGTTAGATGATTTTAGCCAATTTCAACTGCAGGGCGGCTTTATCAAAACACTTGCCGAAAAAGACTTACGCTTACAAGCTCCGGTGTCAGCGAATCTTGCTGAGTTAGCAAATATCCCCTGTGTGAGTATTTATGACTCGCCAACCCATACCACTTCTTCTGCACTACAGCGGCACTTTTGTAGTAAAAGCCAAGATGATGAATTTGTCAGTCATCAAGTATTCAAGAGTCTAATTCCAGTTAGTCGTTTATCGCCAAGCCGCCACCAAAGGCATTATCAGCTGGTGGCGTTTTTAGAGGAGCAAAAGCAAACTCCAGTGGCGTTTGTCACCTTTAATCTTGGTTTACTCGACTCTTGGTATACAGATGACAATGCCAGCGATGAGAGGCATGTTGGTGTGTGTTGTTATTTGCTGTATGCATACGTAGTCCCTGAGATGAGGCATCTGGGGATTGGCAGTAGCATGTTTCACCTGATCTCAAATTTATTTTGGTCGCAGTTACAATATGTTGATGCTCAGGCGCAGCCGCATAACTTAACTATGGTGCCTTTGGTATATGAGAGCACAACAGCCAAAGGGGCTGAGGGCTTAATGCAGCAATTGGAAAGAAATATTAACCAGTATAAGGCGTTACTCGTTAATAATGATAATGCCTCGGGAGAGATAAAGCCCTGTATGAGTAATCTTAGTTAGGCTTAGTTTACAGAACAGAACAGATAAGCAGCTTGCAAACCAAACGATTTTCTTTACTAAGCCCCTTATTCAGGGGCTTAGTTTTTACTTTTTTACTCAGGATTCAATTACTCAGGATCCAATTACTCAGGGTCATAGTCCAACACAGGCATTAACCAGCGCTCGGTTTCCTCTATGCTCATGCCTTTACGGGCGGCATAATCTTCCACTTGATCGCGGCCAATATTAGTTACCCCAAAGTAGCGAGACTTAGGGTGAGCAAAGTACCAACCAGAAACCGCAGCTGTTGGGAACATGGCATAACTTTCAGTGATATTAAGGTCGATAGTTTCATCAGGCTTTAATAGGTCCCAAAGTAGGCCTTTTTCGGTGTGATCTGGACAGGCTGGGTAGCCTGGTGCTGGGCGAATACCTTTATATTTTTCACGAATAAGCGCTTCGTTATCAAGGTTTTCATCACTGGCATAACCCCAGAACTCTTTACGAACTCGCTCATGCATCCGCTCGGCAAAGGCTTCAGCTAAACGGTCTGCTAAACACTTAAGCATAATGGCGCTGTAGTCATCGTGGTCAGCTTCAAAACGAGCCACATGCTCGTCAATGCCATGGCCTGCAGTGACAGCAAAGCCGCCCATGTAATCGGCCACACCACTGTCTTTTGGCGCAACAAAGTCGGCTAAACAGAAGTTGTCGTTGCCAACACGTTCAATCTGCATCCGCAGGTGATGAGTCGTCAATTCAAGTTCGCTGCGGCTCTCATCGGTATACAGTTCAATATCGTCATGGTTAACGGTATTCGCTGGGAACAAGCCAATAACCGCTTTCGCAGTAAGCCATTTTTCACTGATGATTTTATCTAGCATGGCTTTACCATCGCTAAACAGTTTACGTGCTTCTTCACCAACGACTTCATCTTCTAAAATTCTTGGGAAATGCCCATGCAGCTCCCAACTTCTGAAGAATGGTGTCCAGTCGATACGTTCAACCAAATCTTCTAGTGGATAGTCATCAAACACTTGGCGACCCAGTTGGTTGGGCACAAACGGGGTGTAGTTTTGCCAGTCGTGCTGGCAGCGGTTTTCACGGGCAGCTTCGATGCTGGTGATCTCTTTGCGCTTGGTTTGTGATAAACGCTTTTCACGCATCATATCGTATTCAGCATAAGCCTCATCGATAGTCGCTTGACGAGTGTTGTCATTAATCAGCTTAGACACCATAGGCACTGCGCGAGAAGCATCGGCAATATAGATAGCCCCTTCAGGTGAGTGCGGGGCGATCTTGACTGCGGTATGGATTTTCGAGCAAGTAGCGCCTCCAATAATCGATGGAATGGTTAAGCCTGCTTTATGGAAGCTCTTAACGTTATGCACCATTTCATCAAGGCTTGGGGTAATTAGCCCTGACATGCCGATAATGTCGACGTTTTCAGCAATGGCCACTTCGATGATTTTCTCTACTGGTACCATTACGCCAAGGTCAATCACTTCATAGCCGTTACAAGCGAGCACTACGCCAACAATGTTTTTACCAATATCGTGTACGTCACCTTTTACGGTGACCATTAAGATCTTACCGTTTGACTGGCCTTCTACTTTCTCAAGTTCGATAAATGGATTTAAGTAGGCCACGGCTTTTTTCATGACTCGGGCAGATTTAACCACCTGCGGCAGGAACATCTTACCTGAGCCAAATAGGTCACCAACGATATTCATACCATCCATCAATGGCCCTTCAATCACATCTAGCGGGCGGCTGGCTTGTTGGCGGGCTTCTTCAGTATCTTCATCAATAAAGTCGGTAATACCTTTTACGAGTGCATGGGCTAAGCGCTCATTCACTGGCTTAGTACGCCACTCTAAATCTTCTTTTTTAACGCTTTGGCTGCCGTCACCACGGAATTTTTCTGCGACTTCCAGTAACAGCTCGGTGTTATTGGTATCAGCCACAGTGCAAGGCAAGTTCTGCACAATCGCTTCAACGCGCTCTTTTAGCTCCGGGTCAATATCATCGTAAATGGCCAGCTGACCGGCGTTAACAATACCCATGTCCATACCCGCTTGAATCGCGTGATACAGGAACACTGCGTGGATTGCTTCACGCACCGGGTTGTTACCACGGAACGAGAACGACACGTTTGATACGCCGCCAGAGATCATTGCATGGGGCAAAGTGCGTTTGATTTCACGAGTCGCCTCAATAAAGTCAACGGCGTAGTTGTCGTGCTCTTCAATACCTGTGGCAATGGCAAAGATGTTTGGGTCGAAGATGATGTCTTCGGGTGGAAAGCCGACTTTATCGACTAATACATTATAAGCACGAGTACAGATCTCGACTTTACGCGCTTTAGTGTCTGCTTGGCCGACTTCATCAAATGCCATCACAATGGCTGCAGCGCCATAGCGCTTAACTAGCTTTGCCTGTTCGATAAACTTCTCTTCGCCCTCTTTGAGCGAGATAGAGTTAACGATGCCTTTACCTTGAATGCACTTAAGGCCAGCTTCAATCACTTCCCATTTAGAGGAGTCGATCATAATGGGTACGCGAGAGATATCTGGCTCAGAGGCGATGAGGTTAAGAAACTTATGCATGGTTTCAACGCCATCGAGCATGCCTTCATCCATGTTGATATCGATGATCTGCGCGCCGCTCTCAACTTGCTCACGAGCTACTGACAGTGCTTCTTCATATTCACCAGTTTTAATTAGGCGCAAAAATTTAGCCGAACCGGTGACGTTGGTGCGTTCACCTACGTTTAAAAATAGCGAGTTGGCATCAATGGTTAGCGGTTCAAGCCCCGATAGACGACATGCTACCGGAATGTCTGGCAGCACACGGGCAGGGTGCTTAATTACTGCTTCACGAATAACGCGGATATGATCTGGCGTGGTACCACAGCAGCCACCAATAATGTTTAAAAAACCTTCCTTAGCCCACTCTTCAATCACCTCAGCCATCTGCTCTGGTGTTTCATCGTAACCACCAAACTCATTAGGTAGTCCAGCGTTAGGGTGCGCTGATACATAGCATTCAGAAATCTTAGAGAGTTCTTCTACATATGGGCGCAGCTCGGTTGGTCCTAATGCACAGTTAAGGCCGATAGATAAAGGCTTAACGTGGCGCAGCGAGTTGTAAAACGCTTCAGTTGTTTGGCCGGTAAGGGTACGGCCTGAGGCATCGGTAATGGTGCCTGAGATCATAATCGGTAGGCGGAAACCTTGCTCATCAAATACGCTTTCAATAGCAAACAAGGCGGCTTTAGCATTAAGAGTATCGAAAATGGTTTCAACCATAATCAAATCTGCGCCGCCAGCAATTAACGCATTAATCGATTCAATGTAGGCTTCAACTAGCTCATCAAAGCTAACGTTACGATAACCCGGATCGTTTACATCTGGGCTGATTGAACAAGTGCGGTTGGTCGGACCCAGCACACCTGCTACATAACATTGACGACCGGTTTCAGTTTCAACTTCATTGGCCGCTTCACGGGCAAGGCGGGCACCGGCTAAGTTAATCTCAGCAGAGTGCGCCTGCATGTCGTAATCGGCCATGGCAATACGCGTGGCGTTAAAGGTGTTGGTCTCAATAATGTCTGAGCCAGCTAGCAGGTAGTCTTTATGGATCTGTTTAATCGCTGCAGGCTGAGTCAGCACCAACATATCGTTGTTGCCTTTTACATCGCTGTGCCAATCTTTAAATTGTTCACCACGAAAATCAGCTTCTTCAAATTTGCGGTCTTGGATCATGGTGCCCATAGCACCATCGAGAATGAGGATCCCCTCTTGAAGCTTTTGGGTAAGTACTGCTAACACCTTTTCGGCAGTGTCTTGAGAGTGTGCTACTGCGCTCAAGGCATGTGTTGGGGTACAGGTTGCCATAGATAATTCCTACCAGTTCGCAAATCGTTATTTTTGTAATTTATGCATCATGCCCATTATTTGTGATTAAATCGCTCGTTGATTTAACCTGCACTTTTATTTGTTTGGACATTTATACGTATAGACGTCCATAATACCTAAGGCTTACTCAAAAGTGCAAGTGCTAAAGCATGATACTTTTTCAGCATTAAAAGCCTGTTAAAATTCGTAAGTGTATGATTAATAATGAGGATGCTTTGACACCATGCAAACCACTAGGCTTACTTTATTACGACATGGTCAATGTGAGGGTGGTAATATTTTGCGCGGTCAAGTGGATGTAAGCTTGAGTGAACAAGGTAAGTTACAGATGCAAAACGCATTTTCTGAGCTAATTTTAGCCGCAGAGCCGACGCTTAGTGACTCGCCTTTAGTGGTGATTAGCTCTCCGCTTATTCGCTGTGCAGCCCCAGCTAAAGCATTCGCTACATCGCATCAGTTGCTCTTATTTATAGACGATGGCTTTAAAGAGCTGAACTTTGGCGATTGGGATGGAAAAACATTTGATGCGCTATATCAAACCGATGCCAAAGCACTGGATAGTTACTGGGCTAATCCTTGGCTTGCTGCACCGCCTAATGGTGAGTCGATGCAAGCATTTGAATTGCGTATCGAGCAAGCTTGGCAAAGCATGATTGAGCAGCATCAAGGCAAACAGATAGTGCTGGTGACTCATGGCGGCGTGATGCGCTATTTAATGAGTAAAGCCCTTGGCGCGGCAAATTGTGCCGGCTTTTATACTGCACTTAAATTGCCTTATGCCGCCAAAGTACAAATAGATGTATTGCACCACGGCAAGGAGCAACACTTGAGTTTGCATTGGGCGTAAATAAAGCGAATAGATGGCTCACTTCTGCTCGATTAGCAAAGGTGATGTTAGCTATAGGTGGATGATGGTAAACTGCGACATTAGTCTTACTCGCTAAGAAAGCTTAGCGTAAGTAATAAATCAAGTTAGGTGCTTAACAGCATAAAGGGAACCGGAAGTCGTAGTCATTGCTAAGACGTAGTCCGGACTGTACCCGCAACTGTAAGAAAGCTGCACACATGTGCGGCTTTTAAGTCAGATACCTGCCTAACTTCATCGAATATGGTTTATCTAAATCGGTATTGATAAGCCAAAGTGCACATAGTTAGCTGCACATTAACTCGAGCGGGCGACTCGAGGGAGATAATCAAATGATCTGTATTGCTTGGGTGATTGCCAAACATGGCTGAATCAGAGGCAAACCCGCAGCTAAACACTGCGTTAGACGCACAACTGATATCGCAGGAAAAGACTGTGCTGTCGGTTACCGATCTAAGTTGGCAACTCGCCGGTAAAGCCATTTTATCGGCAATCGACTTTAGCTTAGCTGAAGGCAAAATGCTGGGTATTATTGGCCCCAATGGTGCGGGTAAGTCGAGCTTACTGCGCTGTTTATACCGTTTTATTACGCCAACATCTGGCAATATTGAGTTGTTTGGCCAGCAAATTACTGCGTTATCTTCCAAGGCTTTTGCCAGACAAGTAGCGGTAGTTTTACAAGATACGCCGCACCATTTTGAAATGACCACTTCGCAGCTTATCGCACTTGGTTTAACTCCCCACAAAGGCGCGTTTGACTTTACCAATAAGCAAGACCGTGAAGAGGTAGCTAGAGCTCTCGATAAGGTCGGTTTAACGGATAAAGCTAACCAAGCATATGAAAGTCTATCAGGCGGTGAAAAGCAGCGAGCACTCATCGCCCGCGCAATAGTGCAGCGGCCAAAACTGCTTATTCTTGATGAACCCACTAATCACTTAGATATTCGTTACCAGATCCAAACTTTGGAGCTGTTGCGTACTCTTAATATTACCGTGATTACATCGATTCACGACCTTAACCTTGCAAGCGCTTTATGTGATGAATTGCTGCTACTTAATAATGGCCAATGCGTGGCTAAAGGTGAGCCCAAAGCTGTGCTTACCGAGCAAATTATTGCCAAGGTGTTTGATGTTTGCTGTGAAATAAAACCGCACCCTCAGCATGGTAATCCACTTATCTGTTATTTCTATGGTTACCAAAATCAGGGTTATCAAAATCAAGGTTACCAAAATAATGGCTATCAAAATCATGCTAATCAAAGTCATGACATCCAAGAGAGCGACGAGCATCAAGCTGTAAAAGCACAAAAGTTAGGAGGCCTTGATGACTCAGGCGATTAGCCCTTCAAAAGGCTTTGGCAATGCGCGGCGGCCGCTAGAGTATTTACTATATGGTGTATTGGCATGTTTAACCTTACTCACGCCATTCGCCGCTACCAGCTTTGGCGCTGCAGCCATAAGTGTTGCCGATGTAGTTAGCGTGCTTAGCCATAAATTATTGAGTGTTGGCGAGTCGCTTGGAGTACGTGAGCGTATTATTTGGGAGCTGCGATTACCACGAGTATTACTGGCGTTTATTGCTGGGGCTGGACTCTCTATTGCTGGTAGCGTATTGCAAACCGTTACCCGTAATCCGCTGGCCGACCCTTATCTATTTGGTATTTCATCGGGAGCTTCATTTGGCGCAGTGGTGTCGTTAACCCTATTTAGCCAGAGTATTTTATGGCTCAGCTTACCTTTGGGGGCGTTTATTGGCGCCAGTCTATCTGTGGTGATGGTACTCGGTTTATGCGGGCGTAACTTAAGTACGCAGGTGGAGCGCATGTTGCTCTCTGGGGTGGCGATTTCATTTATGTTTGGAGCCATGGCCAGTCTTATGTTGTATTTCTCCAGTCCCCAAGCTGCAGCCTCTGTGCTGTTTTGGACCTTAGGCAGTTTTGCTAAAGCCAGTTGGCAAGGCTTGTGGTTACCCGCAACAGTAGTGCTAATTGCCATGCTGATAATTTTAGTTAATAAACGCCAAATTGTAGCCATGCGTGCCGGCGATGAAACCGCCCACACCTTAGGCATTAACGTCAGTCATTTACGGCTTAATATGCTGTTACTTTGCTCACTGATCACCGCGATTTTAGTGGCAAACTGTGGTGGGATTGGCTTTATCGGTCTAATGGTGCCACACACTGTGCGCTTGCTGTTTCCCGGGCGTTATCCACTATTGTTAACTGCGCTGGTGGGCGGATTATTTATGGTCTGGGTAGATGTACTTGCAAGGACCTTATTGAGTTACCAAGAGCTACCTGTAGGAATTATTACATCGGTTATGGGCAGTATCTTCTTTTTATTTATTTTAGCGAGTCGTAACGCCAAGCGTATTTAGCGATGAACGCCCAAGTTAAGTGGTCAAGGGATTAAAGATGTTTGATATAAAACCAGTTAATACTGATTTCGATAATGAAATTCAGCACAAAATAGACACCAAAACTAAGCCTCTTGGCGCGCTAGGTGATTTAGAAACGCTGGCGCTGCAAATTGCCCGCGTGCTAGGTAAAGATAAGCCGCAAATTAGCAATCCTAAAATGATGGTGTTTGCTGCTGACCATGGTATTGCTGACTCTGGCGTGTCAATTGCGCCAAGTGAAGTGACCACTCAGATGGTGGTTAACTTTATGAATGGTGGCGCGGCAATTAACGTGTTTACTCGTCAAGAGGGCTTTGACTTAGAAGTGATCGATTGCGGTATTGTAAAGCCGCTAGAAAATGTTGAAGGTGTGATTAATCAACGTTTAGGTGCTGGTACTGGGCCGATTCACAAACGTGCTGCAATGACGCTTGGTGCCGTTAAACAAGGCTTTGAGATGGCAACCGCTCGAGTTGAATTGCACCACCAAAATGGCTGTAATTTGATTGCCTTAGGTGAGATGGGGATTGGCAACACCACATCAGCAGCGGTAATGATGGCTGCGCTTACTGGTATGAAAGGTGAAGACTGCGTTGGCCGCGGTACAGGCATTGACGCTGCGACTTATAAGCGTAAAAAGATGTTAGTTGAGCAAGCATTGCTACTGCATCATAGCGAGTTGAACGACCCAATGCAGGTGCTTGCTTGTGTCGGTGGTTTTGAAATTGTACAGATGACAGGCGCTATGCTGGCTGCCGCTGAGCGCAATATGCTTATTGTAGTTGATGGCTTTATTGCCTCGGCAGCTGCACTCGCTGCGGTAAAGATTAACCCTAATGTGCGCGATTACATGATTTTTGCCCATCAGTCTGGTGAAAAAGGTCACTACCTAATGCTGGAGTTTTTACAGGCTAAACCACTGCTAAAGCTTGGTATGAAGCTAGGTGAAGGCACTGGCGCAGCATTGGCATTGCCACTGATTCAAGCCGCGGTGAATTTCTATAATGAAATGGCTAGTTTTGAAGATGCAGGCATAGATATCTAGGACGGTTGCAATGAGTCAGTGGCAAAAGCAGCTCAATCTGTTTTTTATCGCAATGGGATTTTTTACCCGTATTCCAATGCCAAAATGGATTGAGGTCGATGCAGACAAGCTCAATAAAGCTAGCCGTTACTTTGGCTTAGTGGGTTTGTTGGTGGGCGCGATTAGCGCATTGGTGTATACCGTGATGCTGCATTGGGTGTCGCCATCTATTGCAATTGTGTTTGCGATGATCACTAGCGTTTTGGTGACTGGCGGATTCCATGAAGATGGCCTTGCAGATACGGCTGACGGCCTAGGTGGCGGTTGGACGGTAGAAGCCAAGCTTAACATTATGAAAGATTCACGCCTTGGCAGTTATGGTGCATTAGCACTGGTGTTAGCGCTTATTCTTAAATGGCAATTACTTACCGAGTTGGCATTATTTGACCCTAGAAGTGTCAGTTTAGCTTTGCTGTTAGGCCATTGTTTGAGCCGAGTGGTAGCAGCGAGTTTTATCTTCTCAGAAGAGTATGTCAGTGATACTGACACCAGCAAAAGTAAGCCGCTAGCCCAGCAACAAGGGTTAAATGAACTGTCGATTTTATTAGCCACTGGCGTGCTTGCTTTACTGCTTGTGAGCATGATGCAAGCCATAGTATTGATCGCTGGATTAGTCATTGTTCGCTATGGCTTTGTAAGATTATTTAGAAAGCAGATTGGTGGCTATACAGGAGACACACTAGGCGCTGCCCAGCAAGGCTCTGAGCTAGCTTGCTATCTACTGCTGTTAATATTGGGAGTAAGTTGGTGATCCACTTTGTTTTAGGCGGGGCACGCAGCGGTAAAAGCAGCTATGCAGAATCGCAGGTGCAACAATATCTGCAGGCTACAGAGTCAAACAAGGCGATACATAGTTTCTATTTTGCTACTGCACAAGCATTAGACAGCGAAATGCATCAGCGTATTGAGCATCATCAAGCTCAGCGTCTAACAGATGCTATTGCCTGGCAAACCATTGAATGTCCAACTGAATTAACCCAAGCATTAAGGTCCTATTCATCAACTGACAGCATTATATTGGTCGACTGTCTAACCCTATGGTTAACCAACCACCTATTACAGACTGATGATAACTGGGCACAAGTAAAGCGTGAGTTTCTACTAACCTTAGCTGACATCGAGGGGACGGTCATTTTTGTCAGTAATGAAGTCGGTTGCGGCATTGTGCCCATGGGCGAAATTAGCCGCCGCTTTGTTGATGAGGCCGGTTGGCTGCACCAAGATATTGCTGCAATTGCAGATAAAGTCACCTTAGTGACAGCAGGCTTGCCCCTGCATTTAAAAGGTTAGGAGAGCGCTAAAGTGTCAGAGATAGTGACAGAGAAAGTGGCATTAACAGATAACAATAAAGCCAAACCTGAGTGTAAAGTGCTTATGGTGCAAGGCACCACTTCCGATGCCGGTAAAAGCACTTTAGTTGCTGGCTTATGCCGTCTGTTTGTTAAACAAGGGCAAAAAGTCGCCCCTTTTAAACCGCAGAATATGGCGCTTAATAGTGCTGTCACCATAGATGGTGGCGAGATAGGCCGCGCACAGGCATTGCAAGCTGTCGCTTGTAAGCTAGAGCCGCAGATCGACTTTAATCCAATCCTATTAAAACCTAGCTCAGATACAGGCTCGCAAGTCATTGTGCACGGTAAAGCCTTGATGAAGATGGAAGCTGAGGACTATTTTGGTAAAAACGCCAATGGTTACCGGGTTAAGGCGATGGCTGCGGTTAAAGAGTCGTATCAGCGCTTAACCAGTGACTACAACATGCTGCTGGTGGAAGGTGCGGGTAGCCCAGCTGAAATTAATCTGCGTGAAGGCGATATTGCCAATATGGGCTTTGCTGAGGAAGTGGATTGCCCAGTAATCATCATTGCTGATATCGACAAAGGCGGTGTATTCGCTCACTTAGTCGGTACGCTTGCACTATTGAGTGAAACAGAACAAGCGCGAGTAAAAGGCTTTGTGATAAATCGTTTTCGCGGCGATATAAGCCTATTAAAAGGTGGCTTAGATTGGCTAGAAAGCTACACCCAAAAGCCAGTACTTGGGGTGTTACCTTATTTACACGATCTGCATTTAGATGCAGAAGATGCATTAATTGCGGCGCCTGAAAAATCATCAGAAACCAAACTTAAAGTGTTAGTACTTGTGCTGCCACGTATTAGCAATCATACCGATTTTGACCCACTAAGATTACATCCGCAAATCGAATTCAATTATGTGTCGTTGCAGACTCAAGCACAAAACTCAAATAAAGGCGCTAACACACTTCCACAAGCTGATTTAATCATTATTCCAGGCAGTAAAAACGTTCGCGCCGATCTCGAGTTTATCTGTGAGCAAGGCTGGGATAGCGCTATTGAAAAGCATCTGCGTTATGGCGGTAAAGTGCTAGGGATCTGCGGTGGTTACCAAATGCTGGGGATGATAATTGATGATCCTCAAGGGGTAGAAGATAGTCCGGGTAATAGTGAAGGACTTGGCTTATTGCCGCTGGCTACTGAGCTAACGAGTCATAAAGTTCTGCAGCAAGTCGAGGGCAGTTTAAACCTACTGGGTGAAACTGCAGAGGTTACTGGATATGAGATCCATTGCGGTCGTTCACGTTCATTAATGCCGTTGACTCAGCCTTTACAATTGCGAGCTAAAAACGACTCTCAATTAGACTCAACAGCTGGCACTGCAATTGACGCTAGCAAGGTTAATGACAATGAAGCTCCCGCAGCACCTGAAGGTATGTTATCGAATGATGGCCAAATATTGGGTACATATGTGCATGGCTTATTTGATTCGCCAACAGCATGCCAATTGATTTTGAAGTGGGCAGGAATGCACGATGCAGAAGTCGTTGATGTTAATCAAGTACGCGAACAGCAATTAGATCGACTGGCCGATGTGTTAGAGCGGCACCTAGATCTCGATCTTGTTAACAAGATCTGGGATCCAAGCTAAATAAACATTTAGCGCTGCATTGTGGTAACGCATTAAAAATAGCCGTTACGAGCAAAGATTAAACGTTATCTGAGCATCAACTAAACAATTAAAATATGATACGCATTCATCATAATTTAAATCGCTTAAACCCTCACCAACACTGAGGTTGAGCTTATATTTACTTGCTACTAAATTGTTATTAGGTTGTGGGTTGTTTGGCTGCTTTGAATTCAAACAACCTAGTAGGTGTGAGTTTAATAAAACAGATTTTCAGGGACAAAATAGGAACGGAATAATGACTGATAATAAATCGGCCGATGCAGTGAAAGCAGAGCGTCATAAAGCCCGTCAACAAAGGATCAAAGAGGGCGTAGATGCTAAGATCGCTCGCGCCCAAGAAGAAAAAGGCATTTTGCTGGTATTAACTGGCAATGGCAAAGGTAAATCGACCTCAGGTTTTGGTACGGTTGCACGGGCGGTTGGCCATGGTAAAAAAGCGGCTGTAGTGCAGTTTATTAAAGGTAACTGGGACTGTGGTGAGCGCACATTGCTAGAAGGCGCGGGTGTTGAGTTCCATGTAATGGGCACCGGCTTTACTTGGGAAACCCAAGACCGTGAAAAAGATACCGCTGCCGCCGTTAAAGCATGGGAAGCCACTGAAAAACTACTGCAAGATGACAGTATCGATTTAGTTATGCTCGATGAGCTGACTTATATGGTGAGTTACCACTATCTAGAAGTAGAAAGAGTGATTGAAGCGCTAAAGAATCGCCCGCCAATGCAGCATGTGATAGTAACGGGCAGAGCTTGTCACCGAGCAATCGTGGAGCTTGCCGATACGGTCAGCGAGGTGCAAGTCGTAAAACACGCATTTGATAATGGCATAAAAGCTCAACCCGGCTTCGATTACTAAAAAATGGCTATTGCAGAAGCGAATTACTGCGTTACGTCCTCGCTCACAACTCGCCTACCTAAAGGTATGTCTTCGTTGTTCGCTGCGGGGCGCCTTGTACTTCGTTTCTTCATGACGCCATTTGCTTTCTTCGCTTTCTTTGTTGTGGCGTTATTGTCTGCGTATTTTGATTAAACAAGGGCTCACCCAATCAACGGGATCTTGAAAAGAGTCGTATGCTCATGGGCTGAGAAAGCTTGGACGGCTTAGCCACAGTTTCGAATACCGTGAAATATTGCTGATACTTGGGCTACCATAGGCAGCCCAAGTATCAGATGGCTTCTAAGCGTATTTGCACGCTATTTTAGATGGGGTTGATAGCGAAAACCGCCAAAGCGTGTGGCGCCCGAGTAATAGAGCAGGGCTATATCACCATTTTCGTTTGTCGCCAGAATATTACCTGCTTTATCTTGGCGTAGATTGTGCCAATTATGCTTTAAGATCTCTTGGTTGTTCTCTATCTGACGATCGTGTTTTATATTGCTGTAATACACAGACCAGCTTGTTAGCATGCCCTCGAACTCGCCGCCGCGCATACCTACGATACCAAAACCATAGCCGCCTCTTGAGAATGGGGTGGCATATGCTGATGTCACACCTTTCACCACTGGTTTGATTTTCTCCGGTGCGTGTTGTGTCCAGCAGTTTAGGGTGTCGTCAGTGGTTAAGCCGCAAACATCAATATTGTTGTATCCACCGAGCAATTGACGATATTGGCCTTCGATGTGGACAGCTTTTCCGTTCGCACCCCACTGCCAAATATCGCCATTTTGAGTCAGTGCGGCAAAGCTACCTTCTAATGCGGCTATATCAACCACACCTTGTTGCATAGCACGATAGGGCGCGAGTAATTCTTGCCAGTTCTCGGCTTGCTCTTCATGCCATTGAGCTTCTTCAATTAGGTAGCCGCCAATTTGTCTGCCTCCCCAAGTGATGACTTGGTTATTTTTGAGTAGTACCGCTGTGGCACCATGATTATGGACAACCTTGTTAACCCCATGCTCATATAAGAGCTCGAGCTCTTGATCACTAGGTTCACACCAAGGTTTAGATTGATGCACCGCGACTGTTGCCTCTCCGGACTCACGCTGGATCACCCAGCCGCAATGGCTTGGCCAAACTTGTTTGATATTAGCTTGCAGGTATTTATTACTGCCATCAAAAATCAGCGTGTGATCTTTAGGCAAAATAAATGAGCCATCTTTTAACAGTTTGCCAGAAGGTAACTTGAGCGACAGATAACGATGCTCGGCTAGCCAGCGCTTTGCTTGTTTACTGCCTTGATCCGCTGCCCGTTGATACCAAATACCTGCGTAAGCTAACTTTGACAAATGAGTTTGGTAATATTGCGCCAGTTCAATTTGTGAATCTATGTCGCCTTCAATAGCTGACTCTTTTAGCCAGAATAGGTAGTTATCTTCATCTGCTACAGATTTAGCTTGTTTTGCCACCCACACTGAAGCTTCAACGCTACCCATTTCTGCTGCCATTTTGATAAGGCGTACACGTTCATCTTTCTCGAGTTTAGCCGCAGAGTAGTGTGTGAACATTGCATCAGGATGGCCACTGACGGCTGCACGTTGCAGGTAAGCTTCAGCCTTTGCGCTATTTCTTGCTACGCCTAAACCCTTTGCGTACTGCTGATACAGTTGGTAGTAGGCCTCTGAGTCAGCGCCTGCAGATTGTGCTAAAGCCAACGCTTTTCGATACCGTTTGTGCTGGAAATAATAAGTTGCCAATTTAGTACGTAAACTTGAGGCTAATGCAGTGTCTGAGCCTATGAGTTGCTCGTACAGTGATACACCTTCAGCCTGCTGATTTGGCTTGCTTGAAGCTAACAAAAGCTCGCCCAGATACTGCTTGCTGTTTGGTACGCCAATTTCGGCGGCCTGTCGATAATAATCTATGGCCTTAGCTTGATCTTTTGTAACATGCCAGCCGTTTTCGTAAGCAATCGCAGCCCCAAGCAGTGCGTAAGGGTTTTGAGTATTGGCATTGGGTAACAGGATTTTTTCAACGCAGGTTTTATCCATGCGGTAATTGAATGTTGAAAGGCAATACCAAGCTTTAAAATCAACATGTTCTTCTGGGATATAGAGTATCGATGTTTTAGGAATAAAAGGTATTTGCAGATCATCATTGCCATCTAAAAACAGGTTGGCAACTTGAGTTTGAGCCCACTCATTATTCAAGTTCGCGGCCATGCGCAGGTAATGATAACCTTTGATTTTATCCGCATTAGGTAATCCACCGGTTAAGTGCTGATTCGCTACGTAGGCCATAGAGTTTGCAGAGAGATAACCCTCCTCAAACGCTTGCTCGTAGAGGGGCAATACTTGTGACTTATCTTGTTGGCTAGCTTCTGTTTTGTTGTACAGGTTAGCAAGGCTTGCTGTTGCCCAAGCGCTTCGAGACTCAGACTCTTCGAGTTGTTTTTTTAGGGTTTGTGTTTGCTGCTCTGTTGGAGATTCGATTTGACGATACTCTTTGAGCTCATCATCTAGAGCTTGCTCTGGGGCTACTTGTATGGCGCAGCCGGAGAGTGTAACTAAAGCTGCAGTTATCGTAAGGGCAAGTGAGCGTCGTATAAAAGTAGGTCGAGGGAATAATTGCATTGCTTGGTTCTTAGTTGTTTTGTTGAGTGTTCACGGCATTTCTATATTGCGACTAACTTTCCCTATCCCGCAGCTTCAAATCAGCGATTATAGCAGTGCGTCATCTCCGCTAGATAGCCAGTCACAATAGGAGAATGTTATTGATTCTACAGATATCTCTCTCGTGATGGGTAGCATAATGATTACCTGCTGACTTTGCTATTTTCAATCAAGTACGAGTTTGAGATTGTTTGTCACAGATACAATACAGCTTGATTTTGTTAAGCCAGTTTTGGCTATGCTGATTTGATAAATGCCTGTTAGAAAAATCGTTTATAAAGCTGAATATCTTAGGTCTACATCAGTCAAACAGTAGAATTCATTATGACTCTATGGGATATCAATATTAACTAAGGTATCTTACTGCGGTGGTTTTGTTTGAAATTATACCCATCATCTGTGTTAGTTTTGGTTCCCTTAAAGTAAAAAGGATTTTATGAACATCTTGTATAAGCTATCTGTAGCGTTAAGCCTCTTTATTTCGGTATCCGCACTCGCTGCTGAGCCAGCTAAGCGCATTGTTGCGTTGTCACCACACTCGGTGGAGATGCTGTATGCCATTGGCGCGGGAGATTCTATTGTGGCAACCACTGAATATGCAGACTTTCCCGAGGCCGCACTTAATATCCCGCGTATTGGTGGTTATCATGGCGTACAGATTGAGCGTATTTTAGAGTTAGAACCTGATTTAGTCGTGGTATGGGCAAGTGGTAATAAGCTTGAAGATATTCAGCGGATTAAAGAGCTAGGTTTCAAGGTGTTTGATAGTAACCCTAAGACTTTAGAGGCGGTAGCGGATGAGCTTGAGGCGTTAGGTGAACTGACTGGCAGTCAAGCTCAAGCGAAACAAGCCGCTGATGATTACCGAGCTAAATTGGCACAACTGCGTAGTGACAATTTTGCAAAGCCTGAAGTAAAAGTATTTTATCAACTGTGGTCGACGCCACTTCGAACAGTCGCTAAAGACAGCTGGATCCAACAAATAATAGCAGTTTGCCATGGCGATAACGTATTTGTTGATGCGGCAAGCGATTATCCGCAGGTGAGCCTAGAAACCGTGGTATTAAAAGATCCACAAGTGATTTTGCAAAGCCAAGACGAGGGCAACATTATCGGCATAAACTGGAACGAGTGGCCAGAGATCCCAGCGGTTAAAAATCAGCATATCTATCAGCTTAATGCCGATCTACTTCACCGCGCAGCACCAAGAGCATTACTCGGTGTTGAAGCATTATGTAATGCTTTAGATAAAGCCCGTTAAGCCTTCCTATCTATACAGCGGTATGTCTTGCAAAGGTTTGCCGCTTTATCATTACTGGCTAGTCCATTTCCTGAAAACGTTTGTTTTAGTATTTACCTTAATTATCACTAGGCATTTTGTTGACGACAAAATAGGTCGCGCAAACTAGTTATATCTCTAATGCTGACCAATACTTAGAAGCGGGTAACTTAGGGGAAAACTGATGAATAATCCTGTCAATGCGATGCTGAGTAAAGGTTGGAAATGGTTTGTTATGGTTGGGGCCGTGGTTACGCTAGGTGGCATTTTTGCCATTAGCTTACCGGTTGCTGTGGGCGTGACTATTACCACTATTATTGGCGCTATTTTCTTAGTGCTTGGCATAGTGCAGCTTTATCACATCTTCAGTGTTCCCAAATGGAAAGCCAATTTCTGGTATGTGATTAGCGCACTGTTCTACTTGATTGGTGGCATCATGATTATTGCCGAGCCTTATGTCGGCTTATTCACCATTACGATTATGATGATTACTATTATGTTGTTTAATGGCGTCACACGGATGTTTTTCGGTTTTAATAGTCGTAGTAATTTAGCGGGTTGGCGCTGGATTGTGGTGAGCGGCTTAATCTCAACGCTGATAGCGGGTTACTTTTTTAGCTTGATGGGCAACCCTGAATTCTCACTGTCTATTCTAGGTGTTTTCATTGGGGTTTCGTTTCTGTTTGAAGGGCTTAGCTTTATTTTTATTGGTTTGCAGATGAAAAAAGCTGTTGCTGAATAATCGTCACCGTTAGCTGTAAAGTGGGCGCGACAGGGACTTTACCTGCCGCGCCTTTTTATGTTTAAGTGGTGCACGTTAGCTATATTAGTTTTTATCAATCAATTGCTTGGGCTAGAGAAAATAATAAGAAAAGGACTTAACTATGACCACATTACTTATCTGTTTGTTTATTGCTATGTTGCTGCCCTATGCGGCTAAAGGGCCGGTGGCTGTAGCGATGGCGAAACTGGGGGGATATGACAACAATCACCCAAGGGAGCAGCAATCTAAACTTACAGGCTTTGGGGCGCGCGCTGTTGCAGGTCACCAAAATGCGTTCGAGTCTTTGCTTATTTTTGGGCTGTCGGTATTAGCAGTTATTGCGACTGGTAAGGTGAATGCGCTTGCTGAAACCGCGGCCATGGTGCACGTGATTGCTCGGGTTTTTTATCACCTTTTATATTTAATGGATAAAGGAACGCTGCGCTCTTTATCTTGGTTTGTAGCCATTTTTGCTTCATTTACCGTATTTTGGCAGGCGGTTTAAAAGAAGGTTATAGGGTTAAGATAAGGTAGGAAAAGCAAAGACGGGTAAAGCTGAGACGGTAAGAGCCGAACGGCCTACGGCCTAGGGAACGTGACGTAGTCACTACGGAACGCTGCGCTTACGGAAAAGAAAAGATAAATGGCCTGCGGCATAGAAGCGAGCGACTAGAACCTATTTTTTAGTAGGTTGTGCTTTAGCCCATCAATGTGCAAAATCAAAGCTAATAAAAAGCCACGCTATTGTTTAGCGTGGCTTTTTGCTACTAAAACCTAGCAGTTAACGCTTCATTTCTGGGTATTCAAACTCATGACACTGGTTACAGTAAACCTTACTTTCTTTGTGCTCCATATGGCAGTAAGTACAAGGTAAGTCAGTACCGTAATGTAGGCTGTCGTGTGGGTTTGGCTCTACATCATGACCTGCATCAGCTGGGCGTTTAGTTAGCTCGGCAATATCTTCAACGCTGCCGTGGCAGCTTTCACATGCACTAGCGTCAGGAATGGTTTTACGCTTTGCATCACCGTGACAGGCGCTACATTCAACTTTACCGTTATCACCTGTCATGATCTCTTGGTGGTAATCTTTAATCTTCATTGCATTGGCATTTGGGATAGCCATCAGCATTAACATGCAGATAGTCGATAATACTTTTAACATCTTTAATCCTTGTTGGGCATAGCGCCCGATAACTTGTATAACATCTTGCTTAAATCGCTGCTGCGTTGTGACACTATTGCGACTTACTCAGCGCTACCAAAGGGAGCGGTATTGGTAACGCTGAGCAAGTGCAAAAGTATCTTGCGAGTGGTACTTATTGTGCTTAGTACTTACTCTTGGTACTAAAAGTTAGTACTGGGCGATAAACGCTTTTGATGCCTTAATATCTGGTGTGAATGGACGGTCGATTTCAACGAATGGCACTTGCTTACGGAAACCTTCGTACATGGCTTTTGTTGCTTCACCTTGTTTTAAGTCTTTATTAGCAAGTTTACGTAAATCGATTGCTTGAGTTGAGTGCATTAGCTCAAGACCGTACATAACGTTCGTGTTATCAACGATTTGAATTAGTCTTTCTGAAGCAAGCTTTAAGTTAGTGAAGGTGTCTTCAATGTTACCTGCAATCGCAATACCGTCGAATGATACTGGGTTAGCTAACGCCTTGTTGCGTACTTGCATATCAACAAATGTCTTTTGGATTGCACCAAAAGCATGGCCGTTGTTACCTGGCGCGCTTAAGAAACGTGGTAAGCGAGTAAAGTGGTCATCTGACAAGTGAATCGTACGCATAGCACTGTTGTGTGATACGTGAGTCAGCGCAATGGCTAACTGCTGTACTGCAAGTGCAACAGGTAATGGCTCAAAGTTAGTTGTTGGGAACACACCGCCTTTGCCTTCAACTAAGTACTTAGATACTTGAGAGTTATTACCGTAATCAATACCTGCACCTACGATAACACCTGGGTTATCGTCTGAGTGGTTGATTTGAATATCAATCACTTGGTCAAGATCAGCAAGCGCTTTGTAAGCGCTAGCAAAAGTGTAAGCTGTAGTGCGGTAGCTTAGCGGATCTTGTAGTGGGCGCTCTGGGTTTGCATCCCATAAGTAACTACCGGTTAAGTCGTTACGAATTTCGCTGGTGGCTTCTTTTAAGAATGGGAACGGACGGATATCGTTAGTCTGTGGCAAGAATGGCGATACGTTACCGTTTAGGCCTTCAAGACTTAAGCTAAATACCGTTGGCGATACTTCTAGCAGATGCTTAGCATCGCGGTAGCCTTGCATCGCATAAGCTACACCTACAGAGTTGTTTGACAGAATCGACAGCGCATCTTTACCTACTGGATCAAGCGCTTTAATACCGGCTTTTTTCATTGCTAGCGTGCTATTCATACGCTCGCCTTTGTAGATCACATCCCACTCACCGATCATGGCTAGACCAACGTGCGATGACAGCAAGATATCCGCTTCGCCCACAGTGCCCTTAGATGGAATGATCGGCGTGATATCGTTGTTTAAGTAAGCTTGGTAAAGCTCGGCAACATAAGGTTGAACACCTGTGTGGCCAGACAAAATAGTATTTAAGCGTACAGCTAGCGCAACACGCGTTAACTTAACAGGCATAGCTTCGCCAACACCAGCGCTGTGGGCGCGTAGAGTGCTGTAGTTAAATGACTTTGAAGCTTTCATGACTTCAGGGCTAAGTTCGCCATTGGCGTCAAATAGCTTGTGGTCTTTGTTTAAGCCCACGCCTACAGTTAGGCCGTATACAGGCTTACCTAAACGCGCAGCTTCCATTAGTAGTTCATGAGACTTAACAAGTGCAGTTGCTGATTGCGCAGCAATTTTTACTTTAGCGCCATCAGCGATTTGCCACGCTTGCTCTTGAGTTAAACTTTTACCATCTAGTACTACAGTATCAGCAGCCATTGCTTGGCCTGCGGTAAGTGCTAGAGCAAGAGTTGTTAGCGCAACATTTTTAGTGGTTTTCATTTTCATCATTCCTATAATTTTATTATTAAATTTAGTAGCGACTTATTAAGCAAGTTTTAGGGTCACAGCTTGGCTGTCTGCACAGTGACGACCCGCATTACGGCCGGTTACAACGCCTTCGGCAACAGCACATGCGCCTAAGCGACTTGCACCGTGAATGCCGCCAGTGGCTTCACCAGCTGCGTATAATCCTGGAATTGGTTTGTTGGTCACTAGGTGTAGTACTTCAGATGCGGTGTTTACCTTTACGCCGCCCATGCAGTAGTGCACTTTTGGCCACATACGCACGCCATACCAAGGGCCTTTATCAAGCAGCATGGCCTTTTGCATTGGGCGACCAAACTCACTGTCATTGCCTTTAGTCACTGATTCGTTCCAGCGCTCAACTTGAGCAATTAGCGCTTTTGCCGGCATGTTGTAGATTTTTGCAAGTTCTTCTAGGGTGTCCGCTTTCTTAATAACGTTGTATTTCAAGCCCCAATCTAAAGTTTGCGCGTCTTTTGCCCCTTCAGCGTTAGTGAAGCCGATTGGGTAAACAGGGTTACCTTCAGCGTCACGACGGGTCATGATGGCATCAGCGCGAGCCTTACGGTCAGCAAGTTCGTTAAAGAAACGCTCGCCAGTGCGCACATCAACTACGATGCCGCTTGGGTAAGTCGCAATCGTGTTAAACTGAGATGCCGTGCCAAAGCCTTTTTCATCAGGAGATGCCCAAGGGCCTAATTGGATTTGATCTAAGTGAATAGGGTTAGCGCCCAGTAACATCATCTGCTTTAGGGCTTCAGATGTCGCACCTGCGTGGTTAGTCGAATCTAATTGGTTAGTGTATTCAGGCTGTTGCATTTGACGATATTCGATATCGTTACCAAAGCCACCAGTAGCCATGATGATGCCTTTACGGGCACCGATTTTAACCATTTTGCCAGTACGTTCTTTCGGGAAGTAATAGCCTTGGCGTACATCAATACCAATTACGCGGCCATTTTCATCTTTAATGAAACCTTCAAGCTTGGCTTGATTACGCATGTCGATGCCGTTCTTTTTGGCAACTTTGATCAGCGGACGGATAATGCCTGCGCCAGAGCTTTGTACGGTTTGTAGTACGCGAGGGATAGAGTGACCACCAAAGTGCTGTACAAAAGGCTTCCATTCAACGCCATGAGCAATCAACCAATCACAAGATTCAGAAGTACCGTTACACACTAGTTTAAGCATTTCGACATCGTTCATGCCACGGCCTGACTCAAGCATATCGGCAACCATTACATCAACAGAATCTTCGATACCTTCTTTCTTTTGTAGTGGCGAACCGGCAACAGCCATGGCGCCGCCGTTAATGGTTGAGTTGCCGCCAAATACTGGCATTTTGTCGATGATCATAACGCTAGAGCCGTTTTCTCTAGCTTGTAGTGCTGCTGACATACCCGCAAAGCCACTACCAACAACGATTACATCAACAATTTCATCAAACTTTGCATCAGCTTGGGTTACGCATGCTGCATTTGCAGATAAGGCTACAGTGCTACCTAGTCCTGCAACTGCCATTGCTGCACCGCCTTTTAATAGCTGGCGTCTGCCTAGGCTAACTTGTTCTTTGTCGTTCATCTCTTGGTTCCCTATCTGTATTTTATTTGGGTATCTGAGCTATCTGTGCCCAATTTGATACAGGTAAAGTTGCAGCGACTATGCCAACTCGAGATTTGATGCTTTATTCCTATTTATTTATGAACAGGAACATAAAACCACGAAATATCATGGTAAGTCGTCTTGATATTTCGTGGTTATCTTGAGATATCAATGGCATTGATGTTAAAAAATAAAGCAATGAGAGCTAGCTTTAACTATTCGCTAATAATATTTTTTGATTGAGTTTTTATTTATGTTGTTATCTTTTTTTTGTTGTTGAATATTAACTGTACGTTTTATATGTTTTTATAGTTTTTTATTTGTGATGTTTATCTTGTTTTCTTTGTTTTAGCTATGTTTTAGTTTCTATTTTTATGGTGCTGAGCGTTATTAGCTTTGCTGTTTTAAAGCTTGGTTTATTAACGTTATTATTTGCGAGTATTAGTTTTATGATGTTTTTACTAGCAAGTACCTATTTGTAATGTGCAATTAAACGGCAAGTTATAATGTGAGTTTTTAGCCCTGCATAGTAAGTCTTTGTCGGATTAAGCCTTTTGCAGACTGAGATTACCGCTGCATCATTGAATGAATGCGGGCTAGAACGAATTAAATATAACTAACCCGATTTATTTTACGCAGTTTGTTTTGCTTATTATGTTTTAAACCATGTTTTTGTG
Source organism: Shewanella sp. 1CM18E (assembly GCF_023161665.1). Classification (GTDB taxonomy): domain Bacteria; phylum Pseudomonadota; class Gammaproteobacteria; order Enterobacterales; family Shewanellaceae; genus Shewanella. Next base: position 182,668 of record NZ_JALNTW010000003.1, read on the forward strand.
AACTTGGATTCAGTTTTATGTCTACGGAACTGAATTTTTGACTGGATAATTGTATTAGCTTTATAGAGTGTTACAGCATCACAGATATTAGTTAAATTTAAAATAATTCACATATTTTTATATATTACTGACGATGTCACATATTTGCGTTAATTTGTCGGCTAGGTAGTGCATGTTAGCTAAATAAGGATTTGTTAATTGGGACGCAGAATAGTTTGAGCGGGTAATTTAGCCACTGTTTACATTAATTTATGAACAGGGGCACAGATTCACTATATGCAATGATTTACCATCTTGAAACTTCGTGATTAACTCGAGATTTCAATGAAAGAACAATTTTATTATCAGGCGACTCATTGCTTATGCTGTAGTTTATCACTCGAAGTCGCTCTGCAACGTTATTACGAATTTATCAAACAGCATTTGCCGATAGACGGTATTTTTCTAAATATCTATCGCCCGGAGCATGGTGATATCCAGTTCCTGTCCCATGTAAATGAGCATCAAGCTGTAGCACTTGAAAAGCAGGTAAAAATTTCGCCTGAAATGGAGTCGGTTTTACAGCAGAATGACCGCCCGATAATTCGCATTATTAATGATATCGAGCACGATCAAGTGACTCACTTTGTTGCGCCGCAAGCGATCCCTGAAATCGCATCGGTGATTTTATTACGCATGGTGAGCAGCAATACGCATCTTGGTGTTGTAGGTTTTTACTCTAAAACACCTGGACAATTTAAACCAATCCATGCCGATCTTATTGAACCTCATAAAGACACTTTGTCGTTAATCACAGCCTTTAACCTGCGTGGGCGTAATTTACTTAAGGCTAATCAAGTACTCAGTCAAGAGAACGATAACCTTAAGCGCGGTGTGTTTTCCGCCGATGGTGTGGTGGGCTCAGAAGGTGGGCTGAAAAAAGTGATGGTGCAGGTTGATGCCATTGCGGGGTTAAATACTAGCGTATTAATGCAAGGTGAAACTGGCTGCGGTAAAGAGGTTATTGCCAATGCGATTCATGCCAAATCGAACCGAGCTGGTAAGCCTTTTATTAAGGTAAACTGCGGTGCGATCCCTGAAACTCTGATTGACTCTGAGCTGTTTGGTTATGAAAAGGGCGCCTTTACTGGTGCAGAAAATCGCAAAGCCGGTTACTTTGAACAAGCTAACGGCGGTACTATTTTTCTTGATGAAATTGGTGAGTTGCCATTGTCTGCACAGGTGCGCTTATTACGTGTTTTGCAAAATAGCACTATCACCCGAGTCGGCGGATTTGAAAGTGTTGATCTCGATATTCGGGTCATTGCTGCAACCCATAGAAACCTACAAGCTATGGTGCATGAAAAAACCTTCCGTGAAGATCTTTGGTATCGACTCGCGGTTTTTCCTATTGATATTCCAGCACTGCGACAACGTCGCAGTGATATTCCGCTGCTGGTACAACACTTCATTGAAACCTTAGCTGCTAAATTCAATTTAGAAAAATTACCGCGAGTGATGCCAGAGCAATTATCCGTGCTTAATAATTATGCTTGGCCGGGTAACGTACGTGAATTGATAAATGTACTGGAGCGGGCAATCATTCAAAATCCATCGGGGCCGCTTAGCTTTGACTTATTAACTGCGGCAGCTAAAGAAGAAGTGCCGACTCAAAGCGGGCAAACCATTATTGTCGATCCTAGTCATGCCAGCGATAAATTAGTACCACTTGATACTATGATCAGTAAATACATCAACCATGCAATGCGCATTACTGGCGGCAAATTATATGGCCCTGGCGGCGCAGCTGAGCTACTTGATGTCAATCCGAACACACTAAAGAGCAAGATGAAAAAGCTGGGTTTGTGTTAGTTGCTGCTGTATTGGAGCTATTGATAACTTAATAAAAAAACACTTCCGAGGAAGTGTTTTTTTATTGCAGGGAACTTATGTTACAGGGCATTGAGAATGATGAGGACTCAATGGCTTTTAGGGGATGAGCTTTATAATACTCAAACGCGCAGTAAAGGGGGAAAGCGCGTTTGAGTCATTGCGCTAAGTTAGAAGAAGTAACGAATACCTACTGAGTAGCTATTGTCTTGCAGATCTTCATAGCTCTTATCGTCCATGTCGCTAAAGTCGAATTTAGCTTCAACAAACATAATGGTGTCGTTGCTGTAGCGGTAGTGAAGGCCTGCTACTGCAAATTGACGGGTCCAATCACCTTTGATTTCAGTTGATGCATCTGTGTCTAAGTCTTGGTAAGACAACAAGAAGCTAGGCACAAAACCATTTTCATATTGGTAAGCAATCAAAAATTCACCGCCTGTAGAGTCGTAAAGCTCACCACCTACTAATTCATTTTGCTTACTCTTATGAGCATTGAAACCAACATAGAAACCATCAGCTTCGCGATTTGGTGCGTATTGGTAGAACGAGCCGTACTGGGCACCGATACCGATGATCTCATTTGTATCGTCAACTCTTTCACCCGCTAGTTCACCTTTAAAGTCACCACGGTTAATAGCTGCAAGGATCTTGAACTTGTCGCTAAAGTGATAAGCAACGTTAGCACCATAGCTAGTATCGAAATCTACGTGTGAACCGTCGTTAATAGGCATGCCATCTTTGTCATACAGTGCCACATCACCATTTTGCTTAGCAGCGTATTGCAGTGCAAAGCTTAAGTTGCCAAATGAGTTGCGGTAGATAAAGGCTGAATCGGCACGACCTGCACCAGTTAGGCCGCCGTCACCAAAGGTATAAGCACCAACAGAGTAACCGGTGTAAACGTTTAGCACGTCGGTTGTGTAGGCCACATCATAGTATACGCCCCATTGCTTACCGAACGTTAAGCTACCCCATTTGTCATTAGATAGACCCACATAACCTAGGCGGTTAAACAGAAAGTCAGAGCTCTTTTCTGCATCTAATTGACCGCCAGTATAATTTAACGAGTCATCACTGGTCACCATATTGATGCCCCACTCTGTGTGAGCAAAGCTGCGCCAGCCGTTTTTCTCTTGGCGGTCAAAGCGAAAACCTACACGAGAGAAGTTATCAACTACTGCAGTGTCGTGAGTGTCATTGATGGCAGCAAAACCCAACCAGCCCATCATTTTGATGCTGTTAGTTTGGTCATTGTAAATTTCAACCGCTTGGGCCGAACCTGCCATAAGTATGGATGGAATTAGCAATGCTAACAGTTTCTTATTCATATCATTTTCCCTATTTCTATTTTTACTAAAGCTATGTTGCTTTTGATTTATTTTTAATTACTCCCTAAAGAGCAGTTAGCATGCCAAGGCGAAAAATAAGGGGATTAGCAGGAATAAGTTGGAGCAAGATCGACCAACCACGAAATATCGTTAAAGCAGGCCTTTAAATATCGTGTTGAAAGTGAAATATCGTTGTTAATGCTTGGTTGTGGTTAAGAGGTTTTTGAGTTGAGTTTTATAAGGGGGGGGACTGGTTCAGCAATTAAAAAGCCAGCATTAGTGCTGGCTTTAGTGTCTTACCTGCTATGGTTTTAACTAAACAGGGTGTTTTTAAGTTCTGAGGCAGGGACTTTAAATGGCTCAATCAGTCTTGGTGGCCTAAGAACAAGGGCACCTTGGCAATTTTTGCAGGTGAAGTGCAGTTTTTCACTGCAGCTCTTGCAATAGGTGCACTCGAATGAGCAAATATAGGCAACGGCTTTACGTGCCAGTTTAGCTTTGCAGAGCTCGCATTCAGTTTTCATTCTTAACATATTCACTCCTTTGAATATCACGTCTATTTGTCAGCTGTTGGTTCATGCTTATAAGGCTTAATCACTTAGCTCAACAACTGTAGCAAGGCTCATCCATGATTTTGCTATTGGCTAGTGTATTAGGCTTTCATTGCATTCCAGAACATCGAAAAGCTAGCCTGTTTATGTTCATCGTTTTCCCATGTTTCGGGATGGTCGAGAAAATATCGTGTTGCCGCCAAAAACTGGCCATGACAGCTCTCTTGCATCAATGATAGTGGATAATTAGCTAGTTCGCCTGTTTTTTGCCCCTGCAAAATAAGCTCACCCATAAAGCTTAAAATGTCGTTCATAGCTTGTTGACGAATGGCGGCTGGGATCGACGGCGACATAGAGTATTGCTGGAAAAACTCTTGTTTTAGTGGGTTTTCAATCGCCCAATTTATCGCGACTTGCCACAGGTGCTGGGCATCGGATTTTATATCGCCCTTTTGACTGATTTGGTCTTTTATCGCATCAGCAAACTCTTGTTTAATGCCCAGAAACAGCTGTTTCATTAGTTCATCTTTTGAAGTGAAATGATGAAATAGCGTACCGGTTGCGACTCCAGCTTGCTTGGCGATTGATGCTGTAGAAGTTGCATGAAAACCTTGGCTAACAAATAGCGTCAGCGCTGTGTCTAACAGCGCTTGTTTTTTATCGAGACGACTCATGTCAATATCTTATCCAGACTATTTTAATTAGATTTTCGATTGTGTTTGAAACTAACGTAAAAAGAACTTCATCAGTGCACGTTGGATAAAGCCACCATATGGAGGGTGTACAAGCTTACCTGTGTTGAGGTACTTACCACGGCTTAGTACGGTTTTAGCGTGGCTTAAGGTTAAAAAGCCTTCTTTACCATGGTAATGCCCCATACCCGATGGGCCAATGCCGCCAAAAGGAGCATCATCGGCAGCCACATGGAATACGGTTTCATTAATGCATACACCACCAGAGTGAGTATGAGTCAGCACTTGCTGTTGTACTTTGCTATCAAAGCTCATTAAGTAAAGAGCGAGCGGGCGAGGGCGTTGATTAACATATTCAATCGCCTCATTTAAGCTGTCGTATGGGATCACTGGCAACAAGGGGCCAAAAATCTCATCTTGTAGCAGCAACATTTCATCTGAGGTATTTTCAATCAGCTGAGTTGGTACTTTTCGTTTATCGCTGTCAATTGCTTCACCATTGGCGCTAGTGATTTGCGCACCTTTGCTTTTGGCATCTTCTAGCACTTGCATAATACGATCAAATTGGCGCTGATTAATCACGCTGCCGTAATCAGGGTTTTCGCTGACTTTGCTACCGTACATGCTAGTAAATTTGGCTTTATAGGCTTGGATAAAGCTGCTGAGCTTTGCGCGAGGCACGAGAACATAATCAGGAGCGACACAGATCTGCCCTGCGTTGAGGCATTTACCGTAAATCATTCGTTCAACAGCAATATCCATAGCAATGTCATCGGCAATAATGACTGGCGATTTACCACCGAGCTCCAGTGTAACTGGAGTGAGGTTATCGGCTGCAGCACGCATAACATGGCGACCGACGGTTGTTGAGCCGGTAAAAAGTAGATGATCAAAGGGCAATGATGAAAACTCTGCGGCAACTTCAGCTTCACCTTCAATACACACCACATGAGTGTCATCAAAAATGCTGCTCAACATGGCTTTAATGACTTTGTTGGTTTCTGGCGTAAATTCTGACAGTTTAATCATGGCGCGATTACCAGCTGCAAGGGCTGTTATCAACGGTCCAACCGACAACATGATTGGGAAGTTCCATGGCACGATAATGCCTACAACACCTAGAGGTTGATAATGCACCTTAACTTTGGCGGGAGCCAGCAGCAAACCTGCATGGCGCGAGCTTGGTTTCATCCACTTCTTAAGGTGTTTTATGCTGTAATTAATGTTGTTAATACAGGGCATGATATCTGAAATCATACTGTCATCGACTGAGCGATTACCATAGTCGCGGTTTAATGCCTGTACCAGTTGCTCTTGGTACACCAAAATTGCAGCCTTTAAGCTCTTTAAATGTTCGACTCTGGCATCGTATTTAGCTGCGGGCTCATTGAGGTAACTCGTGCGCATTTTAACTAATACTTGGGAAAGAGGTTGCGCTGTTTGATTGTCGATGTGCATGTTCATTGACTGAGCTCCATAGGTGTTGGTTAATTGCCCGACTGATTAGTCAGTTTTACTATAATGAACTTTTTATTAAAGCGCAAATACCGATATAAGATGTGACCGAGATCAAATTTAATTCTCGTAATAGCCCTAATATTGAAGTAGAGACTAAAAGCGTACCGCACAAAAAACATGCGAGTTAAGGATTCAAAATGGCTAATGAAACACACGGGATTTCGGTGGGAATTGAACGCTGTGACAATGAGTTTTATATGACATTTGTCGCCATTGGTAAACTGACTCATGAGGATTATGAATATATGGTGCCCATGCTAGAGGCTGCAATTGCTGGGGTGGATAAGCCAGAGATTAATGTACTGGCAAATATTTCACAGTTAGAAGGCTGGGAGCTTAGGGCTGCATGGGACGATCTTAAAATTGGTATCGAGCATGGTAAAGCATTCAAAAAAATAGCCATTGTAGGCGAAGGCAAGCTACAAGAGTGGATGGCGAAAATTGCTGATTGGTTTACCCCGTATGATGCTAAGTTTTTTGAAAGCAAAAAACAGGCGCGTGAGTGGCTTAATGACTAACCTTACATATTGAACAGGAGTATTAATTAACAAGGTTACCGCGTTATGAGGCGCTTAAATAAGCGCGAATATACGCCGTAAAAAGTTTGCCATGTTGCTTAGTAATGGCAATAGTAAGTCAACGTTTGGAGGAATTAATTATGCGAACTCGTCAAATCTTATGCCCAACAGACTTTTCTGAAACTGCCTCGCATGCGCTTAGGTATGCGATTGAAATGGCAAATTTTTATCATGTAGGGTTAAGAATCGTACATGTGATAGAGCAGCCTGTTGGCGTAGATAACTATCAAATGCTGGTTGTTACACCTGCAGAGTTGGCGCAGAGTATGGAAGACAGCGCGGCAGAAAACATGAAAACCTTACTTAAAGAGCTTAATAGTGAATTATCAGTTGAGTCTGTTATTCGCCACGGTAGCGCTGCAGAGCAGATTTTAAAAGAAGCGGAAGTCTCTGAAGCTGGAATGATTGTTATCGCCAGTCACGGCCGCACTGGGCTCGCTCATTTTTTACATACCAATGTAGCAGAAAGTGTAGCAAATCGTGCTGAATGTCCGGTTTTAGTCGTTAAATAAAGCGCACTATAGTAGGGCGTTTTAATTAAATGATTTTATAGGGTTAGTAGTTGCAGTTTATTATTTAGCAGCCAAGTTAAAACCGGCTTGGTTGAGGAGAGTTTATGCGTACCCGACAAATTTTATGCCCAACCGACTTTTCTGAAACAGCATCCCATGCCATGAATTATGCCATTGAAATGGCAAACTTATATGGCGTGAGTGTAAGGCTTGTGCATGTAATGAGTGAGCCATTAAGTGAGTACCATTATGGTATTGCGATGGAATCGGCTCAGCAATTAGACCGTCAAATAGAAGCCGCAGCTGAAGGCAATTTAGACAAACTCAAATCGCAAATGCTACAAGAGCTAAATGATGGCTTAACCGTGCAAACTGTGGTGCGTAAAGGCGATACATTAGATCAGATCTTGGCCGAATCCAAAGTTGGTGAAATTGGTATGATAGTGATTGCTAGTCATGGTCATCAGGGCATTTCGCACCTGCTTAACCCTAACATTGCCGAAGGGCTTGCCAACAAGGCAAAATGCCCAGTACTTGTGGTTAAATAGCGCTAATTAAGTCATTATTTCACTCAAAGCCAGCTGCCTTTATGGGCTAAGCTGGCTTTTTTGTGAGTATTAAAAACTCGATCCCGGTTGCTGCAAGAAAGCAATTTCTTCAGCTGTCGACTCGCGGCCCAAAATTTTGTTGCGATGTGGGTAGCGGCCAAATTGGTCGATAATGGCTTTGTGCTTTAACTCAAAATCTAAATTAGCTTGAGCCGCTTCGCGATTAAATAGCCGCACGGCAACTTCATGTACAGCGCGAGATTCACTATGCATGTAAGGCATAAATAAAAACGGTACTTGCTTAGCTTTGAGCTCTGAGTCTGCGTTTATGGCAACAGCTTCTTGGGCTAAAACCAGCGCCACAGGATCGGCGGCAAAAGACTTGGGTGTATCACGGTATATATTACGGCTAAACTGATCTAACACGATAATCTCAGCTAGTCGGCCTTTGGGGCTGGCGCGCCAATGGTATAACTCGCCTTGCATGGCTTGTTCAAGTAATGCACCAAATCGCTCAGTAATAAGCTGATCAAACTCAGGATCTTTAATCCACCATTGTTTTGGCTCAATTTCTTCAAACCAAAAGTTAATAATCATGTCTGGGGTAAAAGCATGCTCTAGTGTTGAGGTTGTTGTGTTCATAGCTATATCCAGTTTCGGTGGTCGTTATGAATAAGCGCAAGCGACTGCTCTGCAATGTCTCGCGCGGCAATGACTGAAATATAAGGCAGTGTAACTGTACCACTCGCAAGACCTATTTCAAGGTTTGCTAGGCCGCTGCGTTTTTGATTCGGTGATTGCGAAATGGCAACATGCTGCACCTTACTTAACGCAATAAGTTGCCAGCTATGGCCAAGTAGCCCGGAATGAAACCACAGGTTGTCGCCCTGTTGTACATAGCCATATTGACGGTATTTTAGGTAAATTCCCACACTAAAGAGTGCAGCGGCAATCCACATAATATCGGTGAAAAGATTTAAGCCTAAAGCATAAGTATTAATCGCTGGCACTAGAAAAGGCAATAAACCACGACGCCAAAACCAACCCATATGGATCCCTTGGTAGTGGATTGGCAATAATGTGGCAGTTGCTTCAATCCCTTTAAGCTTTGGCATCAGTGCACTAATATCGGCTCGCGTCATGCTAGGAATCAGCATATTGGTATTACCGCGCCCTTCAACTTCATGGCCTTTGACTTGTTTAAAGTACACTGTCCATAGCTTGAGTAAACGACCAACTATTGGCTGATAAAACTTAATGACTTGAATGCGCTTAATGGCTAAGGCATCGTTTTGCTTAGCAATAATGCCGCCTGTGCGCTGCAAGGTATTACCGCTGCGATTGAGTTTATAGGGGAAGTATTTCAGCACAGCAGAGGCTATAGATAAAATAGAAAACAGCAGGTAAAACAGAATTAAGGCTAATGCGGCAAACAATAACTGCAATAAGATGCTCACCGCAACATTACTGTTGTACCAAGCTAAGAATGATTGCGCTAGTTGCAGGTTTTCCACTGACTCCCAATCTAGCTGGCCAAAAATAGGCCCTAAAATGACAGCAAGCCAAATGGCGTTATTTTGATAAAGGCCAAATAGCAGTAGCTCGATAAAATTCTTGCGGCTAAGGGGGCTGATTTGTTTTGACTCTATAGCACTAATATCACCGGTAGCTGAATTCTCAGCTTGGGCAATTTGTGAGTCATGCTCGGCCATTAATTGCTTTTTAAGGCTGAGTGCATCTTTATAATCGAGTGCAGACAGTTCTGCTTCATTATTTTTAGAACCCGCAGTTTCAACTATGAGCCGATAAAGCCCCATAGGGCGGAAATACAGTGGTTGTTCTAAGCGTACATTTTGGATCTTAGTAAACGGCAGTTCGTCGGCTTTTTTAAAGATAATGCCGTGGCGAATAATGAGTTTGTCTGTTTCTACTCTAAAGCGAAATTTAAGCCACTGCAGCACGCTAAAAATAAAGATAGCTGCGATTACGCCAACAATGGCCACAATCACCCAAGGGCTACTAAAACCTTGTTTCCATCCTGTATACACGACCGGAATGAGCGCGTAACCGCTGCTGAGTAACTGTTTAGCAGTGAGTAGGGTAAAGCTAATGATTGACCAAGGTGATAGCGATGACCATTGGGAGAATTTATGCGTCATTATCACTATTTCCCAAGGTTGGCTGCTCAGGCTGACTCGATGTAGTGTCTTTTTTTGGTGTTACGCTTGTTTGAGTTGAGTCTGTTTGAGCTGCGGTTGTTGGATTGGCTTTTGCGGCCTGATTTAATAGGTGCTGGCGTAACTGCTCAGCTGTTTGCTGCTCAATTCCTGGTAATTCAATTTCGGCGCTACCGCTACCGGCACTAAAACACTTTAAAGTCGCTAAGTTGAAGTGACGCTCCAGTGGGCCATGGCTAAGGCTAACGTGTTGCAATCTTGAATAGGGAAGCGAAGTGCGTTTAACCCACCAAAAGCCTTGCTGCATAATCAGTTCATGTTCACACACGGCGTAAGCTAGTGACTTAGCATGCCGATAGCGCACATAGCTCACCACACTAATGATTAATAGTGCACTTAGGCTGACAGCGAGCACTTTTGCAGGATAGAAATCGCCGGGAAGGATGAGCACTAATGAAGCGACAACCAATAATAAACAGCTAAATATTAGGCTTTCGGTATTCACTTGGGTGTAGTGGTTAGCGTGGACAGGGTCGAGCGGAACTTGCTCAAAGCTTTGCCATTGCTGCAGATCAACTCGCTGATGATTGGCTGCCGTCTGGCTAGGTTCTACTGCGCTGCTAGATTCTGCTGCGCAGCTGTGTTCTGTTGTGGCTGTGTCTGACGGCTCTGGCTTTGTTGCTAGCTCTGGTTTTGTCGCTAACTCAGGTTTTGGGCTGGGCTGTTTGGAATTGAGAGCTGGGCTGACGTCATGCTCAGTCGCTTGCTCAAGCTTAGCTGCATGTTGCTCTGAATGGAGTTGATTTAGAGCGTCATGCTCTAGTTTACTGTCCTTATGATTACTCATGTGCCACCGTTTCAGTTATCACTAATTTAAGCGTTTTGCTTAATTGACTATATCAGCATGGCAGAGGTTGCCGCTATAGCGAGACATATTTGGCAACATATTGTGTTGAATGTGCTCTGTATACACTTGTTATTTGTCGTTAATCGCGTAGTTTATCGCTAACTCTTTTTAATAATAACAATAGCGAAAAATATGAGCCTGAACCTTACTGAATCGAAACAGCAAAAAGCTTTTTTACGCAAGCTCTACATCGCCTACTTAATTGATAATGAAAGACATAACCTATTATCACTGCACAAGTTAACCAATATGCCGCGTCGAACCCTACAAGATGCCATTGCGGTATTGGGCGATTTAGCAATTGAATGTGAGTTTGTGCAAGACGGTGAGCGCAATAATGCGGGGTTTTATCGTATAAACCAGTGGGGAGCAATCAACCGTGAATGGGTTGAGTTACATCTTGCAGAGATTGAGCTGCAGTTAGTTTAAGCTGTTATTCACCCAACTAGGGCGCTATGAATGCGCCCTAATTGTTTACAAATATAGCAAGTCAGCAGAGACTCACTATAGGGTTAGTGTTTCGCCATCCAGTGGGATCAGCACTTTTTGTTGAAGTTGCTCCACGGCGAGTGCGCTGGCTAAATCAGCACGTGTTGTCGGGCAATGATTGAGTGCCTCCATATGGTTAGCAATAACTTTGCCTGGCGATAAACGAATAAACTCCATTATCTCAGTTCTCGACATTAATAGTGGTTGACCCACATCCATTTGGGCTTCGCCAGCAGCGACCACTGTAATATCGGGCTTAAACTCAGTTAATGCACGCTTAACCTCTGCTGTAAGCACTGTATCACCACTAATGTATAAGCTTGGCTCATTAGGTAGCGATAAAATAAAGCCGTAGCCATTTGCCATCAGCTTGTGGATCCAGCCGTGGCCATGCTGCGCTGGGACCGCTGTCAGTGTACCGCCGAGAAAGTCGATGCTCTCCCAAGCTTGAATGCCATTTTCAACCCGTAAACCATACTTTTCTAAGTAAGTTTTATCTTTCGCTGGAGTGGTGACAGCAACATTATTGTTAATTAAAAACTGCTCGCCACTAAAATCTAAATGATCGCTATGTTGCAGTGGTTTAAAACCAAAACTCTGACTGTGAGTTAATAAACAGTGAGTGACTTTACTAAGCAACACATCGGCATTGAGAGGTAAATCTATCGTTGGGTTTTTCTGCGCTTTAAAGCGTAAAACACTAAAAGGCGGAATAGAGCCTTTAGCGCCTAACATAGGATCAACCAAAATAAAGTGGTCGCCAGATTCAATTATAAATGTGGCACTGCGTAGATGATGTATTTTCATAGTTCGTTTCCGAGCGGTTTACTTAAGCCTATTATCTCTGGCTTACTCAATGTGTCATACTGTCCTAAAGGACACCTTTCGCTCATATTGGGTCAACTCCATGGTTCAGCCAAAACAATACAAGCTTGCACTGCTGGCATTTGATGGGATCAGTGCATTTCATCTGTCAGTGCCAAGTTTAGTCTTTAACGATGTGTTTGTTACTAAAGCCTCACCTTTTGAGGTGGTGCTGCACAGTATTGAAAAAACTGAGATGCGCAATAGCGCAGGACTGCTGTTAGCAGAGCCAGCCAGTGTCGAATCGATTGTCGATGCTGACATAGTGATCCTTCCGAGTTGGCCAGATGATGTGCCAGTGGCATCTGATTTACTGGTTGAGACATTGAAACTGGCGCATGCCAATGGCGCGCTGATAGTTGGCTTATGTCTTGGGGCATTTGTACTCGCCCAAGCAGGGCTGTTAGATGGCAAAAGAGCAACCACTCATTGGGCATACAGTGACTTATTTCAGCAACGTTTTCCTAAAGTGCTGTTTGACAGTGAGCCGTTATTTATTGAAGAGGCGCAGTTAATTACTTCGGCAGGCATAGTTGCTGCGCTGGATTGCTGCTTGCATATTTTACGGCGCTTTATGGGCAATGATGTGGCGGCAGAAATGGCAAGGTTGATGGTTGCCGCGCCCTTTAGAGCGGGTGGGCAGCAGCAATATATTCCGACACCGTTACCTGCAAAAATAAGCGGTGATACCAGTTTTGCTGCGGTAATGTCACTTATTGAAGCCGAGGTCAATCAAAGTTATAGCATTGATGATGTGGCCGAGCGCTGTGCTATGAGTCGGCGTACCTTTACTCGCAATTTTAAAGCGGTTTATGGCAGTACATTTGGTGAATGGTTGCTGCATAAGCGTTTACAGTTGAGTCAGACCTTACTGGAAACATCGACGCTATCAATCGCTAATGTGGCATCATCTGCGGGCTTTGGCTCAGAAAGTGTCTATCGTAAGCATTTTAAGCAAGCTTTTAATGTGTCGCCGTCGCAATGGCGCAGTACCTTTTGCGGATGAAGGTGCATGAGATACTGTATTAATTAACACAAAATTAAGCCTTGCTTATTAAACTGCGCGATCTTTTGTTTTTACAGGCTAACTCTTGGCTTGGTTAAGCTAACTTTTGGCTTGAGTTGCCTTGCTACACCCATAATCTTAATTTATTGCATATATAGGAGCACAACGTGCTTGCGAATGTTTCTGGCTTACAGTCAAAACTAAAAAAAATTGATAATAGTAAGTTTTTTCAAGGCTTCATTATTTTCGTTATTGTGGTTTCTGCCCTGTCTATTGGCGCGCATACCTACCATTTACCAAGCTGGATGGAGCAAAGCTTAGCGCTGTTAGATATTGGTATTACGGTGTTTTTTGCCATTGAAATTGTGATCCGCTTCTTAGCTAGCGATGGCCCGAAACGTTTCTTTAGTAACGGCTGGAACGTATTCGATACCATTATCGTGATTGGTAGTTTAGTGCCAGCGGGTGGCTCAGCTATCTTGCTGGCACGTTTGCTGCGGATCTTCAGAGTGCTGCGTCTAGTGTCGATGATTCCAGAGCTAAGAATGCTAGTGAACGCCCTGTTAAAAGCCATCCCTCGTATGGGCTATATCGCATTATTGATGTTTGTGATTTTCTATATTTATGGCGCGATTGGCAGCATGTTCTTCGCCCATGTGAATGACTTTTTATGGGGCGATGTGTCGGTTGCCATGCTGACTCTATTTAGGATCTCTACCTTTGAGTCATGGACTTCAATCATGTATGAAACTATGGCGGTTTATCCACTTAGTTGGATCTACTATCTAAGCTTTATCTTTTTAACTGCGTTCGTATTTTTGAATATGATGGTGGGCGCAGTGCTAGATGTAATGACTCAAGAAACCGCTGCAATGCGTGGTGAAGATGCGCCTGAAAATGAACAAGATAAACCTGCTAGTGCTGCTGATGTTGCGGAGTTAAAACAGCAAATTGAAGAGCTAAAAGGCTTACTAATGAGTAAAGCTAGTTAATAGGCTTGTTCCTGTTACTTGGATTCCTTTTGTTCATATTTTTTCATATTGTTGGTTTTTTAATTCATATCTACTCTCAAGGTTGTTAATAACTTGAGAGTACGCTTTACCCAATTTAGATAAAAGCTTAGATGAAACCTAGGTTGAAAGCTGAGGTAAAAAAGTAAATTAGTACAAGCTAAAGCTGGTAAGCTTAGACTAATTAATACCTTAAGTTGAATATTTAGTTTAATAACTTAGATCGAAAATATTGGGATAATGATTATGAAGTTTACACATGCACTTATGTTAGGCAGCTTAGCAATGGCAAGTGTTGGCTCTGCAGTGGCTGCAGATGACAACGAACTATTGGGCGGCCAAATTAGCGGTAACGTAAAATTTGCGACTGACTATGTTTTCCGTGGTGAATCTGAAACTATGGACGGCGATGTGCCAGTGGTACAAGGTACCTTAGGCTGGGCAAATGATGACGGCTGGTACACAGGTGTATTTGCATCAAACATTAAGTTTGCTGACCCAAATCTAGAAATCGTTACCGCGCCATACATTGGTAAAGCGGGTGCATTTGGCGACAGCGGCTTTACTTACGATGTTATGGTCTTCTCATATCTTTATCCTGGCGCTTCATACTCAAATTACACTGAGTTATGGGTGCGCGTGGCTAAGCAATTTGGCCAAGCTAACATTCAGTTAGAAGTGACTCCAACATTAGATGATTGGTTTGGCGTTGATGGTTGGCAAGGCGTGAACTATGCGGTTCATCCGAGCTATGATTTCAACAATGGCGTAAAACTATCAGGCTCATTCGGCTATCAAGATCTTGATGGTGAAGGTGCAGAAGGTTGGACACACTGGAACTTAGGTGTTGAGGCAAACTATGTCGGTCTAACGTTCGATTTACGCTACCACGGTAGTTCAGTTGACGAATCGCATCTTGTTTATGGCACTCAAACCGAAATCTTTGATGACCGCGTTGTTTTCGGTGTTAGCAAAAGCTTCTAATCTTAGCTGCTAGATAAATTATTAAAGCCAACTTAAGTTGGCTTTTTTGTATCTGGATTTTGCCTTTTATCTCTTTGACTTTGTGACGATTTATTACTTGCTACCGCAACTGCTCGCTTTACGTGCTAACTTGTGTATATTATGTGCCGCGTTTATGCAGACACTTTTATAGATAAAAGCGGTTTAGGGTTGAGGTGATATATGGCATACCGGGTACTGGTTGTTGATGATGAAGCCGTCATTAGAGCTAGGTTAAAAGGTTATTTTGAGAAAGAGGGCTATGAAGTGCTCGAAGCTCAAGATGGCGATCAAATGTGGTACGAGTTTAATCGTCAGCACATTGACTTGGTGATGCTGGATATTAATCTGCCGGGCGTTGACGGCTTAAGCTTGGCGCGCGAGTTGCGCAGTAAAAGTCATGTGGGGATTATCTTGGTGACAGGCCGAGATGAAACTATCGACAAGATTGTTGGCCTTGAAATGGGTGCCGATGATTACGTAACAAAACCGTTTGAACTCAGAGAGTTATTGGTCAGAGTTAAGAATTTACTGTGGCGCATGTCTTTAGTGAAAAAAGCCGTTGCTGATAGCGCTGAGCAAGACGACCCGAATGATAATATCATCGCATTTAACGACTATGTGTTAGAGCTTAATAGTCGCCAATTGAGCCATAACGGTGAGCAAATCAAGCTGACCAAAGCGGAGTTTGAACTGTTAACTGCATTTTCACTGCATCCGCAACAAGTGTTATCCCGTGAGCGTTTAATGATGCAAACAAGTCACCGAAATCAAGACGTTAACGACCGTACGATTGATGTAATTATTCGAAGGCTACGTAATAAGTTGTCTGCCGAGTTGTTTGTTACTGTGCACGGCGAAGGCTATTTATTTGCCGCTAAGGTTAAAGATTAAGGCTTAGTCGGTCGAATAAGCTTAATCAGTATTTACCCGATAAATAGGGTAATAGTCAGCTGGCGGTAAACTGGTTTTTAGCACATTTGGGTTGATGTGATTGGGATAAAGGCTTTGGATCTCAGGTCCTATATCGCCAAAAGGCTTTGCGCCTTGCAGCTCCCTGACAGTGATATCAACAGCCAGTTTACCTTGTAACACGACTTGATCGTCATTGCTAAACTCAACCTTGCCGCGATAAATCCCTCGAAGTACCGCAGGTGATAAATAACTGCTGATAAGCTTAACTTTATCTGTGAGTTGATATTGCCTAACAATGCTAATTCCCGCCTCAACAGCAACTGCGCTACCTAGAATATAGTCTGGTGTTTGTTTATCTAATAGCGCTTCGAGCTCATCTCGATACAGGTTGCGATTATTATCAGCATGGTGCACAGCACTAACTGTTACTTGGCTTCCCTTTAACGTATCGATAAGTCCTTGTTCAACCGAGTCGCTGCCACCTAATTTGTCTGGCCCGGTTAATAAGGCGATAGTCAGAGGTTTATTGCTCACTTGCTTAACATGTTCAGCAGCTTTTACGCCCATTTGATACCAGTTTACGCCGATCCGAGTGGTAACTTTATCGTGACTTAAACGGTTCACTAACGCTGTAATAGGTTTAGTGATTGGCTTAGAGTAATCTTTTAAAAGGTTTGGGCTTACGCTGCCAATAATAATGGCGTCAAAGTCTTGCTGCATGCAGTTATCTAGTTGGCTTAGCTGCTTATCTAAACCATAGTAACTGCCCGCTTCGTAGAGAGATAATTGTAAATCTAGCTTTTTAGCTTGCTGCACTAAACCGTAATTTATACCGGTCCAATAAGTATCTTTAAGGTGCGGCACTAACACGCAGATCCGCCAAGCTTGCTGAGCTTCTTTTAGTGGGCTTAGGCTCAGCGCTTTGCTTTGCTGAATGGTTTTTCCATAAGGGGTGCGTTGCTCTAACGACCAAGCCTTGGTTTCTACTGCGTTAACCAGCGGACTTAATATGATTAAGCCTACAAGAAATATTTGCTGCTGTAGAAGTTTGACCATGGTGAGCATCCCTATGAATCGCCAATTGGGCTTAAATTGAAAAAGTATTAGCCCATTGGAATTGATTAAATCTTTAATGCAATTGGTATAGTATTGTATCAGCTTAATAGATAACAGTGAGTGTATTGTTTTTGCTTAAATCCTCTTTGCCGAAATTGTCCTTATCAAGAAAAAGCCTGATTGGTCGACTCATGTTGGCATTTGGTTTGTTGGGCTCATTGTTATTACTGTTAGTGACGTTAGGAAGCATTAGCTTACGTGGCTTGCAAGAGGCTGATAAGTATCTATATAACCGAGCGTTACCGGCATCAGAAGCCGCAAGTCAGTTGGCGTTATCGAGTAGCGCATTGGCTGAAAACGCCAAGCAGTTAGGGCTGACAGAAGATGAATCTCAGCGGCAGTTTGTTGGCCGCAAGCTGTCAATTGAAAGTGCCACCATGTTAGGTGAAATCAAAATTTTAAAGGAGCTTGAGGTCAATTTTGACTTTAGCTTGGAGCAAAGCGCGTCTGAGATCATTGTCGATATCTCCAAGCTTGGCGAGCAGGTGGGGCGTCGTATTGCGGTGAGTCGTGATCTGCAGCAGCAAGGTAAAGCTTTAGTCGATGCGGCCAATAAAAGTACCGAGCTATTACTTGCCGAGCTAGCGATAGTCGATTCAGGTATTTTATCGAAATTGAGTTTGGCTTACCCCGATGCTGTTGGCAGCGAAAAAACTGCGCAACTGCTCGATACCCTAATTGAGCAAGATCTTGATACTCAAGAACGGTTAAATCGCGGCCTTAAAATTGTGCACAACATTGCCTTGATTGGACAGATGTTTCAGTCGCCGGAGCTTGAGTCTGGTATTTACACATTACTGGGTGATATAGGGACGAGCTCAACCCAAGTGGTTTACGACATTCCACCACAACTTGCAGCTCCAAGCGATAAAACAGCCAGTCAACATCAGCAGGATAAATTTGCTAAGGCGGTAGGCGATGTTGAAGTTCGCTATTTATCATCGCTCACTAGCTTAGCCAAAATTGTGCGCGATCCTAACCGTACCGATGCGCTATTAAAGCAATTTGGCGTACTGCAAAAGCTGCCTGAAAGTATTGCGTTGCAGCAAGAATATACTCAGTTCAACCGAGCGCAAGAGCTGCAATTACAGAAAATCACCGACAAACTCGATGTGCTAAATGAAGTGGTCGCTACAGCCATGCAGTTTCAGCGCCTTGAGGCTGAAAACGCTAGGCACGAATATTTAAAGCAATTGAGCTGGTCTAAAGCCGGGCTTTGGGTTACTGGGCTGCTTATGTTTTTAGTGATTTTTGTGGTGGTTTATAAAGTGATCTATAAAGGGATTGCTTTGAAACTCGATGCTGCCACCAAGGCGTTAGCCCAGCTGAGTTTAGGTAATACGGCAGTAACCATTGATACCCAAGGTGATGATGAGCTAGCGGCTATGGCAAGTGCCATTAAAGCTTTTAAGCAAAAAACTGATCATAACCATAAGTTACAGGCCGAGCTACGAGAGACTGCAGCAGAATTATATGAGCATAAACAAGCGCTTGAAGCCAAAGTTGAAGCGCGAACATTAGAGCTCGCAGAAGCGAATATTCAGCTCGATAAAGAGTCTAAAGGCCATGAGCTTGCCCGTGATATGGCAGAGCAAGCTAACCAAGCTAAATCATTATTCTTAGCCACCATGAGCCATGAGATCCGCACGCCGCTTAATGGCTTATTAGGCACGCTTACTTTACTCGGGCATTCAAACTTGCCACCTGCTCAGCAGCAGATGTTAGCACTGTCGCAGTACAGCGGCACCTTGCTGCAAACGGTATTGAATGACATTTTAGATTTCTCTCGCCTTGAGCAGCGCAAGCTCGCTAATGAACCACGAGCAGTGGATATTAATGAGCTATTAGATCAAGTGGTTGCGATTATGCTTGCCGGAGCAGGCCTTGCTGGTTTAACCCTAAGAGCTATTCATGAAAATCTGCCTAAATGGGTTTTTATTGATGGGCCTAAGCTTAGGCAGGTACTGCTCAACTTACTGGGTAATGCGATCAAATTTACCCCTCAAGGCCGAGTAGAGCTGATAGTTGAAGTGCAAGATAAGCAGCTGTTATTTAAAGTACAAGATACGGGTGTTGGCATTGATTCTGCCGCGATGAAAAAGCTGTTTAAAGCCTACAGCAATGAGTCGAGCAAAGGCCGAGATCGCGGTACAGGATTAGGTCTTGCCATAAGTAAGCAGCTGGTTGAACTGATGAACAGTGATAGCAGCAACTACTGTAATAGCCAAATACTGGCATCAGATGTGGTACTGAGTGACGCAGGGGTATGGGTAAACAGCGAAGTCGGTAAGGGCAGTTGTTTTGGCTTTAGTTTACCGCTAGTAATTTGTGATTGCCCCGATATTGAGTTGCAAACTCAAGCACAAAAAGTCGCGGCAAAACATGTGTTAGTTATTGAAGACAATAAAATTAATGCCATGGTCGCTCAGGGCTTCTTAGCCCATTTAGGCCACAGTTCGGAACTTGCTAAAAGCTGTGAGGCTGCGCGGCAAACTTATACTGTTGCTACTGCCAAGAAGTTTGATGCCATTATGCTCGATATTCAACTTGGTGATGGTTCAGGTGTTGAGCTTCTTGCGGAGCTGCAAACGGTTAATCAACAGGCTGGGCATCAATTGGAAATTGCCGCCTTTACCGCGCAATTACAAGCCGATGATATGCAGCATTATCAAGCAAAAGGCTTTAACTTGGTATTGATGAAACCGCTAGATATGCAGGCGTTATCAAACTGGTTAGGCAGCGCCGACCCTATCGTTGCTAAAGAGCCTTCAGCCAGCAAAGAGCCATCAGCTAGTCATGAGCCATCAGCCAGTAATGAGCCTTCAGCCAATAGAAAGCCATCAGCTAGCAATGAGCTTTCAGTTGGAGAAAAGCTTTCTGTCAGTGAAGAGCCTTTAGCCAGCAAGGAACCCTCAGAACCGCTGCTAGATACTTCTCAGCTTGAGCAAGATCTGGCTTATCTGGGAATAGAAACTGTGCAAGAGCTGGCCCAATTATTTGAACAAAGCAGCGAAGTACATTTTAAAGGTTTGCTGCAGCAAGACGCAGATGTGAAACATATTCTGCATGCATTAAAAGGCAGCAGTGCCAATATCGGCCTTAGTGCACTATCGGCAAGATGTAAGCAATTAGAGCTGCTAGGGTTAAGCCAAAGTGCGTATCAGCAAAATGAACACCAAGCGCTTGATGAGCTAAGAGCGGACTCTATTACTGCTTTGCATATGTGGATAGCACAGCAACAAAGTTAAGCGCTTTAATCCTTATTTAGGATTAAAGCGCTAATATCAGTAATTAAATCGTGGAGTTAGCAGCCGGTATCGACTGAGCTAATAACCGGTGTGCCCGCTGTTTTCCAGCGATAGATAAAAGCTGTGACTAAGCTTGTCGTGAACTAAAAGTAATACATAACAAAAATGCCGCCCATGATGATCATGGGCGGCATTTTATTTGATGCTTTTAATGCGCTAGCTTAGTGGCTTTCGCTTTCAAGCCATTCAGCGTCTGACTTCACCCAAGCATAGGTGAGGCGAACTAAGGCTTGATAAAAATTACCTGTATCAACCTCTGTCACTTTAGTTACAAAGTTGCCTAGCCAGTTAGCTAAGTTAGCCTTTATAAAGCTGAGTTGCTCGGCTTCATCACTATGAGTACAAAGGTGAGCAATATAAGCCAGAATCACAGCAATGTGGTCTGCAGGCTCTGGAAACTCACTTTGTACTTGCAGTTGACTCTGTTTTAAAAACTGAGTCATCTGCTGATGCTGTTCACCAAAGAGCAGTGGCTCATCGCCTTTCTTAGCTGGCTTATCTGTTAAATATAAGCTGGCGTAAGGTGATGCACTGTATTTAGTCCCGACTAAGAACAGACCGCAATAATCAGCAGCAAGTTCCAGTAATGCTTTATCTGTATTGAGCTTAGCAAGCTCAGCGACTAAAACATCCACGTCAGCTTTAAATTCAGCTTCGCTACCCAGTTGCGCCCAAAATTGTTTGGCTTGATCACTGGTTAAATCGTGTAGCGTTTTATGGTCAATTTCTTTGGCAAATAATGACGAAAGTAATTGATAAATCGTACTTCTAACCTGATCTACTGGGTTAACTTCAACTGTCTCTGTGTTCACAGCATCTTTTATCATAATGCAATCTCAACCGGGCCGCTAAATGAACTTACTGCAGGTACTTTACCTTGATACTTTTCGTAGTCAACAAGACAAGTATAAGCAGAACAAGCCTGTGCAAGCTTAGAGGTACCAATGTCTAAAGTTAAGGTATTTGGATCGCCGTAACTACAGATTGCACCAATTTTTGCGCCGCCTTCTTTGCTGCCGTCTTCACCCACAGGGCCGTACCAAGCACCCTCTTCGATACGGATAACGCCACGAGGGAATTTTTCCGATACCACAGCACCAGCCAGTAACTGCCCGCGGTCGTTAAACACGCGTACAATGTCACCTGATTTAATGCCACGTTTCTTAGCATCTTCAGGGTTTAGGTATACAGGCTCGCGACCGTTAACAGTGTAAGTTTCACGGAACTCTTCTGATTCACACATTTGTGAATGCAGACGCTTGTCTGGGTGGCAAGACTGCATCCAAATTGGGTGCTTGTCTGAACCTGGACCGCCATGGCTACGTTCTGCTTTTTCCATCCAAGTTGGGTGGCCTGGGCAGTCATCGTATTCATATTGAGCAATCTTACGGCTGAAGATCTCAATCAAACCTGATGGTGTACCAAGTGGGTTGATCTCTGGATCATCTCTAAATGCCGCGTGACGTACCCAAGGCTTACCTTCGCCAAAGTATACGTAACCTTCTTTCCAGAACTCTTCGAACTCAGGCATTTCAAACTTGCCGGCGTTGGCAGCTTTACAGTCGTTGTATAGCTTCACTAACCAGTCATGCTCAGTCATGCCGCGAGTGTATTCTTTCTCTTTACCCAGTAGTGCAGCAAAGCGAGTGAAGATCTCGAAGTCTGAAAGACTTTCAAATAACGGCTCAACCATTTTCTGCATTGCAAGCAAACCACGGTTTGCATATGCGCCGTAGATGTCGATGTCATTACGTTCAAACGTGGTACATGCAGGCAGTACTATGTCTGAGAAACGACAAGTTGCCGTCCAGTTCATATCGATCGATACGATGCACTCAAGCTTGTGGAACGCTTTCTTCATGCGGTTACGATCTTGGTGATGGTTCCATGGGTTGTTACCTGAGAACACCATCATCTTAATGTCTGGATACGTCACTTTAGAGCCGTTTGAGTCAATGGTTTTACCAGGCTCTAGGATTGAGTCAATCCAACGCGCAACTGGAATAGTGTTGCTCGCGCCTTTGAAATCATTGCTATCAAAAATAGGCTTCTGGCCTTCATCAAGGTTACGTGGGAACGCACCTGGCGCCGCAGCACCTGAAGATGGAACACCAATACTTGAGTAGTGGTGACCATAGCTAATACCGCCGCCTGGTAGGCCGATTTGGCCAATCATGGTTGCAAGTACCGCTGCCATCCAGTAAGGCTGCTCACCGTGTTGTTGACGCTGAATACACCAGCCCATCAACATCTGGGTGCGATCTTTAGTCATTACCTTAGCAAGGTCACGGATGATTTCTGCTGAAACACCAGTGATCTCTGCTGCCCACTCAGGTGTTTTCTCAACACCGTCAGTTTGGCCCTTAATGTAAGGTAAGAACTTATCGAAGCCTAAGCTGTAACCTTCAATGAACTTAGTGTCATGAAGGTTCTTTTCTACCATTTCGTGAGCAATACCTAGCATTAGCGCTACGTCGGTTTGCGGATTAATGTAAAGTTGCTCACAACCTAGGTATTGCTGTGTTTTCGTGACGACAGGGTCAATACTGATCACACGAATTTCGCCTTTGGCTACTTTCTCTTTTAACTGAGCAAGGTAAGCGTAAGACTCATGTGTTTCAGCGTTCCAGCCGACTTGTAGGTTCTTGTATGGATCATTCGACCATAAAATGATGGTTTTAGAATGCTCCAGAATTAACGACCAAGAGGTACCTTGAGCGTAAACTTCAGTAGAACCTAAGATGTAAGGCAAAATGGTTTGGCCTGCACCTGTTGAATAGTCACCAATCTTCTTAACGAAGTTACCGTGCATGCCTACCGCGCGTTGCATGTGGCTGGTGCTTGAGTGCAACTGACCTGTTGCGCGCCAACCTGTTTGCCCTGCGTGTAGTCCTGATGGACCATACTTAGTTTGCACTTCATCAAGTGAATCTTTAAATAGGCGTAATGCCTTATCCCAAGTCACACGTACAAAGCGGAAATCACCGCGTTGTGTGGTATCGCTTTGGTGACCTTTTAATAAAAAGTCTAAGCGTACCATTGGGTAGCGAACGCGTGATGGGTTGTAAACTAAGCCCTTAATACCGTTGATCATATCTGTTGGATACATATCGGTATCGAAAGGTTTAACTTCAGAGATCACGCCGTTCTTGCGCTTCATCTTGAACGCACCGAAGTGCGCTCCTGTGGTTAGCCAGCCGTCAGATGCATCTGCACCAGCTGCCGCTAAAGCGTTTAGTGGCGCAAGTACTGATGATCCGCTAAGTACGACATAAGATGTTCCTACTAAGCCTTTTAGAAAGTCTCTTCTGTTCATTACGCTATGTCCTATTAGTGAGCTGACTTATCGAAAGTTGATGAATGCTCTTGTAAATACTTTTGTACCAAAGCCTGTGTATCTTGATCCATGTTGACGAATGCGATCATGCCTTGGAACATACCTGGCCATGTGTTGGCATCAAAATGCGCTTCAGCTGGCTGAGTGTGACATACACTACATGCTGTGCTGTATGTGCTACGAGCGTAATCCCATAGTGGTTGCAGATCAGTTAGCAAGTAGTCAGTATCAGTCCAGATATCTGCTTCAACACGTTGCCATTTTAGGCCTGTCATTGGATCTTCTTTCTCTTCGAAAGTCTTAATCACACCTTCTTCAAGCGCAGCATCTTTAGTTAGCTGAGCCGATAGAATGTTTAAGCCAAAGTCGTAGTAGATCACGCGGCCTGCACCGATTTTCTTTCTCCAGCCAGTGATACCAATCTTAGCTCGAGTGCCTTTCACTTCTAGTACTTTTACTTTAGTCGCAATGTTAAGTGTACCTGCTTCAACGTCAGTTTTTTCGTTGAAGAATAAAGGCTTAGTTAGTGCAGTAAAGTAAGTTTGACCCACTTGAACACCGCTAACACCACGACCCACTTCTGCGATTAACTCTGGTGCACGAGCGGTACCCATTTCAGGTAGCTTGTGCGCAATACCTTTGTGGCAATCAACACAGCTTTGGTCTAGCTCTGCAGCGCGCTTCATTTGCTTAACGGCTAGCTTAGACATGCTGTCCCAGTCCATTGAATCGTACTGGTGACAGTTTTTACATGCTGCTGACTTATCACGGTCAAAACGTTTCCACTCACGGCTTGCCATTTCAAGACGCTTAGCTTCAAACTTCTCAGGCGTATTGACGGTGTTAAATAACCAACCGTATACGTCGTGAGAGGCTTCTAGTTTACGAGCAATTTTACGGCCATAGTCATGGGGTACGTGACAGTCTGGACATGTTGCACGAACGCCTGAGTGGTTTGAAAAATGCACTGTCTGCTGCAGTTCTTGGTAAGGCTTACTTTCCATGCTGTGGCAGCTGATACAGAACTCTTCAGTGTTAGTCGCTTCAAGTGCAGTGTTAAAACCGCCCCAGAAGATAATGCCCATTAGAAAGGCAGAAATACTGACACTTCCTAAGGTTAGGTATTTAGCTGGTTTAGTCAGTGTGCGCCAGATGTTAAGTAACCATCTCATAACGGCATCCTCGTAATAAATTTAAAAATGTAATTGAAATTAGTGAGACGCAACGCCACTAAATGTAAGCATGATCCAGATAACCAAGCCGTAGGCGCTAACAAATGTGGCGGCTAATGCTGGAAATAGAATGAAGATGATAAAGCCTACAGCCTTTAGTTCATCTTTCTTGTTGCTAACGTGTTCTTTTGGGGGACATTGCTCAGTCATGACTGTGTGCTCCGGCTAATCGATACTTTTTGATTAAGGTAAGTATAGTTAGTTAATGTGAATAGCGATGAGGGCATCAATGAATGAGATAAGACAACTTATGACAAAATATGAATGGATTTCTCATCATGTATTTTATTATTAATTTAGTCTTAATTTTATATCAGTTTTAGCTATATTTTTAAATGCTAAATAATGTTTCTTGCCATAAAAAAGCACCAAAAATAGTCAAGGTAGACTGATTTTTAGTGCTTAATTGTTCGGTTTGTCGAGAAAGAGGATTGCTACAAAGCCAAGCGCTTTATTGCGTAAATACGATGTAGGCGATAAAACCAATCCAACTTAGGGTGAGCAAACCCCAAGGTAGGTAAGGGCTAGCAGCTCTATCTTCAATATTGCTATGGTCTTGTTCGGCGATGTTGGCCTCGCGCGCTTTGGCACGATTTTCTTGTTTGCGTGCTTTATCACGCTCTCTGGCCTTACCTTTTTGCAACTTTTTGTATTCGGCAATGCCTTTTTCAATGCCTTGGGCAATCAACTTAGTTTGCTCTTTGGTTTGTCCAGGCTTCTGTGTCGATTTAGCGACTTGTAGTGCTTCTGTTTTGGTTTCGTCAGAAATTGCTTTTTTTGCGGCTGATGTTTGCGCGCCAGATTTTTTATTGGATGCTTGATTTGTTTGGGTTGTTGCCATGGGTATTTGAATGCTTAGCGAAGAATAAGCGCACTATATCAGCTCTGCTTAGGGATGTGCAGTGCACTGCCAGATGCAAAGATTAAACATGATTTAGAAGCAGTTGTGGATGCTTATTCAAGTGGTGGCCTAAATAAGCATCCAGACAAATATTAACTAATGATGGCAGCTAATTAGTGGCTAATCACATTTGTGTAGCAAGCTAGCTTGCAAGTGATTGTGAAGCTGCCTCTTGTGTCACTGTAATTGGGTTTTCTGCAAGGAACTCAAATAAACCGGTTTGCATATTGACGTTCCAAAAGCGTCCCGCAAGGGTTAGCGCTAAGGTGTTTTTGTGCAAGGTGGCTAAGCCATTTATTTGCCAAGCGCTAAACAGTGGCATCAGATGCTGCGTCATATTGCTGGACAATAAGTTTAACTCTAGTTTACCGCTGTCTAAGCCTCTTTTTAAAATGGCATCTAAACTGGCAGATGGATTAGGGCTCATTAACATGCCGGGTACTTGCACTGGTACTTGCACTGGTACTTGCACTGGTACTTGTACCGGAACAGATGGCGCCTGTACTGCTTGGGTTGATTTAGTTTCAAGCTCTGTTGATGCCTCATCATGAGCCAAATGCCACTGCTTTAAATCGCGAGCGTTCATACAGCCGTGACCATGAATACTGCCGCCGGCGCCAGCACCAAAGGGTAAAATCTCAATACCACTTTTAGCTAGACTGTTATATACACTGCGCTCTCGGCTATCTCGACGCCAATGGCAGCTTGACAGTCGTTGCCAGTTTTGCGATTCAAAGTGATTAGCACCACTGGCGTACATGTTGGCGCGAGCTTGGCTGTCGGCTTGATATTCACTTAATGCAGTGCCGAGGATTTTGCCTTTTTCTCGAGCATGATCAATACGGGTGCCGCTTAAGCCGATGAGTTGGTATAGATCCACGCCATGCACGCCACTATCAATAACCGCTTGTAAGTCTTGCTGCCAAATGTCTGCGGTTTGACCGGGTAGGCCGAAGATAAGGTCAATCACAATACTGGCACTTGGGTGCTGACTAAGTTGGTTTAGTCGATTAAGCAGGAAGTCTTTATCGTCAAAGCGTCCAGCAGCTTGGCGCACTTGAGTGTCAAAGCTTTGTACACCGAATGAAAAGCGATTAAAGCCGTTTGCCGTTGAGTTATGCCACTTATCGTCGTCAAAACCGTTGAGCCTACCTTCTAATGTGACCTCGGCATTTTCTATAAGCGGAAAACGGCTAATGGCTTCACCAAGCAGTTTTACTTCATTACTGCTTATATCGGTGGGCGTGCCGCCACCTACATAAACAGTATTAAACGGCTGACTTTGTGCCAGCGGCGTGTCGGCGGCAATTTTTAGCTGCTCAGTTAAGCGTTGCATATAACGGTTAATGCGCTGCGGATTAGTACCATTTTCAAAGAAGTTACAGAAAGTGCAGCGCTTGCGGCAAAACGGAATATGAATATAAAGCGCACGCTCAGTTGCTTGACTTGGTTGCTGCCACCATTGTTGCCATTGCTCAGGCTGCAGAAACACCGGTCGGCTGCCGCTTCGACCTGCATGGGGGGCACTTTTGACTTTAAAAGCATGTTGCAGGGGATCTGGGCTGGCAATACCCGTCATGGTTGGCGTTAGAATCATCACAGCTCTCAACATAAAAAGTTATTTTGATAATGATAATTATTATCAAATGGTTTTTTAGTGCGTTTGATCAATTAATTCTTCTTTGCAATGTAAAGATGAGCTTTGAAAAACGGTCGTGTCTGGCTGGAGAGTAGGGATCACAATTGCTTGCACCCTCTGTTTATGTTGCTGATAGGGCGGGATTTAACGGTATGATTTGCTTCTTATTTTTGCTGGTGTCACCAGCTTTTTAAATCTTAATAGATGAAGTGCTTGAGACTAATTAAATTAGTCATCGTGTAGCCCGCAGTGACATTTTAATCTGAGCAGGGCATAAAAAAGCCCATGAGAACTGCTCATAGGCTTAATTAGTTCACAGAAAGTGATTTAACAGCTTACAGCACGCTGGCGGATAATAAATGCTCTTGCGTGATCATAGGCAAGGTTATACAAAAAGGCGTAAATGGTAATAAATACTGTGACACCTAAGTCCATAATCAGCGCTTCAATAATACCAATATCTAGCATGTAGGCGATAACGGGTACGGTAAAAAACAGTAAGCCGATTTCAAATAAGCTCACGTGCAGCACACGTATTTTAAAAGGGCGTTTTTCTTTATTGCCAGTAACGACTTGGTCAAATAGCCAGTTAAAAATAAAGTTCCATGTCATTGCCATCGTGGCAATGATTATCATCATACCTGATAAGGAAACCACTTCATGATCAGTAAAGATTGCTAAACCAATAATGGAAAATGTAACTGCTAATACTTCAAACAAAACTGAATGAAATATCCGCTCTATAATACTCATTGTGCGCCTCGAAATACCTAGTTCAAAAAAGAACGACTCTGTAAAGGGACGCAGATTATTGCAGAAATTTGCTATAGATAAAGTTAACAGCTATCACTGTTAATGATAGTCTGCGGCGCATAATCGAATTTAGGTGATAAATATGTACAGTTTTGAGCAGCTAAAGATTTTTGTCACAGTATGTGAAAGTGGCTCTTTCTCAGCTGCAGCACGTAAATTAAAACGGGCTCAGTCGGGAGTGAGTCAAGCGGTGGCTAACTTAGAGATAGCTATCAACCAAGAGCTATTTAACCGCGATAAAAATACCCCAGTACTGACAGAAAACGGCAAAGCCTTACTGCCAATCGCCTATTCGATATTGCATCAGCAGCAGTATTTTGATCAGAAAATAGTCGCGCTGAGTCAAGAAGATGAGCATGAGCTGGTTATCGCGGTTGATGAAAGCCTAATGAGTGATGAGCTGTTGGCGATGTTGGCTCCATTGGCTGATAAGTATCCGGTGACCCATTTTGAAATCATTAGTGCCTCAACTTTTGATGTAGAAGAGCTTGTTCGTAAAGGTAAGGCGCAGATAGGCATTGTTTACGCTGATGGTGAGCTTAAAGTGGATATGGACTTTTTTACTCTTGGGCAAGCGCGTTTTTTAACGATAGCTTCGCCTCAGCACGAGTTGGCCAAACTGCCGTTAGTGCAAGACTCTGATCTAAAGTCTTATCGTCAGTGTGTACACCGTAGCGCCAAGCAGCGCGAATTATGGTTTAGTTATGCGATTAGTTCGAAGCTATGGTATGCCAACACTCATCAAACCTTAATTAAACTTGTTGAACAAGGTGTAGGTTGGGCGGTTGTGCCTGAATCATTAATTGAGGCCAGGATCTCGCGTGGAGATATAGTGCTGCTGCCTGTTGCTCACGAGTATCACGGCTGGCTAACGGCTGTGGGCTGCATAGTATCTCGCAGCCACGGTTCAGGACCTGTGCTTGATAGCGTAATAGAGGTTTTGCAGGATAAGTTTTTAACTAGTGAGCCGGTTAGTTAAGACTGCGTAGGCTGAATCTGTTCAAATAAAGCTAGTCAGATAAAGCGCTAAAGCGAGCTAAGTTAGCTTTTTCTCTATCCATAACCGATAGCTCGTGCTGCATCAATAATTGTAATTTATCAGCGTTAACCGGTGTTGTTGCCTCAAGATAACTTAAGTCTAAACTGGCAAATAGCTGGCTAAAAATTAGCTTGGCTCTAGGCATATGAAACTCTGATGTCACCACGTAAAGCTTATGGCATTTTAGCTTTTTAATAATTTCAATGGCTAAGGTCGCATCTTCAAAGGTAAAGCGGCTCAGGGCTATATCTGCAAATGCAGTTTCAGGTACGCCTTGGCTGATTAAATAGCGCTGGCCATACACTGCGTGTGGTGTGTTAGTTTGATTAAAGTGAGCGCCAAAACCACCTGTCAGTAACAATTTACTTTGCGGTGACTCTCGATAGGCTTTTAGCGCTGTTTGGCAGCGAGAAAGCGCGATATCAGATAAGTTACCTTGATCATCGTTGGGCGCACCAAGCACTATAATGACAGAATGAGCTGTTGAATTAGTTACAGAGCTAGCTGTTGAATTAATTGTTGAATTCGCCACCTGATTGCTACTCACTTTGCATTATTTCCTTATCTAGCCATTGTGGTTTTATCTTTGTCGTACAAAGGTGTTTTGCACTAAATGATCAACTAAGCGCTCAGCCTTAACATGCTTAAACTTAAGCGGTGCTGCCAGCTCCCCGAAAAGTGGAATACCGCCGCCGAGCAAAACTGGGATTGTGGTAATAATCAGCTCATCAATTAAATCATGCTGTAAGAAACCTTGAATGGTTTTGCCCCCGTCGATATAGAGGTTTTGATAGCCTTGGCTGTTCAGTGTTGCAATCACTTCTGTTAGTTCACCTTTAATCAAAAACACTTTGCCTTCGAGTCCCTCAGGGACTTTGGTTAAGGTGTTACTGAGAACAAAAACAGGCTTAGTGTATGGCCAATCAATGCCAAAGCTGAGTACTATCTCTAAGGTATTACGCCCCATTATTAGCGCATCAATCCGCGCCATAAATTCACCAAATCCAAGATCTGAACCATCAGGATTAGGAATGTCATGTAACCAATCCACTTGATTGTTTTTGTCTGCAATAAAACCATCGAGGCTGGTGGCGATATAGACGATATTGGTCATAGTAAGCTCTGTTATCACTTAGGGAAGGTTAATAAAAGAGAGTGTACTTTAAGGCGATAAAAAAGCGAGTCGTAACTGGATTAGTTGTGACTCGCACTATGGGTAATAAGGCTAGATTATTTTAAAATAGCAGCGGTGTTTGCTTGCCAGGTTCCATCACCACCACAGGATCGTAGTGCCACACTTGTCTTATTGTTTCCGCTGTTAGGGTCTCACTTGGAATACCATCACTCACAATACAGCCATTTTCCAGTACCACTAATCTGTCGGCGTAACGCGAAGCTTGATTCAAGTCGTGTAGCACCACAATAACTGCGTAATTTTGCTCATGGGCAAGGCTACGCGCTAAAGCAAGCACTCTGTGTTGCTGAGCCAAATCTAACGCTGAGGTGGGTTCGTCCAGCAACAAAATCGGCGGCAACTCTGATTGCGCTAATTGGGTTAATACTCGCGCCAGTTGCACCCGCTGCTTCTCGCCACCAGAAAGGGTTGGGTAACTGCGCTCTTTTAAGTGTGACAGTGCCACTTGTTCAAGTTGTTCACCAACCAGCCTTTTGCCCTGTTTTTGATTAAGCGATAGCGGGTAAAGTCCCATTTCAACGACTTCTCTTGCCTTAAACGGGAACGTAAGCGATGCGTGTTGTGGCAGCACGGCTAGTGACTTAGCTAATCGTTGGCGATCCCAGTGGTTGATTGCCTTACCGTAGACTTCAATCAATCCTGCTTCTAGCTCAACCTCCTGACAAAAGCTTTTCAGTAGTGTGGATTTCCCCGCGCCATTAGGGCCGAGTAATGCGGTAACTTGGCCGGCTTTTATGGTTAAATTGATGTCCGTTAGCACGGGTTTATGGCCAATGCGCACTGACAAATGGTTGACCTCAAGTACTGGCATTTGTGTGTCTGTTTGCATACTAATAACCTTAAACCAAGCGGTGACGCTGCTTTAACAGCAACACAATAAAGAAGGGGGCACCAAGAAGCGCGGTGACTAGCCCAACAGGTAGCTCAGAGGGGGCAACCAGTGAGCGCGCGCCAATATCAGCCAGTGCCAACAAGGCTGCACCTAGCATGGCGCTAAGTGGTAATAGTTGCTTGTGATCAGGCCCCACCATCATGCGCACTAAGTGCGGAACAACAAGCCCAATAAAGCCGATAATACCTGTGGCTGCCACTGAGATCCCCACACCTATGGCACATAGCACGATTAATCGCAGCTTGAGCTTATCGACATCCAAACCTAAATGACGGGCCTCAGCTTCACCGAGTAACAAGGCATTTAGCGCTTTGGCGCTGCGATTAAACTGCCAACTTACTAGCGCTAAGGCGACTAAGCTTAAAATAACATAATGCCACTGCGCGCCGGCAATTGAGCCTAGCTGCCATAAAGTGAGATCACGTAGCGCCATGTCGTCTGCCATATAGGTGAGTAAGCCTATACCTGCGCCAGCAAGTGCGGCAATCGCGACACCTGCAAGCAGCAGTAATACTACCGATGTACCACTTGGGCTACTTGCCAGACGATACACAATTAGGGTGGTAACTAGGCCTGCAATAAATGCACTTAGCGCTACCATGTATTCGCCGCCCTGTGGGATAAGCACAATGCAGATTGCCGCACCTAACGCCGCGCCTGATGACACGCCAATAATGCCAGGATCGGCTAGCGGATTTCTAAATAAGCCCTGCATAACAGCGCCACATTGGGCGAGTACTGCACCAACAGCTAGTGCCAATAATGTACGTGGCAAGCGCACATTATTTATCACTAATTGCTCGTGGGGCGCAACGCTCCCTATATCAAGCTGAGTAAGCCAATTAACCACAGCATGAAAACTGACCGTGGGGCTAATTTGCAGTGGACCTATGCTGACAGACATCAGGCTCGTTATCACCAGAGCGGCGAGTAAACTGGGCCAAAGCCAACGACGATTATCCATTTAATTATCCTGCTTTTTATCTTAGTGGGCGGACTTTATTCAGTGACAGATTGCTGAGACTAGTACTGCTTGACGTTAATAAAGTCGCTAGCTAGCTTGTCGGCTGCTTCAATAGCACTTAGACCAAGGCCACCTAGAAGTGCTTGTGGTTGTAGCGACTGGATCTGTTTGTTTTTACCTGCTGGTGTATGTTCAAGTATAGGCATCTGCTTAAGTACATCAGCGACTGGGTTTTCAATGGCTTTGTCAGAGCGATTTGAGATTAAAATAACGTCGGGTTGCAGTGATAAAATACCTTCTTGTGACACTGATTTATAACCGCTAAAACCGGCGATATTTTTACCGCCTGCTAACTTAATGATGATGTCAGCTGCAGTGTCGTCACCACCCACTCGAGCTGGTCGATCGGCTTGTAGTAGTAAAAATAACACTTTAGGTGCATCACCTTGTTTGGCTATTTGTTGCTGTTTTTGCTCGATTTGGACAAATGACTGCTTTACCTGCTCTTGTAGGGTGTTAGCTTGCTCTTCACGGTTAAGTAGCTTACCCATTTCATTAATATTGCTGAGTAATTGTGGCTGGGTATGTGCATCAGGTAGCTGGATAACATTGACTTTAGCACCGCTAAGCACATCAAGTGTGGCTTTGGGACCCATGGCGTCAGTGCCAAGCACAAGATTCGGTGATAGCGCTAAAATACCTTCAGCACTTAGCATGCGGTGATAGCCTAACTTTTCTACTTTATCAAAGCCTTGTGGCAATTGGCTGGTGGAGTCCACAGCGACTAACTCGTTACCGGCGTCTAGGGCGAGCACCAATTCTGTTACCCCTGCACCAGCGCTAACGACTCGTGCGTTAGCTGACTTGTTTGCATCGCCATGGTCATGGTCTGCATGAGCAAGTACTGATTGGCTGAATGCTAATGTCGATAGCAAGGCAACGCTGGTTAATAAGCGGTTGTGGCTGTTATTAAAAAATTTCTTACCAAGCATGGGTAACTCCAAATTAATCAAAACGATATAACAAGAATAAGTAATAAAATTAGCGTGTTGGATCGCCAATCAAAATCGAACGAAAAAAAATAAGTAAAAAAATATTGAGACGATTAAGGCTCCATTAAAATCTGCGTATTGGTAATGTTTTGGCGCTGCATTGCGGCTAACACCGTCATTAATGGTTGCACGGGGGCTGTTTTATCTGCAGCAATAATCACTTTAGCTTTGGGGTTCTCCTTAAAAGCTTGTGTAAAAGCGGCTTCAAAGGCACCAAAATCGTTATAGCTTTGGCCATCGAGGGCCCAATGCGGCTCAGTTTGCAGTACATTGATTGCAATATGTTGATCCTGAGACAGCGCGCTGAGATTTGAGTCGGCTTCAGTTGGTACATCAACCGGTAAACTCAATAACTGGGTGTTAGCGGTGAGCAGTAAAAACACCAGTACGATAAAAATAATGTCGATAAGCGGCGTCAGATCTAAACCAAAGTTTTGGCTGCTTTCATCATTGCCTGCGCTAATCATGACGTTGACCCTGCGGCTTGAGTAAATTGCGATTCGTTTTGGTTATGACAGCTTGCTTCTTTGCAGGTTGCGGCTTTTGAACATAACTGCGCGGCTGAATCTGAGCCGATACTTAAGGCCTGATCAAAGCCATCTAGCCAAAGGTTGAGAAGATTAAGTGCGTGGGCGATTTTATTGCAGCGACGCTCAGCCCAAAGCGTAAATAGGTGGGCAAGTGTTATGGCTGGAACTGCAATAATAAGACCTGCGGCCGTGGTGTTCATCGCAAGGCCCAAGCCTGATGCAAGCTGCGATGGTGTTACTGGTCCATCAGATAAACCCAGTTGATCAAACATCTCGATCAAACCTAAAACAGTACCAAGTAAACCTAAAAGCGGGGTGATAACCCCAATGATGTGCAATATCTTTAAGCCTGATAACAACTTAGATTTTTGCTTTACTAACCATAAAGATACGATTTCTTCACGCATAGCACGTGATTGATCTGCATGACTCAGAAGTAGCGCAGTCCCTTTGGCAAGCATGCTGCGGCCTTGGCTTATTTGGGCCATTAGTTCTTGTCTTTGTTCTGGGGTTGCACTGCGCGCTTGTTGGCGCAGCTCGGCTAACCAAGTATCGCGCTTTGGTAATTCAAACAGCATGAGTGCTAAACGCTCTAAAATGATCATCAAGCTGATAAAGGCGCAAATAAATAACGGCCAAGCAAGATAGCCAAGTTGCTCGATAAGTTGCTGGTATAAGGGCTGAGACATGGTGTTTCCTTGACGATGCAAGCGCATCGCATTAACTGTTAAAAAGTAATATTTGTTGCGTTGTCCCTTAAACGCACCGCAGTTAGAGCTAATTTGCTCTTGGTATTACATTCCTCGTAACACCATTTTCAGGATCTTTTGGGCTAGTTCAGCGCAAACTTTACCGGCACTCTTACAGTGTATGCGTAGGCTGTTTGTGGTGTTGGTGCGGCAAATTGCCACTTTTCTACGGCGCTGAGTGCGGCTTTATCGAGTAGACGGTAGCCAGAGCTATCAACCAAGGTGAGTGATAGTTGCTCACCCAGTTGGTTAAACATCACTTCAATAGTGGCTGTGCCTTGAAAGCCACGTTTGCGGGCTTTTTTAGGGTAATGGGGCTGACTCGGTGGTGCAGCGAAAGTTGGCTGACTGAGTGCCACTGACTCTTGGCTGACACCTTGCTTGGCATCAACCTGGTTTTGGTTGTGAGAAGGCGTTTTCGCAACCTCAGTTGTCGGCTCATCGATGACTTTATGCGGTATATCTTTTTCAACCTGCTTGCTGACCGTTTTTTCCACAGGTTGAGGTTTGTGTTCGGCGATTTGAGCGGCTTTAGGGCTGGGTTTTGCCGCAGCTGGTTTAACCTTTTTAGGCTCTACTTTTTGTGGCTTTGCTTTAGCTACTGTTTTTGTCACTGATGGCGTAGGCTGTTTTTCCGGTACTTTTTGTTTAGGTGTTACCGGCTCAGGTATTTCTGCCGCTGCAGTACTCGCTTGCATGGCAATTGACACGCTAACCGCTTGGCTTGATCCCATAGCGCTGCCTGAGCTTAGCGCTATTTCAGGCTGTGTATTTTGTGAGGCGAGCACGCCGCCTTGGATTAACACTGTTAAGCAACCAAAAACAAAATAACGTTTAGGTGTCATGGTGAAAACTCTTACCTGTTAAAAATCGGTTAACTAGTTGAATTCATAATTTTTGTGCTGCTGCGACCTAGACACCTAATCATCACTATCTTTACAAAACTGACAATTGGTGCGCTTATTTACATACTTTACAAAAGGTTATGAACAACAGAGTCATTAGTGTCTAATAAGATATATCAACTTGAATGAGATCGCAAATGATAATGATTTTCATTTGATCTCTTTTTTTATCTCAGGTAAAGTGCCCCAAAATAACAAACAACGGCCTAATTTTTGGTGTGTGCAAACTGCTACATGCCAATTAGGGCGTTATTGATACTGACCTTGAGGATTGAACCAATGATCAAGAAGCCTGTTGTAATCGCAATTGCGATGGCTCTTAGCTCTAGCGCTTATGCTGCACAAACTCAGCAAGCCAAAGAACAACAAGTTACTGAATTTGATGAAGTACTTGTTACGGCAACTCGCGTAAGCGAAAAAGCATCTGAAACTAGCCGTAGTGTGGCGGTAGTGAGTGAAGAGCAACTGCAAGAGTCACAACCTGCATCGGTTGCACAGGCACTTAAAAATGAAGCCAATATTAACGTGAGCAATGGTCCACGAGCTTCATCTCAAGGTGTTGAAATCCGCGGTCTAGGCGGTCAACGAGTATTACAAACGATTGATGGTGCTCGTCAAAACACCAACTCTGGTCACCGCGGAACATATTTTATGGATCCTGAGCTATTGAGTTCAGTTGAAGTGGTGCGTGGCCCAGCAAGTAGCTTGTGGGGGAGCGGTGCAATTGGTGGTGTGGTTGCCCAAAACACCAAATCAGCTGCGGACTTTTTAGAAGAAGAGGACACCTTTGGTGGCTACTTAAAGCAAGGTTATGAATCAAATGGCGATCGCATTAAAACGAGCGGTGCGATTTATGGCTTATCTGAAACAGACTCTGCAGGTAGTGTTGATTGGTTGGTTAACGGCAGTTACTACGATAGCAACAACATCAAAATTGGTAACGATCAAACTCTTGAAAACAGCTCGTCTGAAGGTACAAGTGGTTTAGCTAAGTTTGGCTGGGAGCCAACTGATGATCAACGCTTGCAGTTATCGGCACGTTTTTCAAATATTGACGAACTTGTACCGAGTAACCCAGCAACTCACGTAGGTAGCTCAGTGCCTTTGGTTAAGCGTAAAACAGAAGATCAAAATGTGACGTTGGATTACAGCTTAAATCCAACTGATAATGCGCTGCTAGATTTAAACGCAACGCTTTACTGGAACGGTACCAACTACGACGAAGACCGCGTCACCAAAAACCAGTTCGATAGCACTGAATATGAAACCTTAGGTTTTAGTTTAAATAACAGCTCAACCTTAGGTAATACCGTACTGACATACGGTGTTGATGGCTATAAAGATTCAATCAAAACTGTCCGTGATGACCGCGGCCAAGCTGGCGAGCGTCCTGATGATATTGACGGTGAAACCACTGTTTGGGGCGCTTATACACGGGCAGATATTGAATTGACTGACAGCTTAGCTGTTGACGCCGCAGTACGTTATGACGCGTTCAAAAATGACAGTAACAACCTTAACTTATCATCAGATGATAATGCATTTTCACCATCAGTTGGCCTAGTGTGGCAAACCACTGACTGGTTAACCTTAAGCGCACGTTACGATCAAGCGTTTCGCGCACCAAGCATGGAAGAGATGTACTCAACAGGTACTCATTACTGCATTCCTTCAATTC
Source organism: Shewanella sp. 1CM18E (assembly GCF_023161665.1). Classification (GTDB taxonomy): domain Bacteria; phylum Pseudomonadota; class Gammaproteobacteria; order Enterobacterales; family Shewanellaceae; genus Shewanella. Next base: position 219,984 of record NZ_JALNTW010000003.1, read on the forward strand.
CAGGTTTCTTACCTAACGGCTTATGTAACACCTTTGAAATCAACCCAGATTTGAAAGCTGAACAAGCGGAAAACAAAGAGATTAAAGCCGATCTACGCTTTGCTAATCTTGCAGGTAACGACGAGTTAGCAATTACCTTAAACGTATTTAGAAACGACGTTGATGACTTTATCGAGCAGTCTGTTTCTGATCCATTAATGGGCATTCCTGGCTTTGAGCAAACCACCTCTTGGAACAACGTTGATGAAGCTAAGCTAACCGGTTTTGAGTTCAGCACTCGCTACCGCTATGAGCAAACTCGCCTAAGCGTGAACTACGGTCAAACCGAAGGTAAAGACAAAGCAACTGACGAGTACCTATCTAACATTCCAGCTAAAAAGCTCGCTATCGACCTTTCACAAGCCATTATGGAAGGCGATATGAAAATTGGTACTCGCTTTAGCTATGTCGCTGAGCAAGACCAGCTACCGCTAGATGATCTTAATCAGTATGACTCATACAAACTTTGGGATGTATACGTGGCGTGGGAACCAGCCATGGGCACATTTGAAGGCTTAAGAGTTGACTTTGCAGTTGAAAATATCGGTGATGAGGAATATCGCCAAGCGTGGCAAACCTTGTATGAGCAAGGCAGGAACTTCAAATTGTCAGCGCGTTATAGCTTCTAAGTAAGCTAATTGAAAACGAGGTCGGCTCATTAATATGCGTCGACCTCTTTGCCGTTTATTTTATAGGAGATATTCCATGTCTGTATCAGTAGAGCAAATTCGTCAACATCTAGAATCTAACCCAGCGGCTATGCCTAGCCAAGTCGCGGCAGAACTCAACATCAGTGAATTTGAAGTGGTATCGGAACTACCAAGCGAGCAATTAAGCATATTACCGCTAGAGCAGAAAGATACGCTGTTAGCTGAGCTACCAGAGTGGGGCAATATGACCACGATTATTTCAGCATCTGGCAGTATTTTCGAGTTTAAAGGCAGCTTTCCAAAGGGCAAATATGCTCATGGTTACTACAACTTAATCACCAAAGGTGATGGACTTCACGGCCACCTAAAGCTAGATGTTATTAGCGCAATTGCTTTGATTAGCAAGCCGTTTAGAGGCACTGAAAGCCACTCAATTAACTTCTTTGGCCCACAAGGTGAAGTGGTATTTAAGGTCTACCTTGGCCGTGACAAAAAGCGCGTGTTATTGCCTGAGCAAGTGGCACGTTTTACTGAATTAAAGCAAAGCGTTAATTCCGAATTGGCTTAAAGCACTAGCTTATTAAGTCGCTAAGCTAGTCATTAAATCAATAAGCATCAGAATAAGAGAGTAGAGCAATGAGCAACGAAAAAGAGCAAAGACTACGAGAGAAATTACTACCTGAAATTGAAGCGTTCAAAGCCGAGCGTTCAACGCTTCAACTTGCTACGCAAGACGCAGACGGTGTGCCAAACGCCAGTTATGCCCCTTTTGCTTTGGCTGACGACGGCTTTTATATCTTGGTTAGTGAACTTGCTCGCCACGGTACGAATCTTAAAGCGTCGAACAGCTTATCTGTGATGTTACTAGAAGATGAAGCCGAAGCTAAAAGTGTATTTGCTCGCAAGCGTCTAACCTTTGATGCAACAGCTGAGCTCGTTGACCGCGACAGCGAAACCTTTACCAAAGGTGTGGCGGCATTATCGGCACGTTTTGGTGAGATGATTGATAACCTAGCTGGGTTAGGCGACTTTAATTTGTTTAAACTAAATCCTCATCATGGCTTATATGTAAAAGGCTTTGGTCAAGCATTTAGTCTATCGGGCTCTGAGCTATTAGATGTTGACTGGAAGCGCGATGGTCACCATGGCACGCCAAAAGCGGAGCTCGTTGAAGAGGCAAGTTAAGCCGATAATTATACTGATTGGTATTAAAATTCAATAAACAATGCCCGCCTTTGCGCGGGTTTTGTTATTCTGCTGTTGTTTTCATTTTAACCTTAGTGGTTAAGGATATTGCATTGGATCAAAACGCTTCTTCAGTCGCCAAAGACGAGCCCTACTCATCGGCCTCTAAGGCTAACAGTACTAAATCATCTCAGTCCCACGTTAGCCAGCGCGCAGTATTGCCGTGGATTGGCGCATTTTTAAAACCTTATCGCGCTAAAGTGATCACTGCGATTATCTTTTTATTTATCGGTTCGCTCGCCTGGCTATCACTTGGTCAAGGCGTTCGCTTTATGGTCGATGAAGGCTTTTTAAAAGATAACGGTTCACGCTTAAATGAAATCATCATGTTGGTGATTGGTATTACGGCGCTCAGTAGTACTGCGATATTTTGCCGATTCTATTTAATGACTTGGTTAGGTGAGCGAGTCAGTGCTGACATTCGTTTAAAAGTGTACGACCATTTATTAAAACTTTCCCCCGGCTTTTACGCCAAGCTAAGAACAGGTGAGGTGATCTCCCGGTTTACTGCCGACTCCACCTTGTTGCAATCAGTGGTGGGTTCAAGCTTATCGATGGCGCTGCGCGCTAGCGTAACAGTGCTCGGCGGCATTGTGATGATGGCGATTACCAGCGTTAAAATGACAGGCTTAGTGCTACTTGCGGTGCCTATGGTACTTGGGCCGATTTTCTTTTTTGGCCGTAAGGTGCGTGATTTAAGTCGTAAAAGCCAGGATAAAGTGGGTGACTTAGGCGCTTATGTGGATGAGACATTGCATGAGATCCATACAGTGCAAGCGTACTCCCATGAAGATCAAGACCGCGCTTTATTTAATCATCGCGTTGAAGCAGTGATGGATGCAGCCAAAGGGCGAATTAAGTATCGTTCAATTCTTATCTCACTGGTGATGTTTTTAAGTATCTTAGCTATCGCCTTGGTGGTTTGGGTTGGCGCTCACGATGTAATGAGCGGGGCGATAAGTGCCGGTGAACTGTCGGCCTTTATGTTTTATGCGGTCATGGTGGCAGGCTCTGTGGCTACCATCAGTGAAGTGATTGGCGAAATCCAGCGTGCAGCCGGTGCGACTGAGCGGTTAATTGAGCTAATCGAAACGCCAATCGATATCCCGGTAGTTGCCAATCCACTTACGCTAGCATCACCGGTTCGCGGCGAGCTCTCGCTTAAAGATGTGCGCTTTAGCTACAGCAATATGAATGATAGTGCTGATATCAGCCTTGAGCGAGTTCCTTATAGCAGCCCTGAGGGTTCAGGAATTAGCCCTGAGCCAGTTTCTAACAGCGAAGTTATTCGCGGTCTCAATATTGATATTAAGCCCGGTGAGCGGGTTGCACTGGTTGGGGCGAGTGGTGCGGGTAAAAGTACGCTATTTGAACTGCTACAGCGCTTTTATGTACTTGATAGTGGCTCAATTGAACTTGATGGTGTGGATATCGCAAAGCTCAGTCCACAAACTTTACGTCAGCAATATGCGTTAGTGCCACAAGAGTCAGTTATCTTCGCCACTAGTGTATTAGAGAACGTGCGTTATGGTCGCCTTGACGCGAGCGAAGCTGAGGTAAAGCAGGCATGTATAGCTGCAAAAGCCGATGAGTTTATTAGTGAGTTTAGTGATGGTTACCAAACCTATTTAGGTGAACGAGGCGTACGTTTATCAGGCGGACAAAAGCAGCGAATTGCCATTGCTAGAGCGATTTTGGCTGATAGACCAATTTTACTGCTCGATGAAGCCACTAGCGCACTCGATGCAGTGAGCGAACAAAAGGTCAAGCAGGCGCTCGATAGTTTAATGGTGGGTAAAACCACCTTGATTATTGCCCACAGGCTAGCAACAGTTATCAATGCCGACCGCATTTTAGTGTTAGATAAAGGCCAAGTTGTGAGCAGTGGTACCCACGGTGAGTTAATGCAAAGCAGTGAGCTTTATCGCGAGTTTGCCAGTTTGCAATTATTAACTGATGATAAGGTGCAACAAGAGTAAACTAAAACAGCGTCTTAAGCGTATAGTAAGGGTATCGTTAGCTAACAGCATAGGTTTATGAGGTTGCTCAATCTCAGCTTATGCATTTAATCACAATAAGAGAGACCACCTATGCGCTTAATAACCATTGCTTGTTTATTGTTGTTATCTGCCTGTACGAGTTTGCCAAGCGGCATTGAGCCGGTTAAAGGCTTTGAGTTGCCGCGTTACTTAGGGACTTGGTATGAAGTGGCGCGTCTTGATCATAGCTTTGAGCGTGGGCTTAATCAGGTGACCGCGACTTACTCGATGAAAGACGATGGTGGAGTGCAGGTGATTAATCGCGGTTTTTCAACTGCTGAGCAAAGCTGGGATGAAGCTGAAGGTAAGGCCTACTTTGTTGATAGCCCTGATATTGGTCATTTAAAGGTATCCTTCTTCGGGCCTTTCTATGGTGCGTATGTGGTGTATGAATTAGATACTAAAGATTACCAATACGCTTTCATCACTAGCTACAATCGTGACTATCTATGGTTTTTATCGCGTACACCGACAGTGGATGACGCGTTAAAGCAGCAGTTTATCGAGCAGGCTAAAAAGCTTGGTTTTGCTACTGAGCAGATTATTTGGGTAGAGCAAAGCTAGTTAGAATAAAAAAATACCGACTAAAAAAGGAGCCTTGGGCTCCTTTTGGATTTCTGCGACTTAAACCGCTGAACTTGGCGCTACTTGCGTAACTTTTTCCTAGGTGCTACTTGCGTAGCTTTTACCTTGGAGCTACTTACGTAGCTCGCGCCTTAAGATTTTGCCGACGGTAGATTTGGGTAGGGCGCTAACAAACTCAATGATTTTTGGTACCTTATAGGCGGTAAGTTGCTCGCGGCAATAAGCTTCGATATCCACTTTAGCCGCTTCAATATCGCTATCTGGTTCGTTAAGGACAATAACCGCTTTTACCGCTTCGCCACTGTGCTCATTGCTTACGCCAATTACGGCACACTCTAAAATACTACTGTGATTTGACAGCACATCTTCAACTTCATTTGGATACACATTAAAGCCAGAGACGATAATCATATCTTTCTTGCGGTCGACAATTTTGTGGAAACCATCTTCGGTCGCAATGGCGATATCGCCGGTTCTAAAAAAACCTGCTTTAGTCATCACTTTGTCGGTCTCGCTTTGATTGTTCCAATATCCTAACATCACCTGTGGACCAAATACCGCCAATTCGCCCGTTTCACCAATAGGCACTTCATTATCATCCATATCGAGGATTTTAACTTGAGTGGCAATAACTGGTTTACCGATAGTACCGAGCTGCTCAAGTCCTGGCGAGTTGAGCGATACTACTGGTGATGTTTCAGATAGGCCGTAACCTTCTGATATGGTACAACCGGTAGTTTGCTGCCAAATAGATGCAGCGGCTTGGGTCAGTGCGGTGCCGCCTGAAATTGTGACCTTTAAATGACTGAAATCGAGCGCTTGAAACGCCGGCTGATGACAAAGGCCAACAAATAGGGTGTTAAGGCCGGCAAAACCGGTAAACGGATAGTTTGCAAGGGTTGAGATTAGGCCTGAAATATCGCGCGGATTTGGAATAAGCACTGAGCAACCACCGCGCTCATAATAAAGCACTAAGTTCACCATAAAGGCATAGATATGATAAACAGGTAACGGCGCAACGAAGATCTCTTCGCCCTCAATTATCTTGCTGCCAAGGCGCGATTTAATCTGCATAGCATTGGCAATTAGATTACCGTGAGTCAGCATCGCACCTTTTGACAATCCCGTCGTGCCACCTGTGTATTGCAGCGCGGCAATCTGTCCAAGCACGCTGATCACTGGTACGTAGTTATGTTGACTACCTTTTGCTAGCACATCATTAAATGTCACTGTGGTAAACGGCACTTCAGGCTGAGGCTGCGGCGCAATCAAGTCCATCGCATGGGTTGAAATTACGGTTTCAATATCGGTATTTGCCACCACTTCAGTTAGCGTAGGTAGCAAATCTGACAGTACCACTAATGCCTTAGCACCTGAGTCATTAAATTGATGAATAAGCTCACGTTGAGTGTACAAAGGGTTAGTGTTGACGAGCACTAGACCTGCTTTAATTGCACCATAAGCCGCGATGACAAACTGAGTGATATTGGGCAGCTGGATGGCAATTCTGTCGCCCTGAACTAGGCCAGTTTCTTGCTGCAGATAAGCGGCAAACTGGCGCGAGTATTCATTGATTTCATTGAAGCTGGTTTCTTTACCTAAACAGGAGTAAGCGGCTTTATCACCGTAGCGGGCACTGGCAAGTTCAATCAGATCGATAAGGGATGCGTAGCGCGAGAGGTCGAGGGTTGAGTCTGAATCGTAAGCCATTGAAGTACCCTTAAGCTAATGTGTTTATGATTAGTCGTTATGGTTATTATAAAATCAAACAGGCGTTTAGATTAGTGTGGTTTATGGGGGGAGGTCAATGCTTTCGCTTGAAAGAAGTTGCAATAAATTGTAGGGATGTTGCTTTTCAATGTGTTGACTATCGCTTTGTAAGATTTAGACTTTTTACTCTAAATGGCTTGGTTATATTACAGCAAGGTTAGCTAAGGCATAATAGTTTGTTTGTGACAGCAGTTAATTCAAATGCTTAAGCGCCAAATGCAATTAAGTGCAATTAAGTGCAATTTGGCGCTTCATTTGTTTAGCACTAATTTGTTATCACTAAGGCTTAAGTTACCTGTTTTAACCCCTGCTTTAAGCAATAAACTTTTGCTTAAAGCAGACAATAAGCTGGTTAAATTGGCGCAAAGAAGCTCGATTCCTGAGAGGCTTGGCTGTAGTTATGCTGCTCGGCGACTGTAAAGGTTATAGCATTGCGAGCACTGCCTAATTGCTCTGGCAGAGCAACTACTGTGACTGGGTAGTCGAGCTGTTCACCGGGGTGAATTTTTAAATCTACTTCACCCATAAGTCGATAAGCACTATTACCTGATACATAAATGCGATAAAGCCTTGTTTGCTGGGTTTTATTACGGATCTTTAACGTGAAACTGTTTTCTATGCCGTCATCTAAGGTTTCACGGTACAGCGATTGTCTATCGCGTAATACATTGAGCTCGATGTTATTACGGTTATAGATATCGACGGCGATAACGCTGATCATAATGAGCGCTGCAATACCATAAGCTAAGAATTTGTAAGACTCGTAAAAAGGCTCTGCTTTACCTGCAAGGGTATTTTCACTGGTATAGCTAATCAGGTTGGGTTGATAACCAAATTTTTGCATGGTTTGATTACAGGCATCGACACAAGCCCCGCAGTTGATGCACTCATATTGCAGACCATTTCTAATATCTATGCCAGTAGGGCAAACATCGACACATAAATTGCAATCAACACAGTCGCCTAATGCGCTAGCTTCATTACGTTTACGTGGGCCGCGACTCTCACCGCGAGCGGCATCGTAGGTAACCGTTTTGGTATTTGCGTCAAACATTGCCGATTGAAAACGCGCATAAGGGCAGCAATGTAGGCACATTTGCTCACGCATCCAGCCTGCGTTTAAGTAAGTGCATATGGCAAAGAACCATACCCAAGCCGTAATCCAAAAGCTGGCACTAAAGCTAAAAATATCGATATAAAGCTCACGGGCCGGAACAAAATAAGCAATAAAGCCACAACCTGTAAGCAAGGCGATTGCGCCCCAAGCTGTATGCTTGAGCACACGTTTTTTGAGCTTATCGCTACCCCAAGGTGCTTTATCTAATGCATATCGCTTGTTGCGATTGCCCTCAATGCGAGTTTCTATCCACACATAAATAAAGGTCCATGCGGTTTGCGGGCAAAGATAACCACACCAAATACGCCCCCAAAACACGGTGACAAAAAATAGTAAGAATGCCGCAGCAATAAATACCCAAGCTAAAATCGTAAAATCTTGTGGCCAAAGCGTCGTGCCAAAAAAGATAAATTGCTGCTGACTAAGATCAAACAAAATTGCTTGGCGACCATCAAAAGAAATAAACGGCAGTAAGAAGAACAGCGCGACCAAAAGGCTGTTCATGCCCGTTCTGAGTTGTTGAAACTGACCTTTTTGTTCACGTATATGAATTTTACGACTCGGCGTTGGTGTCGATATATTTGTTACTGGGATCCGCTGCGCTTTAGTGGCGCTATCTAGCGTGTTATTCACGTTTTTGTTTGGCATAAGGCTTCTCTAGTGGACGCGTTCTTGTTTGCAGTGGCTTTGAGTACTGCAGACGATATCTTTAGCTTGGTATTAGCAAGCCTTAGGCCAATAATTAAATGATGTAAGTTGCTGATTTTTAGTTACATTGTATGTTTTTGATTTTAAGTGTGTAACGATATATCGTGACTTGGCGATATATCGCTACTTTTACTTGGCAAAGCAGAGGAGTGTTGAATTGTGCTTGTTGTTAAATCGGTCTGCTGATAGCAAGTTTATTCATGCGTGAACGTAAGGTACTTGGCGGTAAACCTAACACCGCAGCAGCGCCGCCACTGCCTGAGATCCGCCACTGAGTTTGCTTTAAAATATTAATAATATGCTGGCGTTCAACCTGTTGCAGTGTTTGATTGTTAGTTATGGTGTTAGCGACATTTTCAACTGGAGCAGACATTGTCAGTTGGCTAAACTCCAGCACAGGTCCGTTAGCTAAAATCATTTCGCGCTCAAGTACATTTTGCAGTTCGCGAACATTACCTGGCCAGCTATTTTGCATCAGTTTTTGCATGCCTTTATGGCTAACTTGAGTCACTTTTTTACCAAGCTTACGGTTAAGATCTTCAATTAAATGACTCACTAACTCGGGAATATCGCTGTGTCGCTGTCTTAATGGCGGTACCACAATTGGGAATACATTAAGGCGATAATACAGATCCATTCGAAACAGGCCTTGCTCTACACGTTTTAGTAAATCGTGATGGGTCGCGGTGATCAGGCGAATATCAACTTTAATGGTTTGGCTACTGCCGACTCGTTCAAACTCTTGTTCTTGAATAACTCTTAATAGCTTTGATTGCGCTTCTAAACTTAGTTCAGCCACTTCATCTAAAAAGAGTGTGCCTTGATGGGCAAGTTCAAAACGCCCTTTGCGGCGGCTGGTGGCACCGGTATAAGCCCCTTTTTCATGGCCAAAAAGCTCGCTTTCTAGCAGTGCACTTGAAAAGGCGGCACAGTTAACACTGATAAGCGGTTTATCGGCACGGTTACTTAAACGGTGTAAGTTACGGGCGACTAACTCTTTACCTGTGCCATTTTCGCCGCTGATCAACACAGTGCTTTCAGTATTAGAAACCAACTTAATTTGCTGAATAAGTTGGTTAATGGGCTGGCTACTACCTGATATTTCAACGTCACCAGTGCGGTCTGCGAGTTCAAGCTGTAGGTATTGATTTTCAAAAGACAGCTTTTCAGACAGCGCTTGGACTTGTTCAAGCGCTTGTCTTAACGACTGCTCGGTTTGTTTCTGTATACTTATGTCACGAAATATCGCGACTACGCCAATCATTACACCATCTTTATAAACGGCGGTTGATGTGTAATGTACCGGAAAGCTAGTGCCATCTTTGCGCCAAAACACTTCGTGGGATATCTCACGTGCCATACCATCTATTAAGGTGTTGTAAATAGGGCAGTCGTCTTTATGATAGTGGCTGCCATCGCTATGGCTATGGTGATGACAATCATGAATATTTTTGCCTAGTAACTCAGCAGAGCGCCAACCTGTCATTCGTTCTGCTGCTGGATTAATAAAAACCGCATTACCTTCTAAATCAAACCCGTAAATCCCTTCGCTAACGGCATTTAAGATCAGTTGGTTCTCAGGCAAAAAGTTATCGTGATTGGTTTTATCTTTAAGGTTAATAGCAGACATGTTGCGCCTAGTTCTCAGCAATTTATCATTTCAGTATACGTAAAACGGCTGAGCAAAAAAATAAGGTCACGAAATAACGTGACCTTATTAATATCTTTAGCGATAAATGGCGTTAGATGCTGTTTATTGTGACTAGCCTTTAGCTTTTGCTAAGCCTTGCAGCACAGATTCCATTGTTAGCTGAGTTGGTAAGATAATGCCGTTTGGCGCACCCGGGCCGTACACTTTATTGTAGGGAGTGCCACCACGCCCTTGAGTGCGCATATAGTTTTCAACTACTGCGTTGGGCTCGGTCCAATCGCCAACCATTAAAATAATTTTGTCGTCTGAAAGTGCATTAACGATTTTTTCTCTGTGGGTTACCCCTACTTTATTTGCATAGCAGATATTGCACCAGTCAGCGGTAACATCAACAAATACGGTATAGCCTTCATCTACTAATGGCTGGATTTGTGCTGGTGTAAGAGTCTGCCAATGTAGCTTTTTATAGGCGTCGTAATCTTCACCGAAGTTGATAAAAGCAAACACACCGCCGACACTCATTGCCATAAAACCTAAAACGACAATGACACCGTTAGGAATGATTCGGCCTTTAATTTTAAGCCAGATAAGCGAAGCAATACTTAAGCAAAGCAAGGTAAAAAATATAGCGATGCTAATTGAAATCGTGTCCATCAAATCTCCAAAAGTTATTCTAATCGCTGTTGATAGTTATCAAGCTTTAATGATTTTAGGCGTGCATTACGCCAAGCTAACACTATTGTGCATCAGTTAAATGAAAATAACCTGAGTAGCAGCCACTTACTGAATCACTGATAGCAAACAGTGCAATTAAATTAAGCTTATATTGCGCTGTTTTTACGTTTTCAGTGACACAGCAAGTTGGTCAGCAAGGGGCACAATCATGTATATTATGGCCAATTTTTACTGGCCGCAGGCTAGAGTATAGTTAAGGAATATTATGACATTTAGCGCTTGGCTAGGTTTGCTAGCAATTTGCTGCTTGGGCGCCATGTCGCCAGGTCCGAGTTTGGCCATGGTTGTGCGCCATACTTTGGGCGGTGGTCGCGGCAAAGGGATTATTTGTGCTTGGGCACACTCAATTGGTATTGGTGTGTATGCACTGCTTACATTGCTAGGTTTAGCTGTATTACTTAAGCAAGCGCCAATGGTATTTAACGGTATTGCCATTATCGGTGCGCTTTACCTTGCTTATATGGGCATACAGGCATTGCGCTCAAAGGGCGGAATGTCAGACAAACTGGCTGCAGGTGAGTCTACCGATGCACTTACTGCTGCTCGTGATGGTTTAGCCATTTCACTGTTTAACCCTAAAATCATGTTGTTCTTTTTAGCGCTGTTTAGCCAGTTTGTGATGGTGGCAGACAATATGACTGGTAAGGCGTTGATTGTACTCACACCGCTAATCGTTGACGGCTTATGGTACACACTCATCGCATTAATTTTGTCCCATTCAGCGGTATTGCCAAAGCTGAGAGAAAAGTCGGCGTTGATTGATAAATTGTCAGGTGTGGTGCTGATATTACTGGCAGTACGGGTGATTGTGACCCTATAGCTCATGATTTATAGCAATAAAAAAACGCCATCATTATGATGGCGTTTTTTGTGGGTTCTATCATGCTAATGCGAGTTATCAACGCAACATGTGCGAATTACCACTGTTAACGAGAGCTGCAAATTAAGAGTTAAAAACTTGTACAGCGTCGTCTTTAGCTGGTTCTGGCTCACGTGATTGCACTGGATTCTTGATATGATCTTCAAGGTTGTCATCAAGCATGGCTTTGTATTCATCAGTAAACCATGCAAGTGCATTTTCTTTCTCGGCTGCAAGATCTGATGACTTTAAAGACGCTTCAAATGCGTTAAAGCGAGCGGCTGCAAAACGCATAGCTGTGCCGACTTTACCGACATCTTGCTCTTTACCTGCTAGTTCGTTTGCCAATGCAATGAATTGATCGGCTAGTTCAAAAATGGTGGTTTCTTTTTTAGCTTCTGACATCTTGCTTCTGCTCTTTCTTACCTAGGATAGTGTCTCGATTCTAACTTAAATGAGACATTAATGAATCATTGATATTAACTATTGGGATCTGAATCGGTAATAACGCTGCCATCTCTCGAGTCGTAATAGATAGATAGGGTTTGTTCTGCAAGGTAGAAATAGCGGCATTGGTCAGGGCCAATGTAGGTGGCAAAGTATTCTGCATCATCGGTACTAGGGTTGCTAGTCACAACTGGTGGCTCTTGCATTATGGTGCGCCAAACTGACATGCAATCAGCGACATTATTAAGCCTTGGGCTTGACTCAAACGGAGGGTAGTTTTGCGCAGGAAAGCCCCATTGGTTTATATCAAGCTGGCCATTAGTGCCGTCACCAAACACCTGTAAATTATCGGCCGGCCCTGAGCCGCCTTTAGATGCCCACTTTACATTGGCTAAAGTAATACCACCTTTAAACGCTGCGCCAGTTGCTTTAACTTCGGCAATCTGTGCATCTAGTTTAAGGTTAATAAATTTAGGCGCTGCCACCACGGCTAAAATAGCTAAAATGATGATGACAACCACCATTTCAATCAGGGTAAAACCTAGGCTTGCAGTTTTTGAGGGCATGAATAATTCCTTTATTCTGTCTATCTACGTTTTATCCTAACGAGCTACCACTTCAAATACAATATTAGCAGGATCTACTCAATCAGCTAGCTAGTTGGATCTGAATCTACCACGACGCTGCCATTGTTGGAGTCGTAAGTGATTGATAAATTCATATTATCTGAGTATTGATAGACACACACTGCGGGGATATTACGGTCATAATTTGCTTTGTAGTCGGTCTCATCTGCTTTAGCTGCATCGGAAACTGTTGGCTCATCGTTTTGGAGCACTATTTTCCATACTGAAATACAATCATCAACATTATCAAGCTGAGGTGAGGCTTCATTATCGGTAAAGTAATGCTGCGCAGGCCAGCCATTAGCATTAAAATCAACATGAGCATCATCTGACTCACCATATACTGGTAGGTTTTCAGCAGGGCCACTGCCCACTTTTACCGCCCATACCGAGCGCGCTAAATTGATACCTGACTTAAATGCACCGCCAGTATTTTTGACTTGTGCCACTTGCGCATCTTCAGATAGGTTTAAAAACTTCGGTGCAGCGATTACAGCTAAAATCCCCAATACAATAATGACAACAACCAGCTCTATCAGGGTAAAACCTGCTTGAGCTTGGCTGTGTTTTGGAGAAAATCGCGCGGTAAATGGCATTGCTAGTTGTCCGAGGCATGTAACGAGCGCACATCTTACCACTGACAATATTTAATACAAATGATTGTAGGTTGGTGCGTTTGTAGAAAATGGTGACTAAGTGGATATGTTTGTTGTTAATCGCGGTGCGTTTTTGGCCAGCAAGCTAATTATTCAGCCCTTAAATACGTCGAAGTTAAGCAATTGCACGGCCTAGATTGCAAGCGCTGCAGAGACATTTTAAGCTTGTGTCATACACAGTAAGCCAACTGAATATGGCTTGCCTTTAAATATTTAATACTATGTTGAGAACACAGATGACAGCTACAACTTGGGCAGACTTTATTGCAGAGCAACAGCAGCAGGACTACTTTAGTACTCTGCAGCAATTTGTCAGTGCCGAGCGCACCGCAGGTAAAGTTATTTTCCCGCCAGTAAATGAAGTGTTTGCCGCTTTTGATGCCACACCACTTGATAAAGTTAGAGTCGTGTTGATTGGTCAAGACCCTTATCACGGGCCTAACCAAGCCCATGGTTTATGTTTCTCGGTTAAAAAAGGCGTAAAAACGCCGCCATCTCTAGTGAATATGTACAAAGAGCTCGCCAGTGATATTGAAGGCTTTACGATTCCAGAACATGGCAACTTAAGCAGTTGGGCCGAGCAAGGCATTTTGATGCTTAATACAGTGTTAACGGTTGAGCAGGGTAAGGCGCATTCTCACGCTAAGTCCGGTTGGGAGACATTTACCGCCAATGCCTTAGAGTTACTCAATCAGCAGACACAACCGATTATCTTTGTGCTTTGGGGCGCCCATGCGATTAAAAAGGGCAAGGGGATAAAGGCGCAGCAGCATGAAGTGATATCAGGGCCACATCCATCGCCATTATCGGCTTATCGCGGCTTTTTTGGTTGTAAGCATTTCTCTCATATTAATCAGTTACTACAAGCGCGTGGCGAAGCGCCAATCAACTGGCAGGTTTAATCATTAACAGCCAAGTGAGCTTTGTTAATCTGTAAATTTAAACACAGTGCTAGGCGTAATAATCATAGGTAAGGGCACATCCCAATACTCACAGGATAAGCTTGCTACTTGCTGGCAGTCATGGCTAAAACCGATTGGATAAGGCTTACCTGATTGCTGCCAATTAGCGAGAGTGCGGTCGTAGTAGCCGCCGCCCATACCCATGCGATTGCCTTGTTTATCAAATGCCACTAACGGGGTAATGACTACATCAAGCTCATGGGTAAGTAGCATTTGCGTGATATCGAGTTTAGGTTCCCAAATCTTAAGCGAGTTTTGCACTAACTTAGTGTTTGCTGTGTAGCGTAAAAATACTAAATTGCCGGCGCTAAACGGATGTAACCTTGGCAGGTAAACCTCAATGTTTTGTTGCCAAAGCGCTTCAATTAACGGCTTAGTATCTAGCTCGCCATCGTTAGTTAAATACAGAGCAATGCGGCGAACATTGAGCCCAGATAAAGCTGATATAGCCAACTCGGCTGCAGCGCTAGCGTATAGAGTTTGTTGCTTAGTGCTTAGGCTACGACGAGCTTGACGAATACTGCTGCGCACCAGGGCACGGCTGTCTAGGCTTAGATTTGAACTGCTTGCTTGCATTGACTAGGCTCCTTTAATCACGAGTCAGTCTAACTTTCAGCAAAAGCAAAATCTAGAAAAAACGCCGCTTGCTTAAGGTAAGCAAACGGCGTAATGGGGTTAAGCCTGTCTAAGCGCTACTGTTTAGCGCTCCATATTCATCGACTTAAGTAAAACAGGGCTGTTGTAGTCCGCAACAGCAGTTTTAGCATTAAGCCAAAAGCGGCGGCGAGTTAAGAAATAACTAAACAGCACAGCCAGCAAACCAATCTCAATAAAGTTGTATTGAATATACATTAGTGCTGAGCCGACAATTTGGGCTAACCCTCTAAAGTAGTTTTCATCTGCAGGTACCGTTCCTAGCGCACCATTAAGCATGGCAAATACAAACTGAATACCCAGATATAGTGCTGCTGCAGCAATTAAACCAACAATCTTTAAGTACCATTTCTTTGGCCAACTGATGCCTAAAACCAGTAGATATAAGCCAACAAAAATTGCACCGCCAGCTAAGCCCTCAGCAAAATCTGGCCCTAAATACATCGCAGATAGCGTATTGTAATATAGGCTTAAGCAAACATGGGGCAGTAGCAAAGTGATGCCTAATGCGAGTGCATAGATTTTAGCTTTACCGATATTTTTCCAATAGCAACGTTTAACCAGCTGGTAACTAGCAAAAAATAGACCTATCGCCATGGCATAATTAGCTAAAGGGTGAATGCCAAATAGGGCAAAATCAGCACTTAACACAGCAATAACCCATTCAGGATATTGCATGATTCCCATTCTACCTGGTGCTTCGCTAGCAAAGTCAGGGAAGAACAGTGCAATCAATATTGCTAAGGTGAAGAATAGATAGCCGTACTTGGCTAACGATGCCATCATCTTAGGGATAATCCCTTTAACGCTTTGCTTTTTAAGTTGGCTAACCAAGCTATCGTAATTAGCTCCAACTGCGTCTTTGATATCCGTTGAAACCCAGTTTTCTTCAAGTAATGCAATACTGCTCTTGGTTTCTTTTGCCTCAATAATGTCTTTAATTGCAGGTGTCGCTAGTGCTTTTACATCATCACTTTTGCTGCCAGCACCAAGGTTTTGTGCCACTTTCCACACTGCAGGATCGTATACCCCGCCCGCATCATGAGTACGGTTTTGTTTACCGGCGAAGCACATTTTTGTGTCAACTTTATCTATGCTTGCGGTAAATTGCAGGGTCGGTAGTACAGCGGTAAAGCCATACACAAAGGTGCAGCCATCAAGATCGCCTTCGACATCAATTTCGTTGATATCGTTAAAGCAATGCACGATGTTTAGACCTGTACGTTTAACGAAATCGCCAGTCCATTCATGATAATCATTACTGGTATAGTACCACTTCGTGCTGCGCTTAGCTTCGCCATCAATGGTGTAGCTATAGTATAAAGTGCCGCTACCAGAACATGTGCCGCAAGTGACGTCACCGCTACCGGAGCACGTAGTGCAGGTGTGACTACCACTGCCCCAACAGCTTGAGCATGATTCAGTTGTGTAAACGGTACGCTCGCTGTAGCTGTCGTACTTACTGACACTGATACGGCCTCTGCCACCACAAGAATGGCAGTTTGTTTTACCGCTGCCACCACAGCCCCTGCATCTTACACAGCCAGTTCCGCGACAGTTACTACAAGTGTCTCCACCTATGTAGGCGCTCGGGGCTGAGTTTAAGCTAGTATTTTTGATCAAGAAGTTCTTGGAAACATCAGGTCCAAGAATTTTTAAAAAACGTTCGTTAAACAGCGGGTCTCGGCCGCTAACAAATTCTTCTGCGGCTTTATGTGCATCAGCGCTCGCTTCAGATGACGTGCCGCAGTAAGTCCCCGATGGGCGTTTACCACCGTGTGAATGACGGCTTACGCCAATTTCGACTCGCCAACCAAAATTAAACTTTAGTTGTGCATCTTTAGCCTGCTCATCGCTTAGGACTACTGGCACATCAACGCCAGTAATTTCTTCGCCATTGCTTCTAATGTAATCTTGAAACTGTTGCAATTTGCTCATGTGATACTTCCTATAAAATCACAGGTTAAAGTTTGATCGTAAATTGGGTTTGATCTGCTTTTAGATATACCCATTGACGTACAGGCTGGTGGCCAGGCGCGCTAACTTTAATGTCATATCCGCCTGGTGGAAGCAGCATGCCGGCTTGATATTTCGGTTTAATATTCATAACCGAAATTCTGGCATTGTCGACATTGGTATTTACCGTTAATGGCAGTTTTAAAGTGGGTTTAGCAGCAGTACTTTTTGCACTAGCAACCTCATCATGTTCTGGTAAAACCGCTAGATCAAAACGGTCTAATGGTTCGCTAATCGCATGGAAACCTTGGGTCATGTTAAGCGCGTTATCTATTGATGTACCAATAGGTTGTACTAAGGGCTGAGTAACCAGCAGCCATTTAAGCGCGTAGGAAACGCTGGCAGAATCGTTCTTTTCCATTTGCTCGAAAAAGTAATTCATTGCCGAGTCTTCCATGGTGTATTTATTGCCACCAATAGATAAAGGCACCACAAAAATAGCCGCTAGCAAAGTCGCAGTGATAGCCGGTTTTAGATAAGGTTTACTCGCTTTGTCCTCTTTTGGCTTTGCCTGTTTCGCTTGTACTAACTCTACTAACTTCATAGGTAGTTTCAGTACAGTAAGCAGCACTAGGGCTAAACTTATCGACATTGAAATTGGTGGAATAATGGTTGCGCGAAGCGCCGACTTACCCGTGGCTTCAAATTTACCGCCATTTGCAAACTCAGCTTGTTGCGCCTCTAATACATTGATGTATTCAGTGGTTTTACGCTGAATATTAGGTTCAATGATTTGCTGCTTAAACTGACGATTATTCCAGTCTGCTAAGGTTGGGTTGACGTATAGGTCGCCCATGCGTTTTGCTATGCGCTGCTGAATTTCGTGATGACGCTGGAACTGCTGCCAACTTAGGTTTGGTGGCATATCAGTATTTTTAGCGCGCATGTTTTTGCGCCATTCAATATCCGCTTGCTGGCGTACCTTGCTGGCTACAGCTTTATCAAAGGTTAAACGGTCGGTAATAGACCAAGCAGTAGGTAAGCTTAGGCCTTTTTGCTTTAGCTTCTTGTTTACTTTAATGCTGGTTAGCTCATGTACTCTAAAAGTGTGCAATGAGGTAATACCTAGTGGATAACCGCCAGACTCTTTAATAAAGTTAGGCTCCATTTTTACCATCAATACGTTTTTATAGTGATTCACGTCATTGGTATAAACCATGCGGTGATCTTTTAAGCCAGCATCGCCGCCGGTTGCTGCGTCAACAGCTTGCATTGCGGTGAACAAGCCAAAGGTCATTACACCTGCAATAATAGAGTTGCCGACATTTTCTGAGGTGGAGATCTCCTCGCGAATAAGCCAGTCGTCAGCAGGAATATAGGGAATACTTAGCTTTTTGATCTCGCGGTCATAGTTTTCTTGTAAGCGCTCGTAGCAGCTATTACGGCTGTTGCCTTTTCGCTCCTTACATTGGTTACGACGTTCGAAATAGTCATAAATTTTAGGAGCAATTTTTTGTGCACGTGATTCAACCCTTGCCTCATAGGCTGTTACGCCTTTTTGATATTTTTCCCAACCTTGTTTTACTTGGTTTTGGGTATCTAACCAATACTCGTCTGAACGTTCAGGCGAGCTGGCAATTGCTCGGTTATATTTAGCTGAACCATCGGCATACTCTTGATATTTGCCGCGCAGCGTTTGGCGAAACTCGTCGTAATCTTGATAATGAGTATCAAAATTCGACATGGCTCTGTCACGGACAAACTTTTCCATGATCATGCGTTTTTTCTGCGATAGATCATCGACGAGTTTATCGTCGGCATACACCAAACCACCAAACACAGATAAAAAGGCTTTTTCGGTGCTGCTGTGTGCAGTATCTGGGTCGTAATTGATGCCTTCAAACTGAATCGACTTTTCAATTAAAGCACTGCGTAACACCTGTGAAATATAAGCTTGTTGGCGCTCAGCAGGTGTTGATGCATCAATAATAAATTTATCCACTAACCACTTTTGGCCAAAAAATACAGTCGGCCACACAAGTACGGCGATTAAGCTGAAATAGCCTAAAGCCGCGCCAACTCGTGCAACACGCTTGCCTGTTAGTAACATATCAGCCAGTAGCAAGGTGACACCAATACCACTAATGGTTCGGCCAAATAGCTCGACTGCACGTAAGTCATCATGGCTTGAGTTACGCCCGCCTGCGACATCAGTTAATGCAGCGTTGAATACCGCTTCAGGGAATAGGTACACCACTGAGCAGACGAACATCGTCATCAACCACCAAAATGGTTTACCGGTAATGGCGATCTCCTGTTCGACTTTTTGCTGCTTTTGTTGCTTAGCAGCCGTAGATTGCTGCTTTTTTTGCACCTTTTGCAGCTGTTTTTCTGCTTCTGCCATTTTAGTTTGCGTTGGCGCGGCCTTGAGCAAACCTGTGGCAAATGGGCTGTGTTTTTTATCAGTCATTGTTACTACTTGGTAGGGTTAAAATAATGGTTTTGCTATTTGTGGTTTCGATTTCTTCATCAACAATGGTTGGAAAACCATGGGGATTAGTGGTGTTAGTCTTATGGCTTACTTTTTTAGGCTTAGCTTTGGCACTAGCAATCGCTTTTAGACCCGAATTTAACGAGATGTAATAGCCCTCTTGCTGGTAACCTAGCATTTCATTAAAGCGATCAAAGTCAGTGTCGCTAGGTAGCGAAGCTATATATCTGCCAGAAGCTGTAAGTGGTTGATAGCGCTTTTTAGGCACCGCAGCATTAAATAGTTTTTGGCAGATCTTATAAGGAGTCGTGTCAACGATAACGCCATCAGGTAGCTTAGGCTTAGATAAACGTTTTAACTGAGACTGATGATAATCGGTGCCGTTAATCGTATAGGTATAGACTTTCATGCCGTAACGATGAGCGCTGTTCAACACGCTAGTATTTTGCATAAAGCTGCGAATATCTAAGTGTAAACCAGAGTTACTACCCAGCTTGTGATTAAGCTTTTTAATGCCAGATAGCGAGGCGTAATTTTTATAACGAGAGCGATAGCGCTTGGTACCATACTTTCCGGCAAACTCGATATTGTTTTGGTTATCTAAGTAATAGTCATCGTTCTGCGCGCCGCGGCGTAGATCTGCAGTGACTTTATCGACACTGGTTGGGTGAGCGCCTTGGACAAAGCCTAGGTATACACGTGGATTAATTCCGCGCAGCTTCTCAAGCATTTCAAGATCTGATGCCGAATAATAAAAGCCACCCTGACCAATCGTTTGGCGTAGCATATTGTCGAGCTCAGTTAACTCATGACCATTGGCTTCAGACTTAATCTCAACGTTAAGCAGTTGATCATAAGAGCGGTAAGCTGCAAAGGTTGTGAATGCCTCATATGCCGTAATTGGCCGCATATCCAGCAAGTCATTTGAGCCTTTTTGGCGCAGCTTTAAATTGGCATATTGCTGGCGGTTCATACGCTCCAGTTTGTAGCGCTCGCCGGTGTAATAAACGGTAGCTCGACCGGTTTGGCTGTCATGGTGATTCACCCACGTGCCATCTTTTAATTGCATAACATCAATTTCGACACTGTTGTAGTTATCAAACAGTGCTGAGGCAATAGCAAGGTCGCTACTTTCAGGTAAGCGAAAGTCGCCGCGGTGGGCAGAAATATCCAGCGGACACTGGGCAATCGATACCATCTTGATATGACCATTATCGCTTAGATAGAGGTTGCGATCGCCCAAGGTCAGCTGAATATCAACCATATCTTCGCCGTCAACTTTTACATCAAAAGGTAGGTGACTTAATTGAGCTGGAATGACCTTCGCAGGAGCAGGTGGTGTATCAGGAGTTGATTTACAACCAGAAAGAGCGAAGAGTGAAATAAGCAATACCGCGTAGTAACGGCGAGGGTTTTTTATGTAACTTGCCATAATCCCTAAATTACAAGTTATTAATTATGCACGCTTTATACTCGAAATGAAGATCTAACACAATGTTGGTTATAAAGGCTGCATTGTGCAAGTTGTTGATATTAATATATTTGATCTATTTTTGAGCTATGCGCTTTTTACATAATGTGACATATGAATACTAGGTATCTGTCAAAATTGCTCGATTTGTCAGTATATTGGCTAAAAGAAATGACTTTTTACTGCAGGCATTCGCTATTAACTGCCAGTTAGTTAATAGCGACAAATTAGCTTCCATAAGATGAATTACTTGAAAATGAGTTAGGCAAATTGGATTTTATGTCCATCCATTAGCGCCATTGTAAACTCGAACTCAGTAAAGTGATAATCACTACAGGTGAATACATTTTTTGAGGGCATTTGAATAAATGCGATCAGCATTTTGGATTCAATTGTTTCGGTGGTGCTTGCAATGGGAAAAGTACTAATAAACTTGCTTGTTTATAGCGTGAGCTTCAACTTATTTGCGATCCCCTATGATGTAAGCCAAGGATATGATTGTAATAAGTTAAACGACGATCTTGCGAACCGTATTGCAATCACACCTGAGAGAAAAATTAGAGCGAGTTTGAATAATTGGCAGGAGCATAAAGGTGAAATACCTGAGCTGAAAATATCGTTGGTCAACCTTGTTTATTTTTTATGTAAAGAAGATAGAAATACCAGCCGTCAGGTTCAAGACATAGTGTTTGATATTTTGACAAAAGCACAATGGAGTGGCCGATTTAACTCTGCCTCATGTCATTAAGGCAAATGTTTGATGAGGTTAATCTATTAGAGTTAGTGTCTGTTGGACGAAAAGCTTCTCATTAAGACTCTGATGGGCGGAAACGTAACGCAAACCAAAAAAGCCACTTTGGTTGAGATGGCTTAATGTAACTTTTACTTATAAAGAATAATTGCTCCCCCGCACTCTCGTCATTAAGAGTTTTTACAGGGAGTCCGACAGGTCGGTATAACCAATGCGCAGATACAAAAAAGCCACTCTGTCATCGACAAAGTGGCTTAATGTAAGAATTAGATGTCCCCCCGCGCTCTCTTCATTAAGAGTTTTCATAGAAAGTCCGACGGGTCGGTATCACCAAATACACAAATAAAAAAACCACTGTTATTGCTAACGATGGTTTTGTAATTAGTTAGATGTTGCCCTCAATCTTTTGACTGAGAATCCGACGGGTCGGTATCACCAATGCGTAGATACAAAAAAGCCACTCTGTCATCAACAAAGTGGCTTAATAAATAGATGTTCCGCGCAATCTTTTCATAGAAAGTCCGACAGGTCGGTATAACCAATGCGCAGATACAAAAAAGCCACTTCAATCTGAAGTGGCTTATTGTAATTAGATGTTCCCCGGAATACCGACCGCCGGTGTAGCCCTTGAACCGTAGGTTCAAGGCGGGTAAATGAGTACCTCCTAAGGCTTCTCGATACGAGCCGAGCTTGCACAATGTCAGTAAAACATTCACCCTGGGTTTGTAAGTATCGGCACAGGGACATTACCAGCTAGCGAATACCCCAGGGAACAAAACTTGTGTTCGTAAACCAGTCGGGTGACTCAAATGGGCTTACGATAAAACTGTTTACAGCTTGCTTATAAAGCAACTGCGATTATAGCTATTTTTAGTCAGCTTTTGTAGCGCGATCGACTAACGCAACTTCAAGTGTTGACTGTAGCAAACCGATTTTTTCATCCATTTGCTTAATATATTCTTGATTCTTTTGCTGTTCTTCCAGCAACTCATAACCGATATTTAATGCTGCCATAATGGCAATTTCTTCACGGCTAATATTGTTAGTACGCGCCTTAAGCGAGGTTAATTGCTTTTCGAGGTTATT
Source organism: Shewanella sp. 1CM18E (assembly GCF_023161665.1). Taxonomy (GTDB): domain Bacteria; phylum Pseudomonadota; class Gammaproteobacteria; order Enterobacterales; family Shewanellaceae; genus Shewanella. The sequence goes on from NZ_JALNTW010000003.1 coordinate 242,482, forward strand.
GGCCACATGCCTAAGCGCAGCCTCTCGTCCCTCAGGACAAGCAATAGAGTAGGTACGACCCAATAGAGTTATGTCAATCGCCTTGCTACTCATTCCGAAAAGAATCCTTTAACCGTGTACTTGAGCGGACTATATCGGTCTCATTAGCAAAGTGCAACACGATCTACGCGCAAACAGGTGCAGTTTAGATTAATTGTTGTTTAGATCGCCATTGGCGTACAAACATAGAGCGGTTAAGGGCTTTGCTCGATAAATCAGTGGCTAAAGTTAATTCTCAACTCAGTTTGCATTAAGCTAATTTTCACTCATCGATAAACAGCTTTGGTTACGATTGCAGCATTTGTGGCTCATAGCACAAAGTTTTGCCGACTTTATGGTGCCGACTATTGGTCGGCACCCGCACTTCTGCTAGCATGAAGTGAGTAAATTTTGTGATTGGAAAATACCTTATGGCTAGCCTACCTACGTTGCAGATGGACAAACTCCTTACTGCACTCAATGCCGCTGAAATTGGTCAGCACCCTGTCGAAGTTCACGGCGCACTTGTCGGACTAATTTGTGGTGGTGTAGAGCAAAAGCCATCGGGCTGGACGCAACCACTGCTTGAGCTGATGAACGACGGCCAAGCACTGCCAAAAGAATTGCAAACCCTGATTGATGATTTATACCAAGATGCAGTGACACGTTTGTCTGATACTGACTTTGGTTTTAGCCCTATGTTGCCGCAAGAAGAAGAGTCGTTACCAAAGCGCGTTGAAGCCTTATCACTGTGGGTGCAGAGCTTTTTAACCGGTATTGCGATTATTCAGCCTAAGTTAAATCAAGCACCGCTAGATGTGCGTGAAGTGATCCAAGACTTGTCTGAGATTGCTCAGGTTGAATTTGATGTCGCCGAAGACGAAGAATCTGAAGCAGCATTGATTGAGCTAATGGAGTTCACTCGCATGGCTGCACTCATGTGTTACGCCGAGTTTGGCCCTGCGATTGATGACGACGAGCCAATTGATGTAGGCGTAATGCACTAACGCCTAGTTAAACCAATTACCGCCATCGCTGTTGCTGCATGGCGGTTTTTGTATCAGCAACACCTAACTTATCTTGTTATTGGACCAATACATTCCATGGCGAACCATAACCAACACGCTGATGTAGCAAGTACCACTGAAATTAATCACGTCGATATCGCTATCGTAGGCGGTGCAATGGCGGGAGCCACCTTGGCTCTGGGCTTAGCAGAGCTTGCTAAGCAAAGCAGCTCACATCTAAAAGCGCCAATTAAAATTGCCCTTATTGAGGCACATAAGCCTAGTAGCGAACACCCTGGCTTTGACGCCCGCTCAATTGCTATTTCCCACGGCTCTATTTTCGAGCTTAAGCAGTTAGGTTTGTGGCAGCATTTAGACTCGTTGGCTGAGCCTATTCACAATATTCATATTTCAGAGCGCGGCAATTTTGGCATGACAGAGCTTAACCGCGAGTCACTGCATTTGCCGTATCTTGGCAAAGTGGTCGAGCTCGAGGCTGTCGGTAACAAGCTATTTAGCTTGCTTGAAAAAAGCGATGTTAGCCTTTATTGCCCTGCCAAGCTGCAAAGCGTAGCAGCGGGTATCGATGCACAATTGCTCAAACTCGATAATGGTCAGCAGATCTCGGCTAAATTGCTAATCGCCGCAGATGGGGTTAACTCTAAAGTACGCCAAGCCTTTAAGCAGCCGCTTGAGCAGGTGGATTTTAATCAAACTGCCATTATTGCCAACATTCATACCGAGCAGCCCCATAGTGGCTGGGCCTATGAGCGCTTTACTCAAACAGGGCCGCTGGCCTTGTTACCGATGGCGAATAGCCAAGCCGAGTCGCGTTTATCTATGGTGTGGGCGTTAGATCCGACTAATGCCGAGCGACTATTAAACGCATCTAAGGCGGAGTTTATTAGCGAGCTGCAACACGCCTTTGGTTATCGCGCAGGGCGCTTTATAGATATTGGTGAGCGTTTTAGTTATCCGTTAATGCTGTCGTATATGCCAAGGCCGATTTACCAGCGCACCATCTTTTTAGGTAACGCGGCGCAAACCTTGCACCCCATTGCAGGCCAAGGCTTTAACTTAGGTCTGCGTGATGTGGTATGTGTACTCGATGTATTAGAGCAAGTGCTTGCTAACCCAGAGCCTCAAGATATAGGCAGTGTGGCGGTCACTCATGCTTATCTTGAACGCCGTAAAGCCGACAGACAAAGCACCATGAACAACATAGAGTTTTTAGTGCGCGGTTTTTCTAACGATTATTGGCCATTAGTGATTGGCCGTAACCTTGGGCTACGACTGCTGTCATGGTTTCCGCCATTAAAAGCGCCAGTTGCGCGCCAAGCAATGGGCTGGAACAAAGGTTAATCTTCAGCAGTCACTGCGCCGTATTAAAGTCAAATTAACAATAAACATGCACACTGTCATGACGAGGCAAGCAGTCAAAGTGGTATGTTGTTGGCGTAATTCGCCATTTTTGAGTAAGGGTAAAAGATGTTAAGCACACAAACTTATGATGTCGCCATTGTTGGTGGCGGCATGGTTGGGTTAGCAACAGCCATAGGCTTAGCGATGGCAGGCATTAAAGTGGTAGTCATCGATGCAGGTCAAACTGAAGCCGTATCGGGCGAGCCCAAACTAAGAGTTAGCGCTATTAATAAGGCAAGCCAGCAGCTTATTACTAACTTAGGTGCTTGGCCTTACTTGGCTGCATCAAGAGTAAGTCCTTACCAAAAAATGCAAGTGTGGGACAAAGACAGCCTAGGTAAAATTGATTTTGACGCCCACTCGCTCAGCGAAACTCATCTTGGTTCGATTATCGAAAACGATGCCATCGCCTTTGCATTAGCCGAGCGAGCAGGGGAGCTTAGCGAGCTTACTTATATTGAAAACACTCGTTTAGAACGTATCGCCTTTGGCGAGCGTGAAGCTTGGTTAACCTTAGATAACGGTGACAGCTTAAGTGCTGCGTTGGTGGTTGCTGCTGACGGCGCCAACTCTTGGGTACGCGAGCAGTGCAAAATCCCACTGACTTTCTGGGATTATAACCACCACGCGATTGTTGCGACTATCCGTACCGAGCTGCCTCACGGCGAAACCGCAAGACAAGTGTTCGACAAAGAAGGGCCATTAGCCTTCTTACCGCTATATGAAAAAGATCTGTGTTCTATCGTCTGGTCAGTGTCACCTGAAAAAGCCCAGCAGTTATTAGCATTAGATAAAGTGGCATTTGAGCGCGCATTGACCGCAGCCTTTGATGGCCGCTTAGGTATGTGTAGCCTTGAAAGTGATCGCCAGTCATTCCCGTTACGTATGCGTTATGCGCGTCACTTTGCCCGCCCACGCTTAGTGTTAGCAGGCGATGCTGCCCACACAATTCACCCGCTTGCAGGCCAAGGGGTTAACTTAGGTTTTCTTGACGCCGCAGCGATTGTGGAAGCGGTAACTGAGCTTAAACAGCAAGGTAAAGATATTGGCGATTATAAACACCTACGTGATTTAGAGCGCTGGCGTAAAGCCGAGGCGCTGGAGATGATCACCGCAATGGAAGGCTTTAAAAGGCTATTTCAAGGCACAAATCCAGTGACAAAAGCCATTCGCGATTTAGGCTTAAATATCGTCGACAATTTTGCGCCATTGAAAACACTGTTTATTCAACAGGCGTTAGGCAACAAGAACAACCTGCCAAAGCTTTGTCGTCGTAACCAAAATTAATCATGATCAAATTTCATGCACAGCCAAATAAGCCTTTTATTTCATGTGTTTGTTTGTTTGGTTTTTTGCGTGGTTGAATGTTTGTGGTTTTTTTAACAAGTTTGCAATAAGAAAAACTAATCCAAAAACTGTTCGGATTAGAAAATTCTTTTGTATACAAAGTGACTACTCAAGGTATAATTTCGCCGCATTTTAATGCGATGACATAAATCTGGTGCCAGTACCCTACACAAGCACACTCTATTAGTGCAGGCATCAGCAGCAGACTAAAAGACCCCAAAGAAGGGATAAAAATGGCTAACAAAACTGTACTTTTTAACAAGCATCTAGAATCAAACGGCAAGATGGTAGACTTCCACGGTTGGGACATGCCACTTAACTACGGTTCACAAATTGAAGAACATCACGCAGTGCGTCAAGACGCAGGTATGTTCGACGTGTCTCATATGACAGTAGTCGACGTGATTGGTGATGACGCTTGTGCCTTTTTACGTAAGTTGCTAGCCAACGATGTCGCTAAGCTTAAAGTACCAGGTAAGGCGCTATACGGCGGAATGCTTGACCATAACGGCGGCGTTATCGACGACCTTATCACTTATTACCTATCAGATACTGAGTACCGCATTGTGGTTAACTCAGCAACGCGCGAAAAAGACCTCGCGTGGATCAACGAACAAGTTCAAGGCTTCAGCGTTGAAGTCACTGAGCGTCCAGAGCTAGCGATGATTGCCGTACAAGGCCCAAATGCTAAAGCAAAAGCGGCTACAGTATTCAACGCAGAGCAAAATGCAGCAATCGAAGGCATGAAGCCATTCTTTGGTATGCAGTCTGGTTCACTGTTTATTGCCACTACTGGTTATACCGGCGAAACTGGTTACGAAGTGATTGTGCCAGAGTCAGAAGCTGAAGCACTATGGCAAGCATTCCTAGAAGCAGGCATTCGTCCATGTGGCCTAGGTGCACGTGATACGCTACGTCTTGAAGCGGGCATGAACCTTTACGGCCTAGATATGGACGAAAGCGTTAACCCACTAGCAGCCAACATGGGCTGGACGGTTGCATGGGAGCCTGCGGAACGTGACTTTAACGGTCGCCAAGCGTTAGAAAAAATTAAAGCTGAAGGTACAGACAAATTAGTTGGCCTGATCATGGACGCTAAAGGCGTTATCCGTCACGGCATGTCAGTATTCTTTACCGACAGCGACGGCGTTGAGCAGCAAGGCACAATTACCAGTGGCACATTCTCACCAACTTTAGGTTACTCAATCGCAATGGCGCGTGTACCTAATACTATTGGTGATGTGGCTGAAGTGGAAATGCGCAAAAAGCGCGTACCTGTTAAAGTTATCGCGCCGTCGTTTGTACGCAACGGTAAACAAGCATTCTAATTTTTCTGGGTTAATGCTGGTGATTTGAATCTATTTTGTTGTCGCCAGTGCTCATTGATACTTATCAACTGCGCGCTGGCTCCTAAAACTAGAATCAAATTCCTGCGCCTTAACTTCAGAAAATGGTTTGGCGAATATAAACCTTATTCGCTTTATCAAGATAGAGCAAAATTGACGATTTCATCTATTTTTAGCTAACGCTTAATAAAGCTTAAAAATAATAGATTTGCCCCGTTGAACTAAATCAATGTGGCAAACGTCAAAAAGTAGATGAAATCACTGCACTTATGATGTAAAAAAGGTGCAAAAATTGATATAAGCCTAAACAGGCAAATCAGTGTAACGTCTTATTAAATACAGAATTAGAACATCGAATAAGGATTTAGACCAATGAGCAATATCCCAGCTGAACTTAAATATGCTTCTTCTCACGAGTGGATCCGTAAAGAAGAAGACGGTAGCTACACAGTCGGTATCAGTGAGCACGCTCAAGAGCTTTTGGGTGACATGGTGTTCGTTGAGCTACCAGAAGTAGGCGACGATGTTAGCGCGGGTGAAGACTGCGCAGTAGCAGAGTCTGTTAAAGCGGCATCAGATATCTACGCACCACTATCTGGCGAAGTGATTGCAGTAAACGAAGCACTGGAAGATTCTCCAGAGCTAGTGAACAGCGACGCATTCGGCGACGGTTGGTTCTTCCGCGTAATGCCAACAGACCTAGCTGAACTAGACAATTTGCTTGATGCCGAAGGTTATCAAGCAGTTATCGACGAAGAATAAGCGTCGATGACGAACAAAGCCCCAACTCATCGCTGAGTGGGGCTTTGTTCGTTTTATGGCTTATACCCTTGTAAAAAGTCAGGGGATTAGCGCCAATTGGCAGACATGACACAAGCAAATACTGCCAAACAATCGAATTCTAAACTAAAGAGACCGGTAGCACCGCCCCCCTACAGGCAGGATACTGGCAAATAGGAACTAGGTTACCCATGACCACAGAAACCCTTACGCAATTAGAGCAGCACGAATTATTCATTCGTCGTCACATCGGCCCAGGTGCTGAACACCAGCAAGAAATGCTTAACTTTGTTGGTGCTGAATCACTTGATGATTTAACGGCGCAAATCGTACCTAATGCCATTTTACTTAACCGTGATCTGTTAGTCGGTGATTCATGTGGCGAAGCAGAAGGCTTAGCCTATATCCGCAAAATTGCCGATAAAAACCAAGTGTTCAAAAGCTACATTGGTATGGGCTACCACGGCACTGAAGTACCAAGCGTCATTCAGCGCAACGTATTAGAAAATCCAGGTTGGTACACAGCGTACACGCCATACCAGCCAGAGATTGCTCAAGGTCGCCTTGAAGCGATTCTTAACTTCCAGCAGCTATCTATGGATCTTACCGGTCTAGACCTAGCCTCTGCGTCACTGCTTGATGAAGCAACCGCAGCTGCTGAAGCTATGGCACTGTCTAGCCGCGTCTCAAAAGCTAAAAAAGCTAACATCTACTTTGTGGCAGACGACGTATTCCCACAAACTATCGACGTGATTAAAACCCGCGCTGAATGTTTTGGTTTTGAAGTTATCGTCGGCCCTGCAGAAGATGCAGTTAATCACGAGCTATTTGGTGCGTTATTCCAGTACACCAACGTACACGGTCAAATCGTTGATCACACAGAGCTATTTGCCAAGCTGCACGAGAAAAAAGCCCTAGTATCAGTGGCTGCCGACATCATGTCGCTAGTGGTACTTAAATCGCCAGGTTCAATGGGCGCAGACGTAGTATTTGGTAACTCACAGCGCTTTGGTGTACCAATGGGCTTTGGTGGTCCACACGCTGCTTTCTTCGTGACACGTGACGCTTATAAGCGTTCACTACCGGGTCGTATTATCGGTGTATCACAAGATACTCGCGGTAACCGCGCACTGCGTATGGCTATGCAAACTCGCGAGCAGCATATCCGCCGTGAAAAAGCCAACTCAAACATTTGTACTGCGCAGGTATTGCTTGCCAACATGGCATCGTTCTACGCGGTATACCACGGCCCACAAGGTCTTAAAACCATTGCTGAGCGTATCCACCGCCTAACCGATATCGTGGCTGCTGGTTTGACTGCAAAAGGCGTTGAGCTAGTTAACACAACTTGGTTCGATACTTTATCAATTAAAGGCTTAGATGTTGCCGCAGTTAAAGCGCGCGCAGTAGAAGCGGGTCTAAACCTACGTATCGACAGCGATGGCATTGTGGGTTTAAGCCTAGCTGAAACCACAACTCGCAGCGATGTTGCCGAGCTATTTGACGTGATCCTTGGCGCTGACCATGGTTTAGATGTTGCTGCACTTGATAGTGACATTATTGCTAACGGCAGCCAGTCAATCCCATCTGAGCTAGTTCGTACCGATGCAATCTTGACGCACCCAACTTTTAATCGCTACCAAAGCGAAACAGAGATGATGCGTTACATCAAGCGTTTAGAAAGCAAAGATTTAGCCCTAAACCACTCGATGATCTCGCTTGGCTCATGCACCATGAAGCTAAACGCGGCAACTGAGATGGCGCCAATCACATGGCCTGAGTTTGGTAACATGCACCCGTTCTGCCCAACAGAGCAAGCAGCAGGTTACACTCAGCTACTTGAAGAGTTATCAGCATGGCTTGTTGATATCACTGGTTACGACGCAGTATCGCTACAGCCAAACTCTGGCGCACAGGGCGAGTACGCAGGTTTACTGGCGATTAAGCAATACCATGAGTCACGCGGCGACGCACACAGAAACATCTGTTTAATTCCACAATCTGCCCACGGTACTAACCCTGCATCAGCGCAGCTTGCAGGTATGAAAATCGTAGTTACCGCCTGTGATAAAGCCGGTAACATCGACATGGACGACCTAAAAGCAAAAGCGGCAGAAGTGGCTGATAACCTATCTTGCATCATGGTCACTTACCCATCGACTCACGGTGTGTATGAAGAGGGTATTAGTGAGATCTGTGAAGTTATTCACCAGCACGGTGGTCAGGTTTACCTAGACGGCGCCAACATGAACGCGCAGGTTGGCCTAACATCACCAGGCTTTATCGGCGCAGACGTGTCGCACCTTAACCTACACAAAACCTTTGCTATTCCGCATGGCGGCGGTGGACCAGGTATGGGCCCAATCGGTGTTAAAAAGCACCTAGCGCCATTCCTATCGGGTCACAGTGTTATTAAGCACGGCTTAGAGTCAGACAACAACGGCGCAGTATCAGCAGCACCATTTGGTAGCGCAGGTATTTTGCCAATCACTTGGATGTACATTAAGCTGCTAGGTAAAAAAGGCCTACGTCAGTCAACACAAGTGGCGCTACTAAACGCTAACTATGTGATGAAGAAACTGTCTGCTCATTACCCAGTGCTTTACTCTGGCCGAAATGATCGCGTTGCGCACGAGTGTATTATCGACTTACGTCCGCTTAAAGAAGCTTCTGGCGTGACAGAGATGGATATCGCTAAGCGTCTAAACGACTACGGCTTCCACGCGCCAACCATGAGCTTCCCTGTTGCAGGTACGCTAATGATTGAGCCAACAGAATCAGAATCTAAAGTTGAGCTAGACAGATTCATCGAGGCAATGGTGTCTATCCGCGGCGAAATCGCCAAGGTAGAAGCAGGTGAGTGGCCAGTGGATAACAACCCACTGCACAACGCGCCGCACACACTAGCAGACATTATGGATCCAGCGTTTGATGAGCGTCCATATAGCCGTGAAGAAGCCGTGTTCCCAACTAAAGCGGTTAAGGCGAATAAGTTCTGGCCAACGGTTAACCGTATTGATGATGTGTTTGGTGACAGAAATCTGATGTGTTCATGCGCGCCAGTCTCTGACTACGAATAATTGCTGCTTGGGCTTGCTACTGCGGCGTTGAACCTCGGCTCCAGTCCTCATTGACTGGAGTCAACTCCGGGCTAGAGCCTTCGGTTCGCCTAGCATTAGCATCGCCAGCGACGCAATTATGGAAACTGTGAGTGTGGTGGTTTCTGGTTGTTATAGAATTGAAAAAGCGACCTTAGGTGTTAACCTATTGATCGCTTTTTTGTTTGGGTAGTTGTTAAAGGGCTTATGCTGGTTCTAAATTTTAATAATGAAGCGAGTTGTATAAATAGGTTGCCATGCTTTTCACTCGTTCTTGAATTTCCTGTTTAGACCAATGAGCAGTTTGGGGTATTAGTACATCTGCCAATGGATAATTGATTTCTTTCAATTTCATTAGTTTTGTTATTGGATGATTGTCTTTTAAAACTTCCGTGTTTAGCTTTGAGTCAGTAAGAATTAAGTTTCCAATACTTGCTACCGAACTTTCGTTAAATTCGCTTCCAATATAGCTTTGTGGGGCAATATGTTCGATGGTTAAACTACCATAATCTATTGTTATGCCATTTTTTCCGTTAGGGAGGAGTCTATTTAAAGAATATCGTATAAGGTTTTTATACTTTGTCATATTATCTAAGTATTGGAGTTCTGCAAATTTTACAATAAATTCATCTATCTCAGGCATTTTTCTTCTTATAAATCTTGTTAGGTCATTATCAATATTTTGGAATTCATTCTTATCATTGATGTTTGATAATGATATCGCAAGTTTAGAGTAACTGGTTGCAATACTACCTGAAGAGCGTTGAGATGTTATCGCATTAAAACAGAAGTGAAAATCAACAACTTTTTGAAGACTTGATTTTAGATTCTTTAAGGAAATCAAATTATCTTCATAGCTTCTCAATAGTGATAGAACAAAAGGAAGAGGTTGTTTTACTTTAAAAATTCTTAATGCAATCAGGTGATTACGCACCTCTGCTTCTTCATTTCTCCAAAGTGCAGATTCTGGCCTGATAATTTTGACATACAATTCAGCTGAAGAGCTAAGTTCTGAAATGAGTTTGTCTGCTTGATATCCTTTAACTTCTATATGGTTCTTAACAAAGCTAAATAACTTTTTATCACTGGTATAATCGAATTTTGATATCCAGAAATGTAACAGGAAGGTATCTAAAACATCGCTGTCAGTTATATCATCAAATTTTTTTACGACTCTAGACCATGATTCTTTAGCTTTATCTATAGATATACTTCTACTTTGAAGTTTCTTTAAAAGTAAGTTTTTTACGAGATCAGGTGTCGTTAAGTCTCTTCCTCTAGCATTAAGTGTTTCAAATATTAAATATGCATCATCTTCATTTTCAAGTTGAATAAATACTAGCTTTAAAGCTAGAACCTTATCTCTAATGTGTTTTATTTTTTTTACGACGATATCATCTTCTTGAAATAATTTACCCTGTGGGTCTTTAGATTCAAGTGTTTTTAGTTCAGGTACTTCTTGGTAAAGTCTAGATGTTATTAGGTCATATGCCCTTTTAAGCTTTAATTCTTCATGGCCTACATCGCATCTAATATTGAAACCATCAAAAGATTGAATATGGTTTTGAAGGTAGGGGAAAGAAGTTTCGGCATTTAATATAAATTCGTCATCATTATCTATATTGGCTTTTTCAATATATTTATGGATGCCTATAGCTAGGTTTTTCTCTTCAATTCGAAGAAATGCATTTCTTAAGGCCGCGAGAATTAGAGTTATAGTTGTAAGGCGTTGTTGTCCATCAACAACACCGAAATAAGGCTTTCTATTTTGATATACAACCATAGAGCCGATGAAATAGTTCTCAGGATTCTCTTTGACAGCGTCAGTCCAAAAACTATCTACTTCTTCAGCTTCCCAAGAGTAAGGCCTTTGAAATCTAGGTATCTTGAAGTAACCGAGTGAAAAAATATCTTGAACTTCTTTATCGTTAGCTTCAATTTTCATCGCGATATAGCTTCCTTCTAATTGTATTCGTAAAAATTTTTATAGACACCCATCTTTTATTTGCTTTGAGTGCATAAATGTACAAACTTACAGAGGCTTACTTACGTTCAATGACTTTTATTTTTGCGTTGTGTCCGTATGTAACAACTCTGATATGATTGTCGTAATAAACTGGAATGGCGAAACCAAGAGCATCAGCTACAGCTTGTCCAACGACTTCACATACAACTTCACGATCTTTTCCGCCTATATCCAGATTGCATAATATTTTCCAGCCAATCATAGTATTCCCTTGTTTATTCGTGTTTTTATTTTGTTTTAAGAGTCAGGTTTTTCAAGTTGTGAATTTATCTGAAACAGAGCTTGCGGGATATGCTAGTACGTCACAAGTTTGTGACGAATAGATAGAGAAGGTTGATTTAAATCAATTGCTTGCGTAAATAAAAAGTGGTGAGCTTGCTGTTTGTACCTTGGGTACGTGAGTGGCGAGCTGGTTTCTTCCCTGATTGGCAGTATTTCTTGTCTTGTGCTTATCGCATTTCGACTTTCTCTTTTGAGAATAGAGTCTTGCCTGCATTTCCTTAGCTGGCGATAGATTAACCCAGAAGTGATGTGTTTTTCAACAGTGAATTCAATATCCACTTTCAAGAAAGCATCATAAAAAGAATAGGTTGCATTCATATGTGTCGTTAGTAAGTCATCTAGTAGCGATTAAAGTCACAAATTTAGAATAACCTCCTGTATTGTCGTTAAATTTAATGGTTTAGCAGCATAAATTTATGTATAAGGTCGCTCGGATTATCGAGAGATAGATAATGGATCTAAATCCGATAATGCCTAATCTATTGGAATTATTGAATAAATGCTTAAAAAGATACTTGTTGTTGCCGGCGTTTTAGCTTTGGCGTCATGCGCACAGATTAAACACACCAATCTGACTCGCACGGATGTTGGATTAGTACCAGAAAGAGCGGTATTTATCGAGATCCCTAAAGACGGTGAGTATGGGGCAATTAATTATCTGAATTCATCTTCAAAGCTTGTGAACATGCTGCGTGGAGAGTTCATTAAGCATTCTTCTGTAATTGAAGTTTGTGCTATCGAGGCTTGCAATGCTGAGCTTGATAAAAACCAAAATGCTTACCTAGTAAAGCCAAAGATTTTGCACTGGGAAGATCGAGAGACTCAATGGTCTTTTAGACCTGACGTTGTTGAAATTCAGCTTTCAGTTATCGATATGGAAACAGGTAAGGAAGTTAGAAGTATTATTTATAAAGCTAAGAGCCGTGTGATTCAGTTCTTTGCAGGTACTAGCCCAGAAGATATTTTAGAAAGACCGACTCGCGAAGCGGTAGCTTCTTTTTACTTATAAGTTAAATCAAATAAGTGGGGTCAAGTAAATAAGTGGGGTCATAAATAAGTGGGGTCATAAATAAGTGGGGTCAGAGTAAACTTTATTTTGGTTGCTTAAAATAAGTGGGGTCAGAGTAAACTTTATTTGGTAATACGAAAAAACACGCTTGCTCGTCTTCTACTTCAGGCATTACTGAAGTAGAAGGTTACTCTGCTTTATTTGTTCCGTCCTAGCAATACACTCATTAGCTTGGAATTCTCTATTTAACCAAAGTCCGTATTACCACTGTTATAATCCCTGTGGTTAGGCTTGTCTTTAAAAAGCCAAAACAATAGATTTATAATCATTGCTTTATACTTATAATCGCTGGCAGTAGAATAAAAAGGCTTAGCAATGAAACTTCCTCTTGTACCTTATGGGCAGCGACATAACGTTATCTTATTAAACCCAGCAGATCCTAGCAGCATTGCTGCGGCGCTGAATGAATACCGCCATTTACTTGATTGTAATGACGTGCTTTTTGGCGATTGTTATCCCTACCTTGATATTGAATTTAAAGTGCTTGAAGCAGGTGATATTCGCCGCTTGCAAGTCCGTGATGCGCCACTACTAAATGAGCAAACCTTTGCAGGTATGTATACCGATACGCACGATGAGCAACTTAATACGGTATTGGATTACGCCAGTTGGCAACAAGAGTACATTGAAGATGGTGACGAGGTTTTTATCTCTGAAATCATTCTGTTTGCTTTGGCAATTGGCTTTCCTCAATTAGAGGCTGATGTTGTCGCCACTGCTGAGTCAATGATTAGCTTCGCTCGCGGGATCAACGATAGCGGCGATATGTGGCGTGACAGTGAAACAATATTTGGTATTGATGCCTTGTTTTTACTTGCGTGGCATAAGCCTAAGTACAGTTACTTATTGTCACGCTTTATTATTCCGGGATGGGACATTCAAGTCTTACAGTTTTATCTGTGCTTTTTACATGCTTTGTTGGCGCGAGAGGGCTGGTCGGCAGATTTAATTAAAGCCTATGTTTATTGCGATAACCCTGCCGCTCGATTAGGTTTTTACTGCAGTTACGATAGTTGTTTAGACGAACCTGTCTTGCAAAGTCTTGGTGAGCATCTGCAGCAGCACCCTGAGGAATACCAATCTTTTGTTGCGCAAGTTAAAAGCCGTTTCTCTGAGCAAGCTATGTTGATTGATGCAGACTGCGAGCAGGGTTTTAACGCTGTTTTATCGTTGTTTCAAACCTTAATCTATCCAAATACCGACCAGTGGGATGAGCAAGAGGCTGGCTTAGTCATGCCAATGGTTGATACAACGCCATTCATGGGTAGCAGTTTGGGAGAGAAAGCTGCGCAGTTAAAAAGTGAACTGCAAACTGTGCTGCCAACCACCGCTTTAACTTTTACTTATAGTCGCAGTGCTCGTTCAGCCTTTAGAAGAGAGTGTCTCGAAAAAGGGCAAACACGTCAGCTAAGATTGGGTGAGCCTAGAGTCAGCCCTGGTTTTGCCAATGCCCAAGAAGAACAAGACTTCTACGATGATTTATAAAAGATAAGTGGGGTCAGGATAAGTGGGGTCAGAGTAAACTTTATTTTGGTTGCTTAGGAGGTCGCCCGATTTTCTGTGGTCTCATTTTTGTGCCTGTTAGTTTCTCAATTTCATCTTTAAATTTATCATTTCCGATAGCCATGCCTTTGTTGGTTGCTTGTCGAATATCCTCAACGATTTGAGTGTCTAGGTGGTGTTTAAACAGCGCTCGATAGCATGTTTGTCTGGCTTTTTCTGTAGGATGAATAGCAAGGTAAGTTGGATGAGGCGTACATAGTGCGGAGGCTTTGCCTAAGGCATTGACTTGGTAACTAGACCATTTATATTCACAAGGGTCATCGACCATATTAGCTCTAACTGGATTGAGTTCTATATAACGATACAGCTGTATTAAGTAGTCTTCTGTTTGTACTAAGCAAGACTTATATCGCCCCTCCCATAGTGTTCCAGAGCGTTTATAAGTGTAATTAAAATACCTCACATACTGTCGCCCAATAGACTGCATCATTTGGCTAATGGCATTGGTTTTTTGCGGTGTGCAAAGTAGGTGAACATGGTTTGTCATAAATACCCAAGCATGGATTTCAACCTGAAATTTCTTGGCGTAGTCCTTTAGCCATCCGGCATAGGCAATAAAGTCTTGTTCTGAAGTAAAACATGCTTGGCGGTTGTTACCGCGTTGAATGAGATGTTGAGGTATGCCTATCGGATTGGCTCTAGGTTTTCTAGGCATGTGCAAGTTCCTTTTGCAATGTTCACAATGTTAATGAGTATAGATGAATCACTTTAGTTTACTCTGACCCCACTTTTTCTTAGTTTACTCTGACCCCACTTTTTGAAGCCTACGAAGTAGTGCGTTTTCGGCCGTAAAGCATTGTTTACCTACGACTAATGTCTGAGTGTTAAATCACTTTTATTGGTCGCTATGCCTGCTTGCTTCAGATAAGGTTCATCTAATTTATTGAGTAGTCCACTTCGTTCGCGAGTGAGTAATAGGGTTTATATGAGCAGTAATTCTGAGTCTGTCGCTGCGCCAAATGGTGCTTCGAATAGTGCAGGTGATGCTAAAAGTTATCAGCAGCAGCACCGAGCGAGTTCGACATTCAATTCGAGAGAAGAATATCTAGAGCATGAGCTGACAATCATGCGGCCCAAACGCTGGCGGGCTAACCTTCCTGTACGAGATTATCGTTTTGAGGCAGAAGACTCAATTGCTGCAATGGCGGCTACCATAGGTAAAGTGGTGATGGTTGGTGCTATTGCCACCACCTTTGCTAAATCCCTAGGGTTACAAGAGAGCTTTATTCTAGAAAATGTCCGTTATGAGCTGATCATTGCCGCGTTTTTTATTGTGATTTTTTCTGGGTTCATTTTACCCACGGCCAACTTAGCGGGCACTCACGGGCCTTTGATCCCTATTATCCCTATTGTGGTCGCTGCTGGTGGGCACCCAATGGCATTTGGACTACTGATTGGGGCACTGGGATTAATATTAGCCATTAGTAAAGGTGGCAGTATGCTGGCTAACCTCACGAGTAAGGGGGTGTGCGGAGGGTTGCTGCTGTATCTCGGTTTTGTTGGTACCGCTTCGCAGGTCAAAAAGCTCTACGCTTGGGCTGAAAGTATCGACATGGCGCATATCGCTTTTGTGGTGATATTTTGCACCATCATCTTATATGCATTGCTAGAACATTGGCGTAAACGCTGGTTAGCCGTACCACTAAGTTGCCTACTAGGCGGCACTCTCGCCTTTGCTATGGGGGCGCCGTTTGAATTTCAAACTGCGCCAGGTTTACCGAATATGAACCCGATGTATTGGTGGGGGGAAGATTCTGGCTGGATGCTTGGATTACCGACCATTGAAAGCTTTATAGTGGTGTTTCCGTTTGCCATTTTAGCTGTTGCTATGTGGTCGCCTGATTTTTTAGGGCATCAAGTTTTTCAAAAGATTAACTATCCGCCGCGTACTGAAAAAGTGCACATGAACATTGATGACACCATGACGAGTGCATCTATCCGTCAAACCATAGGTTCGCTGCTTGGCGGTGCTAACTTTACCTCATCGTGGGGTACGTATATTGTGCCTGCGGCTATTGCTAAACGTCCTATCCCGGCTGGGGCGCTATTGACTGCACTGTTTTGTGTTATTGCCGCTTTATGGGGCTACCCTATGGATCTGGCTATATGGGAGCCAGTATTGTGCGTGGCATTAGTCGTTGGGGTGTTCATTCCATTACTTGAAGCGGGCATGGAGATGACTCGAGAGGGGAAAACCACGCAATCAGCTGCGATAGTGGTGTTCTCATCGGTGTTAGTAAACCCGGCATTTGGTTGGTCGCTGACCATGCTACTAGACAACTTAGGTTTGATAGGCTGCAAAGACAGAAGCGCGAAACTGACCAAAAT
Source organism: Shewanella sp. 1CM18E (assembly GCF_023161665.1). Lineage (GTDB taxonomy): Bacteria > Pseudomonadota > Gammaproteobacteria > Enterobacterales > Shewanellaceae > Shewanella. Next base: position 258,768 of record NZ_JALNTW010000003.1, read on the forward strand.
GAACCGCTGGATAGTGCCGAGTATTATGTTTGTTATTCTTACGGGGGCAATGGCTGTCGTTGGTTTGTTGCCGGGCATTCCGGCGTTAATGTAAGCCAAACATAGACATATATGGACGCTCTTGGTTAGTTAAGACAGTGCTTCGCTAACCGAGGCTGTTTTGCCTTAGTTTCTGGTTTTTCTCGGCTCCAGTTTAGTGTTTATTGACTGACTGTTTTTGCTTTAAATCTAACTAAGACATCCATAGTTAACAGCCATAGTTAACGGCGTGCCTAGATTTCAGTTATAAAGTGTGTGCAGTGATGACAAATACACAGGTAAGAATTATGACTAGCGCGGAGGTTGGATTGAAGCGCAAATACTCAAGTTAACAGAGGTATTTGCGATAGATGTAGCTGCTTATGAACTTTTGGTGAGATAAAGGGAGCAGCCATTTACATGCTGTGCTTTATATCCACCTTGATACGGTGAATGGCTGGTCAGATTTAATATGATTGGCAGTCAAAATCTAACTGCAAGCGCTGCTTTTACCATATTAACTTATTCCCAAAGTATAAGTACCAACCACTTATGGTTAAGTTTAGATCGACTGGATTACCATATTGGTCAATTACTCGTATCGTCATAGAGTTGGAAAGTTGTTTTTTTGCTGATGATGGCCAAAAATTTTGAGGGTACTCCTTGCCGTACATTGCTGCGAGTTTAACTATTGGTTGGACTAATGTGGCGTTTTTAGTATTCAAGTTAAAGCTAGTCGTATTTTGTACATAATCTGGACGGCGATACTTTTTCGTTTCGTTTCTAAGGGCTTCAACATAGAAAAGACGATCTCCTTGTGACACTCGTAGCGGAGCTACATGCGGCATTGAGTAAACATCTCCAGCAGAATCGGGTTTTCTGATATTGATGCGTCTTGGGTCTGCTAATGTGAACTTATTCGTAGTCTTTGATGCTAATTCGTAGTATCTAATGTACAGTTTTTTGTTGAATTTATCTTGCTGTTGTTGGTGCTTTTGAGTTAAAGAAAAGGTTTCAGTCGGATAGTTCACTGGAACCAATGTACGGATGGTAACAGCGTTATTTTTCTTATCGCCATTAGTACATGTATCACGAGTTACCTCGCTAAGCGTGACTTTATTAGTAACGGTCAGCTCTACACATACATCGATTTTATCGGGGTGGCCTGTGTTATTAGTAATATAGAATAATCTAACAGGGTTGGTTCTTAGAGGCGGCTTTTTGCCTTTTCTGATTTTACCTGCAACATTGCTAATAAAGTGAGGCAGTCTGTTGAACTCATGTTCAACATCCCACCCATCACGCGGCAGTAGATTATGCGTATATCTTTCTTTGATTAAAAACCGAGGGTTGATGAAGTCGGAACCCAATTTATATTCAATAGCTAAGGGGGACTGCATCTTACCATTTGCATAAATTTTATTTTCATCAGTTAAAGGCGTTCTATGTGTTGTAATTTTTAGAACGGGGATAGCATCTGTAGGGGTTGCATAAGAAGTTGTTGCTAAAGCCTCTTTGCTGGCAAAGTTTGAAAATAATAAAAGTATACTTACCGATATTAAAGTATATTTTTTGGTATTGACGTTAATATTTCTGTTGAACATATTCATAGTACTGACTTCCATATTGTTAATATGAGATATTGATCTCTGTTAAATTAAGTGGAGCAGAGCAAACTCATTCTGCTTGTTTTGAAGGCCCCCGTTTTCTGTGAATTTTAGTAATTGGGCAGAATAAACCCGGTTTTTTTAGGGGGGAAGGGCAGGCTATTTTTTGGATTTTGTTATTTGTGCCTATTTAATTTTTTAGTCTCGCTTTTAAATTTTTCATTTACGATTGCCATGCGTTAGCGAGTATTTTGCCTGACGCCTTCAATGACTTTTCTGTTATTTCTGCTTTATATATCCTTTTTATTCGCTTGGTTTGATTAAATAAAAGTGCTTTTTTTGCTTGAGCTGAATACTAATTTTTATTTGTTTCAAATATAATTTTCGCTTTGCGAGTCAATTATGCAAACAACAAAAATCACATGGGAAGCTGGTGAAGAGCTTCACGAAGGTACGACTGAGCTGAGTGCTTGGCATGGTTTTAAGGCTTACGGCAATGTTGGCTTTCTCACTCAAGAAGACCTGTCTACTGCTGATAGCATGCAGCAATGGTTTATTGATAATGAAAAGCGTATTTATGCGCTTGTCTGCGACTACGTTAAGCAAAACTATCAAGAGTTACTTGAAGAGTCAGAGTTTCTCGACGTGTTCGATGAAGATTCAGAAACCTACCCGACACGTGTTGGTGAGGTAAGCGAAGCTGACATGCAGACTGGTGACATATTTAAGTTAATGCAGCTTTCTGCGTTTGTTTTACACCAACCAAGCAAAAATGCGCTAGGGATGATTTTTGAATGTGCGTGGGATGAAGAACATGGCTTTGGTATTGTGATCCAAGGCGATGAAGTTATCTCGCAAGGCTTTGAGCAGGTAGTGTATCGCTCGTTATAACTGCCTGTATTGCTTGGTTTTGTGTGCAATAGTGGTGTGAGTAAAAGCTGCCGGTGTTTGTAAATCTTACGGCTAATTGCAGCTAGTTTATTGTTTGCTAATATTGCTGGTGATACGTTTGCTGCGGCAATCATTTTATAGCCGTAGCTTTTTTCGGTATTGTAGACCTTGCCGTTAGCGCGGTTTTTGGACATGACTTGTTAGGTGAAACTGGCGAGAAATTAGCGACTTTAGCGGCAAATTGTTTGTTGGTTGCTGCGCATTGGCGTAACTATTCACTTTGCCGCAGTGACGCTTGTGACAATGCTAAAAGCGAGAATTAATACTTCTTCTAGTTATATTGCTTACCCCAGATAGAACAAAGCCAGTCTGTTTGCACAGACTGGCTTTTATTTTAACGATAAAAAGTTAGCGTTTAAGGCTTATTGCGGCGTTAACCCTAGCTGCTCTAGTACCAGCTTAAAGTTCTCGCGGCGCTCTTTAACGTTGTGCACATCACCGGTTGAGCAGGTTAAGTCAGGACAACCACGGTTAACAATACCAGACACATCATCAATGAATTGTGTGCCTTTCATGCCACCTTCAACATACTTTTTCAGTTCGTTGTGGTAGTTCCAGTTACCATATTGGCCGCTTTCATCCGGGTAAGCTTGTACTGACGTTACCCAGTAGAATAGACCTGCAATCCACTTGATCTCGCGGTTCTCTTCAGAGCTACAAATTAACCCTGGGTTTGAACAGAAATCTAGCTCAGCATATAGCGGATTTGCTGGTGGCGCTTCAACCGTAACACCATCAATGGTTTGGCCAACAGTTGCTGGGTCAACGTGTGAACGACCTAAGTAGTGGTTTAGGGTTCCGAAGTTTTGGCGACCAGTGGTTTGAATCACACCACGGCCCCACCAACCACAGCCTTCAACGCTTTCTTGGCTGCTGCCGTCCCAAATAAACTTACCGGCTTTTTGGTCGACGTAGGTTTTACAGTCGTCACGCTCCCACACTTGCTTAGAGGTATCAACTGCTGTTGGTACATCATTACAGTGACCGTTGTTAGTCCAACGACCCACGCTACCGTTAACCAGTAAACCACGCTCTTCAAGTACAGCGTTTGGCGCGGCGAATACAGGCGCTGGCGCACCGTACCACTTGGCATGGGTTAACGCGCTCACTTCCATCTTGTTATCACGTGGACAAGAGTAAGCATGATCTAGACCTGACTCTGGGTTAACACCGTAATCAGCATATTTTTGCCCAAGCTGACCACAACTTGCTGTCATTGGGTAATCGGCTGGTGCACCGTACTTGATTTCAGACCAGTTGTTCTCATCACAAGCATTGTAGCGAATGGTTTCTTGCATACTTTGCGCTAAGAAGGCGGCAATAGCGACTTTGGCGTATTTGATGTTAGTGGCATCATCTGCATTTTCATCAAGTAACCAGAACTTATTACCTGCCACGCCGATGTTATGCATGGCATTTAGACCATCCATAAAGTCTGCCCACTTATAAACGGTAGATGGTACCCACTGTGATTGCGGTGTTTCGTACAAAAATGCAGTGTTGTTCATCGCATCTTCTGCATCCGCTAACTCACGGTTTAGTGCTTCAATCACCGTTAGGTTGCCGCTTTCTGTGGTTTCACCCACATAGTACAAAGGCATTTTGGCAGCTTGGTATTGCTCGATTTTGCTATTTAACTGTTCTGAGTCTTGGTCAAACAAAATGGCAAATACGTTGCTAAAGGCTGCTTTACGAAGCTGTGGCTTACTTGTGTGGTTGCCCATAAAGTAGTTTGCCGCTTGCGTTGTTGGGAGCTGCGCTAGCATCGCTGGGGTGTTAATAAAGTCAGTGACTTGCTTAACGTACTCTAGCGCGTTGTGCCATTGCTCACTTGATAACGCGGCTGTTGCGTCAGATTTAGTGAAAGCAACAAAGTCGGCTTTGTTGGCTGCATCAGCTTGGTATAGTTCAAGTTTATTGAGTAAGTCTGCAGTAAATACTGAGGCTTCATCCCAAACTGATTGGCGACCAGAGTGAGTATCGAAAGCAAAATCACCAATGGTTAATGACCAACCGTAACTTGCTTGCGGTGCAAGGGTCGCAATAATTAACTGATGCGCTTGCGCCCAACCTGTTAGATCGTTGCTCAGCGCGTTAATATCATCAAGATCAATACTATTGCCAGTAATATCCATCGCCTTGATTAGCGCATCTTTCACTGCAATAGTGCTCGTTGCTAGCGCGGTATCTTGAGTGGCTTTATCAAGCACATTACTGCTGATAATGATTGATGCAGAGTCAACCTGTGTAGCCTGCTCCATGATTGACACAAAGCTAGCTGTTAGCTGGTTCACATCAGTCAGTTCAGCGCTGTTGCTGGTCTCTAGCGTCAATGTTACAGGAGCTGCAGTTGATGGGCTTGCTACCACTAAGGTATTTGGCCAGCCAGCCACTTCAAGGCGTACAGGATCCATTGGGGTTGGCAATGAAAGCAGAGGCGCAGTGCCAGGCTCGGTGCCATCACAATTTAGGTGTAGCGCCCATGAGCTATCGCTGCCAGGTAGGGTTTGCGTCCAGTAAATTGCCGAGTAAGCGATGTTGTTATGCACCATAATGTCGCCACCGGTTGCATGGTCGCCACGAGTCCAGTCTGGGTAAACATTAAAGTCAGCACACAATCCACCCGGTGGGGTTACTGGCGGGTCGATAATCTCTTCTTCAATGGTGATATTTACATTGCTTGTGGCAGAAAGACCTTCAGCATCTGTGGCGATCGCTTTTAAGGTAACACCACCTACTAGTGTCGGCTGCCAATCACAGCTAAATACTTGGCTGTTGGCCGCATCGAATGAACAGATTTGTTGGTTATTAGCCTTAACAACCAGTTTGCTTAAGTCATCATCAACGTCGGTTGCGTTAACTGAAATGGCAACAGTCTCTGTATCATTAAAGCTTGTGCCATTGCTTGGGGTGATGAACTTAACCACAGGTGCTGTGAACTCTTCTTCCGCTTCAATAGCAATGTTTACCGTTACGCTTGAAGACAGACCTTCAGCATCGGTAGCAATGGCTTTTAGGCTAACATTACCTGCTTGAGTCGGCTGCCAGTTACAGGCATAAGTCGCTGCATTGGTCGCGTTAAACGAACAAATTTGTGCGTTATTGGCTTTAATCACCAGTTTCGTTAAATCGTCATCAACATCGGTGGCATTAACTGCAATAGCAACGGTGTCTGTTTCATTAAAGATGGCACCATTATTAGGAGTCATGAATCTCACTGCAGGTGCAGTAAAATCTTCTTGCGTCTCATCTTTTACTGTTACAACAACAGATTGCTGTTCGATTTTTTGGTTATTTTTATCGAATACAAATACCTTAACCGTAGCGCTGCCTGCAGCAGTCGGTGTCCAGCTTTGTGAGTACATGTTCTGGCTTGGATTAACGGCTTTTTGCGATAGTTTTTGGTTGTTAGCCCAAAACTCGACTTTAGCTGCTAATTCACCAACAACCTTGGCTTGGATTGTTGTTGCTGTATCTAGGCTTAGTACTTGGCCTGCAACTGGCGACAGAATAGCTAGCTCGGTTGGCTCAGGATCTGGCTCGCCCGGCTCGCTTGAACACTCAGTTAACTGCCAAAACCATGAATCTGCGCTTGGGGTTTCCCATACGCCTGGATTGTTTTTAGCAATAAAGCACTGGTTAGCATAAGAGACGATATCGCCGTTGTTAACTTTAGTTTTGCCTGGAATGAAAGCGATGATCTCACCCGGTTCTGGTTCAGGATCGGGTTCTGGCTCTGGATCTGGTGCAGGCTCGCCCGAGCATTCGCTGGCATCCCAAAACCATGAGCCTGCTTGTGGTGATTCCCAAACGCCAGGGCTGTTTTTGGCGATAAAGCATTCGCCATTAAAGGCAACCATATCGCCATTTTGAACTTTTGTTTCTCCCGGAACAAAAGTGATAACACTCGATGTTAGCGTTGCCTCAGCGGCATATAAATAGCCACTGAACATTACGCTAGTTAAAGCGACAGTTATTTTATTTATTTTTATCAAGATTTAGATCTTCTTTTATTCATTTATCGCTGCAGATAAACGGACTAATTATTCAAGAGATGCGTTATAGGTGGGCTGCAAATTGATTAGCTCATAACCAACACACTCTGTTATCGATTAAAAATGTGTTACCTATAGCGCTAAAGACATAATTAAGGACGCTGGATAATTCGCCATGTGAATAGCTAATATAGGAAACACATTCCCGGCGAAGATATCAGGTAGATGCTTGTAATACACTCAGTTTTTAATGCCTTTAAGCTCAATAGAATAAATAAGAATCAGTTGCTAGTGGTTTAGTTAAGTTATTGACTTAAGTCGGAATTTTGACTTTGTTGTGGCGGGTAAGGCTCGGTTGTTATGATGAGGGGAGAGATGATGTATTGACTTATGCTTGTATGCAAGGGAGATGTTTATAAATAGCGCATATTAGCAATGAAAGTTTTATTAACTGTCGGTTTTAAAGTGGTTTTTAAAACGCTAATTTAATAAAACATTAAGTATTTAAACAAATGAATCGCCTAGTAAAGAGGCTTTATTCTGGGTGATTTTGAGCCTTAAGCATCATTGCTATTTAATACATCAATTCATTTATCTTAGGGTTATATTGAGTCAAAAAGAGGGCAGGCATCTTATGGCCAGCATAAGATGCCTATAAAACGGAATCTAGCTAATAGCATAATGCTTAGCAAGATACTCAATATGCGCTGGCACGACTAATGCCTTTGGGCGCAAAGCTTGTATCTGCGACTTAACATCTGCCCATGCAGCGCCTTGCTCTAACATTAGGATTGCAGCGACCAAACCTGTGCGGCCAGAGCCTCCGCGGCAATGAATAGCAACTGTATTTTTGTCTGCAATCAGCGCTAAAATTTGTTGCTTAGCATTGGCAAAAGCGGCGTCGAAATCAGCTGCGGGTGCGCAATCATCTTCAATCGGCAATGCAAACCAACTAAGCCCTTGAGCTTGGATCTCATCCCCCAGTTTTGGCACATCGAGCTTAATCATTTCTTCTGGTGTAACCGTTGAAATCACGGCGACCGCCCCAGCTTGCTTTAAGGTTGATACTGACTGGGTTAAGTCTGCATCTTTAGTTCCCGGGCAAGGAGTAAATATTAAGCTAGCGCCATTATCTAGTGTTAAAAGATCATATGGATGAGACATAAAAATTCCTTCGCATAGTCAGTGTATTTTTGTTTAAGTCACTCAGTGTAATTTTAGATTAGCACTTTGTTCAAGAGCAGTATCAAGATCAGTTATTAAGGCCAATTATCAAGGAGAGTAAACAGAGGCAGTTCGTTTACTTAACTCACAGAGCGAGCTAATCAGGTATTTGCTTGGTTTAGATTGAGATCTAATTACAAACCTATATTAATTAAGAGTATTATTTATCAAAATAAGTGCTCTGACCGCTAATGGTGCAAGTAATTAACGCTGGTATGGGGCTTAAGTCAGCGCAAAGGGGAGTTATGTTGAAAGAGTGGTTTTGGCTGTTTAAGAAAATAAAAACCGATGAGCAGTTCTTTGAACATCAGCAAGCATTACAAAATTTGCTCGCTGACGGACAAGATCTCCATGAACGAGACCCTAAAGGCCGCAGTGCGTTAGAGTATATTTTTGCTAAAGCATTCCCAAGTTATGCCATTGTTTTGTGGCTACTTAAGCAACCAGAATTTAAGGCTGAAAAGGAAGCGAGTCTTTACCCTTACGATGTTGATTTAGCCCAAGGCTGTTTTCAGCTGACTAAAGCCAATAACATGATGGATAAACTGGATGAGTTAATGCCGACAAAGTTATGCGATCTTACTGACCTTGCCGAAAAGCAACGCTTAGCTCAGCCCTACCTATTATTGTTAGAAAAGTTTGAAGCTGCTGGCTTAACCAATCAATTTCAATCGAGTTGTGCTGACTATAAAGCGGCGTTTATGACTAAACAGCAAAGCCTACAGCAGCTGCAACGATTAGAAGATGAATTAGAAACCCAATTTGGCGAGCTCTGCGTTGGTTTTAATATGCTTGCTGGTGAGGACTATAATGAGTTTCAAAGTCGTATTGCGGGCTCGCCTTGGCTTCCAGAACTTGATTCTGCGATAGAAAGCCAAAATCTACAGGCTTTAAAAGTCATAAGCGCCGATAGCAGTCTTAAGTTAGCGTTTCAAATAAATTTTGCTGAGCTAAAAGGGTTAAATCCTGCTTTGCCAAGTAATGGCTTGTTGCAGGTTTTTATTGCAGAGCCTGAAGATGGTGAAGAACCTGTTGGTCGCTGTGAGGCAATTTTCTGGACTGAAGCGGATATGCCGTCCGCTAACTGGCAACAGCATTTAGATAAAGCCTTAGCGACTGACTGCATAGCACCATCAGGTTTTGATGTGAGTTTTCGTAAAGCGGGCGTTTATCCCATTTGTTGGCAACCTTATAAACAATTACCTGAAAGTGAAGCTCAAATTAGGCTGGCGATTGAAAATATAGACTCAAATATTGATGCTGAGATCTACGATAACTTGCAATATGACCATGGTTTGATGCCTAGAGTTGCAGAGCTTACCCAGTTAGTGTTTAAGCAAGATGGCAGTTTTGCAGAAGAGCCATATTTACCTAAAAATCATATTGCGATTTTAAGTTATCTCTACTGTGATTCTGGTAGCTGTATATACAGCATTCCGCTAGATGCTCTGAATGGCGACAATACTGATTGGCGCCAACTTACGTATACTTATTGCCACGATTAAATCTATCGCAAGCATAGACTCACGATAGTTTTGTAGCCTCATTCAAAGTACAAGGTAGATATGCAGCAAGAATTTCCTATTACGATTACAGCGGATGGTAATTTTTCAAAGTCACTTAAACCGCTCCTTGCAGAGCTTGAGTTATGGCTTAACTTTCAGGCGCTAAAAGCTGATTGGTATGGCAATGAAGCGTGTATCTTAGCGTTCAATTTTACCTTGGTGAGAAGTCTAGATGAGACATTAGCTACTAGTTTGCAAGAGGCTGCTTACAGTGCTGAGAGAGCTGGGAGTCTAAATAGTTGGGTGGTTGAGCCGGGGTATGCTTATTACTTTGAGCAAAGCCGCCTCACGACAACAGCTTTTATTGCTGTTGACGATTTAGTTAAAGACGGCATTGGTATCGAGCAGGCAATTAAAGCAAGACTGCTTGCCGTTGCTAATGCTGTTGCGGCTGATTATGACTTGTTGGCGTTAACCTAGAGCGTTATTTTCTCGCAATATTTGGCAAGTCTATATCCAACTATTAACGCTTTTGGCTTTGCTTAAGTTGAGCGATTTCGGCACTGCTTAGCAGCGGTTCTGGAGCCACTAACATGTTGCTTGGGCATGCATACTCATTGTCTAAAAGTTTATCAAATACTTGAAAGTGGCTACCAGAGACGGTTTGATATTGACAGATAAGTAGGTTGCCATCAGCTTTTGATTTTACCAAGTTTGCGGTAACCGCGGTATTTGCTGAGGCGTATACATTGCTAGTAGAGATAAGCAATGTCAAAGCAATAGTGGTTAGTGCTTTTGCTGGTGTTTTGATTGGTTGCATCATTTGTTGCCTCTACTTAAATCATCCTAATCTGACAATTAATATAAAGACAGTATGCTGTACTGAAACTTAACCATTTGTGAACACTAAATAACCCAAAACGTAGATTGTCTATCTAACTCCTTGGTTGTTATAAATTTGTTTGAACTTGTTTGATCTTGGTTGTGAGTTGTAACCATTTATGTCGATGGTCACAAAAAGGCATGACAGCGCTTTCTTTTCTTATACGCCTGTATAGACTCCGCTTTAAGCTCAAATCAATTGAGCTAAATATAATAAATAATTAAAAGATGGGTCATATATGAAACTACTAAAAACTGCTGCAGCTTTGGCTGTTGGTGTTGCACTTCTTACCGGTTGTAATGATGACGATGTAAAGTATGTAGACCATACTGAAGTTAAAATTGCTACTTACAATCTATCTTTCGATCGTAATACATTTGAAGACTTAGTTGCTGAAATGGCACTGACTTCTGCACAGCAAGCTACGTTAGTTGAGGCTTACCTTGCAGATAAAGATGCAATGGCATCAGCAGATAAAACAACAGCTGAAAAAGTGATTCAAATCCGTAACGTAGCAGCGATTATCCAAAAGACTCGCCCAGACGTATTAATGATGGGTGAATACAACAACGATGGTACTGGTGAAGATTTAACAGCACTTAAAGGCTTCCAAACAAACTACCTGTCAGTTGCACAAAGTCTTGATGGTGCTGGCGGTGAAGCTAACCTAGAACCAATCGAATACCCATTCGCTGAAAGCTATGGCACTAACACTGGCCGCTTAAGTGGCTTTGATTTGAACAATGACGGCTATGTAGCAAAAAAGGAAGATGTTAATTCTTTCAATTATGCTAATGATTCTTGGGGCTTTGGTAAGTACCACGGTCAATATGCTTTTGCATTAATGTCTAAGTATGAAATTGATACTAAGAACACCCGTACTTTCCAAGACTTTAAGTGGAAAGATCTTGAAGGTGCTACGATCCCTACAATCACTAATTGTGAAGATCCAAAGAACCCTATTCCTGATGGTATGACATGTGGTGAAGAGTGGTATACGGCAGCAGAGTGGGAGGAGATGACACTTTCTTCTAAAAACCACGTTGACGCACCTATCTTGGTACCGACTAAGGATGGTACTGAAACTATTCACATCTTAATGTCTCACCCAACACCACCAGTATTTGATACCGGTAAAAACTTGGTGCAGAATGCTGCTGAAGTTGAGTTCTGGCACCGCTATGTGACCAATGCACAAGAATTTTACGATGACTCAGGCAAAACTGGCGCGCTTACAGAGGGTGCACACTTTGTTATTGTTGGCGATCAAAACCTTGATGCGGCAACAGGTGCAGGTGACGGCCTAACAGGAGTGATGGCTGCGTTGCATGCTGACCCTGTAGTTAATCAAAACGTGACTAACGGCAACTTGTACCCAACAAGTTATGGTGCTGCGGAGTATGCTGTAGAAGGTAGCCCTAATCATCCATACCCGAATCGTATTACAGCAGAGTTCGGAAGTGGTGGTATTACTGCTGACCACGCGATTCCTTCAGCATCGCTAAACATTGTCGATTCAGGTGTTTACTGGCAAGCAACTTATGAAGAAGGTCGCAAGCTATTTAATGACGATCGCATTGGTAAATATGGTACTGGCAAAGATATATCTTCAGACCACCGCATGGTTTGGGTTAAAGCGCAGTTTTAATTAATCGTTTGTCTCAAAGCAGCAAGCCCTGTTATTAACGGGGCTTTTTTGTTGCAGAATAAAGAACTGGTGACAGATAGGGTTAGCCAAATTCGTTATAGCCATCAGCTGCAATAAACTCTATTCCCTTTGGTTGGTGCTGCATAATTGCGTCGACAATACTTTTATGGAAAAACAATTTATCCTTCCAGCCGATATCACGAAAAATAAGTCGTTGTTGCAGTGGTATTTGTTTTAACAGATTTTGATTTAATACTAACTTGTTCATTCCTGAAATAAACTCACCGCCATTGAACTCATCATAAAAGTCGAATTCACTTTGTTGGCGCTCGATAGCTTTTATCTCGTTTTCAAATTGTAGCATCTGATAAATATGCTCGCCTTGATCAAACAATTTTATCTGAACCCAATTGGTGCCGTAGATATCGTTAAGTTTTAGTTGTTGGAATAAGGGCTGCTTAATGCTCAGCCCTGGTACTAAAAAGATATCTGCGAGTTGATGTACATCGTCACCAGTAAATTTTACGATTAACGGTACAGGCTCTGCCGGGTGAGTAAATATATTGGTAGGGACTGCGTCTGAGAACTCATCCGGAAAGTCATAAAACGGAATATTCATGTTCTCAACGGCAAAAAAGTATTCACTCATTATCATGTTCCTACAAGCATTTTAGGTTTAGCTTACTGCTATCTTAAGGCTGTTGATTGATATGTTTAATTGAGATAGTAAACAAAAGGACACCAATAGGTATCCTTTTGCTTTTTTGCTAGTGATAGCGGTTAGTCAGCAGTCATCCAATCGACTTTTACGCCTGCTTGGGCAAACATATCTTCGCTGATCTTTATCTTATCGCCCCAGCGTGATTGAAAGCCTTCGCTTGGCATTGGGCTATGCACTGTACTTAAACCAGTTTGAATGATTTTGGCAGCGCAGTTAGGGCAAGGGAAGTGGGTAACCCAGATCTCACAGCCACTTAAATCGCGCTTAGCGTAAAGAATGGCATTTTCTTCAGCGTGCAGCGTTTTAAGTAATTTCATCTCTCGATTATCGGTTTCGGCGCTATCAGATACGCCATGGGGATAGCCATTAAAACCCAAAGAAACTATGCGGTTGTTTTCAGTGATCACTGCACCCACTTGGGTTGATGGATCTTTACTCCAAGATGCAACGAGCTCAGCCATCTGTAAAAAACGTGTTGCCCACTTTGTCATCATCTCACTGAACTCCTATATCGATACGATTGAATAAACTGCTCTAACACTTGGTTATTTTCTATGTAGCGCAGCGATAAATCAACAGGATAGTAGACGGATCCGCTGTAAAGCTAACTTTTCTCAAATAAAAGAGCCAACAAGTGATGAAGTTGGGCAAATTAAAAGAGCAAATAGGTTCTAAATCATAAAATCCGTTATTCGAGCATTTCTTTGATATACACCAGCGATCTTGGCGATGAGTTGGGTTTATGATTCGACATCATTTCGTTAAAAAGAATTCAGATGACAAATATCAATCAACAAAGACTCGTTGAACATTTTATCTCACTGGTCAAAATCGACAGCGAATCAGGCAATGAAAAAGCGGTAGCAGAAGCGCTCACAGAGCAGCTTGGTCAGTTAGGCTTTGAAGTGACAAAGCTGGCAGTTCCCGGTGGGATCACCAATGGCTTTAATATTTACGCCAAGTTACAAGGCGAGCTTGATGACAGTATTGCTTTCAGTAGCCATATGGACACGGTAACCCCAGGGATTGGCATTGAGCCTGTAATTGAAGACGGTATTATCCGCTCAAAAGGCGATACCATATTAGGCGGCGATGACAAATCTGGTATTGCAGCGGTAATGGAAGCGGTGCGTAGTATTCAAGAGAGCGGTAAAGCCCATAAAACCCTTGAAGTGGCGTTTACTGTGTATGAAGAGCGCGGCATGCACGGCGCTAAAAATTTCGACATCAGTAAGATTGAGTCAAGCCAAGCTATTGTACTCGATTCTGGCGGCCCTATTGGCACTATTATCACGACTGCGCCGGGTCAGCAGAGCTTAAAAGTCACCATTAAAGGCAAACCTGCTCATGCGGGATTAGAGCCAGAAGCTGGCGTTAATGCTTTAACCGTTGCTGCTGATGCGATAAGCAAGATGCAACTTAGTCGAATCGATGCTGAAACTACTGCTAACATTGGTGTGGTACAAGGTGGTCAGGCGACCAACATTGTGATGCCTGAGCTGTATATTGAGGCAGAAGCTCGCTCACTTAATGATGATAAGTTAGCCAAGCAAGTTGAGCATATGGTTTCGACTTTTGAAACTGCGGCTGCAGCACACGGTGCTAGCGTTGAGATTGACTCTACTCGCTCTTACAATGCTTATCAAATCTTGGATGACGATGCACATGTGCTAGAAGTTAAAGCGACATTTGCCGCAATCGGCATTGATGCAATGACTAAATCTACTGGTGGTGGCTCAGACGCTAATATCTTCAACGCCAATGGCTTAAAGACAGTTAACTTGTCGACAGGTATGGCTAAAGTACACACCACAGATGAGTATATTGCGGTTGCAGATTTAGTGGCGATTACCGAGTTTGTGCACTGCTATCTAACGCGTTAATTTTTATCTAATAGCAGGAAAAAGCTCGGCTTAGGCCGAGCTTATGTTTATATCATTTTAGTCTTAACGCTTAGAACAGGTGACCATTAAGCCATAGGTGGCAAGCAATACTTGCGGCATAACCAAGGGCAATAACTGGCATCCATTTGAGATGGCCAAAGAAGGTGTATTTACCGTGAGCTGCGCCCATAAGTGCCACACCTGCGGCTGAACCGATAGATAACATACTGCCGCCCACTCCTGCGGTTAAGGTCACTAGCAGCCAGTTACCTAGGCTGAGTTCTGGTTGCATGGTTAATACTGCAAACATCACTGGAATATTATCGACAATGGCCGAGAGTATGCCGACCATCACATTGGCCCAGACTGGGTCCCACTGGTTGTACATTACATCTGACACCATGCCTAAGTAACCCAATAAACTTAAGCCGCCAACACACATTACTACGCCGTAGAAAAACAATAAGGTGTCCCACTCTGCGTGTGATACACGCTTAAATACGTCAAATGGAACCACTGAGCCTAAGCGTTTAAGTGCCGCTTCATCTTTATTGGCCATAGCAACGGCTTTCTTTTTCTCAAGTGAGCGTGGCAGAGTTTTACGTAGGTAGAAGCCAAAGAACTGCAAATAGCCTAAGCCCATCATCATGCCGATAACCGGTGGGAAGTGAACTAATGCGTGGAAGCTAACCGCGGTTGCGATAGTGAAAATAAACAGCGCAACAATGCGCTTGGCACCGCGTTTAAGCTCAACCTTTTCATTGGCGCAATTAGGTTTAGTTTTTGGTACAAAGAACGACATGATAACCGCAGGAATAATGTAGTTAACCAGCGATGGAATAAGCAGATCACTAAACTCAATAAAGCTTACTAGGCCTGCTTGCCACACCATTAGGGTAGTGATATCGCCAAATGGGCTAAATGCGCCACCTGCATTGGCTGCAACAACGATATTAATACAGGCGATATTAATAAATTTTAAATTATCACCGCCGACTTTCATTACCACGGCGCACATTAGCAGGGCGGTAGTAAGATTGTCCGCGATAGGGGAGATCACAAAAGAGAGAAAACCCGTTAGCCAAAACAGGGTTCGAAAATTAAAACCTTTACTGACCATCCAAGCTTGCAAACTATCAAATAGGCGACGTTCTTCCATCGCGCTGATATAAGTCATTGCGACTAACAAGAACAGTAATAGCTCTGAATACTCTAGCAAGTTATGCTCTAAAGCTTGTTTAGCGACTTCTATCTGGCCTTGTTGCTGGTATGCAAAGCCTATCATGAGCCAGATAATGCCGGCTGCTAACAGTACAGGTTTCGATTTACGCAGCTGTAAATACTCTTCTCCCATCACCAAGCAGTAAGCCAGAAAGAATATAATTAATGCTGCATAGCCTACGCCAGATTGGGTTAGATCTAATCCGGCCTCACTGGCAAAGGCTGGCGTTGCCAACCCCCAGGATAATATGGCTAATATTAAGTGACTGACTTTCATGTGACGACTAGGCTCCTTGCGGCATAGAGGAATGTTCAACCTATACATCAGGACTTCAACAGAGCTTGCAAAGAACGTAATGTTAAGTGTTGGTTTTAAAATTGTTGCGCATTCTAGCGTGAATGAAGAGAACAATACAGGTGAATGCTGTATTTGTAGTTAGGACTTTAGTGGATAACTTAGTTTGAACAGTTATCTACTCGTAGGTTAAAAAGACAGTTAGTTGAGATTGGCAAATAATGGCTTGAAGTCGCTTGGAATTTAAAATTGCAGAAAAGCGGGGGCATTTTAGGTTGGCGCGGTGAGGATGTAATACCAATCAGTATAAGAATTTGATCAACTCAGAACGATTTTTGGCAAACTAATTCAACGCGAATAGCTGCAATAATGGTTATTCCCTTATCAAAGCTAATCAACGCAGAAGTAGGCAGCCAAAAACGTTCCAGAATGGCGAGTTTTAGCGATTCTGATGCTGTGACTCTTAACAAACAAAGATGAAACTTGAACCTAGTTCAACTTGCTAGCTTCCCATAAACTTGGCGATAAAGTTTCCAACGTTGCCAAAGCTTGCTACGCCCATACCAATCACAATTAGCACACCCATAATTGATAGGTATACAGGGTGCTTGTAGTCACCAACAATGTCTTTGCGGCGAGTGGCGGCAAGCATAAACGCCAGTACGATAGGCAAAATTAAGCTGTTAATCAGACCTGCCAACATCAATAGTAAAATTGGCATATCCATTAATACCGTACCTGCACTGGTAATAACGATAAAGCCAATACAGCAGGCTTTTTCTTGGCGTTCAATGACCGGAAATAAGGTTTTAACCAAAGAGACTGCCATATAAGAATTACCCACCACAGAGGTAATTGAGGCAACAAATAACACTAGACCAAAAATGAAGTAACCTAAATCACCTGCACCTTGCTTGAATGCATCGGCAGCAGGGTTGCTTGTATCTAAAACACCACCAGCGGCAATAACGCCAAACACAGCTAAAAACAGCAAAATGCGAATAATTACTGCGATTGATATTCCAGCCCATGCAGCTGTTTTAATCGCGCCTATGTTGTCTTTACCTTGTAGGCCAATATCAACCAGTCTTTGCGCGCCAGTGTAGTAACCACCTACAGCACCGCCCACGATAGTAAGAGTTGGTAAGATTAAGCTGCCAATGTCTGCAGGCATCACTGCTGCCGTTAAGGTTTCTCCCATTGGCGGTAGGCTAGTCATAGCAACATAAGCGATTAGGATAATCATAAATAGGCCCAAATAGCGCGCCATCTGATCCATACGCTTTGAAGCGTTATGTAAAACAAACAATAAACAACCGACAACGCCTGTGAATAGCGCTCCCCATGTGGTATCGACACCGGTGAGCACATTTAGCCCCAGCGCTGCTCCACTGACGTTACCAAAGTTAAAAGCCACAGCGCCAAGGGCAAGCAAAATACCAATGAAGTAACCAGCGCCAGGGGCAATTTTGTTGGCAATGTCTTGAATGCGTAGGCCTGATACACCAACGATACGCCATAGGTTCATCACAATTGCAAAGGTGATAAACATAGAGGCAAAAACAGGAAACGCCATATCTATTTTGTAGATATTAGTGAATACCGCAGTTTGGGTTAAAAAGCCTGGACCAACGGAGGTCATTGCCATTAAAAAGGCAACACTAAGGATCGCTTTGTTTTTCCAAGAGCTAGAAATTGATGTGCTAGAGTTGCTGTTTATTGTTGTGGTTTGGCTGGTCATGCTGTTCTCAAAAATGGTTGTCTCTCACTTTATAAAAATAGAGAAACAACTGACCGAGATCAGCTGATGTAAAGCAAAAAACAAAGATAGGATATGCCGCAGCGGGCCGTTTTTTGCTGGGGGCGGATATTAATGACTCACTAAAAACAAGTCAACCGTTTATAGATAAAATTCAGCTGTTTATTAATAATGCTAACCAAACTAGCAAACAGTGCTACAGGCATCACGTTTTGCTTTTGGCGTTTATCGTTATAGCTCAAGTCTTATCAGCTGTTATGGATGTGCGGGTTGAATGTAGAGCGAGAGATTAAGCCGCTAGAACATAGCGGCTATTTATTACAGGCAGCTTTTTAGTTAACAGCGAGTCTAGTGAGCAGAGGTAAAGTTTGCAGCAGTGATAAATATATAGTGCTGCGGGATCTCTGCAGTCGACTTGCGAGTGGGCGAGAAACGTTGTTTGTTAACATCCATTTCAAAACCAAACTTTAGCAGGCTCTTAATCGATGGTTGGTTATCTTCGCTCACATAACAATAGACTTCGTCGAGTTGTAAGACCTCAAAGGCAACACTTAATAGCTGTTGCTTGATAAAACGGTTGAGTCCTTTACCTTGATATTGACCTGTGAGCCAAGTACCTATTTCTGCACGTTTCTCAGTAACATTGATATTCTTGAGGCGTGTAAAACCAATCACATTATGGCTTGCGCCGCACTTGACCGTGAACAATAAGCAGTCGCTATCACTCAGCACTCTGTCAAAATAGCTGTCAAAGGCGTCGGTAGTATCTTTGGGAAACCGTGCAAACCGCCAAATATCTGGATCCATTCCAATGGCCTTAAGTGCTGTAATATCTTCAGCAACTAAAGGAGAAATATAGGCATTTTGCTGCATAAATGAGCTGCACAGAGTTTGCGTGGCAGCGGCATATTTTTCGAGGTAATTATCCATAAGATGCGATAGATGATTTATTGGTTGAACATTGTTTATTAGTAAACTCCAATAATAGCAATTGATACTACTCATTAGCTAGTAAACTCAGCTCACTATACTCAGTTTGATAACTGGCGCACATTGAGCTATGAATGTAGTTATAACGAGTCGATAGCGGATGTTTTTAATCTTGCTTTGAGCATTTCTTCGCTTGAGCAAAGCCCGTGTATTGCCTACAATAGCGCACTTTTTATTTACAGCAATTTTTACTATAGGCCAGAATTATGTCTGACACTACAGCACAACCAGCTTTACCAGATCGTCTTTCAGTTAATCCACGTAGCCCACACCATGTAGAGGCTATTTTCGAGTTCGATATCGGTATTAAAGTGAACGGTAAAGAGCGTTTTGATGTTGAAGAATACTGCATCAGCGAAGGTTGGGTTAAAGTGCCATCTCACAAAGCACTAGACCGTCGTGGTCAACCGCTGATGATTACTGTAAAAGGCACTGTTGAAGCTTTTTATAAGTAATAACATGCTTAACTGAAAAGGCCGCTATTGCGGCCTTTTTTGTTGGTGTCAGTCTATGCAGTGTTTTTATAATGGCTGGTATAAATCATGATTGCCGTAGTCGTTAATATTGTCTTGCTGATATATTGCTTGATATCAAATCTCACCAGATTCAGTAGAGGGGCTTAATGTCTTTAGCCAAAATTATCGCCAGTATTATTTTAGTTGTTTCCCCTGCTGTCATTGCCAGTACTCAGCAAACATTAACTGCTAATGCACCCTTGGCTCAGCAGTTACCTCTGCCGCCGCTACAGCTGATAAAAACATACCCACAAGGTGCTGTGATTGAGCTTAACAATGCTCAAGCCTTAATGACTGAGTTTAATCAAAAAAACTATCAGCTAGAATCGGTTATTAATTCACGTCAGTTGCCACCTTATTTTGTTGAAAACTTGCCCGCGAATCTAAATGACTTACCCGTACAACAAAAAATTTCACTGTTTATTCGCTTGCTATTACCCACTATTAAGGCAGTTAATCAGCAAATACTTACCGTCAGGTCCCAAGTGATTAAACTTGCACAAAAGCCTAAATCACAGTGGTCTGCAGCTGAGCAGGACTGGTTACAAGGTTTGTTTGATAGCTATGTGGTTAAATCAACTCGAATAGACGATTTATTGTTACAGCTCGATATTGTGCCTAGCGGTATGGTACTCGCACAGGCCATTGATGAAAGCGGGTGGGGCAGTAGCTATTTTGCGGTTGCGGGAAATAATTTGTACGGCGAGCACTTATCTGCCAGTGGTGGTGAGTATTTAACAACGCCAGGCGGACGGGTAAAAGTCGCTGCATTTGCTAATTTATACCAAAGCACTGCCAGCTATATGCATAACCTTAACACAACGTTAGCCTATCAAGAGTTAAGATTGCTACGCAAACAATTACGCGCCCAAGATAAGTTAAATGGTGAAGAGTTAGTGCAAGCATTAACCCATTATTCAACTCGTGGTGAAGCGTATGTCGATAACTTAAGAGCCTTAATTAAACTACATGGTTTAGATGATTTTAATGCGGCTAAATTGACAGATACAGCCAGTATTCGTTACCGTTTTAGCACTCAAGTAAAGTAATCAGCCAAATAGTTGCTGATAGTCTGCAGTGAATATATAAGCCTACTAACAAGAGATATGTTGTGGATTCAATTACGCAAGCGGCGCTTGGCGCCACAGTTGCTGGTGCGATAGCTGGTAAACGCTGTAATGGTAAAGTATTGCTCGCTGGTGCGTTGCTCGGCACTTTGCCGGATTTAGATGTATTTATTGATTACGGTGATGATATTAGTAATACCGTAAAGCATCGTGGTTTTTCCCACTCCTTACTAATTTTATTGCCGTTTTCCCTGTTACTGGCTGGATTAATCGAACGGGTTAAACCTGTTGCTAACTGGTCTTTTTCAAGGCTGTGGTTGCTTATTGCTGCTTGCCTAATTACCCATCCATTGCTCGACAATTTCACCAGTTATGGCACCCAATTATTGTGGCCAATAGCGGGCTACTTCTCCTTGTCGAGCGTGTTTATTATTGATCCTTTGTATACTGTGCCGTTATTGATAGCGATTGCAGTTGGTCTGGCGCGAAAAGCGGCATTGAGTCGATATTGTGCTATCGCCCTATGTGTTTCATCGCTGTATCTTGGCTGGAGTTTAGCGGCCAAGGCATATATAGAGCAACGCGCTGTAGCAAGCCTCGATGCCTTGGGGATTAATGCTGAGGCGGTGTTTATTACGCCTACACCTTTTAATACCTTGCTTTGGCGTATAGTGGTACTTGATGGCGAACGTTATTGGGAGGGGCTTGCATCTGTGTTGGATGCCGAGCAAGAGGTTGAGTTTATTGCACAAAGGCGTGGTAGTTGGCCGTTGCCAGCAGAGCCTGAGCACTTACAGGCATTAAAAACCTTTACCCATGGTTTTGTTCGATTTGATCAGCAGGGTAAGCAGTTAGTGGTGTCTGATTTACGTTTAGGTATGTTTGGCAACTTAGCCTTTAAGTTTGTGTTTGCCGAGCAAGACAGCACAGGGCAATGGCAACCTATAGTGCCGACTCGTTTAGCTCAAGGGGAGCTTAAAGGTGATCTTAATAAGCTAAAAGACAGAGCCTTAGGTGATCAGCAAATTAACGCAAGTTTGGGTCTGTGCCCCTCACCTTGTGGTTTAAACGCCTCACAACTTAATGATTAGCTCACCATTATTAGCTCAACAAACGGCCGCTAACGATATAGCGGCTCGCCTTTACTTATTAGCTACTTGTCGCCTTCATTCTTGTTGATAAGCAATATAATTAACAGCATACCGAAGAATGTGACAATACTGACCTGCAAGGGCCCTGAGATCTCAAAGCCCATTTTACTGCCATTGAGAATATCGAAAATATCCTTTAGTGCACCGATAGATATTAGCGCCATTGAGCCTGAAAGGATCCGGGTAAAGCGCTTACTGTTGCGGGTGCGCAGCTTGTCATAAAGCTTAGCGGTTTCGGCAATGATCTCTTTTTGGCGGTATTGGATTTTGTCTAAGGTTTCTTGGGTGCGAGTGTGTAACTTCTCGAAATCCATATAGTGGAATACCTTTTGGATCATTCGAGTATGATCGGGAAAGGTCATCATGCTGCCAGCGCTAATTAGGTCTAATAGCCAATGAGCATCGTTAGTAAATTGCTTTAAACAGTCACCTTCATCGGTGAGCTTTTTGACATGGGATCTTAATTTAGCTGCGGAAATATCCTTATCTTTTAGGCTAGGCACCGCTTGCTCTAAGTTAATCTTTAACTGTTTATCGAGCAGTTTATTGGTTAAATGAAATAGATTGTTTACCGCCGCAGCAACTTCCATCATCTCTGCTGACTGCTCTAGCACCCAGTTTGGCTGTTGTAATAGCCCTAAAACACACTCATGGTGATTGGTAAATACAAACTCATCGTGGTTATAGCAATCACGATTAAGGTTATGTTGTTCGCTGGTAACGGTGCGCAGACACCAGTCATCAACCGCGCTGCGAAGCTCGCGCTGTGGCAGTACGAAGGCCGGGTAGGCAAAGTGTGATTTTAAGGATTTTGCAGTAACAGAATGATCGCGCCCATCAATTCTCTCAACGACTCTATCTAGCAAGGTTGAAACAAAGCGATTTTCAGAAGGATTAAAAATTAATAGGTCTTCAACTTCTTGCTGGTAATGCGGGTAGTGCGAGTTCAACAACCTGGCAAGTTCACTAAATCTTTGCTGAGCAAAGTCCTCTAACAGTCCCACCTGTTGATCATGCCAGCGCATGTCTTGATCCATAGCAAAGGGCGTACCTAAAGACATTGCATGACGCACGCCACTGGCGCTGGTATCGTCTAGCGGAGCTTTAAGATTAAGCGCAAAAATGCCCATAGGGTAATAAATCAATTCAACGTCAAAATTAAGCTGCTTATTGTTAGCGTTTCTATTACGAAACGGCATGCTCAGCCCCGGTAGTTGCCATGAATAGATATCTTCAAAGTCTTTGGCTATGCCAGCCCAAATATCGTTGAGCATGTTACTTTGTGGCGACTCGGCGCCCCAGTCTGCTAAATACAGTGGATGCACAGCTGGTGGACTAGCAACAATATTGCTTAAGGTTTGTCTTAGCTCTCGAGTAATCAGGTGATTGACGTTGGCAAAGTAAGAGATGCTGATTGAGCCTCGCTCTACATAAAGCTCACCAGATCCTGTTTGCCTGTTTTCACTGAAGAAGGTTAACGGTGGCCATAATGCTTCAAGATCTGTAGACATAATGTATTTGTCATCAGCGGTTAATGCGCTCACTGCCTGTAAAAACTTAGGTCTTAGTTCAGCCATTTGAGCGGTTAATAGCGCGGGTTCTCCCCAGCGTATTGCGTAAAGCTCGGCAATGATACTAACCCCGTCGTTAAAGTGCTGGTAGGCAGCAAATTCAGCATTCAGGTGCTCAGCGTAAAACTGTCGTTCAAATTCGTTAAACTGATGAGTGATAGCTTGCGCAGCAGCTAGGTGAGTTTCGATATTGTTTGCAGCATCAGACATTAACCAGTCTTGGCTGGTGTAAATTCCACGGTCAATGTAACAAATATCAATTTGAATGGCGGCAAACTGCTGCAGGACTTTAGTGATACCGCAATTTGGCAGCACCTCAAGGGCGGTAATACTGGAGCGAACCAAGGTTTCGGCGTGCAGGTACCAATTACTTTCTTCTACTTCGTGGCGGGCATAGCTATAACAGGCACAAAAGACTAATAGTGTTTCTGCAGCGGGAAGCGTTTCAAGCTGTTTCGCACCGATAACCGCTTGCTGCTCAAACTGATTAACGAGTGCGAATGCCGCAGATTGGCGCTGTTGTAAATTCTTTTTGGCCCAGTGGAAACCTTGCTCAAAATCTTCAGCGCGAATGTATTGAAAAAACTGTTCAAGAATAGATTGCTGCTGTGTGTCTCTATCAAGTGTCATGAGTCTTCCTTGGAGAGTATGTGGTTTCGCTGCTGTTTGAGTCTCGGATCCGTGGAGGTTAAGTAATAACTATTTATAAAAATATGTTCTACCATTTGCCATATCTGGCTTGGAGAAGGGGCTGAGCTGTGGCTTTGGACGTGATACATCAGTGCCATTGGTGCAGAGCCCATGTCATCATAATGCGGTGATAAATAATCGATATCAAAGGCGTTAAAGCCAAGTTTTTGATAAAACTTGGCCGGCCCTGTTTCAGCTTCAACTAACAATAAAATGTGTGTTGTTTGCTGCTCAATAAATTGAAACAGTTCGTCGCATAGCAGCTTACCTAGGCCTTGGCCTTGATGACTTGGGGCAATGAATAAGTAGCCAAGCAACGCAAATCCTTGCTGGGGGTAAAGCTCGGTAATTGATACGCCGTATACTTGGTTATCATCACAAAGCACAATACAGCGCGAGCTAGCGCTATCGATGGCTTGTTGTAGCTCGGCTATTGGCTCACGTTCCCAGTCGGGAAATACTTGGCAGTATATTGCCATAGCACTTTGCCACAATGAGCCACTGGCTTGGGTAAGTTGTTTTATCTGCATGATTTATTATATTTTTATGTTTGATAAATCTAAGCAAAGCTTGCCTAAATCTTCGGCTAAAAACAATATTGTGACGGGCTTTTTCTTGGATTTTGTCCACTTTGTGTTAGCTGGGCTGGCGCGCTAAGTAACCCAAATGGGGAGTGTTTATCGATTCTATATTGATTACGGTTTATATTGAAGTTAAATGCTGTTACAAGGGATCTGCTTAAATTACTTCTATTAGTTTATTACCCCTAGTTTATATTTTTCTTACTAAATTAGTTTTTATCTGTTTATTACTATTAGATGTATAAATAATAAATGTTAGCTTCAGGATGATGTTATTTTTATATCAGCATAAACTTCATTAACCTTGAAGTAATTAGTTGTAGGTTTTAGTGCTGTAATTATCCCTGTTCGATCACAGTTTATATTGAGCAAGCTGATAGTATTTCAGCCCTTTTAATATGCCTACGTCGGTTAAAACGGTTTTAGTATGTCTAATATTTCCATCAAACAATTACTTATCACGATTTTTATTAGCCTATTAATGATATTTGCCCTGTCTCTTGGGATTATCAAATACCATAGTAAGCAATTAGAAGCGCAAATATACACCTTAGAGCATGAGAACCAGACGAGCGGCTTAATCGCTCAGTTACTTAATAAGGTTTCAGGCTTGCGCCGTGAGCAATTAGGTTATAGCCTGCGCCGAGTGCAAGCTTCACCGATAAGTGAAGAATCTCGTGAGTATTTGGATCAGCAGATTATTGATATTGATGACATAATTCTTAGCGCTCAACAAACCGTTGCTACTGAAACTTTAGCGAAGATTAACCGACTTAAACCTGCTGTTAATGAGTTTAGCCAGCTACATAAGCAATTCTTAACCAGTGATAGCAATCAAGGCGCAGCTGCTGCAGGTGAAATGCTAAGCTCGATGGAAGCATGGCATATTTATAATAATATCGAGCAAGGTATTTTTGTGTTGATGGAGCAACAAGCCGCTAAAGTCGCAGCAGCTAAACACGAAGCCGATAAAGCAATGGAGTCATTAAATAGCACTACGATTATTGTGGCGATAATCTTTATTTTTGCACTTGTGAGTTCCGCTGCCTTTTTATTAAGACGTATATTATCACCACTGCTTGCGACTAAATCGGCACTTTCTATGATTGCTGCAGGTGATTTAACCGCTAATATCGACATGACAAAATTCAATAGCCGTGAGTTTAATGAAATGGCAAATGAATTACTGACAATGCGAAATCAATTGCAAGATATGATCTCACAAATTGGCGCGTCATCAATTCAACTGGCAGCGGCGGTTGAAGAGATGAGTACTATTGCTGGTGAGTCTGCTAATGGTGTGGGTCAGCAGCAATACGAGGTTGACCAAGTTGCAACGGCTATGACTGAACTGCAAACCTCTATTACCGAAATTGCCCGCAATACTAATCAAACTGCAGAGCAAGCGTTACTGGCGGTAAATGCGGCTGACAGCGGTAGTCGTGTGGTTGCCAATACTATGCTCGCTATTAATGAGTCTGAATCTGAAATTACCGCAGTAAGTGAAGTGATTAGTCAGCTACAACAAGATACTGATGCAATTTCAGTGATTGTTGAAGTGATTTCGGATATTACCGATCAAACTAACTTATTGGCACTTAATGCTGCAATTGAGGCGGCGAGAGCGGGCGAGCAAGGCCGCGGTTTTGCCGTGGTTGCAGATGAAGTGCGTACATTAGCGAGCCGCACCCAAAGTTCTGCCCATGAAATCAAAGCGACGATTGAGCTATTACAAAATCGCTCGCAAACCGCAGTTAACGTAATGAATTCGAGCCGAGATAAAATGAGGCATAGCGTTGAGCAGGCAAACTGCGCTAGCGTTGCCATTGATGATATCAACACTGCGATCACCCAAATTAATGATATGGCGATTCAAGTTGCCAGTGCCACTGAGCAGCAAACTGCAGTTACAGAAGAGCTCAGTCAGAATATTATTAATATTAGTGATGCGGCTAGCCGAGTGAGTGATGGTACAGCTCAGGTGTCTCAGTCGAGTAATGAGTTAAGCCAACTAGCAGTGAATTTAGCCGATATTATTCGTCGATTCCGCACGGCATAACTATTTGAGCACAATGTGGCTTAGCTATAGATAAGTGTTAGTAGCGGCTGAGTTCAATTGCCGATAGCCCCTTGGTGTCGGCTTTTGAGTTCGGTTTACTGCTTATATTGTTCGCTATTAAGCTCGGTTAATTGATACTTAAAATTCCTGCTTAAATCACGCATTTTTTATAGGGTTTTAAGAATAAAATCATATTCACAGCGTATTATATAGCCAGCAGATAAAAGTGAGTTCTATCGCAGGATTTTCGTCATAGTTTGTCGCTAATATAAGCAGCTGCTATGCAAGGTAACTTATTACAAGGAGTATTTATGGCCCTAAGTCATCAGCAAAAAGTGTATATACCCAAGGACGTTCGTAGTAATCAATATATCACCGCAGAAATTCTAGTCACTGATGCTCTGTTGGCACATTATCCTGATTATAAAACCTGTTATCAGACCCTAAGCCGCAGTATTTTTAAGTTGGCGGAGCAACAAGAAATTTATAACGTGCACGTTATAACTAACGACAAGTTGCCGGTGGTGCGTTTTCACACAGAAGCATACAGCTTTCCAACTGCAGAGCAGATCATCTTTTTCTACAACCCTGAATACCATCAAGCGCAAACCTTACACTGCAAAGATGATTATCGTGCCCGTAAGATAAGAATAGTGTTCTTGGCAACGGGTGAGGATATTCGCAGTAACTCTGCAAACTTCCATATTAAGGTGCAGTCATTTTTATCGACGCTAATGCCGCAACTACCTGAAAGTGAGCTTAAGGTTAAGATCCGTGATCACCAGCACCTGTCTTATGATCTCTTCGCGAAATCTAAGGGCAATAAAGAAAGCTATGGTTATAAGTTACGTTCAATCAGCAACCGCTATCAGGCGCGTGAATGCCCATTGCCTGAAGGGCATGGTTCATTGTGTTATGTAACCGTAAAGTTGCCTTTAGGTCGTAAACTTAAAAACGCCTTGCTGGCAGCAGATACTGATGACTTTACGCCTTTATATCAAAAGCTGGAAGACTGCTTTATTGCCGCCACAGCAGCTAAACAGCTTAAGCATATAGCAATGGTTGCTAATGGCTTAACGCCGCTTGTACGCAACAGTAAGTACGATCAGGTAGATGGCACCGATGAAGTGCAAATGCTCGGTTTTGATCCTAATGTTGAACAGCAACAGTTTATTCGTCACTGGGACGGTAATCGTCTAGTTGAAATGGTTAGCTTTACGATTGCAGCAGAGATTAAGGATTCAAAAGAGGGTGGTTTAGGCCGTTACTTAAACCGTGTTGAAGAAGCACTGAAAAGCTTTATTGCTGAGCTTGAGTTTGATAAGTCGCGTGAAGATTTAATCGTTCGCTTCCATCAGCACATAAGTTATCAAGCGCCAGCGCAATTGCTTGGTAAGTAAGAGTGATTTAACGATAACATATGCCTTTGCTGGAAGATTATTTAATCTTACCCTGCAAGGGCATTTTTAGTTTTTACACTCGTACTAGCAAATCTACCAAATATAGCCGTAGCTTAAGCCTATCGAGTCGGCACCATCGTTATGACTTGCCAGATCGGCATTTGAATAATGCATAAAGAACAAACCAATTCGGTGGTGCTCATTGACTATGACACCCATGCCGATCTTATCTTCAAATAACCAGTTTGAGCCTAAATTGCGGTCGAGATAAATCGAGTTTTCAACGTAAGCGGCACCAATACCCAGTTCAATGAAAATCGACATGGGTTCAAAATGCCATAAATATTGAAAAACAGGATTCAAGCTGACGATATGATTGGCTTGATGACCAACATCATCCCAACGCTGCAGCGAAGCTTCTAATCTTAACCCTATGTTATATGACTTTAAAAAGTCTTCAAACAGGGTCAAATCATGGGAGTAAGAAAGTCGCCAACTATCACCTCGACTAAAGCCATTCTCCTTCGCTGGAACAACTCCATAGGCTAATTCGAGACTGGAGTTTGCCATGCTATTCACAGAGAACATTGATAACGTCACACACAAAAATATCAGAGCGAATACTTTCACCTTAACTCCTACAGACACAAAGGTGCCATTAGTTAATCACTAGGCGAATCTGTATTAATGTTAGTTGGTTTATGCTGTTTCTGATAAAGGGAATGAGTACAGGTCTCGTTTTTATGCTGAACTGCATTTCATCTTGTGCTAAAAATGTCGTCTTAGTATAGAGTTACAAATTACTGTTGTTTACTCATCCCCAAATTCGACAAAGGGTGTTGAGCTGAATATTTAACACTGCAGGGCAGTGTTATGCATTTAATTCGGTTTATATTGAGGTTTACTTTGTCTGCTTTTTACCATAGTTGTCGCTATTTCCTTTTGCCGGTGTTGTTTGTGGCTGGCGCATTGGCAGCCGTCTCTTTTTATCAAGTCAATTTGCAACAGTGGCAGCCGATCATTGATCAACTTCCTTATTGGCTGTTAAGTGCAGCCATCATTATCGCATTGCAGTTTAATCGCAGCCGCTTAGGGTATTTGGCGCTATTACTGCTGGGATATTATTTCTATAGCACCACGCTTGCCAGCAGCGCAGAGCAACAGTTGTACGGGCAACAAATTCTACTTGGCGGCGGCTTAGTGATTAGCTGGTTTGCATTTGTTAAAGATAGAGGCGTGTTGTCTCCGCACTTTTTTGTACGCCTAGTTGGCATTACTTTGTGTATGGCTGCTGGGTTTGTCTGGGTGTGGTTTAATGCCGAGTACCAACAGCAATTGAACGATTATTTACCTGCCAATGGTCAGGTTAACTTTCGAGTCTTATTGCCTTTGTATTTATGTGTCTCTTTAGTGTGGATCCTTAGCTTATGGCGGGCAAACTTAGTTCATACCTCAATCTTTATTAGTTTGATTTTGTGGGGAGCACACTTTCTTGCACCTGAGTTAGTGACACTCTCGGTATCAATGACCTTATTGGCCGCGCTGTATATATTAACGGTATTGAGTGACTCCTATTTTTTAGCTTATCGAGATGAGTTAACCGGACTGGCATCGCGCCGAGCTTTATTTAATTTAGTGCTGTCGTTAGGGCGAAAATACAGTGTGGCTATGGTCGATATCGACCATTTTAAGAAGTTTAACGATACCTATGGTCACGATGTTGGCGATCAAGTATTGAAATTGGTTGCTAGCAAGATAGCTGCAGTTCGCGGCGGCGGTAAAGCATTTCGATATGGTGGCGAGGAGTTTACTATCATTTTTTCTCGTAAAGATGTTCAGTCGGTATTAGAGCACCTTGAAGCAGTGCGAGAAGCAGTTGAAGACTACGATATTGTGCTGCGTGATGAAAAACGTAAGAGTCAGTCTAAAGCAACCCGCAGTAAAGACCAGAGTCGAAATCAATTTAAAACGGTAAGTGTTACTATATCCATTGGGGTTGCCGAACATGAAAATGGTGAAACCTTTGAGCAAACCATGAAGCGTTCAGATCAAGCCTTATATAAGGCGAAGAAGAAAGGGCGCAACCAAGTTTGTAGTTAGTTTGAATTCATATTTATGGCAGGTAAACAATGAGCGACAACATTAGCATTGCACTGCCGTCATTAATCCACAGAATAGGTCGCGAGCCGGTAAAACATGCGCAACTTATTGCTAAGCAGTACTGCTGTGAGTTAAAGCGAGTACGTCGTTCACGAAACTGGGCGCTAACCGGAGTGCCAATGGCTGTGCAGCAATTTAACGCAGAGCTGAAGGCGTCATGCTTAACTTCCCCGCAGAACAATACAGCAGATAACCTGATGTTCAGCCCGCAGAAACTGACTTATTTAATTAAAAAAGTCGATACCGCATTACTTGGTCATGCTGAAAAATTAGAGCCCTTAGCCGCGAAGCTGGTTCGACTGATAACGGCGAATCCTAATATCACTTTAGCTGAGTTGATGCATTTAACTGATTGCAGTTTAAGTGAGGCAAGGGCTGCGCGATTTGATGCTGACTCTTGGTAGTGTTTGTAGAGCAATCCTTTTATTATTGAGACTTGAGTATCATTTGGTTTTGCACCTTTTAGTTCAGTATATCGGCATAGAGTTTGGTCACAAACTCAATAAACGCTCTTACTTTTGGGATTTTGGCGCGACTCTTTGGGTATAGTGCATAAACATCAACTCCCTTTAATCCCCACTGTGGTAGCATTTGCACTAGTTTGCCTGTCTCTACAGCTGTTTTGCATAGATACGCTGGCAATACTCCTACGCCTAAACCATCAATGATTGCTTGTTCGAGCATAGCATGATCATCAACAAGTAAGCGTGGCTTTTGCTTGATAACTTGCTGCTCCCCGTTATCTGAAACCACAGTCAGGCGTGGATCATTATTGGTTGGATTAATGACGAGTAATTGATGTTGAGCCAGCGAGTTAAGATCTACCAACTGAGTATTATTGGCAACATAGTCGGGGCTAGCATAAAAGTGGCGAGTAATGTGGCCGAGTTTTTTGGCGATTAAACTTGAGTCGTCTAACTGACCAATACGGATCACAACATCAAAGCCCTCTTCGATGAAATCGACCCGTCGATTTATCAAACTCAGGTGAAGGTTTAAATCTGGATATTGACGCATAAAATTTGCTAGAGCTGGCCGCAAAACTTGCTGGCCAGTGGCGATAGATGCGCCAATTTTTAAGTCACCTTTATAATGATTGAGTAGCTCTGATATCGATGCCGTGGCGAGCTCTTGTTCTTCCTGCACTCTTTTACAGTGAACTAAAAATCGTTTACCAGCTTCGGTTAAGTGCTGTGATCGAGTTGAACGTTCAAGCAAGGTGATATCTAATGCCGCCTCTAAACGCGAGACTTTACGGCTTAAATTAGCTTTTGGGATCCCTAGTTGGTCAGCGGCTAAGGTAAAGCTACCGCTTTCAACTACCTGTAAGAAAGCCAGCATATCGTTTAAGTCATAACTCATTATATTGTTGTTATAAATGAAATAGTAATATCAACTTATCACTATTTATCAAACAATTCAGCCAGCTTATTATTTATTTAACGCAGCAGAACTGTATAAATATTAATTAAATTAAGGTGGTATAACATGGAAGTATTAAACAGAGATTCAATTCCTTTAGGTGGTTTCGCTGGGCTAACCGAGCACCGACTCATCACTGACACACGTATTTTTGGTGATCGCAAATCACCTCACACCGTAGAAGGTTTAGGTAACTTTGTGTTTCTTGCGGATGCGATTTATAACCCGTTTGGTGAAACCCATATGCACTCCCATCATGAGATTGATGTTATTTCAGTGATGATGAGCGGGCGAGTTAAACACCAAGGTTCGCTAGAACATGGTCAAGATCTCGTGGCCGGAGAGGTTCAGGTACAACGAGCTGGTGGTGAGGGCTTTTCTCACAATGAAATTAATCCAGATGATAGTAAAAATCGTTTATTACAGCTTTGGGTACTACCTGATGAGACTGGACAAGCAGCGGGTTATAAGCATTACGTATTAAAGCCTCGTGGTATAACGCGGATCTATGGTGGTGATAAGGCGCAAACGGCAACATTTGATAGTAAAACCGTCATTGATATTGCCAGGTTAGGTAAAGGCGAGTCACTGGAGTTTCAGCAGCAAAGCTTAATTTATGTTACCGCAGGTCAAGTTAACGTTAGTGATGGCGAGGAGTCCTACCAAGCTAAAGACGGTGACTTGATAAGAACTGAGCAAGTTAGTCTTGTAGCGAATACTCAAGCAGAGTTCATTGTCGTTAGGCTTAACGCTTAAGTCGCAGCTACCAGAACTTTACAGGTAGATAAATTCTTATTGGAGCCTTATATGCAGCAGCCAAACCGCCATATTATTGCGTTTATTAATTATCTAGTGTTAGTGCCACTGGTTTATTTTATCCCTAAATGGATGAGCCCATATTTACCTGAGCAGATGTGGTTACAAGTAGCGGCGAATGTAGCGGTTATTGTGGTGATAATTTCATATTTGGTAATGCCGCTGGTGATCAAGTTAAACCTGCGCTTTCAGCCAAAGGCATAGCTCCCAACATTACGATTTAAATAGGCCTGTTGCAGGCCTATTTTTTTAGCTGATGGACTTAAATTAATTTAAAGCGAGCAACCTAAGTAGCGGGATGAACACTTAAAGTAAGTTGCTAGCAATATGCGATAAATGTTGTTCAAGCTCATTTTCAGTTGTCGGTAAAGACTCAAGCTCAAAGGTCAGTGGCTTACTACCGTTAAGCATGAATACTGAGTTTTCACCGTGATCATAGTGAAACCATTTTCCATTAACGCAAAGATCGGTATAACAATTTGGTAGCAGTTCCATAGGGCACCTTTATATTTTAGGTTTCATTAATTTCTTTTTGGGATAAAACGGCCTTTTGTGAACTCGCTTTGAAAGTTGAATTTTAATTGCGTGATCAGGCTCACCTTTATATGACCTTAAAAGCGTTAGGCACTCATTGATCTAAATCAATAGCTACCAAGTTAATGAGTTTTTGAGTCGCATTCTTCGACATTAATCTCTATTTGGGTGGGTTTTAAACTGATTTCTTAGCGTTTTATGTAAAAATTTGTAGGGATTGTAGTTAATGACACCATTTTTAAAGGTTTGAACGGTCTGCTTCACCACTTTTGCGCAATATATGCGCGTTTCTTCATGTTTAGCCTCTGGTCTGTAGCTTCTAATGAAAAGCCGGCTTGAACTCAAATATGCAAAGGAATACTCTTAGCTCGTTCGAGTTTGAGCCATAAGCCCGCGGTGATTTTGCTAATGTTTACAAGTTTCTACGCTTGGTATTATGCAGAACAGGCAGAAATAAGAAAATGAGGTTTACATGCTTAGCAGTAATATTTTCGATGGATTGGAATTAGAGGATGTTTTACGTGAATATCTTGCAGGATTAGATGATTATGACGAGCCCTATTTTATCTGTATCAAGCTAAATATTAGCAGCGAAAGCGCGATAAAAATGCTGATCCCCAAACTTGATCATCTAGATGATGATATATATGCCTTTAAACTAGATAAACAGCTGTTATTACTTAGCCTTGAGTGTGAAGTTGACGAGATCAAGTCACTTGCCAATATGTTACTTAGCGCTTTTGCTGAGAATGATGTTATCGCGCAAATCGCAGTTTTTCATCACAACTGCTTAGGTACTCCGATTGATACTTTTAAGTGGTCAACACAGCTGTTAGAAGTGTTAATTGATAAATCATCCAGTGAGTCGATTGTAGAGTTTAACGATTTTAGCGATCGTGTTAATTGGCCAGGTTTGAGTGACTATATTGAAGGACGTGATCCGGAATTCGGCGCAGATATCAGCTATCACTATGATGAAAGCGATGATGATTTTGATGAAGACGACGATGATTTTGATGATGATCGTTTTGATGAAAATGGCTTCGATGAAAACGGTTTCAATGAAAGTGGTTTTACAGCACTGATTCAAGCCATTTTAGATGACGATTGCGCCGCCGTTAGACGTCAGATCCGCGATGGTGAGGATGTGAACAAGCTTGATTGGTATAACAACACACCACTTAATCATGCTATTAAAAGTAGTACGCCCGAAATCGTGAGTTTACTACTTGAGGCGGGCGCCAATCCAAATCAAGTTGGCAGCTACGGAACCACAGCACTTTATATCGCTAGCTTTAACGGCATGTTGTCGACGATCCAGCAATTGTTATCCAAGGGCGCTGATGTAAACGGTAAAGCGGATGAAGGTGAAAGCCCGCTAATGGCTGCTGCAGGAAACAGCACGGCAGAGGTCGTGGCTGTATTACTGCAAGCTGGTGCTGATACTAATGCACTTAGCGAAAATGGTAATACTGCGCTTATTCACGCGGTTATGGCTCGCTATAGTGAACGCAAAGCGATTGTTGAACTGCTGCTTGCTAATGGTGCCGCAGAGACGATCAATCACGCGAATATGCATAATTCAACAGCAATGGATTTAGTCTTTGATTACGAGCATCACGAGCTAATCGATATATTGGCAGGTGCAATGTCAGAGGCTGGTTTGAAACCGAGTTGTTTAACGGCCGAGTTAGCTTAGCTAATATTCTAGAGTCACAGTTAGCAGGGGTAAACCAGTAACTAGGTTAACGGGTTTATCTCTGTGCTTTGAATAAATACATCTATTTGAGCCATTTGCCTTATCACTTTCCGTCAATTTCTCCGGCGAACTTTCGATTACAGCTTTAATCCTTTATTTGGGTTTTAGAGGCTAATTTTAAGGGCTAATTTTAGGAGCCAGTCATCCTTTTGCAAGATTCCCATCACGCGCCTATCAAGCTATAGCAACTGAAATTGCTCATTAGCGTTAATGATAAGTCATCCCTGAAATGAACTAGTGGCACTAGGTTGTCGTATTGAAAATGGTAAAGGCCGATTGTGTCTTAGAAAAAACTACAGTTGATTAGCAATTCATAGCGATTGCTTTGCAGCAATAGTTAATAAACAGATGAGCTATTTATGTCTTTATCAAAGCATCTTTTTGTTTTTAATTATGTCATCACCAATGGTATCAATCGAGACGGCAAATATTATTGTGATGGTTTAAGTGCGTGGCATGATCTTGATGGTTATACCTGTTATTTGGGCTATAAAGATCTCGTCATGACGTTGTTTTTTCATGGCCGCTTTGCCTATGAGTATCAAAAACGTCTGACCTACAATGACTTCAACTCACTGGTAGATAATCGCTTTAGGCAGCTTAATCAACCGCAATAACCATATGTATTTTAGCAGTGGCTGTAGATGATGTTAGTGTTTGCTGGTTGATTTTTGTTCCCTCTTATGCGAGTAAATGGGTATCTCTTTTTAGTCGTTTGATATTGAAAAAAACAGTATTTTTTCTAAAAATATAAAATTACCCGTTTGGGTAATTGTTTTGTTCCTTAAGGAGCTTCATTGTTCTGCGCTGAAATTACTCACAGAGTAATTTTGTTGTTCAGTTATTTACACATGGAGTATTTTAAATGGAATTTACACATCGTTGGCAGACGTCCGCGTTGGCTGCGGCATTGTCTCTCGCTTTAGTTGGTTGTGGTTCTTCAGATTCAGATGATACGGCTCCGGTCGTTGTTAATGTCGCCCCCGTAATCAGCTCTGCGGCAAATACTGCAGCAACTGAAGATATTGAATATTCATATCAAGTTAGTGTTACTGATCCTGATGATAGTAATAACGGTACCGATCTGAATTTTTCACTCGAAAATGCGCCAGAAGGCATGAATATTAGCTCTACAGGTCTCATTACTTGGACACCGTTAGAGGGCGTACTGACTTCAAATACAGTGACCTTAGTTGTTGCTGACGGTGGCGAAGATGGTGCAGGAGCAGCAACACAGGAGTTTGAAGTTACTGTTACGCCAGTGAATGATGCGCCAACAGTTGTGGTTGTACCGGCACAAAATGTCGAATCGGGGCAAAGCTTTACTTATCAGCTAGTCGTTAATGATATTGATGATAGCAATATTGAAGCTGATATAAATTTTGAATTGATTACAGGGCCAGACAGCTTAAGTATTAGTCCAGCTGGATTGGTTAGCTATCAGTCTGCTGCAGCGGCAACCGTTTTTACTGATATAGCGATTAAGGTTTCTGATGGCGGTGAAGATGGCGTTGAGCCGGTTATCGTCGATTTTGTATTAGAAGAGCAGTTCTTTGTTGCGGTAAATGGTACCACGCTAAATTATTTTAATGGTGAAGTGATTACTGATAGCCAAATTAGTATTTCAAATGGCACCAATATTATTGACCATGCAGTATCAGATGCAGATGGGCTATTTTCTTTTAAATTACAAGACACCTCTTTATCGCAAAGGCTGACTCTATCTGCTGATGCAAGTCATTACGCTGAGGCTGCTTTAAGTGTTTCTTTAAGCGAAGTGACTCAAGAGCATCAGTTGCTACTTCAGCCTGTCCATGCGCTGGTGAGTTTTGATGCTACACAAGAAGCTGAGTTATCAGTTGAAGGTAACGTTTTAGTTAGTCTACCAGCTAATAGTTTAGTGGATACGGCAGGTAACCTGGTTACTGATGCTGTAGCTGCGGAGCTGACTATCATTAACCCGGCAATTGATATTGAAATGATGCCTGGCGATATGACTACGCTAAATGAAAGCGGCGAAATTGTTCCAATTGAATCTTTTGGTGCAATAACAGTGACGTTTGAGGATACAGCTGGCAATCCATTACAGTTAGCGCAAGGACAAAGCGCTGATATTTTTATCCCTGCAGCAGGTGAAACTCGCCCAATGAGCGTACCACTTTATTATTTTGATGAAGTAACAGGCTTGTGGGTTGAAGAAGGCGAAGCTGTGTTAACGACAAGCGCTTCTGGGGAGCAGTTTTATGAGGGCAGTGTAAGTCATTTTACTACGTGGAATGCTGACCGAATTTATGACACTGTATTTGTTAATGGCTGTGTTGAAGACAGTAATGGCAATTTGTTAGCTGATGCTAGAATTATTTCTGACGGAAGAGACTACCTAGGTCGTTCAACTACTTACTCTCTTGATGATGGCACATTTAGCCTGCCCGTTAAAATGGACTCGACAGTGCTTATTGCCGCCACTCTAGGTTTTCAGAGTCGAACTTCTGTTATTAGTGTTGAAAGTAGTGATTTGGATTTAGATCGTTGTTTGGTGTTGTCTGAAGCCTTTACCAAAATCACACTCAATTGGGGGGAGTTACCAACAGATTTAGACTCTCATCTATACATAACCGATGTAAATGGCAATACGGAGCATGTTTATTATGCGAATGGCTCGGTTCAAATAGAAAACAGTTTGATTTACTTAGACGTTGATGATGTTACTAGCTATGGCCCTGAAGTTATTTCGATACCGGACTTTCCGGTAGAAGGTGTATATGACTATTACGTTCATAATTTCTCACGTACTCCAGCTGTCGATCCTGAAACGACTCGCGTAGAGATGATTTTTAATAATCAGCAATACTTATTCAGTCCACCGACAGAAGATATCACTTTATGGTGGCACGTCGCGAAAATTGAAAAAATGGCTGATGGTGAGCTAGTTTTTACACCGTATAATGAATGGGTTGCTGCGCCGACAACGGGCTCACAACCTCAATCGAGCGGACCATCAATTCAAGCGATTATTGCACCGAAAGCGATAGAGTCTGTAGTAAAAGGCTTAATCGAAACTAAGTACTATAGTCACTAGGCACATGCTGTAGTGAGCAAGGCACTGAAAATAGTTCAGTGCCTTATTTATTCGTTTAATCCTTTAACCTCATTCTAGAGCTGCTTTTCTAAGCTTAGTAAAAACACTTCTTACAACACCTTAATTACAGCGTTATCTAGCTTAAGCTGGTTTTACTGAATCCAAGTGCCTTTAACTCGCCATATCGTTTAAAAGACTAATCTAAATTCTATGTTGGTACGTATTAGCGCTTACCTAGTGGTTATACAGGCAAGCGCATGTTACAGCATCAAAAAGCACTCTTTTGCTTCAGCAATGATTTAAGGTTAAGCGATAACCAGGCGCTAAATTATGTGCTGCAGCAATGTGAGTCTGTTGCCTTGGTTTATATCTTCAACCCACAAGACTTTATTGCTCAGCGCTATCATCAAGCCTCGCTAGGAAAGCACCGCCTAAATTTTATTATCAATAGCCTGCAGGATCTTGAGCAGCAATTACACGCACAAGGCCACCAGTTACAGATCTTGTTGGGAGATCCTGTGACTGTATTGTCTGAGCTAATCAACAATGAAGCTTTTAGTCTGGTGGGATACACAGCATCAGTGGGGGCTGAGGAACAAAGTCGTTGGCATAAGTTAGCATCTACATGGAGTGGGGCTGAAAACAGTGATCGTAAAGTCAATTTTCTTGCCAACTGGAACAACAGTTTATTTAGTGCTGAGCAAATAAGCTCGCTTGCTGATGCGTTTAGCAGTTTTTCTTGTTTTCGTCGCAAGGTTGAAAAGTCTTTGTTAACCGTTGCCATGCCTTGTGAAACTTGGCCACAGCGCCGAGTGAAGCCATTGGACTTATCTTTGGCATCACAGCGCTTTAAAGTTAGTGATGCTTGGTTATCTGACAATAGTGCTGCGACTAGCACTCCTTTTAAAGCGGGCGAACAAGCAGCACAAGCACATTTAACTCAATACTTTTTAACCTCACTCCCTCATAGCTATAAAGCCACTCGTAATGCATTAGATGGCTTTGACAATTCAACCAAATTTAGTCCCTATCTTGCTCAAGGGAATTTATCTGCTCGGCAGATATGGAACGCACTTAAACACTTTGAATTAGAGCAAGGGCCAAGTGATTCAAGCTATTGGATAGGCTTCGAACTGCTATGGCGCGAGTACTTTCATTGGTTAGCGCTGCGTATGGGCAAAGCGCTATTTCAGTTTAAAGGTTTAGCTGCTGCAGCGCCGTTAACCAGTTATTTTCCTGAGCGCTTTACCAAATGGTGTAGTGGCTGTACGCCATATCCATTGGTTAATGCGTGTATGAAACAACTTAATGCCACTGGTTATATATCTAATCGAGGACGGCAGATCGTCGCCAGTTGTTTGGTTAATGAGTTAGGTCTTGATTGGCGCTATGGCGCTGCTTATTTCGAGCAGCAGTTGGTTGATTATGATGTGGCGTCTAATTGGGGCAATTGGCAATACATAGCTGGTGTTGGCGTCGATCCTCGCGGCGGTCGGCAGTTTAATCTACAAAAACAAACAGAGATTTATGATCCTGCAGGCGAGTTTATTGCCAAGTGGCAGGGAGAGGTTAATAGCAGTCAAGCGCTAGACTCAGTTGATGCTGCTGATTGGCCTTTGCAAGCTGAAACGCTATTGGCTAAATCGGAGGCTTAGTTGAGTCACTCAAAGCTCGAGTCAAAAGTATGCCTAGTATGCTTAAGGCCATTTAACTGGCGTAAAAAGTGGCGCAAAGATTGGGAGCAAGTGAAGTATTGCTCCAAGCGCTGTGCAGGCCAAAAATCTAGACTAGCTAACACTGAGACTGACAAGGAGAGTGCATGAGCGATCACCTGCCTGTAAAAAGGTTGCGGCTAATCTTGGGCGACCAACTCAATGCAGCTCACTCTTGGTACCAGCAGCAAGATGACGATACCTTGTATGTGATTGCTGAGCTAAAGCAAGAAACAGACTATGCCAAGCACCACGTGCAAAAGGTTTGTGCTTTTTTTGCGGCTATGCAGGCATTTGCATTAGCCCTGCAGACAGCTGGGCATAAGGTGTTGCACTTAACACTCGATGACACCACAAAGTATCAAGATTTACCTGCTTTGCTAACAGAGTTAATGAGTCAATATCAGATTAGCGAGTTTCAGTATCAGTTACCTGATGAATACCGTTTACGCCAGCAGCTATCCCTGTTTTGTCGCCAGCTACCTATTCCTTGTATGGCGTTTGAAACTGAGCATTTTTACTTGTCAGACTCTGAGTTAAAGGATTATTTCTCTCAGGGCAAAAAACATCGCTTAGAGCATTTCTATCGCAAGCTACGTGGTCGATTTAATCTATTAATGCAAGGGGATGAGCCTGCTGGTGGGCAGTGGAATTATGATGCTGAAAATAGGCAAAAACTTAAAACCGCGGATTTTGCAGCTGTACCAACGCCATTGACGTTTACTAACGATGTTAGCGATATTTTAAGCCGACTTAAGCGTCATAATGTTAAAACCATTGGCCTTGCTCATACTGCATTGTTGTGGCCGGTAAGCCGTCATCAAGCTAATGAGTTACTCCAATATTTTTGTCGTCACTGTTTAGTCAATTTTGGCCGCTTTCAAGATGCGATGACCCATGAGTTAGACACGGCCGCAGCGCCTGTTAATGGCGAGTTAGCGCTAGCGCCTGCTTCAGACGCCAAACTCGAACAAGTCACGATTGCAGAATGCAAAAAGCAGTGGAGCCTGTATCACTCGCGATTGTCGTTTGCGCTCAATGCCAAAATACTCAGCCCGCAGCACGTCGTCGACACCGCTATTGCGACTTATCAGCAAGCTGATGGCGCGATTACCTTGGCGCAAATAGAGGGCTTTGTAAGGCAAATTCTAGGTTGGCGTGAATTTATCAGAGGGGTTTATTGGGCCAATATGCCTGAGTACGCCAGCTTGAATCATCTTGGCGCTAGGCGAAAGTTACCGAGCTGGTTTTGGAGTGGTAATACAAAAATGAACTGTATGCAGCACGCGATAAAACAATCCCTTGATTATGCTTACGCTCACCACATTCAGCGCTTAATGGTAACCGGAAACTTTTGCTTGATTGCAGGTATAGATCCCGATGAGGTCGACGCTTGGTATCTGGGCATTTATATCGATGCTATCGAGTGGGTCGAGATGCCCAATACCCGTGGTATGAGTCAGTTTGCCGATGGCGGTATTGTTGGCTCTAAAGCGTATGCTGCAAGCGGTAACTACATCAATAAAATGAGTGATTACTGCAGTGGTTGCCAGTACGAGGTGAAACAAAGTCACAGCGATAATGCTTGTCCGCTGAATGCACTTTATTGGCATTTTATGCAGCAGCATATTGATGATTTTAAGACCAATCCACGTACGCGTATGGTTTATGCAAATTGGCTGAAAAAGCCAGAGCAGACACAGCAACTTATTTTACAGCGGGCTGAGCATTTGATTCGAAATATCGATAATTTATAAGGATATTGATAAATGAAACATATTAATTTTGCTGATATTGAGCAGATGGAGCAACGTAGCCGGGCACGCTTGATTAATAGCTTGTCTGGATTTAAAAGCGCCAATTTAGTCGCAACGATAAGTGAAGAGGGGCATAGCAATGTGGCGATAATTAGCTCGTGTTTTCACCTCGGTGCTAGCCCTGCATTGATGGGGATGGTTATTCGCCCCGATAGTGTGCCTCGCGATACCTTAAGCAATATTGAGCAAATGGGCTGCTATACCATTAACCATGTGTCAGCCAATATCTATCGTCAGGCGCATCAGACTTCAGCGCGTTATGCTGCAGAGGTGTCTGAGTTCGATAAAGTCGGTCTATCAGCTGAATTTGTTGCTGGTATTGAGGCGCCTTTTGTTGCGCAAAGTCAGCTTAAATTCTCGCTTGAGTTAAGAGAAATAATGCCGCTAGCAATTAACGGTACAATCTTAGTGATAGGCGAAATTACTCATATTATGGTGGATGAGTCAGGCCTAAAAGATGATGGTTATATTGATATTGAAGCGCTGGAAAGTGTTGCCGTGTCAGGGCTTGATAGCTATCACCAAACCCAAAGATTGGCGCGCTTAAGTTATGCTAAACCTGATAAAGCCTTGGTGACACTACCGATAGATGGCCATTAATCGCCAGCTTTTTAATTAGCGCTAGCTTAACTAAACTTGATCTACATCAGTTTAAAAAAACACCATGTCGCCATAATCATACATTGTCTAATGTAAAAGGCTGATTGTAGGGAGCGCATGGTGTCAGGTAGCCAAGTCACAGACCAAAAGCTGATCTTAATCCTTAAAACCTGCATTAGCATTGGGTTGTGTCTTATTATACTGGGGATCTACCTGCATAATTTTAACGCAACCGTGCATGCGATGGGCGTGCAGGGGATCGTCATTAGCGCCATGTGTGTCGCCTTTGGCATGGTGTTGTCACTGCCCACCAAAATGTACCTCACCTTTATTCTGGTTAAACGTGAATCTGAACACTAGCAGTAAGCTTTTACTGGACGGTAGAACGCTAATTTGCCTTAATCAGCGCTTTTAGTTAATTAA
This sequence comes from Shewanella sp. 1CM18E, assembly GCF_023161665.1. GTDB lineage: Bacteria > Pseudomonadota > Gammaproteobacteria > Enterobacterales > Shewanellaceae > Shewanella. Next base: position 300,824 of record NZ_JALNTW010000003.1, read on the forward strand.
CCCAAGACTAATGCGCCAAAAACACCGATAATTCCCCCAATACGTTTATTTAGCCTTAACAATCGTTGAGTAACATGCTCATTACTGAGCAAACAACTCATAAACTAGACTTGTTCTTTAGGCGCGCTCGCAACAAAGTGGAAATCATATTCAATGGAAATCAAAGTTAACTTTCTCGATAATTTGAGATTAGAAGCCAAGTTCGACGACTTTACCGTCACCGCCGATCAGCCAATCCGTTATAAAGGCGATGGCTCAGCACCGAGTCCATTTGATTACTTCTTAGCATCATCTGCTTTGTGTGCGGCTTACTTTATCAAGGTGTATTGTAAGGCTCGCGATATTCCAACTGAAAACATTCGTTTGTCGCAAAACAATATCGTTGATCCTGAAGATCGTTATAACCAAATTTTTCAAATCCAAGTTGAATTGCCAGACGATATTTCTGACAAAGATCGCCAAGGCATTTTGCGCTCGATTGAGCGTTGTACCGTTAAAAAAGTGGTGCAAACTGGCCCAGAATTTAAGATTGAAACCGTTGAAAACCTAGATGCAGACGCTAATGCGATGCTAATGGGGCAAAGCGACAGCGATGCTAGCACTTATATCTTAGGTAAAGACTTACCGCTTGAGCAAACCATTGCCAACATGACTGGCATGCTTGCCGATTTAGGCATGAAGATTGAGATCTCATCATGGCGCAATATCGTGCCAAATGTGTGGTCACTGCATATTCGTGATGCGGCATCACCTATGTGTTTCACTAACGGTAAAGGTGCAACCAAAGAGAGCGCACTTTGTTCAGCATTGGGCGAGTTTATCGAACGTCTAAACTGCAACTTCTTCTACAACGATCAGTTCTTTGGTGAAGAGATTGCTAACAGTGAATTTGTGCATTACCCAAATGAAAAGTGGTTCGCACTAACTGACGATGACTCACTGCCAACAGGCATTCTTGATGAATATTGTCTTGAGATCTACAACCCAGAAGGCGAGCTTGCGGGCTCTAACCTGATTGATACTAACTCGGGCAATATCGATCGCGGCATTTGCAGTATTCCATATACTCGTCACTCAGACGGCGAAACGGTTTACTTCCCATCAAACCTGATTGAGAACTTGTTCTTAAGTAACGGTATGAGCGCGGGTAACAATATTCAAGAAGCGCAGGTTCAGTGTCTATCTGAGATCTTTGAGCGTGCAGTTAAACGCCAAATCATCGAGCAAGAAATTATCCTGCCAGAAGTGCCAATGAGCGTACTTGAAAAGTACCCAAGTATTCTTGCCGGTATTAATGGTCTTGAAGAGCAGGGCTTCCCGGTTGTTGTTAAAGATGCATCATTAGGCGGTCAATTCCCAGTGATGTGTGTGACCCTGATGAACCCGAAAACTGGCGGTGTATTTGCTTCATTTGGCGCGCACCCAAGCTTTGAAGTGGCATTAGAGCGCAGCTTAACTGAACTATTGCAAGGTCGTAGCTTCGAAGGCTTAAACGATGTGCCAAAGCCAACCTTTAACAGCATGGCAGTCACTGAGCCTGAAAACTTTGTTGAGCACTTTATTGATTCAACTGGTGTGATTTCATGGCGCTTCTTCAGTAGCAATGCTGAGTTTGATTTCTGTGAGTGGGATTTCTCTGGTACTAACCAAGAAGAAGCCGACAGCTTATTTGGCATTTTGGCTGATTTAGGTAAAGAGGTGTATACCGCAGAATTTGACCAACTTGGCGCATCTGCGTGTCGTATGTTGGTACCAGACTTCTCTGAAGTGTACCCAGTTGATGACTTGATTTGGGATAACACCAACAAGGCGCTGGAGTACCGAGAAGATATTTTAAATCTGCATTCGCTTTCTGATGAAGAGCTAGTGGACTTAGTTAACCGCTTAGAAGAAAGCCAGCTAGATAACTACACTGACATCCGCACCATGATTGGTATCGTGTTTGATGAAAACACAGTCTGGGGTCAGCTAACGATTATTGAGCTTAAGATCTTAATCTATCTAGCACTGGGCGCAGCAGAAGAGGCGATGGAGCTAGTCGACAGTTTCCTACAGTTTAACGACAACACGGTTGAGCGTGGCTTGTTCTATCAAGCGGTTAGCGCAGTACTTGAAGTGGAAATGGACGAAGAGCTTGAGCTTGAACACTTTATCCATAACTTCAACCGTATGTTCGGCATCGATGTCATGCAAAACGTTGTGGGCACTGTTAGCGGTGAAGTGCGTTTCTACGGCTTAACTAAAACTAGCATGGCGCTAGAAGGCATTGAGCCACACTTACGCTTGATTGAAAGCTACAAGAAGCTGCATAGCGCTCGCGCTAAAGTGGCAAACATGGCTAAATAACATGCGTTAAGCTGTTTTAACGAGATAAGTTATTAACCATTAAAAAGCGAACCTTGCTCATTCATAGGTTCGCTTTTTTGTGGGCGTTATTATTGCTTGCCAGCAGCAATCGCTGCTCTGCAATACTAGCCCTTGAGACTAGCCCTTGAGACTAGCCCTTGAGACTAGCCCTTGAGACTAGCCCTTAACACTAGCCTTCAATCGGCAAACTTATCGGCAAAATATGCCACCAAGTAATCGATAAATGCCCGTACTCGCTGGGGTTGGTACTCACTAGCCTTGTAAACCGCATACATAGGTAAGTTAGCTGCACTATAAGCGGGTAAAACTTGTTGTAGCTCTTGGTTAGCTAGCGCTGGCTCGACCATCCAACTCGGCAAGGCGGTAATGCCTTGGCCCATTTTAGCCATAGCTAATAGCATTTCTGCACTATCACTACTAAAAGCGCTATTTACATTCACTTTGCTGACTTGTTGGTGGTTATCGGTTAATTGCCAAGTGTTAGCCTGAGCGCTTAACGAATAGTTCAAGCAGCGATGTTGAGTTAGATCTGCCGGCATATTTAATTCGGCTTGCTGAGTTAAATACTCTGGAGAGGCGACTAACAGCGCCCGATTGTTAAATAGAAAGCGTGCTTTATAGTTTGAATCGGCTAAATGGCTTACTCGCACAGCAATATCGATATTGGTTTCGATTAAATCGACTAAGCGGTCATTAACCGAGACGTTAATGCTCAGGTTCGGATGTAACTGCATAAATTGGTTTATGGGTTTGGCGAGTAAAATAGTCGCCATGGCGCTGGGCACTGACAGGGTTAACTCACCGCTGACTTGGTTCAGTTCCCCTTTTAAGCGCGCCTCGGTATAGCTCATTTCATCAAGCAGCTTATCGCAATAGCTTAGGTATTCTTTTCCTTGGCTGGTGAGGTTTACTTGCCGACTATTGCGGTGGAATAAGCTAAAGCCAATCCTATGCTCTAACCAAGCAATTCTTTTACTTACAGCACTTTGTGTCAGATTTAAATTTTCGGCCGCTGCCGTAAAACTGCCAAGCTGAGCGACGCGAATGAAAAGGCGCTGACAATCGTATTTATCCATGCTGTTACCTATTAACTGATTAGGGCTTATCTCCTTATTAGCTTACTCATTTAATTAATGCATTCCAAATAGGAATTTTTATTAGTCTAATAAAGCTATTTTTCTGCCTTGGATGGAATGGTTAAATGCAGCTCTTACTTATGCGGAGAGCAAAAAATGACCTTAACTATTTCCTCGACAATATCTGTATTACTGATGGTATTTTTTATGTTTGCAAGCTCAATAAAACTACTTGGCTGGCAGAAGTTTATATTCGAAACCCAGCTCAGTTTCTTTAAAAAGTATGGCTTAAATAGAGCGGCAATGTTTGCTGTCGGTATTATTGAGTTTACCGCCGCACTGCTGTTATTAGCTGCTTTATATTGGGGCGATCTTCAATGGCAATCTATTGGGGCGGCCTTGATAGCGGTTACTTCTGTTGGTGCACTTGGGTTTCACTATCGATTTGATAAATGCAGCGATGCAGTTCCTGCCGCTGTCACTTTACTGCTAGCGCTATCGCTGCTAACGCTTAATTTTTAATAACAAATAGCGATTATAATAACAAAAAATTATAGTAATAAGAAAATATCATAATTATTTATCTGGTTTTAATTGGCTTACTATGGCGAGCATAGACTGGTTGCTAATGAGTGGATTACACAAGCACTAGCAATGATACCGAATGTTAGATTGGGGCTGATTATGAAGTTTTTACACACCATGCTGCGTGTTGTTGATTTAGATAAATCAATTGAGTTTTATACCAAAGTACTAGGTATGAGCGTGCTTGAAACAACCGAAAATACTGAGTATCGCTATACCTTAGTGTTTGTGGGCTATGAAGCGGGCGGCACCACAATCGAATTAACCCATAACTGGGATACAAGCAGTTATGAAACAGGTACTGCATTTGGCCATATAGCGCTAGGTGTTGACGATATCTATGCAGCTTGCGATAAAATTAAAGCCCTTGGCGGCAAGGTGACTCGCGAACCAGGTCCGGTAAAAGGCGGTTCAACTCATATTGCCTTTATTACCGATCCCGATGGTTATCAAATTGAGCTTATTCAGCTTAGCTAGCTGATTGCGAATCAGATTTATCACAGTTATCAGAATTTAGCAGCGCTCAGCAGACTGCAGAAGTTTTATATTATTTTTAGGCTGAGCAGCGTCGCTTAAGAGGAATTGAAAATGAAAAACGCACTATTTCAACCAGTACAACTTGGTCGCCATACACTTAATAACCGTATTGTGATGCCACCAATGACCCGCTCGCGCGCTACTCAGCCGGGTAATGAAGCGAACGATATGATGGCCACTTATTACGCTCAGCGTGCATCGGCAGGGTTAATTGTTGCCGAAGGCACCCAAATTTCGCCAATGGGCCAAGGCTATGCGTGGACGCCGGGCATTTACAGCCCATCACAAATTGCTGGCTGGAAGAAAACCACTGACGCAGTTCACGAGAAAGGCGGGGTTATTTTTGCTCAGCTATGGCATGTTGGCCGTGTGACGCACCCTGATAATATTGGTGGTGAGCAGCCAATTTCATCATCGGCTTTAAAAGCTGAAGGTGTAAAAGTCTTTATCGATAATGGCAGTGATGAGCCTGGTTTTGTTGAAGTGGTTGAACCGCGCGAAATGACTAAAGCCGATATCGAAATGGTGATTGGTCAATATCGTCAGGCGGCGCTAAATGCAGTTGAAGCAGGCTTTGATGGCATTGAACTGCATGCTGCTAACGGTTACTTGGTGAATCAGTTTATTGATTCTGAAGCGAATAACCGTACCGACGAATACGGTGGTAGCATTGAAAATCGTTTGCGCTTTTTAGATGAAGTGGTGGCAACTATGGTAGATGCCATTGGCAGCGACAAAGTGGGTGTGCGTTTAGCGCCATTTACCTCACTCAACGGCACAGTCGATGCGACACCGGAAGAGACATATACCGCAGCGGCAGCGTTACTTAACAAGCACAATATTGTGTACCTGCACCTTGCAGAAGTGGACTGGGACGATGCGCCTGAAACTCCTGCAACATTTAAACGTGCCGTGCGTGATGCCTTTGATGGTGTGCTGATTTATGCCGGTAAATATGACGCTGATAAAGCGGCGCAAACTGTCGCAGATGGTTTAGCCGATATGATTGGTTTTGGGCGTCCGTTTGTGGCAAACCCTGATCTACCTAATCGCATTAAGCATGGATTTGAGCTTGCCACGCACGACCCTGCGACCTTGTTTGGTGGTGGCGAAAAAGGCTTAACTGATTACAGTGAATATAATCAGTAGCATTAGCTGCACTTCCTAATTTAAAATAGTCAGTAATAGCAATCCCATGTGGGTTGCTATTTTGTTTTGTGCTGTCTATTTTGATGTTGTTACTTCTCTCCATATCAAAATAACGTATCCATCTCCTTTTTAAGAGTGCTCAGAATGCGCGGAGTGTTGTATCTTTTTGTCGCCACCTTATTGGCTGCTATGGGCTGGATAGCCTCAAAAGTGGTTGTACAGTCAATGGCGGGAGAAATGTTTATTGCGAGTAGATTTATACTCGCAAGCCTGATTTTAGTGCCTTTTTGCTATAAGAGTTTGCTTAAGTTAAGCGCCAAGCAAGTGCTTTCGGCCTGCGGTGTTGGGGTGTTTTTAGGCTTAGCATTACAAGTATGGATTTATGCGGTATCGATAAGTGATGGCTTATCTGAGGGCGCATTTATCATGAGTCTAGCGATGATTATTGCCCCGCTAACCGCTTGGTTACTGTTTCAAGTTAAACCTAATCGCGCGTTTTGGATTGCACTGCCGGTCAGTGTGAGCGGCATGATGTTAATGAGCTTAACTAATGGCTGGAAGATGGAGTCGAGCCAGTTATTGTTCTTGCTCGCATCTGCTTTGCTGTCAGTACACTTTGTGATGAATAAGCGTATTAGTGGCAATTTAAAACCGCTTGTTTCTATCTGCTTGCAGCTGTTTGTGGTTGGTTTAGTTGGCTTGTTATACACGCTATACACAGAGCCTGATGCTGTGCAGTTTTCTAACCAATTGATAGTGTGGTTCGCGCTATCAACAGTCATCGCAACTTCAGTGCGTTATTTATTACAAACCATGGGGCAGTATAAAGTCAGCATGGAAACCGCGGCATTATTAATGATTTTAGAACCGGTTTGGACTTTATTACTCAGTATTAGCGTGCTGGGTGAGACGTTGGAACCGCAAAAGCTACTGGGTGGCGGGGTGATTTTTCTGTCTTTGATTATCTACATCAAGCTTTCGAGGCGCTATGCCAAGGCTGCACAGAGTAGTGCTGAACCTGTTAGGGTTGGAGAAAAGGCGGTTTAACCCCAGTTACTCACTAACAAACTTCTAGAAAGAGTGACTCAAATATTCAGTCACTATTTCTATCTCGTCTTCTTACAGTCGGCCAGCTTGCTGCTAATCAGGACTTACTTGTTTCTAGGTTTACTTTATCGCCGCAAACAGGAAGTCAGTTGCCTCTTTGGCGTGTTGCTGGATCTCTAGTGCTGTAGGGCTGATTCGTCCCATTAACACTGCAGAGCGAATAGACAACAACATGCCTGTCCATAAATTCACTAGAGATTGTGGCTGCTCAATATTGAGCCTTGCAGTAAAAAACTGCTGCAGCTTTTCATCGGTATCATCACTTCCCACAGCATAAAAATGGCTAACAATTTCAGGTGATTTAGCACTTTCGCTGATCAATAGCCTTGCCGTTGCTATATGCGCTTCACTGAGGTGAAACTCAATAAATTCCTTTGCAAACGACTCAAGCGCTTGGCGTGGATCGGCATGCTGCAAGCTGAGTAAAAAGCTATCGTTAAACTGCTCGCCCATCATTGTCAGCGTTGCTTGAAATAGCTCCAATTTAGACGGGTAGTAACGATAAACCGTTTGTTTGGTCATTTGTGCAATAGCGGCAATCTTATCCATGCTGGCAAGTTCAAAGCCTTCAGCCATAAATACTTGTTGTGCAGCCAGCAAAATCGCTTGGCGTTTCATCTGTTTATTATGTTCTAGTTTGCTCATTGCCGACCTCTTAAAATAACAAGTCATACTATACGGTATGATTTTTGTTGACACAAGTCGTTAAATATAAAATCATACTAAGCAGTATGCTTTTATTGTTGAGGTAACAGATGACTACAGCAAGTGTAAATTTTCCAGCCAATAGCGGCGCGCGCACCTTAGGGATAGTTGCCGCATTAGTGGGCGGGTTATTAATGAGCTTAGATCCGATTTTTATTCGTCTATCGGGTGTGAGTGGCTTTGATACCGCGTTTCTATTTGGTTTATTCACGGCGATATCTATGCCCATTTTCATTCAGTTACGGGATGAGCGCGGTTTAGTCAAAGCGATAACTGACAGTGGCTGGCAAGTGGTGCTCTCTGGGCTGCTAATGCTGGGAAGTGCTGCTGGATTGGTATTGAGTATCAAGTTGACCTCAGTGGCCAACACGTTTGTTATTTTGAGTGCAACGCCAGCGCTATCGGCATTGTTTAGTTGGTGGCTGCTAAAGGAGATCACTAGCAGGGCGACTTGGTTGGCAATTATTGCGGTGATCTTTGGTATCGCGATTGTGGTGTCAGGCTCGACACAAAGTGGTAATTGGACGGGGGATCTGCTCGCGTTGTTTTCAGTGATCTGTTTGTCACTAAATCAAACGCAACTGCGTAAATACCCTCATGTTAGCCGCATGGCTAGCGTGGGTTTTGGTGGTTTGTTTTTAGCGATAGTGATGTTCTTTTTAGCAACACCGTCAAGTTATAGCCTCAATACCTGGTTGATTATGGCGGTTATGGGCCTGTTTACTGCGCCATTTGGTCGGGTTCTGGCACAAGTGGCTACACGGCATATTACAGCGCCAGAGGTTGGGATGATTCTGATGATAGAAACCGTGCTAGCGCCGCTGTGGGCATTTGGATTCTTTAACGAGATCCCGCCACTGGCAAGCTTGGTTGGCGGCAGTATTATCTTTATGACTATTGCTCTGTACGCTGCGAGCGCTGCTAAAACTGATATGAAAACCGATACTAGTGCAGAGGAAACTGTTGATGACAACTAAAATAGCCAACCAAGAAGTAAGTAAGCTGAATTTTATTGGCAGGATTACTACGCCTTATCAAGATATAGCCGCTTGCCCTAATAATATTACTAGGGATGGGCCTCTATGCAGTATCGAGCTTGATTTGGAATACCAGCAAGGCTTAATCGGCCTGAATGTCGGCGATTCTGTATTGATTTTATATTGGCTTGCAGGGGCTGATAGACAAGTTAAGGTGCACGGCAATGATAGTGAGGCTAAAGGGACATTTGCTTTACGTACGCCCAATAGACCTAACCCAATAGGAGCGGCGATATTGGAGATTGTGGGTTTGTCGGATAGTGGCGTAGCACTGAGAGGACTGGATTGCTTAAATGGCACGCCTTTGCTCGATATTAAACCGGCGATTATGCAAGAGCTAAAATAGGTCGATTTATAGTGACAAAAAAGCCAGCTATTTTAGCTGGCTTTTTTACTCATATCGTTAGGGATTAACCCACAAAGCTCATAAAGCCTTTGAGGATAATCGCGTTGACGATATCGACAAAGAACGCACCTACAATTGGCACCACCATAAACGCTTGCGGTGATGGACCTGTTCTTGAAACTAGCGCGCCCATGTTCATAACCGCCGTAGGAGTGGCACCTAAGCCAAAGCCGCAGTGACCGCCTGCCATTACTGCTGCATCGTAATTACTACCCATGATCTTAAATGTCACGAAATAAGCAAATAACGCAAGTACCGCTGTTTGCACCACTAAGATGATGAGTAGTGGAATAGCAAGGTCAAAAATTTCCCATAGCTTGAGGTTCATTAGTGCCATTGATAAGAATAGGGCAAGCGAAACTGAACCCAGTACATCAACACACTCACTGTTTATTTTGTAGCTGCGAGACAGCTCAGTGCAGTTGGTAATAATCACGCCAATAAATAGCGCATAAACAAACTCCGGCATTTTTAACCAGCTTGCACCAACAACTTCAATAAGTGCGCTAGTCCATTTAGCACCAGCCACACATAAAAGCATGATAAACAGTACTTCTAGTACGCTTTTAGCAGTCACTCTATCTTCTTCAAGCTGATCATAGGTAACCAAATCTGGATGATCAGTGTGGTGATTACCTCCAATACCATAGCTAGATACGAGATTATTCTTGTTAATAAGGCGCTGGGCAACTGGGCCGCCGATAATGCCGCCCATTACCAAACCAAAAGTAGCCGCCGCCATGGCAAACTCAAGCGTGTTAATGCCGTACTCGGTTTGGAAGGTATCAGCCCAAGCTGCACCTGTACCATGGCCACCCGATAGGGTAATCGAGCCTGCAATCAAGCCCATAAAGGACTCAAGCCCTAATAGGTTAGCCAGACTGACACCAACAATGTTTTGGATAACGATGAACAGGGAGGCGACACCTAAAAAGATAAACACCTTACTGCCACCTTTTAGCAATAGCTTATAATTTGCAGCTAACCCGACTGTACTGAAAAACATCAGCATCAAGGTGTTTTGCATCGATAAGCTAAAGGCAACGGTTATATTGTTGAAGTGTAGGGCGGTGATCACTGCAGCAATAATAAGTCCACCTACGATGGGCTCGGGAATATTATATTTTTTTAAAACAGGAATGTAACGATTGACCATGTGGCCGATAAATAGCACTAAAATTGCGACTAGAAACGATTCTAGCTCGCCAATAGTAAAGACTGTATTCATATGACTCCTAGCAAAATAGATAAAGGCGTTATAAAAAAACCTTGTTTTTGTTACTAAGTTTTTATTTTTGTTTGGTTATTTTTATATTGTCATGCCTATTTGGGGGCGAGCTATACTGCCACACTTATTTATCACTGGGATATCTCTTGCTGCCTATAAATTAAGCGTTTTAGATTAATCTTTATTTATATTTGAACTGGATAGCAGCTTTTATGGAGCTGAGAGGTATGTGGGCTAAGGAAATAGTGATATATGCTGTACTACGCAAAAACTAAATATTTGCGTCTTGATTGCGCAAGTTTTAAACAGGATTTGTCAGGTAAGGGACTTTTTAGTGTAAAAAGCCAGCTGTAAATAGCTGGCTTGTTAGTGTGGCTTTATTTATTAGCTAAGCAATCTTTCAATATAAGGTCTAACACTTGCTACGCTGTCACAATGATTTGGGATCGAAACGCTGTGATAACCATCACCTGAAAAGGCTCTGTCGATTTCAATCAGTACGCCAGTTTCTGCGCCGTTATCAACAAAGGTGACTTCTAGCTCTTTAGCACCAAAGAAAGAACGAGATTCAGGTTTAAATTCGTATTCTTGATAACAAGGTAAGTGCGACGAAAAGTTTTGCGCACTGACATAGCCAACTTCAAGATCAGATTTAAATAAACGGTAGCCGCTGTTTTCTATGAGTTCTAATACCGCAAGCTGGGTATTTGACGGCACAATGATTAATGGGTCTTTATCTGAGCCATCGATGCCATTTTTAATATCTAAGCCAGTTTGCAGCCATACTTTGGCAATACGCTGACCAAATAAGTTAGAGGCGGGGATCTCTGGATGCAGATCTAACTCAAATTGCTGAGTGATAGTTTCGCCAGGCTGAATCGTGATATCTAGGCTAGGTTGCCAGCTTTGCAGTATCAGGCTTTTGTTGTACTTAACTTCATTGTCACCGACTTCTTGCTCGGCTTTAGCTTCGGCCATAATGGCAAATTCTAGACCGTTTAGCTGTTGCTCAACATCGCCGCCTTTAATGACGACTTCGATAGCAAAGGTATCACCGGCACGTAATTGTTCATCAAGTAAAATGGTATCAACGGTGGCTTTGCCAATACCAACACTGGCGAGAAGTTTTTTTAGCATTTATCTTTCCTTGGATATAAACAAGCTTGAGGCTGACACTAGCATTGCGTCTGCATAGTTTCAATTTCAGACTATTAAATATGGACTTTGAAGGTTTTTGTAAAGGCCTATTGTTATATAGGCCTTTCACCAAAGGGCTAAATAAACAGTTTTTCTCCGTTCTGAGCAATTTGCACATTTGCAAACTTGTCGACAAACTTTTCAGCACAAAGTGTATGTACAGGCACTAACCGTTTGGCATTAATGGTATTTGCAAACTCTTGCAGGTGTGTTGCATAGGCGTGTCCACTGGTGTGCGCATATTGCCACTCTAATTGGTATTGCTTAGACATGTCAGAGAAGGTTGGCTGCTTCTCTTGATAGCCTAACCACATGGAATAAATAAATTGTGGTTGCAGACCCTGTTCGATAAACCGATCAAGAAACTTTGGCATTTGAGAGGGGGAAATTCTAAATACGTAATCAGAGCCCGTTAATTTTTCAACATTGACATGACGCTGGCTATATTTGAGAAAATCAGTACCAAATTGTTGCTCTATTGCTTGGCGCTGCGAATAAGGAAATATCACTTTAAGATGATCGCCCTTGTGCGGCGGTAATCCTGGTGCGTGTTTTTTCAATGCATCGAGTAAGTAAAGCTGGTAAAGATCGATAACTAAGGTTTTACCTGTGCGCTTAGTGGCACTATATAGGCTCACTAGTCTGTCAATATTACTGCCTGACGCCGCAACAAATGCTGGACGACTAGGGTGTGATAGCATGGTGACAAGATTTTCTTCTACGCTCGCTTCTGTTGGAAAGGCCTGCGAATGTCGTTCGTCTAACGTTGTGCCTTCGATCAGCATAAGATCAGGCTGCTTAATACGTGAATATAAGTAATTATTTACTTTAGATTTACGGCCATGCCCTCGAAAATCACCAGTATAAAAAATTTGTTTGTTATTTACTTCAACAAGTAAGCTACATGCTCCAAATGCTGAGTGATCCATCATGAAAGCAGTAATTGTAAAAGGCCCTACTTGGAAAGGTTCGCCTGGTGAAAATTGCTGGCAATGCTTGAGCCGGTTAAATCTCAGTGCTTCGGGATAAAACATATTGCTTATCTGCATCATTGAGTAGCTACCATCGGATAGATAGATATTTGCCTCAGAAGGTAATGTATCAAGCAATCCATAATGGTCGGGATGCGCATGAGATAAAAGGTAGGCTAGCGGTGGATTTGGGTCCTGTTGCTGAATATCTAACAAAACGCCGTTGTTTATCGATGGCTCAGCAATAAACTCAGGTTCAAGGGGCGTACCAGTGTTATCCATTATTGGCGAACCGTAATCTAATACAATTGAGTCGTCACCATGGTTGATTTTAATACAGCTACCGCCGATAGTGTCTGCACCGCGCATTATTGTTACCGATGTATGCACCTGATTGCTATTGATTTGTTGTTCTGGCTTAAAGTTATCGAGTTCAGTTGCAGAAAGGAGAATTCGTTCACTATCAGCTGTCATCACTTGCAAGCGAATTTGGGCATCAATTAATTTTTGCTGATGAGGTAACCAGCTATCTTTTTGAGCGTTTTTGGGATTATGTAAAAAGAGTAGCCTTGGCTCAGTATCTAAACCAAGCTGCAATGTACCTTTGGCTACAGCTTCAATGGTTTTAGATACCTGTTTGCCGGCAAGCTGACAAATATGTGTTTGAACTTTACAAGCTGCAATATAAGCATTAATCACTTCTAATTGGTTTTTTTCTTCAGTCAGAAACTCCCGATATTTGCTAATCTGATTAATAACTTCAGGTTGGTCTATGCTTGAGCGACAGCGTGTGTCAGATGTTAGTTTTGCTTCCCAAAGAACTACTTTAGCTTGTTCTTGGTCTTCTTCAATAGTTACAAGGTCAATGCGGAAGCCTGAACCAGGTAAGCCCATTTCCATATCGATAATATTTTCATTAGCAGCCACAACTTGTTCTACAAATGTTTTTTCTTCACCCTTATGCTTCTTCGAACGTGCTATCCATAAGTCTAATGTTTCACTGCCAAGATACTGTGCAAAATCTTTATTGCTTTCTGGATTGATGATGCAATTGTCATCACCGATCAATTTTGTGTATTTTTGGCTGGTGGCACTTTCAAATACATACTTAATATGTTGTTCTGAACGTAGTAGGTTATTTTGAGTGAACCCTACTTTTGCAATCGCTTGACCTTGATGATAAAAGTTGAGATAGCCATCGCGTACAGCTAGCCTAAGGCCTGTTTCTCCTAGTTCCTTACCACTTGGCTTTAGCCTAATGAGTAGTTCCTCCCACCAGGCAGGGGCTTGTTGTAACTTTTCAATCGCAAATTTTCGAGCAAACTTTGTTGTCATTTTTATTGTTCTCAATCACTTTAATAAACAAAATATAATTTGTACTACTGGAGGTATAAATCTGATTTTTAAGCTATTAAATTCACCTTTTATTTTTCTCCTCCCTATATATTCAGATCAGGGCGTCAGAAATTAAGCGAGCAATGCCATATATTTTCATTTTGTGATGAGTGTTTTGTTTTACAGAGCAGAAGTTCTAGTGTTTAGAGCAAATATTGAGCTAGTTTAGATGTTGCGCATTTATTTAGTTAAAAGAGTGAACTTAATATGCCTAATAGATAGATATGTGATCAGTATCACTCATGTTTGACACTGTCAGTGCTCTACAATAGCGCCCCTTTCGTTACCTAAACCGAAATTGTTTAATCGTTATCTTCAGAATACCTATTCTGGGGATTAAGTGCGCGCGCCGCAAACGTAAAAATGGCGATAAATAAGCCATTTTTGCTGTGGCAACAGTGAAGTTAAGATGGAAATAATCTAGTTATGAGTACGCCAAGTCATACACCGCACAGCGATGTAAAAGCTGCAACAACTGCAACAACGAATAGTGCAGTAAGTTTCAGTGAAGTACCTGCAAAGTCAGGCGTGTTAGAGCGCTTTTTTAAATTATCGGCCCACAACACGAGTGTTTCAACTGAGGTGATTGCCGGTATCACTACCTTTATGACCATGGTGTACATTGTATTTGTGAACCCACAAATCTTGTCTGCAGCGGGGATGGATGCCAGTGCGGTATTTGTGGTGACCTGTATGATCAGCGCCATTGGCTGTATCGCTATGGGCTTAATTGCAAACCTGCCTATCGCCCTGGCTCCTGCAATGGGTCTTAATGCCTTTTTCGCTTTTTCTGTGGTTGTGGGGATGGGCGTAAGCTGGCAAATAGGTATGGGTACTATCTTCTGGGGCGCGGTGTGTTTTGCCATCGTATCGTTACTTGGGATCCGCTCTTGGATCTTAACTAACATTCCAAAGTGTCTGCGTATCGGTATTCCAAGTGGTATTGGTTTACTGATTGCTATGGTCGGTTTTAGTAACGCCGGTATTGTGGTGGCAAGCTCTGCAACCATGATTACTGTGGGTGACTTAAGCTCACTAGAATGTGTATTAGGTGCACTAGGCTTCTTTATTATCGTGATATTAGCCTCACGTGGTATCCATTCTGCTGTGCTTATTTCAATTGCAGTCGTGACTGCGATTGCCGCCTTGATGGGCGATATTGAGTACACTGGCATCGTGTCTATGCCGCCAAGTATTAGCAACACCTTTGGTCAGCTAGACTTAGCTGGATCACTTGATGTCGCGCTAATGGGGGTGATTTTCTCGTTTGCGCTGGTTAGCTTATTTGATAGTTCTGGCACCATGATTGGTGTAACCGAAAAATGCGGTTTTACCGACAAGCGCGGTCGTTTCCCGCGTATGAAGCAAGCCTTGATTACCGACTCAGCAACCTCTGTGGTTGGCGCTTATATGGGCACATCAACGGTTACCGCTTATATTGAAAGCTCTGCTGGTGTGGCTGCGGGTGGTCGTACTGGTCTAGCCGCGATTGTGGCGGGACTATTGTTTATCTTAGTGATCTTCTTCTCGCCATTAGCGGCAATGGTGCCGGGTTACGCGGTTGCGGGCGCGCTGGTTTATGTGGGCATTTTGATGTCTTCAGAGCTAGCTAAAATCGATGGTAAAGACTTAACAGAGTCGGCTCCAGCCTTTATCACAGCAGTGATGATGCCGTTTACTTTCTCGATTACTGAAGGCGTTGCAGCAGGCTTTATTACTTACTGCGTGCTAAAAGCGGGTACTAACCGCTGGCGTGAAATTCACCCTGGTGTTGCCTTAGTGGCACTGCTATTTATCATCAAGTTTGCCTTTGTTGATGGTCACTAAGCGCAATCGCAAATGTCCGGATGATACGTAAATTAAAAGGCTCAGCAGATTAACCTGTTGAGCCTTTTTTAATGACTTTTGTTATCGCTAAACGGTTTACTTCTCTATCACCAATTGGCCTTTAACCCACACCTTACAGATGTTTTGACGGTTATTGAGGGTAATGATTTTCTCTAGCTTGTCTTTAGCGCTGTCCATCTCATCAATAATAAAGATATTACTATCGCTAACTGCGGTATCAACCACCAAGGCATCAAACTCAAACCCAGGTTGGAACAAACCCACTTTGGCATCAATCGCTTGACCGCCACCGACGGTCGCCATCCAGTAAGACTCTAAAAATGAGATACGACTGCCACTTTCACCACGAGTATCGGCTGCTAAGTATGTTGAAGTCCCGTCTTCTCGTACGCGTGAGTGGTTAACTGCATCAAGGCAAGTGTGGAAGATTGATGGGATTGGCGCGCCTGCTAAGTCACTGCCTAGACCGCACTTTAACTCGTTATCTAAGATCTCGCGGGTCTGCATCGCCGCATTGGCAAAGTACATGTTTGATAACGGGCAGTGGGCAATACTGGCGCCGGTTTCTTTAATGATGGCGTGATCAGCTGGGGTTAAGAAAATCGAGTGTGCAAGAATGGTTTTATTGGTCATTAAACCAAAATCACGATAGATCTCAGCATCGGTTTTGCCATACATTTGTTGGCTATAATCACGCGCCCAATCGCTTTCAGAGCAATGGGTTTGTACGTGACATTGGTATTTTTGCGCAAGTTCGCCTAGACCTTGTAGCATCTCGCTGGTACAGCTTGGTACAAAGCGCGGGGTTAACACTGGCGAGACTAATTGTTGCTCATTACCTTCAAGAGCCAATACTTGTTGGATGAAATCTTCAGTTTCAACTAATGCATCAGCAGTAGAAGCTTCAATATAAAATGGCGGACACTGGCTTGCTTCATCCATATTCACCTTGCCGACAAAGCCACGTTGACCTTGCTTTAAGCATTCGCGAGCCAGCTCAACAGAGCTGTCTTTATGAATAGTGGCAAAGTACACCGCGCTGGTGGTGCCGTTGGCAAGCAGTGACTTCACTAAGCTTGGATATATTTGCTTGGTAAAGTCCATGTCAGCAAATTTGGCTTCTAATGGGAAAGTGTAGTCTTGTAGCCAATCGTAAAGCGGCAAATCTAAGCCTTTACCCGCTTGTGGGAATTGCGCCGCATGCACGTGCAAATCAACCATGCCAGGCATTAAGTACTGAGTTGAAGAGAGTTCAATTAGCTGATTGTTGCTGGATAATGTGCTGACTTGCGCTTGGAAGTCAGCATCCGTTTCGGTTGTAACTGAAACGATAGTGCCTTGGTTATTCACCTGAATTAATGCTTGTTGCGCGTACTCAAAATCACCTTTGGTTGGGCAATGAAAATATTGTCCTAGAACTGCAAATTTAATCTCAGACATCTTGCTGTATCCATCTTTTTTGTGTGTAGGGTCTATGCCGCGCGAGTATTACATGAGCACATTGAAAGTTAATAAATTAAACCGTGAAGTGTGACCAAGCTAATAGACTAAATAAGCATGCGCTTAAATTACATGCAGTTGCTTATCTCCTTGAGGGCACCCGCTGTTTTGTTATTTATGCTGCAGTCTTTTAATCTTTGGCTATGATCTGTAAAGTACGCTGCATAGTGTATACAGGGCTAAAAGCCTTGTAGTTGATGGCTTTCATAAATAGCTGTCGTAGATAGCGCAGATAAGAGTATTAACGATGAGTGACGAGCAAAACGTAATTGATAACCTAGACGACCTAAGACGCTTTTTAGTTTCAGTTGAAACCGGTGGTTTGGGTCTTCAAGGTGTGGAAGGGGTTGGCATGGCAACCAATAATGCTGATGGACGTCACTTTGTTGCCGTGTTTGATGCTAACCACAAACTATTACACGCACGTTGGGTAACCGATGAAGTGTATGAGACAGGTAAAGAGATGGTACGCGATGGCGTAATGGGCAAGCACTAAGCACTCGCTTATTGCTATTTTGATTGCCATTGAAGCCTAAGCAGTATGCTTGGGCTTTTTTATGACGATAAAGTGGGCGCAGCATACAAAACTATAATTCTGCTCTCAGTCTTTTAATCAAGGTGAGATTATACTTCTGCGCGAATTTATGGATAGAAATGTTCCCTACCAAGCAGTGCTATTCAATCCCAATATGCACCATATTAAAATTAGAAAGGTCTTTTGATGCAAACCGCTGAATACTTTATTAAACACCTTGAGTTAGAACAACATGTCGAAGGTGGTTATTTCCGCTCATCTTATCGCTCAGATCAAAACTTTGACGACACTCGTGCATTATGGACTAGCATTTATTTCTTATTACGTACTGGTGAGGTGTCGAACTTTCATCGCTTAACTGCTGATGAGATGTGGTATTTCCACGCTGGTGAGTCATTGACGATTTATATGATTGATGAGCAAGGCGTACTAACCACTGCGCAATTAGGCCTTGATTTAGCGGCGGGTGAGCGACCACAATTCTTAGTGCCTAAGGGCTGCATTTTTGGCTCTGCAATGAACAAGCCGGGCTTTTCGTTAGTGGGCTGCATGGTGTCACCGGGCTTTACTTTTGATGACTTTGAGTTGTTTAGCCAAGAGACATTGTTAACAGATTACCCGCAGCACGAAGAAGTGATTAAGCGTTTAAGTCGCTGTGGTGTTGGCAGCTAAGTTTAAATCTGTTGATAAACATAACGCCAGTAAAGACTGGCGTTATTTATAGGTAAGCATACACAGAGTCATTAAGGCTTTTTACTCAGCACTGCATCTATATCAGCTGCGCCATGGCGCTCGCTGAGTTGCTCCCATTCTTCGCCAAATGTGCGGTTTACAATGCGGCCACGCTGCACAGCATCACGCTGTTCAACTTGTTTTGCCCAGCGCAGCAGATGTTTGTAACTGCCGACATCTAAAAACTCTGCGGCATTGTATGAGTTGCCTAGCACCAAATTACCGTACCAGGGCCAGATAGCGATATCGGCAATACTGTATTCATCGCCGCCAATATATTGATTGTTAGCCAGCTGCTTATCGAGCACATCGAGTTGACGCTTTGCTTCCATGGTAAAGCGGTTGATTGGGTATTCGAACTTTTCTGGTGCATAAGCATAGAAGTGACCAAAACCGCCGCCAAGATATGGCGCAGAGCCTTGCAGCCAAAATAGCCAGTTCATCACTTCGGTTTTTGCGCTAATTTCTGTCGGCAAAAAATGGCCAAATTTTTCTGCTAGATATAACAGAATATTGCCAGATTCAAATACACGGATTGGTGTTCCGGTTGAAGTATCAAGTAGCGCTGGGATTTTCGAGTTTGGATTGATATCGACAAAACCTGAGCCAAACTGATCGCCTTCGCCGATGTTGATGGTGTAGGCGTCGTATTCTG
This sequence comes from Shewanella sp. 1CM18E, assembly GCF_023161665.1. GTDB lineage: Bacteria > Pseudomonadota > Gammaproteobacteria > Enterobacterales > Shewanellaceae > Shewanella. Next base: position 319,854 of record NZ_JALNTW010000003.1, read on the forward strand.
CAGCCGTCACGCCCTTAGCCAATAATTCTTCCAGCATGATAGTCACTTTTTGGCCATTAGGCGTGGCTAATGAGTGTAATTGCAGCGAGTGTTTGCCCACGGGCAATGCTTGCTCATGCCTTGCTCCTGAATCTGGGCGATTAATACTGGCCCATTGACCACCATTTTCATTATCCATGGTCCAAACTTTTGCCGGTGTGTATTGGTTTGTCATGTCATATCCTATTGGTTTTAGCCTGTTCTTAAAATCGAGCGGTTTGCCTGTTTATGGTTTAGCTGGCTTAACAGTATAGATATCGGGTCGAAAATCGGTTTTAAAACCCCTTGAGTACTTTTATGAATATAACCCTTTAATCTGATTGATATGGATTAGCGATAAAAGTTACGCAATAAAAAATGCCAGTCAATAACTGACTGGCATTTGAGATTAATCGATGAGTATTAGCCGATTACCAAATACGTACGCGCTGATCTTCTGGAAGATACAGCTCATCACCTGGCTTAACGTCAAAGGCTTTATACCAAGCATCGTGGTTACGCGGCGCTTGTGCACGGTAACGACCCGGTGCATGAGTACCTGCACGTAGCTGATTTAACATGCTTTGTTCAGTGCGCTTTTCTTTCCAAACTTGTGCCCAAGCTAGGAAGAAACGTTGATCGCCAGTCACACCGTCAATCACTGGTGCTTCTTTACCGTTAAGGCTTAACTTGTATGCGTGGTATGCCATTGCAAGGCCTCCCACATCACCAATGTTTTCGCCTAAGCTGTTACGGCCATTAACGAAGTTATCTGGAATAGGCTCATACTTGCTGTACTGCGCAGCAAGTTGGTCGGCTTTGGCTTCAAATGCGGCGCGGTCTGAATCTGTCCACCAGTTACGCTGAATACCGTTAGCGTCAGATTTTGAACCTTGGTCATCAAACCCGTGACCCATTTCATGGCCAATTACCGCACCAATACCGCCGTAGTTTACAGCAGGGTCGGCATTAGGATCGAAGAACGGAGGCTGCAAGATAGCAGCTGGGAACACAATCTCGTTAAACGAGCTGTTGTAGTACGCGTTAACACGCTGTGGCGTCATGCCCCAACGATTACGGTCAGTCTTTTTAAGCTCTTTAGCAACACTATCTGCATGGAAGAACTGACGTAGGTTTTGAATATTACCAACGAGATCTTTGTTGGTAAGCTCTACGCCATCAAACTCTTGCCATACATCCGGGTAACCAATTTTCGGGTTAAATGCCGCTAGCTTAGCGTGAGCGTTAACTTTGGTTTCTGCGCCCATCCAGTCTAGGTCATCAATACGCTGACCCATTGCTGTGCGTAGGTTTTCAACTAGCGCTGCCATCTGCTGCTTAGATGATTCTGGGAAGTAACGTGCAACGTAAACTTTACCGATAGCAAAACCAAGAGATTGGGTACCAGACATTTCAGAGATTGCACGCTTCCAACGAGGACGCGGCTCCTGCTGACCACTTAGGGTTTTGCCATAAAAACCAAAGTTAGCGGCGTAGATATCTTCAGACAGTAAACCTGCATTGTTGCTTACTGTATGGAAAGTTAAGTAGTCCTGCCAAACCTTTAATGATTCATTGTTAACCAATTCAATCATGGCTTTAACTGGATCAGGTTGAGAGATATTTAGCTGAGGAACCTTGTAGCCAGTTTGCTCAAAATACACATCCCAATCGAAACCTGGGTACTCTTTAGCAAGATCGGTACGCTTCACTTGGTTTAGCGTTAGGTCGCGGTTACGACGCTTTTCACGTGGCCATTGGCCTTCTGCCATTTTAGTTTCTAACGCTAGAATTGCTTCGGCGCGAGCTTGGCCATCTTTAATGCCCGCGAAAGCGAGCATTTCGGCAATATGGCTAACGTATGCTTCACGGATTTTGACAAAACGCTCTGCATCTTCAAGGTAGTAAGAACGATCTGGTAAACCTAGGCCACTGGCACCAATCGACATTTCATACTGGTTAGGGTCTAAACGGTTAAACCACATGCCGCCAGCAATTGGTGAGCTTGCGCCAGTTAACCAAGATGCACCGAAGACTTTAGTTAAGTCGTCAGTTGATTTAATCGCATTGATTTGATCAAGTGTGCCTTGAATAGGCGTGATACCCAGTTTATTGATGGTATCTGTGTCCATGTAAGCTTGATAAAAATCAGCAATGAGCTGCTCTTCAGCATTTAGGTCGCTGCGGCTAGCTATGTCATCGATAATTTCTTTAACTTGCTTTTCACTGCGCTCAGCAAGGCCAGTAAATGCACCAAAGCGTGTTTTATCTGCAGGCATAACATAGTTGTCGTACCAAGTGCCGCTGGCATACATAAAGAAGTCATCACCAGGCTTAACCGCTTCATTGCGTGCGCTTAAGTCAACACCAAAGCTACCTAGTTCTGCTTTAGTTGCAGCAACTTTAGTGACTTCATTTTTGGCTTCGTTGTTTACATCTGATGCGCCACAACCCGCTAAAAATGTGGTTGCTAGAGCAATCGCTATTAATGATTTTTTCATTTTTATTCTTGCTTCCTTGTCAATTTCTTATCGTTTATTAACGAATATTATTATGATTTTTAACCGTTCTATCTTCTAGAATTGGCATAAAATGTCAACCTTTGAATTGTGTGTAAGTTTTTGGTTAATTTATTCTTACTGAGCGCAATATGGCTGCTGATGTGAAAAAGCATAAGTTATCAGACAGAGAAACTGGAAATTGCACTGTAGAGTAATAGGCTGAGATAAAAAAATAGCAGCCCTAAGGCTGCTATTTTGTGGCAATAGATAATGGGTTTAAGCCGTTGCTGCTTTGTTTACGCTCTTACTGTTCTTTTTGAATATGCGACGATAAAACGTCACTGCACTGAACAATAAAATGATGCTGCCGACTAGTGATACCGAAGTAATAAACAATGCGTAACTAAATGGCATATTCAATGCGTCGTGTAGCGGTCTAACAAACGCGGCTACTTGGCCTGATAGCGGTCTGTCGCTATGTTTAATTACATCTTTAATAATGCCTTTTTCGTAGCTCATGGTCATACGGTCTGCTTCACGAAGCCACACGCCGCTGTGACTATCAAAACGGATGCTGTAATTTAGCTCGGTAACAACTTCGCCTTTTTTAACTCGCGGTTTGCTCACCGAAACCAGATTAGCCTCAGGCCATAATTCTTGCGCTGTTTGTAGCTGGCTTTGCCAGTTGCTTGCTTGGCTCACTGGGTAGCTGATTTCAGATTTAGGCTGCTTTAATGCGCCAGTCCATAAGCCTTTATAGGTGATTAAAAAGCCACTGATACATAAAATAAATAGCGGAACCGAGATAAATAGTCCTAACTGAATATGGCTTTTTACTAAGCTACTAGAACGTGTATTGGTTGGAATGCTTTGCTTTAATCTAAAGCCTTTACGTACACGCCACCAAAGGTAAATACCCACTAAGGTTACAGCGCCACCAAGTAGTGATGCCCAAGCGTTAATGTATTTGCCGCCAATGTCTTCCAGTAAAAAGTTACGGTGTAACCAGAAAATAGTGCGGTAACCTGGAATATCACCAAATGAACTAACAGACAGCTCATTAAGCTCACTATCTAAGGCAACGGTTTTACCGCGAGTCGCCGCTTGAATGTATGGTGTGTGCTCAGTAGGAAAGCGTACCGTGCTCATTTCAGGGTAACGTTCAAATACCGCTTCTACAGTCTGGGCTTTTTGCTCAATAGAGAGTGGCGCATATTGCTGACCCTTATCATCGAGGCGCTTATACATATCGACACTACCCAGATATACACCAGTGGTGAGTACTATTAGCATGGTAATGCTAATGAAAAAGCCCACCCAGTTGTGGAACCATTTTAATGCAGCTACTGCGTTCATATTTACATTCTCAATGTCAGTCTAGGCAAATGTTGGTCCAAGACAAAAAAGGGATACCTTAAGCTTTATTCTATAAACATATTGATTTTTATATTGTTTTTAGCGAAAGGGATAAGTTAGATAAAACTTGTGAGAATGGTAATCAATCTCACTTTCAACTGCAATTAAAGAAGTGTAAAGACGCGTGATAGGGTTAACAGTTTTATTGGCTCTGTAGTCAATAGCATTAAAAGTGTTACATCATGAAGGACACATGGAGTCATTTTTATTTTTAGCTCTAAACCACCTATTTCAGTCGGTAGTTATCATCAATTAGGCTCTGCCTGGAGCATCTTCAATGAGGTTGTGGAGTAAGGTAATGTTTAAAGACTTAATAAACACGCCGACTTGTTTTGAAAGTAATGGGTCCATGGACGCTCGCTCATCTCGACCATGGGATGCGCGGCTTATAAATTCGCTTAAACATAGCTTATTAACTTAAGTGATGCGTGAGCTTTGTTAACGTACGTTAGGAAAGCTCCCTTTTAGGAAGTTCACTTCACAAAGGCTAGCAAAAGCACCTTCTTCAGAAGCTGGAGCTTTTACTAGCATCTTCTTATTGTTGAAAAGTAAGTAAGATTAATCAGACTGAATTAGCTGTAATAATTATAAGGGTTTTCAATATAAGCAGTTTAAATATTTTCAATTGCCAATATAAAATGTAATTCAGTTAAATATAAGTGATACCAATATAAGTAGATTGAATACAAGCAAGTTGAATATAAGTAGGTTAAATATGAGTGGGTTGAATATAAGCAGGTTGAATATAAGTGGGTTGAATATAAGTGGGTTGAATATTATAAGTTTGACTATTACCTTCTAGCCTATAATGGTGCTTTTATTGGTTGTCACTTTAGTCTCTTGGGGTTTATTTATTATTTGAAGCAGGTGCAGTTTAATTAAATTTATTTTTTTGCGTCAAAAAAATAACATGGTTTTAAATTATTTTACTTTTAATTCGAACGTCTGAGTGATGGGGTGTTTTTGGTTATTTACTCTATACTTGTTATAAATATTTAGATATTATCCGCCAGTTTTTTGACTTTGGTAAATGTGTGATGAAGAAATTTATATTGTTTTTATTAATCGCTCCGTTTGCAGCTAATGCGGCTGCACCATATGGATTAGAGTGGGGAAAGGAGTTTTCACAATATGGTGAAATAGTACAAAAAGGAATTTATACAGAGGTAAAGGCAACTGAATTACCAAAGGATGACTTAAGTGCTGAGTATTATCTGCTAGTAGGTAAACCGGAAGAAGGATTAATCAAAATCTCAATGAGAACTTTCGATTATTCACTTTTTGGGGCGCAGTTAGATTCAGACTATGCTGAGCTAGAAAATACATTGCAGAAAACAGGCTACCAAGCTAAAAAGTTTACGCCTAGAAATACTTCGAGTTATCAATGTATTTTCCAAGGGAACTGTATTGGTCGGAAGTTAGAACTCGAGCATGTTAGTGGTGCTTCTGCAGTTTTAGAAGTCAAAATTAAAGATCGAAATACTGCATATATTAATGTGGAGTACTTCTCAGAAGACTTTAATGCCGAATCAGATCCAATGCTAGTTAGCGGAATTTGAAAATAGCTTTAAGACCTTTGGTTGAGGTGAAAGAGCTATTGAGTTCTACTCTTGCTATTAAGTAACTAAAATTGGCGCTTAAGAGCCAATTTTAGTTATAGCTTAAATTAATTTTCTTTCGCGTTGCGAAGATCCATAATTGGCATTGCACCTTCACCCATCATGGTGCTTGGTAGTTTTCCATCCCATGCTTGCGCTTCAGTTAGTTTGACAATCAGCGGGTTATTTTTAAGTGCTTTAGCCTTTGCTTCAATCGCTTGTGCCTCTGCTTTACCTTTTAGCAAAATAGACTGGGCTTCAGCTTCAGCCACTTTCAAAATACCTTTTGCACGTGCATCTGCGGTGTTTACTGCGCGCAGCGCTTCTAGGCGTTGACGCTCAAGCTTGTGTTCTTCCGCGGCCGCGAGGTTTTTCTCTGTTTGCTTAATCTCAATCGAGTTGATGTATTTTTGTGGCAAGATAATATTTTCAATCTGAATATTATCAACAACTACAGGAAAGCCTTCCATTTCGTCAGCTAAGCGACGTTCGATACCTTGAATGGCGCTGGCTCTATCTTGAATTAACTGCTCTGCTTCAAATTGAGGGATGGTGTCTTTAGTAGCTGAACGAAAGCGTGGGTCGAGAATTCGTTGCTCGAACTGAGTTAAGCCGCCATAGCGTTTAAACAGGTCTAGTGCAGCCTCTTTGTTTACCGTCCAGTTGACACTGACTTCAATGGTAACCGGCATCTGCTCTTTAGTGCTCGATGCCATTTTTTCAGCATTTTTACGAGTACGCACTTCGATCATTTCAACGGTTTCAATAAAAGGAATTTTGAAATGTAAGCCGGGGTTTTGTTGGTCTTTGGCTTCACCGAAGCGCTTTACCACACCAACATGACCTTCAATCACGATAAAGTAAGAGTTAAAGATCGCGATGATTACTAGTGCGATTGGTAGTAGTTTTACCAATGAAAAGGATTTTGTTAGTTGAGTTAGTTTCGAGTTTTTCTGCAGCATTTTGATGTCCTTTCTAAATATGCGCGGCAAAGATAGCAATAATTGTACTTGGTTGAAATGTTTGTTTGTAAAATGATGCTAAATTGTGTTTTTTGTAGGGGTGTTTGGTTTTCTGAGGCTGGTAAAAGCTTGTTTTCGCCTGTTAACGCACTAGGTTCATGAATTAAATCGTTCACCGGGTTAGTAGTTAAGTCTATAGGGTGGATTACAATACAACTTTAGGCTTGGCTTGCTTAATACTTAGGGCGGATTCTAGTTGCGGTGAGGGTCATCATAATCTTTGCAGGTTTCTGAACATTAAGCTTTGGTCTTGGCTGTATTGGCCAAAGTACGGGGTCCAGAATACCTTTGGGAGCGTGAGTAGAGTTACTGACGTTCTTAGCGGGGTTAACAGAATTGACTGTTGGCTGATTACTATCCATTTAGGGAAAAGGGATATGAAATATACTAAGTTAGCAGCGTTCGTTTCTGCTGCGATGTTTCTTTCTAGCGCCAATGCTGCGGCAAGCCAAGATAATGTCGCAGAGATTACTCAGTCGGGAGATGATAACCAAGCTGTAGTCACTCAAACGGGTAATAGCTTAAACAATAACGCTAATGTTGCACAATCAGGATCGGCAAACCAAGCAACTGTTTTGCAATCTGACACATCTCTTAGTGATGCTCAAATAGTGCAAACAGGCGATTTAAATCAACTGTCAGTGACTCAGCAAGGTGACAGTCAAAGCGCTGCTGTGACACAGACCAGTGATTTAAGCCAATTAGTGCTAGATCAGCAGGGCGAAGCTAATACTGCTGTGGTTGTTCAGTTGGGATTATCTCAAAATGCCAGCATCACTCAGGAAGATGCATCAAACAAAGCTGATGTGAATCAAAGTGGTTTAGCTAACCAGCTAATATTGACTCAAAGCGGCAGTACGTTGGGCAATGGTAATGAAGCTACTGTAAGCCAAACCGGTGAAAATGATTTAGCGGTGATAAGCCAAGCGGGTGAGCAAAACATCGCTATCGTAGATCAAGATAATGATAGTTTTGGTAACTCGATTAGTATCAATCAAGCTGGTGAGCGTAACTTCGCTGCTGCTGGTACGCGTTTAGGTGCTGGAAGCTCGGTTGATATTACTCAGCAAGGTAACGACAACATCGTTATGGGCGGTGGCAGTACTCCGAGTAATTATGGTGGTTTGGTTGGCGCTGGTACTAATGGCTCTGATAACCAACTGATCATTGTGCAAAATGGTCAAGGCAACAGACTTTATGCTGACGCTGCGCAAGATCAATCTCGAGTTGATATTTCACAGCAAGGTGACTTCAACGAAGCAACCGTTGAATCTTGGTTAGGTGCTGAAAATGATATTAGCTTAGCGCAGACAGGTGAACTGCAATTAGCAGAAGTATATGTCGAAGGCGGCGTCAGTAACTTAGTAGCTGTTACGCAATATGATGCTAATAACATTGCTACAGTAAACGTTTTAGGTAGTAATAATAGCGCGACGATCATTCAAGGTAACTAACGTTTTAGTTAGTTTTATTGTTTGAAACAACATCAAAAAAGGGAGCATCGGCTCCCTTTCCATTAATGATTACATTTTAATACTATGCTTTGCTTGATACTGTTATTGTGCATTTAATCGATGAAAAAGCGCATCTTTAAGTACTGCGCGATCATGCTTTAATTTGTGCATAGCTTCATCATCAATTGGTGCACCTTTTAGCTCGAGAGTGCGGATCTCTTTATCCAGTGCATTGTAATGTTTAGTGTCTTTTGCAAAAGCCTCGTCACTTTGACAAAGTTTGGCAATTATATCTTGGTACTCAGGAAACTCATGAATAAGTGAGTGATCTTCGCCTAACATATCAACCCCTAAAATAGTGAATGAACAATATTGTTTCTAGGGTAAGTAAAGCTAACCGTTAGATTAAATTCAAGGTTGCAATATGAGGTTTATTGATTTTTGTCGTGACTGGATCTTTGCTCGTTCAAGAGTGGCGAGTGAGTGGTGCTTGTTATTGTCAAAAAATGCCTGCGATTAAGCAGGCATTGTTGCGGCTATATATTACAAAGCACGAATGCGTTTGATTTCTTCAACATCAATACTGAGAGACTCTAAGAACTTCTGGTGTTCTTCCGGCTCAAGTTTTTCAAATGTTTGATGCCAGCGCATCATTGCTGCTTCATCAAAACCCGCTTCAACCATAATCTCTACCCAACGTTGTTTGTTAACCATTTCATTCTCCAATAACTCAGGGGCTTTGAGTAATATCACTATGGCCCGCTGTTGCTGTCTTAGTTTGGCAACCTCTTGCTCAAGCTGATTAAAGTGCTCCTTTAGCAGTTGAGGTTGTGCGAGTTTATTGTCTTCATTTAGCAAGGTCGCAATACTGGCAACAGATAACCCGTAAGCTCGATAAGACACAATGGCGGCTAACTTCTTATCTTCAGCCTCACCATAGTATCGATAACCATTATCTGCCCGTAATGCTGGTGTGAGCAGCCCCTCTTTCTCATAATAAAGCAGAGTGGTTCGCGAGATATTGGCGCGCTTAGCGAGCTGAGTAACCGTATACATATTTCTTCCTAGCCTTGACGACAGCGTGGAGTTTCAAGCCTATACCTATAGACAGGTCAACAGCGTATTTCAATTATTTCCATTAAATGTCATTTTTCCTATGGGTTGCCTTCTTTGGCCTAGGAATAAAGCTAATAAGCATGACAAATAGTCCGATGGTTAAGCTGTTTGCAACTAGCTGCATTTGGCCTGTTTTCGTACTGGAGCTGGTTGTTAATGCAGAAATAATCGGTAGCTCTTTGAGCATAAATTGCAGCAAGATGAAGCTTATATCAATCAGTATAAGAATTTGATCAACTCAGAGCGTTTTTTGGCAAACTAATTCAAGGCGAATAGCTGCAATAATGGTTATTCTCTTATAAAGCTAATCAACGCAGAAGTAGGCAGCCAAAAACGCTCCAGAATGGCGAGTGTTAGCGATTCTGATGCTGTGTTAACGAGCTTGAACGTAGAACAACTATGCCCTTTACTCGTTGCAAACCACATGGATGTGGTGAATGTCATTAAAGCAAGGAGCACTTAATGACCTTGCCTCAAAACCGCTAAACTCTCGCTGAGTGACTAAATGTTTATACTGATTGGTATTAATAGCAAGGCATAAATAAAGTGATTAACAGCCTCTGTTTTCAAAGGTTCCTGTTAGTTTGGTACTAACGTGTTAATGTCGTTATTAACCGGTTTTGAGCCCCGCCATTGCTCTGCCAAATAAAATAATGCTGGGCAATAAACTAATATTGTTGCGATAGAAAACAGCGTACCAAAGCTTAAGCTAATCGCCATTGGGATTAGGTATTGCGCCTGCACCGAAGTTTCGAATAGCAGAGGAGCTAAGCCTATGGCAGTCGTGATTGCGGTGATAGTTACCGGCCTAAAACGAGCAAGACTTGCTTGTATTACCGCATCAATAATGGATAAACCAAGTCGTAATTGCTTTTTCAGTTCCAGCAGCAATACAAATGAGCCATTAAGGACTAAACCCGATAGCGCAATCATGCCAAATAGGCTCATTACGCTAAAGCTATGCCCAAGGACAATATGGCCGAGCATAGCGGCGGCTAAACATAGAGGAATAACACTTAATACGAGTAAAGCATCGAGACTGTTTTTGAAGTGAATAGCTAAAAAAGCAAACACTAAAAATAGCGCTAGTGCTATACCGGTAAGGAGGTTGTCATTCACCTTACGCTCAGTGCGTGCACTGCCGCCAAGCTCCAGCTCAACTTCTGGGTATTGCTGGGCAATGCTAGGCAGAATAACACCGTCAATTTGGCTTACTATCAACGATACATTAGCTTGGCTGCGAATAACGCTCGCGCTGACTTCAACCTGCTCAACACCGTCTACTCGCTCTATTTGGGTCGCAGAATACTGGGGGGTTATATTGGCTATTTGCCCGAGCAGTACCTGTTGACCGCTGGGAGAGGTTACTAATAATGCTGCTAAATTATTGGCCTTAAACTGCTCACGCTTATGGCGCATGACCCGCACTTTTAGCTCTTCGCTCTGCTGAATTTGGCGGCTGACCTCGGTGCCGTACAAGCTGCTGCGTACTAGCTCGCCTAAGCTTTGGCTGGTAAAGCCCATTTGTAGGCCGCGTTGATTAACCTCAATAGCAAACTCTCGTTGTGCATCGATTAAACCGCTATCTATATCTGTTACGCCCTGTAGTGTTTGCAGCTTGTTCATCAAGGCGTAACTGGCGTTGCTAAGTGCGGCACTGTCGGTTGAGGCGAGCTCTATAACCAGCTCTTTGCCGCCACCAGGCCCAACTTCAAAATCAAAGAAAAGTGACTTTACCCCTGCAACCTCGCCAATCTCAGTTCGCCAGCTATCGACCAGCTGACGTGCGCTATATTGGCGCTGATCTTCTGTTGGGATTTGAAAGGTACTAGAGCCTGAGCCGTCTTCGATAGACAACATAATGTGTTTATAGTTATTTGGCTCCTTGAGCTTAATGAAAGCGCGTACTCCGGCCGTTTCAATGGCTTGCATAATGCGCTTTCTATCAGCAAGAGAACTACCAGCAATAAACTCAACTTCAACGTCGATTCGCTCTGACTCAACTTTAGGCACAAAGCTACTGTCAATTCGCCCAGAACCCACCCAAGTAAAAACTAATAAATTGGCTGCGATAAAAACCACAATCACTGTCATAGGTTGTTTGAGTGAGCTTGCCAAAAAAGCTTTGAAATGATTGTCTCGAAAAGACTCAAAGGCCATAAAGCTGCGCTGCTGCAATATCGCCAGTCGAGTTAGCCTTTTAGGTTTATCTAGCTGCTTTAGGTGATAAGGTAAAATAAACAAGGCTTCGATAAGCGACACTGCAAAAATAGCAAAAATGAGCAGTGCCATAGGTTTATACATATTCCCTAGCTCGCCACTGACAAATAATAAGGGCACAAAGGCGATAATGTTGGTCGCAACTGAAAAACATACTGGTAATGCCATTTCCTGTACGCCTTGCTTTAATGCTTGGTTGATCTCCATACCTTGGTGGACTTTCAGGTAGATATTCTCAGCAACGATTACCGCATCGTCCACTAAGATCCCAAGGGTGATAATAAACGCAAATAGGGTCACCATATTCAAAGGAATATTCAGGCTCGGCATCAAGCCTAACGTACCTAAAATGGTAATAGGGATCCCCATGCATACCCAAAATGCCAATCGAGTATCGAGTAAAAGTGATAAGGCTAAGATCACCAAAACCATGCCGATTAAGCCATTATTGAGCAGTAAATTACTGCGAGTTTGATAGGCTTGGGCTTGATCATCGAGCACAATTAATTGGCTATTGCCGGGTAATAGCGCTTGATATTGGTTGATGTACTCACTGATCTCAGCGCTCAGTTCTATAGGTTTAACTTGTTGGTTTTGGTAGACAACCAGCATAACTGCAGACTTGCCGTTAACATTAAAGGGCTGTTCTTGTTGCGAGAATCCCCAATTGACATCGGCAATTTGCCCTAAGGTTAACAGAGCGCCGGAGGACCCGGAATAGATATTTATTGCACGAAATTGTTCAAGCTGCTGTTTGCGACCCAGTGTGCGGATCACGATATTGCCAGCGTTGGTGCTAATGCTGCCCGCAGAGGTGTCGTTAACCGATTGTGCAACCTTATCGGTGATTTGTGCCAAAGTGAGCTGGTGTTGCATTAGCTTATCTTGGCTGACTTCAATAACGACTTCACTGTCTCTGGCTCCCTCAAACTTAATTTGTGCGATATCAAATTTGGATAGCAAATCTTGCTTAAGTTTGATGGCTTCACTCTTTAGCTCGGTTTCAGTTAGGTCGCCATATAACCCCAGTTCAATTAATGGCTCTAACTCTTCAACTACACTAATTTGCACAGGCTCCATTGCGCTTGGAAAACCACTAATGCTGTCGACTTCATTTTTCACATCGGCAAGCATGTTATTGACATCAACACCGTCATTAAGACTTAAGGTGATTACGGCTTCGCCTGTTGTTGCGCTAGCGTGCATACGGTCTATACGGGTATTTTCCTTTAAGCGATGCTCAATGGGTAAAATAATACCCTGTTCCATCTCCTTAATTGTTGCGCCAGGAAAGCTTGCTGTTATGGCAATTTCATCGACTTTAAAAGCAGGAGAAGTTTGCTGAGTAATGTCATTAAAGCGATAAATGCCGATAGCAATAAAAACCAAGGTTAATAAGTTAACTGCAATTGGGTTATCAATCATCCAAGCGAGTAGGCGCTGCAAAGTGGAATCAGCTTGGCTGCTGGCATTGGGTATTGGCTTAGGGATATTGGCTAAATACTGCATTAGAAAGACTCCACAACATTAACGCTAAGGCCAACTTGTGGACGATGTAGCTTGCTGGTAACAATACGCTCCGACGGAGAAAATACGTTGGCTATTATCGCGTGGTCTTCATCTTGATGCACAATATCAACAGTTCTGCTTTGCAGTGTATTTGCGGGCGTTACCAGCCAAACCTGCGCATCATCAATTGCAGCAAGTGGCAGTCTGACTGTGTTAGGTATGGTCTTAAAGTCTACTTTTGCTTTAACAAAGTCGCCGATAATAAGCTCTTTAGCGTGATCTAGATGGGGGTTAGGTGAATATGGTTGATAGTGAGCGAATATTTTTTGCAGCTGCGAGCTGCTATCTAAAAACGGCACAATATGGCTGATTGTGGCCTCAAAGCTTTGGTTGGTATCAGGTTGTGATAGGGTAACTTTCTGCCCAAGTTGTAATTGCTGCGCGAGATCTCGCGGTAGATAAAATGGCACTCTCAATTGGCTTATATCAACTAAAGAGGCAATTTTGTCGCCCTTATTAAGGTAGTCGCCTTGAGTGGCATTTTTAGACTCAACAATGTAGTGCTGTTTGCTCACCCAGCGGCTGCGCTCGAGGTCTCGCTTTGCGATTGCTAACGCATTTTTAGCGATATCAAGCTCAGCTTTGGCGCGACTTAGTTGTGGTTGACGCAATAGTAAGTCGATATCAATTTGCCAATTATTGTCTTTAAAATCTTGCTGCATCATTTGGTAATCTTTTTGCGCGATTCGTTGCTCACCTTGCTCTAGTGATAACTGGGCTAGCGCTATTTGCCATTGAGCTTGGCGTTGCGATAAAAGTGCGTTGAGATCGCTGCTATCTTGCTGGTAAATAAGCTCGTTATTGAGCACAACACCACCTTCCACTATGTTGCTGCTTAGGTAATCTAGCTGGCCGTCAACCTGAGCGCTTAAGGTTAGCTTGTTGTCAGCGATAACTGTGCCATAGGCGTTATAGCTCGGCGTAAAGCTGGTAGGGTTAATACTTATGGTATTAACATTAATCGTGTTGCTTATCTCTGGTTTTACCGCGGTTGCGGGTGCGGTCACAGCAATAAGTATGCAGCCAATAATGCTTATCATCGCGATATAAAACGCAGGCCATTTACTGGCATTTTTGAAACAGTGCTTGGACGTTTTTTTTCTATTTTGCTTGCAGTCTTGTACTGTAGTTAGGTCTACTTTGGGATCAATCTTTAGGTCAGTGTTTTGCTCATTATTGGAGCTTGTATGCTGAGTCATATGGTCATTGCCTGAATTCATTAAAATGGCTATTGGAACTTAAGTCTGATTGCTTACATCCATTTGGCCTTTATTGCTGATTTATCGCGGTTTACTTTGTTTTTTGTGCCTTTAGCAATAGGTGAGCGAGCATGGTTGGCAAACAAAGCTTTGGCGTTTTAGCAATAGCTTACTGAGGCATATGTGAAGTTAATGTCGAAGCATGTTAATAAAACGCTTACGCGGCTTAGGGCGTCGTCGTGAGATTAAGGAGGCTGTTTTAGTGGATGTCTGCAGCGTCAATTAACGATTGGCGCTAGCCGTTTAAAGCGTTACAAGTTTAATGAGTAAAGGGCGCGCAGTTAGATTGCAATTTTGATGTAATCTTTATGTAGTACAGCTGTAAAAATGATACGATTGCGGCATTACTGGTTTTTTCATTGCGTGGTCAACTTGTTGTTTAAACATCAGATCTTGTTGCTAAGTTTGACTTCTAGTTTGGTATTTTGCTTAGGCTTGGATGCCGCTGCCGCCACAACATCCAGTACTACGCATACCTCCCAAAAGACTGCTCCTGCTAATTCTGCTGCAGCGAATGCAACAGCCCCAAAAAATAAGGCGGCAGAAAAAAAGCAACAACGAAACCCCTGCTACAGTGATTCACAAATGGAAAGCGCTATCGACAAGGCGCATGATTACCTCACTACCAAGTTTTGCCAGCCTGCTATCTGGTTCGATAGTTTTTTTGTTGACGACAGAATTGAAGATGACGCTCAAGCAGCTACGGTCGTGCGTCTATATAACGACTTTTCTTACTATGAAAAAGAGGGCTTTCAATATAAAGCTAACTTGAATGCGCGTTTAAATTTACCAGGGGTGACTAAAAAGCTAAAACTCATTTTAGACTCAACCGGCGAAGATGATCCTTTTGGGTTTATTAAATCTTTAGGTGACGACAATGAACGCGATATTGGTTTGCGATACGACTGGTACGCTAAGGATAGAGTCAGCTTTAATATTAAAGCAAACTTCAAACCTAAGGTTGAGGCAAGATGGCGGTATACCTATCCCATCTCTGATCGTACAGTAACCCGTTTGACGCAAAAGCTGTATCAAGAGAAAAAGGTTACAGGTGAGTCCACTGAGTTTGATATAGAGCATGCATTTAGCGAAGAATTTGTTGGCCGTTGGAGCGCAGTTGCGCAATACGAGACCCGTGATAATGGCTGGGAGTTTGGTTCAAGCGCTACGCTATATCAATACATTAATAATAAACAGGCGATAAGTTATCAGGCGAGTATTTATGGCGTAGATGAGCCTTATCACTATGTTAAAAAGGCCAGTATTAGCGCGACTTATAGACAAAATTTTGCCCGAGATTGGTTGTTTTTTGCAATTACTCCTGAATATCGTTGGAGCAAAGAAGATGAGTTTTCTGAGCGAATTAACCAAATCGTATTCACTTTTACATTAGAAGTGCTATTTCAAAATGTTTAAAAGCATGATGCCTTTTGGGGGACCCTGCCTATCTTTATTAGTCGGTTTACCTCGAGCAATTGCAACTTTTTAACCCTCTCAAAAATAAAGCCACTAATCGTAAATTAGTGGCTTGTTTATTACAGGTTAATCCTGCTTATTATTTGTTTAAATAAGCTGTCTTATTCAGCGCTAGCACTGCTGTCAGTAGTTTTGTTATCTGGCTCTGAGCTTGTTAGAGTGTCGTCAGCGATACTCGGTTGCTGCTCGATGTCATTTGCAGTATCAGCAGCCGGCTGGGCAACTTGCTCTGCTAACACGATTAAGCTGTCGGTATAAGAAAAACCATAGCCGTAACCGCCTTCTGTACTCACGCCATTACCTAATAAGTGCGGATCACTAAAGTGATCTTTAAAGGCGAAATCACCAGAGGTCACAGGGGTAATTTGCATGACTTTATAGCCTTGTTGATTCAAGGCTGTGATTGCTTGCTCAAGATCGGCATTGAGTCGTTCGCTATCAATTTTACACGTTGAATATTCAAACTCTGATGTTTTTGGCTTAGCTGCCCACATCTGCTCGCGTTTATCAGTTTCAATTTTAGCGAAATAGCTTTTTACAAATACGACTTTTTGTTTCATTCAATGCCCTTAAACAGAAAACTTGCTTCAACTCACGTGCAACTCAGGTATGAGTTACATATTAGTGAAAGATGAATTTAGTTAAAAACAGTTAAGTTAAATTTATCTTGAGCAACACTCTAGCAGAGACTCAAGCTAAATGCCGCTAACTTGTTATTATTCAAGATTGTTATCTCGTTTAGTGTGACCATTTTAGGCACTAAATATCTTGCAATATTTACGTGAAAAATTGGGTGAAAATTCTGCTATAGCCTCTATGTAACTAAGTGCTAACCTTGGGTTTTGTTGAAAAAAAGTCTTTTGATTGTTATGGTTATGTCGATAGAAGCTGAGCTTTGGCCCTATTTTAAATGGTCTAATTTGGCGACCTGGTACGGAAATGGGTACGTTAATATTAGAAATTGAGCTAGTGTAAATCTGTTGTTTAGCGATAAAGAGCCCTAAATTATGTCTAATACTTTGGAACTGAATTCTCTCGAGGAGTTGAAGTTTCATATCAAATCTTTCGACGAAAAGCTTAATGCGCAGTTTTTAACGCTGCCAGTGCAATCGCTATTAAAGAGGCGGGCTAAGCATATAGACGAAATGTTGGTATCGTTATGGAAGACTTACCAATTACATAAAACTCCCATGTCGCTTAATGCTGTTGGAGGTTATGGCCGAAGGGCATTGCATCCTAGGTCTGACATTGATTTAGCCATCATCATTGAGCAAGAGTTAACCCCGCAACAACAAGAACAACTATCGCTTTTCCTTACCCGCCTTTGGGACTTTGGCTTAGACATTGGCCAAACCGTTAGAACCCTACCTGAGTCTATCGACGCTGCAGCAACTGATATTACTATTGCCACCAATTTACTGGATATTCGTTGTTTGGTTGGCGCTAAAAAGCATTCGCAAGCGATTAAAGAGCAGCTATATCAAAATGAGCTTTGGACTAGCTTGTCTTTTTACGATGCCAAGATGGAAGAGCAAGAGCTCAGGCACAATAAAGCGCAGAACACTGCGCTGTACTTAGAACCTAATTTAAAAAACAACCCCGGCGGCCTGCGTGATGTGCACACCATTATGTGGATTGCACAGAAGCACTTCTCATTGGCTAATGCTAACGCATTAAAAACCATTGGTTTTTTACAGCAAGATGAAGTTTACGAGCTGCTAGAAGCGTATGACTTTATTTGCCGTGTTAGGTGGGCACTTCACTGTGTGACCCAGTCACCGCAAGACGTATTGTTGTTTGAGCATCAAGCCGCGGTAGCCGAGTTTATGCAGTTTGGTCAAGGTGATAATAGCCAGTTAGCCATTGAACGTATGATGCGTCAGCTATTTCGGGCTATGACTCGCGTGCGCGAGCTAAACCAAATTATCTGCGACTCTTTCAAGCTTGATACGCTTAATGAAACCGAGCGTGAAAACCTGCAATCTCTTGATAAATACTTCAGTGTTTGTAATGGCTTAATTGAGGTTAAATTTACTCAGGCCTTTATTGATAAACGCCAAGTGATACGCATGTTTAGGCTGATCGCAGAAAACGACAATATCATAGGTATTGCTCCACAAACCCTTAGATTACTGCGACAAACAAGGCGTCGTTTATTAGGTGAGTTACAAGATTATCAAGGTTGCCGTGAAGAGTTTTTGGCAATTTTGGCGCACCCTAAAGGGCTGCGCAAGTCGTTAGGCTTAATGCATCGCTATGGTGTGTTAGCCGCATACTGCTCACAGTGGCATGCAATTGAAGGGCAAATGCAGTTTGATATGCACAATGCGTTCACGGTTGATGAGCACACCTTTAAAGCCATTCAGTACATTGATAGTTTTGCGCTAAATAAGAAAAACAGCCTTACCTATAGTATTTATCAGAACTTAGGTAATCGCTTTGCTCTAGTGTTCGCCACCTTGTGTCACCATTTGTCTGGTAAGCAGGCGATTGAAAATAGCGAATTAAGTGCGATTCAGGCTAAAGAGCTGGCTGATGAACACTTATTGAAAGGCTCAACCACTACGTTGATTTATTGGTTGGTGGCTAACCAAGATGTATTGATCAGCGCGATTCAAACTCAGGATATTAACGATCCTGATGTGATTAAGCATCTGGCAAAACTGATTGGCTCTCAAGGTAAGCTTAATGCGCTGTTTTTGTTTACTATCGCCGACATGATGGCCACGAACGAAAGTTATTGGAATGACTGGCAAGAAAGCCAATTAACCCAACTTTATATGGCTATTCGCGAAACCTTAAAGCAAGGGATTGAAAATATCTTTGAGGTGCGCACCGTTATTCGTGAAAACCAAACGGACGCGCGAGCCGCACTGTTAGCCTCAGGTGTTGATGCCGAGCGACTAACTAAGTTTTGGCAAAGTTTGCCTAATAATTTCTTCAGTGGTAATTCGGTTGAAGATATTGTCGAGATAACCGCAGGTATTTTAAAAGGTGAGCCGGGTACGACTCGGGTGCTGATAGGGCAAAACGGCGATAACGGCTTTACCAGTATTTTTGTGTACACAGAGGACAGACCGAAACTGTTTGTCGACCTATTTAAAACCTTAGCTAGTTCTAAGCTTAAAGTGAAAGATGCGCAGATGATGCAGACCAAGAATGGTCAGGTATTAGAGATCATAAAAATATTGGATCACAAAGATGAGCCAATTGATGATGAGCCAAGGTTAGAGCAAATTGTTAAGCGTATTCATCGCGCCATCGATCAAAAAGATAAACCGAGAAAGCTATTACCACATAGGGCACTTAAAAACTTCGATAACCCACCAGTGGTAACAGTGCTGCATACCACCAAGAAAAACCGCGCGTTGCTTAAAGTTAATACATTGGACGACCCTATGTATTTAGAGCAGATCTGTAATCTATTATCAGAGCGAAATCTTAGTATCCATTCCGCTAAAATTAGTACTTTAGGCGAGAGCACTGAAAATGTATTTTTGGTCTCTAATGCAGATAAAACGCCTTTTGGTCACGACGAGCAATTAAAGCTGGTGGATATAATTGAAGAAGAAATTGCTTAATATTGATAGAGCCGACAGCCACTGTTAGCGCTGATACAATACTGGTTTTCAGTTAATAGGTTGAATAAATAAGCGTGAAGTTGGCTCTATTTGATTTTGATGGCACTTTAACCAATAAAGATATGTTCACTAAGTTTATCTTTTTCTCGGCTACGCCTGTGCGGCTCTTACTAGGCATAATCTTTATGTCGCCGCTTTACCTGCTTTACAAAATGGGTGTTATTCCTGCCCGTAAGCTTAGACCTTTTGTGAGTTACTGTGCGTTTGCAGGTCGCGACAAGCAAGAGGTTGAGCGGCTTGGTGTTGAATACGCTACTAAAATTATTCCACGCTATCTGCGCCCTGAAATGCAACACACCCTCAAACAGCATCAGGCTGAAGGCACAAGTATCGTTGTGGTTTCTGCCTCGTTAGATCTCTACCTTAAGCCTTGGTGTCAGATTATGGGGTTAGAGCTGATCTGCAGTGAAATGGCAACCAAGCAAATTGCTAAACAAGAGCAGATGCAAGCGCTTAATCAAGAACTAAAACAAGAACTAAAACAAGAACTAAAACAAGAACTAAATCAAGAGCTGAAAAATAGCCGTTACACCGGATTCTATGTTGCGGGCGACTGCAGTTGTGAGGTTAAGGCGTCTAAGGTATCTGAGCGTTTTAACCTTACTGATTACAGTTGCATCTACGCCTATGGCGATACTAAAGAAGATTTAGCCATGCTAGCCATTGCAGATAAGGCTTATATGCAAGGTGTGAGGCAATATTGAATCGAGTAACCAATTGTACTTATTGGCTATTAGTTAGATTAAACCCGTTGGTTACCAGATGCAGTAATTGCGTAGAATGGCTCGGCTAAAGGCTAGTCGATTGTCGATTATGGCTCGCGACTAGTTTAGTGAGTAAATTTGTAATAACGATAAGCTTAATTGGCATGGATATCGTTATTGATTAAAGTTATCAGGGAGTTTGATCATGATAGGGAAGTTTTTCATTTCATTTTTGGTTATTTGCAGTTATATGCTGATACCGTTCCCCATTGCATTGGCAATGAGAGAAATATTTTTTCTGCCAGACTCATACATTATAGGTTTAGTCATTGCGTTCGTTATTGGCTTCATTCCACTTATGCTATTTGTATCGAGTAAGGTGTTTCTGTTTCCGGCAAAGCACAGTCAATCGATATCTAAAACTGAGTTGGTGAAGCAAATTTCAAATCTTAAAGTAAAAGATTGCTTGTTTACTGTTGAGCAGCGAGACGATTGTTTGGTGCTCACGTCGCCTTATATGGATGCTAAATTTATTTCGTTATTTAAGGCGCAAAAAATCAGTAAAAGCTATTACATGAAGCTATGGTTTGATGAAAGTAAGCATCGAGTAAGGTTTAAAGATCATTTAGTTTCAAGCTCAGCGGTATTGGGTGTAGGTGGTTTCTCATTCAATATGAGCGCGCAAACCGGTTATGTAACGAGCCAAATATTTCTGTTAGACAGTAGCGCTAAACTCGTCAGATTTAGCAATGCAGAGTTACATAAAGCCTTAATCGAGGTCGTTACCGCAAATGGTTGGGATCTGAATTTAAAAATGATTTAATCATGTTAAAGCCAGTCTATGCTGGCTTTATTTTTATTACCTGATACCTGTTATTCGCTATTGCTGCTCGTCTGCTCACCTTAAATGTAAATCCATTCTTTTAGTGGTACTTATCTCTCGTGTTTATATGTAGTTTGTTGTGTATTTGATGCTATATTTTTAGCGCTGTTGCCATGTTGTTTGTTATAGGTTGTGATTGGGTGCGCATACTTTGCACGACGCAAGAGCGATACTGCGAGATAAGTCTTCCTTGCATAAAGATAAAACCGGAGGCAAGCCCGACCTTGGTATAACAAGTTGTTACTTGACCAAATTCCTTTAGTGAACAACACTCGATGCTCAACATATACCCTACAAATATGGATGATTATAAAAATGCTAATATTCTTAATTTGTATTGCAGCATTACTGCTCGCATACAAGTTCTACAGTCCCTTTGTAGAACGCCAAGCTGGAATAGATCCAAACGCAAAAACGCCACAAGCAAGATTTGAAGACGGTGTCGACTATGTCGAAGTTCACCCTGTTAAAGCTTACTTAATTCAGTTTCTTAACGTTGCTGGCGTGGGGCCTATTTTCGGGCCAATTCTGGGTGCGTTATATGGCCCCATTGCACTGGTATGGATTGTTCTTGGTAATATCATTGGCGGTGCAGTTCACGACTACTTCTCTGGTGTGTTAAGTATTAAAGAAGACGGTAAAAGCTTGCCTGAAATCGCAGGGCATTACTTTAACGTTTACTTTAAAGGAGTTATGTTAATTTTTACTGCCATGCTACTGTTTTTTGTTGGTGTGGTATTTATTATGAGCCCAGCAGGGCTGCTGAGTAACCTTGATTATTTTGAAGGCACAATCTTAGCTAACAATACCTTTTGGGTATTGGTGATTTTAGGTTACTACTTCTTAGCGACTATGCTACCTATCGACAAAATCATTACTAAGCTTTACCCAATATTTGGTTTATTAATGATTGTTATGACGGTATCAATTGCCGTGGCACTGCTAATTAGTGCACCGCAGTTACCTGAAATGGGCGATATATTTGCCTACTTTGACCATAGTCATTACAACAACGATCTATTAGAGCCAAACCCAGACGGTTTGCCAGTATGGCCTTTATTATTTGTCACCATTACTTGTGGTGCAATTAGTGGCTTCCATTCAACTCAGGCACCGATAATGGCGCGCTGTTTAACTAACGAAAAATATGTTCGCCCAGTGTATTATGGCGCAATGATGTCTGAAGGCATTGTGGCATGTGTATGGGCAACAGCGGGTATTGCAGCGTTCCCAGGTGGTTATGCTGAGCTGAAAAGCATTCTAGATGCGGGCGGCCCTGGGCTTGTGGTTAACCAAGTTGCGACAACTTACCTTGGTGTTGCGGGTGGTATTATGGCGATTATTGCGGTGGCGATTTTCCCTATCACCTCTGGCGATACAGCCTTTAGATCTTTACGTCTAACGATTATTGATGCATTTAAGATCCCGCAAAGCTTGAGAAACCGCTTATTCTTAGCAATTCCAATCCTAATCATTGCTTACTTTATGACTAAGATTGATTTCTCGTTAATCTGGCGCTACTTCGCGTTCTCAAACATGCTGCTTTCAACTAGCGTATTGTGGCTAGCAACTAAGTACCTGTTTGATAGGGGCACCTTCCATTGGATTGTGAGTTTGCCTGCTATTGTGGGGACTTGTGTCACGGTATCTTACATCGTCACAGCTGGTATCGGCTTAGGGTTACCGCAATCACTGAGTCAACCTGTTGGCATCGCCGTGGGTATTGTATGTTTGATAGCACTGATTATGGCGCACAATAAGCGTAAAGCGGTTAGTCAGCCATAGCTTTGGATATCTCTCCTGTAAATGAGGTGTTGATATAAGCCTCTGACAAGAGAGCTGGGTATTACGTCTAGGCATGATTGAATGATTGTCATCACAAAGGCTGCAGTTTGCAGCCTTTTTTATGGTCGCAGATCCATCCTAAATAACGCTACTTGTAAATCCTCTATAATTAAATTGTCACATTCAACTAGGAACAAACCTTTTTAAGTTCGTTAATACCAGTTTTTATGGCTTTACTAGAGTAATTACTTGATTTTATTTTCAAGCCAAGTAGCTTGGCATTGAAAGGTTACTCTAATATTCGACGACAAAGGCGGCTTATGGATAGACAGTATTTTTCTGTAAAACCCCAAGACGAAGGGCTGTTTGATATCAATAGTCGCCAGCGAGTATTGAAATTTATCCTCATAGTGTCACTAATAACCTTTCTTCCTCTAAGCATCAAAAACTTCGTGATTGGTGAGACATTACTTGCAAGTTTCCTGGTCGCTTTCGAGTTGGTGTTACTGATTGAAATTATTGCGGTGCTGCGCTTAAAGCACAGCCTATGGGGTTATAAACCGTCATTGTTTTTCCTGAGTATCTCAATGGTGATGACGGTAGATAGTTTTGGCACTTTAGGTACTTACTGGGTATTTCCGGTGGTGGTCACTGTGGTGTTTTTAGTGCCTCAAAAATTGGCATTAATCACCAACGGCGTGATTATTGTGGGCAGTATTTTCACGGTTATTCCTCATCAAGAGCCTATGGTGACTCTGCGCTTTATTTTAGCGCTATTGTTTAGTGTTTCTATTGCTCATTGCGTGGTTGAAACCCTACGTCAGCTGCAATCTAAACTCAGTTATTTATCGACTCGAGACTCATTAACCGGGGCGTTAAATCGGCATCAAATGGAGAACAGTCTACAAGCTGCGACAGACTTAGCTGCTCTTGGTCAGCAAACCTGTATTGCGATTATCGACATAGATTATTTTAAAAAGGTGAATGATCTACATGGTCATGATGTTGGTGACCAAGTGATTAAATCTGTGGTTGAATTGGTTAACAGTAATAGTCGCCAAACAGATTTACTATTTCGCTTAGGAGGTGATGAGTTCTTATTACTGTTTGATAATACCAAGCAAGAAAGTGCGCTTAAACTTACGCAAAATATTCGCAATAAAACCATTGCAGGTTTGGCAATACAATGTCCGCAAATAGCCGAAGTGACACTCAGCATAGGTATTGCTCAGTCAATAGCTAATGAAACAAGTGAAGTGTGGGTAAAACGTGCTGACATGGCGCTTTACGCGGCTAAAAAGGCGGGTAGAAATCAGGTTAAAGTGAGTGTGATTGGCGAATATTCCGCAGATAAATTAGTTAATATTCAGTCTGCTGCAAAATAGCTAACACTTGCCATAAGGTTAGCAGTAGTAAAATCATGATTGCAGCAAATCCTATCAGTGCTAGCAAAACAGCCTCCAGCTTATCAAATAAGGCCAGCTAGGCTGGCCTTACTGCGCAGTTTTATAAGCTAAATTCACCACGTAAGGTTAAGGCAAAGTGTCTTGGCTCACCTAAAGCCGGGGTACGGGTAAAGTTATTGGTAATGTACTCTTCATCAAATAAGTTGTTACCTTGCAGGTAAATCCCCACAGTTTGCCACTCATAACCAATTTGCATATTCACCAGAGTGCGGCTGTCGTTGTAGGGATCAAATAGCTCATCGCCCTCTTTGTAACCTTCACGGTATGGATCAACCTTAACCGGTGCGCTTTGGGCATAGTTGGCATTCACGTTAGCAAAAATACCATTGTCAGCGCTGTAAGTAGCGCCAACATTACCTGTCCACTCTGGTGCGGTAAATTGACGACCGGATAAGTCATTAACTATCGGTGTCGTTTCAGTAGGAATAGTGATCACAAAGTCAGTAAACTCGGTCTTTGACTGGCCCACTGCAGCATATAGCGTGAGCTCATCAGTGACTTGGTAGTTCAGCTCAAGCTCAAAACCTTGCACGGTTGATTGACCTGCATTGACGGTTTCATTGTCATAACGGTTAGGTGAGAGCTGCACGTTCACTTGTTGGTCACGCCAGTCGACATAAAACAGGTTAGCATTGGCAATGAGGTCGCCGTCTAACCAAGTGGAGCGCAGCGATAGCTCATAGTTATCAGTGTATTCAGGGTCGTACTCAAACACATCACCACGAGCGTTATTAATACCTACACCTCCTGAGCGATAGCCTTTTTGGTATGAAAAGCTAGTAATGAGATCTTCAGTCCAGTGATAGCTCACACCTAGCTTAGGCAAGATAGTATTAAAATCATTTTCAATTTCGGGAGTCGTTGTTGAGGCACTAGCCGCTAAATCATAAAACTGCTGGTTAATACCGGCGATTAACGGGGAAATACCTTCATAAGGTGTGCCAATATAGCTGGCTGGATCGGGTATTTTATCCGCATTTAAAATAATATATTGGGCATCATTTTGTGTTTGTTGCTTTTCATGATCAAAGCGAATACCACCAAAAACGTCCCATTTTTCCGTTATACTCCAAACAGCATCTGCAAATAACGCATAGCTTGAAATTGTCTGCTGTGACGAGGTTAACGCACTTGTGTGAGCAGGATTAAACTCGGCATATTGGCCAACCACTAAATCTGCAATAGGTTGGCTGAGCCCGTATCTTGCTTGCAATATATCGCTGGTGAGGCCTAAACGGTTTAGCTTCAAATTACTTAAACCGTTAGACTGGTCATCGACATCAGTATTGAAGTAATAAGCGCCGATAATACCGCTAAAGTCATCGTATTCAAAAGTCAGTCTTAGCTCTTGGCTGAGTGAGTCAGTGGTATTGTTGTAGTTAGAAATACTGCCAGTATCCTCAGGAAATTCACTGCCCTCTATCGCTAAGAAGTCTGAATCCCAAGTAAAGCGAGTATCGACACTAGACCAAGTTGTATATGAGCCTAGCGACCAATAATCGTTTAAGTCGTAATTTAGCTCCAATACTATTATGTCGGCATCGACGGTCTCTTTTCTTTCATCGTTATTGTAGACATAGCGATTTTCAAATGGGTTTTGACCTTGAGCAATTTCTACCGCGGTATGGCCATAATCACTATTGCTGCGGGTATAGCCTAGTTGAGCTGAAAACTCAGGCAGTGCCGATGGTTGATACAGTAACTTTAATCGATAAGTGCCGTCGTCACGATAATCGGCAGGTTCATGGCGAACTAAGTTGTCAATATAGCCGTCAGTTTCTTTCTTTTCACCACTAAAGCGGAATGAAAGCTCATCTTCAATAAGGCCACCACCAATGGCGACGCCAATTTCTCGTTGACCGTATTCGCCCACTGTTAACTGGTACTTTCCTTGCCAATCTTGAGTTGGTGCTTGGGTGGTCATGATCACCGCGCCTGCTAACGCGTTACGACCTTGCAACGTCGATTGTGGGCCGCGTAAAATTTCAACTTGCTTAGCGTCCCAAGTTGAAAACCCGCCGCCATAAATCATCCGCTCAGGCAAAGGGGCGCCATCGACATACACGCTTGCTAAAAAGCTGTTGCCACCACCTGATACATTAAAGCCATCGATACCACGAATGCTAAAGCTACGGTTACCAGTAACTTGAGCGTTTGCGGTATTGATTATTACATCGCGAAAATCATTAATATTTTCTTGCTCTAACTGCTTTTCGGTAAGCACAGCAACACTGGTTGTAGTATCTTGTACAGTGCGGGCTATTTTCTGACCAGTAACCATGATCCGCTCAATATCACTGGTATCGGTAGCATTATCTGCTGCAGCAGATAAACAGGTTAGTGAGGCCGGAATGAGTAAACCAAAGCGAATTGCGCTGGCAATAGGGGTTAAGTTAGGAGATCGCATGCTTTATTGTCCAAATGATAATGGTTGTTATTTTTAATTGCGGCGATGCTAACATAATCATCTTGTAATCTGATAAAGTATTTACGATAATTAATACAAATTATTATCATTTGTATTTATGTTGGTTGTTTTATGATTTTCGTTGGTGTGTTTTTATTGTGGCTTGGATGCTTTGCTAGCTATTTATCTTCGAATAAACAAAAGCTTATTTATAAGTCCACGTCTAAATTTGTAGCGTGGTTGGGTTATGTCATAGCGCTCAGCCTTGCGGTATTTGGCCTGACAACACATTTTGGATGGCTGGTCTCAATATTAATTAGCTTGCTATTAACCATGGCAATGTGGCTGTTGTTGGTTGTGTTGGCTGCTCACGCTAAAGAGCGCAGCATATTGGTGTTTGCAATTGGCGCAGCAATATTTCCAAGTATCTTTCTATTAGGGGGTCATTAACCATGTGGCCTAAATCTCTGACTGCCTTTTTTGGTGGTTTACTACTGTCTGTCAGTATGATGTTGAGTCTGTATTTATTGTTACCAATAGCGATAGATATCAAATTGCTGGTGGGACTATTGGCAGGTTTTAGCATCTGGGTCGCAGCAATGGTTTATTACTATAGCTTCAATAGCGCTAAGACCAGTGCTTTGGCTTGTGGCAAATTCTTACTGTTCTCTGTAGCAGTGAACTTCCTTCTTTATTGGTACCAGTCGCCCCTATGAATACTCAATCTATGTACGCTACTACAATTAAAAATCCACGAAGCCAGTGGGTAAAAAATCTAACGGAATCTCATAGCTGGATAGGGGTGATCATTTCACCTCTGCTGTTTGTCATCTTTTGGGCTGGTGCTGTTACGCTGTTTTATGAAGAAGTGAAGCAGTGGGCTGTTGTGCCGCAATTTCCGCTAGCAATAGAGCAAACAGAAATGCCGTTACAGCAAATAGTCGAAGATAAGCTGGCACAGCATGATTTTGATTATGAAGAGCACCTTATGGTGCAAATGCCATCTGAACACGACCCTTACTATAAAGTGTTCTTAGATCTCGTTCGTGAAGAGGGCATGGAAGATGAACATGGTGAAGTGGTGTCTTTGCTCATCGACCCTAATACTGGCGCTAGTGTGGCCAATAGAGATGACTTTTTTCTTGGTGATTTTATCTACCGGTTACATTACGACTTAAATTTACCTGGTGGCACCTACTTAATTGGCATCATTAGTCTGTTCTTCTTTTTTGCTTTGGTATCTGGTGTGTTTATTCACGCTAAAAAGTTATTTAAACATTTTTTCTTATATCGTAATGATAAAAACCGCCGTGACCAGTTACTCGATTTACACAATGTCGTTGGCGTGATGACGCTGCCATTTACGCTAATGTATGCATTAAGTGGCTTAGTGTTTAATTTGGCCATTGTTTACCAAATTGCCTTTGTGGTGTTTATCTACCAAGGCGATCAAGACACATTATTTAAAGATGCAGGTTTTACCTTATTTGATGAGCCTAGAATCGAGCAAAGCATTGATATGAGTAATGCATATAGGATTATTGAGCAAGCACGTCAGCAGCCTGATTTCTATTTAAGAAATGTTATCTTTTATAACTACGGCGATGAGTCAGCGATTATCCAATTACGCGGTAATGATTTAGCGAATTTTTCGCAGAAAGATGAGTTCTTTTATCGGGTAAATACAGGTGAATTACTGAATAAAACCGATATTGAAAACTACAATGTATTTCGTAAAGGCCGCGAGATTATTGCGACCCTACATTTTGGCGATTTTGCCGGTGTAGATGTGCGTATTTTGTATTTTATTCTCTCGATTGCCATATGTGCGATGATCGTTATTGGCAATATGTTGTGGCTTGATAAGCGTACCTTGCAGCAAAATGTATCGCCCCGCAGTATAAGTATTGTAAGGGGATTAACCTTAGGTGGCTGCGGTGGTTTAATTGTTGCTACTACGGTCGCTTTTTTTGTCGAGCGAGTATTACCAGCAAGTTTGCAAGCTAGAGCTGATTACTTGGTGTATAGCTTTATTGCAACCTTAGTTATGGCTATGGTGTTGAGCTACAGTATTAGCAATAAGCGTAAATACTTAAGCCAGATGATATTAACAAGCACGCTATTTTTAAGTGCCACATTAGTTGCTGATTGGTATTTGTTTGCCAGTGAGATCTCCCAATTAACCCAGCAAGGTTTCTATGGGATCATCGGTGTTGAGATTGCAATGTTATTGTTGATTATCACAGGGCTATGGCTGGTCAGTAGGCTTAATCAGCGGCAAACACCGTCAGTTAATCTTGAGCCGACAAGCTTAAAAAGCTCTTAAGTCCTTTATTGAAAGCGCAGCCTCTAGCTGCGTTTTTCGCTCTCTATTAGCCAAAAGTGGCGAAACTGCTTATTTCTGTGTTTTTTTAACTTTATTGGCGAGGTTATCGCCTAAAAACAGGGCCTAATGGATTGTTAATTCATGGGTTTTAAAGTGACTGAAATTATTTTATTTTGTGGTTATTTTTTTATATTCCAATTTCAAATTATGGTGTAAATTAGCACAACCATATCTAGTACAACTTGTATTGATAGATAGATGCCATTGTCGGCTTTGGTGATAATTAACCTAAGCCTGTGTGTTATTTATTTTGAATACTCTACACCTCCCCAAGCCACCATCTGGCCCAAGATCTTTAGAGCATTCCGTTTTATAAAGAGATCCCATTGAATATTTTATTTTTGATGTACCCGTGGTCGACGATCGTACCAGAAACCGACACCACACTGCGGTTAATCCATGAGTGCGTATTGAGGGGCCATACTGTTGCAGTAGCAACCACTAGCAATTTGACCATGCGCGACTCTGAAGCCAGTGCATTTTGCCAAGTGTTTAGTAAAGAGCAGGCAACACCGAATAATATCGTTTCTTTTTATAAAAAAGCTCAGTTTAAAAAGCTGCAGTTACCACTGGCAGGCTTTGATAGCATCTTTATGCGAGCGAGCCCGCCGCTAGACCCAATTGCACTAAACTTCTTAGATTCAGTGCGTGATGAAGTCTTCATCATGAACGATATTGACGGCCTGCGTATTGCTAACAATAAGCTTTATACCGCGTCATTTGATGACCCAAACAATACTTTTATTCCCTCTACTCATGTGTCGAAAACACCTGAATATTTAGAGCAAGTGTTGCGCGAGTCGAAAACAGACAAAATGATCATGAAGCCACTTGACGGCTTTGGTGGTCAAGGCGTTATTTTGGTAGAAAAAGCGGCGCAAAAGAGTTTTCACTCATTGCTACAGTTTTACATTAACAGTGGCAAAGGTGGTAATTACGTTATTCTGCAAGAATATGTTGAAGGCGCAGACGAAGGCGACGTACGTATTTTGATGCTAAATGGTGAGCCAATTGGTGCCATGAAACGTGTGCCAGCCGCAGGAGAAGTCCGCTCAAATATTCATGCTGGTGGCAGCGTGGTAAAGCACGTGCTAACCAAAAAAGAGAAAGAACTGTGTAAACATATTGGCCCTAAGCTAGTGCGTGACGGTTTGTTCTTTGTCGGTATTGATGTGATCAACGAAAAGTTGATTGAAGTAAACGTGCAAAGCCCTGGCGGCATTATGCGGATCAATAAATTAAACAACGTGAAACTACAGCGTAAAGTTATCGATTTTATTGAAAGTGTAATCCAAGCAAAAGAAGCGTTAAGCACCAGAAAAACAGAATTTAGAAAGGCGATTGAAGATGCTCAAGTTATCTGAAAAAGAATGTATTGCATTAATAAGTAAAGGTGAATGCTTCCACGCAGAAGTAGAAGCAGGCGCATTTACCGTAAAAATCGATGAGTACTCACCATTTGTGTGTACCGCTATTCATAATGGCCATCGCCTGCGTGAAGACTTACAAAATAACTGCCGCCTAACAGATGAAGAGCGCCGTTTTGCTGAAGCGCCATATACCGCAGACATGCTGTCATCATTCCCTATCGTACTGACGGGTAATGACTCACGTTTTGAATATGACTTGAATAGACCTAAAGCGCATTCAACCCATTACAAAACAGCGTGGAAAAAGCCATTAACCACTAAGCAGCGTAACGAAAGCCATGCTAAGCATGAGTCTTTTTATAACGTACTGAGCGCTTTAGTTGCACGTTTAGAAAAGCAGTTTAAAAACAGCATCGTATTTGACGTGCACTCATTTAACTATCAGCAGATTGAAGCTGACACGCCAACTTTCAATATTGGAACTAGTCAGATTGATATCGAGCGCTGGGGCACCACCTGCCAAAACTTTGAAAAACAGCTTAATAAAATTGAGCTGCCAAACATTGCTGTGCGCGCTGCACGCGATGAAGTATTTCAAGGTCGCGGTTACTTAATTGCCCACGTTAACGCCCATTTTGACCACACTTTAGTCTTACCACTTGAAGTGAAAAAAGTGTTTATGGACGAAACCACCGGCGAGCTATATCCACTGGTTTTAGAAGAGCTAAAAGGCGGCGTGAAACAGGCTATTTCTGAGTCTGCCGCTTACTTTATGCGCCGCTTTGGTAAGCGTAAATCAGTGCGTAATGTCGATCTACTGTCATCGACTTTACCGTCTGAAATTTTATCGCTAGATAAGAGCTTGTATAAGCTTGCCAGCAATGTCGCCACACTGAAGTACATCAACCCAGTTAATATCGCCAGTGAGCGTAAAAAGTTCTTAGCCCGTAAAGGTGCGGTAGCGCCAGAGTTTAGCTACAAGCAGTTAAACATTAATCCATATCAGTTCCGCGAGCAGCTTTATAAGCTGCCAGTGTCGAATATTATGGACGCCGATATTCAGCAACTTTACCGCCATGTGATTGATAATCTAGCGACTAAAATTGACCTACTTTGCTCGATAGGCACCGATGAATTTGTCTATAACTCATTGAAATATTATGGCCAGCCAGACAAAGAGGACATTGCCAACGCTGAATTCTTACTGCGTGCGCCAGCCATTGAGGGCGATGACGAAGAGCCTATCTATGATGCGGCTTATGCGGTTAAGTCATTCCAAAAGTATGCCGATGACTGGGGCCTAAAATGTAAGGTTGAAAAGTCATCACGCATCGTAGCTAAGGCGATGGTTAATAGTGCTCGTGGTAGCTTGATGATTAACAAAGATGCCATGTTCACCAGTAAAGAGTTAGTGGCTTTTGCTTACCATGAGCTAGGCGTGCACATGCTGACCACCGTTAATGCCCGTAGCCAAAAGCTACGAGTGATGTCACTTGGCTTAGTGGGTAATACCCATACCCAAGAAGGTGTGGCGATTTACAGTGAATACTGTTCAGGCAACTTGACCTTAAACCGTTTGAAAATTCTAGCAATGCGTGTGATCGCGGTTAACTTAATGCTAGAGCAGCGTGACTTCTCGATGACATTTGAGACCTTAAAGCGTGAATATGGCCAAACGACCGAACAAGCCTTTACTTTAACCACGCGTGTGTATCGCGGCGGCGGTTTCACTAAAGACTTCCTGTACTTAAAAGGCTTTAGAGACATTGTCAATTTAAGCAAAACCACGCCGCTAGATAACTTACTGGCAGGTAAAGCAGGCATATTAGACATGCCAATTGTCAGTGAAATGGTTGAGCGTAATATGTTAGAGCGCCCAGTGCCGTTATTTGAGCTTAAACATAAATCAACACCAGAAACCGCGGTGATTGATTATCTGATTTCGGCGATTCGATAAATCGTCATTGCTGCATGAAAACGCCTTATTTTTAACGGAATAAGGCGTTT
This sequence comes from Shewanella sp. 1CM18E, assembly GCF_023161665.1. GTDB lineage: Bacteria > Pseudomonadota > Gammaproteobacteria > Enterobacterales > Shewanellaceae > Shewanella. The sequence continues at coordinate 352,152 of NZ_JALNTW010000003.1, forward strand.
TTTTATGTCGATTATTATTAGCTTATAAGATCGAACATGGTATAAATAATGGTCATAAGTAAAGAGTCAGTAAGGGAGGAAAGGTGATGATAATGACCAAGCGAATGAGCCTAATAGCACTAGGTATGTTACTAGTTGGCAGCGCTAACGCATTTGAGGCCGAAAAAGTGGCATCAGATCTGAAGATCCCCTGGGGGCTCGCTTATGTGGATGATAACACTATGCTGGTAAGCGAAAGGTCTGGGCTAATTAAGCAAGTGAACCTTAAAACTGGTAGCCAGCAAGTCATTGCCAAGCCAGATAATGTCTGGGCACAAGGGCAAGGCGGTTTACTCGATATTGCCATATCGCCTTTTGCAGCCAATACCCTTTACTTAACCTATAGCAAAGATATAGAAGGTGAGGGCGCGACAACGCTGGCATCAGCCACTTATCAAGATGGTGCGCTTGCCAATTGGCAAGACATATTTGTTTCAAACTCTCGCTCAGATACAGGTAGGCATTTTGGTAGCCGCATAGCCTTTGATGACAACAGTTTATATTTTTCCATTGGCGATCGTGGCGTACGCGACAATGGCCAAGATACACTTACCCATGCAGGTGCCATTTTACGCCTCAATCCAGATGGCGGCGTACCAAGTGATAATCCATTTATCGCTGACAACAAGGTTTTAGATGAGATCTGGAGCTATGGTCACCGTAACCCACAAGGCCTAGTTTATGATGCGCAAACTAAAAAACTATGGTCAATTGAGCACGGGCCGCGCGGTGGTGATGAAATTAACCTTATTAAAGCTGGTGCAAATTACGGTTGGCCAATTACTTCTCACGGCAAAGAATATTGGGGGCCGATCAGTGTCGGAGACGGCAAAGTCAAAGAAGGTATTGAGCCGCCAGTTAAAGTTTATATCCCGTCAATCGCACCGGGTAGCTTAGTCTTGTATCGCGGTGATAAATTCCCAGAGCTAAAAGGCAAGTTACTTGCTGGCGCATTAAAGCTAACTCACATTAATGTGGTCACTGTTTCTGATGCCGGAAAAGCCATTGATGAAGAAAGGATTATGGCTGAGTTAGGAGAACGTATTCGCGATATAGAGGTTACGCCAAAAGGTGATATCTATTTTAGTACTGACAGCGGTAATCTTTATAAGCTTAAACGTTAAAAAAGGTTCTAGATTTAGAGAAGGTTCTAGGCCCTAGTAAGAGCTAAGAGAGATATTAGGACCTAGGAAAAGCTAGGAAATAGCAAAGGTTGTGCTTTTTGCTTTTCCTAGCAGAGCGAAGCGTCCTAGGATCTAGGTCCTTCTTTTAAAGCGAAGCATCCTAAGTTCTATATAAAACTTTAATCACATGCCAGCCGAATTTAGTTTTGACTAAATGTGGCGTGATTAACTCACCCGTAAAACAAACCTTATCAAATTGCGGCACCATCTGACCTTTCTTAAATTCACCTAAACTGCCGCCTTTCTTGCCTGATGGACAAGTTGAGTGCTTTTTAGCAAGTACGTCGAACTTCGCGCCTTTATTCAGTTGCTTGATGATGTCTTCAGCAAGTGTTTGGTGCTTAACTAATATGTGTAATGCTGCTGCGGTGCGCGCCATGGTGGAGCCTAATATGCTTGAAACTAATTGCCAGCATTATAACGGTTATGGCTATTGGCAAGCTAGTCTAAGGGCTATTGATATCTAAATTAGCCATATAACTTTATAATCGAGGCTCTTGTATCGGTGTAAGCTGATTGACGATAATTTAAATAATTGAGGCGGGTTGAAGTGTTAAAAAGTAAAACCTATAGCCGCATCGGCCCCGACTACCGCTTTGACGAGCAAGTTAGCTTTGTTGATATCAAGCAGGTGTTTGGTCTTGGACATATACGCTTGGGCAAATGGGTTGAAAACGAAGAGCGAGATAAAGCTGCAAATCTGATTTTTGACTCATTAGCCGATTTAGCCTTTATTTTAAAACTACCACCCAAAGCACTGGGTTTGCGCGAAACCCTAAACCTTGCCTTTGGCAGTGGCGGTCAAAAAGGTGTGCAAGCCCATTATGCGCCGCATAAGCGTGAATTAGCTTTGGCCAAAAATGCTGGCGCGGGCGCGTTAGCCCATGAGTTTTGGCACGCGTTTGATCACTACATTGCGCCTAAATCTTACCGTACTTCGCCTAATGGTATCTCCTTTGCGAGTCATAGCTGGTTAGCCGATGTAAAACCAATTAAGCATCCATTAAATCAGCGCTTAGAGCGAGTTTTTGAAGTGGCATTGCTCAATGAAAACGGTGAAGATGGCCATGATTATGTCAACCGAGCAATCGCGTTGGATAAACAACATAACAGCCAATACTTTTCGCGGCCAACTGAACTAATGGCGCGGGCGTTTGAGTCGTGTATCGAGTCTTATAGCGATATCACTAACCCTTATTTAGTTGATGAAACCTTAAAGTCACCACTATTTGATGCTGGCGGATACCCAACACTTGAGCATAGAGAGCAGATCTTCGAGGCCTTGATAAACTATTTTGAGCCTCTTGGCGATGCACTTGGACGCGAGTAATAAATAGTTAGTTTAAGCCATTAAAAAAGCCCTCATGTGCGGGCTTTTTAGTTAATGCAGGTCTTCAACGCTTAAGCTGTTTTTACTTTCCAGTTTACTTCTTCACCGGCAAAGAAAGGCACAATTGGGCTACCGTTTGGCAAGATGATCTCGCTCGGTACTGTCCATTTTTCTTTTACTAGGGTTACTGTGCTGGTGTTGCGCGGCAGGCCGTAAAAATCAGGGCCGTGCTTGCTGGCAAAGCCTTCAAGCTTATCTAATGCGCCTAAGTCATCAAATACCTGTGCGTAAAGCTCTAGTGCACTCCATGCGCTGTAACAACCGGCACAACCACAAGCTGACTCTTTACGGTGCTTCTCGTGCGGCGCTGAATCTGTCCCTAAGAAGAACTTACTTGAACCCGTTGCTACTACTGCACGCAGTGCTTCTTGGTGAGTGCTGCGTTTAAGCACAGGCAAACAGAAGTTATGTGGGCGTACGCCACCGACTAACAAATCATTACGGTTAAGTAGCAAATGCTGTGGGGTAATAGTTGCTGCCACGTTGTCAGCGGCTTCCATAACAAAGTCAGCCGCATCTTTAGTGGTGATATGCTCAAATACCACTTTCAACGTTGGGAAAGACGCCACAATACGTGCTAGGTAGCGTTCAATAAACATAGCTTCGCGGTCGAAAATATCGATGTGAGATTCAGTCACCTCACCGTGAACCAATAGCAACATACCGTGCTTAGCCATGGCTTCAAAAACAGGGAATAGCGAATCTAGCGCTTTAACTGCTGCATCAGAGTTAGTTGTTGCACCCGCTGGGTAAAGCTTAGCAGCAACAACGCCAGCCGCTTTAGCATCAATGATGTCTTGCTCTGTGGTGTTGTTGGTTAAGAAAATTGTCATTAGCGGTTCAAAAGTCGAACCTGCTGGGCGCGCCGCTAAAATACGCTCACGATACTCGGTTACCATTTTGGCATCGGTAACAGGTGGTAATAGGTTTGGCATTACGATTGCGCGTTGAAACAAGCGTGCCGTTGCTGGAACGGTTTCTTGTAGCATATCGCCATCGCGAAAATGAAGGTGCCAATCGTCAGGAGTAAGTAGGGTGATTTGCGTCATTGTAGGTTCCTAAGCGTTTACGACAAAATACGTCAGCTTTTTTATAAGCTTTTACTTAGGGCGCTATTGTGCCTGAAATCGCCGGCGCTTAATAGCTGAAGATGCATAAGACACAATATATCAACGCCTAACAATACCATTTATGTTATTTTGCGGATTGTAACCGCCCATTGATAGTTATAAGTAGTTAAAAGAGACATGCGTTTAGACAAATTTATCTGTAAAAGCACAGCACTTAATCGTGCCCAGGCGAGTGAGTGTATCCAAGCGGGGCAAATCAGCGTCAATGGCAATACGGTTACCGATGTGGGCTTTCAAGTGCATGAAAGTAATTGTATAACGCTAGACGGACAAAAGCTGTTTGCGCGGCCGTCGCGTTACATCATGCTGCATAAACCTATGCATACCTTAAGCTCTAACGTGGATGGCGATTACCCCAGTTTGTTTAACTGCATTGAGCTTGATCGGGTTGAAGACTTGCATATAGTCGGCAGGCTCGATGCCGATACCACAGGCTTAGTGCTGTTGACTGACGATGGTCGTTGGTCATTTGATATTATTCGCCCCGACAAACTGTGTGAAAAAACCTACCGAGTAACGCTACGTGACCCAATCACCGCTGATAACTCGACTGAAGTCATTGCAAGATTTGCCCAAGGCTTGCAACTACAAAACGAAAAGGCATTAACCCTGCCAGCTAAGCTTGAATTCGTTACACCGACAGAGGCGTTATTAACCATCACCGAAGGCAAATATCACCAAGTTAAGCGCATGTTCGCCGCGATTGGTAACAGAGTTAATGGTTTGCACCGCGAGCAAATCGGCGCGTTAAAGCTTGATGTTGCAGTGGGGCAGTGGCGTTATCTGACGTCTGATGAAGTGATGCTGCTGGCAACGCCCACACCAACTTAAGTATCTCCATGACAATAAACAACGCCCGCTAATAAGCGGGCGTTTTGCTAGTAGAGCAATCGATGAGTAGATAAGGCTTAATCAACCCAGTGCAGCACATTGCGGATAATCGACCAGCGCGGCTCAACTTTCTCAGCGCCTTTACCTAGCATCCAATAATCGTAAATCTGCTCTTGAGTGCCATCGACTTTGCGCAGGCGCTGCCAGTTATTGATGTAGTTAAGTAGCGATTGGTTCGATTGCGCTACCGCGTAAGCCACAGGGTAATGTGATTTGTTTTCCAGCAGCGCAATACCGTAACCCGGGAAGAACAAGGTCCATGCCGAGCCCGCTTGAGCGCTAATCACTACCGCATCGTACTTATGCTTTTTCTGTCTGAAAAAGTCTTTATAGCCCTCGATTTTGACAAACTTAATGTTTGGCGCCATCTTCTTCGCATCTTCAATCGCATCACTATGTTCAACATAGGCAACGGTCATGCCCTGCATCTGTTTGATCTTGTCGTTACTCTTAAAATCGTTAACTAAGTGGTCGCTAGTCGCGATGGCAATATTGAGTTCAAGCACTGGATTGGCATAACTTAATGCATCCATTTGCTCAATATCCATTGCAAGACCCGACATAGCAATATCAAAGAATCCCGCCTTGAGCGATGCGGCTAATTTATCTTTTTTAAACGGAATAAACTCAATTTTAACTTTTAAATCTTCGGCCAGCTTATTGGCCATTGCCGTGTCAAAGCCTACTAACTGACCAGCATTGTTATAGTAACTAAAGGGCACGTTACTCGGTATGTAACCCACTCTCAATGTACCAGCATCACGAATATCTTGTACGCTACGAATAGGAGTTGCTGGCGTTTGGCCTATAACTGGGAACTGCCTTTTTACCTTAGTTGGCACTTTGTCAGCCACTTGCATATTGGCTATCACGCCACTGGTGATCTCCGGACTATGGATAAACATGCCCATTCCCACGCGGCAAACAAGTAAAGTGACCACTACGCTAGCGCCAATGCCTATGCCCATTTTAAGCAGTTGCGGCGGGCGCAGTTTGAGTGACTTTTGAAACAGTGACGCTGTCAGTAGGGTAAGTACAAATAGATTCATCACTGCGGCAATAGAGTTAAACTTACCGGTAATAAAGCCCGACATCACAAATAGTTGGAATAGATCCGCGGGCAGTTTTACCAAGTCCAACATAAATGGAATCGCCACATACACACTGCCAAATAGTGCCAACAGGCCACTAATTGATAGCGACGGAATACTGCTAATATCCACCGGCGTGCCGTTAAACCAGCCAGCAAAATACACAAATAGAATAACCGTAAGTTTGCCAATATTCGGGAAGGTAAAGGCAATGGGCACTAAGATTTCAATCAAGGTGGCGCCATCTTCACACAGGTTGTCGTGCTCGCGCATCACTTGCTTACACTCTTCAACAATTACTGGAATAACAATAAAAATGTTACCGGTGGCAAAGGCGGTCACTAAGCTAGACTTTGAAATGCGTAGCGCTTGAGCGAAGGTAATTGGGGTGAGCGAGGCCACAATCCATGGCAATACCCAAAAAGTCAGCAGCAAACACAGCACAAAATAACTGATTAAATATACCTGCATGCTGGCAAATTCATCGACTCCCATAGTGCCTGCAGCAGAGGCTGACATAGCAAAAATACCAATAGGTAGAATTTTAACTAGGCCCTGAGTAATACGAGAAAAAATCTCCGAGCTGGTGTGCATAAAGGTCAGTATTTGCTGTTTATGCTCACCTTGCATGCCAATAAGGGCAAGCCCCATGGCGATACTAAACACTACCATAGCGGGCACGTAACCGTCGGCCATCGACTCAAACGGATTAGAGGGAATATACAGTTTAAAGTAATCGATGGGCGTAACAGGTTCTATGCTACTGGTACTAAAGAAAGACGCGGATTCGATGATCGGGAACGACAGTGGCACCAGTGCAATCATTACAATCGCCAGCAACCAAAGCAATAACATGATTAAGCCTGCTCGGCTAAAAATCAGTTTTGCGGTGCTTTTTTGTAGCTTACCAATACCGCCAACTAGCGACACCACAATATAAGGCAGAACCGTCATCTGCATCAGCAAAATAACGCTGGTGCCAATGGTGCCCATCCAGCCAACAGATTCACCAAAAAACAAGCCAACGCCAAAACCAACAAACATGGCAACTAACATCTGGGTTGAGCTGGTCATCGCGAGGACTTTTTTAAGCACAGGTTCCATCCTAAATTATTGTTTTTGTCTAAATGCGCAGGCTTGTGGCTAGCAGTGAGTAACTTAAAAATAAACATGACTCGCATTTATTATAGGTTTGCTAACCATTAACTTTAAAGTGATATCGTTAAAAATACTGCATATTATTTAACAGGTTGTATTTCTCCTAGTCGCTCAGCGGCTAAATCAATAAAGGCCCTGACTTTTGGCGACAAGTGCTTACGGCTTGGATAAACCACGTAAACGTCGATTTCGGTATTGGGGCAGCTCTCAAACAGTATTTCTAAGCGATTATCATTAAGTGCCTCTTGCATGTAAAAGCTGGGTAGGCGGGCAATGCCGTGGCCAGCTAACACCATAGCCAATTGCATATCGCCGTTATTGCAGAGAATTTTTTGGCGTATATCGACAAAAAACGGCTTGCCGTCAGTATCAACATAGTCCCAACGGCTAGGCTGTTTTAAGTTGGAATAGCAAATGCCGTTGTGAGTGGCTAGCTCTCTTGGGTGATGTGGCTTACCGTGGCGCGAAATATACTCTTTCGAGGCGACCGTATATGCCTTGCTGCTGTATATTTTACGGCAAATAAGGCTCGACTCTTCGAGCTGGGCTGAGGCACGTATCGCTAAGTCATAGCCATCGGCAATCACATCAGTGCGTTGATCGCTAAGTTCAAGCTCTAAGCTAACATTGGGATAACGCTTAATGTATTCAGAAATAATATCCTGCAGATGGTTTTGGGCAAAGCCCACCGGACAACTGAGCTTTAACACCCCCTTAGGGCTAACATTGTCTTGGGTGATTAAGCCTACCGCCAGTTCAGCGTCGCTAATAAGTTGCAAGCACTGTTGATAATAGGCCTCGCCCTCAGGGGTTAAGCCTATCGAGCGGGTAGTACGGTTAAGTAAACGCACGCCAAGGCGAGTTTCCAGTTTATTGACCTCTTTACTTACATAAGAGGTGGAGTGGCCTAAGGCTTCTGCTGCTGCCGAGAAACCGCCGCTTTTCACCACTTGTGCAAAAATCACTATGCCATCAAACAGTTTATTTATTGTCACCAATGCCGCCTATTAACAGTTATATGGAAATAGTTATTATCTTTTTAGGTTATTAATCTTTATTCGTCACTAATATACACTGCTCTACATCGGGTTGTCGCTCAAAAGTTAATCTTTAGCTTGCAGCAGAGTACGGCAATTGAACCTAATATCTTTGCAGGCTTTACCTGTAATAACTGTATAGAGAGCACATTATGAAACTATTAGCCTTTGCAGCCAGCAGCAGTACTAAATCAATTAACAAGCAACTTGCCGCTTATGCTGCGTCACAAGTTGCCGGAGCAGACGTTGAAATCCTCGATATCAACGATTACGAAATGCCTCTCTTTAGCCAAGACCGCGAAGAAGAGTTAGGCCAGCCTGAGCAAGCACAAAAGTTTTTTGCCAAGTTGGGTGAAGCAGACGCCATTATTATCTCGTTTGCCGAGCATAACGGCTCATACACGGCGGCTTACAAGAACTTGTTTGACTGGACATCACGTATCGACATGAAAGTGTTCCAAAACAAGCCAATGGTATTGCTAGCTACTTCACCAGGCCCTGGCGGCGCAGCAACAGTATTAACTGCAGCTGCTGGTTCAGCGCCATATTTTGCGGCCGATGTTAAAGCGACCCTGTCTATTCCAAGCTTTTTCGATAACTTCGATATGGAAGCACAAGCGCTACGTAACCCAGAGTTACAATCAGCACTGCTTGAAGCACTAAGCAATTTGAAATAGCGCTAAAGCGTTAAGCAAAAAATAAGCCTGACATCATGTCAGGCTTATTGTTTTATCAGCAGTTTCCGTCTTAGGGTAAGCGTTATACTCTTGCCTCAGTGGTTTGGCTGCCCATGGCACTGTTAGCCTGTTTATTGCGTTTAAATTCAGCAATACCATCTGAGAATATGGTCACTCGATTACGGCCGGTTTTTTTCGATACATACATAGCATGGTCACTGTCGGCTATCATTTTATCTAGGTTTGTTCCCGACAAGCTAAAGTCTGTTACTCCAAAGCTGGCGCTAATCGCAAACTCAAAGCCCGAACCGTTACTGTCGATAGCGGCAATTAACTTACGGTACTCTTCTGCCAATTGCGCGGCGGTATTAACGTCACAACTGGGTAAGAAAATACAAAACTCTTCGCCGCCTAGGCGGGCAAACAGGTCGCTTTTGCGGCTGTGGGCTTGGCAGACTTGAGCGACTTGTTTTAACACCCAATCACCGGTGGCATGGCCGTAGGTGTCATTAATGCTTTTAAACTTATCTAAATCAAACAAAATGCAACTGGCGGCTTGTTGATTCTTGCTGCAGTAGTCAATGGCATTTAATGCCTGTTGGGTAAAGTGGCCGCGGTTATGTACCTTAGTCAGTGCATCATACTCCGCCAGCAATTTTAAGCGCTTTTGAGTGGTACGTGATTTATACACCATGCCAGCCAATAGCAGTATCGACACCGTCAGCAGTGAAATAAACAAGCGGTTATTTTCGGTTTCACTGCGGCTGAGTTTTTGCTCCAAGCGCAGTAAACGGTTTTGGTCATCCAGTAGCTTTATCTGGTTTTTTTGCTCTGTAGCCTGATGCTGCGCAAGCTGAAATGCTAAATGCTTGGTTTTAACTTCATCTAAATAGGCTTTATCGGCTGCGGCGTACTCTTGATGATATGCCAAGGCTTGCTGGTGCTCACCACGAGATTCAGCAATTTGAAATAGAATGTTATAAGCGGTGACTGACGGTTTATTTGAGCCAATACCCTTAGACTGTTCGAGTGTTTTTAACGCATAGCTTTCTGATTCAGGCTGGTTACTATTCTTATGGTGAGCATGGGCTAATAATGAATAGTAACGAGCTAGAGCTGGCGCGTATTTTGTGGCTGTTAATGATTCAAGCTGCTTTTCTAGCGTGGCTATCGCTTGTAGTGGTTGGTTGTTATCTAAATATAGTTCAGCTAAATAGCTATAAATGGCGCTTTCCATCACCACTTCGTTGCTCTGCTGGCAGGCTTGCAAGCCTTGGGCTATTTGCGGTGAGTCTTCACTGAGCTGGCCCAGTTTAAATTGGGATTCTAAGGCGAGCTGTTTAGCAAAACATAGTGTTCGTTTGTCGTCAGTTAACTTGTCTAATTTTTGGGCGTAGCTTAAACCTAATTTATATTGTCCCAGTTGGTTATAAAAAATTGCGGCAATAGCAAACGCTCTTTCATTTAGGCTGTTATCTGCAATCGTAGGTAAACTATTTAATGCGCTAGAGAGATGAGATAATCCATCAGGCCAATTTTTTGATATAGCATATGTATTCACTATTGAGAGGTTTGCTTTTAGCTTTATTTGCTCGCCAGCTTCAGAGTTTAAAAGCTGTTTATAAATCTTTAGAGCTTCATTGAATTGCCCCTTGAAAGATAAGCTGTATGCTCTTAAATATTTTAAATGGTATTTCTGCTGCTTAGACATATGTTGCTCATGTCTGTTCAGCTCCTCAATCACCTCAATAAACTTTAACGGATTCTGGCTTCTAACTTCATTCGCTTCAGTAAATAATCGTGAGAGTTCATCGTCAGGAATAGCCCAGCAATGGCTAACAAATAGATAGCTAACGAGACAAATAAATTTGCCTCGCTTTATTATATTGCTAATAGCATTAAGCATTCGCAATAAGCTTTACTTCATCAGCATCTTCTGCTGGTGACTCTTCTGATTCATCTTGTTTAGGCTCATCTTCAGCTGGAAAGAAAACGCAATATATATCAGGGCAAATATCTAATTCTTTTTTTAATTCAATCAGCTCATTTTTACTAAGGCTTTGTTTTGTTCTTTCATCTAAATTGCTTTCATTGATAGCAATTTGCTGTTGTTCAAAGCTTTGCAGACTTGCATCTTGGCCCATACGTTCCAGCAGTTGAATGATGTTTGACATACTATTTCCTTGTTGATTGTCGTTTATGGTTTTCTATTTTCTCTTTCTTCTTTCTTCTTTCTTCTTTCTTAGGAAGGACTTACCAGCTTACGGAAACCTACCTTTTAGCTTTTGTTAATCCGTTTCTTTATCTACTTCTTTATCAACTTGTTGATTTAATTCATTCACTATTTGCTTCAGCTAGCACATCATTTTGCTCAGCTAGCAGTTGGGCTTCTATTTGCGCTAGGCGGTCTAATACCGCTTGGTTAGGCTGCATCTTTTGGCTGGGCGGAATTACCAGAGTGGTGTGCATGTAAATATCAGCATCGGCCAGTTCTGCTAGGGTGAGTGTTTGCTTACGTACTGTGTCTATGGGCAGTACGGCGGCTTCATATAAAATCACCTGATGCTCAAGTGGGTAGTCTTTATTGAGAAGTTCAATCAGTACTTGGCGGTGCGCCGCACCCGTAGCAAACTTGGTTAGGCTTTTATCACCAGCAAGGCCGATTTGCCACAGCACTAGGTAACATGAGGGGTCAAAGCGGCGCTGGTAGAACATAAATTGGCTGGCTTCAAACTGCTGGCAACCATATTGGCCGGGATCTATGCCTAAATCAGCAATCAGGCAGTCTTCTGCCGATATGCCCGGTACCATGACAGCGTGAAAACCCTCAGCCTTGGCTATTTCGATTGATTTATGCGGCGCGTGGGCGAATACCCCGGGATGACCATAAAATGCACCGACGACTTTTTTGCCGGCGCGCACTTCGGTCATAATCGCATCGACCATTTCACGGTAGGTAATATGGCGAGATTTTCCTGGCTGATAAAAGCCTTGCAGTGAGCGCACGTCGGAGTGCATCTCTTGCAACCAGAGCTCAACGATGCCGTTAGACATGCCAGAAAATACCACATCGGCCTGTTCTATATAGCTTTTTGCTAACGGGCAAATATGTGCCCCTAAAGTCATTCCAATCCCAACACACGCTAAACTACCTGACATGGTTACCCTTTATTATTTTTATATATTTAACTGGCGCTCTAAAGCTCAAGGCTATGTATGTGTAGTGGCCTTTCAGAAAGAGAAGATAACAGCTTGTTGCGATATTTTAAATATTATGTTTCCAGCTGGGGTGGCTATTCGTTGAGTTTATGAATGCTGCAATAGCATGGTCACTTTGTTTATAGCAACTAGCTTGGCCTGTAGTTGGATCTAAGTTATTTATATCTATGCAGTAATTGAGTTTCTGGGCAATTCTTAAAATTGCTTTGTTCTCTGGTAGAAACATTGAATACATTTTATTGAGTTTTAGGTGTCGTAAGCCGTATTCAGTAAGCGCGCCAATTGACTCAAATGCTATGTGCTTTCTATAAGCATTAGGGATAAGCATTATTCCAAACTCTGCGTGTTGAGTGTTTTGTTTGTTTTTGCTGATGTTTTGTATGCCTAATACCTCACCTGTCTCTAGTTCTGAAATAACCCAAACCAATAGTAATGGTTTGGGCTTTTGAGTGAGTTTTAGTGTTGTGTAAAAGCATTTTTCTGCCTTTGTAGGGCTCAATGGTTGACTGATGTTTTTCATTACAATGGGATCGGTATACAAGGAGCAATACAAGTCTTTATCCCGTTCATCGAGTAAGCGCATGGATAGTCGTTCGGTTTGAAATTGATGTGCTGAGTTAGCCATGGTGTCTCTCTAATTAACGCTGTTTAGCAAAGTGGATCACGCCGGTTTGATGAGCGGAGCGGTCGAAAATCACGTAGTGATCATTCATTAGCGGTAAGCCAAGTAGCGACTGATTAGGCCAACCAGCCAGCTGTGACAATATCTTAAAGCAGGCCTTGCCCTTGGCTGGAGTGTTGGTTTGCCAGTAGTGCTCGGGCTTTATGTGAATGCTGACTTTTTCTGGGGAGTGTTGCTTGTTGTCACTGCTATGGTCACGACTATTTTTACGGCTATGGTCACAGCTATTTTCATTGGTATTTTTACTGGTATTGCCACTGCTGCTATGAGTGTGTTGGCTATGGTGGTTGCGCTCGCCGACAAAATGCAAGGTGAGCGTGGGCCATTCCTCAAGGTTTAACTGGCTCATGTCGATACCTTGATACTGCATGGCGATATCGCTAAAGGGCTTTATTAGTGCCGCAAATTTGGGGTTTAGCGCGCTGAAGTGTTCCACCATGGCGTTGTATAAGTGCTTGGTAAACACTATGCCTGAAACACCTGTGTCGATAATGGCGTTACTGCGACCACGCAGCTGTTTATTCATGCCTATGGCCGAGAGTAGGGCGTGGTCATGGCTTGCTTGGTTTTTTATGGGCTCAGAGCCTTTATTGTGCTCAAGGCTGTTATCTGGCTCAAGGCTGTTTGCAGGCTCAAGGCTGTCATCTCGCTCAGGGCTGTTATTTAGCTCAAGGCTGTCATCTCGCTCAAGGCTTTCATTTAGCTCAAGGCTGTTCTCTATCTCTTCGGTGAGTAGGCTGTCGATTTCGGCTTGGTCGCCGACTTGGATAGAGATGAGGTTTACGTTGTAATACTTGTCTTCTACCACAGAGATTGTGGTGAACTCGCCTTGATAAAGCTCGGTATGTTCTTCGCCGCCACCAATAATTAACCAGCCCTGATTGAGCGAGTCTTGGTTTAACTGTGCGAAGTGCGCTTGTTGTGCTGCCTTATCTGTTTTTTCAGCTTTATCAGCGCTCTTTTTTGCACTAAAGCTGGCTGCGCTAATATCGGTAGAAAAATGTACGCTTGAGCGGCGGCTGTAAAACGCAAACTTATTGGCGGTTAAACCATGCTGGGTGAGCTCAGTAAAGTAGGGGATAATATCTTGAGTGGGCTGCTGTTTTAAAAAGGCTTTAAACTGACGTAAATCGTGGCTGGTAAAGCGATTATCGCAATCTTGCTCAGAGTGAGCCGCCTTGTTTTCGACTTGGTTGGCATTTAAGTGGGCGTGATAATCATTACTGCAAATACTAATTTCTGTATCAAACGGCCAAGGGTAGGTGAGCGCTGGAGCGATTTGATATTTGTCGAAATAGTCTTTGAGATTGTAGCTTTTGTTTAATTGATGATAAGCAAGTCCAAGAATGCCGTCGGCGTGTAAAAATGTGCCCTCTTGTTTAATCGACGACACTATCGCCACCGGACAATCGTTAAGCACTATGGGCGCATGGGCATCTGGATTTGGCTCTAATTGATAACCGTCGCTTAGGTTGAAATCGATATCTTCTTCTCTGAGTCCGACTCGGGTATGCACTACAGGGCCGTCCCAGCCGCCCGCACCATATAACACTTCTTGAGCAAAGCTGGTGGCCACTAAGCTAGTGTCTTGCTCGTCATCATAATCACTGTCGCTCACCACTAAGGTGCTACTGCCCGTATCAATAATCAGATTTACCGGGGTTTTATTCGCGCCAAACCTAAGCTGGGCGCAATAACCTCCCATGGCGTAAACATTGGTAATGGGTACTTTTAAAGTGCGTGGAGTGATTAATGGTGTGTTATCTGACATTGATTGCGCCTGATTGTTATTGTTCTTAAAGCTTGCGAGTTAACGAGATAAAGCTGCTTTGATAGCGAAAATCACAATAGCAGAAATCGCCCTGCAGGTTAATTAATTGTTAATTGGTTGTGGAGGAGGTTTCACTTGAGTGTGCAGTTCAAGCTGAGGTAGGTTTTGCAGTTAAATGCTTGAGCGAGGTGCAAATCAAGTTGGGGGAGTATATTTGCACCTCGTTGGTTAACTATGAGGCAATGACAAACTTGCCTTGCATAATTGCCCAGTGACCAGGGAATGAGCAGAAGAAGCTGTACTCCTTGGCTGGATCGAGATCGGCAGTGCTAAAGGTGATGCTAGTACTTTCACCGCCACCAATTATATCGGTATGAGCCAGTACGCGTGGGTCATCGGCTTTGACATAGCTGTTTGCAGCGCCAGCTGCCATGCCTTCGTTAGCAACAGCTGACATATTGGCGGTTTCGGTTAACACCCAGTTATGGCCCATGGCACTTTTTGGCAATGTGCCTGTGTGGTGTAAGTTTAAGGTTACTTCAGTGCAGCCCGCTGGCAATGTTAGTTCCTTTTTGTCGAACTGCATTGCATCGGTAGCATTAATATCGAGTTGGCATGTGTTAGCGCTAGCAAAACTTGAAATACTGAGCAGCAGAGCCGCTGCGACAAATTTGATTAGGGTACGCATAGTTAACTTCTCATATAGTAAAAGATGTTAGCATCCTAAGGTAAAACCGATTAAATGAGAATGATAATCAATTGTAAATTATTTTTAAAGATAGGTGCTTTGACTAACTGCAAAGTTAAGAACAGCGCTTGTTATGGCTAAGTAATATAGATTAGCAATTGGACTTAGCAAGCTAAGCCCAATTGATCATTAGAGAGTGTTATTTTGAAGTGACCTTGATGCGCTCAACATCTGTGGTAGGGGCTTCAACTTCAAAGTCGAGTTGTACTTTTGAACCTTGAACGCCTTTAGCCGAACTCTGGTACTGCCATTGCTTTAGTGCAGTAATAGCCACTGCATCAAACACTTTCTCAGGTGATGACTTTATTACGCTAACATTGGTTACTGAGCCACTTGGGGTAATATCAAACTGCAGTTGTACAAAACCATTTTGATTAGCCTTTGCTGCTTCAATCGGGTATTTAGGTTCAACACGCATGGTTGGATATACCACTGATTGTTTATCTACGCCGCCGGCTTGCACTTGTTGATTTAGCATTAGACCGCAAAGCCCTAAAACCATGATTAATCCTATAACTGCAATGCTGCTTTGGCCTTTTTGCTGTGTTTTCATTTGCATAATACGTTCCTTGAGTATGTTTTTATTTCCGTAGTGAGTGTGTAGCAAGCCGTGCTGGGCCTGCTGTGAATAAGCCAACAGCACTTGGTTATAACTGATTTTTTGTTGCTTGCTGAGTGACTGAGTCACATAGGCATCGCAGGCTAGCTCTTGATCATTGCGAAAGCGACGGTATGCAAGCCAGCAAATGGGGTTAAACCAAAACAGACATAACACGCCATACGCCAATAAATTGCACTGTAGATCGCCACGCTGGTGGTGATATTGCTCGTGATTGATAATGGCTTGCTGCTCTTGTGCATTAAGTTGGTTGAAGTTAACTGGCAAGATGATTTTTGGGTTCACAATGCCTATAAGCATCGGCGATTGCACTTTGGGGTGAACGTAAGTCGCTAGGCGTGAAAATGGGTTGCTTACTTTTGTCGCACTGCGTGCAAGGGCTTTGATTGATATAAGCTGCAGCGCAAGCAGCATAAGCATGATAGTAATTCCGCTAAGCCATACGTAGCTAACAAATAGCCCATAGTTTGTTGTGTTTTTAGCTTGAATCACTTTACTTGCCAAAACGCTGTAATGGGCGATTTGCTGAGACTGAACTGCTGCAAATAAGTTTGGCATGGCTGTGACAATTGCTGAGCTAAGTAACACAATAGGCACTGCTAGCCAAAGATGATAAGTCTGGTGTGAGCCTAAGTATTTTTGTAGTGGCTTGTGGCAAATCAGTAAGCCTACACAAATTAGGCTTAGTAGTAGGGTTTGTTGCGCGATCCATAGCATCATGACTTGTTTTCCTTTTGCCATGTATCAATTAACTGCTGCAGCTCAGCAACATCTTGCGCATTAAGTTTGTTTTGCTTAGCAAAGCCTGCGACGAGTGGGGCAATGCGGCCAGAGAATAAGCGATCAATAAAGGATTCAGTTTCTTTTAGCTGGTATTCGCTCTGATCAATTAATGGCGAGTACAGGTATGAACGGCCTTGTTTTTCAAAACCAATGGCTTGCTTTTTGACTAATCGGTTTAGTAGCGTTTTAACGGTTTTTTCGTGCCAATCATGGCTGCGCGATAACTGGTTGATCACCTCGCTGGCACTTTGCGGTGAGGACTGCCACAAAATATTGAGAACCGATAGCTCAGCATTGCTGATCTCTTTCATGTTTAGCGCTTCCTTGTACTTATGATTACACTTGTAATTTACAATTAAGATTACAAATGTAATCAAAATGTGCAAGTATTTTCTGGCTGATTTTTAATCTTGTTTGGCTTTGTCTTTATAAGTAACTATTAATTAAGCTTATTTTGTTATGGATATTTATTTACTGCAGGGAGGGGAAAACTAATTACTTTTTTAATTACCACTTTTGCCGAAGCGCATTTAGAATGAAAAGTATAGAAAATACCCTAAACAAGGATTGTAAAGGTATGCCCTCAATGTTATCCCGTATCACATATGCTTTGTTCAGCAGTATTATATTGCTTGTGTCTCAGCCCCTTTTTGCTAATGGTGCAAATAAAGCCTCTGATGAAATTACTGCTGCTAATGCCAAAGAAACGGCGAATAATCAAACTGTTAATCAATCATCTCAGCAGTTGGTGATCTTTGAGCAGACCATTAATTTTAACTTACCGTCCGATTGGAAATTAGCGCATTCAGAGCAACAAGATACGATGTTTTCTGCTGAGTTTGTGCCTGCTAATCAAGAGCTGCAAACTTGGTCGTCTATGGTGTGTGTACAAGGCTTTAAAGGTGTGGCTGAAGATATTGAACCTGAGCTTTTTTTGGAAACGATGGCCAATGTGTACCTTGAAAATTGCCAAGGTGAAATGGTGTTTGAAACTTTACCCAGTGAACCATTAAATGGCCATGAAACGGCTAGTGCAATTATCGGCTGCACGAAAATGCCGAATTCACACATTAAGTCGATTGATAAAACTACCGCTTATGAGGCCAACCACGGCTTAGGTGAAATTGGCCACTACACTGCGGTTAAAGGTAAAGCTGATCTGTATTTGATCCATAAATCGATTAGGGGTGACAGCTTTAGTAAAGCTAATCCGCCAGTTAAATCGCAAAACTATCAAGAATTTTTGTCGAGCATTACTCCGCTAAGCCTACATTGATAAGCGCATCTATCTGTTTACTTGCTTTTTATGTTTGCTTTTAAAGCAAATATTCTAGCTTATAACAAATTAATGCGTTATCCCTGCCGCTAACTCTGCTGATTACTTACCGTTAAGTTAGACATTTAACCGTATAGACGTCTATAATGCGCGCACCCACTGGTGGCGCTTTTTTGCTCTTGAGTGGGTGCAATGCATACTACTGCAAAAAGTAGTACTTAAAATGATGTTATCCAATAATGAAAAGTGCATCTTTTGGCTTTTTGTTACTTAGCTATTTGTAAAATAGCTTTAAAAAAAACAACTCATAAAAAGAGTATTTTAGTCAACTTTGTTGGTGCCTTAGTTACCTAGTAACAGAGGATAATCGGGAAGTCAGTTAAATTCTGACACTGCCCCCGCAACGGTGAATGGTGAGAGACAGGTGCGCCTTAATGGAAAGGCGTTTAAAGCTTGTACTCGCGTATTAAATTGCTAATACAGAACCTAAGTCCGGAGACCGGCCAGTAAAGTGATTTCGATGATTTCGGCGGGCAGATCTCGAGATGCGGCATATAAACGGCTAGGCATAAAGTTAACTTTTGCTCCGGATCACCGTGACGTTTTTGCCCCGTTTTCCTTTTAGGAGTCAAAGGTAAATGGGAACACAACCATCAAAAATCGCACTGCTAGTTAGCAGTCTTTTAAGCTTATCTGCATTTTCAGTAACTGCTGAAGAAGCGACAACCCCAGCTGCAAACGTTGACGAAACCATTACGGTTACTGGTTCGCGTTTTGATAGAACGGCCGATCAACAGCTAACTGTTATCAACACCATTGAACGCGAAGAAATTGCGCGTCTAAACCCTAAATCAGTTGCAGATGTATTAGAAACATTACCGGGTGTAAGCATTTCACGTAACGGCGGCGCTGGTCAGGCTACTTCAGTGAGCATTCGTGGTAGTAACTCTAATCATGTTTTAGTGCTTATTGACGGTGTCAAAGTGGGCTCTGCGACTTTAGGTACTGTTAGCTTTAATACGTTATCGCCAGAAAATATTGAACGTATTGAAGTGCTAAAAGGTCCACGCGCCTCTGTTTGGGGCAGTGATGCTATTGGCGGTGTGATTCAAATTTTTACTCGCCAACTTAAAGGCGGTGAGTGGTTTGCTGGTGCTGAATATGGCAGCAATGATTATATTCGTGGCTCATTTGGTACTGGTATGGATCACGGTAACGGCAGCACTACGCTAACGGTTAACCACGAGCAGTCTGATGGCTACGATGTTTATAACGGTGCACCTGTTGAAAATGATGATGACGGCTATAAGCGTAATGCTATTTCGCTAAAAGGCTCTCAGCAAATCAATCAAAACTGGCAAGCGCAGTGGAATGGTCAATACGATAAAGGCAACACTCAATACGATGATGTTTATGCCTCGGGCTCTGCTGACGAATCTGACTATGCTAACTATCTGTGGAACCTTGCTACTCAATACAGCAACGATAAATTCACCAGCAAATTGGCACTCAGCCAGTCACGTGACTATAACGAAAACTTCCGCGGTGACGACATCAATGTACCAGTTTCAGAATTTGAAACTAAGCGCGATCAAGTTAACTGGAGTAACCAATATTTAGCGGCGAATGAACTGACATTTACCGGTGGTATCGATTGGTCTAACGAAGCGGTTAAAGGTGATTACGCTCAAGATGAGCGTGATGTTTTTGGTGCGTATGTTTTAGTGCAAAAGCAGTGGAGTCAGTTATTAGCTGAGGCTGCTGTACGTTACGATGACGTTGAAAACATCGATAGCGAAGTGTCTTACAATGCCAGCCTTGCTTATCAGTTTAATGATCAGTGGCGTTTAGCTGCATCAACAGGTACAGCATTTAAAGCGCCTACTTTCAATGATTTGTATTGGCCGGGTTCTGGTAATCCAGATCTGATGTCAGAAACAGCTGAAAGTTATGATTTGACTCTGCATTATCAAGCTGACGATATTCGCGCTTACATCAGCGTATTTGAAAACAGCATTGATAACCTGATTGCTTGGGCACCAACAGGCGAACAAGACGATTTTGGTTGGGATATCTGGAAACCTGCCAATATCGATGAAGCAAAAATTCAGGGTGTAGAAGTTTCAGCGAACTTTAGTGTGTTCAGTCTAGATCACCAAGTTGCTTATACTTTCCTTGATGCTGAAAACAAGCAGACAGGCGAAGAGTTAATTGGCCGCAGTGAAAACGAGTTTAACTACCAACTAAGCTATCATTGGGAGCAAATTGATGTGCTCGCTAACTACCATTATCAAGGTAAGCGTTACGCTGGTTACAGCGAGTATTTTGATGCGACTCATCAAGTTGATTTAAGCATAGGTTACCAGCTAGATGACGCTTGGAGCTTACGTTTAAAAGCCAATAATTTGTTTGATGAAGAGATTATCTCTGCGCAAAATTACTTTAGCCCAGGTAGGGAGTTCTTCTTTAGCGTGAGTTACCAAGCCTTTTAAGGCTAAGTGCTCGTAAAATAGATTGAAAGCCAGACCTTGTGTCTGGCTTTTTTTATGTTATTTTTTGAGTATGCGATTAAAAAGGCATGCAAAATGCGCAAACAACTGGGTCATTTTTTTGTTTTGGTGTTATTGCTGTTAGTGACAGCATGTTCTAAACCAACTATTCCACCACTAAGCGACAATGCGCGGATCCTAGCCTTTGGTGACAGCTTAACTTATGGGGTTGGCGCATCGAAAGGTCAAGACTATCCAAGTCAGTTAGCCAAGCTGAGCGGCTTTGAAGTGATTAATGCTGGCGTATCGGGGGAAACCACCACTCAAGGTGCTGCGCGTTTAGAGGCTTTACTTAATGCACATTCTCCCGAGTTATTGATCTTACTGGAAGGTGGTAATGATTTTTTAAGAAATCATTCCGTACAGGCCACTAAAGCAAACTTAGCCAGCATGATAGAAATGGCGCAATCATATCAAGTTCCGGTTGTATTAGTTGCGGTACCGCAAAAAAGTCTGTTTTTGTCACCCTCACCAATCTATGCCGAATTAGCAGATCAATATGAGCTAGTTTTGGTTGAAGATACCTTAAGCAACCTATTAAAAACCTCTGCAATGAAATCAGATACCATACATTTAAATGATCAAGGTTATTTAGCGCTGGCTAATGCAATTTTACAAGCGGTAATTGATGATTAGTGTTTTATAACAATTATTTATGCTAATTGGGTTGAAGAAAGCTTTACCGTTAAACAAACTTAAAACTGCGGAGTGGAAGCTAGGCTTATATAGGTAAACACTGAATTAACCTGCTTAGAAAAATTTATACACACAAAACAGTTAAAACTTACAAAGTTATTAGCTTTTATGGCTTGACCTATACAGGCATATTATGGGTTAATTTACATAAAGTTTAATGTATATAATTATTAAAAATATAATAGGGTTTAACGTTTCGCATGACAGATCTTGAGCAGCAAGTATTTACTCAAGTACGTGCCATTATCAGCAATGAAGAGCAGGTAATTGGCCGTCGGGGGATCCTTATCCCATTGAAAAAAGCCATTATTGCGGATGGTGACATTCGCAATGTAATCGATATTGTTTCTTCAGATCCTGCTTTGTCGGCCCATCTACTTTGGCGCAGCAATAGTGCTGACCATGCCGCACCGGAAGCATCTAAAAACCGCTCGCTAAAAGATGCATTGGTTCGTTTAGGACAAGTGAACATTTATCGCTATGCGTTTACTTTTTATCTTAAAGAGCGTTTAGATGAGCTGCAGGAACCCTACAAAAAGTTGGTTCAGGGCTATTGGACTTTGACTGAGAGCATCGCTATTGATGCCGTTGATCAGCTTCATCAACTTGAAGGGGTTAATATTAATCCTGATGAAGTGCAAACTTTGGCGCTATTTAGTGTATTTGGCGAGATCATTGCGTTAACGGCATTTGCATATCTGAACTCAGGTTGCAGCGAGCAGTATCCAATTGCTGCACTTAAGGCTGTGATTGAGGGGCAACAACAGACATTAACTCTTGAAGCATTTGAGTCATTAGGCTTGGATGACGAGTTACAGACAGAGTTTTTGGTTGCCCATAACTTACGTGCAACTCATAACGTTAACTCTCCGGGTTTAGTATTAAAGCGTGTGCTTGCTAAAAGAGGCTTGTTACTTAAGCCAATATGAGCGCCAGATTAAAAAGCCTGCATTTGCAGGCTTTTTTGTTTTAGCTAATTGGTATTAGTTTACTTTTTGCTTCGCCAAGCCTTCCTGCGCAACTAACTCTAACCAATGCTGAGCTAAACGAGCATTAGCACTGTTGCGACGATACGCGCCAAATAACGGACGTTTCAAACCTTCTGCACCGAGTTTCAAGCTCTTTAAGCTAAGACCATGAGCTTCGCTAATAGACCAGCTTGGCAGTGCGGCAATTCCGTCTTTACAAGCGATGCGTTGCAGCAACATCATGGTTAAATCGCATTTAACTTGTGGGCCCGCTTTTACACCTGCAGGCTCTAAGAAATGACGATGAATATCTAAACGCTCAAGCGAAACTGGATAACTGATTATGGGTAAGCCTGCTAACTGTTGTGGGGTAACAAACTCTTGTTCTGCCAGTGGGTGGTCGCTAGCTACAACCAATCTAACTTCAAAATCGAATAGGTGCTGATAAGCAATAGCCTGACCAGGCACAGGATCTGAGGTTAACACTACATCTAACTCACCTTGCTCTAATGCGTTGAGCGAATCAAACAGATGGCGGCTAGATAAGTCGAGATCCGCTTGTGGATATTGCTGACGGAATTGTTCCATTACCGGCATTAACCAACGAAAACAGCTATGGCATTCAATGCCAACACCTAGATGATTGTCGCCAATTTCTAAGCCTTTTTTTAGATCAAACTCAGTTTCAATCACCTTAGGCAAAATATCTTCAGCTAGGTTAAGTAAGCGTGCGCCTTCTTGGGTAAATGACAGCGGTTTACTCTTGCGCACAAAAATAGCGGAATTTATCCGAGTCTCCAACTCTTTAATTTGATGAGACAATGCCGACTGAGTGACGAAGCGTTTCTTAGCAGCCCCAGCGAGGCTGCCGCTTTCTTTTAGGGCAACTAAGGTACGTAAATGTCTAAGCTCTATCATTTTATCCTCACATGAAATCCGCTCATGTAGCGCTTGAATTCGTTTCGATTGCGAATCCTTAGGCTAACACAATAAACTTCTAGACGTCCAGACGCCCAGCGATCTGTTTTTGTTATATGTCATTCAGATGGGTGATAAGTCTGAATTTTACTCATCTTAACATCAAAAGATATACAATATGCAATTATTTGTTCAGAGATTTATTCGTTTTAGTTATCTAGTAGAGCTAAAACTTGTGCTAGTAAAATACTGGCAAGCTGAAGTTGAGCAATCGCAACTCGCTGAAATATCTAAAGGGATATGTGAGGCGCACTCACTATGGCAGGCATAAATACAGCTAGTAGCTTAAAACCCTCACTATCGTGGTCGTTGGTTTTTCAAGCGGTCAGATCAAAATATTGCTGAATGATGAACTATTTTTGTCAATGTCCGGTCTTATGTTGTGAACTGTATATTATTGGCTGAATTTGAATTGCAGCTAATAGCTAGGTTGTTGATAATATCAACCACCAAAGCCTTATGTGCTTTAGCGGAGTAACTATTTCTCATTTGAGCGTAAGTAAAGCAAAAACGAATTGGACTGTTATGGTGTTTTCCATAATGGTGCTTTTCTGCTTGGCGCAAAATAGTGGGGTGTTTAGCGCACTGCAACAAGTCAGTCAGCTAGCTAACGGACAGACCAAGGCGATAACTTACGATTCAGTAGACGCAGCTGCCACAGCCTCGTTAACTCAAAGTGGCGGTTCGGCTGCTAAGAGTAGTGAGTTTAAAAAGTGTGAGTTGTCTGAAAAATCGTTGCGGGTTTGCCTTGATGAACCGCCAATAATGCCACTATTGGTATTACTATTTATTTTCCCTCTTATTCCACTGGCATCTCGCCAACTACAGCGCGCCCTCGATGTGCCTGTGCTGCCTAAGCCGCGGC
The DNA here is from genome assembly GCF_023161665.1 of Shewanella sp. 1CM18E. GTDB lineage: Bacteria > Pseudomonadota > Gammaproteobacteria > Enterobacterales > Shewanellaceae > Shewanella. The sequence goes on from NZ_JALNTW010000003.1 coordinate 375,903, forward strand.
GAATACACCTTTCCTTGTGTCGTTTTCAAGAATAAATCTAACTGTTTATTGGCTATTAGTAATGGTTGTTACTAACAGCGATTACTAGCATTATTTGCTAATACTTAGATTTGGCGAGTGTACGAAACTAACACTTAGTTAGGCTAACATTATGCCGTTATTGTCGTTTCAAGCCGTCAGTGATAAAGGCTTGATAAGCCGTGTTTACGGAGAATAAATTGAAATTATTTACCCAGATTATTTTAGCGTGCCTATTTGCATTCACAAGTTCAGTGTTTGCCCAATCAACAGGCTGGCTAGAGAACCCAAATCATCCACCAGTTAAAGCTAAATTTATGCTTACTGGTGAGCTAGATGAAGCAACGAACACCTTGCCGGGCGTGTTAGAGGTGCAGCTTGATGGTGACTGGAAAACCTATTGGCGTAGCCCAGGAGAGGGCGGTATTGCCCCTAGTATCGACTGGAGTGGTTCTACTAACCTTGAAGAAGTCGACTGGCAATGGCCTGCTCCTGAGCAGTTTTCGTTACTTGGCTTACAAACGTTTGGTTACCACAATCAAGCGACTTTCCCGATCTCAGTTAAAGTAGATGACGCCAATAAACCGACCCATTTACAGGGTAAGTTTACGCTGTCGTCTTGCACCAATGTGTGCGTATTAACAGACTATGAAATTAACCTAGATATTGATCCTGAAACCATGACGGCCGATGTCGATGCGATGTTTGCCTACAATAAAGCGCAGTCGTTAGTTCCACAAAAAAGCACGAACGCGAGCCTGGATATCGGCTGGGACGCAGCGGCTAAACAGCTACAAATTGAGATGGATGATAGTGGCTGGGTAATGCCTAAGTTTATTATCGATGGCGAGCCTGATACCACGTTTAAGTTTGTGCGTTTTGAGCGTTTCGAAACAGAATCAGCGGCTAATAAATTGCGCGCAGTGTTTGATGCATCAAGCTGGTTGGGCGATCCTGAGTTAATTGGTAAATCACTTAACCTTACCGTCATTGGCCATGATAAATCGGCAGAGTATCGTGCCGAGGTGACAGCAACCACAGTACAAGCTAGCGCTTCATCTTTACTTCAAATCTTGCTGGTAGCGCTACTCGGCGGTTTAATTCTTAACGTAATGCCATGTGTATTGCCTGTCCTTGGCATGAAACTTAGCTCAGTGATTGCAGCGCCAAACCTACAACAAAGCCAAATCCGTAAACAATTTATCGCTTCAGCTTTGGGGATTTTAGTTTCGTTTTGGATCTTAGCCGGCTTTATTCTAGTGCTTAAATTTACCGGCCAAGCGATTGGTTGGGGCGTGCAGTTCCAAAACCCTTGGTTTATCGGCTTTATGGCTGTGGTGACTTCAGTGTTTGCCCTAAATATGCTGGGGGCATTTGAAATTAATTTGCCATCAAGCCTGCAGACCAAGCTGGCAACGACAGGCGGTAATGATCACAAAGGTCATTTTTTACAAGGCATGTTTGCTACCTTATTGGCAACCCCGTGTAGTGCGCCTTTCCTAGGCACTGCTGTTGCCTTTGCACTTGGTGCCGATGTATTGAGCCTATTTGTTATTTTTAGCGCACTGGCGTTAGGTATGGCATTGCCTTGGCTATTAGTGGCTGCATTTCCGCAAATAGCGAGTTATTTCCCGAAACCGGGTCGCTGGATGAATGTGGTCAAAATCGTGTTCTCAGGCTTACTGTTATTAACTAGCTTGTGGCTTATCAGCCTATTAGCCAACTTTGTTGCGAGTAGCTTATTGTGGGTGATTGCTGCTGTATTAACCCTTGGCTTTTTAATTGCTATGGCCAAGGTGCACGGTAAAGCTGCGGCGATTGCCAGTATCAGTATTGGTATTGCAGCTTTTGCTATTGCAGCGTTTGCCACCTCTGATAGATGGGCGCAGCCACTGCCTACAGATCTTGATTGGCAACCACTTAATGAAGCCGAAATTGCTCAGCAAGTTGCTGCGGGTAAGACCGTATTTGTGGATGTAACCGCTGACTGGTGTATTACCTGCAAAGCCAACAAGGTTGGGGTGATCTTGCAAGATCCGGTTTATAGCCAATTGAAAGCCGATGAGATGGTATTGATGGTTGGTGACTGGACTAAACCATCGAAGCCGATTACTGATTATCTGCAAAGCCACAATCGTTTTGGTGTGCCATTTAATGTGGTGTATGGCCCGAACGCACCCGATGGCATAGAGCTGCCAGTGATCTTATCAAGCAGTGATGTCATTAATGCGATAAATGCCGCGTCGGCTAAGTTCTAATCATGACTCATATGGCTTAGACGCCTTATCGTACATCTATTTATTGCAGCCTTGAGTTTAAACAGGGCTGCTGCCCCATTTTTTGAGTGGCAACAGCGGCTCGAGTGAGATTTTTATGAAAAACCAAATGAACAAAAATGAACTAACAACTGCCAATTTAACCGGTTTTGGCAAGAAGACAGCTTTGACCTTTATCGGATTACTCGGGCTAACAGCATTAGGCTTTTTAGGCAGCCAGTTGGCTACAAGTCAGTTTGTTAGCGCTAACGATTCAAGTTTGTCAGCAGCGCAGCAGCAAGAGGTTAAAGCGATAGTCAAAGAGATGTTAGTGAATGACCCAGATCTGCTAAGAGAAGCGTTTATTGCCCTGCAAACTCGAGAGATGATGAAAGAGCAAGCTGGAGTTGAGCAAATTATTGCTGCTAATCAACAGGCGTTATTTGAAACGACAACTGATCCATGGAAAGGCGCAGAAAACGGCGAGATCACCATGGTATATTTTACTGACTTTAACTGCCCTTATTGTAAACAGTTAGAGCCAGAATTAGACAAGTTAATGGCAGAGTTTCCACAGCTTAAAATCATTATCAAAATGGTGCCGCTGCAAGGACAAAGCGCAGTTGATGCTGTGGATTTTGCCCAAACCGTTTGGCTCAATGAGCCGCAAAAATATCTACAAGTAAAAGATACCTTAATGTCTGCACCGCGTAGATTAGACAGCCAAGCGATTGCTAAAGTCGCGAGTATCACTGACACCACCAACTGGCTAAATAATACTGATAGCCGCGTTGCTGAAGCGGTAGCTGCTAATTTGGAGCTTATGCGCGCACTGCGGATCGGTGGCACGCCAAGCATGGTTATTGGCGATCAAATTGTTGCCGGACTCGTACCCTTTGAGCAATTAAAGCTGCAAGTTGAACAGGCATTGGAGGCGCAAAATGGCGATAAATAACCCTGAACAACAGACTGAAAATAGTCAGCGGCAACCTTTTGCCAAAAAGCTATTTGGGTGGCTGAAACAGCTGCTATTTATGTTGGTGTTATTAACCGTGTTCTCTGCTGCACTGGATATATGGCGCAGCCGCGATATACCTAAAACCGACTTACCCAATATTCAAGCAACCACGCTGCAAGGCGAGCAAATAGAGCTGTTGGCGATGAGCCATGAGCAACCTGTGTTGCTGTATTTTTGGGGCACTTGGTGTCCGGTTTGTAGCTTTGTTAGCCCATCGGTAAATGTGATGTCAGGTAGTTATCCGGTTGTGAGCGTCGCGATGACATCGGGGCCAGATAAAAAAATGCAGCAATATTTACAACACAAAGGCTATAAGTTTGCAGTGGTGAACGATGCTAGCGGTGAAATTGCACAGCAGTGGTCGATGCAAGTCACGCCGACGCTAATGGTGATTAAAGAGGGGGAGTTAGCTTACTACACCAGCGGCTTTACGAGTTTGCCGGGGATCTGGTGGCGAATGCTGTTTGCATAATATGGCTAGCGAGGGTCTATCTGATAGAAGCATTGGCAATAACAGGATTGCTAATAATTGTGGCTCAAACCTGACTAAAACAGATGTTGTTCTATACTGATTAGCATCAATACTTGCACACTGTTGGAGTCACTATGAGTCATACCTATAAGATTATCGAACTAACAGGATCGTCGCCAATTAGTTCTGATGAAGCGATCAGAAATGCGATAGCAGCAGCGAATGAGTCATTAAAGCATTTAAGGTGGTTTGAGGTGATTGAAACTCGGGGCCATCTTGAAGAAGGAATGGTGGCACATTGGCAGGTAACCATTAAAGTCGGTTTTACTTTAGACTCCAAAGCATAAACAGTAACTTGAATGCAAAATGGGCGCTAACTGAGTTAGCGCCCATTTTTTATGCGTCTCGCGGCAGGCCTTTTTCGACACTGCGGATCACCCTTTGAGTTTTACGATTCACTGTTTCGATGGTGGACTCGCTTTGAGTCATATCGGATTGTTTAGTCGCTTGTTCGGCCAGTGCCCAGTCGATATGTTCTATCACTATTCCATCGGCTTCATCAGTCAATTTTCGAGCCTTAAGTGCAGCAATAATCGCTTTGCTATAGGGCGCATTACCTAAGGCTACGGCGATATTTCGTAGCCAACGCGCATGGCCAATACGCCGAATAGGGCTACCTTCGGTCAGCTTTAAAAATTCTGGCTCACTCCAAGCAAATAGTTCGAGCAACTGAGGTTGTTTGAGCTGCGTCCGTGTATGGAAATCGCTTTCTTCAGTGATTGGCGCTTTACTATTAACCGGGCATACCAATTGGCAGTCATCACAGCCGTATATGCGGTTACCTATGGCTTGCCTAAATTCAAGCGGAATCGCCCCTTGTAGCTCAATGGTGAGATACGAGATGCAGCGGCTTCCATCAACAATATAAGGTTCTACAATCGCGTTAGTGGGGCAAGACTTAATACAAGCAACGCAGGTTTTACACCCTTCTGCTATAGGGATATCAATCGGCAGCGGTAAATCAATTAATAGCTCACCGAGAAAGAACCAGCTACCGACGTCTTGATTGAGTAGTAAGCTGTGTTTACCTGTCCAACCAAGACCTGCTTTATCAGCAAGTGGTCGCTCTAAAATTGGCGCTGAGTCGACAAAAGGCCGTGAGTTGGGTTTAGTTACACCTAGACTTTTTAGCTCTGATTCAATTTTATCGCCAAGCTTTTTAAGGCGATTTCGAATAAGTTTGTGATAATCCCGGCCGCCGGCATAACGGGAGATATAGCCAAGATTGGGATCTTTAAGGTTAAAGGCAAAGCCGGCTTCAGGTGGCAGGTAATTCATCCGCGCTGAAATAACCCGTTGAGTCCCGGGGTGCAGCTCATGTGGACGTGCGCGCATCATGCCGTGATTTGCCATATAGCCCATTTCACCATGATAGCCATTGTCTAACCACTGCTGTAGTTTAGGCTCTTCATCTGTAAGGTCTGTGTCGCAAATGCCGATTTGCGCAAAGCCTAATTCTTGCCCCCAAACTTTAATTTTAAGGGCTAATTCGCCAAGTTGAATAGCGGTTAAGCTGGTAAGCGGAGCAAGTTGTGAAGGTGAGTCTGACATAGATCTATTTACGGCTTTAATTAACCGCTAATGATAGCAGTTAAAGGGGCAATAGGTATACGTGTGTCTAACTCATTTGAGCTTGGTTACGTCCATCAGCCTTGGCTTGATAAAGCGCTTTATCGGCTTGCTTTAATAAGCTCGACAGTTTGTCTTTGTCAGACGTTAGACTTGCTACTCCGGCGCTAATAGTTAGTTTGAAACCCTGCGGGAAAGACTTTAAGTCGGCATTACATATTTTTTGCACTAATGAGCATGCAATTTTGTAAGCATGAGTTTTATCGGTATTTGGCAAGATAATTAAAAACTCTTCACCACCGACTCGGGCTGCTTCGTGGTCACCACTCAGCTCATTACGGCAAATTTGTGCCAGTAATTTCAGCGCTAGATCACCAACCTCATGGCCAAAGTTATCGTTTATCGCTTTAAAGTTATCGGCGTCAAAACTGATAACTGAAAACGCTGCTTGTGATTTTATCGCTTGCTCTAAACACAGTTGAGCCTTGTCATAAATATAACGGCGATTAGGGAGCTGGGTTAAGTCGTCGGTTAGTGCAAGGCTAGATAGCAGCTTGTTCTTTTGACTCTGCTTATAAGCAAAGACAGAAAGAATAAGAAGAATTAGGCCGCCTAAAATAATGATAATCCACTGCTGTAACTTATTTTGCTCTAGCATGGCCAGCTCTATGTCTCTAAGCTGCTGATTTTCAATTAGGTGTTTATTTTCTCGCTCAATTTGATCGGCATTAAAGCGGGTGCGCATCTCTGTGGTATGGCTAGTGAGTAGCTTTTTATCGAGCTCATTATGCAGTTTTACATATTCGTTGAGAGCGATATAAGCTTGTTGCCAGTCGAGTTGCTTTACAAATATCTCACTTTTGAGTTGCTGCAGTTGTGCCAACCCTGTGATGTTTTTGACGCGTTCAAAGGCATGGTGGGCTTTATTAATGCTAGCTAAAGCATCATCAAGTTGATTTTCAGCTAGATAGATCTGTGCTTGAAATAGGTGTAAAAAAGCGTAAAAGCCTTCATCAGAGGCTAAAATATGCGGTGCTGCACCGTCTAAGTAATGTTGGGCTTGCTTAAATTCACCAAGCTTAATTAACGTGCCCGCGATATTTACGCCAACAGTGGCTTGACCCATTTTCTCACCTTTTTTGCCCCAATATAGATAAGCCTCACTAAAGCGTGCTCTTGCACGTTCTAAATGGCCTAGTTCCTCTTCGGCAATAGCGATGGAAACAGATATTGTATTTGCGACATCAAAATTGCCGCTGGCAATTTTGCTTTGGTGTAGTTGCTTAAAATATCTAATAGCACTTTTTTGATCGCCCAGTCGGCGATAAGCATTGGCAATTTCATACAGGTTGAGCTCTTCCCAAGCTGGTAGGTTGAGATTTTGATACATCGACTGTGCTGTGATTAAATCCTCAAGTGCTTGAGTAAAATTACCTTGGTAAGAATGTAAGTAGCCACGAATGCTGCGAGCATCTGCCACTAAGCGTAAATCTTCTATTGTGTAGGCATCATTTACCGCTTTGTTATAACTTTTTAGTGCGACTTCAACTTCACCATTTTGTTCTAAATACCAGGCTTTACACAGAGCTAAGTCAAGTTGATGGCTAGGGTATTGCGCCAATAGCGGTTTTTTTAATGCTTCTTCTACAAAGACTAGCGCCTTATCAATTTCACCGTCAGTGTATATATCAAATGACCAGCAGCGAGCACGATCTTTACGTAATTGACGCCAAGCGTCATCAGGTGCGATGAGGTTGTCTAATTCATCAATATAGGCAAGATATTGCTGATGGTCATTAATCGCAATGCCATTATCAATTGCGGTAAAAATAGCATCGGCTTTTAACGGGTTTTCAGAGTTGGCAAAGCCTAGGTTGCTGACTAAAAGCAAGCAACTAATAAGCAGAACTTTTACTACGAAAAAAGACTTTGCCATTTGTAATATTTTTGTATTGAAGTCGTTGATATACATGGCTAAGCATACACTATATTTTCTTAGCAGGGATAGCTTTTAACACACGAGTATACAGGTGTAATGATTGCTCGTTTTAATGGTCTGGTAAAATAAGTATTTGAGGTGATTTACGCTGCTTTTTTAAAGCTTGTTATGTTGCTTATATTGTATAAGCGCTGCATGGCAGCGCTTTGTGTTTTTTACAAACTGCGGACTTGGTCGCGTCCTTCTTGCTTGGCGATATAAAGTGCATCATCAGCTCTTTTCAAAAGCGGCAGTAGCTTATGATCGCTATCGCTTAGACTTGAAACTCCCGCACTGATGGTAATAGAAAATCCAGGCGGAAAGGCGCTAAAGTTGGCATTACGGGTCTGTTCAACCAAATGCTGAGCGACGATGATTGCTTGCTCTTTTTCGGTATGAGGTAACACAATTAAAAACTCTTCACCGCCAACGCGAGCTGCTGTGTATTTATCACCTAAAACCGTTCTGCAGGTATCAGCGAGTAGCTTGAGGGTATCATCGCCAACGTCATGGCCATAGGTGTCATTTACCTGTTTAAAGTAGTCGGCATCAAAAGCAATAAAAGACAGAGGCAGCTCATAAATTTTAGCTGCTTCAAAGCAGCGCTGAGCTTTACTATAAATATAGCGGCGATTTGGTAACTGAGTTAAATCATCAGTAAGCGCGAGCGCTGACAATAATTTGTTCTTTTGTGACTGCTTATAAGCAAACAGCGAGATAATGATAATAATTAGCCCACCGAGTACGATAATAATGCCTTGCTGTAGCTTGTTTTGCTCAAGCATAGCTAGCTCAAGTTCTCTGAGCTGCTCGTTTTCAATTAAATGTCGATTTTCATTTTCAATCTGATCGGTATTAAAACGGGTACGCATCTCTGTGGTGTAGCTAGAGAGTAACTTCTGATCTATTTGTTGCCTTAGCTCTATATATTTACTTTGGGCATTAAAGGCTTGTTGCCATTGATCTTGCTGGCGCAGAACTTGAGTTTCAATCTGCAATAATTGCGCTAAACCACTGGCGTTTTTCAGGCGTTCAAATGCAGCCCGAGAAAGCCCTATACTCTTATGTGCTTGCTCAAATTTGTTTTCTGCAAGATAAACCTGAGCGTAAAACAAGTGCATATAGCTGTAAAAGCCGGGGTCGTTTTCAAAAATGGTCAGCTCAGCTTCTGCTAAGTATTGTTTGGCTTGGTCAAACTCTGCGAGTTTAATTAACGTCCCGGCGATATTTACTGCCACCGTTGCTTGTAAGGCTGTATCACCTGAGCGTTGCCAGTAGCGATAGCTTTGTTCAAACAAGGCTTTAGATCGTTGTAAGTTTCCTAGCTCTTCCTCTGCAATCGCGATCGAGGCCAGCATAGTATTGGCTGAGTCGAAGTTGTTGTTTTTGCGTTTAAGTTCTTCAAGCTTTCTAAAATAACGGATGGCACTTTTAGGGTCGCCAAAACGGCGATAGGCTTTAGCTATCTCGTACAGGTTTATTTCAACAAAAATAGGTAAGTTGAGGTTGTCGTATAAGGTTTGTGCGCTAATTAAGTCTTCTAAGGCTTGGGTAAAGTTACCTTGGAATGAATGCAAATAGCCGCGCATGGCACGAGTGTCTGCAACAAGGCGCAACTCTTCAATTTCATAGGCTTTTTGCAGTATTTTATTGTAACCAGTGAGTGCGGTATCTACATCGCCATCGCGCTCAAGATACCAATTTTGGCAGAGCTCTAGCCCTAATTTGTGGTTCGGGTAATTTGATAACTCAGGGTGGGTAAGGGCATGTTTAGCATAGTTGATCGCTTTGGTAATCTGGCCCTCTTCAAAAATATTGTGTGACCAACAACGAGCACGCGCTAAGCGAAGTTTTCTCGCCACATCATCGTGGGCAATAAGAGTCTCTAACTCTGCAACTAAATTGTGGTAAAGGTGGTTATCATAAACACCCTCACCGCTATCAATACGAGTAAATAGCATATCTGCTTTGGCATTATTACTTGGTTCTGCATAACTTAAATTGCTAATTGACATCAGACTTAGCAAAAGCATTAATCTTATTAACAAAACGGGCTTGGCCATTGAGCAGACTCTATCATTGATATTCATGCGCAAGCATACACTATATCGTATAAATTATATCTCTTTTTTAACATGCTAATTTTATTGGTTTAAAATGCATTTTATAAGTTTTTTGCATTTAGCTTAAGCTGTCTGTGCAACAAGACTCTTTAATGAAATAGCGATAGCTTTAAATCAATAGTATTGCTGTTGTAGAGCAGATATTTGCTGACAAAATGGGTGTTATGCGGCTGATAAATACCAATTATGCTCACATTATTAATAGGCATGATTTTAACGCTAATGAATTTGAGCAAGGGTTGATATAATTACACCAAGAGTGCTATTACCAGCGCTAATTTTAGAGAGAAAGAGATGACTGAAGTAACTCAAGCTTATAAAGAGCGCGCCGAGCAAGTGGCACTTAATGTGTGCAATACCGTAATGCCGATGAACGATATTCCAGAGGGATTATTTGAAGCTTATGCCAACCTTTGCAATGAGCTAATTGAAGATAAAGACCTAAAGTTCAGTGCCGGTTGGGATGCCTTGCCTGCAAGTGCTAAGAGCTTACTGCCAAAAGAAGATTTCCACGGGTTCTACATTGCTAATGCATGGTTCCAGTTAAGCCGTGTTGCGCAAGATATTGCTGATATGGCTGACACTGACGATGAGATCGCTGAGAAAGAATACAATGGTATTTTCACCCGCCTATCTGATGCATCATTGAAAGAAAGTGTACGTAAGTTGAAGAAAGCACGAACTGACCGTTCGATGCTTAACAGCATTAAGGCTGTGATTGCTGGCAAATAATGTGGTTTAACTTTTTGCTAAAAAGCTTGATTTAAAAGGTTAGGTCAAAAAGGCTATGGGAGTTTTCCGATAGCCTTTTCTTTTGCGTGTAGATAACGCAATTTTCTATTCCTTCTTAGGAAGGGGGATCTCTTAAGGTGGAGAGTATCTGCCAGCAACTGTGGTTCCAATGGCCTGCGGCCAGCGTATGTGCAGACACTTCTGAGACTTGCCGCAAGCACATCCATGTGGGCTCAACGAAAACATCCCTGTTTTCGACGGTCTCAGCCGCATCTGCACTAGGTTAGACAAGCAATACTCTGAGGATTCGGAGTTAATTGTTTAGTTTACTCTGACCCCACAAATTCCCGCTTGTCTGATGCTTCGCTTAAAGAAAGCGTGCGCAAGTTGAAAAAAGCGCGAACTGACCGTTCGATGCTTAACAGCATTAAGGCTGTGATTGCTGGAAAGTAGTTTTAACTTTTTGCTAAAAAGTTAAGTCAAAAAGGCTACAGGGTTTCTGTAGCCTTTTTGTTTCTGTTTGTGGTGATTGGGTATTTTGCAATCTCGCGAAGGGGATTTAGCAATGTAAGCTTATTTAAGCACTGCTTGAAATCAACCATTAGTGGTTCCAATGGCCTGCGGCCAGCGTATGTGCAGACACTTCTGAGACTCGCCGCAAGCACATCCATGTGGGCTCAACGAAAACATCCCTGTTTTCGACGGTCTCAGCCGCATCTGCACTAGGTTAGAAAAGCACAATCTTTGGCATATGGAGTAATGGTTAAAGTCCTAGCTCATTAATGGACAGAAATCAGTTAGAGTAAGGAGTCTAAAGCTAGGTCGTAGGATAAGAAAAAGTATGGCAATCAAATAAAGTTTACCCTGACCCCACATATCTAACAATTAATAGTTACTAAATAAATCGACCTCACCTTCAAGATAGCGTTCTTTTGGCAAAGTCATAGGGTTATGATAATCCAGATCAACTAACTTGATATGATAGTTATCGATTTTTTTATAATGAATTACATATTCAGATGTTGAATAATCATCCGATATTTCGTAATAAGGAATACCGATATGATAGTGATATAAGTCATGCTTTTGAGCATATTCGACTTTTTTAAGCCAGTTGGGATCATCTGTAGGAACATTTTCTGAATGGATGTTTTTACCATTGAGAGAACCATCCCAGCCATTCGCTAGATATTCTGAAATGAATGTAACTACTTTAATCGCATCTGGCTGTTCAGATGGATAACGAAAAGGTGGCTTGGTTGAATCTAAATTTTTAAAGATTTTAACAAAATTATAACTTACGCTTACTTTGTACTGTGTTGCTTGGGTTGACATCCATTAACGCCTTAAATATATCCATAGGAGACTTTGGACCAGAAAATGTTACCGCAGTTTCTGAACCACGACCTTCAACATTCTTTTTTGCTCGCGACAAATCATAGTTAAAAGTATCTACTTTTACGTCTGCATCTCTCATTGCTACTAACATAGCACACCTCTGTTTCTGCGTTCCCTAAAGGATTCAGATAGTTAGTAAATTACCTAACATCTACATGACAAGTATATGTGCATTAGGTTGATATCGCAAGAATCAATCTAGCATTGAAAGACTTAGCCGACATTCTTGACACATAATTTGTGTAGTGCGCATGCACTTGTATTTTTGCAAAACCCGCATGCACAATAGAACTACTATTTAAGCTCACCTAAAGGAAAGCTATTGATTAATAAGCACTCGAACAGAGTAGTACTGAATAAACGAACTCGGAAAATTGAGCATTGATATAAATGTCTTATCGAAAGTAATAAGTAACAGTCATTTATCGATTAGTAAAAGTAGGTCTACTGCTTGTTTCTTAATCTGTGCTGCTTATCGCCTGAAACCAATAAAGGGGCAAAAGTAAGCTACGACACTTACAGATAACACCGATTCCCCATCGGAGTTGCCGAGGTCATTGAAGATAAATATCGTGATTGAGGCATGGATGCCGAAATAGCCTTAGGTGAGCCATGGACGGCGAATATGAGGCGATAGATATTGTCGAAAATGAGTGAGGGTCAACAACTTCGTCGGGGCGGCAGGGGAGATGCAAGAGGGGATTGCTGTTGATCCCCTCTTGCCCGTGTGTGAGCTGGAAGCTCACGACTTTAGTTGTTAGACGCAGTCTAACGATAAGGTCAAGCGCAGCTTGATAACCTAACTTCGTTAGTTAAGGTTCCGAAGCAGAACCTTAGAACGCAGTGCGTTTATAATTACGATACTCTGCCATCCAAAAGTTATCGTCAATGGCATAATTCAGCTGCTCTGGGGTCACTGGCAAGGCATGGCCTTCTTCAATGGCCATTCGTGCTACTGCAAAGGCAATATGCTTACTGACCTTATGAATGTCTTCAAGCTTAGGCAATAGTGAACCTTCACCATCAATCGCTAGCGGTGAACACTCAGCTAATGCGCGGCTTGATGCCATTAGCATTGCATCACTAACACGCTTTGCGCCTGAGGCTAATACACCTAGACCGATGCCTGGGAAGATATAGCTGTTATTACACTGGGCGATTTCATAAGTGGTGTCATCAACAATCACTGGCTCAAACGGGCTACCGGTTGCAACCAATGCTTGGCCTTGAGTCCAGTGCAAAATATCTTTTGGCGTGGCTTCAACGCGGCTGGTTGGGTTCGACAGTGGGAACACAATTGGACGCTTGCAATGGCTATGCATCGCTTTGATGATCTCTTCGGTAAAGAGTCCCGGCGCGCCTGAAACACCAATCAATACCGTTGGTTTAGCGTTGTTAACCACATCAAGTAGCGAGATGTTGTCGCTGAAGTTATCCCAGTCAGCAATATCATCGCAGTTTTGTGCCAGCTTTTGCTGGAAGGGTAGTAAGTTAGGCATGTTTGACTGCAACATTCCCCAGCGATCCACCATAAACACTTGCTTGCGAGCTTGCTCTTCGCTAATGCCTTCAGACACCATTTGTGCCACGATTGCCTCGGCAATACCACAGCCGGCTGAGCCTGCCCCTAAGAAGGTAATGCGTTGCTCGCTTAGCTTACTTTTGGCGGCTTTACATGCGGCAAGTAGTGAACCTACGGTTACTGCTGCTGTACCTTGAATGTCGTCGTTAAAGCAGCAGTATTGATCTTTATAACGCTCAAGCAGTGGCATGGCGTTCTTCTGCGCAAAATCTTCAAACTGAATTAATGCATCTGGCCAGCGGCGGCTAACTGCTTGCATAAAGGCTTCAACAAATTCAGTGTATTCTTCGCCGCCAATACGTGGGCTACGCATGCCCATATACATTGGATCTTCCAGTAGATGCGGATTATCTGTGCCAACATCTAAGGTAATTGGCAGTGTGTAAGCTGGACTAATACCACCACAGCTGGTGTATAACGATAACTTACCAATTGGGATCCCCATGCCGCCAATACCTTGGTCACCTAGACCTAAGATGCGCTCACCGTCAGTGACTACGATGATTTTTACTTTTTGACGGGTAGAGTTATTAAGAATATCGTCGATACGATCTTTGTTGGCGTAAGAGATAAACAGGCCACGGTTACGGCGATAGTCTTTAGAGAAACGCTCACAAGCCATACCCACTGTTGGGGTGTAGATGATAGGCATCATCTCGGTAATGTGATTTTGTACTAGACGGTAGTAAAGAGTCTCGTTGGTATCTTGAATATTGCGTAGATAGATATGCTTGTCGAGATCATTGCTGAAGTTTTTATATTGGTCGTAAGCACGTGATGCTTGCTCTTCAATAGTCTCAATAACGTGTGGCAGTAGGCCTTCAAGATTAAAAAAGATCCTTTCCTCTTCGGTAAAAGCACTACCTTTGTTGATCAAAGGGGCTTCTAAAATGGCTGGACCGGCAAAAGGAAGATAGAGGGGGCGTTTGTTATCGTCCATTGGAAACCTTTTCGTTGTTATTGTGGGATGGATGACGCTAATCACGGAAGACTAACACAAAGTGTGATCTTTGTTAGCGTTTGCGGCGGAATTAGGCAAAAAATTTTCACCGTTTTTGTTTAAATAACCGCTAATTTAGTGAGCTAAAACAAAGATTGTAAGGCGGGGCGCTGGGGAGGGTTTTGCGAGCGTGTTTTAAATACGAGCAACATGGCTGATTACAACAATCAACCGATATAAAAAAGCACCGCCAGTGGCAGTGCTTTCTATTCGCTTTATGCACTAATTCTATGGTGAATTAGTTAGCGTTTTCTGGACGGTGCTTAAGTGATAAGCCCATCAAGAAGTTACGTAATACTTGGTCGCCACATGGCTTATAGTGCTTGTGACCAGGCTTTCTAAATAGGGCGCCTAGCTCTGACTTGCTCATGTTGAACTCAGCTAGTTCTAGCGCTTCAATGATATCGTCTTCACGTAGTTCAAATGCCACTCTTAACTTCTTGAAGATAAGGTTGTTGGTCAATTGAGATACAGGTTCTGGCGCTTCTGCACCTGGCTTTAGGCCACGTTTGTAAATCACTAAACCGTCTAAGAAACGACACATGTTTTTGTCATTAAGAGGCGCGTAACCTTCTTCATGCTCTTTTTTTAGCATGTCGATGATTTGCTCTTGTGTCACTTCGTGCTTAGTCTTCGCAAAAATACGGATCATTTTTGCGTTGCTTAAGTCGAGGATATAGCGAACTTTACGTAAAATATCATTGTTAATCATGAGTTTGATTTCTTCTAACTTTAGGATCGCGCGGCTGCGCGATTATCGAGCGCAAGTATAGCAGAAGTTAGCCCTTAACATAGCAATTACTCTGCAGCTCTTGCTGCCGTATTCGCTGGCGCCATTGCATTTTCAACCGCGTTAATACCTGCTTGATATAGTTTGACAACTGGGCGATTTTCTAGGGCAATTAATCTGCTGCGAATACTGTTACGAATATCATCGTGTAAGCCAAAGGTTCGCTCACGGTCGCTGAGATCCCAAGAGGTATTCTCTAAAATGAGTAAACTGACTTTAGATTTAGGATAATACACTGCTAGGCTGACATAACCGGGTACATAGCCACTATGACTGTATTCGACGAGTTGTTCGTCACGGCTGATTTGTGTGCCGTAGCCGTATTCCAGCACGCCCCATCTATGCTCGCGAGTCGCTTGTGGAGAGGTCATTAATGCCAGGCTTTTTGGGCTAAGCAGTTTGCCGTTATACAGCGCATCTTGAAAGCGGGCATAGGCTTCAACTGATGCAGCCATACCGCCAAAGGCTATCATTGGTTTATCAATGTTAAGTTCTATCGGGGTTAATTGTGATAGTGAGTTTCCATCAGCATCTTCAGTTAAGGTCTCGCTGCTACCTAAGATGAAGTTAGCATGATTGGTTTTAATATTATTGATATCGCCAGTTTCGGCATATAAGCCATCAAGCTTGTTTTGTTGACTGAGTTGCTTTACTAGCTCGTTGATGGGTTGTTGGTAAACCACTTCAAGTATGTCGCCAAGTAAGGCATAACCATAATTTGAGTATTGAAACTGACTTCCGGGTTTAAAACTTGGTAGCTCGCCTAGGTTTAACAGCCCTGATGTGTGGCTGAGTAACTGCGATACCGTAACGCTTGGCGGAACATACGCCCGGGGCTTATTACCATCTTTTAATAAGTAGTGGCTGACGCTTTTATCTAAGTCAATGAGTCCAGCATCAACGGCTTGCAAAACTAATGTTGCTGTCACTTGTTTGGATAACGAACCGATTAAAAAGCTCGAGTCATTATCAATATTGTCGCCCGAGATATAGGCAAACACCGGCTGGTTATCTTGCTTAATCATTATCACACCGCTAAAAGGGCGCTCACTTTGGTTGATAATGGTCGGCAGTTGTTTGGCGAGATCGCTATTTGCTGTTCTATTTGCACTTGCTTTGTTTGCAGCCCAAAGACAGCAGCCAACAACGACTGAGCCTATTAGTGTTTTTGTTATTAGGTGCATTAAGGTGTAGGTGTCCGTTTACGTTATTTGGTTATCATCCAATAGATAAAGAGCGCGGCAAAACTGACTAAGTAAATTAATCCTAGCCATGAAAGGACTCGCATGGCGCTACCATACCTATCTGCTGGCAAAAGTGCTGTGCTGATCATCAACTTATAGTTAAGCCAAGCAAATACCACAGTTGTCATAAAGGCAAGGATCATAACAAATTCGAGTAGAGGAAGTAGAGCACCTTTAAAAAACAATATGATACAAAGACCAAAAACAGATAGCGCCAGCATTACTAGGTTTAGTCTGCGCTCACTGTTAGTTTGCTTTGTCAGTAGTTGCCAGCCCATATTTAAGGTGCGGCTGTAACCGTCAATTACGGTGACTGTGGTACTGAAAATACATAAAAACGCCACTGCGCCGATAAGGTAGCGGGTTTCATTGCCCATCACTTGGCTATAAAGGCTGATGAGCTGATTGGCAAACTTAACGCCCGATGCTGAGAACTGCTCGCCGCTACCATGCATCACTAATGCACCTAATGCGAGAAATACTACCGCTAGCAGAGCTGTCATAAGGTAGCCAAAGTTAAAATCAAACAAGGCTTGCTGCTTAGTAATGGGTTGCAGCTTTTGCTTTTCAATTAACCATAATGAGTTCCATGCGCTGACCTCAATCGGGGCGGGCATCCAACCCATCATTGCTACTAAAAATCCCACATATGCCCATTGCCAAGGTGACTCACTTACAAAACTTGGTTCAATCAGACTTGGTGCGTCAAAGGCGAGTGCTACGGCAATTAAAGTGGTTAAGGTGAGGGCGAGCATGATCACCTTGGTCAATTTATCGAGCAGGGCATAATGGCCAAAGATTAAAATAATCAAACTCGATAGCAGTACTAGCAGCGCCAGCAGATCAATGGCTAGAGGCACAAATTGAGTCAACATTGCTGCGGTGAGCATAGCAACGCCTGCGGTACTGGCGACAGCTGCAATACTGTTTAGCAGGGTAAATACTATTAAGTATTTACGTCCTTGTCTTAAATAGCCTTGTAGTAGGTTTTCACCGGTTGCAGCAGTGTAGCGTGCCCCAGCCGCAAAAAATGGGTATTTAAGTAAATTAACCGCCAAAATAACCCAAGCCAGTTGCCAGCCAAACTCTGCACCAGCACGAGTTGATGCCACTAAGTGTGAGGCGCCAATAGCGGCTGCAGCCATCAGGAGACCAGGGCCTATGCCACTTATCAGCCTAGATAAATTTATTTTTTGGTTTGATATTGCTGCGCTGTACTCGCTCATCTTGATTGATATTCTTATTTTTAATTAAGGGGGGAATTAGTTTTATTATTACTTTCAATACGTTTGAGACTATCAGATGCATCTAGCAAAAGCATGGCAACATTAGCATCATTATTTTCATCTAGTTGCTAGTCTTGCTTACTTATATTGTTTTACCCATGTCAGGCTTCGCTATTTTTCACCCGCTTACTACTTTGTTATTTCTGGCTAACAGCCGTCACGTTAGCTACTAACCTAAGCAATATCGTGCTTGATTTAAAGGCATATTATTTTGAAACAAACTCAGGCTTTCTATTGCTGTCTTCTCAGCGTAGGTTAGTTTGCAGCTAGTTTGTTTTAGATATTTACGATAAGGAAACGCATCATGATTAAGCTATTTGGCATTCCCCGTAGTCGCTCTTTACGGGTGTCGTGGACGTTAGAAGAGTTAGGGCTTGATTGGCAATATCGGCACATTAACTTTGCTAATGGCGACGCTAAGGATGCTGAGTTTTTAGCGGCCAACCCATGCGCTAAAGTGCCAGCGTTAGTTGATAATGGCGTGGCTATCTCTGAATCGGCAGCCATCGTTTTATATCTGGCTGAAAAATATGGTCAAGGGAAGTTATTGCCTGAAATGGCAACGCCAGAGTCTGCGCTGCACCATAAATGGATAAGTTTTATTATTAGTGAGTTAGAGCAGCCGCTGTGGACTATGGGCAAACACAAATTTGCCTTACCTGAAGCGCAGCGTTTACATGCAATATTGCCTGTGGCCAAATGGGAATTTGATAAAGCCGCTGCAATAGCGGAGATATGGCTACCAGAGAGTGAGTTTTTATTGGGTGAGCAGTTTACTGTGGCGGATATTTTATTGGGTCACACATTGCTGTGGGCGACCCGCTTTGAACAAGATATTCCACCTAAATTAACGGCATACCGTGACCGAATCACTCAGCGTGAAGCTATGGCAAAAGGCTTGGCGAAAGAAGAGGGTAAGCTGGAATAATTGGGTAAACTCGGTAAATAAAAAGCATCCACTATTTTTAAACAGAAAGTTTAAATAGATGGATGCTTTTTTAATGCAGGACCTAGGACCTAGGACCTAGGACCTAACGCTTATAGTTGAGTTTTAGCCCAAAGCGCGCGGTTTTCTCGGCTTTCTTTTAAGCCGTCTTTATCGCGGAACGCTTTGTATGATTCAAAGTCTAATGGCACAAGTACCACGTCAACTTCTAGCATAAGTTTGCACTCTTTCTTAATGCGGTAAGCTGAAACGTTATATAGCTCAGCAAGTGGCAATGTGCCTAAAAACTCAGGGTTGTACTGCGCATATAGTGCTTGAGTTGGATAAACCACAAAGCTTAGGGCGCGCTTTGGCTCAGTCTTAAATAACTCTTCGATACCATCGCAAGTGTTAAGCACTTGCATTTCAATCGCTTCATCAATTTCCATTAGCTTCTTTTGCACTGGCATATGTGCAGGCTTTTCGCCAGCTTCCCAAGCGATAACGTCAGCTTCTGTTACTTTGCCGATTTCAGCAACTTGCGCAGTAGTTAGTGCAAGCGAATGACGAAGATACTGCATTTCAATGGCATTTAGGCCAAGTTCTTTAGACATGTTGTTTCCTTAAATAATTTTCGTGGATTGCGTGTGCTTATACTTGTTGTATTAGCTGCGCATCCAAACTTCTTCAGCCCAATCCCAGAATGATTCCCAAGAATCGTCTTCATAGATCTCATCATCTTGCCAAAGTTGAATTTGGCCTTCTTGGCTGATGAAGAAAAAGCTATCGCCTTGCTGGCAGATTGGCACGTATTCACGCGGTAAGCCGATTGACCACGCATATGCGGCCACTTCTGGCAGGTAAGTATGCGAATTTGGGTCGCTTGCGGTTACTGGCTCTAGGCTGCCGCAAATAACATCACTGGCATAAAGTAAGTATTCTTTTAGCTCCATTGGTAGTGGGATAAGGATTTCTTCTTCCACTTCAACAATTTGTTCAAAAGTTGCTAGCTCTAACGGTACGGGTACCGTTTCGCTCATTTCTTGGAGTTGCTCAATGATATCGTTCATAAGTTCTTAGAGGCATTTGGGTCTGTTAACTATTGGGGCGGAGTATATACCCAAATCGCTAAGAAGTGCAGGTTGATGTATGAGATATCGCCACCAGATAACAAGTTGATCGTCCATCTTGGCTTTTGGTTATAGTGATTGAGATTGTTTAGCGCTAAGACACGCTAGCTGGTGGCTGATAAGCAATAAAAAAGGAGCCATATTGGCTCCTTGATTTTAACTTGTTTGTTCTCGCTTAAGCTTTGTTAACCGCGAGAGAGTTAAGCCGCGGCGCTAATGATATTAGCTTGGTCGTTGCGCTTATATTTAAGCCACGCTTTATGGTAAAGCTTGTGTGACTCTTGGCGTAGCTGAGTGATTTTGGCGGTTTCAATTTCGCTTAAATCACGTTGCTGTTTATTGGCTGATGCCTGTATTGATTGCACCTGCTGATAAACTTGATGCTCAGCGCCGCTTTTAATCTCTGCAATGTCAGCTAAATGCAGCTGCACTTCAGCAATCATTTGCGACTTTGGCAATTTGACGAGTAGGTTTAAGTCACGGTAGCCAGACTCTTTTGGCGTTGCAAAGCGGTTTTTAACCTGAATAATTTGGCTGTCTGTTTTGAGTAAATCAAACGCTTGCATCAGGTTGTGAATGTCGTTGCTAACAATACTGGCGCGCACTAGGTCGGTAAGTTGGCTGGCATCGTTATCAAGCTTATTTTGTACTTTGGCTTCAGCTCTTTCACGGCTTTTAATATCGGCAAGCACTGACTGAGTGTGAGACTCTTTGCTGATCATATTAAGTAGCTGTGCTAACTCTTGTTGAGCATCATTGGCTTGGCTGTATAGAGTGTCGAGATCGGCGCTAGTTTGTCTCGGCACTTGATATTGCATTGATTGAATAGCGGTCAGGCCATCAAGGTTTTTAGACAGAGCAAGTTTGGCGCAGTAACTGCCGTTATTTTTGGTATTGCCTTGCTGGTGATCAACTGTGTGAGCAAAGGCTGTACGGGTCGACAGTAACAGTAAGAAGATGAAAAATGTCCGTAAGATCCGGTTCATAGCTGTCCTAATTTGTGGCTGTGACTGTAATCTAACTTGATATTGCTTAAGCTACGCTGAATGGCAAATGAACATTTGTTCATAGTGTGAGCAAAAGCGTTAGAAAGCCCACAATAAACAAAAAGCCGTTGATGAAATGAGACATCAACGGCTTTTTAAGTTTTTATTTTTAGGACCTAGATCCTAGCGTTCAATTACCAAATTTTTACGCGTTTTTCAGGGGCGATATACATAGCGTCGCCCGGCTTAACATCGTAGGTGCTGTAGAACTCAGGCATATTTGATAATGCACCAACTGCACGGAACTCTGCTGGTGAGTGAGGGTCAGTTGCTACACGGTTACGCATTGATTCTTCTTTGATTTTCGCACGCCAAATTTGAGTGAAACCAATGAAGAAACGCTGATCACCTGTTAAGCCGTCAATCACTGGTGCAGGTTTGCCGTTAAGTGACTTTTTGTAAGCACGGTAAGCAATGGTTACACCTGAAAGATCACCAATGTTCTCGCCAAGTGTTAGCTCACCATTAACGTTTAAATCGTCAAATACCGCGTAGCCGTTGTATTGTTCAACTAGGGCTTTACCACGTGCGGCAAACTCAGTTAAGTCTTGCTCGGTCCACCAATCGCGCATGTTACCTTCACCGTCAAACTTAGCACCTTGGTCGTCAAAACCATGGCCCATTTCGTGGCCGATAACCGCGCCAATACCACCGTAGTTAACCGCGTCATCTGCTTGCATGTTAAAGAACGGTGGCTGCAAAATCGCTGCAGGGAACACGATTTCATTCATGGTTGGGTTGTAGTAAGCGTTTACAGTTTGTGGCGTCATGTGCCATTCCCACTTACGGATTGGGCTGCCTAGCTTTTCAAGCTCTTTAGCATGGCTCAGCTCGCTAGCACGTACATTATTGCCATATAAGTCATCGGCTTTAATAGTGAGTTTGCTGTAGTCTTCCCAGCGATCTGGGTAGCCAATCTTAGGATCAAACTTAGCCAGTTTATCTTTAGCGGCTACTTTGGTGTCTGCGCTCATCCACTCAAGTGACTCGATGCTGTCGCCGTATGCTCCGCGTAAGTTTTCAACTAGCACTTGCATGCGCTCTTTTGCTTCAGGCTTAAAGTGGCGTTTAACGTACACTTTACCCACAACTTCACCGAGTAAGCTGTTTACGGTTGAAACCCCGCGCTTCCAGCGTGGCTCTTGCTCTTGTTGACCATTTAGAGTCTTAGAGAAGAACTCAAAGTTCTCGTTATCAAGATCTTCACTTAGCGTGCTGGCTGCGTGAGTTAGCACGTGCCACTGCATATAAGTTTTCCAAGTAGCTAGATCGGTATCTTTAATCACTTGGTTTAAACCTTGAATATAGCTTGGTTGGTTGATAATGATATCGGCTTGCTTGTCGGCGCCGAGTGTTGCTAAGTAACCGTCCCAGTTAATATCTGGCGCTAGCGTTGGCAGATCTTTGATTTGGTACTTGTTATAAGTCTTGGTGCTGTCACGTGTTTCAACCACATCCCAGTGCTTTTTGGCAATTTCAGTCTCAAGCGCCAAAACAGCTGCTGCGCTCTCTTTTGGATTTGGCAGACCCGCTAAGCTGTACATCTTTTCAATGTGCTCAAGATAGGCTTTACGAATGTTCACAAAGCGCTCGTCTTGATTTAGGTAGTAATCTTTTTCTGGCAAGCTTAAGCCATATTGCCAAATATGAGTGGCATAGCGGCTTGAGTCTTTGGCATCGACGTTAATATAAAATGCCATTGGCGTGCCGCCGCCTTGAATTTGGCTGCGAGCAAAATAAGTAACTAGCTCATCTTTTGATTTTATCGCGTTTACTTTTTCAAGCTCGCTAGCAATAGGTGTTACGCCAAGCTTGTTTAGGGTATCGACATCCATAAATGAATTATATAGCGCCGCCACTTTTTGTTCGTCGCTGCCATCTTTTAGATTTGGCATTGCAGCAACTTCTTCGATAATGACTTTTACGTCATCACGTGATTTCTCTCGTAGATCGTAAAAGGCACCTGAGCTGGTGCGATCGCTTGGAATGACGGTATCTTTAATCCAAGTACCGTTAACGTATTCGTAGAAGTTATCTTGCGGACGAACTGATTTATCGAAATTGGCAAAATCAATGCCTGATGTGAGCGCTTGCTCTACCGCGACTGCGGTTTCTGTTTTGCTTGCCTCAGGTGCCTTTACTTCGGTTGGTTCACTATTACATGCACTAAGGCCAACGATAAGGGAAGCGCAGAAGCCCCCAACGAGTACTTTTTTCATTTGTTCTTCCTTTAGTCTGTATCGTCAATTGTTATTATTGTGTCTAGTCAGTTTTATCAATTACGACTAGCAGAGCAGCTATATTGCTGCGCTTTAATTACCGATTGTTTTATGTCTACAAATATACATACGGTTACTTATGTTAATGTTTTTGGCGTGCCTCGAACAAGCGGCAGTTTGTAACTAATTGCTATGTGAAAAAAATCATCAATAGGAAAAGGTTTATTACTAACCTTTATGATTAAAAAGGTCACTAGCACAGAGGTTTAGTTGTTTTGGTGTCGATATTGAAGTGACGGGCTTGCAGCCTAAGCTTGCTGTTTGTTTGCAGTCAAAGTACGCAAAACTTTGCCCTTTAGTCACACTGGCCTCATAATGTCGGCCATTATGGTTATATAAGCTGAGTTCTGCCTGTGCGTTTAGATAAATTTATTTGTGAGTCAACTTCACACTCTCGTGTTTCTGCCAAAAAAGCACTACATCGTGGCGATGTAACCTGTAATGGCGAAGTGGTTAAAAACTCAGGCTTTAAGGTCACTGATGAGCATGAGATCCGCCTAGAGGGCGAGCTGCTAACTATTATCGGCCCGCGCTTTATCATGCTAAATAAGCCTGTTGATACGATTTGCTCAACAATTGATGAAGAATACCAGTCAGTTATTAGCTTGCTGGATGTTATCCGCCCTGAAGATTTACACATTGCTGGCCGTTTAGATGCTGACACAACAGGTCTAGTGCTAATTACGACTGATGGTCAGTGGTCACATAAAATCACTTCGCCAAAGAAAGAGTGCGGCAAGCGTTATTTATTAGAAACGGCAGAGCCACTGACTGACGATTTAGTGCAGCAGTTTAGAGACGGTGTACAACTTAACAATGAAGATGGTCTAACTAAGCCTGCAGAGCTTGAAATCTTAGGCTCGAATCAAGCACGTTTAACCATTACTGAAGGTAAGTACCATCAAGTAAAGCGTATGCTGGCTGCTGTGGGTAATAAAGTGACTAAACTGCACCGTGAAAGTGTGGGTGCCATTGAACTTGATGCTGAGCTTGAACTAGGTGAATGGCGCTATTTAACCGATGCAGAGATTAAGTCTGTTAAATAAAGCTTTTATCGCGACAAAGATTAGTAAGTCAGTTAATCGTTCTCGTGCTAAAAAAAAGGCCCTCATTTGAGGGCCGAAGAAAATAAGGTTAAGCGTTGTGAAAACAATGAAAACGTTTACTTAACCTTAGTACTCTAAAAATCTTGGTATTAATGCAGTTTTTTACGACCAGCTGCAAATAAGCCAAGTAATGCAAGACCTAAGAAACCTAAACTACCACCACTTGAATCCGTCTCAGGTGCAGGCTCTGCCACCTCTGGTTGTGGGGTACTTGTTGTCGGTTCGGTTCCGTCAGAATTAACGGTAAGCATAAAGCTTGTGCTAACCGCATCATTCGGGAAAGCCATATCGTGGGCTGTTACGCTCACCATAGTTTCACCATGCCAATCAGCATCAGGAGTTAGTGTCACCATGTTGCCTTCAACCGTTGCAGTCACGTTGTCTGCAGCTACTTGAATGCCATTAGCGGTGTTCTCTTTGTCCTGTACCATGACTTCAAAGCTGATGCTGTTGTTCTCATCAACGCTCATATTACTCAGTGCACCAATCGCAAGGTTTGATGGCACGTTAAGTGAAGTACTGGTAGTGATGCTGTCGCTACCTGTGTAGTCGCTATCTACATCAATTTGTAGATCTTGACCTACGCTGGCTGCACCAACACGTACAGAGAATGACAGATCAATGGCTGTTTGCTCAGGACCGAAGTAGTTAGCACAAACCACTAGACCTTCTGAGATTTTTTCATCGACATCATCAAAAGCAAAACTTGAACCACTATAACCGTATGCTGGACCAAAGGTGCCGCGTGGACCATGGAAACCATGCAGACCGATTGAGCCTAAGTGCGACTTCTGACCACTGATTTTATCGTAGGCAAAAATAAACTCATGCTCACCTGCTGCAAAGTTAAGCTCTGTAGAGGCAAGTAGCTCAAAGCTATAACGCGCATCGTAGTCAGGGTCGAAGTTAACACCAAAGGCAAACTCTTGACGCATGTTGTCCCACTCAACGATTAAGTAACGACCGTCAGTTGTCGAGGCAAGCGATACACCATCGTAAGACTCTGTGTCCATGTTGAACTCTGGCATGATCATGCCATCGCCTCGCCAAAGTGGCGCTATAACTGTATCTGGGAAGAATTGCCCATCCATTGGGAAGTGCAATGACCAGAACAGTGGCATGCTGTCTAACTGAATGAAACCACCTGGTGAAATAGATAAAACATCTTCTTCCATGTAGTCAGGGTTGTTGTTATAAAGCGGGATCCTATCGATACCAAATAGACTAAGTGGAATAGTTAAGATCTCATTGGCACGGCCGCTAATTGCAAACTCTGGCTCAATATTAGCTTCTTTATACAAGTCTAAGTAATACGGATTTGACCCTACAGGAACGCGACAGGTTAAGTCATTTTCACTGGTAGTAAATTGATACTCTCGGGCTTGTGTATTACTGGCTTGCTGCATAGTGGCAAGGTTGATTTGGTTACCTTCAACTGTCAGCGAATCAGCCAAGTCTTGGTTATTACTGCTAGCCATTACTGAATCAGCTACTAGCTGTAAGCCGTCAGGTAGGGCTATCTGCATGTTGGCATCACGCTCAAGACCTAACATGTTTGGTGCCAATTGCACGTTTACTTGAACAATGTCACCTTCTTTCGCTTGCTGCTGGCTGGTGCTAATCATCAGGTCATCACCGGCATGGACTAAGTTAAGCGCCATCTTGCCAAGGTTACCGACATTGTCAGCGCTATTACCTACTTCAACTAAACCGTAAAAACGATCACCTTTTTTAGCGCCATCTAGCGACCAGTTGATTGCTAGGTTATATGGATCAATACCATTAGTGGTTTGTGGGCCTGTTACGCTAAGGTCACCACTATCTGCACTTGGGATCACAGCTAAGCTAGTTGTGATGGTATCAAGGGTATCTTCTTCAATATCACTCCATGGACGTTTGAAGTTACCTAGCATTGCCCAATAACGGCCTGGCATCGGATTATTAATCGCACAATAATCTTGCACATCGGTAAATGAATAACAAATCGCTTCGTCATACCATTCAACCATGCCATTATCGTTGAGATCCATACCGATATCGAGTGAGCTTGCAGCAGCTTTATCTTGCGATACCTGCTCCCAGACTATACGTGCTGTGCCTTCTGGTACGTCAAAGAAATGCAGTTTAATACCTGGGTTATCCATTAAGGTTTCAGGATCATTAAAGTCGATATAAGCAGCACTTAGCTGGCTTTCAATGACCTCTCCAGCTGTTAAGCCATGAACTTTAACGTTCAGCTCAGCGACTTCTTTAGTCATGAGTTCAGGCGTTAGCATAGTGCCGTTATCACGGTGGATTAGACCTGATACGATTTCAGGTAGGGTTGAGCCGCTAAAGCTGGCAATAACCGGTAAGTACTGATCTGGAATCGCTGTATTTGCAGGGGTTAGATTGACCTTGCCAAATAGGTCTAGATTAGCAGAACTTGCATTTACTGAGGTTACATCAAGTACTTTTGCCGTGACCATGATGCTCTGTGTTTCACCCGCTTTTACCGTAAAGGTTTTTGGGTGAACATCTAGCTCTAAGAACGGCGCGCCATCCATATCTAGGACTTCGGTATCAACGGTCCATTCGCCGTCTTGAGTCGCGGTAAAGGTACGCATCCAAGTACAAGTGCTCTTACACTCTGCATTGACTAGATATGGTACGTTTAGTGCCGTGACATCACCGCCTTCCATAGGGTTAGCTGCGCGGTAGTTGTCACCATTTTCATCCATTACTAGACCGGCTTTTACAGCACGGGCGACATTGATAACACCGCTACCCATTTGGTGGAAGGTCGCAGTTTCAAGTGTTGGTGGATAGTCATTGTTATAAGCTTTACCTGACTGCGCCGTCATCATTAATGCAGACTGGATCATTGCGGGTGTCCACTGAGGGTGCGCTTGGGTCAGCAAGGCTAGGGCACCGGCGACATGAGGGCCAGACATTGAGGTACCACTAATAGCGACATAGTCACTTGGTGCTGGGTACAGGCTAAATGGCATTTCATCTGAGTAAGCTGCAAATACATCGACCCCAGGTGCTGATACATTCGGTACCATAGTATTAGGGTTGGTTGTACTTGGGCCACGAGAAGAGAAGTTAGCTAAAATATCGGCTTCGCGCTCGCTTGCTGCTATTTCTGATTCATAAATACTGATTTGCGGGGTGGCAGTTGAATTGGCAACCCAATCAACTAATGCATTACCTGCATCATAATCGACGTGGATACCCGGGATTGGGAACGGGTTTAAGTTCAGGCTGTTGCCGCCTTGACCGTCATCCCAAGAGATAGCGTTATAAAGGATTACGCCACCTGCGCCGCCTTCTGCAACATTGATTCCCTTTTGTACACGGGCAATGTCGCCACGTTTACAAAGCACAATGTCGTTGCTATCGAATGTACCTTCAGCAAATGGCTCTAAACAAAGACCATCGCCAAAGTTTGCTGCATCGACTAAGTTACCGGTAAAGTCGCCTGTGATGCCGTAACCTTCAATATCATCAGGGGCATTGTCGCCAACATAATCACTAATTCGGCCTGCGATAGGCTCAATTTGACGGCCATGAGTGCTGGCCGCAACTGAGGTTAACCAAGGTGATACATGGTCAATATAAGATGGACCATACTGGCCCCAGTTACCTGCTGACGCAGCAACAGAGATACCGGCTTCACGGGCTGAGAGAAACGCCATTTCAATGGCATCGTACCAAGGTAGTGATTCAAGGCCACCAATTGAGAAGTTGATAACATCAACGCCATCAACAATGGCATCTTCAATTGCTGCTACGAGCGCATCACCAGGACAGCCACCGAAGGTTTCGCCAAATGAGCCACCGCCTGGGTAACAAACCTGGTAAGCGATAATATTGGCACGTGGTGCGACACCTGAAATTTCAGGGAACACTAGTGGCGTATCGAAACCGTCAGACTTTTCTTCCATCCCCGCGAGCTGGTAAGCGACATTTTTTAATACGTTGCCCGCAACAGTACCTGCGGTGTGAGAACCGTGACCGTTGTAATCTTCACCTGTAGGGGCACGTTTGTAGTCGACTTCCCATTCAGGGATGTCAGGTTGGAAGATAGGATCTTTAAAGGTGTCTGTAATGATGTCGTATGAACGTACACCAATCAGTTTGCTGTTACACATGTTTGGATATTCAACACAGTCACCAACAAAGTTACCTTCGCCGAGTGGGTTACTGTGAACATAACCATCGCCGGAAACGGCTGCAAATGATGGGTGATCAGAGTTAATACCAGTATCGATAATACCGGCAACAATACCTTCACCGCGCATTTCTACACTATTTGGTACACCGTTTCCTTGCCAAATCATATCGGCACCGATGTGCTTTGGGCCGACATCAGTAAACAGTTTATATTCTTTAGCGCGAGTCACTGCTTTTACACCTGGCAATTCGGCGACTTTAGCCGCTTCATGCTGGCTTAGACTCATAGTCATACCGTTTAGAGCCACATTAAAGCGACGTTTAATTTCTGCGCGAGGTGCTACGGCTCTGATTTTGCTGGCAGTAACATCTTGGCTCTCTGTAAGGAAGTTTCGATAGTTTTTAACGGCATCACTGTTAATATCGAGAGTGCCAAAACGCTCATTACTGCGCATTGAAGGTTGCTTGCTACGCGGTGATGTTGCGGCATAATCGGGACGTTCACCTTGGTAAAGTGCGATAGGTGAATCCATTAATTGAATAATGTAAGTGTGTTCACCTTCGATTTCGTCTTCCCATACAAATGGTGCTTTATGGCTGCTGCCTTTAGCTGCACGGTGGACGTTCATGCCGACTTGGCCAGGGCGATTAGCGGTATTAACACCAGGATGCTTTGGCTTATTTTTAAATTGTTCTATTTGCTCTGGTGTCAGTTTGATCCCCATTAGGTCGCTATTGCCACCATTTTGGTTATCCAGAGATAGGGGATCTGCAACTAGCGTCCCTAGCCCTGTAGCATATAGCGCCGCTAGCGTGACGATGCTAATTTTTTTGAGTTTCATGGTCCATTCCTTGTTATTTGTTTTGTTGCGAAAGTGTTGCCTTCGCAGTGCTTTTTTATCGTTAGCAAGTCATGACCGGCTAATGCGTTTTGCGTATTAGCTAATGCGTATTTTGTATACACTTTAGCGAGTGTTAATATTAATTATTTAAATAACATGCGCTTACGGTTTTAGTGGCTATGCTTTTTTTGCATCACTTACGATACAAGTTGTAACACCAGCCTGCTTGTTCGTGATTTTCAATCTCTGTATGTTGTTAACTTGTTAACCGTTGGCTTTGGATGAGTCATGATTGAATTTAGACACTTAAGAAACTTTACTGTGCTGGCTCAAGAGGGAAATTACCAAAAGGCAGCGCAGCGATTGAATTTAGCTCAACCATCATTGAGCCGCAGTATTCAAAGGCTAGAAGACTTGCTAGGTACTGAGCTATTAAATCGCGGGCATCAAGCGATGTCGCTAACTGCGTCGGGCGAGTTGGTGCTTAGTCATAGTGAAGAGATTATTCAGGGAGTCGATACCCTAAGAAAAGAGTTGCAGTACCTACAAGGTAAAAGTAGTGGCCATTTAGCTATTGGCGCAAGCCCTGTTCCGGCAAATACGATTTTAGGACCGACAATTGGTCGCTTTATTGATCGCTTTCCTGATGTGCATGTTGAACTTACTGAAGGTACTTGGCAGCATAATTTAACTAAGCTTATGCAAGGTAAATTATCTTTATTGGTTACTGACGTTAAGGGAGAGGAAATTGGCAATGAAGCATTGGTTCAGAGCTTTAATTTGCCTTCGTACAACGCGGTTTTTTGTGCTCGTAAAGATCACCCATTAGCAAGTAAATCGACGCTAACATTAGCTGATATTAGAAAGTTTCCTTTGGCGATTCCTCGAAACTTACCTGCAGGTGTATTGGATATGTTTGGCGATCTGTTTTTTCAATACCGCAGTGACTTTTCTGGCTTGCTCCACTACGACGCATTTCCACCTATTATTGGTGCGATCCAGCATTCACAAATGCTAGCTCTGACTCCACAAGTTGCTTTGCTCGATGAGAGTATCAGAAATGAGCTGCATATTTTTACACCGCAAGATATGCCGCAACTTGATGTATGTTTTAGTGTTGTAATGCTAAGAACACAAAGCAGCATTGCCGCTAAACGTTTTTTGCAGTTAATGTTATCAGGTGCAGTGGAGTAATAAGGGATATTGAAACGCCCTATAAGTTGCAGCGTAAGAGCGACTTATAGGGCTTTGCTTATTCGGCTTTTTTATCAATGTTTACTGGATAAACGGTTATTGTGCTAATTCAATTTTACCGCTGATAGTAGAAACATTGAGCTCTGCATTACCACTACCTGTTTGAAATTTTAAGTAACTCTGCGGTGAGTACTTTCCTTTTGATACTGGATCGTTTGTCAGCTTATTGATAATTTTTCCGCCGGGTCCACCATTGATATCAACACTTACATCGGCTGCACTTAAGAACTTAATCTCGATATCGCCACTTACACTTCCAAGAGTGGCACTTTCATTAAGAGTATTAAGTGATAACTCAATATCGCCACTCACTGTTTTGATATTTAAGTTATCTACTTTTGCTAGCGCGATAGTTGCATCGCCTGAGACCGATTCTACTGATACTTTGTTAGCCTGAGTATCAGCGGTAAGCTCACCACTAACGAGTTGGTAACGTAAGGTGCCGCTACTTTGGGTGTCTTTAATATCACCGGATACTGTTTGTAAGCTAACTTTTCCGCTTAAACTGCGGCTCGATATATCCCCAGATACTGTTTGTAATGCGGCTTTTTGTTGTAAGTTGTTGGCTTTTATATTGCCACTAACTGAGCTGATATTAAGCTTGCCAGCTAATGAATCTAGCGCATAATCGGCAGATACACCCTCAGCGTGCAGCTTTAGCTGACTTGGCAGAGTAATCGTCAGCATTGAGCCGTCTTTATTGCTGCCGCTATATTGGCGCGGCAACTTATCTTCAATGGTCACCTTATTACCGCTAACATTGAAAATAAAGCCTTGGCTAAGTTCATCGAGCGTACCGCTGATGGCAATTTCATTTTTATCCCAAGATTTAAAAGTGACGTTACCGCGCTGTACCTTAACCTTAACGCTTGGGTCTGCCTGCACGCTTTGTTGTTGCTGAATACGTTCTGCTGCAAATGCGCTTTGGCAAAG
This sequence comes from Shewanella sp. 1CM18E, assembly GCF_023161665.1. Lineage (GTDB taxonomy): Bacteria > Pseudomonadota > Gammaproteobacteria > Enterobacterales > Shewanellaceae > Shewanella. The sequence goes on from NZ_JALNTW010000003.1 coordinate 407,101, forward strand.
AAATAGCGTGCTAATTGTTAAAGCACTAATCAGTTTATGGGTCATATTAAAGCTCCTTGAGATAATGGCGTAACCGGCAGTGATTGACCTTGTTGGAGTAACTCGATTTCTTTTGCTTGAGTCCATAGCCAAAGCTGCCAAAGTTCCTTGTCGTTGGGGGATTGTTGTAGTGCTTGGTAGATCTGTTCTGCGGCTTTTCTTAATTGTTTGATCCCTTCTTCGAGCGGATCGCTAAACTGGCTAGCTTGCCAATTTACATGTTGCTGCAAACTTAATTGCTCAACCTGTTGTTGATGCTGTAACCGAATGTCAGCCAAAGTAGTGAGTAAGGCTGAGCCCTCAGTTGTTGGCTGCATATTAGCTTGCCAAAAATTGCTGCCTAACACTCCTGTGAGTAATAGGATGCTAGCAACCGCTAAACGACGCCATTGTTGCGAGCGTTTGCTGTTGGTTTGTTGAAACTCGCTTTTATCGAGTTGTTTTTCTATGCCTAGCCAAAGATCTTGCTCTGGTGCGATCTCTTTCGGCGCATGCTTTACTAACTTCGCAAGCTGACTATCTAAGTTATTAATGTTTGTATGACTCATACTGGCCTCCATTTTCTGCTGGGCCTATATTTGCGTTATTTAACGAGTGTTGACTCATTAACTGCTGGAGTAACTTTTGTGCGCGGTGGTATTGAGCTTTACTGGTACCTGCGCTGATCCCCATTAAACTGGCTACTTCTTCATGTTTGTAACCTTCGAGCGCATGCAGTACGAATACAATACGAGCGCGCTCCGGTAGCTTAAGTAAGATTTTATCGAGGTCTTCATATTCATCACTAACCGAGTCGATATCTACTTCATTACTGATAAAGCGAGCCCAAAATGAACGGTGTTTCTTCACGCTTGATAGTGCCTGATTAACACTGAGCGTATGCAGCCAAGTTGTAAACTGACTTTCGCCGCGAAACAGAGGTAGCTTTTGCCAAAGCCTGACAAAGCAATCTTGGGTTGCTTCTTCCGCTAGCGTAACTTGTCCTGTAATACGCAAACAAAGGGCATACACGCGCTGGTGGTGTATTTGGTATAGCTGCTTAAAGGCGTGTTTATCACCTTGTTTAGCTTTATCTATTAGTTCAGGTTCTTGAAGTTGAGCTAACTCCAATACCTGCTTTGTTGCGGTCACTGGCATTTCCTTGTGCGCGGTCGATATATATAAGACATAGCCAATAGCTAAAAAGGTTTAAATGCAATAGAAATTATTTTTAGAGACGGAGGCTAAGCTGAGCGCAGGCATAGTTTGTAAAAGGAAATGAGTGACTAAGATCAGTTGCAGTAAAACAAAAGGAGCAATAGATGCTCCTTTAATATGTTGGGGCCAGCCGTTATACCAATTCGCCTGTTAGCTTAGTTTGGCAAAAACGAGCTGAGCGCCAACAAGGTCGGCAAGTGCAGTGCCGACTGTTTTGAATAAGGTTATTTCAGTAGCACTGGTTCGGCCTGAGATCTCACCTTTACAAAGTTGGCCTAGTTCACCCTTTACCTCGCTTAATGCAAATACACCCTCTTTTTCAGGGATTAATAAGTCACCAGCTTCGGCAAAAACATTGATTTTTGAATCGACAAACACCGAGGATTTCACAATCAGTTGGCTATCAAGTTCACGCTTGTCGTGGTTGTGGTTGCCAACAAAGTCTGTATGAGTGCCTGGTTGTACCCAATTACCATCAAATAGTGGTGTTGCTGATCCCGTAGCGCAGCTGATGATATCGGCCTCACGTACGCTTTGCTCAATGTCAGTACATAGTAGTACTTCAATATCTGGGCGTTTATTTCTTATTAGCTCAATAGTTTTTTGAGCCTTGGTGTCGCTACGTCCACAAACGGTAATTTGGGTTATTGGGCGCACACTCGCGTGAGCAAGAGCCATGAAGTGGGCTAGCTTACCGGTGCCGAAAACTAATAGCTTGTTAGAATCTTTACGAGATAAGAAGCGACTACCTAGTGCGGAAATAGCAGCAGTACGCCAAAAGGTCACGCTAGTGCCGTCTACAAGTGCCTGGGGCTCACCAGTTTCGCGACTAAACAGCATTATCTTTGAGTAAAGACTAGCAAGCTCAGGAGACTTGTTAGGGTTATTAGGAAAGTAAGTGAAGGCTTTTACTGCAATCGATTGCTCATTCCAAGAAGGCAGAACTGCAAATGCGTCATGATGCTGAGGCGAGTTATCCAACTCAAATACTCGACGCTGTGGCATTCCTGCTGGACGGGAAAATGTTTCAGCTAAAGCATTGATTAAATCTGGAAAATTAAGCGATTGGTGAACGGACTCTGCATTAATGACGATCATAAAACCTCCTTTAAAGTATATTTTATACTATTTGTGAGGCTGGTTTGAGTCAAATTAGTTTTCGGTGGTTAATTATATTTCAACTTAATAATTAGAATGTTAGCGTGTGTTGGTTAATGTTTGCGGTTTTTGGGCTTTTTTGTAGTTAAATCTGCTATATAATCGGCCGATAAAGATCTGTGACAGGTAAAGGCGATACTTAATCCAGTGTTTCCTAAAGTAATATCAGCAAATAATAAGAGATGTAAAAATGCTAATACGTTACAAATTATTGTTAAGTGCTGGCGTATCAATTGCCGCACTAGCCGCCATGTTCGGCCTTCAAGTTTACTTTAGCCAAGTGCAAACCGATCTCGCCAATACATCATTGCGTATTGCAACGCTCAATAATGAGATGTTAAGTCTGCGCAAAGACGAAAAAGATTTTTTGTCGAGGAACGATGTTAAGTACATAGGCCAACACCAAGATAACCAACAGCAAGTGAAAGCTATCGTCGCCCAATTAGAAGCTGATTTTGATAAGTACGATATTCCCACCACTAGCCTAAATCAGTTTAATCAAGCCGTAATGAGTTACAGCGATACCTTCAAGCGTGTCACCAACCTTAATCAGCAGATAGGTTTAACGCCTAAAACCGGTTTATATGGCACTTTGCGCAGGGCGGTGCATCAAGTTGAAGAAGTGGTGGGGCGATATAATGAGCCGAGTTTGATGGTGCAAATGCTGCAGTTAAGACGTGCAGAGAAGGATTTTATGCTTAGGCGTAATCAAAGCTACGTTGTTAAGTTTGATGTCAATTTGGCTAAATTTAGCAGCATGTTAGCAAGCTCGCAGCTTTCACCAGAGGTGAAGCAACAAGTGACTAAGTTGATAGGCCAATATGATACTGACTTTAAAGCGCTCGTCGATAAAGAGCAGCAAATGGGGTTAAGTATTTCTGAAGGTGAACTTGGTCAATTACGTAAAGCTGTCGCCACAACTGAGCAAGCTCTGCAGCAGCTTGAGTCATTAGCGTTAAACGCAATTACAGAAAAGCAAAATTCGGCATTTATTGTTGGTTTGTCTATCGCGGTGTTGATTGCGCTGCTGCTGGCATTTGCCACGCTAACCATTATTCGTAGCATTATAGAGCCGGTTAAGCGGATCACAGAGGTAATCACTCATATTGAGATCAATAAAGATCTGGCGATGCGCTGTGATGACTCAAGTAATGATGAGCTTGGGCAAATCGCAACTCACTTTAATAGTATGGTTGAGAGTTTCCAGCAGCTTATTCATCAAGTAACCCAATCGGTTGAGACCATGAACCAATCTTGCCAAGAGCTATCTACTAACGTGGCTAGGGCATCGCGAGGCGCAGAGAATCAGCTCAATGAAACTGATATGGTGGCAACGGCGATTACCGAAATGGGCGCGACCATTGATGAAATTGCTAAAAATACTGAGTTGGCGGCCAACAAAGCGAGTATGACCCATGATAACGCGCAAACAGGGCAAACTGGCGTTGAGCAAACGATTGAAAGAATTGAGCACTTAGCGCGACAAATTAATGAGTCTGCCGCAGTGGTTAGCGAGTTAGAAAAAGACAGTGAAACCATTGGCAGTGTGCTTGATGTTATTCGCGGTATCGCCGAGCAAACTAACTTACTTGCGTTGAATGCAGCGATTGAGGCAGCAAGGGCGGGTGAGCAAGGACGTGGCTTTGCGGTTGTAGCCGATGAGGTGCGCAGTTTAGCAATGCGAACCCAAGAGTCTACTGAAGAAATTGCTTCAATCATTCAAACTTTGCAGTCGCGTACCCACTCGATTGTGAGCTTGATGCAAGCGAGTCGTGACCAAGGCAATGAGAGTGCTGAGCAAGCGGCGTCAGCAGGTACATTATTACAGCAGATTAATAGTGATGTGACTAATATTCTAGATATGAGCACCCAAATTGCAGCAGCAATTGAAGAGCAGAGCATGGTTGCCGCTGAAGTGAATCAAAACGTGGTGGTTATTCGTGATATCGCCCAAGAGACGGCAGACGTTGCTACGCAGAACTCAAGTGCTACTGATGATGTACGTGAACGCGCGGAGTTTTTAAAAGATGCAGTGAGTAAGTTTAAAGTTTAAAACTTAAATTCATTGATTTAACAAAGGCCTCGAGTGACTCGGGGCTTTTTTGTATGTGGAGTAGGTGGCTTAAATTGGTTGCGGGTAATAAATTTAAGGCATAAAAAAACCTCGCTAGGCGAGGTTTTTTTATGCAACTTAAGGTCTTAATCTGCCTTGTTGCAGGTTTAGTTGTTGCTGTAACACCTAAACTAAATATTGGTGCCCGAACCCGGAATCGAACCAGGGACACGAGGATTTTCAATCCTCTGCTCTACCGACTGAGCTATTCGGGCAACGGGCGCTATTAAAAGGCTTTTACCGATTTGAGTCAACCCATTTTTACAAAAAGATGACTTTTTTTGCTTAAGCGTTGAATAAATAGTCGTTTAGAGTTAGTTATGAGCAACGGCAGTGTATCTGATCGCAGATTGTGAGTAGATAGTGTTGGTTAGCCACGCTGCTATGACTTGTGGAAAACACATCGAATTAGGGATTGTTGAGTGATCGGCCTCTGAAGGGAGAACTAAGTGGAGCGCCAAATACATTTAATCTGGAAGATCCAGCGTCATCCAATTGCTTTGTTTATGGTAATTAGTTGCTTATTGATATTTTCGCTAGCGGGCTATTATCGTTTAAACCTTGATGTCGATTTTAGCGATTACTTTTCACCGTCAGATCCGCGTTTAACTGCGCTTAACAGTATGACTGATAAGTTTGAGCGCCATGATCAATTATGGATGTTGCTAGAAACTGAGCAAGATTGGCGTGATGATAGTGCTGAAGTTCAGCTGAAAGCCTTTTTAGCAATGCTTAATAGTGATCCCAATATAATTAGCATTCAGGGCTACAATCAGTTTGTTTTGGGAACAGCCAAAGCTGAGAAAATCCTCTCTTATAAAACTCATCCAAGGTTGTCATCAGTATTATCGACAGATGGCCGTGCAATTTTGCTTCAAATTCAGTTGGATAATAGCAAGATTACTGACTTTGCAACGCAAAGCCTATGGCTCGATGAAGTGCTACAAACCATAGATACTAATAGCCAGCGTTATTGGCAGCCTTTAAATGTTCAGGTGCATTTAAATGGTACTCATGCATTAAATTGGCAATATGCCAAAGTGTTACTGCATGATCTTAGTTGGTTTGCGCCTGCATTACTGGGGATTATCTTCTTAATGGCGCTGTTGTTTATTCGCCAGAAAATGTGGATATTAGCTTTAGCGCTCAACAATCTCATAACCCTGTTGCTAACGCTTGGGCTTGCTGCTTGGATTAATCTTACTCTGGCCGCCATTAGTGCATTTGTGCCAGTGATTATTGTTACGCTTGGCTTAGCTTACGGTTCGCATTTATATTTTGGTTGGCGCACTAAACTTAGCAGCGGCGCAAGTACGAATGAGGCCCTGCAATATACGGTTAGTGTTAACCAAGCACCATTATTCTATTCAAGTATCACCACGATCTTTAGTTTTAGCTTGTTAACTTTGAGTCCATCTCCACCGATCCAGAGCTTTGGAATATTAGTGGCTTTTGCCGTGCTGTGTAATTATTTGCTATGTTTAACTAGCCTAATTTTCTTTGCTCAATACTCTAGTGCATCAACCACACGGTTATTGAATTTTGACAAGGTTGTGCAGCTTGCAAAATACAATGCTCAGCGGCCTAAAGCGGTTATAGCCGGTATTGTTATCTTTAGTATGTTGGCTTTGGTGAGCGTGACTAAGCTGACGTTAAATGATGATCCATTAAGCTACTTTAAATCCTCGAATCCTTTTACTTTATCTAGCCAAAAAATGGCGCAATATTTCTCTGGGATTAACTTACAGCATTATGTGGTCAGTACTGTTGAAGATCGGCAAATTGATAAAGCCGAGATCAGTTTCATTTATAAATTCAGCCGTTATTTAAAAAAGCAGTCAGAAGTTGTAACCGTGCAACATATCGGTGATTGGATAAAAGCTGCTGGAATAGGTCAAAATCAGTTTAGGCAAGTTTTATCGCAAAATAGCGTGCAACAGTTAGGACTGGCGAGTGAACTTGCACAAGATAAGCAATCGAGTTTAATAACCTTGTATTTGCAACCCATGACAGCCATGGAGCTACTCGCCTTCGAGCGTAAAGTCGATACATGGCTGGCAGAGCAGAGCGCCGATGTAAAGCTGAGTCCGCCATTGGGTAGTAATTTACTGTTTGCCCATTTAAGTGTAGATAATGCGAATAATATGTTGTTTTCGTTTGCAGCGGCATTAATTGCTTTAGCTATCCTGCTGAGTATTTTAAAAGGTTCGATGATTTATGGGCTAATCGGTTTATTGCTTAACTTTTTGCCTTTACTGTGGGTGTTTGCACTTTGGCAATTAAATGGTGGCTTTATTAGCCTAGGCACAGCGGTTGTTTTGGGGATGATGCTTGGCATTATTGTTGATGACACTTTACATTTAATGCTGAAGTTACCCAATACTCATATGTCGCCCTTAAAAGCAGTTAACAGTAAGGTTGCCGCCAGTGCGGATAGCTTGTGGCTGAGTTTGCAACAGGTGCTACCCGTGATTAGCTTTACAACATTAACCATCGCCGGTGGTTTCGCTATTGGTTTAGTCTCTGATTTTACTCCGATAGGTCAGCTTAGTTTATTGTCTTGCTTAGTGGTTATCTTTGCGTGGGGCTTTGATGTGCTAATGCTGCCAGTGCTTTATTTATGGTGGATAGTCACTAAAGTGAAAGAGTCTAAAGTTAAGGTTGAAATCTAATTGAAGCGGAATTTGTCTGAAATCTGGCGATGAGATGGGTCAAATACAACATTAATCAAATTTTGTACAAAAAATAAAGGCCTCTAATGAGGCCTTTATTTGTCGTCAAATATGCAAGTTTTATAAGATTAGTTAGCGACTAATTTATTGTTTGGAAAATTAGCTTTCATTACCATGAGTGCATGATCTTTAAGCTTTTCTTGACCAAGTTCACCATAAGCAGTTGACATGATCTCTAGCGCTTTTTCTGCTGATGGAGTACCTGGATAAGTCTCTAAAACGGACTGTGCACGCACAGCTGCAGCACTCCAAGCATTCATTTTTATGTAGTATTCAGCCACCTTGATCGAGTAAAGTGCCAATCTATTTTTTAGGTGCTGCATGCGTTTTTGTGCATCTGCTGCATACTTACTGTTTGGATATGACTTAATTAGTCTATCAAAATCTTTAAATGCATCTTGTGCGGCTTTAGGGTCGCGGTCAGAACGATCGATATTTAGCATATCGTGAAATAGGTATCGGTCCGACTGCATATTGACTAAGCCGCGCATGTAGTAAACATAATCAATATCTTTATGAGTTGGGTTTAAGCGAATGAATCTATCGATATTCGCAATGCCTGATGCCGGATCGTCAAGTTTGTAATAGGCATAAATTAGGTCAAGCTGTACTTGAGTCTTGTGCGGGCCAAACGGAAAGCGTGAATCCAAGGCTTCTAGAGAACGCACAGCTTTGCTGTAATTACCTAGTTGCATTGAGGTTCTTGCTTGAGAGTAAAGCACTTCTGGTGAGCTTTTTGTCATCGCAGGGTCTTCGCCCTGTTTACTACTACAGGCCGTGGCTGCAAGCGTGATAAGGACTACAGCGACACTTTTGGCAATTTTATGCATACTTGAATTCGATTCTTTTAAAGTTATTGTTAAGAATTTTTCCATTTCACGATAAAATAGAAACAATCCGATTGTAACAGATAGTAAACATTTTTGGACCCAGAAAAGTGGGTACGGTTCATATGACACAAGAGATTAATCTAAAAAGCGAGATCACAGCAACACAAACCGGGCAAAGATTAGACCAGACATTGGCTGAATTGTTCCCGGATTACTCGCGTACACGTATTAAAGAATGGATTTTAGCGGGTTCAGTCTTTATTGATGGTGAAGTTTCTGACAAGCCTAGAATTAAAGTGCTTGAAGGTCAGGTTGTGACGATTGGCGCCACACTTGAAGAAGAAACTAAAGCTGAAGCCGAAGCGATTGATTTAGATATCATCTATGAAGATGACCACATTCTGGTGATCAACAAGCAAGCGGGTTTAGTTGTGCACCCTGGTGCGGGTAACCAAAGTGGTACCCTAATGAATGCCTTGTTGCATCATTGCCCAGGTATCGAGCTTGTGCCACGTGCAGGTATCGTGCACCGCTTAGATAAAGACACTACAGGTTTGATGGTAGTGGCCAAAACTGTTGAAGCGCAAACACATTTAGTGAGTGCTTTACAGGCTCGCGACATTACTCGTGAATACGAAGCGATTGTAACCGGTACTATTATTGCTGGTGGCACAGTTGATGAACCAATCGATCGTCACCCGACTAAACGTACTCATATGGCAGTTGTTTATAACGGTAAGCCTGCGATGACTCACTACCGTGTGGCTGAAAAGTTCAGAGCGCACACACGTTTGAGACTGCGTCTTGAATCTGGTCGTACTCACCAAATTCGTGTGCATATGGCACATATTGGTCATGTATTGGTTGGTGATCCTGTTTACGCGGGTCGTCCTCGTCCGCCAAAAGGTGCAGCACCTGACTTTTTTGAAACCTACATGGGCTTCAAGCGTCAAGCACTGCACGCGGTACGACTAGAGTTAGCACATCCATTTACTTGTGAAATCATGAGCTGGCAAGCGCCAATTCCTGATGACATGGTCAAGCTAACTAAAGCACTGCGTAAAGACACTGAAGATAACCCAACAGTGTACTAATGAGTCATCATATTGAAAATCAAGCTTGGTTTATTCCCCCCGGAGTAAGCCTAGCTTTTTCGACTCGAGAAGGTGGTTGTAGTCAATCGCCTTTCGCCAGCCTTAATTTAGGGCTGCACGTTGGCGACGATCCACAAAAGGTGCTAGCCAATCGTTTGCTCATTGAGCAACAACTCTCTCTTCCTGCAAAACCAGCTTGGCTAGAGCAAACCCATAGCATTGATGTGGTTGCAGCCGATAATAGCCAAGTGATTAATGCCGATGGCAGCTATACCCAAAGCAAAGACCAAGTTTGTGTGGTGATGACTGCTGATTGCTTACCTGTACTGTTATGCGATGAAAACGGCACTGAAGTGGCCGCTGTGCACGCCGGTTGGCGCGGTCTGTGTGATGGTATTATTGAAGTTGCAGTGGCTAAGTTTACCTACAAACCACATGAGTTAGTCGCCTATCTCGGCCCGGCTATTGGCCCTAATGCATTTGAGGTTGGTGCAGAAGTTAAAGCGCAATTTGAAGCAAAACATCCGCAAGCGAGTCAGTTTTTTAGCGCGCATCTTAATAAGCAAGGTGAGCAAAAATTTATGGCCGATATCCAAGGTCTGGCTGAGTTTAGGTTGGCTTTACTGGGTGTTAAGCGTATTTATAAAGATCAACGTTGCACCGTTGCTGATGCGGAAAACTTTTTTTCCTATCGCCGCGATGGCATTACTGGTCGTATGGCATCATTTATTTGGCTTAACCGTTAACTTTATTACTCATCTTCGACTTGATATTGTTCAAATAGCCCCCATCTTTTAAGTAACATCAATTTCGCTTGAACGCGGAATGACCCCTTTTCAGAGTGAATAGAAGTGCGAATGGATTGATATTGTTTCTAAAGCGATATTAGTGCTGTCCAATTCGGTTTCTCGAAGCAGATATGCAATTTCCATTGCCTTTATGTCACCTTTTTTATGAGTTATCGGAGGATTTATGCGATTAGATCGTATGACCAATAAATTCCAGATTGCCATCTCGGATGCTCAGTCATTGGCACTAGGCCGAGATCATCAATTTATTGAACCATCACATTTGATGATGGCATTACTTAATCAAGATGGCGGTTCAATTCACCCGCTATTGACCCAAGCTGGGATCCAGGTGAGCACTTTGCGCTCGCTGTTGAGCCAAGATTTAGAGCAACGTCCACAAGTCGAAGGTACTGGCGGTGATGTTCAATTATCACAGGCGTTAATTCGTCTACTTAATCTGTGCGACAAGTTAGCGCAAAAGCGTAAAGACAAATTTATCTCTAGTGAGCTTTTTGTGTTAGCGGCACTTGAAGGCAACGACTCACTCGCACAAGCATTAAAGCAGTCCGGTGCGACCAAAGAGTTAATGGAGTCGACTATTGACCAAGTGCGCAACGGCCAAAATGTGGATGACCCTAATGCTGAAGATCAACGTCAAGCACTTAAAAAGTTCACCGTTGATTTAACTGAGCGCGCCGAGCAGGGAAAACTAGATCCTGTTATTGGTCGTGACGATGAAATTCGCCGCACTATTCAAGTTTTACAACGTCGTAGTAAAAACAACCCTGTACTTATTGGTGAGCCGGGTGTCGGTAAAACCGCGATTGTTGAAGGTTTAGCCCAGCGCATTATTAACAATGAAGTACCTGAAGGGATTAAAAATAAGCGCGTATTGTCATTAGATATGGGCGCATTGGTTGCTGGTGCAAAGTATCGTGGTGAATTTGAAGAGCGTTTAAAAGCTGTACTGAATGAGCTTTCTCAAGAAGAGGGACAAGTGATCCTCTTTATTGATGAGTTGCATACCATGGTTGGCGCAGGTAAGTCTGACGGCGCAATGGATGCGGGTAACATGTTAAAGCCTGCGCTTGCGCGTGGTGATTTACATTGTGTAGGCGCAACGACTTTAGATGAATATCGTCAATACATTGAAAAAGATGCTGCACTTGAGCGCCGTTTTCAAAAAGTATTGGTTGATGAGCCAAGTGTTGAAGATACCATTGCTATTTTACGTGGCCTTAAAGAGCGCTATGAGCTGCATCATCATGTTGAAATTACCGATCCTGCGATTGTGGCGGCGGCTAGTATGTCGCACCGTTATATTTCAGATCGTAAGTTGCCAGATAAAGCTATTGACTTAATTGATGAAGCGGCATCGAGTATCCGTATTCAAATTGACTCTAAGCCTGAGTCTCTAGACAGACTTGAGCGCCGTGCGATTCAGTTAAAACTTGAAGAACAGGCTTTGAGTAAAGAAGCTGATGAAGCAAGCTTACGTCGTTTAGATACATTGCGCACCGAGCTTAAAGATGTCGAAGCCAAAGCGGCTGAGCTAAATGAAATTTGGCACACCGAAAAGGCGGCGCTTGCAGGTACTCAGCATATTAAAGCTGATCTTGAGCAAGCACGGATGGACTTGGAAGTTGCGCGTCGAGCGGGTGATTTAACTCGAATGTCAGAGTTGCAGTATGGACGTATTCCTGAGCTCGAAAAACAGCTAGATCTTGCTGCGCAAGCTGAAATGCAAGATATGACATTGCTGCGTAATAAAGTCACCGACGTTGAAATTGCTGAAGTCTTATCAAAAGCTACTGGTATTCCAGTATCTAAGATGCTCGAAGGTGAGCGAGATAAGCTGCTAAAAATGGAAGATGCTTTGCATGAGCGAGTTATCGGCCAAAACGAAGCGGTAAATTCAGTATCAAATGCAATTCGTCGTAGCCGTGCAGGTCTTGCGGATCCAAATCGTCCAATTGGTTCGTTCCTATTTTTAGGGCCAACCGGTGTGGGTAAAACCGAGCTGTGTAAATCGCTTGCTAAGTTCCTATTCGATACAGAGTCGGCACTGGTGCGTATCGATATGTCAGAGTTTATGGAGAAGCATGCTGTATCGCGCCTTGTTGGTGCACCTCCGGGGTATGTCGGTTATGAAGAGGGCGGTTACTTAACTGAAGCAGTCAGACGTAAACCTTATTCGGTGATTTTGCTCGATGAAGTCGAAAAGGCGCATCCAGATGTGTTTAATATCTTATTACAGGTATTAGATGATGGACGCTTGACTGATGGTCAAGGGCGTACGGTCGATTTTAGAAACACCGTTGTGATTATGACTTCGAACTTAGGTTCAGATCTGATCCAAATGGGCTTTGGTACTCAAAGTTATGACGAGATGAAGTCTGATGTGATGCAGGTAGTGACTCAAAACTTTAGACCAGAGTTTTTAAACCGTGTCGATGAAGCTGTGGTATTCCATCCATTAGATGAGAGTAACATTGCTCATATTGCCGGTATTCAAATCGAAGGCTTGCAAAAGCGCCTTGCTGATAAAGATTACGGTTTAGAGATCTCAGAAGAAGCCTTGGCATTGATAGCTAGAGCAGGATTTGACCCTATATATGGTGCAAGACCATTGAAGAGGGCATTGCAGCAAGAGGTTGAAAATCCACTTGCTCAGCAGATCTTAAGTGGGCAATTATTACCAGGTAAGCCGATTAAAATAGCGGTTGAAGACGATATGTTGGTGTTTAGCCAATAAAACGTATTCTTTAGTGTGGGTTAATCCCTTATAATAAGCGCTCTAAATGGCCTCAATTCTATGAGGCCATTTTTTATGCCTTAAGCAATGATTTAAAAGATGATTCGAGATTTGTAAGAATTATTTATAAAAGGTTTAAAGTTGCGCTGTGTGATGTATATTTGAACGATAGCGTTTTGCTTATTACGACATTTATTATTTAGCTCTGTAAAAGAATTGGTGTTATCGAGCTGATAAACAATACTTAAAGTGATTAGCTTATGCCTGCGTGCTACAGCAATATGCACTTTAAACCCATAATTCATTTTTATATTTTATTTTGATATAGACACGGAGTAGAACTTCATGAAAAAACAATTAGCCGTAATTGCATTGGCTTCATTCGCTGTGGTTGGCTGTTCAAGTTCTAACTATGAGAAAGAACAAACTTCAGCACCTTATATCGGTGAAGGTAATATGGAATACGAGAGCCTTTATCATTATGGTTACTACCGTGGCTGTAAAAACGCATATGTTATGAAGCGTGAACAAACTGAGCTTTATGACTCAGTAAAAAAGGATACGGCATTGGATGGTTTAAGCCGTTTTGATTCAGGTTGGGACGCTGGCCAAAAAGCTTGTGAAGATGGTGTGCCACGTTCTATGTACAATCTACAAGCGGGCAAATAATCTCTTAACTTGATATTGCTTATACATACAGGCTCTAACAGAGTCTGTATGTCATTTCTGATTTAACCCGTATTGCACTCTCAGCATATTGTACATTCCAGAAATTAATCTTTTTACCTCTTTAATAGATCAAACAGAGCTGTAATTAGACTCAACGTGCATTACTAGGTGTTGCAAAATAATCTAATTCGTTCATTTTGCTCTGCAATTGAAGCTTGCCGCTGCTCCTCTGTCATCGCTACAACTTCTCCTGTTTCATTATTCTTCTTATTTAGTTTTGTATGAGTGGTTAGTACATTCAGACTATGCTTAGCATTTTCGCAAACCTGCTGAGCTTGTTGTTTATCTGCAAGATTAATCGCGGCAGCTTTTTTCTCTAACTCAGATGCTTGTTTGTTTTGGGTTATCGGTTTTAATGGGGCAACAGTGCCTATGCGTTTTGGTTCAATGTCTTCACTGTAGAGTTTATTGGTAAATGCACTGTTCGTAGGCGAATCAGTTGGTGATGGCGGCTGCTGGCTATAATGGGTTACGCCGTTATCATCCACCCAAGTGTAAATGGTATTAGCGCTGACGGAAGCGACACTAGTAAGGGTAATAAGTAAGCTAGATGCAAGTATGCCAAATTTATGGCTAAGCCTATTGGTGGTGTTAATCATCTTCTGTCCCTAGTGGCAATGAAATAACTGACTTTCATAACGCTTAATTCTGATTTGCTACTAACATAACTCAGCAGTGACAAACTGCAAAGTACGGTTTAGCGAGTCGTTGTTAGCTATTACGTAAATAAGCGCGTTATATAGAGCTCTGTGCTGAGTCACCAGTATAAATATAGTGGGTAGATTGAAAGTTAGTAGTAAAGGACAAAATATATGTGTTGCTAGTAAGGGTTTTCAAGATTAATGCTTATCCAGTTGTTAACTCTCTTAGGTACAGCCCTATTTATACTGAGGTGTATTGGTGGTTTTTTACCTATACGGATGCATTATGCAGCAGTTTGCGGAATTAGTAGTCGGTTAATTCGAAAAAGCTAATTTTATTACAAAAGGGGCTTGCGCGGATCTGAGAACTCCCTATAATGCGCATCCACTGACAC
>NZ_JALNTW010000039.1 GCF_023161665.1 Shewanella sp. 1CM18E
GCAAACGACCACGTCTGCGAATCACCGCTGTCAGGGTCGGTGGCATCTAAATCCCCTTGTACCATGGCAACGCCCGGTTCTGGGGCGTTACCGCCCGGCTGCACTCCGGCCTCAATCACTTCACCGGCTTCATCTTCTGGTGACGGGGTAATGACCGGCGCATCGTTAGTACCGTTAATGGTCATGGTCACGGTTTGGGTGGTGAAAGCCCCATTCGCATCGGTGACGGTGACATCAAAGCTGAAAGTGATGCTGTCGCCTTCGGCGAGGAAATCCACTAAGGCATTATCGATATCATAGGTCCAGCCCATGTCATCGTTATCGAGACTAAAGCCATCAATAATGTCACTGATTTGCTGGGCGGTGAGTGCCGCCATGGCAGGGTTTTGCCAAGCAATATCGCTGTTATAGCTGGCGCTTAGGGTGAGGACATCGTTGTTATCCACATCGAAGGTGGTGATATCACCGGTGGCAACAAGGCGATCAGGCTGCACATCAATGCTGTCTTCGGTGATCACCCCATCGATATTGCTGATGGTCAACTCTGGTTGGTC
>NZ_JALNTW010000040.1 GCF_023161665.1 Shewanella sp. 1CM18E
ATAGTGGTATCCCCTAGGGGATTCGAACCCCTGTTACCGCCGTGAAAGGGCGGTGTCCTAGGCCTCTAGACGAAGGGGACCCGGACTGGCGTTATACTCTACCAAAGAGTGAATACTCATTGAGTTCTGTAGGCTAAAACTCAACGCTTTATAAATAGTGGTATCCCCTAGGGGATTCGAACCCCTGTTACCGCCGTGAAAGGGCGGTGTCCTAGGCCTCTAGACGAAGGGGACCCGGACTGGCGTTATACTCTACCAAAGAGTGAATACTCATTGAGTTCTGTAGGCTAAAACTCAACGCTTTATAAATAGTGGTATCCCCTAGGGGATTCGAACCCCTGTTACCGCCGTGAAAGGGCGGTGTCCTAGGCCTCTAGACGAAGGGGACCCGGACTGGCGTTATACTCTACCAAAGAGTGAATACTCATTGAGTTCTGTAGGCTAAAACTCAACGCTTTATAAATAGTGGTATCCCCTAGGGGATTCGAACCCCTGTTACCGCCGTGAAAGGGCGGTGTCCTAGGCCTCTAGACGAAGGGGACCCGGACTG
>NZ_JALNTW010000041.1:0-111 GCF_023161665.1 Shewanella sp. 1CM18E
CATGGTGCGCGTGGGAGGATTCGAACCTCCGACCGCCTGGTTCGTAGCCAGGTACTCTATCCAGCTGAGCTACACGCGCAAAATCGGTACTACTTAAATCATTGTTTTATA
>NZ_JALNTW010000041.1:211-510 GCF_023161665.1 Shewanella sp. 1CM18E
TGGTGCGGATGGGAGGATTCGAACCTCCGACCGCCTGGTTCGTAGCCAGGTACTCTATCCAGCTGAGCTACATCCGCTCACTAAAACATTTATCACGACAATAGAAATGGTGCGGATGGGAGGATTCGAACCTCCGACCGCCTGGTTCGTAGCCAGGTACTCTATCCAGCTGAGCTACATCCGCATCGTTGTCTATTGTAAGAAATGGCGGAGAAGGAGGGATTCGAACCCTCGATGGGAGTTAAAGCCCATACTCCCTTAGCAGGGGAGCGCCTTCGGCCACTCGGCCACCTCTCCGT
>NZ_JALNTW010000042.1 GCF_023161665.1 Shewanella sp. 1CM18E
GTTATCATTAACGGTTAGCGCAACAGTTAGCGCGCCGTCTGTGGCGTCCATGTTGTCAGTATCGCTACCGTTCACAGTATTGCCATTGCGATCTTCTGCGCTAGCGTTAACCGTGATATCACCATCAACCAGGCCTGAGATATCAACGCCATCAATCGAGTAAGTGCCGTCATCATTAACGGTGACACCTGTGACGATTTGGACTTTGCCGGCGCTATCGGTCAGGGTCAGCGTGACTGTGCTGCCCGGTGCCACGTCAGTTGTGGTGCCAGAGATATTGGCGGTTTCAGCGTTATCATCCACAGTGAGCGCAACAGTTAGCGCGCCGTCTGTGGCGTCCATGTTGTCGGTGGCTTCATCGTTAACGGTGTTGCCGTTGCGATCTTCTGCGCTAGCGTTAACCGTGATGTCACCATCAACCAGACCTGAGATATCCACACCATCAATCGAGTAAGTGCCATCATCATTAACGGTGACACCCGTGACGATTTGTAC
>NZ_JALNTW010000004.1:0-87081 GCF_023161665.1 Shewanella sp. 1CM18E
ATTCCATTAAACGTACTTCAGGCAAAGCCTAATTGATGATAACCACCTACTGAAGTAGGTGGTTTAGGGCTGAAAATTAAAAGGCAGCTAATCGCTGCCTTTTTTGTGCATAAATAAATCTGAAGATCGGCAATCATTTTTCGTCGATAAAACGACGCCAGCTTAATATCACTTCATGGAAATCTTCTAAACCGCAAAACGCTTCAGACTCACCATCATAAAAAGACATAGATTCATCAAGCTCTTGGTCTTCGTTATCTTCAATATCGTTAGCAAAAATTCGCGCTTGTTCGCTATCTAATTCCAACGAGATAGCCTTACCCACTAAGCGCCACTCATTGCCTTGACCACTTTGTAAGCGCTCAATTTGCTGACAGATCTGCTCAAATAGTTGGCTATTATCAGCCAGCTCTTCAGATAACCAAAAGCCTAACGCCTCGTGGTCCATACTAAAACGAGCAAAAACCGTATCTGTGATGGTGTTGCGTAAAAATTCGTATTCCATATCCAGCTCAAAATTAAAATCTCTTTCAGAGATCATTTTAACCTATTAATCTGCGTCTATGATGTTTTGTTTACGCAAATAAAAAAGGACGCTTAATGCGTCCTTTCTATTAACCATATATCAGCTCAACATTTTACAATGTCAGCGGTAATGATTAGTGAGCGTGAGCCGCTTCAGCAGCGCCAGCTTTTTCGATGTCTAACAGCTCAACTTCAAATACTAGTGTTGAATTTGCAGGAATAGTCCCTGTATCGCGATCGCCATATGCTAGATCTGCTGGGATAACAAACTTGTACTTAGAACCCACAGACATTAGCTGTACGCCTTCAGTCCAACCAGGAATTACGCGGTTTAGTGGGAAAGTTGCTGGCTCGCCACGTGCTACAGAGCTATCAAACTCAGTACCGTCAGTTAGTGTACCAACATAGTGAACTTTAACTGTGTCTTCAGCTACTGGCTTGTCACCAGTACCTTCAGTAATCACTTCGTACTGTAGACCAGAATCAGTTGTTACAACGCCTTCTTTAGCTTTGTTAGCGTCTAAGAAAGCCTTGCTTTCAGCTGATGCTTTTTCTGCTAGTAGTGCTGCTTGCGC
The DNA here is from genome assembly GCF_023161665.1 of Shewanella sp. 1CM18E. Lineage (GTDB taxonomy): Bacteria > Pseudomonadota > Gammaproteobacteria > Enterobacterales > Shewanellaceae > Shewanella. The sequence continues at coordinate 1,101 of NZ_JALNTW010000004.1, forward strand.
TTGACGCTTTTCATTTAGCTTTTCATCAAGAGTTTGCAAAATAGTTTGCATCTCTTCTTGAGTCAGTTTTAGCTCGCTGTTTAGGCCTTCGCTAAAACCAGTAACGATAAGTTCTCTATCAACCTTTAAACCTAGCTCTTCTTGCTCTTTAATGTGGCCAGCCATGTAGGTACCAATTGACGCGCCAACGCTATAAGCTTCTTTTTGAGCTTCAGTTTTCAATTCAACTGGAGCAGTAGCCGCAACAGCCTCTTGCTCTTGATTACAAGCTGTTAAACCAACAACGGCCAAGGCCACTAGTGAATATTTATAAATCGATTTCATTAAAGCTTCCTCAGCATTTACACGTGGTTACACTAACCTAATACTTTTATTTAGGCGAACCACTCTATACTAGTTAAATAGGTTATTCCAATCTGAACAGCGAAAAGCCCGCTAACTGATATTAACCGTACTTTTTCAGATAAATTAATCAATTATGTACAGTTACATATCAGTAGATATGGTTTGGCCTAATAACTTAGCAATGATTATCTTATTAGTCATCTAACAGACAGCAGAAATTTAGCCAAGTTCAGAGATTATCAGTCAGAGTTTATACTTTGTCAGCTTACATACAGCTTTTAGCTTAATAACTGCGCAAGCTTACGCGCTAGTAAGTTTCTATAAACATAAGTAGATGCTGTATACTCATCAGCATCAACCGTCATTAATTTGAGGATCGATTATTCTCAAATTACCGTCTTTCATAAACCAGTACCAATCTTGGTATCTGCATGCAAAGACCCCTATCCATTACGAGGTTAACTTGGATAATTTAGAAAGCCGTGTCGAAGAGCTAGAAATGAAAATCGCTTTCCAAGATGGCACCATTGAAGAACTAGATCAGCAAGTAATTAAATTGAACAAGGCACTTGCCGAGCAACAAGATCAACTACGTATACTGGTTAATAAACTGCAGGCTGTAGAACCAAGTAATATGGCTAGCCAAGCTGATGAAACGCCACCGCCACATTATTAAATATGAGTCACAACCTATCGTCATAGCTTGTATAAAACTAAGATGAATAACTTTAATCGGTCAAAATAGCCTTCAAATGTGCAATATTTATGCAACACTTAAAGGTATTCATCTTATGTTCAGCTTCATAACGCTATAAAAAGCCTTGAAATAACGCTCAGATATTATATGTTTTTATAAATTGACTAAGGTCTACTATTATCACTAAGCGGTAAGTCTGATTGAGTCAATAACAACAAAGCTGGTATAACAATGCGAATTAAAGAGACTTGCTAATGAGAAGTTTTTTACTGCTAGCAACTATGATGCTAAGCCTAAGCGGCTGTGCGTTTAATAGCATTTTTATCAATTACCCTTCGCAAATTGCTCCCGTTAAAGCCCAGCTAAACTCTGCTACCCCGCAAAATGCCGCAAAAATAGTTGCTGATGAAATAAGTGGTGCCGATGGTTTACTTTATGCCCAGGAAGCTGGCCGCAGCGCACAAATTGCCGGTGACTTTACTAGCAGTAAGCAATACTACCAACAAGCAGTTGCAGCCTATAGCGCATTCGATGACAAAGCAAAAGTCAGTCTAAGTGATGCTGGCGCGACCGCAAGTAGTCTATTTTTAAACGATAATGTTATCCCTTATCGTGGCCCTGGCTATGAGCGCATCATGCTGCACCAATACCAAGCTCTTAACTATCTATTTGCTGGCGATCCACAAGGGGCACTGGTTGAAGTTCGTCGCAGTAATGAGCTACAAAGCCAAGAGCAAGCCAGATATCAAAAATCCAATAAGTCAGTGCAAGCTATGGCAAACGGCACCATAGACGCTGAAATGAACAAACTTGGTAAAGCCGCTGGCAGCACCACAAGTTCATTTCTTAACGCCTATAGCTATTACACAACGGGTATGTTGCATGAAATTTTAGGCGAGCCAAACGACGCCTTTATTGACTACCGTAAAGCGGCGCAAATCAGTCCTAATAATCCTTACCTGCAAAAAGATCTCGTCAGGCTCGCCAAAGAGTTATCAATGCCGCAATACGATGAGTTTAAACGCCGCTGGGGTGACGCTGTTGAGCCAACGAAAGAGCAAGGCCAAGTGATTATCATGCTCGAGCGCGGCTTTGTGCCTGAAAAGCAAAGTTTTACAGTACCGTTTACTATTGAAGGAAACTGGCAAACCGCCTCGTTAGCAACCTATTATCCGAATCGACAACCTGTACGCCAAGGGCAAATCCAAGGTTTAGGCACAGTATTAAAAACCGCACCAATTGCCAATATCGATGCCTTAGCCATTACCGCGTTAAAAGAAGAGCTGCCTGCAGCCCTCGTCCGCCAAGCCGCGCGTATTTATGCCAAGGCAGAAATGGCACAGAGCGTTGAAAGTGAGACTAAAAAGCGCCGTAATCAAACTGATTACGCCTCAATTGCTATGCAAATTTTTAATGTGGTCACCGAACAAGCCGACAGACGCAGTTGGCTAACCTTACCCGAGCAAGCTCAAATCGCTCGCTCATATGTCAAACCGGGCAGCTATTCGCTCATGCTCGACAATAACCCTGCCGATCCCATTGAAGTAAAAAGTGGCCGCACAACCTTAGTGTGGATAATTGACACTGGCAATTACACCCGTTTTTATTCAATAATCATTTAGCAATCACTTGTATGGAATTAACTATGAAACATTTAAAAGTCGTTTTTATTCTTGCAGCAGTTATCGGTTTATCTGCCTGCCAATCCAAAGTTGAATACGGTGATGCCACAGAAGTGGAAACCGTTAACGAGAACTTCGGTTCTACCGATCTACAAGCTATCGCGGCTAAGATGGTCGACAGCATGCTGACTTTCCCACCTGTTGTGGCCATAACAGCAAACGATCGCCCTATTATCTTCGTTGATAAAATTAAGAACAAAACCTCTGAGCATATTGATACCGAATCTGTTACCGATTCAATCAGCAACAAGTTACTACGCTCAGGTAAGTTCCGCTTTATCGATATGACCAAGGTTGACTCGGTACGTAAGCAGCTTGATTACCAAAACAACTCAGGCATGGTTGACCCATCAACCGCAATTAACTTTGGTCGTCAAATCGGTGCTCAGTACATGCTATACGGCAACCTATCTAGCATCGTTAAACAAGATGGCAGCACTAAAGATGTTTACTACAAGATGACTATGCGCTTAATGGACCTAGAAACAGGTCTAATCGAATGGTCTGATGAAAAAGAAATTCGTAAAGTTAAGTCTAAGTCGTTTTTAGGTCTATAAGCCAGCAAGGCGCTGATTGGACTAAACTCGCCTAGCCAGACGAATTTAATCGGTAACAAAGCCAGCATTTAGCTGGCTTTTTGCTATACAAAATTAGTCTGGCTGAATACAAAGGAAATAGGGTAACGTATGCGCTTGCTGTCGCTCCCCGAATAATGAGAAAAGGATGCTGTTTTGAAGTTGTTGTTTATCGGTTTTACCACTGCCTTACTGTGCCTTACCACTGCAAGCCATGCCAACACCAATGACGGCAATTTTTTGCGCGACAATAGTGCCTACATTAGCCAGCAAGCGGCAGCACAACGCGCCGCAAAGATAACCGATGTGCACTATAAGCTCGACTTAACCCTAACCGAGCACAACGGCTTTAACGGCGTAACCAAGATGAGCTTTGATCTCAGCGATAATGACCAAGCCCTGAGCTTAGATCTAAACCAAGCGCAGATCCAAAGCTTTGTTATCAATGGTAAAAAGGTCTACCCCAATTACAACAACAGCTATATTAAGCTTAACCCTCGACTATTAAACAGTGGCAACAACACCATTGAAGTCGCCTATCGCCGCGACTACAGCAATAATGGTGAAGGCCTGCATAAATTTGTCGATCCGGTTGATAACAAGGTTTACCTGTATTCCCACTTTGAGCCAGCAGCCGCACAGCAGATGTTTGCGCTATTTGACCAACCCGATCTTAAAGCCACATTTCAGTTAAGCGTCACAGCGCCAAAAGACTGGACCGTAATTAGTGCTATGAGAGAAAACCAAATAACTGACCAAGGCGAGCAGCGCCGCTGGCAATTCCCAGAGTCCCCAAAACTCAGCCCCTATAACTTCTCCATGCACGCAGGGCCTTATCATAGTTGGCAAGATAACTCTGGAAAATACCCACTGCGCTTGTTTGCCCGTCAGTCCATTGCTAAACAAGTTAATCAACAAGACTGGTTTAACTACACCCAAAAAGGACTCAACTTTTTCAATAATTACTTTGGCATCGAGTATCCGTTTGCCAAGTATGACCAAGTACTAGTGCCTGATTTCTTGTACGGTGCAATGGAAAATGCCGCCGCAATTACTTACAGCGAAAGCCGTTTCCTCAGCGATAGCGCCATGACCACTGAGCAAAAACAGCGCCTAGCAAATGTAATCATGCATGAGATGGCGCATCAATGGTTTGGTAATTTAGTGACCATGAAATGGTGGAATGGACTATGGCTCAATGAAAGCTTTGCCTCGTTTATGGCAACGATGGCCACCAGCGAAACCACCGAATTTTCAGCATGGCGTAGCTTTTACGCTAAAGGCAAACAAAGTGCCTATGCCCTCGATAGCTCAGCCAGCACCCACCCAATTGAAGTCCCCGTGCCAAGCAGTAAAAATGCTTTCGATAATATCGATGCCATTACTTACTCCAAAGGCGCAGCAACATTAAAGCAGTTAAGTCATTTGCTCGGCGAAAAAGTGTTTCAGCAAGGCGTACAAAACTATCTCACTCAGTACAGTTACCAAAATGCCGAACTCAGCGACTTTATCGCTAGCCTTGAAAAGACCGCCAAACGTGATTTAAGCCAGTGGAGTCAAGATTGGTTATACAAAGCAGGAGTAAATACGGTTCAAGCGGAGTTTAGTTGCAGTAATGGCCGCATCACGCAATTTAGCCTAAAACAAACGGCATCTAACCCTGAGCAACCAACGCTGCGCGAACAGAAAGTGCTAGTAGGCTTATTTACTAAAGGTCGTAGACAGCTGCACCACAATATTAGTGTTCCCGTTATCTATAAGGGTGCCAAGACTCACGTTAAGCAGCTTATTGGTCTGCACTGCCCAGATTTGGTTTACCCTAACTATCAAGACTGGGGCTATGTCAAAGTCAGCTTAGATCAAAAGTCATTTAAGACGGCGCAAACCGAGCTAACAAGAGTACCAGATCCACTGCTGCGCTCCATGTTGTGGCAAAGCCTATGGGACAGCGTTAAAAACGGCAGCTTAACGCTCAATGATTACATGGGCACGGTATTGATTAATCTCCCTGCAGAGCAAGATCAAATCATTTTGGATCAAGTATTAACCAGCTTATCGCAAGCAAAGGTCTACTTAGACAAGATGCATCCTAATAACCAGCGCTACGCAAGTAAAGCCATCAGCGCCATGGAGCAAATGAGCTTAAGAAAAGTCATGGCCAATAAAGATAAGCGAGATTTACAACGCATCTGGTTTGATAGCTATATCGAGTTTGCCCAGAGTAAAGCCGCGCTTAACCATATGGATGCACTACTCAATAGCACCGCAACTATTAACGGCCTAGAGATAGATCAAACATTGCGCTGGAAAATGATTGTGCAGTTAAATCGCCACGATCACCGCAATGCTCGCTACTGGCTGAATAAAGAGCAAAGCGCGGATAATTCAGATAGTGGTCAAAAAGCCGCATTAGCCGCCGAGGCCAGCCGCCCTGGTGCCGCTAAAAAACGCCAATGGCTGACGCGTATTCAGCAGCCCACCAATCTGCCTTTTGCCAAAGTGCGCACGGTAATGGAAAACCTCTACCCAAGTGAGCAAAAGCGATTAAGTGCTGCAACCGCAGAGCAGCGGCTGTCGAGTCTAGCCCAGATAGATAGCCAGCAAAGCCCTGTATTTATGCGCAGTTATAGCGCCGTATTGATCCCTACAGATTGCAGTTATGCCAGTATCAGTAACCTTAGCCAAACCTTAGCAGCAGAAAAAGGTTTATCAATATCGACTCAGCGCGCGCTTAAAGATGCCATACAGCAGGAACAAACCTGCTTGCTGATTAAGACCAACATGAAGCATTGATAAAAATCTTATTGCTGTATACCTAAACCACACAATCACAGTAGGCATAAGCAATTACGCCTACTGCTCATTTCGCCCAAAGCAAAGCTCGCTATCGCACTCAGCCCAATCCGCTTTATAGCCACTATAATGGATGGGAATACCACTTTTTAAGCGTATTGAGGAGCGATTTATGGGGCCTTTTACTATCGCAGCGATTGCTATTGTCGCCGTGTTTTTATTGAAAGCATATAAAGAATATAACAAACAAAAAGGGCGGATTGATGCCGACGAATTAGTGCTGGTGAATAAAGAGCTCAAGGAGCTAAAAGAACGGGTAATGACCTTAGAAAAGATTGTCACAGATAAGTCTTATCAGCTGCATGATGAAATCGACAAGCTTTAACGACTAACAAAAAAGCCACCGTTTAAGGTGGCTTAGTATTAACGTATCCCAGTGGGAATCAATTAAACATTATACAAATAAGTGCTTAATGTTTTTCAAGTCGCCCTTGCCTTCGGCAAGTTCTTCTGGCGACAAACCAGAGACTTCATGCGGGAACACTAACCACTCGTCAGACTCATGAATGAAGTAATCAGGCTTTAATGGTACAACCGTGTTTTGTGGCTTGTAGTATGGGCAAGCAATACGCACATCTTTTGGCATATTTAGGCGCATCAAGTCACTTAGGTTTTCCATTAATGCATGAATACTGCGGCCAGAATCAAAAACGTCATCAACAATCAATAGACCGTCGCCAGCATTAGCATTTTCAACAATGTAATGCAGACCGTGAACTTTGATCTGTTTACTTTGCTTATTGATACCGTAATAAGATGAAGTACGCACGGCAATGTGGTCAGTTTCCACTTTTTTGAAGTCAAAAAATTCTTGTACTGCGATGCCGATTGGAGCACCACCACGCCAAATGCCCACAATAAACTGCGGACGGAAACCGCTTTCATAAACTTGCGCTGCTAAACGAAATGAATCTTCTAGCAATTCTTGTGCGGTAATAAAGCGTTTCTCTGACATCTGAGCGTCCCCATCTTGTTATTAATATCTAAATTAGGTCTTTATACCCATCGCATTAAAGTCTAACCCATTAGTGGCAGTGCTAAATCGCCTGTATCCACTAAGAATAGATCAAAATATATAAGCTGAAGAGTACAAAAAAGGCAGGTGACGATGTCTATTCCAAGATCTGTAATAGGCGCTGATTAATAGCGAAAAACCATTAACCGCTCAACATCTAAACACCCACCGGATTTTGGAGGCGGATTCTATACTAAATCAACAAGTATTGCTGTAAAAAAGCCAAAAACTTACACCAGAATCACTAAAAAAATAAGGCTACCAAACTGGCAGCCTTAAGTTATCAATCATGCTTCAAGCAATAAGTTAGCAAGTATTAACTTGCAGCCTCTAGGCCATGACTACCGGCTTTAGTAACCATGGAGAAGTTACGCGCGGTATCTTCAACAAATGCACGAGTATAAATCGTATCAACAAAACGCCAGTCACAGCGCACTTCATCGTGATTAAAAGTTAGCGTCATTAAACCGCGATTCATCAAATTCGCATAAGCAAGATTATCCACTAAGTCCACTATCGCTTCCTCAGTTGCCGGAATATCCTTTTCATCAATCCCCAAATAATACTCAAGCCCTGGCGATGATACCGAGCTAGTCGCAAACTCAACACCCACTGAGTCACCAGCAGTATCTTTAAGCTGATTAGCCCAAGCGTTGTGGGTATCACCCGCTATCACCACTAAGTTTTTAGCCTGTGATTTTGCCGTAGCCAGAATCACTTCGCGCTCATAGGCATAACCATCCCACGCGTCTAAGTTATACGGGATAGATGGCAATTGCAGTAACGCCATCACTTCAGGCGTTAGCTTGTCACCAAAGAATGCTAAATACTTAAGCTCATCTTCAGTCAAAGTCGGGTCGCCTGCCGCTTGCCTTGCCGCAATCTGTGCCAAAGCTGCTAACTGACCAAACTCTGGAATTGACAGTTGCTGAGTCGCAATAGCTGCCGGTAGCATCATTTGCCCCATCAACACTTGCTGACCTAAGACTTGCCACTTTGCTGTAGAGGTCAATAACGCAGTTTGTAGCCATGCCAGTTGCTCTTGCCCCAGCATGGTGCGGTTAGTGTCAGTGACATCAGCCATAAAGCGAGCGCTGTCCAAGCCGCCTGTCGCAGGATCTGTATATTCAGCGTAATCTAACTGTTTATCACGACCAACAAGACGAGTGTCTAGCATATGTAGATCTAGAAGATCACCATATTGGAATGAACGATAGATCTCCTCATGGTTACCTTCACGCCAAGGACGAATGGGCAGCCACTCAAAGTAAGCTTGTAGCGCCGCCTCTTTGCGCGCATCAAAGTCACCCTCACCATCATTATGGTTTTCCGCACCGTCACGCCAGCTATCATTAGCCACTTCATGGTCGTCCCACACAGTAATAAACGGGGTTTTTCCATGGAGTTTTTGTAAGCTTAAATCACTGCGGTACTGGCCATAACGGGTACGATAATCGCTAAGACTAATTAACTCGCCCTCAGGTACAACTTCACGTTGCAGCTCAGCAGCACGATCACTGGCGTACTCACTGCGGGCGTATTCATAAATGTAATCGCCAAGGTGAATAACCGCATCGAGATCATCCATACGCGATGCCATCTCATAAACATTGAAATAGCCAGCAGGGAAATTAGCACAAGACATAACCGCAAACTTAGCTTGCGACAGTGCCCCCTGCGGCAAGGTTTTAGTCTGTCCCGCTTGTGAGGTTTTATTACCGGTTTTAAAGCGATAGAAATATTGCGTCCCAGCTTCAAGACCTACTGCATCGACCTTAACGGTATAGTCGCGTTCACTATTGGTGATGGTGTCACCACTGACCACCAGCTGACTAAAGTTTGCATCGGTTGCTACTTCCCATGACACTCTTACATCACCGTCTGTTTCAGGGGTTATCCGAGTCCAAATAATCACCGCATCATGGCTAGGGTCGCCACTGGCTAAACCATGTAAAAATTCAGCATAAATGCCACTGTCATCATCGCTGCTACAGCCCATTAAGCCGTATGATACAACTGCAGCGCCTACGCCTTTGGCCGACATTGCCAAGAAATCTCTTCGCGTAAAAGGTCTTTTCATTATTATTCCTTTAATATTTTTAGTTTGGTGGTACGAGGTCTAATGAGTGTGGATACTAATAACCCACTATTACACGAAGGTGACAAGATGTTAATAGGCAGTTAAAAGTAGATTTAACCACAACCAATTACCATTAAAATATGCAGCCATCTTGCCTAACCCGCCTATAAAACGGCATCCAAAGCATCATTCATTAATGCGGCAATGTTATTGAAGCCCCATAATTTTCGTACGACAAAACCCTAAAGCCAATGCAGTTAACCTATGTTTGTATAGATGTTTAGGTAACAAAAATCAGATGGAAAATATTTTGAAGTTACATTTAATTTGGCCACTAAACTATCGCGACTAAAAAAGTTAACATGTAGACAATTAAGGTCGAGCGACTAGAAAGGACCATGTCTATGTTTTATAAAATGATATTAGTATTAAGTAGCCTAAGCATCTTGCTTACAGGCTGTAGCAGCACAGAGCAAACCGTTCTCTATAGCGACTTAGAGCAAAAAGGCGATGCTATCTACTATCAAGATGCTCTCTATACAGGGACATTTATGCGTAAAGACAGCCAGCAAAGACTTAGGGCTAAAGGTTACCTCAAAGACGGTCTACTTCAGGGAGAAGTTGTTAGCTATGACATTTATGCCAGAGTCACCAGAACCGAACACTTTAAAGATGGCAAACCCCATGGGATCTTCACCCAGTTTTATGAAGATGGCACCATAGAAGAACAAGGCCAATTTGAAGCGGGTGAAGTGGTCGGCAAATGGCTGCTTTATTATGAAACTGGCGCCTTAGCGCGTGAGTCTTTTCACAAAAATGACCGCCCTGATGGACAATGGACCTATTTTAATGAAGATGGAACCATCAAAGAAATAAGAACTTATAAAAACGGACAGCAAATTTAAATATTGTGCAGCCAAGCGAGTACCACTGATTTGCAGCTATTCACACGGATATTTTAGGGGAAAAAGTGAGACGCCTAACCGCAGTAATCATGCTAGGTTTAGTGCTTGGCGGCTGCGCGCAATCATCTAATGCGCCAAAACCTGAGCAAACAAACCAAGCCATAATTCTTTCCTCAGCCAACAGCTTGAGTGAAGGTGAGCTTAACGCCGCTACTGAGGCATTAATAGCAGCTATAGAGCAAAACGATAAAACCGCATTTACAACTCTGTTAGCAAGCTCAGTTAGCCAAAGCCTTAACCCTAAAGATGGTTATAGCCCTTTATATTCGGCGATTACTATGCGCCGCCCAGAGCTTGTCAAACCACTACTTGATGCCGGAGCCAACCCTAACCTCGGCAATCAATATTCTGGCTATCAAACACCGCTAATGTTTGCCATTTTCAACGTCGATATTGACAGTTTCAAACAGCTTTTAGCCAGTGGTGCCAACCCAAATGGTGTCGATTATAAAGGTCTTTCGGCACTGCATTATTTAGCCCAAAGCCGCTGTAGTAGCTGTTTGCCAAGGGATGAATTTAATCAACAAGCACTAGCTTTGCTTATTGAGCATGGCGCCAATATCAATCAGCAAAATAATGAAGGTGAAAGCCCAGCCTTTGTTGCCGCCAAATATAATAATATTCCCATGCTCACGGCGTTAGCCGCTCAAGATGCCGATTTAGATCTGCTCACTGAAGATGGTTTTTCAGCCCTAATACAAGCAATCGACTTTAATCAGCCCAAAATCGTATCAGCGTTGCTCGATTTAGGCGCGGACGTTAATGCCAAAACCTATCATGATACGACACCGTTAATGGACGCCTTACTCAGAAGGGAAAGCCGCCAACAGATAATAGACAATTTGATTGCCGCAGGGGCGGATGTAAATAGCCATGGCGCTGAGGCTACGCCGTTAGTAATTGCCGTTGAAAGCAATAATATCGAGCTAGTAAATCAATTGGTTGCAGCGGGAGCCGATCCTTCATTAGCAACCCTTGAGAGATATACCACTCCGTTAATGTCAGCCATCTATATTCAAAGTAACCCAATGATTGAGCGACTTTTACAGCTTGGCGCCAACCCAAATCAGCAGGATATTCAAGGTGCCTCTCCGCTTAGGTACGCCATAGGATTGCAAAACCAAGCTGCGGTTGAATTACTGCTCAAAGCTGGCGCAGATATCAATGAGCTAACTAAACAGCACTGGACACCACTTGCCACAGCCATTGATATTAATCATCTAGAAATAGCCACGCTCTTGCTAGCAAAAGGTGCTGATATCAATATTAGCGATAGCTATGGTGACTGGCCGCCAATAGTGTTAGCTAGCAGCAAGCTTGACTCGCCTATGCTGTCGTTACTAATGGATAACGGCGCTGACATAAAGCGCACTAATTTAAATGGTAACAATGCGCTGCATATTGCAGTGCTCAATATTGAGCAGCTAGACGATAATGCCAAGCAGGTGATCACGGCGCTAATTAACTATGGCGCCGATCTAAAAGCTGTAAATAACTCAGGTAAAACAGCATTAGACTACGCCGACTCCAAGCCTGAACTGTTGCAGTTTTTACAGCAGTTTTAATAGCTACTGCTGAAAAACGCTAGCAATTAGCTTCTAATACGTAAGGTACAAACAACCGGAGCGTGGTCGCTACTTTGGCTATCACGCTCAAAGCTTGGATTCACTAAATGCCTATCTTCAGTGTGATAGTCACAAACCTCGGCAACGCTATTATCAAAACTTGGGTCAAAGTCTGCTGAAAGTAATATGTAATCCAGCACATTACCTTGCGCGCCGTAGTAATGAGTCGGCGCCCGCGATGCCCGTGCTTTAGCCAGCATTCGCTCTTCTTCCACGGCAATTTCATCAGCGCTTGCATCGCTAGTCTTTTCGCCAAATAAGTCCTGCAAACCTTGTTGAAACAGCTTATATGCATCAGTTAATGGGTAATTTGCTAACTCACCGAGCCCCTCTTTTTCAAAACGCAGCTCGCGATTTGTTAGTGGCGATAACACCGAGCTGGTGAGTTCTTCATTAAAATCACCCATTAACACCATAGGCTGATTGGTCTCAATCCGTCTTTGCAGCATGGCATGCAACAATAAAACCGCCTCACTGCCGCGCTGAATGCTCGACGCCCATTGGCCGAGACTGTTGCGCCCTAATAGCTCACCAAAGTTAACCAAAGGGGCGGCGGATGTGCGAGTTGCTGCCTGAACAAACTTAGGCGCTGGCAATTCATCCAGATGCGGCCGCTTTGATTTAAAGTGCACCACGTAAATATCGCAAAGGCCTATTTGCGGTAACTGCACCGTGACTCGAAGAGGTTTACGGCTAAATGCAAAGTTGGCATTAAGGCCGAGCCCATAAATGTACTCAGGCTCAGCTTCAATCGCGGTGACTTCAGTGAAAGGATATTTTGAGGCAAGAGCGACCACAGGATCACGGCAGATATAATCGTCAATCACGCTTGGCTCATCGACAACGGCAAAGTGTTCATAGCCAGAAGCGCGCATTTGCTCCGCAAGAGCCTCCGCAGAAAACACCTCTTGCAAGCCAATAATGTCTGGCTGATGCTGCACTAAAAACTCAGCTAACCAAGCCTGCTTTTTTTGCCACTGCTCTGCGCTGTAGATATTTTCAAAATCGTAATAGGCTAATGGTGGCTCAATGTAATTAAACAGGTTAAAGCTCGCCAGTTTGACTCTATTGGTTTTAGCATCTGTATTCGAATTTACCATGTCAGCCATTACTACCTTTTAAATATGGATGCTTAAGTTGAGATAAAAGCAAGCTATGCAGCGCCTTTATTACCTTTCAGTTTGATAAAAAGCTGCATCAATAACACCGCCAGAGCACCAGCTAGCACGCCAAAGATCGCGTTCAAAATACTCGGGGTGATAAACGCCACCACAGGCCCGACAAAATCAAAGGCGGCAACCCAAGCGGCTGCTGCGCTAATCTTATCGCCAATCCAATGCCAGCCGTGAGTTAAAATGCCGCCACCGACCATAAACATGGCGATAGTGCCGACAACCGATAGTGTCTTCATTAAATAGGGCGCTGAGTTTAGCAGCATCATGCCAAAGCGACGTTTAAATCGCGCCCACAGGCTTTCGCCAGGGCGCTGGCTTAAATACAGCCCTGCATCATCAAGCTTAACAATCCCAGCCACAAGACCATATACACCTATGGTCATTACAATCGCGATAACGCTTAAAGTAAAAAACTGAGTACTTAGACTCTTGTCGGCCACAATGCCTAAGGTGATGGCGATGATCTCTGCCGATAACACAAAGTCAGTGCGAATAGCGCCTTTGACTTTGTTTTTCTCATACTCTTTTAAATCCGTGATTGCTGCTTCACTTGCCTCTTTATCCACTTGCGGATGCCTTTTGGCAGAATAGCTGTGATAGATTTTCTCAAAGCCTTCATAGCACAGGAACAAACCACCAAACATCAGCAGCGGTGTCACCGCCCATGGAATAAACGCGCTGATCAGCATTGCCGCTGGCACCAAAATACATTTATTCTTAAATGAGCCCACAGCAACCGCCCACACCACAGGCAGCTCTCTGTCGGCACTTACGCCTGTCACTTGCTGGGCGTTTAAGGCTAAATCGTCCCCTAATACACCTGCGGTTTTGCGGGCAGCAATTTTACTCATTGCGGCGACATCATCTAAAATCGTCGCGATATCATCTAACAAGGTTAATAAACTGGCCCCAGCCATATCGACTCCTTTATCGCTTAAAGGCGGGTAATACTACTTGCTATAACGACTTGCCATAGCCGCTCGCTATTACCGCGCCGAAAATCCATCTCACCACACCATTAAAAACGGTATATCTGAAAAAGTACCGCACTTATGCTAAATAATCTAATGACAATATAATGTTAGCTAACTTACATTATTGCTCTACTTCAGCTATTAGCTAAATGTTTAACCGAGATCCGCTAAAATTCAGCCCCATTCAAGCTGCTAAACGAGTATACTGTCGCCAATATTTTAACCTTGCCTATTACTTTATCTTTAACTTCTATCTTAAATAAGGGATTTCATAATGACTCAAGATGAAATGAAAAAAGCTGCCGGTTGGGCTGCATTGCAGTACGTAGAAGAGAACAGCATTGTTGGTGTAGGAACTGGCTCAACGGTTAATCACTTTATTGATGCGCTAGCAACAATGAAGTTCGATATCCAAGGCGCAGTATCAAGCTCTGAAGCATCAACAGAAAAAATGAAAGCGCTAGGTATTCCAGTTTTCGATTTAAACAGTGTTAATGAGTTATCTGTTTACGTTGATGGCGCCGATGAAATCAACAGCCAAATGGACATGATTAAGGGCGGTGGAGCAGCACTGACTCGCGAAAAAATCGTTGCCGCTGTTGCTGAAAAATTCGTTTGTATCGTTGATAACACTAAGCAAGTGGATATCTTAGGTGAATTCCCACTGCCAATCGAAGTGATCCCAATGGCACGCTCATACGTGGCACGCCAAATTGTTAAGCTTGGCGGCGACCCAGTTTACCGTGAAGGCTGTGTTACCGATAACGGCAACATCATTCTTGACGTGTACAACATGAAGATCATGAAGCCAAAAGAACTTGAAGAGCAGATTGACGGCATTGTTGGCGTTGTGACTAACGGTCTATTCGCTAAGCGCGGCGCAGACGTATTATTAGTGGGTACGCCAGACGGTGTGAAAACCGTTACTTTCTAAGCCTTATTCGCTTAGTGATAACCGCTTACCGCAAATAGCAAAAGCCACTCGATGAGTGGCTTTTTTCATTTAGAACTCGACACAGCTAGTCACTAATACTCACTAAGCATGACGTTTACTGCGATACTTATTTCTTAATGCGGGTAATGCCTCTAGTGAACAAAGCAGTAATCCGGTCCAGATCAATGCAAAGCTTATCGCTTTCACTTGGTCAAAATGTTCGTTAAACACCAGCACCGCCAGCAAAAACTGCAAGCTAGGCTCAACGTATTGCATCAGTCCTATCATCGACAAACTGGTGGCGCGAATCGCTAAGGCAAAGAACACTAACGGCATCAAGGTCACAGGCGCAGAGCCGATATACAGCCACAGCATAGTTGCATCACCCGCTAACGCCGATGAAATAACCACGCTTTGATCTGAGCCCCACAGCCACAACAAATACAGCGCAGCAAAAGGAATAAGCAGCAGTGCTTCAACGGTCACAGAGGTTAGCGAGTCAAAACGGATAAACTTTTTACACAGGCCATAAAGCGCAAAAAAGCTGCCCATGCTCAATGCCAGCCACGGCAACTCGCCATAGCTATAGACCATATAACTGATGCCGCAGACGCCCAAGATCACTGCCATCTTTTGCGCAGCAGACAGCTTATCGCCCAAGAACAGCACGCCTAAACCAATGGCGAACAGCGGATTAATAAAAAAGCCCAAGCTTGCAGCCAATACTTGGCCGTGGGTCATTGCCCAAGTAAAGCTATACCAAGACACACACATAATCAGCGATGCTAAGCCGCACAAGAGCACCGACTTTTTATCCGCTTTTAGCATCGCCAGCGACGGCATTTTGCGGCCCAACAGCACAAATACTAATGCCATAAACGGCACAGAAAACAAAATTCTAAACGCCAGTAATTCGTTAATATCCGCATTAGGCAGAAATTGATAATACAGCGGCATTAAGCCCCATAATAAAAACGAAAACGCAGCAAGCGCATTGCCTTTAAATGAGGAGGCAGCATGAGTAGCAGTAGAGGGTTGCATAGAAAGTTTACAAGGCTAGAGACAAAATTAGAGTACGCTATTGTCGCATTTACCCCTCAATAAAAGCGTGACAAAGCTCACCCTGCGTTATCGATATTTTCCTTGCCATAGCCCTTCGGTAATCATTGTGATAGCCCTTGTCATAGCCCTTTTCATCAAAGCGCATTTTGACGATTTACCAGCACAAACTTTTAAGTAGTTAAGAGAACCCCATCACATAAAACCGTACCATCCGAGGCACGATCGTTAGCGCTTTTTTGAACAAAACCTACTTAAGTGTTTACTTTACAAACAAATAATCAGCTAAGCGTTCAATAATTCGCTTCCTCCTGACAGCTTTTTACGATAGATTCCATTTGCTAAATCACATTTCGGCAAACCACTTGAAAAGGTGGGACGCAAAGCTTCCGGTCTGTCGGCGCAGTGAATAGTCATTTATTAATGATTAACTGTGCCTATGATAGCGGGGTTGCCACTAGATAAATCGGACTTGTTACCAAGGTATTGTGCCTAGGCAAAGTCCGGCTGTTTTTAGTGCTCAGCATGCGCCGAGGTGTGGCATTAATTTGTCAACCATACATAGGACATGTGATGAAATCATTCCCAAAAAAATCGTTAGTCGCGCTAGCATTAGCCAGTCTTAGCTCAGGTGCTTTAGCACACGGCTATGTATCAACCTATAGCGACGGTGTTGCAGCAAGCCGCGTAGCACTGTGTAAGTTTCCAACTACAGATACCAACCAAAAAAATAGCAACTGTGGTGCGATTCAATATGAGCCGCAAAGTGTAGAAGGCCCAGACGGATTCCCAGAAGCTGGCCCAAGAGATGGCAAAATTGCCAGTGCTCAGTCTGCACTAGCAACAGCGCTAGACGAGCAAACCGCAGATCGTTGGATCCAAAACCCAATTCAGTCAGGCGCACAAACCTTCGAGTGGACCTTCACCGCCAACCACGTTACCCACGACTGGAAATACTACATCACTAAACCAGATTGGAACCCAAATGCTTCGCTGTCTCGTGACTCATTCGATCTAACCCCATTCTGTGTGATTGAAGGCAACATGGTGCAGCCGCCTAAACAAGTCAGCCACAACTGTGTTGTGCCTGAGCGTGAAGGCTACCAAGTGATCTTGGCGGTTTGGGATGTGGGTGATACTGCAGCGTCTTTCTATAACGTGATTGACGTGAAATTTGATGGCCAAGGCCCAGTTGTACCGGACTGGACACAAGCAGGGCAAATCAACCCAACCATGGATCTGAATATTGGTGATTCAGTGTATACCCGTGTATTCGACCAAACAGGTGAAAACTCGGCATACCGCACTGAGCTAACCATTAGCGGTGCCAACATGGGCCAAGCTAAAAACTGGACTCATGCGCTAGCAAGCAAAGTTAACCAACAGCAAACTCAGCTACAAGCCGGCCAGTTTAACCAAGGTAAATTCACCCCAGTTTACGGCGCTAACCCGGTATACATCAAAGCGGGCAGCGGCATCGAGCGTATCGAAGTGGGTTACAACATCGAAACCCCAGAGCCAGAATACTCGTTAACAGTTGATGGTTTAGAACAGACTTACACCATCACGAGCGAGCCAACCACGCTTGAGCTAACACTGACAGCACAAGGCGATGTCACCACAGAGCTAACAGTTTACAACCATCACCGTGAGCCGCTAGCAAGCTGGACAGCAGAGATGTTCGATGGTCAAAATGAAGCTGTAGCGCTAACACTCACTAAGTCAGAAGCAGGTCACCATATGCTAGTGGCGCGCATCAAAGATGAAGACGGCAAGTTAGTTGATCAGCAAACCTTAGATTTCCACCTAGAAGATGAAGCCGTAACCCCACCAGCCGGAGATTATGACTTTGTATTCCCTGCAGGGCTATTAAGTTACACCGCTGGTACTAAGGTACTTGCAACTGACGGTAAGGTTTACCAATGTAAGCCTTTCCCATACTCAGGTTACTGCATGCAGTGGACAAGCACAGCGACTCAGTACCAACCAGCAATCGGTTCACACTGGCAAATGGCTTGGGATAAGCTGAACTAAATCCCAGCCCTAAGCGTTAATACCATTAATACCAAGCCTCAGTAAAACACTGGGGCTTTTTTATAATCGTAAGAAAAAGCCAACAACCACTATCAGCCGCTAAACCAGTATTGCTAGCAGCAAAGCTGCGTTGCCCCGTTTTTATGTTAATGCTAAGTTACTTATCCTTTTGTTATAAAAGGCCGCTTATAAACTAGGTACAGGGAAAGTTCTCACTAATACCTAGCAGTATTAAAAGTCACTTAAAGGAGTAAACAGTGAAGCAGATGATTAGTAGTGCCATTGTCGCGCTAACAGTACTTATATCAGCCCAAGTGTCAGCCCACACATTTGAGGGCAACTGGTACTTTGTAAAAGGCGAATACAAGAAACCAGACGGCACCGTTTTAAAAGCCGACAACAGTAGCCTAGTGGCAGTTAAATCAATTAAAGGCGATATATTCTCGCTAACCAACACCGAAGATGGCGTGTTTCTAGGTTATCTAGCAGGTGACTTTATAGTGGATGGCGACAACTACACCGAAGCGGTAAAAACCGGCACCCGCGCAAAGCATCACGGTAAAAACTACCATTTCAAAGGCTGGCTAGAAACCCGTGAAGAAAACGGCAAAACCGTCACCTACTGGCACCATGAAGGCGAAGTAGAAGGTATTAAAGAATACGAAGTGTGGCGTAAGCTGCTCTAGCCTATTCGCTGCGAGAGATAATCTGTTTTATCAGAGCAAGCTAAACCCATTAGCTTACTCTATTAGCGCATTTTGCCAAGTACTTGAGTTAACTCTTGTAGCTAACTCAGCTTGTTATTAAGCAGTCTTACTATTAAGAAGCTGTTGCGACTCAAGCCAACCCATAGCCACTAACGCCGCCAACGAGCAAACCGCTTCATCATTCATATCAACAAATTCAAGCTGTTCAATTTCAGCATCAGGCTGTAACTCACCGCTAAAGTCAGCAAAGTAGCAAGTCAATTTAACCGACACGCCCTCAGCCTTACCATCCGCCTGCCCAGTAAAGGTGTTCATATACTTAATGCTAGCTGGCTCAAGCTCAACCGATAACTCTTCTTTAATCTCACGCATCAGAGCTTGTTCATCACTCTCACCCGCCTCACGCTTACCACCCGGCAGATAAAACAACTCTTTGCCTTTAGAGCGCACCGCCAACAACTTACCATCTCGAATCAACACCCAAGCAAGCTTATCAATCACTTTCATTATTATTCCTTAGAACGATAAAAGCAGCGGCGTGTTCAGCGTCCGCTGTCTTTAATTGTTAACATTTCGGCCTCCAACAATTGCTTCTGTTTTTGATGCAACATCTTTAGCGAATCGCTCACTAAAACCAGACACAAATGCCAAAGCCAAATAAAAATAGTTCTCGACGTCAGGATCAATTTTAACTGGTATTAAACCAGCCTTGATGACGGAAAGGACAAACATGGCAAATGCCGCGCCTACAACGGGTTTAAAGAATCCTGTGAAAAGTAACACTGAAGGGTCAGCATCTTTTTTAGTGGTGAACTCGTGTAGCCTGACCATGATACTAACAATACTACCAAGTGCACCTGCCAGCGAAACCATGATTAGAAGGCTTACACTAACACCCAAAATACTGTCTTGTTTGCTTAAATCTGGCCAAAACATTGTCATGAGAGGTATTGCCAGGTAAAGCAGAATGCCCAGCCCAAGAATCACACGTGTAGGTGGAGTGCCACCGCGAATTATAGCTACGAAAGGATTATGTGCTCCTTTGACAGCAAACGATATGGAGTCAATAGTTTTCTCTGCTAATTGGAGATTTGGACTGGGAAGTAGTAAACATTTAGCAGCAATCCTTGCATGACCTAGCAGATACTGATAATCATCTTCTCGAATGTATTTGAGTAAATTCATAAGCTTACCAAACAGCTTTTGAACTTCTTTATCCAGACCTTCAGTAATTTGGCCTTCGAGTTTACTTATGAATTTTTCTACTTCAAGTTGATTTTCTGACACTCTCTATCCTTCAAATGCTAACGCCTGCATAGAGGCTGATAATTGTTTGCTAAAATGCGAAGCGGAGCGGAACCGAGCAAACTGTTAGCTGTCCCGCCTTAATGGGCTTGTTATGTTTTGGCTGTCAGAGACTTCAGTTCTTCAATAGCCCTTTTGTATCGCTCTTCGTCAAAATCATTGGTCACAATTGCTGCTTCTGTGCTTGCTTCTACAAGCTCTAGTGTAGCTAAAGCGAGCTCTTTCACCGCAACTTCACTGTCCTTGATTTCTTGTAGAATCAGTTCCCCTCGAGTAATTGAGAATGACTTTAACTGATTTAAATTTGGCAAGAGAATGCTAAAAATAGCTGCGAGAGTAATGAGAACCATAAATGACGCTTCAGATAAGTTGACATTGTTTTTTAACCACATTGCTCCCCAAGCTGAAACTAGAAAAATCACAACTACTATGGTCGGCTTAACTAATTTCCCCACAATACCTCCTTGTTTTAGTTGAAATTTCTATTAAAAACATAACAGCTTATTAAGATGCAGCACCGATAACATAGTTATCGGTGCTGCATCTTTAAATTTTATCTGTGCGTCTCGACAAAACGCTGAACATGAATATAACCTATTGTTTTAATGGGTAGTAGTAATATCAGTAGAAAATTATCGCAACGCTACAGTCCTATTAAAACGCCAAAGCGAATCCCTCTTTTAATGACTAGCAAACAGTAAGGTTCACAACCAGAGATAAAGAAAACACCAATCCCCCATCGAAGTTGCCGAAGTACGTTGAAGAAATAGCCGTAATGCCCACACGGATGTGGGCATAGCTTTCGCGGGACAGGATGTCCCATCGGAAGCGTTAGGTTATTTCGAATAAGTATGAGGAAGACAACTTCGTCTGGGGCGGCTGGGGTGATGCAAGAGGGGGAAGCTGTTGTCCCCCTCTTGCCCGGGTGTGGGATGGAATCCCACGACGTTTATCAAGCGCAGCTTGATTGCTAGAAGTCAGGCGCAGCCTGATGCCCCTAAGGTGGAGCGAAGCGCCACGACTTTAGTTGTTAGACGCAGTCTAACCTAATCACTTTTATCAAACGAAGTTTGATTGCTAAAGCCCAAGCGCCAGCTTGATTATCCAATCGCTAATCAGCGACTATCTCCCATAATCACAGAGAAGTAACTACATGAATGCCAACAACGGTGAAATACACAACAAAACACCCGTCACAATAATCAAGTTAGTCGCCCAACCTTTATACTTGTTCAAGTGTGGCACCTTGTACACCAAATAAGCTGGGATCAAACAGCCCACTAAACCAAAGATCGGACTACAGATAGAGGTGAATGACAGAATTGGTGCATTTAACGCAATCGCCGACCAAGCCAGTAAGATTATGAAAACAGTGATCAGTTTATTCACTAGCTCTTTGTTGATATCAGACTCTTTACGGCTACGCAGCAAGATGTTCATTGCAATGCCACGACAGGCTTCTTGGAAGGCTAAGAACACGCCGAAGAAAGAAGTAACCACCGCAAAGATGTTGATCACGATACCGGTAATGGTCGCCCAGCTACCCGGGAAGTACTGCGCAATAATCGCCAACGCTGAGATGTTCTGGTTCATCGCCTCAGTTGCTTGGGTTTGGCTAATAGCAAAGGTGAACGATACTGCGAAGAAAAACACCACCACGAACAAGATAGCAAAGGCTATTTTCATTGCTCGCTCAGCTTTAAAGCGCGCCACTTCAATCGACTTTTCGTGTGAACGATACGAGATCACCATTGGGCTTAACGACTGAATAAACAAAATCGAGGTTAAGGTAAATGGTAGGGTGATAATGGCGTTTTTCAGCATTGGACCAAATTCACCCATGCTTGGAATATTGGCCATATCCCAACGCGCCATCAGCAATACGCCCATTACCGCAACTAATGTCAGTACTGTTACCGCCATAAAACCTGATAGCTTAAATAGCAGCTTTTCACCTTTTGAGCCGATAAAGGCCAGTACGCAGATTAAACCTAAACCGTAGAATACATTGTCACTCAGCTTGCCCTCTGTCACCCCAAATGAATGCAGATAAGAGGCACTGTCATTAGTTACCGCCAACGAGTAAACCAGCACCCAGATAACCAACATCAGGAAGTACAGCACACCAAGTGCGATGCCCCAGTTTTTACCAAGATAGTTTTCAATCACGCCAGGGTAATCGGTACACTTTTTTGACTCAGCTAAGGTATTAATAAATAGTTTTTGGAATAGATACATGGCTGGGTAGCCAATAATCGATGACAGCAAAAATACCCAAAGCCCCATCACGCCAACTTGCACTGGTAAAAACACAATACCTGCACCAATCGCCATACCAATACTCATCACTATCCAACCTAGGTCGACACTGTCGAATTTGGTTGCCTGTTGCCACTCTGTTTTGGTCATATTGGCGCGCTCATGTAGGGATTGCGCTTGGGTGCCACCACTTGGTGCCCCTTGAACTACTTCACTCATATATCAATTCCATTAAATTTGGCTAGAGCCACTGATATGATAAAAATTATGCTTATTTTTATGACTATTTTTATGACTATGTTTATGCCCATGCTTATGAGAAAGCATGGTTTTATAGCGTTTGCTTGACCGAAGCATACTCAAGGATAGAGAGAATTTTTTTATTTAAAATGCTATCAATCAGAGTGAATTTAGCAAAACATGCTCTCAATTCAGTGAATTTTTCAGATGATTTATCCGTACTGATCCAGATCAAGAGTTAATCACTTTTAACTGCCCAATAGTTTGATGCCCTTCACCTTATTAGTCATTAATCTTCAGCTTACAACAGCGCAAAAATGTGATTCATTTCAATATTTTAGATTTTAACTTAGAGAGGTGTAGCGCACATTTTGCCAATTAAAGTGATAGCCACTGCTAAACCAAATCTATGCGTGAGCAATATCACCCATTCATTAGCAATGACAAATAAGCATAAAAATCATACTTTTAGTGTGTTTTATCGCGCGCTTAATTTGGCAGTCGTTGAAGGAGAGTCGAAAGCCAGTACTCATACCATAATAATTATTGGTATTTTTGAATGAGATTTTAATGCTGGAAGATAATCTGGTGAGAAAATAATGTGGACAGAGGACGGAGCAAATAGCAGAAACTAAAAAGCCAAATCGGCGTTCAACTCAGAACCGATTTGGCTTATTTATTCACTTAAACATTTGCCTTAAGCTTGCACTTAGCTTTTATTTAGCTTGAGCCAAACCTTGTTTATTTATGCATCATGATCTCTAAGATCTGCACATCAGTTTGGGTCATCGCGCCATTGGCTAATGCTGCAAGGTTACGAATGGTTTGGTCAACATCATCAGCAACAATCCCTTCAGTGCCAGTAACTCGAATACCATCAATCGCCATTAAGGCCGCTTTTACCGCAGCGCCTGCCGATGACGATACTTTCATGGCACAAGCAGTTTTGGCGCCATCACAAATCACGCCACTGACATCGCCAATCATGCTGCAAATAGCAGCGCTGACTTGCTCTATCTCGCCATCAAGCAGATAGGTAATGCCTGCAGCCGAACCCATTGCTGCCGTGGTTGCGCCGCATAACGCTGACAGCTTGTTCTGATAGCTCTTAATATAGATAGCGGTTAGGTGCGATAGCATTAACGCGCGAATAGTTTGCTCTTCGCTCGACTTTAGAAAATCGGCACTAACAACCACAGGCATAGTTGCCGCAATACCTTGGTTGCCTGAGCCTGAGTTGCTCATGGCTGGCATCATAGCGCCGTCCATGCGGGCATCAGACGCACCTGCGGTGCGGGTTAGCACTTCAGTGAGTAAGCCGCCTGACAATAAGCCTCGCTCTTGGTTCTTAATAAACGTCGCACCAATTTTTAAGCCGTAGTCACCCGTTAGCCCTTCATTCGACAAGGCATCATTCAAGGTTTTTGACTGCAGAATAAAGCTGATGTCGGCTAACGGAGCATGTATCGCAAAATCATAAATATCTTGTAGCTTGGCCTCGGTAAATGGGCTGTCTTTTTTGCTCGCTTTAGTCGTTTCTACCTTTGGCGTTACTAGGCATTGCTGACCATTTTTTTCAATCGCAATAACCTTGGTATGACTGTCAGCAATGGTCACACTTGCTGATTGCTGCTGGTAATAAACCGTGACTTTAGCGTACAAGACATTAGCCACATCAGCCACACCGACTGTCACTTGATTGTTATCCAGCATTAGCTTAGCGGTTTGAACATCGTTTGCGGTGAGATTCTTTAATACTTCAAGGCCTGCATTGCGATCGCCCGCTACCGCGCCGATTGCAGCAGCAATAGGTAGACCCACCATACCAGTGCCAGGAATGCCTACACCCATACCATTTTTCATTAAGTTTGCAGACACACTAACGTCAATCTTGATGTCCGATGAAACAATGCTGGCTTGGTCTGTTATCCCTAGCTCATCAATAGCAATAGTTGCAGCCAATGCCACTGAAATAGGCTCGGTACAGCCAAGGGCTGGTACGACATCGCGTTTAACTGTTTCAAGGAATAAAGGCCATAGGTGTTGTTTCATCGTTCTACTCGCTTTTAGTCATCGACGCTATTGGGAATAACGTCATTGCAATCTTTGATTCATTGTAGTGGATTGACCGAAGAAATATTTTTCCATTTTTTCTACAAATAACACATCAAAGAGAATATTTTTCTATTAAAATACATTATGAAACTATAGAGATGCTTAATTAAGCAACAATAGATAATCAATTAATAAACGCATTAGGGAGCCGCGTGTGGTTGAAAAAGTAAAACTGGATAAAGTCGACCGACAATTGCTCACCATGCTGCAGCACGATGTGACCTTATCGCTTAACGAGTTAGCTAAAGCCGTTAACTTAACCACCACACCTTGCTGGAAACGCTTAAAACGCTTGGAAGAAGAAGGCGTTATTAGCAAGCGCGTTGCCCTGCTCAATCCAAGTAAAATTGGCGTTGATTTCACCGCATTCGTGCAGGTTAAGACTTGCGACCATTCTCACGCTTGGTATGAAACCTTTATTGAAGCTGTGTACGCCATGCCTGAAGTGATGGAGTTTTACCGCATGGCGGGGGAATATGATTATATGATGCGGGTACAAGTTGAAGATATGGCGGCCTTTGACCACTTTTATAAGCGCTTAGTTAATCAAGTGGCAGGTCTCACCAATGTCACCTCAACCTTTGCCATGGAGTCATTGAAGTTCAGCACGGTTTTGCCTCTAAAACCTGCCTAGTTCGCTGATATTCCTAGTTGTCTTCTGTAAAATCAAACAAAAAAGGATGCAACCTGTGCATCCTTTTATTTAACTAAGTTCAGAACTAGACTATTGCCGACTAAAACCTAGTAAATCTCGCCTATTTAGGCTCTATCTGCTCAACCATCAACTGTAAGCTCTGATTGCCTCTAAACTCATTTACATCGAGTTTATACACCACCTGTGCATATTGAATCGTGGCATCGGGCCAGGTCTTCAAGTCCACATTAAAGGCGATAGCATCGAGCATCACTCTGCCGCACTCGGTTTCTAGAATCAGCTTTAAATGCTTTTCACCGACAATGCGCTGCTGCACCACTCTAAAGTAGCCATCAAATAACGGCTCTGGGAATGACTGTCCCCAAGGGCCGGCATTTCTAAGCTCAGTGGCAAGCTCCAGTTTGAACTGCTCAGGCACTAGCTCGCCGTCAGATACCAGCTCACCAGTTAATAACTCGGGTGCTAGCACTTCACGTACCGCTTTATCGTAAGCCTCAGCAAACTGGGCAAACTGCCCCGCTTGAATCGATAACCCCGCCGCCATGGCGTGACCGCCAAACTTTAAGATCATCCCCGGGTGGCGACTGTTGATTAGCTCTAACAGATCGCGCATATGCAGACCTTTAATTGAGCGTGCAGAGCCTTTAATTTCGCCCTCACCCGCTTCAGCAAAGGCAATCACTGGGCGGTGATATTTATCTTTTATCCGCGAGGCTAAAATACCGATCACCCCTTGGTGCCAGTCGGCTTGATAAATAGCGATGCCCCAAGGCAGCTCGGCTTCATTCAGTTCGATACTCTCAAGGCTTTTGAGCGCTTCTTGCTGCATATCCGCTTCAAGATCGCGTCGCTCAGCATTCAAACCATCAAGCTCTGATGCCATGCGTCTTGCTAGCATGATGTCATCGCACAGTAAGGTTTCGACTCCCAATGCCATTTCATCTAATCGCCCCGCGGCGTTTAGCCTTGGCCCTACGGCAAAACCAAAGTCAGAGGCGACAATGCGCGATGGGGTGCGTTTAGCCACTTCTAGTAAGGCTGTAATGCCCACGCGGCAGCGACCCGCTTTAACGCGCTGCAAACCCGCCTCAACTAAAATACGGTTGTTGGTATCGAGCGACACCACATCGGCTACCGTACCAAGAGCAACAATATCTAATAATTGCGCAAGATTAGGCTCGCTTATGCCCCGCTGTTGATACCAGTTACGTGCTCTTAGTTCGGCTCGAAGCGCTGACATCAGATAAAACGCTACGCCAACCCCGGCAATCGATTTGCTGGCAAACTCGCAACCATCTTGATTAGGATTCACAATTGCATCGGCATCCGGCACAGTATTGCCCGGCAAGTGATGGTCGGTAATGACCACTGTCATACCTAGAGCTTTGGCAGCGGCAACACCCTCAATAGATGATATGCCGTTATCAACGGTGATCAGCAGCTCGGCGTTTTTGCTGGCAGCAACCGCGACGATTTCGGGGCTTAAACCGTAACCGTAATCGAATCGATTGGGAATTAAGTAATCGACCTTTTGTGCACCCATCATTCGCAGCGCAAGCACACATACGCTGGTAGAGGTAGCGCCATCGGCGTCAAAGTCGCCCATGATAAGAATCGCTTTTTGCGCTTCTATGCCATCGGCAACAATTTTCGCTGCTTGCGCTAATCCGGCCATGGTATCTGGGCGCAGTAATTTAGCTAGGCTCAATTCACAGTCAGAGGCAGCAACACCACGACTGGCATAAATCTGTTTTAAGATTGGCGAAAACGTATCGGGAAGGTGGCTATCATCCACTCGTGGGCGGCGTACTATCTGATGGATCACGTGAGATTAAATCCTCAAAATTAAAAACAGTATTAGCATAACAAGACTGCCGCCAAAGGGGCACAAAAAAGGTGAGCATTAGCTCACCTTTTTTTCGCTTAACTAAAATCGCAATTACTGCTGCGATTCAAGTGTACGTAGTAACGCCTGTGGTGGCTGGTAGCCTGGGATTAAAGTACCGTCTTCTAAAATAATTGCCGGTGTACCGTTAATACCAATCGCTTGACCTAGCTCATATTGCTCTTTGATCTTCGCATCACATGAAGCTTTTTGAACCGCTCTGCCATTTTTAGCATCGCCCATGGCTTTTAGTGGGTCTTTAGCACACCAAACTGATTCCATTTCGTCAGCATTTGCCGATGGAATACCCGCACGCGGGAACGCTAGGTAACGAACAGTAATGCCTAGGTCATTATAACCATCCATTTCGTTGTGTAGCTTACGGCAGTAACCACAGCTAACATCAGTAAAAATAGTCACGACGTGCTTTTCGTTTTTAGCTTTGTAAACCAACATGTTTTCTTCAAGCGGCTTCATCATGTCAACACGTGGGCCAGCCATTGCGGCTTCTGTAAGGTTCTTCATGCCTTTATCTAAGTCATAAAGGTTACCATGAAGTAATTTTGAACCGTCTTTCGTTATATAAAGAACGCCGCGGTCAGTAAAGGCTTCATAAAGCTCTGCTACTGGAGATGGCTTAATAGAAATTACGTTAACGCTAAGTGTGTCGCTGAGCTTTTGCTTTAGCGCTGCGGTATCGTCACCGCTACTGGTTGCTGCACTAGCTGCCGGTGCAATTAACATTGCCATAATCAAAGAGAATGTGCGGGTGAACTTCATGGATATTCCTACTTTTATATAAGGGTCAGACTTTTGGGTATAAATGATTAGACCTAGCTTGGAGCTGAAAAGTTACAGACTCCATCCAGTTAAAGCAAATTATTTGCTGTAACTAAATCATTCAGACGTGAAACCCATCAAATATTTATCTAGAACAGAGCCTAAACGCCCTTGGCTCGGTTGGCTATTCAACAAAGTTAAAGCGCGTAATCAATTCAACTTAACCGCAGAAAATGGCCAGCAGCTAACGCTAGTGGCTATAACCAATCAATTAAAAACCAGACAAGTAACTAACCGCGAGGATGATGCTCGCTATGCAAACTTGAAAGCCTAGCAGTGGCAACATGGGTATAAATTTGCGTGGTTGATAAGTCGCTATGGCCTAGTAGGAGCTGCACTACACGTAAGTCTGCACCATGGTTTAACAGATGGGTGGCAAATGCATGGCGTAATGTGTGCGGTGATAACTCAGTGTTAATACCAGCTCTTAAAGCGTATAGCTTAATCCGGTGCCAAAAAGTCTGCCGCGTCATCTGTTGCGCCCTTTTTGAGGGAAATAACACATCACTTTGCTTACCTTTTAATAGCTCTGCACGAGCAAACTTAAGGTAAGTTTCTAGCTCCGTTACCGCTAATTCACCTAGTGGCACTAAGCGCTCTTTACCGCCTTTACCGGTAATGCGCACTAGCCCTTGGCGCAAACTGAGTTGCTCCATGGTCAGACCCACCAGCTCCGACACACGCAAACCTGTGGCGTACAAAAGCTCCAACATGGCTTTATCGCGGATTTCTAGCGGATCGTCATCAACCGGTTCTGCCAACAAACGGTCGATATCTTGTTCACTCAGCGAGTCAGGCAGTTTACGCGCCAACTTTGGCGACTCGATTAACGCCATAGGGTCGGTTTCAATCTGCTTTTTAATGACCAAGTAGCCATAAAAGCGCCTCAGGCTGCTCATCATGCGCGCGCTGCTGGTTTTAGCACTGCCTTTGTCAAAACGCTCGGCAAGATAGTCTCTTATCTCTAATTGATCACAAGTGCGCAGTTCACCGCCTTTACGCTGCACATATCGGTCTAAATGCCGCAAGTCAGTGCGATAGGCACTTAAGGTGTTGTCACTTAGCCCCTTAGTTGACCAAAGATCATCTAAGAAAATATCAATAATGCTATCAGGCGTGTACTTATCTGACACTTCTCATTCCTTTTACTTTAAAAGAAGTCCCTAGCTCCTAGGACCAGCTTTTCCTAGCCCCTTCTTCTAAACCTTGTTTAAACAAAAAGGCGATGATTCAATGAATCATCGCCTCAATATTATGCCATTGCGTTATGGTTCGCTATCTTAATCAAACCAGCAATTAGGCTATATCAGTTTCTAGCTAGCAGCTACTGGCTGACTTGGTTTCTTCGCCATTAGACAAGCAATAATCACGATAGCAGTTGGTAATAACCACGCCATGCCTTCGTTATGCAGTGGCATAAAGTTAAAGAAGCTTACATCCACTTTAGCGGCTTTAAAGCCATCAACGATACCAAAGAACAATGCAACACTTAGTACAATGCGGTGCGCCATCTTAGGGTGTGCAAAACGTTCAGTTAAGAAAGTTACCGCTACTAATGCAATCGCAACAGGGTAAACAGTCATTAGCACTGGAACACTAATGTCGATTAACTGCGCCAAACCTACGTTAGCAACCGTTGCACAAACAACACTAACTAATACCACAAAACGGCGGTATGAAACTTTAGGTACTAGCTCGTTAAAATACTCACCACAAGCACTGATTAGGCCAACAGATGTAGTTAAACAAGCAAGGGTTACCACTGATGACAACAAGATCATGCCACTTGCGCCAAACTTAGCAATTACGTAATTAGTTAAAATTACGCCACCGTTTTCAGCGCCTGTCGCTAAATCACCCGCTGTAGCACCTAAGAAAAATAGTGAAACATAAACAAAGGCTAGACCTGCAGCAGCAATTAAAGCCGCTTTGATCAGATACTTAGTTTGCGCAGCAGGTTCGCTAATACCTTTTTTACGTAGAATATCGATAATTAGGATACCGAAAATCAACGATGCCAAGGTGTCCATGGTGTTGTAGCCTTCCAAGATACCTTTTGTTAGCGGATTAGTTTGGTAGTCGCCAACTGCAGCGCCAATGTCGCTACCTGGGATCACAATCACAGAGATTGCTAGACCGACTAATAATAAAATCAAGATTGGTGTTAGTACTTTACCCACGCTATCTAGAAGCTTGCCAGGGAATAGAGCAAGCACCATTGAAAGGCCGAAAAACCCTAACGTATAAAATAGTTGAGTGATATTAAACGTTAAGCCAGCGATCATAAATGAGGCTGTCGTGTCTTCTAGGAAAGGTTTAAAACCGACTTCATAAGCAACTAGGCCAGTTCTTGGTGCCGCAAATGCAGGCCCTATAATAATGAAGATCGACACTGCTAATGCAGTTGCAGCGATGGGAGGCAGCAGTTGCATAATTTTGCCGTTCGCTTTAGCGACAGCAATAAGAGTGATCAGTGGTAAACCGACAGCTGTAATTAAAAAGCCAAACATGGCAAGAGTGATGTTTTCACCAGCTAAAAAGCCAGCCAAAGGCGGGAAAATTAGGTTACCTGCGCCCAAAAAGAACGCGAAGGTCATAAACCCTAACCCTAACGTATCTGCGATACTCAACTGATTGTTTTGCACTTTATTCCCCATCTAGATTTTATTTAGTTAACTATTTAATGCCATCACGCCTCAGCGGCACCACATTAGGATGACAACAAAAAAACGTGTAATTATTACTTTACATGGTTCCGTGGTAAATACGGCCGATTCTTGGCGAGTTTTTGAACAGCAGCGGAAGATACTAACGCTAAAATTGCTTGAAAACTGGTTTACCGTCTCTAAAACTGGGCTTTTACCCAGCAAAGAGAGCATACTATTAGCAGAGTAAAACCTAATAAACAAGCAAGCATGCGGAATAAAGCGCGATCTCGATACAAGGCGCAACCCTATATTAACAATGCATTTTCATAACTTACATTCACCCTATTAGCCCACACAACACGACACATCTGCTTTAATAGCCAGCAAGCACTATAAAGCTAGTAACCACTTACCATCAGCAAGGTAAAATCTGCGGCTAATAGTTAACAACTTCTGATAATTTGCTAATTTCAGCCTCGGCTTGTTTAGCGTACAATTACGCGAATTTCTCTAATAAACCTTTTCTAGATGCCTTTTACTTTTAAACGTTTTCATATCGACGATAGTCGCTGCGGTATGCCAGTTAGCACTGACGGTGTATTACTTGGTGCGTGGGCACCACTGGCTAAGGCGAAAAGTATTTTAGATATTGGCGCAGGTAGTGGGCTACTCAGTCTAATGGCCGCTCAGCGCAGCAAAGCCTGTATTACTGCAGTAGAGCTTGATCCATTAGCGGCTGCAGATTGCTTAAATAACTTTAGCGCTAGCCCTTGGTCTGCTCGCTTAGCATTAGTGTGCACTGACATAGCTAGTTATAGCGCAGCCCAGCTTGAGTCTAACTCGCCTCGATTTGAGCATATCATCTGTAATCCGCCTTATTTTGCTAATGGGCCGCAGTCAGATAACAGCGCCAGAGCCACAGCCAGACACACTGACAGCTTAAGCTTTGACACTTTATTGCAGTGCATTAAAACCCTATTGGCCGATGATGGTGTGGTGAGTTTGATTTTGCCTAGCGAGTCAGTCGCGCAACTTGAAGCTAAACTTAAGCACTACCAGCTAGCGCTTCGAGGCAAACTGTTTGCCGCAAGCGTTGAGGGCAAAGTAGCTAATCGGCAGATCTTGCTGCTTGGTCATGCATCAAACACATTTGAGGCGACAAGCATTGAACAACAGCTGACTATCCGCCAGAAAAACGGCCAGTACAGCGATGAATTTATCCAACTTAGTCAGGATTTTTATTTAAAGCTCTAGATGCAGCGATCTAATCGTTTAAAGTCTCTGCTATAAGCTTTATAATGTCCGGCTATTATTTATTGAGATGCCACGCATGCAATTTGAAGATCTCCAGCTTGACCCTTGTTTGTTAGAGTCACTGAAAGCAATGGGCCACAACAAGCCCACTACGATACAACAGCAAACAATCCCAGTCGCTATGGAGCAAAGAGATATCTTAGCTCGCGCGCCTACGGGCACGGGTAAAACAGCAAGCTTCCTTCTGCCTGCGTTGCAACACCTTATCGACTTCCCTCGTCGATACGGCGGCCGCGCACGAGTATTGATCTTAACGCCAACCCGTGAGCTTGCTAGCCAAATTCACCGTTATGCGAGTCACCTTGCAACAGGTTTAGGTCTAGACACAGTGATTATCACTGGTGGTGTACCTTACGGCCCGCAAGAAGAAGCACTACAAAAGAACGTTGATATCTTAGTTGCTACGCCAGGTCGTTTAATGGAGTACCTAGATAAAGGTCACTTCAACGCTGAAGAAGTAGAAGTACTTGTTATCGACGAAGCAGACCGCATGCTAGACATGGGTTTCTCTGCTGTTGTTGAAAGTATTGCTATCGAATCTGTTGGCCGTAAACAAACTATGTTGTTCTCAGCCACCCTTGAAGGCAGTGACGTAGGTCGTTTCTCACACAATCTACTGACTAACCCAGTTAAGTTAGAAGCTGAAGCACCACGCAGCGAAAAAGCTAAGATCCATCAGTGGATCCACTTAGCCGATGACAAAGCGCATAAGTTTGCCTTGCTTGCAGCATTGTTAAAGCAAGAAGAAGTACAACGTACGATTGTCTTCGTTAAGACCCGTGAAGCTGTAGCTAGCCTTGAAGGTCTGCTACAGAAAGAAGGTATACCTTGTGCCTTTATGCGTGGCGATATGGAGCAGAAAGCGCGTTTCCAAGCGCTAGGTCGCTTTACCAAAGGTGAAGTAAACATCTTACTAGCGACTGACGTTGCAGCACGTGGTATCGACATTGACGGTATTACCCACGTTATCAACTTCGATATGCCTCGCTCTGCAGACACTTATGTTCACCGTATTGGCCGTACTGGTCGTGCTGGCGCTAAAGGTACTGCGATTTCGTTAGTTGAAGCACACGACATTCGCGTTGTGGGTAAAATTGAGCGTTATATCGGTCAGCCACTGAAGCGTCGCTTCGTCAAAGATCTGCGTCCAAAGAACAAAGAAGCTAAGCCACCAGGAAAGAAGAAAGCCGGTCCTGAAGGCAAAAACTTCAGCAAAAAGAATAAAAAGAAAAAGAAGAAGTAAAATCGCTTCATCTATTCTTTAACAACAATATTTAAAGGGTCACAGTGATGTGACCCTTTTTTTATCCACTCATCGCAAGATATATTTTCTTGCAACACCCTACAATTAGAAACATTTCATTTACAAATAATGATTTAACCTTGGCTTTGACTCTGGTAATTTAGGCATCAATCAAGATACCTTTTGCACGGACCAGCAGATCAGATGACCTTTAATATAAAAACAATTCTTAGAAGAATGATGCCATTCTTTATTCTTACCGCATTTGTAATCGCTGCGATAATTCTTATTGGTACCAAACAAGCACCAGAGCAAAAGGCTGATGAAGTGCCGCTACCGATTATTGATGTGACAGAGGTTGAGCAGCGCACCGTTTCGCTTAACTTGCCCTCATATGGTGTTGTGACCCCAAAATACAAAACCCAACTAGTAACTGAAGTTCAAGGTCGCATGCTGTCTATTTCAGCAAACTTTGTTGCTGGCGGCGTGGTCAAAAAAGGCGATGAACTAGCGGTTATTGAACCATCTGATTACGAGGCAGACTTGATGCAAGCGCAAGCCTCACTTGCTCAAGCAAAAGCCGCGCTTGAAGAAGAACGTGCCAAAGGTGAAGTCGCTAAAAATGACTGGAAAGGTTATGACGGCGGCATTCCGCCAGAGCTTGGTTTACGTTTACCTCAGCTAAAACAAGAGCAAGCTAATGTGAAGTTCCAGCAAGCAGCTCTTGCTCGTGCCCAGCGTAATTTAGAGCGCACAGTTATTCGTGCACCATTTGACGGAATAATCAAAGCACGTAACGTCGATTTAGGTCAGTACGTTACCTTAGGTACAAACTTAGGTGAGTTATACGACACGCAAATTGCAGAAGTTCGCTTACCACTGTCAAACAATGATCTTGCCTACTTAGAGTCGGTTGATAACCCAGACACTGATGTTAGCTTAAGCGCTGATCTCGCGGGCAAAACCATTACTTGGCAAGGACAAATTATTCGCAGCGAAGGCGTGATTGATGCTGAAAACCGCATGGTTTACTTAGTTGCTGAAGTGAAAGATCCCTACCTACGCAGTGAACGCCTTGAAGGCCAGCTACCACTTAAATACGGCACCTTTGTTACTGCTGTAATTAAAGGCCGCACCGTAACAGGCATAGTTAAACTGCCACGTCACTTAGTACGCAGTAATAAAGTAACGGTTGTTAACGATGACAATAGTATCGAGCTTAGAGAAGTTAACATCGTAAAAAGCGATCTTGAAAACGTATACATCAAAGACAGCCTTGCCGATGGTGAGCGTATATCTTTGACTAACCTTACCAATGCCGAAAATGGTCAATTAGTGAAAGTCTTGGGCGAGCAAAACAACTCATCACAAGATGAAGCAACCGAGACAGGCAATGAAGAGCAACTTGCTAACGCAGGAGCTCAATAATGAACCCAGAAACTCCAACGTCAACAAGCGCATCGAGTCAAACCGGCATTATTGCCTGGTTTGCCCGTAATAATGTTGCCTCAAATCTACTTATGTGGATTTTGATCATCGGTGGTCTATTTAGCACCTTGATAATCAACAAAGAGGTGTTTCCATCGTTTGAGCTCAATTACATTAATATCACCGTCGCCTACCCTGGCGCCGCACCTCAAGAAATTGAGGAAGGTATTAACATTAAAATCGAAGAAGCTATTCAAGACATTAATGGCATCAAAAAAGTCAGCTCTGTCGCCAGCGAAGGTGTTGGCTCTGTGTCAATTGAGGTAGAAGACAGCTACGATCCACAAGACGTGTTAGATGAAGCCAAACTACGTATCGATGCGATCTCAACCTTTCCAGTAAACATTGAAAAGCCGGATATCTTCCGCGTTAAACCTGAAAACAATGTCATTTGGATTTCAGTTTATGGCGACCAGTCACTGCAAGAGATGAAAGAACTGGCCAAGGTGATCCGCGACGATATTGCCGCACTTCCTGCAGTCACTAAAGCAAAAGTAACTGGGGTACGTGATTACGAGATTGGCATTGAACTGTCTGAAGATAAACTACGTGAATATGGCCTTACCTTTTCGCAAGTAGCACAGGCGGTACAAAACTCATCGATAGATTTACCCGGCGGTTCAATTCGCGCTAAAGATGGCGACATCTTGCTGCGTACCAAAGGCCAAGCTTATACCGGTGAAGACTTTTCGCAAATCGTTGTCAGTACCCGCCCTGATGGCAGCCGTATTATGTTGCCACAAGTGGCTACGATTAATGATGGTTTTGAAGAGCGTTTAGAGTACACCCGTTTTAATGGTCAACCATCAGCGATTATTGAAGTCCTTAGTGTTGACGATCAAAACGCGCTGGATATTTCAGAACAAGTTAAAGCCTATGTTGAGCAAAAGCGTGACGTTTTGCCTACAGGGGCAAAGCTCGATACTTGGGGTGACTTGACCCATTATCTTAAGGGTCGTTTGAACATGATGCTGTCTAATATGTTCTACGGTGCCTTGCTGGTATTTTTGATTCTAGCGCTGTTCTTAGAAATTAAACTGGCGTTTTGGGTCATGATGGGGCTACCAATTAGCTTCCTTGGTGCCATGCTATTTATGCCACTTGAGCCGTTTTCTTTATCAATTAACTTATTAACACTATTCGCCTTTATTCTGGTGCTAGGGATAGTGGTGGACGACGCCATTGTGATTGGTGAAAGCGCCTATAGTGAGATAGAAGAAAAAGGCCACTCTTTAGATAACGTCATTAAAGGCGCCAAAAAAGTCGCTATGCCCGCCACCTTTGGTGTACTCACAACCATTGCGGCATTTATGCCAATGCTAATGGTCTCAGGCCCACAGGGAATTATTTGGAAATCCATCGGTATGGTGGTGGTGTTATGCCTAATATTTTCTTTGATTGAATCAAAACTGATTTTGCCAGCTCACTTAGCACATATGAAACCGCGTAAGCCTCGTGAGCAACTCGGTACCCTAGGCCGTTTAAAAGCTAAGCTTAATG
The DNA here is from genome assembly GCF_023161665.1 of Shewanella sp. 1CM18E. Lineage (GTDB taxonomy): Bacteria > Pseudomonadota > Gammaproteobacteria > Enterobacterales > Shewanellaceae > Shewanella. The sequence goes on from NZ_JALNTW010000004.1 coordinate 37,313, forward strand.
ACAAGCTACAAAGCTTTATTCATAACTACTATCGCCCGTTTTTAGAGCGTTGTATTGTGCAGCGTTATAACGCGGTTGCCGTGTTTATTGGCGTATTGATTTTATCAATCTCACTAGTGCTCAGCGGCCAAGTGCGCTGGGTGTTCTTCCCTAATCTGCCATCTGACTTTATTCAGGTTAATCTGGAAATGGAAGAAGGCAGCTCGGAAGAAAATACCTTAAAAGTCGTACAAGAAGTTGAAGAAGCGCTCTACGCCATGAACGATGAAATGGAGCAAGAGCTTGGTTACCCTGTGGTTAAACACAGCTTCATTAATATGAGTTCACGCACTTCAGCATTCTTGTTTGCTGAGCTGACCAAAGGCGAAGACCGTGAAGTCGACGGCGAAGCCATTGCTACCGCATGGCGTAAAAACCTGCCTGAACTACTCGCGGTGAAAAAGCTTAATATTAACGCCAGTACTAATGAAGGTGGAGATATCTCATTTAGGCTAACCTCGAGCAATCTAGACCAACTATCTAAAGCCTCTGAAGAGCTCAAGCAAAAGCTTAGAACTTATGAAGGCGTGTATGACATTGCTGATAACTTCTCATCAGCTAGCCAAGAAATTAAACTGAAAATCCGTCCAGAAGCTGAAGCCTTAGGCTTAACTTTGTCAGATCTTGCGCGCCAAGTTCGCTATGGATTCTATGGCTATGAAGCTCAGCGGATTTTGCGTAATAAAGAAGAAGTTAAAGTGATGGTGCGCTACCCATTAGAACAGCGCCGCACTGTAGGCCACCTTGAGAATATGCTGATCCGCACTCCAAGTGGCGTAGCAGTACCTTTCTCAACTGTAGCAGACTTACAACTGGGTGATTCATACTCGTCTATCACCCGCGTTGATGGTCGCCGCGCGATTACGATTAATGCCAATGCTGATACCAATAAGGTTGAGCCGTCAAAAGTGGTGAGTGAAATACAAAACGATTTCTTACCGCAGCTGCAGGCTAAATATCCTAATATCTCAACCGCACTTGATGGCGGTAGCGCAGATGAGCAAAGCGCCCTGATTAGCTTGCTACAAGGTTTCTTCTTTGCGCTATTTACTATTTACGCGCTAATGGCTATTCCGCTTAAATCCTACAGCCAGCCACTGATCATTATGTCGGTGATCCCATTTGGCATGATTGGTGCGCTGTTTGGTCACTTTATTCTTGGCCTCAACATGAGCATCTTGAGTCTTTGTGGCATTGTGGCGCTAGCCGGTGTGGTAGTAAACGACTCGCTGATTTTAGTGGACTTTGTTAACCGCGCCCGCGCTGAAGGCCACAGTATTATTAGAGCGGCTGTTGATTCAGGCTGTTACCGCTTTAGAGCGATTATCTTAACCTCGCTGACAACCTTTGTTGGTCTAGTGCCTATCTTGCTTGAAAAGAGTTTACAGGCGCAGATTGTCATTCCAATGGCGGCGTCTTTAGCATTTGGTATTTTATTCTCGACGGTCGTCACCTTAGTCTTGGTGCCTTTGCTGTACATCATCTTAGATGATATTAGGCGTACTTTGCGTCGCTTTTTCAATTGGTGGTGGAAGCCAAAAACCGATGAGGTGTCAGCTTAACGATTAAAAAACTTGGGAGGCTTAGCCTCCCTTTTTTATACCGCAACTCGATCCAGCAAACAGATTTAACCTGCTGAAAGCTTTATTCTGTGGTTATACCGTTTTTAGATAGGTCCCCCATGGAAGCTCAACAACCCACTCTTGTTTACGATATTCGCAATAGCCGTTACCTCAATATTACTGGGCGCTGTACTTTGCAATGCCAGTTTTGTCCTAAACACAATGGCAGTAAACAGGTGCATGAGTACCAACTAGATCTAAATCGTCAACCAAAAGCAGATGAACTCATTAGCCAGCTCGGTGATGTTAGCCAGTTTGATGAATATGTATTTTGTGGCTACGGCGAGCCTACGCTGAACTTGGCAACCTTGCTTACTGTTGCCAGCGAAATTAAAAATCGGGCCGGCAAGGTGCGGGTCAATACCGATGGTTTAGGTAACTTATTCCATAGGCGCAATATTTTACCAGAATTAGCCAACTGCGTAGATAGCTTATCCATTTCACTTAATGCCGATACAGAGATAAGTTATTTGCAGCATTGCCGCCCTAAGCTCGCAGGCTCTTATGAAGCCTTATTAGACTTTATCAAGCTGGCGCCTGAATATATAAACGATGTGCAAGTATCAGCCATTAACGGTCTTGCTGGAGTGGATATTAACGCTTGCCGGCAAATCGTCGAATCTAGAGGCGCTGTGTTTAAGCAACGAGAGCTGGATATTGTCGGCTAGTTAAGCTAATCGAATTAATAGACTATAACCTATTAATATAAAGATTTGGTCGCTCAGCGAGAGTTTAGTAGCACTGAGACAAGGCCATTAAGAGCCTACTCTTGTTCATTCATAATCACAGAACTAGAGTCGCTAAAACTCGCCATTCTGGAGCGGTTTTGGCTGCCTACTTCTGCGTTGAATAACTTTATAAGGGAGCAACCATTCTTGCAGTTACTCGCCTTGAATTAGTTTGCCAAAAACGCTCTGAGTAGAACAACTACTTATACTAATAGGTATAAAGCTTATAAAACTGGTTAGGCCGACAATTCGTGTTAGTATATTGCGCATAATAACCGTAATAAAAATCGATACATGCTAAGCCGCAAACTACCATTATTAATCAGTGCTCAAGGGATCCATTGGTCTCAGCCGCGAATTTTAGCCATCGCCAGTCAGCTTTGTATGCTACTAGTGACAGTGATCATTCTGACTAATATCATCATCACCTTAGGTGAAAGACGTTTGCAAGAAGACTGGGCAACTCAGCGATATAGTGAGCTGCAAGCTGTGGGCGCATTAATCTCTGACAAGGTGACTTTTCAGCAATTCAGAACCCAAATGTTTGCTAAGTCTGAATTATTAAAACAATATTTAGCCCTGCCATCCGCTGAAAACCAAAAAAAGCTGCTCAATAATTGGGATACCTTAGTTAATAACGTGCCTGAGTTATTAGGTATCGCCCTTTACGATCCTCAAGGTCAACACAGGTTTGCCAGTAGCAATGACTTTGGTAAAGAGAGTTTGCCATCAGCTTTATTAGGTAGCGCCCGTAATATGGGCGGTAATGAGATTTATACCTCCCCGCTTGAGTTCACGCCAATCAATGGCCAGCTTGAGCCTTATCTGTACCAATTTGCTTGGCTAGAAAATCCAGACCAAAGCGTTCGTGGCTATCTTGTTACCTATAACTCGATGGCAAAAATGCTAAGAAACATTAAGCCAGCCTATTCTAGTGAGCAAGCGCCACTAATGATGCTTGATACTCAAGGTTTACTGTATGCCGGTGCACAATCTAGTAGCAGTGTGGGCCGTTTACCTGAAACCATGGGGGGCAGTTTAAAGCAATCCTACCCAGCATTATGGCGCAAAATGGCCATGAGCAATTTCGGTCAATTCCATGGCGACGCCGCCAGTTTTGTTTATCTAAAAGTTGAGCTAACCACTCAATATGAAACACGTCGAGAGTACTTCTTGGTGTCTTATATTAAGAATGATGAAATTGCAGCCAAGTTCTCGCAATGGCGCAACATTCTTATCTTAGGTGCATCAACGCTAACCTTGCTTGCCGCTATTGTTATCTTTTTAACTCACTTATATCGCTTAGTGCAGCGCTCTCGTGAGTTTAGTATTTATATGACCAACCGCTTATTCGACTCAGATAAAGGCTGTATCATCGCCAGCGATAGTGGCCGAGTCGTTATTGCCAACAACACAGTATCAAAGCTACTTCATCAGCCCATTGACGAGCTATCAGATCGCAGTTTGCAGCGAATTTTGAAAATGGATGAAGATGAATACAGCCAATTCTTAGATCAGATGCAAACTAAAAAAGAATGGCGTGGCGAGCTACTTATCGATCCTGATAGCTATAAGTGGCTAGCTATTCACAGTCGCACCGAAATTGGTGCCGACAATAAACGCAGTTACATGCTGGTCACCTTTGAAGATATTAGCGAGCTCAAGCAAGTTCAGCAGCAAGCGACTCTGTGCCGCTTATTGAATGACGTACCAATGGCCAGCGTGTTAACTGACGCCAAAGGCCTTGTGCTAAAAGCAAACGACGCCTTTAACCAACTTTTACAGATTGAAGATAGCACCACGCTTAATGTCAGCACTTTATTGAGTGATGAGTTTAGTCAGCAATGGCCACAAATTTCACAGCAACTGCAAATTCAAGGCTGTTGGAAAGGACAGGTATTTGTTGTACTTAGTCACGCGCCAGATCAATTCTTACAAGCAACACTAAAAGGCCACTTGGATAGCTCAGGTGAACTGGAATACATTCACTGCAGTTTTGAGCTAGCAGAGCAAAGAGCATTCGCCAGAGAAAATGGCAGCTTAGTGCCAAAGCGCAGCACCATCTTTAATCACAAAGATGACTTAGAGCGTTATTTCACTAACCTAACGCAAAAGTGCAAAGACTTCTCTAGCTTGCTAATGATAGATATTAGTGCCGATGGAATGCTTAGCCATATGAGTGATTTAGGTCAGCTTGAATCGCGCCAAAAGGAAGTCGAAATTCACCTACTGCGCGATTTACCACACCGCTATCAAATGTCTCATTGGCAGCTGGGTAAATTGATTGTGGTGTTGCCAGATACTAATTCAGATCAAGCGCACTACTTTGCCCTAGAGAGCCTAAATAAACTCAATGATAATGGCTTAGGTGACGGGATTTGTATAGGTATTGCTTCGTATCAAGCGGGGCAAACTTTAGAGCAGCTAATCGCCAATGCGGGAGTTGCACTAAAACGTGCAAAGCAAACCGGTGATCAAAATATCTGCCAAGCCTTTACCCGTTTTGATAGCTAATTGCGGCTAATCCCTTGCGATTAAAAACAGCCTAAAACCAGCAGTTAAGCCCTTTAACTTATACCAATCAGTATAAACATTTAGTCACTCAGCGAGAGTTTAGCGGTTTTGAGGCAAGGCAACGAGTGAAGAGCATAGTTGCTCTACGTTCAAGCTCGTTAACACAGCATCAGAATCGCTAAAACTCGCCATTCTGGAGCGCTTTTGGCTGCCTACTTCTGCGTTGAATAGCTTTATAAGGGAATAACCATTATTGCAGCTATTCGTCTTGAATTAGTTTGCCAAAAGCCGCTCTGAGTAGATCAAATTCTTATACTGATTGGTATTAAAGGGCTTTTTTATAAACAAAAACCATTAATCCGCTAACGGGCTTTTATCTTGGATCTAGTGTTTTGCCTTATCCTTTACCTTGTCTTCCCGTTTATCTTTGAGGTTATCTGTTAGCTCATCTTTAAACGGTGCTTCTTCCATGTTTTCAACACCTGAAGGTAAGTCACTCTCAGTGATCTCAATAATCGCTGAGCGGTTCATGGTGATTTTATAACGAGCATATTGCTGCGCTTGTTTGCCCTCTTTAAGCACCAGCACTAAGTTGACTTGGTAACGGCGCTCTACCGACTCATTACTTATCTTGCCGTCGTGCTCTTTGTAGATCTTATCTTTACCGCGCTCTAAATTGCGAGCAAAAGGCACAAAACTAAAGTTCACCTGCTCTTGAATCGTTGAGTAACCCGACAAGAAATCCTTTTGCGATACCCGAGTCTGAATGCCGTAATGTAAGATCTCTGCGTCTACTTTATTCTGGCTATGGCGCTTAGTTAAGATCTCAGCGACCGTTTTCGGCAACTCCTTCTTGCGCATAAACTCCAGCCAAACAAGTTGCCTAGCAATAATATTTTTGCTGGTTGTATCGCTTAACGCCCTACTCCAGCGTGGACGGCCCTTTTGAATGATACGCCACAGCGCGTTGCGAATATCGTCTTTAAAGATCTCACGAAAGCCGTAAATCACCGCCAGTGTCAGTACCAATGCTATTGTCAGGCCGCTGAAAAAGCCCTGAGCCTTAATAATCAGTGCCGATACCACTAACATCACCATAGCGGTAGCAATGCCTGTGGTCATCTTTTTAAGTCCTACGCCTAAGGTTTTTAAATCCTCTTTAAGTACTACCCCCTGCTGAATGAGTCGACGCAGTAACAACATCTTATTAGCGATACGGTTAGGATCTTTAATCGTTTGCGATGAGTTGTAATTACGCTCTTTACGATACTGCGCCTCAGCTCGACACAGATTTAACACGCGGTCGTTTATCTCATTAAAATCACTGGTTCGCGGGGCATGAGCCAGCAGTTTTAGTAAGCGCTGCTCACAAAACCAAGACAGATAATTATCGGCATTTTCAAAATACGACTTCCACTTCTCATCACTTGGCTCATTACGCCTAAAACGTTTTAGCAGGTGCACAACTTGTTCGCTCAACTCGTCGAGCAAACTGTAAAACTGCTCAAAGTCTTCTACTTGCCCAAGTTCCTTACAGTCGGTTTCAATGGCCACTGCAAATTGGTAGGCAAACAGGTTTAGGTACAGCCTAAACTCTTCAACTGTGCGCTTTTTCTGGCTAGCGAAACGGCTTTGCACCAAAGGCAGGTGTAAGCCCGATGAATAATAGGAGCGACGCCCAGTAATTGATGAGTGGTAATACTCTTCTTCATTGAGGCTTTGTGGGTTAATGCCCATCTCTTTGGGCAGGAAAAAATACAGATCAAGCCTACGATTATCGCCGGCTTCCATCTGATGCAGAAACTTAATCGACAGTGACTCTTCTTGCTTAATTCTGACTTTAGACACAGACACCTTATTCATTTGAGTAAAAGAAATGAGGTCAATGAGTTAACTCATCTCAGTAAGATAGGTTTCAATTCAACGTTTGATGACTTATACATTATGGCTGAGTTTACTGCGCGCTTGAATACTTTATCTAAAAAGCTTTTATCGCAAGTGATTTAAAACGAGCGCGTTGGACTAATGTTCACCATTGACCCAACGGCTTTGATTAAGCAGATGTATGAGCTTATTTGATTTTACAAGCCCACAAGCTGTTACCGGGATCGATTTGAATCGTCACCATACCTGCTGCTTTATTCATTTCTAGCACTTTTACCAAAAACGGCTCACTGTCATTATCGGCAACCATATATTGAGCTAATTGAATCGCCTCTTGCAGTGACTCATTCGGCTCAGGTTGTAGAAGCCCTTTAGCGTACTGACCCGCGGACAAGTCAATTGAGTAAGTTAAAATTGGCGCTTTAATCTTTTCAACCGTACCCACTGCGCTAATCTTATTAGTAAGCTTATCGCCTTGGTAATAGCTCATTGATACGTTAACACCTCGGCCATTATTTTCTATTCTCAGCTGCTGGCTATCCCCAAAACCGCTGCCTACCTGGTAAGCATTGGCAACGCAGTGCAAACTGGTGTTTCTATCATCATCTACTGTGTGGTCTAGAAATAAGCACATTGCAAAAATCAACGTTAAGGTCGCTAAAATAGGTGTAGCCTTAAAACCTACAAAAGGATTTTTGTTCATATACTTATTCACAAATACCTGCCTCTTTTAGCCAGGCATCGTCGATAAAGTGCCAATCATCACCGACATTTTTAACTTTTAGATTCAAACAAGCCTTACCGTCATCGGCAAAGTTATTCATTACAAATTCTAGCTTGTTACCGTCGTTTGACGGCGCAACATAAATTCGCTGCCATTTTACCTGCTCACAATTAGCTATCTTTAAAGCTAACTCTTTCACTCGAGAATGATATTTAGCTTTGTCTTCATCTAAACCATAAATAGGCACTAAGATTGAGTTTGTGCCTTTAATGGCCACTTTATCGGGCATAGATAGGCTAATATCAGAGGTGGTTCTTAGGTTCATTGCCAAGAAGATAATCAATAAAACACCTAAGATCAGGCAAAGAACGTAGTTCTTTATTGAAATAGAGCTTAATGCACACGTCAGCATTGGCCTTTCTTTGGCCTTAACATGTAGCAAGTAGCCTTGCTTAGCGACATTTTCAATCCAGGCAGAATGCTCTCTACCTAAAAAGCGCTTAATGTTATTTACTGCTGTAGCAATATCTTGAAAGCTAACAACTTTAGGCTGAAATTTGTCGCACATCGATTCTGTAGACACAACTTGACCTCTAGCCTGCATAAGTTGATGCAGCACAAGATATTCGATGTCGGATAATTTGAGTGATGAAACTGATTCGGATCGAGTATGGATCAGCTCCCGTAACTCGAGGTCGAATCGATATGGACCTATATACACATTAACAACTCTAACTAAATAACTGAGCAACAGTTTACTGTTATTCTGAGCCTGAGTCCGCGATTTAATGCTGCTTTAGCCAAGCTGATGCTACTTTCGTGAGTTCTCGCACATAAATGTTATCAATATTAAAAAGTTAAGCGAAACAACCTGATACAGATGAAATAACAAAGTTAAATAGCGATTTAAAAACACACAACAGACAAACCAAAATCAATCAAGTACAAAACAAAAAGGCATCTTATCGATGCCTTATACCCACTTAACTTCACAGTTAACCATAAACTGTCAAAAAATGAACAGCTACCCTTGAGCAACTGTTAACATTTTTAAAAAGCGTATAACAGTGTCATGTTAGTTTCAGTGTCAGTACTTTTCTTATCATCTAGCGGAGAATCGTTATAACGTACGATAACCGCAAACTTCATTGCTAACGCACCAATGATATTGGCTGTGATTGCAGTTTCAGATCGGCCTTCAAAGCTATCACCGTAATCGGCAACAAATAACTGGCTAAAACGCGAGCTATCACTAATGTCATAAGTAAAGTTCATCGCACCGTGAGCCACGACGCTGTCTTCACTATCGTAGCCTAACAATGCAGACTGCTCGTCATCCAGCTTTTTATAGATATAACCAGGACCAATTTCAGCACTTAGGAACATATCGCCGCTATCGATAAACTTATGACCGTAACCGGTAGAAACAACAGCTTTATGATCGTAACCGGTGAATGGGTCAACTTCATAGTTACCGGTGATATACATATAGTTCTTCTCATCGAACTTATAATCACCTTGAACACCACCGTAGTAACGCTTTGCAGTTACTTCATCAGTGTCCTCTTTATATAGACCTTCAAATAGGTAAACGTTTTCCCAGTTACCTAGCTCCTGCATCATCTTCAAACGCGCTTTAACTGAAGAAGTATCAGTGTTACCAGTGGTTAATGTAGCACCCAGTTCAGCTTCACCTGCGAAAGTCTTATCGCCTTCTACAAAATCGGCACCAGCGTGCACAGCAAAAGGAGCTGCCATTACCACTGCCATAGCTGTAAGCATTTTTTTCATATTTGTTGTACTCCGTTTACCTAGTTCCCTAAAAATCCGCGCAATATTAACATTTAACACCAACAATTGAAAACCTTGCTTACAAATGCACCGCCTTAGCTAATACTAAAAATTAGGGCGCTATCGCAGCTATTTCGTAATCAGAACAAAGCTGCTTTCAGCCTACGCTAACTCAACAAATTGCAGACAAAAAAATACCTGCACTGGGCAGGTATTTTTATTGCTGGTCACAAAGACCATTAACCGTAAAACTTACTTGATTTGTGGATCAAGTTCGCCTGACTGGTAAGCTTTATACATAGCTTGTAGTGACTTCGGCTTGATCTTAGAACCCATACCCGCACAACCGAACGCTTCGTAACGAGTCGTACAGATGTCAGCCATTGCTTCCATTGACGCTTTAAGGAATTTACGTGGGTCGAATTCAGCTGGGTTTTCAGCTAGGAACTTACGTACCGCACCTGTTGATGCAAGACGTAGATCGGTATCGATGTTAACTTTACGCACACCGTGCTTGATGCCTTCAACGATCTCTTCTAAAGGTACGCCGTAAGTTTCAGGGATAGCACCACCGTATTGGTTGATGATCTCTAACCACTCTTGCGGTACTGAAGACGAACCATGCATTACAAGGTGGGTGTTAGGAATACGTGCGTGGATCTCTTTAATACGGTCAATACGTAGTACGTCACCGGTAGGCTTGCGGCTAAACTTGTACGCGCCGTGGCTAGTACCGATAGCAATAGCTAGTGCATCAACGTGAGTGTCAGCAACAAAGCGTGCAGCTTCTTCTGGAGTAGTTAGTAGTTGGTCATGGCTAAGTACGCCTTCTGCACCAACACCGTCTTCTTCACCCGCCATACCCGTTTCTAGGCTACCTAGACAACCGATTTCACCTTCAACAGACACACCACAAGCATGAGCAAAAGCTACTGTGCGGCGAGTTACGTCAACGTTGTACTCGTATGATGCAGGTGTTTTGCCATCTGCCATCAAAGAACCGTCCATCATTACTGAAGACATACCAAGCTGGATAGAGCGCTGACAAATATCAGGATCAGTACCGTGGTCTTGGTGAATACATACAGGAATATCTGGATACTGCTCAAGAGCAGCCGCCATTAGATACTTAAGGAATTGTGGACGTGCATACTTACGTGCACCAGCTGACGCCTGAACAATAACAGGGCTATCTGTTGCTTCAGCAGCTTGCATAATTGCGCGCATCTGCTCAAGGTTGTTCACGTTAAATGCAGGAACACCATATCCGTGCTCTGCTGCGTGATCTAACATTTGACGTAGGGAAATTAAGGCCATTTTTTACTCCAATAATAGGGTGAGTCGCCTCACCAAGGTCACTATCGTTTGGATGGATTTTTATGCTCTAACATTGTCAGTTTTAAGCCGACTAACATTAAAGCGGTTACTTTTAATTTTGAGTATTATTTACAGTCGCTATATACAGCTTTTTATTGGCTTTTATTATCGCTGTAATACGCGTTTATCATCACTGTTTTGTTGGCGGCTAGTGTAACCCCGACAAATGTCGATTTAAAGCCCACCAACAAACAGTTTGGTAATTATTTTGTAAGCTTGCGCTTATTGTTTAATAATTACTGACCGCGACTTTCAAGCATTGCTACAGCTGGAAGCTCTTTGCCTTCTAAAAACTCAAGGAATGCGCCGCCACCTGTTGAAATATAAGACACTTTATCAGCAATATCATATTTATCTACTGCCGCTAATGTGTCGCCACCACCCGCAATAGAAAATGCATTTGATTCTGCAATCGCCTGAGCGATACGCTTAGTGCCTTCACCGAATTGATCAAATTCAAATACACCTACAGGGCCATTCCATACAACAGTACCGGCATTTTTGATGATTTCAGCAAGTGCTTCAGCGCTGTCAGGGCCGATATCAAAAATCATATCGCTGTCAGATACTGCGCTTACATCTTTTAGCGTTGCTGCCGCTGTAGGGCTGAACTCGCCTGCAACAACCACGTCTGTTGGTACTGGAATGTCACCACCGCGGCTTTGCGCGTTTGCAACTAGGCGCTTAGCTTCTTCAATCAGGTCAGCTTCATAAAGTGACTTACCTACTTGATGACCGGCTGCAGCAACGAAAGTGTTAGCAATACCTCCGCCCACTACAAGTTGGTCAACTTTAGTTGAAAGACTTTCAAGTACTGTTAGCTTAGTTGACACTTTAGAACCACCAACAATTGCTACCATTGGGCGCGCTGGGTTATCAAGTGCTTTACCTAAAGCTTCTAGCTCACCAGCAAGTAGCGGGCCGGCACAAGCGATAGGCGCGTGCAGGCCAACACCGTGAGTAGATGCCTGTGCGCGGTGCGCCGTGCCAAATGCATCCATTACGTATACGTCACACAGTGCTGCCATCTTTTTAGCCAATGCTTCGTCGTTCTTCTTCTCACCTACGTTAAAACGTACGTTTTCAAAAACAACCACTTCGCCAACGGCAACTTCAATACCGTCAAGGTAGTCAGCCGCTAAGCGCACATTGCAATCAAGTGCTTTAGTTAGGTAATCAACCACTGGCTGCATTGAAAACTCAGCGTTGAATTCACCTTCTGTTGGGCGACCAAGATGCGACATAACCATTACAGCTGCACCTTTTTCAAGTGCAAGCTTAATAGTCGGTAATGATGCGCGCAGACGTGCATCACTAGTGACCACACCGTCTTTTACTGGTACGTTTAGATCTTCACGAATAAGCACGCGCTTACCTTGAAGGTCCAAATCTTTCATATTAAGAATCGCCATGTTCATGCTTCCTTACTATCTAAGTTAAAGTTAAAAATTAAAGTTAAATTCTAAAGTAAAAGCTTTTTCAAACAGCTAAACTGCGGACTCAATCAGGCTTAGCTAGACTCAGTCAGCGTTAAAATAGGTTGCTCTTATTGCGCTTCACGTACCGCGCGGATCATCTCTAAACTGGTGTCGAGCATACGGTTAGCAAACCCCCACTCGTTATCACACCACAGCAGTAGCTTAACCAAATGGCCATCGCTAACTCGGGTCTGCGTGCCATCAACAATGCTTGAACGTGGGTCATGGTTAAAATCACACGATACTAATGGCTCATTAGTAAAGCCAACAACACCAAGGAACGAGCCTTCAGTCGCTTGCTTAAGTACTCGGTTAACGGTGTCGATATCGACGCGCTTATTCAGCGTTACGGAAAGGTCGATTGCGGTGACGTTAATGGTAGGCACCCGTACTGAGATTGCTTCAAACTTGTCTTTCATGTGCGGCAAGATGCGCTCAATACCGCGAGCAAGTTTAGTATCTACTGGAATAATTGACTGACCTGCAGCGCGAGTACGGCGCAAATCATCATGGTATGCATCAATAACCTGTTGGTCATTCATTGCAGAATGGATTGTAGTGATAGCGCCACTTTTTACTTCAAAGTGTCTATCAAGTACATCAATCACTGGCACGATACAGTTAGTGGTGCAAGAGGCATTCGACACTACCGTATGTTCAGCTTTGAGCAATTCGTGATTCACACCATATACTATGGTGGCATCGACATCATGGGATGATGGATGGCTAATTAGCACCTGCTTAGCCCCAGCTTTTAAGTGGGCCTCACATTCTTCTCTGCTGTTAAGTACACCCGTTGCCTCATAAACAATATCAATCCCTAACTCTTGCCAAGGCAGGTTTTCAGGATTGGGCTCATGCAACAGCTTAATGGCGTCATCGCCGATGACCATATGTTGATCTTCGAGCTTTACCTGAGTATGAAAACGACCATGAGTGGTGTCGTACTGGGTTAAATGAAGCATCGCTTCTGGTTTTGCCAACTCGTTAATCGCCACAATCTGAATGCGATCGCGTTTTGCAGATTCGTACACTGCACGAAGAATTGACCGACCAATGCGGCCGTAGCCATTAATAGCGACTCTGATCATGTAAGCTTTATTTTCCCTTTAACAGCTGATTTATTGATACAACAACGGCCTACCTAAATAGGTAAGCCGTTGTATCATAAAAGTTTAAGTTTAAACATACTTAAACAGATATTCTGTATCATTGAGCAATTGCATGATGCATTAACTAAGTTAGCCAGTTGCATAACTTGCTTAAATCGCCAATGCATCCCTTGCTTTAACACGCTTACGGATTATAAGCCGTTAACGGTTGCAACAACGTTCTCAACAGTAAAGCCGAAGTGCTTCATCAAGTCGCCGCCTGGAGCTGATTCGCCGAAGGTAGTCATACCCACAACTGCACCACCAAAACCAACATACTTGTGCCAGAAGTCTACGTGAGCCGCTTCAATCGCAACACGCTTAGTCACAGAGCTTGGTAATACCGACTCTTTATAAGCTGCATCTTGCTTGTCGAACTCGTTAGTTGACGGCATAGAAACAACACGTACCTTTTGACCTTGCTCAGTCAGTGCAGCAGCAGAATCAAGTGCTAGCTGTACTTCAGAACCAGTAGCAATAAGGATTAGGTCTGGTGTGCCAGCGCAATCACTTAGTACATAACCACCTTTAGCAACGTTAGCTAATTGCTCAGCAGTACGTGCTTGTGCAGGCAGGTTTTGACGACTGAAGATTAGCGATGTTGGCGCTGTGCGGCGCTCAATTGCATTCTTCCAAGATACAGCTGTTTCAGCCGCATCACATGGACGCCATACGTTCATGTTTGGTGTCATACGTAGGTTAGCAAGCTGCTCAACTGGCTGGTGAGTTGGACCATCTTCACCTTGACCGATAGAGTCGTGGGTGTAAACGAAGATGTTTTGGATGCCCATTAGTGCCGACATACGAACAGCGTTACGTGCGTATTCCATGAACATCATGAACGTTGCGCCGTAGTTGATGAAACCACCGTGAAGTGATGCACCATTCATGATACCGCTCATACCAAATTCACGTACACCGTAGAAAATGTAGTTACCAGCAGGATCGTCTTGGATACCTTTAGAGCCAGACCAAAGCGTTAGGTTAGAACCAGCAAGGTCTGCAGAGCCACCTAGCATTTCAGGTAGGATGGCACCAAATGCACCAATGGCATTTTGTGAAGCTTTACGGCTAGCAATACCTTCAGCTTTATCTTGGCACTCTTGAATGAAAGCTTGCGCTTTTTCCTCAAAATCAGCTGGTAAATCACCAGTGATTACACGGCGCTTGTATTCAGCAGCCAATTCTGGGAATGCAGCTTCATAAGCAGCGAACTTGTCGTTCCAGCTTGCTTCATTAGCAGCGCCCGCTTCTTTAGCATCCCAACCCGCGTAAACGTTTTCAGGGATTTCGAATGCGCCGTGGTTCCAACCTAGGAATTCACGTGCCGCTGCGATTTCTTCGTCACCTAGTGGTGCGCCGTGACAGTCGTGGCTGCCAGACTTGTTTGGAGAACCAAAACCAATTGTGGTTTTGCAGCAGATCATTGTTGGCTTGTCAGTGACTGACTTAGCCTCTTCAATAGCCGCGCGGATCGCGTCGCTGTCGTGACCGTCTACGTTAGCAATTACGTGCCAACCGTAAGACTCAAAACGCTTAGGTGTATCATCAGTGAACCAACCTTCTACGTGACCGTCGATAGAGATCCCGTTGTCATCCCAGAATGCAATTAGCTTACCAAGACCTAACGTGCCCGCTAGTGAACATGCTTCGTGAGAGATACCTTCCATCAAACAGCCATCGCCTAGGAAGCAGTAAGTGAAGTGATCAACAATGTCGTGACCTGGCTGGTTAAACTGTGCAGCCAATGTCTTCTCAGCAATCGCCATACCTACAGCGTTACTGATACCTGCACCTAATGGACCAGTGGTAGTTTCAACACCTGGTGTGTAACCGTATTCTGGGTGACCTGGTGTTTTAGAATGAAGCTGACGGAAGTTTTTCAACTCTTCGATAGGCAATGCGTAACCAGTAAGGTGTAGCAAAGAGTAAATAAGCATAGAGCCATGACCGTTAGAAAGAATAAAGCGGTCACGATCAACCCACTCAGGGTTGTTAGGGTTGTGCTTTAGGAAATCATTCCATAGCACTTCAGCAATATCAGCCATCCCCATTGGTGCACCTGGGTGACCTGAATTGGCTTTTTGAACAGCATCCATGGTCAATGCGCGGATTGCGTTTGCGAGTTCTTTACGAGATGACATGCTCTCTCCTGCTTGTTTTTGAGGTTTTGAGGCTTAGATTGAGTGAAAGGCGGTAACTTTAAAGCCACTCTGCCGTTCACACACAAATTAGGGAGCCATATTTTCGCCTACTAGGCTGTAGGACGCAAATTTAATTCACCAACAATTAAAAATATTGCTACTTATAACAAGCTTGCATAAAGCTTGTACGATGAAAGCTAAGCAAATATTAGTGCTAGAGTTTATGTCTCGCTCTACGAGCAGGTAAAATTTGACCGATAAAGGGTAAATTTTTATCTTTTTATATGCAGAACACTGCCAAGTAAAGTACAAAAATAGCCTTAAGTTACATAACGATAAGCCTAATCATAAATAACATTCATGATGCACCTATAAAATAAATAGCGCGAGAGACCGCACAAAATTTAGCGAAGGGGGTGTTATCAACGCCGTTTTACACTAGAATAGCCGTCTAGATGTAGATACTTCTACACATTCGAATTGTTTAAAGACGAGATTTTCCATCATGGCAAAGCACTTGTTCACCTCTGAGTCGGTCTCAGAAGGTCATCCAGATAAAATCGCCGATCAGATTTCTGATGCGGTACTAGACGCAATTTTGGAGCAAGATCCAAAAGCTCGTGTAGCATGCGAAACTTATGTCAAAACTGGCATGGTTATGGTTGGCGGCGAAGTTACTACTTCTGCTTGGGTTGATATCGAAGAGATCACCCGTAAGACTGTACGTGACATCGGCTACACTCATTCAGATATGGGTTTTGATGCAGACTCTTGTGCAATCTTAAACGTGATTGGTAAGCAGTCTCCAGACATCAACCAAGGTGTTGACCGTGCTGACCCTAAAGAGCAAGGCGCTGGTGACCAAGGTCTAATGTTTGGTTATGCAAACAACGAAACTGATGTTTACATGCCTGCACCTATCACTTACTCGCACATGCTAGTAAAGCGTCAGTCTGAAGTACGTAAAGACAAGACTTTGCCTTGGTTACGTCCAGATGCGAAAAGTCAGGTGACTTTTGCTTATAACAGTGACGGTAGCGTTGCTGGTATCGATGCAGTTGTTCTATCTACGCAGCACAGCGAAGATGTAACACAAGCAGACCTAATTGAAGGTGTAATGGAAACCATCATCAAGCCTGTATTACCGGCTAAGTGGTTATCTAAAGACACTAAATACTTCATCAACCCAACTGGCCGTTTCGTTATCGGTGGTCCAGTAGGTGACTGTGGTCTAACTGGTCGTAAGATCATCGTTGATACATACGGTGGTATGGCTCGTCACGGTGGTGGTGCTTTCTCTGGTAAAGACCCATCAAAAGTTGACCGTAGTGCAGCATACGCAGCACGTTACGTTGCTAAAAACATCGTTGCAGCAGGTCTAGCTGACCGTTGTGAGATCCAAGTGTCTTACGCAATTGGTGTTGCAGAGCCAACATCAATCAGCATCGAAACATTCGGTACTGCTAAAGTTGCTGAAGAGCTACTAATCGATCTAGTACGTCGTCACTTCGACCTACGCCCATATGGTCTAACAGAAATGTTGAACCTAGCTCGTCCAATCTACCAAGCGACTGCAGCGTACGGTCACTTTGGTCGTAACGAGTTCCCATGGGAAGCAACAGACAAAGTTGACGCACTACGCGCTGACGCAGGTCTATAATCGTTATCGATTAATTTAGCGTTGCTGGTTCAACGCTAATAAAAACCGCCACTTGGCGGTTTTTTTATGTCTATTGCAGACATTAAGAAATGCAAGATTTCTAACTTAGTTAGGCACATGAAACTAAGTGCTCATTTTATCTACAGTGGTTCCAATGACCTGCGGTCGGCGTATGTGCAGATACTGCCGTGACACGCTATAAATACATCCCTGTAAGCTCGGCCATGACGTCCATGTCATGGACGGTCACGGCCGCATCTACACTAAGTTACAAAACACTATCCCTGCCACCAAAGTAATTAATGAACTAGAGCAGGCTATACTAATACGCCATTGATAGTAGAAAACCGACTTTAATGCGACAATTTAACTTTCAGAAATAGACTCACAACCATTTTGTTTATGACAACTGCAATAAATACAAAGCTGCAATTAACTTGGTTAGCGCCTGACGAGCGTATAGAGGTGAAGAAGTTCTACCGCCAGCACATGCCTTATGCACGCTTGTTGCAGAAAGAGTCTGTCTGTGTATTAACGCAAGCTGACCCTAACCTTGATAGTGTTGACGAAATAGATAGTGTTGGCGAAATCACTTCTTCCAACATAGTCGCTAGTGCCCGTATTCGACCTATTGGTCAGTTAGCCATTTTAACCGGCATGTTAGTGCACCCAGATTTTCGCGGCCAAGGTGTGGGGCATCGTTTGATGCGAGAACTAGGATCAGTTCTCTGTGATGGTAAGACGTATATTTTTGCCTTAGCGCATTTAGAAGGTTTTTACGCACAACATGGGTTTAGCACTGTGTCATCAGCGCCCAATGATATTCAGCAGTTGTTTTTAAAGTATCTGGGGGATGGTGAAAGGTTGGTGTTAATGGGATTAACCCCATCTTCTCAGTGAACCTGTTGCTATACCGCCATGGTAATACTCAGTTGCAACGTTCGGCAACACGGGTTCCAATGACCTGCGGTCAGCGCATGTGCAGACACAGCCGTGACACGCTATAAATACATCCCTGTAAGCTCGGCCATGACGTCCATGTCATGGACGTCATGGCCGTATCTACACCGAGTTAGCAAAGCAGTATTATCCAAACCTTTTTTATCCTTATTTGCATTTCTAGAAGTCAGTTACATTGTAAATGACTAATTATATGCAATTAATCACCTGAGAACGACAAGGTCGAAACTGATTTTGAATTGCTACTAGGAGTAAAGTTTAGTTTCACGCTTCCATCCCCCTCAGTCGCAACTATATCCATATCAAAATAGGTACGTTCAAATTTCAGTGACTTCAATTCAAGCCCGAAGTTTTCAGGTAAAAAATCCACGTTAGAAATACGCAAGTGATTTGGTCTGCCTGCTTTTCTACTCTCCATAAATTTCTCATACTCTGTCAAACTAGTATTGAACTCAAAAGGCTCTATATTTTCACCTAAAACAATCTCTTCACCTTCAAGTAAACTCGATATATAAGACAAACTGTTGAAATCCTCATCAGATAAATTAAAGTCACCATAAACAGGTGGTGAAAGGTTATATTTATCTGCAATTTTCATATAACACTCAATGATATGAATAAGGTTACCAAATCGTTCGAAAAACTTTAATTCGGAATAATGGCTTTCATCTATCAGCATAGGACCAATAACTTGACCTTCCTCAAGTTCCAAACCAAGGCTTAGCTCTCCCCCATTTCGGAGAATATCTTTGGCCATTAGGAGCTTGCTAAAAAATGGTAACCGTCTAAAGCTCTTTCCATTCCATAAAGAGGTATTGATGATGAACTTACATGTAGCTTTAGGGTTATTAGCATCAGTGAGATTGTAAAAATAAGTTATTTTAATCAACTGACTAAATGCATACGCTTCAAACTTAAGGCCACCGTTCAAACAAATTTGCTTTCCTTTAAAGCTCCCTAAATAGATTTGGCTAGATGGTGATATAGCATATAAGTCGACCATTATTTTCGTAGATTTGGGCTCTATAATTAGTTCTTTATTTACACCTTCGCCATTACCAATCGTCTCAAACAATTTAGAGCCAGTAAACTTAAAGCTATCATCTGATAACTTTACAGGCTTCCCCGTTTCTCTCATCAGTTCAAGATTAGCTTTAAATGCTTCTCCATCCGTTTGATTCATCGATATAGAAAAACCAGCATCATTTGTTAAAGCAGTAATATTTCGAAATGTAGAGCCATTAATAACGTTAGTTTGAACAGAAAACCTACTATCCAAATTATTGAGGTGTTCATCAATAAAGCCAACCATCTTAGATGGTGTACTGCTAGAGTATAGAGAGCCCCTGCCAGATACGTAATCTAAAGTGCTCATTAATGCCTTTGACTCAACTTCTTCTGCTGGAAGAAGTTTTTTACCAATATTCTCTCTCACATAAACAAGAGCTTGATTCTTCCAATTATTTAATAAAGCTTCCGAATAAGATGCTTCATCAACATCAATAAGCTTAGAACATGTATTACAAAGCCAAATACCATTGTCATAGTGTTTTCTTTCAGCTTCTGTTTGTTCCAACTTGTAGCGAGGCCCTCCTGGTGCAGCCGCGCATATGTGAGCTGCCACCCCAACATTTGAAGACGAGAACCCATCACTTTTCGATGCAACAGTTAGAATTCTGCAGTCTGGTTTTGAGCATAAACTTGCTACATTCTCTCTCAGCAAGCGTTTTGTTTTATCAGAAAAGTCATGTCTTTTATGGTTTGAAACCATCCACTGAAACCTATGTGATTTTAAATAAATAAACCACAACACTTTATCTATTAAGTGTATAAAAGAAAAGAATATTAATTTGATAAAAGGCTAACAGAAAACACCTGTTCCCCATCGGAGTTGCCGAGGTTATTGAAGTCAATCGCGTGAGCGAGGCATGGATGCCGAGATAGCCTTAGGTGAGCCATGGACGGCGAATATGAGGCGATAGCGATTGTCGAAAATAACTGAGGATCAACAACTTCGTTAGGGGCGTCATGGTGGATGCAAGGAGGATAAGGACGAGCAGTCCTCCTTGCCCGGGTGTGAGCTGGAAGCTCACGACTTTTATCAAACGAAGTTTGATTACCCGCTAGGGTTTGGGATGGAATCCCACGACGTTAGTTGTTAGACGAAGTCTAACTTAAAAGGTCAGACGCAACCTGACACAACCACTATTGGTTGGCCAAAACCTCTTCCAGCTTAAGCCCGGTCAGATCTCGAATCGTGCGCCATAAATAATAAAAAGTGCCCATCATCATCAACATCGATGGCACAGCAATCATTGGGTAACTGTATAAACTCAACTCCCCTAACTGCTCATTAAACTCAGGGGTGCCGGTTGGGCTGGTCACTATCCACTTTGCCAATATGTAATTCATCGTGGCCGAGAACGCAAACGAGCCTGCAACCATATAGGTAGCAGTCATGAGTCGCTTCTCAAATGCCGCCATACAATTGTTCTGTTGTAAGCGCTGCATGATCTTATCTACATCCATCACCGCAGGATTAAAGACCATAGCTTTGATTAATGGCTTAGAAGTAAAGGTCGAAATAAGCACTGCAATACCGATAACCGCTGGAATAGCGGCCTCTTTAATTGCCAACCACTTAAGGTCAAGTTCTAGTAAACCTATACCGCCAGTTAACAGCACATTGGCTAAACCAAGCAAGGCGATAAAATTAAACTTTTTATACTTTATTAGCTCAAATATGCCCCAACCTAATGGAAAGCTTAACGCCAACATTAAACCACCACTCGCACCTAGCTGCTCATCACCACTTAACTTCATTAAAATAAAAGCGGGGATAAAGACACTCACTAACAGGTCAACCATAGGCCGAGGTTTATGCGTTGATGTACTACTCATGTGTTGTTTTCCAAGCGAAGCATATAAGCTTCGAAAAAATTAAAGATAAACCAGCGCTGCTTCTATGATCTTAGACTAGCCACTCTATGATGCCAGCATAGATACTAAACCGCGTACAGGGGCGTAAAAATACCTTTTTCTGGCGCTGGTGTCACTCATGAGTAGTCATTGTTGAGAGTGGAGTTTATCAAACTTCAACAATTGGACTTGAGCTAGAATCGTGCGGCTAAGCGATGCTCTAGAATACTTCAGCCGCGACAAGCGATAACGTTCGAAAATAAAAGCTTGGTGCCCAAATCACGCTACAGCTTTTAAGTCTATATAACGTCATTTAAACTATTTAGAGGGAGACTGCCACTCACCTCTTA
This sequence comes from Shewanella sp. 1CM18E, assembly GCF_023161665.1. Lineage (GTDB taxonomy): Bacteria > Pseudomonadota > Gammaproteobacteria > Enterobacterales > Shewanellaceae > Shewanella. The sequence goes on from NZ_JALNTW010000004.1 coordinate 58,654, forward strand.
AGTTTGCTTAGCTAGTGTATTCAACCTACTATTATTTAACCCAAAACAGGTTACTACTTAGAGAAAATGCCGACATCAACTCAGGGGTAAATTGAACTGGGTGATAACAATAATTGATCGATAACTTATAACAATCAGTATTAAAAGTTGGTCTACTCAGAGCTACTAAGCTTCACACCGAGTGGAATATTATCTGATATAAAACGGAGCCAATATGAAACACTTACTCATGATAGTTGTTATAGCAGCGACACTAACCATGGCAGGTTGTGCCCAACAACAAGAACCCAGTGAACCGCAAAACTTTCTAACTAATGATGGTAAGGTCAATATTCTCTGGCAGAACACTAATGATTATACCGACATTGAAGCTACAGCTGGAGTGCAGTCAAAGTTTGAGCAGTACCTATTTACCCAGCTCACTCAAGAGCTCGGTAAGCTTGCCAATAAGCATTTAACTGATGGACAGCAATTAGATCTAACGGTTACTAATGTTGATCTAGCAGGAGATGTTCAACCCACTTTTGGCGCATCGGTAGACGACATTCGTATAGTCAAAGATCTTTATCCACCAAAATTAGATTTTGAGTATGTGTTAAGCCAAAATGGAAAAGTCGTCGCGTCAGGCACTGAGAAACTCAGAAATATGGGTTACCTTTCAGATATTCAGCCATTAACTAGCGACAGCTTCCGTTATGAACAAGACTTACTCACCGATTGGTTTAAGCAAACAATTAAGCCACTGTTATAGTTGAGGTTAACGGCAATAAATTGGGCAATAGCTTTTGATAAGCTATCGCCCTTTTACGTACTTTTCACTCATTTTATAAATAGCTTTGCTCGTCAGTATTCACGGTATTATCGCAGCTAGACTAAATCTAATCAGTGTTACCCAATAAGGCTCCTACCACACGACTCCTAACAATGATCAAAATGTGCATTTTCCATGCACATAAACTCCACCTGTTGCATCGATAAAATTGGCGGTTGCAGCACCGCAATTGATTCGGCGCTAATATCTTCTAGGTCGGCGATTTCACCTAACTGATTGCCGTATGAATTAGTGCGGCCACAGTAGATAAAGTGTTTATGCCAGCGCACGAGATAAGCCGTTTGTGTAACGCCATCAATGCTGACTTCAGCTTCTAATGCATGGCACTCTTGGCCTTTAGCAGTTAACACCGCAACCACTAACTTTAGGTTATCAAAACCCGATAAGTTCAGACTCAGGTATGGGTTAAAAATCGCGGCAACTGATGCTGATAACATATAAATCCTTAGAAAAAGCTTTCATTGGTTGGCAGAACTAATAGATAGTAATCACGGTCGTCAAAACTAATATAATCGACAACTTGCATACCGGCTTTGCGGGTATGGGCGGCAAATGAGCCTTGATTATCTTCGGCAATAAAAGTCAGCATGTAAGACAGCTCACTGCCAACCTGTTTTTTTAAAAATGCCACCATGGCTTCGAATATGCCTTGGCCACGATGCTGTTTGGCAATCCATATTGGGCCATATTGGCAACAGTTACTCTCGGTGAGTTTCGCGCGTTCATAATCAAGTTTTGGTAAACGATTAAGCAAGTTGCGATAAATTGGCCATTGCTTAAAGAAAGACCATTTACCCGCAATAACATAGCCAATAATTTCAGCATCAACTTCAGCGACCACAACCCAATGTTGGCCGATCAATGTTGTAAAGTCGGCTTTTGAAAAGGATTGACCTTCAAACGAGTTATCACGTTTATCGGCTGCTAATTCATCTTGTAAGTGCATCTGTTCTAATGCAACTAATGCGGCAATATCCGCTATTTTAGCTCTTCTTATATTCATCTTTACATTAAGTTCTTACAGCCCAAAGAGGATGCCTTTCATCTATCTACAATACCTAAAAACGCTAAACAATTTGCCGCATAGTTATGCTGGTTAACTCAGCGCCACCCTTTAAAAAAGTGCATAGCTGATAAGTTGTTATGCGCTGACTTCTTATATTGTTTTGCTATTAGATACATATCAGGCGTATATGCTGATTATAGCGGAATATGCTGCAAGCTTGATAGATGGGCGTTTCTTCAAGCTCAAACTAAATGATGAGTTTTATCCAAGTGATCCGATGTGTACTATTTAAGCATAAAATAGCAAAAATCCTACATTTTTAACATTCAAATAACCATCGAAAGTTAGTATAGTTGTTTAGTCATTAAGCATGAGTACTACCTCTGCAATAACCAATGAGCCCAACATGTTAGCCCAAGACAATAACCAAAAGGTTTGGCTAAGGGAAAAGGATCATCCCGCGATTAGTATGCCAAGATGGCAGCAACAGGTCGATGTTATAAACGACCTTTACCAAGCAAAAAATACCTTAATTATTCAAACCAATGGCGAAGAAGCCCAAACGGTTTGTAGCGCCCCTTTTGACTCAAAAAATTTGATATTAGGTGAAATATTCGAAGCAAAAGGATTAATTCAGTCAATGACTGAAAAAGCTGATTTTGGCGTTATCCACTTAGACCCTGCTGAAATTGGTTGTGCAACCAATGCTGCTGAGCGTTTATTAGCCGTTCAGCTTTCATGGCCTGATGGCCGAGTATTTGGCTGTTTGCTTATTTGCGATCCACAACCTGAGAACATGACAGCTACTCACGCTGCGGTATGCGGCTCGGTAAAAGCCTTAATTCAAGGCGAATTTAAGCAGATGTATATGATGGAGCAACTGCAAAGATTGTCTGTGCAGGATGAGTTTACCTACATGCTTAACCCTTATGGCTTTAACTTAATGGCACCAAGGCAACTCAGCTTGAGTAGGCGGTTTGGTTCCCATGCAGGGTTAATTGTACTTGAGGCCATGCCATCAAGAACAAATGCATCTGAGGCGATTGGTTCACAGTTTATTCGTACAATAGCCAGAGTTATCTCCGAAAGTATGCGTGAAGCGGACATTTGTGCGCGTTTCGATGATAAGCAGTTTATTATTTTGGCTTTTATAGACCATGAATCTAACTTAGATACTTTGGTTGCACGCCTACGTAAGCGACTCGTTAGGGAGGCGCCTGATGTCGATTTAGTCAGCGGTATGTGTTTCTTTAGCCCTGACAGCCAGCAATCGTTAATGCCGATGCAGCAAGAGGCGATTGCCGATCTTGAAAAAAATCGCGCGCAAATTTTAGCGAAAAGACGGTAATCCCAGCGGCAGTCGCTTAGTTAATTTAGCAAGGAATTGATTAGCACTAGTGACGGTGAGTTCCGCCCTTACCCATTACCAATACTGAGTTTTGGGTGAGGCGCTCAAGCAAATAGCGACAATCCTTTTAATTAGTAACCGCTATTTACGCGTGCTTTTATTCGCTGGGATTTTGGGCCCTCGCCCACTCTAAAAACAACGCAATGGGAAAAGATGACATTAGCACCATACCAAGACCTGCCAAGCTCGCCACCAGTACCATGCCAGCAACCTGCTGTGACCAATCAGATAGAAAATAGATCCCTATTGCAGTCAATAACATGGCTAATCCTAACCAGTGCATCATTTTCAGGGTATCTATGATACGTTTTTGCACGTTAAACCACCTTTTTCTACTGATTTTTTTACTAATCCGCCTAGCGGTTAGTATAATATACTCACAATATACCGATATTAATCACTTTGGATCCACAACATGATAAAACAATCCTTCATCGTAGCTGGTCTGCTATTGGGTTTAGCTGCATGTCAGTCAACTCCTCAAACTCAAGTTGAGGATTTAGCCATCGAAGGTACATGGCACATTGAAGCTGCAGCTGGCAAGCCAGTTATTGATTACAGCCCAGCAGAACTTATATTTGCTGCAGATGGCAAATTAACCGGTAACAACAGCTGCAATAACTTCTTTGGTAGCTACACCATCGATGGCCAAGCATTAACGCTGCAGCCAGCGGGCAACACTATGAAAGCTTGTGTTGATGCACTAATGGCACAAGAGCAACGCGTAATGCAAGCTATGCCTCAAGTTGCTCAAGCTGAAATGGCTAAAGGCAAACTGCTACTAAAAGATGCTGACGACAAAACGGTATTCATTTTAAGCAAAAAATAAGCATTTAGTTGCAGACATAAAAAAACCGCCTGCTGGCGGTTTTTTATTGGTGCAGATATAGGCTAAACCGTTAAGACTTTAGCTTTTCGGCCATTTCAGCACTGTCTTCTGCATTCGCATTGTAATGCTCAACATCAATCTCGCCTTCTGACTTTGCAATTACAGTCGTGGCAACTAAGTCACCAGAGACGTTTACTACGGTACGCGCCATATCCAAAATACGGTCGATACCCGCAATAAGAGCAACACCTTCAAGTGGCAAGCCAACTGTGGTTAACACCAGCGTTAGCATCACTAGACCTGCACCAGGTACACCCGCGGTACCAATAGAGGCCAAAGTCGCAGTCAAAATAATGGTGATGTAATCAACCCAAGTTAAGTCGATACCGAAAGCTTGCGCCACAAACAGCGCCGTTACGCCTTGGTAAAGTGCGGTACCGTCCATGTTGATAGTCGTGCCTAATGGCAATACAAAACTTGAGATCTTCTTGTTCACGCCCAAGTATTCGCTAGCACACTTCATGCTGGCTGGCAGTGTACCCGCAGAGCTTGATGTGGTGTAAGCAACCGCAATTGCATTGCTAATACCTTTGAAGAACTGCAGTGGATTAAGCTTGGCAAATACCACTAACACAAAGCTGTAAAAACCAACCACATGTAAGAAACAGCCGATATAAACCGCTACAATCACCTTGATAAGCGGCATCAACATATCAACGCCATACTCACCTGCTACCCACGCCATCAAACCAAATACACCGTACGGAGCAAGCTTCATTACAAGGTCGGTAAGCTTATACATAGCTTCAGCTAAGCTTTCGAATACTTGAATAGCTGGTTTACCATGGTCGCCAATTAGCACGAGTGCAATACCTAGCGCTACAGCAAACACAATAACTTGTAGGATTTGACCACTCGCCAGTGCTGCAACTGGGTTAGTAGGTACAATATCAATCAAGGTTTGCATGATAGATGGTGCTTGCTTAACAACCTCAGCAGACTCATGTGGCACCATATCTAAGCCAGTACCAGGCTGCATAATATGGCCAACCACTAAGCCTAGAGTGATTGCAATTGAAGTTGTACCTAAGTAGAAAGCAAATGACTTAAACCCAATGCGCCCCATTTTTGCGGTGTCTTGCATCGAAGTAACACCAACAATCAGAGAACAAAATACCAAAGGAACAATCAGCATTTTGATGGTGTTAACGAATAACGTACCAATCGGTTTTAAGTAAGTAGCCTGCTCGCCTAAGCCAATTCCGGTTAAAATACCTAACAGCATACCAATCATGATCTGTAACCATAAAGGCACAGACATCCAGCTCGACCACACTTTCTTAAAAAGTGAAGCTTGTTGATTCGACATATTTAAACCTTGAAACAGTGGAGGGAGGACAACCAGCCTAGCGGCCAGCTTAAAAAATAACGCGGCAGTTTAGCATACGCTGCAATAGCAGGAGATGATCTATGTCACGCTGGTTTGCCCCATACTGGAGTCACTACAAAAACCGCTATAGCACTGAAGATATCGTAATTTTAAGCATCAAATTTTGAGGTTTTATGATTTTTTGAGAACTGCATTTTATATAGTGCAGCCGGAGGTTGGTCTCGCTCCATGAGATGGCTCCAATATGCGTCATCAAAGCCTGAAAAAAACGCTTTTCCTTCAGCCCGCAGAATAAGCCACCACCAAACAAGCCCCCATAAACCGAGCGTAAGCAGAGTTAAAACAAAGTGCCATCCATGTTTAATGTCTTTTGGGTCACGCTTTAAGGCACATTTTCGAGCCTCGGGCTTTGTAGCGAGAGAAGTTACTTGGGACTTTTTCATACAGACTCCAGTTGTGTGCTGGCCATAGAAAAAGTCTAGCAGAGCTAGACTTTAGTCGAATATTAATTAGTGAAAATTTTCAGCAGTTAGTTAAACAGCATTAAGCTTGATTTCGCTTCGTGTTAGAGTGAGCCAAAAAAAGGAACCTTATTAATGATTATTCGTAAAGGCCAACTCGCCGACCTACACGCCCTAGTTAACTTTAACCAAGCAATGGCACAAGAAACCGAAGGCTTAAGCCTAGACAGCCAAACACTTGAAAAAGGCGTAAATACCTTACTGACATCACCAGAGAAAGGCTTTTACTTAGTCGCTGAGATTAACGGTGAAATTGCAGGCTCACTCATGGTGACATTCGAATGGAGCGACTGGCGCGCTAAAGATTACTACTGGATCCAAAGTGTGTATATCCGTCCAGAGAATCGTCGCCAAGGTATTTATGGCAAGCTTTACCAAGCGGTAAAAGACATTGCTGCAGACAACGGCGGCGCAGCCAGTTTTAGACTCTATGTAGAGCAAGAAAATACTAAGGCGCAGCAAACCTATAGTGCGCTAGGTATGGAACAAAGCTACTACTTGATGTACGAACAAAAGTAATCGCTATCTGCCGCTCTGCTAATTGAGCAAATTACAAACATGAAAAAGGCCATCAATTGATGGCCTTTTTGCTACTTGTCAGACAGTGTCTAACAATAAAAAGTTAACCGCAGATGCTGGTTACTTTAATCGCCAAACCGCCTTGGCTAGTTTCACGGTACTTAACGTGCATATCTTTACCCGTTTCGTACATAGTCGCGATAACTTTGTCTAAGCTCACTTTTGGTGCGCAGTTACGACGCATAGCCATACGTGATGAGTTAATCGCTTTAACAGCAGCAATAGCGTTACGCTCAATACATGGAACCTGAACTTGGCCAGCAACCGGGTCACAAGTTAAACCTAAGTTATGCTCCATGCCAATTTCAGCAGCCATACATACTTGCTCAGGGTTTGCGCCCATGATCTCAGCAAGGCCTGCAGCAGCCATTGAACAAGCTACACCCACTTCACCCTGACAACCCACTTCAGCACCAGAGATAGAAGCGTTACGCTTGTATAGCGAGCCAACTGCAGCAGCAGCTAAGAAGAAACGCGTGTACTCTTGCTTACCAACAGGCTTAATGAACTTGTTATAGTAAGCAAGTACCGCAGGAATAATACCTGCTGCGCCGTTAGTTGGCGAAGTCACCACACGGCCACCAGCAGCGTTTTCTTCACTTACAGCCATAGCAAAAACGTTGATCCAATCAACGATTTCCATTGGGTCGCTAGATAGACGCTCACCAGTAAGCAACTGGCGGTAAAGTGCGGGGGCACGACGAGCCACTTTAAGTGGACCTGCTAATACACCTTCAGTTTGACAGCCTTTTTCAATAGCGTCATGCATGGTTGACCATACTGCGCCAAAGCCATCGTAAATCGCTTCTTCACTGTTGAATGCCAATTCATTCTTAAACATGATGCTGCTGATGCTTAAGCCAGTTTCTTTACAGGTTGCTAATAGCTCATCTGCGTAGTTAAACGGGTATGGCACTTCAACTGGGTTTTCAACTTCTTTGCCGAATTTTGACTCTTCAACAATAAAGCCACCACCCACAGAGTAGTAAGTCTTGCTTAGTACAAGCTCATCACCATTGTAAGCGTGTAGCATCATGCCATTTTCATGAAGTGGCAATGCGTGGCTATGGAAAATCACTGCGTCGTGACCAAAATCTACTAGCTGCTTTTCGCTGCCCATAGGTAGTTTTTGTGTCTGCTCAACGTCAGCAATAAAACCTGGGATTGCATCGATATCAACGCTCTCAGGTGAGTTACCACCTAAGCCAACGATAATTGCGATATCAGTATGGTGACCTTTACCGGTTAACGATAAAGATCCAAAAATCTCAACACCTAAACGTGTCACTTGTTCGAACTGACCCGTTTGACGAACATCATCGATAAACTCTTTGGCGGCCTTCATCGGCCCGACAGTATGAGAGCTCGATGGACCCACACCTATCTTAAAAATATCAAATGCGCTAAACATGAAAATAACCTCGAAAAAAGAGGAAAAGCCGGGAGAGTTCCTGGCTTTGTCATACATCTATGGAACTAAAAAGCTGGGCGCTAAAGCTGCTCGCATGCAGCGTTAAACACCCAGCCAGTATCTTTATTAAGACAGTAATCCGAATAGGATTGCAGTCATTGCAAGTAAACCAGCAACCACTACGAAGATGTTGCTGAAACGACCACGGTACGCTGCTAGAGCTGGTACTTTGTGAATCGCATACATTGGCATTAGGTAAAGAATAGCCGCGATGATTGGGCCACCTAATGCTTCAATCATACCTAGGATGCTTGGGTTAATAATTGCCACGCCCCAGATAGTGATGAACATGAAACCTAAAATAAACTTGTTTAATTTAGAGTCTGAAACTTCTTTACCACTTGAACGTAATTGCTTAGTGATTAGACCTTTCATACCTTCAGTAGCACCCATGTAGTGACCGAAGAAAGAAGAGATAATCGCAACGAAAGCAATGAATGGACCGAAGTAGCTTACAAATCCACTCTCATGTACGTTTGCCAAGTAAGAAAGAATTGGCAAGTTTAACTCTTTTGCTTCAGCAAGCTGTGCTGGAGATAGAGATAGTACACATGACACTACGAATAGCATTACGAAACCAACTAACATCAATGTAGTGTTACGTAGGATAACGTCTGCTTTACGTGCTGCATTAGCACCGTGCTCACGCTTTAACGATACAGAGAACTGTGAAATCGCTGGTGAGTGGTTAAAAGCAAAAATCAATACTGGGATAGTCAACCAAACTGTACCTAGGAATTCACCTGCTGCAGGTACAACTTCTAGTGCGTCCATCTTCCAGTCTGGAATTAGGTAGAAAGACATGAATGCTAAGATAGCAACTAATGGGTAAACCAATAGCTGAGTCACTTTAAGCATCATTTTTTCACCAGCAACCATTACTGACATCATAGCGACAATTAAGCCACCAGATAGCAACCAGCGTGGTACACCAGATACTTTATCCATGATCTGCACACCAGCTTCTGTTAGCATAGGTGCGCCATCAGCTGCTAAACGTGGTACTTCCACGAAAATGTTTAGCTGGTTAACGATAAAGCTTTCAACCGTGTTAGTAATACCTACACCGTAGATCAAAACGATTGGGTAGATAGCAAAGAAGTAAAGCAAAGTGATTGCCTTACCTGCACCAACACCAAAGTGCTCTTCTACTACGTGAGTAATATCGCTGCCTGGCTTGCTTGATGAACAAACAAAGCGTGATAGACCACGGTGAGCGAGGTAAGTCATTGGACCGATGATGGCAACCATCATCATTAACGGCCAGAAACCGCCCATACCAGCGTTAATTGGTAGGAATAAAATTCCGGCACCAACTGCTGTACCAAATAAACTTAACATCCAAGTGGTATCTTGACGTGTCCAAGGCAGCGACTTGGTCGTTGCCGTATCTTTTGTTGTGATCGCGTCTTTTTGCATTCTTGTTACCTTGATGGTGCTGAGAAACACCAATAAATTTTGATCTCAGGAGTATTTTCGCGGTTAAGAGTATCCTAATGCACGCGCTAAAAATTGATCTGAGTTCATATTCTGTAATTGATTTTCACAATGTAATCATTCTGTGAGCTAGATCTCTTTAATCACGTAATAAATTTTCATTTATCACCAATAAAAATAACCGTATCGAACCCTCAGTTAACATTAAGTTTACTTAAATCATGAGATGCTGATATAAAACTTCGCAATAAGATTTTTTGCTCGCGGACATAGCTCACAAAAAACCACATTTAGATACATCACCCAACAACAAGGACGCATTCCTTGAAACAGATCACGTTATTTGTGACCACTTATAAGCTTGGCATTAGCTAAACTAATGCAAAAAAATGTAATTTTATTTTGAGCACTCGTTACCAATTATAAGAATTAGCATTTTATTGCAACTTCAAGCCAAAAACTTACAGATGAAGCTAAGCATAAATTGCAATACACTAGTGTAATTAGCACTGTCTGTACTCGAGAAAAATAACCAAAATGAAAGCAAGTATTAGCATTATAGTCGGCTCTAAAAATCCAGTTAAAGTTGCCGCAGCCCACAACGCCCTTGAACGTCTTTTTCCTGAATATGAAATCCAATGCCAAGGAGTTGATGCCCCCTCTTTAGTCGCCGATCAGCCAATGACAGAAGCGGAAACTAAGCTTGGTGCCATAAATAGAGTGAAGTATTGCCAAAACCAATATCAAGCCGACTACTTTATTGCAATGGAAGGCGGGGTTGACCTATTTGAAGACGGCCCAGCAACCTTTGCTTATATTGCCATTGCTCATAACTCTCAGGTCAGTATTGGCCGTGGCGCACAATTACCGCTGCCAATGAAGGTGTATCAAGCATTAAGCCAAGGCCAAGAACTTGGCCATGTGATGGACGCAATGTTTGATACCGTCAATATTAAACAAAAAGGCGGTGCTATTTCTTTGCTCACTAATGGTAATGAGACACGCCAAAGCAATTATACTCAAGCAATAATGCTAGCCATGGCGCCCATGCTTCACCCTGAACTTTACGCTAATTAAATTAATTAGCTTCAACTTGATTATTTTTAACTAAATAAACTTGATTTTAAAAAACAGTGCTCGTAAGTTAGATGCTACTCGCAACTAACTTACGAGCACTGTTTGATGAATCAAGCTCAACCTAAATCAGCATCACAGCTGCGCCGCCTTTCCAGACAACTAATTCGTCAACTGGGATTATTAGATGCAGCCTGCGGTAATCAACCATTATCTCCGGTACAAGCCCACGCCTTAATAGAGCTCGGCGAGAACACTTACGCCATCAAACAACTTGCGACACTGCTTAATATCGATAAATCCAATGCCAGCCGCGCAGTTAGCCATTTGGTCGACAAAGGTTTTGCTACCACGCAAGCTAATCCACGTGATAATCGCAGTCTTGTGGTACAAATTAGTGCTAAAGGCAAAAAGCAGTTATTAAAACTTAATCAGCAACACAACCAGCAATTCAGCGATATTTTGGCTCAATTACCCGCAGAGCATATCAGTGAACTTGAAATATCCCTCGCCCGTTACAACAAAGCGGTTATGCACTCAAAGAGCCAACAAGGCTATAAAGTACGCAGTATTACCGAACAAGATAATGCGCAAATAGCACAAGTGATCCGCCAAGTGTCGGCAGAATATGGCTTAACGGCAGATAAAGGCTACGGCGTTGCCGATAAGACTCTCGATAGCTTGAGCGAAGTTTACCAACAAGATAATGCTCATTATTGGGTTATTGAACGTGATGGCAAAGTGCTAGGTGGTGCAGGTATCGCTCCCTTAGCAGGCCAAACTGGTGTTTGTGAACTGCAAAAAATGTATTTTGCCAATGAGCTGCGTGGCAAAGGATTTGCCCGGCGGTTAGCCCTTGAAGCGATAGCATTTGCACAAGCGCAGCAATACAACGCCTGCTATTTAGAAACCACAGCTAACTTGATTGAAGCAATAAAGCTGTATGAGTCGCTAGGCTTTACTCATCTCGACGCGCCTTTAGGTAACACAGGCCATGACGCCTGCGAAATTACCATGCTCAAGTCGTTAGCTCCTAGCTCCTAGCTAATATTAATCAATAGCAAGCTTGTCTCTAGTGAGCTGGGAATTAAGTAAGGCTTAACCGTCATACTCGACATAAGTTAATAGTTTTTATGGCTAAAGCTTGCTAGCCTCAAAATAGGTGTTATTCAGGTAATAAGTGAGTTTTTATGGAATATAAACGTCTTTCGCATTCAAGTTTACACGTTAGCCAAATCTGTTTAGGCACCATGACTTGGGGCGCTCAAAATACCCAAGCACAAGCATTCGAACAACTCGATTACGCCATAGGTGAAGGTGTTAACTTCATCGATACCGCAGAGATGTACCCAGTTCCTCCTGAAGCAGAAACTCAGGGTGAAACTGAACGCATTCTAGGTAACTATCTAAAGCAAAGAGGCAATCGCGATAACCTTATCATTGCCAGTAAGGTTGCCGCTCCCGGTGGTAAGAGCGATTATATTCGCCCAAATATGGCATTAGACTGGCGTAATATTCATGCCGCCGTTGATGCATCTCTTGAGCGTTTACAGCTCGACACGATTGATCTTTACCAAGTCCATTGGCCAGACCGAAACACTAACTTCTTTGGTGAGCTCAGTTATAACCAGATAGATGAGCATGAGAAGCAGACTCCGATTATTGATACTCTTGAGGCGTTATCTGATCTAGTGAAGGCTGGTAAAATCCGCTACATAGGTATTTCTAACGAAACGCCTTGGGGCTTTATGGAGTACCTATGCTTAGCCGAGAAACATGACTTACCTAAAATTGTTTCAGTGCAAAACCCCTATAACTTGCTTAATCGTAGCTATGAAATCGGCATGGCAGAAATAAGCCACCGTGAAGAAGTACCATTATTGGCCTACTCACCACTGGCGTTTGGTGCGTTATCAGGTAAGTACCTTGATAATCAGTGGCCAGAAGGCGCAAGAATGACGCTATTTAAGCGCTTCGCACGTTACACTGGCACACAGATGGCGTTAGATGCGACTAAAGCTTATGTTGAGCTAGCACAAGAGTTCAATATGAGCCCAGCGCAAATGGCGCTGGCATTTGTAAACTCAAGAAGGTTTGTGGCTTCAAACATCATTGGTGCAACGAACCTTGAGCAACTAAAGCAGAATATCGACAGCATTAACTGTGCTATTTCGCCAGAATTACAACTGCGCCTCGATGAGTTGGCCTTGCAATATCGCATGCCTTGCCCATAAAAAAGGCATAAATTAGCAGTCTTACCTTGCTTTAGGCGCACAGATCTTACAAGATCTGCGCGCCTTTTTATTTTACTCATAACCTCGGATCAGATTTATGGATCTCTCAACGCTGCGGTCACAGTTTCCCACACTTGCTCAATCAAATGATGGCTACCCGTTATGCTATCTTGACACCGCTGCTACCAGCCAAAAACCTCAGCTGGTGATTGATGCCATGAATCACTACTATCAATGTGATAATGCCAATGTTCACCGCGCAGCGCACCAGCTATCAGCCCGCGCCACCGGCCAATATGAAGCGGTACGCGATAAACTGCAGCGATTTGTTAATGCCAAACGTCGTGAAGAGATTATTTTTACCCACGGCACCACCGAATCCATCAATATGGTGGCCCATGGCTTAACGGCTCATATTAAAGCAGGTGCAGTGATCTTAATTGATAGTGCTGCTCACCACGCCAATATTGTGCCTTGGCAACAACTCGCTAAACGTACGGGTGCGTTAATCAAGCCTATTCCACTAACGGCTGATTGCCGCTTAGATCTAGCGGCCTACAAAACATTATTGGAGCAGCAACCTGCTATTGTGGCGCTGAGTCACGTATCCAATGCATTAGGCACACTTAACCCTGTTCACGAGCTCGTAGCATTAGCAAAGCAAGCCGGTGCACTGACGTTAGTTGATGGTGCACAAGCTATCGCTCACCTTAACGTTGATGTTCAGGCAATTGGTTGCGATTTCTATGTTTTCTCAGGCCACAAAATGTATGGCCCAACAGGTGTCGGCGTGCTTTATGGCCGCTTTGATATACTTGATAGCTTATGCCCGCTTTTGACTGGCGGTGAAATGATTAAAACCGTTAGCTTTGAGCACACAGAATTTAATATCCTACCTAACCGTCTTGAGGCCGGTACGCCACCGATTGCTGAAGTGATAGGTTTAGGCGCTGCAATCGACTTTATTCAAGCCCTGCCTCGTGAGCAAATTCATGCCCAAGAGCAAGCTCTGCTCAACTACCTGCAGGATGAGCTCAGCAAGTTAGGCGACATCGTGCTTTACGCCGCCCATAGCGACAATATTGGCGCAGTGGCGTTTAACTTAGCCGATGAGCATCATCAAGATGTGGGCATTTTGCTGGATCAACAAGGTATAGCGGTACGCTGCGGTCATCACTGCGCCATGCCGCTAATGCAAACTTTAGGATTAAAAGGCTGCTGCCGAGCATCAATTGGGGTTTATACTAATAAGGCCGATATCGACAACTTCATTAATGCAATGAAGTCGGTAAAGGATTTGTTGTTGTAACTGAAGGTTCTAGGAAAAGCAGGTCCTAGGTCCTAGGTCCTAGTTAGAGCAAAACAGCCTGAGGCTTTTGGCTTTTCCTAGTCGGGCTTTAGCCCGCCCTCGAAGCGAAGCGCCCTAGAGCCTAGCTCCTAGATCCTAAGAAAAGCTAAGCACATTTTTATTTAATCAATTCAATTTAGGTCATCTAATGAGTCAGTCAGTTCAACCCGCTAATGCACAGTTTTTAACTGCAACCCTTGATAACGATCTACAAGCGACATTAACGTTATTTGAGCAGGCTGGTAACTGGCAAGAGCGTTATCGTCAAATAATGTTACTCGGCAAAGCGCTGCCAAAACTTGATGAAGAACTACGTGCTGATAGTGCACAGGTACGTGGCTGTGAAAGCAATGCATGGCTTTATCACGCAGAGATTGATGGCTTACATTACTTTATCGCCGACAGCGATGCTCGCGTTGTAAAAGGTTTAGTCGCACTATTATTAATTGCCTGTAATGGCAAAACGAGTGCTGAAATCAAGGCTTTTGAGCCGAACGAATTTTTTGCAAAACTAGGGCTTGCTGGCCAACTGAGTCCCTCGCGCACTAATGGTTTGCTGGCATTGGCTAATGCGATAAAGGCAGTGGCGTAAGCCGTTCCAATAAGAGCCAAATAACATAAAGGAGCTACAACTTAGGTTATAGCTCCTTTAATTTTATTCCGGCGCATCAGTAATACGATGCCTGACAAAAATCAGACTGAGTTACTAATCACCACAAGTTCAATCAATGGATTAGAATTTCCAATCCATTTTTAGCTCGAAGTTATTTTCACCTTGTAGCTCGCCATCGAGCTGATGATTTGCCCAGAACTCAAATTCTAAACCTTGGTTTGGCAGCTCAAACGTTGCCATAAAAGTTGCTAGCATTACGTCATCATTTTCAGACTGCCAGCCCAATACAAGATCCTTTTCTGAGCCATACTCATAAACCCACTCAGGACCTAATGATAGTGTCAGCGGCAAT
This sequence comes from Shewanella sp. 1CM18E, assembly GCF_023161665.1. GTDB lineage: Bacteria > Pseudomonadota > Gammaproteobacteria > Enterobacterales > Shewanellaceae > Shewanella. The sequence continues at coordinate 73,748 of NZ_JALNTW010000004.1, forward strand.
GCGCTGGGCACTATATAGGTCATAAGCAAACGGGCTTCGACTTCATGGCCGCGCTCACTCATTTGTAACTCGTTACTACCCGATTTATCAAGCCAGTCATCTTGGAATGCATAGGAGTAGTCGATACGTGGCTCAACAATCCATTGCTGCCAAGGTGTAGCGTAAACCGCTTCAATTTTAAACTTGGCTTCATAACCCTCAAAGTTGCCTGACAGGTCGCTAGCATCTTGAGCTAAATGATGGCGCTCAACATCGACATCAAACCAACGCTCAAAGCGCCAATCGAATTTGATTTGTTCCGCTCCAAGTAACTGTTTAGCCTTATACTTAACACCAACACCAATAAATTGGTTTACATGCTTCTCATGGTAAGACTTATCTAAACTTCCACTTGTATGATCAACCGTTTTATCTTCCCACTCATAACCTAAATGGAAATAAGGATTCAACCCATAAAACTCAGGATCAAAGCTAAATAGTAATTTGGCTTGATAAGATGTACGTTCTTTCTTTTTCGCGCTATCAATTAATGAACCGCCGTCACCTAAGCTAGAAGAGTGAACATTAACACTATCTCTCACTTTTACTTTTTGTTTTAATTCAATATCAACAGCTGATGCTGTTTGGCTAAAAGCTAAAGCCGAAAATAAAACCAAATACCCTTTCACTGTTTAGTCCATATTCATTATTAATTTTGAAAAGACCTTTTAATACCAAAAAAGAATAAAATCAATTCATTTAACAAAACATATAAACCAAAGGAGTAAAAAGTTTATAATTCAATTAATGAAAAACCGATATCCACTTTATGGATATCAGACATCACAACGCATAAAACATATAAAAACCAACAATCATTAATGAAACTTAATAATTTGCACATTAATCATCAAGCATTTATTTAATAAACGATGTATATTTCACATCAAAATTATCAAACATTATGCAGCAAGGTTTTTACATGTTCTCGTTTAACAACTTGTCTTTTAGAATTAAGCTTACAATTCCGATTTCGATTATTGCTTGCCTATTTGCAATGATGTCTATATCAACAATTGCTATGCTGGCTGCAATTGAAAAAGACAGTGAGCATATTGCTAAGGCTTACTTACCGACCCAGACACTATTGTTAAAAGCTGATACTGACCTGCACCAAGCTATGCTTGCAGAGAAGAGCATTATTGCCGTAACAGCAAGTTCGCAAACTGAATATAAAGAGCTCTTTGATAACTACATTAAAAATATCAATCAAGCAGCTAAACGTGTACCAAGTTACCAAAACTTAATCGAGCTTAATTTAGCGCCAAATTTAAATAATGAAATAAACCAATATCTAAATTTGAGCCAGAAGTGGCAAAAAACAACATCGACATACTTTAAGGAGCCTAATGAACATAGTGTTGACACACTAATTCAGGTCTCATTAAATAATGAAGTTGTGTTTGAACAGATGCGAGATATCGTTGATGTGTTACTTAACGCTACTTTAGCGGCCTCTGAAGACTCAGTCGCACATGCAACCAATGAAATTAACTACAATCAAAATATAACCTACTTAGGCTTAGCACTTGGATTATCTTTGTGCTCACTAATTATTATATTTTTCCCTGGACTAATTACCTCTCGATTAAATTTACTGTTAAGCCAAATTCAAAATATTGCTAAAGGCAATGGCGATTTAACCGCCAGACTTGAAATAGACTCAAAAGATGAAATAGGCCAAATTGCCATTGAGTTTGATCACTTTATTGAAAAGCTACAGACCCTATTAGGTAATGTCATTAATATCGCAGAGCAGCTGACACATGCTCAACAGCAGATGTCACAGCACGCAACAGATGCCAATAGTGCGATGTTGGAGCAGCAAGACGAAGTAACGGCAATTTCGCAGTCGATTAATGAGATGGCCCAAGCTGCACTCGAAATCGCTAACAGCGCAGAGCGTGCTGCCACTAATGCCAATGATTCAAACAGTGCCACTCAACAAGGTCTCGCCGTTGTTGATACCACTAAAGAAAGCATTTATGCACTTGCGACTCAAATGGGACAAGCAAGCGATGTGATAAAATCACTACAAGAGAACTGTCTAGAAATTGGCTCAGTGGTAGATGTAATTAATAACATTGCTGAGCAAACAAACTTGTTAGCGCTTAACGCAGCAATCGAAGCTGCCAGAGCCGGCGAGCAAGGTCGCGGCTTTGCAGTTGTCGCAGATGAAGTGCGCACACTTGCCGGCCGCACTCAAAAGTCAACGACCGAGATCCATGCAATGGTGCAGCAATTACAGCAAATCTCCGCGCAAGCAGTAAAAGCCATTGTTGATTCAGGTCAGCAAACTGAAGGCGCAGTTAATCACACCGATAATACTGGCGTTGCTTTACATCAAATCGCCACATCAGTTTCGCAGATCAGTGATATCAATACCTCGGTGGCTTTTGCTTCACATCAGCAAACCGACGTTACCGCTGCGCTAAGTGAAAACATGAATAGGATTAACTTACAGATTAATACGCTAGCCCGCAGTACAGAACTGACAAGCCAGTGCTGCCAAGATATCGACTCAATGAATCAAGCATTACAACAGCAATTAGCTAACTTTAAAGTATAAGCAGACAAGCCGTGATCGCTAAGATCACGGCGGTTTAGTTTAGCTGCAAGCACTATAAATGCAGTAATCACTAGCGCTACCAACTCTAACGCCACTTTTTATCTGATAGGTTAGACTTGCCTTTATTACAATCTTCGCAAAGGATTTGTAAATTGGTGAGTTCGAGCTCTAATTCTGGGTATTTAGAGCGAGGTTTAATGTGGTCAACATGCATTATGGCGCCTTGCGCTGGTGTAGTACCGCAACATGCACAGCGAGAGCCGTACAACTCAAACGCTTGCATCCGTAACCTTAACCACTTTCCTGATTGATAAAAATCAGGCTTTGATTCATTGGTAAAAGGTAACGCCTGCCAATCATCATAACGCTCAGGAGCTTGATCGGGCGCAATCAAGATAGCATGACCATCAATGCCTTGCTCTTCATTAGTTTTTAACCACTTATATATTGCTTTAAGCGCGCCCTTCTCCGTCTTATAAGGCTTACTTCGCCGACTCTCACTCTGGAACGTTACCGACCACATACTCAACTCCTTTTGCTATTTACCACTTTCAAGTCGCTATTCGCCATGAATTAGTTTGCCAAAAATCACTCTGAGTAGCTCAAATTCTGACACTGATTGGTATAAGGTAACATTGACTAGAGGTAAAGTGACATAAGGACAGATTAACCCATGAATGGGTTTATATAGAAAACCCGCTGTCTCTGATGCAAAATTGGCAGCCAGATATTTATCAAGTACAGGATTAAGCGCTTACTTTAGCAAATAGGCAGTTGCGGCAAACAGAAATTATTGGGCAGGATAGTTTAACTAAGCCGGGCTGGCAGTGGCAAAATCGCAGCTAATACATTTATCGATTAATCGCTGCGATTAGCATTTGCTTACTTTGAGAACCTATAGAGAGTTTATAGAGAACCTATAACGACATATTGGCGATGGTCTTTTGAATACCAACCACGTCAGTGCCACGCTTGAGCTCTTTCACTAGCGGATCTTTTTGACCAGAGATCCAAATCTTTAACTCGGCGTCCATGTCAAAGGTGCCGGCGGTTTCCACTTCAAAATGGGTAATCGACTTGTATGGCACAGAGTGATAGCTCACCTTCTTACCGGTTACACCTTGTTTATCGATTAAAATAAGGCGTTTATTGGTAAACACGAACATGTCGCGAATCACCTTATAAGCCAAGGTTAGTGACTCATTGTCGGCCATAATCGGGCTTAACTCTTGGGTTAACTCATCCAGGTTGACCTCTGAAGCATTGCCCATCAGCGAATCTAATAATCCCATGTCTATTTTCCTTAATAGTGTGAGTAAATTGGATCCGCCGACGTGCGAGGGATCTAATCAGGTGTGCGAACTTGTCTGTTTTCGCCAACCACCATCATTTCACATTTCGGGCAGTCAAACACTAGCTTAAGCACATCTTTACCAATTTCTAAAACCATAGGATCGGCCTTGATCCCCGGCACTTCTTTTGGACAAAGGTTAAAGTTAAAACGTAGGCAATGCTTAGTGACCATAAGAGGCACATCTTCGCTAATACCATTTTTCTCATAGGTGTCTTGAATTTCAATCACGCCATGGCGCTGATAGAAGGCTTTCGCTTGCTCGTTAGCCACGTTGCCTAAATAGCTTAAGTGCTTAACTGGATACACGGCGTCTTGATTATATTTCCACGCTTTAGGGCGCACGTAATCATTGACTCGTGCTTGCTCTAACGCAGCAACGGTATCACGGCGTAAACCGTTTAATAGCGAGGTAGGGATAAACCAAGTCTCACTGGTTTCAATTAAAATATTGTGGGCTTTAAAGTCAGTGCTACCTAACTTGGCAAGCTGCTTACGCAGACCTTGCTGGGCTTTTTCAACATCAGTTGCCACGGTTTTTTCAACCTCTAACGACTGAGTTGCACTGTGCCCATAAACATCAGTCATAGTCAGAGATACGCCATCTGCCGTATCGGCTAATACGATATTAACACCGATAATACGCTTTGATGACTCTTTAGCCAGTACAGCTTCAAAAGCTTGGTTATGGTTACGATAAATCGTCATGCCCACTTTAAGCTCTTTTGGCATACGCAGCACAAATAGCTTTAAGCCTTCGGCGCGGTTAACCCGCAGCCCTTTTAACTTATCATCAGATTGTATAGCTTCTGCGTAATCGCTTGGGAAGAAGCACAAGCCGTCACCATTATTAAAGGTTTCCGTCGAGGTGACTTCAATAAAGTCTTTACCAATATGCTTAACGGTTGCCACTTCTTCACCAATGTATTTTGGCGAGCGGAAGTCACTCACGCCTTGGCTACGTTCATTAACAAAGTAATCGGTACGGCCACGGTTGAAAGTCTTTTCAGGATCTGGCGTAAAAGTGTGTTCACAACGACCATGAGATGAAGCGACAAACTCACTGCGACGAGCGATGATCTTGTCTAGTTCTTGGCGATAATGGGCGGTGACATTTTTAACGTAGCTTAAATCTTTTAGACGACCTTCAATTTTAAACGAGCGCACGCCCGCATCAATCAAGGCTTCTAAGTTATCGGTTTGGTTATTATCTTTAAGTGATAACAAGTGCTCGTTTTGCGCTAGGACTTCACCTTGACGGGTTTTAAGCTCGCCCGGTAAACGACACATCTGCGAGCATTCACCGCGGTTAGCGCTGCGGTTGCTGAATGAGTGACTTAAGTTACATAGACCGCTATAAGCAACGCACAATGCACCATGAATAAAGAACTCAATTTGCATGTTGGTCTTAGCGGCAACATCGCGAATTTGGCTTAAGCCCAGTTCACGGGCAAGTACCACTTGTGAGAAACCGACCTGCTCTAAAAACGCCACTTTTTCAGGGCTACGGTTATCCATTTGCGTGCTAGCGTGCAACGCAATAGGCGGCAGATCAAGTTGTAAAATACCCATGTCTTGTACAATAAGCGCGTCCGCGCCCGCTTCGTACACTTCCCAGATAAGCTTTTGCGCCGCGTCTAATTCGTCGTCCATCAAAATGGTGTTGATGGCGACAAACACTTGGGCGTGATATTGATGAGCAAACGTACATAAGCGAGCAATGTCTTCAACACTGTTACCCGCCGTTGCGCGAGCACCAAAAGCCGGACCACCAATGTAGACCGCGTCAGCACCATGGCGAATTGCTTCGATACCATAGTCGGCATTTTTAGCCGGAGCCAACAACTCTAAACGGTTATTTTGCATCTCTAGTGGAATATGCAGCGCGTCATTAGGCGTGTCGTCTGGCTTATCGCTAGGAGTATAAATGCCAACATTGCTCATAAAAATCACTCAAAAAGGGTTAACACAAATATTTTGGGCGAAGATTATAGCAAAAACCGCCCGCTTTGGCGTTAGCTAATATAAAATCATTTTTTGAACGATTTGCTGTTAATTTCAGCACTGAAATAATGGACTAGTTTTAGCCGCCACTAATACCAATCAGTATAAGCCAACAGCCATATCTTGTTATGTGAACAGATCAAAGGCATTACCCAGCGCTGATGACTTGCCTTTATAAAACTCGGTGTAACTGCAATTTGAGCAAGTTACTGTAATACCAATCAGTATAAACATTTAGTCACTCAGCGAGAGTTTAGCGGTTTTGAGGCAAGGTCATTAAGTGCTCCTGCTTTAATGACATTCACCACATCCATGTGGTTCGCAACGAGCGAAGGGCATAGTTGAACTAGGTTCAAGTTCCCTCTTTGTTTGTTAAGAGCCACAGCATCAGAATCGCTAAAACTCGCCAGTCTGGAACGTTTTTGGCTGCCTACTTCTGCGTTGAATAGATTTTTAAGGGAATAACCATTATTACAGCTATTCGCCTTGAATTAGTTTGCCAAAAATCGTTCTGAGCTGATCAAATTCTTATATTGATTGGTATATTAACGCTTGTTTTGCATATCAAAAATACGTGACCAAAAACCACCTGACACGCGAATTTCACCGGTTTCAAACTCGCGTTGATTACACTTGGGGCACGCGCATTTATCATGTTGCATATTGGCTCCTATCGCTGGGTTTATCAGGGGTTAACTTAGCACTTAATAGTTAGTCAGCGTTTAATAATGCACCGCTAACCAAATAGTCTCTACCTCTTCACTTGTCCAAGCAACCCGATGCTTCACATTAGCGCCAATATTAATGTGCTCCCCCACAGTTAACTCAACTTGCTCGCCATCGACAAATTCAAGTGTGGCAGCGCCTTGCATCACCATCACCCATTCACTGTGAGCTTGATCGTACCATTGGCCTTTAGGTGTCACATGGGCTTTAGAAATGATTCTTTCAATCAACACTGTATCGGTTTTAACGATTGGCTCGAAGACTTCTTGTGATAAATCACCTGGTAAATCGCTTAAAATATTGTGCTTTTTCATCTGCGTTCCCTGTTGAATAATCAATGCTATGCTGCATATCCTCAGCTTTACTCCGGCTTAACCTCAATACGCTTGCTGACTCGAATACCTAAACGCTTAGCGAGCCGATTTAAGTTCGCGCGGTCCACCTGCAATCGTGCAGCGGTAGCAGACCAGTTACCATTTTGCTCTGACAGGTGCTGCAAAATAAGTTGCCGCTGAAAATCATCAGTTTGCATCTTAAGATTAATATCAGCTTGCGCAGCATCCTTATACGCATTATCCGCCTGCAATGGTTCACCACCGTTAAGTGCTTTATCTTTCGGTAACATCAATGCCAAATGAGTCAAACCAATACGCACTATTGGCGAATGACTGTCGCTTTTGGCTCTTAACGCCGCACGGCTAATCACATGCTCTAGTTCACGCACATTGCCAGGCCAATCGTAATCACTTAGCACCTTGATGGCATTTTTAACCAGAGTCAGTTGCGTCATGCCCAGCTTTCGGCGGGTCGATTCAATAAAGTAGCCGCATAACAGACTAATATCGCCCTCACGCTGCCTAAGCGGCGGAACAGCAACGGGGTAAACGCTTAATCTATGGTATAGATCCGCGCGAAAACGCCCCTGTTCGACCTCGTCACGTAATTGCCTGTTAGTCGCAGCGACAATACGCACATCCACATACTCAACATCATCTTTACCAACCACTTGGATCTCTTGGTTTTGTAGCACTCTGAGCAGTTTGCTTTGCGCCGCGAGTGGTAACTCACCAATTTCATCTAAGAAAATAGTGCCGCCGCTGGCTAAGTGAAACTTACCTGTACGGGTACGTTCTGCCCCCGTAAATGCCCCTTTCACGTGCCCAAACAGCTCACTCTCTATTAAGTTCTCTGGCAAGGCTGCACAGTTAACATAAACTAACGGCCCATCACGTCTACTTGATTGTCGATGCAATGTACGGGCGACTAACTCTTTACCTACACCTGTCTCGCCTTCAATCAAGATTGAAAAATTCGATGCCGCTACCATCTCAATTTCTTGTTTGAGTTTACGCATACTGGCGCTCTCGCCAATCAGTTCGCCGCCATCTTTAATCAGTGCTTCGTGAGTAAGCTCTGCCACCACTTGTTGATTGTGCTTTGAGTGTTGCTCTAGTTGCTGCAGCATCATGGCGGTCTTTAGCGTGGCAGCAGACATAGCGGCAATAATATCTAAGGTGCGGTTGGGGATGTCATCAAAAACATTAGGCACCATGCTGTCCAGTGTAAGCACGCCTATAAGCTTATTATCAGATAACAAAGGTAGCCCCATACAAGCATGTACCGGTAAATCACCTTCATGAGCTAATAGCAGACCGTCATAGGGATCGGCTAACGGACTGTCGGCAGCAAATCGTAGTGGCGTGGTTGATTTGCAGATCTGCTCAAAACGGCCATGGGCAGCTATTTCAAAGCGTCGGCCCAAGGTTTCTTTAGTCAAACCTTGTAACGCTAGCGGCTTAAGGTAGTCGCCTTGCACATGCAGTAAAACGACCGCGTCACATGGCACAGCCTGCCGCACTGTACTGAGTAAGCGCTCGAACCTGTCGTTGGCTGTCAGACTATTAGTTAGATTTAATGCTAGCTCTATTAAAGCGGTAGAAGATATTTCACTCACTGACGATAACCTTATTTGTGCATGCTGAACCACTCGCTTGCTCAAGCTTAGCATGCGGTCCCTAAAAAGCACAAAACCGACCACAAGAGTCAAAAAGACTACACAACCAAAGAGTCATTTAGACTACAAAAACATGGTTAACGCCCTAAAAAGCCAGCATAAAGGCCTTTTTATAACTTGGCATAGTTCTCGCTATACAAGGCTTAAGACCTACGCGTTCGCACTCGGGACGTTAAATAATCAATAAAGGATATTTAGATGTTATCTGCAAAACATATCAGCACAGTCAAAAGCACTATTCCACTACTTGAGTCAGCTGGCACTGCGATTACCGAGCACTTTTATCAGCGCATGTTTGCCCATAACCCAGAGCTAAAGCATATCTTTAACTTGAGCCATCAGCATTCTGGCGGCCAACCCGCGGCGCTTTTTAATGCTGTCGCGGCCTATGCTAAAAATATCGATAACTTAGGCGCACTAAGCGGCGCAGTAGAGCGTATTGCCCACAAACACACTAGCTTTGATATTAAACCAGAGCATTACCCAATTGTGGGTCATCACTTATTAGAAACCTTACGCGAATTAGCGCCTGATGCCTTTACGCCAGATGTAGAAGAAGCGTGGGCTGCAGCTTATGGCGTGTTAGCGGGCATTTTTATCGATAGAGAAGCTACGCTGTACCACAGAAATGCAACCGAAGTCGGCGGCTGGAAAGGGGCGCGTGAGTTTAAGGTTATCGCTAAAACCAAAGAGTCTGAGCTAGTGACTAGCTTTGTGCTTGCTCCTGTGGACGACAATGCAGTGATTGATTTTGAATCAGGACAATATTTAGGTGTCAGTGTTGCACCAATTAACCATGACTACCAAGAAATTCGTCAGTATTCATTATCAGACAAACCTAACGGCAAGCAATATCGTATTTCAGTGAAAAAAGAAGCCGTTGGCGTGCCTGGAGTGGTATCTAACTATTTGCATGATCACGTAAATATCGATGACACGATTGACGTTTACCCTCCAGCGGGCGATTTTCATTACGAAGAGCGCGAAGCACCAGTGGTGTTGATCTCGGCTGGCGTTGGTGTCACTCCCATGCAATCAATGCTAGAAATGTTGGCGTCGAAGTCGTTCGCAAAACCTGTGTTCTATCTGCACGCCTGTGAAGGTGTCGAGCAACATTCATTTAATCAAAGAGTTAAGTCACTGGGACTACAACTTAAGCTTGAACACCATACTTGGTACCGTGATATCGGTAATGCCAATGACGTAGTAAATACCACCAACATCCATCAAGGCTTTATGAATCTTGCTGCACTTAAAGATTCGTTACCACTAACTGATGGCGATTATTACCTATGTGGACCGGTGGCCTTTATGCAGTTTGCCAAACAGCAATTATTAGCGCTTGGGGTTAGCGATGATCGTATTCACTACGAAGTGTTTGGCCCTCATTCTGATCTGTAAAACCCCTAAGGATGTTTAAACAAGTCATATAAACAAAGCTTACACAAACGGACGCCTATTGGCGTCCGTTTGTGTATAGCGGGTTGAAAACATATTTAAATAAATTACTTAGATAAAGTCACAGATCTCAGCAAGGGATTTTTTCTGCAGTGCATGCTCTGGCACTGTGGCATCGTCACCAGGGTAGCCTGCAATAATCAGCATATACGGCCGCTCATTGGCATTATCGCGGCCACAAACCTTACTTAAAAACGACATAGGTTTGGGTGTATGGGTCAAGGTACCTAAGCCTGCGTTATGCAGCGCTTGAATTAAAAAGCCAGTCGCAATCCCTACCGACTCATGTACGTAATAATTGGTCTTTTGCTCACCCTCTTCTTCCGAGCGTTTCTTACTAAAAATGGCAATCAACCAAGGCGCATGTTCAAGGTAAGGTTTCTCAGCGTTAGTCCCTAAAGGCTTTAGCGCATCAAGCCACTCTTCCCCTGCTCGGCCAGCATAAAAAGCTTGCTCTAGCGCTTCGGCCTCATGGCGAATTTGCGCTTTTATTTCAGGGCTATTAATGGCAACAAAATGCCAAGGTTGATGATTAGCACCATTAGGCGCGGTGCCTGCGGCTAGAATACACTTCTCGATAATTTCTTTTGGTACTGTGCGGTCTGAAAATTTACGGATTGAATGACGACGCTGCACCTGTTGATAGTTTTGCTCAGCGCGCTCAAGCATTTCTGCTTGCGGATATTCAATAAAGTCATTCAGTGGATGGTGTGCTTGCGTCATATCGAATCCTTGATTATTGCATTTTGGCTATTATTGAGTCTCAACAACTGACTTAAGCTGATCTAACCCTTGGCTTAAATCTTTACCTATCATGCCTTCAAAATCCATAAACAGAAACATCAAATTCATTGGGTAATCTAAGTGCCCATCAAAACCCCAAGTAACCTGCGTTTGATTCGGTGACAAAGCTTTTGCTTCCATAAAGGCTAAGTCTGTTGATTCAAAGGGTCTAAAGAACCTCAACTCATAATCAATACGTCTGCCCTCATCTATACGCAAAATTTCTTGCTCACCAGCTCCCACATCTTCTTTATCACTTTGCCAACCAGCAACAAATCCTTCCATGCCATCAGTGCCTCGATAACTCTTTTGCATATCAGGATCCATCTGCGCCCACACGCTATAGTTATCTTGGTTTTTAAGGTACTTAATATAACCAAACACCTCTACAACGGGTTTATCTATGGTGACTTGCTCGGTTACTGAGTAATTTTTATCGACAAACAAGGCCACTATGAAAGGCAAGGCAATAATGGCTAAAATTAATAATAGGAATTTCTTTAGCATGATGATTACTCTTAATTTGAAGCTCAGCAGGCCTTAATCAAACCTAACTAAAAGGTAAATTAAGAATAAACATATTATTAACAAAATGACAAATCGGGCAAACATAGAATGGATATAACTTCACAGCTATAAAACGATGGTTAATAAAAAAGCACCTTGTTAGGTGCTTTTTAAACTGGGATTTCGTAACTTTGAAGCCTTGCCATTATTGGTTTTCGATAAACTAGCAATTCTTTTACGCCTAAATACGAAAGCTAACAAAGGCTCATCAAATGACGGTAACTGTAAGTGTTCATCGTCTGCATTTAACCTTACGAAAAACCGACCTTCTATTTCAACAATCCCTTCAGGTAACATAGTTATCTCTTTGAGTTTGCCGTCCTTGGCAAGGGGTTTAACAACCTTTCAGTAAGTCAAAAACACCTACTTTATGACTCTTAAGGTTCTTAAAACTGATATTGAACACCAGCTCCAAATGAAACGTCAGAATCAGAACCTGTTGTCGCATTGACTGAACCAGAAACACTCCAACCAGTATCAACAAAGCTATGAGCAACACCGATAGCTACCGCAGAAGCATCACCACTAAAGCCTGTACCAACACCTACTGCTGTGCCACCATTTGTCAAGAAGGGACGCGAGTTGCTGATAGCATGTGAGCTTGCCATAACTGAATCCATTTGCTCTTGAACATCATTTTGGAAGTCATTCATTTCAGAGTTGTACTTAGCCATTAAGTCATCTTCAAAAGACTTAAACTCAGTATCAAGGTAATCTTTCATTTGCGCTTTTCCAGCATCAACCTTTGCAGTCTTCCAATCTTTTGCAGCGCCTTGACCTACAGAACCAAACTCATGATCACGAGGGTTAAACTCTGGATTGCTAGGCTCAGTCGGTGCAATTGGTGAAACCCCAGCATCTGGCTTATTATTTTTTAGGCCGTTAGATGCTGTCTTTAAGGTTTCAGCAGCTTTACCAAGTTGTGCTTGCATAGTCGCACCCGCTGTTTGCAGACCATCACGAAGATCTTGGTCGATGCCATTGCCTTCTACTGGAATACTTGGGTTATTACCTGCTTGAAGTTCAGCAATAAGTGCATCTTGTGAATCCATGCGAGCTTGCATTGCTTGAAGTTGTGCCATTAGAGCATCAGCTCCTGTAACCAAAGTTGATTTGGCCGTTACAAGTTCTTTGCTCATAGTTTGCTTCGCGGCTTGTAACTCAGAATTCATACTTTCAACAGCAAGCTCAAGGCTATCTTTACCATTCGCAACACTATTCTCGTTTTCAGCAACTAATGCGTTGACGTCATCAATTTCAGCCTGAACCTCAATCTTTGCCTGCTCAAGCCCGTCAATCAACTCATCGTTACCAGTACCGTCTGATGGTGGATTGATACCTTCATCACCAGAGTTAATACGATCTATTTGTGCTTGCAGATCTTTTAACTGGGAAGTTAACGCAACCTCCATATTCGTCGCGGCTATTTCTAGGCTAACCTTGCCATGAGAGATATCATTAGCATTTTGCATCGTAACGTTAGTCATTAGCTCTACGTTAGATGTAAGCTCATACACCTCTTTCGCTTGTGCAGTTAAATGGTCGTTTAAAGCAATCCCTGAAGCCTTTAGTACATCTTCTTTAACTGCTAATTCATCTGAAGCTATTTCAAAATCTAGCTGTGTTTGATTCGCTTGATTTTTAGTATCAATCGCAAGCTGAGTAACAAAATCAAGCTCAGACTGAACCTCTACCTTCGCTTTCTCAAGACCCGCTATTAGCCCCTCATCAATACCACTTCCTGGTACACCAACTTCATTGCCCAAGTTATCAATTTGAGTTTGTAAACTCTCAAGCTCTTTAGTTAGTTTAACCTTAGACTT
>NZ_JALNTW010000004.1:87181-338414 GCF_023161665.1 Shewanella sp. 1CM18E
GCTGCGGTATTCGCTTCTACTTTTTTATTCATCAACTCCATTGCATCATGAGTCTTATACAATGTCGTTTCTACACGCTGAATATCTTCATTCGTTGCAATAATTGCTTTTTCAACTTCAACTTTAGCAGCCTTGCTTTGAGCAACTAGATTATCACCAGCTTCTTTAAGATTCAGGCCTGCATTGCGTAACACAATTTCACCACTATCCATACGTGGTTCAAATGTATCAGGATCAGACTTGGCAACACTATCGAGGTAATCATATAAACTGATCTGTTTTGCTTCTCCAGAAGTTCCAGCGGAAGGATTTGGAATCATAATATCCATCAATGCCTCTGAACCTTCGGTAGCTAGAATATCTGCCGCAGCTATAGTTTTATCTTCGGCTTCAACATATTTATCAACAGTACCTTCACCGACTAAACCATCAACTTTTTGTTTAAACTCTGTACCATTTTGAGGTTCATCAATAATAGGGTCGATAATGGCATCGATTGGCTTAACATATCCAACTCTCTCAGCCAAAAGGATTTTCTTTTCTTCACTTGAAAGAGCATTCCACTCATTGAAACTCTCTTTTTGTTCCTGTGTACCTAACCCCCAACTATTTACAACTTGGTCTAAAACTGAATCATACTTCTGAGACACCGTAATATTGTTTAATGCAGCTAACGCCTTAGCCTGATCCGCCTTAGACATATTAGATAAATCGTTTTGCAAGTCAGTAAGAAGTGATTCTAAAGCTGCTGTTCGCTCTGCACCTGTTGCACCTTTATATTCACCAGAGCTTTCCATAATGTCATGAAACTCTTGCACACGCTCAGAGTTTTGAGCCCGCTCATTGAGCTTGTTGTAGCCCTTTTTATCACGTGGATCTAATCCTTTCTTTAAATTAAGACCATGATTTGGAACGCCGATAGGAGCTTCGATTCCTCGATCTTTAGCAATAACCTTTATTGATGCTCGAGCTTCTTCTTCGCTAAGAGTTACTTCATTCCAATCACCATTTTCATCTTGACGTTGTACAGTTACAGTTCCATCTTCATTCTTATAAACATCAACAACGATATCGTTTTCATCACCAAATGAAATATTTTGGCCTAACTTATCCAAGTACGCCCATTGACCGTCTCCGTCTACACATTCAAAGAGGCTTCCTTCAATAATAGTATTGCATTCGTTTGCCATAGCTGACGTCGATAGCGCCGACAAAACAGTTATTGCAATCAAAGACTTTTTCATAGTTATCACCCTTTTTTATATATCCATAAAATTTTTTAGAAACGTTATTTCGTTTCGATGGGTGAATAATACACACCAAAATACACAACTGTATAGCTATATCGATTTCAAAGAGTTTATTTTGCGATCCAGGTCTAACTAGTTATGTGACATGTGCGGCAAAACGTCATAAATAAGATCAAAAAAGGCGCTATGTAAGCGCCTTATGAATATTGGATACTCATTTATCAGTTTTTGGGGTATAAAAAAGGACAAGCTAATGCTTGTCCTTTAAGGTATCGATATGACTCTGCTTTAATTATACAAAGTTGTAAAAAGGCGATCAGATTAAGAACCTTCGCTATATCTCCTAAAAATTCAAAAGCCAAAGCTAAATAATCAATTCGATATCATAGAGAGCTTTTCTAAATATCTTTATATAAGCCTTACAGACCCAGCTTTGCCATCAGCTTTTGATTCTCAGCTTCAATATGCTTATAGAAATCACAATCAGCTAACTTTGAGGCTGCGGCTTCGTCAATCACTAACACAGCATCTTGATGCAGTTGCAGAGCCGATGCAGGGCAGGCAGCAGTTAACGCGCCTTCCACTGTCGCTTTAATCGCATCAGCTTTGTTTTCACCAGTTGCTAATAACACCACTTTTTTCGCATCTAAAATAGTGCCAATGCCCATGGTGATAGAAAGATGCGGTTGGTATTCGTCGACTGCAAAAAAACGCGCATTATCATCAATGGTCGCCTTCGTTAACGTTTTAACTCGAGTGCGTGACATCAAACCTGATGAAGGCTCGTTAAAGCCAATGTGACCGTTACGTCCAATACCAAGTAATTGAATATCGATCCCACCAGCAGCCTTAATTTTCTCTTCGTAACCTTGGCAGGCTTCAATTGGATTTTCGGCGTCACCTGGTGGCACAAACGTTTGTGACTTATCAATATCGATATGATCAAATAGCTGCTCATTCATAAAGTAGCGATAACTTTGCGGATGCGTACCCTCTAGACCTAGATATTCATCTAAGTTAAAAGTCTTAACGCTGGCAAAAGAGATCTGCTTTGCTTTGTTGGCTGCGATTAATCCTTGGTAAAGCGATACAGGCGTAGAGCCTGTTGCTAAACCTAATACTGAATCAGCCTTTTTTTGCAGCTGCTTAATAAAAATATTTGCGCCGTACTCAGCGACTGACGCACTGTCTTTTAATATTACGATTTGCATAAATTTGATCCAATATTTGTGATGCCACCAAACAGATAAACCAACCGAGTGATATTTAGGCATATCTAGTCGGTAAACTCGTTACTACCGCTATGAATTAGTCTTAGTCGCATAAATTCACAGCAGCCATTAATTAGTTAACATAACTATAACCTTAAATGACAACGCTGTCATTAGCTATTAATTAGCCACTGTGAGTCGCTATTCATACCAAGTACTAAGCGATTAGCTTAACCCCGCAATATTAAGGTTATAATGCTCAACTGTTACCTTCGCCGTCATTACTCAAGAGTCTTACATGCCTGAACTGCAAATTACTAGCACGCTACATAGCCACTTCGTGATTTATAAGCCCTATGGCTTTCTTAGCCAGTTCGTGCCAGAAACTCGTAAAAGCAAGCCAGTGTTAGCACAGCTCTGTGATTTCCCAGATAAAACCATGGCAATTGGCCGGCTCGACCACGACTCAGAAGGCTTATTACTGTTAACGACTGATGGTATGCAAAGCCACCTAATTCGCAGTAAAGACATTGAAAAGGAATATTATGTTCAGGTTGATGGTGAAGTCAGTCCTGAACAGTTAAAGCTGTTACAACAAGGTGTTGAGATTGGAGTTAACGGCACAAAATATCAAACCTTACCTTGCAAGGTTGAATTACTCATACCTGAACCAAACTTGCCAGCAAGAGGCAAGAAGATCCGCGATCCCCGCCATGGCCCAACTAGCTGGCTATCTATTACTATTCGTGAAGGAAAAAACCGCCAAATCAGAAAGATGACCGCTGCGGTGGGGCTGCCAACGCTTAGACTCGTAAGAGTGAGAATCGACCATATCAAGCTTGGATTAATGCAGCCAGGTGATGTAGTCGCGATAGAGGCATTTGATATTGGCAACGATTAAGCTCATTAATCGTTGCCAACGGAGTAAACAGGTAGTGGCTAACACTACTGAATATAAAGAAATTAACTCGCCATCACTAATAATGAAAATCAGTGCTTAAATAAAAAGTCAGTTAGATTTTCGGCTGGTTGTGGCGGACTATAAAAATAACCTTGAGCATCATCACAGCTATTTGCGGTTAAAAAGTCTACCTGTTCTTGAGTTTCAACGCCTTCGGCTACAACTTGCAAGTTTAGAGCATGCCCCATTGCAATAATCGCTTTAGCAATCGCAGTGTTATGGGTATCAGATGGCAAGCCCGCTACAAAAGACTGGTCAATTTTAAGCTTATGGATTGGTAATTTTTTAAGATAGCTAAGCGAGGAATAACCTGTACCAAAGTCATCGATAGAAAGCTCAACTCCCATCTGTCCCAATTTTGCTAAATCTTGGCTCACTACTAATGGATCTGACATCATACAGCTCTCAGTAACTTCCAATTCTAGACAGCTTGCAGATAGGCCTGTTTGCTCTAAAATTTCAGCGACTTCATCGACAAAAGAGCTACGTTGTAGCTGTTGCCCCGCCACATTGACAGCAATACGCCCAAAACTTAATCCAAGATTTTGCCAACGCACGCCCTGCTCACAGGCTTTACGCAATACCCAACGCCCAATATCTTGAATAAGACCAACTTTCTCGGCTAACGGGATAAAAACTGCAGGCGAAATGCTGCCTAGCACAGGATCTGTCCAACGCAGTAATGCCTCAAAACCGACTACATTACCCGTTTTAAAACTAAGTTTTGGCTGATACACCAAATGAAGTGCATTTAATTCTAGCGCGTCATGTAGCGCACTTTGTAGCTTCAACTTTGCCACTGACTCTTGAGTTAATGACTCAGTGTAAAATGCGTAGTTATTGCGGCCATCATGCTTAGCACGATGCATTGCCACTTCAGCGTTAACAAGCAATGTACTCGGGTCTTGGCCATCTTCAGGATAAATGGCTACTCCCATACTTGCGGTTAATCTAGCTTGCCCATGGCTACCTAACATAAACGGTTGGTCAAACATCTTTCTGAGCTTGTTAACACTTAACAGCAACATATCGCTGTTTTCAATATTAGATAAGATGACTGCAAACTCATCACTCCCGAGACGGGCGATGGTGGCAAATTTATCGAGTCCCAAGCTAAAACGATTGCTAAGTTCTAGTAAAACTTCATCACCAACTGGGTGGCCAAAACTTTCATTAATCTGCTTGAATAGGTCAACGTCGATGTAAACCAAACCTAAACGATTTTGGTTATGAGCAGCCTGTTTTAACTCTTGCTTTAAGCGGGCATTAAGTCCCATTCGGTTAGGCAATTTAGTTAATGGATCATGGCATGCAACTTCGGCTAACTTTTCCTCATTTTGTTTTAGCGCTGAAATATCAGAAAACACCGCCACAAAAAAGCGGATTTGGTTTTCATCATCGTACACCGCACTAATATTTAATATCAGTGGAAAAGTTGCCCCACTTTTACGTCGATTCCAAATCTCACCGTGCCACTTACCTTTGGTGAGTAGTGCTGACCATAATTCACTAAAAAAGGCTTTATCGTGTCTGCCGGAGTTAAATATTCGCGGGTTTTGCCCTAAAATTTCTTCTTTCTCGAAACCCGTTATATGCCTAAAGGCACCGTGAGCATCAACAATAGTGCCGTCCACATCGGTAATTATCACCCCTTCGACCGAGTTTTCAAATACTCGAGAGGCCAATTCCAGCTGATCTTTCGCAGCTTTATGAGATGAAATATTGCGTGAAATCCCGATAACCCCAGTCAGTTCGCCATCATCGTCCATTACGGGCACTTTAGTGGTTTCTAGCCATGATTCCACATCGCCAATATCCAAGCCTTCACACTCACCTGCCGACACCTCTATACCTTTGTTAATTGACGCTATATCGCTAGCAATAAAATGCTTAGCCAATCTAGGTTCAAAAAGCTCATCGTCGGTAAAGTTAATGATCTGCTCTCGAGGGAGACTCCACGCTTGCTCAACACTCTTGTTGACCAACATGTAGCGGCCAGAAGCATCTTTAATCCACACATGCTCTCTCATACAGTCGATAAAAGTCTGTAAATTGACGTCTATCAATTGATGAGAAGCGCAGCGACTAGAGTTGTATTCACGTTTAAATTCACGATAAAGACGGGTTAAATCCTGCTCAAGGCTATCAGCTGACATTTTTAGGATACGACTTATGTCAGCGCTATTAGCTTCTGATAGCTGCAGCTGAGCAGCAGTAAAATTAAAACTTGATGTTGAACGCGCGACTTCAGCTTGAATTTGCAGAGAAGTACTTGCAGCCTCGCCAATAGCAAGATAACCAAATAAGCTACCAGATGGCCAATTAATGGGGAATACACAAGCCTGATGCTCTAATGTATCAGCCAACTTAGTCCGATTAATATAATCATTTACAGCTTGCTGAATAGGACGTTCATTTAGGCTATATAAATAGTCTCGACTGACTTGGCTATTTAATGAAGTAAGCGCTGCCTCAGCAAAATTAGCTTGGCTAAGCATGACAAACTGGTCGACTTCATTGATT
Source organism: Shewanella sp. 1CM18E (assembly GCF_023161665.1). Classification (GTDB taxonomy): domain Bacteria; phylum Pseudomonadota; class Gammaproteobacteria; order Enterobacterales; family Shewanellaceae; genus Shewanella. The sequence goes on from NZ_JALNTW010000004.1 coordinate 93,127, forward strand.
TGAAATAACGCGGCCCCACACTGGGCTATTCGTGCCAGCGTATCGATAGATAGCTGCCAGTCATCCCGTTGTGTTTGCGTTATTTCAATATTAATCACTCGATATCCTATTAAATCATTTTATTACTAAAAGTAGCTTTTGTTATGGGTACTTGATTCAGTATTAGCAGCCAACAAAAGAGCCTAAAATTCTTTTACACACTAGTGTTTTTCACTTTAAAAATAAAGTTCAAAATTACAACATTGCTATAAGAACCCATTAAAAAGCACAAAACATAGGCATCCATATCACTGTCACGAATGAATGACTTAGTCGAGAGCTTTTATTTGCAATAGCAAACAATTAATTTGTAATCGAACACACACCGAAATCATATTGAAAGTGCAAGAGAAACAAGGTTGGAAGCCGGTTAAAATACAAGGGTATCAGTCTAATTATATTGATAAATATCAAATAAAATCACGACTGTTTCCAAATTAATACAAATAGTATCCCATACTGATGAATGATCGCTTTATTGCTACCAATTGCCGGTAATTAAAGCTTATTTACTCATAAGCTGGTTTAGGACTGAAAACAAAAAACCAGCCGAGTGGCTGGTTTTTATTTTATTGGCGATACTGTTTAGCTGTATCAGCCCTGCAAATTAGTTCGCTTGTGGGCGCATTGCTGGGAACAAGATCACGTCACGGATAGTGTGCGTGTTAGTGAATAGCATCACTAGACGGTCAATACCAATACCTTGACCAGCAGTAGGTGGTAAGCCGTGCTCTAGTGCAGTGATGTAGTCTGCATCGTAGAACATTGCTTCGTCATCACCTGCGTCTTTAGCATCAACCTGAGCCTTGAAACGGCTGTCTTGATCTTCAGCATCGTTAAGCTCAGAGAAACCGTTAGCCACTTCACGGCCGCCGATGAAGAACTCGAAACGGTCTGTGATGAAGTGATTGTCGTCGTTACGACGTGCTAGTGGAGAAATATCCGCTGGGTAACCAGTGATGAACGTAGGTTGCATCAACTGTGGCTCAGCTGTCTCACCGAAGATCTCTTCAAGTAGTTGACCACAAGTCCAGAACTTCTCAACTGTCATGCCTAGGCTCTTAGCCAAGTCACGCATAAACTCAACGTCTTTAACTTCTTCGTAAGTCATAGACTGGATGGTAGCGTTGTCTGGGTTGTACTTCTTAATTGCATCTAACATGCTTAGACGCGCGTATGGGCCACCAAAATCAACAGTGTGCTCACCGTATGGAAGTAGTGGAGAACCACAAAGCTCAGTAGCAATAGAGCTTAGCATCTCTTCAGTTAGATCCATTAGATCGTTAAAGTCAGCGTACGCCATGTAGAATTCCATCATAGTGAATTCTGGGTTATGACGTGGCGACAGACCTTCGTTACGGAAGTTACGGTTGATTTCAAATACTCGCTCAAAACCACCAACAACTAGACGCTTAAGGTATAGCTCAGGTGCAATACGTAGATACATTTCGATATCTAGTGCATTGTGGTGAGTCACGAATGGACGTGCTGAAGCGCCACCTGGGATGCTGTGCATCATTGGGGTTTCAACTTCCATGAACTCTTTCTTAACCATGAAGTTACGGATAGCAGTAACCACTTTAGAGCGCATAACGAATGCTGCACGTGAGTCTTCGTTAACGATAAGGTCAACGTAACGCTGACGGTAACGCGTTTCTTGGTCTGTTAGGCCGTGGAACTTTTCTGGTAGCGGACGCAGTGCTTTAGTTAGCAACTGGTACTGCTCCATGTTCACGTATAGGTCGCCTTTACCTGAAAGGTGTAGCTGACCCGTCACACCGATGATGTCACCGATATCTAGACCTTGGAATTTCTCTTTAAGATCTTTTTGAACGTCTTTACCAGCGTATGCTTGGATACGACCGCTCACATCTTGGATAACCAAGAATGGACCACGCTTAGCCATTACACGGCCGGCGATTGAACGCTCAATGCCCATGCCTTCAAGCTCTTCTTTGGTGTTGTTACCAAATTCAGCTTGAATGTCTGCCGCTTTGTGTTTTCGATCGAAGTTGTTCGGGTGACCGTTTGCAGGGCAGTTCGTACGGATGTGCTCTAATTTAGCACGACGTTCTGCAATTAACTTGTTCTCGTCTTGGATTTGTTCAGTCATCTTCTTCTCTCGTTAAAGGCCAGATTTCAGGCTAGCTTCAATAAACTTGTCCAGATCGCCATCTAACACGCTCTGGGTATTTCGGTTTTCAACGCCGGTACGTAGATCTTTAATACGCGCATCATCTAGCACGTATGAACGGATCTGGCTGCCCCAGCCAATATCTGACTTGGCATCTTCGGCGGCTTGCTTATCAGCATTCTGCTTAAGCATTTCTAGCTCATACAGTTTTGCTTTTAATTGTTTCATCGCCGAGTCACGGTTTTTATGCTGTGAACGGTCGTTCTGACATTGCACTACAGTGTTGGTCGGTAAATGGGTAATACGGATTGCCGACTCAGTCTTGTTTACGTGCTGACCACCCGCACCAGATGCGCGGTAGGTGTCAATTCTTAAGTCCGATGGATTGATATCAATCTCAATCGAATCATCAATTTCTGGGTAAACGAATACCGAACAGAAAGAGGTGTGACGCTTACCTGACGAGTCAAATGGCGACTTACGCACTAAACGGTGTACACCGGTTTCAGTACGCAACGAACCAAAGGCATATTCGCCAGTAAATTTAACGGTGGCGCCTTTAATACCAGCAACATCACCTGCAGTCACTTCAATCAATTCTGGTTTATAGTCGTGAGCTTCGCCCCAACGTAAAAACATACGCAGTACCATGTTAGCCCAGTCTTGAGCTTCAGTGCCGCCAGAACCTGATTGAATATCTAAATAACAATCTGATGCATCATGTGGTTTAGAGAACATACGACGGAACTCAAGTTCCTCTAGGCGTTTCTCTAAGCCTTGTAATTCAGCGGTGGCGTCATTGAAGGTTTCTTCATCGTCTTCTTCAACGGCAAGCTCGAGTAATCCCTCGATATCTTCTAGGCCACTGTCCATATCGTCGATAGTCTTAACTACCGCTTCAAGTGCTGCACGCTCTTTGCCTAAGGCTTGGGCGTTATCTGGATCGTTCCAAACTTCTGAGCTTTCAAGCTCTCGGCTCACTTCTTCTAGACGCTCACTTTTAGCATCGTAGTCAAAGATACCCCCGAAGAAGGTCGGTACGGTCAGCGAGCTCCTTGATTTTGAATTTTACTGGATTTACTTCAAACATGATTTAATCAACTTCTTATTTGGCTAAGCGGTCATTGCTAAGCAATAGTGGTTAAATTTCTACTGCTCGACTCTTTACGAGTAAATTACTACAAATAGAAAACCCGTTATTTTAACCCATGCTTCGAATGAAACCTAGCCGCAAAAGACCACAAAATAGCAAATTTATTCAACAATATTAGCTTAAGCCCTAAAAACATACCTTAAAGCTAATAAGCAGAAAATGTAGACCCACCCACTTTCAACAAACATTGCCATTTTAGTGCAGCAGTTCAACTCGCAAGCCAGCCAAGTTGTGATCTTGACCACACTTAGCCTGACACCATTCAAATGCAAACCTCCTACCTTGGTGTTAGTGATCTGAAAAGGCATATTTTGCAAACTGAATTAGCTGAATCTACCCAGCCTATTTGTCCCCATAACGCTTAAAAACTCGCGTGCTAGCAAGCTAGAAGACGAAACCAGCAAAAACGATAAGTCGATCTCACATCAGACCAGCGGCAGCCAGCCATGCGCACACTTCCTGTCATACCTGTGAGCAGGTCAGCAATTTCAGCGCAAATTTAAACCGTGTTATCAGTGTAGAAAAAGGCCACAGGTATACTCCAAGCAATACGATTTCGCCTAGTCCATTTTCTGCGAATGCTGATGTTGCCAAGTCGCTTTGTAAAGCGATTCAACGCACACAATCAAGCTGCGACCCTATAATTAAAGGCCCATGCGATGAAACAAATAATAATTGATGGCAAAACCCTTTTAGCTAATCAACAAGACACACTATTAGATGTTGCGCTTAATGCCGATATCGCCATACCGAATTTATGTAAAACCCCTGCTAGCTCGTTAGTGCACGATAGCAAACAGCACTGTAATCTTTGTCATGTAGAGCTTATTGATTGCGACAACAATATTACCAATGTGCGCGCCTGCGACACGCGCATCGGGGATATTACCGCGCAAAATATTGAAGTCATTACCCAGTCAGCGGCGTTAAGTAAGCAGCGCAAAGCCGCGTTGCACAACATTTTGTCAGATCACTTTGCAGACTGCGAAGCCCCTTGCCAAACAGCCTGCCCCGCTGGCGTTGATGTGCAGTCTTACCTGTACCATATTGCCCAAGGCGACCACACTGAAGCCGTAAAAGTCATCAAGCAGACCTTACCTTTGCCACTCTCTATTGGCCGTGTCTGCCCTGCTTTTTGTGAAACAGAATGTCGCCGTGGTCTAGTTGACGAGCCAGTGGCTATTCGCCAATTAAAGCGTCATGCCGCCGATTTAGATTTAGAGGGCGAAAACCCATACGTACCGCCAAAAGCACCTGCAACCGGTAAGAAAGTCGCAATTATCGGCAGTGGCCCTGCGGGTATTTCGGCGGGTTATTACCTGTCTAACAATGGTCACGACGTCACCATTTTCGAGTCTATGCCACAAGCGGGCGGCTGGTTGCGTTACGGCATTCCAGAGTATCGTTTGCCTAAAGCGATTCTCGATAAAGAGATTGAGCTGCTGTGTAAAAATGGCCTCAACATTACCACAGATACCCGCCTTGGCCGCGATATTCACTTAAATGGTTTAATCACAGACTTTGATGCCGTTTGTTTAGCGATTGGCGCGCAAAAAGCTGTGCCGATGAACTACCCAGGTATTGAGCTTGAAGGTTGCTATTTAGGTGTGGATTACCTGCGAGATTACTGCACAGAGAAGCTGTACAGCACAGGCAAAAAAGTCGCCGTTATTGGTGGCGGTAACACCGCAATCGATTGTGCCCGTACAGCCAAGCGCGATGGCGCAGATGTGACATTAATCTATCGCCGTACTCGCGATGAAATGCCTGCAGAACCTTATGAAATTCACGAAGCGGAACAAGAAGGGATTAAATTCCACTTCCTAACTAATCCGATTGAAAACCACAGCGATGGCAACGGTCGCGTGGCTATGGTTACTTTTGAAGTAATGGCACTTGGTGAGCCCGACAGCTCTGGTCGTCGCAGCCCTACACCAACTGGTGAAACCTTTACTGAAGCGTTTGATACCGTCATTCCAGCAGTATCACAAACGCCAGATATGGATTTCTTGGATCACCCACAGAGCCAGCTTGCCACCGGTGAAGTAGCGTTAACTCGCTGGAATACCTTTGAAGGTTGTGAACACACTATGTCAGCAGGTCAGTCTGCCGGCCTTGATAAACTGTTTGTGATTGGTGATTCTCGCACCGGTCCTGCCACTGCTGTCGCTGCCGTTGCTGATGGCCGCAAGGCAGCTGATGCCATTGAAAAGCTGCTGAGCCAAGGCCTAACTTGTGAGCTAGTTAAGCAGCCGTTTAACTCGACTAAAGCGAAGAAAACAAGCAGCTTAAAATCGATTAAAGCCGACAACCTTTACCCAGATTCTAAAGTACAAGCCCGTAGCGTCATGCCTGAGCTTGATAAATTGCAGCGAGCATTAAACTTTAGTGAAGTTGAGCTTGGCTTTGCCGCGGATGAAGCAATGAAAGAAGCCGCACGCTGCCTTGAATGTGCTTGCCAAGCCAACACCGATTGTAAGCTGCGTGATTACGCCACCGAATATAAAGTCAAAGCCAGCGAGCTTGATATTAGTCAGGCACAGCAATTTAGTGTTGATAACAGCGCACCATTTATCACTTTCGATGCTAACCGCTGCATTAGCTGCGGTGCTTGTGTGGAAACCTGTAAAGGCGCCAGCGGTCATAACGCGATTTCGTTTGCTAAAGCTCACTACCACGCACTGCCAACGTCTTGTTCCGGCTCAATTACTGGTGATGAGCGCAAAGCACCACGTGTTGGCTTTAGCGCCAGCATGAATGATAGCGACTGTGTGCAATGTGGTAACTGTGTGCAAGTATGCCCAACCGGTGCACTGGTTGATTCACGTGACAAAACCCAAGGCTTAACAGCTGCGCAAAAAGCGCCACTGAAAACGGTATCAAGTATCTGTACCTATTGCGGTATTGGTTGTCGTATCAATCTGCATGTGGATGAGCAAAAAAACAAAATTCGCCATGTCAGCGGTGATACATCATCACCAGTGAATGAGGGAATGCTATGTGTTAAAGGTCGCTTTGGCTTTGACTTTGTTGGCAGTGATAAACGCCTAACTACACCGCTTATTCGTAAAAACGGCGAATTAGTACCTGCGAGTTGGGATGAAGCTATTGCAGTTGTTGCTCAGCGTTTTGCACAAATCAAGCAAGTATACGGTAACAAATCGATTGCAGGTTTATCGTCGGCTAAAGCCACTAACGAAGATAACTATGTTTTCCAAAAGTTCTTCCGTAGTGTGCTGGGCAACAACAACGTTGACCACTGTGCGCGCCTTTGCCACGCATCAACCGTTACCGCCCTGCGCGAAAGCTTAGGTAGCGGCGCGATGACTAACGATATTCCAAGCATTAAAGATAGCGACCTTATCTTTATTCTTGGTTCAGATACCGAAAGCGCTCACCCCATTATTGCCTCGCGTATCAAGCAAGCAATCAAAGAGCACGGCGCACGATTAATTGTTGCCGACCCTAAGCGGGTATCAATTGCCGATAAAGCCGAGCTGTATGTGGCTCAGCGTCCAGGCTCTGATGTGATGTTAATCAACGCGATTATGCAGCAGATCATTAAAAATGATTGGCATGATTTAGATTACATTCAAGCTCGCGTTGAAGGTTTTAGTCAGCTGTATGACGAGGTCATGAGCCCAGATTACAGCCCTAAAAATGCAGAACTCATCACAGGCGTCAGCGCCAGTGACATCATTAAGATGGCCAAGCTTATCGGTACTGCAGAAAAAACTGCGGTTTATTATGCAATGGGTGTAACGCAACACACCTCTGGTCACGACAACGTAACGGCAATTTCTAACCTGCAGCTATTGTGCGGCAACATTGGTGTTAAAGGCGCTGGCATAAACCCGCTACGTGGTCAGAGCAACGTGCAAGGCGCTTGTGATATGGGCGCACTACCAAACTACTTTACTGGTTACCAAAAGCTTGACGATCCGCTAGTACAAATGCGTTTCCGTGAAGCTTGGGGCAAAGAAGATCTTTGTGCTGACATTGGCTTTTCAGCCACCGAAATGATGCATGCGCTAAGCCATGGTGAGCTCAAAGGCTTATATGTAATGGGTGAAAACCCAGTGCTAAGTGACCCAGACCAAAAGCATGTTTTGCAAGGCTTAGCTGCCGCAGAGTTTGTGGTAGTGCAAGATATCTTCTTAACAGAGACTGCGGAACTGGCTGACGTGGTGTTACCTGCCGCAGCCTTTGCTGAAAAGCTCGGGCACTTCACTAATACCGAGCGCCGTGTGCAGCAGCTACTGCCTGCTGTTACGCCGCCAGGTTTAGCTAAAAATGACTGGGAGATCATCCAGCTTATTGCTAGCCAAATGGGTGAAAATTGGGGCTATCAAACAGAGAAGCAAATTTGGCATGAAATCACCGATGTCACACCGCAATATCGTGGTATTACTTGGGCTGTTATCAATAGCGAAACCGAAAACGGTCGCCAAGGTCTGCAATGGCCATGCCCAGCGGAAGGCCACCCAGGTACGCCTATTTTGCACGCTAGCCAATTTACTCACGGTAAAGGCAAAATGCGCGCAGTGCACTATCGCCTGCCTGCAGAGATGCCATGTAATGAGTATCCATTAATCCTTTCAACGGGTCGCTTGCTGGAGCAATTCCACACCGGCACCATGACCCGTAAAACAGAGGGGCTTAACCAACTTGGTGAAGCCAAAGTAATGATCTCAGTATTTGACGCTGAAAAGCTCGAGATCAATAACGGCGATATGCTCAAACTTAGCACCCGTCGCGGTGAAATTGAGATTAAAGCCTTTGTGACTAAGCGTGCTCAAGCTGGAGTGTTATTCCTGCCGTTCCACTTTGCTGAATCAGCGGCCAACAAGCTGACCAACAACGTGCTAGATCCTGTGGCTAAAATCCCTGAGTTTAAGGTGTGTGCCGTTAAAGCTGAAAAGGTTGTAGCCCAGCAAGAAGCTGTCTTACTGGTATAAAATGAACTTCAAGCTCGCATAAAAAAGGCCGTTAGAGCATGATCTAACGGCCTTTTCATTTCATTGGGATTTAGCCTGTAAACGCACCGATTAAGGCACCAGTTACACCAAAGACAGCAACTAAGATAAAGATATTTGGCTTAAAGATTTTAAATAAACCAAAGCCTAACACTACTAACGCCATATCAAGTGACGACAGCACTGCACTGCTAAAGATAGGCGTATACAGCGCCGCTAACAAAAAGCCCACCACACAGGCATTAACGCCGGCTATCGCCCCCGTCACTTGCGGCTTAGCGCTTATTGCATGCCAGCTTTTAAGCGCCACCAGCATCAATAAAAAACCCGGCAAGAATATAGCCAAAGTGGCGACCAGCGCGCCAATCAGCGGCTGTTCAATCCAGATCTCGGCCCCTAAAAAAGCCGCCAAGGCAAACATAGGCCCGGGCACAGCTTGGGCTAAAGCATAACCAGTTAAAAACTGATCGTTGCTAATGCTATCACCAACGCTTTGCTGCAACAGTGGTAACACTACGTGTCCACCGCCAAATACCATGCTTCCCACTTGGTAAAACTGGCTAAACAGTTGGGTAAGGTTAGTGATGCCGCTTTGAGTTGATAAACTGATTGCCACCAATGACGCTATCAGTAAACCTGCAAATAAACTAAGCCAAAAGAAATTGAGCTTAACCGGCTGCTGAGGCTGTTGATTTAACTCATCTGCATTACTAGCAAGATATTTTCGCCCAACCAAAGCCGCCGCAATTAACAAACTAAACTGCATCAACATGGATGGCTGCAACAAGATAATCACACAGCTAAGCACCATTAATATTTTGGCTTGTTTACGCTGACAAAACTGCTTAAACATAATCCATATTGCATCCGCTACCACTACAACAGCTAATAGCTTTAGACCATGAATAATGCCTTGGGTAAATGAGTAATCTAGCCACTGACTACTGGTTACCGCTAGTAAAAACAGCAGGATAAACGAAGGCAGGGTAAAACCTAAAAATGCCGCAATGCCACCTAATAAGCCACCGCGATGATAACCAATCGCAAAGCCTACCTGACTAGAACCAGGTCCAGGCATAAACTGACTTAACGCCACGAGACTGCCGTAGTGTTTATCGTCTAGCCAATTAAGTTCTTGTACAAAGGTTTGTCTAAAGTAGCCAATGTGCGCAGCGGGGCCACCAAAGGAAACGAGACCAAGGGAGAAAAAACGCAGGAATATTTGAAACATAACCATCCATATATAAGCACCCTAAACAGTGCTGGTAAACTCATTAATTGCAGCACAGTATGACACTAAAGTTACAGTTTAATGAAACCAAACTTTCAGTTACAAAATTCAACAATTTAACCCATTTATGGATAACTGAGATTAAAAAGTAGCGCCCTACTTCTTCAGTTACTCAAGCTGCAACTTATCAAAGTCCGCCAAGGCCTGCCTGTCTCCAATTGTCTGTTCAATCCAGTCAATCACCTCAGTTGCTGTGGTGCGATAAGTGGTAAGTTTTCCGCCATAAAGGCTCAGTAAATTTGGGTGGCTCGCTTGGCTTTTTTGCAAAGTGTCTCTTGGGCGGTCAAAAGCATTACCAGTCTGTTTAGGTAATACTCTTACTCCGCAAAAACTGTCTATCACCCGCGATTTTAACGCTTCTACATCACCAAATTCACTAAAGTAATGCTGGTAAATCCCGAGTAAATAATCAGTTTCAGCGTCGGTGATCTGTGGTTTACCTGACAATTGTTCCAGTACGGTTTCAGTGGTGCCGACTAACGTTTGGCCATTCCATGGCATCACAAAAATCACCCGCTGATCGAAACAAGACTCTAGATATAAAATGCCGTCATTAGCAGGAATATCTAGCAACAAATGGCTACCTTGCACCCACTCAATGGCTTCTGCTGCGATTTGTGGTTTCACACATGCCAGCACCTCGTTCACCCAAGGGCCTGCAGCATTAATTACCGCCAGAGCTTCTACTTGCACCGTTTCGGTTACCGCATTATTGCCACCAGCTTCCACCAACTGATAGCCCACTTTACAGTGCCCTTTGTGTTGCTCAATAGTGGTGCACTTTGCGTGTTCAATGACCTGGGCACCGAGTGAGCGAGCATTTTTAATCACCGCTTCGGTTAGTAGCTTATCGTCAGTTTGCGCATCCCAATATTGATACAGGGCTTTTAAACCTTGTAATTTTAAGCCTTTGATCTTCGACCAATGTACTGATGGGATAGATTTAAACTGCCCAAGCGCATCAAATTCACTTAGCAGCGCGTACAAACTCAGTCCGGCTCGAATCGTCCAAGGACTACGGCGGCTGTTTTCATAAACTGGAATATAAAACGGAATAGGATTAACTAAAGAGGGCGCTAATTGCAGCAAGGCTTTGCGCTCGGCAAGTGACTTTCTTACCAGTGGTAATTGGCCTGATTCAAGATAACGCAATCCGCCATGGATAAGCTTGCTCGAATTCGCTGAGGTTTGCGCGGCAATAGTGCTCTTTTCAAGTAAAAGCACACTGTACCCCGCTGCAGATGCACACTGAGCAATGCCTGCACCATTAATGCCTCCGCCTATAATGACAAGATCGACCGCATCCATTTAAACTCCTTAAACAGCTATTCAAAATCAATAACCTACAAAATATCTCGATCCAGCAATGTCAGCCCACTCTCATGACGAAACTAACAGATAAATCAATGATTAGCTGTAAATACAGCCATTTTTATATTTCGACAACTAAACCTTGCACGTACAGCCTAAATGCCTGCCAACGACACACAACACTTAATTAGCAGCACTTGTTACCTTTTATTACGCACCAATCGCAACAAACGATCGATTAAGCGGTAATCCACCTATTAGCAAAAGAGCCCAAACAGTTGTTCATTAATAAATGCTTGTATTAAAAATATTTATAAAACCAATGCTCAAAAAGTCAACATTTTGTCACCTTGCATGCAAATACTTGTCGATATTAATAATTACTCGCCGTCTAAAATATGGCACTAGCATGCCAACTAGCTAACTAATGTGCTTAGTTAAAGTAATGAATATAAAGAACATTGCAATTTTGTTACCAATAGCTTAAGTTGCGAACAATTTTTAAATTTCTGCAATAGCCAACTGTAGAAGCTTTTCTAAAAAGATTCTGATGTAATCAAGGATGTGCAAAATGAAATCACTCGCAGCTGTTTTGATGTTTTTATCAGGAAGTGCATTTGCACAGTGCGATAACGCTAGTCATGTTTTCGATATTCCTTACGCCAAAAACAGCTCATATTTTGCAGGTCAATATGCCTCGCAGCTCGACTCATTTAGCAAATCATCTTCATCAAACCAAGGCTACTTATTGCTTGAGTTTAAAGTCGACCCGAAACAACTGACAGCAGAAGCTCAGCAATACAATAAGTGGCTCGCGGAAAGACGTATTGAGCGAGTAAAAAGTTATCTCAATAAAACAGAATATTCAGCGCCGGTGATCACCCGAATACTTACAGCCAGCAATAATGTTGATCGCAGCGTTTCAATTACTTGGTGCTCAGACGAACCTGAACAATCAGCAATCCAAGTTGCTAGCAAGGATGATTAAAAATCTATAGCTAACGCTAGCAATGAAAAGACCGAGTTGAATCAGACTCCAAGCTGCTTGGGTCTGACAACAGTTCCACAACAAATCAGCTTCCATCGCCCTCTACACACAAACAATATAAGCAATAACTCAATCAAACTTTTATAATCAAGTCGTTATAAATATAGCAATAAGTTTAATCTCATTGCATGAAATTCGTTCTAGTTCCCAAAAGTAATATATTCGGGATTTCATTAGCAAAAATGAAACATTTCACCATTAAAGCTTCCGTCACTAAAGTAGAATGTCAGCAACAAAACGGTTTAAACCTGCCTAAATTGTCCTGGAGATCCCATGGCCAAATCCATTTTACTATTTATCAGTCTCGTACTTGCTAGCCTTAGCCTATCACTGCCAAGCTTTGCTAACACCAATATCACCAGTGCCAATAGCGAAACTAGCATGTGGCACTACACCAATGCTCAAGGTGAGTTAAAAGTTAAGCTTTATTTCTTTTGGTCTAAAACCTGCCCACATTGCGCTGAAGCTCATCCATTTATAGATAGTTTGCCAGAGCGTTATCCTTGGATTGAAGTGGAAGATCATATGATTACTGCTGCCGATACCATGGCTATATGGCAAGAGATCGCTAAGCAAACAGGGACTGAAGCACGCTCGGTACCTTACTTCGCTAGCGGTGAAAAAGCGGTCGTCGGCTACAGCAGCCAAGCCGTTACCGGTGAGTTCTTAGTGCAGCGCTTAAAGTCATATTATGTATCGTTAGGCGGTAAATTAGCGCCAGAAAAAGAGGGCCAATATACTGCGACCGCCCCAGCAACAGGCGGTTTATTTGGCACTTGTAGTGAAAGTGATAGCCAAGAAGGTGGCGATGGTACTTGTGATTTAGGCTTAGATAACAGCAATGAGCTAGCCAGCTCTGATGTTCAACCTGTCGAGCTACCACTTGTTGGTGTAGTGCATCCAGAACAAATGTCATTACCGTTACTTACTGTAGTCCTTGCCGGTGTTGATGCTTTTAACCCTTGCGCTTTCTTTGTATTACTGTTTTTGCTGTCGATAATGGTTAACGCCAAGAGTCGCGCCCGCATGCTGATTGTTGGCGGGATCTTTGTATTCTTCTCCGGGTTTATCTACTTCATCTTTATGAGTGCTTGGCTGAATATCTTCCAATTACTGGGCGCAGGTAGCGATGGCGGCTGGATTATTCTCGGCGCAGGTATGCTCGCCTTGATTGCTGGCGCGGTGAATATTAAAGACTATTTCTTTACCAAAGGCGAAGTCACCTTGTCGATGTCAGCCGAAAACCGCACAGGTTTGATTAAGCGTATGGGCAAATTAACCAGCGCCAGCAGCATGACAGCCATGATTGCCGGTACTGTGGTGTTATCAATATTAGCGAATGCCTATGAGCTGCTGTGTACTGCGGGATTCCCAATGATCTATACCAGCGTGCTATCTATGCATGACTTAGAAACATTTGAACGCTACATGTACCTTGTGATGTATAACGTAGTGTATGTCATCCCACTTGCAGCAATTGTGATTGCTTTCAGTGTGTCACTTGGTAAGCGTAAGCTTACTGAAAAAGAGGGCCAAACCCTTAAACTAATGTCTGGCATTATGATGATGGGCTTAGGCGGCATGTTAGCCCTTGACCCAACAGCACTGCAAAATGTGGCGTTAGCAATAGGCCTAATCTTTAGCTCTATTATGCTCACAGTGCTCATCACGCTAGTGCGTAAGAGCCTAGAAAAGGTTAACGCGAAAAAGTCATAACCCAGCAAACTAAGGCCTTAGATAACACCTTAGCTAAGGCCTTAGTTTTCTATAATAAAAACCTAACGCCTAAACCTTCACAGCTCTTTGCTTTGCCTAGGACCTAGGTCCTAGGTCCTAGGAGCGCTTCCTCAAACCTTCTTTAAGCAGATACACTCTGTAACAGGAATAAACTTAAGTCATTGAGCATACAGCCGATAACTACATGACATTCCTAATTAATTGAGTTGAATATGGCTGTAACTATTTCTAGTGCGAATCTACAACCGAATATGAGTCATGGTGAGGTTGGCATTAAAGTGGCACAACTTGCAAAAGACCAACAAAAAATCGAAGGTGATATTGCGCTGCAATTAATTAATGCAGCGTTGCCTGAAGCGGCCCCAGCGCCTGTTGGCAATACGGGTCACAATATCAATACCACAGCTTAAACCGCTTGCTTATTTGAGACTGGCTCTGTTTGTGAAACAAAGCCGTCTCTGCCATTCGCTTTAGCTTGATAAAGCATGCTATCAGCCCTTTCTAACAAGCTACTCGCTACCTCTGGTGCTTGCCATAATGCTATGCCCTGAGAGACAGTGATGTATTTAGCCACAGCCGAACTCGGATGGCTTAGCTTCTCTTCGCGCAACATCTGCTGAACTTTTGCTGCGACGCAGTTTGCGCCACGCAAGTCGGTATTAGGTAGTACCATCACAAACTCTTCACCGCCATATCTAGCCACTAAATCCCTTGGGCGCTCAAGAGCTTGATTTAATAATTCAGCGACTTTTACCAAGTATTCATCACCAACTTGGTGACCTAAGGTGTCGTTTAGCGGTTTAAAATAGTCAATGTCTAATAAAATAATACTCAATGGCTGCCGATTGCGGGCAGCGGCTTTGCTTTCTTGAAGTAACACATCATCAAAATGACGTCGGTTGCTAATGTTTGTTAAACCATCAATTAACGCCAAACGCTTAAACTGACTTAATAGCTTTTTCTTTTCGACATTGCGTATTATTGCTTTAAAGAACCAACCAGCAATAATTTTCTGTCCAGATAGAATAACCATTAAGAAACACAAAAACTTAGTTAGTGGGTAAACAATAGCTTCTGAAAATTGTAGTGAGTGATAAACCGCACTAAACGCAAGAAAAGGCAAAATAACGCTCACCATGATATTGCGATGAGGGAATAAGGCGAGAGCAAACACCAGCACTAAAATATCTGCTAAAGACTCCACACCAGGCATGTTTTGCTTAGATAGAAAAGCTAGCGACACCAGCACTAGGCTCCATGAGCTCACCAACAGACCTAAGTAAACATAAGTTTGTGTGACTGTAACTTTAAATAGGCCTTTGCTTTTTACTGTATACAAGCACAAGCCTAATACAGCTGCTAGTGGCACCAATTTGATAAGCAATGCTCCTGCATCATAATAATGCCTATCAAAGTAGTAAGTATTTGCTAGCACAACACATAGCATGGCCAAACTGACATAGCTTGCCCATAAAATGCCACGTTTTAAAATTGTGAAAGTTTCACGTTTTAATTGCGCTTGATACCGGTGTGAATTCAGAGCCATTTTACCACTTCCATTTTTGTCTTTGACTCGTATAAAAAAAGCCAGCGTCTTGCTGGCTTTAATACTAACGATTAATCACTTTAGGCTGCAACACTGCTGGTGTCTAAATCGTCAACATTTTGGCGAATAAGATAATCAAATGCGCCAAGTGATGCTGTTGCGCCGCTGCCCATGGCAATAATAATCTGCTTATAAGCCGAGTTCGTTACATCACCTGCTGCAAACACACCGGGTAATGAGGTTTCACCTTTAGCGTCAACAATGATTTCACCGCGAGCCGTCATATCGATAGTGTCTTTTAACCACTCAGAGTTTGGCACTAAGCCGATTTGCACAAAGATCCCTGCAAGCTCAACATGATGACTCTCACCCGTTGCGCGGTCAGTATAATTTAAGCCGTTTACGCGCTTACCATCACCAGTCACTTCTGTGGTCATAGCCTGGGTAATAATCTCAATATTACCCATTGATTTAGCTTTACGCTGTAAAACCTCATCAGCGCGCAATGACTTATCAAACTCGAGTACGGTAACGTGCTCAACGATATTGGCCAAGTCGATTGCCGCTTCAATACCCGAGTTACCACCACCGATCACCGCGACACGCTTACCTTTAAATAGTGGGCCGTCGCAATGTGGGCAATATGCCACACCACTACCGCGATACTCTTGCTCACCCGGAACGTTCATTTCACGCCAGCGAGCACCGGTCGTTAACAAGACAGTTTTACTACGCAGCACTGCGCCGCTTTCAAGCTTTAATTCAAATAGCTCGCCAGACTTTAAACTTAATGCGCGTTGGTTATCCATGATGTCGACGTCATATTCATGTACGTGCGCTTCAAGATTCGCCACCAATTTTGGTCCTTCGGTCGCTTTGACTGAGATAAAGTTCTCAATACCAACAGTTTCAGCAACTTGACCACCAAACTTGTCAGCCACAATACCGGTGCGTAAACCTTTTCGTGCTGCGTAAATTGCTGCCGATGCACCAGCTGGGCCACCGCCAACCACTAATACATCAAATGCCTCTTTTTGATTCAGCTGCTCAGCTTTTCTGCCTGCGGCATTAACATCTAACTTGTTCAATATCTCAACTGTGCTGATTGCGCCCATTGAGAATTGCTCACCATTAAGGTACACGGATGGCACAGCCATAATGTTGCGTTCATTGACTTCATCTTGGAACAATGAGCCGTCAATCATTACATTAGTAATGTTTGGATTAATTGCCGCCATCATATTCAGCGCTTGTACCACTTCTGGGCAAGTCTGACAGCTTAGCGACACATAAGTTTCAAAACGATATTCACCCGGCAGTTGACGGATCTGCTCAATAACATCGCTATCAAGCTTAATAGGGTGACCACCACTATGCAGCAGTGCAAGCACTAGAGACGTGAACTCATGCCCCATAGGCAGACCAGCAAAAGTAATTTGTGAACCTAATGCAGGGTTAACCACTGCCATTGATGGCGTACGCTCACCCACTTGCTCTGTTACTGATATTAGTGAAGACAGACTATCAATATCTGCGGCAAGCGACTTAAGCTCTTGGGCTTTTTTGCTGTCATCAGCCGACACAACCAGCTCAACTGGATGCTTGAGGTTTTGCAAATAAGTATTCAGTTGGTTCTTTACGTTTGCATCTAACATGATGACTCCTAAATAATCTGATTCTGTTGTTCAATACTCGTTCTAGAGGCAGCAGATATCGCAAGCAGCGCCTAGAGATAACAAAAATAAAAAGTGATAAAGAAAATAAAAGGTGTAGCTGCTGTTAAGTATTAATAATAAAAACTGTTCAGCCTCAACCTCAGGGGGGAAGCAAGGCTGAACAATATAATTAAGGAGATGAAACCGACTAATGGTTGCTTGTTGCGTTAGTAAGAGGTGGAGCTTACTAACGCGCTGCCATCAGGCTTACCTTAACTTTTTGCGATTAAATCTTACCAACTAGGTCGATTGATGGAGCAAGTGTTTCTTCACCTGGCTGCCATGCTGCTGGGCAAACTTCACCGTCGTGAGTTGCTACATACTGAGCTGCTTGAATTTTACGAACTAGCTCTGCTGCGCTACGACCAATACCTAGGTCATGTACTTCAGCAACTTTGATTTCACCTTCTGGGTTGATAACAAATGTGCCGCGTAGTGCTAGACCATCTTCTTCAATCATCACACCGAAGTTGCGTGTGATAGTACCAGTTGGGTCACCAATCATTGGGTACTGGATCTTGTTGATAGTGTCAGAGCTTGCGTGCCATGCTTTGTGAGTGAAGTGAGTGTCAGTTGATACTGAGTAAACTTCAACGCCCATAGACTGTAGCTTCTCGTAATGGTCAGCCATGTCGCCTAATTCAGTAGGACATACAAACGTAAAGTCAGCAGGGTAGAAGAAAACAACTGACCACTTACCTAGTAAGTCTTGCTCTGTCACTGGGTGGAAGTCACCGTTGTGGAAAGCAGTTGCTGAAAATGGCTTGATTGTAGAGTTGATGATTGACTGATGCATGTAATGCTCCATTTTAATAATAAAAAATAAAAATACTTTCTTTAAATTCAACAAACTGGGCTGAGTGATGATGAGTCCCTAAAAGCCAGTTCGTTTTCGATGGAAGCATAGTAGCCGAGAAAAATGATTTGTGGTAACGAGTAAAAGCTATCATCCTAATCTAAAAATCCGAATAGGATTAACAACTCAATGATATGCAGAGAAAGCAACACTTGCATTAGTGTAGATAAACAGCAATTCATAGCTAAGTATTTATAAATACTGTGAATAGAAAAAAGTTAATCAATCGCAGCGAAAACGGGATGAAGTATAGAGTGAGCTTTAAAACAGCTTACTAGCTCGAATAAGCTAGTAAGCATAAGGATTGACGAGTATTACTCCCACACATCAAAGCGTGTGAGTGAACGTGCCAATTGGAAATCAAGTTGTTGCGATAGCGACTGCGCCTTGGTTTTAAGCGCACTTGCACTAATATCTCGCTTAACCTTGCCAGCAAACACAACCCAGTTACCGCTGCCAGTTAAGCATGCACGCACTTCAGCGAAATGCATATTAAGGTAGCTGAGTAACTCGCGGTTTTGGCTGTGCTCTTTCCAGCAATTTAATACCAAATAACCATCTGCTTTAATCAACGCGGCGCACTGAGCGATAAATGCTTCTGATACTTGCGCAGCATCAACACCTTCTGCGCTATAAATATCAGTAAATACCACATCGACCCGCTTATGATCTGCAGCTGCTAAAAACTGCTTTGCATCTTGATGGATTACTTTTAGCTTTTTACTGAGCGGCAACTGAAAGTAGCGCTTAGCCAATTCAATCACTTCGCTTCTTAGTTCTACCGCGGTTAACTTAATACCAGCATCAAAGTGGCGTAGCGCATGGATCAGTCCGCCACCACCTAGGCCCAACACAATTGCACTTTTAGGCTGGCTATAAAGCAGCACCAATAACATGGCTTGCACATAGGTGTGCTGTGGAATATGGGGCGTTGCCTTGAGCAACTTACTTTGCTCATCGTTTTCACCAAAAGCTAAGATCCGTGTTTCTTTATCTTCTAGTACGATAAGTGGACCATATTCATCTTGGGTTTGATGTAAAACTTGATAATCTGACATACGCTCTCCGGTAATTGGGGCGCTATTATGCGTTAATTATCCCTAGAGTAAAATGGCTAACACCTCAGCATTAGCGCAAGTATCAACCCGCACCGCACAACAAGATGAACACATCAACCCACTTAAAGACACAGTAAGCCAAAGTGGGAAGCAAACGCTACAAAGCCACCACACAGCAAGCAGTCGCCGATACAAACCCAACAAATACCCAACCTGGATTTGTGACTCGGTTCACGTTTCATTTTTTGGTGTTACATACAATCTGCGCCAATCTCAATTCACTCAAATAGATCAATGAAAAAGACAATCTCAGCTATCGCACTAACTGCAGTATTAAGCACTCAATTAACCGGTTGTATGGGCCAAATGGGTCTAAGCGCCATGGTAACTAAAGCTAACTTAAGCGCAGTTGATAACCGTTACGGTCGTGCAGGCCTATTCATGCTACTAAGCCCTATCTATGGTTTCGCAGCAACAGGCGATCTATTTATTATTAACAGCATTGAATTCTGGACTGGTACTAACCCTATTACTGGCCGTTCTCCTGCTGTAGTTGATATGCCAGTTGAAGCTATTTTCAAAGTAAACCAGCATATTGATGGCGATCTAACCACTGCACCATTAAAGAACGTTAAGTTGACTAGCGCTTCAATGGTAGCAACTGACGAAAACACTTTAGCTATGACGCTTGTTTATGAAGACGGCAGCCAGCAAGTGATGTCAGGTGTTAAAGATAACGACCACGTTGATTTCTACCTAGATAATGCCTTTATTGCACGTGTTAGCACTGCAGAGCTAGCGGCTTACCAGCAAGGTTGATAGCCCGCAGCATACAAAAAAGGGGCGAGTCAATAATGACTCGCCCCTTTTGTTTCAGAAACCAGTAGAAACTACTTTAAGGTTCGCTGAAAAAACGCCACCGCTTGCAAATACATTTGCAGCGCTAACGCAGGATCGTATCTATCGCCTTCATCACGCATAAAGGCATGCTGTGCGTTCACTTCCAGCCAGTTGAACTTACGCTCTGTCGCCTCAAGTTTGTTATAAATAACTTTGCGCCCTTCACTGGATACGTGAGGATCTTGCTTACCAAATACCATCACTAACTCAGCAGCAATATCACCTGTACGAGTTAATGAGTCATTGCCTTTATCGCAGGGTAAGGTATTTGAGTGAATATCGGTTGGGTATAAACAAAATGCCCCTTGGATATCAGGGTTTAACGCTGCACGATAGGCTAAATGGCCGCCAATACAGACTCCCATACTACCGATATTGCTACTACAAAAGCTCATACTTCGAGCAAAATCGACTAACGCTTCGGTATCTGAATCGTGATGCTCTAACGGTTTAGTAAACTTATCAGCATTACCTTTATCTTTACCCACATCATCATACTCAAGCACTGTGCCTATTGGGTTTAGTTCATGAAAGACTTCTGGCACTAACACCACAAAACCGTGACCTGCTAATATGGCAGCGGCGCGAGCGATTGGTGCGGTTTGCTGAAAAATCTCAGAATAGAAAATAATCGTCGCAAACTGGCCTTCACTATCTGGGCGATAGAGGTAGGCGCGCATAGGCCCTGTCGCAGTATCAATATCATGGACTTCTTGAGTAATGATCATCGGCTTTCCTTAGTCGCTTTTTTATATTTAGGCTGCTACGAGCTCGAGGGGTTCCGCTCAAACCTAGAGGAATTATGCAGTCTATTATGAATCAATTTAGCATTTGCTAACACTATCTTAAATAATGTTGCCAACGTGCATTCGATACATGCTGCCAACTAACAGATATCTTTACAATTGGTTAGGGCACGCTTCTCCCGCAAGAAGCTGTTTAACATTACTTAATGTTGTATGGGCTATCGCACCTAACGCTTCTTCAGTTAAGAAAGCTTGGTGACCAGTAAAAATAACATTGTGACAAGCTGATAAGCGTCTAAACACATCGTCTTGAATGATTTCACTCGACTTATCTTCAAAAAACAGCTCTTTTTCGTTTTCATAAACGTCTAAGCCTAATGAGCCTAATTGACCGGTTTTAAGCGCTTCCATTGCATCAAGTGCGTTTAGCAGTCCGCCACGGCTAGTGTTGATCACCATAACCCCAGGTTTCATCTGGCTAAAGCTCGTTTCACTTAATAAATGATGATTATCTGCTGTCAGCGGACAATGCAAACTTATCACATCGCAAATAGGATAAAGCTGCTCGAGTGATAAATACTCGACGCCTAAATCGATTACCGCCTGATTAGGATAAGGGTCGTGAGCCACAACCGTGCAGCCAAAACCTTGCAGCACTTTAATCGTGGCTAAACCGATTTTACCAGTACCGATAACACCTACAGTGCGACCGTGCATGTTAAAACCTACTAGGCCCTCAAGGGAAAAGTTAGCATCGCGGGTGCGTTGGTAAGCTTTATGGATTTTACGGTTCAAGGTAAGCATTAATGCAACGGTATGCTCTGCAACCGACTCAGGAGAATAAGCAGGCACATTTACCACTTTAATACCTAGGCGAGCGGCGGCTGCCAAATCAACATTATTAAAGCCCGCGCAGCGCATAGCAATAATCTTAGTGCCACCAGCAGCTAGTTCAACCAACACCTCTTCACACAGGGAGTCATTAACGAACGCACAAACCACCTCAAAGCCTTCTGCCAACTTGACGGTTTGCATACACAAGCGGTAATCAAAATACTCAATAGCGGCGCCGAACGCAGAGTTGGTACGGTCAAAATGCTGCATGTCGTAATGCTTGGCGCTAAAAAAGCCTATTTTCATAGTAGATACCTTAGCTAAAAGAGGAAGAAAACTTGAACAGTCTATGCGATATGAGGGGATTTGTCTTGATGAGGGTCAATCTGTGCCAGTTTGCTAGCGATTGATTTTTGACAAAATAAAAAGCGAGCTCCTGACAGCTCGCTTTTCAGCTTAATTATTAAATAAATCTGTATAGAGAAAGGATACGTTCTCAAGATTATTTAAGTCAGTGCAGCAATTGGTTGAGCATGAAAATACCAATTACGGCAAGGAGTAAGCATATGTTTATTAGCATAACAGTATCTATTAAGAGGTATAGATATCTGCTTCACAAAATTACGCGAAATCAAATGAGTAGTAATTAAACGAGCTTTTTTTAACCTCCTCAGTCAGTTGCTGTTGGAGCTTGTGATCACTGAGCACTTTTTAATTAGTAAATACCTGATAAAATTTATCAACACGTCATCGCCCAAGAATCTTCAAAATGGCTAGAAAAGAACTAACAGAAAAACAATTTATAGTGCATCGCCTTTCAAAAACCGCTCTTCGAGCGATTCACATCTTAGGGATCACTGGGGCTGGCGGTGGTATTTTACTGAATGTGCCTCAAGAGCAATGGCTAACCTACTGGATTATGGCCATGGCTACGGGCTCTGTCTTAATGGTGTGGGAAATTGTCCGCGACTGGCGCTGGCTTATCCAACTAAAAGGTGTACTCACATTAGTTAAAATTGGCCTATTGTTGCTATTTATCCCGCTTGCTAACTATAAGCCCGAGCTATTGGTCACTATCGTGTTACTCTCAGTCATCGTATCTCATGGACCTTCGGGTTTACGCCACTTTTCAGTGGTGCATGGGCGTAGCATTAAAACCAAAAAAGAAGTAAAAGGCTAAAACATGAATAATGCAGAGCTCATTACTCAGTTTGATAAACTGTTAGAC
This sequence comes from Shewanella sp. 1CM18E, assembly GCF_023161665.1. Lineage (GTDB taxonomy): Bacteria > Pseudomonadota > Gammaproteobacteria > Enterobacterales > Shewanellaceae > Shewanella. Next base: position 115,699 of record NZ_JALNTW010000004.1, read on the forward strand.
AAGATCCCAAGTAGCTTTAGAGTATTAGATCTTGCTTGTGGTAGTGGGCGTAACGGCGCATGGTTCACTAATAATGGCTGTGCGGTGACTTATCTGGATCAAGATTTATCGCGACTTGAACTAAGCAACTTAGCACCTGCAAACACAGAGTTGCTTGAATGGAACTTAGAAGATGGTAGCGCCTCAGAACTAGCTAAAAATCAATATGACATAGTATTGGTATTTAATTACCTACACCGCACGCTCTTCCCTCAAATTATTGAAGCGATTAAGCCCGGTGGCTACATTATTTACGAAACGTTTACCGAACAACAAGCTGAAATAGGCAGACCACGAAACCCAAACTTTTTACTGAAAACGGGTGAATTAAAAGCAATATTTGCTAACTGGGACTGCCTGCATTACGCTGAAGATCTATTCGGCGAATTACCTTCGGCAAGTTATAAAGCGCAGCTTATCGCGCAAAAGCCAAAGGAATAAAGCCTATTAGATGATGTAGTACTCACTCAGCATAAAATAGAGGCCTAGTATGTTTCCATACCCAGAGCAATATCGAGTCGCACTTCCGCCGATAATCACTGGCTTAATGGTGGTCTGGGCGCTAATAAGCCGACTTATATTTGGTGATGCAAGTGTACTAAGTCTTTACCCGCTACTAACCCTATTCCCAATTGTTATCTTTTTACATGGCATGCTCATTTGGGATGCCAGAAGTATGGGACGACTCGATCAGTCATTTTACGCCCTAATCCACTCTGCACTCGCCTTCGTGGTGTGGACTTTTGCAATAATGCACGTTAACGGCAATAGCTTTTCATAACCTCTGCGGCACAGCGTTAACTAACGTTAGATTTATCGGCAAATCTGCTTGCATGCATAAGCGCCTAAGAGGTATCTTTGCCGCGCATTTTTAATAAGGTTGCCTCATGACTGATTTTGTCTACTCTCCGCCGACTTCGCCTTGGCTTGAAATCCTCCATCAAGATAAAGATATCATGGTGGTCAATAAGCCATCGGGTCTTTTATCTGTACCAGGACGAGATCCGGCGCACGCAGACAGTACTTATACTCGAGTGCTCGCAGAGTTCCCACATGCCAAAATCGTCCACCGCTTAGACATGGCAACCTCAGGGGTTATCGTGGTGGCGTTAATCCGCAGTGCTGAATCTGAGCTAAAACGCCAATTTAGAGATAGAGAAACCCAAAAAACCTACTACGCGCGAGTCGCAGGTCATGTAAAACAATCTCATGGAACGGTGAACTTACCGCTAATTTGTGACTGGCCAAATCGCCCGAAGCAAAAAGTCGACCATAAGATAGGTAAAGCCTCAGAAACTCACTATGAAGTGATTAGCTACGGTAAACGCTCGACTTTAGTTAAGCTCACACCTATTACTGGTCGCTCTCATCAACTGCGGGTACATATGATGGCATTAGGGCATCCGATTTTGGGTGATAACTTTTATGCCGATCCATTAGCTAAGCGTTTAGCACCTAGACTATTACTGCACGCACAGTCACTAACGATTAGCCACCCTTACACTAAAGAGCCAATGACCTTTAGTTGTGATGCACCATTTATGCACGCCGAAGGTGAGCAATAACCCCATTTATATAATTAAGATAAACAAAAGCACCAGCAACTATTTTGGTGCTTTTGTATTTGTAATCCGCTCTAACTTCTCCGAACTTTAAAGCTCGTTTCACCAAATAAGTTAGCCACAGTACTTTATAGCCACGTTATTTGATAAATCAGTAGAATATTGTGCATAAAATACGTAAATTACTTACCTAACCAATAAGCAAACGGCATATTTATTATGGAAGCCCCATTTCAAAGAGATTCTCTCGATAACCAAATTCTATCAGCCTTAATGAAAGAGGCGAGAACGCCTTTTGCCGAGCTAGCCAAACGCTTTGGTGTTAGTGCGGGTACTATCCATGTTCGCGTAGAGAAGATGAAACAAGCCGGCATTATTACTGGTGCACAGATCACCGTTAACCCTAAGGCACTCGGTTACGATGTATGTTGTTTTATTGGTATTAACTTAAAAAGTGCTGGTGACTACCCAGCTGCAATCTCTAAGTTAAACGCACTAGAAGAAGTAGTTGAAGCCTATTACACCACAGGTAACTACAGTGTATTTGTAAAGGTAATGTGCCAATCCATTGATGGACTGCAGCATGTATTGATTAACCGTATTCAGTCAATTGATGAAATTCAATCAACAGAAACCTTGATTAGCTTACAAAACCCGATTGTACGGGCGGTTAAGCCTTAGGTAAGCGGCTTTGCATTCGCTCCAAAATAGATATGACAAAAATAAAAAAGGCTAACATTTGTTAGCCTTTTGATTATACATCTAAATATTAAGCTTTCAGCTTACGACGCATCCAAACAACAGGCAGGAGTAGCAAACCAATCCAACCGATTGCCCCGCCCTTATCAAGCTCTGCAGCTTCTGATACTGAAACAACTGCATTTGTTGTGTCTGAATTACCATTTGTATCAGTAACTGTCAGTTCAAATGATAATGTATCACCTTGACTACCGACACTTGGAGCATTAAAGCTAAATGATTCAGCTGATTTATCAAACAAAACAGTCGCACCACCAGTCTGCAACCACTCGTAAGACAATTCATCATCATTACCGTCATAAGATGCAGCGCCACTGATATTCACAGTCAAACCTTCTGTTACCCAATCAGGAGCACTTGCCATTGCAACAGGTGCAACTTCAGTTACACCAAACTTAACAGTTTCTTCTACCATGTCGTCACCAAGCTCATTGGTAAGCTTCATCGCATAAGCCGAACCTGCTTTAGTAGGTATTAAGTCAAAGCCAACAACCATAGCTTCGCCAGACGAAGCTTCCTGAACGACAGTCCAGTTAATCGTATTGCCTTCTTGCACACCACCATTAGAAATGTTGGCAACTTTATGGCCTGCAGACATTTGCGCAGAGAATGAATACTCTTTGTCTTCATCGCTAAAGTTTGGCGCAACATTAAATCCTACACGACTTGCAACACCTGCTGTCATAGCGTCTGTCAGGCTATGGAAGTGAGTAACATCATTCTTACGAGTGATATTCAGAGGTACTTGAACTTCATTGCTTTGGTCACCTGAAGTCAAAATTACGATGCCTGAAGTGTTTTTATCAGTATCCCAATCGAACGTTAGGCTAAACTCACCTTCTGATTCATCAACAGCAACAGTAACGTCATCACTTAATGATTCATCAGTTGGCAAAATTGACGATATTCTCATAGTCACTTCGTCAGTAGCACCAGGAGCAGATGCTGTATAACCATCAACAACTAAATAGTAAGTACCTGCTGGTAGATTAGTAAAAGCTACCGATTCGTTTGAATCAGGACCAGCACTACTACCAATTCTAGTGAAAGTCCCATCTAGAATACGTAAATCAACATCTGGTGCTGTTTCTGAAGAAATAGAAATAACAACGTTTGCTAATGCAGGGAAATTAAACTGCGCATAATCCAAGCCATCTTCAGGCACATTTAAAGTGATAGGCGCGACTAGATCTGTAGATTTATCATATACACCAGCCTTAATATCAGTAAGCTCTGTAGAGACAAAACCACTATAAGTGATACTTCCGCTTGTTCTACCAGCAGTAATATCTAAACTCGCTGGTAGGTTATTAGAGCCCCCTTTAACAGCAACAGGCAATTTAACCTCTGGCATACCTTCTGCCATAAGTTTGATATTGGCAAAGTTCCAGCCAACACTTGCCGCAGAAATATCTGCAGTTACGGTTATCTCTTGAGTTTCACCAGCTTTTAAATCAAAAGACTCTGGCATAACCGATAGCACTAAACCATCTGTCACGCCCATAGTGCTAGCTGTCCACGAACCATCTTTGGTTGCTTTAACTGTACGTGTCCAAGTGCATTCACCAACACATTTTGCATTAGCAATAGTCGGCAAGTTAATCTGCGAAGGTTGACCGCCTAATGCTGGGTCAGCTTTCACATAATCAACATAGCTCTCATCCATCACTAGGCCAGTTTTTGCAGCAGCTTCAACATTCGCGTAACCCGCGCCCATATCAAAGAAATCTGACGGCGTTACCCCATCATCTTTTAAAGTGTTTTGATCAGCAGTTAGCATCAATGCTGATTGTGCTTCAGCAGGCGTCCAATCAGGCTGAATGCTGGCAAGCAATGTAAGTGCACCCGCAACATGTGGACTAGCCATAGAGGTACCGCTTAAGAAACCATAATCACTTGGATCTGGGTTTTGCTTAAACGCATCAGATTGATCATCAGCATATGCGGCAAAAATGCTCACACCAGGTGCAGCAATAGAAGGTGCAATAACATCTGGAACTGATTTGTTAGGACCACGAGAAGTGAAGCCTGCCGCAATACGCGCAAGCTTTTCGTCTTGTATCACTTCAGTACCACTAATTGTCGCCATATGATCAGCGCCACTTGCTAACCAAGCTTTAAGGGCATCACCTTTGTCAGCGTCAATGTGAATTGCTGGTAGAACATGAGCATCGGCAACAACACTTTCAGCTCCACCTTGCAAGTTTGCTAACACTAGAGCAGAAGCACCGCCAGCAAGAACATTGCGACCTTTATCTACACGAGCAATCGCACCACGGTCACATACTACGATAGTATCATCAGCAAAAGTATCAGCCGGGAATGGCTCTAAACACTGGGCAGGATCATTATCTGGATCATTAGCATTTTCAAAATCACCAGCGTAAACAACTGAACCAGTAAACTCACCAGTCATCGCTTTACCGGTTAGCGCTTCAGGAGCGGCTGTATCGCCACCAGTAAAGCCACCAATGTCTTTTTCAGAGAAATCACGATCGTGGGTATATGCCGCTACTGTAGTTAACCACGGAGCATCACCTGGAGAGCCGACGGTTTCAGGGCCTGGACCTGAGTTACCTGCAGAAGTCGCAACATGAATACCAGCTTTACGTGCAGACAAGAAAGCTAGAGCATCAGCATCATTCCATGGATTGCTGCTACCACCACCAATTGAATAGTTAAGCGCATCAACGCCATTTTCTATTGCATGCTCAACAGCAAGAACGGTTAACGAAGGCAAACATCCTGCAAAGCCAATATCATCATTTTCGCCAGGAAGACAAACTTGATAAGAAACAATATTCGCATGAGGAGCAACACCAGACATTGATTCAAATACTACTCCAGTATCTTCACCATCAACATTTGGTACGTTAGTGTTAATTAGTACGTTACCCGCAGCGGTACCTGCGGTATGAGAGCCATGTCCGTTATGATCTTCACCGTTTGCAGGAACATCAATATCATAATCTAAGTATTGATCGGTAACCGCTGGCCAGCTGTGCACACCAATCAATTTATCGTTACAAAGCTCAGGGAAATCGCTAGCACAGTTACCAGAATAAACACCTGAACCCCATGGGTTTGAGTGGTCGTAACCGTCGCCGCCAACGTCAGCAAATGATGGGTGATCGCTATTAATACCGGTATCAATAATACCGACGATCATTCCCTCACCCTGGCTTTCAGTGCCAGTTGCTTCACCACTCCATACAGCTGGAGCTTTGATAATAGCAGGACCTGAATCAGTCATTGGTTTACGTAATATTTCACGCTGAATATTAGCAATGCCCGCTACTTTTGAAAGCTTAAGAGCTTGCTCTTGGGTCATTTCAACGACTAAACCGTTGTAGGCTAGTGTCGTTCTTTGTTTAACGTCTAGCTCGCCAAGTGCAGCATTAGCTTTTTGAATAACATTATCTTGCTGTGAAGATAGGAATGAACGGTAAGATTTTACCGCAGAACTCGTAACGTCGAGTTTACCGTTTTTACCAGGTACCTTTTCTAAAGAAGTGGCTTGAAACCCTTCAATACCGCCTTGATAAAGTGCAACCGGGCTCTCTATTAAGCGAACGAAATAACGGTAAACGCCAGAGTCTAAATCTGCTTCTGGTGTAAAGACCGCATTTTGTCTAACCACTTGATTTTGCGAGTAAGCTGCAGACTTTGAATCGACTACAGCAATATTTGCTCTAGCTGACTCTGAGTTAATTTGAGTAATTTGTTGATTATAATCAGACTGTGTAGCTAGCGCACTAGCAGACATCGTGACTAAAGCAGTTGATACTGCTATGGCTATTTTTGTTTTCACTTGTCAATTCCTTAATACATGCAAGTTTTTATTGTTTTATCCTGCTTAAATATCACCTAGGCATTTCCAATAGAAAAATGCACTACTATACCTTCAACTCGTAGCACATATGACCTAGGCAAAAGCATTAGTAACACAACACAAATAAGCCAGCAAACAAAAAATTTAACAATATATAAACCAAAAACACACAAAAGCATCATTTTGTAAACGCAGGGTTACAGGTTAAGGTTAAACAAGTTTGTCATTACCTTATATAGCTCTGTACCTTGGTAAACCGAGGCTGAAGCGAAATGTAATATGGGTATACAATCTTTATTCAGCACTAACTCTGTTAGCTCTTCGTGAGTTCCAAAGCGATCAAGCCTTAGAACATTTGCTAATGTCTCACCAGAATAAAGTATATGGCCGAGCTCTGCTTTGTACTCAACCATCCCTGCTATAGGTGCATGAAACTTCTTATAATCTTTAAGATAACAGCCGTACCTGGCCATATCAGCCGCTTGAACATACTCACTAACCACACCACGTTGACTTAAATAAGCCAAAATCCCTTTGGCGTCGCTAAGCGCGTCATCCATATCGATACGTTCTTGGCTACCAAGCTCTAACGTAAATGCCGACACAGGCACCTTCAATCCGCGTCCTTGTGAATTAGCGAACTCAGTTAATTGCCACCAAGGGCAAAAGGCAGCTTCGTCCATCGCCCCACCAAAATCGTTAGGGATAACTAAAGTGTAAGGAATTGAAAAAAGCGAAGCGGCTGCAACATCGTATTCAGGACAATACATATGCTTACAGGATTTAGGGCCGGTATGCAGATCGATAACAATATCGGCTTGATGGGCTAGTGATTGCAGCGTTACCGCTAAACGTTTACCAGTGGTGACGCCCCACTCACTGTTAAGATGTACATTGCATGATTCGATTAGCTGTAAACGATATGCGGCGATAAGTGCCTTATCATCTAAATGACTATGCTGCTGATACCAGCTAGCAATATCGATTTTATGATCTAGATACTCGCGGTTCCAATTAACTCCGGTTATAGGATCGAAGCGACCAAGGGTAAACTCGCCACTTTTTTGATTAATCCCCAAAGGATTAGCCAGAGGAAGCAAAGTCACTTCCCCTTGCACATCCATTTGTTCTAGCTGTTTCATCAACTGAAAAATAACCGCATTACCTTGCACTTCAGCGCCATGCACATTGGCTTGAATAAACACCTTAGGTGCATGGCTATCTTTGCCCGCTATATGAAACACAGGCACGCTTAACGCTTGCCCCGTTGCTAACTCACCAACAGTGAGGCTCGTTTGGCTAAACTTCATAAAGTCTTGTGTTCCTTATAAATAGCGCTTTATCAAGCTTCAAATAGGTTTTCATGTAAAGCGCGGATCACATTTCCAGCTTCAGCTTCATCCACCAAAATACATAAATTATGAGGACTCGCACCTTGGCAGATCATACGCACGTTGTAACTTTCTAATACTTCAAATACTCGGCGACAAACCCCTGCGGTAGAAGCAATGTTGTTACCAATCACCGCAACCAGCGCTAAACCATCTTCAACACGCACGCGGCAATGTTGCGACAACTCTTGCAGTAAGGCTTCGCTTAGTAAGCCTTGACCACTTGAATCTGAACCGGTTTTATCTAGGGTTAGTGCAACGTTCACCTCTGAGGTAGTGATCAAATCAACACTGATCTTATGCCTTGCTAGCGTGGCAAATGTCTCAGCCAAGAAGCCTTGAGCGTGAAGCATTTGCAGGCTATGCAAATTAAGTAAGGTTTGATCTCGGCGTAGTGCTACTGCGCGATAAACGGGCTCACTTGAGACCTTATGGCGGATCCAAGTACCACCTTGTTCAGGCGCCCAACTTGATCCAACAAACACTTGAATCTTTTGTCTAACCGCAGGCAAGATAGTTGCCGGATGTAACACCTTAGCGCCAAAGGTCGCCATTTCAGCGGCTTCGTTAAAGCTAATTTCAGCTATTGGGCTAGCGTTAGGTGCAAGTCTCGGGTCAGTAGTATAAATGCCTGCTACATCGGTCCAAATCTCAACCGCATCCGCTTTTAATGCTTCAGCTAGCAAGGCTGCAGAGTAATCACTGCCACCACGCCCAAGTGTTGTAGTATTGCCCTCACTATCTGCACCAACAAACCCTTGGGTAACGATAACTTGTGAAGCAAGTAAAGGCTGTAACTGCGCCTGTGCAAGCTCAGCAATTTGCTCAATTTGCGGCTCAGCTTTGCCGTGATGACTATCTGTTCGTAATACTTGGCGCACATCAAATGCAGTCGCACTGGCGCCCTTCTCCCGCAGTACAGCGGCAAAAAATACTGATGAGCACGCCTCACCTTGAGACAATAATTCATCTATAACGGCTTTGCTGCGAGTTAATTTAAGGCGCTCACTAAGCGTGGCGATATGACTCAAAGTACGGTCAATCTTAGCGGCAATCTCACCAGGGTTTTGCAACTTATCTAGAATTTGATATTGAATCGACGCGATTTGCTTTATCAAAGCTTTCGATTGCTCGCTACTGTTGCCTTCTTGCGTTAAGGCAACTAATTGATTGGTAACACCGCTTGATGCACTTACTACCACCACACGAGTTTGCGGATTGGCAATTATAATATCGGCGCATCGCTGCATGGCGTCAAAGTCAGCGACCGAGGTTCCGCCAAACTTGGCTACGGTTAAGCCTGATTGGTTTGATACTGTAGATGTAGTTTCTAACGATGATACTAAAGACATAGAGCGTTCTCCTGAGCAGCAGGAAACGCGAAAGGTTGATTATTACTAATTAAATTAAACACAAACATGAATAAGCTCCGAACTAACTTCGTTCGAAGAGCCTGGTGCTATGATATGCACCCCAAAAGATGGGAAACAGCGATCGTCACCAGAAGCTCTCCACCATAATAAAACATAGGTGACAATCGCCAGGATTCAGCCTGTACGACCAACATTCAAGCGTAACCAAATCGCTTTAAATATCTCGGCGCTAATCTCCCTCATAAGTTATCAACGGGTTTGGCCCCTCAAACTTACTACCTAGTTAGCGCTCCTCTTCTGCACTTATTTTGTATACAGGTATGTTTACTTTGCATACAAAAACAAGAGACTGAAAAATATCAAAAATTAACCAATCAAGTCAACGGAAAACTAGATTGAATTAAATTTACTCAATATCCGGCAGCTCAAATACCCAATTAACCCTTGGCGAAAATGCACCAAGTAAGGTTTCCTCTTTTGCCATTAAACACGGCACTAATTGCAAAGTATCAGCTTCGACATAAAAGATAGCGTTCTGATTAAACAGGCAGCCTAGCTTAATAGCAGAGGCTTTATCAGTGGCTATCGCCCAACTTTTTTCCATATGAGAGCGGTCTTGCGATGCACCAATCATAGACCGATAAGGGAGCCCTAATCTGTTTATTTCCTGTTGTAATTTACGATCTAACAGACCGTTTTGCGGCGCAGATAGCACTTCGCCTTTTGGGTTATATGCAGTGATAATCGCAAAGGATAATTGCGTAGATAGGATTTGGGTAAATAGGAATTCTGTTTGTTGATAGTAATGCCAGAGGCTGTCGACCGAGTTATTCATTGCTAACAAATTCTCCAATTTAGGTGCAATTATTATAGCAAACTCGTTAGCCCTGCCCAGTCGCGTGACGCACATCACAGATAATAAATTTGCCATTTCATTTATAATCAATAAGATGCAAATCCAATAGTGATCTAAATCATATCGTCGCGTAATTTTGTTAACATTTCATTTGTTAACAAATGCCTAAAACGAGTACAATAGGCTCAGTTGATTAGCTCACTCTGATACATGTAATGAACACATTTTGTTACATATACTAGAAACAGACAGAAGCGTAATCCACACAGCTGTATCAAATGTGAACTATGTTTGATTTAACATTTAAACTTCATAAAAAACGGTAGCTAAGGAACTTTTTTCTACTATTGTTAATCGAAGTTTAAACAGTTCACGTTTTTCCATATGTGAGATACCCATACTTTGCTAGCGCATGCAGTGTGTTGCTGTTTCGAACCAGATTTGAAAACACCTACGTGTATCAGTGAATTATCAGCATGGCTAAATGGAGTATAAAAAGTTTTATGCTCCTGGTTATAATTGACAGAAATTAGGTAATTAATATGCAAAACCCGCACATTCTGATTGTTGAAGATGAAGCAGTAACTAGAAACACACTTAGAAGTATTTTTGAAGCAGAAGGATATGTGGTAACTGAAGCCAATGACGGCGCTGAAATGCATAAGGCTATGCAAGACAACAAAGTTAACTTGGTCGTTATGGATATTAACCTACCAGGTAAAAACGGTCTTTTATTAGCGCGTGAACTTCGTGAAATTAATAATATCGGTCTAATCTTCCTAACAGGCCGTGATAACGAAGTTGATAAGATCCTAGGTCTTGAAATTGGCGCTGATGATTATATCACTAAGCCATTCAACCCACGTGAATTAACTATCCGTGCTCGTAACCTATTAACTCGCGTTAATAGCACTGGTACTGATTCAGAAGAGAAAAGCGCAGTTGAGTTCTACCGTTTCAACGGTTGGAGCCTTGAAATCAACAGCCGTTCTCTAGTTAGCCCACAAGGTGAGTCTTACAAGCTACCACGCAGTGAATTCCGCGCGATGCTTCACTTTGTTGAGAACCCAGGCAAGATCTTAAGCCGTGCAGACCTTCTAATGAAGATGACAGGCCGTGAGCTTAAGCCACATGACCGTACAGTTGACGTAACTATCCGTCGCATCCGTAAGCACTTCGAAAGCTTACCAGATACGCCAGAAATCATCGCAACTATCCACGGCGAAGGTTACCGTTTCTGTGGTAGCTTGGAAGATTAATTCCAAGCTTCTATATCGGTAGTATTACCGATATTACACAACTGAAAAAGCCAGTCATATGACTGGCTTTTTTTATATCCGCTTATCTCAAGCCACTTATTATGCCCCTGTTAGGCTGAATTAAATTTACCGAAATACATACGGTAAAATCCTATTCACAATTCAATTTCGCTCTATACATTGCCTATATTGACGCAGTTCACCAACAACTAAAGCAATAACACTCATTGCAATCAAAGTATTCCTTAACCGAATAAATACAGATTATAGCGCGCTCAATTATGGCTATATCCAAATATAGCGGTCTACCCACTAAGTGGTATTTTGGACTTATTTGCCGTTAATTGAAGCCATTAAAATAATTTAATATAAATATTGCCAAACAAGATAATAACCAATTAAATCTAATTTTTCTTTAGCTATATCAGCAATATAAACACTCAAGTCTCAATATATTTACTGTTGATTGCTGCAATAAAAAAGCACTTACCATTAACCTTAGCTAATGAATAAGTGCCTTTAAATTGATAGTAAGCTTTATCTCAAGCTAACTAATAATGCTGCTAAGACAATTAATTGCCTTTAAGCTCTCGCTCTAAGAAGTCTGCCAATGAGCGATACAAATGTACTCGTACCTTCTCGCCGCGCATAGAGTGCTTAGAACCTGGATAATCGATCATCTGGAACAGCTTGCCCTCATCCTGCAGCGCCTTGTAAACCCGAGTACTGTTTTCAAATAATACGTTATCGTCAGCCATACCGTGGTACATCAACAATCCTGACTCATAGCCGCCAACGTACGGCAACACACTGCTGGCCTCATAGCCTTTAGCATTGGTTTTTGGGTTACCCATATAACGCTCTGTGTAATGAGTGTCATACAAAGACCAGTCTGACACTGGTGCACCCGAGATCGCCGCTTTAAAGTAGTCAGGTGCTTTAAAGATGCTCATCAATGCCATATAGCCACCATAGCTATGACCATAAATAGCAATATTGTCGCTATCGACATAAGGCAGAGTGCGCAAGTGATCCACACCGACTTTTTGATCATTCACTTCAACTTCGCCAAGCTGCTTGTAAATCACATACTCAAACTTAGTACCACGATGGGCTGAGCCACGGTTATCGAGCTGATAAACAATATAACCTTGCTGCAAAAGATGCTGAGTGAAGTAATCTTGATGGCTCCAGCTATTTACCACCAGCTGTGCATGAGGGCCGCCATAAACGCGCACCACAACCGGATACTTTTTAGAAGCATCAAAGTTAGTAGGTTTGAATAGTCGATACTGCAGCATTTGGCCGTCTTCGGCTTTTAACTCACCAAACTCAGGGACTTGCCACAAGCCAAAGTAGTCATAAAGCGGATGGCCTTTTTTAACCTCATTTTGCTCAACCCAAGCGAGACGCTTGCCACTTTGATCATGCAAACTCACCTGAGGTGGCTGCGATAAACTACTAAAGTAATCTAGGTATACAGGTTTATTATCGGCAAATACCGTTGAATGCATGCCGCTGCGCTGACTAATGGTTTCAACCTTGCCACCTTCAAGAGCGACGCGGTAAAGCAGCTTCTCAGTGACTTTGGTTTTACGACCAGTAAAGTAAACTTCACCGGCTTTTTCATCAATATACTCAACCGCATCAACCGCCCAATCACCGGAGGTGAGTTGACGGATCACTTTGCCGTCTAAACCAATCAAGTACAGATGATTAAAACCATCACGCTCGGACGCCCAGATAAAGGCCTTTTGCTGCTTTAAAAAGTGCAGATCATCATTAAGGTTGACCCAAGCTTCACTGCGCTCTTTAACTAAGTCTTTATCATTTTTAACATCAGCAATTGCCACAACACGTAGATCAAGCGCTTGTTGATCGCGGCTCTGCCATTGATACGACAAATGTTTGCTGTCAGGTAGCCACTTAACCCGTGGCAAGTAGATATCGCTATCTTTACCTAAATCCACCCAAGCGACTTTTTTATCTTTCAGCGTCACGACACCAAGCTCAACTTTGACGTTATCCTCGCCAGCATAGGGATAACGCTGCTCGGTCAGCTTAATTCCGTCGGCATAAATTTCGTTACGGGTAACTAATTCCACGCCCGATTCATCGATGCGAGTATAGGCAATCGCCGACTCATCCGGCGCCCACCAGTAGCCAGTCATTCTGCCCATCTCTTCTTGGGCAACAAACTCAGCCATAGCGTTTTTAATCGCGCCGCCGCCATCGGATGTCAGTGCAATCACTTTTTGTGTTTTTAAGTCCAACACATACAAGTTTTGCTCACGCACAAACGACACGAAGTGCCCTTTTGGTGACAATCTCGCATCGGTAGCAAAGCCTTCTCCGGTTGCCAGCAACTTGACCTTATTATCTGCAACCGAGTAGTAATACAGCTGGCCCGCAGCAGGGATTAGAATCGCCTCACCATCTTTAGACCAAAAGTACTCCATGATCCCTTGACCATAAATACGCTGACGCTCGCGGCGCGCCTTTTCTTCATCCGACAGTTCACCGGTCTCAAGCTTATCGGCATCAATTAGCAGGCTTTGCTCACCAGTTGCCACATCCATCTGCCATAAGTCATACAAATGTTGATTATCTTTACGTCCAGCAAGATAGGTAACACGCTTGCCATCCGGAGACAGCTTGAGCCCTCGAGGGCTGCTACCAGCAAGTGCAGGGGAAGCGTACATACGCTCAATAGTGAGTGGCTCAGTGCCACCGGGGAGTGATGATGCTTGAGCTGCTGTAGAGCTAAGCACTAAAGGCAAAGAGGCTAACAGTAAACTCATCCAATTTTTTTTCATTATTATTCCCTGGATTAAACCCGAACTCGTCTTTAGTTAAATTTGAATCAGTTAACTGACAGTTCGGCTGAAAATTCGCCTACATTGTGCCTTAATCATTAGCAAAACAAAAACTATGCTCAAATGACATCACTCTTAGCAGTTGAAAGCCAATCTTTACAGCTGAAAAAACTAGCGTTCTCAGGTATCATCGCGTCAATAATAAAGAATACACTTTTGTCCTGACCTCAAACTCAATTTACTCACGTAAAATTGTATAGGAAACAAGATGCAAACTCTGGCTGAAAACCTGACATCACAAGCAATTTCCCCTACTCTTGAAAAACTTATTCTGACATTAGCTAATACTTCTAAAGAGATTAGCCACGCGGTTCGTCACGGCGCACTAGCCGGCGTGTTAGGCGCAACAGAACAAGAAAACGTTCAAGGCGAGACGCAGAAGAAACTCGATATCATCACCAATGATATGCTTAAAGATGCCCTAAAGGCTGACGGCACAGTGCGCGGCATCGCCTCTGAAGAGGAAGACTATGTGGTTGAAGCCGATGCCAACGGCGAGTTCCTAGTGTGTTTTGACCCGCTAGATGGCTCTTCAAACATCGACATTAACTCACTAGTGGGTACTATCTTCTCAGTATTACCAGCGCCAGCAGGCGAGCTAACAGAAAATAGTTTCTTACAAGCAGGTCGCAACCAAGTCGCAGCGGGTTATGTGCTATACGGCCCATCAACTATGTTGGCATTAACAACTGGTCAAGGCGTACAGCTATTTACCCTGAACCCAGAAACTAACGAGTTCTTGCTAACAGATGGCGCAATGGCGATTAGCAAAGACACCGGTGAGTTTGCCATTAACATGTCAAACCAACGCTTCTGGGAAGCGCCAATGCAGACTTACATCAGCGATTTATTGCTAGGTAAGATTGGCCCACGTGAAAAGTCATTCAACATGCGTTGGATTGCCGCTATGGTTGGCGATGTACACCGCGTACTTTGTCGCGGCGGTATCTTCACTTACCCAACAGACAACAAGAACCCTGAAAAGCCATACAAGCTACGTTTAATGTACGAAGCTAACCCAATGGCATTCTTGGTTGAGCAAGCGGGCGGTAAAGCGTCTACTGGTTATGAAACCATTATGGATATTCAGCCAACTGAAATTCACCAACGTGTAGCGGTGATTTTAGGCTCTGCCAATGAAGTAGATATTTGTCTTGAGTATCATCAGGTGGATTATTCTGAAGAACCAGTTTTGTAAGCTTCAGTCGCTAAGCTGCTGATCTTGTTTTAAAGAAAAAGCACAATCCTATGTTAGTTAGGGTTGTGCTTTTTTTTGCGCCGAACTTTTTGGCGCAGGGAGCTTGTTGTTATCAGACTGCGCCTGACTCAAGTCTTTCAGTTAGACTGCGTCTAACAACTTAATCAAGCTGCGCTTGATAAACGTCGTGGGATTCCATCCCACACCCGGGCAAGGAGGACTGCTCGTCCTTATCCTCCTTGCATCCACCATGACGCCCCCGACGAAGTTGTTGATCCTCACTCATTTTCGAAAATATCTATCGCCTCATATTCGCCATCCATGGCTCACCTAAGGCTATCTCGGCATCCATGCCTCAATCACGACATTTATCTTCAATGACCTCGGCAACTCCGATGGGGAATTGGTGTTTTATGTAGGATTTGGCTACTTATTCTAACAACAAGCGTTACAAACTTGAGCCGTCATCCTGAAAGCAATTAGAAGCATCGTTTTAGATGGTTTCAGGTAAACACTCGTCATTATTTAACGATTTCTTTTCTCTTTGAGCTCTAATAGCAAGAGTTTCTCGATATTCTCGAGCTTCGGCAGTTTCAATAAACTCTGCATCAGGACTAATGGAGAGAGCTGCCTTTTCTATCTCAGATAATGAAACATTAAAAAACTCTTTCCTTTGATTAACAAGATTCAAACGCTGCTCATCAAACAGTTTATGTAGCTCTTTTTCTAGTCTTGGAGCATCATTTGAGTGAATCATTGCATGGACGTCAAACAAAAAAGGCACACTTGCATCGCCTAGCTCTCTAACGCGATCCAACGGATCTAAACGTCTAGTCATACCTATTTTATAAACATTTTCACCAAACGAACCAGTATTAGAAATAACATATACGTGCCCCATTTTAGTCTGTTCAGCCATCGATTTAGCTCTTTCACTTTGCAAATGAGCTTTGAGCAACTGAGTATTAAGTTCCTCAATTTTCTCATTGAGCTTATCGAGTTTAGATCCTGTCGCTTTTTCAGCTTCGAGTTTTGCCTTCTCTAACAAACTTTGGTATTTATCTTCTTCTTTTTGCGCTTGCATAAACTCTTTTTCAAGCTTTGCTTCTTCTCGCATCTGTTGGCGAATTTCAGCTTGTTCTTCTTTTTCTCTCTGCTTCTTTTCTTGATATTCATGAGTTAGTCGAAGCTCATCAAGCTTTAGATTCAAATATATACGGTTGATATGAATTGAATTTGACTCATTCAACTTATTGATGGCGTCAAAAGCTTTTTCGATTCTTAACTCCATTCTATCTGCGTTACTCCATGAAACCTTACTAATAGCCGCGTCACACTCATTATTGAATGCTCGAGCAGTCATCCTAATATTCCGGTTTGTCATGGTTCGACCTTTAACCTTACTTCCATCCACTGACCAATCTGTAGAGCATGTAATAGCATTTTTATCAGTAATCATCTGTTTCTGTAGAGCTTTGATTTCAGATAATTTATCTTTGAAATTCTCTGATGTGTCATAATCAAAATGAGGCTTATAAAAACCTAACTGTGCTAATTCTATATCCTCATCATAAACGGCAGCTTCAAACTTCAGCTGATCATATATCTTTCTTTTTTCACTGTAGCTAACCTTAAGCTCTTCTATTTGTTTTAAAATTTTACTTTCAGTAGATATAGCTTCCTGCTCTTTTTCATTTGCAGTACTTAACCTAGTTTCAATTTCCTTATCTATATCAATAATTTTCGAATACTTATTTTCGTATTCCTTAGCTTTCCTATATGTTTTTATGCCAAAAAATACACTAACTAATAGTCCAAATAATAGGACGACTAAAATAGGTTCGTACTGCATTTATTTTCGCTCCTGAATATGAAGCTTACACATTAATCTCTGGTAAGAATTCACCAAAACAAAAATCAATATAAAACAATACTATGTGATGTAAAACACATATCATTGCCAACAGAAAACACCAGTTCCCCATCGGAGTTGCCGATGTTATTGAAGTCAATCGCGTGAGCGAGGCATGGATGCCGAGATAGCCTTAGGTGAGCCATGGATGGCGAATATGAGGCGATAGCGATTGTCGAAAATAACTGAGGAATCACAACTTCGTAGGGGCGGCTCGGGAGATGCAAGAGGGGGAAGCTGTTGTCCCCCTCTTGCCCGAGTGTGAGCTGGAAGCTCACGACTTTGGTCAGGCGCAGCCTGATGCATTACCAATGTGGCAACGCCACGACTTTAGTTGTTAGACGAAGTCTAACTGAATCACTTTTATCAAGCGAAGTTTGATTGGCATAATCAACGATAAACCACGCTATCGCTAGCGTGATTTAACGTAAGGTTTACCAATCGCCTTTGGTCCTACTGCGCGGCCAATAAAGCCTGCTAGTAGCAATACCGTCAGGATATAAGGTAATACCTCAATCGCTTGTACTGGGATTTCGCCAACTAACGGTAACTCTACACCTTGTAGACGAATCGCAATCGCGTCTAAGAAACCAAACAGCAAACAACCAAACAGTACTGGTACAGGCTTCCACTTACCGAAAATCAACGCCGCTAACGCGATAAAGCCTTTACCTGCACTCATGTTTGGCACAAAGCCGGCGCTGTGGGCAGTCGATAAGTAAGCACCTGCCATACCCGCTAACACACCAGCAATAATCAGTGCGCGGTAACGGATCCAAGCAACTGAAATACCCGCGGTATCTACCGCATGTGGGTTTTCACCGGCTGCACGTAATCGCAAACCAAAACGGGTTTTATAAACAATCCAGTAAACCGCTGGTACTGCAAATAGCGACAGATACACTAAGAAGTTGTGCCCTGATATTAGCTGACTATAAACCATGCCAATAACCGGTACATCGGCTAATGCATCGGCAAATGGCAGCGTGATAGCGGTAAAGCGTGAGTCATCAGTTAGCGCTGGTGTTTGGCCACCTAAGCCGAACCAGAAACGACCTAGGGTAACGGTTAAGCCCACTGCTAGCATGTTGATTGCTACGCCTGATACGATTTGGTCGCCGCGGTGAGTAATGGTTGCAAAACCATGCACCAATGACAGCATCACTGAAACAGCAATACCCGCCAGCAGACCAAGCCACACAGAGCCTGTGACTGTAGCGGTTGCCGCTGCTGCAAAGGCGGCAGAAAGCATCTTGCCTTCTAGGGCGATGTTAACGATACCTGAGCGTTCTGAGAACAAGCCTGCCAATGCAGCTAAGATAAGCGGCGCCGATACACGTAGGGTTGCATCTAAGATTAGAATGATATTCTCAAACATAATTTATGCCTCCGCCTTAACGTTGCCGATGGCTGCTTTCTTCTGATTAAGAAACACAAATAGCTTCTCAGTCGGTTTAACTAGCATCAATGCTAATGCACCACTAAATAGCACCACTAATGCTTGCACTACTTGGATCATTTCACGGTCGATATTCGGGTAGTCAAACGACAGCTCAGCGCCGCCTTGATACAGCACGCCAAATAGAATACTCGCCAAAATAATACCAATAGGATGACTACGACCAATCAAACACACGGCAATACCGGTAAAGCCATAACCGGCTACAAAGTCGAGTTTTAGCTGCTGGCTATACCCTTGCACTTCATTCAAGCCCATCATGCCCGATAGCGCACCAGAGATAAGCATCACCACAATGATCAGCTTCTTGTAGTTAATGCCGCCGTATTCAGCCGCACTTGGGCTCGCACCCATTGCGCGGATGGCATAACCCCAACGCGTACGCCACAGCAATGCCCACACAAGTACACAGCAGATAAGCGCAATAAAGAAACTTAGGTTCATTGGAGATTGTGAGAAAGAGAAGCCAAACCATGCAGCCATTTCATGGAACATAGGTAAGCCAGCGCTATCTTCAAATACCCGCGATACAGGCGCCATTTGGCCTTCAAGCTTAAGCACGTTTACTAGCAGGTAAACCATTAGCGCTGACGCGATAAAGTTAAACATGATGGTGGTAATAACGATGTGGCTACCACGGTACGCCTGTAAGTACGCAGGAATAAGCGCAAACAACGCACCAAACAGCATACTGGCAAGCATGGTGATCGGCAGCAATGCCCAGAAAGGCAAGGTACTATCAAGCGCCAAACAAGCTAGTCCGACACCTAAGCCGCCCATATAAGCTTGGCCTTCACCACCAATATTAAATAGGCCGGCAGAGAATGCCATTGCCACTGCTAACCCAGTAAAGATAAAGTTGGTTGCATAGTAAAGCGTGTAACCAATACCTTCTTGATAACCGAGCGCGCCACGTACCATCACACCTGCAGCTTCTATCGGGTTAACGTCAACCGCAATAAAAATGCCAGCGGCAAACGCAAAAGCAAACATGATATTAATCAGAGGTAAAACAAAAATGTTTACCCAAGATGGGATTTTAGAGTCGTTCATATTTGAGCTCCATTATCCGCAGCCAGCTCATCAGGCAGTATGTTTGCCATCATCATTCCTAAAGTTTTCTCATCAGCCTTGCTGGCATCAATCTCACCAACCACATGGCCGTCAAACATCACTATAATTCTGTCAGCAAGTGACATCACTTCATCTAGCTCAACAGACACCAGCAAAATACCCTTGCCTTGCTCACGTAGCTCAATAATGCGTTTATGAATAAACTCAATCGCACCAATATCGACGCCACGGGTCGGCTGACCAATCAGTAAGATATCTGGGTCTTGATCCACTTCGCGGGCAATAATGAGTTTTTGCTGGTTACCACCAGAGAATAGTGAGCTTTTCAGCTTAGGATCACGCGGTCTAACATCCCACTCATCCATTAAGCGCTTACACTCAGAGGTAATGAATTTTGGCTTGTTAAATAAAGGACCGTTGTACTGTGACTGGTTATGGTGACCAAGAATGGCAGATTCTTCCGCACTGAAAGTCTTGATTAAGCCCATCACCAATCTATCTTCTGGTATATGGCCCAGCTTTAATTTACGCATACCATCGGCGCAAGTTGGGTTATTGGCGTCAATCACCTTATCGCCAACTTTAATTGAACCGCGGGTTGGCGTAATAAGCCCTGCAAGTGCGCTTAATAGCTCTGATTGACCATTACCAGAGACACCAGCAACACCAACGACTTCACCGGCCTTAATTTCAATCGACACATCTTTAAGACGGTCTACGCCCATTGAGTCGGTATAGGTAAGGTTATGAGTTGAAAGCAATACATCAGTTGGATTGGCATCGCTTTTTTCAGCTTTAAGGCGCACCTTGCGGCCAACCATTAATTCAGCGAGTTCTTCTTTATTGGTGTGCGCGGTTTCTCTGTGAGCCACCATTTCACCTTGGCGCATTACCGACACATTGTCAGTCGCCGACAGGATCTCTTTAAGCTTATGGGTGATAAGTAAAATCGTCACACCCTGCGCGCGCAAGGCATCAAAAATATGGAATAGATGCTCAGTTTCTTGTGGCGTCAGCACGCCAGTAGGCTCATCTAGAATCAGGATTTTTGCACCGCGATATAGCGCTTTTAAGATTTCAACCCGCTGCTGTAGGCCAACCGAAAGTTCTTCAATAAGGCTATCGAGTGGTACATCGAGTTGGTACTCTTTAGCTAAACGCTCAAGCTCTTTACGTGCTTTTCTCAGGCTAGGTTTAAGTAAACCGCCCTCTTCAGCACCTAAAATAACGTTCTCAAGTACGGTAAAGTTATCAACCAACATAAAGTGCTGATGCACCATGCCGATGCCATAACTGATGGCTTCTTTTGAGTTAGCTAGCTTACGCTCGATACCATCAATTAGAATCTCACCTTTATCAGCGGTGTAGAAGCCATAAATGATGTTCATCAAGGTAGATTTACCTGCACCGTTCTCACCGATAATGCCGTGAATGGTGCCAGCAGGAATTTTTAAGCAGATATCTTTGTTGGCGTGAACAGCGCCAAATCTCTTGTCGATACCACGAAGCTCTAAGGCTACGGGACGCTCATTTGATTTTTCTTTTGCGTGTGTAGACATGGTCATAATTATCTCAAATGCCTAAGCAGGCATTGATGACTAAACATTGATCAAATATTGAATTAATAGAAAATTAACTCTTAAAAATTACCACTTACAACAAAGCTCCCCAGTCAAAAACCAGAGAGCTTTATCTATGTTAATACCGCTTAGTATTTACAAGTGTTGTCTTTCATGTAGTCATGAACAACAATTTCGCCTGCAATGATTTTCTTAGTGATATCAGCAAGCTTTGCTTCCATTTCTGGAGTCACTAGTGCACGGTTATGCTCGTCTAATGCCCAGTTAACACCGTTTTCTTTTAGACCGCGGCTATCGATACCAGCAGTAAATTCACCTTTCTGTGCATCTTTGAATACTTCAAAAGTAGCCACGCCCACTAGCTTAACCATAGAAGTTAGCATGACGCCTGGGTGGAGGTAGTTTTGGTTTGAGTCAACACCAATCGCGTACTTACCTTCGTCTTTAGCCGCTTGATAAACACCCACACCAGTGCCACCCGCTGCTGCGAATACTACGTCAGCGCCTTTAGTGAACTGGCTTTTAGACAGCTCAGCACCACGTGCAGGATCGTTCCATGCTGCGATAGTAGAACCAGTCATGTTTTGGAATACTTCAGCATCTTTGCTCATGAACTTCGCACCTTGCTCGTAACCACAAGCAAACTTACGAATTAGCGGAATATCCATACCGCCAACAAAACCAATCTTGTTGGTTTCAGACTTCATTGCAGCAAGTGCACCCACAAGGAATGAACCTTCGTGCTCTTTGAACACGAGTGACTTAACGTTTGGCAAATCAACTACTGAGTCGATAATAACGAATTCAGTTTCAGGGTATTTCTTAGCTACTTTTTCAAGCGCTGAGCCATACATAAAGCCAACAACAACGATAGGGCTAAAGCCGCGACGAGCTAAACGCTCAAGACCCTGTTCACGCTGTGCGTCATTTGAAGGTACGAATTCACGCACCTCAACACCTGCGCTTTCGTTAAACTTCAATACACCATTTTGGTAAACAGCTTGGTTGAAAGACTTATCGAACTTACCCGTGGTATCAAAAGCAACAGCAGGCTTGAAGTCTGCAGCTGTTGCAGCAAACGAACACATTGCTAGAGTGACTGCAGCTGCAGTTGCGCTCAGGATTTTCATCATTCTCGTCCTTATAAGGTATAAGTATTATTTTTGGTATTATTGACGACTCTAAGCAGTAAAAACCCCATGCTTAAAACCATCATTTAAGATCAAGAATCCGGAGCTTACAGCAGCTAGGAATAAGATTACTAGTGCTCCTAATACTCACAAATCAGCCAAAACTGCCAAGCAACCAGTTGTACTTTTAATACAAAAAAACGCCTTAATCTGCGCAAAATCACGCTTTAAATTGAATAAAATTAGCTTTGGTTATTACCGAAGCAATTTAAAGTGGATTATCCTTAAAACAGAACAAGTAAACAGAGGTAAGGCATGACTTTTAGCCTTAAAATACATAGGGATAAAAAGATTGCAAAATACAAAAACAAAGGGGTAACAACATTAATATTTTTAAAGACGAACAATTTCATGAATGAACAAAAATTACTAAACTTAAAGTAAAAACAACTACTTTTAGCTTTCCTTCTTGAAAAACAGTAATTTTTTTACTTAAAAAACAACCGCTAAACAACGCAAAAAAAATAAAAATATTTTTAGTAATTTTTCGTTTGTTTGAGCTGCATCAGTATTTTCAAAACCACAAACAAGATTAAGCCATAACTTTGTAGCGACTTAATTAACCAGTATGAGTCACACTAATCGTTAGGGTAATAGCTAGAATAATCGCGATAACAAGAATGAGAATAATGATAATGAAATTAATGAGAACAGCCATGAAAGTGGGCTCATTAATGAACATAAAAATCAGCCTCTCTATATTTTCACTCAGACAAAATACCAAGTAAAAATAAGACTATCTTCAAGTAATACTGGCAATAAAAAAGCGCAACATCCGAAAGGACGTTACGCTCTATAGTCGTGCAGTAAAACCTAATTAAATAGGGCTTAACAGCTTATTATTTAATATCTTGCACGTTCATAACCAGTTGCTCCCAGTTACGCTGATTTTCAATATCGAGTTGCAAACCTTGTTCATCGGCAATTTGAAAACGCTTAACCGCTGGAGTTTTACTGGTTGCTTGATATAACCAATATGCTTCTGCTTTTAGCGCTTCATCAATAGGCTTATCAATTGACTCGTAAACCATTTGCTTACAAGCATTTATCGACTCAGCTGGAAACTTAGCAATGCGCTGCGCTAACGCATCAACATAAGGGCCTATTTCATCTGGTTCTAGCGCTTTGTTAATCGTGCCGTACGCTTCAGCCTCATCAGCAGTAAAATCGCGAGCACTTAAAATAATCTCTAGCGCACGACCTAAGCCAACTTGACGCGCCATGCGCGATGCACCGCCGCCACAAGGTAGTATCCCCATACCTACTTCCATTTGCATAAACTTAAACTTACCGCGAGCCGCAAAACGCATATCACAAGCTAGGGCAAATTCATGACCACCGCCGCGGGCAAAACCTTCGAGCTTAGCAATTGTAGCTTGAGGTAACTTGCTAATGCGCTCTAACACACTTTGTAGATCAAGCAGCTTAGCCTCGTCACGAGACACAGCTTCGGTAGACATGTCTTTTAAAAGATTTGTGTCGTAGTGACATACCCAAATTTCAGGATTTGCAGACTGGAATACGACTACTTTAACGCTGCTATCACGCTCTAGACGTAGCGCCAAACCGTTAAGATCTGCCAGCATCTCCTGCCCTTGCACATTCACTGTGCCAAAATCAAAAGTCACATACAAAATAGCGTCGTCTTTTTTTGCCGTAAATGTTGTGTAGCCCTCGTAATTCATAACCATATCCTTTCAATTAAAAGTAGTGCCGTTGATTGGTCACCAAGCACATAAAAGATAGGCCAGAGCATTAACTAAAACAATTTAAGAGTTGGCTAAACTAATTCTGCAAAATATTGATAATCAGTATTTTAATATCAACTAATGATTACTGGGCGGGGGTTAAACCATAGTGGCCGTTAAGGTAGTGAATTTACGAGTAATAAGACTAAGCAGAACTTACAACTCAACTAAGTTATGCTTATCTAAGCCATGTTCAACTAAGCTATGTTCACCAAAAATAAATGGCAGAAGCTTTATTGTATTTTGCGCATCAATTAATCCTCGATGATGAGCTCCTTCCATACTATTGCCAGATAGTTCTAAGGCTTTCTTAAGCCCAACCTGTGGCTTAACCCTTTGAGTTTTAGAAAAAGCTTTCTTTAAGTTAACTACAGTAGCAGGCTTATACCCTTGAAGTTGGTGAAAATCACAATCTATGTTTATCTGAATCAAATCATAGGATCCCCAAGAACAAAAAATATAGTCATTATCTGCCGGTAGCCAAGCTTGAAATTGCTTAAAAACATGGCTAAAAACATCTTGTTTTGCTAATAACGATTGTGAGATTCCAGTGAGGTTTGCACAAAATGAACTCAACTGCGGATGCCTTACCGGACGCACGAGTCCGCTGAAGTCATTAACGACCGATAGAGAATTAGTTGTAAGTAACACGGCACCAATTTCTATTATCTCTCTTTCATTTACGGGAATAGAACCATCTTCAGTACACGTATGTTCTACATCAATAATGACTAGATACTGATGTTGATCTAACACCTGTCTGAGACCATCTCTTGTATATTCAAACTCCAATCTATACACCAGTATTTTTGTTTAACCAATAGCGCAAACATACTCGCTGTTCAGCACCACTGCAATTGCCTCTTAAGCTACAAATACAAAAAAGCCTCCATCTATAAGATGAAGGCTTTTGCTTTTAGGCTAAGGCTCAATCGAAGGCTGAAACTTAACTAAAATCCCAACCCCGACTAACAATCTAAGATTAATTTTTCTTAGACTAATTCTTTTTCGAGTACTCAGCTGCGTTCTCACCAGCCATTCTACCGAAGGTGACGATATCAGAGATAGCGTTACCACCTAGGCGGTTAGCACCGTGAACACCACCAGTTACTTCACCAGCACCGTATAGGCCAGGGATAACTTGCTTCTTAGCGTTCATGATTTCAGCTTTAGAGTCAATCTTCACGCCGCCCATAGTGTGGTGTACACCAGGAGTCACTTCGATTGCGTAGTAGTTACCTTCGTTAAGGGCACGAGGTAGGTTTGGACGACCAAAGTCTGCATCCTTACCGCTCTTCACTAGGCTGTTGTAGCGCGCAACAGCTTCAGTTAAGTTCTTACCATCAATACCAGTCATTTCACCTAGTTTAACTAGCGAGTCTGCACTTGGTACTACACCTAGACCGATGTACTTATCAATCTTGCTTAGCGACTTACGTACTGAGTCATCAAATACTAGGAACGCTGACTTACCAGTTTGGTTCAAGATAGCCGCAGATGCTTTGTCACGAGTCGTGATTTCGTTTACGAAACGCTTACCTTCACGGTTAATCAAGATTGCACCGTTACCACGTACCGCTTCAGTGACCATCACACCACCTTTAACAGACAGCGTTGGGTGAGCTTGGATGTATTCTAGATCCTTCATCGCCGCGCCAGCATTTGCTGCTACGTCTAGACCGTCACCTGTTGCACCTGGTTGGTTAGTAGAGATAAAGCCTTTTAGCTTAGGATCAAGTTTTGATACACGCTCGTTGTTCTTAGCAAAACCACCTGTTGCTAGGATAACTGCGTCAGCTTTGATCCAGTAGTAACCTTTGTACATGCCTTTAACTAGTAGGCCTTTAACGTTACCTTTGTCATCTTTGATGATTTCGATACCACGCGTGTTCATACGCATATCGATATCGCGCTTAACAGCGTTATCGTAAAGCACTTGAATTACGTGAGCACCAACACCAGCACCACCTGTTGGACGGTGTGAACGGTTAGCAGAAGCACCACCCATACGACCTACGTCGTTAAGGTCTGCGCCCATTGCAGTTAACCAATCTACAGAACCTTTAGAGTGTGAAGTTAATACTTCAACTAGTTCTGGCTCGTTCAAGTCACGACCACCTTTCATGGTGTCTTTGTACATAGACTCAACGCTGTCTTTAATGTCTTTTGCTTTTTGCTGATCAGTCCAAGCAGCGTTCATGCCGCCAGCTGCTAGCTTAGCGTTACCACCAATTACTGGCTCTTTTTCAATAAGAATAACTTTAGCGCCATGGTCGTGCGCAGATACTGCTGCAGAGAAACCTGCACCACCAGAACCAACAACCACTACGTCAACTGTGTCACGTGGCTCAGCTGCTAGAGCAGCTTGACGATCTGATTGGTCTTTTAATAGTTCATCGATGCTTGGCTCATGACGTTCCCACTTTTTAGTGTATGGCATGTCAAAGTCGAAGCTGTGGCAAGAGTCACAGTAAACCATCGATTTTTCGTGAGCGCTGTGACAAGAAGTACAAGCCACATCGCCAGGGAAATGAGATTCATGGGCATTGTAATGCTCATGCTTAGTTTCTTCAGCAACTTCAGCTAGTGTGCCATGACAAGATACACATTGTGCGTTCTCGTAAGTTAAGCTGTCGTTTGATAGCTCACCGTCTGGCATGTGGCAACTATCACACTCTTGGTTTTCACCATGAAAATCTGCCAAGTTATCAGCCGCCATAGCGTTAGACATTAAGCCTGCTGAGCCTAGAAGCGTTGCAATACACACTGCTTTTTTAAAGTTTTTCATCTCATTTCCTCGCCTTTTATCACCGCCCTGCAGCAGCTGAAAAAAGCTATCACGTTATATTCGACAATCGTTAGCGTTGTCTTAACTACTCAATTCGAGGTAATTTTCTGCCTATTGCTCAATACCAGCAACTACATCGGTTGAATCACCATTGAAACTGAACACTCGATCACAGCTTGCAAAACCGCTCATGCAAACATGCATAACCTGATAAGCCGTTATGCAAAAATGCATAATCTAAAGTTAGCTTGATCACAAATACGCCCAGAACGGCATTTAGCAATTCTAAAAACGAGAAAAACCAATAATTACAGTGACATTAAAAGCCCCAAATAAGCCTTAAAAAGCGAGAAATCCCGCACAGTTATCTTGTATAAGCTCATGCTAAGATTCTTTTATGAAAATATTTGTTAACTTAGTTTGCAGCCTTTACCTGTGTTGCTTGGCATTTTTTGCTCAGGCTGAAACACCGCTGCAACAGCACAGTATTGTGTTTGGTGTTCATTCCAAAACCGCGCCTTTAGAGTGGCGTAATAATGGTGTTGACCAAGGCTTTAACCTGGAGTTGATGGACCGTATCGGTCAGCTTACTAATAAGCGCATCGTTATCCGCCGTAAAAGCTTTCAGCAGCTGCTAACCGATGTACACGACCCATACTCGCCTATCGATGTCATTGCCGTGGTTAGCCCGATCACCATTGACCGCGCTTTGAGCCAGTCTGATCCTATCTATGCCACCCACGCCAAAGCCTATACTTTGCAAGGTAAGTCATTTATCAATGGCTGGGCCGATTTGGTGGGTAAACGTGTCGCCATTAAAAAAGGCGCGTTTGTTGA
Organism: Shewanella sp. 1CM18E; assembly: GCF_023161665.1. Classification (GTDB taxonomy): domain Bacteria; phylum Pseudomonadota; class Gammaproteobacteria; order Enterobacterales; family Shewanellaceae; genus Shewanella. The sequence goes on from NZ_JALNTW010000004.1 coordinate 143,432, forward strand.
TGTGTATATCTCAGGCAAACAGCAAGACTTTACCCGAGTCGATGTGGATCTGTACGAAACCGGCTTTCAGTTGCTTATTAAAGGCGAAGTGGATGTTGTTATTGCCGAAAACTTTGTTGCTCGGCGTTTAATGCCATTGTACCCATCAATTAGAAGTTCGAGTGATCCGTTAATTTACGGCGCATTTAACTTTGTTAGCAACTATAACAATGCGCCTTTAATGGCGCAGATAAACGATGCCCTACGCCAGCTAAAACTTTCTGGCGAATATGACCGTTTAGTCAATAAGTGGTTTGGTACAGGCCGCGAAAAGGTCGACCTTAACTCAGCTCAAAAACGCATGTTATCTCTGGCGATTTTTGTCAGCTTATTCTCAGCCATCGGCATGCTATTAACTGGTTATATTAGCTTAAGTCTGCGTAAACGCTCTAAATCATTAAAGATTGAACTGGCACAGCGCAAAAGGGCTGAGCAGGCGATCTCTAAGCTATCAAAGCAGTTTCAGTCGGTACTTGATGGTATTCCCCATGGCGTAACCTTATTCAATCAAGACGGAGAATGCCTGTGGAGTAATGACAATAATAATGATCTGCTAACTAACCCTGATTTTCACTACATCGACGGCCAAGCTTTTGAGCTAAAACAAGCATTGAGCGATGCATTGAGTGCGCAAAAATCACAAACCACAGATATGCAGATCGATAATCAATATTGGCAAATGCAGCTACACCCGATTATTGATAAACAAGTGGTTATTTTGCTGGAACAAACCACCGAGCAGCACAGACTGCGCCAAGCTAACGATGAAGCTAGCCGCCTAGCCTCGCTGGGGGAGCTATCGGCAGGTGTTGCCCATGAGATCAATAACCCAACTGGCATTATTATCCATTCCATCGCCTTTATTAGCGATGCACTGCGGGATCTGTCAGAGGCCAGTAGTCAGTATCAAAAGCAAAATCCATTTTGGACCATTGCCGGTATGGCGCCTGATTCAGCCATGGATGAACTGGACTTAAGCAGCCAGTCTATTAATGAGGGCGCAGAGCGCATTAGCCGTATTGTGAATGACTTAAAACACTACGCGCGGCCAACGCTGACTAATGATTATCAACCCACCTGTCTTAATGATGTGGTTGAAGTGTCACTGCGTTTAACAGCCAACCAAACCAAGATTTTTAACGTCACTACTGAGTTAATGTCACCTGCACCAATAGTAATGGGCGATGCGCAGCAGTTGCACCAAGTGTTGATTAATCTGATTCAAAACGCCTGCCACGCCATCAGACAAGATGCCGATTGTTATGAGTGCAATGAGCACATCAATATTACTACCACAGTCGAAGGCAAGCATATTTGCTTGATTGTTACCGACCAAGGCGCAGGGATGGACAGAGCCACCTTGCAACGCATTACAGAACCATTTTTTACCACTAGGCGCTCAAGTGGTGGCACGGGGCTGGGGCTATCTGTGTGTAGCCGTATTATTAAAGAGCATAAAGCCGATATGCAGATCACCTCACGCCTTGGTAAAGGCACTGTGATTAAAATACGCTTTCCGCTGGATTATTAACGCCATGTTCACCTGCTCTGCAAAGAATAGAAGATAAAAAGGATAGCTATCACCATGAAACTTGCTAGAAACATTCTTCTGGTTGACGATGAAGCCTCATGGCTACGAACCTTGTCTATCACGCTAAACCGCTTAGTACCGGAAGCGAAAATTGATACTTGCGTTGATAGTCGCCAAGTGATGAATCGGCTGCAAACTGGCGACTACGCCTTAGTTTTGCTCGATCTGACTATGCCGTTCCATTCTGGTGAAGATTTACTGCAGATGATCCGCAGTGAGTTTCCTAAAACCCGAGTGCTTATCGTTACCGGCGTAAACGAAGTCGACACAGCGGTGCGCTGTATTAAAAATGGTGCTTACGACTACTTTATTAAAACTGATAAGGTCGATGACTTGGCACGCACCGTACGCCGCGCATTGGAAGTAGTCGGGCTTGAGCGTAACTATCTACGCATCAAAGAAAGCTTTTTAAGTCGCACCCTCGACCGCCCAGAAGTGTTTAATAATATCCTCACCTGTGAGCCTGCACTGCTAGATCAATTTAGATATTTAGAAGCGGTAGCATTAAGCCCAGAGCCAATCCTTATTCAAGGTGAAAGCGGCACAGGTAAAGATGAGTTTGCCAAATCTTGTCATCAACTGATTTGCCCCGATGCGCCGTTTATCAACGTAAATCTGGCCGGCATTAGCACTTCAGCGTTTGAGCTGCAGCTTTTTGGTCAATTACATACTGATGATAATGGTAATGTTAGCGCTCAAGCTGGTGTGCTGCATCAAGTACAGTCGGGCCTACTGTATTTAAATGAAATTGGCGATTTACCCATTGAGGCGCAAGCTCGCTTAGTGGATGTGATTGAGCATAAACAGTATTATCCCGTAGGCAGTGATAGAGCCTACCCAGTGCAGTGTAAAATCATCACCTCAACCCAGCATGATCTGCTAGCGCTTAACCAAGCAGGGAAATTTAGAAGCGACCTTTTATATCGATTGCGCTCACACACCATCAAGTTGCCACCGCTTAAAAATCGCAAGCTAGATCTATCTATGCTGATCAATCACTTTATTAGCTTGGCAGCCAAAGAGATGGGCTTATCTGAGCCACAGCAACCAAGCACACTTGCTCAGCAGCTGTCTGAATATGAGTTTCCGGGAAACTTACACGAGTTAAAAGGCATGGTGTTTGACGCAGTCAGTCGCAGCGACGGCGTGGCCCTGAATATCACTCCGTTTATGGAGGCAATTAACCTGTGTAAATCAGCCAGTAACACTGAGAGCGATCAGCTGATTTTCCCTAAGATTTTGCCAACATTAGCGCAAATGAGTGACGCACTTATTCAAGAAGCGATGAACCGCACCGCTAACAGCCAAACTGCTGCCGCGCAAATGCTGGGGATTAGCCAAAGTGCACTCAGCCGCAGGATCACTAAAGAGAAATAGCTTTAACGCAACAAGTAAAAGATCCACCTTCTGAAGAAGGTGGCTTTGATATAATTCCCTAAAAGGGAGCTTTCCTACCGTGCGTTAACAAGACGCCGTAAATATATCCCTATAGGCTCTACTAAATCATCCCTGATTTAGAAGCTTGTACCGCACTATTAGCAAAGCTCACGTATCAATTGAGCTTGTAAGCTATGTTTAAATGAACTTATAAGCCGTGTATCGCATGGATGCTAAGCTCGCCTCCATGGACCCTTTTCTTTCAAAAATGTCGGCGTACTTATAAGTCGTTAAACATCGCCTTAACTCCGAAATTCCATCAAACGTACTTCAGGCAAAGCCTAGTTGATGATAACCACCTACTGAAGTAGGTGGTTTAGGGCTGAAAACAAAAATGCCAGCATGATGCTGGCATTTTTAATTCAATTAACCGTATTAAGCGGTAGCAAGTTTAGCGTCAGTCGCCTTTTCAGTTTCATCAACAATGGTCAGTACCGCAGTGTCACCCACCACGTTACATGAGGTCAGTACCATATCAATTAGACGGTCTAGTGCAGCAACAATTGCAAACGCTTCAACGGGTAGCCCCATCTGATGAATAAGCACGCCAATCATTACCATGCCGCCACCTGGCACGCCACCGGCGCCAACAGACAGTAAGAAGATACTGAACATTAATGCTGGCAACTGCTCCATAGTAATGGGTGCGCCATAAGCATTAGCCACAAAGAAGATAGCAATCGTAATATAAATTGATACGCCGCCCATGTTCATGGTTGCCCCAAGCGGCACACCAAAACCAGCTACTGCACGGTTAACGCCGAGCTTTTCAGTCAAGGTGCGCATCGTCACTGGGATTGTCGCATTTGAGCTAGCAGTAGATAGCGAGAATAAGATCTGCTCACGGGTCTTAGCGCGGAACTCTTTAGCTGACGTTTGAGTAAACAAGCCAACTGCAAATGGGTAAACCACAAAGATCCACAGTAGCAGCAGGCCTAAAATCAATGCAAGGTATTCAACGACGCTGCCAAAGATTGCTGCTTCTAGGGTTGCACCAAGCTTCAACATCAGGGCGAATACACCTATTGGCGCTAACTGCATCACAACGCTAATCAGTTTCATCATGATCTTGTTAGCCACTTGGAAGCCATTCACCGCACTTTGCGCTGCATCGCCAAGAGACTTAATCACGCCGCCAAGTAATAGCGCCATAAAGATAACTTGGAGCATGTTGCCAGAGCTAAATGCTGCAATAGGGTTACTCGGCACTATGCTAACCACTAAATCAACTAAGTTAGGCAGTTCGGTAGCAACGATATCCACACCGCCATTGCTGCCCATATCAACGCCTTTACCTGGAGCGAGCAGCAGCGCTACACCAAGAGCAGCAAATATCGCCACTAAGGTATTGATAATATAAAAACCGAATGTTTTACCGCCCAAGCGGCCAAAGCTGTTGAGATCTTTAAGCTCGCACACGCCGCAAACAATGCTAACGAATACTAATGGTACAACTAACATCATGATCATATTAACGAACATGGTGCCTGCACCAGAGGCTAAATCTACGATAGTGCCAGAGAATAAACTGACGTCTGCAAGTAAGTATTGAATGATAGAGCCAAAAATAAGCCCTGAAAAAAGACCGATAAAGATCCTTGTCGAAAGTGATTTTGTCATTTGCTTGCCTTATTGGACATGTCTTAAATGCATGCCTTCTATTGCCTTCAATGTTGATGAATTATTGATTTTCATCTCTTTGTGGCAGGGATAGTGAAACATGCTGGCACAAATTTCAATGCAAACACGGCAATTAGTTTTTGAAACACCTGTGTAACCAAGTGCCACCGACACATGCAAGCGCTTGAAATTAAACAACTTTATAAACCACAAGCTTTAGCGGTTGTGGGCATAACTTTTACACCAGCAACAAAATAGCATCATTTCACACACAGAAAATTAAAAACCGAACAGAGCAAACCGCTAAAACAGGCCAAGTTAAAAGCTGCATTAGCTACAAATAGAACCAAAAACAGAGATCATTTACTACCACAAGCAAAATACACCGATTAATGCTCATAAAAAAAGCACCTTTAAAAGGTGCTTTTTTAGCGTTTATCTGCGCGGCTAAGCCAGCCACAGCTCAACATCTTTAATGATAAAGTTACCGGTATACACTGGGTCTGACTCACCAATATGCTCTAACTCAAAGTAGCGACGGTGCTCTTCAGGCAAGCCTTCGTATCCGCAAATGACTTGGTAAAGCCAAGACTCTCTATCCCAAGGTAGCTGTTGATCGTCAAGGTATTCAAGTGCCGACTGGCTCTTACCTGAGTCAATCACTGCGCAAAAATAACCATCTACCGCAAGCTTTAGCGGGTTATCTGGAATATCAAAATCTTCGGCTTGGGTCAGATCAACAGATACATCTTGCTCGCGCTGTGAGCCCACCTCACTTAAACGATCGATGCGTTTAATACTTGAAACAATCTCAAGTAACTCAGGCTCTAAACCATGATTGCTTACATCCACCGCTGCAGGCGCTAACAATGACTCTGCGAGGTTAAACAGCGCAGGCAATTGCTTATGGCTAACATGATCTGCAGGCTTATAATCTGGATGTAGGTCGGTATATAACAACCAGCCCTTCAGCAAACGGGTACGGCCACGAATTTGGCGAAAACGCCCAAGTAGCTCTAATAGGCGCGCCTGCACCACACTGAGCTCTTGAGTACAATCACTCAAGGTTTCTTGCAGCGTGGTTACCAGCAGCTTACGCAACTCACGGGTATCACCCGCAATCTCACCTAGCTCACTGAACTGGAACATCTCTAAGCCGTTTAGCAACTCGGTCACTTGGCTTTGAGCTAATTCGTTTTCACGAATTTTGGCGTTAATACTGCCAACATAACCAAACTCGTTGTTAATTCGGCTCCACAGCACACGAATCGAATAACGCAGGCCATCAGCAAAGCTATAAACGTGCTCACTTAAATCTGCGAGATAGGCTTCTGATGCGCTGAAATCCACATTATGACGCGCTTCTTTGTAGTGATCTGCCAAGGTTTTAATGGTGGCCAATGACGAGCCAACATTAGAGTCAATTTGACGGTTACGCTCATCACTCAAGGCTTCTTCTAGCAAAGCACGCACTGAACGTTTTAAGCGGAGTTCTTGCTCCGGCGCTGGTCGCCATAAAATATCACTCTTTTGCAGTTTATCGATGACTGAGGCATTAGTCTCATCCACCGACACTGAGCCCGATAAATATACGTCCATCACCAGCTCTGCGTGGCGTCCAAGCTGTTTTAGCAGCTTAACACCCGCTTGGTGTAAGTTACTGCTCATATTAAACCAAATCCCTTTGGGTCGCGGTTTCAGCTTGTGCTTCGAGACTTAAGCCTTCGGTTTCATCGATAAAGCGGATCACCTCGTACAAGTAATCTAACTTACCTGTGGCGATGTAAATCTGCTTTTCACTATTAGGGCGGGTTAAATAGCCCAGCTCAACTAGGCGCTTAAACACCAGTTTGATCTGTGCATCAACGTTAGTACTGGTTGAGCCAAACAAACGGTAGTGGCTGATTTTAGCCAATTGCTCACGAAAGGCTGGTGTGTCTTCAATGCGAGTTTGCAGCTCAGTTAAGCGCACTGCAACCCCTTCTGATAGCGGTGCATCTTGACCACTGCCCTCTTGCACTAACACTAACCACTCCACCAGCGGAATAAGCGCATTACAGATATCTTTAAACTGCGAAGAAATGACCTTGCGCTCGCCATCACCAATTTGCTGATAGCCGCAGAAAAATACTTCGCCTTCACCGGCAGAGCCTATGGTGCGATTAATCTGATTTAAATACTGCTCAACATGCTCACGTGTCGACGGGCTTTTCAGTGCGCGCCAGCCATCTTCGTCTGTGGTGCGACAAATAAACTGACCTTTAAGCAAACGCTCGATTAAAGCGCTAGTACCTACGATGGTAGTTTCGGTTGCTTGGCTCATTACACGGCCTCCTGTGCACGACGCTGATTAAGTTTATCGGCGATAGGATTAACTTGAGGCTTAACCACCTGCAGTTTTTTAGTTTGTTTATTAATGATGTAGCGATTAGCAAACAGGTTCAGTACTTCCGACTCTGGGTTCGGGAATGCACCTAACACTGAAATATTGTTGTTTTCACAGGCATCAAATATCTTCTTCACGTTACCGTGATGCAGTGTACCTAATTCATCAATCGGCCAATGAATGGTGACTTCTGCACGGCCACGTAATAAGCGGGTAAAGGCTAGTAGGAACTTACATAGGATCAGGTATGCCATACCATGACTCGATGATTCGTTTAACTGTCTGTCGGTGCGAATAACTAAGTCACTGTTACCTTCTTTAAGGCGCAGCTCGATTTCAAGTAGCTTAGCAATACCACCTGACAGTGCAGCGCGGCCGATAATATCTAGCGCGCGGCGCATGCTGTTGGTGTAATCCTCACCTGGCAAGTCGTTAAAGCCATCGGCTTTCCAGCGTTTGAAGGCTTTTACAAATAGCTCTAGCTCTGGCCAGAACTCTAATTCGCTAATGCGTGAGCGAATCTTAACTGCTGATTCTGATACACCATCAAGGAACAGCTCTTCACCCACTTCACGGGTAATACGTGCACTTTGCGAGGCGATACGACGGTCAATATCGGCCAAAACATCATAAAACGCGGTTAAGTCGACACCAAAGATCCGCCCTTGCTCACGCAGCGCCATTACCGATTGCGGCACCATCACGTTAAGCAGCTGCTCAAGTTGTGGCACAAGCTTACGGTAATCTAAGATGCGGATGCCTTTGTCGTTTACAAAGCTTGATTCTTCACGGGCGCGCTCCCAAGTTTCAGATAAGCCTGAACCTGATTTGCTGGCAATCACTGAATCAAAGTGCTCAACATATTGCTTTACTGAGCCCATTAATGAATCGCGCTTTAGCAGTTGGTCTTCACCTTGGCGCAAACGCTCAGTTAAGCTGCCTTGAGCATCTTCATTGTTCGGTGGCAGTTTTAGCTCACTCAGCTTACGCATTAAGCTACGCAGTTTAGTGAGATTTTCTGACGCTTCAATTTGCACCGCATCTGACTGCTTACGCTCAGCTTCTAGCTCACTGCGCTGCGCTTTAATCTCATTTGATTTGGCTTTTAATTGCTGCTCTAAATCTAAGCTAGCATGCTTAACCTTACTCAGTTCTGACTGCAGCTTTGGCTTACGCTGTAACCAAGTATGCTGGTACCAATCGTCATAACGCAGTACTTCACTGCGGCGCTGCTCAGCCTTAGCAATATTGCTTTCTAGGCTGCGAATTTCAGCTTTAAGGGCCACGATTTTAGCTTCATCAACACCACGAGATTTAAGCTCGTTTTTGTACCACTGCTCACAGGCTTTTTGCTCGCTGGCAGCATGTTCACGGCGGTGCTGAATGTTAGCTTTCACTTGGCCAAGCTGATTGTCTAATGCGCCAACCACTTCTTGCCAGTAAGCATTCTTTTCCATGCGCGCTTCTAGCGCTTGCTCTTTTTGCTCTTCGAGCCACTCTTGCTGCTGCGCTTGTAGCTGCTTGATATCGCTATCAATACGCGTAAGTTGCTTTTGTGAGGCCGCTTTACGCTCGTTCAGCGCTTGGTTAATCTTTTCTTGCTCGGCGCGCTTATCGTCAAACAAACGGCGTAGGTCGTCACGGCTATTTTTGTAAGCAGTGCGGGCAAACGTCAGTTCACGCAGCAATTTATCTAGCTCAGTATTGGCAGCAACTAACTGATCTTCTGCTTCTGCTTGCAGCTCTTTGGCGCTAGATAATGCTTCTTCGGCTGAGGCATGTTTCACTCTTAGCTCTTGCTCTGAAGCGGCATACTCTGGCGCTTCAATCGCTTTTAAGTCCAGCGCGATACCGTAAAGCGCGTCTAGGTTATCACCACTTAAACTTGGGTGTAGGTCGCTGCGGTGCAGTAGCTCTGAGTTAATCACCTTACCTAAAGTGTTTTCCCAGCCGCTGGCTTCTTTACGTAAAAACTCAAGTAAGGTGTGCGACTGCGGGAACAAAATATGTTGCAGTTCTTCAAGCTCGCTTTGACGCTCAGTTACGCGAATGCCCGCAACGCGCAAGCTCTCATTTGCTTGATCGCGCTTAGCTCTTAGCTTGCGTTCTTCGCTGGTTAAGCGGTCCACCTTAGCGTTACAGGCTTCTTGGTCTTCATCAGCGCGAGATATACGCTCGTCGAACACTGCAAGTACTAACTTCTCATCTTCTGAGTAAGTCACGCTATCAACACGCACTTTAAGCTCGGCTGCATTCACCTTTAACTGGTAGGCTTGCTCACTAAATTGTGCCTGACCTTTTTCGGTCGATTCACGCCACTCTTGCTCAAGCTCGGCAAGTTCACCGCGGCCAACCTCTCTTTGCTTATCGCGAGATTCACGCAAACTATCTTGCTCTTGATGCAAGGTTTCTAACTCGCGGTTTAGACCTTCACCAATTTTGCTACGACGGGCGTTGTATGCTGCTTCAATATCTTGATGCTTTTCAGTTTGTAGCTTATGACGTTCAGTTAAGTTCTCTAAACTGCCGCGCCAGTTAGGCAATTGCTCTAAATCTGCTTTCGCTTGTTCGATGTCTGCATCTTGGAAACTGGCATGCTGATCTTCAATCGCGTCCAGTTCATGCTCACACTTAGCCACATCACCTTTGGCAGCAGACAGATCTAAGCTCAGCTCATCGCGCTGCTCTTTCCAATCTTCATCAAGCTGACGTAACTGGGCATTGAGTGCTTTAGATAGATCTTGATGGTGTTCTTGACGCTCAACTTCTGTGGTTTCATCTTTACTGTAACCACGGCGCAAACTGGCAAGGCGCTGCTCAGTACTTAACAACTGGTCAAATTCTTGCTCTAGCTTTTCAAACTCTGGACGAATTTGCTCGAAGCCTTGAATCAGCTGACTTTCGCGGATCCACGCTTCTACGCGCTGTGGGTTTAAACGTGAGCTTGGTGGATTAACCCCGTCTTCTTCTAAAATGGCAGCGATCATCGATTTGATCGTTTCCATTTTGCCCTCTTTCGAGTGCACCGCTTTCGCTAGCTTTTCAATGTGACGCAGTGAATGCTCAGCTTCACACAGTGAGAACTGACGGGCGTAATTACGTAACTCAGTGCGGTTACTGCCTGTGCTTAATAGCGCGCGATCGTTTTGGATAATCGCTCTAAACTCGCGAGTATTGAGCAGGTTAGTCACCGCAACGCCAGCGCGTTTCATCTCACGGCCAAGTTCCGCCATGGTGTAACACTGAATGCTGTCGCCTTGCTTGGTCTTAATGTAATCATCAAGCTCAAAGCCTTTAGCAATAAAGCGATAGTTTACCCCTTTACCGTCGCCTGCCGATGCCAATACCGCCTGATACGCTAGGCCGTCTGACTTAATGTATTCGTAGATGATAAAGCTTGAATCATGGGGTAAATACCAACGCTCAAAACTATCACGGGTTGATGGCACCACTCGACTTGGGTATTCACCATAAAAAACCGGTACTAAACGCTGCAATGTGGTTTTACCCGATGCGTTAGTTCCGCAAATATTGGTGTGGCCATCCAGCGCCAGTTCAACCACTCCCGGTAGGTGAGTGTCGATAAGTATGATGCGATTTAAGCTTGGCATTGCATTCCTTAATCCAAACAGAGCCGTAACGTGCTACCTCTAATAAGTGCACGTTAAGCGAAAAATGTCAGGTCTAATTTCAGGGCTATAAAAAATTCGATGGTCTCTAAATTAAAGGAAACTGCCACTCTTGGCAATTGTGCCAAAGCGCTATTGGGGCAGTTTTTAAGACCTATTTACTAGAGCGAGATCATACGCGATTTTGGCGTATTTTAATGCTCAATCAATAAGCAGTTAACAAGCGACGCTGGCAATTAAATTCTTTAATACTTTTGAACAAAAACAGCCCAAGAAAAAGCCCGCGTCATAGCTAATGAGGCGGGCCCTATTTAATCAAAGGTACTTACTGCATCTGTGTAAGCTCAAGTACTTAAGCTAATGAGCTCTGAGTCTGCAAAGCTTGTTGCTTAGCAAAGTACTTACGAGTCTCTTTTAAGATAATGTGTCTTAGACCGATTATCGCTATTAGGTTAGGGATGGCCATCAAACCATTTACGGTATCGGCTAGCATCCAAATCACATCCAACTGAATAAACGCACCACCGGCAATTAAGCCTAAAAACACACACTGATAAATTTTAATGCCATTGTCGCCTAAGCGTGCACCGGTTAAGTAATACCAGCAGCGTTCACCGTAGTAGTGCCAACCTAAAATAGTGGTAAAGGCAAAACAAACTAGGGCAATGGTTACCACATATTGGCCAATCACCGCTGAGCCACTAGCAGCAAACGCCGCACTAGTCATGGCTGCACCGGCGGTATCACCGCTCCATACACCTGTGATGATTAATACTAGACCTGTCATGGTACAGATTAAAATCGTGTCAAAGAAAGTACCAGTCATACTTACCAAACCTTGCTCTACAGGTTCGTTTGTCTTAGCCGCTGCTGCGGCAATTGGCGCACTTCCTAGGCCTGATTCATTGGAAAATACACCACGTGCAATACCAATTTGTAATGCCTGCGCGACCGTTGCACCTAAGAAACCACCAGCCGCAGAAATTGGCGTAAAGGCTGAGTGAATAACCAGTTCAAATGCAGGAATGATTTGCTCACTAAAGGTAAATAACACCCATAAACAGGCAAGTACGTAACCTAGCGCCATAGTAGGTACTAACTTTTGCGCCACGTTAGCAATACGCTTAACACCACCTAATGTCACTGCAGCAACCATCAAAGTGAGTATCACAGCAGTTACCCAAGATGGGATCTCAAAAGCAATGGTCATGGCATCGCTAATGGCATTAACCTGCGCAAAGGTACCGATACCAAAAAATGCGACACCTACGCCAAACACGGCAAAGATTTTAGCTAACCACTTAAGCCCTAAACCGCGCTCAATGTAATACATTGGGCCACCAGCAATATTACCTTTAGCATCTGTGGTACGGTATTTTACCGCTAACATACATTCAGCGTACTTGGTCGCCATACCAAAAAAGGCAGCTAACCACATCCAAAATAGTGCCCCAGGGCCACCAATTTTAATCGCGGTTGCCACACCAACAATATTACCAGTACCGATTGTTGCCGATAGCGCAGTACACAGCGCGGCAAAAGATGACAAATCGCCCTTGCCTTGGTTTGGTTTAAACAATAAACCTAAGGCCATTGGCAATTTAAACACTTGAATAAGTTTGAGTCGTAAAGTCAGGTAAAGACCGGTTCCAACCAATAAGCACAGGGTAATAGGTCCCCAGACTATGGCATTGATATCGGCTAAAAGCGCTTGAAAATTCATGGTATTCCTCGAGTATTAAACAACAAAACTCTTTAATTAGAGTTATTAATAATCGGAGGAGGAAAAGAAATGCCTGTTGCTAATCACTAACGAATGCAACGAGCGAATGAGTCGACCTAAGCTAATGAATATTAACCTAAGTAGAAAAAGGCGCAGCGACAAACGACAGTGACCTCAATGTAGCTATATTGAAATATATAACTAGCACAGTCATCCTCTCCTCTGTCCTTTTGCCTGAGCGTTTCGCGTAATCTCTTAGCTAAGTTTAATAGCTGAGATTACACTTTCGCCTTCGGCGCTGTGTGACGATTAAGCTTACGAACACTTAATTGCTCACAGTCTCTCCAGAGGCTCGTCCAGTAACAGTCCTCACCACTAAGTGGCACCTGAAAGAGTGCTTTGTTTGGCTTTACGCCTTACAAAGTTGCCTCGTCGGTGTGGGGTTACTCCCCACTCTCCTGCTACCTTCATCCGAACGGATCCCCAACTTTGGCTAACCATTAGGGCTAGTAAGCGATAGGGACCAGTAGAATGCGCTTTATCAAAAAAGCGCTCAAGTGGTTTAAGTCACATTTTTAAGCTAAATAAGAAGGTTAACGGTTTAATTGCGCAAATTTAATACATACCAGGTACATTTTGCGCAATGACTAGGTGCTAAAAAGCCGCTTAAGCTAATGCTTAAACGGCTTTCGAGGTGTAAAGAATAAGGTGGAGCGATTAACTAAATGCGACTCTGCGGCTCTCGTAGGCATCACACATCTGCAATGCAGACTCTTCTTCGTATGGGCGCAATCCACTCATCACCAGTGTTTTAACGCCAGTACCGACAATGACGTCACCACTGAGTAGCTCAAAGGTTAAGGTCACATCACCACGCTTACCTTCGATTTGTAGGTCTTGCTCCACCAGCTTTAGGCTTACTTCAGTAAAATCTAAAGTGGTTAAGTCAAATGACATGCTCTCGTAGATCACTAACGGGCGAGCAGGATTAATCATCATTTGGTGCTGCTTCATCATAGGCACCAAAATATGCATAAAGTTAAGCCCTGAAAACGCCACATATTTGCGAATAAATGACTCGATTTGCGTTTCACAATAACGCACATCACCGCTACGATGCACTTCAAGGTAACATTTGTCTTTATTGTCACGAATATCAAAATCTTCAGCTACATCATCAGGAAACTGTAACTGCACACCATCGCCAACCATACCAGCGAAGTTAAACGTCATTTTCTGGCTTAAGCCGTATTGATTAAGGACTAAGGCAAATAACAAATCTCCGGGTACACAAAAACGCTTTGCCGCCACATCGTGGATAGGGTTGAAGTCTTGAGCAATGCTTTTAGCAAAATCACTGGCCTGGGTCGGAGTGATAGTAACTGACTGGTTTTCTTTTTTAAAATAAGTACTTAAAAACATATTCACTCAAATTATTCATTAGCCATAAAAATAGTGCGTCAGTGTATACCAAGTTTTGCTTTTGACTCACCCGATGAGCTGGTCACCAGTGGCTAAGACGGCTGGTTGCGCTGCCAAATACGGCTAATTGTTTGCCGGCAGCGATTAAAGATTTGCTTAAAGGGATCGCTATAAATGCCCCATAAACTATTGTGACCAGTGAAATTACCCACGCCTAAGGTTAACTTGCTGACACTACTCGCTTTAATCAAACACCCTAAAGCGCGATCCCAAATAGCCAGCGCCGACCCGAGGTTTGTATCGCGATGCTCTATGGCAGCACTATGGTGAACCTGATGCTGTGCAGGGCTAATAAACCAGTTTTCTAGCTTATCCCCCCAGCTGAGCCAAATATGGCTATGGCGTAAGTTGGCACCAAGTACATTAAAGGCGAACACAAATACATTAGCGCCAAGTACGTCGTACATTTTCAGTGTTGGGCCAAATATGGCGTAACCTATCCCCACAGCAACGCCTTGGGATAGCGCCATTCGGCAACCATAAAGATAACTTTCGACAGGGTGGGTGCGGTAAATAGTAAAAGGTGTAAGCACTGTGGCTGAATGATGCACTTTATGAAATTGCCATAACCAAGGCACTTTATGCAAAATGTAATGCAGTAAAAAGCGGCTGAAATCATCAAGAATAAACAGCAATATGGTGAACAGACTCATCACTAGCCATGGCGCAACATCTAACATCAATGCGCCACCAAATAGTGACTCTAATGCCGATGACACACTTAACGCTACAGGCACCATAGTGAGCATTAACGGTGCAAATAACGCAGCTTTAATCAGTTTATTCAGCACAAACAGTTGATAATCAAGTTTGGCTGAAGCAGCTAAAAATACTTCCTTAGGCAGTAAAAATGCCGCAAAGCCTTTAATACCTCTTGTTGCTACGCCATCAGCTTTGGTCGCTGCAAAATACACTGGCAGTGCTAATACTACCGCGCCGATTAAATAGCCGATAAAGATCCGCTTACTGCTATCAAAAGGATAGTTAAGCAGATCGCCTAAATTGATATTAAAAAACGTAATAATGGTGTCGATACGATACTCCAGTATCAAACTGGCGGTGGCTTAACTAAACCACCGCCGACTGCTTAAAAGCGGTATTGATAACCCACTTGAAATTGTTGTGGCTTGCTTGGTCTTGCCCCGTATGGGCGGCGACTGACAATTTCTTGGGTATCAAACAGATTATCCGCTTTAACGTACACAAGGCCGTATTGGTTAAAGTTATAACTTGCTGACATATCAACAACAGTAAGCGCTTCGGTTGTACTGCCTGAAAGCACCACACCTTCACCAGAAGCTTCTTTCATCTCACCAATGTAACGCACTATCATGTTAACGTCCCACTGATCACTCACTAGACCAAGATTGACTGCTAGTTGATTCTCCGGCAAGTAAGGCAGCTCGTCACCTGCAGTGACATCACCCCACATATCAAAACCTGACTCAAAGCTAGTTTTAAACTCTGACTGAGTATAGGTATAAGACAATGACATAGGCAGATCGATATCGTCGGTTAAGCTAATGCTATAACCAGAGGTGAGCTCAAGGCCTAAGATATCAACTTCACCACCGTTAAACTCTGTGTCGTCATCGCTACCACAGCTTGAGAATTGGCAGCCTTCTTTAAGATTACTGATGTCGTTAAAGAAACCGATAAGTTCTAAGTTAAAGTTACCATCGTTATAACGGCCACCTAACTCGTAGTTAATGCTGCTCTCAACTTCAAGACTTGGATCTTGCTTAGGGCTGGTTGGCAAAAAGCCTTCATGCACACCAAACAACAAACCGGCATTATCCGATAAGGTGTAAAACGCACTAAAGCTTGGTAACCAAACACGCGTCGTTTTATTTAGGTAGTTGAGTTCTTCACCGGGCGCGCGGTTTTGATAGTGAGCGTCAATGAATTCACCACGAACACCCGCTGTAATATCTAGCGCACTAATGCTGATAGTGTCTTGTAGATATACCGACCAAGCATCGGTTTTTTCACGATCCGTTGTTGATGCTTTAGTCTCACTGCCATCACTAACAAGATTCGCTTGCTGCATTAAGTAAACATCAGTGGTGTGATTACGCTCAATTTGGTCTTGATGAAAACGTACACCCGTTGCGAACTGATGTTCTAGACCAAATAGTTCCAACTGCAAGTTCAGATCAGACTGAATACCTTGCGAGTAATAGGTTCGGTCGTTATTACCTAAAATCAGCTTTTGCGCCTCAGTGACTGAGTCTTGGCTACCTGTCAGGATATTGTAAAAGGCGCGAGTATCCTCGTTTTTATCTGGGTTAGCTAAGATCTCTTGTAAACTTTCATAAGTATTATCAAACTGCTTGAAGCCGTTAATTTTGTACCAAGCGCGGTCAAAGTCATTACGATATACACGGGTGGTTACATCAAAATTATCACCAGTAATAAAGTGATTGAACTGCACCTGAGTATGCTCCCAATCCATGTTATCCAGTTGGCTAGCAACATAGCGACGGTTTGGATTAGCGGCAAAATCATCATCGGTAAGACCTAAATAGGTTTCATCAGAGGTTTCATCGGCATAAGCTAGCTTTAGCTCGAATACTTGATCAAACGCATCACCCGCTAAGTCATAACGCAGCTTAGCCATAATATCGTTTTTCTCAAAACCAGTATTACCGCCACCATCTAACTCTTTAAAACCATCGGCACGCATATGCACGCCTTCAATTAAAAAGCCAAAGTTGTCGATAGTATTACCGTAATAGCCGTGAGCTTTTGCAAAGCCATCACTACCAGCAGAGACATCGATTAAGCCTTCACTGCTTTGTGGTACCGCGCGGGTTACCATGTTCAGCGAGCCTGCCACCGTATTTGGGCCGTACTTAATCGCTGCAGGGCCTTTAAAGACTTCAATAGCGGTCATTTTTGAGGTCATTGGAAAATAATATGCAGAAGCTGCTGAATATGGCGCAGGACCAATGAGCACCCCATCTTCCATGATATTAATTTTTTTACTACGCTCAGGTGTTGCGCCGCGAAAACCGATGTTAGGGCGCAAGCCATAGCCATCCTCTTCACGAATATTCACCCCAGGTACGCTGTATAATACCCGGTTAATATCATCAAACTTAAACTGCTCAAGTTCTAGCTCATCAATCAAGGTCGCCGAGCCTGTTTGCTTGCTTAAACGTGCATCATGACCAATGATCTGCATCTTTTCGATATAACTGTCATTCACGCTGGTTTTATCGGAGTCTGCAGCGGTATTGCTGTCTTTATCAGCCGCTGACACTTGGCTCACTAACGCCAGTTGAATGGCAATAACAAGACTAAGTTTTTTCCCTATTGCAAGATTGTTCATTAGTCGTTATCTCCAGCTGAAGTTTGTGGCAGCTCTAGCGCAAGTGAATTAATAAACTCATTCTTAAGCTTATCGGTTACCGCTTTAACATCGTCATGGGTTGAAGCGACTTGCTCTTCATCACTCACCAACGTGTCAGCTAAACTGGTTTGGTAACTGCGGCTATTGGCAAGCGCAGTGGCAATACGTTCACGCAGGGCTGTTGCTGTATCGGCATCGTTTTCATCAATCAAATAGTCATCAAAGCCTAACCCTTCATTACCCGAAAACAGCGCGCTAAGGGCTTCAAGGTTACTGCTGATATTTTCAATTGAATGGTTTGCTAGTGGAGATTCAACATCTTCCGGACAAACACTGCTGCCACAAATGTTGGCAAATTTGCCTAATGGTACTGCCAACTTGCGATCTTTCGTCACGCTGTCGATATAAAACAGTGCATCAGAGAGTTTATTGACGGCTTCATGCACTGTAGCAAAGCTACTACCCGCCTCACCCGCTTGCTTTAAGCTAGCGCCATAGCCGTTATCACCACTCCACTCGATAAGTAACTGCTGAGCGTTATTATTAATATCTTTTGCAGCTTCAACTGCAAACTCACAGCGGGCGACTCGACGGTCATCGTCAGTGCGATTATCCCAGCCAGCAGGCGTTGAGTTACCAGTACAGCTATGCTCAAAGCTTGGGTTAAATAGCAAATATTCAAGCGCCACCATGCCTTTACGTGCAGGTGTGCGAGAAGCTATGTCGTAGGGCGTGCCGTTAATGTCATTGTTTTCAAATGAGACAACATCAAGATCGACACCACAACGACTGGTTACCGGCCAAGAATAGATTTTATTGCGCAGTGCGCCATCATCGAATGTTAGCGGGCCAAGCTGCATCATTTCAGCTTGTTGCCATACCGACATAGTATTGCGCCAACTTTGCTGCGCTGTGGCTGAAGTTTGGGTTAACTCGGTATTATCGCTTGGGTCTTGCTCGAAAGCTTTTGCTACTGAGCAATAAGCGCTAATGTCGCTGATTTGCTGATTACTGACGCTAACGAATTGCTCAAAAGTAGGAGTGATGACACCGTCAACTAGGTTAACAATAAGTGCTTTTTGGTCAAAATCTGAAGTGGTATTGTCTTGATTGCCGTAGTCTGCACCGGCGTCACTGCTAGTGCTTTCATTACAGCCGCTAAGTAATATGCCCATTAAGGCAACACTTAACACTGAATAGCGGGGATGGCTTGTCATAGTTTTCCCTTAGTACTTTAGAAAGTAATTAAATAAAAGTACAAAAACAACAAAAGCTCGGCACCTTACGATGCCAAGCTTTTTACCTTAAAAGGTGTTAATTAACGGTGGTGGATTACCAGTTAGCAACATTGTCAGCGTCAAGCTCATAGCTTGCTTCCAAGATATCGCGCGCTTCGCTCAACTCTGCAATATAAGCATCCACATCACCAGTTAGCACAGGCTCTTCACCCATCAACTCGTGTAGTTTCACAAAGTCTGCATCAGTGATACCTGCGTATTCACTAAACTGCAGGCCCAGTGCAAAACCTTTCATTTCAGAGTAATGCTTAGCAAGATTTTCATAGTTGAAGTCTGCACTGTCACCACCATCTGCAAGTGGCGCAAGATCAGCAGTTACGTCGTTAATGTAGTGCACAACTGTTGCAACAATTGCACGCTCCCAAGCATCAAGACCTGTCATAGCAAAGCCTTTAAGCTCTTCAAGTTGTGCATCAGTTAGTGCTTGTGGAACGTTATCGTTGATCAGCTTACGACCAGCAATAAAGGCCTCCATAGCTTGCTTGGTGTAATCAGTTGCCGCAGCATTGTCAGCGGTACCTAAGTCACGCTTAGCAGCATTAACTGACTGGCCAAAGTTGTACTCACTACGTAGGTCAATTTTGCCGTCAGCGTCAGTGTCGTGCGAGCCATTCCAGTCACTACGACCATTACCGTCAGCAACCTTACCGGCGATTTCTACATCGCTGTATTCTAGGTAGTTAACTGCAGCGCCAAAGTAGCCAAAACCTTCATCGAACTGGTGTTCAAGGTTTGTATATGGCTTGCTTGCATCACCTTTAGCAGGTCCAGTGTTATCGGTTCTTAAACCCTTACCATCAGTATCTACACCAAAGTAATCATCAGATGATTGTGAGTACGCCACTGACATTAATAGGAACTTTTGAATTAACTGTGCTAAATCGACGCCATTTTCATCAACGTAAACTTTAGCGATATCTTTACCAAGTACGTCTTTACGTACGCTACCGTTAATTTTATCAACAGCGTTATCTGCTAAACGATCAAACAAAGCTGCAACTAAATCTGTAGGTGTGGTAGAGCCCGTTGCTCCCCAACCGGCAAATGCGCCATTGTTCCAATCTTTATGCTGACCACCTGTATCGTTACCAGCAACTTTTTCTAAAATGCTCTTATAACCTGTGATATCTGATAACAGACCATCTTTTGAGTTATCGATGAAAGTGATAGCAATATCATCGTACTCAGTGTCTTTGTCTGGACGATAGAAGTAGTTAAGCTTTGCAAGAACGGCAGCTTTATCTGCTAAGTTACCAGCATCCACATCAGCTTCTAGCTGATTTTTGATGTAGTTATTCAGCTCTGCAATTAGTACATGACGACCTGTTTGCCCTGTATAAGCCACACTTGAATCACCATCAATAAGCTTGCTGTCAAAGGTGTAACGATCCATTACATCGTTGATAGTAATAGTCACTGTTTTAGTAAAGCTGGCATTGTTGTTGTCCGTTACAGTTAACTCTGCTTCAAGCTCTAGAGACTCCGCACCGTCTGCATCTAACACCAAGCCATCTGCAAGTTGCAGCGTATTGCCTTCAATAACAAACTGATCACCGGCAACGGTAAATGTATGTGTATCACCGCTATCAGCATCAACTGCAGATAGCGTACCTACAACTGCATTAGCAGTATTTTCGTCAACGGTAACATCAGACAAAACAACATCTGTTGGGGTGCTGTTTGCTGGTGCAGGCTCGGGAGTTGGAGATCCATCAGAATCAGAACCGCCACAAGCCGTTAATAGCCCCATAGAAAGTGCTATTGTCGTTGCCAAAATCGATTTTTTCAGTTGCATACAAATACCTTAATATTGCTAAAAGTTTAGCGACCAATGAATGTTAACAATTGTGATTTACATTTATGCTACACGAATACAAATGATAATACATCCCATTTACATAATTGATATTGTGTTTCTCATAGGCGCTAATAGAACTGATGTAAAGATGCCGGATAGTTTGTAGGGATATAAATCGAAGATTGACCAAGTTTAACGGTCTCTTAATTAGTTAAACCGTAACTAAACCTCCTATTGATTGAAGATCTGCTAACTATGCGGCGGGGATTGGAACTCAAACACAATATTTCAACTCGTCATAAAACTGAGTAAATAAACTGTAAATCAGTCGGTGCTCTATGCTTGGTTTCGCTAAAAGCGCATTCATTATTGGTTTATTGGGGCGAGTAAACTTCAAGTCAAAGTTGATGAATTGACGCGGAAAAGCTGTCAAGTCTATGCGTCAAAATTTACATTAATGCTAACAACAATCTGTTTAAAAAAATCGCTATTACCACCAACGCAAACAATGCTAAATTGACGTCAATATTGGTTTTTATCTATTTTTGTATAGAGAGTTGTCGATTTATGGATACTAAATTCAAAGTACTAGCTGTCAGTTTGTTATGTCTAAATATCAGTGGCTGTGAATATATCGACAATATCTTGCATCCAGATGATGACGATGATGAAGTTATCGTCGATGACCAGTTCAGAAGTGCCGCGCAACAGGTAGGCCTATCTGACGCCATTATTACTCGCTTGTGCACTGCCACAGACAAGATTAGTGTCAAATGTATAAGCCGATTAAATGACGAAACCAACCAGCAAGAAGTGAGAGTTGAGTACGCGTACAATGATGTGCTGCACAAAAATGATTACGCCAAGAGCACGACAACATCAAGAGTCATCTTCAATCTGCCGGCAGATAGTGCAATCGCCAACTTCACTTTTGAAAACAGCCGCGATATTGAGTTCGATGAAGGTTATCAATACACCGCTGACGAACCTGCTAATTTTGCAGTAGCGACATTGGTCAACAATCAAAACGAGGCAATAGCTGAACTGACAAATAGCTCAGTGACAACTGAAGTGTCTGATTCAAAATTATCAAATATTTCAACGGCATCATTAACTAATACAGATTACCCACTGAGCGAGGCGCAAGACTTGGTTAATGCTGCCAGCTCCATCTTGTTTCCAGAGCTAATCCTCAATGTAACGAGCAGTTCTGTCACTATGCCGACTGATGCCTCATTTGAGATGTTTACTGCAGGTCACAGTGCAATTTTGTCTCATTACTCTGTTACCTTTTCAACGGCGATCGAGCAAAGTTGGTTCTAGCTAGGACTGCAATAGTAGACTTTTATCGTCCTAGACTAAGGGTTAAGGATTAGGTATTGGGTATTAGAGATTGAGCGGCTAAATACTCGTTACTGGAGATATAAGATGAAAATAACAGTCACCGATGATGACAACACCGCAAACGTTAATGCATTAATTGCTGGGGTGCGCCAGTTCAATGCAGATCATATGGGGCCAGAAACCTCTCAGCCACTTTCTGTAGTCGCCCATGACGCCAGTGGAAAGTTAATCGCTGGCGTTGCCGGATGCACCATCTATGACAACTTCTTGAGAATACCAATCAGTATAAGAAGTTGATCTACTCAGAGCATTTTTGGCAAACTAATTCAAGGCGAATAGCTGAAAGAATGGTTGCTCCCTTTTGAAGTTATTCAACGCAGAAGTAGGCAGCCAAAAACGCTCCAGAATGGCGAGTTTTAGCGGCTCTGATACTGCGTTAACAAGCTTAAACGTAGAATAACTATGCTCTTCACTCGTTGCCTTGCCTCAGAACCGCTAAACTCTCGCTGAGCGATCAAATCTTTATACTGATTGGTATAATGTTTTGTGGGTCGATGAGCAACAAAGACGTTCTGGGATAGGTAAGAAACTAATGCAATATGCTGAGACTGAGGCTAAAAGTCGCGGCTGCATCATGGCGCAAGTCGATACCTTGTCATTTCAAGCGCCGCTGTTTTACCAAAAACTCGGCTTTGAAATTATCGGTACTGTACCGGGAACAGATAAAAGTCCTGAGCGTTATTTTTTATTGAAGAAGTATTAAAAGGTTCTAGGGCCTGGGGTTTGGGGTTTGAGTTCTATGCGATATTTAAATCTCCCTTCAGTCAAAGCGCCACTCTGCTCACAAATCACACATTTTGCGTTACCACTCTCATTTAGCTACTCGCCAAAAAACTGATTTAAGCGTAGACTTTGCGCCCTTTTAATTTTGGATCTTCGCTTCAATGAAACAGCGCCTTGTCACTTGGGCTCCGGTATGGTTATTAGCACTTACCGCCTTTGTCTTTGTTTCTACTGAATTTGTGCCAGTGGGCATTTTAGCTGCTCTTGGGCAGAGCTTTAATATGAGCGCTGTGGCCGTTGGGCCAATGCTTACCGTTTATGCCGCCGTTGTTGCACTCGCTTCCCTGCCTGCAGTACTGCTATTTGCGCGCTTTGAACGTAAAAAGCTGTTACTTGGTTTAATGTCTGTGTTTATCATCAGCCATGGCATTTGTGTGTGGGCACCCAGCTACGACATTTTACTGTCAGGCCGTGTTGGTATTGCTTTAACTCATGCACTTTTCTGGGCGATCGCCCCAGCCCTTGTGGTGAGATTAGCACCTGAAGGCCAAGGGGCTAAAGCCTTAAGCATTTTTGCTACCGGTTGTGTACTGGCTTTGGTGTTAGGTATTCCCTTAGGTCGAGTCATAGGCCAATTAGTTGGCTGGCGTAGCATCTTTGGTTTAATTGCCGTGCTAACGCTGATTATGATGCTACTGCTGTGGCGCGGACTACCAAACTTACCAGCAACTCATGGTGGTAGCTGGCGCAGTTTACCTGCACTAGCGCGCAACAAAGCCTTACTTTGGCTTTACGCATTAACTATGGTGCTGGTAACCGCTCACTACAGCGTTTACACCTATTTAGAACCCTTACTGCAAGAGCATTTTGGTTATTCGGCCAATATTACCACCATGATTTTGTTGATTTTTGGTGCTGCTGGCCTAATTGGCAGTGCGCTATTTAGTCGCTATCAAGGCAAATATGCTCAGCAATTGCTAATAATTGCCATTGTCATTTTAGGTAGCTGTATGGCGATTTTACCTTTTATTGCCAGCTACATTTGGTTGTTATTGCCACTGTGTATTTTATGGGGTACCGGCATGATGCTAATGTGCTTATCACTGCAATCAAAAGGCTTAAAACTCGCTCCAGATGCCACCGATGTCGCCATGGCGATTTACTCAGGTCTCTTCAACGTGGGCATAGGTAGCGGCGCATTAATTGGCAGTATTATTGCGGCCAGATTTGGGGTGATTCAAAACAGTAATTGGGCAGCATTAATCGTTATTATTGCAATTATTCCGCTACTTTGTTTGCTCAAAGCGAGACGCGCAGAGCTTGTAAAAGCCCACTAATAAACAACTCTTCAAATCCGAAAAATAAAGGCGATACTCATAAGAGCATCGCCTTTTTGATAAAACCTTTAGCCACAACACGAACTTGATGCGCAGCCATTTGATAATGCCACGGCTTCAGTGCCATTAATTAGGCTCGCTAGATAGGTATTTTTTAGGTAAAAACTGCTAAAGGTCTCGACAAAGTTTTCCGGTACAGTTTTGTCGGCTAACCCCGAATCAATCAGTGCCGCTTGCCACTTTTGTACTTTCGGGTAACCCGCTAACATATCAAAGCCAGAACAATTACGGATCACCGCAGCGCGATGCAGTAACGGCAGCCAGGCAATATCAACATTAGAGATATAATCGCCTTTAAAAAACATGCTTTCAGCTAATTGATTTTCAGCTTTAGCAAAAGCTTTGGCCAAGTTAGCGAGTCGAGTTTCAAATGTCTGTTGGTCTTTGCTTCCCATAGTGCCGCATTGTGGCATATAGTGTTTACTCGCCTGATACGACCAAGCTCGGTCTAACGCTTTTTGCTCAGCCGACACTTGCTCAATTGGCGCATATTTATCATCTAAGTACTCAACAATAGCATCAGACTCAAACAGTACAGTTTTATCTTCAGTCACTAGCACTGGTACTTGGCCATTAGGCGCAATATCTAAAAACCACTGCGGTTTATTACTGAGTTCAATGTATTCAATTTCGAATGGGATATTTTTCATTATTAGCGCCCCCATAACACGTTGTACAAATGGGCAGTTTTTAAAGCTAATTAGTTTGATCATTTAGGCTCTCCGAATGAGTCATCTGTTATTGATTACTCCCTTAAGACGAGCCGCTTTCTAAAAAGACGAAATAAAATTGAAAACTTTATTCTAGCGCCGTCACTCTGCTGGTTAATGCGCTAAGTAAACTCAGTTTATCCTCTAAACTTGTCACTTTTTCTCTGGCTACTATTCACTAACCACAGGCAATTATGCATCGTTTTTTTAGTTCTAAAACACGACAACTATGGAATTAATTTCAGTTTAAGCATAGCCACTTACACTGCGTTAACAACAAATTGACAGCGCTGTCACTTTGGCGTATATCTAGCCAAGATTACATTTTTGTTAAAAGACGGAAGCTTTTAATAAGCGCGGCACCGACACTTAAGATTATACGATTACCACTAACGAGTAATTATGGTGTTAGCTAGCAACAGATAGCTTTAACACTCGGTGAAGCAAGGATAGGCCTAGTCATTGATTGCTAGAAATAATGAGCAATCATATGCGGTATGGCTCGCCACTTACAAAAGCTAACTCTATTTCGACAGCTAATAAACAGGGCTGGAGCCATCGCTTATATCAAAGGCGCGAGCTGTTAGACCCCCTATCAATTAGCCAATAGTTAATTTCATGATTTAGGAGTGTAAGTGAATATTTTAAAAGGATTGCTACCTTTAACGGTTGCACTATCGAGCCTAAACGTATCGGCAGATTTTAGCCAAGCGGAACTTAACGAGTTCGCAGATAAAACGAGCTGGTCATGGCAAGTCGTCGATAACTACCATAATGGTGATAAGTCGCACCTTGCCAATATCGAGCTAATTAACCAGTCTAATGTTGATTTACCTGCAGGGACGGCCGACTGGGTGATCTATACCAATGTGATCCGCCCGATTCTAACTAAAGAGTCTGAAGGTTTAGCTTTTCAATTTGTCCAAGGCGACCTTTATAAAATCACTCCTACGGCAAACTTCAAAGGCCTAAAAGCGGGTGAAAAGCTAACCATAGCATTTGAAGGCGAGAGCTGGGCATCTTCTTATAGCGACTTTATGCCTAGAAGCTTTATCACCCAAAACTCACTTACTCCTGCGGTTTTTAGCTCAACCGATACCGAAGATAGCAGCCAATATATCAAGCCACTGGATAAACCTGAGCAGTACCAGCGTTATAGCAGCCCTAAAGATCACTGGGAAAGACCCACAAGTGCTTGGCGATATGATCGTTACAGCGCGACTCAAGAGTATGCGCTAACAGAAGAAGCAGCCAAGCGAGTCATCATCCCCACCCCAAACCAGGTTAAGTATCGTAGCTCAAGTACACAGTTAACTGCAGACTGGCAGATCTCCTATCAAGGAAGTCTTAAGTCAGAAGCAAACTTGCTCGGCGATACCTTAGATAGCAAGCTAAATGGTTCGTTAAAAGTCACACCAAACAACTTACCAGCCCAAGATAAAAAACTGATTTCATTGTCGATTTATGACGGCGATGAAGATTGGGCAGCTGAAAGCTACAGCTTAGAAGTTGAAAAGAATCGTATTGAAATTATTGGTGCTGATAACGCTGGCGTATTTTACGCGATTCAAAGTTTGTTAAGCCTGACCCCAAGCGGCACTCATAGCCAAATTGAATTACCTCGCCTAAGCGCCAATGATGCGCCGCAATACGAATGGCGCGGCTTTATGTACGACATGAGTCGCAACTTCCACGGCGTAGAGATCACTAAAAAGCTTATCGATCAAATGGCGCACTACAAGCTCAACAAGTTGCACCTGCACTTAACCGAAGATGAATCATGGCGAATAGAGATTGAAGGGCTACCTGAGCTAACAGATTTAGGCAGTCAGCGTTGTTTTGATTTATCAGAAACAGAATGTATGTTGCCAACACGCGGTTCTGGGCCTTTTAAAACGTCACAAACCAATGGTTTTTATAGCAAACAAGAGTTTGTCGATATTCTTAAATACGCCAAAGAGCGTCATATCGAAGTGATCCCTGAGATTGATATGCCGGGCCATGCTCGCGCTGCAATTAAGGCGATGGAGCTTAGATACGATAAATTGTTAAAAGCCGGCGATGAAGCTGCAGCCAACGCGTATCTGCTATCAGATCCTCTCGACAAATCTGTGTATTCAACGATGCAATACTTTACCGATAACTCCATCAATGTATGTATGGATTCAACCTACAATTTTGTCGATAAAGTTGCCTACGAGCTACAGCAGATGTACCGCGAGGCGGGCTTAAAACTCAACAATGTGCATATTGGTGGTGATGAAGTAGGCGTCGGTTCTTGGACCGCCTCTCCTGTTTGTAACCAGCTATATCAACAGATTGGTAGCGGAGTAAAAGGCCCAGCAGATCTAAAAGCCTACTTCACTCGCCGAGCGGCGGAAGTATTGGCTGCTCGAGGCCTGAATATTTCAGCTTGGGAAGATGGCATAATGTACGACAGAATCACGCCTTTCCCTATCGAGCAATTCCCTAACGATAAAGTCTTTGTGCACGCATGGGATAATATTTGGGAATGGGGCGTATCAGATCGCGCCTATCGACTCGCCAATGAAGGCTACCACTCGATTCTTTCAATGGGCACGCACTTGTACTTTGACCACCCGCAAGAGCCAGATCCAACTGAGCGTGGCCTATACTGGGCTGCACGCTATACCGATGTCGAAAAGGTATTTAACTTTATCCCAGAGGATGTTTACGCCAATGCCGACTTCACCCGCTCAGGAGAGCCAATTACCAACCTAGAAGATCTAGTGGGTCGCGCGTTGCCGCAACTTAACAAGCCAGAGAATATCGCCGGTATTCAAGGTCAGGTATGGAGTGAAACTATCCGTACCCCAGAGCAACTAGAAGAGATGGTGTTCCCGCGTATTATTGCGTTAGCTGAGCGCGCATGGCATAAAAATACCGTGCCTGCTAACGAGCAACAACAAAAAGCGCGTCAGTGGGCAGAATTTGCCAGTGTGTTAGCGCAAAAGGAATATCCAAAACTTGCAGAAGCGGGGATCAGCTTTTATCTGCCCATTCCTGGCGCTAAGCGCATTGACAATCAGGTGCACATCATTAGTCAATTGCCAGGCTTAACCATTGAGTACAGCCTAGATAACGGCACCAGTTGGCTGGAATATCGCGAGCCAGTGCAGCAATCGGGAACCATGCAAGTACGTTCTCGCTCTGGCGAACACACTAGCCGCGTCGGTTATTTTGAATAGCTCAAAGGCCAGTTACTTTAAATAGCGAGCTAACAAAAAAGCAGCCAACTGATTGGCTGCTTTTTTATATCTTCAAGTTAGTAGCTTTACACTTGTATTAACTCCTAACCGCCAATCATCTTCTTCCACCAAGGTAATGGCTCACCACAATTCGCAACTGGCTGATAGCTATCTCTTAGCGCTGGTACTTTAACGACGCCAGCACAATCAGCTTGCTTAGCAACGCCGGTATCACGCTCAAAATAACCTTGAACCACACCGTCGACAGGTGCCATACGCAGGCTTAGCGGTGCGCGGTTATTTAAGAAAGCTTGGTAAACGGCCATCGCGCCACTACTACCATAAAGCCCTGTTTTACCGTTATCGTCTCGACCAACCCAAATGGCGGCAACATTTCGCTCATCAAAACCAGCAAACCATGAGTCACGCGAATCATTACTGGTACCAGTCTTACCTGCAAGCGTGACATAAGGGAAATTATTGCCTAAACGCTTAGCCGTGCCCGACTCAACCACTTGGGTCATGGCATACTTAACCAAAAAGTTACTCGCTGTCGGTATCGCTTGTGATGCCTGTGGTCTTGATGCTGCCAGAGGCTGGTTTTGCGCATTCAATACTGTCGTCACCGAATTTAGATGGCGATAACGACCGTCATCAGCAATGGTTTGGAACACCTGCGCCACCATTAATGGCGAGCCGTTAACCGCGCCGAGTAACATAGATGGATACTCAGGAATTTTCTCCCGCCAACCTGCTGAATCAAGTGTGGTCGCGACATCACTCACGCCAATTGCCATACCCAGATTCACAGTCGGTACGTTCATCGACTTCTTAAACGCAGTTAATAACGGTACTTGGCCGCGGAACTGTTTATCCACGTTTTGTGGCGACCAAGTTTTACCTTGGCCATTTTTCAGGGTGATAGGCTGATCTTTTAGCGGCGAGGCTAAATTATATTTATCACCTTGATTAAGGGCTGTGGCGTAAACAAACGGCTTAATCAATGAACCAATTGGACGACGAATTTCTACTGCACGGTTAAAGCCTTTATAACTCGGTACTTTGTCGCCCACCATAGCGGCAATACCTGCTGAGTATTTGTCAGTAAGCACCATCCCCACTTGCAAGGATTCGTCGTTTTTACCCAGCTGTTTGAGGGTCTGCTCTACCGCTTTTTCTGCCGCCTCTTGCGCCATAGGATCAAGCGTGGTGTATACCTTAATACCTGATTGCTGCAACAAAGCGTCACCATATCGATTAGCTAACTCATGCTTAACCACTGAGAAAAATGCTGGCAGTTTTTGGTGTACTGAGCGATTCGCTTTACGTAAGCCAAGTGGCGACTCTGCAGCGGCTTGATACTGTGCATTATTAAGTTCACCCGCTTCCATCAGTAAGCGCAACACCAAATCGCGTCGGTCTTGTGCACGTTCAGGATAACGCCATGGATTGTAATAAGACGGCCCTTTAATCACAGCCACTAAAAACGCTTGTTGCGCTACAGTAAGCTCTGCAATGGGTCGACCAAAATAAAACTGCGAGGCAAGCCCCATACCGTGCACGCCGCGGGCTTTATCTTGCCCCATATACACTTCGTTTAAGTAAGCCTCTAAAATCTCGTCTTTTTCATAACGAAAATCGATAATAATCGCCATCAATGCTTCACGGATTTTACGGGTAAGAGAGCGCTCACTCGATAAGAAGAAGTTCTTCGCTAACTGCTGAGTTAAGGTTGAGCCGCCCTGCACTGTGCGCCCAGCGCTAATGTTAACCATGGCGGCACGTAAAATCGCAAATGGATTCACGCCGTGATGCTCATAGAAACTGCGATCTTCAACTAAGATCAGCGCCTCAACCAAGTGTTTAGGTAGCTTGTCGGTTGCCACAAATAAACGGTCTTCGCCATCGCCAGTGATGATACGATCGAGCAATACTGGCTCTAAGTGAAATACGGCTAACTGACGCTTATCGCTATTACGAGCAACCGATACCACGCCATTACTGTCGAAGGTGATCATCACCCTTTGCTCAACTTGATCCCCTTGAGGATGCAAAAACGGTCGACGCCACAAATCGATTTTGGTCTTAGATGCTGAAAACTCTCCCACCTGACGCGGATTTGCCACCTTGCGATAACCAAGCAACTTAAGCTCAGCCATTAGCTGACCATGGCTCACTGCCGCACCAGGATAAAGCGCCATTGAGCGACTAAAAACTTGTGCCGGAAGGTGCCATTTCTGCCCTTCAAATTTGCGGGCAATGATCTGGTCTAAATAGATCCCGTAGGAGGCAATCACAACAACTAAAATTAAGCCAAGCTTCCAACAGATAGACCATAGTTTTCTGCCCCAACCTGGGCCGGCCTTTTTAGCGCTGGATTTTTTGGTTGCTCGCGGTTTTCTTGCTGCTGGCTTCTTTTTCGCTGGTGCTTTTTTAGCTGCGGCTTTGGGTGTCGCTTTATCTGTCATTCTACTTCCGTAACGTTTAGCGCTTATTGCGAGCTAAGCGTCTTCTTTTTAGTAAATTTGGTCGGCTGGGTATTGGCTGGATCATCTGGCCAAAGGTGTCGAGGGTATCGCCCCTTCATCTCTTTTTTTACATGCTCATAAGGCCCTTGCCAAAAACTGGCTAAATCAGCAGTGAGCGCCAGCGGCCTGTGAGCAGGTGATAATAGCTCCATAGTGACCACTAACTTGCCTTGAGCTAATAGCGGACTCTGTTGCATACCTAAGGCCTCTTGCAACCTAACGCTTAGCAAAGCCCGGCCTAAATCATCATATTCAATGGTGACATTACTGCCTGTGGCCAGTGGCCATTTCTTGGGTAGTAAACTGTCTAGCTTTTGCTGTAAATCCCACGGCAAAAGATTAAGCAGCAGAGTATAACAATCTAATTGCTGTAATTGTGCAAGACTTCTAACTTGATCTAGGTAAGGCCTGAGCCAATCTGCCAAGGTATCTAATAAGGTTTCGTTATCAAGTGCAGGCCAGTCATACTCTGGGCAGTATTGCCTTGCTAAGCTGACTCGATATTGTAGTTGCTGACAAGCTTCATTAAAGTTCATTAATGACAGACCTTTTAAGCGAATTTGCTCTTCAATGGCCTGCTTAATTAAGTCTTGGTCGATATTTTTTATTGGGGTCTGGCTTAATAAAATCTGGCCAATTTTTTGCTGCTTTTCGGCAAAAAATCGCCCTTTAACATCATCCCAGCCGCCGTGTTCTTGGCTCAGCACTAAGGACTTTAGCTCAGTGTTGAACAGCTGCGGATCTAACTCGGCCGCCAAATAAACTTTGCCCTGTGAACGCCCTTCCGTTTCTTGAAAGTCTGCAACCACGAGCCAAGATGAACCAGATAGTGCATCTTCAGCAAGTAAGTCTACGCCGCTGCCGTTAGCAAGTTGGTAACCGGTTACACCGCGAGCTTTAGCTATTCGATCAGGATAAGCATAAGCAAGCAAAATGGCGATTTCGTCTCGGCTCGCCTGTCGTGCAACTTGGTTTAAATCAACCCGACCTAAGGCCGATAACTCAAGGGTATTAACCCAGTTACGGATCTGCTTTTGCGACTCGCCTTGCAGGGCTTCATTTAAATAACGGCTGATGTCCGCACCTTGACGACTGCGGCTACGAGACTCAAGCGTGCCCGCAAGAATACAGGCCAGAGCAGCAAAATTAACATCGCTATTGTCGCTCGCAGCTTGCTTAGCCATCAATAGCATATGCGCAAGCCTTGGACTACAACCTAACTTGTGCGCAGCGCGGCCGTGTGGGGTTATTAAACGTGCATCATTGACCATGGCCATCGTTTGCAGCAATTGCCAACTCACTTGCTCATTTGCCGCAGATGGTGGGGTCAACATCGGCAACTCGGCTAATGACTTCACTCCCCAAAATGCCCCATCTAGCACCATAGACAGTAAGTCTGTGTGTAAGATCTCTGGCTCATCAGCTTGAGTTAATCGGCCATGTTCTTCTTGGCTCCATAAGCGTGTACAAAAGCCCGCCATTAAGCGGCCTGCGCGGCCAGCTCTTTGCGCTGCCGATGCTTGGCTAATACGTTTTAGCGATAACCGAGTTACGCCGGTTTTGGGGTTAAAACGAGCTTGGCGTTTATAGCCTGAATCAATAACTTGGGTAATGCCGTCGATGGTTAAACTCGATTCAGCTACGTTCGTTGACAACACGACTTTACGTATGCCTTCTGGCGCTGGCGCAATCGCTTGATCTTGCGCTTTAGCACTTAAGCTGCCGTATAACGGACAGATCATATAAGCACTGCTATCTAGCCTCGCGCTCAATATGCCATGTAAGCGATTGATCTCACCTTGCCCAGGGAGAAATGCCAGTAATGAGCCTGTTGTATGCTCATTGAGGCTGTTAATAATCACCTTTGCCATATGTTCGAGCCAATGGCTTTGATTACTCACTGCGCTGTAACTATGCTCAACAGGAAAACTGCGCCCTTCACTTTTAAGCTGCTTGGCGTCAGGCATCACATCGCTTAACGGCAAGCCAGATAAGGTTGCCGACATGGCTAGAATTTTTAAATCTTCACGAAAGCTAGCTTGGATCTCAAGCGCGAGTGCCAAACCTAAGTCCGTTGTTAAGTGACGTTCATGAATTTCATCGAATATCACCATGTCGATCCCGCTTAGCTCCGGGTCATGCTGGATCATCCGGGTCAATACGCCTTCGGTGACAATTTCTAATCTGGTTTGCTGCGATACTTTTGAGTCGCCTTTGACCCGATAGCCCACTTCCGTGCCTAGCTCACAGCCACGCTGCTTGGCAATAAAATGCGCCACATTACGCGCTGCTACTCGGCGTGGCTCTAGCATTAAAATTTTGCCTTTTATCTCTGACCAATCAAGCATATCCAGTGGCAAAGCCGTTGATTTACCGACACCAGTTGGCGCTTCAAGGATCACTTGGTTCTGGCACTTAAATGCATCTCTAAGTGGTGTGAGTAAGGCATGAATCGGTAATGAGGTCACGAGTGGTTTATCTACCATAATGAACTAGGTCAATGCCTTACTTGTTAGTAACTGCACGCATTGAAAGGCGGGTCGAATAGGACTAGTGTACTCTAAAAGGGGCGTTAGACTAAACAGCTAGCCAAGAGTAAAGTGAGCAACGTGATTAGCGCCTATTATATTTGATATTTTCAGGCTTAATAAACGGCAGACCATGACCA
Source organism: Shewanella sp. 1CM18E (assembly GCF_023161665.1). Classification (GTDB taxonomy): domain Bacteria; phylum Pseudomonadota; class Gammaproteobacteria; order Enterobacterales; family Shewanellaceae; genus Shewanella. The sequence continues at coordinate 176,429 of NZ_JALNTW010000004.1, forward strand.
TAAAAACTAAACGTATCTTTTTAGGCTTCGGGCTAAATCCGCAGCAAACCACCTCTGTCGTTGCTATTCAGCAGCAACTACCAGCCAATGTACGTTTAGTTCCTGCCGCTAATTTGCATATGACCTTAGCTTTTTTAGGCGGCGCCACACCTGTGCAAATGCAAGCGTTAATCGAGCGTGTCGATAAGCTTAATAAGCGCCAGTTTAGCGTGACGCTTGATAAAATAGCCCATTGGCACAAGCCGAAAATTTTATGTCTAAATGGTGCAGCGACTGACATTAACTTACTAAAACTTGCTGCAGATGCCCAATCTATTGCTGCGGAACTAAAACTGCATTGCAGCGAATACAGCTATAACCCGCATGTCACGCTATCTCGCAAAGCCAAAGAGAATGTCGAAGTTGTGGATTATCAGCCGATAACGCTGCAACCTACCAAGCTATGTTTATTTGAATCTTACCCGGGCAAAAATGGCGTTGAATACCCGACGTTGCATAGTTGGCAATTAGCCTAATTCGAGCTGCGATTAGTATAATTGTTTGTGGTTAACCTAATCTGGGCTAACCTATGCGTCATTCAGTTCCTGCTAATGAGATAATCATGGAAACCACCGAAATTACTAAAGCCCAACTTATCGCGCTACTCACATCTTGGAAGCAAGGCGAAATTGACGCCGAAGCCCTACAAAACTGGATGATCACCCACTACGATCCACCAGAAGTAAAAATCGGTACTGGCGAGGCGGAGTGGACTCAAGAAGCGATGAATATCGTGATGAACGAATATGAAATTGCTAAAACTGACAAATTCAGACTAGACAATGCTCAATATGCCATTGATTTTGTTAACTGTAGCGAAAGTACGTTTAACCAAACTAAGCATCTATTTATTCAAGACGGCTTTAACGATTAGAATTCGCTGAAAAACAGCTAAAAAAATGCCACCTCTCGCTAGGTGGCTAATCGAAGATGGTTCAACTCGATGACTAATATTGTTATCTTTCTAAGTGACGCCTCTAGTAATCGTTTTAACTCCTGTCATATCCAGTCAAAGTTTTCGTTTTAGAACAAACTCGCTTTGGAGCCTCATCAAAGTGGTAATAGAAATCTCTGTTGCATTTAGTAGTATCACAACCTCGTAACATGCCTTATTGATTTAATTTGAAATAGTTTGAAAAGTTTTGAAAGCCGCCAGTCAACCGCTAAAACCACAGCATTAGCAAATGCGATTTACACTAGAATTAGAGCGATAACCGCAAACAATTCCGGTACTAGAAGTGCAAAGATTTAGCTGAATTAAATCTTTGAGAGAGAGAAGGTTTTAAGCTTGCGATAGCTCATTCAACTTCAAAGTGAGTTAGCACTTTAAGGTACAGAGATTCAGAGTCCACAACCACAGCTTGACCACCACTTTCTTGAATGGCATCAATGACCCCCGCAGACTCAACATAGGTGTAGAGGTAAAACGGTGTTTTATGACCATTGGCTCTAATAGCCTGCAATAACTTAAGTCCAGCTAAAGAATCCCCATGACGGCCCATATCTGAAATAACCGCTTGATAGTTATACATACTCAATAACATCAAGGCTTCTTCTGAGGTCACAGTGTTATAAACACCAATATTTTTTTGTTCAAAATAGGCTTTTTCAACTAGGTTATTCTGTGGATTATCATCTACCCAAAGTATGCGCCCAATAGCTCCATTAGGCTCACTGTAAGCTAATTGCTTGCTCGGCTCAGTATTAAATCCGCCTCGCCAAAACTGAAACAACAGTCCCAGCACCAAAAGCACTGCGATTAGCACCTTGGCAAAAATCTCCCACCAATTAACTAATGGTGCGGCTACTTGTGATTGTTTACCCTGCTGGGTATCAAGAGTTTGCTGGTTCGAGTCGGAGTCAACCAAAGACTGCTCAGTAGTAATACTCGCACTATGGTGACTCTGTTTAGAGGCTTGTTCATTTTGACTAAAAACTTGTTCTGTCTGAGTCACAGTTTGTGCAGGGCCGAATGTAGAGGATTCGCGAGACTGATGTTCTGCAGCTAACTGCTGTGCTTGAGCGGCTGTTTGCGCTTCTTGCTGAGCAGCGATTTGCTTACCCAATACATGTTCGAGCCGGTAACCGCGACCATGCACGGTCTGAATAAGCCGGCCATCATAGCCTGCATTAACAAAGATTTTGCGCGTATCAGATACCAGTTTAGACAAAGACATATCTGACACCACAGTATCAGGCCAGATATACGCTAAGCATTGCTGCTTACTGCAGTGTTCAGGAAAATGTTCAGCTAAGAGTCGCAGCAATAAGATATGACGTTCATCAATAGCGACAGCATGCTCGCCTACGTGCAGCTCTAATGCAGCACTATCGACAGAAAATTCTTTAAAGCTTAGCGTCATAACAAAAGCCTTTGCTTTGCAGCGCCTAAACGGTAATTACAATATTGCAACATAAATGCGGATTACGCAAAAATGGTTATATGGAGAATCAAAGTCAGAAGCTGTTCAGCAGCAAACAAAAATGCCCCGCAAAAGCGAGGCATTATTAACTTAAGCGACTAACGTTAACGATTAATCTTCTAGCAAACCGGCAATGGTCAATACACCATGAGTGGTAGCACCCGCTGACCATAAATGATCACCGTTATCAGAAAACGCCGATGCTAAGTCAATGTGTAACCAGTTTGCCTCTGGCGCAACAAAGCGCCACAAGAAGCCCGCAGCATTTGATGCACCACCCGCGCCACCGCCTTTCATTGGACGGCTATTAGCCGTATCAGCATAAGGGCTTGGACAGTTATCTTTATGCCAAGGATCTAGCGGTAGCGGCCATACACGCTCACCTACAGCCAAGGCTTTTTGCTGTGCTAAGGCTAACACTTCAGCTTTTGGCGAGAAAATAGCGTTGTAGTTAGTACCTACAGCCATAACCGCTGCCCCAGTTAGTGTAGCGGCATCAATAATTAGCGGCGCGCCGGTTTCTGATGCAGCCTGCAGGCCATCAGCCAACACTAAACGACCTTCTGCGTCAGTGTTAACCACTTCTACAGTCACGCCATTTTTGTATTTTAAAATGTCACCAAGCTTGTATGCATGACCGCTGATCAGGTTTTCAGCGCAGCATAAAAACAATTTCACACGCTTATTCAGGCCTGATTTAATTGCAAGACCCAGCGCTGCAGTAACGGTTGCCGCGCCGCCCATGTCACACTTCATGCCCAGCATGCCTTCCGAACCTTTAATGCTGTAACCGCCTGAGTCAAATGTAATCCCTTTACCCACAAGGGCAACAGATACATCGGCGTCAGTGGCTAATGGATTGAAATCTAGTTCAAGTAAGGCTGGCGGACGTTCACTGCCACGACCAACAGCGTGAATACCAATCCACTTTTTCTCAAGCAGCTCTTCACCTTCAATAATGCGGTAGCTTACCTTGTCGCCACCAATTTCAGTTAGCCACTTGGCCGCTTGAGTAGCAAGTACCACTGGCGACAAGTTTTCAGGAGTTTCATTGATAAGCTGACGAGCAAAAGTGGCACTTTCAAGACGGCTTGTCAGCAATGCTTGTGTTGCTTCATCGCCTGTCCATTTAATAACTGGCGCAGCTAATGCTGTGGCAAAGCCCTGTGCAAAAGCCCATTGCAAGTCAAGGTTCCACAACTCACCCGTTAATGCGACTTGAGTAACGCCTTGCAATTCTAACTTACGCGCAGCTTGCTGAACTTGCAGTAAGTTGTCGCCTGCAGATAAATGAATCGTGGCCGAATCAGCCTGAAAAGTAACATCCGCTCTGCCCCAATGAGCTGCAGCGGCTTCATGGCTCAAAGTTACTTGCATAAATTCCGTCATTTGTAGGTCCTTATTATATAAATCGATGTTGAGATAACTTAGCTTTTGACCTAATTATCAGCAACCAGCCTATTTTTAGTGCAAGCAGTCTACTGCATCCATTTGTAATTCTAAAGCTTATACTGATTGGTATTAGTCGCTCGGATTATCAGCGCTCAGTTAGCGGCCTCAGCTGAACCGGCAATGAAATAAGACTCCTCAAGCCACACTTGCTTAAGTTTCTGTTAACCTACAGCCAATTAACTACAAATTGAGTTCACCATGAAATTTGATCCTAGTTTTGATAGTGGCGTATTGATTAAACGCTATAAACGATTTTTGACTGACATTAGCCTCGAAGATGGTGAAACGGTCACCATTCATTGCCCAAACACCGGCTCGATGAAAAACTGTTTATTTGAAGGTGAGAAAGTTTGGTTCTCAGTTTCTGACAACCCAAAGCGCAAATACAGTCGCACTTGGGAGCTTGCTCAAACGTCTGCTGGCCACATGATTGGCATTAACACCGGGCGAGCAAACGCCTTAGCCGAAGAGGCGATTAAAAATGGGGTAATAACCGAGTTGCAAGGTTACCAATCACTGCGCCGAGAAGTGAAATACGGCAGCGAAAACAGCCGCATTGATATTCTGCTTGAAGATTTTGATAGACCAAACTGCTATATAGAAGTCAAAAGTTGTACATTACTAGATGAAGGCCAAGGATATTTCCCAGACGCTGTAACAACTCGCGGGCAAAAACACCTACGAGAGCTAATGGAAATGGTCGAACAGGGCTACCGTGCAATACTGCTTTTTGTTGTTCAGCATACGGGCATAAAGAGTGTTAAAGCAGCAGCACATATTGACCCAGATTACGCCAAATTACTTGCTGAGGCTCACAACAAAGGTGTCGAGATTATCGCCTATAGTGCGGAATTATCGCCTTTAGAGGCATGTTTGGTTAAATCCTGTCCGGTTAAGCTTTAATTCAGTAGATACAGTTGAAATTGTTCTGAATAGCGGACATAGTCAAAGAATAGCCCCCAATAAACATAAATTATTTGCCTAGTGAAAAGCTTTCTGGTATAGATAGCGGCCGTTATTTAAAGACGCCCAACAACGCAAATGATTAACAGGAGATGCGTTATGCCTGAAGGCACTAGAAAACTTGGCGTGCTCGCTATCGCAGGTGTAGATCCTTACCAGGAAAAACCAGGTGAGGAGTACATGAACGAGGCTCAATTGGGTCACTTTAAGAAGATTCTTGAAGCATGGCGTAACCAATTGCGCGAAGAAGTTGATCGCACTCTTAATCACATGCAAGATGAAGCGGCTAATTTCCCAGATCCTGTCGACCGCGCTGCTCAAGAAGAAGAGTTCAGCTTAGAGTTACGTGCTCGTGATAGAGAACGTAAGCTAATTAAGAAGATCGAAAAGACAATGCAAAAGATTGAAGAAGACGATTTTGGCTTCTGTGAATCTTGTGGCATCGAAATCGGGATTCGTCGATTAGAAGCACGTCCAACAGCCGATCAGTGTATTGACTGTAAAACGCTTGCTGAGATCAAAGAAAAGCAAATGGCAGGTTAATACCTACCTAATAAGTGCGGAGCTTTTAGCTCCGCTCTTTTGTTTTACGACTGCTATAAATGGTTAATACGACTTCTTATATAGGCCGCTTTGCGCCCTCTCCTTCTGGTCCTCTTCATTTTGGTTCATTAATTGCTGCCCTCGGCAGTTATTTGCGTGCCCGCTCTATGGGAGGCAAATGGCTAGTGCGTATCGAAGATATCGATCCACCACGAGAAATCCCAGGAGCAAGCAGCGCCATATTAAATACCCTTGAAGCCTATGGCCTTGAGTGGGATGCAGAGGTGCTTTACCAAAGCCAACGCCTCGATGTATATCAAGCAAGAATCGAGCAGTTGTTACAAGATGACCAAGCTTATTATTGCCAATGCCCTCGTAAGCAAATTCAAGCTATGGGCGGCAGTTACGATGGCCGCTGTGGGCAATTGCCACAAGCATTAACCCAAGGTGCAATTCGCGTACGTAATCCTTATGCTGTTGCGCATTTTGTTGATCAACACATGGGACCAGTAAGCGTAGATAAAGCCTTTGCTGCTGAAGATTTTATTATCAAAAGAAGCGACGGTTTATACGCCTATCAACTGGCAGTGGTGTTAGATGATATTCATCAAAATATTACTGAAGTAGTGCGTGGTTGCGATCTGCTTGAGCCTACATGTCGTCAAGAAAGCTTATATCAGATTTTACAATCGCCGGTACCGCAATGGCTGCATCTGCCACTAGCTTGTGCTGAAAAAGGTAGAAAGCTGTCTAAGCAAAATCATGCGCCAGCAATAGATAATCTACACCCACAAGCCAGCATTAACGCGGCATTAGCCTTTTTAGGTCAATCGCCGGTAACCACAGAATCTCAAGTCAGCACTATGATAGCGCAAGCAGTTGAGCAATTTGATTTGGCATTAGTGCCTAAGCAATCAGAAATACTGCTTGATACGTGAGATCAATCGTATACTCATTAAGCTTTAATTGAGTTATCATAGCCCACTTGTTTTTACCCAAATTAAGATCCAAATCAGAGGTGTCCCATTTTTCGCCGTATTAGTCAATTCTGTAAACAGCTATTTGAAGATAGTCCAAAAGCTGAAGAACAAACGCAGACAGGTCTTAGTTTAGAGGTCGTGCCTAGGAATGCACATGCCATTTCTCGCAGACAAATCAGCGATAATGCGATCAAAGTACTCTACAGACTGCACAAGTCAGGCTTTAAAGCTTACTTAGTCGGTGGCGGCGTACGCGATATTTTATTGGGTCTACAACCGAAAGATTTCGACGTTGTTACCAATGCCACGCCGGAAGAGATCAAGCGACTGTTTCGTAACTGCCGTCTAGTCGGCCGCAGATTCCGTCTTGCACATATCGTTTTCGGACGCGATGTTATTGAAGTGGCAACCTTACGTGGCCACCACGTAGACAGCGGCGAAAAGATCTCAAAAACTAACGAATCTGGTCGCCTATTACGTGACAACGTATACGGCAGTATTGATGAAGACGCTGAACGTCGTGACTTCACCATTAACGCCTTGTATTACGACATTAGCGATTTCTCAATCCACAGCTATGGCGGTGGATTACAAGACTTAGAGTCTCGCACTATTCGCTTAATTGGCGATCCACAAACTCGCTACCGTGAAGACCCTGTGCGCATGCTACGTGCAGTTCGCTTTGCCACTAAGCTTGATATGGAAATTGAGGCCAAAGCTGCAGAGCCAATCAAAGGCTTAGCGCGTTTACTCAAAGATATTCCTGCTGCGCGTATGTATGAAGAAGTGCTAAAACTGTTCTTTGCAGGTAAAGCACAGCAAAACTTCAATATGATGCGTGAATTTGGTCTATTTGAGCCGTTATTCCCATTAGTAGAAACACTACTAAAAGAATACCCAAATGGTGAAACAGCTAAATTAATGCAAGAGATGATGGCCAATACCGATGAGCGCGTTGCGCAAGATAAGCCGGTAACACCAGCATTTTTCTATGCCGCACTACTTTGGTATCCATTGAGCCAGCGTGCTGATGATATTGCCTTAGAAAGTGGCCTTAGCTCGTATGATGCTTACAATGCCGCTATGGGTGATGTAATGGAGCAGCAATGCCGCACCATTAGCATTCCACGCCGCTTTAGCACAGTAACCAAAGATATTTGGCAGTTACAGCTTAGGTTTGACCGTAATAAAGGCACCAAGGCCTTTAGATTTATTGAGCATCCAAAGTTTAGAGCGGCATACGATTTATTATTACTTCGTGCCCACGCTGAAGGTGGCACTGTAGCTAAGAGCGCTGCTTGGTGGAAAAGCTTTGTTGAAGGCAGCGAAGATCAACGTAATGTGATTGCTCGCTCGGCTAATAAAGGTGGTCGTAACCGTAACTCTAATCAACGTCGCCGTCGTAAGCCTAGTGCAAAATCGGCGCCTAAATCTGCAGAATAATGGCTCAAGTTTACGTCGCACTTGGTGCTAACTTAGCCGATCCCATTGGCCAGCTTAATTGTGCTTGTGAAGCACTATTAAGTTTGGCTAATGCCGACGACTCCCTTAGTGTATCTCCATTTTATCGCTCAGCCCCTATGGGCGATGTTGAACAGCCTGACTACGTCAATGCGGTTGCTGGCTTCAGTACCGACCTCAGCCCAATTGAATTACTCGATGCATTACAAGCAATAGAAAATCAGCAAGGTCGTATACGCGAACTACGTTGGGGCCCAAGAACGCTGGATTTAGATTTATTGCTATATGATGATCAGTGTATCGATATTCCGCGCTTAGTTGTGCCACATTACGGTATGCGCGAGCGTAGTTTTGTACTGGTGCCTTTAAGTGATATCGCGCCAGAACTTATCTTGCCTGACGGTACAGCATTAGCCAGCCTCATCAATGACTCCCTGAAGGCAGAGCTAGTCTTAGCCGACACTTTAATCGCTGTGTAATAGCATTCTGCTTAATTAGTTTTTCTGCTAGTATGGCCGCGTCTATTTTGAAAAAATTCAACATCAAGTTCATTGAAGTCAACCCTTTGTTGGCCTGTAACAACTTCACAAATTGAGTTTTAAAATTACCATTATGTCCAAAATTACAAGTTCAACACTGCGTACCTTTAAACAAGAAGGTAAAAAATTCACTGCACTAACCGCTTACGATGCAAGTTTTGCCGGTGCATTTGACAGCGAAGGCGTAGAAGTACTCTTAGTGGGTGATTCTATGGGAATGGTACTTCAAGGCCACAGCGACACTTTACCTGTTACCGTTGACGATATTGCTTACCACACACGCTGTGTGCGCCGCGGTATTGAGCGTGCATTACTTATCGCAGACATGCCATTTATGAGCTATGCCACGCCAGAGCAGACCATGACCAACGCTACTAAGCTAATGCAAGCAGGTGCTAGCATGGTTAAAGTTGAAGGTGGCAAATGGCTACTTGAAAGCGTATCTATGCTAACTGAACGCGGTATTCCAGTATGTGCTCACTTAGGCCTAACGCCACAATCTGTGCACGTATTTGGTGGTTTTAAGGTTCAAGGCCGCGATGCTGACAACGCGCAACGTATTCTTGATGAAGCCGTTGCACTAGAAGCGGCTGGCGCACAACTATTAGTAGTTGAATGTATTCCAGCTGCACTTGCAAAAGCGATTACCGAAGCTTTGACCATTCCAGTTATTGGTATTGGCGCAGGTAAAGACACCGATGGTCAAATTTTAGTGATGCACGACGTACTTGGGATCTCTAGTGGCTACATTCCACGTTTTTCTAAGAACTATCTTAAGCAAACCGGCGAGATCCGCGCTGCCGTTCGTGCATACATCAGTGAAGTTGCCGAGGGAATATTCCCTGGTGACGAGCACACATTTAACTAATTATCAGCGCTCAACTGCCTAGTTGAGCGTATTTTATTTTGCTATCAGAGCAGTAAAGTCATGATCACAACTCAATCAATCGCTGAAATTCGCGCTCAAGTTAAAGCTTGGCACCAACAAGGCGAAACCGTTGCATTTGTACCAACAATGGGCAACTTACACTTAGGCCATATCACTTTAGTGAAAGAAGCCAAACTACGTGCAGACCATGTGGTTGCTTCGATTTTTGTTAACCCGATGCAGTTCGGCCAAAACGAAGATCTTGATTCATACCCACGCACTTTAGCTGATGATCAAGCCGCACTTGTGGCCGCAGGCGCAGAATTACTGTTCACGCCAACACCCGACATCATCTATCCAAAAGGTATGGATGCACAAACTTTTGTTGAAGTCCCAGCGATTTCTGATGAGCTTTGTGGTGCAAGCCGCCCAGGCCACTTTAGAGGCGTGGCAACAATTGTCTGTAAGCTATTTAATATCGTGCAGCCTGATGTGGCCGTATTTGGTCAAAAAGACTTTCAACAGCTACTTGTTATTCGCACTATGGTTGAAGATCTATCAATGCCAATTGAGATTGTCGGTGTTGATACCATACGTGAAGCATCTGGCCTTGCGATGAGTTCGCGCAATGGCTACTTAACTGCCGAGCAAAAGCAGCAAGCAGCGCAAATTAAGCGTAGCTTAGACGCTATGTCTGCCTCGCTAAAAGCGGGTGAAGTTATCGATGCAGTTGTCGAACAAGCTCTACATGAGCTAAGCCAAGCAGGCTTTAAGCATGACTACTTAGATGTGCGTAATGCGAAGACTTTTGCTATTGCTAATAGTACAGACAAAGAACTAGTGATTTTAGTTGCAGCTTACATGGGCACAACCCGCTTAATCGATAATATCTTGGTATCGATTTAAGTTACTTGCATGACAAATCAATTAACGGCGCTATTTAGTGCCGTTTTTTATTAGCGATTTATACTCACAAAGCTGACTGAACCCGCCTGAAATAATGAACTCTATGGTTACAGTCAGTAACTGAGTTCGTCGACTCTCACTCATGGCAATATCGCCCGTCAAAATATTGAATTTATATAAATAATTTCAGCTAAAATACGCTCAAAGACTGATAAAACCGTTGCATTAACCTTAAATAATTTAGTGTCAAAAAACTGGAGTTATTAGTCAACTTCAGCCATAGTATGAAAGATTGTTAAGGATAATGCATACTTGTTAATTCTTAAGCATTAATACTTGGCAGTTACGCTATAACAATACGACGTCACATTCAGTCAATACAGCACTCAGGTCAATAAGGACAGTTAACCCGATGGCGAAAATTATTTTCACAATAATTTGCCTTGCAGTCGCAAGTTCTGCTCACGCAAAGAGCAGTATTTTCAAGTGCACTAAAGACAATAAAATCGTCTTTAGTCAACACTCGTGCCCGACTGAATTTCGCCAGCATAAGATTGAATATCAACTCGGGATCACCACAGAAACCGATTCAGATAAACGCATTGAGACTCAAGATCCGCTACAAGCGTTACTGAATAAAAAAACCATTTCAAAAGAGCGCTTATTACAGCTGTTAGACAGTGAAGTGTATCGCTTGCGCCAAGAAAATAGTTATTACGAAATACTCAGAGCCAGTGAATTACAAAAGCTTGAGCGTAATCGCTATTGGCAGAAAAAAGAAAAAACAGATCCGAAATATCTAGAATCCCTTGATGAAATGAATCAGCACTTTGATCAGCTTGTTACCGCCAACGCAGGTGCCATTGATGTATTGATTGCTAGAAAACAACTCATCGAAGAAGAAGCCGCAAAAGCAAATTAAGTGTAAGCTGTACTGGACTATCTTCTGCCGGAGCACCTATTGTCGACTCTTTCTTTAGCCTCACTCCAATGGCCAATTGCAGTTAAACATCTTCAGCAAGATGAACTCGTTTATCTCACAGAATTAACTGAGTTAACCGAACAACTGCCTATGTTAGGCAGCCTTGAAGAACTTACTATCATCGATAGCCGAGGTTTCAGTTACCAGATAGAAAATTGTGCAGCAGGTTTGCAATTACATTTATCAAGGCCGCAACCATCGATGGAGCGCCTGATCGAATGGGTGCGACTTCATGCCAGCCAAGCAGGCCATTGCTGCACTAGTAAACTTGCAGCCAATAACATTGAGCAACTGTTTACCATACTAGCCTTTATTGAAGACGGTGAGTTGTAATGAATAACCCTCTAGCTTCAAACGATTAAAATAACAGACACAAAAAAGCCAACCGCAACGGTTGGCTTATTTCAAGTGCTCAGTTCTCGGCAAGTTTTAGCGATTAGCTTCTCAATCCAATACCGCGAGAAATAAGGTAGTAAGCCACGGCCCAAAGTACAGTACAGAAACCTACCATCACCCCAATTGAAAGCGGCACGCTCATATCAGCGTAACCTAAGAAGCCATAACGGAATACGTTAATCATATACACGATTGGGTTTAACGCCGATACACCTTGCCAGAACTCAGGCAATAACGATAGCGAGTAAAACACCCCACCTAAATAGGTCAGCGGTGTTAACACAAACGTAGGGACTATGCTGATGTCGTCATAGCTTTTAGCAAAGACGGCATTAATCAAGCCGCCCAGCGAAAACAGAATCGATGTCAGCAGTACAGTTAAGGCCACCAGCCCTAAGTGATGCACGCTAATATCGACAAAAAATAACGCCACTAAAGTCACAATAGTGCCCACACAAAGACCACGTGCGACACCACCACCAACATAACCAGCAATAATCACATAATGCGGCACAGGCGCCACAATCAGTTCTTCAAGGTTACGTTGAAACTTGGCACTGAAGAACGACGACACCACATTAGAGTATGAACTAGTGATCACCGCCATCATGATCAAGCCCGGAGCAATAAACTCCATGTAAGACACGCCACCCATCTCACCAATGCGTTTACCAACCAAGTTACCAAAAATAAGGAAATATAAGGTCATACTAATCGCTGGCGGCACTAAGGTTTGCACCCAAATACGGGTAAAGCGGTTAACCTCTTTATTTAAGATACTTTTAAAAGCTGTGAAATACAGCGCTCTCATGTTCATTTCACACCTCCGGTTTGCTTGCCTTTTTCAACTAATTCAACAAACAGCTCTTCTAAGCGGTTTGCTTTATTACGCATCGACAGTACTTGTATGCCTTGCTCATTTAACTGAACAAACACGCTGTTAAGCCCTTGCTCTTTCGCCACATCCACTTCTAATGTATGGCTGTCAGTTAAGCGGCACTCAACACCGTTAAGCGCTGGCACTGCGGCTAAATCATCTTTTAAATCCAGCACAAAGGTTTCAATATTTAAGCGGCTTAATAGTGACTTCATGCTAGTACACTCCACCAGCACACCTTTATCGATAATACCGATATTGCGGCACAGCATTTCGGCTTCTTCAAGGTAGTGGGTGGTAAGAATAATCGTCACACCTTGCTGATTTAGATCGGTTAAGAAAGTCCACATCGAGCGACGCAGCTCAATATCAACTCCCGCAGTTGGCTCATCAAGAATTAACAACTTTGGCTCATGCATTAATGCGCGAGCAATCATCAAACGGCGCTTCATACCGCCTGAAAGCTCACGTGCAGGGCTATTACGCTTTTCCCATAAATCCAGCTGCGATAAATATTTTTCAGCACGCTCAAGGGCTACATCACGCTTAACGCCGTAGTAACCGGCTTGATTCAACACAATCTGCTGCACTGTTTCAAACTGATTGAAATTAAACTCTTGCGGCACTAATCCAATACACAGCTTAGCCAGCTCTAACTCCGAGTCGATATCATGTTCAAACACCGACACCTTGCCAGACGTTTTTTGCACTAACGAGCTAATCACGCCAATTGTGGTCGACTTACCTGCACCGTTAGGGCCTAAAAGAGCGAAAAAGTCACCTTTATTGACCGTTAAACTAATGCCTTTAACCGCTTCAACTCCACCTTTATAGGTCTTTTTAAGCGAGTCAATAACAAGGGCTGCTTGAGAATTTGCCATGGTTATTTCAATCCGTCTGAAAGATATAAAAAACTCCCGCAGTGCGGGAGTCGATAAGGTCATTACGCATTAAAATAAGCATTCAAACGAGGTACGCTAAACTTTCCTCTTTAAATGCTCAATTTAGATGGTAATTAGTCCTCTAATGGAACAACTTTAGCGATGTAAGGCAGATTACGATACTGCTCCGCATAGTCGATACCATAACCTACGATAAACTCGTCAGGAATAGTAAAGCCAATAAAATCAACTGGTACGTCAACTTCACGGCGCTCTGGTTTATCTAAAAGCGTACAAAGCGCAAGGCTCTTAGGCTCACGTAGTAACAGCATGTCACGCACTTTGTTCAAGGTATTGCCAGAGTCAATAAGATCTTCAACAATCAGTACGTCACGCCCCTGAATTTCAGACTGTACGTCTTTAAGGATTTTTACGTCACGGCTGCTAGTCATAGCGTTGCCATAGCTTGATACCGACATAAAGTCGATTTCAACATGACCTTTAATACGTCTGCAAAGATCTGCCATAAACACAACAGAACCTTTTAACAGACCTACCATTAATAGGCGGTCGCTATCGGCATAATGAGCATTGATTTGCTCAGCCAAAATATCCAATTTTTGATCGATCTCTTCAGCAGTGATCATCACTTCAGTGGTGTGTTTCATATAACTCTCAGTAGTCGATGTCGCTAACGTTATGCTTGTCATAACCCCAACGATTCGTTAGTGCATGGTTAACGCCCAGATGGTCAAGAATTCGAGCGACCATGAAGTCTACCAGATCTTCAACCGATTTGGGATTATGATAAAAGCCTGGTGCTGCTGGCATGATGGTGGCGCCTAACTTAGAAAGCGATAACATATGCTCTAAGTGTATGGCACTAAAAGGAGTTTCGCGAGGAACCAAGATTAATTGGCCGCGCTCTTTTATTACCACATCGGCAGCTCTTTCGAGCAAATTATTACTCATGCCTGTGGCAACCGCTGCCAATGTGCCTGTACTACAAGGGCAAATCACCATCTGCTTCGGTGCCGCAGAGCCTGATGCTGGCGGTGAAAACCACTCCTCCTTGCCCAGTACAATAAGCTCACCAGCGACTTCACCAAATTGAGCAAGCAATTGCTCTTTGGCTTTTTCACCATTGGCACTTAATTGTAAGCCTTGCTCGGTCGCCAACACGACGCGCGCTGCAGAGGAGATCATCAAAAACACCTGATAATCGCTTTTTAATAATATTTCCAGCAGCCTCAAGCCATAAGGTGCCCCTGACGCACCAGTCCAAGCCAAGCTTATCGACTTTTCTGCTTTACGATATTTAACGCTCATGGTTGATTATTTACCTTGCTGACTACGTAACTTACTCAGCAGTTTTTGATGCAAACCACCAAAGCCACCGTTACTCATAACAATAATAGTCTCTCCGGGCTCAGCTTGAGACGCGACTTGGTGAACTATCTCATCTATGTCGTAGCGCACTTCAACCGGAATTGACCCGCCAGCCATTGCTGACTGAATGTCCCAATCAATATTGCCAGCTTGATACAAAAACGCCTTGCTCGCTAAGCTTAGCGAATTAGCTAAAGTGTCTTTATGCACACCGCTTTTCATCGTGTTAGAGCGAGGCTCTAAAATAACGGTGATTTTACCGCTACCTACACGAGCACGCATGCCACTTAGCGAAGTGGTGATTGCTGTAGGGTGATGAGCAAAATCATCATACACCTCAACACCAGCAATCGTATCTAATAGCTCCATACGGCGCTTTGGCGGCGCAAACTGCGTTAACGCCTCAATGGCCGCTTGAGGTTTCACCCCAACATGGCGCGCAGCAGCAATCGCCATTACTGCGTTTTCAATATTGTGCTGGCCAATTAACTGCCAATCCAAAATGCCCTGCGACTCACCATCAAAGAAGACTTCAAACTTATGGCCATCATCCGTTAAATTCACGGCGTACCAGCCATTTTGATTGGCTGATAAATGATATTGCTCTTGCTCGCTCCAGCAGCCCATATCAATCACTTGCTGCACACTGCTCGCATCAGCAGGCCAAATGATTTTGCCTTCACCCGGGACGGTACGTATTACGTGATTAAACTGACGTTGGATCGCTTTTAAATCATCAAAAATATCAGCGTGGTCAAACTCTAAGTTATTTATCACTAAGGTGCGTGGCTGGTAATGGACGAACTTGGAGCGCTTATCAAAAAATGCGCTGTCGTATTCGTCTGCTTCAACCACAAAGAAAGGCGAGCCACCGAGACGGGCCGATACCCCAAAGTTTTGCGGTACGCCACCAATCAAAAATCCAGGCTCATAACCACAATCTTCTAAGATCCATGCCAACATACTGGAAGTTGAGGTTTTACCATGAGTACCAGATACGGCTAACACCCAACGCTGCGGCAGAATATGCTCAGCTAAAAACTGTGGACCAGAGGTATATTTAAGGCCGCGATTTAATACCGCTTCAACACAAGGATTACCGCGACTCATGGCATTGCCAATCACAACCAAGTCTGGTGCGTCATCTTCATTTGTGCCTAATTGAGATGGGTCAAACCCTTGAATAAGCTCAATCCCCTGCTCTTCAAGCTGAGTGCTCATTGGCGGATAAACATTGGCATCACTGCCCGTAACCTTGTGCCCTTCAGCTCTAGCCAGTAAAGCTAAGCCGCCCATGAAAGTGCCACAAATTCCTAAAATATGTACGTGCATACCGTCACTCTGATGAATGAAAAATCTGCCTAATTCTAACCAATTCCGCACAATATTGTCAGTTAACTCGTGTTTAATATTCGCTAATCACAGCGGTTGCCAATATGACATGCTCTTAGCCAGTGTTGAAGCCTATCGCCCGTCAGCGCCAGTTCACACTTTTTAGTAAAAATTTGACAAATAAATGCGTGTTATCACCTTGTGTAACACCCACTATTTAAGCAATCAGTCACATACGGTATAACTGCATCGAAAAGGCTACCACGCCGGTAGTGCTTCAGCTGAAACTGGCTGACTAACTGAGAATGCCTAAAAGGACTCCACGCTATGTTTTTCATACATATGCTCTTGTTGTTAACTGTTATTTTTGTGGGGATCCGCCACGGTGGTGTGGCCTTTGGCTTACTTGGGGGCTTGGGCGTATCGATTCTTGCTTTTGTGTTTGGCATTGCGCCAGGAAATCCGCCTATCAACGTGATGTTGATTATTTTGGCAGTTGTAGCAGCCTCTGCCACCCTAGAAGCCACTGGCGGTTTAAAACTGCTAGTACGCTACGCCGAAAAACTGCTGCGTAAACACCCTAACCAAATCGTATTTCTCGGCCCACTGTGTACTTACTCATTAACGGTTTTAGTCGGTACTGGCCATTCGGTTTACCCGCTATTGCCGGTAATTTACGATGTTGCTTACAAAAAAGGCATCCGTCCTGAGCGTCCCCTTGCCATTGCTACCGTTGCATCGCAAATGGGGATTACCGCCAGCCCAATTGCAGCGGCAGCAGCCGTAGTGATTGCCAGCTCTATGGAAAACAACCTTGATATTAGTCTTATTGATGTGCTGCTCGTCACCATTCCATCGACTCTAATAGGTGTACTTGTTGCCTCAACCTGGAGCCTTAATCGCGGTAAAGATCTCGATAAAGACCCTGAGTTTCAAGCGCGCTTACAAGATGAAGATTTTAGAAATAGCCTGATTGATACTGAGTCAGACAGCAGCGATAGCGCTAAGAATGACAGCACTGCTAAGAAAGGTTTAAGCATCTTCTTACTGGGTATTTTGTCGGTGATTGCGCTGGCAATGTTTGGCGACCAACTACTACCAGAAGGCGTGAAGATGTCGGTCGCCATTCAGTTTATGATGCTATCTGTGGGCGCGATTATCTTATTAGCGACCAAGATTGACCCGAAGAAAATCGTCCACAGCAATGTGTTTATTGCAGGTATGACGGCAGTGATTATTATCTTCGGTATCGCGTGGCTAAGTGACACCATTATTGGCCACCACAAGAGCTACTTGATTGAATCAGTCAGCGATATTGTGCACGCGCACCCTTGGTCATTTGCCATTGCTATGTTTACCGCTTCGGTATTTCTAAAAAGCCAAGCAGCAACCTTAACCATTATGTTGCCACTGGGCTTCTCGTTAGGCATTCCTGCGCCAGTATTAATCGGCGTTTTACCCGCTTGTTATGCCTACTTCTTCTTCCCATTCTACCCAAGTGACCTAGCGGCCATTAGCTTTGACAGAACTGGGACAACGCATATTGGTAAGTACATCGTTAATCACAGCTTTATTATGCCGGGCTTTATTGGCGTCATCACAGCTACAGTTGTGGGTTACGCTATCTCAATGATGATTAATTAACTTACCATTTTAATCACAGAGCTAGCAGCTTTAACGGTTAAATAGCGGTAAAGTACAGGCGCCAATATGGCGCCTTTTTATTGTTCATTTTCTAATAAGAGTCCATCCAATGAGTCAGCCATTTTCATTAAACGATAGCCAGTTGCTAATGGACATTATGCGCCTTCGCCGTGACGTTCGTGGTAATCACTTTTTAGCGACGCCAGTTGATGACAGCGTGTTAGATAAACTGCTTGAAGCTGCCCTGCACGCTCCATCGGTGGGTTATTCGCAGCCTTGGCAGTTTGTGGTAGTTCGCGATGACACGATTAAGCAGCAAGTACATCAGTCCTTTACCGCCGCCAACAGCGCTGGTAAAGCGCAATTTAGCACTGACAAACAACTTCAATACAGCAAGCTTAAGCTTGAAGGTATACTCGAAGCGCCCGTTAATCTAGCAGTGTTTTATCAAAACCAAACAGCTCCAGTACTTGGGCAAACCAGCATGCCAGATATGGGACGCTTTAGCGTAGTGTGCGCCATTCAAAACCTATGGCTTATGGCGCGTTCACTCAATATAGGTGTGGGCTGGGTAAGTATTGTTGACCCAGAAGCTATAAAACACGCGGTGGATGCACCAGCTAGCAGCGAGCTGATTGGTTATTTGTGTATCGGCTATGTGGATGAGTTCTTAGATGAGCCAGAGCTGAAAACCGCCGGCTGGGCAGAGCAAAAACATAAGCAAGATGTGGTGTTTCAAAACAGCTTTAATTCAGCCGAATAAAAAAATTAAAAAAATAAAACCCTTTTTCAAAACGGCTGCGTTTATACCAAACAAGACGAGCAAATAGCTTAGTCATCTACTCATTGTTTGGAGCTTTTATGAAATCATCAATTATCGCAGCCGTTATCTCTACTGTTATTGCATCAACTTCTTTCGTTGCTAGCGCCCAAGCCGCCGATGTCGACTTTGCTCACCTAAACACCATAGGTACCAGCGAGCTGACAGTTAAAGCTGATATGGCTGAAGTGAACGTTGAAGTGGTGATTAAAGCTAAAACCGCACAAGAAGCAAAGCGTGGATCAGATAAAGCCGTTGCTAGCTTTTTAGCCCGCCTTGAAAAAGCCGGCGTTGATAAATCACTTATTCAAAGCGCTAATATCAATTTACAGCCGCAATACCATTACGAGAAGAACAAGCCTAATCAGCTTATCGGCTACAATGCCAATCGCCGCATTACTGTCACGGTAATGGATCTTGCCAAGTTAAATAGCATTCTTGACTCAGCGCTTGAGCAAGGCATTAACCGCATCAATAACATTGCACTTAAGTCGAGTAAAGAAGCTGAGTATGTCGAGCAAGCACGTATGGCAGCGATTAAAGATGCGCAGCAAAAAGCCAAAAGCCTAGCTGAAGGCTTTGGTGAAGAGCTAGATGGCGTATGGCAGATCAGCTACTTTGAACAGCGCCCTATTCAACCTGTTATGCTACGCATGAATTCAGAAGCAAAAAGCTTCGATGCAGGCCAAAGCTATCAACAAGGGCAAGTGATGATCAAAGATAGAGTCGAAGTGACTTACCGTTTGAAATAATCACTTGAAATAGCCGCTGCAATAGCAAAACAGCAACAAAAAGGCTTACCCAAAAGGTAAGCCTTTTCAATGCAAACAACTAGCAAAAGATTTATAAAATATAGCGTACGCCAATGGCCACACCGTCATCTTCAGTTAATTGCTGTGCAGCTTCCTTAGCTGGGTCGCGACTAGAAAAATCGCTGAAGTCTTTACGTGCTTCAAGGTACATCACCACGCTGTTATCCCAGTAATAATGCACGCCTGCAAACGCAAATTGGCGCTTAAACACGTCACCAGGGTGCACTCTTTCGTACTCGTCACCCGCTTCTAGAATATTGTATGAAGCCAAGATCTTAACGTTGTTGTCAAAGTAGTAAGACACTAAAGACTCAAGCCCGACCGCATCTTGTAAGAAGCGACCTAAATTATCAGTATCGTGATATTCATTGGCATTGACGTTAGCTGCGGCATAAAAACCATATTGATCCCAGCCGCCCCAGCTTATGCCTGCACCATAAATATAGTCCGTTTCTTTAAGCACTCTGCCACTAGCGGTGGTCGCCATAGGCTCACCAGTATTACCACCAAGGGTTAACACCAACATATCCGTCGCTTGATAGGTTAGGCCAATGCCGTAAGTATTATCATATTCTGTTTGTACTAGGCGATTCGGATTGCTTGAACCATCATCAGGGACATCAGACACGCTATTTTTCAGCTGCATCTGCACCGCCAAACTAAAATCACCAAAACTGTTACGATACTGAATGATTTTATCACCGCGGCCAACACCGTTAATGGCACCGTCAGACTTGTTATAGGTATAAGTCCCTGAAGCATTGCCGTCCCACACCATGCCGTAGTTGGTGTTATACACCACGTCATACCATGCGCCCCACTGCTTACCAATAGATACAGAACCGTAATCGTCGTGGCTTAAACCAACATAACCGAGGCGATTATTAAGAAAGTCACCACTTTTAGTTTCAAAATTACTTTCACTACTGTAAGAAATGGTGCTGTTACCAAATGGGTTAACACCCCATTCCAACTTGACGTAGGCTTTCCAGTCTTGAGACATATTGCGGGTAAAGGCAAAGTTAATTCGTGAGCTACCGTTTACGACCTCTGTCACCCCTTGGGTGTCGATAACACGGGCATCAACATAGCCACCAATATCAAATACGTTCTTATCGTCTTTAAATACTTCTACTGCATTGCTGGCTGGTGTAAAAGCCAATGCCGTGAAAGGAACCAGTGCTAGCGCTTTTTTCATGGGATCTCCAACCTTGGGTATCAATTCATCAATCCGTTTTGCAAATTTATCGGCTCAACTTGATTGAGCAGAACGAGTCATTATCAGCTTCATCATTAAATTCAGTCATCACTAAACAAAAACATAGCAAACAACTGACTTAATACAAGTCGTCGCAGCCAACAGCCTTGAGCGAGGAATGAAAAGCCTTGAGCTGAGCCAAAAGCCTTGAGCTGAATATAAGAGCCCTGAGCAAGAAATAACGGCTCTGAGCTAGAGCTCAACGTAAGCATTCACAAGCTAAACTTAAACAGCCTTGAGCCGAACGTAAATAGGCATTAAACCGCCGATTTTGAGCGAAAGTGATAATGTTGAGCGAAGAATAAATAACTTCAATCAATAACAGCGGGATAGTCAAATCAAGAGGAGCTGGGATAAAACACAAAGGAATGACCTAATACCAATTGCTATAAAACACTAGCGGCTCCCACGTTTGGGAGCACGCTGTAATATCAGGCTTAGATTTTCTCCAGCATTTGCGGCTCAAACTGCTCAGGCGTAATCGTCAGTCCAAGTGCAGCGATTTTGTCATTTAACTGGTTAAGATCACTTTCAACGGTAGCCAAAGTTAAGGTGTTATCGTCTAGGGTATAAACCTGCTTTAAGCTAGCAAAGTAAAAACTAAGAATAATAAAAGCCGTTGGCTCGTTGCGCTCCGCTGCCTGTTTTATTTTTGCCAGCTTACGGTAAATCTGATTATGCAGCTGTTTTAATTGCCAAACGTAGTACACCTCTTTTAAAAAAGGCTTTTGCTTTTGGCTGTTTAATACTGCGCTACACAAGCCCAGCGCTAAAACCACACCCATCACATTAAGATGAAAATTGCCGGTAGACTCGCCACTAGCACTAGGTGGAGCGCCAAAAAAGTGAATGAGAATCGCGCCAAAAACTAAAGCTAAAATCGCTAAACTGGCTACAAACCCCATAATCACTAAGTTGGTATTTTTGCGATAGGTTTGTTTATCAATGTCCATTAACTGCATAACATATCTCATTAATTTATCGTTATTAATACACTCACTTACACAAGCTTATCATTGATTAATAAAGCCTAGATGAAAAACCGTAAGCAAAAACTAAATACTTCCCCAGTTAGCAAAGTGGCAATCGGCATATAATCGTGGCAACTTACACAAGCTAATATAAGCCAAAGCTCAACAAGCCATAACCGATATAGCTCACAACTTTGGTTATATTTTGACTTAGCAGTAAAAACATCTAGACGTCTAAATTGACAGACGTCTTTCGATCTCATATCCTCTCATCTATTGAGATGTACCATTCTATGATTTAGCGCTAGCTAATGAGTAGTTTGTTCCAGCTAGGAGGGCAATGGGAACAATGGTTCAAAGACTGATTGAAGATAAGAGAGATAACATTGACGACTTCCAGTAATGCCCCAGAAGCCCAAAAAGCTGCCGCGACAACGGCTCCATCATTTTTAGCCCTAACGCCACTATTTCTATTTCTAGCGCTATTTATTGGTGCTGGCGTTTATTTTCAAAGCCAAGGCGTAGACTTTGCGTTTTATCAATTACCAAGCGTAGTGGCAATTTTACCCGCCATTATCTTTGCTATTTTGATTTCAAAGCAAAAGCTTAACCAATCAATAGAAACCTTCTTAAACGGCATTGGCCACTCAAATATCATCGCTATGTGTATGATTTATTTGCTGGCGGGTGCATTTGCTTCAGTAGCTAAAGCCACAGGTGGTGTTGACGCCACTGTCGCCCTTGGTCTGTCTTTAGTGCCATCAAGCCTATTGCTACCAGGCTTCTTTGTGATTGCCGCGTTTATCGCAACCGCAATGGGTACCTCTATGGGTACAATTGCAGCAGTAGCACCTATTGCACTAGGCGTTGCTAACGAAGCGCAAATTGACTTAGCCATTATGGCTGGCGCCGTGATCTCAGGTGCACTATTTGGTGACAACCTATCAATTATCTCTGACACCACCATTGCAGCCACCCGTACTCAAGGCTGTGAAATGAAAGACAAGTTCAGAGAGAACCTGATTTTCGCCATTCCAGCTTCAATTATTACCTTAGTGATTTTCACTTTAGCAGGCCAAGGCCAAGCTGATGTTGCAGCGCAGGAAGTCGACTTTGTAAAAGTGATTCCTTACCTAACCATTCTGTTTTTAGCCGTTGCCGGTCTTAACGTGTTCGTTGTACTAACCATTGGTATCTTGCTAGCAGGTGTTACCGGTCTAGCGACTATGGATTACGGCGTAATTCAATTTGGTAAGGATATCTACGCAGGTTTTGGTAGTATGCAAGAAATCTTCATTCTGTCTATGTTAGTCGGTGGTTTAGCCGCACTAATGCAGCAACAAGGTGGTCTAGCATTTGTTAGCCAGCAGATTGAAAAGCTTATCAGTCGTTTCTCTAAAGCCAAAGGCGAAGCATCTTGCCGCGCATCAGAACTAGGCATGGCTGCAATTGTTGCTACCACTAACACTTGTGTTGCTAACAACACAGTATCAATTGTGGTTACTGGTGACATTGCTAAAGATCTCGCTCAAAAACACGGCGTAACACCTAAGCGTGCAGCCAGTATCTTGGATATTTTCTCTTGTATCATTCAAGGTCTAATCCCATACGGTGCACAAGCATTATTGGTTGCTTCAACCTTTGCTATATCGCCACTAACGGTTGTTACCCACGCTTGGTACTGCATGATCTTAGCGGTTGTAGCTATTGCGATTGTGATCTTGCGTAAACGCAATTAATCAGGCAGGTTTGGCTATATAAAACGTTAGAGGAGTACATCTAGGTGTACTCCTTTTTTGTTTAACGCTATAGCAAGGGCTCTCATGGACGAAACACTGCAAAATCAATCAATACGCAATGATCATCACCGCTTCATTGTCGTGCTTATTTTTCTCGGCGGTTTGATTGCAGCCGTTGGTGTATCGACCTCTGTTTGGCTTGAATATCAAAATATTGGCTGGCAGGTCATTAATCTGCGCACCGATTTTTTAGGTGACTACACTTACACCCGCTACGCCTTTATCTACAACATCTCTTTGATGGTGGCAGGCTTATGCATCATGTTGTCCATGGTCAGTTTATTACTGTTAAAGCTGGGCTATTTTAGCCACTACTTGGCCTGCATAGGGATTTTTGTCGGCCTGTGTGTGATCTTAATGGGCATATTTCCAATCAACTATCTATGGCCGCACCGACTAGTCTCCACCAGCTTTTTAGTCGCTACAGTAGTGATGTACTTTTTGTGCATTAGCGATAGGTTTAACCCAAACTCAGCCTGCAGTTGGCCAGTATTTTTTATCAGTGTTTTAGGCTTCATTGCATCGTCTGGGCTTATTTTTCAGTTAAACTGGCAAACCTTAGATTTTGATCCATGTGAGCAACACCATCTATGGGATCATTACTGTTTAATGACCATAACCTTGTGGGCACAAACAAACATAGTGATGTTATGGTGCCTTGGTCACGCATGGAGCATACGCCAAATGGCCATTAAGAATCATTTAGAACTTTCTCAGCGCTATTTCGCTGCAGAGTAATTACTCACATTATGAGACTCGCAAAATACCTAGCTTTAACAGGCTGCTGTTCACGCCGCGCTGCCACCCGCTTAATCCGTGACGGCTTAGTTCGAATCAACGAACGTGTAGCGACTCATGTCGACACTGTTACCCTTACCGACACTGAAAACGGCCAGCAATGCGCTGAAACCATCTATGTTAACGACGAGCTAATTGCCGCCGTCGAAGCCAAAGCCTATTGGCTATTTAACAAAGCCGTTGGTACAGATAGCCGCTTATTAGCTGACTTACCTTGTAGTTTATTGCACTTATTACCCAGCTCTCCAAGGCTTTATCCCATAGGCCGTCTTGATAAAGACAGCCGAGGTTTATTGATATTAACTAACGATGGTGAGTTAACCCATAAGCTAATGCACCCAGATTTTGGTCATGCTAAAACTTACCATGTGCAAGTTGACCGCCCATTTGATGATGCTTTTCTTACCAGCATGGCCGCTGGTGTAAACTATAAAGATGTCACCACTTTACCTTGTGTGATGAGCCGTTTGGATTCTGATAAGTATCAGATTACTTTGACTCAGGGGCTTAATCGTCAGATCAGGCGCATGTCGCAAGCTTTGGGCTTTAAGGTTATCGACCTTAAACGCGTGTCGATTCAGAGCTTGCAGTTAGGGGATTTGCCTGAGGGTTGTATGCGACCTTTGAGTTCCGTTGAGCTAACGGAATTGTTAGCTTCTGTTGCTTAGGGTTTAGGTTGAAGTTAACCATTAAACTTTGTCTTACCAAGCTGCGCTTGAGCTTAAAGTTAGACCTCGTCTAACAACTAAAGTCGTGGCGCTTCGCCCACACCCGAGTCAAGGGGGAAAACGCTTGTCCCCCTTAACAAACCCTCAGCGCCCCAGACGAAGTTGTTAATCCTCAGTTATTTTCGACAATCGCTATCCCCTCATATTCGCCATCCATGGCTCACCTAAGGCTACCTCGGCATCCATACCTCGCTCACGCGGCTAATGTTTACAAGAGTTCTTCAATAACCTAGGCAACTTCGATGGGGAATAGGTGTTTTCTGTTAGCCTGCAAAGTCATCCGGCTTTTGATGTGATAACTAAAGACTGTTCCAACTCGCTTTTGGACAGAAACACGTTAAGGTATCTGGTCTATCAGGAGTGACTTAGATGAGGCAAAGTATCTCAATTTATCTTATTCGCTCCGACCCCTTTGCCTTACCTTTGCCCCAGTTATTTTAATGAAAGTTGAAGCTTTTTGATAAAAGCGCTTCCATTTTTGTCAAAAGGTAAGACGACTCTAATATCCGTATGAACAGTTGGATCTGAAATGTCATCGAATATTTCCTGAATAAGTTCTATCATATGCTCAATGTCATTATGCTCAAACTTTAAATCCAAGGGCTTTACGCCCATCAATGTGCTTAAATCATTGTGAGCAAGTAACTTTTGTCGCCACCGCTTTATCCCCGTAGACTCATAGATACCTTTTAACCCATCAAGCTTCACATCCAACTCTGGGCAGTTACATTGTTTGATTATATGTGCGAGTGATAGATTCTTATTGTTTCCCGTTTCAGCAGGATCTAGTAAACAAGCAATGCTCAAACATAGTTTTTCTACATATGCTCTTTTTATTCTATTAAAAATCAAGTCATTGAATTCATTTAAAGTATCTACTGATTCTTGAGACGTAAATAAATCACTATATACCGTCAAATCGATACACAAGTCAGTAAAGTAGTTCTTTATCACTTTTAGCTCTTGCTGATTTATCTTGGAACGATCAAATTCCACACGATGCGGTAAAGGCAAACCATTAGCATTGCAGAACTCGTCAAAAGACGAATATCTTGAAATTTCAGAATCATCCTTTCCTACCAAAATTTACTCCTTACAGTGAATAGCAACCATACAATGGCCACTTTGTAGCAATACAAAAATTTGGTCAATCACAGTGTGCCAGTATTTGTCTATATTCGCGCAGCTACATCGTTTTTGAAAGAAAGGAAAGAAAGAGGTCGGAGCTAATTAGCAACTAATACGGATAATGAACTAGCCTTATAGCCATTACTCCGAATCACCAGAATTATGCTTGTCTAAGTCAGTGTAGATACGGCCGTGACCGTCCATGACATGGACGTCATGGCCGAGCTTACAAGGATGTATTTATAGCGTGTCACGGCAGTATCTGCACATACGCCCGCTGCAGGCGATTGGTAGCTATGAAGCTAAAACATAGAGCACACTTCCCCGTAGCCACTGCTTAAAAAAAATGTAATCAACCTTCATTCCAAGGTTAGCCCACATTGGCCAAACAACTAACCCCAAGCACCTTGGGTAACAACTCTTGTAGTTGAGCATCTTTGATATAGCCCCTAAGGTAACTCACCAAATTACCCTGCTCATCGAGCAGCAAGGTTATTGGTGTGGCGGGTAACTGCCCAACCTGTTGCATCATAGTGGGGCCAGCCTCAAACCCATCAAAGTCTAGATGCATCTTCCATAAAGTCTTTTTCAAACTTGAACGGTCTGCGTTGGCGCCCATGGCAACAATGTTTACCTTGTTATCACACTGAGCTAATAAGCGATTAAACGCCTTGCCTTGCTTAAAACACCAAGGGCACTCTGGCTCAAAAAACATCATTAAACTCGGCTTACCTTTTAAGTGGTCAAGCGTACTCACTTGACCACTTTTTAAATTAGCATGCTCAAACCCCAGCAGTTCTAGCGCTTGTGATTTGGGAGTCATAACCACAAGCCCTAGTAGTAACAGCGCTAGCTGTTGACCTCTCCATTTACTGCTGGGGTTAAACATAGTAAACCTCGTTAATCGTGTATGTTAATCCAGACTACTAACCCTGATTAGAAGGTTGCCTTAAAGCCTGCATAGACTTCACGGCCACGCAGTGGTCCCCAGATGTAAGCAACATCGTAACCACCGCTGGCATCAAAGAATAACGGTGTTTCACCTTCGTTCACTTGGGTGTAATCAAATAGGTTATTTACCCCTGCATAAAAGTCGATATTGTCTGTTACTGCTTTAGTTACTTTCAGATCAAGCGTCCAGTAAGATGGTGCATCAGTTGATTTTTTCGAGCTTTGGATCACCGCTCCAGAGCTGTCTACTTGGTTATATCCTTCATAACCGTATTCACTCAAATCACGGCCGCCAATCCATACTAGATTGGCAAAAATGTCCCAACCATGAATTAAGTAATCGGCATTTAACGTCACACGCTCTTCTACAGGTGCTAAAGAGTAAGAGGATTTAAAGGCATCATCATAAAAGAAGCCTTCAGCGGTAAAGTTAAGGGTTAAGTCGTCAGTCACATCATAACCAAGGGCAATATCGGCTGTGGTAACAGAGGCTTTTTCATCAAGCTGGCTGAGTAACGGCACGCCATTATCTGTCTCGCTTAACATGGCAAGGTTTTCAACTTCGGTCCAAGCTAACGATGTAGTCATTGTTAGTGCATCACCGCTGTAGCTTAAGGCGTAAGTCGCTGAGTTTGAACGCTCAAGCTCTTCAATATCGATTTCAAAACCCAATTCGGCATCTAGTACGCCATGGTCTGTTTCAAAGAAAGATAACGGCGCACGATAACCTCGACCAGCCGATAAACGAGAGGTCCATTCATCGCTATGGTTGTAACGAATATCAACACGTGGGGCTAGAATCGACTGGTCAATTTCAACACCGTCTTTTTTCGGGTCAATAAAGTCTGCTTTAACATGGTCGTAGCGTAATGCCATAGCAATCTCTAGTTCGTCAGTTGCTTGCCATGTGTCTTGCAGATAGAAACCTAGCATGTCGTAATCAAATGAATCTGATACGTAGTCTTGATGTCCCTCACCGCTTGAGCGTGAGCGCATCTCTTCACTGCGGTTATCAACACCAAAGGTTAATAGGTGTGAATCATTTAGGTAGTAATTAAAGCGTGCATCTAAATACAGCATGGTGTCTTCAGCGTAGTACTTAAACCCTTCATAGAACGAGTCTTGAGTATGGTCTGAGTAACTGGCAGAGAGGGTCATATTGAGATCGTCATTTAGCTCACGTAGCCAGCTTAGCGATAACTCGTCACGCTGAGTATGGATCCACTCAGTGGTTTCCCACGCTTTACCGACAAAGTCGTTGCGCACGTCGTTACCAGCAAACAAGGTATCAGAGTCGACACCGTCGTAACTGGCTAATACACCGCCGGCACTGGTTGCAGTGCCATCGGCATATTCTTTACCTAGCATTGGGCCACCAAATATCTCTGAGTCGACATTTGAATAACGCACAATGATGTTGTCTTTATCGGTTAAATCGTGTGACAGGCGCATCGTTAAGGTGCGATTGTCTTGCGATGGCGCTTCGTTAACTAAGTTGTTATCTTCATCTACCTGATCACGACTATCAAACTGGCCAATCAGTGTTACTCGCGTCGCGCCATCATCACTAATACCTGTACCCAATAAACCAATTTTTTTATTGCCGTTCTCACCGACAGATACATCAACCGTTGCGCCATTTTCTTGGGCAGTCTTAGTAATAATATTGATGGTACCGCCAATAGACTCTGGGGCAATTAACGATGCACCTGCACCACGGGCCACTTCAATGCGGTCAAGTCCGGTTGTTGGAATCGCATCTACTGCGTAATAACCAGCAATCATGGCGTGTACAGGTAAACCATCAACTAAAATAGTGGTTTGCTCACCACGTAATCCGTTAAGCATAATCCGCTTAACGCCACACATAGAACACTCGTTAGAAACCCTAACACCTGGGGTATTATTGATTGCTTCTGTTAGGTTAACCGCATTCTTATTGTCCATAAGCTCTGAGCTAATGACTTCTGTTTTCATGATGCTGTCAGACAGTACACCAGACTTCTCTAGCCTTTGCCTTACGCCACGCACTTCAATCTTTTCTATTGGCTGCACAGCAGCGCTTTGCTCATTAGTGCTTTGCTTTATTTCTTTTTTGGTATGTGCAATAGCGTATGAAGATTGTGTCGCAAGTAACACTGCTAGAGCTATTGAGGTCTTTTTAAACATTCGTCAATCTCTTATTACTTAATATCGTTTTAATAACTTACTTTACTAACAGTAAGAATGAGGTCGATGAAACAGTAATGATAATAATTATCATTAGCAATATATTTAATTAAGTAGTAGCAATTGATTTACAAATATCCGCCGTTGATCACAAAACGCTTGAGCCGAGACTAATTTAGGCCGGCAAGTATTAACATCCAGCCATTTGAATTTACTAATGCGTAAAACTGAAACAGTAAATGCTTCCCTAAAATAAAATAGTCTGTAGTGCAAGCGATGCATAGTTAGAGTTACAAATCCAAACAAAAACTATTAAATACAATTGGATATGGTGAATTCCAATTTAAAAAACATCCAAAGTAATAACAGCAACAACCTTTAGCATTAATACTGGCTAATATTTAAAAATAGTTAGGGATACATAGACAAATAGCCAACAACATTAATTAGACAAACCTTATTTAAATAATAAAATCCTAATATTTAAATGTCGCACGCTATCAAATATAAGCTATTGAGTATTGAGTATTGAGTATTAGCTAATAATATTCAGCACTTGTTGATGCTCGCTTTATACTGCAGAGAAAAATCTTACCCTGTTAATACGCATTGGCCGTTCAAAATGGTAGATCAAAAAAGCCGAAACACTTTCATGTTTCGGCTTTAATACACAAAAGACCAAGTTCACCTTGGTCTATATGACTAGTTGATTAATCAACGATTTCCATTTCTTCTAATAGGTTATCGGCATTATCAAGATACTTCATTACCCATAGCATATAACGGCTATCCACTTGGATAGAACGGTTAGTCTGTGGATCGTAACCCCAATCACCAATGATACTCTCGTACACACCGTCAAATAGCAGACCCACAAGTTCAGCGCGACCATTTAAGGTAGGTGAACCTGAGTTACCACCAGTGGTATCAAGGGTTGATAGGAAGTTAACCGGTACAGAGTCGAGTGATTTCACGTAGTAATCACCGTACTGCTTATTAGCAATAAGCTCTAACTGCTTCTCTGGTGCATTGAACGGCTCAACACCTGTGTCTTTTGCCAATATGCCTTCTAGGCGGGTAAACGGCACAGCTTTAAGGCCATCTTCTGGTGAGTAACCTTTCACATGACCCACTGTGACACGTAGGCTTGAGTTAGCGTCAGCATAAACTGGCTTACCTTGTTCACGGTTATAGGCAATGATCGCATCCATATACTGTGGACGCACCTTCATCAAATCACCTGCTAACTGTTTTTCAGCCTTTTCACGCTTCATGCGCTCGTCATAAGTCGCAACTGCGTACTGAATAAATGGGTCCTTTGACTTTTTAAACTCAGCAACTGACTTATCCATCCACGCTAGGCGGGTGTCTTTGTCAGACAACTTAGTGTTGGCGTACATCTTATCTAACGTCTTGTTAAATTTCGCCATGTCGAACTTGTTGCCGATACCAAAGGCTTTATCGAACGCTGGTAAACGCTGATCTTTTGGTAGTGCAGCGTAACGGCTAATTAAGTCTGCCAGTATGGCTTTATCAACACTTGCCGCATAACGGCGCTCGATACGCTCCATACCTGAAGTAAAGCGAGTCATATCACGCTCTTGATAGCCCGGCTCACGCTGCATATCTGGTAGTGCTTTTTCATTAGCTAAACGGTACAAGCGATCAGCTGTGCTCATCATAGTACTGTAACCCATGTAGCTTAATAGCAAGTCACGCTCTTGGCCTTGCTGACCTTTAGCAATCAGCTTATCAAGCTCAGCTAGCACCTTACCGTATTGCTGCTTACGCTTGCTGTCGGCGTTAATCCAGTTAGCTAAGTCTTGTTCTAAACCTTTACGGTCATCAAGCATGGTTGATTTACCGTAAAACTCGATCATCGAGGTGAAGTTTTTGGCGTAGTTTGCTAGGCCAGCAATCGCGCTTTCATACTTAATACGCTCATCACTGCCTTCTGGTGCAGTATTTTTGATGATCTCGATAATGCGCTCACGCAAAATCTTACCTTCTGGATACGCCCACTCAAACTGGTTTTCAACTTCGTTAGCAGTGCGGTAGCGGTTGGTGCGGCCTGGGTAGCCTGCAACCATCACAAAGTCGCCTTCGCTGACGCCTTTAGCTGATACTTTCAAGAAGCTTTTTGGCTCGTATGGCACGTTGTCTTCGCTATAATCTGCTGGCTTACCATCTTTTGATACGTAAGCACGGTAGAAAGCATAATCACCGGTGTGACGTGGCCACATCCAGTTATCGATATCGCCGCCGTACTTACCTACGCTCAATGCTGGAGTGTAAGTTAAGCGTACATCGCGAATTTCTAATTGCTTAACAAGGTAATACTCTAGACCGCCATGAAAGCTATAAACCTTACAGCGGTAACCGTCTTCTTTTTCACACTCAGCAACTAAGCTCTTTTCCTGTAGCTCAATGCCTTTATAAAACGCATTACCTGTCGCGCCATCAAGGCCATTTTTAACCTTGTCTGTTACATCTACTACGCTTTCAGTCACATACACACGTGAGCCCGGTGTTGCTGGTAGCTCATCGCTAAACGACTTAGCTAAAAAGCCATCACGCAGTAAGTTATTTTCAGGAGTAGAGTTGTATTGAATTGAGCCATAAGCACAGTGATGGTTAGTCACCACTAAGCCCTTTGGCGATACAAATGATGCAGTACAGCCACCTAGACTAATTACTGCATTCATCGGGAACTCGGTCAGTTTTGAAATTGAGTTAGCGTCAATTTCTAATCCCTTTGTTTTTAGCTCATCTGCCATTGCAGGAAGCTGATGGGGCTGCCACATACCTTCGTCAGCTATAGCGCCAAAAGAGGTCGCGATAGCTGCTGTTAAAAGCCATTTTTTCATTTTAATAAGTCCATTTTTTATCTCTTATTAAATAGTTTTATTAAGAGTATTTTTAGAATTTTTGTTGATTGCTTGTTCTTCACCGCAGCTTAAAAGCCTAGGCTTGTACTGATTGCTATTACATCAGATTATGAGAATCTATTTGGAGGCTTAAAACAAAAAAGCCGAGCCAATATTTTCATATTAGTGCTCGACTTTATCACATGAGTCGCAGGGAACAACAGCCTATGAATTACTCTCTTACAAAGCTGTTATCAACCACTGTTATTGCAGTTTTACACTGACATTATCAATTACAGTGCTACCCATAGCTGGGCAAGAATAATGGTTAAACCCGCAAGAGCGGCTAAACCTAGCGCTGTATTACCACCACAAACTTGGTAACCACCTAAGTTCTGCTTACGCTGGCGAAGCGCCATCGCAATCGGCAGGAAGATAATCATCACCACCAATGGAATAGCAGCATAACCTAACACCTTGTAGAAACCGTCTGGGTAGTAAAGTGCACAA
Organism: Shewanella sp. 1CM18E; assembly: GCF_023161665.1. Lineage (GTDB taxonomy): Bacteria > Pseudomonadota > Gammaproteobacteria > Enterobacterales > Shewanellaceae > Shewanella. The sequence goes on from NZ_JALNTW010000004.1 coordinate 208,915, forward strand.
AGTAATGGCGGTACAAAGGTTAATAACCAAGTTTGCGCACGACCAAGGGCGTTTTCTTTAGCGCGAGTCAGTTCGGCAATATAGTCAAACAAGCTCATGGTCACACCTAGGAATGAAGTCACCAATGCCAGGTTAGCGAACAGATCGATAAACTGCTGCAAAATGGATGATTCAGCCACGCCTTGTAGCGCTGAAACTAACTGAGGTAAAGAGCCATCGAAAGCATAAACGGTTTTGCCGCCTAAGGTACCTAAGGTCACCATTAACCACAGGATATAGCAAACAAGTGGGATGGTTGAGCCAATAATTAGTACTTTACGCAGTGACATAGCGTCGCCATCTAAGTAGCGCACAATTGTTGCGATACAGACATGGAAACCAAATGAGGTGAATACAATTGGGATTGCCGCTAACCAAAGATTAGTCAAATCACTACTGCTGACCATACCCTCTGTTGAGTCACGCATCATCAGGCTCATATCGACTTCTGGCAGCAGGTAAGCTACCACAATCACTAACAGCGCAATCATCGAGGTGAACAGTACGCGCGATACTTTATCAATCCAGCGTACGCCGACAGCAATCAAACCACCAAAGATCGCAGTAAAGATGAGTACCGCAATTTGGTTGTCCATCTCCATACCAACAAGGTCCATCTTTGATTCAAGCAGCGACGAGCCGCCCATTAGATAAACCATGGTTAATGCGAACAGTAAACTTAAGAAAGATGCACCTTGAAACAGTTGACCAACACGACCTAAAGTCTTGCCGGTAATCGAGTGCATATTAAGTCCGACACCAGTACGTAGGTTGATTTCAAGCATCAAGAGTGAGGTGTAAATCGATACGCCCCAAATAGCAACCAATAGAAGTAAAGCGGGAATGGTACCTAATGAAGCTGTTGCTAAAGGCAAAGCCAACATACCGCCGCCAATTGCTGTACCAGCAACGATGGCAATTGAGCCAAGTATTTTTGAGTTCACAAAATTGTCCTGTTAAATTTTATAATTTATTTTTGTAGGTCAGATTTAGAACGACTTTGAGGGAGAGAATTTTGCAAGTTAACAATATCAATAACTGCCCCCAATCGAATCTGGTCATCATCGACCTTAAAGATTCCAATTGGCCCCAACGGCTAGTTAAATAAAACGTGTATTCACCTTATCAACTTAGCCACTGAGGCTGGATAAATCGTGGAAAATACTGAGTGAATTGCTTCATTACGGCTCTTTCTCTAAAAAATGACTGTCCCGACATTAACAGCAGTATTCCCTGCGGGCAAGCCTTCTAGGGCACTTAAAATCAACTCGGCACGACTCGTTAACATAGATGTAAAGTTTAAGCGACAGCTACGTTACTTAGTCCTAAATTACCAATTAATTTATTGCACTCTTTGGCTTTAGCGTTGAAAAAAACAGCGTAGTCGTTATAATGCGGCCTCTCGCTTCGGGGGAGTAGCTATCAGTAACATGACAACACAATAGACTATACATTGTGACTGTTATCTACTGAGTATGTATCAACATAATTGGCCACATGCCATGGTACATACAGCAGATCAAAATATCGATTTTGATCTTGCCCAGCAAGACCTGAGCACCGCACCTCTTAAATTTGGGGAAGAGCTGCTGTGCTTAGTTATTGCTAATAAGTCCCCATTACAGGATTAACTCTTGGAAGCACTGCTCGCCTCAACCTTTACCGTAGCCATTGCCGAAATCGGCGACAAAACTCAATTATTAGCACTGATTTTAGCTGCGCGATTCAAAAATAAAACCGCCATTATTCTAGGTATTTTTCTATCAACCTTAGTGAATCACTTTGCTGCCGCTTGGTTAGGGCAATGGGCAATATCTTGGATAAGCCCAGATGTGGGACGCTATTTAGTCGCCGCTTCATTTTTTGCGATTGCACTGTGGGTGCTGATCCCTGATAAAGTCGATACAGAAGAAAGCCGCTTTTATGCCATGGGGCCTTTCTTAGCAACCTTTATCTTATTCTTTATTGCAGAGATGGGCGATAAAACCCAGATAGCCACTATGGTGCTGTCGGCAAAATATGATGCCTTAGCAATGGTAGTACTTGGAACGACACTGGGCATGTTAATCGCCAATGTGCCAGTTGTTATTGCTGGTCACTTTAGCGCTGAAAAGCTACCACTTACTTGGATCCACCGCGGCTGCGCCGTATTGTTTGCACTGCTAGGTGTTGCGACCTTGATGTTTTAATCATGGTTAATCTTAGCTAAACGGTTAAAAGCAAAAAGGCAAAACAGTATAACTGCTTTGCCTTTTTTGATGTCGCTTACTTAAGCTTAATGCCTGCTAATGCAGAGTTAGCTAAGTTACATGCCTAGTGCAGTTTTAACACGTTGGCCGTAACCACTATCAGCAGCAGTAAAGTGTTCTACCATCTTCAGCTGCGTAGCTTCGCTAACTAGACTCAAACTACCAACGATATTAGCAATCAAGCGCGCTTTTTCATCTTCTGGCAGTAAACGATACAAGTCACCAGCTTGACTGAAATCATCTTGGTCGTAACGACTGTAGCGGTCAGCTTCGCCATCTAAACGCAGTGGTGGCTCAGCAAATTGCGCTTGGTCTTGTAGGCCGTCAAAACTGTTTGGTCCGTAGTTTCTGCTTGCATCACCACCTGTTTGGCTACCAGAGAATGGACATTGTGTACCCGCCATTGCTCCGCCACGCTGATGATGATTAGCTGTTGTTGCATGTGGGCAGTTAACAGCTAACTGGTTGTAGTTGGCACCAATACGGTAGCGTTGAGCGTCAGCATAAGCGAACAAACGTGCTTGCAGCATCTTATCTGGCGATGCCCCTACACCTGGTACCAAGTTGCTTGGCGCTAGTGCCACTTGCTCAACTTCTGCAAAGTAGTTTTGCGGTAAACGGTTTAGCTCTAACTCACCAATTTCAATCAGTGGATAATCAGCGTGTGGCCATACTTTGGTAAGGTCAAACGGGTTGATCTTGTAAGTATTAGCCTCAGCTTCTGGCATGATCTGTACTTTAACGGCCCACTTAGGGAAGTTACCGTCAGTAATCGCTGCCACCATATCGCGCTGTGACGAATCAGGATCAATACCTTTAAGGATATCCGCCTGCTCAGCTGTTAAGTTAGCAATACCTTGCTTAGTCTTAAAGTGGAACTTCACCCAGAAACGCTCACCTTCTGCGTTCCAGAAAGAGAATGTGTGTGAACCAAAACCATGCATTTGACGGTAGTTAGCTGGAATACCACGGTCTGACATCAATACTGTCACCTGATGCATAGCTTCTGGATTTAGTGCCCAGAAGTCCCACATTGCATGTGGATCTTTCAGGTTTGTCTGTGGATTACGCTTCTGGGTATGGATAAAGTCTGGGAACTTAATACCATCACGTAAGAAGAACGTCGGCGTGTTATTACCTACGATATCGTGATTACCGCGAGTCGTGTAAAAACGTAGGCCAAAGCCGCGTGGATCACGCTCTGCATCAGCAGAACCCATTTCACCACCAACTGTAGAGAAACGCACAAAGGTTTCAGTCTCTTTACCTACACCGTTGAAGTGGTCAGCGATTGTGTACTCGCTCATATCGCGAGTTAGGGTGAACTTACCGTAAACACCGGTACCTTTGGCATGCACGATACGCTCAGGGATGCGCTCGCGGTTAAAATGCGCTAGCTTCTCAATAAGGTGCCAATCTTGCAGTAATAGTGGACCACGCTCGCCTGCTGATAGTGAATTTTGGTCATCACTGATTGGTGCGCCATTTTGTGCGGTAAGAACTCGGTTTTGCTGACTCATAAATTACTCCTCACCTTGGCTAGCTTCGAGCCAAGTTTCGATTAAATCAAATACGGTGGCCATGGTTTACCCCTAATCTGCGATACGCTATGGCAATGCGGCTACTTGCCGCTTGTCGATGTGGTAAGAATAAACACCTTCCACAAAACAATAAAACGATTAAAGACGATAAGCTTAAACTAAATTACAGATTAAAGGAGGCGGAAAGATGGTGCTCAGTAAACTTCAATTTAATTAAGAGCTTGCAGATTAGTGTTGAATTTAATTAACAGTATTGATGCTAATCAATAAATAAAATGTTCAGGTTTAATCACCAACAAGTTTTAAGTTTGTGAGTTTTAAACACTAGAAATCAACGATTTATTGAGAAGAAAACAGAGGATAACTCCAGAAGGTAGTGTTTTTACTCTATTTACATTTGTAAAAAAAGGGAAGAATGAGTCATTTCTTCCCCTAATTGGTTATTTTTTATAATTCTGTGGTGTCATTAATTTGTGAATCCGCTTTATAAAGCTTCACTAGGTAATAGGCGTCAATCAACACAATAAAGAAATTTACCAGTGCAACCGGAATGGCATCAATGGCTAAGCCATAAGCCACAAATAGCGCAGCACCAATTAGGTTCCACCAACGTAGCTTTTTAATGTTAGACATCATTAGCGATATCGCGACGACGACCGATGCTAGGTATCCTACCCATTCCCATATTGTTGCGTTATCCATCGCTTCCCCCTATTTATTGCCATGCTTTATCGGAGCAGTTTTTAGCCACATCACTAGCTAATTCAATAACCGATACTCGAAACATGACTTTATTATGATCAAAAAACCAACAATAAAACAGGGTTAAGCCAAACAATTTACGCCTAGCAATATAACAAGAACACTAAGCTTACGCTTAACGCTTAACGACTGCCGCCGTCATGCGCGAAATACAGCAGAGCTCACCTGCACTATTATGGATCAGCACTTCCCACACCGAGCTGCGCTTGCCCAAATGAATAGGTTTCGCCGTTGCCGTCAACAGGCCATTACGTGAAGCTTTGAGATGATTAGCATTGATCTCTTGGCCAACGCAGTAGTAGTTTTCAAAGTCGACTGCAAAGTTTGCCGCATAGCTAGCAACCGTTTCAGCCAACGCGACATTTGCGCCACCATGCACTATCCCTAGAGGGTTATGTATCGCAGGCGTTGCAGGCATAGTCGCTACCATATAGTCATCACCAATCTCGGTAATAGTAATCCCCATGGTTTGCATCAAGGTGCCTTTGCCGTGCATTCCGGCATCCATCTTAGCGCAGATCTCAAGCGTTACAGGCTTAAACCAAATCGACATTTCTTTTTCCAAAAATACTATTAGTGCAACTAGTCTACTTTGTCTGCAAAGATCTTTAAACCTATCAAAATCTTGCTTGGCTATTTTAGCTTAAGAGTTGGAATATAGAGTTGAAATAAAAAGTAATAGGGATATAGGCAGGATAGATATCATGTAATGAACAGAAACAATTCAGCCCAAACAGCAGATTTGCTACTTGGGCTGAATTGGCGCGCGACTAGGCTTAGTATTTTTTGTTGATAACGCTGGGCGTCCAACTTAATGTGCCTAGCCGCGGCCATAGGGTAAAACGTTACACTTACAACAGATCACTATCTAATGGCGCGCAAAATACTTTAATAAGCTTAAGCAACCATTAATATTGATTAAAGTAAGTCTTCTACCGCATCTAGAGTAAGCTTGATCATGTCATTCAGCGTTTGCTGACGCTCTTCAGCAGTCAAATGCAAACCTTGGCGAATGTGGTCCGTTACTGTCATCATCGCCAATGCCTTAGCGCCATATTCAGTCGCAACACCGTATAAACCAGCCGCTTCCATTTCGACGCCTAAGATGCCGTACTTTTCCATTAGGTCGTAACGTTCTTCATCAGCGCTATAGAATAGATCTGAAGAGTAAAGGTTACCGACATGGTAGTTAGCGCCTAGCTTTTCAGCTGAATCAGCAGCACGCTTAAGTAGGTTAAAGTCAGCAATCATTGCAAAGTCAGTGTGTGCAAAGCGAGTTCTGTTTACTGCAGAATCAGTACTTGCGCCCATTGCCATAACAACGTCCATTAACTTGATGTTATCGCTGATAGCGCCACAAGAACCGATGCGAACGATATTCTCAACGCCGTATTCAGTGATCAGCTCTTTAGCGTAGATAGAGATAGATGGAATACCCATGCCAGAACCCATAACAGAGATCTTCTTGCCTTTGTACTCACCGGTGTAGCCCAACATATTACGTACGTCTGTAATCAATACAGCGTTTTCTAAGAAGTTGTCAGCAATGTATTTAGCACGCAGTGGATCACCAGGCATTAATACTGTTTTAGCGAAAGCACCGTTTTCGGCATTGATATGTGGAGTCATGATATTTCCTTAAAAAAATTGAGTAGTTGTTTGCGCTAATAATACCAATCAGTATAAGAATTTAATCTACTCAGAGCGGTTTTTGGCAAACTAATTCAAGGCGAATAGCTGCAATAATGGTTATTCCCTTATCAAGCTATTCAACGCAGAAGTAGGCAGCCAAAAGCGCTCCAGAATGGCGAGTTTTAGCGATTCTGATGCTGTGTTAACGAGCTTGAACGTAGAGCAACTATGCTCTTCACTCGTTGCCTTGCCTCAAAACCGCTAAACTCTCGCTGAGTGACTAAATGTTTATACTGATTGGTATAAACACCTACTCATGATAAAAATTACAATTTCAAACCAGAGTGGTTAACCCGCTAAGCTGTATAGCAAACCTGCAATGGTACCGCTCATTAAGTTAGCTAGAGCTGCAGCGATTAGGGCTTTCATACCTAGAGCGCTTAAGTCTTGACGACGCTCAGGGCAAAGCGCTGCTAAACCACCAATAACCATGGCTAATGAACCAATATTAGCGAAACCACACAGGGCAAAACTAATAATAATTTGCGTCTTTTCAGATAGCTGATCTGCCACTTTTAAGAAGTCGATATAAGCAACAAACTCGTTGATAACCATCTTTTGGCCAATAAACGATGCCGCTTGAGTCGCTTCGCTCCAAGGTACACCCATCACCCAAGCAAGCGGTGCAAGTAAGTAACCTAAGATAGCTTGCATGGTTAGGCCTTCAATACCGAACCAACCACCAATACCACCTAACATGCCGTTCACCATAGCGATTAGCGCTACGAATGCTAACAACAAGGCTGATACAGACATGACTTGCTGCATACCCATTGCGGCACCGCCAGCGGCTGCATCAAGCACGTTAGCTGGCTTGTCTTCCACATCGTCCATCACTTTCTTGATATCGTTTTGTGGCGTTTCAGTTTCTGGCCACATTAGTTTGGCAAACAATAAACCAGCAGGAGCAGTCATAAACGCTGCGGTTAGCACGTATTTAACGTCAACACCCATCTGGATATAACCAATCATGGTGCCGCCAGCAACCGATGCTAAACCGCCCGTCATCACTGCGAATAACTCAGAGCGAGTCATGTGTTTTACGAAAGGACGCACCATTGATGGCGCTTCAATTGGACCAACAAAAATGTTAGCCGTTGCCGATAATGATTCTGCACGGCTTGAGCCCAGCAGCTTAGATAAGCCGCCACCGATAAGGCCAATAACCATCTGCATAATGCCAAGGTAATAAAGTACGGCAATTAATGCGCTAATAAAGACCACAACAAATAGCACGTTAATCACAAAGATAAAGCCAACACCAAATTTTGCTAAGTCGCCAAATAAGAAGGTTAAACCTTCGTTAGCATAGCCAATAACATGCATTACGCCGTTTGATGCGCCATCTAGCACTGCTTGACCCATTGGCACATACATAACAAATGCACCAAAGGCGACTTGAAACGCAAGTGCACCTAATACTGTTCTAAGGTTAATTGCTTTTCTATTTTCTGATAAGGCTACTGCCAGTCCCATTAGACACAGCATACCGAACAAACTGATGAAAACTTCCATAACTTTATTACCATTTAAATCTTGATGTGTCCGCAGTGTATACAGGCAAAAGTTTGCTGCAAGGAGTTAACTAGGATTTGCTGCAGATAATTTGGAATTTTGTCGAGTTCGCACTTCACTGAATGCGAAGCAAGTAAAAATCGCACAAAAGTAAACATTAGCAAAACAAAAATTAGACACAAAGCCAACTGCCGAGCCAAATAAAGCCACAACAGATTACATTTAAAGTGATTTACAAAAGGGGAAGGACAAACAATTTTAGCGCTCTAAAACAGCCGGAAACCGATCAAATAGCTACAGTTTTGTAATTTTACAACTTAAATAAACGACCCTAAACTTAGGTTATTCATGCTTAACAGCTGTTTTAGGCATTCTTACTGCGATTCGTCATTATTAACTGCGCTAGATTAACCATAAATTAAATCAGCATACAAAGAGCATCACCCCAGGCTAGCAGCTTTAGTTGATGGCTATTTAAGTTAAGGCTCTAATTGCATAGCGCTATAACCAAGCGAGTTATAGCTTTCCAAGGTCAATTTTTAATAAAGCCTTTTCTGTGGACTCATTTTTTAATCGAAGTGTTTTTAATGAGTCAGTGCAAATAAATCTAAGTGACTCTGAAATGATTGTGCCCAACGCAACAACTCGACTCGATTACGAGCTTGGGTCTTTCTAAAAATCGAGGAAATGTGTGCTTTAACCGTGTGCTCACTAATGCTGAGCTTATTGGCGATCTCTTTATTACGCGCACCACTAGACACTAACTGAATAATGGTCTTTTCACGGTTTGTCAGTACTTCTAAGGTTTCAGCGCTCTCGGTAGTTAAGTCTTGAGAAACTTCAACCTTACTCACTAAATGACGAAATACTTTGCTTAGCAAAGGTCTATCAAACCAAAGCTCATCGGCCAACATCTTGCGTAATCCGGTAAGCAATAGATCCATGCGCTCCTCAAGAAACAGTAAGCCACAAAAGCCGCCTAATAATGCTGCTTCACCATTTAAACGCTCGCGTTCAACCTCATATAAGGCAACAGGTACATGCTTAACGAGTTGAGTCGCCACTAGAGGAATACCATTATTATCTAACGCAGCACCTTGCTGAGACACGAGGTAAAAGCAGCGTTTATTGGTATCAGTTTCTAACTGCTCAATATCCGAGACAACCCGTGTTTTTAGTCCTATAGAATCTGCAAGAATAGCTAAATGGCAAGGGGAAGCCACTTGATGAAGGAAGACTATTTCGTCAATTTTACTCATCACTTTTCTCCCTGAAAAGTTATGCCTGTCCGCTAAACAAAACAAAAGCTAATGTAGTTATTGCTGCAATAGCAGCTTACACCTGCAATATGTCGACTCGATAACGGAGATGACTTCGGCATTATTAAATATTTATGCAGACCGCATCATGCGATCCGCCAAAAACAGCGAGAGTATACAGAGTTTATTCACCCTCTGCTGCATTTGAGTGGTTTAACCTGTTAGCTTAATGTTAACTCTGCTGAGCTAGTTTTACACTCAATTGCTTGTCATGCAAATGTCCGAGCAGTAACACTGAGGCGATTGCGCCTATCAATGCCATTGCCATGTCAGACTGCGTGTCCCAAACATACCCTTGAGTACCTAAAAAGGCTTCGGCATCTTCACCGGTTAGCTCTGCAACCCACCACTCAATCAGCTCGTAAAAGGCTGAAAATGCCAATGCAAAACAAACAGCTAAGAAGTTACACCAAGCCCCGACCTTAACCACATTAAGACGAATAAACACTTCACGCGCTAACAATGCCGGGATAAAACCTTGAGCTAAATGGCCAACCTTATCGTAATTGTTACGATCACCACCGGTCCAATCTGCGATCCAGTCAAATAACGGCACTTCAGCATAGGTGTAATGCCCGCCGACCATTAAGATCACGCAATGCACTAAGACCAAACCATAAGCTAAACTGGTGAGCGCAAAACTTTTACGGGTAAGGATTAGTATTGGCAAGGCAATAATCGCCGGCGCCACTTCTAAAAACCAAGTAAATTGGTCTTTAGGATTAATCCCTGACCAAATCAATACAGCGAAGAATATCACTAGCCACACAGTGCTTTTATTCAAAATAACTCCCTCATATACCATATTGTTCTAAATTACGAATAAACACTTTAGCCATCTAGCCCTCCACAGCAACCAAAAAAAGTGCTACTTTGTTACCTCTGTTACGCTTTCGAACTCTCGAAGCAAATTTCGGTTGTCGAGGCTTTACAGTCCTTAGTACATTGACAGTCTATACCCAAACCACTCCTACAACGTAGAGTTTAGTCGGCTCTGCGGTGGCATTAAGTATACATAATACATATAAACTAAAAGGGTACATAAATCATGGCGAAACATTCGCTGGACAAGGATAAAATTAAGATCCTGCTGTTGGAAGGCGTCCACCAATCTGCGGTAGATGTGTTTGAACGTGCTGGTTACACTAATATTGAATATCACAAAGCATCACTTGCTGAAGATGAACTTCATGCGGCCGTTAAAGATGCGCATTTCATTGGTATTCGATCCCGTACCCAATTGACTGAAGATGTCTTGTCCCGCGCTGAAAAACTAGTTGGTATTGGCTGTTTCTGTATTGGTACCAACCAAGTTAGCTTAAAAGCTGCTGAAAAACTGGGGATCCCAGTGTTTAACGCACCTTTCTCAAACACTCGTAGTGTGGCTGAATTGGTATTGGGCGAAATCATTATGTTGCTACGTGGTATTCCGCAGCGCAACGCCCTAGCCCACCGCGGCGGTTGGCTAAAAAGCGCCTCTGGCAGCTATGAAGCTCGCGGCAAAACTTTAGGTGTTATCGGTTACGGCCATATTGGTACTCAGTTAGGTATTTTGGCTGAAACACTAGGTATGCGAGTGATTTTCTTCGATATCGAAGACAAGCTACCGTTAGGTAACGCCCAGCAAGTGCATTCACTGCAGCAACTGCTTTCATTGGCAGATGTAGTGAGCCTACACGTACCAGAAACACCACAAACCAAAGAGATGATTGGTCATGAAGAACTTGCCTTTATGCGTAAAGGTAGCATCTTGATTAACGCATCTCGCGGTACCGTAGTCGATATTGATGCATTAGCGGCATCACTTAAAGAAGAGCATCTTGCAGGTGCGGCAATCGACGTGTTCCCGGTTGAACCTAAGTCAAATGATGATGAGTTTATCAGCCCACTGCGCGGCTTAGATAACGTGTTACTGACTCCTCATGTGGGTGGCAGCACAGCTGAAGCCCAAGAGAACATCGGTATTGAGGTTGCTGGTAAGCTTGCGAAGTACTCTGATAATGGTTCGACCATGACAGCAGTTAACTTCCCTGAAGTATCGCTGGCGCAACATACAGGCACATCTCGCTTGTTGCATATTCACCACAACCGCCCTGGTATTCTAATCAAGATTAACTCGGCGTTTGCAGAGAAAGGCATCAACATTGCTGCTCAGTATCTACAAACTACCGCTGAAATTGGTTATGTAGTGATGGAAGTCGACTCAGATCAAGCTGATGAAGCCTTAGTTGAAATGCAGGCAATTGAAGGGACGATTAGAACCCGTTTACTTCACTGATTGAAGCTATAAACCTGGTGAGTTAGCACCAAGCTAATAGCACGTAAAATAAGGCCGTATAAATCAGTTTATACGGCCTTTGTTTTTATCTACTGCGACACAAATTGTTTGAGCTACTGCGCTTGCACGCTTGGAAATTAGCGGTACAATCATTGTCCTTACTTGATTTAATTCTTGGACTCTCAGATGACGCTGTCAACTTCTCAGCCTACTTGGTCTCTTAACGACCCACAGCCAGAACTGCTTTTTGCTGAACTTTCACACTTAGGCTTAATGTCTGTCACAGGTGAGCAAGGTCGCAGCTTTATTCACGGCCAAGTGACCACCGATATTAGCTCACTTGAAAATGACCAATGGCGCTGGGGCGCACATTGTGATCCTAAGGGTAAGATGTTGGCGACCTTTAGAACCTTTGCCAAAGATGACACCCTGTTTCTACTGATGCCAAAAGACACCTTGGCATTAGACCTACCACAACTGCAAAAGTACGCGGTATTTAGCAAAGCGGAGCTCACTGATGTTAGTGATGCTTGGTTATTACTCGGTGTGGCCGGCGAGCAAGCTCAAGCTTGGCTAACCACACAGTTTGGTGAGCTTAATGCTGAACTAACCTTGATTGATAATGGCGCGATTATTCATGATAACGGTCGTTATATCTTGGCTATCGACCAAGCACATGCTGATGCATTAGTGGCTAAAATCGAGCAACCTATCTTTGATGCAAGCGCATGGCAAGCACTGGAGATTTTAGCGGGTTACCCAAATATTGCCGCAGCCCACCAAGGTCAATTTGTACCGCAAATGTGTAACGTGCAGGCAGTTAACGGTATTAGCTTTAAAAAAGGCTGTTACATGGGCCAAGAAACCGTTGCCCGTATGAAGTATCGCGGCGGTAATAAGCGTGCCCTTTATATTGTAACTGGTCAGGTATCGTTACCATTAACCAGTGAAAGCCAGCTTGAAATTGCGTTAGAGGATGATGCAGGCTACCGCCGAGCTGGAAGCATTATCGAAAGCACTCAGCGTGATGGCCAAGTATTGCTAACTGCCGTATTGGCTAACGACACAGAGCTTGATGCAAAGCTTAGAATTGCCGGTGATGAAGCTTCAACGTTAAGTCTTATCGCACTGCCATACTCGCTAGAAGAACAAGACTAAGCTGCAGTTAATACCAGACTTCTGTTAGTTAATAAAAAAGGCGCTTAATGCGCCTTTTTGCTAACTCATACAAAGTTATGCCGATTCAGTAATGCCACTACGTATTTTCGCCATAGCTATCACGAATTTTTATCGCTTCGTCTACAACTTGCTTAAAATGCACCACCAGCTCTGGATCAAAGTGTTTGCCTGATTCACTCTCAATTAGCGCAACGGTTTCTGCAACTGACCAGGCTTTTTTATAAGGCCGGATTGAGGTTAATGCATCAAACACATCGGCAATAGCAATAATGCGTCCCTCTATCGGAATATCTGTGCCAGCTAAGCCATGTGGGTAGCCACTGCCGTCCCATTTTTCATGGTGACTAATTGCGATTCTACGCGCCATTTCAAGCAGCGGATCTGAGTGTTCACCAATAATTTCAGCGCCAATTTCAGCGTGGCGTTGCATCTCCTGCCACTCATCTTCATTAAGCTTATCTGGCTTTTTCAAAATAGAATCTGGCGTACCAATTTTACCTATATCGTGCATAGGGGCTGCGTTATAAATTAGCTCGCAGTATTGCGCGGGTAAGCCGGACTCAATAGCCAGCAGGCGAGCATAATGACTCATCCTTACCACGTGTAAACCTGTTTCATTGTCTTTATATTCTGCCGCACGACCAAGGCGACGAATAATCTCAAAGCGAGTTTCTTCAAGCTCTTTAGTGCGCGCCTTAACTTCCTGCTCAAGTAAGCGTTTTTGATCATACAAGGCCAAGTGCGTTTTCACCCGAGCTTTGACCACTGGTGCACTAACAGGTTTAGTAATGTAGTCCACAGCGCCTAACTCAAAGCCTTGAGTTTCATCTGAAACATCACTCAGTGCGGTAACAAAGATAACGGGGATGTGGCAGGTTAATGGTTCAAGTTTAAGCCGCTTACACACTTCATAGCCATTCATGCCAGGCATCATCACATCCAGCAATATGATATCTGGCAATGTTTTTACCGCGAGTGCTAAGGCTTTAGGTCCGTCTATAGCCACTTTCACTTTATAACTGGGCGCTAATATCCCCACCAAAATATCAATATTTTCTGGTGTGTCATCAACAACTAAAACAGTGGCTTTCTCCATTAACCTCGCTCTCCTTGATAGCGCAACCCTTTAGACTAAAAACCTTTCATTCAAAGCCAGTTACTTATCTAGTATAGCCAAGCAAAGTTTCTCAGTAGGCAAATCTTTAATGTCAGCTTTAAACGACTATGCTCACTCATTAGCCTTACCTCGCGCTTTAAATAACACTTCAATCAGCTCTGCGGCCTCATCAAATTGATAGCTATTAACCATGCTGACTGCAGGGCTCATTTTTTGCCATAACGACTCTGGTACATAATTGCGAATCGTGTGCATTTGCTCCACAGCATCGGCATCCGCCTCCTCTAACATCTGCAATAAGCGAGCGATAGCTTCACTCAATTCAGACTCAGACATAAGCGTTTCATTTGCAGAGGGCTCAACCGAGCCTTGCTCTTGCTTTAACCTTGCACTCCACGCTTCAATGGCGTTACAAACCGATTCAATAAGCACTGATAACTCTGTCAGTTCGCTACCAACATCTGCTGTGGCCGACGCTATTAACTTAGCTTCTATTCCCCGTGCAAGCTCAGCTAACGGCGCTGAATACAAGTTGCCAGCAACGCCTTTTAAGGTATGAGCATAACGAATAGCATCACCGACTTGAGCTTGGGCTAACGCTTGCTCAATTTGGGCTGCTATATCTTTTTGACCAGAGTAAAAACGCTCAAATATCCGCCTATAAAGACGCACTGAGTTCTGTACCAGTTGTAGCCCCTTATCAACATCAATCGCTTCATGAGCAGGCCAAAAATTAATGTCTTCGATTGCCTCATTTTCTATAGGTTCAGCAGAAACCTCCGCATTCGTGTCGTCAGCTAAATAGTGCAACAAAGTGGTATATAACAGTGATACTTCTATGGGTTTAGCGATATGGTCATTCATCCCCGCGCGCAAACACATATCGCGATCACCCGCCATGGCATTGGCAGTCATAGCGATAACAGGTAAATCTGATAGGCCAGGTAGTTTTCTTAGGGCTTGCGTTGCTTGATAGCCATCCATAACTGGCATTTGGCAATCCATTAAGACGAGGTCAAAACTCTGTAACGCCAATTTCTCCAGTGCCACCTGACCATTTTCAGCAATCGATAACACTATGCCAACTTGCTCTAAAAACTCGCTGGCAACCTCTTGGTTCATGTCGTTATCTTCAACTAATAACACCCGCTTGCCCTTTAATTGCCCCAGCAGCTCTTTACTTACCTCTACCCCGCTGCGCCTAACCGGCATGGCCCCGTTTTTTCCCAAAGATGACATGATGCCGTCAAGTAAGCGTGAGGCGCTAATAGGTTTAGTGATATAGCCGGCAATACCACTGTTGGCGACTTGCTCGGTAAACTCGCTATTGGCATGGGCCGAAACAATAAGAATTTTAGGTGGATTATTATGGCTAGATAAGATTTTTTGCGCCGCTTCCAGCCCATCCATCTCTGGCATTAGCCAATCGATAAGCGCGACGGGATAGTCTTGATTCTGGCAACGCTCGACCGCCTCTGCGCCGCTTTTAACAACATCAACTTCAAAGCCCATATTGTCTAAAGTCGTGCGCAATATATCTCGCGCAGTGGCGTTATCATCGGCCACTAAAATGCGCATCCCTTCGACCTCTTGCTTAACTCTTAATAATTTTTTGTCGGCAACATTGAGCTCCACGGTAAAGTAAAAAGTACTGCCGTAACCAAACTGACTATCCACGCCGATTTCACCGCCCATTAGCTCGACTAGCTGCTTGCTAATCGCTAGCCCCAACCCTGTGCCGCCATAACGGCGTGTAGTAGAAGTGTCAGCTTGGCTAAATGACTTAAACAGTTTGTTGCGCTGCTCTTCCATTAAGCCAATGCCACTATCACGCACACTAAACTTGAGCATAATATGATTGTCGACTTGCTCTAGCTGGCTTATCGATAGCAGCACTTCACCTTGCTCAGTGAACTTAATCGCGTTGTTCATTAAGTTGATCAGTACTTGGCTTAAGCGCAGTGGGTCCCCTTTAAGATGCCTTGGAATATTAGGCGCTACCGCAAACAGCAACTCTAATTGTTTATCGGCTGCTTTGGTTGAGAACATATCACTAAGATCTTCAAGCATGGTATCGAGCTGAAATGGCACAGACTCGATATCAAGTTTGCCAGCTTCAATCTTAGAAAAATCAAGAATATCGTTAATGATCCCCAGCAGCGACTTAGAAGCTCTATCAATTTTTTGCACATAGTTTTGCTGTTTAGCATCAAGCTCTGTCTGCAAACAAAGCTGAGACATACCAATAATGGCATTCATTGGTGTGCGAATTTCATGGGACATATTTGCTAAGAAGTCACTCTTAGCTTGATTGGCAGCATCAGCGCTATCTTTCGCCTCGGTAAGCTCTTGAGAAAGGTGCTTTAATGAGGTGATGTTAGCCATGGATAACACTACCGAGTTAAGCTCACCTTGGGAGTTTTGTAATCGCGTTAAGGTTAAATCCATCCACATGCATTCAGATGCATGGTTAACTAGACGCACTTCGCAGGTTAAACAATCATTGCCGTTAACAGTCAGCTCTTTAAACAAGGCTCTTGTGGCATCGCGATCTGCATCAAATTGATAATCAAAGAAAGAGCGGCCTCTTACCTGTTCTGTTGTGCACTGCATATATTGACTAAATTGCTCATTGCAATCTAGTACCATGCCGTGCTCGTCGACGTTGACAATGCCGATGCCGGCGTTATCAAACAGCGCTCTAAAGTGGGCTTCCCTGTCTTCTAAGTCCTTATCGATTTGTTTACGGTCAGTAATATCCATTAGATAGCCGTTCCAGATAATACAGCCATCATCTTGTAAGTCACCATGAGCGCCAGCTTGTAGCCAGCGAATATCGCCTATTGGGTGGCGATACCTAAACTCTTCAGTCCACTGCAGTCCTTTACTGCTCTTGCCCGACAATGCCTCAATAATATGAGATCGCTCTTCACTGACAATGCACTCAGCCACTCGGTCAAAATTATTGAGCACTTCATCACGGTGAAACCCTAAAGTGGCAATGCAAGCACTAGATAAAAAGGTAAATGTACGCTCGGTATTGCTGCACCAATGCATTTGATACACGGTACTTGGAATGGATTCGGTAATCGTTTCGAGTTGCTGCTGAGACTGCGCGATCTCCTCTTGCGCAATTTTACTGCTGGTGATGTCATTAATACTGCCATCAAACCAAAGAGCGACAGCATTATCATCATAAATCGCTTTGCCTTTTTCATGCACCCAATGAATGCTGCCATCACGATGTTTAATACGATATTGCACTTCAAAACTCTTTTGCTCTAAAAGGGCCTCTTCAATAGTCTGTCGCGCGAAATCGCTGTCCTGCTCCAATATTAAGCTGGCATAACTGCGGCTGGTATTTTCGATAAAATCAGAAGCAGGAAAGCCAGTAATATCGCTGATATTATCGCTGACATATTCCATCAGCCAAGACTCGCCAATTCGTGTGCGATACACAGCCCCGGGAATATTGGTCACTAGGCCGCGAAAGCGGTTTTCACTGTCTTTAATTCGTTGCGCTGTGGCTAACTCCAACGTCATGTCGCGCACAGTTGCTGCAACCTGTCGCTTACCCTCTTCATCTTCTGGCAATAACCCAAGACTAATCTCTACCGGAAACTCACTTCCATCAGCCTTAATTGCCATTAAAGTTGCGCCCATGCCGGCGCCCATTTTGCGATCACGCCCTTCTGCCACAAACTTGGCTCGCTGCGCAGCATGGCCTCCTCGATGCGCTTCTGGCACCAACTCATCCACTGTCATGGTTTTCATCTGCGCTTCGTCATAACCAAACAGCAACTGACAACGGCTATTGCTAAAAATTAACTGGCCAGACTCATCGACAATTAACATCGCCTCAGGCGCTGACTCCAATACCGCATTTGACCAAGCAGCTGCAGAGAACTGCTCACTGACATCATTAAATAACATCTCAACCGACAATAGCTCTTGTCGATCTGACAGCAGTGGCTGCATAAACACATCTAAATGGCGGATTGCACCATTAGCGTCGAGCATCTCAATTTGATGGGGCGGCACATTTTCGCCTTTTAATGCCTTATCCATGTATTGCCAATTGAGTTCATTGATTGGGTTATCTGAAAACATGCGCTGATATTTGCGCTTGAGTAACTCAGGCGATACGCCAAGCACCTTTTCAACTCCTTCGCTAACTCTAACAATCTCGCCATTTGCGCCTAAAGAGCAATAAAACGACTTATCGCTCATGCCATCAATTAACTTAGCGAAACGGTTTCCACGAGAATCTAGCAACGCCGCTTCTCGCTGCGCTAGTACCTCAGCCATGTCATTAAACTTATCGGTTAGGGTGACGATTTCACTGGCAGCGCCTTTGGGCTTTGCTAACTGTTTAGCATCGCCGGCGCCAAATGCCATAATGCCAGATTCAAGTTCTTCAATAGGGCGAGTTAATCGGCTTGCTGTTACATAGCCGGTCAAAAACAATATGATAGAGAACAGCGCTAAATTAAGCGCTAGGGTTAAAAAGCCTTTTAGAAACTCATTATGCAGCTCTTGCTCAGGCGTCATGATAATCACCCGCCAATTAAGCACAGGCACCACGGCAACGCTTGCAAGATAACGCTCACCAAAGCTGTCTTCTATGTGGGTAAATCCTGATTGCCCCTGACGTGCTAATTCGAGAAAACGTTGATTACTCCTGGAGGGAGACAGCCACTTTTCACCGCTATGTTGTAGTAATAGGCTGCGGTTATGATGGTAAATTAGCTGTTCTCGGTCATTGATAATCACCAAACGCTTTGCTGCTATCCCCACCATGCTAGGTAGGTTGTTGAGACCTAAATCAACGGTTACTACGCCATCAAAAGCAGCAGGCTGACCAAAGGGCAATGAATAGCTGATCATCATGACATCGCTTGCGCCCTCATCAAGGTAAGGCTCTGACCAAAAACCATTTTGGTTAACGATGGCTTTGCTCCACCAGTCCCATTCGCCATTGGTATAGTCATAACTGTCGACACCGATATCAAGTGACTCTATCTGACCATCGTTACGGTATACATAAGGCGCATAGAGCTCACGATCTTCAATAAAAAAGCGTTGGAAGGCGATAGCACTACCATAATAATCCGGGTGTCTGTCTAAGCGTCGAGTCAGTATGTCATGCAGTTTATTCTTATCAGCAAGTAATTGCTGTTTATCCGCTTGAGCCAAAAAGTCTGCAATTGAGGCGGTGTTAGTTTCAGCTCCTTGTAAAAAATGTTGAATACGCAAGGCAACGTTTTCAGCTTTTTGACCAAGGTGAGTGTAAATATCACGCTCTTCAGCCTGATAATTAAACCAAGCATTCACGCTAAAAACGACGGCCATTATCGCAATTAACGGCAGCGCCATTTGCGTTAAAATTCGGCTACGAAAGGTTCGAAGTCTGCTCATATCCATTTTCCACAGGGCTAAGTTTATTGTTGTAGCAGTTAAGGCTTTAGTGGCTATGACCCACCCGCTAGCTCGCGAGACTGGCTCACTGTTTAGCATTTTCATATTAGGTAAGCCCATTGCGCTGCAGCTAACACCTCAAAGCCAATAATAGTGGGGTTGTCAGTGTACGCTTAGCTAACGACAGTTAATTGTTAGCATTGATGTTCTCTCATCACAACAAAAAAACGCTTAATTATTCAACAAAGGTTAAACCGTACACTTAAACCAAAACTCGCTTTGCCTGTATAAGGCTAGTCCAATTAGAAAGGCTTAAGCCTATTAAAGATCTTATTGCGAAACAGATACGTATAAGGCTAAAACCGTGGTAGATTAATCAAGATCTTTCAGGGAAAGCCCAGCGACAGGAGTTGTAATGAGCAGTGAGATTGTTAGGCTAAAGCAGGTCTCAAAAGGGTTTGATGATGGTGATAAATATCACCAAGTACTCAATGAGATTAACCTCTGTATTAATCGCGCAGATACCGTTGCCCTCACCGGCCCGAGCGGCAGTGGCAAGAGCACCCTGCTCAATATCATCGGCGGCTTTGAATTTATCAACCAAGGTGAGTTACTTTTAAATTCAAGCAACACCGCAAACTGGCAAGACACGCATTGGAGCCGATTTAGGCGTCAGCATTTAGGCGTAGTATTCCAACAATTTAATCTATTAACGCCATTAAATGTTCGCAACAACATCGCCTTTTCACTGCGCTTAAACCAGCAAAAGTGGGATCCTTGGTGTGACTACCTCATTCAACAACTCGGACTCAAGGATGTGATAGACCGCAACGTTGAAACCCTATCGGGCGGTCAGCAACAACGTGTAGCCATCGCTCGCGCCCTTGCCCACAAACCACAGCTGTTATTAGCCGATGAGCCCACCGGTAATTTAGATGAAAAAGCCGGTCAGCAAGTGATGGCATTATTGACTCAACTTGCCCTTGAGTCACAAACCAGCATTTTAATGGTCACTCATAGTAATGAGTGCGCTAGCTTTATGCAGCGGCGTTGGCACCTTGAGCAAGGTAAAATCCATGAGTAACAGCTCAAATAACGCTTCAGGTTTTGGCTTAACCGTAGGGTTAAGCCTTGCAGTCTTTGCGCGCCACTACTTAAAGTCGCCATTACAAGCAGGCGCTATTTTGCTGGGTATTATCCTAGCGGTAACCCTGCTGATAGGGGTTAGAGCCACTAACGAAAATGCAGTGCGCAGTTACTCAGAAGCAACCGAACTCCTCAGTCAGCGCGCCCAGTTACTGCTCACCCCAGCAACGGGTAAGAAATCCATTGATGAAGCGGTTTATTTTGCCCTAAGGCGAGCCGGAGTCACGCAAGCACTCGCAGTGTTAAATGGCACAGTGACTGACAAGCAAGGCCAACGCTGGGATATACAAGCCAGTGATTTAGTTGCAGCGCTGTCGATACAAAGCGAAAAAGTTACCGGCAGCAACAAAACACAGACTAATAATCACAGTACAGAGCAAAGCGTATCGCTATTGTCCGCCGAGATCCCCCTCGCTAAATTACTCGCGGGTGCGCCCTATGTATTAACCAGCCAAAGTTTTGCCGACGATGCTGCGCCAACTGGCAAGATGACACTAAATGGCATGACGCTCAATGTCATTGCCTTAGATGACAGCCTAGGTCTAGGCAATGCCATTTTTATGGATATTTCACTGGGGCAGCAGCTACTGAATCGTCAGGGGCAACTCAGTTATATTGCGCTATTTGGTCAAGCTGATGGCCTGACCAAACAAGTCAATGACACCTTTGCCCAGCAAACCAGCCAGCACTTTGACTTTGCCGAGCAAGATCAAGGTGAAGGACTAACAAGCTTAACCCGAAGCTTTCATTTGAATTTAACCGCCATGAGTTTGCTCGCCTTTGTGGTCGGTCTATTTATTGCCTATAACGGTGTACGTTATAGCTTATTGAAACGGCAAAAATTACTGGTACAACTGCAACAACAAGGGGTGCCGCAGCGCGCGTTACTATCGGCATTGCTTATAGAACTGTTTAGCTTAGTATTGGTCGGCTCTTTTGCCGGGTTCATTCTTGGATTACAGCTCAGCCATTGGCTACAGCCTATGATTGCCCTGACCTTAGAGCAGCTCTACGGCGCAAGGCTAATGCCGGGCTTATGGCAGTGGAGCTGGTTATACCAAGCCATAGGGTTGACCTTTTTTTCAGCCTTGCTTGCTTGTTACCCGTTATTTAACACCTTAGCCAAACAGCCTTTGGCGCGAAGCGCAAGCCGCTATGAGCAACAAAGCCAAGCCAAAAAACAACACAAAAAACTCTTTATCATTGCCCTATTTCTGCTCGGTGGTAGCGCGCTACTGTTTCCGCTCACCGATAACTTTCAATATAGCTTAGCCTTGCTGGGCGTGGTGACCATAGCGATCCCATTATTGTTGCCACTGGTGTTGCAAATCGGGATCTCGTTAGTTGAGCGCTTTACCCGTAATGGTCTGTGGCGTTATGCCGTTGCCGAAAGCAAAGAACTGATTGCACCGCTGTCTTTAGCCATGATGGCGATGTTGCTTGCCCTGACAGCGAATATCTCGATGAATACTTTGGTCGGCAGCTTTGAAATCACCTTAAAACATTGGCTCGATGATAGACTCTATGCTGATCTGTATATTCGCCCCCCTAGCGACAAAGTATTGCAAACCCAAGAACTACTAGCTGAGCTGCCTAAAGTCACGGCCATTTTTGGCCAGTGGGTCCACAACAGTCAGTATCAACAGGTGCCACTGAGTTTGATGACTCGCGATGACCACTCTTTGCGTAATAGCAATCAAATTAAAGTGAGCAGCAATAATCACTGGCAATCATTCTTCGATGCCAAAAGCGTCATGATCAGTGAACCGCTGGCGATAAAATACCAGCTCAATGTGGGCGACCAAATCAACTTACCTGAATTTGAACAAGCAAACATTGAGCCGCTATTAATAAGTGCCATTTTTTATGATTATGGTGATCCACTAGGCCAAGTCATTGTTAGCCAAACAACTTGGCAACAGCTAGCTTTATCTGAACTGCCGACTAGTATTGCCGCTAGCTACGCTAATAACATTGGCGAACTGGAAACTCTATTACAGCAAGAACTTTCGCTTAGCGAAGCGCAAATGTACAACCAAACCAAAATCAAACAACGGGCATTGGAGATTTTTAAGCGCACCTTCTCGATTACGTTAGTGTTAAACAGCTTAACCTTACTGGTTGCAGCCATAGGCTTATTCAGCGCCTGCTTAATGCTGACTCAAGCGCGGCAAGCCCCACTCGCTAGGCTGTATGCATTAGGAGTCAGCCGCAATCAACTGCGCGCTTTAGTGTCAGGGCAAATGTTATTAATCGTGCTGTTTACCTGTTTATTGGCCTTACCAACGGGAGCACTACTGGGTTACTTGCTGATTAATAAAGTGACCTTGCAAGCATTTGGCTGGAGTATCGCCATGGTATGGGATTGGCAGGCTTATTTTAGAGTGCTGGTTATCGCAATAATTGCTAGCGCAATTGCAGTGATTTTGCCTTTGTTATGGCAGACCCGAAAACCACTGATAAGCAGTTTGCAGCAGGAGGCATTATGAAGCCCGTTAACTACGCGTTACTCGCTTTACTGCCTTGCGTCTTGCTTAGCGGTTGTTTTAATAATAGCGAAAAGCCGACAGCAGGCATGGGGCAACTATTAGATGGTGACACTGACGGTTACAGCCCGGTAGTGCCCGGAATAACATTGAGTTTTCCAGAAGATCATCAGGCCCATGATAGTTTTCGCCAAGAATGGTGGTACCTAACTGCCAACCTTACCACTGAAACCGGCGAACAACTTGGTATGCAGTGGACTCAATTTCGCATCGCCTTAGCGCCGCCAAAGACAACAGAAAAGACAACAGAAAAGACAACAGAAGTAAGCGCGAAGGGAGTAAGTCCCACAAACAGTTGGCAGACTGAGCAGCTTTATATGTCTCATACAGCTCTCACCTCAACAAATGAGCATTTGGCTGCTGAAAGATGGTCTAGAGGTAACGCTAACTTTTCTGGCACACAAGCCAATCCTTTGATTATCCAGCAGGATGATTGGCAGTGGCGCAGTAACAATCAGCAACTGTTTCCTGCAACGCTTAATGTCACTACAGCGGATTTTAGCTACCAATTGCAACTCAACAGTCAGGCACCTTTTCAACTGCAAGGCGATAACGGCTATAGCCGTAAGAATGCCACAGGTACGGTAGCGAGCTACTACTATAGCCAGCCTTTTATTCAAGTCAGTGGCAGTATAGAACGTAATGGCAAAACCATTAAAGTTAGCGGCGATGCCTGGCTAGATAGAGAGTGGAGCTCACAGTTTTTATCTAAGACTCAACAAGGCTGGGATTGGTTTGCACTCAGGCTGAATGACGGCTCAGCATTAATGCTGTTTCAACTAAGAGATAATAGCGGTAAACAGCAAGACTTTTACAGTGCTAAGCGCATGTATCCAGATGGCAGCGGCACGCTTATTAGTAGCGACCAGATCTCAATGACTGCCACTGACTGGCAACAAACCGAATCAGGCCGTTATCCAGTGGCTTGGGATATTAGCATTGAATCTGAGTCGATAAAGATATCCACCCAAGCGCTAAATGCTGATGCTAACATGCCGTTATCAGTGCCCTACTGGGAAGGACCAATAACGATTTCGGGCAGCCATAGCGGTATGGGTTATATGGAGCTAACCGGTTACTAATCACTTGCTCGACTCGGGAGCGATTGGTAACCAACCAATTAGATAACGATACTAGCAAGCACTTTTCAAGCTCTATACTCGCCGTCAAATATGCGCGCGCAATCAGACTATATCTTATGAGGCAAGTTAGACTGTTTGCCTCATAACAACCCTATCAATTTTCAATACTCAAAACTGATCACCACAGCATCGATTTAGCCATAGAACTGAGTGAATTAAGGTTAATAACATTGGCTTTTTTGGCATTTTCACGACCAGCAAATACGAACCATTCTCATTAACCAAGCTTTTGAATATCTTGGTTTTTTAATGTAGCGCAAGCTAACATTTTAGATGGACAAATTTCGAACAGCCGCCTAATATTTATTAGTAAAATTGAGAACTAGATCACCACCAAAAAGTTGATCTTGGTCGACAAAAACTCTCATTACCTCTTGTGAGGTATACCCACAATTTATATGAGGTCTAGACTCGATATTAACCTTGGTAGATAGCAGCTAACCGACTTCAACCTAAGTTATTTACCGGCCAATAAAAGGTAAACAGATGAGCCAAGAATTTCACATTACCAGCTTAGTTGTGCATGCCGCGCCACATGCTGTTGCCGAGATTAATAGCAGTATTTCTGCTCTTAATGGCACCGAAATCCATGCCGTTACTGATGAAGGTAAGTTTGTGGTCACCGTAGAAGGTGACACCCAACGCGCCATCCTCGATAGCGTTGAAGCGATTAACGCCTTAGAAGGCGTGTTAAATAGCAGTCTAATTTATCATCAAGTCGATCCAGTAGAAAAAAAGAGTGAGGAACACCATGAGCATTAGCCGTCGCGAGTTTCTAAAAGCCAACGCTGCCGTTGCCGCTGCAACAGCCGTAGGTGCGACTCTGCCAGTTAAGATAGTTGAAGCTGCAGAGCAAAAAGATAGCATCAAGTGGGACAAAGCACCTTGTCGTTTTTGTGGCGTAGGTTGTAGTGTGCTTGTGGGCACAGACAATGGCAAAGTGGTCGCCACCAAAGGTGACCCTGAAAGCCCTGTTAACAAAGGCCTTAACTGTATTAAAGGCTACTTCCTTTCTAAGATCATGTACGGTAAAGATCGTCTAACCACACCGCTACTTCGCATGAAAGACGGCCAATACGATAAAGAAGGTGAATTTACCCCAATCAGCTGGGATAGCGCTTTCGACATCATGGCTGACAAGTGGAAAAACACCCTTAAAACCAAAGGCCCAACAGCAGTTGGTATGTTTGGTTCTGGCCAGTGGACAGTATGGGAAGGTTATGCCGCCTCTAAACTACATAAAGCTGGTTTCTTAACTAACAACATCGACCCAAATGCGCGTCACTGTATGGCGTCAGCGGTTGTTGGCTTTATGCGTACCTTTGGTATCGATGAGCCAATGGGTTGTTACGATGACTTAGAAGCTGCAGACCAATTCGTGCTTTGGGGCGCCAATATGGCTGAGATGCACCCAATCCTATGGGCGCGTCTATCAGATCGCCGCTTAAGCAGCCCAACAAGTCGCGTGCATGTGTTATCGACGTTCGAAAACCGTAGCTTCGATTTAGCTGACAACGCGATGGTGTTCCGTCCACAGTCTGACTTGGTGATCCTTAACTACATTGCCAACTACATCATTCAAAACGATGCCGTCAACAAAGACTTCGTTAATAAGCACACCACTTTTGCATTAGGTACTGACGATATCGGTTACGGTCTGCGTCCAGATCATCCGCTTGAGAAAAAAGCCAAAAACCCAGGCAACGGCAAGTTCGCACCAATCAGCTTCGATGAGTACGCTAAATTCGTAAGCACTTACACGCTAGAATACGCAGCTGAAATGAGTGGTGTTGAGCCAGAAAAGCTAGAGCTTATGGCTAAAGCTTATGCTGATCCAAACGTGAAGATGATGAGCTTGTGGACCATGGGTATTAACCAACACACCCGTGGTGTGTGGGCCAACAACATGCTTTACAACATCCACTTACTCACCGGTAAGATTGCCACCCCTGGTAACAGCCCGTTCTCGCTCACAGGTCAGCCTTCTGCTTGTGGTACTGCTCGTGAAGTCGGTACGTTTGCGCACCGTTTACCAGCAGACATGGTAGTAAATAATCCTAAGCACCGCGCGATTACCGAAAAACTATGGCAAGTACCAGAAGGCACTATTCCGCCTAAGCCTGGTTTCCACGCGGTACTGCAAAGCCGTATGCTTAAAGATGGCAAGCTGAACTGTTACTGGACCATGTGTACCAACAACATGCAAGCGGGTCCAAACATTAACGATGAAATGTACCCAGGTTTCCGTAACCCAGAGAACTTCATCGTAGTGTCTGATCCATACCCAACAGTCACAGCAATGGCAGCCGACTTGATTCTACCAACAGCGATGTGGGTAGAAAAAGAAGGCGCTTACGGTAACGCAGAGCGCCGTACTCACATGTGGCATCAGCAAGTTAAAGCACCGGAAGGCGCTAAATCTGACTTGTGGCAGCTAATGGAGTTCTCTAAGCGCTTTAAAGTGTCTGAAGTTTGGCCTGCAGAGCTAATTGCTAAGCAACCTGAACTTGCTGATAAAACCCTATTTGACGTGCTTTACGCCAACGGCGTAGTTAACAAATTCCCAACAAGCGATTGTAAAGGCGAGTTTAACGACGAAGCTGAGGCATTTGGTTTCTATGTACAAAAAGGCCTATTCGAAGAATACGCTCAGTTTGGTCGCGGTCACGCTCACGATTTAGCTGATTTTGATGCTTACCATGAGACGCGCGGCCTACGCTGGCCTGTGGTTGATGGTAAAGAAACCCTACGCCGCTTCTCAAAAGGCGACCCGTATGTGAAGAACGGTGAAGAGTTTGACTTCTACGGCAAGCCAGACGGTAAAGCGGTTATTTTCGCTCTGCCTTATGAGCCTGCAGCTGAAGAGCCGAATGAAGAATACGATATCTGGTTATCAACCGGTCGTGTACTTGAGCATTGGCATACAGGCTCAATGACAGCACGTGTGCCAGAGCTTTACCGCGCTTACCCAGATGCACAGATCTTTATGCATCCTGAAGACGCTAAAGCCCGTGGTCTTAAACGTGGTGATGAAGTGATTGTGGCGTCTCCTCGCGGCGAAGTGAAAACCCGTGTTGAAACAAAAGGCCGCAACAAGCCGCCTAGAGGCGTGGCGTTTATGCCATTCTTCGATGCGCGTCAGCTGGTCAACAAGTTAATACTTGATGCGACTGATCCGCTGTCAAAAGAGACAGACTTCAAGAAGTGTCCAGTTAAAGTGATGAAAGCATAAGCTTTCCACTAACAAACTTAACTTTAATCGCTAAAGCAAAAGCGGAGAAAACTAACGCAAATGAGTACGGTCAATCACAGTAAGTTCACAGCTAAAGGCGTTAATCGCCGTCAGTTTTTAGCCACTTCGGCAAAAGCTAGCTGCGCAATGGGTTTACTTGGAATGGGATTAACGGCAGTTGCTAAGCAATCGAGTCAGTTAGACCCACTCGCGATAAGGCCGCCAGGTGCATTAAGTGAAGACGATTTTCTTTCAGCCTGTGTACGCTGCGGTTTATGTGTAGACGCCTGCCCTTACGACACCCTCAAACTGGCCCGCTGGTTTGAAGGTGTCCCTACAGGCACGCCTTACTTTACCGCACGTAAGATCCCATGTGAGATGTGTGAAGATATCCCTTGTGTTAAAGCTTGCCCATCAGGCTCGCTGGATCACGCGTTAACGGATATTGAAGACTCGAAGATGGGAGTTGCAGTCTTAATTGATGAGAAAAATTGCCTTAACTTTAAAGGGCTACGTTGCGATGTTTGTTACCGGGTTTGCCCGCTAATCGACGACGCTATAACCCTAGAAATGCAGCACAATGAGCGCAGCGGTCATCACGCCATGTTTTTACCTACAGTCAACAGCGATAGCTGCACAGGCTGCGGTAAATGTGAACATGCTTGTGTGTTAGAGCAAGCTGCGATCAAGGTGTTACCTGCTCATATTGCTGTTGGAAAAACGGCTGCACACGATACCTATATCAACACCGAAGAGACCACGCTTGAGATGCTAAACAAGGGGCTTGAATTATGAGCCAGACACTAAAGCAAAAACCGACAACACGTGGCTTTGCAGCTGCGGCAGTAAAAGAACTAGGCTGGTGGCGTGCCCACAAGTTCTTGTTCTTACGCCGTATTAGTCAAGTCAGTGTCTTTGCATTGTTTGCCCTTAGCCCCTTTATCGCAACGTGGGCTGGCGTTTGGTTGCTTAAAGGTAACCTTTCTGCCAGCGAACTCTTTGGCGTTGTGCCATTGTCTGATCCACTTGCCACCTTGCAAGTGTTACTAACTGGCCACTTACCCGAGCTAAGCTTGGTACTTGGCGCCACTATTATTGCGCTGTTTTACGCAGTATTAGGTGGCCGAGTATTTTGCAGTTGGGTTTGCCCAGTGAACATGGTGACTGACCTCGCTAGCTGGCTACGACGTAAATTGAACTTGCCTCGCACAACTGAGATGCCAAAAAATTTACGTTACTACCTGCTAGCACTGGTACTGTTATTGCCAATCATGACAGGCTTAACGGTATGGGAATGGGTTAATCCCGTGCCAGTAATATACCGTGCTGCGCTATTTGGTGCAGGCAGTGGTTTATGGATCTTGGCCGCCATCTTCTTACTGGATCTGTTTATCAGTGAGCGAGCATGGTGCGGACATTTATGCCCAACAGGTGCCCTATTTGGCCTGCTAGGTAAAGTGAGCCCGGTAAAGGTATCAGCTGTTAATGCCAAAGACTGCGATAACTGTATGGATTGTTTTGCCGTTTGCCCTGAAAGACAGGTATTAAAGCCTGCCCTCAAAGGTAAACAGCCAATGATAACCGACAGCGATTGTACTCAATGTGGCCGTTGTATCGACGTTTGCGCCCAACGCGTTTTCCAGTTTCAGAATCGAAAGAATCAAAATCGAATTGCCCTAAAGGCGGAGAACAACCAATGAAAAAAGTACTCACCTTAGCTGCGCTAGTGATGGCGCTTAGTGCTTGCTCTGGTCAGCAAGCGAACACTCAAGCAGAACCTGTGAACATCAGCTCACTGGGTAAGTCTGAGATCACCGATATTCGCGCTGCCGATCCTGCGCCGCTATATCCAAAGCGTGGTAAATCTATTGAACGTACTTTTGTACATCAACCACCTATGATCCCGCACAAAGCAGACTACCCAATCACGCTTAAGCGTAATGGTTGCATCAGCTGTCATAGCCCAGCAAAAGCAAAACGTATGAAAGCAACCGCAGTGGATCCATCGCATATGTTGGCCGACGGCAAGTTAAACAACGAGTACTACAACTGTACTCAGTGCCACACGCCTCAAGCTGAAAACAAGCAGCACTTAGTTGAAAACGAATTTTCAACTAACTAATCCCGATAGCGGGCTTGTTTAGACAGTAAAAACCACCTCATTTGAGGTGGTTTTTGTTTGTTATCTTATTGGCTGCTCACTCTATCGGCAGTAACTGCCCTTCTCTTGCTGGCACGATTAATACATTGCTGCGAGTACGACTCAAAATAGACTCGGCCATATTACCCACCACATAAGCATAAACGCCCTGACGCTGCACCGCGCCAAGCACCAGATATTGCACTTTATGCTGGCAAGCTAACTGATACAAACACAAGTCGGGCTCGCCGACCGTGATATGCACACAGTCATCAGTTAAGTTAAGCTCATCGAATAAAGGCTGATGCTTTTGCTTGGCTTCTCGCACCAATGCATGGGTATCGACAATTTCCATATCATGGATAACCTGCGGCAAGCGGATCACGTAGGCCAAATGCAATTGGCTACCTGTAGCCTGTGCCAGCGCGGTTGCTTGACGGATCACCGCTTGGTTAAGCTGTTGCTTTAAGGTTTTTTTACTGTCTAGATCCAGCGCCATCATCACGCTATTGCCTTTATGCATTGGGTTGTCGGTTAACAGCATGAGTGGCACGCGAGTGTGGCGAATGAGACTCCAGTCGACAGGCAGATAATGGTCGGCGTGATGTACTGCCTTTACGATAAGATCAAAGCCATGGCGCTTTGAATGATGACAGGCATGTTCAAATAAATCTTTACTCCACACGCTGTGGATAGGTGTGTCTTGCTCATCAATATCCTGCAGCATTTGCTCGATTTTAGCCTCACGCTGCTTCATCACATGCTTTTGAGCCACCGCGACAAACTTAGGATTGTAAAACTCGGCATCGCCAAAATATTCAAAACTATAGGCAAATACCTCGGCACGTTTACCAAGTAACTTAGCTAATTCAACACCTTTTACCACGGCATTAATATGTGCTTCTTGCCGCTGCGAAATCACTAACACTTTACCCATGAAGTCACCTCTGCTGATTATCCTTATCCTAATTTTAGCTTAGCAAATCTTAGATATAGGTGGAGCAGATATGGCGTATTTAATGACCTAGATCAAGCCATTGCTTTGACTATTTCACTAAAGAAAATTAGCTAACTGGCTATTGCCATTAACAATAACTTAGGTAATGTAAAGGAACATCAATCGACAGAAGAAATGCCTATATGAAGTCAGGTAAGCACGATGCACAACTACTGAAACTCGCGATGGAAATTGGTGTTGGCTACGCCAAGAAAAGAGGCTTTGCCGATTTTGGCCAAGGGATCTCTCCCAAAGACAAGGTCGAATGTATTTACCGCTTATTAGTGCAAGACAACCTTATTCAAGCACTTCCGAAAGACAAAGAAGACGGCCCGAATATGAAGCACAAATTAGTGTTATGGATAAGCCGCCAGTTACCAGCCGATCATCAACTACTCAATTAACCCTCAAATAATTATTGCGTCAGTTAGCTTGGGAACCGCTGTTTTCCCAAGCTCCCTATCTAAAGGCACACAACTCGCTAATTGCTGCGTTAACCATAATGAAAAAGTCTGCTGCTCCACACTCACCGAATTCGCATCAGTTATAGCCACATATTTATGACCAGATGGCACAAAGCCGAAAGGCGCAATAAGGTTACCTCGTCTTAAATCATCGATAATTAACGGGTACGAACCTAATGCTGCACCTAACCCATCAACTGCAGCCTGAAAACAAAAATAGAAATGCGCAAACGTCTGCTGCTCCATTTTATGACTTGGCTGCTCTGTCATAGTTTCTAACCAGCGTTCCCATGCTTGAGATCTTGTCTGACTATGTAGCAGCTTCATTCTGGATAGATCTTTACTTATTGCTTGCCAATAATCGGGCGACATAACAGGACCAACCCACTCATCGACTAATGATTGCTGTAGGTAATATTCGGGAATAATGAAATCATCGCGGCGAATCGCCATAGACAAGCCTGTGGCCCCTAGCGTAACAGGCCCACCAGCAGTTGAAAGCCTAACATCAATACCGGATTGTTCATTAAAAGCAGATAATCTAGGCATCAACCAACGCATGGTCAAAGTCGGTTCACAGCTCACCTCAAGATAATGCTGATTTAACTGCTGAACACGTTTAACCCCAGAAGTTAACGTATCAAATGTTTGCTGAGTAACTTTTAGCAGCTCATGTCCCTCTTGCGTAAGATGAACATTTCTTCCCTGTTTAAAAAATAGTGGCACGCCAAGATAAGTTTCCAATAACTTTATCTGTTTACTCACTGCGCCATGAGTAAGATGCAGCTTATTTGCTGCTTCACTATAACTATTAGAACTAGCAGCAACATGAAAAGTATAAAATGATTTTAAATGTCTCATCTGTGAATTTAACTCACAATTAGGTGAAGTTATTTCGATTATAACCAGCTATAAAGCCTCCTACAATGCCGCCTTAATTATCGAATTTAGGAGGTGTTGTGGAAATTCTCAGTCTAGCTATTTTAGGGTTTATTATTGTTATTAGTCCTGGGGCTGACTTTGTATTAGTGCTTAAAAATAGTATTAATAGAAGTCGTAAAGCCGGATGCTATACCGCAATAGGCATTAGCCTAGCGATTAGTGTTCATATTGGTTATTCATTACTGGGGATTGGTTACCTAGTCTCACATAATCAGTGGCTATTTAATCTAATCCGATATGCTGGCGCTCTATACCTAATCTATTTAGGAATAAAAGGCTTGCTCGCTAAACATCAAAACCTTAGTGTCCAAACGGATTCGGAGACATCTGCTAATCATTTTAGCTACTTACTAGAAGGGTTCTTATGTAATGTATTGAATCCAAAAACCATGTTGTTTTTCTTGAGTATTTTTAGTCAAGTAATGACTTTAGATAGCAATAATGAAGTGGCGTTACTTTATGGCGTGTACATCATGCTATTACACTTGCTTTGGTTCATTCTGGTGGCACTGCTATTCACTTCAAAGCCGCTACAAAGCGTATTAATGAGAGCGCAACGCAAACTTAATCAACTCTGTGGGGTTGCGCTTATCGGTTTTGGAGTCGCTTTAATATCTAATGACTAACCATAGGGTTTACGCCAATTAGAAACCTAAGTGGGAAATTAACTTTCCCACTTCTGTAACCCAATATTAAGGCTAATTAAAACATCATATCAGCAACGATTGTGGGAGTTAGCTACTATAAAGATTAATACCAGTGCTGGTTGCAACAATACAATCCAAACCACTTTGCTTCATGCTAGTACATGCTGACAATGCTTGTTGACGCTGGGTAAACTCGCCAACTTTAATTCGGTAATATGTTTTTCCGTTAACTAAAACGCGCTCATACCTCGGCACATAACGAGCTAACTGAGTGCCAAAACGACTATTTAACTCAAACCAAGTAGGCTCGATACGAGAGAATTTATCCACTGATGATAACTGCAATGCAAAACCACTTTTCTTCCCAGCGGTTTTAGCTTCTGCTTGCGTCTTATTCGCATAGTTCAAAACCTTTGGATTAGACTCGATAGGTTGTTCAGGCCCACCCGGATACGCTGAAGCGTAACTTCTAATAGCTAAAGGTTCTGGCACATTAACCTTGGTTTTCGAGCTCTCAGGTGCAACCATTTGCTCAACCTGTACTTCGTCAACTTTATTGTCACTGCCTTGGCTCGAAATTTGGTGTTTAACCTCCATCGTTGAACTTGCTACTGCTATTGAATCTGACGAAACGGACGTTGGCATTTGTTTAGTCGCTTTAGGCGTTATTGGAGCTGGTCTAGCTGGTGATTGGTTTCCTGCCGCCAACATAGTGAGTTGCTCAACCAATAACTTCAAGTCGCCCTCAATAACAATCAAACGGGATAGACCAGCCTTCATTTGATGCCACTCAGCAAGCTCTTGCTCTAATTGTTCTATTTTGTCTTTTAGTTGTTTTTGCTCTGCAACACGTTGCTTTTCAAGCGCGATATCAGCCTGATTAGCACAGCCCGTTAAGCTCATTATGGCAACAAGCAAAGCCGCTGCTATAAAGCGAGCTCGATAGTTCACTAGATTCATTTTAAAACTCATTTCCACAAGACTGTCTCTGAAAAGTAATATGATTTAAATAGAAAAAGCCTAAATTTATTATGATTCAAATTCGAACTCAAAAGGCTCGACACTGCACTTTAGACCTTGTTTTGTAATTTGAGAGCAACCGTTTTCAGCTTGTTGTTTACGAGCCAAAAAGGCTACATTTAACGCATAACGCTTAGTTTTTTTATCTTCGATATAAAACACTTGCTGGCTCATGGCATCATCATAATTGTGCTTAACTAACTGCCAATAGGTTTTTAGCATTGCCAGTGAGTTAAATTTACCTAGGTTCATTACATAGCCTTTGGTCATCATGATCTCTGCAAACGTAAAGTCAGCACCATTCATTACATCACCATTATTTTGCAAGGTAATCGCCATTTGTGACTCACCACGTAACTTCTTACGTTCAAGGTAGTTTGTATCAATAGATAACTGGTAATCACCCGGAATTAAATCGGTAAACAGGTAATATCCATCAAACTCTGTTTCTGTAGTGGCGACAATATCACCTGCCGCATTGACTAAGTTGACTGTGGCATAAGGTGCGATAGATTCAGTACCATCGACTTCGCGCACATACACAGTACCTTCAACTTCTGCTGCGTTAACGACAGGAAAATCTAAAGTCTGTATATGACCACGCCTTGGGGTGATAGAGACCCCTGGAATAGCGGGAATTAAGAAAGGATCACCTAAGCTTTTTTGATCAAGCACAATATCGGTTTTCTTCTGACTAGACATTGAGGTTAACATCGCCACGCCATCTTGATTACTAGTGCCATAGCGGTACTGTTGCACACCTTTGACTCTTGCGCCTTCAATTACAGCCTCACCAGCATCAAACCGTCCATTAAGGTTGTCATCCTCAAACACTCGCACCATTAAGGCTCCCGCACCAGATAAGCTACGCGATGACATAAACACTTGCTCAGTTTGCGGCTCATAACCAAAGCTAAAGCGGCCATACAAACCTAATGACCAGTCGCCAGTATTATCATAAGAAACAGTAGAATTAAGACTAAATGCATTATGCTGCCAGCTTAAGCTAGCACTACTACTTAACAGATCAGTTATAGGGTAGTAATCAAGCTCAAGTTCAGATTGTAGATGAGTGTTAATTGGGATGGAGAACTCAGTAGAGAATCTAGAAATTTCAGCTTCTGGCTGAATAAAATAATCTAATTTCACCCTGCTAAACGCCCACCCAAAACTCTTTTGCAGCTGCAATTGGCCTGTAAGCGAGTCATCTAAAGCTGCGTCATTAGAAGAGTGCCCAGTATACCAAGTTAATTGGTTATTAATGTTTGCCCAACCAGTACTTATCGCGAGCAAGTTGCCGAACTCATCGTGCTTTGCGCCATTACTCGTTTGAGTTTGTCGCCAATGATTTCGATAATTTAAACGATAGGGAGAGCCTTGAAAAATATATCCACTGTGGTCAAAATTATATTCTGTATGTTGTTGCTGACTTAAATTTTCTAAGGTCTTTTCTGATACCTGATAACGCAAGCTTAAAGATTGGTTACCAATTTGGGTTCGCCCTGAAACAGCAAATGTGCTGTCTTGATGGTCTTTCATTTGATAATCAGCATCAACAAGAAAACGTT
Source organism: Shewanella sp. 1CM18E (assembly GCF_023161665.1). Taxonomy (GTDB): domain Bacteria; phylum Pseudomonadota; class Gammaproteobacteria; order Enterobacterales; family Shewanellaceae; genus Shewanella. The sequence goes on from NZ_JALNTW010000004.1 coordinate 243,868, forward strand.
CAAACAGATTAAAATTACCACCAATGGCATAAGTATCGACAGAAGTGCCCTGATCTGATAACTGCTCTTGCACACCTAAATTAATCGATGCCCAATCAGTTAAACCGCGCTCATAGGTCGAGCTTAGCACCCAACCCGTTTCATTATCATCAGGTGTACTAGAGATACCAGATAAACCTTTACCAATTTCAGCAAGCGAAACACTATAGCTGCTCTCGTTAGCTTTGAGCTTATTACTATCAACATAAACTTGTTTAGTTTCGGTTTTAACCTGTCCTTGCGGGCCATAAGCGATCATCTCAAATTGGTTATCACCATACAGCAATTCGATGTCGTTAAACTCATAGCGACCATTTTGCAAACTAAGCGCCTGCCTGATCAGTAAACCGTTTTGATATAGCTCTATATCCCAGCCAGGTTGAATATCACCACTGAGATTGATGGTTCTATTGTTGGCCGATACACCTGTTTTATCATTAGTTACTGAGACACCGCGACTTTGACCTAGCGTGCCATCAACTCCAACGCTCACAGGAGTAATATCACCCAATCTAAATTCTGTCGCCTTTAATGGGCCTAGTAAGTCCCCAGCAGCCGATTCTTTTGATAAGGTTAAACGTAAGTCCGTCAATGCATCGTTACTATTGCCGCTGGCATAAAACTCACTACTTAAGAATGCGAAATCATGACCGCCAATTATCGAGTAACTTTGATAATTGTTGTGTTCTGTCACTGCAGCGTTAACCTGCACATCGACTAAAGGAGAGGATATCGCTTGATAATTAGATTCTTTCCAAGGCAACACAGCCTCTCTATTGCGACTTACAGCTTGATTTAGTTGACGCTTTTTTCGCGCTAATCTTTGTTGTACAGGTAACGGCGAGGAGCTGCTAATTTCTACCTTTAAATCTGAAAAACTATAGTCAAAAGTGATACCAAACCACTTTTCAATCTCATCGCCGGCAATATAAATATCATCAGCCATAAGGGTGTAATGACTAGGTTCTAATTCGAAATCCTGCTGATTAACCGAGACATTAACGACTTCCTCTCCCGCTTCAGGTAGGCGCATTAAAAATTGACGAGTCTCATCTAAATACCAGCCTTTAACTATGCGATTGTCAAAGTCGCCTTCAATTGGAAAATCAATTAACTCAAATAGCCCTATTAAACTAAATTGCGCATTTTGCTTGCTTTTAATAGCAAACACATCTGACAAATAATGATTATCGACATAAAGAGATAGCAGTAATTCCTCCCCTTCGGGAATACCCAACTGCTCGCCGGAGAGTTCAGCGTTTACACTCGTGACATCAGTTGTAGATGCTAAAACTGCAGCTTGAGATTGTAGCTCCTGCAGTGACAAACTGTAACTTTGCTTCAGCCTCGCTAAAGTGCGCGCAACGTCGGCATTATTTAAACTTGCAAGCTGAACGTTTTGCTCTGATTGAATAGCTACAGGTAAGGCGTGTTGAGACGATATAAAAGCAATAAAAGCAGGCTGCGCACTTGCGGAGCCTGCATAACTGACAAGCAGAGATAAAAGTAATGCATAACTTAGGCGATAGCGCACTACTTTCCCTTAAATTCGACTAACAACAAAGTATTCACCAACTCTGGTCAACATCCACCACAAAAATAGCTAGTTGTTAGTAAATGCTTCTGCGGTTACAGCAAACTCTTTCTCTGCAAAAACTTGCCCGTTAAATTCTTGCTGCCCTTCATAAACAATACGCAGCTTGCCGTTAGACCGGGTGAAATCCTTTGCAATCCAAGCCATAGACTTAACAGCTTGATTGACCTCTGGATATATATTGACGTTATTTAAGCGCGCAACAACTTGCTCAGCTCCTTGATCCCCTAACCAATACGCAACTAAATTCCCAGCTGTAGAATATTCACCTGTTCGAGTTAAATTAACGTTCAATACGGTTTTACCACTATGTTGATCAAAGCGTAATGCCTTTGACGTAATCTCAACTTTAGGGTTAGCTTTTCCTTGCCTAACGATTACTGGCAGGCTGTAACTTAACAAAACGTCCAGATTAATCGACATTTCACCATCTGACTTTTTAGCTCGTTTTGGCGGTAACGCTTCTAGCTTTAAATGCGAACGATACTCTCCATCAGCAAGATCTTTAGGGCGCCTTAGACCCAACCTAACTATCTGACGCTCATTAGGCTTCAAAGTCACCTGCCTCGGACTAAAGCGCAGCATTTTGCTAGCTGAGGGATAGCCAATTGCCTCTTCTGCTGTTAGGTCTTTATAGCCACCACTTGGTAAAGCTAACTTTTCTTGCCACGCAAGACGGTATGTTTTGACTTCAGAGCTGCTATTTATAAGTACAATCTCATGGGATCTTTCGCGTCCCTCAAAAGCAACCCGGATAGGAGACACCAATAAGCTAGCTTGAGCTGAATTGATAAATGAAAATAAGCATATTGACACAAAAAATGTAGCTTTTAATAAGCGCTTAAACATAGAAAATACTCAAAACAAATGGAATACAGTTCGCTCTATTGTGGGTCTAGGCCCTATAAAATTACAGAGTTACTCTGTAGTTGTTAATTGAACTAATAACTAATATCTAAATAAAAAACGGCTTGGTAGGAAGTATTTAAATAATGCTTACCATTACCTGAAGTCATCAATTTGCCACCCATTTGAGTGATAGCCATACCAGCACTATCTGTACGAATATTCGGCTCAATATAGATCTCACTTAAGGTGAATTGTTCAGTATCTCCTGATGCAACAGTCGTTATAACAGGCAACATTGGAGTAATTGAAAGATCGACATAAGGTGGGTAATCAGTAATGACCATTTCAGCTGCTTGCCCGGGTTTAATGATCAGCAGTTGCCCTGAAGAAGTGCTATGGCCAAAGGTAGGCACTACCACACTACTTTGAATGCTGTTATCACGTATCACTATAGTGCCAAACGATAGCGGCTGTTCAAAATACACATCTGCACTTACGTCAAAAATGGCCGTTGTTAAAACCAAAAATAAAATAGATTTCAAAGTTAGCCTTTTATATAAGGTGGCGAAACATATGTTTCGCCACCTAAGTCTATTTTTACTTAGTAGCTAACAGTAATAGGAAAAGTGCCTGTAAACTCACCATCTTGATACTGTCTATCAATAACATTGGTATCAGCAACATACACATCTGTCGTTAACGTGCCACCAAAGTTAAAGCTCGCATTACCTTGACCGTCTGCAGTCAACTTTTTATCTGCAGCATAAAGAGAGCCGTCATTATCGCCAGATGTGATGTATGCAGTAATAGCGCTTAATACAAACTTAGGTGATCCTGGAGGTGCTGAAGCAGCTACAACATTGGTTGGAGTTGTCGGTAAAGTCACGCTTAACTCTGAATATGGTGCAACACCAGCAACGGTAACTTCACCTGGTTCACCCGGTACTAATAATCTAATAGTTGCTGCATTCAAAGCACCATTAACCACAGTTGCCTGCTCAGTTGGGTTTGGCGACATTGTAATACTAGCACTTACGCCATCAGCATCTGCTAGGTCGACTACTGCAGTGATTTCACCAAAGTTTAATGGCTTAGCCACAACCATTTCAAAAGCATTTTTAACAGTAACAGATGCTGTAGCATTCTCTGTTTCAGCAGCCATAACTGGTGCAGATGCAACCATAACTAATGCTAAGCCAACAGCTTTTGCCACCATAGAAATATTTTTCATTTAAAACTCCATTTTACACATTATTGTATTTAATAAATAACGCCAAGACACACTTTGACTAAATAAAAACCAAAGGTGACAACAAACCAAGTTAAACTCAGGCTAAAAATAGAAAAGATAAAGCTAGATAACTAATCGGCATTATAAAATTTAACTTTAATTAAATTTACAACAAAGTTCTTTTTCCATAATACTTCATAAAATCCTTTTATATTCTCTCACCCTTATATTCAACTACGGCACAGTACTGCCCTTCGACTTTTAATAGGCGGCATATTGATAATGCCGATTTTTTACTCGAGTATGGCCCATAGACCAACCGAGAGAAACTCTTACCTTTACTAACAAAATCGACTTTCATTGGTTGGCCATCAACCAAAAAATCATGAAACCTTTTTTTATAACTAAGCCAACCTGCCTTTAGGTTATTACTTTTAGAGTAAGAAGACAGGTGAATGCCATAAGCATTAGGAGCATTTTTTATTTCGGTCACCTTATTATTTTTTAGTGCCTTCTCTACCTTATTAACGACTTTCGGTTTAATTGTATTTTTTTTAGCCATAGCATCAGTGGAAATAAATTCTTCAATAAAACCTTTATTAGTTACCGATTCTTTAGATACGACAAACTTAACCGGTTGCTGCTGAATCTCGACAACTTTACTCAGCTCGGATATCAATAAAGCAAGATCAGCTTCATTCTCGACCAATCGCTCTATCGCAGGCTTTAACTTATTCCAAGCTTCAAGCTCTTGTTTTACATGTAACAACTCAGCAGTCAGTGCCACTAACTGGCCCGCTTCAGTGTCTTTAGTTTCAGCTGCATCGCTAGATGCAGTAAAGGCACATAACCAAATCGAAACCACGGTACTGACAACAAGTGAGTAAAAATCGCTATAATTAATTTTTAATGATTTAGTAAAAAGACTCACTTCATTAACTCTTTCATTAATTAAAAAATGCATTAGCGCAGTATAAATTAAACCTATGCCTAAGATGATATAAAAACTGACACTAGTTTAAAACCAAACCAACTAATAATTAAGCATCCTGCTAAAAACATGCCAACAACAGACATTTAAAACCCGAACAATAAAAAATCACAAAAAATCGTTATAAGTCACATAAATTGATAGGTTAAAATGCAGAGGCAAAAGCCAAAAAAAAGACTTAACCTAAAATAATAAACCAAAATAAATAGCCTTTTAACTAAAAGAGGTGAAGAATAATAAAAATAAACAGTTAACAATATAGACCCACGGTCAGCATTAATAATTAATTTATATTATCGGACATATAAATTAACTTTTAAATAAAAGAGTAAAGCCGCCTTGTTGGCTGGACATTTTTTCGACTAAACAAAACTAAAGACAAAATACTGACGCTATAAACAGAGGCTAGATATTATTAACAACAAATACGAAAGGCTATTTTTAAAAAAATAACTCTGGATACATATTCAATTTCAAGATAACTATCCTCTAGTATTAGATAACTAATTATCTATTGATTGATCCTTCATCAATTGTTATTCGTAACAATTGACATGAATAGAATAAATCCCAAAAAGCTATTGAATAGCAAATGGACTGCGGTTCAGCCTTTAAATAAGCAGAAACACTTTTTAGTCACTAAGGTGAAATTTGATGAGGATGGTGAGGTAAGCTTGTGTTTGATAGAAGCGGTTCTCACTCGCAAACAATCGATAATTGATTGGCGCGAACTAACAGACCACAAAGTTTGGCTTCAGGGCTGGAAATAAGCCAGCCCAAGCCATTTACTACCTTAGAAAGAGAAAAAGTGGCGCTTTTTCTCTGACTTTTGGCTCTTTATTGATTTAGCTGCTAGCTTTTGCTTCTGCTCTTTATCTAATGGTTTCGCTGCAAGATAAAGCGCTTGAGCAAATAGACCTTGATATGACTTCATTTCTTTTCCTCTAGTGCATCGGGATTGCTGCACTAAAAACCAACAAACCTGTTTAATTGATGCTAAAATAACCGCCACCTCACTATTAGTAAAATGAATAGTTAGCATCAAATGAATTCACTTTTGGCATGAATATTCAAATCAAAAACTTATATTGTTTCCTTACCTTAGTTGAGGTTGGCAACTACACCCGCGCGGCAGAAAAACTGCATCTAACTCAACCCACTTTAACTAAAATTATCCAGCGGCTTGAAGAGCATCTCGCCCAGCCTTTACTTATTCGTAATAATCAAAAAGTGCTCGCCACTGAAGCGGGTCAATTGCTTGCGGTTAGTGCTAAGCAAATTGTCGGGCAATGGCATCGGCTACAAGAGGAGATGGATAATTTAAATGGACTTCAAACTGGGCAGTTACGTTTAGGCGTCTGTCCCATGATGGGCGAAATGATTATTGAACTACTGTCAGAGTATCGTCGACGCTTTCCTAAAATCGATGTAACCATCGTTGAACTTGGTGGCTATGCCGCTGAACAAGCTCTGCTTAACGATACTCTTGATTTGACCTTTACCGCGCTACCAACCACCCATACGCAAGACTTTTGTAGCCATAACTTACAAGGTTACCCACTATTGGCCTGTTTGCCTAAAACGCATAAACTCGCACTAAACAACACCATCTCTTGGGCTGATCTCGCTCAGTATCCTTTTATACTTTACAACGATGACTTTTCTCTCGCTAAGCTGATCCGCAGACTAACTCATAAAGCCAATATTGAATTAAACATTACAGCACAAAGTGGCCAATGGGACTTTATTGCTACTATGGTAGACGCACAAATGGGGCTCGCCATATTGCCAGAACCTATTTGCAATAAAATTAACTCGCCGAATTTGACTTATCGTGCACTAGCACCTGCGCTCACATGGGATCTTGCATTAATTTGGCGTAAGAACTTACCGCTAACGCCTGCCGCTGACAGCTTTATTAAGTTAAGCCAAGAATTAAACCCGACAACACTTTAGCCTAAACTAAGATTTCGCTTGAAGTAAAAGCTAATAACTAGTGACACAACGCTTTACTGGGGAGTTAACAAACGACTTTGCTATACAAAAATATCTGAATAGAAATAGTAGGCATTTTTGCCTTGACGCTTAACCTTATACATAGCTTGGTCTGCTTGCTCATAGACTTGAGCAAAACTTTGATCAGTGAATGCGCAGATCCCAATACTCATCCCAATGTTGACTTTTCGTCCCTCTACATGGGTGATAGCCGCAAAAGCCGTTAGAACTCTATCGGCAATACTTGCTAGTTCAACCTGCTGCAACGACTCAAATAAAATCACAAACTCATCGCCTCCAAGACGAGCGATATTGTTCGACTCTTCGATTATGTGTTGCAAAGTGCTGGCGATTTGCATCAACAAACTGTCGCCAAACTTATGCCCATAGCGATCGTTATGAGATTTAAAATCGTCTAAATCAATAAACATGAGAGCGCCGCAGCCAATACTATTACGTTGACGTTCAAAGGCTTTTAGTAATGCCTTTCGATTGAGTAAATCCGTTAAGGGATCTCTATGCGCCAGCTTATCTAGCTCTAGTTCATAACGCTTCTCTTTGGTGATATCGATATGGGTTCCCATTATTCTTAATGGCTTACCATTATCATCAAACTCTATGACTCGGCCTCTATCCGATACCCAGCTAACTGAGCCATCTTTATGCAGCATTCTATGAGTAACATCGTAGGAATCAGTTTTACCACTGATATGATCGTCAAAATTAGCAATAACCCAATCGCGATCATCTGGATGCAAATTGCCTTTCCAACTATCGACGTGCGCTGCAAGTTCATCTATGGTATAGCCTAAAAGTGAGCCCCACTCCATGTTGTACATAGTCAGATTTCCACTGGGGATATGCTGCTCCCAAACACACAGGCCGGTGCCATCAAGTGCGGCATTGAGCTTCTGCTCTAACAAGCTATTTTGCTGCCTAAGTCGCTGATTATCTCGTTGCAAAATGAGGTTCTGTGCTTTTAGCTCAGCAAGTTGTTTATCTATCTCAGCCTGAAACAGTGAACACTTTTGTTTGATTTCCACCAATTGCTTTCCATGCCCGTATAATCAATACAAAGATTAACAACTATTGATTAACATTTGAATATTAGCTGACGCCTGAATTAACTCTCATTTGCGCAAAAATAACTTAATGCCGCCTTTATAAGATAAACTACAGTTAAATTAAGTTGATTGCAGATTTAAATATGCCAATAAATATTGCCATCGCTGGTGCTGGCTTTTCCGGCGCAGTTATCGCCAATGAGCTAGCTCAAGCTGGCCACACTATTACCGTCTACGAACCTAGAGCTCATGTTGCGGGTAACTGTTACTCAGCAAGAGATGAGTCGAGCCAAATAATGCTACATCATTTTGGACCGCATATTTTCCATACAGATAAAACACATATTTGGGACTACGTCACCCAACTCGGAGAATTTAAACCCTTCGTCAATCGGGTAAAAGCCGTCACTCAAGGCCAGGTTTATTCACTGCCTATCAATCTGCATACGATTAACCAGTTTTTTAATAAGCAGATGTCACCTGACGAGGCAAAAACATTTATCGCCAATCAAGCTGATGAGAGCATTATCGAGCCGCAGAATTTTGAACAGCAAGCGCAGAAGATGATTGGCGAATCGCTGTATCAAGCTTTTTTCAAGCATTACACCATCAAGCAATGGGGGCGTTCACCCGATAGCTTACCTTCGAGTATTTTAAAGCGATTACCGCTGCGCTTTAATTACGATGATAACTACTTTAATCACCCATATCAGGGGATGCCTGCAGATGGCTACACGGTATTAATCGAAAAATTACTCGACCATCCCAATATTAAAGTCCATTTAAACACCCCATTTAATGCTGCGATGAAAAGCCAGTATGCTCATGTCTTTTTCTCTGGACCATTAGATGCCTATTTTGACTATCAGCTAGGGCGCTTACCTTATCGAACCTTAGATTTTGTCAAAGAAACTCATGATGGCGACTATCAAGGTAATGCAGTAATCAACTATTGTGATACCAGCCAAGCTTATACCCGAATTAGCGAGCATAAGCACTTTGCGCCCTGGGAAGAGCACAGCCAAACCGTCATTTTTAAAGAATATAGCCGTGAAGCGACTGAATTAGACACGCCTTATTATCCAGTTCGTTTGAGTGATGACAATAGCTTGCTAGAGCGTTATATCAACCTTGCTAAGCAAGAAAAAAACATCACCTTTGTTGGCCGTTTAGGCACCTATCGCTACCTAGATATGGATGTCACGATTGACCAAGCATTAAGCGCTAGCAAACTATTTTTAACCTCTTTGGCTAATGGCCAAAAAATGCCAGTATTTACTGAGCAATAAATGATTTTAAAGAGTGAATAAAACATGAAAAGATATTTGGTTATTGCTCGTATTGGCGATAACTCATTGCACCCTAAGTGGTTAGAAAATGCCGCGCCTAACTTCGATTTATTCTTAAGCTATTTTGGTGATACAGATGATAAATTTCGCCACGAAGCAACCTATTATGAAAAAGTAAAAGGCGGTAAATGGCCTATCGTACATCAACTGATTAGTAATAACTGGTCGCTGATCTCTCAATATGAGGCCGTATGGATCCCTGATGATGATATTCTCGCTGATGCGAACACCATCAATAGAATGTTCAGCTTGTTTGAAGGGTTTGATTTAGCTTTAGCGCAACCGGCATTGACAATGAACTCTTACTTTTCACACTCAAGCTTGCTCTGCCAGCCTGATTCGGTATTACGCTACAGTAATTTTGTTGAAGTCATGGTGCCGGTATTCTCCAAAGCTGCGCTAGAAAACTTAAAGCATAGTATGGGGCAAAGCCCATCAGGCTGGGGGCTAGATGCATTATGGCCACACCTGATTAACAACCCTAAGCACGATAAAATTGCAGTGATAGATGCCGCAGCTGTGGTTCATACCCGCCCTGTCGGCGGTGAGCTGTATAAGCTTAACCCCGAGCTATCACCAGAGAAGGATGCGATCCACCTACAAAGCTTATATCCGCAGTTTAATATTAGCCGTCGTCACGGGCCGAATAAATTTAAGGTCTATTCCCAAGTGTCTCAATCGACCACTCATAGCGGCCTGTTTGCCAGCATACGCGGTAAATGCCAACGCGTAATAGCTAAACATCAAGCGAAAAAGCGACCTAAGTACCCAATTAACTAAATACAAAAAAGCCCGCTAATCAAATTAGCGGGCTTTTTATTTGTTCAGTAAAGCTGAGCAACTTTAATTGCTCAGCTTTACAGCCTTTACTTAGTCACAGGTGATACTACAAATAGTAGTTCGCCTTGTGATACTTGTTGGCCGTTACTATTAAGAATACGCTCAATACGATACTGCTGATCTTCAGGGTAAAGTACCGCATTCTTACGGTTAAAGCCGGCAAGGGTTACTTGCGAGAACATCTTCATCGCTTCTGTAAGCGCTAAAGTCTGATCTACAGTAACAATGTCACCTTCTTTAACGAAGTCAGCTTCACCAGGCGCTGGAGAGGTATAGAAGATACCCGCACCCTGTGCCATAACTTTAAGCTCGTTACTTTCACCAACACGCAGCGATGCAGTATCAACACCTACCGTTTCTGCTGCTGCTTCCATTTCAGCAATGAGCTCTGGTACATCTAGCTCTGCCATAAAGCGCGGTAGGTAGTTAGTGTCGTAAACACCTTCGTTGAACGTGCCATCTTTAAGAATGCGCGTTAACAATGGAATGTTAGTCGCAATACCTTTAATCACAACTTGATTTGCTAGGTAATCATGTAGCTTAGTGATTACGTCTTCACGGCTTTCACCGCGGCAAATGATCTGTGCAATTAAGCTATCGTAGTATGGTGATACTTCTTTACCTTCACCCGCAATAGAGATGATTTCAATGTCATCACGCTCTGGCATTTGGTATTCAGTAATCAAACCTGGGTGTGGTAATAGCTGTAGAACGCCATTGCTATCAAGTGCCGCTTTCTCAGCAGTTACACGTACTTCCATCGCGTAGCCAATTTCTTGCGGCTCAAGCTCTGCAATCGAGCGACCAGCTGCAATATCAAAACCTGCGCTTACGATATCAATACCTGAAGTAGCCTCTGTTACTGGGTGCTCTACCTGTAGACGCGTATTCATCTCCATAAAGTAGACTTCGTTAGCGTCTAAGTTATAGATAAACTCTACTGTACCAGCGCCCATGTAATCTGTTGCGTCACCTAGTGCACGAGTGTATTCCATCACGCGCTGTTTAAGCTCATCAGGCAACATAGTTGAACCAGACTCTTCAACCACTTTTTGGTTGTTACGCTGTACAGAACAATCACGTAGACCAAGTACTTTGGTGTTACCAAACTGGTCACGCAGCAACTGAACTTCGATGTGGCGTAGTGAAGTAACATACTTCTCTAGGTATAAGTCACCGTTACCAAATGCTGCTGCCGCTTCGGTAGAAGTCTTTTGGAACAAGGAGATCATGTCGCCTGGGCGTTCAACAACCTGAATACCTTTACCGCCACCACCTTGTACTGCTTTAAGCAATACCGGGTAGCCAATTTCGCTAGCAACGTTTACCGCTTGCTCTGCGTTATTCAAAATACCGTGGCTACCAGGAACTACCGGTACGTTTTGCGCTTGAGAAGTCTTAATCGCGTTCGACTTGTTACCCATAGTCGTCATACTGTGCACGCTTGGGCCGACAAAGTTAACGCCATTGTTAACACAAAGTGCGGCAAACTGTGGGCTTTCAGATAAGAAACCAATACCTGGGTGCAGGGCATCAACGTTTTCATATTCAGCAACTTTTAGCACTGAGTATGCGTTTAGGTAACTTTCATCAGAAGTGTTACCACCAATACAAACTAGCTTATCGTCGCCTTTAAGCATGTCTGCTGGTACCGAAGTCATATCAGGATCTGATGCAACTAATACCACGTTGATGTTGTTGTCGTGCGCTTTACGGATAAGCTTAACCGCAGTACAACCACGAGCGTGTACCAATACTTTTTCAATCGGCTTCATTAGCTGACGTGGATCGTCTTGAACAATCTCTTCTTCAGCCACTAATCGTTCTGGCACTAAAGTAGAAACCGCATTACTGATCACATCAACGATTTTAGCTGTTGGCTTAGGCATTAATGGATCAATGCTTTGTAGCTGAGCGTCAATTGTGTCACTAAACGGGTTAGTCACCAATGCATCCATCGCACCCGGTACTTTCGACAAGTAGTTAGATAGCGTTGAAGTTGATGGTAGGTATGCAGGTACAACCATTTGGCCAGCAAATGGCATGTTTGTGCCTGATAGGTAGTAAGTTTGCACTAATGGGTGAGTCACAAAACTCGCCTGTGCACCACCAGTACAGTCACCGTAACCAAACATCAATACTGGCAATTCGTTATCACGAATAAAGCGCGTAATACGGTCGTTCACGACTGCCATAGAGAATAGTGCTGCAGCACCTTCTTTAGTCTGCATACCACCAGAGCTGATGAAACAAATCACTGGCAGTTTACGCTTAGCACACTCGATTAACAGCGCGCTGAACTTCTCTGCAGCAGCCATATCAAATGCACCCGCTTGGAATGCTGTGTTTGATACCGCTACACCGACGCGCATTGGCTGGCCGTTATGTTCGAAATCAGCAAGACCTGTGATTAAACCACATGGGCGAATGCCTTTGTCTAGCGCATCTTCAATAGATAGACGGAAACCAGGGAAGTTAAGCAAGTTAGCAGAGATCTTATCGCCATTGATTTCTTCAAACTCAGTGAAGAACTTAGCAACAATTGCATCCCAACCCATTTTGCCCGCACGCTTTTCATCGCGCAGAACCTTTTGGATTAGCAAATCTTGGTAACCCATAGTTAAACGGTTCCAGAAGTCTTTACGACGACCGATACGCACAGGGTTAATCGCGCCAGTGTATTCACTGCTTTCTTCTTCGCTGTCGAAATACTCTGGCAGTAGACGTTCGAAGAAGTAAGTTAGAATAACGAATAGACTGTCGTTCAGCTGTGGGAAACCAACACTCTTCCACTGCTCTGTACGAGTCAATAGTTCTGCACGGTTTGACTGAGTCATAAAGTACTTCAGCCACTTGTAGAACTTGCTCTTGTCGTTAGCAACGTTTTGGGTTGATAAAGCACGGTCAATCGACTCATGCAACAGGTTATCAACTGAGTTACGTGACAAGCTCTTAGACATCATGGCTTCTTTAGCGATAGATGCTAAATTGCCTACTACGTTGTCGTAAAGTGCGTTGAATACAAGAATGTTATGACACTGCCAAATAAAGTCTTCACGTAGCTCGTCGTGAATGATCACGTCAAGTACCGTCAGCTTGTTTAGCTCAGGCCAATCAGCTTGAGTCACTTCTGATGGAAGCGTTTCTAGGTAGTTGATTAGACCTTTAAAGTTGTTTTCTGCGTTACCTTTCCAGCGGTGGTATAGAGACCAGCTGATGTTAAAGATAAGCGCCTTACGAGCTTTTTTGTAGTTCTCTTTTGGTTCACCCAAAATCAAACGAGTCAGCATATTACGCTCAGTAGATACGTCATCACGCTTAGCGATGAAGTTACCCCAAAGCTTGTTTAGCTCTTCGTCGTAAACCAGTTTATCAGGGCTTGATAACCAAGACTGGAATACGCGATCTTGCTCTTGCTGAATACGCGCTAGCAAATCACCTTCTGGTACGCTCACCTTAGATAGACGACCATACTGCTCTTGCGAGATTGAATGAATGCGGCTACGTAGGGTTAGGTAACGTAGGTAACGGTATGTGCTACCAAATAGGTTTAAATGCATGGTTGGGTTGTTAGCAACCGCAAGCTCTGCATTTAGTTCTAGCGCTTCAAGGTTCTTAGATGGGCTAAGGAAACGCGTTAAACTGCGATCGTAATGCTCGCGTAAGTCTTCTGATTCGCGTACAAAGTTAACCGCCGCTTTTTCTACAGCTTCAATGCTGCTAATGATTGCACGACGTAGGTTGTGCTGACGCTCATCTTTATCTGATGGCGAGAAATCAACAATACCGTCAATACAACCAGAGGTGTATAGCTCTTCAGGCGATACACCCACTGATTTAGCACATTCTTGCCAAGATAGGTTGTATTTGCGCGCAATACTTTGCAAACCTTGAGGCTGAATGGTGTTAAAAATACCGTCACGTAGCGATAGCAAAATGTTTGCTGCAGCCAGTGGAATAGCGCCGCCAGAGTAACCCGCACCGATAACGATACCGACAGTCGGTACGTCAACGTTTGCGCTCTCAGCAATCGCTTTAGAAATTGAGTGTGCTTGGTTTTGGCTGTTAGCCACCTCACCTGCATCAGCACCAGGGGTGTCGATAAGGTAAACAATTGGCATAGACAATTCAGCAAAATGACGAATCGCCTTACAGCAAGCGATATGGTGCTCAGGCATCCAAGCGCCATTTGAAGTTGTACGCTCTTGCGCTACAAAACCGATACGGCGAGTACGAGAACCAAAATTCAGTTCGATCTCTGCACTATAAAAAGGGCCAATATGAGTTTCGGTAATGAGCTTACCTTTAAGATCCGCAATGATGCGCTTAGCACCAGGGCGGTTTTTATCTTGAGTAGGTTGAATAACCTTAGTGACGTAACCATCGACGTCTAATTGGGCCAAATCTTTAAGATTGGCTTGAATCGCGTCGTCGTCTAAAAGACCTTTAACTTCGTCAGAAAGCGACTGCTTACTGTGTTCAGGAAACAAGGAAAAGTCTTTAGCTAGCTGCTCTGCTTTTAGAAAAAGCGGATCGGCAGTTTGCACTTGAGTCGTGTTAGCGGGCTGATTTTGGCTGGTCATCTAAAGATCCTCTGCTTTTAGCCTCTGAAATTTTTAGCTGGTAAATATAACTTTGTTATCCCGTCAATTGCTATTAAACTGCGCTAGACGCTTTGTTCCATATTTGAGACAGTGGAGATAACATGCCAGATTTAAACGGTATGATGCTCTTTGCGGCGGTAGTTAGAGCCAAAGGTTTCTCTCAAGCTGCCCGTGAAATAGGCATGCCAAAATCAACCATTAGTCGTAAGGTTGCCCAGCTTGAAGAGCAGCTAGGTGTACGACTTTTGCAGCGAGATACGCGCAATTTGAGTTTGACTCAGGTCGGTGCGCTGTTTTATCAGCACTGCTCCAGTATAAGCGATGAAATTGAAGCTGCAAAAGCCACGGTTGAAAATACCCACAATGATGTCTCAGGCTTACTGCGTATCGCTATTCCAGTATCTTTCAGCCAAGAACTAATCGCCACTTTATGTAGTGGTTTCTTACGCCTCTACCCCAATGTTGAACTTGACGTGCAGTTTACCGATAGTGAAGTTGGCTTAGTGGGTGAAGGCTACGATATTGCAATTAAATATGGTCCGCTGCAATCATCAGACTTGGTAGCGAGGTTACTGTTCGAGCGCCAACCTATTTTGGTTGCTAGCCCCGGCTATTTAAAAATCCATGGCACCCCTGCAACCCCGCAAGACTTGGCTGAACACAGCGGTATTTTACTTGGTACTTCACGCTCCGCGCCGATTTGGCCACTTGGTAAAGGCGCTAGAAAAACTATGGTTAATTTTCAGCGTAAAGTCAGGGTCAATAGCGCTGTAATGGTAAAACAATTAGTTATGGATGATTTTGGCATTGCCATGCTATCCAACTCCGTTTGTAAAAATGAGCTAGCTAGCGGCTCGCTAGTGCCTATTTTACAAGAATGGCCTATGGAAGCCTTTAAGGTTTATGGCGTGTACTCTAGCCGTCGTCAATTAGCGACTAACATCAGCGTTTTTCTAGACTTCTTTCATAAGCGCTTTACTAGCCAAGAGTCGTTACAGTCGCTAATGGTGTAAATCAGCTGATGTAAACATGCTGACATAAAAAAGCGCCTATCAAGGCGCTTAATTTATCCGTGCAAACCAATGCTTACTTAAGCCATTAAAAACGGTAAGGGAAACGCAAGCTAATCTGATAGTCGGGTGAGTCTTCCGTTAAGCCGGCACCAATACTAGTGACCATAGAAAAGTTTTCAGTCAAGGCTAGCGTGGCACCTAAACCTAGATTAGCCGTATTGGTATCAGTACGTGCAATATCTTGCCACTGACCACCCAAGGGCTTTTGGCGGGTTTTAGTAAAGAAGCGCTGATTAAAGCTCATCCCGATACTCATGCGCTCTGACACAGCAAACGCTAACCCTAAGCTGTAATCAATATAGTCACCTAAATCAATCTCTCCTGGAGATAATCCTGGAAGGCCTGATAAATCACCATACTCTTCCGAAAGAAAAGTACCGTAATTAAGGTTAAAAAACACAATGGCGGGGTCATAGGTTTTAGCTAAACTAAACCCGGTTGAAATGCCCCACACACCGGCACCTGTAGCGATTTGATCGGGATAGGTCAAATTACCTGATTCAGACGACTCAAGGTTAATACCAAATGGATCATCTCCAGTTGGCATTCGCACTCTTACGTTCCAAACCCAATCTGGCCACCCGTCACCTTCTGTCATTATTCGATAGTAGGCGGCAACGCTCATGTCACCAATTTGCGCGCCTTCTACATCAGCTGATTCATAAAGCTGGCTCGAGTTACCTTCACCTACTGACTCATACTTGTTTAGGCGGTACACAAATGGCATCGCCATTTCAAACTGCCAGCTATCGTTTAACGTATAGCGAGTAGTGAGATCTAGTTGGACCGTATTTGAGCGAATGCGATCCAAATTTAAGTTACCGAGGAAAATCGCATCTAATGCCAAAAAGCCCCTTAACACTAAATCTTTACGACCGTAGTAGCTGTAGGTTAGAGATGGCTCAATCGTCAGTTTACGATCAAATACATTGTGCGCTTCTTGCAGCACATCTTCAGTGCTACGCGAGCGTTCAGGTTCTTTTTTCACAGCAGCCTGAGTTGGACTTTGTGCTTGTGAATTAGCAATTTGGGTTGGTTGTTGTGGCGCTCTTTCGATTGCCGCCTGTTGATTTTGAGGCTGCGCTTGAGAAGATGTTGATACCCGCGCTTGCTGCGCAGTAACTTGGGGAGCTTGAGCGGCTTTAGTTTGAGTGGTGTTAGCTGTTTGAGCTTGCTTCAGCTGCGCCTCTTTAGACAGTACTTTTTGAGCCATTTGATTAATGGCTCTTTGCTGCATCTGTAATTGCTGGTTGAGCAAAATAAGCTGTTTTTTTAATAGTTGTAGCTCTTCGGCTTCAGTCATCTGAGCTTGGTTTGCATCAACAGAAAAAGTCATCATTGGCATACTCGAAATGGATACCAGTAGCGCCACTTTAGTCCATTTAAAATCCATTTCTTGTTCCCTATTTTTATACTTTAAAAAAACTATAGTCCAATACCTATAATATCGCGTACCTGCATCCCTAATAATTGACGCTGTTTTACACCTAAACTAATACCGTTATAACGGATCAAAGAGTGATTAGTGACTTGATGAAATGCCCCATCAATTTTAATCGATTGCACCAATTGACCGTTACCACCTTGTGATGCAACCCCTTGCGCAAAAGAAGCTGAAGACATACCAACCTCATAGCCAAGCTGACCACTGGCGGTTGAGTAAACCACGTCACCGCGACTGTTAACTAAAGTCTGACCAATAACGATTTCAACTCCATTATTTAATGGCGCTAAGTGACCTTGCTCTAAATCAAACTGATTATTTACTTGATTAAAATCCCCCGCGATTTGAATCGATTGTTGCAGTCCCCGCTGCTGACCGTTAGCAGATAAGTTAACGCTATCGTTAGCATTTAATACATTATCGGCAATGGTAATGCGCATAGCTGGGCCACTTTCCGCATTCGCAAGCTCCACTTGCATATGAACTTGCTGAGACAGCCCCTGCTCATTGATATAGTGGGTTTGCATGTGAAGACCAAAATAAAAATCTTGGCCATTCTCGGTGTATTTACCACGCATTTCAGCGAGCTCTTGATCCAGTAAAGGCGACTTTCCAGCAAAAGCCTCTAACGGAACTTCAGATGCAAATACTGTGTTAGCCAGTAATATCCCTGCACCTGTAACTAATCCTGTCATAAAGCAAAATTTCATTTTGCCTCCTAGAGCATGTCTGCATACTCGAAACCAAACTCTAATAATTCAGCATCGGATAATGGCTGCAAGGGATCCAATATCTTGTAAGTCAACTGCGGCCGAGGGTGTAATAGAGGGTTATCTTTAATGTATTGATTACCTATCACCACAAATACGATGCCATTCCATTTATCGGTAAACTCGTCAAAAGTTAAGATACGATTCCCTAACGCGGGATCGCCTAAGTAAACTTGATTCCCGGTGAACCTTCTCATCACGACAAAGTGGCTATAACCACCATCATTTAATAGCACTATCGCAGGAATTTTTAACTGCTGGAGCTCTGCAATACCTACACGGTAACCGCGCCCACGCATATTTTGTGAGTTTAAATATCGCTTCATATCTAATAAGGAGAAGCCTTGCTGTTGCACAAGCTCAATATCAGACACTTTTAGCATTCCCAATAACACTTCTTGTTCGGTTATTGTTTCGTTGCCGTAGCCATATTTAAGAATGCTTGCCAAACTAGCTGCACCGCAAGAAAAGTCTGTTCTTTGCTGCACAACATATTCAAACTTTTGCTCTCTGATACTTTGAATATTTTTGCTGTAGTTACCCATTCCAGGGATCATGCCTGTCAACATGATGTCTGCAGCAAACGCATTAAAAGATAAAAAGGTAATTAAGATAACAAACGAACGTTTCATAGATGACTTCCTTGTATGTATCGGCCTGAGCAATGCCCAGGCCGATTATCACACTAATGGTTAGTGTTGATTAAGGAGCTTCTGAAACAATGGCTCCTCCGGTCATACTAGTAAGTGATAGGTTATTTGACTGTAAATTACCATTACCAGATGCCATATTAACGCCAATGTTACCTGAGGCATTTTGGAAAGCATTTCCGCTCAGAGATGCTGTATTGGTGGTTTTTTGAGTCACTGTCTCGATATAGAAAGGTAGCTCACCACTTACAACACCAAGTAAACCGATAACACCTTCCTCTTCAAAAGTTAAACCTGAATCTCCGGTTGGATTATTAGCGTCCATATCTAGATGTCCCCAAAGTTCAGCATCATCGCCGTTAGCGTGGGAACCGTCATCTCTCCAAATCTCAGGGTAGTAACTACCAGTCTGTTCAGACGTACCGCTATAACCGCCTATGGCACCAAAACCTAAAGTAACTTCTACTGATTCTGCTGAGTTTTGAACAACACTTTCGTTATTAATCCCGTTATGGGCCGAGACTTGCGAGTTAGATACACTAGCTTCACCTAAACTACCATTATGTGCAGATGCAGCCATGTTATTAGCTTGAATATTATTGCCACCAGCAGCAATGTTTACCCCAATGTTACCTGAGGCACCTTTAAAGGCATCACCTTTAATGCTGGCATCATTGGTTGTTGCATAGTTATTGGTTAAATTAAATGATCCACGTTGAGTACTGAAGATCTCTGCATCACCAGAACCAAAAGCAAAGCTTTGGTCTATTGACGCTAATGCAGCCGAATTACCTTGCACATTATAGTCACCAGCAGCTTGGTTAACGCCAATATTACCGCTGGCATTATTAAACGCTGAGCCTGAGATGCTCGCTGAGTTTTCTACGTATGAATTGCCAACACCATTGGCTCCAGTAGTCTGCACATTATCGACAACTGCCATACCTAATCCATTAACTCGAATATCACCGTCTATCTTGACTTTACCTGAAAATTCCACATCTTTTTTAACGGTTACTTCTTTCTTCAATTCAACAGAGCTGTTCGACTCAGAATTAGACTCAGAAGAGTCATTTCCGTTAGCAAATGCTGGCGCACTAATCGCCGCACCGATACACATGACTAGGGTTAATTTTTTCATTTCCATTTTCATATCTCCATTTGAGCAATTTAATTCCCACTAGGTAACTGCAGCGAGAACTGATTTATGGCGCTGTTGCCATCGCCAGAAACTTGGTTGATTTGAACTATGCCTTGGGCATTTTCAAAACTGTCTGGAGCAATAACTGCATGGTTTGTATCGTTGCGTTCGAGAGGCAAAGCGGTGGGGCTTACAATATTATCAAGTGCGTTATCATCAAGACCTAAACCAATCACAGACTGTAGAGCGATAGCTCCAAGATTGGCTTGAATATTTCCTTGACCACTAACCTGATTAATACTGACAAGCCCTTGTGCATTTTCAAATGCAAGTTCTTCAATATGAGTAAGGTTATATGCCGTATGATCATCTAACAGTTTTAGGTAAGGATTTTGTTGATCCGATAAGATAATGACTTGATCAGCAATAGCATGGCTATTTGATTGCAGGTTGCTATCACCAGCTGCCTGATTGATTGCGATACGTCCAGTGTTGTTGCTAAAAGACTTGGTACCTACGGTAGAGCGATTATCAATGTGATGAGTAAGCGTACTTGCATCACTGTCCGACCAAACAGCAGATGAAAAACCTACTAGGGATAGGCATAAGTACATTGGAACATTGCTTAACTTCATTCAACACTCTAACTATCATCAAAACCGTGTCAAACAAGTAGCAAACAGCACGCCAAACAATAAAAACAAAGTAATTCATGGACTTAATTTTCACATAAAAAAAGACAATCTCATTTCTGAGACTGTCTTAAGTTAACCCATTGAATTAATTAGACTCATAATTAATTACTGCATTCTCAAAACTGAGAAATTATTTATTCAGCCGCACAAATCTCATGCTTATCGATAAGTCGATACAAGGTGGCACGGGAGATCTGTAAGTCACTAGCAACAATGTCCATTTTTCCGTTATGTTTTTGAATTGCGGTAACTAAAGCATTTTTTTCCACTTCATCTTTTATCGTTTTAAGGCCTTGGGCAAAACAAGGCTGCACTATGACTTCTTTAAGCTCGAGATCTTGAGTTTTAATTAATCCATTTTCGCATAACAATACCGCTCTTCTAATGCGATTGATAAGTTCCCTCACATTACCTACCCACTCATGCTTTAACAGGGCATAGCAAGCATCTTTACTTAACTGACATTTGCCTACATTGTATTCGTGAGTATACTTTTCACAAAAATAACTCGCCAACGGAATGATGTCTTCTTTTCGCTCTCTCAATGGAGGTAATTCGATTGTAATACCGTTAAGACGGTAAAAAAGATCTAAACGAAATTCACCTCTTTCAATCGCCAACTCCAAATCAATATGGGTCGCAGCAACCACGCGCACATCCGATGACTGCGCACACGTACCACCAACCGTATCAAATGTTCCTTCTTGTAAAAAACGCAGTAAATTCACTTGCTGCTCCAACGGTAGATCACCAATTTCATCTAAAAAAAGTGTCCCACCATCGGCTTGTGATATTTTACCTTTATGACTACCTACCGCGCCGGTAAATGCACCTTTTTCATGGCCAAATAGTTCTGATTGCACAACCCCTGAAATTAACGAACCACAATTAACAGCCACAAATGGACCGTCAGCCCGAGAGGATTGGGTATGAATTTTTCGGGCGATGAGCTCTTTACCTGTGCCACTTTCACCACGAACTAAAATAGGAATATCGGTAGGGGCTGCTCGATTGATATTTTTTGATAGCATTTGCATGGCTGCAGAGCGCATTACAGGGTTTACAGGGCCAGAATTACTAGTATTACTTCCGCCCTCTTTCATGCATTGTTGGCGAATCCGAATTACACCAATTGCATGGCCCATTAAGCGAGCAAGTCTGTCTATTTCAAAAGGGGCGGTATGATAATCCCACGCGTGCTGACCGATAAGTTGCTGCACGGAATCGCACTTTAGCTGCTGCCGGTCAATCAACACTAATACCAAGGTATGCTTATGTAACTTGCGGATCACAGACTCAGCCCAAACGATTTGTTCAAAGCATCGAAGATCGAGTAACAATAGATGACAACTAAAATTAAAGCGCTCTAGCTCATCAACTGCACAGTATTCAGCAAATATTTCTCTACGCTTTAACTGTTCACATAAGAAGTCGTCATAACTTTGGCCAATAATACTGACACGTTTCATCATCTACTCCCTAGACTTAGATGTTTAATTCGTCTGAGTGAATACCGGCCTTTATCAGGTATGAATTGCACCACATAGATATCAATGTACTTGGTCGAGTAGATATCTTCAGGCCATCACTTGTTACGGTGTATGACAGTATAGTAACGATCTCAGCCATACGTTTGTTGATCAGAACATAAATCTGAACCATCAAGCTAACACTCAAGGTTAATCATTTACTTAGCTCTGCCTAAAAGTGGACAACTTTTCATCATCCATCTTGTCAGGCATACTTAACTGCAAATTTTAGGTTAAAAAGTGCCACCAATTATGGGTTGGCTTCACCCGTAACTGATACAGTACCCATCGTTAGAAAGGACCCACAATGACTGTTTTTAATACGGCTTTATTTAGCGCAACTCTCGCCATGGCAGCAATATGTCAACCAGCTTGGGCAAAATTAGATGTTGAAGAGTCACGTCTACCTACAGCAAAACAAGCCATACCTGAAGTCGTTGACCGTTATCAAGTTTTTGTTAGTCAGCTTAGTGACAAGTACAGCCGTCACTCTGATGAGCTTAAAATAACCCAAATGGTTGCCAACCAAGGCTTAAGATTATGGCAACAAGCCGTGCGTGATGTGCAATCAGGCCATCAAGATGACCGCTCTTTATATTGGAGCCGCTTAGCCATTCGTGAAAAACTTAAAACTCAACAGCCTAACTTTGCATTAGCCGCTTGGCAGCGTGATATTTTAGTTGATGCCGTAGAGAAGTCGTCTCGTGGATTTAGTGATATTGATTTTAAAACTGATAACGATATCAAAATCCTACTAACGGGCTTTGATCCTTTCTTTCTTGATAAAAATATCGACCAAAGCAACCCCTCTGGGTTAACCGCTTTAGCGCTTGATGGTTATCGCTTTAAGGTTAATGGCAAACAAGTGCAAATTGAAACCGTAATGATCCCTGTTCGCTTTGCCGATTTCGATGAGGGCATGATTGAGTCGTTACTCACCCCCATTTATCGCGATACCAGTGTAGATATGATTTTTACTGTGAGTATGGGGCGTGAAGATTTTGATATTGAACGCTTTCCAGGCTTAAATCGCAGTGCTGCGGCCCCAGATAACCTCAATGTGCTTACAGGCGCAAACAAACAAGCCCCTATCGCCCCGCCTTTTAACGGCAGTAAGTTAACTGGGCCTGAATTTGTCGAGTTCTCTTTGCCAATTAACGCTATGCAAAGTGTTCAAGGGCCATGGAAAGTTATCGATAACCACACTGTATCAACCTTGGAGCAAGGCGAATTTAAAGCCAAATCATTAGCGCAACTAACCAACGCCACTTCCGTTGAAGGCTCTGGCGGCGGATACTTATCTAATGAGATCTCATACCGAGCTATATTGCTGAAAAACCAATTTAATAGCAGCATTCCAGTGGGCCATATCCATACTCCACGGATTGCAGCTTACGATGCAAAAATTGAAACCGATATAGTCAATCAGGTCAGAGACATGGTTAAGGCTGCGGCCGCAACCCTTTAAAGCGCTACATTAATAAATCTTTGAGGCTGGATCAGACCCAACTGGTCAGCCTCTGTGCGCTCAGTTAGAATGCGTATAAGGCTTCATCAAATCAATTTAATTACTCATGTTCAAAGCGCTTAATCCATTTAAATCGCGAACTAATACGCCTGCCAGTGCAAAAAACAGCCAACCTTTGACATTTAACGACCCGCAGCAGCAACTGATCGCCCAGCAAGTGGAACGTTGTTATCAAATAGCCGAAACGAAACTTAAGCGCTCCTTTCCAAGGCCAGAGATCAATTTTGCGCTTAGAGGCAAAAGTGCGGGCACTGCTCACTTGCAGCTAAACAAGCTGCGCTTTAATGCCACTTTACTTAAAACTAATCATCAAGCTTTTATTGATGAAGTGGTGCCACACGAAATTTGCCACTTACTCGCTGCACAAGTTTTTGGTCGAGTAAAACCCCATGGCCGCGAGTGGCAAAGCCTTATGCTGCAAGTGTTTAACCTACAACCTCGCACCACCCATAGCTTTGATACCACAGCCGTTGAAGGCAAAACCTTTGACTATTTTTGCCTTTGCGGGCCAATAAAGCTCAGTGTACGCAGACATAACAAAGTATTACGAGGAGAAACTCAATATCGCTGTCGTAAGTGCGGCAGCCAGTTACAGTCAAATTGAGTCAGAACCATTACTAGTACCTAAGTTTCGTACCTAAGTAATATCGAATAAATACCGCTATTTAAGCCATCTCAAGCACCTCGGGCAAAAAGAGCAAACAGCCAACGCATGTCATAACGAATTCGTAAATGACAATAAACAATGCGGTAATCGCTTTGCAGCTCTCTCTACCATTGCAGCTAACGCGCTGCTCACTTACAATCCCGCCCAAACGAACATACGTTTCGTCATCGCGATATTTTTTAGGGATTTTTTAGATGTCATTTATCAAAGTGCTCGCAGTAGCGCTCGGCCTTATGTGGCTGTTACCTCAAACAACTTATGCTTCAACCGGTCATGCAAAAAGCTTTAACCAAGCGAAGAAAAATATACGTAAGATTTATCTCAATAACCTGCCGCAAACTAGTTTTTACTGCGGCTGTGATATCACAGTAAAAGGCAAAAAATGGATCCCAGAGCTTGATACTTGTGGCTATGAAATTCGTAAACAAAAAGTGCGCGCCTCACGCATAGAATGGGAGCATGTTGTTCCGGCGTGGGAGTTCGGTCATCAACTACTTTGCTGGCAAGAAGGTGGTCGTAAAAACTGTGGCCGAAAAGATCGCACCTTTAAAAAAATGGAATCAGATTTACACAATTTAGTACCTGCAATTGGCGAAGTGAACGGCGACCGCAGTAACTATCGCTTTAGTCAGTGGAATGCCAAGCCAACTCAATATGGTGAGTGCCAATTCACTGTTGATTTCAAAGGCCGTAAAGTACAACCACCAGCCCATACTCGTGGCCAAATTGCTCGCACCTATTTCTATATGCAACAAGCTTACGGATTGAAAATATCCAGCAGCCAATTAAAGTTATTTAAAGCATGGGATAAAACCTACCCAGTTGATACTATGGAATGTCGACGTGACCAAGAGATTGCCAAAGTACAAGGCAACCACAATGAGTTTGTTCAAGCTCAGTGTCAGCGCCTAAATAACTCAACGACTTACGCAGAATAAGGCTTGTAACATCATGAGAGTGCCAAGAATTTATCAACAATCAACATTAACTGTCGGCCAATCGGTTGCTTTAGATGAAGAAGCGGCTGGTCACGTAGGCCGCGTATTAAGAATGGCTTCAGGTGAGCAAGTTAGCTTATTTAATGGCGATGGTAATGATTACCTTGCTGAAATTGTCAGTGCCAGTAAGAAAAACGTTGAAGTTAAGGTCCTTAGTTGTGAGGCCAACGATAGTGAGTCGCCACTTAACTTGCATTTAGGCCAAGTGATCTCTCGTGGTGACAGAATGGACTTTACCATTCAAAAGTCGGTCGAGCTGGGTGTTAACACTATTACACCTCTGTTTTCAGAGCGCTGTGGTGTAAAGCTAACAGGCGAGCGTTTAGAGAAGAAAATTCAGCAATGGCAAAAGATTGTTATTAGCGCTTGTGAGCAGTCAGGTCGCAGCGTGGTGCCAATTGTGCGCCCTGCAATGCAATTAGTAGACTGGTGCGCAGAACAATCTGATGCCGTGAAGCTTAACTTGCACCCACGAGCTTCTCATGGTGTCAACGGCTTAACACTACCAAACAATCGCGTAAGACTGGTTATTGGCCCAGAAGGCGGCTTATCAGGCCCAGAAATCGCCATGACAGAAGAACATCAATTTACCGACGTATTGCTTGGTCCACGAGTGCTTCGTACTGAAACAGCCGCGCTCACCACCATTAGTGCGCTGCAGCTTAAATTCGGTGATATCGGCTAGAGATTGATTAATCGCTTGTCAGGCAGTGGCAAATACCTAATTGATTTGCCACTCGCTATATTAGTAAAAGTTTATCGGTTAAACGCTGGAAAACCGGCAACATAGCCCCCATATTCATCGTTGAAACGAATATAAGATAAGGAAATGCTCCATGATTAAACTCGGCATCGTGATGGATCCCATCAGCGACATCAACATCAAGAAAGATTCTAGCTTTGCAATGTTAATGGCCGCGCAGGCCCGTGGTTATCAGCTTTTCTACATGGAGATGAAAGATCTCGCCATGGTTAACGGCCAGGCAATGGCGACCATGAGCGCGTTAACTGTTCAAGACGACCCACAAAACTGGTACCAGCTAGAAGACGCTATCGATACGCCTCTTGCCGATCTAGACGTTATTTTAATGCGTAAAGACCCACCATTTGATACCGAATTTGTTTACTCCACTTACATGCTAGAGCGTGCAGAAGAACAAGGTGTTTTGATTGTAAACAAGCCGCAAAGCCTACGTGATGCTAACGAAAAACTCTTTACAGCTTGGTTTTCTGAGTTCACCCCAGAAACTATCGTTACCCGCGATGAGCAGCGAATTCGTGCTTTCCATCAAGCTAAAGGTGACATCATCCTTAAGCCATTAGATGGCATGGGCGGTAGCTCAATCTTTAGAGTGAAAAAAGATGACCCTAACCTAGGTGTTATCATCGAAACCCTTACTGCAGAAGGGACCCAATACGCGATGGCACAAGCCTTTATCCCGGATATCACAGCAGGTGATAAGCGGATTTTAGTGGTAGACGGCGAACCAGTGCCTTACTCGCTTGCGCGTATTCCACAAAAAGGTGAAACCCGCGGTAACTTAGCAGCAGGTGGTCGCGGAGTAGCACAACCGCTTTCGGATTCTGACTGGCATATCGCTCGCACTATCGGACCAGAGCTGAAAAAGCGCGGCCTGATTTTTGTAGGTCTTGATGTTATTGGTGACAAGCTAACTGAAATTAACGTTACCAGCCCAACTTGCATTAAGGAAATTCAAGCAGCATTCGATGTGGATATCACCGGCATGCTAATGGATGCTATTGAAGCCCGTATAAATAAAACAGCTTAGCCAAAGGAATCGGCATGAACTTAACAAAAACATTAACTTGGGCCATTAGCGCCCTAGTTATGTTACCTCTATTTGCTGCGGCAAATCTCGATATTAATGATGCGCCGTCGCGCCCTAAAAACATGATTATCATGGTGGGTGACGGTATGGGGCCTGCCTATACCAGTGCATATCGTTATTACCAAAATAACCCTGACACAGAAGAGATAGAGCAAACAGTTTTTGATAGGTTACTTGTCGGTATGGCTTCAACCTACCCGGCAAGACAAAGTGGCTTTGTCACCGACTCAGCCGCCTCAGCAACAGCATTAGCTACCGGCGTCAAAAGTTATAACGGCGCGATATCAGTTGATGTTAACAAGCGTCCGTTAACCACCATAATGCAAATGGCTAAAGAGCGCGGTATGGCAACAGGTGTTGCTGTTACCTCGCAAGTTAACCATGCAACGCCGGCGGCCTATTTAGCGCATAATGAAAGCCGTCGCAATTACGATGAAATAGCTAAAAGTTACTTAGACTCTGACGCTGATGTCATTTTAGGCGGTGGACAAAAGTACTTTTCAGAGGCTCTGCTTGAACAGTTTAAAGCCAAAGGTTATCAACACATTGATGACTTTTCACAGCTAAGTAGCATCACCCAAGGCAAAGTGCTTGGACTGTTTGCCGAGGTGCAATTACCTTGGGTTATCGACAAGCAAGAATCTACTCAGCTCAGCCTACTGACCCAAAAGGCACTCGATTTATTGTCACAAAATGACAAAGGCTTTGTGTTGTTAGTTGAAGGCAGCCTAATTGACTGGGCTGGCCACAATAATGATATCGCCACGGCAATGGGTGAAATGCATGGTTTTGCCAACGCTATTGAAGTGGTAGAGCAATTTGTTCGTGCCAATCCAGACACCTTAATGGTGGTAACCGCCGACCATAATACCGGCGGTTTATCTATTGGTGCTAACGGAGAATATGCTTGGGATACCCAACTACTGCAGGGCATTAAAGCCAGCCCAGCAAGTATTGCAGAGCAAGCCATTGCTATTGATAGCTGGCAAACTCTCATTAACGACAAGCTTGGTTTTGAAGTCACTGACACTGAATTACAACGACTAAGCAATGCGCGTATGCAAGGCAAACAAGCATTGGAAACTAGCTTAAAACAGCTGATTGATACCCGCAGCTTTACCGGCTGGACCACAACAGGTCACACTGGTGGCGATGTGCAGGTATTTGCAGCCGGCCCTGCAGCTGATCTTTTCAAAGGCAATCAAGACAATACCGATATTGCAGAAAAGATGATGAGCCTACTACCGCGGACTAAATAGCACAACGATGTAAGCTATGCGTAAGTCAAGGTGCAGAACAAACTCATAAGGCCGCTAATTTAGCGGTCTTTTTTTGCTCAAGCTTCGATATTATCAAATTCGCATTCCAAAGCCGTTACGGTATAATTGCAGCCAATTAAACCTCGACCTTGAAAACTCATGCTAACCAACGCTTCGCAAGTCCTTCTCAGAAATAGTGAACTAGTTAAAGACCAATCTGTATTGGTCATTAACTATGAAAGTGACCACCTACCAAAAGAACTTCTCAACACTGCTAGCAGTGTATGCGGGTTAGCATTAGATTATCACCACCACTTGATGATGTTGCCTTATGCAGCTAAAAACTTAACGTTGCACTTTGGTCATCAACTACCTAATGACGATAGCTTTGATACAGTTATTGTTTATTTTCCTAAAGCTAAAGCGTTAGCACCTTACCTATTTAACTTGGCAGCAAAGCACCTAAAATCTCAAGGCCAGTTGATTGTCGTTGGTGAAAACAAAGGTGGTATCAAATCACTGCCTAAACAGCTCCCTAGCTACTTTGACAAGCCATTTAAAGCCGATAACGCACGTCACTGTGTAGTATTTTTAAGTGAGCTAAATGCCGCTGCACCAAAGTTAACTCTTACTGACTGGCAAAGTAAATACCAACTTGATACGCCTCAAGGCCAAATTACTATCTGTAATCTAGTTGGCGTATTTAGCGAGAAAAAGCTTGATGAAGGCACGCAGCTACTACTTGAAAACTTACCGAAGATGCGCGGTAAAGTGCTCGACTTTGGTTGCGGTGCAGGTGTAATTGCCGCAGCATTATTAAAAGTGCAGCCAGAGTTAAAAATAGATTGTGTTGATATTAATGCGATGGCTTTAGCTTCTTGTGAATTAACCCTCGCTGCTAATGGTTTTAGCGCCAAGGTTTTTGCATCTGATGGACTTACGCAAACCAATAACCGCTATGATGGTATTATCTCAAATCCACCGTTTCACGATGGCTTAGCAAGCACCACTAATATCGCAACCACCTTTGTTAAAGACAGCGCTAAAAATTTGCAGTCTGGCGGCTTATTTCACATTGTTGCAAATCGTCACCTACCATACTCAGACACCATAGCTGAATATTTCGGTTCAGTTAATGTCGCTGCAGAAAACAACAAATACAAAATTTATAGCAACACTAAAGCCTAATTACCGCCCTTATTACCTATCGTCCTAGTTGTTGGCACTATCAGCAACTTAGGCGACTAGTATCGCTTGTTTTATTTGATTCACACTATTTGTGCTTGAAGCTTTTTTACCCACCTTTTATATGGTTATATTGGTATTAGCAATCTCTTAAAACAATAAAAGATACTAGAGGTGTTCGATGCTACATCCTGGGCTCATAGAGCTAAGTCATGATCAACAAAAAGCCGAATTGAAAATCATCCCTAATACACATGGGCCGATTTCAGAGCAAGATCTGCAGCAATTATTAACCCTGCCAGACTTTGCTTACCTCTTCCCCCTTCAAGCGCAAATCACTCAAGCTGTTATTCAAGTTAATCAACTAAATAACCAACCCGATGGCAATATAGAGCTATTTTTTGAAATTGCTGATAAACGTGATGCTGCTATTAGCTTTGAGATCAGCGATGATAAAATGCAAGCTAGCATGCAACTCACGGCCGCTTATGGTGGTAAGAGTATTGATATCAGAGATATCTTGCAAAACCTTAAACTGCAACGAATAAGCATGGGGCTAAGTAAAGCCAAAATCGATAGCTTACTAACTGAGTTTGCGACACTTGCTCCGGGTAAAAGCTGCGCAGGCGTTATTGCCAGTGGCCGCGCAGCCATTAACGGCATAGCAGCCAAGTTAGAGCGTAAAGTATCTTTAGCAAGAGAGCGCTTATTACAGCCACAATCTAACAGTGATGGCACTGTTGATATGCGTAACCTTGGCGCAATGATAATGGTCAAGCCGGGCAGTTTATTAATTGAAAAAACACCGGCAACACCTGGGACTGATGGCTACAACGTTCATGGTGAAAAGCTAATCGCTAAACCCGGAAGAGATCTAAAACTAGCAGCTGGTTCAGGCACGGAACTCAACCCTAAAAACCCTAATCAACTTATTGCCACTGTAGCAGGTCAACCTGTTGAAAATAAAACAGGTATGCAAGTTGATGACGTACTGCAGATAAAAAACGTCGATGTGGGCTATGGCAACGTCGATTTCAAAGGCAGTATTTTAATCACAGGTGATGTATGCGAAGGCATGGTCGTCAAAAGTACGGGCGACATTACTGTAATGGGCTTTGTCGATTCAGCCACACTGCATGCAAAAGGCGATATCACCGTCAGTAAAGGTGTCATTGGTCGTCAATTAAAAGATCTAAGCCTATCAACAACGTTAGTCGCTCAAGGGCAGATTAGTGCGCAGTTTGTGCAATATTCTCGCTTACAGGCACAGGCCAATATTTTGGTAACTAAACAACTGCTACACAGCCATAGCCAAACTCGGCAACAGCTTATTGTTAGCGATTCTTCAGGCAGACGTGGCGATTTAGTCGGTGGCAAAGCAGAGGCCAATAAAGGTATACAAGCCGTAGCCATTGGCGCTACCGCAGACACCAAAACTGAAGTGTTTTGTGCCATGGAGCTCAGTGAACTCAAATCACAGCTCAAGCAACTGGATCAGAGTATTAAGTCCATGGTCGTTGCCATGCTAAATATTGAATCGCAATTAAGAAAGCTGCCACCAAAAGAGCAATGGCAAGACGATGCAATGATGGTTGAGCAAGTCACCGTAATGCTTGATGAAAAGCGCAGAATGGCAACCATTAGAGCGCAAGAAGAACTAGAGCACGACGCGCTAAAACTTGAAGTCGATAACTACTATAAAAGCTATTGTGTCCACGCCCTCAAGCACGTTTATTCTAATGTCGAAATCCATATCGGCAATGTTTTTCAGCGTACACAAAGAGAGCATGGTCCTTGTCATATCCACAATAAAAACCAAGAGATCTATTTCGATTACAGCAACTAATGGTCAATTATTGTCAGTACATCAGGCTCGATAGGCCTTTTGTATGCTTTCGACTTTCAATGCGCAGGCTATTCACGGCATAATTAAGTGACTTTTCGCTTTAGAGATAAAACGTGGAATTATTGAAAATCGATTGCCTTGGGAAACCGCTGCGCCTTGAAGGCTCACTCGCAGGCTGGCAACAACTATATTGGGGCGATGCTTTAGTCTCTGTGATTCAAGCAAGCCCTGATAATGAAGGACTAAAAAGCCATACCTTTGAACTGGCAACCCAAGCACCTACTCCCGCAGACTTTGAAGGTACTGAGTCTGCAGAGGCTATCGTCACTCCAACGATAAAAATCACCTTAGAAACCGACTTACAGTGGCAACCTTTTGTCATCGATTACCGTTTACTCAAAGACGATGAAGTAATCACCAGTGGCCAACGTACGACTAAAGACATTGAACGCCAAACGCCAACCGTTGCGATTGCCGAGAAAAGACAGTTCAGCGTTATCGGCTTAGCATCACTTGGTTTTAAACTGCTGAAAAGCGCCAAGGTAATTAAAGTGCTTTTAGCCGGAGCTAGCGTAGCAGCCTACTCATGGTTATTTTCATTTCAGTTTGCACTCGCGTTAATTGCTTGCTTGGTTTTCCACGAGTATGGCCATATTCGCGCAATGAAGTATTTTGGCATGAAGACTAAAGGTATTTACCTCATCCCATTTATGGGAGGCCTTGCGCTCAGTGACGAGAAAATTAATACTCGCTGGCAAGATGTGGTGATTTCAATCATGGGGCCAACCTTCGGCCTATTAATGTCGATAGCATCGCTTATTGCTTACTGGATCACAGGCAATATCTTCTTTGCTGGCCTAGCCACCTTTAATGCCTTATTAAACCTATTCAACCTGCTCCCTATATTACCGCTTGATGGCGGCCATATTTTAAAGAGCATCAGCTTTTCAATGAACAGTGTGATGGGCTTAATCGCATGTATTTTAGGTGCGGCGGTCGGGGTTTATATTAGTTACTCCCTTGGTTTGGCCCTACTCGGCTTCTTACTATTGATTGGTAGTGCAGAAATCGTATTTGAATGGAAAACCCGTCACCAAAGCCACCTGTTACCGCTAGACAGATACGGTCAAATCTTCTCTGCCGTTTGGTACTTCCTAACTGTTGGCGCACTAATCGGCATCATCTGGTACTTTGCAGCAAGTGGCGATCAAATGCTGGCATTGCCGTTAGAGATCTTAAAGAGCTAAAGTCTTAAAGATGCTACTTTGAGCCTCTAGAAGATTCTATTGGCTCTCAAAACCTGCTAGCACAATCCTCGCTCCCTTCGCTTTTTATCAATACACCTAACATAGGGAGCCACTCAAAGCTCAAAGACTATAACGACTAACTATTTACTCCCCCTCCCTTTCATATCCGATAAATATCTCCAGTGAAAAACTTAAATATAATATTAAATTCAATAATTTATCGTGCTTACGCATGATACAAAACAATGGCGGCTATCATTATCAGCATCACAATTTGCATTAAAGAGTAATACCGAACAATGACAACCATTTTTAGATTTTGTGGAAGACCAAATGGCATTAACACCAATAGGCCAACTACGATCAGATGTCTTAGTAAGCCAAAGATGCAACTCATGCAATTCCGTTGAAGTAGGTAAGCGCTTACCTAATCGACTAACCAAACTAGCAGCGTTATGAAACTTCATATCCGCAAAACCTTGGCATTCTTCAGACTCAATATCAAATTTGTCCGCAACAGCTTTAGATATAAGCGGAGAGAAACAAAGCTTTTCCCCCCAACTTGTTTCAAAAATAATCTCATTCATAGTTATACCTCTGTTTGATTATGAATCGTAAACACAAGAAACAAACCCATAGTAGCTATCATTAACACTGTAGGACTTACCGTTTTTTAAACGTACAGAGTAATGCTCCCCGTCAGCAATACTTGTTGAGGAGCGATAAATGTTATGCGGGGGCCAACAATGTTCACTTTGTTGATTAATCCATAAATGAAGTTCAAACAGCTCTGCAGATGTAGGTAAACGCATGGCTCGCTTATGTGCCAATTCAATTGCCGAACTATGGCTTAAATCCGCATACCCTTGCCATTCTTTACATTCAACTCCTAGTAACCGCACTTCATCAACTGTCATTGGTGGAGTAAATGTCAGTAAAGCGCCCCAACTAGTGGTAAAACTTATATTGTTCATCCTAATTCACTCAACAATTAAATTAATAATATAAAAAATCACAAAGCCAGCTTAAAAACAAGAACACTATATCAACACAACAAAACCAACATTAATAAACTAGTAAATGTATTTATGTGACCAAATTCAATTAAACGTACAAATTAAAACACAAAAACCAAGGTAATAACATGCAAAATTATTAGACTTAATTTTAAAACACAATCAATCGAAACATTCTAATTACTAGAAATTGAAAAATTAGACCTGTGATTAAACGCCTACATTTCAAATATAAACCCCACCAATTGGGTAATTGTGACCACAATCAATTTGTTTATTTTTTCGTTAGTAAATACTCCTTTTAGAAATAATCGTTATAAAAACTTTAATATCTATATTACTAAGAGGAAATCAAAATGATTACAAGGAGAGCACTGCTTGCCAATGGAGCGAAAGTTGCTGTCGGAACTGTTTATTGTGGATCATTAGTTAGCTTTCTCACAGGCTGTAGTAGCGATGATGACAATACAACTATTGAAGTTTTACCTGGTGGATTAATGGTTGTTGACCCAATACTTTGCGTTGGCTGCAGACGCTGTGAAATTGCTTGTAGCTGGAGTCATGGCATATCAGCGGTAAGCCCTAATACAGCAAGGATTAAAGTCGCCAAGAATCTAAATTTCGGCCCCCACGGAGTACAAGATAACTTCCACCAACAAAGAGGTGAAGAGGGAGACGGCACAGTAGTTCCAGAGACCTGTAGGCAATGTAATATTTGTATGGCAGCTTGCCCACAACAAGCTATTTATATCGATGAAAAAACCGGTGCTCGAATTGTTGACGACGAGCTATGCATTGGTTGCGGCTATTGTGCAGAAAACTGTCCACAACAAGTAATTACAATAGATAAAAATACTAAAAAAGCCTTAAAGTGCGACCTTTGTGAAGGAAAGCCAAATTGCGCTGAAGTTTGTCCAACAGGTGCAATTAAGTTCTATACATGGGAAGAAGCAATAGCTGAAGTTGAGCATCACGAAAAGTATTTAACTCTAATTTAATTAATTTGAATTCCATAATTTTATAGGACCTTATATATGAATAAAGAATTTGGTGGTTGGGCTGGATATATTTTACGTGTAGACCTCACAAACAATATTATAAAAAAAGAACCAACTAGTACCTACCATAATTATATCGGCGGAATGGGAATAGGATACAAAGTATTATGGGACAACCATAAAGACGGAATAACCGCTACGGATGAAGAAAATAGGTTAGTAATTTCAGCAGGTCCATTAAGCGGTTCAGGTGCAATATGTTCTGCAAGAACGACTATTACTTCTAGAAGTCCTGTAATTAGAAACCATTTAATTACAGATGGTCATTTTGGCGGACACTTTTCTCCAGAAATGAAATATGCAGGCTATGATGCAATAATTATTGAAGGTAAGTCTTCAACGCCTGTATGGTTAAAAATAATTGACGATAAAGTCACTCTAGAACCAGCTGATTCACTATGGGGAAAGGGGATGTTTGATACCTTTGCCGCTGTTAGTAAAATGATGGGACAGCAAGCTCAGGTAGCAGCAATTGGTCCTGCTGGTGAAAACCTTGTATCTCAGTCAACAATTCAAACTCAGGGCGGTCATTCTGCGGGTGGTCATGGTGCAGTTCTGGGCTCTAAACAACTTAAAGCTATTGGCATTATTGGTACTGGCGTCGTTAATGTTGTGGCTAACAATGAACAACTAAGAAAATTAGATGATCATATTCTAGGTATTATTGGTGCAAATAACCAAGGTGTCGTGCCACATCAACCGCAAACTTGGGCAGAATATAGTTCTAGCATAAGCCGCTGGCGAGGCGGGCCTGGGGTCAAATGGGGAGCAGCTGACAAGCCTGTAGATGTGGGCGAAACCCCTTGGGATGATCGCCAAAAAGTTGGTATGCGCACTTCTATGGCTGAGATGTATTTTGGCCGTGAAGAAGCAAATAGAGTATTTAAACGACCTGGTGGTTGCCATTCCTGCCCTATACGCTGCTTCTGTGAAGTTAAAAACCCAAAAATGAAGACCGAATATAAATTACCTACTGATAACATTTCAAATACTTGTATGGGCTTCTTAGATCCTTGGTATGTTATGGGATTGCCTGCAAACTCTGAAAAGCGAACAGACATTCAAACTGTTGGCGCTTATTACATGGATAATTATGGGGTATGGAGTGCGTACGGACAGCTATCACATGTTATGCGTGAATTTATTACGCGTGATTTTTGGAAGCAATTACTACCTGCTGAAGAATTTGCTGCCATTAATTGGCAACAACAAAAAGATCTTGATGCGCACTTCATGGAGGACTTTTACACACGCTTAGCTTTAGGAAAGCAATATAAAGGCTCAAATGTCTTAGGCCGATTTTTAGGTAAAGGCTTACATGAGTTTATCAATGAAGAAGGTGAACTCTACAATATCCAAGACATTCTTGACGGAATTGAAACACCGCGCATGGCTGGCCTAATATTTAATCTTGAAAGTGATGCAGCTTATGGTCTAACGGGTAAAAATTACAGTGTATTTCTGGATAAAGGTGTAAAAGTATTCAACCGCTCAATGGTTGGAGGAACACATCACGCCAGCGAAACTGCTGGACAAGTAGGCGCATTGCTAAACACTGTATTTAACCGAGATC
Organism: Shewanella sp. 1CM18E; assembly: GCF_023161665.1. GTDB lineage: Bacteria > Pseudomonadota > Gammaproteobacteria > Enterobacterales > Shewanellaceae > Shewanella. Next base: position 279,953 of record NZ_JALNTW010000004.1, read on the forward strand.
CCCAATGCCATTCTCACATCAACTTAGTTAACTGCGGATTGCCTTATGGGAAGATTGCAGAGGTGGCCGATAAAATGTGGGGAGCTGGTGCATTTGATCCAGTTAAACACTATAAACCAATGAATGTACCAAAAGCTAAATTTGCAAAATGGTGCTTAGTGAAAAACGTATTGCATGATTCACTCACTTTATGCAATTGGATGTTCCCACTTATTGTTTCGCCCGATGTAAAGAAAGACTACCAAGGTGATAGTTCCATCGAGTCACAAATGTTTAGTCTAGTGACAGGAATACAAACTAGTGAACAGGAATTGGATGATAAAGCAGAGGGAATTCTGCAACTACATAGAGCTCTTTCAGTGTTACAAATGCAAGAAATTGACCAGCGCAATAAACACGACGTATTAACTGAATGGGTCTATGATCTTGATCCAGATAAAGTATTTGGAGATGAGGGCACGATTAAGATGGGTCGAGAAGACATGCAACTAGGTCTAGATCTTTTCTATGCTGAAATGGGCTGGGATCAAGCAACAGGAACCCCTACTCGCGCAACACTTGAAAAGTTCAAACTTGGCTATGTTGCAGACAAACTAGAAAGCCTTGGCTTACTACCGGCCTAAACATATGGAACCTTTGGTAGATTTTATCCGTTTATTTAGCCAACACGGCCGTCTAACGACGGCCAACCAATTAATTGCTGTTGCAGGCTTAGAACTGGAAATCAATGATGTAAATTCAGAACACTTAAAACTTATCGAAGAAACAAAATATCAAGATATTATGCTGATACATGGTGATATCGACAGCTACTTTTATTCAGATAGATATATTGTAGAGAGTTATGCAAAACAATGGTTAGGTGTAACTGAAGATAAAGTTAGTGCGACAATGGCTGATTATATTAGACGCTATTCCGCGTTAGGGGAGCTTGTCCCCGAAGACAATTTCACTCACGCTCCATATAACCTTGCCAAAGCTGATCTAGATATCCTGCCTCAACAATTTATGGCTATGCCTGAATTTGCTGACATCAACTATCAACATAGTGAGAATGGAACAGGACACTATTTTTCGACAATGCATATAAAAGCAAGCTACGCTAAAGTCTTAGCTAACCATGATCCATTTGAGTGGTCGGTATAATGCGTTAACCTTATCGAAATCATGGCTAGGCACGATGTCTAGCCTTTTAATATTCAGCAAAAACTTTGCGAGTTTCCAACGAAAAGAACTCACTCAGAAATAGTCGCTCTATTACACCCTTTAAAAAGTTTTTATCACTAAGTGTCTAATAGGCGCTTAATACCCAAATTTCAGGCATAAAAAAACCTGCTCGATGGCAGGTTGCTTTGTTGATAATGGTACCTGAGGACGGACTTGAACCGTCACTTCTTTCGAAATCGGATTTTGAATCCGACGTGTCTACCAATTCCACCACTCAGGCATTATCAATAACACTTACTTAAATCTGCTCGACCTCAGTAAGTGAACGGAATTATACCTACAGAGAAACTAATGGCAAGCACTTTACTGTGTGTTTTAACTCAACTGAGCATTTTTCAGGCTTAACGGTCAGTGTGCGCCCACATTCCATACCAGCTAGCCAAATTAGTAGATCTCATCAGCTTATCAAAAATTAGCGAAACGTGATCAACACCATATTACTTAACAACTAACACCCAATTAATTAATAACTCAAAGCGTTTTTGACCCAGATCAAAAAACCACCACCACCTACAGCGTATTGTGATTAGGAATTAAAAAGAAAGAGGATTTCGCAAATGGCATTCTGGTTAGATTTGATGTTTGGCAACCCAATAGGTTTGCTTTCGATGATCGTTATCTTTAGTACTATTGGCATCATTTCATATCTGATGTGGATGTTCTATACCAAGTCTGCGGATCCCGAGAATTGATCTTGAGTAATTCTTTCTAATGCAGGGGGCTATCGCCCCCATTTTTTTGTCTACAATTTATCGGTCGTAAACTAAGATTAGGCGGCTTGCTTTCGTGGCGCTGCAAAGCTATGCACAAAGTGCGGGCGTGCTTTAATTAAATTCTTCATCTCTTCAGCACTAGGCTCACCGACCGGGAAACGTAACACTTGGCGATTAAGATGAACACGGGCACGCATTGAGATCTTAAAATCTGCAGTCGAAGCTTGAATTGCATAATGCTTTTGATTGCCTATGCACTCTAAAATGCCTGCTTTTAATAAGCTCTTCACAGCCAGCTCTTGCTCAGGCAAAGTTAAAATCGTTTCTCCCTGCAAGAAAAACTCTCGCAGTAATGCTCTTTCGGTTGGATCCAATAATTTGACTTTTTCTTCAATGATTTCAACTGAACGCTTATCACTTAAATAGCTAATAGCTTCATCAAGAAAATAACTTAGTATCTGCGTCAATAAATAAGCGGCACCAATAATTAAGCCCAAACCAATAAAATGTGCATATTGTTGTGAAAACTCATTTAAGCTGAGTGAAGTAAGCAGTGCGTTAGGAGCAAACAATAATGCTGCACAGGCAAGAGCTAGCCATAGCATTGTTGTAAAAAAGAATTTTTTAGCCGACATCATTTTTAAAGAAGTGAATTTGAAAGCTACGTTTTGCATACCTAGTCTACCCAGTGTCAGAAATCTGTTCCTAACTAGGTATTAGCAATAATAATGCCAAAACATCAATCAAACTTTAAGAAGTTCACTCAAAGCAATAACGATATAAAATGTATTTAAATCAAGTTACAAGCACAAAAAAGCGCCATTATGGCGCTAATATTAAAACTGATTAAACAAAACTATTTTGCTACCGCTTTTGCGGCTAACTTTGTTAACACTCTACTAGTCGCAACAAAGCCAAATGTGCCAGTCACCACAGTCACAGCGCCAAAACCTGAAGCACAGTCCATACGCATACTACCTTCTGCGGTAGCTTTGGTATTACATACACTGCCATCTGCTTGTGGGTAAACTAATTGCTCAGTGGAGAACACGGCTTCAATAGCAAAACGACGAGCGACATTTTTTGAAAAGTTATATTCACGTCTTAGCATATTACGCACTTTTGCTAATAACGGGTCTTGGTAAGTTTTAGCCAAATCAGCAACCTGTACTTGAGTTGGGTCCATCTGACCACCAGCCCCACCAACAGTAACTATCGACAGTTTTTGGCGCTTACACCAAGCAATTAATGCGGTTTTTGCTTTAACTGCATCGATACAATCAACAACGTAATCTATGTTGCCACCAGCTTTTTTACCTTGAAAATACTCTGACAAGTTTTCAGGTGTAATAAAGTCTTCAACCTCATTAACGATACATTCAGGGTTAATTTGCTTTAGACGCTGCGCCATCACTTCTACTTTAGACTCGCCAATAGTATCTTTGAGCGCGTGAGCTTGTCTGTTGGTATTCGTCACACAAATATCATCTAAATCAATTAAAGTAATTTGCCCTATTCCGCTGCGTACTAATGATTCAGCAACCCAGGTTCCTACACCGCCAATCCCCACAACAACCACATGAGCGGAGGCAAAGTAACTAAGAGCTTGTTGACCATATAAACGACCAATACCCGCAAAGCGATTTAAGTAAGCGTCAGACAATGTGTGATTATTCAAAATGATACTCAATGTAGAAAATGTGTCAGAAATTAAAAGCTATTAGCAGAGCTAATTTTATCTTAATCAGCGGTAAAACTCTAAAAAAATAACCAACTAGCAAAACACAATTGTAAACAACAATTAAAAAGTTAACTCAAATAGACACCTGATTTGTATCCAGTGTTACTTTTTAACCAAGTAACTGTTTGTCAACGGTAAAAATACACAGTCACTATCACAAAACTTCCACTAGCTTTGATGTAGATCACAAACCAGTTATCCCATTCCGTGCAAGAATCTCGCCCGACAATTACAGCTTCACACTTGTTAGCCTGCATTTTAGGCAAACAAATATTGATAGCCTGCAACTATAAATAGCGATTTCGCTACAGGAAGATGAAAATGAAAAAAACTGTTCTGTCTGCCACGATTGTTTCAGCACTAGCTGCCACTTCTTTTACTGCATTAGCTGATGGCCCAAGCTTCTACGGCCGTGCTGATCTTGCGATCACCAACTCAGATATGGGTATCGCAACTCAAAACCAAAAGTCTGGTACCATCATTGAAAACAACTTCTCTTGGTTAGGTGTTAAAGGCACAGAGGCAATCAATAGCGATCTTGAAGTGATTTACCAAATGGAGTTTGGCGTAAGCAACTTCGACAATTCAGGTAACACTTTCTCAGCACGTAACACTTTCCTAGGCCTTAAATCAGCCACAGCAGGTACTATCCTTGTTGGTCGTAACGACACTGTATTTAAAGCATCTGAAGGCGGTTTCGATATTTTCGGTAACACTAACTCAGATATCGATTTGCTAGCAGCGGGTCAATCTCGCAGCGCAGACGGCTTCACATATTACTCACCAAAGATTGCCGACCTAGTCACACTTAATGCCACTTATTTGATGGACGACAATTACGCCCAAACCGATGCCAACGGTAAAGATATCGACACCGACAATATGTATGCCCTAAGCGCTACTATTGGTGATAAAGCACTTAAAGCACAAAACTACTATGTCTCTGCTGCATATAACGACAGCATCGACAACGTAAAAGCGTACCGTGGTGTTGCCCAAGTTAAGCTAGGCCAAGTTATTCTTGGTGGTTTCTACCAAAATAGCGAACACGTTGACAGCAAGTACGCTAATTTAGAAGGTGACACTTACTTCGTAAATGCTGCTTACGTTATGGGTAACCTAAAACTGAAAGCAATGTACGGTAGTGATGACTCAGGTCTTGGTAAATATGTAAGCCGCTACGTAGGAAGTGTTGATGGCGGTTTAGAAACTGTTAGTGACGTTGATCTACAACAGTTCAGCCTAGGTGCAGATTACCGTCTAAGCAAAAACACTTTAGTATACGGTCACTATACTAAGTACGATGGTAACATGATGTTAGGCGGCGCTTCACAAGATCTAAATGATGACATCGTAACAGTGGGTATGCGTTTCGATTTCTAAGCCTGTTAACAGAGCAATCTGTAATCTGAGCTAAAACGATAATCCATGTTAAAAACTAAAAAGGCAGCTTGGCTGCCTTTTTTAATGGCTATTTATTAAGCAGCTTTTATAAACCTAGACTGACAAAGGGATAACAACATAAAAGCAACATTTACAGCCTCTTGCCAACCTTTTTGCCCCCAACATGCTACTGGTTAATTTATGTTCGCACCTAAAAACCAAAAATCAACATAAATGCAACCTTAGTAAGCCCTTAAAAAGCAATAGCTATTATATTGGCAAGCCGCATAAATACTACTTTAGAGATAGTCTTAAGTAGCTATTTTTATAGATATTCCTAATTAATCTGCCAAAGTTCCCCAATGGTCACAAAAAAGTATCAATTCTGCTCTTGAACCCCAAAAACTTGATCCAGTCCACAATCTTGATGCCATAAAACTGTAATATTTAGCCCCACAATTGTTATGAGCTTGGATGCAAGTAACAAAAACAAAAGTTTATGTAAAAAACCATAAGAAACGAATAGGAACTTAGGTTCTGGGAGCAAATGAAATGAAAAAGACACTAATCTCTGCATCAGTGGCATCAGTTTTAACCCTAGCTTCTTTCGGCGCGCTAGCCGATGGTCCAAGCTTTTACGGTCGTCTAGATCTAGCTGTTACTAACTCAGATCAAGGCACTACCCTTCAGGGTGGTACCAACGGTGTAAACATTGGTGAAAGCGGTACATACTTAGAAAACAACTTCTCTCATGTTGGTGTTAAAGGTAGCGAAAGCCTAACTAGCAACATCGACGTTATCTACCAAATGGAATTCCAAGTAGAAAACACATCAGGATCTGGTGACGTATTTAAAGCACGTAACACTTTCCTAGGTCTTAAGTCTCAAGCTGGTACAGTACTTGTTGGCCGTAACGACACAGTATTCAAGCAAGCTGAAGGTGGCATCGATGCATTCGGTAATACTAACGCCGATATCGACCGTCTAGCGTCTGCTCAAACTCGTGCAGCAGATGGTATTTGGTACTACTCTCCAAAAATCGCTGATCTAGTAACATTAAACGCGACTTACCTAATGACTGACAACAATCAAGGTGCTGGTACAGACTCTGATGCTCAGTACGCATTAAGCGCAACTCTTGGTGACAAGAAATTCAAAGCACAAAACTACTACTTCGCAGCAGCTTACAACAAAGGTATCTCAAACATTGATGCATACCGCGCTGTAGCTCAAGCTAAGTTTGGTGATTTTAAAGTTGGCGGTTTCTTCCAAAACTCTGAAGGTACTATCACTTCTGGCGACAAGAAAAACAGCCAGCTAGAAGGTAACACTTACTTTGTAAACGCAGTTTACAACCTAAACGGTGTTAACTTGAAAGTTCAGTATGGTGTTGATGAATCAGGTCTAGGTTCTTACTTCAAGAAGTCTGGCGGCGTGCACTTAGATACATCTGATGTGAACGTACAAAACATCACTGTCGGTGCTGACTACAAGATCTCTAAATCAACTATGGTATATGGCCACTACGCTATGTACGAAGGCGATTACAAAATTGCTGGCGCTAAGATTGATCTAGAAGACGACAGCGTATTCACTATCGGTATGCGTTACAACTTCTAATCGATTGAGTCTGTAGACTCTGACGATTTCAAGCGATAAAAAAGCGACCATCTGGTCGCTTTTTTGATCTGGTTAGATCCGATGAACGCTACGCTACAGATAACAGAACGTTCGCCAGCTCACTCACAGAACGCTTTGCTTACGGCTCTAAAGACTTTAGATTTTCGAACACTTTTAATTTTTCCAGTTAGCCCTGCACTCTCGCTGTGACCCAGTTGTATTTGTCTCAACAGAGTAGTGAAGCCCCAGCTTTGATTCTTTTCCGTAAGCGCAGCGTTCTGTTATCCGTGAGCGAAGCATTCCCTAGGCAGCAGGCCGTTCAGCTTTTATCATCTTAACTTTACCGCATTTGCTTTATGCTGCTTTTCCGTCTTTGCCTTTCCTAAGACCTAAAACCTTTTGTTCAACCTTTACGCGTTAACTTATAAACACTTTCAGTCAGCCATGACACCTGCTTTTTCACAAAGCGTGGATTTTCAGCAAGTACGTCGGCACTCGCTAAACATTCAATCTCAAAGTCATCGCTAAGATTTGCATTAACCCAATCATCAGATACCGCAAACGGCGGACCATTTAACTCAGCTTGTGGGTAGTCCAAAGTAATCAGCAAACCAACGCTGCCAGTAGGAATTAATTTAGCCAGCTGTTTTGCATAAGCTAAGCGCATCTCTTCAGGCCAAGCTATCAGTGCTGCTCGGTCGTAAAATGCTGTTGTTTGTGACATTTCTGCAGCAGAAAAAGTAAAGATATCACCTTGATAAATGGTTACCTGCTCAGTAGTAAAACGTTGATGCTCGCCAATCGTCTCAAGCTTTACTGGCAAGCTGTTCTCTTGATAGAACTGCTGCACCGCTAGCTCATTGAGTTCACAGCCTAGTACTTGATGCCCCTGCTCTGCCAAAAAACACATATCTAATGATTTACCACATAAAGGAACAAAGACCTGGCAAGATGAATTGAGTTGTAATTGCGGCCAATATTGTACTAGAAGAGGATTTACTGCATCTAAATGAAAGCCTATTTGCTGGGCATCCCATTTTTCATGCCAAAAACTTGGTTGCATAATCTATGTCCATAACAGAGAAACTTAGGCATGCCACAGACCAGAATACATTGCAGAGTAAATCTAATTAATGTTACTAAACTAGCTGCTCAACTTAACAAAGCTTCAAGACTTGGTATACCACTATGGCCGTTACTCTATATGCAGAGCCATACAGAAGCAAAAAAACTCAAACGATAACTAAGAAGTCGTTAACAACTAATACCAAGTCATACAAACACAGCAAACACAGCAAACATTTAAACTGTATCTAAATCAGCTACAGCTTAGGTATAGATAAAGCAAGTTTACATATTAAGTGTTTGCTGTACTTTTCTAAGCCAAACACAGTTTTCACATTCACAGTTTCGGCGCGATAAATGATGCGGCGTTAAGCTCGAATCAATAAAATCGACAGCAACCAATAACTGCTGCTTTAAATCTTCTACCGTCTTTCTTTCTACCGCTATAGTTTCATCGTTATGATTCATCCAAGTGCATTCCATGCCTTGATGACAATTAATACATTCCATATCCGTTGGATTATAAAAACCTGCATGAGGGCAATAACGTAATTCCATTGACTGCAAAATACGACGCCTAGGATACTCAAGTAATGCAATTAACTGTGATTTGTCTAACCCTGACATAAAGCCACCTCTGGATTGATATGTAAGCCTTTTCAATGGCCCATATCCTAAATACTAGTCCCAAGTTCAAGATTACCTTTCTCTTATTCTGGTAGATTTGATATACATCAATATCTAATCCGAAATTATTGGTTAGGTGTGACCTACACAGGCTTTTTACAATTGAGAAAATAACCCGATAAAAACACAGCTTTGGACATTTTTACAGGTTATTGATTTAATGGAATTGGCAACCGAGGGAACACTATTGCAAACACCTGAACTACAGCACTTTTATATCTCTGAAGAGCAATCAATCTACCTGCTCGGTGCTAATGACGCACGTAAACACAAAGCGTGGATCCGTCTTTGTAAACAGCAACTAGGCAAACTAGGATATAAGAATTTAGAGCTTATTGGTAAAGGCGCTTATGGCTTTGTGTTTGCGGGAGTGAACCAACAGGATGAGGCCCATGTATTTAAGTTCTCACGCCTCACTTTGCCACAGCACATCCAAGATAGGCTTGAAGAAGAAGCCTTTATGTTGTCGCAAGTTATTCACCCTAATGTACCGCCAGTCATCAAATTTGAGCATGTAGGCAAGCAAGGCATTTTAGTGATGGCAAGGGCGCCAGGTGAAGACTTAGAGCAGCTTTGCGTTAGAGTCGGTGCACTTCCTGTGGCAATGATAATGAATATCGCTCGGCAACTCGCAGCCATATTACAATATTTGCATAATGGCAGACCGCTGATCCACGGTGACATCAAGCCTTCCAACTTAGTTTATGACGTTAAAACTCAACACTTATCACTGATCGATTGGGGCTCTGCCGTGTTTGCCCAGCGTGATACAGAAGGCAATCCAGTTAACGGTAATGTGATGGACTTAATGTCGAGCGATCAACAACATACCAATGCAAGAATGGGCGATGTGTACTTTATTGGTGACGAGCAACTCAACGGCGCGCTATCGAGCCCACGATTTGATGAGCAAGGCGTTGCTGCTACCTTGTATGCACTTGCGTCAGGCCAAGCCAGCCGCTTTGGCAGTAAAGTGATCCCCCCCACCAGTATCGGCCTGCCTGTTGAGCTAGCACGTACTTTAGACGGTATGTTAAGTGACGATCCGCTGCAACGAAAAAAAGCTGGAGATTACTTTTTAAAAAGTATGGCCCATAGCCATCGAATGCATTTGCCTGAAATCAACAGTTTTCCCTTAGTACCCGAGATCCCTGTTTGGCATCTACCAAGAGATAAAGAAGTAGAAACCGTAAGCTACAGCTCGCGTAAAGCCTTCTTAAAAGAGCATAACCACGACGATCCCATTGCCAAAATGGACGACCTGCAGCTCGAAAAGTATTACCGCAACTTTATGGCGGGTATGGGCGATACCGAAAAAGGCTTTATTGCTGCTGTGGGGCGCTTAAGCCAATATGCAATTGTTGGTGGCTTGGCAATTCATTGGCGCGAAACCGGAGTCTTTATCGACTCTAACTTAGCCATTTACAAGGCAGAGCAAAAACACGCCATTACACTTGCGGTTAATAACATGGTCACTTTGGCTCGTGGGATCCGCCGAATAGGAGTATTTAAAGCTTGTTTCTTTAACGCTCGCGACACCTTGCATGTTGAGCGCAGCGATAGCTCGCAGCCTTTTAGCTGCGCAAGTGATCAGCAATTACCTTTTGAAGTGGGTGATGTGCCATCACTTGAAGATAAGTCTCGCCTGCATTCTTACTTTGAAGATGGCCGCGACCCTGAAGAAAATCTTGAGCTGCCAAAAGAGATTATGACTGAGCTAGGTTGGATAAACCAAATCCATCATACCGGCTGCATTATTTTTGAAGTATTGCCTAACCACATGAAGATCCACAGTTACCTGCGGTTGCTTAACCCAAGAAAGCAAGCGGCATTTAGGGCAAGTCTCGATAGGATCTTATCTCATGTTGATAAAATCCAAGGTAAAGGTGTTTCAGGGTTTATGAAGCTGCCTTACAAAAACACCCGAAAATTTAATTTAATTGAGCGACGCGCAGACAGATTTTATCCGCGCAATCCAAAGCAGCTTGAAGAAAACTAAAACAGCGGTTGTTTATCGCTTAGGTGACTCATTATTAGTTTCATCATCTTTATGGGAAACCGTTTCACCTTCAATCGTAGAGCCTTTGACTTGATGGCTTTCTGGGCGTTTGTCACTTGGATCTGGACGACGCTCAAAGTCACCATCAAAAGTATTGCCTTGATCAAATGGTGAATTGCCACCTTGCTCAAAAGGATTACGACCCTGTGGTCCCATTCCCGGACCAAAACCACCACCAAAACCTGACTGGAACCCACCGTTAGCCTGCACTTTTAATTGCATGCGCTTGTAGAAAAAACCGGCCACAGGAATACGCGTAAACGGCGTCAGCAACACCAAACCAATAAAGTCAGTTACGAAGCCTGGAATGAGTAACAGTAAGCCAGCAACGGCCAACATCATACCTTCAACAATCTCTTGCCCTGGCGCTTCACCACGGGCTAACTTCTGCTGCACTTGCATTAAGGTGCTGATCCCTTGGCTTCTCACCAAAGATACACCCACAACAGCAGTAAAAATCACTAAGGCGACAGTTGTCCAACTGCCTAATACTTCGCCCACGCGGATCAGTACTGATAGCTCCATAACAGGAACGACAACAAAGATTAATAACAAAATAAAAAACACACTGACCTCACATTTCTTGCTACTTATGAAAACTAAATTGGGGTAACTCGGTCTATTTTCAAGCCATTGCCAAAAGCGTACTGGCAATAAACAGTATAAATGCTAACTAAGACTGCATTTATGCCCATAATTGTAAGCAAAAACTACTGGCATCACTATTTTAGCCATAGCTTAATGCAAGGCTAACTTAAAACACGTACAGTACCGTTCAGCTTTATTATCGGCCATATTAACCTCGTTGGCTTAATACAATTTTAATCTGTTGGACAATAGAAATAGTTTAATGCAAACCGAATTTATACTCGTCATCACAACTTGCCCCAGTGCCGACCAAGCCAAAGAGCTCGCTCGTGAACTAGTTAAGCGCAAACTTGCTGCTTGCGTACAGATCTCGCAAGGGATTTCATCCGTATATGAGTGGCAAGGAGAGTTGTGTGAAGAGCAAGAGTTTAATTTGCAAATTAAATGCTTAGCGCAGCATTACAGTGCCATTGAGCACACTCTTTCTAAGCTGCATCCCTATGATGTACCCGAGCTAATAGCAATCCCAGTAACTCAAGGATTGCCAGCCTATTTTGATTGGATAAAAGAAACCACACAGCCATGAAAAAAATTATTAACCTGTTTTTAGCCTCATTACTACTGCTTACGCCATTGGCGCATGCTGATGGCATTTTTAGCAGTAATAAATTTGATTTCTTAAAAGGCGAGCCTGAGCTCATGCCTGTCGACCAAGCCTTTGTATTCGACTTTAAGCAGCAAGGCGACCAAGTCAAAATCAGCTGGGTCATTGCCGATGGCTACTACATGTATCGCGACAAACTCAAGTTTGAAACCTCTGATGGTGCGGTAATCGGTGAAGTAGCGCTGCCACAAGGTAAGTCTCATACTGACGAATATTTTGGTGAGCAAGAGGTTTACTACACCTTTGTTGAAATGCCTGTGGCGATTAAAGAGGCTAGCGCTGGCGACAAGCTTAATGTCACCTTTATGGGTTGCGCTGAAGGCAAACTATGTTTCCCGCCAACCAAGCGTAGTGCAGAGCTAACTGAAGTCGCTAAAAATGATGGCTTACTCACTGAAACCGAAAAGCCACTAAGCAGCAATGTTACCACTGCAACTGAAGCAGTAACTCCGGCCGCGCCAATTACCCAGCAAGATAGCTTAAGCGCTATGCTATCGGGCGACAGCCTCATTTGGACCTTAGTGATCTTCTTTGGTCTAGGTATTGGCTTAGCGTTAACGCCTTGTGTTTTCCCAATGTACCCAATTCTTTCAGGTATTATTGTCGGTCAGGGCGAAAAGCTGTCTACCGCTAAAGCGTTCACACTGTCTATGGTGTACGTGCAAGGTATGGCTATTACCTATTCTCTCGTTGGGCTTATCGTTGCGTCTGCGGGTATGAAGTATCAAGCTGCATTACAACACCCTGCAGTGCTCATTGTATTAGCAATTCTGTTCTTTGTATTAAGCCTTTCAATGTTTGGCTTATACGACTTAAAACTGCCATCTAAGTGGCAAGAGAAGATGAACGCGTTCTCGAATAACCAAAAAGGCGGCAACGTTATTGGTGTATTTGTAATGGGCATAATCTCTGGCTTAGTCGCCTCTCCTTGTACTACAGCCCCGCTTTCTGGCGCACTGATTTATGTGGCGCAAACTGGCGATCTAATGCAAGGCTTCTTAGCACTTTACGTACTCAGCATGGGTATGGGTCTGCCTTTACTTATTATCGGTACATCAGGCGGTAAGCTATTACCAAGAGCTGGCAGCTGGATGGATATCATCAAGACTATTTTCGGTTTCCTATTGATCGCAGTATCAATTGTGATGATAGGTCGTATTTGGCCAAACTTTATCTCAGATCTATTATGGTCAATCTGGGGCATTGTGTTGATCGGTTACTTGATGCATCAAAACAAACTTACCGAGTTTAGCTGGAAACAAACTGTACGTTCAGTGCTGTTGATGCTAGCGCTACTAGCAAGCTTCTCTTACGGCATGCAGGCAGTAATGACTAAACTTGGTTTTAATACTCACACTACAGTTGCGACTAACAGCGCTGCAGAAAACCACGGTTTCACCCGCATTAAATCACTTGATGATTTAAAAACTGAAATCGCTGCAGCAACCGCTGAAGGCAAAACAGTAATGGTCGATTTCTACGCTGACTGGTGTGTCGCCTGTAAAGAGTTTGAAGCGATTACCTTTAAAGATGCTCAGGTACTAGAGCGAATGGATAAAATGGTATTACTACAAGCCGACGTCACCAAAAACGATGATATTGATATCGAGCTACTTGAGCATTACGACATTCTCGGCTTGCCAACCTTATTGATGTTTGACGAAAATGGCGTAATTCGTGATGATTTGCGTGTTACAGGCTTTATGCGACCAAAAGCATTCGCTGAGCATTTAGACCACTTAGTGAAATAGCTTCCGACGCGAGTATTTATACATTAGCGTAAAATAAAGCCCCTGTTTAACCTAAACAGGGGCTTTTTATATACCTGCCATAGCAAAGAAGATAAAACGTTAACATCGATCAAATTTGTTCACATTTTTCAGCTCAACTTCATAAATTTCTTATACAATGGTGCATCATTCCATAATTAAAAAGGAGCACCATGGAACCCGCCATACTCATAATCACCTTAGCCTGCGGCATGCTAGTTAGCCGTGTGGGACTTCCCCCTTTAATTGGCTATCTTGTTGCGGGATTTATGCTGTTTTTATTTGGGATTGAAGAGTCCAGTTTGCCTATGCTAGAGCAATTGGCAAACTTAGGTGTAACCCTGCTGCTATTTGCCATCGGTTTAAAACTCGATCTCAGAAGTTTATTTAAAGCAGAAGTTTGGGCAGGTTCCAGCTTACATCTTTTAGGCTCAATGCTGTTTTTTATTCCGTTATTAAAGCTGCTTGGGCTTTTAGGACTTGAGCAACTAACCGGACTCGAACTAAATCAATTAGCCCTACTCGCCTTCGCGTTAAGTTTTTCGAGCACCATTTTTGCAGTAAAAATACTGGAAGATAAAGGTGACATGCAGTCGCTATATGGCCGTGTAGCCATTGGTATCTTGATTATGCAAGATATCTTTGCCGTGGCATTTTTAACGATTTCCAAAGGCGACATTCCATCCTATTGGGCATTAGGGTTATTGCTGCTCCCGCTAGCAAAGCCACTTATTTATAAAGCTTTTGATCGCGTAGGACATGGCGAACTACTGGTGCTGTTTGGTTTGGTTATGGCGCTAGTTATGGGCGCAGGTCTATTTGAGCTTGTTGGCTTAAAGCCTGATCTTGGTGCGCTGATTATTGGTATTTTGCTTGCTGGTCACCCTAAATCATCAGAGCTTGCTAAATCACTGTTTTACTTTAAAGAACTATTCTTAGTCGCCTTCTTTTTAACTGTTGGCCTTAATGGCTTACCAAGCTTCTCTGATATTGGACTCGCGGCAATTTTAGTGCTGGTTGTACCGATAAAAGTCATTTTATTTCTGTATTTACTCACTCACTTTAAGCTACGTTCACGTACCGCACTAATGAGCTCATTTAGCTTGGGCAACTATAGTGAGTTTGGATTAATTGTCGCTGCAGTAGCAACCTCAAAAGGCTGGTTACCACCGCAGTGGATGGTCATTTTAGCGGTAGCACTTAGCTTTAGTTTTTTGTTTGCAGCACCACTGAATATCGCATCAAGCCGACTTTATCAAAAGTACCAAGCTTGGCTTAAGCGTTTAGAGAAACATCCGCTGCACCCTGAAGATAGACCTATTCCGGTTGGCAATCCGCGCTTCTTAATTTTAGGTATGGGACGCATTGGCTCAGGTGCTTATGATGAGCTCAGATCTCGTTATGATGGTGAAATTCTTGGTGTTGAGCACAAGCAAGATCTAGTTGATTTTCATATCAGCCAAGGCCGAAACGTTGTACAAGGCGATGCCTCTGATACTGACTTTTGGGAAAAGCTCGACAGGGCGCCAAACCTTGAGCTAGTGCTATTAACTATGCCGCATCATGCTGGTAATCTTTTTGCCGTAGAGCAGCTGCAATCTCTTGAATATCAAGGTAAGTTAAGTGCAATTGTAAAATATAAAGAAGATGCTGAGTCTCTAAGCGAATCAGGCGTCGACAGTGTATATAACCTCTATGAGGCTGCTGGCGCCGGTTTTGTTGAGCACTTAGTTAAAGAGCTATTAACCCCTAGCGGTACCGCACCAGATAACCCTGATGCGATTAACCATAAAAACCAAGTTGAAACTACGGTTGCAGCAAAAGACTAATTGGCTAATGAGTTAGTTCGTTAGTAAAAAAAGTCAGCGATTCACTCCTACAGTATTTGCTGTAGGAGGATAATCATTGCTTTAACGCCATCAAGATTCACCTTAGCTAAGCATCGCTATAGAGCAAAGCTGTAATACTCACATCTAACACCAATCAATATAAGAATTTGCTCTACTCAGAGCGACTTTTAGCAAACTAATTCAAGGCGAATAGCCGCACCTTAATCAGGTATTACTTATATACTTATTCCAAGCCAATTTAATTAATCAGCAAGCCCGCCAACCGACAGGCAAAAGAAAAACTCAGTTACACAAGTTACAAAGACATGATATAAATCAATAGATGGATTTTGAGCACTAAAGTACGCTTTACAGCATCAAGCATAGATTATGACCTCGCTGCCGCTCAATCGCTTGAGTTAAACCAAGCTATTTAGGTAAACCGCTGTTATTAATTTGGTCGTTAGAATCAAACCGCAGCTAAACCACTCAGTTTACAGCAACGTTTTGTACTGAACGCAAATACTAACATTCGGAAATTAAATTATGTCCAATCCCGCTCAGCGAGCAAACAAATTGTTTGTGCAAACTTTTGGCACTCAAGCTGATGAGCTTTATTGTGCCCCTGGACGCGTGAATCTTATCGGTGAGCATACCGATTACAATGACGGCTTTGTGCTGCCAGCTGCAATTAACTTTCATACTGCTATTGTGGCCAAGCGCCGTGACGACCAGCAATTTCGCGCAGTGTCGGATGCCTATCCCGGTGAGATTGTATCTTGGACCTTTGGTGAGGAAGGCACCCCAGTTAAAAAGCACTGGTCTAACTATTTAAAAGGCTTTACTGCCGCAATGGCAAGCTCAGGGCTTGCTCCTAAAGGGCTAGATATTGCTGTAGTTAGCAATATACCTATGAATGCGGGCTTATCTTCGTCGTCCGCTTTAGAAGTCGCTTTTGGTACTGCAGTTAACGATTGTAGCCAAATAAAACTCTCACCTCTTGCTATCGCTCAACTTGCGCAACGCGGTGAAAACCAATTTGTAGGCCATGCTTGCGGCATTATGGATCAAATGATATGCGCCCTTGGCGAGCAAGACCACGCCTTTTTAATTGATTGCCTCGATCTTGATAGCGAAGCCGTTAGTATCCCAGAAAATTTGAGCTTGTTGATCATCAACTCCAATGTTAAACGCAGCGAAATTGAAGCCCAATACAATTTACGTAAAGAGCAATGCCAACAAGCTGCCAACCACTTCGGCCTTGAGTCATTGCGCGATCTTGACCTCGCGACCTTAGAGGCAGCCAAAGTCGAACTACCTGAGGCTTACTACAAGCGCGCTAAGCATGTACTCAGTGAAAATCGCCGCACACAAAATGCAGCTTGGGCATTGGAGTCTGGCGATATCGCTAAATTAAGTCAGCTAATGGCCGAGTCTCATATTTCAATGCGTGATGACTTTGAGATCAGCACCACTGAAATTGATTACCTTGTCGAGATAGTATCAGAGGTAATAGGAAATCGTGGCGGCGTGCGTATGACCGGCGGTGGCCTTGGTGGCTGTGTTGTCGCGCTAGTTGATCATGAGCTCACCGATGCTGTAGTTGCTACGATTGAACAAAAGTTTACGAATAAAACCGGGCTAGAAGCAGATATTTACTTGTGCTTAGCCAGCGATGGTGCCAAACGCATCGACGACTAAAATAACGCTAACAGGACGAAAAATGGTACGTATTCGCGCTCTTGAACCTTGGACGGATCCACGTGGTGGACAGATTGAACGAGTACTCATGGATAACGGCACTCTTGCCGTTGAGGTATTAAGCCTCGGTGGGATAATCCGCTCTCTATGGGCCCCAGATAGAGAAGGCGAACGTGCCAACATTGTTTTAGGATGCGATAGCGCTGAAGACTATTTAACTCAACAAGCGCATTTAGGTGCAATTGCAGGACGATTTGTTAACCGAATCGCCAAGGGGCAGTTTTCTGTTGCTGATCAACACTACCAGTTAGATGTTAATCAAGCTGGTAATTGCTTACACGGCGGTCACGAAGGATTTCATCGAAGAAATTGGCAGTTAGGTACGCTCCCTGATGGCGTGCGCTTAAGTTTACGCAGCCCAGATGGCGATATGGGCTTTCCAGGCAATTGTAATATTCAGCTAGATTACCGTCTTGTAGGCAATAATTTATACGTAGAAATATTAGCAAGCACAGATAAAACCAGCCCTATCAACCTTTCACAACACAGTTATTTTAACTTAGACGCCAGCGAAACAACCCTTAACCATCAGCTACAAACCTATGCTGAGCAGTATTTAGCGATGGATGAAACCGGCATACCTACTGCGATTTGTAGAAGCCAAGGTAGTGGTTTAGATTTATCCATTCCAACACAGCTACAGTCACTAATTGGTCAAGAAGAGTTCACCAGCACCAAGGGTATTGATCACTGCTATTTATTACCCCAAAGCGAATCTAAATTGCAGCGCTTTGGCACATTAAGCTCTCCACTTAGTGGCCGCAGCTTAACTTTATATACCAATCAGCCAGGTGTGCAGGTATATGGTGCAAACTATTTGCATGGGACTATAGGTAAGAACCAGCAAGTGCTCAAGCAGTATCAAGGCCTATGTCTAGAGCCACAGCAGATCCCTGATGCCCCAAATCAACCACAAATAGCGGGCAGTGCGTTAATCGCACCGGGCGAAATCTATCACCACATTAGTCGCTATCAGTTTGAAAGTGAGTAATAGCAAACAAAGCACATAAAAAAACAGCGCCTATAAGGCGCTGTTTTTTTTAATCGTCGTAATCGTCCGACCAATCGTCATCGTAATCGTCGCCATCGGCAGACTCTAACTCTGGCTCGTCGTCATCATCAGCTGGTGCTGCTTTAGCTTTCTTTGGTGCTGCAACACTCTTTGGGTTGTTTGCTTCAACCCAACCTTGATGCTTAGCCATAAACTCTTCTCTGGCTGCAAACCAAGCTGCACCGCAAGTCTTTTCAACTTCTGCGATAGCCTGATCATCAAGCTCATGTAAGTTTGGCTTAACGATATCTTCTGCATACTCGATGATTGATTCGCGAGTTGCGTTATAGAAGTAAACGCGTCCAGCAGAAGCATCAGGAAACTGTTTATCATGAATTAGAATGGTATTGCCACGAGCAGTTCTTAGCTCACCGTACCAAACTGGTTTTTTTGAAGTCTTATACATATATGTTAATGCCCTTAAATCAACACATACAAAAATAAATAAGAAGTAAATTGCGCTAACATTTACCTCCGTTTTCCCTATATTTTTTCATCAGGGACAGAAGCGGTATTTTTACAGATTTTTGCCGAATATCAATAGTTGAAAATACGAAATATCACTCTCAAAGATGAAATAAATCACATAAATTATTCAGCTCTTATCGAATTTAGTTCAAAGCAGCGGTTATTCAAGTTTTTCGTTATCAATAAATGTAAAAAAACATCCACCTAGTTAACAAACCTCACAACATCAACCGTTTAGACAACAAATACTAATGAAAGACAACAAGCTGATTTTCTATAGATATTAGGCTATCGCTATAATATGAACACAAGATGACAAGCCTATATTAGTCGGTCAAAGCCTGTTCGATTTTACCGGCCTACTTGCACATATCTTCTACAAAAATTGGACCAACAAAATCGCCTTTATGACTAAAAATCATCACTTATTCACCTTCTTGCCTCACTCTCTCAGACAAATTCACCAGACACTGAATCGTCACTCATTAATGCCTATTAAGCACTATAGTCCTACTCACTGCGGGATACCTGATTAAGCGATTAATATAAACGAGCCGAAAGGCTCGTTTTTATCGTGGCTACAAGACTAGCGCGCCTTTTCAACCATTCTCTGAATCACCTTATTATGAGTCACATCATCAGGCGCCTTCCCCTCTGCACCTAGCTCATCACTACCATGACAAGCTAAACAAGCTCCTACTCGGCTGATTCTATCCATCTCTTGTTTATAAAATGGGCGTGCCCCCTCGTGGGAAGTTGATTGCAGTTGGTTGCCCTGCTCATCCACAAAACGTTCGAGTTCAAAATCCACTGGAGCCTTACCATCTGGAAAGTTACGCTCGATATCGTATTGACCACTACCTAAGCCTAAAACCTTAGGATTGGTATGACACTCTTCACAAGTACGCGACGTTTTACTCATGGTATGTGGCTGAATCGGATTGTGAGATAAACCACTAGTGCCATCTTTAGTCATATAGGTTTTATTAGTCACGATCGCTTTTTCGCCATCAACTTGAGTTAAGAACACCTGGCAACCAGGAACAAAAGTAGAAACCTTACCACGATGATTAATCCCAAGAGCCGGGTTCTCCCAACGTACATAGGAGCGAGATTCACTCCAGCTAAATGCCTGCTTTTTAAGGTTAGATTTTTTACCTAGCTGTGATATGTCGCTATTTTCACCCACAAGCCAGTCGCCATTAGGCTTACTGACATCTTGCTTGGCGTGGCATCCGTAACACTGAGGCGCCCACGCTGCATGGCAAGTCGAACATTCCATTTTCTCCATGTGGCTAGCAATCTTGACCATTGCCACTTGGCCTTCTTCCGATAACTCTGCGCCATTAAGCTGCGGCACATTAAGCGTTTTTCCATCAATCTTTGTCGTTAAAGTCACTTTACTGCCGTCACGCTTTAGGTTGGTCATCTTATTGCCGCGTGAAGTTTCTAAAGTGGCATCAGCTGATGTTGTGCCATGGCACGTCTCGCAACGAACCTCTAACGCATACTCTTTTTTGGTATATAGATAGCCATCACCATGCATTTCATCTTTTGTATGGCAATCAATACAGCTCATACCAGCGTCGTAATGCAGATCAGCTTGCAAGAAGTTATAGTGTTTACCATGTAACTTGCCTTGCTTACTGCCATCAGCTTTATAAGGCGTACCATAACCATCTGACTCCATCATTCCCATATAGCTGACACCAGTACGGCCGCCACGGTTGTGGCAGTGCTGACATTGTTCAACTGATGGAGCTCTGGTCATTTTGTGTTTACGTGGACGGTCCTTTTGCGTCTTATCTATCGCTTTGTCGCCACCTTCATAGGTTGCGGCATTACTATACTCAACGTGACATGCCGCGCAGCCAGACGCACGGTAATCACCATCTCTTTGATGACCATCACTCCAAATATGGCAACGTAAGCATTGGTTACGTAAATAGTCATCACCCGGTGAATTCGTACCTGACTCAGCTTTGCTAGGATCATAGCTAGGTAACTGCGTTAATGAATCTACTGTGCCTTCTCTACCGGTTTTCAACGCTTTTACATCGTAGGTTGCGTGAATAGAATCTCGTGTTTGGCTACCAAAATTATAACGGGTACCAGAAATCATACCCGCCATAGTGGCATGTAAGGATGTCCTTGCGTTATCAACTTCCTCGCTATGACAACTGCCACAGGTTTTCTCGACAACTCGCAAGTCAGTTGGGTTTGCCCACATATTTTTGTGGCCATTCTCTAAGGTTGTGGCATCACCATTACCGTTATGACAGTCAACACAAGTTAACTCCGCCATCATATCTATATCAGAAAACTGTTCGATTCCTTCATGGCAGCTCAAGCAGCCTGTGTTCTCATCCCACTGAGCAAGCGCATTAGACATCCCTATGCTAAGAATCATCGGTATAGCAATGAGAAAGTGTATATTTTTCATCATTTTCATCTCCGGTTAGCTACAATTTAAATAACCTTGTTATTATTGTGCCTTTATATTCTGCTCAGCTTACAAAAGACATGTAAGCAAACCGTTAACTAAATGTGAGTTTGATCGTATTTTTTTGGAGGAATTGAGTTACAAGTAGAGTTTCTAAGAAATTATTGAAATTGATGAAATTTTTTATCTATGTCCAAAAAGAGCGCATTTATTCAAATCCCTCTTCAAGAGTGAGCCCTACACTTAGTCAAACTGTTGTTAACAACTCAGTTAAAGATAGCTAAATTAGATGAAAACCTTATTAAATATAGTGACTTGAAAACGAACAACTTAACAAGATAAGATGCGCGCCTACATTCAAATCAGACACTCAACATTATGAATAATAAAACGATTATAGCCGTATTAGTGGGGCTAGTGCCTTTAGCTCAGGCTCAAGCAGCCAACTCAGTAGAGGGACTTGTTTTTGCAGATGCTAATTTTAAAAAGTGCGTAGAAGTTCATCGCGTCACGGATCCAAGCCAAACTAAGAAGTTAAATTGTCGCCATTTACCGATGCAGAGTGTTAGTGATTTGAAATTCTTTCCAGCACTAGAAACGGTAACCTTGGCAGGACCACAGATAAGTGCGATTGATTTAAGCCATAACCCTAAGCTAAAAGACCTTTCAATTAGCTCAAATCAACTAAGCGCAATCGATTTAAGCCATACTCCTCAACTAGAAGCTTTAAGCCTAGATGCTAAGTTAATTAGCAAAATTGATCTTAGCCACAACTCTAAATTGAAAGAGTTAGCAGTCATGTCTGCTAAATTGGCTGAGATTGATTTAAGCCACACACCGAAATTAGAAGAGCTAAACGTATCATTTAACCAGCTAAGCTCGCTGGATCTTAGTCACACACCTTTACTGACCGATCTTGCCATTGTGGGTAATCAACTGACTGCACTTGATCTCAGTAAAGTACCGGCATTACGTTACTTTTCAGCCAAAGAAAACCAATTCACATCAATGGATTTCAGCGCCAACAAAGCCCTAGTACAAATTGATTTAGGTTCAAACAAACTTAATGAACTTAAGTTGCCTGTAAATAACCAAATCTCAAGTTTAGGGCTTATGTATAACCAGCTAACTCAATTAGATGTAAGCCATAGCCCTAAATTAAGTAAGCTGTACATCACTGATAATAAAATCAGCAAACTCGATGTTAGCCACAACCCAAAATTGCGTAAGCTATGGGCAACCGGTAATCCTATAACTGCGGTTGATATTAGTCACAATGAGAAGCTCAGTGATTATGAGTTTGAAGAGTCGACAAAAGTCAGTGAGTAAGCGCTAACCCCAATAAAAAAGCGGCCAAATGGCCGCTTTAAACGCAATCAACGAACTTCTAGAAAGAAGCTGTTATCACGTCAGAACAAAGACTGCTTGTGGCTTCGCAGATCTTATATTCTACTGATGCTGGTGCATCTGTGAAACGGTCACGGTAACGACCATCATTACTTGTTGTAGCAATTGCATTGCCGTCACGATAGATAACAACATCATCGCCAGCAGCGCCATCCCAAGTTAAGTCAACTAATGCGCTTCCGCGACGCGACAGTTTAGTACGTGCAACTGCTGCAGTAATATTGTGCTCAAACACTTCAACATCCATTGTTGCTGTATCAGTGTTTCCGTCAGCATCTGTTACTAGCATAGAAACAGTGTAAGTTCCTGCTACTGCATAAACATGTGATGGGCTCATATCTGTTGATACACTGCCATCACCGAGATCCCAGCTGTAGCTAACGATGTCATCATTCACATCACTACTTAAGTTAGTAAAGGCTACGTTCAAACCATCAACTGCATAGCTAAAATCAGCAATTGGCGCTGCTGGCGCTGCTTCACCCACGCCAGAAATGACTAATCCCCAACTATTCAATGTGCCTGTATCTGCACCAACATTGTCATCAACAGATAAACTCCAAGTACCTGTTGCAACTTCGCCATTAAATGCGCTTAAGTCCCAGCTCTTAACAATATCATCTGCACTGCCACCTTCACGGTTATGCAATACCACTTCAGTACCCGCTGGTGAAGTCAGTGTTACAGCTAAATCACCAATCCAAGTATGTGAAATATCAACATTGGCATTAACACCAAATACTTGAACATCATCAGCAACATCAATAGTACTCACAATACCTGGAGCGTTATCAGGAATAGCCACTGAGTCGGTGTTAGTGTAAGTAAAGTCCTGTAACCCTTGTGGTAACACGCTCAACGAAACAGCTTTATCCTTAACTGTTGAACCATCATCACCTGTTACTGTAATGGTGTAGTCACCCCATGCAGCCGCAGCATCAGTTGCTACATTAACAGTAAACGAATCACCAGCCATTACGCTATTGCTTGATAAAGTTACACCTGCTAGTGCCGGTGATACTGCAACCGACAATGCAACAGTGCCATCCCAACCTGCGACACTGCCAACACTATAGTCGAAACTGACCGAACTTCCCGCTTCTACAGTTTGCGACGCTGGAGTCACAGTAAAGCGATATCCAGGATCTGGATCGGCCAGATCAAGAGCGTTAGCCACATTAAGGCGAGAGCCTGCAACAGTCTTACCCGTTAGATCCGCGTTCACATCACCAGAGTCCATCAATAGCTGTTTCATTTCCGTTGGTGAAAGATCTGGATTAATAGACCATACCAATGCAGCTGCGCCGGCAACATGCGGTGTTGCCATAGAAGTACCAGAGAAAGTTGAATAAGTATTACCTGGAGTCGTTGATAAAATTGCCGAGCCTGGTGCGCCCATATCAACACTGGTTAAACCCCACTGAGAAAAGCCAGACATTGCATCATTGCGATCGGTACTGGCAATCGCCATCACCGCGTCAGAGTCGTAACTTGCAGGGTAACTAGCACTAGCGTCATTGTCATAAGCGCCGTTACCTGCTGCTGCAACAAATAAGATCCCTGCATCACCGCCAGACTCAATAGCATCTTTTAACGCTTGGCTAAATCCACCGCCGCCCCAAGAGTTGTTGGTCGCTTTAATATCAACACCATGATTCACCTTTAAGTCTGTCATATAGTCAATACAAGCAATTGCGCCTTCAGTTGAACCTGAACCGCTAGCATTTAGGAATTGACAACCAACAATGCTGACATCCCAGTTAACGCCAACCACACCGACACCGTTATTACCTGAAGCACCGATTGTACCAGCAACATGAGTACCATGGCCGTTGTCGTCCATTGGGTCACCGCTATTATTATTAGCATTGAAACCATGGATATCATCAATTACGCCGTTAGCATCATCATCAATACCGTTGCCAGGGATCTCATTAGGGTTAGTCCACATATTGGCTTGCAAATCTGGGTGGTTATAATCAACACCAGTATCAATTACACCAATTACGACAGAGCTATCACCCGTTGTAATGTCCCACGCTTCAACAGCATCAATATCAGCATCAGCAGTACCACCGTCTTGGCCAGTATTATTTAGTCCCCATAACGACACAAAGTCAGGATCATCTGGTGTACCGATAGCCTTAATAACATAGTTTGGTTCAGCGTATTTAACCGCAGGGTGGCGGCTAATAATCTTAATTGCTTGCCCCACATCAGAGCCAGATCTTAAAGTTAACCGAGCTAACTTACCATCAAGCAAATTGGCAAAACGATCATCAACACCATTGGCGTCGAGATCTCGCATTGACCCACGCACTAAACGCTGTGCTGATTCACGTTCAGCCTTAGTGGCATTGTCTTTATAAACAACGATAAGTGAGTCTTTAATATATTCAGGTTGCACAACAGACTTAGCTTGTGCAGGTACAGACGAAACCGCAATTACTCCTGCGATAGCGACTGCTAACGGTGTTAATTTTTTCAACATAACAGGTCCCTTTAATCCTTTAAGTATCCCCAATTTGGCGCATTAAACATCTCCATTAGCAGCAAGCTTGCCAGTGAAATAGGTCTGTGCGCCGCGAGCTTTTTAACCGTAAGGATTGTTGCCATAGTGACTGTTCATTTAAAAGTAGGCGTAATTCATTTAGCACTAAACTACTAATCCCATGGAATTAGAAAAAACCTTTAATTAGTTCAATAAAAGATAAAAAAACCAATTTCAGCATATGGTTAGCTAAAAATCGGATTATTTCACTAAACAAAAAAGCGCCCCGAATAAGTAGACCTTTTTCTGATTGCGGCAAAAAAGCAGCAAGGTAACTTGAGTTGCAGATCTGGCGAACGGCCTTTTATTAGCGTTCACCAGCAAACCGCAAAATGAAGCTAGCTTCACTTTGTAATTGAAAGAAAAGGAGCGTTAAGTGTCCGTTTTTAAAACAATTGGAGTCATCTTTGCCCTCACGCTTTATTCAGCCTCATGTCTTGGCGATGAATCTAAGCTAGTGGCCTACGAGCTGCCCATAACACTACAAACACTTCTCGAGAGTTCAGGCCGAGACAACGTTATTAACCTTGCACAGTCTGGTGTGCTTAACCAAGCAACGCTTAGCCAGCTTGGTGAAGATAATATCGCTGACTTATTACAGGTCGGTACTAATAATCAGGCTGAAATTTTGCAGTTTGGTCAAGATAACGAAGTCGAACTCTTACAATCTGGTAATGATAATCAAGCCTCTATCACCCAGATTGGCAATGACAATTTAGTACAAATTAATCAGCTGGGGAGTGCCAGTTTTTCAATTGAACAGATTGCAGATGGTGCCGCAATCACAATTACTCAATATTAAAGGGAGCGTCAAATGAGATCGCAAACAACTAAAACTATGATTGCGTTAGCCATCACAGCAAGTTTAGGTATGAGCAGCGCTGCATTAGCGGATTCAGCTAACACTGCAGAAATTACTCAAACAACAGCTGCATCAGGCGCTGTTTTTGGCCAGGATGCTACGGTAAGCCAAACAGGTGATCTAAACATAGCTGCAGTTGATCAAACGGGTGATGCACAAGAAGCAAACGTTACTCAAAACGGCGTATGGCACGAAGCTTATGTTGATTCAACAGGCGAAGATAATGCGATTGATATCAACCAAACTGAAGATTGGCATATTGCAGCTGCTGACGTAACAGGTAACAGCAATTCAGCTACTGTAGAGCAAGGCGGCTTTTTCAGTGAAACAGATATCGATATCACAGGCGATGGCAACGAAGCGACCGTTGCTCAACTAGGTGAGCAAAACGGCGCAGTAGTCGAGTTAATCGGTGACGAAAATACAAGTTACATAGAGCAAGACGGTAACGATAACTTTGCCACGTTCCGTGTTGAGGGCGATGGCAATGACGGTGATATTACCCAGTTTGGTGATAATAACGTCGCAGGTTTTGTGTCATTAGAGGTTACACCTAATGTTGGTAACAATAATGACGTTGAGGTGTATCAAGAAGGTAATGATAACCTTGGTGCTGTAAAAGGTGTTGAAGGTGACAACAACAACTTTATCGTCTCGCAAGAAGGTGATAGCAACACAGGTTTTGTCTATGAGCTGACCGGCTCTGATAATGAGATTGAAATCGATCAAGTAGGTACTAGCAATACAGCGTTCCTAGCACTGGCAACTGGCGATGATAACGATATCGAAATAGAACAAGATGGTATGTCTAACACTATTGGCGATACATTAATTGCTGAAATTCAGGGTAGCGACAACATGATTCGCATCGAACAAGATGGCGATAACAATGGTGCTGAGTTCCAAGTTTTTGGTAACGAAAATAGCTTAATGCTAGATCAAGAAGGAACAGGTAACTTTGCCACTATCGGTCAATATGGTAACGATAATGATGTTTCAATCATGTCTGATGGTGATGATAACCAAGCCGTCGCTTTCACAGAACTTGATGATAACGGTATCGAAATAGCGCAAGAAGGTAATGAAAACTTCGGATACGCTGATGTGGAAGGTTTTGGTAACGATGTTGATATTGAGCAAGATGGCAATGCAAACGAAGCCTTAGTTTCGGTTGATGGTTTTGATAATACTGAAGTTGAAATGACCCAAGAAGGTGATCTGAACCTTATCGACCTAATCATTATTGGCGATGAGAATATTGCAACAATCGCACAAACAGGTAACGGTAACTGGGTTGGCGGTGAAAGTATCGATTCTTTTGAAGTTAGCGGAGTTGATAACAGCCTGAATATCGCACAAACAGGTAACGACAACCTAGTTATGGGTTCACAAACTGGTTCAGGCAACGTAATTAACGTTTCTCAAACTGGTGATTTCAACACTGCTACAGTGATGCAAAACTAGAAGCTAAGATATAAGTAACAATCAAAAAAGGGAGCACTAGCTCCCTTTCTTTATATGTTAAATACATAAACTAAATCAATAATCTAAATCAATAATCTAAATCGCAAAATAACTCACTAAGAGCACAGCTCGAATTGGCTTTGGTAAGTTTGTGCCCAACGTAATAACTCAACTCGATTACGTGATTGCGTCTTTCTGAAAATAGAAGATATATGCGCTTTGACTGTATGCTCACTGATACAAAGTTGATGAGCAATCTCTTTATTACGCGCACCACTTGAAACAAGTTGGATAATGGTTCTTTCGCGATCGGTTAGCATTTGTAGCATAACAACTGTGTCTTGTAATGACTCTCCACCATTATCAAGACGCTTGACCAAATGATTAAACATTTCGCTAAGCAAAACCCTGTCGTACCAAAGCTCATTAGCAACCATTTTACGCAAACCCGTCAATAGTAAATCCATCCCCTGATCGGCATACAATAGACCTTTAATGCCAAGCAACATTGCGGCCTTAGGATCCAAGGTATCGCGCTCAACTTGGTATAGCGCAATTGGATATTGGGAAACTAATCTAGCAGCAACCAACGGGATCCCTTTACTATCTAATGCAGTTCCTTTTTGAGCGACTAGAAAAAAACGATTGCATTCCTTTGCCAAAACTAAATCTGAAGGCTTTTTTATCACTCGAGTTTTTAAGCCAATTGACTCGGCTAAAATAGCCAAATGACAAGGTGATGCAACCTGATGAATAAACACTAACTCATCAATTTTACTCATTGAATTCTCTCCATGAATCTGACTGAGCCGCAAATGTTAAAGAGTAAGGTAATCCTTTGCTCTTCTGCACTACTCCGCTGCGGCAATAAGCGCTTAACATTAATATAACATTGCGAAGTGAATAGCTACAAAAAGCTGCTTTAACAACCAAATTATCCGTAAATAAAAAAGTACGCGGTAGAAAGGACTGAATATTGAATACTAAATAAAAGATAACCAAGAAAAGGCCCTTGCAGGGCCTCTCCAACATAGAGCTATGACTTGTGGTATTTAAGCTGGCGCCCAGTACCCCATAGCAACGCCTTTATCTACCAATTCGGCAACAGCGAGCTCAATGGCTTGTAATACGCAAAACTGCACCGGCTCATTGGTAGTAAATCCAACCTCTGCTTCAGCAAGTCGATTAAGGCTAGTAAAGCGGATTAAGCCGGCACGCATTTCTTGAGAGAATACGCGCTTAGTGGTTGAAACTGACATCATAACTTTGCCCGTATGTACATCTACAGCGCGCAAGTAAATGGTCACTTGATCTTCACGATACATCTCCGAAGCACCTATGCCGTAATACTCTACGCCAGCACCGCCCGTACTAATGTTTGTCTCGTAACTAATAATGCCACCCTCTAATAACAAACGGGCATTGGTTAGCTGGGGCACTTCTTCTTTCTTAGATTTCTCAGGCTGCTTTTTTGTTATTTTTCGCTCAGTCAGCAGGTTCTGTAAGCCCTCCCTTTCTACTGGCGTAAACCACTTAGAGTCAAGCAGCGTTTGCACCAACATAGATGTGGCCCCTTGGGTTACTGCAGTAGAGAAAGAGCTAACATTTTGCTGCGGCTTATATTGCCCGGTTTGATCTCTAAAAGAGTAAACAGCGACAGGAATAGGATACTTAGGACCAGGTTTAGCCATTAGCGCCTGCATCGTTTCGCTAGTTGGGTTGAGTTTAGCTTCTGTAATATTTAGCTCAGGCTTAGGAATAAGACTGCAACCACACAAACCAAGTGCAACCATAAAAGTAGTTAAACGTTTCATGTTTTACCCTCCGTATGTTGGCATTTCAATCACTGTGACTTCACCAGTGATTAAATTAGTGATAGTAAGCATCACTCCACCACCAATAGAGGCCACTTCAATACGGAAGTCCCCGGTGTCATATGTTCCGTCAGTGATTTCACCGCTAGCGACACCACGGGTAATCGTATTCATAATGTTGCGCTCAAGCGACTCTTTAAAACGAGAAACAAAATCCTCTTCCGTCGTTTTGGCGGTATGATCATTTTGTGCATTCGCCTTATTTAGCAAATAAGACCCATTAAGCGCCGAGCCGCCAAAACTGGGATTGATTGGCGTATAAACTAGCTCTGTAGCCTGTACTGAATTAGCCAAGAATACAGCGGCTAAAATTAACATCCTGTTATTCATTTTAGTTATCCTAATATCCGTCTGAACTATCAGCTAACTCTCCTGTAATGGCATTTGCTCTAACTCGAGCAAGATGATCTATGGTGAGTAATATAGCTTGTTCTGCTCTTTCTTTTATCGGGCTAGCTCTGCGCCCAAAGTGAGTTTTATAAATCGTGACGCCGTTAACTTCCAAACTAAGCAAAGTTCCAGCTTGAGGGAAAACGGTTTCATATAGAGTGACATTAAAGCCCTGTGTAAACGGCAGATCTCGCCAGTAACTTGAATAGTAAAAACTAAAGTCCTTACCAAAGCGCGTTAAGGTTCTATCAATTACTAGGCCACTGATCTCAATATCGCTGTCCTGCGCCCACGTAGGTAATGAACAGCAAAAAATCAGCAAAAAAATTGAAAGCTTTACCCGCATCGCAAATACAACCTCTGCATTTAATAAGAACCTATGTTTAGATAAACCGCTTACAATTGGCATGGCTAAGCCCAACCATTTATCGGTTTTCTACACTAGCAGTAATTGAATTGCTTTTGACGCTTGCTTTGACCTGTTTACAGCAAAGCGAACAAACGTAGAAAAAAGGCGTAGTACTTTTGGGTAAGATTATATTTTACGAATTACAGCCATAAAAAAGCCCAGCTACTCGCTGGGCTTTCAATGTTCAAGTTAACATTTAAGTATTTATATCATTTAAAACGGGATATCGTCATCCCAGCCATCATCCAAATCTGGAGTGATCTGCTGTGGCTGCGGAGCTGGACGCTGCTGTGGCGCTTGCTGCGGAGCTGGTGCAGATTGTGGCTTAGGTGCATAACCACCTTGTTGAGGTGCTTGTTGCTGTTGTGGTTGCTGTTGGTAACCACTTTGCTGAGCTGGAGCTTGTGGCTTCGGCTGGTAGCTGTTTTGCTGTTGAGGCTGCTGTGAACCGTAACCGCCTTGCTGTTGAGGCTGCTGTGAACCGTAGCCACCTTGCTGCTGTTGCTGGCCGCCATAGTTCTGGTTGCCACCTTGAGATGGAGCACCCGCATTTTGGTTACGGCTACCTAGCATTTGCATGCTACCACCTTGATCGACAACCACTTCAGTGCTGTAACGATCTTGACCGCTTTGGTCTTTCCACTTACGAGTCTGTAGCTTGCCTTCAAGGTAAACTTGAGAGCCTTTACGTAAATACTCACCAGTGATTTCAGCTAGTTTGCCGAACATCACAACACGGTGCCATTCAGTACGCTCTTGCTGTTGACCTTGTTGGTCTTTCCAAGACTCACTTGTCGCCACGGTAATGTTGGCTACGGCATTGCCATTTGGCATGTAACGTACTTCAGGATCTTGCCCTAAATTACCGACCAAAATTACTTTATTGACACCACGACTAGCCATTGAAATCTCCTGGAACGTATATTAAATTTTTACTAATCGACAGAGCGTAACACAGCTCTGGCTTCTCTCAAATCGAAATGGTCATCTACTTTTAAATAAGCCACTTTTTCTTCGAGTACCACTATCGCCTCTGACACACCGGTAAGTGCCGACAACTCAGTCGCCATGGTCACTGCACTCTGTTTATCAGTTACGTTAGCCTCTAATGTGTAACTCTTGAGTAGCACTGGATTTTTCATACCGAAGGTCAATAAAAACCAAATAACCATCAAGCCTAATGCAACAGAAAACACCCCAGATGCACCTAGTAATTCATAGGCACCACCGCCTAGTAAACCACCACAAAATGCACCTAAAAATTGACTAGTCGAATAAACGCCCATTGCCGAGCCTTTATCGCCAACCGGGCAAAACTTTGCAATTAAGCTTGGCAATGATGCTTCAAGATAATTAAAGCCAGTAAAGAACAGCACCACCGCAATACTCAATACCACTAAGTTATCGGCAAACATCGCCATTGAGCCAAGAGCTGCCATCATAATCAACAGGGCAACTTGGAACATGCCTTTGGTATTATTGCGCTTAACCCCAATAATAATCAGCGGTACCATTAAAAAGAACGCGCCCATAAAGGCTGGAAAATACAGCATCCAGTGCTCTTCTTTGGCAAGTCCCGCATCAACTAAATCGAGCGGTAAAGCCACAAACACAGCTGTTAATACCAGATGCAAAATAAAGATACCGGCATCAAGTCTAAATAATTGTGGGTCGAGCAACATGCGCTTGAGCTTTTCTGGCGCGGCGACCGTGTCGCCCTTAGGTGCTTGTGAAATAGGATTAGGCACTAAGGCTTGCACAATAATCATACCAAGCAAAGCAAGGCCAGCAGTCATAAAGAACAGCCCGGATAATCCAAGGTGCTGCGCTACAATTGGGCCCACTAGTAAGGAGAGTGCAAACGAGAATCCGATACACATACCGATAATCGCCATCACTTTGGTGCGCTGTTCATCGCGGGTTAAGTCTGCAGCAAGTGCTAATACGGCAGCGGCAATCGCGCCCATACCTTGCAAGGCTCGACCGGCAACGACGCCATAAATGGTTTCAGCATTGGCGGCTACTAAGCTACCTAATGCAAAGATTAATAATCCGGCTAAGATGATAGGTTTGCGGCCAAATTTGTCAGATAAAATCCCCATAGGGATCTGCAAAACCGCTTGCGTTAAACCATATGCGCCAATCGCAATACCCACCCATAAAGGCGAGAATCCCTCAAGGTGTTGCCCATAAAGAGCAAAAACAGGCATGATCATAAACAAGCCCATCATGCGCAATCCAAATACACTGGCTAAAGAAAACGCGACTTTTTTCTCAGTCTTAGAAAGTCCGTTGTTGGCCATGCCCCCGCCCTGATCAGTCAACCTTAATTAGGTCGCGGAGTTTATCACGAAGTTTTTCATAGCCCAAAAGTAAAAACTAAAGATGTATAGTCAAGCCATGTTTTAAGTTCTTGGTTCTCAAAGCAGCCATATCAAAGGGCTTAGGGGCTTCACCATGGAAAAATCTATTTTGTCACCTACAATTGATAGCCAGTTCTGTCTATTTCCTGAGGCAAATTTGTGAGATACTTAACCACTTTTTTCGGCTTTGAGATCTGAACGCTAGATGGAAAATATTGAAGTACGTGGTGCTCGTACCCACAATCTTAAAAACATCAACCTGACCATTCCTCGCGACAAACTTATCGTGATCACAGGACTTTCGGGTTCAGGTAAATCTTCTCTAGCGTTTGATACGTTATATGCAGAAGGGCAACGACGCTATGTCGAGTCTTTATCTGCTTATGCGCGTCAATTTTTAAGCTTGATGGAAAAGCCTGATGTTGACCATATTGAAGGTTTGAGCCCGGCAATTTCTATCGAACAAAAATCAACATCTCATAACCCGCGCTCAACCGTGGGTACTATTACCGAAATCTACGATTATTTACGTCTGCTGTTTGCTCGCGTTGGTGAGCCACGTTGCCCAACTCATGGTGAGCCATTAGCCGCACAAACCGTCAGCCAGATGGTCGACAAGGTGCTTGAGCTACCAGAAGACAGTCGTCAAATGCTGCTCGCTCCAGTAGTTAATAACCGCAAAGGCGAGCACGTTAAGCTACTTGAAAGCTTATCGGCACAAGGTTATATCCGCGCCCGTATCGATGGGGAAGTCTGCGACTTAACCGATCCGCCAGAGCTAGACCTGCACGTAAAACATACCATTGAAGTGGTGGTTGACCGCTTTAAAGTACGTGGTGATATCAAGCAACGTTTAGCCGAATCATTTGAAACAGCGCTAGAGCTTTCTGGCGGTATCGCCAAGATTGCTAGCATGGATCCTGCTGAAGGCAAAAATAAGCCTGAAGAGCATGTGTTCTCAGCTAACTTCGCTTGCCCTGTTTGCGGCTACTCAATGGCAGAACTTGAGCCACGCATATTCTCGTTTAACAACCCAGCGGGTGCTTGCCAAACCTGTGATGGTCTAGGCGTACAGCAGTTTTTTGACCCTGAGCGCGTGATCACTAACACCGAGCTTTCATTAGCAGGCGGCGCAATTCGCGGCTGGGACAGACGTAATTTCTATTACTTCCAAATGCTGACCTCGCTTGCCGAGCACTACAAATTTGATATTGAAAAGCCGTTCGAGCAACTAAGCGATGAAGTACGTAAAATTGTACTTTACGGCTCAGGCAATCAAAGCATCGCCTTTAAATATATCAATGATCGCGGCGATGTAGTTGTTAGAAATCATCCATTCGAGGGGATTTTAAACAACATGGACCGCCGTTACCGCGAAACCGAATCAAATGCGGTCCGTGATGAGCTCACCAAGTTTATTAATACTCAGTCTTGCCAAAGCTGTGGCGGCTCACGTCTGCGTGAAGAAGCTCGTAACGTGTTTATTGAAGATCTGAATCTTCCAGTTTTGACTCAGTGGTCTATTGGCGAAGCCATGGACTACTTTGACAAACTTGAGCTAACAGGCCAACGCGCGCAAATTGCCGAAAAAATCCTTAAAGAGGTGCGCGATCGCTTAGGTTTCTTAGTGAACGTTGGCTTAAATTATTTAAGCCTTTCACGCTCTGCTGACACATTGTCAGGCGGTGAAGCCCAGCGAATTCGTCTTGCCAGCCAAATTGGTGCCGGCCTTGTGGGCGTAATGTACGTGTTAGACGAACCATCAATTGGTTTGCATCAACGTGATAACGAGCGCTTGCTACAAACCCTTATTCATCTGCGCGATCTCGGTAACACTGTGATTGTGGTTGAGCACGATGAAGATGCGATTCGTATGGCTGATCACGTGATTGATATCGGCCCAGGTGCCGGTGTGCACGGTGGTCAAGTGATTGGTGAAGGTACACTGCAAGACCTACTTAACTGCAAAGAGTCCATCACAGGTCAGTACCTATCTGGCGAAAAGCAAATTCACATCAAGACTGAACGTACTGAATTTGACCCAACTAAGCTTATCGAGCTATTTGGCGCATCGGGTAACAACCTCCAAGATGTTGATTTGCAAGTTCCTGTTGGCTTATTCACCTGTATCACAGGTGTGTCTGGCTCAGGTAAATCAACGCTTATTAACGACACTTTCTACAAAATTGCTCACATGCAACTTAACGGCGCGACTGTTGATGAGCCAGCACCTTATAAGAAAGTTGTTGGTATGGATCACTGCGATAAAGTGGTCGATATCGACCAGAGCCCAATTGGCCGCACTCCACGCTCAAATCCAGCTACCTATACTGGCATTTTCACCCCAATCCGTGAGCTATTTGCTGCAACACAAGAGTCGCGAACTCGCGGTTATCAGCCGGGTCGTTTCTCGTTTAACGTCAAAGGTGGTCGCTGTGAGGCTTGCCAAGGCGATGGTTTAATCAAGGTAGAAATGCACTTCTTACCGGATGTGTATGTGCCATGTGATAGCTGTAAAGGCCAGCGTTATAACCGTGAAACCTTAGATGTACGCTTTAAAGGTAAGAACATTCACGAAGTGCTGCAGATGACAGTTGAAGAAGCGCGTCCGTTCTTTGAAGCGATTCCAGCTGTTGCACGTAAGCTGCAAACCTTGATGGATGTCGGCTTGTCGTATATTCGTTTAGGTCAAAGTGCAACTACGCTATCAGGCGGTGAAGCGCAGCGAGTTAAACTTGCCAAAGAGCTGTCTAAGCGTGATACCGGCAAAACACTGTATATTCTTGATGAACCGACAACCGGTCTGCACTTTGCAGATATTCAATTGCTATTGGATGTACTGCACCGCCTCAAGTCTCACGGCAACACAATCGTTGTTATTGAGCATAACCTTGATGTGATTAAAACCGCAGACTGGATTATCGATCTAGGTCCTGAAGGTGGATCTGGTGGCGGCACTATTTTAGTTGCGGGTACCCCAGAAGAGGTTGCAGAGCATACAGAGTCCCATACAGCACGCTTCTTAAAGCCACTTTTAGCTAAGTAATAAAGGTTTAAAAAGCAAAAAATGCATTTTGGTAATCTCTTTTTAAGCTTGGGCCTAGTGTTTTCACTCGGCCTTTTACTTACTGCCGTGGTCGACCCTTTAATTGGCAGTTGCAGCGTTCATAGCGCTAGAGTCATTAGCAGCGATAAAGAATCCAGCACGATTGCACTGCCAAACGGCACAGTATCGAGTGTGGCAGTGGGCAATCTTAAAGAGCAGTCGTTAATTCAAGTCGGTGCTAAGCGGCGCTTGTTCTCGCGGGTAAAAGTGTACAAGGTTAAAGCCATTGACCTACCGCAGGTTAACAAAAACGTTATGCAATTCAGCCAAATATAAGTTCACTTGTTTTGGCCTCATTAAGCCGATAACTTGCTAACATAATAGTTAGCAAGTTATTAAAAAGGCGAAAATGGATGTTGCGTTTACTGTGCTTAATTATATTTGTATCACTGAGTGGCTGTGCTTCTGGCCCAAGTTGCAATAAAAAGCCGGAGCTCAGTTGGGCTAATACTGCAACTATAACCGCCGATATCAAAACCCTAACCAGTAGCGACATGGCCGGCCGTAAAACCGGCTCTCAAGGCGCGGCGCTTGCCCGAGATTTTCTGCAGCAACGCTTTCAACTAATTGGGCTTGAGCCATGGCAAGGCCAATACCAGCACGCTTTTACTTATCGCCACTCATTTAGCAATAAAGTGGGTATCAATATTATTGGTGTCGTGCCAGCCAACTCTCATAGTGACAACTGGCGCATGGTAATTGCCCATTACGACCATTTAGGCGGTAGCAATAAGCGTTATTATCCCGGTGCTGATGATAATGCGTCAGGCATTGCCGGATTATTACAACTCGCTGAACACGCAATAAAGCAAACAAATGACGTTAACCTCCTGTTTGTCGCCACAGATGCCGAAGAGCCAGGATTATACGGCGCCTATGCGTTAACCGAACAATTCGCTTTAACCGCCACAACGCCGCAAGCTAAGCAAATACAACTTGCTATAAATCTAGATATGATTGGCAGACCCAATAGAACGAAAGCGATTTATATAGAAGGGCTTAGAAGGTTTCATTCGGCTGTGGAGATCCGTAAAACGCTCATACAAGATAATCAATTATGTATACGTACTCAGCAGCCTAAAAGCTTTGACGGCTCAGCCATTACTATTGATTATCTAAGAGCATCTGATCATTACCCACTACATAAAGTTGGCATTCCTTGGCTGTACTTTGGCGTTCCGACTCACAGGGATTACCACCAACCAACAGATACACAGGAAAAGCTAAATATTAACTTTATTGCAGCAGTAAGCGAATCTGCGTACCAATTGCTAAAAATAGACACTTTACTGCTACAAAATTCCCATTAACGTGAACAAAGACTGACTTTTCATTATGTGTAAATCATTATTTGGCCTACTATTTGCTTTGTAATTCGATAAAAATTCAAGATTAATTGGTATTACCAATTAGGTGCTGCTATACTAGTCGGCTTACTGATACGTTTTCGGTGCGGGAAGTCGACACGGGGTTGATTTTCTGTCTATTACACTTAAGCACATACTATTGTGCTCAGCTATTCCACAAGGCTACAACCCATGTCATCCAATGAAAAAACTTTCCGCGAACTCGGCCTTGCCGAGCCTTTGTTGCGTGCTCTTGACGAGTTAGGTTACGAAAAACCAACTCCTATTCAGGCAGCAAGTATCGAGCCTCTAATGGCTGGTAAAGATATTTTAGGTCAAGCGCAAACTGGTACAGGTAAAACTGGTGCTTTCGCACTACCTTTACTAAACAGCATTGACCCAACTACCAATGCACCACAAATTCTAGTACTAGCACCAACTCGTGAACTTGCAGTTCAGGTTGCAGAAGCATTTGCTAGCTACGCAAAATTCATGAAAGGTCTACATGTTCTGCCAATTTACGGCGGACAAAGCATGCACCAGCAGTTAAATGCATTGCGTCGTGGCCCTCAAATCATCGTTGGTACTCCAGGCCGTGTTATGGACCATATGCGTCGTGGCACACTTAAGCTTGATACATTAAAAGCTATGGTACTGGACGAAGCTGATGAAATGCTAAAAATGGGCTTCATCGATGATATCGAATGGATCCTTGAGCACACGCCTAAGTCACGTCAACTAGCGCTATTCTCTGCAACTATGCCAGAGCAAATTAAGCGTGTTGCTAACAAATACCTAAATGAGCCACAGCATGTAAGCATCGCTGCGACTCACACTACTGTTGAAACAATCGAACAGCGTTTCGTACAAGTTTCACAACACAATAAACTAGAAGCACTTGTACGTGTTCTAGAAGTTGAGAAGACTGAAGGTATCATTATCTTCGTTCGTACTCGTAACAGCTGTGTTGAACTAGCTGAGAAGTTAGAAGCTCGCGGTTACGCTTCATCACCACTACACGGTGACATGAACCAGCAAGCACGTGAACGTGCCGTTGACCAACTTAAGCGCGGCAAGCTAGATATCATTATTGCAACTGACGTTGCAGCACGTGGTCTAGACGTTGAGCGTATCGGTCACGTAGTAAACTTTGATATCCCTTATGATACTGAAGCTTACGTTCACCGTATTGGCCGTACTGGCCGTGCTGGTCGTACAGGTATGGCAATTCTATTCGTTACTCATCGTGAAATGCGTATGCTACGCACTATCGAGCGTGCGACTAAGAGCCGTATTTCACCAATGGATATCCCTAGCCCAGAAACAGTGACTGAACGTCGTCTATCTCGTCTAGGTGAGCAAGTTGCTGAAATCATTTCTCAAGATCTTGAGTTCATGAAAGGTGCAGTAGCAACTTTATGTCAAGAACTTGAAGTTGATACCGACGTACTAGCAGCAGCATTGCTACACCAAGTACAAAAAGATCGTCCACTGCAGTTACCTGCAATGAACGAACGTCAACGTGATAGCCGTGACGACCGTAACTCTCGTGACCGCAATGATCGTGGTCCACGTGATCGTAGCGACCGTCCACGTCGTGAATCTCGCCCAACACCAGCTAACCTAGGTGCTGCTGATTCACTAAAAGACAATCCAGACGTTAAGATGTGCCGTTACATCATCGATGTAGGTCGTGACAATGGTGTTGGCGTAGGTAACATCGTTGGTGCAGTTGCTAACGAAGCAAACATCGACAGCCGTTACATTGGTCAAATCCAGTTATTCGACCAAGTAACAGCAATTGACTTGCCAGATGGCATGCCAAAAGAAGTGTTACAGCACCTTAAGAAAGTACGTGTTTGTGGTCGTCCACTAAACATCCGCGAAGCTGCTGGTGAAACTTTTGCTAATACTTCTGGTGGCGACAGCCGTCCACCACGTCGTCCACGTAACGACCGCCGTCCATCAGGTGATCGTAGCGACCGTCGTCCTTCTGGTGACAGAAAGCCGCACCGCAAAGGTCCAAGAGACGCTGAATAAGTCTTTAAGTTAAGAACGCAAGTTCGATAACGACAGCTAAAAAGGAGCCATAAGGCTCCTTTTTTGTATCTCTAGTTTGTGAACATTACCTACTTGCTTTCGATGACTTAAGTGCTATTTACACAATAACGAATTCAAGCTTATGGCTCTAACTTTAGGTTAATTTGCTTCACACATACAGCTAAGCACCTTTCACTTAGTCCCAATACAAAGCTCAGTTGCTAGCGTGAGGCATTCGTTCAAAACGACTATCCGCGTAAACTGATTTTAAGCAATAAAAAACCACCTATTAAGGTGGTTTTGTCTCATTTAATAGCAACTAAAGCTATTAACTAAATATTAAGCTGTCGCTTGCTTCAACGCTTTGCGTTTTTGCCAGATAGGCGATAGTTGCACAACGATCACTGAGGCTATAATCAACACGATTCCGCTAAAGGATAACGGGTCGATAATCGCGCCTTTAATCAGGTCACTCCACCAACCTAAGCTGACGACAATTGCAGTTAGCGTAAAGCTAATCACAGGCGTTAACGCCAACATTGCGCTCACTTGTCCCGTTGGCCAATACTTCATTGACTGACCAAAGCAGCCATACGCAATTAAGGTGTTAATCGCACAGAATATCGCAATAGCCCATTCATTGCTGTCCATAGAGGCAAACTGAGTTAAATCACTAAATGGTGCCATAGCAAAAATGCCAAACAAGTAGATGAACAACAATATGTTATTTGGAGACAGTCGCTTAATCATCGACTTTTGAATGAGTGCGTAGCTTGCCCAAGATAAAACAGAGAATTGAACAATCAACACACCTTTCCATACGTCAGAGGGCCCAGCAGAAAAGCCTAGGTAAGGATGAAAGAACATCAACATTCCCAATGCTAACGTTGCAAAACAGCTAAGTTGTACTGCATTAAGCTTTTCTTTAAAAAATAACATGCCACCGAAAGCTAAAAAGAAGGGTGCTGTTTGAAAGTTTAGCTGAGCTGAACCCGGCGCTAAATACTTAAGCGAATAAACAAACGACACATAGTTAAAGATTAAAAATATCCCCGCTAAGGTCAACTTAATCCAAGACGTTTTATCTAAGTCTTTAAACTGCTTAATGCTGCCACTAAGACACTGGATGGCAAAACTCACCACTAACGCGACTAAAAATCGAAACCAAGTCAAAGTTACCGGATCGATAAACATCCCCGATAGTTTAAGTGCGATGGGCAGCAGCCCCCAGAAAAGTACTGCGACTGAAATAAAGATAAATCCGAGTTTGAACTCTGCACGCTGAGTAAGCGTATCCATGATGTGCTCGATACAGATAAAAGAAGATCGGCATAGTGCCTTAAACAGTCAAGCTTGGTCTAGAATTAATCAACTTGCTTATATAAAGCATGCTCTACCGCAAGTTCGGCTTTTATCGAATTTAAACAAGACTCACAAATACACGCTTTACCATCAAGTGCCGCTAACATTTCTTCAGTTAGCACCTTTGTTAGGCCCTCTTTAGTCAAATATGGCTGTTTATTACACCAGCAATCATTAATATCTCCGCCCGATGTAACCGCACAAGCATTTAGCTGTTGGCACAAAGGGCAATTTTCTGTTGGTTGCTTCACTTATTGACTCTCGTAATACGTAGTTGAAAAGTTAACTCTATAAGCCAGCGCTCTGCATTAAAGCTAGCTTGTTAAATTGATTATCCATAATCTATTTCCTTTGCTGTGTGGGCTAAAAACTAACAATAAGCCTCATTCAACTCAACCCAGTTAGCTTCAGTAGCAAACAAAACAAAGGAGCATGATTACGCCCCTTTGTTAACTTATAAAACTAAACAGCAGATTCCTCAGCTAAGTCATGACTTACTCAGCTTTTTTGGGGTTAATTTTGTAAGCCTTAGATCCGAGTTCAGTTTGACCAGCAACACTTTTTCCGTAATAGCCTTGATGTTGATGATATTGCTGCTGCAGCTTATTAATATCACCTTTAAAGCGTGGATCTTGCGGGCGCTCTTTGGCATTGATGTATGCCGCTACATCCCAAGCTTGCTGATTAGTTAACTGAATGCTTTTACCAAAAGGCATGTTCTCATAAATGAAATATGCTGCAGTGTTTACCCTATGCATACCAGCGCCCCAGTTAAAGCTCTGCGGTCCCCAAAGTGGAGGCAAAGAGTAAACTCCAGCGGTCTCGTAACCTTGTCCATCAACATTATGGCAAGATTGGCAATGAGCTTGATACACAGCCTTACCTCGCTCTGGTGAGTAAGCTTGTTCTGGTGCAGGAATTTTAGGGTACGCTTTACCCGGCAATTTAGCACGCTGCTCTAGCGTCATCGCCGCTTTCACAGCCGCTGGCATAGCAAAGTCATCACGCTTACCACCTTTTAATAGCTCAGCATCACTAAGCGCTGGCACGGGCGATGAAACACCTGCTTGGTCCATTAAGCCGCTCATGCCCAGCCAATAAGAGTAGGCAGACAAAGCCACGAGCTCTTCGCTACCAGACGCCGGCGGTTTGCCATTCATCGAATAGGTAAAGCAGCCCTGAAGCCGCTCTTCATAACTATTAACTTTATCATTTTTCTTACGATAAGCTGGATAGGCAAAATAGGCAGCCCAGAGTGGTGCGGCATTGGCTTTGCGGCCCGCATCCATATGGCAATTTGAACAATTGAGGTTATTACCTACGTATTTGTCGCGCATCTGCTGCGAGTTAACAAATAACTGATAACCTTTACGCACTTTATCACCAAACTCGCCTTCGGGAATGGCTGATAACGCGCGAGGCTGGAGATAG
This sequence comes from Shewanella sp. 1CM18E, assembly GCF_023161665.1. Classification (GTDB taxonomy): domain Bacteria; phylum Pseudomonadota; class Gammaproteobacteria; order Enterobacterales; family Shewanellaceae; genus Shewanella. Next base: position 321,626 of record NZ_JALNTW010000004.1, read on the forward strand.
GCTTGGCCTGCCTTTTTTACACTGGCATCCAACTCCGCCTGTCTATCAGGCAAGGTCTCTGCTTGAGCTGCAAAACTACACATAACAAAAAGCAGACTGGTTTTTATAAGTTTCATAGCGTGCTCCTTATTTTAGTGTCGAGAAATACTGTGCTAATGCTTCAATTTCAGCAGCGGTCAACTTGCCTGCAATAGTGCCCATGACAGCATCTTGATCACCGCCTCTAGTACCTTGTTGCCAAGCAATTAATTGGTTTTTAATATACGACGCTTGCTGGCCAGCTAAACGAGGGAAATCACCGACACCAAGACCTGATGGGCCATGACATGTTACGCAAGCAGGAATAATTCGCTGCCAGTCGCCTTGATACACAAGGCGTTCAGTAGGATCGGTATAACTGACTTTCTCGCCTCTTAAGTGTGGAGTAATAATAGTGGCAGGCTGCGCCGCAAAGTAATCGGCAACTTCCTTTATTGATGGCCCTTGTAGCGTCATAGCCATTGGTGCCATGGTCGCATTTTGCCTTTTACCGGTTTGAAAAAGCGTAATTTGCTTAGCGATATAATCAGATGATAGCCCAGCAAGCATTGGACCTAATGGCTCAACACCTTGGCCTTGCGGCCCATGACAACTACCACAAAGCGCAGCAGCTGGCGGCATTGCGGCAAAAGACGATCCACTCAGCGTTAATAACGCCCCTATTATGACTCGACGAAACATGGTCCCACCTCCATTTTCAAATCTAATATTTAATCTAATTAAATGCGTTCTATTATTTTATAGCCGCTAACTAACTACTTGATATACGGCCGGGTTGCGAGGTTAACATAGAAGCCTTTTACTTTAGATCAAGCTTAATTTATCTAGCAAACCTTGCAATTATTAGCGTTAAACTGATATTGGCATCCACTAAAGCCGGTCTATTGTGTATGCAAGGTTAGATTAAATAGAGTTGATATAGGCTGTTACACACGCTCTATATCAATGCACTTCATAACCTCAAACATTGTTTGTATCTTTCCTTTAAACATAGCTTAACTCGCTGAAAAGCCATACTCCCACCAACAATACCTCAGGAATTACAGGCATAAAAAAACCAACAACTTAAAAAGCTGTTGGTTCAATTAGTTAAGGCTAGCTAAGTATTTACTTGCTTGGACGAACACCTAATGTGTGACAAATCGCATAAGTCAGCTCAGCACGGTTTAGAGTGTAGAAGTGGAAGTCTTTCACGCCTTCACGTGATAGTACTTTAACCATATCAATCGCCACGTTAGCGCCGACCATCTGACGGGTTGTCGGATCATCTTCTAGCCCCTCAAACTGGCGGTGTAACCAACTTGGAATAGACACATTTGTCATCGCGGCAAAGCGCTTAGTTTGATTAAAGTTAGTTACAGGTAAAATGCCCGGTACGATTTCAGCTTCAATGCCTGCAGCCGCGCAGCGGTCACGAAAACGTAAGTATGACTCTACATCGAAGAAGAACTGAGTAATGGCGCGGTTGGCCCCCGCATCAATCTTCTTTTTCAAATGAATAAGGTCCGCTTGTGCGTTACTCGCATCAGGGTGCACTTCTGGGTAAGCCGCAACAGAAATATCAAAATCAGCCACCGAGCGCAGCAAGCTGACAAGATCATTGGCAAAACGCGTAGGTTTAGGGCTGCCATCTGGTAAGTCACCACGTAGCGCGACGATGTCACGAATACCGCTGTTCCAGTAATGCTTAGCTAGCTCTTTTAACTCTTCATCACTTGCGTCAACTAATGTTAGGTGTGGTGCAGCCAGCAGATTAGTCTCTTGTTGGATGCGCTCAATCACACTGTGGGTTCTATCACGAACGCCAGAATTTGCACCGTAGGTGACCGAAACAAACTTAGGATTAAGTGGCTCTAATCGACGAATGGAGTTCCAAAGTAAAGTTTCCATCTCTGGAGTTGAAGGCGGGAAAAATTCAAAAGAAACGTTAATATCACCATTTAGCTCAGATAAGCTCTGGTTTAGTGACGTAGCATGTTGCGCATGATGAAAACCCATTTCTACTTCCTCAACTTCACATTAGATTTTATTTTAATTTAGACGTTTGGACGTCTATATGTCTACATACTAGAGAAACTAACATTGAAGTCAAGCTTAAAAAGCAGGCAAATGAGTTTTTTTCTTGGAACAATATATAAACGTTATTTAGGGTGGGCCAGAGACAACAAAAAAGGACTCAAATGAGTCCCTTTTAATGTTTATTCATTGAAGTACATGAAAATTATTCTTGTAACAGATCACGGCAGATATGAGCGAGATCCGACTGTACTGCAGCGGCAGTTACTAATCGGCCAGCGCCTGGACCTCTAATGATCAGTGGGTTGTCTTGATAAAACTCGCTACGAATGACGAACACATTATCACCAGGAGTGAGGTTGGCATAAGGATGACTATTATCGACCCATTGTATGCCCACTTCAGCTTTCAGCTTGCCATCAACTTTATCTAACGAGGCCACATATCTCAGCACTTTATCTTGCTCTGCTGCGGTCACAAATTGCTGTAGCATGTCAGCATCAAGTTCATCAATTCGTGATAAGAACTGCTCTAGCGATAGCTCCGCCAATGCAGCAGGCACTAACGACTTTAGCTCAATATCGTCAAGCTCAATCTCAAAGCCGATTTCACGCGCTAAGATTAGAAGCTTACGCTGCATATCACGGCCAGATAAGTCATCACGCGGATCTGGCTCGGTGATCCCTAGGCCTTTTGCTTCAAGTACCAACTCTGAAAACGGCTTTTTAGCGTCAAAGTTTTCAAATAGCCAACACAAGGTACCAGAGAAGATACCGCCAACCGCTTCAATGCTATCACCACTATTATGTAGATCATTTAACGCGTGCTGTACTGGTAATCCTGCACCGCAGCTAGCGTTATAACGCCAAAACAAACGGCGATTGTCCAACTGCTGCTTTAGCTCAAGATAGAAAGGCAGCGGCCCAGAACCTGCAAGTTTATTGGCGCTTACCACATGAATGCCTCGAGCGAAAAACTCAGGGTATTGCAGGGTAAGATCAGCACTAGCACTAATATCTAGTGCAATAACTTCATCACACTCAAGCTGATGTAATTCATCGAATAGCGTATCGTATTGCCATGGGGTCGCTGCATTCTCGAAAGCAGATTTCCAGCTGTCGAGTTCAATCCCATCATCACTGATCAAGGCTTTTTTAGAACTAAGTAAGCCAACAAGCTCTACACTGGCTTCAAGTTCTTTATTAAGTGCAGCTTGTGCGCTTGCGAATAACTCGACCCAAGCTTCACCAATATTACCAACACCAAGTAACAACACACCAATGCGCTTGCGAGGACCTGCACAGCGGCGATGGACTTTCTGTGTAAGTAGATTGACCTGGCTTTGTGGTACTAAGGTGACAAGGCTCATACCATCATTAAATAACGGTCTAGCATTACGACTTAACAAACGTGCAAAGCCACGGCGATATAGGTTTGCATCAGCGCTAACTAAGGCGACAAGTCCTAAGTTATCGGTGATTTTGATATCACTCACGCCAAGCGCTTCACTATTAGTTTCGAGTAAAGCAAGTACCTGCTTTTGGTTTTCAAGGGTTACTGTTAACTCGATGCGATTTTGGCCAAGTTCCCAGTGTGCTAACGGGCTAAGTCCGGCTTCATCTAATAATGCGATAAACGGCTTAAACTGGGTTTTTAGCTCAAGGTTAAATAGCGCCACACTATTTAAGTTGGTCACAACCGGTGCACTCGCTGACGAGCTTTTAGGTGCAATCAAGGTAAAGTCAGTATGTGAAGCGTAGCTTGAGCGAACCGCTAGGCTCACTTCAGTATCAAACAATGGCTGCAGTGTACGGTTATGCAGCACAGGCGATCCAAGGTGCGCTAAGCGATTAGCTTCAGCTAATGACAAACTGCTTAGCAGCTTAGCATCATTGATTTTATTTGGGTCGGCGTTAAATACACCTTCCACGTCGGTCCAAATTGTCACGCGCTCAATATCGGCCAAACTCGCAATTAAGGTTGCGCTAAAGTCTGAGCCGTTACGGCCAAGTAACAGGGTATCGCCGCGCTCATTAGCGCAAATAAAACCAGTAATAATTAGGCGTTCGTTTGGATGTGATTCAGTCAATGCGTGCACTCGGGCACGTGACTCTTGCAAGCGAATTTGTGGTACTGCCGCTTCATCGGCAATCAACAAAGTACGCGCATCAACATCTGATGCCGCTACACCTGATTCACGTAACAGCGCCGCTAACAAACGCGCCGACCAACGTTCACCAAAGCTCACCACTTGGCTGCTTTGATAATCATTAATCGATGGAATTGATAATAAGCTGATCAGCTGTGACTGATCAGTTGATAAACGTTCGCGCAATGAACGAGCTTGTTCATTAGAAAGCAGTTGTTCAATTAAGTTTTGCTGAAAACTAATCAGTGTTTGCAGCTCTTCTTGCCACAACTGCTTAGTAGCACTTAGCTCCAGTAACTTATATAAAAAGTTAGTGCTTTTACCTGCAGCAGAAACCACAACTAAATCGTCGCTGTGGCCGTGCGTCAGTAAGATATGAGCAACGCGACGGTAACAGTCTGCATCAGCCAGACTTGAGCCACCAAATTTATGTAAGTGACAGCGTGCCATCGTATACCCCTTTAATTAACAAGCAGCTGCGGCGTTAAGCGCAGCTTCAATATCGGCAACAAGATCATCAGCATCTTCGATACCAACAGAAAGACGGATCAGCGTGTCTTTAACCCCTGCTTCAGCGCGAGCCTCTGGCTCCATCGCTCTATGGGTCATAGTTGCCGGCACAGCCACTAAGCTTTCCACGCCACCTAAGCTTTCTGCAACTGAAAAATAATTAAGATTTTTTAAGAATGCCACTAACTCAAGTTCACCACCTTCAAGCTCAAAGCTCAGCATGGCACCAAAGCCTTTTTGCTGCTTAGCAGCGATCTCATGGCCTGGGTGATCTTTTAGCCCTGGATAATAAATCTTAGATACAGCTTTATGTTTGACTAGGGTATCAAGAATTCGCTGTGCATTCGCCTGATGTTCACGAATTCGCACTGCAAGTGTGCGAATTCCGCGCAAAGTGAGATAGCTGTCAAATGCTGAGCCAGTTAAGCCCAAGGTATTTGACCACCAATGCAGCAATTCCCCCACTTCTGGGTCTTTGGCAACCACGGCGCCACCAACCACATCGCTGTGACCATTTATGTATTTAGTGGTTGAGTGAATAACGATATCAGCCCCAAGTAAAAGGGGTTGCTGCAAAATAGGCGACAAGAAGGTGTTGTCTACAACAACGAGTGCGCCCACTTCATGGCTCGCCGCACAAATGGCTTCAATATCGACCACTCGTAGTAAAGGGTTAGACGGCGTTTCTAACCAAACCATTTTAGGTTTTTGAGCAATTGCTTGATTAAGTGCTTGTGAGTCAGTTTGATCGACCACTATTAACTTGAATTGACCTTTTTTAGCCAGATTTGTAAATAAGCGGTAGCTGCCACCATAACAATCATGAGGCACCACAATTAAATCATCAGGGCCTAGTAAGCTCGTGGCGAGTGTAATCGCTGCCATGCCTGTACAAGTCACCACACCGGTAGCGCCTTTTTCAAGCTCAGCAATCGCGTCACCAAGAATGGAGCGGGTTGGGTTGCCAGAACGGCTATAGTCAAAATCTCTTGGATTTTTATGTCCATCAAAAGAGTAGTTAGTAGATAGGTAAATCGGTGGAACAACTGCTCCATGCTGGCTATCGGACTCAATGCCTTGACGCACTGCCGCAGTGGCGAGTTTACGCTCAGTCATGTACTACTCCTTTATATGCTGATTTTCTTCTAAGAGATGTCTGGACGTCTAAATGTACCGAACCACACAAGTATCGTCAACCACTTTAGACGTTTAGACGTCCATGCATATAGAAATCTATTTGCAATTGTCATAAATAAGAGGCAATAATTTGACTGCACAATTTAAAGGGTTAAAATCTGCCCCGAATTTTGAAATAACAGGTGAGTCAATGACTGAGTGGAATGGCGATTATATCAGCCCATATGCTGAACACGGCAAAAAGAATGAACAAGTGAAAAAAATTACTGTGTCCATTCCTTTGAAAGTACTTAAGGTACTTACCGATGAACGCACCCGCCGCCAAGTGAACAACTTGCGTCACGCCACAAACAGTGAACTGTTATGCGAAGCATTCTTGCACGCATACACAGGCCAACCATTACCAAACGATGCAGATCTTACTAAAGATAAACCTGACAGCATGCCTGCAGAAGTGAAGCGTTTGATGGATGAGATGGGCATTGAGTGGGAAGAACTTGAATAATCTTCATCGATTATCCAAATATACTCTCTAGATAAGGACTGCTAAGCAGTCCTTATCTGTTTCTGTCCTAAGCACAAGCTTAAGCAGCATTCCGCTATAGCCTCATGGCTGGATAAACCAATGATAGATCCTATTACCCTACTGCTGGCGTCACTGATTATTTTTTGTGGCGCATTAACCCAAAGCTTAATTGGTTTTGGCTTGGCCGTTGTTGCTAGCCCTTTGTTGTATATTGTGGATCCTAGCTTAGTGCCTGCGCCTGTTATCATGATGGGGTTTTCAATTGCGCTGTTAACGCTATTTAGAGAACGCGGCCAGTTAGAGTTTAATGGCCTGCAATACGCGCTACTTGGACGAATTCCTGGTGGGATCTTAGGCGCAACCTTAATCCTTATAGCACCGCAGCCAATTTTAGGCTTAGCCATTGCAGGGATTGTTGGCTTAGCAGTGGCTTTAAGCTTGATGAAATTCAGCATCCCAGTGAATCGCTTTAGCTTATTTATCGCCGGAGTCTTATCCGGCGTATTTGGCAATATTGCAGCTATTGGTGGTCCGCCGCTAGCCATTTTGCTCTCAGGCAAAGATGCCAGTCAGTTCCGCGCGGCTTTATCAGCTTTCTTTATCTTTAGCTCAATGATAGCGCTAACCATATTAGCATTTGCAGGTTTACTGACGCTTGAGCATTTTTATATCTCATTAATGTTGCTGCCATCTGTAGTACTAGGCTACCTGGTGGCAGGTCGGTTAGTTGGCCGAGTCGATAAACAAAAAACCAGAGCAATCACGCTGGCGTTATGTGCGCTAAGTGCGTTTATCCTGACGGTAAAATCGACTTACGAATTACTCGGCTAGATTAGAAGTGATAGGAGGTTTGTAAAACGCCTCCTATCGCATTGTCGTCACCAAACATTCCAGTAAAATCTAAGAAGAACGACTCACCGAAAGCAAAACCAGAGCCAAGCGAATAGATATTGGCAGTTGAGTCTTTCATATCGTGGCGATATCCAAGTCTCAACGACATCCAATCAAACGCCTTTACCTCACCACCCACTCGCCAATACTGAGTGCCCTCAAGCTGCTTAAACTTATTATTTTCGATTAAATCGATATCAGTTGTCAGAGACAAGCTGTCCCAGTCATAGGCCACTCCCGCCGTTACCAAAGGTTCAACCCTGTAGGTAAATTTACGTCCATCGATTTCTACAGTATCCACGCTATGGCTAATTAAATTTCTAGCCGACAAGCCAAGAGTTAAGCGTTCGGTTGGCTGCATCGCTACGCCAATATCAAGGTTAAATTGGGTTTCATCATTTCGATACTTAGCATCGTCAAAATCGCTAGCATCAAAGTTATTAGCATTAGCCGCATAGTTATAAGTGTCGATACGTTGCAACTTAGGCGATATCCCCACAGCAATCGGCATATTCACAATAGAAAGCGGAAAGCTAAGGGCGACACCAAAGTCCGATACAGCTCCCGCAAATACTTTGCCTTCGGAGTCTAAGTCAGTCACTTCGGGCGGGTTATTAGGATCTAACGTATTAAGCGTATCAATATCTGACTGGGCGATATCAGCAATACCAACGGCATCAAGGTAGCTTTTATAAAAGATAGCCATTGGCATAGATTGATAAGGAATCGCGACGCTGAAGCCTAACCCAGCACTCGCGTAGGCAGAGTTGCCTTTGAGGGAATCTAAATCACTGACCAAATCATCACGAAACTGTTCGACCGCTATGGTATCGCCCACATCAATAGCATTCACTAGTCCATCATAGGCATCGCTAAGCGAATCAAACTTGTCGATCATGTCGTCACTATCGGCTAAATCTACGCCCAACGCAGGCAATAACAAAACCACATCATTATTTTTATGAGCATTAACCGCTAACAAGGCAGGATTAACAAACGCCGCGCCCTCTCTATTTGAAGCTGCAATACCAGCGCCCCCCATAGAGTCACTTCGAGCCTCAAAATAACCTTGTCCAGCATGAGCTGTAAAACAAGGCAATAAGACATAAGCCAGAGCGATTATCTGTCGTTTCATCCATTCCACCCTTTTTATATCCCTAACACTTTAAGCAGCAATACGGCTCAAACCGAAAAAAGGTTATTTTTTGTTCTAAGAATATTCTAAGACAAAATTTGCAGGTGAGGAGGACAAATCATCACTTTATATAAAACAATTACTCATAAGCCTGTTAGGCAACAAGGAGCTGCTCATTTAAACCTCGGGAAGCTCCACATACTGCATAAAGTTTTGGGTGGTAAATTCGATAAACTGTTTCAACCTTGCAGGCTGAAACTGATCTTTGCTGTACAGCAAATAAAGAGGCGTATCAGATATGGTCCACTCATCAAAAACATGCACCAACGCGCCGCTATTGAGCTCAGTGCTGCAATAAATTTCAGGCAGTCGCACAATCCCGTTACCCGCAAGCGCGCTACTTTTCATTACTCTACCGTTTTTACATAAAAACGACCCAGCGATAGTAATTTCGGTTTTTTCACTTTTATTAGCAATACGATGATAGTTCCAGTGATATACCGAACCGGTAATGCAGGAATGGTTTTTTAGATCTTTGGGGTGCAGGGGCCGACCACGCTTGGCAATATAGTCCGGTGAGGTCAAAGTGCAATTAGCAATATCCATCAGCTTTCTTGCCACTAAACCAGAATCTTCAAGCTCGCCCATACGAAACACCAAATCAAACTCATCTAAAACAAGATCCACCCGTTGGCTACTAAAATCCAGATGGATCTGAATATTGGGATGCTGACTCATAAAGTCATTTACCAGCTGATTAACAATCTCCTCACCGATATAGCCACCGACACAGTTGATATTAATCTTGCCCTGTAAGTTATGAGCATCATCAACTGTTTTAGCGACTGCCTGCTCCATCACATCAAGTGCATGCCGGCAACGTTCATAAAAGAACTGCCCTTGCTCTGTTAGCCGCTGCGCCCTTGTTGTACGAGTAATCAAAGTCACCCCAAGATAACGCTCAAGCTGCGTCAATTGCTTAGAAAGGTGAGAGCGAGAACAACCAAGCTTCTCTGCAGCAATAGTAAAACTGCCCTTTTCTGCTATCACGGTAAACGCTCGCACATCTGCTAAATTTAAATCTTGGTACATAACTGGCAACCAAATTCCATTGTCATTAAGCGACTCAATTAGGAGTTATATGTAAACAATCTTATTCTCTATAGATTATATATCAACAATAATCTGTTAGATAAAATACTCGCAGTTCACCAAGACCCCCTTTTTTATTGAGGCTGATATGAAACAACTAATCGTTATTACAGGTGCATCTTCTGGTATTGGCGCAGCCATGGCTCAAGCATTCAGCGCTAAAGGTCACCCACTACTTTTATTAGCTCGCCGTGTAGAACCAATGCAAGCACTAGGCTTAGAAAACAGCCTATCAATTAGTGTTGATGTTACCGATGCCGATGCAATGAAGGCAGCTATCGCAGAAGCTGAAGCTAAGTTTGGCCCTGTGGGCTGCTTAATTAACAACGCCGGCGTAATGCTACTTGGGGCTGCAGACGTGCAAGATCCTGCAGAATGGAGCCGTATGCTTAACATCAACGTGATGGGTGTACTAAACGGTATTCACGCAGTGCTAGCTGATATGAAAGCCCGTAAAACCGGCACTATCATCAACGTAAGCTCAGTTGCTGGCCGTAAGACATTCCCGAACCACGCCGCTTACTGTGCAACTAAGTTTGCAGTACACGCACTCACTGAAAACATCCGTGAAGAAGTGGCCATGGATGACGTACGCATGATAACAATTGCACCTGGTGCAGTTGAAACAGCATTGCTGAGCCATACCACCAGCGAAGAAATTAAAGACGGTTATAACGACTGGAAAGAATTTATGGGCGGTGTAATGGACCCAACAGCGGTTGCAGATGCTGCAGTATTTGCATTTGAGCAGCCACAAAATGTATGTGTGCGTGAAATCGTATTAGCGCCAACTCGCCAACAGCCATAACGGCTAACAGCATTGACGTTTAAGCCCTTCACGTTAATCCTGTAGGGCTTTTATTACCTATAACACTACTCAATATTTCCCTTTAGTAAGACCCCATTTCATTAAATCCTTCATCACCAGCAAGCTCATAGTCAAACTATATAATTCGTTTAAAAATCATCAACAAAACAATATGAATTAATGCGCAAAAAACCAAAATCGCTGCTACGTTTAAAATAGGCTTTATCGTCAGCGATAACTCTTTGAGTGCGAACCAATAGAGTTGAGCTGTCTGATCGAGTCTTTTTCATTTCACTTAGTCAGGGACGAGGTAAGTAATGACAGAGAACTTCAGTCTAATTAAAAGTAATCGCGCTTGGACAGAGTTGTTGCTGTCATCAACATTCATCAATCTCCTATCTCTCGCTTTACCCTTCACCATGTTGCAAATTTACGACCGTATTTTGCCTAACCAAGGTTACGGTACCGCCAGTGTACTGGCATCTGCAGTTGCCATTGCGATACTGCTTGAGCTAATACTACGTTATGCTCGCAGTTGGATGCTTGCCTCCTCAGCAGCAAATTTTGAACTACAAACCACCACCAAAGTCGTCAACGCATTAATGCAGTCCGACTACCACCACGTTGAAAACCTCGGCACAGGCAAAGTGTCTAATGGCTTGGCCAGCATTGCAGCAATGCGGGAACTCTATTCAGGCCAGGCCTTAGTCGCCTTAATGGATTTTCCTTTCGTACTGATATTTTTAGCCTTAGTTGCCTACATAGGCGGACCTTTAGTGTTTATTCCCATTGCAGTGTGGGCGCTGATTGGTGCAATGGTATTTTTAATCGGTAAAAAACTCACCCTAGCAACACAAGCGCTAGCCCTCTCTGATAGTGAGCGATCACGTATGTTGATATTGGTGCTATCAGGGCTAACCACAGCCAAAGCCTTAGCCATGGAGTCACGTCTCGCATCAAGCTACAGTGAAATCAACTATCGCCGTTTGGCGGAGCAGCAACAAGTAGACTGGTTATCTTCTAAATTACAGGAGTTAATCCAAGGAGCCTCTCAGGCGACAACCTTGCTGATTGTGCTAATTGGTTGCCTAGAGGTGCTCAATGGCACATTAACAACCGGTGGGTTAGCAGCTTGTTCAATATTGGCCGGACGCGCCATTGCACCATTAAGTGCCATCATCAGCCTTCGCTCAAGACTTGCCAGCGCGAAAACAGCCATGTCACATGTGGATGACTTAACTAAACTGCCGCAAGAGTCATTTAAAGCAAATGTGCAATACCAACAAAAACTGCCACTCGGCCCCATCACTTTTACCGATGTTGCCAGTAGCCATGTGGGTGCAAAACTCGATAAGTTTAATCTTGAGATTAACCCCGGCAGTTTGGTTTGTATCACCTCTGATCCACTCACTCATGCCAGCTTGTTACTCAGTGTCATCGGTGCGTTTCACCACCTTGAGCAAGGTAGCATCTATATTGCTGGAGTTGCACAACAAGAACATAGCGCGGACGAGTATCGCCAATCCGTTACCTACGTGGCTCCCTGGCCAACACTCTTTGCCGGCAGCCTATTGGAAAATATGACCCTATTTAGGCCAGAAAAAGAATCGTTGGCGATGGAAATTGCAGAACAACTGGGGCTAACAATGAGCATTGCCAAATTACCCTCCGGTTACCAAACAGAGGTGGGTGTGAATGACAGCCAAATGCTCAATAAAGGCGCGATAAAGCTACTCGCCATAGTGCGAGCAATAGTGCAATCACCTTCTATTTTATTACTCGATGAACCTATGATCTCTCTTGATGCCGATTCCCAAGCCAGGTTATTAAGCTTACTCAACCAATACAAAGGCAAAATGACCATTGTTTGCGCGTCTCACTTTAGCGCGCTCGCCGAGATAAGTGATTTACGAGTCAATATAAATCCTCAAGGCCAAGCAGAGCAGCTTGCACCTATAGCCTCAACAAAAGGATGAAAACAATGACTGATAGCACCATGATTCATCCTAACAGTACGATTGCAGAGGCTACTGATTCCGCAAGTCGCTCTGAGTTAAAAAATATTCTCGTCACGCTATTACAGCAACTTGGGTTATACGCTCAAGCCACAAATCTGATTAGCGATAAAGCCATTGCAAGTATTGATACCGCTCAGCTTGCGGGCCTACTTAAGAAACACCATTTAGACTTTTCAGTCTATAAGCTACATAAAACTGCGCTGTCTCAATCGATACATCCTTTTATTGTTGTACCTGAGAGTGAGCCAGCCTTTTTGGCACGTAGACATGGCGAAGTAATTGAGCGGCTTGATAGTGCTAGCAATCAATGGCAACAAATAAATTACGCAGAGTTGCCAAAATCGAGCCATATCTTTGTGATTGAGTCACTACCGAGTAGCAAGCAAAATGCACGCGCTTTTGCAGCCCACATGAGCAAGAGAACCAAGTGGTATCGACCCGTGTTTTGGTTAAGTTTACTGTCGAGTATTACCGGCCTTGCAGTGCCACTATTTACCATGGCGGTTTACGATAAAGTTATCGGTGGTCAAGCCCCTAACGTATTACCCAGCATTGCCCTTGGCGCAGCACTGGCGCTAGCGATATTAATCTCAAGTCGCTTAGCTCGAGCCAACCTACTCGCCACTGTCAGTAATCGATTTGCTAGAGATTTATCTGATATTACCTTTAGACGCTTGCTTAGCATGCCGTTAATGGTGCTATCCCGAGTGGGTGTGTCTAACCATATTGCAAGAATGCGTAATGCTGAAAAGGTGCGGACTTTATTATCAGGCCCAGGTGGCGCAGGCCTAGTCGATTTACCCTTTACTCTGATTGCCTTTGTCACGATTGCACTATTAAGTGGCTGGTTAGTTTTGGTGCCGATTGTAATGTTATTGCTGTTTTATCTTGTTATGAAAGCAGTCAATAAATATGCCCAATCTGCATCGCCAACAATTAGTAATGATTACCAAAACTCAATTAACGAGCTCTCTAAAAACTTACTCCAGCTAAAAACCAGTGGCGATACTGAGGGGTGGAATACTAAGTTTGCCCGTCAATGCAAAGAAAACTGTCGGCAAAACTTTTTATACGCTAAACGTAATGGCCTCAACGCAGCAGTAGCACATGCGATGAGCTTGTTAACCGCGTTAGTGACCGTGTTCACGGGTATTTTTTTAGTGTTAAACCAGAGCATTAGCCCTGGCGCCTTGATTGCTTGTGTGATGCTTATCTGGCGTATTACTGGCCCTGCACAGTTGGCTTTTTCTTCTAGTCAAAAGATCACCATGATGGACTCGGCAATTAAGCAGTTTGACCGCTTTATGCAAGCGGGTACCGAGCATAGCGAGTTGCGCTTGGATACCCCGGCCACAGATCGCGCTCCGGCGATTAGCTTCCAGCACGTAACCTTGCGCTATAGCGCAGAGACTGAACCCGCTCTTGCTGGCGTTTCTGTGGATATTGCTGCCGGTGAAAATGTTGCCATTATCGGCCCCAACGCTTGTGGCAAAACATCTATGCTACTCGCTGCAATGGGCGTTGCAGAGGCGCAAGCTGGCTACATTACCGTCAATGACAAAAATCTTAAGCAGTACGACCCAGAAACCTTTAGGTTATGGGCAGCCTTTTGCCCTGCTGAGCCCGATCTGTTTCCGGGCAGCTTAGCTGAAAACTTAAGGATAGCTAAACCCGATGCTAGCGATGAGGAACTGATCAAAGCCCTTACTGCAGCAGGCGGCAGCTCGTTATTTGCGGCGCTCAATAATGACTTAGACATCGATCTGTTTAATCGTGGCCACACTTTATTATCCGCTGTAGAAGGCAGTTACATTAGCTTAGCTCGAGCATTGTTAAAACAATCGACGCTTATCATCTTAGATGAGCCCATTGCCAACCGTAACCCTGCGGCTAAAGCGGCACTGCTTAATACCTTTAACCAATTAAAGGGCCAAGCTACCGTGCTATTTACCAGTCACGATCAAGAGCTGATTCAACAGGCTGACAAGGTCGTTATCCTAGATAAAGGCGCCGTGGTTTATGCAGGCCCTATTCCCGACAAAAATCAATCTCAAGCTGCTGGCTCACAAGAGGAAAACTCACATGGATAATCGTCAATTGGCAAATAGAGTTTACCCTGCGCATGAGTTTACCGATGCGATTGAAGCGCCTACTGAGCGTAAATTTATTAAGCGCATTATATTGTTGATCACAGGCTCAGTACTCATCATGCTGCTTTGGTCTATTTTTGCTCAGGTAGAGGAGATCTCAAAATCTAAGGGCCAAGTCGTGCCCTTAGGTCATCGGCAAGTTATACAAAGCCAAACTGGTGGCACCATAGCCTCGGTCATCGTAGAAGAAGGCGATGTCGTCAAAAAAGGCGATGTACTCGCAAGTTTTGTCGCCATTGATAGCCAATCAGCAGAAGAAGAGTTAGCCAGTAAACGCGCTAACTTACTGCTAAGGATTGAGCGATACGATGCCTATATTGATGAGCGTGATGCCGACTTTAGTGAATTCCTCGAGGTATATCCGCAACTCGTTAAGTTACATCGTTCTTCGCTAAAGCGGATGAACGAAGAACGTATAGCAATGGCAAGACTCTCTGAATCTGATATCGCCAAATCTCAAGCTGAACTTGATGGTTTAAAGGCTGAAATAGAGCCGCTTAGTGACCAAATCAATACCGCGAAACAAACCTTAAAAATGATGAATTCGGTAACCGAAGAGCAAGCTGTGTCTAAGTTACGTATTTTAGAATCGCAACAGAAACTCGACTCTTACATGCGCGAATTAAAAGGCATGGAGAGTAAGCAGCAGGTACTCGCCAAAAATGTAGTTAACTTGCAGCAACAACTCAAACAAAAGCAAGCCACCTTAGTCAAAGACGTTGGAGAGAAACGCACTGAAGCTCAAGCTGAGCTGTTGGGGATTATCGCCAGATTAAAATCTTCAGGGTCTTTAGTTTCACAAAATACCATCACTGCGCCAGTAGACGGCATTATCCAGTCGATTCCATCAACTTCATCGGGCAGTGTTATTCAGCCTGGCGGCACGGTTGCTGTCATAGTGCCTATGACTAAAACCGGTTTAATGGAAGCAAAACTATCACCGAGGGATATTGGCTTTGTCCGTGTAGGTCAACCTGTACGAATTAAAATTGATGCTTTTGATTACAGTCGTTATGGCGCTTTAGACGGAATCGTTAAACGTATTTCTCCCAGCACCGATGCCGATGAAAAAGGTGGCGTGTTTTATAAAGTACAAATCGCAATCGATAAGCCTTACTTCTCAGATAAACCGGGGCAATTTGACTTGATCCCAGGGATGACTGGCGAAGCAGACATAGTCACTGGCGACAAAACCGTTTTTCAGTATTTATGGAAGCCTGTTTTTACCAACGTAACAGAAGCTTTTGGCGAGCGATAAAGAGGACGTAAACAATGAGCCATGATAATAACAAGCATGATAGTAAACATAGTTCTGCCTCTGAATCGCACAGTCACTCTACTAACCATCTTAATGACAAAGATAATGCTCTAGATAACAACAACCTTCAAAGTGAACAAAGCAAACGCGATAAAGCATCAAAAAACAAAGCCAAGCAGATTGATAAAGATGTGGCTCGCCTGCAAGCTAAAGAACTAAGAGATTCAGCCAAAACCACCAGCATAGGTAATAAAGATTTGGTTGCCGATAAGTCATGGTCAACTCAAGCAACCGCCTCAACAGATACGCTTGATGATGCGAGTACCGTTAATGACAGTGATACTACGACCAATCTTGAACAAGATAATCAGGCGTTAGCAGATCTCGATAACAATAGCGCCACAGCAGAAACAAACAATGTCACTCAAACCGAAAATGCTTTAGAAAATCAAACCTCGCCAACGCAGCAAACAGCTGCCAATAAAGCCACTCGGCCAACGGGCTCGACCGAAACAACAGGCTTGGCCTCTGGGCCTAATTTCCGCAATGAAAACACCCAAGCACCGGGGCTAACTAACTTAGAAAAAACGCTAACCTTCAGTGCCAATGAACATCAGCAACCTCATTTTACTGTAGCCATAGCGTTGCATTCTTCTCAGCCAGCAACTATTACACCAACGCACACTCCCGAGATTTTGCCGGGCACCACCGCGACCACGGTGCCCTCAACGACAGGAGCAAGTACAGGCACTGGAGTAGGTACTGGAACAGGTACTGGAACAGGTACTGGAACAGATATTGGTACAGGCATTGGTACAGGCACTGGCACTGGCACAGGTACTGGCACAGGTACTGGCACAGGTACTGGCACAGGTACTGGCACTGGTACTGGTACTGGCACAGGTACTGGCACAGGTACTGGCACTGGCACTGGCACTGGCACTGGCACTGGCACTGGCACTGGCACTGGCACTGGCACTGGCACTGGCACTGGCACTGG
>NZ_JALNTW010000004.1:338514-382095 GCF_023161665.1 Shewanella sp. 1CM18E
CACTAATGAAAAGCCATTAACTATCGATGGTCAACAACAAATTCAACAAGTTAAAGAAAACTCCTCAGTCGATACAGTACAAGGTTCATTAGTGGCTCATGGCGATAATAGCCAATCGGTTACTTGGTCAATCCATCAAGGCCAAGGCCAATTTGGCGAACTCATTCTTGACGGAAAAACGGGGCAATGGCAGTACCATCTCAATAACACATTAAGCTCGACCGACGCCTTAGCTGCCGGTGAACAACATACTGAACAATTTATTGTTATTGCTACCGATGCTCAAGGCCATCAAGTCAACACCGTTATCGCAGTAGGCGTTGCAGGCAGCAATGATCTCCCCACGATTTCCGGCATCCATCATGCATCGTTGAATGAAATGGGCAGTATCGATACTGCTTCAGGTCAGTTACTTGCAACAGACCCAGATCACAATGACACCGCAGCTTGGAGCGTAACCCAGAGCCAAGGCCAATTTGGTCAACTGGTTATCGACTCACAAACAGGCCAATGGCATTATCAACTTGATAATCAATTGCCTAATACGCAAGCGCTAAATCAAGGGGATAAAGCCTCAGAGCAATTTATTGTCAAGGTTACTGATAGCTCAGGGCAAAGCGTTAGTCAGCTTGTCACTATCGATATTACAGGTAGTAACCAAACTGCACAGATCCAAGGTGTTAATAGCGCAGCGGTCACTGAGGATAAAGACTTAGATAACCTAGGAGCCCTGCATGCAAAGGGACAGCTAAGCATAACCGATCCTGATGCCGGCCAAGCCCAGTTCAATGCTGAAAGTTTGCAAGGGCAATTTGGTACACTAAGCATCGATAACCTCGGCCACTGGACTTACACCGCAGACAACTCCCAAGCTGCGATTCAAGGGCTGAAAACTGGCGAGTCGATCACCGACACCCTGCTGGTACATTCTGTTGATGGCACCGAGCAGAAAATTACCGTCACCATTAACGGCACTGACGATAAGGCACATATCTCGTCCGCAAGCAGTGGTGGCACGAGCACAGCAAGCCTCACCGAAGACAAAGATGTGCACGGCGGCCAACTTCGTGTTGATGGCGCACTCAGTGTGACTGATGCTGACAACGGCCAAGCCCAGTTCAATGCCGAAAGTTTGCAAGGCCAATTTGGTACGCTAAGCATCGATAACATTGGTCACTGGACCTACACCGCCGATAACGCACAAGCTGCAATTCAGGGGCTCAAAACCGGTGAGTCACTCACCGATACCTTGCTGGTGCATTCTATTGACGGTACCGAGCAAAAGATCACTGTCACCATTAACGGCACTGACGACAAGGCTGTGATTGGTGGCACGAGCACCGCAAGCCTTACCGAAGACAAAGATGTCCATGCAGGTCAGCTTCGTGTGGATGGCGCACTCAGTGTGACTGATGCTGACAACGGCCAAGCCCAGTTCAATGCCGAAAGTTTGCAAGGCCAATTTGGTACCCTATCAATTAATGATTTAGGCCACTGGAGTTACACCGCAGACAACTCGCAAGCGGCGATTCAAGGGTTAAAAACCGGAGAGTCACTCACCGATACCCTGCTAGTGCACTCCGTTGACGGCACAGAGCAGAAAATCACTGTCACCATTAATGGCACTGACGATAAGGCACATATCTCGTCCACAAGCAGTGCGGGCACCTCGACTGCAAGTCTCACCGAAGATAAAGACGTTCACAGCGGCCAACTTCACGTGGATGGCGCGCTTAACGTCACCGATCCCGACAATGCCCAAGCCCAATTCAACGCAGAAAGCTTACAAGGCCAATTTGGTACACTATCCATCAATGATTTAGGCCACTGGATTTACACTGCAGATAACTCTCAAGCCAGCATTCAAGGGCTAAAAACCGGCGAGTCGCTCACTGACACCCTGCTAGTGCACTCTGTTGATGGTACCGAGCAAAAAATTACTGTCACCATTAACGGCACAGACGATAAGGCTGTGATTGGTGGCACGAGCACCGCAAGCCTTACCGAAGATAAGGATGTTCATAGCGGCCAACTTAGGGTTGATGGCGCACTCAGTGTGACTGACGCTGACAATGGCCAAGCTCAGTTCAATACTGAAAGTTTACAAGGCCAATTTGGTACACTATCCATCAATGATTTAGGCCATTGGATTTACACTGCAGATAACTCTCAAGCCAGCATTCAAGGGCTAAAAACCGGTGAATCACTCACTGATACCCTACTGGTTCACTCAGTTGATGGTACCGAGCAGAAGATTAGCGTCACTATCAATGGCACTGATGATAAAGCCCATATCTCGTCCACAAGCAGTGGTGGCACTTCAACAGCCAGTCTCACCGAAGATAAAGACGTTCACAGCGGCCAGCTTAGAGTCGATGGCGCGCTCAGTGTGACTGATGCTGACAACGGCCAAGCTAAGTTCAATGCCGAGTCACTGCAAGGCCAGTTCGGTACACTAAGCATCGATAACCTCGGCCATTGGAGTTACACCGCAGACAACTCGCAAGCTGCGATTCAAGGGCTTAAAACGGGCGAGTCGCTCACTGATACCCTGCTGGTACACTCTGTTGATGGCACAGAGCAAAAGATCACTGTCACCATTAACGGCACAGATGATAAGGCTGTGATTGCAGGCACTTCAACCGCTAGCCTAACCGAAGACAAAGATGTGCATTCAGGTCAATTGCGTGTGGATGGTGCACTCAGTGTGACTGATGCTGATAGCGGCCAAGCCCAGTTCAATACTGAAAGTTTACAAGGCCAGTTCGGTACCCTATCAATTAATGATTTAGGCCACTGGAGTTACACCGTAGACAACTCGCAAGCGGCGATTCAAGGGTTAAAAACGGGCGAGTCACTCACCGATACCCTGCTGGTGTACTCTGTTGATGGTACCGAGCAAAAAATTACTGTCACCATTAACGGCACAGACGATAAGGCTGTGATTGGTGGCACGAGCACCGCAAGCCTTACCGAAGATAAGGATGTTCATTCAGGTCAACTTCGTGTTGATGACACACTCAGTATGACTGACGCTGATAGCGGCCAAGCCCAGTTCAACGCTGAAAGCTTACAAGGTCAATTCGGCACACTATCAATCAATAACCTCGGCCACTGGACTTACACAGCAGATAACGCACAAGCTGCAATTCAGGAGCTCAAAACCGGAGAGTCACTCACAGATACGCTGCTGGTACATTCTGTTGACGGTACCGAGCAAAAGATCACTGTGACCATTAACGGCACTGACGATAAGGCTGTGATTGGTGGCACGAGCACCGCAAGCCTTACCGAAGATAAGGATGTTCATAGCGGCCAACTTAGGGTTGATGGCGCACTCAATGTGACTGACGCTGACAACGGCCAAGCCCAGTTCAGTGCTGAAAGTTTACAAGGCCAATTTGGTACACTATCCATCAATGATTTAGGCCATTGGATTTACACTGCAGATAACTCTCAAGCCAGCATTCAAGGGCTAAAAACCGGCGAGTCGCTCACTGACACCCTGTTAGTGCACTCTGTTGATGGTAACGAGCAAAAAATTACTGTCACCATTAACGGCACAGACGATAAGGCTGTGATTGATGGCACCTCGACTGCAAGCCTTACCGAAGATAAGGATGTTCATAGCGGCCAACTTAGGGTTGATGGCGCACTCAGTGTGACTGATGCTGACAACGGCCAAGCTCAGTTCAATGCCAAAAGCCTGCAAGGCCAATTCGGTACCCTATCAATTAATGATTTAGGCCATTGGATCTATACCGCTGACAACTCGCAAGCTACGATTCAAGAGCTGAAAACGGGTGAATCGCTCACCGATACCCTGCTGGTGCACTCTGTTGATGGCACTGAGCAAAAAATCACTGTCACCATTAACGGCACTGATGATAAAGCAGTCATTTCGGGTAACAGTACTGCAAGCCTCACCGAAGATAAGGATGTTCACAGCGACCAGCTTAGAGTAGATGGTGCACTTAACGTCAGCGATCTCGATAACGGCCAAGCTCAGTTCAATGCCGAAAGCCTGCAAGGCCAGTTCGGTACACTTAGCATCGATAACCTCGGCCACTGGAGTTACACCGCGGATAACGCACAAAACGCGATTCAAGGGCTTAAAGCGGGCGAGTCGCTCACCGATACGCTACTCGTGCATTCCGTTGATGGCACTGAGCAAAAGATCACTGTCATCATTAACGGCACTGATGACAAGGCACTGATTTCGGGTACCAGTACTGGAAGCCTCACCGAAGACAAAGATGTGCATTCAGGTCAATTACGTGTTGATGGTGCACTTAACGTCAGCGATCTCGATAACGGCCAAGCCCAGTTCAATGCCGAGTCACTGCAAGGCCAGTTCGGTACACTAAGCATCGATAATCTCGGCCACTGGAGTTACACCGCAGACAACTCGCAAGCTGCGATTCAAGGGCTTAAAACTGGCGAGTCACTCACCGATACAGTGCTAGTCCATTCAATCGATGGCACCGAACAGAAAATCACTGTCACCATTAATGGCACTGACGATAAGGCACATATCTCGTCCACAAGCAGTGCGGGCACCTCGACTGCAAGTCTCACCGAAGATAAAGACGTTCACAGCGGCCAACTTCGCGTGGATGGCGCGCTTAACGTCACCGATCCCGACAACGCCCAAGCCCAATTCAACGCAGAAAGTTTGCAAGGCCAATTTGGTACACTATCCATCAATGATTTAGGCCACTGGATTTACACTGCAGATAACTCACAGGCCAGTATTCAAGGGCTTAAAACGGGTGAGTCACTCACAGATACAGTATTGGTGCATTCCGTTGATGGTACCGAGCAAAAAATTACCGTGACCATCAATGGCACTGATGACAAAGCGGTTATTGCAGGCACATCAACCGCCTCTCTGACAGAAGATAAAGGTGTTCATTCAGGACAACTTCGTGTCGATGGCGCACTCAACGTCACCGATGCCGATAACGGCCAAGCCCAGTTCAATGCAGAAAGTTTGCAAGGGAAATTTGGTACGCTTTCAATTAATGATTTGGGCCACTGGACTTACACTGCTGACAACTCTCAACCTGTCATTCAAGGACTGAAAACTGGCGAGTCGCTGACTGATACCCTGTTGGTACATTCAGTGGATGGCACTGAGCAAAAGATCAAAGTCACCATCAACGGTACGGACGATAGTGCAGTGATTACAGATGCTCAGATAGATATCAATTTACGCGGTGTTACCGAAGATCGAGGTTATATCGATACCCATTACGATCTTCATTATGAAGGCAAGTTGAACATTCAAGACCCCGATAAAGGAGAAGGTAGTTTTGACCCTAATATTGGCCCACAAACTTATCAAGGTATTGGTTACGATACCAAGTTAGGCGGCCACGTATTATTGATGCGAGATGGCCATTACACCTACACCTTAGATAATCGCAACATTCAAAACCTCGCAGCGGGAGAGACGAAACAAGATTCAGCGGTTATTCGCTCTGCCGATGGTACAACCCACACCATAGAGCTCACGGTACACGGAACCAATGATAAGCCAACGATTGCAGCACAATCACATACAGTTGTTGAAGGCGGCACTCTATTACAGGGACAGATGGCCGGCCAAGATATTGATACGGGCGCGCAACTTCATTACTCAGCCCCAAAAATCGATGGACTGACATTCAATGCTGATGGCAGCTACAGCTTTGACCCTAGCCATGTAAGTTATCAATCACTGGCTGCTGGGGCGACAAAAACGCTAACGATTCCAGTCACCGTGACTGATGAGCATAATGCCAGTGCGACTCAAACCCTGTCGTTCACCATAACAGGGGGAAACAACGCTGCAATAATAAATGGCGTTGATACAGGTAATGTTGATGAAGGTCATGGCAGCTATGGTGATATGTCACCAGATTACGCACAAGCAGGCATGGCTAGACTAGGGCAATCTGCATTAACTGCTGATGGTAAATTGGATATTGTTGACCCCGATACTGGTGAATCTCAGTTTGACTCTAAAGGTGGTGCTTGGAATAACTCTTACCATGGTCAATATGGTCACTTACTATTAAACCCAGATGGTACTTGGCATTACCATGTCACCGTAGGCAGTGTTGATTGGGTTGGTAATCGTAAGACAACTATCGGTACTACCATTGATGAGTTAGGTGACAATCAAACCCTAACCGACACCATTACCGTATACTCTAAAGATGGTACTGCTCACGACATAGTCATTACCATTCATGGCGATAATGATAGACCTTATATCAGTTCTGAAGTAACACTTGCCACAAGCACAGAAGATACAGCGCTTACTTTCAGCAAAGCCGATTTACTTGCCAATACTGTCGACGTTGATGCAAATGACGCGGGCAAGCTTTCCATTGCAAATCTGTTAGTAGATCACGGCTCTGTTGTTGATAATAAGGACGGCACATACACCTTTACCCCAACCAAAGACTATAACGGCAAAGTTCATTTTAGCTATGACGTAACAGATGCTCATGGTGGTATTACGCATACAGGCGCTTCCACCACACTAACAGCCACACCTGACGGCGCCATCATTTCAGAAGTAACAACTGGGCATGTCATTGAAGATGGGCCACATAGCAGACACAATGCAGGCGTTACAACTGAACTCGCAAATGGGCAACTACAAGTTATCGATCCAGACAGCGGAGAGGATAAATTCCAATACAGCCAGTTTGGTGAATCAGCGATACACGATCCGTTCGGCGGCATGCTACGAATAGACAGTGCCGGCAATTGGGGTTATAGCGTTAATAATGCAGCTCTGCAGCATCTTGCCCAAGGACAAACGGAAACTGTTGTCTACCGTGTTCATAGCTATGATGGAACGGCATACGAGTTACATATTGACGTTGTAGGTACCAATGATGCGCCAACCGTTACCCAAGTTACACTCAGTAACGGTACTGAAGATACCCATTATCAAATGCAAGCGAGTCAGTTTGGGTTCACAGATATCGATACTGGCGATGCGCTTCATTCCATAGCAATCACAGACCTACCACCAGCAACGCAAGGTAAGTTTTTACTCGATGGACACGGCATTACTGCTGGCCAGAGCATTACGGCCAACGACATTGCTAAGCTTCAATTCGTGCCTGCGCATAATTTTAATGGCGATGTACAGTTTAAATTTACAGTTAATGATGGCCATATTGATTCACAAGAAGCTACAAATACACTCCATTTTAATGCAGTGGGAGACGCAGCGATTATATCAGGCACAGCAACCGGTGATGTGTATGAGCATGTAGATCCTAATATGTCGCCTGACTATGCCCAGCCGGGTATGGCACATTTAACAACGAATATGATTCACACGGATGGCAAACTAACAATAGTCGATCCAGATACTGGTGAAAATAGCTTTGACTCTAAAGGTATTGGCTATACCTATCATGGGAAATATGGACATCTGATCCTCAACTCAAATGGAGAATGGTTTTATGCTGTTGCTACAGGTACAGCAGATGTAAATGGTGGCTTAACGACCACTGTAGGAAGAATAATTGATCAACTGGGTGCCGGAGAAAAACTCACTGACACGGTAACCGTGCAAAGTAAAGATGGCACCACACACGACATTGTTATCACCATACATGGCGACAATGACCGCCCATATTGCTCTTCTGAGGTGCAGCTCAACAGCGGTAAAGAAGATCTGGCTCAAACCATTACGGCTAGCGAACTATTAGCAAATACTTTAGACGTGGACACCAACGATATAGGCAAACTCACTATTGCGAATCTTCATGTCGATCATGGATCTATTCGGGATAATCACGATGGTAGTTACACTCTCACGCCAGAAAAAGATTACAACGGTCAAATTCATTTTAGCTATGACGTAAAAGACGCTCATGGGGGCACAACAGCAACGGGGGCATCGCTGCAACTCAGCTCTACACCAGATGCTGCTCAGATCACGGCCGTTGGTGATATATTACAAGAAGATAACCTCTTATCTGGCACTCACCTCCTCCACTCTGAAGGACACTTTCAAGTTGTCGATCCTGATGGAGCCTCACAATCCTTCTTTGCAACTAACTCTGCAGGCAAAGACATTAGTTATACAGGCTCACTCGGGGGGACACTTCAAATTTATAAAGGTGGCAATTATTTTTACGACATCAGCAACTACAATGTGGATGCTTTAAAAGCCGGAGAGGTCGCTAAAGATGTCTTTACTATCAGCAGTGCTGATGGCACCACCAAACAAGTTGAATTCACCATTCAAGGTACCAACGACGCCCCTTATATATCTAATGCTAGTTTGCATCAAGCGGTGATGGAAGATGGTAATCTGTTGCATGGCACTTTACATGGTATCGATCCTGATCATGGCGAACAACAACTCCTTACCTACACTTCTCTAAAAGCCATAGCAGGCTTTACTCTTCATACTAATGGCAGTTATACCTTTGACTCTTCAGATAAAGCTTATCAACATGCCTCTTTATCAGTTGGGAATATACATATTCTAATTCCGGTTCAAGTCACTGATAGCGAAGGATTGCACACAACGCAAAATTTACGCATCAACATTATTCCAACCAATGATGCCCCTATTATTACCAGCTCTATTGCTCTTGCTAGCAACCATGAAGATCAAACCGTCACCCTACATATGCAAGATTTACTCGCTCACGCGAGTGATATTGATGATTACGATCGCTTACAGGTGAGCGCTTTACGCGCTGACCATGGTCAGGTCACTGACAATCATGATGGTACATTTACTTTCACACCTGAAACCAACTTCCACGGAAAGGTCACCTTCAATTACAGTGTGCATGATAATCATGGAGGCTCAACACCAGCATCAGCGACAATGCACCTTTCCAGTATCAATGATGTTCCCACAATTACCGTGACAACGCTTGCTCAAGGTACTGAAGATACTCACTATCAAATGCAAGCGAGTCAGTTTGGGTTCACAGATATCGATACTGGCGATACGCTTCATTCCATAGCAATCACAGACCTACCACCAGCAACACAAGGTAAGTTTTTACTCGATGGACACGACATTACCGCTGGCCAAAGTATTGCCACTGCAGATATAAGTAAACTGCAGTTTATCCCTGCGCATAATTTTAATGGCGATGTGAACTTCTCATATACCGTTAACGACGGCCATACCAATTCAGCCAAAGCAACTAATACTCTGCATATAACTCCTGTCAATGATGCAGCCAACATTGATGGACAAACACAGTCCACAGTCAGTGCTTCAATTACTGAAGATTCAGCCACCAGCACAATTTCGGGCCAATTAACGTTAGTGGATCCTGATACTGGCGAAGACAAATTTGCAGCCAATACCCTATTCAGTGGTCAATATGGTCAGCTCGCAGTTGATGAAGATGGCAGCTGGCATTACGCGCTCAATAACGCTGCCACAGCGGTCAATGCCTTAAATGCAGGGGAGCAACTCACCGACACAATAGTCGTAACCTCACCCGATGGCACAGCTAGCAAGACCATTGCGATTACCATCCACGGCCATAGCGACACCCCGACTCTACAACTACAAGAAGCGGGCACAACCCAAGGATTAGATCTTTATGCTGGCATTCAAGGTAATCAAGTTAGCCAACTACAATACTCTACTGACGGGATCAATTTTAGTAGTCAGGTCCCGGCAGGGTTTAGTTTGGCAGCCGATGGACATACGTTAGAGGTCGATCCGGCTCACTCTGCCTACGATCACTTAGCTAATGGTGTTCAACACAAGATCTGGATCAACTACCAACTACAGGAGGGCAGCGGCAGTAACACTCACCAATCGAGCCAACAAGCACAAGTGGTTATCAACGGCACCAGTGACCAGCCTATTATTCATAGTTTCAAAGCCAATTCAGATCAATATAGTGGCCCAGTAACCGGGAACTTACTGCAAAGTGCAACCGATATAGACGATGGTGCACAACTCATTTTACAAGATCTGCAATTTAAAGATCCGACAACCCATCATTACGTCAGTGTACATTCTGGGCAGGACGTGTCGATTGCAGGTGTTGGCCAAATACACATTGCTACAAACGGTGACTATCGCTTCACTCCAGAAGCAGGCTTTAGTGGTGATGTACCTGGATTTATTTATCGTGTGGTTGATACCCATGGCGACTACAAAGATGAAAGCCAAAATACGCTAAACATTCATATCGACGCCAACCACCAACCGACGGTACAAACCCTAAACGTCAGCACAGCGGAAGACACTGATTATCACTTTAGCACTGCTAGTTTTGGTTACCAAGACAGCGACAATGATGCTTTAGCAGGGCTAACAATCACTCAACTACCCGATCCTGCTAATGGTCATTTATTTGTTAATGGCCATGCTATAAGCCAAGGGCAAACCATTAATGCCAATAATATTGATCATCTGCTGTTTAGGCCTGCTGCTAATTTTAATGGTGACGCTCACTTTAGCTATGTCGCCAATGACGGCCATCAAGATTCAGCCGCGCATACCGCAGTACTCAACGTTAGCGCCGTTAATGATTTGCCAGTGTTAACCATTAACCAGACCAGTCACACCCAAGGAAACTTAGTCGCAACCGATGTTGATACCGGCGATACCCATACATTTTCAGCGCCAATTCTGACTGGCAGCTTTGGCAATTTATCTGTTGACCCTGATAGCGGCGCTTATATCTATACCCAGAATAATTCTGTGGCGCATATGAGCTATAACCCTGCCACAGCAACCTATAGCGGTGTCGATGTATTTGAAGTTAAGGTGAGTGATAATCACGGCGGTACAGCAAGTCAATTTATCAGCTTTAATGCTCAAGCAACCCTAAGCAGCACGGCTGGCACAATAGTGATAACAAGCAGTGTTCCAACTCAACCAGTGGTAACTGACAGCTTGCCAAGCGGCCATATTGTTGCAACATCACCCACCAATCATGTAAGTATCAATCTCAGTACAACGAGTGACACAGGCCAAAGTCATAGCGATGATTTAACCTCAGACACCACACCTGACATTACTGGTCACACAGATATTCCCTTTTCTAGAGTCACTATTTACGACGGTAATAACCCTGTTGCTCATGCACTGTCTGATGCCAATGGTGACTATACTGCAACCTTATCAAGCTTAACTGAAGGGCTGCATAATATATTAGCCAAAGCGCTAGCACCATCATCCATAATGCCAGCGGTATCCTCGGCGCTCGATGTTGAGATTGATACCCATGCCAGCGCCACTATCCAGCTTGATCCGATTACCGCCGACAATGTTATCAATGCACAAGAGAGCCACACTGCAGTGAATGTAACCGGCCAAGTCGGTGGTGATCCCCAGCAAGGAGACGTGGTCACGTTAACCCTTAATCAACAGCAACACACAGGTACGGTTGATAGCCATGGTCAGTTTAGTATTGTTGTTACAGGCAGCGAATTAGCGTCGCAGTCATCAATATCAGCCAGTGTGACGAGTACTGATAATGCAGGCAACTCAACTCAAGCGAGTCAGACTCTGCAGTATGAAACCGATCTTCAAGTTGGCCGACCTAGCATCACCTTTGAAAATCCCGGCAGTGATAACTTATACAGTAAAGCAGAAATCGCCCATGGTAATGCTGGTACGATTACTGCCACAGTGCATGCTGCAACCGATGCCAAGGTAGGAGAACACCTAAACATTAATGGCATTGACCACATTCTCGACGCAAAGAGCTTAGCCCACGGAATTCAACTCGAAGTCGCTCCAAGTAGCATAATCAAAGCCATCATGACTGATGAGCATGGCAACGTGAACTCCGCCTTAAACATGGCAGCAGGCGCTAAACCTGAACCCATAGTTGTCACTGCACCACCTGGCAGTCACCATATTGGCGCCTCACTAGGCGTACCAACAATTATACCCGGCCAAACTCCGGTACCTATCGCTGAACAAGGCTGGAAAATTTTAGTCAACGGCCATTATCAAACCTCCTATACCAGTCAATGGGGCACCCTATCTATTAATCCAAAAACTGGCCAGCTAAGCTATCAAGAACATGGAAATACCCATACAGGACCTCATGGTAGTGCTCAGAATGTTGGCGTGCATGAAGACAGATTTGAAGTCGCCTTGCAGGGCTCACATCACGACGATGTGGTCATGCATGTTCAGGTCAGCATCTTGAGCCATGGTCCTGGTCACAGTGGCAAGCTCACTTTAGGCTCTGAAGTGCTTGATATGACGGTCACTCCCGTCATTGGTCATCAAGCACCTCCTCCGCCTCCACCGGCCCCAGTCATGCATGATGAACCAATAGACTCTGCGCTAACAGTCAGTGTCGATGATTTGATTGTTGTAGGTGATACGGCTTCACATCGAGAGGATGCTCCGGATAATCCCAGCCAGCTTGCTCAAGAAAAGACTCTACAAGACAATGAGCTCAATACAACCCCGGAAGCAAACAGCAGTGTAAACACTGAGGTGCATAATGATACAGACCAACAGAGTCTTGACGAGTTACAGCCTATAGCCAGTAATCAAGCATGCGCACCAATAGACCACTATCTCAATATGGTGGGCGTTGCTCACCAAGATATCGAGCCCTCTATTGACAAACCTGCAACCGAAGAGCTTGCGCTCGAAGTGCTAAACAGCAGTGATATCAATGTAGATATGTTAGATGTGACTCAGGCTGATGCTTTTGAAAACCCGCTGCTCGATGACGAACATAAACACCAAGCGCTCGACTTAGCTA
The DNA here is from genome assembly GCF_023161665.1 of Shewanella sp. 1CM18E. Taxonomy (GTDB): domain Bacteria; phylum Pseudomonadota; class Gammaproteobacteria; order Enterobacterales; family Shewanellaceae; genus Shewanella. Next base: position 351,255 of record NZ_JALNTW010000004.1, read on the forward strand.
CACTCGATGACAACATAGATAATACTCACCACGATCAGGTTAGTGATGATGACTTGTTGCATCAGGCATTAAACGATATGCATAACCAACTTTAAAAAGCAGGTGAATGATAGCTAGCTCATTGTAAAGTATAAATTTTGCTCTGTTTACACTTTACAATCTGCTAGCAAAATAGATCTCGGTAAATTCAGTCATTACGAATATTAGACCAATTGACCATTTAAAATAAAAGCGGGAGCCAACTTGTCTCAACTCGGTTGGACAATAGCCGCCTTAACAGCATTTTGCTCCCATTATTCCTTTTAAAATCTGGCATCAATCTTGCGATAGTTATAGCGTTCTTTTCCTACGGCAAGCTATATGAGATGTAAGACCAATAAATTTGATAGTGTTAACCAGTATTCAGGAGAGTTTAGCGGCGCTTTTGCCGATCTAGGTACTTTTCTCCCCCTCGCGTTAGGTCTAATAGCTCTTAATCATTTCTCCCCCCAAGGGATATTTGTAGGCTTTGGTCTATTTGCGCTATTTACCGCTTACTTTTATCGACGCCCTATTCCTGTGCAGCCGATGAAAGTAATTACCGCTCTAGTTATTGCGCAAGGGCTAACACCTGGAATGCTGCAAGCTAGCGGCATGTTAATGGGGATTATTCTATTAGTCCTTGCTTACAGCGGCGCCATCACTTGGATGGCCAAGCAGTTATCACCTGCCATCAGCATAGGTATTCAGCTAGCCATTGGTTTGCAACTTATATGGATGGGCGGTCAGATGATGAGTCAAACTTGGCTTGTGGGTCTTATTGCTTTTATTGCGTTATTTGCCAGTAAGTTCTTGCCGATGCGTTATTTAGCGATGCCATTAGTCATTGTGCTTGGCATCGTTTGGCAGCTTAATAGCGGCACAGCACCTAGCTTTGATCTGTCCGTCTCAACCCCTTGGCAATTTATTTGGCCAAGCCTTGATGAATGGACTTCAGCGGCTGGCTTATTAGTACTTCCGCAACTCGCGCTAACACTCACCAATGCCGTTATTGCCACCTCAGCCATGGCAAAACAGAAGTTCCCAGAAGATGGTGATGCGGCCTTTGCCCCTAAGCGCTTTGCCACCAGCTCTGGCTGGGCTAACTTACTGCTCGCGCCATTTGGCGCTACCGCTATGTGTCATGGTGCAGGCGGTCTTGCTGTGCAACATCACTTTGGCGCACGAACTTGGCTAGCGCCAACGATTTTCGGTAGCAGTTGCTTACTGATAGCTGCGTTCTGGGGACAAGGTATCGCAGGTGTGTTATCCCTTATCCCACTGGCCGTTTTAGGTAGTTTACTGGCGATTGCGGGGACGCAACTGGCATGGTCGCAGCGATTTATCGATGGTAAACCTTTCTGTATTTTTGTGATTTTATCAACGGCGGCGATTTGTCTACTGGTTAATACCGCTGCTGGTTTAGCAACCGGCATTGTACTTGAAATGGGCCGACGTCAATGGCTTGTATTTACTGATATTAAATCTTAACTAAAAACTGCACTGGTACAGTGTTGCCAGTGCAGTTTCATTCGATACACGACTCTTTTACCTAGCCAAGCCTCGCTTTTTATCTAACATATCTCGGTCTGCAGCATCTAATAAATCACTAATGTCTTCTGACTCAGTAATAAAAGTATTGCCAATAGACACGGTAACCTTAGGGATAGAAGATGCGTTTTGTACCTTTTCAAAAGCATCAGTTAAACGCTGTTTGATGTTAGCAAGCTCAGACATATTATCTAAAGCAATCAAAGCAACAAACTCATCCCCTCCCAAGCGCCCCACCACGTCGGCCTCGCGTACGCAGTCACTTAAAACTTGCGCAACAGATTGCAAAACTGCGTCACCAACGCCATGACCAAACTTATCGTTAACACATTTAAACTGATCAATATCTAGGTATAACAAACAGAGCAAGCCACCTGTACGTTTCGCAAGTTTAATACGCTGCTCAGCCAAAATATTAAAGCCACGTCGGTTATTTACATTACAGAGAGGGTCGGTAATGGCTAATTGTTGCATTTGCGCATAACTGCCGATTAACGCAAGATCAGACTCTAAAAGCTCTTTTAGCTGAGTAATTAATTCGATATAACTTTTTTTGTAATCAGTTTCTTTATAATCCATCACGCAGAAAGTACCAAATGCGGCTCCACATGGCCAAAAAACAGGGACTCCTAAGTAAGATCTAAAACCGTCATTATGTACTTCAGGGTTAGTGTCCCAGCAAGGGTCGAGTAATGCATTATTAACGTAAAGCGCTTCGCCGGTTTCAACAATTTTACGACAAAAGATATTCGCTTGGGGCTCAATAACAATACCTGAGGGGTATGGATTGGTTTCTTGCTCACTAGCAATAGTGACTTGAAAGCCTTCTTGCGTATATTGAACCAAAAAACCTGCTGGAGCCTCAAACAGCTCAGCTAGCAGGTTGACGGTTTTCTGCCACTTATCAATTGAGATTAAGTCATTAGGATTGTCCAGCAAAAACAGATCCGTCGTAAAAATTGAGTCAGTATTCATCGGTTATGGTACATCCTGTTTTAAGCGCTTCCTTAATTACAGTATAACCACACAAATAAAGCTCTCCTCAAATCATTCAAATAAATGCTTAACTATCTCGATGATCAGCTGTCGGTTTTTTCAATAATTTACGTTGTAAAGTACGCCTATGCATACCAAGCTGCCTTGCGGTCGCGGATACATTGCCGTTATTGGCATTAAGTACTTGCTGTATGTGTTCCCATTCCAATCTTTTTGGCGATAACGGCTCTTCAGTTAATGGCTCAATTTCATATTCAGCGGCATTAACCGACAAAGCGTTAAGCAAGGTTTGGGTGTCGACCGGTTTAGCTAAATAGTTATCTGCTCCAAGACGAATCGCTTCAACAGCGGTGGCGATGCTGGCATAGCCCGTCAACAACACCATAGTGACATCTGGCAGTAACTGCCTCAATGGCGAGATAAGTTTCAAGCCGTTTTCATGCTCTAATTTCATATCAAGCAGCACATGCGTTGGCCTGAACTGCCTAGCCATTAATAAACCTTGAGTCGCATCATGGCACTGCTGGCATTCAAAGCCCTGCTTGCTCATCCGCCGAGTCAAAACACTCGCTAAAGCAATATCATCTTCAATAATTAACAACTTATTTAGCATTGTAGTCGTCATTACGCGGCTCCAACTTGGGAGGCTGATATAGACTCACAGGCCGGGAAACATACCTTAGCAATCGTCCCGCCTTCGTCAGCACTACTCAGTAATAACTGGCCACCTAAACGCTCGAAACTGGCATTACTTAACAAGAGTGCCATTCCCATGCCCTGTTCACTTTCAATCAACTTATGTCCTAATTGCAACAACATCTCTTTTGGGATCCCTGCGCCAAAATCTTTTACCAAAATACACAAGCGGTTGCGACCCGAGTCAAGCTGCACTGACACTAATACTCGCGACTCGCCGCAATGAGCCAAACTGGCACTACCGGCATTTTCAATTAAGGCTAATAAAGCAGGCAATAAGCTCGCATCGGTTTGGATCATTCGCTCATTTTCAGTCTCATCAAGCTCATGGACTAAACTTAGCTCTAAATTGATTTCAGGCATGAGTAGTAACACTTGTTGCTTAATCGTCGCCGCGAGTTGCTCAGCACTCATTAACGCCTTTCTTTGTTGGCGAATAGATTCCGTTGCCATGCGCAAGGAGTTAAGGGTTTGCTCACAGCGCACCAGTGCCGTATCCATCTCTTGCAGCACTTGCTGCTCACTTACCGCATCTTCCACAGCTTCATCGACCAATAAACGCAAACTGGCTAATGGTGTTGCGAGTTGATGAGCCATTTGCGCTGAGGCAGTACCGAGCGCGATTAACCGCTCTTGTCGCAGCTGCGCTTCACGCATATAACCCAGCTCGACTTCTTGCTTACGCATACGCTGGGCGATATAAGCCACACTGGTGGTCAACACCAATGACGAGATTAAGAAGTTAAACCACATGCCTAGATAGTGAGAACTCATGTCCATGCCATGGTGTTTCATCTGGCTTTCGGGCACGGAGAAAATCATCAAGCTATAAGCTAACGTGGATATTAATGCTAAGACCCAAGGCGCCCATGTTGGCAGCACAACCGCGGCGATTGCCGTTGGCAGTAACAATAACGAGATAAAAGCGTTCGTTGCCCCGCCGGTGAAATATAGCCAAGAGATCCAAAATAGGGTGTCGATCAAGAGTACGATAAATAAACCTGAGCCTAACCGCGCGATAGCGCTGCGATGCCAAAAGGTAAAACCTAAATACAACGCCTCTAGGCTCATGCCCCAATACAACAGTGGGCTTGTTAATGACAAACCAAAGGTGTCTGCCGCAAAAAATGTCAGACCAATTTTTAATAACAGCCCTGCAAATCTTAATAGAGCCAACTGATCAACCGCACCAAGATTACGGATGAGTAAATTTTTAACGCGCAGGTTTAGCATTAGGAGGTTTTCTTTATCTATTGTTATTGATTTTAAACATTAATATTTAGCATTAACTCTGGCGTTCATCGACTTGCTTTAGCCATTGTTGAACAACGACCGACTGCTGTAATGCTTTGGTTATGCCACTTGCAAAAGGTAACGTGCTTTTGATCCCTAAACTCATAAGTCGCTCACAGCTTAAGGTGCAGTCTTTAGGGCGTTTAGCGCTATCTGTGGGGGAAGTCACAGGCTGCAGGTGCTCAGTCGATACATTTAGCACTTTAGCCATCTGCAATAACATCTGGTACTTAGTCATGGTTTGCGCTGCACTAAAGTGGTAATGCCCTGTAATCGACTCACCTGCCAGTTGCAGATTGAGTAACTTTTCTATCGCTAATGCAATGTCTTCTGTCGAAGTTGGGCTTCTTACTGCCCAGTCATCCACAGGTAAAGTCGCAGGTTTGGCAACGCTCGGCTTGAAACCATCTTGCAGACTTCGCAGCAATACTGTTACCGCAGACTCCTCTAGGGTTTGCACCTCACCGTAAAGAATAGGTAAGCGTAGCACTGCAAATTGCGCCGCGACTTCAGCAATGATCTTTTCCCCCAGCAACTTAGACTCACCGTAAAAATTAACCGGATTAGTAGCTGCTTGCTCCGTATATTTAGGCTGCGTGCCGTCAAACACATAGTCGGTAGAGATATACAGTAACCAAGCGCCGTTATCGCGCGCGGCTTGGGCTAAGGTTCGAGTAGCATCGGCGTTAAGCGCTAATGCGGCTTGTGGATCTCGCTCTGAAATATCAGGTCTGCGTTCAGCCGCGCAATGAACAATCACTTGTGGTTGATGCTGAGCAATAAAATCTGTTACTTGCTGATTTTGGGTTAAGTCGAGTTGAAACTCTCCCTCGCCAACACGGCTATAACCACACGCAATAACTTGGTGTGCATTAACTTGTTGCAATTGCTTTACCAGCGCACGCCCCAATAAGCCTGTCGCGCCAGTAACCATAATTTTCGCCATAACTGCTGCTCCTTGTGCAAAACTTTGCCATCTAGCTTAAGGGCTTTTCATCTTCTAAGCACTGGTTTACTCTTGATAAAGATAACTTTTTGCTAAAGAACTGATTTATGCCAGCAGCTAAACCTATTCCACGCATCATCGCAGGGCCCGCTTTACGTCATTGCGATGAGCAACACTTTACCCTGTGGTTTGTTTGCCGTGAGCGTTTATCTTGTTTACGCTTGGCGATATTAGGTGCTGATTTTGACCGAGAGCTAAACGCTAGCGAAGTCCACTGCATCCCTCTTGGTCAGCACGCATACCAGTATTTAATTCGCGTCTCAGAAGAGGCCCTATTAGCTAAAGATATCCCACTCACGTATGAGCTGTTCGAGTCCAATTCTGCGCGTTCGCTATTCGCTGATATAGATGAACTCAGTTATCCACAAAGACCTTTAGGCGAATTTATCGTCAAGCCGCACATCGACAAGCTATTACATGGCTCGTGCCGTAACGCCCACCACCACAGTAGCGATGCGTTAGTGGCTGCCGATACCCAGCTAGCTGGGTGTAGCGATATCAAGCAACGTCCAGCATTACTCATGATGAGTGGCGACCAAGTTTATGTTGACGATATTGCCGGGCCTATGCTGTATGCCATTGGCGAAGTGATTAAGTTACTTGGCCTGCAGCAAGAACAGTTTGTGGATGCGCCAATTGCAGATTCTACTCAGATAAGTTATCAACCCGAGGCCATGTATAAACGCCATCTCAATCTGCTGCCAAAGACCCAATATAAAGCTAAGACAGCGATTACGCGTTGGTATATTAACCATCCTATTTTTACTTCTTCCTTGGCTGAGAATCATTTAGTTAGCCTCAATGAATTAATGGCGCTATACCTGCTTTATTGGTCACCAGAGCTATGGGAGTTAATCGATATCCCCAAAGAGGTGCCCGGCCTTAGCGCGGCACATAACCAAAGGTGGCAGCGTGAATGGACCCACCTGTTAGCATTTAAAGCTGGGCTCAAGCAAGTACGCCGCTTAATGGCGCATGTACCGACTTATATGATTTTTGATGATCATGATGTCACCGATGATTGGAATCTCACCGCAAGGTGGGAGCTAGCGGCGTATCAGCATGCGTTTTCAAAACGCATCATAGGTAATGCCTTAATTGCCTATACGGTATTTCAAGGTTTAGGTAACGCCCCTGCTCGCTTTGATAGCGAAATCACCCCAGATTTAGATGCATTCTTTGCAAGCCCAAACCCAACAGCGCAAGATGCCTTGATTGAAAAATTATTGGCGTTTGAACATTGGCATTACAGCTTACAAACCACGCCCAAACTACTGGTGCTAGATACCCGGACCCGTCGTTGGCGTAGCGAGTCTAACTTAGGTAAACCGTCTGGGTTAATGGACTGGGAAGCGCTGATGGAGTTTCAGGCAGAGCTCGTTAACCAGCCCAATGTGATTATTGTGTCTGCAGCGCCAATGTATGGCGTAAAACTGATTGAAACCGTACAACGAATGGCAACCTTATGCGGCGGATCATTATTGGTAGATGCCGAGAACTGGATGGCGCACCCAGGCACAGCAAATACGCTACTGAGTATTTTCCAGCATAGAAAAACCCCGGAGCAATTTATTATTTTGTCCGGCGATGTGCACTATTCATTTAGCTACGATGTCAGTATTCGTTTTCGCCATGGCGGGCCACAGATCTATCAAATTACTTGTAGTGGCTTTAAAAACCAGTTCCCAGAAAAGCTATTACCTGTTTTTGATAAGCTAAACGGTTGGCTTTACGGCCATTTTTCACCGCTTAACTTCTTCACCAAGCGTAAACGCATGTCGATTAGAGGTCGCCGCCCTAATGGCGAACGTAGTAAGCGCCTAGTCAACCAAAGCGGCATTGGCATTGTTGAAATTGCCCCGAGCGGCGCGCCAACCAAGGTTGCAGTACTGCATGGCGATATGACAGAAACTGAGTTTTTACCGCCAAGGCATTAGATCCTAGGTAAAAGCAATGTGATATCTGTTTGTAGGTCGGCAATTATGCCGTCTTTTGACTCATTATCGAGTGAAATCGCGCTATAGTAATGCGACTTCATCTTGTAAGTTAAAGCCATCACAACTCACATCGATTTGCTTATGGCTGATTGGATCGATAAAGCATAGACGTCTTGCCATCAATTTAAGCGGCTTATCAAAATCGTCAGGCGCTTTATCAAGTAACTCAGGGTAAAGCCTATCATTGAGGATAGACATACCTAAGCTCATCATATGCACTCGTAACTGATGAGTCCTGCCAGTAATAGGTTCTAGCTCAAACAGCCCATATCCATCGAATACTTCAATCAAACGAATTTCTGAATGGCTGTTTGCCTCGCCCTCAGCGACACACATTCTAAAACTCGGAATGGTTTTGGCCATGCGGTTTTTCACAGTCCATTGCAATGGCAATTCAGTCTGCTCTAGCTGTTGCTTTACTTCGGCCGATAAAGGCGCGATGGCTTGATAAGTCTTACTAATATTTCCTGACTTAAATAGCTCATGATAATCATGACGTGTTTGCGCATTAACACTCAGCAGCATAACACCAGCAGTGGCTCGGTCTAGACGGTGGGCTGCTACAATCTGCTGAATATTAGTTTTTAGGCGTAAGCGATTCACTAAGCATTCGTTTACAAAATTCCCGCTAGGGTTGACCGCTAAAAAGTGTGGTTTAAACACCAACATAAATTCATCAGTTTGTTGCAGTAATTGCTCTTTAAAAGGGATTAGGCTTTCTTGGGCGACTTCTCGGTAATAGTAAACCCTCTCACGAGGAATAAATTGCGACTCTAGCGTAATCAAGCTGCCGTCACGCCAATGTACCTTGCCATCAACAATACGTTGCTGCCAAACAGTAGCTGTAATGGCTGGAAATTGGCTCACTAAAAAGCTCAACACTGTCGGTTTATCAGTGACAGTTTCAGGTAGCACAATGTAGGAGGCTTGGGCGGCGCGTACAGAGGAACTCATAGGACTCGAATATCAGAAAAAGGGAGAAATAAAAGTGGCGCTACTGTAGCAAACGCCTGTCTATTGTCAAAATCGACTTAAAGCTGATAATCATTGCTCGCCTTAGGCAATTTAAAGCAGTGTTTTGCCATGACTTGTAGCTAACTCAAGAATGTTGATTATCTCTCGCATGCGACTTTATCAATTCAAGAACGAAGTTCATGGTTTTATGGCAATTCGGTTGGTTAAGCAAACGTAACTTGTCTTGATTATAAAGCGGTAACACTTCAAGCCAGCGCTGACTAACCCATGAGGCGTCTTCAAGGTGCACATCATTTTCATATAAACCAAATAGATCGGGGTTAACCTCATAAAACTGCTCTAACGCCGCACTAATCAGTTCAAACTCGCCATAAATGGGCTCTTGCTGCCAATTATGGCTACGAAGCACTCGGCTTATCCACACTCCATCACGGCGCTGTGCGGCAGAAAGCACTCTAACCCGCTGCTTGCCTTCTAGCACAATGCCCAAGGATTCATCATCAAGCTGATTAAAATCGATAATTTCACATTGAGTTGCCATCTCGTAACAGGGCAATTCACAGTTAGCTTTACTCATACCAAACACTAACGAGTAATGCCCTTTTAAGATCTCGGCAATCATGCTTAGGTATCGAGGATCAATCACTCGGATCTCTACCCGCCCTTCAGGTAACAACAAGCTGTCGTGTGTTAATAACGCCATTTCTTGTGTATGCATAATCACCTCCCCCCTTAACTAGGTAGGCTGTATCATTTTGGCAATGCTCAAGTAATCGACTTAAGTAAAGCTAAAGTGTAGCAGCTGAACTCATTTCAGCCAGCAACACATAAGCTCAAACTACTTACTAAACAGACAGGCGTTATCAGCAATTTATTGCAGCGCTCAAACTGACATCAAAGGGTTTCTAATCGCTCTAACAGTGTGCCTTTACTAATAACCTCAGCTAAATCATCAGCTAAAACCTGACTCATGGCAGCAGACTCACGCCAATATTTAATCCGGCTATCGCTATCCAACTGGGTAAAATCTTCCCTATCCGGCAATTTGTTATAAGGCAAATTCTGTAGGTAAGCATCGGTTGGTGCCAAGATCAGTGCGTTGTCATAATTTTGCTTGGCAAAGCGCCAAGCAAGTGATTTATCAAACCAACCCGGTGCCATATGTGGGTAAAAATGAGGATACAAAGTCAGCCCTTTGTTTTGGACTAACGGTAAATCAAAATGGTAATCGGTAATACCACCATCGTAATAATGGCCTTTTGGCGCACCGTTAATTTGAGTCACCGGCGCAAGCACTAAAGGGATAGAACCGGTAGCTAGCAACACTTGATGGATGTTATCGCGGGATAAACCATAGTAACAACTCGGCAAATCTTTAAGACCTGCAAAGGCTGAGCTTTGCTGATTAACGCCAAACACACAGCGCTTAAAGTGCCAAGCGATGCTCTTACGACTGGCTAAATTGGTAATTGCGGCAGTAGCTAAACCCGCACCTAATGCTAAGCGCCCACCAGCACGATTAATATGCCTTGCCTGACAAGCAATATAATGACTATTTATATGTGGATTATCGATAATCTCAGCGGCGCCGTCACTGCCGAGCAAGCCGCTGATGATCCCAGCAACTTGAGTCGAGATCTCATTTGATGTTGGCTTAGTATCATAACGTTGACCGATATACAGCTCTTCTAATCGGTCATAAGCCGCATTTGGATTACTCTGCGCTAAACAAGCCAAGCGCCATGCGCCTGACGAAGCGCCTAAAGTATGTAGAGGTTGATTTAAGTCTTTAAAAAACTCAGTAAATAAATAGCGATCTAACGCCGCAATGCCTATCCATTTGGGCCCACCAGATGCAGCTAGCAATTGAGTAAACAGCTCAGGTTTAAAGTCATTTTCGCTCAGCGTTTTATAGGCTTTAGGGCCAGCGATAAACCGTAATGAAGACACATATATCCTTATTTTTTATTATTGTTACTTTAAATCGACCTTTGTATAAGGTTATTCTTTACGCCAAATGGACACAACTAAAGAAAGTATTATGGATAATACAATAGCCTCTAACACGACTGTGGTTAACACTTTTCCTAAGATAGGTTACTTCATCATTTTGATTACCTTGGGGCTTGTCGGCTCTCAGCTCAATGATGTAACCACCATTTGGGATTACGCATTTTTAGCGCCGCTATGCATAATGAGCTTTATTCTCTTACGTGTATGCTGGCAACAAAAAGTGATTTTTGGCGATTCAAAAGTCAGTTTTATTAAGATGCAGCAAAACTCAGATTTCAGCCTACCAACAACCTTAAGTCTACACTATCAAGATATTGACTCTGTGCGCCTACTTGGCGATCACCTCTTTATCCATTCAGCCAAAGGTAAGGTCAACTTTCCCTTAAGGCCAAAATCAGCCTTAGCCAAAAAGCTGAAACAGACTTTCGAAGCAAAAGGCATCGAGTTTGAAGTCAACTCTTGTATCCTCTAAAGCTAGTTAGCGCTACACTTCGCCCTCTAAACGGCACTTTTTAGGTGTCCTTATTAAATGAATTTTCGGTCAAGTTCGGCCAAGGGTGAGAAATACCATGATTGTTGATACTTTAGCTAACCGCGAGATCTACACCGCGATTAACCCACGTATTGCTAGCGCGCTAGAGCATTTAGCCACGACAGACTTTAGCCAACTAGAAGCCGGCAAGTATGAGCTAGATGGCAAAAACCTATTTGTTATCGTAAACGACTACCAAACAAAGCCTAAAGAACAGCAGCCATTTGAAGCCCATGAGCAATATATTGATGTGCAGTATGTGGTAAGTGGTGAAGAAGAATTTGGCTACTTACCTTTAGCTGGCCAAACGCCGTCTAAAGCCTATTTCGCTGAACACGATTACGCCAATTATGACTATGAATCAAACAAAGACGATGCGGCGTTTATTCAGCTAAAAGCTGGTATGTTTGCACTTTTCTTCCCTGGTGATATCCATATGCCAGGCGCTGGCGACAACGCGACACAAGTGCGCAAAGTGGTTATTAAGGTCAAGGTTTAATTTTTCCCCAATCTCGCCATATAGAGCTAAGCTAATTATCTAGCTTAGCTCTTAAATTGAGTAATTCTCTCTAATACTACTCAGCATAAAGTGCCGCATTAAACGTTAGGCTTGAACTTTATTCTTGAAACAAGCTCTTATATTTCAATTGATAATAAGTACACAACAGGAATTCAAGATGCGCTTTATTCTATTACTAAGTAGCTTGCTTAGCCCTTTGGCTTTTGCAGCCATTACACCGGATGCGTTACAGCAAGTTAAAGCGGTGCATTTTAGTAGCGACAATGTAATAACCGCAGGCTTGCCAACCGAGTCTCAATTCAAGATGCTTAAAGAGTCAGGTGTTGATTTGGTCATTAACCTTATTCCCAAAGACAACCCTACAGGTTATACAAATGAAGCAGAGCTGGTTAAACAAGCAGGCATGGACTACGCACAAATTGATGTAGACTGGCAGCAGCCGACTCAAGAAAATGTGCAACAGTTTTTTGCCATCATGGATGCCAATCAAGATAAACAGATTTTAGTGCATTGCGCAGCCAACTACCGCGCATCGGCTTTCTATTACCTTTACCAGTTAAAGCAAGGCCAAGTCGACTCAACGGCTTACCAACAACAGGTCATGGCGCCTTGGGGCAACTTACCACAAACCTTTGCCAAGTATCCGCAGTGGCAACAGTTAATAGAGCAAGTTAAGCAAGATCTAAACTAATTACAGTAACTACGGTAACGACTGTAAAAACTGAATGTTAAGCGCCTTTCAAGGCGCTTTTTTATTGGCTATTTCAAAGCCATTACGCTGAATATATAAGCTCACTCAGCTTAGCTCTTACCCAACCAAAAACGTGATCTTGATCATTATCTTCAAACTGCTAATATAACCACCAAGAATTAGTTATACCAAAAAGAAATATAAAATCTATCCGCTAAGAATAACAATAAAGAGCCGAAGATAATGAGCAATCACAACGAGTTAACCCAGATCTATCTTGATGCTAATGCAACAACCCCTGTTTTACCTGAAGCGGCCTCCGCCGCTATGGCTGCGATGCAAACCCTTTTTGGTAATCCAAGTAGTAGCCATATAACAGGCTTAAAAGCGAAAGACTTAATGGAGCAAACTCGTCGTCGAGCACAAACTCTTCTTGGTACAGGCAAGGGCAAACTCATTTTTACCAGTGGGGCTACCGAAGGGATCCAAACCTCAATTTTATCTGCGCTTATTGCCGCAAAACCGCTTGTTGATGCAGCACTGCTTAGCGCGGATAAAAGTTATTGCGTGCTGTATGGTGCAACCGAGCATAAAGCTGTACCAGAATCATTAATACATTGGTTATCGGTACTGAATATCAAGGCTGAAGTCATTGCTATCCCAGTTGATGAGTATGGCATCTTAGATCACGAGTTTATTAGCCAGCACGCCGCTAATGCTTTAATGATTTGTACTATGGCAGTCAATAATGAAACCGGTGTATTTCAAGACCTGCAGTTATTAGAGCAAACCATTCGCACTGCTAACCCTAATATTTTCTGGATGGTTGATTGCGTACAAGCTTTAGGGAAAACCCAACTAGACTTACAAACAACCACTATCGACTACGCACCTTTTAGTGGTCATAAACTCTATGCGCCAAAAGGAATAGGCTTCGTTTATATCCGTGATAGCGCACCTTTTACGCCTTTTATTGCTGGCGGAGGGCAAGAGAGCGGTTTGCGCTCTGGTACCGAAAACTTACCCGGAATGGCGGCACTAAATGTTATCTTTGATATGTTATTACGCACCAGCAACTCTGCATTTTGCGATAGCCAAACCCTACACAACTACCGTAATCAGCTAGCTCAAACCTTAACAGAATGCTTTCCTCGAGTGGTATTTAACAACAGCTTTAATCATAGCGTTGCTACTACCCTTAACTTTGCCGTTCAAGGTTTTAGCAGCAAAGAGATTATGGATCTATTTGATGCCGCCAATATTCGTGTCAGCTCAGGCTCAGCTTGCAGCTCAAAAGTCACTCGTAGCTTTGTGCTCGACGCCATGGGGCTACCGGCATGGCAAAGCGAGTCTGCAATTAGAATGTCGTTCGGCCCTGCGATAACACAAGCTGAGGTTGACGCTGCCTGTCAGCGCATTAAGTCCGCATCCCAGGCATTAACCCAAAGCTGCATGTTGCTCGACGCGAGTAACGACGTAAATGCTAACAATGACATCAGCAATAAAGTGGCACTCGATGGCTTATTACAGCTACGTTTTGGCGCCAGCTGCACTTGGGTTTACGTTGACCAAGCCAGTAAGCAAGCGTTAATTATTGACCCATTACCAGAGCTGCAGCAAAGATTAGATACCTTGCTGCAATGCCAACAACTCAAGCCAGTAGCCATTATTGATACCCATGGTCATGCAGACCACCAATCGGGGCGTGAAGTGTTAGCCAATCGATACTTACCTGAGCAAGACTGTGACATTCTTGGCTGGCCTTATCTCGCTCAAACAACAAGCCATGCTGGTGAGCAATTTGATGCTATCAAAATTGGTAAAATGCAACTCATTAAAATACCCACTCCTGGGCACACTAGCGACAGTATCAGCTTAATCCTACGCACTTCAGCAGATGACAAACACGATAGTAGCTCTGCTCAATACGCATTTTGCGGTGACACCATTTTAATGGGGAGCTTAGGTAGAACTAACTTCGACTCAAGCTCAAGTGCGGCGTTATTTCATAGTCTTAAGCAACTAAAACGCACTATAACGAGTAACACGTTAATCTGTGCCAGCCACGACTATAACAACGAATTTACCACTCATCTGAATGCTGAAATGGCGCGTAATCCATTACTCAATGCGGTGCTCAATGACCAAATCACTGAAAACGATTTTATCGCCCGCAAAGCACAATTAGATAGTCACCTAGTTGATGAAGTCGGTAGCGAGATAATGTGTGGTGCCTACGTTGGCAATTGTGATAAATCGGCAATCAAAGAGTATGATGCAAACAGCTTAAACATTGCGATGAATGGCAACACAGCGTTGCGTATTATTGATATTCGAGAGCCTCACGAATACGCGCTCAATCACTCACAGGGCGCAAGTCAAAACGTACCATTAACGCGTTTAGTGCAATTTATACAAGAGCATCAACACCAAAAACAACAACCTTGGGTGTTGATTTGTCGCAGCGGTAGTCGCTCTCTTGTCGCAGCTCAAGCTATGCATCGTTTAGGTTTTTCACAGGTCGCTCACTTAAAAGGCGGTTATGCACTCAGTGCATAATGATCGCCGCCAGTAAAATGAATAACCCAATACTGGAGTTATTTAGCTAATACTATTTAGCCGCAAGAATGCTACTGCACTGCTGCGGCTTAACTTTTGGCTTTTTCTTTTTAGGTTTAGCTGCCGGCTTTTTCGGTTGCGGAGCGGGAGCACCTGTTAATTGCTGCTTCCACCAGCTAAGTTCATTACAACCATTGCCAGCACCTATTGGAGCCTGATTTTGGCAAAGAGTGTCACCTTCAGGACAATGCAAGCGTACATGCATATGATAGGTATGCCCCCACCAAGGGCGTACTTTTTTAAGCCAAGAATCGTCAGTTAATTTTAAATCACATAAGTGCTGTTTAATTACCGGACTGACAAAAATTCGCGCGACGCGTTTATCTTCGGCAGCCGTTTTGACCATTTGGGTTTGTGCATCAGACCATATCTGGGTATCAAGCAAAAACTTCTTTTTATCAACAAGCTTTAGTGGCTTAGGCTGCTCGCGTTCAGTTTTAGTTAATGGCTTAGTAGCTTGTTTAAACCAAATATCGACATCAAGACCTATTTGATGACTGCTATGGCCTTGAGTAAAATTACCGCCCCTAGGCATCGACATATCAGCAATTAATACATCATCTAACCCTTGCAGCTTTAGTGCCGAGGCATAGTTACTCACAAACTCTACTAGTGTTGAATGGCCATAATAACGCTGGCGCTCGGTGCGCAGCACTTGATAACCCTCTCCAGTTAACGGCAAAGCTTGGCCACCTTGTAAACAACCATTGGCGTAACTGCCTATCGCCCCCGCATTTTCACCATACGGAGTATCAATCTCTTCCCA
The DNA here is from genome assembly GCF_023161665.1 of Shewanella sp. 1CM18E. Classification (GTDB taxonomy): domain Bacteria; phylum Pseudomonadota; class Gammaproteobacteria; order Enterobacterales; family Shewanellaceae; genus Shewanella. The sequence continues at coordinate 366,928 of NZ_JALNTW010000004.1, forward strand.
CGGGTTAGCACTAAGTGAACAGCTAGAAATTGTTATCCCTAATAAAGCTAGCAGTGTTAAATATCTGCGCATCATGCTCTTAAGTACCCAATCAGATTAATATCAATAAAGCTTAGGTGTTGAGTTAGTTTGAGCCCAGTTTTTCCTGCTTAAATTTTGATTGCTGAGCCATACTTTTAAAGCGAGCGTTTGATATAAAGCTATTACTCTTGCTTTAACCTGATGCAGACGCTACGACTATCTTCTAACTAACATTGCTTACATCATCATTTTTATGCTCGATACTTTGCCCTTGTTTTAGTCTTTGGTTTTGGTGGATATTCACTTCTAGCAAATTAATCAATTGCTGCAGACGCTCTAACTTTAGCTGACTTTCAAACACCGACTCTGCGCCAGCTAAAGTATCAGTAATCTCCAATGCTAACGTATAGATCCGCGCAGAGAAAAACACTTCAGCCTTATCACGAATCATACTCGCCAACTGACAAATATCAGCTGCATTATCATCATCGTAAGCCGCAATTAACTCAGTAATAGAGCCCTCTGCAAACTCGTTAAACTCCGCTATATGCTGGCTAAACGTTTCTGCATCAGCAAGTGCTGCACGCAACTGACGATAATCAATATCTGCTTCTGTCGTGTTAAGTTCTTGTGGTTGATGGCGCGATAAAGCAACGACTTTATTGTCGTTAGCCTTCAGCTGTTGCTCTTTGCCAATTAAGTGGGCGAACTGCGCTAATGCATCTCTAAAACTCTGCTCTTGCAATGGTTTAGTTAATACATGATTAGCTCCTGCGTTAATCATATTATCGTGCGCTTCTTTAAATACATCTGCAGTACAAGCAAAAACTGGCACCGATAAGTTTAATGTTTTACGTATGTATTCTGTCGCTTCAATACCGTCCATCTCTGGCATATGGTTATCCATAATAACCAAATCAAATGGCTTGGTTTTAAGGATATTAATCGCTTCAAGTCCGTTATAAGCAATTTCAACATTGTGGCCTAACCGTTGGCAAAAGGTCTTAGCAACCAGCGCATTAACCTTGTTATCTTCTGCAATAAGTATGCGAATATTCTCAGGCAAAGCCTGTTTAACTTTGCTCGTTTCACTCGAAGTATTCACTGGCATTTGTGCCCGCTCTAACGCGATAAAAATATCAAACCGAGTTCCTAAGCCAACTTTGCTCGAAACGGTTATCACGCCTCCCATCAGCTCTACCAGTTGCTTAACAATCGATAGACCTAATCCTGTGCCGCCATACTGACGAGTGGTCGATGACTCAGCCTGAATAAAGGGATCAAAAATACTGTCTAAACGTTCTTGTCTAATACCTATACCACTGTCTTGAATACACATAGCAACCCCTGAGGTGCCCGCCTCATTTACCGCTTGCTTAAATGACAAAGTCACTCGACCACTTTCGGTAAATTTTACAGAGTTGCTCAATAGGTTATAAATAATCTGCCTAACTCTAGCTTTATCGCCTTTAAATGATTGCGCCTCATTGATGCTATTTTTGACTTCAAAGCTTATGTCTTTCTCTGCACAAATCGGCTCATAGGTACTGATGATTGGTTCTATTACCGTTTTAAGCTGGAATAACTCATTTTCGAGACATAGCTTGCCTTCTTCGACCTTGGAAAAATCCAAAATATCATTTAATAACGATGTAAGGTGGTTGCCAGACTCTAAGAGGATTTGGATCTGCTGCCTGTGTTCTGGGTTTTCAAGATTAGGCTCAATAATCTGTGCCATCCCTAAAATACCGTTTAAAGGTGTACGTAATTCATGGCTCATCGTGGCTAAAAAAGTCGACTTAGCTTTATTTGATACATCGGCTTTAATTACCGCTTGTGCTAATTGGCTCTCCATCCTTTTGCGTGCGGTAGAGTCTCTTTCAACCGCAATAAAATGGGTGACCTGCCCCTTAGGGTTAATAATTGGATTGATGGCAATATCAATCCAGTATTCACTGCCATCTTTGTGATAATTAATCAGCTCAGACTTAATCGATTCTTGCCGATTAATGCCTTGACGGATCCTATCAACTTCTTGTTTAGATGTGTTTTTACCCTGCAATATTTTACCCGGCTTTTTACCTCTAATTTCTTCTGGTTTATAGCCTGACAAGGTTACAAAACCTTTGTTAACCCAAGTGATACAGCCGCTACTATCTGTAATAATAATCGCGTCTTGAGCGTGCTCAGCCACTAACGACAATTGCGCCTTTTCTTGTTCAATTTTAGATAAGTCATGCAGTATCTTACTTTCCTTTCGAGCTTGTTCGCGAAGCTGAATGCGGTAGTTAATGGCATATATTCCCAGTAAGCAAATACTCATCAATAGTAGATAGAACTTGATATCATCAACCAATACCAACCAAAACCTTGCCTGCTCAGCTATGCTGTCACTTACATTGGCATTAAACACTTGCTGACTTTTTAGCTTTATTTGCTCATCGAGTTTTGCCAATAGTTCAATATGTACAGCAAGGCTCTGATATTGGCTGGTGTTAAAAAGTGGGTTTTCTGAGGTATTAATTTGCGGATTGCCCGCAGCCAAAGCAAAAATGTGCATTTTACTATCAGCATCTGTGTAACTATTAAGTAAATCTTGCTGCAACAGGCTAACTGTGTGAACCGAGTACTCTTGGGAGATCTTCAGGCGTAATAAGGTTTCTAAGTTGGCGATGAGCTCCTTAACTGTCGATGAATATTGCTTTGCATGCTCTCGCATATTTTCATCAATAATAATTGAGCTACCGATTTTTGAGGCGTGTAATGGTTGTAAACGCTGCTGTAATTGTTGAACTTGGCGCTCAACATTCACTAACGATTGAGTGATTTTGTCGTAACTGTGATTATCGCTAACCTTAACTTTATAAACTTGATCTCGGATAAACTGCACTTGATGGCTAAGTTCGGTATAGGCGTATTGATACTGCTGTACCAAATTCAACTTTGCAAATAAGGTTGCCAGCACTAATAGTACCGCCACAGCCATAATCACTGAAGCATAACTCTTTTGCTGATAGCTTAAGGGTTTCATTGATTAAGCTCCTTAATAACACTTGGCACTGGCGCTGAAAGTGAATTTAGAAAAGCCACCAGCTCAATCAGGGTTGCAGGTTCGAGCTCTTTACCAAGTTGCACTCTTGCCATCACAATTACAGCCTCTTCCAGACTCGCTGCACTGCCATCATGAAAATACGGTGGAGTATCGGCAACATTGCGTAAGCTCGGCACCCTAAACACATGCTTGTCATTACTTTGCTGAGTAATTGAGAATCGACCTAAATCTTCGCTTTCTGTTGCAACAGCATGCACGTTGCCAAACTTTTGAAATAAGTTGCCACCAATATTTTGTCCTTGATGGCAATAAATACAGCCTAAGGAGCGGAATTTATGCCAACCATTTAGTGCGGTTGCTGACAACGCCTTCTCATCTCCATTGAGGTAATCATCAAATGCTGAGCCGGGGGTATTAAGCTGCATCATAAAACTTACGATGGCATGCTTAATTGTGGTTTCAGTAATACCATCGGCATACACTTGGTTGAAGGCTGCTTTATAACTAGGGATCTCAGCCAAGCGATTACGGATTGCTTGCCAGTTACTATCCATTTCTAACGGATTGTGAATAGGTCCATCGATTTGTTCATGTAAGCTGTTCGCTCTGCCGTCCCAAAAAAATCGGGTGTTAAATGCAACGTTGAATACTGTGGGAGAATTACGGTTACCTTGACCATTTACTCCAGTCGATACGGCAATAAGCTCAGCGCCGTTATCCGCAATATGATGGCAAGATTCACAGCTAACCTCACCGTTTGACGATAAGCGAGGGTCTAAAAATAGCCGCATCCCCAGCTTAAGCATCGGTTTTTGTTCAGGAGTAATTACGCTTACAGGAATGGCAGAAACAGAAAAGGGATCGCTTGAAAGAGTCTTAGAGTTCCAAGCTTCTGCCGACTTGGCAACCGAGGGTAAGCTGGCATCAACCTGACTCACTGTGACATACAGATATAAACTAAATGCCAACACTAGAATCGCGGCTAAGCTCCAGCGTAACTTAAATAGCACATTGCACCTCCCTTGCACTGATAGCAATCATCCATAATTGCCCTGCACTGAGTGTAGTGAAGCCAGCTCAAATAGCCAATTTAGTGAACATTTGCTAAGCCGTCGCTAACTGACTGGTGAACCATTTTATATAGAGAAACAGCAAAACTAAGTTATAGATAAAACAAGCAAGTAAACAGATAGGCAAAAAATGCGGAGCAGTCCTGCTCCGCGTACTAAATATACCAAACCTCTAGGAGCACTATTTACTTGTGTAGGTTAGGCATAACCTTGAGAAAAACTCATCGACTAGCAAATAATGTGCATAAAATCTGTTGGTAAACCGTAGCTAAAAAAACCAAGAATATATGATGGCAGACTAATGCATCACTGACTTTCTCAGATTTTCTCCACCGTCCAGATGGAGTGTTATTCAAATAAAGCGGCCACAACATAAATGGATTATGGCCGCTTAGAGCTTAGTTACGCCCTTGGTAAATCCAACGATACATTGTTGGCAACACTAACAATGTCAGCGCTGTTGAGCTAAACAAGCCACCAATAATCACCACAGCTAAAGGCTGCTGAATTTCACTACCGACACCGGAAGATAACAAAATAGGAATTAAGCCTAATGCCGATGTTAACGCCGTCATCAATACTGGACGTAAACGGCCAACAGTTCCTTCATAAACGGCCTCATAGAGTGAAGAGTCAGTTTCATTAATCACCATTTTACGGCGCTGATTAATTGAATCCACCAGCACTACCCCGTTAAGCACTGCCACACCAAATAGAGTGATAAAGCCAATCGAGCTAGGCACAGATAAGTAAGTGCCGCTAACAAATAACGCAACCACACCACCAATCAAAGCTAAAGGTACGTTAGCCATAATCAAACCAACTTGCTTTACCGAACCAAATGAGAAGAACAGTAACAAGGCAATTAGCGCGATAGAGATAGGTACAACCAACATTAGCTTTTGCTGTGCACGCTGCTGGTTCTCATATTGACCACCGACCACTACAGTGTATCCCGGTGGTAGGTCAGCCTTTGGCACAATAGCGTAAATATCATTTACCACTGAGCCCATGTCACGGTCAGCCACGTTAGCTTGCACCACTACACGGCGCTGCACATCATCACGGCGAATATTCGGCGGTGCCATTTCAATGGCAACATCCGCGACCTCACCTAAACGTACATTTGCCCCACTAACACCGGTTAGTAATAGATCTTCAATCGCATCAGGTGAGCTACGGTACTTTTCAGCTAAGCGCACATAAATGTCGTAACGCGCATTACCATCAATCACTTGCCCAGCACTGCCGCCACCAATTCCTTGACTAACCAATGCCATCACTTCATCGACGCTAATACCATAGCGTGCTAGTTGATCACGCTTAGGGCGCACGACTAACTGCGCTTCGCCGCTCACCTGCTCAAGCGATACATCCACCGCACCTGGAATTTGCGCCACTAAATCAGTTAACACCTGACCACGCTCAGACAGTACATCTAAGTCTGGGCCAAAGATCTTAATCGCTAGCTGCGCTTTAACACCCGATAGTAGTTCGTCAACGCGAGTGGCAATTGGCTGAGAGAAGGTGAACAATAAACCTGGATAAACGTTAAGCTTGTGCTCCATTTTACGCTGTAATTCAAAACGGTTGCTGGCACTGGTCCATTCATCAACAGGCTTAAGACCGATATAAATCTCGATGTTATTCACCGGCTCTGGGTCGCCACCTAATTCAGCGGCGCCAATACGGCTCAGCGCATAGTTAACCTCAGGGAACTCAAGTATTAACGCCTCAAGCTTTGGTGCCACATCAAGAGATGTTCCTAAACTTGCTGTTGGCGCTAAGGTCACACGTAAGTTAATGGTGCCCTCTTCAAGCTCAGGCACAAACTCAGTACCCAGTCTTGGTAGTAACATCATACTCAAGGCGAACATCACCACTGAGGCACTCAATAGTACCTTTGGATGTGCCATCGTCGTGCTCAGCAATTTACGATATAGCGCTTCAATTGGCTTAAGCGCTGCGCTTTCACGTAACACCACACCGCGATTAAACAGATAAACCGCTAATGCAGGCACAGCGATTAATGCCACTAATAGTGCAGAAAGCATGGCTAAAATAATACTCACAGCCATTGGCTGGAATAATTTACCTTCAACGCCTTCAAGGGCAAACAGCGGCGCAAATACCACGATAATAATTGCGGTCGCAAAGAAGATTGGGCTGCATACTTCTTTTGCTGCCAACATCACTTGGCCAACAATACCTGAGCTTGGTGCCGGATCATCTTGTTTCCCCTTACTCGATTGAGTTAAGTGCTTGAAGATGTTTTCCACCATTACCACCGAGCCATCTACCAACATACCAATGGCGACCGCGAGACCACCAAGCGACATTAAGTTGGCCGACATTCCAAAGTAAGACATGACTAGCAATGCTAGACCGATTGAAACTGGAATAGACAACAGCACCAGTAAGGTCGCACGAATATTGACAAGGAACAGCGCTAAGATCACCACAATAAACATAAACGCCATTAATAGCGCGTCACGTACAGTGCTTACCGCTTGGTTCACTAAGTCTGATTGATCGTAGAAGACTTCAAATGACACACCGTCAGGCAAAGCCTGCTCAATCATGGCAGTGCGTTCACTAATGTCGTCGATAGTTTCCTTGGTATTGGCGCCCATACGTTTAAGCACAACGCCAGCAACCACTTCACCTAAGTTTTGCGTACTGCCTGCTTCGTCACGGCGAGTCATGGTCACTGCGCCGACACGAATTTCACTGCCGTAATCGACTTTAGCAATATCACCAATGCGCACTGGCGTGCCTGCAACTTCGGTTAATGGAATTTGTGCAATCGCTTTAAGGCCTGCATCACCTGCTGGCAACATGCCGTAACCGCGCACCACTAATTGCTCTTGCCCCTGGTCCATAAACCAGCCGCCAGCGTTACGGTTATTGCTCTCTAACGCGCTAGTCACTTGCGCCATTGATAAGCCGTAACTCATCAGCTTATTAGGCTCAATTTGCACTTGGTATTGACGGACTTCACCACCAAATGACAAGACTTCAGTTACGCCACCAACTGGCATCAGCAACAGCTTAACCATGTAGTCGTTAATACTACGTAGCTCTGACGCATCTACGCCCGACTCCGGCGTTGCACGTAAGATGTATTGATAGATTTGCCCAAGACCTGAGGTGTTAGGGCCGATTTCAGGCACCCCAACACCATCAGGGATCATTTCACGAGCCGCTTGTAACTGCTCAAACACCTGTTGACGCGCAAAATAAATGTCGGTGCCTTCGGCAAATACGACCGTCACAATCGACAGACCGGTACGTGAAAGTGAACGAACTTCGGTTACCTCAGGCAAAGCGTACATGGCCGATTCAACGGGGTAGCTGATCAGTTTTTCAACTTCTTCAGCCGCTAAGCCTTCAGCGGCGGTGTTTACCGTCACCTGCACGTTAGTCACGTCAGGAAAGGCATCTAAGTTCAATTTAGGTAACATGGCAACGCTGGCAACAATCAGACCCAGCAGTGCAAGTACTACTATCAGACGGTTGCGTACCGCAACGTCTATGAGTTTTTGTAACATAGCAGTCGCCTCTTAGTGGTTATGAATATCGAAGCCAGATTTGGCTTGCTCTGATGCTAGGAAGAACGCACCAGAGATCACCACCTGCGCATCTTTAGCTAAGCCGCGCACTAAGTTCATGCCGCGCTGACGCTCAACCACTTCAATCTCAACCCCTTCAAAGCCTTCTGCGCCTTGAATAAATACCTGCCAATGGCCATCGCTGCTGCGAGTTAATGCCGAATCCGGTAAAATTACCCCGCCTTCTGACGCATCTGGCAGATACAATTCAGCAAATTGCCCCGCATGTAATACATGGCCCGCATTTTCAAATGCCACTAAAATTTGTTCTGTGCGAGTCACGCTATCAAGCTCATGCGAGCGACCAATAATGGTGCCCTCTAGGCTCTTATCACCCACCTTAACCACAGTCTTGCTGCCGATACTGACTTTTTCAGCCTGTACAGGCGTCAGCTCTGCTTCTACCCATAGGTGAGACTCATCGGTTAGTTGCATCAAGGCTGTGCCTGCTGGCACGATTTGCCCTAGCATGGCGATATCTTTTTGTACGCGGCCACTGATTGGCGCGATTAGCTGGTAGCTACCTATGGTTTCTGGTGCATCGGCTAGCGCTTTAATCTGTGCTGATGTCATTTTCATCGCTTCTAGCGTGGCACGCTTAAGCTCAGCATCAACTTGCGCTTGTAAGCGGCGGCTCGCACTGACAGCGCTGGCGCTCATGCGTTTAACTCGGCTCCATTCTGCAGCGGCATTAATATAGTCAGCTTGTGCCTGTGCAACGGCAACACCGCCCAATGTCAGTAACACATCGCCCTTATTCACTTCTTGCCCCGGCACTACGCTGCGCTTAAGTACACGCACATCAACCTGTGGTGCAATAGTCACGGTTCTGTCTCTATCAACCACTAAAGTAGCAGTTGCCACAGCCTCTAAGCTAAAGGTTTGCTCACTTAACTGCGCAACTTTAATGCCCGCTAAGTTTTTTTGCTCCGATGTTAATACAATGCCATGGCTATCTTCAGCTTCTTCCACGCCATGACCGTGGCCATCATCAGCCTCTTTAACAACCTTAACCACAGCAGCTTCTGCGCCGTGATCATGTCCATCACCAGCGGTTGCAATTGCAGGCAACGCCAATGCTGTAGACAAGGAGATGAACAAGCCAAAACTCATTGCTCGAGTAATGGCATTTAAACCGAAAAGATTAAAGTTAGAGGTATTCAATTTCACTGCGCAATTCATATCGGTACACATCGCTTTTTGTGTGACTAGATTAGTTTTTGTTTTCATTTTCAAAGCCCTTATTTATTCTGCACCGGAGCTGATGCAACAGCACCTTGACTTGGTAATTGGCGATTCAAGTAATCTTCTAATTGCCCGCTATCGCCCATCCAACTGAGCCAGCTCTTATAAAGAGCTGATTCGAGCGACAAGCCGGCTAAATAGCTGCCACTCATTTGCCTTTGGCTTTGCAGATAATCACTGGTGTTGATGTCGCCAGACTGCCATTGTTGTGACAATGACTTTGCTGCCTGAGCACCTGAGGTTAGAACAAGCTCACTCCAGTCTTGGTAACGTGCAGCAAGCCTTGGAAAGCTCAATGAAAACTGCGCTTGTTGCTGCAGTAAGGCTCGCTCTTGGGCCAGATATGTTTGCTCGGCAATGATGATGCCTTGATTGGCAACGGCAATCGCCTCGCTATAGTTATTGCGGATCTGCAGGGGAATAGATAAGCCAAGCCCTACCTTATTTTCATTACCTTCGCGCTCTGCGCTTAGGCTAATACTCGGGTCGGCACTTGTATCTGCTTTGGCTTGCTCTGCAGTGACCTTTGCCACTAACACTTGCTGGTAAGCACTTTTGAGTGCCGGCAATTGTGGCGATACCTCAAGGTTACTGGCTTGCTGAGTTAAGCTATTAACAAAATCAGCAAACGGCAGATCATGCTCACCAAACAAGGCTAGAACGGTACCGTCAGCGGCGATAGACTCTTGCTCAGCTAACGCGTAATCAGCAGCATTACTAGCCACATCAAGCTGCATAAGTTGCAATTCAACGCTCGACAAGTCACCCACTTCTGTACGTTGACGGGCGATATCAAGCTGGCCTTTAGCTAAGTTAAACTGCTGCTGTTGAAACTCTAATGCTTTACGTGCTTGGCTTTGATTGGTCAAAGCTTGCAGTCTTTCGGCTAACATTTGGTTACGCTCAAGCGTGATACTCGAAAATAGGATCTCACTTTCAAGCTGAGCAATACGAGTCGCCACGCCGCGCTTGTTACCCCAATCAATGGTTTGGCTGATATCAATGCTATAGGTATCTTCTGTCGCATTTTGATAGCCCAAACCTAGCTCAGGGTTATAAACAGCTTTATCGGCGGCCGCGATACTGAGCTTAGCTTGTTCAGCCTGCGCGGCCTGCGCTTGCACTTCAGGTAAATTATTAAAGCGTGCCATCACTTGTGGCAGCCATTGGCTAAACTGAGCATTTGGCTCAATTTGCTGTGCTTGAACTACTGCGCTTGCCATTACTGCTGAGGTCATTGCGCCATTTTCAGTGGTTGCAGCAATAGCAATATTAGTCGCACCGCCTAAGATGCTTAGCAGCAGACTCGCGATTATCGTTTTTTTCATCAAAAATCCTGTTACCCAGTAATAAGCACGTGATTGCTCGGGCCTAGCAATAGCGCTAGCCGGAAGTTCAAAGGCGTGATTACAAGGGCCTAAATCAATATTAGCTTGGTGTAGATTTAGCCAGTCAACCTGATTCAGTAACGCTCGAGATCAGTAAGTTAACCGCAAAAAACACACAGTATTTGATAGAGATTTAACGACATTGAAGTATGACTTTTATGCCAATATCCGGGCGAGTAAAAGCGCCAATATAAGCATGAGTTAAAGCGTTAATATCACAGCCGAATCAGCAGTAATGATTAAGACTTAGTGGAAACTTCAATATCGAAGGATTAAACGATTGGAGGGCGGTAATTAGGAAGTTGTTCAGGGGGTAGATATTGGCCATCAATGCTATTTAGCACATCACCAACCGGAACTGATGGAACGATTGCAACGTGAGACATAGCAGTGACATGACCACCATGACACGGACAATCTAAACAAAGGTCAAAGCTCTTAGATTCAGTTTTACTTACCGTATGGCTATGAGCAACTTCTAGCTCAGCTGCTTGCTCCGGCGAATCAAATGCACAAGCGCAATCAACACACTCTGCAAGCGTAATCACATCAGCGGTAAATTGAATATGCGGATGCGGTGCACTTTCCTCTTCATGATCTCCCAAATGTAACTGGTGCATGCCAAGGTTGCCGCCTGCAAATTGCAGAACAACAACGGCAATCAGCGCAGCTGCCATTTTGTATAGAGATTGAGGAGTAAATAGACGCAAAGTTGACCTATTGTATTATTGGCTATGCTACTGCATTAGCTAGCGGTAACATTTCTGACCCGCATAATAAACGAAAGTTCACTGCAAACAAGATATTATCGAGTTGTTAGTGAACTTGCTCTCACTTTCTTTTTTTACTAATTAAGTAATTAATATTTACTTAAATACGCAATGTTTAGCGTAGTCAGTGGCTTCATTAGCCGTCCAATCACCTGATGGTTTTTCTTTCATTTGCTTGCACCAAGCTTCACTGCCTACTTCAGGAGCACAGGCGCTTAGGCCAAAAACTAATGCACAAACTAATGACAAACCAGACAGCTTAGATAACGACATGGGTAAATCCTTCTAAAATGATGACTAAAATTAAATCTGCTTAGAGCGATTATAACAAGATCCACGTTAAGTTCGCGCAGCTATCCATTCTATAGCCAACTCTTTTTGCTCTAATGGATACCATGCAACTTCGCCTTGCATAAACGGTCCCATCAACCTCACTGCATTACCAAACCAATCAGGCCCGCCAACCAGCACTAAGGCATCAAAATTAGGTAATTGCACTTCGCCACTACCGGTTAACGATTGTTGTTGCCAGCCTTCAAGCAACACGTCTGCTTCTACGTAAATACAAATCTTGCCGCTTGAGTCGCGGTAGCTTTCAATAAGCGGCTGCATTATCTGGCCATAATCTTCGGTAGATAAGCGCCCACTGGCAAATAAACTGATCACACCCTCAGTAATATCAGGGATCTTACACAGCATACTTCGGCTCCGTAATTATCAATAGTGATTGGAACATTGCTTGATAATAGCAAACCCGCCGCTAAGGAAAAGTTAAGCATTGCCTTATTTCGACTAAAAGTCTGTTAATATTGAGCAAAGGAAATTTAAGAGCCTACGCCTAGTTACGCGTAAGGTAAACCATCAATAATAGGCGTACTGCTTTGGCACTTATCAAAATATCAAATTCAGTATCGATTCAAGACAGTGAGCTAGAATGGCAATTCATTCGCTCAAGTGGTGCAGGCGGGCAACATCTCAATAAAGTGTCTACTGCTGCCCAGCTTATTTTTGATATTAGCAGCTCTTCACTACCTGAGTTTTATCAGCAACGCTTACTTGCCAAAGCTGACCATCGCATTACCAAAAGCGGCAAAATCATTATTAAGTGCCAACAAAGTCGCAGCCAAGACTTTAATCGCCAAACCGCGCTTGAACAATTTATTGCTTTAGTCACCAGTGTTAATAATGTGCAGAAAAAGCGCATTGCAACCAAACCGACTAAAGGTAGCCAACGCCGCCGAGTCGATGCTAAAAAGCAAAAAGGGGCAACTAAAGCCCTAAGGCAAAACAAAGCCAGTTACTAGCAACCAAAGCAGCAAAGTTACATTTTTTACCTTTCACAGAACAATAATCGACAAACCAACGTTTTTTTGTTGAAATCAGTGGTAAAGGTAAACTGTTCTTTACCGCCACACTTATGTATTGCAAGGGAATTTCCATGAGCAACCAAGCAAAAATCTTATTAGTTAATGGTCCTAATTTAAATTTACTTGGGCGCCGTGAACCCGGACATTATGGCCACCATACGCTTGACCAAATTGTGCAGGAGCTCACTCAAAGTGCAACACAGGCCAATGTTCAGTTAGAGCATATCCAGTCAAACGCCGAGCACTTATTAATTGAAGCAATCCATAACACTGATGCAGATATGATTATTATCAACCCTGCTGCTTTTACTCATACCAGTGTTGCGCTGCGTGATGCGTTACTTGGTGTAGCGATTCCCTTTATTGAAGTGCACCTTTCAAACGTGCATAGTCGCGAACCATTCCGCCATCATTCTTACTTTTCAGATAAAGCTATCGGCGTTATTTGTGGATTAGGCGCCCAAGGCTACCAGTTTGCTCTGCAAGCCGCTGTTGCACGCTTAAGCACTTCAGACAAACATTAAGGTCTAGTCTCGTATGGATATTCGTAAAATCAAAAAACTCATCGAGTTAGTGCAAGAATCAGATATTGCTGAACTTGAAATAAAAGAAGGTGAAGAGTCAGTACGTATTTGTCGCCATAGCCCGGTACCTATACAAGCTAATAACCAGACTTACCTTGCCCCCGCTAGTAGCGTCGCTGCAGCAATACCTAACCAACAAATCAAACGTAATAATAGTGATTCTGATAATAGCTATAACGACGATGAGCCACACCAGCTAATCTCGCCTATGGTCGGTATTGTTTATCTAATTGATAAGCAAAGCCAAGCTCCACTTTGCCATGTGGGTCAAACAGTGAAGGCTGGCGATATCGTTTGTATCATTGAAGCTATGACTATGAGTAACCGTATTGCAGCAGATAAAGACGGTGTGATTAGTGCCATTTTAGTTGATGACGGCCAAGCGATTGATTTTGAGCAGCCGCTAATCGAAATAGAGTAATAACCAACACGATAAATCCATTGGGTAGCTAATAATCTACTAATCTAAATATTCGGCTGAACAAGCTTCAATAAAGGACTCTAATGCAATGATATTAATTACCGGCGCTAGCAGTGGTTTAGGAGCTTCTTTAGCTCAACTTTATGCCGAGCAAGATGATATTGCAATTACAGGGCGTAATGCTGAACGTTTAGCACAAGTTGCCGAATCTATTAAACCTCAGACTAATTCCTATGTTTGCGACTTAAGCGACGAGCAATCGGTTGCGCACCTATTTGACGCCTTACCAAGCACGCCGAGTATGATTATCCACTGCGCAGGCAGCGGTTACTTTGGTCCAATCGAGACTCAATCAGTAACGCAAATCAAGCAACTACTAGACAACAATATTACCTCTGCGGTTTTGATGCTTCGCGAAGCTGTTAAACGCTATAAAGACCAAGCAGTTACAGTCGTCATTGTGATGTCTACAGCAGCACTTGCCGCTAAAGCCGAAGAGTCAACATACTGTGCAGCAAAATGGGCGGTAAAGGGCTTAGTAGAATCAGTACGATTAGAGCTAAAAACAAGTCCAATGAAGCTAATAGCAGTTTACCCAGGCGGTATGGATACCGGCTTTTGGCCCACCAGTGGAAAACCGGCAAATACCGAGAGTTTTATGAGTGCAACCGAAGCGGCCACAATGCTAAAACAAGCACTACAAGCCAGTGAACACGGTTATATTAGCGATATCACTATAACCCGTGGCTAGTAGCTATTTTTCTATTGGAGCGAAAATTCGCTCCTAACAAGCCTGCAGAAGTCACTCTTAAAAATAAAATGAAATAACTGAGCTATTTTCTATACTTAGCTATCTACACCAATCAATATAAGTGTATATCGTCCCTGCTTTGCTAATTTATAAGGAGTATAAATGCGCAATTGCCTATTATTTCTGTTCGCTTCAGCTATTTGCATATTTATCGCTTACAACCTGTACTTGTTTGTTATGCCAAGCGTAAAAGTAGTCAATCAATCAGGGCAGATCCTCACCCGAGTAGAAATTTCACTCCCCAGCAATAACCTCGTATTTGATAATATCGCTCCAAGTAAAACAGCCCGCATTCATCACAGCACAGATCAGGCCGATGGAGAATATGCCTACCGCATACGCTTATCGTCAGGTGAATACATAAATGGTCGATGCGGCTCAGTGACTCATGACCAATACATGAAAGTGCTTGAGCTAACTATTGATAGCGAAGACAAGGTTAGCTGTATAGAGTAGCCCTACTGAAATAATACCAAACAGTCTTTTACAAGTGCCCAAACGCAACTCTTCTCCGATGCCATCCATGGCATTCGAGGATAAGTACTTCCTGCACAAAAAAGCCACCTGCTTTTATCATATAAGAGTAGGTGGCTTCTTCACTTAATTTAAAGTCTGGAAATAATCTAAGCGAAAACATAGGTACTGAACCTCACTACGTTCGGACTTTCTATATTCAAGTTGTCATCTTTCCAGACAATATCGCAGACGCAAAAAAGCCCGCTACAATTGTAGCGGGCTTTCTCGTTATTTTGCGCCTGGAAATGACCTACTCTCACATGGGGAGACCCCACACTACCATCGGCGATATTGCGTTTCACTTCTGAGTTC
>NZ_JALNTW010000005.1 GCF_023161665.1 Shewanella sp. 1CM18E
TGAGCTAACTTGTACTAATGACTCGTGAGGCTTAACCATACAACCCTGATGGGTTTTATGAGTTAACTATGTTTCTTGTAGAAACCAGAATTAGAATGAAGCACTTAATGTAGTGTGGACTCAATAAAGAATTTCAAGCTTTCCGAATTTACCCAATTTGTCTGGAAACCATAGAGTTGTGGCACCACCTGAATCCATTCCGAACTCAGAAGTGAAACGCAATATCGCCGATGGTAGTGTGGGGTCTCCCCATGTGAGAGTAGGTCATTTCCAGGCGCCTATTTAGATTTTCATCGAAAATCGAGTCTCCTAGCCCTGACAAGCTAGCGACTTTAAAAGCATTTAGCATCATGCGTAAGCACTTTGCTAAAGGAGCGGTAGTTCAGTTGGTTAGAATACCGGCCTGTCACGCCGGGGGTCGCGGGTTCGAGTCCCGTCCGCTCCGCCAACATTACGATAAGCCCTGCTAGCAATAGCAGGGCTTTTTCGTGTCTGTAATTTAGTAATATACAGCGATAAGCTCTTCTTGATTGAGTTTTTATGCAGTTATCTGCGGTTGGTAAATTGTATACACTGATCACGCTTCTACAATATCCTGTGTCACTTGCTGTATAGTATGTGACTTCGCACAACTCTCTGTTGCTTTATAGAGCTATAATACGGCTCGAATGTAAAAAGGTTTATAAGATGGATTGCCGTTTAGGTTGTGGTGCTTGCTGCATTGCGCCTTCTATTACTACACCTATTCCTGGTATGCCCGATGGTAAACCAGCCGGAGTACGCTGTATTCAGCTCAATGAGCAAAACTTGTGCAAGCTATTTGGTAAAGCTGAAAGGCCTGCTGTGTGTGGTCTCTTTGCTGCAACTGATGATGTATGTGGCAAAACAGATTCTGAAGCACTATGGCTAATAACTACGTTAGAAGCCGCAACAAATTAATGAAAGCTTAGTATAGAGCTTTATCTAATATTTATTTTACGGATTGTCGATTAATGCAATTAACTCGTTATACAGATTATGGTTTAAGAACGCTGATGTACTTAGCGTTAAACTCTGAAAGAGAATCACTGTTTCGTATCTCTGAGATAACTGAAGTATTCGATCTGTCTGCTAACCATATATCGAAAGTGGTTCATCACTTAGGTAAATTGGGCTATCTACAAACTGTGCGTGGCAAGAGTGGCGGCTTTAAGTTAGCTAAGCCTGCGTCTGAAATAAATATTGGTCAGGTGGTACGCTCACTTGAAAACTCTTTGGCACCGATTGACTGCACTAAACCTTACTGTTTGTTCACCCCTGCTTGTAAGCTTAAAGGCGTATTAGGTGAGGCGGTTAATGCGTATTTAGCCGTGTTAGATGGCTACACTTTAGAGATGATTGTGGCTAATAAGCCAGAGCTTAAAGCTTTACTGCCTGATCTTTCGATCTCAATCCTGCAATAATCTAGTTTCTTCTGCTGCTGTGGCAACACTTGGTTGTGGCAGCAAGTTTGATGCGTGCACCAATTGGATGTTCTCAGCATTCAACCTGAATAAGTTTGTGGTCAAAAATGCTATCGTTTCAGGGTAAGGGTGCGCGATAACCACTATTTGCTCTTTGGTTTTTGCGAGTGCAATTGCTTGTTTGAATTGCTTTTCTAAACCTGCCTTTGACTTATCATTATCTAGAAATATTTCTCTTTTCAATGAAGGTACACCCACTGAACGTGCAATAACGCCTGCTTGGGTATATTTCGTAGTTCTACTGTCTATAAAGTAAATGTCATGCTGTCGCAGCGACTCCATGACCCAGCGCATAGGTGTATCTAATTGGGTTAATAAGCTGCCCATATGGTTGTTTGCACCGGTCACATGAGGAACACTTTTGATAGCGTTGGCTATCTGTGTTTTTAGCTCGGTTTCGCTCATGGCATTGGTGAGCCCGCCGGGGCCAATGGCTTTGCCGTTTAGTGCCTGCATTGGTAGATGCACTAAAATTTCATTCCCTTGTTGATAAGCTTTTGAGGCTAGGGTTTTACCTAAAGGCGTGTGCGGTAATATTGATAAGGTAATATTGGCAGGCAAAGTAAGTACAGCCTTGTCTGATTGACGATATCCGATATCGTCAATAATGATGGCAATTTTGCTGGCGAACACACTAGTGCTTGGTAACAAGAATAATATTAATAGTAAAAAATAACGCACTGGTATTTAGTTTTCTGCCTTAATCCATGCAATTGCCGAGCTGACCAACTTATCTTGAGCAACAGACTCACGGAGTGAATTTGTTGCGATTATAGGCATACTTTCTTCATCTGATACAGCTTCGATTTCAATTTTTATATCTGGTTCAATACCTTTCGAGTGAATATCTTTACCATTAGGCGTGGTGTATTTTGCAATAGTGAGCTTTATTGCATTGCCATCCATTAGGGTTGGAATCAGACTTTGAATGGTACCTTTACCAAAACTGGTTTGGCCGATAACAGTTGCGCGTCCATTATCTTGCAGTGCCGCTGCCAATACTTCAGATGCTGATGCCGAGCCTTTGTTGATTAATACTGTAATAGGGATGTTTGCCGCCATGGTTTGCGGTGATGCGTAGTAATCTGAGTTTGCATCGAAGAATCGACCTTCGGTAGCAACAATGCGGCCTTTATCGAGAAACAGATCTGCTATGGTAATCGCTTGGTCAAGCAGTCCTCCAGGGTTGTTTCTCAGGTCGAGAATAATGCCGTTAAGCTCTGTTGATTGCCATGCTGATAATTGTTTAACAAGTTTCGGAGTGGTGTTTTCTTGAAAGCTGGATAGGCGAATGTAGCCTATTTTATTATCTAAAATTGCAGCTTCAACTGAATTAATCGCTATGATACTAGGCTGCAAAGTGACCGTGTAGGTATCTTTGCTATTGGCTCTAAGCATTTCTAGCTCAATGGGGAGCTTGTCATAGCTGTGCTGCTTAATTTGTTTTAGCAGACTTTCTAATTTCTCTGCTGTCACTAATTGGTCATTCAGCTTAATGACACGGTCACCGGGTTTAATTCCTGCAGCTGCTGCTGGAGATTCAGCAAAAGGCGTGACGATGGTAATCTGATCATTATCGGTTGCTATCTCGACCCCAAAGCCGAAGTACTCACCGTTATTTGATTCTTGTACGCTGGTAAAGCTCTGCTTGTCGAGGAAGCTTGAATAGGGGTCGAGCTTAAGAAAAATGCCTTCTATGGCGCCTTCTATTAACTCTTCTTCGGAAATCTTATCGACATAATAGGTCTCAATAGTGTCGATAACGTCCAGCAGCATAGGGTAATTGATACGTTGTTTATATTGTTGGCTATGCTCTTGGCCAACTAAGGTTAGCGATATGCCTAGTGCTAACCCCGCGAAAACGCAGCAAAAATAGCGTATATATTGTGTCATGGTAACCCCTTGCTTTATAAGGGGTTACTTGGTCTAACGTTTGCAATACCTTGCAGGATCGACAGCTTGCCCCTTGTGCCTTACTTCAAAGTATAGGCCAGGCTGAGTCTGTCCACCTGAACGACCGACTAAAGCTATCGATTCACCTTTGCTTACGGTGTCGCCAGCATTTTTAAGTAACGCTTGTGCGTGACCATAAAGGCTCATATATCCTTTACCATGGTCGACAACTAAAACCATACCGAAACCACGCAGCCAATCTGCATAAATAACCTTTCCGCCAGCAATGGCATTTACATTTTGCCCTTCAGCTGCGGATATGGTGACACCTTTCCACTTTACTTGACCTGAACGTCTACTACCAAAGGCTGATTTTATTCGCCCTTTAGTTGGCCACTTGAGTTTATGTCGGCTCGATAAGCCATCAAAAGAAGGATTATTCTTTGCAGCCGCCAATGCTTGCTTGATGACTTGCTTAAGACTGGCTTCTTCGATTTGTAACTGTTCCAGCATTGCACCGCTGCTGTTTAGTGTGCGTTGCAGCTGAGTAAGGGTATTTTGTCGCTGAGACTGCTCTTGGTTTAACTTTTTAGCCTGCTGCTGTTGTTCAAGTACAAGCTTGTTGAGTTTGCTTTGCTGCTCTCGTTGCTCGACTTGAATTTCATCAAGCTCTTTTAGTGTGGTTTGTAATTGGTTAATTGAGTCGATACGGGCGTTGTTTAAATATTGATAATAGGCCAGTAGTCGCTCGATACTTGCAGGTGATTGTTGATTTAACAGCATTTTGCTGTAATCGTGATTACCGGATAAATAGGCGCTTTGTAACTGATTCGATAACGATTTTTGCTGTGCAGACTTGAGTTTGTTCAATTGCACTTGCTTACTTTCTAGCTCAGTAATTTTTTTATCGGTCTGACTTAAGTCTTGTTTGGTGCGATTAACTCGAGTTGCCGCTTGCGCGATCGCTTTTTCATCCTCTTTTAGAAGCGAGACTAATCTTTCCCTTTGCTTATTGGTGTTTTTCACCTCAGATTGTTGCTTGTTAATCTGCGCTTGAATTGATTTAAGCTCAGATTGACGACGCTCGAGATCCGTGGCGTTAACCGCTAAAGGAAGTGATAGAAAGCCAGCAATTATGCTGGCTTTAATAAAAAATCGAATGTTCAATTGTTAACTATTACTCTTTGAGTTTAATTATCGAACGGCCTGTCATCTCTGCAGGTACGTCTTGTCCCATCAAGGTTAACATAGTCGGCGCTAAATCACTTAAACGGCCGCCATTTTCGATTTCTGCGTCACGTCCAACATAGATTAGCGGCACTAATTCGCTGGTGTGCGCAGTGTGCGCTTGCCCAGTAGATTCGTCGGTCATTTGCTCAGCGTTACCGTGATCGGCAGTTATTAAACACTCGCCGCCCACTTTTTCTAACGCTTCAACAACGCGACCAATACAGCTATCCACTGCTTCACAAGCCTTTACTGCCGCATCGAAATTACCAGTGTGACCAACCATGTCGCCATTTGGATAATTACAGATAATCACATCGTAATTAGTTGACTCAATAGCGGCGACTAACTTATCAGTGAGTTCTGCTGAGCTCATTTCAGGCTGTAAGTCATAAGTGGCGACTTTTGGTGATTGGATCAGAATGCGGTCTTCACCTTTAAACGGATCTTCTTTACCGCCGTTAAAGAAAAAGGTTACGTGTGCATATTTTTCAGTTTCAGAAATACGTAACTGAGTCAGATCGCGGTTCTGCAGCGTTTCACCTAAGGTATTAATTAAATCACTTGAAGGGTAAGCAATTGCAGTATCGATATCTGCTGCATATTCAGTCAGCATCACAAAGTTAACTTGAGGCGTAACCTTGCGTTCAAAACCAGCAAAGTCGGCATCAACAAAGCTACGAGTAATTTGGCGAGCACGGTCAGCACGGAAGTTCATGAAAATCAGTGCGTCATTATCTTCTAGTTTAGCGATGTTGCCTGCAGCATCAGGAATTGCAGTGCTGGCAACAAACTCGTCATTTTCATCGCGACTATAAGCCGCTTCAATTGCTTCTACTGCGTTCGCCGCTTGATGCAAGCTCTTACCTTCGGTAATTAGCTCGTAAGCTTGTGATACGCGATCCCAGCGGTTGTCACGGTCCATTGCATAGTAGCGACCGATAAGTGAGGCAATTTGGCCGGTACCTAGGTTTTTAAACAATTCGTCGAAATGAGCTAAACCAGACTTAGCGCTGCGTGGCGGTGTATCGCGACCATCAAGGAAAGCATGCAGGTAAACTTTTTTCGCGCCACGACTTACGGCTAGTTTGCACATGGCTTCAATGTGGTCTTGATGACTATGTACGCCACCTGGAGATAGTAATCCCATAATATGCACGGCGCCATCGGCTTTAATTGCCGCATCAACGGCAGCAGTTAGTGCAGGATTACTGTTGAACTCACCGTCTTCAATAGATTTGCCAATTCTCGTTAACTCTTGGTAGACAATTCGGCCTGAGCCAATGTTGATATGTCCGACTTCAGAGTTACCCATTTGGCCATCAGGTAGGCCTACATCTAAGCCAGAACCTGAGATTAAACTGTTTGGATATTTTGCATTTAACTGATCTAAAACCGGCGTTTTTGCGTGGAAAACCGCATTTTTTTGCGTGTTTTCACGGTAACCCCAGCCATCGAGGATCAGCAATGCCAACGGGCGTTTGCGTGTCGTCATGGTAGTACCTTTAAGTTTAAAAAATTAAGTTTGAAATCGGAATTGGTTAAATATTACTACCAATTAGCATGGTGCATAAAGACATTTACCAAGATTAGGCTTATCGAATTGCCCTATTGATGTTATTTGAGAGGTGTTGGAAAGCGCCTAGCGTGACTAACATTCTGTATTCTGCACCAAGCGATGGTATACTCTGTGCCCTCATTATATTTGGCCCAGAAAAGTAGGCAGTTAACGATGCAAGAATATATGGAATTTTTTAAAGCGAACCCGATGCTAAGTATTGCTTGGGTTGGTTTGTTTGTCGGACTTATCGTTGTGGTATTTAAGTCTAGTGTGTCTAAAGTGAAAAATGTTAATCATCAAGAAGCTACTTTGATGATCAACAAACAAGACGCCAAAGTCGTTGATGTACGCGGTAAAGAAGAGTTTAAGAAGGGCCACATCGTTGGTGCAATCAATTTACCACTAGCAGATATAAAAAATAATCAGCTTGGTAACCTTGAAAACGCAAAAGCGAGTCCCATTATAATGGTATGCAACGCTGGAATGACTTCATCTCAAGCTGCTCAGCTGATGGTTAATCATGGTTTTGAAAACGTGAATAACTTGAAAGGTGGTATGGGTGAATGGCAGTCAAATAACTTGCCTGTTTCAAAAAGTAAAAGATAGAAGTGTTAGCCTGGCCATTGATTTTTTGTTGAGTAATTGATTAGAGTGTTAACGCTTAACTTATTGTGGTTACCGGCATTGAACTGAGGGACGAGTTCCCTCCCAAAAAGCGTCTGTTGACTAAATAAATCAAAAACCGGGAGCGCAAATTGGATTGCCCAAGTTTGCCAAGCCCTGAGACTGGCTCTTTTGAAGTAGCCTCATTAACATTTTTTAAAGGTAGGATAGTATGGCTGAAGTAGCAAACAACGAACAACAAGGTCCACAATTCAACATTCAACGTGTTTACACAAAAGACATCTCTTTTGAAACACCAAACAGCCCAGCTGTTTTCCAAAAAGAGTGGAACCCAGAAGTTAAGCTTGATCTAGATACTCGCAGCAACAAACTATCTGACGACGTATATGAAGTAGTTCTGTCTTTGACTGTTACTGCTAAGAACGGCGAAGAAACTGCATTCCTATGTGAAGTTCAGCAAGCGGGTATCTTCGCTATCGCTGGCCTAACTGAACAGCAGCTAGCTCACTCTTTAGGTGCATACTGCCCTAACGTTCTTTTCCCATACGCTCGTGAAGCAATTGGTAGCCTAGTAAGCCGTGGTACTTTCCCACAACTAAACCTAGCTCCAGTTAACTTTGACGCACTATTTGCTCAGTATGTTCAACAGCGTCAAGCTGCTGCAGCTGAAGCACCAGCAGAAGAAGCTAACGCTTAATAGCATGAAAAACACTGCCGACATTACGGTACTGGGGGCGGGCTCTTACGGGACCGCCCTTGCCATTTCTTTAGCAAGCAATGGCCACAGAACCATGCTTTGGGGCCATGAACCCGAGCACATTGAAAACCTGAAAAATGACAAGTCTAACGAAGCATTTTTACCGGGTATTCCATTACCAGACTTACTAATCCCTGAAGCTGATTTAGCAACAGCACTGGCCGCATCTAACAATGTGCTAGTGGTGGTGCCAAGCCATGTTTTTGGATTGGTACTGACTCAAGCAAAACCGCTATTGCGTAAAGATTCGCGAATTGTATGGGCAACTAAAGGCTTAGAGCCCGAAACGGGCCGTTTAATTCAAGATGTTGCGCGTGAAGTGATTGGCGATGAGTTCCCGTTAGCTGTGCTATCTGGGCCAACTTTCGCTAAAGAGCTTGCTGCTGGTATGCCTACTGCAATTTCGATTGCGGGTACCGATCCACAGTTCACTAAAGACTTAGTTGAATTGCTGCATAGCCCTAAACGTTTACGTGTTTACGCTAACGACGACTTTATTGGTCTGCAACTTGGTGGCGCAGTTAAAAACGTTATCGCCATTGGTGCAGGTCTTTCTGACGGTATTGGATTTGGCGCCAACGCCAGAACAGCACTGATTACCCGTGGTTTAGTTGAGTTAACTCGACTAGGCGAAGCGCTTGGCGCTCAAGGCTCAACCTTTATGGGTATGGCTGGTCTAGGTGATTTGGTACTGACCTGTACCGACAATCAGTCGCGTAACCGTCGCTTTGGTTTAGCGCTTGGTAAAGGTTGTGATGTTGAAACGGCACAAGATGAAATCGGCCAAGTGGTTGAAGGCTATCGCAATACCAAAGAAGTCTACACGCTCGCTAAGCGTTTAGGCGTCGAGATGCCAATCACTGAACAGGTTTATCAAGTCTTGTATAAAGGCAAGTCACCGGTTGATGCAGCTAAAGAGCTACTTAGCCGTGAGCAAAAGTCAGAGACATCGTCGGCAGAATAGTATTTCAGCTATTAAACTGAATAACTAATACAGTTAATTAAAACCGAAGCCTAGCTTCGGTTTTTTGTTTTTGCAGTATTGAGCTACAGGCATAAGTACTTCCATGTACAAATAACAGTGTTAAAATAGCGCCCCTTTTATGCTCAAAACTTACCCCAGTTTTTGAGGCTAGCTACGTTTTTAGGAGTTATCGAGTGAAACATCATGACGTCATCATTATTGGAGCCGGAGCGGCAGGCCTTATGTGCGCCGCCTCTGCTGGTTACCGAGGCCGTGATGTATTAGTGCTAGATAACGCCAAACAAGCGGGGCGTAAAATTCTTATCAGTGGCGGCGGTCGCTGTAACTTCACTAATCAAAAAGTCGAACCTGCGAACTTTATCTGCGGTAATAGTCATTTTGTTAAGTCAGCCTTAGCGCGCTATCGCTCAAGTGACTTTATCGAATTGGTGGAGCGTCATGGCATCGAATATCACGAGCGTGATCATGGCCAGTTATTTTGTAACGACTCCGCTAAAGAGATCGTCACTATGCTGCTTACCGAGTGTGAGTGGGCTGGCGCGCAAATTAAATTACGTACTGAAATTAGTGACATCAGCAAAAATGCTGATGGTTTGTTTGAGTTAGTTACTGACAAAGAGCATTACACTTGTGAGTCGTTAGTGATTGCCACTGGTGGCTTGTCTATGCCAAAGCTAGGCGCATCGCCTTATGGTTATCACATTGCTGAGCAGTTTGGTTTAAAGGTGTTGCCTACTCACGCAGGTTTAGTGCCGTTTACTTGGCACAGCGATCAAAAGCAACGCTTTGAGCCACTATCTGGCATTGCGGTACCAAGCACTATCACCGCTAAAGATGGCACCCAGTTTAGCGAAGCGCTGTTATTTACCCATCGTGGTCTTTCAGGGCCTGCTATTTTGCAGATCTCAAATTATTGGAATCCAGGTGAAGTCATCAGCATTAACTTGCTACCGGGTGAAGATGTGCGTGCAAAGCTGCAATTTGTGTTAGTGAATAGCCCAAAGCAGAGTTTGCGTAATGCCTTGTCGCAATGGTTACCTAAGCGTCTAGTTGAAGTGCTATTTGCAGAGTCATTATTGAACAAAGCGCTTAACCAGTTAGTTCATGCAGAGTTAGAAAAGCTGGCGGTAGATCTTGAATCTTGGAGTCTAGTGATGAACGGCACCGAAGGTTACCGCACAGCAGAAGTCACTTTAGGCGGTGTAGACACTAACGAGCTATCTTCAAAAACCATGGAAGCTAAAACCGTTTCAGGTTTGTACTTTGTTGGCGAAGTTATGGACGTAAGTGGTTGGTTAGGTGGGTTTAATTTTCAGTGGGCTTGGAGCTCTGGCGTGGCTGCAGGGCAAGCTGCATAATTCAAATAATTGCGTTTTCAAATTTTTAGGCCAATTGAAGTTCATCCTTTAATTGGTCTTTTCTTTATATTCTTCTGCTTAATAAGCTCTGCCAATAAGTATAGCTAAATATTCAATTGTAGCTGTTAAATAAATACTCTTGTGCAAACTCCCAATTTGTTTTTTGTTAGATTTTCCTAACTTGTGGCTCTTGATTTAGCCCATGTCTTAATATTTTTCTTATTATTAATGTTGTTCAAGTGTTCTTAACTTGTAAATAGCAAGGTTGTGGATCAATACTGTGTTTACTGTCGATTAGTTGTGCGACTGCTTTTAGTGGCTGAAGTTAAAAGGATATTTACTGATGACAACTCTTGGTGCCGTGGTTATTTATTATGTAAAGCTTGATGATACGTATTGGGCTGTGACCGCTGATGGCCAGTGGGTGATGATTTTACCGCATCAGTTGCAAACGGATATACCAGTCCATAACCTACAATCAGAGGCTATCCAAGTCGATGATAATGGCAGTGAATATAGCTTTATTGATGGCATAAAAGTTATTATCCCTCAGAATGTTACTCAGTTAAGCACGATAGAAAATAATGCTGATCAGCAAGAACAAGATCAGCAGGACAGTCGTAATCAAAGTGATTCAGCGAGTGAACAGCAAGAGGGATTGAACTTAATTTATCAAGTTGTTCAATCTGATAACGACAGCGTTATTGCTGACTCCGGTTTTGCTACCCAAGGAGATCAACTTACATCCCAAGGTAATAACCAGTTTACTGCGAATCAGCTAGACACATTTATTCCTATCACTTTAACCGTTGAATTTATTGATATCGACGGTTACCTCAATCAGTTTGAAGTACCTAAAGTCATTTTATCTGGTAGCGCTATTAATGCTGCAGATGGCCAAATTCTAGAGCTAACCATTACTGATAGTCTTGGTTTGTCTCAAAGCTTTAGCGTGACAGCTTTTAATCAACAGTGGCAGCTTGATGCTGTTGATTTGCAGTCATTTGCAGAAGGAGAGCTTAACGCTGTTATTACTGCTGCAACTTATCCTGGTGAAGTAACCAGTGATACAGATAGTAGTATCAAAGACACATTAGCTGAGATCTCTATCGAAGTTGATACTGGTAACGACACTGTGCTTAATGCTCGCGAGATTAAGCGGGTCGATATGGAAGGTGTTGCCAAGAATATCGAAGATGGGCAAACCGTGACTATTACGGTAACTGATATTAATGGACTGCAGCTCACCTTCACCACAAGTGTATTAAATGGCTTGTGGCAACTTGAAAATAAAGACCTTTCTAGCTTAGCAGAAGGTCCATTGCAATTTACTGCCGATAGTATTGATGTGGCAGGTAACCCTGCAAATGGGCTAGATGAAGCTTATAAAGAGAGCCAAGCAGCGATTACTATCGCCGCTATCGATAGCGATGGTGTACTCAATCAAGTTGAAGCAGGACAATCAGTACTGGCAGGTGTTGTGCGTAATGTTGAAGATGGTCGCCCAGTTGAAGTATTTGTTACCGACATTAATGGCAAAACCTTGGTATTTAATAGCATCACCCGCAATGGCACTTGGCTGTTAGATGGATTAGACCTGTCGTCACTAGCGGAAGGTGAGCTAACCCTTAGGGCGATAACCTCAGACTTTGAGGGCAATATTGGCACCAGTACAAACACGGTGCTGAAAGATACCTTAGCCTCTGTCACTGTTGAGATAGTTGATAATGATGCGGTGATAAATAGCCAAGAGCTGCAAGCTGTTAAGGTGCAAGGCACGGTCAGTAACATTGAAGACGGTCAGACTATAACAGTTGTTTTAACTGATAGTCTTGGGAACGAGCGCAGCTTCACAACAATGGTTGTAGCTGGGGAATGGCTGCTTACTGATATTGATTTAACTGGATTTGCTGATGGTAGTCTAACCGCAACAGTATCGGTTGCAGATGCAGCAGGTAACCAAGCAACGGCTACAGATACTATCTCGGTGGATATCTTCGCTTCAATCACCATCGATGTTGATACCGGCAATGATACGGTGCTCAATGCGCGCGAAATGCTGCGCGTCGATATGTCTGGTGAAGTGACAGACATTGAAGATGGCCAAGTGGTGACAATCATCGTCATTGACAATACGGGCCAGCAATTACAGTTTATGGCGACTGTGATTAATGGTCGCTGGCAACTGCAAGATAAAGACCTATCTAGTCTTGCTGATGGTCCACTGACTTTTAGCGCAACCGCCACCGATCTCGCTGGTAATACAGCAAGTGCCACCGATGATGCCTATAAAGAAAGCCAAGCTGCGATAACGATTACCGCCATTGATAATGACGGTGTTCTTAATCAAACCGAAGTCGGTCAGTCAGTCCTTGGTGGCTTTGTTTACAACGTCGAAGATGGTCGTCCAGTCGAGGTGTTTGTTACCGACATTAACGGCAAAACCTTGGTGTTTAATAGCATTACCCGCAACGGCACTTGGCTTTTAGATGGATTAGACCTGTCGTCGCTGGCTGAAGGCGAGTTAACCCTTAGAGCGATAACCTCAGACTTTGAGGGCAATATTGGCACCAGTACAAACACGGTGCTGAAAGATACCTTAGCCTCAGTCACTATTGAAATTGTCGATAATGATGCGGTGATAAATAGCCAAGAGCAGCAAGCTGTTACGGTGCGCGGCACGGTCAGTAATGTTGAAGACGGTCAGGCTATAACCGTGGTACTCAGTGATGGCTTAGGCAATGAGCGTAGCTTTACAACGGTTGTAGTTGCCGGAGCATGGCAACTATCAGGTTTAGACCTAATAGGCTTTGCCGATGGCAGTTTAACCGCAACGGTCTCGGTTGAAGATGCCGCGGGTAATCTCGCAACGGCTACAGATACCATCGCAGTGGATATTCTTGCCTCGATTACCATTGATGTGGATACCGGAACCGATGCGGTGATTAATGCTGCTGAGATGGCAATGGTTGACCTATCAGGTACGGTTACTGATATTGAGGCGGGGCAAACGGTTACGGTAACAGTCACCGATATTGATGGTAAAACCTTAACTTTCACCACCATGGTCGTGGGATCGGGTTGGCAGATTGATGATGCAGATCTGTCGAGTCTAAGCGATGGAGCGTTAACCTTTTCAGCCAGTGCAGCCGATGTGGCGGGTAACGTGGTTGATGCTACCACGAGTGCGGATAAAGATAGCTTAGCCAGTATCACGGTTGAGATTATCGATAATGATGCGGTGATTAATAGCCTAGAGCAGCAATCGGTAACAGTGCGCGGCACGGTCAGTAATATTGAAGATGGCCAGACTGTTATAGTCAAACTCAGTGATGGCTCAGGCAGTGAGCGGAGCTTCACAACGGTTGTGGTTGCTGGGGAATGGCAACTATCAGGTTTAGATTTAACAGGCTTTGCTGATGGCAGCCTAACCGCAACAGTATCGGTTGCAGATGCCGCAGGTAATCAAGCAACGGCTACAGATACCATTAATGTTGATATTCTTGCCTCGATTACTATTGATGTTGATACCGGCAATGACACAGTTCTCAATGCACGAGAAATGCTGCGAGTCGATATGTCTGGTGAAGTGACAGACATTGAAGATGGTCAAAGAGTATCAATTACTGTCACTGATAATGCGGGCCTGCAATTACAGTTTATGGCGATTGTGATTAATGGTCGCTGGCAACTGCAAGATAAAGACCTATCTAGGCTCGCTGATGGTCCACTGACTTTTAGCGCTAGCGTCACCGATCAAGCAGGTAATACAGCAAGTGCTACCGATGATGCCTACAAAGAAAGCCAAGCTGCGATAACAATTACCGCTATTGATAATGATGGCGTACTTAATCAAAGCGAAGTCGGTCAGTCAGTGCTTGGTGGCTTTGTTTACAACGTCGAAGATGGTCGTCCTGTTGAAGTGTTTGTTACCGACATTAACGGCAAAACCTTGGTGTTTAATAGCATTACCCGCAACGGCACTTGGTTGTTAGATGGATTAGACCTGTCGTCGCTGGCGGAAGGCGAATTAACCCTTAGAGCGATAACTTCAGATTTTGAGGGCAATATTGGCACCAGTACAAACACGGTGCTGAAAGATACCTTAGCCTCGGTCACGATTGAAATTGTCGATAATGATCAGGTGATAAATAGCCAAGAGCAGCAAGCTGTTACGGTGCGTGGTACGGTCAGTAATATCGAAGATGGTCAGACGGTTACAGTTATATTCAGTGACGGCTCAGGCAACGATCGTAGCTTTACAACGGTTGTAGTTGCCGGAGCATGGCAACTATCAGGTCTAGATCTATCAGGCTTTGCTGATGGCAGTTTAACAGCAGTGGTATCGGTTGCTGATACCGCAGGTAACCAAGCCACAGCTACAGATACTATCGCGGTGGATATTCTGGCCTCAATTACCATTGAGGTTGATACCGGAACGGATGCGGTGATAAACGCTGCCGAGATGGGGCTCGTTGATCTATCGGGCATAGTTACTGATATTGAGGCGGGGCAAGCGGTTAGGGTAACTGTCACTGATATTAATGGTAAAACCTTAACTTTCACTACCATGGTCGTGGGAGCGGGTTGGCAGATTGATGATGCAGATCTGTCGAGTCTAAGCGATGGAGCGTTAACCTTTTCAGCCAGTGCAGCCGATGTGGCGGGCAATGTGGTTGATGCGACAACCAGTGCGGATAAAGATAGCTTAGCCAGTATTGCAGTTGAAATTGTTGATGATAACGGCCTTATAAATACTGCAGAGTCAAAAGATGCAACTTTAGCTGGCACAGTGATTAATATTGAAAATGGTCGCCCCGTAGTGATTACTGTTACTGATATCAATGGCAAAACCGTAACCTTTAACAGCGTGGTAGTTAACGGAGCTTGGCAGGTTGAAAATGTCGATTTATCAGTATTTGCAGACGGTCAGCTATCGTTACAAGCAACTAGTTCAGATCTGGCTGGTAACCCCGCGATTGCAAATAATACTGCAGTTTTAGATACGCAAATTAGCATTGATATCGATACAGGTGCAGATGGATTTGATGCTGCATTGTTTATATATGGTGTACAAAAATCACTGAGCGGGACGACAACCGGAGTCGAGGCAGGGCAGACAGTCGTTTTAAACCTTTCTGATGGCGTCAATACTCTAAGCTTTAGCGCAGTTGTAGCTGCTGATGGTAGTTGGCTATTTGATAATATGGACGTGGCGGGATTAAACCGTCGGGCATCTTGGAGTCTAGAGGTTACCGCTACCGATCTTGCGGGCAATAGTGCAACCGATAACATGCCAACGCTGTTGGTGCCGGATATCGCCTCGCTTTATGAGGTCCTGCTTAACGTAAGCTCTAGTACCAGTGTTGTGGTGCCGATTGATATTTTTGATGCCGATATCAGCATTACTGCTGAGCAAAGTCGCTTATTGCTGCTGACTTCAGAAGGTCAAGCACTCAGTATTAATGTTGCTGCCGATGGCCAGTCATTCGTGCTTACCCGTGATGGTGACGGTAAAGTGGTGATGACAGCGAGTTTGTCAGGCACAGACTTGAATGTTCGTTTGTTCCAGCCAATGGATGAACTCAACAATAAAAATGTACTTAGTTATATCCGTCTAAGCGGGCTGCAAATCGATGCAGACGGTACCTCAGAACAAATCATTACCTACGCAGTGTTGAATATTCGCGATTCAAGAGCCTTTGCTTTTGATGATCATGCGTTTGTGGTCGAAGATACTGTTGCTGTTGGTTCTTTATTGGGTAATGACTACACCGTAGAGGGGCCGCTTACCGTTACCTCAATAAACTATAATGGCATCGACTATCCCGTGACGGCTGGCGCAGCTGCGGTGATTAATACTCCGCAAGGGGTGATTACCATTCAGCCTAATGGTAGTTGGAGCTTTAGTGTCGCTGATAACCTGAATAATTCGGTATTACAAGAAGTTGAGCTGGTCTATACCGTGGTTGACGTGGATGGTAGTAGCGCTAGTGCCAATGCCACATTCACGGTTGCCGATGGTGCTGCCGGTAGTATGGCTGATGTAATAGGGGCGAATACTGAAGCTGATATTGATGCTGGGGTGCAAAGCACTTCGAAGACGTTCACCGTTACAGCAGGTTCAGACACTTTAATCGCCGATTCTATTCGATTCACCGCATTAACGCCGTTCCAATTAGCGAATCTTGGTTTAATGAGCAACGGGGTTGCACTTAAATTTGAATTGTCGAATAACGGTAAAACCTTAACCGCGAAAACAGATAATGCAGCAGCTACGGTAGTATTTAGCATTACGTTATCGGCTAGCAATACTGGTGATGACTTAAGCGTGGATGCAGTCTTTAGTCAGTCAGCACCGTTGGATCATTTATCTAATGATCTGATTGAAATTATCACTCAAGTTACCGCCACCGATTTAGACGGTACTGATATCACTCAGGGCAATCTAACTTGGCAGGTAAGCGATGGAAATTCACCTGCATTAGCCAACATTAGTCAGCTTACTTTCGATGAAAATAACTTAATCGGCAGTGCCATTGTTAAAAATGGCAGCTTTGATGTACTGGTGGGCAGTGATGCTGTTGCTTCTGTTGGTTTTGCCGCTTTGGGGCTACAGCCAAAGTTAACGGCTGGTGGCGAGACTATTCAATACCAAATCAGTGCTGATGGTTTAACGCTGACAGGGCATACCGGCGATGTTAATTCACCTGTGTTTGTTATTGAGCTAAGTGAAACATGGAGCGCAACTAGCGACAGTATTAATCAAGCTTATAGCTTCACCCTGTATAAAGCGTTTGACCAAACCTTAAGTGAAGATATCGACTTTACCCTGTCGGTGGCAGATTTTGATGGTGACTCATCGAATGCAACCTTAACGGTTACCGTACAAGATGCTGACGCCGCAACGATAAACGATATCAATTTAAGCGTTAGTGAGATCCCAAGTATTACCGCATTCGATAATACTGCAACGGGCTCTTTTAATATTACTGCGAGTAAAGATCCTATTATCGATATTAGCTTTAATGTTACTGATGGCAGTGAAGTAAAAAATGCGGCGGGTATAACCTTAACTCAAAATGGTTCAGCGCTTTACTGGGTGGTGAAAGATGGCGGCGCCTCGCTTGATGCGGTAACTGCAGACGGGGTATTGGTCTTTACCATGAGGTTACCAACCAATATTGATATTAGTGCTGAGACCAGTGGCACTGTTGAGCTCGATTTTAAATTAGTTAGCGCTATTGATCATTTAGGTGCGGCTGACGTCTTAGATACTCTAAACGTGATGGTAAATATTCGCGATAGCGATAATACCGTGTCATCAGCAGAGGTCTCAGTAGCTATCTACGATGGTCAAAATGCAATCCTACCCAATGCGCTACAGCTTAATATTAACGAAGGTAACCTGACCACAGCCAATCCTATCTCCACAAGTGAAGTGCTTTCAACGTCTTCAGGTAGTGACAAAATAACCGAAATTACCCTGACCGATAGTTTTAGTTTTGGCAGCGTCTTTAGCGGCGGTGAAAAAGTCATTCTTAATACAACGGCAAACAGTAACGGTTGGTATGTGGCGACAACTGAAACTGGCGGCGATAAGGTATTTCAGATCCGTTTCAATGCTAATGGCAAAGTTGAATTTAGGCAGTTTAAGGCGCTGGATCACGCCAATGCTAATGGCGAAAACTCATTAGACTTAGTATTTGAAGTTAATGCAATTGATGCTGATAACGATAAGTCTGCAGCGCAAACTATCACTGTGACAGTTAAGGATGATATTCCAGAAGATACCGCCAAAACATTAGAGTTCTTTGAAAGCAATGGCGATGTATATAGCGTACAAATGTTCTCGGTAGCACAGCAAGGTGCTGATGGCGCTAAGGTTACAGGGATTACATACAAAGGCGTTGCTTATGCCGTTGGCGCGACAATCGAATTATTCACTGACGCTAATCCTGTAGCGGTTAAATATGGTGAGCTGGTGGTAGATGAGAATGGTCTCGCAACGGTGACCACTTTTGAGTTTGCTTACAATGAACAGCAATTTAATGAAGATGTATTGCTACAAATTACCGATGCTGATGGTGATATAGCAACAGACACCCTAACCATAATTGCCAAAGATGCTGAGGGCTCTGTCGAGGTCTTTAATACACAATTTATTGAAGACGCCAATACCATTTTTGGTGTTGAAGCTAGACCGGGAGACATCGACGAAAGCGAATTTGTTGTCAGCATGATATTCGATGCCGCTGCGTTACAGGGCGGTATATTAATGCTGGATGGCGTAGAGGTGCCGAAGGACGCCGATGGCAATTATATCTTGTCTATTTTAAATGGACTGTTAACTGAAGACCTTTTGACGCGGGTGGCAATTCCTAACGGCGATTTAAGTTATCAGCCAATAGAGGATGGCTCAGATGCAACAGCCAGTGCGGCATTTGTCATAACGGTAAATATTACCGGTAAGCCGCCGATCACCACTACAGTCCCAATTACTGTGGAATCTGTGGCTGATACGCCAACTTGGGATGCCGACAGTGAATTTAGTTATAGCGTTAATGAAGACGCCGATAGCTTCAATATCAATGTGAGTGCAAGTTCTGTCGATGAGACTGGTGTTGATCCTCAGGGCTCTGAAACTGTTAGCTATATTATCGACAATATCACCGCTGGCTTAACACTGAGCGCAATTGGAGTAACAATAACTTCAGGAATGACTATTAGCCAAATGCAACTAGATAACCTAGTGGCTAAAGTGGGTGACAATCTAGCAGGAAAATTTAGCTTTACTGTGCAAGCAAAAACCACAGAAAGTGATAATAAAGATAGCGCACTAAGTAGTGTTGAGACGGTGACAATTGCCGTTGTGCCGATTGCTGATAAGCCAACCCTGACAACCCAAAATATTCGTAGTGATGAAGATGCTCCCATCCTGCTTAGTTCTGTCGTTTCTGGAACACTAACTGATACTTCTGGTTCAGAGTTCTTAAGCTTTGAATTTACCTTGCCCGATGGTTGGTCGATAGATGCGCCTTCAGCCAGCTTTAATGGCAGTGTCTGGACTGTGTTGGCCTCAGAGGTTGATAGCGGTGCGGCCAAGCTTATCCCCGCAGATGACGTAAGCTCGGCTAATTTAGGTCCATTCTCTATTTCGGTTAAAAGCTTCGCAACTGAAACATCACAAGATGGTGTTGATCCTGCCGATGGCGTTATTCATCCTAACCCTAGGTACAGTGATGTAAGTACAGTTACTGTAACCTTAACGGGAGTGGCGAATGACCAGCCAGTAATTAATGCAGATGCCAGTATATGGGCGATAGACAGTGCTACTGGGGTTATCTCAAATGTGGTGGCATTTAATGAAGATGAAAATATCGCACTAGACTTTACCATTGTAAGTTCTGATGACGATGGGTCAGAGTCGCTAGACTTGCGCATAACAGGTTTACCTGAAGGGGTTATCTTTGTCGATTCAGCAGGTAACGCGGTTAACCTTCCGGTAGTTGATTTTATTAATAATCAGCCAGTATATGGCGTGTCAGCTTCACTGCTGGCCACCTTAAGTTTACAACCAGCGAGTGACTTTAGTGGCCAGATTAGCCTGAGTATATTCGTGCAAAGCACAGAGCTCGACGGTGACTCTGCTGATTACGAACTAACGTTAAATATTGATATCGCTCCTGTCATCGATGCCAATGCAACTTCTTTAGCCACAGTCAGTTACGGTTATGAAGATCAAGCCATTCCTCTCGATTTTACGCCTAATTTAAATGCTGACTTAGACGGTAGCGAAACCGTTACCGGGTTGATTATTCCTTTCCAAGGTGCCGATGGATTCATTTTAACCTTGGATGGAGCGCAAGTAAGCATACCAGCAGGTGGCTTAGATGTTACAACCTTGCTCGATAGTACCAGCCCCACTTTAGAAGCACTACTTAACTCCGGTCGTTTAGCGGCGGTGCCGCCACAAGATGCCGATGGCAGCTTCTCTTTTACAATTAGTTATCAAATCACCGATACCTCAGAAACCGGCACTGTGGTGAGTGAATACATTGCTACTGAAATAACGGTAGTAGTGGATGCTGTGGTTGACTTAACTACCCATTTGCAAAGTGAGCAAGGGTTGTTGATTAGCACCGATGGCAATGCGATTGATTTAACGGGTCAAGGCTTGTTCTTTGATGGTGATATTGATGGTTCTGAAGTATTAGATTATGTGGTTATTACCGTGCCAAGTGGTGACGGTTGGTATGTCTATCATCCAAACGGGGCAATTGATGACGGCGATGGGCGTTGGATTATTCCTGTAAATGGCATGACGAGTGATACCGTGCAGGAGTACGCGTTAGATCTGCTTGCAGGTGCCACAATCATTAGTGAATTTGCCACAGGTGTAGAGCAAATAACGGTAGAGGCTAGAGTACTAGACCGTGACGATGCCGAGATCATCAGCACTAGTTTTGAGGTGCAGTTTACTCAAGGCGCTGGCACGAGTCAGGCGACGGCAGTTGGTCAATTACAGATTAACCCAGCAGATGCTATTGAAGACACCACTATCGATTTTTCTGGTCACCTAAACCAAGTGCTTAGTGGTGATAACAACGATCTGATTAGTTTTAGAGTGCTGGCGTCAGATTTACCTGAGGGTGGCTATTTTACCGGTAGCGATGTTACCGCTGTTTATGATGCCAGCGGCGAAAATATTATCGAGTTTGTGTTTACTTCCGCTTCGCTCGGCAATTTGAAACTCCACAATATCAGCGAAGATTATGCTGGTGAGTTGACTATTCCTATTCGAATTATCGCCACCGACACCGTAAGCGGCGACACCAAAATTGATGACAGCCAAAGCCTAGAAGTCGAGATTACACCTGTCGCAGACGGCGTTGAACTCATCGTAGCCAATAGGGTGATGCAAGAAGATGCACCTATCCCATTGGGCATTAGCTTGGTATTTGATGACCCTGATGCAAGCCCAACAACGGGTGGCTCAGAGCAAATTCTATTTGGTGACAGCAATAACCCTATCACTATTACCTTGCTTGATGGCGGTGCAATAAATGATATAACCGGGCTTTGGTCATTAAAGGCTGGTACTACCGACATATGGGAGTTTACCGGCAGCACTATGGCCGCGTTGAACTTGTCTCTAGGCTTGTTAGAGTTTGTGCCAACAGAGCATTTAAGCGGTGATTTTAGGC
Source organism: Shewanella sp. 1CM18E (assembly GCF_023161665.1). Lineage (GTDB taxonomy): Bacteria > Pseudomonadota > Gammaproteobacteria > Enterobacterales > Shewanellaceae > Shewanella. The sequence continues at coordinate 21,115 of NZ_JALNTW010000005.1, forward strand.
TCAAGTTGTCAGCAACAAGCCTAGATACAGCAAGCATCAATGGCGTAGATGTTACTGACCAATCTCCATTTGAAAGTACCTTTACGATAGAGGTTACTCCTGTTACCGATGCGGCAAACTTACCCAGTGATACGCAACTCTTTACTGGTCAAGAGGACAGCTTGATTGCGCTATCGGGATTGGATATGAGCAGTCTCGGTTTGATTGACCAAGATGGCTCAGAGGTTATTTACCTTACGATTCAAGGTGTACCGACTGGTGCTGTGTTGTATTTTCAAGATGGTGCCAACTTAGTGCAACTGCCTAACGAAGGTAAAGATGGTGGCAGCTTTAACGGTTCGCCTACCTTTTCTTGGGCTGTCACCCCAGCTCAGCTCGCAGGACTGGTGCTGCAAGCTCCATTAGATTTCAGTGGTGATATTCCACTATCGATTCAAGCCATTACTCAAGAGTTGGGGACCGCTGATTTTGTTACTTCAAGTGCAGACATCGTTGTTGGCGTGTCGCCTGTTGCCGATGGTATTGAAGTGATTACTGCGCCCGAAAGCCAATACACAAGCCTTGAAGATGAAGTCATTAACATCGACCTTAATGCCAAAATTAATGAGTTCGATGCTACAGAGCTTATCTCGGTCAAAGTCATTATCAGCTCGGCAGATGCCTCGGCACTCGTTGGGCTTGAAAGTATTAAAATTGGCAGTAGTTTGGTGTCATTGCAATACGATGCTGCCAATAACAACTATTTTGCTGTGGTGACAGCCGTGAGCCCTGTTACACAGTTACAGATTTTTCCTGGCGATTTAGCTTTTGGCACTTTAGATGTGCAACTGGAACTTACCTCTATCGACACAGCTGTGGTGCTTGGTAGTGTTGAAACAGCTACGAGCACTGCAGAAGTGCTTAATTTTGAAGTTGAAATTACGCCTGAGGTGGATGCGCCAGTGTGGACTCAAATTGGCGATATCACTGCGAATGACGTTAATAACGTCGCCTTAAATTTAGGCATAAGTTTACAAAATCCGGCGATGAACGAGTCAGGAATACTCACGATTTACGGTGTACCTGATGGGATGACGCTATCCGCTGGTAGCCAAAGTGGTGATAAATGGGTGGTTAATTTCATTGATGTTGGCTCCTTAAAAATTATAGGTGCTCAAGATGGAGATTCATTTGATTTAACCTTAGATCCAACCGCTGTGTTGGGTACCGATACTGCAGCAGGTGACGTTGAAGTGATCACCGTAACCGTTGATGCCATGCCAACCTTCTTCTCACCTTTCACAGCGATAAGAGCGTTTAGTTTAGAAGATGAAATGCGAATGGAGGAGATGTTTGAGCATAAAGAAAACTTTAGAGAAGCCATGCTGGCTAATGCCATCAAACAAAGCCTTGAGCAGAATAATGAGCCACAGCCGTTAGCGTCTAATCAACATTCAGAATATGAATACGGCAGCCTGCCTAATGATGCGATATCTCGCCTTGAAGAAGATATGGCGTTACTGAGTCAGCAGCCATGATGAATAATAAGATCGATGTGCTTGCTAACGTTATTACGGAACTTTGTCAGCGCCTAGGGCTAGCATGCTCTGAGCAGATGCTATTTAGCCAATTGCTGGCTAAACCTGGCGGACTAACCAGTAGTGAATTGGTACAAGCCTGTAATAATGTAGGTATTGAGGCGATAGAGCAAAAGTTAACACTCGCTAAAATGGCCTTACCAGCCATCGTATTTTCCAAGCTAGATGTGCCGGCTTTATTAGATAAAAATGCCGCGGGTGAATGGCTGTTATTGAGCGGTGATGGTCAGCAAACCATTATTAGTTCGGCAGAGTTTAAGGCTGACTATCATCAAGATAGTTGGCACGTTAAGCGTAAACTGGTTACAGATGCTCGAAGCGAAGAACATCATTTTAGTGTTAAGCGTCATTGGTTATTAAGCGCTTTTGATGAGGTTAAACCATTTTACGGCAGTTTTTTGCTGGGCTCATTGGCCATTAATATTTTAGCGCTGGTCACGCCACTGTTTACCATGAATGTGTACGACCGCGTTGTGCCCAATCAAGCTATAGACACGCTTTGGGTGTTAGCAACGGGAGCCAGTTTAGCTATTCTTTTTGACTGGCTACTTAAGCAAGCCCGTACTCGTTTAGCCGATGTAGCGGGTAAGCAAGTTGATATAAAGATGTCGAATATCTTGTTTGCTAAAGTGCTCGGTATGCGGCTAGAAAATCGGCCCGCCTCAGCGGGGGCTTTTGCTAAACAACTGCAAGAGTTCGATAGTATTCGCGATTTTATTACCTCAGCGACTTTAGTTACCGCCGTAGATCTCCCCTTTACCTTACTGTTTTTAGCCTTAATTGCTTGGCTAGGCGGTTACATGGTTTTAGTACCTTTAGCCTGCATGCTATTGCTGTTAATCATAAGTTTTGTGATGCAGAAAAAGCTGATGGCAACGATTGAGCAGACTTCACAGCTTGCTACTCAGCGCCAAGCTCACCTAATCGAAACCTTAAATTTGCTAGTAGAAACCAAGCAAAACAACGGTGAAGCTAAAGCACAGCGAATTTGGGATGACACAGTAAGTAGTTTGGCTGACTGGCAAAACGAATCGCGTATTGCTTCAAACACTTTAAACCATAGTGTGATGAATAGTCAGCAACTCGTCACCATAGGCCTAATTATCACAGGTGTTTATCAGATCCATGCGGGTAATTTAAGCATGGGGGGCTTGATTGCCATCGTGATGCTGAGCGGTCGAGCAGGCAACGCTATTAATCAAATTTCAATGTTGCTACTTAAGTTTAAACAAACACAATCAGCCATGACGGCGGTGAGTTCTATTCTTGAACTTCCACAAGAGCAGTATTTTGCAAGTCAGCCAAGCACAGCTGTTGGTTTTAATGGCTCAGTGTCGCTGCGTGATGCCAGCTTTACTTATCCAGACCAGCCACTACCAGCGTTTACCGAAGTGAATTTAGAGATAAAACCCGGCGAGAAAATAGGTTTGCTGGGGCCAGCGGGTGCGGGTAAATCGAGTTTGTTATCAATCCTTGCTGGGCAATATCAGCTAAGCAGTGGTCAGCTGTTTTACAACAGCTTAGAAGCGCGTCAGTGGTCGGTGAGCGATATTCGTGAGCATGTAGCTTGGATGTCGCAGCAACCGACTTTGGTCTACGGCAGCGTGTTAGATAACTTGTTATTCGGCTTAAAAGGCATCGATGAAAACTTGCTCGCCAATACCATTATTAGCTCTGGTATCGACAAACTTATGGATCGTTTAGGCAGTGGGCTCGACAGCCAAGTGGGTGAGTTTGGTCGCCAGTTATCAGGTGGTCAGCGCCAAGCTATCGCTCTTGCTCGAGTGTTATTACGCCAACCCAAGTTACTGCTACTCGATGAGCCAACCAGCGCAATGGATGAACGCTCTGAAAATCAAATTATCGCGTGTTTATCGCAAGTTGAAACCTCAATGGTGATCGCTTCCCACAACCCAAGACTTCTTAGCCTATGCGATAGGATTTTAGTGGTAGATAAAGGCCGTATCACTATGGAGCAAACACCCGCTGAAATGAATCAGCGTGGGAAAAGCCGTATTAAAGTGGTCAATGTGCGCCAAAAAGGGGATGCCAAATGAGCGGGCGTTTGCACATCAAACATCTAGAGGGCGCCAAACGGGCAAATCAAGTGATTTTGCTGGTAGCAGCACTGATCGTGGTCACCATTGTTTGGGCGTCTTTTGCCAAACTTGAAGAGGTGGTTGTTGGCGAGGGCAGAGTGGTGCCAACCCAAGCTGTACAGCAAATCGAAAGTCTAGATGGCGGGATCTTAAAACAAGTTTTAGTTAAAGAGGGTGAAACCGTTAAGGCTGGCCAACCATTACTTATTTTAGATGAGCTACGCTTTGCCTCCGCTTTTGATGAAGCCAGTATTCAGTCTGCGGCATTGCAAAGACAAAAGGCGCGTTTAGATGCTGAAATTGCCACTGTGGTGATTGATGACGCTGCCGATTTTTGGCGAGATAAGGTATCGATTGATGTTGTGGCAATTAGTGCTACCGATGTCGCGGTGAGCAGTCGTTCAAAAGCCATATTTAGATCGCGTTTGTCGCAGTTGTCTTCGCAATTAGAGCAATCTGCACAGGTGATAGAGCAAAAAATACAAGCCATTGAAGAGGCTAGGATTACTACACAGGCGCAGTTAAGTGGCCTTAAATTGGTTAAGCAAGAAATCGTCATGACTCGCGCTGCGGTGCGCGATGGCGCGGTGGCAGAATTAGAGTTATTAAAGCTAGAGCGAGATGAAATTCGCCTTAAAGGTGAGTTGTCGGCGTCAAAGGCCAATGGCCGTCAGTTGCAAGCGGCACAAAGCCAAGCTGAAGCTGAGTACTTGACTGTAGCACTAGACTTTTTGAGTCGTGCTGAGGCCGAGCGAAATGAGGTGGTCAATGAGCTAAATGCGTTGACCGAAAGTATTAAAACACTGGCCGACCGTTTAGCGCGTACAAAAATTGTTTCGCCAATAAATGGCAATATAACCAATATATTATTACGCTCAATAGGAGCGGTAGTAGAACCTGGCGAGTCGATTATGGAGGTGGTTCCTCAAGATGGCGCATTGATTGTAGAGACCCGCATCGCCCCCAAAGATATTGCATTTGTACACACAGGACTCAAGGCGACCGTTAAATTTACCGCTTATGATTTTGTTATTTACGGTGGGCTAAAAGGTGAAGTTATTTATGTGAGCTCGGACGCTCAGCAGCTAGATGACGGCACTACCTACTTTGAAGCCCATGTTAAAACCGAAGAAAACGTACTTAATGGCTGGCCGATTATCTCGGGTATGCAAGCCAGTACCGACATACTAACCGGTGAGAAAACTGTTTTAAATTATTGGCTAAAGCCTCTATTACGCGCTAAAGCGAATGCACTTCGCGAACCATAAGGTAAGGATACGATGCGACGACTGCTACTTATACCCATACTAATATTGTCAGCCCCAAGTCAGGCTCTTACGCTTGAAGAATCTGTGGCTGAGGCGATTAATCATCACCCTACGATTCAGCAAAAATATGCCAGTTTTGAAGCGGCTGTAAGATATAAACGGGCTGCCGTGGGCGATTATCTGCCGCAAGTTAAACTGTATGGCGGTGTTGGCTATGAGAACGTGCGTTATAACAGTGGCCAACGTGTCGATACTGAATTAGACCGTACCGAGATAGGCGTGCGAGTCTCGCAGTTAATTTTCGACGGTTTTAGAACGACATCAGAAATAGATCGCCTAGATTTTGAAAAAGAAGCAGAAAGATTAGGTTTATTGTCCGATGCAGAAAATCTCAGCCTTGAGGTCAGCCGAATTTACCTTGAGTTATCGATGGCTAATAAAATTGTAGAGCTATCGGAGCGCAATATTAAAGAGCACCAAGAAGTGCTGAAAAATATTGAATCACGTAAAGATAAAGGCTTGAGCAGTGATTCTGATGTGGCGCAGGTGCGAGCGCGTCTAGCAACTAGTCAGTCGGGCTATTTATCGGCACGCAACAATCAAATGGATAAGCAGGCGCGCTATTATGATTTAGTCGGTCAGCTGCCGAAAGACTTACATGATCCCCAGCCTGATTTTAATTATGTACCAACTAGCCTGCCTGATGCGATTAGATTAGCACTAGATAATCACCCCGAAATTGATGCAGCGATTTTAGATACTCAAGCTGCTAATGCTCAACACGAGCGTGAAAAAAGCGACTTTTGGCCAACCTTATCGTTAGAGCTGCAAGCGAATAAAAACGACAACATAGGCGGCATTGAAGGGCCGGATGAAGATGCTCGCGCCATGTTGATGCTGAGCTATGACCTATTTAGCGGTGGCTCAACAACCGATCGCACAGAGGCGGCCTCTTGGCGCTATCAGCAATCTTTAGCTATTCGTAAAAATACTCAAAAGCAAGTTGAAGAGGGCACCCGTTTAGCTTGGAATGCTTATGAGTTTATCGGTCAACAACGCGGTTTCTACCGTGAAAACGTCGACCAAGCGGTTAAGGCTGAGCAAGGCTATAACAAGCAGTTTGAGCTTGGGCGTCGCTCATTGCTTGATGTGTTAGACGCCAAAGTAGAAGTATTTTTAGCGCGCAAGCACTACATCACCGCCCATTATAACTACAACATTGCTGCTTACCGTCTCATTAACGCGACAGGTTATTTGATGGAGTCATTCCGAGTGGATACCCCAGAAGCTTGGACGGAGGAGAAATAACATGCGCACTTTGCTGACTCAATCAATACTTATTGGCTTGCTGTTGTTACAAGGCTGCGCTGAAACTGCTGAGCCATTTGCAGTTGCACCGCAAACTCGCGACCTGCTTGATAATGATATCGACGGGGTGATTAATGCCCGTGATAAGTGCGCCGCAACGACTAAAGGCGCAATCATTGATAATGATGGTTGCCCAAGCCCAAATGTAACGGTGAAAGAAGACTTTAGAGTGATTATGTTTGGTTTCGATAGAGATACCTTAGATGCCCTGCAAGCTGATAAATGGCGCGGTATTATCCGCCGTTTAGCGCAAAAGCAGTCGCCGTCACTCTACTTAGTGGGTGATACGAGCGTAGAGGGCAGTGAAGATTATAACCACGCGCTGGCCAAACGCCGGGTGGACTACATTACTCAACTTGCCGTAGAGCAAGGTTTTCCCGCCGATGCGATTAAAGAAGAAGTTTATTATAAGCAAAACCATATTCCTCAAGCTGTGTCAGGTCGAGAACACCGCCTAGTTGCAGTGGCTACATGGCAAGAGTCTGGCACTGCGATGATGTGGAATATCTATACTTCTGAGCGCAGTAACTAGTTTTAAGCCAATATCAATCGGTATAAAGTTTAAAGTCGGCGACACATGCAGATGTGTCGCCGATTTTTTATGTTTGATTTAACCAGTACCTAAATTGGCTAGGTAATTGTCCAGTCCAGCGTTTAAAAGAGCGCCTGAAGTTATTGCTATCGGCAAATTTAAGTTGCTGAGCAACTTGCAAATTAGTTTCACCCGTTACTGCTAATAAGTAGATGGCATTGTACAGATTCGCTTGGTCTTGCAGCTGCTGAAAGCTGACATTAAAAGGTTTTAAACGGCGCTTTAATGTTGCTGGACTTAAGCCTAGTTTGTGGGCAACATCAGGCAAAGCGTTATGCTGCTCTTTGGTTAGCTGGCGGCGGATCATTGCTGGCAATCCTATGGTAAATTCGGTTTGCTTTTGTTGTTGCTGTACTTGTAATTCTGCCAGCCTAAATCCCTGCTTATCTGCCATTTGAAATGGCACGCTATTTAAGGCTAAATCGTAGCTGATCACGCATAACGGCTGAGCAAAACTAAGCTTGTCGCCTAAGTATTTATGATACTGGTCGATATGTTTGGGCTTAGCGTAGGGTAAGTAGAAGTGTCCTTGCCAAGCTTGATTGGCTAAGCGCTTAAAGGATGCCACTAAGCTGGAAAGGGTTAGCTCAATAAAGAACTGTTGCTGCTTAGCCGTTGCAATGTCCAGTTGTAATATTAAGTGCTGCTGTTGCTCTGTTTGCCAGCGCCAACCTTGCAACCAAGGTTGAGTTTGCCAGTGATATTGTTGCCACAGATTTTGCATCTCTCTGAAGTTTGCGCTGCATAATAGGCCGTTAGTCAGGTTGCCACTTTGGCTTGGTAGCCACTGTTGACCTAACAAAAATGCTAGATCGTCACCGGGCCATAAACTGAGTGCGTTGTCGATAAGTTGGCAGAGTTGTAGTGGGCTTATTTTGTGGTTTAAACGGCGAAGGTCTTGCTCAAAAATCCCGGTACCGATCAGCAGTTGATGAATATTGAGTTGTCGATACTCAAACAAGCTGATCAAGCTGGCCACCAACAATGAACTGTCGATACATTTATCTTGAGCATAAGCGATGCGTTGCATGCTTAGCTGACCTTTGCAATTGGCCGAGCCAGTTTGATTTGTTTCATCTCATTATTTAGCTGGCTAATTAAATCATTTGCTTCAGGCTCATGTTGAGCGTTATGTGCGTGATAATGCACCGAGGCGCAACTTGCTTGGCAGTTTAGTTGATTAATAGCCTGCTTGAGCTCGTTGGCCATGGCGCGGGTAAAAGTGTTGGAGGCATTGGGCAGTAATACGATAAAACTGTCGCCAGCATAGCGACATACCAAATCTTGCGAGCGTAGTTGGCTAGATAAGAGCTGAGCAATATTAGTCAGTAAGATATCGCCTTCTTTAAAGCCTTGTTGTCGGTTAATATCGCTAAAATTATCCATATCCAACATGACTAGCCCAAGCTGTTTATCGCGTTTGATATGTATGTCTAATTGATGGCGAATGGCACGGGCATCATAGATTTTGGTTACCCGATCAACTAATTGATGCTGGCGGAAAAATTGCTCTCTGGTGCGCAGCTGCTCATTGACCGTTTTTTGTTCTTCGCGCCATAACCATAAACCTAGGGTTAGCGTGAGTAAGCCTATTGGAGTTGGCAGTTTTTCTAGCCAGCTAAACCAGACCGGTAAACTGCTATTGATAAAAAACTCATCCAGTAAATCCATATAGCAGCCTAAGCTATAGCCGAGTAAGCCAATGATGAGTAGCCGAGTAACATTGCCGTCAGGTCTGGCTTGCAGCACCATAGTTAACCAACTCAGCCCTAGCACTAGCAGTGCACCTTCTGTGGCGATATCAAATAGATCTATGTTGCTACTGGGTTTGAGCTGCGCCTGCATCAGACTAAAACTCAGTAAAAGGCTAAAAGTGATGGCGATAGCGCATGCTGCCCGATAGATTTTTCCGTTAGCCATTAAGTCCTCTTAGCGCCGGTTTTTGTGCGCGTCGATATCAATATTGTTGCAATAAAATGAACACGCTACCTGTTTTTGATGACGGATTTATGATGTAAAAACAGTCAAATTAGCTCAGTGGATCTGTGGCTAGCGTGAGAATAATTGCAGATAAAACTGCAATTGCTGTTGATTCAGCATTTGGTGATTTGCTTTTAATTTACATTAAAACAATGGGTTATATTATTTAGCGGGTTGGCTTTATATTGGTGGAATAACACTCAAATCGTTGCCAATGGGCAGGTAAATTGGCTCAAAAGTAGCGCAGTTACGCTCTAAGTTATTGAATTTTATTACTGTTGGATTTTGTCGTCATGTAAATGTCATCTACCTATTCTAGCTTTGCCTGCAAATCACCTTTAGCAGAATAGGAACCAACACCATGAAGCAGCTCGGCTCGCTTTCACCGCTTTACTTAGCGCTCTTTGCGTCAAGCTTGTGCATACCTAACACCTCATGGGCAGGGAGAGTGGAAGGCTCAATTAAAGATGTTACTACCCAGATCCCGTTAGAGGGAGCCATGATTAGCATCGAAGAGCTTAACTTAAAGCAAGAATCTAATCGAGACGGGCGCTTTTTCTTTCAGGAAGTGCCAGAAGGTCGTTACACCTTAGTGGCTCAATATCTTGGCGGCCAAACCTATAAAGAGCAGATCCAAGTCGGTGAGATCAGCCTAACGCAAACCGCAATTGAGCTGAGTGGCGATGGCGTTGAACATATTCAAGTGATAGGCCAGCGCGGCGCTTTAAGTAAATCGTTAAACCGACAACGCGCAGCTGACAACTTAGTCAGTGTACTAAGTGCCGATGCGCTGGGTAACTTCCCTGACACCAATATTAGTGAGGCGCTGCAGCGAGTGCCGGGTGTGTCGATTGAGCGCGACCAAGGTGAAGGCCGCTTTGTGCGTGTGCGTGGCATGGCGCCAGATTATAACTCGGTGTCGATGAACGGCACGCGCTTACCATCACCAGATAGTGACCGCCGTGCGGTTGCCTTAGATGTTGTGCCTGCTGATTTGTTGCAATCGGTTGAGGTGACTAAAACCTTAACGCCAGATATGGATGCAGACTCACTTGGCGGCGCGATTGAAGTGAAAAGCCTATCAGCATTTGACCGTGATGAAAGGTACGTTAATGTTAGTGCTGAGGGCAGTTATGATGCGATGACCGAAAGTTCCAACCCTAAGTTAGCCGCCAGTTTTAGCGACATTTACCAAGAAAAATTCGGTGTGGCACTTGCAGCAAGTTGGTACGACAGGGACTTTGGCTCAGACAATGTAGAAACGGGCGGCAAGTGGAGTTTTGATGAGCCAGCACGTTTAGAAGAAGTTGAGCAAAGAGATTACGACATTAACCGTGAGCGGGTGGGTATTGGCGCCAACTTCGATTTTCGTCCCAACGACAATAATGATCTGTATTTACGCACCTTATATAGCAGCTTTATTGATACTGAAACCCGTAATTCTAACCAAATAAAGTGGGATGAAGCCGCCTTAGCTGATCAGCTAAGTCCAGCAGAAGCGACCCGTTCTCTCAAGTCTCGAGAGGAGGATCAGTCAATAACATCTTTAGTGTTTGGTGGTGAATCACGTTTTGATAAATGGATTTTAAATTACCAAGCAAGTTGGAGCCGCGCCAAGGCAGACAAGCCAATGTATATCGGTAAAGCTGACTTTGAAGCAGGCTTTGATGAAGTAGGTTATCAAGACTCTCAAGTGCCAAAAATTATAGCTGACGATGCCTTTTACAGCGTTGATGAGTATCAACTCGCTAAGATAGAAATCGCTGATTCAAGCACTGTTGATAATATGATGTCGGGTAAATTTGATGCTAGTAAAACCATGCTACTTGCTGAGCGTCCGTTAGAAGTTAAGTTTGGCGCGAAATACAGTAGCCGTGAAAAAACTAACCGCGAAGACGTATGGATCTACAAAGATTTTGATGAGTTGGGCTTTACCGAAGAGCAATTAAGCATGGCTGCATTTGCTGGCAATGAGCCTGACTACAATCTAGGTCGCTTTGGGCCATCAATTAATGCTGATGCTGTGTGGGCTCTGGTTAATAGCTTAGACAGTGATGCTGCCATTGATGATATTGAGTCGCAAATTAACGATTTTGATATTGATGAAGATATTGCCGCCGCTTATGTAATGGGCCACATTGATATCGACAATTTACGCATATTGGCTGGTGTGCGCTTTGAGCACACAGACATGTATTCTAAAGGCACCGGCTTTGATGAAAGCCAAGATGATTTCTTTGCCACCACTTACGACAGGGATTATCAACATTGGTTACCGGGTTTACACCTTAACTATAAATGGGGTGATAAAACCGTCGTTAGAGCATCGTGGAACAACACCATTGTTAGGCCGACATTTGGTCAACTTGCACCGGGTTATTTAATTGAGCAGAGCGACGATGAACTCGAAGCGGCGTTTGGTAACCCAGATCTAAAAGCGCTGGAATCCATGAACTGGGACGTGAGTGTTGAGCACTACATGGGCGGTTTAGGTGTGGTCTCAGTCAGCGGTTTCTACAAAGATATTAGCAACTTTATCTATGAAGCAGACCTAGGTGGTTACGGCAAATATCAAGATTTTGATAAGGCCGAAACCTTCGTCAATGGCGACGATGCCAATATTCTCGGTATGGAGCTGGCATATGTGCAAGAGTTTGGCTTTATGCCTGAGGGCTGGCGTGGGCTGATTTTTACCACCAACCTTACCTTAAGTGATTCAACGGCTGAAATTAACTGGCAGGACGATGGCACCCAAACTCGCGATATTCCGTTGCCTAGCCAGTCAGAAGTATCTGCCAATGCATCATTTGGTTATGAAAATGCCTATGTTAGCTTTCGTTTTTCAGCAGCTTATAAATCAGAATATTTATTAGAAGTTGCCGAGCTTGATGATGCCGCGTTCGATATCTATCAAGATGCACATACTCAATATGACTTTGTTGCTAAGGGCTTTATCACGGAAGATCTTACCGTCTACTTTAAAGCAATCAATCTGAGTGATGAGCCATTTTATGCCTATACCGGCCAAAACCGTTACAACGCGCAGTATGAAGAATACGGGCGTACTTTCCAGCTGGGTATCCAGTACATTAACTTTTAAGGATCCTGCTAATGACTTTTAAACATATTTGCGCGAGTTCGGCGCTAGGATTAAGCCTGTTAAGTTCGGCGTTAATTACCGTTCAAGCCCAAACTGCTGCCGTTGTGCAGCCTAGTCCCGCTGGTGGCAGTGAAGTGGCAAAATGGCAAGGCCACTGGCTATACGCCAGCGAGCAGCAAGGGCTATTACTAACAGATAAAGGTACGCTTAAAACCGCAGTGCCAGGGCAATTTGAATATTTAGCCGTGCACAACAATATCGCCTTAACTTACGACACTCAGGTCGACCAAGTTCAAGGAATAAAGCTGGATATCAATAATATGCAGCGATTGCCATTACTACCAAAGCGCAGCTTTCAAGTTGAATGGCTTTGCTTACAGCCGCGCCTTGCTGATGGCAACCTCTATGCGTGGATAGGTGATGAAGCTGGCCGCGCTGAGCAATGGTTATTAACCAGCAATGAGCAATGGCAGCCACAATTAGTGCGCACAATGTCTGTGGTTATGGGCGCATTAAAGTGCCGTGTAGACAGTGATGAACAGCTTTATGTCATCGACCAAGGGCAAGGTTTATGGCGCTATGCCGCAGCGCCTCATAGCCCAGATGAATCGGAGCTAGTTACAAGCTTACCAGGTAACGAGTTAACTGGGCTGGCAATGGTTGCAGATCAACCAGTGATGCTTGATGAGTCAGGCCAGCTTTATAGTGCGCAGGGGCAAGATCTAGCTTCCCCCTTTACCCAAGGTTTAGCCTTAGAGAGCCTGTATATCGCAGGTAATCAAACGCAGGCGTATTCCGATGAGGATGGCAGTTTTTACCTTGGTCAGTTTGATCAAACGCAGCTGCAAGGCTCACATCAAGCAGAGTCGCCGAGTAAAGACATCATTAAAGAAATACCGACCGCGGTTGAAAGCGCTATCGCAGATAGAGCGGGCGATACCATGGACGATCCGGCAATTTGGGTTCATCCAACGGCACCAGAAAAAAGCCTAATTTTAGGTACCAACAAGCGTTGGGGCTTACTCAGTTTTAATATGCAAGGCGAACAAGTTCAAGCCTTGGGAGTTGGTCGGGTGAATAATGTTGATATTCGCCAAGGTGTTAACTTAGGTGGCAAGCTTAGAGATATTGCAGTGGCAAGCAATAGAGACCGTAATAGCTTGAGTTTGTTTGAGCTAAACGCTGAGGGAAAATTGACTCAATTAGCTGAGCAAGCTACGCCGTTAACTGACATCTATGGCCTATGTTTGTATCAACCACAGGCTGATGAGCTATATGCTTTTGTTAATAATAAGGCCGGAGAAGTCAGTCAAATGGCGCTACGCTGGCAAGGTAATCAATTAACGGCAACCGAAGTTCGTCGTCTAACAGTGCCGAGCCAGCCAGAAGGGTGTGTGGCCGACGACAAGCAACAGCGGTTATTTCTAGGTGAAGAAAATCGTGGTATTTGGCTGTTTGATCTTGCTGGCGATACCTCTGCTAGTCATCCGCAAATTAACGGTGAGATGATTATTCAAGCCGGTGGACCATTGGTGGCAGATATTGAAGGCGTTGCTTTATATCAAACCGATGACCAGGATTATTTAGTTGTGTCTAGCCAAGGTAACGACAGCTATTTGCTATACCAAAGCCAAGCACCTTACGACTATGTTGGTCGCTTTCGTATAGGCGTGAATGCTGCTAAAGGTTTTGATGGTAGTGCAGAAACAGATGGTTTAGATGTGACCACAAAAGCCGTTGGCAGTGGTCGTTGGGCACAAGGCATGATGGTGGTGCAAGATGGCCGTAATCGCATGCCAGATCAAAATCAAAACTTTAAGTGGGTACCTTGGAGTGAAATTAGTCAGGCACTTGAGTTGAAATAGTCTCGGTAAAACAACAAGGCGGCTAAACCGCCTTGTTGGTTTATTTAAACTAACTTGTTTAAGGTCTAGTGAAATAGAGGGTTTCATCTATTTCGCTATCATCATTTTCATCAACTCCTAAGCTTAAAACCTCGTCGCTAACCGATAGAAATAAACCTAGGCTGGGGTCGAGTGTAAAATCGGTTAAGCCTGTATCACCGTTAGCATCAAAAATGATTTTTATTGTGACCTTATTAGTATCCGAGCTAATACTGTAGTTACCCCATTCCATACCCGACTTTTCATCTTGGTCACTGTAATCAACTTCGGCGTGGACATATGTTCCATCTTCATAAAATACAAACATAAGCAGGTCGTTTTCATCTGGCTCGCCATCAATATCTCTTACTAGCCAAGGTCCAAGTTCTGCCGTGGTTGCTAATGCTGCAAAGATGAGCGTTTCATCTATTGTGCCATCGGCATCTTCATCAACATTAAGATTTAGCTGACCTTCGATAATCGTAGCGAAAAGTTGTGGGTTACCAGCCGTTTTGTCAAAGTCATTGAGACCGATATCGCCATTGCCATCAAAGTCTTGGATGGCGTAAACGCGATTCGTTTCGCTATCACGTTCATAAGTTCCCCATTCCATTCCTGCATCGCCTAATGAGTTAGCATCTTCGACTTCAAATAACACATAAGTTCCGTTGTTAAAGAAGGTGATACTTAGCAGGTCAGTTTCACTATTGGTAATAGACCAGCTACCAACAATACCTAGTTGGATCTCATTTTCATCGAGTTGCTCTGCTAGATGAGCAAGGGCTGACTCTTCACTGATAAGTTCTGAAGTTTGGTTATCTTGACCGCCGTTTGCGATAGTACTTTTTACCGCATCAGTGGCCGCAAATTCAGTGGTAGAGAGGCCGAAGTCTACCGGTTCGGCAGTGTCAATGGCTGTTTGGGTGATTGTAATACCGTTATTTGGGTCGCCATCTTGATCTAAAGTTTGCAGTAACCTAGCCATATTGACGACCTTATCGTCAGTAATATCCTCTGTGCTGGCTATATCGAGTGGTGTTACTACGCCAGAGGCTGTTGTTGCCGGGAATTCAAGATCGCCAATAAAGAAAGTGACAGTTTCGCCATCCACATAGTTGTAACGCCCTTCGGCATCGGTCACCCCTGATAACGTTTCTGTTTTATAACCTATGCCGATTACAGGACTATCGAGAAACACGCCTGATTCACTTGGTGTCGTTACTGGTTGGGTTACGGGTTGTTCAATCTCTACATTGTCATTGTCGTCACTACTGCAAGCACTGAGAAAGCTGATTAGGAATAAAGAGCATATAGTGCGTCGAGCACGCGGGTAGGCTTTAATTGACATAGGAACTCCTTTTCTTGTCAAAATAATCGGATGCTTGTTTGCGTTGAGGGTCATCAAGCTTAAATAGAATTAGTATAAAAATATGGCAATTGAGCAGTTAATAAAGTGGATTCAAATAATTTCAAAAGTTTTCAAAATAACCTTGCTCACTAGGGAATAGATCAATGGGTTAGTGTTTAAAAAGTTCTATTGTGCTTAAATAAACATCGGCTTTTGATGATTCCTAAGGATGGTAATTGTGCGCATATTAATCATTATCTTTTGTAGTCTTATTATAACTGCATGCGATAGCGGCTCAACACCAATGGCGTTGGGTAGCCTTGAAAGGCAACGAATTGCATTGACCGCAACCAGCAATGAAGTGGTGGTTTCTCTACCTGTGGCGCAAGGAAGCCAAGTTACCCAAGGCACTGTGCTGGTGCAGCTTGACGATACGTTGCAAAAAGCCAATGTGGCTAAAGCGTTAGCCGATGTGGCTCAGGCAACAGCCAATTATGAAAAGCTATTAAAAGGCGCGCGTGAAGAGGAGATTGCCGCCGCTAGAGCTAAAGTTTCTGGCGCTAAAGCCACCTTGCAAGAAAGTGAGGCCAACTACCGCCGTATCGCCAGCATGGCGAAAGATAATTTGGCGAGTAAGGCTAATTTAGACCGCGCCTTAGCTAACCGTGACTCAGGTGTGGCCAACTTAGACAGTGCCCAAGAGCAGTTACGCGAATTAGTTGCTGGCTCGCGAGAAGAAGATATTCGTTTTGCACTGGCAAACCTCGATGCTACAGAGGCTGTACTTGCAGGTGAACAGAAAAAGCTCGCAGATCTAACTATTCGCGCAACCCGTGACGGCATTTTAGATAATTTACCTTGGAACTTAGGCGAGCGTGTAACACAAGGCAGCCCATTAGCTGTGGTATTAGCGGGTAAAGCGCCATTTGCTCGAGTGTATGTACCTGAACCTTACCGAGTCAAAGTGAGCGTGGGTGATGCTTTGATGGTGCATGTTGATGGCGTCGAGCAACCTATCGAGGGCAAAGTTCGCTGGATCTCTAATGAACCGGCTTTCACGCCATATTACGCGCTTAATCAAGAAGAACGTGCTCGCTTGATGTACTTAGCCGAAGTGCAATTGCCTGATAGCGCTGCCCAATTGCCAAGTGGTGTTCCTGCTCAGGTAGAAATGCCATGAGCCAATCAGTCAATCAACAGTCGGTTATCAAAACTAAAGGTTTATGTCGCCACTTTGGTAGCCTAAAGGCGATTGAAAATCTCGATTTTGAAGTCGGCAAAGGCCAAATTTATGGCTTTCTTGGGCCGAATGGTTGCGGTAAAACTACGGCGATTCGTATGCTGACAGGCTTATTGTTGCCAACATCGGGTGAGATAGAGATCTTAGGGCTAACCTTGCCGCGAGATGCTGAAAAGCTGCGCCTGAAAATCGGCTATATGACGCAAAAATTTTCGCTTTACGATGATCTTACCGTAAAAGAAAACCTCAAGTTTATCGCCAAAATTTATGGCTTATCTCGCAGTGAACAACAATCGCGAATAGCTGAGTTACTGGAGACGTACGGCTTAGATCAAAAGGCTGATCAGCTTGCAGGCAGCATGAGCGGAGGCCAAAAGCAACGTCTTGGCTTGGCGGCGGCGACTATGCATAAACCTGAATTATTGTTTTTAGACGAACCTACTTCGGCTGTGGATCCTGAGAATAGACGTAATTTTTGGGAGAAGCTTTTCGACCTGTGTGAACAAGGCACCACTATTTTAGTGTCGACTCACTATATGGATGAAGCGGAGCGCTGCCATAAGTTGGCGATTCTAGAGGCCGGAGTAAAGCGTGCCGATGGTTCACCCGATGAACTGATGCAAAACATGGGCGCACAAGTGGTCGAGATTGAGTCCAACCAATTACGCCAACTCAAACAGCAACTCATTGTGCTGCCAGAAGTCATTAGCGCAGCGCAACTTGGCTCAAGGTTACGAGTATTAGTCAAAGACAGTTGTGATGATCCGCTGGGATTTCTCGCTCAGCAAACGAGGCTAGATAAATCGGCTTTAACTTTAGTGCGACCCAGTCTTGAAGATGTATTTGTGACTTGTACAGGTAAGGGGCGACAATGAAAACACTTTACCGATTGCAGGCGATAGTCAGCAAGGAACTCACCCAGCTTAAGCGAGACCGAATGACCTTTGGCATGGTGATTATGATCCCGCTGATCCAGCTGATGCTATTTGGCTTTGCCATTAACACTAACATTCGTGATATTCCGGTAGGGGTCGTCGATCAAAGCCAAACAGCCTTAAGTCGGGTGTTAATTCAAACCGTTACCGCCACCCAAGTGGTGGAATTTACCGAGCATTTTTATGATGTTGAGTCGGCTCATGCGGCCATTGCGCGAGGTGAAGTGCGCGCGGTAATGGTGATCCCTAAAGATGTTAGTCAACGTTTAGTACGGCATAAAACGGTCGGCCTTGGTACACCTGCATCCAGCGATGAGGAAACCAGCCGTCCAGTCGCTCAATGGATTGTTGATGGCTCAGATACCATGATCGCCGCGGCTATTAAGGGACTGCGGGCAATGCCATTAACTGAGCTGCTCGGACTGCCTGCAAATCGGATAACGCCGACCTTTGAGGTGGCATTGTTTTATAACCCTGAGCAGCGCACCGCAGTGAATATTGTACCGGGGCTGGTGGGCGTAATCTTAACAATGACCATGATTATGTTTACCTCTGCTGCGATTGTGCGTGAGCGAGAGCGCGGTAACTTAGAGATGCTAATTACCACACCCATCCGTTCAATCGAGTTAATGTTGGGTAAAATTATCCCTTATATGCTGATTGGTATTGTGCAGGTAGCCATTATTCTGGGGTTGGGTTATAGCGTGTTCAATGTGCCAATCAATGGCAGCTTGCTGCAGTTAGCCGGGGCAACATTGCTGTTTATTATGGCCAGTTTGACCTTGGGATTGGTGATCTCAACGATTGCGAAAAGCCAGTTGCAGTCGATGCAAATGACCATTTTTGTATTGCTGCCGTCTATTCTGTTATCTGGATTTATGTTCCCTTACGAGGGAATGCCGATTGCGGCGCAATATATTGCCGAGGCGCTACCTGCCACTCATTTCATGCGCCTTATTCGCGGAGTTGTGCTGCGGGATGTGGAAATTATCGACATGACTTACGATGTTACTTGGCTGGCTATTTTCACTATTATTGGCTTAATCGTGGCGTCGTTACGGTTTAAAAAGAACCTAGGTTAAGCCAGTTACTTATGAATTTATATTTTGTATAACCGATTAATAACCATTTATACGGATTTTTAAGTGCATAAATATTATTCTAGCTAGGAGGGGAAAAGGATTTTTTATTATTTAATCAATCGTTACGGCGGTAGACTTTTTTTAGTTGAGTCACTGCGGAATAAAGTTAAATAAACAGATGTTTTAATTGAATGGATTGCTTGAAATAGATTTAGGTTGCTTAAAATATAATTAGAATGAAATAGCGTGGTGAATGTTTCGGTGTATCGCCGCGCTAATAAAAAACAGATTAGCAGCGGCGTTTTTATCAATTGTAGCCAAGAATATAACTGCAATTTTCTTCCTCTTGCTCCTCAGTGCTGGCATGTTCCTCTACCACTGTAGATTCTTCATCTTCAAGTTTAGAAACAGCAAATTGATTATGGTGATGATGACCAAATAAAAATTTCTCCATGGGCGGATCCTGTCATTAACTAGCGCGTATATTTAGGTATAGTTTAAATACATGGATTTGATAGCCACTTTGAGTATTTATTTTTGTTAATTAAGCTACTTTTAAAGTTTTATGGCGAAGCTAGTTAGTGATTTTAATATTGGAATGCAGATGAAGTTTTTAATTATTGTGTTTTTGAGTGCGTTATTAACCGCCTGCTCAAGTGTGCCAACAGAACCGAGTCGTGGTTCGGGTAAGCACTCTTTATCTAACTCTGCCCAAACAAAAAGTCAGTTATTACAAATGCATCGAGAGTGGCAGGGCGTACCTTATCGTTTAGGTGGCAACAGTAAGTCGGGTATCGACTGTTCTGGTTTTGTGCTGCTTACCTTTCAAAATCAGTTTGGCAGGCAGTTACCAAGAACCACAGAGCAACAGAAAAATATCGGTAGCAGCGTGAGCAAAAGTCAGTTGCGAGCAGGGGATCTAGTATTCTTTAAAACTGGCTGGAGTACGCGCCATGTGGGGATTTATCTTGGTGATTCGCAGTTTTTACATGCCTCGACTAGCCAAGGGGTGATGATCTCAAGCTTGAATAATAGCTATTGGAAACAAAAATATTGGTTGTCGAGAAGACCTTAAAGAAGGCTCTCAAGGTGCCAATGAGCACCTTGAGGTTACAAGTCGATTAGAAGCGGCGACCGACAGATAACAATACTTGGTCCCAATTTAAGAAACCGTACTCAACAAAGATATTCCACTCATTTTTAGGGCCAAAGTCATACACCATACTCACCGACATATTGTGGCTTTCTGCGCTGACCAAGTGCACGTCATAATCGATAGCAAGGCCGCCAGGCTTGTTAAAGAGTGGAATATTGAAGTCGTAACTACCACCGATTTTCTGGTTGATCATCTGGTAGTTATAACCTAACAAGAAAGCCAACTTATCGCCGCCAACATCGTATCTTTGTCCCATACGGATAGAGCCAATATAGGTCTGTATCGTGCTGTCAGTGGTGGTGGTCCATGAGTTAGTAAACGCCGCCACACCCGTAAAAATAAACGGATGCATCCCCGGAATAACTTCTGCTTGGCCAGCAAGTACAGCACCTAAACCTAAGTTGTAGGCGGTGTACTCGATAGGAATCGGTAGCACCATATCGATACCATTAGGGCCTAAACCTTCGGCATTACTTAGGTCTGCCAAAATATCTTTATGGCCCTTGGTGTAGCCTGCAAGTCCATAGATATTAAGGAAGGGTAATACCCAAGCATCGGCTCTTAGTTGAATGCTTTCATCTTCACCGGTAATGATCACGTCATCAGCCGGGATCACCACATTGGCATTAATATTATTTAGCCAACCGCTACCCGTTAATCCTAGGTTGAAGTTGTCTTTCGCATCGTAAGCGACTGACTGCTTGTTGTAATAAATATTAAAACCGACAGGAATAGGCAGCTCATAACCTAACTCGCGCGCTTTGTCGCCCCAAATCGGCAGGTGACTCCAATGAGCTGGTTGCTTGCGCTCAATATCACTGGTGTCGCTACTGTCATCTGCCCACGCGTTTAGGCTAATAGTCGCCAATAGCATTGCAATTACAAAGTGTTTGTTCATTTAGGTTTTCTCAAGGTATTAATTAAAAGGCTTCGGTAAAGGTCAGGTAAAACCCGCTGTCGCCGTCACTTAAACCAAGATCAACGCGCACGTTCATTCTTGGCTGCAACTCGTAGCGGTAACCAACGCCGTAGCTATATAAAAGTTTTTCGTAAAGCTGAGTATCTGTGCCGGCAATAGAGCCAACACCTGTCCACAAGGTCATGCCATGAGCCGATAATTCGCCGTTATGGCGTAAAAAGGTATGGCGATATTCAAGCGTGTGTTCAATTGCTTCACCGTCGCGGTAACGCCCTTGATAAAGGCCGCGCAGCGATGTTTGGCCGCCTAGAGTCGGTAGATCATAGTAAGGTACATCACCGTCACTCCACTGGTAAGCATTGTAAAATGCTAAAACCTTGCCTAATGCCAATGGTAAGTAATATCTATGGTCGATAAGTGCTTTTTGATAGCGATTATCGCTGCCAAAACTTGGGTTGTAGTTGATGTACTCTAGGTTAAGGAATTGGCCTTGCCATGCGTTAACCGCCACATCACGACTGTCGTAGCTAACCGAAAAGCCTAAACCAATAGACAAAGGTTTATCTTTGTATTGCTGGAAGTTTTCATCATCAATCGCACTTTGCGGCAGGCTAGTTTGATCTGGCTTAAAGTAGTTTAAGCGCAGCGCAGGACCAAAGTAGAAACCGTAGTCACTCTTAAAGTCTAAATTGGCGTGGTAACTCAGTGACGTTTTGTTCAACAAAGTGTCATCAGATGCAGGCTGTTGCTTACCTGCGTTGTAACCGACTCCCCAAAAGTTTTCGCTCTGATCCGCTAATACAAATAGGCCGTTGTAGCGAATATCATCGTTAGCAAAAAACAGGTTCTGTTTTGAGCGAATGCTATAACCCACATCGCCGTCGCCTTTATTTACAATACCGAATAGTGACACGCTCGAGCGTTGTAACTCTGTTTGTTCGCGCTCGGTTTTAAAGGAGTACAGGCCGCCAAGTGCCATCATCATACCGTTTTCAGGGGTAAAGGCTGGGCCGCCTAAAATATCGAACATGGCCAGGCCATTTTTAGCGATATGATTGTGCTTGCCGTACTCAAGATCAGTGATTGCAGCGTCAAGCTCATCACAAACCTGCTCTGTGGCGCAGTTATCTTGTTGAGCGTCGAGTTCTTCAATTGCATCATCGTAAGCTTTACTGCGTTCTTCGGCTTGCTGTTGGCTGCTGAAAAAAGGCTGTTCACTGCTTTTGGTTGGTAAGTTTTGCTGACTTGAAGTGGCAATACTCGTCGTTGAAAAAAGCATTGCGATTACGGCTAAGCTTGCTTGCCATAAGCCTGATGTGCTGTTCAATTATTGTCCCCTGACATGGTGCGAATTAAGCTGAATTCGAGAAGACGCAAGAGTACGGCAGAATTTGTCGAAAACAAGTGTTGCTAACGGCCGGAACTTCAAAAAAAATGCGAGCTATATCGCGTTTGCAGCAAATGTCGCCAGTTCAGTGTGTTTTTTGCACAGGCAGGCTTGGTTGGTTAGCAAATAATCATAAAATAGCCTGTGATTGGTTTTTACTGAGAACACCACAATAATCAAATCCAAATAGTTAACTTTATGCTACTTTAAAGCCAGACTATAGAGACGCTAACGTTGACGATAAACTCTCAATTAAGCAGTTTATCTAAGATCAGATTGAAGGAAGAGAAATGAGCAAAGCTAGAATCGGTATTGTAACGGTAAGTGATAGAGCCAGCGCTGGTGTTTACGAAGATATTTCTGGTAAGGCAATTATCGATGTGCTGAACGAATACCTGACATCTGAGTGGGAGCCTATCTATGAGGTGATCCCTGATGAGCAGGACGTGATTTCAGCAACCTTAATTAAGATGGCTGACGAGCAAAATTGTAGCCTTATCGTCACAACTGGCGGCACAGGCCCAGCTAAGCGTGATGTAACACCTGAAGCGACTGAAGCTGTGTGTGATCGCATGATGCCAGGTTTTGGTGAGCTAATGCGCGCTGAATCATTAAAGTTTGTACCAACGGCTATTTTGTCACGTCAAACAGCTGGCCTACGTGGTGACTCACTCATCGTAAACTTGCCTGGCAAGCCAAAGTCTATTCGTGAATGTTTAGACGCAGTGTTCCCTGCTATTCCATACTGTATCGATCTAATGGATGGCCCATTCTTAGAGTGCGACGAATCAGTTATTAAGCCGTTTAGACCTAAAGCTAAGTAAGCTATTTACTTAGCTTGAGCTCGATAGAGAGTGTTTGGATGCACTCTCTAGGCAGCCATAAAAAACGTGTTTCGGCACGTTTTTTTGTGCCTGAAATCCCGCTAGATTTTACTGCTAATTCAGCGCGAATTGGGTATCTAACTTGGCACTATGCCTATCTAGTCTTTGTCAGAATTCGCAATTTAATCATAAGCATTTTTATAGTTATTAGGTGTTTAACATTCTTGGACTTTTGAGTCATTTTGGCTTTGCCCTTGGGTAATCCAAAGTGGATTCGGTTATTTTGGTTATTCTTTGGGCTTTTATGACTAAAGAGATATAAATCCTTTCACCAATTTGAGCTTTTTTCTTAGTGTGAACTATCGCCAAATAACGCTTTATTAGCCTTTTATATTTTTTCACAAACTTTTATATCGCTCAGGTATGAATATCTCAATAATTTAACAACTTATGTTCTATTCTGGGGCAAATTTGTGCTTGTGCATTGGTAAAGTATTCGGAGTAGTAAAATGGATTGGCTAGCTTCATTAAGTATTAAACGAAAGCTAATGGCGGTAATGCTAGTATTTGGTATGGCGGCATGTGCGATTTTGGTTGATGTTGTGTACAGCACTCAAGATGTAGAACAACGTTTCGATGAATATGATCAGGCGGCGGTAAACAGCCAGAAATATTTGCTCTCAATTAACCGCGATATGAATTACGTATCACGACTATCACGCAGCATCATGCTCGGTGATGATTTCGCTAAAAACTACGGCTTACTCGAAACCCGTATTCAAGATATTTATAGCCATTTTGAAGGCTTAGACTTAGCCATTAACGCAATTAATAATCAGGCAGAACGTCAGAATATTCGTCAGCGAGCCGACCTATCTCAGCAAGCAACCGAGGCATTCTTGGAAGATGGCCGTCAACGCATGTTAGCGCTAAAGTCGGTTGATCGTACTCCTGAAGTATTGCAAGTCGCTTGGGTTGAATACAGCAAAGGCGCTAGCCCATTTGCTAATGAAGCAAGACGCACTTTCCGCGATTTAACCGATGCCGAACAGGTATTGCGTACTCATATCCAAGCAGAAGCGCTTGATGCACTAGCTTCTATGCGTATGCAGCTATTTGCGATTACCTTCTTCGCGTTTTCTCTTGGTGGTTTGATTCTATTCTTTGTGTCGCGTGCCATTTTAAGTTCAATCGAAAGCATGAAGCAGTCTATCGTCACTATTCAGGCCGATTCAGACCTTACCCGTAGAATTGATATTACGAGTAAAGATGAATTGGGCCAGCTTTCACGTTCATTTAACCTGATGTTAGATAAGTTTCAAACGAGTCTATTAAGCGTGGCTGAAACGTCTAGCTCATTGGCTGATTCTTCTCGCGGTATGGCTGTAACTACCGCTGATGCGGCTATATCTGTTCAGACCCAGCGAGATGAGTTGGAAATGGTTGCCACCGCAATGAATGAGATGACAGCAACAGTTGTGGAAGTGGCTAAAAATGCTAACGACGCCGCAGACGCAGCAGTGCAAACTGACACTCAGTCTCAAGCTGGTTTACAAGTAGTGAATAATACAGTGCAAGCGATTGAGGGCTTAGCCGTTGGTATTGAGCGTGCAGCGCAAGTGGTTAAAGAGCTTGAAGATGACAGCAATCAAATCGGCTCTATTTTAGATGTAATCAAAGGCATTGCAGAACAAACTAACTTATTAGCATTAAATGCGGCAATCGAAGCTGCGCGCGCGGGTGAACAAGGTCGAGGGTTTGCCGTGGTTGCCGATGAAGTCAGAACGTTAGCGAGTCGCACTCAAGAATCCACTGAAGAAATTCAGCGCATGATTGAGAAGTTGCAAGGCGGTGCTAAATCAGCAGCCGATGCGATGACTGATAGTCGCCAATATGTTGATGACAGTGTAAGTCATGCCCGCAGTGCAGGCGAAGTACTGCAAAGTATTGCCAAAGCAATAGCAACGATTACCGACATGAATACCCAAATTGCAACTGCGGCAGAAGAACAAAGCACGGTTTCTGAGGAGATTAATACTAATATCGTCAACATTAGTAATGCTGCTGAGCAAACTGCAGAAGGCACCAATATTAGCTCTAAAGAGGGTGAGAACTTAGCTGTTATGGCCCAACGTTTATCGGTACTGGTACAGGAGTTTAAAATCTAGTGCTCAGTTAAGTACACCAAGTCAGCTGGTTAACATCTGGCGATAGCTTGTTAATCGACGATTACTCAAGCCGCTAGCGAATGCTCGCGGCTTTGTTGTTTTTAATTGCGATTAAATACGCACTGTAGCCGCTTAATAACCCCAGACTAGGGAGCACGATAAAGTGACCAAATAGATTGGGTTCAATATTGAAATTTAGCCACACAAGTAGGCTCCAGCTAAGCGCTAAGTAACCTAAGCTTAATAGTCGATTGGTTACGGTTTTCTTATTACTGACCTTTGAATGAGTGTTGTTTCTCATTGTTGTACTCCTTTATTCCTGCGACATAAGTGATGCGCCGAATCAATAATCCTTCCAATGTTGATTAGTATAAAAACTGGACAACTGAGCTTTAAGTGTCATTATTGACAAAATAAAGGTGATAAATGACAGTCGGTATTTGCAATGCGTGACTGTAAAGGGAGAAGTGATGAAGCGAATAGTGGTTCTGGCAGCCGATAATGCAGTTGCAGGTGGGATCTTAAGCTTTATGGACGTGTTTAGCTTTTGTAATACTTACTGGAAAGTGACTCATCCTAACGCCGACGAAGTGCTATTCGAGTGTGCAATTATCTCGCCTAATGGTAAGCCAATAAACAGCGACTACCATGTTGTGCTGCCTGTGATCCCCCATGATGAGGCTGAGCATTATCTTAGCCATGCAGATGCTGTGGTGGTTGCATCGGCTACCATTACAAATCGACAAGAGTTTAATGCGTATATGCAGGACTTTAAGCCTCATTTAGATACGCTACGCAAGTTTGCAACCACGGGGAAACCGGTAGCCGCTTATTGCTCTGGCACTTTAATGCTGGCGGCATCAGGATTGCTGGATGACAAAAAGGCCACTTGCGTTTGGTGGTTGGCAGAGCTGTTTAAGCGCAGTTTTCCTCAGGTAAAACTCTGTAGTGAACACCTTGTGATGAATGACGGTGAGTTTTATACCGCGGGGGCGACCAGCGCTAATTTGAGTTTGGCTTTACAGTTAGTGCATAAGCTGGCTGGCGAGCAAATAGCAACGCAAATGGCCAAGGTGTTGTTAATCGATCCTAATCGCACCTCACAACAAGCATTTGTCACATTAGCTGCCGACCCTAAGCACAAAGATGAATTAGTTAAACGCATTCAAGACTGGATGCAGTTGCACTTACAAAGTCATATGCAGTTAGATGATATAGCCGATAAATTTGCTGTGGGAAAACGCACGCTTATCCGCCGCTTTAAAAAAGCCATCAACGAAACACCGGCTAGCTATATACAAAGGCTTAGGATTGATGAGGCGAAGAGGTTACTTGAAACTACAGAGTTGGCGGTTGAACAAATAGTTGCACTAGTTGGCTATGAAGATGTGAGTTCGTTTAGAAAATTGTTTATGCAAATAACCAGTTTAACGCCGCGTGCCTATCGGCAAAAATTCAATACTCATGACTGCTGCTAACATCAGGTTAGCACTATGAGTATTGGGGCTGTGTAGATTTATAACGCGTTAATTTGCGACTTTAGCTCATAGCTATTATCGGTAACGATTTTCTCAAGCACTTGTACGCGTTGTTCTAAACGTTTGTTTTGCTTACGCAGCAGCTCTAACTCGTTGTTGGTGATCTCTGAGCTGGTGATTTTACGTGACTTTAAATAGTGCTTAAACGCTTCACCTCCCGTGGCAATCGCAACAATAGCCACAATCAGTACAATCATAGGGATATCCATAATTTGCTCCTTTGTTAGATAACCTAGTGTTAGCTTAGCGGCACAGACTCTGCCGCTAAGCTCAGTCGATTTGGTGAGTTACAAACCAAACACAATCTTCTCGCTCTTCAGTGATTTTTGCATGCCAATAGCAAGGCCAATGGCAATAGCTAATGTGAACGCTGATGACACTGCGATTTGAGTCAGTGGTAGTTCACGGCCTTTAATAAATTCAATCAATGCCTGCATTTGCCCTGAGATCGGCAACCATTGGATAGCTTCAGGGGCAATGTTATAGCTGGCTGCCATGGCTAGCATCATAGGTACCATCAACACGATAGTGATGTATGACTGCGCTTCTTTAAAGCTCTTAGCCATAAAGGATACAAACAGCTGTAAGCAAGCTGCCATAATGGCTACCGGTAAACCCACAAGCAGCATCATTACAATAAAGCTGCTGTTAACGCTCACGGCAAAACCGAGTTCTTGCCAAGGCACAAAGCTGTAGGCGACTTTAGAGATAAGCAAGGTGAGTATTAAGCCGACCATGGCAAAAATAGTTACCGCAGTGATTTTAGCAATCACAATTTCCCAAGTTGATACCGGGTGGCTTAGCAATAGTGCCAATGAATTACGTTCTCGTTCACCGGCGCTGGTATCGATTGCTAGGTTCATCCCAGAGATAAATACCGCATAAATCATGGTCATGGTGGCAAGACCTAAAATCATGCCCGCTTTTGAGTCCGGAGTGGCTTCATCTTCCACATTGACTTTAATTGGCTGCATAACGCGGGGGTCAATACCACGGGCAATGAGGCGCAAACTGCCCATTTCTCCGCTATAGGCTTGCAAACTTCTTTCTAAACGACGAATAGAGTTTTGCAGTTTTTCATTAGAGGCATCGGCGATTAGGGTGACTTCAGCGCTGAGTCCTTTTGCCATATTCGCAGCGTAGTCATCACTAATAATTAGTTGGATTGCCTTGGTGTCTTTAGCATCGCTGTCGCCGTGGGTAATGCCGCGGCTAGAAAGAAACTTAACTAGATCCGGTGCGCCCTTAGCATTATCAATCTTGATATTGAGATCTTCTGGGCTTGTTAGCTGACCGATCAACAAAAAGAACATGCCGCACATTAATAGTGGTGTACCTACCGCGTAATATAATCCCGCCATTACCGAGCGTTTATCTCGAGCTGCGTCGATAAGCTCTTTGCGGATCATTGAAATTATTTTATTACTCATGTTGAAATCCTTTTATCAGCCTAATTAGGCCGCAATGCCTTCGTCGGTACCAATTAATTGAATAAAGGCATCTTCAAGCGAGTCCTTTCCGGTTTGTTGGCATAGCGCATCAGGGCTGCCAACTGCGACCACTTTGCCTTCAGCCATTACAATCACTTGATCACAAAGCGCAGCCACTTCTTGCATCACATGGCTGGAAAACAGTACGCAGTGACCTTGGTTTTTGAGGTCGCGCAAAATATCGCGTAGCACTCGAGTGCTCATTACATCTAAGCCGCGAGTCGGCTCATCTAAAATGATATTGGTTGGCTGGTGCACTATGGCTTGCGCTAAAGCGGTTTTCATTCGCTGGCCTTGGGAAAAGCCTTTGCATTGGCGGTCGGCAATATCAGCGAGATGCAATTTATCTATCACGCTGCTGGTGGCAAGCTTAGCCTCTTTGCGAGATAAACCATAGAGTTCGGCAAAATAGCTAATGTATTCCCGCGGGGTCAAACGCTCATACAGACCAAATGGATCTGGGAACAACCCCAGTTGTTGTTTAGCTGCAACGGGAGATTTGGCGATATCGATTCCGTCAATTTCAGCAACACCTTGGTCTGGTTTTAATAACCCAAATATGGTGCGCAAACAGGTGGTTTTCCCCGCGCCATTAGGGCCGAGTAGCCCGGTAATTTGGCCGTCTTGTGCTGAAAAGCTTAAATCATTCAGCGCCTGCACATCTCCGATGCGTTTTGATAAATTCGATACTTGTATCATTTGGGTTTCCTTACTGATTCAGGGCTGTTTGTTCGTCTGGCGTTGAAGCATCATCACTGGGGATCGCCTCTACTGTGCTGGCGTTAAGATAAAAATTACGACGAATATCTTCACTTAAACACGCTGCATCTAACTCAACTACCGAGCCTGTTTCGACGAGATCGGCGATCAAGTCGTTACCACATGATTGATAAGCCACACCATGAGTCGCATAAGGCGCTACAAAGTGTTTGGCATTGGTCAGCTTTTCCATGGCTAGCTCGCCCCAACTTGGTGGCGTTGCGGGATCGAGTTCACCCGATAACAACAAGGTTGGAATATCGCTGGCAATTGCATCGCTAAAATTGGCATCTACTGCTGGCATATTCCACACGGCACAAGACTCGGCAAAAGTTTTTAGCATCTCATGACCAAAGTAACTTTGATTGGTTTGCTCACGCAGTTCCGGGGTTAGACGTTGCCAGTCTTCACCACATACCACTGATGCATGCATACCCATTGCGATCCCTGCATTATCCATACTCATGGCATACAGGCCGGTGATAGGTTGAAAGTTGCCATTAGCTGCTTGATGGATGGCATGGGGAATAAGCGAACGCGTGGCTGGCGAATACAAGGCCATGCGCAGTGCACCTTTGAACTTACTGCGGGTCATTGTCAGCTTAGTGGCTTCACCGGTTAATGGGTCGGGAACTAGGCTAATTTGCGGCGCTTGGGTTAATTCTGCATCAACTTTATCCAGATCCGCTTTTAAGTCTGGAAACTGCTTATGGCATAACTCGTTATTACTACAATCTTCAATCAATAAATCGAATGCACGAGCGATAGCGTTACCTATGGCTAATACGCTTTGCTGCATAGGCACGACACCATCAAGAGTGACGGTTGCCAGGCTTTCAGGATAGTGACGCATATAAAGCTGCGCCATACGCGTACCGTAAGACACACCGTATAAATGCAGTTTTTGGTAGCCTAAATGGGCGCGTACCGCTTCAAAATCTTTTAGCGCATTTAGGCTGCCGTATTGAGTGACATCGGCATCGAGCTCATCTAAACACTTTTGGGTTTCTACTCGGGTATCAAAAAGGCTTTCATCAATTGCTAGCGCACTGTCAAATGCGTCACCGACACATTGCAGCGGATTTGATTGGCCGGTGCCGCGTTGGTCGATAAGAATAACATCTTCAGTTTGGCGCACTTTAGTGAGCATGCGATCAAAGCCTTGGGCATTTTCAATCGCTGATTGACCTGGGCCGCCAGCAATGGCGAGTAGGGCCGCTTGTTTGTTACTTGGCTTAGTGGCAGGCATTACCACGTAATGAATTTGGATCTGCTTACCATCTGGCTTGGCATAGTTCTCAGGCACTGAAATAGCGCCGCACTGCATCTGCTCTGACAGGCCATCGACATAACAAGCTTGTTGCGTGCTGGCCGCATTGGTTTCTTCGGCGTGAACTGCAAGGGGGATCATGCCCACAGCCATTAATATGGCGGCGCTGGCGGACTTATGGCGCCAAAGCACAGGTGAAATCTGTGCGCGTAATTGAGAGTACATTCCATGAAGCATGATACTGATTCCTTTTTGCAATTTAGCGTATCTATGTTAACTTTGTACTGTATCGGTGTATCAATGTATTAATACAGTGACTAAAGGCTAATGTTAGAACTACTAAATGTCAACCCCAGCAGCGGTGAACCCATTTATCGACAATTAAGCGAGCAAATCGTACGTTTGATTGTGGGTGGCCAACTACAAAGTGAACAGGTTTTACCGTCAGTACGGCAAATGGCTGAACACTTAACGGTAAACCCAATGACGGTGTCGCGTGCTATCCAGCAATTAGTCGAGCAAGGTTGGCTAGAGCGCCGCCGAGGCCAGCCAACCCGTGTGGCACAAAGAGCGCAAAATGAATCCGATAACAGTAGTCAGTTATTACTCGCACCTGTCGATGCGCTAATTAAACAAGCGCAGCAGTTGGGTATTGATCTCGATGGATTAAAACAGCTTTTAGGAGAACGCTGGCAAAAATAAGCCGGATCTCGCTAGGATAAGTAAGACGAAAGGACAAGTTTCGATGGAGATGAATCAAACAGCGACTTTGGCATTTAGTCAGGTCAGCAAGCAGTTTGAACAGCAAACAGCACTCGATGATCTAAGTTTGCAGCTTTACCCAGGTATGGTTGTGGGTTTATTGGGGCAAAATGGTGCCGGTAAATCAACCTTGATGCGCTGTGCATTAGGCATTATCGAGCCTAATGTTGGTGAGGTAAGCGTGCTCGGTAGCTCCGTAAAAGAGCTAAGCTCTGAGCTTAAAACTCAAATAGGCTATGTACCTCAGCAGCCTTTTGGCTACGAGGGTTTTACTGTTGTTAAAGCTCTCGACCTGCATCGCAGCTTTTATCCTGATTGGGATAGGGCGTTAGAAACTGAGTGGCTGCAACGTTTCGACTTAGATCCCAAACAACAAGTACAACGCTTATCTGTTGGTCAGCGCCAATCACTCGCATTAATCATGGCGATGTCATATCGGCCAAAATTGCTTATTTTAGATGAACCTGTCGCCAGCTTAGACCCTATTGCGCGTCGCAAATTTATGGCGGATCTATTTGATTTAGCCCTCGAGTCAGGTTCTTGTGTGCTGTTTTCCTCTCATATCACTTCCGATCTCGAACGCGTAGCCAGTCACTTGGCCTTGCTGAAACAAGGCAAGTTAGTGCTATTTAAAGAAATAGATGCGCTGCGAGAACAAGTAAAGTTGCTGAC
Source organism: Shewanella sp. 1CM18E (assembly GCF_023161665.1). Lineage (GTDB taxonomy): Bacteria > Pseudomonadota > Gammaproteobacteria > Enterobacterales > Shewanellaceae > Shewanella. Next base: position 52,532 of record NZ_JALNTW010000005.1, read on the forward strand.
TCTGGCTGAGGAGGCGCAGTTACCAGAGGAGTTACAGGTTCTTAATAGCCAAGGCAATAAAGTGCTGGTGGATAATTTTAAGCAAGATTTCACCGGTTTAATTAGGGCTGAATCACTTAACCTAGAACAGCTATTTATGGAGTTACATTCATGAGCTGGGCCCATATCCGCTCAGGCGCTTGGTTAAAAGGCTGTATACGTCTGTGGTTATTTGATCTTGGTTGCGTAAGTTTTCTGGGTGTTGCCTTACTTGGCTTAGTCATGGTGCTAGGGTTACCTTTAATATTGCCCGCTGATGCGCAGAAAAAAGTCGATACCTTAGTTTTGCTGATGAATATGTCTATCGGCTCTATCTGTATTGCTATTGGTTGGCAAATGAATCGGTTAGCGGCGACTGAATGGGCAAACATAGTGCCGCAATATCGGCTTAATGTGATGCTGCAAGCTGCCGCTTTGTTATTGTTGATGCTGAGTGTGGTGGGCGGCTTTTTTATTGCCTATGACGCATTCGATAAAATTACTGAGTCGTTAATAAGTTTACTACTAGGCCTGAGCTTTTTATATTTCAGCTTAGCGAGAAAAAATGCGTTTCATTTTTCGTTTTTCTTGTATATCTCACTGCCAATGCTGCCTTATATAGAGCAAACCTTGCCTCAGGGGGCAACTATTGTATTAGTGCTGTTAAATTTGGCGCTAATGCTGCTAGTTAGTCAAAAAATGATGGGATTAACTTGGAATAACAAGGCTCGTTCAGTGTACCTAAATGGCTTAGAGATGGGCTGGATTTGGTTACCATCGCCACGTTCAATGGCTTTGCTAAACCGAATAGAACGTAGTCTGCACCCTGCTAATTACTTTATTGGTCCTGTGTTTAGTATGTTGTTATTGCTTATGCCATTAACAACATTGCTGCTGGCTGGTATTGGTCATTATTATGCGGTTGAGATCCCTGTGCTGGTTTTTCTCGTGCAATTTAACTGTATTTTATGTGGTATGTTGCACTGGAGTCGCATTCAGCGATGGCGTGCGGTTGAGAGCCTATATGTACTGCCGGGATTTGATGGTAAGCAGGGCATGATTAACGCGTTTATGCAGGCGCAATATCGTTTGCTGGTTATTTTGGTGATTAGCATGATAATTACCGCGAGTATCGTTAGCCTGTTGGATCAGAGCATTAACTTGTCTGTTTGGTTGCACATGGTATTAACTACCTTGTTTGCTTGTGCAGCGACTTTAGGTTTAGGCTCTATGTGTCGTAACTCAATACAGATCTCAGGACTTATCTTTTTGATTGGCTTGTTATCCGGCTGGAGCTCTGTTGGCATGTCATCGGCAGAACAAACGCAAGTATGGGGTCTTGTTGCTTGGGATCTATTATTTTTACTCTTATCGATTGCTTTATTGTGGCGCGCAAAACAGTGTTTATGGCGTGAAGATCTACTGAGTCGATAAGTTTAATTGTGGATATTAGCGTGCAATTTTGCAAAATGATTAAAAATTAATCTAAATTGTTGCGTGAATAATCACAGTCAAAATGTACAGCTGTTAATAAATTATTTGTTTTTTAATTAAGATACTTAGCTTAAAAGATTAGTTGTTAAATATGGGCCGTCAACCTCTCAGGACGGCCTTTTTTTGTGTATTAGTTAACAGAAATAGAGCAAAAACTCTTAGTGTTTATAGATTCTTCGAGTAAACTTGCGCCAAAGCGGAACACTTGTAAGCTAAAAGGTAGCTATTTTATGTCGCTCGAGCAATACCACGTAGTACGATTAATACAACAACAAAGCCAAGCACTTGGCGATGCGATTGCGCTCGAAGGATTTGAAACGCTAGCGCCATGGCACCAAGTGAGCTGGTCTCAATTTGACGTTATTACGTCTAAAATTGCACGCGTGTTGATTCAGTTCGGTATTGAATCACAAGATCGTGCAGTGATCCTGTCGCAAAACTGCCCACAGTGGACTTGTGCTGACTTAGGCCTATTAAAAGCTAAAGCTGTGGTTGTGCCTATTTACCCAACTAGCACCATTGAGCAAGCCTCTTACATTGTTAACGATGCGGCTGCAAAACTGATATTTGTTGGTGACGCTGAGCATTATGCGATGGCGTGCGACTTAGTGAGCCAGTGTGACAGCTTGACTAAAATTGTGGTGTTCAATAAATCTGTAGAACTACAAGACTCACAAAATCATTTCTATCTCGATGACTTGCTTGCGCAAGAAACTGATTTAGCGGCAGACGCTGAACTTGAAAAGCGCCTAGCAGCGTTTGATTTAGATGACTTGCTAACCCTTATTTATACTTCGGGCACCACGGGCGATCCAAAGGGCGTCATGCTGGATTATCGTAATATCGCCTCTATGGTGCGCCAGCACGATAACTTCTTGCCATTTACACCGGGTGATGTGTCGTTAGCATTCTTACCATTAAGTCATGTATTTGAGCGTGGTTGGAGCTTCTACGTATTATCACGTGGTGGCCATAACGTTTATCTTTCTAACCCAATGGCAGTGAAAGAAGCGATCGTTCAAGTGCGTCCACATACGCTTTGTGTGGTGCCACGCTTTTTAGAAAAAGTGTACAGCGCAGTACAGGATAAAGTGATTAAAGCGCCAGAGATGCGCCAGAAGATGTTTACTTGGGCGATGTCTGTTGGTCATAAGCAATCTGAAGTTGGCCAAGGTCGTCATAAAGCTTCAATCGGCTTGAGCTTACAGTGGAAGCTCGCAAACAAACTTGTATTCAGTAAGTTAAAGCAAGTATTAGGTGGTCGTCTTAAGTTTATGCCTTGTGGCGGTGCTGCATTGGATCCAAACGTTAGTGCTTTCTTCCAAAGCATTGATGTGCCAGTTTTATGTGGTTACGGTATGACCGAAACAACAGCAACTGCGACTTGTAACACTTTGGCTAACCGAGTGCCTGGCTCAAATGGCCAAGCTATTCCGGAAGTGGAAATTAAGCTAGGTAAAGACAACGAGATTCTAGTGCGTGGCGATACCGTCATGCGTGGTTACTACAATCGCCCACAAGAAACGGCTGAAGCATTTGAAGATGGCTGGTTAAAGACCGGTGATGCTGGTCGTATGGACGAAAACGGTAACTTATTTATTACCGACCGTATTAAAGAGTTGATGAAAACCTCAAACGGTAAGTACATTGCACCGCAACGTGTTGAAGGTAAAGTTGGCTGCTGTCCATTCATCGAGCAAGTGGCTATTGTTGCTGATGCGCGTAACTATGTAACGGCACTGATTGTACCGGCATTTGAATCATTAGAAGCGTGGGCAAAAGAGAAAGGCTTAAGCTATGAGTCGCAAATTGAATTGCTGCGCCACTCTCACGTAGTTGAACATTTTGAGCAGCGCCTTAAAACACTACAAAGTGAGCTTGCTGGCTTTGAAAAGATTAAGAAGTTCACCTTGTTACCCGATGCGTTTTCAATGGAAGCGGGCTTAATCACGCCAACTATGAAGCTTCGTCGTAAAGTGATTTACAACAAGTACGCACGTGAAATCGACAAAATGTATAGCCGTTAATATTGGCTTGAAGATGTTGATAGAAAGGGATGCTTAGCATCCCTTTTTTATGCCGTTCTTTATTTTCTGAAATCTGTTGGTATTTATATCAGTGGAATAGTTTTACCAATCAGTATAAGAATTTGATTAACTCAGAACGATTTTTGGCAAACTAATTCAAGACGAATAGCTGCAATAATGGTTATTCCCTTATAAAGCTATTCAACGCAGAAGTAGGCAGCCAAAAACGTTCCAGAATGGCGAGTTTTAGCGATTCTGATGCTGTGACTCTTAATAAACAAAGAGGGAGCTTGAACCTAGTTCAACTATGCTCTTCACTCGTTGCGAGCTGCATGGATGCAGCGAATGTCATTAAAGCTGGAGCACTTAATGACCTTGCCTCAAAACCGCTAAACTCTCGCTGAGTGACTAAATGTTTATACTGATTGGTATTAGCTGCCATCAGTGAATGATAGATTGAGGGTTAAGGGCTTCTCTGTATGTCATTTATCGGTAGAATGAGCCAAGACAAATTGAAAATAATAACAATAAGGATATCCCCCATGTCTGAAACCGCATTTCACCTAACCCTACAACCAAGATTTTGTGAAACAGACGCCCTAGGACACATCAATAATACAGTTATCCCTGTGTGGTTTGAGGCCGCTCGGGAGCCAATCTTTAAGATATTTAATCCGGCGCAAGACTTGTCTAAATGGAACTTAATTGTGGCGGGTTTTACCATTGGTTTTAATGCGCCGACTTATTTTGCCAGCGATGTTGAAGTGAAAACTTGGGTCAGCCGTATCGGTAATAGCAGCTTTGAGCTGACTCAAAGCTGCTGGCAAAACGGTAAAAAAACTGCAGAAGCGCAAACCACTATGGTGCATTACGATTACGCCAATGAAAAAAGCCAACCTTTAAGCGCTGAAATCAAAGCTCAGCTAGCCTTGCTTACTGGCGAGTAACTAATTTAAAACATCAACGCGAGCTGCTAGGCTTTAGTTAAAAACTTTTCAACGTACCAGCAGCTTGCTTCAATTTTATAATCGGCGGCTTTAGCCCATTGTAAACCATGGCGCACTAACTTCTCCGCTAAGCCTTTGCCACGTAACTCTGGCGGTACATAGGTATTATTAAAGTTGCAGCTATCATCATAAAGCTCGTAGGCTAGTACTGCTTGAGCCCCATCGAGGTTAATAACAAAGCGGCTTTCATCTGCTAGGTGAATCACTTCTGACATGTTGGACTCCTAAGCTTGCTCATAAGTTTTTAGGGCATCAATAAGCTCAGGCGTAAGGGCTGCTTTTTGGCCTGTTTTAAAGTTAAACATCACCACCTGCGAACTACCCACAGTTGTAACTGCTTGCTGGCTTTGGCTATAAACACTGTAATGCATCATAAACCGGTCATCTTTAATGTCACTGATATTCACCCCAACGGTTAAGGTATCCGGAAAAGTTACTGGTCGTTTATAGCGGGCTTGGTTTTCGCTTATCACTGGACCAACGGCGGTTTTTTGTAGTTCATCAAGTAAGTTTATTTGATTGAAAAAATCGATACGTGCGGTTTCAAAATAGCGAAAATAAACCACATTATTAACGTGTTGCAGGGCATCCATTTCACCCCATGCCACCACAATTTGGGTGTTAATCGGGAATTGCTTGAGAAAGTTGTCCATAATAATCTCTAGTAGGTTTGCAGTTATTTAAACGGGTGTTTAACTTTTAGCCAGCATAACAGCATGTCTACCCAGCAACAAGCTAGGTTAAATAAGGAAAGTCATGAGCAAGGTATTAAGGATTTTAGGATTTATATGTGGTTTGAGCTTGGCTTATAGCGCACAAGCGGCTGTAACCAATCAGTTTATTGAGCCCCAGACTCGACAAGAGGTACAAGCGTATCGCCTGATTAAAACGATTGAGCCGCAAATTCAGCAGCTTTATCTAGCGTTGCCGATGCAAGCAAAGCTCACTGCGGTTTATGGTGCGCAAGACGGGCCGCTGTTTGATCCTGAACTGATGCAGATCCAAGTGCCTTACCATTTTGTTAGCGAGGTACTGAACCGCTTTACCAAGGATCAATATCAACAAACTGGGGTCACTCCAAAGCAAGCCACTAAAGATGCGTTACTGCATACATTGGGGCATGAGTATGGCCACGCTTATATTTATGCCAACGAGGTGATAGTGCTTGGTCGTGAAGAAGATGCAGTCGATACCTTAGCGACCTTACTATTGATAAACGCTTTTGAAGAGGGCGCTGAAATTGCATTGAGTGCAGCCGATCTGTTTGCCCTTGAAGATGAAGAGATCGACGAGTTAGTTGAAGATGATTTTAGTGCTGAGCATAGCCTAGATGCACAACGCTACCATGCAACATTATGTTTGATTTACGGCAGTGATCCTCAGAAGTATGCTGGGTTATTGGCGGATTCAGCGCAGAGAGAAGATAGGGCGGCAATGTGCGAGCAAGAGTATGACCGTCAAAGCGATAACTGGGATAGATTAACCAGCAATGATTTGACTCAATAAGCGGACTCTTAAGTTAAAGCTCGCCTTGATAGTGTTGGTAAATTGTTAAAAAGCATTTATTGTAAAACGCAGTTTCAATTGCATGGACTCGCAACTTCTATGGCGGCAACAAAAATAATAAAAATGCCAGCGGCACTGATAACGATAGCGACTTCGTTTAAGTGCTTTTATCAGCAAACGATGGAGAGTTTTGCTCAAAAGTTGTCAATATTGACCTTTGCTCAATACCTCTATTTATTTGCATTTCTAATCGCTATTTTCTCAGACTCTTTTTCTTGGGTAGCCGCAATAACAGTGTTGGCGCTAGCAATAGAGCTACTACCGCTATTTGAGCGTATTTGGCATAGCTTACTGGGTAAGGCTGTGTTGTTACTGTTTTATGCTGTAGTGGCTAATTTTGCATTGAGCTGGGCAGGTGGTGTTGTTAATGATGTTATTGGCGTGTCGGCCGCACACTTTGCTTACACCCATAATTTGGCGATTTTGCTGTATATCCCAGTATGGTTTGTGTTTATTACAGCGTTGCTGATTTTAGCTGCGCAAATGCTAGTCCCATTTTATTTTTTGCTATTTATTATGCTAAAACCTTTGGGAGTGGCGTTACCAAAGTTAACCGAAAATCCCCATTTTAGAAAAACCACTTGGGTACTGAGGTTAATGTTAGCAACTGGCCTATTGGTGCATTTAGTTCTGTATATCCTGCCTGAGCTTGAGGGACAAGTGTTAAAGAAAAACTTAACTTCAGATGTTTCAGTCGGCATTGAGCAACCTTTGATTACGGTTACTGCTGATGCTGATAATGCGGAGTCAGATTTTCAAGATGAGTATTTGCAAACTCGCCATAAATATCAATCCTCTGTAAGGAAAATGATCGCCTTATTTGCATTTGAGTTTGAAGCTGACAGTAAGTCCCGCTGCCAAAAGGATATTAGCTCAAGGGTCGTTGAATTGAATGACTATGAAATCGTGGAGATCTTTCGCGATGCTACCGAAAAAAATGGTTTTCGTTTTGAAGTGAAAAAGTGCATTTCTCCCGCTTTTCCAGCTTAATGCAAGGCAACAAAAAAGGGCCTTAAAGGCCCTTATTCATTACAATCACCTGATATTGTAATCAACTGATATTGTAATCAACTTAATCGATAGTTAGCTCACTAAAGCTGCTAATGGTTCTGAAGTCACCGGTGCGCTGGCTGTCATCACGTACCATCTGCACTACGTTTAAACCTGCTTCGCTAGCCGCTTTCAGTTCTTCTAATACATCAGACACAAACAAGATTTGCTTCGGGCTTAAGCTAATCGTATTCACGATATTGCAGTAAGCTTGTTTGAAGCGCTTATTACCAGTGCGAGTATCAAAGTGACCGTTAAATTTGTCAGTTAAATCGCCAGCGTCGCTGTGGCTAAATAGTAGTTTTTGCGCATCGACAGAACCCGATGAGAAGCTGTAAACGCGTAAGCCTTGTTGCTTATAACCGTCTAATGCTTCGATAAAATCAGGGAAGATATGACCCTTAAACTCACCTTGAGCGTAGCCTTGTTTCCAGATCAAACCTTGTAAGGTTTTTAGTGGTGTGGCTTTACGATCTTCAGCAATCCACTGTAGTAAGATTTCAGTCACGCGAGCAAGATCGGCATCAGGCTCAAGTGCTATATCTTGCACATCACAAATACAGTTATCTACTAGTACATTGTGTTGATTGGCTTCAAGAAAGCTTGCTAATTCCTTTGCTGAGTAAGGAAAAAGTACATCTTCAATAAAGTTAAGATCGGTAGTCGTACCGGCTGTATCTACAACGATGGCTCTGATACCCATAATATTTGCTCACTCCGCAATGTACATTGTACCAATCGTACTGATTCCACTTGATTGGTTATTCTAATTAGTCGAGATCTGTTATTGCTCAGATCCTAAGCTGAATTACCCGCTTTGGCTAGTGTAATCGCGCCTCAGTTTGTACTAAATTTTCAGTTTTTAGTGACTTTATAAAGCTTTGCAACCAATACTGGCAAAAGTTACTGAGTTATAACTTAAAAGTCAGCTTTTTATACACAGTAAAGTCACTATTGGCACTTGATACAGAGTTGTCGAGTCAAGATTCAACTGTTAGCTTGTGTAATTGGTTTAGCAATTCAAGGAATGAAAAGTGAAAAGAATAGCCATTTTAGCCAGTATGCTACTGCAACTGATAAGTGCAGAGGTATTTGCCGCGCAACAACAGCATGCCGATAATACGCAGTTATTAACAGTCAATTCGAGCTTAATTGAAAAGGCTGACTTTGTGGTGACCTTGCCACCTAGCTATGGCAAAAAGCCTGATAAACAATATGTAGTGCTATTCGATTTTCACCCTCGAAGCCACGCTTTACTTGCTGGTATGCATGACTGGATGAGTCATAACGGTGATTGGCCTTGGTTAGAGACGATTATCGTCACCGCGCCTGACGGCCATCAAGGGTTAGGGGAATTAAAAACCTTAGCTATTGAGGAGCAAGGTAATCAAAAACTATTGGATTACTTTGAGCGTGACCTGTTGCCCGCTATCGACAAACAATACCGCACTAATGGCTTTCGGATTTTAAACGGCTTTACCGGTAATGCAGGGCTTGGCCTGTATACCTTGATCAATCGTCCCAGTCTGTTTAATGCCTATTTTGTGGCAAGCCCAGTGCTCAGTAAAGATTTTGCTTATGTCATTAAGGATGCACCGAAAAAGCTTGCTACTATGCAAGGTAAGCCGCGATTCTTGTTTATGAGTACTAGCGACAGCGGCTTTGAGCAGCGTCAACTCGCATCGTTTGCTCAGATGGAAGCGATTGTTAAAGCTAATGCCAATGAGACTTTGGATTATCGCATCAAGCGTTTTGACGGCAGTTACTATATGACTCAGCCGGTGCTGGCTGCAGCTTACGGTATTGAAGCCTTATTTGATGATTACCATCAAGTGTTAGCAGCAGATTCAGAGATTTCAAAGCAAGGACCGGCAGCAGTTTTAGCTCATTACCAGTTTTTATCTGAGCAGAAATACGGTTTTAAAGTGCCTGCAACTGGCTCACTGATAAAGCTAGGTAACTCCTATCTTGAAACCGAGCCTAGTAAGGCGGTTGAAGTGTATAAAGTGGCGATTACAGACGACGCCAAAGCCTATACAGCCTATGATGCGGTTGCAGGTGCTTACCAAAAAATGGGGGAAATGGAGTTAGCGATAAAGTATCAAGCCTTAGCACTGGATATTACCGATCACCCTTTTTATCAGAATAAGTATGCTAAGAAATTGTCTAAGCTTAAGCAGCAGAGCAAGTTTTAACAGGTTCTGATTTTTTAGAGTAGAGCTTTGCTACTAACAAAAACGATAGTCTTGTGGCTATCGTTTTACGTTTAGTTAAACCCAGCTATAGATACTTCTTCTGTCGACTACTGACCTTTTTCAAGTAGTTACGAGTTTCTTCTCGGTTGTGACGATTAGTCAGAAACCAATAAAACTCGCTAACGGTCATCTTATTAATTCGCGCTAACGCTTTGGTGCGATTGCCACGCGAGTCTAAGCTCTTCCACAGGTTACCCGCACCGCCGTTATAGCTTGAGATCACCGCATATTCGCGTTTTTTAGGGTGAGTGATCCCCTTAAGGTAACGGCTTGAGAGGATCTTTAAATAGCCTGTGCCTACCTCAATATTTTTCGCCGGATCATAAAGGTAAGCCGATGACGGCGTATGTTTATAACCTTGGATTAAATTGAAGTAATCGCGCCCAGCGGTATTGGCCTTAATCTGCATTAAACCAAGCGCATTAGAGCGTGAACGCGCCAGCGGGTTAAACGAGCTTTCAGTCTCGATAATTGCCATGATCAAATCGGTACTAATACCATGTTTACGACTGGCACTGCGGGCGTAATTAATATACTTATTACCGGCAATTGTGGTGTGCTCTTTCACCATGTGGATCGCCACTTGAAAGCGTGAATTGCTGCGTTTGCTCTTGCTGACTAAGTAGTCTGCATAACGTGATGCGCGCCATTCAAACTCAATGGCTTTACCGTCTCTATCGAGCACTTGCCCCCAAAAGAACGGCTTCTTCTTTTTGCTGATTAAGCCAAAGTCTTCAGCGGTTTGCGCATCAATAACAGTTGGATCAATTTGGGTTAATAGCACCTGTACCACAGCCTCTTTAAGCTGCGCTTTAGTGCGGGTTTCTACCAAGATCAAACCTCGTTTAAAGTCGACATAAGTGGAGGCTTGTTCGGTGTCTTTATACACCAAAACCGATGGCACGATTGGCCTTGAGTAAGAGTCTTGCCCCTGATATTCCAATAGCAGCGCTGCAACATCGTCTTCGTAATCGTTTAAGTCTAAAACACTACTAGCATTGGCGAAGCTAGCGAGTGTTATCGCAATTATGCTGCAGAAAATGATAACGAGTTGGCAGAGGTATTTAGACATTTATCAGAGGGTTAGGTTTGGTATGTTTTGATTATACCTTGATTGACTATGTGCCACATAGTTGAGTTTTTTGGTTAGACGTTGTCTAACAACTAGTTCTTATCAGGCTACGCCTGACTTAATGCAATCAAACTTCGTTTGATAATTATTTATGGGCTTCGCCCACCTTTAAGCAATCAAGCTCCGCTTGATAAAGGTCGTGAGCTTCCAGCTCACACTCGGGCAAAAGGGGGACAACAGCTTCCCCCTCTTGCATCACCCTAGCCGCCCCTACGAAGTTGTTGATCCTCAGTCATTTTCGAAAATCGCTATCGCCTCACATTCGCCATCCCTGGCTCACCTGAGGCTATCTCGGCATCCATGCCTCGCTCACGCGATTTACTTCAATGACCTCGGCAACTCCGATGGGGAACCAGTGTTTCCTGTAACTGTTGAGTTGATATTGGTCGTGCTGTGTCTTTGTATTTTTCTTTTTGTATGCCGAACGCAGAGGTTAAAATTTGTGCTTTTCTAACCTAGTGTAGATACGGCTTAGGCCTTCGAAAACATGGATGTTTTCGCAGAGCGGTCAGGGACGACGTAAAGCGTGCCTAAGAAGTGTCTGCACATACGCCGACCGCAGGTCATTGGCTGCATCAGATGTAGAAAGTCACAACAGAGGTGATTAGATACAAAAATCAGAAACAGTTAAGCTGCTGTACTTAAACGGCAGAAGCCACCATGGCCAAATGATTGTGCTTTTCTAATCCAGTGTAGATGCGGCTTAGGCCTTCGAAAACATGGATGTTTTCGCAGAGCGGTCATGGATGACGTAAAGCGTGCCTAAGAAGTATCTGCACATGTGCCGACCGCAGGTCATTGGCTGCATCAGATGTAGAAAGTCACAATAGAGGTGATTAGATACAAAAAGCAGAAACAGTTAAGCAGCTGTGCTTAATCGGCAGAAGCCACCGTAGCTAAATGATTGTGCTTTTCTAACCCAGTGCAGATGCGGCTTAGGCCTTTGATGACATGGATGTCATCGTAGAGCTTACATGGATGTACTTGCAGCGTGCCTAAGAAGTGTCTGCACATACGCCTGCTGCAGGCAATTAGCGGCATCTGATGCAGACAGTTACCTCTGAGGGAATTCGCAACATTGCAGCACAAAGCCACACCAAAAAGGTAAACACTGAGGCCAAACAGTAAGCCAAAAACGATGAAGCATGCCTCATCGCTCAGGCATTCCCACTATTGATGTACTAAGTGCCCATTCTTCACCACATCCACACAGGATGCTACACCATAGGTGTAAGCTAGCTCCGCTGGTGTGCTGATATTCCACATACAGAAATCGGCTGTCATGCCGACTTCAATAACCCCAACGTTATCTTCAATGCCCAAGGCTTTGGCGGCATTGCGGGTCATGCCTGCTAACGCTTCTTCTGGGGTTAAACGCAGTAAGGTACAGGCCATATTAAGCATTAATAGGCTTGAGCAAAGTGGCGATGATCCTGGGTTGTAATCGCTGGCAACTACCATAGGCACCTTGTATTTGCGCAGTAAATCGATAGGCGGGTGCTGGGTTTCACGTAAAAAGTAAAATGCGCCGGGTAATAGTGTGGCGCAGGTACCACTTTCGCTCAGGGCTTTTACGCCGTCTTCATCTAGGTATTCAATGTGATCAACTGACTTAGCGCCTAGCTTTGCGGCTAGCGCTGAACCACCCATGTTAGATAACTGCTCTGCATGCAGCTTGATTTGCAGACCTGCGGCTTTAGCGGCTGCAAGTACGCGTTCGGTTTGCTCAAGGTTAAAGGCGATATTTTCGCAAAACACATCCACAGCATCGGCAAGATCTTCGGCAATGACTTTCGGCAGCATCTCGTTGATCACTAAGTCGACGTAGGCGTCACTATCATGTTTATATTCTGGTGGAATCGCATGTGCGCCTAAAAAGGTGGTTTTCACATCTACATGGTGATGCTTGCCTAGCTCACGGGCAACCCGCAAAATCTTCAGTTCTGTGTCGATATCTAAGCCGTAACCTGACTTGATTTCTACCGTGGTAACTCCTTCTTTAGCCAGTGCGTTCAGACGTTGACGACCAAGCTCGAATAGCTCAGCTTCATCGGCTTCACGACAGGCGTTAACGGTAGAAATAATGCCACCGCCGCTGCGGGCTATCTCTTCATAACTGGCGCCTTGCAGGCGCAGTTCAAATTCATTGGCTCGATTGCCGGCAAACACTAAATGAGTGTGGGCATCAATAAGGCCAGGGGTGATCCAGCCGCCTTTACCTTTGTAAATTGGTGTGGCGAATACATCAAACTCAGGCAGCTCACTGCGTTTACCTACCCAAGCAATTTTACCATCTTGAACCGCAAGAGCTGCGTCAGTAATTGCGCCGTAAGGCTCTGAAATATTTGGCGACATTGTAGCGATATTGATATCTATCCAGACTTGATCCCACGACATGATGCAGTTCTCTTTTTGGTTGCTTTTTGCTGTATAGGAATACTAACACTAAAAATAATTTGTGAGCTAGCTTGTATTTACTTGTATATACAAGCTAGGATTGTAGCCGAGTTTTTGAGCAAGTAAATAGTCAGTGACAGCTTTAGCTGCAACGGGATGGCCAATGGCGAAGCCAAAATTTGAAGAAATTAAGCAATATATTTTAGCGCAAATTGAGTCTGGCGAGTGGGCTGAAGACAGTCGGGTGCCTTCTGAAAACCAGTTGTCGGAACTATTTAGTTGCAGTCGCATGACGGCACGCCGTGCATTAACGGAGTTAACAGAGTCGGGTGTGTTAGAACGCTCTCAAGGCTTGGGGACTTTCGTTGCAGGGCTTAAAACTCAGTCCTCAATGATGGCAATTCGTAATATTGCCGATGAGATAAAAGACCGTGGCCATGGTTATAGCGTACAGCAAGTGTTGCTTACCCAAACTGTGGCAACAGGCGCGATTGCAATCGCATTGGGGCTTGAAGAGGGCAGCCAAGTGTTTCAGTCGGTGTTAGTGCATTGCGAACAAGGCACACCGCTGCAGTTAGAAGAGCGTTTTGTTAACCCTAGATTAGTGCCTGAATATTTAGACCAAGATTTTACCAAGCAAACTCCCCACGAATACTTGTCGATGGTGGCTCCGCTAACTGAGGCAAAGCACACCATTGAAGCCAAAATGGCTGATGTAGCTCAACTGGCGCTGCTGGAAATTGCCGCTGTTGAGCCTTGTTTACAGATCACTCGCCGCACTTGGTCGCGCCAAGGTGTGGTGAGTTTTGCACGTTTAGTGCACCCAGGAAGTCGTTTTAGATTAGGTGGTCATCTGACGTTTAGTTAGCGCCAGTTGCACAGCTCTTAGAGCAAAGCAGTAAATATAAAAGCTTCACAAGCAGATAAGAAAAACATAAAAACAAATTGAACGAGGTAGTACCGATGGATAAGAGACATGATCCGAGCCGCCGCATTATCGCGCCGACAGGAACCGAGCTTAGCTGCAAAAGCTGGCTGACCGAAGCCCCATTACGTATGTTGATGAACAACCTACACCCTGATGTGGCCGAGCGTCCTGAAGATCTAGTGGTTTACGGTGGTATTGGCCGTGCGGCCCGTGACTGGGAGTGCTACGACAAAATCGTTGAAGTACTGCAACGCCTTGAAGAAGATGAAACGCTGATGGTGCAGTCTGGTAAGCCGGTTGGCGTATTCAAAACCCACAGTAATGCACCACGTGTAATCATCGCTAACTCAAACCTAGTGCCGCATTGGGCTAACTGGGAACACTTTAACGAGTTAGATAAAAAAGGTTTGGCCATGTATGGCCAGATGACGGCGGGTTCTTGGATTTATATCGGCTCACAAGGCATTGTGCAAGGCACATACGAGACCTTTGTAGCTATGGCTAAGCAGCACTTTAATGGCTCATCTGCTGGCAAGTGGATCTTAACTGGCGGCTTAGGTGGCATGGGTGGTGCGCAACCGCTAGCTGGCACTATGGCGGGTTACTCGGTATTGACCTGTGAAGTGGATGAGACTCGCATCGATTTCCGTCTACGTACTCGTTATGTCGACAAGAAAGCCACTACCCTTGATGAAGCGTTGGCAATGATCGACGCAGCCAATAAGAGTGGCAAGCCTGTTTCTGTCGGTCTATTAGCTAACGCGGCTGACGTATTTGCCGAGCTAGTTGAGCGCGGCATTACCCCAGATGTGGTGACTGACCAAACATCGGCGCACGATCCGCTAAACGGTTACTTGCCGCAAGGTTGGACGTTAGAGCAAGCCATCGAGATGCGTAAAACTGACGAAGCGGCTGTGGTAAAAGCGGCGAAGCAGTCAATGGCGGTACAAGTTAAGGCAATGCTAGCGCTGCAAGCAGCAGGCGCGGCGACGACCGATTACGGTAACAACATTCGTCAAATGGCATTTGAAGAAGGCGTTGAAAACGCATTTGATTTCCCAGGCTTCGTACCTGCTTATGTACGTCCACTATTCTGTGAAGGTATTGGTCCATTCCGTTGGGCAGCGCTTTCTGGCGATCCTGAAGATATCTATAAGACAGACGCTAAAGTTAAAGAGCTTATTCCTGACAATCCGCACCTACATAACTGGCTGGATATGGCACGTGAACGCATTGCGTTCCAAGGTTTACCATCGCGCATCTGTTGGGTAGGTCTAAAAGACCGTGCTCGTTTGGCACTCGCCTTTAACGAAATGGTTAAAAGTGGCGAACTTTCTGCGCCAGTAGTGATTGGTCGCGATCACTTAGATTCTGGCTCTGTTGCTAGCCCGAACCGTGAAACAGAATCTATGCTTGATGGCTCTGATGCTGTATCAGATTGGCCACTAATGAACGCCCTGCTAAATACGGCAAGTGGCGCAACTTGGGTGTCGTTACATCATGGCGGTGGTGTAGGCATGGGCTTTAGTCAGCACTCAGGTGTAGTCATTGTGGCTGATGGTACTGATGACGCGGCAGCGCGCTTAGGTCGCGTGCTGTGGAATGACCCAGCAACAGGCGTAATGCGTCACGCTGATGCGGGTTACGATATCGCTAAAAATTGTGCAAAAGAGCAGGGTCTAGACCTGCCAATGCTATAAGCCGCTCATACCGAGCAGTATAACAATAAGAGGCATTTAAATGAGTCATTTAGTATTAACTCCGGGTACCTTAACCCTTGCACAAATCCGTGAAATTAGCCGCGGTAAAGTCACACTAGAACTAGCCGAAAGCGCTATCGCCGACATCAACACTAGCGCAGGCTTAGTGCAGCAAGTATTGGATGAAGGCCGCACGGTTTACGGCATCAACACAGGTTTTGGCTTACTGGCAAACACTAAGATTGCTGCTGATGATTTACAGCTGCTGCAACGCTCAATCGTATTGTCGCACGCAGCAGGTACTGGCCAATACATGCAAGACGCCACTGTGCGCTTGATGATGGTATTAAAGATTAACTCGCTAAGCCGTGGTTTCTCTGGCATTCGTTTAGAGGTGATCAACTTCCTTATCGCTTTGGTTAACGCGGGTGTTTATCCATGTGTACCAGAAAAAGGTTCAGTGGGGGCGTCGGGCGACTTAGCGCCGCTATCGCACATGTGTTTGCCACTACTTGGCGAAGGCGAGATGAGCTATCAAGGTGAGCTAATCACTGCGGCTGAAGGTCTAGAAATTGCCGGTCTTAAGCCAATCGAACTTGCTGCAAAAGAAGGCTTAGCCTTGCTTAACGGTACGCAAGCGTCAACGGCATTGGCACTGGAAGGCCTGTTTAACGCAGAAGATCTGTTTGCGGCAAGCTCGGTGATCGGCGCTATAAGCGTTGAAGCGGCAATGGGCAGTCGTAGCCCGTTTGATCCACGTATTCACGCGGCTCGCGGCCAAAAAGGTCAGATTGATTCAGCTGCTGTGTTCCGTCACTTGCTTGGCGATGAGTCTGAGATCAGCCTAGATCATGTTAACTGTGAAAAGGTACAAGATCCGTATTCACTGCGTTGTCAGCCACAGGTATTGGGTGCATGTTTGACTCAAATTCGTCATGCGGCAGAAGTGTTGGGCACTGAAGCGAACGGCGTTACTGATAACCCATTAGTGTTCCAAGACACTGGCGATATTATTTCGGGCGGTAACTTCCACGCCGAGCCTGTAGCTATGGCTGCTGATAACTTGGCGATTGCGATTGCCGAGCTAGGCTCGATTGCTGAGCGTCGTATCGCGCTACTTATCGATTCAAACTTATCTAAGCTGCCACCGTTCTTGGTTGAAAATGGCGGAGTAAATTCAGGCTTTATGATTGCGCAGGTGACTGCCGCGGCATTGGCTTCTGAGAATAAAACTTACGCTCATCCTGCATCGGTAGACAGCTTACCAACATCGGCTAACCAAGAAGATCATGTGTCTATGGCAACTTTTGCGGCACGCCGTTTACGTGATATGTCTGAAAACACTCGCGGTGTATTGGCGGTTGAGCTATTGGCGGCGGCGCAGGGCCTAGATTTCCGTGCACCACTGCAACCGAGTAAAGCCGTTGCACAGGCTAAAGGCGAGCTACGTGAGCTAGTGACTTACTACGATAAGGATCGTTTCTTCGGTCCAGATATCGAAGCGGCAACAGACTTGCTGCTGACCGCAAGTTACAACGCTTACTTGCCAGCAGATATCTTGCCAAGCCTGTAAGTGGCTAATTAGCTAATAAGAACCATTAGCAACAAAGAGCCTACGGGCTCTTTTTTTTGGCTGTCGCTTAGTGAAAATATGCTTAGGTGTTTTTTTAAGCTGACTTTGATAGAAGTCTGTTGCTGACGGAAAAGTAGCGCCAGAATATTTTTAATTAAAATTCAGAATTAAATCAACTGTATAATTTTATGTGTAATATTTAAATTGTCTAGTTGCGCAATTGATTTTGTAGGCATTTGAGTGCGCTTATGCGTGCTTTTTTTTGTTTTTTGTTTTTTGTTTTTTGTGTCGGTTTTTCTAATGAGTATTTATCGTAATTTTTTTGGTAAAATAAATGTTTTTAATTTAATGGAATAGCTAGAGGCAGGGGGCGATATATAAAAAGCCTGCTTGGATAAACCAAGCCGGCTTTTATTGTTCTATTGGTTGAGCTTGTGTTTGGACTGGTATTACATACGTGAATCCATCTCACCCATTTTTAAGCTCATTAACTGTTTTGTCCACTGAGCCTTGTCTATGCCTTCAATCCAAAATACGCGGCTGTCACGAGTTTGGCCTTTACGTAAATAGGTATCTGGCATTCTAAAAATAGCTTGCCAAACTTTAACTTCTTCTTTTTTGATTAGTGCACCAGAGTCAGCAAATAAGCTGATCTCTAGCTCTATCAGTACATAATGTTCTGTGCTGTTACTGCTTAGCTCGAAAGTCAGCCCCAAGCGACCATCGTCATCCCATTGGCTGTTAGCAAAGCTAACTTTGACGCCGCTTTTAGCAGTGGATTTAAGTAATGCTGATTGCGCGATAGCACTTGAGGTTAATGTTTCAGTTGTTGCCGTGCTAACGGCTGGAGTTACTACTTCAGTTGCTGCTGCGGTAGCGGTTGCTGCGCCAACCGTGGCTGGTAATGTTACCGGTATAGCTGGTTCTGGCTGTGTTTGGCTCTCTAAGATGACATATTCCCAGGTAAAGTCATCGTTGAGTTTTACTTTGGCACCATTTTCAAGAGTGATCCTTGCCACTTCATCGGCAAAGGTTGGCACTGAAAACATTAAAATTGCGATTGAGGCGTAGTTGCGAAGCATTTTATACATGAGCATTAACCTATTTAAGTTGATTGCTCTAGCATAGACAAACTGTAGTTGGATTAATACCGATTAGATTAAGAATCTGTTCATTCTGAGGGGATTTAAAACATTTATGCTAAGCCTGAAACTTGAAGTCAATATAGAGGGTTATCGTGCAAAAGTGTTAAATTCATGATTAGACTGAACATAAGTTAAAACAGTCTTTTCGCTGAACTGCACCTTTGTTAGCTGGATGATAGCCATGCTTTCGATTACACTGCCTGCAAAATTTGAACTGCAGTTAACGTAATAAAATAAAAGTATTGCGATTATAATTTTTAGAGCGTTATAAAGAAGGGAATCATGAAAGTATTAAATAGCATTATCATTACGACTATTTTTCTTGTGCTATCTTTTGTTGTTATAAATATAATTATTGGTGCAGTTAAAACCGCAGGCTATACGGAATCATGTGTTCATGTAGATAATCCCTTTTTCACCCAACACAACTTTTCCGGTAATACACCTTTCACTTCTTTTAAAGCGGGAAAGTATCAAGCCAAAGGCTCGGTTATATATTGTAGAACGTTTAATTACTTTAATTGAGTCTTAGGTAAATAACGATAGTAGCTATATTACTTATTTAAATTGCCTAACTGTAAGTTTCACTTGCTGCATCTTAATAAAGTGATACAGCAAGTAATTTTAATTGATTTAATGCGGGCTTGAAGCTGTCGTACTCATGCTTACATTGAGTAGCCAATGCTGATTACGGCAGATTCGGTAGCAGAGTTATAACCAGCACCCACAATAAAATGCTTACCAATTACGTATCTCAAGCCGAGCTCAGCTCCCCATGTGGTGTCTTTATCAGTTTCCCAAACGGGCTCTGCACCAACTACATAAGGCACGATATTGGTGGTTGACGAGTACTCAGTAGTATAAGCAGCTGCACCGCCATAAAGGCTTAAGTTGCCAGTAAGACTATAGCTAATGCCAAAGCGCCATAGCGAGTCTTGAGTGTAAGCTTCTCCCGGAGGCTCAACATACACATCTTCTTTTTTACTCTGAGCATAGCCAATGTAGTAGCCCCAATCGGCGTAATCTCTGTCGTAATGGCGAGGGGCAAAAGTCACGCCGTACATATCCTCTGCTGCTGGAATATAGTCTAAAGTTATAGCCATAACAGGAGCGGGCTTGGTGTCGGTTTCAAGCGAGAAATCGTTGGCCATAGCAGTTGAGCTGGTAAGGCTTATTAAACAAGCTATCAATAATTTGTTCATGGTTTACTCTAGGCTTGGCGAAGATATGGTCATAGATTGTTGTGAATCTTTAGTTTACAGTCAACCAACAGTGCTAAAATGCCTGAATTAATAGATATTTGTAACTGTCTTGCTTTGAGCTTTTTAGCGTGATGTAAGTAAGGCTTAAATAGCATGTTGCGCAATTAAATGCGTATAGGAGAAAGGTTTTGGATCAGGAGTTGCGAACAGGGATTGCCCATTGGTTAACTAAAGTCGGCATAGATACTCAGCCTTCAGATGGTATTTCTAGTGCGATTATGGTGATTGCGTGTCTAGTCATTGCTTTTGCGGCTTATTTCTTTGTTAAGCGTGGTGTAGTCACTACCATGAACTTGGTGATCCAACGTTCAAAAGCCCATTGGGATGACATCTTTATGCGCCATCAGGTGCTAGAAAAGATGGCGGTGATGGTGCCGATTCTCATCTTGAATATTTTAATGCCTTTGGCGCTGAGTGATCATAAGGTGCTCAGTAGTTTAAGTGATCGATTTCTTGATGTGACAATAGTGGTGTTGTTTGTCCGCGCGATTTATAGCGCATTAGATGCCGCAAATGAGATCGCCGATTACAACCTAGTGAGCCGCCGCCTACCGATTAAGAGCTTTGTGCAGTTGGCAAAACTGTTCATGTTCTTCGTCGCGATTATTATCTCAATCTCGGTTTTAGCTGACCAGTCGCCGATCTATTTCTTAAGTGGTTTAGGTGTCGCGACCGGTTTAGTTATGTTGGTATTTAGGGATACCATTTTGGGCTTTGTCGCAGGTATTCAATTGGCAGCTAACCGTATGGTGAGTCCGGGCGATTGGATTGAGATGGATAACTTTGGTGCTAATGGTACGGTCGAAGAAGTGTCGTTAACCACTGTTAAAGTGCGTAACTTTGACCAAACCTTAACTATGCTGCCAGCTTATTCATTAACGTCGGGCTCATTTAGAAACTGGCGCGGCATGTCAGAATCTGGTGGTCGTAGAATCAAGCGTGCAGTGCAGATTGATATTCAATCGGTACGCTTTCTTACCGAAAGCGATATGCGTAGTCTAAGTAAAATTAACCACCTGAAAGATTACTTCTCGGCAAAATCGGCAGAAATCATTACCTATAATGCTCAAGTTGAAGATGCTGATATGTATGTTAATAGCCGCCATTTAACTAACTTAGGTACATTCAGAGCTTATATCCAAGAATATTTAACTCAGCATGACAAGATCCGTAAAGATATGACCTTAATGGTACGCCAGCTAGCACCAACCGAACTCGGTGTACCTATTGAGTTATATATCTTCACTAACGATACCCGCTGGGAGTTTTACGAGGGAATTCAGGCGGATATTTTCGACCATATCTTTGCGATACTGCCAGAGTTTGATTTGCGTGTGTATCAAGGTCCAACCGGCGCAGATATCCGTAGCTTAAGACATTAACCGATTACTCAGTGGTAAAAATTAACAGAAAGCCAGCTTTAAGCTGGCTTTTTTGTGGCTATTTTTGTTTCGCCTGATTATGTTGATTGCTATTAGCTTTCTCGAGAGACCAAAATAGCTGCCAAGGCGACAAATACACCACCGCTGGTTCTATCAAACCAATGCAGTTTATTACTCGACTTTAGTGTCGGTGCAAGTACGTTAGCCATGCTGGCATAAATCATCACAAAGCTAAAATCGACGATAGCCCAAGTGGCTGCCAAAATAGCGAGCTGGGGGCCTTGTGGCGCACTGATATCAATAAACTGCGGGAACAGTGCGGCAAAAAAGAGTAGATCTTTCGGGTTACTAATTCCGACAAGAAAAGCTTGCTTGAAAAGCTGTTTAGGCGCGCCTTTACCCTCAGCAGTGTTAAGCTCTAAGCCTTTACCATCGCCCTTCGTCAGTAAGAGTTTTACCCCTAAAAATAGCAGGTAGGCTGCGCCACACCATTTTAAAATAGTGAAGCCATATTCGGTGGCACTTAATAGCGCGCCAAGCCCCGCGGCCGATGCCATCATTAAAATCAACGCTGAGCTGACGCTACCGAAAGCAGTGGCAATACTGCGGCTTTTACCGTAATGAATACCATGGCCCATGGACAAAACCGCCATAGTGCCCGGTGATACGGCAATTAATAAGATGGCAAACAGGTATAGCAGCCAAGTATCGAAGCTCATAAGATTTTATACAATTTTAAAAGAATGGCAGCACTATAGCCGCCAGTCATTATTTAGGCAATCGCCGTGGTAGATAGCTAATGGGTAAAGTCAGGAATGACTTTAGGGTGGCGACCTTCAATGGAGCGGTAAAACTCAACTAGCGGTTGCATATCTTGCACAATATCGCCGCTTGGGGTGATGCCTTTATCTATGACGATAGTTTTTTTACCAAAATCTAAACCTACCGCAACAATTGGTACTTGGGCTTTATTAGCAATATGGTAAAAACCAGTTTTCCAGCGAGTGACTGGACTGCGAGTGCCCTCAGGCGCTAAAGCTAAGTTGAAATTAGGGTTGGTTTTAAACATTTCTGCTACGGCATCGACAAGGTTATTGCTTTTGCGTCTATCCACTGGTGTGCCGCCTATGGCTTTAAAGAACCAACCCCAAGGTGGAATAAACAGCTGATGCTTGCCTAAGAAGTTAATCTTTACGCCTAATACGCCGCGGGCAATAACGCCAATAACAAAATCCCAGTTACTGGTATGAGGCGCAACAATGGCGATAAATTGGTTGTCTTTAGGCAATTCGCCAGCGATCTTCCAGCCTATGAGCTTAAACAGCCCCTTGCAAAATAATTGAAACATATAGTGAAAACCTTCCGGCCTTTTCTGTGAGTATTGCTGTTTTCTGTCGCTTTAGCCAATTGCTAGCTTTGAGAACTGACAAGACGACATATGAATAATTGCGTTATAGTACACGCAATAAAGCCAGACTGGAGAGTGGCAATGTTTAAAAAAGCAATCAGTGTCCTATTGTTGTGTTTAGCTTTTAACGTAAACGCTGTACCAACAGATGAAATTGCGAATATTTTGGCTGAGCAAGAAGCTGCATGGAATCGTGGCGACTTGGACGGCTATATGCAAGGTTATTGGAATAACGAAAAAATGCGCTTCGTATCTAATGGCAAATTTCGTTATGGCTGGGTTGAAACCTTAGCCGCCTATAAGAAGCATTACCCAGATAAGGCAACCCTCGGCACGCTGACATTCACTATTAAAGAAACCAAAATGCTCAGTAACTATGCTGCGATAGTTGTTGGTCGCTGGTCGCTAGAGCGCGCAAAGGATAATCCAAATGGTGTGTTCACCTTATTGGTAGAAAAGATTGATGACCGCTGGGTGATCACCCATGACCATACGTCTGACTAAAGCTATGTAGCTTAGGATTATTTCTTTAGTTTGCGACTAAGCTGCATAATTGGATATATGCAAAAGTACAGGGTAGCTGCGTTGACTGAACGCGGCTTTCCACGATGGATATGCTCTGTATGGTAACCAATATAGCCGATATACCAATATATGGCCGAGATTGAGGGCAGCAGTATAATTTCAAGGCGGTCGACTGCAAAGAACCAGATCCAGATAAGGATGTTCAGCAGTATAATCACTCCGTGAAGAAAGATGATATCTAGATTTTCGCGCATGTTTTGCATAATTTTCGCTCCCTGATAATATACATTTATATTATGCATTCCTTAAGGAAATAACATGGCTTTTCTTATTCCTGCTGTTGTTTTAGTTTTAGGTATATTATATCTGGTTAAGCATGCTGAATTTAATCAGCCTGAAAAGAGTAAAGATACCAAGTAAGCCGATAGCAATTCCTGTAAAACAGCCTCTTAAAGTAATAGTTAAACGCTTTTGTTTGCGGTTACCGTTTGACTAACTCTGCTATTGTTGTGATTCGATAACAAACTCATCTCGTCCTAAGTTTCGGCCTTTGCCGTCATATCTCACTTCAGTGAAATGCACCTTTCCTTGTCGATCTTTTAAAATAATACTGGTTGAGCGAGTGCCATATTCTTCATGTTGGATATAAATCGATGATAGGTGGCGCTCCCACTCCACACTTACACCTGTGGTTGGTAACTCGCTATCTGGGGCTTGGGTGTTGTCGGTCATAATCGTCAGTAAGGCATCGATATCAGGCGTGGAATGGCTATTGATGTGCCGCTCGATTGCTTGGGTGCCGCGAGCCATTTTCGGCCATATCTCATCAAGTGCGCCATTACTTATTGCATGAAATCCGGCTTGTAACTGCGTCATAACCTTGTTGCGGCTATCAAAGCACTGTAGTTGATGTTCATCACCAAAAAGTAAATTAAACGGATTGTAGAACTGACTGTAGCGCTGTAACCAGTCTTCATTAATGCTTTGTTCGGTTAGTGCTTTTAACACTAACTCGCCGCGGCTCTGCATATCAATTTGGTTTAATTCTGGGGCGCGAATATTGGTTAGCCCTGCAAACTTGCCCTGCTGATTTACCCCTAACCAAGTACCGCCGGCTTGCAGATCTTTGCCAGCGAGTATTGGATTTGGACCAGGCCAAAAATGAGCGGGTTCAGTAGGGCGGTGATGGAATTCGTCGCGATTAGCGCAGATGATAAGTGGAAATTGCGGGTGTGTTTGTAAGGCTACAAAAAGGATGCACATAAGCGCCACTCAAAACCAAGTCATGGATATAGATTAATGCCCATGACTTGGAAAAGCTAGCGGGAGTAATGGCTACCCATGGCTAATGATGGTGCTTATGCTCATCATGTTTATGTTGGCCGTGATCGTGAGAATGACCGTGGTCATGATCATGATGGTGTGGCTTTGTTTTTACTAACATTAAGCGGCTTAAGAACTTGCGCGGACCAAGGCGCAGTAAACTTGTGGCGAATAAGATTGCTACAAGAATTAAGCAGATATTGTTTACGCTTGCTGGTAAATGCACTAAAGCTTGCCATTTTGGGTGCAACATCTCGATGGCACCAAGCAATGCAATTAGTAGTGCAAACAAGCTCGCCTTCTGGCTCCAATTCATCAGTTTTAACTGGGCTAAATTGAAAATCGGTGCAGCAATTAGTGGCAGCATGACCGCTGTGGTTGTCCAGCCACTATAAGCCAATGATAAAGACAATACCGCCGCGCCTAAATTACAAAAACGCATTGGTAAGAATACCAATAACAGCACTATAACTTGCACTAGTGGGCTAGATAACGGTACCGCTGGGTGACCGATTAAATTCGCTAACACTAAGCTCAGTAAAATCCACGGTGCACTGCGATCAACTAAATGGGCAAAGCCAAATCGCCACGCCGAATCTGGTAAATAGTCATGTGGATCTGTGGGTTCTACACGGCATCGAGTTAGTTGCCAGCCAATAGCTAAAACCGAGATTGCTTGCAATAGGGCAAACATAGGTCCAAGCAATAAACCTGTAATTACAATGGCTTCGGGGCCAAGTAAACGTTGTAACCACAAGCGGCTAAGCTCCTGGTTATGCGGTGTTAGACCAAAATGAAAGCGTAAGCTTGCCACTGCATAAGCAATTAACAACACTGGCGCAATAGTTAACATCCAATCAAGCAAGTGCTCAGTTGAGTGACTATGATGGTGGTGCTCGTGACCGCCTGAATCCATCATCAACAGCAAGGCGAGTAAGATAATGCCGAATATGCTGCCGATACCCGCTTGATATTCAAACTTACCTTGTTTGTCAGTATCAGGCGAGCCGTGAGGCTGATGTAGCACCACATGTAAAATCGAGCCTGTTACAAACGCTTGTAAGTAAACTGTATTCTCTAGGCTTAAGTGCGACAGCAATTGCTCACCAGCAAAGTAACCAAAGCCTGTTAGTGCCATCATTGCGGCTAGTACCGCCATGGCCCAACGGCTGCCTAATTGCGGCTTGAGTAACCACCAAATCGCCACTCCAACCGGCAGGCGATGCAAGATAATGCCTAGAGCCAGCAAAGGAGAATTGCCCTCTTGCTGGGCTAAAATCATCGCGCCACCGTCGGTAATGGTATGCAGCAGCAAACCACCAATACCCAGCGACAATGTTAGGTTGTGGGTGACTTCAGAATAGCGATGGAATAGGCGCTCACTGAGAGTGGGCCCCCAAATACCGATAATGACGAATACGATCGCCAAAAAGCCACCGTGCTCCAGTAATTCCGGCAGAATATGGAGTAGCACTAATCCACCCAGTGATACGAATATAAATCCGTCTAGGCCTTTTTGTAGACCATTGCCTTCCGAGAAAAATCGGTAAAAAAGCGGGCCTAATAATAGTGCGATACAACTAGCTAAGAGATACAGCATGGAATTCCAAAGTTAAACTGGTAGCGCTAAAAAAACGCCATAGTATACCAGTGTTGTTGCTAATTAGCAGAGTGCAATGTTGAATTTACATTGATATTCAGTTTTAGCTAATTGAGCAGTATTGTGAAGTTTTAGGGTGCAATTTGGTGTCCATTTGTTAGTTTAGCTGTAAAACACTATAGAATAATGTGTTTATGGCAGATAGATGGGAATTACGATGGACACTTTTTCAGCGGCAGTCATGTTATTTCTTATTATGGACCCGTTGGGGAACCTACCAATTTTCGCTTCTATACTGCGTCATATCGAGCCCAAAAAGCGGCGTATGGTGTTGATCAGAGAATTAGTTATCGCGCTGGTTATCATGATGCTGTTTCTGTTTGCCGGTGAAGCGATACTGAGCTTTTTAAATCTGCGCACAGAATCCGTCAGTATTGCTGGCGGCATCATCTTATTCTTAATCGCCATTCGAATGATCTTTCCACAACCCGGTGGTGTAGTTGGTCTCGCTGCAGGTGAAGAACCGTTTATTGTACCAATGGCAATTCCTTTGATGGCTGGTCCATCCGTTTTAGCTGCGCTAATTTTACTGGCTCATACCGATAACTCTCGGATGCTTGATTGGACTATAGCACTCGTTTCTGCGTGGGGAGTGAGCGCGGTGATTTTACTCTTCTACAAGCTATTTACTAAAGTGTTGGGCGAGAAAGGCTTAACTGCGGTAGAGCGGCTAATGGGCATGGTGTTAGTGATGATCTCAGTACAGATGTTCCTTGATGGCGTGGCAAATTATATCAGCCACACAGGATTGTAATGACTCAATAAAAGCGCCCATTAAAATGGGCGTTTTTATTTGGCTTTAAGCTAACTGCTCAATCGCTTGCTGCGCGGCGGGCAGAAACACTTCACTTACGACTAGTTGTTCGGTTTCATACTGAAAGTAGCGCCGACGTCCCCAAAGTGGCTTGTCGACCTCTTGCTTGAGGGACTTAGCGAGTTTGGCAATTTTTGTGCAGGCCTCAAAGTGAGCGACTTCAATTTTACCTGGGGTAAATTCATCGGCCGAATACAGTAGCTCGCCTAACGGTCTTACCCCTAAGCCAAGAAACTCTTGCTGTTTTTTTTCAAGCAAGTCGCCGGGGATTAAGGTTCTAGCAAATACCCATGGAGTGCCGTCTAAGATCAACAGCACTTCTCTGATCCACATTTTCTGGTTGGTAACAGATTGTTCCAACGGCGCTAAAGTATCTTCGCCTAGGATTTTGACCTCAAAATGAGTACATTGCTTTTTAAGTTTTTTAGTTAAACTGCATGTGCTCAATAACCAGTCCTGAAAAGGTTGCTGGGGCAAGTTGGTGATTTGTTCTGGTGAAAACCATTCGATTGATTCACCATAAGGAAAGCTTAACCTAGTCACAGTCATCTAATTCTCGGTACAATACAGCAAACCGAAGCAGTCTAGCACGCTCATGCCGCTGCAGGTAGCTATTGTCAGCGATGAAAAAAGCGCAGACAGTACAACAAAGGGATTAAGTACATCAAATATAAACAAGGGGATCAGTTTTAAGATGAATCGAATAATCGCCGTATTACTGATTGCGTTATGTAGTAGCTTTAGTGTTACTGCCGCCGATAAAGAAGAGCTGGCAGAATACGCTTACTATGGCTTTGAGCCTGAGATAGTGACTAACTATATTTCTAACAGAAAGAAGTTAGGTTACGTCAGAATTAGTGTTGATTTGATGGTGAAAAAACCAGAGCAATTGGTGAGCCTAGAGCGACACGATCCATTATTAAGGGCTGCTATTGTCGAAATTTTGGGAAACCAGACTGAAGACAAGGTGAAGTCATTAACAGGTAAAGAAGAGATCCGCCGCGAATGCTATGAAAAGATAAATCAGCTTTTAGAGCAGGAAACGGGGCAGCCTTTAGTGGTTAATTTACTCTTTACCAAATATTTATACGATTAAACAAAAGCGCAGATACTTTAGAGATCTGCTTTAGGTGCCGACGCGTTAACTCATGACTTATAAATCAAAACCTGCAGCAAACAAGCCTAATAAGACTTCGGCACCTAAACGAGCTATAAACAGTCAAAGCAAAAAAACAGCAAATAACAAATCTGTAAAAGTGCAGCCAAGTAAAAGTTTGCACCCTAGAAACTTACATAATAACGGCTATGATTTTCCCGCATTAGTCGCTTCTTTGTCTGCGCTAAAGCCGTTTGTTAAGCCAAATCCTTTTGGTAATCTGTCGATAGATTTTGCCAACCCGCAAGCGGTTAAGTTGCTTAATAGCGCCTTATTAAAACTGCATTACGGCGTTGAACATTGGGATATTCCACAGGGCTTTTTGTGTCCGCCAATTCCGGGTCGTGCTGATTATATTCACTATATTGCTGATTTGCTCGCGGTAAAGAAAACCAATAAAAAGCGTGTGCCAAAAGGTCCACGAGTTAAAGCGTTAGATATCGGCACCGGCGCGAATGCGATTTATCCATTGCTGGGGATCCAGTCATACGGTTGGGATTTTGTTGCTAGCGATGTCGATCCGCTTTCTATTGCCAATGCCGAGCGGATCTTTGCTGCTAATCCAGCGATAACTGACAAGTTCACGGCTCGTTTGCAAGCCAATCCAAAACAGGTATTCGCTGGCATAATTAAAGATAACGATCGTTTTGATATTACTCTGTGCAATCCACCGTTTCATGCCTCACTGGCAGAGGCTAGCGCGGGGACATCGCGTAAGCTACAAAACCTTGCTGCCAACAAAGCTGCTAAAGGTACTGTTAAATCAAATGCGAAAATAGATACTAAAGCAGCTGATACAGTGCTTAACTTTGGTGGTCAAAAGGCTGAGTTATGGTGCGATGGCGGCGAGCAAGCGTTTTTGAGCATCATGATTAATGAAAGCCAGCAGTTTGCTGCTCAGTGTTTATGGTTTACTACCTTAGTGTCTAAAAAGGACAACCTTAAACCAGCTAAAGCGCTGTTGAGTAAAGTTAAGGCGCTAGAAGTGCAAGAAATCGAGATGCATCAAGGTAACAAGACCACCCGTATATTAGCTTGGACCTTTATGAGCGGAGAACAAAGAGAGCTTTGGCTGCAATATCGTGATGCGAACTGCTAGGCAAGTTCATCAATTAAATAACTTTTTAACTCATTTCAAAAATGCCTAATCCTCTTCTAGACTAAAAGAGTGTTACTTTTCTATATTGGGCACTATTGTGAATTTTAAACTGGAAAACTTGCTAGTTGAATTAGAGCTGTACTTGCAAAAGCCTGAGGTGCGTAGCTCCTATACCGAGTTAGAGCGCTTAATTAGCGACGACTTTATTGAGTTTGCGGCTACGGGTTGCAGCTTTGGCAAAGATGAAGTGCTAGCAAGACTACCTGATGAGCGTTCACCCACGATTGAGACCAGTCAGTTTGCCGTTCGCGAACTAATTGAAGGTGTCTGCCAAGTGACTTACCGGGCTAAATTAAAAAAAGCTGATGACAACGTCACCAGCTTTTCTATTCGCAGTTCAATTTGGCGCAAGCATCGAGAACTTTGGCAAATCGTGTTTCACCAAGGTACGCCATGCAAGCCTTTTTAATTGTACCTTAGTTGCCATTCCATAATAGCTTGCCACAATCCGTTAAGTCATAACCACCAAGCGTTGCAGCCAATTGCTGAGTTTGCGGCTCTGCCAGTAAGTTAAATAAACGCTGTAACTGACGTCTAAAGTAGATACCTTGTGGCATAACAAAGTCAAAAGACTCAGTCACTAATGGCACAAAGCTTAAACCGCTTTCAAGTGCCACAGACTGACAGCCAAAACCTATATCTGCATTATTGCGCGCAATATAACCAGCAAGTTCACGTTCACTTTGCGCAACGATATTAGAGTTTAATTCCTCAAAAGAAGCGCCTTGCTTCATTAACCATTGCTCAAGATGTTGTTGGCTACCTGCACCTGCCTGACGGGCGACCCAGCGCCATGATTGTTGCGACACTTTGTCCAACTCTTGGCAACGGTGATGCATATCAGGGCGCATCATCAAGCCTTGTTTGCGGGTATAGCCGTGGACCATTACCCATTGTTGATGGTTAGCGTAGCCCTGTAATAGTGCTGGGTGACGCACGCTGCGCTCTTCAACACTGCCCCAATGCAAAGTACATACATCGGCGTAGCCGCGCGAAAGTAAGTCTAGACCTAGGCGAGAGCCAGTAGAGCTGTAACTGATCAGCTCACTTTTACCGACTTGCGACATCATTCGCGCAACCAGCATAGATAGTAATGGGTCATCACTACCAGTAATATGCATACGATCAGACAGCATACCGCTATGGCAAGAGTCCATCACCCATCTGTCGATCAAGATCTTGGGGAACAACCATTTACCAGTGATTTTTGTCGCTGGAAGAATGCGATCGTTGGCCATTGAGTAGACTTTCTTCTCATTAAGATCTAGATACTCAGAGACCTGCTTGGCACTCATGTAGATCAGGTCAGTTGGCTCAGTCATTATTATTCCTTGTTGCGCATGTCATACTTGTAATTAAGGCTATTTGATTAAGAAAGTGCATCAAATTCTATGTTCTCTGCGCCATTGTAAATTAAGAAATGGCGGCCTTTGGCGCGAGCAATCATGGTGATCCCCAGCTTTTGTGCTAGCTCTAGCCCCATCTGTGTTGCACCACTGCGAG
Source organism: Shewanella sp. 1CM18E (assembly GCF_023161665.1). GTDB lineage: Bacteria > Pseudomonadota > Gammaproteobacteria > Enterobacterales > Shewanellaceae > Shewanella. The sequence continues at coordinate 83,016 of NZ_JALNTW010000005.1, forward strand.
ATAACACCACCGGAATGCCCATCTTGGCGACTTTAATTACCATTTCAGATGTGAGGCGACCAGTGGTATAAAACAACTTATCATTGCCATTATCTTGGTTTAGCCACATTTCACCTGCCAATGTATCTACTGCATTGTGACGGCCAACATCTTCAACAAAACCAACAATTTGATCTTGATGGCATAGCCCGCAGCCATGCACTGCACCAGCATTTTTATAGGTTTCATTGTAAGCGCTAATGTTTTTCAACAGGCTATAAATCATGCTCTGTTTTAATTCAGGCTTTGGCAGGTCGATATCATCAAGACCTGTCATAAAGTCGCCGTAAACAGTGCCTTGGCCGCAGCCGGTGGTGACCGTTTTTTCCGACAACTTATCATCTAAATTTTCAATTTTCTCTGATGTCAGAATGGCTGCTGAATTAACATCCCAGTCAACAATGACAGATTCGAGTTTAGTAATGTCAGAGATAAACCCTTGGTTTTTAAGGTATCCAAGAGAAAGAGCCTCTGCACGTGCACCTAAGGTCATTAAGGTAACAATAGGTTGCCAGTTTAGATAAACCGTTAGCGGGCGTTCACACGCAATAAACTTATCAACTTTTTCGCCATTCTCATTGATCGCTGTGACCGCAATAGTAAGCGGAACGTCGGTATTGGTTTTTATCAACTTTGGATTGCTTTTGTATGCAGTCATAGGTCTCATCATCTGTTAAAAGAAAGCGTTACCTCCAGTCCTAAGCAATATCTATACCTAAATGAATAGGGAGTTAAAGTTTGTTATAGATCACAGTTTGGTGGCTAGAGTCGCCCATTTATGTCCTATTGCTAATTGCTATTTAGACAAAATGTCCTAGTCTTTGGGTGGAATGTTTGATCCAGTTCAAACTATTTTGGCTTTAGCTAATGGCACACATATTGCTTCAATTGGGGGAGAGTATTTAATTAACTGGTCTGCTATAGCAGCAACCACCTCAGGCAAGACGGAGACTGAATGCAACATACCGAAAGCCAATGGCCAATGTACGTTTCTCTTAAGAAGATTGAGAAACTAGTCGGAAGATGGACCTCAGTACAGTGGGAAGTCGACCAAATGCTTCCTGCTACCCACGCCGCACCTGCAGGTGCCCACTTAATTCTACTTGAACTGCATAAAGATGAGCGCGGCAGCTACCGTATCAATATCGATATGGACAACGCCATGCTTTACATCGTCTGTGACGAAACTGAAGACGGTGAGTGGAAGCCAGTTGCTATTTCTGCAGACCAAAATGTTGCTGCGGGTTGCTTAGAGGCTGATACGCCAGTGCTAAACATACCTATGCCAAAAGCTATCGCTTGCTGGATTGAGGCTTTTATCACTCGTCATGGCGAAGTTGAAATTTGCGCCCATCGTCGTAAGCACGTTGACCGCCGCAAAAATCAAGGCCCAAGCACCGACCATACGGCAGACCGATTATGAGCGGCTTTTTATCTCGCTGGAACTTGCGTAAACAGCAAGTAGAAGAGAAAGGCGAAGCTGAGGTCGCTGCGGCTGAAGCTGAGGCGCAAAAAGAAGCAGAAGCGCTTGCTGCACAAAAGCAAGCCGACGCAACGCAATCAGCTGAGCAAGAGCCGCAAGTAACAGAGCAAACCCAAGTTGAAGCTCCTGCAGAAAAAATCTTAACTGCTGAAGACTTACCTGATCCAGAGAAAATTGAGGTTGGCGGTAGTTTTGCTAGCTTCATGGGAGCCAACGTCGATCCTGCAGCTAAATCTGCAGCGTTAAAGGCGCTCTGGAAACAACCGCATTACAGTGAAATAGATGGCTTGCTTGAATACGCACTAGATTACAGTAATCAGCCGCTGTTAACGCCAGATGTGTCGGCAGAGATTGCCAAAAAAGTCTTCCGTCACATGGTTAAAGATAACGACGAAGAAACACCAGAACAAGACGAATTAGCCCCATCAGATGAGATGATTGCGGCTGAAAAATCTGCTCAAAATGAAGCTGTTAATGATGCAGAACCGGTATCGGACATTTTGGACGGTCACCAAAACGCCTTGTCCCAAAATGAACCAGAAAATAGCGATGGCTCTACTGGCAAAGTTGTTTAACGTCACTATAGAGTGTTTTTAATTCCATAAATTTGGTATGTGAATTGCTGTATTAGTGGGTAATAAAAAGCTGATGCCAGTATAGGCATGATGAGAACAGCGATACTCGTATACAGAAGCAGCCAAAGAACTGTTCAGGAACGCAATGTGAGCAATAGTGAAACACAAGTCGGACTCAAAGAGGTTCGTCAAAAGGTCCTTGCCGGCACTCAGGTTATCCAAAACCTGATCCCACCGACCGTAAGCTACACCACCGAGGGTAACGTACTGGTTATCGGTCCGGAAGACTTGGCGCGTTTGGCTGCAGACAAATTGTCTAATATGGGCAAGTGTGCAATTTTAGCCAACGAGCCAATTACTAGTCAGGATGAAGAGCACCTTGAAAAAGTAATGACTGCTGCGGAAGACGTAGAAAGTTATTACAACAAGTTAATTGAAATCAAAGGTTTCTTAGGCCAGTTCCAAGTTAAAGTTGAACATGAAAGTGGCAGCGCTGAACTAAGCACAGTTGCGATTCGTAAAGCTCATTTCGACCTTATCCTTGATTTAAGCATGAGCCCTTGTATCAACCTAGAGATGTTGCCGCCAGGCTACTTCTACGTAGGTCAAGACCAAGCTAAGCTAGATGACGCGCTTGAGCAGTTACCTGATCTAATTGGTTCATTCGATAAGCCGCGCTACGTTAAAGTAAACAGCGACTTATGTGCTCACAACCGCAACGGTAACGAAGGCTGTACACGTTGTTTGAACTTCTGCCCGGCAGATGCGATTGCTAGCGTTCAAAAGAAAATTGAAATCGATCCTTACCTTTGTCATGGCGCTGGTAGCTGTACCAATGCTTGTCCAACGGGGGCGATTAGCTACGATTTACCAACGCCACAAGCGATGCACACTTACTTGCAAAAGTTAGTGACTAGCTTCCGCTCGCAAGCGCAAACCGCACCTGTGATTTTATTCCATGATATGGGTAAAGGCGCTGATTTAGTGACTGATGCGTTAGCTGGCGAAATCATTCCAATTGAATTGGAAGAAATCACCGTTGCTAGCATGGATCACTGGATGTCAGCTCTAGCATGGGGCGCACGCCAAATTCTGGTGCTGCAAACTGATGCAACAGCGCCTACGCTGACGCAAATGTTGCAAGGTGAATTGTCATTAGCCAACTCGATTTTAGACGAGATGGGCCAACCACAACGCATTAGTTTGATCACTGAAGCGCATTTAACAGAAGCCGGTGCGCAAGAGCTTTCAGAGTTGTTGATCACCAGTGCTAGCTGGCCAGTAATTGTGCCTGCTGAATTTGCTGCAACCAACAAGCGTGAAACGATTTACAACGCCATCGATCATCTTAATGAGCAAGCTGCATCAGTAGATACATGCTTGTCGCAAAGCAATATTCCTTACGGCCAAGTTAGCGTTAACACTGAGAACTGTACCTTGTGTATGTCTTGTGTGGCGACTTGTCCTACTTGGGCATTAACCGATGGCGGCGATCGCCCTGCGTTGCACTTTGTAGAGCAAGATTGTGTGCAGTGTGGCTTATGTGAAGCTGCCTGTCCTGAGAAAGTTATCAGCTTAACGCCTCAGGTTAATTTCGATAAAGCTGCGCGTCAGGCGCGTCAAACCCTGCATGAGGAAGCCCCGTTCGAATGTATTACTTGCGGCACACCGTTCGCAACTCAATCCATGGTGAAACGGATGTTAGATGTGGTAGGAACCCACAGTGCCTTCAGTGCTAACACAGATCGTTTAAAAATGTGTGGTGACTGTCGAGTAAAAGACATGTTTGAAGACATTCTTCAAGATCCTGAAAAGCAATTGCGATAAGAGTTTAACCATGACCGAATTAGTAAGAGAAGTTTCAGAAAACGATCAGCTTAGAGCCGATATTTATCAGTTGCTAGCTGCATTACTGCGTCGTCAGCCAAGCCCAGAGCTACTTGCGTTTCTTTCAGGCTTGGAAATTGATGCCGATGACGACAGCGAAATGACTAAAGCGTGGGTAAGCCTTAAATTGGCTGCTCAGCAATTTAGCGAAGAACAGCTTGAAGATGAGTACTTCAATGTATTCCTTGGTGTAGGCAGTGGCGAAATCCTACCTTACGGTAGCTGGTTTATGACAGGGTCTTTAATGGACAAGCCGTTAGCGCTACTGCGTAACGACCTAATGCAATTAGGTTTTGAGCGTGAGGAAGAAGTTAAAGAGCCAGAAGATCACGTTGCGGCTTTATGTGAAGTGATGGGTATTTTGATTTTAGAGGCACCAGGCTACCGTCAACTAGCGTTTTACCAACGTCATATCGGTAGCTGGATTGCTCGCTTCTGTGACAACTTGGCCAAAGCACCAAGTGCAGCGTTTTATGCAACGGTTGCCCAATTAGCGAAAGAGTTCTTTGTTATCGAAGCTAAAGAGTTTGAACAGCTAAGTTTAGATATTCCAGTTAACTGCCCTGGCAGTGAAGCTGAGAGTGTCGAAAAAATTGAGCCATCTACCAACGAATTAGCGTCTTAATCGCTGTAGGTATTGGTTTGAATATATGTCAGCTCAGTGCTGCAGCCATAATGGCAAAAAGCCTGAGCTGATGTAGACAAATCTAGGACTCCTTTCAATTGGAGCCTAACAAGAACTGGATAGAGAGCCGAATTATCACTTTTTATCTTAATTTCAGTAAATCTAAGGAGACACTATGAAGAAGCAAGCTTCCGACATGAGCCGTCGTCAATTGCTAAAAGCATTGGCCATCGGTGGTGCGGCTGGCGCAGTTGCAACTGCAAGTGGACAAGCTCTTGCTGCAGAACCTGAAGTCGCACCTGTTGCGAAAAAAGGTAGCGGCTACCAAGAGTCTGACCATGTTCGTAGTTATTACGACACACTGCGCAGTAAATAATTAAAGGAGAGTGTGATGCGATTAACCCGCAAAACAGACCAAGCTGCAGCAAGCACTAAAGCAGTTTTAGGTTTAAACCGTCGCCAATTCCTCAAGTCCGCGAGCCTCGCGACAGGCGGTATTGCAGCGGCATCAATGCTAGGCGCAGGAATGATGCGCAAAGCAGAAGCAAAAGATATTCCCCACGACACCCCCACCGAAACCAAACGTACCATCTGTTCTCACTGCTCTGTTGGCTGTGGTATTTATGCCGAAGTTCAAAACGGTGTATGGACAGGCCAAGAACCAGCATTCGATCACCCATTTAACGCGGGTGGCCACTGTGCAAAAGGTGCTGCGCTGCGTGAACACGGTCACGGTGAGAAGCGTCTTAAGTATCCAATGAAGCTAGAAGGCGGTAAGTGGAAGCGTCTTTCATGGGATCAAGCAATTGAAGAAGTTGGCCAACAAGCACTAGATATTCGTAAAGAATCGGGTCCTGACTCAGTATTCTTCATGGGTAGTGCAAAGTTCTCAAACGAACAAGCATATATGTACCGCAAACTTGCGGCGATGTGGGGCACTAACAATGTCGACCACTCAGCACGTATTTGTCACTCTACCACTGTAGCCGGTGTTGCTAACACTTGGGGCTATGGTGCGCAAACCAACTCTTTCAACGATATCCGTAACGCGAAAGCGATGATGTTTATCGGCTCAAACCCATGTGAAGCTCACCCAGTTGCAATGCAACATATCTTGGAAGGTAAAGAGCGCGGCGCGAAAATTATCGTTGTCGACCCTCGTTTCACCCGAACTGCAGCTAAGTCTGACGAGTTCGTGCATATTCGTCCTGGTACGGATATTCCTTTCATTTATGGCTTGCTATGGCACATCTTCGAAAATGGTTGGGAAGATCAAACCTTTATCGACCAACGTGTATACGGTATGGAACGTATCCGTGAAGAGGTGAAGAAGTATCCGCCTGCTGAAGTAGCTAACATTGTTGGCGCGACTGAAGAGCAAATGTTCCGCGTAGCTAAGCTACTGGCTGAAACTAAACCGGGTACTGTTGTTTGGTGTATGGGTGGTACTCAGCATCACGTAGGTAATGCCAATACTCGTGCTTACTGTATCTTGCAGCTTGCCCTAGGTAACATGGGTGTTTCTGGTGGCGGTACTAATATTTTCCGTGGTCACGATAACGTACAGGGCGCAACCGACTTCGGTTTATTGTTCGATACGCTACCGGGTTACTACGGTCTCAAGACAGGTTCTTGGAAGCATTGGTGTAACGTGTGGGACTTGGATTATGAATGGGTTAAGAGCCGCTTCGACCAAGAGCAGCGCTTAGGTCAAGATCCAATGACTTCAACGGGTATTCCATGTTCACGCTGGCATGATGGTGTACTAGAAGACAAGTCTAAGATTGCCCAGAAAGACAACATTCACATGGCGTTCTTCTGGGGTCAGTCAGTTAACACTGAAACCCGTGGCCGTGAAGTGCGTGAAGCACTTAACAAGATGAAAACTGTGGTAGTTGTGGATCCGTTCCCAACTATGGCAGGTGTAATGCATGAACGTACAGATGGCGTTTATCTATTGCCTGCAGCGACTCAGTTTGAAACCTACGGTTCGGTTTCTGCTTCAAACCGTTCTCTACAATGGCGCTCGCAAGTTATTGAGCCATTATTCGAGTCTAAGCCTGACCATGTGATCATGTACAAGCTAGCCAAGAAATGGGGCGTCGAGAAAGAGTTCTGTAAGCATATTCAAGTGAATGGCGAAGAGCCGTTGATTGAAGATATGACTCGCGAATACAACAAGGGTATGTGGACCATTGGTTACACAGGCCAAAGTCCAGAGCGTTTGAAGATGCACCAAGAAAACTGGGGCACGTTCGATATTCAATCGCTAGAAGCACCAGGTGGCCCAGCGAAAGGGGAAACTTATGGTCTACCTTGGCCATGTTGGGGTACGCCAGAGATGAAGCACCCTGGTACGCAAATTCTTTATCGTACTGGTCGTGAAGTTAAAAACGGTGGTGGTAACTTCCGTGCCCGTTATGGTGTTGAACATAACGGTAATAACATTTTGGCTGAAGGCTCTTACTCGAAAGGCAGTGAGATCAAAGATGGTTATCCAGAATTTACCGACAAGATGCTTAAGCAGCTTGGTTGGTGGGATGATCTAACGGCTGAAGAAAAGGCAGCTGCTGAAGGCAAGAACTGGAAAACCGATATTTCTGGTGGTATTCAGCGTGTGGCGATTGATCATGGTTGTATTCCTTACGGTAACGCAAAAGCGCGTTGTATCGTGTGGAACTTCCCAGATGATATCCCATTGCACCGTGAGCCACTTTATACGCCTCGTCGTGACTTGGTTGCTAAGTACCCAACTTATGAAGACCGTATGGTTGCTCGTCTTCCTACCCTGTATAAATCAATTCAGGATCAGGATTTCAGTAAAGGCTTCCCATTAGTTATTACTACTGGCCGTTTGGTTGAGTACGAAGGTGGTGGTGAGGAAACACGTTCTAATCCATGGCTTGCTGAGCTACAGCAAGAGATGTTTATCGAGATCAATCCAGCCGATGCTGCTGATCGCGGTATTCGTGATGGTGACGACGTGTTTGTTCATAGTCCTGAAGGTGCCAAGATCACCGTTAAGGCTATGGTCATTCCACGAGTTGTACCAGGCGAATGTTTCATGCCATATCACTTCGCGGGTGTATTCGAAGGCAAGAGCCTTGAGAAGAACTACCCAGAAGGCACAGTTCCTTACGTGATTGGTGAAGCTGCCAACACTGTAATGACCTATGGTTATGATGTTGTGACCCAGATGCAAGAGACGAAAGTGAGCTTGTGTCAGGTCAGCAAAGCCTAATTAACTTGATGAGGAGATAAGCCATTATGGCAGTCATGAAATTCTTATGTGACACCAAGCGCTGCATCGAGTGTAACGGTTGCGTCACAGCATGTAAAAACGAAAACGCCTCAGCCATTGGCTGGGGGATCCAACGTCGTCGCGTAGTTACGCTACATGACGGTGAGCCAGGTGAAGCGTCAATTTCAGTGGCATGTATGCACTGTACTGACGCACCTTGTATGGCTGTTTGCCCTGCAGATTGCTTCTATCGTACTGAAGATGGCATCGTGCTGCACAACAAAGAAACTTGTATCGGTTGTGGTTACTGTTTCTATGCTTGTCCTTTCGGCGCACCTCAGTTTCCACAGAAGGATGCTTTTGGTAGCCGCGGTAAAATGGACAAATGTACTTTCTGTGCAGGTGGTCCAGAGCCAGACTTCTCTGAAGCAGAGCGCAAGCTTTATGGTGCAAACCGTATTGCAGAAGGCAAGTTACCTATGTGTGCTGAGCTTTGTGCAACCAAAGCACTGCTAGCGGGTGATGCGGGTGTGGTATCTGATATCTTCCGCGAACGTACTGCAGCAAGAGGCGCGCCGGGTACCATTTGGGGTTACACCCCAACAACTGGTTAGTCAGGCTGAATAGGGCTGACACCTTGGTTTCAGCCCAATAAAGGAGTGAATATGTTTATCAAGTCACTGCGCAGCCTGTTTGTAATGCTAGTTATTCCATTGGTGTTATCAATGGGATTGGGACTAAGCGCTTCAGCAATGGCGGCGGATGATCAATCGAGTCAGCAGCAAGCTGTACAAACCAGCGATGCCGATCTTTGGCGCGCGGTTAAAGCAGGGGAATCTGGCTACACTGTTGCAAAAGGTGTTGAGACGGGTGTTTTAATTAACGTCGTAGGTAACGAAGGTGAAATTGTAAGGAATAAGTATTTAACTCCAGTGATGGGGATTACTGTTGTCGGTGTGTTTGCGGCATTCTTATTCTTTTATCTGGTGAATGGCCCCTCAAAATTGAGTAAAGGCTTTTCAGGCAAAATGGTCCTACGTTGGACCAAAGCAGATTTATGGATCCATTGGGTAATGGCGACTTCGTGTTTGGCGCTAATATTCACGGGTCTTAACATCATGCTAGGTAAGCACGTACTGCAACCGTATATTGGAGAGGGCCTTTGGGCTGCACTGATTTATGGTAGTAAAACTATACATGACTGGGTTGGGCCGATCTTTATCGTGTCTTGGCTGTTATCTGTAGTTAAGTGGATGCCAATGCAGACGTTCAAGATGTATGACTTAAAGTGGTTTTTAGTGGTTGGTGGTTACGTCAACTTCGGTCCATTTAAGGGTCAACATCCTGATAGCGGATTTGCTAACGCCGGTGAAAAATTATGGTTTTGGAGCTTAACTCTGTTTGGTTTATTTATTGCCGCATCGGGGCTTATGCTTGTATTACCGGGATTAGATCTACCACGTGAAGCATCTATGGCTGCACTACTCATTCACTCAATTAGCGCGGTAATTATTATCGCATTTACTATCGTTCATATTTGGATGGCGACAGTGCTAAGTGAAGGTGGTATGGAATGTATGGTATCTGGATATTGCGATGAAAATTGGGCTGTCCAGCACCACAACGTTTGGTACGATGAAATGAGAGATAGCAACAGCATAGTTTATAAAGACTAATCTTTGCTTAAGCTCATAATAAAAATGCCTCGACATAGTCGGGGCGTTTTTGTTTTAACCCTTATCAATAGCAAGTTACCTCATCCAGAGAGCATATTTGGATAGAATCAATACAAGAGTATTATTTCCCCCACTTAAACTAGCCTGTTTCACCTCTCACTGTGAGTATTGATCTATAAAAACATTATTATCAGTAGTTTATATTAGCTAGGTCTCCATTAGGCTCTTAGCGCTTATATTGATAGTCTTTTAGCTTGTTGTTTTTTGGTGATAAACCTGTGTTAGCTAGCTCGGCTTGCATGAGTCATGATGGTGGCTTTAAATAGGATTTTGTATAAAAAATATTCCCGTCCAATGCCAAATGTTAATAATTAGCATTTATATAAGCAAATCCTTTAATGTTTTGTATTTGTTAAATTTTAAATGAGGCTCAACAGTCTAATCATCTGTACTATTTTGATTTACTACACAGTTTTTTCGCTTTTAAATATGCGCCAGTTAACACTTTGGCCGATCCTCCCCTAAAAGTCGAAATCTAACCTATCTCAGATCAATTTTTCCTACAGTAAATTTCTTTATATTGGCCGGGTAATTTTGTTGGATACCTCTAATAAGTAAACATTTTTTACATTGTGGATCATTGGCTTAACAACTGACGCTAGGCACTGTAAATAACCGCATTATTAGACTTATCTTATTTTTCTGTAATTAGAGTATTCCTTTCTTCCAGGAGTAAAAATGAACAAGCAACAGCCTGATCTGAACCGCAGATCTTTGCTGAAAGCACTAACCATTGGCGGCACCGCAAGTGTTGCTATCGCCGCAACCGGCGTGAGTGTTGCTCAAGCAAGTGAAACTAAAGTCAGTTCAAAGAATGACAATGGCTATCATGAGACTGCGCATATTCGCAGTTATTACAACAGCTTACGCGGATAGTTTAGGAGAATTTAAGCGATGAAGTTAACTCGCAAATCCAACGCGGCTCCAACCGTAGAGAAAAAAACTCTAGGCCTTAGTCGTCGTCAATTTATGAAGCAAGCCGGTATCACATCTGGTGGTATTGCAGCCGCTTCTTTCTTAGGTACAGGCATGATGCGTCGTGCTGAAGCCAAAGATATCCCACATGATGCACCCACTGAAATTAAGCGTACTGTATGTAGTGCATGTGCGGTAGGTTGTGGTTTATACGCAGAAGTACAAAACGGCGTGTGGACAGGTCAAGAGCCTGCTTTCGATCATCCATTCAACGCTGGTGGTCACTGTGCTAAAGGTGCTGCATTGCGTGAGCATGGTCACGGTGAAAAGCGTCTTAAGTACCCAATGAAGCTTGTTGATGGCAAGTGGAAAAAACTATCTTGGGAGCAAGCTTTCAATGAAGTTGGCGACCAAATGCAGACTATTCGTAAAGAATCTGGTCCTGACTCTGTTTACTTCATGGGTAGCGCTAAGTTCTCGAACGAAGGCTGCTACATGTATCGTAAATTTGCAGCAATGTGGGGCACCAACAACGTCGACCACTCAGCTCGTATTTGTCACTCTACCACTGTAGCCGGTGTTGCCAACACTTGGGGTTACGGTGCGCAAACTAACTCTTTCAACGACATTCAAAATGCTAATGCAATCTTCTTCATCGGGGCAAACCCTGCTGAAGCGCATCCAGTTGCAATGCAGCATATCTTGATCGCTAAAGAGAAGAACAACGCTAAATTAATCGTGGTTGACCCACGTTTCTCACGTACAGCAGCTCACGCAGATCTGCATTGTGGTCTACGTCCTGGTACGGATATTCCATTCATCTACGGTATGCTTTGGCACATCTTCGAAAACGGTTGGGAAGATAAGACATTTATCGAACAACGTGTATTCGAAATGGATACTATCCGTGAAGAAGTGAAGAAGTTCCCACCTAAAGAAGTTGAGAACATCACTGGTTGCACCGAAGAAGAAGTTTACCAAGCGGCTAAGTTAATGGCCGACAATCGTCCAGGTACTGTTGTTTGGTGTATGGGTGGTACTCAGCATCACGTAGGTAATGCTAACACTCGTGCATACTGCATCCTTCAGCTAGCCCTAGGTAACATGGGCGTGTCTGGTGGCGGTACTAACATCTTCCGTGGTCACGATAACGTACAGGGTGCAACTGACTTAGGTCTATTGTTCGATACGCTACCAGGTTACTACGGTCTTAAGACGGGTTCTTGGAAGCACTGGTGTAACGTTTGGGACCTAGATTACGGTTGGGTTAAAGATCGTTTCGACCAAAACTCTTACCTAGGCCGCATTCCAATGAACACCCCGGGTATCCCTTGTTCTCGTTGGCATGATGGTGTGTTAGAAACACCTGAAAAACTTGCACAGAAAGATCGTGTTCGTATGGCGTTCTTCTGGGGTCAATCAGTTAACACTGAAACTCGTCAGCGTGACGTACGTGATGCACTTGATCAAATGGATACAGTAGTTGTTGTGGATCCATTCCCAACAATGGCGGGTGTAATGCACCGTCGTAAGAATGGTGTTTACCTATTACCTGCAGCGACTCAGTTCGAAACTCAAGGTTCTGTGTCTAACTCTGGCCGTTCACAGCAATGGCGTGAGCAGGTGATTCAGCCGCTATTCGAATCTAAGACTGACCTTGAGATCATGTACCGTCTATCGCAAAAGCTTGGCTTTGCTGATGAGTACACTAAGCGTATCGCTAAAGACGCTAATGACGTTCTAGTCATTGAAGACATTACTCGCGAAATTAACCGCGGTATGTGGACCATTGGTATGTCAGGTCAAAGCCCTGAGCGTTTGAAGCTACATACGCAAAACTGGGGTACATTCAGCAACACGACTCTTGAAGCTGCTGGTGGCCCTGCTAAAGGTGAAACCTACGGTCTACCTTGGCCATGCTGGGGTACACCAGAGCAGAAGCACCCTGGTACACAGATCCTTTATAACACAAACAAACACGTACTTGAGGGTGGCGGTAACTTCCGTGCTCGTTACGGTGTTGAGTATAAAGGTAAGAACCTACTTGCTGAAGGCAGCTACTCTAAAGGCGCTGAAATCCAAGACGGTTACCCAGAGTTCACAGCTGACATGCTTAAGCAACTTGGCTGGTGGGACGACCTAACTGCGGCTGAAAAAGCTGAAGCTGAAGGTAAGAACTGGAAGACAGATATTTCTGGTGGTATCCAGCGTGTGGCTATGAAGCACGGTTGTATTCCATTCGGTAATGCTAAAGCGCGTTGTATTGTTTGGACATTCCCAGACGAAGTACCAGTTCACCGTGAGCCGCTATACACGCCACGTCGTGATCTTGTGTCTAAGTATCCAACATACGCTGACATGCAAGTACACCGTCTACCAACACTGTACAAGACTATTCAAGATATAGACTCAGCAGCTAAGTACCCGCTAGGTCTGACTTCTGGCCGTCTAGTTGAGTACGAAGGTGGTGGTGAAGAGTCGCGTTCAAACCCATGGTTGGCTGAACTTCAACAAGAGATGTTTGTTGAAATCAACCCAGCTGATGCGGCTGATCGCAGCATTCGTGACGGCGACACAGTATGGCTAGAAGGTGCTGAAGGTGGTCGTATTAAGATTAAGGCTATGGTAACTCCACGCGTTAAGCCTGGTGTAACTTGGATGCCTTACCACTTCGCGGGTGAGATGCACGGTGAAAGCTTAGCGCCTAACTACCCAGAAGGTACGGTTCCTTACGTTATTGGTGAATCAGCTAACACTGCATTGACTTATGGTTATGACCCTGTGACTCAGATGCAGGAAACCAAAGCATCGCTTTGTCAGATCACTAAAGCCTAAGTGCAGAATTAGCTAGGAGAATTGCCAGAATGGCTACAATGAAATTTTTATGTGATACCAAGCGCTGCATCGAGTGTAACGGTTGTGTCACAGCATGTAAGAACGAAAACGACTCTGCTTTAGAGTGGGGTATCCAACGCCGTCGTGTTGTTACTATCAATGACGGTGTTAAAGGCGAAGCATCTATCTCAGTAGCATGTATGCACTGTAGCGATGCACCTTGTATGGCGGTTTGTCCTGCAAACTGTTTCTACAAGACAGAAGACGGCATCGTACTTCACGACAAAGATACTTGTATCGGTTGTGGTTACTGCCTATATGCTTGCCCATTTGGTGCGCCACAGTTCCCTAAATCAGGTGCTTTTGGTGCTCGCGGTAAGATGGATAAGTGTACTTTCTGTGCCGGCGGCCCAGAAGAGAACTTCTCTGATGCAGAGCGTCAGAAGTACGGTGCAAACCGTATTGCTGAAGGCAAGCTACCTATGTGTGCTGAGTTGTGTGCAACTAAGGCGCTATTAGCGGGTGACGCAGAAGTTGTTTCTGCCATCTTCCGTGAGCGTGTTGCATACCGTGGTTCTAACAAAAATGTTTGGGGTTAAGCCCTAAATATTGAGTTAGTCCATAATCGCTGCAAGCTGTCTTAATAAGTTAGCTTGCAGCATTCAGGAGGTGACATGAACAAATGGTTCAAACACATAGGCGTGGCAATTGCACTGTTATTTAGTGTGTCGGTATTTGCCCACGATGCCCCTAAAGTAGGTGACACTAACGAAGTAAATGGTCAAATCTGGGCCCAGCTAAAAGCGGGTGAAGAAGGCTATACCACTTCAAAGAGTGAATTCCACGGCCAAGCAATTAACACCTATGATCTACGTGTACTTGAATTGCGCAGTGATATTCTTGCGCCAGCATTAATGGCAGCCCTGTTCGGCATGATCATTATTTTTGTACTGTTTATCAAAGTGAACGGCATTTCTAAGCTGCACGGTGGTTACTCAGGCAAGCTGGTTTACCGTTGGTCTAAGTTTGATGTATCAATTCACTGGCTAGGTGCAATCCCTTGTCTACTATTGATTTTAACTGGCTTAACCTTGCTTGCTGGACGTTTCTTCTTCCAGCCGTACATAGGCGAAGGCGTATGGGCGGCAATGGTGAACGGTGCTAAGCAAGTGCACGACATCATGGCTATTCCATTTATGTTAGGTTGGGCGTTAATGGTGACGCTATGGGCTAAAAACCAGATGCCTAAGATGTATGACCTTAAGTGGATGATGGTTGTTGGTGGTTACATCAACTTCGGTCCATTCAAAGGTAAGCATCCTGACGCTGGTTTTGCTAACGCGGGTGAAAAATTATGGTTCTGGGCATTTGCAGCCTTTGGTCTATTAATTTCAGCATCAGGTATGCTGCTACTATTCCCGAACTTGTTCGAGCCTAGCCGCACACTTAGCTTAATCGCACTAGTACTTCACTCAGTAAGTGCCATCATTATTACTGCTTTCTCAATCGTGCATATCTTTATGGCAACGGTTATGTCAGAAGGTGGTATGGAGTGTATGGTTTCTGGTTACTGTGATGAAACATGGGCCAGTCAGCACCATAACCTTTGGTTTGATGAGATCAAAGCAAACGGTACCCTTAAATACAAAGAATAGTACTCGCTGAATATTGTCGTTAAATGCCCTGACTGAGTCGGGGCATTTTTTTAGCTACAACTCGCTGAGTAGATCAACTTCTTATACTGATAGGTATAACTTAAGACAAACAGCGTCGGGATCAGAGTCTGTTGCTAAAGTTATTCAACTATCTAGTTCCTGTCAGAACACTCTATAACGACGAATAATGCCGATATAGAGGTTATCACTAACAAAGCCTCTATGATGCAGTTATACACTGAAGTAGCGGTGTTCAGTTGCAATCTATCCCTAGTGGTTACAATCATCTAAGCTATACTCATCTCTCTTTTCGCTAGCAGTAGGCTAAGCGCAAGTCTTCAGTGCCAACGCTTATTGGCATATAAAAGCCATTCAAGCGATGTAACGGCTCAGTTAAATCTTCATATACAACCGCCCTCAATACTTGATTTCACCACCTTGGCAGCCGCTTTATGTTCGCTAACGTTAAAGAGTGTTAAGAGTATGCGTAGCTCAAATATCCTCTACAAAATCACCTGCTTATTTTTCACTAAAAAACAACAAACTTACACCATAAAGTGCCTATATTGGCTTTTTTGAGTCAATAATGGCGGCTTGGTTGGTACATGTGTTAAAGGTTGGTGTTGTTGATCTAAAAATGTATAAGTTGCTGACTATTAGCTTTTTTTTATTATTCTAAAATAGGTTTAATGTCCAATAGTTTGGACTTGTGCGTCAGTTTGGTGTGTAAAACATGCTTTAGTTAACACTTTTTTTTGGTTTTGGCCAAAATTGGCAGTTTAATCGGATGTAGATCAACTTTTCGAGGGTTGAAATTCTTTATATTACGCCGGCTATATTGGGGATAGCTCTAATGAATATACACTTTTTACAATGTTAATCGCTTAATTAACAGGCGGTTAACCTGCGTTGCAAGTCGTAGCGTTATTGGATCTATCTTAAGTGTTTATAAACAAAACTATTCCTTCCTACTAGGAGTGAAAATGAAAAAGCAACAGCCTGATCTGAACCGCAGATCTTTGCTGAAAGCACTAACTATTGGTGGCACTGCAAGTGTTGCTATCGCCGCTACTGGCGTAAGTGTTGCTCAAGCAAGTGAAACGAAAGTCAGCACCAAAAATGTAGATGGCTATCATGAAACTGCACACATTCGCAGTTATTACAATAGCTTACGCGGCTAGTCTAGGAGAAGTACAGCGATGAAGTTAACTCGCCAATCCAACGCGGCACCTACTGTAGAGAAAAAGACTCTAGGTATTAGCCGTCGTCAGTTTATGAAGCAAGCAGGTATCACATCTGGTGGTATTGCAGCAGCTTCTTTATTAGGCACAGGCATGATGCGTAAAGCAGAAGCTAAAGTGCAAACTGTTGCTCATGACGCACCAACTGAAATCAAGCGTACTATTTGTAGTGCTTGTGCGGTAGGTTGTGGTTTATACGCAGAAGTTCAAAATGGCGTGTGGACAGGTCAAGAGCCTGCATTCGATCACCCATTCAACTCTGGCGGCCACTGTGCTAAAGGCGCGAGCTTACGTTACCACACGCATTCAAATAAGCGTGTTAAGTACCCAATGAAGCTTGAAGGCGGTAAGTGGAAGAAGCTTTCATGGGAACAAGCTGTATCTGAAATCGGCGATAAGATGCTTGAGATCAATCAAACATCAGGTCCTGACTCAGTTTACTTCATGGGTAGCGCGAAATTCTCTAACGAAGGTGCATACATGTACCGTAAGTTAGCGGCAATGTGGGGCACAAACAACGTTGACCATTCAGCGCGTATTTGTCACTCAACGACAGTTGCTGGTGTTGCGAACACTTGGGGTTACGGTGCACAAACCAACTCTTTCAACGACATTCGTAACGCAAAAAATATCTTCCTGATTGGGGCAAACCCAGCAGAGGCGCATCCAGTAGCGATGCAGCACATTTTAATCGCCAAAGAGCGCGGCGCGACAATGACTGTTGCTGACCCACGTTTCTCTCGCACTATGGCGCATTCTGATATCCACCTTCCATTACGTCCAGGTACCGATATTCCTTTGGTTTACGGTCTAATGTGGCACATTTTTGAAAATGGTTGGGAAGATAAAGAGTTTATCCGCACACGTGCTTACGGCATGGACAAGATCCGTGAAGAAGCTGCGCGTTGGACTCCTGAAGAAGTTGAAAACGTAACTGGCGTATCTCGCGAAGCTGTTTATGCTGCTGCTAAACAAATGGCGACTAACCGTCCAGGTACTGTAATTTGGTGTATGGGTGGTACTCAGCATCACGTTGGTAACGCTAACACGCGTATGTACTCTATCCTGCAGCTAGTGCTAGGTAACATGGGTGTGTCTGGTGGTGGTACTAACATTTTCCGTGGCCACGACAACGTTCAGGGCGCAACGGACATGGGTCTGCTATTCGACAACTTACCAGGCTACTACGGCGTTGGTGAAGGCGCATGGCACCACTGGTCTCGCGTATGGGATCTACCATTCGAATCAGTTAAAGCACGTTTCGACCAAAAGCCTTACTTAGGTCGTAGCCCAATGACTACTCCAGGTATGCCATGTTCTCGCTGGCAAGATGGTGTGTTAGAAGCTAAAGACAAACTTGCTCAAAAAGATAACCTACGTCTAGCATTCTTCTGGGGTCAATCAGTTAACACTGAAACGCGTCAGATGGAAGTACGTGACGCATTGGACAAGCTAGAAACAGTAGTTGTTGTGGATCCGTACCCAACAATGGCTGGTGTTATGCACCGTCGTAAAGATGGCGTTTACTTACTACCTGCAGCAACTCAGTACGAGTGTGAAGGTTCAGTAAACAACTCTGGTCGTAGTGCACAGTGGCGTCAACAGGTTGTTGAGCCATTATTCGACTCTAAGAATGACCTAGAGATCATGTACCGCTTAGCGAAGCATGTTGGCATTGCTGACGCATGGACTAAGAACATCAAGGTTAATGGCAACATGCCTGACTCTGATGACATCATGCGCGAATACGCTAAAGGTATGCGTTCAGTAGGTTACACAGGTTGGAGCCCAGAGCGTATCCGTGCTCACACTATGAACTGGGGCGATTTCTCTTCTGAAACGCTAGAAGCTGCTGGCGGCGTGAACAAGGGTGAGACTTACGGTCTACCTTGGCCATGTTGGGGTACTCCAGAGCAGAAGCACCCAGGTACACAGATTCTATACCGCACTGGTATGAACGTTAACCAAGGTGGTGGTAACTTCCGTGCTCGTTTTGGTGTTGAACACGAAGGCGTAAGCATCCTAGCTGAAGATTCTGCTTCTGTTGGTGCTGACATTCAAGACGGTTACCCACAATTTGATGACAAGATGCTTAAGCAACTTGGCTGGTGGGATGAGCTAACTGCTGAAGAGAAAGCACTAGCTGAAAACCGCACTTGGGCGACTGACTTAGGCGGCGGTATCGTACGTGTTGCGCTAGCACACAACATGGTGCCATACGGTAACGCTAAAGCGCGTTGTCGCGTTTGGACTTTCCCAGACGAAGTGCCTGTTCACCGCGAGCCAATCTACACAGCACGTCGTGATCTAATTGCGAAATACCCAACTCATAACGACATGCAAGTTCACCGTCTACCAACCTTGTACAAGACGTTACAAGACAAGGTTATTAGCGATGATCTAGACAAAAAGTACCCATTAATCTCTACTTCTGGCCGTTTGGTTGAGTACGAAGGTGGTGGTGAAGAGTCTCGTTCTTGCCCATGGTTGGCTGAACTTCAACAAGAAATGTTCATCGAAATTAACCCAGCTGATGCGGCAGATCGCGGCATTCGTGACGGTGATGACGTTTGGGTTGAAGGTGCTGAAGGCGGACGCATCAAGATCAAGGCGATGGTAACTCCACGTGTTGGCGCTGGTGTAACTTGGATGCCTTATCACTTCGCGGGTGTTATGCACGGTGAAGATCTGCAATATCCAGAATCTGGTGGAGTTAGCACTAAGCCTTACGTAGTGGGTGAATCTTGTAACACGGTAATGACTTACGGTTATGACCCTGTGACTCAGATGCAAGAAACTAAAGCCACACTTTGTCAGATTGCTAAAGCTTAATTGCAGTATTAGCTAGGAGAATTGCCAGAATGGCTACAATGAAATTTTTATGTGATACCAAGCGCTGCATCGAGTGTAACGGTTGTGTCACAGCATGTAAGAACGAAAACGACTCTGCTCTAGAGTGGGGTATTCAGCGTCGTCGCGTTGTAACAATCAACGACGGTGTTAAAGGCGAAGCTTCTATCTCAGTAGCATGTATGCACTGTGATGATGCACCTTGTATGGCGGTTTGTCCTGCAAACTGTTTCTACAAGACAGAAGACGGCATCGTACTTCACGACAAAGATACTTGTATCGGTTGTGGTTACTGCCTATACGCTTGCCCATTTGGCGCGCCACAGTTCCCTAAATCAGGTGCTTTCGGTGCTCGCGGTAAGATGGACAAGTGTACTTTCTGTGCGGGTGGCCCAGAAGAGAACTTCTCTGAGGCAGAGCATCAGAAGTACGGTGCAAACCGTATCGCTGAAGGCAAGCTACCTATGTGTGCTGAGTTGTGTGCGACTAAAGCGCTACTAGCGGGTGATGCAGAAGTTGTTTCTTCAATCTTCCGTGAGCGTGTTGCATACCGTGGTTCTAAAAACGCAGCTTGGGGTTAATCAACTTAGGTTGACTAACTTCTAGCGTACCCTGAGTGGTTCACTAGCGTGAGCCGCCCAGTGGTAAAAGAGGACGTATTATGAACAAATGGTTAAAACACATAGGCGTAGCAATCGCACTGTTTTTCAGTGTGTCTGTTTTCGCTAATGCGACTGACAAAGTGGGTGACACCATTGAAGTGAACAACGGCCAAATCTGGGCTCAGCTAAAAGCGGGCGAAGAAGGTCGTACAACTTCAACAAGTGAATTCCACACGCAAGCAATCAATACGTATGACCTACGTGTACTTGAATTGCGTAGCGATATTCTTGCTCCAGCATTAATGGCAGCCCTTTTCGGCATGATCATTATTTTTGTTCTGTTTATCAAAGTGAATGGTATTTCTAAACTTCACGGCGGTTACTCAGGCAAGCTGGTTTACCGTTGGTCTAAGTTTGATGTATCAATTCACTGGCTAGGTGCTATTCCTTGTCTGCTATTGATCCTAACAGGCTTAATGCTAATTGCTGGTCGTTACTTCGTTCAGCCATACATCGGTGAAGGCCTATGGGCTAGCCTAGTTAACGCTTCTAAGCAGATCCACGACATCATGGCGATTCCGTTCATGTTGGGTTGGGCGCTTATGGTAACGTTATGGGCTAAGAACCAAATGCCTAAGATGTATGACCTTAAGTGGATGATGGTTGTTGGTGGTTACATCAACTTCGGTCCATTCAAAGGTAAGCACCCTGACGCTGGTTTTGCTAACGCTGGTGAGAAATTATGGTTCTGGGCATTCGCTGTGTTCGGTCTAGTAATTTCTGCATCTGGTATGTTGCTACTATTCCCGAACTTGTTCGAGCCTAGCCGCACACTTAGCTTAATCGCACTAGTACTTCACTCAGTAAGTGCCATCATTATTACTGCTTTCTCAATCGTGCATATCTTCATGGCAACGGTTATGTCAGAAGGTGGTATGGAGTGTATGGTTTCTGGTTACTGTGATGAAACATGGGCTAGCCAGCACCACAACCTTTGGTTCGACGAAATCAAAGCTAACGGTACCCTTAAGTACAAAGAGTAAGCCTCTTTTCGCTTAATGCCTAAACACCTCAGCTATTCGTAGCTGGGGTGTTTTTTTATCTGAGTTTTGTGCAAGAAAGCTTGTGGGCTAAATGAGAAGAATACAAGACTGATAAATTGTATGTTTTATGAGCAAAGGCTAAAGTATGACTTACTTAACAAAAAAGCATACATTTCTTTGATAGGAAACGCTAAGTTATAACCTAATCACGTTTTATGCTTATTTAAAGTGCTAATTTTGCACACTGCTATTGCATTCCAATGTTTCCGATTCTTTTGTGATTAGCATTATTTTATAGGAACTTATATGTCGTCAATTATTCTGCCTGATACTGCTCAACCTTATAACGCTAATATCACCACGCCTGATTGGATGATTAGCGGTATGGAAAAAGTCATGCAGTTTTATGTGGATCGTAACTTACGACTCGATACGGTTTCGGCAGAGATGATGCCAAACCCAGTCGAAGGTAAGAAGTACATGTTGTACGCGCATGTGCCTTTTTGTCATACCTTGTGTTCCTACTGTACCTTCCATCGTTTCCTATTTAAAGAAGATAAAGCCCGCGCTTACTTCATCTCTTTGCGTAAAGAGATGGAGATGGTTAAAGCTTTAGGCTACGACTTTGAGTCTATGTACATTGGTGGCGGTACTACAACGGTATTGGAAGATGAGCTAGCTCGAACTATTGAGCATGCTAAAAAGCTATTCCCAAGCATTAAAGAAGTCTCATGTGAGTCAGATCCACAGCATCTTGATAGCCCAGGCTTTAAGCAGCTTGAGGGCTTAGTGGATCGTATGTCGATTGGCGTACAAAGCTTCAATGATGACATTTTGGCAATGACAGATCGTATTGAGAAGTTTGGTAATGGCCAGCAAACTTTCGACAAGATCATGGCAGCGAAAGAGCTGTTCCCAATTATTAACGTTGACTTGATTTTTGGTTTCCGTGGTCAAACTGACGAAGTGATTCAACATGACTTAGATATGGCATCTAAGCTTGATCCTCGCCAGATCACCACTTATCCGTTGATGATTACCCATCAGACTCGTAAGAGCGTTAAAGGTAAGCTAGCGGCTCCTCAAGGGGACATGGCGCGCCAGTATCGTCAAATTCTAAACAGCCTTAACGGTCAATATAACCAGCTATCGGCATGGGCTTTTGGTAAAGCCAATGATGAAGGTTTTGACGAATACGTTATCGATTTTGATGAGTATTTAGGTGTTGGTTCAGGTTCATTTAGCTTTCTAGATGACACGCTGTACGTGAATACCTTCTCACTACGTAAGTACCAAGAGCGTATCGCCAATGGTCTAATGGGTGTCGATCAACAGAAGCAATACGGCCGTAAAGAAGTGATGCAGTATCGTTTCTTACTGGGCATGTTCTCAGGTCGTTTATCGCGTAAATACTTCCGTGAAACCTTTGGCGTTAACCTAGACACTGCGCTATTTAAAGAGATGACGTCGATGAAGGCCATCGGTGCAATCAAGAATGATCCAACTGATCCTGATAACCTGATTATTACCGATAACGGTAAGATGATGGGGCTGTTGATGATGAAAGAGTTTTACTCTGGCATGGACAACGTTCGCGCTCAATTACGTAAGCCATTAAAAGCTTGCGATATGTAACTCAAAGTTTGGCTACTGCTATCTGGCAGTAGCCTTGTTGTTCAGCCGTTTAAGTTAACAGTCTACAGTTGCGGATTCGCTGCTTGATGCTATCAATAGCTCAAGCTTTTTAATATCTTCTTTTATCTGTAACACATAATTGTCTGTGTACTGCATTTGCTCAAATGCCTTTAAACATGCGCGATAGCGTGCAAGTTGTCCCTCAGGAGTTGAGCCAAATTCCATTTGTTCATGCATACCAATAATTGAGTCCATTCAACTATTCCTCTTGCTGTCTCACTACTACTTTTAGTGATATTGCCAATATCATATTCGCAAATTTAAACTTGCGTAGCGCTGTATTAGCTTGTTCAAGCTAAGGATAGTATATGTTTAGCGAATTGCTCTGCTTACTCGAGATTATTTTCAATAACTTACCATAAAATAGGATAAGTCTAGGGAAAACGGCTAGTGTGGTGGGCTCACATCACCTTGAGAGAATGCTTACATGCTGGCAGTTTAAATGGGTAGCAAACAACTGGATCTGACCAAGGCCACTTGGAACAAGCTAGAAAATCTCTTACTATCGAAGCAATCGTTCTTCATATCGAGCTTTCATGGCGAATATATTGCTGGTAGCAAATCTCAATTGCGATCGTATTTTTAATCTCAATCAAACCCTCAAAGCAGGTGGACGTTTTCATTATCAAGACGGTGGTCATCGCCTTGGTGGCGGTGGGGCAAACACTGGTATTGGCCTAGTGTGGGCAGGGCATCAAGTATCATTAGTGAGTCAGGTTGGCCGTGATGATGTAGGTGATTGGTTATTGGCTGAAGCCAGTACCCAAGGGATTAACTGCAGCTTGATTCAACGACGTGCGGGTAATACCTGCGAGATGTTATTGATGATGACACCAGATGGTGAGCGCACCATTATTCGTCCTGAACGACCTAAGTTTGAATTACCACTGCCACCTAACTGGCAAGATGTTGATGCGCTTTACATTAACTCCTCTACTGAGGGCGCTGCGAGTTGGGCAAAAACCGCAATGAGTCATTGCTGGGTGGTAGCACAACTGGCTAAAGATCAACGCGCACGCCCTTGTCATGTGCTGATAGCCTCGTTATGCGATATGCAAGGCCGCTGTAGTGAAGATAAGTGGCAGTTTGCTAAATCTATTGCTGGCGACGGGCTGAAGTTCTTTATCGTGACGGACGGCGAGAACGGCGCGACTTTATATAGCGCTTCAGAAACACTGCATGTCGCTGTGGTACCAAGCACTGTCGTTGATACTACTGGTGCGGGTGATGCTTATGCTGCCGGGCTCATTCATGGTCTTGTAAACCATCAGTCAATCCTTGATGCCATGGGGGAGGCTGCTATTTGGTCAGGATTTGCCGTCGCAAGTGATAGCTCTATTCCGGGGAAAGCACTTAAGCAATATTTGGCAGATAAAAGCGTATAGATATTGCTGTCTTGGTTTTGTCATCGCTAAGTCATGTAACTGACATCTTGGCTATCTAGTATGTTCAGCAGCAATTCTCTGACTGTAATACTTCCAAGATACATGCTCTTGCCCTGCATTCTAGCAGGGCATTTTTTTGCCACTTTCGTGCTAGTACGACTATCGATAATTTTCACACAAGATTGCTTTTGTTACTGCCTTTATGCTGCAAGCTAATGTTAGGATGGGCTAGGTTTTTAGCTAGGAATAAAGTGATGGCAGGGCAAGTACTCGTTGAGCAGATCTCAGGCTTATATCATGGTGAAGCAATCGTCGCATTAGGCGGGGTGACTTCAGGTATTAATCACAAAAGCGCTGCCAGCACATTACAGGTTGGTACTCAGGCTGTAGCCGGAGATGCACAGGCTGATCCTAAGCATCACGGCGGAGTAGATCGAGTATTGCATCATTTTCCACGTGAACATTATGGCCAATATCGTCGCTGGGATATGATGACCGGCTTTAAGGATGCGCCAGCAATGGGTGAGAACATAAGCACTGTGGGTTTAGATGAAACCCAAGTGCATATCGGCGATATCATTAAAATTGGTGAGGTTGAGCTGCAAGTGACTCAACCGCGCTCGCCGTGCTTTAAATTAAATCTGCAATTTGGTCACCAAGAGTTTGCCTTAGCCATGCAGCAAAGTGGTCGCTGTGGTTGGTTTTATCGCGTATTAACCCCTGGCAACATTTCAGCCAAGGACTCGGTAGTGCTAGTAAAGCGCATAACAGATATTAGCGTTGCCGAAGCTATGCATATCTATTTTTTACCTGAGTTTGATGCCGCGCAATATCAGCGTTTAGCTGACTGTGAAGGACTAGCGAGATCTTGGGTGAATAGCTTACAGCGCCGCATTGAAAACCAGGCGATTGAAGATTGGCAAATGCGGTTATACGGGCCGCAAAAATAAAGTGTTAATTAATACATTCAAGGAGTAGAAGTGATGACCCAAGATGAAAAGAACATGGGGATAATAGTGCAGGTTGCGAGCTTTTCAGGTTACCTCGTCCCCTTTGGTAGTATTTTAGGGCCGTTGATTGTTTGGCTGATGAAGCGCGATGAATTTCCGTTTGTAGATAGCTGTGGGCGTAACTGTCTAAACTTTAAAATCAGCCTATTTATCTACGTGAGCATTAGCGCCATTTTAATGTTTATCGGTATTGGCTTTATCCTTTTAGCACTGCTGGCAATCGCCGATATCGTGTTTACCGTTATCGCAGCCATTAAAGCCAGTGAAGGCAAAAGCTATCAGTATCCGCTGACTATTAACTTTATTAAGCCAAGAACAGAAGCTGATCTAGTTTAATACAGTAGCAAACCAGCCTAGCGATAAGCTCGGTAGGCTGGATATTAGGGGATTACACCTTAAAGCTTGCGACTAATGAGTCGAGCCTGTGGGCCAATTGGATCAGGCTTTGACTGGCTTTGGCTGCATCTTCTGCAGTATCAGCCGTACGCAAGGTAATATCATTAATGTCGCTGACGTTACGATTAATATCTTCAACAACGGTTGATTGCTCTTCTGTTGCAGCGGCAACCTGAATATTCATATCGCTAATAGAGCCTATACGCTCACTAATACCTGTGAGTGACAAGCTCGCTTCATCAACAGCAGTAACGCCAGCAACCGAACGTGTGCGGCTTTGCTGCATAGCTTCTACTGCGCGAGTCGCTTCAGCTTGCAGCTTATCAATCATTACCTGTACTTCGTTAGTTGAGGTGGCGGTGCGAGAAGCAAGGTTACGCACTTCATCGGCAACAACGGCAAACCCACGACCGGCTTCTCCAGCACGAGCTGCTTCAATCGCTGCGTTTAATGCTAGCAAATTGGTTTGCTCAGACACTGCGCGGATCACATCTAATATAGATTCAATAGATTTGGTATGAATAGCTAATGACTCAACCACTTCACCTACTTGCTCAACATCGTCAGAAAGCTGGTTAATGGTTTCGCGAGCACGAGTTACCACCACTTGGCCATTGCTTGAGTCAGTATCGGCTGCTCTTGCAGTGTCGGCAGCTTGAGCAGCGTTACTTGCAATCTCGTTAACAGTAGCGCCCATTTCGTTGATAGCTGCTACAACCATGATGGTTTGGTCTTTTTGCAATTGGCTATCTTCAAGTGTGCGCTGTGCTTGATGTAATACATCATTTGCCGATGCAGTTAGTAGTGCACTGGCTTCACCTACTTCAATGACAGATGCTTGGATCTTGCTGATAAAGCTATTAAAACCTTTAGCCAGTTGGGCTAACTCATCATTGCCTTCAACGGGTAAGCGCTGACGTAAATCGCCTTCGCCTTCACCTATGTTTTGCAGCATGTCAGCAACGTGGGCAATAGGGCGACTAACTGAGCTAGCGACTAGGCTAGCGAGTGCAATAAAAATGGCCGCAATGACTGCAGTCCAAATTAAGATTTTATAAGCAGATTCTTCTAATAGGGCGAAGATTTCACTTTCAGGAACTTGGGCAATTAAGTACCAATCCATAGACGGGATATAGCTACTGGCAATCAGCATTGCTTGGCCGTCGACATCGGCTTTAAGCAAATTAAAATCGCTTGTTTGCATTAAACCTGAGGTATCTACGCCGCGGTATAAACTGGATAAGCTGGCACGGCCCATTTGCTGTGGATCTTGGTGTAATTGCACCTGGCCCTTGTTATCAACTAAATACACAAAGCCTGACTGCTCGATTTTAAATGAGCGCAACAGTTGCACCATATCATCAAGAGATTTTGCTAGGCCAACTAACCCGCGGCCATTTGGCTGCTGATAATTGATAAACAGTTTAACGTCACCATTTTGTTCAGTGAACACATTGAGCATTTTCTCTTGGCCACTGTTTTTATAATCGAAAAACCATGCGTCTTGAGTTGGCGACAGCAGACGTAAAAATCCATCTTGAGTGTAATAAGCGCCAGTGTCTCTATCGGCAAAAGACGCCTGAGCTAATTGGTATTGGCGTGATACATCACCTAATAAATCAACCACCAGATCTTGATGGCTAGCTGGGCGACCATCTTCAAGCCACTGCAATAACATTCTATTGCTGGCCAATTGCTCAGCGGCATGCATCAAGGTCGAAATATTCAGATCGATTTTATTGCGGATCTGCGCCAGCATATTTGGCATTTCAGAGCTAAGCATACGCTGCTCAACGACTTGCTTAGCACTTTGTTGACTAAGAACTCCTACCAGAGCGGTTGATAGCAATACTGCTGTGGTGACGCAGAGAAGAATTTTTTGTTTGATGGTGAGCATATTCAATTTCATAAAAATTAGATTGCCTATACAGCCAAAACGATGACCGAATTAATGGAGTGCAGAGTCGATATCACATCAGCAAAATGGCTTTTTGCTAGGCGATATATAAGGATATAACTTGTAGGGGATATAGGTAGGTATCTGAATTTCAGTCTGAAATTTGTACGCTTTATTATGGTGGCGGATTATGGCGATGTTTTGTGCTGGGTGCAACCGAAAACGCACACCTTTTGGTGTGCGTTTACATTATTACCTTATTGCTAACTACATATTTGGATAGTTAGGGCCACCGCCGCCTTCTGGCGTTACCCAAGTGATATTTTGACTTGGGTCTTTAATGTCACAGGTTTTACAGTGAATACAGTTTTGGCCATTGATAACAAACTTCTTCTCGCCAGCTTCCTCAATGACTTCATAAACACCGGCAGGGCAGTAGCGCTGCGCCGGTTCATCAAACTTAACTAAGTTGACGTCAATTGGAATGCGGGCATCTTTTAAACGCAGATGACACAACTGATCTTCTTCATGATAAGTATTTGAAAGGTAAACTGACGACAGCTTATCGAAGCTGAGTTTGCCATCTGGTTTTGGATAATCAATTTTATTATAGGCGCTGGCTTCTGCCATTTGAGCATAATCAGGCTGATCATCGCGCAAAGTGATTGGCAGCTTACCACCAAACCAGTTTTGGTCGATAAAGTTAAACGCACCACCTAAGTAAGTGCCAAACTTATGCATAGCAGGGCCGAAGTTACGTGAAGCGTAAAGCTCCTCTTTCAGCCAACTCTGATCAAAGCGGTCTTGCAGACAATCAAGATCTTTACCAGGCTCAACACCAGCCATCATAGCTTGCCCAAGTGTTTCAGCGGCTAAAATGCCACTCTTCATTGCGGTGTGGGTGCCTTTGATTTTGGCAAAGTTCAGTGTGCCAGCATCGCAGCCAATAATCATGCCGCCAGGGAAGGTCAGTTTAGGTAACGAGTTTAGGCCGCCCTTAGTGATTGCGCGTGCGCCATAGGCAATGCGTTCACCGCCAGTGAGGGTTTTAGCAATCACCGGATGCGTTTTGAAGCGTTGGAACTCATCAAATGGGCTCAAGTGTGGATTTTTGTAGTTTAGATCGACAATTAAACCCACGGCGATTTGATTATCTTCAAGGTGATACATAAAACCACCGCCGGATGCACCGTCAACTAACGGCCAGCCACCAGTGTGCACCACTTTACCCAGTTCATGTTGTTCGCTTGGTACCGTCCAGATCTCTTTAAAACCTAAACCATAGTGTTGCGCGGTTTTACCATTATCAAGGTGGAACTTCTCGATAAGCTGTTTGCCTAGGTGGCCGCGACAACCTTCGCCAAATACCGTGTACTTAGCATGTAGCTCCATGCCTGGCTCGTAACCGTCTTTAGGTTGGCCATCTTCGCCAACGCCCATGTCACCAATTTGAATGCCTTTAACACTGCCATCTTCGTTAAATAGCAACTCGCTTGCAGGGAACCCAGGGAATACCTCTACACCTAACTCTTCAGCGCGTTCAGCTAACCAGCGGCATAAATTGCCGACACTAATAATATAGTTGCCTTGGTTATGCATCGTTTTGGGAACAAGGGCATTAGGCATGGCTCTGGCATCGGTAGCAGAGCTGAGCATATGGATTTCATCATGAGTGACAGCAGTATTGAGCGGGGCGCCTTTATCACGCCAATCGTCAAAAAGTTCATCGAGTACTTTAGGCTCGAATACTGCGCCAGATAAAATGTGCGCGCCCACTTCGGAGCCTTTTTCTACCACGCAAACACTCAGCTCTTGGCCACTGTCTTTAGATATTTGCATCAAACGACATGCTGCGGCTAACCCAGAGGGGCCTGCACCCACGATTACTACATCGAATTCCATCGATTCGCGTTCCATCAGATCACCTTTCCTTCTTATTCCCCCGCTGATAATAGTGCCAATTGAATCAACCACACTATAAACGGGTGTTTTAATGTTTGCTTCACCTTACCTGAAAATCGCTTAAGGTCACAGCGTTTCCACACTTGTGATGCAGATATTTTAATCGATTTATGGCGTGATTACTGTCACAAAAACTTTATATGTGCAGCTTTTTGACGGCAAATGTGGTCTAGAGGGTATGGTTTGTCACAGAAATACGCCTATAATCAAGGTTGACGGTTCTCCGAGCTTCTTACCCTACGTCGAGACAGATACGGGTTTTTAGCCGTGGCAATAACGCCACCGGGGTGGGAAAAGAAATGATCTCACCTCCCCTTACTTGGAAAGGTGATCATGTCCCAACTACAAGACAATTTTGGTCGACGGTTTCATTATCTGCGTATGTCAGTGACTGACGTATGTAACTTTAAATGCACCTATTGCCTCCCTGATGGCTACCGCCCAGACGGTAAGCCTAAGTTTCTTGATCTTAACGAGATTGAGAATTTAGTTTCGGCTTTCTCGCAAGTGGGCACTCAAAAAATCCGCATTACTGGCGGTGAGCCCTCGCTGCGTAAAGACTTTACCGACATCATTCGCATCGTTAACGACAACGATAAAATCAACACCATTGCCACGACAACCAACGGTTATCGTTTAGCTAAGCACGCCCAAGAGTGGTATGACGCAGGGCTAAGACGCATCAATATTTCGGTCGATAGTTTAGATCCGAAGATGTTCTACCAGATCACCGGTGAGAATAAGTTTGATGAAGTAATGCGTGGGGTTGATGCGGCATTAGAGGCAGGCTTTGAGCGAGTTAAAATCAATGCCGTACTGCTTAAAGGCCTTAACGATAAAGACCTACCGCGTTTTTTACATTGGATTAAGAGCACGCCGATAGATCTGCGCTTTATCGAATTAATGGAAACTGGTTTAGGCCACGACTACTTCAAAGCTCACCATTTAGCGGGTAATGATATTAAGCAGCAGCTAGAGCAAGCGGGTTGGCAATTTGATACGCCAGCGCCGGATGACGGCCCTGCTCAAAACTTCAGCCATGAAGACTATCAAGGTCGTATTGGCCTTATCATGCCTTATGCTAAAAATTTCTGTGCCAGCTGTAACCGCCTACGGGTATCGGCTAAAGGCAAGTTACACCTTTGCTTATTCACCGAAAATGGCGTTGATTTACGCGATTTGCTGCAATCATCTGATCAACAAGCGGAATTAATTGAACGCTTGCACGGCCAGTTAGCACAGAAAAAAGAAACCCACTTCCTGCATGATGGCATTACGGGTGTGACACAGCACTTAGCCTCAATTGGCGGCTAATTAAATTCTGATCTGACGCAACTTAGTTGCGTCAGAAGCTGGGTATAATTGTCACTAACACTCAGTCAGCAATGATTCGGATAAATAAGAGACCATAATGGGACACTGCACTCAAAGCCAGTTTACGGCGCTTAATATTGCTGTTTTAACCTTATCTGACACCCGAGATTTTACTTCTGATACTTCAGGTGCTTTCCTCGCCACAGCATTACTAGAGGCTGGCCATACGCTTGCAGATCGACAGATCATTAAAGACGATAAGTATCAAATTCGCTCAGTGCTTTCTCAATGGATAGCATCCGATGATGTACAGGTAATTATTACCACAGGTGGCACAGGCTTTACCGACAGAGACAACACCCCTGAAGCGGTTAAGCCGTTATTTGATCGCGAGATTGAAGGCTTTGGTGAGCTGTTTAGGCACATCACTTATACCGAGCTGGGCACTTCAACTGTGCAATCTCGCGCACTTGGTGGTTTTGCCAATAAAACCGCAATCTTCTGCTTACCTGGCTCAACAGGCGCGTGTAAAACCGGTTGGAATAAGCTGATTAAAGAACAACTTGATGCAACACATCGCCCTTGTAACTTTGTGATGCACGTGAAAAAAATCACCGAATAGATCTCTTAAGAGCTCTTTATTGCGGTACTTTGACCATATTTTTAGAAAAAGGCGTAACTCTAATGACCAATGCTTTTACCCATATTAATGCAGATGGCAACGCTCACATGGTAGATGTGACCGATAAGTCTGTAACAGAGCGTGAAGCGCGTGCAGAAGCCTACATTGAAATGGCGAGCGAAACCCTAGAGATGATAATGAGTGGCAGCCACCATAAAGGTGATGTATTTGCTACAGCTCGTATCGCTGGTATTCAAGCGGCAAAGAAAACCTCTGATTTGATCCCGCTATGTCATCCTCTTATGTTGACCAAGGTGGAAGTTGAGCTGGAAGCACAACCTGAACATAACCGTGTGTGGATCCGCAGTTTATGTAAGCTTTCAGGTAAAACCGGTGTTGAAATGGAAGCGCTAACGGCGGCATCTACAGCAGCTTTAACCATTTACGATATGTGTAAAGCCGTGCAAAAAGACATGGTGATTTCTCAAGTTCGCTTAACTGAGAAACGTGGCGGTAAGTCTGGGCACTTTAAGGTATAGAGAAGATTATGATTAACGTATTATTTTTTGCACAAGTTAGAGAGCTTCTAGGCACAGCCGGCGTAAAAGTTGAAGCAGGTGAAAACACCCAAACAGCTGAAGGCTTACGCGCAACGTTAGCGGCAACTGATGAAAAATGGGCTAAAGTGCTTGCATCTGACAAGCTATTAGTTGCGGTAAACCAAACCATCAGTCAGTGGGATACGCCAGTTGTTGATGGTGACGAAGTGGCATTTTTCCCACCAGTAACCGGAGGTTAAGATGATCCGTGTACAAACTGCAGATTTCAGCGTACCCGATGAGTATCAGCTAATTAGCCAAGATAACAGCGACGGCGCAGTGGTGACTTTTGTGGGTAAAGTGCGTGATTTTAATGATGGTAGCGCTGTTACCGATCTGACATTAGAGCATTACCCTGGCATGACCGAAGCGGTACTGAATCAGATTGAAGCCGAGGCGCGTGAGCGCTGGCCATTAAACAACGTCACCATTATTCACCGTGTTGGCGCCATGGCGTTAGGCGAGCAGATTGTATTTATTGGCGTGACCAGCGCCCATCGAAAAGCGGCATTTGCTGCCTGTGAGTTCTTAATCGATTTTCTAAAGACCAAAGCACCGTTTTGGAAACTAGAAGCCGGTGATAAAGGCGCAAACTGGGTTGAAGCCCGCGATGCCGATGAGCAAGCAGCCAAGATGTGGGACAACAAAGCTTAAATTAGCCTTGTATTGCTAGGAGAAGAGCTTAATGAAGTTTAGGGTAGTGATGTTAGCGCTGTTGTTGCCGTTACTGGTTCTCAGTAAAGGCGTGTTCGCAGCGCAAGATGTACCAGCAATTGCAGCGGCATCGAGCATTAAGTTTGCGCTTGATGATATTGCTAAGCAATTTACCCAAGAGACCGGGCGTAAAGTGCGGATCTCCTACGGCTCTTCTGGCAACTTTGTGGCGCAAATTAGAAACGGTGCGCCATTTGAGTTGTTTTTGTCCGCGGACGAACGTTATACCCAGCAATTAAGCCAAGCTAAAGAAACCCCAGATGACGGCGTTATTTATGCGGTTGGCCAGTTAGCCATAGCGGCACCTAAGTCGTCACCTTTACCGCTTGATGGCGATTTAGCAGGAGTTAAACAACTGCTGCAATCCCAGCAATTAAAGCGTTTTGCCATTGCTAATCCTGACCATGCGCCCTATGGCGAACGTGCGAAAGAAGTGCTGCAAAAAGTAGGACTTTGGCAAGAGATCCAGCCGAATTTGGTGTTTGGCGAAAACGTCTCACAAGCGGCGCAGTTTGCGGTAAGTGGCGCAACGCAAGGTGGTTTAGTGGCGTTATCTTTAGCGGTTGCTAAGCCTTTTAAGGCGCGTGCGAATTACGTGGTGATCCCACAAGAATATTATACGCCGCTCGATCAGCGTATGGTATTAACCTTAAAAGCGGGTGAAACCGCTAAACTGTTTTATAGCTATTTGCAGTCTGACACTGCTCAGTCTGTGTTTGCCGATTACGGCTTTGCGAGAGCGACAAATTAATGGATTGGCAAGCCTTACTGCTATCAATAAAACTCAGCACAGTTACTGTGCTTATCTTGATCCCCTTGGCAATTATTGCCGGACGTTTTCTAGCTTACCGTCACTTTCGGGGTAAGTCCTGGGTTGAAGCCTTAGTCATGGTGCCATTAGTGCTGCCACCTACCGTTATTGGTTACTATTTGCTGGTGGGTTTAGGTAGCGAGTCTTGGCTTGGACGCACGCTAGAGCAACTGCTTGGCCACCAATTAGTGTTTCATTTTTCTGGGCTAGTGGTTGCGTCAATCTTAGTTAATATTCCTTTTGCTATTCAGCCAATTCAGCGTGCTTTTGAAGCTGTGCCTGAAGATGTACGTGACGCAGCCGCCTGCTGCGGTATGAGTCGCTTAAAAGTGTTATTTAAAATCGAGCTGCCTATGGTGTGGCCGGGTGTACTCACTGCCATGGTGTTGTGTTTTTCCCATGTATTGGGTGAGTTTGGTGTGGTACTGATGATGGGCGGTAATATCGCTGGCGAAACCAAAACCATTGCCATCTCAATTTACGATAGCGTGCAGGCATTCGATTTTGCTAGTGCAGGTAATATGTCGTTGGTGTTATTGCTGTTTGCAGTCACTGTACTGGCCTTGACGACTAGCTTGTCTCGACGTGTTGGAGGCCAGCATGTCGCAAACCGTCGCTGATCTATATTGCCGTATTCAGCAAGCCAAACCGATTAAGCTTGATGCCGAATTTATCTGTAAAGCCGGTGAAGTATTAGCGGTTGTTGGTCCATCAGGTGGTGGTAAGTCAACTTTACTGCGGATGATTGCCGGTTTATCTCAGCCTGAAAGTGGTGAGATCCGCTATGGTGACAAGCCTTGGTTTAACGCTGATGATAAAGTTCAGTTGTCGCCACAGCAGCGTCACTTAGGTTATGTGCCGCAGCATTTTGGTCTATTCCCGAATCTAACCGCACTGGAAAACGTGGTTGCCGCGTTAGATCATATTCCTAAAGCTGAGCGCGAAGCGCGCGCCAAAGATTGGCTTGAGCGGGTTAACTTACATGGTCTGCCTGACAGGTTGCCAGCACAGTTATCGGGTGGTCAGCGTCAACGGGTTGCATTGGCAAGAGCACTGGCACGTGAGCCATCGGTCTTACTGCTTGATGAACCGTTTTCTGCGGTGGATAGAGAAACCCGTGAGCGTTTATATCTGGAGCTTGCGAGACTAAAAGAGCAGTTAGCCATTCCGGTTATTATGGTGACTCATGACTTGAATGAGGCTTTATTGCTTGCTGATAGCATGATTTTAATCAGCCAAGGCAAGATGCTACAGCAAGGACGTCCGCGTGAAGTGCTGACTCGTCCACGTGATGAAGCTGTAGCTAAGCAAATGGGCCTACGTAATATTTTTGATGCTGAAGTGATTGCGCAAGAAGAAGAGCGGCAGATCACTTGGCTTAAGTTTGGTGAGCACCTTATTGCTAGCACCTATTTTGATAGTTTAGATATCGGCACTAAAGTGCGCTGGGTTATTCCAAACCAAGGCGTACGCTTTAACTCAATTAAAAAAGGCCGCTTGTGCCGCAGTTTTAATAAGCTGGATATTACTGTTGATTCAATGCTAGTGATGGGCGAAAGCGTAAGAGTATTAGCCAGCGTGGTTGGCGTTGAGCATAAGATCCATGCTGAAGTGCCACTGCATCTAGCGCAGCAGCTAGAATTAGCAGTAGGAACAGAGACCACAGTGGCATTGAAATCTGAATTGATCCATATTTTAGATTAGCAGCACAGAAGCTTGGGCTAATATCTATAGATAGCAGTATATATAAGCGAATGTGGCTAGCTTAATTCGCTTACCCTTTCTTATGATCAAAGTTTAATCTTTGCTCCATCTAGATATTACATAGCATCTCCTACAATGGACTCCTATATTAGAGAGGAGTTTTATTGTATGTCTAAAAAGTTAACTGGTTTATTGATCTTGTCTGCGGTATTAACGCTGCCTGCTATGGCTGCATATAATGGCCCAGGCCCTGCAAGTCATGTGAAAACTGCTGCTGAAGCGGCAAAAGCCCAAGATGACACCCCAGTTGAATTAACTGGCTATTTAGTACAAAGCTTAGGTGATGAAAAGTACCTTTTCCGTGATGAAAGCGGCGACGTTGAAGTTGAGATTGATAACGCACTATGGCGCGATATTGAAGTTTCTGCAGATTCAAAAGTTAAACTTGTTGGTGAAGTAGACGATGAGTGGCAAGGTATTGAAATAGAAATTGACAGCA
Organism: Shewanella sp. 1CM18E; assembly: GCF_023161665.1. Taxonomy (GTDB): domain Bacteria; phylum Pseudomonadota; class Gammaproteobacteria; order Enterobacterales; family Shewanellaceae; genus Shewanella. The sequence goes on from NZ_JALNTW010000005.1 coordinate 118,351, forward strand.
TGCGTATAATTTCTGAATAATCCTTTATTTAAAGTGGTTTAGCGTTTTATTTTCGGAGGAGCCATGGCTCGCTGGCTAATTGGTTTATTGTTAGTTTCTGGTAGCTCGTTTGCGGGGCAAGGCCTATATTCATACCTTGCTACTGGCAACTATCCAATGCCAGTAGAGATGATGTTGCAGCTTGAATCTAAGTACCAAGGGGTGATCTCTGAATTTGAAGCGGAAATCGAAGATGGCGAATTAGTTTACGAATTCAAAATGATCGATCCGCAAGCTAACACCATCACTGAATATGAATACAGAGCGATCGATGGCAGCTTAATCGAACGTGAAGTCGCTCGTCTTAAAAAAGACGATAACGACGAGCTAGCCGGTGTGTTAATGCTGCAAAAAAATGGGGTATCCTTGTCGGATATGCTGACACTGGTTAACCAAGAAACTGATGGCCATATCGTCAAAGCGGAAGTCGATAACGATTTAGGGATCAGCTATATCGAGCTAGAGCTCTTAGATATTGATGGTAAGCGTAAGCTGGCTTTTGATATCGAAAACAAACAATTACTACCACTGCTCAAATGGGATTAAAACATGAAAATACTCATGGTTGAAGATGACGCGACTACCATCGAATATGTCGTAAAAGGATTTGTTGAGCAAGGGCACAATATTGAAACGGCAACCGATGGCCATCAAGGGCTATTGCTTGCGACCAGTATGAAGTACGACTTGATCATATTGGATCGTATGTTGCCACAGCTCGATGGGCTGAAATTACTTGCTGCGCTGCGTGCAACTGGTAGCCAAACGCCGGTATTGATTTTATCGGCGCTAAGCCACGTAGACGAGCGAGTGAAAGGCTTGCGCGCGGGTGGCGATGACTACATGACTAAGCCATTTGCTTTCTCTGAGCTGCTTGTACGCGCTGAAAAGCTGATGCAGCGCGGTGAGTCACAACCAACCATTACCGATCTTAATGTTGGGCCGTTAACCATTGAGCTGTTAACTCGTAAAGTCACGCTAGATGGACAAGAGATCTTATTGCAACCAAAAGAGTTTCAGTTGCTTAAGTACTTAATGGAACACGTTAACCAAGTGATTAGTCGTACATTGTTGTTTGAAGCAGTGTGGGATTACCATTTCGATCCTCGTACCAATGTTATTGACGTACACATAGCTAAGCTTAGACGTAAGTTTGAAGAGCTTGGTCATGGTGAATTAATCGAAACCGTACGAGGTGCTGGATATCGGTTACGCCAAGGGCATTAAGCCCTATCAGAGTAGTGCCTGGCGCATTACCATTATTTTCTCAGCCCTAGTAACCGTCATTATTGGCACCTTGTTACTGGGGATGTATCGTCAGCTGATCAACGAACAAGAGTATCAGCTGGACTTGCATCTAGACGCTGAAATGACCCGCTACCAACAAATGGCGCTGACCCTTGATAGACGCAGTTTTGCGACTCAGGTGAAAAGTGCTGACCCTATGGTGGCGTTAATTGTTTGGCGTAACTCCCTCGATTTAGTCGGCTCACTGAGCATGATCCCTAAAGATATGCCTATGCTACCGGAGAAACGTGAGTTTCCGGTATTTACTGGCGGGCCTGAAAAGCTACATATCTTAACTGGCGGCATGGTGATGACCCGTTACGGGCCAATGCTAATTGCTACCCGAGTCGATCAGCTCGGTACCTTAATCGATAAATTTACCAATGCTGCGATTACGGCATTGATGCTTACTGTAGTGTTAACGCTGGCGCTGGGTTACTTGTTTTCTAAAGCAATTTTACGCCGCTTAGTGCAGTATAACCGCTTAAGTAAGAAAATCGAACAAGGCCAGTATTCTACCCGTTTGCCTGTCAGTTGGCGTCAAGACGAGTTTGATATGCTGGCAAAGCAGTTTAACGGTGTGCTTGATGCACTCGAGCAAAATTTAGCTGCGGTGCGCGGCGTTACTGACAATATTGCCCATGATTTACGTACGCCGCTATCGCATTTGCGCATAGGGCTAGAGCAATTGCCGAGTAAGCCTAAAGAGGAGCTTAGCGAAAGCTGCGCCATCATTACTGAAGAGCTAGATCATTGCCTCGCAACATTTGATGCCATGTTGTCGCTAACTCGTATTGAGGAAGGCCAGCAAACCCTTGAGCTGCAAGATGTTAGCCTAGTGGCGATTAGCCAAGATCTGTTTGAAATGGCTGAGGCTATGGCTGAATTTAACGGTCAATCATTAACGCTTACAACGGGTGAAGAGTTCCAAGTCAGTGGCGATAAATATCTGTTATTCCAAGCACTGTTTAATTTAGTCGATAATGCGATTAAATATTCAGGCGAGGGCGCGGAGATCCGTATTTCGCAAAACCGTAACGTGATTTCTATTCAAGATAATGGCCCCGGGATCCCTGAATCATCGCGGGAAAAAGTGTTCGAGCGTTTGGTTAGACTCGATCCAAGCCGACACCACAAAGGTACAGGTTTAGGTTTGTCGATGGTGAAAGCGATTCTGTCGCGGCATAATGCTAAAATAGCCCTTAGCAGTAGTTACCCTGGGCTAAGAGTGACCATCACGTTTTAGCCTCAAATTCAGCACTTAAGCCGACCCCGTTAATTTAGGATCCCAATGTACCAAGTCATTGCCGATGAACGCGATTTTATCGTGATAAATAAAGCCGCCGACGTTCACTTTCATAGCCAAGATGGCACTGCTGGTGTGGTGGCACAGGCTGAGTCCGATTTAGGCATTAAGCTATATTCGGTGCATCGACTCGATACATTAACCTCCGGGTTAATTATCTTGGCTAAATCAAGCCAAGCCGCTGCAGAGTTTACTCGCATGTTTTCGGCCCATACAGTGCAGAAGTATTATTTGGCACTAGCCAAAGGCAAACCTAAAAAGAAGCAAGGCTGGGTGATTGGCGATATGGCAAAATCGCGCCGCAGCATGCATAAGCTATTACGTACGACTGAAAACCCAGCGATTACTCAGTTCTTCTCGCACTCGGTCGGAGAAGGTGAGCGTTTATATTTACTCAAGCCTCACAGCGGTAAGACTCATCAGCTACGAGTAGCGCTAGCCAGCATTGGAACGCCAATTTTAGGTGATACCTTATATGGCGGCGCAGCCGCTGACAGGGGGTATTTGCATGCCTATAGTTTGTACTTTGACTACCTAGATCAAATTTATGGCTATACCGTGGCACCTAATTCAGGTGAGATATTTGCCCTGCCAGAAGTGGCTGCACAGCTGAGCGTATGGCACCAGCCCAATGCGCTAACTTGGCCAAGCCTCAAGAAAAGTTAGTCCGTCTCCACAAATAGACAGAATGTTTAGTCGATGTACTATAAGGCTTATGTAGAAGTTAAAATCGACGACTATATCCATTGTAAATCTGCTTTTTCATTCACAAATCCGCCTATAACGAGTAGGATATAGCCCTTAAAAAGCCCTGTAACAGGGCGCTGAGTTTAGTTATCGCTAATTATCATAAGGGCAGATCTTACCGTGCATAAGCGAGCAATATATCCTGGAACATTCGATCCTGTGACCAATGGTCATACAGATCTCATTGAGCGTGCGGCTAATTTATTTGAGCACGTGATTATTGGTATTGCCGCTAACCCTTCTAAGCAGCCAAGATTTAGCTTAGAAAAGCGCGTTGAGTTACTAAAAACAGTTACCGCCCATCTTGATAATGTTGAAGTGGTTGGTTTTAGTGGCTTGTTGGTGGACTTTGCGAAACAGCAAAATGCCAGTGTGTTAGTGCGTGGACTGCGCGCGGTATCTGATTTTGAATACGAATTCCAACTCGCCAATATGAACCGCCGATTAAGCCCAGATCTTGAAAGCGTATTTCTAACTCCAGCTGAAGAAAATTCATTTATCTCCTCAACCTTAGTAAAAGAGGTTGCGCTGCATGGCGGCGATGTAACTCAGTTTGTCCACATTGAAGTGGCCAATGCATTAACGACTAAGGCCAAGTAGTTATCTATGTTGAAGCGTATTCAAAGCAAAACCTTTAAGTGTTTATCAGTCCTTTCAGTAGCATGCTCAAGCCTAGCAACTGCAGCGCCTTGGGTTGATACCTCTGATATTTACTTAAGAGCCGATATCCAAGCGTTAGCAGATGCAGGGGTTATCACAGTACCAGTAAATACTTACCCTTTAATGTGGTCAGGTATTGGCGCTGATTTAGCAAAGGCAGAGCCATCACAGCTAAGTCCTGCTTTGATTGAAGCTTTTTCACGGGTTAATTATTACTACCGTAATGCGGTCGATAATCGCGGTAATGTTAGCGTAAAACTCGCAGCTGGCAGTGATGCCGCGCGCTTTCAACACTTTGGTTCAGATTATCGAGAACAAGGCGAAGCTAGCGCATCTTATGAATACTTAGGTGAGCGCTTTGCTTATAAAGTTTCTGCATCGGCCAATTACGATCCAGAAGATGATGAAGAGTTTCGTTTTGATGACTCTTATCTAGCAATGGCGCTAGGTAACTGGATGTTTACCTTTGGCGCTATTGAGCAATGGTGGGGGCCAAGCTTTGACTCATCATTACATAAATCGAATAACGCGCGTCCAATGCCATCGTTAATGCTTAGCCGTAATAACGCCGCAGCCTTTGAAACGCCTTGGTTATCTTGGCTAGGTCCGTGGACGTTTACCGCTGGGGTAAGCATGTTTGAAGAGGAGCGTTATGCTCCCAATGCGCTATTGTGGAATTTTCGCGGCTCAATTCGTCCGTTTGAACAATTAGAAATGGGCGTATCTTGGACCACGCAGTTTTGCGGTGATGGCCAAGAATGTAGTTGGGATAGCGCATTTAAGTCGATTACGGGGCAAAAAGATTGCCGTGCAGACAATTCAGATGAAGTGGGCTGTTCTAATTATGGTAATCAGATAGCGGGTTACGATATTCGTTTTAGCGACACTTGGTATGATGTGCCGTTCGGCGTGTATTACCAAAGAACCTGTGAAGACTCGAACGGCTCTGCACCTTGGGACATCGCAGATTGCGGCAAGTTATTTGGTGCCGATACACGTTTTAACTTTGACGGCCAGCAATATAAGTTGTTCCTCGAGTACACAGATACCATGGTGTTCTGTGGCGAAGACGAAAACGCTTTCAACTGTTTCTATGAGCACTCAACTTATAAAAGCGGTTCACGTTACTATGGCCGTGCATTAGGTAGCACCTATGACAGCGATGCTAATGTGTATGTATTGGGGTTAATTGGCCAGTTCGCCAATAGCAAAGGCTTTACCTCACTACTGCGTTATGCGCAGTTAAATAAAGATGGTAAGAGCCCGACTCATGGCTGGGCACCGCAACCGCTAAAAGAGGACTTGTTGATGCTAGAGCTTAGCTACCGGATGCCAATTTGGTACGGCATGATGAGCGTTGGCGGCACGGTATCTCAGTCGGAATTTGAGGTGCAAGACAATGATACCAATGCTACGGTATTTGGTACGTACGAATATAAGTTTTAACTCGCTTTAACGATAAAAAAAGCCAACGTTGATACGTTGGCTTTTTTGCTGCTACAGAATGCTATAAAGACTTGGGCAGCTTAGATATTTAAACAATTATTGCGGATTAGATATGCAGCGTTTTGGCAAAATATTATTAATTATTACCGTGGTTTCGCTGGCTATCTACGTGTTTAAGCAGGGCATTTTTAGTTCATTTACTGATACTAATTGGCTGGCAGATTACTTAGCTGAACAGGGCAATAAAGGCCTGCTGGTGTTGTTTTTAGTTGGCGCAGCGTATACCAGTGTTGGTGGCCCAAGGCAGTTTATGGCATTTGCCTTTGGCTTTGCGCTGGGCGGTATAAAAGGCGCGTTAATCGGGAGTTTGTCTGCGTTACTAGGCTGTGTAATCACCTTTTACTTTGCTCGATTTGTTTTTAGAGATAGCTTAAAAAAACGCTTTCAATCTAAGCTCACGAGTTTAGAAAACTTGATTGTGCATCGTACGATTTTAAAGATGATTATGATCCGCATCTTGCCATTGAGCAGTAACTTTTTGACTAACCTAGCAGCGGGTTCAACTCATATTAGTGCTTGGCGCTTTTTCATTGGCAGTGGTATTGGCTTTATTCCGCAAATGATGGTGTTTAGCTTTGCGGGAGCAGGGCTGGGGTTGTCGGATAATACGAGTTTGCTGATTAGCGGCGGGTTATTTGTCTGCGCCTCAATTATCGCATTTTACCTATACAAAACCCGCTTAAGAGAGCAGATAAGCGAGATTATTGAAGAAAAGTAATCTCGCCAACTCAGTATTGTTGATATGTGCTTGCCAGCTATCTTGGCTGGCACAAACTACAAAATACCGTTGCCCGTTGGCCAAGTTTGATTTCACTAAGTAGATGGCCGCACTGAGTACAGGTTTCACCACCGCGACCATATACATGCAGCTTCTGCGCAAAATAACCTGGCTTACCATCGGCATTGGTAAAATCTTTAAGCGTAGTGCCGCCTTGTTTGATTGCGCCAGCAAGGATCTGCTTCACTTCAGCGACTAAAATCTCAATCCGTTCGGCATCGACTTTACCCGCTTCTGCTTGCGGATGAATCCCTGCAGCAAATAGGGCTTCGTTAGCGTAAATATTGCCGACACCCACGACGATATGATTGTCCATTAAACACAGCTTGATGGCCTTTTTCTTATTAGCCAAGCTCTGTAATAGGTAAGGGGCATTAAAGGCATCTGTCAGCGGCTCAGGGCCTAATTTGGCTAATAACGGGTGTGCTTGCTCTGGTAGTTCACACCATAACCAAGCACCAAAGCGTCTTGGGTCGTTGTAGCGTAGTGCTTTACCGCTAGCGAGCACTAAATCGATATGGTCGTGTTTTTCAACTGGGGTTGAGGCAGGCAAAATGCGTAAGCTGCCTGACATGCCCAAATGCACGATAGTCGTACCCGCATCTGTATCAATCAGCAAGTATTTAGCACGGCGACGCACATTACGTATGGTTTGGCCAATAATCTGCTTCGCAATCTCTGGTACCGGCCAGCGCAGTGACGGATTACGGACGATTAAATCGGTGACTTGGTTATCAATTAGGTAAGGTGATACACCTTGGCGAGTGACTTCAACTTCGGGGAGTTCCGGCATTTATTCTCTCTCTTTTTCTTATTGCGTGTTTAGCATAATGTGTCGCACCTGCTGCCGACAACAGCGATGTTCTAGAGTAACGAATACGCTTTTATTTGGGTATTAGTTTACTTGGGCACGAATAATTGGCTTGAGTGCTTCGCGCAGGCTAGGTGGCACTTGATACCAGTTGCCAGCAGGGGATTTTAATAAGCCTTGTTGTTGAAACAACACCCATAGCTGAGCATCATTGAGATCATCCACTTGGATCACCAGTTCAATTGCTTCTTCGGCGGTTTCAGGTTTTTCAGTGAGTGCTGAAATATGCACTTGTTGCCAAGCGTTAGCCCACTCTAAGCAGTTGAGCACTTCGCTGCTGCAACGCCAACCGGATTGGCGTTTCTGCAACCAGAACTCGCCGTATTGCAGTTGCGATAGTGGTGCGGCTTTATCAAACAGAGCCTGAGTTTGCAGTGGTGTTCGTTGACTGTTCTTTTCGATAACAGTCAGCACGGAGATCATCAGCACTGAGGCGACGATGATGATGGTGTTCCACTTTTTACGCGAGAGTGCCATTGTTTGGGTAATTGCTATGTGGATGGTTGTTTTATAAGTGTATCTACAAGTTGGTTTAACCACAAATGGTTGGTTTCAAGCTACCGCTTGGGGCGGTGGGTTAGACGTTGTCTAACAATTGGTTCTTATCAGGCGATGCCTGACTTTAAGCAATCAAGCTGCGCTTGATAAAGGTCGTGAGCTTCCAGCTCACACTCGGGCAAAAGGGGGACAACAGCTTCCCCCTCTTGCATCACCCGAGCCGCCCCGACGAAGTTGTTGATCCTCATACTTATGGATAAATCCCTAGCGCTTCCGATGGGGCATCCTGCCCCGCGAAAGCTAACCCGACATCCCTGTCGGGTTCACGTGATTTATTCCAACGTATTTCGGCAACTTCGATGGGGATCTAGTGTTTTCTGTAACCTTTGAGTTGCTGTTGGTTTTGCATTTTCTATGGCTAACTGTGAAAGCTAAGAATTGTGCTTTTCTAACCCCGTGTAGATACGGCCGTGACCGTCCATGACATGGACGTCATGGCCGAGCCTCCAGGGATGGACTTGCAGCGTGTCACGGAAGTGTCTGCACATACGCCGGCTGCAGGCCATTAGTTACACTTGATAGATATAGTGACCAATTACGATAATTTAGAGCCAGAAATGGCTGCTGTTATAGCCTTTAAAACTGGGAGGGAGATGTGTTGATAAAGTTAAGATTAATTAATGTACTTTTCAAGGTAATAGTTTATATTCAATAGCTTATGGTTGATTGGGACTGCAAAATGAAATTTTCAAGACAAGTAAAAAAAGTAAAGAGTTTAATTCGTGGTTACGATGCGGTTGACTTGCTTGATGCGTTATATCGCTATATGAATGCAGAAGTCTCAAACGACCTAGAGAGGTTAAATAGGCATCCTTGGATAATCATGTTGATCGCGAAATGGAACTTGTTGGAGAATCGAGTGAATCCTGATTATGCCAAAGTTTTGAGGAACAATGAGTTTAATAATATTTTATCAATGACATATGATTTAGGAAATTTGGTGAAAATGCCAGGTGAAGGTAGCCACTACAGGAACTTTATGCGAAATATGGCATATCAGCAGTTTATGTATCAGAAAACCTTATCTACAACTATTCTAGGTTCAAATCAGCTTCTATTTTCTAGCCTTCCTGAAAACAACAGGTTAAAGACGAGATTTCGAGAAATTACTGATTTAGATATTAAAACTTTTAGCCAATGTGTTCTGGTCATATCTACTGCATTTGAAACTAGCAAGTCTATAACAGTAGATACTTTTGAACCTATATTTGATGCTGTTGATAGAAATAATTTAGAAAAAACTTTGAATCTGTTGTCTGTTGAGTTGCATAAGGTCAAAGGCATTCTTCAAAGTGTTGATTGCTCGAATGGTACATACTCTGAATGGTATGAGCAAACGCCATTTTTAAAGTTTCCAATCGTGAGGCAAGACGGAAGATACACTTGTATGAATAAATTTATCCTAATAAGGTGTATTGAGGGGTATATATATGATTTATTAAAAAGCGATAACTCCCAATGGTTTATGGATAACTTTGGTAAGATTTTTGAAAGCTACCTAAAGAATGGTCTGGATTATTCAAAGTCAGTGTATGTTGAAGAAACTGCGATAAAAATTGGGCTTCCTCGGAATACTAATGTTGTGGACTTTGTGATTAAAGAAGATGGTTGTAACGTATTTATTGATGCTAAAGGCGTTGAGTTGCCATATCTCGGAAAAGTTTCTGACGATGCCAAGGTGATTTTGGGGAAAGTGAAATCGAGTGCCTTAAAAGCAATTAAACAGGCTAATGTTTTAAACGATCATATAAGATCTAATGGTTCTGACTCAGTTGAGTATCAAAATACGAATTACTTATTGGTTGTCACGTATAGGGAGCTTTATTTAGGGAATGGCATTGAGTTTTATGAGTCGATAGCGAAAAAAAATATTGATGATATCTTCAATGGTATTGATGAACGTTCAAAGATTCCGCTAGAAAATACATATTTTCTAAATATCGAAGAATTTGATCTCATGTGTTCTGTGGTTCAATCTACTGAGCTTACATTTGCACAAATTATTGAGCACGCTAAAAAAGATGACAGGATGGCAGAAACTAGGAAATTTGATTTTTTACAGCACTTAAATAGTCTTGATGTGAATTTATTAAGGCCTGACTACCTACATGCTCCAATCCAAGAGCTGACAGATTATTTGCGTTAAGTATCCTTACAACTCATGTAAGAGTAATTTTTGCTCATTAATTTAAAATTGCAAAATATCAATAAAACAAAACCCGACATTACGTCGGGTTTTATGTATTTAGCGTACAGCTAGCTCCAAGCTAACAGTTAACGACTGTGGTAACAGAAATCACCGTAGCAAACCAAGCGAAGAAGTAACTGTTCAAGCAACAGTTAACCGCCCGTTGCGTTCATAAAACGTAGGATCTGTGTTTCCCCATTTGGGTCAAAATGGTGTTCTTTTGGCTTGTGCTGGATGCCGTCTAGAATCGCTGTCTTGAGCTTTTCAATGTCGCCGGGGAATTCACGCAAGATGGCTTTTAAATCTACCGAATTTTCATTGCCTAAACACAATAATAATTTGCCTTCTACGGTGACGCGGACGCGGTTGCATTCGTGGCAGAAGTTGTTGCTGTGAGGCGAGATAAATCCAACGTGGATGTCGCTGCCGGGCATGGTGAAGTAGCGCGCTGGGCCACCTGTACGGCGGTCAGACTGGATAAGCGGGTAACGTTCGCTGATGATGTCTTGAATTTCTTTGCTGCTGCAATGGCGACTGCGTTTACGCTCATCAATCACGCCTAATGGCATCTCTTCGATAAAGGCGATATCTAGGTCGCGTTCGCGGCAAAACTCGATTAAATCTAAAACTTCATCATCGTTCTGACCACGCAAAATCACCGCGTTGATCTTAATCTTCTTAAAACCTGCGGCAATGGCGGCGTCGATGCCGGCAATCACGCGGTCGACTTTACCGTTACGGGTTAAGCTGGTGAATAAGTCTGGCTTTAAGGTGTCGAGACTAATATTGAGGCGGTTTAAACCTGAGTCATGCATCTCTGCGGCAAAACGGGTTAAACGTGAGCCGTTGGTGGTCATCGACAACTCTTCAAGCCCCGGCAGTTTGCCTAGTAGTTTGACCAATTGATCACAGTCGGTGCGCACCAGTGGCTCACCGCCAGTTAGGCGAATTTTCTTTACGCCTAACTCAGTAAAGGCTTGAGCGACCCAGGCTAGTTCTTCAAGGCTAAGTACATGGTCTTTGCCTAAAAAGCACGGGTCTTCTGTCATGCAATATACGCAGCGAAAATCGCAGCGGTCAGTGACTGAAAGGCGCAGGTACTCTACCGTGCGACCAAAAGTGTCAACGATCAAACTCATACTGGCTACCTACAAAACCTCTTAAAGGAGGTCGGCAAAAGGTTGAATATAAACTGTGTCACCTGGATTTAACTGATCATCTTTCTCGCCAATGACGATGAGACAGTTTCCTTTTACCATTGAGCTAAGCATCCCTGAGCCCTGAGCACCGGTTGTGGTTACATGTAACTTGCCGTCTGCCGCTAGGTGGTACACGCCGCGAGTAAACTCGGTGCGGCCTGTGCGGCTACGTAGCGGTTTGTCGGTAATCGCTGGCACCATGGTGTGGCTCCAGTTTTGCTCGCCGGCAAGCTTACGAATGGCTGGCTGAACAAATTGCAGGAACGACACCATTACTGCCACTGGGTTACCCGGTAAACCGAAGAATAAGCTATCGTCGATTTGACCAAAGGCTAGCGGGCGACCCGGACGCATGTTGATGCGCCAGAAGTTAATTTGGCCAACTTGTTCAAGCACTGTCTTGATGTAGTCGGCATCGCCAACTGATACGCCGCCTGAACTGATCACGATGTCAGCTTGTGCTGCGCCATCTTTTAACGCTTGCGCTAGTGCAGCTTCTGAATCTTGAATAATGCCTAAGTCGATGACTTCACAACCTAGCTTTTTCGCCATTGATTTAATGGTGTAGCGGTTTGAGTCAAAAATGCAGTTAGCTTTGAGTGGTTCGCCAGGTTGGCAAACTTCATCACCAGTTGAGAACACGGCAACCACAGGGCGCTTAAATACAGGTAGCTCGCCAAAACCTAATGAGGCCAGTAAGCCTTGCTCTGCGGCATGTAAACGTGAATGTGCTGCAAGTGCGGTTGCGCCTTGAGCGATGTCTTCACCTGCTAAACGGATATGTTGTCCAACGTTTAGCTCACCTTCAAAGCTAACAGCGCCGTTTTGCTCGTTGGCAAGCTCGCGCAGTTGAATGGTGTCTGCGCCTGCTGGTACTGGCGCGCCAGTCATAATGCGCACAGCTTCACCGGCTTGCAGAGTGCTGTTGTAAGCGTGGCCTGCCATGACTTCGCCAACCATCTTGTAGGATGCATCGGCGCTGTCGCTTAGCTTAAAGGCGTAACCGTCCATCGCTGAATTGGTGTGCTGCGGTACATCTAAAGGTGAAATGGCATCGCTGGCTAATACGCGGTTTTCTAACTCGTCCAGATCAACCACTTCGATGGCAGTAACCGGTTTAACGTAAGATAAAATCTTATCAATACCCTGGCGCACAGACAGAGTCGTACTGGTATCTAATTCACAACCACAAGTTGGCGCCATTGGTAGATCAACTGGGCAAGGCTGCCATGCGGCAATGTACTCGCCTACGTAATCAGCAATTTGCTCAATGTTGTTAATGTCTAGACGGCGCAGTTCGCTTGGTAATTCTGTGTCATCACAGCAGGCAATGGCTTGAATGTTGTCATCGTGAGTGTGGATGAAAGGTTTGCCATGAGCGGCGCGGTGCAGTTCAATCTTTGGCAGTTCGAGCTTTTTAAAGCCTTCAACGAGAACGATATCAACCTTGTCGGCTTCAATCTGCTTGAGCAAATGCGGTAATTCTGGGTCGCCATCTTTGGCGTCTTCGGTCATTAATGCCCAGCGAACATGCGAGGCAACTAGCATCTGTTTGGCGCCAGCTTTGCGCATTTCGTAGCTGTCTTTACCGGGAATATCGACGTCGAAATTATGATGAGCATGCTTGATGACTGCGAGTCGCACACCGCGGCGATTAAGCTCTGGGATTAATTGCTTTAATAATGTGGTCTTGCCTGTGCCGCTGTAGGCACAGAATCCGAGAACTGGAATAGGTAACGGATTAGTAAAAGGTATGCTCATTTACACCTCTAGTGATGTTCTTCATTAGCTATGGCATCGCCTAGCTGCTGTTTTTGTTCTGGTGTGTTTACGTTTACAAACGCATTGGGCTGATCAGAAAACTCAGCAACAACATAGTGGTGTTTGGCATACCAAAAGTCGATTTTGCGTTCGCCAGCATCTAAAAATGCTTTCATTGATTCACGTAAACTCGGCTTGAGCAACATGACTACTGGTTGCTCGCGCTTACCGTCGCTTGCTACTGCAAGTTCCGCATCTTCAGCCGTTAATTTTGCTAGCATTCTAGCGACTAAATCAGTTGGTAACAGTGGGCAATCGCAAGGAACGACTAATAAATATTCTGCATCAGTCTCGCTCATTGCGGTGATCATACCGGCAAGCGGGCCTAAATAGCCGCTATCTTGATCACTGAACACCTTAAAACCGAACTCAGAATAACGGTTTTGGTTACGATTTGCGTTGATCAGGATCTCCTTAACTTGAGGTTTTATCCTATCAATCGCATGTTTAATCATTGGCTGATCTCTCAGCTCAACTAAACCTTTATCGTTACCGCCCATGCGTCTGGCCATACCGCCTGCCAAGATTACCGCATCAACTTGTGCTGCCATCACTGTTACCCTATTGTTTATTACTATTTTTTGCTAAAAATGAACTAGGTATTAGCCAACCGATACGTTCAATGTAGCTGAAATTTGGCTACTGGTATCATCTGTGTGCGTATATTCGTTCATATAATCGGTGGTTACGGTTTTATTGTTTACCAGCCAAGCATGATCGCATACTTGAGTTAACAAACAAGTCTGATGGCTACTTATTAGCATGCCTGTGCCCTGTTGTTTTAAGTCGACGATCATTTGCAGCACTAATTGCTGCGAGTGTTTATCCATATTAGAAGTCGGTTCATCCAACATTAATAGCTTAGGCTGAATAATCCAAGCTCTAGCAATGGCTAAACGCTGCTTCTCACCACCAGATAAGCTTGATGCCGCTTGGGTTAGCAAGTGACGCAGCTGTGCTTTGTCAATTGCTTGCTCAGTACGGGCTTTTAGCTGCTCTTTATCTGTGGTTAAAAACCTAAGCGGATAGGATAGGTTATACATCACACTGCCTTCAAACAGGTAGGGATGCTGGTGTAAATACAGGGCTTTACCGGTAATCGACTTGCTACGCCACCAAGGAGCAATGGCAAAGCCTTCGGCGTATATCGTCCCTTCGGTGGGTTGATTAAAGCCTGCAAGCAGCTTCATCAGCGTGGTTTTACCGCAGCCGTTATCACCTTGTAGGTGAATGACTTTGTTTTGTTCAAATACCAGTTTATCGGCGCTAAAAAGATGTTTATCTTCAAAGCGCATCTCGATATTTTTGGCAATGATTTTTGCTGTGTTAGTGGCCATTGTTGTTAATGACTCCTTGGCTCGGCTTTGCCTCTAAGCGTACCTAAAGCAAAGTTCAAAATGAGCGCCAATACGAGTAACACTAAGCCAAGCGCGATAGCTTGAGCAAAATCCCCTTTACTGGTTTCTAGTGCAATCGCAGTGGGAATATTACGGGTCACACCTGCAATGTTACCGCCGACCATCATCGAGCAACCTATTTCAGTCAAAATACGACTAAAGGCAGCTACAATCGCTAATAATAGCGGCACTTTCAGCTCTCTACATACCGCCCAAATAGCACTCATAGCAGGTGCGCCTAAGGTGCGAGAGGTTTCCCAAGCGCGGCGATCAACGCTAGTAAATGCAGCTTGGCTCATCGCTACGAGTACAGGTGCACAAATTAGCATTTGGCCAAGAATCATACCTTGTTGGGTGAATAGCCACTTTAAATCCCCTAGAGGCCCCATACGGGTAAGTAGCAAATAGACCAACAGGCCGATTACAACGGTGGGGATAGATTGCAGTGTTTGGATAAGGTTGGTGACTAACCAGCGGCCGGGAAAACGCGTAAAGGCCAAGAGAAAGCCCAATACCATAGATGGCAACAGCGTGATCGCTAATGCCGCAAATGATACTGCAAAAGAAACGGAAATAATGGACCACACTTCGGGGTCCAATGAAAACAGCAGGCTTAATGCCTGCTGTATAAGGGCTAACCAGCCTTCACTCATTCGCTATATGTTGCCTTGAACAATTGTTCTCCCTGAACCTTGTAATTATTGATCATGCCTTGCGCTTCAGCGCTGATCAGCCAGTCACTTAGTGCTTTAGCACCTTTGTGATTTAGCGTTGGGTACTTGCTATCGCTGATTAGGATGATTTGGTACGGGTTAGCTAGAGCTGGGCCGCCATCGAAATCAACTGCTAGGTCTATTTTACCTGAATAAGCAACGAAAGTACCACGGTCAGATAGTGTATAAGCCTCTAATTCACTAGCCATTAATAGTGTTTTGCCCATACCTTGACCAACTGCTGTGTAGCCTTTGAAGTCTGGAGTAATATTAGCGTTTTTCCATACAAGTAGTTCTTTCATGTTGGTGCCTGAGTTGTCACCACGAGAAATGAAAGGCACGCCTGATTTAGCGATTTTTGCAAACGCTTCTTCAGCAGTTTTGCTTGAGCGGATTTTAGCTGGGTCGTTCTTCGGACCTAGAACAACGAAATCGTTTTCCATAATGCCACGTGGTAGACGGCCGTAACCTTCTTCAACGAATTTAGCTTCAGCGCCTGGAGCGTGAGTCATTACAACATCAACGTCGCCTTGACGAGCAAGTTTTAGTGCCTTACCTGTACCAGTAGCAATCACTTGTACTTTGTAGCCAGATTCCTCTTCAAACTTAGGTAGTAGGTTCTTTAGTAGGCCTGAGTTTTCAGTGCTGGTAGTGGTAGCAAGTTTAATTACTTCAGTTGCTTGCACTGGCATGCCAACAAACAGTGCTGCGGTAACCGCAAGACCAATAGCGCGTTTAAGGTTTAACATTTTAGCTCCTATGGAAAATAAAATAGACCTCTCGATACCTGAGGGTCTGAACAAAATCGAATACCCCCGTTAAAAGCAAGTTTGATGCCAGACTGTGATCGGTTTATTTCAGTTCACACTAGTGTTTTATGCTGTGATCTAGATCGCATTGATGACAGAAAAAGCACAGACATTATGTCCCAATGTCGCGATTATATGGTTCATAGTGACCTATTTAGACTAGTTCAATGTTAGACTTATTGCATAATGAGTCAAAATGTCCCTCAAACGACAAGGTGGGACAGAGAATGAATAATATGAAGCCACTTCCTTCTGCTGTATCTGTATTGATTGTTGATGATGAACCGGGCATGCGTAGCTTTTTGAAAAAAGCCTTAGCTAAAAAGTTTGCTCTCGTTGAAACCGCCTCAAGTGTTGAGGATGCTGAGCAACTGCGCTCGCGTTGTCATTTTGACTTGCTAATTGTTGATATCCGCTTGCCAGGCCGTTCAGGCATTGAATGGCATGAAGCGCTTAACGATCAAGAAAGACGCTCTGACATCATCTTTATGACAGGCTATGCCGATATGGATGTGGCGATTAAGGCGCTGCGCGCTGGTGCCTCAGACTTCATAATGAAGCCATTCCATCTTGAGCAGATGATGAAGGCGGTTGACCGCTGTATTGAGCGTCGATTGCTTAAGCGCGAAAACTTAATGTTGCGCCGTGAAGTGTCATTCAATCAATCATCGACCATTATCGGTCAAAGTGATGCGATGACAGAGGTGAAACATGTTATTGAACGTGTTGCGCCAACTAACGCTGTGGTACTGATTGAGGGTGAGTCAGGTACAGGTAAAGAGTTGGTTGCACGCCAACTACACATTTTAAGTGGCCGCCAGGGACCGTTTGTACCGGTTAACTGTGGCGCGATTGCACCTGAGCTTTTAGAAAGCGAACTATTTGGCCACTCTGCCGGCTCATTTACCGGGGCAAAAGGTAATCGTGAGGGGCTATTTAGCTTTGCCTCAGGTGGTACTATCTTCCTTGATGAAATCGGTGAAATGCCGCTGAAGATGCAAACTGCATTACTGCGAGTACTTGAGCAGCGCACTATTCGTCCTGTGGGTAGTGAAAAAGAGATCAATATTGATGTGCGCGTACTTGCTGCAACTAACCGTAAGTTGTCGGAAGAAGTCGAGGCGGGCAACTTTAGACGCGATCTTTTCTACCGTTTAAACGTGCTCGATATTGTGATTCCGCCGCTACGTGAACGTCCTGAAGATATCGTTGAATTAACGCATCACTTTACCTGCCAGCTTGCGGCTGAACTCGGGGTAAAAGAAGTGGTGTGGAGCCATGAAGACTTACTCAAGCTGCAACAACATGAGTGGCCTGGTAATATTCGCGAACTACGTAATATGATTGAGCGTTGTATCTTGCTAGGCAAGCCGCCTGCAGAGTATTGGAAAGTACAACCGAAAGCAGAAATGGCGGTCGAGTCCGGTTATCCATTACAATGGGCGCTTAAAGATGTTGAACGTGACCATGTAACCCGAGTGGTTGATATGCACGGTGGTAATAAATCTGCCGCTGCCCGCGACCTTGGTGTGTCACGTAAGACGCTCGATCGTAAATATAAAGAGTGGTTCGGTGGTGAAGCCGAGTAAGACTAATAGCAGAGCATGCATTTTTCGGCTCAGTATTAGTTAACTCGTGTTATTAACATCACTCTAAGGGGAGTTTAGGTGTCGTTTTTTTCCAATATGTTTGGTGTGAGTTGGCAGCAAATGCAAGCTAAGGTGCGCTATCGCATCTTGATTTTAACCTTGTTGCCAATCTTGCTAACCCTAGTTAGCTTGGTGTTTATTACCATCTATTGGAATATTAGTTACACTGGCAAACAGCTGTTTATGAAGGTCAAAGCAGATTTGACTGTCGCAAACAGCACCCTGATAACGGTACAAGATAATCAAGAAAACCAACTGCAATTGGTGATGGAGTCTTGGCCGTTTCAAAATGATTTTAGGCAGATGGGCCGCGACTCGATTGAGCAGCGTGCTAATTTGCAGCTGGTATTAGAACAGGCGAAGAAAGATCTTAATCTGGACTTTTTACGTTTGGTGAGCGTATCAGAGGCGGCAGCTGATCCGGATCTTCGGCAGATGTTACCGCATATTGAAGGTGTAGAGCCTTTCTCCGGCTTAATGGTGCTTGATTCGAGCCGATTGGCACGGATTGATCCTGTACTGGCTGAGCGTGCAAAAATCAGTGTGATCAAAACCCAGCGCGCCCATGAACCGATTAAAGGTCAAGAAAAGCGTGGCCTGTTGAGCCGCAGTTTATTACCTGTGGTAGGTAAAAATGGCAATGTGGCTTGGTATCTCGACGGCGGCATAATGCTTAACCGTGATACCCGCATTGTCGACCATATTCGCGATTTAGTGTACGACAAAGGCACCTTGCCTGAGCGCTCAATCGGCACTGTGACCATTTTCCTCGATAACATTCGTATTAGTACCAACGTACCTTTGCATTTTTTCCCGAAAGGTGATGACCAAAAGGGACGCGCCTTGGGTAGCTTAGTATCATCTGAGGTGCGTGAAAAAGTGCTTAACCAAGGGTTACTTTGGGTTGACCGAGCTTTTGTATTTAACGACTGGTTTATTTCGGCTTATTCACCACTTGAAGATATTAATGGTAAACGTATCGGTATGATCTATACCGGCTTCTCTGAATCGCCGTTTATCCATAACTACCTGCTAAACATTATCGAGTTGGGCACCATTTTAATGTTGGTACTACTGGTGTCTGGCTGGCTGGTTTATCGCGGCGCTTACAGCTTATTGCAACCTATTGAGCGTATTCACCATGTAGTCAAAGCGGTGCAGTCTGGACGCAACTTGCGTATCGGTTCATTAGGTCTTGATAGTGACAACGAGCTGTCTAATCTTGCTGAGCAGTTTGACCGCATGTTGGACTTACTGCAGCGTCGTAATAGTCAAATTCAGGCGGCAGCTGAGCAACTAGAGGTCAAGGTTGAAGAGCGTACTCGCAGCTTGCAGGAGAAAACCGAAGAGTTACAAGCTAACGTCGCACTGCTTAACGAAACACGTCAGCAGTTGGTGATTAACGAGAAGCTCACTGCACTCGGTGAGCTGACCGCGGGTATTGCCCATGAGATTAATAACCCGACGGCAGTTATCTTAGGCAATATGGAGTTGCTTAAGTATGAGCTTGGCGACAGAGCCGCTGATGTTGAAGAAGAAATTGAGTTAGTTATTCAACAAGTTGGCCGTATCAGCACCATTATTCGCAGTTTGCTGCAATACAGCCGACCGGGTGAGTTTAATGCGCCGCTAGAAATGCATCAAATCACGCCGATTATCGAAGAGATGTTGGTGCTGGTGCGTCACTCAATCCAGAAACAGCAAGTGGTGCTCAACCAAGAGCTTAATGCGAGTTATCCTATCCAAGTTAACCGTCCGCAATTACTGCAGGTACTGATTAACTTAGTGGTTAATGCTGCTCACGCGATGGATGGCAAAGGTCAGATCTGGATCCGCACTTATGATTGGGTGCAACACGGTGATCCGGTTGGAGTTAAAATTGAGGTTGAAGATGAAGGTAAGGGGATCCCAGAGGAGGAACTTAACCGCATTTTCGATCCTTTCTATACCACGCGTAAAGACGGTACTGGCTTAGGTTTATCACTCAGCTACGGCATTATTAAGCGTATTGGCGGCACCATTGAGGTGAGCTCTACCGTGGGTAAAGGCAGCTTGTTCACCATTGGCCTGTATCATAAGGCGATAGAGGAGCAAGTTAACACGCCTTATGAAGGTCTGCAGTTTAATGGTCAGCACCTTGATAAACCTAAAGACTAGCAACAAACTAAAGCTAAGCAGACTAAGTTGTTAGATTGATTAGCTTACCTTACCTAGATAGTTAGACGGGTAGCCAAGTGGCTACCCGTTGTTGTTTTTAGCGCGCGATTAATTTTGTCTACGCAACTTGTTCTCGCAGCAGCTTATTTACTCGCTATAACACTTCACAATCTGTCTTTATTCCGCTGTAAGCTGCTTTGTCGATAATTAGAGCATTGATCTGATTAGTATTAATAAACGCTAGGCAAAAAAATAGCCGAGATAAAATCCCGGCCACAAAGAGTGTGTGAGCAATGTCGTGCTTAATAAAACTCTAACTTTAAGGAGATGAGATGCCTTTAAGTATTACCGAGTTCTGGAACGCATGTAAATAATAATCATTATCATTTGATTGTGCAAGTATAATGCACTAAAAATTAACCTAAATTATGTAAACATGGTTTAGTTGTTATTAATTAGTGAGTTATGAGGTGCGGCTTTACTTGTAAGATCTGATATTTGCTATTGGCTGAAATTAAGCCAAAAAAAAGCCGGGAAAGAATCCCGGCCACTTAAGAGTGTGTGAGCAATGTCGTGCTAATACCTCTGACCGCAAAGATGGTCAAAGGCATAAAGAACTCTATGCAGGTAAAGATGATGAGAACTTTATCCGTAATCCCGAGTTCTGGAACGCGAGTTAACAATAATCATTCTCATTTGGGTTTGCAAGCTTTATCTACACTTTCGTCACATTCTATTAAGTTTTTTTACTTTGGTGCGGTTGCGCCAAAACGGTAAAGCTAAACATGCTTTTGTAAATGCAGCTTGTTCTGGCTGTGGTTTTGAGCATCGCTAACCATAGCGGTGATCTGGTATTGGCTGCTAATAAGCATATTTAGCATTGCAGGGAAGCAGTTGCGAGTTTTAACGTCAATACGCTGATAGCCTTTATCTTTTGCCCACTTTTCTTGGTATTCAAGTAAGCTCTTTGCTAAGCCAAGACCACGGAAATCCGGTGCGACACCACCTAACCAGCTATAGAACACGTTATCTTCAGTTTGGTAACCAAGCTTAAAGCCTGCGACTTCGCCTTCAACCTTAGCGATAAGCAGTAACGCTGGGCCTGCAAGTAAACGCTGGCTGATCTCTTGGCTAGCATAGCCGTTTTCAAATTCAGGGATAACGCTGTAAACAGTTTGGATAAGCTCAAGCACTGCAGGCGTAAACTCAGTTACAGCTTCAATTTCGATGGTGTACATGTATCACTCTCAATAACTTCGCCAGTTCACCTTGCTGATACAACCAAACCATTGGCTGAAAGGTGAACGAATTGGCGAAATTATAACAGGTCTGTCCAGTTGTTGTTAAGCGCTAACTATTATCAGGCGGCGCTTTTGTGAACAGAATCCTGTAAGATCTTATCTTGTAAGAACTTTAGTAACAGACCATAAGCAGGCAAGAATAAGCCTAAACTGACAATCAGTTTAAATCCGTAATCCACTGCGGCGATTTCAGGCCAGTGTACTGCCATAAACTCATCGGTAGAGGCGTAGAAAGCGAGGCCAAAGAACACAATAGTATCGATTAGATTACCCACTACCGTTGACGCTGATGGTGCTACCCACCAAGATTTAGTCTCTCTTAGCTTGGCAAATACAAAAATATCCATCAACTGGCCGACAAGGTAGGCGGCAAAACTGGCGAATGCGATTCTAAATACAAAACTATTAAATTCCAGTAGCGCCTCAGCACCTTGGAAACTGCCTTGGTGGAAAATAACGCCCATCAAATACGAGATAACTAGGGCGGGCAACATGGCTAGAAAGATGATTTTTCTCGCGGCTTGTTGACCAAATATACGTACAGTGAGATCAGTCGCTAGATACACAAATGGAAAGCTAAATGCGCCCCAAGTGGTATGGAAGCCGAATATTAAAAATGGGAGTTGTACTAGGTAATTGCTGGCACAAATAATAGCAATATGAAAGCTGGCTAATAGCAGCAATGCACGGCGAAGCTGTGCAGGGGATAACATCAACATCTTGTGGCCTTTTTAGTTAAATCGGGCGGGGTTAGGGAACCCGCAATAACGCCTAGCGCTATAATTTTACAATTTTGGTTAATAACAATGGTTGTCCCCAAGCTTGGGGGCGGCAAATTATAGAGCAGTTTTTTAATTGAGCAAGAGGAAATCTCGACGGTTTAGCAATATAAACAGGTATAAACCGTCGAAAATCAGTGTGGATACTGGCTTAATTGATTGAATTTCCGCTGTTATAGCTCGGTTAGAATCGACAGAATAGTTCTGAGCTTGTTTTCAAGTTCAGTCCACTCTTTATCGGCTTCTGAGCCTGCAACAATACCTGCACCTGCGTAGAGGTTAATGCGCCCGGGTTCAATTAAGGCGCTGCGGATAGCGACGGCAAATTCACTTTCGTACTTGTTGAAGTAACCACAAGCGCCAGCATACCAGCCGCGCACATAGCCTTCTTGTTGACGAATAAAGTTCATTGCCGACTCTTTTGGCAAGCCACCTACCGCTGGGGTTGGGTGCAATGCTTGGATCAGCTGAAAGTCATTCACCCCTGGCTTTAACTCTGCGCGGATCGAGCGATGTAAATGCTGGATATGACTGAGCTTAAACACGGTTGGTGTTTCTTCAGCGCCGACATAATTACTAAGTGGGTTGAGCACATTAACTATGTGTTGGCGTACTAGCTGGTTCTCGTGACTATTTTTGGTGTCGTCTAATAGTTCTTGAGCAAGTGCTTTATCTTCTTCTTGATTAAGCCCACGCACAGTGGTGCCAGCTAACGCTTCGGTAAACAATTCGCGTTGACGGCGACGGTATAAGCGCTCTGGCGTACAAGAAATAAAGGCACTTGCTGGACTAAATTGAAAACCAAACTGAAAGCTAGTTGGGTTTCGGCCTTGCCAGCAAGCCAGCAGAGTCCATGGATCAACTTCTTCATTGATCTCAAGCTGAGTCACCCGTGAAAGCACCACTTTTGGTGTGTCTTCAATAAACTTTGGATGAGTCACCCGATTAACTAGTTCGTCCCAGCGGTAGCGATCTGGTCGATCACTGCGACCCATTAATGCCACCTTATTTGGAGGAGTTAATGGCTTGGGCGCGTCGAGTACTTGTAGCGACTGCAAAGCATTATTGATTTCAGCGCTGAACTCATTCTCGGTAAAGTTTAGGTTTACTAGCAGTTTGAACTCATTACCGCTGCGGCGCAGTTCTACTCTAGGTAGCACAAAGTGCGCTTTACCAAAGTCTTGCCAGCTTTCATTGCGGCGATCAAATGCTACGCCACCATAGTAACGAATATCTTGATTACTGGTCAGTGAACGTTGTTTTTGGTACTCAAGCGATAGTGCTATGTCGTCAACATCATCACCAAAGAAAAAGTCTTTGCAGCAGCCAATAGCAGCTACCTCTTCTTCGGTGTCGCGACCTTTCCAATACACTCTTGGATAAGTAGTTTGTGCGGCTAGCCAAGCAATAACCGGGATCGGTGCAACTGCCACAGACAGCTGGACTATTGGATCACTGTTAGGTTGAAGCGTGAATGATTTGATTTTGTCGGTTAAGGACTTAATAGCTTGAGGCAGCATGGGGATGGTCAATAAGTACTCCAAACAAATATCATTAGGGTCTGCTTAGAGGAGCGACCTCTAGCTGGGATAAACCCATCGCACTTTGGTAATAAGAATCTTTACCACAAAGTAATAGCCAGAACATACAGTGTCAAGTTGATCACTCTACCTATGTGAGCTCTCCCTGAGTAAATCACAATATCGCTTTGTTATTGGCTATTGCCGCCTACAGCACTTCTGCCGTTATGTTTATTTTTTCTGTGTCATCAAAGCTTAGCTTGCTTTTAAAGGGTGTGATTTAGATGTCCCGTTTTGTCCTTTAGTTGCGCACGGTGGGTCAAACTGTCCTTGGTTACTATTGACGGCTTTTCCTATTATCCAAATTAGTCGATCTAGGTTTGTTTTATGGTTTTATTTGCTTGAGCGATAGTCAGTGCTCTTTAAAAATAGCGCGAAATATATCGTTAGGATGATGAAATTAGATGAAAAAACAACAAAAAGTGCTGAGAGTGTCTAGCTTAGCACTAGCTATGAGCTTGGCTTATCAAGTTCAGGCTGATGAAATTGAAAGAGATCCAATTCTTGATGTGACCGACGTTATTGTGGTGCACGGTGAGCGCGCTTCGGTAACTGAAGCAGCGACAACTCATTGGAGCGTAGACGCGGAAGAAATTAAGGCTTCTGGTGCACAGAGCTTAGATCAAGTGCTGGAAAACGTACCTGGCATTTATGTGCGCGTAGGTGGTGATTCTACTCCTCGCGTGGATATCCGCGGCCTAAAAACACGCCACATTACTTTCTTAATTAACGGCGTGCCTGCAAGCAGTACTGAAGACGGTCAGTTTGACCCAAGTGTTATCCCTACCAACCAAATTGCACGTGTTGATGTGTCAGTTGGTCCTACTTCTGTGCTTTACGGTCCAGGTGGCAGTGCGGGCGTCATTAACATCATTACTAAGCAAGGTGATGCATCACCTTCGCTGTCGGGTAAAGTTGAATCTGCACCTGACAATACTCTAAATGCTGATATCAGTGCAGCAGGTTCGGGTGATAACTGGCAAGGTATTATGAGTGTGACTCATCAAGAAACTGACGGCACGCCAATGCCTGATGATTTTGAAGACACTCGCAATCAAGTTGGTGATATACGTTTTAACTCTGACAGAAAATTAACTAACTATTACGCCCAGGGTAGTTACTTCATCAACGATTCAACTAAGTTAATGGCTAACTACACTCAACGTGATGGCGAGTGGGGTAAATCACCGACTGTTGACCGCAAGAAAACCCCGTCAAGAATTGAAGACTTCAATGAGCAAAGCATGCAGCTTGGTGCGGCTCATGAAATCAGCGAAAAGTATGTTGTTCGTGGTTTTGTTTACTACAACCAAACAGATATGGTTGAAAACTTTTATAACCATAGACTGAATAACCTCAATAGCATTGTTGAAAGTTCTTCTAAAGTCAGTGGTACCAATATCCAATTCATTAGTGAATTTGATTATGGCGCGGTATTAACTACGTCAGCCATTGTTGAAAAACAAGATTGGTCATCGCATACCACGTCATTACGTAGTCTAGTAAGAGGCAATGGTGGCGGCGGTGGTACTGGTGGTGGTCAAGGTGGCTCAGGCGATATCGACGAAAGTTTGATGCTTTATACCGGTGCTGCAGAGTACCAATATCAAGATGACGGTACATATGGCTACAGCATAGGTGCTGCGGTACATAATTACGATCTTGATGTTAACAGCGAAACAGACTTCTCGGCGCAAGCATCGGCATTTTATCAAGTTACAGACTCAAGCCGCATCCATACCGGTCTAGCCCGCAAAGTTCGCTACCCATCGATCAGTGATCTATACGCACCTAACAGCGGCAACGTAAACCTAAAAGCGGAAATTGCTAACCAGTTCGAATTAGGTCTACAGCAAACTCTGCCTTTCGACACTCAATTAGATATCAGTAGTTACATCACTGATGCCAATGATTACATCGCTAAAGATGATAACAACCAAGAGCAAAATATTGGTGACTATCGTTTTATGGGTGTTGATTTGCAAATGACGAATCGTTATTTCGACAGCCTAGGGTTAACGTTTGCCTATAGCTACATCGATACCGAAGATCGTGCTACCAATGAGCGTTTGCAATACCGCCCTGCTCACAACTTGCGCCTGCAAGCCAGCTATGACTTTTCGTTTGGCTTATCGACACGTTTAAATGCTGAACGCGTAATCGACCAAGTGAATGGTAAAGGTGTTGAGTTAGATAATTACACCTTAGTTGACCTAAGTGTGAGCCAGAAGATTTGGCAGGACAACCTAGAGCTATACGTTCGCGCTACAAACCTATTTGATGAGCTTTATTATCAAAGTGACTTTATGCCACAAGCAGGTCGCCAAGTGTTTGTTGGTATTAACTGGCAGCTTTAGGGCTTTCGGGGAAGAATATGAAAATCATAGCATTAGAAGGGATTCATTTCGGCTATGGATCGCACCAAAGTGAGATCTTGGACGATCTTAATTTGGTGATTAATTGTGGTGAATGCCATTGTATTAATGGTGCAACAGGCTCGGGCAAGTCCAGCTTGTTGCACATCTTGGCTGGCGAGCAGTGCCGACCTTATGAGGGAGACGTTTATCGTGCCCCATCATTATTGGTTGGTTTAGTGATGCAAGATCCTAATGCTCAAGTTTTACGTCAAAGTGTTGGGGCTGAAATTGCGTTTGCACTAGAAAATCTGGGCATTGCTGCTGATTTGATGGTGGAAAAAGTACAGCAATCATTACGTCGAGTCGGTTTATATACCAGCTTAGATACGCCGGTTGAGGTGTTATCTCTCGGGCAGAAATATCGTTTAATGATGGCTGCGCAATTGGTGTTTAGCCCTTCATTGTTATTACTGGATGAGCCTTGGGCACAGCTTGATGATAATGGTGTCAAAGAGCTCAATGGCGTATTAAAAGCCTTGCTAGAGGATGGCGTGGCGATAGTGATGGTTGAGCATAACCCAAGTGCTTTTGCTGACTTAGTTGATTACCTCTGGTTACTAGAAGGCGGCAAGCTTAGAGCTGGCCAGCGTCAACAGGCTCAGACGACAGCCGAGCTGGTTAATATTAGACCGAGTAGTAAACCTCGTCATCGTGAATGCCTAGTGAATATCGCGCCGCATCAATTTCGTTTTACCGACCAAGAACCACTGTTTGATTGCGAGCAAGAGTTATCGCTACACCGCGGTGAGATTGTGGCTCTAGTAGGCGATAACGGTGCTGGTAAAAGTAGCTTATTGAAAACTTTAGCTGGTATTCAAGCCAATATTGCTAATTTGCCGGTAACGGTAATGGATAAACGCCCACAACTGGGGATTTATGGCAGTGACTTAGGCTTGTTAATGCAGCGGCCTAATCGACAACTGTTCGAGCAAACCGTATTAACTGAGCTGCAATTTAGTTTAAAGCGTTTCAAATTACCGCTGGCACGAGCAGAGCAGATCCTCACTGAACTTGATTTGCTGAAACTTGCCGATAGCTCTCCGCACAAACTGTCTTATGGCCAGCAACATATTATTGCTTTGGCTTCATTGGTTTGTATGCAGCCAAAGCTGTTATTACTCGATGATCCTTTTGCGGGTTTAGACAAATATCATGTGGCCAAGGTGGTGCAAATTTTACTGCAATTGAGTGCGCAAGGCTGTGGCATCTTACTGACGAGTCATCGTGGTTTGCCATTTTTAGCTGTTGACCGTTACTGGTTCATCGAAAATGGTCACCTAGGTGATGGCGCACAAATAACAGAGCAAGCAAATGTTGGTTAACGGGCGTAAAGCAAACAAAATGGCAGTTTTTCGCATTAGTGCCACCCAGTATTGCGCCTTGGCGCTACTGCTGAGTTTAGTGCTATCGAGTGGCGCATTTTTCTTGCCCAATAGCGCGTTAGGCTGGCTGATCTTAGTTGACGCCTTGCTGGTTATTCATGGCGTCTACCTGAAAAATAAAATCTCAGCGTTACTGCGCTTAGGCATAGCACAACTAGCGCTCACCTTGCCGCTTTATTACCTGATCCACGGCGAAGGGCAGATGCTCGAAGGCGTGATAGTCGTATTGCGCGTGTTCTTAGCCTTACTGCCCGGTTGGTGGCTATCTGCGACACAAAAGCCCGAACGAATTGGCGAAGTACTCAGTTGGGGCTTACCCGCCAAGTGGGCATTTGTTATTGCCGCCTCAATTGGATTGTTGCCGTACATGCTGCAAGAAACCAAAGAAATTTATGCCATTCAATGTTTACGGGGCGCCAACATCACCCCTAAGGCATTGCGTAACCCTAAAAACTGGCCAGAACTGATTTATTGCGTGGTGCTGCCAGTGCTAATTCAACTACTTAAGTTATCAAAGCAGATGGCAAAAGCTGCCAAGCTGCGCCATTTCGGCAGTGTGAGCAAACCAACACATTGGCCTGCTAAAAGAGAGGAAGAATGAAGTCTCCATTCGATTTACAAGATGCGTTATTTATTGGTTTTTGCGCCACTTTACTGGTGGTTTTAAAAAGCATGTTACGACTCAAGCTTGGCTTGAGTGGTCATTCAATGTTTTTGATGACCTTTTTCTACCTTATTTGCTACGGAGTCGTGAATCGCGTTGGTGCGATGACAGCTTGTGGCTTATTAGCGGGCTTAGTTGCCATGATGCTAAGCGTTGGCAAAGGCGGGCCAATGATTTTGCTTAAGTTTGGCTTGCCAGCTATGGCGATGGATTTGACGCTATTGTTGATGGCTGGGGCATTTAGCTTACGCTGGCAGAGCATTATTTTGGCCTTGGTTGGCTGCTTAGCTTGGGCGGGCAAAGGCTTAATAAGCAATTTATTAGTAGGAATGAGTGGTCAAGTCGCGCTGGCAGAGTTTGGCCTAAGTTTTATACAAGGCGGCGCATTTGCAGTTGCGGCAGCGCTGTTGATCCCTACCGTATTACGGCGACTGCACGCCCACGATTTATTGCCAAAAAAGCCTGATTAACAGGTTAACAAACAAGATTAGCAAACAGATTTGCGTGGTGAGCAATTGGCTCGCCACGACAACATAACAATAAGGGTTTTAGATGAAAGCTTGGTTGATCTGCATTGATGACACTGACGATATTGGCACCAAAGGTACTGGCGAAATTGCTGAAGAGATTGCAGCGAAACTGGCACCACTAGTGCCACAAGACGCACGCCCAGCAATAACGCGATTTGTTACGCGTCATCAGTTATTTGTACACCCAGATATTCCATATACATCGCACAACAGTGCCATGTGTTTTCAAGTGGAAACCGACTTCGATTTTGCCGAGCTCAAAGCTATCTGTATCGCGCATTTAAAACAAGAATCTGCAGCAGCGGCCGATCCTGGGCTGGCGATTTTAGATTTAGAGTCTGACTACAATATCGGCCAGTTAATTGCATTTGGTAAGCAGTCCAAAGTTGAAGTGAAAACCAAAGAGCAAGCCTATCAATTAGCGGCAGAGCTAGGCGTGGATTTGTCGGAGCATGGCGGCACTGGTCAGGGCATTATTGGCTCACTAGCTGGCTTAGGTTTGCGTTTAAGTGGTCAAGATGGCCGTGTGAAAGGCCAATTAAGCTTGGGCGAAGATCATGATGAGTCGGCAGTTGTGCAGCTGAGCGTGGCGCAGATGCTTAAACAAACTGGCTTGCAAGCGGCGATTACGACAACCGGTGAAATTTTAAATCACGATACACAGATTAACCTAACAGGCCAAATCAAAGCCGTGTATACCCAGCATCAATTCGCCTTATTAGTAAGTAATGAGTCGGGTGAGTGGCGCAACGCAACTAAACAGCAATTAAAGCCTTATTAATACTAAATGCTTTAGAGGTATAAGCGATGCAGCAATGGTTTATTCAAGTTAACGACTTATGGCAATTTAAGTTTGGTGTCGAAGACTATGCTCCAGCTCGAGAGGCTGCTAAAGAGTGTTCGGTATTTTTAAGTGACGACGAAGATGAGCATACCGACAATGTCGCGCGTTCCTGCTTTAACTGTATGTATCGTCGGTGGCAGCCGAGTAGTTTTCAGTGCCATAAGCGCAGTGCCGTAGTGGTTAGCACTCCAGTTAGTTAACGCATTCATTACCCATTAGCTCAAATATTAATTGTATTAGCGGAGATTAATTAACTTTGTCTCTGGTGATTTAACAAATCCCAGAATAGAATGGTCTAATTGTCATAGGAAAATAATAGATGGACTCTGTTTATAGCGTCGAAACATCACCAAACTATGACGGGTACAGCGACATACAGTAGCTGTATTTTTGATTAAATCATCCGGGGACCTAAGAGATAATGGGTGATTCATTTGAATCTAGTCATTTAATTAAAATAGCTGTTTCTGAATTAAAAGTGGGCATGTTTGTTGAGGCTATTGACCGTAATAAAAGTAAGGTCAATATTGCCAGCGCCGGACAAATTCGTAGTGCAGAAGCAATTTTAAAGCTACACAAGAATCAGATTAGCCATGTATGGGTGAATGGCGAACGCTCTGCACCCGATTTAGGCCTAGGTCGAGCCGATGTTGCAGCAAAGCCTGCTACTAAAGCGATAAAAGTCGACCGCGTAATCAGGCAGAAACAAGCAAAAGAATTGATGGTTGAGGCTAAAGATCTCATCCAAAAAGTCTTGTCTGAAACCTTCGAGGGCAAGGCTGTTGAAGTCCAGCCATTTGAAGTATTAGCCGACAATATGATTGAGTCGGTAATGCTAGACGCTGATGCGCTCAAATGTGTGTCGGCGCTGCGTTCGAAAGATGCCTACCTGCTAGAACATTCAATCAATGTCGCCTTCTTGTTAGTGACCTTTGGCCGTTACCTTAATTTCGATACCGATATGCTGCGGCAAATTGCTATTGGTGGGATTTTGCATGATATAGGCAAGATCAAAATCGATAGTAATATTTTGAATAAGCCGGGTAAATTAACTGCAGAAGAGTTTGAGCATGTAAAACTGCACCAAACTTATGCGGTTGAGATCATGGCGCAAACCAAAGGTTTGTCGCAGATTAGTAAAGACATCAGTTTGATGCACCATGAAAAACTCGACGGCAACGGCTATCCACGAGGATTAAAAGGCGATGAAATACCGCTGCATGGTCGCATGAGTTGTATTGTTGATATCTTTGATGCCTTAACCGCTACTCGCTGTTATAAAGAGGCAATGAGCCCTGCGGCGGCATTTAAAATCTTAATCAGTTTGACCCCTTTCCATCTAGATCAAAAGCTCGTTTACGAGTTTATTCGTTGTATTGGCGTGTATCCCGTAGGCTCGTTAGTGCAGCTATCTGACGGACGTATAGGTATCGTCTGGGAAGCAACTGGTCGCGATGCACTGCATCCTAAAGTGAAATGCTTTTATTCGGTGACCAAGCGCTGCTACACCAAGGTTGAGATCGTCGATTTACGTCGCTCCTCTTTCAATATTGAAAAAGGGATCTCACCAAGCAGTTTAGAAATCGATCCAACGCCATTTTACTGATAATTCATTACGAAGAAGCGCCCTCAATGGGCGCTTTTTTACATCTTGAACTTAGGCCTTCCGCCGTATTGAGATCCCACAAATTGGCATTATTTGCGCCGTCTCTATTTTTGATGAACGATTTGGATTTTATTAGTTTAGTCATTGAATTAATTATTATCCTTAAAGACTAAAGTCGCACAGTCAATCAAAAATAGATGGGAAAGAAATGCAACGTAGGCAGTTTATAAAAGGGGCGTCAGTGCTAATGGCAACCGGTGTAATAGCGCCGGCAGTGCAAGCGGCTGTGAGTACGTCATCATTAACCACTAGTACGCCATTTACCGAGGGCAAATATCGGATATTGGCGCTGGTATTTGACGACTATGAAACCTTAGATCTACATGGTCCGGTCGAAATGCTAGGTCATATGCCAAATACAGAAATTAAACTGGTAGCCGCGACAGAAATCGTTAAAAGTTATCAGGGCCCACGTGTTGTGGCTGACTGCCTAATGACAGAGTCTTATGATTGCGATCTGTTATTGATCCCAGGTGGTATTGGCACCCGTAGCTTAGTGAATGACACCACATTAAGGCAATGGTTGGTGGCGCAAATTGGCCGCAGCCAAAACGTGTTTACAGTGTGCACAGGCACGGCATTATTGGCGATGACATCGGTGTTAAACGGCCGTAAGGCGACCACTAATAAGATGGCATTTCAGTGGGTGAGCTCATTGAACGACAATGTACCTTGGCAAGTTAAAGCGCGTTGGGTATTAGATGGCAAGTTTCTAACCTCATCTGGGGTATCGGCAGGCACAGATGCGGCGCTATTTTGGGTTAAGCATTTGCATGGCGAACTTGAAGCCAAACGTATTCAAACACTCACTGAGTATGACTGGAATGATGATCCTCTTAATGACCCATATGCCGTTGGCTAAACTGTTTAAAACTTATCTTAATATAAGTAAATCATCTAGCCTTATCAGATAAAGCTATTTATTAGTAATAAAGGATCTTGGCGAGTCATTACATTAGCACCAATAATAGCGATTCAGTTAACTTACCTAAGAGGGGAGATTACATTGAATAACTGGCTAATATTATTGTGCTGCGCAGTGCTAATTGTCGCCTCTTTGCTAACAAGCGGCTTAACGCGAGCACTTATCGATTTAGGCGCGTTTAGTTGTTTATTCTCGTTACTTATCTGGCGCCATATAAGCAAAAAGCAGCGCCGTTAATGCGCTGCTTTTAGTTTGATATATCTTGGCTAGATTGTTGGATTGCTATCCCTACTCATCTAGTGAACAAGCAGAATATACGCCAGTGAACTGCTACCAATTGCCAACCATAACAGCACACCTAAAATAAGCGGCTTAGGCCCAGTTGATTTCATTTTTTGAATGGTAATGCCTGCACCAATTAAAAATAAGCACACTACTAAAACACGCTTTGAGACCTCAAAAATCGCCCCGTAAACGACCTCTCCAGCAGGCACAAAGTGGGCTACCGCAATCGCCAAACAGTAAAAACCAATAAAGTAAGGTATCGCCATTTTGTTCTTATCGCCTTTAAACAGCATAGCGCTGATAAATGCGATAGGGATAATCCACAGCGCCCGCGCCAACTTAACTGTAGTGGCAGTCGTTAGCGCTTCACTGCCGTAAGCTGAGGCTGCGCCAACAACAGATGAGGTATCGTGAATGGCAATCGCACTCCACACGCCAAAGTCATGTTGGCTCATTGAAAGCGCATGGCCAATGGCCGGGAATATAAATAGCGCAATCGAGTTAAGAATAAATACTGTGGCCAATGCAATTGCAGTTTGTTCGCTATTAGCTCTAATCGCTGGCGATACGGCTGCAATGGCGCTGCCACCACAAATGGCTGTACCTGAGGCAACCAAATGACCGGTTTTGCCGTCTAGTTTAAGTAGCTTGGTGAGGCCGAAACCCAATACAAGGGTCAAGATAATAGAGCCTAAAATCAATGGCAGGTTGGCAATACTAATACTGAGTGCAGTTTCTAACTGGATACCAAAGCCTAAACCCACAATAGAATAGGCGAGCAGCTTTTTGGTCAGTGCGCCAAGGTGAACTTGATCCGGCGCCCAGCCAATACTGGCAAGCGTGAACCCTAAAATAAGCGCGACTGGTGAAGACACTATAGGCAACAAGCAAGCTGTGCCGATTAAAATAAACAGCGCTAGGTGGATTTTATTAGGGGTTTTATTACTTGCTTCAGTGGTCATTAGTTGGTGCTATTAACAAGGTTGTAATTGGGCATTTAATTATAGTCTTGCTGCTTAATTTAATAAATTAAATAGTGCTGACAGTTAGCGTAAATAAAATTGAATGTTAAGAAGGTTATAAGATAGGGCAAAGAAAGGACCTAGGTCCTAGGAAAAGCAAAGAAATTCCAGCGGGTAACTTTTGATGTGCTGTTATGCTTTTCCTAGCAGCCAACTTGTTGGCGTCCTCGCAGTGAGCTTGCGAACGTCCTAGAACCTAGAACCTTTTTTTAAAGCCAAGACGGACGGCCTGCGGCCTAGGGAACGTGACTGCGTCACTGACAGAACGCTGCTTACGGAAAAGCCAAGAAGGAAAAACAAAAGGCAAAAAGTGGAACGCTCTGCTTTTGAAGTGCTTTTAGTTTTTCCTAGCAGCCAACTTGTTGGCGTCCTAGTAGGTGCATAGCAACGCCCTAGGACCTATCAGGACGAAGTCCGTCCCTTCTTTTAAAAACAAAAAAGCCGCTAGTAAGCGGCTTTTTAGAGGACTAAGTCTAAGACTTATTTAGCAGTGCTGTGCATGCCTTCCCAAACGATTTGACGGTAACGGTCTGGGTTAGTGTCACCTTCAGTGCTGAACAGCATGATTACTGCATCTTGGTCTAGACCAAGCTGTGCGCGGTATTCGCTGTAATCTTCACGGCTTGCTAGCATGTATAGTAGGCCAAGCGTTAGTGCACCTGACTCACCGCTAACCACCTTAGTATCGCCTGCTAGCGGGTTACCAAGAACGCGCATACCGGTTGCTGTCACTTCATCTTCAACTGATGCGAAGAAGCTGCTGCACTGCTTTAGGATAGGCCAAGTTACTGGGTTAGGCTCGCCACATGCAAGACCTGCCATGATAGAGTTTAGCTCGCCAGTTACTGCAACCATTTCGCCTTTAATACCAGAGTTGTAAATACAATCTGCTTTTGCAGGCTCTGCAATAATCGTCTTGAAGTTGTTTGCGCCAACTTTGTCAGCGAAGTAACCCAAGATCCCGCCCGCCATAGCGCCAACACCAGCTTGAAGCATAAGGTGAGTCGGTTTTAGACCCATAGCTTCAACTTGCTCTTGCGCTTCAACAGCCATAGTCATGTAGCCTTGAGAGATCCAAGTAGGGATCTTATCGTAGCCTTCCCATGCTGTATCTTGCACTAGCATCCAGCCGTTTTCAGTTGCTGTTTGGTTAGCGATACGTACTGTGTCGTCGTAGTTGCAATCAGTAACGATACACTCAGCACCTAGGTTTTGAATGCGAGTTACGCTTGCTTGTGATGAACCTTTTGGCATGTAAACTACAGCTTTTTGGCCCATTTCACGTGCAGCCCAAGCCACACCTGTTCCGTGGTTACCAGCAGTTGCTGTTGCGAAAACCAAAGGCTCGCTTAGCTTGTCTGCTACAGTTTTCATATCAATTTCGCTGATATCAACACTTAGGTGTTCAGCAAGTTGCTTACCTAAAGCGTATGAACCACCTAATACTTTAAAAGCATTTAGGCCGAAACGGTACGATTCGTCTTTCACCAGAATTGCTTTAACACCAAGGCGCGCCGCTAACTGCTCTAAAGAGATCAGCGGAGTAGGTTGGTAAGCTTCGATCTGCTGGTGGAATTGACGAGTTTTTTCAGCAACTTGAGCTGTGAAAAGGTCAGAAGTCTCGCCGTTAAAGAAATCATTTTGAGTCAGCTTTAGCATGATAACCACTATAAATTATGAACAAGAGGGCAGTTGTCCACTCACTAAAGGTAAGTGGACAGTAGGCTTTTTAAAACAGGTATTACTTGATGAAGGCGATTGCTTCAACTTCAACTAGCGCGTCTTTTGGTAGACGAGCAGCTTGAACACATGAACGAGCTGGAGCTGCGTCAGTGCCGAAAACTTCAGTGTAAACTTCGTTAAATACTGCGAAGTCTTCCATATCAGCTAGGAAACAAGTTGTCTTAAGTACAGTGTCAGTACCTGCGCCAGCTTGTTCAAGAACGGCTTTAAGGTTCTTTAGAGATTGGTAAGCTTGCTCTTTAACGCCGCCTTCAACGAAAGCCATAGTTACTGGATCTAGCGGTAGCTGGCCAGAGGTGAATACTAACTTGTCGAAAGCAAGAGCTTGAGAGTATGGACCAATTGCAGCTGGAGCATTTTCAGTATGGATTACAGTTTTCATAGCGTTGTTATCTCGATAATTAGGATTTAAATTCACGGATGTACTTATACACCGCATGTTTGGTAATGCTTAAATGGTTAGCAACTATGTTAGTTGCTTCTTTTAATTCAAAGATGCCGTTATCAAACAACACCTTAGTAATAGCTTTATTGCGACCCTTTAGGTTGACGCTAGTATCTGCTTCAACTTCTGCAATCGCGTGGTTTAGCGCTTGCTCAACCACATCTCCAGCCGATGAGCTGAAGTTTTCTGTCATATCAAAGCTTTGATGCTGGGTTGTATCTGGCATCAGCGTCTTGATGATCTCTGGGAACGGGTAAGACAAATTCATGTTTACGCAAAACATGCCAATCGGTCTGCCTTTCTCGCCTTGTAATATGCAGGTGCTCGACTTCAACATCTCGCCACCTTTGTTATTACTGAAATAACTCTTAGGTGTTAGCTCGCCGGTTTGTTCGTACTGACGCAGCATCTTTAAGCCTAAGTCTGTTATCGGCGAACCCACTTTACGGCCGGTATGGTGACCGTTAACGATCTTTACTACCGACTGTTCAAAGCTTTCTAATGAATGAATCACGACTTCGCAGTGAGGGCCTATTAAATCGGCCATGCTTTCAGCTAAATGGAAATAGCTTTGCAGTAGTTCACGATCTCTAGGTGTAAATTCCGTTTTAAATGCCTGTTCTGCCGCTTTGATCATTTCAGATTACTTTTGTGAACTTTAGATGCCGTTATTGTCAACTTTTTGAGTTAACAATTCAACCCTTGAATCAACTTTATGTAACTATGGGACGTTTTTTTGCGGTTTTAAGCAAGTTAAATTTAACTATGGTTTAAAATATTTGACTTTGGTCATGATTTTTTTGTTTAACAGCATATCCTGAGTTAACAGATTTTGACTATGAGATATGTGTCACATTTTTAAATCCAGCAAACAGTATGATGCGCACCAAGTTAACGATAGTTGACTAAAACGGTTTTCCGGTCACTTTAGTGACCTTTTGGCAAATAGGCCAGTTGTGTGGATGTGGAGATAAAAATGAAAAGCATATTACAGCGTGGATTTACAACAGCTGAATTTGAAATGCGTGCGACTAAAGCACAGCAGAAGATGCGTGAGCTAGAAGTAGACGCGATTCTGTTAACTACCGAGCCTAACGTACGTTACTTTTCAGGCTTTCACACCCAGTTCTGGCACAGCCCGACTCGTCCATGGTTCCTAATCCTTCCTGCAGAAGGCAAGCCAATCGCTGTTATTCCTGAAATCGGTGCTAGCGGTATGGCGGGTACTTGGGTTGAAGATATCCACACTTGGGCTTCACCACGTCCAGATGACGACGGCATCAGTATCGTGGCTAGCGTACTTAACAGCCTACCAGCTCGCTTCGGCCGTGTTGGTGCAACCCTAGGTATTGAATCACACCTACGTATGCCAGTAGCTAACTACTTACAGTTAACGACTTTAGTAAGCAAAGAATTCGTTGACGTATCTCTAGCTATCCACGAATTACGCCAAGTTAAATCAGTTGCTGAAATCGACAAGGTTCGCGAAATCTGTCGCATCACTAACGTGGGCTTCGACAAGATCCCAGGTTATGCAAAAGCAGGTATGACTGAGCGTGAGATCTGTAAGCAGTTCGGTATCGACATGCTGATGGAAGGCGCTGATGAATGTCCATACATCATCGCAGGTTCAGGCCAAGACGGTTACGACAGCATCATCATGGGTCCTACTGACCGCGTGATTGAAGACGGCGACGTACTAATCATCGACACCGGTGCAGTGCGTGACGGTTACTTCTCAGACTTCGACCGTAACTGGGCATTCGGCCACGCAAGTGAGCAAACAAAAGCGGCTTACCGTGCAACTTACGAAGCAACAACTGCTGGTTTTGAGGCTGCTCGTCCAGGTAACACTACTTCTGACATCTACAACGCAATGTGGAAAGTACTAGAAGCTAACGGTGCACTAGGTAACGACGTAGGTCGTCTAGGTCACGGCCTAGGTATGGAGCTAACTGAGCGTCCATCTAACACTGCAACTGACAACACATTATTAGTGCCAGGCATGGTAATGACACTAGAGCCAGGCATGGTTTACGCACCAGGTAAGTCTATGGTTCACGAAGAAAACATCGTGATTACTGAGAACGGTGCAGAGTGGTTAAGCCAGCGCGCTGAACCAGAACTATTGATCATCAAATAATTTTAATAGCCATTGGTTTCTCCGGAGGGGACTGGAGAAACCATTACTGAAGAGAATCTCACTATGATGAGTTTTGAAGCTTTTACCTCGTTTGAACAGCCGCTAGAACATAAGCAGGCGCCAAGAATTAACCGCATTCATATTGGTCTAGTGCAGTTAAGCACAGACCACAGCCTTGAAATGGATTGGGCTAAGTTATTAGGTACACAAGCAGGCGTATTTAGCTCGCGCGTTTACTACTCAAGCGAAATGACCCCTGAAGCACTTGATAAAATCGCTAACGGCATCGTTGAAGCATCTGATTTGATTGCAACTGGTTTGCCTATGGATGTGATGGCATTTGGCTGCACATCAGCTTCAATCATTATCGGCGAAGAAAAAGTTGCTGGTCTATTGACTCAAAACCGTGGCGACATTCCTGCTACTAACCCATGGACTGCAGCGAAAGCCTCTTTCAAACACCTTAACGCGAAGAAAATCGCGGTGTTTTCTCCATACCCAACTAGCGTTAACTACCCGCTATATCAGCAGCTAACTGATGCTGACTTTGATGTAGTGACCCTAGGTTCATTAGGTATCGAACGCGATACAGACATCACCCTAGTGGCTAAAGAGTCTATGTTCGAAGCGCTAGAGCAGATGCTAAAAGATTCTGACGCAGAATTAGTATTTATGTCATGCACAAACTTACGCGTGCTTGATTACATCGAAGAGATTGAAGCCAAATTTGGTATTCCAGTGGTGTGCAGTAACTCTGCCATGTTCTGGCATGCAATGCACCTGACTGGCAACGTTGCTATGTGCCCAGGCTACGGCAAGCTACTAAATAATCAAACAGCTTAAGCTGTTGACTACCGATAAAATATTGTTGGAAAAATTATAATGACTAATACACAAAAAGGTTGGATGGCTGCTATTTTCGTAGGTCTATTATGGGGTATCCCATGGATCGTAGGTACGCCAATTCTTGAGGTGATGGATCCTCAAGTACTTGTTTGGTTACGTTATACAGTTGCGTTTATTACCCTAGGTTTGATTTTCAACATCGGTCTTGCAACTGGCAAGATGACTAAGAAAGCTGATTTCAAGCTTAACTGGGCAAACCGTAAGGACATCTTCTGGGCTGCATGTTGCGGTATCATTGGTCAAGGTGCGTTCAGTTTCTTGTCTTTCCTATCTTTGGACTACATTACTGCTTCTGAAAACGGTGTTATCCAAGGTTTGATCCCAATCCTAATCTTGAGTGTTGGTTTCCTACGCCACGGTGAGCGTTTCACTCCAATGCAGATGTTATGTGCGCTAGGTGCATTTATCGGTGTAGCGATTCTAGTAATGGATCCACAGTCTGAAACTAACGGCTTTAACATTGGTCACTTGATCTGTTTCGGCTCTGCAGCAAGCTTTGCAACTATGGCTTATGCTCGTGCAAAACTAGCAGACAAGTACGGTTCAGTTGCGACTATGTTCCACCAGTTTGTATTTGCTGCACTAGGTTTTGGTTTGTATCTACTAGTTGTAGGCGCTGACTTTAGCTCTGCATTGAACGTATTCAGCTCTCCACTACGTATTCTTTGTATCGTAATCTTAGGTGTATGTATCTCTGGTATGAGCTACCTAGTTTACATCTACGGTATGGAGCGTGTAGGTGTTGACGGTACCGGTATGGCGCTAAACCTAATGCCACTGTCTTCATTCATCCTAGCGGTATTTGCACTAGGTGAGCAGGTAACGCCAATGCGCTTAGTTGCAATCGCTGTGGTTATTGCTTCGATGGTTGCTTTCATGAAGTTGGGCAACAAGAACAAGGCTAAAGCGGAAGAAGTTGAAGCTGAGTTGCCAATCGCACCTAAGCCATGTCGTAGCCAGTAACTGAGTTTTCAGTTAGCAAATTAAATCAATTTTTATCACCGGTGACCTAGTCACCGGTTTGTTGTTATAAGAGAAAAGCATATGAATATCGAACAGAAAGTTATTGAGTGGCGTCATCACATTCACCAGCACCCAGAGTTTGGTACCCAAGAACATGAAACCGCAGCATTTGTAGCAGCTAAACTAGAAGAGTTTGGCATTGAAGTGCACACAGGCATCGGCGGCACAGGTGTTGTTGGTATCTTAAAATGTGGTGATAGCGATCGTTCAATTGGTCTACGTGCTGACATGGACGCCCTGCATATTCATGAAGAAAACACTTTCGATTACGCATCAGTAAACGAAGGCGCAATGCACGCTTGTGGTCACGATGGTCACACGGCAATGCTACTTGCTGCGGCCCATGAGCTGGCACAAACTAAAAACTTCGACGGTACGGTTTACTTCATCTTCCAACCAGATGAAGAGCGCGGTACTGGCGCTAAAGCGATGATCGCTGACGGCCTATTCACTCGCTGGAAAATCGACGGCGTGTACGCAATGCACAACCT
Organism: Shewanella sp. 1CM18E; assembly: GCF_023161665.1. Taxonomy (GTDB): domain Bacteria; phylum Pseudomonadota; class Gammaproteobacteria; order Enterobacterales; family Shewanellaceae; genus Shewanella. The sequence goes on from NZ_JALNTW010000005.1 coordinate 158,182, forward strand.
ACCGGGTATTGAAGCAGGTCACTTTGTGACTCGCCCACACTCAGTAATGGCAAGCGAAAGTAGCTTTGAAATTGAAGTATTAGCAACTGGCGGCCACGCGGCAATGCCACACATGGGTACTGACCCAATCGTGGTTGGCGCGCAAATCGTGACTGCAATTCAAACTATCGTATCGCGTAACCTAAGTGCAATTGACGAAACTGCAGTTATCTCGGTAACTGAGTTTGCCACTAACGGTACTGTTAATGTTATCCCAACTAAAGTGACTATCACAGGTGATACTCGTAGCTTTACAGATATCGCGTTAAACAAGATTGAAAAAGCGATTGAACGTGTTGTAGCGGGTCAGTGTATGTCTGCTGGCGTTGATTACACTTACAAGTTTAACAACAGCTTCTTATCGACTATCAACACCCCAGCTGAAACGGCTTTCGCGATTCGCGCGGCTGAAACCGTGGTTGGCGAAGATAAAGTTAACGGCAGCTGTCAGCCATTCACTATCAGTGAAGACTTCTCGTTCATGCTACGTGAAGCACCAGGTTGTTACATCCTAGTGGGTAATGGCGCAGGCTGTGGTTGTGGTAGCGTAGCGCTACACAAGCCAACTTACGACTTCAACGACAATATCTTGGTATCTGGTCTGAGATACTGGCAGACGCTTGTTGAGCAGTGTTTGGCTAAATAGTTCGTTATAAACTATTTGCTATATATAGCAGGGTTTAGATTAAGGCTATGAGCTTAGGTTCATAGCCTTTTTTGTTGCTTGGTTTTTGCGGCAAGCGGGCGCAAGGTGCAGGGGGCGGGGGAGACTTCGTCTAACGATTAAAGTAATCAAACTGCGTTTGATAATTCTATCATGCTGTGCCTGACTTACGCTTTGTAGCTGTAAGCAATCAAGCTGCGCTTGATAAAGGTCGTGAGCTTCCAGCTCACACTCGGGCAAAAGGGGGACAACAGCTTCCCCCTCTTGCATCACCCGAGCCGCCCCTACGAAGTTGTCTTCCTCATACTTATGGATAAATCGCTAACGCTTCCGATGGGGCATCCTGCCCCGCGAAAGCTAACCCGACATCCCTGTCGGATTCACGCGATTTATTCCAACGTATTTCGGCAACTTCGATGGGGTAGGTGTTTTCTGCAAGTAAATTACTTTGATTTAGCTTACTAATTTTCTTGAAAATGTCTAAGTAAGTCCACATGTAGATTTTATCCGTTATCTCGCGAGCGGATTGTGAAAAACAGTTTGGGTCTTTTCTTTTATTATCTTTTTCAGAGAGTAATGAAATGAGAAGACGTCATAAAACTATTAAAAAATATGTAGCTAAAGTAATAGCGATTTGGAAGATGGTTGATAGGCTATCCCCATTTATAGAAGATACATTCTATTATGGAGATTTCTACTTATTAGCTGTTTATTTCGCTTATGTTGGCTATCGAATATGGAGGATGTTATCGAAGAAATCAAAGGCTAATAGTAAAAAGCAAAATTGATTTTCATCAATACGTAACGTGAAACCTAAACAGGCTAAACACGTAATTTGTAAACCTATATACACCAAAGGATATGATTACATTGAAATTATTTTCTAAGTAATCTGTTTTTCACTGAGAAGGCTCAGACCTTCTACTAAAGAGTAAGTATTTTGAGTAAGACTGATATATTTGCTCTAGCGAGGATAATTGAACAATAAGCTAACCGTCATCAATCGTAATGGTCGTTCTATGGATATTGACTTAAGTAAGCTTCATTCGATGTTAATTGAAGCTAGTACTTCGCTTATGTCCAAAAGCCGCAAAGTAGGCTACGTGAACGGTAGTTCGATTGAACCTAAATTAGCCCTGTTTCATAGAGCTAATTTAGCTATAGTTGAAAATGCTATTCGTGAATTAAAACAGTTTGATGGTTTAATTGATTGGCGTTTTGTGGCTATTTGTCCTTTAGAAATAGTAAAAACTATCATTTCTAGGCACGTATGGTTAGAAAAACTGACGGGGTTAAATGTCAGTATTTTAGGCTTGCTAAAACAGATAATTTGGCGATATCTGTTCACTGTAAGTTATTGCTTGTTAATTCTTGAAAGCCAGTCTTACTTTGTACGCCCTAAAAGTCGAAGCCCGCCAGAGAGCTGAGTATTTTTTATAGTCGTAACTCTCCTCAATTACTCTCCCAACTTAAAACTCACCCCATAAGTTCGTTTTTTATTGAAAGATATCTATCTTTATATATCGAGCCTACCTTAGTCTCAATCCAGTAATCTAAGCTGACTCTTACCGTACTCAGTAGCGAACGGCATCGCCTGTTGCGGGCTGAGGGTGAATTCGTTTTCACAGCCGCTGCCGTTGGGTGTTTCCCAAAGCTCGATGCCTTTTGGGCTGAGGGTTAGGTAGAAATAGCCGGAGCCGTCTGAGTTATCGCAATCTTCATAAACTTGCATATCGGCAAATAACTTTTCGCGCAGCGCAGCTGGCAGTTGATGCTGCATTTCATCAAGAGGGGCGTCGCTTTTAAACCATTGCCAAGGGTTGAATGCTTGACCATCGTTTAGATTAAAACTGGTGTAAGTGCGGCTTATGCCGCCAGCGCCATAACCTGCTGCCCAGCGGTAAAATCGTACGCTAAGCCAATCTTGGTTAATAAAATCGATTTCAGCTCCGGTTTCGTCTGCGATTGGCTGGCCTACTCGCGCCAGCATGTTGCGGCGGGTTTCAAAGGTTTCTGCAAGCTGTTCTTCGCTAGTTAGCTTTTGCTTGAGCCACTGGTTAATTGCTGGGATACCTGTTTGCTCACCTTTTAGTTCGAGGCCGAGCTCTGAACCATATGTTAATTGGCGGTAGCTTATTGGGCTGGTGTGAGTTTTGTTAGCGTTGGCTTGTAGGGAGTCTGCATTGGCAAACTGCTGCCAATTGCCACGGCGAATTTTTGGCGTGGTTTCTAGCGGCTGGTTATAGGCGTCGCTGCTGCAATCATTGATGCCATCAGGGCTGATTTGGCGTTCAAGCTTAATGGTTAACGATTTAGCTGACTGATTTTGAGCTGGCTCTGTCTTGGACCACTCTTTGTTAGACCAGCGGCCTATTAGCTGGTGCTCGCTGACATTATCAAACTGCCAGAAGCCAGTTTGTTTGTCTTCTTGCCAGTGGTTATCGACCTGTTCCAGCCTGATTGGCGTTAAATAGCGCTGATAGTAATAGCTGCCTGTGCCGTATTCATTAAAGCAGACACGGATTTTACTTTTACCTAAGGTTCCTTGCCAAGTTCCAGTTAATTCATCTGCGGCAAAGGCCGGTAAAGTCAGAGTGGATATTAAGCTAAAGGCTAAGGTAAGACGCAACATCTTAGGGCACATTATTGTTATCTCTTATCGGAACGTGACTGGGTATCGCAAGTTGTATTTAGAGGATGTATGCTAACACCATCATCTTTTAAAATCATGGTGTTAGCTAACATTTTTAGAACGGTTTACTGGTGAATAAATCGATCTTTTATTACTGAATATCCCGACTTTTCAGTTAGAAGTAATAACCAAAGTTGATATTAAAGCGGGTGTTGGTACCGCCATCACCTACCATAGTGCCGCCGATAAAGGGCTGGTTTTCTGCGACAACAAAGTCTACATAGGTATAAAGTCCACCTGCGCTTATCGCCATGCCTGTAACGTTCATAAAGGTATCCGCCATGGCAGCAGGCTTGTCGGTCACTAACGAGTAATCGTTGTAGAAAGTTAGATTTGAAATTGGGCCAATTTCAACCGGTAAGCTGTAGGCTAGGTTGGCGATATAGGTGGTTGCTTCAGCTGGAATGGAGTCATAAAAGTGATAAGCAGCTACGACAATACGATCAACATCCATACCGTCTACATCGTACTTGTAGTCGGTCATCTGTAGTTTTACGTTCCAGCGATCATAGTTAATCACGCTGTGAATCGCGGCGGCAACGTTATCACCGTCAGTGCCGTTTTCAATTTCTAATTGTCCCGCTTGCAGTGATGCTCCTAACTCTACACTTACATCATTGAACGCAAAGGTGTGGGCGTAACGAGCATTGAAGGTATTGACCTCTCCTGCTGCGTAGCCGTCACTTGGCGCGTCATAGGCATCTTCGCCGTCTAATCGAATACCCACTACATCGTAGGCATAGCGGTCGGTGCGATCAGAGACAAAACCATCAATACCGCCTTGTTCATCGTTTTTATAGAAGGCGAAGTCAAATTGGTTATTGTCACCTTTGTAGGTGTAGTTCAGTCCCATGTCATGATCATCTTCTAACCCTAGGTAGAAGTTTGAACTGAAAAAGTAATTATTAGATGCGTAAGTTAACAGACCAAAAGGCACTTGGGTGACACCAATTTTGGCCTGCTGTTGCTCATCAAAGTTATAACCAATCCAAGCGTGTTGGATAACATTCATATACTCAAACCAGCGATATTGAGCAGAAAAGATCAGATCTTTATAGTTACCTGAAACGTCTATGCGAAAGAGGTCGAAATCGAAGTCACCACCACGGTCGGCATTGTCATCATCGTAATCTTCATAAGCATAATTAACCCGCACGGCGCCGCCGAATTTCACGCTACTTTGTTGAGCTTTTTGCTCATCTTCTACAGCTTTGTCCTTTGCTTGTTGTTGCTCTGCTTCGAGTTGCTCGATTCGAGCTTTTAATGCGGCAAGCTCTTCATCGATTGGAGTTGCTTGCGCATTAGTTGCTAACGCCAAGGCGATACAAGCGGCAAGTGAGTAACGGGTCATCATTTATCCTTATTGATCTAGTTTCAATTGTGTTGATTAGGATTGTTGGCGGTTCTTTTAGAGGTCTGAAAACACGGCAACGACATCCTTTTCGATGGATTTATTTGTAAGGTATGCTCAAAGTCGCTGTGGTGGTAAGGCAATGAGATCCCAAGACTTTGGCTGTAAAGCTTTTAGGTAGCTAAGCGGGAGAGATTGAGGGTGATAAAGGGTTACAGTTAAGGCAGCAGTTAAACAGCAGCGCATCATAAAAGCTCCATGCAGAGGTAATGTATCTTTAGTGCATCCGTAAATTTATTGTTCAGGTGAGTTACTGCAATAAAAGCACGCTTCAATCTCTGTTATAGGCAACCGGATTATTGTTGGCACTAATGCGCGTTATTAATATTGGCGATTAATGTTTTATTAGGGTTGTCTTATGGTGGCTAAATTTAACATGTTTATTGTGTGGTTAATAGCCTTGAACTCTTGCAAGCGACCTAGGAGGTCGTTTGAGACTGGGGATAGCGGTGAATGAAAAACATCCTGATTGCTATGGTATTGACTTATATGAATTATTTTTAGAGTTAACCACTTAGTACGCTATTGGCATAAATGAAAACATTGACCGTTTTATTTTGATTGGCGGCGTTTGAGGAGGCGGTAGCCAATTATGGTGATGATAGTGCCTAAAACGATATAAGTTGTTATCGCAACTCCAATAAAGGTTTGAGTATCCATAAGCATGTTCCTTTGGCTATTTTAAAGCTCAGATCCATTTAAAATCTGAGCTATAGCTTGATGGTAGCATAAAATTTGATCAATGTTTATTTGCCGTTGGCAGCTTAGATGCAATACGCCTAGTTTGTTGAAAATATCCGCTAAATTATTGCTGTTGTTAATACTTGCTCTGTAAAGTGAACTCTGATAAGTGATTGCTTTTAATCGTAAAAATAATCACTTGTATCGTTTAGTTCTTGCTCGGCCACTTTTGAGTTGTGATAAATGTCATCTTTTGATTATTAATATATTGCTAATATTGTTGTGGCTTAGGTGGAAAGTTAATCCGCCTATTTTTCCTTTATTAGTTAGTAAGATGGATGTTTTAAATGTTTAAGAAAATCGCTCTAGTATGTTTGGCTTTACTGATTACAGGCTGTGCTACACATGGTAATAAGATTGATGAGTCTGCAGTTAGTAAATTGAAAAAAGGTCAAACAACTGAAGAGCAGGTTATTACTATGTTGGGTAAGCCTACTTCTTCTGGCTTCTCATCTGACGGTAGTAAAATGCTAACATTTAGCTACGCTAACGCGAGTGCAAACCCAATTTCATTTATTCCTTACGTGGGTATGTTTTTTTCTAGCACAGACGTTGAGTCTCAAGTGCTTTACGTGACTTTGAACAAGTCAGGTAAAGTTTCTGATTACTCTTATAGTAGCAGCGAGTCTGAAGTAAAGACTGGTTTACTATAAAAGTAAAATAGTCTGATAAATCCTTATAGGATGCATGTTTCGACCTCTTACTCGATTAGCTTTTGGCTAAAAGGTAAGAGGTCTTTTGTTTAACTTATTGTCACCTTTCTATCTCTGCTCTCTTGTTACTAGATCCTCAGTAACACTTATTCTCAAAAGCTGAACCTAGCTTAAGGTAATTCTTATATTTTGCGCGTAATATCCGGCGCCTGCTTCCTTGCTGTTTGGTAAGGCTGCTAATTAGCACTAGATATGATTTAAGAGGATTGCACGTGAGCACTTTGTTTTCACCCGCCCGTATTGGCAACATGACACTGAAAAACCGCTTTGTAAGAAGTGCTACTTGGGAAAATATGGCAACCGAAACTGGCCATATGACGGACAAGTTGTACTCAGTGTATGAAGAGCTGGCTAAAGGCGAGGTTGGATTGATTGTGACCGGCTACGCCAATATCGTTGCTGAAGAGAAGCCAAACGCCGGCATGATGGGCATGTACGATGATTCGTTTATTGCTGAATACCAAAAGCTGACCGAATTGGTGCATGGTTATGACTCCAAGATTGTTATGCAGCTAGCTTATGGCGGCACTAAGACTACTTATAACGTGGGTGAGCGAGTGATATTCGCCCCGAGCGCCATTGCTGAACGCGGTACCCAAACCATGGGTAAGGCAATGACTAAAGAGGAAATTGACTACATTGTTCAGGCATTCGCCGAGGCGAGTCGCCGCGCACAAGAATCAGGCTTTGATGGCGTGGAAATCCATGCCGCACATACTTATCTGATTAACCAGTTTTTAAGCCCTTATTACAATCAACGTGATGATGAGTACGGTGGTAGCCTTGAAAATCGTATGCGTTTTTTGCTGGAAATCTACGCTGAGATCCGCAAACTAGTTGGTGGTGATTACCCTATTTTAGTCAAGTTAACAGCATCTGAGTTTTTCGATGGTGGCTTAACTTTTGACGAGACCCGCAGCATCTGTAAAAAGTTAGAATCAGTGGGTGTGGATGCGATTATTGTCTCTGGTAATATCCATGGCAATGCTAATACTGTGGTAGGTGAAGCATTTGATGGTTATACCATTCAAAGTGAAGGGTACTTCCGCGAGTATGGCGCCGTGGTTAGTCAAGAGCTTGATATTCCAGTGATCACAGTTGGCGGCCTTGCTGATATCCGTGGGATTGAAGAGCTAGCACAAACTACAAAAATTGCGTTTTTTGCACTGTCTCGCCCCTTACTAGCCGAGCCACATTTGATAAAACGCTGGCAAGAGGGCAGTTTGGCAGAGGTAGATTGTGAGCGTTGTTCTAAATGCCGCACCAAGCGCGGTAATTTCTGCGTCGTCTATAAAAAGCGCTAAAGAGTAGATAATGTTGATGCTAATTATGGCTAATTGGCGTCAACTCTTCCTGAGGCTATTGCGACTCATTGCTAAACTTTACGTTTGGTTTTACTTGAGTATTTCCCCATAAGCCAACTCCAAACTTCAGTTGTTCCCATCATCAGTTTGTTAATTATATTAGCTTCGACCTATATTTAATCGAAATGCTTATTTATAGATGTTTAGCGTCTTGTTCTTCGCGACTTTTATTGTTTCCATCTATCCCGATAGCAAGCTGTGACGGGCTTTTATTAACATTCGGCTGATTATTATTCAGTAGTTTTTAAGTCGCTCAGAATATATGAGAACTACGTCACAAATTGCGTCTATTCGCGACATAAGTTTGTCGACAGAAAGTTGAATTAACATTATTTTATCTTTAGTCCATATTAATCGTAATCTGGATAACTTTCGAGTGTTATAAGACTCACAAAAAAAACCGTTCACACACATAATTCATACTCTTTCTCTCAGTAGAAAACCCGTCTGGCCTTTTTCAGCACGGGGAGCAGTCTGTGGCGTGCACTTAATTAAATCTGTTTTTAGGTTGTTGCGGACAATAAAAATGAAAAAACACTTCGAGCTTATCGACAAGCCGACATTTTTCGGTGCGCTATTACTGCTCTGTGCAGTAGTGATCCCGTTATTGCTATTTCCAGCTGAAGGGGCTGAATGGATTGCAGTTGCTAAAACATTTATGACCGACAAACTAGGCTTTGCATATTTAGGCCTAGGTTTGGCGGCATTTTTCTTCATGATTTATATCGTTTTCTCTGACATTGGTCAGATTAAACTGGGCGATCCTGATGAAAAACCTGAGTTTGCGCTAGCATCTTGGGCTGCGATGTTATTTTGTGGTGGCATTGGTGCAAGTATTCTTTATTGGGGCACGATCGAGTGGGCCTATTACTACCAAAACCCACCATTCCAGCTAGAGGCTGGCAGTGAAGAAGCGGTTCGCTGGGCGGCGACTTACGGCTTGTTCCACTGGGGACCAATTGCTTGGTGTATCTATATGATCCCAGCAATTCCAATTGCTTACTTCTTCTATGTACGTAAACAACCTGTACTTAAAGTCTCTGCTGCACTTATGCCTGTTATTGGCGAAGCAAACAGCTTTGGTAAGTTAGGTAAAGTGATTGATGTACTATTTATCTTTGGTCTATTGGGCGGCGCGGCAACCACGCTAGGTTTAGCTGCACCACTGATTAACGAAGGCATTAGCTACCTGTTTGGTATTCCTGCATCGACGGGCAGCCAAATTGCGGTACTAATGGTATGTACTGGTATCTTTGCTTACTCCTCTTACATGGGCATGGACAAAGGCATTAAGATTTTAAGTAACATTAACTTCTGGGGCGCACTAGGTTTACTGCTGTTTGTACTGGTTTGTGGCCCAACAATCTTTATGTTGGAAACCGGCTTAGATTCAATTGGTCGCATGCTGTCTAACTTCTTTGTTATGGCGACCTGGGCTGAACCTTTCGGTGGTATGGGTACCTTTGAAGATACGCATTTCCCACAAGACTGGACTATTTTCTACTGGGCGTGGTGGTTAGTATTTGCGCCAAGTATGGGCCTATTCGTTGCGCGTATTTCACGTGGTAGAACGATTAAGCAGATGGTATCTGGTGCCGTATTCTTCGGTTCACTAGGTTGCTCTATGTACTTCATCATTCTTGGTAACTACGGTCTATCTTTGCAGTTGTCTGGCCAATTAGATGTGGTAAGCATTCTTAATGCTGAAGGTGCGACTCGTGCAATCTTCGCGATTTTAGAGCAGTTACCATTTAGTACTTTGATCATCGCACTATTTACCTTGTTATGTGTGATTTTCACGGCAACGACTTTTGACTCTATCTCTTACATCTTAGCGTCAGTTGTGCAAACGAATGTGACCGAAGATCCAATGCGTTGGAACCGTCTGTTTTGGGCTTTCACGTTATCATTTATGCCTTCAGCATTGATGTTTATGGGCGGCCTAGCAACACTGCAAACTGCGGCAATTGTCGGTGGTTTACCGTTATTGATTATCGCGGTGATGCTAATGATCTCGGGTGTTAAGGCGGCGACGTTAGACTTAGCGCACCAAGATGATTACGTTGACCCTGTGATCAATATTTCTGATCTACCAGATGTTGACCCTTGGAGCAAAGAAGGTCAGGCGCTAGCTCGTTTTGAGCTGTTACGTGATAACGCAATCGAAGCTGCAGAGCTTGAGCGTGAAGCGAACGACGCGATCTGGATGCTGAAAAAGCAACTACGTAAAGAGGCGCTATCGCGTGGTGAATCGAGCATTGATTTAGGTGATGCACCTGATGAGATCATTGAAAAGCTACGTCAGTTAACTGATGATTCGATGAAAGCCAAAGAAGCGAAGCTGGCTGCATCTGAGCTTGCTCAAGAAGCACGTGTAGCCTTTGATGCACTAATGCGTAGCAAAGAAGAGGAAGAAGCATTATTAGCACAAGAAGAAGTTAAGCTGGCTATTCAAGCTAGATTAAACACTCCGAGCTAATGCTAACGATTAATGCCTGAGGTTCAGGCATTAATCGACAAACGCGAGATACAAAAAAGCCGCTAATAAGCGGCTTTTTTATTGCTAATACTTTGATTAGCAAGGGTTAGCGCATAGTAACAAACTCTTCGGCGCCAGTTGGGTGAATCGCCACAACGGCATCAAAATCAGCCTTAGTTGCGCCCATCTTAATTGCCACACCAAAGCCTTGTAAAATCTCATCCATGCCGTAACCGATACCATGAATACCGACAACTTTTTGGTCATCGCCAGCGCAAACTAGCTTCATTTTACAAGCTTGGCGATGAGCCGTCACTGCTGTGTACATAGAGGTAAAACCTGAAGTGTAAACAGTAACGTTTTCTTCGCCGTATTGTGCGATAGCTTCAGGCTCTGTGAGGCCCATAGTACCAATAGCTGGGTGACTAAATACTACAGTTGGAATGCAGTTGTAATCCATTCTTGCTTCAGTCATGCCGTTAAATAAGCGTTCTGACAATAAACGACCGGCTTTAACTGCAACTGGCGTTAGCTCTACGCCGCCCGCCATAATATCGCCAACACAGTAAATGCCTGCGTCAGTGGTATTTTGCTGGTCATCAGTGATCACGTAGCCTTTTGCGTCTAGCTCAACCTTAGTGTTTTCAAGGCCAATGTTGCCTGTTGATGGATGACGACCAATGGCCCAAATTAGGCAGTCAACATCGTAGCTTTCACCATTTTCAATCTTAAGGGTTAGGCTACCATCGTCATTCTTAGTAACAGATTCTGGTGTACTGTTGGTGTGCAGTGTTGGGCCATCAATTGCCATTGCTTCAACTAAAGCTTCACTCAGCATTGGGTCAAAGTTACGTAGTGGCGAGTGTTTACGTACAAATAGGTGAGTCTCGCTACCGAGTGTTTGCAGTACGCCTGCAACTTCTACAGCAATATAACCTGCGCCAACGACAGCTACGCGCTTAGGTTGTTCGTTTAACGCAAAGAAACCGTCAGAATCGATACCGTGCTCAGCACCTGGAATGTTTGGAATCGTTGCTGCGCCACCTGTGGCAATTAAGATATTGTCAGCAGTGTAGTGTTCGCCATTAACTTCAATTGTGTGGCTATCAACAAAGCGACCATAACCACGAACTAAAGTGACGCCGTTACTTTCTAGGCCGCGGTCATATGCACCGTGAATGCGGTCAATATAAGCTTCGCGGCTAGCAACTAGTGTGCTCCAGTCGAACTTATTTACGGTAACGTCAAAACCATAATCTTTAGCGTACAGGTGCATGGCTTCGGCAACTTGCGCGCCATACCACATAACTTTTTTCGGAACACAGCCCACGTTTACACAAGTACCACCAAGCTCTTTTGCTTCAATGAGTAACACTTTTGCGCCGCGCATGGCTGCTCTGTTTGCTGATGCAATACCGCCGCTACCCGCGCCAAGACAGATATAATCAAAATGTTGAGCCATGTGTATCTCCAATAAGTTACGAACTGTGCAACAAAGGCTGAAAGTAAGGCTGCCTCTATTACGATAATTATGGTTAAGACGTTGCTTGCCTTAAAAAGACCAGCAATCAATGCCGAATTAACAGAATCGGCTTTAGCCAGTTCAAGAACAAGCCATTGTAGAGGGAATTTTTTAATCCATCCAGCCTAATCAATAAAGGGCTTATCACTTGAATAAAATCGCTTTGCCTATGATTCAGATGGGGATGGCAGCGCAGCACTTCAAGTTAGTTGATTGGTTTCATGTAGACCGGCTTACTTCGGCAGATGTACTTCATGATTGGTATTAGCGTCGATATTGGCAAGTCGCGTGGTCGGCTTGGGCAGGACCTTCGGCGCCGCATTTCATGCATTCCCATTCACCTTGGCGGATATCCAGCTCTTGCTGATAATGCGAGTTGCGAACGTTGACTCCTACGGCTAATTGTCGCTCTAACGAGGACATTCGACTATTGAGCCAGCGGCAGCTAGGACTATTTGCTACCGAGCTTCGACTGGCAAGTTGTTGTTTGCGGCTTTTGGTTTTAGGCTTTTTGCTGCTGGTTTTTAATGGGCGAGCGGTAGTTTTTGATTTGTTTTTTTGCACTGAAAATTGCAAATCGGTATAGCTTTTATTGCTATGGATAATGGGCTGACCTTTATCATCGAGCATGCTGCCTAAGGGGAGGGGATTGCTAGTTTGTTCATTGGCAATGCTGGCCGAACTGACAGAAATTAGGGTGAGACTAATGATCAGATAAAGACTGAAATGCAACATTCCTTGTTCCTCTAACTGCAGATAACATTCCGTGTTATCTGTTGATATTTGTTAACGTTAGTTCTTCACTGCTGATGCTTCACTAATGGTTATTAACTATAGTCGATTAAAAGCTCCAGCTAAGATGGATTCCTGCAAAAGTTTCATCAAGGCTGCCAGTTACACCATTATTGCGAGCTTCGAGTTTAATGTCTTCTTGGGCTATGGAGTGGCTGATATGGCCTGATAGTACTAAGTTATTTGGTAGCAAATACTCAGCTTCAATACCAAATTGAAAATGGTTGGCACCATCGTGATCTTCAGTCGCATATTTAAAATCAAATGCTTGGGTAAGATACGGGCTAACAGTGAAGCCTTGTGCGAGTTCCCAGTTGCTATGTAGGCTCACTTCCACAAAAGAACCATTTGCCTCTGTAGAGTATGTGTAGCTTATTGATGGGACTAACCAATCGACAGCCGTATATTCCAAGTTGCTAAATAGCTCATTGTCATGGGCACGCTCATCACCATAAAACTCTAAGCGTTGGTAGCCCACGCTGCCGCTAAGGTTGTCGGTTAAATCAAAGCCGTACTCTATGCCAAAGTTCCATTCAGTATAATGCTGACTATCACCACGCCCCACCGTAGCATACACATTAAGGTTGTTTTTCTGAATGGCTGCTGTGGCCCAATAAATGCCGCCTTTATCTAAATTGTTGCGACCTTCAGAGATGTATTTAGAATCCCAACCTAGGTCGACAAGCGCTTGTATCTCTCCGCTATCATCAGCGGCGAGTGTTTCAATTATTTTGGTGTTGTGGGAGTCATCGATATTGGGCGCTTCATCAGCAAGTGCTGAGGCACTTATCATTAGCGCTATGGCAGCACCACATTGACTAGTTTTATTCATGGTATAGCTCGAAATTTTGGCGAAAGGAAGTTTACAGGAACATAGTAGTTTTAAGTAAAGAAATGTAAATGATAACAACTCTTGTTTGCGACATGGTTTGCAATACTCATTCTGTATAAAGTTTGTACTGGGAAAGTTTGATATCTATCATAGAAAATCCCTGCTTGAGCTGATAGCGAACGTTTACTTTGCAAAGAATTCTGCCGACTGCATTGAATATCTGGCAATTAGCCCCTATCTCTTTAACTAACAACATAGAATGTTAAGGAATCATCGATGAGCAATCCTTTGTTAAACAGCAACAAGCTTCCCCCTTTTTCAAGTATTCAACCGGAACACATTCAGCCTGCTGTTGAGCAAGGTATCGCTAATTGTCGCGCCAAGATTGAAGAGGTGCTCAAGCATCAAGGTCATTTCACTTGGGACAACTTGGTTGCACCTCTGGAAGAGGTTGATGACGAACTTGGCAAGATCTGGTCGCCAATCTCACATATGAACTCAGTAGTGAGCAGCGAAGAATGGCGTCAGGCCCATGATGCCTGCTTACCGTTATTGTCTGAGTACGGCACTTTTGTCGGTCAGCACCAAGGCCTATATGAAGCATATAAGTCGCTTGCTGAATCTGCCGAATTTGCAACTTACCCACAAGCCAAGAAAAAGCTAATTGAAAACAGCCTGCGTGACTTTGAACTGTCAGGCATTGGTTTAAGCGATAGCGACAAATTACGCTATGGCGAATTAGTTAAGCGTATGTCTGAGCTAACTAGCAACTTTTCAAACCAACTATTAGATGCAACTCAAGCTTGGACTAAGTTAATTACTGATGAAGCTGAGCTTGCTGGTTTACCTGAGTCAGCGGTTGCCGCAGCAAAAGCGATGGCAGAAGCTAAAGAGTTAGAGGGTTGGTTATTTACACTGGATTTCCCATCATACCTGCCGGTAATGACTTACAGTGAAAACCGCCAGCTACGTGAAGAATGCTACCGTGCATTTGTCACCCGCGCATCAGACCAAGGTCCGAATGCAGGCGAGTTTGATAACGGTCCATTAATGGACGAAATTTTAGCTGTACGCCATGAGTTAGCTAACCTGCTTGGCTTTGACAGTTTTGCTGATAAGTCGTTAGCAACCAAGATGGCAGAATCACCAGCACAAGTTTTAGATTTTTTAACTGAGTTGGCAGCCCGCTCAAAATCACAAGGTGAAACTGAGCTTGCAGAACTAACAGAGTTTGCTGCTAAAGAGTGTGGTGTTAGTGAGCTTGAGCCATGGGATTTGAGCTTCTACGCTGAAAAATTAAAGCACCATAGATATGAGATCTCTCAAGAGATCTTGCGTCCATACTTCCCTGAAGACAAAGTGCTGTCAGGGCTATTTTATACCGTGTCGCGTCTATTTGGCTTAACCGTTACCGAGCGCAAAGAGTTCGATACTTACCATAAAGATGTACGCTTTTTTGAGATCACTGATGCCAACAATGAGCACCGTGGTAGTTTTTATCTAGATTTGTATGCACGTGAGGGTAAGCGTGGTGGCGCATGGATGGACGATTGTCGTGCTCGCCGCGCAACGCCAAATGGCATGCAAGATCCGGTTGCATACCTAACCTGTAACTTCAACGCGCCAGTAGCAGGCAAGCCAGCACTGTTTACCCATGATGAAGTGACGACTCTGTTCCACGAGTTTGGTCATGGTATTCACCACATGTTGACTAAAATCGATGTGGGCGGCGTGTCAGGCATTAGCGGTGTACCTTGGGATGCGGTAGAGCTACCAAGTCAGTTTATGGAAAACTGGTGCTATGAGGAAGAGGCGTTAGCTGAGATCTCTGGTCATTATGAAACTGGCGAGCCTTTACCAAAAGCGCTGCTAGATAAAATGCTAGCGGCGAAGAACTTCCAATCAGGCATGATGATGTTACGTCAGCTTGAGTTCTCGCTATTTGATTTCAAAATGCACCTTGAGTATGACCCAGCTAAAGGCGCTGAGATCCAGCAAAAGCTGGATGAAGTGCGTGAGCAAGTGGCGGTAATTAAAGCGGCTGACTTTAATCGCTTCCAACACAGTTTTGCCCATATCTTTGCTGGTGGTTACGCAGCAGGATATTACAGCTACAAGTGGGCTGAAGTGCTATCTGCCGATGCATTTTCACTGTTTGAAGAGCAAGGTATTTTCAATCGTGAAACTGGCCAACGTTTCTTAGAAAACATCTTAGAAATGGGCGGTAGTGAAGAACCTATGGAGCTGTTTAAACGCTTCCGTGGTCGCGAGCCACAAACTGATGCATTACTGCGTCACAGTGGTATTACTGGTTAACACATTTTGTTAGCTCACATTGAAAAGGCGCTTTAGGCGCCTTTTTTGTTTTCAGCCTTAAACCACCTACCGTAATCGTGGGCATTTGTAGTTGTTATACCAATTAGTATAACAAGTTGATCTACTCAGAGCGTTTTTTGGCAAACTAATTCAAGGCGAATAACTGAAAGAATGGTTGTTCCCTTGTGAAGTTATTCAACGCAGAAGTAGGCAGCCAAAAACGCTCCAGAATGGCGAGTTTTAGCAGCGCTGATACTGCGTTAACAAGCTTGAACGTAGAGCCACTATGCTCCTCACTCGTTGCGAGCTGCATGGATGCAGCGAATGTCATTAAAGCAGGAGTACTTAATGACCTTGTCTCAGTGCCGCTAAATTCTCGCTGAGCGACCAAATCTTTATACTAATTGGTATTATGTTTCTCACTTGTGATCTGGTATGACCTTTGTTAGCCTTTCGACTCTTTTCAAGGACGGTAGGTAGTATTGCAAATGAATCTGTATTTTAGGTTGGTGTGGCTATTTTTATGGCGTGTTCGCCATTGCAACAAAATCGATTTTCTAGGTACAAGCAAAATTGCCTATCGCGCGCTGCCTAGCGATTGCGATATCAACTTCCACCTGACTAATTCACGTTACCCCGCTTTTATGGATCTCGCCCGCACCTATATGATGGCTGAAATGGGCTTTTTGAAGCGTTTTATTAAGCTAGGTTGGATGCCGATCGTTAATGCCGCAGAATTCACCTATATTCGCGATATCAAGCCGTTTGCTAAGTTTGATATCGAAACTAAGCTGGTGGGTTGGGACGAAAAGTACTTCTATATTGAGCAGCGCTTTGTTAGCGAGCGTGGCTTGCACTGTATTGCCCATGTGCGCGGTGTATTTGTTTGTAAACGCAAACAAGTGCCCATTCCAACTATGCTAGCTGAAGTGGGTTTTAATGAGCCTGCACCAGAAATGCCAGCAGAAGTGATTAAGTGGAAAGCGTTTTTACAGCTTAAGAAAGAGCAAAACTTGCCGCCATCGGCCAACGAACCGATAGCGTTTAAGTCGGCGAGTTAAGTTTGTGCTAGTTGTTCACTTTGGTCTGTTGTGGCTAAAGTGAGCTCGACCTCTTCTATTACTTGGTTTACTGAGCCGCGCAATTTAGATTGGATCCAGTAGCGACCAATGTTTTGATAATCCAACAAGTGTAGCTTGTCCTCCAAAGCCTTTAGGCAAGGAATAAAGGCGCAGTCAGCTAAGGTGAAGCTATCGCCACATACCCAGTGGTTATCAGCTAAGCGTTGGTCAAAGTCAGCTAAAATACTTAATAAGTCTTTTTCAAACTGCTTGGTTTTTAACTGATTAGATTGAGCTTGTGAGGCAAACCAAGCGTCGATTGCTGTAGCTAATACATTGTCACTTAATCTGTCGTAGAGCCTCACGTAAAGTGCTTGGGTCTTTTCTATAGGGATGAGTTGGGTGCCAGAGCTAATGTAGTTATCCAGGTACTCAATAATAATGGTGGCATCGTTAAACGACTCGCCAGCTTTTAGCTGTAACAGCGGTAGGCGTTGCGAGCGAGATAGTTGTTGTAAGTTGCGTCTACTGAATGCGTTATTTAAATCTATCTCATGGGGATAGAAATTAGCCTGCTTTTCATAAAGGGCAATCAAGGTTTTTTGTGACTGGCGTGCCAGTGGGTGATAGTACAGATCCATAGCCTACGTCGGTTCGTAAAAGGATTAGTTAATATTAACTCTAGTCGCTAACATGAGGTCTCTCAATGCTACAAGCCATAAGGCTTTGAGCAAAGGTAAAGAGGATTGGGGTAATCACGCTTAGCTTCAAATGCTTAGCCGCGACAAATCAAGATGTAAATAACGAGAAATACTATGAATCACATTGAAAAATTTGCTGCTATTTACGCTCGAGCATCCCAGCGTAAAGGTGGCGATGAAGGCTTAGAAAGTTTGTTGCCAGCAGGCTTAAGCCCCCAAGAGTTAACTCAATATAGCGATGCACAGTTATTATCGGAGATCAGCAAAAAGGTATTTCAAAGTGGCTTTGTATGGCGAATTGTTGAAGCTAAATGGCCGGAGTATGAAAAAGCCTTCTTTGGCTTTGAGCCGTTTAAAGTATTGATGCTGTCGCCTGAGCAGTTACAAGATCGTGCTAGCGATCCTAAACTTATTCGTCACTTGAAAAAAACCATGGCTATCTACGATAACGCCCACATGGTTAATGATATTGCCCGTGAGCATGGCAGTTTAGCTAAGTTTATTGCTGACTGGCCAACTGACAACATAACGGGTTTGTGGGCTGAGCTAAAACGTAAAGGTACCCGACTTGGTGGCAACACCGGACCTTACTTTTTACGTTCGATGGGTAAAGACACCTTTTTACTAACCAATGATGTGCAAGGTTATTTAAAGACGCACGGTCTAGTTGATTACGGATTTAGCTCAAAAGCCGGTTTGCAACAGGTACAAGACGTGTTTAATCACTGGCAACAAGAGTCCGGCAGAAGCTTGGCTGATATCAGCCGTGTACTGGCTTGTAGTGTGGGTGACAACAGAATTTAATCTTAAGCTGCAAATTGGCTTTGTTTAGAGTGAATAGAACCAGCTAGGCGCTTTAAAGTAATGCTAAGTTAATGTTAATAGACTATATCTTAATAGGTTGTGCTTAAACTAAGGGCTAACATGTTTTGGCTAGCCAAGCGCCAATTAACATAACTGAAACATACGTGGCTGATTTTATGCAAATATTTTCATTAGCTTACAATTTTTACGGGCATTTTTCTTGTTGGCGTGCGCCCATTATGAGATAAAGGTGCGTTATATATTCGACAAAAAATTATGCTTCCAAAGGTGGGTTTGACGGCACTTTCTGCTTTCAAAAAAAATATTACCGAGTAGATGGCTTTATTAGGAGTTCTCATGCGGCAAATAGTGAAAATTGCCTCTGTTTTAAGTGTGGCGTTATGGATAAGTGGCTGTGAGCAAAAAGCTGAACAGGCACCACAGCAACGTGGACCAATGGAAGTTGGCGCTATAACGATTGCTGCAAAACCGCAGTCAATTTTGGTTGAGTTACCAGGTCGTAGTAAGGCTTATCTTGAAGCTGAAGTGCGTCCACAGGTGAGTGGTATCATCATGACTCGTGGTTTCACTGAAGGTAGAGATGTTAAGCAAGGCGAGTCTCTATATCAGATCGAACCTTCGACTTATGAAGCTGCTCTTGTTAGTGCAAAAGCGGATCTAACCAGTGCAGAAGCGGCTTTGGTTTCTGCTAAAGCTAAAGCACTACGTTTTGCAAAACTGGTTAAGCTTAACTCGATCAGTCAGCAAGATTATGACGAAGCCGATGCAGCTTACAAAGAAGCTATGGCGCGTGTTACTGTAGCAAAAGCTGCGATTAACACAGCCTCAATTAACCTTGAGTACACGAAAGTTACTGCGCCTATCTCTGGTCGCATCGGTAAGTCTGATGTAACACCTGGTGCACTTGTAACGGCTAACCAAAGCCAAACATTAGCGACAATTCAGCAGTTAGATCCAATCAATATTGATATTGCCCAGTCGAGCGCGCAAATGTTGCGTCTTAAGTCTCAGCTAAAGCGTGGTCAAATTGAAGCGGCAGCCAATGCGAATGTTGAATTGATCCTTGAAGACGGAACACCATACGGCCATACAGGTGTATTACAGTTCGCAGAAGTGACTGTAAATGAAAACACAGGTTCAGTGATTATTCGTGCTGAGTTCCCTAACCCGGATGGTACGTTAATGCCTGGTATGTATGTACGTGCAGTGCTAAATACTGGTACCGATCCTGAAGCGATTTTAGTACCGCAAAAAGCCATTACTCGTAACACTAAAGGCCAAGCGGTCGCTATGGTTATCGACGATGGCAAAGTGGCAGCACGTATCGTGACCACAGCTGAAGTGATTGATAATCAATGGCGTATTCTTGATGGTTTGAAAGTTGGCGATCAGCTAATTGTTGAAGGCCTACAAAAAATTCGTCCAGGCGCGCCAGTAAAGGCAGGTCCTTTGGTCGCTGATAAGAAACCAGAAACACAACAGAAATAGGGCAGAGTTATGGCACGTTTCTTTATCGATCGCCCTATTTTTGCATGGGTGATCGCTATTATTGTGATGCTGGCAGGTGTGCTCTCTATTGTGGGCTTACCGGTATCGCAATACCCGAGCATTGCACCGCCGTCAGTGGTGATCAGTGCTGTTTATCCTGGTGCTTCGGCTAAGACGATGGAAGACTCGGTAACTCAGGTTATTGAGCAACGTATGACAGGTCTTGACCACCTACGTTACATTTCATCGACCAGTGATAGCTTTGGTAATGCGCAAATTACCCTAACGTTTAACGCTGAGGCCGATCCTGATATCGCGCAGGTTCAGGTGCAGAACAAGCTACAGCTTGCAATGCCACTGTTACCGCAAGAAGTTCAGGCGCAAGGTGTAAACGTGAGTAAGTCGAGTGCGGGTTTCTTGATGGTAGCGGCTTTCGTATCACAAGACGGTTCACTGGATAAAAACGATATTGCCGATTACGTAGGCTCAAACATTCAGGATCCGCTAAGCCGTGTACCTGGTGTGGGTACGATTGAGCTATTTGGCGCGCAATATGCGATGCGTATATGGCTAGATCCGTTAAAGCTGACGCAATATAACCTGACAAGCCAAGACATTATTGCTTCGATTCAAGAGCAGAATGCCCAGGTGTCAGCGGGTCAGTTAGGTGGTGCTCCATCACTTGCAGGCCAAGAGCTTAATGCAACGGTATCGGCTCAGAGCCGTCTGCAAAACGCTGAACAATTTAAAAAGATCATCATTAAAGCAGACACTTCAGGTGCGAAAGTATTCCTAGAAGATGTGGCGCGTGTAGAACTGGGTGCTGAAAGCTATGCGGTTGAGTCGTACTTTAACGGCAAACCAGCAGCAGGTATTGGTATTCAGCTAGCAACTGGTGCAAACGCGTTGGCTACGGCTGAAGGTGTACGCGAGAAGATTGGTGAGCTAATGCCATTCTTCCCAGACGGTATGGAAGTTGTTTATCCATACGACACCACTCCGTTCGTTGAGAAATCAATTGAAGGTGTGGTGCATACACTGCTTGAAGCGGTTGTTTTAGTATTCTTGATTATGTACCTGTTCTTGCAGAACTTCCGTGCAACGCTAATCCCAACGATTGCGGTGCCTGTGGTTCTACTGGGTACATTTGCAATTTTGGCCGCTGCAGGCTTCTCAATTAACACGCTAACCATGTTCGCTATGGTACTGGCAATTGGTCTTCTGGTAGATGACGCGATTGTTGTAGTAGAGAACGTTGAACGTGTTATGCAAGAAGAGGGGCTCAGTCCCATTGAGGCAACCAAGAAGTCGATGGACCAAATCACTGGTGCACTAGTGGGTATTGGTTTAACGCTTTCTGCGGTATTTGTGCCAATGGCATTTATGTCTGGTTCAACCGGTGTTATTTACCGTCAGTTCTCGATTACGATTGTGTCAGCGATGGCGCTATCTGTAATGGTGGCGATTATTCTAACGCCTGCACTTTGTGCGACCATGTTAAAGCCAATTGCTAAAGGCGAAAGCCATGCAAAAACCGGTTTCTTTGGTTGGTTTAACCGTAAGTTTGATTCACTAACATCACGTTACGAAGCTAGCGTTGCCGCAATGATTAAGCGTACTGGTCGCACTATGATGGTGTACCTCGCGATTACAGTTGCTGTGGGTTGGGTCTTTATGCGTATGCCAACGGCATTCTTACCAGATGAAGACCAAGGGATCTTGTTTACACAGGCTATTTTGCCAGTGAACTCGACTCAGCAAGAGACTAAAGAAGTACTTGAACGTGTAACTGATTTTTACCTAAATGAAGAAGCAGCAAACGTTAAGTCTGTATTTAGCGTATCTGGCTTCAGCTTCGCGGGTAACGGTCAAAACATGGGTATCGCCTTCGTCGGTCTAAAAGACTGGGCTGAGCGTAGCGAACCAGGTCAAGATGTTCAATCTGTTGCTAACCGCGCAATGGGCATGTTTATGGGGATGAAAGAAGCCTTTGTATTCGCCTTCGTTCCGCCAGCGGTTATTGAGCTAGGTACGGCTAACGGTTTCGACTTCTACTTGCAGGATAAGAATGGTCAAGGCCATGACAAGCTAGTTGAAGCGCGTAATATGTTGCTAGGTATGGCTGCACAGAATCCTAACCTTGTGGGTGTACGCCCTAATGGTCAGGAAGATGCGCCAATGTATCAAGTTCATATCGACCACGGTAAGCTACGTGCTTTAGGTGTTGATATTGACTCGGTCAATAGCGTACTAGGTACAGCTTGGGGTGGTAACTATGTAAACGACTTTATCGACCGCGGTCGTGTGAAGAAAGTTTATGTACAAGGTGAAGCTGAATACCGTATGCAACCAGAGGATCTCGATTCTTGGTATGTGCGTAATGATAAGGGTGAAATGGTACCTTTCTCTGCATTTGCATCAGGAACTTGGGAATACGGTTCTCCACGTCTAGAGCGTTTCGGTGGCTTGCCAGCGATGAACATTCAAGGTGGTACAGCTCCAGGTTACAGTACCGGTGCGGCGATGGATGACATCGAAGCTATGGTTAAGAAATTACCACCAGGATTTGGTATCGAGTGGAACGGTCTTTCTTATGAAGAACGTCTATCGGGCAACCAAGCGCCCATGCTATATGCCTTGTCTATCGTAGTGGTATTCTTGGTTCTAGCGGCGCTATATGAGAGCTGGTCAGTACCATTTGCGGTTATCTTAGTTGTGCCGCTAGGTATTATTGGTGCCTTGATTGCGATGAATGGTCGTGGTTTACCAAACGACGTATTCTTCCAAGTAGGTCTACTAACGACTGTGGGTCTGGCAACCAAGAACGCCATCTTGATTGTGGAATTCGCCAAAGAGTTCTATGAGAAAGGTGCGGGTCTAGTTGAAGCAACACTACACGCGGTTCGAGTGCGTTTACGTCCAATTCTAATGACGTCACTAGCATTCGGTCTAGGTGTTGTGCCGCTAGCTATTAGTAGCGGTGTAGGTTCTGGTAGCCAGAACGCCATCGGTACTGCGGTACTTGGTGGCATGATGAGCTCGACCTTTATGGGGATCTTCTTTATCCCAATCTTCTTCGTGATTGTTGAGCGTATGTTCAGTAAGCGCGAGCGAGATGCAGCGAAAGCAGCTAAGGCAGAAGCGAAAGCAGCAAAAGCGAATAAGTAATCTTGTATCGCTAATGCGCTAAACATTAAAAAGCCCAGCAAATGCTGGGCTTTTTGTTGGCTGAAATCACTCGACTATTCTAGGCTATAACGCTCTTTATAGCTTATGACGTATCGGACAGCTAACTAATAGCTCGTTGTTATCTAAAGTGCGAACCTGACATTCTGTGGCAGTAATCAAACCGTATGAGGCACGGCCATCGTTACGTGGAATCGTGGTAGACCCGGGATTAAATAGCAAAATATCATCGCGATATTCAGCCACTGCAATATGACTATGACCATAGAGTAAACCGTCGCCGTTTTGCAGTGGTGGTAGGTTATCTGGATTATAAATATGGCCATGGGTTAACAATAAACGCATCTGTGGTAGCAGTACATGAGCGTAGCTAGCAGTGATGGGAAACTGCAACAAGGCTTGGTCTACTTCGCTATCGCAGTTACCACGCACTGCAATAATCTTGTTGCTATAAGTATTAAGTGCTTCAGCGGTTGCAACTGGATTATAACCTTCAGGAATGGCGTTACGCGGTCCATGATTAAGTAAGTCACCTAACAAAATAAGGTGGTCAGCGTTGGACGCTTCAAAGCGAGCTAACATGGCTTGGGTTGCTGGCAAACTGCCGTGTAAATCAGAAGCGATAAATAGTTTCATAAGCGAGGACTTGTTCTGCAGGTAATAGCTTTGACTGCTATTAGTTAGATGAGTATTGAACTTATTATAGTCTGTAACGAATTGAGCGGCTGTGAAGTAAGGCTAATACCAATCAGGAAAAAGGCTTAGCAATCTGCTAAGCCTTTTGTTTGGCATTAGGGGCTTAAGGCGTGTAATACGTTGCTGAGCCTGGGCCGACTGGTAAGCCGAATCCAAATACCCAGATAAAGAAGAAACTGGTCCAGCCAATAAAGAATACTATCGTGTATGGCAGCATAGTGGCGATTAAGGTGCCAATACCCAGGTTCTTATTGTATTGGGTTGCAACCGCTAAAATAAGGCCAAAGTAACTCATCATTGGGGTAATAAGGTTAGTCACCGAGTCACCAATTCGGTATGCGGCCTGAATGGTTTCTGGCGCGTAACCGACTAGCATTAACATTGGCACAAATACAGGTGCAGTTACCGCCCACTGCGCTGAAGCACTGCCGAGCATTAAGTTAATAAAGCCACACATAGCGATGAAGATAACAAATACAAGCGGCCCTGTTAGGCCGATTGCTTGTAATGCATCCGCTCCTGCAACGGCTAACACTGAACCTAAATTGGTCCAAGTAAAGAAAGCCACGAATTGCGAGGCGAAGAATACCAGCACGATATACATGCCCATGCTACTCATGCTGTGAGACATGGCATTAATCACATCAACATCACGCTTCATAGTGCCGACGATACGACCATAAACCAGTCCGGGAATGGCAAAACAGATAAAGATAAAGGCGACAATACCTTTTAAAAATGGCGAGCCAGAGACCAGCCCTGTTTGAGGATCTCTAAGCGGTGCACCTTCGGGTACCACAGTGAGTGCTAACAGGATCGACATGACTAAAACTGCGATACCTGCAGCCTTTAACCCGCGCTTTTCAATTGCACTGATACCTTCCATTTTCGCCTCTGCAAGATCATTCGAGGCTTGGCTTGGATCATATTTTCCGAGTTTAGGCTCAACGATTTTTTCGGTAACGAAAGCACCTAAAAAGGTAATAATGAAGGTTGAAGCAAACATAAAGTACCAGTTGGCTTCAGGACCTACCGTGTAATCAGGGTCAATCATTTGCGCGGCGGCTTCGGTGATGCCAGATAGCAATGGATCGACTGTACCTAGCAGTAAGTTAGCGCTGTAACCACCGGACACGCCGGCAAACGCTGCAGCTAAGCCCGCTAGAGGGTGACGCCCTAACGAGTGGAAAATCATCGCCGCCATCGGGATTAGCACCACGTATCCGAGCTCTGCTGCTGTATTGGAAACGATACCCGCAAATACGATAGTGAGCGTAACTAAGCGTTTAGATGTTCCCATCACCAGTGAACGCATTGCAGCAGATAATAGACCTGAGCGGTCAGCAATACCGACACCGAGTAAGGCAACAAGTACCGTTCCAAGCGGAGTAAAGCCGGTGAAGTTAGTGACTAAGTTGGAGACGATCATCCTTAGACCTTCAGCATTCATCAGGCTGACGACATGGATCATACCGTCACTGCTGCGACCTGATGACCCTTCGGGTCTAGGGTCGACCACGCTTAATTCAAAGTAACCAGCAATGCCACTGATGACGACAACGGCCGCACAGAAAATAGCAAAAAGGGTAATGGGGTGAGGTAACAGATTGCCGAGTCTCTCTACTATGTTGAGGAAGCGAACAAACCAACCACTGACTTGATTATTAGGATCTAAAGAGGCACCGCCTGACTGATGCAGGCGATCTCCGTTATTACTGCTCATGGGTTTTTCCTTACAAAATGTTGTTATTATTTTTAATTATTTTGGTATTGCTTTGAGTATATATGCGGCAGGAATAGCGTTTGATTGGCGCTAAGATGCTGACTTCTATTAAATTGAAGCTGCTGGCATCATGGATAAGCAAAATTAATTGAACCTTAAATGGATCGCTTGTTAATAAAGCAAAAGCTGCAATAGTGACCAATAGCACGGCTTTGCTGACAGAAAGTCATAGTTGATGGGCTGTCGATGATAAACAGACTTGTAAGGCGGCAGTCGGGTTTGCTTGTGGTGGTGATGAAAAAAGACCTAACTATCAATAGTTAGGTCTTTTGGGTTTCGCGAGGTAAGTGCTGACGATTAAGGCGTGTAATACGTTGCCGCACCAGGACCAACAGGTAGACCAATCACGAATACCCAGATAAAGAAGAAACAGGTCCACCCGATAAAGAATACGATTGAGTAAGGCAGCATGGTGGCAACTAGCGTACCAATACCTAGGTTCTTTTTGTACTGCGAAGCAACAGCCAAAATCAGGCCAAAGTAACTCATCATTGGGGTAATAAGGTTAGTCACCGAGTCACCGATTCGGTAAGCCGCCTGAATAGTTTCTGGTGCGTAACCCACTAACATCAACATAGGTACGAAGATAGGTGCTGTTACCGCCCACTGGGCAGAAGCACTACCTAACATCAAGTTGATAAAGCCACACATCATAATAAACAGCACAAATACTAGCGGACCCGTTAGGCCTACTGCATTGAGCGCATCTGCGCCAGATACCGCTAGCACAGCGCCTAAGTTTGTCCATTTAAAGAAAGCCACAAACTGCGAAGCAAAGAACACTAAAACTATATACATGCCCATGCTGCTCATGCTGCTAGACATGGCGTTAATGACATCAATATCGCGCTTCATGCTGCCCACTACACGGCCATAAACCAGACCAGGAATAGCGAAACACACAAAAATGAATGCCACAATTCCTTTTAGAAATGGCGAGCCAGCGACTAAGCCCGTCTCTTGGTTTCTAAGCGGAGCGCCTTCAGGAATAATGGTTAACGCCAGTAGTGCAGACATCACTAATACCGCAAGGCCGGCGATTTTAAGTCCCTTTTTCTCAAGGGCACTAACGGTATCCATCTTCTGTTCGCTAAGATCAATCGCTGCTTCGCTAGCATCATATTTACCTAGCTTTGGCTCAACAATTTTCTCGGTAACAAATGCACCCAAGAAGGTGATTAAGAAGGTAGAAACAAACATGAAGTACCAGTTTACTTCTGGGCCAACTAAGTAGTCAGGATCGATCATTTGCGCTGCAGCTTCGGTGATCCCTGAAAGCAGAGGGTCCACTGTGCCAAGCAATAAGTTGGCGCTGTAACCGCCAGATACACCAGCAAATGCTGCCGCAAGACCGGCGAGAGGATGACGTCCTAACGAATGGAAGATCATCGCGGCCATCGGAATTAACACCACATAGCCTAGCTCTGATGCGGTGTTTGAAACGATACCGGCAAAGACTAAGGTCATTGTAACTAAGCGCTTAGATGCGCCCATAACCAGTAAACGCATCGCGGCAGATAATAAGCCTGAACGGTCGGCAATACCTACCCCCAATAATGCTACAAGCACGGTACCTAGCGGGGTAAAGCCGGTAAAGTTAGTCACCAAGTTGGAGACTATCATCCGCAAGCCTTCGGCGTTCATCAAGCTAACAACATGGATAAGACCATCGGCGCTGCGCCCTGATGCACCCTCTGGGCGAGGGTCAACAACGGTTAATTCAAAGTATCCAGCAATACCACTAATGACTACGACGGCAGCGCAGAACATGGCAAAAAGCGTAATAGGGTGAGGTAGTAAATTACCGAGTCTTTCTACAACGTTAAGGAAGCGGACAAACCAACCACTAGGCTGATTGTTGGGGTCAGAGGGGACGTCACCAGGCAAAGGTAAGCTATCGCCGTTATTGGAGCTCATAAGGTCTTCCTTCAATATTAATTATTATTTTTATTATTCTACTGATGTGCGGCCTGAGTAGCTACTAATGAGCATTTATTGTTAAGCCTATGTGTCATGATGGATAAATAAAATTAATTAAACCTTAAATCGAACGATTTAGCAGAGATAACAAAAACATAGAAATCGAGCTGTAGTGCGGTTTTTAACTGGGTAATGAGATTATTCAGGCTAGATTTAGAGGCAAAAAAAAGACTCATATAGGATGAGTCTAAAAGGGATTGATTAACAATTTCCGTTGGGAGTGGAATTACTATAACTAGTGCTAGCTGTATCTAGGCTGAATGATTGTCCGACTTTATGCGGATAAAAGTTGTCTCGTGTTTTGTAGATGGATGAATATTTCAAAGTGCTTATGTATATAGGGAAAATTAAATCACAGGCAAAAAAAAGGACTCATATGAATGAGTCCGAAGGGGATAAATGGATAAGTTGTCCGTTAGGAGTGGGATAACTATAACTAGGGCAAGCTGTACTGTTGCTGAATAGATTTATGATGCTTATAACTGCTGATGTTTGTTTTATATGGCTGATTTTGGCTAACGCTTGCAGATAAACCATGATAAATAGCCAAGTAAGAGCAAAGTTAAATAAAAGTGGAGTTAAATTTAAATTTTAACTCGATAAACAGTCGGGATTAGCCCAAATGAGAAATAAGTTGCTCAAAAAAACGCTGATTATATTTGTTATATATTTATAACTTTTCAATTGGTTACATTATTTGTAAGTTAAATTTTACGCATGGCTGGCTAATTTTGCTTATTTAAA
This sequence comes from Shewanella sp. 1CM18E, assembly GCF_023161665.1. GTDB lineage: Bacteria > Pseudomonadota > Gammaproteobacteria > Enterobacterales > Shewanellaceae > Shewanella. Next base: position 186,211 of record NZ_JALNTW010000005.1, read on the forward strand.
TATAAAAATGAGGTAAGTCAGCTATTAATGTTCGTTTAAACATAAGCTTATAGGGTAGATGGCGAGAGTTTTTTGCATGTGTGCTTAAAAAGTAACGCTTTTAAAGAATGGATAAATCTTTACATAAGCTGGATTTAGTTACTCAAATAAGTAACAGTATGGCAATAACAATGAAACTGGTTTTGCCGTTTTGGCCCAATTACAGCGGTTAAGGTGAGTCAGTTGCCATTAAAAAGAATAATAGGAAGTACAAATGGAAGGGATATTATTAGGGTTAGGCCTAGTGGTTATTATTGGCTACCTTTGGTATGTGAGCTTAATTAAAAAGCGTAACACTGGTCGAGAAGCCCTGTCTGGCATTGATGTTCAACTTAAAAAGCGCGCCAACTTAGTGCCGAACATCCTCAAAATTGCGCAGAAGTATATGGATCATGAGAAATCCTTACTGACTGAAATCACTGAATTAAGAGCGTTGGCGACCAAAGGCTACGATGCCGTTGATCCTGAGTCAGTTAAAAATCACCTGCAAGTCGCTGAAAAGATGAACCAGAAAATGTCGCAGTTGATGGTCAGCGTTGAAAATTACCCCGAGCTTAAATCTGACAACACCATGCTGCAGGCAATGCAAACTTATAATGAAGTTGAGGCGCAACTCTCTGCCGCACGTCGTTTTTATAATTCGGCCGTGTCTGAACTCAATACCGCGGTTGAGATCTTTCCTGGTTCGATTATCGCCTCAATAGCCAAGGTTAAGGTGATGCCATTTTATGAAGCTGACGAGGCTGCTAAAGCCCCAGTAGATGCCGCCGACTTCTTGAAATAGCGTAACTTTGCTGCTGCGTATAGAGGTAAAGAAGACAAGAAAACTAGTATTATGAATATTTTTAGTTTTCTGTTTGGTGCACCGATAAGAGCTGTGCGCCAAACTAATAATCTTGTCGCCAGTTCTGCTGAGATAGAAGCTTTTACTCAATATTATCGACAGCACCTAGAGCCACTAACCAGTAAATTTGAAAACGCCCGAGTGGCCAGTTTAAAAGCTTGCCGCAAGCGTTTATATCTTTGCAGTATTATCTATGTTGCGCTTGCGGTATTGGCCTTTATGTTTATGCCATATATGCGCTTATCTGAGCCGTTAATGGTTTACCTAATAGGCCTGGTTGTTCTGGCTTTGCCTTTATTGTGGTGGCTGTATAACCCGATTAAGCATTATAAAAATGATGTAAAACAGAAAATCTATCCGCTTATTTTTAAATATTTCGGTCAGGACTTTATATTCAGCGCCGACCATAAAATGAGTTTGTCGGTGTTAAAGGCATCGAAGCTCTTACCTTACTACGAAGATGCCAACTTCTCTGATTATGTGCAGGGCACATATAACGGGGTAGAAATCGCCTTAAATGAACTGCATTTGACCAAGCAAGTTAGGCGCGATAAATCGACTGATACGGTCACTGTATTTAAAGGTGTCATGATAGAGCTCAGTAGCCATAAAGATTTTCGAGGTCATACTGTGGTGGTTAAAACCCGAGGCGGCTTAGTTAATTTCCTGTCTGATTCGTTTAAAAGCTTAGATCGAGTAAAGCTAGAAGATCCGATTTTTGAAAAGCAATTCGATGTATTTTCCACTAACCAAATTGAGGCTCGTTATCTGTTAACCGTGAGCTTTATGGAGCGTTTACAGGCCTTGTCTGCCAGTTTTGGTAATAAGATCCAGTGTGCATTTTACCGTAATAAATTGCTGATCATGCTCGGTAGTAAACAAGATCGCTTTGAGATGGCATCGATATTTAAGCCGGCGACTTTTGAATATGAGTTTAGTCAGATCAACAAAGAAATGAAGCAGCTTTTCGCTATTGTCGATGTGTTGCAACTTGAGCAATCGACAGGGTTATGATGGCTCGATGGCTGGGACTCATTCTTGCGGTATTGTCGGCTAACGTGGCGGCAGAAAACACTAAGCCACACTTTGTTGCTAAGCCTGCGAATAAAAGTGCATTAGCTCGCTCAGTTGTCAACTCGGAGCCTATCTCAATGAATTCTGACGTGGCTAAAACTAAGCAGGGAGAAAAGGTTTATCACTATCGCAGTGAAGACGGCAACTTAGTATTCAGCGACTATGCACCGCAGCAAGGGCATTACCAAGTTTTACTGTTTGACTGTTACGCCTGCCAATCAGAATCGAATATTAACTGGCAATCAATCCCACTATTTACCTCGCTATATAAGCAACAAATTGCCGCAGCTGCTCACACTTACCAGTTAGAGCCGGCACTTATTCGAGCGGTGATCCATGCTGAATCAGCATTTAAGCCTGCGGCGGTATCAAAAACTGGCGCACAAGGTTTGATGCAGTTAATGCCTGCAACAGCAAAAGAGTTAGGCGTGGTTGATGCATTCCATCCGCAAGAAAATATCGCAGCTGGAAGCCGTTATCTCGCTCAGCTGCTAAAACGTTTTGATGGTGATATTACCTTGGCGTGTGCGGCTTATAACGCAGGAGCATCAAGGGTTGAGCAGTATAATGGCGTACCGCCTTACTCAGAAACTCGCGCCTATGTGGAGCGAGTGCAAATACTGCTCAAGCGCTACCGCAGAGGGTAAGCGCTTTCGCAATATGCTCTAAAATATTAGATTATTATAGTGCTACTGCAGCTTGGTTTAACTCGGCTTTGTTTGACTTAGTTTGTTCAGATTTAGTGTGTTCAGATTTAGCTTGATTGGCCTTTTTAGCGCGAGCTTTAATATCTAACCACACCATAGGCACCACGATTAAACACAAAGCAATGTTAGACAGTGGCATAGCCATCCACACGCCATTCACGCCCAAAAATTTAGGTAAAATCATTAAAAATGGCAGCTGGATTAGCATATTGCCACAAGCGATGACGAGTGCTTTAACGCCTTGGTTAGTCGCCATAAAGTAGATTGAGGATAGCGCGATAAAGCCATCTAGCGGCATGGCGAACAGGTGCATTTTAATGCCATCAATCGCAGTTGCGATTAACAATGGATCGTCATTGTTAAACAAGCCAACCATGGTTTCAGGTAATAGGTTGAGTAGTAACACCCAGCTGGTACCGGCAATTAAGGTTACTTTTACCGACAGCTTAAGCATCTTATTGATGTTTTCATGCTGCTCAGCGCCATAGTAGTAACTCACCGGCGGCTGCATACCCTCTGCAATGCCTTCAGCCACTAGATAGTACAACACCATCAAGTAGCCGACGATGGCAAATGCGCCAACGGTGAGCGGCGTACCATACTCAGTGAATAAGCGGTTATGTAGCGCAAACACAAAGCTAGTGTACAAGTACATAAATAGGCTAGAAGAGCCAAGCAGTACGATTTGCTTGGCAAAAGAGGCGTTAAACCAGCTAAATTTGGCTGACCAGTTAATGCTACTTCTAGCTGAGCAAAAATAGATAAGGCCTAAGACACAAACTACTGCTTGTGCGCTGATGGTCGCCATTGATGCACCTAATAAGCCAAAATCGAATACGCCGATCAGTAGATAGTCGAGCGCAATATTGATCACAGCGCCTAACACCATTAAGCCGGTGGCAATGTTTGGGCTTTCATCATTTCTGATCAGCAAAGGAATAGCTGACGCTATTACGGTAATTACAGCGCCCCAGGTGAATACGCCAATATACTCCTGCGCCATGACCAAGGTATTACCAGCGCCACCTTGAGCCTTAAGAAATAGATCGCTACAAGCGATTAAAATCGTAGTCGATATGGCAGCTAACCCCAGCATAATCATTAAGCTGCTAGTTAAAATGGTTGGCGCGGCGCGGGTATCACCTTTGCCTCGCTGAATCGATAATAAGCTACCGCTGCCCATACCCACCATGATGCCAAAACCCACCATAAAGTAGATCACTGGCCAAGCCATATTGATTGCAGCTAGTCCTTCAAACCCTATGTAATGCCCAATAAAAATGCCGTCGACGATTTGGTATAAACCGTTAACTAACATAGCGGCAATGGCTGGCAAGGTATAACGCCAGAATGTGCGGCTAATGGACTGAGTCTGTGTGTTTTCGATGCTTGGATCTAACATAGGAATATCAATATTGAACAATAAAGCTCGGCAAGTTACTCTGTATTTGAGATTGAATAAAGTTAGTTACTATCTGTTTTTGGTATAGATGAGCGAGTGAGCGATGAACTGGACGATTGATGAGCTTAATGCATTTGTAAACTCGGTAAAGCTAGGCTCATTTTCCGCTGCGGCGCGCAAAATGGGTAAAGCGCAGTCGCGTATAAGTACCGCGGTGAGTAACTTAGAGGCAGATCTTGGCTTTGAGTTGTTTGATCGTAGCGCCAAGCTACCAGTGCTGACTAAACTTGGGGAAGAGATGTTTATCGAAGCGCAGTCAGTACTCGCTCAATGCCAACGCTTAAATGCCCGTGCAATGACGGTCACCTCAGGTGAGGAGATCTCGCTGACTGTTGCCATGGATGAAGCTGTGCCAGTTACTGCATTTGAAGCGTTATTTCAGCGTATATCGACGCAATTTCCGCTGCTGAAGCTCACCATCATCAATGGTTCGCAAGAGGATATTGGTGCATGGGTGGATGCCGGACGCGCCGATATCGGCATTATGTTTCACTCCTCGACCATGCTGCCAGACTCGCTCGATTTTATGTCGATTGGTCAGTTTAAACAAAGTTTAGTGGTCGCACCCTCCCACCCTTTAGCTGCCTGCCCCGCGCCGACATTAGAGCAGCTGATGCAATATCGGCAGTTGGCTATTTGCGATATTACCGGGCAGTCACAAACGGCAACGTTATCGGCAAACTATTGGTATATTGATAGCTACTACTACATAGTTGCTTTGGTTTTACAGGGCGTGGGCTGGGCGTTAGTGCCAGAACATGTCGCCAAGTCTGACTGGTATATTGAAGATTTAAAAGAGCTTTCAACCGAATATATTACCGAGCCATTGCTGGTGGAAATGGGCGTGGTGAATCGCCGAGATAAGCAAATCGGCCCGGTAATGCATTGGCTATTTGATGAGTTACACTCAGTATTACATTAGCTGCCAAGGCCGGTTTATTGACTGACATACCTATTAACAATTGTTTACCGTCTTGATCTGTTTTAGGCGCTGGATTTTGCTACTGTGTTGTTTAAAATAACAACAAAAGAATGCGCCGATTATGCAATGTATCCCCTCAATCAAAAGCCGCGTGACCTCAAGCGTGGCCGCTTTATCCCTGCTAATACCTGCTGCCGCTTTTGCTAACCAAGATGCGCAGTTAACGGCTGCCCCGTCAACTGAAGATATGCGTTTATACGATATTGCCAACGCCACCTCTGCAAGCCGTTTGCATCAAGATGTGGCTAAACTGGTGAGCTTTGGCACCCGGCATACTTTGTCTGAAACCCAATCAGACAGCCAAGGGATTGGTGCGGCAAGGCGCTGGATTAAGGCGGAGTTTGAGCAAATATCTGCTGCATGTGGTGGTTGTTTAGAGGTGATAGCCATAAGCGATACCGTCACCGGAAAGCGTATTCCTAATCCCACTGAAGTGGTCAATGTTATCGCCATTCAGCGCAGCACACTTGACCCCAAACGCGTGGTAATGATGAGTGGCGATATTGATTCACGCGTAACCGATGTGATGAATGCTAAATCAATTTCACCCGGTGCAAATGATAATGCCTCTGGCGTGGCGGGGGCGATTGAGGCGGCGAGGGTGCTGTCGCAGTATCAGTTTGCTGGCACGATTGTTTATGCCGCGTTATCTGGCGAAGAACAGGGCCTATATGGCGGAGCAACGCTCGCTCAGTATGCAAAAGAGCAAGGCTGGCGAGTTACAGCGGTACTCAATAATGACATGATAGGTAATATTGCAGGGATTAATGGCGTTATCGATAACCGCTCGGTGCGAGTATTTTCAGAAGGTGTGCGCATTGCAGAAACCGCCGATGAAGCTAAAGAGCGTTATTTCAGTGGTGGTGAGAATGATTCAGCATCTCGCAATCTCGCTCGTAAGATCAAAACGTTAGCTGACCAATACATGACAAATCTCGATGTAATGTTGGTATACCGCTTAGACAGATTTGGTCGCGGTGGTCACCATTTACCGTTCAATAAAGCAGGCTTTCCTGCGGTGCGGATCATGGAAACTAACGAGCATTATGATCGCCAACATCAAGATATTCGCGTAGAGAACGGCATTGCTTATGGTGATGTGATTGAGGGTGTCGACTTTGATTTTAATGCCAAGCTCACCGCGCTTAATGCGATAAGTTTAGCCTCAATGGCTTGGGCTCCAGCGCCGCCAAGCGAAGTGACCATTGCGGGTAAAGTGTCAGCTAATACCACACTGAGTTGGCAGCAAAGTGCCGCTAAAGATGTGGTTGGTTACCGGGTATATTGGCGTTTAACCACTGAACCTGAGTGGACCCATAGCCGCTATGTCGGTAAGGTTGAGTCATTCACCTTGAATAATATGGTGATTGATAACTACCTATTTGGTGTTGCCAGTGTGAGTGCTAATGGTAACGTAAGCCCTGTGGTATTTCCTGGGGCCGCAGGTGCATTTTAAGCGACCAGATTGAGTCGTTGTTTGAATAATTAAGGAAAGAATTGATGCAAAGGCTTATACAAGGGCTTAGGCAAAAGCGAGTACAAAGGACTGTGATGATAATGCTGATAAGTATCGTGGCAACGGGCTGTTCATCAAACACTGCAGCCAATGCCGGCTGTGATTTTGTTAGCGGTGCTCACGGTAACGCAGAGCAAAGAGAACAACGACAAGCGATTGGCGGCAGTTCGGAATCATCAGCGAATAATAGAGATACAGAGGTGGGGATCATCAATGCCATTTTGGGCGTGTTTACTCGTCAGGTTAATGATGATCAAGAGTGTTTATAGGCATCAGGTACTAGGGCGTTCGCAGGCTCACTGCTAGGACGGTGCTACGCACCTGCGAGGGCGCCAACAAGTTGGCTGCTAGGAAAAGCTTAAAAGCAAGGTCAAAACTGACTCGTTGAGGCTGACATCTTTTGATTGTTGCTTTTCCGTCTTAGCTTTTCCTAGGGCCTAGAACCTCGCACCTAGGACCTTTCTTTGCTTTCCTAGGCTCTATCTTCTACTCAGGCACTTCTTGTTTAACGATTGTCTTGCCGCCGTTATGGCCGATGCGACGTTCTAAGTAATCCAGCATCTCTTTAGCTGTAGTATCTAGCTGCCATGGTGGGTTAATGATCCACAGACCTGCTGCTGTCATGCCAAACTCATTACTATCAGGCTTAATCGCTTGCTCGATACGTAATTGGTTTTTAATGCCGCTTTCAGCTAATAGTTTAAGCATGCCTTCGGTTTGGTCACGATCCACAACCGGATACCACAGCATAAATACGCCGGTAGAAAAGCGTTTGTGGGCTTTGATAATCGCTTTAGCCACATCTTGGTAATCGGTTTTGATTTCGTAACTTGGGTCAATCAAAATCACGCCGCGGCGCTCAAGTGGCGGCACTGCAGCAATCAGGCCTTTAAGACCATCACCTTTGATAACGCGTACAGCGCGATCACCGCTAAATTGCTCATCCAGAGTTAAAAAGTCAGTACCGTGTAGTTCGTGCAATACCATGCGGTCTTTTTCACGCATGTTCATATCAACAAAAGCAGGTGAACCAGGGTAGAACTCTAGCTCTTGTTTACCTTGGTTGAAGTGCTTCACGTCTTCGATGTATTGCACTAAAGACTCTGGTAAGTCGGTTCTTTCCCATAGTCTGGCTACACCATCGAGGTATTCACCGGTTTTCTTTGAAAACTCATCAGTTAATGCGTAACCGCCAGCGCCTGCATGGGTGTCGATATAAGCCAGAGGCTTATCTTTTTTGTGCATGAGTTTAAGCACTTGTAGCAAAATAGCGTGCTTGAGAACATCGGCATAATTGCCAGCGTGGTAGCCGTGACGATAACTTAACATTGAGTTTTTAGCCTAAAGGAACAGAGGTTAGATTATATATCAACTCAGGCAAGGGATCATAATTTGAGTGTCTGGCGTTGCATCCACATAACGTTATCGTTCACCAATGGCAGTTGCCAAACAGCGGTGCCGTCATCTTGATAAATGCGATAAAAGCTCAGTTGGGCTTGAGTTAAATGCTGTTTTCTTAGCGCGAGGTAGATGGTTTGCGCGGTATCAGATAAGGCATTCGGTGAAGATAGCGTGGTTTTACTGACGTCGATATCAAAGCGCTCCACTCTGCGCTGCTGCCATTTTTCGGTGGTGCGCTTAAATTGGCCACGGATCTCGTAACGGATTGGCGTGGTATAGCAATCCTCATCGGTAATGCAGGCGGCAAAATAGAAGATGCCATTATCTGGTGCAAGGTTGACTAATGAGATGCGAATGTCGCTCCGCACCAAGCGATGATCATCGATAGAGAAGTACAAGTCGCCATGATAAACCTGCTCTTTAAGATCGCCCTGATGCGCTCTAAGCTCAGGCAGATCAAGCTTGTTATAGGTCTTTTGTTCCATGCGTATTTTGGTGGTCAAAAAGTCTGATAACGCCAGCTTACTGCCATGACCGGTTTCGCTACTGATATTGATCAGCTGTTTGCCGCTGCACTGATTATCTTGATAGTCAGGACAGATAGCAAAGTTGTCCATCTGCTGGTTGAGCAAAGCAAAGCTACTAAATTGTTTGAAAGGCGCTTGCCAGTTGGGCTCATGGGCTATTTGGTTGCCTAAGCGTTGATTGACCATATTGACGCTAAGCTTATCATCAGCGCTAGGGCTAAAAACGGTCATTTCACCCGTTGCGTGGTTCAGTTTAGTGCTGATACTGGTTTCACTATACGGCGCTTGTTGATGAGTAAAATAGGCGTAGCCGAGTAATAACCCCAACAGGATGACTGCTATAGCAAATAGCACAATGGCTTTAGGTTGCTTGAGTTTTGCCGCCTGTGAGTCTTTTGTTGCTAAGTGCAATACATAGCCATGCCTAGGAATAGTTTTTAGCTCAATATCTGGGTAGTTGGCGAGCTTTTTTCTTAGTACGCTAATGCACTGCTGCAACGATGAGGCGGAAACCACACGGTCGTGCCAACCGGCTTCTAGTAAGGCTTCGCGGGTAATGAGAGTGCCTTGATGTTTGAGCATCAATTGCAGAACGGCTGTTTCGGCATAGCTGAGTTCAATACGTGACGAGTCCTCAGCATCAATAAGGTGCTGTTGAGTCACGTTTAAGCTTAGCGTTGGCGTTAATTGCACAGGCGTTCTCTTATAAAACAGATATCTAATTGAGTATATTCTTAGGTCTATTTCTGAGGAAATCTTTGCCCGTAAACTTTGATCCACTTCCTGCTTTCCATCAAGGTTGCCAGCTCGCGCATAAGTTTGTCGCTGTGAGAAAATAGATTTACGCATACAAGCGTCAAATGCTGGCTAAATGTTTAACAGGGTAATTTTGCGCTTGATTAAAAAGTTGCAGCCCAACGTAAAACGTTGGGCTGCTTGATATCTTTTGCAGGGACATCAATTACTTTTTGGCTTCACCTTAAAGGTTATGCACCTGTTTAAGGTTGTCTAGCGAGTGACACACTGCGCACGCTTCAACTTGCAGCTGGTTAGCTGCAACACCAAAGCGACCACCGTTTTGCTCCATATGGGCTCGTACGGCTTTGTTGATCACCATTTTACCGTTAGCGTCTTCTTGCTTAGCATGACACGCGTAGCAAGTCGCTGAAACTGGAGAAGTGTAAGCATCAACCGTGATATCGGTGGCTGGGTGAGCACGTGAATCTGGGTTGTAATCTAAATCTAATGCCAGTGGACGACCCACAGCTGTTAGACGGTCAACGCCAAAGGTGTCGCCTTCGTGACAGCGGTAACAGTTAGCTTTATCTGCAGGGAACTCAATGTTACGCACGCCATTTTCACGGTCTTGAGTGGCACGTTGGTTTGTATGTAGTGAGTGCATCCATACCTTGTGGTCTGGGTGACTTACAGTTAACTGTTCAACATAATCCCAGTCGCTTGGCTTAGTGTGCATCTCACGAATTGCCTGAGTTGGCGGGGTGTTCGGGTTATGACAAGCCAAGCATGGGTCAACGATATCAGCTGTAGAACTTAAGAAGCCCGGCTTACCTTTAGCTACCATGGCGCGCTCTTCAAATGGACGAATATGCTCACCAAGTTCGTCGTGGTCGTGACCAGAGAAACAAGTGGTATCGGCTAGCTCTTTGTTGATCTCGGTATTGCGGCTATGGCAGCTGCGGCAAGCTAATTCAGAGTTGTCGTTAAACTCGTCGTAGCCGTGGCACGAACCACAGGTTCTGTTGCTCACAATCACTGGGCGCTTAGCTTCAGGCGCATCGGTTAGGCCATTTTTATCAAAGAACCAACGCTTGTTGGCTTCAGCGTTTTTAGTATGGCCGGCTTGGTCACAGCTCACTAGATTTTGCGCGTCATCGAAACAGTAAATAAAGCGGTTAGTGATAAAGCCTGCATCATCAATTAAGTCGCCTGAGATAGCGTCTTGAGTAACAATTGGACCCATTAGGTAAGTAAACACATTGTCTTGTGAGCCGTGTAGCGGTGTACGCTCACGCTCGCCGGCTGGCGTGTCACCACTGCCATCTTGGGTAATGTCTTTCTTGTTACTCTTAACAAAAATGCTGTAACCACGGCTGGTGGTGAAGTCGACTGAGGTGCCCCAGTTAACATAAAGCTGTAGGTTCTTAATCCAATCTGCGTCGGCAGGATTGTTGTTAGCAACGCTAATGCGCTCGCCTTGGCGATCAAGCAGAGCGAAGCTAATTTCAGCGTAATGCTCACCATTTTGCTCAACTAGCTTGGCCTCTTCAAGGCTGATGTTGACGATATTGCGCTGATCTTCTGCGACTGCTTTTTCTGACTTACTCATGTGAACGTCATAAGTGTTCTCTGGTGAGTGACAGGTTAAGCAGTTAGCGTTATCAGGTTGGGTGCTGTGATCGTACACTGGATTAGTTGTCATATCGTGACAGCTAGAACAGGTTTCACGGGTTGGCACTAAGTTCCAGTTCGTGGCTTGTAGCTCAGTTTCGCTAACTTCTTTCGAGTGACAGCTAGTACAGTTACCTAGCGCTTGTGGAGTAATACCAATATGGGCGGTGTGAGCCAGTACCGGCCAAACCATCTCTGGATTGTCCATATTGTTGCTAGTGTGGCAACTTGCACAGTTTTCAATGTTAGCGCCGCCGTGTTTAATTGACGCGATATCGTCGTGACAGCTCAGGCATGAGCTGCCGTCGATAATGCCGCGATTATCGATGACTTCACTACCATCGACTTTAAAGTCTGAAATAACTTCAGTGGCTGGAATATTGTCTGTTGCTAATACGCTAAATAGCACTCGTTGAGTAAAGTCGCTGTTATGGCTTACATCGCCCATCGATAGCGTTGCATTCATGGTATAGCGGTAGCTACCGTCCATGTTATCAACCAAGGTGCCTTCGCAGCCTTTAGCAGGTGAGCAAGTTTCGCCTGCTAGCTTTTGCCACTGTGAGCGTTCGCCTTCAATTTGTGGCAGCAGCTGAGCGGCATTGACTTTAATCGCGGCAATTTTTATTACTGGAATCGCCAGTTCGTTTTCAGCACTAAAGTCGATGCTTAGGGTGTTATCGGTAATGGTGGTGCTAGTCAGGGTTAAGGTTAGCACTTCAGCTTGTGTGGTGGTATTGCCACCAGGCTGACCATCTTCACCGTCTTTGCCGTCATCGCCAGAACATGCCACCATGCTCATTGAGCAAGCAGCAACAAGCGTGGCGTAGCACAATCTTGTTTTAAATTTGTTTGCGTTCATCATCACTTATCTCTCTTTTATTTCTTTTATTGCCGTTTGATTTATCAACGACAGCAAAAGTGTGCCTGATGCAGATTGACTAGGATGTGAACACCTACCTACTTATAGTTATATTGAAGTTTTTTAGGTCGATTTCAGTTGCTTTGAGCTGTTTTGAGGCTTTTTGAGGTGCGAAATTGCACAAATTAGCGCTGAAACCCTTATTAGAAGATAAAGTGCTGGATATGGTTTCTTAGCGAGGAGTGGTATTATCTGCAGGTTAACACTCAAACATAGAGCCTACTTGTGACCAGCATTTTCTTTAATCGCCATTATCCAACAATCGAATCCGCCTGCGAACGCTGGGGATTGGTTTATGATCCAGACGCCGAGTTTGAGTTGGTATTTGAAGATAATATCCTGACGCTAATTAAGCGTGATGAGCCGAAGCTTAAAGGTATTTCGGTTGATTTCGTTTCAGGCGCAGTGGCGCATCGCCGTAAATTTGGTGGTGGTCGTGGTCAATCAATTGCAAAAGCCGTAGGGCTTAAGCAGGGTGTTATGCCTACCGTGGTTGATGGTACAGCGGGGCTTGGTCGCGATGCGTTTGTATTAGCCAGCCTTGGTTGCAAGGTGTTAATGGTTGAACGTCATCCGATTGTGGCTGCGCTACTAGAGGATGGCCTGCGCCGCGCCTATGAAGACGCCGAAATTGGTAGTTGGATGCAACAGCGTATGAGCTTGTTTCATGGCTCAAGTATTGATTCATTAGCCGATGCGGCGGCAGTATCGAACACCGAAGTGGATGTTGTATTTTTAGATCCCATGTATCCACACCGTGAAAAATCTGCATTAGTGAAAAAAGAGATGCGCGTGTTCCAGTCCTTAGTCGGGGCCGATCTTGATGCAGATGGCTTGCTAGCACCTGCGATGGCATTAGCCACAAAGCGCGTCGTAGTTAAACGCCCTGACTATGCTGATGATTTAGATGGCGTAAAACCTAGCATGGTGATTGCCACTAAGAAAAACCGTTTCGATGTTTACGTAAAAGCAGCAATGACGGCTTAGTAAAATAAGTAAGAATTATTGTTAAAAAAGCCCCTTATTAAACTCGTTAATAAGGGGCTTTTTGTTGCCCCATATTTGTTACTCTCTCGCCAACAAAGCTAGGTAATCGCTAATTAGTGACATTATTCGATAGCAAGTTTGGAACTCGTTTTTGAGTAAATGCTATTGATTTACAAAATATTATCAGAGACCATTCGCTCCGTAGTGGTTGCTGAGTATATTTGTTTATGAATTATTATTTGTTGTCTGCAGTATTTGAAGCTGACGAAGCGAGCTTCACAGAGCAACCACCTCAGCAGCTCAACTTTTATTACACCGAGCCTAAATCATTTGCTACGCCGCCAGTTGTCAGCCTTGATACTTTTTATGAAGGCCGGGCAATGTCTGACTTTTTAAAACTGGGTATTGGTTTGCTGGCTAGTGAAAAAGTGCAGCAAATTTTCTTAGAAAATCAGTTTAGCGGTTTACAGTTTGTGCCTGTTGAGGTGCACGCTGACAGGATTGACCACAGTTTTACATTTATGAATTGCATCGCCGATTATGATCTACTTGATCCTGTGGCGTCTAATGCCAAACGTTTTAAAGAGGTGATTGGTGGCTATGCTAAGGTGTCGAGTGAAAAGCTTGATAAACAGCGGTTTTTGGGCTCCACAATCACTCATGACTGCTTTACGCTATCGAATTACAAATTGGTTTATTATGTCAATGAGCGAGTCAAACTTGCTCTAGAGCAAGCCTGCGTTAGCGGCATCGCTTTTGTCCCAGCTGATTTCGCCGCTACACCGACATAAGTTTATGCTTGCTTGAGATCATTATGGATAATGCCCAAAAGTATTTAAGCCTTTATAACAAACTCGCCGAAGAACGCCTGCAACGTTTTGCTGAGACATACCCTTACATCCGTTCATGGGATGAGTTGCAGCAATTGTATAGCGTTGAACTTGAGCCAGAAGACACGGTTAAGTTACTTGCAAATCGAGATGACTTGCCAAAGGCGATAGCGAGATGTTTACGAGATACTCAGCCGGTTGAGCTATTTGGATGTTATCAAGCGTTCAAGACTCAGGATTGCCAGATGCTCAATGACGTTATCTTTCAGTCTACAAGGCAAAGACTATTATCGAGTGCCATCACTGCTGGTGGCACAGATCACAGCAGTTTTTATCACAATATTGTGGCTGCTTTTGCAGGTAATGACTTTGAGGTGATGCATACATTTTCACCTGTTGACTTAACAATTTGCAAGTATCCCTACTACAACGCACCTGCGCTGAATTTAATTAGCTCACTGTATTATCAAGACCGTTCTAAGCAAACAGAAGCATTAGCTTTGGCTGAAAAGTTTTTGAAAAAGAAGCTACCAGTGTTGGATGGTGCGGTTATCAATTTTCTAGTGGCGCTGACGCAAGCTGATAGTAAGCGCGCGAGTGAAGCATTGCAGCAAGCTAACCTAGGCTTTGCCCGCAGCCGAGTAAATGGCGCACTAGAAAAATGTTTTGCACTCGAATTACACGGCCTTTATAACTTCGCTCGCTATATCGATCCTGAGTTATTTGCTCAAATCCGTGTGCCAACAGGGGCTGGTTTTTCTAAATCGTTCGCTGAGTGGCAGCGAGATAATGCTTATGTAACGGGTAAGCTCTTTTATCAATATCCGTCAGAACGAGAACTGATGAATCTGATTTTAACCGCCAAATTACCTCAAGTGACACTGATAGAGCATAAGAAGAATAGCTTTATCCAAGATGAGCCTGCCTTTTTGGGTAAGTTAATCGATGCCATAGCGCCAATCGGATAAGTGTCGGAGGTACAGTGAACACAGTAGCCAGTATTCAAGACACAGTCCTCACCCCTTTTACGCGAAGCATGTTCCAGAAAGCCTCGTTAGTGATCGGTGTGGTCTTGCTACTTGGGGCCTGTTTTTATGATGCTCAAGCTATTTTGCTGGTACTAACCGCTATCGCAACGCTTTATGTGATTGTCAGTTTTGTTTTTAAGCCTAAGTTACGCCAACACATTTACCTGAAAGATGATGCGTTACGAATATCAAAGTCTGCGCAATTATCTGGCTTTGATAAATGGGTATTGGGTTGTTTCTTTGTGAGTGTCGCTGCGAGCGATATCTATGCTTTGGCTAATATCAGCATGTTACTGCTGGTCATTGTGGCTTATCAAATCTGCTTGTCTGTATTGGTTTATAGATGCTTGCATCGCCAAGCTGAGCTTGTTTTGCCCTTGGCAGAGAAGTATTTACTGCTGGAGAACAAGCAGTCTAACTGTTTACTTCAGCAAAGGTTTGATGTTTATATGGTTAAACAGAGTGAGCTTGTGTTTGTTGGCACTATTTCTCTTGAAGAAGACCCATTCGATGGTGATGATGCCAAAACGGTTATTGCAAAGCTCAATCTGCATCTATCTATAACGCCGGGGCACACAATCACTAAAAAGTCATGGCGAGATAGTATTAAGTCATTTTCCTTTGGGCTTGTCGGCCTATACGTTTACGTTTGTTGGCTGCCAGACTTGTTTAAGTTTCTATTTCCTGTTGGCCGCCGGCGTACTAAGTTTGGTGATTATTTCTATATGACAGAGACCATGTCTGATTATGGCGTGGTGTTTATGATGTGTATTACTTTTGTTTTTTTGGCCATCCCTTGCTTGGCGGTTATTTTTACTTTTTGTAGCGAAATAAGATTTGGCACGTTTAAGGCGGTCTGTGTTACCAAAGAGCAGCTTTGGTTATTAACTCCCGGCATAAATGGTCATGATTCGAGAAAGATATCCTACGCTGAAGTCGCTTACATTAGTCACGCCGATGTTCAGGCCGAAGCTGACGATGTTGGTCCACCAGGTTTATATATTGATGGTGATATAAAGCTAATTGGAGTGGATAGTCATCTCATTCCATTAAGTGGTTGGGTTTGGAGCGGCCGATATATTCTCAATTATTTAGTTAAATTGGGAGTGCCGGTGAGATTGGTGCCGCAAGAGAAACAGCAAAAGAACGAATAGTGAGCATAAAAAAGCCTAGCTGTTAGCTAGGCTTTGTGGTTTCTGTGCTCAGAAAATACAACTGTTAGTATAAATACAAAATTGAAGCTAGGCCTAAGAAGCAGAAGAAGCCGACAACATCAGTCACAGTAGTAAGAATAACCGAGCCCGATAGCGCAGCATCTTGATTCATTTTCTGCAGGATCATCGGCACCATGACACCGGCAATTGCCGCAACTGCCATATTAATTAGAATCGCTGCACCGATTACCGTGCCCATTATAGGATCGTTAAACCAGTATCCGGCAATAAGACCGATGACTGTGGCCCAAAGTACACCATTTAAAATACCAATCCCCAGTTCATTTTTGAGTAATGACATTACGTTACCCGAGGAGATCTGTCCCATGGCCATACCGCGGATCATCAAGGTTAATGACTGACTGCCAGCGATGCCGCCCATTGAGGCTACAATCGGCATCAATACTGCCAGCGCGACTACTTTCTCTAATACATTTTCAAACAAGCCAATAGTCGCCGAGGCTAAAAATGCGGTGAGTAAGTTAATCCCCAACCATACGGCGCGGCGGCGAGCACCTACGGTAATCGGCGCGAACAAATCGTCGTCTTCATCCATACCTGCGGTTGCCATTAACTGCGCTTCGTAGTGTTCTCGCACCAGTGCGGTTGCGGTGCGCAGTGTCATACGGCCAATCATAATACCGCTGGTATCAACGACGGCGATTTCTAGTTCGTTACTGTGCTCAATTGCTTCTGCTGCTTCAATTAGGCTGGCATCTGCCAAAATTGAGCGACTGTCTTCCCATAGTAAACTTTCTAAAGTCGCTTCTGGGGCGGCACGAAATACATCGTGACGGCGCACGCTACCAATATATTTGTCGTCATCATCGAGCAAAAACACATGATCGTTACAGTCGAGCTTGATTCGACGGAAAAAACGCTGTGCTTGAGACACGGTAGAGGTGAGGTTTAGTGCCAAAAATTGGTGCTCAGCGTAACGACCAATTTCATTTTCAGAGTATTGGTCGTAACGATCATAATGCTGACGTTGGCGTTCGCCCATTTGCGACAGCGCACGTTCAGTCATCGCATCAGATAGCGTATCACTCCACTCAATCAAGTCTTCAGGTGAGATTTGCGAGAACAATAAGTCGAGCTCAGGTTCAGGCATCTCATCTAGAATGCCGTTACGCGGATCGGCACGCATCAAGTCTAGTACGGCAATGCGCTCGTCAGTATCAACCTGTAACCAACGCTCGTAACGCTCATCTAACGGTAATGATTCAAGCAGCAGTGCCACAGTACCTGGCTCTGCTTCTTCTAACATTTCATCGAAAAGCTCTGCCTGTTCTTCACCTTCAGCATTGGTCAGTTGCTCAACCGATTGACTCACTTCAACCATAGATAACTCAGGCGCTTCATATTCTGAATCGCTTAGCGTTTGGCTGTTTTCGATAGGGAGTTCATCTTTTGGCAATGGCATGGCTAACAGACCTTAAGTGAGGCTTGAAAAAGGGCGAAACTATATTGATTAAACTGTTCACTCGCAATGATTTTTACCGCAGTCGCGGTTGAGTGTTATTCATGGCAATAATAGCATTTTTCTCGATAAGTGCGGTAGAGGCTCGCGGTGTGGCAGATATACTTGCTAAATACCACTTTTAGACGGGCCTTTTGCGAATAGGGTTTTAAACATTAGCTACTGTTCTGACTTAATTATTTAATGATTCATCCTTGAATACTAACCTTTGTCGACTAGCCTTAAATACAAATCGTATTTAACAAGGACAGTCGATGCGGATCCAACAACAATTTTTGCTTGTTGCTGCAGTGGGTTTAACGCCAATTGCCTTAGGTTATGGCTTGCAACCAAGCACTTCACTTGCCTTTCTTTTTGATATTGATGCTAGCTCAATAAACAGTAGCCATATTTTTAGAGCGGTAATGGGCTTATATCTCGCTTTGGTACTTTTTTGGGGCCTTGGGGCATTCATTAGAAAGTATCAATTACCTGCCCTGTATAGTTTGACTGTATTTATGTTTGGATTGGCGTTTGGACGAGCATTAAGTCTTATTGTTGACGGTTGGCCGCATTGGTTATTAGTCGTTTATTTACTACTAGAGGTTGGTTTTGGCCTTGTCGGTATTGCGATGATAAGAAAAACTGAAAAAGAGGGATAAAGAGATGAAACGGATTTTGTATATATTAGTTATTTGCCTATACGGATTTATATCTACCGCAGCTTTTGCCGCTGAGAATAAGCCAAATATTTTTGTGATTTTTACAGATGATATTGGTATTTCAAATTTGAGTGCTTATCACAGAGGGGTGATGAGCAGCCAAACTCCAAATATTGATAGCATTGCCGAAAAAGGTATGTTGCTCACTGATTACTATGCGCAACCCTCTTGCACTGCGGGACGCTCAGCATTTTTAACCGGACAGTTTCCAGTAAGAACCGGTATGCACTCTGTTGGCTTGCCAGGTGGGCCTGTAGGTTTAAATGCTAATACGCCAACATTACCTGAACTGCTGAAAGAACAGGGTTACGTTACTGGGCAGTTTGGTAAGAATCACTTAGGTGATAGGGATGCTTTTTTACCTACCATGCATGGCTTCGATGAGTATTGGGGTTGGCTCTATCATCTTAATGCGATGGAATATACCGAAGATCCTGATTGGCCAAAAGATGGAGCATTTAAGCAATTTGCGCCGCGCAATGTGATTCATGCTAAAGCAGATGGCAAAGGTGGCCAAACCATTACTGATGACGGCCCATTGCATATAGAACGAATGCGTACACTTGATGATGAAGTGAATAAGCACGCGATTAATTTTATTGAAAAAGCAGTGAAAGAGGATAAACCATTCTTTACTTGGTATTGCCCATCACGCGGCCACGTGTGGACTCACTTATCGCCTAAGTATGAAAAGATGTTAGGTCAAAATGGTTGGGGTTTACAAGAAGTGGTGATGAAAGATCTTGATGACCATGTTGGTGAGATGCTTGCTAAGCTCGAGGAGCTAGGCATTGCTGACAATACCATCATTATTTTTACCGCGGATAATGGTCCTGAAATCATGACTTGGCCTGATGGTGGTATGACGCCTTACCACGGTGAAAAAGGTACAACTTGGGAAGGTGGCGTTCGTGCTCCATTTTTGATCCAGTGGCCCGCTAAGATCCCTGCTGGAGTCGTTAATAATGGCATGTTTGATGGCATGGATTTATTGCCTACGCTGGTAAATGCTGCTGGTGGCCCTAATGATTTGAAGCAACAAATGCTCAAGGGTTACAAAGGATTTAAGGCGCACCTTGATGGCTATAATCAAATGTCACTACTGACAGAGAATGGCGCTTCAAGCCGTAAAGAGATTTTTTACTACGAGCGAGATAAGTTGCAAGCAGTGAGGGTCGGTGATTGGAAAGCGCATTTTGTAATACAAAATCAAGGCTGGAGTGGCCCTAAAGAAGAGCTAAATGCGCCGTTATTGTTTAATTTACGTCGTGATCCTTTTGAAAGAGCGGCTGAAGAGTCTGGTATGTATTTAAAATGGATGGGGCAAAAAATGTGGGCCTTTGGTCCTGCACAAGCAGCGGTGGCCCAGCATCTTGCAACGTTTAAGCAGTGGCCGGCAGTAACGTCTGAAACTGGCCCTGTTAACAATGGTGGTGTAGGTAACTAACTTAGAAGATAGAATGCCAGCTTATTGATGGGCTGGCTTTTTTTTATTATGTGTAAAAAAAGCCTTCATAATAATGAAGGCTATGGGTGACGTGGTTAAATTAACATTTTACGAGTGGCTTGTAGAATGTAGGTACCACAAAAAGAGTGTGGAGCGAGTTAAAAGTAATAAGCAACACTGACATTGAAGCGTTTATCCCAGTCGTCGCCAACTTCCGGCAGACCGATATGGTCGTTGTTAGCTGTTGAGAAAGTCATATTCTTACCCATAATGAAATCAATTTGGGTGTATGTTGGACCTGCACTGATAGCTGCACCTAAAACGTTTTGCATACTATTATCGTAGCTGTCGTCATCCACATCTGGGGTCATTAAACCAAAGTCGTTGTAGAATTTTATACTTCCCCAATCTGTTGGAAGTGTTTTGGCTATGTTTGCGCTATACACTTGACCTTTAGATGCCACTTCAAATTGCCAGCTAACCACTGATACGCCTATTTTATTACTATCAGCGCTATCGGCCGCATCGAACTCATATTGCATCGCTTGTAACTGTAGATTCCAACCATTGAAAGTACTATCTAAATGCGCAGCAAAAGCATACCTGTCGCCGTTGTTACCAGTTTCTGAGTTGTAAATTTGGCCTGCTTCAATAGAGGCACCAAAGGTAGTTGAGCCACCTTGATGCTCCATTTTATAGGTTTGGCGTAAGTTAACTTGATTTGTCTCTTCGTTATGGTATTCGGTTCCGTTAATTGTGCCGCTGTATAGGTCTGCTGCATAACGTTTGTTTTCTGTAGGGCCATATTCAGCACCTTTATAGAATGCCATATCAGTTTGCCAGCCATTGCGCTCGTAAACGGCTTTTATACCGATATCATGATCATCCTCAAAGCCCAGGTAGTATGGCAATCCAAACCAATAACTATTTGAAATATATCCTAGGTTGCCAAATGGCACCTTGTTTATACCAAATTGTAACTGCCAGTCTGGATTGAAGTTGTAATAGCCATAACCAAATTTTATATAGTTAGTATCAGCAGTAAAACGGTAGTCAGACTTTAACCCCCAGTTTCCGTGCTTTGCATCAAATCGCAAAGACGCCATATCAAAGGTAAAATCTCCAGCTTTATCTTTTGAGCTTTCGCTATAATCTTTATAAGCATAATTTACACGTACGCCGCCATGGATATTAATACCATCTTCTTCTTGCTCTGCAGCAAGGATATTAAAAGTGCTGAGAGTGAGTGCACTTGCAACTAATGAAAGGCAGATCTTTCTATTCGTGTTCATGATTGTGTTATCCCAGTGTTTTATATAAGTAAGAGAATCATTTGTGTTTGTTTTAAATTTATTTTTATGGGTATATAACTGGTTTGTTCAAATATTAACTCCTTAAGTTTTAAATATGATTTTTTAGATGCAAATTAATAAATAATTGGAGTTAGATTAGGAGTATTTCCCGCGGCTGGCTGTAAATACCCCTTAATCTTTATTAGTTGTTCGTTGCTATACCTTTACTTTTAAATGCAGTAGAGCTAGTAGTCTCTAAAGTTAAGCCTTTAGTTTCTGGAGCCATAAATACAGAGATAACTAAACCAAATAATGAAATCGCAGCACCGACTAATAATGTTGGGGAAATACCATAGTTAGCCATGAAAATGGGTAATGCATAGGTTGAAATAATGGTGCCAATTCGACTAAATGACATTACAGCACCTACGGCTGATGCGCGGATCTCAGTAGGGAATAATTCATTGGGATATAACCATTGCAATATTCCCGGGCCGCCAGAAAAGAAGGCATATGTCGCAAAAGCGCCAATAATTAACCAAATACTAGGATCTGGAACTATCCCTAAGAGCGCTAGAGAAGCTGTCATTATGCCAAAACTACCAATTAATAATGGTCTGCGGCCAATAGAGTTGAGCCAATACATGGCTGGAATACAGCCTGCCATGAAGAAGAGGCTAATTACGATATTACCTAGGGCTGCATCCTTACCATCAGTGAAACCGAGTAGCTCAATAATTTGTGGGCCAAAGGTATAGATGGCAAACATAGGAATAACTTGGCAGGTCCAAATAAAGCCAATGAATAGAATTCTTTTTAAATAAACTGGCTCGAAAAGTTTACTGTATTTAGTTTGCTCTGCAGATTCATGTGCTATATCAACATTGGGACCAAAGTACTTTTCCATTGTCTCTTTGCATTCTTTAATTCGGCCTTTTTTGAGCAGCCACCTTGGAGACTCTGGAAGATGAAATCTGCCAAGAAGTATTATTAGACAAGGAATTAATGCGCTGCCAAACATCCAGCGCCAGCCATCTTCTACATCATATAATAAGTAGCCAACCATATTTGCTGCTGTAGCTCCTACGTACCACATTGCAGCAATAAAGCCCATTGTATAAGCTCGTTTTTTAGTAGGTGAGAATTCGGCAACCATTGACGTTGCAATAGGGTAGTCAGCACCAATAACAATACCTATCAAAAAGCGCATAACTACAAGTTCAATTGGTGAGGAGATGAACATGGTTGCAAAAGAGAGTACTGCGATAGCAATAATATCAATCATGAACATCAATTTTCGGCCAAATATATCTGCTACATAACCAAATAGTGCTGTGCCGATAAAGAGTCCGGCTAAGGTCGCGGCTCCAACTAATCCGATCCATTGTGCATCTAACTCTAGGGCAGGTGTTAATTGCTGAAGTGCTAGACCAATTATTACTAATACATACCCATCTAAAAAAGGCCCGCCACTACCCCAAAGCATTATTTTTTTGTGTAATGGAGTAAACTCCATATCATCGAAGTTGGTTCTTGGTTTCATGCTAATTACCACCAAATATAATTTTAAGATTTATGTTTTATTTATTATCTGGAGGTGTCAGCTCCATTTTGTACGTTTTATAAACTTAAATTGAATAGTACTCGGTAAAATTATTAAAACGGTGACTTGAATGGTGTTTTTTTATATTTTTTAATAAAGGTTTTGCATTTGTGATGTAGCAACAAATATATTATTTAAAAATACGGCTAAAGGGTCGGAATATATATTCCAACCCTAAATTACATTTAAATTAATTGAGTTGTATGGTGTTATCCGTATCTATATTCGATACCAAATGTTCCTCTTGGGTATTCCCATTTTTCTAAAATGGTTTCACCACAAAGGAACTTACAGGTTCCACACTCTAAACAGCCAGCAGAGTCAAATCGAATACTTCCGTCATCTTCTAATTTATAGAGCCCTGCAGGACATGCATTAACCAGTTTTCGATATTCATTTAAATCTGGATTATCTTTTAAAATAATATGTGAATGGCCTTCATCGACATGGAACTTATTGGCACCAAGTTTGACGTCTACATTAACTAGTTTATTCATATCGAAGTCACTCCTTTAAATCCATCTTTAATTAGATTCATGTAGCCGACTTCTTTACAGTGCTTCATGAGCGTTTTTCTAATAGGCTGAGATGGACTACCATCCACAGTGAACATACTTTGCATGATGTCAGCAACCATCTTAGGGTATTGATTAAAAATGCGTGGGTTCTCCATGAACTTAGGTAACTCTTTGTATAAATTGAGATCTTTCATGATGAAACTATCTTCTAATAATGTTTGATAAGAAGATAAACCTTGGGCACTGAAATCATTTTTCTCGCGCGCAGCTAGTACTGCTTTTGCTGCGGCTTCACCCGAGGCGATAGCCAGATCCATGCCGCGGACTGTGTAGCCGATATTTAAACAAAAGCCTGCAGCATCACCGGTAATTAATACGCCATCATCAACCAGTTTTGGCACCATATGAATACCAGCCTCTGGTACAACATGACCTGAGTATTCGATCAATTTACCGCCTTCTATAAGAGGTTTAATCATGGCGTGGTTTTTAAAGTCTTCCAACATTTGCGGTACAGTTTTATTTGAACTGCCAATACCATGTAAACCACAGACAATGCCTAATGAAACTGAGCTTTTATTGGTATAAATGAAGCCTCCTCCCATTAAGCCGTTGGCGGGAGAGCCTGCAAATAACCAAGCACAACCTTCATCGTCATTAAGGTTAAAACGATCTCGAATAACTTGTTCTGGTAGTTCGATTAACTCTTTTGCTCCAACTGCCATAGCATCAGATTTAATACGTTTCACCATTCCTAGTTGTTCTCCGAGAACTGGATTAACGCCTTCTGCTAGAATCACTGATTTGGCTGTTAGCTCATCACCATCAGCTTTCACGCCGATGACTTTACCGTCTTGGACTAAGATTTCATCAACCCGAATACCACTGATAAATTGAGCGCCAACTTCTTCAGCCTTGCCCATTAACCACTGATCAAAGTCGCCTCTTAATAGGGTATAAGATTCTTCAATTGCAGCTTGTTCTCGACCGTTGTGGTAGTCGAGAGTGACGCCTGTATCGTCGGTTAGAAAGGTCACTTTTTCTTTAGTTACCTTTCTTTCTATTGGCGCTTCTTTAGCAAAACCAGGGATGATTCTTTCTAAACTGTGGCTGTATAAACGGCCTCCAGTCATATTCTTGCTACCAGCATAGTTGCCGCGTTCAATAACTAGAACGTCTGCGCCTTCTTTCGCAAGAACATAGGCAGCAACACTGCCTGCAAGCCCGGCTCCTACGATGATAGCGTCAAATGATTCTTCTGACATACTCGTCACTCTCTACATATATTTGGCTAGTCGCCCCTCTCATAGTGAAGAGTGAGGCGATTGAAATAACGATATAAACTGTTTTCAGTTAAGCTTTTAAAGCGCTAATAAGTGCTGGCATGACTTTATTGATATCACCAACAATACCGTAATCCGCATATTGGAAAATGGGCGCATTCTTATCTTTGTTAACAGCCAAAATTGTCTGAGAACCTAGAGCACCAACCATATGTTGGATTTGGCCAGAAATACCCAATGCTAGATAAATTTCTGGTTTTAGCATTACGCCTGATACACCGATGTAGCGCTCACGCTCCATCCATTTTTCAGTTTCAGCTATAGGACGAGAACAACCTAGCTCTGCGCCCATTAGTGCTGCTAATTCATTGGCGACTTGTAGGTTTTCCTGACTACCAATACCACTACCTACACCGATAACGCGTTTAGCTTTGCCTAAGTCAACACTTTCACCTTGTTTAACTCGGCGCTCAATACATGTAATGCTTGTTGTTGGTTCAACAAAAGCTACATTAATAGCTTCACCTGTGCGGCTAGGATCTACCGGCAATGCTTCATACACGCCGCTACTCAACGTTATAATTGCTACTTGGCTGTTGATTTTTTCTTCAGCTATCGCTAAACCACCGTAGGCCATATGCTTAGCGTATACACCGTTTTCAACGTTGATTTCGGTAACATCGTTTACAACACCAGCTTGTAATTGCACGCCTAATTTACCGGCGAGGGCTTTGCCACGTTTAGTTGGTGCAAGTAGCACTAAGCTATTTTCGCTATTTGCTGCAATAACTTGTGCAATCGTATGGCTATAGTCTTCAGTAATTTTTTGACTATCTTTTTCACCTAAGTAATAAACGTGGGTTGCGCCTAATGTGTAAGCAGCTGTAATTTCAGATTCTGCGCCAATAATAAATGCAGATACTTTTTCACCTAGTGCAGCACCTGCTGCGATCATTTCAGGTAAACGGGAAGCGATATCGCTAAATACCCAAATATTAGATAGTTTGCTCATCATTTATCCTTAATTAGTTAAGTGCTTTACGTAAGTGTTCTGCGAATTCGGCAAGCTGCTGCTCATCGTCACCTTCGATCACTATATTTTGGCGAGCCTTTTGTTTTGGCGCGATAACAGAGACGAGTTCAACTAAAGCTGGAAACTCTGTTAGTTCAAGATCTGTCGTGCTTAGGCTTGTTACTGGCTTTTTAGCTGCCGCTAGAATCGTTTTCATCGATGGGATAGTTGGTTCATTAATATCTGCAGATACAGAAATTACCGCTGGTAGTGAAATTTCTAATACTTCTACTTCATCATCTAATGAGCGCTCAACTGTAATCTTGCCCGGCTCTGCCGCGATAATCTTACTAACAGCATTAATATTGGCGATGCCTAGTAGCTCACCTAACTGTAAGCCAACTTGTTGAGCGTATAAATCGCCAGAACCATCACCACAGATTATTAAATCAAAACCACTTTTTTGTGCTGCAGCCATCAATACACGTGCTGTCTGATGTGGTAGCAGGTGTTCAAATTTCTCGTCTACCACAACTGTTAAGTCATCTGGGCCACGGGAAAGAATATCCTTTCGTGATTTAGGGTTTTCTAACGCCTTACCACCAATACTCATCGCAGTGATACTACAGTCACCTAAAAGGCTTTTGAGTTGGACGCCAGCTTCTACTGCACAGAGATCGAATGGATTAATTTTAGGTGAGGCCTTATTGGTATCTAAGCTACCATCAGATGCGATTGAGATATCTTGCTCTTCAGGTACTAACTTATAACACGTAATAATTTTCATTATTTCTCCCGTTAAAATACGAAGTATTTAGAAACCTAATATAAGAATTTGAATGTCATAACTAATTATTAGTTTTGGTATTGTTAAAATGGGTTTTAAATTAATAACGCTTAAAGATATTAAATTTCTAAAAGAGGTTATTAAACTTTTCTTCTTGTTAACCATTCTAAGTTGAATCAATTATATGGCGATAAATTAGCAAGCTAATGTTATGTTCGTCACACTTATAGATGGGGTGAAGTTAGTCTTTCTAACAGCTATATTAGTTTCACTAATATGCTTTTTTAAGTTGTTTTTAGATTTATTAATATCGGTATTAGGTGGGCTAATGGTCTTTTTACTGGAGCTAATAATCTCATTAGTAGAGCTTAAATATACCTGTTAAGTAATTCTAATACGCTTATTAGAATTACAGTTTTTAGTGTTTTTTAGCTTGTTTATAAACTTTTTTGGTTGTTTAAAAGTGCTCTAATTTAGTGTTTTACGTCTAGTTGGTTTTGTCTTTAGTTATTGATATATATCGATTTTATCTGGTTTTGTGAGTTTTTTAGTGGTGTGTTTGGGTTCCTGGGGATAATATTTATTAGTTTTTTCATAAATTAAAGTTTATTTTTTACAACTCGATTTTTGCCAGTTTTAAGCCGTTGAGTTTCTATTTCAAATGAACGTGATAACGATCACTGTATAGCAAAATTATGGCTGGCATGATTCTTACGCAAATCAGCGGGCTCATTTAGATTTATTAATTACTTATATGTATCCATTTTTATAAGTAATTAAAATTGTTGTTTGGTGATTGATTAAAATGCTTGGTTATATTTGTTTTTTGACTTTTATTTCTAGGTAATAAAATAATTCGGTAAATACTCAGTTTAAAACTTTAACTATTATCCTCTTAGAATAGAGAGGGAGAAGTATTAATATGAACAATAAAACGATGGATGTAGATGCCAAAGCAGGAAAGAGAAAGGTCACTATTGACCCGATTATCTTTTTTCCTTCATTAATCGCCGTTGTATTGCTTTCTTACTTTACAGTAAGGGACTTAGATGCGGCGAATGTTGCGATTCAAGAAGTATTTCATTACTTGACCCATACATGGGGTTGGGCATTTGAATGGTATATGATTTTCATGGGAGCTGGCTGGGCTTGGTTGACATGGGGTCCATATTCTAATAACCGTTTAGGTCAGGAAAAACCTGAGTTTAGTACAGGAAGTTGGATCTTCCTGATGTTTGCCTCTTGTACCTCTGCAGCGGTATTGTTTTGGGGCTCTCTAGAGGTTTACTACTACGTAACTTACCCTCCTTTCGACCTTGAACCATTATCTGTTCAGGCTAAAGAGTTAGGGCTTGCATACAGTTTGTTCCATTGGGGTCCTTTACCTTGGATGGGTTATGGCTTCTTTACTGTGGCACTTGGTTACTTCCTTTTTGTAAAGAAAATGGATGTTGTTCGCCCAAGCGGCACATTAGAACCTGTATTGGGTAAGCATCACAAAGGTTTCATCGGTATCTTTATCGATAACGTTTATGTTGTTGCCCTAATTCTTGCTATGGGTACCAGTTTAGGTTTGGCGACTCCGCTAGTAACTGAATGTATTCAATGGTTATTCGGTATTCCACGTACCCCTGAAGTTGATACCGTAATCATCTCGGCATGGATTATATTTAATGCTATCTGTGTTGCTTTTGGTCTAACTAAAGGTGTCAAAATTGCGAGTGACTTACGTAGTTACTTGAGCATCATTATGTTGGTATGGGTGTTCCTTATTGGTGCAACCAGCTTCACTATCAATTATTTCACTGATTCTATTGGCGTAATGCTAGAGCTACTTCCTCGTATGTTGTTCTATACAGCATCTGTAAGTGAAGGAAGCTTCCCACAAGACTGGACTGTGTTCTACTGGGCTTGGTGGGTAGTGTACGGCATTCAAATGTGTATCTTCTTAGCTAAAATTTCTCGTGGCCGCACCGTACGTGAACTTTGTTTGACTATGGTGGCTGGTTTAACTGCTTCTACCTGGTTCTTATGGACCATTCTAGGTAGTAACACTATGAGCTTGATGAACGAAAATCTTGTCAATATGCCACAGCTGATTGAGCAGTATGGCGCAGCGAGAGCGATCATCGAAACATGGGCTGCATTACCTTTCAGTACGATCACAATGTGGGGATTCTTCATTCTATGTTTCCTTGCGACAGTGACTTTAGTTAACGCCTGTTCTTACACCTTGGCTATGTCTACCTGTAAAGGTGCTGACGCCGATAACGAACCGCCAGTTTGGGTTCGTGTTGGTTGGTCTGTGCTTGTTGGTGTAATCGGTATCGTACTTTTATCGCTTGGTGGCTTGAAGCCATTGCAAACCGCAATTATTGCCGGTGGTGCGCCGCTCATTATCGTTAACATCATGATTATCATCTCTTTCTTAAAAGATGCTCGTAAAAATAATTGGAAACCTGTCGGTGAAGAGGCTTAGCCACACCTGGGATCCACTGCTGAAATTTAGAGGAATAAATAATGGATTTTAAATTAACCGACGAACAAGAGCTTTTTGTAGCAGGTATCCGCGACTTAATGGCTAAAGAAAACTGGGAAAACTATTTCGCAGAATGTGATGAAAATAGCCAATATCCAGAGCGTTTTGTGAAAGAGCTTGCCGAAATGGGCATCGATAGTTTGTTGTTGCCAGAAGAACATGGTGGATTTAACGAAGGCATGGTCACGCTTGCAGTGATCTGGGAAGAGCTAGGCCGTTTAGGCGCTCCAACGTACGTCTTGTATCAACTACCTGGGATCAGCACGATGCTAAGACATGGTAGTCCAGAGCAGATTGATAAGATCATGGCGCTACGCGGTACTGGTAAGCAAATGTGGAACTCGGCGATCACTGAACCAAGTGCTGGCTCTGATGTGGGCAGTTTGCTAACCACTTATAAGCGTCGCGATGGCAAGGTGTATTTAACGGGTAGTAAGTGCTTCATTACCAGTGCTGCGGGTGCGCCGTACATTGTGGTGATGGCTAAAGATGCAGACTCTGAAACACCAATCTTTAGTGAGTGGTTTGTCGATATGTCAAAGCCTGGCATCAAGATGAGTAAGTTACCAAAGTTAGGCCTAAAAATGGATAGCTGTTGTGAGCTTCAATTCGACGAGTTTGAGCTAGAAGAGTCAGATATTTTCGGCATCGAAGGCAACGGTTTCATGCGTGTTAAAGAAGAGTTTGATTCAGAGCGCTTCTTAGTGGCGTTAACTAACTATGGTGCAGCGTACTGTGCGTTTGAAGATGCGGCTAAATACGCTAACCAACGCGTTCAGTTCGGTGAAGCAATTGGTCGTTTCCAGTTAATCCAAGACAAGTTTGCTCACATGGCTATCAAGCTTAACAGTATGAAAAACATGGTTTATGAAGCGGCGTGGAAGTGTGATAACGGCACCATGACCTCGGGTGATTCTGCGATGTGCAAGTTCTACTGTGCTAATGCTGGCTTTGAAGTGATTGACTCCGCAATGCAAGTGCTAGGTGGTTATGCGATTGCTGGTGAACACCGTATTAGCCGGATGTGGCGCGATATCCGTGTTGACCGTGTCTCTGGTGGTTCTGATGAAATGCAGATCCTGACCTTAGGCCGTGAAGTATTAAAACGCTATCGCTAATTTACCATGGTGATTAACAGATTAAGTGCTGAGTTAGTGAGTACTTAATCTGGGCAGTATCTAGTGTGGGATTTGAGCGCTTCTTTTTAATTTTAAGCAGATCGACACTGCAGCTCAAATCTCAACGCTTGCCTTTCACTGCTGTAATGCTTGGTAAATCTCAACTATGACTATTGTCTCGGCATTGAGCCGTGATGAGTTTTTATTCGAATATTTAGAGAGATGGGTATTATGTCAAATAAATTGTCTACACCTACGTTTGGTCCTCTTGCTGGTTTAAGAGTGGTGTTTTCTGGTATTGAAATTGCGGGTCCATTCGCGGCACAAATGCTTGCCGAGTGGGGCGCAGAAGTTATTTGGATTGAAAACGTTGCTTATGCTGACACCATTCGCGTACAGCCTAATTACCCTGAACTATCGCGCCGTAACCTTCATGCATTATCACTTAATATTTTTAAAGATGAAGGCCGTGATGCGTTTCTTAAGCTAATGGAAACTACAGATATCTTTATTGAAGCAAGTAAAGGTCCTGCTTTTGCGCGTCGTGGTATTACCGATGAGGTGTTATGGGAGCAAAACAAAAAGTTAGTAATTGCTCACTTGTCGGGTTTTGGTCAGTACGGTACTGACGAATATACTAACTTGCCGGCATATAACACTATTGCTCAAGCATTCAGTGGTTACTTGATCCAAAACGGCGATATTGACCAACCAATGCCAGCCTTCCCATACACGGCGGATTACTTTTCAGGTATGACGGCAACAACTTCAGCACTAGCTGCTTTATACCGTGTTCGTGAAACTGGTGTGGGTGAAAGTATCGACGTAGCTATGTATGAAGTGATGCTGCGTATGGGGCAGTATTTCATGATGGATCACTTTAATGGTGGCGAGGTCTGCCCACGTATGACTAAGGGTAAAGATCCTTACTATGCAGGTTGTGGCCTATACAAATGCAATGATGGCTATATCGTTATGGAGCTTGTTGGCGGTATGCAAATTGAAGAGATGTTCAAAGATATGAATATCATGCATTTATATGGTGGCGAGGAGGTGCCTCAAGGTACGCAGCTTATTCATCGTATTGAGTGTCCATTTGGTTACCAGATTGAAGATGCATTAGACGAGTACTTAGCACAAAAGAGCATTGAAGAAGTATTGGCAAGATTCGCTGAGCTAAATGTTGCTTGTGCAAAAGTGTTGACCATTCCTGAGTTAGATAGCAATCCGCAATATATTGCACGCGAGTCTATTACTGAGTGGAAGAACATTGACGGTAAGACCTACAGAGGTCCGAACGTGATGCCTAAGTTCAAGAATAACCCAGGTCAAATCTGGCGTGGTATGCCAAAGCATGGCATGGATACCGCAGCAATCTTGGAAGATATTGGTTACTCACAAGAGCAAATTCAGAGCTTAAGCGAAAAAGGCTTAGCAAAAGTATCTGAGTGTAAGTGAGGCTAGAAGAATGGATATCGTTGGTAGCAAAACATTAAGATGCATGTGGGAAGAGCGTGCTCGTAAATTTAGTAATAACACAGCGTTGGTTTATGAGGATGCTGCCGGCGATGTCCAAGAGTTTACTTATAGTCAGCTTAATGACGAAATTAATAGAACAGCTAATTTATTTTTAAATTTGGGTATTAATAAAGGCGATAAAGTTGCAGTGCAGTTATATAACAGTCCGCAGTTTATTTTCTGTTGGTTTGGTCTCGCAAAAATAGGTGCGATTATTGTCCCTATCAATAATCAATACCTATTTTCTGAGAGTCAATTCATTATTAATAAATGTGATGTTAAAGCCGTCGTTATAGAAGAAGAGTTTCTGTCTATTTATAGCAAGATGAAACAGCAAGTAGGTAACTCAATAAATAATATTTTGGTTACAAGAACCACTAGTATAGATATATCTGATTCAATGAACTTCGATGTTCTTGTTAGCCAACAAAAGAGCGAATTAGTCAAACAGGTCACGATTAGTAGTGACGATGTGGCCGAAATATTATTTACCTCAGGGACAACGTCACGGCCAAAAGGAGTGGAGATCACTCATTGTAACTTGCAATTTGCAGGCTATTACACAGCGTGGCAAACCTGTCTGAGAAGCGACGATACATACTTAACCATGATGCCGAGTTTTCACATAGATTTTCAATGTAATGCGGCAATGGCGGCCTTTACCGTTGGCGCTAAGTTGGTGATGCTAGAGAAGTACAGTGCACGTAAATTTTGGCAGCAAATCTGTGACTATAAGGCAACACTAACCCATAGTATGCCAATGATCGTTCGCACCTTGATGTTGCAACCAAAAGTAGCCACTGAGCAAGACCATTGCCTACGTGACATGTTGTTTTTCTTGCATATTTCAGATCAAGAAAAACTTGATTTTGAAACCCGTTTTAATGTGCAGCTGTTTAACTCTTACGGTATGACTGAAACCTTAGTCGGCCTGATTGGTGATAGTCCAGCAGAGGAGCGACATTGGCCGTCAATCGGTCGCCCTGGTCTTGGCTATGAAGCTAAAATTGCCGATGAAAATGGTCAAGAACTAGCTGCTAATGTGATTGGTGATCTTTGGGTTAAAGGCGTGCCGGGTCGAACGATCATGAAGGGTTATTATCAAGATCAAAAGTCGACCGAAGAAGTATTAAGTGCCGATGGTTGGCTATATACCGGTGATAAAGCCTATGCGGATGAAATGGGTCTATTCTATTTTGTCGATAGAAAGACAAATATGATTAAAAGGTCGGGAGAAAACATTTCAAGTTCGGAAATTGAAAAAGTTTTAATGTCTCACCCATTTATTCTAGATGCTGCTGTTATTGGTGTGCCAGATTTAATTAGAGATGAAGCAGTTAAAGCTTTTGTAATATTTAATGAGGGTGTGTCTTTAAGTATTGACCAAATTCTTAATTTTTGTTCGGAGAATATGGCTAAATTTAAAGTTCCATCTTTTGTCGAAATAAAAAAATCTTTTCCAAGAACCTGTACCTACAAAGTACAAAAAAAACTTCTGATGTGAAGTTAACTTAATTAGCTTTTTAATAAATGAGTCTGAATTGGCTCTATATTGGAGTATTAGCATGAGTGAATCATTACACGTTACCCGCAATGGCGCTATTTTAGAAATTACTCTTGATAGACCAAAAGCCAACGCGATTGACGCTAAAACAAGTTTTGAAATGGGTGAGGTCTTCTTAGCATTTCGTGAAGATCCTGAGTTACGTGTGGCGATTATCACTGGTGCAGGTGAACGTTTCTTCTCTGCAGGTTGGGATTTAAAAGCAGCTGCTGAAGGCGAAGCGCCTGATGCAGATTTTGGCCCAGGTGGATTTGCAGGTTTAACTGAAATCTTTGATCTTGATAAGCCTGTGATTGCAGCTGTAAATGGATATGCATTTGGTGGCGGATTTGAGCTAGCGTTAGCTGCAGATATGATTATTTGCTCTGAAAATGCGAGTTTTGCTCTGCCAGAAGCTAAGTTAGGCATTGTACCTGATAGCGGCGGAATGTTGCGTTTACCTAAATTGTTACCGCCTGCAATCGTAAATGAATTGATGATGACTGGTCGTGGTATGGGCGCGGAGGAAGCATTGCGTTGGGGTGTAGTAAATCGTGTGGTTGAAAGTGATCAATTAATGGCAAGTGCGCGTGAGCTTGCACAGCAAATTGCTCAGGGCGCACCGTTAGCAATTGCAGCTATCAAAGAAATCTACCGTGAAACGAGTGAGCTTTCAGTTGAAGATGGTTATCGCCATATTCGAACTGGCGGTTTGAAAAACTATCCATCAGTGCTGCACTCTGAAGATGCACTAGAAGGTCCATTAGCCTTCTCTGAAAAGCGCGATCCTGTTTGGAAAGGTAGATAGTTTTCTTAGATTTTGACTCTCGATAAAGCCTGATATTTCACTGAAATGTCAGGCCTTAATTTAACTGTTTGTAGGTAATGAAAGGATTTACAGATGGCGTTGAAATTAGAGATGCAAGGGCAAACCTATGGCCCATTTATTAATGAATATACAGCCAGAGATGTGATGCTATTTGCATTAGGTTGCGGTGCAGGTAGTGATGGCAAAACAGATCTCGATTATGTGTATGAAAAAAACTTAAAGGTGTTACCTATCTTTGCAGCCACTCAGATCGTTGATGCTGAAGTGACTAAAACTATCGATTACGGCTTTAACTGGGGAGGTTCACTTCATTGGGGATTTGATTTACAAATCCATCAGCCGTTACCTACTAACCCCGGGAAATTGACCACTAAGGTGCTGTTGAAAGGGCTATATGATCGCGGTGAAGGGCGGGGCTGTTTAGCTCAACATATAGGTGAAACGTTCGATGAAGCAGGAGTAAAGCTGTTTACCAATGAAAGCTGGGATTGCGCTTTGTATGACGGTGGTTTTGGCGGCCCCAAGGCTCCTACTGATATTGTTGAGATCCCTGAGCGCGCTCCTGATTTTGAAATAGAGCAAGATATTCCATTAAACCAAGCGCTTATCTACCGTTTATCAGGTGACGATCATCCGCAGCATGTGGACTGGGATTATGCTCAGGAGTTTGGCCATCCTAAGCCAAATCTGCATGGTGTAAGTACCGCAGGTGTTGCATGTCGTCATGTTATCCAAGCCATGATTACTGGTGAGCCAGAACGTCTTACGCGCTTCAAGACTCGGTTAACTAAATCTTTATATCCAGGATGCAGAGTGAAAACCCAGATCTGGAAGTGGGGCGATAACTGTGTGCACTTTAGAGTGATGGATGCAAATGACCCAGAGACTTTTTATCTCAATTTTGGATTAGTTGAGTGGAAGTAAGTCGAAATAGGAGGTGTTTGCCTCCTGTCTAAACAGCACTTAAAGGATTCGGTACTTAGTAATAGTGGCTTTAATGCTCGAGGCGTTATTGCTAAGTGATGAGTCAGTCAAACTTTTTAGAGTAATTAGCTTATGCCCTGCTATGAATTTGAAGGATTAATACCAGTCGTTGACCCAACAGCTTATGTACATCCCACAGCGGTTCTTATAGGTGATGTGATCATAGCGGCTAATGTGTATGTTGGGCCTAATGCATCATTGCGTGGAGATTACGGGCGGCTGATATTACAACGTGGCAGTAACCTTCAAGATGGTTGCATTATGCATGGATACTGCGACATGGATACGGTTGTAGAGGAAGATGGTCATATTGGTCATGGTGCTATTTTACATGGCTGTGTAATTAAGCGTAACGCATTGGTGGGAATGAACGCTGTAGTGATGGACGGCGCGATTATTGGCGAAAACAGCATGGTTGCAGCTATGAGCTTTGTAAAAGCGGGCTATCAAGGCGAGCCTAAGCAGGTATTGATGGGGCAACCAGCAAAGTATGTTCGTGAGGTAACTGAACAAGATCTGCATTGGAAAGGACTCAATACTCTGGAGTATCAGGAGTTGTCACGACGCTCGGCAAAGAACATGCAGCCAGTAATGCCATTGGTTCAGATTGAACCTGATAGATCAAGGCTAAAAGGGACGACTCAAGTACTCCCTCAGGCAAGTTTTACGCAACTCGATTGATTAGGTTCCGCCTGAGTGAGCCTTTATGGCTCAAGGTTTAAGAGGGAGTACGACCCCAATAAAGCTTAAATCTGTTAGCGCCTCAGGCGGTACACCTCATTTTGTATTAACAGCAGTTTAAATATTGATATATAAGGAAAGTTGTATGCCTTTAGACCCAAAAGTTGCACTGTATTTACAGCAAGTTAGCGACTCTGGCGCCAAGCCTTATGAGGATATGACTCCAGCCGAGTCTAGGCGTCTAGATATGAATGAACTGACTAAAGCACGAGCTGAGCGAGTGCTAGAGCCTATTGTTGCCATTGAACATAGTTTTATTCCCGGCCCCACAGCAGATCTTCCTGTTCGAATTTATCGTCCAGTAGTGTGTGCCAATGATGAACCGCAGCCTGCCATCATTTTCATTCATGGTAGCGGTTGGGTTGTATCGAATATCGAGACCAACGATCATTTTAGTCGGGCGCTTGCAAACCGCACTGGTTCTGTTGTTGTAGCAATTAACTACCAAAAAGCACCAGAACATAAATTTCCCATCCCGATGGATGATTGCTACTCATCAACTTTGTGGATCTTTGAACATGCAGAACTACTTGGGTTAGATCCTCAGAGGGTAGGGATCCTAGGTGACAGTGCGGGTGGTAACCTTGCGGCTGCTGTAACACTAAGATTGCGCGATGAAAATGGACCTAAGCTGGCATATCAAGTCTTGGTGTATCCAGCAGTCCAATATGGTTGGGATACGCCTTCTGCTCATGCGAATGCTGAAGGCTACCTGCTACAGCGGGCCAGTATGAAATACTATTGGGGACACTATTTACGTAGTGAAGCTGACGCACTAAATCCCTATTGTTCTCCTCTTAATGCCCAAAGTCATAAATACTTACCGCCAACCTTTATTTATACCGCCGAATTTGACCCATTATGTGATGACGGCTTTCTTTATGCGCAAGCCCTGCAAAGCGATGGAGTCAAAGTTAAACATCGTTGTTTTGAGGGGGTAATCCATGGATTCATTAAAATGCTAGGCGTATTCGATCAAGCCGATGAATTTCTTGATGAACTTAAGCAAGATCTACTAAAGATCTAAATGTCACCAATGTAATTGAATGCTAGGTGTTGCTCGCAAAATAGACAGTTTCGTGAGCTTATTCGAATAATTGCTAACTAGTCTATAAACAGCAGGATATTCCTATCCTTATGTGCTCAGAGTTACATTTTTAGTTTAAACCTCTGTGCTAATCTGGCGCATCATGCATTTAAACTTTGTATATAAATTATGAACAATAACATTCCATTAAGGGCGTTACAGGTTTTTGAATCATGCGCGAGATTAGAAAGTTGTTCTCTTGCTGCGAATGAATTGTGCATAACTCAAAGCGCTGTTTCGCAACAAATAAAACTGCTTGAGGATTATTTCCTAGAAAAGCTATTTCATCGCAATGCGGGCAAGATAACCCTAACAGAGTCAGGCCTTGAACTGCGTCAAAGATTAGCCCCCGTTTTTTATGATTTAAACAGTGTTTGCGCCAGTCTAGTCCCCGACATGTCCAACGAAGTTAGAGTTCACTCCTATAACTCATTGGCAGCTCGCTGGTTAGTTCCCAAAATGGCTGAGTTTAGAAAGCAGCATCCAGAGTTCAACATTAATGTGGGTATGTTTCAAGATGATGTTGAAATGAGTGATATGCTCGCAGATATTTTTATTATCACTCGTGAGATTCAAGATGGTTACACCATTATTCCATTAGTGGAAGAAAAGCTGGTGGCATATTGCAGTCCAGAATACCTAGATAAACACCCGAATGTTTCGTTGGAAACGTTTCATGAGCAAACATTGCTCTACTCAAAACATAAAGATTATGGCGTAGATTGGGAAGGGTGGTTTAGAGTTAACAAAGTCGGTGTTGGGCCGTTACAGAGAAAGTTTATCTATAACCACAATATGCTAGCTGTTCAGGCTGCAATTTTTGGTCAGGGTATTGTTCTTGGGTTAGAGCAAACATTGCAGGTTGAAGTCGACTCTGGAAACCTAATCAAATTAGATTTACCGCATTGTTATACAGGATGGACCTATTCAATCGCATATAAATCTTCAAGAAAAAGGGACGCACGCATTATGAAGATCGTTGATTGGATCATTAAAGAATACGCCACAATAACCACTGATAATTAAAAGCCCTTACAGGGTTATGGTTTTTGTTTACTCTTAATTCAACTAGCATGTTGATCACTGAACACATAACGAAGGGATATTCTGATGATTGAACAAGGCCAAAAACTCCCAGCGGGCACGCTGGCTCAGCTCACTAAAGATGGCATGGTTAACCATGATGTTGCTGAGCTATTTACAGGTAAAAAAGTGGTGTTATTTGCTGTACCAGGCGCTTTTACACCAACTTGCTCTGAAGCACATCTGCCAGGCTTTATTGTATTTGCCGATCAACTTAAAGCTAAGGGCGTTGACTTAATTGCTTGTGTTTCGGTTAACGACGCATTTGTGATGAAAGCTTGGGGCGATAGCCAAAATGCAGCTGAGCTGATGATGCTTGCTGATGGTGATGCTAGTTTCACTAAAGCTTTAGGGCTAGATATGGATACTGTAGGCTTTGGCGGCGTACGCTCGCAGCGTTATGCCATGGTGGTGGATAATGGCGTGGTGACAACCTTGAATGTAGAAGCACCAAAATCATTTGAAGTGAGCACCGCTGAGGCGATTTTAGCCACGCTTTAGAGTTGATTTTTACTTCAGGGAATAACCTCTGAATTAAATTTAAAGGAGCTGTTAAGCTCCTTTTTTGTATTTGTTTAGCCTTTAGGCTGTTTTTATTGTTTGTATTCCTAGGCTTACCTCAATACTTTCTACACTCTGCTGCACTTCTTTGGCAATAACATCGCTTTGTTTTGATGACGCTTGTGCATGCTCTTTAAGGCTTTGCATTGCGGCTACAAACTCATCTAAGTGTGCGACTTGCTCAAGGGTGCTATTAGCGCCTTGTTGAGCAGTACTCACCATTTCACTCGCTTGGCTTTGTACGCTTTGTGCGGCTTGCCATAGACTTTGAGCTCGGGATTTCTGCGCTTGAGTAGCTTCTTCAATACCTTGTACTCTTAGCTCCAAATCGCCGTTAGCTTGGGTTAGCTGATTCAGAATTTGCATTATTTCTTTCAATGACACTTGTGTGCGCTGAGATAGATTACGCACTTCTTCGGCTACTACTGCAAAGCCGCGCCCTTGCTCGCCGGCTCTGGCGGCTTCAATTGCTGCGTTTAACGCAAGTAAGTTAGTTTGCTCGGCAATATTACCGATAACATCAATAATGCGTGACACGTCAGAAACAGATGTGGTTAGGCTTGAAAGTGATTGATGGCAATGTTGCACGGCGGTTTGGGTTTCTTCGGTTGCATCGAGAACTGCTTGTGACTCTTGCTGGCTTTGCTGCATTTGCACCATAGTTTGCTGCGCAGACTTTTCTACTTGGTCCGTGGTTTGGCTAACGTCTTTAGCGAGAACGCGGATATGTTCGGTTTGGCTTTGTGCCGTTAATACAATACTTTGGGTTTGCTCGGTGCTAACTGAGATATGGTTAATGCGTTCAACAAGTTGCGATAGTGATTGCGAGACTAAAGTGATTTGTTGTCTTTGCTGTTCATCTTCTTGTTCAAAGCGGTGCAGCAGTTGATTAAAGTGGCCGGCAATCTGTCCGGTTTCGCAGCGACGTTGTATTGCTAAACGTTCACGACTATTAGACTCGCTTAACTTTGAAAATGCAGTATTGAGGTGCTTTAACGGCTTAATCACTCGGCGCTGCTGAAGTACTAAGTAGCCAATGGCAAATGCGATTAGAACCGACACCATGGTATAGATGGCAATCATCAACTCTTTTTTAAGTAGATGATTTTGTTTTTTTTGTTGTTGGCCGAGATCAAGTAATTGCTTTTCTATAACTGCAACATCTTCGATTAGCGCTTGCTGTGTACGCTGATTTTCTATCAATAGTGCGTGAGTATTGGCTACTTCTTTATTGTATCGATTGCTTAAGCTTAATAATTCATTACGGTAACTTTCGCCGATTTCAATTTGTTCAGCTTCATCGTCACCAAGGGCAAATTCATCGGCTTCTACGGTTTCATAAACGCCTATAAGCACCAGTGCATCGAGTTTATCGTGCCATGCTTCTAGTTCACTAATAAGTGTGGCTAAGATGGATTTTAATCGCTGTTCTTTGTCGATTAGGTACCCAGCGGTAACTTGAGATAAACCGTAAATGATTGGCGGCAGCTGTGAGGTTAATGCAAGATATTGCTCGGCTAAACTAGGATGCTCGCTTTGCCCTTGAAACGCATATTCAGCAAGGCGGCGGTTGTTATCTATCATTTCTGATTCAGCGTGAGCTAATAGCTGGCGTGGGTTGCCTGCCAATTTACCCGCTGCGCGATAATCTTTATCTAAGGCATTGATAAAGTTGTCGATTGAAGACTGGATCTCAGTAATGTCCAAATTATGCTGCTGATTTATCTGGCTTTGAATACTGATTAAGTTGAGCTTAGCTCGCTCAAGCTGTCCAGCATCGCCAGTGGATAAATAACTGTCAAGATCGCGCCTGACTTCAACTAGAAACAATGTTTGGATTTGTTGTAGCTGTATGGTTTGTTGCTCGATAGATTGGCGCTTATCACTGCTCCAAAAAACGACGCCTGCAAGTAAAGCTGCGATAAGTAACAGCAGAGCAGAGGCTGAAAGTGATAGGGTTGAGATTTTCATAAGTCACGCCAATCTTTTTTTAATTGGCGTAAGAATATGGCATTAGGGTTACAAAAAAATTACAACAAACAGTGAATTAAACTCATCATTGTTATTCAATCGGCAACCAAACCTGAGCATGGAGTCCACCCTCGGTGCGGTTAGTTAAAATAACTTTACCTTGGTGCCTGTCTACAATTCGTTTGATAATCGCGAGCCCTAATCCCGAGCCTACGCTACCACGAGCAGTATCGCCTTGGGTGAATGGCTGAAACAGCTTAGGAATTTGTTCTTCTTTGATTCCAGGACCGTTATCTTCAACGCTAAATCCGACGAACTGACCATTAAACTGTGAGCTGATTTTTACCCAGCCGTTACCATAACGGTAAGCATTCTCGACTAAGTTACTGATCACCCGCTTAATGGCTATATCTTGCATGAGAATTGGCGGGCATTCGCTGAGCTCAGAATCAATTTTACCTTCTCGATTCGACTCCGCTTGAATCACATCTTGAATAAGATCATTGATTTGCGCCAACTCACGGCAACCTTCTTGATCCTGACGGATATATGAAATGAACTGGTTGATGATGGCATCCATATCTTCGATATCGTTAACAATACCGTCTTTAAGGTATTGATCTTCTTCAACCATCATTTCAGAAGCCAAGCGAATACGAGTTAGCGGAGTACGCAGATCGTGTGAGATCCCCGCCATCAACAATGCTCTGTCTTGTTCGAGTTGTTTCATGCTGTGAGACATTTGATTAAAGGTGTTAGTCACCTCAACGATCTCAGTCGAGCCGCTTAACGGTAGTGGTTTAGGGTAATCACCACGGGATACCGCGATTGCGGCTTTTTGTAGACGACGTAACGGTCGGTTTTGCTGGCGTGCAAACCACCAACCGCCGGCAACACTCAAGGCGCCAATCACCATTAAGTACAAAGTTAATGGAGATAAGTTCTTTTCATTTAAGCCTTTTAGCGGCACTTTAATCCAAATGGACGGCGCTTGAGGTGGACGGATCCAGATCTCGAACTCTTCACCTTGGGCAATGCGTACTTCTGCCTCGCCGCCTAAATATTCAGACATTTGT
Organism: Shewanella sp. 1CM18E; assembly: GCF_023161665.1. Taxonomy (GTDB): domain Bacteria; phylum Pseudomonadota; class Gammaproteobacteria; order Enterobacterales; family Shewanellaceae; genus Shewanella. The sequence goes on from NZ_JALNTW010000005.1 coordinate 227,323, forward strand.
GAAGAGAGAAAACTGTAGTAAGTTGCTCGCTCAATACCGGCTTGCCGTGCTTGTTTTTGGTTATAAAAGTGCATGGTATCGTCGCTGACTTTAGCATTAAGTGCATCGACCATAGTTAAATGTTCGCGACCAATATCTACACCACCAACAAACAGTAGTTTCACTTGTCTGGCAATAAGCTGATTTATCTGTTGGTAGCTGGGTTTAATAAAGTAAACCGCTACCGAAATATAAGAAACCAGTTGGTTAGTCAGCAGCAAACAGCCAATCAGCATTACTGTTTGGCTAAAAGAGCTACGTGGCAGGAGTCGCTGCCACCAACGTCTAGTTAAAGGCATGTTTTATAATGACAATACTATTTACGCGATTGACCGTCAGGCACAAACACATAACCTAAGCCCCACACTGTTTGAATATAGCGAGGATTGGCGGCGTCTTTTTCAATCAGGCGGCGTAAGCGTGAAACTTGCACGTCAATAGAGCGCTCTAGGGCTGAATAGTCACGACCTCGGGCAAGATTCATTAGTTTATCGCGAGACAGTGGTTCACGAGGGTGGCTAACGAGTACTTTAAGTACGGCAAATTCACCACTGGTTAATGCAATACTCTCTTCGCCATGGTGCATTTCACGCGTTGCCAGGTTAAGCGAAAACTCACCAAAGGTGATCTCTTCTTCTTGCTGGGTCGGTGCGCCCGGAACTTCAGGCGTTTGGCGGCGCATAACTGCTTTAATTCGCGCTAAAAGTTCGCGCGGGTTGAATGGTTTTGGCAGATAATCATCAGCCCCAAGCTCTAGGCCGATTATTCTATCGACTTCATCGCCTTTAGCCGTGAGCATAACAATTGGGATAGGGTTACCAGTTTGCCGCAGACGACGACATATAGACAGTCCATCTTCACCGGGCAACATAAGATCTAACACAAGTAAGTGAAAATTCTCGCGTTCTAGCAAACGGTCCATCTGCTCAGCATTGGCTGCGCTACGTACTTGATAACCTTGCTCCATCAAGTAACGCTCTAGTAGTGCGCGTAATCTCATATCATCGTCAACAACGAGAATCTTTGAGGTTTCTTGTCCCATGCTTGTGGCCCCTTATTGCTATCAATATGCGCTTATGTTGTCGCTTATCTAGCTAATTTGTTATTAATCTTATGTACTTGCTTAATATAGCGTCTTTGCTAATTAAATGACTAGTGAGATTTCAATTAGTTCACTATCTAAGCATGAGTTAATTGAGAATAGAGTTTTAATGCTCTGAATTATAATGTTTTTTATAACGCATTGTGGCCCGTTAAATTGTAACAAATTTGCTGTTTTGTCGATTATCGGGGCAATAACGTAAATTTTGCTGAGCTCAGGGTTAAAAACTCAGTCTGCGATGAGATGTGAAACACGATAACTGAAGCGAGGCTTAGGCTTTGATTTCTAGTCTGTAGCGTGCAATTACGCTAGAGTAGAGCTAGCAGCCTCGGTTAAAATGCCGATTATTCCCGTTACCCTTAATATAGAAAGTAGACGCTATGAGAACCGCTATCGTAACCCGTGAAGGTTTCGAAAAACTGCAAAAAGAACTAAATTATCTTTGGCGTGAGCACCGACCTGAAATCACTAAGATAGTAAGCTGGGCCGCAAGTTTGGGTGATCGAAGCGAAAACGCCGATTACACTTTCAATAAGAGAAAACTGCGTGAAATAGACCGTAGGGTTCGTTATTTGCGTAAAACCCTAGAAAATGTGCAAGTTGTTGATTACTCGCCTGCGCAAGAAGGCAAGGTATTTTTTGGCGCTTGGGTTGAAATTGAAAACGATAATGGCGAGCAGTTACAGTTTAAGATTGTGGGATACGATGAGATTTTTGGCCGTAAAGACTACATCTCAATCGACTCTCCTATGGCGCGTGGTCTGCTCAAAAAAGAGGTTGATGACGAAGCAGTGATCAAGACCCCTGCTGGCGAGCAAGTTTGGTATATCAACCGCATCTCTTATCAAGGTTTTGAGTAGTTTCTCCAACTTATGTGACGCACACGCTGCGGTTTAGCGGCGTAATTAGCATAATTGTCTTAGTATTAGCATTAACCAAAGCCATGTGCTGTGGTATCTTTGGCAAATTCCCATTTATCAACTAGGCTCGACCTCTATTTATGCAGAATATTGCACAGCTCATCGCTGAAGAACTTAACGTTCGCCAGCAACAAGTTACCGACACTATTTCATTACTCGACGATGGTGCAACAGTACCCTTTATTGCTCGTTACCGTAAAGAAGCCACAGGTGGCTTGGATGACGCACAATTACGTACCTTAAGCAGCCGTTTAAGTTACTTACGCGATTTAAATGAGCGCCGTAATGTTATTTTGTCGAGCATTGATGCTCAAAGTAAGTTAACTCCTGAGCTGAAAGCTGCAATTAATGCCGCTGATAGTAAAACTCGCCTAGAAGATCTATACCTACCGTATAAGCCAAAGCGCCGTACTAAAGGCTTAATTGCTATTGAAGCAGGTATTGAGCCGTTAGCAGACTTTTTATTGGCGAATCGCCAAGCAGATTGTGAAACCGCAGCGGCTGAATATATCAATGCTGCGGCAGGTTTTAGCGACGCTAAAGCTGTGCTTGACGGTGCGCGTTTTATCTTGATGGAACGTTTTGCTGAAGACGCTGAGCTACTGCAAAAAATCCGTACTCAAGTAGAGCAAAATGCAGTACTTGAAAGCCGCATGGTAAAGGGTAAAGAAAAAGAAGGTGCTAAATTCAGAGATTACTTTGAACACTCTGAAAAACTAACCAAGGTGCCATCGCATCGTGCGTTAGCCATGCTACGGGGCCGTAATGAGGGCATGCTGAGCCTTAATATCAATGCGGATCCGCATCAAGATGCTAAGCAAGCCAGTTACTGTGAAGTGATTATTATCGAGCACTTTAAGCTTGGCCTTAGCGATTCTAACGTTGATGCTTGGTTAAAAACGGTTGTTGCGGCAACTTGGAAAGTGAAAATTGCGCTACAGATGGAAACTGAGTTTCTTGGACGTATGCGCGATGTTGCTGAGCAAGAAGCGATTAAAGTGTTTGCGCGCAACTTAGGTGATTTACTCATGGCTGCTCCTGCAGGCGCGAAAGCAACTCTAGGCTTAGATCCAGGTCTACGTTCGGGCGTGAAAGTGGCTATCGTTAACGATACGGGTAAGCTGATGGCGCACACCACTATCTTCCCACATGCGCCGCAAAACCAGTGGGATAAGTCAGTTAGAACCTTGGCAAACTTAGCTAAAATGCACAAGGTTGAGCTAATCGCTGTAGGTAATGGCACTGCATCACGCGAGACCGACAAGCTAGCGGCTGATCTTATCAGCCAAGTTAAAGCTGAGCTGCCAAGATTGACTAAAATTATGGTTAGCGAAGCAGGCGCATCTGTGTATTCTGCGTCTGAGCTTGCTTCTGAAGAATTCCCTGATATCGATGTATCGATCCGCGGCGCGGTGTCGATTGCACGTCGTCTGCAAGATCCATTGGCAGAGCTAGTTAAGATTGAGCCAAAAGCGATTGGTGTGGGTCAATACCAGCATGATGTTAGCCAAAGCCAGCTATCAAGCTCGTTAGAAGCGGTTGTTGAAGATTGTGTAAACGGTGTAGGTGTTGATGTGAACATGGCATCGGCAGCACTTTTAGCTCAGGTTGCAGGTCTCAATAAAACCTTAGCGCGCAATATTGTTGCTCACCGTGACGAGCAAGGTCGATTCAATAACCGTAAAGCCTTATTAAAAGTGGCACGCCTAGGGCCTAAAGCTTACGAGCAAGCCGCTGGTTTCCTACGTATTAGCGAAGGTGATAACCCACTGGATGCTTCTTCTGTGCATCCTGAAGCTTATGCTTTGGTAGAGTCTATCGCAAAAGCTAAAGGGGTGTCTGTTGCTGAAATTATCGGTAATACAGAGTTACTTAAAGCGCTTGAAGCAAAAGATTTTATTACTAGTGAATTTGGTTTACCTACGGTAACCGATATCTTGGCCGAGCTTGATAAGCCGGGACGCGATCCACGTGGCGAGTTTAAAACTGCGACCTTTAAAGAGGGCGTAGAAGAGATTAAAGATCTTAAGCTAGATATGATCTTAGAAGGCGTTGTGACCAACGTAACTAACTTCGGCGCCTTTGTTGATGTTGGTGTGCATCAAGATGGTCTAGTGCATATCTCGTCGATGACCGACAAGTTTATTGATGATCCGCACAAAGTCGTTAAAGCTGGCGATATCGTGAAAGTTAAAGTGATGGAAGTTGATGCTGAGCGCCGCCGTATTGGTTTAAGCATGCGCCTTGAAGATAAAGCGGGTGATGCGCCAAAAGTCGCGCCGCGCCCAAGCAATAATAAAGGTGGTCAACATAGTGCTAAAGGTGCTAACCAGCAACGACCGCAGCAAAAGAGCCACAAGCCTAAGCAACCTGCAAACGCCGCCATGGGTAATGCATTTGCCGATGCCTTTGCTAAGCTGAAAAAGTAATTTGGCGCAGCAACAAAAAAACCGACATTGATTGTCGGTTTTTTTATATCTAGTTATGCGGTTATTAGCAAATCAGGCTGGCTATTGGGCTCGGTACGTTGATGATAAAAAGCTTCAATGCGGGCGCCAAATGCTTGGTAAAATTGCAGTGTTTCATTAGGCATTGGATGTTTTGCCGGGACTGAGTCTTGAGTTGCTCCTTGCTGACCGGGCAATTTAATATCACTGCGCTTTAATGGTGCGCGTTGGCTCAGCAACTGCTTTAAATTAAGGGCTTGGTTTTGTTTTTGCTTTTCTTGGCTAGATCCCTGCCCCGATTGCTCTTGTTGAGACTGACCTTGCTGTTTTTCTTGAATAGACTCGCGCAATTTTGCTTGAGTCTGTGTTTGTTCTGCGGTGCGCTCATGTTGCGGGTTAAAGGCGCGTTCTTCATGGCCTTTAGTTGCTTGCTGTGGCGGAATGATAGGTGGTCGTTGCTGACTATCCGTGCGCGCAGAATCGGTTGCAGCATTAGTTGTTGCAATCGGCACGTTAGGATAGTTGGTAACCACTAACATTTAATCGGCCCACCTTATTAGATAATTAATATTTGCGTTTAAATATTAATCAATTTGGGCGTAAAAATAAACAATTAGTCGATCTTCAGCGGATCGAGCAGTAACCGCTAGGTTGCAGCCGTTGCATTTAGTTTTGGTTAGTCTGAGTTTTGACTTTTATAGCTCGCAGCACTGTTTAACCAAAGCTTATAGCCCTCGATAAATTCCTCTGTGTGGCTAATAAAGGGGGCATGAGAGGCTTTGGCCAGTATAACGTCTTGGCTATTTTCAAGTTGTGGCATGGCTTTAATTACTCGGCGTGGCACTAAGCCATCGAGTCTACCCCAAACTCTTAACCAAGGTTGCTTAATTGCAGCGACTTCTGCACGTAAATCCACGGATTCAAGCATAGCCAAGCCTTGGGCAAGTGCGCTTTGCTGCGCCGATGGGCGAGCAAGCACTAACTCACGTAATTGCTTAATATCGGCTTTTGCAGTTTGGCTACCCATAGCCTGAATTGCCAAGAAGCGCTCTACGGTTTTATCGAGATCTTTAGTTAATTGGCTGGCGAATTGCCCTAATACTTCAGGCGGGATCCCTGGCCAATCTTCACGGGCCATAAAGCAGGGTGACGAGGCTATGGTACATAACGCGCTCACTCGCTCAGGGTGATGAGCCGCGGCAAGTGTTGCCACTAGGCCGCCCAGTGACCATCCTGTCCAAATCGCAGTTTCTGGTACTTGTTGCATAATGGCCGCAAGCCAGTCTTGAATATCGCCTTCTACTGCTTGGCTATTACCAAATCCCGGCAGATCCACATAGTGGACTCTATACTCAGCTAAAGCATCATTTAATGGCGCAAATACCGCGCTGTTAACACCCCAGCCATGGAGGATGACGAGATCTGGGCCTTGGCCAATTGATTCAATGTGCAGAGGGTGTTGATTCATATCGATCTCGTTGGCTTGTACTGATAATTTGAAAAGGACTTCATCTATCAACAACATGTTTAGTAATAGATGGCTGGCGGCTATGTTACCCAATCGCTGTTTGATGTGCCATCAACATATCTTCACTGCCCTGCGCGGTATTTGTGGCGTGTGTTTACCTGCTTGCTGTTATCAAGGCGATATTTGCTTAGGTTGCGGCAGGCAAATTCAGCTGCCAATGGCGTTTTGTGGCAAGTGCATGCTTACTAGTAAGTTAAAAATTGTAGCTCCTTGTAGTTACCATCAAGGGTTAGGGCATTGGGTTGGCCAGATTAAGTATCAGGCGCAATTTGCGGTTATTGATGTGTTAGTTGATGCATTAATTGAGCGGATTAATTATCTCATTCGCATAGACTGTTTAACGTTGCCACAGGCTTTAATCGCCGTGCCATTGCATAAACAGAGATTGCAGCAGCGCGGTTTTAATCAGGCTTGGTTAATTGCTAAGGCGCTATCGACTCGCTTGAATATTCCGCTATTAGATGACTGTTTGATACGAACTCGAGCGACTGAACCGCAAGCGGGATTATCGGGTAAGCGGCGACGTAAAAACTTACTTAATGCGTTTGAGTTAGTGACTGAAATTAACTTGCAACGTATTGCTTTGATTGATGATGTGGTAACAACAGGCACTACGGTAAATGAAATCGCTAAGTTGTTTATGCCGACTCATACTCAAGTGCAAGTTTGGTGTTTGGCTCGAGCCGAAGCACCAAATTGCAGTTAATAATACAGAGTTGCTCTCTAAGTTAATGCAAGTGGATGGCTAATTTAACGCTGGGATAAAATACAGCGCGTTAGCGTAGACTTTTTCACTACCTAACCAGATATTTCTAAACAGCAAGTTATCTGCAATCGCCACTACAGCGCCCTTATTGCGAGACTCAACAATAATCGCAGGCGAATTACTAAAACTGCTCTGGTACTCTTGGGCTAAATAGCCACTTAACAAAGGCTTTGATGTGTACTTAGCTGCAACACTGAAAGGGCCATTGGTTTGTGAAAAGCCGATCACTTTGTTTTTCAAAATAGGCAGTCTATCGCCATTGAGGCCAAAGTTGATTGGGTGGCTAGGGTCGAGTTTTAGTTCGAGTATTGCCCCACCTATGGCTTGCTTAGCTTTAAAAGCTGACTTTTCATCGAAGGTAAGCCCCTCGGCATCAAATAGTTGCTTATAAAAGCGGTCGCTACGTAAATTGTTTTTGAGTAAGTTAGATTTCTCGAGCCAATTTAGTGCACCTTTTTGGGCGATAACTACGCCGCCCTCACTGGTAAACTGACCTAGCTTACGTGCAAAGCGCTCATCTAAGGTTTGGTAGCGGCCATCGGCCAGTAATACGTGGCTGTAATCGCTAAGTTTGATTGAAGCGAGTTGGTTAATATCCACTAAAGTCGTGGCGACACCTAAAACATTGTCGAGATAATACCAGAGCTGGCCAACTTCAGAGGTTGAGGTACCTTTACCACTAATTAGCAGCGGCTTAATTGGCTTAATTAACTCAAAGTCTGGGCTACCAAGATCAATACCACTGCTTGCAGCACTGGTGTTTACTGCAACGACATCGACTTTCAGTTTGTTCGCGAGTTGAGCGACTAGCTTACTAAGCTCGCTTGCCTTGTAGCCATCTTGTTTCAACGGGATTTGTAAGGTGCCAGCGACAAAATCTAGGTCTTTATTTTTGACCTGCATGCTAAAGGGTTTAGCGGCAAACTTGACCAATATATCTTGTTCAAGCAGTTGTTGTAGCAATAGCGTAGCCTGACTTTGGCGCCAATCAATCAGCAAAGCAACTGCACCAGTACTAAAACTTGCTGGAGTAAGTGCTGGTGGAGTTTGGCTCAGTACACTGAGTTCTAGCTTTACATTGCGGCGCAAAGTTAACCCAAAAGCGTATTGTAGATTCCAAGTGGAAATATCATAAAAAGTCGGGTCGATATACTCAGTTCTATCGTCAAACATAGCTTCTAGCAGCGATGACTGGGCCTGCTTATTGGGAATAAAAATACTATTGTTTACAGCAAAATCCAGCCCGCCTTGTGAGAGCGTGTGGGTAAGGTAGTAATACTCAATTTTATGTTGAGATAACAATGCTGTAAGCGCATCAATTCGGCCGCTATCGTTATCAGCACTGAGTAGCAGCCCCGCTTGACGCGGTTTCTTTTTAACGGCCTTTTGGTGTTTGTTTTTAAAGAAATCCGCTTGATATTCTTCTAGCTCAGATCTTAACGCTAATGCGCCTTTAAGGCTGGAAATCGAAGTCGCATATTGGTTATCTATCGCTTCTTGAAAGGTTACTAAGCCATTAACGGAATCTTGTTGCTGGCCGCGAGCACTTGCTTGCTCAAACAGCACTCCTACAGCGCCATTGATATCGGGATAGGTAGAGCCTTTACCATAGAAAAAGTCATCAAACAGCTGGCGACTAAAATAGCGTTGCTTTTTATCATCCAATTCTGCTTGATGATAAGCGGCAAGCTTGGTGGTGATTTTCTGGTTTGCTTTCGATGTTAGTGGGTGAGTGCGCTCTGGTACCCCTGGCTGGAAGAAGTAAGTTTGGTTGTGGCCCATTTCATGAAAATCACCCACATAATGCGGCTGCCAGCGGTGAAATAACGCTACTCGCCCTTGAGATTCAGGGTGGCGCAAGAACAGCCAGTCTCGGTTTAAGTCGGCAAGGTAGTGATTACTTCTGCCACTTGGCCAGCCTTGCTTATGTTCTTTATGGTTGGGGTCGCTAACGGCAACTTTACCGGCATAGCCGTTGGCCCAAGTTGAAAAACGGTCAAAGCCATCGGGATTTTGTGTTGGTGTAATGAGGACGACTGCGTTATTAAGGAGTTCTTTCACCCACTTTTCTTCGCTAGTGGCTAACATATGGCTCAGTTTTAAGGCGCTGTGGGCGCCGCTACTTTCATCACCGTGGATTGAATAAGCCAGCCAGATCACCATTGGTCCTTGTTGCTCACCTTGGTATTTAACTTGTTGACGCTGAGCTAAGATTTCATCGAGCTTGGCTTGGTTTGCACTGGAGGTGATAACCGCTGTTAATTGTTGGCGGGCTTCGTGGCTTTGGCCGGTATTTTCAATCGAGACTCTGGGGTTTTCGCTGGCTATTTGTTTGAGGTAATAATTGATTTGGTCATGACGCAACAAGCGCTCGCCAAGTGGATAACCTAAAAATGCTTCAGGGCTGGTTGTGGTCACACCGTAGAGCGGGTTATCGGTTAAGCGCGTCTTTTTTGCGTCGGCGAAAAAAGCGGGCAAGATCAAAAAAGCGCATAAAAAAACAAGACCAATTTTAGACATGGAGTTTTTCGTTATATTTATAATATTGTTGTTAAATTAACAGCTCGAGCGCGACAAAACCACTCTAGGGTATGATAAAAAACTGTGATCTGATTGGTATTTATTATTAATCTGTGAGCCTTAGGGGCTACAAAGGAATGCAGAGTAAGAGTATTATAGGGTTAATTCTTACTAAAACACTCAGGTTTATTCCTGACGGAGCATGTTTTCATGATTACCATTTCCGAAGCAGCTCAGGCGCATTTTGTTAAATTGTTATCAGATCAGCCTGAAGGAACTCACATTCGAGTATTTGTTATCAGCCCTGGCACTGCGCAAGCTGAGTGTGGCGTGTCATATTGTCCACCAGACGCGGTTGAAGCTGATGACACAGAATTAGAATTCAACGGCTTTAATGCCATGGTTGACGAAAAGAGCGCTCCTTTCCTTGAAGAAGCGACAATCGACTTTGTTACCGACCAGCTTGGTTCACAGCTAACACTGAAAGCACCAAACGCTAAAATGCGCAAAGTGTCTGACGATGCATCACTACAAGAACGTATTGAGTATGTTATCCAGTCTGAAATCAACCCACAGCTAGCAAGCCATGGTGGTAACATCATGCTAGTTGAAATCTCTGAAGACGGCATCGCTGTACTGCAGTTTGGCGGTGGTTGTAACGGTTGTTCTATGGTTGATGTAACGCTAAAAGATGGTATCGAGAAGCAACTTCTTGATATGTTCCCAGGCGAGCTAACTGGCGTTAAAGATGTAACAGAGCATCAGCATGGCGATCACTCTTACCAATAATTGCTAACCGCAATTGGATTAAGTGATTCAAATAAAAACGCGACCTAAGGTCGCGTTTTTTTATGGCGGTATTTAGTCGTTACTTAATGGCTAAGCGTTAGCCTTAATCTAAACCAGTAATGCAAAGATAGTGATGCACTGCGAGCGAGCATAAAGCAGCTCATTGCCGCCCATAAGGCGAGATTGCCATGTTCTGACAGCAAGTACCACACAGGGAAGAACACGCCGAAGGTTGATAAAATCATACTGTTACGCATCACTTTACCTTTAGCTGCGCCAATATAGACCCCATCAAATAGATAAGATCCAAAAGCCAGCAGCGGTAAGAATACCACCCAGATAAGGTACTGCTCTGCAACCGCTTGTACTTCGCTAATACTGGTGAGCATAGAGATAATCTGTGAGCCACCAACAGCAAAAAACAGCGTAAAACAGAGCGCAGCAATCGCTGACCAAGCCCAAGCAAGTGTTACAGATTCTTGCATTAATTGGCTATTTTTCTGGCCATAGGCGCGGCCGACTTCGGCCTCCGCATAATAGGCTATACCATCTAAAGCGTATGAAATAAGCATCAAGAGATTGAGCAATACCGCATTGGCTGCCACTGTGTTATCGCCAAGACCTGCGCCGTAAAAAGTCATAAAGGCAAACGATAACTGCAGGCACAAACTGCGTACAAAAATATCGGCATTTAGGCTGATTAGCTTAGCGTAACTTTGTAATGATAGTTGCTTAGCAACCGCAAATAGTTTGAATCCACCGAGCTTATTAAGCTGACCGCGAACCATAGTTAGTGCAACTAAAAAGCCTGAGATATCAGCAAACACAGATGCTAAACCTGCACCTTTTACGCCCCAACCAAGCACCAATACAAACAATACGTCGAGAACGATATTGACTAAGTTGGCAATGATTAGCTGCCACATAGCGGCTTTGGGTTGCTGACGTCCAAGAAGCCAGCCGAGCATCACCAAGTTCATTAGCGCAAATGGCGTAGACCAGATCCTGACTTGGAAATATTCACGGCAGTAGCGCTCAACTTCCACGCTGGCGTCTGACATCGCCATGGCCAAATTTAAAATTGGCGTTTGCAGCGCAATGGCGGCTATACCAAACATTAACGCTAAGCTAGCGGCTTGTACTAACAGTTTAAATTGCTGCTGGGTATCGTCGGCGCCATAGGCTTGCGCGACTAATCCTGTGGTTGCCATGCGTAAAAATCCAAGCAACCACAAAATTAAGGTTATAATCGTTGACCCAACTGCCACACCGCCCAAATAATAGGCGTTACTAAGGTGTCCAACAACGGCAGTGTCAACCAGCCCTAATAGCGGCACCGTGATATTTGATAAAATCATCGGTAGCGCAAGAGCGAGTAATTGACGATTTTTTTGTGGGTTTAACAATAAGGCAATCATTTTAGAGGTCTAATATTTATGGTTAAAAACGTGTTGCTAGCGCTGTTAGCGCTGACAGGTTTTTCGGCTCACGCAGCGGTGATCCTTCAATATCATCATGTTTCGGATAGCACGCCTGCGGTTACAAGCGTAACACCAGCTCAATTTAAAGAGCAGATGCAATATCTAGCGGACAACAACTTTAATGTTGTGCCACTTTCAACAGTTGTGGAGTCTATTAAGGCAAAGAAAACACTGCCACAGAAGACAATCGCGATTACGTTCGATGATGGATATCGCAGCATTGCAAATACTGCTCATCCTATTTTAAAGCAATATAATTTCCCCTACACGCTTTTTGTCTCGGTTGAGCCAATTCAAAAAGCTTATGGTGAAATGATGAGTTGGCAGCAACTGGTTACCTTATCTAAAGAAGGTGCTGAAATTGCTAACCATAGTTGGAATCATGAGCATTTAATTCGTAAAGAAGCTAGTGAAACAGACGCGCAATGGCTAGCGCGTATTGAAGACAACATTTTGCGCACTGAAGCTGAGATCGTTAAAGCGACAGGGCAGAACTTAAAAATGCTGGCCTACCCGTATGGCGAATACAATCAGCAAATTGAAGCCATGCTTACTAAGCACGGTTTTGTGGCTTTTGGTCAGCAATCGGGAGCGGCAGGTCCGTATTCACCGTTAACGGCGTTGCCACGTTTTCCTGTGGCGGGTGTATATGCTGATCTTAATAGCTTAAAGGTGAAACTTCATAGTTTGAATATGCCAGTTATTGCACAAACCAATAGCAATCCACAGTTGGCGCAAGGCGAGTGGCGACCAGAAATCAAAGTAACCTTAGATATGAGCGATATTAACGCATCGCAAGTGATGTGCTTTATTCAAGGGCAAGGTGCTAAAAAGCCAAACTGGATTAGTGATAACCAATTTAGTATTCAGGCTGAATTAGATCTACCAGCAGGTCGCTCACGCTATAACTGTACCGCTCCGAGTAAAACAAAGGGCAGTTACTACTGGTTTTCACAACCTTGGGTGAGACCAAAATCTAACGGCCAATGGATAGCCGAGTAATAGATTGAATCAAAGCGCCTATTTAGGCGCTTTTTTTAACTCGAATATTTGGCGATTATTGCATTAACGTCATGAATTAAATCGCTGTTTTTTATCTGTGGCAGTAGGCCTGCAGAATGCGATTTGGGTTTGATAATTGCGATCTTTTCTCCTTGAGGAGAGACCAGAGCAAACGACGCACTATGGTCAACTTGGTAATCAGGACCATCTCCCACCATGGCGTAAACAAAGCCTAAGCTACGGGTGACCGGAAAAAGCTGCTTGTGCTCTCCGGTGACCGCAATAAAGTCTGGATTAAAGAACTTCATGTAGCTTTCTAGTTTACTGGTGCTGTCACGTTCAGGGTCGACCGACATAAAAATAACTTGTACATCAGACTCTTGATTTAAACTTGCGTAGGCTGATGTGAGTTTGCCCATAGTGGTAGGGCAAACGTCGGGGCAGGAGGTGTAACCGATAAAAAACAGGCTCCATTTCCCCTGTAGATCCGCATTACTAAAGCTATTGCCGCGTTGATCGGTCAAGGTAAATGGCGCTAAAGGTTGCGGTGTTGGGTATTCAAAACTTGTTTGCAACTTTAGAGGTTGTTGGCTGAGCTGTACGCTGGCGTAGGCGCCTGCGGCAATGAGAAAAATGGCTGCAATAATCCAAGTGAACTTCATCTTTTATCCCCTTTTACTTTATTTTGCATCGCTTTCGCTCGCCTACGTTCAGTAGTTAATAACTCAAGGCTGTGCTTGTTAGTTAAATATAGTGATCAACCAATAACACCAAAAACAGCAGCATTAAGTGGTAGATCGAAAACTTAAATACATCCATCGCTAAACCTGGTTTTTCATGGTACTTAAGCTGCCACGCTTTATAGATAAAGCCTGCACTCAGCAGTGTTGAGCCCACAAGGTAAACTGGGCCGCACATGCCAACAAGCACCGGCAGTAAGCACGCGATGGCGAGTAAAATGGTGTATAAAAAAATACAGGTTTTTGTGAACTCAACACCATGGGTAACCGGTAGCATAGGGATATCGACTTTGGCGTATTCAGTTTTACGATGAATTGCTAGCGCCCAAAAGTGTGGCGGTGTCCAAGCAAAAATAATGATAACGAGCAGTAGCGCATTACCGTGAAACTCACCAGTTACCGCAGTCCAGCCAAGTAGTGGCGGCATCGCGCCAGCAAGCCCACCCACCACAATGTTTTGCGGCGTTGCGCGCTTCAAGTAAGCGGTATAAACCACGGCGTAGCCAATTAGGCTAGCAAAGGTTAGCCAAGCGGTTAGCGGGTTTACTAGGGCGTATAGAATAATAAAACCTAAGATCCCCAAGCCAAACGAAAACGTTAATGCCTTGGTAATTGACACTCGGCCTTTAGGTAGCGGCCTGTTATAGGTGCGCGCCATTAAGCCATCAATACGGCGATCAATAAGGTGATTAAAAGCGGCTGCAGAACCTGCCATCATGCCAATACCTGCCATTCCTGCTAATAAAGGTGTTATCGGTACTGCACCGGGTACTGCTAAGCACATGCCGACTAAAACCGTTAATAGCATTAGCGCGACGACTTTAGGTTTGGTCATTTCATAGTAGGCGCGCCACTGAAATATTGAACTTGCTGGGTTTCTAGGTAGTGCGATTGGTTTAGCCATAATTGAAACCTCTCATCATCGGTTGCACGTTAGTGTGGGCGTTAGTCGTTGTCATTTATTTGCCCTCCTATGCTTTACGCCATAAGGCGTAGTTAATAAAAACTAAGGTCAAAAGCAGTAAGGCCGCTCCGCCATTGTGAGATACGGCAATGCCAAGTGGTAAATGCAGAACTACATTGCTGATCCCGAGTATGACTTGCAGTACCACTAGGGCTATCAATAACCAAGCGGCGTTACGCATAATGCTTGAACTCGCAGTGCGAATAAGCTTAAAAGCAAGATATAACAGCATGATGCTAGTGATGACAGCGCCAATACGGTGAGCAACATGAATGGTCATGCGGGCTGAGTAATCTAATACGCCAAACTCAAAGCTAGGGTGATCGCCCTGAAAAGGTGAGAATGCATCGGCGAAATTAAGGTTATCGACCCAGTTCCCCTCACAAATCGGTAGAGTGGTGCAAGCAAGCGCTGCGTAATTTGATGAGGTCCAGCCGCCTAAGATGATTTGTAGCAGTAACACTCCAATACAGATTGCAGCTAATCCTGCTAGTTTGCGGGCCCGAGGATCGCCTCCGGGGATCCGCAGCGGTTTATTACGTAAGTACAGTAACAAGAGTAGTGAAAATAGGGCAAAGCCACCGAGCAGATGCGCCATCACAATAATCGGCATCAGCTTCATGGTGACTGTCCACATACCTAAAGCAGCTTGAAAGATAATCAGTGCGGCAATAAACATAGGTAATTTTTTGGGGGCGTCTTGGCTTTTAAGGCTGAGCACTAAGATAAGCAATACTAACAAGCCCAAAGTACCTGCAATGTAGCGGTGGATCATTTCTAGCCAAGCTTTATCGGCTTCTACTGTATGACCTGGAAAGTTCTGCTGAACTTGGTTTAACTCGTGCGCTGCTGTGGGAACTTTGAGTAAACCATAGCAGCCTGGCCAATCTGGGCAACCAAGCCCAGCGTCAGCTAGTCGAGTGTAAGCGCCCATTAAGATAACGCAGAGGGTAAAGACTAAGGTGATTTTCAATAACGAATTAATCTGCATAACAGGCCTTCCTTATCCTATTCGCGACAACTTCAGCAGCTTACGTAGGTCAGCGACTAAGGCTTTGCCTTGCATAATTTGTGCTTGGTGATCGCTAGCAACGGGATAGCTCATGACTAAACTGCCCAGAGGGTCAACAATCACTAGCTGTTGTTGATTAAGTAACTGGCTAAGCTCTGCAGATGGTGTGGCAGTAACAAAATCGAAGCCGGTTAATGCTGTGGTATCGCTTTGCTGATTAACCATAATGATGGTGTGCACTCGGTCTTGATTACGACCAAGGGCTGTATGGCTTTGCTGTAAGATGTAAAGTCTATCTTCACAGGTGGCATCGCAATGGCTAGGTAATTGATATAAAAGTTGCCACTCTTGGGGCTGAGGATTAGCCATCGCTAGATTGGAGTAGCTGACGCTCTCTAATAGTTGGCCTTTATTGGTTGCACCGCCGTTATAGAGATCAAAACTCAATACTAGTTTGGCTGCGACAACAGGCAGCAAGAAAGCCAGTAATAGTAATACGAGTGTTTTTCTACCGCTCTTTTGTGGGGAGTTCATTGCCGCTCCTCTTGCTTGATTGAATCTCTGTATAACTAACGCTTAAACAGCGTTTATAAGTTAAATACTTGAGATTGCTATGCATCAAAATGATTGATTAACATTAAGCTTCCCGGAACGGCTAGGTCGCTTAATTTCTAACCTACAGTGTCTATCTATCGTTGGCAATAGCCTTATTGCTTTGTTCTCTATCAGATTTTTTTAGCTTTCGAAATAACAGGTAACCCATCAAGATTGCAAACACTAACGCCATAGAAAACCATTGCACGGCATAGCCGTGGTGCTTTTGCGACGACAAAGGAATGGGTTGCCACGGGTGAGGGTAGGCATTATCCAAATTGTTTGGTTGCAATACAGCTGTTGCTAAAGGTTGACCTATTAATTGCGCTAGTTGGGGCAAGTTAAGGTTTTGCATGCGTGTAGGCTGTCCCTCTTCTGCCATTAGCTCAGAGCTCATTGGGTTTAACTGCTTTTGGTAAACTCGTCCCTGTAAATTCAGTGGGCTACTTATAGGGCGAACTTGAGGTAGCTGGGAGCGGTCTAAACTCGCAGCAACAAAGCCAAGCTCAACTAGCAGCCAAGGCTGAATATCGCTGACTTGTAGCGCTTGATAGGCTAAATAACCCACGCGGCCGTTATAAACCTGATTATCGAGTAAAAAGATATTGCTGGATTTAGGCGTAACCGCTACTTGCAGTTTATATCCTGTTAGTGGCTCATCTTGTGGGTGATTAAGTAAATCTGTATAGCTGAGTACCGATGAAGATTGCCTTGCTGTTAACTCTTGCTGCCACGCGGCTTTATATTGTGCTCGCTCTAGCTGCCAAAAACCTAACTTGACCAAAATCGAAAACACCATCACAGTAGAAAGTACAATAAACAACCAAGCAAGATTCAATTTAACGCGGGGATGCGCCATGTCGGTTTTGTTTATCTTTAAAGTCGTCTTAGTATTATTACTGCTATTCATACTGTTTAATTTGGGGCGAGCCTTATTTATTATGGTGAAAGGGCAGGGAGATGCCCCAATGAGTCAATACCTAGGTCGGCGTGTGTTGTTCTCTGTGCTGGTGGTGCTATTACTTATTGTGGCGCTGGGGACTGGAGTCATCACACCTAACTCCAGACCCTATTAATGGGCTTAAAGTACGTAAACAAAGATAAATAGGCATAACCAAACCACATCGACAAAGTGCCAATACCAAGCGCCAGCTTGGAAAGCAAAATGCTTTTCTGGGGTGAAATGCCCTTTTAACACTCTAAAAAACAACACAATTAAAAACACAGTACCTAAGGTAACGTGCATGCCATGAAAGCCTGTTAATAAGAAAAAGGTATTACCGTAAACGCCAGAATCTAGCGTTAGCCCCATCTCTTGATAAGCGTGCACATACTCTTCAACCTGTAAGCCTAAAAAGGCGATACCCAGTAAAATAGTAAGCCCTAGCCAAACAGTTAATGCTTTGCGTTTACCAGTCTCTAAGCCTACGTGAGCAAAGTGCAGGGTGACGGAAGAGGTGAGTAGGATCAGCGTGTTATAAAGCGGTAATCCCATCCAACCCATAGCTTGCGTTGTTGTGCCATCAGGCGTTGTGACTAAGGGCCAAACGGCTTCAAATGTTGGCCATAACACTTCATTGGTCATGGCATTATTTGATGCACCGCCTAACCAAGGCACAGCAATCATACGGGCATAAAACAGTGCGCCAAAAAACGCCGCAAAGAACATGACTTCTGAAAAGATAAACCAGCTCATACCTTGCCTAAATGAGCGATCCATCTGTTTTGAATACAGCCCTGCCATAGATTCGGCAATTACCGCTCTAAACCAACCGAAAATCATAAAGATGATCACCGCAATACCGGCCAATAAAATGATGCCGCCACTGCCTTCTTGGCTATTGAGCTCGGATACATAACTCCCCGCACCGAATGCGATTAGGAACAGGCCTATTGCACCAATTATCGGCCAGGCACTTTGTTCGGGGACGTAATAATTTTCGTGTTTATTTTCAGTTGTCATGTTGTCGCTCCTGCGCACCAACGTTTTTGAAAACAACAGAGCTGTTAAGGCCTATATCATAGTGTTGGTTATATTCATTTATCATCTTGCTGCTCCTATTCTGCAGCATTATCGACATAGCCTTTGTCGGTAATGTTGTAGAGGGTATAAGAGAGGGTCAAGGTTGAAATTGAATCCGGTAATTCAGGATCCACAAAAAAGATCAGTGGTAGATCGGCTTGGGCATTGGCCTTTAATACTTGCTGGTTGAAACAGAAACACTCGGTTTTATTAAAGTATGCTGCGCCTTGGCCAGGAGAAACTGACGGAATCGCCTGACCTATAAGGTGATCTGCAGATAAGTTACTTGCCACAAAGTGGGTACGGATAAGCTCACCGGGGTGAACCTGCATGGTATTGACCTGCGGAGTGAACGTCCAAGGCATATCGCTTTGTACTTGCGATACAAACTCCACAGTAATGGTTCTGTTTTCATCTATCATGACGGGCTGATAAACACTTGCTGTGCCTTGGGGTTTGCCATTGATCCCCAAAGCATCGCAAAGCACGTCATATAAAGGCACTAGCGCAAACCCAAAGCCAAACATGCCCAGCGCGCTAAGAATTAGCAGGCTGATCAGCTTTTTATTGGACTTACGCTTTAGCTCAGTCATGTTTACTTCACCTCTGGTGGCGTCGTAAATGAGTGATAAGGTGCTGGGCTGGCAATAGTCCATTCTAGACCTTCGGCGCCATCCCATGGTTTAGCGGGCGCTTTTTCGCCGCCGCGAATACATTTAATCACTACAGCCAAGAAAATTAACTGCGACAGACCAAAGGCAAAACCACCTATCGACACGATTTGGTTTACATCGGCAAACTGGATAGCGTAGTCAGGAATACGTCTTGGCATACCCGCAAGTCCAAGGAAATGCATGGGGAAGAACAGCACATTGACTGAAATCACTGAGCACCAGAAATGCCAGCGTCCTAAGGTTTCGCTATACATGTGGCCTGTCCATTTGGGTAACCAATAATAGGCCGCTGCCATAATGGAGAAGATGGCGCCGGTTACGAGTACATAATGGAAGTGAGCAACAACAAAATAGGTATCGTGATACTGAAAGTCCGCAGGTGTAATCGCCAGCATTAAGCCGGAGAAACCACCGATAGTGAACAGAATAATAAACGCCACTGAAAATAACATTGGGGTTTCAAAACTAATTGAGCCGCGCCACATGGTGGCGACCCAGTTAAATACTTTTACCCCTGTCGGCACTGCAATCAACATGGTGCAATACATAAAGAATAGCTCGGCAAACACCGGCATACCAGTGGTGAACATATGGTGTGCCCACACAAGGAATGACAAAATCGCAATACTGGCAGTAGCGTAAACCATCGATGAGTAACCAAATAGGCGTTTACGGCTAAAGGCCGGCACAATCGCGGAGATGATACCGAATGACGGCAAAATCATGATGTACACTTCTGGGTGACCAAAGAACCAGAAAATATGCTGGAACATCACAGGATCACCACCGCCCGCGGCGTCAAAAAAGCTGGTGCCAAAATACTTATCGGTTAACACCATAGTGACTACACCAGCAAGTACAGGCATCACAGCAATCAATAAAAATGCAGTAATAAGCCAAGTCCAAACAAATAGCGGCAGCTTCATCCACTTCATGCCCGGTGCGCGCATATTAACTATGGTAACGACCACGTTAATCGCCCCCATAATCGAGCTTATTCCCATAATATGTACTGCGAATACAAATAGTGCGGTGCTGTCTGGGCTATAGGTGGTTGAAAGCGGGGCATAGAAAGTCCAACCAAAGTTTGGACCACCGCCTTCCATAAATAGCGAGCTTAATAGGATGGCGAAAGCGAAGGGTAAAATCCAAAAGCTCCAGTTATTCATACGTGGCAGAGCCATATCTGGCGCGCCAATCATCATAGGAATTAACCAGTTGGCTAAGCCTGTAAAGGCTGGCATGACCGCACCAAAGACCATGATCAAACCATGGACTGTGGTCATTTGATTAAAGAAGTTAGGCTCGACAAGTTGTAGACCTGGCTGAAATAGTTCTGCGCGGATCACCATTGCCATGGCGCCACCAGTTAAAAACATAATGAAGCTAAACCATAAATAGAGCGTGCCTATGTCTTTATGGTTGGTGGTTAAAATCCAGCGCATAATGCCTTTCGGCGCACCATGATGGTGGTCATCATGGTGATCGTCTTGAGCGACGGGTGAATCTTGTGTAATTGTGCTCATGTTAATCCCCTACTTTCCGTGACCATCAACATCGGTGGCTTGAACGACATCGCCGGAGTCGTTACCCCAAGCATTACGTTCAAAAGTAATCACTGCCGCAATCTCTTGTGGCGTAAGCTGCTGACCAAATGCCTGCATTGCAGTGCCCGGTTTACCATTGATAACCATTTCAAGGTGATCTGCTACAGGCCCTTTGATTACGGGGCTGCCAACGAGTGAAGGGAAGGCTGGTGGCAGGCCAGCACCTGTTGCTTGGTGGCAAGCTACGCAGCTGGTCATATACACTTTCTCGCCCATGGACATGAGTTGCTCCATGGTTAAGTCATCTAACACTGCAGCTTGTTCTACTTCGTTCGTAACTTCAGCTTGTGCTTGTTCGGCAGGTAAGTTTGCAGGCAGCGCAGTGGCATTGCTCATTTCACTATCGCTTGCTGCATCAGTCTCCGAGCTTGGAGTTGCAGTATTATTACTTACGTCTGATGCTTGTACTGTATCGCCTGAATCATTGCCCCATGCATTACGCTCATAAGTTACAACTGCTGCAATTTCTGTTGCTGTAAGTTGCTGCGAGAAGGCTTGCATAGCTGTACCGGGTTTACCGTTAACTACGATATCAATATGGCCTGCAACCGGTCCTTTGATTAATGGACTACCTATTAATGATGGGAAGACACCGGGCAGGCCAGCACCATTTGGTTGGTGACAAGCAGCGCAGCGCGCTAGATAAACCTGCTCACCTTGAGTCATTAACTCCTCCATGGTGAGTGTTTGCGACAATGCTGCTTGCGCCGCGGCTTCAGCTTGGCTGGCTTTTTGCTGCTGGGCGATTAGCCATGCATCGAAGTCTGCTTCTGATAATGCTTCAACCACAATCGGCATAAAGCCATGGTCTTTACCGCAAAGCTCGGCACATTGACCGCGGTATATGCCAGGCTTATCAATTTTGGTCCAAGCTTCGTTAATAAATCCAGGGTTAGCGTCCTTTTTAACCGCAAAAGCGGGTACCCACCATGAGTGGATAACATCATCTGAAGTCATTAAAAAGCGCACTTTACGATTAATTGGCAGCACTAACGGTTTGTCTACCTCAAGCAGGTAGTTTTCGCCTTTAGCTTGTTGACCATCTATCTGTTCGCGCGGGGTAGAGAGGAGACTGAAAAATGAGATGTCTTTATCGAAATAACTGTAATGCCATTTCCATTGCGAGCCGGTAATTTTAATGGTCAGATCGGCATTACTGGGATCTTCCATTGCTATTAGGGTTTTGGTCGCAGGAATTGCCATGCCGATAAGAATAAGAAAGGGCACAACAGTCCACAGGATCTCGACTTTAGTACTTTCATGAAAATTGGCGGCTACAGCGCCTTTTGATTTGCGATGGTTGATCATGGCATAAATCATTACGCCAAAAACCACGACACCAATAGCACAACAGATGTATAGAATAATCATGTGCAGGCTGTAAACCTGTCCACTGATATCCGTAACACCTTTGGTCATGTTAAGTGGCATCTCTGATGCAACAAGCGCGGGTGAAAATAGTAACACCAGCACACAATACAACAATTGCTTCACTAGACTTCTCCTCTGTCAACAAGACAAAGAAGAGTCACACAGTAAGTCTCTGCTCTATGTAAACTCTTCAGTTCCCAAAAAAGCAACGATGACTTCAAAGTGCGCGAGTGGTATGTCAATCTCTCAATAACTAAACGAATTACGGTATTGACTATTGTTTATTCAGTATTGGTTACTGTTTAGTGTCACCACATTGGCACTTACGGCTGAAATATATCAGGCCGACTTCAGTCTTTATTCACTGTATTGAACAGTGGCTTTGAAAATAAAAGACCGACAACTAAATCGTTCGGATATAACAAAATATCGTTGTTATAGTTCTTACACTACTTGGTGTTTAAATATTGATCAAGATCACTTTTCAAATGATTTGCCGAATGCTGAAAATAAAAAAGCCCTCATGCGAGAGCTTTTTTATAACTGTATTTCTTTACTAGAAAGAATGAATTAGAAAGATGGTTACCAAAAATGACTAGTGAATGCCACCAAACAGTGATGCTTGTGAAAAAGCGTTATCCTGTATGTTAATTGCGCTGCTTGGTAAGTGACCATTTACATTTTCATTGCTGGTGTCAGTCGAATTCTCGATAATAATGCCAGCTGCACGAGCACTTTTGGCAACAATTTGTAGGCGTCTGCTATCACGTGCATCTAACGATGGCGTCCAAGTGATCACTGCGCTAGAAGTGCCGCTCATAAGCGCTTTTTCCATTGCCCACAATGTTTCTACTTCATCTTTTGCATGAACCAATAAAATTCGGTCCATACGCACACCTGCTGCTGCAAGCATTTGCTTGTAGCCAATATTTGGCGGGCTAATTAGTACGATCCAGCGACCTTGTTGGCTTAACTGCGACAATTGCGCGCTAATTTGTTTTAGCTCATCACGACCCTGAGTTTGTGTGCTCATGGTTGTAATGTCGTTTACCGTGTTATTTGCCAGTGTGGCTGATGGCAGATCTTGCCAAAGTCCAGGGTGGCGTGGGCTCGTGCCAATTAGTTTGTTCATTGCCAATCTCCATTACGGATCACGCCAACGGCTAACCCTTCAATGCTTAGGCTCTGGTTTGCTAGATCCACTTCAATAGGTGAGTAATCATCGTTCTCTGCATGTAAGAAAACTTTATTACCTTTTTTCTCAAAACGCTTAACGGTGACATCGTCTTCTACTCGGGCTACAACAACTTGACCATTACGCGCTTGCTGAATTTTGTGTACTGCTAATAAGTCGCCTTCGAGTATGCCAATATTCTTCATACTGTCACCGCGAACTCGTAGTAAAAAGTCTGCTGATGGGCGGAACATCGCTGGGTCAACTTGGTAATGTTGTTCAACATGTTCTTGAGCCAAAATAGGTTCACCAGCAGCGACTTGGCCAATAAGTGGCAAGCCTAATTCGGTTTCTTCTGTATCTTCTTGGGTTAACTTAATACCGCGAGAAGTGCCGGGCATGATTTCAATGCAGCCTTTCTTGGCCAGTGCCTTTAAATGTTCTTCGGCAGCATTGGCAGATTTAAAGCCCAAACGTCTAGCGATCTCGGCACGGGTTGGTGGCATGCCAGTATCAGCAATATTACGTTTAATTAGCTCTAAAATTTCAGCTTGGCGTGGTGTAAGTGGTCTCATGGTTAACCCTGTCTTTCTATACAGTACCTGTCAGTATATACAGTATTTTTATGAGTGCAAGTATTAACCAGATATAATGTAAATATAAGTTAAATCTGATTTTATTCGGAACGAACACTAGTGTTTAGATTAAACTGGTATGAACGCGATTTAATCCTAGTTAATCACTGAGTTATCGGCTTTTTAAATACTAAGTCATTGTTCTATAAATAGACTGCTAAGATTACTGGCTAAGGTAATACAATCGCGCAAAGGATTTAAATATCTGGTATTCTAGCGCCTTATTAGAAGCGACTAACATTGCATATAAACATGTCCAAACAAGACTCTCTTTGGTTTAAATCTTTACGCTGGATACAGCGCAAATTGGTGCACACGATTGTGGTGCCTCACGATCCATTTGACGATCTCAATCTTGATCCGAGTAAGCCGCTAGCTTACGTAATGAAAACTGAATCTGTCAGTGACATTGCTGCACTGAGCGAAATGACGACTAAGCTAGGTTTGCCGAGTCCTTATGAAGACTTAGAGGTTAATGGTGTTAAAGCACCTAGAGTCGTTTGTTTAGAAGGCAGCAAGCCGCTATTTGGTAAAAGGGAAGGTGGGGAGCCTTATCTTGATTGCTTTAAGCGCCTGCTGAGTGTGCATAAGCAAAATCGCGAACTCGATATTCAATTAGTGCCAGTGAGCCTTTACTGGGGTCGTACTCCGGGTAAAGAAGACGACACCATGCGTGCAGCGGTACTTGAACGCCAAAACCCAACGTGGTTGCGCAAGTGTTTGATGATTTTATTTTTAGGTCGTCACAACTTCGTACAGTTTTCTAATGCAGTTTCGCTGCGTTATATGGCCGACGAGCACGGTACAGATAAGCGCATTGCGCAAAAGCTTGCCCGTGTTGCAAGAGTGCACTTCCAGCGCCAACGTAAGGTAATGACTGGGCCGCAGCTGCCTAAGCGTCAAGCGTTATTCCATTCGCTACTTAAATCTGACTCTATTACTAAAGCGATTAAAGAAGAAGCTGCAAGCAAGAAAATCTCTGAATCTGAAGCTCGCGCTAAAGCGATGGAGTATTTAGATGAAATCGCCGCAGATTATTCAGATAGCTTGGTACGTATTGCTGAGCGTTTCTTAACTTGGCTTTGGAACAAGCTTTATAAAGGCATCAATATTAAAGGTGCTGAGCAGATTAGACAGCTGCATCACGACGGCCACGAAATTGTATATGTGCCGTGTCACCGTAGCCACATGGACTACTTGTTACTGTCGTACATTCTTTATTATCAAGGTATGGTGCCACCGCATATTGCAGCCGGTATTAACCTTAACTTCTGGCCTGCTGGCCCAGCGTTCCGCCGTGGTGGTGCTTTCTTTATTCGCCGTAGTTTTGGTGGTAATAAGCTCTATACCGCTGTGTTCCGTGAGTATTTAGATCAGCTATTTACTAAAGGTTACTCTGTTGAATATTTCACAGAGGGTGGCCGTTCACGTACGGGTCGCTTACTTGCACCTAAAACCGGTATGTTGGCGATGACGCTAAACAGTGTATTGCGCGGTGTTGAGCGTCCAGTAACTTTAGTGCCGGTTTACTTAGGCTATGACCATGTAATGGAAGTGGCGACTTACCACAAGGAGCTAAGCGGTAAGAAGAAAAAGAAAGAATCTGTTTGGCAAGTATTTGGCGCTATCCGCAAGCTGGGTAACTTTGGTCAAGGCTATGTAAACTTCGGTGAGCCAATTACATTGCACAGCTTCTTAAATGAGCAAGCGCCAAACTGGCGTGAAGAAGTGGCAAACGAGCCAGATGCTAAGCCAAGCTGGTTAACTCCTGTGGTTAATAACTTGGCGAATCGCGTAATGACCAATATTAACGACGCTGCAGCGGTAAGCTCGGTGACGTTAACCAGTATGGTGTTGTTAGCGTCTGAGCAAAATGCACTTGAGCGCTCTCAGTTAGATAAGCAGTTAGATCTGTATTTAACTTTATTAAAAGAGCAGCCATATACCGCTTATACCTCTGTTCCTGAGGGGAGTGGTCACGACCTAGTGTCACAAGGTTTAGAGCTTAAAAAGCTACAGATTGAAAGCGATCCACTTGGCGATATTATCTCTATAGATCCAAGTATTGCGATTACTATGACTTACTATCGCAACAACATTATTCACTTAATGGTACTGCCGTCTCTAATCGCTGCTTGTTTGCTGCGTAAAGAAAACTGCAGCCGTGAAGATGTTATTTGTATCGTTAATGATTTCTATCCTCTGCTTGAAGCTGAGCTGTTTATGGGGATCGATGACCCAGCAGAATACACCAACAAGATCTTAGACATTTTCGTGGCTCAAGGTTTAGTGGTTGAAGCAGAGCATTTTGCCGTTGTAGACAGCAAGATTAATCAATTATTACTGCTATCTGGCACTGTTAGCGAAACCATGCAGCGTTACGCTATTTTGTTTAATCTACTTGAGGTTAAGCCAAATATGGAGCGTTCAGAGCTAGAGAAAGACAGTCATCGTCTGGCGCAAAGATTGGGTGCGCTTCACGGTATTACTGCACCAGAGTTTTACGATAAGAAGCTATACGCTACGCTGAGCGTCAAATTAAAAGAACTAGGCTACCTAGTTGATAGCGAAGGGTGTGCGGATATCAAACGTATTAAAGAGAGAGCCAACTTGTTGTTACGCTCGTCAGTAAGACAAACTATTGTAGATAGTGTTCACGCGGAGCAAAAAGCTTAATGGCAAATCATATGAATGCAGCTAAAAACAAAGCTGCAGGTAAGTCGCTATTAGGCGGAGCTATGATCATTGCGGGTACAACTGTTGGTGCGGGTATGTTCTCGCTGCCAGTTGTTGGTGCCGGAATGTGGTTTGGCTACTCAATGCTGATGTTAGTGGGTATTTGGTTTTGTATGTTGGTATCAGGTTTGATGCTACTGGAAACCAACCTGCATTTTGAGCCGGGTGCCAGTTTCGATACGTTAACTAAAGAAACCTTAGGCCAATTTTGGCGCTTGGTGAACGGCTTATCAATCACCTTTGTACTGTATATTTTGACCTACGCGTACATTAGTGGCGGTGGATCGATTGTGAACCACAGCTTAGAAGGCTTGGGGATAAATTTACCTCAGAGCGTTGCAGGCTTAGTGTTTGCTGGTGTGTTGGCAGCGATTGTGGTGATTAGTACCAAGGCGGTAGATAGAATTACCACTGTAATGCTTGGCGGTATGATCATTACCTTCTTCCTTGCCGTTGGTAACCTGCTGATTGATATCGATACCGCTAAACTATTTATGCCTGATGGCGAGCAAAGCTATGCACCATATTTGTTAGCAGCATTGCCATTTGGTCTTGCGAGCTTTGGTTATCACGGTAACGTGCCAAGTCTAGTTAAGTACTATGGCAAAGAGCCAAAGACAATTATCAAAGCATTGTTTATTGGTACTTTTATCGCGCTTGTTATCTATAGCTGTTGGTTAATGGCGACCATGGGCAATATTCCACGTAGTCAGTTTGTCGATATTATTGCCGAGGGCGGTAATATGGGGGTACTGGTTGGTGCTTTGTCTGACGTAATGGCCAATAGCTGGTTAAACACTATGTTGACTCTGTTTGCTAACTTAGCTGTAGCGTCGTCATTCTTAGGCGTAACCTTAGGATTGTTTGACTATTTAGCTGATTTATTTGGTTTTGATGAGTCACGTTCTGGCCGCTTTAAAACGGCAGCGGTTACCTTTATTCCGCCAACAGTATTAGGTATTTTGTTCCCGAATGGATTCTTAATCGCAATTGGTTTTGCTGCGCTTGCTGCAACAATTTGGGCGGCGATTGTACCTGCTATGATGGCTTATAAGTCACGCCAAATGTTTGCTGAAAGCGATAGCTTTAAAGTGCCTGGCGGTACGCCATTAATTGCCATTGTGATTATCTTTGGTTTAGTAACAGGTGCATGCCACTTACTTGCTATGGCTGGGATATTACCTGTTTACGGCTAGTATCATTTTAGCTAGTTAATTAAAAAGCCTCTTATTTAAAGAGGCTTTTTGCTTTGTAGATTTAGCTTAGCAAGGTATTGCGTGGGTGTTTGCCTACGAAAGCGGGTAAATGAGCGGCTAAAACTATGGCTATTACTGTAGCCTAGTCGCAGAGCTATTTCGTCAATATCCATGCCTTCTAGCATGTATTTGATTGCCTGATTACATTGGATATAGCCCGATAAATAGGTAAAGGTAAAACCCAGTTTTTGCAGTCTTCTTTGTAATTGTTGCCTTGAGATCCCAAATAATGCCGCAACTTTATCTACGCTCGGTAAGCCGTAATAGCGTGAATAGTTCACCATCTCGTAAAGCACTTTGGGCGTATCAGTTGGCTGTGGAATGTTTAACAACTTTTCCAGTTGCGATAACGGAATTGAAGCGGTGAGTGGCTCTGGTTCATAGGTGTAATCTTCCGTCGACATCAAAAGGTCGTCAATACTCAGCCATAGCTCCGTTTGCGGCGCGTTCCACACTACAGGGCAATTAAATAATTGTTCAGTTTCTTGTTGTTGGATCGGTGGGCCACTGAGCCTGACTTTTAGTAGATTATTACCATCACCAACATAATGCTTGATGGCATTAAATAGCGTAAACGCAACTCTTAATGAGTCGTGGGAGCGTGCTTTTCCCTTAGCAAAATCGTTGTTGTAGCACCACTTTAATATCTTTCCCGATTGCTGGGCATAATAACTGGCACCTGACTGAAAGCAATTTACGCCATGGTTAATTCGCCTAAACGAGATCGCTAAATCAGGTGCGCTTAAAAACCAGTTACCGGGGATTTCTAGGGCTGATAGCGTTAGGTGCTGCTGGATTTTCACCATAAAGTCAGCATCGCCAGTGAGACGTTCTATTTGCTCAAACCATTGTGATACTTCAGTAAAAGGGATCAGCATCATACGGTCTTGCATTAGCTGTTCAGGGATCCCGAGATCATCGAGACTAATGCCGTATTTCGCGTAAATGCCAGTGAAAATAGGTGCGATATAGCAAGAACGTATAAAGGCAGTATTAAGCAGCATAGCCCAAATTCTCCAAATCAAATCTACCTCATTGAATCATAAATGGCGCTTATATGATACATAAGTGTATTCGCTCTTGTTCTTACTCCACTAAAAGTCAAAATAGCGCTCCAAAACATCTATTTTCGAGGTTGATACCTATGAGTTTATTCAGTATGCCATTCGTTGATTCAGGCGTAGACACAGCTCTACATGGCGTGGCTGCTGTCGTCATGGTGCTTTCAGTTGCCGCTGCAGCATTCGGTTTTTGGAAAATCCATGAAATGCCAATCAATAAAGCTCATAAAGAGCAGCACCATCAAATAGGGCTGATCACCGCGCTCACCTGGATAGGCTTTATATGGCACTGGGTGTGGGTAATCGCTGTTATGGTGGCATTTGTCGATGGTGAAAAAGCATTA
Source organism: Shewanella sp. 1CM18E (assembly GCF_023161665.1). GTDB lineage: Bacteria > Pseudomonadota > Gammaproteobacteria > Enterobacterales > Shewanellaceae > Shewanella. Next base: position 256,108 of record NZ_JALNTW010000005.1, read on the forward strand.
CGGCGAATTAGAGATGTGTGGCGCGAGAAAGAGCCAAATATAGAACAGGTTACAACAACAGAGGAGAAGAATAATGCTTGAAGGCTTAGCAGTTTGGGCGCTATTTATTTACCTACTGCGTTTAGTTGGTATGCCTTGGAATACTTATAGCAAAGCATTTGCTTATCTCGGCGGTACTGGCTGGTTGATGTTTGTTTGGGTGGGGCTACTCAATTACACCCCCATGGATTTATCGGGCGGTTCTTTGGTGCAGTCTCCGCATATTCAGCTGCGGCCGGCAAACTCGCAGATTAGAGGTAAAGTCGAAAATATCTATATCCAACCGAATCAACAGATAACTAAAGGGCAGTTGATTTATGACTTAGATCCAGAGCCTTATCAAATTGCATTGAACAAGGCATTAGTCGCGCAACAAAGTGCTGAGGTAAACCTATCGCTAGCGACTGAAGATGTGAAGCTAGCAGAGAAACAACACCAAGTGGCAATTGCTGATGTGAGTATTACCAACAATCAGCTAGATGCTGCTAAAAAAGATCTAAAGTGGAAGCAAACCACATTAGCGCGCTACATAGAGCAAAATCGTGTGGTGCCTGACACTATTACCAAAAGTCAGTTAGATGAGCAGCAAACAGCGGTGGATTTGGCGCAAGCTCAAGTAAACACTTACGGCACTCAAATAGAAAAGGCGCAAATGGCCGAGCATACTGCCTTACTGAATATTGAAAAGTCGCGCCTTGCCGTTGAAAGCCGCCAAGCAGATTTAAATAGTGAGCATGAAAACGTGGCACAGGCACAATGGAATCTAGATAACACCAAGATTTATGCGCCTACTGACGGCTATGTGACCAACTTTATTATGCGTGAAGGTCAGTACGTTGGTGTAGCACCGCGAATGCAGATGTACACCAATGAAAAGTATGTACTAATGCGGGTAAACCATCAGGCAATTCGTAACGTTAAGGTTGGTCAGCAAGCTGAGTTTGCTTCAGCTGTTTATCCGGGGAAAGTATTTAGTGCTGAAGTTGAGGGCATAGTCGAGGCTACCGGAGAATCACAAGGGCGATTATTGGCAATAGACGATAATGTTAGGCAAACCACAGGGCAGAACCTTAACAACAAGCATCATTTTGTTAGGTTAAAGCTGAGTGAGTCTGCTGACTATGATATTCCTGTTGGCTCGGTAGGTTTAGCTTGGGTCTCTGGAACTAAACCGATTGAGTTCTTGGCTTTCTTAGATGTTATTAGAGGGATTGTGATACGAATGAAGTCGCAAATCTACTACTTCTACAGTATCTAGCCTGAATGTTTCGAGGCAACAGAAGCGCTAAGCCTTTCGATTCAATCAAGCGCGAGCCTTGAGACTATCAATAGCCCCAAATGGGGCTATTTTTGTTTTCAGCCCTAAACCACCTACTTCAGTAGGTGGTTATCATCAATTAGGCTTTGCCTGAAGTACGTTTAATGGAATT
>NZ_JALNTW010000006.1 GCF_023161665.1 Shewanella sp. 1CM18E
GGCGGAGCGGACGGGACTCGAACCCGCGACCCCCGGCGTGACAGGCCGGTATTCTAACCAACTGAACTACCGCTCCACATCAAGTGCGGTGAATAATACGTAGAGTGAGGTAGTCCGTCAATAATTTTTTTTGCTGCCGCCAACTGTATAGCTAAAAAACAAACAATCCGCCGTAAACTTAAACATTAAGCGGTTTAAATCTATGTTTTTCTAGCTGAAGTGTCTTGGTTTTCTTCTGGCATGGTTAAATCTATCTGATCAAGCTCGAGTAACATTTTCTCTCGCTGTACCTCTTTTTCTAACCTTGCTTCTGTTGCCGCTAACGCTTTTTTAAGGTTACTGCGCTTACGAACGATTAATAAAACAATAATACCCAATACAATTAGGCCACCATTGACTGACGCCATCCAAAAGATTGCTTTATCTTTAGCTTGCTGCTCTTGCTGTTTAGCCATAGCCTCCGCTTTGGCTGCAAGCTCCTCTTCACTCGGTGGTGGCTCCGGAGGTTGAACAAGGTTAAAAAACAGCTCCGGTAATTGCAGATAAATCTCACGGCCAGTCACTGTAGTCGTTACCGCATTCACTTTTAAATGATAACTGCCAAAATCAGTCACTTTAGGTAGAACGAACTCACTTGTAGATTCTTTAAAAACAGCCATGGTCACAGGCACTGTTTTACCCGTTGGCCCTAAGATTTCAGCGTCTAAATGGGTCTCGTCTAACTTAACTAAAGTGTCATCGACTTTGATCTCTAACTTCCAAATACCTAAGTTAGGATCATCGGGAGTAAGTAGCTCAACGGTAATTGGCTGCGGCAAAAGCCTAAATGAATCATTATATTCACGATCTAGCACTGCATTTTTGGCTTGGATCTGTAGTCGATAATCGCCCCACGGCTGATCTAAATCTAAATCGCTGGTAAATATACCGTCATCAGGGCGTTCATCTAATGACTCACCGTTATCACTATAAGCCCCCACAATAAATGTTCCTGCGGCGTAGTTCTCATCAGTAGGATTATTTTCACTAATAAAGCGCGCAGTCCAGTTCATCATAAAATCGAGACCTGGCAGGCGAACTTTTTGCTCATCGCCAAGTAATTGCGCTGTTAATTTTAAACGCTCACCTTGAAATAAAGGTTTAGGGATTGGCTCGACTTCAATAGAAAGTGTGGTGATCTTATCAATCACCGAACCTTCAACCACCTGACCAATTAATTGCCATGGCCCCGCCATCGGCTGCTTGATGGTGATCATGTCACCGGTTAACCCTTCCATCCAAGTAACCTTGTCGTCAGGGTGACGGTCAACATACCACTTACTACCGTCAGGGCGCACAATAATCACAGGTGCACTGCCGTACTCTCTATGAATGAGTAACGTAACAGACTCGACCATATGATCGATTCTAAAACGATTTTTTAATTCCGCCGCATGCTTAGACAGCAGCACTTCCGATGCAGCGATACCACTAAATAAAAAGTAGCAAAAAAAGCAAGCCGTAAAAATGGTAACTCTTTTAGTCATAGAGAGACTCTTAAAATGAGATTATCCGCGCCAGAGGCATTGTCCTGATTTAGCAACTAGATCCAATCGCTCTTCGTGTCTTACTAATTCATCGGCCGATGCAGAGATCACTTTAAGTTTTGTTCTATCAAGACTTAGGCGCTGAATACCACCGCCCTCTTGTCCTGCTTTTTCACTTGAAAGGTTAAATTTGGTTTGACCACCTGTCATTAACAGGTAAACGTCAGCCAAAATCTCGGCATCGAGCAATGCGCCGTGGAGATCACGAGCTGAGTTATCGATACCATAGCGCTTACATAAAGCATCCAAGTTATTCTTTTGACCTGGATGCAAGAACTTAGCGACTTCTAGCGAATCGAGAACCTGACATATGTCAGTGGTTTTTGGCCCCAATGGCTGCAGCATTGAAAACTCATGATCCATAAAGCTAACGTCGAAGTTTGCGTTATGTGCCACAATCTCTGCGCCATCAATAAATTCAATAAAGCTTTGGGCAATTTCATGAAACTTAGGCTTGCTAGCAACAAATTCATTGGTGATACCGTGAACTGCAATAGCCTCTTCATCAATTGCTTGTTGCGGATTAATGTATTCGTGGTAATGACGCCCAGTTAATCGGCGGTTTATTACTTCAACACAGCCGATTTCAATGATCCTATGCCCCAAATAAATTGGACCACTTGACTGGTTCATACCTGTCGTTTCGGTATCGAGAATAATTTGACGCTTCGCGCTTGAAACAATATTCATATGAATTTATACATTTCTCAGTTAAATATTTTGGGTATACTCGCCCAGCAATTATAGCTATGGTAGCAACTTGATGACTGGACTGAAACAGATCTCTATCTATACCGACGGTTCTTGCCTCGGAAATCCTGGCCCTGGTGGTTATGGCATCGTTTTAAAGTATAAAAAGCAAACAAAAGAAATTGCCGAGGGTTTTGCCCTTACAACCAATAACCGCATGGAGCTACTTGCCCCTATTATCGCACTTGAAGTACTTAAAGTGCCATGTCAGGTTATATTGACCAGCGATAGCCAATATATGCGCCAAGGGATCACACAATGGATCCACGGCTGGAAACGCAAAGGCTGGATCACCTCGGCCAATCAACCGGTAAAAAATGTCGATTTATGGAAGCGACTCGACGCCGTATCACAGCTACACCAAATTGATTGGCGCTGGGTAAAAGGTCATGCTGGCCATACCGAAAACGAGCGCTGTGATGTACTTGCTCGTAAAGCTGCAGAAGCAAAACCATCGCAAGAAGACACGGGTTACATCGAGCAGCAAAGCTAGACGATTAACTCTAGGTTATTGAAACTAAACCTAACAAGACTCAATCAAAGTCCGCTTTTACATTCAGCCATCGGTATTTAGGAACATCTTATTAAATTTAATAAATTCTAAGCCGATGGGCGTAAAGTTACGGCTCTTGTGGTGTATGCGATAGAACTTGCGCTCTAATGATAATCCCTCGACTTGAATAACAGCTAACTCTTTGCGGATTAGCTCTTTTTCAAGAGTAAGCTCAGACAAGACTCCTAAGCCAGCGCCTTGTTTAACCGCTTGTTTAATCGCATCGGGCGTTGAGAAACGAAATTTTTCCTGTGGCTGCATATCAAGCGCATTAGCTGCGTTAACAAAGTAATCACGGGTACCAGAGCCTTCTTCTCGCATCACCCAAGGCATATCATGTAGCGCACTTGGGGCAACACTCTGCCCTGCTAATGGGTGCGCGGGATGACAAAACACCAATAATTTGTCTTTATGCCACGCCTCAACAGCAATACGGCTATCAAGGCATTGTCCCTCAATAAAACCCATTTCACTTCTAAACTCTAACACCGCATTTATCACAGCTTGAGTATTATCAATATCTACATTCACTAACGTATTGGTATGCTGCTGACAAAAAGCCACTGCCGACTTAGCCAATAAGTAATTACCTATGGTTGAGCTTGCACTGACATTTAAATTACCGCCAAGCTCGGCTCCCGCCGGAGAAAACGCATGCTCTATTTGCTCAATTTTCTGTAAAGCTTCGGTTGCTAATGGCAATAATAAACTACCTTGCGAATTTAAACGCAAGCGGTTGCCAATTCGCTCAAATAATCGCGTATCGAGCTGTTTTTCAAGTTCAGATAATGCCATTGATGCAGCAGGAGAAGATAAATTAACTAACTCCGCCGCTTTAGCCACTTGGCCGCTGCGCGCTACAGCTTCAAAAATAGCTAACTGTTTTAGTGTTATTCGCATTGATATTCTTATGATTGATTTGACGATTTAGAAACATGGCCTGTACGCCCTGCACTCGGTGCTGTTGACCAACTGGGTTGCTTTACTTTCCGCTTGGCTTGAATGGGCGTTAACGGACTTTCAAGTTTTTTAGCAACCAGTACATAAATACTGCCTGTACTTGGTAACCAAGATTTAAGCGCATGGGACCAAATATTATCGGGTTTGACGTCACTTAGCAGGTGATGATGTAATAAACGTTCATCAGCAACGACTTGATAACCCAATAAGCCGAGCCAGTCTTTCACCCGTGACGGCGTAAAAAATCGGCCATTCCATGGGATCTCATTCTGATGTTTAGGTAGTATTTGGCCAATAAACATTGGGCTTAGTGGATTAAAACCACTAATAATAAGATGGCCTCCGGATACCAACACCCTGTCAATTTCTCGCAAAAGCCGATAAGGGTCTGTTTCGAACTCTAAAATGAAGTTCATCACCACAGCGTCAACACTGACATTTTGAATAGGCAGTTGGCTGTAGTCACCTCGAATATGCGCTTGAGGCTCATCAAATAACCCATATTGCCGATTAATCCCTACATTGGTTTTATCGATTTTTTGGCTTAATGGGCCCAAGTTAAGCATGTAATAACCAAAAATTCTTGCCCACCAAGGTGATAAAGCTTCCTCGAGGCTTTCACGAATGATCGCTCCGTTAGGCAGCTCTGACCAATGAGAAGGTTTTAGTGCTAGTTCAGATTGCGACAAATCAATCTCCAAATTCCTTGATACCCTACTTTAATAACGAAAGCGGTATACAAGCAACTGCTTTGCTCAGTAAACTGGTCTCAGTGCTCAAATTAGTGCTCAAATAAATGAACTCGAGCGATTTACTTCTTACTTAGAGAGTTTCAGTATGTTACAGATAACACCACTTCCCGCTTTTAACGATAATTATATCTGGACGTTGCAAACTGAGCAAAGTACAGGTGTTTATGTGGTCGACCCAGGTGATGCTCAAGTTGTGATTGACTACGTCACCAACAAAAAGTTGACCTTACAGGGGATACTCATTACCCACCACCACCATGATCATACTGGTGGAATTGCAGCACTATGTGCCCATTTTGGTAAAGATATTCCAGTATATGGCCCGCAAGCCGAAAATATCCAAGGGATTAGCCGCCCAATAACTGCGCAGGCCACGGTCACTCTAGAAGGCTTAGAACTAGAAGCAAAAGTCATTCAAGTTCCTGGGCATACCTTAGGCCACATTGCTTACTTAATTGACAATCTACTCTTTTGCGGTGACACGCTATTTAGCGGAGGCTGTGGGCGTTTATTTGAAGGGACCGCTGAGCAAATGTATCAGTCATTAAGTCAGCTAAGTGAACTACCAGACGATACTAAAGTTTACTGCACCCACGAATATACGTTAGCAAATTTACGCTTTGCTTGTGCAGCAGAACCCAACAACCAAAAGTTGCAAGAATATGTGCAACAAGCAAACCAGCTACGAGCACAAAATATACCTACGTTGCCATCATCAATTGGCCTCGAAAAGGCAATAAACCCATTTTTACGAGCAGATTGTGCAGAAATTCAACAAATTTTAGCCGTTCAATTCCAACAACCTATAACAAATACGCTGCAAAGCTTCGCACTTCTGCGTCAATGGAAAGACAATTTCTAAAAAATAATCTACAATAGCCCGCTATTCCAGCGCCACTAAGCCAGATTTATTCTGGCTTTTTTGAGCCTAATTAGAGGACACAGATTTTAGATGCGCGTACCATTTTTATTCGTCGCGGGGGGGATTGCCCTGCTGACAGGTTGTCAAACTTTAGACAGCCAGAAGACTGATGAAGGGACCCCTGCTACTCCGATAGCAATAGAACAAATCAAAGTAGCTCCTGTTATACCTGAAGTAGTAGAAACAGTTGAGATCACTGATATATGGCAACGCATTCGCCTCGACATGCAGATGGAAGTACCAGATGAAAAGCTAGTACGCCAATACCGTGACTGGTATATCAAGCATCCACAGCATTTAGAGCGTGTATCGGAACGTGCAACACCGTTCATGTACCTGATTGTTGAAGAGATTGAAAAGCGTGATCTACCGATTGAGCTAGCTTTACTGCCAATTGTAGAAAGTGCGTTTGATCCGTTTGCCTATTCACACGGTGCCGCGTCTGGCCTTTGGCAGTTCACTTCTCCTATGGCTCGCCATTTTGGGTTAAAGATGAACTGGTGGTATGACGGTCGTCGTGATGTACCAGCAGCAACAACTGCAGCGCTAGACATGCTTGAATACCTGCATGGTAAAACAGGTCAAAACTGGTTATATGCAATCGCAGCCTATAATACAGGTGAAGGTCGAGTGATTAATGCAGCTAAGCGTAATGCCAAAAAAGGCATTTCAACTGATTTTTTCAGCTTGAACTTACCACGTGAAACTGAGCGTTATGTGCCGCAACTACTCGCTCTTGCCGATGTGATTAAAAATGCTGATAAGTACGGTATTAAGCTCACACCTATTAGTAACGAGCCTCAAATTGAAGTTGTGGATATTGGTAGCCAAATTGATTTAGCACTTGCTGCTGATATCGCCAATATGACGACATCTGAGCTACATAAGCTAAACCCGGGTTACAACCGCTGGGCAACGGCGCCAGAAGGGCCACATAAACTGGTATTGCCAGTTGATAAAGCTGATGCTTTTAAAGTTGCACTCAATAAAACCCATACTAACGAGCGTCTTAACTGGGAACGTTATCAAATTAAATCTGGTGACAGCCTAGGATTAATCGCCAAGCGTTACAAAACCACGGTATCTGCATTAAAGTCAGTTAATGACATTAAAGGCAACATCATTGTTGCAGGTAAGTTTTTGCTAATACCTGTTTCAGCTAAGAGCCTAGATGAATATTTATTGTCTGCCGATCAACGTTTAAACCGCCAGCAAAATAAAGCACGCGGCTCAAGCAAGATCACATACAAGGTACAGTCTGGTGATTCGCTATGGAAAATTGCTAAGCAGCATAAAGTGAAAACCGCACAGCTTGCGAGCTGGAACAGCATGGCGCCAAAAGATCCGTTACAAATTGGTCAAAAGCTAGTAATTTGGTCAGGTACGCGTTCAAACAGCCAAGGCTTAAGCGAAGTGATGCGTACTGTTAATTATAAGGTACGTAACGGCGATTCATTAGCTCGTATCGCAGGCAAGTTTAACGTTAGCGTTAATGATTTAGTGCGTTGGAACTCACTTGAAAAGAGTAAATATATTCAGCCTGGTCAAATGCTCAAGCTGTATGTAGATATGACAAAAGTTAGAGCATAAAAGTTAGAGTATAAAGACGAACTGTAAAATAGAAAGGCGACCTTAGGTCGCCTTTCTTTGCTTAAACAACTGTATATTAAGTATTACTGGTAATAATATTAGTAACTATAAGTGACTTTGCTCATTGCTGGTTTTTGAGACTCTGTTGCTTTACCAGCAAACACAGCTTCTAAACGATAGCCCTTGCCAATTTTAGCTGCAACATCTGCTGGAATTTTAAATTTCACGTTTTGTGTTTTCCCTGCTGGCATTACAGTCTCGCGTATCGCTTGGGTAAACATCATCTCATTTGACCATGCCCAGATCTTGCTACCTTGTGCGTCCAATAACCAAAGATCTGCCGTCATGCCCGACATAAACATCAGCGGCACGCCATATGACTGATTATTCGTATACTGCAAGGTCACATTTGCCTTGTCAGTCACGAGTAATTTGGCTTCTAACAATGCGTGCTCCATAGGTCTATCCTTTTTTGAGCCTTTATTATTGGCACCACTATCTGCAATTTTAGCTTTAGCAGCATCTGTAACTATAACAGCTTGCAAAACTGGCTGAGCTTGAGGCTGTAGGTTTGGCGCCGTAACCGTCTGAGCAGTCTGCTCTTTACCTTGTGGCGTTTGCATTAACGCAGGCTCAGTAACAGCTTCACTAACTTGTTGTCCAGAGCAACCAATCAAACTCAAGCCTACGAAAGCAAGTAAAGTTTTAACTAGCATTTATAGGCCTCCAAACTTTTTCAATAAGCTATCTTTTAACTTATTGGTTTCTTCTTTTAGTTTTGAGTCTAATAACGCTTTAGTATCAAGTGAGAACTTAGGCTCAGACATCGTCCCTTTTATCGCAAATGGAATTTCCACACCGTAAAGCGCGTCGCGCTTATCACCACCCTGTCCTTCAAGCGAACCAACTACCGAAGTGGTCAATTTATAATCCAATGCTTCGTTAATGATATTAGCTGTACCAGAGCCTTTTAAACGTATTAACGGCGACGACATATCCAGATCAGGGTTTGATACCACGCCTTGCGCAATTTTGAATGAGCCAGTCATGCTGGTAAAGTCAGTTTTTTGTACGGTAGCGCCAACGCCTGAAGACATATCGCCGCCCATCTTAGCTTTAGCTTGTCTGATCATTTGTGGAATATTTACCCCATGAATGGCACCATCCGCAATTTCAAATTTACCATTGGCAAGTAAGTTTTTCTTCAAATTATCAGGTAATAAGCTCTTACCTTTACCGGCTACGTTAAAGTTTGCTGTGCCATCAAGCATGTCAACTTCAGCCATATCTATTAATAAAGCACGAATATCTACACCTGATAAACGCTTATCAAATTGATATTGAGCAACCTTGTTGCGTCCATCAACAGTTGCTGAGGCAGCAATCTTACCGCCATATAAATCAGCCGATAACTGCTTCATATTGGCAACCCCGCCTTGCATCACTAGCTGCATGACCCAGTTCTGCGTTTTAAGGTTGGCGACTTTCACTGACTTTACACGCACATCGACATCCAAATTAACCGACTTCATCGCTGTAAGATCCGGCTCAACGGCATTAGCTGTACTTTCTGCCTGCTGTGGCTTGTCATTTTTCTCTTTTGACTCGGCAGGTAACAGCGCATCAAGATCAACATCGCCAACTTCTAGTTTAGCCACAACATTAGGCACTTTTTTACCGTAGGCGACATCTAGTGAGCCTGAGGCATTTATATTCGCTGCACTAAAACTGCTAAGTACTAAGTTCATTGTTTGCTTGTCTAGTGCCACCACCACTGAAGTGTTTAGATCAGCTTGTAGTTGCCCATTCGGTAAACCTGCCCCTTTAATTTGGTTTTTCACCACAAACTCATTAATGGTTACCGTGTTTAAGTCTTGAGCAATCTTGATTTGACCTTCACCTTGGCTGAGTAATTCCATATCCGGCATGACTGCCGAAAACTCATATTTGACCGGGGCAAATTGGCCCAATTGAAAACGGCCCAATGTCAGCGCTTTTAATGTGAAAACTTGTTCGGTTGCATTTAAGTGATCAATATTGGTGATTTTAGTATTGGTAATTGCAATGCCGCCAATATCGAGTTTAGCTAGGCTAGCTTTAGAAGAAGTCGCTGGCTCAGTTGGTGATTCAGCATCACTCTTAGCGGTTTGATTGCCGCTGAGTCCATCAAAGCTCGTTCTGCCATCTTTTTGGGTTTCCAGTGTTAGGGTTAAACCATCAAGATTTAGTTGCGAAATTTCGACTTCTTTTTTAAACAGTGGCATCAATGCCACTTCAGCGACAACTTGATTGACGGCTACCATTGATGCATTTTCAAAACCACTTGGATTTGACAAGCTAATGTCACCCAACTCAATTCCTAAGCTTGGGAAGAAAGTCCAAGAGAGATCACTACCAATTGCCAGTTCTCGGCCTGTTTCCTGCTTAACCAAGTCTACAATTTGTGGTTTAAAATCATTGGGGTCAAAAATCACGGTTACATAAAGGACTAATGCGAGAACCAATCCTAAGATTGTAATGAAAAACCATTTTAAAAATTTCATAGCAGATTCCATCTGTTATTACGAAGTCATTGTTATAAATCTAGCACGGTTATATCTAAAGATTCATTAGATACAGCCACGCCGTTTGCGTCAGCATAAATGAAAGATTGAGGCGAAATGATGACACCATAGATCTCTACAGCGATATTGACTTCACCAATCCCTTTTTTCTCAGTTTTAATGGGGTTTGCACCTATTGCCTTCACTCCTAAATCGATGGTTTTAAGAGTGGCGACATCTCTGACACAGCCATAGATAATCACTCCTTGCCATTGATTTTTGGCAGCATTAGCAGCAATCATATCCCCTAGCAATGCACAATCTGTCACTCCTTGCCCATCGACGACCAGTACTTTGCCATGGCCATTTTGCGCTAAAACCTCTTTAACCTTTGAGTTATCGCGATAACACTTAACAGTGACAACCTCGCCCCAAAAGCATTCCTTTTTGCCATAAGAGACAAACATTGGCGCGATTAGGGTCAGTTTATCGGCATAAGTATCAAATAAATCAGGTAACAGATCTAACATCAAGCCTCCATGCACAAAGTGAATTATTATCTAGATTGACAGGTCACAGGAATAAACCCAAGTAATAAAGCCGTAATTTACCGATTATTTATACACTATGGACTTTTACAGTGCCAAAATACAAACTATAATCTTCTACAACGTATGAACACAAAACTTCCTTCCGTTAACCGTAGGTAAAAATGAACAATAATATTGAATTAGAAAGTGCCATCGCTGCACTTGACCAATATGGTTATGATAAAAAGCATTCAAGTGATTTAGAGCAAGCTCGTAATAAAACACAAATGTTAAAATACATCGACTCTCTCGATTTTAATTTACGCCGTTTACTTATCCTACAAGAAGCCGTTAACGAGCTTGTTGAAAATGAAAAGAGATTATTGGCTCAACATGAGAACATTCAAACTTATAAGACTAAGATTATTAATCTGTCTCGTCAGTTTAATATCTCTTATGATGAAGTCGTGCAAATTATGAAGCAGCAAGAAAACAGCTAAATACACAAGCGCATATTATGTTTAATATTCAACAATGCCATTGCTACTAGGTGAATTTATCCGATTAAATAGCGGGTAAAAAAGGTAAATAGCTTATGGGCGTTACTTTCGAGAGTTCCTTTAGAGAATTACTTTAAAGAATTGCTCTATAATTTGAATAAAAATAACGATTGAGATTTGTTTGTTAAGTGAGATTAAGCACTTTGCCAACTGGCATCAATCATCAATTTGCAGTAAACATAATAGCAGCACAATTGGTAAATTTTGTGTACTTGCTCTGTAAAAGCGAATTTATAGCAACCATAACGACTGCATGTCACTCATTGCTAAACTCGCTCAAGCCTACGGAAGGGCTTTCTCCTACCTCCTTCACGCTTTCATGCTTTCATGCTTTCATGCTTTCATGCTTTCATGCTTTCACTAGAGTAAGCAGTTTAACAAGCTTACGTAACTAACATTAATTCATTTAATACTAGGTTTTTATTTAATATCCAATTTGATGTCATTCAACTTAGAAGCCATTGTTTAGTATGAAACGCTCCTGTTTACCACTCTGTATATCCCGCGATATCTTTATCCTATAACCTTTACTCCAAACGTCTATTTTAAAATTACAATTGCTTTAGCTAAAACCAGAGTTGTTATAACTAATTACTCATAGCCTTTAGTCATTCCCCTTGAATCAAGCTTAATCGTGGTCCTTGAATCATACTTAATCATAGCCCTATTAATAGTTGACAACCCACCGCGGCAGCGGGGAAAAACTTTAGGATTAGTGCCTAGGATAAATATTAAAAATTAAGTAAAAAACTTAAAAAGCCCAAACAAGAGAATGAAAGCAAGTAAATTAGAGATTAAAACGCTCAATTACAGGGCTGTTTACTCTACGAAGGAAATTCCCACCTCTAATTCAAGCACTTAAACCACCTACCCGACAAAAGTGCTCTTAGCTCAGAGGGCATACACCAAACTCCAGAACCCGAACCAAAACCAAAACCAAAACAATCAAATTTAAGCTTGAGACTGTTTTTTAGCTCCCGCTGCTGATACTTTTTTTGAAACAGTAGCATTTTTTTTATAATTGATTTTGCTAGATTTTTTAGTTCTTATTACTAATAAAAAAGCAAAAATCAACATATACAAAGCAGGCTCTATCAGCTCCGACTTTACCGACCAATAGAAGTGCACCGCGGCTAATATAGCGATTAAGTACACCCCATTGTGCAGCTTTTGCCAATTCCGCCCCATCTTGCGCATCACGCCTTTAAACGAAGTTAATGCTAAAGCCGCTAATAAAATATATGCACTCGCTCCGACTAAAATGTAGGGGCGCTTCACAACCTCTTCAAAAAATAACGACCATGCAAACAAAAGATCTAAACTGAAAAATGCCAACACATGCAAACTTGCATATGCAAACACATATAATCCCACCAACCGCCTCGTCTGCAGCAGTAACCCTTGCTTGAATCGTTTTGCCAATGGCGAAATAGTTAGCGTTGCCACCAGCGCATTTAGCGCGCCAATTCCAGTAAAATGAATAATATACTGCACCGGATCTCCGCCCGCATTATCAGTCATTACTTTAAGCACTAAATACACTATGGGTAGAGTACCAATTAAGTGAAATAACAGTTTAAGCCAAAATAAAGAGCGGCGAGTTAACCCCATAGACTTCTCCAACCTCAAACCATTGATAGGTACTAAACAATTGATAAGCTTTATTATTTGATAAGATCATCACGTATTCAAAAGCTTCATAGAGTTATAACAGTTTTAAAGTGAGCGTTAACATGACCTATGTTAACGCTGCTTTTATCGACTCGACACAAAGTTAATAGAATTTTCTCAAATCCATGTCTTTGTAGAGATCTGCCACAAATTCACCGTAACCATTGAATGGTAAAGTAGGAATACGCTTAGCTGAAAATAATCCGCCCTCGGCAATGCGGCGCTCAGATGCTTGCGACCATCTAGGATGATCCACTTCAGGATTAACATTAGCGTAAAAACCATATTCATTAGCCGCTAATTGATTCCACGAAGTAGGCGGCTGTTTGTCAGTTAGCCTTATACGCACAATCGATTTGATACTCTTAAAGCCATACTTCCAAGGCACCACTAGGCGGATAGGTGCACCATTTTGCGGTGGTAAGGTCTTACCGTATAAGCCGACCGACATAAAAGTCAGGTCGTTCATTGCTTCAGCTAATGTAAGTCCCTCTACATAAGGGTAATTAATCCCCCCGCCGGTGTAACGATTACGCTGTCCTGGCATCTGTTCTGGGTCAAACAGCGTTTCAAATGCCACATACTTAGCTTTGCTGTTAACGCCGACTTTTTTAAGCAAGCTTGCTAATGAAAAACCCACCCAAGGGATCACCATCGACCACGCCTCAACACATCTAAAATTATAGGCTCGTTCCTCTAGGGGAAATAGTTTAAGTAAGTCGTCATAATCTAAGGTCATAGGTTTATCGACCTCGCCGTCAATCACTAACTTCCATGGTTCCACCTTTAGCTCTTGAGCATTTTCAGCAGGATCTGTCTTACTTGTGCCAAACTCATAAAAGTTATTATGGGAGATGATTTTAGATTCAGGCGTTAACGCGCCATACAACAAGTGATCATATTGCGCTTGCTTAGCAAAAGGCAGTGTCTTAGTTAAAAAAGCCACTTTTTCTTCATCACTTGAAAATAGATCGAACACGCCCGCATTAGCCTGAGACGACAACAGCGCACCGGCGCCTATAAAACCCATTTGCTTTAAAATTCGCCGTCTATCTTGGTAAACAGCTTCAGGCGTGATGTCCCGACTGGTAAATTTATCCCACGCAGCAGTTTTTTTTATATTCATTGGCCGCTTCCATCCTTTTGTCTCAATATATGCTATTACCTAATAAGACCGACTAAGTCTGAGAAAGGTTTCACATTAGTTTTAAATTACATTTTGTTAACAGCTGATTATGTCTGCAGCACTTATCTAATTATTCATCTGCTTATGCTTGCAGTGTTTAAATCGCCATGCCACTCTAATGTCTCATTCATCATGTTAAGAGCCTTCTCACATGCCTTTAGAGCTTGCATTCTCCACCCCACAAATTATTGCCATTGCCGCAATATCTTTCTTAGCTATGTTAATTGGTGCCTTGTTCAATCAGCGTAAAACACGTAGTAAATGGGAATACGTTAGAAACCAGTTAATGGATGAAATGGAACAAACAAAACTCGAGCTTAATAATGAGATTTTAGAGCTCAAGGAAACCGTCAACCAAAAAGAGCTGGCAATCGATCAATACCAAGACAAACTCGAATTTAGATTAGAGCAATTAGGTAAGGCTCAAGCGCAAGCTGAGCGTACGCAAGTGCTAGAACAGTCTTTAGCAGATAATCAACGCAAGCAGATGGAAACCCAACTAGCCCTGTCGAAGTCCAATGCTATGCAGCAAACCTTAAGTGCGAGCTTTGAAGTAAAAGAACAAGCTTTAAACGATAAAATCCAACTACTCGAAGACTCTGAAGTTCGCTTAAATGCCCAGTTTGAAAATCTAGCGACCAAAATATTTGAAGCAAGAAGCGAAAAGCTACAAGCTCAAAATAATCAACAGCTCGACAGCGTGTTAGCTCCTTTTAAACAGCAAATTGAAGGTTTTAGAGCCCAAGTTCAAGCTTCTTATTCACATGAGCAAACCCAACGCAGCGCGTTAAAGCACCAGTTAGATTCATTAACTGAGCTGAACTTAAAGATGAGCCAAGATGCAGTTAACTTAACTAAAGCATTAAAAGGCGACAATAAACAACAAGGTAACTGGGGCGAAGTGATCCTTGAACGGGTATTACAAGAAAGTGGCCTGCGTGAAGGTCATGAGTACGACACTCAAACCGATCTAAAAAATGACAGTGGTAAACGTTTCAAGCCCGATGTCATTGTGCATTTACCAGAAAACAAAGATGTTGTTATTGACGCCAAAATGTCACTTATTGCTTATGAGCGCTACTTTAATAGTGATGACGATGAAGTTCGCGCGCAAGCAATTAAAGAGCACATTATTTCAATACGCGCACATATCAAAGGCCTAAGTCAGAAAGACTATCAAAAACTACATGGCTTGAAGAGTCTAGACTACGTTTTAATGTTTATACCACTAGAGCCTGCCTTTTTACTGGCACTTGAGCATGATCCAAGCTTGGTAAATTACGCGCTTGAGAGCAACATTATGTTAGTCAGCCCGACAAACTTACTTGTTGCGCTAAGAACCATTAACAATATTTGGCGATATGAATATCAAAACCAAAATGCACAAATGATCGCTAAACAAGCAGGGAAAATTTACGACAAATTATGTGGCTATCTAGATGATATGGATAAGCTGGGTCGCGCTTTAGAGTCCGCCGATAAAAACTTTACTAGTGCAATGAATAAGTTATCAACTGGTAAAGGCAATGTCATTCGCCAAGCTCATCAGATGCAGCAGCTAGGTGTTGAAACCAGTAAAAAAGTCGACGCCCAACTTTTAGATAAAGCACTAAGCTTATCAGATGATGATTTTCATCAACACTAAGCCAAAGTTTTCGACGCTAGGCTTCTTATAAGGATATTTAAGAGGATTGTTGTAAATGCACAAGCAGTTAAGTCGCATTTTGATGGCAGTAGTAACCTTTGCAGCATCATGGTCTGTCGCTGCATCTTCATTGACTGAAGATCAGCAGCTTTACCTCGACGCTCGAAGTAAACTCAAAAAGCAGCATTTAAGCCAATATCAAGTAATGCGCGATAAACTTGATGATTACCCATTGGCTATTTATTTAGACTTCCATAACAACATAAACAACATCCTCAAGCTCCCAGCGGATAGAGCTTTAAAAGAATTACAAGCATTTAAGGGCAGCCCTTTATACAACACGGGGCGCTATCGCTACCTCAAACGCAGTGGCAGCCAAAAGCGCTGGCAAGACTTTTTAACCATTAGCCCCAATCAACCTAATAATGTGGCGCTGCAATGTTATTACTATCGAGCTCAATTACAAAAAGGCGATAGTCAACTTGCCTACGACGGCGCGAAAACACTCTCGCTACATGGACGTTCTCGCCCAAAAGAGTGTGATCCACTGTTTAGAGAATGGCAAAAAGCCGGACATCGTACCCAAGAGCTAATTTGGTCGCGTATGCTACTCAGTTTTGAGCAGGGCCAATATGGCTTACTTTCTTATCTATCAAGGCAACTAACCAGTAATAAAAATGATGCCAAGCGTTTGCTTGCGGTTTATAAAGACCCTCGTAGTCTGCGCCATAAATCAAAATTCAGTGGCAGCGCGAAAATCAATGCCACCATAGTTGATTTAGGCCTGAGAAAGCTTGCCAAAAAAGATCTTAAACAAGCTGTTAAACTATTTGCTGCTTACCAAAAAGCCGACCGATTTACTGACTACCAAGGCCGTAAATTAAGTCGCTATTTAGTAAGGCGAACGTTGATCTATCAAGTCATTGAGCTGCAAAGTTACGCCGATACGATTTTACCGTTACTTGATAGTGATGATTTAGTCGAAATGCGCCTACGCTGGGCGCTGCGTGATAATGATCAGGCAAGCTTTGCTAAATACTTACCACTACTAAGCGAGCAAAAACAGAATACTGCGCGCTGGAAATATTGGCGAGCAAAGGTGTTAGCACGTGAAAACAGCAAAAAAAGCCAACAGCAATCTCAGGCATTGTTTGATGAATTGCGCCTAGAACGTAACTTCTATGGCTACCTTGCAGCAGCGAAGCTAAACAAACCATTTCAATTACAAGATCAAACCAGTAAGAGCAATCCAAGTCTAAAAGACAGTATTTTTGCAGATAAAGGCCTCGCGCGAGTGCGTGAACTGCTCGCTATCGATAAACAGTCTGATGCGCGAGCCGAATGGGTAATGCTGTTAAAGCGTCACGATAAAGCCATGCAAACAGAATATGGCATCTATGCGGTTGAGCAGAAATGGCATAGTTTAGGTGTACAAGCGAGTATCCAAGCCAAGCTATGGAATGATATGCAAATGCGCTTCCCTTACGCAGCACAAGATGCCTTTACCCAAGCCAGTAAAAAGTACCGAGTCGATATTGACGAAATTCGCGCTATATCAAGACGAGAAAGTGCCTATTACCCTAATGCAACATCAGGCGTTGGTGCTCGTGGCTATATGCAACTAATGCCTGCAACGGCAAAGCAAACAGCCAAAAAAGCAAAGCTGCCTTATCGCGGCATTAAGAGTTTATATGATGAAAAGCTCAATATTGCTTTAGGTAGCGCCTATTACAGTGGCCTATTAAAACAGTTTGACCAAAATAAAGTGCTCGCAACCGCCTCTTATAATGCAGGGCCTCACCGAATTAAAAGCTGGTTGAAGAGAAGCGACGGTAAACTTGACGCAATTAGCTTTATTGAATCGATCCCCTATCGAGAAACCCGGGAGTACGTACAAGCAGTATTTAGCTATAAAGTTATTTATCAAGTCAGACAAGGTAAACAAGCCGAGTTACTGTCTGCTGAGGAGCTGAACTTTAGTTACTAGCATTGATTGCTAGTGTTCAAACCTACACAGCTAACCTGCTATATCATTCAGCATTGGGCTGCTTTTCTTAAGCAGCCCGCTACTAATACTATTATCTTTCAAACAAAGCACCACAGCATCAATCAGACATCATATAGTCACAATAAACGATTCTCCCCCGAGCTCCCTTGTGGCTAGAACTTCCTTAACTCACTTAACTCACTTAACTCACTTAACTTCCCGATACCAAATCTGCCCGTTTTCGCTATCAAAAGCTGAAAACTGTTCTACTGTTATAGCAATCAATATAAAACTTACTCCCTTGCCGTTAACACTGCTAACTGTTCTCTGCTAAGGGAGCTGTATCGTTAATCTTAATGAGCAATACAAGGAAGCTAATAATGAATAGCTCTCAAGGTAAAGGTTTGTGTCCAGTCATGCACGGCGCAAATACCACTCAACAAAGCAAACAAAACCAATGGTGGCCAAAATCGCTAAATCTCGATATTTTGCATCAACATGACACCAAAACCTCTCCCCTCGCCAATGACTTTAACTATAAACAGGCTTTTAATACCTTGGACTTGGCGGCAGTTAAGCAGGATTTAAAAGATCTCATGACCCAGTCTCAACCATGGTGGCCTGCTGATTGGGGACATTATGGCGGCTTGATGATCCGTTTAGCTTGGCACTCAGCAGGAACATACCGAATTGCAGATGGACGAGGCGGTGCGAGTCGTGGCAGTCAACGTTTTGCACCACTGAACAGTTGGCCTGATAACGGCAATTTAGATAAAGCACGCAGGCTGTTATGGCCAATCAAAAAACGCTATGGCGATGCACTGTCCTGGGCGGATTTAATAATCTTAGCCGGCAATATGGCCTATGAGTCCATGGGGCTAAAAATGTTCGGCTTTGCCGGCGGCAGAGAAGATGTTTGGACTCCTGAAATTGACACCTATTGGGGCGCAGAAAAAGAATGGTTAGCCACCAGCGATGCTGAAAATAGCCGCTACTCTGGCGAGCGAGACTTAGACAATCCCCTTGCCGCAGTGATGATGGGGCTAATTTATGTGAATCCCGAAGGCGTTGACGGTAAACCCGATCCCATTAAAACCGCTCACGATGTCAGAGTTACCTTTGCCAGAATGGCCATGAACGATGAAGAAACCGTTGCACTTGCAGCTGGCGGCCACACAGTTGGTAAATGCCATGGTAATGGTGACGCAAGTCAACTCGGAGCAGAACCTGAAGCGGGTGAACTTGAAGATCAAGGACTTGGTTGGCTTAACAAACAGCAACGCGGTATAGGCGCTGATGCTATCACCAGCGGCCTTGAAGGCGCATGGACCACTAACCCAACCCAGTGGGATAATGGCTATTTCCATTTACTACTAAATTACGACTGGTGGATGCAAAAAAGCCCCGCCGGAGCTTGGCAATGGGAACCAGTGAATATCAAGCCAGAGGATATGCCTGTTGATGCAGAAGATCCCACTAAACGCCATAATCCAATCATGACCGATGCTGATATGGCACTAAAATTTGATCCGCAATACCGTAAAATAGCGGAGAAGTTTTATCAAGACCCAGCATATTTTGCCAAAGTATTTACCCGAGCATGGTTCAAACTCACTCATAGAGACCTTGGGCCTAAAACTCGTTATTTAGGCGCGGATGTTCCAGTAGAAGATCTCATTTGGCAAGACCCGATCCCTGATAATCCCAATCGATTAGATGCATCTGAATTGACCTCGCTTAAACAGGCTATTTTAGCAAGTGATGTTTCCCCTTCAGAATTTATTATTACCGCTTGGGACAGCGCTCGTACCTACCGTGGTTCAGATCGCCGCGGCGGCGCAAATGGTGCGCGTATTCAGCTTGCTCCGCAAAGTAGTTGGCAAGGTAATGAGCCCGAACAACTTGCCAAAGTGCTTAATGCACTAAGACAGATCCAAAGCCAATTGAATTCATCAATTTCAATGGCTGATCTGATTATCTTAGCCGGTAGCACTGCTATTGAACACGCCGCGCAATTAGCTGGTTGCAAGGTAGAGGTACCTTTTGCCCAAGGCCGAGGTGATGCAAGCCAACAAAACACAGACGAGCACTCTTTTGAAGTATTAGAACCACTGCATGATGGCTTTAGAAACTGGTTAAAAGCAGATTATCGCGTCACAGCAGAGGAGTTACTGTTAGAGCGCAGCCAATTAATGCAGCTTACCGCCGCAGAAATGACTGTATTGATTGGGGGGATGCGCGTTTTAGGCACGAATTACGCTGGCACAAAACATGGTGTATTCACCGACAATATTGGCGTACTCAGTAATGATTTTTTCGTCAATCTCACTGATATGAATTATAGCTGGCAGCCTAAAAGTGATAATTTGTACCATATCCTTGATAGAGAAAGCGGTAAACTAAAATGGACTGCAACCCGTGTCGATTTAGTCTTGGGTTCAAACGCGATATTACGCTCTTATTGTGAGCATTACGCCCAAGATACGAGTAAGCAAAAGTTTATCAATGACTTTATCAATGCGTGGGTTAAGGTGATGAACGCTGATCGTTTTGATTTGGCATAAGCGTGAATCACACTCAAAGAAAAGGCTATGGCGACTGATTATCAAGCTGTAGCTTTTTTCTTATCTTTTGTTTTCTTTTGTTTTCTTGTTTTCTCAATAAAGCCCTACAGCTTTTGCTCCGCAGTTATCCCCTCTCTTTAATACCACTTTTACTCGAATGTAAATACGCTAAAAGCACAGAGTAAATCATGATTAAAACAAGCTAAAGGCTAGTAAGTACACGTAATTTACATCATAGTAGTTAACACGCTGGATTCATAAAAACAACAACACAGGGTGTGTATGTATAACTCAACTATCAACAACCTTCTGCAGCAGCTTGAAACTGTTTTGCTTGGCAAACCTCATCAAATAAAACTCGCCCTCACCTGTATTCTTGCCCGTGGTCACTTACTGATCGAAGATCTTCCCGGAATGGGAAAAACCAGTTTATCCCATGGCCTAGCCCATAGCTTAGGGCTTAGCTATCAACGGGTTCAATTTACCAGTGATATGCTGCCTGCAGATATTCTTGGGGTATCTATTTTTGATAAGTCACAAGCACAATTTAATTTTCACCCAGGCCCTATCTTCAACCAAATGATTTTGGCCGATGAAATTAATCGCGCTAGTCCAAAAACTCAAAGCGCACTTTTAGAGGCCATGGCCGAGCAGCAAATCACTGTCGACGGTGCCACTTACTCTCTGCCACAACCCTTTTTTGTTATTGCAACACAAAACCCAACCGAGCAATCTGGTACTTTTTCACTGCCAGAATCACAATTAGACAGATTTATGATGCGCATATCCATCGGCTATCCTGCACCAGAAGCTGAGCTTGCAATGTTAAAAAATCAAGATCCAAATCAAAGCATCGCAGACTTGCCAGAGTGTCTATCCGCCACATCGCTGCAAGCACTACAAGAGCAAGTTGATGATGTCAGCACATCAGATGCACTGCTTAAATATATTCTCGCGCTGGTGAATACATCAAGAGATCTAGCACAATCACCCGGCTTATCGCCGAGAGCAAGCATAGCCATACTGCAAGCAGCTAAAGCCTGGGCATTTATTAACCAAAGAACCTATTTAGTCCCTGAAGATGTACAAGCAATCTTTCCTCATGTCGCCGAACACAGAATAAGACAACATTCTCAACAACAAGGCGAAGCTGTATCAGACAAAATTCTTAATCAAGTTAACCCTATCTTGTAACTGCTAACAATTGATAAGCAGCATGACTGCCGATCACAACAATAAGGTAGAAGTAAGGATTTATGCAAAATCGCGGTAAACAAAAACTACAACAAGGTTGGCTAAAATGGCTTTCTAGGCGATTACCAGCCAGTAAGCAAATCACTTTAAGTCATAAAAGTATCTTTATCTTACCATCAGGCTTTGGCATCGCTTGGCTAGTTTTAGTGGTTTTGCTTTTTTTACTCGGCACCAACTATCAGAACAACCTGATTATGGGTCTTAGCTTTCTGCTGTTAAGCATATTTAACACCTGCATTATCTATAGCTATAAAAACCTTGCAGGATTAACTCTTTCAAGTCGGCAGCAAAGTGGCCATTTTGCTGGGAATCCCATTTACTATCCTATTCAGTTATCGAGCAAGCGCCAAGCATTTGAAATCCAATGCCAATTTAAAGACCAACCGCTACATCGCATCAAGTCAGTAAATAGCCAGCAATCACACCTGTTAGTGACTGTAGACAAAGTACGCCGCGGGATTAATCGACCTGGACGCTTGAAAGTTGAAAGTCGTTACCCCCTTGGCTTATGTCGCGCTTGGTCCAATGTCGATTTGGACTTATCGCAATTAGTCTTTGCAGAGCCGATTGTCGATCCGCGCCCCATCTCTTTTATTTCAAAGCCCGGTGATGAACAAGAACAAAGTGGTAAATATGTCTCTGGCGTTGATGAGTTTAAAGGGCTAAAAGAATATCAAACCGGTGAGCCCTTAAAGCAAGTTGCGTGGAAGCAATGGGCGCAGGGTCGTGGTATGTTAACCAAAGAATTTGAACAACCACAAGGTGCACCGATGTGGTTAGTGTTAGCTGATGATGCAAATGACATTGAGCTAGCATTGAGTCACCTCGCATGGCATGCAGAACAGTTAACTCTTAGTAATCAAGTTTTTGGATTAACCCTCTCAGGCCAATCTATCCCTCCCGCTCACGGCGAAAAACATAGGCTTCACGTACAAACTCAATTAGCGCTGTTTCCTCGACGCTCACCAGTGAGGAGGCCATGACAATGACAAACATAGAAAATCAAAACATCTCACGCCATACACTAATGTGGCTACTAATCACCAATATCGCGATCCTATCGCCGCTATATCAACAAATAACCCTTTGGTCCTTAGCAATTTGTGCTATCTGTATTTTTTGGCGGATCGGGATCTATTTAGGCAGAGTGGCCAAGCCGCCTAAATGGCTGGTTACAGCGCTTGCCCTCGCAGCTGCAACAACACTTGCAATGGTTTCTGGCCAGATTGGTGTACTAAACGCAATGGTTAATTTGTTGATCCTCGGTTACGCACTAAAGTACATCGAAATGCGTAACCGACGTGATGTTCAAGCTGTGGTACTTGTGGGCTACTTCCTGATTGCATTTACTTTTATCCACCAGCAAACGCTATTATCAACCCTGCATTTACTCGTTGTAACTATTATTAATACCTGCGTGCTAATTAGCCTTTACCACGATGAAAAGAACTTTAAATATGCTGCGTTATTAGGCAGTAAAGTTTTGCTGCAAAGCCTACCTTTTGCAATCATTTTATTTTTGGTATTGCCTAGACTTGCTCCTTTATGGCTAGTTCCACCGCAAAATAAAGCGCAAACAGGATTGTCTGACAGCGTGAGTTTTGGTGATATTAATGAGTTAACACGTTCAAGTGCACTAGCCTTTCGAGCCACATTTTCAGGGCAAGCCCCCACGAATGAAAAGCTCTATTGGCGAGCCATTGTGATGGAAGATTATGACGGCAAAACCTGGCTACAAAACCCGCGTATAACCGACAAAAACAACAAACCAAACCGTAACAATCCAAGTAATGACACAGCTCAACGGCCTCAATACCTAACAAAATCAGGCAGCGTTATTGGCAGTCAGTTTCAATATTCAATAATTGCAGAGCCTAGCCACCAGCAATGGCTATTTGGCTTAGATGTGGCAAACAGTAGTGATAGAGGTATTCGCGCCCTTGACGACTTTACTCTTTTAGCTGAGCGTCCAATTGAGCAAAAGCGCTTGTATCAAGTAATAAGTAACGAGCAGCTAATTATGGAGCCAAAGCTAAGTCCTTATGTGCGTAATATTAACCTCGCACTGCCAAGGTCGAGTAACCCCAAAACTCGCGCCTTAGCAAATGAGTTAGCCCTTAGCTACCCTGAGCCAAAATCAAGACTTAATGCAATGATGCGTTATTTTACCGAGCAGCCTTACTATTACACTTTGAGGCCACCGCGTGTTGGCGAGCAGCAAATAGACGATTTTTTAATTACCAATAAAGCAGGGTTTTGTGTGCATTACGCGAGTGCGTTTGCGTTTATGGCGCGTGCAACGGGGATCCCGACCCGTTTAGTTACTGGCTACCAAGGCGGCGAGTTAAACCCAACAGCGGGTTATTACAGTATTTATCAATATATGGCTCATGCTTGGGTAGAAGTTTGGCTCGCGGATGAAGGTTGGGTGCGTTTCGACCCAACCGCAATGATTGCTCCTGAGCGCGTCGAGCAAGGCTTTGATGCATTCTTCGACCCAGAAACCAGCTATCTTATGGATAATCCATTTAGTAGCTTGGCCTATCGTGATAATCCAATGCTTAATGAGCTTAGAATGCGTTTAGCCAGTATTGATTATTTTTGGAGTAGTTGGGTACTTGGATTTAATGAACAAAAACAACGCCAAGTGCTAAAACAGATTTTAGGTAATGTTACTCGCACTAAAGTCACAATATTCATTATTGTCAGCTTAAGCGTTATCGGGCTCTCTATTGCCTATAGCGCTGGACTCATCCAATTTAGGCGCTCAACTGACAAGCACCTCAACGCCTATTATTCGGTATGTAAAATGCTCAATAAGCACGGCTTACCTAGAAAGCACCATGAAGGGCCGCAAGCATATAACCAACGAGTAACTGCAGCTTTCCCTAGCATCGCTGCGGATTTTACCAAGTTAACCCAGTATTTTATTGCCTTAAAATATCAAAATATGGACTCAAAGCGAGCTAAGCGCTTTTCTCGATTATTAATCAAGCAGTCGAGGTGGTTGCAAATCAAGATCTTGAAACAGAGATTGGCACTTAATAAGACAAACACATAAAATAGCTTACAATACTTATCCTATTAAAAATGTGTTCTTTTTTTGGACATTACGGACAGCCGCTCAGCTGTTAATGTATATTTTCTTAACAACTTAAAGCGCGCATTTATGTCCATTTTTCGACTGCATGCTTGTTAAAGGACCGCCATGTTATATCTAGTGCAATCAAACCAAATGGAAGCATTGTCTGCGCTGTTAGCAACCGAGCTTCGTACCCCTTTGCCTAATACGCCATTGTTAATGCCAGAGCATATTTTGGTACAAAGTCCAGGCATGTCTACTTGGTTACGTTTAGAAATTGCTAGACAAAATAACATCGCAGCCGGACTTGAGTTCCCGCTACCCTCTAGTTTTATCTGGCAACTTTGCCACACCTTGCTTGACGACGTACCAAAAGAGAACGCATTTACTAAAGCGGCCATGACATGGAAGCTTATGGAATTATTGCCGACCTTAATCGATCGGGAAGACTTCTTACCGTTGGCAAATTACCTTAATAACGGCAATGCAGAAACGGAGATTTCAAGCAGCGCAGCACTCGATAACCAAACAAACGCTAGCGCCAACCAAGAAACCGCGCAGAATCCATTAAAGCTATATCAGCTTTGCGGCCAAATCGCCGATATTTTTGACCAATACTTAGTTTACCGTCCAGACTGGATAACAGCCTGGGAAGCCAATGAGCCGACCTTACCGCCCAAAGGCGATAGGCTCAGCCCTGCACAAGCATGGCAGCCAATCCTATGGCGCGCATTAATCGACTTTAATGCCAATACACTACAAAAAAGCCAATATCACCGTGCCAATTTACATCAAGCGCTGTTTGATGCTCTTGATGCTCCAAACACGAATTTAGAAGCCTTACCAAGACGGCTATTTGTGTTTGGTATTTCATCAATGGCGCCACAAACATTAGATGTACTGCACTACTTAGCTAAGCGTATTGACGTCATCATGTTGAATTTAAGTCCGTGTCAGCATTACTGGGGGGATATTGTCGATCCTCGCCTGCGTGCACGCATGGCGCTGCAATATGCAGACAAAAACAAACTTGAACTAGAATGGGAAGATAAGCTTGAAGTGGGCAACCCATTGCTAGCCAATAACGGCAAAATGGGCCGTGAACTGCTCGACTTATTGCTCGAACTGCCAGAAGAGCATACGGCTTTTAACTTTGATTGTTATCAAGAGCCCAACACCAACAGCATGCTAAGCGGCGTGCAGTACGATATTTTAGAGCTCAGTACTCGCGGCCAAAGCCTTGGACCGGATGCCGCGCTTTATTTAAGCCTTGATGGCCGACGGGTGATAACACCTGATGACAATTCAATCACCATGAGAAGTTGCCATAGCCCGCTGCGTGAAGTTGAAACTTTGCACGACCATTTACTCGAAATGCTATCGCGCCCACAAACAGCTGAACAAGCAGCGCTTAGCCCGAAAGACATCGTGATCATGATGCCCGATGTCGCGGCGTACGCGCCTTATATCGATGCGGTATTTGGCGCCAAACAAGGCAGCCATTATATTCCTTATGCCATTGCCGATCGCGGGGCTGCTCAGGAATCACCGCTGATAGCTAGCTTTTTACATCTACTGAAAATCAATCAAAGCCGCTTCGGCCTAACCGATATCCTCAGTATTCTAGAGGTGCCAGCAGTGCTGCGCCGCTTTGAGCTTGATGATGAAAGCCTCGCGGTAATTAAACGCTGGTTAGAGCAAGCTGGAGTGCGCTGGGGCCGCAATGAAGCCAGCCGCACAGAGTATCAACTGCCCGCATTTGAGCAAAACTCTTGGTCTTTCGGCATTAAAAGGCTCATCTTAGGCTATAGCTTTAGCGATGACGCACCGATTTACCAACACAGCTTGTCAGTCAACGGTGTTGAAGGTCAAACGGCACAAGCTCTGGGTAAGTTACTCGATTTTATTGAAGCTCTCGATGAAGTGCAGCAAGCATTAGCTGAAGTATCTAACCTTGAGCAGCGCATGGCACAACTAGAAAGTATTCTCGAAGACTTTTATGAGGTTGACGATGATGAGCGTGTGCAGCAACAAGAGATCCGCGACGCCATTGCTAAGCTTCATGATGAGCTAACAGAAGCCGGCCACACTAGTCCACTTACCATTGAAGTGCTGCAAAACTGGTTCAATAGCCGTTTATCCGAATCTCGGGTAGGCCAGCGCTATCTTGCCGGTAGCGTTAACTTTTGTACCTTAATGCCAATGCGCTCAATTCCTTTTAAACTGGTATGCCTACTGGGAATGAACGATGGCGTTTACCCAAGGGTGCAGCACCCCGTTGGTTTTGATTTAGTGGCACAAATGGGGCCAAGAAAAGGCGACCGCTCACGCCGTTTAGATGATAGATACCTATTTTTAGAAGCCATTTTATCGGCAAGAGAGCAACTTTACATCAGCTTTATTGGTAATAGCGAGCGTGATGATTCTGAGCGGATCCCGTCGATGCTGGTTTCAGAATTAGTCGAATATTGCCAGCTGGTTTACCTGCCGCAATCCCTTGAGCAGCATTTGCATGATGAGCAGGTTGAGCCGAACTTAATCGATAGTATTGAAAAGCAGATCCGTGAGCGGCTTATTATCAAACAGCCATTGCAGCCCTTTGATGGCAGACTCTATCAAGTTGCTGCAAGCCAAGGGGCATCAGCTATTCAGCAAAGCTATGCGGCCCAGTGGTGTCCAGCCTCAACGGCAATGGACCAGGATTCTGTTGACTCAAGCAAGCATGGCAAACGATTTATCGGTGCTAATAGCCAGATATTACCTTTTACTGATGATAGCAATGCAGATCAAACAATACCTGAATTGGAAGTATCAGCGTTAATTCGCTTTTTTAGAAACCCAGCGCAGTATTTCTTTAACCGTACGTTGAAAGTCGATCTTAGCTTATCTATCCAAGCAGACGACAATGATGAGCCATTTAGCCTAAACGCGCTTGAGCGTTATAAACTCCAAGCCGTGTTACTCGACAGCGCTATTGATAGCGGCGTCGAAAAACCCAATCAAGAGTTGCTCGAACGCTTAAAGGCGCAAGGTAACCTACCATTAAAGCCGTTTGATGACTTGTTGCTCAATCAGTACCTACATGACATTAAGCCATTAATTGGCAGAAGCTTATACCTGAAAGGCGATAAGTCGCATTCAATAGATATCAACTTACACTTTGAAGAGTTAAGCCTCAACCTTGTGGGGCGTATTGATGATTTAAGTGCTAAAGGCTTAGTCAATTACCGACCAGGCACTGCCAATGGCCGCGATTTGATCCGTGTTTACTTACGCCACTTGTGTTTGTGCGCCATGGCGCAAAAAGATGCAAGCAATAAGCAATCGTCTTTGCCAATGACCAGTTACCTGCTAGATATCGGGAATTTCCACGCATTTGCGCCGATTACGCCAGATCAGGCCAAAGCACAATTAAGCCTGTGGTTAAGTTATTTCCAGCAAGGACAAATTCATCCGCTTATGTTTATGCCGCGCACAGCCCTCGCTTATGTTGAGGCTGAAGGCTCGCATTGGCAAAAGCTGATTGAAGCGCAATCCCAATGGCTTGATGAACAAAGCCAGTTAGGCGAAGGGCTAGAACCGCATTTTCAACGTTTGTTTAATTTTCCTGATGACTTTACCGAAGATAACTTTGGCAACATCGCTAATCAATTGTTAGCGCCGCTGCTAAGCCTTTATCACAAAGACAGGCTAAGTGAGTTAGCCAATTTTGTAGAAGCTGGCGTCGATACGGCAAATTTAGGCGAGGTAAAGTCATGAGCCAACAACAATCTATGACAACAGATATTAATATGGCCGATAACACGAGCACTGCAGCTATCGTTACTGAGCCACTTGACACTCTCACCTTGCCTTTTGGCGGTAGTCGATTAATTGAAGCCAGTGCGGGTACAGGTAAAACCTACACTATTGCCGGTTTGTACGTGCGCTTATTGCTCGGTCACGGAATAGAGTCACCACTGACCTGTGAGCAAATTTTGGTTGTAACCTTTACCAATGCGGCAACGGGCGAGCTAAGAGATCGTATTCGTAAAAAAATCCAGCTCGCTTATCGGTGCTTTATTGGTTTAGAAGTCAACGACGATTTAATCAACGCACTATATGAGGCAACCGTAGAGGCTGAATTGCCACTAGCAAGAAAACGCTTAGATCTTGCCTTAAAGTCGTTAGATGAAGCGGCAATCTATACCATCCATGGCTTTTGTCAGCGAATTTTAGCTGATATGGCCTTTGAGTCATCGTTACTGTTTGAGTCAGAATTCACCTTAGATGACAGTGAGTTTTTACATCATGCGGTGCGCGATTTTTGGCGTGAGAAATGCTATCCGCTCAGCTGCAGCTTAGCCGATGTGATTCAGTCAAAGTTTAGCGATCCTGACGCGCTATCTCGTCAACTTAGACCCATTCTTGGTGCCAGTAGCGCGATTGCAACACCTGCGCCGAGAGCCTTTGACAAACTTGAAGTTGAACTTAATGAAAGCCTAAATCGCTTTAAGATAAACTGGCCAGGCGCACGTGAGCAGACTGAAGAGTTACTGCACTCACTGCCGCTAAACGGTGCACGTTTTGGCAAACAGGCTGACGGTTACCCAAAGCTTGCAGTCATGCTTGACGCCCTTGATAACTGGGCAACCTTTGGTCAAGGTCTGCCACCAGCAAAAGTGCTCGATGCGCTATCGCTTAATAATTTAAAGCTAAACAAGGGCGGTCAAATCCCAACGGCGCAACAAGCACCAGAGCTTGACCATATGGAGCGCCTTGCCGAGTTAATCACCAGCCTCATTCCAAGCTTTTTATATTGTGCCAGAGATGGGATCTCCAAGCGCTTTGCCGCGCAAAAGCTCGAGCGTAATTTACTCACGCCAGATGATCTGTTACATACCCTTGCGGGTGCATTAAAAGCATCGCAAGAGTTGGGCCTTGCCAATAGTATTAGTCAGCGCTTTCCGGTTGCCTTAATCGATGAGTTTCAAGACACAGATCCACTGCAATTTGAGATTTTTAATACGATTTATCAAAGTGATGCAAACGACGATTCAGACGTAACTTTAGAAACACGCAAAGATAAGCTAAGCCTATTGATGATTGGCGATCCTAAGCAGGCTATTTATGCATTTCGTGGTGCCGATATTCATACCTACATTCATGCTCGTGAACAAACTGCTAAGCATTACAACCTAGATACCAATTATCGTTCCAATAAACAGATGGTTGAAGCAGTCAACGGTATCTTTAGCCAAAAAGATGACCCCTTTATTAGCCAGTCAATTCCATTTGAATCGGTAAAAGCATCAAGCTTTGCCGACAGCAAAATATTGACCGAGCAAACAGCAGATAATAGTGCACTGCGTTTAAGGCTGTTAAGCGAAGAGGCTGAGAAAGGCCTCAATAAAACCACCGCTCGGCAACTGATAGCAAACGATGTCGCCGATGAGATCACCTCACTACTTACCGATGCGCAGCAAAACCAATGTTTAATTGGCAGCTCACCTTTAAAGGCCAAAGACATTGCCGTGTTGGTAAGAGACCGACATGAAGCCAATGTTATCAAGTCAGCGTTAAATCAACGCCAAATAGGCGCAGTATTTTTAAGCCGCGATAGCGTATTTGGCACCCTAGAAGCACGCGAACTCACACTAGTACTGTATGCGATTAGCGATCCAAAAGATGAGCGAGCACTGCGAAGCGCCCTTGCCACTTCGTTACTTGGATACAGCGCAGAAGCGATTCATCTATTTAACCAAGATGAAGATAAGCGTCAAACCTTGCTTGAGCAGTTTGCCGAATTACATCAAGTATGGATAAAGCGTGGCATTATGCCCGCCTTGCTAACGCTTGCCAGTCAAACTCAAATCATTGAACGCTTACTTAGTGACAGTGATGGCGAGCGCCGTTTAACCGACTTTAGGCATTTAGGTGAATTGCTGCAGCAAAAAGCCACCGAGCTTGACGGCATGAGTGCCCTCATCAACTGGTTTGAGCAAGCACTTATTGAAAATCAGCCGAGTGAAGATGCGCAGCTGCGCCTTGAGAGCGAGCAAAACCTGGTACAAATTGTCACCATCCATAAAAGCAAAGGTCTGGAATATCCAATCTGCTTTGTGCCTTTTGTCAGCTTAAGCCGAGATAATCGTAAAAAACCATCGCCGATGCTTTATCACGACAACAACCAGTTGATTTGGGATATTGAGCAAACAGATGAAGGTTGGGAGCGACAAAAGCGTGAAACCTTAGCCGAAGATCTGCGTTTGCTGTATGTTGCGCTCACTCGCCCGGTGCTTAAGTGCTATTTGTATATTGCCAATCACAGTCGTTTTACCAAAAAATCGGGCATGACCAGCCAGCTACACGAAACCGCAATCGGCTACCTGCTCGGTATTGAAGACAAGGCCTGTGATTACAATAGACTGCTCACCCAGGCTAAGCGCTTGCAGCAAACTTGCCCCGTTGCGATGAGTCTGCATGAATTAGCCCCTGCAGGTAGCGGCAATCTTGCAGATGCAGAAATACGCCTACTTGAAACTTGCGATAGCGCGCCAACACACTTTGCGCCTAAGTCTCTTAACCGCCCTCACCTGACACCTTGGCGAGTAGGCAGTTATTCAGGTCTAGTTAAGCATCTTGCCCATGAGAAAGTGTTACCCGGCGCTGACGATGAAGTCTTTCCCGAAGTGG
Organism: Shewanella sp. 1CM18E; assembly: GCF_023161665.1. GTDB lineage: Bacteria > Pseudomonadota > Gammaproteobacteria > Enterobacterales > Shewanellaceae > Shewanella. Next base: position 30,811 of record NZ_JALNTW010000006.1, read on the forward strand.
ATGTGATAAGCGATGAGGTCGATGACACCCCGTCGCGCTTTACCTTTGAGCGCGGTGCTAACGCCGGTAGCTTTATGCACCTTGTATTAGAGCTTATTGACTTTACTAATGCAGACAAAGAGTTGGATGAGCAGCTTCCTATCGCTATGCTCAAATATGGCATAGATGAAAGCTGGACCCAAGTGCTAAAAGACTGGTATATGGATCTGCTGCATGCCCCTTTGGCAACGGATGGCTCATTGACTTTAGCACAGCTAAGTAATCAACAGAAACTGGTTGAAATGGAGTTCTACCTGCCAATTGATGCACTCAATGCTGAAAAACTGAATCAATTGCTAAGTGAATTTGACTACAGCGCAGGACTGGCTTTTGATGAGTTAAAAGGGATGTTAAAGGGCTTTGTGGATTTGACATTTGAGCACAATAATCAATTCTTTATCGCCGATTATAAGTCTAACCATTTAGGCGATGATCTGAATCTATATCATTTTAGTAATATGCAGCAGGCGATCCGCTCTCACCGCTATGATCTGCAATACATTATCTATACCTTAGCCCTGCATAGATATTTGTCATTACGTATGCCTAACTATGATTACGACCAGCACATTGGTGGCAGTTTCTACCTCTTTTTACGCGGCATGTCGCAATCAAGCCCGCAATCAGGTGTGTACTACGACAAACCACCCAAATTACTTATTGAAAAGCTCGATGCTTTATTTAGTAATACAGCGTCAGTGGAGGCAAAATGATCGCCGCAACTAAATCAATAAACGAGCTACTTAAAGAGTGGCAACAAGCTCGGTTAATGACCTCGCTAGATAGACACTTTGCCTTAGAAATGAGCAAACTACATGGGGAATCATCGCCTTTATTTACGCTAATATGCGCACTCGTAAGCCAGTACTTGTCGAGTCAGCACACCTGCTTACCGCTCAGGCAGATTGATTTATCTAATCCATTTAAAGAACAATCGAGCCAATGCCAAATAGAACTCGATCTTTTATCGCTAGAGCAAGCATTGCTTAACTTTGATGCCATAAGTACGCCAGAAGATGGCGCACTGACGCCGCTGATCCTTGATAAAGGTAATCTATACCTACAGCGCTATTATCAATATGAAACTGAAGTCGCAGACTCGCTCAAACGTTTGTCTTTTGCAGAGCAAGATGCTGCCTCTCAGTTAACTGATATAAAGGCTGTGAATGAGCTATTGGGTAAGCTTTTCCCGCCTACCGAACTACAATACGATTGGCAAAAAATAGCCACAGCTACCGCAATGACTAAAAAGCTCGCGGTGATCACCGGCGGCCCGGGCACAGGTAAAACCACAACGGTAACAAAGCTGCTGTATTTACTCTGTGCAGGTCAAGATCTCACCATACGATTAGTTGCGCCAACCGGTAAAGCCGCGGCAAGATTAAGTGAGTCAATAAAAGCCTCCAAGCAACGCCTCGCCAGTGAACTCGCTCACGCCAATATTGCGGATTTAGACAAAAACATCGCCAAAGTGCCAGAAGATGCTGCTACCCTGCATCGCTTGTTAGGCGTTATTCCTAACTCACATCAGTTTAGGCACCATAAAGATAACCCTTTACGTCTAGACTTATTAGTCATTGATGAAGCCTCTATGGTCGACTTGCCGATGATGCACAAGGTGTTATCGGCGCTACCTGAGCATGCAAGCTTAATATTACTTGGCGATCAAGATCAGTTAGCTTCTGTAGAAGCAGGCGCTGTACTTGCAGATATCTGTGCAGGCTTAAAACAGGTAGCAAAAGCAACTGGTCAAAGCCGCTGGCAAATGCGCTATTCACAGGCTCAGGCTGAAAAACTCAGTCAATTAACTAATAGTACCCTCGCCGACTTTACCCACCCTAGCCCGAAAATTGGTGACAGCTTGTGTATGCTAATGCACAGTCATCGTTTTCAAGGCGATGCAGGGATCGGTCAGTTAGCACTGGCCGTTAATCAGTCGAATTTACAGCGTGTCGCCGAAGTGTGGCAACATGGTTATCAAGAACTGCGCTGGATAGAACACAAACTGCTCAACCAACAAAGCAATACGTCAAGCAATACAGGGCTTGAAAGCCTATTAGCCGAATCCGTTGACAAATATGGTCTTTATTTAACCGCTATCAAGCAAGCAAATACACAAACAGGCCTCGATGCCGAGGCCATTATTGATAGCTTTAACCAATACCGGATTTTATGTGCCATGCGCGCAGGCGAGTATGGGGTTGAAGGGATCAACCAAAGTGTTACCTCAGCCCTAGCTGCTGACGGATTAATTAAACCCGAGCAAGAGTTTTACGCCGGTCGGCCAATTATTATTCAAAGTAACGACTATAACCTCGGCTTATTCAATGGTGATATTGGGCTTATCCTCCCGGATCCTCAAAGCCAAAGCGGACGTTTAATGGCACACTTTATCCAAGCAGACGGCAGCTTGCTAAAAGTGCTGCCAGCAAGACTGCCCAGCCATGAGACTTGTTACGCCATGACAGTGCATAAAAGCCAAGGTAGTGAGTTCAGCCATGTGTCGCTTGTACTGCCAATAAGGCCGAGTGTGGCGCAACAACAATTGTTATCCAAAGAACTGGTTTATACCGCCATTACCCGCGCGAAACATCACTTTACTTGTTTAGGCAGCCAAAGAGTTTTTGAGCAAGCCTGCACCAGGTTAACCCAGCGGGCATCAGGTTTAGCCCTGCGACTCTGGCGTGATGCATAGTGAAAGGTTTGATTTCAGACTTTAATGTAAACTAAGCGTAAAATGCTTAACCGACTCGAATATAAAAGCAGCATTTAAGCCATAAGCAACATGGATTACTTGCATTAAAAGGCGATTACGCCATAGTGATTCAGCTGACCTTTATTATGGGCAACTGCTGGAGAGAAAATGACCCAAAAGAATATATTACTATTGTGCGGTGGTGGTGGTGATGAACACAGCATCTCACTCTTATCAGCCAATTTTTTTGAAGCCCAATTAGCCACGTTATCCCATTTCAATGTGCTACGCGTTGAGCTTAATGCTCAAGGCCAATATCACACTCAAGCAGGCGAACTGTGTGAGCTAACCAATAGTCGACAAATTCGCTTTGCAGACCAGAGTAAAAACGCTTGGGATGTGGATTACGTGATCCCCTGTATGCACGGCTACCCAGGTGAAACTGGCGATATTCAATCTTACTTTGAGCTTATCAATCTGCCGTACTTTGGTTGTGACTCAGAAGCCAGCAGTAACTGCTTTAATAAAGTTACCGCTAAAATGTGGTTTAGCGCCCTTGGGATCCCCAATACGCCATATATCTTCTTAAACGAATTTAACCAAGATGCCATTACGCAAACTGAGCAAGCACTTGAAAAATGGGGCTCCATCTTTATTAAAGCGGCATCACAAGGCTCATCTGTAGGCTGTTACCGCGTTGATACACTTGAGCAGCTAGCCACTTCACTTGAAGAAGCCTTTAAATACTCACCTTACGTTGTAGTAGAGAAAACCATTAACGCCCGTGAACTTGAAGTGGCGACCTATGAAGTTAACGGTGAAATTGTTGCAACCAAGCCAGGGGAAATCATCTGTGCCAGCAACACTTTCTATAATTTTGATGAAAAATATGCAGAGAACAGCCAAGCACAGACAGTGATCGAAGCCGATGTCGATGCGGCTATCGCGAAGCAAATTCAAGAATATGCGATTAAAGCATTTAAAGGCATGAAGTTACGTCACTTATCAAGGATTGATTTCTTCCTAACCGAAGATAACGAAATCTTGCTAAATGAGATCAATACCTTCCCAGGGCAAACTCATATTTCTATGTTCCCTAAGATGCTACAAAATCATGGTGATGATTTTGCCCAGTATCTTTCAGGTAATATTTTGGCGCACTTAAAAAGCTAACGTACACACTAAAGTAAAAGCTTTCGCCTTCTACCTTAACAACAAAAGCCAGCGCAATATGCGCTGGCTTTTTAATTTTAAGCTATCAAAACAAGGTTAGTCTACCAACCTTCTACCCCTTTCATGTCTGGTAGCTGATGCGCGATGCCTTTATGGCAATCAATACAGGTCTTTTCACCACTAGCCAATGACGTTGAGTGCATATTTGAAGCTCGTTGAGATTGGCGCGTAAAGTCCATGTAATCAAAATTATGACAGTTTCGACATTCCAATGAATCGTTAGCCTTTAAACGCGCCCACTCATGCTCGGCAAGTTCTAAGCGTTTTGCTTCAAACTTTTCTCGCGTATTAATGGTACCAAATACCTTGCCCCAAACTTCTTTCGAAGCTTGCATCTTACGGGCTATTTTATCGGTCCAATTGTGTGGTACGTGGCAATCTGGACAGGTCGCTCTCACACCACTTCGGTTAGTAAAGTGGATGGTGGATTGAAGCTCCTGATACACGTTATTTTCCATCTCGTGGCAGCTAATACAAAACGCTTCGGTATTGGATACTGATAACGCGGTATTAAAACCTCCCCAAAAAATCACCCCCGCAATAAAGCCGCCCAAAGTCAGAAAGCCTAAGCTGTAATGCACACTCGGCTTTCTCAGTACCACCCAAACTTTTTTGAGGGTAGCGAGTAATTTCGCAATCATATCTGCTCCTAGTGCTTAGCTTCTTTGTTAATGTCAGCTTTTATTAGCGTATCCATGTCGACAAACTCGTTAGGCACTAATAATTTAGCGTCTAACTGCGGCACATGGCACTGGGTACAGAAATAGCGTCTTGGCGACAGCTCTGCGAGGAAGTTATTCTCACGGTCCATATAATGAGTCACACTTACCATCGGCGCTTGAGAGTCACCGGTTCGAGTACGAGCATGACAAGACATGCACTTGTTAACGTTAAGATTTAACTGGTAACCATCGATTTTGTGCGGAATTACCGGCGGCTGCATTGGGTAACTACGTACCTCTTTAACATCAGAGTTAATCACCTTTTGCATGACAGGTGGAGTCGGTTCAACATTGAGCGGCGCTTGACGTAGCGTAGCGATTTTATCGGCGGGGATCCCCTCTGCCAATACACTAAATGCGCTACTTAACGAGATTGTCATCAAGGCAGCAGCGGATACACGTAGTAATGTTTTCATAATATTGCTCCTATGCCTTAACGATTTTAACGGCGCACTTTTTAAAGTCGGTTTGTTTTGACAAAGGATCCGTCGCATCTAAGGTCACTTTGTTAATCAACTGACTGGCGTCAAACCAAGGCACAAAAACAAGGCCTACTGGCGGCTTATTACGGCCACGAGTTTCAACTCGAGTTTTAATTTCTCCTCGACGAGAGATAACCCGAACTTCATCACCACGGCGCAGGCCACGCTTTTTGGCATCATCAGGATGCATAAAGCACACTGCATCAGGGAAGGCTTTATAAAGCTCTGGTACACGCTGCGTCATTGAGCCTGAGTGCCAATGCTCTAGTACGCGTCCTGTCGATAACCAAATATCAAACTCTTCATCTGGCGATTCAGCAGCATGCTCATAAGGCAGAGCAAAAATCACCGCCTTACCGTCAGGCTTGCCGTAAAACTCAAAGCCTTTACCCGCCTTGACATACGGATCGCTGCCTTCCCTAAAGCGCCATTTGGTTTCTTTACCATTGACCACAGGCCAGCGTAGACCATGCACTTCATGGTAGGTATCAAATGGTGCTAGGTCATGACCATGACCGCGACCAAATGTGGCGTACTCTTCAAACAAGCCTTTTTGAACATAGAAACCAAAATCTTTCGCTTCATCGTTCATGTATTTACTGTCAGTGTCTGACAGTGGGAATTTTTCGACATTGCCATTTTGGTAGAGCACTTCAAATAACGTCTTACCTTTAAACTCAGGATTTGCAGCTAGTACATCAGCTGGCCAAACTTCATCAGTGGTAAAGCGCTTTGAGAACTCCATTAACTGCCACAGATCTGAACGAGATTCACCGGGCGCTTTCACCATCTGGTGCCAGAACTGAGTACGTCGCTCAGCATTACCATAGGCGCCCTCTTTTTCAACCCACATTGCTGACGGTAAAATCATATCTGCAGCTTGGGTTGTGACGGTTGGATAGGCGTCTGAAACCACAATGAAGTTTTCTGGATTACGGTAGCCCGGTAAACCTTCTTCATTAATGTTAGGGCCAGCTTGCATGTTGTTGTTGACTTGCACCCAATACATGTTCAAGTCGCCATCTTTCAAGCGGCGGTTTTGTTCAACAGCATGGTAGCCAGGTTTTGGCGGGATAACGCCACTTGGAATGCGCCAAATTTTCTCAGCGATAGCCCTATGTTTAGGGTTATTCACCACTAAATCGGCCGGTAAACGATGTGAGAAAGTCCCCACTTCACGCGCTGTACCACAAGCAGATGGCTGACCCGTTAGTGAGAATGGGCTGTTGCCTGGCGTAGAGATCTTACCGGTAAGCAAGTGAATGTTATAGATCAGGTTATTACACCAAACGCCACGTGTGTGCTGGTTAAAGCCCATGGTCCAAAATGACGTGACTTTTCTATCCGGATCGGCATAAAGCTCGGCTAACTCAATCAATTTATGTTCAGGTACACCAGAAAGTTCACTCACTGACTTAACATCGTAATCAGCAACAAAGGCTTTAAAGGCGTCAAAATCGATTGGCGTAGAATCTCCCGCTGTTTTGACATTTTTAGCGGCTTTTTGTAATGGATGTGATGGGCGCAGGCCATAACCAATATCGGTTTCACCTTTACGGAAGTTAACGTGCTTGTTAACAAAGTCCCAATTCACTTTGTCATTTTGAATAATGTAGTTGGCAACATAGTTCAATATTGCCAAATCGGTTTGTGGGGTGAACACTATGCCTAAATCAGCTAAATCAAATGATCTATGCTCAAAGGTCGATAATACTGAGACCTTAACATGCGGCGCACTTAAACGGCGGTCTGTTACGCGGCTCCATAAAATCGGGTGCATCTCCGCCATATTTGAGCCCCAAAGCACAAAGGCATCAGCCGCTTCCATATCATCGTAACACCCCATAGGCTCATCGATACCAAAGGTACGCATAAAGCCGCCCACAGCAGATGCCATACAGTGGCGCGCATTGGGGTCAATATTGTTGGAGCCAAAGCCTGCTTTCATCAGCTTAGAAGCGGCGTAACCTTCCCAAACTGTCCACTGACCCGAGCCAAACATCCCCACTGCAGTAGGCCCTTTTTCTTTAATGGTCTTTTTCCACTTTTCAGCCATGGTGTCAAAAGCCGTGTCCCAAGAGATCGGCGTAAACTCACCATTTTTATCATACTTGCCATTGGTCATACGCAACATAGGTGTTTGCAGCCTGTCTTTGGCATACATAATTTTCGACAGAAAATAACCTTTAATACAATTTAATCCACGGTTCACTTCACTTTCAGCATCACCGTGAGTCGCTACCACTTTGCCATCTCGCGTGGCAACAATCACCGAGCAACCAGTACCACAAAAACGGCACGGCGCTTTATTCCATTCTAGTTTTGTTTCTTCAGAACTCGTGATTAGATTACTCGCGGTTGCGGGTAGAGCTAAACCAGCTACGCTCGCTGCGGTTAATGCGGCGTTAGCTTTCATAAATTCTCGTCTGTTCATTTTCATTGTTCACCCTCTTCAAGCACTTCACTTTGGTGATAAACCATTGCAGCCGACAACACACCGGGGATGGCGTTTATCGTTTCAATATCTGTCATTAGTGATTTCTGGCTTGCGCCTTCTAGCACCACGACCAATTTCACTTCGTTGTTAACCGAGAGATCGGCATTTTCCATTTTGATAATGGCTTGCCTTACCTCGGACATTTGTTCTGGCTGCACTTGGAGTACCAAGCTTGTTACGTGAAGTTCATTGCTCATCTGTATCACTCTGTTTATTTATATTTTTGTTTTTATCGTTTTAACCTGCACCTGGCGGACCGGTTAGAATTTGGCTAAACCAAATTGCGAAACCTAAGCCTGATACAAGTAAAACTGACAGTAGAGGGGCGAGAAATACCGTTAGAAATATGAAAATTCTAAACTCCAGCTTTTTCTCATCATTCGGTGTGGAACTCATAAATCCTCCAACAAGTGGGCTCATTTAATCGGTTTACGAATGGATTGAGCAAAATATCTAACTAAGCATTTCGATTTATTGCTCTACGTTAGTTCGCTCAACTTGAGTTAAAAAATGATAGCAATAACGTAACAATCACCTGTATACCCCCAATTTGGTAAACCACTACAGAGGTTGATCCAGATCATCATCTTTGGTTAATCAATGGCTTAATCACGCATCCTAAACGAACCTGCCGATTAGAAATGTGCGTTAAAACCTTGTTAAACTATTCATAACACACTAAACAATGGTTTAAAGGTGGTTAAATATCAAACTATTGGGTGCTTTTGATAACAAAATATTCACTAATAGGTATTAAGCTTATTTCAGGGCTGCTCAATTATTAACCTGCGAAGTGATTATTAAGTTAGGCGAATGAGCAAGAAGACGATAATAGCTTTCGATTTTTGCTCACCAGCCCTCAACACCTTGCATATCTGGAAGTTGATGTGCGATCCCCTTATGGCAATCGATACAGGTTTTGTCACCGCTTTCTAAAAAGGTGGAATGCATTTTTGCGGCGCGTTCTGATTGGCGAGTGAAATCCATATAATCGAATTCGTGACAGTTACGGCATTCGAGTGAGTTGTTAGCTTTTAATCGTGTCCATTCTCGCTGCGCCATCTCTTTGCGATGGGCTTCAAACTTTTCCGGTGTATCAATGGTACCGACTAGATAAGCCCAAACCTCTTTTGACGCTTGCATTTTTCGGGCGATTTTATCGGTCCATTTATGTGGGACGTGGCAATCATGGCAAGTGGCACGAACGCCACTACGATTAGAAAAGTGGATGGTAGGCTCCATCTCTTGATAAACATTTTGATGGCAACTGCTGCAAAATTCTTCGGTACTCGAAAGCTCTAATGCGGTATTAAACGCCCCCCAAAAAATCACTCCAGCGACAAAGCCGCCTAATACTAAAAAGCCTAAGCTATAATGAACGCTTGGTTTTTTAAGCACTTGCCATATTTTATTGAGGAAAACTTTTAGCTTCGCCATAGTAATTCCTTTTTGTCATCAAACATTGCTTTGCAGCTGAGGCTGGGAACGGTGTGTTAAAAATACTTTTACGATCAATAAGCTTTAAACGTTACAACCCCACAGTTCACTTAATCAGTATATGTTCAAGCTTGCCTATCTGCTCAACATTTAATCTAAACCTATTAATTACTACCTCGAACGATAAGGATTAGATCACTTTTAATTTCTATAAAGAGCACTGTTTAAGAAAGTGCAGAAAAGAGGCTGTAAGCATGGAAACAACGAAAACAAGATATGATTTGTTAGATACAAAAAAGCGCACCTAAAAGGTACGCTTCATCTACTCGTTAGATGACGAGTTACACTTGCGCGATTTGATTCAGAATACGCTTTTCTGAGATTGGATAAGCCGTACCTAGCACCTGGGCAAAACAGGACACGCGATATTCCTCAATCATCCAGCGCGCTTCAATTAACCCCTCGGGCACAGGTTGTGACTTAGGCAGTTTGGCCATTTGCGCTTTAAGTAGCTCTTGAACCTTATTAACGCTCAGCATGTGAATGCGGTCGCGATTAGGGTCCACTGGTAGCTTCTCTAAACGGTTTTCAATGCCTTTTAAATAACGATTCAAATCACCAAGACGTTGCCAACCAGACTGTTCTACAAAGCCTTTAAACACCAATTGGTCTAGCTGGCTTTGAATATCACTCATCGCAAAGGCGATATCTAAGCTAATTTTACCTTTTAGACGTTTTTTAATGCGGTTATAAATGGTTAAGATCTCTTCCACTTTTAAGGCTATTTTTTCCGCTGTCGGATTAAGCTCCTGCCTTACCCAGTCTTTCGCTTCAGTAAAAGCGGTCTCAGAGCGAACATCAATGCCCTTCTCATCCAATAGTTGCTGTACAGCAGCCGATAGAATGTCATCAATTAAGATATTTACCTGACCAAAAGGATTAAAATACATCGCAAGTTTTGCCTTGTTTGGCAGTGATTTTTGCAAATGTTTTACCGGTGATGGAATGTTCAGTAATAGCAAACGTTGCAGACCGATACGATGCTGCTTTTGCGCTTCAAATTCATCATCAAATAATTTGATCGACACGCTGGTTTTATCATCCACCAGCGCAGGAAACGCTTTAACTTCAAAGTTGCCCTTCTTTTGCTCAAACTGTTTAGGTAAATCGCCAAAGGTCCATTGCTCTAGACCCTTTTTCTCAATACCTGAGTCAGCAACGCTGCGAATAGCCTGCACGACTTGGCCTTGCATACTGGCTTTTAAAGGCTCAAGTTCGCGCCCCTCAGCAAGCAACTTACCTTTATCCCCTTCAACCTTGAAATTCACCAGTAAGTGTTTCACTAACTGCGTGGTATCAAAGTCTTCAGCTGAAATACGGGTGCCACTCATGCGTAGCAACTGCTTGCACATGGCGTCAATTAACGGCAATTCAAACGGTGTCATCGCCTGTAAACAGGCTTTTGCATAGTCTGGAGCTGGGACAAAGTTACGACGCAGCGCCTTTGGCAGTGACTTGATCAGTGCAATGCACTTTTCTTCACGTAGACCAGGCACTATCCAGTCAAAATCGGTCTCATCAATTTGGTTGATCAAGGCTACCGGAATATGCACAGACACACCGTCATCAGGCAGTGATGGCTCAAAATGATAACTCACTTTCAGCACTAAATTACCTTTGTGCCACTTATCTGGAAAATCTAACGCCGAGATATGCTCGCTACTGCGCTGCATCAAAGATTCACGCTCAAAATCTAATAGATCTGGCGTGGATTTTTTCGCTGCTTTCCACCACTTTAAAAACTTAGGTGCGTTGTAAATACCATCTGGGATCTTCGGCTCATAAAAGGCATATAAAGCTTGTTCATCCACCAAAATGTCGCGACGACGTGACTTATGCTCAAGGGATTCAATATCGAGCAACAGCTTTTGGTTGTTAATGAAAAAGGCTTCATTGGTACGTAGTTCACCGTCGGCTAACGCCGAGCGAATGAAGATCTCACGCGCCTCAACAGGCTCAACTGGACCATATTGTACTTTGCGGCGATTAACGATTTGCAGGCCATAAAGCACTTGGTTTTCAAGTGCGACCACCGAGCCCTGTTTTGATTCAAAGTGTGGCTCTACGTAATTCTTTTTCACTAGATGCGCCGCAAGCGGCTCAACCCATTCAGGTTGAATACGAGCGCAGCAGCGTGCAAATAAGCGCGATGTTTCCGTCAGCTCGGCCGCCATGATCCACTTAGGCCCTTTTTTAGCTAAAGGAGAACCCGGGAACACAAAGAACTTGCGGTTGCGAGCACCTAAATATTCATTGTCTTTATCTTTAAAACCGATATGGCTTAATAGGCCTGTCAGCAACGAGCGATGCAAGCCTTCATAATCAAGCTCATCGCTTGGCGAGTTAAGCTTCCATTTAAGTTCATGGGTCGCTTGCCTTAGCTGAGTGTACAAGTCTTGCCACTCACGCACTCTGAGGTACGCTAAAAACTCAGCTTTACATTGCTTTCTAAACTGATTGCTCGACAGCTCTTTCTGGCTTTGCTTAATATGATCCCAAAGGTTGAGCCAAGAAACAAAGTCTGAGTCTTTATCGCTATAACGATTATGCGCCTGATCGGCCGCTTGCTTCTTATCCATTGGGCGTTCACGGGGATCTTGAATCGATAAACCCGCAGTGATCACCAAAGCTTCATGCAAACAACCATTTTGCTGAGCTTCAATAACCATACGCGCTAGACGAGGGTCCACCGGAATATGCGCTAATTGACGACCAAGCTGAGTTAAATCGAGTCTGCCCTTCTTTTTGACGACCGCTTGCAGCTCTTCAAGCAGCATAAATCCGTCACGAATGTAACGTGAATCTGGTGGCTGGATAAAGGGGAAACCTTCGATATCCCCTAAGCCAATCGATAGCATTTTCAAAATAACCGAAGCTAAGTTGGTACGTAAAATCTCTGGATCGGTAAAGCCTGGGCGTGAAACAAAGTCTTCTTCGCTATAAAGGCGAATACAAATGCCCGGCGCCACACGACCACAACGGCCTTGACGCTGGTTGGCACTGGCTTGTGAGATTGGCTCAATGGGTAGGCGTTGTACTTTAGTGCGGTAACTATAACGGCTAATACGCGCGGTACCGGGGTCAATCACATAGCGAATACCCGGCACTGTTAACGAGGTTTCTGCCACGTTCGTCGCTAATACAATGCGTCGACCCACATGGCTACTAAAGACTTTAGACTGCTCGCCATAAGATAGACGAGCATATAGCGGCAGAATTTCGGTATCTCGATAATTACGACGATTAAGCTGCTCTGCCACATCACGGATTTCACGCTCGCCATTCATAAAGATAAGAATGTCGCCTAGGCCTTCTTGCATCAGCTCATCGGTCGCAGCAAAAATGCCATCAATTAAATCAAGATCGTCGTCTTTGTCTTGCACTAATGGGCGATAGCGAGTTTCAACCGGATAGGTACGGCCCGATACTTCAATAACAGGTGCATTGTTAAAGTGCTTTGAAAAACGGTCAACATCAATGGTTGCCGAAGTGATAATCACTTTAAGATCGGGACGTTTACTTAATACGTTTTTCAAATAACCCAGAATAAAATCGATGTTAAGGCTACGCTCGTGCGCTTCATCGATAATAATGGTGTCGTATTGATTAAGGAATTTATCATTGGTCAACTCGGCCAATAAAATACCATCGGTCATCAATTTGATGTACGAGGTATCATTAATCGCATCCGCAAAACGAACTTTAAAGCCCACGGCTTCACCTAATGGTGTGTTCATCTCTTCAGCAATTCGGGTTGCAACACTTCTTGCAGCTAGGCGGCGTGGCTGAGTATGACCAATCAGTCCACGTGTACCTAAGCCTAGCTCTAAACAGATCTTGGGTAACTGTGTGGTTTTACCTGAGCCAGTTTCACCCGCCACAATCACGACCTGATTATTGGCAATGGCAGTAGCAATTTCATCGCGCTTTTGCGACACAGGTAAACTGTCTGGATAGGTAATACTTGGTCGGTTCGCTAAACGCTGCTCCACTTTTTGACGAGACTCAAGCGCTAATTGCTCGAGCTGTTCAAGCGTGGCGGTTTTCTTGTCTGATTCTGGCTGTTTTTTCAGCCTAAAAAGACGCTGCCTAATTTTAGCGGCGTCGACTTCATAACAGTGTTTTAAGAATGCGTTAGATAAAGGATGCTGTTGCGAACTCAAGTGCAAATTCCATAGCCAAGACGAAAGCTTATGATCCTAGCAAGGAACGCTGTTAGTTGGTATAGCTGGCTTAAAATACTTTACCTTTAACCCAAGGTGTTCAGTGATTAAAACGTAGTTTTGCTGGTTTAACCCGCACAAAAAACACAAAAATGCATTCACTGCCCTTTTGTGCCTTTTGCTGTTGCTAATATTGTTTAACTTAACCTGCGATTAAATAAATACGCTTGCTATCCAGCTACATGTTGTAAGCTAAGCAGGCGTTAAATAACACTGCTGCATATAGGTGTTAATGGCTTGCAGTACATTGGTTCGATTTATTGTACCGACAACTTTACCCTCTTCAACAACTGGGTAAACCTTAGGCTTAGGGCCAAGCATCTGTTCTGCAAGCTGCAGTACACTGCTACTGGGGGTGACTGACAACACATCGGTGCGCATACAATCTTTGACTATTGCGGTTAAATCACAGTGATAACTACTTTTAAGCATTGCCGCTAAACAATCTTGCTGCGATAAAAAACCCACTAAAGAACCGTCAGCTTCTACCACTGGGGCGCCGAGCTTTTTATTATCCAGCAGCTTTTCTACTGCCGTGGCCAGTGACATGGTTGGCGATAACAATACAGGTTGACGATCCATATGCTCTTGTACGTTTATTGAATCCATTTCGTTCCCCTATTTAGTGTCTCTTTGTTAGTTTAGCTAAGAATTAACAACATAGGCGGGGAAATAAGCTAACTCTGTGGCTGTTGATCTTCATATACAATAACGTTTCGCCCCTGACTTTTAGCATGATACAAATGTTTATCCGCCACTTTTAACAACTCCGATTGTAACATTTGATTTTTATGTAAAGCCAAGCCACCGCTAACTGTTACATTGACCATTTGCCTATCGTATTCGATTTGCAACAGCGCAACGCGAGCTCTTATCTTTTCAGAACGTACCAGTGCATCTTCTAACACGTTCGTATCTAACCAAATACAAAACTCTTCACCACCGATACGAAAAACTCGGCTTTCATCTATCAATGCCTTAAAACAGTTAGCCACAGTTAACAACACCCTATCTCCAGTATCGTGACCATAGTTATCATTAATTGATTTAAAGTAATCTAGATCAAGCAACAACAGATACTCTCCGACATGGTCATTAAACCCTTCAGAAAAAGCCAATCGGTTATTAATTTTAGTAAGCGAGTCACTGTGAGCAAGCTTAATCAATGAATCATGAGCACTTGCTCTACTGAGTTCATAGTAATGAGAAACTGTCCAGATGCAGGTATAACAGAACAGAAAGTTGATCATCACAGGTTCAATATCAAACTCTCTGAGGAAGGTTAATTTATAAAACAGTATCGAACCAATGGAGACAAATACAAATAACGAGACTCGAAAAGCAAGCCGTTTTCCAAGGAGTAAATAAGAGATAGTTGGGAAGGAAAAGGCCCAAATGAAGAGTGCGTCATTCAATGGAAAGCTATAAGTTCCAAAAACGATTAAAAAAGCCAAGAATAGTAAATAGACGTAGAGTTTATTAATGCTGTAATTGTTCTTTTTGCTGTTATTCCAAAAAACGTCAAATGAAAAAGCGGCAAAAATAAGCTCTAAAGCAGCAAAAGCGTAAGCTTGATGATAAACAATATTAAAAATTGCAAAACAGATCGCTGCAATAAAGAGTATAAAACTTAATGACGCAAGTACTTTTGAGCGTATTTTATTGGTTAGATCTAAGCCGTTACCATCCATCTTTATCGCCCTGACAGTATTACTTTTAGAGTAATAATATCAATCTTACACAACCGTAACAAGCTGTTAAACTCTTGATAATTGAATAAAATCAGCTTAAAACACGTACTATTGATTAAGAATAAACTAATAATTTGGGCAAAAAGGCCAAATGGTTATAACTGCTCATTAAACATTGTAACTAAGTGAATTGAATTATCTAAAAACGAATATTAGCTCAACTGGCAAGGATGAGCTTAACCACTTGATATAAAAAGGCTTTTAATAATCCTGCGTTTCTGACGAATAAATTAGTGACAAAAAAACCGAATAGCGGACTATTCGGTTTTCATTTTCACCTTAAAATTGTAATTTAGGCGATTACTTACAAAGTGGCTCTCTAAAGCTAACACCTGTATCCCATGGCTGTTCAATCCAAGTATCTTGCGGGATATCAACAATGTAGTCATCCACTAATGGCTTACCAGCAGGCTTAGCACACACAGTAACGAATTTAGCCTTAGGGTAGATTTCACGTACGATTTTAGCCGTTGAGCCGCTGTCGACTAAGTCATCAATAACGATAAAGCCTTCACCGTCGCCAGGTGCCTGCTTGATGATTTTAGTTTCACGTTGGTGATCGTGATCATAACTTGAAATACAGATGGTATCGACATTACGAATGCCTAGCTCACGCGCTAGAATAGCTGCAGGAACAAGTCCACCGCGGCTTACAGCAATAATGCCTTGCCATTGCTGGGCAGGTAGTAAACGTTCTGCCAATTCACGGGTGTAACCTTGCATTTGATCCCAAGTGATCAGAAATTTTTTGCTCATGTGCAACCTTTTTATGCGTGTACGCTTTTTTGAGGGGGAAGAGATTGCGCGGCATTTTGGCTTTTTATTCATAGTCATACAAATAAATATTAGTGAGCTATTTCACAAATTTTGATTAACTGCTTATTGAGTATGCCTGTTATATTCTTGCTGAGAACTTGAGGTTAAATTATCGGTTTGTTTTTATGAACAAAACTTGCTGTTTTTGTTGAAACAGCAAGTTTGCTAGCTTTAAAAGTGGTTTGTGCCTGCCGGGCTTCAAAGCGTTAAACAACTTCAACCGCCAGGGTTTGTGCTTTTAACTGCTGAAACTTTTCTAGTACTCCATTACGCACTAAACCTCGTTTAACGTTAGTGCATAGTTTGCCAAATTGACGTATTTCATCAAATTGAGGCGTTCTGCCATTTGCAATTGCACTCTCCCAATAACTCAATTCACCATCAACTAGCTCTAATAGTTTTTTCGGGCAGCCAATACAGCTTCCATCAGGTCCACAAGCAAATGTTTCCGACTCATAAAGCGGCAACTCTTGTTTTACCTGCTCAATAATTTGCAACATGGCAGTGGCTCTATCAGGCTTTTTGCTAACAAGATTACTCATGGTTGCAGCCGAACTTTTGTCAGAACTTGCTAAGTCAGCGTTTAGATTAAGGGTTGGCTTGTTCATCAATACAATGGGTAATGGCTTAATAGGCGTCCATTATATAACGTTTTCCCACTGTGCATTAGTGAATAATAATTTACCTAGTGTTCTGATGATTTAGTAGCGTTATATAAAACCAAAAACCGCACTAGTTGCTAGCGCGGTTTTATATCGCTCAAAAATAGCCAAGATACAGCTAAAACAGCTGCTAAAAGCCTTACAAGTCTGACCAAATCATCACTTGAGCAGGCTCATTATTCTTGCGAGTTGCACGGTACATTCCTTCAGTATTGAACGGTGTTGCAATGTTGCCACGCTGATCAATGGCAATCACGCCCCCAGTGCCACCAGCCGTGATTAGTCGCTGGTTAATCACTTCATCTGCCGCTTGGATAATCGATTTGTTTTGATACTTTACTTTTGCGCAAATATCACCGGCCACATGATAACGTATAAAGTACTCTCCGTGGCCTGTGGCAGAAACGGCACAAACCCCATTCTCAGCATAAGTACCTGCGCCAATTACCGGTGAATCGCCTATACGGCCAAAACGCTTTGCCGTCATGCCACCTGTTGATGTGCCTGCTGCAAGGTTGCCATCTTTATCTAATGCTACCGCTCCTACAGTGCCAAACTTGTAGTCAAACTCACTGTATTCCAGTGCGCTTTGCTTATAGTTATGGCCTACTCCGTTACTTGCTTGATAGTCAGCGTTAGATTCAGTTTTACGGATCTTTTCCTTAGCGGTTTTTAACTGCTGATAGCGATTGTCTGTATCAAAGTGAGCCGCAGGCACTAACTTATAACCTTGAGTAAGCGCGAACTCCTCAGCACCTTGACCAGATAGCATTACGTGTGGCGATTTTTCCATTACAGTGATAGCCAGATCTATCGGGTTCTTAATATGTTTTACACCAGCGACAGCACCTGCATTCATGGTTTTGCCATCCATAATCGATGCATCTAACTCATGAGCGCCATCAAAGGTATAAACCGCACCAAGTCCTGCATTAAATAGTGGGCTATCTTCTAAGATATTGATAGAGGCTTTTACCGCATCTAGGCTATCACCGCCCTTAGCTAGAATTTTATAACCAGCATCGACGGCTTCTTGCAGTTTGGCTCTGTATGCTTGTTGTTGCTCAGCAGTTAGATTGGCTTTTGAAATCGTCCCCGCACCGCCATGAATTGCAATCGAGAATGGCTTGTCATCTGCCACTGCATTAACTGACAAACCTGTAGATAAAACGACCAAAAACGCAGTACTCAATGCTCTATAATTCACAAACCGTATCCTAGTTCTATTTATTTGCCTTCTTTGTAACCATTTTCAACCATAATTACAATCAGCAACTTGCTTGAACTCCCGATTCTGGTGACAATAGGTCGTCTTAATGAAACCAATAATAAGAGTCTGATTTTTGTTGATAAGTTTGTTTCGATTACTAGTCTCAATTTTATTACTTGCCAGTTTATCTATGGCAACATTTTCCGTTCGAGCAGACGATTGGTTAAGCATCAATATTAAAGGTGTTAAAGGGGCATTAGCGACCAATATTAAAGCCCACTTAGGCAGCCTACCTGAGTCAAGTGTGCAGCGCAGAGCTTTTATTTTTAACGCTGAAGACAACATCGAAGCCGCTATGCACTCAATGGGCTATTACCATAGTAAGGTCACTCAAGATGTTATCAATAATGGCGACGAGCCATGGCGCCTCAACTTAACTATCACACCTGGTGAGCCGACGCTAATAAGCTGGATAGATATTCAAGTTAAAGGCGAAATGCAAACCGATCCACTGTTTGAAAAATGGTTAAGTCAATTAACGATTCGACCAGGCGATAGGCTCAACCATGGCGTATATGACGACATAAAATCCCAACTACTGACCCTAGCCCTTGCTCGAGGCTATTTTGACGGTAAATTTGACCTTGCTGAAATCGTGGTGGACCGCGACTTTAATACTGCCAAAATCGCTTTATATTATGACTCTGGTCAACGTTATCATATTGGTGAAGTGACCTTTACTGGCCACACTCTAGAACCTGAGATTCTTGATGAGTTAGTGCCTTTTAAACTTGATGCCCCATACAGCACAGGTAACCTTGGCCAACTTAACCGCCAACTATTAGATACAGGATATTTTTCCAACATCAAAGTATTGCCTTTAGTCGAACAGGTCGAAGGACTACAAGTTCCGATCCGAGTTGAACTGAGCCCAAGGCCAAATCATTCAATTGAATTAGGTTTAGGTGCTGATATTGGTAATACAGTGGATAACAAGCTTGAACCTCGCGTACGAGTCACTTGGCGAACACCCCAAATCAACAAATATGGTCACTCTCAAGAAACAACCGCTGAGTGGTCACCAGACAAACCCAAGTTTTTGACCACTTATACCATTCCTTTAACTCATCCACTTGATGATCAGTTAAAGCTGCGTATTGGTATGCTGCGCGACAAATATGGTGTCACTCAAGTGTACGACAGCGATGAACGCCAATTTAATAATACTGGCCAACTTGAGTCATCAAAAATGTTGTTTGCGGTTATTCGCCAACAAAGACTACAAAGCAAATGGTTATTTAACTATTCGGCGGAAGTAATGAAAGAGAGCTACCAGCAATCAGGCGTTGATTACGATCCTCGCTATGTGTTGTTTGGTACAAGTTTGTCTAAAACCACTCGTGGTGATAACTCACTTGACCCTAAATCGGGCTTCTTTCAGTTTTATAGCCTTGAATATGCCGATCCAAGCTTAGGCTCTGAAGTTAGGCTCGCTCGCTTACAAACCAAATTTAAATGGATTGAGACATTCTTTGATAAGCACAGAATTGTATCGCGTCTCGATATGGCAGCGAACCTAACGAGCAATAACTCTCTTGAAAACATCCCGCCTTCACTACGCTATTTTGCCGGTGGTGATCAAAGCATTCGTGGTTATAGTTACAATGAACTTGGGCCATCAATTGACTCTATCAATGAAGATGGCCAAATCGTACGTGAAGTTGTTGGTGGGCGCTATTTAATGGTCGGCAGTATCGAATATCAATACTATGTCACGCCGACTTGGCGCGTGGCGACATTTATCGATGCAGGTAACGCATTTGATGTAAACCAAATTGAATTAATTACCTCTGTCGGTGCGGGCATTCACTGGATCTCGCCGATTGGACCGGTCAAACTTGATGTAGGTGTTGGTCTGAAAGAGACAGACACAATAAGCAGACCATGGCGCATTCATATCACAATGGGAGCCGAATTATGATAGCTCCTGAAGACAATACAAGCCCAGCAGAAACTAAGGCTAGCCCAAGTAAAATAAGTTACCGTTTACGAATTTGGCGTTGGTTTAAACTTTGCAGCCGCATCGTGATCTATGCGCCCTTACTGCTATTAATCAGCATTGCAGTGTTAATTGGCACCGAGTTTGGCAGCCATATAACCGTAAAGCTTGCCGATATGCTGGTACCAGATCTTGAACTTAACTATAAATCAGGACAAATAAACCGTCAGTTAGAGCTTAACTACGGCGCTTGGCAAATGAATGGCGTTGCAGTTGAAGTCAGCGACCTAGTGCTTGCATGGAACCCAATGTGTTTAATGCAAAAGCAATTATGTGTTGAGCAGTTAGCAAGTTCAAAGGTTAATGTTGAGATTGATACACAACTAATTGGCGCTGATGGTTCAGATGCTGACGTAGTCTCTACGAATCCAGATTTGGCCGAAGATGATCCAAATAACGAGGCTTTAGCTAACGAAGCTTTAACTAATAAGATTGATACTAGCCAACATTTAGCTCATCAAGGAGCTGAAGAAAACCAAGAGATCACCCTTCCCTTCGGCATCACCTTAAATAGTGGCGAGCTTAAAAATGTAACGGTACGCGTTAATGACATGGACTTTAACGCTAATCAGCTCAATTTAAGTGCTGAATGGTTATCAACCGGGATCCGCGCAAGCTCAATATATTCAGAAGGTTTATTAGTTTCTATTCCATTTACCGACGCTGAAAGCAGTCCTAAAGCGGAACCTGTTGCCGCTACAAAAGCTCCACTAAACACATCTGAACCCACTGCTGTTGCTGATGAAAAGCAAACAACTAACAACCAACAAACAGATAGTAAATCCCACGATGAGCTACAGGACTGGGCGATGGCAAACTTACCTGAAGTCTTTATGCCTATTCCAGTATTTGTTGAAACATTAAACATCGACAATGGTGAGCTAATTCTTGGCCCACGAAAAGATAATTTCAGTTACCTCCATTTAAGCGGCAGTTACCAGCAATTTCTTATCAATATCGACGATTTTAAAGCAAAACATACTTATGGCGATGCGAGTTTAGCTGGCCAAATGTCGCTAATTGATGACTACCCCATGGATATAAAAGCAAACTTTAAATTGGCAAAAGTTGCTGAAGTCCCTGAACTTGAAAACCAAAATCTAGACATCAGCATAAGCCAAGGATTTAAGCAGCTTAGAAGCCAGATTAGAGGTAGTGGTCAGTTTGAATTTAATCTCGACTCGAGCATCGAACTTGCTAAACCGCAGATCCCTTATACGATAAATTTAAGCGCTAACAAATTACAGTGGCCACTAAAGCAAGCCGACTATGTAGCGCAGAATATTAAGTTTGAAAGTGATGGTGATTTACAAAAGCAAAATGTATCGCTGCAAACCTTGTTTTCGTCACCGTATCAGCCGCCTATTGATCTAGATAGTCAATTCAGTCATCAAAGTAGCCGTTTTGATTTCAGCAAACTACATGCAGCAAACAGCAAGCTTGGTGAAGTAATATTACAAGGCTCACTTGTGTATGGTGAAAAACTAGCCTGGAATGCCAAAGTTGCTGCACAAAACCTTGATATCAGCCTGCTGACCTTTTCCAAAGATAGTCCGCTACCAACAAGTGATATCACAGGCCCACTCGATACGAATGGTCAAGTCACCTTAAACGATAGTAGTTGGGCTATTGCGATCAGTAATGCCAAATTAAACGGCCATGTGATGCACTACCCACTTGAAGTTGATGGCGATCTATCACTTAACCATAAGTGGTATCTCAGCTCAAAAGGATTAAATGTAAATGCGCTGCAAAGCCGCTTATACGTCAAAGGCACAGTAGATAAACAGTGGGCGCTAAATGGACAATTGACCGTTCCGGATCTTAGCTTGTGGCAGGCGCAATCAAATGGCTCCGTCAATGCTGATATTGCAGTGTCTGGCGAAAATGACCATCCAGATCTCGCGGTTAACCTAACAGCCCGCGACCTACAGTTGTTGGCGATGGAGCTAAGTAGTCTAAGGTTAACCGGTAACTATAAGCCCTTTGATAATCACGGCTTTAATGCCGACTTAAACTTGCAAGAGTTTACCTACCAAGATCTTAATTTAGACAGCATGACTTTTTATAGCCAAGGTGATTTAAATAGCCAATCACTTGAGCTTAACTCTGTAGGCGATCTTGCCTTAAACTCTGCAATAAAGAGTCAATATAACGATAAAAAACAACAAATAACAGGTCAAGTTAATCAGCTATCATTGCGTTCTAAGCTAGGTGATATTGCCCTTGATAAACCCATTGAGGCTGAATACTCACTGGCCAAGCAAACTGGTAAGCTACAACCATTTTGCCTATCTCATCGAGATGGCAAATTATGTGCGCAAAACGACACTTTATTAGGCCTTAATGGTAAAGCGAGTCTCGAGTTTAACGGTGATATTGGTAAGTTAATCGAACCTTGGTTGCCGCAAAGTCTTGACTGGAACGGACCTGCCACGCTTAAGTCAAACTTTGAGTGGTTCGCAGATAAAAAACCTATCGGCAATCTAGACCTAAAACTAACTGAAGGTAACATTGATTTTAAGGCGACTAATAATAGTAACGTGACTGTAGGGTATAAATCTGTACAGCTTCAAAGTCAGCTTGATGAAAAACAGCTGCAAACTGCTATCTCTCTCGAATCCCATGAAATTGCCAGCATGGATGCTAACTTAGGCATAAATGTAACTCCAGATAGAACCATGAATGGTCAGTTCTCACTGCATAAAATCAATCTAAAAGCACTAGCGGTATTGGTACCCGAACTTGAAGTATTGGAAGGGGTGATATCAAGTGAATTAAGTGTTGCTGGCAGTTTAAGCGACCCACAGGTCTCTGGTGAAATCGCGTTAAATGACGGTGCTATTATGGCAACGGCTAACCCTACTCTGCTTGAAGATATCGACCTTGACTTCATCTTTGCCGGTAAAAAAGCGCAAATAGACGGCCAACTAAAAATGGGCGAAGGCCTCGCCTATGTAGATGGGCAATTAGATTGGGCGCAACAGAAACTTAAAGGCGCATTTGATATAAAAGGCCAAGATCTTGCAGTTATTCAGCCTCCTCTCGCCATTTTAAATGTCGGCACTGACTTAAAAGTTAAATTTACCGACGAATCCTTTGATGTTACCGGCGATATCAATGTGCCATCGGGCAAAATTACCATAGTCCAGCTTCCAGAAGGCGGTATTGCGGTTTCAAAAGATGTAGTGTTTGAAGACAGCTTGGCCTCCAAGGAAGCCAAAGTGTCCCCATTAGCGGTTTCTGCACAAGTTAACCTCAATGTTGGCGACAACCTGAGAGTCGACGGAATGGGCCTAACAGGTAAGCTACAAGGAAAACTCGAACTCAAACAAGACCCATTTAGACCACCACTCATGTTTGGTGAAATTAAAGTGGTTGATGGCACCTACAAATTTATGGGGCAAACTCTTGAAATTCGTGCCGGTGAAATGCAGTTTATTGGGCCTATCGATGTGCCTAACCTCAATATTGAAGCTGCGCGAGAAATTAAGGATGAAGATGTCATTGCCGGCGTACGTATCACTGGTACGCCGATGAAGCCCATTGTGAACCTATTTTCTAACCCAACCAAAGAGCAGGCAGAAATATTGAATTATATTGTCCGCGGCACAGGTTTAAGCAATAACAGTGTTGATCAAAATAGCGGTTTAATGATGGGCGCAGCATTAACCCTAAGCAGCCAAATTGGCGGCGGTGCAATAGGTAATATCGGCAATACCGCCACAGGGATCATCGAAAAGATTGGTTTTTCAAATGTACAGTTAGACGCCAATGATGACGGCCGCTTTGCGATTAGTGGCTTTATTGGCGATAACTTAATGGTTAAATATGGCGTTGGTGTATTTAATCCAGGCTATGAGATGACAGTAAGGTACTACTTACTATCGCAGCTTTATCTTGAGACTGTTTCAGGCACAATTGAGCAGTCTTTAGATATCTATTATAGCTTTGACCTATAGTTGTCAGTTGAAGTTGTATTTATAGTGGTTAAACATAGCGTATGTTCACATCTTGATTGAACTCATCACAGTTTAAATGATGAGTTCATCATTAACGCTAAATAAGCAAAAGCAGACAGCCCTTCGCCCTTGCTAAACCCAAAAACCATCAAGCAGCAACTTGTATTACTTTACCGTCTCTACAAAGCAGACACAAAAAAGCCATCCCGAGGATGGCTTATTATTTTCAGCTAAGGCATTAATTGTCAGAATGACCCAGCTCTACAGGCATGTCATCGCGTAAGCTCTGCCACATTACGCCACTGTTAATACCGTAAGTACGCATTAAGGCAGGCACATCAGCATAATTTTTCGCAATCGCTAATTGCTGCAACTCTTTATAAAACTCCATTGCTAAAGCGCGTGCTTCGGCACTAGAGAAATAGTATCGACCTACTCTGCTATACAAGCCTTTAAAGCCGTTAAGAATTAACACGTATAACGGATTTCCTGATGAAAACGCTAAGGTGTGCTGTAATTGATAGTCAAATTCAGCATAAGCAAGCGCGGTATCTTCAAGTTCATCCAGTTGAGATAACGCAGCAACCGCTTCTTCAGGGTTATTGCGAATCGCGCCTCTAAAATAGATAGCACTGACACTGCTTCTTGCTGAAAGCAATTGGTCAACCAGTTCAGGGAAACCGTCTGGGTTAAGTTCGGCAATCGTCTCAAGAATATTCAGACCCGAAGTTTCCCAGAAATTATTAACCCGGGTAGGTTTACCATGTTGAATAGTCAGCCAACCATCACGCGCTAAGCGCTGTAGCACTTCACGTAAGGTTGTGCGGGTGACACCGATTAATTCTGATAACTCGCGCTCTGCAGGGAGAATAGAGCCTGGAGGAAACTTATTTTCCCATATGGATCGTACAATATACTTCTCTGCAAAACTTGCAGGGCCTTTGGCATTGATGATCATGAGCCTACTCTATCCAATTATTAGTGTTGTTCTTTGACAGATCATACCAGAGCAGGAAAAAATGAAAACTAAAACCGCGTTAATTGATAGCGACTAAATACAGAAAACAGTTAGACCGCTCACTTTTTGCGCTAACAGCCCATTTTAAATCACATTTATTTGATATAGATAGCTGTTTCGCCATTATGGGCTTTTTAAGTTTTCAAAAAGGTTCTATCTTTAGCATCGGCTTAATTATAGCTTGTAGCAAATTCCATTAATGCTTTGTTATTAGCAAATATATATAAATAGAGAGGATTCCATGCCTGTGACAATGAGTCGGGCGTTTCTTGACAACTTCTTAGGTAATTCACCAAAGTGGTTCAAACTCGCGATCATATCGTTTTTAGTGATCAACCCAATCGTATTTTACTTTAATCCGTTTGTGGCTGGCTGGCTGTTAGTTGTTGAATTTATCTTCACTCTTGCTATGGCCCTTAAATGCTACCCACTGCAACCTGGTGGTTTATTAGCGATTGAGGCAGTTGCTATTGGCATGACATCGCCAAGCCAAGTGCTGCATGAGATTGAAGCAAACCTTGAAGTAGTTCTACTACTAGTCTTCATGGTTGCTGGTATTTACTTCATGAAGCAATTGCTTCTATTTGTATTTACTAAGATGATCACTAAAGTGCGCTCAAAAGTAGCAGTCTCTTTATTGTTCTGTATGGCTTCAGCATTTCTGTCTGCATTCTTAGATGCGTTAACTGTTATCGCGGTTATCATCACAGTTGCTGTAGGTTTCTACTCTATCTATCACAAAGTTGCATCAGGCAAGAGCTTTGCCGAAAGCCATGACCACACTTCTGATGGTCAAAATCAGCTATGTGAAGAAGAATTAGAATCTTTCCGTGGTTTCTTACGTAATCTACTTATGCATGCCGGTGTTGGTACTGCATTAGGTGGTGTTTGTACCATGGTTGGTGAACCACAAAACCTAATTATTGCGGCTCAAGCAAACTGGCAGTTCGCTGAATTTGCTATCCGTATGTCTCCAGTAACTGTTCCAGTATTCTTTGCTGGTATTACTACCTGTTTCTTAGTTGAGAAATTCAAGGTATTTGGTTACGGCCAGCAACTACCAGAAGCGGTTCATAAAATCCTTTCTGACTACGATGCTCATGAAGATGCAAACCGCACCAAACATGACAAAGTTAAACTGCTAATCCAAGCTGTCATTGGTGTGTGGTTAATCGCAGGTCTTGCGCTACATTTGGCTTCAGTAGGTCTAATCGGTCTATCTGTAATCATTCTAGCGACTGCATTTAACGGTATCACTAACGAACACGCACTAGGTAAAGCTTTTGAAGAAGCGCTACCGTTTACTGCGCTATTAGCAGTATTCTTCGCTATCGTTGCAGTAATTATTGACCAGCAGTTATTTGCACCTGTCATTCAGTGGGCACTAAGCTACGAAGGTAACACTCAGTTAGTTATTTTCTATATTGCTAACGGTCTACTTTCAATGGTGAGCGATAACGTATTCGTGGGTACGGTTTACATTAACGAAGTGAAAGCTGCACTTCTAAATGGCCAAATTACTCGTGATCAGTTCGACCTATTAGCAGTAGCAATCAACACTGGTACTAACCTACCATCAGTTGCTACGCCTAACGGTCAAGCAGCATTCCTATTCTTGCTAACTTCTGCAATCGCTCCACTCATCCGTCTGTCTTACGGCAGAATGGTGTGGATGGCACTACCTTACACGATCGTTTTATCTATCGTTGGTGTGCTTGCAATTCAGCTAGGTGCGCTAGAACAGATGACGCAATATTTTTATGATACTCAAATGTTAATCCATCACTCTGCTCAAGCAGCTGCAGATGGTGTAGTATCATCACATTGATAAGCTTATCTGAACTATTTTCTAAATAGTTAGTCATAGAAAACGCCCTATTCAATAGGGCGTTTTTTTATTTGCAATGGAGACTTTGTCGTTGAATGCACTAACCAACTTTGCCCACTCGCGCGCCGCCTGGCTGATCCTGATGTCATCGGCTGTAGCACTTGAACTCGCCGCCCTATTCTTTCAATACATTATGGAACTGAGTCCGTGTGTAATGTGTATCTATCAACGCGTAGCGGTATTCGGCTTAGTGTTTGCGGGATTAATTGGCGTGGTTGGCCATAAGTCTCGAATTACACGTGCTATTGGCTTAGCCACATGGGGGATCAGTGCAGGTTGGGGCCTTAAACTCGCAATTGAGTTAGTTGATATGCAAACTAACCCGTCACCTTTTGCAACCTGCTCATACTTACCAGAGTTTCCAAGCTGGCTGCAGCTGCACGAATGGCTGCCATCGGTATTTATGCCTACAGGAATGTGTACGGATATCCCTTGGGAGTTTATGGGTGTGACAATGGGGCAATATATGATTATCGCTTTCGCTGCTTATCTGTTAGCCCTACTCGTATTTATTGTTCCAGCTCTAAAAAAATCCGTTTAGCCAGCAACGTTAAATTAATCCCATAAAAAACGCCCTACCAAATAGGGCGTTTTTATATATATCTTGAGCAAAGCTCACTACAGTTTATTCAACATCTTTCATTGGCCAAAGCACAATGTGATCTTCAATATCTCGAATTTTAGTTTCGCATGTCACCTTACCCGCAACCGACATACCCGCTAAAATCATTGCTTCTTTCGAGCCTGTTTTTAAAGGGTGCCAAGTTGGTAAGTCTCTCCCAACAAATAAACGGCGGTAGGCGCAGCTGTCCGGCAACCAAGTCAAGGATTCAATATTATCAACAGTGACTTTGGTGCAGCTTGGCACAAACTTAAATCGCTCTGAGTAGTTTTGGCAATGACCGGCTTGATTATCGAGTAACTGACACGCTGCATTGGTGTAATATAGCTCTTCGGTTTCATCGTCGATAAGCTTATTCAAACAACACTTACCACAACCATCACATAATGACTCCCACTCTTGAGTATTCATCTGTGCTAAGGTTTTTTCGTTCCAAAATGCCATGTTTACGTCTTCACTCACACCAATCAATTAGCGGCGCATTATACAGGGATGGAGCAATACTGCCCAGCAGACATTACTGCGATATAGCAAGTCCAACACACCATTTTTTGATTTTGTGAGCTTGTTTGAGGTATTAACAAGCCGCTTTTGCCGCGTTAAAAATAGCGACTACCTTGGCCTACTCCAAATTAGGCAGAGTTCAATTTACCAGTAGACTAACGACTATGACTTAAATAATGGCGGGATTTTTAATACGTTCAGATAGATAAACGACTGTAATTGCAAAATAATTAGCATCATTCCAAGTGGTTAATCTGCGGTAATTATCGTAAACCAAGTATTTACGACCACTTTCACCATCAGGCATTACCATTGATATCAACATGTCATCACGCTTGGGTAAGTTTGTACCGTTAAATCGGCGCACACCAAGATTTTGCCAATCGCTAAAGCTCTTTTTAGTATCAAAGCCTGTCAACATGTACTCAAACGATGTAGGCACTTTAACTTGTCGTCCCCAAGTTTGTTCTGCATTCCAGCCTGCTTGCTGTAAAAAGTAAGCTGTTGATGCAAATGCGTCACTTGTGTTGCTCCAAGGCTGCTTTTTGCCATCGCCATCGCCATCTTGTGCGTAGGTCTGATAGTCGTTTGCTCGAAGTATTGACAGCCCCAATTCGCCTTTAGCATTACTTTTAAGATCTGCGTACTTGAGATCCTCTCGCTCAACAATTTCAAGCGCGTTAATGAACTGATCTCGATAAAAGGCTTCATCCTCACCTTTATAAGCCAATGAAGCCGATACCGATAACGCCGGATAATCTGCAGTTGATTGACCAAAGTTAGAATCTACGGCCCAAAGTGCAACGATAAAGCGTGGCTGCACACCGTAGCGCTGACTTATCTCGTTGAGTTGTTGACTGTATTTTTCATAGAAAGCGCGTGTCCAATCAACTTTCGATTGCGACACGGCTTGCGGTAGATAGGTGTCAAGCGTCACCGGGACTGCCTTTGTTTGCGGCAATTGTCCCTGAGCTTTTTTAAACATTTTTATTTTAGGGAAAACATCATCAACTACTCGTTGACTCACGCCGCGCTCAATTGCTTCTTGTTTAAGTAGAGCAATATAGTCACTAAAAGAGCTTTGACTTGGCTCTTGTGCGGTAACAGCTACTGGCATAACACTTAAACAACTAACTAATACTAGTGCTGGTTTTCCTGAAAGCATAAATATCCTTGTAAACACCTTTAATAGCTTATATCACGAATTATTCAGGATTAAAGCCGATGTCTTTTTTATGTTGTTCTAATAAATTAACAACAGGAGGCGGTAACTGTAAATAAAATCCTTTTTCTTTCAGTTCAGATCTCACTTTTTTAATATCGGCAAAGCCTAAATGGTCACGCTTTTCTATTGGCAGCATCATCACTAACTGTGGCTCACCAAACATGGCCATTAATGCTTCAGGAACGCGTTCAAAATCATTACGTTTTTCAACGAAAAGGTAACTTTCAGCCTTTCTAAGGCTTTTATACACTGCACAGATCATATACGACTCAATTTCCAAACTATTCAACTTGCCAGCTAAGGATGCACACTATACCATGGTCCGTTAGGAATATAATGGATATCGGCGTTGCGCTGAACTTTTCTAGAGAGCAATACAGGAATGCAAACACCTAGCCTAGAATTAAAAGGCTCTTCTTTTACTCTTTCTGTACTGCATATCAATAATGATGATATGGCAGTTATAGCAGCTGAGTTAGATGCAAAGCTCGCCATCGCACCTCAATTTTTTATTGGTGCACCTTTAGTGGTAAATCTTAGTGCAATACAAAACGATAATTTTGACATTTTAGGTTTAAAAGAGATTTTAACCAGTCGTCAATTAATCGTTGTGGGTATTACTAGTGCATCTGCAGCGCTAACCAAACACGCAAAAGCAATTGGTTTAGCGATTGTAAAGTCTGGAAAAGAAGCCGCTTCACAACCTCAATTACCTAAAACCACCAAAATCGTTAAGCAAAATGTCCGTTCCGGACAGCAGATTTATGCGCAAA
Source organism: Shewanella sp. 1CM18E (assembly GCF_023161665.1). Classification (GTDB taxonomy): domain Bacteria; phylum Pseudomonadota; class Gammaproteobacteria; order Enterobacterales; family Shewanellaceae; genus Shewanella. The sequence goes on from NZ_JALNTW010000006.1 coordinate 60,689, forward strand.
ATGCTGATTTGATCATCATAGGTGCAGTAGGTAATGGGGCCGAAGTTATCGCCGATGGCAGTATCCATATATACGGAACATTGCGTGGTAAAGCGATGGCTGGCGCCGCTGGCGACAGAAACGCAGTTATCATGGCACAAAAAATTGAAGCAGAACTGGTATCGATCGCAGGTCAATATTGGTTAACTGAAAATCTTCAGCAAAACGGAGCCGCTCCAAGCGGTTGTATTCGTCTAGAAGGCGAATCGCTTACGGTTGAATCATTGCCTCTGTAAGAGCGCAGATATTGAAAGGATTAGTATAAATGGCGCAAATTATTGTTGTCACATCGGGTAAAGGCGGCGTGGGTAAAACCACTTCTAGTGCTGCAATTGCCACAGGTCTTGCGATGAAAGGCCATAAAACCGTGGTTATCGACTTTGATATTGGTCTACGTAACTTAGACTTAATCATGGGCTGTGAGCGCCGAGTGGTGTATGACTTTGTTAACGTAATCAACGAAGAAGCCAATCTTAATCAGGCACTAATTAAAGACAAACGCACAGCAAACCTTTTCGTATTGCCAGCTTCGCAAACGCGCGACAAAGACGCTTTAACAAAAGAAGGTGTGGGCAAAGTATTAGAAGATCTTGCTAAAGAGTTTGAATACATCATTTGTGACTCACCTGCAGGTATCGAAACTGGCGCAATGATGGCGCTTTACTTTGCTGATGTTGCAATTGTAACCACAAACCCAGAAGTGAGCTCTGTGCGTGATTCAGACCGGATCTTGGGTATGTTACAAAGTAAGTCTAAGCGTGCAGAAGAAGGGTTAGAGCCAGTAAAAGAGTTTTTACTGCTAACTCGCTATTCTCCTGCTCGTGTAACAACCGGTGAAATGCTAAGTGTGCAAGATGTAGAAGAGATCTTAGCGATTCCATTAATCGGCGTGATCCCAGAATCACAAGCCGTATTAAAAGCCTCTAACTCTGGTGTACCTGTGATTATCGACCAAGAAAGCGATGCAGGTATGGCCTACAGTGATGCTGTAGAAAGGTTATTAGGCCAAGAACTGCCTTTCCGATTTCTTACGGAAGAGAAGAAAGGTTTCTTAAAACGAATTTTTGGTAGCTAAATATGTCTTTACTTGATTACTTTAAAACAAATAAAAAGCCCAGTACGGCTGTCACTGCTAAAGAGCGACTGCAAATCATTGTCGCCCACCAGCGTGGAGAGCGTGACGCGCCGGACTATTTCCCACAAATGAAGCAAGAGATCATCGAAGTGATCCGCAAGTATGTTCAAGTAGGACCAGATCAAGTTTCTGTCCAGCTTGATCAAAATGACGAAAACTTGTCAGTACTTGAGTTAAATGTCACGCTTCCAGAGCAAAACTAAAAACCTGTTTAAACTAACGTCCGTTTAAGTAAATAAAAAGCCCGCTATCGCGGGCTTTTTAATATTTATTATAGCTTTAACTTGCTCAGGGGATCAGCAACAATAGCTTCACGCCACCCAGTTAAAATCAGTGGCTTATCGCCTTGTTTACCGGCCCAGATCCACTCTAAATATTCGTGTATAAACTTCTTCGAACCTAGTAGCTCAATTGGAATATTGTTAGCTTCTGCTTGCTCTGTAATACAGTTTTTAATGCTTTTAAACGCAATTTTATAGCCAGTCTTAAGGGCTATTACATCTAACGGTTTAGGCGGGTTATCAAAACTCACATTGGCAATTATCCGGCAGATTTCTTTGCCATGAATACGCTTTTCTTGCTCTGTTAGTTCTGTCAGCTTATAGAGATCATTACTATTTTTAGGCTGCTTTTTAGCAAGACCAATTAGCGCATGATCTTTAACAACAAAGCCCAACGCTAAATCTTTTTGTAGTGCACGCTTTAAACGCCAGCTTGCAAGATCGCGTAATACAGCGAGTTGATTACTGGTTAACTGGAAGGCATTTTTAACTTTTAGGTAAGCTGTCTCAGGATCCGGTTGCTCAAGACGACCCTGCGTCATACGCACGCCCTCTTCATAAATCCAATCGAGTCTGCCCTGCTCTTCTAGTTTCTGCACTAGTTGCGGATATAGCTTATAAAGATAATAAACGTCATTAGCCGCATAGTTTAGCTGAGCCTCAGTTAACGGGCGCTTGATCCAATCTGTACGCGACTCACCTTTATCAAGGCTGACTTCTAATGTCTGCTCAACAAGTTTGGCGTAGCCTAAACCATGGCCCATACCTGCGAGGCTAGCAGCTATTTGGCTATCAAATAGGTTTGTTGGTTGGCACTGACCATAATGTGCAAACACTTCTAAGTCTTCACTGCATGAGTGCAGTAATTTGACACTGCTTTCTTTTTTAAGCAGTTGCCAAAATAGATCAAGATTACTCACAGCCAATGGATCGATTAACGCCAGTGTTTTACCGTCATAAGCTTGAATAAGACCTAATCTTGCATAATAGGTGCGAGTACGAACAAATTCTGTGTCTAGCACCAATAAATCAGCTTCTTGGTATTGCTCTACAAGGGCCGCTAAACTGGCATCATCTTCAATATATTGAAACGCTAACAAAGTTGTCTACTCCATAAATATGCAAAAGCCGGCTGTCGCCGGCTTTAGTCTAATCAAAAGTGGCATTCACCACATTATGATTCATGAGGTTAATCTTGCTTAGCCTCATCTCTCAATTCCCGACGTAAGATCTTACCTACGTTGGTTTTAGGCAGTTCATCTCTAAATTCTACCAGCTTAGGAATTTTATAGCCCGTCAAATGCACGCGACAATGCTTAATTACGTCCTCTTTGGTTAAAGATTTGTCGTTTGCAACCACAAATACCTTAACTAGCTCGCCAGAAACCTCATGCGGTACGCCAACAGCGGCCACTTCGATAACTTTAGGATGCAGAGCAACGACTTCTTCCACTTCATTCGGGAACACGTTAAAGCCAGAAACAAGGATCATGTCTTTTTTACGGTCAACAATAAAGAAGTAACCTTGCTCGTCCATGTAACCGATATCACCTGTAGCCAAATAGCCATCTTTATCAATAACATTGCTCGTTTCTTCTGGACGCTGCCAATAACCCACCATAACCTGTGGACCTTTAGCAAATAGCTCACCTGTTTCGCCTTGTGCAAGCACATTACCTTCATCGTCACGTACTTGAATATCAGTGTTGGCTACAGGGAAACCAATTGAGCCATTGTAACCATCAAGGTTGTATGGACAACAAGTCACAAGTGGCGCGGCTTCCGTTAGACCGTAACCTTCAAGTAGACGAGTTTTGGTTAAACCTTGCCACTTATCAGCAACTGCACGTTGAACCGCCATACCGCCACCGATTGAAAGCTTTAACTCGCTAAAATTAAGCTTTGCGAAATCTTCGTTATTCACTAATGCGTTAAATAACGTATTTACACCTGTTAATACTGTAAATGGGTGTTTTTCTAGCTCGCTAACAAATGCTGGTAGATCACGTGGGTTAGTGATCAATAGGTTATTCGCACCTTTATGAATAAACAGCAAGCAGTTAACCGTTAATGCAAAGATATGATAAAGCGGCAATGCCGTTACCACGAACTCTTTGCCTTGCTCTAACATTGGGCCGTATGCTGCGTCGGCTTGAAGTAGGTTACTGACCACATTGCTATGACTGAGCATCGCGCCTTTTGATACGCCGGTAGTACCACCAGTGTATTGCAGGAAGGCTAAATCATCTTTCTTAACCGTTGGTTTAACATACTGCATGCGTCGGCCTTTAGATAAAGCCTTACGCATTGAGATAGCTTGTGGCAAATGGTACTTAGGCACCATTTTCTTAATGTATTTAACAACAAAGTTAACGACTGTGCGCTTTGGTGCGCTCAGTAAGTCGCCTAAACCAGTTAAAATGACACTTTCAACAGGCGTGTCGGCAACCACTTTTTCAAGCGTATGAGCAAAGTTAGACACTACAACAATGGCTTTTGCGCCGGAATCGTTAAGCTGATGTTTGAGTTCACGTGGCGTGTATAGCGGGTTTACGTTAACGACCACCATACCTGCGCGCAAAATACCAAACAATGCGATAGGATATTGTAATAGGTTCGGCATCATAATAGCGACGCGGTCGCCTTTATTTAGCTTCAATTCATTTTGGAGGTATGCCGCAAAGGCTCTACTGCGCTCTTCTAGCTTGCGGTAGGTCAAAACAGCGCCCATGTTTACAAAGGCTGGTTGATCCGCGTTTTTAGCGACTGAGGTTTCGAACAAATCAACAAGTGATGCATATTGCTCTATATCAATCTCAGAAGGCACGTCATCTGGTAGATTATTAATCCAAAGTTGGTCCACAAAAATCTCCTAATCTCTCCACCTGCGGTAAAACACCCGCAAAGCTTGTTAGCAGCTTGCCAAGTAAGCAAGCTAAAACACTGTCTGGTCTTTATATTTTTTTAGTCAACGCCAATAAATCATACAAGCGTTTAAATTTTGATTATCATCACATAAATGACACAAAAAACCTAGCCTCTTTTTTCTAGGCGGTTAAGAAGTCTCTAATCGCCTCAGAAACTTGTGCCGCATTCCCCATATGCAGATGATGATCACCATCAAGCTCTACAGTTTGTAACCGCTCAAACCAGCGATGCGCCATCGGGATCGCCTCTCGCAACTGAGGAAAACCTCCGCTACCAGAAATTAATAGAGTATTGACTGTATGGGCTTGCATTAAGGCATCGACTTGAGAAAAAGTCAGTCTTAAAGGGGAATCTAATTTTAAGCGAGGATCACTGCGCCAGCATACCCCAGAATCAAGGTTTTGCATATTGCGCTGAGTCAATAATTCGCACCATTGCAGGTCTAGTGCGGTTAATTTGTGCCGTGCATTGGCTGCAATAGCCATATCACGATAAATACTGGCAGGTTTAGCTTGTGTTGCTAAAAATCGTCTATGTCCAGCAAAGCTATTTTGCAGGCGTGTTTTAGATTTAGACTCGCTCTCATAAAGAGGAGAAAGCGCTTCAATAAGCACCAATTTGTCAACTTTGTCGGCAAACGCTGCTGCATAAGCTGAAGCAATAATGCCGCCTAATGAGTGACCAACAAGAGCGAATGGTTTGCGCTTAACAACATGAGTTAACACTTCAATAAGCGCATCTAAGTCGTAAAGGTAATCAACCCAATGCAGCGGGTAACTACCAGGTCTATGCTGAGAGCCGCCATGACCCGGCCAATCAATAGCTAAAACTTGGTAATCGGCGAGATAGTGACTCAGTGGCTCAAAGCTATTGGCATTATCTAGCCAACCATGTAATGCCAATAACAGTGGTTTGTCCGGCGAACCCCATAATCGTCCCGCTAAGGTAATATGGGGTAACTTAAGGGTTATTTCGTTATCGGGTTCGCAGACTAAGTGCATCTATACAATTACTTTTTGATAAATTTAAGCGTCATTCTATCGCTTTCACCAATATCGAGATACTTTTGTTTATCTTGCTCATCAAGCGCTAAACGTGGTGGTAATGTCCACACCCCTTTCGGATAATCTTTAGTATCTTTTGCATTGGCATTAACTTCTGAGCTCGCAACAAAAGTAAAGCCCGCTTTTTCAGCAAGTTTAATCACTTCGGCCTGTTCCATATAACCGGTTTTAGCGTCCATTCCAGGGTTGGCTCTGTGCTCAACAATACCAAAAGTACCGCCTGACTTTAACACTTTGTAGGCTGAGTCAAACACTGGCTCTAAATACCCTTTCATCGCCCAGTTATGCAGGTTTCTAAAAGTAAGTACTGCATCGACGCTATCATCTTTACCCATAGCATAATAAGTTGGAGGATCGAATGTGACAGTGCTCGCCGCTCCGAGCTTTGCTTGATTATCTATTAGCCAAGCTTCAAACTTTTTACCTGATTTAGCGCGGTAGCCATTTTTTAGCTTTTCATCACTTGGATTGGTGTCGAAATTACCTGCAACATAGTGGCCTTCTGCAGCTAAATACGGCGCTAAGATCTCAGCGTACCAACCGCCACCAGGCCATAACTCAATCACCGTATCGGTAGGTTTAATGTCAAAAAAGCTTAATGTTTGCTGTGGATGACGATATTCATCTCGAGCGCTGTTTTTCGCTTGTCTAAAATCACTATCCACTGCGGTTTGTAATGCTGAATTACTATGTGTCTCATCACCATGAGCGCTAACTGTGGTGCTTAAAAGTGATAAACTGCAGGTGCTAGCAAGTGCAATACTTGCTGCAATAAATGTCTTTTTCATTGTCTTTCTCCCTTATATGACAGGCATCAACCTAGCAGTCGATTAACAAAAATCCAACCCATATAAACAGAGATTTACATTTTTATATAATATTACAGCTCGTTAAAATGTATTTAAAAATAACAAGGGACTATTTTTGCTTTAATGCGGCACTATCCACCCTGCGCCAACATAAAAATAGCATTGCAGCACTGGTTGCTAACCATACAAAAACCCAGAACCATGCAGGCAGCCAGCTTTCACCAGCCAGCATATTGGCATCTCCCTGCCCTTCTAAGCCTAGTAACACCATGGGGCTGGCTAATGCATTCAGTATGATCATCAGTGCCATGACTCTTAAACTACTGGCTAAAAAGCGGTTTTGCTTAAGCTTTAATGGCAGTAAAAATAATATCGCTAAACAAGCTAAAATTGCGATGGTTAAAAAGTCACGTGCCCAAAGTAATATTGTTAATACGACTACGCTGCCCAGCAAAGCAAAACTTAAGCGAATACCTTTAGGCCAAGTGGCGAACATAAAAATGAAATATCCCCAAAGCGCTGCACCAAAGTATCCAGCAAAGCCAATAACCATCGGCCAACCGCCTTGACTAAAGCATAGTCCAGCACCGTTGGGAAATAACTGAATATGACTGACCACACCGCCTGAAAACACGGTAGCTAAAGCATGTGAAAGCTCGTGAAAATAACTCTCTAACCATTTAAATGGCACACTGACAAAAGGAATTCGTGTAACGATAAAAGCGAGGAAAAGTTCAATAAGAAAGCGAGTACGGCTGGGAGCGCCAGATGTGGGTTGTGAATGAGTAACGCTGTCAGAGTTAAGCATAGGTATCTATGCCTACCATCTGCTGGATCTCCTCGCGTTTAGCAGCATGCTGATGAATGAGATACTCAGCAACTGCGCCTCTTTGCCCCGCAGTTTGATTTTCATATTCCACATGAGCGCCAAGTCTAGATTGCAAGGCTGCGGCATCTTCTTGATATGCATTAATGGTTAACGACTGAGCAGCAATCGGCAGTGACGTCTCAACGCTATCGGCAGCATTAGTACCAATATGGCTGACAGCCTTATTAACATCTACTTTAGTCGTGGAGTGAGCCGCTGTTAAATGACTCGAATTAACCTGCATTCAATTGTCCTTAATGTCGCTAAGCATAGCTTAAGGCTATGCTTTACCAGCAGATGACTTATCGTTTTATATGACTATAAGCGTTAAGTCATCGTTCATTAGTGAGCTTATTTAACTGACTTAACTAGAGTTGCTCCTCTATTTTAGTCATTACTCTCTGCCCGGCAACTTTTGCCAAGTCACGGTATCTCGAAGATACACAGGCGTTAAGTCATCAACACTTGTGCTTAGCCCCTTGTTAACACCATCTTGTGCCAAGGCTAGCATATATTTGGCTTCAGGAAACTTAGCTTTATCATTGATAGTTAACGTATCTGTCAGCGCTAGCAGTTGCGGGAAAGCATCAAAGCCTGTGCCACAAGCGGTAATTGGCTGCTCTACATCTAAGCTTAATACTATTGCTTCTGGAGCACTAACAACTTCATCGTTCACTAAGGTCGCAATACCATTAACCTCGATATATTGGCCCCAGTAAACTTCGCCCATGCGAGCGTCAATTGCAGCAAGCACTTGCTTAGCACCATCTTCAATCGCTGATTGCGCCATGGCTGCTAGCGTTGAAATACCAATAACAGGCAGCTCTTGCCCGAGAGCTAAACCTTGAGTAATGCTGGTACAAATACGGATCCCAGTAAAACTTCCAGGTCCTCTACCGTAAGCGACTACATCAACATCTTTAAGCGCTAACTCTGCTTGAGCCAACACCGACTTCACCATTGGTAATAAACGTTGGCTATGCTCACGCGGCGCATCAGCTTGCTCGCTGTAGATTACACCCTTATGACTTACCGCTGCTGAACAAGACTCTGTACAGGTATCGAGTGCAAGAATACTTAGTGAAACCGCTTCTTTGGTTGTATCTGTCATTTAATTAGTTACCAAACTTTATAATTACGCGTATTAAATCTTCAGGCGCCGATAATACTTGAGATTTTAAGCTGACTTTAGCCCCCAATAATTACCGAACTGTTAACTAGGCAGTTGCTCGCGACTCATTTGGCACGTGTAATGCTGTTGCAATATCGCCTGTTTAATATGCTACGGCCTTTGTTTCTGCGGGCTTATGGTTATAATAAACACCGCATTAAGGCAAATGAATGCCGCGATTATACCCCAACTCTTGCTCTAGCTTTAAGTGTTAATAGCCAAACTTATTAATCGAAATCCATATCTAAGATTGAAGGTTAGTTAATTTGCTCCAAAAACGCTGTGGCTTTATCTAAATCTCGTGTTCTTGCCATAGGTGGTAGAGAATTTAAAAAAGCTTGGCCATAAGGCTTATTGACGATGCGGTTATCACACAATATCAGCACACCTTTATCTTTTTCATCGCGGATCAAACGTCCCACACCTTGATTAAGGGTAATCACGGCTTGTGGCAATGAGATTTCACTAAAGGCATCTTTACCTTCTCGTTCAATCGCTTCGCTGCGTGCCCTAAATAAATTGTCATCAGGAGAGATAAACGGCAGTTTATCAATAATCACGCAGCTTAACAGTTTGCCGCGCACATCAACGCCTTCCCAAAATGCGCCGGTGCCTAGTAGTACCGCATTGCCCAGTTGCCGATACTTTTTTAATAAACTCTGCTTACCCGCCTGCCCTTGCACTAACAATGGATAATGAACCCGCCGCTGCAGTATTGGCGCAACCGCATTTAACATTCGATGACTGGTAAACAAAATAAACGTGCGGCCTTTGGCTGCATTAACTGCTTTTACGCACACATCGACAAATTGGCTTAATGCAGCATGGTGATTATTAACGCTGGCTAGATGGCGTGGCACGCAAAAAAGGGCGTTATTTTGATAATCGAAGGGACTTTCAAGCAACATCTCTTTAGATTGGCTTAAACCAAGTTGCCGAGTAAACAAACTTAAATCTCGGTTGATTTGTAATGTTGCTGAAGTAAAAATCCAAGCAACATTAGAATCAAATAATTTGCGGCACTCTTTAGCAACATCAATTGGTGCGATACGTAACACGAGATATCGATGACCGTAGTCAATACTGTAAGCAGCCTGATTGTTCTCACATAAGAAAAATGACTCTAACTTATTGGCTAATATTTCGAGTTTCTCAATCTCATCATCAAGATCATCACTGCGACCAACATGGCCTAACAATACACTTTGCAGCGCCTTGATCTCTTTAACTAAACCCCAAGAAAGCACAGACAAAGCTTTGTTTGATTGCAATCGACGCCAATCCGTATCACCAAGCTGATATAGCGCTTGCTGCCATTCGTTAAGCTGCGCTGCACAGCGAGCACTGAGCAACTCTATTTGCTTAGCATCTCTGAGCTCAAATCGATAAATATCAATAAGTTTATTAAATACATCAGCAAGCTGCCGAGTTGCGCACTGCTGACCAAAATACGTAACCGCAATATCTGGTAAAAGGTGCGCCTCGTCAAAAACCACCACATCTGAATCAGGCAATAACTCTGCAAAGCCTGTTTCTTTTAAAATTCTATCGGCCAGAAAAAGGTGATGATTGACCACGATAACGCGCGCATCTTTGGCTCTATTGCGAGCTTTACGGGTAAAGCACTCGTCATAATAATCACAGCGCTGACCAACACAAGTTTCTTTAGCGCTGACAACCAGCGGAATAGCAGGCGAGTTTTCAGATACCGCGGTTAAACCGCCAATATCACCATCTGTGGTTTGCCCTGCCCATTGGTTAATCCTGAGTAAATCATCCAGTACTTGAGTTTCCATCGAGCTTGCGCCTGACAGCTCCTTTTCCATCAAGTGCTGACACAGATAATTATTACGCCCTTTGAGCAAGGCCACCTTTGGCGTTAAGCCAAACATATCCAGTAGTGCGGGTAAATCTTTGTAAAACAACTGCTCTTGTAGATTCTTACTGCCTGTGCTCACTATCACTTGCTTGGCGCTTAACAGCGAAGGAATAAGGTAGGCAAATGTTTTACCTACACCGGTACCCGCCTCAACAACCAGATTGTTGCGGCTTTCTATCGACTCTGTGACAGCCTTCGCCATTATGACTTGCACATCACGGCAACTAAATCCTTTGATCGATCGAGCTAATGCGCCATCGGTTGAAAATGCAGATGCGACTTGTTGGAGTAATTTGCTGCTCAAGAGTGCAAGAACCTACTGTGGTAAAAGATAGCGATTAATGGACGTCAGTTTAACTTAATTCAAATCACAACATGAGCTTTTGTTTTGCAGAGCCTATTTTACGCCGATAAAAACTGCAGGCATGGCAATGTTGAAATCAAGATTAATTGTTCACGATATAAAACAAATACTGACTACAAACGACAAGAAGCAGCTTTCATGGTATTCAATGGCGCTGAATTTCACTAATATTTAGTTCAGTTATTGGCCTAAATGACATTTAGATGAAGTTTACTCATCTGCTCAAATAAGCGCTTGCAATCATTTTTAAAACTGATTAGTTTAAATAACAGGTTAGCAAATGAGCTGCTTTAAAACAGTAGCCTTGAATGTTCAGCCTTTGAATACTCATATAGCATTTAGCTGCGCATCGAAATATTAAGCAGCATTTAAACTGATAAAGAGACACGAATATGACACAGCTTCTGAACTCTATCCATCATCACCACCATATGCGGTAGCCTTCGGAAGCTTACTGCCGGAGGACTATTTCCTTCCGGCGGTTGATTTAAAAATATCAAAAACCCTTGGAAGGAATTCTAAGGGTTTTTTGGTTTTATCTTAACAAATTGTTTTATAAGAATTTTTAAATTAACTAGTAGGAACATTCCATGTCACAGTCAACAAGATTACGTATAGCGATTCAAAAATCAGGCCGCCTTTCAAAAGAGTCACAGAAGCTTTTAAAAAGCTGTGGCGTTAAATTTAACGTTAATGAACAGCGCCTTATCGCCCACTCAGACAATATGCCAATCGATTTATTACGTGTTCGCGATGATGATATTCCTGGCCTAGTGATGGACGGCGTCGTCGATTTAGGCATCATTGGCGAAAACGTATTAGAAGAGGAGCAGATTGAGCGCCAAAGCTTAGGTAAGCCAGCTGATTGCGTGAAATTACGTGAACTTGATTTCGGCGCTTGTCGGCTATCGCTAGCGGTACCCAATGAGTTTAGCTATCAAGATGCTAGCTCTTTAGAGGGCCTACGTATTGCAACCTCTTACCCCAACCTGCTACGTCGCTACATGCAAGAAAAAGGCATTAACTACCGTGATTGCATGCTAAAAGGTTCAGTAGAAGTTGCCCCTCGTGCAGGTTTATCTGACGGTATTTGTGATTTAGTATCAACAGGCGCAACACTTGAGGCGAATGGTTTATATGAGACCGAAGTGATATACCGCTCAATGGCTTGCATCATCCAATCAACACAATCACAGCCAGATGATAAACAAGCCTTAATCAACAAAATCTTATCCCGCATTAACGGTGTAGTTCGTGCCAAAGAAAGTAAATACATTTTGCTACACGCGCCAACTGAAACCTTAGATCAAATAGTTGCCTTGCTACCAGGTGCTGAAAACCCAACAGTTTTACCACTCAATGATGACACTAACCGCGTTGCCATCCACGCTGTCAGCACTGAAGATCTGTTCTGGGACACTATGGAGCAACTCACCCAACTCGGCGCTAGCTCTATCTTGGTTATGCCAATTGAAAAAATGATGGGGTAAATCATGCAGATCCTCAATTGGCAATCACTCACCCCACAAGAACAAGTTACCGCCCTTGAGCGTTCGCCGCTCATAGGCGATAACACGCTTGAACAAAGCGTTGCAAAAATCATTGATACGGTTGTTAGCGAGCGCGATGCGGCATTGCTCAACTTTAACCTCAAGTTTGATGATGTTGCCTTAGATAACTTAGCGCTATCTAAGCAGCAAATAGCACAAGCCAGCGCCAAAGTCCCAAACGAGTTAAAACAAGCTATCGCCCAGGCAAAAGCCAATATCGAAAAGTTCCACCTTGCGCAAGTACAGCAAAATATTGATGTTGAGACTCAAGCGGGGATCCGCTGCGAGCTAAGAAGCGAGCCAATTGAGCGAGTTGGGCTTTATATCCCAGGCGGCACAGCGCCATTAATTTCTACCGTACTGATGTTAGCAATGCCAGCCAAAATAGCAGGCTGTGCTAAACGCGTTCTAGTGAGCCCGCCCCCCATTAACGACGCGATTATTTACGCGGCTAAAGAATGCGGTATAGATGAAATATTTCAAGTGGGCGGCGCCCAAGCTATTGCCGCATTAGCATTTGGTACAGAGACAATCCCTCAAGTAGACAAAATATTCGGCCCTGGTAATCGTTTTGTCACTGAAGCTAAGCGAGCAATTAGCCAAGATAACCGCTGCAAAGTCAGTATCGATATGCCAGCAGGTCCATCAGAAGTGCTGGTTATCGCAGACGGTAAAGCAAACCCTGAATTCGTTGCAGCCGATCTGCTATCACAAGCTGAGCACGGTGCTGACTCGCAAGTGATGCTAGTGACCGATAGTGAGCGATTAGCTGACAAAGTAAACCAAGCGCTAACGATGCAATTGGCAAAGCTACCTCGGGCAGAGATTGCAACTGAAGCACTACAGTGTAGCCGCACCATTATTGTCGATGATATGAGTAAAGCAGCAACGGTTTCTAACTTATATGGGCCAGAGCACTTAATCATTCAAACCGAGCAGCCACGGCAGGTACTTAACAATATCCGAGCGGCAGGCTCTGTCTTTCTCGGCGCTTATACACCTGAATCTGTTGGCGATTATGCCTCAGGCACTAACCACGTATTACCCACTTATGGCTACAGTAAGACCGTATCAAGCTTGTCACTTGCTGATTTTAGTCGCCGCTTTACCGTCCAAGAGCTAAGTGCAAAAGGACTGCAGACCTTAGGGCAAAGTGTCATGACCCTAGCAGAAGCTGAGCAACTTGATGCCCACAAAAATGCCGTCGCTATTAGGCTCGAGAGCTTAAAAGCACGAGGTGATAGTTACAATGATTGTCGTGATGCCGATAATGATGGTGTTCAGCAAGTAAAGAAGCCGGAGGCGGTATGAGCAGTACAAATGCGACCAATAAAAATGTAAGTAATATGAGTTCACTTAATTTTGCTGAGCGCCTTGCAAGACCTGAACTGCTAGATCTGCAAATTTATCAATCTGCACGCCGTATTGGTGGTCAAGGTGATATTTGGATTAACGCTAATGAATCACCGTTTAATAACAGCGAGTTTGCAAACTTAAACCGCTACCCAGAATGTCAGCCGCCAGAGTTAATTAACGCTTATAGCCAATACAGTGGCGTAGAAAAAGATTGCATCATTAGTAGCCGCGGCGCAGATGAAGCTATTGAATTACTGATCAGAGCGTTTTGCATTCCGGGTAAAGACAGCATTGCCACCTTTGGCCCAACCTATGGTATGTATGCCATTAGTGCCAAGACCTTTAATGTTGGCGTAAAACCATTATTGCTCACTGAGGACTTTCAATTGCCCACTGATTATTTGGATCAGGTTACTGGCGCAAAATTGATTTTTATCTGTAATCCGAATAACCCAACTGGCAGCGTTATACCAAAAGATAAGCTGATTGAAGTGATTAACAATTGCCCCAATGCCATAGTGGTTGTTGATGAAGCTTATATTGAATTTAGCCCTGAGTACAGCGTGGCAGATTTAGTTGCAGACTCGACAAACCTTGTGGTGCTGCGAACCTTATCTAAAGCCTTTGCCTTGGCGGGTGCACGCTGCGGTTTCTTGCTTGCTAATGCCAACATTATCGAGATCTGCATGCGGGTTATCGCTCCTTATCCTGTGCCCTTGCCTGTTAGCCAAGTCGCCGTTCAGGCACTTAGTGATAACGGCCTTACCACGATGAAACTACAAGTCAGTGAAATGAAAAGCCAAGGTGCACGTTTAGCTGATGCACTGCAGCAATTTGGCGCTAAAGTCGTCACCCCTTTTGGAAATTACGTACTTGCTGAATTTGACGATATTGAAAGCGTACAGCAAATGCTTACAAATGCAGGCGTGATAGCAAGATCGTATAGCGACCCGCGTCTTAGCCAAGCAATTCGTTTTAGCTTCACGAATAAGGCGCAAACCGATTATCTAATTAAGCTGTTTTGTTCAATCTAAATTGTAACAGCTACATACAACTATAAAGAATAACAAAAGCTTGACCTAGTTGAGCAACAGTCTGGAAGGTATACCTGCAATGAAACAGAAAATTTTATTTATCGACCGCGATGGCACATTAATCGAAGAGCCTGTCACCGATAAGCAAGTCGATAGTTTAGCTAAATTGGTGTTTGAGCCCAATGTAATCCCTGCTTTACTTAAGCTACAAAATGCGGGGTATCGCTTAGTCATGGTCAGTAACCAAGATGGCTTGGGCACACCGTCATTTCCAAAAAACGACTTTGATGCACCACAAAACATGATGATGCAGCTCTTTAATAGCCAAGGTGTACTGTTTGATGACGTATTGATTTGCCCGCACTTTGATGATGAAAACTGTAGCTGCCGCAAACCTAAACTTGGCCTAGTCAAAGATTACCTGACTTCTGGCAAAATAGATTTTACTCAGTCAGCAGTGATTGGTGACCGTGAAACCGACCTAGGCCTTGCCGATTCAATGGGCATATTAGGCTTGCAATATAATCCGGAAACACTGAACTGGAACGCCATTGCCGCAAAGCTACTGAGTAAAAACCGCAGTGCAACTGTGGTACGCACCACAAAAGAGACCGATATTTGTGTTAGCGTCGATTTAGATTCCAATGCCAAAGGCGAGATCAATACCGGCATCGGCTTTTTTGACCACATGCTTGAACAAATATCTACCCACGGTAACTTTAGAATGGATGTCAAAGTTGACGGTGATTTAGAAATTGATGATCACCACAGTGTTGAAGATACCGCGCTTGCTATCGGCGATGCACTGCGCCAAGCCCTTGGCGATAAACGCGGTATTGCGCGTTTTGGCGACACACAAGATGATGTTTTTAGGCAAGCGATCCCAATGGACGAAGCCAGCGCAAGCTGCTTACTGGACCTTTCAGGCAGACCATTTATCAAATATAGCGGTGAATTTGACCGTGAATATGTCGGGCAAATGGCCACTGAAATGGTGCCACACTTCTTCCGCTCGTTTGCTGACGGTTTGCGCTGTACCTTACACATCAGCACCCAAGGTGATAATGCGCACCACAAAGTAGAAAGTCTATTTAAGGTGCTTGGTCGTACATTAAGACAAGCAGTAAAAATTGAAGGTGACGCATTACCGTCAAGTAAAGGTGTGTTATGAGCCAATTAGCGGCAAAGGCCAACCAAACAGCAATAGTAGGTAACACAGTAATTATAGATACAGGCTGCGCTAACCTAAGCTCAGTGCGTTACGCGGTTGAGCGCTTAATGACTGAACTTGAACGTGAATCCCTGTTTGTTAGTGATGACATCGACTTAATCAAAAATGCCGAACGTGTGATCTTGCCGGGTGTAGGCACTGCTGCTGCCGCTATGAATGCGCTAAAAAGTAAAGGCTTAGTTGATGTAATAAAGTCACTACAACAACCTGTGCTTGGAGTGTGTTTAGGTATGCAAATGCTCACTCGCTCTTCAAAAGAGCGCGGCGCACAATCACAAGATTGCCCTTGTCTAGATATTATCGCCACGGAGATTGAGCAACTAGATAGTAAAGGTTTGCCTCTGCCACACATGGGGTGGAATCAAATAACCCCTAGCGATCACCCTATTTTTGATGGGGTTAGCGCTGGCAGTTATGTGTATTTTGTGCACAGTTATCGCGCGCCAATCAGCGAATACACAATAGCCAGTGCGCAGCACGGTGAAACTTTTAGTGCCGCAATTGCCAAAGACAATTTTATTGGCTTGCAGTTCCACCCAGAAAAAAGCAGTCAAGCTGGTGCAAGAATGCTAAAAAACTTCCTAAATATGACAAAAGAGACGTTTGCAAATAATGCAGCGAATACTCCCTTAACTGAGGATTTATTATGATTATTCCTGCAATCGATTTAATCGACGGCCAAGTGGTTCGCCTTTATCAAGGTGACTATGCCCAGCAAACCACATTTAATTTAAGCCCATATGAGCAGCTAAAGTCCTATCAAGCACAAGGGGCCAAATTACTGCATATTGTTGACTTAACTGGCGCGAAAGATCCAACTCAACGTCAAACAGAACTAATAGCAAAGCTTGTTAATAGATTAGATACACCGATTCAAGTTGGCGGTGGTATTCGCACTGAGGCCCAGCTAAATGAGTTATTAGAAATCGGTGTCAGCCGCGTAGTCATCGGCTCGTTAGCAGTCAAAGAACCTACGCTAGTCAAAAGCTGGTTTGAAAAATATGGCGCTGATGCGATATGTCTGGCACTTGATGTCAATATCAACGACCAAGGTGAGAAGATTGTTGCGGTATCTGGCTGGCAAAGTGGTGGCGGTAAAACGCTAGAGTCCTTGGTTGAAGAGTTTAGCACTGTTGGACTTAAACACGCACTTGTTACCGACATTAGCCGTGACGGCACACTTCAAGGCGCAAATACCCAGTTGTATCAAGAGATAGCTGAATGCTACCCGGATATTTTATGGCAAGCTTCTGGCGGCATAGCCAGCTTAGATGATGTTAATGCCGTTAAACAAAGCGGCGCTAGCGGGATTATTATCGGTAAAGCTTTGCTGATTAATCAATTTGACGTTGAGGAGGCAATTACATGTTGGCCAAACGCATAGTTCCTTGCCTTGACGTTAAAGAAGGCAAAGTAGTAAAAGGAGTTCAATTTCGTAACCACGAAATTGTCGGTGATATCGTTCCCCTCGCCCAGCGTTATGCTGAAGAAGGCGCCGATGAATTGGTTTTTTATGATATTACCGCAAGCGCGCACGATAGAGTGATCGATAAGTCGTGGGTGAGCCGTGTAGCTGAACGTATTGATATTCCATTTTGCGTTGCTGGCGGCATAAGAAGCATCGAGCAAGCAAGAGAGAAGCTCGCTTTTGGCGCAGATAAAATCTCTATTAACTCGCCAGCATTAACTGACCCGAGCTTAATTGCACGCTTACAAGATGAGTTTGGTAGACAGTGCATTGTAATAGGCATTGACTCTTATTATGACGCTGCAACAGATAGCTACAAAGTAAAGCAGTTTACCGGTGATGAAGCGGCAACTAAAGATACGCAATGGTTTACTCAAGACTGGGTTAGCGAGGTGCAAAAGCAAGGTTGTGGCGAAATAGTCTTAAATGTAATGAACCAAGATGGCGTAAGACAAGGCTATGACCTTAAACAACTCTCGATGATTAGGGCTATTTGTGATGTGCCATTAATTGCCTCTGGCGGCGCTGGTAATATGGAGCATTTTAGGGATGTGTTTGCCGAGGCTAACGTTGACGCAGCCCTCGCTGCAAGTGTGTTTCATAAAGGCATTATCGATATCCAAGATTTAAAGCGCTATTTGAAAGACAATCACATTGCCGTACGCCTTTAAACTTACGCCAATATTGAATCGAATTTAAGGATGTAACATGAACAAACTTGAGCAAAATGAATCACAAGCAAGTGATCTTATTGGCCAGCTGGATTGGGATAAAACAGACGGTTTAATTCCGGCTATTGTGCAAAATCACCTAACCGGCAAAGTATTAATGCTTGGCTATATGGATAGAGCCGCGCTAGACGTAACGCTATCGAGCAAAAAAGTCACCTTTTATAGCCGCAGCAAACAAAGACTCTGGACCAAAGGTGAATCCTCCGGCAACACGGTAGATCTTATCGCAATCGACAAAGATTGCGATAATGACAGCCTATTAGTGCAAGTTAGGCCAAATGGACCAACCTGCCATAAAGGCACTGAAAGCTGTTGGAAAAATGGTAAAGCCCATAGCTTTATCGACAACTTACAAACATTGATCGCATCTCGTAAAGGCCAAGATCCTGAGTCGAGCTACACAGCTCACCTTTTTGAGCGAGGCACGAAAAGGATTGCACAAAAGGTTGGCGAAGAAGGGCTGGAAACCGCACTAGCCGCAGCAACTAATGACAAGCCTGAATTAATTGATGAGGCGTCAGATCTTATCTATCACCTACTGGTGTTACTTGAAGATCAAGAGTTAAGCATGCAAGACATCAACCTTAACTTGATGAATAGACATAATAAAGCCAAGTAAGAGCAAAATACAAGATGGAGCGTGTCACCGCGCTCCAGTTATCATTGAACGGGTTACTGACCTTGTGTTAGGTCTGAAATTAAATACATTTCCAAATGCTCTCAACCAACAAGTCTAGTGATTCAAGTCTTCTTTTTAGTATAGATAGTTACTGCCTCATGCTGTTAATTCAAACAAAGTGAAGTGGTTAAAAGTACTGATAATCCATCACTCCTATAAAATTACACCTTAAAAAACAAGTGCATTAGTACAAATAGTGCGCTAGCATAAATTTACATTTAAATCGCTATCCGCTTTGATAACGGCGTTTTTAACTAGCGAAAAAATACGGCAGATAAACACAATATATAAATTTGATTATAAAAAGCCGCAGTTATCGATTTATTTAGAGCTAATAACTTAGGCAACTTAATTGGCACGAGCTCATTAAACACAATCTAAGTGGCACAAGTAAATTGACACAAACTAAGTCATTAGCTCAAAACGCACTATTACCCTTGCTTGATTATAATCGGTGATATCGATATGAAATTCATCAATGCTGTTTTAACCGCTGCAATATTACTCGTTGGCTACAGTCCTTTCGCTACAAAAGCCTGTGAGTTGACCTATTTGGTTATTGCCAATCAAGCCGAGCCATTTCAAATTAACACTTCAAATCACCAGTCAAATTCTGGGATCATTAGTGATGTCGTTAATTTATTAGCAGCAAAAAAGCCCTTTAGCTACACCACTCACGTAATGCCCTTCAAACGTTATGTTCATGAAATAAAAAAGCAAACCTATCGCAACTGGATAAGCTACGGTTCACCAATGTGGCGCACAAATACCGATAATGGTTATCAAAATAAACGCCTATCTAAACAGCCGCTGTTTCGTGCAAGCCACTTATTAGTGCAGCGCAGCAATGACACTCAGCACTACCAACAAGTAGAAGACCTATTTGGGAAGACGGTTATTTTACTTAAGGGCTTTGATTACCCAGGGCTTGCGCCGCATATAGCAAGCGGCCAAATTAAAAAAATTGACTTTAAAAGCCACCAAAGTGCATTAAATGCGCTAAACAACCAGCGCGGAGATCTGTTTGTCGAAATGGAAAGCCGGATCCGCTACGCCATTAAACAGCACAATATTGACCCAAATGCTTTTAAATTTACTGATATAGCCCATATCACCCCCTCACTTAATATCCACTTAGCATTTGGCAACGGGGTAAAACAAACGACGGTGGATTGGATTGACGATCAAATCATAATCATGAAAGCGACTGGAAAACTAGAGGCGATAATTAATCGGTATCAATAGTTCTTAGCAGGATAATATGTCAATTTATTGATCTCATTAGCGCTCATTTTGCATTATAGGAAACACTGTTTTCAAATTGTATAAAACTGTTATTGCTAGGGTGTTGCCCCCAAGAACTTCTGTTACAATCTGCGCCACTAAAATTAAGCTTCTCAATAATAAAAGTGTGCCCTATGAATCTTGCAGATAAAGTTTTAGTCGTAAATGACAACCTTCCTATTCGTACCAACAAACCTGTGCATTCAGGTAAAGTGCGCAGTGTTTACTGGTTAACCGAAGAAGATAGTGCTCGGTTAATTAAAGACAAAGGTTACGATGTCCCAGCCGATGCTCCACTTGCGATTATGGTGATCAGTGACCGTATTTCTGCATTCGATTGTGTTTGGCAAGGTGAAAATGGTCTAAATGGCGTACCGGGTAAAGGAACAGCTCTAAATGCTATTTCTAACCACTGGTTCAAGCTTTTCAAAGACAAAGGTTTAGCCGACAGCCACATTTTAGATATTCCACACCCGTTAGTATGGATTGTCCAGAAAGCTCGTCCAGTCATGATTGAGGCGATTGCTCGTCAATACATCACTGGTTCTATGTGGCGCTCATACACTAAAGGTGAACGCGAATTCTGTGGTATTACGATTCCTGAAGGCTTAGAGAAAGATCAAAAGCTGCCAGAGTTGTTAATCACCCCGTCAACCAAAGGTGTGCTAACAGGTCTTGAAGGTGTACCAGAAGCTGATGATGTTAACGTATCGCGTAGCGATATCGAACGTCATGTAGATGGCTTTAACTTCAGTAACCTTGCTGATATTGATCTTTACGAGAAGCTGTTAAAAGAAGGCTTTGATGTGATCAGCGATGCATTAGCAGAGCATGATCAGATTTTCGTTGATACTAAGTTTGAGTTCGGCTACGTCAATGACGCTGCAGGCAACGAAAAGCTTATCTATATGGATGAGGTTGGTACACCGGATAGCTCACGCATCTGGGACGGCTCATCGCACCGTGATGGCAAGATCATTGAGCAGTCTAAAGAAGGCTTCCGTCAATGGCTATTAAACCACTTCCCAGATCCAGATATCTTGTTAAACAAGAATCGCATGGAAGAGCGCTTTGCTTTAGCTGCTGACAATAAACTACCAGAATCAGTGATGATGGAGATCTCAAATACTTATGTAGGTATTGCAGAGAAAATCATTGGTCAGAAGCTACACATTAGCGAAAATCCAAAGCAAGAAATCATCGATATCTTACGAGACGAATATCAACTAATCGTATAACAGATACTTCAGTTAAAATTGAAGAGCATTAAAAAAGCCGCAATATCTATTGCGGCTTTTTAGTTTGTATCGAACTATTAGTGATAAATCGATTAGTGGTAAATCGATGGCTCGCCTTCAGGACGTGTTTTTAGCACACGCAAGAACCACATATACTGCTCAGGGTAAGCTAAGATCACCTGCTCTACCGCTTTGTTTAACGCTATTGCTTCGTTTTCTTTACCCTGCATGGTCTCTGGGTCAATTGCAGGCATAACCGTTAAATCAAAATGACGCTTTTTCTGATCGTAACCAATCTTAACCGGCATAACTTGCGCATTACCCGCCTGAGCCAAACGCCCAACCACAGGTAGCGTTGCCTTAGTTGTACCTAAGAATGGCGCAAATACGCTTTTATCCCGACCAAGATCTTCATCCGGCAGATAAAAGAAACTGTTATCTTGTTTTAACTCACTAAGCAGCGCACGAATGCCCGCTTCTCGCATGTAGATATTGCCGCCTTGTGAGCTTCTCATGCGATTATTGAACCAGTTAAACAACCCATTTCTATGTGCCTTAGCCATAGAGACCATAGGCAAATCTAGGTTTAACCTAAGCCCTGCATATTCAATACCCCATACATGCGGCATAATAAATATCACTGGCTGGCCTGCTGCTCTTGCTTGCTCAACATGCTCAAAACCGTGCAATTGCACTCTGCGTCTCATATGAGCGCGAGATTTCAACATAAGTTCTGATTGTGCCAATAAAATCATCACAAAATTTTCAACGTTGTCTTTTACCAACGCTTCAATCTCATCTTTAGATTTTTCAGGAAAACAAGTTGTTAAGTTAGCTCGTGCAACCTTAATTGGCTTTTTAGCAATCTTCATCACCAACTTTGCTAATACTTTAGCAATGGGATCACGCAACCAAGCAGGCATTAAGCCAAATACCACCAGCACTAAAATCGCGACCCAAGTTAGCCAATATTTAGGGTGTAACAAGCTAACGTTAAAACGGCGGTCAAAATACTTTGGCTTTCTAGACAAAAGCAAACCTCTACTGCAAGTTAACAACAGAAAAAGCCACTCTATTGAGTGGCCTCTTCATTACGACACTAATGCAATTACTTCTTTGCGTTAGCCTCTTCGACGCGGCTTTTCAGCTTCTGTCCTGGACGGAACGTTACTACACGACGTGCCGAAATTGGGATATCTTCTCCCGTCTTTGGGTTCCTTCCCGGTCTTTGATTCTTGTCCCTCAGGTCAAAGTTGCCAAAGCCAGATAGCTTGACCTGCTCACCACTTTCAAGAGCTTGACGAATTTCTTCGAAAAACGTCTCTACCATCTCTTTCGCTACTCTCTTGTTGATGCCTAGCGTTTCAAAAAGATGTTCTGCCATTTCGGCTTTGGTAAGTGCCATACTTTTAGTCCCTCAACGATGCGTTGAACTCGTCTTTCAGAGCAGAAACCACTACTTCTACCATCTCCGCGATTTCTTTTTCTTCCAGTGTACGAGCGTTGTCTTGTAATAAGAGTGCTATTGCAAGGCTCTTTTTGCCTTCCTCTACACCTTTACCTCGGTATACATCGAACAAGTTTATGCCAACCAACTGATTTTCGCCAACTTTTCTTATCATTTTTACAACATCATCGGCTGAAATTGCGTCATCTACTACGATGGCGATATCACGACGGTTTGCTGGAAACTTAGATACAGTCTGGGCTAGCGGCAAATTAGCGTGCAATAAAGCATCTAATTCTAGCTCGAAAATAATTGTTTTTCCGTTTAGGCCAAATGGCTTTTCTAGGCTTGGATGAACCGTACCTATAATACCAATTACGCGATCATCTCTTAAGATTTCAGCGCATTGCCCCGGATGTAAGGCTGGGTGTGTTGCTGCTCTGAAACTAAATTCAGTATCAGCAACAGTCAAACCGATGACTGCTTCTAAGTCACCTTTCAGGTCAAAGAAATCAACTGTTTTTGACTCCATTGTCCAATGTTCATCGTTTTGATTACCTGCAATGACAGCAGCAAGCATAGGTTGCTGTGACACACCTGACTCTGCAGTTTCATTTGGTACAAAACGTAGACCTGTTTCAAACAGTCTGACACGGTTTTGTTGACGGCTTTGGTTATAACCAACTGCAGTCAAAAGACCGGTGAACATAGACAGACGCATTGCAGACATCTCAACCGAAATTGGGTTCGGTAAGATCATTGCTTCTGCACCTGGGTGAATCAACTCTTGTTGCTTAGGATCAACAAAGCTATAAGTTACAGCTTCTTGGAAACCACGAGCAACCAACATGCTGCGCACGCGCTTAATGTTGATGTTTGATTCTTTATGATCAGACATGCTTAATTGCGCAATTGGCGCAATATTTGGAATATTGTTGTAACCGTAAATACGGGCAACTTCTTCAATTAAATCTTCTTCAATTGCCATGTCAAAGCGGTAAGTTGCAGTCGTTACGTTCCACTGCCCCTCTGCGACTTCAACAACAAAGCCTAAACGCTCTAGGATTTCAGTCACATCGTTATCTTCAATGTGGTGACCTAGGGTTTTGTCTAGTTTGCTTCGACGTAGCACGATTTGTGCAGGCTTTGGTAGGTGCTCGTCAGATTTAGCTTCAACAACAGGGCCAGCTTCACCGCCACAGATATCTAGTACTAGACGGCTTGCACGGTCCATTACTTTTTGTTGCAGTTCAGGGTCAACACCACGCTCGAAACGGTGCGATGCATCAGTATGCAAACCAATCTTACGTGCTTTACCTAAAATAGCTAAAGGCGCGAAGAACGCACACTCTAACAAAATATCAGTTGTTTCAGTGGTAACGCCACTGTGCTCACCACCAAATACACCCGCAAGTGCTAATGGTTTAGTTTGGTCAGCAATAATCAACATACCTTCAGGAATGGTAATTTCGTTACCATCAAGCAGTGTTAGCTTTTCTTCGCCCTTAGGCTTACGTACTTGAATGCCACCATCTAACTTAGCTAAGTCAAATGCGTGCATTGGTTGACCAAATTCAATCAACACAAAGTTAGTGATATCAACAATTGGGTCGATAGAGCGAATACCGCTACGACGCAACTTCTCTTGCATCCATAGTGGTGTTTCAGCTTTTACGTTAACGTTTTTAATCACACGGCCCAAGTAACGACCGCACTCTTGTGGCTCTTGCACGTCAATGCTAACTTCATCAACAATAGTTGCAGCAACAGCTTGCCAGGTAGGCTCAGTCACTGACTGACGGTTTAATACGCCCACTTCACGAGCAAGACCAGCCATACCGAGACAATCTGCGCGGTTAGCCGTTAAGTCAACGTCGATTACCGCATCGTTTAGATCTAGGTATTCACGTACGTCTTGACCCACTGGTGCATCTAATGGCAATTCAATAATGCCATCGCTTTCGATATCTACGCCTAGCTCGCCAAACGAACACAGCATACCGAATGATGGTTGACCACGTAGTTTAGCTTTCTTAATTTTGAAATCGCCTGGTAGCACAGCGCCAACCATAGCAACTGCAACTTTAAGGCCTAAACGACAGTTTGAGGCGCCACATACGATGTCGATCAGCTCATCGCCGCCAACATTGATTTTGGTTACGCGCAGCTTGTCAGCATCAGGATGCTGGCCACATTCAACCACTTCACCCACTACAACGCCGCTAAAGTCTGCAGCTACTGGCTCAACGCCATCAACTTCAAGACCTGCCATGGTAATTTGGTGTGATAATTCTTCGCGGTTAACACTTGGGTTAACCCACTCACGAAGCCAAGATTCGCTAAATTTCATGCTATTACAGCTCCGTTTATTTAAATTGCTTCAGGAAGCGTAGGTCGTTTTCAAAGAAGGAACGTAAATCGTTAACGCCGTAGCGAAGCATTGATAAACGCTCTACACCCATACCGAATGCGAAACCTGAGTACTGCTCTGGATCGATACCCACGCTGCGAAGTACATTTGGATGTACCATGCCGCAACCTAATACTTCTAACCACTTACCGTTTTTACCCATTACGTCAACTTCAGCAGAAGGCTCAGTGAACGGGAAGTAAGATGGACGGAAACGCACTTCTAGATCTTCTTCAAAGAAGTTACGTAAGAAGTCGTGCAAAATACCTTTTAGCTCGGCAAAGTTAACGTTCTCAGCGACAAGCAAACCTTCAACCTGATGGAACATAGGCGTATGAGTTTGGTCGTAATCGTTACGGTATACACGGCCAGGAGAGATAATGCGTAAAGGAGGCTTTTCATGCTCCATCGTACGGATCTGCACACCTGAAGTTTGCGTACGTAGCATTACTTTAGGGTTAAAGTAGAACGTGTCGTGATCAGCACGAGCAGGATGGTGCTCAGAGATATTGAGTGCATCGAAGTTATGAAAGTCATCTTCGATTTCTGGGCCGTCTTTAACAACAAAGCCTAACTCACCAAAGAATGCTTCAATACGCTCAATTGTGCGCGTAACTGGGTGTAAACCACCATTTTCGATACGACGGCCAGGAAGACTCACATCGATGCTTTCCGCTTTTAACTGAGCTTCAAGCTCGGCAGCCTTTAAGCCATCAATGCGAATAGAAAGTTGCTGCTGAACCGTTTGCTTAGCTTGGTTCACTGCTTGACCAAACGCAGGCTTTTCTTCTGGAGGCAGTTTACCCATCATTTTCATCATGTCGGTGATTTGACCTTTCTTACCAAGGTAATCGACACGGAGGTCATCGAGAGCTTTTAAATCTGTTGCTCCTTCGATGGCGGCTAAAGCCTGTTCTACGATCTCTGTTAACTGTGACATCATCTCTTCCAGTGCAAGTAAGTCTTCGACCTACGACTTTTGGGCTAACGTATTTTCTTTGTGAAAATAGAAAAAGACTAAAATTTTACGTTAGACAGCCACATTTGACTAGGCCTAATTCACCTTTTTTGTAGCTAACTACCTATTTTGTTTAGTCCTTATACAAGGCATCGCAATCTACTTTCAACTCCATCCGCCAATAAAATTAGTTTAATAATCCATCAAAACAAGATAAATAGCTTAGTAAAACTATTAAAAGACTAGATTTTATACTCCGCAACCACACTAATCCCGAACGCAGATATCTTGATATTCAATATGTTAGCTAGCCCACTGTTTAAAAATAAGTCGTATAGCGCAAACTGCTGAAAAATTATTTAAGAATCCGCCGCAATGTCCGATAAATAGCTAGGTTGGTGATTTTAAATAAGAGAACATTATGAAAGAAGTTAAGTTCCGTTGGGTCGATAAATACCTTATTCACATGACACTTAGGGCCAAGTTTGCTGTTTTAGCAATAATCCCTATCATCACATTATTAAGCTTAGCGATATTACTTAACGCGAATTACAAGCAAAATCTAGCCGAAAGCCAGATTGCACAGACCGACGAATTTAACCAAAGGTTAAATAATTCCCTTAATACTGCCTATCAATTTGTGCCCCAAGAACAGCAACAAGCTTTCTTAAGTGCACTGCAAGGTGAGATAAGCGTCAATCATCAACAAACTGCTCCTCGTCAATTAGTCAGCATTGCAAGTAACGGCGGTAAAACACAAATCGTAGGGGAGTGGGTTGAAAGCACAAGTGATATAGGCAGTAATGGACTAATAACTACCCTCACCTCGATGCAGCAAAGTCAGACTCATAATGAGTATATGGCTTATCTCGTTTTAGCATTGTTAATTAGTATCATTCTTATCAGCAGTTATTATATTTCAACCTTTGTTGGTGGCGCGTTATACACCAACGTTATGGCGCTGAAAAAAGCGGCTGATGGGGATTTAACTGGCAGACTTAACTTTTTTGAAGTTAAAGACGAATTCAGCATCCTAGCAATTAGTATTGATACCTTAGTTGAGCGCCAACATAAGCTCGTCACAGAAATGACCAGTGCAAATCAACAGATCCGCGATGTAGTGCAAGATTTCAGAAACACCGCGACCGAAGGCCAAACTTTAGCGGTCGATCAGCGCCAACATATAGATTCATTAGCAACAGCAATGGAGCAAATGACCGCTGCAGTCACTGAAGTTGCCCGTAACGCTGAGCTATCATCAACGGAAACCCAAGAAGCGAACGTGCAAGTCGATGCTGGTTCTCGAGATATCGCCATTACTGTTGATGCAATTGGTGGGCTATCAATTGAAATAGCCGACGCTTCAGAGGCGGTAAATCATCTAAATGATAATGCAGCTAAAATTGATGAAGTGGTCACCACAATTAATGCTATTTCAGAGCAAACCAATTTGCTGGCACTAAACGCGGCCATCGAAGCTGCAAGAGCTGGTGAGCAAGGTCGTGGTTTTGCTGTGGTTGCAGATGAAGTTCGTACGCTTGCTGGCCGCACTCAAGCTGCCACCGTTGAAATCAAAACCATGATTGAAGCCCTGCAAACCGGCGCGCGTAACTTAAAGCAAGTTATGAGCCGCACAGTTGAGAAGGCTGAAGAAGGCAAAAAACATGTGCTAGATACCGGTAAAGACTTACAAGGGATCGCGCACCACAGTGCTAAGGTCTACGAGATGAGCGTGCTAATTGCAACCTCCGCAGAGGAGCAATCTGCCGTCGCCAATGAGATCGCCACTAACTTAATGGATATTCGTAGCCAGTCACAACATGTAGAGCAATCAGCTAATCAGTCTGTATCAGGCTGTGACGAACTGCATGCAACCACTGAGCAACTAGACCAGTTATTAATTGGTTTAAAAATATAGAACCGCTTTCTGTTAGCTCACTTACCAATAAAAGCAGCCTAGGCTGCTTTTATTTTTCTTTACCAAAAGTCATAAGCTGTAACCCCAAAATCCTTCTCTCTACTCATGCTGTTGTAGTTACTAACCCTGATTCAATATCAGCTTGCTTTACTAGCAAACAAATTAAAGCCTCTATAAAAAACTTGCTGCCAGCTTGATTGAGTTGTTCGCACAGTAATTTGTCATCTGTTTTATACCAATTAGTATAAAGATTTGATCGCTCAGCGAGAATTTAGCGGCACTGAGACAAGGTCATTAAGTGCTCCTCGGTAACTGCTCCTGCGTTACTCTACCTCCTATATCCATATAGTCGTGCTTTAATGACATTCGCTGCATCCATGCAGCTCGCAACGAGTGAAGAGCATAGTGAAACTAGGTTCAAGCTTCTTCTTTTTACCAAGAGTCGCAGTATCAGAGCCGCTAAAACTCGCCATTCTGGAGCGCTTTTGGCTGCCTACTTCTGTGTTGAATAACTTCACAAGGGAGCAACCATTCTTTCAATTATTCGCCTTGAATTAGTTTGCCAAAATCGCTCTGAGTAGCTCAACTTCTTATACTAATTGGTATTATATTGCTATATCAACTTGGCAAATTGTCTAATATTGTATCTTTTACAGACTTTGTTTTACAAAAAAATAACAAGAATTGTATAATTACATGACGTTTAAAGTGTTTATCTTTTATTAATAAAAATATAAATAAAAGCAAAAAGTTAAAAGCGACGTTTTTATCGATTGCTTGATAGGCCATCAACAATTGAGCAATAAAAAGCGTTAAAGCTCGTTTTAGGAGATCGACTAAGTTGACAAACTGGCGTTCAAGCTTGCCAATACAGTTTATGTTTATTCAACTGTTTGTTGCTGCGGTGATTATTGTCGCCAGCATCTGGTTTATAAAATCGATTGAGCGAGATCGATTAATTGACAACCAAACTGCCTTGAGTATCAACCTTGGTAAAACGATCACGGCTAAACTACAACAAAAAACTAATCGTATTGAAAACCTAGCCGTTTCTATAGGTGCTATCGGCGAGCTATATCAAAAGTCTCCCAACGAGCTCAATGAAATCATTCCAGCCATTTTAAACCAGTCGGGTCAACAAAATGTGATCTTGGGCGGTGGGATCTGGCTTGAGCCATATAGTGTTGACCCATCAAAAGAAAAGAATAGCTATTTTTGGTCTCGAAATTATGCTGACGAATTGATTAAAGTTAACGATTATAACTTTGACGCTACTCCGTCTTATTTTAAAGCTGACTGGTATGTGCCAGCGAGGTTTTATCCAACCGATACCACCTATTGGTCAAAGTCATATATAGACCCTTATACCAACAACGCCATGCTTACCGCGTCAGTCCCTATGTGGTCTGATCATAATTTTATCGGTGTTTCCACCGTTGATATTGCCCTTTCAAGCATTGATAACTTTTTACATACCGCGACAGCTAACCAAGGTGGCTATGTATTTGCCCTTGATCAGCAAAATCGACTGTTATCTTACCCGGAAATTGAAGACAGCAGTGGTCTTGTCAATAACCACGAATTATTTCTGCCTTTTGCAGACTTCGCCAAAAAACACCCTGACTTTAAAGCACTTCAACGTAAAGTGTCAGAGGTTGATCAGCAGTTTATTGCTCAAGCCAATACCAACAAAGCCTATGACGATGGGCAGTTAGCTAAGGTCACTGCCAATGTACCGCCCCATGAGCGTGACAAACTGGTAGCGCTTATTAATCAAAATACCAGCGATAAACTTAAACAAGTTGAGGTAATAGCTAGCCTACAACTTAGCAGTGACCCAAAACTAAAAGAACCTGTGCTGGTAACAATTTTCCTTATGCCAAGCACCTACTGGAAAATCGTGCTTGTTACGCCAATATCGGCCATCACTAACAACAATCAATCACTCGCAAGTTCTGTGGGGATCTATTTAGTCAGCATTCAAATCCTCGCACTGATGCTGTTGTTTATAATGCAAAATAAGCTTTTTATTACCCCCATTAGCCGTATGGTTCGCGCCTTAAACGACAGTAATCCAGCTAAAGTTGAGTTAGAGGCAACCCAGCGTAATGATGAAATAGGCATGCTTGCCAAAGCCTTTAGCTCGCGAACCCGCCAATTAGAAATCGCGCTAGCCAGCCTTGATGCAACCAACTTAGCACTTGAGCAACAGTTAGATGTACAGCAACAAGCGCAAGCCGAGTTAAAAGAAAAAAAAGAGCAATTAAATACGGTGCTAAACTCTGCTCATAACCTGATTTTTATCAAAAATATTAATGGTGAATTTACTCTTGTAAACGATCAGTTTTGTCAAACTCTTGGCCGAGACCGGGCTGATATATTAGGCAACAAAGATCACTTGGTCATGCCAAAAGAGATTGCCCAAGTGAATGCCAAAAATGATCAGTACGTGGTTAATACTAAGTTTGAACTCAGCTATGAGCAAACATTTCCAGCAAAAGATAAACAGCACACGTATTTAGTCACTAAGTTCCCAATCTTCGATGAGCAGCGCCAAGTCACAGCAGTTGGTACAATCGCTTTTGATATCAGCGTGACAAAAGCGTTGGAGTTAAAGAAAAAAGCCCAATTTGAAATTTTAAGGCAAGAAACCTCAGACAATATTCGCTTCATCGAAAAACTTGAGCAGACAAACCGCCGCTTGTTAGATGAGAGCAATCAAGCAAAATCTGAGTCTAATCGAGCAATAAGCTTTGAAAGAGTCAAAGTTGAAAACCAAGCACTCTATCCTTCTTTAGTCGCCGCTATTGTTAAGCCGATATTTAGGAAGCAGGATGATTTAGCTGCAAGTGCCTATCGTTTGGCAAATGGTGAACTCGACGCACTAGAGTTTAATCGTGCGTTAGCGGATCAAACCGAGCGTCTGCGCCATTTAGAATACCTATTCTCAGCCCAAGACTATCTGGCAAAACCAATCGATTTAGTATTATTACTTGAGCATATCGTTGCCCTATTACAACCTAAGCTCATCTCAAAGAATATTAACTTAACGATCCACAGCGAAAAGCGCCTAGTTGTTGATGGGATCCATTGGCACTTTTTATTAATTTTCTATCGAGCAATTAGTAACACCATTAACGATGCGTTTTATCAGCCATCTGAGCAAAACCGGATTGAAATCCATTTGGACAAAACTAACAATCAGATCACTATGGAGCTAAAAGATAACGGTCGCAGACTCACTGATGAGCAACTTGAAAAGTTACACAACACCTTAGCAACTAATGATGTTACGGGCACACTCTCAGCCCTTTCTGTCTGGTTGAAAAGTGAGTTTAATGGCGGGCTGAGTATTTCTCGTTTAGAGCAACAAGCTGGATTTAATACCTTACAAAAATACCACATTGAAGTAAGCAACTAACACCAAGCAGTATAAAACGGTTAAATATAACAGACACGAGTTACTAGCTTGATAAGCTGGTACTA
Source organism: Shewanella sp. 1CM18E (assembly GCF_023161665.1). Classification (GTDB taxonomy): domain Bacteria; phylum Pseudomonadota; class Gammaproteobacteria; order Enterobacterales; family Shewanellaceae; genus Shewanella. The sequence goes on from NZ_JALNTW010000006.1 coordinate 92,017, forward strand.
AAAACTAAGGCTGTTTTTCCGAACTGATAAAGTTGAACGCCATCACAGTAAAGCGCTGTTTTTATTTTGGGTTATAACGAATACCAATCAGTATTAGAATTTGATCTACTCAGAGCGATGTTTGGCAAACTAATTCAAGGCGAATATCTGCAACAATGGTTATTCCCTTATAAAGTTAATCAACGCAGAAGTAGGCAGTTAATCAACGCAGAAGTAGGCAGCCAAAAAACGCTCCAGAATGGCGATTTTTAGCGATTCTGATGCTGCGGCTCTTATCAACATTAGGGAGCTTAACCCTAGTTCAACTATGCTCTTCACTCGTTGCGAGCTGCATGGATGCAGCGAATGCCATTAAAGCACGACTATATGGATATAGGAGGTAGAGTAACGCAGGAGCAGTTACCGAGGAGCACTTAATGACCTTGCCTCAAAACCGCTAAACTCTCGCTGAGTAACTAAATGTTTATACTGATTGGTATAAAATACTCTCAATGAAATAAAAAAGTCGCGCCGCATCATTTGATGCGGCGCGACTCGTCTAAAAAACAATAAAGCTGGTAATTAAACGCTATTGCTCAGCCGTTAAACAAAAGATTAACGAGACACATCTACAATATAGTGGCCTTGTAACCAGTTGCGGCCAATCAATAACTTATAAGACATTTTGCTTCTGTCACGTAAGTTAACTTTAACCTTGTATTCTTGGCCCGGTTCACCAATATTCAGTTCAACCATATAGCGGATCTCGCTGCCTTGCGCATTTCTAATAAGCGATGTTTCTACAATACGCGACTTAACTACGTGAGACTCACCTTTTTCATTTTCAGTAGTGAAATGAATGATTTTACCGACATTCTTTTCCATATCAGGATCTTCATTATCAATCTTCATATCAAACGCGTGAAGTGAGTTTTCAACTGCTCCCGTATCAATACGAGTCTTAAAGATTAAACCTGACTCTACGATGCTAATTGGCGCGGTCGGGCCAATAATTTTCTTTTCCGAAACATCAACAACATAGCGGTCTTTTAACCAATTACGACCGATAAGTAATTTATAGTCCATATGGCTGCGGTCTCTCAGGTTTACTCTTACCGTGCGCTCTTTCCCCTTAAAGCCCACATCTAAATCAACCATATAACGGGTTTCTGTACCTTGAGAGTTACTTACCGTAGAGGTTTTAACGATTTTGGCGGTTAGTCGTTTAGTGTCCCCTGCATTATTCTCTGTAGTAAAAGACACCATTTTACCCACATTGTCTTTCATCTTCTTAGCACTACCACCTTCAACAACAATGTCATATGCGTGCAGCGAGGTATTAACGGCTCCGGTATCAATACGTGCGGTATAGGAGAGCTCAGCATGGGCAACAGACATCTTGGCAGTTGAGCCTATCACGGCTTTCTCAGTTGCTAACACTGAGAATGAAGATGTCAGGATCAATAAACTTAAGCCTAATTTTTTAAGCATGGAAGCCCTCTAATAATTTGATGATTTATATCGTATATCTTGCCTATATGATAACAAGAATTATAGGTAAATGAAGTGGCTGACACTATTACACAGCCAAGCTGAACAAATGCTGGCACAAAATTAAACTTATGCCAAAAAGTTAGAGATAAATAGTACAAATAGACTCGCAGTACAAACACAGTGACAAAGATGCCACCAGCTTGCGTGACCATAAATCAACTGACGGCAATGACGATAAAACTGAACTCCCAGCCAAACAAGAATAAACGGCACAAAAGGTAAGGATATGACGAAAGGAAAAAAGCCCCAACCGAGATCAAATGAGTTTTGACTAAAAAGGCGTAACAAAAACCAGAAAATCAACAAACAGCAATAGATCAGCATATGCTGTCTATTCTGAGATTGATTTAGCTTACTCAGCATCGCAGTCTCCTCTATGGTTTCTGCAACACTAGGCCTTAATTCTAAAGCCGCCAAGTTATTCACGCTAAAAGACTGTAAGCAAATATAAAAGTAGCCTAAATGCTTGAGGCTTGAGTCTCGTTGATTACACTGCAAAATCGAAATATTGCAGGCTAAGTTATCTAACTTAGCCTTACCAAGAGTAAATCTAACGCTAAGAGCTAAAGTTGCGGCTCGTTAACTAAGATCACTATTCAAGCCATGATCTTCTGCCCAAAATAGCGCGTTAGTATCAAGATCGACACGAAAACATATGCAATTAAAGCAAGAGTAAAAGCAGCTTAAACCTGGGAGAATGATATTCTCTCTAAGTTCAGCACCTTTATATATCAGGCTTTGTACCGCAGACCTTCTCTCTTGGGTTTCTTATATTGTCCAGCATGTGTCATAGCTACTTTGCTACTTGCCAGTGAGATAAGCAGTTTTTATGCCGCTAATAACTTACTGATCTCTTGATCAAACAGGTTTTTGATCAAACAGGAGAACTCGGTAATAAATAGCGTTTGCTCGGCTGTTGCCTTTTGTGATGCGACCCGGGCTAGAATTTCTTCTAGATCATAAACAATTGAATCAACTTCGCGGATCACTAAGTTACGTTGAGCAAAAGTCAACGAAGGGTTCTGCCCACAAACCATAATAATTTGTGCTGCAAGTTGCTCTTCAAATAACTCCATAACGGTATCATCTGCAGCGCTTTGTTGTTGCGAGTTTGCAAATATCCCTAGATGCTCAGTTAAATATTGCACTAAGTGGATATACCCGTCTTTATCGGTAACCATATATAACCTAAAAACACGTAAAAGTGTAAATGACCAAGCCTATGTCAGCACTTAACAGTCTTATTATTAATCTCTGACCAGAATCTTATCTGAGTTTTTACTCGAATGAAATAATATATACAAAAAACCGTATTAATCAAATAAATCGTTGCTTACAATCAATTTTATTTACATAACAATCTGACTTAGCAGGCAAAAATCAGTAAATAGATACCGCCATAGTACTATCAAATGAAAATAAAAAAGGCTTTACCAAATGGCAAAGCCTTTTATAGCGCTTCAAAGCTGCAAGCTTATCTTTGATAACCTAGAAGGTTACCCCCTACCAAAGCCCAGATAGCATAATGCTTGCGAGAATAATTTATTAAAAAAGTGCCGCCTGTGACAGCGAAAATTATTTGCTCAAATTAAGAGTAAAGGTCACCGGCACCGCTTTACTTATCGCAGAGAGACCAGCAATTTCACGTAATTTCTCAACACCTGCAGTTAGTCCAAAGCTATCCGCATTAACAATTACAGGCATAACACTTGATACCAATAAATGTGAATCCGACAATTTAGCAATGCTCACGTTAAATGCCATCTTTTGCTTCTGACCATGTAAATCAACTTCTCCATCAATAGTGGTAACTTTTACAGAGCCAACGGCTAAGTCTTTTACTAAGTTGGGGTCAACTTTCGCGGTTAAGGTCAGCTTAGGGTACTTATCAACTTCAAACAGCAGCGAGCCCATACGCTCGTCTCGAATATCAACATTGGTAACCACACTTGCTAATGAAACAGAAAAGCTAAACTGGCCATTATCATCATAAGTTCCGGCCATTGATTTGAAATGATGTACCTCAGCAATATCACCTTTTTTAATCGAAATAAAATTAACATTTGAACTATCACTATCAACATTCCATGTATCCGCTGAAGCCATTAGCGATAAAGGCAGTAATAGTAAACCTGTGACAATACTCTTCATGTCCGTTCCCTCTTATTCAGATAGTGAATTATTTCAATAGTTAAGCTCACACTAATTTAACATGCTTCGACATTGTACAAAGCGATTTTTCAGATAAAAATAAATATTCATCCATTTATATTAGGGCAAGTTCATCTTTCTAGCTAAATTAATCCGCTAAAGTCCATACAATTGAACTGGCGTTTTGTTTTGACACTTATGCTTTTACCTTAGAACCCCTTAGCTATATCTTAAAGAGTTCTATCTTAAAGAACTTATCTTCAAGCGCTTATCTTAAGGACTTATCTTTACGGCTTGGCTTTGAATGCTTAACTTTGAGAACTTAGTTTCAATGGGCTGGCTTTTAAAATTCGATTGCAAAAGATAATGCGCTACAGACTATAAATATCTCTGATTCAATCTAAAAAAGCCGCATCTGAGTGCGGCTTTAATGTTGGTATTAGCATAGAGAGGCTACTAGGCAGCGCTAAGGGGCTAAACGGCTGTGTTCCCATGCCTCTGCGACCTTAGTATAGATAAAGCGGTCATGCAGACGGTGCTCTCCACCTTGCCAAAATTCAATACTACTTGGACGGACTAAATAGCCGCCCCAAAACTTAGGTAGAGGAACATCGCCATTAGCAAATTTAGCTTTCATCTCGGCAAATTTGGACTCTAATGCTTTTCGAGCGCTAATTGGGCTCGATTGCTTAGAGACCCAAGCAGCAATCTGGCTTTCTTTAGGTCGACTTATAAAGTACTTCAATACTTCTGTCTTTGATAATGGCTCAGCCACGCCAGTAACGGCCACTTGTTTTTCTAAGCTATGCCAAGGGAATAAGATGCTTACCTGCGCGTTATTAGCAATGTGCTGCGCTTTACGACTTTCAAGATTAGTGAAAAATACAAAACCATCATTATCGAAACGCTTTAACAGCACAATACGCTGGAATGGCTGACCATTCTCATCAACAGTCGCTACCGACATTGCAGTCGGATCTTGCATCTTTGAATCGCGAACCACCTCTAGCCAAGCATTAAATAGCACCATAGGATCACTTGGTACATCTTCACTGTGTAACTCGCCTAACGTGTATTCTCGTCTAATATCGCTAATCTCTGACATCCTAGATCCCTTGCAAAACGGCATAAAAAAAAAGAAGCACTGCAACAGTGCTTCTTTAATAATAACAATCTTAGGCTCATCGCGGGAGACTTTTAACTAATAGTTTATCTCATGCTAACAGCTTTAATATTACTTAGCAGATCAAATAAATAGGATTATTTGATCTTACCGTTTGATTCAGCCCAAACATGTAGCATTTCAAGACCCAATGTTGCACCAGCAAGTGCAGTGATCTCAGCGCTGTCGTATGCAGGAGCCACTTCAACCACGTCCATACCAACGATCTTCATGCCTTTAAGGCCACGAATAATCTTCATTGCTTTATCGCTTGTTAAGCCACCACAAACTGGTGTGCCTGTACCTGGTGCAAAAGCAGGATCTAAACAGTCGATGTCAAATGTTACGTATAGAGGCATGTCACCAACGCGCTTACGAATTTGCGCTACGATTTCATCGGCGGTCATTTCGTTAGCTGCAGCGGCGTCAATGACTTCAAATAAGTGGTTAGCCGTATCGTACTCAGTACGAATACCCACTTGGATTGAGTTTTCTGCAGCGATAATGCCTTCGATTGGTGCATGGTAGAACATAGTACCGTGATCGTACTTGCTACCTTGGCTGTATGTATCTGTGTGCGCATCAAAGTGTAGCAATGCCATTTGACCATGCTTCTTATAGTGAGCACGCAGCAGTGGTAAAGTCACAAAGTGATCACCACCAAAGCTTAACATTGCTTTATCTGCTTCTAGGATTTTAGTCGCAAAGTCTTCAACACGTTGTGTAAAGTCTGCAGAATCACCACAGTTGTAAACTAGATCGCCCGCGTCAACAATTTTAACGTGTTCGCTAAGTTTAAACTGATATGGCCAGCGAGTTTCTTCCCATGCAAGATTCACTGATGCGTTACGAATTGCACCAGGACCCATGCGACCACCTGAACGGCCTGTTGTAGCCATATCAAACGGTAAACCTAAAACCACTACATCCGCATCGCCTTCAAGAGGTTTAAAGTCAAGCGGTTGTCTCAAGTAACCAAATGCATTTGAATAAAGCGAATAATCTGGCTTATCTGCAATAGTGGTCATAAATACTCCATAAAATGTCTAGAGTCACAGTACTTCGGCTATTAAGGTTTCGCCTTCAGCCTGAATATAGTGATAGTAATTAAAATTATTGTGCTGGTTTAACTGTAGATCACAACTGGCAAGCCTTCTATTAGAAGGAAAGTCTAGCGGATCTATTTGTGTATTCAGCCCAATAATGTCCCAACTGCGGGGGTTCAATACTTTAAGTAACTCAGCAAAAATATTGAACGGATATTGTAAAAAGTTCACGTTTGTTTCGACACTCACATAAGAGCTTCGCTCTTGAGGGGTGATATGTATGGTCAAAAATTTATCTTCAAACAATCCATTGATTGAATATCCACACGGTTGAAACAGGTGATCGTCAAACTCAAATTGCGGCAGCAAACGATCTAAATTAAGTAATCGGCGTATATTAGCGCACGATTGTTCTGCACTGCGTAAATACTGGGCCGCCTCACCTTCAATATGGTACATCAGCAAACAAGCACTCATTTCATGCTTAATTGGCTGTGACGCGGTAAAAAGGTAATGATGGTGACTATCTAAATGGCCGATACGATAAGCCGTACCAGACACTTTAGCTTTTAGTAACGCGATATCATCTTCAAACTGGGTTGTTTGTAAATGGGGTAAAAACTCGCTTTTACGCTGATAGTTTAATCCTGATATATGGTCAGTGCCGATTTTTTCAATGATGAAAAGTACAGTATCAATTAAGCGCGTATTACCACAGGTTATCAATAGCAACTTATGTTGCCAGACAAACAAACTGGACTCACTTAATACATAGGCATCGCAATGTGAATTGCTTAGGTTCGACAAAATACTTGCATCAGCCATTGCCAGCGCCTGTTGCCAAAAATGTCGCGGATACGCTCTTAATGACTTAGCACTGGGGTCTATATGCAACTCAATTTTCTTTTCTGAACCTTCAAAAAACATCGACTCGAAGCCCTTAATCTAGATCCTTCAATATGTAACTGATACGTGTAAACAACCCATCAAAGCAATTTAAAAATAAAACCAGCTTCGAGCGAACTCAAAGCTGGTTATAACAAACCTTTGTTAGCCATGACTTAAATGGCTGCTGACAATCTACTTAAGAGAAATCTTCTAAGTAGGTGTAACCTTTAAGACCTAGTTGTAACTCTTCAAGGATATTAGCACGTTCATCTTCTGCAATATGCTTGTTTACTAGTTCTTCATAGGTTCTCATAAACGATACTGCATCTAAGTTTACGTAACGTAAAACGTCTGCAACCGTATCGCCAGCAAGTACTGATTCAACATTAGTGCGAGCATCATCGTCTAAACGCACAACTGCCGAGTTAGTATCGCCAAACAAGTTATGCATATCACCCAAGATCTCTTGGTATGCACCCACTAAGAAGAAACCAATTAAATATGGGCTCTCTTGAGTCCAAGCCGGAACAGGTAATGTGGTTTCAATACCTTGACCATCTACATACTGATCAACCGTACCGTCTGAGTCACAGGTAATATCAAGCATAACTGCACGGCTTTCTGGCTTTTTATCTAAACCTGATAGCGGCATGACTGGGAATACTTGATCGATACCCCATGCATCCGGTAATGATTGGAATAGCGAGAAGTTAACAAAGAATTTGTCTGCTAGCTTTTCGTTTAATTCATCAATAATTGGACGGTGGAAACGATACTTAGCGCTCATGCTACCTTGTAACTCGTAACATACGCGCAAATTGACCTGCTCTGCCCACGCACGCTCAGCTAAACCTAACTGGCCTACAGCAAATAATGAATGCACTTCAGTTAAATCACTTTGGCAATCATGGAAAATTTCAATTAACGCACGCTGATCAGCTTTACCGCTCACTTCAACCCAAGACTGCCACATGTTATGTAGAAGCTGCGGAGCATCATCTGCTGGCGGCAGAATATCTTCAGGCTTATAAGCTTCGGTACCGATTACGTCTGTTAATAATACCGCATGGTGCGCAGTTAAGTAACGACCCGATTCTGAGATAATTCTCGGCATCGGTTGCTCGTACTCTTTACACATGTCAGTTAATACACTAACGATATTGTTAGCATACTCAGTTAAACCGTAGTTCATTGAGTGACTGCTTTGGCTACGCGTGCCGTCGTAATCAACCGCTAAACCACCACCAACGTCAAAACACTTAACGTGAGCACCGAGCTTCATAAGTTCACAGTAGAAACGGCCTGCTTCGCTCACGCCTTGGCGGATATCACGAATATTGGCTATTTGCGAACCTAAGTGGAAGTGCAATAACTCTAATGACTCAAGCATATTTTCTTGCTTCAGCGAGTTAATCACTTGCAATACCTGAGCAGCACTTAAGCCGAATTTAGACTTTTCACCACCACTTGCTTGCCATTTGCCTTTACCTTGGAAAGCCAAACGTACACGTAAGCCTAAACGCGGTGTTACACCAAGTTCTTTAGCTTGTTCAAGTACGACCTTGAGTTCAGACATCTTCTCAAGAACGATATAAACTTTATGACCTAGCTTTTCACCAATCAAAGCAAGGCGGATATATTCTTTATCTTTGTAGCCATTACAAATGATTACAGAGCTGGCTTTTTGAGCCATTGCCAATACAGCCATCAACTCAGGCTTACTACCGGCCTCTAAACCTAGCTGCGGCACTTCTTTGGCCACTTGGCTAGCTAAGATCTCTTCAACAACCGTTTGCTGTTGGTTCACTTTAATCGGGTAAACAAGTAAGTAATCATTTTCGTATTGATACTTTTGAATCGCCTGATTAAATGCCTGACAAAGGCTGTTTACTCTATGATGCAAAATTTGCGGGAAACGCACTAATACGGGTAAAGCCACACCTGACTTAACCATATCCTTTGCCATTTCGTTCAAACCAATTTTACAGTCCGGACGACTTGGATCTGGCGACACAGTCACCTCTCCATCGTCGCTAATTCCGTAAAGTCCTTGGCTCCAGTGATTTACGTTATAACTTGCGCGTGCATCATCAATAGACCAATTGCTCATATTTGTCCTAACCTGTCTATTCTATTCAAATAAGTTACTGCAGCCTTATAGGCTCATCAACTTGCGAATGTTTAAATCAGATACGCTCTGATTTAGCTACAAAAGTACAAACTATCTTCAATTAATACTCAAAAACACATCTCGTGTCGACCGATGGAGCATTAACTTTCTAAAAAAGGCCTTACCAAATTAAAGGCGCTTTGATTTTCATGGTAACGAAAAAAGCCATGCCTTTAAACCTAGCATGTAAAACCAAGTCCATAAAAATCTAATTTGTAACTTCAACGATTGCTTAACCGCAGTACGGTGTATTCACTCAAGAATAAGCCTACAAACGAAACACTTTTCTCTCGGAATTTTTTGCGGCGCAATTAAACCTTGAGACTCAGCAGATTGCAATACAAATTAGTCCTCAAAAGGTCAATTAATCGCGAATTAATTATCACCTTATAATAGGGTGATAACAATCCGTACTCATTATCCCTAAAAACGTGATAACTCCCGCCTTTTACTTACAGAAAATTGCAGGCTTTTGCGCATTAGTTTCAACGGGCTAAAGCATATTGAAATGTTTTCCACTATAATCGCAGCTGAAATCAAACGTTACTGTTTTAAAAGTAGAGAACATCATGATCCAGATAGGTAAAACCTGTAAGCTCGAAGTCGTCAAACAAGTTGATTTTGGTGTCTATTTAGACGCTAAAGAGATGGGCCAGGTCCTCCTTCCTCGCAAAGCCGTTCCTAAAGAATGCCAAGTCGGAGATATGGTTAATGTGTTTCTTTACTTAGATTCAGAAGACATGATCATTGCAACAACTCGCAGACCATACGCACAAGTGGGCCAATTTGCTTACTTAGAAGCGAAAGCTAATGGTCCTTACGGCGCATTTTTAGATTGGGGCCTAGACAAAGATCTGTTACTGCCTTTTGGCGAGCAGCACCGTGAAATTGAAGTGGGTAAATCCTATCTAGTGTATATCTACACTAGCCACGTTGATGACCGTATTGTTGCTTCTTCAAAAGTTGAGAAATTCCTCGACTTAACTGAACCAAAGTTCCGTACTGACGAAGAAGTTAACTTAATCATTGGTGGCTCAACGGATCTTGGCTACAAAGCCATTATCAACAATACCCATTGGGGCGTGTTGTACAAAAATGAAGTTTACACTCGTTTAAGCTTTGGCCAAAAGCTCAAAGGTTTTATTAAACGCGTACGTACAGATGGCAAGATTGACCTTATCTTACAAAAAGGCGCTAAAGAAGAGCTTGATAAGCACTCAGTGACTATCATGATCAAACTTAAACAAGCTGGCGGTTTTTTACCTCTTAATGATAAAACCGATGCTGAAGTCATTTACTCACAATTATCTATGAGTAAAAAAGCCTTTAAAAAGAGCATTGGTGGTCTTTATAAGAGTAAGCAAATTACTATCTCACCAGACGGTATTCGTTTAGAAGAATAAGCGCACTGTATTGCTTGTAAAACAAGCAATTACAAGACATACCCGCGAAAAGCTTCTTTGCATTAAAGCATGGCTCTGTTATAACAAAGTCATGCTTTTTTATTAAGAGGTTAATATGGAACTCACTCCACTCGAAGCGCGTGTTATTGGTGTCCTCCTTGAAAAGGAGATCACAACACCAGAGCAATATCCCCTTTCTCTCAATAGTTTAACCTCGGGTTGCAATCAAAAAACCAGCCGAGAACCAGTGCTAAGCCTCAGTGAGTCAGAGGTACAAAACACCTTAGATAGTCTTGCTAAAAAGCGACTTATCTCCGAGCAATCAGGCTTCGGAAGCCGCGTAGTCAAATATAAGCACCGTTTTTGTAATACCGAGTTTAGCGACCTACAGCTAAAATCAGATGAGCTGGCGATTATTTGCTTATTACTACTTAGAGGACCACAAACAGCCGGAGAATTAAGAACGCGAAGCAATCGCCTACATGAGTTTAAAGATGTTGCCGAAGCAGAAGCAAGCTTACAACACCTACAACAACGTGAATCACCTCTGGTTATGTTGCTCGCCAAAGAGCCTGGTAAACGTGAAGCGCGCTACCGTCAATTATTCACACCGATTGCAGATGACGAACTGCAAGCCCCTACTGCACAAATTGCCTCGGCGAGTGCAATCAATCATCAACCTAATGACAATCAAGAACTAGCGTTAAGAGTTGAAATATTAGAGCAAGAAGTTGCTGAACTAAAAGCTCAACTTCAACAACTTCTTGAATAATTAATTATTACTAATGTTCATTCACAGGTTTAGGTTAACGCCAAGCTAAAAACGGTGTTAACCTAGTTGCACTTAATCATTCAATCGTAAGGGATTAGTTTGGAAAATAACCCTCAAACTAATAGCATGCTCAAAAACACGCTATTACTCGCTCAATTTGAAGTCAAAAAAATGCTACTTAATCCAAGAGGTTTAATTGCTCTGATAGCATTTTCAATGGTTTGGCTACTGATTTTACTTTACCCCATTAGCGGAGCATCAAGCTTTCTGGTCAACCCAGACTTTCAGGCTGTGATCGAAGGTATATTTGGCACAGATGCCGTAAGTGAACTGTTTAAATGGCCAGTAGCAGAACTTGCGGTATATTGGATTGCAGCGCTCTACCTGTTCCCTTTATTTTGTATTTTTGTTTCTGCTGATCAATTTGCCACTGATAGGTCTCGCGGTACATTTCGTTTTTTAACCTTAAGAGTTGGCAGAGACAGCTTATTCTTTGGTCGTTTTATTGGCCATATGGCATTACAAAGCCTGTTACTGAGTCTTACTGTTATTGCCACCATTTTGCTTGCTGTTAGCCGAGATCCAAATTTATTCCTGCCAGCATTATATTCAGGCTTAATTGTTACCCTAAATTTAATGATTGTTTTACTACCTTACACAGCACTAATGGCAATTTTATCGCTTTACGCTAGCTCAGCCCGCCAAGCAACTATCTATGCGATTTTAGTTTGGGCTGCGATGTCGATAAGCATTGCAATCATTAATAACTACTTACCGATTATTAGTGAACTAAAGTGGATATTACCCGGCTCACAGATCTCAATGATGATTAACACACAAGGTCTGCAAAGCTTTATGTACGCGCCTATCGCACTCATTCAAGCCGCTGTTCTTCTTGTTTTAGGTAAAGTGTATATTAATAGGAGCGCGCTATGAGCTTAGTGATTTGCAAAGGGTTATCTAAATCTTATGGCGATAAACAGGCGTTAAAGCAGGTTGATATTACGCTTAATGCCGGCAGTCCTATCGCATTAGTCGGCCCTAATGGAGCAGGTAAAACAACTTTATTTAGTTTACTATGTGGCTATATGAGCCCTACGTCAGGTAACGTAAGTTTGTTTGGTCACAAGCCGGGCTCTACAGCATTACTTGGACGTATTGCATCTTTACCTCAAGATGCCGCATTAGATCCAAACTTAGATATTATCAGCCAACTCAGCTTTTTTGCGACCCTGCAAGGCTATACAAATAAAGCCGCTAACGCTGAAGCCCTGCGTGTTCTCGCCTTGGTTGATCTCGTCGATAGTGCTAAACAAAAACCTAAAGCACTAAGCCATGGTATGGCAAAACGAGTATCAATTGCACAAGCCTTAATTGGCTCACCAGAACTTGTATTGCTCGATGAGCCTACAGCAGGGTTAGATCCTGCCAATGCCAAGAAAATTCGTGAGCTTGTAAAGTCTTTATCAGGTAGTACCACATTTATCATTAGCTCACATAATTTAGATGAGCTTGAAAAACTGTGTGATCAGGTGCTTTATTTAGAGCATGGGCAATTACAGCATTCAGTCTCAATGAATGAATCGCAGCATGAAGACTATCTCACCCTAACCATGCAGCATTGTGATCCTCAAGCCTTAATCGAAGCGGTGCTTAACTTAGCTGATATCAGCTCTATTGAAGAACGTCAAAGCAACCAGTTTTTGATTAAACACAATAGCGAGCAAGTTTATGCAATTGAAATAGCTTTACTTAACCTATTGAAAGATAAAAACTGGCAATACAAAGCGATGTTGAAAGGTAGAACGTTGGAAGAAAAGCTCTTCTCTTAAGTTTTATATTGGCATTAGTAAATATAAAAACGGCGCACTTAGCGCCGTTTTTCATGGCTCATGTTATCTCACTGCAACGTAAACCCTATTATACCAATCAGCATAAGAATTTGATCTACTCAGAGCGGTTTTTGGCAAACTAATTCAAAGCGAATAACGGCAATAATGGTTATTCCCTTATAAAGCTAATTAACGCAGAAGTAGGCAGCCAAGAAGGCTCAAGAATGGCGAGTTTTAGCGGCTTTGATGCAGTGACTCTAAATGAACAAAGAGGGAACTTAACCCTAGCTCAACTATGATCTTCACTCGTTGCAAGCTGCATGGATGCAGCGAATGTCATTAAAGCACGACTATATGGATATAGGAGGTAGAGTAACGCAGGAGCAGTTACCGAGGAGCACTTAATGACCTTGCCTCAAAACCGCTAAACTCTCGCTGAGTGACTAAATGTTTATACTGAGTTGGTATAAAACATTTCCTCCATCCTTGGAGCTCAGATATGGTGAATGTCATTCAGGCACGACTATATGGATATAGGAGGTACAAAACCAAGCATGGTCGAAGATAGAATAATACAGAAGCTATTATCGAGAGTAACGCAGGAGCCGTTACCGAGGAGCATTTAATAACCTTGCCTCAAAACCGCTAAACTCTCGCTGAGTGGCTAAATGTTTATACTGATTGGTATAAACGGCAACAAGCTATTGGCTTAATCAAACTAACGCTTTAGGTAACAAACTCGTATTGCTAGTAATTAATTACCGGAATTCAAACGAAAAAAGAGCCGTAGTAAACTACGGCTCTTCGAAATTCTGTATGATTAGCTAGTGCTAATCAAGCTGGTAACTTAGATAACAGTTACGTTCTCAGCTTGTGGGCCTTTTTGACCTTGAGTAACAGTAAACTGAACTTTTTGACCTTCGTCAAGAGTTTTGAAACCGTCAGAGTTGATAGCGCGGAAGTGTACGAATACGTCTGGACCAGACTCTTGCTCGATAAATCCGAAACCTTTATCAGAGTTGAACCACTTAACAACGCCAGTAACTTGAGACATAATATTGAATCCTGTAAATATAAATTAAAGCCTTAACGGCGGTAAAGCTGGAAAATGCCGGTTTACTTAATGTTAACAGGACGAACATTGTCGTATTGAACACATAAAAATAAGCCTAACCTTCAAGCTGCAAACACTATAAACCATTCTCATCATAAGTCAACACACATTCGTATCGGAATTTAGGGTGTTTTTACTTATATTTCTACAGCTTGCTAATTGGATCAAAAAATACACTTATGCAAACTCACAGTTAACACTCACAACCGCTTAAAAAACAACCACCAAGCTACAACCTTAGATTTACTGGGCTCTAAAGACTTCCACTTTAAAATCTAGCTCACAACTAAAACCTGATTTAGCTAGAGCTAATTTTTGTTCTTCTGTTAATTTCCAGTTATAGGGAGTCATCTTTAAAAAGTTACTGATATCGACCGGATCAGTTAACGATAGTTGTTGCAAAATACGTTCTTGATGGATGAGATCAAAGCCCTCTATCTGAGAGGAAGCTTCAGTATGCTCTTTAGGATTATCATATATCAGCTCTTTTAATGCGAAATGATGACGAGGACCCGCACAAACAGTGGTAAGAATACCGCCAGACTTAATCACACGCTTTAATTCCACATCTAAAGACGGCGCATAAATTCTCAACATAAAGTCAAAACTGCTATCTGGGAACGGCATATCGAAAGCGCTCGCAACGCTAAATGCAATTTTAGGGTAACGCTTAGCAGCATACTTAAGCGCAGATTTACTGATATCAACACCATAAAGTGCAAAACCTTGCGGCAAGCTTTCAACTAAACGGTTTGAGTAGTATCCTTCACCACAACCAATATCTAGACCACACTCGGCATCAATTGCGTACTCATTCGCTAGCAAGTTAACTTTATCACTTAATACCTGATAGTAACCTTTATTCAGAAACTCTCGTCTTGCCAGCATCATCTCTTTATTGTCACCTGGGTCATTTGACTTCTTTTTCTGTACAGGCAACAAGTTAACGTAGCCTTCTTTTGCACAGTCAAATCTATGATTGGCAGGACAACACCAAGTTTTGTCTTCTTTAGATAGCGCCTGCTGGCATAAAGGACAACGGTAAATCATGTATACATCTCCGAATGGCACATATTTGATGCGCTTGCTATTCAATCACACGCACAAATGTAGCCGGATAATAATCCGTTAGACGATGGCATAGGCTGAGAAGCTAACAGCTTAAGCACATGACCTTAATACTGGCCCAGCATAGTGATAATTTAAACCAATAAAAGTCATCTATTTTTCTTTAGAAAATAATGCTTGTCATAACGAGTCTAAAAAGGATGGCTATTCTACTGCGCTCACCTATTTTGATCCAGCGGATAAAACTGCTGCAAACTCAAGCAAAGTACTTGAGTTGTATTAAGGAAACTAAGACATTTAAACCTTGTCAGTGCTATGATGACTGCAATTATTGCTCGTGATAGCCTTTAAAATTATATGTCGACAAATAACCAACCCACCCTCTTCTGGCACGATTATGAAACCTTTGGCGCTAACCCAGCCAAAGACCGCCCTTCGCAATTTGCTGGCGTACGCACCGATATGGATCTTAACATCATCGGTGAGCCTGAAACCTTTTATTGTAAAGTGGCCAACGACTATCTACCCTCTCCTGAAGCGATTCTAATTACTGGGATAACTCCGCAACTGGCTAACCTAAAAGGTATGCCAGAAGCCGAGTTCATGAATAGAATTAACGGTTTATTTAGTCAGCCTAAAACCTGTGTGGTGGGTTATAACTCTCTGCGTTTTGATGATGAAGTGTCACGCTATGGCTTTTATCGTAACTTTATCGACCCTTATGCCCGTGAGTGGCAAAACGGCAATAGCCGCTGGGACATTATCGATCTGGTGCGTGCTTGTTATGCGTTTAGACCTGAAGGCATTAACTGGCCAGAAAAAGAAGATGGCTCACCTAGCTTTAAGCTAGAGCAACTAACTGTAGCCAATGGTTTAAGCCATGAAAAAGCGCATGATGCTATGTCTGATGTTTATGCCACCATCGACATGGCTAAGCTAATCAAGAATGTGCAGCCAAAACTATTCGACTATTACTTTAGCCTGAGGCAAAAGCAGGCCGTTTCTAAACTTATTGACGTATTAGAGATGAAGCCACTTGTGCATGTAAGCTCCAAGATCAGTGCACTAAACGGCTGCACAACCATTATTGCACCCGTTGCTTACCACTCTACCAATAAGAATGCGGTTATTTGCGTTAACCTTGCTATGGACGTTGCGCCATTATTAGAACTGAGTGTCGAAGAAATTCGTGAGCGCATGTATACCCGTCGCAGCGACTTAGCGCCTGATGAATTACCTATCGGTATTAAGCAGATCCATATTAACAAGAGTCCGTTTATTGCTGGTGCAAAAACCTTGACCGATGAAAACGCTGCTAGACTCGATATTGATAAGGACTTTGCCCGTGAGCAATATAAAATACTCAAGCAACATCCAGAGCTTAGAGAAAAGCTTGTTGCTGTATTTGATGTTGAGCATGAGTCAAAAAGTATAGATCCTGATCAGGCGCTGTATAGCGGCGGTTTTTTCAGTTCAGCTGATAAAGCCAAGATTGAAATCATCCGCAATACGCAGCCAAGTAATCTTGCTGCACTAGATCTTGATTTCGACGACGAGCGCCTTGCTGAAATGCTGTACCGATACCGCGCACGTAATTACCCCGAAACCTTAGATGATGCAGAGCAGTATCGCTGGCGAGAATTTTGTCAAACGAGACTTAATGATCCTGACTATATTATTCGCTTAGAGAACTTAATTGAAGAAACTGAACAAGATGACAATAAACAGAAGCTATTACAGGCACTGTGTCATTACCTTAGAAGTCTTTAGCAATCGTTATACAGTAAATGCGACAAACACCTCATTCTGTATGTAACAAGCTTACTAGAATGATATTCCATTAGCGTTAACTAAAAGGAAATAGCATATGCAAGACAGATTTTTAAAAAGCATAGCTAAATTACCTGAGTCACTAGCAACGGCAATTGTGCCGCTGCTTGATAAAGATTTTGCCGGCCATATTGATGCTCAACAATTAACAGAGCTTCAGGCCCAAACCCAAATGGAGCTTAATGAGTTATTGCTAGCTTTGCTACCTATTGCGGCAGCACTTGCTAGACCGCCAATTAGCGAATTCCATGTAGGCGCTATAGCAAAAGGCAAAAGCGGTGATATCTATATGGGCGCAAACATTGAGCTACCAGGTGAAGCGCTGTTTCATTCTGTACATGCCGAGCAAAGCGCAATTAGCCATGCTTGGCTAAGCGGTGAAACCATTATTGAAGACATTATTGTTAATGCATCGCCATGTGGTCATTGTCGTCAGTTTATTAACGAGCTGGTTGAAGGCAGTAAAGTAAATATACATCTACCATCGCAAGATACTGCGCCGCTTTCACATTATCTGCCTTATGCATTTGGCCCAAGCGATCTTAATATCTCTACACCGCTACTGAGTAAGCAACAACATAATCTAATCTTAGACTCGAATGATCCTATGATCATTGAAGCCTTAGATCACGCTAGTTTAAGTTATGCGCCTTACACCAAAAACTTTGCAGCTGTTGTGCTAGAAACCAAAGATGGTGCAACCTATTGCGGACGCTATGCCGAGAACGCTGCGTTTAATCCATCGATGCAACCAATGCAAATGGCGCTATCTACCATGTCTCGCCACAACAGGGACTTTAGTGAGATTAATCGTGCAGTGTTAATTGAGTCTTCAAAAGGTGTTGTATCGCTAGTTGGCGCAGCTATGGATGCACTACATAGCGTTGCACCGATTGAACTTGAGCATATTGTTGCTGAGCCTGAATAGGCTAAGCGAGCAATTAAACTTACTAAAAAAGGACCTACTAAGGTCCTTTTTACTTGGCTAAATTCACGCTAATTTAGCTTAAATTAAATTGGTTTAACTTTTGTCTAAATAGCGAAAATAAAACTGTTAACCTTAGCCTCGGTTCTTCTCGAGCTTGGCAAGTAAACTTGATGTATCCCAGCGCGAGCCACCAATTGCTTGTACTTCAGAGTAAAACTGATCGACCAAAGCTGTTAGTGGCAAATGTGAGCCATTACGGCGTGCCTCTTCAAGTGCTATCCCTAAATCTTTACGCATCCAATCAACCGCAAAACCTAAGTTATATTCGCCCTGCCACATGGTTTGATAGCGGTTTTCCATCTGCCATGACTGCGCGGCGCCTTTGCTTATCACCTCAACCACTTTTTCACCATCAAGCCCTGCGCTACGAGCAAAGTGCAGCCCTTCTGATAGCCCTTGTACTACGCCTGCAATACAAATCTGGTTAACCATTTTAGTTAACTGGCCTGCACCAACTCCTCCAAGTAACTCGACGCATCTCGCGTAAGCATCAATTACAGGCTTGGCTCTATCGAATGTAACTTGATCGCCACCGACCATCACCGTTAGCACTCCGTTTTCAGCGCCAGCTTGACCGCCTGACACTGGAGCATCCATAAATCCGATATCCAGAGCATTAGCAGCCACGGCAATTTCACGAGCAACATCAGCTGACGCGGTAGTGTGATCCACCAAAATAGTGCCCGCTTGCATACCGGCTAATATCCCTGTATCACCAAGCGTGACTTGACGTATATCGTCATCGTTACCAACGCACATAAATACGATGTCTTGCCCTTGTGCAGCTGCTTTAGGGGTAATTTCATAATAACCGCCATATTCGCTAGCCCATTGTTTAGCTTTACTTTGTGTACGGTTGTAAACGGTAACTTGATGACCATGTTTAACGAGATGCCCTGCCATGGGATAACCCATAACACCTAGACCTATAAATGCAACTTTAGCCATTATTCGTCCTATTGTAGAAATTGTAGGGGGAGATATTTTTAGATTTAGCTTATTTTAAAGACTCACCACAAAAAGAACAGTACAAAGCAGATAATAAAAAAGCTAGCCGAAAGGCTAGCTTCTGTGCGTAAACAAACTCGGCACTTTAGGGAACTTGTAACGAAGGCTGTAGATCTACATGGGCCTGCATTTCAGCACCAATCTTTTTACGCATTTCCATCAAACGTATTGCAGATTCTCGCAGTTCAATATCTGCTGGTAACTCTGGTTTCCAATCGGGCACTGCAGTGGGTGAACCTTCATCATCAACCGCTACCATCACTAACACACAGTGCGTAGTTAAGTATCTGTCTTGATCCTTAGGATCACCCGCTTTTACATCAACACCAAGGTGCATTGATGTACGACCGGTATAAATCACCTTTGCAGTCACTTCAACGATGTTGCCCACATGAATAGGCTTAACAAAACGAATACCGCCAGCATAAGCAGTAATGCAATACTTACCGCTCCAGCCGGCAGCACAAGCATATCCGGCTAAATCGATCCACTTCATCACGGCGCCGCCGTGTACTTTACCGCCAAAATTAACGTCTGCAGGCTCTGCAAGGAATCTTAATGTTAATTGTCTTTCTAAACCGGCCATATTGGACCTCAATACATTTACTTACTATTGAGTATCTTACGCCAAATTCTTTATATCAGCACCTTTTAGCCAAACTGACCGACCAAAAAGCTACCACCTAAAACCATAGGCAAGGCCAAACGGTAAACCCATAGTTGCGATGTCATTCCAAAGTACTTACCACCGTTAAACAGGGTATAAGCGGCTATACCCGCTAAAAATAACCCCATCACTTCAATACCAGCAATGACACTATTGGCATTACTGACGTCAATGGCGGTAATTAGCAATGCAAACCAAACAATACTAAACGAAGCAACTGCGGCATTGAAGGTTTTTACGCCCAATTGCAGCTCGGGTAGACGCGCTGACGATTCACCACGTATAAGCTCGTTAATATTAGCGGTGATAATGCCTAGAATAGGCATGATAGGAATAACAATTGGATTAAGCACTTTCGTGTTCCTTAGGTAAAATCTACATTGAGCTCATTGCTTGAGCTTATGCCCGCAGTATCTGCCTAAAGATCTATATTTTCTAGCGCCTTTTCAACAGATTAACTAAGGTTAATCTTGGCGTTATGCAGTGTTAATATTTGCCATAAATAGTGTGAACTTGTTCATAATTTTACTTTGCTATAGCGAATAAAAAAGCGCCTTTCGGCGCTTTAAAATAAATGTAGCTAACTGAGCTAATTATACTTTTTTGAAAAGTAGCGAGCCGTTAGTACCACCAAAACCAAATGAGTTACAAAGACCATAGTCAAATTTGTAATCACGAGCGGTGTGCGGCACAAAGTCCAAATCACAACCTTCATCAGGGTTATCTAAGTTAAGCGTTGGCGGAATAACCTGATCTTTTAGTGCAAGAATGGTAATAATTGCTTCAACAGAACCGGCTGCACCTAACAAGTGACCCGTCATAGATTTAGTTGAGCTTACGAGTAAATCGTAAGCATGATCGCCAAATACTGACTTAACCGCTGCCGCTTCAGCTTTATCCCCAGCAGGAGTTGATGTGCCGTGAGCATTGATATAACCAATCTGTTCACGGCCCACTTTAGCGTCATTAATCGCATTAACCATTGCCGCAGCTGCGCCAGCACCATCACTTGGTGGTGACGTCATATGGAATGCATCGCCGCTCATACCAAAGCCTACAAGCTCAGCATAGATAGTCGCGCCACGTGCTTTAGCATGCTCGTACTCTTCTACGACCATCACACCTGCGCCATCGCCAATAACAAAACCATCACGGTCTTTATCCCATGGGCGGCTTGCCGCTTCAGGATCGTCATTACGAGTTGATAGTGCTTTAGCAGAACCAAAGCCGCCAACAGCCAGCGGGCAAGTCACATCTTCAGCGCCGCCGGCAACCATAACATCAGCATCGCCATAAGCGATTGTACGCGCCGCAAACCCGATGTTGTGCACACCTGTAGTACAAGCAGTCGTAACAGCAAAGTTTGGACCTGTCATGCCGTATTTAATCGACAAGTGGCCAGCAATCATATTGATAATGGTACTAGGTACGAAAAATGGTGAGATCTTACGTGGTCCGCCCTTTAGCATAGCCGAATGGTTTTGCTCAATTAGCGGCATGCCGCCCATACCGGCGCCAATTGCTGTACCAACACGTGCTGGATCAAGCTTATCCATTTCAAGACCTGAGTCTTCTACAGCTTGGATCCCCGCCGCCATACCGTATTGAATAAACAAATCCATTTTACGGGCATCTTTGCGAGACATGTATTGCTCGACATCAAAATCTTTTACAGAGCCGCTAATACGGGTTGTGAATTCACTCGCATCAAATTTAGTTATCGGCGCGATACCACTCTTGCCTGAAACAAGTGCTTTCCAAGAAGAATCGACTGTATTTCCCACTGGGCTCACTAAACCTAAGCCCGTTATGACTACTCGACGTTTAGACACGCGGTCACCTTTTTACTTTCAAAATGAATAACGATGATAGCTGCAAAGAAATTGAACTACCAATACCTATCCCGCTACAACAAATACAAGGGTTGCAATGGGGAGTTGCCAGTTCTGGTTGGAGTAATACTTATCTAGGTCAATAAGTATTGGGGAAGCGAAGCTTGAAACAATAAGTCAACCAGCGGCTTTACAAACAAAAACAGGCGGCAAAAATGCCGCCTGTTTTCAAGAATTCTAGATTACTGATTCTTAGAAACGTAATCGATCGCTGCTTGAACAGTAGTGATCTTTTCAGCTTCTTCATCAGGGATCTCGGTGTCAAACTCTTCTTCTAGAGCCATAACCAACTCAACAGTGTCTAGAGAATCCGCACCTAAATCGTCAACGAAAGATGCTGCTGATTTAACGTCTTCTTCTTTAACACCTAGTTGCTCGATGATGATTTTCTTTACACGTTCTTCGATGTTGCTCATTAGTTTTCTTTCCTATTCAAATTACGCACTTGCGCAAGATTGCGAGTAGTTTATTGAATTTGGCAGACATTGCAAGCTTAACTTTCGTGGTCTAACCACAATCAAGCCTGCAGTTGATGCAGATCACCCCATGTAGGCGGTAACAGCCTGCCGTTCCCTTTAAACCATGTACATGCCGCCATTCACGTGAAGAGTTTCTCCAGTGATGTAAGCAGCAGAGTCGGACGCTAAAAAGAGGACTGCGTTTGCAATTTCCTGCGCCTGACCAAGCCTTTCCATTGGCACTTGCGACATAATAGCTTTTTGCTGGTCTTCCGTCAGCTCATCTGTCATGTCAGTCTGGATAAATCCAGGAGCAATAGCATTAACTGTAATTTGACGAGATGCAACCTCTCTTGCAAGAGATTTTGTAAATCCGATCAAACCAGCTTTAGCTGCAGAGTAGTTAGTTTGCCCTGCATTGCCCATTGTGCCTACAACAGAACCAATATTGATGATGCGTCCATTACGCTTTTTCATCATTGGTCTCATTACCGCTTTTGAGGTGCGGAACAAAGATGTTAGGTTGGTATCTAGGATATCATTCCATTCATCATCTTTCATTCGTATTAACAAATTGTCACGAGTAATACCGGCGTTATTGACTAAAATATCAACATCACCCGCTTTTTCTTTAATCGTTTCAAACAAGGCTTTTACTGAGTCGCCATCAGTCACGTTTAAAACAAGACCATGACCTTTGTCGCCTAAATAAGCTTGAATCGCTTCTGCACCGCGCTCACTTGTTGCCGTGCCAATAACCACTGCACCAGCTGAAACCAATGTTTCTGCAACTGCACGGCCAATACCACGGCTAGCGCCAGTGACTAGAGCGACTTTCCCCGTCAGATCAAAACTAATACTCATTAAATTTCCTTATGCGGTCAATGCCGTTAATGATGCTTCATCGTTTACAGCTTGCGCTGAAAGTGAGCGATTAATGCGTTTTGTTAGACCAGTTAATACTTTACCCGGTCCAATTTCAAACAAATTAGTGGTACCGTTTGACGCCATTAGCTCAACTGTTTCTGACCAGCGAACTGGGCAGTATAACTGACGAACTAGTGCGTCTTTAATCTCGTCAGCAGATGTAGGGCTTGCTACATCAACATTGTTAATCACTTTTACAGCAGGCGTATTAAACGCGATATCTGCTAATGCTTCTGCAAGTTTATCTGCTGCAGGCTTCATTAATTGACAATGTGACGGCACGCTAACTGGTAATGCAACAGCCATTTTTGCGCCGTTAGCTTTACATAAAGCAGCAGCACGCTCAACCGCGGCTTTTTCACCTGCGATAACCACTTGACCAGGGCTATTGTAGTTAACAGGGCTAACTACAGCGCCTTCTGCGGCCTCAAGGCACGCTTTAGCAATCGCGTCATTATCTAAACCGATAATGGCAAACATCGCGCCAGTTCCAGCAGGAACAGCTTGCTGCATTAATTGGCCACGCAGCTCAACAAGTTTAATTGCCGCTTCAAAATCAATCACGCCAGCACAAACTAATGCAGAGTACTCACCTAAGCTATGGCCAGCCATCACACTTGGTGCAGCTTTGCCTGATGCTAAATATGCGCGGTAAATGGCGACACTTGCAGCTAATAAAGCAGGCTGAGTCTTGTCAGTTTCATTTAATGTTTCAACTGGTCCTTCTTGAACCAATTGCCATAAATCGTAACCTAATACACTGCTTGCCTGAGCAAAGGTTTCACCGATAACTGCTTGTGAATGTGCAAGTTCGGCCAACATGCCTAATGCTTGCGAACCTTGCCCTGGGAATACAAAAGCCGTATTTTCCATATTTATCTACCTTTAAATCCGCGTCTACTTATTAAAATAAATTCGAACGTTAATTAAAAACGAACTAAAGCACTTCCCCAGGCAAATCCTGCGCCGAAGGCTTCAAGTAATAATAATTGGCCACGCTTAATACGTCCGTCTCTCACCGCTTCGTCAAGCGCAATCGGCACAGAGGCAGCAGACGTATTGCCGTGTTTAGCAAGCGTTAATACCACCTTATCTAAGCTCATATCTAGCTTTTTGGCAGTCGCTTTAATAATTCTAAAGTTCGCTTGATGCGGCACTAGCCAGTCGATTTCTGATTTTTCAACATTGTTGTGGCGCAGTGTTTCTGTCACTACATGAGATAGCTGAGTCACGGCAACTTTAAATACATCATTGCCTTTCATTGTCATATAACCAACAGCTTCCGATGTTTCACCTTTACGCGGCGGGATCGAGCACTTTAACAAATCGCCTTGACGGCCATCAGCAAAGATATGCGTTGAGATAATCCCTGGCTCTTCAGAGCGACCAACGACTGCTGCACCAGCACCGTCACCAAATAAAATGATGGTTGAGCGGTCTTCTGGCTCACATAAGCGCGACAATACGTCAGCACCAATCACAAGTACATTTCTTGCTACGCCAGACTTAACGTATTGATCAGCGACAGATAAGGCATACACAAAGCCTGAACATGCGGCTGCAATATCAAATGCAGGAATAGTGTGAATACCTAGCATGGCTTGTATTTCACATGCCGCAGCAGGAAACGCATTGCTTGCACTTGTGGTACCACAAACAATCATGTCAATCTCAGATGCGTCAATGCCTGCCATTTCAATGGCTTTAAGCGCAGCTTGGTATCCCATAGTAGCAACAGTTTCATCTGCTGCTGCGATTCGACGTTCAGAAATACCAGTACGTTCTACGATCCACTGATCAGTTGTTTCAACCATCTTTTCAAGATCGAGATTACTGCGCACTTGCACGGGTAGATAACTACCAGTACCAAGAATTTTTGTATGCATAAGGAATTTATCAGCTATTAATGTCTAAAAGAATCGACTCAAGACGATCTTCAATCATCTGTGGGAGTCGACGTTGTGCTTCGGTTACTGCCAAAGTAATTGCTTGTAAAAAAGCAGCTTCGTCTGCACACCCATGACTTTTTACTACAATTCCGCGCAATCCTATCAGACTTGCACCATTATAGTGGTCGGGGTTCATCTGATTTAACAAGGAACGTATGCGTGGCGCGATGATTTTTGAGAGAAGGCGCACAAAAAAGCCTTGGCTTAGGCTCTTTCTTAGCTGATGCACTAATAAACGTGCAATACCCTCAGAGGTTTTCAAAGTGATATTTCCAACAAAACCATCACAAACAATCACATCTACGTTGCCAGAGTAAATCTCATCACCCTCAATAAACCCGGTATAGTTTATTTGAGGAATTTGTTGCAGTAGTTGACCAGCTTGTTGAACCTGATCATTACCTTTAATTTCTTCTATGCCCACATTAAGTAAAGCGACCTTTGGCGCGACAGTTTTATCAACTGTTTCGCAAAGCACCGACCCCATGACTGCAAATTGAAATAAGGTTTCGGAGTCACAAGAAACGTTAGCACCTAAGTCTAGTAGATAAACTGGCGTATTATTTACCGCGGGTAAACAACTCACAAGTGCAGGTCGGTCAATGCCCGGTAATGTTTTAAGCAGCACTTTGGACATAGCCATTAATGCGCCTGTATTACCAGCACTTAAGCAAGCTTGAGCTTTGCCGTCACGCACTAGCTCTATGGCTAAACGCATTGAACTTTGCTTGCGGTTTCTTAAGGCGTGCACAGGTCGATCAGACATAGTCACCACTTCGGTGGTATGTTTAATCTCAATTCGGCGTGTTAATGCCGGTTCGGCAGATGCTAAATGTTCGTCTATTTGGGTTTTATCACCCACTAGTACGATTTTTAGGAGGGGGTTTAAGCGAAGTGCCTGCAAAGTTGCAGGCACTGTGATGCGGGGACCAAAGTCGCCCCCCATCGCATCTAACGCAAGCGTCAGATTTGTCATAAGGGTCTCAACAAATTACTTGTTGATAACCTTTTGACCACGGTAGAAACCGTCCGCAGTCACGTTGTGACGACGGTGAAGTT
Organism: Shewanella sp. 1CM18E; assembly: GCF_023161665.1. GTDB lineage: Bacteria > Pseudomonadota > Gammaproteobacteria > Enterobacterales > Shewanellaceae > Shewanella. Next base: position 117,934 of record NZ_JALNTW010000006.1, read on the forward strand.
CACCACTCGTTGCATCCACAGATAATTGAGCTGTGCTCAAAGAATCGTGTGAACGACGCATTCCGCGCTTAGAACGAGATTTTTTATTCTGTTGTACAGCCATTGGCCCTGTCTCCTAGATTACTTGCTCTTCAGTTTTTCTAACACTGCAAACGGATTTGGACGCTCCTCTTGAGCGGGTTCGATCTCGCCTACAACTATGTCTTGCTTACCTAGATGACAATCTTCATTCTCATGCATGGCAATCAAAGGCATAGCAATTATCAATTCATCTTCAATCAATTGATGTAGACGAATTTCGCCAATTTCATTGCACTCAATAGGCTCATACGCATCCGGGAGCTCATCGATTTCAGCTTCAGTCTTACAAAGTCCAAAACTAAACTCGACCGTAACCTCAGTGGTAAATAGTGTCATACAACGTTGACAATCCAGAGTGAGCTCCGTCACAGCCTTCCCGTTAAGGTAGACTATCCCCTGTATATCTACGCCGCATTCAAGCGACACTGCCACGTCAGAACAGTCGCCGGCACATAATTCATTTAATCGCTTTAACTGCTTACCAGGCACCATGCCTTCATATGAAATCTGGCTACTGGCAGCGCGAACGGGATCAATTGAAACCGGTATCTTTACTGTTTGCATAAGGCGCGCATATTACCGTGAAATTCCACAAAGTCAATACCCTCATATGATTGCATTAAATTATTGCTTACTTCATCGGCTAAGTGAGTTGTTAGGTGGCCGCATTATATAAGAAAGGCGACCGTCATGACATTAATTTTCACGTACAAAATAGTCTAAGTGTTCGTAAAAGCATCGGCTTAATCGATACTTTAGAATTAATCTGCACTATTGCAGGACCAGCCCAACAGATTAACTCCATGATTAAAGATAGACCATTTACCCATTTGAGCCTGCTTTTACTGCTTATATGGCGATTAGAGACAAGATCCTAAAGGGTTAAGTTGTTCATGATTCGTCTCTTTGTATTCCAGACGCCCAGTGCACAACGACATGATCGAGCTTTGCGATAACTTCTCGAGCTAATGCCCCGAGTACCATTGCGGCTATTATAGTCGGATAAAAAGGACGACTAACATCACCGCTTAAATGCACTACAACCGACAACATAATAATGATGGCTAACCATAACTTGAACATAGATAACTCCTGTTGCAGAACGAACCTTCACAAACACAAAGACCTTGATGTGTAATCACGGCTTAAGATAGCGGAATTAGCTGTATACGAGCTTAACATGTCACGATTACATCAATTAGTATTGATAAACGATGTAATTTGACACCAGATCTAAATCTAGTTCGAATGGATTCCAGAGAACAATAGAAAAAGACTCACTGCTCCCTTGCAAGCTTTGCGCTTATTGCCCTTTTTAGCGATAATCCGCTGCGTTATAAAAACTCCGCCCATCAAAGGCGATAAACGATGGTATTGAAGCCAAGCTAACCATAAACCAATAAGGCCTATTTCATGTCCGCTCCGATTGTACTTGCATCGACCTCCCCTTTTAGACAGCAACTTCTTAAAAAACTTCAACTGCCATTTACCTGTTGTTCTCCTGAAGTTGATGAAACAGCCTTAGACAATGAGTCACCAACAGAATTAGTGTTGCGCTTAGCCAATAGTAAAGCTGCGGCTGGCCTTGAGCAGCATCCAGGGAAAGTCGTCATTGGTTCAGATCAAGTTGCTGTTATTGATGGCAAGATAATAGGTAAACCATTAAATCGTGAGACGGCAATTAAACAATTAACCGCAGCAAGTGGCAAAGCCATCACCTTTTACACCGGGCTTGCACTACACAACGGTGCTAACGGCCAACAAGATGCCATTGTCGAGCCTTTTGTAGTGCATTTTCGAACATTGACGAATAAACAGATCTGTAACTACGTTGATATGGAGCAGCCTTTTTACTGCGCTGGTAGCTTTAAAAGTGAAGGACTTGGCATTGCATTATTTGAAAAGCTTGAAGGGAAAGATCCTAATACCTTAATCGGCCTGCCTTTGATCTCACTGATTGATTTACTAAATAAGCAAGGAATTGATGTTATCTAGCAGTGGTGCAGGCTCCTCAAATTAGGAGCTTGCTGTAACAATCAAAAAATCCATTAAGCAAAAACAAAATAACCAGCAGATTAGTGCTTACTCAACTAAAATTAACCTAACAAATTTGGGGCTACGGCCACCTATGGCTGTCAGCGGGAGTATAATTCCCACGGCAAACAAAGCATTAATGCGAGTTTATCAGTTTGCCGCTGACGTAACGGTTGAGAATGGACTATGACCAACATTGAGGAAGCGTTAGCATTACTTGCTGCACCTTATACAGATGAACGCTTCTTTATCCGAGCGCTAAGCGCATTAACTTTAGTGACCCAGTGTCGCTGGGCGGGGTTTGCACGCCCATCTGAGCGTCCCGGATTTGGTGAAGTCATTGCTTTTTGTGACGGTAAAAAAAGCCTTCCTAGTTTTGAGTTTGAACTGAAAGGCTCCCCTTGCGAGCAAGTTTATTGGCAAACCGAAAAGTGCCACCTTATTTTCAGTCATGATCTACAAAATCGATTTCCAGACTTCCCGCTACTTAAGTCTCTTGACGCACATAGTTATCAAGCAGAGAAAATTGTAAACAATAATGGCAATGTACTCGGGCATATTTTCGTTTTAGATCAATTACCACAAACAGAAAATACCAAGTCAAAAGAGTTTTTCAGGCTATTAGCCCAACGTATTGGTGTTGAGTACCACCGTCATATATTGACTCAAGAACTAATACAGCATCAGGAGATGATCACCAGCTCAGAGCAATACATGTCTTTTGTCGATACTCATTACATATATAGAGTGGTTTCTAAAGGCTATGAGTCACTGTTTAACTTACCTCAAGAGCAGATAATTGGTAAGGCTGTTACAGAGTTACACGGACAGCCAGTATTTGAAGGACAAATTAAACCGTTACTCGATAGATGTTTTTTAGGAGAGCAAATAAAAACCCAAGTTTGGATCCATCCGCCCCATATTGAACAACCGATATTTCTCGATGTTCACCATAACCCTTATTATGACGCCAATGGTAAAATTAAGGGGGCTATCGTTTCGGCACATAACATTACTGAACTTGAGAATGCCAAAAGTAAAGTGGAGTTTTTAGCCAATCATGACAGCTTAACAGGGCTAGCTAATCGACGTTCATTGTTTCAACAATTTGAGCAATTACTGGCAGTAGAAAACGATAGTCCTAATAAGGTCGCCATTGCTTACATCGATATTGATGATTTTAAATCAATTAATGACAACTTCGGTCACCAGATCGGCGACTTAGTATTAAAAGAGGTTGCTAGACTACTGACTAGCATCTGTGCTCAACACGATACCGTTGCCAGAATTGGCGGAGATGAATTTGTATTGATCACAACATTTACTTGTGCGCAAACAGGCCCAAGCGGCCAAAGCTTGATCCATCGCTTACGAGAGCAATTACAACAAGCTTTATGCACCTCCTTAATTGTTGAAGGCAAGCGCATTAATGTCAGCGCCAGTATTGGCTTACATCTTGTCACCGATACTTCAGCAGAGATCTCTGCGCTAATTAGCCATGCCGACAATGAAATGTTTAAATATAAGCAAAGTAACTGCGCTCAGCGTTAGTCGCTATGATCTCAAGATTAAATTTGCGAATGCTAATTCGAGCGAAACATTGTGAGCCCATGATTAGCAACCAACTCATGCCTAAAGCGCAAATTCTTTAAGTAAAGCTAGACTAACCGAAAATGCTTTGAGTAAAAGAGCCCTAAATATAAAGTTGTCTGAATATGAATGCGCTTACTAACAGAGCTCTGACACTGAGTACAGTCAAACTAAAATCACTATTACAGCCAGTCTTTATTCAACGACAAACTCGCTGACAACTCGCTCATTCCTGCCTATCTATAGACCTGATTTAGCCAGGGTCTTAAACGAAAAAGGGCTATAACCACAGTTATAGCCCTCTAAAGATAACTAAACTCTCATGCTGAGTTGAAAACCAAAGCTAAATATCCGCTTTGTGTATAGTTAACTACAGATATTCAGCAACTGGGTCGGATGATGGATAATCGCTTTTGGTTTTGCTTGCAATAATCGAGATTCACTATGCGCACCGTAACTCACGCCTACAGAATCAACACCAGCGTTATTCGCCATATTTAAGTCATGCAACGAATCACCAACCATAAGTGCAGCCGCAGGCTTTACTTTTAGTTCTTCAAGCAATTCAAGGATCATATCAGGATTCGGTTTGCTCTTTGACTCATCTGCGCAGCGGCTCGATTCAAAGTGACGCCCAAGACCTGTTTCGTTAAGCACTCGATTTAGCCCATTACGGCCCTTACCTGTGGCAACAGCTAAACGGTAATCTCGTGCGCTCAACTCAGTTAACAACGATTCACTGCCTTCAAATAACGGGCTTGGCGTCGTGTTCAGTGTTAAGTAATGCTCTTTATACGAATTAACCATAGGTTTAAAGTCAGTAACTGGCATCAATGGATAAAGCGTTTTAAATGCTTCCTCCATAGAAAGACCAATAATATCTCTTACTGCTTGCTCAGATGGAACGTCTATCGACAGCGCATTTGCCATCTGCTGCATGCAAGTCACAATTTTACTGACAGAATCCATTAGGGTTCCATCCCAGTCAAAAATGATTAATTCGTAAGGCTTCATACTTTCTTTAACTTCTTTAAGGTTGATTCGAGTATTGGGTCAAGTGGGGCTTTAACTTGCATCACTTCTTCCGTTTCTGGATGCGTAAACTTTAATTGCGCAGCATGCAGGAATAATCGATTTAATCCCTGTGCACGCATAGAGTCGTCAAACTTCTGTTCGCTGTACTTCTCATCGCAGGCGATTGGATGGCCCGCATATTGACAATGTACACGAATTTGATGTGTTCGGCCGGTAACTGGGCTTGCCTGAACTAGCGTCGAGTCGCTGTAGCGTTGCAAGATTTTATAACGCGTCTCAGACTCTTTACCTTCTTTATTAACTCGAACAATTCGCTCACCCGATTTAAGTGTCAGCTTTAACAATGGCGCTTTAACCACTTTATCGTGAGCTTGCCACTCACCACGAACAAGCGCGACATAGTCTTTCTGCATTTTCTTATATCTAAGTTGATCATGCAGGTGACGCAAGGCACTGCGTTTTTTAGCAATCAGTAACACGCCTGAGGTTTCTTTATCTAAACGGTGAACTAGCTCTAAAAACTTTTGCTGAGTTCTTAATGAACGCATTGCTTCAATTACGCCAAACTCAACACCGCTGCCACCATGAACAGCAATACCTGAAGGCTTATTCAATACAATAAGATATTTATCTTCAAATAAGATCCGTTCTTCAAGCTGCGATACTTTAGTCAGTTTTGCTGATGGGCCCGGACGCCCTTCACTTTCGGAAACTCTTACTGGAGGCACGCGCACCACATCGCCATCGGCCAATTTGTATTCTGGCTTAATACGTTTTTTGTTTACACGTACCTCGCCTTTACGCACGATCCTATAGATCATACTTTTAGGCACGCCTTTCAGTTTGGTTAAAAGAAAATTGTCGATACGTTGTCCAACGTGGTCTTCATCAATCGTGACCATTTGAACTTGTGCTTTTGGAGATGGAGTATTCATGCTGCGCCGTTATGTATTTCGTTGCAGAGCATTGTACAACAACTCAAAAGAATTGTGCCTTTCCATTTGCTGATTTTATCTATTATTGCTATATTTCCCACGCTATCGCTGGTGTTCCATGGATAAAGTATCCTGTAGTCAGCGTTGCATGACGTTACAGCATGAGACTAAAAATGTTTATGTTTTGATAGTAAATCATTGATTTACGGGTCGTTGTATCAATAAAAAGGCCACCAATTTGCCTTCACGACTAAATCAAAGCGCAAGCCCAACTTACAACTGGTTTCTCTACTGAAAACGCCCCCAATTTCGAAGAATAATTTTAACTTGTCGTCAGACGCTACCATTTCGAATTGGCATTACCGGAAAGTATTTAAGAATTTATGGGGTTGGTTGACATTTAACAACGAATTCCTTGTTTTTTGTAAACATAAAAAAATAAGCCATAAATAGGATGCGACACGCAGCGAATGCGTCTAACAGTTATGCGCACCTTGCCTAGAGACCAGCCGTGAGGCTTCGTATTGTAATCCTAGGCCCGTAATGCAGTGAAATTTGTATCGTTTGATGACCTTATATAAAGAAGAATTACGTCATCATGAAACGGATGTTAATCAATGCGACTCAATCTGAAGAGTTGCGCGTTGCCCTTGTTGATGGGCAACAACTGTATGATTTGGATATTGAAAGCCCAGGTCATGAACAAAAGAAAGCTAATATTTATAAAGGTACCATCACACGAGTAGAGCCGTCTTTAGAAGCGGCTTTCGTTGATTACGGTGCTGAACGTCACGGCTTCCTTCCACTTAAAGAAATCGCTCGCGAATACTTTCCAAAAGGTTACTCTTTCCAAGGCCGTCCTAGCATTAAGGAAGTGGTTAAAGAAGGCCAAGAAGTTATTATTCAAATTGATAAAGAAGAACGGGGCAATAAAGGTGCCGCGCTGACTACCTTTATCAGTCTTGCAGGTTCTTACCTCGTTCTAATGCCAAATAACCCTCGCGCTGGCGGTATTTCACGTCGTATCGAAGGTGATGAGCGTACAGAACTAAAAGCTGCATTAGCAGAACTAGAAGTACCACAAGGCATGGGGCTTATCGTCCGTACCGCCGGTGTAGGTAAAGACCCAGCAGAGCTAAAGTGGGACTTAAAAGTACTGCAACACCACTGGGCCGCAATTAAAGAAGCTGCAGAAAGTGCACCAGCGCCTTTCCTTATTCACCAAGAAAGTAACGTTATTGTTCGCGCAATTCGCGACTATTTACGTCGTGATGTTGGTGAGATTTTAATTGACCACCCACGCATTTATGAACAAGCAAAAGAGCACGTTTCTCTTGTACGTCCAGACTTTGTCGAACGTATTAAGCGTTATGACGCTGAAGTGCCACTGTTTACTCATTACCAAATCGAGACTCAAATTGAGTCTGCTTTCCAACGTGAAGTGCGCCTACCATCTGGTGGCTCGATCGTTATTGATCCAACAGAAGCACTGACTTCTATCGATATTAACTCTGCCCGCGCAACTAAAGGCGGTGATATCGAAGAAACAGCCCTAAACACTAACCTAGAAGCTGCAGATGAAATTGCTCGCCAATTACGTCTACGTGACTTAGGTGGCTTAGTTGTTATCGACTTTATCGACATGACGCCTGTACGTCATCAACGTGAAGTTGAAAAACGTATGCAAGATGCCGTTCACCATGACCGTGCTCGCGTGCAGTTAGGCCGTATTTCTCGCTTTGGTTTGATGGAAATGTCTCGCCAACGTCTACGCCCTTCTCTAGAAGAATCAGCAGCTCACCTATGTCCTCGCTGTCACGGCCAAGGCACCATTCGTGGTACTGAGTCGCTAGCGCTATCTATTCTTCGTCTAATGGAAGAAGAAGCGATTAAAGAGAATACCTCGCAAATTGAAGCCGTGGTTCCTGTTGATGTTGCAGCGTTCCTATTGAACGAAAAGCGTAAAGCGATTCGTATCACTGAAAAACGTCACAATGTTGAAGTGTATGTCATTCCAGATCCAAACATGACAACACCAGACTACCGCGTAGTTCGTCACCGTAAAGATGATGAAATCAGCGAATCAAGCTACAAGTTGCTAGAAAAAGAAGAATCTAAACTTTACGAGCCACGTAAACTTGAAAGAGCAGCGTCACCTCAACCTGCACTTAAAGGATTCTCTACGCCTAAAAAAGCACTAGTAGAAGAAAGCAAACCTGCTGTCACTAAGAAAGAAGAACCAGGTTTCTTCGCTAAAATCGCTGCTGCAATTAGCTCGCTATTTACTAGCAAAGAAGAGCCAAAAGTAGAGCCAAAGAAACAAGAGAAAGACAGCCGCAATCAAGGTCGTAATAACAACCGCCGTAATAACAGCAATCGTCGCAACGATAATCGTCGTAACCGCAACGATAACGCTGAGCAAACCAAAGATAAGCGCAAGAACAACCGTAACGAAAATAATGACAACCGTTCTTCAACTGAAGAAAACAACAAGCGTCAAGCTCGTAACGAAAAGCCGCGTAAAGACAATAAAGCTGACACAACTAACGAACAGCCTAAGCAAGAAGCAGCACGTGAACGTCGTCAACGTCGTAACATGCGCCGCAAAGTTCGCGTAAACAACGAACAGCAAGAAGAAGTTAAAGCTGATGCTGTTGCAACTGAAACACAAGCACAAGCACAAGCTAAGCCATCAAATGATGACAAGCCTGCAAAACCAAAGCGTCAACCACGTAAGCCAAAGGCGAAAGTGGAACCAACTGAAGCAGCGGTAACTGAGCAAGTAGAAGTCGCTGTTGAAACTGCTACACCAGCAGTAGTTGAAACACCAAAAGCGCCTGTAGCTGAAAAGGTTGAAGCTAAAGTTGAAAAAGACACTATCGCTAATGCGGAAACAAGCGAAGAACCTGTAGGTTCAGAAGAAAACGCTCGTGAGCCACGTGATGGTCAACGCAGAAGCCGTCGTAGCCCACGTCATTTACGTGCAGCAGGCCAACGTCGCCGTCGCGATGAAGACGCACAACAAAACGATCCAAATGCGACTCCAGCATTTGAGCCAAACGTTGTTGAAGACTTCTCTGACAATACAGCTAAACCTGTAGCTGAAGAAGTTCAAGCACCTGTTGTTGTGGTTGCAGAAACTGCTGTAGAGCCAATTGAAGTTGCATCAGTGCAAATGCCAAAAGCGGAAGCACCTGTTGCTACTGAAACTGCCCAAGTAAAAGCTGAAGCACCAGTTGTGACTGAAACTACTGAAGTAAAAGCTGAAGTACCTGTTGCAACTGAAACTACTGAAGTAAAAACTGAAGCACCTGTTGCAACTGAAACAGCTGAAGTAAAAGCTGAAGCACCAGTTGTGGCTGAAACTGCTGCAGAGAAAGTTGAAGCTCCAGTTGCTACTGAAACTGTTGCAGAGAAAGTTGAAGCACCAGTTGCTACTGAAACTGTTGCAGAGAAAGCTGAAGCATCAGTTGCTACTGAAACTGTTGCAGAGAAAGCAGAAGCACCAGTTGTTACCGAAACAGTAGCCGTTGCTAAAACAGCATCTGCACCTATGGCAAGACCTGCAGCAATTGCTCCAGCCCAAGCCAAGGTAGAAGTAAAAACTGAAGCACCGGCGGAAACGCCAGTAGCAGCTAAGCCTGCAGTAAAAGCAACTAGCCGCTTTGGTTCAATGGTGATGTCAGAAACGACTAAACCAACAGTTGAAAGCAGAGAGAATATTGCAACACCTACCGGTCGCCAATATGAAGCTTCAACCGCTGAAGCAGCAAAGCCTAGAACGGCTAACACTGCAAACTCTGAAACAGTTCGTACTTAATTTAAGTTAACTGTTGCAGCTGAAAGCCATGCCTCTGGGCATGGCTTTTTTATGTTCAAACTGCCGTAATTTTGTTAGTATTCGCGGCAAATTATTATTACCACCAAAACATATATTTAACAGAGGCTAAATGTTCGATCTTATTCGTCACAAAACAGCCAGCCATAGAGCTGACTTACTTTCTGGTCTTACCGTAGCCCTTGCATTGGTTCCTGAAGCCGTCGCTTTTGCATTTGTTGCTGGCGTAGAACCTATGGTTGGCTTATACGCCGCCTTTATTATGGGCCTTATCACCGCACTAATTGGCGGTCGCCCAGGCATGATTTCAGGCGCAACTGGCGCTATGGCCGTGGTTATGGTCGCTTTAGTTGCTGAACATGGCGTGCAATATTTATTTGCAGCAGTTGTACTCGCTGGTCTTATCCAAGTTTCTGCTGGGGTATTTAAGCTAGGTAAATTTATCCGTATCGTACCCTACCCGGTGATGATAGGTTTTGTAAACGGCTTAGCGATCGTGATTTTCCTAGCGCAATTAGGTCAATTTAAAACACCTGATGCAAACGGCATCATGACTTGGTTACCACAAGATCAGCTTATTTTGATGTTAGGTTTAGTTGCCCTCACCATGGCGATTATTCAATTTTTACCTAAACTAACCACCGCGATTCCATCTTCATTAGCAGCTATTTTAACCGTAACCTTGCTAGTAACTTTTCTAAATCTTGATACCCGCACAGTGTTAGATTTTCTAAAATCAATGAGCGGTAACGACAATGCTACGATAGCAGGTAGCCTACCGACATTCTCAATCCCTGCGGTAGAGTTCAGCTTAGAAACCTTGTACATCATTCTGCCATACTCGTTAATTTTAGCTGCAGTAGGCTTAATTGAATCGTTACTAACATTAACGGTTATCGATGAAATGACAGGTACTCGTGGTCGCGGTAACAAAGAATGTATTGGTCAAGGCGTAGGTAATATCACCAGTGGCTTCTTTGGCGCTATGGGTGGCTGTGCGATGATTGGTCAATCGATGATCAACATTAACTCGGGTGGCCGCGGACGTTTATCAGGTATTACAGCGGCTGTTGCACTACTTGCCTTTATCTTATTTGGCTCTTCATTAATTGAAATGATCCCGCTAGCAGCGCTAGTCGGTGTGATGTTTATGGTTGTACTGGGCACTTTCGAGTGGGCAAGTTTCAAAGTGATGCGCAAAGTGCCTAAGCACGATGCATTTGTGATTGTACTAGTTACCATTGTGACTGTGTTTACCGACCTTGCATTTGCCGTATTTGTCGGTGTTATCGTGTCAGCACTCGTGTTTGCTTGGGAACATGCTAAGCACATCAACGTTGAAGTCAGTGAAGATCAAAACGGCTGGAAAGTATACAAGCTAAATGGTCCGTTATTCTTCGGTTCAGTTGCTGAGTTTTTAGACTTATTCCACGCCAAAACAGATCCACAAGATGTGATTGTTGATTTCCAAAACTCACGAGTTTGCGATCACTCTGCACTTGATGCAATTGATACACTTGCAGAGCGTTACGTTGGCGCAGGCAAGCGCCTGCATTTACGTCACTTAAGTAATGACTGTAAAGAACTATTAGCAAAAGCCGGTGACTTAGTTGAAGTTAACCTTATCGAAGATCCACATTACAAAGTGGCTGACGATAAGCTTGATTCTTAATCAAACAACTGTAAGACAACAAAAAAAGACAGGCTTAAGCCTGTCTTTTTTTGTTTCACGCTAATTACTGAACTGGGAAAGAGTATCCACTATCTATTCTAATAAAAAATATCTACGAGCCCTTAAGTCTATCTGCAAACAAGGCTTTTACTTTGTCGACTTTAGGTTTAACCACCATTTGGCAATATGGTTGTTCACCATTTAGCTCATAGTAATCATTATGATAAGTCTCTGCGGGAAAGAAGCCATCATAGGCAACAATCTGAGTAACAATCGGGGTTGGCCATGCCCCCACTCTGGTTAAATCGTCTATCATACTATTTGCAATCAAAGCTTGTTGCTCATTATGAATAAAAATAACTGAGCGGTATTGAGGACCAACATCATTACCTTGGCGATTCAATGTAGTTGGATCATGACTTACCCAAAACACCTCTAATAAAGATTCAAAACTGACAATACTAGGGTCAAATTCAATTTGAACAACCTCTGCATGAGCCGTATTACCACTGCAAACCGCTTTATAGTTAGCATCATTAGCCTCACCACCAGCATAACCAGATGTGACCTTGCTCACTCCTTTAATTGCAGAAAACACCGCTTCAATACACCAAAAACAGCCACCGCCAAATGTGGCTAATTCAAGCTTAGTTGTATTAGTGTCTTGCTCTAATGGCTTAAAAACCATCGAAACAGAGTTTACGCAATGGCGCACGTTTTTAGGCGTTAATAACTCGCCTTCAAACACATGGCCTAAGTGCCCTTCACACTGATTGCAAACAATTTCAACCCGTCTACCATCGGCATCTATATTACGTTTTACCGCGCCTTGAATTTCGTCATCAAAAGCTGGCCAGCCACAATGGGCATTAAACTTACTTTCAGAGCGATAAAGTGGTGCATCACATTTTTTACAGCAATAAACACCTTGGGCATCATGTTGATTATATTCGCCACTAAAAGGACGTTCTGTGCCTTTCTGTTCGATGACGTGCTTTTCAAATTCTGTCAGTTTACGCATTAAATCTCAGCCCCTTATACTATCTAGCTGCTTTACAACTATCTTAATTCTCTCAATCATCTTGGCACTGCTCAATACAGCAATGATGGTTAACATTACTTACTACTAGCAGCTACTTACCACTAGACCCAATACGTGGAGAAAAGCTTTCAAGATTACTCAATAGCTTAACTTAGTTAGCTTAAACTGTTAACTGCCGCCATAAACGCTGGTTAATACCTAAGTCTGTCATTTATCGTTAATACTAAGGCTAAAATATTTAGTCGGCGTACCAGTTACTCTGACTTAAGTGAATTACGGTGATAATTAATTGTCATTATTTTTTCGCTCACTGTTACGCCTTAAGCGATTAAATTTTATCGGCTTACTGCCTTGCCAACAAAGAGCTTTCGATAAGCGAAACAATGTTGAGTGTGATCAAGGTCACTTAGGTTTGCGCGCCGTGTTATGCACCGCTAAACTTGCCTCGGGTTTAGTAATAAGAAGAAACATAATGACACTAGAAACGATCGATTATCGCGCAAATGACGCAGCAGAAAAGTTTGTCACCTCTCTAAAAGAAACGGGCTTTGGCGTACTGACTAATCACCCTATCAACAAGCAACTTGTAGAAGATATATACCGAGAATGGCACCAATTCTTTAACTCAGATGAAAAACGCAATTATCTGTTTAAGCCAGAAACTCAAGATGGTTTCTTTCCTGCTGAAGTGTCGGAAACAGCAAAAGGCCATAGCGTTAAAGATATTAAAGAGTATTTTCATGTTTACCCTTGGGGACGTATCCCGGACTCTTTAAAAGATAATATTTTAATTTATTATGCTAGCGCCAATAGCTTAGCGGCAGAGCTTCTTGAATGGGTAGAACAATACTCCCCTGCAGACGTCAAACAAAAATTCTCAATCGCACTACCCAAAATGATTGAGAATAGTCAAAAAACATTACTACGAGTCCTGCATTATCCGCCGATGTCAGGCGATGAAGAAATGGGTGCTATCCGCGCTGCAGCCCACGAAGACATTAATCTACTTACAGTATTGCCTGCTGCAAATGAACCAGGACTACAAGTGCAGTTAAAAGATGGTACCTGGATTGACGTACCTAGCGATTTTGGCAATTTAATTATTAATATCGGTGATATGCTTCAAGAAGCATCAGGCGGTTACTTTCCGTCAACAAGCCATAGAGTCATCAACCCTGAGGGATTAGATAAAACGAAATCACGTATTTCATTGCCGCTGTTTCTGCATCCGAATCCAGAGGTTAAGCTTTCAGATAACTACACCGCCGATAGTTATTTAATGGAGCGTTTACGTGAATTAGGCGTTATTTAGCCACATTCGCACTGAATAACAGCTCAATAAGCGCCTTAGGGCGCTTTTTGTTTGTTAAACTTAAGCGTTACAAGGTAAAATCCCAGCAATTATGTAATTTGATAGTAGAGCACACACATGGCAATTCAGTGGTATCCAGGACACATGCACAAAGCACGAAAAGAGATCGAAGAGGTAATGCCTCAAGTCGATTTGGTCATCGAAGTGCTTGACGCTCGGATCCCTTACAGTAGTGAAAACCCAATGGTGCAGACGCTTCGCGGCGATAAGCCTTGTATCAAACTACTGAATAAATCTGACTTAGCCGACCCAGAAACAACCCAAGCTTGGATTGAATACCTTGAGCAAGAGCAAGGTGTTAAAGCAATGGCAATCACTACCTTGCAGGCTGGACAAGTTAAAAAAATCCCTGATTTATGCCGTAAGTTTGTGCCAAGTCGCGACAAAATTGAAAAAGATATCCGCACTATGATTATGGGGATCCCAAACGTGGGCAAATCTACCATCATCAACACCCTAGCTGGTCGAATGATTGCAAAAACCGGTAATGAGCCTGCTGTAACGAAAACTCAGCAACGTATCAACTTAAAGAACGGTATCGTACTGTCGGATACCCCAGGTATTTTGTGGCCAAAAGTTGACAACGAAAAAAGTAGCTACCGTTTAGCAGTGACTGGCGCAATTAAAGATACCGCAATGGAATATGAAGATGTTGCTATGTTTGCAGCAGAGTATTTCTTAACTGCGTATCCAGAAGCGATTGCAGAGCGTTACAAAATCAAGCAGATGCCAGGCACTGATATCGAGCTACTTGAAGCGATTGGCCGTAACCGCGGCGCATTACGCCCAGGTGGGCGCATCGACTTACATAAAGCATCAGAAGTGTTATTGCATGATTTCCGTGCAGGACGCATCGGTCAATTATCACTTGAAACGCCTGAAATGGCTGAAATAGAAAAAATTGAAGTAGCTAGATTACTGGCAGAGAAACAAGCAAAAGAAGAAGCCCGTAAAGAGCAAGAGCGCCTTAAGCGTTCGGGTAAGCGTTTTAGCTAAGGCTAGCTCATACTCTTTCAAAAAAGCGCTAATTAGCGCTTTTTTGTGTCACCGCAAAAACTAAAGGTAACAACCAACTATCCAAGCAAATGATCTGTATCTGTAATTATGGCTTTGAAACTCCAGCTGAATTAAGCTAGATACGACCTCTTTGGATCCGCTGCACTAATTGGCTACAGCTATTCTCAAGCAGATCTAACACCAGCTCAAAGCCGTCACCTTCGCCATAATAAGGGTCTGGCACTTCAGCATAAATTGCCGCGTTTTCATCAAATTCACAAAAGTCTAAAATCAAAGCTAGTTTGGACTTAAACTGTGCAGGACAAATCCGCTGTAAATCCTGAAGGTTTTGATTATCTGCTGCGAGAATTAAGTCAAAATGAGCAAAGTCTTTAAGCTCAACTTGTCTTGCTGTCATACCATCAAAATTCAAGCCGCGTTTGACACCAGTCGCAATGGAGCGTTTATCTGGTGGATTACCTTGGTGATAAGCAATGGTGCCAGCCGAATCAATCTCAATATCAAGACCAGCTTGAATCACCTTGTCTCGAAACATCGCTTCTGCAGACGGCGAGCGGCATATGTTGCCCATACATACAAATAGAACGGAGGAAATTTGTTTCATATCAGTACCCTAACCCACCTTACTGTACAAAAAATAGACCCAATAACGCAAAATAAAGACGAATAAATTCAGACGATTAAAAACTGCATTGGGGAATCCTAGGGGAATTTTGCACTAAAAAGACATAGTTTGCCATCCATGAAACTACCTATTCATTGTTACAAACAACTGAGTCAATCGACTCCCATTTACCTAATAAAATGGAGTAAACAATGAACAAGCTAAAACCAACAGCTGAAGAGCTAGATAACGAAGACATAAATTTGGACGAAAATTGCCAAATTCTGTCGCAGAAGAAAAAGAAGTTAAATAACGCACTAGCATTACTTTCTATGCTCATCGCTCAATTGCAAACCGAAGAGGATTCGCACGAGCTGGACTTTTATGAAGAGTACGAAAAACTCTACTTTGACGTTCAAAAAGGAATTTGGGCTGAGATTGATGACCCATTAGAAAGCCACATCCTCATTCACTTCGTCAGTACTTATATCGACTACATGTAATAAGATCTAATATGCAGTGAAAACTTTTCACTATTTTACAGCTAACTCAGCAAAACTCGCTTTTCTAGTTCCTACCTAGTTGTTGAACAATAAAGACAACAGGAGAACATAGATGCAAGCGAGTTTTTTAGTTCAATTAAACGCACTGGTTAGGTTACTTGATGAGGTGTCTAACAGCCTTAAAGAAGAGCTACAGTTCGCAGAACAAGACCAATTTACATTTGAGACTGAGGTGAATTTCTTAGAGTTCTCATTAAGAAAGCACCTAACCAGAACGTATATAAAACCAATACAGCAAGAACAGCTAATAACGTTTTTTCGCCAACACTTCAATAATTCGCATGCAGCAACCCTACCTACTAATGAGGACAAATCATTAGTCAATTAGGAGCCACTATGAGCGATAAGAAGTCACTTTTCATCAGAGAATATCAAAGGCAATCCAAGTCGCCCTGGAGCGACCATATCACTGTTTTGTTACTGGCTGGCCACCAAGTAACAGAAGAAGGTGATGTGGAATTAAGTTTTAGTCGATACATCTATCAACATAGAGATTCTGCTGGGAGGGTTTTGGGTATGAGTATCAGTAAATCGATACAAGAAGAACATCCAGAGCTTGATAGTCAATATCTGGAAGATTTGGATATGTACATGGTGTTACTGCTGCTCAAAGACGAAATACAAAACTTCTGCGGCTTGTTTGATGATGAATTTGAGGCGATTTTTGGATTACCACCAGAAATTTACTTCGATATCGCTGAACAACATTGGGCACAAAAATTAGAGGACAGTTTATAGCAACAACTCGCGAGCCATTGGGCTCGCTTTCTTAAGCTTTGTGGTCTTTCACTAGATTACGTAACACGGATAAAAATTAGATTAATAGACAGGCATCAATAGCATTTTGCATCGGTGTAGATAAGGCAAATCGTACATAACGACGGTCAGTGACCGAGGCTCTATTGAGCCTAAACAACAAACACTTTTACTTATTAACTATTCTGCCGTCATCACTATATATGCGGCAGTGACTTTTACGCTTGCCCAAACCGATTTGTAAGTGACGATTGCAAGTGTCTGGAACCTATTATGAACAACAAGATTAACACTGCAGTAAAGCCCCCTTATGCAAAGGAGCGACTTGAAGATACGCACCACTTAACTAAATTATCTTTAATTGAGAATGTACTCATTTTTCCAACGGGCTTAACCGTTGAGCAAGCAAAGGGCAATGCAAAAGAGCTTGAAAAGGAACAATCCCTAAGCCACACAGAGGCCATGAAGTGCATTTGTTGGGGTAATGGTATTCATAACGTGCAAAGCTTCAACGAAGCGTTGCCTCAGCTTGTAAAGTCAACGTTTGGGATTGAGCATACAGAGTTTGGTCTTTACTCAAATGACGATAGTTACACTGGCTTTTGGTGGGTTGAAGCTGGAACAACTAAATATGCAAGAGTCACGATTCCAGGTGTAGAGAATACAGAAGAAAACCTGACAGGCATGCTAGTTGATCGACTTTTACCTGTTAGAGAAGACTCCCCTAAACAAGTTAAGTTTTTACACGCCGTCAAAGACTGCCTGAATTATTTAGGGCGTGGTTACACTCTCGCTCCACATCGAAAAAGCCTTAACCAAGTTCAAGATATTTATGAAATCGACATCGATATTAAAAAGCTCATACTTGACAGCAAAGGCAATGCAGACAGGCTTTTGAGCTACGCTTTAGCTAGTTGCTATAACACACGACACACGACGGAGCTAATGATGTCACAAAGCCTTGCTGATAAAAGTGAATACCTTGAAACAACAAAGATTGACCTTGCTAACAAGTATGAACGGGAGGAGCTTGCTCGCGGTTTTCGCTACCCTCAGTTTGGCGACATGTGCATGCAACTCGATGATACGCAGAAGGACATCCTCAAGAGGCTACTCGAAAACTATCACGGCTGGTAGATAGTATTCTCAACTCTAGAAACGAAGAGGCTTGGATAAAAAACAAGCCTCATCAAATGCGCGCTTATAACAATGTGACGAATTTTAACTAACCACAACAAGGTATTAGTATGATTTAGCCCGAACTAATATGCATTAGTATCTTAGAAAACAATACCTTTTATTGCGCAAGCACAGGATTCGCACAAACCATCTCCCATATGCCAATCAGCCCAGGTTAACTTGCCGCAATGCTGACAAATGACCATAGGATTTTCTTGCTTAGCTCTGAATGACAGGTATTTAGTCACTGTCGATTTATCCACATCAGGCGCAAATGATTCAACCACCACAACTTCCATTATCGATTCATGAGGGCCAGTCCAATTGGTTCTATGTTCAAAAATGTTGATCGCGCTTTCGTCGGTCGAAACACCTAACTCATAACCCCGCCAATACATTAGATCATTAATATCATTCATCCATGGCTTAACGGTAGCTCTCTCGCTATTAGTCCCAGATGCTTCTTGCTCTAAACTCAACTGCTTAACTGCTTCTAAATACTGAGGCTCATGCCTAAATGCATCACACTTTTGCCAAGCGTTCATCATTGCCGATAAAGATTGACTTAGGTAACGAGGATCAAATGACTCTTTCTCGTAAATGGTTAAGCGCTTCTCTCCTTCCTCATTGAAGACATTAGCAAACAAGCGGATCCCTTCGCCTATTTCTAATTCAAACAAACCAGAATGTTTGCTGTGAATATTGAACTTAGTGTCAGAGTTCCAGTTTGCTTGAACCTCACCCCATAAAGGCTCTTCGTCTGTTAGGTTATGATTGTGTGGCTCTACACCATATGCACTCTTCGATTCATACCCCTGTAAAGGATGCACCACATAGAGGCGTTCCCCTGGCCTAGGTAAAGCCATTAGCGAAATGGCTTTAGATTGCAGCACTCGAGCAAAAGTCTCTAAAGACTTAATGCTACCGGTCATCCATAGCTCGCCTTGGTCAACAAGTTTCAAAATAGCCGCCAAGGGATCTATTTCAGAAGCGACAGGTTCTAGTAATGAGCTGGAAACCAACACTTCAAGTCTTCTAAGTAGTAATTCAAGCGAACCATCTTCAATACAGGCCGCAATTGTTCCATCCATACAGCGTTCAAAGCGGACAACTCTGATCAACCAACTCACACAATCACGAAATGAAGCAGTCTCTAACCAGTCACTAAAATCAGCTAGGCAGTCCAACCTAATTCTGGAAAATGGCGCTTCATAACTAATATGACTCACCATCAATCCATAGCGGTAAGCCGTGCTATACAAAGGCACATCACGGCTCTCGAGTCCGTTTATCTGTTTTCTGGTCAATTCAATAAAACTAGCAACCAATTGGTTATCAGGACGCGCTATTAACCACGATGCAGTATCTGCAATATGGCGCTGCCACGCTAGCTTATTCAACCAGCCTTTTGGAATAGCTAGTTCGCCATAAAAGGCCCCTGCTAGCTGGCCATAAATAGCCGCGGTGGTGTCAGCATCTTCTCCTAGATTTGCAGCAAGTAACGCGCCTTGTTCAAAGTTATCACTTTGACAAAAACACCACAGTGCAGCTTCGAATGCGTCAATAACAAAGCCTGTTCCACGAATGGCTTCACGGGGTTTATCAATGAAATCCCCCTCGCAAATGGCTCTGATGTCCGCATGACAATCTGGTCGATAATTTAGATAATCCCTGACCCCTTGAGTGATAAAGAAATGTTCATGAGGCAGGCATTCACTGTTCAAAATACGATGAATTAGCAAAGTCATTAGCTCGCATGCCTCGATGCAGCGCTGCTCGGCATGGGTTACCTTCGAGGACTGCGCCGCAGCCTCCATTGCTTCTGCCTCAGTGGCATTAGCATAAAATAAGGCGACGGGAGCAATACGCATTAAGCTTCCATTTCCAGCGGCATACTCAGCTGTCGAACCACTTTCAGGAACAGCACTTCTTTTGTACGACATCAAGGCATCACGAACAGTATTACCAATGTCAAAACAAGTTCCTGTACAAGAGTTCTCCCCCTCTTGATACCAACGCAAATAGCGCATGGCTTGATCCGACAAATCCAAGCTTCCCTTTTCAACCAAGCTATCGGCTAAACACAGCATCATGGCAGTATCATCTGTCCATTGCCCTGCTTTTAGCTTAAACGGCCCACCACCGACCATATCCGTTAATGGCTGATAACTGTCTTTGGGCTTGAATTCTAAAGTGGTTCCTAAAGCATCGCCACAAGCCAGCCCTAACAACGCGCCCTGAGCACGTCGCAACTTAAATTCATCGAAGGACAACATCTTAATATCCATATAGTTATGATAGAGGAGAGAACTCTCCTCCCGGTAAAGGTAAAATAGCACTCGCCAAAAGGCTGAGTACGATTACAAGCTTACGAAAAGGACTGTTCTGCTTGCCAAAAACTTACATTACTTACAGAAAGTACTTATTAGCGACAGCATTGCGAGGCAAATGAAGTTTGCTTCCCTGAAGTGTGATCTCAAATGGAACTACCCAGAGTCTAAGCTGAGCTGGCATTCCTTGCAGATTTGTGAATTCGAAAGGCAGTTCAACAGGCTCTTTCAACCCCTCGTGCATAGGATAAATCAGCAGCATCTCACCTTCACCCGATAGATAGTTATGCCCATATGCAAACATCTGATAAATATCTGACTGTGATACTCCATACTTATCAGTACCATTTGCCTTGTTATCATCAAGCGTTTTCCACTTGGTATCCATTACACATATGTGCTGCTTATCTTTTTGTATGACAATATCAGGTCTAAGCTGAAACCAGTTTTGCTCGCCATGTTTAACTAAGTGCGTTGAACGCGCCTGAGTGACAATTTGATAAGGTGGAGTAATCTGCTTATATAGCTCTGCAGCAACATAAGATTCAAATACTGCTTCCATCGGAAATAACAGCGAAGTCGCCTCATTTGCCCCTTTCATGGTTAACGGCGAATAGGCATTTAAAATTAATTTCGCCCAAGCTAAAGCTGACTCGTAATGCGCCATACCTCGCTCTAGCCTGACTCGACTAAAGTCTTGTTTATGATCAACACTGGCAGGTACTTGGTCAAAGGCAAACGTCAGCTCTTGTTGCAAACGCTGATTAGCTAGACTTCGGCTCAATTTTTTCACGCATAATAGCGCCGCATGTACTAATCGATTTTCGGCTCTATCAGGCAAAAACTCCTCAAACTCCACCTGAAATCGATGACGAATAACCAAGTTATGTTTAAGCTGCTTAGCAACTTGTAACTTGCCCTTGAGGTATAACAGGTTATCTTCACGCGCTGAGTAATCACTTCTCAAGCCACGTTTGATTAGATGGTTAACCGACGCCAAGAATTGACTAATGAACACCTCTAACAAAGGCATTTTTTGTTGGCTGATATTAGCTGATTCAGTTTTTATGTGTCTAAAGTCACCCAATGCGGCGAGCATCAGCAACAACGCCGCTCGCGCGTCATCCTGCTTTTGCTTACAATTGCCTTTGCCAATTTTAGGCAAAATCTCTATTTGAGTGCCATCTGGGGTCAAAATCACCCCTGCATAGTTTTGAGTTTGAAGCACCTCGGTATTTTCAACCATCCTCAAACGCACAAAGGCACTTTCAGACTGCTCACACAAGCAAAGCTGTTTTAAATACTGATAAGCATCTGACGAGATCCAGTTAATCTTTTCAGAGGCTTTCTTATGCGCAACATCAGCAAGAAAGCCATATTCAAAGACGGTAATATTGTTACTCATCTTACTTGTCGTCAGCCGATTGCAAAGATTTAGGCTGGTAAATTAAACGATACGACTCAGCCTTATCCCAAATGGAACCCTCAATATCAAACGAAGATAATTGATAAGTCTCCGAGGCTTTTTCGTAATTACCTAATCCATGATTGTTACCAAAAATATCTTCAAAACTGTTACTCGTAACTTCAATCAAACAGTTCTGTTCGGCTTTTTGATTATCCCCGAGTACTAAGCGAATACGATTCCAATCTTCAAAAAAGTACTCTTGTAATAGCGGTAGTACCTTATTTTTAAATACGTTTTTCAACTCAATCAGCGCTTGCTCGAGCTTATTTGCTTTAATCAACTGCGCCACAGGGATAAAAAATGCATGTCCTAGCATATGCTCACGATCATACAGCACCTCTATTCGCTGATTCATCACCTCAAGCAACTTAGCTAAATCAACTTCACCACTGTTATGCTTCAGCGTTCCATATGCCCTGAGCACATCATAATTTGGCATCATTTCCACAAAGTCAAAACGACGGCGCAGCGCGGTATCCATCAAAGCTAAAGAACGGTCGGCGGTGTTCATTGTGCCAATGATATGCAGGTTATTAGGTACTGAAAATCTATCACCCGAGTAAGGCAAGATCACTTCAAGGCTTTCAGCATGACCTAGTCTTTTTGAGGGTTCAATTAAAGTTATTAACTCGCCAAAAATTTTAGATATATTACCGCGGTTAATCTCATCGATAATCAAAACATGATTTTTTACTTCTTCCAGTTTTTGTTTTGATTCATTCAATAAAGCAGTAAGTTTCTCTCTTGATACAACAGAATCTTTTAAGTTGTATAACGTCATTTGAGATAAAGCGGTAGCAAAAAGCTCTTCTACAGGGCGCGACTCTTCAAACACCATTAACCATTTCACATCTCGCTTTTGATAATACCAATCTCGCCCATCATTAAGGTAAGCGTAGTCAGATGTGATCTCAGCAATCGCTTTAAACTTATGGTTACCGTCAGAAACGATAACCAAATCACCAATAGACATTTTATTAACTAAAGTATTAACCGCAGTCACGTTATAGTCTTGTGGTTTTAATTTGTATCCAGCCTCAATAAATTTTTGCTTAACTCTTGTAGAGCTTTTACAACCTTCAAAGTCAATATCACCACCGTAACCAAGCAAAACATAATTATTTTCGATACAGTCGCTGAATACCATTGCACCTTCATCTGTTAAGGTATTACCGAGTGACATTTTCCAAATTTTTCGTTTCTCAAGGCTATATCCTGATAGCGCTTCTACCTTGCTAACATGCTTAGCCTTAGCGCCAGTGACTGACTTTTTAAAAATCCCCGGTTCCACCTTATAATTCAGCTGCCCGTCAAGGGTTACAGCCTTCAGCCCTTCAACAAACTCTTCATAACCATAACTCTGATGAAAAGTCACAAAGCGGATCCGCTTCTCATCGACTAAGCGATCATACTCAGCTTTTAACTCATCACGGTTTTGCCAACTAAAGCTTGGCTCAGCCGCTTTTACCGCGGCTTCCACTGTATGATAAGTTTTACCCGTACCAGGAGGGCCATAAAGAATCTGGTTTAAAGCATGAGACATAATCGTTTCCTTATTTACATTTTCTAAATCAGAGTCATTATTTCGGCGATTTAAAAGTTTGGCCACATGGCTTATAATATTTTTATTTTCATTAATCCTCCAAATAATAATATTCAGTTTTAACGGGTCGACAGTTGGCAAACATAGCTTAATCTCTGCTTTTAATGATGAACTTAGTTCAAACCAATTTTTATTCTTAGTTTCAATCCCTAGAGAAAAATACTGATTAAAGAAAGCCACTAGTTTAGTCATCACTCTTTTATCAACGGGAAAGGTTAACTCATCGGAGTTATAGGCAATTGCAATTCGATTCAATACTGCATTATATATTTTTGAAAGCTTTTGTTCTTTTTTTGCCTCTTGCATCAAACCTATAGCTTGATTGTAATGAGTTAAATCACTACCGCTTTTCATCAACTTAGTAATTTGATTCAATACTGGCTTTGCCGATTGAAAATCGGTATTTGAGGTGATGCCATTTTTTATCGACGCAACCCCATCACTTTGTGATAACCAGTGTGTTTCTAGTTGTTCTTCAGTGAGTTCATCAACTCTTTGCAGCTGATAAGTAAATAGTTGATATTTTTCATACCATTTTTGATTAGCTGAATTAGAAACAAAAGTCCCTAGGTAGGCATTAATTATACCATTTAACGTCATCTCTGAGGGGGACAAGTAATAAAGAGTCAGATCCAAATGACATAAATACTCAATCAATTTACTTCTCTGAGTAAACTGACAGATCCGATAAGCGACTCGTTTAGAGCCAGCATCAACCTCATCGGTTCGTGAATAAATCTGCGCATCATCTTCTAATGTGAACTCTATAAAGTCAGGTTCTTTATCATCTTGAAACCGAAATCGTTGCGATAAATACTTATTAACCTCTTGACGGCGAATATTTCCACTAGCAGCGTAGAGTTCACTGACACGACCTTGCAACATGTCACGACTAACAAGCTCTAGTACACTTCCATTTTTATGTGCTTCGAGTTCATTAGTCAATTCTGCTAATGCCTTAAAGACAGCAATACAATTGAGTTTTGTTTGGTCTACAGGAAACTCGCTAAGTGTGGTTTTTACATATTCTTTATACAAGTCGAACTGATTATTGTAATCCATAAACTAACAGTATCTCTTAAAAGTAGCCTGTTTTATCAAAGCTAAATGCGAAACTTTGCTCTTTTTAGTTTTTTTTATGTGCCTAAATGTTATATTCTCATTCTAAAACCTGCCATCATAAGCACTTTTTAAATCTAACATTACTCAACATAAAATAAGTTGATATAAAAACACTTTTTAAACTTTTACCCTATAAATACAGTTTTCTATACTGTGCTTATAACCAATCAGACCACCAAAAGCGTTACAACTTCTTAATCTACTAGGCAGCCTGTACTTTGTTATATCTCTTAGAAAACTCAAATATACTGCGGCTTACATTTGAACACTTGTGTTAATATTGTTCAATATGCCTCTCAATAGGGCTAATATCATAATCAAAATGAGTAGCGATCTCGTACTTTAGGTTATCCAATTCAACGTTAGTTACTTCTTGGTATTCCTTATGACTATAGATTTCTAGTCGAGTACCTCGAAGAAAAAGAAACTTCTGCCCAATGATCATAGAAAAACGCAACTCATCGCCAAAAGGATAAGTGATGTTACTTGAAAACCTATTAGCAATTCCCTCATAGATTTTCGCCTCATCCTGTTGTGCAATATCGATTTCCATTTGAAGCTTTTCAACACCGCGTTTTGAGTGATAAATTTTAATAAGCCCATTTTCAACTTCACTTCTGTAACGCATTCCAAAGCATTCATAAGCAGTAGATAATTTTGCAGAAAAAAGTCGAATAGATGGCCAGCCATTCCCAATATCGGCAAAATAGCGCTGCCCGCCTATTTCTAACCTTATTAGCCTATGTTTCTCTTCGCCATCAATACGAGCAGTATGCAAATATGCTTCTAACCCCGAAGCTTTCGCCGACTCAAGATAGCTCAAGGTTTTATCTGAACACGTTCCACCATAAGCTGTAGTTACTGGGAGTGCATTTTTAAGAAGATATAGATTGTGAAAAGGTTCACTCCTAAATTTATCAACTAATATCTTCTGAGCCAATTGTACTGTCACCTATGTGCTACTCCCCGAGTTGCAATAACAGCATCAAACGTTGGATAGCTTGAAAAGTAAGGGTTGTTCACATCATAAGTAAATGCCTGCTGCCAAAGACCTCTTAGTTCGAATATTTCCATATTGCCGTTACGCGTCAAATAAGAAACAACCAACTTGCGTACTCCACTACCTACATCAAAGGACGTTTTCTTCCGATTAGCAATTTCAGCAGGCAATAAGTGTCTGAATGCTTCCCTTAGCGCCACCTTGTTACTCTCAGGTAAATAAAACTGTTGATACTCTAAATTGTCTGCAATACATTTCACTGAGCGATCAAGAAACGGACATCGCGCCTCAACACCATGAGCCATGCTACATTTATCCAGGCGCCTAAGCTCTGTAAAGCACATATCAGCAATCAACTTCTCTCGCGTTGATTGCCAATCAAGCTCAGATAAGCCCTCATGGTAGCCTCCGAATAGCTCATCAGCCCCCTCACCAGTTAGTACAACCTTTATGCCTTGCCTTTTTGCCGCCTCAGCCAGTATGTAAGTCGCCAAACCGTTGCTTATAATTGATGGGTTATAGCTTTCAGCTGCAAAAAGTACCTTAGCAATTAATGCTGGCAACTCTTGCTCCAATGGTAATGGAATGTACTTAACATTTTCTAAACCAAGATGTTGTGCGAGAATATTAACCATTAAAACATCGGCGTTTTCTGGTTCCCCAAGCACAAAATAAGTAATATCTTTACGGTATTTACTCGCTATTGTTGCAATTATCGAACTATCTAAACCTCCACTAAGGAAAATACCAAATGGCTTAGTTGGTAAACGCTTAACGACAGCTTCTTCCATAGCTAACTGTAAGCTAACCGGTCTACCCGCAGGTACACTATGCTCAGCTATTTGTAACAGTACTCCAGTAGCTAAATCTAACTTACTAATCCCAATCGGTACTTGTTCAAACCATTCAATCTGCTTTAATGCCTTAAGCTCACTTACAACAAATAAATTGTCATCTGCTCTGCCGTAAAATAGTGGCTTCTTACCCATATGGTCGCGTAACAGGTAAAGACTATTGGTATCTGACTCGTAAATAATCCCTGAATAAAACCCATCTAATTCAGCCAATATTTGACTACCTAACTTATTAAATAATGGAGCAATAACAAGCGCGTCAGACCCTGTTCCTTGTGTCAAGTTATAATGTTTAGCTAGCGATTTCGCATTGTAAACTTCACAATTAAAAGCGCCAATAAGGCCTTCAGTCCTATAGGGCTGACGACCTGCAATACTTTCATCGTTAATCGCTAAGCGAACGAAGCCAATGGCTAATTGATGACTAACTAAATAGTGTTGATCATCAGGTCCTCTATGGGAAAGCATACCCAATACCTCTGGCATACTTTTCACTGCAGTTGTACCGTAAAGTAGCGCTACTCCACACATAACAGCGGCTCTTTACAATCTCGAAGCTGACAACGTAATTCTACTAGTAACTCTCCCAAGCGGTTCAATCCCGAACCATCGCCTGCATCTCCCCAGTACGCATCATTGTTAGTATGCTCGGCTATACTTCGGTTCTTAGTTGATAGCAGTAATTCTTTGAGTTGTGGATGTTGAGTAAACTTGGCTGCAAGTGCTTGCCACATAATCAACTCTTTTACATCTTGCCAATTACTTTTGAGATACTTCGACTCTAGTTGCATAGCGACTTGTTTGGCTAGCATTGGGCTTGGGGTTGAGCGAACTCGTTCTTGCAAGGATGGGTCGTTGAATTTCTGTGCTTGATAAAAGTGCTCTGCGGTTTGCCAAATTTTCCCATCTACATAAATAGCATGTTGCGAGAAGTTGGAAAACTCTCCCCAAGTTTGATCTGAGTGGTAAAAATATATGGGTCTACTGTCAGCTAATTCTCCGCTCAACGGCAGAGAATGACCCAACTTATCATTTTTACTCTGTAAATAACTGGCATTTTCTGGACGTATTTGTGGATGAGTATTTACGACTTCTACAGCTATCCCGGTTCTCTCTAATGCTTGACACTTTCTTGGGTTATTTGACATTAACCGTACCTGTTTAATGGACAGTTTTTTTAACACTTGAATCGCAGGGGTATAATCTCGAACGTCTTGCTCTAAACCCATTACTTGAAAGGACTCTGCGGTATCCAGTGATTCAGTCTGCATTTTATGTACTGCTTGAATCTTCTTAGAGAGACCTTGACCTCGTCCTTCTTGATGCAAATGAAAAATAATACCACCACCGTTATGTGCAATAACTTTCATAGCTTCGCGTAATTGATCAGCACAATCACAATCTCTGGATTCAAAAACTTCAGAGGCCAAACAAGAGGAATGCAAACGCACTATAGGGTTACTGCCAACTTTTCTAATATCGCCAAAAGTTACGACTCTTAGCAACTCATCTCCAGTGTCATACATTCTAAATGTGCCGTGTAAAGTCGGCAGTTCGCAATAATTTTTATAAGGCATGATGTTCTATCGTCTCGACCATTTTATTATGTGCACTTGCAAAAGCAGTGCTCTGCGGCACAATCTTATTTAAAAATTCGTGAATATGCTGTTTGTTCATTTGGTTAACTTGAACTTCTAGTTTTGCAAAATTTGATGGACTAAAAGAACAAGTTAGGTTTTTGCAAAGTTCTGATAATTCAGGATACTTAGATAGTGCTTGAGCTATGCCATTGATTCGATGAAAGCTCAGCTTCAATCGTGCAAGGCGAGTATTACGTGCATTTTGAGTAGCCTTCCAAACTATTGATTTTTCGTCAGTAGTAAAAACCAAATTATGCTGTTCATTAGTGGCCAAAAACTCGAGTAGGCCAGCGTATAGCGCCGATCCCATTATTTCATCCTGTACCTTATCTATATTCAGAACTTGTCTATTGCTCACACGCCCAGAATGCTGAACTGGAAACGGAACAGCCTTTATATTTAGTCCATGATGATACTTATTGATCACAGCCCAAACCATGTCTGATCTTCGCGCCTCACGTTCATTAATTTCAGGAATTAAATTGGGAGTTGATGTTAGTGCCTTGGGGTTAAGAACAAAGGTATTCCCCCCTCGGTTAACCGTGTCTTTTGCTTGCACTAATGCTTGTTCTGAACAAACAGGTACAATACTTCTAGTGAGTGGAAAACCCGTAAGTAGAAGTGGCGCGTATGTACATAATCTTGTTCGCGCTTCCTTAACACTTTCACCTTTATAGGCTGGTTCAAGCCAAAACGGTACTTCGAGGTGAGCTGAATGTTTGCGTGATAAATCGTAATAATAATCAGGGTATTTGTTTCGTAGTTTAGTATTTTCAGCACTACGATCAGGTATTTCAGCATGAATAGGCAATTTATCTAACCAACGTAAGTTATGTAATAAATCAACCAGCTGGCCACGCAACCCATTTAGAGGTGGATTAGGAGAAGAGCCTTCATATTGCCCAATAGCAATATCTACTCCCTCTTCCTTAAGCTTTGGAAGCCAACCAAGATATTGCTGGGCCCGCCCGTCAAGTCGCATATCGTCATCCAAAATCCATGCAATAGTATTTGGGTTTGCTGCACACTCTAATCCAACGTACTTCTGCAACATACTGCGAGCATGTGCGATACCTATTTGCCTATTCGGACGGTTAGTAAAACAAGCTCCAAATAAGCCACTCTCAGCATCTATAACTTGTTGCTCTTCACTGATTATTTGCACGTTACCAGTTGGCCTAGGACTGTTTACAAGAACCTTTTCAAGACTATTAGCTGAACAATCGTTACATAAAACAATTGTTTTTATTCTTGTGATAAAGCCACAGGGAACCAGATCTGAAATGCTGCATAGTAATGGTAGTAATTTATATGGATCACTAGTAATTACACCTATGATTAGCTCAAACGCAGAAGGACGCTCTGTTAAAGAAGGTAAAGGTAATTTAACTTGCCGTGCAAGTTTTAAGTTACAGTCAATGCCTATTAGTCGTTGGCGAAATTGTTGATACCCCTGCATCTCGTTCAAATTTAAAGTTTGCAACGACTGACGCATTAAGTACTTGAGGCGAGGATGGTTTGAAAAATTAATAGATAAGAATGCTCGACGAGCCATGTGCTCAAAACCTAGCTCATTCCAAGGGCGAATATCAGAACCGTAGTCAATAAGCTTTACTTCGTTAAAAGTTTTAATCAAATTTTTAGGATGAATGTTATTGCACACAATGCCTGCTTTGCTGCAGCTGTGAATCAAATTAACCACTTGCTCGCAATAACCACCTTCATACGGGCGACTTTCTTCATAAGGATATGTCAGCACTAAGGCTTTGCCATCAGAAAGTACATTATCCAGAGCATATAATCCTGGTAAATTGTGCCATTTTGAACTTTCCAACTTTAAGAAGTTAATTTGCTCTTCAGGTATGCGAGTCTTCCAGTAATCAATACACTTAAAAACACGTTTACCATCAGTCATGACTACGGCTTCAGAACCGACTCCCAGCAGTTGCAGTTTTTCTACATTCAATAACTTTTGTATACGAGTATGAGCTTGACTTGTGCGACATAGAATTAACTCTGAGGCTAGTTCAGTGTTTTGCTCTACCTGCTCATTAATGAAGTGAGTACACAGCTGACGGGCTCCTACTTCCGTTAAAAAAGTAAATATAACATTCTCAAAAGTATCGATTGAACGATCAAAAAATGGCCTACCACTCAATACCCAAGCACTATGACCAATATTTTCCTTAGCAATTTTAGCCGTTGCTATTTCAATACTTATATCTTTCTCACATAAGTTGTAGCAAGTTATGCTCTGCTGGCTTATAAAATCAAGGAGTGTACTCAAATCCGTATCGTAGAGTTCACTACCTTTGGTTAAGACAATATTTAGCCCGACAAGGTGCTGACTGCCAAGTTCGATAAGCTTGGCAATGGTCTCTGTTATTAAACCAAAAGAAACATGCCCTAATTCAATACCTAGCGTCAATGCTACTTGAAGAGCTGGCTCTACAAGTGCTTGATGTGACTTTGGGAGGCTCCAGTTAAACAATTTCTGCGCACGAGTAACAAATGCAACTCGTTGTTCATCATTCATTCGTCCATGATATTTAAGCCAAAAAGCAGTTAGACCATTCAACTTTTCAGGTGAGCTTGGTGTACTAAGCCGTTCGCGACCAATATCTGCATAATGATTTAACAAAGGCTCATTTAAACTGTAGTAGCTGAGTCCATCTAACTCACAAAGCCTTATACATAAGTCACGATCTGTGCAGCTTGATAAGTGTTCGTCAAAACAGCCACTCAATAACATAACATCGAGGGATAAAAACAGGTTAGAGCCTTGGATTCCTGGGTTTCCTCGCAAGAAAATATCTTCATTTAATGACGTTGGCGGTAAACACTTAATTGGATCTAATCCGCTACACTCATAACGATACATACCTGTAGCAACCATATTGCTATTATTTAAGCTTGCAGTATCTAAACAACTCTCTAGATAGCTAGAGTGCCACTCATCATCGTCATCTAAAAAAGCTAAAAATAGTGAGCTAAAGCTATTTTGATACTGTCCTGTTAAATAATCTATTGCAGTGTTCCAAGCCCCGCTAGCACCAGGAGTTCGTCGATTTTTTAAATACTGAATATGGCAGTGGTTAGATGGTAACGATTCGATAATAAACTTATTCTGCTGCTGTACCTGTCCTAAGGAATCGTCTACAACAACAAGAATATTCGGTAATCTAGATTGATTAAAAACCGACTTAATCGCGCGTTTCTTTAATAGATTTGGTCTATTTTTCGTGGCTATAATTGCAGCTATTACTGGGGTGTTCAAACCGTACTCCGTTACAACTGAACAGCTAATGGCACTTTTTAAGGCATCTAGCTTTTTTATTTTTCTATAACACACTTTCTATAACGCAAAATGTTATACAGAAAGGTTAGATTAAGTGACTTAAATAAAGTCTTAGGACACCAATCTCTTAGCTTGCTGCTTCGCCCTTTTTATATCACGAACCCAAATCACAGTGTTGTTTGTGACTTTTGTTTCAAACAAATCAATCGCAGCAAAGAGATCACTTAACTTTTTAAATCCATAGTTTCGCTGGTCAAAGGATGCTTGATTAGATATGTGGGAACCTATAGGTCCGAGCATAGCCCAACCATCATCCTCTTCAACAGCCTCAATAGCCTGTCTTAGAAGGTTAATTAGCTTAGTATCACTCTTAATACTCTTAACGGGTTTAGTTACCTCTTCATCTATTTGCTCATATCCATCTAAATATAAAAAACGGGAGCAACTATTTACGAATGCGCTTGGTGCCTTGCGCTCACCAAAACCAATTAAAAACTTGCCATCAGCAAGCGCTCTAGTGACTAAAGGAGTAAAATCACAATCGGATGAAACCAAACATATAATATCTACATCTTTGGTATAAAGGGTGTCCATTGCATCGATGACTAATGCTATATCTGTAGCATTTTTACCTTTAGTAAGATCGAATTGCTGGATCGGTTGTATCGCGTATTCATGCAGTACATCTTCCCAAGGCTTGATGTTTGGGCTTTTCCAATTTCCATAAGCCTTGCGGATATTAACAACACCAAACTTTGCTAACTCTGACAAAATCACATCAATCTTTGCTACAGGAGCATTATCCGCATCAATAAAAAGAGCTATTTTTTCCTTATCTTTCACTTGTTCTCCCTAACTAACAGCCTGTTCTTCACACTTTTTACAATACCATAATAAATACAATTACACTCTTGATTTTATAATCATTAGATATTGAATATTAAGCATTATCTACAAAAGCAGTTTATTAAGAATGTGCAGAAACTCGGCCATAAAAAAGGTGAAGCTTTCGCTTCACCTTTAATCGTTACTGATACCAACCATCGGCCAGTACTTCTGCTTGTTCAAGCACTAACTTAATCGCAGCTTCTGCCGCGTCAGGTGGATACTTCCAGCGGCGCAACAGACGAACTAAATTACGCATACGTGCTCGAACGCTATCACGCTTTTGCCAGTCTACCGTAGCTGACTTACGCAGCTGTTGAGTTAACTCGATAGCTAAACCACGCAAACTATCATCACCCAATTCTCGCACTGAAGCTTCGTTCATGACCAATGCTCGATAAAAAGCAATTTCATCAGGAGATAGATTTAGACCTTCCGCCATCTCAGCATCAGCAGCCATCTCTTTCGCCCATTTGATTAGCTCTTCAATAACCTGAGCGGTTTCAATACTACGATTATGATACTTTTGCAGTGTTGTCATGATGCGCTCAGAATACTTCTTCTCCTGCACCACATCATTCTTCATGCGCGCTTTGACCTCATCACGCAGCAACTTCTCGAGTAACTCAACAGCAAGGTTCTTCTCTTTCATGTTCTTCACATCTTCTAAGAACTCTTCAGAGAGTAAACCAATATTAGGTTTATCTAACCCCACCATATTAAAGATGTCATCAACACCATCAGCAATAATTGCGTTATCTAATATCTGCTTTAATGCTGTGTTACGTTCTTCATCACTGCGCTTTTTATCAACTGTTGAGTGTTTGATAAAAGCGGTTTTAATCGCAGAGTAGAAGGCTATTTCGTTTGTATAACCTTGGGTTTCATCCATGGTATTGCATAGAGAAAACGCTTTAGTCATTGCCGCCATTACATCCAAGAAGCGCCGTTTACCATCTCGTACCTCTTCACCTTTACTATTGCGATGAGATAAACCTGATAAATGGTTTACAGCCCCAGGCAACAGACGCAATGCATTCGTTTCAAACTCAGGTCGGTAGTTAAATACGGCACCATCAACTGGCGTGGCAAACATACCTCTCACAATATCAATTTTTTCCATTAATACGGAGAATGCTTCAGCAGTATCGACCGTTGGTTGCCCTTTACCTTGGCTATTGGTATAGGTTTTAAGAGCATTTTTTAGCTCATTGGCAATACCGATATAATCAACCACTAAACCGCCCGGCTTATCTTTAAACACACGGTTTACGCGTGCAATAGCCTGCATCAAATTGTGCCCTTTCATCGGCTTATCGATATACATGGTATGACAACATGGCGCATCGAAGCCTGTTAGCCACATATCACGCACAATTACCAACTGAAGTTCGTCTTGGGTATCTTTATAGCGTTTTTCAAACAGCTTTTTGGTCTTCTTATCATGAATATGAGGCTGCATCTTCTCTTTGTCAGAAGCGCTGCCCGTCATCACGATTTTGATTGCGCCTTTATCGGGATCGGGGTGATGCCATTCAGGCTTTATTGCGACAATAGCATTGTACAGATCGACACAGATCTCACGGCTCATCGCTACAATCATAGCTTTGCCCGGGAAGGTTTCAGTACGCGTAATAAAGTGATTCACCAAGTCCTGAGCGACCTGCTGAATACGAGGCTCAGCACCAACGAGCTTTTCTAGTGTTGCCCATTGTGATTTGATTTTCTCGCGGCTCGCGGTCTCTTCTTCCTCACCAATTTCATCTTCAACTTGGTCGTTAAGTTCTTCAATCTCAGCTTGATTGATATCAAGCTTAGCTAAACGAGATTCATAATAGATTGGTACTGTGGCACCATCATCTACCGCATCTTGAATATCATAAACTGAGACATACTCGCCAAACACACCACGTGTATCTTTATCATCCATGGCAATCGGAGTGCCTGTGAAGCCAATGAATGAAGCATTAGGTAAAGCATCGCGCATGTATTTCGAGTAGCCAAATACATACTTAGAGCCGGTCACATTACCATTAGCATCTTTGACCTCAACTAACTTTGATTTATTACCATATTGGCTCCGGTGCGCTTCGTCAGACACCACTACAATGTTGGCACGCGTTGACAAGATTGGATGCTCAATTTCATCGTCTCCTTTTTCATCTTGACCTAGGGCAAACTTTTGAATGGTGGTAAAAATGATCCCACCCGATTGACGATTTAACAGTAATTGACGCAACAAATCTCGACCATCTGCCTGTTGTGGGATCTGCTTTAACGTCTCCTGAGCCATACCGAATGTATTATAAAGCTGACCGTCAAGATCATTACGGTCTGTCACCACCACAATAGTGGGGTTATTCATTGCAGGCTGTTGCAGCAGCTTACTGGCGTAGCACACCATCGAGATACTCTTACCACTGCCCTGAGTATGCCAAACCACTCCAGCCTTACCGCTACCCGCTTGAATCTTATCTAAGCCTTTCGTCGCTTGAACCTGATATTTGCCTATACTCTCAGCAACCATAGGTAAATCGCTATCTGCTTGTTTAGCTTTAACGGTTGCTTCTACCGCAGCACGTACAGCATGAAACTGGTGATAGCCAGCTATCTTCTTAATGATGATGTCATTATCAATCTCAAAGAGAATAAAGTAACGAATATAATCAAGTAGCAAATCTGGTTTGAAAAAACCACGCACCATAGTTTCTAGTTGAAACTCCAGTAAGGGTTTATCGTCTTCGCCAGTTACTGTTTTCCATGGAAGGAAACGCTCTTTATTCGCCGTCAATGAGCCAACACGGGCAGTCCAACCGTCGCTTACAATCAATGCTTCATTAAAAACAAATAGATCTGAGATTTCATCTTTATAGGTTTGCAGTTGGTTGTACGCATTCCAAATATCGGCATGTTCATCGGCCGGATTTTTTAGTTCGATAACTGCAATCGGCAAGCCATTGATAAACACCACCACATCAGGGCGACGGTTGCCCGTCTTTCCATGACGAGAAGTACCTGTAATGGTGAACTGATTAACAACAAGAAACTCATTATTATCTGGATTGCTAAAATCCATCAATCGCGCATGAGTGTGCTTAGTTTTAGTTTCCCCATCTTCATACACGCTGTACTCAACAGGAACGCCCTCAATCAAGTATTTGTGGAAAGCTCGATTGCTCTTAATCAGAACCGGTGTATCTGGTGTACTTACCGTATTCACCACCACATTCAAACTCTCTTGTGGCAGTTCAGGGTTTAACACTTCTAAGCGTTCAAGCAAACGCTGTTTCAACACCACCTGATGGTAATCATCGCGCTCAGGAGCGTCGCCATCGGGGGCGATGTCGTAACCGTTTTTGTAGAAATAGCCCTATTCGGTGAACCACCTAATACACTCTTGCTCTAACTGGTCTTCAGTAATCATCAAGCTTCATCCTTGCTAAAAAGGCATATCATCGTAATCCAATGGCACAGCGGCTTCGTTAACCAGCGTAAGCTTAATCGCTTTCCAACTATAACGAGATTTTGTTTTGTCCCAAGACATTACTTGTTGTACTAACACCTTAGACTCATTACTAATATCACCTATAACAAATGGCGGTACAAAGGTATCCTCAACAAACCCAAAGCCTTTTGGTGCAATTCTTAATGTTCCCTCTAAAAACACCACATCAGCAACCTCAGCCTTTGCACAAGGGCTAGAACTTATAACAGCTAACTCACCATTGTCATCTGAGACAACGAGTTCAACGTAATCACCAACTTGCGGTTTTTGCTTGGTCTTATGAATTCCCATGCGCACAGACAAAGACGTCGATTTATTCACAAATACATGAAAGCCTTTGCCTGATTTATGGATATTTTCAACAAGGCCAACCAGCTTCTTTGTCGGCCCTAGCAGATAATCCAACGCATCTTGAGATATTGACTTTAAATAGCCATCAAGTCGCCCTTCATCAACGCTCGCGTCATACCAAGGTTGTTGAGATAACTGCTCCAATTCAGGCTTAACTTTCCAGCCACTATTTTGATATGCCATAATCGCTTTCTTTAGGCACATAGAAGCTTCTATAGCATGTTGTTTCACTAGCAATAAAGGAATAATCCCTTGTAGCAACTTCAAACTAAAGGTGACTTCATGAGCAGAAATAATCCCCTTAGCAAAAAACTTTATTGCTAAGTCTTGGTCTTCTTTTTTATAGGTTGCCGCCAATGCGCCCCATGCCCAAGACTCAGATTGCTTCTTCTTAAGGATCGGTAGGATTAAGCTACGAGCCTGCTCATATTGTCCTGCAATGACTAAACACTTTGCTTGGTCGTAATCCAACCACATAATGTGCTTAGTATCACTGACTTGCTGACGAGTACTATTAATCAATGCCATCAACTGGTTAAAGTCTAATTGCCATTGGTCTCTAGCCCTTAACCATGCAGCAGCCACTTGCCGAACACTAGATAACATCAGACTGGGTACTTCACCTTTCTCTGCTTGAAAAGGCTGCCTGCTTTCACTGTCAAATAATGCTGATTGATGACGTAGCACGCAGTGAACCATTGTAGGAAACCATTCAAGATTCTTTTTAAACTGCACCAAAAGCATTTTATATTCCAACCCACCGGTTGGGATTTCAAACCCCATAATGGTTTGTAACAAGCTTTCTATCTGTTCAAATTCAAAGTCACTAGGGCGCCAGTTATTTGAAGATGCACCTCGTTTAGCTATTTTTGCTTGATGAAGCTTTAAATACTCATAACACACCCAAAATAGCGCGCCTTTCAAATAAGCATCTTGTGGCGAATGTTCTAGCGAAGTAAAGCCTACATTCCAAGCCTCTTGCAGGTTACCGGCTTTGCGCAGGCTATTAACGGTGCGAAAAGGTTGTTCAGACATTATATTTTACTCCACATATCAAGCAATTCAGCCAATAACGGCTTAGAGCTACTCAAATTTGGCATAGGTTGTACTTTCTTAAACTGCTGCTTACCGTTGTAATAAAAATCAATAACAGCGGTTTCATTACCTCTGCCAAACGTATATCGCTGACTCCACTGATTTTGATCTAAATGGACAATATTAATATTTCTGCAGCCAAAGACCTCAACAATACGTTGATGGAAAGCTTCTAAGTAGGTCTCTACAAACAAAAATTCAGCCGTTGCTGCCGTTTTTGTACCATCAACTAACAGCGCCCCCTGTAACGGTGCTAAGCAGTGTTGTAGGCTGATTTGTAATAAACCGGTTCCTTTAACATTTATCGACGAAACTTTATGTTTACCATTGTAATTAAACTGTACTTCTGCGGTGTTTTCTTCAGCTTTAAACACATATAACTCTTGATATTGATGATGCCTAACTTCAGTGATCTCTATCCCTGAACCAATGAGCTGTGCTTTTACCTTTTCCAATAAATGTTCCAGAGGGGTATTTAATGCGCCATCGCCTGAAACATCATTGCTATTATTATCTTCACCAGCAGCTACGTTGATAGTAGGAGTAGTTGTTTCAGTTGTTGGTAATAGATGAGTTAACCAACCTTGATCCCCAACAATAGTTGAACCACCACCAAGTGATAATTTCGGCTCATCTAATACATAAAGATTCGAAGAGGTGCGTGTAATCGCCGTATAAAGCCAACGGAAATAATCCTTAGTCAGCGTTTTATAATGAGAAGAACATTTCACGAGCACGTGCTGCCACTCACTGCCTTGGGCTTTATGACAGGTAATTGCGTAGCCAAATTTAACTTTAAAAGCATTAAAATAAACATCTTCCTTTAATGCCTTTTTAAGCGCTTCCTCAGCTCCTTTTCTTTTTAAGTGAGAATGGCGATTAAGGAAGTCAACATACAGAGCTTTAGACTCATCTGAAGTCAACGACGGCTCAGAGTTATAAAGCAAGTTTTCAACTATTTTTGCTGTAAAGCGCATAGGTTCATTAAAGTCACCTCGAAAACCAAGTTCAACATCTCTAAAGACTAACTCTACTGATACAGTTTCAACTTTACCCTCAACTTTTTTACTAAAAGTAATACGCTTGGTTTCTGGCGCAGACAAAACATTTAACACTGCACCAAATTCACCATTGGTAACCGACATATATTCACGGTAATGGTTTGCCACTGAAATGAGTTTATCACCAGTACATAATTCATTTTTTTGAGGGAAAAACACCTGTCGGCATTGTCGATTATAATCTGCAACCTGTGCATTGGATGATGCAATAATCGTGATATCTTTAGTTTTCGCAATTTGCCTGTCGCACAATTGCATATAACGTTCAATAACCTCATCAGATTGAAGAGATTCAATATCAGCTTTGCTGCAATCAAAATCCAGTTGATTAAAAACGTTATCGTCAATTGCACCTCGAAGCAGCATAGCGTTATCCATCACGCCACTACCTGATTTTTGTCGTACAACTTCATCGAGCACAGCTGTATGCACAGATAACTTAAACTCATTAGTGAGGTATTCGGCATTTAATGCAGGCGAAAAACTTGCGCCTACAGGAGGCAACTGAGCGTGATCCCCGATAAAAATAATCTTACGAGTTACCGGTTTTTCGCTGTCATCAAAGTTATCTCGACAATAATGTACAAAGTCTGTTAATAAGCGCGTAGACCCAAATTGAATACTGTCTGAACATGAAGGACTATCAGAAAACATAGACGATTCATCAATAATATAAACCGTCTCTAAGCTATCAATGTTTCGCTTTAAAGGCGCTAGTTCAACGCCATATGCATCTTGCTCTGCAAGCTTCATATTAGAAAAATCAAAAATACTCCTATGGATCGTTGCTGCCGCCTGCCCAGTCTTTTCTGAGATAACCTTTGCAGCCTTGCCCGTTGGCGCCATCAACACACAGTGTTGCCCCAAGGCATTTAAGTAATTAACAATCCCTTTAGTAATGAATGTTTTACCAGTACCAGCATAACCATTCAAAATAAAACTTTCACAATTATCAGATTTCAGAAACGCATCAATCGCGTTAACCGCCTTTTGCTGCCCAGTGGTTAATTCAACTTCGCTAAAAAACTCATTAACCGAAATGCGTTTGCGAGTTTCACCTGTCTTCATGTCAAAACTATTTGCCGCCTCACGCGCAGAATTCTCAAATTCTTGTAGCTTTTTTAACTTCACTTCTGCTGATAAGTAGGCATCGCGACTGTTTTGCAATTTACGGCGAATATTTTCAAGTTCAGTCTGTGTTTGTCGCACTTCGGAATCTCGGTTAGCGATATCCTTAAGTAACTGTTCATTGTCTTTCTGCAATGAATTAATTTCTGTATCATTTGGCGCAATATGCACAAAGTCAGGTACAAACACATAATGAGTTTGCATCGTTTGGATAAACCAGCGGCCAATAAAATAGCACTCTTGTACTAACCAAAGCGCATCCGTTACAGTAATGTCTGCTTTATTATGGACAGCATTATTTCCCTGCTTGCGTACTAAATGAAGTTTGCTCTGAATTTCATTCGGTATTGCCTGACGAAACTGTTGATTATTTAGACGCGCAAACAAATCATTACCGTCAGTTTGCTCAAAGCTTAAATAATGGTAGATATATTCAACCAACAGCTCGGTAAATGCACGAAGCTTAAAGGCACAAGTTTGTGGGTCGCTATATACATATGATTCTGCTTGCTTAGCAAGCGCAGCAAGCTTGCTGTAGTCGGAATTTAAAAATGAAAAATTTGAAATTTTCATTAAACTACATCCTTATTAAACATTAGCCACTCAACTTTACACATCAATAATTTCATACTCTAAACAACTATCAAAAAGGCAATCCAAATAACAAACCAATACCAAAACCTATTGGGCTAATAGGTAATGCGACATCAGCCACAAGTTCAGCAAGCCCCTCGCTCGCCACATCACTAGCGACATCGCCAGCAGCTTGATTCACAACTTCACCTGTTAGCGTTTCAGTAACTGCAGCATCTAACGCCTGATTATCGATTCCAGAATCAATCACCAGAGTGCTATCAAAACTCGCCGCGACTTCATTGGTAACAATAATCGGAATATCAGGGCTATCAGCAAGCGTTTCGCTAATATAAGAGGCGCTATCTGTCGCTTTAAGCTGCACTTCCGCGGCAATATCACCATCACTCATTAAGGCAATATCTGATACCGGATGGTTAGTGGCTTCAAAAAGCATGGCATCCATGCCTTGCTCATTGAGTGCAGTGACAACCTCTTGCTCAAAGACAATACCTTTGATGTTGCTGATATGCCCCGACATAGCATCGGGGTTAACATCAGCAAAGTAATCAAGAATTTCGTCGTTACTTGCAAGTTCAAGCTCGTTATAGCCACGTCGAACTGCATCAAACACTGAACTTTGAGCAATCACTGTTGACGAGTTCCTGCTAGTAGGTCAACTATCTGCTTAAAACTTGTGTTTAACATTGTGCTGTCAAGCGCAGCTCTCTTAGGCGCATTTGTTCTGGCAATTCTTTGAGCATTTCCATGCTTTTCATGCGTTAATTCAACATTGACACCTAATTTCA
The DNA here is from genome assembly GCF_023161665.1 of Shewanella sp. 1CM18E. Lineage (GTDB taxonomy): Bacteria > Pseudomonadota > Gammaproteobacteria > Enterobacterales > Shewanellaceae > Shewanella. The sequence goes on from NZ_JALNTW010000006.1 coordinate 158,374, forward strand.
CTAATTTTGCTGCCGCCTCAAAATAACCTTTACACGCTGCAATCATCAATGGCGACCAACCATCTTCATCTAGCAAATCAAGGTTAGCTCCGTAGCCATACAGCAGCTCAAGCGTAGATGCTTGATTATAAGTTGCAGCCCAATAAGCTGCGGTTCTTCCGGACTGACTTTGAAGATTGACACTTGATCCTTTATCTACCAGCAACGAAATCAGTTCATTTTTGCCATTTTCAGCAAGTAACGATAATGCAGGTTTTGTATTTTTAGCTCTTGCATTCGGATTCGCACCAGCAGAAACGAGTGCTTTGATCATGTCATCATCACCTTTAGTAATGGCGATAATCAGCAGCGTTTCTTTATCTTCGTTCTCGACATCAGGGTTCACACCATCGGCCAATAACTTTTCAGCAATACTAATGTGACCATTTTGATAAGCCGATAACATAGAGGCTTCTGAATACTTGGCACTAAAAACTGCCCCTCGCTCGAGTAGTTTGTCAACCACCTCTATGCGTTGTTTAAAGTAAGCGCCTGTAATCGCATTCCAGCCATCATTGTTACAAACATCAACAGCAGCGCCATGCTTAAGCAAAAAATCAACCGCTTTGACTCGGCCTTTCATTGCCGCCCAAATCAAAGGCGTCCAACCGTTGTCGTTACGAATATTAACTTCAGCGCCTTTTTCTACCATCAGCTCTGCTAGCTCGAAATATTCATTATCTAAGCAAAGCAGTAATGCACTGCTCATTTGCAGTGGTCGATAATTAGGGTTTGCACCTTTGTTTAACAGTGCTTTTGCAATATCTAAAAAACCAAGATCAATCGCCAAACGCAGAGGGTTGTGACCATGATGATTTAAATCAAAACCATCACAATCCATAATCACTTCCGCTACACCAGAAAACCCATTTTTCAATGCAAGTTCAAATGGTGTGACTTCTGGCTCGTCAAAAACGATATTAATCAGCTCAGGCTGCTGAGTCACAATATCTTTGAGACCAGCCTTATCGCCGGACTCAATAACAATCAATAATTGCTCAATCATTTAATGTAGCCTCTACATTAGCTAACTCGATTTCGCCCGCAAATGCTTTCAACTTGTGGATTGATGAGTTAAGGAAGCATTTTTGGGTTGAAGGTAAGGTTTCAATTCAGAATATAGATGACTTGTAGAAAAATTACGTTTGGGATTGATTATGATGATATCAATCCCAACTCATCACCTTAACTCGCTTTTGTCCCTAATGGCAGTGTCATATTTCAAGAACTGTGCATGTTTTCATAGAATGGGGAGATGTCGCACTGCGGACTTGAATTCGGGTATCATAAATTTTCTTCAGGTCTGAACTAATATCTAAATCTCTTATGAGGACTAATATAAACTATAGTGCCATTTTTTAGTCGACGATAATGGCCCGATACATGTTGCAATCCGGTAAGATTATCGCTGTGATCATAGTATGAGCGTTCTGGCTCATCAAAGGCTATACTTTTAACAAACTCTTCTAGATGAGTCTCTTTGACCACAAAGGATCCTTCAGTATCTCTCTTTCTAATAATATTTTCTTCTTTCGATCTTTCACTAGATGTATATTGGGATCTAATCTTTGATTCATAAGAATCTAGATACTCAAAATTTGGCCACTCAATGTAATATTTGTCTTCTTTTGATGAATCTTTATTCGCATCATCTTTTTCTATTTTCTCGAAGAAATAAGGCCAATCTATTATGTAACTTTTGCTCTTTCTGATGACAGGAACTGTCTCAGAAGAAAAGAAATCTGGCCACTCAATAATATAGCGGTCTCTACCAAGATACTGATTACTACTAGTTACAGTCGGAGAACTTATAAAGAGAGGCCAATTGATTACATAAATGTGCTTAGTTGAAGCAGAGTGTGAGGGGCTACAAAATGATTCAAAGAAGTCTGGCCACTCGATTTTATATTTCATTAACCATCACAATAAAATAACAATTTAAATATAGGCTATCTTGCGCTATTCACTTGCGCTAGCTTAATAAGGTCACTTACTGTTTTAATGAATGTATTAGACAAAAACAGTGACTCTATTAGGCGAAAAAATTCATCTTTATTTTTACATGTTAACTGAGATGCAAATATACTGTCATAGCTTTGCACGCCAACCTCTTTAGCTATAGTATTATCAAAAATGCATACAGTAACAGGATACATCGCAATACCATACTTAAACTCAACAACATCTAGTTTATATCTTGAAACAAATTTACTCTGCAAGCTGCATTTTACCATGAACTCATTTTCAAATTCAGAATGAAATACCTCGAGCGCTACATACCCTTTAGTCGCATCGCTAAATTTAGAAATAGCGTTCTCAAAGAAAACTCTTGGAAGTTCAATACTCATTGTTATATTCCAATTGGAGCCTTTAATACTGTACCTGACTCTCTATCTTAAACTATTTGAAGACTTTTGTAATCCCATTCTTGCAGGATTAGTGGCTAGTAATCATGAACTATGTCAGAGTAACCAGTAAAAAAACCGTTTAGTCAACTTAGTATACCATTGTTTGATATTAGTCATGGTAACCAAGGTATTAGATGGAATCTTACAGTTGATAACCGCAATGGATTGGTGAGATTGCGAGTTAACTTTAAAGGAAGCCAAAAAACTACTAGATAATTGATTTCGCCCTTTAACCTTCCAAACATAGATATTTACCACCTACCCTGAACGGGTTTTAGTTATACCTTTTCTGTTGACAGGTTCTTTAGAACATCTTCAACTAAACCTTTAACTCGCTTTTGTCCCAAAGCAATTTTCACTGTTCTATATTTGAACGGAGAATATTGCGTCCCAATAAAAGCGAACACTGAAAGAGCGAGTACTAGTGGGATAGTCTGAGTTGAATACAGGGCACGAAAGCGGAGAAGGTATTTGCGTTGCGAGGCATCGCTTGCAGAATTATGGGATCGGGCGCTTCGATCCCATAAGTTACTTTTGATAAAAATAGAATATAGTTGCCCTAGGCTACGAAGTTGCTTTATGGGCTTACAGTCCTATTTAAGAGAGTATCTGAAAGTTAAACAACCAATATTAATCCAAACCAGCATTCCCCCCTAGATAGAACAAAAAGAGCCCCCCCGGTTTCATTCAACTATATTGCTCAAACCAGTCTAATTGATTTACTAATTCAGATGGCATAACCACTTTACAGCCTTCAAACTCTGGCCGCATATCATCAGTCTAAATCGCAAAGTCACGTTTCGGCCATGCCAACTTAAATTCATAAATAAAACCGTAATCAGTACAGGCAAAGATCTGTTTAATCGCTTCAGTTCGCAATAGAGCTATTTGCAGTTCTCATCGAAAACCAAATCATCGATATTATCTGTCATAACATCAACAACCTATAGAGCTGTCATCTCCTCAGCTACAGCTGCCCAATTTTGATCAAAATAATATTTATCGATTTTATTAAGTGGATTTACCAGCATATGGAGTAGTGGTGTACTTGCTAGGTTTTCTACCACCACTAGCCAAAAATTATCCGTATATTGTCGACATATCGATGCTTGTGACGCAGAAAGCGCAACCCCAGTATGATTCCAAGCACCGCGTATCCCTTTAACTTCGACAAAAATGATTTCTCCAGTTAATGGATTAATTGCTTCTATATCATAACCTGGATTATTGCCGCCTAAATGCTTGGGTTGATAACCTAAATCGGCTAAAGCTTTTACCACCAGTTTCTCAGCTTCATCCCCTATCGCTTTAGCTTGCCCAGTTAACTGCGGATTATATGCGACTTCATCCGCTTTAGGATTAACATAACTAATAAACCTCATACCAGTATTACGGTTATTCTCCTCCTCTTGCTGATGCTCTTCTTGATGTGAAAGCGCATTACCAGAAATATCACGCGAAGTTATAGTCGATAACCTTGTACCTAAAGAGCGTTTATGCATGGGAGTTGCGAGTATCCCATCATTAATAGCCCTAACAGGGTTATGTTTTAAACGTGATGCGGTGTCAAACTGCGAGCCACTGCGTGGATATGACATATCGAACTCGTCACAACTTAATTGCTCTGCTGCCCGCACCTGCTGGGAATAATCCTGATTCGATGGTGACTTAACAGCCGATGACGATGTAAATGTATTAAGCGTATCAGCTGAGAGTGCATTCACCTCATTACTATTTGAGCTAATCTGCATGGTTTTACCATTATCTAACGCTATAGGTAAAACAAGTTCTTTTGCTGAGACGTTTTCAGGCTGAGAATCGGGCGCATTGAGCTCATCATCTTGCTGAGTTAACGGCATTCCCTGTAATAATCGCTGTATAAGCTTATTCTCATCTTTTACAAATTTAGCCCCCCAATCTTTACGTTGGCGAATCTGTTCTAAACGTTTATCACTACTTATTTCAAGCAGTTTAAAAATGGTATCTTCTGCTTGCTTATATTCATTAGGGAATAACAAACGCGCAAGCTCAATAGCAATGGCCTCTTTTTGGCTGTCTCTATCATTATCGGCAACGTAAATTAACTTACGTAGTTCAATATCAAAATAAGCGTGCTGAGTTAATTGCACTTTATAATCACCCACCAACGCTTGCACCAATAAACGATGTTGTGGAGCCACATTCTCATCTGCCATCAAAATAGCTTGCAGCACCCTATTATCGCTCAACCACTCCACAGACTCGTTACCACATCTAATTGCGCAATCCCTAACAAAGTATGCTAATGCATGCTTGGTGCTATTGGTTAAAAAGGAGTGACTAGGAGCTTGTAAACCTTGCTGCTTTGCTAAAGAAAGACTTACCGAACTAGATAAGCGTGGCAATGCTAACGCTTGATACAATGGCTCGTAATGGCTGTTGGACCGTCCAGACTCACGCCAGAACAGCGGCACTCCTGCATTCTTAAACACCTTGGTATTGCTCGTATCTAAGTCACCGACGTAAACTTTTCGTTTATCTAGCCATGTCCCTTGAACGGTGAAGCACTTGGCTTTATTTTTAAAGGTTAACCACCACGTCTCTGTACGTTCTTCAGAATCTGCTAAGCGAGCATAACTAATTAACTCCCTATGCAAACTCTGAAGTATTGCTCGTACAACCTCACCATCATCCTTGATGCGTAACTTTTGTAACTTTAGCCAAGCTTGTGCAAAGTGCTCAGGTTCTACACTCTCAGCAATGCCGATGTCATCAACCCAGAATTTTTTTAGTTTTTCAGAGTAAAACTGAGAAAGCCAATGGTAACTGTCATGAAAAACATCATGATGATCTTGCCAAATTGCTTGGTTGATTTGGCACCAATTATGTTTCCCCGAAGGACAATAAATCAGAGCTTTATCCGCTAGTTGCTCAGTCAAGTTAACTTGCTTATCGTCAGCTAATTTTTGATAGATTTTAATTAACAGCTTAATATCAGCTGCTTTATTTTCGTTACTCCAACTCTCCAGCATAGCAATCAGTGCTTGCGCGGAAATGTCTTTGCATAGACCTACTCGGCAAAAATTGTTTGCCATATTTCGCTACCAGACCACTTCGCGGGGGTGACGACCTGTAAATTTTTGTTTCGATAATACCAACCGCCACTGCTTAATTTTATTGGAAAGGCCTTTGAGAAGTCTGATTTAAGTTCATCGCTAAAATCCCACCAGTGCTTAAAAATAAACTCTGTTAACTGCCAAAGTGTGGTGTCAGACAAGCTAGCTATACGCTTTTTAGTAAAAGGCAAAGCCACTTGCTTAACAAACTCTGTTGGCGTGAGTGACTTGATATTTAAAATATCTTTGATAAATTCGCGACAAGCGGTATCTGCGAGCAATAACGAACGCAGTTTATTATCGAGTAAATAATAATCGGCTTGATAGCCCTCACTATCGACTAACTGCGGAAACGAAATCCGCTTGTTACTTGGTTCATAAATTAGGCAATTACCACTAACCACATTACTCTGGCTGGTTTTTATCAGTGGAGAACAAACTGCAATAGCTCTCTCATTGCGGTCATCTGTCTGTGGCCAATGGCGTTGTAACCATTGATATAAAGTTAAAAACCAGGCCGCGTTTTGTTTTCTAGCCTTATCACTATGGTTAATCAAGGTACACAGGGCAACCACATCCAATTGTTTAGCACCTAATTGCTCCAACAGATACCAAAAATTTGCTAATTGCGGTTCAAGCAAGTACTGCGCTTGGCTGTCGACAGGGTATGTTGGGCTTAACACATTAAACCAATCTTCACCGGTATCGATACGGCAATGGCTCGCTAAACGACGCTGACCATGTCGATCTGGCAATATTGGGTGCTGGCTAAGTTCACTAATAATTTGCTGAAAAATAGGTTCAAAAAATAGATTTGTGCAACGTAACTTATGTGGGATCCAAGCAAATTCATCAAATTTTCTGGTCGTAGATAAACGACCCGATAATTTGTCAGCCGCAAACTTAGCCACCTGCTCACGCAGCCACGCATTCCAAGGCAAACTTTCACGCACCGATTCACGGCTAGCAACCAGTAAGAAATCAGCATTAATTAAAAACGGTAAACCGGTTTCCATCTCCGTTGGCAAATAGGCAAATAACGGCGATGAAGTCAGTTGATGTCCAATAGGAAAAGCCAAACTAATGTCACGCTTTGTCACACCTGCACGCTTTTCCTCCTGCAGGCTTTGAGGAACATTAACTAGTAGCCTTTGCAACCAATAGTGTTGAACTAAAGTTTCGCTATTTTCAGTTCGACTTAAAGTGGTCATCGCCCCTTTTGTCGTTTTACTAAAACTGGCGTGCCGCTTTGGGGTAATTAACGTCAGTTTTTGTAATTTGTTTAAAAATAGCGTGGTTTCTGGCTTAAGCTGCAGCAATTCATCGCCAATGCGGGCAAGCACATCTTGGTGTTCCTCTTGTTTCAATGGCAATAAAATAACCGTATTAAAGCCAGCTTTAGCTGCGCAACTAGGGATATTCTCTAGCCAATATGGGATCACATAGCCAAGTCCTGCTTGCTCATCTTTCTCTTTAAAACAGATTTGATAACCATTAGAGATAATGTGCGGCTGGGGGCTTACTGCAAATACCGATTTAAAACCAATGCCCTTCTCACCGATATAACCTTTAGCTTTGGCCTTGGCTTTAGTTGAGCCACCTATACTGGAAATGGCTTTGATATTGGCAAACTCAAAACCCAATTCATTGTTATAAATGCACAAGCAACCTTTACAGCCCAGCGTATTAGTAGGGTCATCAGCCAACAACTCAATTACCAATTCAGGCACTGCGCCCTTGTCATAGATGTTATCTTCGGCGTTTTGGATAAGCTCAAAAATAAAGTGCGACTGCTTGGAGTACAAGCCTTCTGATAAATTTTGAATTGAATTGTGTAAGTCACTGCGCACCTCACTGTTTAAATTAGTACGACCTGTAGTCTCATTAATGCCATATTTACTTTGGCGGTAAGCTATAATTTGCTGTTTTGGTGACTCAGTTGGCATCGGGCTGAGTATATCCTGTGATTGTATTGCTATAGGGCTTATTTGAACTTGTGCCCAAATGTTGAGTTTTAGGAACTAGGTAATGAATTACAACACTCGCGTTTAGATTACGATTGCTCTTCTAAATAGAGTTGTCGTTCAAATGATTTTATTTATTGCTAACTCGCTGGTGCTAAGCGCTGATGACGACGTTCCACCTTCTGGTTGTATTGCTCTAGGCTACCGTTTAGCTTTGCTAACCCCAATTTCATTTCCCGAACTAACAGTATAATGAGCCCAAAGAGCACAATCATCGGTAGCGCGATATAGGTTAGAACGACCCCAACATAAGAGAAACTACATAGGGTGATAATGTATAAAATGAGAGTGTTCCAAAAAAAGTGACTTTTTCGTGCATGATGACAACTTAAAAACTATAAATAATATTAACAATTAAAAAGCCACCTAACCCGATCTTTAAGGATAAGTTGGCTGAGTTAATTAAGTGTAATCTTTTTAAGAATTACTCGGTGTTATGTTTAGAAAAACGACGTTAACACGTCACATAAGATTTAGTGATACTCTCTCTATCAACTAGTAGCGTCTCCAGCGATTAGAAAATTCGACACCACTTATTAGCAGCAAGTTTCTTAACCATATTTAGAATTGAGTATAACTCTTTGAAGTCTAAACTGTTCCAGTGGCTTGCAATACTGTGATACTTATCTACTTATCTACTTATCTACTTATACTATACATATCGCAAAGAGCTAAAGCTGAGGATGATTTTTATATGAGACAATCAGCATTTCTTATTAATCTCAAATATATTTCTATATCATTATTGATATTTCCACAGATAAGAGTTCACGGTATAAATAGGTTAAATAAAACTCAAAACATGTTTCCCCGTATCTCCCTATGATACGTCCCCCACCTCCAGCCAACACCTCATTAATAATTGCTATCTTCACTCTACAAACACCACCAATTCACTACCCCATGGACTATCTATATAATACTGGAGGACAGGGAAGCCTCAAGTCAGTGCACAGTAAATGAACCAAAGTGTTCAATTGCTTCCACAACTGTAACTATTTAAATAATAGCTCTGCCGGCGAAAGACACATTTAGTGTCTTTTGTCGTTATATCTAAACTACGAGTAGAAAGTGTTGGTCAGCTCATCACACAGTACCGTTCGGTGCACTATTCTAGCTTTGAGCAGTGCTGCATCTTCCAGACTTAGTAATACCTGCCGCGTCTTCTTATCAAACCTTGTTGGCATCTCATCAAATAGCTGGTTATGCAATCTCTTTATGTCATTGAAGATCTGCAGCGATTGCGAGAACAGCATGACCTTGTCGTAATAACCGTGCTTTAGACCATACAACCACTTTAATAGAATGGTTTGTCTTGCAGCCTTAGTCTTGAATGAGTGCTCTATCTCAATCGCTGCGATTGTGCCATCGGGCTCTAACGCTATACCGTCAACATTTCGCACATCATTGGATTTAAACAACCTCTTAAATTCTGGCTCAGTAACAAATGAATACCAGTAAGGTTTAGCTATCTTATCTTTCGTTTGATTGTGTACGCCTTTGAGCAAAACGTACTGCATCATAAGGTCGTGCATAATTGTATTTTGGTTAACTCGCAGGCCTGGCTCTCCAGCGCGAAAATACATCGCAACTGATAACAGCTCTTCAGCATATTTTGCCCCCGCATAATCGAGTACATAGACTCGCCCATCGATAGAACGATGAGTGATAACTAAGCTCAGTAATTTCTCGCTGACAAGCTTGTTTAAATGCTCTAATGCAAGCCGGTGTGGAATCCCATAAAGCCAGCTGATAATCGTTGGTGATGTTATGCCGAAACGTGCAACGATTTTCATCGTTAATACGCGTCTATCTTTGCCAATCTGATTGTTACTTGTTCCGGGTTGATAGTGCATTGGCATAGAAATGTAAGGTTGGTAAATCCGTGCTACTTCTTCAGCCATTTCGACAGTTTGATTTAGGCGTTGAATTGTACTGCTTTGCTCATTCATCTTGATATCCGTTATTACGTTGAACATGGTTATCAAGAGGTAGAAACTTAAAACACAAACAATGTCGATTCAGGTAAAAAAGTGCTGATTTTTATTCCGAGATGCTTATTTATCCCTCTCGGGATGAAAATAGCGATAGGTATCGCTACCAAGCCAGACTTTGCCTGATGAATGAATCACTTCGTGACACATCCATATGTCTTGAATCGCCCGCCAGCTCTGATGACTCGTCATCGCCACTGTCTTACGAGCTACGCTCTAGCTTTTCAAGACATCAAACGCGCATGTATCTCGCTACGCTCTGTACTAACCGCATTTTCACCGCTTACGACGAGGGGATGTGTGCCACCTCTACTCCCTCTTTCGACGCTGTGCTTTTCTGACGAAAAGGCAAATGGTTTAGCCATCAATTTGTGCCAAATGTGAGGCTAAATTTTGCTGAAGCAAAATGGAAATACGGTTAGTACAGACCAGCTGTACATGCGCGTTGCTCCTTTGAATCGATACTTTGTATCCATCCAAATACGCGAGCTGATAGCATGTTTCACATGCACTTTTGTCACAAAAACTCGTGCCGATTTTTGCTATTAAAAGCGCACTTTCGTTGGGGCGTAATGGGGAATTTTTGTGGGATTTTTGAAGAAAAAACGAAGAATAACTCGAGGTAAAACGCCAAACTTTTTGTTGCTGACAGTTCAGTCAAACAAGTTTGTAATCTAGCATTTTTTCATTAATGTGTATAGATAGTGATTAACATTTAAACTGGCAAATCAGGAGAAGATTATGAGTACAAATTCTAACAACGGACCGCAAGTTAATGTCGATGGCACACCTATGGTGGCTGATAGCGGAGTCGATATTAAAGGCAATCCGTATGGTGTAACCGAGCCATCTATAGATACAAGTTGCACGGCTATAGATAACTCATACGACGACACTTGTAGCAGTTCTTTTGACAGCTATTGTGACAGCAACTTCGACTCATTTAGCTCTGGATTTGATGACTTTTAGATGCCAAGAAAACGATTAAACCTAAACCAGACAATGAGCATCCCGCTACTAATCGGCGGGATATTATTGTTCTGGTTATTTTCTTTTTATGTTGAAACCGACGATATTCGCTATCTTGTCACCTATAGTCTAGGAACGTGCAAGCTAATTCACGGTACTTCAGCCGACCAAGCCCTTTGCACGCAAGACCCGAGCAAAGTGAGCTTATGGCGCGCCGGTTACTATGTCCTGTTTCGATTTGTTTAGACCATATATTTAGGAGAGGAAATGTACTTTTTAATACCTGCTGCAGTGTTGATTATTGGTGTTCTATACCTAATCAAGCACGCGAAATATTAAGGTGTAGAGTGCTCTTTAGCTATTAATCAGGCCTAAGTAGCCTTACACAATTACGATGCACAAATTGGTGTTAAAGCGATAAATAAAGTCGTAGAACTATGTGCACCCGCTCGACAGGCATAAGTTAAACCCAAAAACCTTAACTTACCAGTGCGTAAAGCACCTGTTTGAACAGCAAAGTGTAAAATAAACAAAAATAAATTCAAAAACATGATCTATATGGACACAACCTGTCCACACTATATTATATATTGCAGTCAGTCTTAGGAAGAGCCTGATTTAGAAGTAATTTATGAAGAGCACCATTCTTGCCAATCGTCTAGCGGATATAGTTTCGATGGCTTACAGCGATCAATCACTCAAAATCGAAAAATTGGCTGAAAAACATCATGTCAGCAGCAAAACTATCCGTAGAGATTTTGAAAGGTTAGGCTCAATTCTGGAAAGATGCTCAACCACAGGTTGCTACCATCTTTCTTCATCTTCCCGTATTGCATTCAATGAACATGATTTAGTTCGCCTAATTAGTGGTCTTGGCCTGAAAAAAGCCTTACCGAATAAAACGGCAAAGTTTCTTAAAAACCTAATCAATAACCAAACTAATGACTACTATCATTTCCAAGAGTCACCTCTCGAGTTGGAGTTCATTGATTCACAACATACATTCTTCGAACGAGCTATCAAAAACAGACAGACTGTCCAGTTTTTGTATAAAGATAAAGTGAGAAACGTACATCCCTATATGATGGTATATAGCCGAGGAAGCTGGTACTTAGCTGCGCTCGCAGATGATGTGTTAAAAGCCTACTCATTGGCAAGGATAAAATTCGTCTCAATAAACAAAGAACATTTCAATTTAGATCACCGGATTATCGCGCAAATTAAAGAACATGACTCGATCTGGTTTGGACTTCCTGCGTTCAAAATCATCCTTGAAGTAGCACCGAATGTATCTTTCTTCTTTGAGAGGAAGCCACTATTTCCTAGGCAGGAAATACTCGAACGTAAAAGTGATGGTACGCTAATCCTATCTGCCTCAGCATGGAGTTATTCCCAAATAACACCATTAATTCAAAGTTGGCTTCCAAATATAAAAGTAATTTCCCCACCAGAGCTTAACGAGCATATACGTAATAACCTGAGTCAATGGATGAGCTATACAGCAGAAATAACGGAAATACACTCTTATGAGTAAATCATCAAAAACAATCCTTATTGTGGCAACAATGAGCGCTGGTAAGTCTTCTCTCATTAATGCTCTTTTAGGCAAAGAATTACTGCATTCGGCCAATGAAGCCACAACAGCAAAGCTGACTAAAATCACCATCAGCGAAAAAGGCTCCCCAAAGGCTACAGCATACAGTTCTATTGGAATTGTTGCGGACTCGATTAATCACCTTTGCACTAACCAACTCAAAGAGTGGAATAAGTCAGAGGCTATTTCGTCAATTGATATCCACTTCCCATATTCCGAGAGTAAATCAAGTGCAAAACTGGCTGGTTATACCTTGATTGATACACCTGGTGCCAATAACAGTATGGATACGAGACACCGAGAAGCATTTATTGAGGCTATAACATTATACCCTCAGAGTACCCTACTCTACGTACTCAACGCCACTCAACAGGGAACAACCGATGACGCTGAAATGCTAAAAGTCATCAAGGATCTCAACCCATTCCAAAAAATAATTTTTGCACTTAACAAAATCGATGAACTAGATGAAGAACGAGGAGAAAGCATTAAGCATTATGTCGGTAAGGCAAAACAATATTTGTGTGAACTTGGGTTCAAAAAGCCTGTGATAGTTCCTCTCATGGCACTCCCGGCTCTTATCGCAAATAAATCATTATCAAAAGTCGAGATTGGCAGAAGAGAGCGAAATATCCTAAATAGCGAACTGATCCGCTTTCGAGATCTGCCTCATAACTTAAATCAAGCTGCAGCAATCCCTTATCGACTCAAACGTAATCTTCGCTGGAGATTGAATAAAGTAAGTAAAAACAAACAAACTCAAATGAGCGAAAAAGAGCTGAAAACCTTTGTTGAATATACAGGCCTGAGAACTCTCAAGTCACTAATATCTTAAGCTTCATAAACGATACATAAGCATCATATTAATTTATCTAGATAAGAAGAATATTGCATGAATCATATCTGTATTAAACATAACCCATTTTTAGTAGAAACCGAATTTCTCATTAATGGCAATTCGCCATCTGAAAGTTCCAACATCACTACATATTGCTCTAAACGCTTGCAACTGTGGGTAGAACAAATTTTTGATGACCTGCAGGCATTATTTAATGGCAGCAAAGACTTCTTTATTGAGTTTACAGGCATCGAATCCGACTTTAATGACATTAAAGAAGCAGCCGAGTATGCGATCCAAAAAGGCATGTGTGTTGAGCTAAAGTTTAATCCTATTACTCCGGCTGAAGAACGCCTAGAAAAAATAAAAGCGCTGATGGCTCGCGTTAGTGGGGAGTCGCCAAAGTTTGCAGACTACCTAGCTAATAGTGACAAAAAAACCAAACAAGACTTCGAAGACGCATTGAACAATGATTTTGACGCGTATGTGGTTGCCACCATGTCTTCAGGCAAATCCACCTTTATTAACGCTATGCTGGGGCAAGACTTGCTACCCGCAGCGAACGAAGCAACCACCGCGACAATTGCCCACATTTTTGACGACAAATCCCAAGGCGGCGATTTTTACGGTGAACGTTTCGACAGCAATAGCAATCTTATTGAGCATAATGACGCAGTTGATTTGACGACAATGAAGGCGTGGAACGCTGACTGTGAAACCAAAATCATCACGTTGAAAGGTGATATCCGCGCCATAAAAGAAAACACTAATGTCCGTCTCGTGCTGACCGACACCCCGGGGCCAAATAACAGTCAGGACCCTGAACACCAGCGAACGACGTTGGGATTTATTCAGGATTCGAAGCGTAATCCACTCATTATCTATGTGTTGAATGCAACACAATTGGGCACCAACGATGATGCTCAGCTGCTAAGACTTGTTGCTGACATAATGAGCAAAGGCGGTAAGCAAAGTAAGGATCGTTTCTTGTTTGTGGTGAACAAGATGGACATGTTCGACCCCCAACGTGGTGAAAACATTGGAGAAGCTCTAAATCGCGTGAAAAGCTATCTCGAAGAGAACGGCATTCACGACCCTAACCTCTACCCTATTTCCGCGCGTATGGCCTACCTTTTACGTTCGCAAAGTAAATTAACATCTAAAGAGCAGTTAGAAAAAGCCTATATGGCAGTTGCACTGTGCGAAGAAGAAGATGAAGAAGAGAGTATGGCTTTTCCTCAGTACATGTCGGTAAGCTCAACAGTAATGTCAGCCTCTCAAGATCGGGCGGAAAATGATGAAGCCTTACAAGACAAAACCATGTCGGGTGCCCTATTCAATAGTGGCCTAACCGTTGTTGAGGCGGTTATCGATGAGTACATAAATAAATACAGTTTCCCAATGCGACTAAACCGCGCTCATTTGGCCATGACTGCCGCTATCGAACGTGGGATGCAAGAAGCGGAATTAATCAAACAACTGGAGATTGATGAGCAAGCGCTTTCGATACTTCAGTCAGAAATTCACAGCCTTAAAGCGCGTCGTGATAAGGGCTTCAATACGGAGGCTTACAAAGAACAGCTCAAACAAGAAGGTCGTGACCTTCCAATGGACGTGCACAATGCTCTGAATATTTTAAAAAAGCAAGCCTATGAGCTTGTCGAGACGTTGGGTAACGCATATGAAGGCGATGTCAGTGTCCTAGAGGCCGAATCTCAAGTCGACTTGACCTCAAAAGAAATCAACTTTGCGTTCAATCGTTTTATCAATGAGTATGAACAGGCATTTTTGCGATCACAAGAGATCATCAAAAGTGAGTTGCATCAAGAGTACCTGAACCATGTGGCGGCCCTGTTTCCAGAAAGCCGCGCCTTAGAATTGCCCGTTTTCCAGTCATTAAAGAATTCCATTGCAGCCCTCTCGTTCAACATCGAATTAAATAACGACGAGGTGCAAACCAAATCTGTGGTGACTCGTTATCGCACCGTGAGTGATTCAACGTGGTTCAAACCATGGACATGGGGAGACACACGACAAGTTGCGGTGTACGAAGATCAAAAATACGTTGACCTACATGAGATCTGGAAAGAACGAGTAATCATTGTTCGCCGCCAATTTGAATCCCTAGAGAACGACGCAAAACAGCGCATCAAAGAAGACAAAGATAAGCTGATTGACAACTACCTCGCATTCTTGGAGGACGAGTTCAGTGCGAAATTTGAGGTTATTCTCGACGACCTAGAACAAAAGGCTGAAAACCAAGCCCAGCGTGAGCACGCCATTATTCAAGCGAAAGCCGATATCGAAGATATTCGAGCTATCAAACATGAGCTGGAAGCCATCTTACAGTTTTAATCAGTTACCGGCCCACTGATAATCTTCAGTGGACCTTGAGAGGCCTGATACCATGAAAACATCCATAGAACTTGTTGCACCAACGTTGACGCCCGCAGAGTTTAAATCGCAAATCATTAACTTTATTGGAGGTCGGGATTTTAAGGCGGAGCTGCTACGCCAAATATTGTCTGCGTTGCCCGATGACAAGCACGATCTTTTCGAAGACTACCGAACAGATGTTACCACTGACCCTATAAGTGATGACAGTTACAAGTGGGAACGTGAGGGGGGGGCTTATTTCTCCTTACAGCTCCATATGGCGGAAGAAAACTTCTGTTTGAAAAGGCTAGAACATCTCATCGTGGTTAAAAGTCACTTAACTGAGCGAGGTATAGCTGGTTTTTCCCGGCCCACCTCTATTCCATCAACAAACCAAATCGATGCACAACGTACAAAGGAAAACACCATGAGCGCTGATTTTTCATCTGAAGATTTAACAGGCTTTACCCCATCCCGCTCGCTGAACAACTGCGTCAATAATGACGATATTTCCACCATACGTATTGCATTGTTTATGGAAATGAATGATAAGCGGCTTTCGACTGCAGCATTACGTCGGGCCATTGCATGGACACTATCTAAACATCCAAATCTATTTGTCGCTTATGAAGAAAATGCCTATTCCCAAGACATGGTTCTCGATTCTACCAAGTGGAACAAGGATTACTACCATATGCAGGAAGTGTATGCGTCTTCCAACTTCTCATTGGAACGCATCTGGCATATGGTCGCTGTACGTGATCAAGTATTTACTCTTGCAGAAGATGAGCCCCGATCTGCGACAGCGCCCAGCACAAGGCCACAAAGCATGCCGAAGCAGACACACCAGCATCGAGATCAACCATCGACGGGAAGAACTCAGCGTACGGAATCTAAACCTCAAAATAACGTGCTAAATTCGTTGCTGCTGATTGGTGGAGTTGTGGCGGCTATCGCCCTTGTTATTCTGGCTGTCATTGTTTAGTGGGACTAAAGATGAATCTATCTACTACCGAAATGGAGCACCGCGCCTCCCAGACCGAATTGCTTCCCGCACAACAAGAGGCGCTGACGACGCTCTCGACTGCTCATGCATTGGTTAACAAAAGCTATCTTGCTGAACTCAAACACTACAATGTTTTACAGGTGGAAAACCAACAAAGCGTGCCACTTAACCGAGGTAGCGATGTGCGCATTTTCCGTGTGGAACGTCTGGTACAGGAAAACAAGCAATCCGTACTAGAAAGCACCACCGCAGCTTACACTGCATTGGGCGCAGCCGGATACACGGTGTTCCTTTTCCTAAAATCTGACGGAAAAGAGACGCTGCTCTACATTGGCACGCGTGGTGAGCCAGGGAAAATGCTGGGCCAAAACTCGGGCGATTTGTTGCAAGAAACTTTCAAAGGGCATTTCCCTGGCAGTAAGCTTTCCCCACTTAACGGCGCCGATATTGACACCTTATTGGACGAACTCAGTGCAGGCAACTCGTGCAAAACAGTCACCGCAGTTAGCAGCGTGCCGGGCCTTTCTACACAAGACCAGACCCACTTTATGCAAGGGCTAGAGCGTTTTATCGATGCCGCAGAAAACCGTACTTATGAGGGGCTTATTCTCGCCGAGCCAGTTTCCATGCAAGCATTGAATACCGTTCGCACAGGCTATGAGCAGGTGGCGACTCAGCTTTCCGCATTGTCGAACCGCCAATACAGCTATGGCATTCAGGACAGTGATGCTATCAATCTCAGTATCAGTGAAGGACTGAGCCACTCTTTGGGCGAAAGTCTCGGGCTGACCGAAACAACAGGTACCAGTGAAAGTACAACAACATCGGTTTCCCGTTCTCACACCACCAATGAAAGTAAATCCTCGCCAAACAAAAAGGATAAAATAATTGGAATGGGAGCCATGGCACTCGGCTCGGCTGCAGGCATCTTCGCTGGGCCATTAGGGGTCATGATTGGCGGACAAGTTGGAGGACAAGTGGCAAGCATGTTCCAAACAACGGACACTGTCGGCTCCTCTGAATCTACCTCAACGAGTGAAAGCAGCAGTCATTCGACTAACCAGTCGACGGCAACCAGTACCACAACAACAGAAACAGACACACATAGCACGACCAACACCAAAGGCCTAACGCAGACCCACGGCTCAACACAACAAGTGAGTTTTGAGACAGCGGACAAAGGCATTTTGAATATGTTGGAGAAGGTCGACCACCATCTAAATCGTATCAACGAGGCAAAAAGCCACGGTGGCTGGCTCAGTACTGCTTACTTTGTCAGTGACAGCGCCGCCTCCAGTGAAGCCCTATCAAGCATTTTCTTGGGCCTCACCCGCGGAACTCAGTCGTCAATGGAAGATTTTGCTCTGACCACATGGGCAGGAAAAAAGGCCAATGCAATAACGCAATGGTTGGGACAGCTCATGCACCCTCGACTTGAGCCGAGTTTTGCAGGGAATACTCACATCCCCTACCTCACCCCTGCAACCTTGGTATCGAGCAAGGAGATGGCGCTACAGCTAAGCCTTCCTCGCCGTTCCACGTCTACCGTCGTGGTACAGGAAACTGCTGCATTTGGCAGGAAAGTGCAAACACTAAACGCTGACATTGCTAACACCAACTCGCGAACTATTTCATTGGGCCAAGTACGTCACTTGTGGACCGACTTGCCACAAACCGTGGAATTAGACCTTGACCAACTGACCAGCCACACCCTGATCACTGGCTCAACGGGTTCAGGCAAAAGCAATACGGTTTACGCGCTACTGGATCAAGCAATACAGCAAGACATTCCATTCTTGGTCATTGAGCCTGCTAAGGGCGAGTACAAGCACGTCTTCGGAAATCGCTCAGATGTGCGTATTTTGGGCACAAACGACCGATTTACAGAACTACTGAAAATCAATCCGTTTTCTTTCCCTGAACAAACCCATGTCCTTGAGCATGTGGATCGCCTGATAGAAGTGTTCAACGTCTGCTGGCCAATGTATGCCGCAATGCCTGCCATTCTCAAAGATGCAGTACTGAGAAGTTATGAGGCCTGTGGGTGGGATTTGCGTGACTCGACGTCAACACTCAGTTCTCCGTTGTTCCCGACCTTTGCCGATTTGCTTATGCAGCTAGAGTCTGTCATCGCACAATCGGCATACTCGGACGAAATGAAGAGCAACTATACCGGTGCATTGGTCACGCGTGTTCGGTCAATGGTTAACGGACTGAACGGCCAAATCTTTGCCGCTGATGAAATCAGCAATGCCGACCTGTTCGACCGCAACGTCATCATCGATTTGAGCCGAGTTGGGTCTCAAGAAACCAAGTCGCTTTTAATGGGGCTATTGATCATTAGACTTGGTGAATACCGTGCTGAACAAATGCTCATGAACCAGCCTCTCAAACACATTACTGTGTTGGAAGAAGCTCACAATATCTTGCGAGCAAACCCATCATCAAGTGGCGCAGAAGGCGGCAGCGTTGCCGAGAAGTCAGTCGAAATGCTGTCTAATGCTATCGCTGAAATGCGAACGTATGGCGAAGGCTTTATCATCGCGGATCAATCACCGTCAGCGGTGCATATTTCTGCCATTCGCAATACCAACACCAAAATCTTAATGCGACTTCCTGATGAGGCTGATAGGTTCCTTGCAGGGAAAGCTGCAGCCCTTTCGGATGAGCAGCTAGATGAACTAGCGCGTTTACCTAGAGGAGTTGCTGTTATCTATCAAAATGAGTGGCTCGAAGCCGTTCTATGCAAAGTAGAACACTTCTCTGTAGAGTCTGACTTATATCAATATCAAGCCAAGATACCCTCTTTATGGAATGAAGCTGATTATCGCTCACAATTAATTCAATGGCTTCTTGCGCTAAGGTGCAAAGAAAAGTCAACAATTAACCATGGTAATTTAGTACACAATCTAAGCCGAAGTAACTTGCCTACACATATAAAAGTAAATCTGAATAGATACTTCCAGCAATCAGGCGATTTAGCAAACTTACCTATTCACAAAGAAAACCAATTTCTAACATTAGCGAATACTGTAGTGACTCTTTTAGCTTGTGAACAAAAACTATTACTCATAGTGCAAAGTGTAGCTGATGTTCAGGAAATGCATGTCGCACTTCAAGGTTTAATCAAAAGTCTTATGGGGAATCTCTCTACTGCAATGGCCTTATCTGTTGAACAATGTTTTGTGAAGAGTATGACCCAAAAAGGTGGCGACTATCTGCAGCTATACGCTGCTTGGAATAAATTTATTACTAAGGAAGTTGCATAGTTATGGATATATTGGCATTTAAAGAGGTCGTTTCAGAGCTGCCTCCCGCTATTTTTAACTCTTTTGAAAAAACAGAAATAACAAAAGAAGCCCTTAACGAGTTGGATAAACCGATAACAGATAAGCTCAACATCAGGGAAGAGTTGGAACCCTTATCAGAAGAATATAAAGCGGAATTACAAGAGCTTGGCTACTCTGAATCAGTAATAGATGCTATTGGTAGCAAGGAAGAAGCTGATATTTACGGTGAAGCCGAACTAGAATGTATAACTCTCAACGATAAAGATGCTTTGATCCGTACAGACATTGATCTTGAACTTGAAGATGATTTTGGCAATACAAACCTCGAGCGAATGGAAAAGGGTAAATCACCACTAGATCAAAATGGTAAACCTTACGAGCTGCATCATATTGGCCAAACAGCAGATGCTCCCTTAGCTGAATTAACTAAGACTGAACATATAAGCAATGGTAATGATTCCGTGTTGCATGATAAGCAAAAAGAGTCTGAAATAGACCGTACTGAATTTGCTAAAGAAAGGGCCGAGCACTGGAAAGCACGTGCAGAAGATATCAAACAAGAACTAAATTTAGGATTGAACAATGAATAAGCTTATAGCACTTATCGAAGAAAACCAAGCTGACACTTTACCAGCAGAAGAAGTGCAAGTAGCACAAGCTGAGTCACAACTTAGGATAAGTTTTTCGCCAGAATATCGCACCTATCTTCTGGATGTCGGTGTTATTTCTTATGAATCTCACGAGACATACGGCCTTGGAGTGAAAGAAAGCTCCCACCTAAACATTGTGACAGCTTTAAATGATTTCCGCAGTTTTAATGGCTTCCCTTCTTCTCTACTCCCTCTAGCTGATATTGGGGACGGACATTACTACATGTACGATAATGCTTCCCATAAAGTATTGAGTATCGCTATACCTGATATGGGTACAAGGGAGATCAGTAACAACTTAGAAGAGTTTATATGTACGCTTATATTCAATTAGCATAGGTTAATAGCCCTGAATAGGCATTCAGGGCTTTATTAATTACTCCCCACACGGTGGATTATCTCCCCCCAATTAAAGCTTATTTAGCAATTAAGAAAAAACTACTGCAATATTTTCTTATTAATCAAAAGTCTAACTCGAAATTTTAATTACTACTGCCTTGCTTAAGCATTATGATTTTGATTAAATGACCACCAGTGAACATTCCCAAAGAAAAATAACCTATGAGCATCTACGATCAACTGAAGGCCCGCCATCGTCAAGAGCGCGATAGTTACCCTCAAAACCTTTCAGTACGAGTGCACAGAGCTTTAAGTTGGTTAAATAAAGCAGAACAGTGTACTGATGACGATTCTAGATTTACTTTTCTTTGGGTTGCATTCAATGCAGCCTATGCACAAGATTTTGAACAGAAACAACAATTTGGTGAGCGCTTTCGGTACCAAAAGTTTCTATCTAAGTTAGTCAAAATTGATAGTAATAATCTACTCTCACAAATAGTTTGGGATAATTACTCTGGAGATATCCGAGCAATCCTCAGCAATGAGTTCATTTTACAACAATATTGGGATTTTCATTCAGGCCGTATAACAGAAGGTCAATGGAAGGAATCGTTAGCCTTTGCTAAATCTTTATCAAACCGCGCTCTTGGTAATAGCAATACAGCCGAAGTACTAGCGATCCTATTCTCTCGTCTTTACACATTACGCAATCAAATCATTCATGGTGGCGCAACGTTTGACAGTTCAGCAAATAGAAAACAACTTAGAGACTGCACTAATATTCTTGAGAAAATTATTCCCGTAATAATCAGGCTCATGATGGATGGGCAAAACCAGATATGGGGAGAACCTGTGTATCCATTGATAAACTCGTAACCTCAATACTAAATGAAATAGACTTAGTCGACAGAAAATAATTTCTAACCATACTAACTATTTAGCACTACCCAGTAATTACTTTGTCACGCAAACTGTCTATGACGCAACGGAGTCTATGTAGCAACAGCTTCAAATCCAGTTGGCTCCATTAAATTGTGTCTATAATTTAGCTCTCTCTATCAGCAAGTAACTTAGTTAACACTTGCTTTCTTCACGGACCTTAACGTGCTTTATATATCTAGAGCTATCAGAAACTGTAAAACTATTCCTAACATTCTAATGAAGTCGCCCAGTAACGACACGTTCCACATCTCCCCTATCCTGCGATCACCTCCCCCAAGTTAACCCTCCACCAAATCAACGCACAAACCCCAACATCAACTTTCATAAAAACAAAACTTTTTTAAAAAAAATTTCGTATTTTTTTACCCCATTTAAAATCAGCGACTTACACATAAAATAAATAATTAGAGCTTATTCTTTTTTTGGGCGATTTTAAAATTGCTGGTTCAATTCGAGCGTGTTCAACGAATTGGTAACAAATTAATGGTTCAGATTTTAGCTTTAATGCACAGCAAAACAGCAAGCCTTTTGCCTGGTCAACAGAATGTTTCGACGCAGGAGGAAGTGTAATGGGTAGAAAGAGAACACAAGAAAATGCGGATTTACCGCAAGGTTTCTATCGAAAATCTTGTAAGAAGTCTGCATCGGGCTTTGCCTTTCAGATGATTAACCCATTTTATTGCATTGTCGGCGGCCTAAAAAGCGATAAGAAGGTCATCAGTCTTGGTTCTAATTTCGATAGAGCACTTCAAAAATACAATAAAGTTCAAGAAGGGGTTCACGCTTGGAACAAAGCAAATCCAGGCTCAGTGATCACGTCTAGTGGCCTTGTTATTCCACCTCCGGCATATATTAAAGTACCACTTTCAACAGTGGTGACATGTAAATCTAGTCTAAAAGTACGAGACCTTGTTGCCTTTACTAAGAATAAACAAAGAATTCATAAAAGCCACGGCAGCATTAGCCCGACGACTGAAAAAAACTACCTAGTGCAGCTAAACAAAATTGAAGCATGGTGGGGCGAAAGCCCTGCAAATCTGATTAGTAGCGCTAATATACAAGCTCATATCAACCAGCTTTTAGAGAAAGAGTCGTATCGCACTGCAAAGGAGCTTAGAAGCATGTACTCAAAAATGTTGAAAGCTTGTTACACAGAAGGCCTGGTGAGCTTTCCTTTTAACCCTGTCGAGCATACAGAACCGGTAAAAGTTCCAGTAAAACGTAGCCGTATCTCAGAACGAGTATTCAAACTCATACTCAGCACATTAGAAAAGAAGCCCTTCTTAAAGTCTGTAATCGAACTTGCTACAACAACTGCATTACGTATTACAGATTTGTGCTTAATACGCATAGCAAAAGGTGAAGATTGGGATGAACGAGTTAAGCATTTTGAGCAAAATGCTAGCTATAGAGCACAAGCCAGCCAAAGCTTTCAATCTCGAGTTGATTTAGCCCCTTATAGCTATGTCGATCAAGATAAAGGTGAACTGGTCATTTATCAGCAGAAAACGAGACACGTTGTTAAGTTAAAACTTAGTCACCGTGTCAACAAAGATCTACCTAGCTTAGGCGAAATTATTATGGATTTATTAAAGCAGGTAACTATCGATTCAACGTTCTTACTTAAAGAGCCTGCAAGTAAAGAGAACAAACCGATTAGCCCTGAAAAGTTATCCAAAACACTTACAGCTCTAGTCCATAAAGAGATCAAGTTGGACTGGTTAAACAGCAAAGCACCAACCTTTGCGGAACTGAGACCACTTGGGCGAAACCTACTTCAAGAGTTCGAAACTGAATTGGGTTCAAGCCCAGCAAAGTGCAATTCAAACAACAGAATAACGCAAAGTTCAACCATACAAGAAATAGCCACTAATG
Source organism: Shewanella sp. 1CM18E (assembly GCF_023161665.1). Lineage (GTDB taxonomy): Bacteria > Pseudomonadota > Gammaproteobacteria > Enterobacterales > Shewanellaceae > Shewanella. The sequence continues at coordinate 181,813 of NZ_JALNTW010000006.1, forward strand.
CCCCAGTGGTAAGCACGTCATCTGATATGTTGGGTCATAAGAACATGAAACCGATGTATGCTTACTTGCAGAAAAGAGATCTGACGTTGCAAGAATCTCAAGGCTTTTAACAAGTGACAATTTTTTACCGACTCAACAAGCCAGCGGTTTAAGGTGGGTTAAAATGGAAGAAAATCTTTAACTTCGTTAAACATGTTTCTTTACTATTACCATTTTTTTCATACACTTACAATAAGGTGCTTAGAATGAATTTGACTAATGAGAAACCACTTAAATCAGCATGGAGTGCTCAATCTTTATATAAAAAGAGACCGCCGGGCTAAAAACGGAATAGCTTGCCAATATCGAGATCCAAGATATGGAAAAGCAGCCTTTGGAGAAATTAAACAATATCGCTCACTCGGTAGCAATATTAACTCTGCGATGCAGCAGGCTATGGCGCTAAACGCCATAATTATCCCTCAAATAGTCAGCAAAAGAGTTTCAGCAATTATTAATGCGCCAACACTGTCTGTGCAGCATTTGAAGCTATCTAAATGGATTAAAAGCTATATCAAGCTTCATGAAGAAAGGTTAAGCCTAGGCCAAATAAAACCTAATACTTGGCGAGCAAAGAAACACGTATTAGGAACGATTGAGAAGTACCATGGAAAACTGCTAATCAGCAGCATCACAACAAAACACATTAAGCAATTACTGGACATTTACACTAAACAGGGTAAAAACCGGACGGCTCAATCCATACGCTCAGTCTATATCGACCTGTTTACTGAAGCAGCACAAGCCGGAGAAATTGCATCGGACTTTAACCCTGCTAAAGTCACTAAAAACCCAACATCTAAAGTAGAAAAGTCACGGATCTCTATCGTTCAGTTTGAAGCAATATGTCACCAGCAAACATACGCGCCATATTTATTCAGCTACCAACTGGCTTTATTGACTGCCCAGCGTAGAACTGATCTCTGTTTACTAAGAAAAAACAAAGGTGATGACTGGCTACACCGTTTTGAGCAATACAAAAAGAACCCAAATCACTTCATTACAAACTCGAATGGTTACGCTTCATTTGCAGATTTAGTGGAGCATGCCCCCTACTCTTTTATCGAAGATGATTTCCTACATATATTTCAGCTAAAAACTGGCAAGCTATTAAAAATCCCCTTAATGCTGTCAATTCCTGATCTAAATCTTTCGCTAGGAGAAATCATTAAACAAACAGCAATATGTAAAGACTCAGAATTTGTGCTTCACCACACCGTTTCAAGAACAGCAAACAAGACTGGCGATCCTATTCATCCTGACACATTGTCTCGTTCTTTTAAAAGCGCTCGAATAAAAGCTGAAATAAACTGGCCAGGAACACCTGCATCATTTCACGAAATTAGATCGCTTTCGGAGCGTATATACCGCAACCAAGGTATTGATACCAAGGTTTTATGCGGCCACTCAGACCAAAGAATGACTGATCGCTATAATGATCAGCGAGGCTTTGGATGGGAGGAAGTCAAACTTATCTAATTTCTACCATACAAAATTTCAATAAGTTTTTAAAAGTTCACTTACTACAAAAAAAATCCACCTATATCTAATTGTATTTAAAGAAATAACAGAAATTCGTTAAGTTTATTTTAAGGTTAGAGCTTAACCCCTGTTTTGGTCGATTTTTGGCTATTTGTTCCAATGACCCTATTCACATAAATAGGGTTGTTCAAATGCAAGATTTACTGACATTAAAAGAGTGGTTCAAAAGTAACTTTGACGGGCTTTACTGCCCAAGAAAGGTGACGCGTTGGGCTAGTCAGGGGCAACTTCACCCAGCGGCAATAAAGATTGGTAAAACCTACTATGTACAGCCTGCCACAAAGCGGGAAACGCCTAAAAAGCTCAATAATGTTCAAGCTAAAATCTCGCGTGAACTAGAGGCACTATTTAGTAACTAAAAGCCAGCCCCTCTCCAGTTAAATAGAGCTATCAGCCTAGCTGCATAGCTCTCTCTTTTATTAAAGCTAAAAACGCCAATAGAGTTAACGTGACTCAAAATCGTAATTTAGTGTCTTGTATGTCTATCTCAGCCTCCCTCTCTATATCTATTCAGAACTTGCTAACTATGAGCTAATGACTTGTGTTGAATCAATAGGGTCGCATCACTCGCATCAAGGGTTAAACCTCGATGAATCCCGCGAATTTAATTTTGATTAACCATGACAGCCATTACAAATAGTCGAGTTTTCGTATCAACAGCTGCTATCTAGCTAAGCCCTCAACTGCACTTTAAAGCCTACACTCACAGCATTCATTACCTAAGCTCAAGTCCACATTTAAACCGATATTGCAGCCAGGAACTATGCCTAGTTTTTCGAGATAAAAGCTTATTCAGAGGGCGGTTAATGTTAGGGGATTTTAGGGTATTTTTTGGGGAATTTTGGACGACACTTTTAATTGATTGATTTTAAAGGATAAAAAACCTATCACCTATGTTGCCCATACATACAAATAGAACAGACTTAATTTTTATCGGCATAGCGCCCTCATTAACTATCTATATAATGCGTTATTCAAACAATGAGATTAGGCATTTAGTCTCTAAATTCAATGTTTTTGCACTCGACGACATATAAATCAAATCCCTATCAGTAGCGTGACGAGACACTCAGACGCATATTGTCTTGTCCGCTATGTTGATTAATCCACTTGTTGCCTACACTGAATACCGCTTCAAACTAAACTAAAGATGTAACTTTATCATTCACTATTATTTCGATAATTCTATTATCAACAAAATCTTGATAATCATTCAATTAAAACACTATTTTTCAAGTTGAGATATACAGGTAGCATAGCGGCAACTTTTAAATTGGTTCCACCGCTGAAACATTAGGAAACGAATATGACTCACCCAATTATTGCTGATCTAGAAAGCCGTTACACTGCAAAGCGCTACGATGCATCTAAGCGTATTCCTCAAGCCGATCTTGATGTGATTTATCAGGCGATGAACCTTTCTGCATCATCTATCAATTCACAGCCTTGGAAATTCATTGTGATTGAGAGCGATGAAGCTAAGCAGCGTATGCATGATACTTTTGCAAATAACTTCCAGTTTAATCAGCCACATATTAAGGCAGCCTCACACATCGTATTGTTTGCTCACAACCCAAAGTATAGCCGTGAAGATTACGCTAAAGTGGTTGATAAAGGCATTGTAGACAAGCGCTCAAAGCCAGAAGAAAGAGAACAAGCATTTGGCGCCTATGCATTCGTTGAGCTAAACACTGACGAAAATGGCGACAATTCAACTTGGACTAAAGCACAAACTTATCTTGCTCTCGGTAACACTTTACACGTACTTGCACGTTTAGGCATCGACTCTACCACCATGGAAGGCGTTGATAGCGATCTTATTGGTGAGATCTTTAAAGATGAGCTTGATGGTTATGTGTGTGGCGTTGCTTTAGCTATGGGTTACCACCACAGCGCAGAAGATTATAATGCTGCATTACCTAAATCACGTCTGCCATTAGAGCAAGTTTTACAGGTACTGTAATCGTTTGAACTAGCGAGCTAAATCGTTATGTAAGTAGTTCGCAGCTCTAAGATAGACCCAATGAATGTCTTACAAGGCTCAAGATTAAATTCTTGAGCCTTTTTACTATTTGCAACTTAAACAAAATATAAAGTGCTTCATTCAAATTTAATAGCTCGACTATAAATAAAAACCGTTAATTTAAATCCTTTTCAGGCTTCGCTATTGAGCCGCCCTTACTCGTAAAAAGCTAGCAAACCTCGGCGTGCCCTTTTGCGTCAAACCATAATACTTATAGGTCACTAAACTACCGACTTTAGGGGGATTTAAACGCTGCGCTTTACTTAAACCGCTACCAAGGTTAAATATTTTGCCCTGCTCGTTTTCAACGACCAAAGCTCCAAGCATGCCACTAAACTTTCCTTTACCCTCTTTGTGAGCAATAACGGTGGCCTCCGCATCGTAAAAAGGCTTCAACTTTACAATATCTTGACTACGTCCAACCTGATAAATCGCTGATTTTTTATGTAGCATCAAACCTTCCCCGCCCTCATCGATAATAGCTTGCAAGCGGGTATCAAGCTGCTGTGTACTATTAAAGGAGTATTGATCAACTACCTTTAAATAAGGGCTGAGATCATTTAGCTCATTCATCGCCTTTTGATACCTTAACTCAAATCTACTAGTCTCGGCAGGTAAGTCAAAAACCATAAATCTTATGCTCTGCCACTCTTTGTCTGTCGCCCTTGATTTTCTTACTATCCCGGATACTTGCTCAAATGCGCCGCGCTTTATCCAGAGCTCACCATCAAGTGGATAGCTTGGGAAGCCCTTAACAAACCAATTAGGTACTGGAATTTTTCGCCCTGAGCGACTGTACATTGCGCCACCATCCCAATAACCTCTTACACCATCGAGTTTTTCACTGATTAAGTAATCAGATAAATTGGTAACTGGTTTAGATTGTGTTGATGCGAGTTGAATTGAGGGCCTAACGCTATTTAATATAGATTGCTGTTCAGTTTGTGCGTGAGCGCTAGCCAAAGGAGTTACATTAAATACCAAAATGAGGATAAACAACAAAGTGTGTCTGACTAACATATAGGGGCTCCTAGCAATTAACCGCTTCACGTCCTGTGAAACCTTTAATTAGTTTAGGCACGATCTTTATCATGTGCCAAGGCGCTGCTTATACCTATTTATCTGGCGTCCTAAAAGTTACCTCTCTATATCTATAAAGCTATCTTGCTAACCATTTATCAGCGAAATCTTCATGTTATACTCTGCAAAATTTTGATTAAAAATGCCAATTAAACGTTATTAAGCGGCGTTAGCACACATGGAATATTATGAAACCAGCGAATAACCAAGGCATAAAGCGCGTAATTAGAGCAACTGGATTTTCAGTGCAAGGCTTGAAGTCTGCATGGAAAAACGAAGCCGCATTTAGACAGGAGTTGGTTTTAGCTGCAATCATGTTGCCGATAGCACTTTTAGTAGACGCGACAATCATCGAGCGGATCTTACTTATTTTCGGTTTATTTTTGGTATTAATCGTTGAATTAATCAACTCTGCTATTGAAGCTGTTGTAGATAGAATTAGTGATGAACACCATCCTTTAAGCGGACAAGCAAAAGACATTGCATCTGCAGCCGTATTTATGAGCCTAGCATTTTGCGCTCTAACCTGGGCACTTATCCTTATTCCAAAATTATTTTAATCCCCCTTACTGCTTTACATAGCAACCCGCCCTCTAAAATCACAAATATCGTTATGAGATTTTATAGGGCTACAATCAGTACTCTTTTTTGTACTCTTTTTTGCATATAAATGTAAACTCAATTTTATTGAGCCCAGACAGCGCACCAAACCAGACGCCTTATTTAACCGATATAGCCTTAATTAATAAAATAATCAGAACATATTACAGGCCACAGTTCCTCAATACAAAACCTTCAACTCCCGCAAAAACTCGCCCCCCATCCTTTTAAGTTGCTTTAGACAAAACAAGATGTAATTTTTTGAAACAATTTATTCACAAATCAAAAGTTCCTGCTATGCTAGAGCTCGAACAACAAAAAGCGCTATTGATTTGAACAAATAAAAATAAGAACGACGGAGTGACTTTTAATGCTTAAAAGTTTCATCATTCGCAGCATGACTTTGCTTGCTTTTATCGCAAGCCCTTTGGCTTTTGCCGAAAACAATACCATTATTCGTATCGGTGGTTTTTATGCAAACACCGACTCAACGATTGATGTAAATGACCCTATTTTAGGCAATGCATTCGCTCTTGATTTTGAATCTGATTTAAAATTAGAAGAATCGCAGTTTTTACCGTTTTTCGAATTTTCCCACCACTTTAATGACCGCCATATTTTATATGTAGACTGGAAGCAGCTTCATCGTAATGCCATGGTCCAATCGGTTGAAAAGCCTTTTCAGTTCACTTGGGATGATACAACCTACGATATCAAATCAGGGATCTCGCTCGACTCAACTCTTAATATCGATATTATGCGTGTCGGCTACGGTTACGATATTTGGCAGGGCGACAACTATGATGTAGGTGTTTCTGTTGGTTTGCATGCTATGTTTATCAAAACGGCATTTAAAGGACGGATAGGGATCTGTGATTCAGATACTGAAACACGTTGTCCAGACACCATAGATGTACCTAAAGTAGTTGATGAAAAATTGTCAGCTCCACTACCTGATATTGGTGTCTATGGCGCTTATGAATTTTACCCTGGCTTTAAATTAAATGGTCATGCGCAGTATTTCTATATCAAACTAGATGATTTAAAAGGTGGACTGGTGGATATTCGCCTCGGTGTCGAAGCAGAAATCAGTGAAAATTGGCATATGACAGCTGCATTTAACTACTACGAAGTCGATGTTGAATACACGTCTACTTTTACAGAAGCTGACATCAAGCTTGCTGACTACAATATTTACTACAGCTTCACCGGCCCAATGCTATCTATTAGCTATCAGTTCTGATCTTTTAGTTACCAAGATTATATTTAGCCACTCGTTGTCGTTAAAGCTCTCGCTTTAAGCAAGTTTATGTGTTTTGCGCATTATATAGCAGTGGCCGCGCTCTAATCCCACCAGCAAACTAATACCAATCAGTATAAAAATAAGCACTTGAAGATTAACAATATACTTTTTCCAGTTTAGCCTAAGTTAAAAACATAATAGAATGTTGCCAAAAGATAATTGGCGCAGATAAAAGCCTTTTGCATTACCGCGCACATATAAATATCGGATAAAGGATCACAATGGCGAGTCCACTGCTAAAGGAATCTGCGACTAAGTTAAAAAAAGCGATTCCCTTAATGCTAAAGCATCAAATACCTACCACGCCAACAAACTATGCGCTTTGGTACGCTTATGTGGGTGAAAACAGCCCCTCCCTTAATCAGCATTTAGACAAGGTTGTTAGCCAGTATAATACTTGTCCACCGAGTCAGAGCGAACGTCTTTACCAAGAGTTTTTGTCTGATCCCGTTGAGCTTGATCTTGTCGATATGCGCCAAAACCTTGATGCTATGGTTACTGAGTTATCGCAATCAATAAAAGATACCAATCTCGATGCGACCCAATTCCAGAGTAAAATAGATAATAATTACAATAGACTAAATAAGATAGAGAACGACGGTTTTACTATCGAAGAAGTGCTTACTGTCGTAAAAAACTTAGTAAAAGACTCTAATGAGATAAGAATAAGTGCTAAACATTTTTCGGAGCAATTAGCCAAAGCGCAATCTGAAATCGATAGCTTAAAACATCAACTCAAGCAGTCAGAGCATGAAATGTTATTTGACGCTTTAACTCATTCATTAAATCGCCGTGCATTTAATAACGATCTAAAAGCAATTATTGAACAACAACCTCAAGGGCTTTGCTTGATCATCGCTGATATTGATCACTTTAAAGCCTTTAACGATACCTATGGCCACCAATTAGGTGATCAAGTGCTCAAGGCGGTAAGTAAACGTTTAGAGGAGTCTTGCCAAGATGGCACTAAATTGTATCGCTTTGGCGGCGAAGAGTTTGCCTTAATTGTACCCAAATCTGAAATAAGACGTGCTCGCCACCTTGCTGAATCGATGCGAAGAAGCTTAGAGAAGTTACTACTAAAAGATAAACGCAAAGGCACCACCATTAATAACATCAACGCCTCATTTGGTGTGGCTGAATACAAGCTAAATGACAGCGACAGTGCGCTTATTGAACGCGCTGATAAACAGTTATATGAGGCAAAACGCTTGGGCCGCAATCGAGTCATGCCACTGTAAAGCCTTAGGGGTTAATCCATTAGAACCTAGCTTGCTGTATTGATATAAATACAGCAAACTAAATAAGATTGACTACCAAGCCGATATTTACCTCACCAAATATTAGCTGAATATTTATCGTACATTAGTCTTTACTATGAGTCATTAATGCAACAAGTTGCAATCGATAGCTTTAGTTAATTGGCACAGCTTGAACAACAAAGCGCTGCTCTCCTCCAGCAAACTCTGCACCAAAGGGGTAACAGGTAACTAAAGTTAATACGCTTTCGCCGCTATCTTCAGTCACACTCATATCTGACTCATGCACCACTTCAGCCATAATCACCTTGTACACCAGACTTTTACCTGTAGCACTTTGTAGGCGAATTAGCTGACCGAGTTTGATGCTATTAAGCCGAGCAAAATGAGTGTCTCGGTGGCCTGCAATCACTGTATTACCACGGCTATTAATATTAGCGGACGACAACATTTGCGCTGGTCCAAATGCCAAATTGCGACCCGACGCACCAGCAAGCACATATAAACTATCGCCATTTAAACGAGCATGCTCACTATCGTAATCGCGAATATCAGCAGGCAAAAAGTCCATTTTTGCCACCGGGTGCGTATCAGCCCAAGACCAAGGTTTATGCGGCCTCCTCTCCTGTAATGTTTTTTGCCATGCTTGCTGAATTAAAAATTGTGCAAAATGTGCTTTAGCTTGCATATATCCCCCTTGAGCCATTAATAAAGCGCCAACTAGTAATAGTGACCAACAACAGATCCGGTGAAAGTGGCGAGCTTTATTGCTTACCTCAGCTAAACCGCCGCCCTTACGCTTATAGTTACCTGTAAAACGCTGATAAAAAAAACCACTAAAATTAGTCATCAGTCGCGCTTCTAGCAAATGACAAACGATACAAGAGTGCTAATAACAACAGCATGCCGCCAAAAATCAACAACACATAACTATTGGTGCCTGTCTGCGGCAGTGTCTGATTTAAGCCTTGAAGATTACTTTGCCAGCCATGAGGTAAATGCTGCTCAACATTCGCATCAACCGAAGAAACGCCTTGAGGCTTAATCGGTGTTACATCAACGGCAACTAAACTGGTATAGGCGCTCATAATATGAAAGTTCATTGCAATTGCGGTTATTTGCTTTTCAATTCGTTGTTTATTCGCGCTCTGCTTAGTTAGCTCTAAAGCTGCAATTTGCTTACGCGCCCAGACTAAATCTAAACCTTTAGCCTGCTCGCTGCTGTTAAGTGCCAAACGTCGCTGCCAGAAGTGGCCTGCTAATTGCCCCTCAATCAGTAGCTCATTATTCACATAACTTGGAATACGCACTGCCACTAGAATAGGTTCGTGTGCGTATAGGTCGGGGATATTCACTGGCCAGTAGTCTGGTACACTACCATCACTAAATTTAAGGTCGACATCTGTCACCTGCGGCTTCTCAAGCTTTTCTAGCAAATTAACGACTTTGCTATTCACTTCATCCATCTTACCTATGTAGGTGTATGTTCCCCGGCCAAGCTCAGCAGCACGCTGCATAAAGTGCGCATTAGGTGCAGAGCCAATACCTATCGTAAATAGTCGACTATCTGCTAGCTGGTTGCGTATTTGCTCAAATAATCCTGACTCATTTGCTACCGCGCCATCAGTGATAAATAACACTTGCCGAATAGAATTGCCGCTACGATTCTGAGGCTCATTATTTTCCCCTTGCCAAGCAAGGTGACTCTTTTGTTGATTAAGCGCCGCATCTAGAGCAAGAGCCATCTCAGTGCCACCGTCAGCCTGTAAGCGGTTAATGTAATTTTGAGCACGACCTATATTGATAGCGCTCGCAGGCATTGCCTGTTGCGACCATTTGGCAACACTAGAGTTAAACTGCAAAATGTTAAACCTATCTTGTGGCCTAAGTCCTGCTAACGCATGCTTTAGCGCAGATTTTGCCTGAACAATTGCATCACCAGACATAGAGCCTGATGTATCAATCACGAGAATAAGTTCTCTTGCAATTGTATTGACTTGTTCAGTTTGCCCTTGTGGCGGCATCAGCATCACCAAAGCATACTGTTCAGCACTTTTACTGTGACTGATTTCATCTTGAGCCGTTGAAGCTTGCCCCTTCTGAATTGGCTCTTTTTGATGCGTTTTACCTTGTTGCGAAAATACCGCTGCTAAAGGCTCGCTGCCTTGAACAGGTTCCCAAGTCAGTACAAAGTCGCGGTTAGCTATTGCGTCACTGACTAGACTAACTTGAGCTGCTGCGTTTTCAATCATATTGATATCAATTTGATGATAGGGGCTAACAATATTTTCTATCGCCATAGCAGTATCAAATTTAACCTTGATGGAAACAAGATTTTGTTGTTGCTTTGCTTCATCAAACTGAGTTGCAGAGCCTGCGGCATTGCTAGGCAGCTTTGCAATAGCTGCCACATGTTGATGAAATACCTCGTTTGATAGCTCACCTTGCTTAGCGAGTTCGCTTTTATTGGCAAGCAGTTGCTTATTATATTCCGCATACTCTTGTGGCTTAATTCGCGCCATAATTTGCTCGCTTAAACTCTGTGCATCACCTTGTGCCAAATTTGACAGAGGGTTTTGTGGACTATCGACTCCACTTTTGGGGGCATAACGTGGCGCTACAACCATAGGGAAGCGCAAGCTAAATTCGCCATCACGATAATCCAGCGTTTCTTGATATGTCAGCTCTACTATTAAGGTTTGTCCTGGTGCTAAATTCGCCACGTTGGCGCTAAAAATATTTGCGCGCTTTTGCTCCAGTAAACTTGCTTGTTTGCCTTGGGATTTAGCTTTCTCATATACCGCTTTGGCCTTGGCTTTGGGCTGTATTTGCCCTTCTATAACTCTATCGCCAATGTGTAATTTAAGTTGATCGACTGCCGCCTCGTTAGGCAGCGGAAACAGATATTGACCATTAACCCAATCTGTTGAAGCATTGGTAAACTCATGGCGCACTGCAACCCGATTAGTCCAACCAGAAACTTGCATATTGACATCGGTTTTCATTGGTAAAGCCAAAGTCACATCACCATATTGGTTAGCAAAAACTAACGTACCTTGGCTTATTGGCTCGGTCTGTAATCCATTTTCCTTAGTAAGCGCCTCTGTCGTAGATAACGCAAATGCTTGCTGCGATACAAAAACAGATATCACTACTATTGCAAGTGGGGTTACGATTTTGCCGAAAAACTTTACTATGGAGTTCGGCGCTTTAAGCTCAGCATGAAATGTTAAATACCCTGCCATTTTTACTTCCTTAATCCTTGTCAGCATCACGCTGCACCTTGGGTGAACCCACTTGCTATTAGTTTGATTAATTCAATATTTAGCGATGTGAGCTCACTTCAAGTAATCCCTTTATTTGGCAGAAATAGCTGCTATCGAACCTTCTTGATTTTGCAGTTTTAAGGTCACGCGGCGGTCAAAGAAGTCATTTTCAAAACTTTGCTCAGCCATTAATGGAGAAGAGTCACCAAAGGCTTGTTTGTGTAAACGAGCTTCATCGACACCTTGTGCAACCAAATAGCTTTTCACTTCGGCAACTCGTTGTTCAGATAAGGCCTGGTTATAATCGCCATCACCACGGCGATCAGCGTAACCAGTTAAATCTAGTGTTAGTTCTGGCGATAGCGACATGGCATAGGCGATATCATTTAACTGACTTTGAAAATGTGGTTCTATGGTTGAAGAACCCGTTTTAAATTGCACATTCAAGCCTAATGCTAACTCTGTTAACTTTTGCTCCTGAGCCATTTTTAAGCTGGTTAATTGTTGCTGCGCTTGTTCATATTGATCTGAGAGCTCAACCAAAGACTGGTTTTGCTGATTAAGCGCGACTAATTGCTGCTCTTTTTCATCTAGCATGGCTTGCTGAGTTTTAATTGCGTCATCATCACCTACTGACTTACCCACTAAGGTACCGGTAAATGCACCAATAATGGCGCCAACCGGACCACCAACAACAGCGCCGAGTACGATGCCTGAGGTAAGACCAATTAGTTCTTCATTATTGCTTGATTCTGCAGTTGCCGTTTGCTCAAGCTCAACGCTTTTCGATGCAGCCGCCTGAGTTGAAAATACAAGTGCGCCAATAACTAAAGTAGAGATAAGTTGCTTTTTCATAATGTTCCCCTTGGGTATCCGTTCAATCCGATTAGTCAACACCAATCGATGAGTTAAGTTGGTTAAGCGTCATTGTTTCGATGAGGCTATTAAAACTGATTGAAATGGCTTTTCAGGGGAGCAAAAATGGCGATTTGCAGTTCAATTGTGGCAACAATATGGCAATCACGGCTTGCGACTTCAAACCTATTAATTTTGCTGTATAGTCACAATCAATTAGACAGTTAAGGCCTGAAATAAAGACACCATGAAACGTATTGCAATAGTTGAAGATGAAGCAGCAATTAGAGAAAACTATAAAGAAGTACTGCAGCAACAAGGTTACTGTGTTCAAGCCTACGCCAATCGCCCGCAAGCGATGCAAGCTTTTAATACACGTCTACCCGATCTTGCGATTATTGATATTGGTCTTGAAAATGAAATAGATGGCGGTTTTACCCTGTGCCAATCACTGCGTGCAATGTCGAGCACCTTACCAATTATCTTTTTAACCGCGCGAGATAGTGATTTTGATACCGTGTGTGGCCTGCGTCTTGGGGCTGATGATTACCTAAGTAAAGACGTTAGCTTTCCGCATCTTATTGCTAGGCTTGCAGCTTTATTTAGACGCTCAGATCTTAAAAATGTCAGCATTGATGAAAGCCACTTAGTCGAACACGGTTTGTTAACCATTGATGTTAACCGCATGCAGGTATTTTGGAGTGGTGTACAAATAGAGCTAACAGTAACAGAGTTTTGGATGGTTCATGCCTTAGCCAAACGTCCAGGCCATGTGCGACAGCGCCAAGAATTGATGCAAGAAGCTAAAATCTTTGTTGATGACTCAACTATCACTTCCCATGTAAAGCGCATTCGTAAAAAGTTTATCGCGCAAGATCCCAATTTCGACTGTATTGATACTGTTTACGGTATGGGTTATCGCTGGGATTCTCATAATCAATGATGTTTGAACACAAACTTACTTGGGTTACTCATTAGGTACTTGTTACACCATGTTTAATATGCCGATAGGTCTGCGCACTAAAGTCGCTATATTGTCGTTATTTCTGCTCTGCCTACCTTGGCTTGGCTATCAATATGTTTGGGAGATGGAAAAGTATTTACGCCATGGCCAAGAAAAAACTCTTGAGGGCACCACTCAAGCACTTGCAACTGCTTTACATGAACGCCCCAAATTGTTTGATAGCCAAGCCAGCTTTTTAACCCAAGTAGAGAAAGGCCGCGACTTATATGCCTATCCACTCTCAGGCCCTATTCAGCTCGACGGTAAACTTGGCGATTGGAGCAGTTATCGTCACCGTGCACTTAATTATGGCGCTGATTATCAGATCTATAAACGAGATGATAGCGCACCGCTAAACTTAAGTTTTACCCACATGGTGGGTAAGTATGCGGGTTATCTTTATGCGTTTTTTGAGGTCAACGATGCCAATGTGGTTTATCGTGGCAAAAACAGTTTAAGCATCGACAGAAACGATCATATCGCTATTGCGACCTTAGCACCCGATGGCCAATTTAGGCGCTATATCATTGCTACCACGCAAGATGGCTGGATCAGTGCTTTTGAACTTCCGGAAGATCCAACACTTACCAAACCTGTCACCCCTGAAGTAAAAATTCAGGGTAAATGGACTAAAAGCAAACAAGGCTACAATGTTGAGCTGCGGATCCCACTCAACATGGTGGGCAGCAAACTTGGCTTTGCAGTCTATGATGTCAATAATCCACGCAGCCGGGCACTCGATGCTGTCGTCGGCACGTCAGCCATTGACGATGTCAGTAAACTTGGCACAGTGTTGGTCCCCTCCCCCGAAATTGAAAGCATTATTAAGGGGATGAGCCATAATAGCTCGCGAATTTGGGTGGTCGATAAACATGGCCGCGTATTGGCAAAATCTGGTGATATTCGCTCAGATAACAGCGTTTGGTCACGTTCATCTATTGATATGGAAGACGATTCTGGCTGGGGTAAATTTAAACGCCAATACTTGCATCCACTTTATTATAAAATCTTAACCACGCCTGCGAAGGATTTTATTGATTCGTTGCAAGACTCCACTGTGCTTCAAGGCAGCCATATCACCAAAGCATTGAACGGTCAGCAGGGCTCCACTTGGCGGCTCACACCCGATAGTAAAGCCGTGGTACTTGCTGCTGCCAGCCCGATTTGGATTGACGATAAAGTGATGGGCGTGGTCATTGCAGAAGAAACCACTCATGGCATTCGTACACTGCGCAACAAAGCGCTAGAGAAACTGTTTAATGTTATTCTAACGGTGATGAGCATGGGCACGTTAGCGCTGTTTTTCTTTGCGTCTAATATCTCTAGTCGCATCCGTAAACTGCGCGATGAAGCAGAACAGGCCATTGATAGCCAAGGACGAATTAAAAATGAAATCCAAGGTTCTAAAGTACGCGATGAGATTGGTGATTTATCACGCAGCTTTGCCAGTATTGTTAGCCGCTTAAGTCAATATACTCATTACCTAGAAAACATGTCTTCAAGGTTGTCTCATGAGCTCCGTACACCTGTTGCTGTTGTTCGATCGTCACTTGAGCATTTAGGTTTACAAGAGTTAAACCCAGACACCCGCAAATATGTTGATCGGGCACAAGAAGGGGTAAATAGGCTTAATATGATCCTCAATAATATGAGCGAAGCTACACGTCTAGAAGAAAGCCTGTCTCATGCGGAAACTTCAGTATTCCCATTAGAAAAAGTGATCGGCGGCTGCATGCAGGGTTACCAGATGACCTACCCAGCTCAAGCTTTTAGCTTAGATATCACTTCAGAATCAACACCGGTGCTCGGCGTGCCCGAGTATATTGCTCAATTAATGGATAAGCTCATCGCTAACGCACTCGAGTTTAGTCATGATCAAAGTCCAATTGCAGTCTCACTGCAGTTAAAAGGCAAATTCGCCGAGTTAAGTGTTAGCAACCAAGGGCCTGCGCTACCCGATAATATGGCTGAGCAAATATTTGAGTCTATGGTGTCGGTACGTGTGCAAAAGTCACAAGACAAGCCGCACTTAGGTTTAGGTCTTTATATCGCCCGTTTAATTTGTCAATTCCACGATGGCAAAATCTTCGCCAATAACACTGAAGACAACGCTGGCAATATAAATGGGGTGAAGATCAGCATTAGGCTTCCGTTAAGTAAAGAAGGTTTATAGCAAGCTAAAAAATTGTCACTTTATTTTAGCCGTTTAGATGTTAAGATGGCTAAAACTAAAAACTGATGGAATACGTCCGATGAAAAAAGAAACGCAGATAGTCAGTCTAGGCCGCGATAAAAAATGGACCCAAGGAGTGATTAACCCTCCAGTCTACCGTGCATCAACCATGGTATTTGATACCATTGAAGATATGCGCTTTGCCGCTAAAAATAAGGCTAATGGCGAAATGTTTTATGGCCGCCGTGGCGGCCCTACACATTTTGCGTTTCAAGCAGCGATTGCAGAACTCGAAGGCGGCGTTGGCACAGCTCTTTATCCATCAGGTAGCGCTGCCATCAGTAATAGTTTGCTCTCGTTTTTAAAAGCGGGCGATCATCTACTTATGGTCGACAGTGCCTATGAGCCAACTCGAGACTTATGTAATAAATTGCTTGCTGGTTATGGCATTGAAACCACTTATTATGATCCTATGATAGGTGATGGCATTGAGGCACTTATTCAGCCCAATACTAAGGTGCTATTTTTAGAATCTCCAGGGTCTATCACCATGGAAATTCAAGACGTTCCAAGCCTAAGTCGTATCGCCCACCAGCACGATATTGTGGTAATGCTTGATAACACCTGGGCATCCCCCATTAACTCGCGACCGTTTGAAATGGGCGTGGATATTTCAATTCAAGCTGCCACCAAATACATTGTGGGTCACTCTGATGTGATGATGGGGACGGCAACAGCCAATGAAAAACACTGGGAGCAATTAAGAGAAAATAGCTACCTGCTAGGCCAGTGCACTTCACCAGATGATGTATATCTAGCAAGTCGTGGATTGCGCACTTTAGGTATTCGTTTAGCTCAACATGAACAAAACGCGCTTAAAGTAGCTAATTGGCTTGCAAACCGCCCTGAGGTTGACCATTTGCGTCACCCGGCGTTTGAGTCATGCCCGGGTCATGAGTTCTTTAAACGCGACTTTAGCGCTTCAAACGGCTTATTCTCGTTTGTGCTAAAACAAGGTGATGTGCGCTCAGTAACCGCCTTTGTCGAAAACATGAAACACTTCAAAATGGGCTTTTCATGGGGGGGATTTGAAAGCCTAATTTTGGGCGTTTTTGGTATAGACAAATTACGCACAGCTACCAAGTGGGATAGCAGTAAGCCATTAATTCGTTTGCATATTGGCCTTGAAAATGTCGATGATTTGATCGCTGATCTAGATGCCGCATTTGAGCGTTATAATCAGGTATTGAACAAATAATGCTAATCGCCAAAAGCGTATAATTAATAGATATATGGACTCCACCCAATAAAAGTCAGCAAATATCGCTGACTTTTATTGGTGCTACTAAGCAATAATCTTATATCAGAAGCAAATCAATAATGAGTCTTAACTTCCCGCCTTGAGCTATTTGTTGCTAATTAACAACACTAACTCCTCAGCCTTCTTTATCCCTGACTGCTGACTTAATTCATCGTTTAAATGCTATGATAAAACTGATACTTTGAGTTAATTATGCTCGACATTAAGTAAGTTTATTTTTGCTATTTGTTAAAATAACCTATGATTAGAGTCATCTATTTAAAAGTCGATAAGCTTATGATTAAACAGTCCAACTCGTCCCAAGGCTTCACCTTAATTGAACTTGTAGTCGTCATTATTGTATTAGGCATTTTAGCTGTGGTTGCCGCGGCAAAGTATGTCGATTTAAAACGAGATAGTGAAATCGCCAGAGTGCAAGCTACAGCAGCCGCTTTGCAGCAGTCAGTGACTTTTTCTCACACTAAATGGCAGCTTATTGGTGCTAATACTGCGATGAATGATTTGCCTGATTATGTTGGTGGTGTTTTAGATATCAATAGTTATGGCTTTCCCCTCGGCACAGGTAAAGGTAACCCGATGGGACAACCTAAAAATATTGGTCAAGGTGAGCAAGGCTGTGTAGATTTATGGAATATCTTACAGCAAGACCCTGCCTCTATCGCTTTATCAAGTGTTAATGACGACAGTGATTTTCAAGCTTACCGCCATCAAGCAGATACTAATCCTGATGGTCTAACCGAATGTACCTATGTACTGAGAACCCTGGGTGATACTCAAGGCCGTGAGCAGGCTGATATGAAAATTGTTTATGATTCTGTGGCTGGCACAGTAAAGTCTTTCATCAAAAGCTAGTTAACGATAAAACCTTTAGCCCTAAAACAGGGTACAAAAAAGGGTGAACTCAATTCACCCTTTTTTATTACTAATGACCCATCCTAAATAGCGTTGACACTGACATAAACATAGAGACGTTGGCTTTATAAGTGCAGGCCTTAACGCTGTTAGTCGGCTTAATTACTTGCAACGCCACCAGCAACCCAAGCTTGGGTACCATATAACGGCACTGTTGATAGTGCATGTTTATGGCTGCCATTTGTTTCTTTGGTTGAGTACGACAAATACAGCAGTGTTTGATTTTCTGCATCATAAATGCGGCGCACTTTAAGCGATTTAAATAAAATGCTGAGTGATTCTTTAAATACCACTTCACCGTTTTTACTTTTATCGATATTAGCAAGCTCTGCTGCTGTAATCGGCCCTGTTTGACGACAAGAAATGCTCATGTCTGATGGATCGGCAAGACTTAAATCAGCTTCAACGCGGCTGATATGGCAAGTCACTCCGGGAATTTTAGGATCGTGGCGTGCATCAATAACCACATCTTTCGTGGTAAACAAACCTAAGCTCACTTTTCCCACATCATCACCACAACCACTTAGTCCCAAAGATAGCAATATTGCTAACCCAGTACCTGAGAGTAACTTTTTGGTTAATTCAGTCATATCCATCCTTAAGAAACGATTATATTCTTTACTTAAACTAGGTGATGCGATCAACGCATAACGCTTACCTTGCTTCGTTTGCGCTAGCTTTATGCAAACACTCTTTGCGCCCAACGCGTTAAACCCGCCGTTACACTACCAAAGTGATCACCAACAACAATCGGTATTTCAGGGAATAGCCCCGAAATACGTTTATAAATTGCCGGGCTTCTTGCTGTACCACCGGTGACATAGATGCGATCAGGCATCACACCAGATTGTTCAAGCGCTTCGCGCATTAACGCTTCCACTTTTGATAGCGGCATAGTAATGGCATTTTCAAAGTCAGCCTCACTGACTTTAGCATGTAGTCCGTTATCAATGTAATCCAGTGGAGTATCAACGCTATTGTGATCAGATAAAGCAATTTTACTTTGCTCTGCACTGCGCACTAATTTGTAGCCTAATTGCTCTTTTTGCACCTTGAGTAAACGCTTGATAAGATCTGGACTTTGGGCATCTTTTATCAAATCTTCAATCAGCTTTTTAGAAGCCAATGCACTAAAGTCTCGTTGCGCGCTGATATCATTAACCGCCACAGCATTCCAAAATGGCTTACTTGGCACTGGCAGTTTATTGGTCATCAAACTCCCTAGACCAAGGTGCGGCATAAATGATGCCATCGATAGTGCGATATCTAAATCGTTACCACCAATACGCTGACCGCTATGGCCTAAAAAGTCTTGGCTTCGGTCACGATTATCAATATGGCTCGGCCCCATTTTTACCATCGAGCAGTCGGTAGTACCACCCCCAACATCGACAACGAGCACTGTCACGTCTTCTTGCAGTGAGGCTTCATAATCCATGCCCGCCGCAAGAGGTTCAAACAAGAAATCAACGTCTGTAAAGCCAGCGCGCTTAGCCGCTAACGATAAAATGGCTTCCGCTTGAATATTACTTTGCTCGCCACCTATACCTTGAAAGTTCACAGGTCGGCCTATTACCCCATGGGTAATAACGTTGGCACCGTTTGCTAAGCTCTTTTCTGCTTGTTTTTTGATGTGCATCATCATCAGGGTCACGATATCTTCAAACAAAGCAATTTGGCTATCATGCAAGCCGCTCGCGCCTAGGAAAGATTTAGGAGAGCGAACATAAAAGCCTTCGTCCGGCATATCTAAATAGGCTTCAATCGCTTGCTCACCCACAAAAACAGCTTGCTCGTTAGGTAATAAGTCTAACTCTCGACGTGCAGCAGCGCCGCGGCTCAATTGCGCTGCGCGCATGCGGGCGTATTCTGCTTGTTCCGCTTGAGGTAATTGTTTCAATACCGCTTCAGCAATAAGTTCACGATCCATCGCATATAGCGTTGAACTTAAATACTTGGAATCACCAGATAAGGGTACTAAGCGCACTTCACCGTTTTCAATAACACCTATCGCGCAGTTAGCACTACCGTAGTCAAAACCTACAAACATTCCCTTATCCTTTAACGCATAAAAAAGCCGTGCAAAATAGCACAGTCAGACCCAAGGAAAAAGTGGATTTTGGAAATAAAAAAAGCAGCCTATAGCTGCTTTTAATGCATAAGCTTAATCTGAATAATATCTGATCAAGCTTGTGAAACTATTTTTTGATTATCGTCTTACGCAGTTTTATCATTTTGCGCTTTTTTAAGTTGCTCTTTTTTAGCACGTCGAGACTCAATAACCTGACTGACATCACTACCAATATGCGCTTCACCGCGCTGCTTAGATAACTGAACTTGGCGCTCACGTTCAATAAAGCGCTGGCGCTGTTTTTCACTAGTTTTATCAATACAGTGCAAACAGCTAACGCCTTGCACAAAACTCTCTAGCGCCATCTCGTGTTCAGTCACCGGCATACGGCAGGCATTACACTGATCGTATTTGCCCTTTTCTAAATCGTGGTTAACCGCAACTCGGTTATCAAACACAAAGCATTCACCTTGCCAGAGGCTTTCCTCTTGTTCGACTTCTTCAAGATACTTTAAGATCCCACCTTCTAAATGGTAGACCTCATCAAAACCTTGCTCTTTTAGGTAGGCCGTTGATTTTTCACAGCGGATCCCCCCAGTACAGAACATAGCAACTTTCTTATGCTTAGCAGGATCGAGGTTTTGTTTTACGTAATCAGGAAACTCTCTAAAGGTGTCGGTTTGCGGATCAACTGCGTTCTTAAATGTACCAATTTGCACTTCATAATCATTACGAGTATCAACCAATAACACCTCAGGATCAGAAATCAGTTTATTCCAATCCTTAGGCTTTACGTAAGTACCGACGACCTTATTAGGATCAATCCCTTCAACGCCCATGGTCACGATTTCTTTTTTCAGTTTAACCTTAGTACGATAAAACGGCATGCTGTCGTCAAAAGACAATTTATAGACAATGTTGTCTAAACCCGGTTGAGTGGCCAACCAAGCAAGTAAGTTATCAATTGCGGTTTGTGAGCCAGCAACGGTACCGTTAATTCCCTCACTCGCAATGAGTAATGTGCCTTTAATCTCAGACTCTTGCATTACATTGAGTAAAGGCGCTTGTAACTTTTCAAACTCTGTGAGCGTTACAAACTTATACATGGCACATACAACAACTTTTGACATAATCATCCCTTATTCGGCTAGCTGAAGCTTAATCTCCAGTGCTAATCATTGTGACCACCCATAAAATGTGAGCGACCACGCAAAATTCAGCGCGAATACTACATTAATCACAGGGTAACAAACAGGCACAAAAAGTATGGTTATTAACCAGCAGCGTTCACCAAGACTTGATTAATTCTTTAATCGATAAAAACTAGAGCATTATGCTGATCCCCATTTGTAGTAACCCAGTACGATATTGCAATAGTAAGAATTTGATAAAAGATTGTTATTTTTCGCTCGAAAGTTAAAAATACTCCGCATAACTTACTTATAAAAAGTCACAATATGTCTCTGCCTACCCTTTACTCTTTTAGACGCTGCCCTTATGCCATGCGCGCCCGACTCGGCATTATGTTATCGGGTCAATCAGTTGATTTAAGAGAAATAATTCTTAAGCACAAACCACAGGCTATGCTTGACGCATCCCCTAAAGGAACTGTTCCTGTACTTATTTTGCAAGATGGTAGCGTAGTTGAAGAAAGTATTGAGATCATGTGCTGGGCCTTAGCTAAAAACGATCCTAGTGATTTATTACTGCAGCGTACACCGGCACTACAAGAAGTCGCCCAAGCGCTGATCAAAACCAATGACGACAGTTTTAAACCTTGGTTAGATAAGTACAAATACGCAGACAGGCATCCCGACATGCCGGAGCAATATTATCGACAACAAGGTGAAAGCTTTATTGCTCAGCTTGAAAACTTACTAGCCAAAAACCAGCAGTTGCTCGGAGATAAGCCCTGCATTGCTGATTACGCGATTTTCCCTTTTATTAGGCAGTTTGCGGGTGTAGATAAAACATGGTTTGATAATGCTGCTTACCCTAACGTGCAGCGCTGGCTAACATCGTATATACAAAGTGATGTGTTTACAGCAATTATGAAAAAATACCCCACTTGGCTGGAAAGCAATCAAAGCTTTGAGTTTGGGGAGCAGCATAACTAAGCTAATTAATCTAGGCTAATTAAGCCAACCTAAGTGTTAACAGATTTAATCAAGACCGAAGAAATGGCATCAAGCTTGAAGCCATTTCTAATTACTAGCCATTAAATGATTACAAGACTCGATACTTTCAATTTATGTACCAGCAAACACCTGCTGGCACATTGCTCTGCTACGTGCCGCAAATAATTACACGTTACTCGTTACTCGTTATAGTGGCTAACCCATAACGGTTAAATTCTCGTGTTTTACGAGCTATCCCCGTTCACAGTAGCTACGGGTATTAATTGCCATTAGTGAATAATGAGTGGAATGGTGACCAACAATAAAGCCCCCATAAACCAGTTGAAATATTGCCGCCTTTTGGGAGTATCGAGTTTGCGACGAATTGTCGCCCCCAAAACCACCCAGGTTAATGATGTAGGCAGACCAACAATATTAAATACTACCACTCCCATAATGGCCGTGAGCCAGTAAGCTTCACCCGATATTGTAAATGCAGTACATAACGTAATCGTTGCTAGCCACGACTTAGGGTTAATCCATTGGAACAGGGCTGACTCTTTAATCGTCATTGGTCTTAGTCTCTCTTCCTGACTCGCATTATCAACCGGCATTGTTACCACTTTATAAGCCAGAAAAACCAGATAACCGAGAGACAATATTTGCAATGCTTGATGCATAACAGGAAAAGCTTTAAACATACTGCCTAACCCAAGTAGTATCGCAATATGCAGTAAGGTTTGCCCGAGCCTAATGCCTACAATATGTGGCATGGTGCGGCGTACACCAAAATTGGCCCCCGATGTCGCCAACAATATATTATTAGGTCCTGGAGTCATCGTCATTGTGGCACAAAATATCGCAGCCGATACCACCAGAGTCCAAATCCCATCCATTTGCTTCTCCTTCACTTTATATTCAGCGAGTACAATACAAAAACTGCCTCAAGCCCCTCTTTACAATTATTCAAAACCAAATTGTATGGGTACAAAAATTGACACAACCTAAGTTTTGATCGCATAGTAACGCCATAAAAAATCGATACAAGAATTTTATTGTCATGGGTACAATATGGACACCAAGCTTAGTGCGGTATTCTGGGGCCAAATACAAGCAGATAGCGAGCGCAGCTGAAGATGCTATTAGCTCAGGTGAGTTGCTGCCAAATAGCAAGTTGCCCCCTCAACGCCAACTTGCCGATAATTTATCTGTGACAATAGGTACAATTACTCGCGCTTACGCCTTACTTGAGCAACGCGGCTATGTATATGCAAAAGTCGGAGCAGGTACATTTGTTAAAGCCAGCCAATCAATGACTAATAGTCAACGAGGCAACTTCTCCACTTGCCAACAACCGCTCACAGATCAAATAAATCTATTGAGCGATGCCATGAGTGAGTTAGCTAAATCCCCACTTAGGTTAACGCAATTGATGGAGTACCATGCCGAACCACTTAACGAGCATAAACTCACATTTAGCCAGTGGTTGGTTCGTCGTGGTATTGAGCAGAAACCGGAGCAAATAGTCTTTAGCCATGGCGCCCAGCAAGGTATTTTTGCAGTGCTTAATGCAATGCTAAAGTCTGGTGATACATTATTTTGCGAATCTAATTGTTATCCAGGCATCCATGTTGCGGCAGAGCAATTGGGGATCAAAATAATCCCAATTTCACTCACTGATGACGGTTTAGACCTTTCAGAGCTTGCAGAAAAACTCAGTTTATACAAACCCACAGCGCTCTATTTAACGCCTAATAATCAAAATCCAACCTGCATCCAATATAGCCATGCGCAGCGTCAATCAATCTTGAAATTAGCACAAATTCATCAGGTGGTGATTATTGAAGATGATGTTAACTATTGCTTACCCAGTGAGTGGTGTAGCCCTTTATGGTCACTCGACCAAGCATCAACCGCTATAGAGAAACAATCGGTTATCTATATTTCGAGTTTATCTAAGCTGTTTTGTGGTGGACTAAGGCAGGGTTTTTTACTTGTTCCACAAAGATTTATGCGCAAAATAAAACAAGCTATCTACAGTCAGTGTTGGATGGTATCACCGATAAATACCGAGCTAGCTTGTATACTCATCGAAAATAAAGCTTTTATGGGTGAAAGAGAGCAACAGATAGCTGCTCGCCAACAGCAATGCATTGCAATGGGCCAACGTCTTGGTTTAAAGCAAAATTGGCGCGGTCTAAACGGCTGGTTGCAACTAAAGCTACCGTTAAAATCTCATCATGTAGTAACAGCCCTCGCTCAACAAGGAATACTTATTCGCAACGGCGATGATTTTAATAATCATGATAATCATATCCGCTTAAGTATTGGTGGCTGCGGCGATGACAACATTTTTACTGAGCAACTAGCAAAGATAGAAGCGTGCATTAACGAGTTAAGCCAATCCGCTTACTCTGTTGTTTAGTGAAAATCATTAACCACCTCTTACACTATGAGCCATTAATGCCATAAGTTAGCGTAACGTTGACTTAAAAAGCGAAGTAAAAAATCCAGTCTTTAAAAAAGTAGATTAAGACTGAAAACAAAAAACCGCTATCAACTAGCGGTTTATTCTGGAGGATAGCTTAATTTTACATGCCACAATTACATTTGTTGGTCGACTCTGACATAACCTTGCAAATACACCACTCGTACATCGTCATTGACGTTAAAAATCATACCTTGGTCAAGATCTTGTATCACCATAACTTGCTCGCCAGAATCTAAAGTAATCATCATCTCAACCAGTCTGAGCTCTTGGTAATATGAATTATCACCATAACGATTACCCACTCCAGCTCCTAGCAGCGCACCTAACACCGTGGCGACATCTTGTCCCGAGCCACCACCAAATTGATGACCAATCACACCACCAACAAGTGCACCACCAAATGTCTTCCAGCCAGTATTACGGTCTTCAACCAACTGTTTTTCGGTGATATTACGCACAGAAGCCACCTGGCCGAACTCGACTTTTTCAACCGGAACTGCTTGATTACGATCATAAGGAGCCGCGTTAAGCGCACTTGAGCCAAAAATTAAACAGATAACCGTGAAAACAATAAGATGAGGTTTCAACATAAGACTTTTTCCGCTAACTTTAAGGATAAGTATATTTATTAATCTTACTCAATTGTGAACTCACTGTCTTATTTAAATCATGATCAGCAAGGTTTCCCACCTCCTGAGCAAGCATTAAGTGATCCTAATGGTCTACTCGCTGTCGGCGGTGACTTAAAACCTGAGCGCCTTTTAAATGCTTATTACAATGGTATTTTTCCTTGGTTTAACCTAGATGATCCGATTTTATGGTGGTCTCCAGATCCCAGAGCTGTTTTTGTCCCAGGTAATATGAAAATTAGCCGTAGCTTAGTTAAGTACCTAAAAAAGCAAGACTGGACCTACACCATAAATCATCAATTTAAGTCTGTTATGGCTGGCTGCGCAGCACCTAGAGCTAAACAAGATGGTACTTGGATTTCAGATGAAATCCAGCAAGCATATTACGCTTTGCATCAACAAGGCCACGCCCATTCATTAGAGGTTTGGCAAGGTTCTGAGCTTATAGGTGGCCTATATGGCATAGCCATTGGCCAGGTATTTTGCGGCGAATCCATGTTTCATCGAACCACGAACGCGTCTAAAGCTGCTATGCTCGTATTACAGCAACATTTGCAGCGCTGTGGCTTCAGACTTATCGATGCTCAAGTCGTTAACCCGCATTTAGACAGCCTAGGCGCAAAGTCGATTAAACGTGATGACTTTTTGAGATTACTCACCCATTTAAGAGATGGTGCAGTCAATCCAGATAGCTGGTGTAAATCCGAGGTATTCATTGAACTCTAAAACTAGACAGCTTGCAGTCGGCAGAACAAAAACCTTTCCTTGCAGTTATTTAGATTCGCAGCAAGAACAACTCATGGTGTTACAAGAGGATGCTATCGACTCCGCTTTATTCGAACAACTTTTGGCGTTAGGCTTTCGCCGTAGTGGTAGCATGATCTACAAACCACAATGCCCACAATGTAGCGCTTGTCTGCCAATCCGTTTGCCCATAGATGAATTTACAATCTCTAAAAGACAAAAAAGAACACTGAAAAATAATCAAGATTTAAGTTGGAAGATTGTTGATCATAAAACTGAGCAACAATATGAACTCTATGAGCGTTACGTTAATACACGCCATTGTGACGGGCCAATGTATCCAGCAACACCAGAGCAGTACGACAGCTTTGCAACTGCAAGCTGGATGCAACCGCTATTTATAGAGCTACGCTTAGACGACAAATTAATTGGCGTTGCGGTAACCGATGTATTACCCCATAGCCTGTCAGCAATTTATAGTTACTTTGACCCAGAGTTCCATAAACGTTCATTAGGTAGTCTGCTTATTTTACTGCAAACCCAAATCGCTAAGATGATGAAAAAGCAGTTTTTATATTTGGGCTATCAAATTGATGAATCAAGAAAAATGAATTACAAACGTGATTATCGACCACATCAAATTTTGACCAATTCAGGCTGGGTAACTGAGAACAACAGCAAAAACTTGTAATTTAACCGCCCACTTGGCGCTAGATAGCGTATATACTCAACCTTTGCTTTACAGCAAGGCTAATTTGCGGCATGATACGCCCGTTTTTATTATTTGAAGGCTAACAGGATAACTGATTAATGGCGAAAGAAGACAACATTGAAATGCAAGGCACAATCCTTGAAACCTTGCCAAATACAATGTTTCGTGTAGAACTTGAAAATGGTCATGTCGTAACGGCACACATTTCAGGAAAAATGCGTAAAAACTACATCCGTATTTTGACGGGTGACAAGGTAACGGTTCAGCTGACACCTTACGATTTGAGCAAAGGACGCATCGTCTTCCGTTCACGCTAAGAGTTATTAGCCTACATAACGTATATTTAAAAAGCCGGCAATGCCGGCTTTTTGTTGTCTTCGATTTGTCATTTATTTCAGAAGTTAACAATAAATGCCCTAACTTAGCGACATTTATTGCAAACCATTATTAGTGAGTGACTTTCTCTAGAGACTCGGTTGTTATTACAATCTCATCTGCTTTCACATCAACTCTTGCAATACCGCCCTTCTCAAGCTCACCAAACAAGATCTCATCAGCCAACGGACGCTTGATCAACTCAGTAACCACTCGAGCCATTGGACGTGCGCCCATAGACTTGTCATAACCTTTCTCAGCAAGCAAGGTTCTGGCTTCATCACTAACCTCAAGCGTAACTGACTTATCATCAAGTTGTGCTTGTAACTCAACTAAGAATTTATCAACCACTTTGGCTATCACTGTCATGTCTAAGTGATTAAACCAAATAATCGAGTCTAAGCGGTTACGGAACTCTGGTGAAAACACCTTGTTGATTTCCGACAATGCATCTTGAGTGTGATCTTGTTGCTTAAAGCCAATCGACTTACGAATGGTTTCTTGCACACCGGCATTGGTAGTCATGACTAAAGTAACATGTCTAAAATCAGCTTTACGGCCATTATTGTCAGTTAACGTACCGTGATCCATCACCTGCAGTAGCAAGTTATATACATCCGGGTGAGCTTTTTCAATCTCATCAAGCAGCACCACACAATGTGGATTCTTAATCACGGCATCCGTTAATAAGCCACCTTGATCGTAACCAACATAACCTGGTGGCGCACCAATTAGGCGAGACACCGTATGGCTTTCCATGTACTCAGACATGTCAAAACGCACAAGATTAAGACTCAAACATTTCGCCAGCTGGCTAGTAACCTCTGTTTTACCTACGCCTGTAGGGCCGGCAAACAGAAAACTACCAACGGGCTTATTTTCCCCGCCTAGGCCACTGCGAGATAAGCGAATAGCAGAGCTAAGCCCCTCAATCGCTGGATTTTGGCCAAACACCACCATTTTAAGGTTGCGCTCAAGGTTTTTAAGTAAATCCCTGTCAGAGCTTGATACAGACTTCTCTGGAATGCGCGCCATTTTTGCGATGATTGATTCGATTTCTGCTTGACCAATAGTTTTTTTACGTTTACTCGCAGGTTGCATCGCCATGCGTGCCCCCGCTTCATCAATCACGTCAATCGCCTTGTCAGGCAAATGTCTGTCATTAATGTGTTTATCAGACAGACGCGCAGCAACGCTTAACGCTGCAAGGGTATAACGAACATTATGATGCTCTTCATACTTTGACTTAAGACCTTGCAATATCTTTGTGGTTTCGGCAACCGACGGCTCATTAATATCTACTTTTTGGAAACGACGCGCTAAAGCACGATCCTTTTCGAAAATGCTTTGATACTCTTGGAATGTAGTTGAGCCCATGCAACGTAACTTGCCACCAGATAAAAGTGGTTTAAGCAAATTAGACGCATCCATCACTCCGCCAGATGCAGAGCCTGCACCAATAATGGTATGAATTTCATCAATAAATAAAATCGCATGCTCATCATTAGCTAGCTCTTTTAACAGGCCTTTGAAACGTTTTTCAAAGTCGCCACGGTACTTTGTCCCCGCAAGCAGTGCTCCTAAATCAAGTGAGTAAACCGTCGCTTTACTCATCACTTCAGGTACTTCTTCTTTAACGATCCGATATGCTAAACCTTCTGCAATCGCAGTTTTACCAACACCCGCTTCACCCACTAGCAATGGATTATTTTTACGGCGACGACAAAGAATTTGAATTGAACGCTCAATTTCCTCGGTACGACCAATCAAGGGGTCAATACTGCCGCTTTTAGCAAGCTCGTTAAGATTAGCAGTGAACTGCGATAAAATACTGCGCTCCTCTTCCGTCTCGCTTTGATCTTCGATTCGGTTAGGCTCACCGTCGCTATCAATGTCGTTTTTAGAAAATCCGTGTGAAATAAAATTAACCACATCTAAGCGGGTCACATCACCTGTTCGCAATAAATAAACCGCTTGCGACTCTTGTTCACTAAAAATGGCGACTAAGACATTGGCGCCGGTGACTTCGTTACGACCAGACGACTGCACATGAAAAACAGCTCTTTGTAAAACTCGTTGGAAACCTAAAGTAGGCTGAGTTTCTTTATCGTCTTCAGGATCAGAAATAATAGGTGTGGTTTGTTGAATGAAGCTAGACACTTCATCCTTGAGCTTTTCTAAATTTGCTCCGCAAGCAACTAACGCCTCTTGTGCGGCAGGGTTATCGATTAACGCCAACAACAGATGCTCAACCGTCATATACTCATGACGTGCATCTCTGGCTTGTTGAAAAGCCAGATTTAAGGTGACTTCAAGATCTTTATTTAACATAAGCACCCCCTAAAAAAATAACAACAGAGTAAAACCAATTAGGCCTCCTCTAATGAACACAGTAACGGATGTTGGTTTTGTCTTGCAAATTGATTTACTTGCGCAACCTTAGTTTCTGCAATCCCAAATGGATAAATACCGCAAATTCCTTTGCCCTTATGATGGATTGCCAACATAATTTCAGTTGCTTGTTGCTCATCTTTTTTGAAGAACAGTTGTAATATCTCGATGACAAAATCCATCGGTGTGTAGTCATCGTTGTTTAAAATGACTTTATACATAGAAGGCTGTTTAAGTTCTGACTCAACACTTTCTTCTACATGTTCAATATTTTCTGTTCTACTCATATCCCAATATTAGCCTCTAGTCTTGGCTTGTACCAATCGATTATGTAACTCAGTCTGTTTGTTGGACAAATTCTATCAAATTATACTCAGGTACGACTTGTTAAAAATTGTTGCTTTTTTGTTAACTTTATCTTGACAACCACTTATTCAGCTTTCATTCTGTTCATTAAGCGAGGATTTTCCCCGCTGATAAGTTTTACTATCTTACTGGGAAGTGGACAACAGAAGGAAGTGGAAGTATGGCAAGCGGAACTGTTAAATGGTTCAACAACGCCAAAGGATTCGGGTTTATATGCCCTGATGCTGGCGGTGAAGATGTTTTTGCACACTATTCTACCATTGAAATGGAAGGCTATCGAACGCTAAAAGCGGGCCAACCAGTCAGTTTTGAGGTGGAAGCTGGGCCAAAAGGGATGCACGCGTCAGCAATATCGCCAACAAACTAAAATAAGTTAGATAAATCACTCTACATAAGTAAATGCAAGAATACTTATATAGCGTGATATTAAGTGGCGATTAAAACGGCGATATCGATAAAGACAAAAAAGCAGAATAGTTTAGCTATTCTGCTTTTTTATTGGCCGCTATTAGCCATTAACCTTAATTGAGTACAGTATAGCGAAGAGAGTTTTTGAGCTAAAAACAAAAAGGGCTTGCGATAAGCAAACCCTTTTTAGTTATATTGCAACCGCTATGATTGACAGCGGCACTAGCAGGTTAACCCACAATGGCGTTAAGTGTTGTGCTTGGGCGCATAGCAGCAACGGCTTTAGCCGCATCTAAACGGAAGTAACCGCCTAAATCAACAGCTGGGCCTTGCGCACCATTTAGCTCTGCAACAATTTTCTGCTCATTGCTAGTTAGCGATTCTGCAAGTTCACTAAACTCTGCTTGTAATTGCTGATCAGCGCTTTGCGCAACCAATGCTTGTGCCCAGTACATCGCCAAATAGAAGTGACTACCACGATTATCAAGCTCGCCGACTCGACGCGAAGGTGACTTATTACTATCTAAGAATTGGCCAATAGCAATATCAAGCGTATCTGCGAGCACCTGTGCCTTAGCATTACCTGTACTTTGGCTTAAGTGTTCAAGTGAAGCGCCAAGAGCTAAAAACTCACCCAGAGAATCCCAGCGTAAGTGACCTTCTTTTTCCACCTGCTGCACGTGCTTAGGTGCACTACCACCAGCGCCAGTTTCAAATAAACCGCCGCCATTCATTAGTGGCACAATAGATAGCATTTTTGCGCTGGTACCGAGCTCAAGAATTGGGAAAAGGTCAGTTAGGTAATCACGTAATACGTTACCGGTTACTGAAATCGTATCTTTACCAGCCTTCACGCGATCTAAGGTAAAGCGGGTAGCTGCAACTGGTGACATAATGTGTAGCTCAAGACCACTTGTGTCGTGATCTTGCAGATAAAGCTCTACTTTCTTGATGATTTCAGCATCATGGGCACGCTCTGTATCTAACCAGAACACTGCCGGTGTATCAGATAAACGTGAACGATTAACAGCAAGTTTCACCCAGTCGCGGATCGGCGCATCTTTAACCTGACACATTCTGAAGATATCGCCTGCTTCTACTTTGTGCGACATCAATACATTGCCGTTTTGGTCAACTACATTCACAGTGCCTGCATCAGCAACTTCAAAGGTTTTATCATGGCTACCGTATTCTTCAGCTTTTTGTGCCATCAAACCAACGTTTGGCACGCTGCCCATTGTGCTCGGATCAAACGCGCCGTTGTTGATACAAAAATCGATAGTTTCTTGATAAACACCAGCATAACAACGATCAGGGATCATCGCTTTCATATCTTTTAGCTGCCCATCAGGACCCCACATCTGCCCTGACGTACGAATAGCTGCCGGCATAGAAGCATCGATAATGACATCGCTTGGAACGTGTAAATTAGTAATACCGCGGTCAGAGTCAACCATAGCAAGTTCAGCACGCTCGTTATAAACAGCGGCTAAATCAGCTTCAATAGTTTCTTTTTGCTCAGCTGGCAATGTAGCAATTTTAGCGTACACATCGCCCACACCGTTGTTTACATCAACACCTAGTTGTTCAAATAGCTCACCGTGTTTAGCAAATACTTCTTTGTAATAAACTTTAACAGCATGACCAAATAAAATTGGATCAGACACTTTCATCATGGTCGCTTTTAAGTGCAAAGATAATAAAACATCTTGCTCTTTGGCTAAGTTAGTTTCACGCTCGTAAAACTCTACTAACGCTTTTTTGCTCATTACAGCTGAGTCAATCACTTCACCCGCTTGCAGAGCGATATCGCTGCGTAGCACTTGCTCAGAACCATCGGCTTTATTCAATACAATTGACACACTGTCCGCATCAGCAACAGTGACTGATTTTTCGCTG
Organism: Shewanella sp. 1CM18E; assembly: GCF_023161665.1. Lineage (GTDB taxonomy): Bacteria > Pseudomonadota > Gammaproteobacteria > Enterobacterales > Shewanellaceae > Shewanella. Next base: position 213,392 of record NZ_JALNTW010000006.1, read on the forward strand.
CCGTAGAAATCACCTTCGCTCATATGAGCAACATGTGACTTAGAGTCAGCTAACCACTTACCCATTGAATGAGGGTTTTTCTGAGCAAACTTTTTAACTGAACCAGGGGCACGGCGATCTGAGTTACCTTCACGCAATACCGGGTTTACCGCACTACCTTTAATTTTGTCGTAACGTGCTTGAATTTCTTTTTCAGCATCGTTTTTCGGCTCATCAGGGTAGCTCGGGATGTCATACCCCTTGTTTTGTAACTCTAAAATACAAGCTTTAAGCTGCGGGATTGACGCACTAATGTTTGGTAATTTAATAATGTTCGCTGCGGGCGTTTTAGCCAGCTCGCCAAGCTCTGCTAATGCATCGCCAATACGCTGCTCAGCGGTTAGGTTTTCAGGGAAGTTTGCAATAACACGACCAGATAGAGAGATATCACGAGTTTCTACGTCAACGCCGGCAGTTTGAGTAAACTTTTGAATAAGAGGTAACAGAGATAATGTGGCTAACGCTGGAGCTTCGTCAGTTTCGGTATAGATGATCGTTGATGTTTTATCGTTCATTTTGTGTCCTACATTGATTTAAATTTAAGATTTTTATAATAATTATTTTCTATTTTTACGATTGAAAAGCAGTAACGTTTCTATCTTATCACTCTGAATTGCTAGCGATAATTTATGCGATCTTGTGTGCAATAAGCCAGCGACATTATTCGCACACTTCTCACAAATGAGAATAATTAGTTGCGGATCACACTTTTTAATTTGCCGACATCATAAAACATTCCACGCAATTTTCAAATTCCACTAAAAGCCAATGCGCAGTACAATAGTGAAATAGCCCGTATAGATGAAAAGAATTCCAGCGTGACGCAGCCATTTAGTAACAAAAACAGTAACCAGCAGCGAAAAACTCGTACTGCCCGCCCAAATAGCAAAAATAGCAGTTACTCAAACTCGTCAAACCGCAGTGGCTTTAAACGCAAAACAGCTGAAAAAACTAAGTCTGTTGCCAATCCCGTCATTGTGCTCTTTAACAAACCCTTTGATGTGCTTTGTCAGTTCACCGATGAGCAGGGCCGCCAAACCATAAAAGATTATATTCCTGTACCTGGTGTATATGCAGCAGGCCGCCTAGATAGAGATAGCGAAGGTTTATTGCTACTGACTAATGACGGTAAATTACAATCTCAAATCACTGAGCCTAAAAAGAAAACATTTAAAACCTATTGGGCACAAGTGGAAGGCGCGCCAACAGAAAATGATTTAGAAAAACTACGTCAAGGTGTTGAGTTAAAAGACGGTATGACGCTACCGGCTAAAATTAGCATTATGGATAAGCCCAAGGTCTGGGATAGAACCCCACCTATTCGCGAGCGCGCTAATATTCCAACAACCTGGCTTGAGATCCAGATCTGTGAAGGTAGAAATCGACAAGTAAGACGCATGACAGCTCATATCGGTTTTCCGACATTAAGATTAATCCGCTATAAAATAGGTCAATGGAGTCTAGATGACCTAGAAAATGGCACATATCGCCAACTCGATATGTCTAAAAAGTAAGAGTTAAACTGATGACTGAGCGCTATAAGCCTAATACTACTGTCGCCTGCATTATCGAGGCTCAAGGTAAATACTTGTTAGTTGAAGAGCTCATTGCCGGTGAGCTCAAATACAATCAACCAGCGGGCCACCTTGAAGCGAATGAATCGATAATTGATGCTTGTATTCGTGAGGTACAGGAGGAAACCGGGCTCAGCATTAAACCACAAGGCTTGGTTGGCATTTATCAATTTAGTGCCAGTGAAACACTGGCATTTGTCCGCTACACCTTTTATTTAAAGCTCGATGAAATGCTTAATTCACAGCCTGAAGATCCCGCTATTAACGGCTTAAAATGGCTTAGCTTAGAGCAAATAACGAGGATCAGCAGTCAGCTTCGCAGCTCGCTTGTTGTCAAGTCAATCTGTGACTATTTGGCTGGTAGCCGCTATCCACTCAGTATCCTTAATGCTGAGTATTTATAAGCTCCTGTCTCAGCACCTTGGCTTTCACTTTAGTTGCATTAACCCTATGCTAAATATGCCTTAATAAGTCTATTGCAAACATGTTGTTAATCCCAAGTCGTCAGCTTTATAGTTGCGCGCTTTTGGCAATAAAAATCAGTATATCACTCGCAACAGCCCCTAAATTATTCGTCCCCAGTAATAAACCCAAAAGATAAATACTCGCTAGATAGCCCAGCCTCACAATGCATGATAGAATATGCACCCGCAGAATGCCGTAGTTTGGATAAGGCCTATTACAAATAACCCGTGTTATTTAAGGTTTCTTTTTCGCGGTAATTCGCAGCAATATTCAGTAAACACAAGGTTTATTTAGGATTTATGACGTCAATCGAACCCACTCATCTTGGTAAAAAAGTCATCGTCGGTATGTCCGGTGGTGTAGATTCATCAGTTTCAGCCTACCTGTTAATGAAACAGGGCTATCAGGTTGAAGGCCTGTTCATGAAGAACTGGGAAGAAGATGACACGGATGAATATTGTGCGGCAGCAGACGATCTTAAAGATGCGCAAGCTGTATGCGACAAGCTAGGTATTAAACTGCACACCGTTAACTTTGCCTCAGAATACTGGGACAACGTATTCGAATACTTCTTAGCAGAATACAAAGCTGGTCGTACGCCAAACCCAGACATCATGTGCAACAAAGAGATCAAGTTTAAAGCTTTCCTTGAATTTGCAGATGAAATCTTAGATGCCGATTACATCGCAATGGGCCACTACGTGCGCCGCCGCGATATCGATGGCACAAGCCAGATGCTTCGTGGCGTTGATGGCAACAAAGACCAAAGCTACTTCTTATATACATTAGGCCACGAGCAAGTGGCTCGCTCACTGTTCCCTGTTGGTGAACTTGATAAGAGCGAAGTGCGCGAAATTGCTAAAGAAATGGGCTTAATCACCCACGATAAAAAAGACAGTACCGGGATCTGCTTTATCGGTGAGCGTAAGTTTACTGATTTCCTACAGACTTTCTTACCGGCGCAGCCAGGTAATATCGAAACCAGCGAAGGCGAAGTGATTGGTACTCATCAGGGCTTGATGTATCACACTCTTGGCCAACGTAAAGGTTTAGGTATTGGTGGTCTTAAAAATAGTAATGAAGATCCTTGGTACGTTGTTGAAAAAGACTTAGTCCGTAACGTATTGATTGTTGGTCAAGGCGGTAACCACCCTCGCCTTATGTCTAACGGCTTGGTAGCTAATCAACTGCATTGGGTTGATAGAAAAGGCCCAGCAGATGGCTCAAACATCACAGTAAAAACTCGCTACCGTCAGCAAGATGTGCCATGTCGCATTACTTATGACAGTGATGACGTACTGCGCGTTATTTTTGACGAGCCAGTTGCAGCGGTAACCCCTGGTCAATCAGCCGTTTTCTACGATGGTGAAATTTGCCTAGGTGGCGGCATTATCGATGCACTTATACGAGATTAATCAATGAGCGATCAGTTATTTGAACGCACTATGGCCTTCGCGGGTATTTTACAAGCGGTGGCCCAAGTTCAGTATATTGCAAGACATGGTGACTCAGATAAAGAAGCCTTAGCGGCAAGCTTACAGTCTGTTTTAGTCATCAACCCAGAATCAACCAGCGATGTTTACGCCGATAAGTTCGCGCTAAGAAAAGGCTACGAGCTTATTGTTAGCCAACTTGGTGATGCGAAACAAAAAGACGTGGAAGTAACTCGCTATTTAGTGGGTATTTTAGCTTTAGAGCGCAAGTTAACCCGCTCTTCAAACGCTATGGGAATGCTGTCTGAGCGCATTAACCAAGTTCATCGTCAACTGAACCACTTTGAGATCACTGACGAGCAAGTTATCGCTAACTTTGCAGGCATTTATAGTGACATTATTAGTGAGCTTGGCCCTAAGCTGCAGATCTCTGGTAACCCTGAGTTTCTCAAGCGTACCCAAACACAGCATAAAATTCGCGCCCTTTTACTGTCTGCGATGCGCAGCGCAGTGCTTTGGCGTCAATTAGGGGGCAAGCGTAGGCACCTTGTCTTCTCAAGAAAAACAATAGTAGATACAGCTATGAAAAGCCTCACCCTATAATATTTAAGTCAAGTTCATCAAGGAGCTTCAAATGGAACTTTCCGCACTAACTGCTATCTCTCCGGTAGACGGTCGTTATGGTAGTAAAACCGCCTCATTAAGAGGGATTTTCAGCGAGTACGGCCTGACCAAATACCGTGTTCAAGTCGAAATTAACTGGCTAAAGCTGCTTTCAAGCTGCCCAGAAATTGAAGAAGTTCCACCTTTTAGCGAAGCAGCTTTAGCTTTGCTTGATCAAATTAAAGATAACTTTAGCGAAGCAGATGCGCTGCGCGTTAAAGAAATTGAATCAACAACTAACCATGACGTTAAAGCGGTTGAATACTTCATTAAAGAACGTATCGCCGAAAACGCTGAGCTAGTTGCTATTGACGAGTTCGTGCACTTTGCTTGTACTTCTGAAGACATCAACAACCTTTCTCACGCACTGATGCTAACTGAAGCGCGTGATCAAGTGATTGTACCTTATTGCCAAAAAGTGGTTGATGCCGTTAAAGCATTGGCACATGAGCATAAGTCAGTACCATTAATGTCACGTACCCACGGTCAACCAGCCTCACCTTCTACATTAGGTAAAGAGATGGCTAACGTTGCAGTACGTTTAGAGCGTCAGCTAACACAAGTGGCTAATGTTGAAATCATGGGTAAGATCAATGGCGCAGTAGGTAACTACAACGCTCACATCTCTGCTTACCCAGAAGTTGACTGGCACGCTCTGTCACAACGTTTTGTGACTAGCCTTGGCATTAACTGGAATCCATACACCACGCAAATCGAGCCACACGATTACATCGCAGAATTGTTTGATGCCCTAGCGCGCTTCAACACAATCCTAATCGATTTTGACCGCGACATTTGGGGTTACATTGCATTAGGTCACTTTAAGCAAAAGACCATTGCAGGTGAAATTGGTTCTTCAACCATGCCACACAAAGTTAACCCAATCGACTTTGAAAACTCTGAAGGTAACCTAGGTATTGCTAACGCATTAATGCAACACCTTGCCGCTAAACTTCCTGTTTCTCGCTGGCAGCGTGACCTTACTGACTCAACAGTGCTACGTAACTTAGGTGTGGGCATGGCTCACTCTCTAATCGCTTACCAAGCAACATTAAAAGGCATTAGCAAGCTAGAAGTTAACGAAGAACAACTTCGCAAAGAACTAGATGGCAACTGGGAAGTACTTGCTGAGCCAGTGCAAACTGTTATGCGTCGTTACGGTATTGAAAAGCCATATGAGAAGCTAAAAGAGCTAACTCGTGGTAAGCGTATTGACGGTGAGCAACTTGCAGTATTCATCGACGGTTTGGAACTTCCTGAAGAAGTAAAAACTGAACTTAAAAAGATGACACCTGCTAACTACATCGGCCGCGCTGAAGCGTTTGTTGACGAGTTAAACTAATAACCTTTGTAGCAACTTGCTATTAAAGGATTGATAAAGGCGTTAAGCTTAGGCTTAGCGCCTTTATTTTATCTAAAAGCTTACTTGTACTTACATTTCTACAAACAATCTTTTCATTAGCCAAAGAGCAGCCCTTCATTATGTTCAACCTCAACTTTGATATCAGCGAATTTTTAACTCAATACTGGCAAAAAAAACCAATTTTAATAAAAAATGCTTTTCCACAATTTGAAGATCTCATCAGCGCAGATGAGCTTGCAGGCCTAGCTTGTGAAGAGTCAGTAGCATCACGAGTAGTTGTAACTAAACCTAATGATTGGCAAATTGTTGAAGGCCCTTTTGAAGACTATGAGCAATTTGGAGATGAGAACTGGCAATTACTGGTTCAAGCGTTAAACCACTGGCATCCAGATTCCAGCGATTTTATTAATGCCTTTCGCTTTATTCCCGACTGGCGCTTTGATGACTTAATGGTTTCTTTCGCAACGCCAGGTGGCGGTGTTGGTGCGCATATCGATAACTACGATGTGTTTATCATTCAAGGCGAAGGTCAGCGCCACTGGACAGTGGGTGACAAAGGTCAATACGCGCCTAAAAATAATGATCCGACCACACCTCTAATTGAGGGCTTTGAGCCTATTATTGATGCCGTACTCGAAAAAGGCGACCTGCTATATATTCCGCCAGGCTACCCGCATCAAGGGCAAACGCTAACTCTTGCAATGAGCTACTCAATAGGCTTTCGCGCACCAAGTCAGCAAGAGCTATTTAGTGAACTCGCTGACTCACTCATTGACAACAACAGCGGCCTCAAGCGTTTTACTTCAAGTAACGAGCCAAAGCTTGCTAGCCAAATAAGCACATCACATCAGCAAGACATGATGGCGTTAATTACTGAGTTTGCAGCAAATCCAGATAACTACCAAGCCATGCTAGGTAAAATGCTTAGCCAGAACCGGTTTGAATTAGATATTTGCGAACCAGAAGTCCCCTACTCCGCTGAAGATATTGCCGACTACCTTAGCCAAGGTGCATTGCTATACCGTATTGGTGGATTAAAGTTACTACAGATCGAAGATGATAGCGTACAGCGAATATTTGTTAATGGTGAAGCATTTGAATATCCAGCGCACATAGAAGCCGACATTAAAGATTTGTGCGAAAACTGCCGCTTTTCTAACCCGCAAGCATTAGCGCTAACTCAAACGCCGGCCACCCAGCAGTTGTTACTCAGCCTGCTGAATTTAGGCTACTTTTACTTTGGTGAGTAATCGTCCATTTAAAAACTAAAAAGGCATCCATAGGATGCCTTTTTACTGCAATCATAAGTTTGCAGTATTAGCCTTTGGGGCCCCAGATATTGTCATCTGCCTGCATTTTATAAAGGCTTTCAGCGCGAGACACTAAAAGCTGGGCAAATTTTGCCTGAGCAGGATCTTTTGTTAAACCTGAACGCTGAATGTTTTCAGCTTTCATCTGCCACATCATAGAAAAATGTCTTAAGGCTTCTCGAGCCGTTGCAGCAACACTCACCTCAACATAATCAGAAGGTAAATCTCCTGACATGACCCAGTAAGTTTGTTTAGTTGGCTTTTTAGAATCAATTTTCCATAACGCAACATAAGGGGCTAAATAACGGCTTTCTTCAGGGTGAACCTTGTGTGGCATAATACCTTTCTCAGCCAAAAATTTATTTGCCTTTTGAAACTGAGCTCGAGTCCACTCTTGGATCTGCTGCTCTTGATCTACTACTTCTTCAGCCATTTAAACTTCCTTTCTTATTGTTATTTTTGCTTCTGTCTTCTCAAAAAGATAAAAACCTTTTCACACTTCTGACGCTTAAACTAAGCAACAACTTTACGTTAACGTAAAGTGGAAAGCAAAATTGCCAGACAGATCACAAATATTCCGAGTCTTTACTTTATTGAGAGTATCCCTAAATGCTATCGTTCTGCAATAAATATAACAAGTAGACCACTCTGTAATCCTACAGCGGCGGTCATTCGATGCTCACAGCGGAGATCAACAAGTGGCAATTTTCAATCACATCTCGTTCGACGACCATGAACAGGTCGTTTTTTGTCATGATAAAGAAAGCGACTTAAAAGCCATTATTGCAATCCACAATACCAACCTTGGACCTGCAGTAGGTGGTTGTAGAATGTGGAACTATGAGTCAGATGACGAAGCTGTCACTGACGTTTTGCGTTTATCACGCGGCATGACGTATAAGAATGCGATGGCAGGTTTAGCAATGGGTGGTGGTAAGTCTGTTATTATTGCCGATCCGAAAATACAAGACAGAGAAGCGCTATTTAGAGCCTTTGGTCGTTGTATTGATACCTTAGGTGGCAAATACTACTCTGCTGAAGATGTGGGCGTTTCAACTTCAGATATCATGATTGCTCATCAAGAAACCCCTTACATGGCAGGTCTTGAAGGTAAAAGTGGCGATCCATCGCCGTTTACTGCGCTTGGTACATACTTAGGCATTAAAGCTGCGGTGAAACACCAACGTGGACTAGACAGCCTGAAAGGTTTAAAAATCTCAGTGCAAGGTGTTGGCCATGTAGGTTATTACCTATGTCGCCATCTACATGCAGAAGGTGCAGAGCTGATTGTTACTGATATCCATCAAGAGTCTTTAGACAAAGTTGCCACAGAGTTTGGTGCAACCGTTGTTGCTCCACAAGATATCTACCACCAAGACGTTGATGTGTACGCACCGTGCGCTTTAGGTGCAACGATTAACGACATCACGATTCCAATGATTAAGGCGACAATTGTTGCCGGTTGTGCCAACAACCAGTTAGCTGAAGTGCGCCATGGTGAAATGCTAAAAGATCTAGGTATTCTATACGCTCCTGACTATGTCATTAATGCTGGCGGTATTATCAACGTGTCTTTTGAAAAAGACTATGACGCGTCAGCAGCAACAGCAAAAGTAGAAGAAATTTATAATACGTTACTAACCGTTTTCTCTCATGCTGATGAGCAAAACCGTACAACAGGTGATGTGGCTGACGAGATGGCAAGAAACATCATTAACGCAGCAAAATAATCGCTTACTGTAATAAGCTTTAAAGCTAAATACCCAGCCAGAGTGCTGGGTATTTTCATATCCAAACCACAGTGTTTATCGGCATGTTTTTACTTTAAAAGCATATAGATAGCACTATCGTTGAATACTAGTCTGTATTTATGTAACTGGAAAAACTCAGCTTCATCTGCTTGACTTAAAAGCTACTCATTTAACAAGGCTTACTGTTATGGCGATATTTAAATATGCACTCAATCAAGACAATATTGAATTGCAAGCCAGTAACTGGTCAGGGTTAGAGGAGATGTTTATTAATGGCAAGCGCGTATCTAGAAAGCTAAACTTTGGTCAGCAAAGTCAGCACAACCTAACGTTAAAGGATGGTAAAGCCGCAACTTTATTGCTCTTGCTAGACCCTAGTACTGAACAGCTAGTGTGCCATATCTACAAACAAAACAATTTAGTCGCTAGTTTAAAACAAGGTAAAAAAGAGCTTTACCGCAGCCGCCAACTCACTCAGCAAGCCATACTTTCTATCGGGCTTATGCTGGTATTTTTTCTCACGTTTAACTAGAACGATATCTTTAAAGCTATTCATTATTCACGACCTAACATAATGTAACTGAGCTAGCATTAACACAAATCAGTCGAGTGTTTTGATAGTTACCGCTGCCGGCAGTCACTGTTGTAATCGCGAGTTTTTGTTCAAGCTCACCATTTTCGCTCAGCTCTACTTTTAAAATTGTGCCATCGCGAACAAAGCTAATAGCATCGATAAAGTCACCCACATTAAGGTCGCGATACAGTTTGACCGTGATACTGCCAATTGAACGTGGCTCTAGGCGCCCCTCCTCAACAATTACACTGTTACCATTACCAAGGTTAACAACCTTAATAAACACTCCACCAGCGCCTTGATGCTCTCTTGACTCGGCTGATACATTCGAAATACTCGCGGCAGCTTCAACTTGGTGCTTAGGCGTTTTAGATTTATTGATATTAATCGAACAAGCAGTGAGTAAAGTTACTGCACAAAGTGTTATTAGAAACGACTTCATGGTTTCTCCTTTTAGGTATCTTTAGCTATTTCAATTGAAAATCATATAGGGATGCCGACAAAAGCAAAGTTGAAGACCTCGCAAACTACTTAAACAGGACAACTTAAACAGGACAACTTAAACAAGATAACTTAGCTGGATACGTTCAAATCAAATTGCAACCTATAAGTGCAATAGATTAACAGTATGACGCTTTAAAAAAGTGCCAAGTAAAGGCATAACATCACTGTTGCCTAGCAAGCTAAGTTATTTATAACGATTGATTTTATTGAGTAATAATAGGAATTGCGCCCGCTCTTCATACTCTAGGTTATCTAAGAAAGCCTCATTGACTCTTTCAGCTTCCCTCACTAAATCTTGCTCAAGGGCTTTACCGTTATCAGTGAGGTAAATTTGAAATGCGCGGCGGTTTTCTGCATCTTGGTGGCGGGTAATCAATCCTTGCTGCTGAAGCTGATCAAGCAGACGAGTCATAGTGTAATTTGCCACATCACAGCGTTTTGAGAGCGCGGTTTGTGTCACGCCTTCCTCTTGCCATAATGAAAACAAAACAGGCCAAAGTTTGATATCTAACTCGTATCGCTTAAGGCGCTGATCTAATGCATTTTGCAGATCAACGTTCAAATGAGATACCAAGTCACCTAGACTCTCAAATCGATTCAATTAGCACCTCCATAGCGCTGCGGGGCTTGCTCTAATCTTATCATCTACATCAAAAGAAACTAGCATTACTGTATGCTATTTATTCAGGATTAATTAAAACGCTTAAAATTCATTAATTTGAATTAAGAAGTTATTTCGAAAAAACCAACAGCAGATTAATGATAACGAATAAGTATTTTAGGCAATAAACTCGTTAACAAAACGATAGAAACACGCCCTTGCAAGCTTTGCTTCAACACCCCGGGCAAGGATAACGGTGACGGCATCGTCATGTACAATAAACTCATCAAAACCCTCAATAATATGCTCGGTTTCAATACTGGATTGAAGTAAATAGTGGCCATTATCATCCGCTTGATAATCAACAATCAATAGTGCTTGTTCAGCAACGTTAACCCTTAACTTCTCCACGGGTGTGATAAGAAAGTATTCATCATCAATACGGTTTAGAATGCTTGCAAATAATTTACAAAATTTTAGTGGTAACTTACCAGATTGATAGAACCAATCACCTTTAGCATTGATTTCAAACAAAACTGTTTCGGTGCAGAGCTCTTGTCTATTAGAAAGAGAAGCTAACACATCACCTGCACAGCTCGATTCATGCGTAGTACTCATTGCTAATCGCTCCTCATTTGATAATAAACGTTATCAGCATTGATGACAGTTTTACGTTAGCTGCTTTGCGATTCAGTCAATGCCGTTTTGAAAAAACGTTTCGCAAACTAGAAAAACCATCTTGTAAAGCAAGTAAAAAACCACCTACTTTAGCAGGTGGCTTACAAAGTGATTAAAACAAGTTTAGTAAAGCTTCAACAGGATGCTTAGGCTTGAAGCCGCTAAAGCGCTTTACTTGGCTTCGACAAGAATAACCAGAAATCAGCACTTGAGATTGCGGCAACTTCGCCAAGGTTTGCTCCCAAGACATGCTATAAAGTGCTTTAGAGCGTTCCAAGTTTTCGGCCTCATGGCCGTATGTGCCAGCCATACCACAACAACCTAAATTAACCGTATTAAGCTTAGCACCAAAATGCGCAAAAATACCTTGCCACTCATTAGCGGTATTCGGCTTAGCAGTAGACTCCGTACAATGGCTAAACCAAGTAAATTCCTTGGCGTTTTCATCAGTTAACACTTCTCTAGCAGGTACGTTATTTAGTGCATCTAATAGCCATTCATTTGCAAGCTGTACATGGAAATTACCGCGTGCGCCCGCTAACACTTCTTTATATTCGTCGCGATAGCACAGCACTAATGCCGGATCGATCCCAACCATTGGCATATTAAGCTCCGCCACTTGATTGAGAAAATCTGCCGTTGACTTAGCTGTGCGAGCAAATTTGTCGAGGAAACCTTTAATATGAATAGGTTTACCATTTGGCTTAAATGGTAATAACACCGGCTTAAGACCAAGCTTTTCAATCAGCTGGATAAAGTGATAAACCGTACCAGCTTCATAAAAGCTATTGAAAGGATCTTGTACCACCAGCACATATTGGCTGCGTTCACTTTCAGGGATTTGTTGCAAGGCAGCTAAATCATAACCGCGGCTCGGATGCCCTTCTAAGCGTTGTTTTAACGTCGGTACAGATAACGCCGGTGCGTCTACATAACCGAGTGACTTTTTAATGACCCATTTACTCAGACTATTTTGCGATACCGCGTTCACAAGTCTTGGCGCGCTGGCCATCAAGGGTAAAGAATCTTCAATCCCAGCCACTAAATAGTCTTTTGCTGGGCGTAAGTAACGCTGGTAGTAAATATCAAAAAACTGCGCTCTAAACTTAGGCACATCGACTTTAACTGGGCACTGGCTTGAGCAGGCCTTACAAGCTAAACAACCTTTTAATGACTCCATCACTTCATGGGAGTAATCGTATTCTTTATCTATTTTCAAAGTGTTTTGCGCACGCTGCAGCCAACCTAAGGGTTTACTACGGCTAAGCTCATTAACATCAACGCCTTCAGCTTCAAGTAAACGCAACCATTCACGCATTAAACCCGCTCGGCCTTTAGGGGAATGAATACGATCTCCTGTGACCTTGAATGACGGGCACATAGGTGAATAAACGCTGTAGTTAAAGCAAAGACCATTACCATTACAATTCATTACATCAGGAAAAGCTTCACGAGTTTTAATCGGTATTTGTCTATCAAATGCACCACGCTTTACGCTATCAACGTTGTACAACATTGGGCCACTATTTTTTGGCGCCACCAACTTGCCAGGGTTAAGCTTATTCTTAGGATCAAATAAACCTTTTACTTCTTCTAGCAAGCCATAAAGGTGCTCACCAAATACTGCAGGACCATACTCACCGCGCACCCCTTTACCGTGTTCGCCCCACATCAAGCCGCCATATTTAAGCGTTAGATCAGCGACTTGGTCTGAAATGGTTTTCAGTAGCCTTTCATCTTGCTCATCACACATATCCAGTGCAGGGCGAACATGCAGCACCCCGGCATCGACATGGCCAAACATGCCGTATTGAAGCTGATGGCTATCAAGTAGTGCTCTAAACTCTAAAATAAAGTCAGCTAACTTTTCAGGTGGTACCGCCGTATCTTCAGCAAAAGCAATCGGTTTACGCGTGCCTTTTGCTGCGCCTAATAGTCCAACAGCCTTTTTACGCATCGCATAAATAGTGTTGATACTGGCTTTATCTGATGTGACTTGATAGCCCAGTAATCCCGCTTCACTTTGACTTATTTGCGCATTAAGCATGGACTCTAAATTTGCAACGCGTGCCTCTACATCAGCTAGCTCACCGGCAAACTCAACCATATTAAGGCCATCAATCTCTTTACCCGGTACATCTTTGATTAGCTTTGATACCGAGTGCCAAATAATGTCTTGTTTCGCGAGATTTAAGACTTTTGAGTCGACTGTTTCAACCACAGTTGCATTCGCTTTTACTAGATCTGGCGCGTGACGAAGTGCAGATTCAAACGAGTCATACTTGATATTGACCATCATCCGACAAGTCGGCAGAGGCGTAATATTCAATTTTGCTTCGGTAATAACCGCTAATGTGCCTTCTGAGCCTGCTATAATGCGCGATAAGTCAAAGTGTTCAAGTTTATCGTCCCAAACATTTTTTAAGTCATAGCCGGTTAAAAAACGGTTTAACTTAGGAAACCGTTGCTGGATTTGCTCACGATTGCCCTTACACATATCAGCAATGGTAGAAATAAGTTGCTGGCCTAATACATTGTCACTAACTGAGTCGATATCAGCTAATTGAGCTTTACTAACTGGCGATGTATTTAATAACGAGCCATCAAATAAGGCACTGGTTAAACCCAATACATGATCAGAAGTTTTACCGTAAACCAGTGAACCTGCACCTGAGGCGTCAGTGTTAATCATACCGCCAAGAGTTGCGCGATTTGATGTCGAAAGATCAGGGCTAAAGAAAAAGCCATGAGGCCGCAATGCATCATTAAGGGCATCTTTTACCACACCAGCTTGCACTCGTACCCAACCTTCAGCAGCATTAACTTCCAGCACTTGGTTCATGTAACGCGACATATCAACAATAATGCCGTGAGTTAATGACTGGCCATTAGTCCCCGTTCCACCACCACGTGCGCTAAACACTACTTTTTCAAATTCTGCGTTATTGGCAAGCATTAGCGCAAATTGCACATCTTGGGCCGTTTTTGGGTATATCACAGCTTGAGGCAAAAACTGGTACACGGAGTTATCGGTGGCTTGGGCTAAACGCGCACTGTAACGCGTGTCGATATCACCAGAAAATGCGCCCTGTTCCAATGCAGATAAAAAAGAAAGGTAGATAGGTTCAAGTGTTTGTTGATGCGATAACTTGGGTAACATAGCTGCTTCTGTCATTTATTATTTTTAGGGTATGTCAGCATTATAAACATAAAAAAAGCCGCTCAATAGCGGCTTTTTTAACGAAATGTTAAATCACGCAGATTTAACCATTCATTTTAACAGTGACAAAGACTGTTATGCGTGTGCTTCAGCAAGGTATAACCAAGTGTCAATAACAGTATCTGGGTTAAGAGATACAGTATCGATTCCTTGCTCTACTAGCCAAGCAGCAAAGTCAGGGTGATCTGATGGTCCTTGACCACAAATACCCACATAAGCACCTTTAGCTTTAGCCGCTTTAATTGCTAGCGCCAGCAGAGCTTTAACCGCTTCATTACGCTCATCAAACAGGTGGCTAATGATGCCTGAATCTCGGTCAAGACCAAGAGTCAGCTGAGTTAAGTCGTTAGAACCGATAGAGAAACCATCGAAGTACTCTAGGAACTGGTCAGCTAGCAATGCGTTTGAAGGTAGCTCACACATCATGATAACGCGTAAACCATCTTTACCGCGTTCTAGACCTTGCTCTTTTAGTAGCTCAATAACTTGCGCCGCTTCATCAAGCGTACGTACGAATGGGATCATGATTTCAACGTTCTTCAGACCCATGTCATTACGAACACGCTTAATTGCTTCACATTCAAGTGCAAAACAATCGCGGAATGATTCAGAGATGTAACGGCTAGCGCCACGGAAGCCCAACATTGGGTTTTCTTCTTCAGGCTCGTAACGGTCACCACCCACTAAGTTAGCGTATTCGTTTGACTTAAAGTCTGACATACGAACAATCACTTTCTTTGGATGGAAAGCTGAACCGATTGTTGCAATACCTTCAACAAGGCGCGCCACGTAGTATTCTACTGGTGACTCGTAACCCGCGATCATCTCGTGGATCTCTTGTTGTAGTTCAGCAGTTTGGTCATTGAACTCAAGCAATGCTTTAGGGTGAATACCAATCATGCGGTTGATGATGAACTCAAGACGCGCAAGACCAACACCTTCGTTAGGTAGACGCGCAAAGTCAAACGCTCGGTCAGGGTTACCCACGTTCATAGTGATCTTCATTGGCAATTCAGGCATTGCATCAACACGTGATGAAACAACATCAAACTCTTGCAGGCCGCTGTAGATATAACCTGTGTCGCCCTCTGCACAAGAAACCGTAATTTCTTGACCGCTTTGGATACGTTCAGTGACATCGCCACAACCAACTACAGCAGGTACACCTAGCTCACGAGCAATAATTGCTGCGTGACAAGTACGGCCACCACGGTTAGTTACAATTGCGCTGGCACGCTTCATGATTGGTTCCCAATCAGGATCTGTCATGTCAGTAACAAGTACATCACCTGGTTGGATTTGGTCCATGTCGTCGATTGACTTAAGCACTTTAGCAACACCTTTACCAATCTTGTGACCAATCGCGCGGCCTTCACAAACTACATCACCTTGAGTTTTAAGGTGGTAACGCTCAATAAGCTGCACATCTTCACGAGAACGAACAGTTTCAGGACGAGCCTGTACGATATACAACTTACCGTCGTTACCGTCTTTAGCCCATTCGATGTCCATTGGACGACCGTAATGCTTCTCGATAGTCATAGCTTGCTTAGCAAGTTCTTGTACTTCAGCATCGTTGATAGAGAATTCGCGGCGCTTATCTGCTGCGATATCTTCAATCTTAACTTGCTTACCATGTGACTCATCATCTGAGTACACCATTTGGATTAGCTTGCTACCGATGTTGCGGCGTACAACCGCTTTATGTCCAGCAACTAAAGTTGGCTTGTGAACATAAAATTCGTCAGGGTTAACTGCACCTTGAACAACCATTTCACCTAGACCGAATGAAGAAGTAATAAATACCACATCATTGTTACCAGACTCAGTGTCCATGGTGAACATTACACCTGAAGCCGCTTTATCTGAGCGTACCATGCGCTGAATACCAGCAGACAAAGCAACACCTTTATGGTCATATCCTTGGTGAACACGGTATGAAATAGCGCGGTCATTAAACAAAGAAGCAAATACATGCTTAGTTGCTTCAAGAACGGCTTCATAACCCTTAACGTTTAGGAAAGTTTCTTGTTGGCCAGCAAATGATGCATCTGGCATATCTTCAGCTGTTGCAGAAGAACGCACAGCAAAAGATGCATCAGTTGTCTCAGAGCTAAGCTGGTCGTAAGCTTCACGAACTGCTTGCTCAAATTCTGGATGGAATGGGGTATCGATAACCCACTGTCTAATCTGTGCACCGGCTGTAGCGAGTGCGTTCACGTCATCTACATCTAGGGATTCTAGAATTTCGTATATCTTCTGGTTAAGTCCACTTTGTTCAAGAAATTCATTGAACGCAAAAGATGTTGTTGCGAATCCACCAGGCACTTGAACGCCTGCATTTGATAGATTGCTAATCATCTCACCAAGAGAAGCGTTTTTACCGCCTACCTTGTTAACATCGCCCATGCCTAATTCTTGATACCAGAGTACGTATTGCTGCACAGTTTTTATCTCCGCAAGTATATTTTTAGTGTGGCTCTTCACACGAGAGCAGAGGCATCTTACACTCCATGACAACAAGCGTAAATGTATAATTTTATTTGTAATTTTATTACTACAAGAGGTCAAAATGTTACGTAAAGTATTCTATATCTCAGATGGGACAGCGATCACAGCTGAGGTGTTTGGTCACGCAGTGCTATCGCAGTTTCCGCTTGAATTTGATGCACTTACAATTCCATTCGTAGAAACCGTTGCCAAAGCTGAAGCCGTAAAGGCCCAAATAAATGATTGTTTTATTACAACAGGTGAACGGCCGTTAGTTTTCCATTCTATCGTTAAAGCAGAGATTAGAGATGTCATCTATAGCAGTGAAGGCTTAGATTATGACTTTTTAAATACTTTTGTCGCGCCATTAGAAAAACAACTAGGTATTGCTGCTGCTCCAGCACTGCATCGTACCCATGGTAAAACTAATGATGGATATGAAGCACGTATAGATGCGATTAATTACGCCATGGAAAATGATGACGGCCAAACCATGAAACACATGGATAAAGCCGATCTGATTTTACTTGGGGTATCACGCTGCGGTAAAACTCCCTCGAGCCTGTACCTTTCTATGCAATTTGGTATAAAGGCAGCAAACTACCCGTTTACCGAAGATGATATGGATAACTTAAAGTTACCAGATGCATTAAAGCGTAATAAGAGTAAGTTATTCGGACTAACAATTAATCCGGAAAGATTGCACGAAATTCGTCAAAGCCGCATGTCAGACAGCCGCTACTCTTCGTTACGCCAGTGCCGCTTAGAAGTTAAAGAAGTCGAGATGATGTATAAACGCGAGCGTATTCCATTCGTCAACACAACTAACCACTCTGTTGAAGAAATCGCCACCAAGATCATTGAGGCAACAGGATTAAAACGCCATATGTTCTAAACCCTCTTTAAAGTAGTAACATTGAAATTAAAGGCTTTTTAACCTAAAAGCCTTTAATTTATATCAAATAAATATCGATATAGTGAAAATTAGCGCCATTTTTAAGGCAATTGCCACTGTGCATAGACAAACTATTAGTTATAATCCGAGTAATTAAGGCGAAAGCCATACGAACGCTCGGTATTGTGAATGACCATTAAAACAGACGAACTACGCACATCCCTTTTATGTAAGGTAATTTCACCTGCACAACTCGCTTCTGAATACCCTTTAACTCAAGATGCAGCTGACTACCTTGTTCAGCAACGCCGTGAAGTTGAGGCTATTATCAGTGGTGAAGACCAACGCCTACTCGTAATCATTGGCCCTTGTTCAATCCACGACACAGAAGCTGCACTCGATTATGCCCAGCGCTTAGCTGAGCTACATCAACAGTACAAAGATGATTTGTGCATCTTAATGCGTGTTTATTTTGAAAAGCCACGTACCACTGTAGGCTGGAAAGGGTTGATTTCAGATCCAGATCTAGATGGCAGTTTCAGCCCAAACAAAGGCTTACGTAAAGCACGTCATTTACTGCAACAGATCACCGAACTTAAGTTACCTATTGCGACTGAATTTTTAGATATGGTGAATGGTCAGTATATTGCCGACCTGATAACTTGGGGTGCTATCGGCGCTCGCACGACTGAAAGCCAAATTCACCGTGAAATGGCATCGGCACTTTCGTGCCCAGTCGGCTTTAAAAATGGCACTAATGGCAGTATTGATATTGCAGTTGATGCTGTACGTGCAGCACAAGCGCCACATATTTTCTACTCACCAGATAAAGATGGTGCAATGGCTGTATACCGCACTCACGGTAATCCATTTGGTCATATTATTTTACGCGGTGGTAAAGAACCAAACTACCACGCGGAAGATATTGCAGCGGCAGCAGCTCAACTTGATAGTGTTGGTGTGACTCAGCGTATGGTGGTTGACTTTAGCCATGGTAATAGCCGCAAGATGCATAAAGAACAGTTAAGTGTTGCTGAATCAATTATGCAGCAAATGGCACAAGGTTCGACCTCAATTGCTGGCATTATGGCAGAAAGCTTTATCGAAGAAGGTAATCAAAAAGTCGTTGCTGGTGAAGAACTTGTTTACGGCAAGAGTATTACTGATGCATGTATTGACTGGGAAGACTCAAAAGTCTTATTAAGCGATCTTGCTAAGGCTTCTCGTGCAAGAATTGAATTGCTAAAGCAAAAGTAACGATTCAGTTATATTGCTAACACTTATGTTAGCAAAGGTACATAAAACGTATTGCTTCATTCAAGCAATGCGTTTTTTTTCGCCCGAAAATTACAATTATCAAGCTCAAGCTTCTGAGCCGATCATATCAAGCGACTAATACACTTGTACCTAACCTGTTATAAAATGACAAAAACGGCTATAATCTCGCCTCTATAAAATGCATAACCACAGGTTGCCGTATGCCATTGTCGCAAGACCCGCAAGTTTTTCCAGAAGAAGTCGCCCTTAGAATCGAACAGTCTGAAGCACGAGTGATCAAAGCCGTTTTTCCATCAATTACCAATCACCATAACACCTTGTTTGGTGGTGAAGCATTAGCTTGGATGGATGAAACTGCATTTATTGCTGCAACACGTTTTTGCCGCAAAACCTTAGTAACAGTTAGCTCTGACAGAATCGATTTTAATAAGCCCATTCCTGCCGGTACCTTAGCTGAAATTATTGCTCGAGTGATCCACGTAGGTAATACTTCAATTAAAGTAGAAGTGAACATTTTCGTTGAAGACATGTATCAAGATCATAGAGACCATGCGATTCGCGGTGTATTTACCTTTGTTGCCGTTGACGAAGAACGTAAGCCAACAGCAGTTTGGCCGCCACACAGCTAGCATGAGTTTTTAGTTACATTAGGTATGTATATCAAAATTTAAGCGATTATTGAGCTCTTTAATTTGCGTCTTAAATTTTGATATACAAATAAACATTACTAGCGACTATTCACCGCCCTTTTCTTTATTGTTCAAGAGAGATTTCAAGCAGCTAGCCTGTCATAGACCAAAGTCTAACTTCTGCAATTATTTTAACAAATAGTAACTTTTAAGCAGAAAAGCCATAGAATAGCTTGTCATTTATCTGTTACATTGAACTATCTTCACGTGCAACCAAAACAACCCTATAAAGCCATGAAGCCTGAAAATTTAAATATAATTATTGCTGACGACCATCCATTATTTCGTAACGCACTTAGACAAGCTTTATCATCTGAGTTTACCAATACCCAATGGTTTGAAGCAGATAGCGCAGAAGCGTTACAAAACTTACTCGAAAATGATGACGTTGAATATGATGCCGTATTACTCGATTTGCAGATGCCCGGCTCCCACGGATATTCAACGCTAATCCACTTGAGAACTCACTTTCAAGACTTACCAGTGGTAGTTATCTCAGCTCATGAAGATAACCTTACCATCAGCCGAGCTATCCATTATGGCAGTTCAGGATTTATTCCTAAGTCATCGTCAATGGAAACCTTAGCAGAAGCACTTGAAGCGGTACTGTTTGGCGATGTGTGGCTTCCACAAGATGTCGAGCTACAAGAGATCAATGAAGACGAAACAGATCAAATGGCGAGTAAACTTGCCGATCTAACACCGCAGCAATATAAAGTACTGCAAATGTTTGCAGAGGGCTTGCTGAATAAACAGATCGCTTACGACTTAGGTGTTTCAGAGGCGACAATCAAAGCCCATGCAACTGCAATATTTAGAAAGCTTGGCGTAAGAAATCGCACTCAAGCAGTCATTGCACTGCAACAGCTGGAAATGGATAAAGTCGATATTTAACTAAAGTAAAGCCGCTACTCTATTGTTAGCGGTTTTCCCCTTCACTACACCTTTAATTCACAACAAAAGCTTACCCTCTAATAACTCAACTTAACGAGTTTGTTTTTCTGTATTGAATTCATAGCATAAATCTTTTCCTACTTTGTACTCGGTTTTAGTGTTAGTTCTAGTTTTAGACTTGCTTGCCTAACGGGCTCACTATTCACGAATAAACTCATGCTGTATTTGTAGTCATGCCATTCCTAAGCAGACTATTTACTTCATTCTAAGCAATTACTTGTCGATATAAATTTCAGCGTCTATCTTCAATAGTAGCTTCAAAAATGAACCAACCAGCCAATGATGTATTGTCGAAAGTGGTATCCGGAAATCCTGCGGATGAGATGAGCAGAACTGACGATTTAACCAAGGAATGTGATATGAAAAAACTCAGTCTAGCAATGATTATTTTAGCCCTTAGCGCCTGTGCCTCTTCCCCTGCTACTTGGAAAGGTATGTCAGAAAGAGATATCGCTGAATGGAAAGAGATTGGCTTTAATGCAGAGCAAGCACAAGCATGGAAAGGCGCAGGGTTTAATGCAGAGCAATCAAGTAGCTGGTCAAAGCAAGGGTTTAATTTAGAAACTGCACAAAGCTGGAAAAGCCAGTCTTTCAATCCACAAGAAGCTAACAGTTGGAAAACTGGTGGTTTCGATGTTGAAAGTGCAGTGGAATCAAGAGATAAAGGTTTAACACCTGTAAAAGTCGAATAAAATATGGCGCTAATACTGAAAAGCATTAGCGCTTATTACCTCACAAATAAAAAGGTACGCTAATTGCGTACCTTTTTATTATCAGCTGTAAGCTAACCCTTTACTGAATAATCTCTACTGAGCTCAACTCTACTGAGCTTTCTTCTACAAGATTTTGAACTACTAGCCTTTCTTTACCAAGCTTGAGATCAGTGCCCGTAATGCAGCAGGTTTTACCATTTTAGCCATATAGTGATATCCCCTTCTTTGCATATCCTCAATAAGATCTTTACGGGTATTAGCGGTAATTAATATTCCCGGTAAATACTCGCCATAAAGGTTTCTAATGCCGTCCATTGCATCAACACCATTTTGGCCGTCATCAAGATGATAATCTGCAAGTACGATATCAGGGGCTACTCCCTTAAGGCCTAGCTTGATCCTTGCGTCAGCCAAATCTTTTGCGCAAATGACTTCGCATTGCCAGCGGCTAAGTAGGCTTTCCAGCCCCGCTAAAATTGCCTCTTCATTATCAATACATAACACCTTTACCCCTGCTAAAGGTTGCTGCAATGACGGCGCTCTTTTTGCTTTAGGGGCGGTATTTTTCTCACCTAAAGGCACTCGAATTGAAAACACTGAGCCTTTACCAAGCTCAGAGGTTACATTTATCTCATGCGACAAGACACGGCTAATTCTGTCAGCGATAGCAAGGCCTAGACCTAAACCGCTGACGCTCTTACTTTCAGGGTTATCTAAACGCTTAAACTCTTTAAAGATCTCTGAAGTTTCACTCTCATCAATACCGCAACCCGTATCAATTACTTGGATTTCAATTTCTGAGCCTCGATGACGACAGCCGAGTAGGACTCGATTACCCTTGGCATAGCGATAAGCATTGGTTAGGAAATTTTGCAGCACTCGGCGCAGCAAACTTGGGTCAGAATTAATCGTCACCGAGCTTGCAACGAAACCAAATTTAATTGAGCAGTCTTTTGACATCGCATCAAACTCTACCGCTAAACCATCTAATAGATCCGCAATCGCGAAATCTCGGCGATTAACATCCACCATCCCAGAATCGAGTTTAGAGATATCCAATAAGTCGGTCAGTAACTCTCCAGCAATTTTTAATGAGCTATTTACATGGTTAAGGGTGGTTTTCCCCTCTTGGTCGAGATTGGGATATTGCGATAAAGAGGCGGTAAACAACCTCGCGGCATTTAGCGGCTGCATCAAGTCATGGCCTACTGCCGCTAAAAATCGACTTTTTGAGGCGTTAGCCATCTCTTCTTGAGCTTTTGATTCAAGTAACTGACTGTTAAGCAAAGCAAGCTCATAGGTACGCTCTTGCACTCTAGCTTCTAGGGTTTCATTCGCTTCTTGCAGCGCTTTAGCTTGTAATCTGTATTGGGTGATATCGGTAAAGGTCATTACAAAGCCACCACCGGGCATCGGGTTGCCCTGAATTTTAATCACTTTACCGTCTTTGCGTTGCCGCTCTGATACATGAGGTGTACCGTTACGCATGTGCTGCACACGCTTCTCAACTTGCTGTTCTATCTCGCCTTGGCCGCAATAACCTCGCTCAGCATTAAAACGCACGACATCACTTATCGGCATACCTGCCTGCAAAAAGTTATCAGGATAGTTATATAGTTCGGCGTATTTATAGTTCCAAGCCACAAGATTAAGATCTTTATCAACCACACTCATGCCTTCATAGGCATGCTCAATCGCACCACGTAGCATATCTTGGCTTAGAATAATTTTTGATGATGCCTCATCAACCAAGCTAAACACTTCATCTAGCGCAAGATCTCGTCCTTGCAAAACAGAATCAAGCACAAGTGATGCGCTCGATGCTCCAAGTACGCCTGCTAACATATGCTCAGTATGAGCAATAAGCTCTGGTGGCGCGGCTTTATGCCAACTGTCGCTTTTAACCGCTTCTTCTGAAAAAGAGGAAAAACTCTCATAAGCACGTGTTGGGCTAACAAAGCGGCTCGCCAGGATTAATAAGTCTTGCTGAGAGACCGGGGCATTTTTACGGTTAGTGTCTTTTTTAAGCTGACCGGGCGTAACAAATGCACTCGCCTGCATCCGCTCGGCAACGCCCGCTCTAAACCAAACGGAGCCCAACATGTAACATGCACTATTTGCCAGTAAAGCAATAAGAATATCGCGCACATTAGGGGTAATAGACTCAAGCAAAGCAAATTCAGTGGTCACAATAGACGGTGAATTGACCGCACCTTGCATTAAAATATAACACCAGCAACCAAAGCCTACAGTTAAACCTAAAAATACCCCACTTCGGTTACCATGCTTCCAATACATACCACCAATTAACGCCGGCGCTAATTGAGCAAATGCGCCAAACGACAACATACCTAACGATGATAGTGAGTCGTTATCCATAAAGGACAAGTAACTAAAGTAGCCAAGTCCTAAAATGAGCATAATGGCTAAACGACGTGCATTTAGTAACAACTGAGAAAACTGGCTAAAATTACGCGCTTTGATCTGCCCAGTGCGCAACATTAACGGTACCAGCCACTCATTACTGACCATTACGCTGATAGTCACAACCGCAACAATGACCATGCCTGTTGCGGCTGATAGTGTACCGAGTAAAGCAACAACGGCTAACCAAGGCTGGTCGAGCGCTAGAGGAAGGTTGATTACATAGGTGTCTGCAGCCACAGCGTCGCCAAGTAGTAACTTACCTGCAAGCGCTAACGGCGCGACAAACATACCAAAAAGTAATAAATACAGCGGAAATAACCAACGTGCTTTTAAGATGGTTTTCTCATTTTCACATTCAACCATCATGACGTGAAACTGTCTTGGCATACACAAAAATGCCGCCATCCCCACTAACAACTCCGGCGTTAAGGATTCCAGACGAATATTGGGATTATTAATCAAATCTTGCTCAGATGCTTGCCGCCAGATATCGCCAAAACCATCAAACACACCAAAGCTAATAACAATACCAACAAGCAGAAATGCGCCTAACTTAACCAATGACTCAAAAGCGATGGCCAACATCATACCGGGATTGTGCTCAGTCGCATCGAGCTTACGAGTACCAAATAAAATGGCGAACACCGCAAGTATGGCCGTGATAATTAATGACACTTTAGCGCCGTCAAATAATGCACCATCTGGCTGGAACAGGTTAAGGCTGAACACCATCGCTTTTAGCTGCAAAGCGATATAGGGCATGATCCCAAAAAGAGCAATAAGCGTAACGATAGCGGCAAGTAGTTGAGATTTACCGTAACGGGCGGCGATAAAGTCGGCTACAGAAGTAATATTTTGTGCTTTGGACACAATGACCATTTTACGCAGCAGGCCAAAACCAAAAATAAAAATAACTATCGGACCAATAAAGATAGGTAAGAAAGACCATAAGTCTTGAGCAGATTGACCAACTGTTCCGAGAAAGCTCCATGACGAGCAATAAACAGCCAAGCTCAAACCGTAAATCCATGTTTGCAAACGTTTAGTTACGCCGCTAAACCAACGCTCTGCGCCCCACGCCAACAAAAATAGCAATAACACATAAACAATGGCAATTGAGCCAACTAAAACGGTTAAATTCATAGGGATCTCATTTTTTTGGACTATTTTGCGGCAAAAAGCGGACGAAATCCAGCCGAATTAAAATTACAACCAACTAAAAAATAAGGAAAATATATTACTAGACCAAGGTCTAATAGAGAAAGAGGCCGTTCCCAATTCATACTCAGCTTACGCATTATTAGATAAGGGAAGCCCAATGAGCACGCAGTCTCTCTATAAAGTACCAAGTGACATCGCTGCAAACGCACTGGTAAACGACGAACAATATAAAAAAATGTATCAGGAGTCGATAGTCAATCCTGAAGGTTTCTGGAGAGAACACGGCAACCGTATCGACTGGATCAAACCATTTACTAAAGTTAAAGAAACTTCTTTCGACGACCACAATTTATTTATTAAGTGGTTTTATGACGGTACGCTCAACGCCTCTGCTAACTGTCTAGACAGACACCTAGAAAACAATGCCGACAAATTGGCTATTATCTGGGAAGGTGATGACGCAAATGATCAACGCACACTAACCTACGGCGAACTACATGCAGAAGTGTGTAAGTTTGCCAATGCCCTACGAAGCCAAGGCGTGCGCCGCGGTGACGTGGTTACTGTGTATATGCCAATGGTACCGGAAGCCGCTATCGCAATGCTCGCATGTGCCCGCATAGGTGCAATCCATTCAGTGGTATTTGGTGGTTTCTCACCGGATTCAATTGCATCACGTGTTATCGACGGAAACTCAAAAGTGGTTATTACCGCCGATGAAGGCGTTCGTGGTGGCCGCATTATTCCGCTTAAAGCTAACATTGATGAAGCTTTGTCTCATCCTGATGTTAACTGCATTGAAAAAGTCATTGTAATGAAGCGCACCGGCGGCGATATCAACTGGGTTGAAGGTCGTGATATCTGGTGGGAATCATTAATGGAAACCGCTTCAGAACATTGTGTTGCTGAAGAAATGGGTGCTGAAGACCCACTGTTCCTACTTTATACTTCAGGCTCAACGGGCAATCCTAAAGGCGTACTCCATACAACCGGTGGTTACATGGTTTACGCGGCAATGACCCATGAGTATGTATTTGACTACAAAGAAAACGAAGTTTACTGGTGTACAGCCGATGTAGGTTGGATCACTGGTCACTCATACATGGTTTACGGCCCACTTGCGAACGGCGCGACAGTGCTTATTCATGAAGGTGTACCTAATTATCCAAGCCCAGCTCGTCTAGGTGAGATGATTGATCGCCACAAGGTTAATATTCTTTATACTGCACCAACACTCATCCGCGCATTGATGGCGGAAGGTAAAGAGCAATTTGCCGGTTTTGATGGCAGCTCACTACGCATTATGGGCTCGGTCGGTGAACCGATTAATCCTGAGGCATGGCGCTGGTATAACGATGTGATTGGTCATGAAAAATGCCCAATTGTTGATACATGGTGGCAAACTGAAACCGGTGGTATTTTGATTAGCCCACTGCCAGGAGCAACCGATACTAAACCTGGTTCTGCAACGCGTCCATTCTTCGGTGTACAGCCTGCCCTTGTTGATAACATGGGTAATATTGTTGAGGGAGCAACTGAAGGTAATCTCGTTATCTTAGACTCTTGGCCAGGACAAATGCGTACCGTATTTGGTGACCACGACAGATTTGTCCTCACTTACTTTAAAACCTTTAGAGGCATGTACTTTACTGGTGACGGCGCTAAACGTGACGAAGACGGTTATTACTGGATCACCGGCCGTGTAGATGATGTGATTAATGTCTCAGGTCACCGTCTAGGTACAGCTGAAGTTGAAAGCGCACTAGTCTCGCATGAGCAAGTTGCTGAAGCTGCTGTTGTTGGTTACCCGCATGATATTAAAGGTCAAGGGATCTATGCTTATGTCACTTTAACTAAAGGGACAGTAGAGACCGAAGAACTGCGTCAAGAGCTTCGTCAATGGGTGAGAAAAGAGATTGGCGCATTAGCGACCCCTGATCTTATTCAATGGGCTGGCGGTCTACCTAAAACACGCTCAGGTAAAATCATGCGTCGCTTCTTACGTAAGATTGCTGCCAATGAAGTGACTAACTTAGGTGACTCTTCTACTCTGGCAGATCCTGCTGTTATCGATACCTTAATCGAGACACGTCTAAATCGTAGCGAATAAGCTATTTAACCACTTTGATTGTGTTATATCCCTAGCCCCTCTTCGAGGGGCTTTTTTTGTTTACCGCTTTAGCCTAAATATGGGATCATTTCAGATATCGTTTTAAATTAACTTAGGTCTATTTGTGCAACTAAGAGATTATCAACAGCAATCGGTTGACGCCGCCATAAGCCACTTTAAAGCTAGCACCGACTCAGCCGTGCTCGTTTTGCCAACTGGCGCAGGCAAAAGTATTGTGATTGCTGAACTTGCTCGAATAGCCAAAGGAAGAGTACTAGTCCTTACTCATGTGAAAGAACTTGTTGCACAAAACGCTGAAAAAGTTGGTCTATTAACAACTGAAGCTAAAATCTATTCGGCAGGACTCAATCAAAAATCAACTGATGGTAAAACCGTTGTCGCAAGTATTCAGTCAGCGGTTAAACAACCGACCCAGTTTGATGAGCCATATAGCTTAGTCATTATTGATGAATGTCACCGCGTTAGCCCTGATAAAGACAGCCAATACCAACTGTTGCTCAGCCACCTCAAATCTAAAAATAGCCAGCTAAGGTTGCTGGGACTGACAGCAACACCTTATAGACTAGATCTGGGTTGGATCTATCGCCACCACTATCACGGTAAAGTTGGCAACACTGAAAAACCTGTGTTTGAAAAATGCATATTTGAACTACCAATGCGCCCTCTTATTAAACAGGGCTTTTTAAGTCAACCCAAAATGTTTGATGGCTTAAGTGCGCAATATGACTTTAGTGAACTAACGGCATCAGCAACAGGTGAGTATAACGAGAAAGAAGTAAACTCTATTCTTAATCACTGCGGCCGCGCCACAACTGCAATTGTTAAGCAACTTATTGATTTTGGTGCCAGCCGCCAAGGAATTATTATATTTGCAGCTACCGTTAAACACGCTGAAGAGATTGTCGAAAAGCTCGCATCTGAGCAAGTTGCGCTTATTACCGCCAAAACATCTCGAGAAGATCGCGACAGGTTGATCAACGAGTTTAAAGCCAAGCAAATAAAGTATTTAGTCAATGTAGCCGTATTAACTACCGGCTTTGACGCACCTCATGTTGATCTTATCGCTATATTGCGCCCTACGGCCTCTGTAAGCCTATTTCAACAGATGGTTGGCCGTGGGTTAAGAATTGATAAAAATAAGGCTGAGTGCCTTGTGATTGATTATGCGGCCAATGGCTATGACCTTTTTTATCCAGAAGTTGGCCAACCAAAACCCAATAGTAAATGTAAGCCTGTACAAGTGCATTGCCCTGTTTGTGATTTTGCCAATATATTTTGGGGATTAACTGATAATGATGGCGATATCATCGAGCACTTTGGCAGACGTTGCCAGGCTGTGGTTGAAGTTGATGGCAAGAAAGAGCAATGCGATTTCCGCTTCCGCTCTAAATCATGCCCAAACTGTGGTGAAGAAAACGACATTGCAGCCAAAGTCTGCCAACATTGCCAATCCGTTTTAGTTGACCCTGATAAGCGTCTTAAAGAAGTGCTACAACAAAAACATCATCACCTATTCAAATGTCAAAGTATGCTCCTAGAAGCACAAACAGAACGCCTAGTCGTGCGCTACATAGATATCGATGGCAATGATTTTTGCCGTTACTTTAAAATGCAAACGCCTGCGCAGATCCGTGCCGTATTTGCTCTGTTTATTTTCCCCCATAGCCGCACTCCAGGCATGCAATACAAAAAATATAAGCTGCCACAACAACTCGTAGATGACCAAGCGTTATTTAGGAAGCCTGATTTATTATTACTAAAAAAAGGCAAAAAAGGTTGGGAGCTAATGGAGTCAATATTTGACTATAAAGGGCGTTATCAAACTGAAAAGTCTCATTTTGAATGAAATTAGTTAATGTGATGAAGCCGACTTTGAATATCAATTAGAACAATTGCAATGGCTATGATATAAAGTGCTCAAGCTAAAACTGAGGAAGCTATTATGTTTGTTGTAATTTTCGGTCGTCCAGGTTGTCCTTATTGTGTACGTGCAGTACAAGTTGCTGAGCAGCTAACTGAAAAGCGTGATGATTTTAAATTCAAGTACGTAGACATCCACGCAGAAGGGATCAGTAAAGCTGATCTAGAGAAAACTGTTGGTAAGCCAGTTGAAACTGTGCCGCAAATCTTTGTAGACCAAGATCATATTGGTGGCTGCACTGAGTTTGAACAATATGTTAGAGATAACAACTTAATGCCAGCGGCTTAAGTTTAAAACTCAATACAAAAAGGAGGCTTACGCCTCCTTTTTAGTTTTATTTCAATAATCTAGAGCACATACTTCATAGAGAAAATTACGCGGTTAAGCTCTCCGTCAACGCCATTTTCTTTAGTGTTTTTAGCATACATGTATTCAACACCCACGGTTAGCGGCTTTACAGGAGAATACAGTAAATTGATATAACCAGAATAAGAGTCCTTATTGACGTTATTTCCACTCAAATCAACATTATTATCGGCTTTAAAGCCAGAACCGGTAATACTTGTTCTCCACTTATCGTTCCACCAGTGACGGTACGAGATATAACCACCATAAGAACCAATGGTTTCAATATCACCATTGCCGTCTAATACACCTGCATTCACATAATTTAGCGCCATATAACGCCCAAGCCCTTCACCATATGTAGCAGACATCTTAATATCATCCTGACCCACAGGAATTACGCCAGTAAAGCTCACACCATAGCCAAACTCAGTGGCATCGATGGGATTGGCAGTATCTTTATTCATCTCAATATTAAGCTGTCTTGCAATACCCGCAAACGTAAAGGCCATGCCACTTTCAGTTTTCATGTTATAACGAGCGACAAAATCTGGCACCATGCCACTACCACTCGTTACCCGATCACCGTTAGGATCTCTGTAGGTATTCAAGGTTGTTTCAGGGTTTTCTGCAGAAAACTGAAAGCCACCATTAGTATATCTAACCATTGTTTGACGAACGAACGGCGTACCATCTGCTGCGCCAACAAAGTCTAAGTTTTCAGGTAATGCACCAGGATTTTGAAAAGTAGTCCACATTTGACCTGCTGCCCAGTTATCAAAGCTCACAAATGCTTGGCGAATACGCGGAGAATAACTATTTGAAACGCGTTCATTACCATCAGTGTGAGTCATAAAGTCCAGCTCAATAAAGCCTGAAAGTTTATGGCCATTTAAATCAGTAGATGTTTTGAAATTAAAGCGAGATTCTCTAGCTTGAAAATCTACAACCTGTTTGCCATTACTTGCATCACCATAAATGGTGCCCGGCACGTAAAACTGACGAGATAAGCTGCCAGAGTCTGGCGCACCGTTACTATAATCGCTAAACATTACATCTGCTTTTACATAGCCTCCAAATTGAAAGTCTGTATCAGCTTGAGCGCCAAGGCTCATTGCGGTGATAGTTGCAGCTCCAATTAGCGTTAACTTTGCTTGTTTCATTCCCTTTCTCCCAGATACTTTTTATTATCCATACAAAATATGACCGAGTTAACAACTAGGCAACATTAGCAATAGGTCTATTAGACAAAGGTATTGCGCGAGATGCTAATTTATAACGTCCGTATGTCACGCAGTTATATTAGTAAAGAATGAAGCAAAGTGTTAATTCATCATAAAAGTTATGTAGTTAGGCCCTCTATCTTATTCTGTTTGTTTGAATATCACTTAATCTAAACCCAATCAAAACCCAGTGCTTATACAATTAAAACAACAACTTAAAGCTGCATAAGACCATGTATTAAATCGTCAAAAATTAATTTGTAAAATCACTGAAGAATTAGGCACTTTTATTAAGCAAATGCATATTCTCTCTTCGCGGAGCTGCCAGAAAACACCTTTAACTAGTTGTGCTATTTAGTCTAAAAACGCTTATCTAAAAGCATTTACGGTACTTGATAAATCGAGTGTGATGATTGAGAGGGTTTATTGGGAGTGACAAATAAATTCAAGGATCCAATAGATTAGCTCAAGTAAAAACTGATAAGTAAAAGGTAATAAACTTCGACAAATTCTATGAAGAGTTATGAAGGGTTATGAAGAGTAAAGCCAACTAAATACTCGATTATAAATTCAGCAGAGCTAAGACAGTTCTTAATTAGCAATTTTAGCTGAAAGTAATAAGGATTCAAAAAAGGAGAGTAAAGCAAAGGAAATGGTGGAGCCTGAAAGATTCTAACTTTCGACCAATTCGACAAAGAGCAAAGCCAACTGCATGATCGATTATAAAATCGACTGAGCTAAGACGATTCTTGATTAGTAGTTTTAACTAAAATAATAGGAATTTAAACATGAAGGGTAAAACAAAAGAAGTGGTAGGTCTTGAAGGATTCAAACCTTCGACCAATTCGACAAAGAGCAAAGCCAACTGCATGATCGATTACAAACTCGACTGAGCTAAGACAACTTTTAATTAGTAATTTGAACTAAAACGATAGGGATTTAAAAATGAGAAGAAAAATAAAAGAAGTGGTGGGTCGTGAAGGATTCGAACCTTCGACCAATTGGTTAAAAGCCAACTGCTCTACCGACTGAGCTAACGAC
>NZ_JALNTW010000007.1:0-73622 GCF_023161665.1 Shewanella sp. 1CM18E
CACACTTTACCTGAATTAAAATCTCAGTCAATAATAAATTAAATGATTTTATTCAACTGGTTAAAACGCGATCTAACAAGGCGATATATAGCCAATTGCCGCTCGAATAACGCACTAGTTACACTGAATGGGAGAAAAAGGCCTTAGCGAAAATTTTTCCAGTATTAACGATAATCCGGACTAACCGAGCTTTCCGCTACTTACTCTGGCGAAAAATTCTATTGAGCCTTATGAAATTAGTTTGAACAATTTTTAATATGCTAAATATCAATCTGAGAATCAAATTACAACAGCGTTAGATTTTTATAAGCGGGACTATTTTTAGGTAACCTTTTTCACCGCGCCCTGCAAATCTAATTTTCTTTTACACTAGCTTTTAACACTAGCCTCTAGCAATAGACGGTTAAGCATGGCTCAATAGATAACCTGAGTTCGGCAAGGTATCTATCGAGCCTATATGATACAAACTTGAATACAAAAACGCCCCGCATATGCGGAGGCTTTCGTGATGGTACCCGTGGCCTGATTTCAACTGGCACGCACTATTTCAATAACGAGTGCGAGGGATTTACGTTAACTCAAATTTAAAACGTAAAAAAACCAGCTCGATGGCTGGTTTGATTGTATCTTCTAGATGAAGATGTTACCTGTGGCAGATTTGAACTTATTTGAACTTGGATGCCTTATTTAACGAGGTCGATCTTATTAAAAGTAATCCTGCGTACTTTTGTCATAGGCGTAAATACAAAAAAGCCCCCGCTTATGCGGAGGCTTTAATGATGGTACCCGTGGCCCGACTTGTACTAACACACTTATTTCAGCGAGGCAGATCTTATTAAAAATAATCCCTTGTAGCTTACCGCAACTCAAATTTCAGACGTAAAAAAACCAGCACGATGGCTGGTTTGATTACATCTACTAGTTGAAGATGGTACCCGTGGCCAGACTTGAACTGGCACGCTTATTCAGCGAGGGATTTTAAATCCCTTGTGTCTACCGATTCCACCACACGGGCAAACTCTTTGATTTTGATGATACGCATTGTCGGTATCAATACTGCTTACTCACTTGTTATTTAAACTAAAGAGTAAACTCACCAAATTCTTGTTCTTTTCATCATAACTCTTAAAGAGTTATGGAGGCGCGACCCGGAGTCGAACCGAGATCGACGGATTTGCAATCCGCAGCATAGCCATTCTGCCATCGCGCCATCTTATTAAATTGGAGCGACATATCGGGTTCGAACCGATGACCTATACCTTGGCAAGGTATCGCTCTACCAACTGAGCTAATGTCGCATTTCAATCTAATCGGTATTCAAGTTGATGCGTAATTCGCTTCCCCTTGACTACGGAATGGCATTCTACCGATTTACCCATCATAGTCAATCGCAGAAAAACATTTTTATGACTGTTTGATGTTAAATTCATCAAAAACAATAATATTGGCTTACTTTGCTTATATCTTGTTCTAATCTGGTGCTCATTTAGGCTAGCTTTCCTTATAGAACGTTTTAAACCCCCGATTACAGCATGAATAACTGTAACCCAAAATGCCACAAGTTAAGCTATCTCAACGTCCTCAACGTCACAGCCTTATTTTTATATATTGATACTTTAGCTTTGTTCGCGATTGAAGGCTGTTTTGTGGCTGCCCTTACCTATTTATCAACATAAAAAAACGCCTCTTGATTTAAGAGGCGTTTAGCGTAATTGTTTACCTACTGCAATTACCTAAGCAATTAGCCAATAGGTAATGATTGGTAGTTTAGGTTAAGCATTTTCTGCATAACACCAACAACCTGACAGCTATATCCGAACTCGTTGTCATACCAAACATAAAGAATAGTACGGTTACCTTCAGCAATAGTTGCTTGTGAATCAAGTACACCCGCGTAACGAGAACCAACTAAGTCGCTAGATACAATTTCAGTAGAGTCAGTGTAATCAATCTGGTTTTGCAGATCTGACTGAAGCGCCATATCTTTTAGGTATTCGTTCATCTCGTGTTTATTGGTTTCACCATTTAGGTTTAGGCTGATAATAGCCATAGACACATTTGGTGTAGGCACACGGATTGCGTTACCTGTTAGCTTACCTTCAAGTACTGGTAATGCTTTTGATACAGCTTTTGCTGCGCCAGTCTCAGTAATAACCATGTTCAATGGTGCACTGCGACCACGACGGTCAGCACTATGGTAGTTATCAATTAGGTTCTGGTCATTGGTATATGAGTGAATTGTTTCTACGTGACCGTTGACGATACCGTACTTATCATTAACTGCCTTTAGAATTGGCGTGATAGCGTTTGTAGTGCAGCTTGCTGCAGAGACAATTTTATCTTCGTCTAAAATGTCAGACTCGTTTACACCGTAAACAACGTTCTTAATCGCGCCTTTAGCTGGTGCAGTAAGTAGTACTTTGCTTGCACCTGGTGATTTAAGGTGTAGACCTAAACCATCTTCGTCTTTCCAAATACCCGTGTTATCTACAACAAGCGCATTTGAAATGCCAAACTTAGTGTAATCGACTTCATCAGGAGAATTGGCGTAGATCACCTGGATATAAGTACCGTTTGCGATAATTGCATTGTTTTCTTCATCAACTTCAACAGAGCCGTTGAATGGACCATGGACAGAGTCACGACGCAATAAACTTGCACGTTTTTCTAAATCACCTTTGCGGCCACCGCGTAATACAATCGCGCGCAGTCTTAATTTGTTGCTTACGCCTGTTCTTTCAATAAGAAGGCGAGCTAAAAGACGTCCAATACGGCCAAAACCGTATAACACTACATCTCTTGCTTCTTCGGTATCTTCATGGCTGATTGCATCAGCAAGCTCACGGCTCATATAAGCTTCGATTTGGCTTGCATCTTGGTATTCGCGCCAGTAATTAACAGCTAATTTGCCGATATCGACTTTACACTGTTTTACCGCTAACTTACTCAAAGCCTCTACAAATGGGAAGCTTTCACGTAATCTCAGTTTTTCACCAACATGGCGACGCACTAAACGGTGCGATTTAATGATTTCGATAGTAGAAGCATTTAGCAGAGGCTTGCCATAGACGACGACTTCTACACCTTGGTTACGGTATAATTTACCAAGTAACGGCTGCATTGCTTCAGCCATTTCGAAACGTTCTTGCCAACTTTGTAGGTGTTTATCAGCGCTCATTAACAGATCCTTTATCTCACTTTTCTGATTTAAATACAGAAATGTTTGAGTAACAAAAAGAAAAGACCAATAATCTAACGTTATGTAGGGTGTCTTTCCCCGTTTGGTCGGCGCCATTGTAATGAAAAGTTTGCTGTCAGGCTAGTCAGAAATTTTCTGTAACGATGTAATTTTATTAGAGAAAATCGCGTCAGGAGTCATGTTTGAATAAAAATTTTGTAATGTTTACATCATTTTTAGGATTTGTCGGTTTTTTTGGCCTTTTAGGCTGCGAAGGCCCTTCAAATACTCAGGTTATTTGTAACAAAAATCCTGAACTTTGTGCCGATTTGCATAAAGATAGTTGGTGTAGATTTGAAAAAGGCGACTTAATACGCAATCGCTATAAGCTAAAAACGACTCCAACACCTTCCGGCAAGTTAATATTTGACCAGCTGGTGTATTTGGAAGATTACAATAAGTGTGTCGAACTCGCCGCGGGTGTTCAGCACATCTTACATCCAGAGCGTACTAATGACAGAGCAAGAGCTTTTGGCCTTAGTTCACAGTCATTATTTGAACTTCAGCAAACCACGAAAAATAGTCAAGATCCTCACCTCGCCTATTATCATTGGTCACGCTTTAATGATGTCAACGCCGGCGATGTATTGTTTGCAGCAGAAAAAGCGGGTCTGATTAACGATGTTGAACTATTAGCGCAACTTGCAGCTTATTACCTTAGAACTAATCCAGAAAAGGCCAAGTCTCTTTATGCGCAAGTGCTTAATGGCAGTAATAAAGAAAACTTCCAGCCTGATTGGCTACTGGCACTTGCCACACTCTACCGTAACGAAAACAACCCAGAAGTTGAATACTGGCTATCCATGACCAATATAGTGATAACCGATGCGAAATACACACAGTCGCATATGTTAGCGTTACTAAAGGGTAATAAAGCATTACAGTTAAATCTTGATAAAGACGCGAATGAGCTTGCTCAGTTATTGGTTTCTGGAAATTATCAGCAAAGTAAGCTAAAAATGTTGCTGGATAAAGAAACAAACCACGCAGGATAAATTAAAACTGTTTTACCCAAATATTTGGTAAGCAGTAGTTGTTTTATGAAAATTGCGAATATTTGCGTAAATTCGCGATATGTGTAAAAAAATTACTTAATTTATTGCAGTAAATAGGCTTTTATCACCGATAAAACTTGACGAAGGCTGTCAATTTGGTAATTTTACTACCAGATTCTATTTAAACATTTACCAGAGGGATATGAGATGACTATCCGAGTTGCAATTAACGGCTATGGCCGTATCGGCCGCAATGTTCTACGTGCTCTATATGAAAGCGAAAAGAACTATCCTATCAAGATTGTTGCACTTAACGATTTAGGTGACGCATCAATCAATGCACACTTAACCAAATATGACTCTGTACATGGCCGCTTCAACGCTAAAGTTGAACACGCTGATGACGCAATTTTTGTTAATGAAGATAAAATCCTAACCTTCCAAGAGCGTGATCCTTCTAAATTACCTTGGAAAGAGCTAGAAGTTGATATCGTATTTGAATGTACTGGTATTTTCACTTCTAAAGAATCTGTGCAATCGCATTTAGACGCAGGTGCTAAGAAAGTTATTATTTCTGCTCCTGGTAAAAATGTTGATGCAACCATTGTATACGGTGTAAACAACGATCTAATCACTAGTGACATGACTGTTATCTCTAACGCGTCTTGTACTACTAACTGTCTAGCGCCTTTCGCTAAGCCACTAAACGATGAAATCGGTATCGAATCTGGTCTTATGACCACGATCCACGCATACACTAACGATCAGCGTTTATCTGACGTATACCACACTGACCTACGCCGCGCTCGCGCAGCTGCAATGTCAATGATCCCAACTCAAACTGGTGCAGCTGCTGCTGTTGGTTTAGTTGTTCCTGAGTTAGCGGGTAAATTTGACGGTTTAGCAGTTCGCGTTCCAACAGTAAACGTTTCTCTCGTGGATTTATCGTTTGTTGCGGCACGTGACACTAGCGTTGAAGAAATTAACGCTATTATCGAAAAAGCAGCATCTGTTGCGCCACTAAGCGAAGTGTTAGCTGTAAACCACGAGCCTCTAGTATCTATCGATTTTAACCACAATGCCTTCTCTTCTAACTTCGACGCGACACAAACTCGTGTAAATGGTCGTCTAGTTAAAGTGATGGCTTGGTATGACAACGAATGGGGCTTCAGTAACCGTATGCTTGATAACGCGGTTGCATTAATGAACGCTAAGTAATTAGCACCATTTGTAGAAGCCCAGTTTATACTGGGCTTTTTTGTGGATGTGCTTTAATGATTATTGTGCAGTTTTAACTATTTCAAACTCACAACGGTTACGTCCCTGCTGTTTTGCTTTATACATCAGCAGATCTGCTTGCTGCATTAATGTAGAGCTACCTACACATAAAGCTTCACTATGTACCCCACCAAGACTGACGCTAATCGCTATTTCGCCAATATCAGTTTGAAATTTCGTTGCTGAAATATGGTTTTGAATTTGCGTCGCTAAACATTTAGCTTGACTAAGGCTAAGGCCAACATCAAATATACTAAACTCCTCGCCACCAATACGGCCAAACGTCGCGCGACTATTTAATACGCTGTTTACTCGATAAACCACGGCTTGTAATACTTGATCGCCTATATGGTGTCCATACTCATCATTTACAGCTTTAAATTTATCGACGTCAAATATCAGCAAGGTAAGACTGCCTTTTTTAGAGGGCATTTGTTGTTCCAATTCATTCATATAGAAACGACGATTAGCAATTCCGGTTAACGGATCACTGCCAGCAAGCAGTTTTAGCTCTTCATTGGCTTTATTTAGTTCGCGGGTTCTATGTGAAACTGTGCGTTTTAGCTGAAAAACGTAGAAAGACACCATGCTTAGCGCTGTCAGCACCATCAAAGGTAATAGGTAATTTGGATAAACAGTCTCTACATGTAGCCATTTACGTTGGACTCTATCAAAAGTTGCACTATCAACTTTGTTAAAACCAGACTTTATAAAGTCCAATAGATGCGAGTTACCTTTTGCAACCGCGGGCTTTACCGATGCTGTGTATAGATGTTGAATGGGCGAAAATGCATTTTGTTGTTTTGCTGTGTAAAGGTAAAAATTAGCAACTTGAAAGTCAGCAATAAACACATTGATTTTATTTTTGAGTGCGGCACTAACCATTTGTTCATTGTTGTCAAAGCGTTCGAGCTTGGCATCTGGGTACGCAGCTTGGATAAAAGTATCTTCATAACTGCCTTTTATTACGCCTAGAGTTTCTGTTTCTATGATAGTGCTTACATCAAGGTTTAGAAGCGACTTATTTACAAAAAGCTGGCCATCTAGTTTGGCTAAATTATTACCAAAATCAAAAAACGCAGACCGCTGGCTAGACCATAATAAACCGGCGTGAACATCGGCTTTGCCCTGTCTCACTAGATCAATAGATTCTTCCCAATCTGTGAGTAAAAAGGTAATTTGAATATGGTTTGCGTTACCGAATTCATTCCACAAATCGATAAGCAACCCACTAGGCTGTCCGTTATCATCGATATATGAAAAAGGCTTCCACGCCTTAGAGTTAGCCACAACCAAAGACAGCGAGGTATTGGAAAGATTTGAATTAGATTCATCTGCCTGGGCAAATGTACTGATAGAGATTAAGATGAAACTGCACAAAAAGCTTAAATTAATCATTAAGCGGATGCATTGATTAGGACCCGTAAAGCTAACATTAAAACTATGTTGATCTTCGCTAATTGAAGCCACGAAATACAGATCCTTTGTGAATTCGTTGAATGGCTAAAAATACCATTATTCACAAAACTGAGCCATCGAAAGCCACGATTTGCAGTTCGGTTCAACCAAAGGTATTAATTTAAATTAAAAAGTTGACAGTACAAAGTATAGAAGTTTTTACGGTCAATTCTGAGTATCATTAACTGCGCTTGATCCTCACAACTTTAAAGATATCCATTTCAAATCCAGCAATACCCTGTTTATCTGCGTAATATGTCATATTGACGCTAGCCCCTGACAAGCTTTTATATTTTTTGGTTCGTTTAAAGGTAAATGGCGTATCGCAGTTATCTATCATAATGGTATGAAGCACCCAATCATCTTTCATTCTTTGGGTATGTGAGCAGACTTTGACTCCTTCAGAATGGATCAGTTGGTCGTGTTTAACTAACATTTTATCGACGTTGCTTTTCACTCTTCCCTCCAAGGCACCAAAAAAACTAAGCCTTAAAAATAGCACATCAGCGCTTTTGAGTAAAAATGATCACTCGTAATTATGCTCGACCGATATTTTCGGCATAAAAAAAGCGCTTGGTTATGAATAAGACCAAGCGCTTTTTATTTATAGAAGTTACCTATTAGGTTTAAGCTTCAGCTGTCCAGCCTAATTTCTTTTCAATTGATTCGATCATCGCGCCCGCAATGTCGATACCAGTAGCTGACTCGATACCTTCTAATCCAGGAGAAGAGTTGATCTCGAGTAACAATGGACCACGGCTTGAACGAATAATGTCGACACCAGCAACACGTAAACCCATAGTTTTTGCAGCTTTTATCGCCAACTGTCTTTCAGCAGCACTTACAGACACAATAGATGCGCTACCGCCCATGTGAATGTTTGCTCTAAACTCACCAGGAGCCGCTGTACGCTCGATTGAGGCAACAACCTTACCGTCAATCACAAAACAGCGTAAGTCTTTACCTTGGGCTTCTTTAATGAACTCTTGCACAAGTAGGTTAACGCGTAATGATTTAAATGCGTTAATAACACTTTCAGCAGCTTTAGTTGTCTCTGCAAGAACAACACCTTTACCTTGAGTACCTTCAAGTAACTTAACGATAAGTGGCGCGCCGCCAACCATATCAATTAGATCTTTAGTATCAACAGGTGAGTTAGCAAAACCACTTGTTGGAATATCAAGGTTGTTCTTTTGCAATAACTGTAAAGAGAACAATTTATCTCTTGAGCGAGTGATTGCATCAGAAGTGTTTAACGCTTCAATGTTTAGGCTTTCAAAGTGACGTGTTAACGCACAGCCGTAGAAAGTCATACTTGGTCGAATACGTGGGATTACCGCATCAACGTCGTTCAACACGGTACCGCCACGGTAATGAACTTCCGGAGAAGACGCATCTAACTTTAAGTAACACTGGCTGATATTTAAAAATACCATTTCATGGCCACGCTGTTCACCGGCTTCGATGATACGTTGGTTACTGTATAAGTCTGGGTTACTTGCTAGTAGACCGATCTTAAGACCGCTCTTCTTCGCTTTTTTAACGCCATATAGAGCTTCAACTTCATTATCGTTTTGCTCACCTAAACAGAAAGACTCTGATGGATCGACTAAGGTCTTGTTGCTCATCGCTTCACGACCAAGAAGCATACGGTATCCCATGCTATCGCGATTAGTCAGCGTAAGTTCAACTTCCCAAGCATGACCACCTAATTGAATAACAGAGGCAATCACATAACGCTTTTCAGACTCACCGTTTGAGCTCTTAACACTACGGCGGTCAACAACCTTGCTTTCACATTTTAGAATGATCTTGCGACTGTTTTGTATCGGGTGAAGTTCAAATGAAACCCATGGCTCCCCTTCTCTTTTAAAAGGACGGATATTGACGGCATGGATTGATGATGTTCTGGCGCCAGAGTCTACTCTAGCTTTAATTGCAGGAACACCAAGAGCAGGGAATGCACACCACTCTTCACTTCCGATAATAAACTTATTGTCGCTCATTACAATTCTTCCAGTTAAGTTAAATTAAGGAGCGCGAAAGTACTCCTTTTTTCAGCAGATGCAAACTAAATTTTAGTTATTTTCTACAAACGGATAGGATTTTGCCTAAAATCCTGAAAACTGAGACCTCTGTCGCCATTTTTTAGACGTATAAACGTCTGACAGCACAATGAAAACAGCTTGAGATTTAGCCTACCAAAAATATTGAAACTACAAAAGTTTGCGCAAAAATAAGCCAAACATTCAAGGTAAAAGTCTATTTGGTAGTGCTAAGTGTTGTTTAACAAAAATCAGGTCTAATAATACTAGTACAGTTACCAAGGGATCGTCTTACCTTGATAGTCGATAAAGTTGCCGCTTTGTTCAAAAGATAGCCTATCTATGACTTGCATCATTCCTTGTACCGATGTTTCTGTATCAACAAGGGCATGAGGTCCGCCCATGTCTGTTAATACCCACCCAGGATGCAAAGCAACCGATTTTACGCCATCAGCGGCTAAATCAATTGATAAACTTTTCACCACGGAGTTTAACGCAGCTTTAGAGGAACGGTAGTAATATCCACCACCGCTGCCATTATCCGCCATGCTCCCGACTTTAGATGAGATGAATGCTAACGTGCAACCTTGTGCAAGATTGAGTTGTGGATAAAGTAAGTTAGTGATAAACAAAGGCCCGAGTGTATTTATCTCTAATACTTTGCGCCACTCCACAAGATTTACCTCACCAAAACTAACACCTTTAGGGCCATAGTAACCTGCGTTATGAATAACAAGATCAAATGATTCTTCGGGCAGGTTTAGTGAATCGAGACTAATTTCATCAAGCTTATTTAAATCCAACTTAACAATGCTAAGCTTTTGATAAATAGTTTTAAGTGATACTAGCTCATTGGCTTCATTTGGCGTTCGGCAGCAGGCTGTTACTTGCCATCTGGCCGCTAAATAGGCTTTTACAAAAGCAAGACCAATGCCTCTATTGGCCCCGGTAATTAAAAGGTGGTTTGTCAAAACTAAACTCCTTTTTTACTCGAACATCAATTGATATCAAGTCCGTTTCGATTCTACTAACAAGATATAGCGCTAGACTTTATCTTATTTAAATTAATGTTACCTAGGTTTACTGTTACAAGATTTTTAACTTTGCCAATATCTTATGAAGTGTGTTGGGAAACGTAGGAATATGACGCCAAGTTCTAGCACATACCCTCATTCAATTAATAGATTGAGACCCTGTTTCGACTATGTTGGTTAAGAGCTCAAACAGAGTGATAAAACATTAGTTGCAACCTAATAAGTTTCTGATATTGCAAGCATAAAAAACTTGGTAACATCCTTGCGTTCAATACCTATAACCGAAACATAAACCACTTAGTAGTTTTAATGAATAGATTGTATTCATTTATAAAACTTTTTAAGAAAGGACTGAGCGCTAAAACTGATTGAGACTTGCGCCATTTCACTTGCTGAATTTTGATGTTGGCTTCAAATGAAAACATTAATTAAGATAAAGCGCATATTTAACGATAGCCCAAATGAACTGGATCATATGATAAAACAAAACAGTGCTTAAATGGTGTTGAAAACGGTGCAGGGAAAACCATAGTGTGGAAAACTCCGTAAACTGTATTTGGTTGATTTGCTTTTTATATCCTATATAGTAAGCAGCTATCGGTAGGTAATAAAAATAATTTTGTAAGGCATTGTTATCGCGATGAAAAAATTCGACATGGACGCCACAATCACAGATATAATTGGGTCAGGTATTTGTCGTAGGTCCGAGAAAATCCAAACGCTTTGGTCTGGATACGGAGAAATATCTCGTTATATCTGGGAGCCAAAACCAAGCTCATCGCCCTCTTCCACTCAATCATTCATCGTTAAAACGATTGCTCCTCCAGCGAACATTAATCATCCACGCGGTTGGGCTAATGAAATTTCTCATAAACGCAAACTACGCTCCTATGAAGTAGAGGCGAACTTTTATCGAAATTGGGCTCAGCAGTGTGATACTCACTGCCCCGTACCAAAGCTTCTTGGAGAATATGGTTTTAGTGTGGCCACACAGGAGAGACCTCCCTCTAAAAATACCAAATTGATAATAATGAGTGATCTAGATGCTGATGGATTTTCTAACAGAGCTGATACATTATCCGTCAAACAGACCAAGGTTGTTTTAAGTTGGCTTGCGCATTTTCATGCAAAGTTTATCGAATGTGACGATACCAAGGAACAGCATGATTTGTGGCCTATTGGTAGCTATTGGCATCTCGATACCAGAAAACAAGAATTCGATGCGATGCCTGATTCAGATTTAAAACTTTTAGCGATTAAA
Organism: Shewanella sp. 1CM18E; assembly: GCF_023161665.1. Taxonomy (GTDB): domain Bacteria; phylum Pseudomonadota; class Gammaproteobacteria; order Enterobacterales; family Shewanellaceae; genus Shewanella. Next base: position 11,310 of record NZ_JALNTW010000007.1, read on the forward strand.
ATCGATAAGTTACTGAATAGATGTAAGTATAAAACAATTATTCATGGTGACGCTAAGGTTGCTAACTTCTGTTTTAGTCGCGATTACACCCGTGTAGCTGCGGTCGACTTCCAGTATGTTGGCAGTGGCATTGGCGTTAAAGATGTTATTTATCTACTTGGTAGCTGTTTAACTGAAAATCAATTAGTGAATAATTTTGACACGTTAATGAATGAATATTTTAATTTTCTCACCCTGGCGATTCAGTTATATCATCCGGATCTCAACACAAATAATGTTGTAGATGAATGGCGTGGGCTTGTTGATATAGCATGGGCAGACTTCGAAAGGTTCTTGGTTGGCTGGGCGCCATCGCACCCCAAAAGAAATTGTTTTAGCCAAACCATTACCAACAGGGCATTAGCCCAAATAGCAGATAACCATCTTTAAACCTGAGTGGCTTTCATTCAATTCAGCCTAAAGAAAGTCATACAATCTATACGATTAAAAGAGTTGTATTATTTGATTCGCTAGTATAAACAATTGATTTCCCAGCATAGCTTTAACAAGTTCGCTAACTTAGGTAATCAAATGCTTAACTTAACCCTTATTTAGCTTTATAAGGCGCATTAAGCCAAAAAAGTTTAAAATAAAATCATTACTATCTGTTAGATAACACGTAAACCTTTATTGTTTACATAGTAACGTTATGAGTCGTACATATCAGCAGCATAACCGGCTTGATCACTTAACAAGCTATCGATAGCTTGGTCAAAAGTATCGATTTGGTTAATGGCCATATACTCCTTTAAACGGATTACTAAATCATTACTGATCTCAATGTGGGATTTTTTCTTTCTCTTTTTTATTTGAGAAAGCTCCTTCCTCACCATTCGCCAACCATAGTCGCTAAAATATAAATTCAATAGTTTGTTGGTATCGTTAAGTTCTGTTGCAACTGGTGAGCTGTGTTTTCTTTTTTTATTTAAAACTGAAAGGCTTTCACTTAGGCTAATGTAAAGCTGACTACGCTGCTCTTCACTTGGCAAATCCACAAACCAATCACGTCTAACTGAAATTTCAGTCAATGGGATCAATCGATAAATTAATGGTAACGCCAAAACCAATTCTTCAGTTTCGAGCAGTTTCAGCTTTCGCCCAGCCTTTGGCGCTGATAAATGGTAACACCAGTTATTATCGAACTCCTTGCAAGTAGCGTTTTCATTATTTAATTGTGCAAGTTCTACATCTGAAGTATCTACCTGGTCCATTAGCGTGTTCTACTCTTATTTTGTTTAAATGGTTACACCATATATATTCGGTATTATTTCAAAATTAAATTGAATAGTCTAGCTAAGCGTTTAAAAGTTAACAGTTTTAATTGAAAAGGGATTTTTCGAATTTTCACTTATATAAAATGGTTTAACCATTTATCTAGCTACACGATCAAATACTGATACCGCTAACCAATTCACACGCTAATTTCATATTGTGGTTTATAACTATCAGAGTCAAATTTCCTGATTACTTTGGAACAAGTTAAAGCTTTTTAAGATAGCGAGTTCTTATATAAAAGTAATTTTTGATGACGTCATCCTTCGCTGTGGATGTTTGGGTGCTTACTAATACGCTAAGTTTGATAAACTGCTAATGTCTAAACCGGTTCTCAGCTCTCAGTTCTTTTCTGTATGCCCATTTTAATCCTAGCTTTCACAATTGATTTAGCTCTGGATTTACCCTGCCCTTTTTTAGAGTTTTGACCTTCTTAGATTTAATTATTAGTCTTTAAAGATCTAGATAGAACATCACACTCAGTCAGGTTATTGCGGACCGACCTTTACCATGGTTAAACCATAGTTAAATAGTTTAATTTTATAAGTACCAATGACACCAACTAGGAAAATAAACTGTGATACTTTAAGTACGAATATCAAGCACATTTATACAATAATGTTTGTAACAACAGTAATGACTCGCACTAAGGCTAGCAAATTATTATTGCAGGAATTGCGATTACCAATTAGCTTGTGATCTATACAGTAACTTTATCCATTGAGTTAACGTAAAACGCTGTTCAACATTATTACTCTAAACATTTTGAAATAACTTTTTTGTTAAATTGATATGTACGCGGGCCATAATATTTTGGGTGTAAGTTCTTACTTAACAACTATGTCTAGTGCTATAACAGTCTTAATACGATAGTTTTAAATAGACTAAAAATGCGCTTGGATTATCCAATGCAAACGATGATCATCAAAGTTAAATTAACACTCATAAAACTCAATCGCGCTAGGGTTTTATTTGACAGCTGCTCTTATAGTAGAGATATGCTTCCTTCGCTAAAGTTTGCATGAAAAACGTCCAACCACCCACTTTAAAATGGTATAACCATAATTAAATTATTTGCAGTTAATGCGAGTATTACCCTGAATATCCTCATAGTAACGCATTTAAAAATAATTTAAACGTCAAAATTCCGATGAAAAAATAAGCAAATTCTTTTCATCGACTCTAAAGTACAGATTAGTATGGTATAACCATTTTACTTTGATTGTTGTTTGAGACTCAATCTTATTCCCAATTAGGAGGAATAACCAACTAAACAATTCCCAAATTTGTCGATAAAACCATCTCACTTTAAAGATTTAAATGAAGACTGATTTGGTTCAATAAATCCGACAAGCCAAATTTTTAATCGGCAGCGCGTCTAGCAACTCATATTTTGTATGAATATCACTCGAAAAGAGTCGTATTTATTAAATAGCGGCCTCTACCAGTGATAATGACGGTTATCACTGGTAGGAATAGGCCATTTTAAGTAAAATATCGGCTAGCGATAAGCAACTTACCGCCGAGTTTTACTAAAAATTTGGGGATTTTGCCCGTCAAAAAATAACCATCCTATATAAGAGTGGCTATTCGAATAAGCTCAGATCGTAAAAAACCAATTATCTGTAGATTTATCGCGTTCTTGTTCAGTGTTAAAAACGCCAAGTCTTAGTTTAAGTGGCAAGATCTAACGAAAGTATTCAGTGCTATTTTCAATGTATATGCAGGTAGCTTGATTGTCCTAAACGACTGAAATAGGCCATTTAACTTTGTTTCACACATTGGTGAAAAGCTAGTAGAGCAAAATTGTAAATAGAAAAGGCAATATGAACGAACTGACTCAATTTAATAGTGCATTAGTCATGAAGCAAGAATCAACACATGACGCTAATGAAAAGTTTTTCCAAGAAAATCAGTTACCCGTATCTATTCTTGATGATTACAAAAGTGCTGCCAGTGAAACTCAATATGAGATCTCGGCAAATACGCGTCGAGCCTACCAATCTAGTTTTGCTATTTTTAAGAACTATTGTGACCAACATAACCTGAGTGCCCTACCCGCTGATCCTCGAAGTGTTATTTCTTTCATCGGTCATCAAAAAGAGATTTATCAAGAGAAAAACGGCCACCAGCTTTCAAAGCAAACAATCAACTCGCGATTAGCAGCGATAAGATTTTTCCATATTCAAGCGGCGCATCATTCACCGACTGAACACCCGTTAGTGGTCAGGGTGATGCGTGGTCTAATGCGTAATCAATATCGACATACATCTGATTATGATCAGCAGCCGATCACTTATGATGAATTAGAAATGTTGCTCGCGATAATCGATCAGCAACCACAAGAGCTAACCCGATTAAGAGATAAAGCAATTTTACAGTTAGGTTTGCAAGGTGGCTTTAGACGTTCAGAGTTAGCAGAAGTAAAAATTGAACATATTAGTTTTCTAAGGGATAAGTTAAAAGTTCGGGTTCCCTACTCAAAAAGTAATCAACAAGGTCAGCGCGAATGGAAAGATCTTCCCAAGCATGAACTTTTTTCAGCCTATGATGCGGTACAACTTTGGTTAGATGCGACCAAATTAAAGCAAGGACATCTTTTTAGATCCCTTAGTCGCGATGGTAATTCCATTCGCGATTATCAAATTACTCAAGCTAGAAACGGTAAGGGATTTTTGAAAGGCGACGATATTTATCAATTGATTAAAAAGTATTGTGACAAAGCTGGGTTAAACTCCCGATTTTTTGGAGCCCATAGTTTACGAAGTGGCTGTGTTACCCAGCTACATGAAAATGATAAAGACCACTTATATATCATGGCAAGAACTGGCCATACTGATCCACGTTCCTTACGTCACTACTTAAAACCAAAAGACTAAATCATTAATATTAATGATTTAGTTATGCGCGGCCTCAGCCGATGATTACAAAAAACGAAAAAAACATAACTTTATTCGCGTGCATGTTTGTCTTACCAGCTAGATTAATGCTTACATTAGTGATGCAAATAAGTCTTGCCATAGCTTAAAAGGGACAAGGACTATTTCCAAAAAAACGTTCGCCAGTAATGGGATGGTCAAACTCTAATCGCGTAGCATGTAGCATTAGTCGAGGTGCAAGTTGATAAGAATAAGCGTCACCATATAAGTCACAACCAATAATTGGATGACCAATACTGTGAGCGTGGATCCTAAGTTGGTGAGTACGGCCAGTTTCAGGGATCAACTCAACCCGGCTTATAGTTGCTAACTTGTTATCCCCTAGCCTTTTTTCATAATGATTTTCTGGTAGATTATTCAATTTATTTTCAGAATTTTGGTTAGCATAAACCTCTTCACCAATTAGCCGATAAATGGATTTGGCAGGTTTTCCCTCCAAAGGACAGATCTTCATCTTCGGAAAATTAGGCTTATCTTTAGCAATTGGGGCCTCGATAACTCCTTGTTGTTTTATAAGTTTACCTAGCAAGAGTGCGGTATAACTTTTATCAACGCTTCGCTGGCTGAACTGTTTACTCAATAACGCATTGATCTGTTTATTTAAGGCAATCACCATGATCCCCGAGGTCCCCAGATCTAACCTATGCACTAAAGTGCAACTAGGAAAGATTTTTACCAGGCGGTGATGAACAGAATCTATGTTTGCTGGGTGCTTACCTGAGAGTGACAACAGACCAGAAGGCTTATTGATTAATAAAATATGTTCATCTTGGAACAAGATTTTTATTTCTTCAAAGCAAGAAGGCGCAATAAAGTCATCTGCCACTGAAGGAAAATAGGATTGATTAGAGATAGACACGAATACAAGCTCAAGCGAATAAGACTGCGTATCATACCTGAAATTGGTAATTTCAACGAGTCACAGCAAAGATAAACTAATGGGATAATGATGAAAAGTTCACTTAATAATTTCCACACAACGACTGAGATTATAGCTTTCAGATTAATTAAAACGGGGATTATCACACTCAACTAGACCTGTCTTGTTCGACTGGTGCTATTCATTGATATTGCATAAAAACTTAGAAATAAAAATGTAATCCCGAGATATTTCTAATCAAACTGCATACCTAGTTTAAAGTATGAATAAATAGGTGGAGGAAATTCAAGTTGTATAATAACAATTACAATGGATAACGTACTTCCGTGTACGCTCCATGGGGGCAAATCTTGAAACTAGAAATGAAAAGTCACAAGAAATTTTAATGCTTAAAAATCAATTCTAAAACCAATGCTGGCGATAGTGTCATCAAAGTCAGAGTATTGCTTAACATCAAACTGACCAATTTCGGTATGCACACGAGTTGACTTTGATAAGCGATATTCTGCACCAACAGCCCAAGTAGACACTTCTGGAACTTCAGTTGCTGCAGCACCTAACTTGTCATAAATACGATTGGCAATGACACCAGTACCCGAGTCATCTTGTCCGTATTGCGCTTTTAAGGTCAATTTATCTATTTGATATTTAGCGCTAATGATAAAGCCATCGCCATCACGTTGCTGCCAATTATCTTTATTTGGATTTACGATTTCAGAAGTTTGGTACATAGTACCAAGCATCAGGTTGTTATATTTGTATTGTGCAACAAGACGAGTACCTTTGATGTCTTCAACACCATCGGTATAAGCAGCAGCTAAATATAAGTCTCCGGTTTTGAATAACTTATCGCCATAGGTTAATGCAACTTGATAGTTACCATTATCACGACGAACATCATCTTCACCATAGTAGTTATCTTCTAGAATGTAGCTAGCACCGAATTGCAGCTTATTCCATTTTACTGTTTTATATTCTAGCGAGTCGCCCCAACGCTTATCGCCAGCAAACAAACGGTCATGCTTTAACGAATACATGTCCATCGCATCAGATGTACCTTTAGCCATCTTAAATACTGGATCGATTCGACCTGCCGCAAGTTGACCTACAGTTGAATGCTTTATCCCTAAAAATGTTGGTCGTGCAGAAAAAGGATTATTGTTCTTACCTTCGCTAGCTCCGTTAACACCCACTTCGATTTGGTAAAAAACGGTAAAATCTTGATTAAGTGCTGCGTTGCCTTTAACACCTAGACGACTCCAGTTATTTTCTAGAATCGTGCCGCTCTTACCACTATGAGTTGCACTGCCACTATCTGAATTGGTAACTGAGTAATCAATACGACCATAAAACTTATAAGCATCAGCCATAACACTTGGTGAGGCCATAATTGCAGCAGCAAGCAAAGTTAGTTTAACTGTTTTCATCATCTATTCTCTTAATATATAAAACTTAAAAGTAAGACGACTCCCTAATACTTCGACATCTGGGAGTCGTGCATTAGGGCTATTTATTGTTTTTTATGTTCTAGGATCATGCCGTCCTGGCGCATTTCTTTATACAAAACCTCAGCTAAATTTAGGTAGTTATCCCAAGAGTTTGAGCGTTTTGTAAAACCTGTTGCGGCGTAACTGCCAGTGTCGCCAGTTGCAGGTAGATCATCAATCATGAAAAGTGAGCCACCTTGTTGAAGGTGCGCATTTAGCCCATCGATCATCACGTTAAAACCGATACGAGCTGGCTCTACATAATTAATAGATTCGTACTTTGATTGACGATAGAATTTCTTTTGTGATGCATCTTTAATTTGAGCCTTTTCATCAGCGAAGATTTCATCATAATGCGCTTTGGTGATTTGCTTAGTGTCGGTATCAACAACAATACGTAGCATCGCGGTTACACCGGTCCACTTGCCTTTAGCATCCATTAACTTTTCAGCTTGTTGATAGAATCTTTGATTGCTACCTTCTCCATTAATTTTTGCATGGATCTTTGCAGTTAATGGAACCATCGATTGTTGAATGCTGTTTGATGCACCAGCCACAACATCAATACCTAAATACTTAAGGCGATTTGGCTCTTTAAGCTTGTTGCCTAACTTAGCGTCGTATTCTGGATTTAGGTCAAAAGTTAACTTGTCCTGCTCAACCATTAACTTTTCCATGGTTAACGCTGACTGAACCCAGGCCGTTCCCTTTTTCTTACCCATTGAAAAATTGTATTCAGACATACGCTTAGGCACGTTTTGGTATAAACGCGTGTAATAATTTGGACGACCGCTTTCGTTAAACTCAGCAAAAATCACGTTTTTAGCATTGTTAAGTTCAGTAACTATTGCGACACTGCCCATGTGGCCTTGGCGGAAGCGCGCTTCTTCGTAGTAGTAGTCGCCTTTGATTAAGCCTAGATCCGGTTGAATAGACCACTTAAGTTTAAAGTTATCGTCAGCACTTTCTTCTTTAGCACCAACCGCAACGTATTCTGGTTGACTACCATTTGCTCTTGGTAAAGAGTTAATAGCTTCTAAAATACCGTTTGAAGAATAGGTTGCGCCAGATACCGCATCAATTCCCTCATGGCCATTTTTTGCAACGACCTGAGACAATAAACGCTCTGCGTTTAAATACAGTGATTCTGTTTCGTTATGAGATTTGGTTTTTATATCTACGATATGACCATTTTCAACTTCAACGGTTAAGGTGATCAGGCCTTTCTTGCCCTTAGCTGACACATCGTGAGTACCATCAGCATACTTGCCCTGCTCCATTGTTGTTGAACAACCAGCCAGAGTCATGGTGGCAAAAAGTACAGCGCCACTAATTATGGATTTATTGAATGTTTTTAAGCTTTTCATTTTGTCAGCCTTAATGGGTTATTTCATTAAGGCCAGAATATAAGGATTAAATTTCTCCACAATTGCGGAAATCCGCAACTGGCATATCTAAGTTGCAGTTTTTTGACTTGGTTAACAATTATTAATACCGCAGATTATAATTTTAGATAATTATGTTATTCATCTAACCCATAATGTCATTGTTAACTTTTATTATGAAGCTTACCTCCATATTCATTTTAGTATCTAGTTTGTCTTGTGGGTTTATCTACAACGCTCAGGCTTTAGAAAATAAAGATTTACCTGTAGCACCAGACTTTGAAGTTATCAAAGTCGATACCAATGGGCAGCCGTACCAATGTAACAGCAATGCTATAGTTAGCACTAAGAATGGTGTATCTAATTTAACAACGCTGAAGTACTTTGGTACATCGATTACGATTGATATCTATGACAATAATATTGATAACCTTGATAAGGTATTTTGCAATAGCTTAAATGTTATTCAGGAATATCACTACTTAGCATCTAATTATAGTACTTACCCTCATGTTACAAATATAAAGTCGATTAATAATGCGCCAGAAAAATTACATCATATCGACCCTAAGTTAACCGAGCTAATTGAAGCAAGTATAGATTGGCATGCCAAGTCTGATGGTTATTTTAATATCGCACTTTCCCCTGTTATTGATATTTGGCGTAGTTATCGAGCTCAGTGCAAGGGGCAACGCAAGCTAGATGATAAGTGCGAAATTCCAACTAAAACTGAATTAAGCTCAGTCAAGCATTTAATAAATATAGATAATATAAAGTTAGATACAGTTAACAACACCATACAAATGCAAGCAGGAATGAGTATCGATTTAGGCGGTGTGGCTAAAGGCTGGATGGCTGAAATGGTATATCGTCAGCTAAAAGCTGATGGTATTAACAACTTTATGATCAACGCTGGCGGCAATATTCGCCATTTTGGAGTACACCCTGAAGGCCGAAATTTTACAACAGCTATCGAAGATCCAATCTGCAAGAAGTTTAATAACTCTTTAAGCCAATGTTTAGATTTTAATGGCCAATACCATGAAGTAGTGACAGGACGAGATATAAGCTTGGTCTCTAGTGGTAATTACTTACGCTATTATCGAGTACAAGGAAAAGAATATCACCATATAATCAATCCAAAAACGCTTTTTCCGAAAGCAACTGGTGTTGCAACAACGGTTGTAATGAATAGCAACCATATTTATGCAGATATTATTTCTACAATGCTATTTTTAATGCCACTCGAAAGCGCCGTTAAATATGTTAACGAACATGATGAAGTTGAAGCTATTTGGTATTTGAATGATGATGGTGACAAAGTCATTAGTAATAACTTCAATAAATATAAACTTGAACTGTAAATGCCTTATTATTTTTATATTTAACTTTCCACCACGGCTGATTAATACAAATCAGCCGTGAAATATAAAACAAAATTATATCTATCACGATTAACAGCAAGTAATAAGAAATATAAAATCTGCTGTAAGATTATAATTAACATTAAATATTTATCCTGTAGCGGTTTTCCGCAACACTTTCAATTTTGTGACTCGCTTCACTTAGCACGCTGTTTATTTCTACAAACTTCTATAATGAAGTCATAATACACAGGTATTTTCTCGATAAAGCCACAAATGATAAAAACTTATCCTAAATCTATCGCTATCGCATGCCTTTCGTTATTTGCATTCAATAGCTACGCCTTAGCTCAGAGCGATCCTATTCGAGTGGGCGTATTGGCTTTTACCCATACAGACAGCGTAACTCAGCGCTGGCTTCCTACAGTTGCTAGAATAGAAAAAGATCTTAATAGACCATTTGAGTTAGTTGCATTAACGCCAAGCGAATTAGACTCTAGCGTCGCTGAAGGAAAACTCGATTTTTTAATCACCAATGCTTTGACAGGTGTAAGCTATAAAAAGGATTTTGGCACCACGAGTTTGCTGACATTAGTCCCGCAAGGAAATAACGAGCCAACACGCTCGGTTGGCTCTGCGCTTATCACACGCGTTGATGAGCAAGTAAACAGTTTTACCGATCTAAAATCATTAACCGCAGTTTCTACTGACAAACAAGCTTTTGGTGGCTTTCAAATCATGGCCGGTGAAATGGCGCACAATCAGCTCAACCCATTTAAAGATTTTAAGAGTCTTGAATTTGTCGGTTTTCCACAACAAAAATTATTACAACTGGTTATTAGTGGCAAAGCTGATATGGCGATTTTACCAACATGTGTATTAGAGCAAGCACTAAGCAGTGGATATATTCCAGCTAATAGCCTCAAGGTAGTACTCACTAAACCGACTACGAGTTTTCACTGCCAAACTTCTAGTGAATTATACCCCTATTATTCATTTTCTAAGTTAGGCAAAACCGACCACCGCCTAGCCACTGAGGTTATTAAGTCACTGTTAAATATAAAACCTAGCGACCAAGCTGCGGTAATTGGCCGTTATGAAGCCTGGTCTGCTACCGTAAATGATAGCCATGTATTTACACTGTTAAAGCAATTACAACAGTGGCCTTTTGTGACCAATTGGACCTCTATATTCAGAAGCGCCATGCCTTGGGCAATCGTCATTTCAATTTTGCTGTTTTTCGGCTACGTCCACCACCTACGCGTGAAAAGAATGGTGGTTATTCGTACTCGCGATCTACAGCAAGAAATCACTCAACATACACAAACCCAAAAAGCATTACTTGAGCAAACCAAGCAGTTTTATAAAGCTCAACGTGTTTTGTTAACCGGGGAAATGGCTTCAGGCATTGCTCACGAGTTAAATCAGCCTTTAGCTGGGATCCGCTATCTCACTCAAGGATGCATTTACCGTTTATCTGACGAGCAAACAGAGCTTAAAGAAGCGATGAACAAGGCAATACAACAAGTAGATAGAGCCCAGTCAACGATAAAGCGCTTTAGGCATTTTTGTCAGCAACCTAGTGTTATGACTGAGTGCAACTTAAACCTAGTGTTAGAAGAAACACTTAGTTTGATGGCACCCGAGTTTCTTAGAATGCATTTGACGCCCAAGCTTGTCAGTGAGCCGGTGGATTTAATTGCCGACCCTAGCCTGTTACAGCAAGTATTTGTCAATATCATCCGTAATGCATTAGATGCTATGGCTGACGCAGAACAACCTTATCTTGCAATAAGTCTGATAAAGCATCCTCACAAGGTCACTATCGCTTTTGAAGACCATGGTACTGGTTTAAGTGAAACCGCGTTAGAAAGGCTCTTTTTTCCGTTTGAAACCTCAAAAGAGAATGGCTTAGGTCTCGGCATGATAATTTGTAAACGGATTATTGAAGAGCATGATGGTGAAATCTACGCAGTAAACAACCTAGATGAACACCAGCAGGTTACAGGGTTAACCATCTCTATTTCTTTACCGATCAAGGAGTCTTAAATTGACCCAACTGTATCTTGTTGATGACGATCAAGCAGTGCTAGATTCTTTAACTTGGATGTTAAACGGCCTCGGCTATCAACCTCAAGGTTTTTTATCTGCCGATAATTTTTTAAAGCAGGTTGATATTCATAGCGAAGGTATTGCAATACTTGATGTGCAAATGCCAGGTATGGACGGTAGCGCTCTACTCAGTCATTTGACTAAGTCACAAAGCCCTATCGCAGTGATCATGTTAAGCGGTCACGGCAATATCGCCATGGCAGTACAAGCGATTCAAAAAGGTGCGTTAGATTTTTTAGAAAAGCCGGTTGATGGTGACAAACTAGTCAATTTACTTGAACAAGCAAACTTGCAAACCAAACTTAATGTACAGCGCAAAACCGAGCGAGATCTCCTCAGTTGCAAATTGGCTACGCTAACAGCCAGAGAACTTGAGGTGATGGAGAAAGTACTTGAAGGCAAGCTTAATAAAGTGATTGCTGCAGAGCTGAATATTGCCCAAAGAACATTAGAGTTACACCGTCAAAAAGTGATGCAAAAGATGCAGGTCAGCAACGTAGCTGAACTTGCCTTTTTAATGGGTAAAAATGTCGAATAAAAAGCAGTGCCTACTTTAATAATGCAATCGATTTGTGTATAAAAAATACATTTGAGGCCGAGATTTAGTGCTTTAGTTTTAATAACTTAGATTTAGTCGCTTAGATTTAGTAGCTTAGTTTTAAAGGGCGAATTTGAGAACTAAATTCAAAAACAGTAAATCAAACCGACCAATTTAAATAAGCACATACGTTAAATTAAGCAATACGACTGCCTGGGCTACGAACTAAGTTGGCCCAGGAAGCACAAAACTCCCAACCTTTATCCTTGCATACTAAACCCGCTTTATAACGACTCTTCGCGTAAGTAGCATCACTTAGGTTAATGGGCTGCACCTCATGGCTTAATTGGGCTATATGCGTATCTTGGTGTTCTGAGGTCGATGCTTGCAGCCAGCTATAAATGCCGGCGATAAGTGCAAACGACATAGTCAATGTAGGCAAAATTAAGCGATAAAAACTCGGCTTTGCGTGATTTGGTTCAGCCAACCGCATGTTAAGGCTTACAAATATTTTGCCTTGCATCCATTCGTTGAGCATTTTCGCAGTCATTGACGGCATTAAACATCCTTTTATTCGCCTAATTAACAACCATAATAGCGTAAATTCGAGCGAACTCAACTTGTTACACTAATTGATAATGTTATCGTGCCTCCTAGGTGAACCAATAACTTAGCTTTGTATAAAGAAGGATGGCTCCCTCATATACATTTTATTTGGTTTTTAAGGGCGACTAGTCGTTTTTCAGCGCCTTTAGCATTGCATCATTATACACAGAGGTTAATTGCTCTATTGCGCCAGCTTCTCGCACATTACGGCTCCGGCCTTTCAATGAAGATTCAACAAACAAGGCAAACCATGCTTCAAGCGCTGCACCGTTGTGTGGCTCTCCTGCAGCGCTCAAGGCAAGTGCTGCAACCTCTGCTGTACCAAGTTGAAAATCACGTGCACCTTTTCTTAATGCATAAGAAGCGGTGGTTTCAGGTGAAAAGGAAAACAACGGCAAATGGTGTAGATATTCGCTTTTTCTAAACATTTTAATGGCTTCACGCCAACTGCCATCTAAGATAATAAAAAGCGGCTTTTTTCCACCAAGACAATCATCTTTTGAAACCTTGTTAAATACCGCTTGGCCATCAACAGCATATTCAGCCGGAAAAATCACAAAAGGCTGATACTGTGGATCGTTAATAATTGACAGCATCTTTCGGTTTGGATCGTTTCTTGACCAAATAAAAGCATGGGTATCAGGCACTAGATCAGCAATAAGTCTGCCGCTGTTGCTTGGCTTTAACACTTCATCGTCATACATCACCAATAAAAACGCCAGTTCACTATTAACTTGCTTACGCTTACTGCAGGTACAAAGGTGTTCTGCTAATAAGCAAGATTGACAACGAATGACGTTTTTACCTCTTGCCGTAAAAGGCCTAGAGGAAATCGCTTTTCTGTATTCATACAAGTTATGTACTGCATGTTTTGGCAACATCTTTGGGAACCTAAATTTTAATGCTTAAGTAAAACATTAACCTATAGCAAATTAAATTTGCCCGGCTATCGTTAGTGTTTGTAAAGCAAAAAGCCTGCACGAGGGCAGGCTTTAAATTGTAAACATTAAAGCTACAAGATCCGGCGAAGCAAAAAGTCTGCTTTTAAACGTTTAATCCGTTTCATCAATTTACGAACCGGAGCTGGATAATTGTGTAATGTTTCTATTTGGCTGTAATGGAACAAGCGCTCTGTGTGCTCAAGAATATGTTCTTGTTCATCTTCAAATGGCTTCTTCCAGCACTCGCTCTCATCTTGCAATAATAAACCATTTTCTAGATCAAGCGCCCAAGCTCTAGGGTTTAAGTTACTACCAGTAATTAAGTGCTTTTTACCGTCAGCGCTTATACCTTTGAGGTGGAAACTGTTACGGCCATCTTTCCATAAATGAATATTCAATTGTCCGTTTTCAATCGCCCATTGTTGACGTTTAGCAAACTTACGCAATGATTGCTCATACATATATGGCAAAGCACCAATGGTGGAAAACTCTTCTTCTGGCGGAATATAGAAATCATTGGAGGTCTTATCGCCCACTACTATATCTATTTTCTTGCCTTTACGAAGATGTTTAGCCAATGCCCGAACTAAAATATATGGCGGGTTAAAATAAGGCGTACAAATAAACAGCGCGTCTTCAGACCCTTCAACTAAAGAAACGATAACCTTATTTAACTTGTTCTTTTTACGGCCAAGACCTACGAGCGGTGTCACACGATTGCCAATCTTGGTTTGGCTGTATGTGTATTCAGCTTTAGACAATCTATGCTTAAGGCTGCTCACTTCCGCTTTTGACGGTAAGTGTTCCGATTCTTTTGGCTGAGTTAACGAACTCACCGCTACATCATGAGCCAAATACTTTTGGATCATCTCGCGCATACTACGTGCAAGTTCAGCAGACTCAAGTACATGGTAACGGTCGAAACGGTATCTATCCGCTTGGTGTAAGTAGATATTATTGATGCTAGCGCCGCTATAAATCACTGCATCATCAATGATAAAGCCTTTAAGGTGTAACACGCCCATAAACTCACGAGACTTTACAGGAACACCTAAAATATCAATTGGGTACTCAGCTTCTTCATTGACCTTGCGATACATGAAGTAGTTACCGCTATCACCTTTGTGACCGATTAGGCCTCGGCGAGCACGGTGGAAATCAACAAGCACTTTAATATCAAGCTCTGGATTGCGTTGTTTAGCATCCATTAACGCCGCTAAGATCTCTCTGCCCGCTTCATCATCTTCTAAATAAAGTGCTGCGATATAAATCGAGTGCGTCGCATTTGTGATTCGAGATAACAATTCAGTTTTTAACGCTTTTGGCGTTAACAGCCATGAAAGCGAGTCTGGTTGTAGCGGTATGCCACCTAGCTTATTCAGCAAGGCTTCTCTCCTTAATAGTGCTGACCATCTTTATAATATGTGCTCGGTGCTAACTGCCTAAACATAATAATGACTTGTTTAGCATTCGGATAAGCTTTTAATACAGCTTCACGAATAACCTTTTCGGCACGATGGTGTGTTTCAGGATCTTTGGGAAACCATAATACTTCGACTTGTGCAATATCGTCGATTTTGACACCGTGACGATATTGGCTAGTGCTGATCCAGTCGAGTATAAAAGAGTCTGGTTTTGCCTGACAAACGTCAGCTAATGCCTCGAGTAAACTCTCACTGAGTTTCGCGACTACTAACTCCGGTAATCCGCTGACTCTTATATGTGGCATTAAAGATCCTCCTAGATAAGGGCATAGAAATTACCGATTTAAGCGCCTTTGGGCAAGGTTTTTCTATCAATATCGCTCTCTAGCGCTAGTTTTAGCTGGGTTCTTGCGCTGTTAGGCAGTTATTTGTCCATATACTAAGGCAAATAACACCGGTAAATTTTGTGATCTAGCGCTAATTGTTTACCCTAACTTGCAAAGATCACCGCGCTGTTGTTTGCTAATATAAGAGTTTATTTTTACGAGTGTGAGACATTCATGAATTTCAAAATACTCCTGACTCTTGCCGCTGTCTTATTGAGTGCTTGGGCTATTTTTCACTTTAAAACTCAGCTTGGCATTTTTGTTGTGCCACTATTTTTTGGTTTAGTATTTTTTGTCACTTTACGCCTATACAGACTAATGGAAAAAGACGAGCCTAGCGATAATCGCGACTAAGGTTTGTGCAACGATTATTACGCCCTACTCTAGATAACATAAATATAAACAAGGACGAACTTTTGGGAATACGCTCAATCACTCCACGTATTTTTTCCGCCCTACTCGCAGTTTGTCTTGCTCCATCAATATCGGCTAATGAATATTTAACCAATATGATGGCGGCGATAGCACCTAAAACCTCTCAAACCGCCGTTATCCTAAGCACTGAACTAGACGGCACTTTTCGAGTAAATGATCAGCAACTGTTTACTCCTGCAAGTACAATGAAGCTTTTAACCGCGGTAGCTGCGACACAAGCTTTAGGTGAAAACTACACGTTCAAAACCCAAATAGACTCCTACGTGAGTATTGCCAACAATCGAATTGAAGGTGATCTGTTTATCCGCTTTGATGGCGACCCGACACTGTCATCTCGTGATTTAAATCGACTTTTAAAACAACTTAAAAGCCAAGGTTTAGATCATATCGATGGCAATGTTTATCTCGTTGGTAATCAACAAGAAGCAGTAAAAGCACCAGGTTGGGTTTGGGATGACTTAGGGATTTGCTACGCGGCGCCAGTTTCACGTTACGTCATTAATAATAATTGTATTAAGGCCAAACTAGAGCCAAGACTGGCAGATGATTTAGGTAAGCTGTCTTACGACAAGAGTCAACCGGTTACCATTACTAGTACGGCTGTTTTTGACAAAACCGCTACTAAAGAGTTTTGCGAGTTAGCGCTTAATAGAAGCGATGATAATCAATTTAGCCTATCAGGCTGCTTCCCAAGCAAAAAGCCGCTTAAACTGGCTATTGCTATTTCAGATCCTGCGCTTTACGCGCAAAACATCATTAGCGAGCTGCTTGAACTCAACCAGATCTCGATTAAGGGTGAGGTGTTGCTGACAAACAAAAGGCCTGCCAATACCCTACTAATAGGCGAGCACCAATCTAAACCGCTCAATAGTCTAGTGGGTAGTATGTTATTGCATTCAGATAATCTGATAGCAGATAGCCTGTTAAAACGGATGGGCCAAGTGAAGTATGGCGTTGCAGGATCATTTACTAACGGCAGTAAAGCGATGATATCCATATTAACTGAGCTTGGTATAGATCTCGAGTCTGCCAATATTGTTGATGGTTCCGGTTTGTCACGCTATAACCTGTTAAGCGCAAATCAGCTTTACCAGGTATTACAGCTTATTGAATCTGAAAAGCGATTTAATCACCTTATCGAGCTACTGCCTATTGCAGGTGAAACTGGTACGCTGCAATACCGTAAAGGATATCGTTCAGCGCCACTTAAAGGCCATATTTTTGCAAAAACAGGCTCTATGCTTGGTGCAGTTAATCTAGCAGGCTTTATTAAGGACAAGGATGCTGACTACCGTCCGTTTGTGATCTTAGAAAACGGCCATAGCCCAGCAGTGAAACAAAATGAGGTAGCACCATTTAGCGTACTACTTTTGCAAGCTATCGTTAATTAATGTCACTAAAACTCAGGTTAGCCATTCGCTATTTATCCGACATAAAAAACGCCACTTAATGTGGCGTTTTTCGTTTGTGCAGATGCATAGTGAGCTAAGACTTTAAGCCTCTTGCAAATTCTAATCTTAGAATAAGTTTGCATCCATTTGCATAATAGAGCTGTCACCTTTGCTTACTTGAGATAAATGATACTCAGCTTTAGCAAGTAACTTATCCATATAAAAACGGTTAAGCTGAGCTTTTTGCAGTGCAAACATAGGATCGTCATGGTCTTGAGCCGCATCAGCCATTGCCAACCAGAAACAACCATAAAGTGTGTAACCAAAGGCATCAAGATAATCAACCGCACATGCGTTTATCAACGCAGGTTGCTTCAGCTTATTATCATTAACATCGCTTGCAACTTCTAGCAACTGCTCTAATAAAGCCAAAACCTTAGCTTTATCTGCATCATCAACCTTGCTATAGCGATTAATATTTGTAACTTGCTCAGCAACTAATTCGTGCAGTGCAGTCAGATTGTCTCCGGTAACCTTACGGCCTAAGAAGTCAATGGCTTGAATACCGTTAGTGCCTTCATATATTTGCGCAATACGAGTATCACGAACTAACTGTTCAATCCCGGTTTCTCGAATATAACCGTGACCGCCAAATACCTGCTGCGCCATAATAGCGGCGTCTAAGCCGCGATCACTTAAAAATGCTTTTGACACGGGTGTTAATAAACCCACATAGCGCGCCGCTTTAGCTTTCACATCTGCATCATCAGCGTATTTGGCTAAATCAAGTTGTTGTCCTGTATACACAGACAGCGCGCGACCCGCTTCAGTTAAGGTTCGAATAGTTAACAGCATTCTTCTCACATCGCCGTGAACCAGGATAGGATCGCTTGTAGCACCGGTTGGCGAGCCACCTGCTGCCACGCCTTGTATACGCTCTTTAGCATAATCAGCAGCCATTTGATAAGCGGCTTGTGACGTGCCTAAGCCTTGTATACCAATCGCTAAGCGCTCGTAGTTCATCATAGTAAACATACACACTAAACCGCGATTTGGTTTGCCTATCAGGTAACCCTCAGCCTCATCGAAGTTCATTACGCATGTAGCTGAACCTTTCAGACCCATTTTGTGTTCAATTGAGCCAACAGTAACACCATTTGCTTCGCCTAAGCTGTTATCGTCATTTACCTTAATCTTAGGGACTAAGAATAGTGAAATGCCACTGGTATTGGGCAATTTAGCCAGCACTAAGTGAATAACGTTTTCAGTGAGATCGTGATCGCCACCAGTAATAAAGATTTTACTGCCAGTAATGTTGTAGCTGCCATTGTCGTTAGGCACAGCTTTAGTACGAATGTTACGTAAGTCTGAACCTGCTTGTGGCTCAGTCATATCCATCGCACCAGACCATTCACCGCTATAAAGCATTGGCAAGTATTGCTGCTTTATCTCTTCAGTACCGTGGGCGTGAATTGCTAACGCAGCGCCAGCGGTTAATGAGCCATATAAAGTAAAAGCATTACATGCACTATATGCCATCTCATCAACGAGTACGCCTAGCATTTTAGGCATACCCATACCACCAAGATCAGGATCGCCACACAAGCCAACCCAGCCACCTTCAGCATACTGGTTGTATACCTCTTTATAACCGTCAGGTGTGATCACAGTATCAGCTTCGAGACGAACACCTTGCTCATCACCATTGCGGTTTATAGGATGGATCAGCTCACGGCATATTTTATCTGCTTCATCTAAAATAGCCGCTGCAGTATCTATATCTACCGATTCTGCCATTGCAGGCATTTCAGACCATGTTTTAGGGGCGTCAAATACTTTTTCAAGTAGAAAGCGCATCTCAGCTAACGGGGCGTTATACGGGTTCATACAGGACTCTTAAACAATAGATTAAAACAGTTGTTTCAATTTATCAGAAGTTACTTCAAAAGACACCCCCTATAGAGCAAAACTTTTAACACTATTTACTTAAGTCGCGCCCTAGAACGCGCCTTATACCAATGAGTATAAACATTTGGTCACTCAGCGAGAGTTTAGCGGTTCTCAGGCAAGTTCATGAAGTGCTCCTCGGTAACGGATCTTGCGTTACTCTGCCTCCTAATCCGTATAGTGGTGCTTTAAGAACATTCACCACATCTGACCTAAAGGATGGAGGAAATGGCTTATGTATCTCTGGAACAAGTTTGCAGCGGGTCAAGTGCATATTAAACTAGGTTTAAGCTACTTCTGCGTTGAATAGCTTTATAAGCGTATAACCATTATTAACTTCATATCGCGATCGTTTCTACACAAGTAAAAGATCCATTTGCTGAAGAAGGTGCTTTAGGGCTAAAAATAAAAAAGCCGCACTGAACATGTCAGTGCGGCTTGCAATTTTAAAGTGGCTAGATATTTACCACATTAGATCATCAGGAATGACGTAATCAGCGTACGGATCATCTTCCTCAACGACCTGAGTATTATCTTCTTGAGTCCAAAGGTATCCAATCCAGGCTGGCACAAGTAGGTTTATACGCTCAGCTAGCTTGTGTGGTACTAAATAGCTTTGCTCTTCATGACGGACAATACCTAAATGACCATTAAGCAGCTCACTTTGCATTTTATCGTCGACATAAATCGAATAGATCTTATTCTCGAAGGTAAAGTTGAACTTAATTTCTGCGTCTTTGGGTGCAGTAATTGCAAACTTTTTAAACTCAGTAACAAGACCCCGTACTAAGCCTTTTTCAGATGCTTCTGCAAAACGCTGTTCATTTAGCTGTTTGTCTTTATCAATCTGTGCTTGCTTCTTAGCGGCAATTTCTTGCTTTAACGCTTCAGAGCCATCATCAACTTTAGCTTTTCTATCACGACGCTTTTGCGTTTTAGTGTCTTTTACTTTCTGTTTACTGACTAAGCCTGCTTTTAACAGCTGCTCTTGAAATGGGTTTGCCATACTTAATTCTCTAATTTTCCAATTTATCTACTTTAGCTTTTTCGCTGCGTTGCTAATTGGCCTATTTCAGCCATTGCTGCACCAGCGCCGCCAAGTGACCAACCACCGTCAACCGGTAAGACTGTACCGGTAATGTAAGATGCCATATCAGATGCTAAAAATAGCGCGGCATTGGCGATATCATCGCAGTCGCCATTACGTTTTAACGGTACACTTTCAGCGACACGAGCTTGTAATTCTGCACTAGGCGCAAGTCTATCAAAACCCTCAGTACCTGCAATAGGTCCTGGCACTATTGAGTTGATCCGGATCCCTATTCTGCCCCACTCAATTGCTAAGGTCTTTGTGAGCATATCCACACCTGCTTTTGCTGCACAAACATGAACCTGCATTGGCATGGGGACGTAAGCTTGAGGAGCTGAAATTTGAATGATTGCTCCGCCGCGCTCTTTAATCAATGGATAAGCCTGCTTTAGCACCTGAAAGCTACCAAGTAAGTCGATATCCATTACTGACTTAAAGCCATTTTCAGAAAGGTTTTCAGCTGATGATGGGAAATTACCTGCAGCGCCACTGACTAAAACATCTATGTGGGCAAAGGTGTTTTTAATGCTTAAAAAACCTTGTTTTAATGCATCTAAGTCTCTTACATCAAAACAAACACCAAAGTGGTTTCCACTCGAGTTAGCTAGTTGAAGCTCTGCTACTGCGGCGTTGACTTTATCTTCACTACGGCTGGCGACGGCAACGTTGGCACCCGCTTGGGAGAAACGCTTTGCAATACCTAAGTTAATCCCACTGGTACCACCGACTACAACAACATTCTTTCCTTGATAGCTAAACATAGTAACAATTATCCTTATAGGTTAGAGCTGATTAAGACTGACATCTAAAACAGCCAGTCGTAAACTAACAATCTTGAACTAACAATCTTTAAAATTTGTTTAGCTCTAACCTACTTGGCAAAAATGTATTAAGCAATCGTTTGGTGAATTGCTTGAAGTGCTTTTAATGGATCGGCAGCTTTAGTGATAGGACGACCGATAACTAGATAGTCAGAGCCTGCCGCTAGCGCTTGAGGTGGCGTCATCACGCGATGTTGATCGCCATTATCGCTACCAACAGGGCGAATGCCTGGGGTAATTAACTTAAAATCTTGACCAAACTGAGCTTTTAGCAAGCTTGACTCATGTGCAGAACAAACCACACCATCAAGACCAGCCTGTTTAGTTAATGCTGCTAAACGTAAAACATGCTCAGAAGCTGGTACGTTGATCCCTAATAGCTTTAGCTCATCATCGCTCATTGACGTTAACACTGTTACAGCAATCAACAGTGGCGCTTTATCACCATATGGCTCCAGTGCGCGTTTAGCGGCTTCCATCATAGCTAAACCACCAGTGGCATGAATGTTAGTCATCCATACACCCAATTCAGCTGCAGCAGCTACGGCTTTAGCGACTGTGTTAGGGATATCATGAAACTTTAAATCTAGAAATAATTCAAATCCGCGGCTATGAATGTCTGTTACGAGCTGCGGTCCAAATAAGGTAAACATCTCTTTGCCGACTTTAAGACGACACATGTTCGGATCTAATTGATCGATAAGCTGCAAAGCATCATTTTTATTATCATAGTCTAGGGCAACTAAAATAGGCTTGTCAGTCATTGTTTCTCCAATCGCTTTGCGGGGTAATATAAGGTTTTTTAATATAGCGGTTTACGGTTATTCTCCGTCTAAACCTCTAATTCTTTTTATGCTGCCCCACTGCTTGCAGGAGGGGCAATGCCAATACAGCCTGTGTGATGGGAAACCGCACTCTCGACAGCGGTAACCAGGTCTGTATTTAATTTGTTGCTCTACTAATTGCTCAAGCATGGTTAAGCTTTTTTTCGCTTGCCCTTCTTCAGCTTGTAGCAGATGCATTTTCATTAAATGCTGGAAGCTCTTCATGGTTGGGTGCCTAATAAGGCCTTCCATTATTAGTTTTTCAGCATCTTTGATATCGCCTTGATCAATCATATGTTGGGCAAGCGTAATAGTGACGCTAGCACCTGCACCTTTTTCAATAGCTTGACGCAGTAATTCTTGATAACCAATACAATCGTTAGACAGCAAATACGCTTGTTTTGCAGTCGCTAAAATATCGGTAAACAAGTCGACATCTGTAGCTAATAGTTTTTCTATTGTTTGTTTACAAGATTTAAAATCTTCTTGCTTGAGATATTGCTCTGCAAGCGTGAGTAACGCACGCCCGCACTGGTTATCTTGTTTGATCGCCGCTTGTAGGTGTTTTAATTTAAGCGAAACGTCTTCGGTTTCATTAGCCAATTCACAATAAAAATGCGCCGTCTCATGTTTGAGTTCGCTTTGGCGTTTACGCTTAAGTTTTTTAATAATATCGATGGCTTTTTGCCAGTCTTTAGTAACCTGATAAATCGCAATAAGCTGAGTTTCAGCCTCTTCGCTGTGATCTTCTTGGCTGACTAAATTGATAAATATTTCTTCCGCGCGATCGTAAAAACCAGCTGCCAGATAGTCTTTACCCAACTCCATCATGGCAATATCTCTTTGCTCAGTGGTTAGGCTTGGTCTAGCAATAAGGTTTTGATGGATACGGATTGAGCGGTCAACTTCGCCACGTTTGCGAAATAACGATCCTAAGGAAAGATGGGTGTCAATCGTATCATCATCGACATCTAACATAGAGATAAAAAGATCGACGGCTTTATCGGATTCGTTAGATAGTAGAAAGTTAAGCCCTGTGAAATAATCACGGCTCAACTGTTTACGTTGATTAGTTTGTTTTTGCCTGACACTTCTGCGGCCCATATACCAACCATAACCGGCTGCTATTGGAAGAAGCAGAAAGAGGATCTCTAACATATTAAGCGTCTACTTCTTTTTCGTTACTTTGCTTAGTCATTAAGGCTTTAGATGGTTCGTCAGTAACCGCAGTCTCATCAAGCTTAGCTTCTGTTAATGCCAATCTCTTTTTGGTACGGCGTAATGCCAATTTTAATCCTGCAATATGGTACATAGCGAATATCCAGCTCACTAAGAAACCACCTAGAAAAACAGTCGCTAATACCACTGGAAGTCTGAACTCCCCTTGAGCAACAAAGTAGCTAATCGTAACTACCTGCTCATTTCGGGCTCCGAATATGAGTGCCAAAATAAAAAATGCAGCGACAAAAAAGGCAATGATAAATGACTTCACGTTAAGCTCCATTGAACGCGTGGGTAAGCTTTGATTATCTAAGAAAATGAGTGAACTAGCTAGCTATACCTAAGTTTTAGATATAAAAAAGCCTCCTAATGGAGGCTTTTAATACAATGTAAATTACGCGTTAACAGCGTCAACACGTTCGCGCAGTTCTTTGCCTGGCTTAAAGTGCGGTACGTACTTGCCTTCCAATTCAACTGATGTACCAGTCTTTGGGTTACGGCCAGTGCGTGGTGCACGATAATGAAGTGAGAAACTACCAAATCCACGGATCTCGATACGATCTCCAGTTTCTAATGTCTCGGCCATTTGCTCTAACATTTCTTTGATAGCGGCTTCCACTTCTTTCGCAGACAGCTGCGACTGCCTAGTGGCAAGTTTTTCGATTAGCTCGGATTTAGTCATCCTATACCCTCTATTTATCAAGCCAAACACAGTCACCTTTTAGGGGCGCAAGCACCCCTGAACTTCAAGGCGATTATTTACGAGCTGCTTTGAACGCTTCAGCCATTGCGCTGCTCATAGCAACGTCATCTTGCTTGTTCAAGCTAGCCATTGCTTCTTTCTCTTCAGCTTCATCCTTAGCACGGATAGATAGGCTGATGGTGCGGTTCTTACGATCTACACCCATGAACTTAGATTCAACTTTGTCACCTACAGAGTAAACTGTAGATGCATCTTCGATGCGCTCACGAGAGATATCTGAAACGCGAAGGTAACCTTCAACAGTCTCAGCTAGTTCAATTGTAACACCTTTTGCGTCAACTGCAGTAACAACACCATTTACTACAACACCTTTCTTCTTGTCAGCAAGGTATGCATTGAATGGATCGTCTTCAGTTTGCTTAACGCCTAAGCTGATACGCTCACGCTCTGGGTCTACTGAAAGAACTACAGCGTGGATTTCGTCGCCTTTCTTGTATTCAGCAACTGCGTCTTCGCCAGTACCGTTCCAAGAAATGTCAGAAAGGTGAACTAGACCGTCGATGCCGCCGTCAAGACCGATGAAGATACCGAAGTCAGTGATTGACTTGATCTTACCAGAAACCTTGTCGCCCTTGTTGAAACGCTCTGCGAAGTCATCCCATGGGTTAGTCTTACATTGCTTAAGACCTAGAGAAATACGACGACGCTCTTCATCGATGTCTAGAACTAGAACTTCAACTTCATCACCTAGGTTAACAACCTTAGATGGGTGGATGTTCTTGTTAGTCCAATCCATTTCAGAAACGTGAACAAGACCTTCAACGCCTTCTTCGATTTCAACGAAACAACCGTAGTCAGTTAGGTTAGTTACGCGACCAGTTAAACGTGTGTTTTCTGGGTAGCGCTTGCTGATTTCTAACCATGGATCTTCGCCAAGTTGCTTAAGACCTAGTGATACGCGTGTACGCTCACGGTCATACTTAAGAACTTTAACGTTGATTTCGTCACCAACATTAACGATTTCAGATGGGTGCTTAACACGCTTCCAAGCCATATCAGTGATATGTAGAAGACCGTCAACACCACCAAGATCAACGAATGCACCGTAGTCAGTAAGGTTCTTAACGATACCTTTAACTGATTGACCTTCTTGAAGGTTCTCAAGAAGAGCATCACGCTCTGCGCTGCTTTCAGATTCGATAACTGCACGACGAGAAACAACAACGTTGTTACGCTTCTGGTCAAGCTTGATAACTTTGAATTCTAATTCTTTGTTTTCTAGGTGAGCTGTGTCGCGAACTGGGCGAACGTCAACTAGAGAACCTGGTAGGAATGCACGGATACCGTTTAATTCAACAGTGAAACCGCCTTTAACCTTACCATTGATGATACCGATTACAGTTTCAGCATCTTCGTACGCTTTTTCTAGAACGATCCAAGCTTCGTGACGCTTAGCTTTCTCACGAGAAAGTTGAGTTTCACCGAAACCATCTTCAACAGAGTCAAGAGCTACGTCAACTTCGTCGCCAACTGCGATTTCTAGAGCGCCTTGAGCGTTCTTGAACTGTTCAGCTGGGATTGGGCTTTCAGACTTAAGACCTGCGTCAACTAGTACCATACCGTTTTCGATGGCTACAACTACACCACGTACGATAGAACCAGGACGGAATTCAAGTTCATTAAGGGATTGTTCAAATAGATCAGCAAAAGATTCAGTCATGTTTAAGTTACTTTCTTTAATAAACCACGGACCATCCTGGACGTGGAGTCAGATTAATAATTCGTCTCATCCTTGAAACGAATAGTTAAGTACCTGCTTACGCCTGTACTTGGAGCTTTTTGTGAATATGTGCTATCGCGATTTCAAGCACATCTTCAATATTTATATTAGTCGTATCGATAACTAAAGCGTCTTCGGCAGGCACCAAAGGAGCGACACTACGATTCATATCGCGGTCGTCACGCTCTTTAATCTCAGACAAAAGTTGATCGATATTAACATCGAAGCCCTTGTCCTGCAACTGATTATAGCGTCTTTGGGCTCTTTCTTCCGCCGATGCGGTTAAATAAAGTTTTGCCGGTGTGGTTGGAAATACAACCGTGCCCATATCGCGTCCATCAGCAATCAAACCAGGTGCTTCGGCAAAAGCACGCTGACGACGTAATAAGGCTTCTCTCACACGAGGAAATGCTGCCACCTTAGAGGCCGCATTTGAGCATTCTTGGCTACGTATCGTTAATGATACATCTTCGCCTTCTAGTACAACTTTAATCCCTTTGCCTTCACTGCTTGTAATAAATTGCACATCTAAATGCGCTGCAAGTAAAGTTAATGATTCTTCATTATCTAGCTCTACATTATGGTGAATAGCAGCTAAGGCTAATACACGGTAGATCGCACCACTGTCTAATAACTTGTAGCCTAAACGCTCAGCAAGTAATTGACTAATAGTACCTTTTCCCGCACCGCTTGGGCCGTCAACAGTGACAACAGGCGCCCTTTCTGACATAAAATCCTCCACAAGAAATTCCATCTTCCTTGATATAACCGAAAAATGAGCGCGCGCATTATAAACCATGTAACGCAAGAAAGCGGCAAAAACTTCAAATAAACGGGAACTTGGTTCAGTAATTCGTCAGGTTGTTAGACCCAACCTGACGAAGATGACACGCGAATAAAAGATTTAGGCTGGTTGCGACAGTGCACTAAATTGATTGAAATAATCGGGGAAAGTCTTAGAAGTGCACTCAGGTTCATTAATCGTAATACCGCAATCTGCAAAGGCCATCATTGAGAAGCACATCGCCATGCGGTGGTCATTGTAGGTGTCAATCGCCGCAGTATTGAGGACTTCAGGTGGCGTAACGCTAATGTAGTCATGACCTTCATCAACAATTGCACCGACTTTTCTAAGTTCTGTTGCCATTGCAGCTAAGCGGTCAGTCTCTTTAATACGCCAGTTATAGATATTACGAATGTGGGTGGTGCCAGTTGCAAATAGTGCCGCTGTTGCAATGGTCATTGCTGCGTCGGGGATATGGTTCATATCTAAATCAACTGCGGTTAACTTGGCTTTACGAGCAATAATGTAATCATCGCCCCACTCTATCTCGGCGCCCATTTGTTCAAGTACATCGGCAAATTTCACATCACCTTGGATAGAAAGCTTACCAACGCCAGTTACTTTAACTTCACCGCCTTGAATGGCACCTGCCGCAAGAAAGTAAGAAGCAGATGATGCATCACCTTCTACAAGGACTTTGCCCGGAGAAACATAACTTTGACCTGCTTTAATGACAAAAGACTGATAATCGTTATTTTGAACCTTTACACCAAATTGGTTCATTAACGCCAAAGTAATATCAATATAAGGCTTAGAAACCAACTCACCTTTGATTTTTATATTCACATCGCCTTGAGCAAGTGGCGCAACCATCAATAAAGCGGTGAGAAATTGACTAGACAAATCTCCTGCAATTTCAACATCACCACCACTGAGACCCGTAGAAGTAATACTTAATGGAGGAAACCCCTCATTTTTAAGGTAAGTGACCTCTGCACCTAGTTGGCGCAGTGCATCGACTAAATCGCCAATTGGTCTTTCTTCCATGCGCGGTTCACCTGTTAACGTGAATTCGCCTTGGCCTAACGTTAGCGCCGCGCATAATGGACGCATTGCGGTACCCGCATTACCCAAAAATAAAGTCTGCGGCTCGAGGGCATTTAGTGGCCCTGCAAGTCCATCTAACTCACATACCGTATTATTTTCTGATAAACGATAATTTACACCTAGCTGCTTTAATGACGCTAACATGTAGCGGATGTCATCAGAATCCAGCAGGTTGGTTAGTGTCGTGGTACCTTTTGCAAGGGTTGCCAATAATAACGCTCGATTTGAAATACTTTTCGAACCAGGGATATTGATGGTTCCAGATACTTTACTTATTGGCTCTATGCGTAATTGATTCATTGCGTACTTCTTATTATGTCTGCAGGAGTCAAACTCGCCCGCGGGTTAACAGTAGATGTTCATGCTCGATGACTTGGCTAATTTGATGCTTTGAGCGTCAAACGTTAGATCACCACGACAAAGTGATCGTCATTTCGCGTTTGTTTGAACTTCGTAGTAATAAAATTACTCATTGACGCGCAGGATTCAACACTTTTTTACTAAAACAGGCCTTTAATACACAAATTATGCTCAAGTTACGAAAATAACCAGTTCCGCCTTATGCATTGGTGAAGGTATTTCTAATGGCTTAGCGAGGTGGAATGATTCATTTCCAAAAAAATTCACAAGGAATATCCTCTGCAATGCTGTTCTTTATACGCTTTTTTACGTTACTCTAACTCAATAAAGATAAACGGCTAAACTATAGCCGAATACAAAAAAGGTAAATGGAGCCATGTTCAACAAATTGACCGCTATGCCTGCCGATCCCATCCTAGGGTTGCTTACAAAATACCGCGAAGATCCTCATTCTCAAAAAGTTGACCTTGGTGTTGGCGTTTATAAAGATGAGTCAGGACATACGCCGATTCTCTCTTGTGTTAAGAAAGCAGAAAAATTTAGATTAGACACAGAGTCAACCAAAGTTTACATCGGGCCTACTGGTTCAGCTGATTTTAATAGATTAATGTCTGAGCTTGCATTTAGTCCTCAGCACCCTGCACTGCTAGCGAATAGAGTACGCACTGTATCAACCCCTGGTGGAACAGGTGCATTAAGAGTCGCAGCTGATTTCATTAAACGTTGTAACCCTAACGCAACGCTTTGGGTGAGCGACCCAACTTGGGCTAATCACACAGGGTTATTTGAAGCGGCAGGTATTAACGTTAAAACCTACCCTTATTATGATTACGACAGTAAATCATTAAAGTTTGATGAAATGAAAGCTGCGCTAGCTTCAATCAGTGCAGATGACGTTGTATTACTGCACGCTTGTTGTCACAACCCGAGTGGAATGGACTTAACCAATGAACAATGGGACGAAATCATTGCCATAACTGCTGCCCAAGGTTTTACGCCGTTAATAGACATGGCCTATCAAGGTTTTGGTGATGGCGTAGATGAAGACGCTTATGGCGTTCGCAATATGGCTGCTGCTGTAGAAACCATGATTTTATGTAGCTCATGCTCGAAAAACTTCGGTTTGTATCGTGAACGTATCGGCGCCTGTACCATTATTGGTAAAGATGAAGCTCGTGCAGATATCGCATTTTCAGTATTGTTATATGTTGTACGTTGTATTTACTCTATGCCGCCAGCCCATGGCGCCGCTATTGTTGAAACCATTTTAGGCTCAGAAACATTAAAGCAAGAATGGTTAGCGGAGCTAAAAGAGATGCGAGAACGCATTAACGGCAACCGTGCCATGCTAGTAGCTAAACTTAAAGAAAAAGGTGTTCAGCAGAATTTTGACTTCATAGCTGAGCAAAAAGGCATGTTCTCATTCCTTGGAATAACCCCTACACAAGTTGCAGAGCTACAAGAGCATTATAGTGTGTATATGGTTGACTCTAGTCGAATTAGTATCGCAGGTATCGGCAATGGCAATGTTGATTATCTAGCAGAGTCTATCGCTAAAGTTATTTGTTAACTACGCTTCAAAACAGCCTATTTGAGTAAATAAAAAGCCGATACATCAAGTATCGGCTTTTTTATCAGCTTCTTTTTGCGATAAGCCTTTAAGACTCAAAAAGCTTAGGCGTTTTTAGCAGCAAACTCGGTCATAAATGTAACCAGCGCATCAACACCTTCTAACGGCATAGCGTTATAAATACTTGCACGCATACCACCAACCATACGGTGGCCTTTTAACGCCACTAACCCCGCGGCTTGAGCTTCTGCCAAGAACTTGCCATCAAGTTCTGAATTGGTCAGTTGAAACGTCACATTCATGCGGCTTCGATTTTGAGCAGCAACGCCGCTAACATAAAAATCTAATTCATCAATGCATGCATAAAGGCGCTTTGCTTTCTCGATGTTGCGCTGTTCCATTTCTGCCACACCGCCAACACTTTTCAGCCAGCTAAACACTTCAGCGGCTAAATACCAAGCGAATGTTGGTGGCGTGTTGTACATAGAGTCATTTTTAACCGCAAGACGGTAGTCCATAATCGAAGATTGCGGTAAACATGGCAAAGCCAATAAATCATCACGTACAATTACGATACTTAAACCTGAAGGACCAATGTTTTTTTGTGCCCCGGCGTAGATTAAACCAAATTGGCTTACGTCTATTTGACGCGACAAAATATTGGAAGACATATCGGCGATAACAGGCCAAGGGCTGTTTAAGTTGTCAAAAATTTCAATGCCATCAACCGTCTCGTTTGGACAGTAATGCACATAGCGATAGTCTTTATCGATTTGGCTCAGTTCAGGAATAGTAACTTGGCGCTTACCTGCTATGGTTTCAACGATGTTAATCGTGTCGATGTTATCCTTACCAGCTAATTTTTCAGCTTCTTCAACTGCAGCTTGGGACCAACTTCCATCAACTAAGTACAAAGCTTTACCATTATCACCGAGAAAGTTATTTACAACGGCAGAAAATTGGCCTCGACCGCCACCATGCATAAACAAAACATGATAATTGTCAGGAATTTCCATCAACTGACGTAAATTCGATTCAGCTTCCTCGGTTAGCGCGATAAACTCTTTACTGCGATGACTAATTTCCATCACGGAAACACCTTGGTCATTCCAGTTTAATAATTCTTGCTGAGCCTTTTGCATTACAGCTTGGGGCAACATCGCAGGGCCGGCACAGAAATTAAAAATCGCGCTCACATTATTGTCCTTCTATTGTTATTAGTAGAAACACTAGGTTCTTATACTCTGTTTAGCAGTATATCCTAACTTCGCAGCTGTAAAAATAAAAAAATCAACCGAATGTTCTTAGACATCATCATGGTTAATAACATCTTTTTTATTTTTATATTAGCGATTGTTTTTGTTAAAATCCTGAAGTCTACGGCATATGTAATACTTAAAACATATGTTCAGAATACTTGTTTAATTGAATCAATGATGGTTCGATTAAAGTAAAACAAATGACAGCAGATCTAAAATGGATTTGTTGCTACGCGCAAAGCGTAAAATACTCTAAACAGACCGTTTTAACGGCACATTGGATCTGTACATGTTTTTAAAACCTATGTTTGTGATCGGCGCATTATCAATTAGCACTTGTTTATCCATTCATTCTGCCTTTGCTTCGCCTTATAAGCCCCTTGCCGACAACTTCAAACAGCAATTTCATCGCGAATTAAAAAACAACAAAGTGCCCGGCGGCGCATTTGTTATTGTTGATGCTGATCAAGTGATTAAACTAAGTAGTTACGGTAAGCGCAGCAAAGGTAGCAGTAAAAATATTAATGCTGATACTGTTTTTAGACTAGCTTCGGTTTCCAAGACATTTGCAGGAACCTTAGCGTCAATGTTAGTTGAAGAAAATAAGCTAGATTGGCAACAACCAATTGTAAGATACTTACCAGAGTTTACGTTAGCAACAGAACGCCCCGCTAAGAGCATCAACCTTGGACATATTATTGGCCATAGCACGGGTTTAATGCCAAACAGCTATGACAATCTAATTAATAGCAACGTAAAAATGGCAAAGATCATTGACAAATTTGACGAGCTTACACCTATCTGTAAACCAGGGGTTTGTTATGGCTATCAAAACGTTGCGTTTTCTTTTATTCAAACAGCCATTGAAAAGCAATCGCAGCAGAGTTATCCGCAGCTACTTGAAGAGCGGATCTTCGCCCCTCTGAACATGAACACAGCCTCGATTGGTTATGATGCTTTTCAGCAAACTAAAAATCGTGCTGAGCCCCATGTAAAAACTAAACATGGATTTAAACAAGTTAAAGTAAAACCTAACTACTATCAATTGGGCCCTGCCGCCGGTGTCAATGCCAGTATCAGAGACATGTCTAAATGGCTTATAGCAAACTTAGGCCAACACCCTGACGTATTGCCGCTGAGTGTCATTAGCGATGTCACGACACCTGGGGTTAAAACCACTAGAGAGTTGCGCCGCCGAGACTGGCGTCCGTATTTAGATAGTGCTCATTATGGCAAAGGCTGGCGAGTGTACGAGTTTAACGGCAGGCCGTTAATCTATCATGCTGGTTGGGTTGCGGGTTACGTTGCTGAGATCTCTTATTCACCTGAGCTAAACATCGGTATGGCAATGCTACTCAATGGCGAGTCTAGAGTGATAGCTGAACTCAGCGCTAAATTTTGGCGTGATACATTTAAGCATGCAGATAAGCTGGGCCAATAATTCCACCATATTCTCGGTAATAAAAAAGGATGCCATTTGGCATCCTTTTTTATGTACTGGTTAATCAGTAAGTTAGTTACGATTAATCTTCAGTTTTAGGCGTTTCTTCGTTGTTAGCTTCTGTGCTATCAACATCAGTCGCTGCAACTGTAGCTGCAGTTTCTGCACCTTCAGTAATAATTGGATTACCATCAGCATCTAATTCAGCTTCAGGAACCTGAATTTCATCGATACGTTGTAGTCCAACGACTTTCTCGTCTTCTGCGGTACGAATAATTGTCACACCTTGAGTGTTACGGCCAATCGTTGATACACCTTCAGCAGGAGTACGAACTAGCGTGCCCTTGTTGCTGATAAGCATGATTTCGTCGTTTGAACCAACTTGAACAGCACCAACTACCGCGCCGTTACGCTCACTCACTTTAATTGATACCACACCTTTAGTACCACGGCTCTTCGCTGGGTACTCAGAAAGTTCTGTACGCTTACCGTAACCGTTTTCAGTCACGGTCAGGATTGCGCCTTCACCTTTAGGAACGATTAGCGAAACAACTGTTTGACCATCTTCTAGCTTGATACCACGAACACCAGTAGCTGTACGTCCCATTGCGCGAAGTGCAATCACTTCTTCGCCAGTTTCAGGATCAATCTTAACTTCACCTGTTTCTGAGCTACGTGCTTTCTCGTTAAAGCGGACAACTTTACCTTCATTAGAGAACAGCATGATGTCGTCGTTACCATCGGTAATATCAACACCAATCAACTGATCGCCATCTTTCAGGTTAACCGCAATAATACCGTTTGCACGTGGGTTGCTATACGCAGTTAGTGCTGTTTTCTTAACCGTACCGTGTGATGTTGCCATGATAATGTACTTATCTTCAGCATATTCACGTACAGGAAGAATCGCAGTAATACGCTCACCTTCTGCAAGAGGTAACAAGTTAACAATTGGACGACCACGAGCTGTGCGGCTAGCCAATGGTAACTGGTACACTTTAAGCCAGTACATCTTACCGAAGTCAGAGAAACACAAAATGGTATCGTGAGTATTCGCAACCAGTAGTTTTTCAACGAAATCTTCGTCTTTAACTTTAGTCGCTGCTTTACCTTTACCACCACGACGCTGCGCTTGGTAATCACTTAATGCTTGGTACTTAGCGTAACCTAGGTGCGACAATGTCACTACAACGTCTTCTTCGTTGATCAGATCTTCAAGACTCATATCAACTTCGTTGGCGTTAATAACTGTACGACGCTCGTCACCGAAATTAGCTAGAACTTCTTCAAGTTCTTCTTTAATTACTTCCATCAAACGCTGTGGGCTGCCCAAGATGTGGAGTAGTTCAGCAATGATTTGTAGAAGTTCTTCGTATTCTGCAATGATCTTATCGTGTTCTAAACCGGTTAAACGGTGTAGACGAAGTTCAAGAATTGCTTGTGCTTGCTGCTCAGTTAAGAAGTACTGCCCGTCACGAATACCGTATTCTGGCTCTAACCACTCAGGACGCGCTGCGTCATCACCTGCTTTTTCAAGCATGCCTTTAACGTGGCCGAGTTCCCAACCTTGTGCAACAAGTTTAACTTTTGCTTCAGCTGGGGTTGGAGAAGCTTTAATCAATGCAATAATTGGATCGATGTTAGCCAGTGCCACTGCTAATGCTTCAAGAATATGCGCACGTTCGCGAGCTTTACGTAGTTCAAATACGGTACGGCGAGTCACAACTTCACGACGGTGAAGAATAAAGCACTCTAGCATCTCTTTTAGGTTAAATAGTTTTGGCTGACCGTTAGTCAGAGCAACCATGTTAATACCAAAAGAACACTGCATTTGCGTTTGAGCATATAAATTGTTTAGAACAACTTCACCCACTTCGCCGCGCTTAATCTCGACCACGATACGCATACCGTCTTTATCAGACTCGTCGCGCAGGCCGCTAATACCTTCGATCTTTTTATCTTTAACAAGCTCAGCGATTTTTTCAATCAAACGCGCCTTGTTAACTTGATATGGAATTTCGTGAACAATAATACGCTCACGGCCATTTTCTTCCTCGATCTCAGCGCGAGCACGCATTACAGCGCGACCACGGCCCGTCTTGTAAGCGTCAATAATGCCTTTACGGCCATTGATGATTGCTGCTGTTGGGAAGTCAGGACCTGGAATGTGTTCCATTAACTGTTCAATAGAAAGCGCTGGTTCTTCAATCAACGCTAAACAACCAGCAATCACTTCGCTTAAATTGTGCGGAGGAATGTTAGTTGCCATACCAACAGCGATACCTGACGAGCCATTCACTAAAAGTGCTGGAATACGGGTCGGTAATACTGCAGGAATAAATTCAGTACCATCATAGTTAGGTACAAAATCTACTGTTTCTTTTTCTAAGTCAGCAAGTAATTGATGCGCCACCTTGTCCATACGGATTTCGGTATAACGCATTGCCGCTGCCGCGTCGCCGTCAACAGAACCAAAGTTTCCTTGACCGTCGATTAATGGATAGCGCATTGAGAATGGCTGAGCCAAACGAACAATAGTGTCATATACAGCAGTATCACCATGTGGGTGATATTTACCGATTACGTCACCAACAACACGAGCAGACTTTTTATAAGGCTTGTTCCAGTCGTTTTTTAATTCGCTCATGGCGAATAGTACGCGGCGGTGAACCGGCTTTAGACCGTCACGAACGTCCGGTAGCGCACGGCCAACGATTACGCTCATCGCGTAATCTAAGTATGAATTTTTTAATTCGTCTTCAATATTAATTGGTGTTATAGATGAAGCCAGATCAGTCATAAACTGCTCGATCCCCTGAAATTTAGCGAGCTATTCCTATTTCCTAGAATAGCGAAGCTTGAAAACGTGATTTGGCATTCTAACACAGTTATTTGATGGCGCTAGACCCAAATATCGATTCATTTTAAATAAGCTAAAAAAGCCAAATCACTTGATTAAAATCAAGGCATAGGCGCATTAATTGTCCACTTTGTTCAATAAGTAACAAACGGCTACATAACTGCTTTGTTTCTTAGCGCTAATCATTATAATGTGGCCAAAAGACGGATTTGTCGCTCAGAGGTAATTTACGTGCAAACACAGAATAATGTTGATCCACAAGAGATCGCCAAGTTTGAGAAAATGGCCGCTACATGGTGGGACCCGAATGGCGAATTTAAACCGCTACATAACCTAAATCCACTGCGCCTTAACTATATTGACCAAACCGCAGGTGGAATATTTGGCAAACAAGTTTTAGACGTAGGCTGCGGTGGCGGTATTTTGTCAGAAAGCATGGCAAAGATTGGCGCGAATGTCACTGGCCTTGATATGGGCGATGAACCACTTGATGTGGCAAGACTTCATGCACTGGAAGCCGGTGTAACGATTGACTACGTCAAAAACACCGCAGAAGCACATCGTGACGAACATCGCGGCCAATACGATGTCGTTACTTGCATGGAAATGCTTGAACACGTACCCGATCCAAGTTCTGTCATTCAAGCTTGTGCCGATATGGTTAAGCCTGGCGGTTATGTATTCTTTTCAACTATTAACCGCAATATTCGTGCTTATATAGAAACCATATTAGGCGCAGAATACATGTTAAAGATGTTACCGGTTGGCACGCATGATCATAACAAGTTTATTCGTCCGTCAGAGTTGATTGGACTTGCCGATCAAGCAGAGCTTATCTGTAAAGATGCTATTGGTATCACTTATAATCCTATTACTGACATTTTTAAATATACTAAAAGCTTAGAAGTTAACTACATGATAGCCACGGTTAAAAATGACTAAGGTTATTGCTAGCCAAGTAAAAGGTGTGCTGTTTGATCTAGACGGCACCCTTGCTGATACCGCCCCGGATATGATTGCAGCGCTTAATATGACTCTACAAGCGAATGGCTATCCGCAAGTTACATTTGAGGCGCTACGTGCAAGCGCGTCTCATGGCAGCATTGCCATGATTAAAACTGCCCTTCCCGATGTAAAGGATGAGCAGCTACCGGATTTGCAACAATCATTATTTGACCATTACCAGCAAATTAACGGTGATAATAGCCAGTTATTCTCAGGACTAGAACTGTTACTTGAACGGTTAACTCAGCAAGCAATTCCCTATGGAGTTATCACAAACAAGCCCGCAAGATTTAGTCGGCCATTACTTAATAAACTTGAATTGACCGCGAATATGCCTGCGATTGTAAGTGGTGACACGACCTTGCATTCCAAACCACATACTGCACCTATGTTTTTAGGCGCACAGCAGCTTGATATCGCTCCTGAGCATATTCTGTATCTTGGTGATGCCGAACGTGATTTAGTTGCCGCTAAGGCTGCTGGCATGCTTTCTGGTCTAGCGCTATGGGGTTATATAAGCTCTACTGATACACCTGATACTTGGCCTGCTGATATTTGTTTTACGACTGGCCACGAACTCGCTGACTTTTTTAAATAAAGCAGCAACTAATAGCGTTAATGTTAAGCAAATTAAGACTACTGTACTTGTTGTTTTTAATGAGACTTAGCACACATTTACAACAACAGTTTTGAAGCCTGTCATTTATCATACAAACGGATTAGAAAAGATCGTTTCGGATCGCTCAACTAAACTGCGATCTAAACGATCTTTTTATTTGATTAAATAATCCTCACCAACGAGGAAATCAAATCAAAACAAGCTTTAACGGTTAGCCATTACTAACAGGCTCGATTATCCTCAAGATATCCACAACTTGTCCCCTAAATTCCCACTTGCAAAAAACTGATAACCTCACTATCTTGTAGCTATTAAATCTAAAAACACCATATATTGTGTGTGAGAGACTTAAACAGGCACTATTTAGTCGTTTGTGTCAACAAAAAGGAACTCTCCGTTTTTACGGTTAAAACTGTTTGTTTACAGGGAAACGTACGGTGAACCTGAACAGGTCACTTTCATAAATATAAAAACCAAGGTCTAATCTTTAATGAATAGCAATATGACAGTCACAAAACGTAGTGGCGAACGTGAGACGATCGATCTCGACAAAATCCATCGCGTTATTGAATGGGCGGCAAAGGGGCTAAACAATGTCTCCGTTTCAGAAGTTGAGCTACGTTCTCACCTGCAATTTTTTGATGGCATTGCCACTGAAGCCATCCATGAGACTATCATTAAAGCCGCTGCAGACTTAATTTCTCCTGAATCACCAGATTACCAGTTTTTGTCTGCGCGCCTTGCTGTTTTCCATTTACGTAAAAAAGCTTTCGGCCAATTTGAGCCGCCTAAGCTTTACGATCATGTAGTGAAATTAGTAGAGCTTGGTAAGTACGACCAACACATTCTAGAAGACTACACCGAAGAAGAGATCGATATTTTAGATAGTTATATCGATCATTGGCGTGATATGAACTTCTCTTACGCTGCAGTTAAGCAGTTAGAGGGTAAATATCTTGTTCAAAATCGCGTAAGTCACGAAATTTATGAAAGCGCGCAATTCCTGTATATCTTAGTTGCGGCTTGTCTGTTTGCTAAGTATCCAAAAGACACGCGTCTTCAGTATGTTAAAGACTTCTACGATGCGACATCGACATTTAAGATCTCACTACCTACTCCAATCATGGCAGGTGTGCGTACGCCTACGCGTCAGTTCAGCTCATGTGTATTGATTGAGTGTGGTGACAGCTTAGATTCGATTAATGCGACATCATCATCAATCGTAAAATACGTATCACAGCGTGCCGGCATTGGTGTCAATGCCGGTCGTATTCGCGCACTAGGTAGCCCTATTCGTGGCGGTGAAGCATTCCATACGGGTTGTTTGCCATTTTATAAGTACTTCCAAACGGCGGTTAAGTCTTGTTCACAAGGCGGCGTTCGTGGCGGTGCTGCGACTCTTTTCTACCCAATGTGGCATCTTGAAGTTGAATCGCTATTAGTACTTAAGAATAACCGTGGTGTAGATGACAACCGTATTCGTCACTTAGATTACGGCGTACAAATCAACAAGGTTATGTACCAGCGCTTGATCCAAGGCGGCATGATTAGCTTGTTCAGCCCATCAGACGTACCAGGTATGTATGATGCATTCTTCGAAGATCAGGAAGAGTTTGAACGTCTATATCTTAAGTATGAAGCTGACCCTAGCATCCGTAAAAAGCAGATCAAAGCGGTTGAGTTATTCTCGTTAATGATGCAAGAGCGCGCTTCTACAGGTCGTATCTATATTCAAAACGTTGATCACTGTAATACTCACAGCCCATTTGATTCTAAGGTTGCACCAGTTCGCCAGTCTAACTTGTGTCTTGAGATTGCGTTGCCAACTAAGCCGTTAAACAACATTAACGATCCGGATGGCGAAATTGCACTTTGTACGCTATCAGCGCTTAACTTAGGTGCAATTAAAAAGCTAGAAGAACTTGAGCCATTAGCCGATCTAGCAGTACGTGCGCTTGATAACCTACTTGATTATCAAGACTACCCTATCATCTCTGCTAAGAAAGCATCGATGAACCGCCGCACGTTAGGTATCGGCGTGATTAACTTTGCTAACTACTTAGCAAAAGAAGGTGTGCGTTACTCAGATGGTTCTGCAAACGGCATTACTCATAAAACATTTGAAGCGATTCAGTTCTACCTATTGAAAGCTTCTATGAAACTGGCTCAAGAGCAAGGCGCTTGTCCATCGTTCCATGAGACAACTTACGCCAAAGGTATTTTACCAATTGATACCTACAAGCGTGATCTAGACAAGATTTGTGATGAGCCATTACATCTTGACTGGGAAACACTACGTGAAGAGATCAAAACTCATGGTTTACGTAACTCAACGCTTTCAGCCCTAATGCCATCAGAGACCTCTTCACAGATCTCTAACGCGACTAACGGTATTGAGCCTCCACGCGGTTTAATCAGTGTTAAAGCGAGTAAAGATGGTCAGCTAAAGCAAGTTGTACCTGATTTTGAAAAATACCAGTATAGCTACGAGTTGTTATGGCAAATGCCGAATAACGATGGTTACTTGCAATTAGTCGGTCTGATGCAAAAATTCGTCGATCAGTCGATTTCAGCTAATACCAACTACGACCCGACTCGTTTTGAAGGTGGTCGCGTACCAATGAAGGTGCTGTTAAAAGACTTATTAACCGCTTACAAATATGGTGTGAAGACACTTTACTATCACAATACTCGTGATGGAGCTTCAGATAGTCATGACGATATCACTGCCATTGAGAAAGAAGATGACAGTTGCGCTGGTGGCGCATGTAAGATCTAACCCAAGATTTTAATCATTAGTATTAAACGTTAATTTAAGGGGGCATAGCCCCCATTATCGGAAGATAGAAAAATGGCCTATTCAACATTTTGTCAAACTCCAAACAACGCAATGCTAGAGCCTATGTTTCTTGGGCAGTCAGTTAACGTAGCGCGTTATGATCAACAAAAATATGAAGTTTTTGAAAAGCTAATTGAAAAGCAACTTTCGTTCTTTTGGCGTCCAGAAGAAGTCGACGTTAGCCGAGATAAAATCGATTACGCTGCACTGCCTGAGCATGAAAAACATATCTTCATCTCAAACCTAAAATATCAAACGCTACTTGATTCAATTCAAGGCCGTTCACCAAACGTAGCATTCTTACCGCTAGTATCTCTGCCAGAGCTTGAGACTTGGATTGAAACTTGGTCTTTCTCTGAGACAATCCACTCGCGTTCTTACACGCATATTATTCGTAATATCGTTAACGATCCGTCTATTGTGTTTGATGATATTGTAGAGAACGAAGAGATCTTAAAGCGTGCAAGCGATATCGCTAACTATTACGATGACTTGATCAAGTTAAGCCAAGCGTATCACCTACATGGTGAAGGCAATCATGAAATTGAAGGCGAAGTGATTGAAGTCACTAAGCGCGCGATCAAGAAAGCGCTGTATTTATGTATGGTATCGGTTAACGTACTAGAAGCGATTCGTTTCTACGTCAGCTTTGCTTGTTCATTTGCTTTTGCTGAGCGTAAAGTGATGGAAGGTAACGCAAAAATCATCCGCCTTATCGCCCGTGATGAAGCATTGCACCTTAACAGCACCCAACATATATTAAAGATCATGCATGGCGGCAAAGACGATCCTGAAATGGCTGAAATCGCTAAAGAGTGTGAGCAAACAGCAATAGATATCTTTGTTAAAGCTGCAGAGCAAGAAAAAGAATGGGCGAAATACTTATTCAAAAATGGCTCAATGATTGGTCTAAATGAACACATTCTTTGCCAATACGTTGAATACATCACGAATGAGCGTATGAAAGCGGTTAATCTTGCATCTCCTTATGAAGAAAAAAGTAATCCA
The DNA here is from genome assembly GCF_023161665.1 of Shewanella sp. 1CM18E. Classification (GTDB taxonomy): domain Bacteria; phylum Pseudomonadota; class Gammaproteobacteria; order Enterobacterales; family Shewanellaceae; genus Shewanella. The sequence goes on from NZ_JALNTW010000007.1 coordinate 51,747, forward strand.
CTACCTTGGATGAAAAACTGGTTAGAAAGTGATTCAGTTCAAGTAGCGCCGCAAGAAGTAGAAGTATCTTCTTACCTTGTAGGCCAAATTGATTCTTCAATCGACGAAGATGAGTTCTCTGACTTTGACCTTTAAACCAGTCAACTTTAGTCAAGCAAGCTTTAAGAAGGCTCCAATTGTGAGCCTTCAAGGCATGCCGGTGTTGCTGTTTAATCAGCAGCACCTAACTTTGCTGGAAGCACTTGAGCAGAAAAAAGTAAAGATATTCTCTGAATGTCGCAGCGGCTTTTGCGGCCAATGTAAAACCAAAGTCAAAAGCGGTAGTGTTGCTTATATTAAAGAGCCTTTAGTCGAACTAGAAGCCGATGAGTGTCTACCCTGCTGCTGCGTACCAGATGGTGACATTGATTTAGCGCTTTCAGCCGAAGGTGCTGAGGTTGTAGTGCGTGTAGCCAGCCCAAAATCACAAGTCAACAATGACTCTTTAAGCGATAACCCTGCAACTCAAAACTGATTACTGATTACTGATTACTAGGGTTGCTTTCAGATTTCAAAAGCAACCTAATCACAAAGTAATCCGTCTGCCTCACTAGCAGCCAATCGATTATCAAATATTTATTAATATACCTTCTTTGCTTTCGCTATTTTTTCTATATTTATAAACAATTACCCTAAGCTTATACCAATCAGTATAAACATTTAGTCACTCAGCGAGAGTTTAGCGGCTCTGAGGCAAGGCAACGAGTGAAGAGCATAGTGATTCTACGTTCAAGGTCGTTAAAAAAGCATCAGAATCGCTAAAACTCGCCATTCTGGAGCGTTTTTGGCTGCCTACTTCTGCGTTGATTAGCTTTATAAGGGAATAACCATTATTGCAGCTATTCGCCTTGAATTAGTTGGCCAAAAACCTCTCTGAGTTGATCAAATTCTTATACTGATTGGTATTACATATTGTTCCCCTATATAGAGAATTAAAATGTCATTAAACAAAACTGCATTAATCATCGCCCTTACCTCAGTGTTTACGACTTCTTTAGCAATTGCAGATGAGGGCAAATCAGTTGTTATCAGCGCTAATGAAGATAACTGGGGGTACCTTAATCCACTTAGAGGTGAAAATAGTCCGGGAGCAGCGGATCTTTGGGGGGACCGCACCACAAACAGCGCGACCGGTATGTTAGTAAAGTTTAAAAAAGGTTTTCAATCACCACCGCATATCCACAACATTAGCTATCGCGGTATTGTTATCGAAGGGCTGATGCATAACGACACGCCCCTAAAAAAGCCAATGTGGATGCCAGCGGGATCATTTTGGACTCAACCTGCAGGTCACGACCACATAACGGCTGCGAATGCGATAGACAATCTAATCTATCTAGAAATCGATAGCGGGCCTTATTTAGTCCAGCCATCAAATGAGCATTTTGATAATGGTGAGACTCCCCTAAACCTAAAGCAGTCAGACATCCATTGGTCTGCCATTAAAAATGCCGACAATACTTCATCACAACAGGTATTAATCACCGACTTATGGGGAAGCAACGACAAGGGTAAGTTAGGCGGCGTAATGATAAAAATTCCAGCCGGCTATAAAGCCAATATTGCGGTGGATGCAGAAGAGTTTCGAAGCGTGATTATTGAAGGTGATATAAGCTATCAATCTAATACCGTAACCGATAAAAAGTTAACGCCAGGTAGCTATTTTGCATCTGATGGAAAATTTAATCATCAAGTCACATCATCACAAGGCGCGACGCTATACATTCGTACCAATGGAATATTTTCGATAAATGAAACAATAAAGTGAAAAGGTTGAGTTCAGCTATTAGAGTCATAAACCATTAAACTTGCCAAAACCTATGTATAAAGAATAAAAAAGCCTGCTTAGCAAAGTGCTACGCAGGCTTTATGTTTTTGAGCTTACAAAAATATAAACGTAGAAAAATTCTATTTTTCTGTTTAGCTAGCTTTTATAAAAGCGCTAAATTACACGTTAATAGCGATTACAAAGCTATCGCTAGCTCAGCGCCTTGTCTGATAGCGCGCTTAGCATCAAGCTCAGCCGCAACATCAACGCCACCGATAAGATGAACAGGCAATCCAGTTGCTTTCATTTCATCTACAAGCTCAGTATTAGACACTTGACCCGCACATAAAATCACATTATCGACATCCAATACTTCTGCATTTCCGTCAACATTAATGTGTAAACCTTGTTCATCAAACTTTTTGTAGCTAACGCCTATTTTAGTCTCCACTTGATGCAGCTTAAGCACTGTACGATGGATCCAGCCTGTCGTTTTACCTAAGCCCTTGCCTATCTTAGTGGTTTTACGCTGTAGTAGATAAACTTGGCGATGTTTATCTTCAGGTACTTGCTCAGTTAAGCCGCCCGCTTCTTTGTAGTCTTTATCAATGCCCCATTGCTTCAACCAACGCTCTAAATCCAAAGTGGAAGATTCAGATTCACACAGAAAATGCGCCATATCAAAGCCAATACCACCCGCACCGATTAACGCAACTTTTTGACCAATTTGAACTTCACCATTGAGCACCTTTTGATAATCGACGACTTTAGGGTTATCAAAGCCTGGCAAATCAATTGCTCTAGGCTTTACACCACTGGACATAACGATTTCATCAAACTTTTCATCACGTACCACGCTGGCATCTAAACGGGTATTTAATCGTAACTCAACCTTATGTAGCTTAATTTGGTTAAGGAAATAACGGATGGTTTCGTCAAACTCTTCTTTGCCCGGAATTTTACGCGCTAGATTAAACTGACCACCCACTTCTGATTTAGCTTCAAACAAGACGACCTCATGACCTCGCGTGGCTGCATAAATAGAAAACGCCATACCAGCAGGACCTGCGCCCATAACCGCTATACGTTTTTTGGTCGTAGCTTGAGTAAAATTAATTTCGGTTTCATAACATGCTCTAGGGTTAACTAAGCACGTTGCTCGCTTTAGCGCAAAGGTATGATCTAAGCAGGCCTGGTTACAACCTATACAAGTGTTAATAAGTTCTGGGGTATTAGCAGCCGCTTTATTGACAAACTCAGGATCGGCAAGGAATGGTCTTGCCATTGACACCATATCAGCCTGACCTGATGCGATAATATGCTCACCAATTTCCGGTGTATTAATTCTGTTTGTCGCAATCAGTGGAATCGACATTTCCTTCATTAAACGCTCAGTCACCCAAGCAAATGCGCCGCGAGGCACACTGGTGGAAATTGTTGGCACACGCGCCTCATGCCAACCAATACCGGTGTTGATAATCGTTACACCAGCTTGCTCAAGCCATTTAGCAAGTTGTACCACTTCTTCCCAAGTTGATCCGTTATCAACCAGATCAAGCATAGATAGCCTGAAAATAATGATGAAATCAGAGCCAACCTTGGCGCGGATCTGCTTAACGATTTCGATAGGAAATTGAGCGCGGTTTTTAAATTCACCGCCCCATTTATCATCACGCTTATTGGTACGAGAACTCACAAACTGGTTAATGAGGTAACCTTCACTGCCCATCACCTCAACGCCGTCATAGCCAGCTTTCTTAGCCAACGCGGCGCTGGTTGCATAATCTTTAATTGTGCCGTTAACTTGTCTTGCGGACATCGCTGACGGGGTAAATGGGGTGATAGGTGATTTGATTTTACTTGGGGCACTTGAAAAAGGGTGATAACCATAACGACCTGCGTGCAAGAGTTGCATGCAGATCTTGCCGCCAGCTTCATGTACCGCTTGAGTCACTTGAGTGTGTTTTTTTACTTGCCATGGAAAACTTAACTGACAAGCATTTGGCGCTAAACGACCACGTAAGTTTGGCGAAATACCACCCGTAACAATCAAGCCCACACCACCTAATGCACGTTCTTTATAAAACGCTGCCAGTTTCTCAAAACCGCCCTTTTCTTCTTCCAAACCTGTATGCATTGAGCCCATCAACACACGGTTTTTTAACTGGGTGAACCCCAGATCTAAGGGTTCTAATAAATGCGGAAACGACATTCAAACATCCTTTTTAAACAAGTGATTTAATCCAGCATACCTTGTGTAAAGAATAAGCTCAACAAAGCTGTTAATAGATTCGTTTACAATTGAGTTTTCCTTTCCAACTAGATTTCAGTTAGCATTGTGATATCTAAGCGACAAAGGAGTGGCTAATGTCCACTAAACCCTCAATTTTCAAACGGATATTCCTACTCAGTTGGAATATCATTAATGGTTTTAGAAAGCTATTTCTTAACCTTATTTTCTTTGGTTTGATTGCGATTATCATTGTAAGTTTAGCCAGTGAAGACACCATTCAAGTTGAAGATGGTTCTGCTCTAGTCTTAAACTTGGCAGGGGTTATAGTTGATCAAAAACGTCAAGTTGACCCGATAGAAGCAGCAATGAAAAGTGGCAACGAGGCCGATGGTAGTGCAGAAATCCTGCTTGCAGATGTGATTAGTGTAATTAATAACGCAGCTGCAGACGACAGGATCAGCCAGATTGTACTGGATTTAGCCCTGCTGAATGGTACAGGCATGAGCAAGCTGCAATCAATTGGCGACGCACTAGAAGCATTTAAAGCAACAGGCAAAACAGTCGTGGCGAATGGCGATTGGTATGGTCAAAACCAATATTTCCTTGCCAGTTTCGCAGATAAAATCTACCTAAACCCACAAGGCAGTGTGCAAATTGAAGGCCTAAGTCGTTATCGCCTTTACTTTAAATCAGCCTTTGAAAAATTAAAGATTAATGCACATGTTTTCCGAGTAGGCACCTTTAAGTCAGCCGTAGAGCCGTTTATTCGTGATGATATGTCTGATGCTGCAAAAGAAGCAAATCTGACATTACTCAATGATTTATGGCAAAGCTACGCTGATACCGTTGCAGCAAACCGCGATATCAAAACAAGCAACCTATCACTCAGTGCTGAACAATACCTTGCAGAGCTCGATAAAACAGATGGTCAATCAGCAGAAATGGCTGTCAATATGAAATGGGTTGATGGCCTTAAATCAGCTGAAGAGTTCAGACTAACTATGGTTAATGCCGTTGGTAAATCGGCTGATGGAGAGTCTTACAAGCATGTTGATTTTTATGATTACCTATCAGTAACCCAAACTCATCCGGTACTGAGCTTAAATGACAAAGTCGGTATTGTTGTAGCTAAAGGTAACATCTTAAATGGCTCACAACCAGCTGGACAAATTGGCGGTGAAAGTACTTCTCAGTTACTAAGAAAGGCCCGTTTCGATGACTCTGTAAAAGCCGTTGTTCTGCGCGTTGATAGCCCAGGCGGTAGTGCGTTTGCGTCAGAGCAAATTAGACAAGAAGTATTAGCGCTAAAAGCTGCCAATAAACCCGTTATTGTAAGCATGGGCAGCTACGCTGCCTCTGGCGGATACTGGATCTCAGCCAGTGCTGATTATATCTATGCAACTCCAACGACCTTAACGGGGTCAATTGGAATATTTGGTATGATCACCACTTTTGAAGACTCTCTTGCAAGCATAGGTGTAAATACCGATGGTGTAAGTACTTCTGATTGGGCTGGCTTTTCAGTGACTAAAGGACTTTCACCGCAAATTAAAGCTGTTATACAACGTCATATCGAACGTGGTTACCATGACTTTATCTCTCTTGTTGCCAATGAGCGCGACATGACACTTGAGCAAGTAGATAATATTGCTCAAGGGCGTGTCTGGACAGGCCGCAAAGCGCTTGAACTGGGTTTAGTCGATGGTTTGGGCGAATTACAGGACGCAGTAACAAAAGCTGCAGAAATGGCCTCTCTTGAACAATATGATACCGACGTCATTGAAAGAGAACTGACACCACAAGAACAATTTGTGCAAGAGATGTTTGCATCAGCTGCGAGTTATATGCCGCAAACATTAACTCAATCGAGTGCTGTAGATGCCTTAATCAATCAGTGGTCAGCAGTTATCGATGAGTTTAAATCATTTGATGATCCAAACGGCGTCTATCTTTACTGCGATACTTGCAACTATTAATCCATAGCTTAACCAGCTAGTTTACAAGCCCAGCTTAACGCTGGGCTTTTTGTTACGAAAATCATCTTTACGCGTCAGTTATCAGGTAGCCTTACAATTAGCACTATAAATTTCGAGCCATAAACTGCTCACACCAATTAATCGCCAAACATTAAATTGTGACCTAACACCAATTGCTCAAGCCTTTCTAGTTAGCTATCAGGCAATTGCTGGCATTATTGATTTTTACCACTGACGTACTACCCGCTTTAGGTATATAATCCCGCCATTGCGTTTTACCTACGCGGGCAAAATATGAGTAACAAGCAACGATCAGTTTGAGTTCTCTGCTAGAGCAATAACCGTGGTAATACCCTACGCGATACTCAAGAATTAACCCCTAGAACTAAAAGACAAAATCAACATGAAAAAACGTTCAATCTACGTGGCCTACACTGGCGGTACAATCGGTATGCAAAAAACCGAGCATGGCTTTGCGCCTGTTGCCAATTTTCTTACTGGTTGCGTGCAAGCAATGCCAGAGTTTTATCATGACGAAATGCCCGACTTTGTCATTAGTGAGTATTCGCCGTTAATTGATTCTGCGAATATGAAACCAACCGATTGGCAAATGATTGCTGACGACATCAAATCTAAATATGATCAGTACGATGGCTTTGTGATCTTGCATGGTACCGACACCATGGCGTTTACCGCTGCTGCGCTGTCTTTTATGTTACAAGGGCTGCAAAAGCCAGTTATTGTAACAGGGTCTCAAATCCCATTAGCGCAGCTGCGCTCTGACGGGCAAACAAACCTACTCAACGCCTTATATATTGCAGCTAACTACCCAGTTGCTGAAGTCTGCTTATTTTTTAATAACAAGTTATTTAGAGGTAACCGCACGACTAAAGCTCATGCAGATGGTTTTAATGCTTTTGCATCGCCAAACTTTCCGTTGTTGTTGGAAGCCGGCATTAAGATCCGCTGGCATGCTGGGCAACGCGCCAAATTCAACCCAGATGTAAAATTAGAAGTCGCAAAAATCAGTCCACAACCCATTGGCGTAGTCACGCTGTACCCTGGGATCAGTACCGAAATATTTGCAAATATCCTTTTGCAACCAGTTAAAGCGCTTATCTTATTAACCTTTGGTGTGGGCAATGCGCCGCAAACTCCTGAGTTACTAAAAACTCTAAAAGATGCCCATGAACGCGGGATTGTGATTGTTAATTTGACCCAGTGCTTACAAGGTCGGGTTAATATGGATGGTTATGCTACAGGTAATGCGTTAGCAGAAGCTGGTGTAACCAGCGGTTATGATATGACAACAGAAGCAGCGCTGACCAAACTGCATTATTTATTATCGACCGATATGACGCCTGATGAAATTCGCGCGGCCATGAAAGTATCAATTGCTGGTGAACTGACGACAGAATAATAATTATAAATTTGATTTTCACTAACGAGCAAATAGAGCAGAAATAAAAAAGCCGAAATAAAAAGCCCAAGCAGTTTGCTTGGGCTTTTTGTTTATACAGCATATTTAACGATTAAAGCTCTTGCTCTTTAAACTCAGCAATCGACTCGCCTTTAAACTGCTTTTTAAGCTCAGACTTTGACAGTTCGTTAACCATGCCTTCACTATTAATCGTAAAGTGATCAGTTTGCTGTAATCGTCTTGCTTGATAAAGCATAACAACCTGTTGAGTCGACGCACGTTGCTCAGGAGTTAATACCGTGCCGTCTTCCCATTTACCCAGCTCTACACCACTAAGCAAACGCTGATAAACCTCATCAGGCATTTCATCTATTACTTTATTTATGTCGGTCATACTTTCTTCCGTTTATGCAGCACAATTTGCACGCGAGTGATTAAGTAGCCTACAAAACCTAACGAAAATGCGCCTACGGCCAAATAAGAACGAGTTCCCTCTGCAGGTTCACCGCCCCAAAACCAAGCCACTACGCCACCAATAAACAAAGTTAACGCAAGAAAGCTTTGATTCATTAACTGGTTAGAACGCTTAATATGGCTAATTACTCGAAGGCTCTCATTGTCGGCAGAAACGCTGGCTCGACAATGGTTACATTCTTTAGCCATACTCGAAATTCGTTTATTGCAACTAGGACAATTAACTAATGCCATTGGCTACCTCTTAGCTAGTGTCTATATGTTATTTTAGTTTATCAACGACAGCATTCATTGCAATCAATGAAGCTTCACCAAGGTAAATACAGCGCTCTGGCGACCAACCTGCCATCAGATCTGGCATATTGGCATTGTCTTTAAATGGCATTTCAAGAGTATTTGAAAGGCATCCAAATGTATGAGCAACCCAGTTAGAAGCAACTGTTAAGTTTGCCTGACCAGGCTCATCTTTGTCGTAACCGAATTTGTCTTGGAAATCTGGGCTCGCCATCAGTAAAGCATCAACAAACGCTTGTTGGCGCGCTGCATCTTCTTTAGTAAAGGCAGGTACACCTTCACAACCGGCTAAGAACACATATGGTAAACCTTCATCACCGTGCACATCGTAAAACAAATCGACACCCGTTTCTTTCATCTTGTTAACCACGTACAGAACTTCTGGGCTCTTCTCTAAAGAAGGTGTTTTCCATTCACGGTTAAGGTTGGTACCGACAGCATTAGTACGTAAATGTCCACGGGCACTGCCGTCTGGATTCATGTTTGGTACAATATAAAAGTTGGCTTTATCAAGCAGCGCTTTCGCTGTTGGGCAGTCGCTATCAAGCAGGTTATTCATCAAACCTTCAACTAACCATTCAGCCATCGTCTCACCCGGATGCTGACGCGCGGTGATCCAGATGTTGGCTTTATCTTCATCACCATCGCCAATTTTAACTAAGGTCATGTCACGACCATCTAGCGTTAATCCTAAATGTTCAAGGCTTACTTGCGGATGCACTTGAACAGCCGCTAGAAGATCTTGGTGACGTTCGTAGCTATAAGGGGCAAAGTAGGCTATTTGAATCGCGTCGCAATCTAGCTCAACTTGAATTGAAAGCTTGCCGTCTACATACTCCGTTGGTAAGCGGAACCAGTTTTGTCTATCGTAAGTCGCAACAGCTTGATAATCTTCCCAACCTTTTGTGTAAGAAGCTTTATCTGCATTGACTATGTTAAGCGTATATTGGTTGCCCACTACCCCTTCTAATTTGAAGTTAAACCACTGAAAAAACTCTCCGCCTTCATCAGGACGAATTGCTAATTGAACATCATCTTTGTTATCAAGATTAATAACTTCGATGTTTCCACTATCAAAATTGGCGGTAATACGCATAACACTTCCTTTTACTTTTGCTTGTGAAGGTTTGGCTATTGAGTTTGAGAACACAAACCAGCCACCTGTCTTTCTTTGTGCTATAGAATAAACCAAAATGTGATAAGGAGCAGCCTAAACCCACTAAAAACCGTTAAATATCACAGCCAAGCACCGAAATATTAAACAGCAATGGTAAATACAGAGCTTTACCCCTCTCACTAAATTCCCTACAATCGCTGCAATTAGTAAAACAAGGGTTCAATTCCCCTTGCTGTACCGCATTCGTTAAGGAACGGAGAAAATAATGACTCAAGCTAGACATTGTGAACTACTTATTCTGGGCTCAGGCCCTGCAGGCTACACAGCAGCAGTTTACGCTGCGCGCGCAAATTTAAAGCCTGTTTTGATCACAGGTATGCAGCAAGGTGGCCAGCTAACAACGACCACTGAAGTTGAAAACTGGCCTGGTGATGCTGAAGACTTAACAGGTCCAGCACTAATGGAGCGCATGCAAAAGCACGCTGAAAAGTTTGAAACTGAGATCATTTTTGATCACATCAACGAAGTGAACCTTAATGTGCGCCCTTTCCAACTGAAAGGCGACAACGGCGAATTCACTTGTGACTCACTAATCATCTCTACTGGTGCATCAGCTATGTACCTAGGTTTAGAATCTGAAGAAGCATTTAAAGGTCGCGGTGTTTCAGCATGTGCAACTTGTGATGGTTTCTTCTACCGTAATCAAAAGGTTGCTGTAATTGGTGGCGGTAATACTGCCGTTGAAGAAGCGCTTTACCTAAGCAATATTGCGTCTGAAGTTCACCTTATTCACCGCCGTGATACTTTCCGCAGTGAAAAAATCTTAACTAAGCGTCTTATGGATAAAGTGGAAAACGGTAATATAGTACTTCACTTAGACAACACGCTTGATGAAGTGGTTGGCGACCAAATGGGTGTTACTGGTCTTAAGATGAAGAGCACCAAAGATGGCGCGATTAACGAGCTAGAAGTTGCTGGTGTTTTCGTAGCGATTGGTCACAAGCCAAACACTTCTATGTTTGAAGGTCAGCTTGAAATGAACAATGGCTACATCAAAGTAGAAAGCGGCTTAAACGGCAATGCTACTCAAACGAGCATTAAAGGCGTATTTGCTGCTGGTGACGTAATGGATCAACATTACCGCCAAGCAATTACCTCTGCTGGTACCGGTTGTATGGCTGCATTGGATGCAGAGCGCTTCTTAGACGCTCAGTAATTCTTGATGTAGATTTGAAAAAGCCAACTCTATGAGTTGGCTTTTTTAATCCTGAAGTTCAAGCTAGAAAGCAACATGCAACATTCAACATTCAACATTGCAAAGAAGAGTGGACGTTCCCACAAAACCAATAAAACCCATTCAGCCTAGCTAATCCTGTTAATCAACGGACTTAGCATAGAGAACCACTTCAACATCATCAACCACATCTGGGTGCTCAAGCTTTCCTTGGTAACGCATACCCAACTTCTTCATAATATTAATAGAAGCGTGATTTTGTTTATCAGCAATAGCAGAAAAATATTCAATGTCTGGCTGAGTTTTAAGTAAATGTTCAATAACCTTCTGCGCACTCTCGGTAGCAATCCCTTTACCCCAACTTGATTGTTTAAAGCGCCAACCTATTTCTAGATCATTATACCTAGGCTTATCAGTGAAAAAGTACATCGGTCTAATTAAGATCCAGCCAACAAAATAAGGTTCAACTTGAACAAAATTATTGGCGCTAAGTTGGCTTTGTTCGAGAAACACTTTCCATAAGCCCCAGCCCTTTTCTAAATTTCGATAAGCGGCAAAGCGTGGCATGAAAACCGTTTCTATTTCTTCAAGACTTAGTGCACGTCCACCATTGATGTACTTCATCACCATAGGATCTTGATCTAACTCGAACTGTAATTGGCTGTCACCTAAAGACATAGGTGAAATAATCAGTCTAGATGTGGTCAAGGTTGTCATTTAAGGCCTGCTCCAAATCAATCTAATTGCGTTTAGCCGTACCATGATAGCAATAATGTCTATGTCTGATGGCTAAAAATCGTTATATGTGGCTGTTTATTATTTTTACGTTCATGTACACATTAATACCTAATATTCGTAGCGTTAGAGCCGCAGAGGTTCTTAAGCATTTAAAAAAAAAGAAACTAATATCAGCTCCCAGAGCCGAGAATAACTATTAGCTTCAAGTTCCCGGCCTACCCTCAGTGCTTTGAATTCTCAGTGAATGAACAGATTATTAATGCAATTGCTATAACGAGTAGCACAAAAATTATAGCCATAAAAAAAGGGAGCCCTAAGGCTCCCTTTTTCAAAAGATTCTAAACTAATTACTTAGCTAAAGCGTCTTTTGCTTTTTCTACTAAAGTTGCGAATACAACTTTATCGAAAACAGCGATGTCAGCTAGGATCTTACGGTCGATTTCGATTGATGCTTTTTTCAAACCATTAATGAAACGGCTGTAAGATAGGCCATTTTGACGAGATGCCGCATTGATACGTGCAATCCATAGTTGACGGAATTGACGTTTCTTTTGACGACGGTCACGGTAAGCATATTGACCAGCTTTAGTTACTGCTTGAACAGCAACACGGTAAGTACGGCTACGAGCGCCATAATAACCTTTAGCTAATTTAAGTACTTTCTTGTGACGAGCACGAGCGGTTACACCACGCTTAACTCTAGGCATTGTTCTTTACTCCTCTAATTAAGCGTATGGTAGTTGACGTGCAATTGCTGGCACATCAGACTTAGCTACTAAACATTTAGCACGTAAGTGACGTTTACGCTTAGTGCTCTTCTTGGTCAAAATGTGACGTAAGTGGGCTTGCTTGCGCTTAAAACCGTTAGCGGTTTTCTTAAAACGCTTTTGTACACCCTTGTCTGTTTTCATTTTAGGCATTGCTAAAACTCCGCATTGGGACAATTAATAAAACGCAAGGCGAACAGGAAACCTCAAGAGGCCCCTGTTACTTTTATGGTTGCCTTACTATTTCTTTTTCGGTGCGAGAACCATTACTGCTTGACGACCTTCCATTTTCGGGAAAGATTCGACAACAGCAATAACTTCCAAATCAGTTTTGATACGGTTCAAAAGATCCATACCTAAACTTTGGTGAGCCATCTCACGACCACGGAAACGCAGCGTTACTTTCGCTTTGTCGCCGTCTTCTAGAAAACGAGTCAGGTTGCGTAGTTTTACCTGGTAGTCGTTTTCGTCTGTACCGGGACGGAATTTAATTTCCTTCACCTGTACAATTTTCTGCTTCTTCTTTTGTTCTTTTTGAGCTTTTGCTTTGTCAAAAAGGAACTTACCGTAGTCCATAACACGACAAACTGGCGGCTCAGCATTAGGACTGATTTCTACAAGATCTACGCCAGCTTCGTCAGCGATCTCTTGAGCTTCTCTAATGCTCATGATTCCCAATTGCTCACCGTCAAGGCCGTTTAAACGGACTTCTGGTACACCAGTGATGAGTTCGTTAATTCTGTTCGGGGCCGCCTGGCGCCCTGCTGTTTTCTTGATCTTTATGACCTAATCCTCCAACAAATTTAGACTACGGAGCGAAATCTGGTTCTTGAGCTTAGTAGCAAATTCTTCGATTTGCATTTTACCTAAGTCAACGCCTTCACGGGTACGCACCGCTACTTCCTTATTTTCCATCTCTTGATCACCAACGACCAACAGATATGGCACACGCCTTAAGGTATGTTCGCGTATTTTAAAGCCTATCTTCTCATTCCTCAAGTCTTTAGTTGCACGAATTCCATGTTCTTTGAATAAATTGACGACATTATCGACATAATCCGACTGTTTGTCGGTAATATTCATTACAACAACTTGAACTGGTGACAACCAAGCAGGGAATTTACCTGCGTACTCTTCAATTAGAATACCCAAGAAGCGCTCTAGTGAACCTAAAATCGCACGGTGGATCATAACAGGTGTTTGACGGCTGTTATCTTCAGCAACATAAGTTGCACCTAAACGACCAGGTAACGCGTAATCGAGCTGCACTGTACCACATTGCCACGCTCTGTCTAGACAATCATGCAATGTAAATTCAATTTTAGGACCGTAGAACGCGCCTTCGCCCGGTAAAATTTCAAATTCAATGCCGTTAGCTGTCAAAGCTTGCTTAAGTGCTTCTTCTGCACGATCCCACATATCGTCATCGCCGATACGCTTTTCTGGACGTGTAGATAGCTTAACAACGATATTGCTAAAGCCGAATGTTTCATATGTATCGTAAACCATCTTGATACATGCGCTCACTTCCTGCTGCACTTGTTCTTCAGTACAGAAGATATGTGCATCATCTTGGGTGAAACCACGTACGCGCATTAGACCGTGTAGTGAACCTGATGGCTCATTACGGTGACAACAACCAAACTCTGCCATACGCAATGGTAAATCGCGGTAAGACTTAAGACCTTGGTTAAAGATCTGTACGTGACCAGGGCAGTTCATTGGCTTTACTGCGTATTCGCGGTTTTCAGAGCTAGTTGTGAACATAGCTTCTGAATACTTGTCCCAGTGACCACTACGTTCCCAAAGTACGCGGTCCATCATTAATGGGCCTTTTACTTCTTGGTAAGTGTACTGACCTAGCTTTTGACGAATAAACTTCTCAAGCTCAAGGAACAAGCTCCAACCATCGTTATGCCAGAACACCATACCTGGTGCTTCTTCTTGCATATGGTAAAGATCTAACTGCTTACCAATTTTACGGTGGTCACGCTTAGCCGCTTCTTCAAGACGGTTAAGGTGAACTTTAAGCGCTTTCTTATCAGCCCAAGCTGTACCGTATACACGTTGTAACATCTTGTTATCTGAGTTACCGCGCCAGTATGCGCCAGCTACACTCATCAATTTAAAGTTCTGACAGAACTTCATGTTTGGTACGTGCGGACCACGACACATGTCGATATATTCTTCATGGTGGTAAAGTGCAGGCGTAGAGTCTTTTGGAATGTTCTCATCCAAAATGGCCATTTTGTAAACTTCACCACGTGATTCAAATGTATCACGCGCTTCTTGCCAGCTAACAACACGCTTATCAACCGCATAGTTAGTTTTAGCAAGTTCAGCCATACGCTTTTCAAGCGCATCGATATCTTCCTGAGTCAACTTATGCTCTAAGTCGATGTCATAGTAGAAACCATTATCGATAACTGGGCCGATAGCCATTTTGGTTTCTGGGAACAATTGCTTAATTGCATGACCTAGCAAGTGAGCGCAAGAGTGACGAAGAATTTCAACACCCTCTTCATCTTTAGCGGTAATGATTGAAAGATCTGAGTCGGTTTCAATCATGTCACACGCGTCTTTTAGCTCACCGTTCACGCGACCAGCGATACACGCTTTAGCAAGACCAGGACCAATATCAGCAGCAACATCTAAAGTTGAAACAGGATGAGCAAACTCACGTTTGCTTCCGTCAGGAAGTGTAATAACAGGCATGATTTTTCCTTTTCCAGTGGTGACCCCCACGTAGGGCCACTTGGTTTTAAATTTAAGTGTGGTTTACGCAACTGGGACTAGACCGTACAGGAGCCTGGGTTTTCCAGCGCGCAAGCCGCTAATTCTAAGTGATAGAAGCAAGAAGATGCAAGTTTTACAAAAAATTGTTTTACTGATAAAAACTAGGTGATTACTTGCTAGAAAAATCAAATCAAAATGTTGACTTACTACAGCCATATAAAGGCGTGAAGCTATTTGACTTTAGTACTGAACTCACCACTTTATCAGACTAAATTTGTAGATTATTCTAACCGCCTCTATATGGGTAAATTTGATTGATGATATAAAGGAGAGATAAATGGCAACATGGGCTCTAGTGACTGGTGCAGCAAAGCGGATAGGCTTAGCCATTGCTACGCAGTTACATAGCGAAGGCTACAACATCATTATCCACTATGGTAATTCAGCTGATGAAGCTACAGAGCTAAAAAATAAGCTTAATATGCTAAGAGACAATTCGGCCCAAGTTATCCAAGCAGACTTGGCTGACCCCAGCGCCGTTAATAAGCTCGCTCAGGATATTTTGTCGTCTAACCTTCCATTGTCTGTACTTGTCAATAATGCCTCGAGTTTTTATCCAACACCTCTCGGCAAGACTGATTTTGCGCAAGCACAGCAGTTGTTAACGACTAATGTGCTTAGCCCATACCGATTAGCTGAGCAATTAAGCCCTGTGTTAAGCCAGCATCAAGGCTGCATCATAAATATGTTAGATATCCATGGTAAGCGCCCGCTTAAAGATCATGGGCTATACTCTATATCAAAGGCTGCACTTGAAATGGCTACCTTGTCATTAGCTCAAGAGCTGGCACCTAATGTACGCGTAAACGGCGTATCACCGGGAGCTATCTTATGGCCGGAGCAATCAGATCCACAATCGCAACAAGCTGTATTAAGTGCAATACCGTTAGCTAAGCTTGGCCACCCAGAGGATATCGCTAAGCTTGTATCTCACCTTGTCAGCGCGCCTTATATCTCTGGCCAAATAATCGCAGTAGATGGAGGGCGAAGCGCTGTTGGTTTTACGGGAGCGTAACGATGCGATTTATTAACAAGACTATTAGCTGTCCGCATTGCGGCCACCATCAACACATTAATATTGATGCGACTTGCGGTGATCAAGATTACTATGAAGATTGTCGCGTATGTTGTAACCCCATTCATATGCGATTACATATGGATGAAGCGCAACATAAGATAGAGTTTTTTATTGATTCAGACGACGAGCAGATCTACTAATCGATCTGCTCTTTTGTTTAATAAATATCAATAGACGCTCTACCTACCCCAACAATTAGAGGAGCTTAAAGCGCTTGACTTGCAAAGCGCTTAGCGAGCACTCGTTCTACTGTGTCTACAATCGCTTGAGTTTGGCTATCAATCTCGATATTAATCGAGTCACCTTTTACATAACTATCAAGGTTGGTCAGCTTTAACGTTTCCGGGATCAAGTGCAGCATAAAACTCGTCTCAGTTACCTCTCCTACCGTTAAACTACAGCCGTTTACACCAACAAACCCTTTATACAAAATGTAGTTCATCCATTTCGGTTCAACGGTTAAGCGAATGTCATAATGCTCGTCGGTGACACTGACTAAATCGACTTCTGCTTGGGTGTGAACATGGCCAGATAAAATGTGTCCACCAATCTCACTTCCAAAGGTTAATGAACGTTCGATGTTAACCTGTGATCCAACTCTCAGTTTAGATAGGTTAGTTAGCTTAAGGGTCTCTTCCATTACATCGAAAAACACCCTATCATCTTCTATTCTTGTGACTGTTAAACATACACCGTTATTTGCGACACTTGCCCCTAGTGAAAGTCCCTCGCGCAAATCCGGCCCAATAGCGATTTGTAGCGTATCTAATCCTGATTTTTTATCAATCGCCAACACTTCGCATGTTGCTTGAACTATACCTGTAAACATTATTCTCTCTCGTTAGTATATTAAGGGCTGTACCCATGAACCATTCTGGCTTTCAAGCCAAACGCTTAGTCCAATTGGCATTACCCGTGCTAATTGCCCAAGTTACCCAAACAATGATGGGTTTTATCGATACCGTAATGGCAGGTAGAGTTAGTGCCGTTGATATGGCTGCTGTAGCTATTAGCGCCAGTCTTTGGCTACCTGCACTATTATTTGTTCAAGGCTTATTAATGGCCTTCACGCCTGTGTTTGCACATCATCATGGTGCAGATAACCAAAAAGCAATTCAGCCATTAGCCTACCAAGCTGGTTATATTGCCATAATTGGCAGTATTATTGTGGTGCTTATCCTCTCATTTGCAGAGAATATTTTCACCATGATGGATCTTGAGCCAGAAATGGCTGGTCTTGGTGTCGGTTACCTAAATGGCTTTATGTGGGGCGTACCTGCATTTGTGCTCTATCAGGTGCTTAGAGGCTGTAGCGAAGGTATTTCTTACACACTGCCAACTATGGTGATTGGTTTTGTTGGTCTAGCCGTCAACATTCCTGCTAACTATATCTTTATTTATGGTCACTTCGGTATGCCAGCAATGGGTGGTGCAGGCTGTGGTGTTGCAACAGCATTAGTGTTCTGGGCGATGTTTATTGCCATGATTATCTACATGCAGCTGCATAAAAAGTTTAAAGAGTTGGCTCCATTCAAATCTTTTCACATGCCAGACCTAAAAGTTATGTTTGATATGACCAAACATGGCCTACCTATCGCAATGGCGCTATTTTTTGAAGTGAGTTTATTTGCAATCATTGCACTACTTTTAGCACCTTTAGGCGCGATTGTGGTTGCAGGCCATCAAATTGCACTTAACTTTTCATCAATTGTGTTTATGATCCCGCTATCTTTAGGTATTGCGGCTTCAATTCGCGTGGGCTATTACTTAGGCCAAGACAAACCAGAAATTGCAGCCTTAGTGACAAAATTAGCTCTGATGATTTCATTTTCATTGGCGGCGTGCACGGCAGTGATAACTATTTTGTTTAGACACGAAATTGCTCTGCTTTATAACGATAACCCTGAGGTGATCTCATTGGCGGGCAGCTTGATGTTCTTCGCTGCAATCTATCAACTATCAGATTCTATACAAGTGGTTACCGCAGGTGCGCTGCGTGGCTATAAAGATACCCGCAGTGCATTCTACATTACACTGGTTGCGTACTGGGGTATAGGCATGACGTTAGGTTATACTTTAGCGCATACCGATATTATTGTGCCGCATATGGGCGCCCAAGGGTTCTGGATTGGCTTAATTGCCGGTCTAACCGCAGCGGCAATTATGTTTGCAGCTAGACTACGCTATATCCAAAAACAAGGTGTGGTGCACTCGGCAATATAGTCCGCGCCATGCAAAACAACAAAGGCTAACTCTTTTGAGTTAGCCTTTTTATTTTCTAGCTGTTGATTAATACCTTATATAACGTTGCCGAAAACTAGCCGGTTCCTGAAAAGCGAATACAACGCAAAAAGCTCTGCCCATCCCTGTCCATACTTGAGGTAATACGCTGCATTATCTGATCTAGAACGACGAGTTCTTCTGATGTAATCCCTTCGACCATACGTTTTTCCTGCTTATGCAAAACAGGCATGATCTCTTCAACTAATTCTTTACCTGTACTTGATAACTTAACCAGTTTACTGCGCTTATCCTCTGGGTTGTCTAAACGTTCAATCAACTCCATTTTATGTAGTCGATTTAATACTTTAGTTAACCCTCCAGAGCTAAATAACATACTTTGATAAAGCTCTGTTGGCGATAAGACATGGGGAGTAGGATTACGGCGTAAGCAAGTCAATAAATTAAAGTCAGCGCTCTGCAGCCCATAGGATTCAACACAATCTTTAACAATTTGAATAAAGATATTATTAACCTGAGTCAGACGTAATAAGGCAGGAAATGAAGTTTCTGCGCATTCTGGCCAGTTATCTTTATTTAACTGCAGAACATCTTCCATACCCTTGTTCATCTGATCTACCTCTAATTATATAAAACACCCGTCAATATACCTTGCTAGAAAGATTTAATCTATTTAGTATCTTTCTAGAAAGATACTTTTTGACGTTTATAAAGTTAAGCGTTCTAACAATAAGAACGTTAGAAATTAAACAAATATTATTTATTAGCTGCCATATCAAATTAATTAGAGACATTTAACACTCAAGTTAATCGTATAAGCGCAACTTAATCGCCTCCAAAGAGAAGCGATTTATAAAGAGAGATTGATGACATGAAGATATTCAATTTGGGAAGCTTAACGCTACTGATAACTGCAGCGCTGACAGGCTGTGGAAGCGATGAAACATCGTCCCCTGTAATACCCGAGAATAAACCACCGATTGCCGTGCCTGATTCAGCAACTGTCTATATAGGTACCCATGAACGTATCGATGTTCTAGCCAATGATTCTGACCCAGAAGGAGAACCGCTAACACTTACTCAGATGACAATAGTTGATGGGACTGGTACAGCTTCAGTACATGGTAATGCGATTCAATTTACACCAGA
Organism: Shewanella sp. 1CM18E; assembly: GCF_023161665.1. GTDB lineage: Bacteria > Pseudomonadota > Gammaproteobacteria > Enterobacterales > Shewanellaceae > Shewanella. The sequence goes on from NZ_JALNTW010000007.1 coordinate 71,071, forward strand.
CGAAGCCGGAACAACCATTGTAGAATATACAATCACAGATCCATTGGGAGCTGAGGCAAGTACAAAACTAACAATAACTGTTCTTGATCCACAATCAGCAACTGCCGATTTTGTAGGCTCGCAAACATGCATCAGCTGCCACAGTGACAAATCGACATTTTTTGAAACCGGGCATAATTTCAAACTCAACAAAGTCATTGATGGTAAAGCACCTGAGTATCCATTTAGCAATATCGACGGTGCAGTTGAACTTATGTTTGATGCAACCAATAGCCTTGGTACACCTAACAGCTGGGAAGATATTAGCTATGTTATTGGTGGTTACGATACATGGGCAAATTTCTTAGATAAAGACGGCTTTATTTTGGCGGGTAAAGGTGTTGCCGTTTCGATGCCACAAAATGGCGATGATATCAGCATCAACGATATACAGGGTTATCAGCCAGATGCGGCACCCGACTCACAGTTGTTTAATTGCGGACTATGCCATTCGACAGGCTGGAAAGACTACACTGCAGATTCTAATCTGAACCCACATCGTCAAGATAATTTAAAAGGGTTTGCGGGGACATTCAATCAGGCAGGGATCCAGTGTGAAGCCTGTCATGGTGCGGGTAGTATTCATATTAAGACTCGTTCACCAAATGACATTTCTCGTATAGCCGACGGAAGACTTAGAGCAGACCTAATAAAAGATGATATGGGTTACGGTCTGGCAATCACTTGTTCAGAGTGCCATTCAAAGAAAACAAATCGCCATTCCCCTGACTTTGTCAGTGAGCATAACGCAGATTTTGGTGGAGATACTATTGGTGGACGCTCAATTCCTTACTTTGATGGTGGAAGACTAGCAGGCGATCAAATGCTTGGCTTAGATGCAAATACCGGAGTTGCAACAAGTACAAGTAAGAAACGTCAAATGGCATGCCATACTTGTCACAACCCGCACCGCTCAAAAGCGAATGAAGATCAACCAGGGCATGAAGATGCTATGGTAAAAACCTGTACTGATTGCCATAGTGATAAAACTTTCATCCCTGGTCTGAAGGTTCATGAATTTGTAGCAAAGTGCGAAACATGCCATATGCCTAAGAGTAATCACTTCTTTAAGATAAATCTTGAGTTTGCCTCGGATAGTCCTGAGAACTTTTCGAAAGATCGCCAATATGTTCAGCCGTGGAACGTAGCGAAAGATAGCTGTGGCAGTTGTCATGATAATTATGATGAGCTAGCTGCAACCATCACGAAAATGCATACTGCTCATTAAGTTAAATAGAAGTAGCCAAGTATTCACTTGGCTACTTCTATCGCTGAAAATATTCTTTGCTCATATCTATCGGCACAGCTATCTAAAGTTACAGGTGTCAGCTTGGGGTCTCCATAAAGCTACAACGCTATATCGCGAAAAACTCCCCTACTTAAGCTCGCCCAATCAATCTCAAATTATATATAAAATGTACTCGGCTAGCGCTTTAAGCATCTCTAACGCTATGCCGTATATCGACCCACCTGAAATTACATTATCCAAAAATTTTATCGCAATCGATCTTCCGCAGCTAAAAAGGAGCTTACTTAGAAAAGACCCCCACAAACGACTGCGTATATCAGTCATTCCATAACCTACGCCATAAGTTTATTATTTGAGCATCGACTATATTTGTCGCAAATTACAGACCCACTAACCCCAACTATTTTTTCTACATTCACTAAATACATGGTTGCTGCAGCCAGATTGCTTTATATGAAAACCGGCAATGATCTTTGCCAGCCTTTAATGAGCGTAGTGACTAACGATTTAATAAATACCGCTTTACTAGGCTTTACTTGATGCTTGCCAAGGAAACCGTATCTACTTTATTTCGAATTTGGCAGTATCTTCAAATTTCAGACTAGAAAAAACCAACTTTCGCTGGCCTACATATCACACCATTCTTTTAATAAAAGAATTGGTCACAGGAGCTGGATTACTTTTGACAAAAACTTAGCAACGACCTTCGCCCTATCTTTTATAAAGAGTTGAGTCCGAGTAACTTTTATACTGCTTCATCCCGCGTCCGTGTTGACGCTAATAACTGTTTTAATTCTGCTATAAAAGAATTGGTTGCGGGAGCTGGATTACTTTTTACAAGAAATTGGCAACGACCTTCGCCTATCTTTTATAAAGAGTTGAGCCCGACGAGCTACCAAACTGCTCCATCCCGCGTCCGTGTTGACGCTAATAATTGTTTTGATTCTGCTATAAAAGAATTGGTTGCGGGAGCTGGATTACTTTTTACAAAAGCGTGGCAACGACCTTCGCACTATTTTAAGGCCGTGAGTTTATAAAGAGTTGAGTCCGAGAAGCTAGCAAACTGCTCCATCCCGCTTCCGTGAAAACACAGATGACGAGATCACCTAATTTCAGGTACAAAAAAACCAGCTTTCGCTGGCCTACATATCACATAATTCTTTTAATAAAAGAATTGGTCACAGGAACTGGATTACTTTTTACAAAAGCGTGGCAACGACCTTCGCACTATTTTAAGGCCGTGAGTTTATAAAGAGTTGAGTCC
>NZ_JALNTW010000007.1:73722-73915 GCF_023161665.1 Shewanella sp. 1CM18E
GAGTAGCTACCAAACTGCTCCATCCCGCGTCCGTGAAAATACAGATGACGAGTTCACCTAATTTCAGGTACAAAAAAACCAGCTTTCGCTGGCCTACATATCACATCATTCTTTTAATAAAAGAATTGGTTGCGGGAGCTGGATTTGAACCAACGACCTTCGGGTTATGAGCCCGACGAGCTACCAAACTGCT
>NZ_JALNTW010000007.1:74015-241073 GCF_023161665.1 Shewanella sp. 1CM18E
GTTGCGGGAGCTGGATTTGAACCAACGACCTTCGGGTTATGAGCCCGACGAGCTACCAAACTGCTCCATCCCGCGACAGGATAATAGATTTTTAGATTCTTCTATAAAAGAATTGGTACAACCGAGTGGATTCGAACCACCGACCCCTACCATGTCAAGGTAGTGCTCTAACCAACTGAGCTACGGTTGTATCGTACATGAACTGGTTGCGGGAGCTGGATTTGAACCAACGACCTTCGGGTTATGAGCCCGACGAGCTACCAAACTGCTCCATCCCGCGACTGTGTTCTTGCTGTTCGTTTGGCTGTTGCCTTGGAACGAGCGCTATAGTATGGCGATAGCGTCTATGTTGCAAGTAAAAAAACACAAATAGCTGCCAAGCGGTGATTTGATGGCCAACTTGCGTGGTGTTTAGGCATTTTATCGCATTTTTTAAGTAAAACAATTACAAACAAGAATGTTTTAAGGCAAATTTTAACCAAGAATCTAGGCGGTCAAAGTTAGACGAGCCTATTTTTACTCGTCATAACAGTGTAATTTCGTTATCCCGTTTGATTTATATTACATACCTGCTTACGAAAACACCGTTTATATACACTTAAACACCGATGGATCCCTTTTAAATTATTCGTGATGCTTTTGGAGTACTGTCAAAATCCATCAAACTGCGCTTTATTGGCTATTGATAGGAGCCTTATTTAATAGCTATTGTGATCGCCAGGTAAATACGTAACTAAACTCTATTACGCCCTGCAACTAAAAAGCCACCCTAAGGTGGCTCAAATATTCTAATAAAGCATTTAAAGACTAAATCGATGTAATAGGTTTATCAACTAACGGTAACTCACTATTCTTATTCGCTTCACTATTATCTTTAGAAAGCTTAACTTCCGAGACCGGCCTATCATCAATCGGTAAATGTAGTAACGCTGCGATAAAGGCTAGTACTACGGTTGACCACCAAATTGGCTCGTAACTACCGTAATGGTCATAAATTCGTCCACCAACCCAAGCGCCAAGGAAGCTACCCACTTGATGGGTAAAGAACACTAAGCCATAAAGTGTAGATAGATAGCGGGCGCCAAAAATCTGCCTCACTAAACCAGAAGTCAAAGGCACTGTACCTAGCCAACAAAAACCAATCGCAGCGCCAAATATAGCAGCGGTATTGTCAGTCACAGGCAATGTAACAAAGGCTGCAATAACTGCGGTCCTCACCAAATAAAGCGCGCTCATTACATAACGCTTGCTAAACCTGTCGCCCATCACGCCCCAAAAGTATGAGCCAAAGATATTAAATATACCGACATAGGCTAGAGCTAATGCTGCGGTCGAAGCATCTAAATGTTTATCAGCAAGATAACTCGGTAAGTGAGTTGCAATAAACATCACATGAAAGCCACACACAAAGAACCCCATATGAATTAACCAATAATTACGATTAGTACACGCCTCTGTCAGTGCCTGCTTTAATGTTTGATCGTCTAATTGCTCTTTATTGTCCTCATTACTTTTAGCTGTTTTCATAAACGAAGCAAAAGCGAACATAAAGCAACACAGTAGTGCAAATACCTGCAACGCCGTTTGCCAATCAAAGTGGCTTAATAAGCTTTGTGCGCCAGGGATCACTGCGAACATACCGAACGAACCTGCAGCTGTAGTTAAACCAAATGCTTTAGCCGTGTGCTCAACCGGAACCACTTTGGCCACGGCCCCTAACACAACAACATAACTTGTCGCACTTAAGCCCAAACCAATTAGCATACTAATAGAAATATAAAACATCTCTGAACTGGTCGAGATTGAAGTTAATAACAACCCCAGTCCGTAAGCCAAAGCACCAAACATAATGACTTTTTTCGAGCCAAACCTATCGGCAGCCATGCCGGTAAAAGGCTGGAAAACACCAAACAGTAAATTTTGCAGCGCGATAGCAAGGCTGAAAAACTCACGGCCAGCATCGAAGCTCATTGAAATCGGCATCATAAAGATCCCAAAAGATTGGCGGATCCCAAGGCTAATAATTAAAATCCCAATACCTAGCCAAACCAAAATAGGAAAACGAAAGATACTCATAGTTGCACTCCTCTATGTAGCGCTTCGGTGCTAGATTGATGCTCGTCGCTGTGTTGGTTTGCTAAATCGTTTTTGGGTATTTGGTGACAGCCAACTTCCGCGCCATTATCGCTGAATGCATTGAGCAAAGGTGGATAGTTATTTACTAACAACAAAGTCAACATTAACGCAGTGGTCATGCGGAGTAGCTGTGCAGATATGGATTGAGAGCGCATCGTTTTACAAGGTTACTTAAAAAGGAAGCGCATGCTACTGATTAGTCGACCATGAAACAAATGAATAAATAGAATCAATACTATGCACTAGATGCATATATTAACTTACAAGAAAGCAGGCAATAAAAAAGGACCTATTAGGTCCTTCAATCAAGCAATTACAACGTTTGCATTAAATAAAGATTACTTACCCCAAGGGTTTGTAGGATCTTGTGACGCTGCAGGACGCTTTGGTCCATTACGACGGTTTTGAGCATAACCATCTTGTGCTCTTGGCTTATCGTTACCAAAACGTGGACGTGCACCGCTCTTTTTCATCGCTTTGTAATTAGCTTCAGCTTTAGCTCGCATCTCTTCTACAAGCTCAACCGTTAGTTTCTCAGGCTTACGTGGCACAATACCATCGGCGTAACCGCGCTCACGCGGCTTAAGTTCCATTTGCGCAGCCGTGCCCTTTGGCATGCGCTTAAAGCGATAAAGATAAAATGCTTCAACACGTTCTCTAGCCCACTCGGTTTTCTTTAAAAACTTAATGCAACCAGCCATATTGGGATTAAGGTTAAAACATTCCAATTTTAGCGCAGCGTAAAGCACTTTATAGTCATAAAACTTCACCAGTTCTGTTAGCAAAGTTTCTAAGTTTAAGCCGTGGAGTGGATTATTCTGTTGGTGTTCAATCATGGGGAGTCCAAATATCGCAGAACATGTGCAAACACATGCATCTATAAAAAATATTCAATCAATGAATACTTAGACTGCTCAGCGAGCAGCGCAAAACAATGGGCTAATAATAACAAGAAATTGCACATATCACCCATAAAATCGTCTGGCTTGTTTGAATTTTTACAAAATGCGTTTGTTTGCATTGTAAATGCACAACATAATTTGCCTATCAAGCGACGAAAGCAGTAAGTGATTTCAGCTGAATATCTAGGCTAAATGGTAGTGATTCAACACCATAATCAGTCAAGCTAGCGCATCCTTGTGACCGACTCTTCATTGTTATTAAGCATATATTTAAATTTCTTATACGCCATATTATCTTATGCGCGTACAAGCTATTGCATATAAAGAGAATCAAGTATGGTAAAGGTCAACGACCAAGTATTGGAATTGTTAGGGCTATCAGGGATTTTTCTCACAAAAGTGGAGACAGAAAACCTTGAAGTTACTGATTTTGGTTTAAATGACTTTCATCATACCGGGTTGATTATACATACCTATATCAATACAGAACGTTGCTGCGCAAAAGAACTCATTATGCTGCCAGATCAGATCTGTCCAGAGCATACTCATCCAACAGTTGGTCAAAGGCTAGGTAAAGAAGAAACTTTCCGCTGTCGTTACGGTAAAGTGAGTATTTTCATTGAAGGTAGCATCACTGCAAACCCGAGCGTTACCCTGCCTAAAGACATCGAGCATTACACCGTTTTTCACGAAGTCATTTTAGAAAAAGGTCAACAATTAACGTTAACACCTAACTCTAAGCATTGGTTTAAAGCACATAGTGACGGGGCTGTAGTGTCTGAGTTTTCTACCAATTCAAATGATGCAGCCGACCTATTTACTAACAAAGCCATTAATCGCGCTAGTCGAGTACAATTATAAATCACGTACAATTGTAAATACGCGTCGTCTACACTGGTAATATAAGATAAAAAAACGGGCGTAACTCACTACGCCCGTTTGCCATTTTATGACTCGCGCTAACAATACTGCTAGCTAAGCCTATACAACTATCAAAGGCTATTTACGCATTTCAAGTAACTGGTCAACATTCTGCTTGTTAACAACAGTCCATGGAATGTCGTAACGCTTAGACAAGCCATTATTCCAATTTAACTTATCAGCATATTGCTGCCATACACCTGATGCAGGCTTGTATTGCTCCCCAATCACATGACGCAATGCCACATCGATAGAGCCCTGCATTTGACCATTCGCATCTTGTAAAATTGAGGTCATTTTATCGCTTTTAACAGCGTGAAGTGCATCGGTTACGCCGTCAATACCGGCAATAACGTAGTTATCAACTGTGTCACCAGAGCCTTCAATCGCTTCAATCGCTCCTAATGCCATTTCATCGTTTTGACCAATAACACCACTAATACGGCCTTGATGCTTCATCAACCAGTTTTCCATCAAAGTCATGCCTTCAGCACGTGACCAGTTAGCGGTTTTACGCTCAAGTACTTTAACTGCGCCTTCAGGACATTCTGCAATGGCTTTTTCATTGCCTTGACCACGTTGGATCTCCCCAGAACCACCTTTTGGTCCTTCAAGAATAACCACACTGCCCTTACAACCAATTTGCTCCATTACATACTTGGCTTCTAAGTAACCGCCTTCAACGTCATCTGAAACCACTTCAGCAGTCATTTGATCGGTATTTAAACGTGCATTGGTTACGATAACAGGGATGCCAGCTTCATTTGCCATATCCACTACATCGATATTGGCGTCAAAATCCATCGGGTTAATAATAATCGCATCATGATTGGTACGAATCGCAGTTTCTGCCTGGTTGTTCTGTACTAACGCATCATAGCGGCCGTCATACATAGTGATTTTCACTTCACCAGACTTCACTAACGGATGGTTATAAGCAGCTTGCTCCATTAGCTGTACAAACTCAGCCTTCATGCCATACATTAACACCGCAATTTTAATATCATCTTTAGCAAAAACCGAGCCAGACGACAGAGCTAACGTAGCGCCGAGTAATGTAGAGATCATGGTTTTTTTCATTTCAATCATACCTTTTGTTTTTAATGCGTTACCTTGGTAACGCGATTAGTGTTAAGCACCGATGTTAGTAATCGTTTTAAGTGGTGCTTAAACCGGTTTAAATTAACGAGATTGCTTTCTAGATGGGTCAAGCATTACCGCCGCCACAATCAGTAAGCCTTTAATAATTTGTTGGTAGTAAGACTGCACGCCTAATAAATCCAGACCATTATTCATCACCCCAATGATCAACACGCCAAATAAGGTACCTGTAAGAGTGCCAAGTCCACCAGCCATAGAAGTACCACCAATGACTACTGCAGCAATGGCGTCAAGCTCATAACCAAAACCAGCACTGGTTTGAGCAGAGCCTGTACGAGCAGTTAGGATCAAACCAGCAATAGCCGCCATCACGCCACATAAGGTGTAAACGGCAACTTTCACTTTATGCACGTCAATGCCTGATGTCTGCGCCGACTTTTCATTACCACCAACCGCAAATACATAACGACCAAACACAGTTTTATTAAGCAGGAACCAAGCAGCAATAAAGATCACCGCAAAAATCACCACAGGAGTAGGAATACCAAAGGTGTAGCTATTGCCTAAGGCTCTAAAGCCTCTATCAAGGGAGGAAACAGGGTTGCCATCAGTAGTTAGCATTGTCATACCGCGGGCAACAGACAACATACCCATGGTGACGATAAACGCCTGTAGACGGAATTTAGAAATGATATAACCGTTTAAGAAACCGCATATTGCACCAATACAGATAGCAACCATAAGTGGTAATAGAATTGGAGAGTCAAAACTACCAATAAGCATGGCTTCAGAGTTGGTAACAAATCGCGCGGCAACAATACCTGCAAGAGCGAGTACCGAACCGACAGACAAATCGACACCAGCTACAATAATCACAAACGTCATACCCACGGCTAAAATGCCGTTAATCGAGACCTGACGTAAAACTGACAACAAATTGCCTTGAGTTAAAAAGTAATTACTGTCCCACATACCATTGTGGATACAGATCTCACCTAATACGGCAATGGTCGCGCAAATAAACAAAAACGCAAACACGATGCCGTACTTATGTAAAAGCGGTTTTAAACGGTTAACAGGTAATCTCAAACTTTTATCTGTTGCTACAGATGTATTCATTTTTCTATCCTAAGAAGCAAGACTTAATAACAGTTGTTGGGTAGCGTCAGCCTGTGATAACTCACTGACAATTTGCCCATTTTTAAACACAATAATGCGGTCACTCATGCCGATAATTTCAGGCAATTCAGAAGACACCATAATGATCCCCTTTCCTTGCAACGCCTGCTCAGACATGTACTTATAGATCTCTTTTTTGGCACCCACGTCGATACCACGAGTCGGCTCATCAAGCATAAGCAGTTGAGGGTTAGTCAATGACCAGCGTCCAAGCACCACCTTTTGTTGGTTACCGCCAGAAAGGTTGCCAACGATTTGCTCTTTATTGGGTGTTTTAATCTTAAATAGGTCAATCATTGCATCAATTCTCTGTTTCTCTTGTTTTTCATTCACAACAAAAGAAGCCGAGCATTGTTCAAGTGAAGAGATTGAAATGTTGTCGCCAACAGAACTGCTCAATACTAAACCTGATGATTTTCTATCTTCGGTAACATAAGCCATACCGGACTTAATCGCCTGACGGGTCTTAATCTGGCTAAACTCTTTATCATCAAAATAGATGGTGCCATGGCTAAATTCATCAACACCAAAAATCGCATTAAGCACTTCAGAACGACCGGAACCGACTAGACCGTAAATCCCGAGGATCTCGCCTTTGTTGACTGAAAATGAAATATCATTGAATTTTTTTGATGTGAGATTTTTAATTTCTAAAAGAGTTTGTTCACTAGGCTGATTAAACTTTGAAAACTCTTCGTTTATCTGGCCACCAATGATCTGCTCAATCAACTCATCACGCGTAATATCTGTGATCAAACCTTCGCTGATATAAGTGCCGTCTCTAAATACGGTGTAATTACTGCAGTTTTCAAAGATTTCAGATAAACGATGTGACACATATACAATCCCCTTACCTTTGGCAGCTAAGGATTTAATCGCCTTAAATAGCTTCTTTGAGTCCTCTTCACCAATCGCTGATGTCGGCTCATCGAGAAATACGATATCGGCATTGGAGTGCGACAGTGCTTTTGCAATCTCTACCAATTGTTGATGGGCAACACTTAACGTGTGCAGCATGGCATTAACCGGAATATCAAACTCCAGCTCATCCATTAGTGCCTGCGCTCGTTGGTTCAAGGTTTTAAAGTCCACGATACCAAAACGATTACGCGGCTCTTGGCCAAGATAAATGTTTTCCGCAACAGTAAGGTTTGGAATCATGCTCAGCTCTTGCTGAACAATAGTGATCCCGGCATCTAGCGCCTCTTTTGCATTGGCGAACACTTTAGGTTCGCCATTGACCATAATGCTGCCTTCATCTGGCTGTAAAAAGCCCATTACGATACTTAAAAAGGTACTTTTTCCCGCGCCATTACCACCACATAATGCGTGGATCTCACCAGCATTAAGAGTAAAGTTAATATGCTTAAGTGCTTTAACTTCACCAAAAGATTTCTTTACCGATTTGACCGACAATAAAGCTGGAGAGCTCATTAACACTCCCCCTGTAATTGCGGATATTGACTGTTTAGCGTTGACACATATCTTTGATACGCTAATTGGTACGCTGTAACGTTATTCGCTATGGGTAGAGTGCGGCTAGTTTCATCCAGCACAACGAGATCATCAATGGCATCAAAGCTAATTGCGCCGTTTAGCGCCCAGCTAGCTTGAATAGCTGCGCCCAGAGCTGCTGCTTCTTCGACCTCTGGGCAAATCACTTCACAGTTCATCGCATCGGCAACCATTTGTCGCCAATTAGCGGATTTTGCACCGCCGCCAATCAGTCTGATCTGCTCAATACTGATCCCAGCATCACGCAGTAACTCTAAACCGTATTTCAGGCCGAAAGTCGCACCTTCAACCACAGAGCGTACAAGATTGTCACGAGTAAAGTTGGCGGCATCTAAACCATGGATTGACGCTTTGCCATCAGGTAATGCTGGTACGCGTTCACCGTTAAAGAACTGCAAGAAGCTGATATTACCCGCGCCAATTTCAGAAGCGTCAAGAGACTGATTAAACTCAGTCAAATCCATATTGAGTAGGTCTTGCACTAAGCTAGTGGCAGAGGTCACATTCATGGTGCAAATAAGCGGCATCCAACCATTAGAGCTTGAGCAGAAGTTGGCAATACTAGGATGCTTTAACTTAACCGGTACGTCAGAAAAGGTGTAAATCGTGCCAGACGTGCCAAGTGACATGGTAATGATGCCATTTTGAACATTACCAGTGCCGATAGCGCCCATCATGTTGTCGCCACCACCACAAGACACCACAACGTTATCGCTAAGGCCTAAACGCGCCTTAGCAGCACCACTAACAAAACCAGCCGGTGTACTTGCATTGTTTAACTTTGGTAACGCCTTAAACAGCGCGCCACTTGGGTCGATAAGCTTACAAACTTCTTCATCCCAGCAACGCTTTCGCACATTGAACAAGCCCGTTCCAGAGGCATCGCCATATTCAGCGCTATACTCGCCCGTTAACCAGAAATTCAGGTAATCATGCGGTAACAAAATATGGGCGATTCGAGCAAAGTTTTCCGGCTCATTTTGCTTCATCCAAAGAATTTTAGATGCGGTATAACCGGTTTCAATTCTAAGTCCTAGCAGCTCAATACACGCCTCAGCGCCGCCTAACATCTCTAGCAATTGCGCATTTTGCGCTGCAGTTTCAGTATCGCACCAAAGCTTAGCTGGGCGGATCACTTCACCACTTGCATCTAATGCCACTAAGCCGTGTTGCTGACCTGACACCCCAATAGCAGCAATGCTTTTAGGATCGATGTTAGCCGCAGTTACAGCACTTTCAAACGCTGTCACCATGGCATCTACCCACCAAACAGGCTGCTGCTCACGGCGACCATTTGACGCCGAGATCAAATCGTGTGGCGCTGAGCATTCTGCCAATACTGTTGCGGTGCTCAAATCCAACAAAATGACTTTAGTACCTTGTGTGCCACAATCGACACCCGCGACAATACTCATCGCTTACTCCATCTCAATCATGATCTTCACATCAGAAGGGTTCGCTTCTAATGCTCGAGCATAAGCGGCGAGCGAGTCGGCAAACTTATAGGTTTTACTAATAAGCGGCTTAACGTTTAACTTGCCCGACGAAATTAAATTAATCGTTTTTGGGTACATGTTGGCGTAACGGAAAATCGTCTTAAAGGTGATCTCTTTTACCTGAGCAGCAACAATATCGAATTTCACTGGCTCTACTGGCATCCCGACTAACACGACAGTGCTATTTGGCGCTGCATGCTGACAAATTCCCGTGATTACCGCTTCAACGCCGCAACATTCAAATACTACGTTTACGCCGCGGCCACCGGTTTTAGCTGCAACGATAGCTGCAACGTCTTGTTTTAAGCTGTTTACAACAGTGATCCCTTGATATTCATTAACAGTCGCCAGCTTTTCATCGACAACATCAACAACAATCACTTCAGCGCAGCCACTGGCTAATGCCGATAACGCACACATAACGCCAATCGTACCCGCGCCATAAACTAGGCCAATATCACCAGGCTTAATCTGTGCTTTTGTCGCAGCTTGCATACCAATCGCTAAAGGCTCAACCATTGCGCCCTCTGCATAACTCATATGCTCAGGAATTTTAAAAGTGAACGCTGCTGGATGAACCACATATTCAGAGCAGCAACCGTCATATGGTGGGGTAGCCCAAAACTGAACGTCTGGATCCAGGTTATAAATGCCTTCCATAGTTTCTGCAGACTGAGGCTGTGGTACACCTGGCTCCATACATACTCTGTCGCCCACATTCAGATGCTTAACATTGCTACCAACTGAAGTAACAATACCTGCGGCCTCGTGGCCTAAAATCATTGGTTTTTCTACAACAAAATGACCAATGCGACCATGGGTTAAATAATGCACATCTGAACCACAGATCCCCACAGCTTGAATTTTGATCTTAACGTCATTCGCGCCAACATGTTCTGGAGTGGCAACTTCTTTTAAAACCAGTTCATTGACCTGTTCAAGTACCAAAGCTTTCATGTAATGCTTCCCTTTTGATATTTTAATGTTATCGATGTCATTAACACTTTCCATTAAGATAATCTTTTGCGGCAATGACGACTGCGTTTAAACTCACAAAATCTGCGGGATACAGCTATAACAATGCAAATAACTGTTTTCATAATTAAAAACAATCAGGGAGTGCTAATACTTAAAAGTGTAACTTTATGACATCGATAACATTTTATTACTGTTATAATGACAAAAACTCAAATATGATTGTTAACAGATCATTAGATAACCAACTAAGGCGTTTGCTCGTTTCACCGCTCAGTTATTCAATCAAGCGGTAACCACAGCCCAGAGAATAAGATGAAAAAAATTAAGCTAGCAGACATAGCTAAAGTTGCTAATGTGTCATCAATTACCGTGAGTAGAGCCCTATCAACACCTGAGAAAGTCAAACCTGAAACTTGTGAGAAGATCCAAAAGATAGCTAAGGAGATGGGTTATATCCCCAACTTTATGGCTAAAGGATTAAAGTCACGCTCGCAAACGATTGGTGTGATCGTGCCAACTATTATCAACCCGTTTTTTGCCAGCGCAGTAAAGTCCATCATCCGCAGCGCCAATAAAACCGGTTATAACTGCTTATTCTTCAGCTCCGACGAATCGCAAGAAATGGAGCAAAATGCAGTTAATACCCTAATGAGCTATAACATTGACGGTATTATCATTGCGGTGATCTCAGAAGATGAGCATTACACTCCTGATTACTTTGCCACTTTAAAGAAGTTATCTATTCCTGTGGTGTTATTAGACAGACACATAGAAGCACCACATGTCTGCGGCGTGTATTTAGATAACGTTGACTCAGGTTACAAGTTAGGTAAAGAAGTCATATCAAAACAATATCAACGTGTATTGATAGCATCAGGCTCAGCAAACTCAAAAGTTGCCAACTCAAGGCTTGCAGGGCTTAAGATGGCTGCAGAAGAAGCCAATTCAAACGTTCAAATCGATGTGATAAAAGCTGACTTTAATACCGAACTCGCTAAAGAGTTAGTAGAGCAATATCTTGCCGAACTAAAGCCCGATGCCATTATCGGCTTGAATAACCAAATCACCTTAGGCGCGCTAGAAGCCAGTGTGCAACACAACTACCGCCTAGGAACAGATATCCATTTTTATAGTATTGATGAAATCAAAACCGCAACTCACTTTGGGATTGCGATCCCTTGTATTAGGCATGATGTTGAAGAATTTGGTTACCACGCCGTAACCCAACTTATACGCGCTATTGAGACTGAAGACTGTGACAAGCTGTCTGACATCATCATTAGAGGCACTGTAATTAAATAATCGCTATTTCACATTAACGCCTGCACGGACCAATAATCATTGTTGCCCTACCCTATAAAAGCGTTGCTCGCGATGAAAACAAGGCCAATCAAATAAATAAGCCTTGATTCATCGCATGATTGCTCGACATCTAAGCACTGACCTCTGTATAATCCGCCGCTGTTTTGCCTCTCGAACAGGATTGCCTTTGGCAGTCTGTTAGCGTCTTGGCTTTCACTCTTTATTAATCACTCAGGATACTCTTTTGATCTCTACCGCAAATATCACGATGCAGTTTGGCCCAGAGCCATTATTCGAAAACATTTCCGCTAAGTTCGGTAACGGCAATCGCTACGGCTTAATCGGCGCAAATGGTTGTGGTAAATCCACCTTTATGAAGATCTTAAGTGGTGAGCTTGCCCCTACTTCAGGCAACGTTTCTATTACTCCAGGTCAAAAAGTCGGTACCTTGAGCCAGAACCAGTTCGCATTTGAAGAATTCAGCGTCATTGATGCGGTAATTCAAGGTGATGCAAGACTATGGGAAGTTAAGCAAGAGCGTGAGCGCATCTATTCACTACCAGAAATGAGTGAAGAAGACGGCATGTACGTAGGTGAGCTAGAAAGCGAGTTTGCTGAAATGGACGGCTATAGCGCTGAAAGCCGCGCCGGTGAAATCCTGCTTGAAGCGGGCATTGAAGAAGATCTGCACTTTGGTCTAATGAGCCAAGTTGCCCCAGGTAAAAAGCTGCGTGTACTTTTGGCACAAGCATTATTCTCAAACCCAGATATCTTGCTACTTGACGAACCAACCAACAACTTGGACATTCATACCATTAACTGGTTGGCTGAAGAGCTAAATAAGCGCAAGTGCACCATGATCATCATCTCGCACGACAGACACTTCTTAAACACTGTGTGTACCCACATGGCAGATATCGACTACGGTGAGCTACGTATTTACCCAGGTAACTACGAGTATTTCATGGAAGCGTCTGCACTTATTCAAGAACAGCTATTAGCCGGTAACGCTAAAAAAAGCGCAGAAATGACTGAACTACAAGACTTTGTTAACCGCTTCGGTGCTAACGCATCTAAAGCGAAACAAGCAAGTTCGCGTGCTAAGAAGCTAGAGAAAATCAGTTTAGACGAAGTAAAAGCATCAAGCCGTATGACGCCATCACTGCGTTTTGAAGACGGTAAAAAGATGCACCGCCAAGCACTAGTAATGGAAAACGTTGGTCATGGTTTTGACGGTAACCAGCTATTTGATGGTGGTGATTTAATCCTTGAAGCCGGCGCTAAGCTTGCTGTTATCGGTGAAAACGGTGTTGGTAAATCAACCTTCCTACGCTGTTTAGTCGGTGAATTATCAAATAATGTTGGTGAAATTAAGTGGTCTGAAAATGCATCTATCGGTTACTGTCCTCAAGATAGCAGCAAAGACTTTGATAACGACCTTAACCTATTTGACTGGATGTCACAGTGGCGCCTACCAAAGCACAATGACTTAATGGTTCGTGGCATGTTAGGCCGCTTATTATTTACTGAAGACGATATCAACAAAAAAGCACATAACTGCTCTGGTGGTGAGAAAAACCGTCTATTATTCGGTAAGTTAATGATGATGGATATCAACGTACTGGTTATGGATGAGCCAACTAACCACATGGACATGGAAGCGATTGAAGCACTAAACAATGCGCTTAAAGTGTACCAAGGTACGTTGGTTTTCGTGAGCCATGACCGCGAGTTTGTATCATCATTGGCAACACGCATTATCGACGTAAAAGATAAGAAGCTAGTTAACTTCCAAGGTACTTTCAACGAGTACATGGCAAGCCAAGCTGAGAACGAAACGAAGAAGTAACTTAACCGCTTACGCTTAATCAAAAAATGGCGCTAATCTTTGAGATTAGCGCCATTTTTGTATAGCTTGGTTAAAGCAAACAATTATCACTGATTATCTAGGTGGTACTGATATAAACCTGCAATATCAGCGCTGCACATTAATGCCATCGCACCTTGTAACTTCTCAAGCGGCCAATCCCACCACTGAATCTGCAAGAGCCTTGCAATGGAGTCATTGTCAAAACGTAGTTTCACCAACTTGTTACTACCAACCACCACGCTATAAGGCGCGACATCTTTAGTGATCACAGCTCTTGCTCCGATTACTGCACCATCACCTATGGTCACGCCCGGCATGATCATCGCTTCACTGCCAATCCACACGTCATTGCCAATCACGGTATTGCCCGCACGCTCAAAACCGCTTTTTGCACCGTCGCCAAACTCATCGGGTGCAAATGGATAAGTAGAGATCCAGTCCATGCGGTGGCCTTGATTACCTGCCAGCATAAAACAAGCACCCGAGGCGATTGAGCAGAATTTACCGATTATCAGCTTGTCGACTTCACCAAAAACACCCGCTTCCCACACATCAATCGTTGAACCGTCACCTAAAAGGTAACGCACCGCTTGATCTTCAAAAGATTTACCATGGTAAAAACCCGAGTAATAAGAATATTCACCCACTTCAATATTCGGGTTAGTAATTTGCTGCTTGAGCTTTTTAGACTCAAGCCAACTTGTAAACGTATTCATAAATCACACCTAAAAATTCCACTTTCACGAGCAACTTATCTACTAGCCAACAGTTAAAATATCCTGTTTAAACAAACTAGAAAAAGCCCAATAAAACTTACTACCATCAAAATAAATCACATAAAACAACCACAATTACCAAAGTGTTCAAATCGCCATAAAACCGCGATAGAACACTGATATAACCGTCTTTAATAATCGAAAAAACGCTCTATCAACAAAAATACAAGATACAATCCGTATAGCAAACTAGTAAAAGTGGGCTCAACTAACAATTACCAATCAAAAAAATTGAACAGCAAACCTATACGGCAAAAGCCATCAGAAGGTTTACATTTGACTAACCCACTAATTAATCAACTATTAAACCAACTTACTAACACCAAACATCAAACATCAAACATCAAACATCAAACATCAAACATCAAAGCTAACCATCTAATATAGTTGACTATTACGCCACTCTTTTCCTAGCGCCACCTTGAGGAGTTTTAACGCTATCAGCTAGCTTGCAAGTATATTGGCAGCTTTTAGGGTCAGCTTTTTTATAGGCACTACATGCCAAAAATTGTTCACCAGTTTTACTGTTGGTACGAGTTTTTAACTTACCGGAATTGCACTGCGGACAAATACCGATTTGATGATTGCATGCCTCAGAGCTACAAATAAAGTGGTGTTGATTACGCACCAGAGGCGCAGTTTTACACTCAGGGCAAACCTCTACCTTAGTGTCACAATAGTCTTTACCGAGTGAGCAAGTGTAAAACAGCCCAAAACGCCCTTGTCGTGGAATAAGCTTACCCTCTTGGCAGCTTGGGCAACTCGCTTGATACTGATATAAGGCTGCTAGTTCACTGCTGATAATGTTTACATCACCAGTATAAGCTTGCAGCTCTTTAATAAAACTCGACTCTTTACCAAGTTCAGCTTGCACAAATACTCGTTGTTTAGCGCGAGACAAGGCAACATAAAACAGGCGGCGCTCTTCGCTATCTTTAAAGCTATCAAGGGCCGGCAACATCACATCTAAAATCGGATCGTTATCGATTTTGCTAGGGAAACCATATTTGTCGTCATTCACATCAAGCACAATCACAAAATCAGCTTGTTTGCCTTTAGAGGCATGAGCTGTCATTGCAGAAATGCTCAATTGTGAAAAACGCTGCTGCCAAATATTTAATTCCTTTAAACTGCTTTTAAATCGGCTTATCAACATCACCGTCGCAGGCTGATCTGCAACTTGCTCAATAATACTGGCAAACGCCTGCTGCAGCGCCGCCTCTTTAGTATTGATGAGCAAACACACCTCTGGATTATCACTCTTACTATGGGTAGTTAGTTGCTTGCTTAACTGAGCTGGGTTTACTTGAATAAATCGTGACGCTACTTTTTCAATTTGGTTATTAAACCTAAAGGTTTTGTCTAACGTTACCGTTTGCGCAGCACCAAAAATTGCTTCAAATGCTGTTGTTAAGCTTAAGTCACTACCCGCGAAGCGGTAAATTGCTTGCCAGTCATCACCCACACAAAAAAGAGCACAATTAGGACTAGCATCTCTTAAGGCTTTAACTAACTCAGCGCGCTCAGCGGATATGTCCTGAAACTCATCGACCATGATGTATTTAAAACGAAAACCATCAGCAGTTTGTTGATGAAAATCTTTGTTAGCCACTAACTGATTTGCCTTAGCAATCATATCTGAAAAGTCGAGACTGTTATGCTCATTAAGATACGCTTGATATTGCTTAATCACCCAACTGAATAAGTGTAAAAACGCGCTCCAGCGTTGCTGGTTATAGTTGGCTAGTTGTTTGTTTTTGCGTTTAGCTGTAGCGGTTAGCTTGGCGTGCAAACGAGTATTTAAATCGCCTTTATGACTCGTTTCAGTAGATTGCTGTGCTTGAATTGTATTATCAACAACAGGTTTGAAAGAGGACTCAGCTAACTTCGCCAACTTTACTTTTTTTAGCTGGGCTAAGCTCATCCCAGATGCTTTAAACAAACTTACAAAGCTTGCCATCAAGCGGCTTACGTTGCGGTAAACGCCTAAAGCTTTAACCTGGCTAAACACTTCCTTGGGTGAAATAGGTTTAAATACCTGACTTTGCTCAAGGCCTAATTCATCAGCTCGCGCGCATAGCAGCTCCTCTAAACTACTTTCAAGTTTGCCTGCATCAGCTTGCCAACTGAATGTTTGCATCAAATAGCTACCATGCTGTTGATGTAAGGCTATTTTCCACTCACGGCTTTGATTATATGCGTCCTTATCAATATCGGCTCGAGTATTACCCTGCTTATCAATACCAAAATGCTCAAGATAGGCGTCTAGAACCGGAATATAGAAGTCCGGTTGATACACACTTTTACCCGGCTCGCTAACATCACCCGGATATTTAGGTTCGTAATCAAACTGAATTCCGTGAGTATAAAGGTAATTACAAATTACCAGCTCCTGAAAGCTTTTCACTAAATCGCCAGATAGTGCTCTTATTTCGTTGTTTTTCAGGTAGCTGCGATATTGGCCTTCTGAGCGAAAATCGAGTTCATTTCGTTGCGGGTACAAATAGCGGCCAAAATACTCAGCAACCGGATCGGCCATATCAGGATCAGCAACAATGCAATCAATTTGGCTATCAATAAATTGGGTAAATTGCTTTTCATCGCTGGCCAATACCGACACCTGAGTCGAGCTTTTTAAATAGCTTTGAATGATCTCTTTACCAAGCGCATGAAAGGTACTGACCTTTACCGCTGTTAACTCAGGGCTAGATAACACACGTTGACTTAACTCCTGGCGTGCATCCTTACCATAAGCCAGCATTAAAATGTCATCAGGCTTAGCCAAGCCTTGATTAACTAGATAAGCGGCTTTGGCCGCCATGGTACTAGTTTTACCCGTCCCCGCCCCGGCGATAACAAGCGTATTGTTTTCATCAATGACACAAGCTTGCCGTTGTAACTCGGTTAGCGGATGCGCTTCAATCGAATCAAATAAGCCTTTATGCACTTTTAACTGCTGATTTTGCCACCACTGATTGTATTTAGTGGTAAACATATCAGGCTGCTTAATAAACTTTACTAAACGGCAATTAAGCAAATTGATATCAAAGCCTAGTGTCTGAAAATGCTCTGTTAACGCAAGTTTATCTACAGCACCTTTGTATTTCTGCTGTAAACGACGTTTATCTGAATCACGTAAATAACGCTGGTGGGCACTAAACTCTTTGTCAAAATCTGCTGCGTCTAGTAGCAACAAATCAAAAGCTTGCTGAAGTTCGGCTCGATGAAATGCCAAACGATTATCAAGTGCCAAACGCAGTAAAGGTTTACAGTGAGTAAAATGAAAAAAGCGAAAACGCTGCTTGCCCCACACCAATGATAAAGTGAACCAACCGCGTCTAACCTCAACGGTTTGTGACAAGTCTGGATAGGTATAAAGCTTACCGTTTATCGATAAGCCTTGATCGCACAAATGGGCGCTATTACAAAAGAGCACGCCCTGTAAAAAACCAAACTGTACAGAATGTCGCCTAAGCTCCATCAACTACCTCAACACAACAAAATACCGCGTCATATTAACAACTAAAGCCGGACTCAAGTAGCGCTAATTTGCTTTTCGATTATAAAATAACACCTTGTAAAACCGAGATAAAATGGCCATTAAATCAGCAAAAGGCGCAAATATCGCCTTTTTAGCTTTTTTTACATATAAAATCGGCTTTTCAAGCGTGATAAACCACACAAAATCAACCGCAACGCCTTTAATCAAGCGCAGCATCACATACCTAATAATATGTAAATGCTAGCCTAATCCCACAAAGTATGGCGGCAGATAAATAATAGAAATGCCATGCAAGATCATTTAGAACACTGACCAAAGATGGATGAGAAAAGGGTTTACCATATTATGAAAAAACTACTAATTGCGGGTCTTTTAAGTTGTGCAGTAGCAGGTCAAGCAAGCGCTGAAAACCTAGATCAAGAAACAGCACTTGGCATGGCAAGTCTTATGATTTGTACCACATTCTATGCTGAACACGACATGCAAATTGAAGGCGTGATTGTTGGTCAATCTATGATGTCTCATAAAAATGCTGGTATCGAAGAGATGATCATGTCTAAAGAAACTAGCCAAGCACTAGACCAATACATGAAGAACTTCCAAGCCGCTAACAAAGAGCAGCAAATCAAGATCTGTGACGGCGCAATTAAATTTGCTCGTGAAAGCACATTTGTAAAAGTGCCTGAGTAATTAGCTCACTTGCGAGTTATTTAACTTAGTCAGCTAATCGCAGACCATTTCCCCAGACATCGCCTTAATAAGAATCAAGGTCAA
Source organism: Shewanella sp. 1CM18E (assembly GCF_023161665.1). Taxonomy (GTDB): domain Bacteria; phylum Pseudomonadota; class Gammaproteobacteria; order Enterobacterales; family Shewanellaceae; genus Shewanella. The sequence continues at coordinate 92,468 of NZ_JALNTW010000007.1, forward strand.
AACTGGTGAAAAGCATTTTAAGGCTTAGCAATTATGCTAAGCCTTATTTGTTCGTACTGTCTGTTGGAGAGCTGTATGATGGTTTATAACAGCGCTTTCAAAATAAATGTGGTCGCTATTTTAAGCAAGCATAAGCTGAGTAACACTGTACTTTTAATACGGCCAACCCCATATGATGACCCATTAAAGTCAAATTCAGCGCTTGCCAACACTTGGTAATCGACAAACCAAAGAGTTTGCAGCGTTCATCCTTCACCATTCCAAACTGTTCCATATCATGCTTTTAAGCTCGTGCTTTACGGTGCCTAAGCCAGTTTCTTAATCACTATCAAACGGTTTGGTTGTGAGCTCATTGGCGGTAATACACAAAGACACACGGGGAATAGTTACCATCAAGCTTATTTGCCTTGAGTTAGTTTGACTAGAATCGCTTTGAGTTGGTCAAATTCTTATACTAATTGGTATAACAGTACTTTATCATCTTAAATTGTGTCGATAAGCGTTAGCTGCTAACTAAACGCCACAGCAATGCCAAACAATTGAGGTTGGTTACAATATGTATTTTGGAGCGCTATTTGATGGACAGCTTTAAGCTCAAACCCCACCACGCCATATTACTCTTTGCATTAGCCATTGCGTTATACGCATGCTACTTACTCGTTTCACCATATTTAGGCTCTATCATTCTGGCGGCAATTGTTGCGTTATTAGTGTTGCCACTGCATACAAAAATTGAAAGCTATATGCCTGCAAGGCCTAATCTGGCATCTGTGGTCTCATGCACCTTAGTCACTGTGGTGGTGTTGTTGCCGTTGCTCTTTGTCACTATTGCGATAATGAATGAAGGCATCAACTTTATGGGTAATGCCTATGACTGGTTGACTGATGGCGGCGCCAAGGCATTTCTATCTCATCCTTATATTCAAAGTGGCCTTAGCCTGCTTAATAAATGGCTACCGTTTGAAAGCTTAAAAGTGGATGAATTGGTACAGCAAGCAGCAGTAAAAGTCACCCAGCTCAGCAGCAGCTTTTTGTCTGCCAGCACCGGACTATTGGGCGATGTGGCCAATACAGTTTTGAGCTTTTCTCTCATGCTATTTGTGCTGTTTTTCTTCCTTCGAGATCAACAAACGATTGTGAGCAGTATCCGCCACATCATTCCATTATCACGCTCTCAAGAAGAGTTGATTTTTAATGAGGTTAAAGTTGTGGCTAAATCAGCGGTTTTTGGCGCATTTTTAACAGCTCTAGCCCAAGGTGCGCTGGGCGGTATAGCCATGGCTATGGCAGGCTTTTCCGGTTTATTTTGGGGCAGCATGATGGCCTTTGCGTCATTTATCCCCTTTGTAGGCACCGCCATGATCTGGCTGCCAGCATCAATTTATCTGTTTATTACTGGCGACTGGCAATGGGCACTGTTTTTAATCGCGTGGGGAATACTGGTTATTGGCTCGATTGATAACTTTCTAAGACCTTGGCTGATGCAAGGCAGTACAGGTATGAGTACCCTACTGCTGTTTTTTTCTCTGTTAGGTGGCCTACAACTGTTTGGCTTAATCGGCTTAATTTATGGTCCGATTATCTTTGCAGTTACCTTAGTATTAGCCCGCTTGTATGAAATCGAGTTTAAAGATTTTATTGAGCAACAAGATAAAGCATAAAACGGCTATTCACGATTTTTGTTTGCAGTCGTTAAGTAAATGCATAGCCCCACCAGTTGGGGCTATTTTCGTTATCCATTAACAGCGCCTTTGGTAACACCTATTTATTCTCCTCCAAGCTTGCTAACTCTTGTTCAAGCTCAGCCAGCTTAGTGTTTTCGCTCAGCAGTTTTTGCTTGTACTTATAGGTCTTGTCTAAATTACGCTCCTCCTCTGCTTCTTTTAAAGAGGCTTGATACTTATCTATTTGCTGTTTTACATCAGCAATCTCAGCAGTGAGATCTTGCTTTAGGGCGTCTGTGGTGCAATGGGTTTCAACATTTTTCAGCGCTGTTTCTAACCCCGCTACCTTATGACTATTTCCATGAGCCTTTGCCATAATAATCTGCTTTGAGATCTCACATCGCTTTTTGTCACAGCCAACCATAGTGCTGCAATCTTGATGGTGATCAGCAAAAACAAGCTTTGTAGGCAAAGCAAAACTCAATATACAGGCTGACATAGCCGCTAACGCTACAACTGAGGTGTTTTTCATCTAAATATCTCCGGTTCATTATCAATGAGCTCATACTGCAAAACTGCTCTCGCTATAAGTCATATAGTCACTAGATCATCAAACGTCCATTTAACAACAAATGCTAGTTGTTGTTCCGCGCCAATAATTCGACCTAATTCGAAATATTAGTTGACAATAGTCACCCGCAGACCTATATTTCGACTTTTGCGGAAATAAATTAACGTAAGATCGGATTAACACAGCAACTAAGGGGGACATCATGATTAACCACACAAGCAAACAAGCTGCACAAGATGCGATTGAGTGGGCGTTAACCCATGGCATGGCATTAAAAACCACGCCATATTCTGCTGTGCACACCGCCTTTAGCCTAACGCCGACACCTATATCAACGGCGCGCTATAACAAGCTAACCGCATCTGTTGGCCTGTTAGGTAAACTCGTTCACTTAGTATCAGAAGATCATGGCTTTCTTAGCCAAGCGATTGCCCCAATCACCAAGGGCGATCCTTTCTTTAATGCACTATTGGAGATGCATCAAGCGATTCACCAAACTAATCAACAACCCATTCAGCAACTTTCTCAGCAAGAGCCGCAAAGCGCCAAACGCATGCCACTGCTAATTATGCGTAGCGACTTTATGGACGATGCGGCTTTAGGGCCAAAACTGATTGAATTTAACGGCATCGCTGCAGGTATGGGGCCATTTGGCCAACGTATACATGAGCTACATACATTTTTGCAACTGCAAGCGCCTGAAGCGTTTAATGAATGGTCAGCACTAGTTTCTACAACAACCGCAACATCAGCATCTACATCAGCTTCAACAAACGCCAAACTGGTTGCTAACCATGCGCTAGCGAATTTGGCCCAAGGTATTGCCAAGGCAACATTTAAGATTAAAGCCGAGTTCACAGCTGTCAAACCGGACACAAGCGTTCTAGCCCCAATTGATAGCACAACCAACGCGCCAACCTTCTTGATGGTTGTGCAAGCCGGTGAAGACAATGTTTACGATCAACATTTGTTAGAGCATGCGTTACAAGCCAAAGGCATTCGAACCATTAGACGCACCTTTAGAGAGTTACAAGGCAAACTTAAAACTGGCGATAACCATAGACTATTACTGGACGGCGTCGGCGCAATCGATACTGTCTATTTACGCGCAGGCTACCAGTATTGCGACTACCACGCCAATGACATCATCAGTCGTGTTTGCTGTGATGCGTTAATGCAAACACGGATCTTTATTGAAAAACACCGGGTAGCCGTAAACGCCACAGTTAGCCAACAATTGGCCACCAGTAAACGGGTACAAATGTTATTATCCTCTATGCAACCAGCAGCCCTAACCCGTTTTGGCTTAACGCTAGATGAGGCAATAGCCGTTAAAGAATTACTCGGTGAGATGATCGCAGTTACCAAAGACAGTGCCGCTATCGTAGCTAAAAGCAATAATAATGACTGGGTGCTTAAAAACCAAGGCGAAGGCGGCGGCCACTGCATATTTGGCGACGACATTTTGCCAAAACTTGCCGCGCTTAAACCAAGCGAATATCAAGCCTGGTCACTAATGCGTAGACTGCACCCAACAGCAAGAGCAACAACCGCGTTAACCGTGCGCAAGGGGGAGCTACATAAAGTCGACGATCTTATCAGTGAAATCGGCATGTTCACCGTACATATTGATGGTAAACCAGCGATTACTGATCTCAATAGCGAGCAACAAGCTTACGCAGGATACTTGATTAGAAGTAAATCGGCCCGAACCACCGAAGGTGGCGTACACAGCGGCATGGGTGTGTTGGATTCGCTGGTATTTAGTGGTTAAGGCTGACGTTTAAATAAAAACATAGCCAACAAAAGTTGGCTATGTTTGTGTTCTAACGCATTTATGGACAAAAATACGTTAGGGTATCTGGTCTATCATGAGTGACTTAGATGAGAATAAGTATCTCAATTTATCTAATTAGGTCCGATCTTTTTATTCTGTAGACTACTGAACCGCGACTATTGGTAGGCCGTGACAGGTTTTATTGTCTTTATTTAATGGATAGGTTTTCATATGCATATTTAAAGCATCTCGGCCTCGATAGTAAGTTTGTCTCTCTCTGCAGATCGGCTCACCTTTGATTACCGTGCCATTTGGCTGTCGAATCCAATTGTCCTCACAGTTGACCCAATTGTTAGTATGAATCGTTGTGTTGCGTCTAGCTGTGACTATCGTACATTCGCCAGCTTTTACATTTACGGTGTTATATCGATACTCGTTGCAGTTTTCTGTGTCGCAAGCGGAAGATACCCAATAAGCAACTATGTATTTCCCAGGTGGCACTAATACAGAACCTGCCATTCTGTGAGTTACTAGTGCTTCCCCCTTTTCATTTGTGACGCTTTGTATGTACTCCCTTTCTTCGCCCCAATACTCATGTCGTTTCGGATTTGAATAAGAGTCATGATTGCTCATATAACCTGCACCTGTACTGATTAATCCTACCTCTCTGCTCGTTTCCCCAATGCCTGGCCAATTTTCTTGACTATGTATGCTACAACCTGTGATAAAAAGTGGCAGAGTGCAGGCAATTAATGCTTTCAAGTAGTTCATCCCAACCTCGATATTTATTCATTAAACTTCATGTATACTTTTTTAGTGTCTCAGAAGTTGTTTTGTTTCTGGTATAGTGGCACATCTATTTTGTGCAACTCCTTTATATATTTCAAAATCGAAATTTCGTTTCTATCATTAGATAAATGATGCGAGTGATATGTGGCCGCTAGCTCGTTTTGAGGCAGAAATGCGTTAGAACTAACTTCCCCAATCACTAGCTTCGCCAACTTCAAATTCTAAAACCCACTATATCAACAGAGCCTTACCACCACCTTTTAAAGTCTCAAACTCCTTACCCGCTAGCCACAATGGCGAATCACTTTGGTGCGCTAATTGATATGCCCAAGCGGTGATCGCTTCAGAGCGTGAACTATCACAAATAAAATACTGGCTGAGTTCCGATGTGATTTGTTTAGCATTTTTAATGATGTTTTGCTCAAACCAGCGCTCTTTATGGCGCTGGGCTGCAAGGTGATCGCGCTTGGCGTTATTACAACTGCGGTGTGCTAATACAAAGTTGTGGCCGAGGTCGTTTGGGTATCTTGCCCATGGGATAAAGTGATCCACTTCGGCTGCATTGCTGCCATCGTTTTTTAGCGATTTATTACAGTAAAAACATTTACCTTGTTGGATCTCGGTTAGCAGCGGTCTTGCACTGATTATGGAGTTTCTGTCACTGCCAAACAGGAACTGCGACAAGTCACCTTTGCCGCCGAGCACTGCAAAATTTGCCGGAAATGCATTGACTTTTTGCGTCCAATGGTTTCTTGCAAGCGATACCACTAAATCGTAAAAGCGCCGAAAACAAAATGCGATGTCTGGGTTGAGAACGATGTGCTTTTGCGATTTGTCATGGGGGTAATAGAAGCACTCTTCTTTACCAGCTAATAACTGTAAGCGCCAAAGTGGGCCTTGCTTGAAAGTGTTACGGGTCTTAGTCAGCAACGATTTCCAATGCTGACTTTGCTTTAACTGGCCAATAGTACGTATGCCCTGCTGCCGCATGGCTGCTAAGTCTTGTACTAAAGCAGATTGGCTACCTGAATTTTGCAACAATACAAATGCTTCATCTGCCACACCGTGATAAGGCAACGAGTGTTGCCAATATAGTTCGATAAACTTCACCACTAACTCATCTATGGTGATCACACTGTCTAATGCATCGTGCAGATTGGCGGTAACATCGCTATGCAATGGCCGCTCAATACAAATGTCTGCTAGCGCGTGCAGCAAAGCAAACTTATAAGTCGCGGTAAATTCGCTCTCAACCAATAAGCGTTGTAAGTAAATGATAAAGTTAACTTGGGTTTGCGCATCAATATCGGCGCTTTTACCTGAGCTTATAACAGGGCTTACTACAGAGCTTATAGTTGGGCTTTTGAGCTGGGCTGAATCAGGCGATGGCATAGTAGTATCGCTTATTGAAGAACTTGGAGTTTGCTTCATTTGGCCTGCTCCGCCGTTTTTAAGCTGTTGGCATCAAACTGCACCGTGGCTTTTGCTGTTACTGTTGTGCTGAACTGTATGACGACAGTGTCCCAACTCACCTCAGCGCGGCCAAGTTTGTCTGATTCTGCGCTGATACTGTCAATGATACTTAACCCTAGCTGCTGACTTAATAAAGCTAGTTCTTGAATACTGACGCTATGCATTACCCGTTCATCACCACTTGGCCCATGGCGCAAGGTAATAATGAGCTTTCCTTGCGGTGCTAATAGCTGACTGAGTTGTGTCAGTGCAGTTAAACGCTCAGCGCTAGGAATATGCATCCACACCGCGCTAAGTAAAATAAGGTCAAATTTAATATTGGTTGCAGTCACCTGTTTAAGTTCAGGTAGTGTATCTTCGAGCCAAATAACGGCTAGGTCTTTGGTATGTTGCTTACCGATGGCCGCAAGTTCTGTTGCTGGCTCTACTGCATAAACTGTGACTTGTTGCTGTGTATTAGCAAGCTCGGCTAAATATTTAGCATCTCTGCCAGTACCTGCACCAATATCGAGTATCTGAAGCTGTTTGCTGTAGGCAATTGCATTGGCTTGTGTTGCCAGTAAATTAATTGAAGAGTTAGCTGCAAGCGCGACAAAAATATCAGCCAAATGATAAGACCAGCTTTGGTGAACCTCAGTAAACGGCTTGGAATCATATTGCTGAGCTAACTGCTCGGCATTGCGATTATAAAAGCTAAGATTCGGGTCGGGTTGCAACTTGGGTGTCACCTATTCATTCCTTTGATAAGCACTTGCGTTGCAAATGCGCCTGTTCCATTGCTTTGGCTCGTGTAGTTTACATGGCTAAAAGTTAGCTTGGCGACAACCTAACACGCTATTGATTTAAAAGGAATAATTAGATGATAAATATAAATAAAACTGTGGGCTGTCTTACATAAACAAAAGCTACAAAAATATAGGATACAAAAATTTGAGTAACAAAAGCGGAAGTCACAAAAAAGCCACAACAACTGTGGCTTTGTTAATATTAAGCAAACGCTGATTTACCCTTGCGGCACTCTCACCCAACCTTCCATAAGTACGCGGGCGCTGCGGCTCATAACCACTTTGTTTACCTGCCAGTTGCCGTTAACCTCTGCGGCTTCAGCACCAACTTTTAAGGTGCCTGATGGATGCCCGAAAGTGACAAAACCTTTGTCATCGGCTTTGCTGATAGCTTCTTTACCCTTAGCTGCAGCGAGGCTTACAAGGGTGCCGGGAATTGCGGCTGCAGTGCCAATAGCGACTGCGGCTGTGCCCATCATTGCATGGTGCAGCTTGCCCATAGATAGCGCGCGAACATTAAGGTCAATATCCGTTTTGGCAATTGCTTTACCACTTGATGAGGTGTAATCAATAGGCGCTGCAACAATAGCGACTTTTGGTGTGTGTTGGCGGGTGGCGGCTTCATCGATATGTTGAATCAAGCCCATTTGCACTGCGCCATAAGCGCGAATGGTTTCAAACATTGCAAGCGCCTTGGCATCGCCGTTTATGGCCTCTTGCAGCTCAGCACCTGTATAACCTAGTTCGCTTGCATTGATAAACACAGTTGGAATACCTGCGTTAATCATAGTGGCTTGTAATACGCCGCTTGGAACAATCTCGGTTGGTACAATTAGGTCGTCGATTAAGTTACCGGTTGGGAACATAGCGCCCTCACCGTCTGCAGGGGCTAAAAACTCAACTTGCACCTCAGCTGCAGCGAACGTGACGCCATCTAACTCGAAATCACCAGTTTCTTGCACTTCACCATTGGTGATAGGTACATGAGCAATGATGGTTTTTTGGATGTTTTTTTGCCAAATTCTTACTACCGCAATGCCGTTGTGAGGAATGCGGCTACTGTCTACTAAACCGTTGCTGATAGCAAACGAGCCAACGGCAGCGGTCAAGTTGCCGCAGTTACCGCTCCAGTCAACAAATGGTCTGTCGATAGCCACTTGACCAAATAAGTAATCTACATCGTGATCGGCTTTATCACTTTTAGCGAGGATCACGGTTTTACTGGTACTGGATGTTGCGCCACCCATGCCATCTGTGTGTTTACCGTAAGGATCTGGACTACCAATGACTCTCAGTAACAAGTTGTCTCGGGCGCTGCCTGCAACCTGCGCATCAGCTGGCAAGTCGGTTAAGTTAAAAAACACCCCTTTACTGGTGCCGCCGCGCATATAGGTGGCTGGCACTTTAATTTGTGGGGCGAATACTGGTTTTTGATCCATTGTAGTGGTCATCTTTTTTCCGTTTGAATGCTTTTGATTGAAAGGCAAGTGCTCGACACCCAATAACCTAAGCTGATGTTTTAATCTGATTGCTACTTGGTTTGTATTCAGCTATTACGATAAGTATCAAGTGTGCTGAATAGCCGCTTAAGTAGCCTTATATCGTTACTAAGATGAGTTTCGATGACGTGGATGTCATCGCAAAACCTACATGGACGTACTTGCGGTGTCTCATCTAGGTAACGATATATGGCGGACTCTAACCTAAGCTAAAGGCTCTGCACTAGGTTGAAGACTCCTAGCTAGCTGAAGGCTCTTATTCGTTAGTTGAGGACTCTTCATTACGTTGAGGACTCTTCACTAAGTTGATGACTCTAAAAAATCTTGGGCGAAACGTTGCAGTATGCCACCAGCTTCGTAAATAGAGACTTCATCTAGGGTGTCGAGTCTGCACTTAACTGGGATCTCAACGGTTTCACCATTTCGGCGAGTCATGATCACTGTTAGCAATGCACCCGGCGTTCGCTCGCCATGTACGTCAAAGGTTTCGGTACCATCAATTTGATAAGTATGGCGGCTGTCACCTTGAGTAAACTCCAGCGGTAATACGCCCATACCTACAAGGTTAGTACGGTGAATACGCTCAAAACCTTCGGCTACAATCACTTCAACACCCGCTAGGCGTACACCTTTTGCTGCCCAGTCTCGACTTGAGCCTTGGCCGTAATCTGCACCTGCAATGATGATCAGCGGTTGCTTGCGCTCCATGTAGGTTTCAATCGCTTCCCACATGCGCGATTCAACACCTTCTGGTTCTATGCGAGCGTAAGAGCCTTGCTTGACTTCAACTTCACCATTACGGCCAGCTTGGGTCACCATTTCGTTAAACAACTTAGGGTTGGCAAAAGTTGCACGCTGCGCGGTTAAGTGATCGCCGCGGTGGGTAGCGTATGAGTTAAAGTCCACCTCTGGTAAGCCCATTTTATGTAAATAGGCACCTGCAGCACTGTCGAGCATAATCGCGTTTGAAGGCGATAGATGATCGGTGGTGATGTTGTCACCGAGAACCGCTAACGGACGCATGCCTTTCATGGTGCGCTCGCCTGCTAATGCCCCTTCCCAGTATGGCGGACGACGAATATATGTACTTTGTGGACGCCATTCATATTGAGGATTGGTGTTGGTGCCATATTCAACTTTAATATCAAACATCGGCTCGTACACTTGGCGGAACTGCTCTGGTTTTACGCTCTGAGCAATAACCGCGTCAATCTCTTCATCTGATGGCCACAAATCTTTGAGTAAAATATCATTGCCGTGTTCGTCTTGGCCTAAGGCGTCTTTTTCAATATCAAAGCGAATCGTACCGGCAATGGCGTAGGCAACCACTAAAGGCGGCGATGCAAGGAACGCTTGCTTGGCGTATGGATGAATACGACCATCGAAGTTACGGTTACCACTGAGTACCGCGGTGGCATATAGATCGCGATCGATAACTTCTTGCTGAATAACCGGATCTAATGCGCCGCTCATACCGTTACAGGTAGTACATGCAAAGCCAACGATACCAAAGCCAAGGGCTTCAAGCTCTGGCAGTAGATTGGCATCTTCTAAATACAGTTGCACCGCTTTTGAGCCGGGTGCCAATGAGGTTTTCACCCAAGGCTTACGGGTTAAGCCTTTAGCATTGGCGTTACGAGCAAGTAGACCAGCAGCAATCACGTTACGTGGATTAGAGGTATTGGTACAACTGGTAATGGCGGCAATAATACACGCGCCATCTGGCATTAAGCCTGCTTCTTCTTCCGCTTTGTTAGCATAAGGCGCACTAATGCCCTTTTCTGCTAAGTCGGCTGTTGATACACGGCGATGCGGGTTAGACGGCCCTGCTATGTTGCGGCCTACACTTGATAAATCAAAACGCAGCACACGCTCATATTCGGCGTCTTTTAGGCTATCCGCCCACAGGCCTGCTTGTTTAGCATAGGTTTCCACCAGCTTAACTTGCTTGTCGTCACGGCCAGTTAGCTTTAAGTAATCAATGGTTTTTTCATCGATATAGAACATAGCTGCTGTGGCGCCAAACTCTGGGGTCATGTTAGAGATGGTTGCGCGATCGCCAAGGGTTAAGTTGCTTGCACCTTCGCCAAAGAATTCAAGATAAGTTGAAACGACTTTTTCGTTACGTAAAAACTCGGTGATTGCCAGTACAATGTCGGTGGCGGTAATGCCGACTTGACGCTCGCCCACCAGCTCTACGCCTACAATATCTGGCAAACGCATATAAGATGGTCGGCCTAGCATAACGCTTTCAGCTTCTAAGCCACCTACGCCGATAGCGATGACACCTAAGGCATCCACGTGCGGTGTGTGGCTGTCGGTGCCAACTAACGTATCAGGAAAGGCTACGCCACCCCGTGCTTGCACAACTGGCGACATTTTCTCTAAGTTAATTTGATGCATAATGCCGTTACCCGGCTGAATGACATCAATGTTCTCAAACGCAGTTTTGGTCCAATTGATAAAGTGGAATCTATCATCGTTACGTCTGTCTTCAATGGCGCGGTTTTTTTCAAATGCATCTTTTTCAAAACCAGCATGTTCTACCGCAAGCGAGTGATCCACAATCAACTGGGTCGGCACCACTGGATTTACTTTTGAAGGGTCGCCGCCCTTTTCTGCGATAGCATCACGTAAACCGGCTAAATCCACTAGTGCGGTTTGGCCGAGAATATCGTGGCACACCACGCGTGCAGGATACCAAGGAAAATCTAAATCACGTTTACGTTCAATGATCTGTTTTAGGCTAGCGGTTAATGTGTCTGGCGAGCAGCGACGTACTAAGTTCTCGGCATAAACACGAGAACAATAAGGCAGCTTGGCGTAAGCACCTGGGCTAATAGCATTCACGGCCGCTTCGGTGTCAAAATAATCAAGCTCGGTATCCGCTAATGCTTTGCGGTATTGGGTATTTAATTGGGTCATAAGGCGTTCCAATTTTGTCGTAATGGTTCGAGGTGCTAGAGCGTTCGCAAGCTCACTGCTAAGACGCTACGCTTTTAGGTCCTAGGTCCTAATTCCTGAGTTCTAGCTTCTATGGCGTTGCAATATTTTCACCCTAACAAAAACGATATTTACAGTAACTTAGATAACAAAAGGCAGTATCAACTGCCTTTATCGTTATCTACTATGATTATCTTTCACTGATAGGAGTGACTTGACGTGGCTCGCTACCGGTATAGTCTGCGCTTGGGCGGATAATACGGTTATTTGAGCGCTGCTCCATTACGTGGGCAGCCCAGCCTGTTAGGCGTGAACAAACAAAGATAGGCGTAAATAACTTAGTTGGAATGCCCATAAAGTGATATGCAGAAGCATGGAAGAAGTCAGCATTACAGAACAGCTTTTTGGTGTCCCACATAAACTCTTCACAAGCGACTGAGATATCGTAAAGTGAGGTATCACCAAACTCATGTGCTAGCTTTTCAGACCAAGCTTTGATGATCACGTTACGTGGATCTGACTCGCGGTAAATTGCGTGACCAAAACCCATGATCTTCTCTTTACGTGCAAGCATGCCTGCCATTTGCTCTTTTGCATCAGCTGGCGATGTGAACTTTTGGATCATATCCATTGCTGCTTCGTTAGCGCCACCGTGCAGTGGGCCGCGCAATGTACCGATTGCGCCAGTGATACATGAGAACATGTCAGATAGGGTTGATGCACATACACGAGCGGTAAAGGTTGATGCGTTGAACTCATGCTCAGCGTACAAAATTAGCGACACATCCATTACGCGGCGGTGTTGCTCAGATGGCGCTTTGCCATTTAGTAGGTGTAAAAAGTGACCACCAATTGAATCTTCATCAGTCACACAGTCGATTTCAACGCCTTCGTGAGAGAACTTGTACCAGTAACACATAATGGCTGGAAACGCTGCTAGTAAGCGGTTAGCCGCTTTGTTTTGCTCGCTAAAGTCGTTTTCAGGCTCTAAGTTACCTAAAAAAGAACAACCAGTACGCATCACATCCATTGGGTGAGCGTCAGCTGGAATCCGTTGTAAGACCTCTTTTAACGCTTTTGGAAGATCGCGCTGAGCGAAAAGCTCAGTTTTATAGTGATCAAGTTGAGTTTGATTAGGTAATTCACCGTTAAACAGTAAATAGGCCACTTCTTCGAACGATGCGTTATCGGCAAGATCTGCAACGTCATAACCGCAATAGGTTAATCCTGAACCTGACTTACCTACTGTACATAGGGCTGTTTCTCCGGCGCTTTGTCCGCGTAGACCTGCTCCACTCAGTTTTTTTGAAACATCAGTTTTATCAACCATTGCTCTCTTCCTTTTATTTGTTTGCCCGTCAGGGTTAACTGCGGGCTTTTTATATTTATTACGTTAGCGCTTATCCATCACGCTAACGTTTGCAAGGTACTGCCTTTTTTATAAATCTTTGATTGTAAATCGTAATCGATAAACACTTAAGCTATTGATTTTGCGTTCCATTAAACTTGATTTACAGATTTTTGCCTTCAGCAAATAGCTTATCTAGTTTTTGCTCATAATCGTGGTAACCCAAGTAATCGTATAGATCCATACGGGTTTGCATTGAATCAACAACCGCTTTTTGATCGCCATTTTCTAAAATTGAGGTGTACACCATCTCAGCTGCTTTATTCATGGCTCTAAAAGCACTTAGCGGATACAGCACCATAGATGCGCCCCACTCGCCTAGTTGCTCTTTATTCCACAATTCTGTTTGGCCAAACTCGGTGATATTGGCAAGAATTGGTACATCAAGGGCATCGGCGAATGCACGGTAATGCTCTTCAGTTTTCACTGCTTCTGCAAAAATGCCGTCAGCGCCCGCTGCAACATAAGCTTTAGCACGGGCAATTGCCGACTCTAGACCTTCTTGAGCAAATGAGTCAGTGCGCGCCATAATGAAAAAGTCAGGATCTGTGCGAGCATCAACCGCGGCTTTAATGCGATCGACCATCTCTTCGGTAGACACAATCTCTTTGTTTGGACGGTGACCACAGCGCTTTTGCGCCACTTGATCTTCCATATGCACTGCGGCTGCGCCGGCTTTTTCCATGTCGCGGATAGTTTTAGCAATGTTAAACGCGCCGCCCCAACCTGTGTCGATATCAACCATTAGCGGTAAGTCACAAGCAGAAGTAATGCGTTGCACGTCAACAATCACATCGTTTAGTGAAGTCATGCCCAAATCTGGTAAGCCGTATGACGCATTTGCCACGCCGCCGCCAGAAAGATAGATGGCTTGGTGACCAATCTTTTTCGCCATCATGGCTGAATAAGCATTAATGGTACCGACAATTTGTAGCGGCTTATTTGCCACTAATGCTTCGCGAAACTTCTTACCTGCGCTCATGGTGTATTCCTTATAGTTATTTGCTTGAAATATCAGCTTTTAAAAGGCGATATTCCAAGCTCACTGACAATTTTTTTATCTGTTATTAAATATGTTTATCTGTGCCTTACTGTTTTAAACGATTGTAGCGTTAGCAATCGGCTGCAATATCACTGCATCGTGTGTTCTAGTTTGTTTTCTATGCTCGATTTTGAGTACAAGATATGACGCCGCATTAGCATTTCAGCCAGCTCGGCGTCACGGTTACAAATGGCCTGTACTATGTGTTTATGTTCATCAAACGCCGTGGTTACTCGAGGGCCGCTCATACCTAGCTGCACGCGATACATACGTACTAAGTGATAAATGCCATCGAGTAGCATTGAAATCAGATGCTTATTTTTACTGCCTAAAATTATTCGATAATGAAAATCGACATCGCCCGCCTCTTGATAATATGACTGACCGGATTTAACTTCGTTGAAGTGGCTGCTTAGCAACGATTGCAGATCGGTTATTTCCTGATCGGTCATATTTAATGCGGCAAGTCTGGCGGCCATACCTTCAAGAGATTCACGTACTTGATAAAGCTCAAGTAAGCCTTCTGCAGTTAGGCTAACCACTCTGGCGCCAACATTGGCTTTGCGCTCAACTAAATGGCTTGCCTCTAAGCGATTTATCGCTTCGCGGATCACTGCACGACTAACACTGTATTTTGTCGACAACTCTGTTTCACTTAACTTTGAGCCCTGCACTATCTCTCCTTCAACTATCTCTTTACGCAGTTGAAAAAAGGTTTTATCGGCACTAGTAATGGGCTGTTCGTTAAAAAATGTCATCGGCAATTTGAATATTAGCGCTTAATGGATTGTCGACAATCTAGCCATAATTATATTTATAGTCAACAGTAAACCAACAAATTGTCGACAAAGTAGGAGTAAAGTCTAAGGGACAGCATGCGCACTTTTTCAGCAAAAAGGCGCAAAAGGTTTACAGTTTTAGCGGATATTTTGTGCAGGTAGGCACATGTGCATTGAGTCATTTGAAGCACAGAAAAAATGCAGCACCTTTCGGTGCTGCATTGTTACTCATTCTTCTAACTATAGCTGTTGCTATAACATTGAGGATTTAGCTGATGGCGCTATAAGCCAATCTCCCCCGAGGGCTTTGTGCAAACCTATAGTTAAGTGCGCTGTTTGCAGTTTTGCCGCAACAACTCTGTCTTTCAACATATTTTGTTGACGCTGCGCATCTAGAATCGATAAATAGTCACTTAGGCCAGCCTTATACAAAGATTTCGCTTTGTTGACCGCATTGGTGGTTTCAGTTTCTGCCTCTGTGACTAATTTTACATACTCTTGGCTATGGCCATAGCCTTGCAATAAAGTCTCTACTTCACCAAAAGCGGCAATCACCGTATGTTGATACTTAAGCACACTGGCATCAAAGCGAGCTTGTTGCAGATCCACCATGGCATCGCCTCGACCACCGTCAAACACATTCCAGCTTATGCCTACGCTACCCAACCAAGAAACAGAGCCGCTGCTAAACAGATCGTCGAAATCTTTTGCTAATACGCCCGGAGCCCCCGTTAAGAACACTTTAGGGTATTGCGCGGCAATTGCAGCGCCTTGCTCTTGATTTAACGCTGCCATTTCACGTTCAGCGATGTTTATATCAGGCCTGCGGCTGAGTAGATCAGACGGTAGCCCCGTTGGAATAACACCTTTAAAGCTCGGTAAGTCAGCTACTTGATTAAACCTTTGCGTCACTTGCTTTGGTGTTTCGCCAAGTAAAATCGCTAGGCGCTGTTTGTGCGCGTTTTCGGCAATATCCAGTTGTGGTACTACCGCTCGAGTGGCAGCCAGCATGGCTTTGGCCTGCGCTTCATCAAGTTTTGAGCCGTAGCCGCTTTTAACCATCAGCTTGACTAAATCTAATGTGTGTTGTTGATCCGCTACGGTATTGAGCGCTATTTGCTTACGCTGCTGTGCACCTCGCATTTGTAAATAGTTATGGATAACATCAGAAGTGATTAAAGTGGTTAAGCCTTGGCGCACTATCACCATTTGCTCTTTACGAATCGCCGCTGCATTTGCTTGGCGGTCGATACGACCAAACAGATCCGCCTCCCAGGCAATGGTCGCTCCCGCAAAAAAGGCACTGTTATTGTCATCAACAAGACCAAGTTCTTGACCCGTTACCGGGTGCGTTGCGGTGATCGCGCCGCCCAATAATGGATCATTATCGCTTATTTGATAATTACCAAAGCCTGCGCCTAAGTTAACTGTTGGCACTTTAAACGACTCAATTGCACTTTGATAAGACTGCGCCATTTTTATCCGCTCTGCGGCTATTTTTAACGGTATAGATTGGCTTTGTGCATCCACAACTAGCTTGTTAAGTACCGGATCGTTAAACGCCGTCCACCAAGCATGCTGTTGAGTGCTATTAAGCTGCCCAGCTTGTGTGCCTGCAGTCCCTTGAAACAAATATTCGCTCTCAAGATTGGTGGTTGGCACTTGATAATCAGGGCCTACTGCACAACCTGATAGCATTAATGCGATAGCTAGTGGCGCAAATGTCAGGTATTTCATAATTGTTGCTCCAAAGCTGGTTGCGGTTCTGGCGTATTAGGTTTGTTGTTGGCATTTTTGTTTACTAGCGCTTTATCTGAATTCTTATAAAACAGGCAGTAAAATGCCGGCATGATGAATAACGACAACATGGTAGCTGCAGCTAGTCCGCCGATAATAGTGGCAGCCATTTGATCAAACAATCTATCGCTCAGTAAGGGGATCATTCCCAGTGCGGTCGTTAATGCGCCCATAGATATCGCCATGGTACGATTCAAAGTCGCTTCTTGTACTGCTTGTCTCAATGGCTTGTTTTGACTGCGTTCCAGCTCAATTTGATCCATAAGCACAATACCATTTTTAATGATCATTCCAGCTAGAGTAATTGCGCCAATTAACGCCATAAACCCAAAGGGTTTATCCAGTAACAACAAGGTCCAAGTAGCGCCGATAGCAGCTAGCGGCAAGGTAATTAAAATAATGGCTGGCTGCTTAAAACCATTAAACATCGCCACCAAAATCACTACCATCATCAGCAAGGCTTTGGGCATTTGGCTCAAAGTGTCGTTAATTGCACGATTCTCATCGTAATACTCTCCGCCCCATTCAAACGAGTAGCCAGCGGGTAGATTAATCGCCTCGATTTTATCTTTGATCTGATTACGTGCCTCTGCTGGCGTGATATCAAACACGTCTGCTTGAGCGGTAATAGTCGGCACGCGATTGCGTCGCCAAATCATGCTTTCTTCAGCTTTAAGCTCAAAGCCATCTACAACTTGCCCGAGTGGCACACTGTGAATGCCGAGTAATGAACGTACAGGTAGGGTTTCGAGGTAACTGA
This sequence comes from Shewanella sp. 1CM18E, assembly GCF_023161665.1. Classification (GTDB taxonomy): domain Bacteria; phylum Pseudomonadota; class Gammaproteobacteria; order Enterobacterales; family Shewanellaceae; genus Shewanella. The sequence continues at coordinate 109,755 of NZ_JALNTW010000007.1, forward strand.
GATCGGCGTTCGCACTTCTAAAGCTAATGGGAATAAGTTGATCGCCTTGGTTTAACGTACCAATCGTTACGCCTTCTGTTGCGCGCTTAATCGCCAATGCAATATCGGTACGGTTTAACCCTGCTCTGCGTGCCTGCTCTTGGTTAATGATTGGTTCAATCACTTTACTGAGTTGACGCCAATCATCGCGGACATATTTAATGTTGGAGTTATCGTTCATGATCACTTGAGCTTGGTCTGACAGCTGATGCAGCACTTGTGGATCAGGCCCGGTAAACCTTGCTTCAATACTAAATTTATCTTTGGTGGCCAGTTTAAGCGCTCTAAATCTTGGTTCAGCATTAGGAAAGTTCTCTGCAAGCCATAAGTCGCCGCGCTTGGTTAATTGCTTAATGCCCTCATAATCCTCAACATTAATGACAATTTGACCGTAGCTGGGGTCAAATGGTTCTGGTTCTACAGTGACAGAAAATCTTGGTGCACTGGCGCCAACATAACTAGAAATAGTCGTCACTTCCGGTTGATTTAGCAGCCATGATTCAATTTTTTTCATATCACTAGATGTCTTCTCTATTTTGCTTCCATTAGGTAGCCAGTAGTCAAGAAACACCATAGGTCTATCTGAGCTTGGAATGAAATTGATAGCAACATAGGGTACAGCAATCGCAGTGATAAGCAGTAAAGGCATAACCAGAGAGATGGCTTTGACTGGGTTAGTGACTGTCCAACCAACTGCAGCTTGATATCGATTTGGCTTAGTGGTTTGCTGCGCTTTTTTAACATTGGGCTTTATCCATAACCAGCAAAGTAATGGTGTGAGCGTGACTGCAACTATCCATGAGAATAACAGTGACGAGCAGATAATAAGAAACACAGAGCTTGCAAACTCACCGGCATCTGTTTGCGAGAATAACACTGGGCTTGACCCCATAATTGCAATCACAGTTGCTGCAAGTAATGGTTTTGCGGTTTCTTTTACCGAGTCTATTGCAGCTTTTGTACGCTCAATACCCTGATTTAACTTAACCACGAACAGATCGGTGATCACGATTGCGTTATCCACCAGCATACCTAGGGCCAAAATAAAGGTGCCTAGTGACACTCGCTGCAGATCAACGCCGGCGATATACATGTAAATCAGCGTCAGTAAAATGGTAAACAGTAAACTGCCACCCACAATCGTTGCGCTTTTAAAGCCCATAAACACTAACAGGACGGCAAATACAATCACCACACTCTCAAGCAAATTAATCACAAAATCGGCGATTGACTTCTCTACCTCGTCAGGCTGAAAAGCAATAGTGCCAATTTCAATACCTAACGGTAGCTGTGCTTGATAATCTGCAATAATTTGAGTCAAGCTTTCACCTAGGCTGACTACATTAATGCCGTCTACAGGGCTGACTGCGAGTGTGATTGCCTCTTGGCCGTTATAACGGCTATAAGTGTTAGCGGGTGTTTTATAACCTAGGCTTACGTCGGCAATATCACCGAGTCGTAATAGTCCGCTGCTGTATTGGCCTACTCCGCCTTTAATGGTGAGATTTTTTATATCGGTTACTGACTTAAAAGCGCTACTTTGATCGACACGTATACGCTCACTGTCGGCGGCAAAGCTACCACTGTCAAAGGTGAGGTTTTGAGTGGCGAGCTGATTGATCACTTGTACCGCCGATAAGCCATATTGTGCTAATCGCTCTTCGGGTAAATCGATATATACGGCTTGGCTTTGCACCCCATGCAGCTCAATTTTTTTGATCCCTGCTACGGTTTTTATACGGCGCTGCAGCTCTTTGGCGTATAGCCTTAGCTCTTCAGGTTGCGCGTTTTCACCGTACACACTAAATAGCATGCCGTAGACTTCGCTAAACTCATCTTGGACTATACTAATTTGCGCGGTTGCAGGTAGTGTCAGCTTCACATCATCGACTTTACGCCGTAATAAATCCCACTCCTGTGGGAGATCTTTTGAGTTCGTCGTCTCTTTTAAATCAATGAAAATCATCGAGCTATCAGGACGTGATAGTGAGCGCAGCTTCCACATTGAGCCCATTTCTTGCAGTTTAGTCTCAATTTTATCGGTTACCTGTAGTTCAATCTCTTTGGCCGATGCACCTGGATACAAGGTCACGACAACAGCACTTTTAACCGTAAATGCGGGATCTTCAAGCTTACCTAGCTCAAAGTAGGAAACTAAGCCTACGATTGTGCAAAGCACACTGAAAAACAGCACAAACACTCGCTGCTTAATGGCAAATTCAGCTAAATTCATCTTGGCTCTCCTAATAGCTAAATGCTTTGGTCACGGTGTTGCTAACGACTTGATCAGCTTTTAGGTAATGCACTCCCGCCGTTACCACAGCATCACCAACGGTTAGCGCACCCGTTAAACACGCACTATTACTTTGTAATGAATCCAGTGTCACAGGTGTTTTTACGGCTTTATGCTCTTTAATCAAATAAACGCTTTGGTTACTGCCCTCATTGATAATAGCGCCGTAAGGCACACAAAAACTGGCTGATTTGGCATCAAAGCCCACTTCAACACTCACCGCTTTACCGGGCAGCGCATTGGTCGTTTGATTTAATACAAACTCAACTTGATAGGTTTGTTTGATTGGATCCGCGAGCGCATCTTTAGCGCTCAAACTAGCCATAATGGTTTTAGTCTCGCCATGCCAACTCACCTTTGCTGCTTGTTGTGGATCTAGGGCTAACATGAGATTTTCTGGCACATCAATAACGGCTTTCATTTCACCAAGTTGATGCAGTGAAAAAAGTGGGTTTCCCGGCGCTGTTTGCTCAAAGGCTTGTTGAGTTTTAGAGCCAATCACGCCGCTAAATGGGGCTTTTAGCTCTGTGTAGGCTAAGGCGTCTTGTGCTTTTTGTAAGTTTTGCGTCATCACATCCAGCATGGCCAGGCTGCGCTTATAGCCGCTTTTTGCGCGATCAAGGTTTACTTGAGAAATCGCATCATCAGCAATGGCTTGTTTAACACGCTTAAGCTCAGCTTTAGCAAGTTGAAAAGCTGCTTCGGCCTCAGCTTGGCGTGCTTTTAGTTCGATAACATTAACTTGATAGTCGTGGGGATCTAACCGCGCTAACACTTGACCTTTTTCAACGCTATCACCAGTTTTAACTAAAATCGCTGCAATGGTTCCAGGCACTTTAAATGCAAGATGAGCGGTGTTGGTGGCTTCTAACACGCCAGAAAAACGCCTGACATTGGTTTGCTGTGAATCATCAAGCAATATGACCTGCACCGGGCGCTCAATCTTTTTAATGGCGGTTTGGCTGGTTGCTGTCATGGCTGGGGCATCGCTACAGCCATTTAGCATTAATAACGCCAGCGGCACGACTGACAGTGGGATAAGTGTAGAACCTGAGATCTTCATCTCTCTCTCCAAATAGATTAATTGGAGAGAGTGTAAGTGTTTAACTTATTGAAATAATCTGCCAGTAATGCACCACACTGTCACGATAATTAAGACAATGCAGTATAGAGTGGAATTTCTTGTAATAAAAAATCAATCAATAATCGAGTTGGTAAACTTATGCCTTTACGGTCTGGATAGATAAGCCAGACATCTTCTTTTTTCGATTCATATTCAGGTAAGATCCGCACTAAGCTTTTACTTTCAATCGCCCATAACGCAAACAGCGGCGGCATAAAGCCAATACCCTGACCACCAACAATCGCACGGCGAATAAAGCCCATGTGATTACAGCTAAAGTTGCATTTTACTTTGACTTTGTCTGAGATCAGGTCCCAATGATCGTCCAAAGTGCCATCAGGCCAGCGATAACATATTGCTTGGTGCTCAGCGAGTTCAGCTAAGGTTTTAGGCGCGCCATGCTTTTCAATATAATCTGGGCTGGCATACATTCCTCGACCAAGACTCAATAATTTTCGCGCAACAAAACCAGAATCTTGGATTTTGCCAGCATGCACCACAAAGTCGAGACCTTGGCTGTAGATGTCGTTTACGTAGTTATTAGTAAAGCGCAGATCGAGTTCGATATCTGGGTATAAACTTTGAAACTTTGCCAGTACAGGTTGCAGTGCTTCATCGCTTTCGGGTAAGAAACCGAGTTTAACTTTACCCACGGGCTTTTCATCTAAATCGAGTAATTTGTTCTTTGCTTGTTCAAAGCTATCAAGCACATTTAGTAAATCGTGATAGTAAGCTTCACCGTGCTGCGTCAGCCTTAATTGGCGAGTTGTGCGGAAAAAAAGCTGGGCGTTCAATGACTTTTCAAGCTCGCCAATCCGCCTACTGACGTTAGCTCTTGGTAGATCAAGCGCGGTTGCTGCAGCAGTAAAACTGCCAAGCTCCACCACTATGGTAAACAACTTTAAATCTTCTATGCGCATACTATCGGCCTACCATAGGTAAATTGGCTTTCTGCCATTTTTTAATTGCTAAAACTGTAACGGGTTTAGCTATCGGAGCATAGTTAGTCTTTTATGCCTGTGCAGCAGCGCACAAAATAGTCTTGGTTTTACACTTGCAACAATAGACAAGCGCCTAATGATCGGCGATGTTAGTCAATAAGTTAGCTAGGCATTTATTTAAGCGGCGACACGTTTATCGTTAGTAAAATAGACGAACTCTAAAATGACTAAATAGAGCTGGCTTTATCAGTCACAGATATGACTTAGTTTCCGGTTTAGATTCAAGAAGAACCTGCAGCTTTATAGATTTGATAAAAAAGGATGTAACTATCAAAGACTTTATAAAAACATCTCTCCTTGGTGCGCTTACGAGCTCTGTATTGATTTGCGTATCGATTTCAATGGCTTATTCTGCCGATTTTGTTGGCTCGTTTAGCTGCAAAACGTGTCATCAACAAGCATTTGATGATTGGACTGGCTCTGATCACGATATGGCAATGAGGCATGCAAACGCTGACAGCGTTTTTGGCGACTTCAATCAAGTCAGCATTAATCATGCAGCGGCTAATGCTAAGTTTTTTACTAAAGATTCAAATTACTGGGTGAGGCTAGCGAACCGCAGAGGCCAAGCGACGGATTATAAAATAAGTTATACCTTTGGTTACTATCCGCTGCAGCAATACATGGTTGAATTTGAAGATGGCCGAGTACAACTTATTCCTTTTGCTTGGGATAACCGAACAATCGAAGATGGCGGCCAAAAGTGGTTTTATCTTTACCCCGATAATAGCGAGCAACATCAAGACTTTTATTGGCTTAATGTTGGTCAAAATTGGAATCATATGTGTGCAGATTGCCACTCAACCAATGTAAAGAAGAACTACAACCAAGCAACTGATTCTTTTAATACTCGATTTTCTGAAATAAACGTGGGTTGCGAAGCCTGCCATGGCGCAGCAAGCGAACACCTGGTCTGGGCGGCAACACAAGCTGAGCAAACATCTGCCACAAAGCAAGTTGCAGACCTAGCCAGTGAAAAACAACAATCACACTCAATAAAAGGTTTTGGCTTTAATCGCGACCTTTCAAAACCTGTACAAAACTGGACACGCTTAAGCAGCGAAGCACCTACTGCCAAACCTAATGGCTTTAAAGCAACACAGCAATTACAAATCTGCGCCCAATGCCATAGTCGCCGCTTACAAATCAGTGATACTAATGCACTTGTAGAGCAGCCATTTGCCGATCGTTATCAACTTAATCTTATCGCGCAAGCCCAATACCATGATGATGGCCAAGTGTATGACGAAAACTATGTTTACGGTTCATTCTTGCAATCGAAAATGCATAAAAATGGTGTCGTGTGTAGTAACTGCCACAACCCCCATTCAACCGAAACTCTGTTAAAAGGTAATGCACTTTGTAGCCAATGCCATAACCCTGCTGAGTTTGATAATAAAAAACATCATAATCATGATGATAACGCCGGTGCTCAATGTGTAAATTGTCACATGCCAGAAACCACTTATATGCAAATTGACGATAGGCGTGATCATAGCTTCAGCATTCCAAAGCCTGCAAATACCCAAAGACTCGGCTCACCAAATGCATGTAATCAATGCCATCAAGATAAGTCCGTTGACTGGGCAATAACCCATTCAAGCAATTGGTATCCTGAGTTAAACACTTTGCAACCACAACATTTTAGTAGCGCGTTTGCCAATGCTAGAGTTGGTAATCCACAATCTGTGGATAGCTTGTCTTATTTGTCGCAAGACCACCAGCAAGCCAATATTATTCGCGCCGCAGCCATTGAGCGCCTAGCGCAATACCCTGGAAGAAATGGTGTTGTTGCAATTGCGCGAGCTGTTAAGCACCAAGACGACATGCTCCGATTTGCCGCTATTGAAGGCAGTCGCTCCTACTCCGTTAACGAGCGCTGGCAAATGATTGCTCCGCTATTGACCGATAGCGTATTAGCAGTAAGAACCCAAGCTGCGGCAGCGCTGGCGAACTATTGGCCAGAACTCACTAAAGATCAGCAACAGATGCTGCAAAAGCCGTTAGCTGAATATATAGAAGTATTAGCCTTTAATGCCGACAGAGGTTTTGCGCAAACTAACTTAGGTAACCTTTACGCAAATCAAGAGTTAATAAATAAAGCAGAGGCAAGTTACCTCAACGCGATAAAAGTACAACCTAACTTTGCACCAGCTTATAGTAATCTTGCGGATCTTTATCGCGCCCAAGGTATTGAAACGAAAGCAATGGAAATATTAAAGCAAGGAATTGCTGCTCAGCCCAGCTCCGGCACACTGTATTTTAGCCAAGCACTTGCGCAATTAAGAGTGAAGCAAACGCAAGCAGCACTTAGTAGCTTAAAAAAAGCGACACAACTTGAACCCAATAACGGCCGCTTTTGGTATGTGTACGGTGTTGCACTTACCCCTGCAGCTATAGGCGAAGCTGGCAATGCATTCAATCGCGCTTATCAAGTTAGTGGTAATCCACAATACCTTTATGCGCTGTGCGAGCTCATGATCAATAATCGGTCACCACAAAGCCTTCAATGCTTAAGTAAACTTAATCCATTAGTACCCGAGGATGTTTTAGACAGTTTGAGAAGTAAATTACCTTAATTATAACCGCCAAATTAGTGTAATGATATCGTTACACTAATTACAGGTCTGACAACTAGGTATTTTCGAATAACATCACCAGTAGGTTGTTTTAATGAAACTTATCATCAACGAGCCAAAAGCAACTTAAATATTAAAGCTTGACATTATATTAATTTTTTATGACACGCAAAATTTATCGTCTATTCGAATCAAGTGATTGAATCTAAGAAAGTGCCTTTATAATTAATACTAAGATAGATTAAAACATTACTAAATCTAACTATTTAAGTAAAATCAGCCCCCCTAAAATTAAGTATACAATTACCTATGTATTCTCTAACGGGTGACACTTTTATAATATATGTATCCATATACGAAAATGCACTCTCCCTTAGACTCCCCTATAAAATAGTGTTTTAATCAATATTATCAAAAGTAAGCCCTATTTTATATCCCATAGGCATACAAATTCAGTCAATAAAATTATTTGCCGTGTCATTAACTCTATATGTATTTTAAACTCACAATTCAGTCACAAATGCTGGCAAAAATTATGGTAAACAGATGAATAATGAAAGAGTTACAGGACTCTTTTTTAATAACAACAGCCATAGGATGTGGGTTACATATACTGTATCACTTCCAGAGGAAATTAATGGCGTTAATAAACAACAATATTTAGGGATATTAAAATATCTAAGAAAAAATAATGGAACACGATATGACGTTTACAAATTACTGTTGCACAAAAAACAAACGAAACCATGTATTTTCAACCTTTCTTAAAAAAATACGAGCAAACAATGTTATTTCTCAGGAACAACTCTGTTTGCAACTCAGACAACATAGCAGCTTATTTTACAATTTAGATTCCATTACGGTTAGCAGGTGGGAGAGAGGAGTGAATATTCCTTCTCTTGCAAAACAAGCTGAAATAGTTGAATTGTATGACAATGAGTTAACTTGTATTTATGCCTGCGACAAGCAATTTATTCAAGAATCGAGTCATTTAATTAAAAGTGATTCTGAACAGCAAAAATCTATTCACCCTTACTATCGAAATGATGAATATCATATCCAAACTATCGATATAAGGGATGATCGGTTTTATCTGGTATTAAAAATGATCCTACGGTATGAGGGAAATCCGACTTTACAATTAAACCCACCATTAGAAGAATTTGACAGTCTAAACGATTTAAAGATTTCTGTGGCAACGGCGTTTAATGGCCAAATTATTGGCCACAGTCTTTTTCTAACAACGACTGAGAATGTGGTAAAGGAAATACAAGAAACAAATAAAGACTTAAGAACCATTATAAGCTCTAGTAACAGAAATGAGCATGACGCAATGCTGGTATTTTCCTCTTCTGGTGCAACCAAACAAGTGGAGAATAGCATTATGTCAACTTACCTTAACCAGTTCTCACAACAGAAGAACATGCGCTACTTTTGCTTCTATACCTGTGATGGAAACCTTGTGCGTAAGTTAAGTTCGGCAAAATTAAAGACATATAGGCTTACCAAAGTGGAGTGTCAGGACAGAGTCGTCAATATAAGATCTTATTTCCTAAAACGCTCGGAGTTAATGGCTAATCGCTTTTTATTAAAGTTGGCAATAATTACGCCGCAGCAACTCGGTAATTTATTAGGAACAAATAAAAACGGAGCAAGCTCATGAAGATCCTAATTGTAGATGAATGTGAGTTTGTACGGAACTCAGTAGAGAAGCAGTTTACTGATGTACTGAAGGGCTTACCTATCATATTTCAAAATACCGAATGTAGTAAATCAGCAATTACCACACTAAAAAGGGCAAAAAATTCAGTATTAAGAAAAATAAACTTAATCATTATAGAATTAAATTTAGCTATCGATAACAAGCTTGCGCTAATGAATTACATGGTTACAGTAAAAGATAACTTTACTCCGGTTATTATTATTGGAACGGCCGATAAATGGGTTTTCGAACTCGTTGGGAATATCGCCTTGAGCTTTAACTTGAACCTGATCGCCAGCGTTGATAAGCCTTTAATAACAGATGATATTTATAATATCATTCAAAATAATAAGCACATATTTGGCACCGAGAAAACTGTTTGCTGGTCGATACCACCTTGCGAAACAGTAGACATAACAAACAACCTTAATAAAGAAGGTTTGTCTCTTTATTACCAGCCAAAAATTCATATCCAAACCAATCGAATTGTCGGTTTTGAAGCGTTATCTAGGATCTGTGTCGATGACAATATCATGCTTAATCCAGATTATTTTCTGCCTATTTTAGAAAGGGAAAAATTGACTTGTAAGTTAACAAAACTCGTACTTGAAGATGCACTGCTCCATTGGGAAACACATACAAAGCTCAAAGATTATCAGTTATCGGTCAACATAAGTGCAAATGACATGCTAAGTGAAGTTTTAGTCCGCGACATCATACGCCAATATAGACAACATAAAGATATCGCTTTAACACTTGAATTAACTGAGTCATCTCCAACAGAGAATGAAGTTCTAATTCTTGATGTAATCAAGAGGTTTATAACCAATGGGATCAAAGTATCACTTGATGACTTTGGCAAAAGTTATTCTAGTTTAGACAGGTTAGACTCTATTCCTTTTGACGAGATTAAAATCGACAAAAACTTTGTTTCAGACTTAGACATTAATAGTCAGCATCAAGCTATTGTGGGTGCTGTCATTGAGCTTGGAAGTAAACTGAAAATAAAAGTTACTGCAGAAGGAGTTGAAACATCTTCAGTTTTAGAGATGCTGGAGAGTATGAACTGCCGGTATGCACAAGGCTATTACTATAGCACACCAATAGCCGCACCAGAGTTAATAGCTTGGATTGATAATTATAATAAGCAATTTCACTTGACTGATACTTAGTGTATTAATTTAACTAAGTATTTCATATCGATAAAAATTTAAATGCCTTTCTTATGCTCACCTGCAATTAAAAAGAAGGTGCAACAGCGCCGACTTAAATAACGACAATACGACTCGTTAGGCTAAGTTAATAACTCATGTATTTGTGGGTACGGCCAACATTACCCATTTTGAGTTTTTAACTATTGTCCTATGGTAAAAGCGTACGCCTCATGTAAACTCATAACATACTGACTTATAGGATAAGTTCATGAGCCAACGTACGCTTCATACCCTTTTTAGACCCACATCAGTTGCCATTATTGGCGCCTCAAATCGGCCTAAACGTGCAGGTAATGTGTTAATGAAGAACCTGCTCTCAGGTGGGTTTTCTGGCCCTATTATGCCAGTTACACCTAAATATGAAGCTGTTCTTGGCGTTTTGGCTTATCCCAATATCGAAGCATTACCGTTAAAACCCGATCTTGCCATTGTTTGTACCGCGGCGAGCAGCGTGCCAGCAATTATTGAGACCTTAGCTCAATTTGGCTGTAAAGTTGCTATTGTTATGGCCTCTGGCCTTGCAGATGAATTCACTGAAGATGGTACAAGCTTACTTACCTTAACCCAGCAAAATGCACAGCGTTACGGCATGCGAATTCTTGGACCTAACAGTTTAGGGATGATTCTGCCTAACTTAGGGTTAAATGCCAGCCTCGCTCACACCGCTGCCCTCCCCGGTAAAATTGCGTTTGTGTCGCAATCAGCGGCAATTTGCACCACGGTTTTAGATTGGGCAAATAACAAGGGAATTGGTTTTTCATCATTTATTTCCCTTGGGGATGCCAATGATATTAACTTTGACGAACTACTCGACTATTTAGGCCGAGATTCAAAAACAGATGCCATCTTACTTTACATCGACTCAGTAAACGAAAAACGTCACTTTTTGTCAGCAGCCCGAGCTGCATCACGTAATAAACCTATACTCGTGATTAAGTCAGGCCGTAGCATCGAAGGCACTAGCGCAGCTAAACTGCACACTGGCGGGCTTACTGGTAACGATGCGGTTTACGAAGCAGCCTTTAGACGTGCAGGTATGCTAAGGGTTAATGATTTAATTGAGCTTTTTGCTGCAGTAGAAACTTTAGCTCATTCGCGACCATTACAAGGCGAACGTTTAGGCATTATCAGTAACGGTGGCGGCCCTGCGGTACTTGCTCTTGATGAACTCATCTTAGGCGGAGGCAAGCTGCCCCCGCTTTCTACTGAGATTTATCAGCGCTTAAATGAACTCTTGCCAAAAAGTTGGTCCGGACAAAATCCGGTTGATATTGGTGGTGATTCAGATGCTATTCGCTACGCCAAGTCACTGGAGATCTTAATGGATAGTGATGATCTTGATGCTATCTTAGTGTTACATTCACCATCTGCTTTGGGTGAAAGTGTCGAGATCGCTGAAGCCATTGCGGCAACCATTTCAAATCATCGAAATCGACACAAAATCAATGTATTAACCAATTGGAGTGGTGAAGACTCTGCCTATGAAGCGCGTAAACACTTCTCTAAATCTCGTATTCCAACCTACCGTACACCTGAAGGTGCTGTCGGTGCGTTTATGCATATGGTTGAATATCGTCGTAACCAAAAACTGCTACAAGAAGTCCCTCAATCTATCCCGGTTAATATTCCTGCCGACAGCATTACCGCACGAGCTAAGTTACAACAAGCAATTGATAGCGGAAAAACCCTGTTAGAAACCCATGAGTCAAGGGGGATATTAGACGCATACGGATTGAATACAGTTGATACCTGGTTTGCAAATGATGCAAAACAAGCTATTGAATATGCGCAACAAGCAGGTTATCCCATTGCGCTAAAAGTACAATCGCCTGATATTCATCATAAGTCTGATGTTCATGGTGTGATGCTTAACCTCACGTCCGATCTTGAAGTTAAACAAGCTGCAAACGCCATGATAGAACGCGTAATGTCGCTTAATCCTGACGCAAAAATTGAAGGTCTAATTGTACAGAAAATGGCACTAACAGCCGGTGCACAAGAGATCCGCGTAGCCGTTGCGAACGACCCAGTATTTGGCCCTGCTATTTTACTTGGTGAAGGTGGCTCTGAATGGGAGCCTACCAAAGATGCTGTGGTTGCCCTACCACCATTGAACATGACACTGGCGCGCTACATGGTTATTCAAGCGCTTAAAACTCAAAAGATCCGCGATAGACGTTTACCACGTGGGCTTAACATGAACGCGCTTTGTGTAATGCTTACGCAGATCTCACACTTAATTATTGATTGCCCTGAAATTGCGACGCTCGATCTGAACCCAGTACTTTGCGCAGGCGAAGAGATCACCTTGCTCGATGTCAATATTGGTTTAAATGCAGAGCCAATTGACAATGCCTCACGTCTGGCTATTTCACCCTATCCAAAAGAGCTTGAAGAAACTGCACAACTTAAAAACGGCAACCAAGTGATGCTGCGCCCCATCCTTCCCGAGGATGAACCTAAACATTTAGCCTTTGATAATTCACTTTCTGATGAAGATAGATATAAACGCTATTTTGGTGTTCGCTCGAAGATGACTCATGAAGAGATGGCGGTATTAACCCAAATTGATTACGCCCGTGAAATGGCTTTTATCGCAACCGCTATTGGTGATGATGGTGAGGAAACCACATTAGGAGCGATTAGAGCATCTATCGATCCTGATAACACAGAAGCAGAATTTGCGATGGCGGTACGCAGTAATTATCAAGGTCAGGGCCTAGGTAAAATGCTACTTGAAAAGCTGGTTCGTTATTACAAAAATAACGACACTTTAGTGTTAACCGGCTTTACCATGTTTGAGAATCGCAATATGGCCAGCCTCGCTAAAAGTTTAGGTTTCACGGTAACCTTTGATATGGAAGAGCGTTTAATTCATATGCATATGGATTTAAAAACGACTTTAGATGAAAGTGCTCAAGCTGATGGCCAGTAGGCAGTATTTAAAGGTTTTCTTAACTCAATACTTTTTCAACCTCTAAAGCATAAGGTTAAGAGCAGCAAAAAAGAGAAAGATAAAAACACGCTTTATCTTTCTCTTGTGCTGTCGTTTATTACTAGTGCTATTTATTAGGCTGCTAGTTATAAAAAAAGAATAGCTGACACACTCTAAATTAGTGTTTCAACCACCGCCTCTCCCATTACGCAGTTACGACCTGCCGCTTTAGCCCGGTATAAAGCTTCATCAGCACGTATAAAGTAGCTGTCTTTATCATCATGTGGTCTCAACGATGCGACGCCAACAGATACAGTAATATTACCTAGCGGAAGTTTTTTCTCTTTACCTATGGTTAAGTTTCTATTGGCTATTTTTCGTCTAAGATTTTCTGCTACTTTGTGTGCATCTTGATGGTTAGTATTGGGAAGTAAGATAACAAACTCTTCTCCACCATAGCGTGCGACAAAGTCATCGCCTTTCACACCATTTTTTAGCGCTTGCGCGACATAAGCCAGTACTTTGTCGCCAATGAGATGACCGTGGGTATCGTTAAACTTTTTAAAGTAGTCAATATCAACCACTAATAAGCTACTTTCAAAGTTGTCATGATTAAAACTATCTATGTGGCTAATCACTTCTTGATCAAAGGCACGACGATTATTGAGTGACGTTAGCTGATCAGTCAGTACCTCAGATCTAAGCTCAAGCATTTCAGTCCTGAGCGATTCGACTTCTTGGTTCATATTGCTAAGACTCATATCCATCTGATTATTTGCATGGATAATTTCATCTAGCTCACTAGTTACACCATCGACGAGTCTTTGTAGTAAAACCGGATCAGAGTTATTTTTCAAAGCGGAATCGAACTCAGATAATGACGCTGAAAAACGTGATGTGCCTTTACTCATACTGGCAATCTTGGAAATTAAACTATTAATAAGTACCTGAGTTTCGATCTGAACACTTTCAATAATGTCCGGATAATGCATCTGAATATAATTCTTATATAAGCTATTACAGATCTCAGGAGTGAACTCAACCTTATTCTCTAAAAGGCCATCGATAGCACGCTTTAAATCCAGGTTTATCCCTTTATAGTATTCGTACCATACCGCGTAATTATCAGGGGTTACAGGAATACTAAGCTCCGACATCTTAGGAACTGCATGACGCAAAATTTTTGCCGATAACTCAGTTTCTGATAAATGTTGTGCCATATCCATAAATTTAGCCATCCCTTATTGATATCCATACCAATCAATAGTTTAAACAAGAAGCTAGATGTTGCCAGCTTCTTTATGAAGAAACTATATCTTATAATTATTACTTTCTACAACGGGCAAATATATCCGCGTTAGGTTGATACACTTCGCTAGTTATATTCATTAAGCCAAGCAAGCTATCAAACAGGTTATCGTGAGAAAATCCTCCCGCTGCCGCTTGTTGCTTTAGACAAATTAAATCCAAGTTGTTTTGCGCCGCAAACTCCGCAGAAAACCAAGCTAAAAATGGAATATGAGTTTGCTCCTTAGGCGCTAAGGCGTAAGGTGCACCGTGCAGATACAAGCCACTTTCGCCTAATGATTCACCGTGATCCGACATATACAGCATCGCCGTATCAAACTTATTACTCTCGCGTTTAAGGCGATTTACAACCTGTGAAATAATATAATCCGTATACAAAATAGTATTGTTATAGGTATTGAGCAACTCTGATTGTGTGCAATTTTGTATATCGCTGCGTTGGCAATCTGGCGTAAAAAATCGATGTTCTTCGGGGTAACGCTGATAGTATGTCGGACCATGTGAACCTAAAATGTGCAGCACAATAACTGTATCTTTGGCACTAATATCAGCTAATTGATGATCTAACTCATCCACTAATACTTGGTCGTAACAAGACTCCCCGTTACACCACTTTGACGTATGAGTATTATCAATTAAAAGATGCTTAATATTATTACAAACGCCTTTGCATCCACTATCATTATCCAACCATTGCAACTGGATCCCCGCATGAGACAATACGTCGATTACATTATCTTGCGCCTTTGCTCTACGCTCATCATAATCTTTCCTATCCATTCTCGAAAACATGCATGGCAATGACACAGCTGTAGCCGTTCCACATGAGGTGGTGTTATTAAAAACTAATAAATCTTGGTCTTGGGTATGTGAATTCGTTGGTTGTTGGTAGCCATAATAGGCATAGTTCATTGCCCTTGCGGTTTCTCCGACAACCATAACCACTAGATTAGGCTTATCTTTTTGCTCTAAATTATCACTAGTATTCTTAGCATCTAAACCAAGTTGTTGATATTCCAGCGGTGTTTGTAGGTAATTTAGATTAATAAACTTAGCTGTAGAACCAATGAAGTATGTGGGAATAATTGAGCGTTTTATTAGGCTATTATTACGACCAAATGCTAAATAGTTTTCATAATAGAAAGCGGCTATTAACAAAATGCCAGCAAGCATAGCTAACATAAAGAGTGCTTTACTGAGTAACTCTTTAGCAAATGGTTTATAGCGTATATTAACTTTGTAGATAAGAAAGGCAGGCAAAACGCCTGTTACGATAAAGCTTAGAATTGATACCCAGTTCAAGTAAGTTGAAGCCTCAGACTGATTCGTTTGAACCAGATTCTCAATCATACCGTAGTCAAAAACCGCCCCATACTGAAATTCGGCAAAAAATACATTGGCTGATACAAGGGTTAGCAAAATGAAAAAAGGCTTGGTTAAGTATTTCAGCGTAAACAAGCTAAAAACAAAAGATAACGCGAACACCAAAAAGAAAGGCACAGTGGCAATAAACAGCATATTGACGTCTGCTTGTTTGTCGATACCGTGTTTGACGACATTGAAAAAAGGAATATTGAACACGCAAACGTAATAAAGCGCCAATATAAATGTGAATTGTAAACTGTTGAGATTTTTAAGACGTGATAGCACTGAGGTTGCTCACTTAATTAAGACAGGTTATAAGGAAGTTTGGCCCTCCTTGCCATTAGCCTAAGTAGGCGGTTCCAAAGTAATTTTAGCACTCTAGTGGTTTTCCACAAAGTAAACATTGCAACATTTGCCACATTAGATATCAAAATGTATCAGGTTTAATAGTGCGAAGAATAACAATTTATATTACTTGGCATTGGAGTCCGTACCCAACTCTACATTTTTAGCGATAAATATAAATCATTGAGCAGCAGCGAGTACTTTTGAATTGTAGTGCTAGCAAATAGACTCGCTCTTAAGCCGCACTAACATGTCAGCTTTTAAGCCGCCTGTTTTGTTATAATCTTTAGTACGAGAATTGGTGGCATTGCCAAAGTTAACCAAAATTGAGGCAATATCATCAAGAAATTAAGCTGAATAGCATTCACCGCATACATGCATTTTCAAAGCTTATAAAAAATGGATAGCATATAAACATATACATCTATTTGGTTTACTTAAGCGACTCATCGCTATAAGTTCAGCTAAAACTCTTTATTAATCCGTTCAAAAAAGTTCAACAACTGTGCTCGCTCTTCATCGCTAAATTTAGCGGTTAAGTCTTGAGTTAACTGCGAGTGAAGTTTATCGTGCTCAGAAAACATCTCGTAGCCACTATCGGTCAGTTCAATAAGTATCGAACGTCTGTCATTACTGTGCGGCACACGTATAACGAGCCCAGCATCAACCATTTTATCAATCTGAACAGTCAAGGTACCAGTTGTGATACCTATCTTCTGGGCTAATTCTTTCATACGCATAGGTCCATTAAGACCTAAGATTTCTACCGTATGAACTTGAGGTAAACTAAAGCCCTTATCTTTAACAACTGCCATCTCCCAAGATGATAACTTCTCGTAAAACTCTATCATTGCATGGTTTAAACTATCATCTTGGTTTTTCATCTATTTCACTCTAAAGGGGCAACAAGTTTATTGTGCCTCAGGCGACAGATTAACTTCAAGAGTGACATGAGATAAGCGCTCAAAATGTGCAATCTTGGCTTTATAATCGACTGAATCTAAGCCTGTTTTAGATTCAAGTACAAAACTTGCCGCATAATGATCAGCGCTAACCTTCCAAATATGAGTATCCGCGACTCGTGTACCGTCATGCTCAAGCACAGCGACTACCTGCTCAATGTATTCTTGTTCAATACTAGCATCTAACAAAACCGGACCCGTTTGCTTAAGTAATCCCCATGCCCAACGGCTAATGATTATTCCGCCCACAATACCCATTAACGGATCTAACCAGTTTAAGCCATAGTATTTACCCATCAGCAGCGCGATTATTGCTAATACCGATGTTAAAGCATCAGCCAAAACGTGGAAGTAAGCAGCACGTAAATTATGGTCGTGACCATGAGAATGGCTATGATCGTGACCATATGTGCATCCATGAGAGTGCTCATGCTCGTGACCATGAGAATGACCGTGGTGATCTTTTAGTAAAAAAACACTTGCTACATTCACGGTAAGTCCGATGATTGCAACGAATATGGCTTGGTTAAAAATGATCTCATGCGGGTTCAATATTCTGGTTGCGGATTCGACCAACATCACCAACGCCACTAGACCAAGTGCAATCGCGCTAGTGTAACCGCCTAACACTGTAACCTTGCCAGTGCCATATGAGAACTTGCTCGAATTGGCATTTTGACGTGCGTACCGATAAGCGAAAAGCGTGATTAGAAATGCTGCTGCATGGGTTCCCATATGCCAGCCGTCAGCGAGTAACGCCATTGAGCCGTATACCGTACCTGCAACAATCTCGACGACCATAGTTACTACTGTCAGTAGCAACACATAGGCTGTATTACGTTCACCAGCGCTATTCAAATTTGAAAAGCGCTGTTTATGCGCACAGTTAAATTTTTCTGTTTCACTCTCAAGCATGTTAGTACCTTACTTCTTATTTTTTAGGTCATACACAACGTTCATTTTAAGTTGAACCTCAAATTAATCGATAGCCAAATTGTTTGACCATCAAATTAAGTTTGCAACTTAGACTAACCCAACACAAATAAGAAAAGCCATTACGTGACATAAATCACAATCTAGGTAGCATGTCATTCTTTGATAAGTATTAAGCAGATCCTTTAAATGAGTAAAACTGGGTGAAGATTTTTGGAAAATAAAAACAACTAGTGTCTGCAAAAGCATAAACAACCTCTGCAAACATAAAAGTTATCAAGCCTATCCTATTGTTATTAAATAAAATTCGGCTTAGATTTTGATATTAAGAAGCAATGTAGAAAATTAATTCAATTTTTCTAACCCTTTTTTAAATATCTGCCGTTTATAGAGATATCAAACATAGATAAGACCTATTCACTTTGGAGAACTTATGACTACTTTTACTAACACAACAAAACAACTTGGCCGTACCTTACTGACAACTTCGTTAATCTTTGCCGCATTTTCTTTTAATGCAAACGCCACCAGCCCTTTGCACCCTTCAGGACTTAACCAAAACATGTTAACTAGCCAAACTTACACCCAAGAAAATTATCAGGGATCTGACGCCATCAAAATGTATCCAAAACCTGAAAATGGCCAAGTGCAACACATTCTGACCCTGCCAAAGCTTGATAACGAAAGTGATTACATGATTGAGATTGAAATAGGCCAATCAAGAATGGTTGATTGTAATAAACATAGTTTAAATGGAGACTTACAGCAGTTAACGGTTCAAGGATGGGGTTACAATTACTACCAAGTAAACAGCATCACCGATGGTCCAAGCACTATGATGGCCTGTTTTGATCAAGCAAAAACAGAGCAGTTTCTTACAATCCGCAGCGACTTAATGCTGAAATACGATAGCAGAACAGCAAAAGTATTCTACCTACCGGAAAACACCCAGATCCGTTACCGCGTATGGCAAGCTACGTCAGAGTTTGACTACTCTAAATAAGGTAAAGCTTTGCGGATATTAGGGCTCGACTAAAATATGACTTAGCATAGATGTTGTTTGATTAGTCAACTTTAGTGACTTATAAGCGTCGATTAACAGGCAATACGTTTCTCGTTTAAAATACAACCAAGTAAGCAATTGACTTACTTGGTTTATGTGACTTTGTTCCGCATTTTCAAAACAAACTATCGATACTTTAGCGGCTTTATCTATTTATATTTCAACACGCATTTTTGATTATTTGGGAGGTAAACATAAAGCGGTCGCACATTAGAAATGATAATGCTTAGTCTATTTTCATAAAAAGCTATCAACTGCAACTATTGCATTTGCAACTATTTCTTATTGTTTTTATTTACTTTTTTACTACAAAGCTCCCATTTTACGACTAACATTAAAGTTAGGAGGCAAATCCCATTGACCTCTAATCTTATCATTTGTGCGTTTCAGGGGGCCGGTTATGAGTATATTTGAGCATTACCAACAGCGCTATGAGAAAAAACTCGACGAAGAGTATTCATTAGAAGACTTTTTAAAAATCTGCAAACAAGACCGCAGCGCGTACGCATCTGCTGCAGAACGATTATTGATGGCTATTGGTGAGCCAGAGGTAATTGACACTTCAAAAGATCCTGTATTAAGCAGACTATTTTCAAACCGCTTAATCTCTCGCTATCCAGCATTTAAAGATTTCTATGGCATGGAAGAAGCCATTGAGCAAATTGTGGCTTATTTAAAACATTCAGCTCAAGGCTTAGAAGAGTCAAAGCAGATCTTATATTTACTCGGCCCCGTGGGTGGTGGTAAATCATCGTTAGCAGAAAAACTTAAAGCTTTGATGCAAGATGTTCCTGTATATGTGTTAACCGCTGATGGCGTTCGCAGTCCGGTAAACGACCACCCTTTTTGCCTATTCAACGTCGATGAAGACGGAGATATTTTAAAGGGCGAATACAACATCCCCGAGCGCTATCTGAAAACGATTATGTCACCTTGGGCGGTTAAACGTTTACATGAATTTGGCGGTGATATTTCAAAATTCAAAGTGGTCAAGGTTTACCCTTCAATACTCGACCAACTCGCTATAGCCAAAACTGAACCTGGAGATGAAAATAACCAAGACATTTCATCACTGGTGGGTAAAGTAGATATTCGTCAACTTGAGCATTTTGCGCAACATGATGCTGACGCCTATTCGTACTCTGGAGCACTATGTCGAGCGAACCAAGGCATGATGGAGTTTGTTGAGATGTTTAAAGCACCAATTAAGGTGCTACATCCACTATTAACTGCCACTCAGGAAGGTAATTATAATGGTACAGAAGGCTTATCTGCCCTGCCTTTCTCTGGCATTATTTTAGCTCACTCCAACGAGTCAGAATGGACTACCTTTAGAAACAACAAAACTAACGAAGCATTTTTAGACCGTGTTTATATCGTTAAAGTGCCTTATTGCCTCAGAATTTCGGAAGAAGTTCGAATTTACGAAAAACTACTTGCAAATTCAGAGCTTGCTAATACGCCGTGTGCACCAGGAACCCTAGAAACCCTGGCACAATTTAGTGTGTTATCAAGGGTCATCGCGCCAGAGAACTCCTCTATTTATTCTAAAATGCGCGTATACGATGGTGAAAGCTTAAAAGATACTGACCCTAAAGCTAAGTCATATCAGGAATATCGCGATTACGCTGGTGTTGATGAAGGCATGCTAGGCCTATCCACTCGATTTGCTTTCAAAATTCTTTCGCGAGTATTTAATTTTGACCATACCGAAATAGCTGCAAATCCAGTGCATCTGTTTTATGTATTGGAACGTCAAATAGAGCAAGAGCAGTTCCCGTCGGAAATGGCTGAACGTTACTTAGAGTTTTTAAAGGGATACCTAATACCTAAGTATGTTGAATTTATTGGTAAAGAAATTCAAACAGCCTATTTGGAGTCTTACTCTGAATATGGTCAGAATATTTTTGATAGGTATGTTACTTATGCTGACTTTTGGATCCAGGATCAAGAATATCGCGACCCTGAAACAGGTCAGCTTTTCGATAGAGCCGCTTTAAATGCCGAGCTTGAGAAAATAGAAAAGCCTGCGGGAATTAGCAACCCTAAGGACTTCCGAAATGAAATTGTCAATTTCGTGTTGCGTGCTCGCGCCAATAACGAAGGTACAAATCCACTTTGGACAAGCTATGAAAAATTACGAACGGTAATTGAGAAAAAGATGTTTTCGAATACTGAAGATCTATTACCAGTTATCTCTTTCAATGGTAAAACCTCGACGGATGATCAACGGAAACACGATGATTTTGTCAATCGTATGATGGAAAAAGGCTACACCCAAAAACAAGTAAGACTGCTTTCAGAGTGGTATTTGAGAGTAAGAAAGTCTTCTTAAAAAGCCCAGGGGGGAGTTTACTCCCCCACTATCGGCTAGGAGGTGCGCATGACAAGTTTTATTGATAGAAGACTTAACGCCAAAGGTAAAAGTACCGTCAATCGTCAACGATTTATTAATCGTTATAAAAAGCAGATTAAAAAAGCGGTAAGTGATGCGGTAACCCGCCGCAGCGTGACTGACGTTGATAAAGGCGAAAAGATCAGTATCCCTACTCGCGACATTAGCGAGCCTACATTTCACCAAGGTAACGGGGGCGTCCGTGAGCGCGTCCATCCGGGTAATGATAAATTTGCCCGGGGCGATCAAATTGAACGTCCACCAAAAGGACAGGGACAAGGTGCCGGACAAGGGGACGCATCAGACTCTGGCGAAGGCCAAGATGATTTTGTGTTCCAAATATCTAAAGATGAATACCTAGAGCTTCTATTTGAAGATCTTGAGTTACCTAACTTGCAAAACAATCGATTAAATAAACTCGTGGAATACCAAGTTTATCGAGCGGGTTTTACCAATGATGGCGTTCCTGCCAATATTAATATTGTACGCTCCCTACGCTCATCACTTGCTCGTAGAACTGCGATGACTTCCACTAAGAAGTCCAAGCTAATTGCATTAGAACGTGAGCTTGAGGATCTTGAAAATACCCCTGGCTCAAAAGCTGAACGTATATTGTCGCTTAAGGCCGAAATCAAAGATCTCAAAGAACGGATCAAGAAAGTGCCATTTATTGATACCTTCGATTTACGTTACAACAATTACGCTAAACGTGAAGTACCATCTAGTCAGGCGGTAATGTTTTGCCTCATGGATGTATCTGGCTCTATGGATCAGGCAACCAAAGATATGGCGAAACGATTTTACATATTGCTGTATTTATTCCTAACTCGAACCTATAAAAATCTCGAAGTAGTGTATATCCGCCATCATACACAAGCAAAAGAAGTCGATGAGCATGAGTTTTTCTACTCGCAAGAAACAGGCGGTACAATTGTATCTAGTGCTCTCAAACTTATGCATGAGATCCAGCAAAAACGTTATCCTGAGAATGAGTGGAACATATATGCAGCTCAAGCATCGGATGGCGACAACTGGGCCGATGACTCACCTTCTTGTCATGAGCTTTTAGAAAAGAAATTACTGCCTGTGGTGCGCTATTTTAGTTATATCGAAATCACTAATCGTGCACACCAAACCTTGTGGCGAGAGTATGAAGATTTACAAAAATCACATGCCAATATTGCAGTTCAACATATCAAGCAGGCTGAGGATATTTACCCAGTATTTAGAGAGCTTTTTAAAAAGCAGGCTGTGTAGGAGGCGCTAATGGATACTCCAAATAAAACAACACCAATGGATGATGGCCCAGATTGGAACTTTGATTTATTACAAACCTATTTAACCGAAATTGAGCGCGTTGCCGGGATCTACCGCTTAGATGCATACCCGAATCAAATAGAGGTCATTACTGCTGAGCAAATGATGGATGCTTATGCCGGTATTGGCATGCCAATAGGTTATACGCACTGGTCGTTTGGTAAACGATTTATCGAAACAGAACAGGGCTATAAACGCGGCCAGATGGGGCTTGCCTATGAAATTGTAATTAATTCAGATCCTTGCATCGCTTACCTGATGGAAGAAAATACCATCACAATGCAAGCGCTGGTAATGGCGCATGCAAGCTTTGGTCATAATAGTTTTTTTAAAGGCAACTACCTTTTTAAAACGTGGACTGATGCAAGCTCTATTATTGATTACCTTGTGTTTGCTCGAAACTATATCAGCGAATGTGAAGAACTTTACGGCATTGAAAAAGTGGAAAGTATTATCGACTCTTGCCATGCCCTTATGAGTTATGGCGTTGATAGATATAAACGTCCGAGTGAAATATCGTTCAAAGAGGAGAAAGTTCGCCAAAAAGACAGAGAAGCCTACTTACAAAGTCAGGTTAATGAACTATGGCGCACCATTCCCGATCAACCACAAGAAGAGGCTAAGCTTGAAAAAACTAACTTTCCATCAGAACCACAGGAAAATATTCTCTACTTCATCGAGAAAAATGCCCCACTATTAGAGCCTTGGCAACGGGAGATTGTTAGGATAGTTCGTAAAATGGGGCAATACTTCTACCCCCAGAAACAGACTCAAGTGATGAATGAAGGCTGGGCAACGTTCTGGCATTACACCATCTTAAATCACCTTTATGATGAGGGCTTAGTCACTGACAGGTTTATGCTGGAATTTCTACAAAGCCACACCAATGTTGTCGCGCAGCCAAACTATAACAGCCCCTATTATAGTGGTATTAACCCTTACGCTTTGGGTTTTAATATGTTTGTCGACATACGTCGGATCTGTGAAAACCCAACAGAAGAAGATAAAGAGTGGTTTCCTGATATTGCAGGGAGTGATTGGTTAACAACCTTACACTTTGCAATGGAAAACTTTAAGGACGAAAGTTTTATTAGTCAGTATCTATCGCCTAATATCATCAGACAATTTAAGCTGTTTTCTATTCTTGATGATGATAGAAAAAACCATATCCAAGTTTCGGCAATCCATGATGATTCTGGATATAAAGAGATCAGAGAAAAACTATCTCAGCAATATAACCTCTCTAATCTTGAGCCTAATATTCAAGTACAGAACGTTGAAGTAAAAGGAGATCGTTCATTAACCTTAAGGTATATACCCAACTCAAGGATCCCACTGGCTGATACTTGTCAGCAAGTAGTAAAACATCTGCACCGCTTATGGGGATTTGATGTAAAACTTGAGCAATGCGATGAGGGAAAGATCAGCATTATTGCGGCTTGCCCCGAAAAACCTGCAGAATAATTATTAGGAATATTCAGCCATAAAAAAAGCGCCTTAAAGGCGCTTTTTTATCAAATCAGCTTAAAATTAAGCGAATTTGAAGTCAACGTGTTCGATCATAGGCTTGAACGCATGGCGTTGCATGTCTTGAACGCGAACTTTAACATCTTTACCTTCTAGAGCGATAGTTAGCTCAGAAGTGTAGAAATCTTGGTTCTCTTGAATGTTGATGATATCTTTGTGTTCAAAAACAATAGAGATAGCTTCTTTACCTGGACCGTAGATAACACCAGGAACTTTCTTAGCGTGACGTAGGCGGCGGCTCGAACCTTTCCCGATTTCTGTACGAACTTGTGCAGCGATAGTGTAAGACATATTTAACTCACTTTATAAAATAAAACAAAAAAATTTAAAGTCATCATTTTCGACCAACGACGACTTGCTTAAAGCGGGCGGATTCTAACATAGCACTTTTAAATTAACAAAGTTTATCGCACGTAATTACTCAAATATATGCCGAACATTACCAATTTCTGACCGGGCCAGTATCAATATGAACGAAACCTGAATTTGGATAGTAGCCGACTCCGCCAAGTTTTAACTCAATAGCCGCCTCGCGGATATGAGCTAGTTTGACACCAGGTAAGGCCAGATCTAATGCCATTCCTTTCATATGGTAGCTTTTCTTGGCAACACCATTACTGTTTTTAGCTAACATTGCATTGGTTTTTGGCGAGCGATAGCCAGATATAACATGCAACTCATCCTCAAAACTCAGCTCTTCAGTTAATTTAAACGCAAAATCAAAAAGGCGTTTATCCATTGGTGCAGATTCATTTTGACGATGATCTCTAAGCACTTGGCTAAAATCAGTTAAAATTTCACTTTGATAGTTACCATCTATCCAGTAGCTTCCCTGCCCGCGTTCACCTGTGTGGCGATTATAAAAGCCCAAGCTTCTCACCCCGGTTGTTGAACGACTTGCTTGCGCTTTTGATGGCAACATTGAAAACATCGCTACGCCACCTAAGCCTAATAATAACTGTCTACGAGAGGAACATACTACTGACACACTTTCACCACTGACTACTTTTCCAACAACTGGCAAGCAAACTAACCTTTCAGAAATAAGAAATCAAGCGCAGAAGCTAAATTAGCTAAAACTGCACTACAAGTCATTGATCTGTGCACTTTCGCTGTCTTGAACCTGAGGCCGGCTGTGCATTTGGTAGATATCATTTCTAAACTGCGCTTGATTTGAATCATCCATCCAAGCCGTCCAATAAACTAAATGAACGTTCAATTTAGAATTGAGTGCGAACCATTGAGTGCGTGTTCTGTCTCTGTGTCTATCAACCCACGTTTGCTTATCTTTAACTAAATTTGCAGCCATCCAGTTAGCTAAACCTTCAACGTTTTGCACGCGAATACACCCTGATGATAAGGCTCGATTACTACGCTCGAATAATTCCGGGTCTGACGTGTCATGTAAATAAACGCTAAAATCATTGGGAAAGTAAAACTTATAACGCCCTAACGTGTTATTTAAGCCCGGACGTTGCACAAATCGGTATGGAAATGGTCCTTTGGCTAAATCACTCCACTGCTCCGCAGTTCTTTGCATGCGATTATCATCTCGATCGTACACATCAAAATTACGCTCTGCGATATAGTTACCGTCTTTTCTTACTTGTGGGAGTAGATCGTTGTAGAGGATTTTTTTCGGCACGCGCCAACTAGGATTAATCACTACATTTGAAATAGAGCTACTAAGCAAAGGCGTAGGTCTATAGGGTTTACCTACAATAACTTTAGAGGCTAACTCTACTCTGCCCTCATTAAACAACTCCATCTCAAATGCTGGAATATTGATAACTAAGAAGCGCTGTTCTCGTTGAGCCATAAATTCTGCGCGTTGAACAAAATTGTTTGCCAATATTGATGCCCTTTCTGCAGGCAAAATATTTAACCATTTTATAGTTTCAGGGCCGATAACAGCATCCGGTTTTAAGCCGTGTCGCAATTGAAAACGTTTCAATGCTTCGGCTACAGAACTGTCTAATAATGTTGATTCTGAAGCAGAGGTTTCTATATCGCCCAACAGCCATAAACGTTTAACGACATCTGCAATAATTGGATCTTGCTTACCTGGACGAACAAGCTGTGATAGCTGGATTGGCTGCCACCAATCTTGCTCAGCGAGCCACATTAAATGACGGATTCGATTCTGAACCTGCAAATAGCCAGCAAGTTGAGGCTCTAAAGCCAGTGCTCTTATAAATGGATCATCAAGTTTATTTAGAGCAGCATTGTTTATAGGGATCTGTCGTGATTGCCAAAACGCTTGAATATCTGTTTCTATTTGCTGAATTGCTTCGGACTGGACAGATTGTTGTGCTAACACGACTTTATGTTGGTCAAACTCCGAATTCGGCTTAACCAAAGCAATAAGTGATACCTGTTGATATAGCATTTTTTTAGCACGTTGAAGTCGTTCATCAGCAAGGCTAACAACACTAAAACACAGCAAGCTTATACAACATATAAAACGACAAAACACCATCTAACATCCCTTTTAAACTACTTTGATTAAGTATGGCAAACAATTGTGTTTTGTATATGAACAAAACATAAATTAACCAGCCTTATCCATCGCTGTTGTAGAAGGCTAAAACCCATCGCGTAATTGTTTCTTAGTATTAGCGAGTTAGCGAGAGTACAAAAATATTGAGCTTGTTATAGAAAACAAGATTGACTCTAGGGCTATAGCTCTGACAAAAATGCAGTCGTTATTTTCATTAGCTGCAAAATAACCCCACATTTCAACGCAAAGGCTTTAATGATGCTCCCCGTGGCCAAACTTGAACTGGCACACTTACTCAGCGAGGCCGATCTTATTAAAAGTAATCCCTTGTACTTTTGCCACAGCCGTAAATACAAAAAAGCCCCCGCTTATGCGGAGGCTTTAATGATGGTACCCGTGGCCAGACTTGAACTGGCACGCTTATTCAGCGAGGGATTTTAAATCCCTTGTGTCTACCGATTCCACCACACGGGCAAACTCTTTGATTTTGATGATACGTATTGCCGGTATCAATACTGCTTACTCACTTGCTATTTAAACTAAAGAGTAAACTCACCAAATTCTTGTTCTTTTCATCATAACTCTTAAAGAATTATGGAGGCGCGACCCGGAGTCGAACCGAGATCGACGGATTTGCAATCCGCAGCATAGCCATTCTGCCATCGCGCCTTCTTGTTTCCCATCACTTGGGAACGAGGCACACTTTACCTGAATTAAAATCTCAGTCAATAATAAATTAAATGATTTTATTCAACTGGTTAAAACGCGATCTAACCAGACAAATAACGCTCAGTAGATGCTTATAAAATAGCTAGTTAAGGTAATAAAGGCTCAGTTTTACTTGCCTTGTTCTTTCCTCAACCAAAACAAGTAAAGATACCTGCTGATCTAGCGCACTTACATGCTAAATTTTAATTAAGGTTATAACCTGCTAGTTATAAATGCCTTCCCTTAGCAGCCGACAGAGAGACTTATACCAATTAGTATAAAGATTTAATCGCTCAGCGGCTGCTTTAAATACTTTTCTTAAAGAGGATGGTGCCCGTGGCCAGACTTGAACTTAGATGCCTTATTTAACGAGGCCGCTCTTATTAAAGGTAATCCCTTGTACTTTTTTCATCGGCGTAAATACAAAAAAGCCCCGGTTAATGCGGAGGCTTTAATGATGGTACCCGTGCCCAGACTTGAACTGGCACGCTTATTCAGCAAGGCCGATCTTATTAAAAGTAATCCTTTGTGC
Organism: Shewanella sp. 1CM18E; assembly: GCF_023161665.1. GTDB lineage: Bacteria > Pseudomonadota > Gammaproteobacteria > Enterobacterales > Shewanellaceae > Shewanella. The sequence goes on from NZ_JALNTW010000007.1 coordinate 137,596, forward strand.
CTTACCGCAACTCAAATTTCAGACGTAAAAAAACCAGCTCGGTGGCTGGTTTAAATACTCTTCTTAAAGAAGATGGTACCCGTGGCCAGGCTTGAACTTAGATGCCTTATTTAACGAGGCCGCTCTTATTAAAGGTAATCCCTTGTACTTTTTTCATCGGCGTAAATACAAAAAAGCCCCCGCTAATGCGGAGGCTTTAATGATGGTACCCGTGGCCAGACTTGAACTGGCACGCTTATTCAGCGAGGGATTTTAAATCCCTTGTGTCTACCGATTCCACCACACGGGCAAACTCTTTGATTTTGATGATACGCATTGTCGGTATCAATACTGCTTACTCACTTGTTATTTACACTAAAGAGTAAACTCACCAAATTCCTGTTCTTTTCATCATAACTCTTAAAGAGTTATGGAGGCGCGACCCGGAGTCGAACCGAGATCGACGGATTTGCAATCCGCAGCATAGCCATTCTGCCATCGCGCCACTTTATTAAATTGGAGCGACATATCGGGTTCGAACCGATGACCTATACCTTGGCAAGGTATCGCTCTACCAACTGAGCTAATGTCGCACTTCAATTTAACCTGTTTTCAAGCTGAAGTGTAATTCACTTCCCCTTGACTACGGAATGGCATTCTACCGATTAAATGCCAAGAGTCAACGCTATAATTAGCGATAAATGACTGTTTGCGCACTTATCGAACTTTTCGTTGTTTTAACCAGCTATTCTGCAGTTAAATCTTTCCAAGCTGCGAGAATATAGCTCATCATCGACCATAAAGTAAGAACTGCTGCTACGTAAAATAATGCATAGGCAACGTAAGTCAAAAATTCATTTGGTTGCCAAATTAAGCCTGTTATCGCAACCATTTGCGCTGCAGTTTTATACTTACCAATCCAAGACACAGCTACTGCACCACGTTTACCAATTTCGGCCATCCACTCCCTGAGCGCTGATATTACAATTTCTCGTCCAATCATAATGAGTGCTGGTAGGGTCAGCCAAATATTACCGTACTCAGAGATCAATAATACCAAGGCTGTGGTTACCATGATTTTATCTGCAACCGGGTCAAGAAATGCGCCAAAGCGAGTTGATTGTTTTAATTTACGCGCAGCATAACCATCTAAAGCGTCAGTAACAGCGGCTAACCAAAAAACAAATGCAGATGCAAAAGGAGACCAGGGCTCTGGAATATAAAAAAGCACAACGAAAACAGGTAACAGTATTAACCTGAAAAGTGTTAACGCAATAGGAATGTTAAACGGCATTGTAGAACCTATTAGTCAAAAGCAGCGCCAATCTTGCCTTAATTTTGTTACCCTCGCAATGCATCATGTATCGTTTGTGCCATTTCTAAGCTAATACCGGGAACTTTTACCAATTCTGACACGCTTGCGCCCTTTACTTCTTGAATACCACCTAAATATTGCAGTAACGCCTTACGACGTTTAGGGCCTACACCGGCTATTGATTCCAGTGAAGAAGTATTACGTGTTTTTTGTCTTTTATTTCTATGCCCAGTAATTGCGAAGCGATGAGACTCATCACGAATATGTTGTATAAGGTGTAATGCACCTGAATCTGCAGGCAAAGTAAAGGACTCCTCATTTTCACCATAAATTAAAGTTTCTAAGCCAGGCTTACGACCTTCACCTTTTGCCACGCCAATGAGCGTTGGGGCATTGTCTATGGCGACAAATTTTTCATCTACTATCTTTTGTGCGATCCGTAACTGGCCAATACCACCATCAATAAATAAAATATCAGGGATTTTTCCTTTATCAGTGATTTTATCGAAACGACGAGTAATCGCCTGTTTCATGGCAGCATAATCATCGCCAGGTGTTATACCTTCAATATTATAACGACGATAATCTGCCTTGTTAGGCCCCTCTCGGTTAAACACTACACAAGAGGCTACCGTACTCTCCCCCATCGTATGACTGATATCAAAACACTCCATACGTTTGATGCTACTTGTTGCTTCAATTGCCTCTTCTAACAATAGGAATCGCTGCTCTACAGTATTCTTGTGCGATAAACGTGTATTAACTGCGTTTGTTGCATTGGTTAAGGCTAGCCTTAAAAAACTGGCTCTTTCACCGCGAACATTGGTTTTGATCTCGACTTTTTTATTTTGCCCCGCTTGGATCGCTTGCGCTAATTCAGCTTGCTCCTCAAACGATTCACTAATCAAGATCTCTTTTGGAGTTAAGCGTTGGCTGTCTGCATTGAGATAAAACTGCAGCATAAACGAGCGCAAGACTTCTGATACCTCAGTGTTGGCTGGTACTTTAGGGTAATAGCTTCGGCTACCGAATATTTTGCCTTCTCGAATAAACAGTAAATGGAAGCATGCGACACCTGAAGCATAGTAAGCGCCAATGACATCAAGATCTCCGGATGCATTCGACACCTCTTGCTGCTCTGATACACGTCTTAACGCAGTAATTTGATCGCGAAAAGTTGCTGCTTGCTCATAACGCATTTCTGCAGCAGCTAATTCCATTTGCGCGACTAACACCGACATAACCTGACTATTCTTGCCTTTTAAAAATAGCGTGGCTAAACGAACCTGTTCTTGATAATCAACGGTGCTAATTTTATCAACACAAGGCGCACTGCAACGGCCAATTTGATACTGCAAGCAAGGTCTCGAACGAGATTTATAATATAAGTCGTCACATTGGCGGATAGGGAATATTTTCTGCATCAAGTGCAAGCTTTCTCGCACAGCCCCTCCGTTGGGGTAGGGTCCGAAATATTGTCCCTTATCGCGCTTGGGACCTCGATGATAGGCCAACCGAGGGTGTTTATGATTACTTAATAAGATATACGGGTATGACTTATCATCTCGAAGCAATACATTATATTTCGGCATGTATTGTTTGATGTAGTCATTTTCAAGGATCAGTGCGTCTGTTTCACTGTGAGTCAGTGTGACATCGATATTGGCGATATGAGAAACCAATGCTTGGGTTTTAACATTGGCTAAATTTTTACGAAAATATGAAGAAAGGCGTTTTTTTAAATCTTTCGCCTTGCCCACATAAATCACAGTTCCCTTATGATCATACATCCTGTAAACACCAGGTGATGAGGTGACTGTTTTTAAAAAATCTTCGGCATTAAATGCATCTGGCATAACAGGTTTAAATTTGAGTTAGAATTGTCCCGTATCTAACATCTTATATCTAATTGCTAAGCGAGTCAGCTCTACATCGCCACCAATACCAAGTTTAGCGAATAACCTGTAACGGTAGCTGTTGACAGTTTTAGGGCTTAAATTAAGTTGCTCAGAGATCTCGCTGACCTTTTCACCATTGGTGATCATCAACATAATCTGTAGTTCTCGTTCAGATAGGGTTTTAAACGGATTGTCTTCTGACTGGTTAAATTGACTTAAAGCCATTTGTTGCGCGATTTCCGGTGATAAGTATCTTTGTCCATGAGCAACCTGTCGAATAGCTTGTAATACCTCAGGCGATGTTGCACCTTTAGTAAGGTAACCGGATGCACCTGCTTGCATGACTTTTGTGGGAAAAGGATCTTCGGTATGAATAGTTAGAACAATGATTTTAGCGTGCGCTTGGAAACGTAAAATTTTTCGAGTAGCTTCTAATCCGCCGATGCCGGGCATATTCATGTCCATTAAAATCACATCAGCTTCATTTTTACGACACCACTGAACAGCAGTTTCACCATCACCGGCCTCTCCTACCACTTTAATACCGCGCTCGTCTTCAAGGATCCGTCGAATACCGGTTCTAACTAACTCATGGTCATCAACTAAATATACAGAGATCAAAGTTGTCTTACCCTTAATGCCTAATACTGACCAAGAGGCTTTGGACAGAATTTAAAATGTTATGGGAGATAATTTATCGCATATGACAAGATATAGAAAGGAAAAAATAGCAAATTCAACTCGACTAGTACCTCTATAAATAATTTATTAATTAACAACTTAGCTTAAAAACAAAAAAGGCAGCCCTAGGCTGCCTTTTCTTAATATGGCGGAGAGATAGGGATTTGAACCCTAGATGGGCTATAAACCCATGCCGGTTTTCAAGACCGGTGCATTCGACCACTCTGCCATCTCTCCAATTGGACTAGATATTATGCGTTTCGCAATATGATGTAAACCTGTATAACTAAATTTATGTTTAATGCAGCCTATTATGCTGAAATAGCAAACGATACAAACGATTACGCCTTTAATCATGCCAATCATAATGCTGTTACTGTTGTCGTAATGAGTGTGATCTATCAAAGACTTTGCAAAACTGTGATAGTATCAGCCTACTAAAAATAGCCATGCACTTTTATGAACTCAAACGTTATTCCTGCTTCAGCACTAATTCCTCATTTTACGCTTTCTCCAAAACAGGAATTTACTCCCAGCGCAAAAGCAAACTTATTAGCCCAAGAACGCTGCTCAGACGCATTCAGGTTACTTAGCGAAACTGATAATCAACATATGTTTATCGCAGAGTATTTTGGCTGTAACCGTAAACGTACTATCGAGGCGCTAATCGATGCACATGGCGTATTTTCGCCACAGTTTTTAGTACAGAACGAACATAAAGAACCTATTTGGACACAAAGCTCAAGCAGTGATCCGAAACCGTTAGCAGCCAAACAGCATAAGTATCGATATTTATCAGGGTCAATTCGCAAAACAGATCTAGTCGGTCGTTTTAACAGTGAAAGCAAAGTTTACGAACCGGGCTTGCTGGCTACATGCCATTATTTATTTATTTGTGCAGATTCTTTATGGAAAAGAGAGCCACTTTGGGACTTATTACTTGAGATCCTTGATAAACAAACTTACCACGTCCACTCTCAGCTCGCTGAACTACCGTTAAACTGCAAAATAGTGTTGATTGGCTCTAGTCACCAATATGGTAGCTGTTGGCTAGGAGAACCGAGCTTTTCGCGCCATTTCCCATTGCTTGGTGAACTAATCAATGAAATGGATCTTGATGAGCACTCTGTTGATGACTATTGCCACTGGTTAGCAGGTATTTTTACTGATTTAAATATACAGTTAGAAAATAACGCGTTGCAGTTGCTACTACTATTTTGCGCAAAGCTTGCTGATCATCAATTACGCCTAAGCTTAATGGCAACCAATATTGAACATTTGTTAGCTCAAGCAAAAGCCTATGGCCGTAGTGAGCGCATTAGCCATCAAGCATTGGCCCATAGTATTGCCATGCTCAATCAAAGACATAATGCATCTGAGAGGCTATCAGAACAGAATTTTGATGATCTTTTTATCAACCTACCAACTCAAGATGAAGTTATTGGCCAGATCAATGGCTTAACCGTGATTGAAAATGCTGAGTTTAGCTATGGTGAACCTGCACGTATTACTGCGTCAGTCCACTATGGCGATGGTGAAGTTGCTGACATTGAGCGTAAATCTGAGTTAGGTGGCAATATTCACGCTAAAGGTATGATGATTTTATCAGCCTGTTTATACCGCATATTTGGAAAGGACGCCCCACTTCACCTTAACGCTAACATAGTGTTTGAGCAGTCATATCAAGAGATTGATGGCGATAGTGCTTCATTAGCAGAATATTGCTGCCTTATCTCAGCGATAGCTGAAAAGCCCATTAATCAGAGTCTTGCTGCTACTGGTGCAATCGACCAGTTTGGTAATGTTCAGGCTATTGGCGGTGTGAATGAGAAAATAGAAGGTTTCTTTAAGCTATGTAAGCGTCGAGGTCTAACGGGTAATCAAGGTGTCATAATCCCCTGCTCTAATATGCAACAGTTGAATTTACATCAAGACGTCATAGATGCTGTCACTGAAGGCTTGTTTTCGATTTATCAAGTTAAGCATATCGATGAAGCGGTTGAAATTCTAATGCAACTGCCAGCAGGTAGTGCTGATGAGGACAATCAATTTCCAGACGAGTCGCTATACGGTTTAGTACAGTCTCGGTTAGAAAATCTAGCCGGATACCAGGAAGAAGAACCTAGCCTTTTTGCGAGACTACTCGATAAATTTAAAATTTCTAGCTGATCGGAGTTGTTTAGCGTACACGTGTTCGCTAACCTTGGCAGCTCAAATTGCTGGAGTATAAAAAATAATGAGTTACGCAAACAGTTTTACTAAAGAAGATCTTGTTGCCTGTGGACTTGGCAAACTATTTGAACCAAATTCTCCAAGATTACCAAAAGACAATATGTTGATGATCGATCGAGTATTAAAGATTAATGCCGATGGTGGTGAGTTTGGTAAAGGTGAAATTGTAGCGGAACTGGATATTAACCCTGACCTTTGGTTTTTTGATTGTCACTTTGCCGGTGACCCAGTTATGCCAGGTTGCCTTGGCTTAGATGCTATGTGGCAGTTAGTTGGCTTCTTCCTTGGTTGGGAAGGTGCGCTAGGTAAAGGCCGTGCATTAGGTGTAGGTGAGGTAAAATTCACAGGCCAAGTTTTACCTGAAGCGAAAAAGGTGACCTATAAACTGACTATTAAGCGTAAAGTATACCGTAAATTGGTTATGGGTATTGCAGATGCAACTATGGAAGTTGATGGACGTGAGATCTACAGCGCCAAAGACCTTAAAGTCGGTATTTTTACCGATACTACCTCATTTTAAATCGCTTTCGTTGTCATTAAAATGCCCTCTGAATCAGAGGGCAAAAATGCTGCTTAATTGATCCCTTGTGAAATTCAAAATTCTTAGAATAGATGACTAAGTGCTATTTATTAAATAAGCCACTTACTCGCCCATCAATGCCCTCGCGCCAACCACCAAGCCATTGTGATTTTGAATCAAGCGTCGAATAGGGACAGATCTCTTTTGATCGGCCTCCAATTCCCGCTTGGAAACCTTTTGAAAAAGCTCTATCTAATCGATCTCTTTTTTGTCTTTTCATGCAAGCATCCTCTCTTCGATAACAAAAGAAGCTATCGCTTCACCCCATAAATAAATCTTTTTTTACTCGAGATCAATCCCCAAGAAACCACTTATTCACGGTTATTTTTTAAGCTATTGAGAAATCTTACAAATTTATTGCAAAAAAAATCGAGGCATTAGCCTCGACTTTTATCTTAACAATATCTTACTTAAAACGGCGTCTAAACCATAACAATGGCAAGGCGAACAACCATGCAAAACTAGCTGCCCCTTTGCGCTCATAATTATCGTCACTACCGTCATCGTCTACAACAGTACAGGCTTCAGCTGTTGCACCAGCAGGCTGTAATACAACCATACGTGGTAAATACGAGGTTACAGGCTCACCATTACCATTTAACTGGAAGAATGGTAAACCATCATCTCCAAGAACTAAATTACCGTCTTCATCGAATTTATAAGATGGCTTACGGATAAATGCAGTACCAACAATAGTGCCATCTTCATTAATGCTATTCGCTTCAACTACTAAGATATCACTTTTATAGGTCAATTTTGTGCCATCACCATCTGTCACTTCGACAAGGTTTCTTTCCCAGTTTCCTTCAGCATCTTGCTGGTAACCTTTAGACTCACAAGTTAGTAAGCTATTCAGATTCTTAAATTCACCTTCAGGGTACTCAGTATTTGGTAGTTGATATAAGAAACCAGCTTTTGGGCGCGGCTTCTCTTTATCGTGGGTCGTTTCAATGTAACCAACAACTTGCCCTTGATTATTAATGTCACGTGCTCTGCTGCCTAGGTCAGAGATACTATTATAAAAATCATTTGGCGTAACGAGCGGAGTCTCTGGATTATTAGTGTCGAAATAGAAAAACTTATCACGACGATAACCGTTGATATATTTGTTATAACTACCAACTAATATGCCGTTGTCATTAATATCATAGGCTATTGATGAGTAAACATCTCGAGCTTCATCAACATCTACCCAGTTGTACTTGTATTCGTCTGTAGTTGCATCTTTAGTCCAATAGGCTGCATCGTAATATAATCTGTCTTTATCGTTATCACGATAGACATAAGAACGACCCGCTACAACTCCCTCGTTATTAACTCCCAACCCCTGCGCACTATATACAGAATCATTAGTTACTTCGAGACCAAGAGGTAGCATCGTTGGTGTAACCACACCTGCATCATACTGCCAAACATATCCACGAATCTGATACTGAATATCACTATAACCATATTGGTTCGGAAATTGAGCCGCTTGAATACAGATTTCCTGTGGCGCGGTTTCACTATTGTTTTCAACGCAGGAATTAATGATGTTGCCACTATTATCGCTAATATCAGTACTTGCATAACCGGCAATCAAACCACTATTATTTACCGCTGCAGCACTTGAAAAACCACCGACTGTTATTGTTTGCTCTTCAGACTCACCTTCTTTATAAACATATTGATTATAAGGCGGTAATAATGCCACTTCTGCATCAGTACCTGATTTGACAAAACCACGCTGTTCATATTCACGGTAATACCAAAACTCTTGAGTCTCGCTACTACCGTCATATGGAAGAGTTTGCTCTTCTGCAGTCATTGCACCGACTTTAAGGCCTGAGTCGTTGATATCATAAAAGAAAGTATCTACTGAGTTAGCAGTGTCTTCATCTTCAGGAAATGTCGGTGCAGTGGTGCCGTTAACGCTTTCAAACGTTGGCAACCACTCATTACCAATTGAATTAAAAGTAAAGTTGTTTGCAATAATCGGCAAATTAACAGAGTAAGTAATAGTCTCTGAATCCGCTACACCATCTTCAATGTCGATAACGCCGTCATCTTCTTCTGAAACAGTAAGCTTTTTCTTTCCTTTAGCAGCGCCAACAGCTTCGTTGCTACTATTAACCGCCATACCATAACCGTTACGGGTATTAGCTATGGTTCCGTTTAAATCGTAAGTATCAAGATCGATATTAATAATTTCATATACAGGTGCAGCTTGCACACCTTGAAGTACGCTTATCACGCCAACAGCTACTAACGATAGGGTTTTATCCAACTTAAACTTCATTAACTCGCTTCCTATTTCTTATTTTTTAGCTTACTTCAATGATTCGAGCTCTTCCCATCGCTCAAAGCAACTCTCAAGCTGACTCTCCTTATCGGACAACGCTTTTAAGTTTTCATTCACTATTTTTTGTTCCTGGCTATAAAACTCAGGCGCACTAACAATAGTTTGTAGTGCTTCAAGTTCTTGCTCTAACTGCTCCATCAAAGCAGGTAAAGACTCTAATTCGCGCTGTAACTTATATGAAAGCTTTTTCTCGGCTTTCTTTTCAACTACTGCAGTAACAGGTTTTGCTTCAGCAACAGCTGCTTGGACAGCTTTTTGTGCTTGAGGTTCCTCAGAGTAGAATCGAGCCCCTTGAGAAACCGCATCCTCATAGCCACCAACATATTCACTCCAACCACCATTGCCTGTAAACCACCAGCTACTGGTTACTGTATTGTCAATGAATGCACGATCGTGACTAACAAGTAACAATGTACCTTTATAATCAGCAAGTAAAGACTCTAATAACTCTAACGTCTCAATATCGAGATCGTTGGTCGGTTCGTCGAGGATAATAAGGTTTGCAGGCCTTAGCAACAAACGCGCAAGTAATAAACGGTTCTTTTCACCACCAGATAAAGCTTTAACAGGTGTTCTAGCGCGCATTGGCGAGAATAAAAAGTCCTGTAGATAACTTAATATATGACGGTCTTGACCATTAATGGTGACGGTTTTCTTACCTTCACCAACGTTATCTTCAACCGTTTTTTCAGGATCTAATGCCTCACGATATTGGTCAAAGTACGCAATTTCCAGCTTGGTTCCGACTTTAACATGACCTGACTGTGCTTCTAGCTGACCAATCAACAACTTAACCAAAGTTGATTTACCACAACCATTAGGCCCGATTAGTGCAATACGGTCACCACGTATAACTGTTGAGCTGAAATTTTTAACTAAATTCTTTTCTGGTAGGTTGTACTCTAAGTTTTCTATATCGAAAACCAACTTACCCGAGCGCTCTGTATCTGCCACAGCCATTTTAGCGCCGCCTTGACGATTAAGACGCGCCATACGCTCAACACGCAGATCTTTAAGGGCACGCACGCGGCCTTCATTACGGGTACGTCGAGCCTTAACACCTTGACGGATCCATGCTTCTTCTTCAGCAAGTTTTTTATCAAAGTGAGCATTTTGTTCTGCTTCAACACGCAGCCATTCAGCTTTACCTTCAAGGTACGCTTGATAGTTACCAGGCCAGGATGTAACAACACCACGATCTAAATCTACGATTCGTGTCGCCATACGTTGAATGAAGCCACGGTCGTGACTGACAAACACAATTGCGCCGCGATAGCTAAGTAAGAACTGCTCGAGCCATTCAATGGTATCGATATCTAAGTGGTTAGTTGGTTCGTCGAGTAACAGTAAGTCAGGATCGCTCACTAGTGCACGAGCAAGTGCCACTTTACGCTGCCAACCACCAGATAGCTCCGATAATGGAACCTCTGAATCCAAGCCTAGTAGTTCACAGTTTTGACTAATACGGTTGTCTAATTGCCATCCATTAAGGTGGTCAATTTCTTCCTGTAAACGTTCCATTTGCTTTAGCATACGTTCCATCTCATCAGGAGATGCTGTTGCTAAATCGTGTGACAGCTGATGATAACGTTCAAGTTTTTCACCGACCTCTTGCAGGCCTGCTGCAATATAAGCGTATACAGTACCCTGCTCTGCTTTCGGTGGGTCTTGCTGTAAACGGCTGACTTTAACATCTGTTGCAATGTTAAACTCACCTTCATCAAGCAAAACATCGCCACTTAATACTTTCATTAAGCTCGATTTACCCGCACCATTACGACCAACGATACAAACGCGTTCACCAGGTTCAATAGTGAAATCGGCGTTTTGCAATAATGGGGTATAACCGTAGGCTAAAGAGCCGTTATTAATACGTACGAGACTCAACTTACGCTCCTAAAAATTCTGCTAATGCTTCGAGACCAAATGGCCAATTTAGTTCAGTTTGGGTTTCGACTAATTTGACAACAGGAATACGAATACCGTATTGCTCTGCAAGAGATTGATCATCACAAATATCTATCATGCTATATGGCACGTTTGCTTGATTGAGCAAATCAGCTGCCAACTCACACAGATGGCAAGCATCTGTGTGATACAAAATAACTGTCAAGTTACTTGGCATGTGTGATTAGCCAAGTGTTATGAATGTGGGGGTTGCGCTTATAATCAAGCGGTAACGTTTGATTGTCGATATTCTTTACAGACATTCCTTTAGCTTCAAGATCTGCAATTTCCATCTTAAATTTGCGCTTGTTATTTGAGAAAATAATCTCTCCACCTGGGTTTAACAGCTTAAAGATGTCTCCAAGCATATCCACGTGATCACGTTGCACATCAAAAGAATCTTCCATTCTTTTTGAGTTTGAAAAGGTTGGCGGATCAATAAAAATCAGGTCAAATCTGTCGTGAGTACGTTTAATCCACTGCAAACAGTTCGCTTGAACAAACTGATATTTATCGCTATTTAGACCATTTAATGCAAAGTTCTCTTTAGCCCAGTCAATATAGGTATTTGACATATCAACTGTAGTAACAGATGTCGCGCCGCCTAATGCTGCGTGCACAGAAGCTGAACCAGTATAAGAGAATAAGTTACACACACTGCGGCCTTTTGACTTATCGCCAACTAACTTACGCGTTAAGCGATGATCTAAGAACAAACCTGTATCAAGGTATTCTTTTAGATTTAACTTAAATTTAGCGCCATATTCGGTAGTGATTAACTCAAGCTTGCTTGCAGCTAACTTCTCATATTGATTGGTGCCTTTTTTACGCTCACGAGTCTTTAAAATAATATGGTTAGGGTCAATACCAATGGCACTTGGCAGTGAAATGAGCACATCAGTTAAGCGGCGCTTAGTCACTGCTTCTGGGATTTGTGCAGGCGCTGAATATTCTTGGATCACAACGTAATCAAGATACTTATCAACAGCTACATTATATTCTGGTAAATCAGCATCATACAGGCGATAGCTATCAACACCTTCCTTCTTTGCCCATTTTTCTAACTGCTTAAAGTTCTTTTTAATACGGTTAGCAAACGGCACTGCGATATCACTAACATCACCTTCAATTTTGATATTAGTAGGGTCAATTCGGCGCGTGTTTTCAGCATGAACAGTATAAAGGTTAAACGCACATTCAAGCGCACCGTTATTCATCTTCATCTGTTTGTCAGCTTTAAGCTTTAATGCAGATAGCAGCTCAATATCGCTATTAAGAATTGCTATGTTCCAACCACCAAACTCAGCTTTAAACTTATCGCCTAACTGATAGTACAATTGCAGTAATGAAGTAACGTTACCTAAACGTTCACCGTAAGGTGGATTTGAAATTAAGTAACCAGCAGTTGCTGGAACTTCAATATTAAGTGCATTACAAACACTGAAGTCAATAAGTTCTAAAACACCGGCGTTTTCTGCATTGCGCTTAGCAAGTGCGACTAATCGAGAATCGATATCAGAACCATAAAACTTAAGCTCACAACGCGTCTTACCAATTGATGCACGCGCTTGCGCTTCGTTTAATAGTTCTTGCCACACTTTTTTGTTATGCGGTAACCAATATTCAAAGCCAAAACGCTCACGGTGAATACCCGGCGCCATATCACATGCCATCATGGCAGCTTCAATTAATATCGTGCCACTACCACAGAATGGATCAAGCAGATCAGAAGGTGCACTCTGCCAACCACTACGTACTAGCATATTCGCAGCTAAGTTTTCTTTTAGTGGCGCCTCCCCCGTTGTAGAGCGATAGCCACGTTTATGTAACGCTGGGCCAGAAAAGTTAAAACCAATTGTAATTTCGCCACGTCTAAAGTGCGCGTCGATTCTAAAATCTGCATCAACACGTTCTACATTTGGACGACTAAAATCATCATCACGGAAACGGTCAACAATAGCATCTTTAATTTTCAGCGCGCCAAACTGGGTGTTCTTAATAAAGCCACCCAAGCCGTGAAAATCAATGCTAAAAGTACTGCGATTTGAAAACTGCATTTGCCAGTCAATGCCGTAAGCCGCGTTATAAAGCTGCTCCGGAGATTCACATGGACCTTTATAAATAACGTAAATGATTCTGCTGGCAAGTCTTGACCAAAGGGTAATACGATATCCCAGTTCTAAAGGCGCGGTGAAATATACACCAGCAACACTTTCTTTAATGTCAGTAGCGCCAAGCTCGGCGAGTTCAAGTGATAACGCGTATTCATAGCCCCGAGGAGCAGCAGCAAAAAAATTTAACATTGTTTAGTCGACACACAGTAAAAATTAGTTCGGTATTATACCTGTTAGCGGGCTTAAATGATAAAAGTTATTGGCTAAAGCAAAATTAAATCTGTGTAACAGCAAATAAAACCTAAATTGAATCACTATCACTGTGTAACCAAACGCGCTTTTGGTAAAAATCTATAGCTGATTGCACAGTTTTAGTAACGGCAGTTTTGTCAGGCTATTGCAACCAAACAACCCTCGCCTAGCTCCCTATACTCATTTTGCTTTATCTGCTTTTAAACATCAGTTTGCAACGAAAAGCGCAGTGCATTGCCATACATGGCAATAAGATGTGAACGCCTATAACCAAGTACTATGTTTAACTATTGCCAGTCGTTTTGATCTGCATGTTTTAATACTAAAGAAAATTACGTAATTGCCTAACCTAACAGCCAATTGTCCCTAATCTCAGTACATATAAATCATGGTAAGAATTGAGTCAGCCCATCAAAATGATGGTAATGGCATAATAAACAAAAGCAAGCAGCCGAAAGCCTATAACAATCTCAAACGGCGTAAAACCAGCAAATACATAACAAACCATTCACTTTAAATGCGACACTTTGTATCGATTTAATCTATAGCATTGATCTAACGGATTAAATCAATAAACTCAAGCCTCACACAAAAACAACAACACAAAACACTTATGCAACAATGTATAACTGTCTAAAGTGAGAATATAATGAATAAAATCCTACCCGCTTTTCTTTGTCTAGGTTTAGCTGCATGTGGCGGCAGTGATAGCGACAGTGCAGATATTACTCCCCCTAAAGAAGTACCAGATTTACAAGCTGATGTTTGTTATTTAATGGCAACTAATATGGGTGAAATTACTTTAGCAATTGATTTAACCAACATGCCAATTACGGGTAAAAACTTCAAAGATTACGTCGATGATGGCTTTTATGACGGCACGTTATTTCATCGTGTAGCCCACAACTTTGTAATTCAAGGTGGCGGATTTACAACGGGCATGGTTGCTAAACCCGGCAATGATCCGATTGTTATTGAAGCTGATGTTGGGATCAGTAACGAGCGCGGTACAATTGCGATGGCACGCACAAGTAACCCTAATTCAGCAACATCTCAGTTCTTTATCAATGTGTTAGATAACCCACAACTAGATGCATCAAGTTCAAGCTATGGCTACGCCGTATTTGGAAAAGTCGTCGAAGGGATCGAGATTGTCGACCAAATCAATATTCTGGATACGGTTGACAGTAGTGAAGTACCGGTAAATGAAGTTGTCATTAACTCAGTGACTGAAGCAAGTTGTCCAGCCAGCTAAAAAGATTTAATAGAGAGGTGTTGAAAGTTTAAGCGACACCTCATCAATTAAATAATAATGGGTCTCAGTAGACCGTTGTTAAAATAGCTAAGACTAAAATGGATAAAACAGCTGTCCAATTTAGCAAAATAATCGAACGATTATTTTTAAATAGAGGACTAGTATTTAGTAGAAGTAGAAGTAGAAGTAGAAGTAGAAGTAGAAGTAGAAGTAAGTTTAGCTGAAGATTAGAAATCAAATAAATACAAACAATGTAATAGGCTTAACTTGCTAATATAAACCCTTCCTTCTTAAACAAAAGATAAAAAAATCGACTTGACCTTAGCTGGCAATGAAATATAAGGGTAAAGGCTTAAGCAGCGTTAACTTGTCTAATACCTACCGGTAAAGGCCCTAACCTATCGTTCATGACTTTAATTGTCTCAAATTGCGTTAGCGATTTAACATCCGTTAATCGACATTCTGCAGACATAATCATCATTAATGATGCTTGCAGTCCAGACTCGATGACAAGGGCAATTACTGAATGCTCACTGGTCGTTAGTTGTAATAACTTACCGACTTCACTGTAAACACATTGATGGGATACGTTAAAAAACCAAGACTTTGGCATTTGAGGTTTTAATAGAAAATGTGCAGCAGTTGCATTAAGAGCTATCTGAACAATAAGCGCATCATTTAAAGAAAGTGACTTTGATAAACGGTCTACCAAATCAATATAAAATTTAGCATGTTCAACACTAAACTCTAACGGCTGCTTGGCATCTGGTATTAGGGTCTTTAATCCATAAGGTGACAAAAACTCCATGTCATCCCCTAACGAAACACTCAATACTTCATGTTTCTCATTATATCCCCATTGCCAATCCCTTTTTGGCATTAATAACATAACGTTTACCTTTATTTTAATATAATTGGATAATAGATGATTATTTCATCAATATCAAAATAAATTTAATTTCTATAATTATGATCGTTAAAAATAAAAACGATCATAGAGATCTATATTTAGATCTAAATGATCGTTTTTCGATCCAATAGTTATTATTCAATCTTAATTAACTATTTAATACGATATGCTTCAACAATATCTTTAATTAATTTTGGACCTTGATAAATAAATCCTGTATAAATTTGCACCATTTCAGCGCCAGCATCTAATTTATCTACCGCATCTTCAGCAGCGTTAATTCCACCTACACCAATAATAGGTAATTTGCCTTTTAAGCAATCAGCTAACTGCTTAATAACGACTGTTGATAAAGAATTCAATGGCTTACCACTTAGCCCGCCCGCTTCGTTAGCATTTAGTAATCCACTTACGCCGTCACGAGTCAAGGTTGTGTTGGTTGCAATTGCCGCATCAAATTCACTTTTAATTAATGCCTGAGCAATCTTTTCGATTTCTTCGCTTGATAAGTCCGGCGCAATTTTTAATGCAATCGGTACATACTTACCATGCTTTTCTGCAAGTTCTTTTTGTTTTGCTTTTAGTGATCCAAGAAGATCATCAAGAAGATCGCCATATTGAAGCGTACGTAAACCAGGAGTATTTGGTGAAGAAATATTGACCGCGATATAAGCAGCGTATTGATAAACCTTATCCATACAGATCAAATAATCTTCTTTACCTTGCTCTACAGGTGTGTCTTTATTTTTACCAATGTTAACACCAACCATAGCATTTGATTTAACAGCTTTTAGGTTTTCAACTAGGTTATCAACACCTTTGTTGTTAAAGCCCATGCGGTTAATAATCGCTTTTGCTGGCTTTAATCTAAAACAACGTGGCTGATCATTACCTGGTTGTGGGCGCGGCGTTACAGTTCCCACTTCAATATGGCCAAAGCCCATAGCGTGGAATGCATCAATACATTCACCGTCTTTATCCATGCCCGCAGCTAAACCCACAGGATTTGGAAAAGTCAGCCCCATCATGGTAACAGGGGCTGGCTTAATATTTTGCGCATAAAAGCAATTTAGAGGCGAATTACCAGTAGACTTTAAACTGCCCATAGCAAAATTATGCGCTAGTTCTGGATCCATCTGAAACATGAACTTTTGTGCGATTTTATAAAACATGTTTTCTCCTAGACCGAAAAAAGCCCCGGCATTTGCCAGGGCTTCTGATTTTAATCAGATTACTTCTGCCCTTCACAATGAAGGATCAAAAGATTAAGTTCACGTAAGGCTACAGAGAACTTTGCAAACTCGTGGCTTTGCGAAGTCTTGAAGTCAGATAGCATGTGGAACCAACGTTCCAACAAGCTTTGATTCGACTCAATCCACTCTGAGATGATTTTGTTCGCATCACAGCTTTCAGTGCAAGTTCTTAGTACAACAGAACTTAGTGATCTCTGCTGCCAATCAAGCTCTTCTCTAAAAGCTGCTCTTGCGAGTGCTTGCCAATGGTTAGTTACCGGTTGCGCGCTAATTTGCTCTAGGAACCAGTGTAAGTCTACACTCGCGCCTAGCTTAAAGTAGGTTTCGGCAACTAATGGAACTGGCTTGCTCTCAGATTCACAAATTTGAGCAATATCTAATGCTGAGAACAGAGTGCTAACATTCGCTACAACCATAGCGACGTCTTCAGGTACGCCCTCTTTTATCAATGCGTTCGACTCAGCTCGAATACCTTCTACCTCTTCACTCACCATGTATTGGTGAACACTTTCTTTCAATTCATCAAATACTGGCTTGAAGAAGGCTATCGTTTGCTCGATATTCAAGTTGCGGTTGCGATGACGTAGGAACCATCGACTCGCGCGTCGAATGTTGCGACGTAATTGATGCAACATTTCACATTGTACTACAGCTGGTATTACGCCATTCAAATCTGTTATAGATTTAGTTAAATCAGCTAAACCAAATACTTCGCGGGCCATAGTATAACAAATTGCAGCTTCCGCTACTGAGGCACCTGTCTCATCTTGCATACGTTGCACGAAATTAAGTCCCATATCATTGACTAATTCATTAGCCAAAGATGTAGCGATAATTTCACCTCTTAGAGGATGCTGTGCCATATTTGCAGTGTACTTTTCTTGCAATTGCTTAGGGAAGTACTCAACAAGCAACTGACTCAAGAAGCTATCTTCTGTAATTTCAGAAGTCACAAGCTGCTCTTTCAAGATCATTTTCGCGTAAGCAACCAAGACTGAAAGCTCTGGACGAGTTAGCGACTTACCATTAACTAAACGGTCTGCCAATTCATCTTCATTTGGCAAGAACTCAAGCGCTCGGTCCAATTTACCCTCTTTTTCAAGGTAATGGATAAAGCGGATCTGTTCTTTAAGTTGCTCGGCGCCACGAACCTGAGTAATCGAGATTGAGCGAGTTTGATCTTTACAATCTTGCAGTACGATACGACTCACTTCATCAGTCATATCTTCAAGCAAACGGTTACGCTGTTTAACAGTCATTTCACCGTCGACGACTAAAGCGTTTAATAAGATCTTGATGTTAACTTCGTTATCTGAGCAATCTACGCCGCCAACGTTGTCAACGAAATCAGTATTCATACGGCCGCCGTTAGCACAGTATTCAATACGACCTAGCTGAGTACAACCTAAGTTACCGCCTTCTCCAATAATCTTGGCTTGAACTTCGTTACCGTTTACACGAATTGCATCGTTAGCACGGTCACCCACTTCTGCATGAGACTCGCTGTTCGCTTTAACATAAGTACCAATACCACCGTTCCAGATAAGATCTACTTGCATTTTAAGTAACTCTTTTAAGAGTTCTAACGGTGTCATTGACGCTTTTTGGCTACCTAGCATCTTCTTCATTTCAGTAGATAAAGGGATAGACTTAGCTGAACGCAAGAATATGCCACCACCTTTAGAAATAAGCTCTTTATTGTAATCCTCCCAGCTTGAACGCGGCAGAGCAAATAAACGCTCACGCTCTACATAACTAGTCGCAGCATCTGGGTTCGGGTCAATAAAGATATGCATATGGTTAAAGGCTGCGACTAAGCGCGTGTGCTTTGAAAGCAACATACCATTGCCGAATACGTCACCGGCCATATCACCAATAGCTAAACAGGTAAAATCTGTAGTTTGGCAATTTACGCCCATTTCACGGAAGTGACGTTTAACAGATTCCCATGCTCCGCGGGCAGTAATACCCATTTTCTTATGGTCGTAACCGTTACTACCACCAGATGCAAACGCATCACCTAGCCAGAAGTTATACTCAATAGCAATTTCGTTAGCGATATCTGAGAAGGTTGCGGTGCCTTTATCTGCTGCAACAACTAAGTACGGGTCGTCTTCATCATGACGAACAACATTTTCAGGCGGTACAACATCACCATTAATAATGTTGTCACTGATATCGAGTAAACCGCGAATAAATAAGCGATAACACTCTTGGCCTTCAGCAAAAAATGCCTCTCGATTACCATCGGTAGGAAGTTGCTTACAAACAAAGCCACCTTTAGCACCGACAGGAACAATTACCGTGTTCTTAACCTGCTGTGCTTTTACAAGACCAAGCACTTCGGTACGGAAGTCTTCACGGCGATCAGACCAACGCAAACCACCACGAGCCACTTTACCACCACGAAGGTGAACACCTTCAACCCGAGGTGAATAAACAAAGATTTCATACTTTGGTAGCGGCTTTGGCATCTCTGGGATCAAGTTTGGTTCAAACTTGAACGAGATATATGACTTAGGTAAACCAGACTCTAACACTTGATAGAAGTTAGTTCGGCTAGTTGCATTAATTAGGTCAAGGTAACGACGAATAATACGGTCATCATCAAGGCTTGATACATCTTCTAAGCGCAGATCAATTTGCTCAATAAACTTGTTCAATGTACGCGTTTTCAACTTAGGGTTGAATTTACGGATATACATTTTAACAAGTAAATCAGCAATTTGTGGATAGCTTGAGAACGTTTCCTCAATATACGCTTGGCTAAATGTTGAGTCGATTTGACGCATATATTTAGCGTAAGCACGCAACACTGATACTTCGCGACCAGTTAAGCCTGTAGCCAGAACCAAACGGTTAAAGCCGTCATCTTCAAGTTCTTTCTTCCACACTTGAGATAGTGCAGTTTGGAAACGCTCTTGGCTATCGGCAAGATCATCTGTGGCAACATTTTGAGTTGTCATCAAGAAATCTAAAATCCAATACGTCGCGCCGTCTACCGTCTTAACTTCATATGGTCTTTCGTTAATTACACGTAGCCCGAAGTTTTCAAGCATAGGTAACACATCTGAAAGATGGATAGGCTCATCTTTATGGAACAGTTTTAAGCGAACTTTATTATCATTTAATGCCGTTTCTTGCGGCTGATAAAATAGCATTCCCAGCTTATGATCATCATCCAGTTCTTCAAGGTGCTGAATATCAACAACTGATGAGCTTGGTAATACATCTTCTTTATAACTACGTGGGAAAGCATCAACGTAACGCTTAATTAAGCTGTTACCTAGCTCTTCGCCTTGTGCACTGATCACCGCACTTGCGAGTTTGTCTTCCCATGAGCGGGCTGCTTCAGTCAAATTATTCTCAATCGCTGCCACATCGACATCCATATTATTATTGTCAACTTTGATAATGTAATGGGTACGCGCCAAAGTTGATTCTGAGAAATAAGTAGTAAACTCAACGTCTTCGCTGCTACCAAAGTGTTGCGCTAAAATTCGTTGCGTATCTTCACGTAGCTTAGTGTTGTAACGATCTTTCGATACATAAACTAAGCATGAGAAGAAGCGGCCAAAGCCATCTTTACGAACAAACAGCTTTAGTTTATCGCGGTCTTGCATCTCAAGTACGCCGTGGGCAATTGAGGCAAGCTGTTCAACACTTGCTTGGATAAGCTCATCACGTGGCAAGGTTTCAAGAATATGCATTAGCGCTTTGTAATCGTGAGAGCGTGGCGCTAGACCTGAATTGTCTAATACTCTTTGCACTTTTTGCGCTAATAATGGGATCTCGCGTGGACTGCGGTTATAAAGGTTTGATGCATAAAGACCGATAAATCTGTCTTCACCAATCACATTGCCTTGCTCGTCGAAGCGTTTTACACCGATATAATCTACATATGCTGGACGGTGAACACGGCTTTTTTCGCTGCTCTTGGTTAATACTAACAAGCTAGTATCAAGTGCTTCTTTACGGGCACTTTCTGAAAAGTTAGACAGCAGTAATCCAGTTTCTGTTTTTGCTTTTGCTGACTTGGTCATTAAACCTAAGCTGGTTGACTTATCAGCGACGAGTTCTAGATCACCTTCAACTTTATGCAAGTCATAACGGCGATAGCCTAATAAGGTAAGGTGATGGTCATTAAGGTATGAAAGGAAGTTCTTAGCTTCACTAAGCTCTTCTTTGGTACCTGGGTAAGGACGGTTTTCAAGCTCTGCAATAGTTTCACCAAGCTTGAGCGACATTGCTTCCCAGTCATTTACTGCAGCTGCAACGTCGGCGATGACCGATTCTATTTCTTTGGTTAGGGTTTTGATATCTGCATCGCTGCTTTGTCTGTCAATTTCAATTAAAAAAACAGCGACTTTATCAACATTGCATTGCTCATCTGAGCTGTAACTAACGTGAGTAACTGCACCATTTTCGCGTTCAATCGCCATTGGCGTGTGCAGCATCATATGTGCAGTAATGCCAAGGCGGTTAAGCGCCATGCCGACTGAGTCGACTAAAAATGGCATATCTGGTTGAATAATTTCGATAATTGAATGGCTTGACTGCCAGCCGTGCTTAGACTGACTAGGATTAAACACTTTAATGTGACCTTCCCCGACGGAGGTCTTATTAAGTGCATTCCACTGGCTTAACACCGCACCGTAGAGATCGCTATCATTGCGCGCATTGAGGTCGTCTTTCGACATGTGCGCATAAAGGCAGGTTGCGAATTGTTCTACTTGTTTTGCTTGTGAATTGGGTACTTTAGCGTGAATTAGGTTGACTACATTTTCGAGCAGTACTGAAGGCATTGCATCTTTCAAGGCCATGTTGCTATTTCCTTAGGGGCTATGGCAGCGCTTTTTAATTTTTATGGATGCTTCGTAAACCGACCTGAGCCTATTTTTGTGACCTAGGTCATAAGCCGCAGTCTATTACTAAATTCGCAACATTTCGAGAACTATTTTAGTGGTACATCCTCATTGTGGCGGCCTTTTAAACGATTTATTTTGCAAAGTTGCGAGAACAATCGCCTATTACGTGTTTTTATGCATAAAAAAAGAGGAGCCTAAGCTCCTCTTGGTCCTATTCTACTTGGGCTGCCGCCAAAACACCGCCGCAATTGCAGGGAGGATAATTATTGCTCCCAACATATTTACCAAAAACATAAATGTTAGCAATATTCCCATATCCATTTGGAATTTTAGCGCAGAGAAGAACCAAGTACTCACGCCAATCGCCAATGTCAGTCCGGTAAAGATCACCGCGCTGCCACGCTCAACAAGCGCTTCATAATATGCTTGTTGAACCGGCATTCCATCACGAAGACGAACCGCCATAGTTGATAAGATATAAATACCGTAATCAACACCAATACCCACACCTAAAGCAATAACCGGTAACGTACTCACCGCAAGGCCAATATCCAACTGCGTCATCAAGGCTTGCGCTAAGGTTGAAACAACATATAGAGGTAAAATGACTGCGATAGTCGCTCGTAGTGAACGAAAACTTATCAGACATAAAATAAATACCGCACCATAAACATAAAGCATCATAGGCAGCTGAGCTTCAGCTACTGCTTCATTCGTTGCAGCCATTACCCCTACAGGGCCTGAAGCTAATTTAAACTGGATTTTATCTGTATCCATTTTAAGCTTTAGCTCATTCACTTTATCAATCACTAATTCAATAGTTTCAGCTTTGTGATCTTCTAGGAACAAGTAGACAGGCATGACCGAACAATCACTATTGAGTAACCCTGAAGTTGTCGGCACTCTCCCAACTGCCTGTACTAAGCTTGCAGTAGTTCTAGGTAGCACACTCCATTTTGGATTGCCTTCGTTAAAGCCCACATTTACCCGTTTAGCAACCGAGGCCAAACTTGCTGTGGATTCAACACCTGGTGTGTTACTAACCAGCCATTCAAACTCGTCTATTTCAGTAAGCACTGAGTGATAGGTACAAGCCTCTGGGAATGCTTCAACGATTACCGTCATCACATCTGTGGTGATTGAAAACTTATCGGTAATAAAGAAGGTGTCTTGGTTATAGCGAGAATCCAGATGCAGTGCTGGCGCCCCGCCCTGCAAATCACCAATCTTCATCTTGTTAGCTTGCTGCAGACCTACGCCATAAAGCACAGCAGTGATCACTAATACCCAAATAGCATATTTAAGGGTGGCAAACTTAGATAATTTAACCCAGATAGGATTAACTTGTTGCTGCTCGGTACTATTTGCAGATACCGAGGTATATGAGATAAGCAGCGGCAGCAGCATTAAGTTAGTTAAAATAATCACCGCTACACCTAAAGATGCTGAAATAGCTAACTCTCGGATAATACCAATATCAATTGCCAGCAGCGTCATAAAACCTATGGTGTCTGACAGTAACGCCACGCCTCCCGGAATTAGCAAGCTTCTAAAGGCTAACGCTGCAGCCGCTTTCGTTGTTTGGCCATCAGTAACTCTACGCTTAACCGCATTAATCATCTGCACGCTATGGCTAACACCAATAGCAAAAACTAAAAATGGGATGAGTATGGACATGGGATCTAATCCAAATCCAACTACAGTGAGTAATCCAAGCTGCCATATCACCGCGACTAAACTACATACCAGCGGCAAAATAGTAAGCGCAACAGATTTAGAGAAAAAGAACACCATTACCGCAGTAACCAAAATAGCGATAAGGAAAAACAGCAGTACGCCTTTTGCGCCGTCAGCAACGTCACCGGCCATTTTAGCAAAACCGATAATATGAATTTTTATTTCATCTGTTTCATATTGCTCACGCAGTTCTTTTTCAAGTTGGGCAGCAAAAGCCAAAGTATCGAGCGCTTCGCCGGTTTGTGGGTCAAAGTCCATTAACTGCGCGCTTACCATAGCCGCAGAATAGTCTTCTGCGATTAAGCGACCGACAATACCGGCTTTTTCGATATTGCCACGAACGACTTTTAAGCCATACTCGGTTGTCGAAAAATCAGCGGGGATCACTGGCCCGCCAGCAAAACCATCTTCAACCACTTCAGTAAAGCGCGTTGATGGTGAAAATAGCGATTTAACCTGAGCTCGGTCGACTCCAGGGATAAAAAACAACTGATCATGCACATTTTTAAGGGCATCGAAGAAGTTAGGATTAAAAATATCACCACTGGTATGTTCAACCGCAACCATAATGCTATTTGCACCACCAAACTGTTTTTGGTGCTTTAAATAAGTTTGCATATAGCTATGGTTAAGCGGAATATTTTTAACAAATGCCGCGTCCATCTTTAGGTTGCTTGCTTGTAATCCTAAAAATATCGTGGCAATCGCAAATAAAAGTATGACAAATGCTCTATGACGAAATAGATAAGATTCGAATCCATTAACTAATTTATCTAACATAGTAAGGCCCTATTATTTTTGTTCTAATTTGATGAGACCTTTATTACCCGCAACCCAAAGATTTCCTTCTGAGTCTTCGGCAATCGCAACTAAGTTTTCACCTTGTCGCTGCTCGACTAACTGACTTTCTCCAGCAGTTGTAATATCGATTATCACCCCAGCATTACCTACAACGCGCAGTGTCCCTTCGCCTAAACGTAAACCCGCATTTATTGTTGAATCAACAGGCAAGTTAACCTTTGTCCAATTAACCAATTGCAGATCGCTAATAAAGACGTTGCCACGTAACCCCATGACAAAAGCAGTATCATCAACAATGGATGCATTAAACAAAGAGCCTTCATATATAAAGTCTTGCTTTAACCAAGTAAGACCTTTATCGACAGAAGTCGCAACGAGGCCAAGCTCGCCAACCATCAGTAAAGTGTTATTTGTTACAGGGATAATTCGATTAAAATGCGGTAATAATGTGCTACGTTCTGAAAGGTAAAGCGCTTCATCTTCGGCTTTTAGCTCCTCTAGATAAGCAACATCTTCTTCAAATAGTAGTTCTTGATGATACTCACTATTCCAGGTGTTACCACCGTCTTGAGTTCGGTAAAACAAACCATAAGCGCCAACAGCAACCCCTTCTTGCTCATTGAAAAACAACACGTCCAAAAACGGTTTTTCAATTTCAGCCGATTGCATTTGCAGCTGCCATGAGTGGCCACCATCTTGCGTATGCAAAATCGTTGCATCATGTCCAACAGCCCATCCTTTCAAAGGCGAAACAAAAAAGACTTTTGTTAATAGCACTTCAGTTGGAGTATTAACTTGTTGCCATGTTTTATCGAAAACAAACGCGTGTCCTCGCTCACCAATGGCAACCAAGGTTTGTTGATTCTTTGCGATATCTAAAATAAGAGAGTTTGCGGCAAGAGGTTGAATTTGTTGTAGTAAATTTTTCTCTTGAGCCAATACTGGAACGGTATGAAAAAGGCTTAAAAAACTCAATATTGAGATAAATCGAAGCATGCTAAACGACATACAAACTTCCTTTAAGATAGAGAGGGGCTTGCGCCCCTCTTAGAGCGGAGGGTTTACCGAATACCTGCACGGCGAAGTGCTGCTGGAGTGAAGTTAGCTTCACTTAGCTTGGCATCAAAGTCATACATACGACCTTCATTATCCAAGCCCATAGCGATATAACGACGCGACTGCAAGTCATGGAATACTTCTAGCGTACTCCACTGGGTTGGCACTTCGTAATAGTTAAGACCGTGAGCGATCGCAACGCGATAAAGTTCATCACGATTATCGTAAAGATCGGCTACCGATACCTGCCATGAATCTTCATCAATATAGAAAGTACGTGCCTTATAGATATGGCGCATGCCCTCTTTTAATGTGGCCTTCACTACCCAAACGCGGTGCTTTTCATAACGCACGTATTCCGGGTTGATATGACCAGGGGTGATGATCTGATCATAATCAAGTTTGTCTGAATGTAACTTGTAGTCGTTATATGGAATATAAAGCTCTTGCTTACCCACTAACTCCCAGTTGTAGCGTACCGGCGAGCCGTTAAACATGTCGAAATCATCGGTTGTTCTTAGTCCATCAGACACTGTACCTGGTGTATCAAACGCAACGTTAGGCGCTTTACGTACGCGGCGCTGCCCGGTGTTATAGGTCCATGCTTGGCGAGGTAACTTTTCTTGATCCATTGTTTCTTTTACAAGCAGCGCTGTACCCGCTAGACGCGCTGGTTGGGTTACTACTTGCTTAAAGAAAAACAGCGTATTGTCGTTAGACAATTTATCAAGAGTCATCTCTGGACGAGAGTACTGAAAACGAATCTCTTCAGCGGTTTCAACCAAGGTATAACTACCACCAGCAGTTGGCGCCGCCTGACTACGTGAGGTTTTAATATCAACACCGCGGAATCGCAATACGTGATTCCAAATAACCTCTAAACCATTTTCCGGCATAGGGAAAGGAATACCAATTGAAGCGCCTTTAATACCATTACCGCCATCAATCAGCTCTGCTCGGGTAGCATTTTCTTTCGTTGCGTCGTAAACAAACTGTGGTACAGATGCTGAGCGTCGAGTCTGATACACATTCATCTTGAATGTTTCAGGATAAAGCTCAAATAATTTCATCTGTCCATCTGATAGATACTCTTTGTACTTATCTTTATTGGCATTAGTAATGGTAAATTCTATCTTATCATTTGGGAACGGATCTGGATGATGCATGCCTTTACTGTAACCGGCTACTGGTTTAGTAATACCACCATCCCAAGCAGGAATAGAACCATCAGCATTTCCTGCCTTTTCGCCACCTAATGGCGTTAGCTCTGTACCTAATTTAGCAGCATCTGCTTCAGACACTTTTGCCATCGCTGCTGGCGCGCTGATAGCAAACATCACTGCTACAGGCAATATCGCAAGTTTATTCATTGTTATTGTCCTTGTGATTTTAAATTGAATACTTAATGTTGAAAGAAACATAGTCTCTATCAGCCATCGTATTGGTTGTCCCTACTCCACCAAAGAAAGTGTTGTACGAAATATCAGCTCCCCAGCGGCTCTGGTAATCAAAGTTAACCCCAACCGCAACTGATTTCTTACCTTCCGTAAATAGGAACATTGGGTCTGGCGTAATACCGTCAACGTCATGAGAGAAAATCACTCGTGGCGCAATATTCACTCCGCCCCATACGTTGTTATAATCAGCTTTGGCAACTAATCGATAACCCCAAGCAAAGTCTGTTGGGAATGGATTTGTTTCTGGTCCGTTATGTAGCGCTTCGATAATACCTGGCATATCTGGGTTACCGCCCGAGCGACCTGTACCAGGTCCATTTAAGCGCAGCTCATCATGGCTTGGCATATCGTGGATCCAAACACCACCGATTTCCGCCAGCATAGTCAAGTTATCGGTACCAAGCGTTGGACCAAATAAGTGAGTAAAAGTAGTTTGTGCTTGCGTGGTATCTAAACGAATAAAGCCTTCGGCATATTCGCCCGGACCATAATTCTCAACTTGAGAAATGCCATCAAGATCTGGACGTAGCCCGGCATTGGCAAGCTGCTGCGGCATTGCAGCGAATAGAAGTTCAACATCGTCAATCTGAAGCGGCTCATCTAAACGGTGAGCAATTTCACCTGCAACAGAGGTGTCACCCAAAAGCGTGTTGAAACTAAAGCCCATAAGTTGAATATCTTCAGGATAAACAATTTGCGCTTTAGAAAAGGTTTCTAATGCAAGTAGGTCTTCGCGAGTCATCGCTTCGCCGGACTGAGCCTTACCGCCTAAACGTTGTAAATCACGACCAATAGCTTCTTGAGTAAAGTTAGCAGTTGTACCGCTGATCAGCGGACGACGGCTATGATAGTTCATGTAATAAAGGCCAAATTCCGTTTCACCAAGCTCAGGTGAATAGTACCCTAACTTGACACCCCATTGGCCGTCATCACTTGCTTCAGCAGGATCTTCCACTAGAGTGGCTTTTGTTGGATAGGCTAATGCAAGTGACGCTAGAGTTGCTGCATCTACTTGGCCAGAACCCACCATACCAACAAGTGCATTGTATTCAGCCATAAGGAAATCTAAATTCATGTCAGGATTAGCGTTAAAGCCTAGCTGAGCATTTTGGCTGTAACCGCCATAACCGGCAAAGTCATTAGTCGAGAAGAATGAACCCGGCGTTGGCACCCATACAGGCTCCCAGTCATACTGATAGAAACCTTCAACTGACAAATTATCAGTCACACCGAAAGACGCCCAAACCATGCCTTGAGGTCTAAATGCTTCTTTTAGTTCTGCACCAGGAGCATTAAGAATATTTAAATCAACTGGGTTAATCACACCAATACCATGGGCAATAAGAGTGCTTTCTCCCCAAGAGACAACTTGATTACCAACACGGATAGAAAGTGGATTAGCACCATCGTTAAAATCGAAGTCAGCATAAACAAACGCATCGAGTAAGCGAATATCTTTACACTGAACTTCAGATGCTTGGCTGTCAGCACAAGGATCGAACTCTTTGCCTGTTAATGGATCATTGAAACCAAAATCACCATCATTCATTTTTCTATCATAGAAATACATTCCACGGGCAAATAGACCGAAGTTTTGGTATTTCAATGATAACTCGTGTAAACCTTTAAAGATCTCTGAGGTAGTATCGCCTTGCGCATACAGTAAATTACTCAAATCACCATTACTTGAGTATGAACCCGGTTGAGCCCATATCTCTGCAGAGCTATATTTTGTATCCCCGAAAGCAGAATAACCAGACCAATCAAATCGAGGGTGATTCACCTTACCAATTTGATTATCCCAGTCTCTACCTTCTGTTCGCCAACTCGCACCTGCAGTCCAAGTCGAGTCGAATGTTCCTTCTACATCACCCCAATTGAATGAAACTGCATTAGCCTGATTTGTCATACCAAATCCGAGCGCTGCAACTATCCCCAAAGCGAGCGTAGACTTATTAAAGCCGTTTTTAACCTTTTTCATTTAGCTTCTCTCCGTAACCTGCTGGATTCTTTTGTTATAGGAATTGATAACCAACATGCTGTTAGCGTACAGGTAACACCATTGTTACAGCATTTACACGAAGTGAGCAAGGACGAAACATAGAAAATATTTAAAAGATTTCGCTACTTAGAAATAATTTCAAATAGCCTTTTTGAGAGTGTATTTAAATCAGCAACAGGTTAACTAGAAAAACAGTGGGATTTTGACTTTATATGGTTTATTAACAGTAGGTTATATGCAAGCGGTAGTTGCCTAACGCCTTGTTTAAAGCAATCGTACGTTTGAAGTAATTACTCTAATCTTTTTCTAAGCTAATTAAATTTCCTTGTGCATCAATTGTCATACAAAAATATGCGCGGATCCCGCTTGATGTTAAAAATCGGCGGAAATGTTTAGCGTTTATCCATAGAGTTTGCCCTTTAACATCCACTACCTCGACTTTATTCACTTCACCGCGGTAATAAGGTAAGAACTCTTGGTAACTGATATTTAGAGGAAATTGGAACTGTTGATGACCTGATGACACGTAATGACTCTCTTGATTTTTAATAGCAATATAATAACGCGCCTCAATGGTAATCAGAAACCATTGAGGCGCGATTAAACTCAGTAATACTCAAATCTGAGTATTATCTCGCAAAAGTCTTAAGCCAAAGCTTTAGTGACTTTTTCATAAAGATCTTTTGAAAGGTTTTCCACTTTCAAAATACGATTTAACTGCTGAGTCATCAATTGTTGACGCTCAGTATCAAACTTTTTAAATTGGATAAGTGGTGTAATTATCCGAGCTGCAACCTGTGGATTCAGTGTATTTAATTTTACAATGGCGTCAGCTAAAAACTCATATCCCAAACCATCTTTTCTATGGAATTCAAATGTATTAGCAGCCGCAAAAATCCCAATTAACGAGCGAACTCTGTTTGGATTATTGAAACTAAATGCCTGATGTTCAAATAACGACTTAAGCGTAGCAATGCACTGAGTGTCATTTAACGTTGCGTGTAAAGCAAACCACTTGTCCATCACTAACGGGGTGTTGAGCCATTTTTGCTCAAACTGAGACATTAGTTGCTCACGGATAACAGATGGCTCTGAGTTCAGCGCGGTTAACGCCGCTAAACTATCTGTCATATTAATCGCTTGAGCAAACTGCTTTTGCGCTAAATCTGCATGAGCGTTATCAACTTTAACTAATAAATTCAAGCAGACATTCTTTAGTGAGCGTGCTGCTGCATCATCGATAGATGCTAACTCTCTAACAGTTGCGAGTAATTCATCTTCACAATTTTCAGCGATCTCAAGTACAACAAACTCCCGGGCCAATGCCAGATTATCCAGATCAACTGTGCTCTTTTGCTCAATTAACGACCCTGCACTAGGCATGGTTAAAATTTCTGCCATTAATGCTTTGTCTAGATCTTCAGCTAGAATTACGCCCTTAAAGGCATCGATAATTCTTGGGTCTATGAACATAGCTTGCTGCTGTTGTAAGCGCTCAACATTTTGCCAAATAGACTGACTAAATAATGCAACTGAAGCTTCCCATTTCGCTACCTCGCTAGTTGCATAACGCATGATATGCACTAACTGAGCAACGGAATAATCAAAGTTAAGCTTCACTGGCGCTGAGAAATCTTGTAGTAAAGAAGCTACTGGCTGCTGCACGATATTTTCAAAACTAAATACTTGTTGCTCCTGAGTAAAGTCTAAAACCTTATTAACAATAGACTGACCCGCAGGGTCAATTAGCTCAATATCGAACGGAATATGCAGTGGCAATTTAGCCGAGCTGTCCGGTGTAGCCGGAATAGATTGCGCCAAAGTCAGTGTATAGGTATTAGCTTCACTATCAAATTGTTCTTTAATATCGACTTGTGGCGTCCCCGCCTGACTATACCAACGTCTAAACTGAGTTAAATCTACGCCACTGGCATCTTCCATCGCAGCTACAAAGTCATCACAGGTAACCGCTTGTCCATCATGTCGCTCAAAATAAAGCGCCATACCTTTTTGAAAACCAGCCTCACCTAACAAGGTGTGCATCATTCTAATAACTTCAGCGCCTTTGTTATAAACGGTAACGGTATAGAAGTTATTCATCTCAATTACAGATTCTGGACGAATTGGGTGAGCCATAGGGCCTGAGTCTTCAGCAAACTGCTGGTTTTTCATCACTTTAATAGCGTGAATCCGGTTAACGGCACGAGAACCTAAATCAGAGCTAAACTCTTGATCTCTAAATACCGTTAACCCTTCTTTTAAACTTAACTGAAACCAATCGCGGCAAGTAACACGGTTTCCGGTCCAATTATGGAAGTATTCGTGACCAACAACAGACTCGATACCATGATAATCATCATCGGTTGCAGAATCTTTATCGGCTAGGACAAACTTAGTATTGAAAACATTTAAACCTTTGTTTTCCATTGCGCCCATATTGAAAAAGTCGACTGCAACTATCATGTAAATATCTAAGTCATATTCAAGATTGAAGCGACTCTCATCCCATGCCATTGATTTTTTCAAGGATTCCATAGCATGATGCGCTTTATGCAAGTTGCCTTTATCAACAAAAACCTGCAGCTTGATATCTCGATTGCTGCAAGTTGTAAAATTGTCTTCAAGTAGATCAAAGTCACCGGCGACTAAGGCAAACAGGTATGCTGGTTTTGGAAAGGGATCATGCCATTTGGCAAAATGTAATCCATCAGTGGTTTCGCCACTTTCAACGAGGTTACCGTTACTCAATAAATACGGAAAAGCTTGTTTATCGGCAGTAATACGTACCGTATAAATAGCAAGAACATCAGGGCGGTCAAGAAAATAGGTAATACGCCTAAAACCTTCAGCTTCACATTGAGTACAATAAGCGCCATCCGACATATAAAGCCCTTCCAGGCTAGTATTGGCTTCTGGGTCAAGTGTTGAACGGATCTGCAACTCAAATTCATTAAGATTAGTTTCAATGACTAGCTCGCCTGCTCGTTCTACATATTGCGCTACTTCTCCATTAATCAACACATTTTGCAATTGAATATCGTCACCAACCAAAATAAGTGGATTGTTATGAGAACCTTGACGACGTACTGTGCTTGTAGCAACGATTTCAGTTTGTTTATCTGCTAAGGAAAAGTCGAGATCGATATGGGTAATATGAAAATCTGGTGCTTGATAATCTTTAAGGAATTTAGCTTGTGGCTGGGACATGAACTACCCTCTTTATTTTAAAAATAGAATAACTACAATCGAAATAAGTAATTATACCAATCTCTATTGTTATTATTTAAGTTAAAAAAAAACGCGCTTTAAGCGCGTTTTTTATCAGTAACTTTTACTGTTTTTGGTTTTTAGCTAACTTTTCGATATCGGCTAAATCCAAGGTTATTAGTGCGGTTTCATCAAGGAAAGCGTCTGCAACCTCAACGTCATCAGGAATGTCATCTAACGACTCAACCTTATCAGCACCTTCTCTTACTAATCTCTCATTAGCGCGCTCAAGTTGCTTTTGATCGTTTTCGTCTCGTTCAGCTAAACGCTCACTCTTAACAAGAGAAACGGTTTTGTCATCGTGGTTATTTTTAAACTCTGCGATGTCATCAAAAATATAACCAAACTCAACATCTGACTTAATACGGTCTTTATGTTTACCGTCTAAGTTAGTGATCAACTGCGGATAAATTTCACCTAATGTGCCATATTGTGCAACAGGAACTTTATCCCAAGGCAATGCATTTTCTTCTTCAGCCTCACCGTATTCCCCAGGCTCTAACGCACTTGGGAATGGAATATCAGGTGTCACACCTTTAAGCTGAGTACTACCACCGTTTATGCGGTAGAACTTGGCAATGGTGTATTGCACGTGACCAATAGGCTTTTCATACATATCGTATATACGCCCTAGGCTCTTATGCTGCTGTACAGTACCTTTACCAAAAGTCGATTCTCCGACAATCAATGCGCGGTCATAGTCTTGTAGCGCTGCAGCAAAAATCTCAGATGCAGATGCACTATAACGGTCAACCATTACGGTTAATGGGCCATCATAAGTCACGCGTCCATCATTATCGCGATTTTGTGTTACACGGCCGTTAGCATCGCGGATTTGTACAACAGGTCCCTGCTCAATAAACAGCCCCGTTAATAAAGTCGCTTCAGTTAACGCACCACCGCCGTTACCTCGAAGGTCAATAATAATACCTTCTACTTTGGCTTCTTTTAACTCGGCAAGTTCTTTAGAGACGTCTTTCGATAAATCCATGTAGAAGCCTGGAATTTGAATGACACCGACTTTACGATTTGCGTAAGGTCCTTCAGTAGGCTCAAGCACTTTAGAAGTTGCTGCGCGGTCTTCTAGACGAATTTTGTCGCGCACAATTGTCAGTTCAAAGGTTTTAGCACTTGAACCGCCCTTCTTCGGCAAAATTTGTAAAACAACTTTACTGCCTTTAGGGCCTTTAATTAGTTCGACTACATCATCAAGACGCCAGCCGATCACATCGACAATTTCTTTACCTTCTTGGCCTACACCGATAATTCTATCTTCTGGCGATAGTTTCTCGCTTGATGCTGCAGGACCACCTGCAACTAAGCTTTTAATCACGGTATAGTCGTCATCAACTTGCAATACTGCACCGATACCTTCTAAGCTCAAGTTCATTTCCATTTGGAAACGCTCAGCATTTCTTGGAGAAAGGTAACTAGTATGCGGCTCGACAGTGCGAGCAAAGGCATTCATAACGCCTTGGAATACATCTTCGCTGTGGGTTTGACTTAAGCGTTTAATCGCATTGTTATAACGCTTCTCTAAAACCTCTACTATCTCGTCCCAGTTTTTCCCTGTAAGAGATAGGTTGAGTGCGTCATATTTTACGCGCTGGCGCCAAAGTTCATCTAATTCAGCTTCATTCTTAGGCCAGCTTGCTTCTTCACGATCATATTCGTACTTGTCACCAGCCACATCGAACTTCATTTCTTCATCGAGTAATGAAAGTGCATAGGCAAAGCGCTCATAACGACGCTTTTGAACAAGCTCATACATCGCATAAGCCTGATTCAAGTCGCCACTTTTCAACATATCGTCAAACTGAGTCGAATAGTTTTTAAAACCATCAACATCAGACTGTAACAATACATTTTTACGAAAATCGAGTTGCTTCAAGAAGCGATTGAATACTTGCTCGGAGAACGCATCATCCATATCAAAACGATGATAATGCGAACGAGTGAAGAGACCAGTAACACGTTTACTGGCGACTTTATGCTGCGGTTCCTGCTTAAGAGCGGGCAACTCGCTGAATTGAATAGTTGGGCTTACTGCCCACGCCGAAAATCCGACAAAAATACTAGCAATGGATACAGCCAGAGAAAGTTTTCGCATCAACAAGTTACTCCTTTAGGTGCTTTTAAGCCATTACAGCAGTATATGTTCAACTCTAACTTTGATAGTTAAACCAGAGTCTAACTGAACTTGAACATCTTCTTTCTTAATGTCCAAAATAACACCAGCTACTGGTGCTTTGCCTAATTTAACATTTACACGTTGATTAGCTTTAAGTTCAGCTAAAACTGCAGGTGTTAAATTCTCAGCTACAACAGCCTCTTTTACTGGCTTACTAGCTGGCGCTGGCTTTGGACGTTTTGCTACAGGCTTCTTAACTGGCTTTTTTGCTACCTTAGCTGGGTTAGCATTCTTAGCCTGAGCTACTCTTTTAGCCTTTGCTTTTTCTTGGCTTTCTTTAAGTGTAGCTGCCGCATGGTCAACGTGCTCTTGCTCAAGCTCACCACAATCGTTGCCATCTAAATCGATACGCTGTGCGCCAGCTTTAACGCACTTAAGGTAACGCCAGCTGCTAGTGTATCTTCTTAACGCGATTCTGAGCTGAGTTTTACTGACTTTAGAATCATCAGCTAACCTTTCCGCTAAATCTTGAAACAAACCGATTTTTAATGGTTTAGTTTCACCTTCAGCTATAAAGCATAAAGGAAATGTTTCGTACAAATACGCAAGAATAGCGTTGGTATCGGTCAACTTTTCTGTTGATTCCATCTTTACTTCCACAGTTTAAAAAAGGGACACCACCGACAAGTGAGTCACTTGTATCAGTATATGTGTCGTTTATATTTGTCTGATCAGGCCGTAAATCGCAAATGAAAATTGGTTAACATTTGTTTTTACACCCTAAAACCAAACCTACCTTAGCAACAACAAAACTCAAACTCCATTTATTCATTTGATGAATGCAACCGAGTTTAATTTTTTAATTACTCAAACCGCTTATTATAGAGAGGCTTCAAATGATTGCGACCTACAATTAACGATAATTGCTCGCGGATTAACCAAATAGGCAAATTTCGAGACTTTTAACCAAGGTTTCTACGCCTTGTCGATCAATTTCAGTGAATCTTGATAACGATGGACTATCAATATCTAGCACACCGATAACAGTTCCATTCTGCCTAAAGGGGACAACCAGCTCTGAATTACTGGCGCTATCGCAAGCAATATGTCCTGCAAACTGATGTACATCATCAACCATTTGAGTTGCGTCCAGTGCAACCGCGGTACCACAAACGCCTTTACCAATTGGAATGCGTGTACAAGCCACTTTACCTTGGAAAGGCCCGAGAACCAATTGATCATTTTTCACTAAATAAAAGCCAACCCAATTTAAATCTTCAAGATTTTCATTAAGTAACGCTGAAAAATTGGCTAAAGCGGCAATTACGTCATCTTCTCCCTCAAAAAGAGCCTGAACCTGACGATTTAACGTATCGTAAAAAGCATTCACTGCAACTATCCCTAACTGTTAAATGACCTTCTTAGTTGAGGTTGCATTCTAACAATAAACAGTAGTTTGGGATCAAGTGGTTTATTTTGCTTCTTTAGTTTCGGATTTTTTCGCAGTTTTCTTTGCTGGCGCTTTCTTATCAAGCGCACCACCTTTTAGTAAAACTTGTAAATCGTCTTTGTTCTGAGCTAAGTAAAAACTTAATTTTTCAATATCGTTTTCAGTTAATTCAAGCTCACTTTTACTCAAAAAAGGCATGAGGTTGTCTGCGACATCGAGCATCTTATCGTAGGCATCAGCTTCCTTTTTAGATGTAAAAGTCATCTTTTCAACCCCTTCTCTTACCACTACAAATTGCGTTACAACGGCCATGTCCAACCTCACACTGTTTTTATATACAGTAAAGAGTCTCACACATTGAACTTCTTATGCAAGTTTTCTCGTTTTTCTGATAAACTTCTTTGATTAATGACTCAATATTTTCAATTGCATAGGTGTCGTTCAATGAGATTTGAGTCCGAAATAAGGCGTATATCGTCTACTTAAGTGATAAACGGGTAGGAATGGAACCGATAGATCATAGTATTAGTTTGTGTCAGTCATGCGACTTAGTCATAAGAAAACGCGCGTTACCTTCCGGTGTGCGGGCGTTATGCCCTCGCTGCCATACGCCTATTTACGACACGCCATATTGTTCAATTAATGGCATGCTTGCGCTCTGCTTAACTGCTGTATTCTTTTTTGCACCCGCTAATTTATACCCTGTACTGTCGTTAGAGTTTCTTGGCAGTATTAGAACAACCACTGTACTTGATGGCGCTTTTGCGGTGTATAACCAAGGTTATTGGCTCGTTGGCATCGCCGTACTCATATCCGCTGTCCTTGCTCCCGGTTTTTTATTATTGTCAGTTTTAAGCCAAATTTTAATTATTAAATACGGACTCGCCTCTGCAGTATTGAGAAAAACACTTAAGCAACTTTTAAAAGTTCAGGGACTATTAACCCAGCTCACGATGCTCGAAATCTATGTTATTAGCTTTTTAGTAGCAGCGTTTAACCTTGCAGACTTTGCCACGGTGTCATTTGGTTTCGGTACATTTTGTTTCACTATGCTGTTTATTATGACGTTATTTTTAGTGCGAGAATACGATCTAGAACATATGTGGAGTTTTCTCGATGAGCAATAGCCATAACGAGCACGCAACTTTAGGTAAGGATATCGGCCTTACGTTGTGCCCTACTTGCCATAAGGTAACCTGTTGTAAATCGGCAAACTGTAGCCGCTGTGATGCACCTTTGATTGTTAGAGATTACGCAAGTGTGCAAAAAAGTTGGGCGCTACTCATTACTGCGGCCATTTTGTTGATCCCTGCAAATATTTATCCGATTACAACGCTAACGAATCAAGGGCGAGTCACCCAAGATACTATTTTCTCTGGAATTGCTCACTTGGTAAAAACTGACATGATCCCGATTGCGATCATCCTTTTTACCGCCAGTATTTTAGTACCTATTTTAAAAATTGTTGGCTTAACCATATATTTGTCAGCAATCACCTTTAAGCTGCCAATTTCAAAAAAGAAGTTGATGACAGGCTTTCATATCATTGAATGGATTGGCCGTTGGTCAATGCTAGATCTGTTTGTCATTTCACTTACCGTTGCTGTCGTCAATATGGGGCAATTATTAGATGCTAAACCTGCCCCAGCCGCCACAGCCTTCGCCCTTGTTATTTTACTCACGCAGCTCGCTGCAAAAGTCATAGATACCCGTTTACTCTGGGATAGATTGGAAGCAAAAGATGACTCAAGTACAAACGCCTAAAATCGTAAAGAAAAAACTATTCTCACCGATTTGGTTATTACCTATTATTGCGCTTGCACTTGGTGCTTGGCTCGGCATTAAAAGTATCCGAGAATCCGGCATTGAGGTAACCATACATTTCCCGAGCGCTACCGGTATGGACATTGGCAAAACGCTGGTGAAATACCAAGGGCTGACCGTTGGTAAAGTCGTTGATATGAGTATTGATGACTCACTTCAAGGCGTGAATGTCAATGTGATCATGGATTATCGTTCTGCCCCGTTTATTAATGATGGAACTAAGTTCTGGTTGGTAAAACCTAAGGCAACAATTACCGGTGTCGAAGGCTTAGATACCCTATTTTCTGGAAATTACATCAGTATTTTACCTGGCGAAGGTGAGTCTCGTTCGTTTTTTGAAGCAGAGACAAAGGCACCAGTGATCACTCCCGGTGTCGAAGGACTTATCGTCCACATTACCTCAGATAAACTTGGCTCTCTTGATGTTGGCTCGCCTATTTTTTATCGCCAAATCCCAGTCGGACAAGTCGTTGGCTATCACTTAGAAGGTACCGACGAGATTTTAGTAACGGCTTTTATTCAGCAGCAATATGCTGAACTCGTTAAAGTAGACTCACAATTTTGGAACGTTTCTGGAATAAGTGTCGATGCCTCGCTATCAGGGATAAAGGTCAATAGCGAAAGCTTAGCGTCAATCTTAGCCGGTGGAATTAGCTTTAGCTCCAACAGTAATTCATCACTTGCACAAAATAATCATGAGTTTTCATTGTATGAAAATGAACAAGAAGCCCTAGGGGGCGTGCAGTTCGACCTTATCGCTAAAGGCAGTGAATCGGTTTCAAGTAATGCTGCTATTGTTTATCGTGGCATTCAAATTGGTCAGGTGGTGACTAAGCAGCTCAGTGAAAATGGCATTGTACTATCGGCTAAAATTAATAGCTTGTATGAAGAGTTACTCACTGACAGTGCACACTTTTGGCTTGAAGGTGCAGATATATCACTTTCTGGGATCAAACATCCAGAAAGACTGATCACCGGCAGTGTGATTAATTTTGTACCAGGAACTGGTGCTGCAAGAAGCTCTTACCCTTTACTTAACGAAGCGCCTGAATCCAGTAATGATAAGAAACTGCTGCTTACCTTAACTGCCAACTCGAACCCAGGCGTAAGCGCTGGAGCCGAGATCCATTATAAACAAATCAAAATCGGCCAAGTATTATCAAATCAACTTACTGACGATTTTAGCCAGGTCGAATATCAAGCTGAGATTGATGCTGACTTTGTTGGCCTAGTCAGTGGAAATAGTCACTTTATTGCTGAATCAGCATTAGAAATTGATGCTAGTTTAGAAGGCGTAAAGGTTAATACCCGCGACTTAAACACGCTCACAAGCGGCGCATTGAGCTTAATACGCGGCACCAATAAATCCTTAGCAAAAGCTGGAGATAAACTTGCTGTGTTCGCCAGTAATGACGACGCAAACAAGTTTTTCCATCAACAAGGCTTGATAACTAAGCGACTCATTCATCAAGATGCCGCAGATTTAAACGCTGGCTCACCTGTTTACTACAAAAAAATGCAGATAGGTACAGTCACCCAAGTTGACTGGCAAGCAAGCGATAATAACTTCGCAATCGATATCGCTATTGAAAAAGCCTTTGCTAGCCTGCTAACCGAGCAAACTGTATTTTGGCGTAATAGCGCACTATCAATTAATGCCAGCTTAAGCGGTGTTGAGGTCGATGTTGCGCCACTTATGGGCGCTTTAAAAGGCGGGATTAGTTTAGGCTTACTCGACGACAACAAGGTTACCAATGGTAAAACATTGTACGACAGTAAATTTCTTGCACTTAGCCAAGCACAAGCTATTACGCTAACCTTCCCTGCCACTGTTAAATTGGCAGCAAAAGCCCCTATTCGTTATCTTGGCCATAAGGTTGGTGAAGTAGAAACCGTCACCTTAACTCCTAACCTAAAAGAGTTAACGGCTACCGCCTACTTATATGGTGAATATGCCGCTAATTTTACTCAGCAAGATGCAGCTTACTCTATTGTGGATGCTAATATTTCTCTCGCTGGGATCACTGCACCAGAAACCATTTTAACAGGCCCTTATATCGAAGTGTTCCCAGGAACAAGCAATGCTAAAGCCGATTCATTTAACGGTGAAATAGCATCAAAGTTCCATAACATTGATGATGCATTAGTGTTTAACCTAAGCAACAATGCTTTAGGATCTGTAAAAGCTGGTACTGCGATTTTCTTTAGAGGAGTCAAGATAGGTCAAGTTGATACCTATGAGCTTTCACAGCAAGGAACAGGTGTTGTGATGCAGGCGCATATCAAAAACAAATATAAGCACTTGGTAAATAGTACTAGCGTATTTTGGGACCTATCAGGCGTTAAAGTCGATGTTGGGTTATTCTCAGGCGCTCAAATTGAAACAGGTTCACTAGAAACCATTCTTGCTGGCGGCATTGGTGTTGCGACAGAGATGCCAACTTCTGCGGCGAACAAGATATCAAGTGAGCAAAAAACATTTAAGCTTAACAAACAGCTCGAACCAGAATGGCTAAACTGGGCGCCTAACCAAGCTCTATAAACTGCCAGAAAGTATAAAAAAGCGAGGCTTCATGCCTCGCTTTTTTATCGATGAAATCTAACCTAACTAAAAGCCCTGTTATGCCTAGTCTTGACTTCTGGCAGTATTATCCATAAAACTGATAACACACTAAAATTGCCGCGATAATCCCTGCCAAGTCAGCAAATAAACCACAAGCCAGTGCATGGCGCCCATTACGGATCCCTACTGCGCCAAAGTACACTGCCAATACATAAAAGGTCGTTTCGGTACTCCCCTGTAAAATCGCTGCTAAACGCCCAGCAAATGAATCTACACCGTAATGTTGCATAGTCTCTAGCATCATTGCACGGGCGCCTGAGCCACTAAATGGCTTCATAATTGCTGTGGGCATAGCATCTACAAAACGTACGTCTCCCCCCGCAAAAGCAACAAAGCCAGCAATGATTTGCAATAGGTAATCTAAAGCGCCAGATGCCCTCAGTAAGGCAATTGCCAGTAACATAGCGAGTAAATAGGGGATTAACTTAATTGATTGAGCAAAGCCCTCTTTTGCGCCTTCGATGAATTCATCATAAACGGCGACTTTTCGTATGCCTGCCACTAAAACAAAGCTGAAGATAAGTAGCAGCAAAATGCCGTTACCAAGTGCGGTACTCACCTCACCTATTGCCGTAACCGTTAACGTGCTGAGATAAAAAACTAACCCTATTATCGAAGATAAAATAACGCCCGCATAAGCAAGCACCACAGCATTTAGTAACGATAAACGCTGCACAAGTGCAACGATAGTGAGTCCCGCCAATGTTGATGCAGTAGTAGCGAGTAATATTGGCAAAAATATATCAGCTGGCGCCGCTGCGCCTTGTTGAGCACGATATAAAAACACAGTTACCGGCACTAATGTTATTGACGATGTGTTTAAGACTAAAAATAGAATTTGCGCGTTAGTTGCAACATGCTTATTTGGGTTCAATGTTTGCAGATCTTGCATCGCCTTAAGTCCCAAAGGCGTTGCAGCGTTATCTAATCCGAGCATATTCGCGGTAAGATTCATGGTTACACTGCCATATGCAGGATGCCCTCGCGGCACTTCAGGCATCAGCTTTGAAAGCAGTGGTTCAAACATACGTGAAAAAACAGCGACAACTCCAGCCTTTTCACCAACGCGCATTAATCCCATCCACAGCGACAATACACCAACTAAGCCAAGGGCAATTTCAGCTGCAAGTTTAGCGCTTGAAAAAATGGCATCAACACTTTGAGAAAGCACTTGTGTTTGCCCTGTTAGCAACTGAACAAATATCGCCAATAATGCGGTAGCAAAAAAGCCAAACCAGATCTTATTTAGCACGCAATTTATCTCTTTAACTCTGTTATAATCTCAGTACTTTACCGCATTATCTTCAACATATGGCTCATTTTAATCAGAATTTTCTCGATAGTATTGAACGCGAACTCCCATCTCACCTGACAATGGACGACTTTATTGCCTATAGCAATAAACCATTACGACTATCGATTAGGGTTAATACGCTCAAAATTAGCGTCGATTGCTTTATCGAGTTAATGGCATCTAAAGGCTGGCAGTTTGACCCAATTCCTTGGTGTGCAGAAGGCTTTTGGATCACCAATAATGTTGAGATCCAGCTAGGCAACACTATCGAGCACTTGCAGGGGTTGTTTTATATTCAAGAAGCAAGCTCTATGCTGCCCCCAACAGCACTATTCGAGGGCAAAACAGCCGATATCACAGCCGATACTCGAGTGCTTGATATGGCTTCAGCACCGGGCTCAAAAACCACTCAAATCGCGGGATTGATGGAAAACCAAGGTCTACTTGTTGCTAACGAGTATTCAGCAAGTCGCGTTAAAGTTTTGCACGCCAATATCGCCAGAATGGGCGTATCTAACTGTGCTTTAACTCATTTTGATGCCCGAGTATTTGGCGAATACTTATTTGAAACATTCGATTCAATTTTATTAGATGCGCCTTGTAGCGGCGAAGGCACAATCCGTAAAGATCCTGACGCACTCAAAAACTGGGATAACAACGAAAATAAAGGCATTGTTGACACTCAAAAAGCACTCATTGAATCTGCATTTTTAGCGTTAAAAGTCGGTGGTAGTCTAGTTTATTCAACTTGCGCATTGAGCCGACAAGAAAACCAAGATGTCTGCCATCATTTAAAAGCTGTATTTGGTGATGCTGTCGAATTTATGTCATTAAAAACATTATTCCCCCATGCTGATAGAGCTTGTACCGAAGAAGGCTTTTTACATGTTTGGCCGCAGATTTACGACAGTGAAGGCTTTTTTGTCGCAAAAATTAGTAAGCTGGCTGCGGTCGAACGCCAGCAAGAAGAACCAAGAAAGCAAAAAAACTTTCCATTTACTCCTGTAAAAGCAAAACAAATAGCGGAACTAGAAAGCTATTTCAAAGATACGTTCGGTATTACTTTGCCAAAAGATGCTGAGATTATGGAGCGTGACTTAGAGTATTGGTTATTCCCCAAAGCCATGACGCCACTAATTGGCAAAATGCGCTTTCAGCGGATAGGGATTAAACTGGCTGATGCCCTTAAAAAAGGCTACAAGGTGCGTCATGAGGCGATATTGGCGCTGTCCTCACCGAGTATGATTAACCTTAGCGATGAACAGGCTAAAGAGTATCTGATGGGCCGAGATATCAGTCTGCCAGAAAGAATTAAACCTCAAGGTGAAGTTATTGTTAGCTATGCTAACGTTTCACTTGGTGTGGCTAAACATCTAGGTAATAAATTAAAAAACAATCTTCCCAGAGACTTAGTTAAAGATAAGATTGCACTTTACCTTTAGAATAGCAGCTTGTAGACACAAATAGTTACATTTAGACCGAGTGAGCTTGAAAATAACCAGTCAAAACCTAAAAAGCTAGTCTACACTGTATAGCATCGGTTTTGACAACGAGCCGCTCGGAGATTAAATGGTAGATAATAGCCACAGAA
The DNA here is from genome assembly GCF_023161665.1 of Shewanella sp. 1CM18E. Lineage (GTDB taxonomy): Bacteria > Pseudomonadota > Gammaproteobacteria > Enterobacterales > Shewanellaceae > Shewanella. Next base: position 180,454 of record NZ_JALNTW010000007.1, read on the forward strand.
CAGTGCAGTTATTATCTAATTGAAACACAAATTTCAGTACACGATGTACTGCGAGAGTGGCTTTTACCTGATTTTACCTTAAGTGGTAATAACTGTAGCGCACGGCTCCTAGTGAGCCATTCCCCTAGACCCAGAACAATTGGAATAGTTTTGGGTCTTTTTTTGTCTGAAATTTGAGATGAACTCACGGCAATGATTAACGCCCAGCTAAACGAGCCGCATCTTTGAATAATTTAAAGAAGTTTTCAGTCGTGTAGTCTGCTAGTTCAGGGTATTTCTCCCCTCTCAGCTCAGCAACAAACTCAGCAACATCTCTCACAAAAGCAGGTTGGTTCTCTTTACCACGGTGCGGCACTGGTGCCAAATACGGTGAGTCGGTTTCGACCAAAAGTCTATCTTTTGGAACCTTTCTGATCACTGTACGCAGATCACCAGCATTTTTAAAAGTCACAATACCCGATACTGAAATATAGAAACCAAGATCCAATGCTTCCTTAGCCATTTCCCAACTTTCAGTAAAGCAATGAAGTACACCGCCGACACGGTCAGCATTACCACGCTTTAAGAAGTTAATGGTGTCTTCGCGGGCATCGCGAGTATGAATAATAAGAGGCTTATCTACTTTTACCGCTAGATCTATTTGCTGCTCAAAACATTGCTGCTGTAGCGCTTTGGTTTCATTCGCATAAAAGTAATCAAGACCTGTTTCGCCAATCGCAATGACTTTTTCATCGCGGGCAAACTGCTCAACTTCTTCAATGTTTAGGCCATCTTGTACATCTAACGGGTGTACGCCCGCTGACAAAAAGACTTCATCAAACGCAGCCATTTTTTGCTTCATATCAGTAAAGCCTTGTTGGCGAACGTTAACGCAAAGGAAATAGGCAATATCACGAGCTTTAGCAGCTGTAATAATTTCTTGAAGAGAAGCCTGATCTGGCGCTATTTTAAGACGGTCTAAATGACAGTGTGAATCGATAAGCACTATAAAAACCCAACAAACAACAAAAAGGACAGCAAGTCTACCCAGCTACATAGTGCAGGTCAAATCTGCAGAGGCAAGCTCACTCGAAAGTAGCTGTTCGATATGGTGCTTATGAAAATCAGGCTCGGTTAAAATTTTTACCCCAACACCTGCTGGCCGACCACCAGATGCGCCTAACGGGTTAATCCAAACCACTGAACCACTAAAATCATATACTTGATTCATTGCTGGAAGTTGATAAGAAACCCTAACCTCTTGGCCTAACGTGAAGCTTTCAGTTGTCGTTATGAACATACCTATTGGTTTAATAAAAGGCATATAAGCGCGATAAAGCTGCTGTAAAGATTCAAATTTAACAACAAGATTTGGCATAGGGTTTTATTGACTCATTAACTGATTATACTCAAGCGTTAGTCCTTCGAATAACGCTAACGAATTGACGTTAGGCATTACCGATAAGCGAGTTTCTAATTGCATCACTTTGGCAGCAAGAGTTGTTAAACTAACCCTTTTTAATGGGTCGAGATCTTGCTTTTTAACTAAAACTCTATGCAATACGAGATATAAAACTTTAAGAGCATCAGAAACTTGCTTCTCACTTACGTTGGTTAAGCTATCACACAGATGCCCAGACGACAAACTTTGTAACCAGCCTTGCCTGTATTCCACCAAGCTTTTATCGCGCCCTGTTGCCACGGCATCTACAATCGCTAAGGGGCCACCAACAACCGGTAAGCACCAAGACAAATCCTCTGAAGTTTCCAGTTCTTGTTGTAACCACTGTTTAACCTCTGCTCTTGCGGGAAGGTTAAATGCTAAACGTTGGCAACGGCTACTAATCGTCGCTAACAATCGACTTGGTGAATTCGCCTGTAGAAACAATATAGTATCTTTACCTGGTTCTTCCAAGGTTTTAAGCAATGCATTGGCAGAAGCTTGATTTAACCGCTCGCTATTTAAGATCACTGCAACGCGGCGGCCACCTTGTTGCGGCGTGGTCGACAACTTCTGACAAAGAGAACGAATTTGATCAACTTTGATCTGCGCCCCATCAGCTTCAATGCGATAAAAATCAGGGTGATTATTGGCTTCAAGTAGCTGGCATGATTTACAAAAACCACAACCTCCAGTATTGCCTACTTGTTTACATAAAGCAGCCTTAGCTAACTCCAATGTAAGTTGTTCACCACCAAATCCGAGATCCATACCTAGCAGATATGCATGGCCAACCCGATTATTTTTTAGCTGCAAACAAAAATCGGCGATAGGATCGCGTAACCACGGAAGCATAGTCATCTTACCAACTCAATTCTTGTAGCAAGGCAATAATGTCTTTATGCACCTCAGCCATACTTTGGCTAGCATCGACAATTTTAATTGAGTCATCAGCGTCAGCAAATTCTAAAAACGTTGCACGAGTACGATTAAAAAACTCAATCTCTTGATTTTCAATTCTATCTAACTCGCCACGGCGAGCTGCGCGCTCAAGGCCCAGCTTTGGCTCGATATCTAGATATAATGTTAAATCAGGTTTAAAGCCTTTTAGCGTTGCATCACTAATTGCAGATACTAAAGGCATAAGCCCGCGACCACCGCCTTGATACGCCAAAGACGATAGATTGTGTCTATCACCTAAAACCCATTCACCTTTCGCAAGTGCAGGCTTAATGACATTGGCAACCAATTGCGCTCTTGCTGCGTAAAATAGCAAGCACTCTGCTTCATCACATAAAGGATCATCTTCATTAGCCACTTTGACTAAATCACGCATTTGCTCCGCAAGTGGCGTACCACCAGGCTCACGTGTACAAACCGGTGCTTTGCCTGTGTGTTTTTCGATAAAGTCTCTAACCAGAGCAATTGCGCTTGATTTACCCGCACCTTCAAGCCCTTCGATAACAATAAATTTTGCGCTATTTTGTGTATTCGTATTCATCGATTTCTCTGATATTTATTCACTGCTCGATTGTGCTCGTTCAGTGTTTTTGAAAAAACATGGCTACCATCATTTCGTGACACGAAATAAAAATAATCAACATCCGCTGGGTGCGCTGCAGCTTGAATGGCCGCTAAACTCGGAGCAGCGATTGGCGTTGGTGGTAATCCATTAATTCTATATGTATTAAATGCGGTCGTTTCACGAAGGTCTTTACGGGTGATATTGCCATTATACCTATCGCCCATGCCGTATATAACTGTTGGATCAGTTTGTAAACGCATACCTTTACGTAATCGATTAACAAATACCGCTGCGATCCACGGCCGCTCGCTCGCTTTGCCGGTCTCTTTTTCAATAATTGAGGCTAAAATAAGTAGCTCATAAGCTGATTTAAGCGGTAAACCTTCTTGCCTACCCTGCCAGGCTTTATCTAACTCAAGTTGCATTTTTAAATAACTTTTATTCAGTAATGCCTTCTCGCTACTTCCAGCAATGTAATGATAAGTATCGGGGAAAAACTTACCCTCTGGCAGTCCTGAATCATCGCCATTTTCTCGTAAAATCTGTGCAAAAACATCTTCACCTATTGTCAATCTAGGTTGTTGTTTAAGTACCTCCTGCCACTCTTTTACTGTTTGACCTTCTAGCAAGGTTACGCCGAAGGATTTTTCTTTGCCGCTTACGATTTTAGCAAGCAAAGTATTGACCGTGTCATTAGGATTTACATCATAAAGGCCTGAACGAATGCGTGCCAATTCAGGCTTTATGCGTACCAACCACTTAAGCTTCCATCCTTCTTCGATCAGTTGCTCAGACTCTAATGCACTAATAAACTGATTAAAGTTAGTGCCGCGCTTTATGTCTAGTTCTTTAGATTCTGTTAATTTAACTGGCGTTTCGCCATAAGCCAGCAGAGTTTGATAACCCCAGTAACCGCCAATTGCCGCAACGGTTAACAGCGTAAATAATACTGCGAATAATCCTATTATTACTTTTTTCATAATGTCAGACTGAGCTGTTCTCTTACTTTAGATGTCAAAGAAGTGCGGCTAAATTGCTTATCATCAATTGCCACCACATCAATAAGCCCAAATAGGCTATTGGTTATAAAAGCATGCTGAGCCTTGGCCAGCATACTGTAATGAAAATCGCAGATTTCGACTTTATAGCCCATCTCTAGCAATTGGTAGAGCACCTGCTCACGCATCATACCAGCTACGCCAGCGAAACTTATTCTTGGGGTCATAATGACTTGTTCAACCACAAAAAAGATATTTGCCATCGATGACTCGATAATATTGTCATCTGAGTCTATTACCAACCAGTCTTGAGCATGCTTAGGCACAGCGGCAGATTTAATTAATACTTGCTCTAAACGATTACAATGCTTGATCCCTGCAAGCTTTGACTGCCTGCCGAGTTTAATGTCTGATAAAGCTAAACTGATCCCCTCTTGCTGCCAAGTTGCATATTGAGCAGGCAGAGCATGTACTGATACGATTTCATTTACAATCGGCAGACCCGCTTTGCTGCTTGCGATAACGACTTCATCACCAGTAAAAGCTAAATTGTGACGAACTAAATCGATACCATAACCTCGACCACCAGCGCCACGAGTCAGCAATAATTTAATACAAGAATCAGGATTAGCCTGAGCTAAATGGGTTAACTGTTGCTTGAGCTCCGCAGATGGAAGCCAATTAAAACCAAGTCGAAAAGCGCCTTGAATAAGACGCTCTAAATGTGCCGTCAAAAACTGGATCTGGCCTTGGTTTACTCGCATTGTTGCAAATAAACCATCGCCGTAAGCCAACCCCCTATCTAAAGGGTTTACATTGGTATCGGGTTGTCCATTTACCCAAACGTCAGACATTAGCAATCCTGATTACTTTGACTAGCAGCTTGTTGCAGTACTTTCTCACTTGTGGCCAAAGCTTAGTTAAGCTATTTAGGCCAGTTAACTCATTATAAGGGGCGGACTGAGTTACAAAGAATTGAAACTGCTCAGCGACATCCAAAGCGTGGATGTTTAAACCTGTAGCAATCTCAATATCAGTTAAGCGCATATCCGCTAAGTTCCCTTACATGAGTAAGTTGTCTTATTTTGCGAGTAAATGCTGAATACGTGCTTTTAGGATATCCGTAGCGATACGGTTTTTACCACCGCGAGGCACGATGATATCAGCGTATTGCTTTGATGGTTCAATGAACTGCAAGAACATTGGACGAACAGTTTCAGTGTATTGCTGCATAACAGAATCCATTGTTCTACCACGCTCGGCCACATCACGTGATAAACGGCGCATAAAGCAGATATCCAGCGGAGTATCCATAAATACTGAAGCGTCCATCTCTTTACGAAGAGCTGGGTCTGTCAGTAGTAAGATCCCTTCTAAAATAATCACTTTTTTAGGAGTCAGTGATACTTTTTCGTCGGTACGCGTGTGCTCTTTGTAGCTATATACAGGAACATCTACCGCATTACCGGCTTTTAACTCACGTAAGTGGCTACACAATAACTCATGGTCCAGTGCTTTAGGATGGTCGTAGTTAGTTAGTACACGCTGGTCCATAGATAAATGGCCTTGGTCGCGGTAGTATGCATCTTCTGCAATCACGCCAATTTGATCTGTACCTAAATCGCGGCAAAGCTCTTCGTAAATCGTTTTAGCGATTAAACTTTTACCCGACGCTGACGCGCCTGCGATACCAATTACAACACAATCTTTAGAATTCATTTAAAATAGACCTTATTCGTCATCAGACATGCTAATTGATACTTTAGGCTGTGCTTGACATAACGCAAGCTGTGCCCCGACCTTTCTAGCGATTTCACGATAAATACCAGCAACTTGACTTGATTCGTCAGCCACTACCGTTGGCGTACCTTTATCTACATCTTCACGAATATTAAGTTGTAGCGGTAATTGACCTAGTAGCGGAACGTTATAGCGAGTTGCCATCTTCTGGCCACCTTCTGCGCCGAATGGGTGATCTTTATGACCACATTCTGGGCATAGGTGGAAACTCATATTTTCAACAATACCCAATACTGGGATGTTTACTTTTTGGAACATGCTCACGCCTTTTTTAGCGTCAGCCAACGCAATATCTTGCGGTGTTGTAACGATTACAGCGCCACTGACTGGCACTTTTTGCGACAGCGTTAATTGAATATCACCCGTTCCTGGTGGCATATCAATCACTAAGTAATCCAGCTCTGGCCACTCTGTTTCAGTTAATAACTGTACTAACGCACCAGCCGCCATTGGTCCACGCCATACTGCTGCTTGGTCACCATCTAGCATAAAGCCGATAGATTGCGCTGCAATACCATGTGCCGGAGCAAAGGTCATGATCTTACCATCAGGCGATACTGGTTTGAAATCTTCAACGCCCAGCATCATCGGGATGGATGGTCCATAGATGTCAGCATCTAAGATACCAACGCTAGCACCTTCTGCAGCTAATGCTAACGCAAGGTTAACTGCAGTCGTTGATTTACCTACACCACCTTTACCTGATGCCACTGCAATCACTTGCTTAATATTAGGTAGAGGTTCAACAGCACTGATTGCCGATACGGTTTCTGGTTGGAAATCGATTTCGCATTCTACTTCATCGATAGCATCCAATGTTGCTAGTGCTTTAGTCACTGCCATTACAATGTCACGATACTGCGTCTGACAAGGATATGAATAGCATAAACCTAGTTGTAGTCGCTTACCTTCAATCGCAAGTTTTGTAACCATGCCTGCGCTAAGCAAACTCTTGTTCAAATACGTGTCTTGAAAGGTATCGAGAATCGCTAAAACTTGACTGAGTAAAGCATCATCGAGATGATAATTTGGATGTGTTGAAGACAAAATGCTGACCCCCTAAATAAGATTTGCGCAATTGTACCAGATATTCTGGCAAACATTAGTCTAGATTTAATCCACTTGTGCGAGCTTTTGATGAAACTATGCATAGGATCGGTTAGTATCTATGCCATTCCAATTTGGTTCCCAGCGATTTTGAGAAAAGATGGCAAATTCACAACGTAAAATTCTAGTCACAAGTGCCCTTCCATATGCTAATGGTCCTATCCACTTAGGCCATATGTTAGAGTACATTCAAACCGATATCTGGTCACGTTTTCAAAAGCTTCGTGGACATGAATGTCACTATATCTGTGCAGACGATGCTCACGGCACGCCAATCATGCTTAAAGCACAGCAGTTGGGGATTACGCCTGAAGAGATGATCGCTCAAGTTCAAAAAGAACATGAGCAAGATTTTGCTGACTTCAATATCCAGTTTGATAATTTCCATAGCACTCACAGTGACGAAAACCGCCAACTTGCTAGCGATATTTACATCAAGTTACGCGACAACGGCTACATCAAAACCAAAACGATTTCTCAACTATTCGATCCTGAAAAGTCGATGTTCTTACCAGACCGTTTTGTAAAGGGTACTTGCCCACGCTGTAAGTCTGAAGACCAATACGGCGACAACTGTGATAACTGTGGCGCAACTTATAGCACTACTGATCTTATCAACCCTAAGTCGGCAGTATCGGGCGCTACGCCAGTAATGAAAGATACTGAACACTTCTTCTTTGACCTGCCAGCATTTGAAGGCATGTTAAAAGAGTGGATCAACTCTGGTTCATTACAACAAGAAATGGCTAACAAGCTAGGTGAATGGTTTGAGCAAGGTTTGCAACAGTGGGATATTTCTCGTGATGCACCTTACTTTGGTTTTGAAATTCCAGATGCACCAGGTAAATTCTTCTACGTATGGTTAGACGCACCTATCGGCTACATGGGTTCATTTAAGAACCTGTGTGATAAGCGTGACGATCTAAACTTCGACGATTTCTGGGCTAAAGATTCAACTGCTGAAGTTTATCACTTCATCGGTAAAGATATCGTTTACTTCCACAGCCTATTCTGGCCTGCAATGCTTGATGGTGCTGGGCTACGTAAGCCAACTAGCGTTTACGCACACGGTTATGTAACGGTAAATGGCGCTAAGATGTCAAAGTCTAAAGGCACCTTCATTAAGGCACGTACTTACCTTGATAACCTAGATCCTGAGTACCTACGTTACTACTACGCCGCTAAATTAAGCAGCAGAATTGATGATCTTGATTTAAACCTTGAAGATTTCGCGCAGCGCGTTAACTCTGATTTGGTCGGTAAGCTAGTTAACTTAGCATCGCGCACCGCAGGCTTTATCAGCAAGCGCTTTGATGGCAAGCTAGCAAAAATTAACGATACAAGCCTAACAACAAGCTTCTTAGCGAAACAAGAAAGCATTGCCAACTTCTACGAGACTCGTGAATATGGTAAAGCTATGCGTGAAATCATGACGCTAGCAGATATTGCTAACGCTTATGTTGCAGATTCTGCACCATGGCAGTTGATCAAAGAAGATGACAAGCAAGAACAAGCACATCAAGTTTGTAGTAATGCACTTAACTTGTTCCGTATTTTGGTGACTTACCTTAAGCCTGTGCTACCTAAGCTGGCGCAAGATGTTGAAGCCTTCTTACAAATGGAGCTGACGTGGGACAACTTAGATATCGATCTAGCTGGCCACGAAATTGCTAAATTTAAGGCATTAATGCAACGTGTTGAGATGAAGAGCATCGAAGCAATTATCGAAGCCTCAACTGAAAACTTGCAAGTAACTGCCGAACCTGAAGTTAAAGCAGAGGTTAAGAGCCCGCTTGAACAAGATCCCATTAGCGATGAGATCAGCTTTGATGATTTTGCTAAGATTGATCTGCGCATTGCACGTATCGCAAAAGCTGAACACGTTAAAGAAGCCAACAAGCTTTTACGTCTAGAGTTAGATTTAGGCGGCGAAACCAAGCAAGTATTTGCTGGTATTAAGTCAGCTTATGCGCCTGAAGATCTAGAAGGCAAGCTAACTGTTATGGTTGCTAACCTTGCACCGCGTCAAATGCGCTTTGGTGTATCTGAAGGTATGGTGCTAGCTGCAGGCCCTGGCGGAAAAGATCTTTGGATCATGGAGCCACATGAAGGCGCTCAGCCTGGTATGAAAGTTAAATAAGCTTTTATACTTAACCCCTTAACCCAAAAAGCCGCTGAATTAGCGGCTTTTTTATTGGGTAAACCTATTTGGTAATATCAAACAAATCCCTAAACTGGATTCACGATATCAACAAAGTGATGCGTTAAGCCAAATTTATCAGCCAAGTGCTCGCCTAATGCTTGAATACCATATAGCTCAGTGGCGTGATGGCCTGCTGCGTAATATTGGATCCCTTGCTCTACCGCTAAATGATAAGTGCGCTCTGACACCTCACCGCTAATAAAGGCGTCAATCCCCATGCTCGCTGCAATATCAATATAATCTTGCGCTCCACCTGTGCACCAAGCAACAGTCGACACCATAGCGTTGTCGTCACCTAAATGCTGACAACGACGATTTAGTTTTTGCGAAATATGCTCATTAAACCCTTTTGCCGTTAATGGCTGAGCCAATTTCCCTTGCCATATCAAACCTTGCGCCACACCTTCAATCACCTCAGGTTCAACAATTTCAAGCACTTTAGCAAGCTGTGCATTGTTGCCGACGATAGGGTGCGCATCTAGCGGTAAATGATAACCCATCAAATTAATGTCATTAACTAATAACGCTTTAATGCGCTTTTGTTTCATTCCCACAATGATTTCAGGCTCACTTTTCCAGAAAAAACCATGGTGAACTAAAATCGCATCTGCGTTAAGTTCAATCGCTGCATCAATTAATGCCTGACATGCAGTAACGCCTGTCACTATAGTGTTAATGTCAGCTTTACCCTCAACTTGCAGCCCATTTGGTGCATAGTCTTTAAAATTTGAGACTTGTAAATAATCTGCCAAATATTGGCTCAGTTCAATGCGCGTCATAAATCCGCCAAAAATAGCAAAAAATTCATTTTAACCTATTGTTAGTATAAATAAACAGTTAAGCCTTAAGTCGATCTTAGTTTACTGAGCCTAATGAATTGAGCGTTTTTAATGCTGTTTTTAACAAAAAATGCTTAAAACATCATAGAAATACAGCCAAATACGGCTAAAATTGGACTTTACGGTACTTTAAACGATAAAATCAGTACAAACCTTCAAGTACACACAAAAATAAACAGGTTATTATTATGTCTAAACTGACCAAAGAAGAAGTTATCAGCACACTTGAGGCTGCGCTTACTGCGCGTGATGGCCAAGCTGTTAAAATTGAACAGAAAGGTAGCTGGTACAAAATCGATGGCGGTAAATCTTTACGCTTTAGTGATTTAGAAGCGATGTTAGCCGAAGTTGGCGGTGCAAATGCGCCTGTTGAAGCTAAAACTGAAAAGAAAGCAGCAGCTAAACCTGCAGCGAAGAAAACTCCTGCTAAAAAAGCAGTAAAAACAGCAGACAAGCCAGCAGCTAAAAACGGCGGTAAAACCCCTAAAGAGCTATGGCGTGAAAAACTAGCAGGTAAAGGCCAATTACCTCGCGGTTTCTAAGCTCTATTAATGGTGCTTTGTTAAATAGTCTACGCTAAACAAAAGCTCATAAATGTAATCAATAAAAAACTCCGTTACTAACATAACGGAGTTTTTTATTTTTAACCTAGGCTTCCCATTCTAGTAGCCACATATCAAGCTAACGAGTTATACCAATCAGTATAAACATTTAGTCATTCAGCGAGAATTTAGCGCCTCTGGGGCAAGACAATGAGCGGAAACTAAAATGCATAATAGTTAAAGCGCTAAGCCATAAATACTGGTTGTGCCGCTCACTTCATTACCAATGATCAAAATTGGTTCGCCTGTAGGGCTATCCTGCCCTGCAACAAACTTCATTCCCTCAGGGCCTAAATCGCCCGCTAAGCTTGCATCACCAGTGACTCCTCCAGTATCAGTGTTTATTTCAAAATCGGCGCTAAAATCACGATTTACAATGTAATCGACAAAACTCACCGCAAAAGGGTTACTTATATCGTAAATCATAAAGCCACCGTTGCGTTCAAGCCCAATAAACGCATAAGTCACATCACCGATTTTGCCAATAGCTAGCGCCTCTGGTTCACCCGCTTTATCATCACTGCGACTATCACCTTTGTTCTCATCGTTACTATTGTTGAAATCATTACCTAAAATAGCAGCGGTAATGCGTGAAAAGTCAGAAGCCGAATCAAATACTTGATTGCCCTGCCCATCCCATATTGAAAACGAGCGTGCACCGTAGCTAACAATCTGATCAAAATCACCGTCATTGTCAGTATCGCCTAGACTTGTTGTCACCTTTAATCTGCCTAGTTGAGTTTTATCTTGTGCAGCAGCTATTTGAGGGTGCATTGGGTCTAAGGTTAAATCATCAGCACGTGCTTCTTCAGAAAAGCCATCATAATCTCTCGCATCACCTTCGTTAGCAGTAACGATAAAGTTAGCGCCCTGCCACTGATAGCTTTGAATTGTATCTGGTTGATACATGCCATAAACATCGTGATAAGCAACAAAGTTTACCCTGTCGTCTTTATCGCTCGCATCAATTTTATTGTGCTCTAAACCGTAATTTTTAAGCCCAAGTGGCAATAGGGATTCAATATTCTTATCAACTAAATTTATCACTGCGATAGCATTGTTTTCCTGCAGTGACACATACGCTTTAGTGTTATCTTCACTGACAGCTATGTACTCCGGCTCAAGATCTTGCGCCACAGTGGCGCCCGGCCCATTAAGCTTTATCATTGAACTCACTTCATCTTGACGTGCCCCCCCCAGATTGAAGTCCTTAAAATCGAGAGACATTGCCTGCGTCGCTGGGCTCCCATTAGCAATTTCAATAAGGGAAATACTTCCCTCAGGGTCAACATCATAAGCAGAGTTTGGCTCACCTTCATTTGCCACCAATAGCAGAGAACCGTCACGGTTAAACACCACATTATCGGGCAAGACACCCACTTCTACTTGCTGCTCAAGCGTGGCTTCTCCGCTAACATCTAATCGATAAAACGCAATATAACCCGCCCCCTGTTTACTATTACCAGCAGTGTCACCTCGTTCAACAGCAACAGCTAGTAGGTCATCATAGATGCTTAAGCTATTTACGCCGCCTAATCTTTCAAGGGCGAGATCACCGCTAACATCTAGCTCGCTAAGTTTACTCACATTATTTAATGCTAATGCGCCAGCACCTGATACGCCATCATCCACATTTAAACTTGAGCCATCTAATACATCAACTTTTCCGCTTTGAGCATTCACGACAAATATACGCTTTGACTGGCTATGAAAATCGACAATCTCGGCAGCACTCAAGCCATAAATTTCACTTTGAAAACGGCCAATGAGTTCAGCAGTTAGCTTGTTGCTAGATTGATTACAAAAATATTGGATTTGCTCACTATCAATTTCATTATCATCCAAGCTACCGTTGCCATTAATATCTAACCCAGTGGTGACCATTTGACCGCCTAATGGACACTGTTCATCTCCTATAGAAAGCGCTGAAATAGAGACAAGTGAATTACTCCCGTCTTGACCTGCAGCACCATTTTCACCATCGTCAGAGCACGCAGTTAACCAACACGCGCCTACCAACAGAGGAACTACTTTTAATTGCTTTTTCATCGTTATTCCTTTATTCAATGCGGGATTAATATTTTTATCGGCTAAACAGCTACATGTAGGAAGTCAGCCATTTGAGCGCCAACCAACCTATTGCGAATTAACGACATTAAGATGACAGCAACAAGACATTTAGGTGACAAGGGGAGCATGATAAAAGCGCAAAACCAGTTTTAAGCTTTTGCTTACAAATTGGCTAAGATTTGCAGATAAATAAAGCAGATTTGAGATTGAATTTTTTGTTTAAAACGCTACTATAAATGCATCTGACACGCTTATTTGCACTACATTTTGCGTGCTCCTTTCATTGACTAAAATCATTTAGCCTACAATGTAAGCACCACCAGTTCTAACACTGTTAAGCGCCTATTTAGATTTCCCTGCAAGTTCCATTGCTATAAGTCAAAATGCTTCGCTGATAAACATTGAATAACACCTGTACAGCTCCAGTTTAAGAATTATATTGAGGTACCGTTGAACAACTCACCTGTGAACCAAAGCAATCAAAAATATCCATTTGGCGCTAGCTTAGCTTTGCTGATCCCTATGCTATCAGCAATTATTGCGATTACCCCGCTGGCTATTGATATGTACTTGCCAGCAATGGCAACGCTAGCGACAAGCTTTAATACCGATATCACTTTAGTGCAGCAATCTTTAAGCTTGTACTTGGGTGGCTACGCTTTAGGTATGCTCACCTTTGGCCCACTCGCCGATAGGTTTGGCCGTAAAAAACTGGTATTGGTTGGCCTCACAGGTTTTATGTTCTCAAGTCTAGGCCTTGCGTTTGTAACCAGTATTGAAAGCTTTTTAGCTTTACGTTTTATTCAGGCGTTTATCGGCGCTGCTGCAACTGTGGTTGTGCCTGGTTACATAAAAGAGCTTTATGGTAAAAATACCGCAAAAGGCATGTCTTATGTCAGTTTAATCATGATGTTAGCGCCCTTAATTGCGCCAAGTATTGGTAGTTTGATCTTAGAGTTAGGTGATTGGCACTTAATCTTCTTTATTTTGGCTTTTTATGCTTTTGTTTTATTACTTTTGGTCAGCCTTAAACTCAAGATGCCAAGTGATAAAGACAACAGCAACCGCAGCACTCAGTCATTTTTTGGCGCTTATGCCACAGTATTTACCAAGAAAGGCGTCAAACTCAACATTGCCAGCGGTGTATTAACCTCGTTTGCTTTCTTTTGTTATCTTACCGCTTCACCATTTGTATACATGGAAGTGTTCCAATTAGATAAGTCTTTGTTTGCAATACTATTTAGTGCCAACGTTGGTGCATTAATGGCGGCAAATGTGGTCAACAGCCGCATTGTTGGCCGTTATGGTTCAAAGCGTATGCTGAAAGTAGCGACATTTTTTGCAGCGATTTCTGGCGTTGCATTATTAGCGGTTAACCTACTTGAGCTTAACTACGTGTTTACAGTAATGATGTTATTGCCCTTAATGGCTTGTTTAGGTGTTATGTCAGTCAATGCTGATGCAATCGTATTAATGAAGTTTCAAAAAGAAACCGGCACTGCAACCGCTGTAATTGGTACATTACGCTTTGGATTTGGTGCTTTGGCCGGTCCGTTATTAGCACTATTTTATACTGGCACCGCAGTGCCCTTTTCAGCCTTAATGTTATCAGCAGTTCTTCTTGTTGGTTTATGCCAATTTTTGAGTCGTCATGAGCCTGCTGTTACTAACGATGATGAATAACAAATAAAACCTGAAGATTGCCATTAAGCGCGGCAATCTCAGTCTTTTTATTTTGCTTTTACCTATACTGTTATTTAATTCTGAGCTTTGTGTTAATGCTAAATCGGATACAATAGATCCGCAGCACTTAATGCCTGCCGCTACATTGTGTTCCCAAGCTTTCTCCAAGTTAATAACCTCTATAAATACAAAGCCTAACGTTATAGAGCAAGGACGTTAGGCTTCAAGTTTAATTCACTTTCCACTACTGCAAATTTTACACATTTATCAGTCTCTGTTGGTTGCTGCATTCAAAGACTATTTGCTACCCGATAATGAAAATTCTTCATTCAGAACAGTTTTTGTCCTAAATCGCTTGAAATAAGTTTTGGGTTTTATATGATGAAAATACATTCAGTTTGAGTGTTTGCCGAACAATATTTTGTTAAAGATATCTTTTCCTAAGATTATTCTGGCATTTCGTGAGCAAAGATTACCGTCTGAGCTTAATTATTAGAGCGATTACCGTCGCTGTAGCAAGATACTGCATACGTCGCGGTAACTTATGAGGAAATACTATGGAGAAGCTATCAGGCGCCAGTATGGTCGTCCGTTCTCTTATTGATGAAGGTGTAAAACATATTTTCGGTTATCCAGGCGGATCCGTACTGGATATTTATGATGCCCTACATGAAAAATCCAATATTGAACACATTCTAGTTCGCCACGAACAGGCTGCTGTGCACATGGCTGACGGTTATGCCCGCGCAACAGGCGAAGTTGGTGTGGTATTGGTAACCTCAGGCCCAGGAGCCACCAATACCATTACAGGTATTGCAACGGCATATATGGACTCAATCCCGCTAGTTGTTATCTCAGGCCAAGTACCAAGTAATCTTATCGGCAACGATGCCTTTCAAGAGTGCGATATGATTGGTATTTCTCGCCCGGTAGTTAAACACAGCTTCTTGGTGACAGATCCTAAAGATATTCCTGCAATCCTTAAAAAAGCATTTTATATCGCTGCAAGTGGTCGTCCCGGACCAGTGGTAATTGATATTCCTAAAGATTGCATGAACCCTGCTATTTTACATGAATATCAATATCCTGAAGATATCAGTATGCGCTCATATAACCCAACAACCTCTGGCCATAAAGGTCAGATCCGCCGCGGTTTACAAGCGCTATTAAACGCTAAAAAGGCTGTGCTTTATGTTGGTGGTGGCGCAGTGATTTCTGGCTGTGACGCGCAAATTTTAGCGTTGTCAGAAAAGTTACAAATTCCAGTCGTTAGCACGCTAATGGGCCTTGGGGCATTTCCCGGTACTCATAAAAACAGTGTTGGCATGCTAGGTATGCATGGTTGTTATGAAGCCAATATGGCAATGCACAACAGCGATTTAATTTTCGGTATTGGCGTTCGCTTTGATGATCGCACCACCAACAATGTCGAAAAGTACTGTCCAAACGCAAAAATTCTGCATATCGATATTGACCCATCGTCTATTTCTAAAACCATCAGGGTTGATATCCCAATCGTTGGTTCAGCTGAAAAAATTCTCGATGATATGCTCGCGCAAATCGAAGCTAATGATTATGCGATTACCGATCCGGCTGCAAACGATCAATGGTGGAGCGATATTGCCACTTGGCGAGCGGTAGATAGTCTTAAGTACTCAACCAATGATAAGAAAATCAAACCACAACAGGTTATTGAGGCGGTTCATAAACTTACCAATGGCGACGCCTACGTTGCCTCTGATGTAGGCCAGCACCAAATGTTCGCAGCGCTTTATTACCCGTTTAATAAACCGCGCCGCTGGATAAACTCCGGTGGCCTTGGCACCATGGGCTTTGGTTTACCAGCTGCCTTAGGTGTAAAACTTGCCATGCCTGAAGAGACTGTTATTTGTGTAACCGGTGATGGCTCAATTCAAATGAATATTCAGGAGCTTTCAACCGCACTGCAATATGATATCCCGGTGATTATTATCAACCTTAACAATCACTTCTTAGGCATGGTTAAGCAATGGCAAGATATGATTTATGCAGGTCGCCACTCACAATCTTATATGGATTCAGTGCCCGACTTTGCCAAAATATCTGAAGCTTACGGCCATATTGGCATGACGATCAGCAATCCAGCAGAGCTAGAAGAAGGTCTTAAAAAAGCCCTAAGTATGAAAGATAGACTGGTGTTTATGGATATTCATGTTGACGAAACAGAGCATGTTCACCCAATGCAGATCCGCGGCGGTGCAATGAATGAAATGTGGCTGAGCAAAACGGAGAAAAGCTGATGCGTCGTATTATATCGGTATTACTTGAGAACCAACCCGGCGCACTTTCACGAGTTGTAGGCCTATTTTCACAGCGTGGCTATAACATTGAAACGCTAACGGTTGCGCCAACTGAAGATAAGACTCTGTCTCGCTTAACCATTACGGTTAATGCAGACGAATATGTGTTAGAACAAATAGAGAAGCAATTACATAAGCTCATTGATGTACTTAAAGTGTCTAACATTACCGAGTCTGCTCACGTTGAGCGCGAATTAGCACTGATAAAAGTAAAAGCGCAAGGTGAAAACCGTGAAGAGGTAAAACGCTTGGCAGACATCTTCCGCGGTCAAATTGTTGATGTCACCCAAAAGCTCTATACAGTTCAGCTTATTGGTACCAGCGATAAACTCGATGCTTGTATTGCAGCGCTCGCTGATTTTACTAAAGTGGTTGAGATCTCACGCTCTGGTGTAGTCGGCCTTGCCCGCGGTGAGAAATCTATGAAAGCTTAATCTTATTAATAGATTAGCTAAAGTAAAAGGGAGCCATTAGGCTCCCTTTTCAATTCTTATCTATTAATAATTGAATATATTATTAATGATGATGACGTTATTCACCATCAATTAAGCGCGCACTACCAATTTCAATTTTTCTTGGTTTCATCGCCTCAGGGATCTCACGTTTAAGATCGATATTCAATAAACCATTTTCTAGATTAGCGCCGATAACGGTAACATAGTCAGCTAGCTGGAAAGTACGTTCGAAGCCTCGCTCAGCAATACCTTGGTAAAGATATTTACGTTCTTCTTTCTCTTCCGCTTTTGTGCCCTTCACTAATAGCTTATCGCCTTCGCTGGTAATATCGAGCTCTTCCATTGAAAAGCCTGCAACAGCCATCGTAATACGGTAACGATGTTCATTAATTAATTCGATATTGTACGGTGGGTAACCAGAGTTACCTTTATTAGACGCCGCATGTTCTGCAAGTTGTGCTAAACGGTCAAAACCAATTGCGCTGCGGTATAGTGGAGTTAAGTCGTAGTTTCTCATGGGTATATCCTTGTATTAAGCAATATATTAAATGTATTTGGCCGACACACGTCGCACCGATAATGAAGCGTCACTTAACGCTCCGCTCTAAACATTGCCCCGTAGGCGCAGTGATTAGATCTTTTGTTAGGCCCTCATTGAGCGACCTTACTTAATATATGTGGATGGGATAATTGCTTTTCAAGGGATTAAATAAAAAATTATTAAATTTTTTAAAAAAGATTACGTTTGTAGGCTTAGACACAAATAAAAATCCAGTACTTACAAAAGGAAGTACTGGATTTATCGAACTTTATAGTCTTGCTGGCAATTTACTCTTTAAAATAAAGCTAAGCCTTTCAAGATTGTTCAGTATGACTAATCAGCTGCCTTTGCACAGCTCTTAACTTCTGAACCACCGCGGAAGAACTTCGGATGACCGCCATTAGTAGTAGCATAATCCGCCACTTTAATGCTTGGGTTTTTCTCGAAGTATTCGCGCAGTACTGACGCGTCACTGCGCTGTGTATCAATGTAGTTAGCGTGTGCAGTCACTACAGGATAATCATCGCCGCCTTTTGCACTGAAGTTAATCAATGAGAACGTGTAGTTATCATCAAGTTTAAACTCGCGGCCACCAAGTGATGCAATTTGAACTACATCAGCAGATCTAGCATCAGGATTGATTTCAACTGCATCACAAGTCACGTTCATTTCCATTGGATATAACTGAGGCATACCACCACCAGTTTTAACCGCAACGTTTGCTAAATAATCTTGAACTTCAGCACCTGTCATAGTTACAAATGCTACATCGTTCGCAAATGGCTGTACAGTTAATACGTCACGGTAAGAAATTGTACCTTCAGCGATAGAGTCACGAATACCACCTGAGTTCATCACACCAAAGTCAACTGTCGGCTCAAAGTTGGCTGTAACCCAATCAGCATAAGCGCGAGTTAATAACTGACCTAGGTTTGTTTGCTCTGCACGCACTACAGCACGGTCACCTTCAAGCTTACCGTCGGTGCTTGAAATATCCACATCAAGTAGCTCTTGACCTAGATCTTGGTAGTGCTGCAAAGCATCAACAACTAGCTGGTCTTGTTCAATTTCTTCAGTGATGAAAACAAGCTCTTCATTTTCATTTTCTTCTTTAAGGTTGATTGGGATTAACTTATAGCTCGCTAACGATAGCTCACCATTGATGTACTCAAAGTCAGCACGGCCTACATACTTACCCCATTCATGAGCTTGCATGATAAAGGTACCGTTTTGCTCGTCTGGCTTACAATCATCACCTGGTTTGAAGTCTGCATAGCCGTCACCTTCCATACACACTGGATTTTGTGAGTGACCACCGATAATAGCTTGTAACTTACCATCAAACTTTGTTCCCTCTAACGAGCGAGCTAGTTTCACATCACCAGGTGCCTCAGTCCCATGCTGACCATTTGCATAGTGACCCATATGAGTCAGTGCAAACACCATATCAACTTGTTCATTGGCTTCAATTTCAGCCATTACATTTTGCAGTTCAACTTGCGGATCAGTAAAGTGCAAGCTTGCTACGTTGTCAGGGCTCACAACCTTTGGTGTGTCAACAGTCGTAAAGCCAATGATAGCAACCTGTAGGCCATTAATTTCGAACACTCGGTATGGCTCAAAATAGCGCTCTTCAGTCGGATTACCTTCACTGTCTTTTTTATAGATGTTCGCCGCTAACATTGGGAATTTAGCAATATTAGCTTGCATATCAAGCACAGTTAACGGATTGTCAAACTCATGGTTACCTACAGCCATTGCATCATAACCAAGTAGACCCATACCAATAAAATCTGGCACAGCATCTTGCATATCTGATTCTGGAACACCGGTGTTGATATCACCGCCAGAAAGTAGAATAGAGTCACCACCAGCACGCTCTACTTCATCACGAATCGTATCAATTGCGGTTTTACGCGCAGCCATACCATATTCGCCATCTTTATTCTGCCAGAAGCGACCGTGGTTATCGTTGGTATGAATAACAGTGAAGATAGTACAGGCTTCACCTGCATCGGCACAGACTTTAGAAACGTAACTATGGTTATCGTCATTATCACTACCACAGGCCGTTAGTGCGCCCATAACAGCTGTAGCAACGAGTCCTTTCAGTAAAATCTTTTTCATTACAATCAACCCCTTGATTATTTATTTTTGTATTTGTAGTTATCTAACTCAAGCTTGAAAGCTTTAAGCCAACCGACATACTAGCAAAGCTTAGGAGTAAATTGTGTCACATTTATTACATCGCGTGATCTAACCGACTCTTTTATAAACAATTTTTACAGGTTGATGTTCGCTATACAAAACAAGGTGGTGTATTAGAAATGAGAGTGAGGTATGAATTTTCGTTATTATTCTTCATTGCTAATTAAAGGCGCTAAAATCCAACAAGTTAATTACGCCCAAAACAAAATCAGATTGTCGCCCAAAGCGAACAGGCATCATTTAATAGAATGACACCCATTCGATAAGAAAATTAACGAAGTTGAATTACTTTACATGCCCGAGTACGGTTTGTAACCAAACCGAAATATCTCGAAGCTGCTCAGGTAAAACGCTATGGCCCATTGGGTAAGTTTGCCAGCTAGTATTGAAACCAGCGTTAAGTAAAAGCTCATGGGCAATAGAGCCCGCATTTAGCGGAACGACCTCATCATCAACACCATGGTGTTGCAAAATAGGCGTAGATTTATTTATTTCAGAAATTGCCTCTGGTAGCGAATCGCCGCTTGGAAGATAACAAGACAGTGCCATAATACCAGCGAGCTTTTTTTGCAGTCTCAAAGCGGTAAATAGACTCATCACGCCGCCTTGGCTAAATCCTGCTAAGACGATATTTTCACTAGGAATACCGTCGTTAATTTGCTCTTCAATTAATGCCAGTACCTGCTGCTCACTTTGCTTAACACCAGCCATATCCGCGCGATCATGTAGATCCATACTTTTAATGTCATACCAAGCCCGCATCACGTAGCCACCATTAATGGTTACTGCTTGTTCTGGTGCATGAGGAAATACAAAACGAATAGCATGTTCATTGCCAAGGCCTAAAGCTGGCACGACAGGTGCAAAGCCTGCTCCAGAATCCCCTAAGCCATGTAGCCAAATAACACAGGCTTTAGCAGTAACAGTAGGTTCAATTGTAATACGTTCAAGTGTTGTTGCTGACATTCCAATGCTCTTTTTAATTAGTATGTTAATAACTTGCAATAATATCAGCGCTTACGCACTAATCCCACAGTGATATAAATTAAGCCCAGTCTTAATTGCCTTGATTAGCAGATCCCTAGCTCCTGTTTTACATCTTGTAATTGCTCATTGGAATCTAGCTTGATATTCCAGCGCACAGCACCAGCGTCAGCCACTATCATCAATGCGTCATCATGAAACTTAATATCGTCTACCATAGCGTATAACTGACAGCCATTATCCAAGCGAGCTTGCAATTCAAACGGGCTCAGAATCAATTTACCTGCTGAAAATTGAATTATCATCTTCTGCTATTTTCTCTTCACATTAAAAAAGCCCAACATAAGTTGGGCTTAAACAAATCAGTGGTTACAGCTTAGTGCTGGTGACCACCTTTGCCATGAGCATGACCGTGTGCGATTTCTTCACTAGTCGCGTCACGAACGTCCATGACTTCAAGATCGAACGTTAATTCACGGCCAGCTAGTGGATGGTTAATATCCACAGTAGCCATAAACTTACCCACTTTTAGAATAGTGACTTGACGTTGACCTTGATCTGTATTGATCAAAGCGCGCATACCAGGTTTCCATACACTCGCGCCTTGCAAGTGCTTAACTGAAACACGCTGCTCAGCATCTTCGTTACGTTCACCATAAGTTTCGCTTGCAGGTAAAGTCACTGAAAACTTAGCACCAATCTCTTTTCCTTCTAGGGCATCTTCAACACCTGGCATCATATTGCTATGGCCATGAAGATACGCAATAGGATCTAAGCCTTCATTAGTTTCTAAAACTTCACCCTGCTCGTCACGCAATGTGTAATTAAATTGCACAACAGAATCATTTTTAATACTCATGGTATTCCTTAACTCTTATATAGTGGCCGCAGCTTACCAAAAGTGACGAAAAGCCTCTAGTTTTTATCAACAGATCTTAACTCACTTTGTTTATCGCTATTAAATACTTATTAATATTAGTCATCATCTAGGTAGTTAATTAAAACACAACATATCCACTCTAGATCTAAAAAGGACGCAATCTTCATGATTACGCCCTTAATAATTATTATCCTCTAACGCGTCGGCTAACAGCCTTGCAACAGCAAGCCTACTTTACATTGAGTGCTTTAAATGTTGCTTCATCTGGGTAACCGTCGGCAACTAAACCTTGAGAACGTTGATAAGCTTGCAAACCTTTTACTGATTTAGAGCCCAAAATCCCGTCAGGTTTACCAACATCATAACCAAGAGCATTTAGCTGAATTTGTAACTCTTTCACCCGCGCGCGACTTAAGCTTGGCATTTTTGGCGGTGCAACTTTAAGTGCTACTGCGCCATTGATCCTATCTGCAAGGTGGCCTACCGCAATTGCGTAGAAAGTTGAGCGATTCCAACGCATAATCACATCAAAATTATCGTAACCAAGGAAAGCTGGCCCTGTATGGCCCGATGGCAAATATAGTGCTGCTTGCATATCCGGAGTGCTCAATGGAGAGCCGCTGGTTTGGGTAATACCTAGCTCAGCCCAACGAGTTAACGGCTGCGCTTGCGCTTTACCTAGATACTCATAAGAAAAATCTTTTGGTAGCGTGACTTCCCTTCCCCAGCGTTCATTGCGCTTCCAACCTAAGTTTTCAAGAAAGTGTGCTGCTGAGGTTAATGCATCTTCGGTGCTGTTCCATAAATCAGCTTTACCATCACCATCACCATCAACGGCATATTTAGCGTAAGCTGACGGCATAAACTGTGTGTGTCCCATAGCACCAGCCCAAGAACCTACCATATCAGTTTCAGCAAAGTTATAACGTTCTTTTAATTTAAGCGCTTGCATTAATTCTTGAGTGAAATAATTGCTACGTCTTGGATCACACGCTAAAGTCGCCAGCGAATCCAGCACAGGCATTTTACCTTTGTATGAGCCGAAGTTAGTTTCCAGGCCCCAGAATGCCAAAAGGTACTGTGGTGGAACGCCATATTGTTTGGCCAATTTATCTAACAGTACTTTATGTTGTTTATAAAGCTTGCGGCCTTGTTCTACCCGCCAATCGGTTACACGTTTGGTAAAGTAGTTCTCAAATGATTGACTAAATTCAGGTTGTTTATTATCAAGCTCGATGACCCGTGGAACATATTTTACATTGGCCAATGTCGAGTCGATAGTTTGTTGCGATAACCCTTCGGTTTTCGCTTTTTGCTGAAGCTCAGCAACGCAGCTTGCCCAATTTGGCTGCTCAGCAGCAAATGCTGTTGAGCTAGAAAGAATAAGCGCTGTAGCCAGGGGGATTGATTTAAACAATAGAAGACTCCCAAAATGAATGACTGTAACGTATAAAGTGACCGGCTTTAATTAAACCTACCTTAAACTTAATTAACTTTATGGGCACAAAGCGCAGCATAAAAGCTTATGACAGCAGGTAAACTAAAGACCATGTAAAATATCATACAATGATAGCTGCATAATATAGACTAATTTCGCAGAAATATTGCCGCCAAATAACGATTCTGTTGCAATCGAGCAAATTAGCAACAGCAATGCCCTGTTTACCTGCAATTACACTTTGCGCCTTAAGATAAAATAGCTAAATAACTTGCTAAAACGCTAAGCCAACTGCAGACTATTAACCATTAAATATCACCGCTTATATACCTAACCAAACAAGAGATTAATCATGACTGAAATGATTCCTGCATTAGAAAGTTTCATCAATAACGTAAAACAATCCCAAGTTGTTTGGGGTCTGCAAGATGAAACCGGTGAAGGCTGGGTAGTCTGTGATTCTTCAGAATATGAAGCGACAGACGTTATGCCTTTATGGTCTGAAGAAGCTCAAGCTAAGAGCCACTGTACTGAAGAGTGGCAAGATTACACTGCCGTAGCGATTACTTTAGAAGAGTTTCTAGAGTTTTGGGTCAGCGATTTAAATGATGATGGTGTGCTTATTGGTATT
Source organism: Shewanella sp. 1CM18E (assembly GCF_023161665.1). GTDB lineage: Bacteria > Pseudomonadota > Gammaproteobacteria > Enterobacterales > Shewanellaceae > Shewanella. Next base: position 204,177 of record NZ_JALNTW010000007.1, read on the forward strand.
GATTGGATTGCCGATCAAGAGTGCCAAGAAGTTGATCCTATCGTTTTAGCAACATCGCTTGTTGATGTTGAAAAAGAGTAAACAGCTCGCTTTAACTTTTTAAAGTCAGTTAAAATCTACCGAAGCGCACAATCTAATCCATTGTGCGCTTTGTTTTTATGTCAGATTGTAGGGAACAAGGAGCATAATCAGTGTTAGATCTCGCGCCATTAATCGATATTCCTTTTGACCGTAGACATACTTGTTGGTTTTGCGGTGAGCCAAGCAATCAACAATTTAGTTATGTCAAAGAAACCCACACGCCGCATCCTTCTCTTAGCGTACCTTGTTGTAAAGAGTGCTTAAAGCTTGCCAAACAGCATAAGTTGACATCCATTTGGGACTGTAAAATGGCGGTAAAAGATGAGCTAATGCTAATTTACGAAAAGCATTTGGCTATCGGGGTTAACTGGACCAAACAAGAACTCGAAGAATCTGAATTTGAAGATAAAGTTTTTGGCGGATTCAAAAAAAGTGCTTGGATGATGTATGAAATTGCTCGCGATAGAGTTAATTACAAAAGCTGGCCACTGAGTTTGAACGGTCTCGTCATTGACGACTACGGCCATGATGCAAGTTTTGATTTTGACGGAGTGAACTATCGTTCTGTTAGCCAAGCTATTAGCTTTTATGCAAAGCAATTTACCCTAGACAAGCGTTTTTTAGAAGATGTCATCGCTATTGTGGGTAAAAACCGTTTTGGTTTTGCAGTCAGAATTGCACAAATAAATATCGCAGCAGTGCCAGAACTTAAAAAACAAGTACTACAGGATTTAGCAGAAGAGCACGCCAACTAAACTGACGTGTCGCAATAGAGATGACCTCTACAATGTGGTCTCTAAAAACCAAGCCCAAGCTTAACTACCTAAAGCTTGGGACTCAAATTTGAAGTTGATGGCTTTAGCTTTAGACCTACGGTTTAGCCATTAGCGCTTCTCTGAGCCTATCTTGCACAACTTCGACTAAGAGATCCGGTTGGAATTTTGAAATGAAACGATTGCATCCGACCTTTTCAACCATAGCATTATTAAAACTGCCACTTAACGATGTATTTAAGGTAATAAATAGATCTGCCATACGCTTATCGTTACGCACTTCATAGGTTAACTTATAACCATCCATTTCTGGCATTTCCGCATCAGTTATCAACATTAAAATGTGATCGGTTATCACTTTACCTTCATCACACCATTTTTTTAATTGATTCAGTGCAAGCAGACCATCTGATACTTCAATAACCTCAAGGCCGAGCTGCTCTAATGTTTCACGAACTTGTCTTCTTGCAGTCGCAGAGTCGTCGGCAATTAACACTTTTCGCCCCTGCATGTGCGGCAGTAATTGCTCATCTAACACACCGTCAGATAAACGAATATCATAATGAATGATTTCCGCTAGCACCTTTTCGACATCAATAATCGAAACCAACTCTTGCTTGTCTTGATATTCGATTCGGGTAATAGCCGTAAGGTAATTGTCACGCCCTACCGTTTTAGGTGGCGGCATGATGTCACCCCAAGTGAGATTAACAATATGCTCGACTTTATCGACCAAAAAGCCTTGCACCGAGCGATTGTACTCGGTCACGATAAGATTACTTTCAGGGTGAATAGCTGACGGTCTAAAGCCAATAGCTTTACGAAGATCTATCACCGGAATGGATAGTCCACGCAAGTTAGCCACACCAATGATACTGCTGTGACTGCCAGGCATAGAGCTTAATGGTGGCACTTTAACCACTTCTTTTACTTTAAAAACATTAATCGCAAAAAGCTGAGTAACACTTATTCGAAACAATAATAACTCTAGACGATTCTCACCAACGAGCTTAGTACGCTGGTCGACACTTGCTAGCATTTGAGTCATTTTGTTCCCTCATGTTTAGACTGCGTATGCCACGATAAAAACCACAGATAAAAATACAGCTTAATTTATCAAGATAAGCTAACTAACGCCCATCATCTAAACCATGGTCGATATAGTCATTTATCAGCAGCATACAAATAGAATTATTTTTATGCCTTTAGGTTATATTTTTTTAACACATAAATCATGTACCTACTGCACAAAACACTCGCTAAAATAATAATTGATTGCCTACTCATGACTCATTCACGTTTTTCTAGAAGCGAGAATTAAATTAATAGCCGAAAAGATGATCGTCATTCAGCTTGCAAACGTACCAATACTCAGTTGATAAACTGTTGTAGAGAATTATGAAATTACCGCTGTTTCCATTACAAATATGTATTCTGCCTCATGGTTATTCTAAATTGAGGATTTTTGAGCCTAGATATCAACGTCTAGTCAAAGAGTCCCTAAAGAATGATTTAGGTTTTGGCGCATGCATGTTAGATGAAGACAATAAAACATTGCTCCCCATAGGCACACGCTGCAATATTGTCGACTTTGAAACGCTAGAGGATGGCCTGCTTGGAGTCACAATTAAAGGTATCGAAAAATTCGAGCTAGGCACTTACACCATCGAAAAAGACGGTCTTAAACGCGGCAATGTTTTTCCTGTGCCATCTTGGCAAGTATTACCAATTGCAGAGCATCAGCAGAAATACACGCAAATCTTACAAGATCTGCTTAACGAATATCCTGAACACTTGAGCCAATATAATCTTGATAACTTTATGGATTTGTCTTGGGTTTGCCAGCGCTGGATTGAAATTTTGCCTATCAGCCCAAGTGAAAAACAACATTGCATGGCAGCGAACGATCCAAAGCCAACACTCGCTATGTTAAACAACGTGCTTAAATAGTTTATTTGCCAAAACAGCTCACAAAAAGGTGCTATTAGCAAAGAACCGTGCTGCTTTAATAAACAAAGCGAATTACTTAACATTTCACCTTGGTCATGCCCCAAAAAAGTTAAGCATCAAAATTTTAGTTCAATGTTTGAATCTGATTACACAATATCTCAGCAAAATTTAGCCCGTATAACACTGATTTGATTCTTAGTATCTACATTAATTGCGCTAACTGTTGGCAGTAATTTACAAAACTTCTATAAAATAAAGTGATCCACTATTTATACAACAGCGTAGTGACTAACAACTCTTAGTGAGCAATGCTCTCTGACTTTTAAAAACAGAGTGAGAATAATGCAAAATATTCAATCACAAAGTCGCCAAAGTGGTTATGATAAGGCTTATATCCGGCAAAATAAGCAGACTATGGACGATTCAAAACAAGATCTGTTACTCGCTCAGCTGACTGAGCACCTAATCAGTGTCGCTAATGCACGTGACAAGCAAGCTTACGCTCAGTTGTTTAGCTACTTCGCTCCCAAAATTCTTAACTTCGGTAATCAGAAGTTAACAAGCCAAGGCTTAGCGATGGATTTAGTTCAGGAAACCATGACCACTGTTTGGACTAAAGCACATCTGTTTAATGCGGACAAAGGCGCTGTAACGACTTGGGTGTTTACCATTATGCGTAACCGTTGCTTCGATATGCTGCGTAAAGTCCAGCACAATAAGGAAGACACATTCGGTGATGATATTTGGCCTGTATTTGAAACACCTGAAACAGAGGAGCAAGAGGATCATATCCTCACAGCCAAGCTACTCAAGCACGTCGACGCTCTGCCACCTTTGCAAAGGCAAGTAGTGAAAGGTATTTATCTACAAGAGCTCAGCCAACAAGAATTATCGACTAAACTCAGCGTACCGCTCGGCACCATAAAATCACGCCTCAGATTAGGCCTTGTGAAGCTTAGAAGCATTTTGGAGAAACATTATGATTAAATTCCATCCAAAAGACGAAATGCTAATGCAGCATGCAAAAGGTCTGTTGCATTTAGGTCTATCAACCGCGGTTTCCGCTCACTGCGAGCTTTGCTCTGTATGCCGCGGCAAGGTCAACGATTTTACAGAACAATTGGCAGAAGAGTGCTTAGGCGAAGACGCACTTAGTTCAAACTCTCCGAAGTTTAGTGCTGTCACATCAACTGCTACTGGCGCCGAGGGTGAGCTTGATAACCCAGAGTATGGCAGCATAGACTTTAGTGCCATGCTTAACCAGATCACCAATTTGGCCCCTGCTGAAGATGAACCAACGTTGCCAGTTAAGCCAATTGTCGAGATAAAGGGTAACGAATATCTGCTGCCTAAAGCTTTTTCTAAACAGGCAAATCTTAGCTGGAGCGGCTTTGGTAAAATTAGCCGTATGCGTTTAGACGCTGACGATGGGCATAGTCGAGCAAGCCTATTGCATATCGATGCTAACGGTGAGATCCCTGAGCATACCCACAACGGCCGTGAAATAACGTTATTGCTCGAAGGTTACTTTGAAGATGAGTTCAGCCAATATGTACCCGGCGACTTTATCGAGCTTGATGGTAACCACCAACATTCACCAAAAACCATGAACGGCTGTCTATGCTATACAGTTGTTGATGCGCCACTGCATTTTACTAAAGGTATAAGTAAAATCCTTAACCCTGTGGGTGAATTGATTTACTAACTTATATCTAATGAAATACTTTAGATAACTGACTTACCAAAATACCATAGGCCGCATTAGCGGCCTTTTTTATTATTCAGTTACGACTGCGCTGCGGCCACTGGAACAACAGGCACAATACGCGAGCCATGTTTAGTTACCACGTTCATAATGCCGAAGTGCAATTCCTCTGACACTAATTGAAATTCGGCAAAATCTGTCGTGCCAATATAAGCAAAAACGTTAAGCTGTAGGCCGTACAAACCAAAGCCTTTAAATGTCACCCTAAGTGGTGACTCTTCGACTTTTTCATGTTGCTCTAGTAAGGCTCTAATATCATTGATGATAGCGTGAATTTGCTCGGTATTAGTCTGATAATCAAGTCGAATATCTGTTTTTAAACGGATTTTTTCGCGCTCTGAAATGTTTTCAATATCCATTTCAGACAAACGCGCATTAGGCACATTTATCACGCTGCGGTCTATAGTGCGAATTCGAGTGCAGCGTAAACCTATCTCCTCTACCGTACCCGTAATCGTGCCAAAGCGGCCTACATTACCCACTTTAATTGGCGCTGAAGAATACAGCGTAAGTGTACCAATAAAATTCTCAATCGATTGTTTTGACGCTAGAGCAACGGCAATACCACCTATGCCAAGGCCTGCAAGAATCGTTGATGCATCAAAGCCTAAGTGTTCAAGCCAGATTAATACCGCTAAGGCAACTAAAATAACTCGAATAAAATTTGCCAGAGGCCGCAGCAGCGATGCACTCTGGCTATCGCCCCTGCTTATCCAGCGTAAACGTAAACTATTTTGAATCACGTCAGTGAGTGACCAGATAAACCACACTACCGCTATTAGCAACAATACGCCGGTATTAACAACCGCAATCACATTCGCCGATAACGTCGTATGCGCCATCCAAGCTCTAACCAGCAATAATGCAACCAATAAACGAGAAGGCCCTACGACTAAGTGCGCTACATCAGCTTTATACTGGTAATCACTACGTAATATCAACTTTTTAGCTATCCAAGTAACGGGGATCACGACCAACATAGCCAATACAAAATAACAGATCAGTAACGCCCATTCCCATAGGTTTAATTTGAACAAGTGTCCTTGAGGAATATGTTTAACAAACCATTCAACTACAGGCCCATACCCAAGTTCGCTGTAAAGCAAAGGCACTTTCGCGACAGTAGCATTTGATACCTTCCAAATTGAGCCAAGCTGTTTATTGGGGACTTTTTGTAATAACAGAGTAATTTCACTGCCTTTAATTTGTACTCGACCAAACGCATCACGATAACTCGGCAGTTGATCCTCAGAAGTCCCATCAGGAGTATCATTAATCTCTTGCATATTGACCCAAATATTTCGCTCAATAATCGCAATTAATTGCTTCGCGTATTCAGGGCCTAACTCTGCGTCCATATCATCGGGTAAATATCTAAGATCTAAATACTTAGCCGCTTTATCATAATTTTGCTCAAATGCTGCTTCGAAAAGCCCAGCCAGTGTACCTCTAGGCGTATCCCTAAAAAGACTATCTTTGTATTCATAAGATGCTTCTTTCACTGCTGCGGCACTAGTGGGGTTGTCTGTTTGCTGAACGTTTTGTGCAACTGACAGCGCGCCAGATGCTGAGGAAGAAAATGAAATAGATAAAAAGAGCAATAGGATAAACGCTTGAACAATTCGTAACATAAAGACTCCATTATTTGGCGAGCACCAGCAGCCCTGCAAGTGCTATTCATTCTAGCAAGCTTTAACCTATTGTTAACCTTTGGGAAGTAAAAATAATCACTAATTAATTTAAGATTCTCTTGACAAAGTATTTAGTCTGCATATAATTCGCCCAGTTTTTAAGATAGACCCTTTTAGATAGAAGTCACCGCCTTTTTGTCAAATCCACGACTCGTCGTTTGATCCCCACATAAGCGTTATCTCAACTGGTTAAATCATCTTTATTGGCAGTCATGCTACTGTCATATGCCTATGTTTTACTGCATAGCAGCTGATATTTGTATTATTTTTGCGACATAGCGAACATATTTACATACATATTTGAATACAAGCTACTTGTATCAGCAATCAAAGATGAGTAGTCTCACATAGAACTTAAAATTCATCTTTCGCAAAAATGCTAAGGATATCTTATTGTTATAAAACACTACCAAATTTAGGTAGCCTAAAATAGAAGGAGTGTGGCCATATGTCATACCTAGTAAATGGACAAGAAATTACCGTCAACTTTCCAGTAGATTCAATTTCAGTCAACAAAACTTCAATTGCTTTTACCGATAGCCAAGGTAAAAACAAACAAACCTTTTCTAAGCGTATTGAAGCGCTGAACTTTATGAAATGGTTAATTTCTAGCAACAAATAAGCTAGTCAAACAAACGCTTTAACTGACTCTTCGATACACCTCCTCTCACTCGTATCGAATGTTTGTCTTCATAGGCAAACGAATAGGACTGAAACATCTACTCAGCTATTTAGTCACATTCATTTGGATTAGGCCATACCCTTAGTCGGTATCTAGCCTAACCAAATGGAATCAACACTTTCCCCTAGCTTCAACTCACTGTTAACTAATGAAACACAAATCTCAACAGCTTAATATTTTTTAGTCATACTAACCGTATTTACGTTTGTAGCGTGGCAGCATAGTCGCATTACCGAGTAACCCACCTTGGTGGATATAAAGTATCGCGGGAGCGGAGCCAACAATCTCTTTTTCAGTTTGGTTTACCCTTTTTTGTAAGATCTTTTCAACGCACATCCAACCTAAAGGGTCATAGAGTAATTCAAACTCGATTCCCGTCGCTAACAGCTTGTTATACATGTCGTAAAATGGCTTATACAGCTTTCCAAAGTGATACTTTTTATCTAAATCGATAATCGTTGGATGCAGATTTTTGTCAGTAACCAGTTCAAAAAACTGTTGCTGTAAATACTCGCTGCCACCAACACAAGCACAGGTGAGTACTTCAATATTATTGGCATGCAGATTAAGGTACTCACTTAAAAATACTGCTGTTGTACCAGTGCCTGATGGCAAGAATACTTGCAACGATGGTAAAGACTGCTTTGTAGCCCAATCAATGATCTCTTGAGCTAATTTATGCACACCCAAACGTGCATATTCACAGCGACCTCCTTCAGGTACAAAAAGCAGCTTGTCGTTTTTGGACAGTACTTTTTGTTGAATATAATCTATCACGCTTAAGTCTTGGCGATCTTCACACATAGATACATCAACAACATTGGCACCATTAGCAATCGCTGCGGCATAATTGCCCTGAGTAGATTGCAAAACTTGCTCAGCAATATGATCAACATAAAAATCTAAGCTAATACCTTTAAGCTTGGCTAATGCCGACATAGAGTAAAGCGAGTTAGCAACCGGTGAACCATGGCCTACTAACCCCGTTTTACCAGGAAAGTTATTTTCTAAGAAATAGGCAAATTTACGGGCTTTATTGCCCGAAAACTCTTCACTCAGCAAATCATCACGCTTAACAAAAACTTGCTGATCGTTAAAGACAATACTTTCTATAGGGGTATCTGCAAACACTTTCGAGCTCACTTCAATTCAACTTCAAATACGTTACCTACTCACTGGCCAACTATCATGTATAGTTTAGCGAGTTTACTAGCATGTAGCGTTTTGATTAATCTGGGACGGATGCATTTATGCATATAAATGTGGCTATTGTAGCCCGAGAGACTCATTTTCGAAATCAACAAGATGTGAACCAAGATCAAATATTCCAATCGAATTTGATTCGCGCGAAATAGCTTTTTGACCTACAAGCACTGATGGACTGAATTAAAACAAGCAGATTAGCCACCTTAAATTATATGGCTAACCATAGTTTTACAAATGGCGCGTAGACGGAGTAATTATAGCGATAATGAACCCGTTTTAGTTGTTACATAAAACAAGTATCTGCCCAATAACAACACCGTCAACAGCTCTATCCAATTTGACTTCAACACTTTCATCTCGATACGGTTTTAAATTGAAAGAAATTAAATCTTAAAAAATAGCCAAAAGCGCTAAATTTTAGTTAAAAAGCTAATCAGGTATATATAGACCGAGATTTATTTAACTCGCAAAAGGCTTACAGCAAGCCAAAGTAGCTCGATATGTCTATTGGCACGAAAATCGCTTATCAGCAATTAAGCTCAAATTAGAGCAAGTACAAATAAGGAGCCATAAATGGCAGTGCTACGTTTAGTGTTTAATATTGCTTGGTTTATTTTAGGTGGTTTTGTAATGGGGCTTGCTTGGTGGTTAGCTGGACTACTTTGCTTTATCAGCATCATCGGGATCCCATTTGGTAGAGCCTGTTTTGTGATTGGTGAAATGGCATTCTGGCCTTTTGGTCAAGATTCTATGAATCGTAAAGCACTGACTGGAAATGAAGATATCGGTACCGGCACATTTGGTATGGTCGGTAATATTATTTGGTTCCTATTTTTTGGGATCTGGCTAGCTATCGGCCACATTGCCCATGCGTTTGCTTGTGCGATTACCATTATCGGTATTCCATTTGCGCTACAACATTTAAAATTAGCGGTTTTAAGTTTAACGCCAATTGGTCAAACAGTGGTAGCAAGAGCCTAATCTATTGTAGAAAAGCTTTTTATTAGAGTTGTTTATTCATTGCTTAGCAAAGAACTAACAATGTCATATTTAGCCCCAGCTTGGGGCTAAATTGTTTTATCCGGTTCTATGCTTTGCCAGCAATCTAACCCCCTACCAGTAAAGCATTATCTTAAAAGACTTGTCTTAAAATCCTAGTCTGAAAAATCTTGTCTTAAAAGCATTTACGACAGCCCACTCCCAACCACTCAACAATTACGCCCTTGTGCTGATTACTTTGATTACGGCAATAATTTCCACGCTTTTATCAAAGCATCACTAAGCTCATCGGCACAATCTAGGCTAAGATCATGACCCGCATGGTCAAATGGGACTAACGGTATTTGGTAATAACGTGCCAACGCTTGACTGCAGGATGGTGCAACTAACTTATCAGCCAAGCTGCTAAATACAATTAGTGGGATATTCACTGGGTTTGCTTTAAACCGGCTGCAAGCATAAATCTGCCGCGTGGCATTGGATAAACTGGTAGTGCGAGCTTTTCTAAACCCACTCCACCGCGCGATAAGCGCAATATTCTGAGTTTGGGTTACCGAGGTTAAAGCAATAACGGTTGCTTCAATTGAGCTTATTTCACTCTTGCCAGCACTAATTTGCTTAGGCTCGACTAAATAGCCAGTTTTGACGCGCTTTCTGAAAGCCAGAAATAGCTGTTTTAACTGAAACCTTTTATACCAAGGAGATAAATTCCCTGCACTTGAATTGATTATCGCCATACCGCAAATATTTTTATGAGTGAACTTGCTTAAGGCGGTTAGCATTGATGCTTCTGTTACTTCATTTAGCCCCTTATATGCTCTTTGAGCTGCCCTTTGCTGCGGATTAATACTGTCATAATTTTTCAACCAAGCACCAAGTTCTAATGCAATCATGCCTCCCATTGATAACCCCGCAATATAGATGTCACTGTCTTCAATCTGTGCCAGTTGCTCTATTATTGAAGGAAGGTACTCTGCTAAATGTAGTGGACTGATTTCACTTATAAACTCACCATTTCCCAGAGTATCAATCATTATTACATTGTGCCGACTACCTAGCTTTGATTGCAGCAGTGACTCAAATTCCCCCCAATGGCGCTTATCGCGCATAAGTCCTCTAAGCAACACCACAGCGGCCATGCAAACCTCACTTTATCTAAACCAAGTTAACCTGATAATTCGTTACTCATACCATAGTTGATAGGCCTGTCTATCGAGCTTGTGTAATTGTTTATCCGTCAAGTTCTCTAGCGTACGGCTAGCTGCAATATCCATTAAGAATTGCATAAAAACCGTATGTTTACGCAAAGTTCGATGGTATCTATGTGTTTTCTGCGGATTAAATAAACCCGCAAAATTAAACAATTGCCGTGGATTTTTTTTAACCCAACTCCATGAGCCCATTTCAAGCGTTAGTGGCACAAATGGTACATCAGGATTTTGCGCCACAAGGTAATCCCAAATATCACCATGGGTCTGGTAAATAAGACTTTGCGGCGAAAATCGGTAATGATTGTGATGGGGAAAGCTCGACTCAAAAGCTTGTTTAAGTTGGTATATTCGCCCTATTTTATCCATTGCGCTTTGACTACTGGCATAAGGAAACCACACATGATCTGACAAACCAAAGCCTGAATGAGCATCTAAGACAATAACACTAGAGCTAGTATTAAGCAGTGAAGTAACATAATCGACTAGCGCGCTAGTTTCTCGCTCCATGCCATTTTTACCGCGATACCAAGGCAGTTTGGCTGATATTTTCTGTCCGCCAACTAGAAATGTAACCTTATCTGCAGAGGTGATAGGCGCATTTCGCATTAAATCGACGCCTTGCCCATTACAACGGGTTCCTCGAATCAAGCCGACAGGGTTAACGATTGGCACAAACGATAACCTTACACGAGTCAGTAAGTGCTGTAACTGAACATCCCACTCAAGCCGAGTTAGCAGACTCGCCATATGCGCTAACTGAACTTGACAACCTATTCGCTCTACACCATGCACCCCGCCAACAAACATCACCGTAGGCACATCAATGTCTGTACTGCCAAGTTCTGCTCGAATAACTGGATACAACTTGCCGTTATACTCAACATCAGCGAGCGTTTTGGCACGTAATTGAGGATGACAAGCAATAAGATGATTTAAGGTCTCTAACTCAAACGGAACACTTTCCATCGGCTAACAAGGTAAAGGTGCGATGCCGTTAGCATACGGCTAAATTGCGTCATATTTTAGACAGAAACGTGACAGGATTAATCAATATGCTCAGCTAATATCGCTTGCACATTGATTTGAGCCAGCCCTTGGTTAAAACGCTCACGCCACAGGTGCCCTTGCTCATTATTTTTAAACGCAACGAACAGCTCTTTGTAGGTTAAGCGCTTCTTATTAAACTGCAGTTTATGTTTAACTTGCTGCATATTTGGCTGTGACAAAATATACCTAAGTACGTGTTCATCAATAATGGCAGCGCCTATTCGGCCTGTGACCACTTTATTAATATTGTGCAGATCTGAAGCAACGACTTCAAATGGCTGGCTACCATTAACCATCATGGCATCGAGCTCTGCGGTATTAACATAGTCTTGCACAACACCAATCGTGTATTGATTTAAATCCTTTTGCTCAATCCAACTAATAGGATGAGATTTACGCTCAACAAGCCCGAGAGCACTGCGCCCCATCGCCTCAGAAAACACAAATTGATCTGTCGGGTAATTGTATTCAGGTAAATAGCCTAAATACTTAGCGTCATTACGAGAAGCCATTCTTACTGCGCGGCTCCAGGGGTAAAAATCGACCACAAGCGAATGACCCACTGCGGCTAATGCTGCTTTTGCTACGGCAATACATGCGCCTTGATGTTTAAGCTGCTCGCCAGAAAATGGCGGCCAATGCAGTGAGGTTAAATACAGTGTGTCTGCTGCGGCAAAATTAATTGGAGAAATGAGCATAATGCAGCAAAACACTCTAAGCGCTTTGTAAAAAGTGCTTGATATAGCTTTATAGCAGCGAGTAAAAAGCGTGAAAATTGCATTGGTTTTTTCTCGCAAACAACTTTGCTTGAAATGCATAACAGCCAACATAACTAAGATAGAACCTATCAAAGATTTTAGTCAAACCTTCTGATAACGCCAAAATGTTGACCCTTTGCAGACGTAAACGCTAAACCGCTAAGAGTGTTTGTTACAATTAATAGCGCCGCAAAATGGTGACTTGCTATACACTGGGTTAAATAATTAGGTTGTTGTGGCGATTGAGATAGCTCGGCAGTCACTGCGCCATTTATAAATGCACCAGTTAAAAATACCTAAAGGAATATAGGGAGATTATTTCAATGATAAAGAAAGCCTTAATCACTATTATTGGCGGATTATTAACGCTAACAGGTGCAGCACTCATTGTATTGCCCGGGCCAGCATGGTTATTATTGCCAATCGGACTTGCGATATTAAGCCTAGAATACACTTGGGCGCGTCACTGGTTGAAGAAGAGCCAAGCTCATTTAAGTAACACCGCTCGCTGGCTCGACAGGCAGATATTATTACGCCGCTTAAACCGCAAATAAGCAATTAACAAAAATTAATTTACCTCAAGTTGGCCAACTCCCCCTGCGATATTCATTTTTCTAATCGCTTCTCATCGGCTAAATCTTGTTTAGTCGCGCTAGCTGTCTAATATTTACACTACCCTACCTATCATTAGGTACAAAGTCTGCGACACAGGTCGCATTTAACTAATCCAAATCCACGATAGTCCTAATCGAAACAAAGCGTTATCTTATTTTCGAGTTCCTCACTATTATCAGCTTATTGATTTAACCCTATAAAATGTAATGTTTAGTTGAGGCTAATATGAATAAGCTTAATGTAATCTCCATTGCTCTGCTTTCTACTTTATCTATTGGTGCAAACGCGTCTAACGAACCGATCGAAATCATTCCAGCAGCCGTTATCACTAACCCAGAAAAGGTTGAGCTTGGTAAGATGCTATTCTTCGAACCAAGATTATCAAAATCAGGCTTTATTTCATGTAACTCTTGCCACAACATTTCAACAGGTGGTGTTGATGCACTGCCTACGTCTATTGGCCATAACTGGCAACAAGGCCCTATTAACTCGCCAACGGTACTCAATGCTGAATATGGTTTAGCACAATTTTGGGACGGTCGAGCGAAAGATCTTAAAGAGCAAGCAGCAGGTCCTATTGCTAACCCGAAAGAAATGGGCTTTACCCATGATCTTGCCGTCGATACCGTTCGCTCTATGCCTGCTTATCAAGCACGCTTTGCCGATGTTTATAACTCAAAAGATATCAACATTGATATGATCACCGATGCTATCGCTGAATTTGAGAAAACCCTAGTCACCCCAAACGCACCGTTTGATCTTTACCTTCAAGGTGACAAGTCTGCTATTTCAGACCAAGCAAAAGCTGGTTATCAACTGTTTAAAGATAAAGGCTGTGTAAGCTGTCACAACGGCCCAGCTGTGGGTGGCACCATGTACATGAAGATGGGCCTAGTTAAACCTTTCCACACCAACAACCCTGCAGAAGGTAGAAAAGGCGTAACAGGTAAAGAAGCAGATAAGTTTGTGTTTAAAGTACCAACACTACGTAATATCGAACTTACCTATCCGTACTTCCACGACGGCAGCGTATGGGATCTTGAAGAAGCGGTTAACACTATGGCTGATATTCAGCTTGGACAAAAGCTGTCTGAGTCTGAAGTTAAAGAGATGGTTGCATTCTTAAACTCGCTAACTGGTGAGCAGCCACAAATTGTATTACCAATTTTACCGCCATCGAATAAGAACACCCCTCGCCCAGTGCCTTTTGCTGACTAAAGTGTAACTAGCAAGAAACGAAAAGAGCTGCTATTGCAGCTCTTTCTATTTAGATAGTTCAGACTATTCGCTGACTAATATATTGATCGTTATAAGTAAGTTGTTGAATTTCAATTCAAACACAGTCTAATACAGCCGAAGCAAACTTAACTAACTTGCTTGAAATGCAGTGTTTGAAAACGCTCAATAATCGCTAACAACACACCTTGGCGACGCATATTAGACAAAACTCCAGGGCTAAACCTGTCTATCCGTGCCATTGCGGTGAGCAATAACTGACACTCATACATGCTTGCATCACCAATGTATTCAGGTCTGTCGAGCATATGGCTGTTTTGATACCACTCGTCCCAGTCAAATTCATCCAGTAACATACCGCACTGGTCTAGATCGGCTACAAACTCTTGCAGACGCATATCTGAGACTATGTGATTGCCTAATTTTAGATCCGCAACATATTTAGCATACAGGCTGTTTGAGTAACCGTTAGTAGTCATATTGTTCATTGTAAGCCTCCTTCACATCAGTACCTGCATGCCGCATCATCATAGTGCAATTAAAAATGGAGCGTTGCATAGCACGTACCAACTCTTGATAGGCTTAGTCTAATAAAGGCAAACTGAACACAAACTTAACGATTAAACTCGTTAACAAGCGCAAATAAAAAAGAAACTATTCAATCTTAAGCCATTGATATATTGTTATTTATATAAAAAGCTAACGGGTAATTAAGTAGGTTGTAGAGTTTAAAGCTAGCAAAATAAAACTGCTGTTAACTTTGCGGCTTAACTTTCATACCGCAAAATAGCCTGCAGCTTTATGGTAATTGATAAAGGTGGCAAACGTGCATTTGTCTTCGCAAATTGCAATGTCTCACTTATAACAACAAAGCCGCAGAAAACGGCTCTATTTTACTGCAGCTCTGCACTGAACTCTTCGATGATAAGGTCAGTAAATAATCGCCCTGCTCGACCAAGCGGGCGCTCCATCGTTGAAACTAATTGCGGAGTAAAACTGTAACGATTGCCTCCGGTAAAATCGACTTCAACAAGATCTCCCCTTTTGAGCTCAGACTCAATTAAAAAGTCCGGCATCCAACCAAAGCCCAGGCCCATTAATAAAGCATTCTTCTTCATTACAAAGCCCGAAAGATAAAACACCTTGTCGCCACCAAATTGCATCTCATCGCGGTAGTGTTTATTTATAGAGGAGTCTTCGATGGTTAGCTCTACATAACGTTGCAGCTCAAATAAACTGAGTTTTTTTTCTGTTGCTAACGGATGAGTAGCGGCGACCACCAGCACACTGGTGATCTCCGGTAAAGCTTGCGGGCGATAACTCGGGCCTGTGCGGTAATCTTTTACTAGCATCAAATCAGCGTTATCACGCTCAAACCTTTCTTGTACACCGCCTAAAAACTCCATATTGAGTTGCACTTTAGTGGGTATTTCCAATTCTGTAAGCCGCTTTAGTGCGCGCATAATGGGTTTCATCGGTAAGGCGTCGTCGATCACTAATTCCAGCTTTGGCTCCCAGCCATCACCAAACTTGCTGGCTAAATGTTCAATGTTTGCAAGGTATTGCAGTAATCTTTGCCCCTCAGCCAAAATAACTTTGCCCTCAGGGGTCAACTCTGCTCGATATTGATCGCGACAAAAAAGGTTTACACCAAGGTGTTGCTCTAGCTTTTTTACTTGATAGCTCACTGCAGACTGAGCCTTATGTAAACGCTCTGCAGCCTTAGCAAAGCTGCCCTCCTCAACTAAAACCTGCAGTACCTTAAATGCATCAACATCAATCCGCATAGTGCTTCCTTAGCGTAAAGCATAAATTACCATCTAATTTTTAGATGAAGACCTAGTAATTATTATTCTTTTTTTTGTTTATTTAAGCAACTAAATTGAAGCTAGATCACATTTACACTGAAATACGTGCAGTAAGCGTAGAAAGGAAAGCGAATATGCCATTTTATGTGAAGCAAGGAAGTATTCCGACAAAGCGACATATCACATTTAAAAAAGACAATGGTGAGCTGTATCGTGAAGAGTTGTTTTCAACTCACGGATTTTCCAATATTTATTCGAATAAGTATCACCACAACATGCCAACCAAAGCGCTAGAGGTTAGCCCATATAGCTTATCTCATGGTGAAGCGTGGCAAGACTCTTTAGTGCAGAACTACAAGCTAGATACTAAAAAGGCTGACTGTAAAGGTAACTTTTTCAATAGCCGTAATAAAATCTTCTTTAATAATGACGTGGCCATGTACACCGCCAACGTTACCGAAGATACCGCAGAGTTCTACCGTAATGCTTATGCCGATGAAGTGGTATTCGTCCATGAAGGCGAAGGCACCCTATACAGTGAATATGGCGCTTTAGCGGTCAAAAAATGGGACTACCTTATCGTCCCTCGTGGCACCACTTATCAGCTTAAGTTTGATGACTACAGCAATGTACGCCTGTTTGTCATTGAATCATCTAGCATGGTTGAAGTGCCCAAGCATTTTCGTAATGAATATGGCCAGATGCTTGAGTCTGCTCCTTACTGCGAGCGAGATATTCGTACACCAGAATTACAAGATGCCGTTGTTGAGCAAGGCGAATTTGCATTGGTGTGTAAGTTTGGCGATAAGTACCAGCAAACCTCACTCGAGTGGCATCCATTTGATTTAGTCGGTTGGGATGGCTGTGTCTACCCTTGGGCTTTTAATATTCAAGAATATGCGCCAAAGGTGGGTAAGATCCATTTACCACCATCAGATCATCTGGTGTTTACAGCGCACAATTTTGTTATTTGTAATTTTGTACCACGCCCTTATGACTTCCACCCACAGTCGATCCCTGCGCCTTACTACCATAACAATATCGATAGTGACGAAGTGCTGTATTACGTTGATGGCGACTTTATGAGCCGTACAGGTATTGAAGCGGGTTACATGACCTTGCATCAAAAAGGCGTGCCTCACGGGCCGCAACCAGGTCGAACAGAAGCTTCTATTGGCAAAACTGAAACCTATGAATATGCCGTAATGGTCGATACTTTCGCACCGTTGCAGCTTACCGAACATGTAAAGCATTGCATGAGTAACGACTACAACCGCTCTTGGATTGAAGATTAACGGATTTTTAATTTAAAGATCAGGTCATCAAAGAATGACTGGTTTGTAGGATCAAATTGACAGAGGATATAACAATGGCAAGCGAACAAAACCCACTAGGCTTACTTGGTATCGAATTTACTGAGTTTGCAACGCCTGAACAAGATTTCATGCATCAGGTATTTATTGATTTCGGTTTTTCATTGCTAAAAAAATCAAAATCTAAAGAGATTTTATATTACAAGCAAAACGATATTAACTTCTTGCTTAATACCGAACGTAAGGGCTTTTCTGCTGAGTTTGCTAAAAGCCATGGCCCAGCGATTTGCTCTATGGGTTGGCGCGTAGAAGACGCCCAGTTTGCATTTGAAGGCGCCGTTGCTCGCGGAGCAAAGCCTGCTGATGATACGGCTAAAGATCTGCCATATCCAGCGATTTACGGCATTGGTGATAGCCTCATTTACTTTATCGACACCTTTGGCGAGACAGATAACATCTACGCTAAAGATTTCAAAGACTTAGATGAGCAAATCATCACTCAAGAAAAAGGCTTTATGGAAGTCGACCATTTAACTAACAATGTCTACAAAGGCACAATGGAGTACTGGTCGAACTTCTATAAAGATATCTTTGGTTTTACTGAAGTGCGTTATTTCGACATTAAAGGCTCACAAACAGCCCTTATCTCTTATGCACTGCGTTCGCCAGATGGAAGCTTCTGTATTCCAATCAACGAAGGTAAAGGTAACGATAAAAACCAGATTGATGAGTATTTACGTGAATATGATGGCCCGGGTGTTCAGCATTTAGCGTTCAGAAGCCGCGATATTGTTGGCTCACTCGATGCAATGGAAGGCTCGTCGATTCAGACATTGGATATTATCCCTGAGTATTACGACACCATTTTTGAAAAACTGCCGCAAGTGACTGAAGATCGTGAACGCATTAAGCATCACCAAATTTTGGTTGATGGTGATGAAGACGGGTACTTGCTACAAATCTTTACTAAAAACCTATTTGGTCCAATTTTCATTGAGATCATTCAACGCAAGAATAATTTGGGTTTTGGTGAAGGTAACTTTACTGCACTATTTGAATCTATCGAGCGTGATCAGCAGCGCCGTGGCGTACTGTAAAACTAAGATTTAGGATTAGGCTTACGTTTTAGTTCTAGCACTCGCTTAGTGCAAGTCTACGATCAAAATTCAAGCATAGACTTGAGCAAACACCAACCTATGCAGTAAACAATAAAACCAGCTTTTTAGCTGGTTTTATTTTATCTATCGCTGAGCCACGTTTTTCTCTACACTGTGCACCTTTATTTAGCCCTTGTTGTTATGCGCTGTAGATCAGCTAAACAACCGAAGTACAGAATCTATACAATGCCTGATTTAGCACTACTTGCCGTGTTTTTACCAACTTTCTTCTTTGTTTCAATTACTCCAGGCATGTGCATGACCCTTGCTATGACACTCGGAATGAGTATTGGCTTTCGCAGAACCTTATGGATGATGCTTGGCGAGCTTGTCGGTGTTGCACTGGTAGCGATTGCCGCCGTTATGGGCGTAGCGAGCATTATGCTTAACTATCCTGAACTATTTGCAATTTTAAAGTGGGTTGGCGGACTTTACTTAGTCTATATTGGCGTCAACATGTGGCGCTCAAAAGGAAAAATGGCCATCATCGAAGGCCAACAAGCCCCTAGTGTTGGCAATTTTGAGCTAATTTCACAGGGCTTTATTACCGCAATAGCTAATCCTAAAGGTTGGGCATTTATGGTGTCTTTACTGCCCCCCTTTATTAATGTTGAGCGTGAAGTGGCGCCGCAACTTTTAGCACTTGTGAGCATCATTTTATTTACTGAATTAATCAGCATGATGGCGTATGCTGCAGGTGGAAAAAGCTTAAGAATATTTTTAAGTCGCGGCGATAATATCAAATGGATGAATCGTATTGCTGGCAGCTTAATGATTTTGGTTGGCGTTTGGCTTGCTGTAGCTTAAGTCAGCAATAAGCACATATTAACAGTATCAAGGTGAATAACATGAAGTCGTTTAAGTTGTTAATACTATTTGTAGCAGGACTATTTCTATCGGGTTGTACATCAACACCTCTTGTAGAATTAAATAAAGAACCTATCCCTACAAATAGTGCACAAACTATTGAGCAAGCAATTATTAAAGGTTGTCAGGCCAAAGGCTGGACGCCTGTTGTTGCCGATAACAATACCATTGATGCCTATATAACCGTTCGCTCTCATAAAGCGCATGTGCAAATCACTTATGACGATAAGTTTTATAATATCAATTATGTCGATAGCACTAATTTAGACTACAACAACGGCAATATTCACCGCAATTACAATAAGTGGATCTACAAACTTTCAGCGTCAATCCAGCAACAATTTGGTACTCGAGCTCAAAGCTACTAAAACTATCCCTGTTAAATGGTATATCAGGCTTTTGCTAACCTGCGCCGTTAATATAATCCCTTGCATTTAATCCCTTGCATTTAATCCCTTATATTTAGATAAGGGATTTATAGGGAAGTTTCAGCTTAAGTTGCTGCATATAGGTTTTAATGTTCTCCGCTTCTTGCAGTGTAAAGCTATGGATCGCTTGTCTAAACTCTTGATGGGCGATCTCGTGATTAGAATATGTCGCTACCGGCTCAAAGCCCCGAGGCACCTTATGTTCCCCCTGCGCCCCAGCATCAAATACCTGTAAACCATGTTTAATGCAGTATTCTATGCCTTGATAATAACAAGCTTCAAAATGTAGCCCATCAACATCAACTAACGCGCCCCAATAACGGCCATATAGATGAGTGTTAGACTTAAAAAACAGCGCTGATGCAATCAACTGTTGTTCGCTATTGCTAACAACGAGCAAAATAACCGCATCCGTTAGAGTTTGACCTAACGTTTCAAAAAAAGCCTGATTAAGGTAGCCATAGTGACCTGAACGTTTAGCATAGGTTTGCTGATAACAGGCATAAAACTGCTGCCACAGTTCAGCTGTGATCTGCGCGCCTTCAATAAATTCAAAACTCAATTGTGCATCATTAACTTTGGCGCGCTCTTTTTTAATATCTTTGCGCTTTCTTGAACTTAGCGATGCTAAAAAGCTATCAAAGTCTTGGTACTGACGATTGAACCAATGAAATTGAGTGCCTAATCGCTGCAAACTCTTAGTGTGAGAAAGTTGCTCAAACTGACCTTTTGGTAAAAACAAACAGTGCCAGCTAGAAAAGTCATACTCTAATAAACAACGATTAAGAGTACCTGCAACGACTTGCCATATACGCTTTTGCTCAGATTCGGTTCTACTTTTATCAATCCCTAAGCGTTTACCTGTTGTAGGTGTAAATGGGATCGCTGATAACAGCTTCGGATAATACGCTAGCTGATGGCGCTCATATGCGTCCGCCCATGCCCAGTCAAACACATACTCACCATATGAATGAGCCTTAATATACAAAGGCATCACAGCAACTATTTCGGCTTTTTCGCCCTGCTGTTTTACTAGCAAATGCAGTGGCGTCCAGCCGGTTTTAGTACAAACACTGCCACTGACTTCAAGGGCCGATAAATACTCATGGCGATTAAACGGATTATCATCAGCCATTAAACGATTCCAACAAGCCGCTGGGATCTTAGTTATCGCATCAACCAGCTCAATCTCATAAGCTGCGTTGCTGATATTGCTCGTACTGAGATCACTAGTACTAACATCGCTAGCATTGCAGTTGCCAGTTCTCATTGATATATCGCTATCTTTTGAAGCTGCTTTTTCACTATTTAATTTTGCCAAATCATCTTCCTTGCAGATCAATTGATAAAAATTGACCTTTAAATATCTCTGTCGTAACAGTGCCATCGCCCTTAGCTAGGCTTGCATTTAGCGCGAATAAACGTCACATTGCGTTTACCTGCAGATAATTACCGTACTAATTGACAATACTATAACGAGTTACCTCAGGTGATAACAATAAAGAAAACGGCTTTTAGCTTGACAACATTTTGACCTAATACCACTGCAAGGACCCAACATGCGCGCCTTTAAAACCCGCTTGCCGAAACCGCTATCATCTCAAGCGCAACCAGTTACATCTTATTCGTTTAAGACACTAGCATTTGCGATTTCAATGGTTATCCCTTTAACCACATTAACCATTACCGCAAGCGCGCCGGCACAAGCTAAAGAGCCATCAATTTATAGTCATATGGCGACCGCACAGCCTGTATGGGCTAAGCATGGCATGGTATCGAGCCAAGAAGCATTAGCCACTCAAGCAGGCGTCGAGATTTTAAAGCAAGGCGGTAATGCAGTTGATGCCGCAGTCGCTGTCGGGTTTGCTCTGGCCGTCACCTTGCCAAGAGCCGGCAATATTGGTGGCGGCGGCTTTATGCTGGTTCACTTAGCCGAACCGAATAAAACCATCGCTATCGATTATCGTGAAATGGCACCACAAAAAGCCCATAAAGAGCTCTTTCTTGATGCAAATGGTGATCCAGTAAAAAAACTAAGCCGTGAACATGGGCTTGCCATCGGTGTACCTGGCACCGTAATGGGCATGGAACTGGCACTGGAAAAATACGGCACCATGACGATGAAACAAGTCACCCAAGCTGCGATTGATATGGCCCAAAATGGCATCGCGGTTACACCCGATCTGCAAACATCACTTTCAGGCCTTAAACGCCGTATCGCCCAGTGGCCAAGCTCGGCAGAAATTTTTTATAAAGCTGATGGCTCAAATTACCAAACCGACGAAATATTAAAACAGCCAGAACTCGCGCACTCACTATCACTAATTGCAAAGTCTGGCAGTAAAGGCTTCTATCAAGGTGAGACCGCTGAAAAAATCGTTGCTGCGATTGATGCTGCTGGCGGGATCATGACTTTAGATGACCTAAAAAACTATAAGGTTATTGAGCGTGAACCTGTTATTGGTGAATATCGTGGTTATCAAGTTGTATCTATGCCGCCCCCCTCTTCAGGTGGTATACACATAATTGAAATGCTCAATATGCTCGAAGAGTATCCCATCGACAAACTCGGCCACAATACAGCTGCTACCCTGCATTTAATGACAGAGTCCATGAAGCGCGCCTATGCTGACCGTAGCGAGTATCTAGGCGATCCTGACTTTTATGATGTACCCGTAAAAGCATTGATCAGTAAAGACTACGCCAAGCAACTTGCTAAGCAAATATCTGCCGATAAAGCTACGCCAAGCAGCGAGATTAAACCCGGTAAGCTCGCTCCATACGAGAGTAACCAGACCACTCACTACTCAGTGGTAGATAAATGGGGTAATGCTGTTTCAAACACCTATACCTTGAACTTTAGTTATGGCTCAGGGCTAGTCGCCAAAGGCACCGGTATTTTACTGAATAATGAAATGGATGATTTCTCAGCTAAACCCGGAACCCCAAATGGTTTTGGCTTAATTGGCGGAGAAGCCAATGCAGTTGAGGCCAACAAGCGCCCGTTAAGCTCTATGAGTCCCACGATAGTGATGAAAGACGGTAAGCCTTATATTGTAACGGGCAGCCCCGGTGGCTCACGTATTATTACCACCACCATGCAGATCATTATGAATGTTATTGATCATGATTTAAATATTGCAGAGGCGACAAACGCACCTCGTATCCATCACCAATGGTTACCCGATCTGTTACGTGTCGAGCATACACTTAATCAAGATACGCAAACGTTACTCAAAGCTAAGGGGCATGAAGTAAAGGTCAATAATGCTATTGGTTCAACCCAATCAATTATGGTTACTGAGCAAGGCATATTTGGTGCGAGCGACCCACGTCGTGCGGGTAGTCAAACACTAGGCTACTAGCTTTATTTCACCGAAACAACCTAAGCCCTTATTAAGTTTAGGGCTTTTTCATATCAGTAGTTAGCGAGTTAGTATATGAGCAATCACATGCTCTCACTCACAAAGCAAACGCTAAGTCACAGTTTTAATGATCATTAAAATCTAGGATGTTCAACAATCTATAAACGCAACTATGCGGAGAAACAATGAGCCCTACAACTATGCCAGCAAAGGCAAAACCAATTATTCTTGATTGCGACCCAGGCCACGATGATGCTATTTCATTGATTTTAGCCATGAGCAGCCAAGCGCTAAAGCCACTTGCAGTGACCACCAGCGCCGGCAATCAAACCCCAGACAAAACCTTAAACAATGCGCTGCGCATTCTAACTCTACTTGAGCGTCATGATATTCCTGTTGCTGCAGGAGCACCTAAGCCGTTAGCACGCGAGTTGATTATTGCCGACAATGTTCACGGTGAAAGTGGCTTAGATGGACCAAAACTGCCAGATCCTGCATTTGAACCACTAGCAATCTCTGGTATTGAGCTAATGGCGCAAAAAGTACGTGAAAGCGATGAGCCTGTAACGCTTGTACCTTCAGGGCCATTAACCAATATCGCACTATTTTTATCAACCTATCCAGAGCTACACAGTAAAGTTGAGCGCATCGTATTAATGGGCGGCGCAGCCGAAGCGGGCAACTGGACACCTGCAGCAGAGTTTAATATTTTTGTTGACCCTGAAGCGGCTGACATGGTGTTCAAATCAGGTATTCCAATTACCATGTGTGGCCTTGATATTACTCATCAAGCACAGATCATGGATGAAGATATCGAACGTATCCGAGTTATTCCAAACCCTGTGGCTAAGTGTGTGGCAGAGCTACTGGATTTCTTTATGATCTACCATAGAGATCCAAAATGGGGCTTTGAAGGCGCACCGCTGCACGATCCATGCACTATCGCGTGGTTATTAAAACCTGAGCTATTTACCTCATACGACTGCTGGGTAGGCGTTGAAACTAAGGGCGAGTACACGCAAGGGATGACTGTGGTTGACCGTTATCAGTTAACCAACAACCCACACAACACTCAAGTGCTTTGTAAATTAGATAGACAAGGTTTTGTGGATTTAATTGTTGAATGTTTAGAAGCATATAACTAACAGCAAATCTACTCACTACACACTTTAAGACACTTTATGATTAGCCTCATCCTTATTGCGGAAGTGGCTTTTCTATATTCGCGTCTGGATTTTATATACTAGCTTAAAGTTACGATGCGACAAGGAGTTCATCATCTAGCCCTTTGCCAAAGCTCATGTATAGCCCCAATCTAGCGAACAAACTCAAATAAGACCAGCACTCTTAACGAATAAGCAGTAAACCTTGTTCACTCATTATGCAGACTCAACACAGCCTCCCCGCCTAGCACTAAAACGAACATCTAAACGAGTCGCTAGCATTAAAGCGGTTAAAACCAGTTTTGAATAAAAAAACTGTCTTTGGCGAAAGATATTTTTAGCTGCTCCGTTCTATATTCCCAACGTATCGATTTTGGGTTTCATATTATGATAATAAACAACATGACTCACAGCACTATCTCGTTAAAAAAGCACTTATCTAACGCGATTAATCCACTCATTCAGGCTGGCATATATACTGGTTTGGCTTTGCTTTCCTCAGCCACTATGGCCGCAGAAAAATCTATTCCAGAACTAGTTGACGCAGTCAATGGCACACCCAATACAGCGAGTCGGGAGGCAGGTAAGAAAGTAAAGCTACGCAACCACGCTAAAGGCTTTTGTACCTCTGGGACGTTTAAGCCATCTGCGCACATTAATAAACAATTCAACATTCCTTTTTTAGAGCAGCAAGAGATAAAGGTCACCGCGCGCTTTTCACTTGGAGGAACCAACCCACATGCATCGGATAAAGGTGCGGGTCGCTTTATGTCGCTAAAAATTGATGGTGATAAGGAAAGCCTTAATTTTGTCACATCGAATGCACAGCTATTTTTCGCCAGTAATCTAGAAGACTTTTTTACTTTTCAAACTAAAGTAAAACAAGGCGCTGAAGGAAAGCAGTGGCTTATCGACAATAAACCTGATGCAAAAGCTTTTTTTGAATATGTTAGTCAACTGCCAAAAAGTAGCAGCTATGCTACTAGCCGCTACTTTGGCGTAAACAGTTTCCTGTTTAATAACTCAGATAACAGCCAGATCGCTGGACGCTGGATTTTCGAACCAGCCGCTGGTCAAGTTGCATTGACACAAGCAGAGCTTGCAACCCGCTCTGATGACTTCCTAAAACAGGAATTGCTCAATCGAATTGAAACCACGCCAGCAGTTTGGAACCTATACGTAAAACTGGCAGATAGTAACGATATAATCACCGACCCTACTGTTCTATGGCCAGAATCACGTCAACGTGTGTTGGTCGGTCAAGTCATCATAGATGGCAAGCAAGACAAGCAAAGTAGTGTTCAACAATGCGATAAAAGCATTTTTAACCCTGTCTTATTGCCTGAAGGCATTGCGCCATCAGCCGATCCTATTTTAAATGCTCGAACACCCGCTTATATCGAATCCTTTATTAGACGTTTGTAAATTTTAATAGTTTGCTCAGTATAAAGTAGCAGTTGGTCGGTCTCAGCAACGGCTACTTTTAATCACTTTCTTTACTCGATATTAGTGGCCTATCCACCATTAACACCATTGCTAGCGCTGCCAATGTTAGCCTGCATTCAAACAGCGACTTGCTCAATTACCCTTGTCACCTTTGTAACATAAGATCTTTATACATAAATCACAAATGACAATCATTATCATCTAGTTATTTTTACTTTATACTCGCCGCCATCTTTTCTTACCAAGAGAATACTCTGGTGCTATCACGTCCTATTAAATTGTTTTCATTATCTTTTATTGCATTATCCATCCAATCTCATGTCTACGCGCAAAGCGAAAATATATCGTTAGTTGAGGAGCCCTCTAAGCAGAAATCAATGACTGAAGCATCTAATAAAGTGCTTGGTGCAGCTAAAGTTGATCCAATTGAAGTCATAAAAGTAACCGGGAGATCCTATCCTCGCGAGCTAAAACTCACCCCGCCAGGCACAGCCATTATTACCATGAAGGAAATTGAAGAGCAGCAGTCGACACAATTTGCTGAACTGGTCGATGAACTGCCTGGCATTAATATTGACGGCGGTACACGAGTCGGCGGTGAGCGAATTAATGTCTGGGGATTTGGTGATGAAGAAGATCTCAATCTTTATTTAGATAATGCGCCACAAGGTTTTGAGCAATATCGTTACGGCTCGTTCTTTATTGAACCCGATCTTATTAAACAAGTTCAGGTCATCAAAGGTGCTCACGATGTTCGTTCTGGAAATGGCGGGTTTGGTGGTTCAATGTATGTGACCAGCAAAAGCGCTGAAGACTTTTTAAAACCAGGCGAGCACTTTGGCGCACGACTAAAAGCTGGTTACAGCGACAATGATGATGAAAAACGAAGCTTAATCAGTGTATACGGTCAAGTTAATCGCCACCTTTCCGCTATTGTTAACTACACCTACCGTGATGCAAACGATACAACATTAGGCAAAGGTATATGGGGAGACAATATCGCCGATGAGGGGCAACCACCCGAGTTTGATACTGGTGACGGAGCTAAACTGCGTTATTCCGGTTATCGCCAAAATAGTCTACTCGCTAAAATTGACTTCGACTATGGAGATCACTTGCTGTCATTGTCGATGACAGACTATAAAGATGAAGGGCAAAAACCTTGGGCAAATCGTCGCGGTCAGATGCCGACAATTAGTGATTACAATATAAAAAAATATGGTGATTATGAAACTGCGCTATACGCAACTACTGCCGCTAACACCTATCAAGATACTAATTACTCACTCAATTATCGCTACACTCCGAGCAATGATTGGATTGATACGCAACTGGTACTATCAACAAGTGATAATCAGCGTCATTGGGTACGCCCAGATATCGCATGGGAGAAAATGTATGTATCAGTGGGTAACTTTGGTCATGAATCTTGGCTTGATTACAAGCGCTCGTTTGTAGATATCAATAATACCAGCTGGTTTGGTGACAATAACCTTATTGTTGGTCTGCAGTATTTGAGTTCCGATCGCGATTCTTTAGTTTATAACAAGACTTATGAAAACAAAGTAGCCAAAAACTTTGGCCTATATACGCCTTATTATCAACCAAGCGGCAAACAGCAGACTTCCAGTGTGTATGCTGAGTTTAATTACCAAATAACCGATGATTTGGCAATCAAACCTTCACTTAGATACGACCATATACGTAGCGAAGGTAAAGGCAACTTAGCATCTGATTATAACGACTTCTCCGCTGGCCATGACTATAGTGCAGTTTCTCACTCAGGTTTATCGCCTCGTTTAGGCATTAACTATCAGTTTAGTGAGCAAACACAAATTAGCTTCGACTACGCTTATACGCTGCAAGCACCGGTTATTGATGATATCTACACAGTGCAATACGCCAAAGCCAGTAAAGCCATCATGTCTAGTCGAGATCTAGAATTAGAACGTTTACATGCTTACAAACTGGGTATGACTCAAGTTAATAACGATTTATTTGCCAATGACGATGTACTCTCAACTCAAATAACTCTTTATTACCACCAAGGTGAAAATGATATCGCCAAACGTTCTGGAGTCCATTCAGTAGAGCAAGCACAGGGTTACAACACTAACCTTGACGGTTATTACAACAAAGGTGCCGATCTCGTGATCAACTATCGGTATCACGATCTGTTTGCTGATTTAGACGCGTCCTACATTACCGGTAAACACAATGGCAGCTTAAAAGATTCAACAGGTGAAGATGAATACCTTGCCGATTTAGCACCAACAAACATTGGTTTAAAGCTGGGTTATTACCTAACTAGTGATTTGATGTTAGCGTGGCGCGGAAAATGGTACGACAGTAAATCTGAAGATAAAATGCCTGTTGCCAGTAGCTTTAGAACTGATCAAGCAACGGATGCTTACTTTATTCAAGACTTCTATATTGCGTTCACAGGTGAGTCAGGTCTGCTAAATAACTGGGAGGCCTATTTAACAGTGAAAAATATAACCAACCAGTATTACAAACCTTACATGGGTGATGGCGTCGCTGCTGCGGGCAGAGACGTAAGAGTTAGCGTTGCTTATAAATTCTAACTCGACGACCAGTGCATATCATTTGCTAATGGCAAATTAAAATTGAAAGCCATTAATTAAAAAAGCGCAGCTTATAAAAGCCGCGCTTTTTCTCAAATCCTAACACTGAATAGCTTTATATCTTACGTTGTACGCTCTGCTCCCAGAACTGCTGAGACAAATGGTTAGTTTTGGCCGATAAACGCAGCACTTGCTCACCGCGCTCAGCAGCATTTTGGGTCTGCTCTAAGCTCTCAAGCGACAGCTCACTAATCACCTGAATGGAGTGGCTAATTTCATTGGCTACCGTGGTTTGCTGCGTCATAGCACAGGCATTTTCATCACTCATTACATTCATCTTTACAATCGATGCTCTAAGGGCTTCAAATGACTCATCCACTTGCTTGGCTAAATCAACTGAAAGCGCTGCTTTTTGCTGCCCCGCTTCCATTGCTTTGGTCGCCATCGCGGTACTATCACGAAACTTGCTGACTATCGCTTCAATATGCGATGTCGACTCGCTAGTACGACTTGAAAGCTGGCGCACTTCGTCAGCAACCACAGCAAAACCACGCCCAGACTCACCCGCTCTAGCGGCTTCAATTGCCGCATTTAAAGCCAACAAATTGGTTTGCTCCGCAATGCCGCGAATAACTTCCAGTACTTTATTAATATCTTGGCTATCTTGCTCAATTGAGGCCACTACAGTAGCAAAATTGCCCACTTCGTCTTTTAGTTGATTAATTGAATCAACTACTCGCTCAAGTAGGTCATGCCCCTGCTGGGCCGAAATATTGCTGACTGACATCTCTTGCGCTGCGCTATGAATGTTTTGGCTCACCTCACTGAAACTGGCGCTCATCTCTTCCATAGCTGTCGCTGCTTGACTGGTTTGCTGACTTTGGCTGTCAGCACGCTGGCGAGTATTGGCAATTGTATCGTTTAAGCTGGCGCTAAGGGTCTCTATTGAACCGGCAGAATCTGCCATACGCCCAACAACACCGCCAGTTTCGGTAAGTAGAAATTGCAAAGCAAAACTCACCTGACCAATTTCATCTTGGCGACCGGTAAATACTCCCGTCGCTAAAGGATCTGTAACAATACCTTGAGCCTGAGTGACAACTTGATTAAATGGTTTCAATATTACACTTAAACCTAACCCTGCAACCAAGCACATTACTAATGCTGCGAACACGGGCGAGTACTGTGCAAGTAAAACTGCAAACAAAACAGATAACATCAACCAAGTGTACAATTTTGCACAAAAGCCTATTATTGGCTTTTTAAGCGCTGCAGGCTGTTTGCCCTCTTTTACTGCTTTATAAATGGTTTGTGCGCGATCAATCTGCTCAGGGGTAGCTTTGCGCCGTACCGATTGATACTCGTGAATTTTGCCATTCTCATACACAGGTGCAATATAGGCATTAACCCAATAATGATCGCCAGATTTTGTACGATTTTTAACGATACCCACCCAAGGTTTACCCTGTTTTACTCTGTCCCAAAGTGAGCTAAAAGTCGCTTCAGGCATATCAGGGTGACGCACTAGATTATGCGGTTGGTTTTGTAACTCACCAAAGCTATAACCACTAACGTTGATAAAGCCCTCATTAGCGTATTTAATATTACCGTTAAGATCTGTTGTCGACAGTAAAATACAGTTGCCGGTTAAGGTTTTTTCAGTTTGCGTTACAGGCTGGTTATTGCGCATACAGGTAGGGTTTCCCGCTTATAAAAATCAGCGGTTATTCTGGCAAATTCATCGTTGCATCGCATTGATTGCTATCACGAAATCATAGGCACATAACACATAAACAAAGCGTTAGATCACAGGGTTAACTAAAACACCTAAGAATATGAAAGCTGCAAATTTTGCCGTTTAAGCAGCATGATTAATAGTAAAATAGCGAGCAAACTATTAATCATGCATATTCTATAAAGTGCTATTTAGCTGCTAACTCAATAAATGCCGCAGTATACATTTTTAGATTTAGCATAAATTGCTCATAAGTAATAAATTCATACTCACTGTGACCGGTATATTCAACGCCCGGCATAGCAGGACCAAAACTCAACGCATTAGGGAATAACTTACTATTGGTCGAGCCACCAATAGCAACAGGTTGCGGGTTTTTAATACCCGTAAAGTGTTCAAAAACATTTAGTAGTGTCGATAAGTGCGGCGCATCTTCCATCACCATCGGCTCGCCCCAATAGGTCTTTAGATTAGTAATTTCAGCGCTATGCTGTGCTTGCCAATGCTTAATTGCAGCTTGTGCTTGCTGCTCAAGTAGCTGCTTATCTTTTCCCTTAGGACGTCTTAGGTTTAAGGTCAGATCTATGCCCTGCTCGCTTTGCTTCACCACGGTTGCAGCAAGAGTCATATGTCCCATGAAGTCATCTTTATAAGCGATTTCCCCAAACTGCTCAGCATACAGGCCTAAACCTACCATTTCGGCAATAAACAACTGCGCCTGTGAAGCGGTTGATTTAGGCCACTGATGAATTGATAAAAGTTCAGCTAAATGAGTCACAGCATTAACGCCATCTTCAGGAGTTGAAGAGTGAGCAGACTTACCATTCGCAAGGATCAGCAAGTTTTCAGCACTCTGCTCAAAATGATATGTCATTGCCATTTGCGTCGCCGCTTTGGCTTTTAAGGCTGTAAGCAACTCATTATTCACATTGCTTATCACAGCACTTGCCTCTTGAGGCACCTGACTTGCAAATGATCCACCGTGAAACTCAATAAGCTGTGACTGCTTACTCAAAGAAGTGTCTGTAGTGATCTCTGGTAAACTAAAAGTTATCTGGCTCCAACCTTTTTCAGCGGTAACCACCGGGTATTCAGCATCAATAGTGATATTAATATCTGCAGGAGTGAAGTCTTTTAAAAACTCCCTAAGCGGCTGCCAATCTGACTCCTCAGCCATATAAACCATTAATTCAATTCGCTTATCTAGCTTGAGTTGCTTGTCTTTTATAGCTTTCATGGCAAACATGGCCGTGACAATTGCGCCTTTGTCGTCTTCAGTGCCACGACCAATTAATTTTCCTGGCTCAGAACTTACATCTAGCTCATAAGGGCTTTTTTGCCAAAATTTAGCATCGGCGGGTTGCACATCACCATGAGTGATCACCCCAAGTTTGTCAGAGCTATCGCCTAGTCCAATCAGTACAACATAGCCATGGTCACTAAAGTCTAAACCCAGTGTTTTGCTCAAGCGCTTTAACTCTTCTTTAAAGCCAATAAACTCAGGATTAGTGTCGGGGGTTAATCCCTGCACGGCTTCAGTATTAAATGCCACTAACTTTGCGAGATTATCAACCATGGGTGTTGAATAGGTCTCTACCGCATAGTTAGCGACAAGCTCTGAACGGGGAGAAACCTCATTAGCTTGGCTAGTAAACGAGCTTGCTAAAAGTGTGGTAAAGGCCAAAGAAGTGCGCAATATGCGAGATAATTTCATAGCTTTCCAATTGTTATTATTATGTTTTAAAAGCGCAGTTTGCCACAAATAAAACCGTAAAACGTGCAAAAAATAGCTAATTGAACGCTTTGTTACAAAGTTTAAGCTTTTACAATAGATCTCACACCTTTAACCGTGATACTTAAAGAAGTTAACGTCTGCGTAATTTAAAAGGCGATTTTTAAAACAAGTTAAAGTCGGGGATATAAATATGAAGGGATTAACCCTCAAACCAGTCGTGTCGGCAGTGGCTCTTGCATTAGCACTTACGGCATGTAGCGCGTCAAACACCACTACAACGACCCAAGAAGCACCTAACGTCGTTGCAGCTCAAATTATTGAAAACAACGCAAGCAATCCATTTTTCAAGCCATACGATACTTACCTCGGGATCCCTGATTTTGATAAAATCAAACCTGAGCATTATCTACCAGCATTTAAAGCTGGTATTGCACAGCACAAAGCAGAAATTCAAGCAATTATTGATAACCCAGCTGCACCTACATTTGCCAACACTATCGAAGCGATGGAGTTTTCTGGCGAGCTAACAACTAAAGTAGCCAGTGTTTTCTATAACCTAACGGGTGCAGATACTAACGAGCAGCTTCAAGCTATTTCAAAACAAGTATCGCCAATGCTGTCTGCTGCAAGTGATGATGTGCTGCTAAATGATGCGTTATTCCAAAAAGTTAAAGCGGTTTATGAGCAGCGTAGCCAGCTTAACCTCAATGTGGCACAAGCTAAGTTACTAGAAGATACGTATAAGTCATTTACTCGCGGCGGCGCTAACTTAAATGATGCTGACAAAACTAAATTGCGTGCTCTTAACGAGCAAATTGGTAAGTTGAGCCTAGAGTTTGGTGACAACCTGTTAGCTGAAACCAATGCATTTGAATTGGTTATCGACAGTGAAGCCCAACTATCAGGTTTACCAGCTGACGTTATTGCGACAGCTGCACAAACGGCAACTAAACGCGGCCATGATGGTAAATGGGTATTTACCACTTCACGCCCATCAATTACACCATTCTTAACGTATGCAGATAACCGCGAGTTACGTGAAAAGCTGTATAAAGGTTATATTGATCGTGGTAACAATGATAACGCCAACGACAACAAAAAAATTCTAGCCAAAATGGCAGCCCTACGTGCAGAGCGCGCACAGTTAATGGGTTACAAAACGCACGCCCACTTTATACTTGAAGAACGCACAGCAAAAACTCCTGAAAATGTTTATACCCTGCTAAACAAAATTTGGCCTGCAGCACTTGCACAAGCCGAAGCAGAAGTTGCAGATATGCAAGCGCTTATCGATGCTGAAGGCGGTGACTTTAAGCTAGCCGGTTGGGACTGGTGGTACTACTCAGATAAAATCCGTGTTGCAAAATACAGCTTTAACGAGCAACAAACACGTCCGTATTTCTCGCTAGAAAATACCCTGCAAGGTGTGTTCTATACGGCTAACCGTTTATTCGGTATTACTGTAAAAGAGCGTACAGATCTACCTAAGTACAACGATGAAGTACGCACTTGGGAAGTGTATGACAAAGACGGTGAGCTCATGGCTATCTTTATGGGCGACTATTTTGTTCGTGATAGTAAGCGCGGTGGTGCTTGGATGAACTCTTACCGTCAGCAGTACAACATGAACGGTGTAGAATCTAAGCCAATTATTGTTAACGTACTTAACTATCCTCGCCCTGCGGGTGATGAGCCAGCGTTGCTAACGTTTGATGAAGCTAGCACGCTATTCCATGAATTTGGCCATGCTCTACACGGTATGATGTCTGATGTTGAATATCGCTCTCAAGCAGGTACGTCTGTGCCACGCGATTATGTTGAGTTCCCATCACAGGTAATGGAAAACTGGATGACCCAACCTGAAGTACTGGCGCAATTTGCTAAGCACTACAAAACAGGTGAAGTGATCCCGCAAGAACTGGTTAAAAAGATCCAAGCTGCAAGTAAGTTTAACCAAGGCTTTGCAACTGTTGAGTACATGGCAGCGACTAAGCTTGATTTAGACTGGCACACAGTGACAGACTTTATGCCAAAAGATGCTGCTAAATTTGAAGCAGAGTCGCTAAACAAAATGGGACTGATTGCTGAAATTGCGCCGCGCTACCGCAGCACATACTTCTCGCATATCTTTGCTGGCGGTTACTCTGCAGGCTACTACAGCTACATCTGGTCTGATATTTTAGGCGCTGATGCATTCGAAGCCTTTAAAGAAAATGGTATTTTCGACAAAGCGACTGCAGATGCCTTTAGAGATAACATCTTGTCTCAAGGTGGTAGTGAAGATCCTATGCAGCTATACAAGCAGTTCCGTGGTAAAGAAGCTGGCATTGAGCCATTACTTCGTAGCCGTGGTCTTTTAGCTAAGTAAGCTTAAAACATACCAACTAAAAAGGTACGTCAATGACGTACCTTTTTTATGTCTTAATCGATTGGTATTATCCCTGAGGAAACATCAATTGGTACACCCAACGTGCCCCATAAAATCCTGCCGGTAAGCCAGCTAAAATCCCAATCACAAAGACAAACAACTTTATACGTTTACGGTTTAGCTCTGATACCAAAGCTGCAAGCTCAGGATCAACATCAGACTCTTTAACTGAAGCCCTATTAGATTCCATATTTAATCGACTCCTTGTCAATGAAAGGGCGAATGATAATGGCTGCATTGTAAACCAGTACAAGTTAAATTCAGGTATACCTTTTGGTGTATAAATGTTTCAGAGTTGAAATTAGGAGGGAATACTGCCACATAACCGCTCTGTTAGTTAGCTATTTGCTTTTACAACTTCAAAACGGCACTGCTTAAGCGCTTGAGTAAGCTTAATGTCGTGTTGCTTCAATATGCGTTCACTCAACAATGCCAGCTGTTGAGTTTGGCCACTTTCAATCGCCTCACTCAATGCAGTTTGTGAGTCGAACATAAAACGAATAATCAAGCTGTCAGAAACTTTGGTAAAATTGACTTGGTGAGTTAACCACAAGAAACCGTTTACATCTTCTTTTGCGCTTTCACACACTAAGGTTAATGCGCGGCTGATTAACTTATCGATTTTCTTTTCTGTTTTGGTCACGCATCTCTCCTTTGACAGACCCACTATAACAATCAGACTACATGTAAGTTTAGCCTTGGTTAATCTGTATCAATTTAGCGATGAAAGCTTTAAGTGCATCTTTACTGTCGAAGCTAAAAGCTAAGCCATAATGTATGCCGTTAACGCTTTTCTGAACCCGCTTAGGAAAACGTGTCATCTCTGAGTAATGGCAATATTGCTCTTTGGCGTTCACTCCTTCTAGTTCTGCAAAATCAGCTTTAAACACCTCATAAGCTGGGCGGATCACTAGTTGTGCTTGCTTACCATCAAGATACAAATAAAAAGGCTCTTTTAACTTAGGTAGCATGTACTCAGTCACTTTCTTAATCGAAAAGTTAGTTCTACATTCAAGCTCGCTAAGTAATGAAACTATCTCGTTGTGTTCTATAGCCAAAATACTCACCTTTTATTCTATCGTTGAGCCTAGAGCTTAACCCTTTTTCTTTTGCCAACCTACGGATAAATACCAATATTTCAAAAGTAGCGAGCTCTTAAGCCAAAACTTAGCTTTTCAACATTCTCAAGCCTAAAATGCATAAAAAACAGCCGTAATTTCCCTCTTCCAAGATTGAATTTAGCCACTAGACACGGTAAAACAATAGCTATCATTTACAAACTAAAGCAGCTACCGTGAGCTCACTTCCCTACTCTCAATCTTGTGAAAACAACAAGGCTGCAATTGCTGCTGTTATCGAGCAATGTTTTAGCCAAGCCAGCCAAGTACTAGAAATTGGCAGCGGCACAGGCCAGCATGCGGTGCACTTTGCTAAGCTAATGCCGCATCTAATTTGGCAAACCAGCGATCAAAGCATCTACCATGATGGTATTAATGCATGGTTACTAGAAGAGCCAAGTATTAATTTACGTCCACCTTTAACGCTTGATGTCACACAAGCATGGCCAATCACTCAGCTAGAAAAACCTGTAATTGATGGGATCTTTACCGCTAATACTTTGCACATCATGGCTAAAGATATGGTTGAAGATTTTTTTAAAGGTGTAGGCAAGCATTTAGCCTTACATGGCCAACTCTGTATCTATGGGCCATTTAACTATAACGGCCAATACAGTAGCGACAGTAATCGAAACTTCGACCTATGGTTACTCGAGCAAAACGCCCAAAGCGCTATTCGAGATATTGAATGGATTATTGAGTTGGCGAATAAGCAGGGCATGGAGTTAATCACTGATCATCCCATGCCTGCTAATAACCGCTTGCTACACTTTGAAAAGCTAAGCAAATAGAGGCGATTGTTGACAATTAAGCACTTTGTTTACAGCTTAAGATCTCACGCAGTTCACACAAAGTGCTTACTTGGTAGTGCGGATTAATACCATGGGGCTTTTCAGCGCCATTGCTATTAAGCCAACAGGTATGAATACCTGCATTAATGCCACCCAAAATATCTGAGTGCGGATTATCGCCCACCATTAGTACTGAGCTTTTATCAGGGTTGCCCATCAAAGAAAGTGCATGATTAAAGATCCCGACATCAGGTTTAGCTATCCCCACTTCTTCTGAGATCACTAATGGCGAAAATCTATCGACTAAACCAACCTTTTGTAAACGCACACTTTGCAATTCAGTAAAACCGTTGGTGATGATCCCCATATTGACTCGACCCGTCAGTGAGTCAATAAGCTCTTGCGCACCAGGAAGCAGCTGACAAGTGTCTGCCATGGCACTTAAAAATCCGCTGTTTAACTCTTGGGTTGAAACCGTGAGTTTCTGCGCCCATTCAGTAAAACGAATATTTTGTAACTCTTGAGCGGTTAATTTGCCATCTTGATAATCGACCCAAAGAGGCTGATTAACCTTTTGGTAGTGGGCAAAATCTTGACGGCTAAAATCTACGTCAAATCTTGAAAACATTAGCTGTAAGCCTTGAAAAGCATCAAAGTGAAACAAGGTCTCATCAGCGTCAAAAAGTACCCATTTATACTGCATGTCTATCCTAATTAAATGAATACAGCCATCGCTGTTTATTGTTGTAAATACTGCCCCGAAAGGCGCACTTGGTAAGGTGCGGCAAGGTTAGCTTAGTTGGCATGGCAAAGTCTAATACCAATCGCTGCTCATTTGAAAAGTAAAAGATCCACCTTCTGAAGAATGTGGCTTTGATATAACTCCCTAAAAGGGAGCTTTCCTACCGTGCGTTAACAAGACGCCGTAAATATATCCCTATAGG
>NZ_JALNTW010000008.1 GCF_023161665.1 Shewanella sp. 1CM18E
AATTCCATTAAACGTACTTCAGGCAAAGCCTAATTGATGATAACCACCTACTGAAGTAGGTGGTTTAGGGCTGAAAATAAAAAAGGGAGCCTTTGCTCCCTTCTACTCACCACTATTGGCAGTTAAGCCTAAAAGTGAGTACTAAAAAGAGAAGTTAAAAATAGACAAATAAGTTAATGATCATCGCATTGATAATATCGATAAAGAAACCACAGACTAGCGGCACAATGATAAAGGCTCTGTGGGCGGCACCGTATTGCTGTGTCACCGCCGTCATATTCACAATTGCGGTTGCCGTTGAGCCTAAAGTTACCCCTCCAAAACCAGAACAAATAACCGCAGCTTCATAATCTTTACCCATCATTCTAAATACTACAAAGATGGTAAACACTATCGATAACAATACCTGTACCGCCATCACCACCGATATATAAAGCAGGCTACCTTCAAGCTCCCATATTTTTAAGCTCATTAACGCCATGGTTAAGAACATACCTAAACAAATATCTTGAATAAGCGATAAGCCCTGTGACGCATCATCTAAGTAGGCACGGTCTTTTACTTCCCGGCGATTAATGATGGCTCGACCTGCATTACCTATGATTATTCCGCCCAATAAACAAGCGACAAAAAGCGGCAGTTTAAGCCCTGCGCCTTGCAACGCCATATCGATAAAGTAACCAAATATCAGGGTGACGTTTAACCATAACCAAGCTCGAAGTACGCCAAAATAATCCACTTTAATATGTGATGAGCCTGCTTGGTGGCTAGTACCAATATCGAGATCTGAGTCATGATTAGCTTGCACTTTATGACGTTTCATTAAATAGGCGGCAATCGGGCCGCCGATAACACAAGCAGAAATCAAACCTAAGGTATTTGAAGCAATACCTAACTCACTAGCATTTGCAATGCCAAGCTCCTCAACGAACGTTGGTGTCCAAGCCATGGCGGTACCCACGCCGCCAATCAGCGATATTGAGCCTGACATTAATCCCGCTTTTGGATCTAAGCCAAACAGTGAGGCAATGGTCACTCCGGTAAAGTTTTGCAAAAAGATAAATGCACTCGCTAGGGCAATAAGAATAACAAGCGGTTTGCCGCCTTTTAATAAAGTTACAAAGTCAGCTTTTAATCCAATACCCGCAAAAAAGTAAAGTAACAGCACATCACGTACTTCAAGATTAAACTCAATTTGAATATCAAAGGCGTAATAGAGGATCCCGACAATTGCAGCGCAAGCGAAGCCACCAACCACTGGCTCAGGAATACTGTATTTTCTCAATAATTCGTACCGAGAAATAATACTTTTACCAATAAATAGCGCGATAATCGCTAGGGTAAAAGAAACGAAATCCTTAATTTCTATTAACTGTGGCTCCATACTTTATTCTCTCCCGATAGCATCGCCCATAAACACTTAAGCTGCACTTATCTGTGATAACAGTAATTTACTAATTGCCATAGTATCCTATTGAAAAATTTAACCCACCCTTTTGTTTACAAATAGTTAACTTTTCTATTCATGCGCCAACCATCTCATAGCTACGTTACTTGACACCGTTCGCAATTGGCCTAAGTCAACCTTAAAGTCAACCCAATACATGACAAAAAGCAAGCTAGCCAAAGTTCCAAAACTATGCAACAGCCATAGTAATCCACTGTAAATAAACAAGTATTAATACAAACCTAAAAACCTCCCCCTAGCCATTATTACTACAGCTGAAATATCACTTAGTAAGTAAGACTCAAGGGTTTAATACCATTGCTGGACGCAAGTAAAAATTGCAAACGGCATACTTTTTCGCATCCAAAAATACAAACCACATTCTCAGTACTTGGTTTGTAATGTCCGAATTTTGGATGATGGTTCGGATTTAAAAAATGTAAAAGCTCATGTGAGCAGAATGATGTTTGACATAACGTTTAATTATTTTAACGGATTAAGGATTTTACCCATGATCAAGTTACTTCCTATCGCTGCTGCAGTCGCACTAGCTTTGAACTCTGGCGCAGCCCTAGCAAATGATGCAACAATCTCTCAAACTGGTAACTCGAATACTGCGACTACCACGCAATCGGGCAGCGGTCAGGCAGCAGATACCACGCAAATTGGTACCAATCAAACTGCGACTACGACTCAAACAGATTCGAACCAAACATCTACAATTGAGCAATTGGGTAACGGTGCAGACTCAACTGTTATTGTTACTCAATCTGGTGTCGGCCCTAACTCAGCAGCAGTAACACAAGACCATACGTTCCGTACCCAAGCCACAGTTGCTCAAGCAGGTTCAAATAACGGTGCAGTAGTTAATCAGCTGCATGTAAACGACAGTATTGCTACTGTGACTCAAACAGGTGATGGCAACGACGCTGAAGTTCGTCAACACGGATTTGGTATCCATAACCCTGCAGGGGCTACAGTCACTCAGCTAGGTGATGCAAATACAGCTATCACTAACCAAGATACTTCAACTGATGCAATACTAACTGTCTCTCAAACAGGCAATGGCAACACAGCTAACGTTGATCAGCTAAACAATGCATTCAACTCAAGTGTAAGTGTTACTCAGACAACAAACAACGCTACGGCAACTGCAACTCAAGATGGCGCCGACAACTCATTTATTACAACCGTTCAAGATGATGGCACTGATGGTACTATTACTGCTAGCCAAGCAAACGGTACAAACAACACCATTTTAGCAACCCAAACAGATGGTACATCAGGCACATCTATCACGGTGAGCCAAGACGGTAGCAACAATGGTATGACTGTTTACCAAGAGCATGTATTTAGCTCTACTGTGAACGTATCTCAAGTGGGTGACGGTAACACAGGTACTGTAAACCAAGAGCATGTTAACGACAGTACAGCAAGCGTTACAGCTACGGGTAATACAAACTCAACAACTATTCGTCAATATGGTTTTGGCTGGCATGAACCTGCAGAAGCAACAATTACAACTACAGGTAATATGAACACAGTTAATATTAACCAAGATACTTCTTTCCAAGCTGTCGCAACTGTTGAGCAAGATGGCAACAATAACCAAGTAGATATTGACCAAATTGATGAGTCTGACAACTCTGTAGTTACCGTTAAACAGTTAGCGGCAAGTGAAGCCGGCAATGTAACTGCACAGCAAAATGCAGCTGCAGATTCAAACATTACTGTTCAACAGTCTGGTGTAAATGGCTCTTTGGTTGTGGTTAATCAGACCAGTGGTTCAGAGCTAACAGCATTAGTAGACCAAACAGGTACTCTTGGTGGCTCAGCTACAGTTAATCAATCAGGCGTAGATCAAGACGCGACTGTTTACCAAACAGGCGAAGCAAACACTGCTGACATATTGCAAAGCAACACATTAAACGTAGCAAATGTGCAGCAATACGGAGAATTTGGTTCTGCGGATATTGACCAAACAGGTGCTGACAACAATGCCGTTGTTAACCAGCTAGGTGGTGAGTTTAATAATGCAACTATCGACCAGCAAGGCGATAGCAATACAGCGACTATCAACCAAGATGGCTTTGGTATATTAGCGGCAGCAAACTCAGCAACAATTACTCAGTTTGGTACTAATGATACAGCTACTATTACTCAAATGGGTGGTTTTGGTAACACGGCGACTATCGTACAAAACTAATTTAGTTTTACTGCAAAGCATATAAAAAAGGGGAGCGATTTAGCTCCCCTTTTCAACTCTGTATTACGGCAATAACTTACTTTGCGTATTCAACCGCAATGTTAGCTGCAAGTTTTGCGTTATTGAACACAAGCTCAATGTTTGCCGCTAAGCTAACACCTTTAGTGGTTTCAGCCACTTTAGCCAATAGGAATGGCGTAGAAGCCTTACCGAAAATGCCTTTGCTGTCCATTTCTGCAACTGCGTCAGCAATCACTTGATCGATCATCGCACGATCTAACTGGTGCGCTTCAGGGATTGGGTTGGCAACCACGATGCCGCCTTTAAGATCCATATCCCACTTTGCTTTCATTGCAGCTGCAATTTGCGCTGGCGTATCAAGTTGGTAATCAACACCAAACTCGCTTTCACGAGTATAGAATGCTGGTAGTGTGCTAGTTTGGTAACCAATCACTGGTACACCTTGAGTTTCTAGGTATTCTAGCGTCAAGCCGATATCTAGAATTGACTTAGCGCCTGCACAAACGACTGTTACGTCGGTATTGGCTAGCTCTTGCAAGTCAGCAGAAATATCAAAAGTTTGTTGAGCACCGCGGTGTACACCACCAATACCACCCGTTGCGAATACTTTAATGCCTGCCATTTGCGCTAAAATCATGGTTGACGCAACAGTCGTTGCACCATCAACACCTTTAGCCACAATAAACGGAATATCACGGCGGCTAGTCTTAATCACGTCAAGACCTGCTTTACCTAAATATTCAATCTCTTCGTGAGTCATACCCACTTTTAAGCGACCTTTTAAGATGGCAATCGTTGCAGGTACTGCGCCATTATCACGAATAATTTGTTCTACTTTAAGCGCGGTTTCTACGTTTTGCGGGTAAGGCATACCGTGAGAAATAATGGTCGATTCCAATGCAACTACTGGCTTACCTGCTGCTAATGCTGCTGCAACTTCAGGATTAATATCTAGGTACTGCTCTAACATAACGACTCCTTGATAACACGCTTAACGGTGATTTCTGACATATTAGGGTTTATTGTGGCTAAGTGAGACAAGGCAACTACCGCTGCTCCCATAGCAAATTTATTTGATTCTTCTGTGCTCCATTGCTGGATAAAGCCGTGGGCTAAACCTGCAAGGTAAGCATCACCGGCACCATTGGCATTAACCATTGATACTGGCATTGTAGGCACTAAAGCTTGTACACCTTCATCGCTGTAAAACACACCATCGCTGCCTAAGCTTAAGAAAATGCGTTTTACACCTTGCTCATGGAACCAATTAGCAAGCGCTGGTAATTCATCGTAATGACTAATACTGATCCCAGATAACTGCTCAGCTTCTTTAAGATTTGGCTTTAAGGTGTGAATTGAACTTAAAAATGGCGCAATTTTCTTAGCTTTTGCACAAGACACAGTGTCGACAAAAATAGGACGGTCTGAGAAGTTGCTGAGGATATACTCCAGTGACTCTGCAGATAGATTGGCGTCGACAACAATAAGATCTGCGCGGCGCAATACTTCTTCATGACTTTGAAGCACAGCTACGCTGAGCTTCTCAAGAATCGCCATATCATTAATAGCAACATGCATATCGCTGTCACCATCGAGAACCGATAGGTATGTTGAAGTGGCAAATTCATCTAAGTGAATGCAGGCTTTCATATCAATGCCCGCTTGTTGACACTGATTGATGATCATTTGACCATAGGTGTCTTTACCTAATGCACTAATAAGATGGGTGTTAGAACCAAGGCGTGCTAAGTTCTCGGCAATATTACGGCCAACACCACCTGGAGAGCAGCTAACACTACCAGGGTTTGAGTCACCAACCTGTAGGGTATTAAGGGGACGGCCAAGAATATCCATATTGGCACCACCGATTACGATGGCATAGCGAGATTCAGCTAAGATATAACCTTTGCCTTTAATCACGCCTTTATGGGTCAAATTCATAATGTGTCCAGCCACTGCTGAACGACTAATGCCTAGCTGATCTGCAATACTTTGCTGAGGGATCAGTGGGTCTTGTTTAAGTAGCGCTAGTATCTCGAGTTCGCGTTCTGTCATTATTATTATCCAGTCGACACGGCCAAACAAACATTTGTTTGGATACCAAACTTTAGTTTAAACTTGACGCAAGAGTATGCTGATTAGATTAAATATTCAAGCGAAACAGATTTAAAAGAGAGAATTTGTGAGCAAGACCAGAGTTAATTGTGCCCATATTGCAAATAAAGAGCACCAGTAAAACATAAGATGAGCGCGACTAAGCTGCTGTAGCCAGCGAAATTGTCAGTAAGATATCTAACGGTAATACAAGAAAAAAAGAGGATATCCATGCCATCTGAGCCATGGATATCCATCAATAAATAAATCACCAACTAGATTGATATTGCCGTGATAGCTTAAACTAAATCACCATACTCAAGTAGCCCAATACCAATACGATCATCGATGTCAGCGCATAAGGAACCGGGTAACCCACTGCAGGCATGTCACTTTGACAAACATCTTGTGCACCTTTCATCGCTGGAGTGCTATTACGCCCACCAGCACAAGCGCCTGCCAATATAGCCGGATTCATTTTGCGGAAGTACAAGCCGTATATCCAAGCTAGCAAAGGAGGGACAAGTGCAGCCGTTAACCCTAACGCCGCAATTTTTATCACTACAATACCTTGGAATGAAGCTAAAATTTTAGGTCCCACAGTGGCTGCAAGTACCGCAACGAATAGACTCAAACCTACGTCTTGCAGGAAGCTTCTTGCCCCCTCACTCATAGGGCCGCCAAAAGTTGGGTTACGCGTTCTTAAGAAGGAGAAAATAATACCGGTTAACATACAGCCTGCCGACGTGCCTAACGCAAAAGGAATACCGCCTAACGTGACACTAAAGTGGCCGCATATATAACCAATCAATAGTGACAATGCCAAATAGAATGTTTCGGTTAATGTGCTTTCCACAATCGGCGTACTATTTAGCTTTTTAGCCACTTGTTGCACGCACCAGTCAGATCCAGCAACGCGCAGCACATCGCCCACCTCGACAACGGCTTGTCCAGTCACAGGTAACTGATGCCCTTGACGAAATAAGGCTTTAATATAAACACCAAAACCCACTTTTTCACTGATTTCATTGATGCTTTTGCCACTGAAATCTGATTTACCAAGATGGATATCAGCCACTTCAATATCGACATTTCGCGCTCTGGGTTCATCCACTTCTTCGCCAACAAACGCCGCATCGTCAATCAAAACATGATAATCACCCCGTATACCAATCACATCACCCAGTTGCAGTTTAGGGTTGTCGGATGCGTCAAACACATCATCACCGCGCACGACTTTTAAGATCGCTGTGTGAGGAAAACGCTGAAATAGTGATTCAATGCTCTGCCCTACTAGCTCTTGATGCTCGACTTTGTAAGCCCTAATGTCTAAAGGCAATACACCAATATTTGAAAAACCATTAGTACTTGGCAGGGCTTCAATGTCATCACCCACGCCAAACTCTGCCTCAGCGTCTTTACCCGCTTTAACCGGGTCAATGCCAAACATTGCAGGTAAATACTTAATTAATAAAATAATAAATACACTAGATAAGATATAACTGATGGCATAGCCCGCGGCAATATTTGCGCTGACTTGATCTAAGGTCATGCCAGCTGGAGCTTTAAATGCGCCAGAGGAAATTGCCGATTGTGCAACGCCCATTACCGCGGTTACCGTATA
This sequence comes from Shewanella sp. 1CM18E, assembly GCF_023161665.1. Classification (GTDB taxonomy): domain Bacteria; phylum Pseudomonadota; class Gammaproteobacteria; order Enterobacterales; family Shewanellaceae; genus Shewanella. Next base: position 7,393 of record NZ_JALNTW010000008.1, read on the forward strand.
GCTTCCCGATATAATTCCAGCGGCATAGCCCGGTGCTAAGTCGAGTAATTTCGCACCAAAATACACAATAATAAAATTACTAAATACAACAATTAGGCCAATAACGACAAAATCTAACCCGCCTCTTGCCAGCCCTGAGAAAAACTGCGGTCCGACTTTCATGCCAATAGCATACATAAACATCATAAGGAAAATATCAGATACCAATCCTGGCTCTTCAATCTTAAGACCATAAACAGAGAAAGCGGTTAACGCGATAGCCACACCTGCCACTAGTGTTCCAGCGGTGGAGCCTAAAGATATTCCTTTGATTGATACCTTTCCAAGCGGGTAACCAATCGCAATGGCTAAAAACAGAAATACGAAAGGGTTATCAGCAATGTAACTAAATACAAAACCAAAAATTTCAGAAATATTCATCATCATGTCTCAAACTAAGTTGATAAAAAAAGGCCACCTATAAAGATGACCTTTTACCCATTAACCGTGATTAAAACCTGAAGACTCTTTTGAATCACTGCCATGTGAAATCGGATGTTCAGCGAAAAAGTCGACACAGTGCTTTAAGTCGGCAACCAATAAATCAGCTTGGTCACGACTAAAGCCGTGGCGCACCAAAATACGCATTATCACTAAGTCTTCCCTTTTAGGCGGCATAGCATAAGCAGCAATTTGCCAGCCTCGTGAGCGGATGCGATCAGAGAGGTCAAACAGGTTAAACCCAGGATCAACGCCCTCTTTCAATGACCAGCTCATCGCGGGGATCCCACCATGTCCGTCATAAATAATGTCGAACATGCCCAGCTTTTCTATTTCACTTGAAAGGTACTGCGCGGTGTCATAGCAAGCTTGATGGATCTTTCTATAGCCCTCTTTACCTAAACGTAAAAAGTTGTAGTACTGCGCAACGATCTGGCCACCGGGGCGAGAAAAGTTCAGCGCAAATGTTGGCATATTGCCGCCTAAATAATTGACATTGAAAATCAAATCTTCATCTAACGCAGCTGCATCACGCCAAATAACCCAACCCACACCCAGCGGGCTTAAACCAAATTTATGCCCAGAAGCATTAATGGATTTCACTCGCGGCAATGAAAAGTCCCATTCAAGTTCTGGTTGGCAAAATGGCGCTAAAAAACCACCACTAGCGGCATCAACATGGATAGGAATATCCAGACCAGTGTCTTGCTCAAGTTTATCAAGTGCTTCATGTACCGCTTTTACAGGCTCATATTGACAGGTAAATGTCACCCCTAAAGTAGGTACCACACCAATGGTATTTTCATCACAGCGCTTAATGACTTCTTCAGCATTCATTATTAAGCGATCCCCTTCCATCGGGATCTCACGTAACTCTATATCCCAGTATCGAGCAAATTTATGCCAACATACTTGCACTGGACCACAGACCATATTCGGTTTATCCGTCGGTTTTCCCTGTGCTTTCATCTTCTTGCGCCAAGCCCACTTAAGCGCCATGCCGCCAAGCATTGCCGCTTCACTTGAGCCTGTGGTAGAACAACCTAAGGTATTTTCAGCATCCGGAGAGTTCCATAGATCTGCAAGCATATGCACGCAACGGGCTTCAAGCTCTGCAGTTTGGGGATACTCATCCTTATCAATCATGTTCTTGTCGATACATTCGTCCATTAATTTATGGACTTCTTCTTCAACCCAAGTTTGACAAAAAGTAGCAAGATTTTGGCGTGAATTGCCGTCCATCATGAGCTCGTCATGGACAACTTGATAAGCATGGCGCGGATTATTTTCTTGCTCAGGCATTTTGTATTTGGGCATAGATAGCGCTAAATCTGTCGATGAGTAAATATCATCTAGCAGGTCGTCTCGCACAGAATCTTTCGCATGAAGAGGCATTATATTTTACTCCAATGAAATAAATAGAATTTCCTACTCGCTGGTGATACACAGCTGACACATTCAACATATAACTTTGTTTTAGGTGCGGCAAGACAAAAAACAAAATAAAAAGAATAAAAAACTAATAGGCAAACATTGTAAAGATGTAAATATTAACAGCAGGATACCGGGCAGTTATTAAAGCTAACACAAAGCGAAATGAGCTAGCATATTACGCGCCACAATCGTTATATGCGGCCATTGAAAACCGAGCATTTTTAAATCCCCTTGCTCTCTTGATTAACAGTTTTATTTTGATAATCATTCAAGCAAAAGCTGGTTTATTATGATTAAGGCACAACTTAATATAGTTGCATCAACTCAATCTAGGAGAGCAAACATGGCAAATCTTACAATTGTCGCGAACATCATCGCTAATGAAGACAGTGTAGAGCTAGTTAAAGCAGAGCTTATCAAGCTAATTGACATTACTCGCTCTGAAGCGGGATGTATCCAGTATGATCTGCACCAAGACAATGAAAACCCAGCGCATTTTACATTCTTTGAAAATTGGTCTTCTAGAGAGCTCTGGCAAGAACATATGGGCGCGCAGCATTTAGCTGACTATCTAGCAGCGACAGAGGGCGCAGTGGCGAGTTTTACTGTGAATGAAATGACTCAGGTAGGCTAATTAAGCAGAAGAATATTAAGAGAATGCGTATACCAAAGTGGCTAAGCAGCAGTTGCTAATTTGTAATAGCTAATTTGTAATAGTAAAGTTTTAGCAGCTAAGTCAATGTCACTTGGTTACGCATCTTCTTCATGCATGAAATCTTCAATCATGGTCATCTGCTCAGCAAGCTTATCTTCAATTGTGACTAAACGATAACTGCCGTGGGGCATTTTCTCTAGACTAATGCGGTCACCAGCCTGCACATGTAATTGCTCAACAACCTCTGTTGGCAACCTTAACCCCAAGCCTTCCCCTATCGTTTCAACTTTGATCTCAGCCATAGTCATACTCCACTTATGCGCTAACACATTGTCTTACTATTATAGTTGAATCTCGATATCGGCAAGACCAAACCGAGTCGCAATCAGTAGAATCAAATGACCGCTGACAAGCTAAAAAATACGTTCAAAAGGTGTAATGGGTTGCAATTTGCTTCCAAAAAACGCCTGCTTCGTAACAAGTCTTAGCCCTATCTAATTCAAAGACACCTTTAAAGCGGTACATAGTCTGGCCAAGTTCATCTTTTACTCGAGCAAATACAACATATTGAAAGCGCTCAACTAGGTTTCTATCGATGACTTCGCGCTTTTTGGCCTCAGACTCGAGGCAATACTCGTGAATTTCAGTGCCATCGTGACTTATTTCATTAAACCATTGCTCGTTTGGATAAAGCTTAGGAAACCATAACTTGATATTTGGCTGCTTAGGGATACTAGCGGATGAGCGTTGCCACCCTTTGTATTGATGACCAAATAAATTACAGACCTCTGCCGAAGTTCTCAATGCAACGTTTTCACTCACCCGAATGCTTCCGCGCCCCTTTAAATATTCGACACTATGTTCAATTTCCGGGTTCCATGGCTGAAAACAACCTGATTGCTTTTGAGCATTTATCATCTGCTTAATATCAGCAACTATCTTATCGACTTGAGTGTTAATCTGTTCAATTGATACCGCTGCATCGATACGTTTAATTTGGTGATCTGTTGCAGTAATAATATCGAGTTCACGTATTTTATCGGCATCTATTTGGCCTTGATGAAAACCTTCATCAATCTCGATATGCAGTTTTAACTGCGGTAAATATAGATCGGTTAATGCAAACCCGTTCGGCCTAGCAACATATTGCTGGGTGATAAACTTTACATCTAAATCATCGATTTTATGGATAATGCGAGTAATTGCGTACAGCTCAAAACGCTTATTCTTACAGCGTTGTAACTGCCGAGTCATGTGCAGGGTTTTCATAGTGATTGAATAAAATAGTAGGTGCTACATTTGCGGGTTAAAAATTCTATAGGCTTTTCCATTCAAGATAAATCCCCCTTAAATAATATTTCTTCTATTTGAGCACTCTGTGAGCTAAACGCAAAAATCTAATTAAGTATTTATTTTTATTACCTTTTTAATGAGAGGCTAATCAGGTGTTTGTGAAATTTATCAATACTGAAGCTACTTCCCTCAGATAAAATCCTTTAGTCATTTATTTACCGAATGGCATACCTAAGAGCCAAAAAGCTCACCCTTTAAGGATTGATAATGAAAAAATTAAGCATTCTTGCCGCCTCAATAGGCATTATTTTGGCTGGTTGTGGTAGCGATGATGACAATTCAGTAAACACTTTTGAAGTTAGAGCGATCGATGGTTACCTAGTAAATGCTGATATTTATGCTGGCGAAAAGTGTGATGTAAAAGTAGGTGTTACCAATGAGCAAGGGCTTGCAAAAGTTGATGCAAAATACCAACAACAGACTCTATGTGTAAAGGCCGTTGCAGGTAAAACAGTAGATACTGATCGCGGCATGGTTGTCAAAAACTTTGAATTAGCAGCGCCAGCTAATTCGACTGTTATCAACCCAATGACCAACCTTGTTGTTGAAAAGATGCAAGCAGAGCCAAGCCTGACAGCTGAAGATGCAAAAGCTGACGTCGCGAAGCAATTTGAAGCGCTAAATGCGCAACCTGAACAATTATTTGGCGACTATATTGCTGATGCAAATTCAGGTAATAAAGTTGCTGAAGGCATCAAAGTTATTGGTGAGACTTTAGTAGACGCACAAGTAGAAAACACAGATGTTTCTAATGATATCTTAGATGACTTAGTAACCGACGTCGCCGACAAAGTTGAAAGCAATGAGGACTTGGACGGCTACGCTCCAGTCATTGACAACGATGGCTTTAGACCAAATCACAGACCACAAATAGCTTTATCTGAAGAGCAGCAAGATAAGCTTGAAGAAATAAAGGTTGAGCTTGGCCAATCAATCGAATCTATTGAACTCCTGACAGCATTTAGCGATAAAGATAGCGATGAACTAACCATTTCAGTTAAGAGTGAAGATGGTAAATCGCTATCTGATTTAGGCCTTTTCTTTAATGCTAAGTCAGGCACTCTTCACGGCCAACCATTAACAGCTGGTGAAATTGAGCTACACGCTTATGCAACAGATATCCATAGTGCTCGCTCATACCCGCTAGAAATTGAAATAGACGTTACTAGCCCTAACACCGCGCCAACTATTGATGACGAAGAAAAAGCTGAAATTGAAGCAGAACTAAAAAAACTGGGTTTAATTCAAGGTGAAGCTGTTGATACCAGTATCGAACTAGACGATTTGTTTAAAGATGCCGATGAAGATAACTTAAAACTTGTTGCAACAACCGACATGCAAGGTATTAACCTTAGCATCGAGCAAGAAAATAACCTTCGCATAACGGGTCAATCTGAATTTGCGGGTGATTTCACTATTACTATCACTGCTGAAGACGGCAAAAACACTGCGGTTAGAGCTGATTTAAAGGTCACTGTTGCCAATAACGACATTACTCCAGAACCCGATCTACACCCACTGGAAGGTCAGAACTGGTATGTATTGGAACACGGCAGTGATGATGGTGTTGATGACGGTCAAGATTTCCAACGTGTTTGGTGTGAAACCTACAAGTTCGTAGATGGCAAAGTATTGCTAAACAAACGCACTCCAGCAAACATAACTGAGTGTTCTACAGAAGCGACCGAAAACGTCGGTAGCTATACAGTCGATGGTGACAAGCTTGAAGCTAGCTTTGTAATGGAAGGCGGTGAAGCAGAAACCTCAACAATCACAGCTAAACCTGCGCTAGAAGGTATTGGCGCTGGTGCGCAAACGGTTGCAATTCATGGAGAACGTTATACTTTCTTTAAAAATGATGATGATGCTGAGCAGCGTTTAGATATCGAATCAGATGACAACGCAAACGAGCGCAGTTTCACCATTGAAATGCCAGCTCTTGAGCAAGAAGATGAAAACAACATTCGCTACAACCTAGTGCAGATCAGCTTACAAACCAATGATATGGGCAATGACGTTGATATGTATTTTGATCTTCCAGGCAAAGACCTAACATGTGAAGCTGTTAGCGAGTTCTATACTCCAAAACTAACAGCAATAGGTCTACCAAAATACGGTATTTCGGCACACCTAATAGACAACAGCGAAGACTTTAGCTTCTGTGTTGCTCAATTCACCATTGAAGAAACCGTTCCTACTGACACTATCTTCAGCATTATTGGCCAACTAAAGTTCGATGACGATGCAGAGATTATTGAACCTATCAAGGCTAACATCGAATGGACAGGTAAAGCTGATAACGATTAATTCCTTGCAACTGACTTAATGCATATAAAAAGGAGAGCTTATTGCTCTCCTTTTCAATTTAGCGGTTTAAAATTAATGCTGCCAGCCTCTCCGCAACTTTAGCTTGGCTTATGGTGCTTGGTAATATACCTGTCTAACTGATTGCCAAAGGCTTGCTTCTCACTTGCACCTATTGCAGCAGGACCGCCAGTTTGCACGCCGCTAGCGCGCATGGTATCCATAAAGTCGCGCATATTAAGAATCGATTTAATATTTTGCTCAGTATATAGCTCGCCACGTGGGTTTAATGCTACGCCACCTTTATCTATCACTTCTGAAGCCAGTGGAATGTCCGCTGTAATCACTAAGTCACCTGCGGTTAGTAGCTTGACGATTTCATCGTCAGCAACATCAAAACCTGAAGATACAGTTTTTAAGTTAATAAACGGTGATGGTGGAATACGCATCCAGTGGTTAGCCACTAGTGTCACTTCAACTTTGGCTCTATCGGCAACACGAAATAAGATCTCTTTAATCACACCTGGACAGGCATCTGCGTCAACCCAAACTTTCATTATTACTCCAACGATGGCAAGTGCGTACTTAAATACCAATTGGTATAGTTTTAGATGACGCAATCAAATCTTAAATATTGCCCTATTTTAACAGCTTTGCCGTCGCAATGAGTAGCAAGATAAGCGTTGATTAATACCAATCAGTATAAACATTTAGTCACTCAGCGAGAGTTTAGCGGTTTTGAGGCAAGGCAACGAATGAAGAGCATAGTTGTTCTACGTTCGAGTTCGTTAACACAGCATCAGAATCGCTAAAACTCGCCATTCTGGAACGTTTTTGGCTGCCTACTTCTGCGTTGATTAGCTTTATAAGGGAATAACCATTATTGCAGCTATTCGCCTTGAATTAGTTTGCCAAAAATCGTTCTGAGCTGATTAAATTCTTATACTGATTGGTATAAGATTTAGTGACATTGATTATTCCTCCTCAAATTTAGGTCGTTATGTCTATGAGCCCCTTTACTCGCCAAAGTTTTAATTTTTTAAATGAGCTGTCGGTCAATAACGAGCGAGAGTGGTTTAAAGCCAATCAAGCCCGCTATGAAGACAATGTGCGCACCCCTGCTCTGAAATTTATCGAGGCTATGCAACCACACATTACTGCGCTATCGCCTCGATTAACGGCCGTGCCTAAAAAAGTCGGTGGCAGTATGATGCGCCCGCAACGCGACAGTCGCTTTAGTAAAGATAAAACGCCGTATAAAACTAATGTAGGTATTCAGTTTCGGCACTTTCAAGGTAAGGATGTTCATGCACCAGGTTTATATTTGCATATCGCTAACGATGGTTGCTTTCTGGGTGCCGGAATTTGGCATCCTGAATCTAAAGCGTTAAATGCCATCCGTACTTGTATTGATGAAAACCCTAATAGCTATAAAAAAGCACTACGCGAATTAACCGCGCAAGGGTTTGAAATGCAAGGGAGTCAACTTATTCGTCCACCTAAGGGCTATGATAAAGCCCACCCAATGCTTGATGAGTTAAAACGAAAGGACTTTATTGCCATAAAACCACTGACGATTGAGCAAGTTTACAGCGCTGACTTTGTCGAGTTATGCGCACAGGAGTTTGCCGCTTGCCAGCAACTTATGCGCTATTTATGTTTCGCATTAGATCTCGATTATTAATCAACACTAAAATCATTCAATACGATAGACGTAATACAGCGGCAAAAAAAAAGCGATTTTGTGACACTGTATTACGTTAGCCTATTGCTCTTAAGTAAGCTAAAGCCCAAAACTTGTCTTTGGTTAAAGAATCATAAGCGCCTCTGCACCAAAGCATAAAAACTGCTACAATTGCGCCAGTTTTTATTTCCAGCCTTAAATCGGCTGCTTCAGGCACATTGTAATGGTAGAACCTTCAACATCTCCCCAAGACGCTTTTCAAGCTCAATCTCCAGCGCAAAAACGCGCATTAAGCTATAGCAATACCGTATACCAGCTTTTTTCGAGCGTGATGAGCGAAAAGCTACCAGCTGATCGCATTGTTGGAGAGTACTTTAGAACCAATAAAAAACATGGCTCTAAAGACAGACGCGTGATTAGAGAGAGCCTATTTGCCCTCTTTCGTTGGTGGGGCTGGCTTAAGCAAATCCACACAAGTGGTCAGCAAGATGAAACTTGGTTTGCCTGTTTGGCGATTGTGGCGGAATTAGAAAGCCATAAATGGACCCAATTTAGTGACGCATGGCGCGAATTTGCCAATCAATCCGAACAATTTAACTTAAGCGCAGCAGAGCCAGCACTTACATCGGTGACAGACAAATGCCACTACCTGCAGCAACAGCTTAAGCAAACTGATTTAACTGAAACTCAGCTATTACCAGACTGGTTTTGGCAAGTTACCCAAGTCGAGCAATCACAGCAACTCGCGATTGTTGAAGCCATGTGTTCACGTCCCCCTATTTGGGCGCGCGCGCAAACTCTGAGCCAACAACAGCTGATCAATTCACTATTAAAAGATGATGTGGAAGCCACTGCTAGCGAATTTTTTGATGATGCAGTGAGCCTTGGATTTAAGAGTATTAATTTAAATGCGATTAGTGCTTACCAGCGGGGCGAGTTAGAGATCCAAGATTTAGGCTCACAGGTGATTGGTCAAATATGTGCGCCAACTGCCGATGAAAAATGGTGGGATACCTGCAGTGGCGCGGGCGGTAAAACCTTACAATTACGCTCGCTTATGCTTAGACAAGAGGCTACAGCAAGTGGCAGCATTACTTCGTCAGATATTCGTCGTAAGCCCCTTGAAGAGCTTGTAAAACGTGCTAAACGCGCGGGTTTTAGCGGTATTAGCGTCGCACCTTGGAAATCAGATGCCTTACCTGTTGAAGCTGAAAGCTTTGATGGTGTGCTCGTTGATGCACCATGCAGCTGCACTGGCACTTGGCGCCGTAATCCTGATATGCGCTGGCTAGATGATAAAAATGTAGTGCTCGATAAACAAGAATTACAGCTCGATATCTTGTCTCGCAGTGCGAAAGCCGTCAAACCACAAGGTAAACTGGTATACGCAACGTGCTCTTTATCTCCTATTGAAAATGAGCAAGTAGTGAATGCCTTTTTAGCCACTAATCCTGAGTTTGAACTGCAAACGTTGCGTCACCCGTTCACCCAAGAGTCTGTCAGCATGCTTACGGTATGGCCGCAAGATGCAAATACTGACGGCATGTTTGTTGCTAAAATGATTAAACGCTAACAGCCTCCTGTATAGCGTTGAGCTCTAAAGCTCGGTCCTATCATCTGGACCAGCTTTAGAGCGTTATTAAGCTAATCATTGAGTGCCGGCTCCTTGGTTAAATTTACCCCTAAAACCCTGCGTTAAGCTTTGGGGCCAGAATTGAGCGTTAGAGTTAAGAGCTTCCTTGCCCCATAATTATCTCAACCAATAAACCGTGTTAGACCCTAAATCCTTTTTATCGTCAACAAGCTGTAATTCTTTTGTCATTTTCACTTCCTACACTGCATTCGACATCAAGTCACACCGTAGCTATTCGCTAGGATCGATATAACTCTTAAGTCAGACTGGAACGAAGATCATGAGAACAAATTACGATTTTGACCAAGAAAGCCAATGGGACAATGATTTTGGCAGCGATTTAGAACACAACGAAAAGCATGAACGTCAAAAGCGACGTCGTCGTGAACAGCGCCAACATCATAAACGTGCATCACCAGAAGTCGCATTCAGCAATTATCATAATGAATACGCAAACTAATTTGATCATGACCGAACAGGCCATAAGAATAGTTCGCTCTTTTAATGAGAACTGAACTTATGGCTGATAGGACTGAGTTACCATTTAATCTGCTGTGTATTCCCATGGGTTTACTAGTTTGTACAAACCGAAGTTTAGGCTTAGCAACTCGCTCAAAACACAGGCTGTTATTAGCGTAATTTCAACGTCAATCTGAATAATTTTTACAAGCTCTGACTATACATAGCTCTGCGCAGAGTACTTTTACGATTATATAGGTCTTGCTCTGCCATTCTCAGCCACTGCCTATGATCGTTAATGCCCGTATTTAAACTAAAACCAATATTGATCTTCATCTCACTATAACGGCTCAATAAATAATTAGATTGTATGTCGCTGATCTTATGCTGCACCAGCTCTATCCAAGTCGGAGCACAAATAATGACAAAGTTGCCCTCTGTAATACGATAAATATCAACAACACCTTTACTCTGGTTTTCTGCCTTAGAGAGCTGCTTAAGCTGCTTCGCCACAGCACAAATAATATTATCAACTTCACGATGACCAAGTCGTTTAGTCAATTGCACTGCGCCCTCAAGTGATATCAAAACTAAATATAACTCCCTTTGAATAGCCCCATCTTCAGGAGCAAGCTCATACATTGCTTCATCAAAAGCTAAACGATTGGCTAATCCTGTAAGCTTGTCAGTGCGCGCATTTTTACGTGCAACTTCTAAGGTCTCAATATGTTGCTCTCGCTCCTCAGATAACAATCGAATTTTATAGGCTAACGCAAAAGATAAAAGCAACGCATCAACAGTTCCACCAACAAGTGTTGCTAACTCTGCATTATCGAAAAAGTCAGGGGTTAAGCCCATATTCCCCGGTAAAATCATTACCGCAGGCAATAACAAACAACTAAAAGCTAACAAGAAATAACGCGCTGGATAGAAGCCATTCAACAAACAAACATTGCCACAGATCATCGCCAAGGTGATCCAAAAGAAAATCAAAACAGAGGCAATTATTGCTGTGTAAGAAAGCAGAAAAACACTGGTAGGCAAAGCAATAATACATAAACACAGTAACCAAAAACTTAAACGCCATAGTGTTGGCGATGTTTCCGGTAACTGCAGGAAATGCTTATAAAATAAGATATTAAATATTGGCAGACTGATAAAAAACAGATGATGTAGTTGCAAGCCATGCAACTCAAATAAATGAGCCGGTAAGTGAAAAGTGAATGACCAACCTACCAAATAACAAAGCACGTAGCCTGCGTAATAGAGAAATGCCTTATCGCGAATAGAAAGGTAGATAAGCCCGTTATAAAGCGCAATAAACAGCAAACCACCCAAACACAATATAATAAGCAAAGCATAGATGTCAGTCTGACGTTTGTGTTCTTTATACTCTTGTACTGCTAGCTTGGGCTGAGATGAGAAATAGCGGCTTTCTACCCGTGCAACCAGCCAATAGTTAACACCAATATCCATGTCAACACTGCGGCCATAGTCAAATAAAAACTCATAAGGGGCATAGTAACCGCTGTTAAAAGATTGGCTTGAGCCATCGTCACCGAGCAACCAGTAATCAACAGACTCAATTATTGAGTTATTCACATCGATAACCCAACGCTTATTATATTGATTGACCTTTACAGCCGATACCATCCAATAAGCGCCACCCGACAATGATACGGAGTTAAGATCATTCTTAGTTCTATTCCACAAAACAACATCAACAAAACGTTTAGGAACGTCATCGTTATATTGCGCTTTATAGATAAATGTATGTTCTGTTATGGCCTGCTGAATAGCGTAAGCAAAATTGATGCTGCCTAGCATTGAACTCAATAGCAGTATTAGCATTATTATTTTTGTTGGCATCTACTGCATGACCTATATCAATTGTGTGACGCTAAAATTAACACTCCAAACAAAAGTGTGACAATATTTTACCTAACTCACTAAGCTTCAGCAACGTCACTTGCACAAACAAAGCTAAAAAATAAATTATAAACAATTACTTAGAATTTAAATAAACCAGATATGAAAAGAGCTTAATTCCACGTTCGCGAAATTAAGCTCTTTTGAAAAAGACTAAGATAATGTTTATTTAAAAAGAAGCTTTCGCGCCTAAGTAGAAACCAGAATCTAAAGTTGAGTTTGGCGCATGATCATACTGTAGGCGAATATTGCGATAGCCAACAAATAACGCTAAAGCAGGATTAAGTGCATATTGCACTTTGCCATCAAACTGCCAAGAGCCATCGATATCACCAAACGACAATACTGAAGGTGAATAGTAGCCCGAACCATGCAGCGAGATATTTGAACCTAAGTGCATCGCATAACGACCACCTATACCAACAAAATTACCGTTAGCGCTGCGCTCAGACCAAACCTGTGAAAACTTAGCACCAAGTTCAAAATGGTGGATCCCGGCATCATGAGCAATATGCATAGCTCCAGATAACATTTGCCCGCCCTTATCCGCATATAAGTACTCTAGCGATGCATTGACGTCTTTATTTACATCAAACTGCAATTCAGTTGAAATCACATCATCATTCAAGCCGAAGGTGAAGTCAGTGGCGTTAGCATTGATAGACAAAGCACTTAAAACAAGTGTTGCCATTAAGGTTTTAGCAGTCATTGGTGATCCTGAAACGTTGAGCTTAGTTAACTTTTGGCAAGCATACACAAAGTAACAATGCATTTTGAGATAAACCTAAGTTGTAACGGTGCATTTAAACAAACACTGACATAACCAAACCACAGAGCACACAGAAAAAACCAATTAACAACAGACGCAATCAAATGTATCCAACTAAAGATATATTAATTTTACCTGTTAATTCTTTAGCTTAGCTTCGAATTTATAAATGTATCCAATGACTCGCTTAAAAAGCTCTATTATCATTTTTTTTCTGTGTTAATTTACCCTCAAATAATTCCGCTAACTACCCCATAAAACCTTACCTAGCTTAGGATTCACTTGAGCAATTAAGTTACTAATGGCTAGCAGCGACTATACTAAATTGATAGAAAAATTTGTTTGGGATCACTGATGAAACAATTAAAATTAACCCCGCTCTCGCTTGCGATTGCAACCAGTTTAATCTTGTCTGCATGTGGATCTGATAACAACACTACTCCACCTGAACTAGAGCAAGGTTTTTTTAGCCTAGGCGTATCAGATAACCCTGCTGACGCTAACATTGTTAATGTGGCTTTTAAGCAAGTCGTCCTAAAAAACAGTAATGGTGCTTACTCATTTGATGTAACAACTGGGGATGATGGACTACAGCATGTAGACCTTCTAAGTTTTCAAGGACAAGCCGTAGAGACCTTAGTAAGCGGTCAATCGGTTCCCGTTGGTGAGTATCAGATGTGTATTTATATGGAGAACAACACAATCTCTACCGATGATAGTTCTTACGTTTTATCCGGTGCTGCCGAAGATGATAATGGTGATTTTGTTGGTGGTGACATCGAAGGCTTAGTCACCAACAGTAACGGTTCTTGTGGTGGCGTTGGCGCTGATGAAGATAATACTGGTCGACTATTTTTCAATAAATCTTTTACTATCGCGGCAGGTAATAACAATTTTGTGGCCGAGTTTAACCTTGCTAAAGGCTTACAAGCTCCGCACGGTAACAAAAATTACTGGACGTTGAAACCGACTTCCGTGCAACTTGTCAACGCATCAGAGGTTGGTGCTATCCAAGGACAAATCAGTCAAGACACCATGACCAGCTGTGAAGTTGCTGCTGGAGGCTCTGAATATAGCCCTGCGGTTTACCTTTACCCTAGTGGAACTCAGCTAGATCAAATGGCTGATTTTAGAACAGGCCCGAATGTCCTAACCCAAGTTGCTCCTATTACATCAGCGAGAGTAAACCCAGTCTTAGATAACGCTGATAATATTACAGGATATGAATATGAGTTTGGCTTTGTGGTCGCTGATACCTATAGTCTGGGCTATACCTGTTTGGCGCAAAACGATGATCCAGAAGTATCTAACATTCGTGAGCCTATAGATGGCAGTGAGCCCTTCTTTATCGATAGCGACGAGCAAGGCATTATAGTGACTTCTGGCGAGACAACGACACGTCACTTCCCCGAATCTTTCGTGCCAATTGCAGTTAACGCTGAAATGTAATCGTTATAACCTAAAATCTAAGGGCGTACACACGCCCTTTTCATAAACGTTTACCAGAGCAGAATTCCTTACCTCTGCAATAATCCCCTTTTATACTTAAATAAATTATACCGCCGAACAAAATACCGCTAGAGTATTAGTTATCATAATAAGGGGATAAAAATGACAACATCAATTTATGACTTTTCAGCCAATAACATTCAAGGAAAGCAAGTGTCACTTGCCGACTATAAAGATAAAGTAGTCCTGATTGTTAATACTGCGAGCGAATGCGGTTTTACACCGCAATATAAAGACTTAGAGGCACTAAACCAAAAATATCAAGCGCAGGGATTAGTGATTTTAGGCTTTCCATGTAATCAATTTGGCGCTCAAGAAAAAGGCGATAGCCAAGCAATTAGCCAATTTTGTGAACTGAATTTTGGCGTGACTTTTCCGCTATTTGAAAAAATAGACGTCAACGGCAGCAACACCCTCCCCTTATATGCTTACTTGAAACATTCAGCTAAAGGCTTATTGGGCTCAGAAAAGATTAAGTGGAACTTTACCAAGTTTTTAGTCGATCGTCAGGGCAACCCCGTTAAACGTTACGCCCCGACGACTAAGCCTATGGCGCTAGAGCAAGATATATTGAAATTACTTTAACCAAGTAATTCAGAGCCTTAAAACTAGTACAAATAAAAAGCAAAATATCTCAAACTTTTTTTGAACTTTATCTAATTAGCGCTCTCTAAATTTGTGAGCATTGGATATTTTTCATGTTCATCATTCTCCCTGGGACTTCTAGCGCAGTCCCTCTTGATCTCCGAGTAGATCAATCAGGCAATCCTTTGGATTGCCCTTTTTTTGTCTAAAATTTGCTTTGTAAAACAGTAGCACTCATCTTCTGTAAAGCGCGTAAAAACGCCCTTGTAGCATTAACCATGTGACTAAATAATTCGCGTTATTAAAAAATAAATTGAATATCCGGGAACTTCTTATACTTTCGCCACTCTGACTATATGAACCGATTATTTTCGTTAAGTGGATTTAAGCCTCGCGGCTAACTGATTGGCTTAATGTTAGTTTCATTGTTCATCATCATTCTCCTTGGCTACTCCCACTTTGGGTGAGCCATGCTTAATAAAGCTTTAGCTAGCGCATAAAGCCTTATTAACACCAAATTGTTATAGCAACCTATTTAGGTTGCTTTTTTTTGCCTGCAATTTGGCTAATTTAAGGGAATTTGGAATTTTTTAAAGCCCCATAAACGACTAAGAAACACAGCTTGAAAAACAAAACTTTCAAATAAAATCAAAAACTTAAAATCAAACACCTCCCTAGCGCTCATTAAATTTGCAAATTAATTGCAGCTTCAGGGAACTAACTAGGATTTATCGACTCTGAATATATGAACCGATTCTTGTTGAGTGAATATTGATGTCGTAAGACAAAGATTTTGGCTTAACGTTAGCTTTAAAGACTAACTTTAGCTTAACCGCTAAATGCTGACTCCCTAGCTTAGTTTCATTGTTCATCATCATTCCCTTGGTATTCCTTATAGGTTTACCCTTAGAGATAAATCGTCAGCTAGCGCAACCATTTACCTCTACTTAGATCTTCTTTATGGCAACCTATTTAGGTTGCCATTTTTTTATCTTATTCAGTCATGACTTTTGTCCAGCAATCCCTTCCATCACGGCATTTTCAAATCCCTATGTCGATAGAGTCACACTTAACAACCGAGCTAACACAAGTAAGTGGTCATAATGAATAGCACAGATAGAGATCAACTATTAAAACCAATAAAAATAGCTCGTTAGCTTACTGATAAATTTTAATCGTGATTTTTTTGCTATTACTGGGAACTAACTAAGATTTATCGACTCTGAATATATGAACCGATTCTTGTTGAGTGAATATTGATGTCGTAAGACAAAGATTTTGGCTTAACGTTAGCTTTACAGACTGACTTTAGCTTAACCGCTAAATGCTGACTCCCTAGCTTAGTTTCATTGTTCATCATCATTCCCTTGGTATTCCTTATAGGTTTACCCTTAGAGATAAATTGTCAGCTAGCGCAACAGTTTATCTCAGCTTAGATACTCTTATGGCAACCTATTTAGGTTGCCATTTTTTTATCTTATTCAGTCATGACTTTTGTCCAGCAATCTTTTTCATCACGGTATTTTCAAATCCCTATGTCGATAGAGTCACAGTCAATAACCAAGCTGGACAACAAATTTTAGGTGGTAGTGACGAGAAGCGAGTAACATAAAAATCTACTATTAAAACCAATAGAAATAGCTTGTTAGCTTACAGATAAATTTTAATCGTGATTTTTTTGCTACTACTGGGAACTAACTGAGATTTATCGACTCTGAATATATGAACCGATTCTTGTTGAGTGAATATTGATGTCGTAAGACAGAAGTTTTGGCTTAACGTTAGCTTTACAGACTGACTTTAGCTTAACCGCTAAATGCTGACTCCCTAGCTTAGTTTCATTGTTCATCATCATTCCCTTGGTATTCCTTATAGGTTTACCCTTAGAGATAAATCGTCAGCTAGCGCAACCATTTACCTCTACTTAGATCTTATTTATGGCAACCTAGTTAGGTTGCCATTTTTTTTACCATGCCCGACTAGAGTAATTGCTGATCTAGCATGACCACGATAGAGGGATGATAGCCATCGCGAGCTTTAGCGTATATTTGCTGTGCTTGTGTTTTAAAGCCAGCTTTAATTAACTCTGCATATAGCGGCTTAACAAACTTTCCACGACCAATTTTAACCAAGTATGCCGTTACAGCTTCAAGTACTGCTTGATAGTCATTGCGGATAGCAACCCTAAACCAATCACAGGCAATTTCAGCATTTGTCGATTGGGTGAAGTTAAACGCTTTATCTAGCTCAGTAAGTGCGTCTTGCGAAAGCTCAGTAGGCAGATGAGTCAAGAAGTATTGCCAATGATGCACTCGCCAACCTTGAGTCATTAAACTTGTAGCTGAAGCGCCATCATCAAACGCTCTTAATGCCATTACCACCTTATCTAGGCTCGATGACTTGGGCTCCATATACCAGCTAGGCATCCCTTCACCATATATCCACTCAAGTAACTCAGCTTCAGTGATTTTATCTGCGTGCTCACGCAGTAAAGTTTGCTTAGCGTAGCTCACGAAGGTTTCAGTAGTAATTGCTTCAAATGCAAATGCCTGAACATATTGATATAGAAATTTATCAAAAGCTTCTCGGCCTAAGCGCTTTTCTAAGTCATGCACAAACATGGACGCTTTATCGTACGTAAAGCGGTTGAATGCCTCATTCGGATCTTGAGTTTGCATATTAGCTGGAAGAGTTTGTGCATTCATAGCTGTCGACGCAATAGCTTCTTGTAATCGACCATTTTCAAGTACCAATTCCAGCTCAGCTAGCTCTTTGCCATAAACTGCTTCGACAATACGATTAGTAAAATAAGTAGTAAATCCTTCGTTTAACCAAAGATCTCGCCAAGTCGCGTTACTGACTAAGTTTCCGGTCCACGAATGTGCCAACTCATGAGCAACAGTAGACACTAAGCTTTTATCCCCAGCGATTAAGGTTGGAGTCATAAAAGCAAGACGAGGGTTTTCCATGCCACCAAATGGAAAGCTTGGCGGCAACACTATCATGTCATAGCGCCCCCAAGGATAGGGACCGAGTAAAGACTCAGCGACCTCAACCATGCTTTCAGTATCTTCGAATTCACTAGCAGCAGTAGCTACCACCTCAGGCTCTGCGTAAACCCCAGTTCTTGGGCCTAGTTTCGCAAATGCTAGCTCACCAACTGCAATCGCTAATAAGTGCGTCGGCATTGGCTTTTCCATATCAAAGGTGAACTTACCGGTTAATTCTGCCTCGGCATCATTTAGCGCGCTCATTACAACCCGCATTCCTTTAGGAGCCGTGATTATTGCATCAAATGTAATTCGCGCTTTAGGGGTGTCTTGCAGCGGGATCCAGCTACGGGCATTAATAGGTTGCGATTGGCTAAACAAAAATGGCAGTGTTTTACCACTCGTTTGCTGCGGCGTTAACCATTGCAATCCTTGTGCATTTACTGAAGTTCGGTAACCAATTGTCACAGACCGGATCCCCGCTGACAATTGAATATTAAGGCGCTGACCTAAAGTCGTATCATGCTTATCAATACTGAATTCAAGTTGCTGTTCGCCATTGCCATATACAGCTTCAATAATGAGATCTCGCGTATCTAACCAAAGCTCAGTGGTTTTTTCATCTATAAAATCTAACTGTAACTCAACCTGCCCAGCTAACTGTTTCGCTTCAAAATCAACATCGAGCGCTAATGATAAATGAGTCACTCTCACCTGTTCGCTATTCGCAAACGAATGATAATCATGATTATTATCCCACTGCTTCAACATGGCATATCCTTGTAATTGACGAGTTAATGCGTTGCATTTTAACGCGATTTTACGCTAAAAAAACCTAGGTTTGACTTCAATAGAGCGAAATGAAACACTGTGAATATTGTATGCAAAATAACAAATCAGAGAAACCCTCATGAAAAATAAACATACCCTATTGCCTTTAGCGCTTATTACAGCATTGCCCTTTACTGCACAAGCAGAGCCTAAAGCCAATATTGACGCAGTGCTTAGCCAAAGCCATGCCTGCAGTGACACCATCATTATTCGCTCACAAGCACTGACCAAAAAACAGATAAGCGACGCCTGTCAGCTACTGCAAAAGCAAGAGGCTAATTTCCATCAGCTGTTTGGTACGCTCAATAAGCCCGTTGCTCACGACAATAATCACAGCATGCGCGCGAATGTCTATCACTCCCGTGAGGACTATGTTGAACATGTCACTAACCACTTTGATGTACCTAGTGATAACGGCGGTATGTATTTAGAGGGGCTGCCTTGGAAAGAAAACAACCAAGCAGAATTTGTGGCCTATGAGAAAAAGGGCCAAGTTTGGAATTTAGCCCATGAATATGTGCATTATCTAGATGGGCGCTTTAATCTTTACGGTGACTTTTGTTTGTCTCTACACGACTCGCATTCCGGCCCTGAATACTGCCCAAAACCAGCGCCGCTGTATCCGCATACCGTTTGGTGGAGTGAAGGCGTAGCTGAATATATTTCAGCCGGTGACAATAACCCTAAAGCCATCGCATTAATTGGCAAAGAGCCAAGCTATCCATTAAGCGAAATACTTAATACCAGTTATGAACACAACGGCGGTACAGACAGAGTTTATCGCTGGGGATACTTAGCGGTACGTTTTTTAATTGAAAACCATAAAGACAAAGTTGACACCATGCTTGGCTTTACTCGCCAAGGCGATTACCCACGCTACCAAGCGCTATTAACCAGCTGGGGCACTGATATGGATGCCGAGTTTGATACTTGGTTAAAGGCACTTAAAGCAGCCAATAAATAGCTGCTTTAAGCGAATTTCAGGTATTAAAAAGGCCTCTATTGAGGCCTTTAATTTGCGAGCTATTTAGCCTTAAAGGCGAATACCTGCTTTTTCTAGGTCTTTTGCAATAACGCTACGTGGTAGTGCAACGTAACCGTCTTTTTCTACAATTTGCTGACCCTGCTGAGAAAGTACATAGCGGATGAATTCACGATCCATTGGCGCTAAATCTTTGTTCGGGTGCTTGTTCACGTATACGTATAGGTAACGAGAAAGTGGGTATTTACCCGTTGCAGCATTTTCAGCTGTAGCTGCAATGTAGTTAGTACCTTTCTTAGAAACTGCAACCGCTTTAACACCAGCTGTTTTGTAGCCAATTCCTGAGTAACCAATCGCATTAAGTGACTGAGATACTGACTGAACAACTGACGCAGAACCTGGCTGCTCGTTCACGTTTGCTTTAAAGTCACCTTTACAAAGTGCTTTTTTCTTAAAGTAACCGTAAGTACCAGATACAGAATTACGACCATAAAGCTGAATATCTTTCGCAGCCCAATTACCATCTAACCCGGCTTCACCCCAACGAGTAATATCGCCGCCGCCACACTTGTCAGTTGAAGAGAAAATACCATCGATTTGCTCGATGCTCATACCTTCAATCGGGTTATCTTTATGAACAAATACTGCTAGTGCATCAATTGCTACACGAATAGCTGTTGGCTGGTAGCCATAGTGCTTTTCAAATGCTTCAACTTCGTTTGGCTTCATCTTACGGCTCATTGGGCCAAATTGTGATGTACCTTCAGTTAAAGCTGGTGGCGCAGTAGAAGAACCTGCCGCTTGGATCTGGATATTTACGTTTGGATAAAGCTGCTTAAAATCTTCCGCCCATAACGTCATCATGTTCGCTAGCGTATCAGAGCCAACAGAAGATAAGTTACCAGACACGCCGCTTGTCTTTTCGTAAGTTGGTAAAGACTGATCGATAGCAGCCATTGATGCTGCAGAAAATACAGTCGCTGCAGTAAAGCTTACCGCGCCAACAAGTTGTTTCAGTTTCATTCTTTGCTCCAGTGTTTATCTATCTTGGTTTCTTAAAACGCTGTCAGTATTGACTCGATTGATGACAAGTCTATTACTAGTTAATGACACTTCGATGACAAACCAATCCAATTTAAGCTTAAATATAAAAAAAACAGGCAAAAGCCTGTTTTTATATGAATTTTATTTTAACAGTTAACTGCTTTTTACGGATTATAATCAATCAAATTTGATGAAATAACAAAGCTAAAGGTACTGCCTTTGCCGAGTTGGCTGGCGATATTAAGCTCACTTTGATGATGATTTAACGCGTGCTTAGTGATCGCGAGACCTAAGCCAGTACCGCCACTTTGCCTAGAACGTGCACTATCAACTCGATAAAAACGCTCTGTTAAGCGGCCAATATGCTGCGGCGCAATTCCTTCACCATTATCTTTAACGCTAAAAAAACCGCCAGAAGCGATTTTGCGCCAGCTAACCTCAATTTTACCACCGGGCTCGGTATAGCGGATCGCATTAGATATTAAGTTAGAGCACACACTTCGCAGCTGTAGCTCGTTACCGTAAACATCTAAGCCCGGTTCACAATAGAAAGTGACTTCATATTGGTCTTGTGCCAAGGCTAGCGCCTCATCACGTAAAATATCCATCATCTGTGCCATGCTAACTTTAATTTCTAAGTTTACATCGCTTGCATCTTCAATCCGCGAAAGTGCCAATAGTTGCTCTACCATAGAGCGCATACGTGTAGTTTGCTGCTGCATCTGCTCCATGGCGCGCAAATTTGGAGAATCGGGCTCAGCCATTGACTGCATCATTTCCAAATACCCCTGAAGCACTGTTAATGGCGTTTTAAGCTCATGGGAAACATTAGCAACAAACTCTTTGCGCATGCCCTCTAATTGTCTAACTCTGGTAATATCGCGAGCAATGAGTAATAGCTGGCCTGCGCCATACCCCATAATACGAATCTCAAGAATATGCCCTTCAGATTGCGGTGATGGCAATTCAAGCGGCTCATTATATTCGTTGCTTTTAAGGTAAGCTGAAAAGTCTGGGTGGCGAATTAAGTTATCTATTCGTTGACCATTATCTTGCGGCCATA
Organism: Shewanella sp. 1CM18E; assembly: GCF_023161665.1. Classification (GTDB taxonomy): domain Bacteria; phylum Pseudomonadota; class Gammaproteobacteria; order Enterobacterales; family Shewanellaceae; genus Shewanella. Next base: position 29,097 of record NZ_JALNTW010000008.1, read on the forward strand.
CAAAACCTAATAACAGCTGAGCGAGTTTGTTACACCATAAAATATTGTGTTCTGAATCCAATACTACTGCGGCGTCGGGTAATGCTTCTGCCCCTTGTCTAAAGCGACCAAGTAAAAAGGCAAGCTGCGATACACGCTTACGATTTTTGCCTTGTAAGCGATAAATTCCGTTGAATACCCCTTCCCAGCTGCCTCTACCATTAGGTGGCGTTAAGCGGCGATCATGCCATAACCAAAAATTGAGCCTAGAGAGTTGCCTGTAATGCCAAAGTAACAAGCAAAATGAACCTAATAATAAGACCCATACGACTTCACCTAGCAATAAACCAACCACTAAACATAGCGTTAAATAAATAGCTAAATGAGAAACTAAACGGTACCCAGAATATGAATCAAACATATTTAACCAATATTACGACCATACAGGAGGACTTGGCACAAGATAACGTAAAAGCAACCTTGTGCATATGGGAACAATAGTAATCACAATAAATAACATGATCATTCAACGGGAATTCAAAGCTATATAGACAAGACAGATAATTGCAGTAGAAATTACTGATGCCTAACACACTTAAGCCAATATACAGAGCTTTGAAATCCGCACGGCACAAGCCTCTTTACTATTCTATTTGCTTACAGTGTTGAGCTTATCAAGCAATAACAGCTTACTCATCAGTACAGCTTCAATAGAAAAGCCCCGAGGCTCTGAATCAACCACCTATTTAGTGTGGTAGTTATAACAACTAAAGTCTTGTAGAAAAACGATAACCAGCACCACGAACGGTTTGGATTAAGCGGTCATGCCCTGAGTGGGTAACAGCTTTACGTAACCGTCTGATATGTACATCAACAGTGCGATCTTCTACATAGACGTTGGTTCCCCATACATTATCAAGTAGTTGCTCACGGCTATAAACACGCTCTTGGTGAGTCATGAAAAAGTGCAGCAAGCGAAACTCTGTAGGCCCCATATCTAGCACTTGATCGCCAACCGTCACACGATGACTAACAGGATCTAATTGCAAACCTTGAACATCAATTGGATCTTCTAAACATGTTGGCGCACTGCGGCGCATTACCGCTTTAATACGCGCAACCAATTCCTTTGGTGAAAATGGTTTAGTAATAAAGTCGTCAGCACCCACTTCTAGGCCGCGCACTTTATCTTCTTCTTCACCACGTGCAGTCAACATTATGATAGGAATATGACGGGTGAATTCATCTTGACGTAAACGCTTAGCTAATTGAATACCGCTGCCACCAGGGAACATCCAATCAAGCAATACTAGGTCAGGATAAGGCTCAGTTAACATATCTAATGCTGAGTCATAATCCTCGGCAGCCACAGTCGTGTAACCATGCTGTTCCAAAACAAAAGTCAGCATCTCGCGGATGGCTAACTCATCTTCAACTATCAAAATCCGTGCAGTCATAATCGATCTTCTATCAGTGAATTTCTACGATGCTATTATTGGTCACTTTTATGACATTAATATTAAACACCCCGATATTTTGCCATATTAAGTGATATTTTTGTCATAATTATTCTTAGTAGCTTATATCAATAAGCTGAAATAACCGCCACATTGATTAATTTCTGATGCAACTACGCACCTAGAGAAGATTAAACTGTAATTAATATTCACTCTGAATGACTTATGTTGATAAATATTCAGCCAAACTATGCTCAACAACAAGCTCAGTGCTCTGCAAACCCTAACCAGTAGCTCTTAGCACAACAAAACCTCAATTAAACTCCATTCAGCGAAAAGCGTTCAGCTCCGCACTACAACAGCGAATAGTCGACAAGTTCTGCAATTGAGTCGGCGCGCAATTCCTCGAAAACAGTAAGGTTTGTAACCAACTCCCATGCAAACTCCCCCCTCAACAGCAAAGAATACTAGGTGCAGCACTCTATCTGGTGTAGCGCTTACTGCCCGTAAGACGTGACTTTTATAAGAACAGGCTTTTATTTGGCTTGGAAACAGCAAAAGTCTATCAATAGCCAGCTCGTGAGGTTATTTAGGCATCAAAAAAGGGGCTAAATAGCCCCTTTTGATTTATTTCACTAGCAGACTCACTTGTAGCCTTGTTCAACTAGCTTGCTTAAGTCAGCTTAATTTAGAACTTGTGCTCAAGTCCTACACCAAAGTAGCTATCATCGTTGTCGATGTTTTCGTATGAACGATTAGTGTAGAAAGCAAATAGTTTAGTTGGCTTACCTAGCTTGTAATCACCACCTAGCGACCAAGACTCACCTTTATCTTCCATATCTTGATACTGAGCTTTCAATACTACCGCTTCAATCTGGTAAGCAGCACTTAATAGGTAACCTGTCTTGCTTTCAGCGCCTACAGTTGCAACACCGTCGCTACCATATGTTTGCTCTTCTTGCTGATACATACCACCTAGCTTAAAGCCGGCAATTTTACCTTGAACAGTTGCACGTACAACTTCGTAGCCTTTTACATCTGAGTCATAGGCAACAGAAGCGTAAATTGGTGATTTCTTCAAACCTGAATCACCATACATGGCTGCAACACTAAAACCATCTTGTGAATATTGTGAACCCGCGCCATCAGCTGCGTATGTTACACCCACTTTAAAACCACTAAATGATGGTGTGACATAAGTCGCTGTTTGCTCGATACGGTTTTCACCTTTAAATAAATTTTTCAAGTCACCAGACAAGTCATTAAACTGATCTACTTTACCTTGCGATACTTTAAGCATGGTGTCATTACGACCCACTGAGAATGCACCAAAGTTACCTCTTAGACCTACAAACTGGTTACGTGCTTCGAAGTTATCTTTCGACTCATCACCTGTGTCTACTTCATATTCAATTGTATAAAACGCTTCTAAAGAACTGCTTAGTTCAAAAGCACCTTTAACACCAAAACGAGAAGCATTTGATTGAATAGTTGTCGTTGACTCATCGTTCACGTCATTTGACTGTGCAGTGACATTTAGCTTGCCGTATACCGTTAATGGGTCTGCTGCGTAAGCAGAAGAAAGAGTTGCAGTAGTAAGAGCTGAAGCGATTAGAGTTTTACAAAAAACGTTCATCATTTAATCCTTTTGACGTTATTCGTCTTGGTTATTGGTTTGGACGAGCGCCATAATGAAGACGGTTTGTTGCATTTTTATTTCAGTAAAGGATGAATCAAGCCTTGGAAACCACCAAATAAAGCCAGCGCTTTGCTGCAGCCTACGGCTATCAAGGCTTTGAGCATAAGCTATAGAAATGTGACAGTTTAATGAAATGTCATTTTAACTAACTTTATGATCCTCATATGGCGGTTTACCCGAACCCGACAATGGCTTACACTGCGGCTTTAATTTTGACTGAGCACTTAATCTATGTGGTTTAAAAATCTAACTGTATACCGCTTTAACAAGCCTTTCTCTGTTGACCCTGAGTCACTAGAAAAATCACTGGAAGACTTCACTTTCTCTCCTTGCTCAAGCCAAGATATCAGTAAGTTCGGTTTCTCAAAAGCAATGGGCAAGCATGGCGAAACCCTCATTCATACTGCAGGTGACAGACACCTAGTATGTGCAACCAAAGAAGAAAAGATCCTACCTTCTCAAGTGGTAAAAGAAGCACTTGAAGAAAAAGTGAATCAAATTGAAGCTGAAGAAAACCGTAAATTAGCCAAGAAAGAAAAAGATGCGCTAAAAGATGAGATCACCACGACATTACTACCACGTGCTTTTTCACGTCGTAGCCAAATCCGTGCTTTGATCTTGCCTGAAATCCAAATGGTATTAGTTGATAGTTCAAGCGCAGCTAAATCTGAAGAGTTGATGGCTCTACTACGTAAAGCAATCGGCACGTTACCAATCATCCCAATGAGCTTTAAAACACCGATTGAAACTCAGCTAACTGAATGGCTCAAAGAAGGTAAAACACCTGCAGCCTTTGAAATGCAAGATGAAGCAGAGCTAAAGAGTGATTCAGATGAAGGCGGCATTGTTCGTTTTAAGCAGCAAGACTTAAGTGAAAACGAAGTACTGGCTCACATTGAAGTAGGTAAGCAAGTACATAAGCTTGCATTACACTTCGGTCAATCGATTGCGTTTTTACTGCAATCTGATGCAGCGATTAAACGTCTTAAGTTCTCAGAAGAGTTCAGAGCCGGTAATGACGATTTAGGCAACGATGATCCTATGGCTAGATTAGACGCTGACTTTGCACTAATGAGCAGTGAGCTTATTGCATTGATTAACGCTACTGTTGAAGCCCTTGGCGGCCTAGAAGATAGTATCTAATCAATCGTAATGACGTTTGTGTAGAACATATAACTATCAAAAAGGCGCCAATCGGCGCCTTTTGTATTTACCCGTCAATATTACTTAACCGATTTAAACTGACCGTCTTTATCAAATGGCCAATCAACACCTAACCAAGCTTTGAAAAATGCTTTTTGGGCGCGACTTGGTTTTTTAACAGCTTTAATCGCAAGTTTACCGCTTTGTTTTTCACCTAGCTTTAGCTCTACATCTTTAAGCTTATCATTGCTAAACAGCGTCACCTTGATGCTATCGCCTGGCTTAAAATCATTGATGCGTGATGCAAACCCTTCAGCAGTCACCTTCAGTCCATTAATCGCGACAATTTCATCAGCTAGAACAATACCAGCATTCCAAGCTGGGCCGTTACGCAGCACATGAGATAAGACTAAAGAACCTGACTTTAAGGTAACGCCAGTAAACACTTCAACTTTAGCATCTTTGCCATAGGTTAATTCTAAACCCGCTTGCGCCAACATCGCGTCAAAATCTAAGCTTACTGGCGAATTAACATATTGTTGCCACCAGCTTTCATAACTCTTACCCGATACATCAGCTAAAATGGCTTTCACATCAGCAATAGTAAAGCCAGCTGGCAATCTGTGTTCATTGTATAGCTTACGATGCACATCTCGATAAGAACCTTTTAGGTCGGTTGCTTCAATCAACGAAAAATCTAACGCAAGCGAGGTTAAGTAACCTTCTGAATAGATATTAGTGCTGTGGTTAACCGCGTAATCTCCGCCGCTACTAGCCCATTGATTGGCACTCGCACTGGCAATGGATTGAATTTCGCGCCCTGGCGTTTTTTGGCTTTGTGCAACTCGCTTAGCTAAGTCTTCAAAGAACTCTTTTGCTGTCATCACACCAGCGCGTAATAAAAGTTGGCTCTGGAAATAACTAGTTGAACCTTCAGCTATCCATAACAACTCGGTGATCTCTTCATCTTGATAGTTATAAGGAACCAAGCCGTCAGGTCTGTAAGCCTTAACATTCCATGTGTGGATAAACTCATGGGAAGCGGTTTTAATAAAACCTAAATAATCAGCACGCTCTCTATAGCTAAAACGTGGACGCTGAATAATCGTTGAATTCAAATGCTCAGTTGCACCGCGTGCACCACTGGTAGCGTGCACCATATACACATAACGTTCAAACGGGTAGTCGTCCCAAATCACCTCTGCCTGACCGCTCAATTTAGTGAGATCAGTTACCATTTGATCAATATCGTAGTTACCTTCGCCCCAAACAACCAGCTCATATTGGCGACCATCTGCGCTAAATTCGCGGTGTTTACTGACCCCGGTTTCGATTGGTGAATCAACTAAGATATCGTAGTTAGCTGCTGTAAATGAGTGCGCTTTGCTACCGCTATCCATACCCGAATAACTTTTCCAGCTGCTAGGCACTTTAAGCGATACATTAACGGCTTCATTTCTGAACTCAGGACTGTATACAAATGTGCCGCTAGCGTCTAAAAACGCATGAGAAGCATCAATATGGTTCACGCGCTGACCCAGTTTATTCGCATAAAGTTGATAGTTTACCGTTACGCTAGCTGGCTCAGTTAAAGCCACTGTCCACTCGCCACTCGCCGTTCTAGACCAAGGTAATACTTGGCCGTTTGCATCTGTTGCAGTAAAGCTTCTAACAGCATCAGCAAGCGGTAATACTTGATATTTCCCCGTACGCCATACAGGCAAATTTACCACTAGAGAGTCTGCTGTTGTTTCAGGAAATGTGACTTGTACCTTAGCCAAGTGATGTTCAGGGCTGGTTAAGTCAATGGAATAGTCAACATCGGCAAATGCATTAGCACAAGCTAAAGCACTAAAAGTTAAGATAAAGGGAACTACAGGTTTCACTCTCGCGTCCTTCTGTTATTATTGTTTTCGTTGAGTCAGAAAAATATAACATTAGACTTAATTAGGCCAATAGAATTACAAAAATAGCCACTTAATCTAACGATTAAGTACAAGGATCGGCATTTTAATGCATATTTTCATAACCCTACTCTCAGTTTTATTCCTGTCACTCATTAGCTGTACTGCCAATGCGGCGCCAGATGATGAAGTCTTAACCGAAGTGCAGTTTCGCGAAAACCCTAAGGTATTAGCCCGAAGCATCAATAACGAGATCCCCTCTTTACCTCGGTTTACTTCGCTGAACCAATTTACTGAGTTTTCTAAACGGCACCTGTTGTCTGCGCCAGAGTTAATGCGCAACCTTCAATTATCAGCACGCTTAAAGATGGATCTTTATGATAAAAGTAAAGACAGATATATCGTTGCCAATGGGCTGATTGAACAGTTAGAACAGATCAGTATCAGCGACTTTGACAAAAGTTACTTATTAATGCTTAAAGGGCGTTATGTCGGCCGCAGTCAACAAGACTTCAGCAGCGCAATAGACTACTACCAGCAAGCGATAAGCTTAATTGAGCAATCAAACAAAAGCCCTGACAGGGTGCTGCTTTATACCTTGCATGAAAATGTCAGTGTTATGCATATGATTTTACGTGAACCCGACACGGCTCTTATTCATCTACAAAAATTGTCAGCAGTTGCTAAAGAAATTGACAATGACTACCTCATTGCTCATGCAGAATCGGTGCTCGGCAAGTTTTTTTACAAACAAAATCAAATTGGCAAATCGCTATCGCACTATAACGCAGCAATTAAGCGCTCTCTCGGCGACAAAAACTCATCTCAAAATGCCCATATTGAGCTGCAACTTTCCCGAGTTTATCGTGACTTAGAGTCATGGGATGAAGCATTAGCATCCGCTAGCAGTGCTGCCGAGTCATTCACCCGTTTAGGAAATGATAATTACGTGTCATCAGCAATGACCGTTATCGCTATGGTGTATGCTAACCAAGAACAATGGTACCAGGCCGTTGATTACTACCTTAATGCCCAACAAATCGAACGAAGACTCGGTAATGAAATTGGCTTAGCACTCAATCTGCATAACCTGGGTGAAGTCTATTTTAAGATTGGCGACACCAAAAACTCGCTATCAAACCTTAAACAAGCAAATACCATTTTCAGCGCTAGAAATAGCGAACACTATCTGGTGTACAATGACCTGCTCATTGCCGAAGTCAGCGCAAGTATAGGTAATTGGCAGGACGTAGCGGAGTATGCCACTAAAGCAGAGAAAATAGCTGAATCGAAACAATTACTCAACGAGCAAAGTGAAGCGCTTGAACGACACGCTAAGGCACAAGAGCAGTTAGGTAAATTTGAGCAAGCCTATAATAGTATGCTTAAACTTAATGGTATTCGCGCTCAAGCGGAGCCATCATCTGACGAATTTGATTTAAAGCAATCAAAAATCAAAGAGCAGAAGCTCGACCTTAAGCTCAGCAAAATTGAAAAGCAGTTACAGCAAAAAAGTAATCAACTAAATATCGCCCACTTAATCAGTCTTATTTGTGTATTCATTTTATGTCTTCTACTGCTATTACTCATCAAGCAATGGCGACTAAAAAACAAAGCGAAGCTTCTCAATGACACATTACAACAAACTCAACTATTAGAGCCATTTACTCAACAGGCTAATTATTTGAGCTTTAAATTTGACTATGACAAGGCTAACCACAGTCAGATTAAAACTCTTGCGCTTGTTTCGTTATCAGATCAAATCAACTCAGATCTCACTCAAGGCTACGAGTGCAACGCAAACATGAACAAGCAGCAATTATTAGCTATCCAAAATAGCTTGAGCTGCAAAAGCTACATTATTAGACCTGGTGTCTTTTTACTGAGCTTTGACAGCAATATAGAAGCTAATCACCTATTGACTAAGCTCAGAGAGATCCTTGAGCAAAACCATGGCCAAACTAGCCTGCATATGGGTATTTTGCATCTGCCACTATTGGCCGACCCAGCAATTAAGCTTAGCGCAGCACAACACTTTGCTAGTTTACAAATGATGTTATCAGCGGCTAAAACCTTAGGTAGCAATCAAGATTACTTTGTAACCATGAAAACGCTCAACTTTGCTTCAGCAGGAATTTTCAGCAAGCCACTCTACCTTAATATCGAAAAAAGTATTGTGCGCGGTATAGTCAAAGTTGAAACCAATGGTAATAAAGACGATATCCTTTGGCCGAGGTGGAAGAGCCATCAAAATATTGATCTTAATGATGACAAAGTCGCCATTTAAACCATTACAAGCTAACAGTGGGTGATGTTAATTTCTCTTTTAAGAAACTACTGTTAAGATAACCACTTAATCGATAAGTTAATTTTATTATTGCGTAATTTATAAGGGTACAACAAAGCATGAAGGATGCCGCCACCAGTACATCTCAGGTCAATATGTTGCAGCAGAAGCTCTATTCTGCAAGGCAGGCGATCGACGAGATGAACGAAGCGCAAAATGAAAAGCTACAGATCCTTATGCAGTTTATTGGACAACTTAGCCTAGCCTGTAAAGGGCAAAACCTTGAGCTAGACAATAAGTTAGCTAAATTACGCCATAAATTAGCCAGTTTTAGCCAAGTTGAAGACTCGCTAGCAGATTTAAATGAAGCCGATACCATATTAAAACAACAATATGGTCGAATCATGCTGCAACTTGAAGATAGCCGCCAAGCATTAAACAATATGGTTGGCCAAATTCAACGGATCCAGTCATTACCAAGTAAGCTAAAGCTAGAAATAAATTACTTTAAAAAAGAGCTCAGCAAACCACTTCATACTTATTGGGACTATATTCCTAAGGTGGAAAAAGTGGTTAATTTTTATGATGAGATCTTAAAAGAACAGTTCAACTTAGGCGAACAGTTTGAGATCCTACCTCGCCATCGTCAATCGGCCCATGAGCTCGCTCAGCTATTATCTGAAATCGAATTTAGAAAAGAACAGCGTGAACAAATTGCCGAAATAAAAAAATCCCTGACTGAAGAGTTTGAGCTCAATACCCTACTCGACGCTTATCAAGTTGTGCTGGGCTTATTGCTCGATAACATCGCCCGAGAAAAGACCGCCTCACAAGAGTTTTTATACGTTTTAAATAACGCATTAAGCAATGTACAAGAGGTGGTTACTGAGTCTTACAGCCATTCAATAAAGAGTTTTCAGGTTGCTAAGCAACTTAATCGGGATATCAATGGTCAGGTCGACAACGTCGGTGAAGCCGTTATAGAAGTTGATGATATTGATGAACTCAAAAGTCAAATCACCACTCATTTAGCCTCGCTTCGTAAGGCTCTAGGCCGTAAAGAGTTGCTTGAGAATCGCGAGCAAGCACATTTAAAACAATCGGTGGAGGCGTTACGTCAAGAGCTTAAAGAGTTAGGCAAAGAAACCGAATCGTATAAAGAGCGCTTGTTTGAACAGCAGAAGCTTAATCTACTCGATTCACTGACTCAGCTACCCAATCGCAGTGCGTTAGAAGAGCGTATGGATATTGAGTATCGTAATTTTCAACGTACTAACCAACCGCTGTGGGTCGCCGTAGCCGATATCGACCACTTTAAAACAATTAACGATAGCTTTGGCCACAGCACAGGCGATAAAACCTTGCAAGTCATTGCTATGGCGCTTAAAAGTTCGTTACGAGAATCTGAATTTGTCGCTCGTTATGGCGGTGAAGAGTTCGTATTGTTACTACCCAATATTGCAGAAAGTGACATCCTCCCCTTGCTCAATCGAGTAAGAGAAAAAGTAAAAAGTATACCGTTTAAGTTTAAAAATCAGAGAATTACCGTTACAGTGTCTATAGGTGCAGCGCAAATTATTGAAAATGAGCTCATCAACGAAACATTTGATAGAGCAGACGCCGCACTATATAAAGCCAAAAACGAAAGCAGAGATAGAGTCATCGTCGACTTTTAAGCATTGCCTCCCAAGGTAACACCCGTTACCGTCATGCCTTTATGGGACAGCTTGTCTATCACTGCTTAAGGAGTTGCTATGATAGTAAAAATTAGTCCGCGAGGAAGTCTTGATCAACTGTCACAATTAGAAGTTGATCGTTTGAAGCAGAACGCTAAAAGTGAGCTTTATCAGCTATACCGCAGTTGTTCACTTGCTGTGCTCGCGTCAGGCCTGCAAAGCGATAATGCTGAGGGGCTATTCACTCAATTCAGTGATTTTAATATTAATGTGCTGCGCCGAGAACGCGGCATTAAAATCGAGCTTACCAATCCTCCACAGGAAGCATTCGTTGACGGTGAGATTATTGCCGGGATCCAAGAGCACCTATTTTCAGTGCTTAGAGATATTGTCTACATCAACGACAAGTATGAAAACCTCAAACACATAAACCTGACCAATGCTAATCACATTACCAACGTAGTGTTTGATATTCTGCGAAATGCTCGCTCTATGCCGCTACTAGACCCCAATATTGTGGTTTGCTGGGGCGGTCACAGCATTAACGCTATCGAGTACCAATACACTCGAGAAGTGGGTTATGAGTTAGGTCTGCGTAAACTTGATATCTGTACTGGTTGTGGTCCAGGAGCGATGGAAGGACCGATGAAAGGCGCCGCTATTGGTCACGCTAAACAGCGAATCAACCATGCTAGATATATCGGCTTAACAGAGCCCAGTATTATTGCCGCTGAGCCACCAAATCAGATTGTTAACGAGCTAGTGATTTTGCCGGATATCGAAAAGCGTTTAGAAGCGTTTGTACGCCTAGGTCATGGTATTATTATCTTCCCTGGCGGCGCCGGTACTGCTGAAGAGTTACTGTATTTACTTGGTATTTTGCTTAACAAAGATAACCAAGATATTCCTTTCCCATTGGTGCTTACTGGCCCTAAAGAAAGCGAAGATTACTTTTTGAAAATTGATGAGTTTATTGCAGCTACATTAGGTAAAGAAGCTCAAAGTAAGTACCAAATCGTGATTGACGATCCGGTAAAAGTTGCCCGTATTCAAAAGCAAGCGATGGAAGACATTAAGAAATTCCGCAAAGAAAATGGCGACTCTTATCAATATCAATGGTCATTAAAGATTGAGCCCGAGTTCCAATTGCCGTTTGAACCGACTCACGAGGTAATGAGTAATTTGGACTTGCATTTCCAAGCCAATAAAGCTGAACTCGCGGCCAACTTGCGTAAAGCTTTCTCTGGCATTGTTGCAGGTAACGTGAAAATGGATACCATCAAAGCCATTGAAGCAAACGGGCCTTTTGAGCTAAAAGGCGATCCAAAACTCATGGCTCTTATGGATGATCTTCTCGCCGCATTTGTCTCGCAGCAGCGTATGAAGCTACCCGGTAGTGAATATGTGCCTTGCTACAAAGTTATTAAGTAACCCAACACAAGCATTTAGATGAATAAATTTCTTATTATCGATGGCATGAACCTAGTGCGGCGCATTCACGCCGCACAACCTAATGAGTCAGATGTATCAGGCTTAAAAGAACGTGTTAATGGCGCTTGCCGTAAACTATTAAAGTTTCATCAACCAACACATGTGGCCATTGTATGGGATGGTGACGCCATCTCTTGGCGTAAAGCCTTATATGAAGATTACAAAAAAGGTCGTAAACCAATGCCTGAAGCACTGGCTAATACCTTAGCAGATCTAAAAGCCTATTTAGCAGAGCAGCAAGTCAACTCAATAGAAGCAGAATCTGAAGCTGATGATGTAATTGCAACCTTAGCCACCAAGCTTGCTAGTAATAACGGTGAAGCGATTATTGTTTCTACTGATAAAGGTTTTTGCCAACTATTTCATCCAGCAATTAAGCAGTGGGACCACTTTAATCAAAGCTATTTAACTATCGAAGATATGGAACAGAAACTTCATATCGAGCGAAGCCAACTGATTGACTACCTGGCATTAGCTGGCGATAGTGGCAATAAGATCCCCGGCGTCCCGGGAATAGGACCAAAATCTGCCGTTGAATTACTTAAAATATTTCGCTCTTTAGCCAATATTTATAGCTCAATTGACAAAGTCGGCTCCAAGCAAGCAAACAAGTTAGAAGCCGGTAAACAGATGGCTCGCCTTAGCTATAAACTCGTACAACTACAGATAGATATACCATTAAACGTTAATCTCAAGCAGTTTAGAGTTGAATCCCCCACACCAACTTAACACCACAACTGTTAACATAAAGTTGCATTTATAACATTTACCCTTGCGCATTCTAGTAGTATCTTGACTCAATTAGGAATGCGTGAAGGATGCACTGTTAGCATGAAATCTAGACTCCCCGTGGTTATTATTAGCCTTTTTGTCACCTACGTTGCCTTTGTTGCAGTTATTATGGTGTTTTATAAACCTACTCCGGACGAAATGAGCTGGGAAGATAGGCAAGCCTATAATCAAGCAATGCTAACCGATCTAACGCTTGGTCAACCTATTGCTGATATAAAAACCATCTTTGGCAAAGCTGATTTTAGCGAAGCCAAGATCTCCAACGACGATACTTTGCAGATCTTGTTTTATCGCACACACCATAAAACATCAGACGGACAAACCTCAAAAGAAGAGTGTACACCTCTATTATTTAAACAAGGCAAACTTATCGCTTGGGGGGAAGCTAGCTACCAGCAGTATTTAGCAAGCCATATTGATGGTTAGTTTTAAACTTAGAAAGTTGCTCTAGAAAACAAATAGCAGCGTCAATGTTCGCTGCTATTTTAGTCATATACTGATTACGGTCATACGGGTTTAGCTTCTTTTTGCTCTTTCTGCCGCTGTTGAGCTTCTTCTAAACGCTTGAGCTCAAGTAATCTCTGCTGCTTTGCAGCTTGCTCTAGTTTATCATGCGGTATTTTATTGGCCTCCCATTCTGGTTCACCTTCAATAGCTGCGAATGTTATGCTCGAGAACGATAAGGCTAGACCGACTAATACCATCCATTTAAGGTTTTGAACGTTATTCATCTACACTCCCTGTTTATGAATTAGTGCTACGATTTGTGATTTATAAAACTATTATGGTTGTAAATAATTAGACGCTTAATCAAGAAGTAAAACCATCCTTGTTAAACGCTGCGCCAAAATTCAATCCACTACAATTTGACACTCGTTAATCCTAGACCAAGGATCCAGACTTAGCAGGCTATTTTTTATTGATAATTGACCACGACAAAATATGGCGCTAAATTGCTCACTTTGAATAAGTCGCTTTGAATAAGTCACTTTGAATAAGTCGCTGTAATTAATTTAGCTTAAAACCTTAAACGCACCTTGTAAGCCTTCTACCGCCATCTGCGTACCAATAACCGCCAAAATAAGCCCCATCATTCGAGTTATAGCGCCTAATGCAGCAGTGCCTAAGTAACTGACTAAACGGCCACCAAAAATAAAGAACACATAAGTGATGACGCATAATGCGGCAAATGAACCAATGGTACTAATCAACTCAGGTACGCCACCAGCTGCGGTATAATTCATTGCCGTTGCAATAGTCCCAGGGCCAGCTAGAATAGGCAATGCGAGCGGCGATACTGCCACACTGAGTTTAGCCTCTAAGCTCTCATCCTCAGGCTTATCTTTGTCATGGTGCACCGTTGACTGATTGCCTTGCAGCATATGAAATCCAATTAAAAACACCAATAGGCCACCGGTAATTCTAAAAGCTGGCAAAGAGATCCCAAACAGGTTGAATATAAACTGCCCCGATACCGCAAATAAACTAACAATCACAAACGCAATAATAAGTGCTCTAAATGCGATTAAGCGGGTTGTCTTCTCATCGTAGTCAGAGGTTAACCCCAAAAAAATCGGCACATTGGCAATTGGATTCATAATGGCAAAAAAGCCCATAAATACCGCACCAACATGCATCCAAATTCCATCCATAAATCACTTCCTTATATTAACTCTTACGACTGCTTGTTAAATAGCATTATGCAGAGTTCTGAGTTTAATACGAGTATTTGCTTAAGCTAATAAAGTCAACTTATACCAATCAATATAAGCATTTGTTCGCTCTTAGAGAGTTTAGCGGTTGGAATATGTCTAAAAACAAAAATGCCGAGTTGTTAACTCGGCATTTGTAGATAATTAGACCACTAAGCTAAAGGCTAGTTAGCTTTCTTATACTCAGTATAGGCTTCACCTTGACTCAACCACTTTGGCGCAGGTGCCCCTTTGAGGTAATGGTCAAAGTACTCCATCATACGAAGACTATAGTCGAGCTTATTTGGGTATTTTTTCAAATGATGTGGTTCATCTTGATACTGTAAGAACACTACATCTTTACCTGCACGGCGCATAGCCAAATACAGCTCAACACCTTGCTCCCAAGGCACCGCATCGTCTTTATCGCCAAACATAATCATCATTGGCGTTTTAATGCGCTCAACATAAAACACTGGCGAGTTTTCAATATACTTTTGTGGCGAACTAAATAAGCTCTCACCAATACGGCTTTGACCAGTTTCATACTGGAACTGACGCGCTAAACCACTACCATGACGAATACCGCTGTAAGCACTGGTCATGTTAGATACTGGCGCACCTGTTACCGCAGCTTTAAAAATATTGGTCTTTGTTACCGCAAATGCTGTTTGATAACCGCCCCAAGAGTGACCTTGAATACCCACAGCATTTGGATCAGCAACGCCAATATCGATTAAATGCTGCACGCCAGAGGTTAATGCCTGCACAGATGAGTCACCAGGGTAACCCACTTCAAAACGAATATCCGGCAAGAAGATGGCGTAACCATTATCTGCAAACCAAGCAAAGTTAGGTCTATGGTTAATCTTCATCTGTGGGAAAGCGTGCAATCTATCACTCATAAAGCGATAAAAATAAACTAATACCGGATAACGCTGACCTTCAACATAATTAGTTGGTTTAATTAATACGCCATCTAAAGGTTTACCATCACCGTTTGTCCAATGCACTAATTCAGATTGCGCCCAATTAAAGTTATCACGCTGCTTATCTAAGTCAGTTTGACGCGTCGCATTTTGCGGACTGTTATAATCAGCACTGTAAAGATCTGGGAACTGGTCATAACGCTCTTTCGAGTAAATAATTGTGCTAGCATCTTTACTACGCGCCAACATTTTAAGCTTGTAATCACCATCCATAAATGATGTTACACCTGCAACTCCCAGTTGTACTTGATAAAAGCCATCACCTTTAGTTTTATCGTGATAGCCCTGAACCAATATTTTTTCATCAGTGGCAAGCACATTTGGCGTATCTTCATCTTCAACTAACCCGGTAACCCGGTATTGAATTTGCTGCTTACGCCCCTCGCCTGCTGTTAGCATAAAAGTATCGTGCGAAGTGGTATCTGTTTGCCAAATATCGAATTTATCGTACAGCAATAAACCTGCATCATCGGCAACCCAAGGGCCAAAACCATAGCCTGGTGCATTTGATGGGTAGTCGTGATCTTCATTCGCAAACGATACACCTAAGTTTTTAGTGATATTCGTGCGGCGATCTTGCGCTATTTCATAGAGGAAAACATTGCCGTGTAAGTAATAAGCAACAAACTTTTCACCCGGGGATAATACAGGATCGTCCGAGCTACTTTGCTGAGTTAGCAATGGAATTTTGCGGCCAGTATTTAAATCAACAAGATAATAATCACGATAAAAACCCGCCCAAGTGATCATCTTGCGATAAGGTAAGTCTGAGCTAGCCAATACATAACGCTTTTGTTGCTGCACCTCGATATCAGGCACTTGTAAGTCAGCCAATTGCACCAGGTTATTAGCATTTACATGCAGTACAGCCAAGTAGGTACGCTTCTGCTCTTTCTTATATTGCTTTACTTCATGTGGTTTGATGCGCGGGTCATCGCCATGCCACACTCTTAACTCACGTGCAGAGGTGATAACGCTTTGATCATATAAGTCAGCCTCTGACTCCACTTTAGCAAGCTCAATTTGTTGACTGACCTGTGGAACCCGGCCAAAGAATAAACGCTGGCTATCATCAGAAAAGCGCAGTTCTGCGTATCTATTTAAGGTCCAGTCATCAGCCTTAGGTGCTGCAATCAATTTGTTGGTTTCAAGATTCAACAAAGATAATTGATACTCACGACCATAGGGTAAAGCCTCTGCATTACCAAAAGTAAAACCTAAATATTTACCATCATGACTTAAGGCTATTGAGCCAACTTGCTGTTGTTTAAAACTCTTTACTATCGAGGCACTATTGTTGGCAAGTTTAACCAATCTTAGCTCGTGTTTATTGGTTTCAATATTATTTATTGCTAAAGCGAAATTAAGTCCTGACTTATCGAAATTAAACGCTGTAACATCATTAAACTTAATTGATTTAAGGTTATTAAGGTCAACTAGTTCAACCAATGAGCCTTTATCAAAATCATCTACTTTTGTTTCACTTTCAGCATTTTTTGCTTTAGCGGCTGATTTTTCATCTTTTTTCTTTTCGTCAGCTTCAAACCAAATGGCCAAATGGCTGCCTGTGTCATTGAATTCAAAAGATTTAACACGCTCGTAACGTACTTCTTCACCAGTACTAGTATCGAGTAGTATTAAGCCAGCTTTCAACTTTTTCTTTGCTTTCTTACTCGCCTTTTCAGAATCAAGTAAAGGTACAGCATCCACAAAAGCCACAAAGCGACCATCATGGCTTATTTTTGGCTTGCTACCACCAGCAACATTAAACTGTTTATTAGCGATTAAACTTTTCACAAATCCATGGCTATCGCCGCGGTCTGGCTCAACTTCAACCGCTAGCATGTTACCGTTGTCAGACAAAACAGGCTTATTAAGCGATTCAAATCGCATAATATCATCGGGGGTGATGCTATTTGTCGCAGCAATTAAGTTTGCAGATAACAAACTTGTCGAGAATAGCAATAATGACTTTATTGGTAGTGACTTCAAGGTCTTCCTCATTATTATTTTATTAGACTAAAGTAGACTTTTTAGGCTTCTGGCGAACAATCATCGTCATAAGCAGTTATTTATGCAAGTTAGCCTACAGAAAAAAACGTGAGATTGCTCACTATTTACTGTGAAAGTTGTTTAAAAGTGTTTAAAATACCTCGCATAAAAAGAAAATATATCAAGTTACTTATCATGCCGTGTGGCATGGTTAGACAATTGCAGTAACGCCTAACCCTGGTAGGACTATCCATGACAAAAAGAACTATAACCGTTATCCCTGGTGATGGGATTGGCCCAAGCATTATCGACTCAGCACTAAAAATCCTTGATAAAGCTGGTTGTGATTTTGAATATGAATTTGCTGATGCTGGCTTAGTTGCTTTAGAAAAACACGGCGAATTACTGCCTCAGCGTACGCTAGAGCTTATCGAGAAAAACCGCATTACTCTTAAAGGCCCACTAACAACTCCTGTTGGCGAAGGCTTCACTTCTATTAACGTAAGCCTACGTAAGCAATTCAGCCTATACGCTAACGTGCGTCCTGTTTTATCTTTCAAAGGCACCCAGGCTCGTTACGATAATATCGATATCATCACAGTACGTGAAAACACTGAAGGTATGTATTCAGGCCTAGGCCAAACAGTATCTGATGACGGTGCAACCGCTGAAGCGACAAGTATTATTACTCGTCAAGGCGCAGAGCAAATCACCACTTTTGCTTATGAACTTGCTCGTAAGGAAGGTCGCAAAAAGGTCACTATCGTTCACAAAGCTAACATTATGAAGTCGACTTCTGGTTTATTCCTAAAAGTTGCTCGCGAAGTGAGTCAACGTTACCCAGACATCACGACTGAAGAAATGATTGTTGATGCGACTTGCATGAAGCTAGTGATGAACCCAGAAAACTTCGATGTGATTGTTACGACTAACCTATTTGGTGACATTCTATCTGATCTTTGTGCGGGCCTTGTTGGTGGTCTAGGTATGGCGCCAGGTGCCAACATTGGTAGCGATGCAGCTATCTTTGAAGCGGTACACGGTAGCGCACCTGATATTGCAGGTAAAAACTTAGCCAACCCAACTTCAGTTGTTCTAGCATCTATTCAAATGCTTGAATACTTAGGCATGGGTGATAAAGCAGAGCTTATCCGCAATGCGATTACTGCTGTAATTGAAGAAGGCGACCGCACCACGCGCGATCTTGGTGGTACTCACGGTACGACTGATTTCACTCAAGCTGTGATTGAGCGTTTATCTTAACCTGCTTAAATAGCAGAATTAATTCTGCCATTTAAATAAAAAGACCCTATGTTTTCACATGGGGTCTTTTTTTATCTGTGTTCGGATAGAATTAATACAATCTAACCGACTAACTTTCTAGCTTATTTTTACCAAGGCTGAGTTGGACGTAGGCAAAGGTGAACAGTCACTTCGTCTCGGTCATGGTAAAGATGCTTAGCCGCGATAGAAAAATCATCTACGCCATTTTCTTTTAAAATCTCAGCCATAGTCTCAAGAATGGTTGAAACTTCTTTATAACGCGCTTTCATTGGCAGCTTAAGGTTGAAGATAGACTCTTTAAACCAACCATTGATTGCCCAAGCTTCGATAAGCTCAGCTACGCGAGATGGCTTTTCAATCATGTCACAAACAAGCCAAGTAATATTCTTTCTTGGTGGTTCAAATCTAAAGCCGTCTGCTTGATAGTGTTTTACCTGGCCGGTGTCCATTAAGCCTTGATCCATCGGACCGTTATCAACAGCAGCGACAAACATACCACGGCGAACTAGCTGGTATGTCCAACCACCTGGGCAAGCACCAAGATCTACCGCTTTCATACCACTACTTAAACGCGTCTCTTGCTCATCTTTTGGAATAAAGTGAATGAAGGCTTCATCAAGCTTTAGCGTTGAGCGACTTGGCGCATCAGCAGCAATCTTAAGTCGTGGGATCCCCATAAAGTATGGCGAGCTATTGTTACTCAATGAGTAACCCACATACGCTTGGCCTGACGCCACAAAACATACATGAATAATTGGACGCTTAGTGTTTTCTTTTTCAAGCAAAGTGCCTGATTTTTTCAAAGCTTGACGCAGCGGTACTGTAAACTTGCGGCAGAAATTAGACAGCTCTTTTGCTTCGTTTGTATCTGGCGTTTCAACACGCAGTTCACCGGCTTTGTTTACTTGCGCTAGTGCTTCAACAATTGGGCTAATTCTATCTTGCTCAGGTAAACCTTTTAGCAGTTCTTTTGCCGCAAACATCTGTCTGGCAAAAATAAGTGAGTCTAGGCTGATATTTTTCGCCAAAACTTCTGCATCGCCAGCTTGAAAGCATTGAAAAATCACATAAGCATCGTTGTTGTTAGTTTTTACAAAACCACCAATATCGAGCTCAGCCGCACGCACTTGGATCTCTGCAGCGCAATCTTTCTCATAACCAGCACGGCAAAATAAAAATAGGTTTATCATTGAATTTCCTGAAGATAAAAATAGTATCAATCAAAGTGTCGCGACAAAATCTCTGACACAAGCTTTCAAAAGCATAGCGTTTAAACAACCAGCGTAATTGAATAATTGATATAAAAAAGCGGCCAACAAAGTTGTTGCCCGCTATTTTACACTGTTCAAGCTTTGCTGTGTACTGTCTAATATTTAATTATCAGCGCTCGAGCATAAACCCAGTTAGCACTTAATCGAGTTCTTTGACTCGGTTGCGCCACACAGCAACCGCAATTAATAGCCAGCCTAATAGAAAACACACGCCGCCCATTGGGGTAACCGGTCCAGTCCACTTAGCGCCAATCAGCGCGTACATATAAAGTGAGCCAGAAAACAGCACCATACCGGCCATAAATAAGTAACCCGCCCAATCAAGTAATCGCGACTTGATCCAATGACCAGAAAAAGCGACCGCAATTAACGCAAAGGTATGATAAAACTGATACTCAACGCCCAAATTAAAAATAGCGATAAGCTCAGGTGGAGCAACATTTTTAAGCCCGTGGGCACCAAATGCACCTAATGCTACGGCAATGAAACCACTTAACGCTGCAAGCAGCAAAAATCCATTACGCATTGACCCTCTCCCCTTAACAATTAAAAATCAGCTTAATAGTCAGCTAGCTGATGCCGATAAACTGACGAGCACTGGCAATAGCTTGCTCTAGGTTAGCTTCTAACGTAGTCCCTGACGACTTCCTCGGCTTAAAACTATGATCGCCATCGGTTAACCATTGAAGTTGTACTTTATCCATTATCGGCCAAGTCTCAACTAATCCTTTATGACCAAACTTATCGCGCTCACCTTGGATCACCATTATCGGCGCTAAACAGCGTTCTATAGGCTCTAACCGCGGCTCACCACCATTTAATGGAATAAATGGATAACCTAAACAGACAACCCCATCAACTAGCACTGTTTCAGCTAAAATGGCTGACATGCGCCCGCCCATAGACTTACCCACTAGAAACACACGCTTTGGCTGAAACTGCTGCTTTAAAATAGTCAGTTGCAAAGCATAATCCGCGATTAACTTAGGTGCTCTATCTGGCGGACGTCGTTTACCGTCAATGGCGTTCGCGCGCATATAAGGAAAATTAAACCGCGCAACAACAGTATTGCCACTTGCCAAACCATTCGCCATCGCAGTCATAAACTCATGGTGCATGTTTGCGCCTGCGCCATGGGTTAACACGATTAAAGTGTCACAGTCGCTTGCTCTGGCATTGTTATCATCGTCTTTATTGCTAGCTTTATCATTAGTGATAACAAACTGCTCTGCATCAAAGGTCAGATCCTCAAAGGACAATGCCGCAATAGCAGCCGTCAGCTCGCCGTCTAAATAAGCTTGCTTTAAGTTATCCAGTAAGCAGCTCACTGCGCGTCTCCTCTTCGAACATATCTAGCATCCATTCTCTAAAGGCCGCCACCTTACCGATTTCAGCATGGTTTTGTTGGCACACTAGGTAATATGCATTTTTACTGACTAAAACTTCAGGGAATGGGCAAACCAGTCGGCCCGCTTTAATATCAGGTCTTGCAAGTACACTGTAGCCTAGCGCCACACCTTGACCGTGAGCAGCCGCTTGTAACACAAGTGAGGAATGACTAAATATTGGACCTTGGTTCACATTAATATCAGTAATTCCACATTGCCTAAACCAAGCTTGCCAATCTTGGCGACTTGAGTCATGTAATAGGGTGTGATTTCTTAAATCACTTGGCTTTTCTAATGGCTTAGGCCCATTGAGTAAAAGAGGCGAACAAACAGGGATCAACACTTCATTTCTGAGCTTATCTGCGCGCATTCCTTGCCAGTTACCCATGCCATAATAAATCGCAACATCAACGTCATCAGTTAATGAACCATCTTCGTCATCAACCGCTTTAATACGCACGTCAATTTCAGGATTTTTTTCGCTAAACTTGGCAAGTCTGGGCACTAACCATTGAATCGCAAAGCTAGGCGAGGTGGCCACTGTAAGCGAACCTATCGCACTGCGAGCAAGCAATCTATCTGTCGCATCAGCTAGCTGGGTAAAAATATCTTTGATATCGAGAAAGTAGCTTTGGCCTTCTTCTGTTAGCAGTAATGAGCGATTCTTTCGGCGGAATAATTTTAATCCGAGATACTCTTCTAATGCCTTAATTTGGTGACTCACTGCAGCTTGGGTAACAAACAGTTCTTCGGCTGCTCGAGTAAAGCTTAAATGCCTCGCTGCCGCTTCAAATGCCTTAACCGCATTTAGCGGAGGTAATCGTCTTGCCATAGTGATACAGATCCCGATTTTTAATTAGTTTTTCTAATGGGTATTGTTACATTTTATCGTTTGTAAAGGCCAGCCCTTTTGGTCAAAATTTGCGCCAACGAAAAGACACTAGTTGGACAGCCTCTACGACGTAAATGGGGAATGTCTAACAACCCGAATATCAGCCTGGAGGCTACCGCGTATGTTAAACCTTAAATCAGTATTTGTTATTGCTATCCTTGGCGTTTCTGCATCAGCTATGGCTGACGATACCAGCATTAATACCAAAGACATTGAAGCAACACTAACAGCTAACTTAGCAGAAAGCATGGAATTAATGCAGGACCAACTTACTGCTGAATTAGACACAATGCTGATTATTGACGAACAAAAGAAGAATGAAGAAGCGACAGCAAAAGTATTACTTGCTGACTAAACTCGCTCTTAACACTTCGCTTTAAAGCCACCTGCAAGGTGGCTTTTTTGTATCTAATACTCACAGGCTTCACTATCAAGTTGCCCGCTGAAGTACAAAAAAGGCGACTTAAACTAAGCCGCCTTTGTCATACTTAAACTAATAAGCCTTTATTGGCTCAAATTAAGGACGGTAAACCTTAACATTAGTGTAACCTTGCTCTTGTAGGTAAAGTGCTTGTAGCTTACTCATCACACCGCGGTCGCAATATAATAAATAGCTCTTCTCTTTATCTAAATCGGCAAACTGAGTCGCTAACTTGTAGAACGGAATTGCCTTAACTTCCACGCCATCAACTTCAAGCGGAGACTTCTCTTCCTCTTCTGGTGCGCGAACATCAATAATGATCTCGCCAGCGTTAATTGCATCTACAGTTTCAGTTTCAGTGATCTTTGTATCCATCTGCGCAGCAATCTCCCTAATATCGATAATTTCAGCATCTGCAATCACGCGATCTAGCAGATCTTCAGAAAACTTGGCTTCTTCGGCTTCAACTTTAGATAATACCGCTTTCACAGTTGGTTTTTGTGAGATCACGCCGCAGTATTCAGGAATCGATTTGGCAAAATCTTCAGTACCAATTTGGCGGCTCAAGTTAATAATGTCTTGCTTATCCATGGCGATTAACGGACGTAAGATAAGTTGCTCAGTGCAGCGGTCAATCACGTTTAGGTTAGTTAGTGTCTGGCTAGATACCTGACCCATAGCTTCACCCGTGACGAGTGCTTGAATACCCATTTTTTGCGCTACACGTGCAGCAGCACGCATCATCATACGCTTTAATACTACGCCCATTTGGCCGTTATCTACGCGCTCTAGAATTTCTTGCACTACAGGATCAAACGGTACAGATATAAACTTAACCTTGTGCGACTCACTGTACTTTTGCCATAAATGGTAAGCAACCTGCTTAACACCGATTTCGTGTTGATCGCCACCTAAGTTAAAGAAACAGTAATGGGTACGCGAGCCACGCTTAATGAATTGGTAACTAGATACGCCAGAGTCGAAACCGCCTGAGATCAGAGACAATACGTCTTCTTGGGTCGCCATAGGGAAACCACCTAAACCTTCGATACGCTTATCGATTAAGTACAACTGCTCATTATCGATTTCTAAATGAACAGTCATGTCTGGATCTTTTAAGCGAACTCCCGCAGCGTCGGTAAACTGGTTTAAACCACCACCTACATAGCGCTCAACTTCAATTGAGTTAAAGTCATGCTTACCAGCACGTTTTACTCGTACACAAAAAGTTTTACCCGCTAGCTGGTCTTTGTATACCGCTAAAGTTTGCTTATAGATATCATCAACAGAGGTAAAGGTACTTACGTTAACTTGTAATACATGGGCAATACCCGGGATACACGCTAAACGCTCACCAAACGCTTCAACCAGATCGGGTCTATCATCTGGCACCATAACCATGATTTTGTCCCACTGGCGCTGTACTTTGGCAGTCTCATCAACTTTCTTAAGTACGTTACGAATGTTAGTTTCAAGCATTTTGGTAAAGCGCATTCTTACCGGCTTGCTTTTCATCATGATTTCAGGAAACAGTTTTACGATAAATTTCATTGGTCTTCCGCGAGGAGTAGTTTAAACAGCAATTCTCCGATTATAACAAGATCGAGCCGCAATTGCGTATAAGCAATCTCTGTTTGTCTCGACAAAAGCGCAAATATTCTGCTTAAAAATCGACTTATCGGGTAAATTTTCGACCTCAAAAATAAAAACACGCCATTAAGTAAACTTAATAGCGCGTTTTAATCATTTTACTTAGTGATTACTGACTCACTTGGATCTCATCTGATTCTTTGGCTTTTCCCTGTTCAATGGCAATCTCAACTCGACGGTTTCTGGCACGATTAGCAGCAGAGTTGTTTTTTACTAAGGGATCTGACGATGCCATACCAACCACTTTCATTCGCTGTTGATTAAAGCCTTTCACTTTAATCAGCTCATGAGCAACGGCAACCGCACGTTTACTCGACAAATCCCAGTTTGAACTGTATAGCTCGTTAGAAATATTCCAATCATCTGTGTGGCCCGAAACAGTAATAATGCCAGGCACATCTTTTAGTAACTCAGCCACGCGGCGCACAACCGGCTTAAACCTTGGTTGTAAAAAACCCGATCCTGACGCAAATGCACCCTTTTCACGGATCCGAATAATGATCTGCTGACCTAAAGATTCAACTTCAATTGCACCATCAACAATCTCTTTATTGAGCTCTTGAGCCATTTTTTTAACTTGCTCGTTGATCTCATCTTGAGCCGATGCCTGAGTCTTAGTTGACTCCGTCTCAGCTTTAGCTGCTGATTCAGCTTTTACTTCAGCCTCTTTAGGTTCAACAGCCGTTGCCGTGGCTTGGCCGCCTCTTTGCTCACCTCTTTGCTGCTGAATACCGCCAGCACTTGAATCATCACCCTCTTGAAACTCCAGCATCGGCTCAGTCATTTCATTGGTTTGCTGATTAATGATCTCAATTGGCGTAGGCTCTGGTCGCCCCGGTCTAAACTCAAGCGCAATAACAGATGTCCCTTTAGGAATGTCTTTTACTTCCACCTTATTTTGCACACCAAAGGCGTATTTCATCGAACCAGCGATCTGCTTGAACTTCATAACGTCCATTTCAGAGAACGCCAAAAGTAGCACGAAAAAGCACATCAATAGCGACATTAAGTCGGCAAAGGTTGCCAACCACATAGGTGCCCCAGGTGGTGGACAATCGCATTTGACCTTCTTTGCCATCCGCTTACGCCCCGTCCAGGGTATCTATTTTGCGGGATTTTTCACTGAGGTAATTTTTAAGGAAACCTTCAATCACGCGCGGATTTTGGCCATCTTGAATAGCCAACACAGCGTCCATAATAAGGTTACGGTTGAGCATCTCTTCGCCCATGCGCAGCGTTAATTTATCAGCAATAGGCAATGCAACCATGTTCGCAACCACGGCGCCATAAAGAGTGGTAAGTAGTGCTACAGCCATTGCTGGGCCAATTGATTTAGGGTCATCCATATTAGATAACATACCAACTAGACCAATCAGCGTACCAATCATGCCCATAGCTGGAGCTACATCGCCAATCGCTTTAAAAATGCCAATGCCTGTTTTATGACGCTCTTCTGTAAGCGCAATATCTTTTTCTAGTGCATCACGCACCACATCGCCATCATGGCCATCAACTAACATATCGACTGCTTTTTGCATGAAGCTGTTACTGATCTCTGCTTCCTCTAATGCTAAAAAACCACCTTTACGAGCGGCATCAGCCATAGAGATAGATTGCTCAATAAGATCTTCTGGCTTATCGATTTTAAACATAAAGGCTTTGGCAGCGATCTTGGCAGAGCCTAAAAACTGTTTCAGGTTATATTTCATCATAACCACAAACATTGAGCCGATGAGTACAATTAGAATCGACGGAACGTTAATAAAAATGGCAATGCCACCACTACTGACCATCGCCATAATAATGAAGACAAATGCGCCAATAAGTCCGATTAGGGTTGCTAAATCCAAAACTGCTCCTCAAATAGCTACCAATACACTGTTTATCGATAGTCTCGAATTCCAAATGCCTGACAATTTGCATGGAATAAATTTTAGTAGCGACAATATTACGCCTTTAGTGCTACGGCAAGTAACATGTCACCAAACCCCTCTATAGAGGCCATATTTTTAGTATTTCAACTTATATAACGACCAAATAAAAGATCTCTTGAGTGATATTTCCCGCAAATTACATCTACTTTCGGCTAAAATAGCCTATCTCTAACCCGCGAATGTCGACGGGGCTGTGACACTTAGCTGATCGATTAGCCGTTTTATGACGTATGCTTTATTTACACATTTGATCTATTTGATATTGAAAGCGTGCTTTTGCGCAAATAGTCAACGGCTTAATTTGACCCATGTGCCCTGCTGATATACTTTGTGTACCGCTTATTTCTAGGAATGAATATCGTGGCAAAAAAACCTGAAAATCTCTCATTTGAAGATTCACTTTCCGAGCTAGAAAAAATCGTAACTGACTTAGAGCATGGCGATGTTTCCCTCGATGATGCACTGAAGCAATTTGAGCGTGGCATTAAGCTTGTACGTAATAGCCAAAGTAAATTAGAAAACGCACAGCAAAAAGTCGCAGTGCTAATGCAAGAAGAGGGTGTCGACACTCTCAAACCTTATGATGTTGAGGGTGAGTAATTGTTAGAAGAGTCACTTAAGCGATACCAGCAGCGAATTAATCTCCAACTTGCTTCACGTATTGACGCGCTTGCAGATATCGAGCCTAACCTAAAAGCAGCCATGAAACACGGTGCGCTGATTGGTGGCAAGCGAATTAGACCATTTTTAGTTTATGCCATTGGCGACATGCTCGGCGTAAAACTAGCAACTCTTGACTCATGTGCAGCCGCAATTGAATGTATTCACGCCTACTCATTAATTCATGACGATCTGCCAGCAATGGATGATGACGCACTGCGTCGTGGGCAACCGACTGTGCACATTGCCTTTAATGAAGCAACCGCCATTTTGGCTGGTGATGCTTTACAAGCACTAGCGTTCGAAATTATCAGCGATCCAATTGAAGATATTACTCCGTCACAAAACTTAAGCTTAGTTAAAGCCTTAGCCAACGCCTCTGGGTATAGTGGCATGTGTGGTGGACAGGCGATGGATCTCAATGCTACCGACAAGCAAATTGAATTAGCGACCTTAATACAGCTCCACAAACTAAAAACCGGTGCGCTAATTAGATGTGCGGTGGAATTTGCCATCATCGCAGCTAAAGTCGACCAACAAGAGCGTCAAGCCTTGCTAGATTTTGCTGACGCAATTGGTCTTGCTTTTCAGGTGCAAGACGATGTGCTCGATATTATTGCCAGCACAGAAGAGCTAGGAAAGCCGCAAGGCTCAGATACAGATTCAAACAAAAGCACCTATCCAAAGTTGCTTGGATTAGAGGGCGCCCAAAAAACTGCGGCAAGTTTGATTGAGGACGCACTATCAGCGCTGGCTAAATTACCATACAATAGCCAGTTAATTGCAGAATTCGCCCGTTACATCATTGAGCGAAGAGTTTAATAAAGAGACAAAGAATCTCAATATGAGTTTTGATATTTCTCAGTTTCCTGTGCTAGCACAGGCTAATACTCCAGATGAGCTACGACAGCTCCCTCAAGCCGTTTTGCCACAACTGGCGGACGAACTTAGAGGTTTCTTACTGAAGTCTGTGGGTAAATCAAGCGGTCACTTTGCATCGGGTTTAGGCACGGTGGAACTAACCGTGGCACTTCATTATGTTTACAACACGCCATTTGACCGACTTGTTTGGGACGTAGGCCATCAAGCTTACCCTCACAAAATCTTAACTGGTCGCCGTGAAAAGATGCACACCATTCGCCAAAAAGGCGGCGTGCACCCATTCCCATGGCGTGAAGAAAGTGAATACGACACGTTTAGTGTGGGTCACTCAGGTACTTCTATCAGTGCTGCACTTGCTATGGCAGTTGCAGCTGAAAAAGAACAAGCTGGTCGTAAAGTGGTGGCGGTTATTGGCGATGGCGCCATGACTGGCGGTATGGTATTTGAAGCCATGAACCACGCTGGTGACTTACACAATGATATGTTAGTGGTGCTAAACGATAACGAGATGTCTATCTCTGAAAACGTTGGCGCACTTAACAACCATTTAGCTCAGCTAATGTCTGGTCGCTTCTATACCACTATTCGTGAAAGCAGCAAGAAAGTGCTTAAAGGAATGCCGGTTATCAAAGAGATGGCTAAGCGCACTGAAGAGCACCTCAAAGGCATGGTTGTACCTGGCACCTTATTTGAAGAGCTAGGCTTTAACTACATAGGCCCTATTGATGGCCACGATGTGGATGCACTCGTTGAAACTATGCGTAATATGCGCAATTTAAGTGGCCCACAAATTTTACATATCATGACTAAAAAAGGTCGTGGATATGAGCCTGCTGAGAAAGATCCTATCGGCTGGCATGCAGTGCCAAAGTTTGACCCATCAACCTTTGAAAAACCTGCAGCCAAACCTGCTGATCCAACCTTCTCAGAAGTGTTTGGTAAATGGCTATGTGACATCTCAGAAAAAGATGAAAAAGTATTAGGTATCACTCCGGCAATGCGCGAAGGCTCAGGTATGGTTGAGTTTTCTCAGCGCTTCCCTAAGCAATACTTTGATGCAGCAATTGCAGAGCAACATGCTGTCACCTTAGGTGCGGGTTTCGCCTGTGAAGGTTACAAGCCAGTGGTAGCGATTTACTCAACGTTCTTGCAGCGCGGCTATGATCAATTGATCCACGACGTAGCACTGCAAAAACTTCCTGTACTATTTGCCATTGATCGCGGCGGTATTGTTGGCGCTGACGGCCCAACTCACCAAGGCGCTTTCGACTTAAGCTTTATGCGCACCGTGCCTAACATGGTGATCATGGCGCCATCTGATGAAAATGAATGTCGCCAAATGTTGTACACCGGCTATTGCTATAACGACGGCCCAACCGCTGTACGTTACCCTCGTGGCAGTGCAACCGGTGCAGAGCAAGTCGAAACCATGACTGCAATACCAATCGGTAAAGGCTTAATTAAACGTCAAGGCAAGAAAGTTGCCATTCTGAACTTCGGTACAACCTTAGCCAGCAGTTTAGTTGCAGCTGAAGCACTTGATGCAACTGTTGCCGATATGCGCTTTGTCAAACCACTTGATGTTGAATTAATTAAGCAGCTAGCAAGCGAGCACGATGTGCTAGTTACTGTTGAAGAAAACGCCATTATGGGTGGTGCAGGTTCTGGTGTGCTTGAGTTACTGCAAACACTTAAGATGCCAAAGCCAGTTCTGCTAATTGGTTTACCTGATGAGTTTATTAAACACGGCGCGCCAGATGAAATCATTAGCGAGCTAGGTTTAGATGCTGCGGGCATTCAAAAACAGATTGAAGATTATCTCGCTTAATACGAGAGCTAAAAAAAGGACTGCCTAGGCAGTCCTTTTTTATGTTTGATGCTTTCATTTAAATCAAAAGCATCAACATATTTAATCGCTAAGATTAGCCTTGTGAAACCATTACCATTGCAGGGCGCAGTAGACGCTCATTCAATGTGTAACCTTTCTGCATAACCATCATTACTGTGTTTGCAGGGAAGTCAGCGCTTGGCTGCATGCCAATAGCTTGGTGAAGTTCTGGGTTAAATGCATCACCTTGTGGATCAACTTGAACTAAACCAAACTTCTCTACAGTGCTAACAAAACTCTTAGCCGTTAATTCAACACCTTCATAGATAGCTTTAGTCGCTTCAGCTTCTGCGTCTGTACCTTGCAGAGCACGCTCCATGTTATCTAATACAGGTAGTAATTCGTTGATGAACTTTTCTAAAGCAAACTTGTGCGCTTTTTCTACATCCATTGCTGAACGACGACGAATGTTGTCTACTTCAGCCGCTGCGCGGATCACTGAATCTTTTTGCGCATCAACTTTAGCTTCAGCTTCTTGCAAAGCCTTTTCTAGCTCTTCAACACGGAAATTAGCTTGGGTAAGCTCATCCATCAAAGAGGCTTCATCAGTCGCTTCTGCGCCATTTTCGTTAAGCAATTCGCCTTCGACGATCTCTTCAACTTGGTTATCTTGTGCTTTGTTTGTTTCGTTGCTCATTTTTGCTCCAGCTAAAAATGCTTTGTTTCTGCATGCTCTGGGCATATTATGGGGATCAAATTTAAGGTTTCAAGGCCTAAAGCTGGATCTAACATAAATTATGAGCAATACGTTTCACACAATTGGTCTAATCGGTAAACCTAACCACAAAGGGACGACTCAGACCCTGAAAAGGTTACACCATTGGCTGAGCATGCAAGGTTACAAAATACTCGTTGAAGAAAGGGTCGCCGGAGAGCTAGGCCCACTCGCACAGTCAGTCGACTTATTAGAGATCGGCAAACAATGCGATTTAGCCATTGTGGTAGGTGGTGACGGTAATATGCTTGGCGCTGCTCGTGTACTCGCTAGGTTTAATATCGGCGTTATTGGTGTTAACCGTGGCAACTTAGGCTTTTTAACAGACTTACCACCAGACTCATTTGAAGAAGCGCTATCAAAAGTACTCGAGGGTGAATTTGAAATCGAACAGCGTTTTTTGCTTGAAGCAGAAGTGCATCGCCACGGCGAACTAAAATCTAGCAATACAGCAGTAAACGAAGCTGTGCTTCACCCGGGTAAAATCGCTCATATGATTGAGTTTGAAGTCTATATCGATGACAAATTCATGTACAGCCAACGTGCCGACGGTATGATTATTTCAACGCCAACCGGTTCAACAGCGTATTCTTTATCTGCTGGCGGCGCGATCTTAACACCAAACCTAGCCGCGATGATTTTAGTACCCATGTTCCCGCATACGCTTTCATGCAGACCGATAGTTGTTGATGCAGCCAGTATTATTAAACTTAAGGTGTCGCCTCATAACGGTGATAACCTTGAGGTAAGCTGTGATGGTCACGTGCATCTGTCTGTATTGCCTGGCGATGAGATCATCATTAAGCGCAGTGAAGAAACCTTAAGATTAGTGCACCCTAAAGGCCATAACTACTTCCACGTATTGCGTACTAAACTTGGCTGGGGTAGTAAATTATTTTAGTGTTGCTTACTTAGGGAAAAGATAAAAAAGCGACCTAAAGCATTTGCGATATCTAAATATTGCCAAAGCACTCAACACAAACGGTGATCAGCACTAATATTTGCATTAAGGCATTAGCCTCAAGCAAAACAAACCGACAATGACCATTTATTGTCGGTTTATTCCCCTCTCCTGCTTTTATTCTGTAAATTTCAGCCACAGGCTGTTATCAATAAACCAACCGCCTTAAAAGCAAAATATAAAGCCATTACAGTCCAATCTAACTTAGCTTACAAATATAAAGAAACAACTAATATAAAACAGTGACTTAAAAACAATATGCAAAATTTGATATATTTACGCCAAACAGCAGTGTGACACAGGTCACAGCAAGATTAGCCGCATGCGTATTTACTTTCTGTCGTTAATGAAACATTTAGATCAAACCAACACGATTTAGCGCCAAAACCGCTACAAATTATTAGCTTTTCACCCAATTTCTAGCCTACCTAAGCAAAACCACCACCCAAGCAACATTTAGCACTTAATAAATAGCGATCAAGATCACATAAGCATCATACGGGTAATTGTGATGGATCTCACAAATGGCATTATCTATGTCAATCGGGTATCAATATGATCCAGATCATCTTTGTTAAATCCCATATGCCGTTTAGTACACACGCTGCCGATCATAACTAGAACTTCAAAGCGGTTTAGGTAGCTACCTAAAAAGTACGCCACTCAAAACAAACGAGGCAAGCATGACCTTTATTCAACTACTCGCCAGCTTAACGCCAATCATCAGTGTAATGCTGTTTCTCGTCCTCCTGCGAATGCCAGCATCGAGGGCGATGCCAATATCTATGGTATTTACCGGCCTTGCAGCGGTATTTATCTGGCAAATGGACACCACCTTTTTAGCCGCCTCAGTTGTTGAGGGCTTATTGTCAGCGATAACTCCACTGACGATTATTTTCGGTGCAGTGTTCTTACTTAATACCCTTAAATACTCAGGAGCAATGGACACCATTCGCGCAGGCTTTACCAACATTAGCGGAGACGCTCGCGTGCAGGTGATTATTATCTGTTGGCTATTCGGCTCATTTATTGAAGGCTCGGCAGGCTTTGGTACCCCAGCCGCAATTGGTGCTCCACTACTAGTACTGCTCGGCGTACCACCGATTGCCGCAGCGGTTGTAGCGCTTATTGCCGACTCTACCGCAGTATCATTTGGTGCAATTGGTCTACCGGTATTATTTGGTATTGAGCAAGGGTTAACCCAAGGCGGTAGTAATATGGCCGCCGAACAAATAGCGCAACATGGCGGCAGTTTTGCTGATTTCGCGCAGTTTATTGCCATGCACATGATCACCATTGATTTATTTACAGGAACACTTATTCCGCTGGTGATGGTGGCAATACTAACTGGTTTCTTTGGCCGTAACAAATCGTTTAAAGAAGGTTTAGCTATTTGGAAGTTTGCCCTATTTGCAGGCCTTGCCTTTACCGTTCCAGCTTGGTTGATTAACTACTTTGCTGGCCCAGAGTTCCCGTCAGTGATTGGCGCGCTTGTGGGTATGGCGCTAGTTATTCCAGTCGCTAAGAAAGGTTACTTATTACCAAAACAGCAATGGAACGATTTTGCTGAAAATGATGGCCAGAAACGTGAAGAGCTCGACACTGAAGTAAAATTCTCGCAGCTTGCTGCGTGGTCACCTTACTTGATTATGGCGGCGCTATTAGTACTGTCTCGCACCGTTGCACCACTGAAAGCTTGGTTATCTAGCTTTAATATCAGCTGGACAGGATTATTGGGCACTGAGCTAAAAGCTGGCTTTGCTACCTTGTATGCTCCTGGTGCGTTCTTCGTACTGGTGTGCTTTTTAGGTTTCTTCCTATTTAGAATGAAGTCACCTGCGATAAAAGAGTCTATCTCGGTATCATGTAAGTCTATGGTGCCAACAATTATCTCCCTTGGCGCATCTGTGCCTATGGTCAAAATCTTCCTAAATTCAGGTGAAAACACCTCTGGATTAGCCTCTATGCCTGTGGCACTTGCTGATACCTTGGCAAACAGCATGGGGGCGGTGTGGGCTTGGGTTTCACCGATTGTTGGCATATTTGGCGCCTTTCTGTCTGGTTCCGCCACCTTCTCAAACATGATGTTCTCAGGGCTGCAATATAGCGTTGCTGACAATATTGGTGCTAACCATGCACTTATTCTGGCTATGCAAGGCATTGGCGCTAACGCAGGTAACATGATGTGCGTAATGAATGTTGTGGCAGCGGCAACGGTTGTGGGAATGGCTGGACGTGAATCAGAGATTATCCGTAAAACCATGCCAGTCGCCTTAGGCTATGCTTTAGTCGCGGGTACGATTGCGGCGCTTTGGGGAGGCTTTTAGCTCTCCTCCCCTATACCAAGCAATTTAAATTAAAAACAAAATAATAATATCGAAAAGCCGCATAAGCAGCGGCTTTGTTCACCCAAATTAAGTGTGTGAGAAAAGTTAATGTCGATTAATTATGAAGCAGTATTAAGAGATTTACGTAAGCAAGTCGGTGAAAACGCAGCAACCAATGATCCTGTGCGCCGTTTTGCTTGGTCAACCGATGCCAGTTACTTTCGAATCGTGCCTGAAATCGTGGTGCACGCCGATACCTTAGAGCAAGCTAAACGTACCTTAGCCATCGCCCGTACTTATGGCGCACCGGTGACGTTTCGCGCTGCGGGTACCAGCCTTTCAGGCCAAGCAATTGGTGAAGGTATTTTGCTCATTCTTGGCCACGATGGTTTTAGAACATTAACCGTTAGCGAAGATGCGTCACAAATCACCTTAGGTACTGCCGTTATTGGCGCCGATGCCAACGCGGTTTTAAAGCCATTAAATAAGAAGATTGGCCCCGACCCTGCCACCCTTGCCTCTGCAAAAATTGGCGGTATCGTCTCGAACAATGCCTCGGGCATGTGCTGTGGTACCGCGCAAAACAGTTACCAAACTATCGCTTCAGCCAAATTGCTGTTTGCCGACGGCACAGAACTTGATACTGGCTGTGAAACATCAAAAGCGGCGTTTAGCCAGTCGCACCCACAGCTTATACAAGAGCTAATTGAACTGGCGCAGTTAACGGTTAATAACACCACGCTTGCTGCACGAATTCGCAAAAAATTCTCCATTAAAAACACCACAGGCTATAGCCTTAATGCCTTAGTGGATTTTAGCGACCCTTTTGAGCTCATCAATCATTTAATTGTGGGCGCAGAAGGTACGCTAGCATTTGTTGAAGAAGTGACTTACAACACCGTTGATGAAGCGCGTTTCAAAGCATCTGCCATGGCGGTATTTTTCAATATGGAAGATGCCGCGCGTGCTATTCCACCTCTCGTTGGCGATAGCGTGGCCGCGGCAGAGTTGCTGGACTGGGCATCTATTAAAGCGGTAACCGGTAAAGCGGGCATGCCTGAATGGTTAACCCAGTTACCTGAAGGCGCATCTATTTTATTAATTGAATCTCGCGCAAATGATAAAGCCACGTTAGACCGCTACACCCAAGACGTTATCGCCAAGCTTGCGCATATTGAAACTGAGCGCCCTATAACCTTCAGTGATGACCCTGCTGTATTTGGTCAATACTGGGCAATGCGCTCAGGTTTGTTCCCAATTATTGGCGGTGAGCGCCCTAAAGGCACCTCGGTGATTATTGAAGATGTGGCTTTTGAACTGGAACACTTAGCCGCAGCAGCTAATGATTTGACCGAGTTATTCCATAAGCATAATTATCCTGAAGGGGTTATTTACGGTCACGCGCTTGCGGGGAACTTCCACTTTATTATCACCCCAACGTTTAACTCGCAGACTGACATTGAGCGCTTCCACGCCTTTATGCAAGACGTTGCCGAAATGGTGATTAATAAGTATGACGGCTCAATGAAAGCCGAGCATGGCACAGGCCGCGCTGTCGCGCCTTTTGTTGAAATGGAATGGGGTAGCGATGCTTATACCTTAATGAAGCGTATTAAGCAGCTCTTTGACCCTGAAGGATTACTAAACCCAGGGGTTATTCTTAATGATGATAGCCAAATTCACGTTAAGAATATCAAGCCTTGCCCTGTCGTCGATGACTTAATCGATAAGTGTATTGAATGCGGTTTCTGCGAAAAAAGTTGCCCTACATCGGCACTTAATATGTCGCCGCGTCAGCGTATTGCAACCTTGCGTGAGATTGAACGTTTAGAGCAATCGGGCGATAAACAAGCTGCAAGTGAAATGCGCGCTGCAGCCAAATATGATGTGGTTGATACCTGCGCCGCCTGTCAGCTTTGTACTATCGCCTGCCCGGTTGATAACAGCATGGGCAACCTGGTGCGCAAACTCAGAACGCCTTACATCAGCACCACTGAACAAAAGGTGTTGGATTTTCAAGCCAAACATTTTGGCGCTGTAAACCAAGTCATTAGCACAGGATTCAATGCCCTTGGCACAGTCCATAAAATTACTGGCAGCGCTATTACTGGCGCAATAATGAAAGCAGGCCGGGTAGTCAGTAAAGAAGTCCCGTACTGGAACCCAGATTTTCCAAAAGGCGGCAAACTGCCGACACTTAGAGCGCCAATTCCCGGCCAAGAAACCGTGGTTTACTTCCCGGCCTGTGGTGGCCGTACTTTTGGCCCTACGCCAAAAGATCCAGATAATCGCAGCTTGCCTGAAGTGGTGGTAACTTTACTTGAGCGCTCTGGTTATAACGTGATCACCCCAGAGAAAACTCGCGACTTATGTTGTGGTCAAATGTGGGAATCAAAAGGTGACTTCAAAAATGCGGACGCTAAACGCATAGAGCTAATTGAAGCGGTAGCCGCCATGACTCAGGGCGGCAAACTGCCGGTAATTATTGACGCTCTATCATGTACCTACCGTACGCTAGCGGGTGACAAATCGCTGACAGAAAAAGTAGAGATTGTCGATATGGTTGATTTCATCCACGACAAGCTACTTGATAAGCTCACCATCAATCGTAAAAAGCCAGCCGTTGCGCTGCACTTAGGTTGCAGCGCTCGCAAGATGCAGCTTGAACCGAAAATGGAAGCAATTATTGCGGCTTGTAGCGAGCAAACAGTTCGCCCTGCAGGTATTGATTGCTGTGGTTACGCCGGTGAAAAAGGTCTTTATAAACCAGAGATCAATGCCAGTGCCCTGCGTAACATTAAAAAACTCATTCCCGTGGATGTTAGTGAAGGCTACTACGCTAACCGCATGTGTGAAGTGGGCTTAACTCAGCACAGTGGCATTTCTTATCGTCACCTTGCGTATCTGTTAGAAGAGTGTACTCGTTGATAACCAACGTAAAATAAGCGTATCAACCTCCTATTAGGGGCAAATCTTGCCCCTAATCTTCTTCGCTGGTATAAGCCTTCAGCTCACACCTTATTTTACTACCCACTTTTAGATATCTATTTGTAATAAAACCCTCAAACTAATTAAATTAGCCATTTAATACAAATAGATATGTTATTTTCATTTTTGCAAAAATCATAGATCTTATTTACTAAATTAGCACTACTTTTTACAAGGTTATCGGCCTATATTTGAACAATAAATAAAAGCGAATAACCAGTGTCTGCTCATCGAGCCGGACTTTTTGTGGTTACTTTTTACACTCAACAACTAGGGTAAGAGATCGCTAATAATGTCAGCCCGAATAGATGAGAAAAACACAATGAAGATAGCACTTTTCATTCCATGTCTAGTCAATCAAATGGTGCCAGAGGTTGGGATCGCAACCTTAGAGCTACTCGAAAAACTCGGACACCAAGTCATACTGCCAAAAGGGCAAACATGTTGTGGCCAACCAATGACTAACTCCGGCTGTTACAACGAAGCCAAAAAAACCACCTTAAAGCTGCTTAATGCATTTAAAGGTGTCGAATGCGACGCTATCGTCTGTCCTGCCGCCTCTTGTCTTGTTGCCGCGAAAGAGAATTTTCATGAGTTTGACTCAAGCCCAGAAGCACAAGCTGTGATTGATAAGTTGTACGAACTCACTGAGTTTCTGCATGATGTGTCTCCAATCCCTGCATTTAGCAAACCTTTTCCGCACAAAATCAGTCTACAAATGAGCTGCCATGGTATTCGCATGCTTGACTTAGCGACCCCTAGCGAGCAGATGGGACCACGAACAAATAAATTTGAGGCCGTGCTTGCTGCGATACCAGAAATCGAAATTGTTTATCCTGAACGCCGCGATGAGTGCTGTGGTTTTGGTGGAACTTTTGCCCTAGATGAAGGTGCCGTATCAGCCAAAATGGGCAAAGATAAAGCTCAAGCGCATGCTGAAACCGGAGCAGCTTATGCCGTTGGATTCGACCCTTCTTGCTTACTGCATATTGATGGCATGGTGAGAAGGCAGAAACTGCCGATTGAAACTCGTCATATCGCTCAAATCATCAACGCTGCGCTTTAGGAGTTAATATGTCTACTTCAACACCTGCGATACATGCTCAAAAAGCTGAGATATTTTGCCAAGATGAAGCCCGAGTTGATTGGCACTCTAAAGCACTTTGGGTGCTCAGAGAAAAGCGTGACCGCGCTGCGGGTAGCTTACCTGAATGGGAACAACTGCGCCAAATAGGTTCAGAGATGAAGCTACATACACTAACCCATTTAGCGCAATACCTTGAAGAATTTGAGCAAAACTGCATACAGAACAATATTCAAGTTCACTGGGCCAAAGACGGCGCCGAGCACAACCGTATTGTGCACGACATTCTTGCTAAACATGATGTCAAAAAGCTAGTGAAATCTAAATCCATGCTCACCGAAGAGTGCCATATGAATCCCTATTTGGAACAACGTGGCATTGAAGTAATCGATACCGATTTAGGTGAACGCATTATTCAGCTATCTGGCCAGCCACCATCACATATTGTGGTACCGGCAATTCATTTAAAAAAAGAGGAAGTCGGCGAATTATTTCACGACAAATTAGGCACTGATGCTGGCGCTTCAGACCCTCTTTATCTTACCCGCGCAGCGCGAGCGCATCTGCGTGAGCAATTCTTGTCGGCCGATGCAGCCATGACGGGTGTAAACATGGCGATTGCCGATAAAGGCGCGGTGGTCGTGTGCACCAATGAAGGTAACGCTGACATGGGTGCTAACCTACCTAAGCTGCAACTGCATTCGATGGGCATAGACAAGATAGTGCCAAATATTGATAGCGCTGCAGTACTGCTGCGCACACTTGCTAGAAATGCCACTGGCCAGCCTGTCACCACTTACAGTTCTTTTTATCGCGGCCCACAAGATGGCGGCGAGATGCATGTGATTATTGTCGATAACGGCCGTACCGATATGCTCAAAGACAAAATATTAGCAGAATCGCTAAAGTGCATTCGCTGCGGCGGCTGCCTAAATACTTGTCCGGTTTACCGCCGCTCTGGTGGTTACAGTTATAACTACACCATTCCCGGCCCGATTGGCATTGCGGTTGGTGCGAAGAGTGACGACACTAACTCAATTCCGTGGGCCTGTACTTTATGTGGTAGCTGCTCTTATGTATGCCCAACTAAAGTGCCGCTAGATAAAATCATACATCATCACCGCCGACTAAAAGCCGAAGCGGGTAAATTACCATACGGTAAAGCTAGCTATATGCCGTTAGTTGGCAAATTTATGGCCAGCGAAACAGCACTAAATTGCTCGATGAGCATGGCTCGAACAGCGCTAAAAATATTGCCAGGCAGTTTATTGAAGCCTTTTTCTGGCGCATGGGGCAAGTACCGCGAATTACCAATAGCACCAAACTCAAGCTTTGAAGCTTGGTTTAAGAAAAACAGAGGTTAATACTATGTCTAGTAAACACGATATTCTTAACGCGCTAAAAAGCGCGGCTATTGCCCCGCAAGCTATGCCAGTTATTAACATCAGTCCACGTATTGATGATTTAGTTGGTCAGTTTGAAACAAGCTTAAATACAGTTGCAGGCACTTTGCACCGTGATGGCGGCTTAGCTAAACTGCAAGCACAAGTTGATGAGCATATTGCTAACGGCATGCAAATTATCTCTATGGTTGACGGTATTAGTGCTAATCGCCAAGTTACCGATACCGGCCACCAGCTAAAAGATATTGATTATGCGGTGATCCCTGGGGATCTAGCGGTTGCCGAGAACGGCGCAATTTGGGTCAACAATAAAAACCTTGGCCACCGTGTGACGCCATTTATCTGTGAGAATCTATTTTTGGTTGTTGCAGCGAACAATATTGTGGCCAATATGCATCAAGCAGCGAGCCGTATAACGTTGGATTCAGGTGAGTTCGGTACTTTTATCGCAGGACCATCTAAAACGGCTGATATTGAGCAAGCACTCGTTGTAGGTGCCCATGGTGCCTGTAGCCTTAACGTGTATTTGATTTAGTTAAAAGCCATAATTAAAAAACAAAAAAGCCCTAATTTTAATTAGGGCTTTTCAATCTATCTACACAAAACAATACACTCTGACTAGCTCAGCTTTATCTTTTCTCGACATAGTAATCTAACTGAACTGTCACGTCTTTGGCTTCAACCGCTTTGCCATCAACAAACTTAGGTGCATAACGCCACTGCTTTAATGCCAATAGTGATTCTTTCTTAAACTTAGTGCCACCTTGTGTGTCGGTAACCACAGGGTCTTTAACAAAGCCCATTTTGTCTATGGTAAAACTCATTGTTGTACTCCCAGATTTACCCGCTTTAAGGTAAGATATTGGGTAGTCTGGATTTTTACGGAACAGTGGGGTTGGCTCAATATCCTCTTTCCAAGGCTTCATACTACCAATCGCGATACAATGCTGAGTAGACTTTTCACTTTCACCATCAAGCTCATAAATCTGTACTAACTTGGCATGAGCTGCCAGCTCGTAGGGGTGGTTATAATCAAGCTTTTGAAATTGCGTAATGACACCTAAAAATAGCGCTTCGGATTCATCATAATCTTTTTCGGCAAAACGTACATTCGCTACTCTAAAACTATTGAGTACTCGCTTCATCGCATCTTCTGGCAGTAATTCACTGTAAATTTCATGGGCATCAAATGCATAATTGCGAACTTTACGAGTGTAAAAACTCGAGTTAACTAAACGCTCAAAATAAGCCATCTTAGTATCAGCTATTACCATTGCATTTTCAGAATCTTCGGCGATATCAAGTGCATCATCTAGATATTCACGAGCATATTTTTTACTGCTTGCGTCACTTAATCCCAAAAGTGGATCAATAAGCTCAATGCCATCGTCACCATAACGCTCACGGTAAATTTTTAATGTCTCTTGGTAAAGCTCAAATGCCTGCGGTTGTAGAAGTTTTACTTTCTGTTTTACCTCTTTATCAAAGGTATTTTTAGGCATATTCGCAATTAATGCATTCGCAGCATTTAACGCTAAATTACCGGTATTAATGCTATCAGCGCCAAACTTAGCCTTACCTAGCTCATAAGATTGCAAAGCATAACGCTCTATATCGGCTTTATTCTTGTCTGTTACTGCAGCTTGATAGGCTGAATAAGCGTCGTTAAACTCAGTCGCATAAGTGGCTGTTGTTACTGTAAGCGCGCTCGTTAATATAGCTGCTTTTAATAGATTAGATTTTATTGAAGTCTTAAACATGAAAAGTCCTTATTTCATCAAGCACTACTGCTATTGGATATGCTTGCTCCACTATCAATAGTTTAAATTTTACTCATGCAACTTTCGCATGAGGGACAATGAAAATCAACAGCGGTTATTACAGTCACTAAGCGCCTATGTTTAATTAATGGCGTGTGTCGTTTTCTACCTAAGCCATCAGCTTGCTATTAGTCCGTTTCATAACCCATGCCATCCACACCACTAAAATGGTGCTACAGGTAGCGAGTGAAATCCATACTCCTGTTACACCAAAAGCCCAAGCAAACACATACAAAATGGCACTGAATAAAATAAGTTTTGCACCAGTTAAAATAGATGCTTCTTTTGAGTAATTAATTGCTTGGAAGAAAGATGCGCCAATTAGCAGCATGCCCTCCATAGGTAATCCCCAAAAATACCAACGCATACCTTCAGTGGCAATTGGAGTCAGTAGAGTATTATCTCCAGCAAAAATATACACAAATAGCTGCGGTACTGAATAGATAAATACCAGCCCCAATGTTGCGCAAATTAAGGTCACTGAAAAGGCCAGTTTAAGCGTTTGCTTCACCCTATCGAAACGTTTAGCCCCCGCATTAAAACTTAAAATTGGCTGCACACCAAATGCAATGCCTTCAAACAATAAATAGAAAAAAGCTTCGGTATAGCTCACCACACTATAGGCGGCCACATGTAAGGGGGTACCTACTTTTAAAAATGCCACGTTGTGCAGTGTCAGCACTACCGTTAGGTACATATTCATTAAAAAGCTTGGTATACCGACACGAATAATATTAATGCAGTGGTCCAACTTAAGCTTCATCTGCTCAAGGTTAATACCTAGTTCGGTTCGGCTTGAGAAAAAGTGCTGTAAACAAAGCGCCCCTGTTACCGCTTGAGAAATCATAGTAGCGATTGCAGCGCCCATTAAGCCGTAAGGAAAAACCACAATAAGTAGCCAGTCGAGAATAGTATTAAGCACGCCGCCTAAGATCAGTACAAAGGTGACAAAACCTGGGCGGCCGTCGTTACGTAAAAGCGCCGTAAACGCCATAGATACAATTGGAAATGTACCTAAGGCAAAATACCAAAATAGATAATCATCAGCACTGTTGAGTATTTCTCCCTCAGCACCAAGCAACAACAAAATATCACGAGAAAAGTAGCAGCCAATCACCGTAGTGATAACACCAAAAACCAGGCATAAACTAAAGGTATTACCTAATATTTTGCGTGCAATATGCGGCTCACCTTGGCCTTGATGTATTGATACTAAAGCAGCTCCCCCCATGCCTAGCGTTGCACCAATGGCATAAAGAATAGCGGCAATGGGATAGGCTAAAATCATCCCCGCTAAGCCGACTTCACCTAGGTAGTGACCAATGAACATGCCGTCAATGGTGACGTATATGCCAGTAACCAACATAGACAAAATAGTTGGAATACTATAACGCCAAAATAGTTTGTTAATTGGCTCGGTCACCATAGGTGACTCACTGGCTTTTCGGCCGGCTTCAGCTTGTGTTAACACTATTTCGCTCATGGATATCTCAACTTCTACTCTTAATCGGTTTACTTGTAATACATACTCATCACTGAGCTAGCAATTCAAACGAGAACTCAGCTCTAATAATGCAGCTTCAACCTGTTTGGCATCTATTTCATTAGTAGAGATCAACTCAATACGTGAGTCCATGGCATCATCGAGCTCAACAACTGATAACTCTGACTCCACACAATTAAAACCTGCGATCCCCTCTTCGGTGATCATTACCGCTTTCAAACGCATTAGCTGCTGATTTTTTACAAACATTAGCAGCTTATCGAAATCAAATTCATAACTTGGGTCAAACACCCAGCCGCAACTATAAAAGCCATCAGCTTGCTTTTGCCGACTCATAATTCCCCGCTCATCAAAAGGCACTGCTTGCAGCACTTCTTGTTGATCTGGCGATGAGTGGCCTGAGTCTAAAAATAGTGGAATGTTGTTAGGCTCAATAAGCCTAGGCTTTACCAGTTGCACAGACTCTTGTTTTTGAGTCATTGCGGGTTTGATAGCACTTATTCTTGCGCCATTATTAACGCCTGCATGAGGCATTTCCAAAAGACTCACCAAAGAGGCATGTAACTCGCTGGCTGTATTTATACTCCAAGGCTGCACAGGCACTTTTTGTGACTTACCTTGCCTGTCACTTGCTATCTCGGGATTAGCTATCTCGGGATTAGCATTCTCAGAACTAGCTTTCTCAGAATGAGCGCTCTCGGCATTATCTTTGAAGTGATTAACGTATTCAGTTAATTGCGCTAATAAGTCAGACTCATAGCAATCAGCTTTACTCGCTAGCACGGCATCAGCAACTTGCAATTGTTGATTAAAAATTTCGTGCTGGGTATATCGATTATCACTTAGCTTTCTTGCATCAACCAGTGTGATACAAGCTTTCATTGCTAACACCTGCTGATAATGGGGCTGGGTAAGCACTCTTAGCACCTCTTGTGGATGTCCGAGTCCCGTTGGCTCGATTAACAAGCGGTCGGGTTTTGCCTTAGCAATAAGCTGATTAATGGCAACTTGCATTGGTAACCCCGCGGCACAGCACATGCAGCCACCTGCGACTTGCTTTATCTGAACTTGATCTTGATCACACCCAATCAATTCACTATCGAGACCAATTTCACCAAACTCGTTGACCAGTACCGCCCAGACTTCCCCTGCAGGTTTATTTTGTAATAAACTTTTGATCAAAGAGGTCTTTCCTACGCCTAAAAAGCCCGTAATGATATTCGTGGTAATAGGTTTTTGAATCATTTGGTCAACTCGTTTTTGGATTGCCCCAAGATTCTAATCGCTAATAGTCATAGAAGTCACGACCCCCTCCCTACCAATACCAATTTAAACAAACATTTTTAACCAATTGATATTCAGTCGCGATCTGAAGCCTTTGCTATGCTTATCGAAGGTAATCAAAGATTTGCCACCGAAGAGACACTCAACCTATGTTTACAAGATTTATGATTGGCACGATAGGGTATATCGCCATGCTGATAGCGCCCGCTTGCTATGCGCAAAGCTGGTCGGCATTTGATGCGCCTATTCTTTCAGAGCAAAGTCAGCAAATTAAAACCAGCGTCAGTACTTTGCCAGAGCATCACCTTGCAACAGCAAGAGATAAAAGCAATGCAGCAAACTTAATGCTCAATGTTTTTACCGAGCAGCAAGCGCACACCTTACGCCTAAA
Source organism: Shewanella sp. 1CM18E (assembly GCF_023161665.1). Taxonomy (GTDB): domain Bacteria; phylum Pseudomonadota; class Gammaproteobacteria; order Enterobacterales; family Shewanellaceae; genus Shewanella. Next base: position 72,944 of record NZ_JALNTW010000008.1, read on the forward strand.
GAATCAATTAAAAACATTTAAAACAGAGCCATCAGACTCTATTTGGTCGCAAGTAAAAACCACTAAGCAATCACTCGACAGTCTAAGCCAGAATAAAGCCGAGCTACTGCTTTATGTTGAGCCACAAGTAAATGAAAAGTTCACCGGTTTCGGGCCTGATGGCGTAAGGCAGTTATTGCTAGAAGCGCAAATTGCCAAAACGATTATTAACTTCCAGTTAATTTCTCAATACCGTAATTTGAGTGAGTTTTTTGCCGACTTAAAAGTCTCACCTTTTCCACTATTAGTGCTGATTTTTAAAGTCACCATTATCTATCTGCTATTGAAATGGTGGCTTAATGTTGGCCCCAAATTCATTGTTTCTCGCCTAGCTAAAATAAAAATGGCGCGACTTAAAAGTGAGCCTCTAGTAGGTGTTTTTTGGCGCTATCTTAATAAAGTACATATCTCTATTGCTTGGTTTCTTGCCATTTCAGTACTACTAAACCTGCTATCTGGTTTACCCGGGCTTGGCAATATTATCTATTTAACCGTTGTGGTTAACTGGGTCTTTTCAGCCACAATTACTATTAGCTTAGTTAATGAGTTTACCGCTCATCACAGCCGTCATAACGATGTATCTGAAATAGTGAGTCTAAGGGTAAAAACTGTTAAGCAGTGGGTTTGGCTGATTATGACCTCAGGGATCATTTTAAAAGTCACCCAAATGAGTGTTTATCAAGGCACTATCTATGCGTGGATCAGAACATTCATGCTGATAGCTTTTGCGCTCCTTATCATTAAGAGCCTAAATGACTGGCGCAAAATTGTCTTTACCTTACTCAGCCAAACTGATGAGCATCCAAGCTACATAAAATGGGCCATCAAGAATCAAGATAATCGCTTACTGGCACCTTTTGCCACCGCGTTAGGTGTGTTTAGCTTATTGAATCAACGTGCCTTTCAGAAAATATTTAATAACCTGCTACGTTATCAAATGTTCAAACATGCGATTGCTTACTTCTTCAGAATTGAAGTGGCTAAACAAAGCGTGGCTGACAAAGAAAACACCAATATGGTGCGCGTAAAAGGTGATGAAGCATTTTTATACGTAAAACCTGGCCAAGAAGACAGCCCACTGGTAGAAGATTACGCCGAAGAAGAGCTAAACGAACTCGCTCGTTATGTGCTTGCACCAGTGCCCGCATTAACCTTGGTTTACAGCGAGCGCGGCCTAGGCTTAACAACCTTATTTAAGCGTCTTATTCATCGCTCAAAGTCAGAGTATGCCATTTATATTAACTGCCCTTACGGCGGATATAGCCAGCTTATTGAGCAGCTAAACCTCGCTTTAGGTTTGAGTGAACAAGCCAGCGAAGCTGAACTTATTCAATTTTTAAGGCAATCAGAGCAGCGATATATTCTGTGTATCGATAACTGTCAGCGTCTTGTTAGCCCGAAAGTAAACGGCTTAACCGACCTAATGAAAATTACCAAGCTGCTACGCAGAGGACGTAACTCACACGGTGTAGTGCTCGGTATGGAGCAATCTGCATGGCGCTTTATCGATAGAGCCCGCGGCGAGCGTTTACTGTTTGATAAAGTTATCGCTATGCCGCGCTGGAATGAAAAACAAGTTGCCGTGTTACTCAATAGTCGTATCGATAGCAAAGGCGATCATGCCCTAAGCTTTGCCGGCCTTAAGCTGCCAAGGCAGTGGGACGAGCAAGACTTGAGCGAGCAGCAAAGAGCTGAGCAAGGTTTCTATCGTATCCTGTGGGACTATTCAGACGGTAACCCTACGGTTGCGCTACGCTTTTTTAGAATGTCACTGCACCAAGATAAAACCAACGGCAAAGTATTTGTACGGATCTTTAGCGCACCTGATGCGAAAGAGCTCGAAACCATGCCAAAACCTATGCTTGCAGTGCTGAGAGCCATTGTCCAACTTGAAGTGGCATCTGCAGAAGAGTTATCAGCCTGCACTCAATTAGGTTTTTCAGAAGTGATTAACACTTTACGTTATTTTCAAAACCGTGGCTTTGTTGAAATGCTGGATGATAAAGCGCGGATCTCAGATCACTGGTTTAGATACATTACCAATACCCTGCACAACCAACATTTATTGGTGAAATAAATGAATAAAAATATATTACGTCACTTATTTATAGCGCTAGGCCTACTCACTAGCTTACCTGTCGTTGCTGCTGAGCCGAATTTAGAAAGCTTAACCGAAATAGCGAATCTTATTCGCTGGAGCGGTGTGTTCATGTCGGTTATTGTGGTGTTTATCGCTTGGCTAATGCTCAAGTTCACCCAAAACATTGTCGACTCTATTGGCAGCCAGTTTGCTCAGCGCAGAATGTTGGCGCAAAAACTCCAATCATTTTTCCAATTCTTTGTTTATATGACGGCGGGGATCTCAGTGTTTATGCTGAGCTTTAGAGTCGATGACAGAGTATTAACCCTAATTGGTGGTACCTTGGCGGTGTCGGTAGGCTTTGCGCTGAAAGATCTGGCAGCCTCGTTTATCGCAGGTTTAACCGTAATGATAGACAGGCCATTTCAAGTGGGCGACAGGGTGACATTTGAAGGCCATTACGGCGATATTATTACCATTGGTTTGCGCTCCGTCCGTATGCAAACCTTAACCGATGACATTATCACGATTCCAAACAACAAGTTTTTAAGTGATGTGGTTATTAGTGGTAACTATGGCGCATTGGATATGCAGGTGGTGATCCCGTTTTATGTGGCGCTTGATCAAGACTTGACCTTGGCAAGCGACATTATTCGCGAAGCCGCTGCCTCAAGCCGTTATATCCACTTGCCTAAGCCAATTGTGGTTCTGGTAAAGCAAGATATTAGCGACAGCTATTTTGCAATTAAACTGACTCTTAAAGCTTATGTTTTGGATATCAAATTTGAAAAATTATTTGAAACTGATATCACCCTTAGGGTGATGCAAGAGTTTAAAAAGCAAAGTATTTGTCCGCCAAGTATTATGCAAAGCACTAAGCTTTCACGATAATTCGGCCAGCATCGCCATCATCTAAGTGGCGACTGAGTTGGATTTAAACTCGATTGTATTTAAATCCAACCTAAGTCCTAATTAGGTATTAGCTAGGGCTATTACTAAGTTTTTAGTGCTTAGTGCTAAAAATTTAAAAAGCTTGCTGGCGCAGGCCATCAAGCTTTTCTTTTACGTCAAACTAAGATGACTAAAATAACTAAGATAGTTTAGACACTCATTAAAGTGAGGACATGAACCCCGCTTTATTTAGTGGGATTGATATAATGACTATCGATGTAATCACACCATAGTGCTGAATCTTTGGCAGGTAATCCAGCTTGACCTCGAATACCTAATTTAAACTCAACCACTGAGCGCCATTCCATAGAGCCTAAATCAGGACCATGCCCTTGACCATCACCGCTAACGACTTGCTGCTCGACTTGCTCAAACCAAGCTTGATGACAAAGGCTCTCGGTATATTTTGTCACTTTAGACTGCTTTATATCCTCACCACAACCCACTAGGCTAATTAACATGATAGCCGCAGTAAATATCAGTAATTTATTCACTCTCTATACCCCAAGATAATCCCACAAAGATTTGGCCCACCAAGTCTCCCTGACCTGCGTTCATAAAACCCTAACGTTAGGTTTATACCAATAAGTATAAGTTTACGACTTGTAACTCAACCCTATAAATTGATGATGAACAATACAACATTCATCATAAAAAAAGCGAGCCCATCACATGGATGGGCTCGCTTTTTAATATTATTTACAAGTTCAAATAACGCTATTTTTTGGCTTTATCTTTTGAACGACCGTAACTGCTTTTGCCTGATGTTGGACCACGAAAGTTACTTTTACCCACAGCATTTTTAGCGCCGCGGTTTTTATCTTGGTACTTACGCTTATTGTGGCTTTTCTCTTTTACAGGCTTGGCCACCACGTCACGGTAACGCGCAGGTAACGGCGCGCCCTCTTCATAACCTGCCATAGTAATCCGTGGCAACGTTTGCTCAATTAACACTTCGATTTCTTGCATCATCTCGCGATCTTGCGGTGATACAAACGAAATAGCATGACCTTCTAATCCTGCACGGCCTGTGCGACCTACACGGTGTACATAATCTTCAGCAGCAAATGGTAGCTCAAGGTTAATGACCAACGGCAATGCTTCAATATCAAGACCGCGAGCAGCAACGTCTGTTGCAACCATCACTCGCAGCTTGCCTGACTTAAATTCTTCCAATGCACGATTACGTGCGCCTTGCGTTTTCTCACCGTGGAATACCGCATTTTTAACGCCGTCTAATTTTAGCTCAGCGTGCAAATGCTCGGCACTTTCGCGCGTGCTTACAAATACCAATACTTGTTGCCAGTTATTACGGCCAATAAGCTCAGACAATAACTCAGCCTTACGACGAGTATCGACTAGATAAACCTCTTGGGTAATTAAGCTTGCAGTGGCTGCTGTTGCGACATTTATCCATTCAGGTGCAACCAGCATTTTCTCCGCTAGCGTTTTAACTGCATCACTATAAGTTGCTGAGAAAAATAGTGTTTGATGGCTTGCAGCCACCAGCTTCTTCACTTTTTCAATATCGCGAACAAAGCCTAAATCCAACATGCGATCAGCTTCATCAACCACTAGGTGAGTCACATTAGATAGATCTAGACCGAACTGGCCAATTAAGTCGAACAGGCGCCCCGGTGTAGCAACTAAGATATCAACCCCAGCTTGCACAGCTTTGCGCTGCGGGTTCATGTTTGAACCACCGTATACCGCAACAGTTTTTAGCGGCAAGAACTGCGCATATGCAGTGATATTATCTGCAACCTGAATCGCTAACTCACGAGTTGGGGTGAGCACTAACACCTTGACACTTGATTGGTGAGTCAGCTCAGATTCACTTTCGCCAAAAAAACCATACTCTTGAATTAAACGATTAAGCAGTGGTAATGCAAACGCAGCCGTTTTACCAGTACCCGTTTGTGCACAAGCCATAATGTCTTTGCCTGCCATTGCAACCGGCAGTACTTGCGACTGCACTTGCGTCAGTTGCTGGTAACCGCGCGCAGAAACTGCATCTAAAATTTTGGAATGTAAATCAAATGCATCAAAGTTCATGGTCGGCTCAATATGGGTTAACTACTCGCTAATTGGAGTACTGGCAATAAAAGTGAGCGCGGAGTCTAGCAAAATACCGCGATAGATAATAGCCGAGATCAAGCATCTGTTTTTTCTGCTTCGGTATTCGCTAGCCTAACCTCAATAAAGCGCTTCTCAAACTCCTCACTAGGTAAGGGCCGCGAAAACAGATAACCCTGACCATAATCACAGCCAGCATCGGCTAATACCTTACGTTGGTATTCCGTTTCAACCCCTTCTGCTATTACTTTCATACCGAGTTTATGAGCCATCACAATAATCGCTTCGCATAAGGTAAAATCATTACTTTTGCTGTCTAGATTGCGAGTAAAGGACTGATCGATTTTTAAAAAATCAATTTCAAATCGCTTTAGGTACGCCAGCGATGAATAACCCGTACCAAAGTCATCTAATGATACCTGTATGCCTGATTCACGGTAACGCTCTAGGGTTGCTGAAATAGCCTCATTACCATCGAGCAGTAAACCTTCGGTGATCTCTATACAGATATTATTATTGGTTAAATTCAGGTTTTTCAGTAACGCCACCCAAGCATCAAAACAGTCTCCCTCATCGCGAAACTGCACTGGTGATTTATTAATACTTATCTGTACTTCCACACCAAAGCGATCTCGCCACAGTGCACTTTGCCTAGCGGCCTGCTGAAACACCCAATTACCAATCTCGATAATCAAACCGGTTTCTTCAGCAACAGAGATGAACTCAATGGGCGAGACTAACCCACGTTTAGGATGGCGCCAACGGATCAGAGCTTCTGCTTTCAAACAGTTATTTTGTTGCAAACCAACAATGGGTTGGTAATACAGCTCAAACTCTTGCTCAGCAATTGCATGACGTAAATCCTGAATAAGCCGCATACGATGTTTCGCATCGCGCTGCATTGATGGAGTAAAATAATGGAATCTATTGCGACCTTCACCTTTGGCGGCGTACATAGCTTGATCGGCATGTTTAAGCATACCCTCAATGGCTACTGCATCATCGGGATACAAGGTAATACCGATGCTGGCGCTAATATATGCGGTTTCTTCTCCAAGATTAAATGGCTCTGCAATACGGGCTAAAATATGTTTAGCGACTTTATCGACACCTTTAATATCTGTGATCCCCGATAGCACCACAGTAAATTCATCACCGCCTAACCGAGCAACGACATCGGTTTCACGAATACACGCCTTTAGCCGTTTAGCAGCTTCAGATAATAGTCGATCCCCCATATCATGGCCTAATGTGTCATTCACCTCTTTAAAATAATCTAGGTCGAGAAACATCAACGCAAAGTGCTGTTCTCGGTTGTCAGCCTTGATGATCTCTGTCGCCAGATAATCAAGCAGCATACGCCGATTGGGCAACCCAGTTAATGGATCGTAATTGGCTTGCTTCCAAATTACCTGTTCAGCCTGCTTTTTATCGGTAATATCACTAAACAGTGCCACTCGGCGCTTTGAGTTGCCATTATCATCAACCAAAGCATTAAGCGTTAGCCAAACCACAAACTCTTCACCATTTTTGCGCCTTAGCCACACCTCTCCTTGCCACCGCCCTAACTCGTCTACCGCATTATTCATCTGCCGATATGCATTGCGACTATTGCGATTACATTGCAGCATTTTTATGTTTTTCTGTTTTACTTCAGCTTCGCTATAACCCGTAATATTAGTAAACGCGGCATTAATATTTATGATAAAACCTTGCTCGTCTTGAACACTCATGGCTTCACTACTGTTGTTGTAAACAGATGCAGCTAAGGTTAATGATTCTTCAACTCGCTTTTGCTCTGTAATATCGGTATAAACCCCACACATACGCAGCGGGTTACCATTGTCATCACGGCTCATCACCTTACCAGAGTCCAAAAGCCATAGAAGCTCTCCCTGCTGGTTATAAATACGGTACTCCACCTTATGCTGTTCTGTTTCACCATTAAGATGTGCATCTATCGATTTAAGTACCGCCACTCTATCATCTGCATGGATGGCATTTATCCATAACTTAGGCGAGCGGTTTAAGCTCTCTAGATCACAACCTAATATTGCGGCGCTATGCTCGTTTCGCTCAATAGAGTCCTTGGTAATATCCCAATCCCAAAAACCCAGTTCATTGCTTGCTAGAACCAGCCCTAATTGCTCTTGGCTCGCATTTTTTTCAAGCTCTGCCTGTTTTTGATAAGTTCGATTGAGTAAACCAGTGATCACCAGTTCAACCTTACTTTGTGCTCGCTGGCAAGCAACTGTCATGTGGGTATAAACAATGGTCTCATCTTTGGATTTTAAGCGAACATCCAGTTCAAACTCATTTATTTCACCTTCTAACATTTGGCTAAAGTGGTGTTTATAAATAAAGTAATCTTGAGTATGCATTAGCTTTGGCCAAGACAAATTAGTTAATTCAGACTCGCTATAGTTGAGCATCTCACACAAGTTGGGATTCACTTTAATCCACTGATGGTCTTTATTGGTAATGGCAATCCCCATGTTGCCAGACTGAAAATGCGACTTAAATAACAGGTGATCTTGCAGCTTGATTTTCTGATCTCGCTTTATCTCAATACGTCGAGAGAGTAACATGCCAAGTAAAGCTGTAGTGATAGGGAAAATCACCAAAAAAGGAATAGTGACTTGCTTTAACAGTTTAATCGCCAACTCAGCAGGCAGGCTTACTCCCCAAAGCAAAATGATACTGTTACAGATTAAACCAAAAGAAAATAACTCACTAAAACCCACATTACTAAGTGAGCCTTTACGATACTTGCCCCATAAATACCCCAGTAGCCCAGATGTCACGATAGCGCCAATGCCGGGGACGACTGTCGCTCCTCCTTCAGCCAAACGATATACCGCGCTCACAACCACAGCGACTAAAGTTGCAATACCGCCAAAAAACATACCACATATACTGAGGATCACAGTTCTGGAGTCAAAAAAGACCCCTTCACTGTATTCCCACGGCATAAGCATCACAGCGATAGTGATTGCCGATACCAGTAATCCAATACCAACTCGGGATATCGCTTCTTTTTTGCGTTTATAGCTACGAGGAAATGCGTCATATACCAGCACGATTGCCAGTAATAACGCTGAATTTTGAATAAAAGAAAGTAATAAACCTTGTTCCATAAGACGCTAATCATCCTTGAAAAATTACTTTAAAAATAACAACTCACTAAAATATGACAGGCAACATCCGCTGCAGCCCATGGATAAAAGGCGAAGACACTTGCCTTTATACTAAAACCTTAATCTCTCGAAACTAAATCCTTGGTCGCTCGAAGTCTTCAGTTAACCACATCTAATAACGCAAAACGATTGCGACTAACACATATACTTAAGTCATCTCTAAAGATAGGGAATAAACAATAAAAACTCAAAGCGTTAGCGCTTAAAAATTGCAACAAAATTTGCCCGCCACAAACAACAAACTAATCAGGTCAATTAGTTCGCTTTAAACTCGCTGGGCAGATCTCTTTCTGAGCCTGATTAGGTTAAACTGGCTTCAAATTACTCTGGCCGATATAGAACAAATAAAATTACCATGTCACAAACCATGCCTATCAACAGTAAAGTAAACGATGCCAAACCGCTCCAGTACAGTAAAAATTACCATTTCCCTGTACAAATTTATTATGAAGATACTGATTTTTCAGGTGTGGTTTATCACCCTAACTTCTTAAAGTATTTCGAACGAGCTCGCGAACATGTTATTGGCGCTAACAGCCTGGCAAGCTTATGGGATGAGCACGATTTAGGTTTTGCAGTTTACCGCACCGATATGTTGTGCCACGACGGTGTGGAGTTTGCGGACATTATTGATGTACGAACACGCTTTTATTTTGAAAGTAAATATCGCACCGTTTGGCTACAAGAGATTTGGCGACCAAATGGCAAAAAGCCTGCAGTAACTGCGCAAATAGAGATGGTGTGCATGAATAAAAAACGCCAATTAAGCCCTATGCCGCAGCAACTAATTGCCCGTTTAGGTGAAGCGTTTTCTGAGCCTGTGATTTTTTAGAGCAGTTAACAGCTTTTTTTATTATAGTTACAGCCATCATTTAAAATCGGTGGCTGTAGTATTGCTCCCCCTAACAGGCTTATTTAAGCACGGTGTTGAACGATAAAGGACGCCTGACAGCAAGTGATAAGCCGTGCATACGAGCATGTAGCATGAGCGATAAGAAAGAATTGAGTTACCTTAAATTAACAACTATTCAAATAGTTAACTTGAACTTAGTTTAGCCCAGCGAGTCTCTAACTCTTTTGCTTTTATCGGTTTAGAGAAGATATCACCTTGGATTTTGTCGACTCCCATTCCCCTAAGCAGCTGTAATACGTCATCGGTCTCAACCCCTTCAACAGTCACGTTAAAGCCAAGCCCCTTGGCTAATCGAATACTGGTTTCCATAATATGGCGCGCTCTGGTGTCAGTTGCGAGACCGTCTAAAAACGCTTTATCAATTTTAACTTCGTCAACAGGCAGATATTTTAAATAGGCTAACGAAGAGTGCCCAGTACCAAAATCATCAATAGCAACATCAACGCCTAAACTACGTAAATCTTTAATGGTCGCGACCGCACCGTCTAAATCTTGCATCAATTTACTTTCGGTGATCTCAATTGACAGCACTTCGGCATCAAGCTGATATTTATCTAAACGGGCTTTTATACCCGTAATCAGCGAAGTGTTACGCAGATCTTGAGTCGAGAGATTGACTGCCACTTGCAATTTTATGCCCATTTCTTGCCAAAGCGCCTGCTGAACAAACACTTCATCAAGCACCCACTGGCTAACAATATCGATCATGCCAGAGTATTCGGCCAGAGGAATAAACTCCGCAGGTGAAATCGAGCCTAATTGTGGATGCTGCCAACGCATTAATGCTTCAACCTGTTGACAATTACCTTTCGGCAAGCTCTGCTTAGGCTGATACACCATATACAACTCACCATCACGCAGCGCTTTGGCTAAGCTATTGATGATTGAGACTTCTCTAAGCTGCACCACATCATCGCCGAGTAAATATTCTGATAGTGCAACATCATGGGTTTTAGCTTTCTTAAGCGCCAAATCAAGCCGACGTAACATGGTGCTAATATCGCTATGAAAAGGCTCTAAGGCTAAATGCCCAACCTGAACCCGAGTGGTAATTATGCTGCCGAAAATATCATAAGGAAGTTGTAATTTATCGATTAACTGCTGGAGCTGCGGCTCTGACATGGGACTTTCGAAATAGATAAGAAACTCATCTTCATTCATTCTGGCAATTAACGAGCCATCTGGAGACAAGCCTTTAACTCTAAGCGCCATCTGCTTTAGTAACTCATCGCCAAAGTTAAAGCCAAATAGATCATTAACATAGCGAAATCGATAGATATCAAGCAACACTAAGCTGCCTTTATCTAGCGGCATTAACGCCGCCATTTTACGCTTCATGCTTAAGCGGTTATCAAGCTCTGTGAGCTTATCTTGCTCAACTTGACGACCTTTTGTAGCGAGTTCACCGACCTGCTTAGTTACAAAACTAAACTTTGCCGATAAATTGGCATTGTTAAGGCTAGGATTAGCTTTATCTTTTGTCAGCTGGCGACAGAGTTTATTGAGTTCATCAGACAGCTTTTTCTGGCGCAGTAAAACGATTACTAACAATATGATAAGTAATAAACAAATTACCGATATGATCCAGAAACTATCCAATGAATGTCTTATCCTTAATAAACTCGCCAATGGCGCTAATGTAAACTATAGAGACCCAATCCAGCTCTGCCAGTACAGACTGTAATATAACCTACATCAGCACTTTGTCGAGCAAATAGTCTATTGATAGCTTTCTTTAATCGATTGATAAGCTTCAATAAACTCCTCACTGGCTAATTGCTCATTGGTGACAGGTAATCCACGAAGAATAAACCCTTGCATGCGCTGGTCGAAATCACCGCCAGCGCGTAACTTGCCAGTGTAAAATGCGGCTGCACGAATAAAGTCCAAATAACTCACCTCTTCCGATGTATAGGTAAGATCGGCCCAACGCTCAACCACCTCCATCACATCAGGCGAAAACTGCCAGCTTTTTAATACCGCTCGACCCAAGGGCCCTTGTAGCTTTTTAACTAAGGCGCGTAAAAAATCAATATCAGCAAATAAATCAGGCTGTGCTTCAGCTTCGGTAAGCACAGGCAGCGCACCAATGTTATGTACAAGTCCTGCTAGCGTCATGGTGTCAAAATCCAACCTAGAGCTTGGATGCTGTTTCTTATATAACTGTAAGATGGCACAAGCTGCAGCAGTCACATCAATTGATGCACTCCACACCTCATCCATCACTTCCCAAACCATTTGATTAGTTGAGATAAAAAGCTGCTCCATAGCAATGGAGGTAACAATTGATTTTATTTGTACTAAGCCAATACGGTTGATAGCAGCATTTACGTTATCAGCTGGGATCCCGCGGCTATATAAAGCACTATTGGCAATTCGAATAACTCGGGCTGAAATGGCCGCATCTTGACCGATAATATTGGCGACATCCTTTAGGCTTGCATCTTTATCACTCACAACTTCCTGAACGCGCATTGCGACTTCCGGTAGTGTCGGTAAAACCAAGGCATCTGATTTTAACTTCTTCAACAATCCAACCAATACTTGATGCTCTGTGGACATCTTTACTCCCTTTTATTACCTATTAAATTGCTGCAAATCATCTAGAGCAGTTGCTCAATTTGCAATGTGTGCAAAATAACATTAATGGGTCAATACTTAAACAAGTGCTAACAAAGGCTAAAAAACACTTAAAAAATGATAAGGCGATCACAATATTTTATAATAAACGACTCCGGTCGACCCAAAGCCACTTATCATATGCGGCTGACTTTCTTGCATGAGCAAGCGCATTTTACAGTGTGTCACTAATTGTCGAATCCTTATCCGTTAACAGAGAAGCTATTATGTTTAAACCTGAGCTATTGTCCCCTGCTGGTACATTAAAAAATATGCGTTACGCCTTTGCCTATGGCGCTGATGCTGTTTATGCCGGCCAGCCAAGATATAGTCTTCGCGTACGTAATAACGACTTCAAAATGGAAAACTTAGCCGCTGGTATTAAAGAGGCTCACAGCCTTAATAAGAAGCTGTATGTGGTAAGCAACATTGCACCGCACAACGCTAAGTTAAAAACCTACATCAAAGATATGGAGCCTGTGGTTGCTATGCAGCCTGACGCACTCATCATGTCAGACCCAGGTCTTATCATGATGGTACGTGAAGCGTTTCCAGATCAAGTGGTTCACCTATCAGTACAAGCCAATGCTATTAACTGGGCATCGGTCAAGTTTTGGGAATCTCAAGGTATTAAGCGTGTGATTTTGTCTCGTGAGCTATCACTTGATGAAATCGAAGAAATTCGTCAACGCTGCCCAGATATTGAATTAGAAGTATTTGTACATGGCGCGCTATGTATGGCTTACTCTGGCCGTTGTCTGCTATCAGGCTATATCAACAAACGCGATCCTAACCAAGGTACTTGTACCAATGCCTGTCGTTGGAAATACGATGTACATGAAGCCCAGCAAACAGAATCTGGTGACGTAGTGCCAGTAAACCCTGCAGTGCAGATTGAAACACCAACATTAGGTGCAGGTCAGCCATCTGACCAAATCGTATTGCTACAAGAAGCGGGACGCCCAGGCGAATACATGCCTGCATTTGAAGACGAGCATGGTACGTATATCATGAACTCAAAAGACTTACGTGCAATCCAGCACGTTGAGCGCTTAACTAAAATGGGTGTCGATTCATTAAAAATCGAAGGCCGCACTAAGTCGTTCTACTATGTAGCGCGTACTGCTCAGCTTTATCGTCAAGCAATTGAAGATGCCGCTGCTGGTAAAGACTTTGACCGCACATTGATGCATAACCTAGAAGGTCTTGCACACCGCGGTTACACCGAAGGTTTCTTACGTCGCCACGTACATGATGAATACCAAAACTACGATTACGGCTACTCAATCAGCGATACCCAGCAGTTTGTTGGTGAATTCACAGGCAAGCGTAACGAAGCAGGCCTTGCTGAAGTAGACGTAAAAAACAAGTTCCTATTGGGTGACAGCGTTGAAGTGATGACACCACAAGGTAACTTAACCATTAAAGTTGATACGCTAATTAACCGTAAAGGCGAAAGCGTTGAGGCTGGTCTAGGTTCAGGTCACTTTGTATTTTTAGACGTACCAGCAGGTGTTGAGCTTGAAAAAGCGGTATTACTGCGCAACTTGCCACAAGGCCAAGATACCCGTAATCCGCACCAAGCAACAGATACTCCAGCATAGTATCGACTTGTTATACTAAACTTATATAGGCTCGTATATCGAGCCTATATTCGACAGGCGTTTATTCCCGAGATTAAAGACAAAGACGATGGCATTATTAATCGACGACAGCTGTATCAACTGCGACATGTGTGAACCTGAGTGTCCAAATCAGGCCATTACTATGGGTGAAGAGATCTATGAGATCGATCCTATTTTGTGCACTGAGTGTGTTGGCCATTATGCCAAACCGACCTGTATATCAGTCTGCCCTATCGACTGTATTGCTGTTGATCCTGAACACCAAGAATCTAACGATGAGCTAATGATTAAGTATCGTATTCTCACGGGTAAACCTGTTGAGTAAGCTGGTCTAAACCTGAATTATTAACCATAAAATGGAGCCTAAATAGCTCCATTTTTTATTGCACTAAACATCAACACCACTTCAGCAATCTCATCTTTTATTGCCAGTAAGCTTGTTTATCGATAACAGCATTAATATTATCCCTAACAGCAAGTGTACAACTGGAATTAACCTTGCGTATAAATTGCGACTATTATCGGGCGTAAACTCTACACCGCAAAGGTGAACACCTTTTATCGATGTAGCCAGAAACAAAGGCCCCCAAAAGTAGCTAATTACAATAACTAATACCAGTGTCTTAACTGCGATAATCCAGCTAATCAATACGCGAGTGTGACTCAGGTAGATGCTGAGAAACGCCATAAAGAAAACTGGTAAGCCATACACCAATGACAGGAAAAAACGACTGTCATCGCCTTGAGTACACGTACCAGCCACCGCACCTAAACTGACAATGACAGCATATAAAAACAACAATAATAAACTCAGCATAAGCCTAAATTTGTTCTCAAGTTAACCACTCAATCTAAATTAGGCTGATAGCGATAATGACCGGTTATTGGATATTCAAACAAGATGTCTTCAAGCTGCGGCCCTGCACCTATGTTATGCACAACTAGCGGCCGCTTTTGATCAGAAGATGTTTGCTCTACCAGTATTCCTATATGAGGTAAGTTACCCGGTAACATCCAGGTCACGATGTCACCCGCTTGATAATCTGCGCCATCATTACTCACCGCTAGTTTCTGCCCATGACGAGTAAAGAATGTTTGCAGGTTGGGTACTCTGCGATGATCAATATTCTTGTCAGGGCGACTTAAACCCCAAATTCTTTTAGAGGGATATTGAGCAAAAGCACTATCCATATCCTCATGCACTAACACTTGCAGATCTATTCCTAGCTGGCGATAGCTTCGAATAACCACATCCGTACAAACCCCAATATTGGCCGGCACATCCCCGTTAGGATAATCGAGCTTAAAATAGCGACCATCATATCTAACTTGGTGTTCAGTTCTGTCCATTGCCGCTTGTACCAAGTCAGTATTAAATGTTGCAACATCAGCCTGAGCAGAGTTAAGTAGCAATCCTTGAAATAACAAGATTAAACCTATTCGTTCCATGATAAGTCCTTAAAATAAACTACCTATTCTGGACACAAAATAGGTGGGTAAATCATATAATCTTCAGCTGCAGTTTAGCGATTTATCGCTTTAATTAACAAGCACACACTTATTCGAAATCCATCTTAGTTAAGTCAGTTAAGCTGGCTCTGTCTTGGTTAAGTCAGCGTTAACTCTCCCCCATTGATAAAGACGTTAATACACGAACACCTCCAGGTTTATGCGGATTACCGATCTGGTAAAATCACAGCTAGGCAGATGACTTCCCCCGCTTGAGAGAGTAAAATCTCGGCCCACTGCAAGCTGCTAGTTAAACTTATTTTGACTTAGCAATTATCTACCCAGCCCAATAAAGATGTCAGGTGCCCATGTACTCAGCTCAACACTGTTTTACCGCTTTTAAATCAGCTATTGATAGTTATCAGTTACCTGAGCGTTTCACCTTTCCTTTTTACTATGAGCCGCACCCGCTGTGTTTATTGGCCGCATCAGAGCTGCAAGAGTACTTAGCGACTCAAACTGACTGGCAACATAACTTTGGTTTAGGTAACGGGGAAGATACAACAGCTACAATTGGCAAGATGTTTGGTGTACTACTGGTACGTAATCAACATGGCGAGTTAGGCTATTTGTCTGCATTTTCTGGCAAACTTGCAGAGCAAAATCTACTTAATGGCTTTGTGCCGCCAGTATTCGATATGCTTGCTCAAGAAAGCTTTTTTCATGCGGGTATGCAAGTCCTTAATCAATTAACCGCCAAGCTGCAAATTGCAGAGTCTAACCCTAACATTGATAGCTTAACAGCTGAGCACGCAGCGCTGCGCGAAAAAGAAAATGCAGCACTTGAAGCGATGCGCGCAGAGATCATTGAAAATCGCAAAACACGTAAGCAACGTCGAGCACACGCTCAGCAAGAACTCAGTGCTACCGAGGTTGCAGAACTCACTGTTACGCTTGGCAAGGAAAGTGTTGCTGAAAAATTTCGTCTAAATAGCATTAAGCTTGAATGGCAGCAACAATGTGACGCTGTAGCAAATGAGCTTGATACATTGCGTGCTGAAATTGCAGCGATTAAAGCCGAGCGAGCACAACATTCAAATAGTTTGCAAAAACAGATTTTTGCTCAGTATCAATTTTTAAACCAAGCTGGCGAGCTTAAAGATCTTAATGAGATCTTTAAAGATAGCCCAACCCAACAACCACCAGCTGGAGCTGGCGAATGTGCGGCGCCTAAATTACTGCAATTTGCGTTTAGCCAAGGGTTTACCCCGCTCGCTATGGCTGAATTTTGGTGGGGCGCGTCACCAAAGTCTGAGATCAAGCAGCATAAAAACTTTTACGGCTCCTGCCAAGGAAAGTGCCAACCAATTTTAAGCCATATGCTTAAAGGCATAGAGATGGATGAAAATCCATTGCTAAATAATCCAGCTGAAGGTAAGTCTCTTGAAATCGTTTATCAAGATGACGTAATGGCAATCGTAAATAAACCAGCGGAGTTTCTGTCAGTTCCAGGTAAAAATGTCACTGATTCTGTTTATGCCCGCATGAAGGCTCAATTTCCACAGGCAACCGGCCCACTTATCGTTCACAGACTGGATATGTCGACTTCAGGCTTAATGGTTATCGCACTGACTCGCGATGCTAATAAATCATTGGCCAAGCAGTTTATTGCCCGCACCGTTGAAAAACGTTATGTCGCGCAGGTTGCTGGCGTAGTTGAAGGTGAAAGCGGTGAGATCCGATTACCGCTTCGCGGCGATATTGATGATAGACCAAGACAACTTGTCTGTTATGAACATGGAAAACATGCGCATACTCTGTGGCAAGTGAAACAACGTACAGATAATACAACTGTGTTATATCTTTATCCGCATACAGGTAGAACTCATCAACTTAGGGTGCATTGTGCCCATCAAGATGGATTGCATTTACCTATTATTGGTGATGATCTTTATGGCAAGAAATCTAACCGCTTGCATTTGCATGCTCAGCGTTTAGCACTAAATCACCCGGTAACTAATGAGCGTCTCACTTTTGAGCTTGATGTGGATTTTAGCCAACAGGCTTAACTCAGCTCTAGAGTCGGCGCAAAAATCAGAAGAGTTAAAATAAGATGCACCACAATTAATGTCGTGCATCTTTATATCAGCTTTTAAGCAAATCTTGGCTCAGCTTTAGCTTGCAAGGTTTGCAGTGCTGAGGCTAGTTTTTCCACCGTCATTTTCAGCGCGGCTGGCATAGCATCAAACTCAACACCTAAAAGTAAGTTTTTCACTTCAAGCCCCAGTTCAGTATCTCCCTCAATGCAAAGCTTACGTTGGAAAAATAAACTATCAGGATCTTCTTTCGCTGCAGCAATTAATAGCAAGTCTTTAGACTGAGCAGTAAAGGTTACTTGCGCTTGTTCTATCGGTCTTACTTGCCATCTCGTATCGAAGGTGACTTCAAATGTTAGGCCTAAGTCTTCAATATTAATTGCCACCCAGCGGCCTTCTAAAAATTCCAGTTCATCATCTGCCGCCTGCTCTGACAGCAGCAATGAAAGAATACGTTTTAGCAAATCAGCCTTTAACGCAAATGGAACAATAGCGAGAGGGCGAGCAATGGCTTTTGGCCCAATTTCGAGTATTTGTTGAGCTAACTTGTTAGGAAAAAAACCTTGCATGTAAAAATGTATCCAAAATGTGGCAAAGAAAGGAATTTTACCTAGCTTTTATGATCACAAACCTGTTTTACATCAAAAATATGATCTTCATTCCCTTTTAAACTCCTGTTTCAATATTTTTGGAGCATCCATATGGAATTACTGTGCCCCGCGGGAAATCTCGCATCTTTAAAAACCGCCCTCAATGCAGGTGCAGATGCGGTCTACCTCGGTCTGAAGGACGATACCAACGCACGGTCGTTTGCAGGATTAAATTTTACTCCTAAGAAACTTCAGCAAGCCGCCGAATTTACAAAGAAGTGTGGCAAGAAAATATTTCTGACCATCAATACCTTTCCAAAGCCAGGTGAAGAGAAGCGTTGGCATCAAGCAATTGACCTTGCTGCTGATACAGGTGTCGATGCACTCATCGTTGCCGACTTATCGTTACTCGATTATGCCCATAGTCGCTACCCGCACCTGCCATTACACTTATCAGTACAGGCCAGTGCCACTAACTTGGGCGCACTCACACTGTACAAGCAAGAGTTTAATATTGAGCGTGCAGTATTGCCGCGAGTGTTATCGATGAAACAAGTGCGTGACTTGGCTAAGATAACCCCTGTCGACTTAGAAGTTTTTGCCTTTGGTAGCCTATGCATTATGGCCGAAGGCCGCTGCCATTTATCTTCTTATGTTACTGGTCAGTCACCCAATACCGGCGGTTCATGTTCACCAGCTAAACACGTACGCTGGCAAGAAACCGGCAGCGACCGCTTAACCTTACTCAATGATGTATTAATTGATAAATCAGGACTCGATGAGCAAATGGGTTACCCGGTTGTTTGTAAAGGTCGCTACACCACGACTGACAACAATGCGCCAAAACATATTCTTGAGTCGCCAACTAGCTTAAATACCTTAAGTTTGCTGCCTGAACTTGCTAAGGCCAATGTGGTATCCCTCAAAATTGAAGGCCGTCAACGCAGCCCTGCTTATGTAGAGCAAGTCACCCGCGTATGGCGCAGTGCCATTGACAGCTATATGGCTGCACCAGAGAAGTACCAAAGCCAGCCAGCTTGGGATCAAGCTCTAGCAAAAGTCGCAGAGGGTCAAACAACCACTCTTGGCGCTTACGAACGTAACTGGCAATAAGGACAAGCAATGAAAACATCACTAGGCCCTTTACAATATTGCTGGGAAAAAGAGAAAGTTAACGAGTTTTATCAGCAAGTTGCTCACAGCAATATTCCGCTTGTTTATTTAGGCGAAACCGTATGTAGCCGTCGTCGACAGCTCAAGTTTGCTGATTATTTTGCCCTTGCCCAAATGCTAAAAGGTGCAGGTAAGCAAGTCGTGCTGTCAACATTAGCACTGTTAGAAGCGCCATCAGAATACACTGAGCTAAAAAAGCACGTCGACAATGGCGAGTTCATTATCGAAGCTAACGATATGGGCGCAGTACAGGCTGCCAGAGAGTTAAAGCTGCCATTTGTTTGCGGCCCAACAATGAACAACTATAACTTTGCCACCCTGAAAAAATTACACCAATGGGGAATGCAAAGATTTGTGATGCCGATAGAGCTGTCTAAAGAGTGGCTGGCGCATGTGATTGCAACTGAAACGCCAACACCTTTTGAAGTTGAAGTATTTGGCCATGGCTATTTACCTCTTGCACACTCAGCCCGTTGCTTTACCGCACGTCAACAAGGCCTACAAAAAGATGACTGCCAAATAGTGTGTCTTGCTCATCCTAAAGGACTGCTTGCACAAACTATGGATGATCAACCTTTGCTAAGGCTGAACGGGATCCAAACCCAATCGGCAAGTTTAATCGACCTCTCAACTGAAGTTGAACAGATGAAACAGCTCGGCGTAGATTACTTCAGAGTTTCACCACATAGCCTGAAGAGCATTGAAATAGCAGAGACAATTTTGAGCCAACCAACGGCTGATAAAACTTTAGCTTGTAATGGGTATTGGCATCAAGCTGCAGGTTTTAGTCAAATTGAACCTCAGCTATAAGTGAGACTTCAGCATCTAAACTAAAACTTAGAGCTATAACTTAGAGCTAAAACTCTGTGCGAGTAACGAGTCAATTAGTAACAAGCCTTAGTGAGATCCAGCTTTAATACTGTTTATCACTAGTGTGCTCCACAGCAAGAAGGTGGCCAAGCCAGCCCATTGTGTAATGGCGGGCCACCATATCTCAGGCCTTAGGGGATCAACTAACATCTCATTGTAAAACGCGCTATCACCTTCAGTTAACCCTAACTCAAACCAAGGCAGTACCAGAAAAGCGCCCATCGCTAAAAATGCTAATACAGCACTGATTTTATTATATAGCGGCACAGGCTTATTTCTTGTCGCTAACAAATAAACCCCATAAAACAGCAAGCTCACGCAGCCAAATACAAAGAAATACTTAATCGCGACAATATGTAAGTGATAAACATTGATTGGAAATAAGCCCATTGCAGCTAACGCGAGAAAGCTTAGGCCAAGACTGATAAAAAAAGGTAAACGCCAAGGGGAATCACCTAGTTGCATACTGAGTAAACAACTTAACACCACACATAAGCTGCCAAAAAACAAACCACCATTCAAAACCACCGCATATTTAAAGCGGCCATAACTGCCTAGCTCACTTAAGGTGTGATTTAAAAAGTTAAACCCTGAACCATCAAACTGCTCAAACATAAAAACAGACAGCGTTAGGCCAAGCAACTGGCCGAATATGCCTAACATGCCGAATCTGAAAGCTAATTTTGAAACTTTGTTGTATTTATTAACCAGCATTGCTTCCCGTTTCATCTCGCTTATAACACAAAGATAGTTGATCTTAGTTCTAGCTGAGTTGCTCTCAGCCTTAGATGTCATGCTGGCTTATTACAGCCTTAATGCCTCTATTAATGCCCCTACTCGCGTCACCAAGTCATTTTCTAGCGCATGCGAGAGCACTATTGATTACTTATTGGTTGTATTTAACAGCTTAGTATCAACCTCTAGCTTTACAGTAAAATGATTGAATTCAACCATTAACTAAGAAAGTTCACTGGCCTCTAATAAATGTATATGTAATGGTCAAAAACTAACGAGGCATAGCTCAGAGTTTTATTCATCACCCACAATTAAATGTAACGCATTTGTTATTTTTATAACCTAGAGTTCTATCTTTCAAGACCTTTATTATAGAACATTCCAAATAGAGCGAGAAAACAGAGGCTAACTAGCGCAACGCGCTATAAATCCGCCATAAACATACCCCAAATATTGTTAGCAAACTTTTACAGAAAAAATCACCAACAAAATTTCAAACGTTTGTATTAATAGGATATTCTATGGCCGCGTGTTAACGCATTGCTAAGGTATTGCAATGCATTTGCTGTCACAGGGACTAATAATAATGACAAAAAAGCAGCCAAATTTAATTAATCAGGAAGTCACGTTAAATAATAACGACCAACTTATCTCTACTACCGACAAACGCGGGGTGATCCAATACATCAACCAACGCTTTGTTGAAATTTCAGGGTTTAGCGAACAAGAACTCATTGGAAAAAACCACAATATGGTGCGCCATCCAGATATGCCCAAAGCAGCATTTAAAGAGATGTGGTCAAAGCTAGAATCAGGGCAATCATGGCGCGGTGTGGTAAAAAACCGCTGTAAAGATGGTCGTTATTATTGGGTCGATGCCTTTGTTTCTCCATTATTTGATAAAGGCCAACTTATTGGCTATCAGTCGGTAAGAATCAAAGCCAGCTCAGCACTCATTACTAAAGCAAGCCATATTTATCAGCGCCTTAATCAGGGCAAACGCGTAGATGACCCCATTAGCTTGGCCAATAAACGCTTACTTTCGGCCGTATGTGCGACAGCAGGATTAGTCATAGCTGGAGCAATTTGGGGTTGGAGCGTGATCATTGCCGGAATCGTATTAATGGCAATCAACCTCGCCATTTTTTATGACGAAGCCTTTAGAGTCCCTGCTCGTCTAATGAAAATGAAACAAGACTACGACTCAATCAGTCGTTTTATTTATTGCGGCCGAGACACTTCATCCTTGTTAGATTTTCAGTTGATGATGAAAGATGCCAAATTACAAGGCGTGCTTGGACGCTCTCAAGATAATGCTGAGCATATCGAAGATATTGCCAGCCAACTTATCGCTGCTGCAGAGCAAACCCATGCAGGGCTCAATATTGAAAATCAGCAAATAGAACAAATAGCCAGTGCTACCGAAGAGATGGGCGCAACCATTAGTGAAGTGGCTAAAAATACCCAGTCAACTTCGGAAAGCATTAAAGATACCTACCAAGTCTGCCAAGATAGCCGCGATAAAATGCAGCAAAACGCCATGAGTATTAATCAACTTTCAGACTCAGTCGCTGACGCTGCCGCTAATGCTCATTTACTCAATAAAGAAGCTGAAGAAGTGGCCAGTGCCATGACTGAAATTGATGCCATTGCTGAGCAAACTAACTTGCTTGCTCTCAATGCAGCAATTGAAGCAGCTAGAGCCGGTGAACAAGGTCGTGGATTTGCGGTCGTTGCCGACGAGGTCAGAGCGCTGTCAAGTCGCACTCAACAATCAACCACCAGCATATCTCAAAGCGTGGATAAAATGTTTGCCATGCTTACTCAGTGGTCGCAACAAATGGATAATAGCAAGTCACAAGCATTATTATGCAGCGAAGACGCCAAACTTTCCGCACAAAAAATCGACACCATCTATCAATCCATGAAAGAAATTCAGCAATTAGCGTTACAAAATGCCGTTGCCGCTGAGCAACAAACACTCGTTGTGGGCGAAATTAATCAAAATATCAATCAAATTAGCCAAGCCTCAAGTGAAAACCTATGCGCTGTAACCTTAGTTGAAGCGTCTGTGAAAGAGTTAAAGTTTAATGCAGAAAAAGCAAAATCTTTGAGAAAAACATTTAGTTAATTCCTCTGTAAAAGCTTAATCGGCCGTTAGTTTCTATTTCTAACGGCCGAACAAAACCACAAACAAACAACCTCACCGCAACATTTGCAAACATATGTTTTAAAAAGAATTAACCACAAAAAAGTTTTGTGCTTTTTTACAAACTTCCGATACAATATAAATAATCATAAAGAGCTAATAACTATTCGCCAGTAGTGAATTACACTACATAATAATAGTCATCATCGACTTAATGTATTTGATGATGCAGGCTCAACAACTAACTATTGAATGCTTATTCAATTATTTATCTGTTTATGCATAAACATTGGTTTATAGTCATTAAGCAAATTTTTGTTATTTAGGGTGTAAATAAAGTGCAAGAAAAACAAACCCACAGTATCAAGACAATACTGACCTTTATCGTACCGTCTCTGATTGGTCTTATGCTGTTTATGATGCCAATTAGCTATAATGATGCGCTTACGATTCCTATCGCAATTATCTCTAAGGGCTTACAGAGCCTATTAAGTGATGTACTTGTAGGCGTAGTGACTGCAATTGTTGTGTTCACTGCAGCAGCAACACTCATAACTAAAGCGCTCAAGCCTAAATTTATTGTTGAACAGCACTTTTTAAACTCGTTATTTAACGTAAGCCCTATTTGGGCAATTGTTCGCATACTTGGCGCGATCTTTATTGTGCTAACTTATTTTGGCTTTGGCCCTGAAGCTATCCGCTCAGGCGGTACCGGTGCCCTAGTTTTAAACGATTTGCTGCCAGTACTATTTTCAGTTTTCTTGTTTGCTGGCATGCTATTACCACTGCTACTTAACTTTGGTCTGCTAGAGCTGCTTGGTACTATGCTAACCAAAGTAATGCGTCCTGTATTTAATTTGCCAGGTCGTAGTGCCATTGACTGTATGGCATCTTGGTTAGGTGATGGCAGTGTAGGTATTTTAATGACCAGCAAGCAATACGAAGCGCGCTTTTATACTCAAAGAGAAGCAGCTGTGATTGGTACTACCTTCTCTGCGGTATCGATTACCTTCTCATTAGTGGTTATTTCACAGGTTCAACTTGAGCATCTGTTTGTGCCATTTTATTTAACTGTGTGTCTTGCAGGTTTTGTTGCAGCAATTGTTGTACCTAAACTACCACCACTGTCGTGGAAGAAAGATGTTTATGTTGATGAAACACCACGTCATGCAGACGATGAAGTTGTACCTGCTGGGTTTAACGTATTCTCTTGGGGTATGCACCAAGCATTAAATAAAGCCTCAAATGCTGGCGGCATCAAGCACACTCTTGTTGATGGCGTGAAAAACGTTATCGATATGATTTTTGGTGTGATCCCAGTCGTTATGGGTATCGGTACTATCGCGCTGATGATTGCTGAATTTACCCCAATTTTTGAATACTTGGGCATGCCGTTTATTCCGTTACTTGAACTACTACAAGTACCTGAAGCCGCAGCTGCATCTAAAACCATTATGGTTGGTTTTGCTGATATGTTCATTCCAGCAATTTTAGCTAGCTCGATTGAATCTGATATGACTCGCTTTATTATTGCGACCTTATCAGTGACTCAGCTTATCTACATGAGCGAAGTCGGCGCACTACTTATTGGCAGTAAAATTCCAGTTAACTTCTTAGAACTGTTTGTCGTATTTATCCTAAGAACCTTAGTGACTCTGCCAGTTATTGCTGGTGTTGCGCACCTTATTTTCTAATCAGCGCAGAGCGCCATTTTAGGCGTGAACTACAACACAAAAGGAGCGCTTCAGCGCTCCTTTTTCATTTTCAGCCCTAAACCACCTACTTCAGTAGGTGGTTATCATCAATTAGGCTTTGCCTGAAGTACGTTCAATGGAATTTCGGAGTTAAGGCGATGTTTAACGACTTATAAGCACGCCGACATTTTTGAAAGAAAGAGGGTCCATGGAGGCTCGCTTATCGCATCCATGCGATACACGGCTTATAAGTTCATTTAAACATAGCTTACAAGCTCAATTGATACGTGAGCTTTGCTAATAGTGCGG
The DNA here is from genome assembly GCF_023161665.1 of Shewanella sp. 1CM18E. Classification (GTDB taxonomy): domain Bacteria; phylum Pseudomonadota; class Gammaproteobacteria; order Enterobacterales; family Shewanellaceae; genus Shewanella. The sequence goes on from NZ_JALNTW010000008.1 coordinate 97,509, forward strand.
TACAAGCTTCTAAATCAGGGCCACAAATGTTCCTTACATTTGTTGGCATTTCCACCAATCCATGGCGGTCAGTGATTTAGTAGAGCCTATAGGGATATATTTACGGCGTCTTGTTAACGCACGGTAGGAAAGCTCCCTTTTAGGGAGTCCGCTTCATAAGGGCTAGCAAAGCCACCTTCTTCAGAAGGTGGATCTTTTACATCTGTAATCCAACCCGAATAACTCAGCTAAAGATCAAACTTCCTCTACAGCTATGTTACCGAGCTCTAGCTGTCATTAATACGCCATAAATTGTTCATCAATGAGTCAATAACTGCTTTTACTCTGGCTGCAAATCATCGTTGAAATGGCCAGCCCATGAGCACTAAGCCAACCGAAAATAAACCTTTAACCTCGCCTCAAGCTGTACCAGCGATTATCCCCTCTAAAAAGCGGCAAAGTTTTAATGCGCTTTGGCTGTCTGATGTCCACCTAGGTAGCAAAGACTGCAAGGCCGAGTACTTGCTGCAGCTGTTAAAACAAGTGGATACAGAGTCCTTATACCTAGTGGGTGATATTTTTGATGTATGGGCGCTGAAGCGACGAGTTTACTGGCCTGAATCCCATAATAGAGTGCTGCAGCAACTATTAAAAATGGCGCGAGATGGTGTCAACATTGTTTATATCCCCGGTAACCACGATGAAATCCTTAAACCTTATAGCGGCTTTCATTTATGGGATCTGTCTATTGCTAACGAGTACATCCATATTGGGGTCAGCGGCCGTAAGATGCTAATGCTGCACGGTGACCAATTTGATAGTGAAGTCTGCGTTGGCCGAGCTTACGCCAAGCTCGGTGATCACTTATACGATTTACTGCTGTTTTTAAATCGCGGATTACACCAAGTACGTAATTGGCTTGGCTACCCCTACTGGTCACTTGCCAGCTATATCAAGCTCAAAATCAATAAAGCTCAACAAGCCATTAATGATTATCAGGCTGCGGTGGTGCGTTACGCCAACACTAAAGCTGTCGATGGGGTGGTTTGTGGCCACATTCACCAACCAGCACTTGAACTCAACAATAAGGTTCTTTACGCCAATGACGGCGACTGGGTGGAAAACTGCACCTTAATTGCAGAATCCACACAAGGCGAAATCCAGCTTTTAAAGTGGGACGAAATCAGTGCCGAAGCCAAGTTGGTAAAGTCTTACTCCTTTGATGATAGCGAGCAATCACCACAGCAGCGACACGTTGCATAACAGGCTTTTAACGCGCGATATTGGCCACAATTAAATTAGGCAAAACTATGATATTTACCGTCGACAATGTAGTAGCAAAAAACTTACCCAAAATTAATCAAACACCTTGGCTATCTACGCCAACAAAAGCCATGTTGCGCTACTTGTTAAACGAAAAAGAGTGCAATGATATCGCTAACCAATTTAGTTACTTAAAAGGCATAGATTTTGTTGAGCAAGTGCTAGCAAGTTTCAACTTCAACTACTCTGTACCTAATAGCGAAATCGAGAACATCCCTTGTGAAGGTCGAGTGGTGATCTATGCTAATCACCCCATTGGATCGTTAGATGCGTTAGCGATGATAAAACTGATTAGTAAAGTCAGACCCGATATTAAAGTTGTCGCCAACGAGCTGCTAATGGCATTAGAGCCAATGCACTCAATTTTGCTACCGGTAAGGAATATGACTGGCGGCACCCCAAAGCAACATCTGGACAATATTCATAAACACCTTAAAAATGAAGGCGCTGTACTTATCTTTCCCTCAGGAGAAGTCTCCAGACTGCGCCCGCAAGGTGTTGTCGATCTGCACTGGCACTCAGGCTTTGTAAAAATAGCCAAAGCATGCCAAGCCCCACTACTCCCCATGTACGCCGATGCTAAAAACTCTGCGACGTTTTATGGCGCGTCAATGATCTACAAGCCATTAGCCAGCCTATTGCTTGTCAAAGAGATGTTCAAACAAGCGCAAAAAACTATGCCTATTCGTATTGGCGAATTAATTCCCAAAGAGGCACTAACCAGCAGTGATTTTGCACTAAAAACCAAAGTAAAGCTGCTAAAAAACCATTTGTACCGCATCGGTAAAAATCGCAGCCCACTATTTAAAACTCAAAGCGCAATCGCGCATCCAGAGTCCCGTGGTGAACTGCAGGCCGCACTGCAACAGTGTGAGTTACTGGGTGAAACTCAAGACAGTAAAAAAATCTATCTTTACCGTCACAATGAAAGCAATCCGATTATGCGAGAGATTGGCCGTTTACGAGAAATCGCCTTTCGCGCAGTGGGCGAAGGTAGCGGCAAGCGCCGCGATACTGACAAATATGACGCCTATTATCTGCATTTAGTTCTGTGGGACCCTGAAGCGCTCGATATTGTCGGCTCTTACCGTTTTGCAGGTGCCAAACAAGTCCACCAGCAATATGGTAAAGATGCGCTATATAGCCAAAGCTTGTTCGAGTATAAACCCGAGTTTGCGAGGTATTTCGAGCAGGGGCTAGAGCTTGGCCGCAGCTTTGTACAACCCAAATATTGGGGTAAACGTAGCTTAGATTACTTATGGTTTGGTATCGGCGCCTTTTTAGTGCGTAATCCTGAGTACCGTTACCTGTTTGGCCCGGTATCTTTGAGCGACCAAATACCTGAACGAGCGAAAGAGAAACTCATCCACTTTTATAAGACTCAGTTTGCCTGTCCAGAACGATTAGCAAGCTCTTTTAACCCTTACAGCTTTACCCAAAACCGAGAAGCAGAGCTGACAGAACAAAGTGATGGATTGGACTATAACGATGGCTTTAAGCAGTTAAAACAAACGATGGCGAGCATGAATAGCGCTGTACCGGCTCTATTCAAACAATATGGCGAGCTATGCACTGACGGCGGTGTGCAGTTCCTTGATTTTGGTATTGACCCTGAATTTGGCGATTGTATCGATGGTTTAGTGTTAGTTGATACTCACAAACTCAAACCGAAAAAGCGCAGCCGTTATCTAGACTGCCATTTACCTGAACTGCAACTTACAGAAGACTAATACCAATCAGTATAAGAATTTGATCAACTCAGAACGATTTTTGGCAAACTAATTCAAGGCGAATAGCTGCAATAATGGTTATTCCCTTATAAAGCTATTCAACGCAGAAGTAGGCAGCCAAAAACGTTCCAGAATGGCGAGTTTTAGCGATTCTGATGCTGTGGCTCTTAATCAACAAGAGGGAGCTCGAACCTAGTTCAACTATGCTCTTCACTCGTTGCGAGCTGCATGGTCTTTAATGTTCCGGACATACATAAAACATTCCCTCCCTCCATGGAGGTCAGATGCAGCGAATATCATTAAAGCATGACTATATGGATGTAGGAGGTAGAGTAACGCAGGAGCAGTTACCGAGGAGCACTTAATGACCTTGCCTCAAAACCGCTAAACTCTCGCTGAGTGGCTAAATGTTTATACTGATTGGTATAAAATTCAATCCATGAAAAACTTAGCTAATTAGTCACTGTAATCATGCGAGTGACAATGGCTTAAAGCTAAAAACAAAAATGCCAGTCATTGATGACTGGCATTTTTAGCTTGTATGGTTAACCTCTAGCAACTAGCAACTAGCAACTAGCAACGCTTACAGCTTAAATCGCCCAGCCACCCATATAAAATACTACTAAGCCGACAGTAATAGCTAACACGCCCGGCTTGATTAAACGCCATTCACCGCTACAAATACGGCCAATCACTAAGGTCACAAAGCCAAGCATAATACCAGTTACGATATTACAGCTTAGGATAATAAATACCGCACAGGTCAAGCCGGCCATAGCATCCACTTTGTCATTAAAATCAAGCTTAGTGACATTGCTTAGCATCAATAAACCCACATACATTAATGCCGGTGCTGTTGCATAAGCTGGAACAAGATAGCTTAGTGGAGCAAGGAACATCATCAGTAGGAAAAGTAAGCCTACGATTGTCGCTGTAAGACCGGTTTTACCACCTGCCGCCGTACCCGCTGCAGATTCAATATACACTGCAGCAGGTGCGCCGCCGACAGCGCCAGCAAAAATGCTACTGACTGAATCAGAAGTTAATGCTTTACCGCCGCCTACAATGTTGTCTTTTTCATCTAACAACTCTGCTTGGCCTGCAACCGCACGAATTGTGCCGGTAGCATCAAAGATTGCAGTCATTACAAGGGCTAATACAATAGGTAAAACCACGGGGTTTAACGCGCCCATAATATCTAGCTGGCCGATAAGTGATTTGTCAGACATTAGATCTGGTAGCGCAAAGAACCCCTGATAGGTCACACTTGGATCAAATACTAATCCAAACACAGATAAAGCGATAATCACCAATAAAATACCGCCCGGCATGCCACGACGCTCAAGGCCAATTGTTGCAGCTAAGCCAATAATGGTGGCAATCACAGGCAAGCTATGAATATCACCCAGTGCCACTGGCAAGCCGGTATCATTGGCTACAATCAACTTAACGCTGTTGGTAGCAATCAATAATAAAAATAAGCCGATACCAATACCTGTGCCGTGGGCAATACCTTTAGGCAAATTAGTGAGTACCCACTGACGAACACCGGTCACACTGACTAATGTAAACACGATACCCATCAAGAAGATTGCACCTAAAGTCACTGGAATTGAGATCCCTTGACCAAGTACCATACTAAATGCGGTAAATGCCGTGAGTGAAATTGCGCAGCCAATCGCCATCGGCATGTTGGCCCATAAACCCATTAACAGCGAGCCAAAGGCCGCAATTAAACAGGTAGCAACGAATACAGCACCAGTGTCGAATCCCGCCGCGCCTAACATGTTTGGCACAACGATAACCGAGTAAACCATAGCGAGGAAGGTGGTAAGGCCTGCAATGACTTCACATCTTAATGTGCTGCCACGAGCTGTAATATTGAAGTAACGATCCAGAAATGAATCGGTGGGAGTTGTAGCGCTTGTTAGAGTCTGCTCAGACTTCATAATTGTTATACCTTTTGATCTCTTAAATTGGGTAAAACCAACTGAGGTAAGTCGGTTACTCGGCTATGGCAGGTAGAGCCCCAATTCAATAGATTGGGTGAGAGATCCACTTACGCTTATAAAAGCGGCAGTGACCTGCGAGCAATATGCCTGGTAAAATTTACTCTTACCAACACAGCCTTTGTTGGCGCGGAGTGTACAGCAATCAGCTGTAGGGAAATAGTCAACTAAAAGCTTTTTTGATTCGTATCAATAAAAAAATGCCCACACGAGTAAACGCTGGGCATCAATATCAACCACTATGCAGGCAAAATAACCACTACACGGGCAAAATGGCTTTAATGCCGATATGTTATTAACGGCGCTTCTTACCACCTAAAGCGCGTTTTTTAGCTCTTTGCCTTTGTGCTGCTTTACTATTTTTACGGCTTGGTTCTTCCATCTTAGTGAGATCCGGCTCAAATCCTGGTAACCATTGCTGCGGTAATCGCTTATCGAGTACTGTTTCAACTTCTTCAAGCAACAAGGCATCATCTTCACTATAAAGAGTGATAGCCTTACCTGTGTTGCCCGCGCGGCCTGTGCGACCGATGCGGTGCACGTAATCTTCAGCCACAAATGGGATTTCATAGTTAACCACGACTTTTAGCTCAACAATATTAAGGCCGCGAGCAGCAACATCGGTTGCCACTAATGCTTTGATCTTACCTTGCTTAAAATCATTGAGCACTTGCTCACGTGCGCCTTGGCCTAAATCCCCATGAAACGCTTTTGTTTCTATGCCGGCTGCTGTCATTTTTTGACAGATTTGATCGGCCGTTTGCTTTTTACGGCTAAAAATCAATACTTGATGCCAATCATTCTTGCTAATCAAATAACTAATTAATGCTGTTTTACGGTCGCTATCAACCGCATAAACAATTTGCTCAACGTTGTGGGCTGCGCTATTAGCTTTATCGACCTCAATTCTTATGGGCTTTTGTAGTAGTTTTTTACTTAAATCATAAATCGCTGAGCTAAAGGTCGCAGAAAATAGCAAGGTCTGACGCTTTGCTGGCAACTGCTTTAAAATCGCGCTGATCTCATCCATAAAACCCATATCTAGCATACGGTCGGCTTCATCAAACACTAAGTGTTCAATGCTAGAAAGATTTAGTGAACCACGGCGTACATGATCGAGTAACCGCCCCGGTGTTGCGACAATAACATCAACACCCGCGGCCAATTTAGTGGCTTGAGCATCAATACTGACGCCACCATAAATCACTAAGCTACTAATGCCGGTATTAATCGCGTATTGGCTAACATTGCTATTAACTTGCACTGCAAGTTCACGAGTTGGGGTGAGTACCAACACGGAGGCTCGTTTCGATGTTGCGTCGTTAACTGGTTTATCAAGTAACAGTTGCAGCAAAGGCAAGGTAAATGCCGCTGTTTTGCCGGTTCCTGTCTGCGCACTTGCCATAAGATCTTGACCTGACAATATCGCAGGGATCGCCTCAGCTTGAATTGCCGTAGGCTGTTGATAACCTTTTTCGGTTAGTACACTTAGAAGTTTGTCACTTAAAGCAAGTGATGAAAATGACACGCTGACAGTCCTTGATAAAAACAGTTTAATTAGCCGAGAGTTTACCAGAAAAAACCACAAAGCCTGCAGCATTCAATCTAGCAGCTACTCAGTAAAAGCAAACAATACTCAAATTAAGCTCAGCGTTACAGGTAGCGTATTAATATCGCTCCTAATATAGACACTCGATTTAAGACCGTCCTAATAAGGACATTCCTGCTTAGTGAGCCGAGTTTGGCTTAGCTTTTATAACCCGTTCGGTCTTTGCACATCGGCGCTACACTCATGTGAAACTGTCGCAGCATCAATGGAGCTCTGATAAATTTTCACACCTGCTTTGTGATGAAGCTCACAACCATAAAAATCAACGCTCAATAAATCAGCAGCAACACGCGAGCGATCACAGTATCGAGGGCTAAAAAGTAGACAATGGCGCTCCGTTTTTATTGGCTATTAGGTTTTGCGGTTTAGTGTTCGAGTTATCACATCAAAGTTTATTATGGGTACAAGCGTTAGGCTTTGTGTCGATGGCGGTAGGTTGGTGGGCCAACGCACAAAAAAATGATCAACACCTTCTTAGTGGCAATCTCGTCGCCTCCGGTTTAACCGCAATGCATCTTGGTTTACTCGGCAGTAACTTAGGCCTGTTTAACCAATTACTCAATATGGTGCGCTTTGCAATTTGTCGTAGCCGCACCACTCGCGCTAAGCGCAGTTCAATTTACCTGCCATTAGTGTTTGCTAGCCTTGCCTTTTTACAAGGACTGCTTTGGGCTAATCACTGGGCAGAGTGGTGCGCCGTTGCAAGTGCAGTGCTAATGAGCTTTGCACTATTTTATGCCAAAGGCGCGCAATTACGCATCGCGATGTTAATCAGTAATCTACTTAATTTAGCGCTATCAATCTATTTGATGTCTTGGTCGGGGATTGCCTATCAAGTGGTTACGATTTTGATTTTAAGCTATGCGCTTTTGCCATTAAAAAGCTCAGGCTATGCGGAAAAACCTGCAGCTTAAGCTGTACTCAAAATCAACTTAGTTTTTTTGCCTACACTACAAATTTGTACAAACACAAGCAGTTAGCTTATGATTACGCTCAATTGGCAATATAAAGATTATAAATAGGAACACGCGACAGTAGAAAAAACTGCCCGCACAAGGATTGATATGGATGAGAGACGACAGTTTTCAAGGTTAAATCTAACCTCTGATGCAAAACTGATTAGTGGCGAAAATCAATGGCAAACTCAGCTGTTAGATATCAGCCTCAACGGCGCGCTTATCAAGCAGCCTCAGGAATTAACACTTGCTTGCCAGTCGCTCACTCTGGAGTTTATGATCCACGATTCTGACATTTGTGTGCAAATGCAGGTCCGTATTGTGCACCAAAAGAACCAGCAACTCGGTTTAGCCTGTTTACATATTGATGTCGAAAGTATTAGTCATCTGCGCCGATTACTCGAGCTAAACTTGGGTGATGCGTCGCTATTAGATAGAGAATTAGAAAGGCTTTTTGGTTTGAATTAACAGATCCAAAATCAAGAACAAAAGCTAGCAACTATCTATACAAAAACACCGCAATTAATTGCGGTGTTTGTCGTTTAAATCATAATTAATTAATCAATTCAAGCAACTCGTGAATCGTCTTCACCGGGATAATTTTTGCTCCAGCGCCTTCCATTGACTTATGGTAGTTACGAAAAGGAATGAAGATCTCGGTAAAGCCATGCTGGATCGCCTCTCGAACTCGAGGTACACCGCTGTCAATAGGACGCACATCGCCATTAAGGCTCAACTCCCCCATAATACAAGTGGTTCTTGGCACAACAAAATCATTCAAACTACTCAATAATGCCGTTACCAAGGCTAAATCGATACAGGTTTCAGACTCATCAATTTTAAGGCCGCCAACCAAATTAAAGTAGGTATCATGGAAAATCTTGGTTTTTGTATGCTTACGCAAAATTCCGGTTAGCATTTTTATCCGGTTCATGTTCAATCCCACGCACACTCGCTGAGGAAATTCAGCTTCAGTTTCAGTGGTTAAACATTGGATCTCCAGCAGCAGATTACGATTACCTTTACGGATACAAGTAATAGCAGCGCCAGGTGACTCAGTGGTTGAGCCAGACAAGAAGATTTCGCTCGGGTTATCAACACTTATCATTCCCCGCTCTGTCATCTTAAAAATACCCACGGTATCGACATCACCAAAACGGTTCTTATTAGCTCTTAATGTGCGCACTTGACCGTCATTACACTCGATATGAGTTAGGCAATCCACAATATGGATTAACGTCTGCGGGCCCGCGGTTTCATTATTCTTGTTCACATGAGCCACTAAAAACATGGTCACATTGTTTTGTTTACAATACTGGGTTAATGCTTGTGCACTGCCCTTAACTTGCGATGGTGATCCCGGGCTACCATTGGCTAAGTCGGTAACAACAGCTTGAATTGAGTCGATAACGGCAAACTTAATCTGCTTATCTTCAAGCTCTGCAATAATCGCTTCAACACTGGTTTCAGCCATAAGGTATAAATTGTCTTCATTGCAATCTAACTTAAGACGATTAACCCTATTTTTAAACTGTGATAATGATTCTTCGGCAGTACAGTATAACGATGGCATCAGCTGCGACATACGCGATACTAAATCCGACAGAATAGTGGTTTTACCCGCACCAGGATCGCCAGAAATAATATTCACCGAGCCTGTTGTAAGCCCGCCGCAAAGTACGCGGTCAAGCTCGCCAATGCCGGTTAGCATTTTCTCGGCTTCAAACTCTTCAATTTCATTTAGCTTTTTTGAACCACCGCCCACAGCACCGGCATAACCTGCTACAGTAGCTCTGGTTGGCTTAGCTAATGAGATTTTTAACTCACTAATGGTGTTCCACTCTTGGCACGCACTGCACTGCCCCTGCCAACGAGGAAAATCTTGACCACATTCATTACATACAAACGCTGTTTTATTCTTTGCCATAACCGCTTCTAAATTGCATAAATCGGTAAAGTAACGACTAGATAGGCCGATACTTATATAATATCCGAGGGATAAGCGAGTATCCCCCTTAGTTATTGCCACTGAGCCTATCAGCCATTGGCCTTATTATCATCCAAAAAGAAGTATTTAATGACGTTAGATCTGCACAAAGCTTTAGTTGAACAGTTAAAACCTTTACTGATGGAGCCTAACTTTCAAGAGTTATTCGATCAACTAACCGCTGATGAAACAAACTCAACCCGCTTTTTGCTTAAAATGGAGCTCACTCGTATTGCTTCAATTTGTACTCGCAACATAGATCTACGCCATAAAACCGAACTTAATTGTGAAGAGTTTCAGTTTGCTGGCCAGCGTCACTATTTAGACCAACCAGCCAAAGACTGCTTTTTAGAAGCCCTTGCTCTGTATCGAGACGAATATACCTTAGGTGTTTATGAGCAAGTTATTAATTGTCATAAACAACGAATTCTAAAGCAACGTAAAGCAAGCCAACAAAATATCATCAGCGAAACCTCCCCTTTTGTGGCTAAAGGCGTAGTTTTAGGTAGCTACTTTGCGCGCTCAGAAGAGCGTATGAATTACAGTATGCGCATCAGCGTTATTCAAGGACAACAATCATTAACCGGCATAACTGTTGATTTGTCTGTTGGCGGCGCAAGAATACGCCTACCAGCCAAACATCATTTACGCACAAGTCAGCCTATTCGAGTCAAACTCGAAGAACTAAGTGATGAGTATTATCACAAAGATCTGCAACAAGGGGTTGATTACCAGATTATTGATGTTGAACAGAATCAAGAGTTCAGCTGGCTGAGACTTAAGCGTATATCAGGCTCTGAAGCACTGTCTGATATTTTGCGAAACCTAATTAGAGGCTATAAATACCGCTATAAAGTCAATGTTAACGATGTACTCGTTAGCACTAAAGGCCTTGGCTTTGAGCGCCAATATTTGCCGCGCTTGCCACATATGCCATTATTTGTTGAGCAAATCATTGATAGCGATAACCAGCAGCACTACAAACTCAGCCATAAGCTGCTTAGCCGCGACAATCAAGGGATCTGTCAATACTTCAAAGATGAAGATGATATTAGTCAACTCAGTGGTTTTTTAACCCCTGAACGGATAAAGTTAATTATTGAATCTGATGAAAATAGTGAACATTGTCAAGTATTTAGCTTTATATTTCACGCTCAAGGCTGTAAATACTTTTACTCTGCAAGTTTAGCGGAACTCAAAAGTAAGAATTTATTGGCATTATTTTTAAGTTTTAGCGCCGCAAAACCAAGCTTCAAAATATTCAGAGTAACCAAACACACCATAGATCATAAGCAGTCATACAAAGCCTGCATACTACCGGGGGATGAAGGACGTTACTCGCCGCAAGCAGAAGCTCAACTTGGCGCCTTTAGCCATGTTTTACAAATAATTGATGCAACAAGCTCAGATCCTGCAAAACAGTATCAAGCTTGGGAGCAAATCCATCAAGCAAGTGAGCAACTACCAAGTGTTAATTCGTTAAAAGTGTTTGGCCAAAACAAAGTTAGCCAACACACCATTACACTTATCTCTTTGCAATTTAGTGAGCGACGCAATGAGTCGCGCTTTGCATTTAAAACCGCCGTGCAGCTCACTCAAGGTAAAGTCAGTGCGATAGCGTCGACAGATGACATATCTACCCGAGGTATGAAGCTCACTTTAACAGAGCCTGTTGAGTTTAACCAAGCTGAGCCAATTGCTGTTAGTTTTCCTAAACTGCAGACTCTTGCAGGCAAAACATCGCTACAGATGCTGCCTTACCAACTATTACGTACCCGTAAAAACGGCGTGACTTTGCACCTTTCGGCCCAAGTCGGCCATACGCCACATGCTGGAGTAGAGTTTTTAAATCGCTTAATTAGGCATAATCGCGAAAAGCTACAAAAACTGACTGAAGGTCAACATGATGTGCAAGAGCTGGCCGATGGCATGAAGAACCTTGTGATGCGCAAACTTGCATCAGTTCCCTATTTTGTCGAGCGCACGGTCAAATCTGCCCGCATATCAACACTGGGGATAAGTACCGAACAAAACCATATTGCCAATATTTTTGCATCTAAGAGCGATGATACCCTTGCCTACGATTTGGCGCCGTTGCTGATGGATGACAAATTAAAACGTCACTTCATTGCGCCTATCCGCAACATGAAACCACAGGATCCTTTATCCTACTTTGAAGTTTATGTGCAGCTATCACGTATGTCACAGGGCAAAATGAAAGTACGCTGTATAAGCGATACTGAACTGCCTGAACTGGATCAACAATTAGGCTTTATTAAGCGCAGCCAAGAGCTTGGCGAATTCATCGCTTTACGCGTATATCGCGGCGCAGCGGGTAAACCTGACTTAAGCTATATCCGCCGCGAACGTGAATACTTAACTAAGCATGCTTCTCACAAAACCAAAAAGCTTGAAGAGCAACTGTGGAACATTATAGGTGTCGGTGAGTTTTTAGATATCACCCCAGAAGTGATGTTGAGGTTCCCAGAGTTAGGCTTCAAAGCTTAAGTCTTGCCAATTTATTTAAAACGCAAAACTTAAGCTCACAGTCCCTTGTCACCAATAGCTATTAGCAGCATTATCAAACTTTATGCTTAATCACTCGATACATAAAGCCAACCACTAACAGGTTAATGCATAATATTGCTGCAGTTAATAAACTCGGCTTGGTCAACAGGCCATAGATCTCAAATGGTAAGTAAATCGCCCCACTTAATAGTGCAAACCACTCGGTCCAAACTAGGCTATGCCAGAGTCCGTATGCTTCTATAAAACGAATCAGCGCATAAAGGCTGGCACCAGCCATCACCAAATAAATATTAGCCGCACTCACTTTGCCCGCTTCAAGCACAACATCTTGCACCAAATGGTTGGCCGGATTTAAATGCAAGTGAGCAATTAACGCTTCTATGACTTGCTGTACATTACCACCAGCAAGCTTATGTAATTCAAAAATCACTAATACGGATAACAAGCCTTTAGTTGCTTCCAGCATAGATACCGCTTTTAGGCCTTTATTCACTGACGACATAATTCTCTTACGCTTAGTTATAGAGTAACTTTATCAAATACTCGTTAAATCCAATTCAAGTTGAGCCTAGTTATTTTAAACCAGTTTAAACAAATTCATCGGCTTATTAATTAGCTTTAATGCAGACCTGTTTTTGCTTATAAAACCAGCATGACAGACGCCTAAATGGTCACCAACAATTCAAAATTTGAGCAAGCAACAATCATTGATTAACGACTGATGAACTGAAGATGTATTTTTATTAATGAAAGGGAATAGTTAATTAGCCTCATCAAATCCTGATGTATAGTGCTGACACAAGCAATTTGCGCATAAATCTGAGAAACTAACTCCCATTTTGGTCGCTAAAATGCTAAAACAGGCTCGACAGTTAAGTACTCATCTCAAACCTCTAAAGCATTAGGCACACGGCTTGAGATTTAGGCCCATTTAGGAACACCGACAATGCTAGATTCATTTGTCTCAGTTATTACCGCACTTTGGCACCAAGATTTTGCTTTGTTACAAAGCCCTGGCAGTGCCGCCATGATTTATCTTTGTATTTTTACCTTAATTTGGCTAGAAAGCGCGCTTCTTCCCGCAGCGCCAATGCCTTGTGATAGCGTGGTCATTCTCTCCGGCAGCTTAGCCGCCGCAGGGATTATTAGCTTACCTTTAGCCTTTATTGCATTATTAGTTGCTGGTGCGACGGGTAGCTGGGTGGCATTTATTCAAGGCCGCTGGTTACACCGCTTACCTAAAATTCAGCGCTGGATTGATGCTGTTCCCGAAAAGCGCATGAAAACCGTAGATAAGTTATTAAATAAACATGGATTATTAGCATTATTTATTGCTCGCTTTATTCCGGTTGTTCGTCCTTTATTACCTTTGATGATGGGATTACACGTTAAAAATGTGGCTCATTTCCATTACTTTGCTTGGTTAAGTGCAGCGAGTTGGAGCGGCTTATTATTAGGCTTTGGTTACGCCTTATCCTATCTACCAGAAAATATTGCAAAGTTTGTGACTATGGCACTGATCATTGCACCATTTGTTACCTTAGCCATTGCGATTATTAGTATATTAAGCAGCTTTATCATCAAGAAAAGACGCGCTAAAAAGTCTATCGTTGCTGAGATCATTCAAGAAAGTGTATTAGTTAAACCGCAAAATATTATTAAAAAACCTGTTGAATAAATAGCGTAAGCTACAGTGATGTACTAACCCTTTCTATAAAGCCCTGTTTGATAACAGGGCTTTTTTGTAGTGCTTGTTTGTATCGCCTGTCTGTATCGCTCACCCTGAGATCTTGAACTTTCTAATAATTGTACTGTTAGGGTTTCACAATATTCATTCCAACTTATCAGCTAAAGCTATAAGTTACTGCTTACCGAGCGAATACTTGGAGTGTGGTCAAGTATAGGCATACATCGAGAGCTTTATCAGCAAGGCCAAGCCCTGAATGCTTATTCTATCCCCCTAAGGCCGGAGCTAAATAATTAGCAGCAGTCTTGTTGCAGAAAGAAACTGTGTTTAATGCCATTTTAAATGGCTCTTATATTTGCTAGCAAAACTCAACTTTTAGCGCTATTTGAACAACGACCTTTTAGCCAACTTTTCACTCAATATAAGCTCGCTAATTTTGCTTAGCGACCTTCTGATAAGTTAAGAGCTAGTGCCTTAGTTAAGAGTTAGATAAAATCCGGCGTTCAATGAGCGTAACGACGAATCTGAAATATTATAAGCATAAAAAAGCCCAAGTATTACTTGGGCTGTTAGCTAAATGAATTAACATTACTAATGGCTAACTAATGTAACTTTGACCTGCGTACACCACAAAGTGCCTCAGTGCTAATACACCAATGATAGTGCTGCACGATACTGTAATTAAGAAGCCTTTAGTATGGCGCCACGCCTTAGGTGCTAGCGTGCTTGCAAGTACTGGCACAACCAAACCTAAGCCAACTACACCAATCCAAAATACACTTGCCCAAGTGCCTGTCGTAATCGCTGCTGTTGCCGCCTGAGCAGCTGGGCCTGAAAAGTTAAGACCAACAAACAACAGGACTAAACAAAGCGCTTCGTTAAAGGCTACTGGATACTCGATGCGGTGCACTTGTTCGATACAATCAGACTCTTTTTTACTAAAGAATAAGGTTGCTACCAAGATGTTACCCGCAGAGCCAACTGACAGTGCAGACGCCAAGAACAAGGCTGGTAATACCGCAGTGTTCAAGATTGGGTAACTAATCAAAGCCGATAGTAAGAAGCCAGTGTAAACCCCTACGCCTAAGCCAAGGGCGAAAATCAGTTTATTAAGACTATTTTCAACTTGGCGACACACTTTAAGAATGCCAGCTAACCAAGGTGCATACTGTAGTACCTGCTTTTCAAACACTAAGGCAGCGAATACAAATACCAGCGGAATATAAACCAGCAGCGCAATTACACCCCATGCCATAACAGAGGTCAGGTTGTAGTTAAGCAAAATATGGTAAAACTCAAATGGCTTGGTTAAATCCAATACCAACAGCGCCATACCTAAGCTGATTGCGACAGGTCCAATAATCGCTGCAGCCTTAATAACTGGTAAACCTTCTGTAGGTTGACCACGGCTTTGTTTGTACCATTTAAGACCAATAGCCACCAGCATTGAACCCGCTGATAAACCCGCCATAAACAAGTAGACTGCGATGATCCAGTTCCATACTACTGGATCGTATTGCTCCATTGAGCCCCAGATATTGTTCATGCTTTGATCCCTCCTTTACGGCTAGGAATGCGGTAGACTCTTGGCTCAGTGCCAAGGTTTACCTTTTGTTGGTAATGATTTTTGGTATCTAATACTTTGCGCACTTCAGAGTTCAGGTCATTGGCGTCACCAAAGGTCAGTGCTTGAGTTGGACAAACGCTAACACAAGCAGGCTCTTCACCACGGGCTAAGCGAGTATCTTTACAGAAGTCACACTTGTCTGGCACACGAGTCTCTGGGTTAATAAAGCGCACCTTGTAAGGACAAGCTGCAACGCAGTACAAGCAACCTACGCACTTTTTCTCGTTGATAGACACAATGCCA
Organism: Shewanella sp. 1CM18E; assembly: GCF_023161665.1. Taxonomy (GTDB): domain Bacteria; phylum Pseudomonadota; class Gammaproteobacteria; order Enterobacterales; family Shewanellaceae; genus Shewanella. The sequence goes on from NZ_JALNTW010000008.1 coordinate 113,188, forward strand.
TCTGCGTTAACATAAGCTGCACCTGTTGGGCACACCTTAACGCAAGGTGCGTTTTCACATTGCTCGCAGGAAACGCGATTATATTTAAAATGTAAATGTGGGAAGTTGCCGTATGGCCCCTCGATTCTCACTTGAATGCGAGTTACCGACTCAGGCACATTGTTTTCACTGCGGCAAGCCACGTTACACGCTTGGCAGCCAATGCACTTGTTTTCATCGTGCACTAGAACATAACGCTTAGTCATAATTAACTCCGATTAAATCTTGGCAACTTTAACGCCGGTTGTATGCAGGTTCATACCTGTTACCGGAGAAGTCACGTGAGGAAGTAAGTTACCGCAATGCACGCCTTTACCAGTTGCACGAGCAAGTTCTTTATTCTTTGAGCCACAGCCCATATAAGCAAATACTGTGTCAGGGCGAATACCTGGGGTCACTAATGCGTGACCTTCTTCGCTGCCAGTATCGTTATAGATGCGGATCTTGTCGCCACTAGAGATATTTAATAGGCCTGCTGTGATCGGGTGGATCCACAAGGCATTGTCAGACATCAAGTTAGCTAGCATTGGTACGTTTTGAGTTGCAGCATTAGTGTGTACCGCGACCTTGCCTTGAATGAAAAACAGCTCATCTGCTTTTTTCATGGTCACTTCGCGGTAACGGATCACCCCGCGGCCTGGTGCCATTTTCTCGACCTTGTCTGAGCTAAGCTCAATCTTGCCGCTTGGTGTCTTGAAGCTTAAGTGGCTAGCGTATGTGCCATTTTCATCAAGTGGTTTAGCACTAGGGTAAGCAGCAGCAAAATCTCTCACCATGCTAGGCTCACGCAGCATCAAAGGCTTACCAAAGCTAACAAAGCCTTCGTCTTTGATTTTTCTTAGTAGGTTTACATCACGTTGCACTTGGAATAGCTGCAATGTTTCCATGTTTTCCCATGGGAAGAACTGGCCTTGACCTAACTCAACTGCAAGTTCTTTCCAGATCTGCCAACTTGGCTTGGTATCACCAATGGTTTCAACTACGCGTTGACGTACATAGTAAGCAGGATTCTTACTCGACTTGTCAGCGATCTCTTCATCACGCTCAAGGTAAGTCGACTCAGGTAGGAAAATATCGGCATAAGCAGCTGATTCGCTGATATAAATATCGCAGGCCACGATAAAGTCGAGCTTTTGCATTGTTTCAACAATACGTGCTCTATCAGTCATGGTTTGCATTGGGTTAGTACGACTCATGACCCAAGCACGTAGCTGATAAGGTACCGCATCAAGAGTCGCGTCGAGAATAGTCTGGTAAATACCGCCTGACGACCAAGTCATGGCGTATTGTTCATCAACCATATCGATGCGCTTGGCATCAATTTTTGGCATGCCATCTACGCCCGGCTTAGCAAGTGTTGGCGCAACTTTTTCGCCAGCAAACTTGTTATAGCTAGAGGCTTTTTTGCCGAAGTACAAACCACCTTTACGCTCAATGTTGCCAACTAACACGTTGGCAGCATAAAGTGCGCGGCGCATTTCAAACTCTTCAGTGGTAAACGATGAACGGTGACCAAAATCCACTAATGCATGTGGCGCAGCAGCGGCGTATTCATGAGTAATACGGCGAATATCTTCTGCTGGTACGTCACTGACTGACTCTGCCCATTCAGGCGTGTAAGCGTTAACTTCTTTAGCAAAGTCTTCAAAACCTGTGACGTATTGTGCTACAAAGTCTTTGTCGTATAAATCGTCTTTAATCAAAACATGGCAAATGGCCAAAGCTACTGCTACATCAGTACCAGGCTTAATCGCGTACCACTCATCAGCTTTATCTGCGACGATAGAGAAACGTGGTTCAAATACCACTAGCTTAGCGCCCTTCTCCATTTGCGCATTCATCATGCCTCGAGTCTCAGACATGTTAATGCCTTCGTACAAGTTATGACCGAAGTTGATGATGTATTTAGAGTTACTTAAGTCGCGCTTAATTTTACCGCCAAACATAGCTTTCGCAGCAATTACATAACTACCTGGGCAAGTTGATGCGTGAGTAAAGGTATTTGGGCTACCAAAGGCTTTGGCTAAATGGAATAGATGGCCTGACAAAGAGCCTGACTTAGATGAAAAGGCTACAGTTTCTGCGCCGTGCTGAGTTTTAATTCTGTTTAGGTTTTCAGCAATCGTGCGGTAAGCTTCATCCCACTCAATTTCTTGCCAGTTACCTTCACCACGTTCACCAACACGCTTTAATGGCTTAACAATACGTTGTTTATCGTAAAGTTGGCTGTGACCTGCACCGCCACGAGCACATACAGCACCGCCAAAAGATTTAGCGTTAGCGTTACCTAAAATCGATACGTTTTTGCCATTCACCACTCGAGCTGAGATCGGACAGCGGGTTGAGCACATTTCACAAATACTTGCGACTGACTCTGCACTGCCTTGCAGCTCAGAATGTCCAAGGGCAGCCAAAGAGCCTGGAAGCGTTGCTAATGCGCAAGTCGCTGTACCCGCTCCGGCCCCTTTAATGAAGGTTCGCCGATCTAGTTTCATGTTAAATCTCCCAATGACAATGATCCTTAGCAAAGCGATATGTTAAGCACTGGATTAACTGCGATTTGCAATCAACCTATTTGCTAAGGTTTTCATCATTGTTATTGAGGAGGCTAAGTTTGAATATTGTGGTAAACCACATACCTGCTATGCCGTGAGCTTGTTTGTGAAGCAATTCACAGTTCATTTTTACACCACCACAGCAAGTAAATACTGTAAATTGTGGTAAACCACATAACGTAAAAAAGATGATTTTTTTGTAGGTTATGCCCCAATAAAAGCCAAAATGTGCGGCAGACTAATAACAGTCAATACCGCACATATAGTGGTGGCGACTTATGGTTAACTTAAGCCCTATTGCACAATACGTTATAAGTTAAACAACGGCTTGCTCACTACCACGCTTTTTAAGACTCAGAGTTGCCACGCAGCCTGTAGTATCGCCACTACGATTAGCCAGCGTGAATCGACCTTCATGCTCTTTAATTACTTCGTTGCAAATCGCCAGTCCTAAACCTAAACCATCAACTTTAGTGGTGTAAAAAGTTGCCATTAACGTATCTGACTCCATAGCAAGCCCGGGGCCATTGTCGACGATAAAAATGTTGACTTGCTGCTCTTTAAAGTCGAGTTCGATATTAATTTTTCCGCTGCGGACATTGTCTGAGTCGGCAATGGCATCAACACTATTTTTAATTAGGTTAATCAGCACTTGCAACAAACCCACTCTATCAGCAGTAATAAAGAAGGGTTCACCTTTAATTTGGGTGTTGATTTGAATGTCTCGTCTTGCCAGCTCAAGCCGCAGTAAAGAGATACTCTCTTCTACTAAGGTGAGAATATTCACATCGACCATCACCGCTTCACGGCGTTTTAATAATCCTCGAATTCGATGTACGACTTCCCCTGCGCGAGTGGACTGCTTGTGGATTTTCTCTAGCAGCTCAATACAGGCTTGTACGTCGGCTTTTTCTTGCCCTTGCAAGCGCATTATGCCGCCTTCGCTATAACTGGTAATCGCGGCAATAGGCTGGTTAATTTCATGGGCAAGCCCTGCACCAATCTCACCAACAATAGAGGCGCTTTGTAGCCTCTCTAAAGCAATTGCTTGCTGCTTTAACTGGCGCTCAGACTCAATAAGTGAGTTACTTTTTTGATGAAATCGATATTCAATCCATAAATGGTAAAGGGTGGCGATAATAAAAATGAGTACCGATAAAATTCCCCAGTGACGATTATCTTCAAGCCACTGTTTGACCGAATCCCAACGGCTATGCTCAGGCGATGCCACATGTAACTCTTTAAACAGTTTAATCACAGCTAACTGGCTAATTGGCGAAGTCCAGCCCTTGAGCTGTGCAGTGATTGCTGCGGGGTTGTCTGCAGTTAACTCCAATAACGCTTGGGTAATTGCCTTGGTTAAGTTGGTATCAACACTTTCTGTGGCCGCAAATGACCAGTTTGGGTACAGATTTGTGCTGCACTGGCATTCTATTCCCTCTGGTCGACTCGGGTTTAGCACCCGATAATCTGCACGGCGAATAAGCCCTCGGGCAACCATGTCCTCTAGCGTACACAAAGGCGTTATTGCGGCATCAACATTACCATCGCGCACTTGGTACAGCAGCGGATCGAGTGGAAAGCCTAAGAATTTGGTTTGGCCAAAAAACGTTGTAGGGTCCATTCCCAAACTATGCATGAGGCCAACAGTTGCTTGATATCCACCAAGCGCATGTGGATCGCTCGCAGCAACAATCTTGCCTTTTAAGTCATATAAAGTGCGGTAATCACTATTAGCACTAACGATAATCGCTGAGCCAATAGCTGATGTCGTGCCGTTATGGCGTTTTGAGCGCATTGTTGCGAGCCAAGAAAGTGGATATTGGTTCGACAAATACAAGTATTGGCCTGGGTTGGTAATAATAAACTGAATTTGCCCGAGCTCCATCGCCAAATTTAGCGCTTCAAAATTGCCAGGATAGACATGAAACTCAGCACCTGGAACTTGCTCATTAAGGTATTGCATCATCGGAGTCCAGCGCTCGACCGCTTGTTGATGCCCCCAGTTTGCCAGCACGCCCACATAAAACTGCTTTGGCTTAGACCATGCAGTGGTAGAAAACAATAAAACTAAGATACAAAACAAAATTTTAGGCAATTTCATTCCCTTAACATTCAATTAATAGCCTGCTAAATCACGATAGAACATAGGTCTTATCAGCCCTAATCAAATATAAAAACCGCTAAAGCGCTGTGATAAATTTAAAGCGGATTGATTAGCAATAGCTTACGCTAGGCAGCTAAGTTAGCTGCGTGACCCAATTCATGCTTTATGAAAAATAGTTCGCTAATTGCTGCAAACTGGGATATCAATCATTTAAGCATTGCTAAAATAAAGGTGTGTTGTGGAACAGCTAATTAAAGGTCCGGTGTATTTAGTCGATGATGATGAAGCAATTATCGATTCGATAAGCTTCTTAATGGACGGTTATGGTTACCAACTTAATTGTTTCAACAGTGGCGACAGCTTTCTTGCATCCGTTGATTTAAGCCAAGCTGGTTGCGTTATTTTAGATGCGCGTATGCCGGGGCTAACAGGCCCTCAAGTGCAGCAACTACTCACTCAAGCTAAAAGCCCATTATCAGTTATTTTCTTAACAGGCCATGGTGACGTGCCTATGGCTGTAGACGCTTTTAAAAATGGGGCGTTTGATTTCTTTCAAAAGCCTGTACAAGGCAAACTTTTATCGCAATCAATTGCTAAAGGGCTAGAGTACAGCTGCCGCCAACATTGGAAGCTGACTAACCAAGCTTTGATTAATAATTTGTCTGAGCGAGAAACGCAGATCTTTGAGCTAGTGATTGCGGGAAACACCAATAAACAGATGGCGAATGAGCTCTGCGTTGCGATCCGCACCATCGAAGTTCATCGCTCAAAACTAATGACCAAACTTGGCGTCAGTAACCTTGCAGAACTGGTAAAACTCGCGCCGTTATTGGCTCACCACAATGAGTAGTACTAGCAGCAAGTATTTGTAACTGTTAAATAAAGCAAGCTTATAAGTCTAACTGCCAAACTAGGCTTCTATATGTTTCTGCTTATTACCAGCCTAGGTACAACCTTACATGTTGGCATCTAAGTTATTAACGCCATAACCAATAAACTAAACCTAGCCGTTGAAGCTCCGATACCAGTCTCTAACTTTTGGAAAATGATCTTTAACGGCATCTTTATGGGTTAACATGCCACCATGATCGTAGTCATGTCTAAAGCCCTGCTTTTTAGATAATAAGGTGTAATCAACCTGCTGAATCTGGCACTCTTTTATCATGCGCTCAACATCAGCAGGATTACCAAGCACCTTGTCGCCCTTACCGGCTATAAACCAAGACTTAGGCCAATTAGCTTGTTTGGCGGCGCTGGCATAATCAAAACCATCATCGCTATCTACCCATTGGCCGCGCACCCACTCAATAGTTTGCCTAAGCGATGAACGAGACTCATTATCCATGCCCATTTTCAGTTTGTCTGCGGGCAGGTAACCACTTTTCCAAGCGATAAAAGGCGCAATGTTGTTCCACACGAGATCCACTGTAAGCCATTTTTGCAGTGATTTGACTTGAATACGGCGTTTACTGCCAAAGGTGACTAATGAAGCAACGCTTTGCTGTAAATCCTCATAGCGGGCTAACGCGCTTGCCATCAATACGCCCCCCCAAGAATGTGCGCACCAATGTACTGTTTTTACTTTTGGATGCAACGACAGTATGTATTGCTGAATAAGTGGCAATTGTTCGCGGATCACCTCACCTTGGCCAGACTCAAAACCGCGAGCTAACTTAGGCTCACTAAGGCCACGACCTAGAGTATCAAGCACGTAAACAACATACCCCGCATCAGCTAAATAGCAACCCAAGCCTTTACCTGAGTCACTATAAAACACCCGCCCATTAGACATAGCGCCATGTAACATTAAAATTGGCGGCTTACTCATATCTGCTTGCACAGGCACTATCTGCCTTAAGTGCAAATGGCCGTGTTTATAAGGTACATGGTAAGATTTTTGCTGGATATTCAAAGCTAAACTCTCTTGTTTTTTAAGTTACGCTACTGAACTCTAAATGCAAAGACAAGAGCAAACACTCTAATAATATGCCGGGCAAGTACGATTAAAACGCGGAGTAATTTGGATAGCTAAATTAATCAAAATGATAGTTAACTTTTAGAACAAATACTCATTTCAACCATTATCTATAACATTAAAATATAACAACTTTTATCTTGAATAATCATCTGCTAGAGATAAAGGTTGAGGTGAGGTGTAGAGAGATATTGAAATGTGCATTTAAATTTCAATCGCCAAAAATTAGTGCCCCATTACAGCAAAAAAGCCCAACACGGTAGGTGCTGAGCTTCTATTTGAAGACGCTTGGTTTAATCGGCCTTAACCAGCAACTAGTTACCCCAAGCTAATGGCAATTTGCATTACTTAAGCTGAAACAAATAAGGCAACACCTTTAAATTTAGCTTATCAATCTGAATATCTGCGGCCTTAGCAAGCTTAGGCTTTGCATGATATGCAATACCAAAATCAGCAGTTTCAATCATTGGAATATCATTAGCACCATCACCAATTGCCACTCTTTGCCCTGCTGCTATTTGCCACTGCTCTGCACAGCTAACTACGGTGTCAGCTTTGAATTGCGCATCCACCACTTGGCCCGAAACACTGCCAAGTAACTTACCATCAGCAATATCCAGCTCATTTGCAAATGCAGCATCAAGAGATAATAGCTGTTTAAGATGATCCACAAATGGCGTAAAGCCACCAGAGGCGACGACGGTTCGCCAGCCATGACTTTTAAGCTCAGCAATCATCTCTTTAAGGCCCGGCATTAATGGTAGCTTAGCACATAGCGTTTCGATGATTTGCGCATCTGCACCTTCAAGCTTAGCAACTCGCGCACGTAAACTTTGCTCAAAATCGAGCTCGCCTTGCATCGCAAGCTCGGTCACTTCGGCAACTGCGGCACCAACTCCCGCCATAACAGCCAGCTCATCAATACACTCGATTTCAATAGCTGTTGAGTCCATATCCATGACTAATAACCCTGGAGTATTGATTAGCGGTGCATTAGGAGCGACTTCAAATAACTCAACAGTTGTTAGGTTATCTAATTGAGACAATTGCGCTTGAGATAATGCGCTCTCGCTGCAGAGCTCAATGCAGCTCAAACCGCAATGACGCTCAATAGCTGCCAAACTCAAGTCAGTACTTAATGCCGTTAACCAGTTACAAACCACTTGAATATCGATGGTTTGTTGATTTTCATCACAATCTTGTTTCGCTAAAAATACGACTCGATAACGTGAGAAACCGACTGGGTACTCGGTTTCGTTATGACGAGAAAATCTTTGTTTCCCTGCTATAAAAGACATGCTACTTTCGGTGGTTAACCAAGTAAAAACAGCAGATTGACTCGAACTTTCCATTAGTTATGACTCTCCAGCTACCGAGTACAGACAGAATCAATTATTATTAAGTCAGTACACAACATATTAAGGGTTTCAGTGTTCTATTTAAAAGGCCTAAGAAAGAGCCATCGAATAAGCCGATTATTACAGATCATGATTGCTATCGCATTATTCATCGGTCTTGACCAGTTGTGGGAAACTAGCCTACTACAAGGGCAGCAGCTTCTAAAGTCCCAAACCGAAAAGATGGCAAGATTACTGGTCCAGCAAACTGCTTATGGTGCTGCACCAGCATTACAACTTGAAAATGACGAGCAATTGCAATGGCTTGCCCAAGCGCTTGTGCTCGACCCTAAGGTCATGTCAGCCAGCATCTTTAGCGAAGATGGCGTAAGGCTCTCTTTTGCCCAAAGTGTAACGGAAGAAGATTTGGAGCCCGGCTCTGAAGAGTTAAACACGATTTTAGATCAATATCCTCCTTATGTTGAAGCAGTCTCGCAAGACGGTAAAAACTTAGGTTACGTAGAAGTACGTCTAGAACCTAAGTACTTCTTCAATGAAATTAAAGAAGCGCATCAAATCAATATGGAGCAGCAACAAATGATGCTGCTAATAGCAGGATTAATTGGCATGCTGCTATCGCGCGCACTTTCATTTAAGCGTGCGGACTTTGATAGACGTAAAGCGAGAGTAAAACTGAGAAGATTATTAGCGAAGAAAAAAGCCAAAGCTGAAGCTAAAGAAGCCAAAAAACTGGCTACCCAAGGCAAAACTCAAACATCGGCAACGCTAATAGATGAAGCAAAGCCTAATGAGACAATAAGTGCAGATAATAAAGTAAACGACGCTGTTAACTCTGGTGACTCGGTAAAAGCTAATGACAACTTAAATAGTACTGTCAACGATGTTAAAGCTAGCCCTGAAAAGATGAAAACAGCTTCTAAGGCAGAAGCCGCTTCAACAGTAACATCTGTAAACGCAACAGTTAATGCAGAGCCAAAAGCGGCGAATAAAGCTCAGCAAGGTGCTATTTCTCAGCTTGAATCAGAGGTTCAACCAAAGATTGAAGCAGAGGTAAAGCAAACACCTAAACAAGAGCCAAAGCCGGCCTTTGAAGCTAACGCTGCTGACACAAAATCGCAGCCTGAACCATTAGCGCCTAAACCTAAAGCCAAGCGTGCCCCAAAAGCAAAAGCGGCAGCGAAAACAACAGCAACTAAATCAACTGCAGGCAAAACGGCTGCGCCTAAATCGACTGCAGCTAAAGTAGAGACACCAGCTGTAGCGACAAAGGCTAAAAGGGCTACAAAGGTTGCCGACATCCCAGAAAGTGCTAGTGCAGAAGCCGACTCTGAGTCGTCAGCCAGTGAAAAAGTGAAGCCCGCTTCAGCAAAAAAAGCTAGCGTTAGAAAAACTGCAGTGAAAAAAGCGCCCGTTAAGAAACCAGCCACTAAAGCTAAGGCCAAAGTGAAACCAATAGATAATGACTCAGAAGCTGAAGACTAAAATTGTTTGGTATAAACAGTGGTAAAAAATAGATAAAAAAACGGACGCATTAGCGTCCGTTTTTATTGCAGTCGATAACGACTAAAGCATTAGCAATTAAAGAGTAATTGCAGCTTCTAGTGTCATTTCGATCATTTCGTTGAACGTAGTTTGACGCTCATCTGAAGTTGTCTTCTCACCAGTACGGATATGATCCGAAACAGTAACAACACACAATGCTTTAGCACCGAACTCTTTTGCTACACCGTATAGACCAGCAGCTTCCATTTCAACGCCTAATACGTCCATCTTTTCCATTACGTCAAACATAACTGGATCAGGAGTGTAGAATAGGTCTGCAGAGAAAACGTTACCTACGCGGTACTTAGTGCCTTTTGCTTCAGCAGCTTTAACTACAGCGCTTAATAGGCCGTAATCACAAATAGCAGCGAAGTCTTGGCCACGGAAACGTAGACGGTTAGTTTGTGAGTCAGTACAAGCACCCATACCAATGATCACGTCACGTACTTTAACGTCAGTGCTGATTGCACCACAAGTACCAACACGGATTAGGTTCTTAACGCCGTAATCTTTGATCAATTCAGTTGCGTAGATTGAACAAGATGGGATACCCATGCCTGAACCCATAACAGAGATACGAACACCTTTGTAAGTACCAGTGAAACCAAGCATGTTACGAACGTCAGTAACTTGCTCAACGTTTTCTAGAAACGTTTCAGCGATGTACTTAGCGCGTAGTGGATCGCCTGGAAATAGAACTGTATCAGCAAATGCGCCGTCTACGGCATTAATGTGTGGTGTAGCCATCAGAATAACCCCTATTTATATTTATAGACCGTTGTAAACAACTTAAGTCTTGTATGCTAGCGGCTCAATTTGAGCCGCCAAATTCAAATTTCTTCAGATTATGAACGAATAAATGATTCGCCATATTCCATTGGCTCAAGCTTAAAGTAGCTAGCAATAGATTGGCCCATATCAGCAAAACTATTGCGCAGCCCTAAGGAGCCAGCTTCTAGGCCTGCACCGTACGCAAGTACAGGCACACGCTCACGAGTATGGTCACTACCAGGCCATGTTGGATCACAACCATGATCAGCAGTCAGCAGTAAGAAGTCGTCTTCGCCTAGCAGTGCTAAAATCTCTGGCAAACGTGAGTCAAAGTACTCAAGGCTGCGAGCATAACCAGCTACATCACGACGGTGGCCGTAATGTGAGTCAAAATCCACAAAGTTAGTGAAAACAATTGTGTTGTCACCAGCTTGTTTAACTTGCTCTAACGTCGCGTCAAATAACGCTTCTAGGCCCGTTACTTTAACTTTCTTAGTGATGCCGCAGTTTGCATAAATATCTGCAATCTTACCCACACTAACAACTTCACCACCGGCAGCCTTAAGCTTATCAAGTACGGTTGGCGCAGGCGGCTCTACCGCGTAATCGCGACGGTTACCGGTACGCTCGAAATCACTGGCACATGTGCCAACAAATGGACGCGCAATCACACGACCAATATTGTAATCGGCAAGCTCTTCACGGGCGATAATGCAAAGCTCATATAACTTCTCAAGCCCGAAAGATTCTTCATGACAAGCGATCTGAAATACTGAGTCAGCAGAAGTATAAAAAATTGGCTTGCCTGTACGCATATGCTCTTCGCCAAGTTCTTCTAAAATAACCGTACCAGATGAATGGCAGTTACCTAAAAACTCGGTTAATCCCGCTCGTGCTAAAATCTTATCGGTTAGCTTTTGTGGGAAAGAGTTAGTTAGCTCACTGAAGTAACCCCATTCGTATAAAACAGGTACGCCAGCCATTTCCCAGTGTCCGCTTGGTGTATCTTTACCCGAGCTTAGCTCGTCTGCGTAACCATAAGCACCAATAACTTCAACATCATCAGCAAAGCCAAGTGGAAACTCACCAGTACTTTCTTTTGATGCATGACCAAGACCTAAACGCGCCAAGTTTGGCAGCTTTAACGGGCCTTCACGACCATCGTTTGCTTTGCCTTCAGCACATGCCTTAGCAATGTGACCAAAAGTGTTTGAACCCACATCGCCAAAAGCCTCAGCATCGTGCGCTGCACCAACGCCGAATGAGTCTAGCATCATGATTATAGTACGTTTCATAAACTGTGCTCCGTTACAGATCTGACTCACGGATATAACGATATATTTCCGGAGTTTGCTCTGGTTTGGTATCGCCAATGTGAATCGCTTTTTTCACTGCAGCTTCAGCTTCAGCAAAGGCGTTTTCAGATTGGGCATGAATAAATGCAATAGGCTTGTCGGCATTAATCTCATCGCCTAATGCGCAAACTTGCGAAAGCCCCACGCTATAATCAAGCGCATCACCAGGTTTGCGACGACCACCGCCCAAGGTTACTACTGCAAGTCCAAGCTCACGAGTATCCATCGCGGCTGCAAAGCCGGATTTATCTGCGTAAACAGGACGAATAATTTGTGAGTCAGGTAGGTATTTGCTGTAGTTTTCTACAAAATCAGCTGGACCACCTAAACCTGCAACCATACGACCAAATATTTCAGCCGCTTTACCGTTATCAAGCACGGCATTAAGTTTAACGCGAGCGTCAGCTTCATTACTGGCAAGTCCGCCTAGCACTAGCATTTCAGCACATAGACCCATAGTCACTTCGTATAAACGAGGATTACGGTAAGCGCCTGTCATAAAATCAACAGCTTCTTTCACTTCTAATGCGTTACCTGCACATGATGCCAATACTTGGTTCATGTCGGTAAGTAATGCAGTTGTCTTGGTACCAGCGCCATTTGCTACCGCAGTAATACTGCGTGCTAGTTCTTCAGATGCCTCATAAGTTGGCATAAACGCGCCAGTACCTACTTTGACATCCATGGCTAAGGCATCAAGGCCTGCTGCAAGTTTTTTAGAAAGAATTGAGGCGGTAATTAGCGAGATAGATTCAACCGTGGCGGTATTATCTCGAATAGAGTAGAAACGCTTATCAGCAGGAACAAGATCGCCTGTTTGGCCAATAATCGCCACGCCAGCTTCTTTTACTACTTTACGGAAAAGTGCGCTATCAGGCTCAGTATTATAACCTGGGATGGCGTCAAACTTATCGAGCGTACCACCGGTATGACCAAGGCCTCTACCTGAAATCATAGGTACATAACCACCGCAAGCTGCAGCCATTGGGCCTAACATCAAACTAATGACATCTCCCACACCACCGGTTGAGTGTTTATCGATAATTGGACCGTTTAGATTAAGTGATTGCCAGTTGAGCACTGTGCCAGAGTCACGCATTGCAGTAGTAAGCGCAATACGTTCATCCATGTTCATGTCATTGAAATAGACCGCCATACCTAGGGCTGCGATCTGACCTTCTGAAACTGTATTGTTAGTGATACCGTTAACAAAGAATTGAATCTCTGCCGTCGACAGCGCTTCTGCATTACGTTTTTTACGAATAATTTCTTGAGCTAAAAACATGTACTACCTCCAAGAGTGTAACTGAATTTCTAATTAATAGCAGTTTCAGTTAGCATTCCACTAATAGGAATCAAAAGCCGTAATATTGTTACATACTAACGGACTTTTGATACACCTAATTAGATTTAGATCACACTTAATAACAAGCTTAAGGTGTAAAGATTAGTAACCTTGTGCACCTTGTGGTGCATCGCCTAGCTCTAATGTATGAAGCAAGTTATTCAATAGGCTTGATGCGCCAAAACGGAATGTCGCTGGAGTTGCCCAGTCATCACCTAATAGGCGAGCTGCAACACCTAAGAATTCAGCAGCTGCTTCAGCGTCTTTAACGCCGCCAGCTGGCTTAAAGCCAACTTTAGGGTTCTTTTCGCTAATCACTGTCATCATGATTTCAGCAGCTTCAAGCGTTGCGTTCACTGCAACTTTACCTGTAGAAGTCTTGATAAAGTCAGCGCCAGCATCAATAGATAGCTCAGATGCTTTACGAATAAGTGCAGGATCAGCTAACACGCCAGATTCGATGATAACTTTAAGAATTGCATCGTCGCCACATGCTTCTTTACAAGCTTTAACTAGCTCGAAACCTACAGTTTCGTTGCCAGCCATTAGCGCGCGGTATGGGAATACAACGTCAACTTCATCAGCGCCATAAGCCACTGCCGCACGAGTTTCTAAAACTGCGATAGCGATATCGTCGTTACCGTGTGGGAAGTTAGTCACTGTAGCAATTTTGATGTCATCGCCATCAATTTCGTTTAGGGTTTTACGTGCAATCGGAATAAAGCGTGGATAAATACAGATTGCAGCAGTATCGCCAGCTGGCGTCTTTGCTTTATGACATAAATCAATAACCTTTTGATCAGTGTCATCATCATTAAGCGTAGTAAGATCCATTAGATTAATGGCTTGTTGTGCTGCTTTTTTTAAGTCGCTCATAATAGCTCTCCGAGAAAGATTCAATTAATTAATTTAAAACAGAAATTTATCGCATGGCGATGCCTAGAACTGGCTTGTTTTTGTTTATATTTTTGGCCGGGTCTTCGAACATAACCGAATTACAATGCTTTAAACGCATAGCGCGCCAAACATAAAAATAATTATTCAGGTATCCAACATTGTGAGCCTATTTAGCTCAACTATCCTGACACTAGTGTCACGACTTGAATCCATGAAGACCGGGAAGGGAGAGTACTATCACTTTAAATCTGCCTTTCCGCGAAAAATCCGTTTTAGCGCGTAATAAATCTTAGGTAACTTATGTTACTTCATTCACCAATTAAAGGTGCTCTGTTAATACTTACATAAACAAACTACGGCATTAAACTCAGTATAACGAGCTTACATAATATAGCTGATGCTTAGGTAAAAATTAACTCATTTACATTACAATTTGAATGTAATTTAACGCTTAATGTATTGAGTAGAGTATTGGGTTTCGTTTTAAGATAGAGCCGCGAAATTCGCGGCCCTGTCGTCTACTTACAATGTATTAAGCGATGCTTAGAACTTGTATGTAGCTGTGAAGTAGTGTGCAACACCTGTAGTTTCTAGACCGAATGTACCATCATCTTTAAGAAGGTAAACATCGTTGTACGCTTTTAGGCCGTAACCAAGAGCGTAGTTGTCTGAATGCCAGTGTAGACCGAAGTATGCGGCACCACCGTGAGACGTGGTTGTAGTGTTAACAAAGCTACCATCTTCGTCATATGCATTAACTTCATCAGCGCCGAACTGGTAATCAACATAACCTTGGAAAGAGATGAATGAACCATTGTCGAAGTTAACAACAGGCTTGAACCAGTTCATAGAGAATTGGTAACCGTTCCATTCTTTAGCATTCATGTCATAGAAAGAGTAAAGGTTCATGCCAGTCTTACCTAACCATGGAACCATTACATCCGCACCAATACCGATTGAAGCATTGTTTACGTCATTTGTCTCGTTACCATCAACGTCAGTACCGCGGATTGCTCCACCACCCCAGTTAAATAGAGTTGAGATATAAACTTCTTGGATAGGACCAACAGAAAGATCCATTCCAGTCATTGCGTCGATAGAGAAACGAGGAGCAAACTTCATGAACATTTTGCTTGCACCGTTATTCTTATCACCGTAGTCACGGTTAGTTACGTTGAACACATCAACATAGCCGTATAGGTCTACGATACCAGCGCGGCCGCCAAATTCCATCTCTAGGTAATCATGACCATTGTCAGTAGAACCGTCACGTGGAAGTTCGTTTACAGCGTACATTGCGTTGAACTGCATCCAGCTGTAATCGCCAGCGCGTAGGTCAGAACGGTCAGCAGCGAATGTAGGTGCAGACATAGTTGCCGCGATAGCTGTAGCTGCTAAAGCGAAAGTTTTAACGTTTTTCATCATCAACCCCATTTATTTTATGGTGTGCCGCCCTTCTTTATGAAGAGTCAGCGTTTCTTTTTTATGGCGCGCATTTTACTTAATTTCCGTCAAACTTCAACATGATTAATGTAAAAATGCGAACACTAAGTTTTAACATCAAAACAACTTTATGATTTTGTGACAGAATCGACTGTCTAATCATCTTTTTTGTCATTTTCAAGCCGAAACAATCCCTAACCAGTCGCTATTGATCATTTCAAAAACATATCATTGGAAACTTCAGTCTTACTCTCTTTTGCTTTTAGGTAAGCAAAAGCAAAAACTGAGCCCTAAGGCTCAGTTTTTAATATGATTACAACGCTAGGAATAGACCCGCTAATGTTGCACTCATTAAGTTCGCTAGAGAACCGGCGATAACCGCTCGGATACCAAGCTTAGCTAAATCGTGACGACGATTAGGAGCCATAGAGCCCAGACCGCCAAGCAGAATCGCGATTGAAGATAGGTTAGCGAAACCACATAGAGCGAATGAGACGATAGCTTGTGTTCTGAAACTCATAGCCGCTTGCGTACCTTCAACACACAAAGGTAGACCTTGCGCGACTTCTTCTACAACACTGGTACAAGCCGTAGCTGCTTCGTGAATGTATGGAGCGAAGTTTAAGTAAGCAACGAATTCATTCACAACAATCTTTTGACCGATGAAAGAACCAGCAACTAGTGCTTCGTTCCAAGGCACACCGATAAGGAATGCTAATGGCATGAAGATATAACCTAGAATTAGTTCTAGTGTTAAGCCTTCCATACCAAACCAACCACCGATACCACCGATGATACCGTTGATCATAGCGATCAAACCAACGAATGCTAGAAGCATTGCACCAACGTTTAGTGCTAAGTGCATACCAGACGAAGCACCTGCAGCAGCTGCATCAAGAACGTTAGCAGGCTTATCAGGATCTTCTGGTAAGTCGCTCATTTCGTTCTTAGCTTCTTCAGTTTCAGGGTGCATCAGTTTAGCCATTAATAGACCACCTGGTGCAGCCATGAACGATGCCGCAACTAAGTATTCAATTGGTACACCCATCTGCGCGTAACCAGCTAGAACAGAACCAGCGATAGATGCAAGACCACCCACCATGATTGCGAATAGCTCTGAGTTAGTCATAGTCGCGATAAACGGACGCACAACTAGTGGTGCTTCAGTTTGACCAACGAAGATGTTAGCAGTAGCAGACATAGACTCTGTACGACTTGTGCCAAGTGCCTTTTGTAGACCACCACCGATAATACGGATGACCCACTGCATAATGCCTAAGTAGTAAAGAACTGCAATTAGAGAAGAGAAGAAAACAATAACAGGTAGTACGTTTACGGCAAAAATAAAGCCAACCTTGAAGTTAGCTAAATCACCGAATAAGAAACCAATACCATTTTGCGCGTATCCAATAACGCTAGATACGGCATCAGACATACCTTGAAGAATATCTTTACCAACCGGAACTGCCAATACAAAGCCACCTAACGCGGCTTGAATTGCCAAGGCACCGAAAACTGTACGCTTGTTAATTGCATTTCTATTGTTCGATAACCCGAAAGCTATCGCTAGCAAGGTGACCACCCCTACTAAACTCATTAAAATATCCATTAACCATCACCCTATTGTTAATACTTTTTAATTATGTTGTTAACCAACCTTTTTTCACGACCACGATTATACCCGACCAGCTCCCTAAAAGCGTCGTATTGATCAAGTTTTTGAGGTTTTATTTCAATGATTTTGTTGAAAAAAATGATGCGACAAGCATCTGTTTAAGGAGAAAAAAACTAAAGGTCAAAGAGTTGCGTGACGTTATAAAACATCTGTTCTGAAATAAGAACGGCAGATTTTTTTTGTAAATTCGCCATTTTTTGGAGGATATCAGGCAAAATTAGCGGCGTATTTCGACGATTTTGACTATTTTTAGGCGTCATCGCAGGCGAATCTGTTTCCAAGACAAAAGAATCTAATGGTAATTGCGCCACCGTTTGTTGCAATTTAGGTGCATTATCATTGAGTAAAAGCCCGCCCACACCGACTTTATAGCCTAAATTAACATATTGTGATGCCAGTTCTGGCCCACCATAAAAACCATGAATTACGCCTTTTTTACTTGGTTTCAGTATTTTAAGTAATTTAATAACCTCTTCATGAGCCTTAACAGAATGAATAATGAGAGGTAGTTCAAACTCTACTGCAAGCTCAATTTGAGCTGTAAATACTTTCAATTGTGTATCAAAATCACTTTTATGTAATTTATCTAAACCACATTCCCCTATGGCGACTAATTGAGGTTTTTCTTTATATTTCAGTAACAAAGTTCTTAGAGACTTAAGCTCACTATCTATATTTGCAGCATGACCGCAGTACCAAGGGTGGATCCCTAGGGCATATAAACATCGATATTGCTCAGCAATTTTGAGCTGATTATGCCAATGCAAAGCTGAAACGCCCGGCAGCACAACGTTATCGATCCCGGCAAGTTTCATTTGAGCAAATAACTCAGCTCTATCAATATCAAACTCAGGGAAATCAAGGTGAGCGTGGCTGTCTATAATAGGTAGGGGGTTACTCATGGCTTTTGCTTCGCTCGTTTGATTCTGTTCTGAAAGCCTCTGACTGTCTTTTTGATATGTCGATTAGCTCAGGTTCTGACAAGCGTGGTAAGCAGCTACGGCGATTTTCAGGCGTAAGTCCCATACTATCGCACCAACCTATATATTTTTGCCAACAGCGGCTAATTAAGTTCATTTTAAACTTATCTCCCTCACTCCCTGTATCTCCACAACCAAAACTTAGCTTATAACGCCAAGATTAATATAAGTCGCCTTTGTAATCGATACAAACTAACTCGAAAAAGATCCGCCTTCTTATACCAATCAGTTTAAACATTTAGTCACTCAGCAAGAGTTTAGCGGTTTTGCGGAAAGGTCATTAAATGCTCCTCGGTAAAGGCCCTGCATTATTCTACCTTAGACCATCTTTGGTCTCGTACCTCCTATATTCATATAGTTGTGCTTGAATGACATTAACTACATCTGACCTCCAAGGATCGAGGAAATGTCTTATGTATGTCTGGAACATGCATGACCATGTGGTTTACTGCGAGTGAAGAGCATCGTTGAATTAGGGTTGAGCAGACTCTTTGTTTGTAAAAATTCACAGTATCTAATCGCAAAAACTCGCCATTCTGAAGCTTTTTTAGCGGCCTACTTCTGCGTTGATTAGCTTTAATAAGGGAACAACCATTATTGCAGCTATTCGCCTTGAATTAGTTTGCCAAAAATCGCTCGGAGTAGATCAAACTCTTATACTGATTGGTATTAAGCCACTCTCGTTAGAGAGTAAAAACAAAAAATCCCAAGCCTAGGTTTGGGATTTTTATTAAATCGGCATTAACTGTAGCGTTAGTTACACGCTCATACTACCAATAAATATTAGTTTTCGCGCGTCTTTGCGAATTCGATGTCTGGGTAACGTTCCATAGATAGATTCAAGTTAACCATAGTCGGTGCGATGTAAGTGAGGTTGTCACCACCATCTAATGCAAGGTTCATGCTGCACTTACGTTTAAACTCATCAAGTTTCTTATGATCATCACAATAAACCCAACGTGCAGTAGCAACGCTAATCGCTTCGTAAATCGCTTCAACCTTGTATTCAGTCTTCAAGCGGCCTACAACCACTTCAAACTGTAGCACACCAACAGCACCAACAATTAAGTCGTTACTATCAAGTGGTCTAAATACCTGCACAGCACCTTCTTCAGACAACTGTACTAAGCCTTTAAGCAATTGCTTTTGCTTTAACGGATCTTTTAAGCGAATACGACGGAACATTTCTGGCGCAAAGTTTGGTACACCAGTAAAGCGGATTTTTTCGCCTTGGGTAAATGTGTCACCAATGCGAATTGTACCGTGGTTGTGTAAACCAATAATGTCACCTGGGTATGCAGCTTCTGCACGGTTACGATCGCCCGCCATAAAGGTTAGTGCGTCACTCACATTGACGTCTTTACCTAGACGTACATGGTGCATCTTCATACCTTGCTCGTATCGACCAGAACAAATACGCATAAAGGCTACGCGGTCACGATGCTTAGGATCCATGTTTGCTTGGATCTTAAATACGAAACCACTGAACTTTTCTTCTTCTGGCTGAACGTCACGGGCTTCTGTTTCACGTGGCTGTGGCGTAGGTGCCCACTCAACGATACCGTCAAGAATATGATCAACACCAAAGTTACCCAATGCAGTACCAAAGTACACAGGGGTAAGCTCGCCTTTTAAGAATGCGTCGTGATCAAATTCATTAGAAGCGCCTAAAACTAGCTCCATTTCATCGCGAATATCAGCGGCATAACCACCAATAGCTTCATCAAGCTCTGGGTTATCAAGCCCCTTGATGATACGAGAGTCTTGAATCGTGTGGCCCATACCATTCTGATACAGAATCACTTCATCGCGTAAAATGTGGTAAACACCCTTAAACTCTTTACCCGCACCAATTGGCCAAGTAATAGGTGCGCAGGCAATATTAAGTACTTCTTCTACTTCATCCATCAACTCGATTGGGTCGCGAATATCGCGGTCAAGTTTGTTCATGAAGGTAACGATTGGTGTATCACGTAAACGTGTTACTTCCATCAGTTTAATAGTACGTTGCTCAACACCTTTAGCAGAGTCAATAACCATCAAGCACGAGTCAACAGCGGTAAGCGTACGATAAGTATCTTCCGAGAAGTCTTCGTGACCAGGTGTATCGAGAAGGTTAACTAATGCATCGTTATAAGGAAACTGCATTACAGACGTAGTGATTGAGATCCCGCGGTCTTTTTCCATCTCCATCCAGTCAGATTTTGCATGCTGACCTGACTTTTTGCCCTTTACAGTACCCGCTTTTTGTAAAGCGTTTCCGAATAAAAGAACCTTTTCAGTAATGGTGGTTTTACCCGCATCTGGGTGAGAGATGATGGCGAAAGTGCGACGTTTGTCGACCTCAACTTTATAGCCTGACATGTTTACCTGTAATTCTGGGAGTTTACAAAGGCGGCAATTATAGCCGCTCACCTATATTTTGGCTACCAAACTAGCCAGTAAAATCGGCTTGATAACCATTTGTGGCTAGTCAAAAATAAAAAAGCCCCAATAAGGGGCTTTAATTACCAGCAAGACACGCGCTCTAACGATTAGTTAGAGCTAGTTTTTAACAACTCGTTAGTTCTTGCAAGTTCCAGTCTCGCGTAGCGATGCTCTACAAAATCATAAATATTAGTTGCAAGGGCTAACCGGAAGTAATTAGCGGCTTCTGCGTTATCACCTTTTTTCTGAGCTATTTTTGCCATATAGAAATACGCTTCACACAAACGCTCTGCATACTCTTCTGGGTGCTTCAAACCATCTTTAGCCAGTGAGAACACCTGCTCTTTGGTTTTATTACCTAAGTAATAATCAACCAACACCGTAGCCCAAGCATTGGCTTGTAAATTCGCTTTATGTTCAGCAAGCTCAGTTTTAGCCGCAAGTTCATCAACTTCACTTTCAGCTAAATACAACCATAATGCGCGGTAGCCATCTGACGGATCTCGCATATAGAAATCGCTCATATCATTAACAGCTAGCTCCATACGCTCACCGTAGTATAAGGCAATCCCTCGGTTCAAAAATGCGTAATCATAATCAGGAGACAACTCCAATACAGCATCAAATGCTTCATATGCACTTTCGAATTCACTTTCCTGGGTGTAATAAATACCTAGAAAGTTATAAGCATCTGCAAGATTAGGCTGCAGTTTTAATGCCTGATGAAAGTCGATACGGCCTAATATACGCAGGCCGACACGATCATAAATAACACCACGGTCATAATGGAATCGTGCTCGTTGTTCAGGAGTTAGCTCTACTGACGCTAAAATTTCATTTAATTTTGCTAAGGTGATTTCTAGCTTATAGTCAGGCGAAACAGGTGCAACCCTAATCGACGCTTGTCGTTCACTTTCGGACTGAGTGGACACACATCCTGTCAGCAGCATACTCACACTTGTTATAGCTACAGCTACAACAGTTCGCATCTTTTGATTCATCCATTTGACCTTTTGAGTTCACCAATAGCTCCAATCATAGCAACCCCTAATCACGACTGCTATCAAGGAATTGAAAATAATCTAATTCTTGCTGATTATTTCACCACAACACTTTATTTTAGCCATAAAAAAGGAGGCCATTGGCCTCCTTTAGATTCAAAGTGCTAGTGCTTATTCAGCAGCTGGCGCCTCAGCTTTTGGTGCAGCTTCTTTCATAGAAAGACGTACACGGCCTTGGCGGTCAACTTCCATCACTTTAACTTTAACTTCTTGACCCACTTCTAGGTAGTCAGACACGTTCGCAACACGCTCTTCAGCGATTTGAGAAATATGTACTAGACCATCTTTACCAGGAAGAATCGTTACGAATGCACCGAAGTCTACGATACGTACAACTTTACCGTTGTAAACTGTACCCACTTCAACTTCAGCAGTGATCTCTTCGATACGACGGATAGCTTCTTTAGTTGCATCGCCATTTGAAGATGCAATCTTCACTGTACCGTCGTCATCTAGCTCAATCGTCGTGCCGGTTTCTTCAGTAAGAGCACGAATTGTCGCACCGCCTTTACCAATAACGTCACGGATCTTCTCAGGGTTGATCTTGATAGTTGTGATACGTGGAGCGTGATCAGAGATATCTTCACGGTGACCAGAAATAGCTTGGTCCATTACGTTTAGGATATGAACACGTGCGCCGTATGCTTGCTGTAGAGCAATCTGCATGATCTCTTGAGTGATACCTTCGATCTTGATATCCATCTGCAGTGCAGTAATACCGTCGCGAGTACCCGCTACTTTAAAGTCCATGTCACCTAAGTGATCTTCATCACCTAGAATGTCAGAAAGAACGACAAAATCGTCACCTTCTTTAACTAGACCCATTGCAATACCAGCAACAGAAGTTTTGATTGGTACACCAGCATCCATAAGTGCTAGAGAAGTACCACATACTGATGCCATAGAGCTTGAACCGTTAGATTCAGTGATTTCAGATACAACACGCACGCTGTATGGGAATTCTTCAGCTGTAGGCATAACAGCGTTAATACCACGCCATGCTAGTTTACCGTGACCGATTTCACGACGCTTAGGTGAACCAACCATGCCAGTTTCACCAACTGAGTATGGAGGGAAGTTGTAGTGCAACATAAAGCGGCTAGTTTGCTCGCCCATGATGCTATCAATCTTCTGTGCGTCACGCTCAGTACCTAGAGTACAAGTTACTAGTGCCTGAGTTTCACCACGAGTGAATAGTGAGCTACCGTGTGTACGCGGTAAAACACCAGCCATAACGTTTAGTGCACGAACCATATCAGGCTCACGACCATCGATACGTGGGTTACCAGCAATAATACGGCTACGAACCACTTTCTTTTCTAGGCTACCTAGTAGACCGTCGATTTCACGTAGATCTGCATCTGCATTTTCAGCTAGTAGTGCGTCTTTAGCAGCCGCTTTAACAACACCAACTTGCGCGTAGCGATCTTGCTTAACTTCAATTTGGTATGCTTCAGTCAGACCTGCTTCAGCTAAATCTTTGATTTTAGCAACAAGGTCTTGGTCTTGAACTGGTGCAGTCCATTCCCACTCTGGCTTGTTAACTTCAGCTTTTAGCTCTTTGATTGCTTCAATAACAACTTGCTGTTGCTCATGACCATAAACAACCGCGCCTAGCATCACTTCTTCAGGTAGTGCGTTTGCTTCTGATTCAACCATAAGTACTGCACTTTCAGTACCAGCAACAGAAAGTTCAAGTTGGCTATCAACAAGTTGAGAAACGGTAGGGTTAAGAATGTACTCGCCATTCACATAACCAACACGTGCAGAACCTAGTGGACCATTAAATGGAATACCAGAGATAGATAGCGCAGCAGAAGTACCAATCATAGAGATAACTTCTGGGCTGATTTCTGGATCTACTGAAACGACAGTAATGATAACCTGAACTTCGTTTTTGAAACCGTTCGGGAATAATGGACGGATTGGACGGTCAATTAGACGTGCTGTTAACGTTTCGCCTTCAGATGGACGACCTTCACGCTTGAAGAATCCACCAGGGATCTTACCTGCTGCGTATGTTTTTTCCTGGTAATTAACGGTTAGTGGGAAAAAGTCACGGCCTGGCTCTTCAAACTTCTTGCCAACAACAGTAACTAAAACTGTTGTATCACCCATACTTGCCAAAACAGCTGCGTCTGCTTGACGTGCAATAACCCCAGTCTCTAATGTGACTGTGTGCTGACCATATTCAAAACTCTTTACGATTGGATTCACGTGAACCATTCCTTAATATTTAATTACCTTAATTACGCGCGTAAGTATACTGCAAGTTTATTCAATAGTTAAAGAGATTGATTGATGACAAAGAGGAATCTTTTCTCTAAAGTGGTTCAATCAGCCCATAAGCATTCAAATTGAAAGCAAAGCGTGTTGACGACGCCCTGCTTAAGCTATTGATATAAGGGACAAGGTTCGATGAAGGAGAGGTTCAAATCCCTCACATGGAAACAGACTATTTTAGTGGTCTCGGCAACGTTATTTTTTGCTGTGGCTGTCTTTATTGTTGAGATTTCACTACTTGTTCTTGATGCCAGACAAGAATTAAAAGTTAACCAACACGAACTATTAG
This sequence comes from Shewanella sp. 1CM18E, assembly GCF_023161665.1. Lineage (GTDB taxonomy): Bacteria > Pseudomonadota > Gammaproteobacteria > Enterobacterales > Shewanellaceae > Shewanella. The sequence continues at coordinate 137,290 of NZ_JALNTW010000008.1, forward strand.
ACTCGGTAGACCAACCAGCGACTAATGCAGTTTGGGCACTAGACGATGTGCTTGCTACCCAAACGATACAGGGCGTACTAAAAGTTGAACATGTGAATGCTGCGATTTTAGAGCTTGAAGATGAAAGCCCTTTCGTGTCAGTTAATAACGGAGCATCGGCCATTCAGCCGCAACTATTCCAGCATATTAGCAGCAAATTATTTGGTGATTTAAAACAAATATCACGCGCATTATACCGGCCCCTTTATGTCGATAATAATGGTAATGAAGAGCACATTGGCACCTTAATTATTTCGTACGATACTCAAGGACTAACAAACTCGCTGCTTTCAACATTGCGATTCAGCCTTTGGGCAACACTTACTCGTGCTTTTTTACTTACCTTAGTACTTTCAGTTATTTTTCACCGTTTTCTAACCCAGCCAATTGCTCGAATTAGTGCAGCAATCGACGATATCGATACTGAGTTTCCTGCCAAAAATCGATTGCCAGTAGATGAGTCTCATAATAATGATGAGCTTGGGCTAGTTACATCCAAACTTAATCAAATTTTGGTTCAATTTGATAACACCCAAAATAAGCTGCGTAAAATGGCAACCAGAGATCCTTTAACTGGACTACCTAATCGCGCGCTATTATTAGAAACAATCGCGGTTACTATTACTCGTGCAAAACAGCATCAAAGCCAATTCGTATTATTGTTTATTGATCTGGACCGCTTTAAAAATGTTAACGATTCACTAGGCCATGAAATTGGCGATCAATTTCTAATTCGAGTGGCTCGCACCCTTGAATTAAGCACCGGCCAAGTAGGCACTGTTGCAAGGTTAGGTGGCGACGAATTTGTAGTATTAGCTGATAGCTTAGCAACGCCAACGGTTGCTGCTGAATTTGTAGATAAGCTGCTGTTACAACTCAATGCACCTATGCAACTAAATGAACACACAGTGCACCCTGCAGCATCTGTGGGGATCGCCATTTATCCAGATGACGGCTTAAGAGCTGAAGATCTGATCCGGCACGCAGACATCGCCATGTATAGCGCCAAAGCTGCAGGCTCAAACCAGTGGGCTTTTTTCAAACCGCAGATGACAGAACGCGCAGCGGTAAGATTAAGAACGGAAGCATCATTACATGACGCGCTAATTGATGATGAGTTTATACTGTTCTTTCAACCCAAACTTGATATTCACAGCGGCGAACTCGTTGGCTGCGAAGCGCTTATTCGCTGGCAAAAAGATGGTCACTTAATTAGTCCGGTATCCTTTATTCCGGTAGCGGAAGATACCGGCATAATCATTCCCATTGGGCGTTGGGTAATAGAACAGAGCTGTAAAACGATTAAAGACTGGAAAACCCGCTATAAGGTTTCCGTACCAATAGCTATCAATGTATCAACACAGCAATTTCAAGACGCAAGCCTAGTACCTGATATTAAGCAAGCATCACTACGCTACGAAGTTGCCCCTGAACTTTTAGAAATCGAGATCACTGAAACTTCGCTTATGGATGATATTGAGTCAGCAATTTTGAAGCTACAGCAGCTAAAATCAGGAGGCTTCGGCATCGCAGTAGATGACTTTGGCACCGGCTATTCGTCACTGTCTTATTTGCGCCGCTTACCTATTACCACCATGAAAATCGATCGCTGTTTTGTTTCAGATCTTCCCGATGACAGTGCAATAGCTGCAACTATTTTGATGTTAGGCAAACAGCTGAATTTGAACATTGTCGCCGAAGGCATTGAAAATCAAGAGCAGTTACAGTGGTTGCAAGAAAAAGATTGCCAAATTGGTCAGGGCTTTTACTTCAGCAAACCATTGTCGATTGAAGACTTTGAGCAAAAATACTTTGTCTCAAATCACGCTGTAGTTAACAAGCTTTAACTCCCATAAAAACCACCTAAAATTCGCCAGTCTGGAACGTTTTTGGCTCGCTACTTCTGCGTTGAATAGCTTGTATGGATAATAAACCCACCTAATTTACAAGTACTGCCCAGTTTCGGGTAATGTGAGACCCAGCCTTTACCGACCTAGGAAAACACAAATTTTAGACACAAAAAAAGGAGGCTAGGCCTCCTTTTAATAGATCAGACGTTAAAATTAACGACGTAGACCTAACTTCTTGATTAGCTCTTGGTAGCGAACAACTTCAGTACGCTTAAGGTATGCAAGAAGCTTACGACGTGTGTTAACCATACGTAGTAGACCACGACGTGAGTGGTGATCGTGGATGTGCTCTTTGAAGTGACCTTGTAGGTGGTTGATCTGTGCAGTTAACAGAGCAACTTGAACTTCAGTAGAACCAGTATCGTTTTCACAACGACCAAATTCAGCAAGGATTTGAGCCTTAGCTTCAACACTTAGTGACATTTCTATCTCCAAAATATTACATTAAAAAATCTTTAGCCGATCACTAACTCAGCCAAAGGGGCGCGCCATTCTACCTATTTACCTTTTAGGTAGCAAGATCAATGTCAGAATAAACCAACTATTTCTCTTGAGTGTCTCTTACAACAATAAGGCGCTTAGGTGCGAGTTGGCCATCATCATTCATCTGGCCAATGCCAACAAACTGTCGCGACTCACCAATAGTGATCCGCACGAGTTCATCGACAGGTAAATTTGATACTTGCACTGGGTTACCGTTCATAAGATATGTTGCTAGCTCTTCAGAGACATTCACCTCTTTAAAGCCACTGACAGCAGTATCCATAGGCAACAACAGCGGGTCGAGTACGTCAGATAAAGACAGTGATTCTGCTTCTGCTTTGGCTACAAGCTCTTCAAGTTGTTTAAGCGACACCATCTTATCGTATGGGTAACCCGCAACCTGAGTACGGCGTAACATAATCACATGTGCGCCACAGCCTAGCATCTCACCCAAATCATCAGTGATTGTGCGAATGTAAGTGCCCTTTGAACAATGGATATCTAGCGTTAACTCATCGCCTTCTAGACTGATAAAATTAAGTTCAAATACATTAATTGGGCGAGCTTCACGAGGCACTTCAATACCTTCGCGCGCATATTTATATAAAGGCTGACCTTGATATTTTAACGCTGAAAACATTGAAGGTACTTGCATGGTTTCACCACGGAAGTGCTCTAAAGCTGTTTCTAACTGCTCTTGAGTGAAATTAATTTCTCTCGTTTGAACAATCTCACCGTCTGAATCGCTTGTATCTGTGCGTTGACCTAATTTTGCAGTCACTAAATAACGCTTATCAGCGTCAAGCAAATGCTGCGAAAACTTAGTCGCTTCACCAAGACAAATAGGTAACATGCCCGTAGCTAGCGGATCCAAAGCACCGGTATGGCCCGCTTTATTCGCATTAAAAAAGCGCTTAACTCTTTGTAATGCGAAATTTGAGCTCATGCCAGTGTCTTTATCTAACAGTACAATACCGTCGATAAAACGGCCGCGAGAACGACGTGCCATTACTTATCGCCCTCTTCCTTAGATTCATCCTGTCCAGCATCAGGTTCAATACCGTGCTGCTTCTGTTTCGCTTCATCATTGCTGATAACGCGGCTAACTAGGTTAGACATGCGCATACCTTCAACAAGCGAACTGTCGTAGATAAAGCGCAGTTCAGGCATCACACGCAGTTTCATGCGGCCTGCTACTAATGAGCGGATGTAACCCGCTGCTGCATCTAACGCTTCTACTTTCTGTTGCACTAGCTCTACGTCTTCTTCAAAGAAGGTAACGTAAACTTTTGCATAGTTAAGGTCGCGAGATACATCTACGTCATTAACAGTGACAAAACCGATACGTGGGTCTTTCATGTCACGCTGAAGAACAACCGCTAACTCTTGTTGTAGCTGCTGTGCGATACGGCGTGTACGACTAAATTCTTTTGCCATAATATATTTGCCATAAATATTAAGGGCGGCTAACGCCGCCCTTATAACTAACTTGATAAATTACAAGGTACGTGCAATTTCTACAGTTTCGAAGACTTCAATCTGATCGCCAACTCTGACGTCATTATAGTTCTTCACACCGATACCACATTCCATGCCGTTACGAACATCGTTAACGTCATCCTTGAAGCGACGAAGTGATTCTAGTTCACCTTCGTAGATAACAACGTTGTCACGTAGTACACGGATTGGAGCGCTACGCTTGATGGTACCTTCAGTAACCATACAACCAGCAATTGCACCGATCTTAGGCGACTTGAACACGTCACGAACTTCAGCAAGACCAATAATCTCTTGTCTGAATTCTGGTGCAAGCATACCACCCATTGCGTCACGAACTTCATCAATTAATTGATAAATGATGCTGTAGTAACGTAGGTCAACACTTTCACTATCAACAACTTTACGTGCCTGTGCATCAGCACGAACGTTAAAGCCAACCATGATAGCGTTAGATGCTGCAGCTAGTGTTGCATCAGTTTCAGTTAAGCCACCCACACCACGAGCGATGATGTTAACTTTAACTTCGTCTGTAGATAGCTTATCTAGTGAGTCTGCAATCGCTTCAAGTGAACCTTGAACGTCTGCTTTAAGTACTAGGTTAAGTTCTTGAACTTCACCTTCAACCATGTTAGCGAACATGTTTTCAAGCTTAGACTTCTGCTGACGTGCAAGTTTAACATCGCGGAACTTACCTTGACGGTAAAGTGCAACTTCACGAGCCTTACGCTCATCACGTACAACAGTCGCTTCATCACCCGCTGATGGCACACCAGATAGACCTAAAATCTCAACTGGAATAGATGGACCAGCTTCAGTGATTGACTTACCGTTCTCGTCTTTCATCGCACGAACTTTACCGTACTCAAGACCACATAAAACGATATCACCTTGCTTAAGCGTACCTTCTTGTACAAGCACTGTAGCAACTGGACCGCGGCCTTTATCAAGCTTAGATTCAACTACAACACCAGCAGCCATACCTTCACGAACAGCCTGAAGTTCAAGAACTTCAGCTTCTAGAAGAATACCTTCTAGTAACTCGTCGATACCAGTACCATCTTTAGCTGAAACGTGAACAAACATGTTGTTTCCGCCCCAATCTTCAGACATTACGCCATGCTGAGAAAGCTCAGACTTAACGCGATCTGGATCAGCTTCAGGCTTATCAATCTTGTTTACAGCAACAATCAGAGGTACACCACCCGCTTTAGCGTGTTGGATAGCTTCAATTGTTTGCGGCATAACACCATCGTCTGCAGCAACTACTAGAATTACGATATCAGTCGCCTTAGCACCACGAGCACGCATAGCTGTAAACGCTGCGTGACCAGGAGTATCTAGGAAAGTGATCATGCCGTTTTCAGTTTCAACGTGGTATGCACCAATGTGCTGTGTAATACCACCGGCTTCGCCTGATGCAACTTTTGCACGACGAATATAATCAAGTAGTGATGTCTTACCGTGGTCAACGTGACCCATGATGGTAACTACAGGAGCACGAGGCTCAACTTTAACGTCGCCGTTACGATCAGAAAGTACTTGATGTTCTAGCTCGTTTTCACGAGTCAGTACAACTTTATGGCCCATTTCTTCTGCAACAAGCTGTGCAGTTTCTTGGTCAAGTACTTGGTTGATGGTAACCATAGAGCCCATCTTCATCATTTGCTTGATGATTTCAGTGGCTTTAATAGACATTTTAGAAGCAAGTTCAGCAACAGAAACGGTTTCACCGATGCTCACATCAGCTTTAACAACTGCTGCAGGCTTAGTGAATGCGTGATCCATTGACTCTGGCGCTACGCTACGATTGTTACGTGAGTTGCGTGAGTTGCGGCTATCACGACGGTTATCTTTACCACCGCGCTTACCTTTGCCTTTACCGGCTGGGCTATTGCTTGCTTCATTACCCGCTTTAGCAGCTGGCTTACGTGGACGACGGCCACGCTTTTCAGCATTCGCATCAGCAGTATCTTCAGCTGCGCGCGCTTCAGTAGATGTCGTCACGTGGTGATCAACTGACTTTTCAGCTTCTTTACGTGCTTTTTCTTCTTCAGCCCAACGCTTTTCGTTTTCTTCAGCTAAGCGACGCGCTTCTGCAGCAGCTGCTGCCGCTTCTTCGTCTGCTTTTGCTTTTGCTGCTGCTTCTTGAGCTGCTAACAATTTAGCTTCTTCAGCTTTTGCTGCTTTATCTTCAGCAGTTTCTGCTGGTTTATCATTTTGCACTTTTGCTTTTGCCTTAGCTTCGGCTTCTGCCTTAGCTTTTGCCTTAGCTTCTGCTTCAGCTTTCGCCTTTGCTTCTGCCTCAGCTTTTGCTTTGGCTTCAGCTTCTGCTGCAGCCTTCGCTTCTTCTGCTTTAGCTGCTGCTAGTTCCGCTTCAGCTGCTTCATCACGCTTAACAAAAGTGCGCTTTTTGCGAACTTCTACTTTAACGTCTTTTGACTGTCCACCGCTACCAGCAACACTGAGTGTTGAAACTGATTTGCGTTGTAATGTCATTTTCTGTGGGGCTGCATCGCCGCCGTGTTGCTTCTTAAGGAAATCAAGCAACTGCTGTTTTTCAGATTCAGAAACCGTATCTGTTGCCGATTTCTTAATACCAGCCTGAGAAAACTGCTCAACTAAACGATCAGCGCTTTTCCCAACTTCTGTGGCTAGTTTTTCTACTGTAGTATCCGCCATATTTAAAACTCCCCTCTGCTGATCGACTTATGCTTCTTCGCCAAACCAACAGATATTACGGGCAGCCATAATAAGCTCACCTGCTTTTTCTTCTGTCAATTCATCAATTTCGATCAGATCGTCAATGCCTTGTTCGGCCAAATCTTCAAGCGTAATTACGCCTTTGCTTGCCATTACGAATGCCAGGTGTCTATCTAAACCTTCTAATGCAAGAAGATCTTCACTTGGTTCAGCACCATCTAGCGCTTCTTCAGTCGCAAGAGCACGAGTAGAGATTGCAGCTTTTGCACGCTCTCTTAATGACTCAACGATATCTTCATCGAATCCATCAATTTCTAATAGTTCTGATTCTGGTACGTAAGCTACTTCTTCTAAAGAAGTGAAGCCTTCGTCAGAAAGCAGTTGTGCAAACTCTTCATCCACGTCTAATGCTTGGATAAATAAGTTAACTACTTTTGCACTTTCAGCTTGATGCTTAGCTTTCATGTCATCAACTGTCATTACGTTTAGTTCCCAACCAGATAGTTGAGTTGCTAGACGAATGTTTTGACCGTTACGACCAATTGCTTGCGCTAGGCTGTCAGCTTCTACAGCGATATCCATTGAGTGGTTATCTTCATCAACAATGATAGAAGCAACGTCAGCTGGCGCCATACAGTTAATTACGTATTGGGCTGGATTATCATCCCAAAGCACGATATCAACACGCTCACCGCCAAGCTCGTTAGATACGGCTTGAACACGAGCACCACGCATACCAACACACGCACCGATTGGATCGATACGACGGTCGTTAGACTTAACGGCAATCTTAGCGCGAGAACCTGGATCACGAGCTGCGCCCATGATTTCGATCATCTCGTCTTGGATTTCTGGTACTTCAACACGGAATAGCTCGATAAGCATGTCTGGTTTAGTACGAGTTAAGAATAACTGAGCGCCACGAGCTTCAGGACGTACAGAGTAAAGCAATGCACGAACGCGGTCGCCTGGACGGAAAGATTCACGTGAAATCAAATCTTCTTTGTACAATACGCCGTCAGCGTTGTTACCTAGATCAACAACTACGCTTTCACGGTTGCTCTTCTTAACAACACCAACAATTAACTCACCTTCGCGATCGCGGAACTGATCAACGATTTGAGCACGCTCAGCTTCACGTACTTTCTGTACGATAACTTGCTTAGCTGTTTGAGTTGTAATGCGGTCGAATGCTACTGATTCGATTTCATCTTCAATGAAACCACCTAGCTCAACTTCTGGATCGTCAAACTTTGCTGCTTCTAGCGTAATTTCTCGGAAAGGGTTTTCCAATGGAACGCCTTGATCTTCAACAACCATCCAACGACGGAAAGTTTCATAAGCACCCGTTTTGCGGTCGATAGCAACGCGAACTTCGATATCACCTTCGTACTTTTTCTTGGTTGCTGTAGCTAGTGCAATTTCCAGCGCTTCAAAAATCTTTTCGCGCGGTACACCTTTCTCGTTTGAAACCGCCTCAGCGACTAGCAGAATCTCTTTATTCATTGTCTTGCCTCGTTCACCTTGAATTCATCAAAACTTAGCGATTAAGTTGCCTTTACGGATATTATCCAAAGCAACGGTAAGTTCGTTACCATCTACCGACAGATTAAGCATTTGCCCATCAACGCCAGTAACGGTGCCTTTTAAATTACGACTGCCTGCAACAGGCATCGTTAGTTGTACTTTTACAGTCTCACCGATGTAAGCCTGATACTGCTCTGCAGTAAATAAAGGTCTATCTACACCAGGAGAAGAAACTTCTAATGTGTATTCAGTTGAGATTGGATCTTCAACATCCATAACAGCACTGACTTGGCGGCTTGTTTCGGCACAGTCTTCAATGAAGACGCCTTTTTCGTTGTCTATATATAGACGCAAGATAGAATGTTTGCCCGCCTGGATATATTCCAAGCCCCAAAGCTGATGGCCTAATGCTTCAACTGGCGCTTTTAGCAGCTCTACCAGTTTGCGTTCTAATGTAGCCAAGGTAACCCCCAGAAAAACAAAAAAGGGCCTAATAGCCCCAGTACACGTCACAAAAAGTGACCGTTTTATAAGTTCCAGATAACAAAAAACCCCGTAATGACGAGGTTGATATATCCAGAACCTGTAACAGCATAGAAATAAATTTCTTTACTGGGAAGCTGGTTGCGGGGGCCGGATTTGAACCGACGACCTTCGGGTTATGAGCCCGACGAGCTACCAAACTGCTCCACCCCGCGACAACTTGTGCAAGTATATTGAGAAAGCTCTCAACTTGCAATAATAAAGGGCTCAATAGCCGCTTTATTATCCTCAATTTCGTTATAAAACGAAACCAAAGATTTGGTGCGGATGGAGGGACTTGAACCCTCACGAGCATAGCTCACCACCCCCTCAAGATGGCGTGTCTACCAATTCCACCACATCCGCATAAAACCGTGGTTTGACTGTACTTGTTAACTACTACGTTAAGAGGTTAATAGCAGTTTTACAGTCGGTATCAACCGATTCGATTGATACCATCATAAGTCACCTTATGATTTAGTCAGGGATCTTATCTTCTGACTTTTCAGCTTCTTGCTGAACTTGTTCAACAACTTGTGCTGCATCACTTCCTAGCTCATCCCAAGCACCTTCAGCTTTAGTGTGGTTTGCGCTTAAGTTACCAATAGTTAAACTTAATGCAAAAAACGCTACTGCTAGAATCGCTGTTGAGCGAGTTAAAAAGTTACCAGAACCTGATGAACCAAAAAGCGTACCTGAAGCACCGGCGCCGAAAGAAGCACCCATGTCAGCACCTTTACCTTGCTGGATTAGGATCAGGCCTACTAGACCAATCGCAACCACCAAGTAAACAACCATTAGAACTTCATACATATTATGCGCTCATCGCTATCGTACATAAACTGAGAAATTCGGTAGCATTGAGGCTTACACCACCAATCAACCCACCGTCTACATCAGGCTGAGCAAACAAGTCTGCTGCATTACTCGGTGTTACGCTACCACCGTACAAAATCCTGATATTTTCTCCGATAAATGGAGATACTTCAGAGAGGCGCTTGCGAATAAACGCGTGAACTTCTTGTGCCTGCTCTGGCGTAGCGCTCTTACCTGTCCCTACAGCCCATAATGGCTCGTAAGCGATAATAGCGTTGTCAAAAGCCATGGTGCCATTTTTTTCAATGACCACATCTAACTCTTCAGCAATCACTTCAAAAGTACGTCTTGCTTCACGAGCCGGACCAGACTCACCAACACATAATATTGGAGTCAAACCATGTTTCTGAGCTGCAGCAAATTTCTCTGCTACGATATCACTCGTCTCTCCGTACATACGGCGACGTTCTGAATGACCGATAATAACATATCGACATCCTGAATCTTTTAACATCTGACCAGATATTTCGCCAGTATAAGCACCAAAGTCGTGTTGACTTATATTTTGAGTACCCATTCTAACTAAGCAACCATTTAAGGCTTCTTTGTTTTCATCTAGTAGCTGTCGTACACTTTCTAAGTAAATAGAAGGTGGACATAATACCACTTCCGCTGAATCATCTTGGAGCTTGGTAGCGAATTTTTTGAAAAGCTCTTGCGCTAACTGCGCACTGCCGTTCATTTTCCAATTACCAGCAACCATCGGACGTCTAAGTGCCATCACTGTCTCCTTTGAAAGCGGCGTGAATAATAGCGAACCACTTGTTAAGTTACAATACCCAAAGGCGTTATTTTTAATAATCTCGGTGCAAACGCATATTTTTTACGCTACCAAGAAGTAGGTCGTACGATTAATGATTATTTTGATTTTTAATTAACCGAAACGACGCTACTCAATCTATTTAATCCATTAAAAGCTAAACTAAATTACGAACAGCATCGGCAATATAATTAGCATATTCTGTTACCGCAGCTTGATCATCACCTTCGACCATTACACGTAATAGTGGTTCAGTGCCTGACTTGCGCAGTAATACACGGCCACGAGCGCCAAGCTTTTGCTCTACTTCAGCTTGAGCAGCCAATACGCTTGCTGAAGCCAATGGGTCGTTATCGCCTTCAAACCTTACGTTTACAAGTACTTGAGGCAACATTGTAATGCTTTCTGTCAACTGTTCAAGCGTTGCATTTTGGCGCTGCATCGCTGCCAACACCAAAATACCAGCAACAATACCATCGCCAGTTGTGCCATGATCAAGGTTTAAAATATGACCCGAGTTTTCACCACCGATACGCCAATCATGCTCTTTAAGCAGCTCCATGACATAACGGTCGCCTACTTTAGAGCGCACAAATGGGATTTTTAACTGTTGCAACGCTAAATCTAAACCTAAGTTAGACATTAACGTGCCAACAACACCACCGCGAAGCACGCCACGCTTTTGCGCATCAGCGGCCAAAATATAAAGAATTTCGTCGCCATCAATTACACGCCCATGACGGTTAACCATCATAATGCGGTCACCATCACCATCTAGTGCGATACCTAAATCAGCATTTTCAGCCAATACAGTCTCACAAATTTTAGCCATCGAAGTAGCACCAACTTTATCGTTGATATTAAGTCCGTTCGGCTTATCGCCAATAGCTATTACTTCGGCGCCTAACTCTCTAAATACGCTAGGTGCAATATGGTAAGTAGCGCCATGGGCACAATCGACCACAATCTTAAGCCCGCTTAATGTTTGCTCAGCAGGAAAGTGGCTCTTACAATATTCAATATAACGGCCTGCTGCGTCATCAATACGCGCAACTTTGCCTAATAAGTGAGATTCAACACAGGTCAATGGCTTTTCTAGTTCAGCTTCGATTTCAAGCTCTACTTCATCATCTAACTTGCTACCATCATTAGCGAAAAACTTAATACCGTTATCGTAATATGGATTGTGTGATGCACTAATAACAATACCTGCTTCAGCGCGGAAAGTGCGCGTCAGATAAGCGACAGCTGGTGTAGGCATTGGGCCAATTAACATCACATCTAGGCCAGCAGCAGAAAGACCCGCCTCAAGTGCTGACTCAAATAGGTAACCAGAGATCCGAGTGTCTTTACCAATAATGACTTTATGCGTACCAGCGCGAGATAAAACACGCCCAGCAGCCCAGCCTAGCTTTAGTGCTAATTCAGGGGTCATTTTACCTGCACCGACTTTGCCACGAATGCCGTCAGTACCAAAAAATTGTCTTTGTTTCACTTGAACTCCAATTTAACTAAAGCAGTAGATCTAATTCCATTGATTCTACCGAAAATACCTAACTCCAGCTGAACAACTGGTATGAAAACCAAAAATTAAGCTAGGGTTTTAAAATTCTTTGCAGCTTCTAACACTGCCATCATATCGCAAGTATCTTGTACGTCATGTACCCGCACTATTTTTGCACCTGCTTGAATTGCCAACATATTACCAGCAAGTGTTGCACTTAATCTTTGTGATACTTCACGTCCTAGTAACTGACCGAACATGCTTTTGCGAGATAAGCCAGCCAAAATTGGCAACTTAAAGGCTTCAAACTCGGCCATTCGATGTAGCAACTCATAGTTGTGTGACAAGGTTTTACCAAAACCAAAACCAGGATCAAGCACAATATTCTCGCGTTTTATACCAGCTTGAATACAAGCATCAATGCGTTCGCTAAAAAACTCGCTGATATCAGCAATCACATCTTTATACTCAGGTGAGTCCTGCATAGTTCTAGGTTGCCCTTGCATATGCATAAGGCAAACAGGCACTTGCAATCGAGCTGCGGTGTCTAATGCATCAGGCTCTTGCAGCGCCCTAACATCATTAATTAAATGTGCGCCAGCATTAACTGCGGCTTCCATAACAACGGCCTTACTGGTGTCGATTGAAATCCAGACATCATGAGTTTTGCTGACATACTCGATTAAAGGAATCACACGTTCAATCTCTTCTTCAGCCGACACATCCTTAGCGCCTGGTCGGGTTGATTCACCACCAATATCGATGATCTTAGCTCCCTGAGCCACCATTAAGTCAGCTTGCTGGCAAGCTGTTTCAAACGATGAGAATTCACCACCATCAGAAAAAGAGTCAGGGGTAACATTAAGGATCCCCATAACCACTGGAGAGCTCAAATCGAGTGTTGTACTACCGCAGATTAATTTAGACAAAATAATGTTCCGTAAACAAGAAAACCCCAAAAAGGGGTTTTCTTTAATCAACCTATAGCTTACTTAGCCGGAGATTCATCAGCATCGCTGACATCTGGCTTGTCTTCTTGGGTTGGCTTGATTTCTTCTTTAGCCGCTTCTTCTTTTTTTGCAGATGAAGCATTGTTGCTGTCGTTGTCGTTAGACTGCTGGTCTTTTTCCCACTCAGCAGGCATACGTACTTCACGACGCGCCATTAAGTCATCAATTTGATTCGCATCAATGGTTTCGTACTTCATTAACGCATCTTTCATCGCGTGTAAGATGTCCATATTTTCTGTTAAGAAAGTATGTGCACGCTCATAGTTTGAATCAATTAATTGCTTAACCTCAGCGTCGATAATACGCGCAGTGTCATCAGACATATGCTGTGACTTACCCATGCTACGGCCAAGGAACACTTCATTTTCATCTTCAGCGTAAAGTACTGGACCTAACTTTTCAGAGAAGCCCCACTGGGTAACCATGTTACGTGCAATAGATGTTGCATACTTAATGTCTTGCGATGCACCAGTCGATACTTTTTCGCTGCCGTAAATAATGTCTTCAGCAATACGCCCACCGTAGGCAACCGAGATTTGACTCTCAAGTTTACGACGGCTTTGACTAATTGCATCTGCTTCAGGCAAGAAGAACGTCACACCCAATGCGCGGCCACGTGGAATGATAGTCACCTTGTGCACAGGGTCGTGCTCTGGAACTAAACAACCTACGATTGCATGGCCAGCTTCGTGGTATGCAGTCATCTCTTTTTCGTCTTCAGACATCACCATAGTGCGGCGCTCAGCACCCATCATGATCTTGTCTTTTGCACTTTCAAACTCTTCCATGCCCACTACGCGGCGGCTGTTACGCGCAGCAAACAGTGCAGCTTCGTTAACAAGGTTAGCTAGGTCTGCACCAGAAAAACCTGGTGTACCACGCGCGATTACACTTGCTTTAACGCCATCAGCTAAAGGCACTTTACGCATATGCACTTTAAGGATCTGTTCACGACCACGTACGTCTGGTAAACCAACAACTACCTGACGGTCAAAACGACCTGGACGAAGTAGTGCAGCATCAAGTACGTCTGGACGGTTAGTCGCAGCAATAACGATAATACCTTCGTTACCTTCGAAACCATCCATCTCTACTAGCATTTGGTTAAGTGTTTGCTCACGCTCATCGTGACCACCACCAACACCGGCACCACGTTGGCGACCTACAGCGTCGATTTCATCGATAAAGATGATACAAGGCGCAGACTTCTTAGCTTGCTCGAACATGTCACGTACACGAGATGCACCAACACCAACAAACATTTCTACGAAATCAGAACCTGAAATAGTAAAGAATGGTACTTTCGCTTCACCGGCAATAGCCTTAGCAAGCAAAGTTTTACCTGTGCCAGGAGGACCAACTAGCAGCACACCTGTAGGAATACGGCCACCTAGTTTTTGGAATTTTGTCGGCTCTTTTAGGTAATCAACCAATTCTTTAACGTCTTCTTTTGCTTCGTCACAACCAGCAACGTCACCAAAAGTCGTTTTAATTTGGTCTTCGCTCATCAATTTGGCTTTACTCTTACCAAACGACATCGCGCCTTTACCGCCACCGCCTTGCATCTGACGCATGAAGAAAATCCACACACCAATAAGCAATAGCATTGGGAACCAAGAGATAAAGATTTGAGTTAAGAAACCCGACTCTTCAGCTTCTTGGCCTTTCATCATGATGCCTTTACGGTCAAGATCATTGATTAAATCAAGATCTGGCATAGGCATAATGGTGACAAATTTCTCACCAGAACGAGTGGTACCTTCAATCGTACGTTGATCGCTTTTTACTTCGACAGTACTAACCTGCCCTGAGCGAACATCATCCAAAAAGGTTGAATAATCCATCTTCGTCTTAGTTGATGAAGAGGGGGAATAGCCCTGAAAAACTGACATCAACACTACAGCGATGACAACCCAGAGAATTAAATTTTTTGCCATGTCACTCAAATTACTCGACCTCTTTTAAAGTCTTTCGAAAACAAATGTTAGAGTACTTACGATAGATTACTATAACTTGTAGCCCGTCGCCACAAGATAGACTTCACGAGAACGTGGTCGTGAAGAATCGGGCTTACGAGTTTTAACCGTTTTAAACGCCTCTTTAACCGCTTTCATGTATTCATCAAAGCCCTCCCCCTGAAAGACTTTAACTGCAAAGCATCCGTTTGGTGCCAATACTTGATGACACATATCTAACGCAAGCTCTACTAAATACATGGCTCGCGGTTGGTCAACGCCACCTGAACCACTCATATTAGGTGCCATATCAGACAGCACCACATCGACTTTAGCATCACCAACACGGGTTAATAATGCATCTAGTACTTTTTCTTCGCGAAAATCGCCCTGTAGGAAATCAACACCAACGATAGGATCCATCGGTAAAATATCACACGCAATAACTTTACCTTTATCACCTGCCAATTTAACTGCGATTTGCGACCAACCACCTGGTGCAGCACCTAAATCGACAACAGTCATTCCCGGACGAATGAGTTTATCTTTTTCTTGGATCTCTTCAAGCTTAAAGGCCGCACGTGACCTTAAACCGCGCTTTTGCGACAGTTTGACATAGTGATCGTCGAAATGTTCCTGCATCCAGCGAGAAGAGCTAGCCGTTCGTTTTTTTCCTGACATTTAAAATCCGCAACAAAATTGAGAGTTACACAAAGCCTATATAAGGGTAGAATAGCGGGTTTTCAACAGTAACTCAGCATAAAGTTGGTATAAATGAACTTAACAACCAAACAAAAACAGCACTTAAAAGGCTTAGCGCACAGTCTCAAGCCTGTAGTGATGCTTGGTGGCAACGGCCTGACTGAAGGAGTACTGGCTGAAATTGATAATGCACTTTCTCATCATGAATTGATTAAAGTGAAAGTAGCCTCTGGTGACAGAGAGCTTAAAAACGCTATCGTAGACGCCATTGTACGTGAAACTCAAGCTGAAAAAGTACAGCTTATCGGTCACGTCTTAGTACTGTTCCGTCAGTCTGAAGAAATGAAAATTGCTGTGCCTAAGGCAAAGTAATTGGCAAAAACGGCTTTAAACAATAAAGCCGTCAATGCAAGATAACCAAAAAGAACCGCTGATCCATCAGCGGTTCTTTTTTATCTACTCATGTTATCTAAAGCTTTTACTATGGCGTTTCACTAATCGGTTCAACTTTATAATGCTCAGCACTCACCTTTAAATACTCTGGTAAACAGGTTCCGATTGAAATTGATGAAATCGTGCCAATCATAATGCCCAGAAACATAGCAATCGAAAATCCCTGTAAAGGGGTCCCGCCCATGATCCACAGTGCAGCTACAGTAAACAAGGTCGTGCCGCTTGTCACCATGGTTCGTGAGAAGGTCGCCTTAACCGCACTACTGCAAATTTCATCAATGGCCATCTTGGGTTTGGCAACAAGCACCTCACGCACTCTGTCAGCAATCACGATTGAGTCGTTAAGCGAGTAGCCTAAAATAGCCAGTACTGCAGCTAGGATCGTTAAATTAAATTCCATCTGCGTTAGCGAGAAAAATGCCAGTACAAAAATAACATCATGAAATAGCGCTAACAATGCACCGCTAGCCAGACGCCATTCAAAGCGAAAACTCAAATAACCTAGAATACACAGCATTGCAGCCAGTAGCGCAAGTCCACCTTGCTCAGCCAACTCTTGACCAATTTGCGGGCCAACGATACTCGAATTAAGCACTTCAACATGATCAGTTAATGGCGCCAATACGGCCTGAATATCAGCAGAAGCGGCACTATCAACTTTCGCGTATCTAAGCACCCAGCGCCCCGGTTCTCCGGCCGAAATAACACTCACTTCTTGAGCTGAATCTTTACCAAGTACCTGACTTATTTGTGCCGCTTTAATATTAGGGTCTAACTTGACCTCAGTAACAATACCACCTGTAAAATCAAGGCCCCAGTTAAAACCATTGACCACAATAATAGTAATCGATGCCAGCATGATCAGTAATGAGAACACACTAGACAGGTAACGTGCTTTAGTTAACTTGCTTAAACTACTCATATTATTAAGTTTCATATTACACCTTCACGTTACGACTAAAGTTACGACCATAAGCCCAGTTGATCAGAGCTCTCGAGGCAAATATTCCAGTAAACATACTGGTTAGTAGACCGAGCCCCAAGGTCAAAGCAAAACCTTGAATAGGTCCATTACCAATAGCGTAAAGTACAACTGCAGTGATCATTGTGGTGAAGTTAGCATCGACAATGGTTGAAAACGCACTATCAAAGCCTCTATCAATGGCATGAGCGAAACTTCTGCCCTCTTTGAGCTTGTCTTTAATTCGCTCAAAGATAAGTACGTTGGTGTCAACTGCCATACCAACAGTGAGTACTAACCCCGCAATGCCAGGTAAAGTCAGTACGGCGCCAGGAATCAATGCCATTAAGCCAAAAATTAGAATCATATTGGCCATAAGTGCCACGTTGGCAACCCAACCAAGGCGGCGATACCACAGCCCCATAAATAACAAGGTCACGCCCATACCTAAAGCCAGTGCAGAGAAACCGTTAGTAATATTTTCTTCACCTAAGCTTGGTCCAATAGTGCGTTCTTCCACTATGGTGACAGGCGCAGTCATCGAGCCAGCCCTCAGTAACAGCGCCAACTGCTGCGCCTCGGCGTAATTACCCGCACCAGTAATACTAAAGCGGTCGCCTAATTGTGATTGAATAGTTGCAACGCTAATCACCTTTGTTGTTTGTCGAATTTTCCCCTTATCATCGCGGCTGTATTCGCTATAGGAGGTCGCCATAGGTTTACCTATATTGTCACGAGAGAAATCCGACATCATTGAGCCGCCTTCTCTATCTAGGTGAATAACCACTTCTGGCAGACCCATTTCACCGAGACTCGCTCTGGCATCAACAATATGCTCGCCACCTAAAACTGGGCGTCTCGCAACATAGACTGGCTGACCGTGTTCATCTTCTAATGTTTGCGCATTAACTGAACCAGGCTGCTTAACTTGATAAAAAGCAAGACTCGCTGTAGCGCCTATTACTGATTTAGCAGCTGCTGGGTCTTGCACACCTGGCAGTTCAATACGAATGCGGTGCTCGCCTTGGCGCTGAACAACCGCCTCAGTTATGCCGAGTTGCTCAATGCGACTGCGCATAATTTGCAGGTTTTGCTTTACGGTTAAATCGCGAATATTGAGCTTTTCAGCCTCAGACAAAACAACTTGTAATGATTTATCGCCGGCATTAGATACTTGCCAGTTAGGATATTGGCGATTAATGAACTCGCGAATAGCTGCGCGCTGGTTAAGATCCGTTGTTGATATATGCACCCCGCCGCTAACTTGTTGCTGCACACTCACCCCAAACAACGAGTCTTGGCGTACAAACTGCCTCACAGCTTCCACAAAAGCGTTGTTATGCAACTGATAAACAGGCTCGATCTCAACATCTAACAAGAACTGCACTCCACCACGTAGATCAAGTCCGAGCTTTATCGGATTGAAACCTAGAGACAGCAGCCAATTTGGTGCGGCTGGCGCTAAGGTCAATGTCAATTTAGATGGATCTTTTACCTGCTGGCTTAGTAGGGTTTTAAGCTGTGCCTGCTGTGTATTGTCAGCAAGAATAACCGTAGTTTTCCCTTGCGCTTGATCGATTCGTTTTAAGTCTATGCCATGGGATACTAATAGCTGATGCAGCTCCAGCGGATTAACATTAAGCTCAGCTTCGGGGGCAATTTGCACCGCGGCATCTTCACCAAAAAATGTCGGTAATGCGCTAAACAGCATTACGGTAATAGTGACCACTAACAGCACATATTTCCACGCTGAATAATGGTTTAAAATTGTTACTTTATTCTGCTCTCTCATAGTTCGCTCTTCACTAAATACGCGATGGTGAATGGCCAAGTAATTACCGGCTCTGCCGCATTTAAAGGCTATTCATTTTTCGTTACCGAGAGTGCTAGCTTGGTTTATTAACCATAGCCTTAACGCCTAAAAATAGGCTGTTAACAGGCAACTGGTTATCAATAGCGTCACTTTTTTTACTGCATTGGCTAACATATGTTATCTAGACCTATGCACATAAAGTCGATGACTTAGGCAATGGCTTACTAGCAGCTAAAACAAAAGCTCAGATAAAAGCTTATTTAAAGGCGCTATAAACTAGACCAATCTCGGTAGCAGTAATTGTTTAAAATGAAATGAGATAAGCCCTAGGGCTTATCAAGAGGAGCTAAGCTCTAGCTTGAGAGAAGCGGTATAACAGGTTGGATTCTTTCCAGGCGGCAAGGCGATATGCACAACTATTGACGTGCAGCACCCAATCCGCTGCGGGTTTAACATCAACTCGATAACCGATAGCTAAAGAAGGAACAGGTGGTGATAAAAACTCAAACGCCAATTCATATTGTGGCCGACTTTGCTGTGGATCATGCTGTGAAAAACTAATAAAACGTTGTGAAACAGCCTGAATATACTCAGAGTCGTTACCACTTGTTTGTTTTGCAGGGTGCTCTTTTAACGTAACAGGTAGCCCTTTTGAAGCTAACTCTGTAGTGACTCTGCGTAAATCATTTGAGTAGTGGTTAGATTGTTGAAGCTCTGTACTGGTTACAATTTGCTGCAGGCTTTGGTTTTGTTCAGACGCAGCTGCTTGCATAGGTGACAGGAAAAATCCCCCTATGAACAACATAACTAATCCAAACCGCCAAAATAACTGCACTGGTACCCAATTCAATCTGCTTTACAATAGCCAATATACTATACCTAGACGTCTAGCGTTACCAACGCTTAAATTGCTTTTTACACCCCTTAACCCGCAGTTAAACAAAAAAACCGCTAAAAAGCGGTTTTCGAATCTACATCTAAGCTGCAATTAAGCAAAAGCGCTACAACAATTAGATGTAGTCAACTTTAATGATTTCGTAATCGTTAGTGCCACCCGGCGTTACGATAGAGATTTCATCATCAAGGTTTTTACCAATTAGACCACGAGCAATAGGAGAGCTTACAGAAAGCAAATTCTCTTTAATATTCGCTTCGTCTTCACCCACAATGCGGTAGGTTACTTCTTCGTCTGTATCTACATTCAAAATAGTAACGGTAGAGCCGAAGATCACGCGGCCATTGTTAGCCATAGTAGTTACGTCGATAATTTGAGCGTGAGATAACTTACCTTCAATATCTCGTACACGCGCTTCGCATAAACCTTGCTCTTCACGAGCAGCGTGGTATTCAGCGTTTTCTTTTAAGTCACCTAACTCGCGCGCTTCACCAATTGCTTCTGCAATCTTTGGACGGCGCTCAAACTTAAGATAATCTAATTCTTTACGTAGCTGTTCAGCACCGATAATGGTCATTGGAACCGTACTCATAAGCTTCTTTCGTCTCCTTTAAAACAAAAGCAGGCCTTGCTCAATACTTATCGTTGGCAAGGTAAAATCTGGTGGAATTGCGTTATTGTAAACGCAGAGGGCAATTGATGCACCCAAATCTATACTTGCTCACGATCTAGCTATCTCAGAAGCTAGCAATACAATATTTGATTCAAATGGCGAAGCAAGACAGTAGAGCTTACTCAACCTTCAGCCTAGTTGCTAGCAAAGCTGCATAAATATTTATTTAATGTCTGTTCTGTAGCAGCCCTATCGCTGTGATTAACAACAAACAATAAAAAAGGCCGCTAATTAGCGGCCATTTCACTCAAGCTTCGCTTAACTTACTTAGTAATGCGCTTGTGTAGCTCTTGTACTGATGTCACGTTCGAGCGGTCATCCGCTGAGTGTGCCATACAAGTTGCAAATGCAGCATTCAAAGTCGTTGTATAGTTCACTTTGTAACGCAGTGCACCACGACGTAGCTGACGCGAGTCTTCAATCGCCTTACGACCTTCTGTCGTGTTAACGATGTAGGTGTATTCACCATTCTTGATGCGGTCAAGAATGTGTGGACGACCTTCATGTACCTTGTTAACTAAGCGTGGGTTAATGCCCGCTTCGCCTAAGATAACCGCAGTACCGTGCGTGGCGTCAATTTGATAACCCAGCTCAATTAATTGAGCAGCCAAATCAGCTACACGTGCTTTGTCGCTATTACGTACAGACAGTAATGCGCGGCCAGACTTAGGTACCTCAGAAGTCGCACCCAGCTGTGCTTTAGCATAGGCTTCAGCAAACGTGTCACCCACGCCCATTACTTCACCGGTTGAACGCATTTCAGGGCCAAGCAGAGGGTCAACACCTGGGAACTTGTTAAACGGCAAAACCACTTCTTTTACAGAGTAGAATGGCGGAATAACTTCTTCGGTGAAGTTCTGTGACTTAAGGCTTTGACCTGCCATCACACGTGCTGCGATTTTAGCTAGCGGCACACCTGTCGCTTTCGATACAAATGGCACGGTACGCGCTGCGCGAGGGTTAACTTCAATCATGTAGATCTCGTTATCCTTCACCGCAAACTGTACGTTCATTAGACCCACTACACCTAGCTCCATTGCAAGTTTACCCACTTGCTCACGCATGCGGTCTTGAATGTCTTGGCTTAGGCTATATGGCGGTAATGAACAACCTGAGTCACCTGAGTGAACACCCGCTTGCTCGATATGCTCCATGATTGAGCCAATCACAACGGTCTCGCCATCACATACTGCATCGATGTCGATTTCAATTGCGTTATCTAAGAAGTGGTCTAGTAGTACTGGAGACGCGTTAGATACGCTTACCGCTTCGTTGAAGTAGCGACGTAAGTCTTGCTCGTCATAAACGATTTCCATTGCGCGGCCACCTAGTACATAAGATGGACGAACAACTAGCGGATAACCGATGCGCTCTGCTGAAATAACCGCGCCTTCTACAGTCGTTACTGTATCGTTTTCAGGCTGTTTCATGCCTAAACGTTCAATCGCTTGCTGGAAACGCTCACGGTCTTCAGCACGGTCGATTGCATCTGGACTGGTACCAATAATTGGTACACCAGCAGCTTCTAGGTCACGTGCAAGTTTAAGTGGTGTTTGACCACCGTACTGCACGATAACGCCTTTTGGCTTCTCGATACGTACGATTTCAAGCACGTCTTCAAATGTCACTGATTCGAAGTACAAACGATCTGATGTGTCGTAGTCGGTAGAAACCGTTTCAGGGTTACAGTTAACCATGATGGTTTCATAACCGTCTTCACGTAACGCTAGCGCTGCGTGTACACAACAGTAGTCAAACTCAATACCTTGACCGATACGGTTTGGACCACCGCCTAGTACCATGATTTTGTCACGGTTAGACGGGTTAGCTTCACACTCTTCTTCATAAGTCGAGTACATGTAAGCTGTATCAGTTGAGAACTCAGCCGCACAAGTATCAACGCGCTTGTATACAGGGTGAATTTCGAAACGAGTACGTAGTTTACGTACTTCACTCTCGCTCACTCCAGCCAGTGCCGCTAAACGTGAGTCAGCGAAACCTTTGCGCTTTAGTCTACGTAAAGTGTCTTCGTTCAAACCAGCAAGACCATTCTCAGCCACTTCTGCTTCAGACTTTAATAGATCTTCAAGCTGAACAAGGAACCAAGGATCGATGTTAGTTAGGCCAAAGATATCTTCAACAGAAAGACCAGCACGGAATGCATCAGCAATGTACCAAATACGCTCTGCGCCAGGCTCTTTCAGCTCATGGCGAATACGAGTTAGCGCTTCGCTATCAGCCAAGTCGATGTGCGGGCATAAACCATTCTTACCTACTTCAAGACCACGAAGTGCTTTTTGTAGTGACTCTTGGAACGTACGACCAATTGCCATTACTTCACCCACAGACTTCATCTGTGTGGTTAGACGATCGTTTGCACCAGCAAACTTCTCGAAGTTAAAGCGTGGAACCTTAGTCACCACGTAATCGATTGCTGGTTCAAATGATGCAGGCGTTGCGCCACCAGTAATATCGTTACTAAGCTCATCAAGAGTGAAACCAACCGCTAGCTTGGCTGCGATCTTGGCAATCGGGAAGCCCGTTGCTTTTGATGCTAATGCAGATGAGCGAGATACACGTGGGTTCATCTCGATGATAACCATACGGCCATCTTTCGGGTTGATACCAAACTGAACGTTTGAACCACCTGTTTCAACACCAATTTCACGTAGCACTGCTAGCGATGCATTACGCATCAATTGGTATTCTTTGTCAGTCAATGTTTGCGCTGGCGCAACAGTGATTGAGTCACCGGTGTGCACGCCCATTGGGTCGAAGTTTTCGATAGAACAAACAATAATACAGTTATCGTTGCGGTCACGGACCACTTCCATCTCGTACTCTTTCCAACCAATCAAAGATTCGTCGATAAGCAGTTCGTTAGTTGGCGATAACTCTAGACCTTGAGAACAGATATCCTCAAACTCTTCTTTGTTATAAGCGATACCGCCGCCGCTGCCACCCATGGTGAAAGACGGACGAATAATACATGGGAAACCAACTTGGTCTAATACACCGTAAGCTTCTTCCATTGTATGTGCGATACCTGCACGCGGACACTCAAGGCCAATCGACTTCATTGCTTTGTCGAAACGGCTACGGTCTTCGGCTTTGTCGATTGCATCGGCTGTTGCGCCAATCATATCAACATTAAACTCTTTTAGTACGCCGCGGCTTTCAAGCTCTAGGGCACAGTTAAGTGCAGTCTGGCCGCCCATTGTTGGCAAAATCGCGTCTGGACGCTCTTTAGCAATAATGTTGCGTACAACTTCCCACTGGATTGGCTCGATGTATGTTGCATCGGCCATCTCTGGATCAGTCATAATCGTTGCAGGGTTAGAGTTAACTAGAATAACTCGGTAGCCTTCTTCGCGTAGGGCTTTACAGGCTTGGGCGCCTGAGTAGTCAAACTCACAGGCTTGACCAATTACGATTGGTCCAGCACCTAGGATAAGAATACTCTTTATATCTGTACGTTTTGGCATTGCTTAAATCTTCTCCCGGATGAAGTTACTACTTGGCGTTTTTGCGGTACAACTCAATCAAATCAATGAAGTGATTGAATAACGGCGCGGCATCGTGTGGTCCAGGGCTCGCCTCAGGGTGGCCTTGGAAACTAAATGCAGGCTTATCAGTCAGGTGAATACCTTGCAAAGAGCCATCAAACAGTGACTTATGCGTCACCTTAATGTTGGCAGGTAGTGTTGCTTCATCAGCGGCAAAACCGTGGTTTTGGCTGGTGATCATCACATTACCTTGCTCGATATTGCTCACTGGGTGGTTAGCACCATGGTGACCAAACTTCATTTTCAGTGTTTTAGCACCTGAAGCTAGCGCGAGTAACTGGTGACCTAAACAGATACCAAAAACTGGAATATCAGTTTTTAAGATCTCTTGAATCGCAGCAATCGCATAATCACATGGCTCAGGGTCGCCAGGACCGTTTGATAGGAAAACCCCATCAGGATTCATCGCTAGCACTTCGCTAGCAGGAGTTTGAGCAGGAACAACTGTTACGTCACAACCGCGGTCAACTAACATACGTAGGATGTTGCGCTTAACACCATAGTCGTAAGCAACCACTTTATACTTAAGTTCAGCTTCAGGTGTGTCAGATGGCAAACCGCCAACTAAACGCCAGCTGCCGCTGCGCCATGAGTAAGTTTCATTTGTTGTAACTTCTTTAGCTAAATCCATGCCTTTAAGACCAGGGAAGGCTTTAGCTGCAGCTAGCGCTTTAGCTTCATCTAAATCACCAACCATGATACAACCGGCTTGGGCGCCTTTTTCGCGTAGGATACGAGTTAATTTACGGGTATCGATATCAGCAATACCAACAACGTTGTTAGCGATCAAATAATCGCTTAAAGATTGCTGATTTCGAAAGTTACTTGCAACTAATGGCAAGTCTCGAATGATAAGGCCACAAGCATGAACAGAATCAGATTCTGTATCTTCTTCATTGGTACCAGTATTACCAATATGTGGATAAGTGAGGGTGACCATTTGACGTGAATATGATGGATCAGTCAAAATTTCTTGGTAACCAGTCATTGAAGTGTTAAATACTACTTCACCAACAGACATCCCTTCAGCACCGATAGCAGTGCCAGAAAAAATGGTTCCATCTTCAAGTACGAGTAAGGCAGACTTTGTCAACGCGACCTCCGGAAAGAGCCAAATCATTGAAATTAATTGTTTTTTATGTGTTTTTAAAATACCAACTTTCGCTAAAATGCAAAATTTTGACAAATTCCGCCGATTTTATATGTAAAATCAAAACCTGTCCATATTACAGATAAGAAATTTGTCAAAAAAATTTTTTTAGCAAAAAAAAACCGCTAATAGCGGTTTTAAATAATTATGCTTTCAAGCCTAAGACTTGCTGCATATCATAAAGCCCTGCATCTTGATCAACTAACCAAGTTGCGGCACGCATCGCGCCGTTAGCAAAGGTCATTCGACTTGAGGCTTTATGAGTGATCTCTAAGCGCTCACCAATGTCAGCAAACAATGCAGTATGTTCACCCACAATGTCACCGGCGCGTACAGTGGCAAAACCAATGGTTTCTCTGTCACGTTCACCCGTAATGCCCTCACGACCATAAACCGCGCATTTTTCTAAATCACGGCCTAAGGTTTCAGCAATCACTTCGCCCATTTTAAGCGCAGTGCCAGACGGTGCATCTTTTTTATATCTGTGGTGGCCTTCGATGATCTCAATATCGCTGTAGTGACCCATCACCTCTGCGGCAACTTCAAGCAGTTTCCACATAAGGTTAACGCCAACAGCCATGTTTGGCGCCATCACAATTGGCACCTGATCGGCATAAGCTGAGATTTGCTCTTTTTGAGCATGATTAAACCCGGTGGTACCGATTACGATTGCTTTGCCATGCTTTGCACACCAATCGGTGTGAATTACAGACGCTTCTGGCGAAGTAAAGTCGATAAGGACATCAAAATCATCTACCGCTTTATCGAGTGAATCTGTGATAGCAACATTCATCGCACCAACACCAGCAAGCTCACCCGCATCGACACCCATCAGGGTCGATCCCGCTCGTTCAATCGCAGCACCTAACAAAATAAGTTCATTTTGTTTTGCCGCTTCAATAAGAGTACGTCCCATACGGCCGCTGCCGCCGGTAATTGCCACTCTTACGCGTTCAGTCATCTCAGTTACTCCCTGCAAATGTCAAAAAAAAGCCTAAGTATTAACTTAGGCTTATTGTCTAACTTAGATAATATCTAATAGTTCAACTTCAAATACCAAAGTTGAATAAGGTGGGATCGCAGCACCTGCGCCACGCTCACCGTATGCAAGGTGCTGTGGTACGAATAGTCTCCACTTAGAACCTACAGGCATAAGTTGTAGTGCTTCAGTCCAACCAGCGATAACGCCAGAAACTGGGAATTCAGCAGGTTCACCACGAGTAACAGAGCTATCGAACACGTCACCAGAAATGAAAGTACCATGGTAGTGAGTACGTACTGTAGAGTCGTAACCAGGCTTGTCGCCGTTACCTTCAGTAATGATTTCGTACTGTAGACCAGACTCTAGCGTTACAACGCCTTCACGTGCACCGTTGTCTGCAAGGTACTTATCACCTTCTTCTGATGCAGCTGCAGCAGCTTCTTCTTGTACTTTCTGGATACGCTGGCTGATTTCAGTGAATGCAATTTGCATATCTTGCATAGATACAACGCTTTCTTTACCTTCGAATGCGTCAGATAGACCCAATTGAACGGCTGAAATATCGATACCTTCAAACGAATTAGCAGCTAGTTGCTCACCAAGTTGACGACCAACACCGTAACTTGCTTGACCTTCAATTGTACTGAACTTATCAGACATAATGATTGTACTCTCAATGATTCAATGAATTTTCGCGCCGAACTTTATCATATTTATTGTGATATTGCCCTAAAAACCGTTGCTATTTTGGCCTTTGACAAATATTTTTCACACTCGATTTGCTCATCAGATATAAAGGCTGTGCTTTTGCCTGCATTTGCTGCAGTTGCGCAATACGTTGACCATGAGATGGATGGGTAGAAAGTAGCTCCGGCCCCAGCTCTCCGCCGGCTTTTGACATGTTCTGCCAAAGGTCGACACTTGCAGCGGGATCAAAACCCGCCTTTGCCATCAGTTCAACCCCAATAACATCCGCCTCAGACTCTTGGCTGCGACCATAAGGCAGGATGTACCCCACCTGCACACCTAAGCCTAGCGCAGCCATATACAGATCTTTATCAGCAATGCCGCCTGCGCCTAAGGCAATATCCGCCAGTTGCATACCTGCACCTGTCATTTGTGCGCGCGATACCTGCTCATTACTGTGGTTGGCAAGCACGTGGGCAATTTCATGACCTATTACTGTTGCAAGTTGGTCTGAGTCAGTAGCCACATCAAGTAGGCCTGTATATACGCCAATATGGCCACCTGGCAGCGCAAAGGCATTAACTTGTTCAGATTCAAATACAACCACTTCCCATGGCAAGCTCTGATCAGGTAAAGCATCGGTCACTCTGTTAGCCACACAATTAACATAGGCATTGACTGCTTTATCTTGGCTGACTTTTTCTTGTTGTTTGATTTGTGCAAATGAAGACTCACCAAGCTGCGACATCTCTTGAGACGAAAACAGCAGCGTTTGCCCACGTCCAGTTGGTGATTGATGTGTTGCGCAGCCGGTAAACAACAAGGCACCAAGTAATAACAATATTGTTTTCATACAGGCATATTCCTTATTACGCTGATTGGTATTACAGAGACTTTTTATCCCCAGATAAAAGGCTGTATAAAATACAGATAATAAAAAGCCCCGCTATTGCGAGGCTTAAATTATATACTGAACCGAATCAGTTTTAGCTATTCAGATCTTGAAAAAACTTCTTCACACCATCGAAGAAACCTTCAGCTTTCGGGCTGTGCTTCTTTGATTGGCCGGTTAATGTCTCTTCAAATTCACGCAATAGCTCTTTTTGACGCTCATTAAGGTTAACAGGTGTTTCCATCACAACCTTACATAGCAAGTCACCAACCGCATGGCTGCGAACAGACTTAACGCCTTTACCGCGCATACGGAACATACGACCGGTTTGGGTTTCAGCAGGGATCTTAAGATTAACTTTGCCGTCAAGTGTTGGCACTTCAATCTCGCCGCCTAAAGCAGCTTTACTGAACGAGATTGGCACTTCGCAATAAAGATTATTGCCATCACGCTGGAAGATTGCATGCTCACGTACGCTAACTTGTACGTATAGGTCGCCAGGAGGAGCGCCGTACTCGCCCGCTTCACCTTCGCCAGATAGACGAATGCGATCGCCAGTATCAACACCTGCTGGGATCTTAACAGAAAGCGTCTTGCTCTTTTCAACACGGCCTTCGCCATGACACTTGTTACAAGGATCTTTGATGATCTTGCCACGGCCATGACAGGTAGGACAGGCTTGCTGCACCGCGAAGAAACCTTGACGCATCTGTACTTGGCCTTGGCCATGGCAGGTACCACAAGTTGTAGGCGTAGTGCCTTTTTTAGCGCCGCTACCGTCACAAACATCACAAGCTGCAAGCGTAGGAATGCGCAGTTCTTTAGTTAAACCACGCACCGCTTCTTCAAGAGACAGCTCAAGGTTATAACGTAAATCGCTTCCGCGAGCCGCTTGACGTTGACCACCACGGCGTCCACCGCCGAAGATATCACCAAATACATCACCGAAAACGTCGCCAAAATCGGCGCCGCCACCGAATCCACCGCCACCACGGTTAGGATCAACGCCAGCATGACCAAACTGATCATACGCCGCTTTTTTATCGCCGTCGGTTAGGATTTCGTAAGCTTCTTTAGCTTCTTTAAAGTTAGCTTCGGCTTCTTTGTCACCCGGATTACGGTCTGGGTGGAATTTCATTGCTAAACGCTTGTAAGCTTTCTTAATTTCGCGTTCGCTGGCGTCACGTCCGACACCTAATACTTCGTAATAATCGCGCTTTGACATAGTGTTTTATTTTCTTTGCTAAAGTTGCACAAACGGGCGTTAGAGTTTCCTCGTAACGCCCGCTACAATAATTTAGGAGTTACCCGTCATTATTTTTTGTCGTCTTTAACTTCTTCAAACTCAGCGTCAACTACGTCGTCATCTTGCTTAGCAGCTTTTGCTTCGCCTTCTGGTTGACCTTGTTGTGCTTGCGCTTTAGCTTGAGCGATTTCCATTAACTTAGCAGACGCTTCCATTAGCTCTTGAGTTGCTTTTTCAATCGCTTCTTTGTCATTGCCTTTAGCAGCAGTTTCAACGTTAGCCATTGCAGCTTCAATCTTTTCTTTTTCGTCAGCTGGCAGTGCTTCGCCTGCTTCTTCGATTTGCTTCTTAGTGCCGTGAACCATGCCATCTGCTTGGTTACGAGCAGTCACTAGCTCTTCGAATTTAGCATCTTCGTCAGCGTGTGCTTCAGCGTCACGAACCATAGCTTCAACTTCTTCATCACTTAAACCTGAAGAGGCTTTAATAGTGATGTTTTGTGCTTTACCCGTCTTCTTGTCTGTAGCTGATACATGCAAGATACCGTCAGCATCGATGTCGAAAGCAACTTCAATTTGTGGCATGCCACGTGGAGCTGGCTCGATACCTTCTAGGTTGAATTGACCTAGAGACTTGTTACCGCTTGATTGCTTACGCTCACCTTGAAGTACGTGAATTGTCACAGCGCTTTGGTTGTCGTCAGCAGTCGAGAATGTTTGTGAAGCTTTAGTCGGGATAGTGGTGTTCTTCTCGATAAGCTTAGTCATTACGCTACCCATAGTCTCAATACCTAGAGATAGTGGAGTAACGTCTAGTAGCAATACGTCTTTAACGTCGCCAGATAGTACGCCCGCTTGAACCGCAGCACCGATAGCAACTGCTTCGTCTGGGTTAACGTCTTGACGTAGTTCTTTACCGAAGAATGCAGAAACTTCTTCACGTACTTTAGGCATACGTGTCTGACCACCAACAAGGATTACCTCGTTTACATCAGATACAGATAGGTCAGCATCAGCTAGAGCAACTTTTAGTGGCTCTAAAGAACGTTTGATCAAATCTTCAACTAGTGACTCAAGTTTTGCACGAGTGATTTTAACCACTAAGTGCTTAGGACCTGTTGCATCAGCTGTGATGTATGGCAGGTTAACTTCAGTTTGGCTAGTGCTTGATAGTTCGATCTTGGCTTTTTCTGCAGCTTCTTTTAGACGCTGCATAGCTAGTGGATCGTTACGTAGGTCTAGACCTTGCTCTTTTTTGAACTCGTCTGCAAGATACTTGATCATACGGTTATCGAAGTCTTCACCACCTAAGTGAGTGTCACCGTTTGTTGCAAGTACTTCGAAAGTTTGCTCGCCATCAACGCTGTCGATTTCGATAATTGAGATATCGAATGTACCACCACCTAAGTCGTAAACAGCAACGATGTTGTCGCCTTGCTTCTTATCGATACCGTAAGCTAGTGCAGCAGCTGTTGGCTCGTTGATGATACGCTTAACTTCAAGACCAGCGATACGACCCGCATCTTTAGTAGCTTGACGTTGTGAATCGTTAAAGTATGCAGGAACAGTAATAACCGCTTCTGTTACTTCTTCACCTAAGTAATCTTCTGCAGTCTTTTTCATCTTCTTTAAGATTTCAGCAGAGATTTGTGGTGGAGCCATTTTCTTGCCTTGGGCTTCAACCCATGCGTCGCCGTTGTCAGCACCGATGATTTTGAATGGCATAATATCAACGTCACGTTGAACTTCGTCATCTTTAAAACGACGACCAATAAGACGCTTAATAGCAAATACTGTGTTAGTTGGGTTTGTTACCGCCTGACGCTTTGCAGATTGACCAACTAAAGTTTCATCAGCAGTGTATGCGATGATTGAGGGTGTAGTACGATCGCCTTCAGCATTCTCCAATACGCGCGCTTTGTCGCCATCTAATACTGCAACACAAGAGTTAGTTGTGCCTAAATCGATACCAATAATTCTACCCATGGAGTCCTCCGAAAAACTTTTAAAAACTAAATTTGTTATCTGGTTTATGAAGTGGGGACAGACCGAATGCTTTTCAAGTCTTTTTATCACCCTAAATCTTCTCTTACCCCCTATATTGGGACGTTTAAGATGATTACAAGGGAGAATTATAAAAATTATCTGAAGTGTGCATTAATTTGATCTCGCGCGTTGTGCCGAAACCTTACAAATACGTATAATGAATACAATCTATGAGGTAGCACATTGCAGAGTGACTCTGACAATGAGCTGAGTCGTTATCTCGCTGTAAGAGAAGTAAACATTGAAATCATCCCATCAAGCTTATGCTTTCGGCATTGGAGCCATATTTTTATGGTCTACTGTTGCCACAGCATTTAAGTTAGCACTAGCTCACTACACGCCATTGCAATTGGTTTTTGTAGCTGTCACGACTTCTATTGTCGCCCTCGGCGCCATTTTAGTTGCCCAAAAAAAATTGCCACTGATTAAGCAGCAGTTTACTGCTCGGCCTTGGTTTTACCTGCAAACCGGTTTATTAAACCCATTCTTGTATTATCTGGTGTTATTTAAAGCCTATGACTTATTGCCTGCCCAGCAAGCATTGTCACTCAACTACACCTGGGCAATTTTATTACCGCTGCTTTCTGTGCCACTACTTGGCCAAAAGTTACGTAAAAGCGATATTACTGCAGCTCTTGTTGCTTACTGTGGGGTATTTTTTATCGCCACTAAAGGCAACATAAGTGGGTTTCAGTTTGAAAGTATGACAGGGGTGGTTCTGGCATTAACCAGTACCCTGCTTTGGTCTCTCTATTGGATAGTGAACACTAAGGACAAGGGCGACCCAGTTGTCAGCCTATTACTAAGCTTTTTAGTTGGCTTACCTTTTATCGTTGTTGCACTCCTAATGACTCAGTCGATGCCTAGCTTAGATATGAAAGCATTATTTGCAGGCGTATACGTTGGCTTGTTCGAAATGGGTGTGACCTTTGTGCTTTGGCTAATTGCACTAAAGAAAGCAGAGCGTACAGCAAGTATCAGTACGCTGGTGTTTATCACTCCAGTTATGTCGATTGGTTTTATTGCCTGGGTACTACAAGAAAGTATTGAGAAATCGACTTATGTTGGCCTTGGTCTCATTATTCTCGCATTAGCACTGCAGCAAATACTGCCTAAAGTTGGCCAATGGCGAACTAAAAAGCGTATAGCTCACTAGTTCTAAGTAAAATAAATTTAAAGCCGGCTTATTTAAGCCGGCTTATTTAAGCCGGCTTTTTTTATAACTAAAACCACTATGAATACATAGTGCGCCAATGAAAATACACTAGACAGTGCTCAATAAGCTGCAACTTAAGTACATTTTACTCGTCGCTATTTGTAAATGCCCCTCAATAACTGTATAAAAAGACAACGTAACCAAATGGATATTAGTTATGTATAGTAAACTGACCCAATCATTTTTGTTCTTTAAACAGCCAAGAGTCATTACTGTCATTAGGATAGGCGCGATGATTTGCGCGGTGATGATACTGCTCAATGAGCTAGAACAAGCACGTTCATCTACATGGTACTTTGCTTGTCTTTATTGCTTCTTTTTGATCCCGTCCATTTACCTAAGCAGCAATTACCAACATCAGTTTTTTACCCAAATGAGTGAGTTTATTGCACCTTTAAAGTATTACACTAGCGCTATGGCGGCGATTTGTTTGGGCATTTATATTCACCAAGTGATTAGCTTTGACCTAACTATTTTTCCAGCTTTTCCTCATTAAGCGAATAAACTAACTTCAACTAAGTTATTGACATAAAAAAGCCGCATTAAGCGGCTTTGTATTGTTGAGCAAAATACCGATCCAATTAACGAACCGTATAATCGCCCCAAGCTAACCATTTGTATGTGGTTAGTGCTTCTAGTCCCATAGGGCCGCGTGCATGTAGCTTTTGCGTACTAACAGCAACTTCAGCACCTAAACCGAACTCACCACCGTCAGTAAAACGCGTGCTAGCGTTAACATAAACGGCGGCAGAATCGACCGCATTCATAAAATCGCTTGCGGTATGGATATTGTCAGTCAAAATTGACTCTGAGTGA
The DNA here is from genome assembly GCF_023161665.1 of Shewanella sp. 1CM18E. GTDB lineage: Bacteria > Pseudomonadota > Gammaproteobacteria > Enterobacterales > Shewanellaceae > Shewanella. The sequence goes on from NZ_JALNTW010000008.1 coordinate 170,173, forward strand.
CCACTTGAGAAAGTTCGAATATGCGCAACTGCTTCATCAAGATCAGCAACGACTTTTACACCTAGTGTTAATGACAACCACTCAGTCGCAAATGTCTCTTCATTGGCAGGGTTAACTTCAATGCCAACGCTAGTGAGTAGACCCTGAGTTTGTTCACAGCCATAAAACTGCACGCCTAAACCACTTAAGTGCTTAGCAAGAGCTGGAATAAACTCTGCAGCCTGACTTTGGTGGATTAGCACGGTATCCAATGCATTACACACTGTTGGGCGTTGCACTTTAGCGTTTTCAATAACCGCAATGGCTTTTTCTAGGTTCGCCTCAGCATCAACATAGATATGACAAATACCAATACCACCCAAGATCACTGGGATGGTCGCTTGTTCAGCACATAGACGCTGCAGGTTCTGGCCACCGCGTGGCACGATCATATCCACGTACTTATCTAACTTTAATAAACCCGATACTAAACTTCTATCAGGGTTATCAATCAACTGTACGCAATTTTCAGGTAAGCCCTGTTCAATCATCGCAGAGCGGATAACTTTACATAACGCCTTATTAGACGCTAACGTCTCTTTACCGCCACGCAAGATCACCGCATTACCGGTTTTAAGCGCCAATACGGCAATATCAACCGTGACATTCGGGCGGGCTTCGTAAATCACACCAATTACGCCAAGTGGCACACGGCGACGTGATAAACGTAAGCCGTTATCTAGCAAGCGACTATCGATTTCACTGCCAACAGGATCGGTCAATCCAATCACATTGTCGATATCGCCAATCACGCCCATAAGTCTGCTTTCATCAAGCAGCAAGCGGTCAATCATGGCATCGGATAGGCCATTTTCTTTTGCATTAGCAACGTCTTGCTGATTTGCGCTAACGATTTCAGCTTTTGCATCTGTTAATTTTGCCGCAATACAGCGTAATAATGCTGACTTTTGCTGACCTGATAAATTCGCTAAAGCATAACTTGCTTGCTTAGCGTTTTGGCCTAAAGCCGTTAAGTATTCGTTGTTGTTCATAACACCACCATGTCGTTACGATGAATAATTGCATCACCGTAGTCATAGCCAAGCATATCTTCGATATTGTTTGAGTGCTTGCCTACCATTTTATCTACATCAACTGAGCCATATCGGCTCATGCCTTTGCCGTGTACCTTGCCTTTACCGTCAGTAAACTCAATAGTATCACCGCGTTGAAATAGTCCTTTAACTTCGACAATTCCCTTTGACAATAAACTACGACCTTTCTTAGTCACTTCCGCTATGGCGCCAGTATCTAATATTACTTGCCCTTGCACTTTAGGACCTGCAAGGATCCACTGTTTACGGCATTCAAGTGGATGCTCAAGCGCAGTGAAGTGGGTCCCCACTGGGTTTGAGCACACAGCTTTTTGAATCACATCTTTATGTTTGCCAGAAGCAATAACCACTTCAACTCCTGCGCGCCGCGCAATATCAGCCGCTTCAAGTTTTGTCGCCATCCCCCCCGTACCGAGTCCAGACACCGCGCCACCAGCAAGTTTACGCAAACTGTCATCGATATTTTCGACTTCAGTAATTAACTTGGCATTGGGGTCGGTTCGCGGATCGGCGTCAAACAAACCTGTTTGATCTGTCAGCAAAATCAACAGGTCGGCATCACACAATAAGGCGGCTCGAGCTGATAAATTATCGTTGTCACCAACCTTAATTTCTTCCGTTGCTACAGCATCGTTCTCATTAACGACGGGAATAATACCTCTTTTTAGCAAAGCATTGAGGTAATCTCGCGCATTTAGATAACGCTCACGGTCGTATAAATCAGCTTGGGTTAATAACAGCTGACCAACGTGTAACCCATAAATACTGAATAGTTGCGACCAAGCGAGGATCAGTTGGCTCTGCCCTACTGCAGCAAGCATCTGCTTACTGGCAATGGTATCTGGCAATTCCGGGTAGCCTAAATGCTCTTTACCTGCAGCTATCGCCCCCGAAGTACATAGGACAACTTCTATTCCGGCTTCTATTAAGCCAGCCATTTGTCTTGTTAACTCCACCATGTGCGCTTTATCTAGCTTTAAACTGCCTGATGTCAGCACACTGGTCCCTAATTTAACCACTACTCTGCGGTAGCCGCTTTCACTTAAATTCATTTTCCCCACTAATAAAATTACATTTCGTTAACGTTATACCCAATCTAGCCCTAAATTGATAGCGAGTTACAAAAAATGCATAAAAATTCATGAGTAGATTTGAGCATAACTAATGTCATTTACAGTGAAAAAATAAGCTTAGTTATGAAAAATAAGTAAATAGTGGCTATAGACCAATTTAAATGAGTTAAAAGCGCAAACAAGTTACTTCGATTACTTTAGTCAATTTTATGCAAAATAAAGCATGCAATTTACTGTATTCAATCTTGGTGTTAACACCCGCATAGAGCAACTTAGCCTTGAACAAGGCTAAGTTGCTGCAGTAGATCACTTCGGCTCAAGTACTGAATATCAAGCTAGGTATTTGCTCAGCCGTATATTTTGCAAATACAACGGCTAAACTTTGCTATGCTTGAGCAACTCAAAGCTTGGGTTAAAGTACAACCATGTCGTTACGATGCACTACGGCATCTCCGTAATCGTAACCTAATACTTCTTCAATACTGTCTGAATGTTTACCAGCGATCTTATCGACATCAATCGAGCCATAACGACTCATGCCTTTGGCGTAAACCTTGCCTTTGGCATCGATTAACTCAATGGTATCACCACGTAAAAACTCACCGTTGACCTTGATAATACCTTTAGAAAGTAAACTTCTACCCTTTTCAGTAACAGCAGTAATGGCGCCAACATCAAGCTCTACCTGACCACGGGCTTTAGGGCCAGCTAAAATCCACTGTTTACGGCTTTCTAACGGGTGTTCCAGCGCAGTAAAGTGAGTACCTACAGGCTTTTTACACACCACATTTTGAATCACATCTTTATGATGACCAGAGGCAATAACGACTTCAATACCGGCACGGCGCGCAATATCAGCCGCTTCAAGCTTAGTGGCCATACCGCCCGTGCCAAGGCCAGAAACCGCACCACCCGCAAGCATACGCAAACTATCATCAATCTTTTCAACTTCAGTAATTAACTTAGCGTCTGGATTTTTACGAGGATCGGCATCAAACAGACCTTTTTGGTCAGTCAATAAGATAAGTAGATCAGCATCGCACAATAGCGCTGCACGTGCAGATAGGTTGTCGTTGTCGCCTACTTTGATTTCAGCGGTAGCTACTGCATCGTTCTCGTTAATAATTGGAATAATCCCATTATTAAGTAACGCATTAAGTGAGTCACGAGCGTTAAGGTAACGCTCACGATCGTGCAGATCGGCTCGAGTTAATAATAACTGACCTACGTGTAGATCATAGATACTAAAAAGTTGCGACCAAGCAAGAATTAATTGGCTTTGACCAACAGCAGCAAGTAGCTGTTTGCTGGCAATGGTATCGGGGAGTTTGGGGTAACTTAAGTGCTCTTTACCTGCGGCAATCGCTCCAGAAGTACATAATACAACTTCAACGCCTGCTTTCATTAAGCAAGCCATTTGTCTTGCCAACTCAACCATGTGTGCTCTATCTAACTTCAAGCTGCCAGATGTCAGTACACTTGTTCCCAATTTTACCACTACGCGGCGGTAGCCAATCTCACTTAAGTTCATTATTTGCTGACTAAATTACATTGAATAAAACCTTATACCCAATATAGGTTTGAAATGGTAGTAAGCACCAACAAAGAAACTAAAAAAAATACCTGTTTTAGCGAGATCTCATATTATTTAGGCAAGAATTAGCACAAGCATTAAGTTTAGTGCGATATTTTTTAATAGATATAACAGAAAAGCCACACTCAGTGTGGCTTTCTTTATTCGTTTCATCGAGATTAACTTAGCGTATATCGAAGCCGAAAATAGCCTCAAAACTCACATCGATAACCTTAGTCCTCTCCAACTTAATAAGCTTAAGTAAACTTACCCATAAATGAATTTAGCGACAAATAGCGCCGCTAAAATCACAACGCCAATACTTAAATCTTTATAGCGGCCACTCATCAGCTTTATCACCGCGTATGAAATAAAGCCCATCGCGATCCCTGTGGCGATAGAGAAGGTTAATGGCATTAAAATGCACACCACAACAACAGGCGCAGCCTCAGTAATATCTTCCCACTCTACTTGCACTAGACCTGACATCATCAAAATGGCCACATAGAACAAGGTGCCGGCAGTTGCGTAAGCAGGTACCATTCCCGCTAGTGGCGAGATAAATAGCGCACCTAAAAACAGTAAACCAACCACAACTGCTGTTAGACCAGTACGACCACCCGCACTCACTCCCGCTGTACTTTCTACATAACTGGTTGTGGTTGACGTACCAAGCATAGCGCCGGCAATAGTTGCCGTACTATCAGCAGTTAAGGCACGGTTTAAGCGTGGTAAACGCCCTTTATCATCCAAAAAACCACCGCGCTGTGCGACCGCAACCAAAGTGCCAGAGGTATCAAATAAATCGACAAATAAAAATGCAAAAACCACAGAGAGCATGCTGATTTCAAGCACACCAGATAGGTCCATCTGCATAAAAGTTGGCATAATTGACGGCGGCGCAGACACAATGCCTTGGTACTGCACATCACCAAATAGCACGCCCAACAATGTAATCGCGAGTATGCTAATCACCACAGCAGATTTCATACCGTGATGCACCATAGCAATAATTAAAAAGAAACCTAACGCCGCCATGACAGCAGGAAACGCAGTGATATCACCCATGGTTACTAAAGTTGCTGGGCTAGTAACCACAATCCCTGCACTTTTAAGGCCGAGTAGCGCCAAGAACAAACCTATACCTGCAGCAATGCCGACTCTTAATGACATTGGAATACTGTTAACTATCCATTCGCGAATACGCACAAGCGATAAAACTAAAAAGCAAATACCAGATAGGAATACAGCACCTAAAGCAGTCTCCCATGAGTAGCCCATCTCACCGACTACGGTATAAGTGAAGAAGGCGTTAAGCCCCATTCCTGGTGCAAGTGCAATTGGATAATTAGCCACTAACCCCATCACCAAGCAACCGATAGCGGCAGCTAAACAGGTCGCCACAAAAACCGCGCCGTGATCCATCCCCGCATCGGCCAACATCATAGGGTTAACGAAAATGATATACGCCATAGTGAGAAAGGTAGTTAAGCCTGCGACTACTTCTTGTTTTAGCGTTGTTTGATTCTGTTTTAATTTGAATAATTTTTCTAACATGGAACTAAGTCCCTTGGATTTTATTATATTGATTTGTAGGGTGTATTTATTGCTAATCTCAGTAAGACTTTTCTAGTTAGCAAACAATCGATGTTTAGCGCTCAATTAGTCTAGGTTAACAAGGTACGAATATAGATGTGTACGAAAGTTGTTCAAAACATACATTCAGCAGGGATTATACGGAGGGTTAAGGTCAGAGACCAGTAATTTCAAACACATGTTTGTTTTTGAGTTTACCAACTCACGAGGGGGTCTGATTTAGCTTAAGCCAGATTTAGTCAGCTTCAGTTGGGTGATTGTTTTGTTGTTAATAACAATTGGGAACGGTCGAGTTTTCGACGAGAAAGTTAGACTGGGTCTAACAACTAAGCGTTGAAGCAATCAAACTTCGTTTGATAAAAGGTCGAGGGCTGAAAGTTAGACTACGTCTAACAACTAAAGTCGCGGCGCTTCGCCAGCACCCAAGAGGCTATACAACATAGTCATAATGTTATTTTTAGGTTTAGAGTGACATCCAACAACAGTGGTTCCAATGGCCTGCGGCCAGCGCATGTGCAGACACTTCTGAGACACGCAGCAAGTACGTCCCTGTAAGCTCTACGATGGCATCCATGCCATCAAAGGCCTCAGCCGTATCTACACCGAGTTAGAAAAGCACAACCTGTGGAATATAGAGTTACGGCTAAAGCTCTAGCTCGTTATTGGATAAAAACACGTTAGAGTATCAGGTCCATCGCCAGTGACTTAGATGAGAAAAAGTAGCTCAATTTATCTAATTGGCTACGACCCCTTTATGGTTGGCATCATGTCTCAAATTGCTAGGCTAACGCTTCAAGAACCGGCGGCAGCTTTATCGCCGTCCGAGTTACTTGACTTGTTAACTGTTGAATTACGAGTGGATTTAATTACGTCTTTATGAACAGATTGGCTAGATACAAACAAGACAGCCACTCCGCCAATAACAATATAAATATCAATGCCTCCAATGAGCTCTTTAACATAAGGAAAGAAAGGGCTAACAGCTAAAGCAATACCGCAAACAATACCACTTGAGTTTAATATTGAGCTGATTAGGACAGCATTATTAGCCTCTTTACCTGATCGCCAGCAACGGAAAAGATAGATACACATCATCAATGCAGCAAGGACAACCGAAGGGATCAAAATGGCCTTATCCATTATCTTTATCTCCCTTATTTTTAGAATCGTTAGCAACTTCTCCTAAAACAGCACCAACTATCCCACCAAAGATTGCACCTACTGGGCCACCAATAGAAGCACCAAAAATAGCTCCTCCAATTGCCGCACCTGTTGTTCGAGTGTTCTCTTCTTCGGTTCTATCTTTTTTATCTTTATCGTCGCTCAATTTATACTCCATTATTTATCAAGACCGCTTCAAGCACCGGCGACTTTATCGCCGTCTGTGTTGCTTGACTTGTTAGGGATTTTGTCTCGCTTACTCATGAATAGACTCGTTTGTATAAGCTCTTGTACTTGCAGGCTAATATCGTCATTGGTAGGCCAATCAATAGTTCCACCTTCTTTAACAGCTTCCATTTTTCTTTCATACTGCTGTTTGAGGTTCCTGATATTGCTTAGGAGTGAGCTCCACTCTAAAAGGTATTCACTCGAAATTTCAGCTGCAACCGGAGTTAGGCTTAAAAGAGTGTCGTAATTCTGATGCACAGTCTCAAGGAGCATTTTTGTATGCAATGGGCCAACTTTGCTTTTGGGAGTATTAATTGTTGAGTAAGTTGACCTACAAAAATCTTCAAGTTCGTCCATTGGAGCGCTATATTTAGCATGCTTATCCCAAGCGAAAGGATTTGCAGACTTAAACACATCCAGCAATAAGCAGGAGTGCATTTCCAAGCTCTTTCTCAACTCCTCCTTTCTATCTAGCTCAATCTGTTTCTCCGTGTCAGAAAGGGATTTACTTCTCTCGTGTGAAAGTGAGTTTAGAAATAGACCTAAAATCATAACACCAAAGAACGCCTGAGAAGATACGACTATTTTCCCAATATCTGTTGTCGGCGTAATATCTCCAAATCCTAGCGTAGTAATAGTCACCAAACTTAGGTAAGCACTATCGACCCAAGACTCCGGCAACCCTAAAGCGCATTGAAAAGTAAGATAAATTACAAAGTAAGCTACTACAAAAACAATATATGCCCACCCATAGATTTTCGGCTTTTGCTCTATCAATTTATCTACCATCGTGAATTTATATCCTGATCCCTAACGCTCACGGCAGCGGCGCAGCTTTGCAGCCTCACACCTGTCTGTCCGTGCTTGTTAACTGAGTGACGTATCATTCATATCGGTTTATTACGAAACCATCTTTTTCATACGTCTCTGTATGGCAAAAGCCAAGTTTTAAAAGCAGCTTATTTGAAGCTACGTTTTCTTCTACGACTTCTCCTATAATTTTTTTGAGACCCAGCACTTCACGCGCGTAAGTAAGAGCTGCGCCCACTGCTTCAGTTCCAAGACCCTGTCCCCAGTACTTGGATAGCATACGGTAGCCTATGTCAGGACAACCAAGTTCTGGCTCATATTTAACACCACAGAAACCTATTACCTTTTTGTCATCCTTGTGGACAAGGGCATAGCGGGCATAACCATACCTTTTGTATTCTGCCAGCCATACGTTTCTGATTATACTTTCAGCATCTGCCTTACTTTTTATGACGCCGGCGTCCCCAGTGAACTGCATAACATCAGAGCAAGTCGAGAACTCATAAACAGCATCAACGTCCTCCAATGTGAATTGTCGCATCTGAAGGCGATTTGTTTCGATAAGAATTGTGATAATGACACCTCTGAGTTCAGTTAACAGCTCATTATCCTGCGTCTCGGATAAATCCCTGCTCTTCATTAAAAGAGTGTCAAAGCTAGCAATGTAAACCATTGATGTAAATAGGTTAACCTACTGATGTTAACAAGATGGTTGAATGTACTATCCCCATAAAGTAATGCAGAACATTTATCGGGTCTCTTGTAAGATTAAAGCGGAAATCTAACCATAAAGGGGTCGGAGCGAATAAGCGATAGATACGGATAATGAACTAGCCCTTATAGACATTACTCCGGATCACCAGAATTATGCTTGGCTAGCCGAGTGCAGATACGGCTGAAGCCGTCGAAAACAAGGATGTTTTCGTTGAGCCTACACGGATGTACTAGCGGCGAGCTTCAGCAGTATCTGCACATACGCCCGCGGCAGGCGATTGATAACTATGAAGCTGAAACTCATAACTGGCTATCAGATAGCGCTCCCCAAAAAAATGTAATCAGCCTTCATTCAAAGGCTAACTCACTTTGGTGCATTTCCAAGTTAGATCCAAAAACGATTAGCCCTACATGTGATCAACCTTCATTCGAAGGCTAACCAACTTTGGGGGCATTTCCCCTTTTAACATCAAGCAAGACTAAGCTAAATGGACACCGCATCGACTGAAACAACGACATTTAAACGTCGTGAGCTCGACGCTCTATGAAATAACCATTTTTGCAGCGATCACTATCAATAACGCCGCAAAGATTTTTTTAATCAAAGAAACAGGTAGATGTTGTGTCGCTTTTGCCCCTATAGGCGCAGTAAACCATGAAGTACACACAATACCGAGCAAAGCCGGTAAATAGACAAAACCGGCAAAACCATCTTCTAGCGCTAAATAGCGACTACCAGAACTGATATACCCTACAGATCCAAAAAGAGCGATAACAATTCCACACGCCGATGCACAGCCAATGGCTTTTTTCATATCAACAGAGAAAAAGGTCAGCATTGGCACCAATAGAGCCCCTCCGCCAATCCCTATCATGGCTGATAATCCGCCTATTATTGTCGTACACAAAGTTAACAGAGCTTTGCCCGCCATAGGTCGCTCTGCAATAGAGTTGCTTTTGCTGCTGTAAAGCATCTTAAATGCTATCAATACCACGCTAACAGCAAACACAATACGTACAATTTTCTCAGGCAATAATGCCGCGATAAAACCACTGATAAGTGCACCCAGTGCAACCCCCATCATCACCCAAGGGGCCAGCTCCCATGGCACGTTACCGTTTTTATGATGGGCAATCGCTGAAGAGGTTGAAGTAAATAATATTGATGCTAATGACGTTGCAATAGCACTTACCACCAGTTGCTCAGTAGGTAGAATATTAAAATGAAGCAAAATGCTACTCAGCACTGGAACAATAATTAAGCCCCCACCAATCCCTAACAGCCCAGCCAAAAATCCAACGCCACTACCCAGTAAAGCGCAAAATATTATCAATAATAGTAATTCACTCATTCAATTAATCTCATTTTCTAGCTAGGGGATAAAACAATCAAACAATGTTCAATTCGGGGCGGTCAATATAACTTAGCAACAGATTAATATTCAAACAAAATTGACCATGAAATTCCCTCATGTTGCAGGTGAAATAAACCCGTTATGACTATTAGGCACAACAACGTATAACAGATATTCAAATCTTAAGCATATGTAGCCCTTTTAAATTATTAACCGTTTAGTCAGTAACAAATAATAAAAATAAAACGAACTAAGGTAAATAAATACCAACAGTCAAAAAGGTCAATAGCGTAAGAAAAAATTTAGCTTTAGCCTCAAACAATAGGACATAGATTACGATGAATAAGGACTTTAACTTTACAATTACGAGCGTAAGCCTAGATGAGAATTACCATCCTTCAAACAGCACTCGTATCACCACTAACTTTGCTAACTTAGCCAGGGGTGACAGTCGCCAAGAAAACTTACGTAATGCATTGAAGATGATTGATAATAGCTTTAATGCCTTAGCTCATTGGGATAATCCTACTGGCGAACGCTATTCTGTAGAACTAGAAATCATCTCTGTTGATATGGATATTGATGGCGGTGGAGACACGTTCCCGTCAATCGAAGTATTAAAAACCAATATTATTGATAAACAAACCAACGAACGTATTGAAGGAATTGTTGGTAATAACTTCTCATCCTATGTTCGAGATTATGATTTCAGTGTATTACTTTTAGAACATAATAAGGATCAAACCCAATTTAGTATTCCAAATGACTTCGGCGATCTGCATGGAAAGTTATTCAAGAGCTTTATTAATTCTAATACTTATAAGCAGAACTTTAATAAATCACCGGTGATCTGCCTCAGTGTTTCTGATAATAAAACCTATCATAGAACGGAAAATCAACATCCGGTGTTAGGTGTTGAATATCACCCTAATGAATCTTCATTAACTGAACAATATTTCAAAAAAATGGGCCTACAAGTTCGCTACTTTATGCCACCAAATAGTGTTGCTCCCTTAGCTTTTTATTTCTTTGGTGATTTACTTAATGATTACAGCAATCTTGAGCTTATCAGCACAATAAGCACCATGGGGACCTTTCAAAAAATATACCGACCAGAAATTTATAATGCTAATGCCGCGGCAGGAAAATGCTACCAGCCAAACTTAAAAAACCTAGACCATTCGTTAACTCAGATTGTCTATGACCGAGCAGAACGCAGCCAGTTGGCAATTGAGCAAGGCAAGTTCGCAGAGGAGCACTTCATCAAGCCATATCAAATGGTGCTTGAGCAATGGTCAGCAAATTGCAACTTTTAACCTTAAGTTATAGCGGTATTTATTATGAAAAAGTTATTACCTACTTCAACAGCTGGCAGCTTACCTAAACCGTCTTGGCTTGCAGAGCCAGAGACCCTTTGGTCACCTTGGAAACTCCAAGATCAGGCGCTAACCGAGGGAAAACAAGATGCCTTGCGTGTGTCATTACAAGATCAGCTACACACTGGGATAGATATAGTTAGTGATGGCGAGCAAACACGAAAGCACTTTGTTACGACCTTTATTGAGCATCTTAACGGTGTTGATTTTGAACAGCGTAAAACCGTAAAAATTCGTGACCGTTATGATGCTAGTGTCCCAACGGTTGTGGGTGCGGTTTCTCGACAAAAACCGGTCTTTGTAGAAGATGCTAAGTTTCTACGTCAGCAAACCAAGCAACCCATAAAGTGGGCTTTACCCGGCCCAATGACCATGATCGATACACTTTATGATGATCATTATCAAAGCCGTGAACAACTCGCTTGGGAATTTGCCAAAATCCTCAATCAAGAAGCTAAAGATTTAGAGGCTGCAGGAGTTGATATCATTCAGTTTGATGAACCTTCGTTTAATGTCTTTTTTGATGAAGTGAATGATTGGGGAATTGCCTGCTTAGAGCGAGCCATCGAAGGGTTAACATGCCAAACCGTTGTCCATATTTGTTATGGCTATGGCATTAAAGCCAATACAGATTGGAAAAAAACCTTAGGAACTGAGTGGCGACAATATGAAGAGGTATTTCCTAAATTGCAACAATCTAACATTGATATTGTCTCGTTAGAATGCCACAACTCTCACGTACCACTAGAGTTACTAGAACTGATCCGCGGTAAAAAAGTCATGGTCGGTGCAATTGATGTCGCAAGTAATACTATTGAAACGCCTGAGGAAGTTGCCGATACACTGCGAAAAGCATTGCAGTTTGTTGATGCTGAAAACCTCTATCCTTGCACTAACTGCGGCATGGCGCCATTACCACGCGAGATAGCAACAGCCAAACTACATGCGTTAACCGCTGGTGCAGCAATCGTCCGCAAAGAATTATCTGCATAAGCTTTTACTTAGTAGTTTGAAAGTGCAAAGCACTCGCAGCTAACTGTTTACTGTAACGATTTAATCCCCAAGCTCCTAAACAGACTAATTCAACTGAGTTAGTCTGTTTTTTACAGCCAAGTCAATAAACTCCCACTCCAAAAACCAGCTTAAGAAGCTAGCAAGACATGTTTCAAGCATCTCGAATAAAGAGTAGAAAAGGAAATCGGCTTAATCTTGCTAGGTTAAATTCACTGCAAACTCACTATTAATCCCCAGCCCGTTAGCAACCATTAAATTTTAGGCAAAAAAAAACCAGCTCAAGGAGCTGGTTAAGACATTTCAAGTGTTCCAAAAAAAGGAAATCGGTTAGCGCGCTAGCGTTAATCAATGGCATTTCGACAAGGTCGACATACCACTTGAGTCTAAACACACCCAAAGGGTGTTATAAGGTTGATGGATGATGGATGATGGAACCACTTTAAAAGGAGGTTAGCCCTTAAAAGCCATGGCGTATAAACCGCCGCGCAAAACATTTGAATCCAACCAAGTGTTTTGCCAATAAATCGTCATTTGTCCGCTATAAGACATTGTCTGTACTCCCAAGCAAAGTTGTATTAATCATCTCAAATTAAATTAGTTAATGGGGTTGAGCCAAACTAATTTAACGAGGCAACTTGTCGCTCGGTTCCTTGGAGAATTATCCATCCTGGATAGACTTAAGTATTGGAAGGACTATGCCTAACCAACGAAAACAATTATAGCCTTCTGTAATTTTATTACAATACTTTGTGTTAAAAAATACTCAAATAGTGCGTAAAGAGTAATTTTACAACAACCGCGCGTGACAAGGATCACGCAAAATGACCGTTTTACGGTTTATTTCACAAACAAACAGCAAATTCGATCAAATAAACTACAGAACAACAGCAAAATGAATGGTAATAAAAAACCAAAATCAGCAAGCGTTAAAGTTATTAATAAAATTTGGTTAAAAAAAAGCCCACTCAATGAGTGGGCAAGACATTTCAAGTGTTCCTAGCGGAAATTGGTTAGCGCGCCAGCGATAATCAATGGCAAACAGCTCAGTAATCTAACTAAAGCAATTTGCGACTTGGTCTATAAACATCTAAAAGATGTAATAAAGGTTGATGGAAACTGATACGACCTAAGGAGGGTTAGCCCTTAAAGGTCATGGCGTATAAACCGCCACGCAAAACATCTGTATTTAACCAAGCGCTTTGCGAATAAATAGTGTGACTAAAAAACATATTGATTACTCCAAACAAAGTTGAATTCCTAATACTCTACTTTAGTAAAAGCCGTTCTTTGGCTTGTAGAGTCAACTTGTCGCTCGATTCCTTGGAGAATTATCCTTCCTGGATAGACTAAGTGCCGATAAGCACCATTGCTTACCCGACGAAGATAATTATAAATAACTGTAATTTTATTACAAGCTTTTTCTTCAAAAAACTCAAAAACGGCGATTTTACGTTATTTTATTACATTATTTATTAGCTTTCGATATTATTCGATCACCCAAAGCCTACTCTAAATAAAAAAACCGACACTAAAGCAGTATCGGTTTTAATCATAAGCAGGCTCAACAATAGATCGAAATCTATTCCGCAGTCATGTAAGCAAATAACCCTACTAACGGAGTAGCCGTTGGCGTACCGTATTGTGGGTGGCCTTCAGTTGCGCTACCAGCAATATCAATATGGCTATAGGCAATTGGCATTGCAGCGTTAAGCCCGTGTCGACTCAAACCCGAAGCTTCAATTAAGAACGCCGCAGGGTACTGATGACCACGAGCTGTAACCGATGACGGTGCATTATTCGATGACAACATATCAGCTGCTGCAGATGGGTCGACAATTTGACTAAAGTCATCACGACGTAGTTGGCTCACCTCTATTGGTTCACCCCATATTGATGCTTTTGCCTGCATACTGTTAGCCACGTTTGCTTGCTTAGCAACGCTGTTTTCGACCACTGCTGTATAACCGCCGTAACAACGCACAACATGGCCGGTTAGCGTCGCGACCGAGAACATTTGCGGTTTAACCGCATTAACCGCCTTCAAACGCAAATGCGAGAGCAAGTCTGCCAGCACTAAACGACCTTCGGCATCGGTATTACCGATACGCACACGCTTGCCCGCATGGCCAGTAATAATCTCATCTGTTACAAACGCTTCACTGCCAATGCTGTTGCGCACTAAGCCTAGTTCTGCGACCACTCTTATGCCTTTAGGCTTAAGTAAACTAATGGTTTTCATTAACCCTGCAACTGCTGCTGCACCGCCTTTGTCTCGGCTCATACCCGCCATACCACCAGCGATTTTTAAATCAGCGCCACCAGTGTCATACACCACACCTTTACCGGCAAATAGGAAGGTTTTTTCAATATCCCCTTCGCCAACATACTCAAGCTTAACTACGCGTGGTTGATGCCTAAGCACTGCAAAAGAAGAACGACCAACAGCACAAAGCAATGGATAGTCACGCTCGAGAATATCTCTATCTTCCACAACACTCATTGTTAGACCAGAGTCTTGCAATGCATCAATACAGTAATCAGCAAAAGCAGGGGCTGACATACGCTCAGGTTCAGTACCGCATAAATCACGAGCCAATACTCGTCCAGCTTCAATAGCTGTCAGCGTAGCGCCATTATTGCCACTTAATATACCAATTGCTTCTAATGGCTCATCTGCGCCACCGGCTTCTCTTAGCTCTAGCGCTTGCCAAAGTGCTTGGCCACACGCAAGCGCGGCAACTTGCTGAGCATGTTGATAACGCTGTTGGTTGATACTGTCTACAAGTAAAAGCGGCCTTTTAGCACCCGCCTCTTTAGCAACCTTAATCCCTTCGCGCGCCGCATCGGCAAAAATCCGCACATCTTGGTAGTCATCATCTGCGTGTTTAACAGGGGCAATGATCAACCTACCACCAGCCATACCCGGTGCAAAAAGTAAGGTTACCGATTTACCGACACGCTGATCGATCTTTTGCCCATGACTTGCCAACATTGCTACTTCGTCAAGCTGAATCGATGTCACATCAGCTGTGACTACAACTAATGCATCCCAGCCATTTCCCTCAAAAATCGCATCTTGCTCTGACACATCAACAAACTTTACTGACCCCATAACCTTTCCTTCTTATATTTTATTTTGTCATCGTGCCAGCTTGTTTATGTGGCAAAACAACTTATTTGCTAACGCATTATTCCCCGAATATGCCCCGATTACCAATCACTTCATGCAACATGAAAAAGTCAGTGGAAACTTAGGCTGACAAGCTAAGACGGCAGCCTCTGTAAACGACTCCGCAGCGCACTTAGACTATGTTAGACTGTGACTATTTCAAGCCTCAAGCGCACTTCAGTTAAACCAATTTTGCTGCGCATTTTATTAAAATAGGGGATTATAAGTGACCACACTAAGTCAATTACAACCACAAGCACTTTGGCAATGGTTCGAGCAAATTTGTGCCATTCCACATCCATCTAAACATGAGCAGGCACTAAGCGCCCATATTCAAGCTTGGGCTAAAGACAAGCAACTCGATGTTGTTGAAGATAAGGTGGGTAACCTTATTATCAAAAAGCCAGCAACTGCAGGTATGGAACACTGTAAAACTGTAGTGTTGCAGGCTCATATTGATATGGTGCCACAAAAAAATGCCGATAAAGTGCATGATTTTGAAAAAGATCCAATCGAAGCGTATGTCGACGGTGACTGGGTTAAAGCTAAAGGTACAACCCTAGGTGCTGATAACGGCATAGGTATGGCATCAGCCCTTGCAGTATTAGGTGCCGATGACATTGCTCATGGCCCACTTGAAGTACTATTAACCATTGATGAAGAAGCTGGCATGACAGGCGCATTCGGTTTAGAAGCTGGTATGCTTGAAGCAGAGATTTTAATCAATACCGACTCAGAGCAAGAAGGTGAGATCTACATGGGTTGTGCTGGCGGTGTTGATGCTCAGCTAACAGTGCCTATGGTTTGGCAATCACCAGAGCCTACAAATGCCAGTTATAAACTGTCAATTTCAGGCCTTAAAGGTGGCCACTCAGGAGTGAACATTCATTTAGGCCGCGGTAATGCCAACAAGCTTTTAGCGCGCTTCTTATTTGACTATGCTGATGAGCTTGCTATCGAGCTCACTCAATTTGTTGGCGGCTCACTGCGTAATGCGATTCCACGTGAAGCGGCTATCAGCTTTATGATCCCGCCAGAGAACCTAACATTACTGCAGACTCGTATCGGTGAATTCCAAGCGCTAGTACGTGAAGAACTGGCAATTGCAGATCCTGGTACTGTGTTAACTCTCGACGAAATCCCAGCTGAAAAACAAGTGATGAGTGAAGACTCACAGCAGATCTTAGTTGACCTGCTAAATGCTTGTCCTAACGGCGTGATCCGCATGAGTGATGAAGTTGAAGGCGTAACTGAAACTTCGTTAAACGTTGGTGTTATCAGTACTGATAATGAAAACGTACAGATCCTATGCCTTATCCGCTCATTAATTGATTCTGGTCGCACTGAAGTTGAAGGGGTATTAACTTCACTTGCTAACCTTGCTGGCGCAAATGTTGAATTCAGCGGCGCATACCCTGGTTGGAAGCCAGATAATAGCTCACCCGTTATGGCAAGCGTACGTGAAACCTACGAAGCCATCTACAACAAAGAGCCGACCATCATGGTGATCCATGCGGGTCTTGAGTGTGGTCTATTTAAGAAACCTTATCCAGATATGGATATGGTATCGATTGGTCCCACGATTCGTTATCCACATAGCCCAGATGAAAAAGTGAATATCACCACTGTGGGTCAATACTGGAAGCTGCTGTTAGCCGTACTAGAACGCACGCCAGCTAAAGACTAACCATTGGTTTAAATACGTTACGTAATGCAAGGCCACTTAGCTAATTATCTAGCAATAAGTGGCCTTTTTTCTTTATAACGAAAAAATAAAGGTTAAAAACCTAAATCCATCTGTGACTGGTCAATATCTACATGATTGTCATTCACTTGATTGGATGCGAGACCCACCGACACACCGAGTAAACGGATCCCGCGCTCATGCTGCCGCTCCATTGCCTGCTCAAGTAACTGATAAAACAAGTTCACCGAGATCTCATCACTACGATGCTCAATGGTCGTCTGTTTAAAGTCTTCAAACTTAAGCTTTACAACTTGTTTGTTGATCACCCTGTCTTTAGCACCACGACTCACTCTAGCACCAAGTTCTTGAATTAACTGCGGCATCACAGCACGGCACTGCTCTAGGGTATGAATATCTTTTGCTAATGTGGTTTCGACTCCAACAGATTTTCGTTCACGATTAGGTGAAATACCGCGTTTATCAACGCCTTTTGCACGCTCAATCAATACCGCACCAAACTTACCAAAACGCTCGATGAGCTTTGCCTCTGGATAAGCTTGAACATCACTGCAAGTATGTAAACCGAGATCTGCGAGCTTTTTGGCGGTTACCTTGCCTACTCCGGGAATTTTTATCAATGGTAAGGTTTTTACAAACTCATCAATCATGTCTGGGCGGATCACATATTGTCCATTAGGTTTATTCAAATCAGATGCAATCTTGGCTAGAAACTTAACCGGGGCGATACCTGCAGAAGCAGTAAGCCCAGTTTCAGTCAGTATATCGGTGCGGATTGCTTCAGCAATTAATGTCGCAGAACCTTTACAATACGGACTATCAGTAACATCAAGGTAGGCTTCATCAAGAGACAAAGGTTCAATTAAGTCGGTATAGCGCTCAAATACAGCGCGGATTTGGCTAGAAACGTCTTTATAGACCTGCATACGTCCGGGAACGAGGATCAAATCAGGGCAAAGTTTTAAGGCATAACCCGATGCCATCGCTGAGCGTACGCCAAATTTACGCGCCTCATAGTTGCAGGTGCTGATCACCCCGCGGCGATCACTGCGACCACCTACGGCAATAGGTTTCCCTCTTAATTCAGGAAAATCGCGCATTTCCACTGCGGCGTAAAAGCAATCCATGTCAACGTGAATGATTTTTTGCAAGCCAGTATCCTCCGCCAATAATGATACTGTATAAAAACACAGTGCACAATAAAAAGCGCATTTTCACGATTGAGAAATAGCGGGCTATGACTATTCACAAAAAAAGGAGCCAAACGGCTCCTTTCAATAAACGAATGATAAAGGCTAAATCTTAAACTGTTTAATGTTGTTACCCAGTGATTCACTCACCTGAGTAAACTCATCAAAGTTATGCGATAGCGCTTCACTTGCAGCGAGTGACTCATCAGATAATGTACGTACATTTTCGATGTTACACGCAACTTCTTCAGCAACAACGGCTTGTTGACCTACTGCCGCTGAGATTTCAATAGTTTGCTGCTGAATCGCCTCAATTGCGTCAGTAATATCGCCTAATGCCACTTCAACTTTGGCGGTAAGATCTTGACCAATATTAGCCTGCTCAACACCGGCCTCCATCACCTGCTCAGCTTCGTTAGCATTGAGCTGCAAGGTTTGAATAATCTCTTGAATATTGGCGGTTGAATCTTGGGTGCGTGAAGCCAGTGTTCTTACTTCATCGGCAACAACCGCAAAACCACGCCCTTGCTCACCCGCTCTTGCAGCTTCAATTGCTGCATTCAACGCCAGTAAATTAGTTTGCTCGGCAATGCCACGGATCACATTAAGTACTTCACCAATCTGCTCTGAGCGTGTTCTAAGCTGCTTAACAACCTTTGCGGCTTCAATAACTTGTACTGATAACGACTGCATCCCTTGAGTCGCCTGCGCCACAATCAGGCTGCCTTCATTAGACTGTGTTTGCGCTTTATCGGCAAACTCACTCGCTCTTTGGGCACTTGCCGCCATCTCTTGGCTAGTGTGAGCCATTTCAGTCGCCGCGGTAGCTACTGAAGCAATCTCATGCTTTTGCTGAGCTACAGATTGTAACGCTCTAGAGCTGACATCAGATGCAGCAGCTACCCCTTGCTCTACTTGTAGCGTTAACTCACGAGTTTCTTGCAGCATTCCCTGCACTTTAGCCGCAAAACGGTTAAATGCATCTCCAAGCTGTCCTAGTTCATCTTCACGATTAATATCAATACGCTTGGCTAAATCACTATCGCCTTCGGCAATATCTTCCATTGCGGCTAACAATTGATTGATCTGCTTTCTGAACGGTAGCAAAGTGCCCCACACAGTAATGCCCACTAACGCCATGATGAGTATCGACAATAATATTGAATTAACGATTGCCTCTGAAACCGGTGCTTCGATCACTTCAACTGGTAACATAAAGGCTAAGTGCCATTTTTGCTCAGGATACTCTCCGCCGACATCAATAAAAATAACTCGCTGTAACTCGCCCTTAAACATGACTTCAGCAAAGCCCGTGCTTTGTGATTGCATTTGGCGACTTAGCTCTGCAAAGCCTTGTGAATCTTTAAATTGGCTATCAATTTTTGCCGCTTCAGAACCCGGTGGAAACTTGTCTGAAAAGCCTGGGAAATAAACCAGCTTACCTGCATCTGTGGTTAAAAATGCCTGACCTTCACCTTGGTATTTAATTGGCGCTAGCAGTTCGCTACCTATGGTATCAATCAAGATATCCATACCGCCGATCCCAATAAATCGACCAGACTTATCTTTAACAATGGTTTTTACTGTTGTAGAAATCGAACCGTCGTTGGCATCAACCGCTGGATCGCCAACAAACATGCCATCTTTTTCAATCGCCTCATGCCACCACGGGCGTTTATTCGTAAAATACTCACTGTCGTTATAGCGACCATTCAAATCGAAATACTCAAAGGTATTGGCCGAACCAAAAAACACTGACTTAATATCGCTGTCTTTATCAGAGAAGTGCTTAAAATATTCAACTACTGATGGATAATCTTTATCGCGGGAGAGATCGCTTAAACGCGCATTATACTGGCTGAACCAGTTAACGACTGTCGGATCGGCAAATATGGCATGAATAAGCTGGCCTTTAGCCTCAAAGTAGCTGCGAACTTCCGTAGACTTTAATTGAACTAGGCTGCTCAGATCGTTATCGATTTGCTGACGGGTGCTGCTACTTTCATTTTTAACCAGAAATACCGCTACCACGGTAAATAGCACAGCAAGTGCACCAACAATTGTCACAACAAGCTGCATACTCAATGAACGTTTAAACCACTGCATTGACTCCCCTCTTTGTTATTTTTTTAAGTAGGTTCCGTTATCAGGTAGTCACAAATCTAACAGAAAAGAGTGCAGATTAAAGTAGTTAATCTAGTAACAAGGGCTAACGTTAGTAAAAGTACACATGTAGCCAACAGTAACAATATTTAACCAGAGACTAATATTAAGCAAAAACCGTTACTAAAGCCGCAGTAACAAAAACAATGGCCTAATTTATTGTCCTTTATTGGTCTATATACCTAGGCTGCGACAAGCCCAAATAATATGTAAATATTTAGTTCAATAAATGGGTATAAGAAATGAAGTCGAAAGTCTGACGCTAACAACTTTTACGATACAGCTCTGTTAAGCATTAAAACTAAGGATTACTAAATTAAGAGCTTAAAAAAGAGTGGTTAACATCGCTAGCTCTTCTCGAGATAACACAGAGCGCGTAGTGATAGGATTAGCCAGCACATCAGTTGAGGATTTCCCCATATTTACAAGCTTAGCTTGTTGCTTTTCATAGCGCTCAATGCACTCAAGCAAAAAGTCTACTTGGAACTGGCTATCGCGATCTAGAGCCGCTGTATTTGATTTTAAAACGCTAAACATAAGCTTCCTCCTCATGCCAGTTAACTAAGGGGTCTCTAACCAATGATAAGGTGCTTATTAACAAGGGTTAGTGTCGAATCTACGCTCAATATACTGAGTACCTACATATAATAGGCCGCTTTAGCTGAATACTTGCTGTACAGTTATCTTGAGCGACTTCCCTTTCAACGATTTAAGTATAGACAAGAATTTTTAGGCGGTAGCGCTTTCTACGATGTTTTTCACAGGCACAGGCAGGGCTTAGCTCACTGCTGATAAACCCAAAAATGACTCCTTCATAAAACCTTGTTAGTTACTAAACTTTGCCCATAAAAAAGACGCTGTAAGCGTCTGTTTTTATTAACTATGATATAGCGTATCTCGCTACATTTTACTTTGTAGATAATTTTGTAAACCAACTTTGTCGATTAAACCAAGCTGCTTTTCAAGCCAATACATATGGTCAGACTCGGTTTCTTCTAGTAGTACTTCAAGGATCTCACGACTTTCGTAGTCTTGCTTGCTTTCGCAAAGCGCTATCGCCACTCGAAGATTATCTGCCACTTGATATTCATAGGCTAAATCGTTCTTAAGCATCTGCTCAGTATCTTTACCAATATTTAGCGGCTCACGGCTAGCAACATCTGGGGTGCCTTCTAAAAACAAAATACGCTGAACTAGCTTTTTAGCATGTTCACGTTCATCGTCACTCTCATGGGAAATGCGTTCGTGTAGTTCATTCAATCCCCAATCTTCGTACATTAAACCGTGAACAAAATACTGATCCATAGCTGATAACTCGCCGGTCAGCAATTTGTTGAGTGTATCAATGACTTCTTTGTTACCTTTCATAATCGCCTCCGGTTAGTCCATTTTAGATTGTAAGTAGTTCTGCATACCTGTTAGTGAGATCAGCTCTAACTGCGCTTCTAGCCAGTCTAGGTGCTCTTCTTCATCTTCAAGTAGATCCTCTAAAATATCTCTACTGACATAGTCGGCTTCGGACTCACACAAGGCAATAGCGTCGCGTAGCACGATAAGTTCTTCTTCAAGCATCACCTTGTCACACTCGAGCATCTCTTGACTGTGCTCGCCAATGCGCAATTTGTCGAGCTGCTGCAGATTTGGCAAGCCTTCGAGGAACAATACACGTTCGATAAGTTTATCGGCGTGCTTCATATCCTGAATGGATTTTTTGTAGGCCTTTTCATTAAGCTCGCCTAGTCCCCAGTTTTTAAACATACGCGCATGTAAAAAGTACTGGTTAATTGCGGTAAGCTCGCTGGTCAGCACTTTGTTTAGCTGACTAATGACCTTAGGTTGTCCTTTCATCTGTTTGTCCTTAGTTAAATTGATCTATATCAATATTAACAACCTAGAACAAAAAACAACCAAATACAAATAAACTTTATATTTCAAAAACTTAATAAAGATAACTATTCTCATTAGCGCTTCAATTCCCAACAAAACCTAAGTTGGCGTAAAGTGTATTTTTATCGAGTTAAACTAGGCGATTAGCCTATGGGAAGGCGATAAACCTTGAGGGCTTTTACAACAAGTGATCAAGTGTATATTAGTAGATGCTGCAATAAAGAGAGGTTTTAGTAAAAAATGATATAAAAAAGGCTCCTAAAAAGGAGCCTTAATTGTCGCCAGTTATGCAAAATTAGATGATACGGTTTTGCGCTAACTTTTCTTTGCGTTCTTGTTCTGCCATACGTGCTTTACGCTTATCACATGGATCATCGCAATCACATGCCTTTTCAATACCAAGTGCACCAAGACCACCGCAGCTTCCAGCGACAGCTTGTCGTTTGACTAAATAGCCTATCGACATTAATAAAAAGAATCCGATTAATACGACAAAAGCCGCAATAAAATTGCTCATATTCGACTCCAACTACTGAGTAACGAAAGGTTTGAAAGCTTCACTGTAGAAAACTTTAAAGCCATCATCTTGCTTTTCAATAAGCATTATCGCTAGATGCTCACGTTTAGCAAGTTCTAGTGACGCTTGAGTACCTAAAACCATCATAGCGGTAGCGTAACCATCTGCAATCATTGACTCTTCATGCAGTACTGTTACTGACGCTAATCTGTGGTTTATAGGGTACCCTGTACGTGGGTCAATCAAGTGCGAAAAACGTTTACCGTCTTCTTCGTAATAATTACGATAATCGCCTGATGTCGCCATCGCCATATTTTTTGGTGCAATCACTTGCTGTATACCATTGCCGCTGTTTCCAGGTTTCTCTATCGCAATGCGCCATAGTGAACCGTCGGCCTTAGTACCGCGCAGACTGATCTCTCCGCCAATTTCAACCAAGTAACCCATTGGTTGATACTTATCTAGCAAGGCGGCTATTTTATCAACACCAAAACCTTTTGCAATCGAAGATAGATCAACATAAATATCAGGGTTAAGCTTACTGATCTTATTACCGTCTAAAACAATTGCCTCAATTCCTGTACGCTGTCTTGCCTCATCAATCTCTTGCTGAGTCGGAATTTGAGTCGGTCTTTTGTCTGGGCCAAAGCCCCACAAGTTAACTAATGGACCTAAAGTAATATCTAGGGCACCATCAGTGGTTTTATATAATGCTAATCCTTCAGCAATTACCTTGGCAGTATCAGCCGACACTTCAACATTTTCATTACGCGTCATCTGGTTAAACTTAGATAACTCAGAGTTCGGTCGGTATGTCGACATTTGATCGTTAACCTTTTCTAAGGCTAAATCGATCTCTGCTTGCAGTAACTGAACATCTGGCATTCTTTCATTAGGTACGACTTTAATGTGGTAAGTCGTGCCCATAGTGTTGCCAGACAGTGAAATCACTTCAGCTTGTTTAGTACACGCTGAAATAAAAAAGGCTAACCCGATAAGGGCCAGCCAATTTACTAAGGTCTTAAACATATTGACCTAGATCTCCAATAAGAGAAGGGTTAGCCACCGAAGTCATCCAACAGGATGTTTTCATCTTCGACACCAAGATCTTTAAGCATACCGATTACAGCAGCGTTCATCATTGGTGGGCCACACATATAGTACTCACAATCTTCTGGCGCTTCATGGTCACGTAAGTAGTTTTCGTACAATACGTTATGGATAAAGCCAGTGTAGCCATCCCAGTTGTCTTCAGGCTGAGGATCAGACAGTGCAACATGCCATTGGAAGTTACTATTGTCTGCCGCTAGGCCATCGAAATCTTCTACATAGAACATTTCACGACTAGAACGCGCACCGTACCAGAAGCTCATCTTACGTTGAGACTTAAGACGCTTCAATTGATCGAAAATGTGTGAACGCATAGGTGCCATACCTGCACCACCACCGATGAATACCATTTCAGCATCAGTCTCTTTAGCGAAGAACTCACCAAATGGACCTGAAATAGTCACTTTATCACCCGCTTTTAAGCTCCAGATGTACGAAGACATCTTACCACAAGGCAGAGTTAAATTACGTGGTGGTGGAGTCGCAATACGCACGTTCAACATGATGATACCTTCCTCTTCAGGATAGTTCGCCATTGAATATGCACGGATTGTTTCATCATCAACTTTCGATTCTAGGTTAAAGAATCCAAAGTGCTCCCAGTCGCCACGGTATTCAGCAGGAACATCAAAGTCCGCATACTTAACATGGTGAGCTGGCGCTTCAATCTGAATGTAACCACCAGCGCGGAAAGGCACTGATTCGCCATCAGGAATACCAAGCTTAAGTTCTTTAATGAAAGTGGCTTTGTTATCGTTAGAGATAACTTCACATTCCCACTTCTTAACACCAAAGATCTCTTCTTCTAGTTCAATCTCCATGTCAGTTTTTACGTTTACCTGACAAGATAAACGGCAACCGCCACGAGCTTCACCTTTGCTGATATGGTCCATTTCAGTTGGCAAAATATCACCGCCACCTGACTTAACGTGTACTTTACACTGACCACAAGTACCACCGCCACCACAAGCAGACGATACGAAAATACCGCTTTCTGCTAGTGCGCCTAGTAGCTTGCCACCAGCTGCAGTTTTAATTGCTTTATCTGCATCATCGTTGATGCCGATTGTGACGTCACCGCTTGCTACTAGCTTTGATTTAGCGAATAAAATCACTAATACCAAGACCAATACAATTGCGGTAAACATACTCACACCGAGATATACATCGATTGGTGTAGATTCAAGAATACCCATTAACTTATCCTTAAAGGTTCAAATTAAGACGTCGTTGTGGTGCCTCTTTACAGAGACACACCTGAGAACGACATGAAACCTAGAGCCATCAAACCAGCGGTAACAAAGGTAATACCTAAGCCGCGAAGCCCATCAGGAACATCAGCATATTTTAACTTCTCACGGATACCAGCAAGTAGCACAAGTGCTAAGGCCCAACCGATACCAGAACCAATACCAAACACTAAACTTTCACCTAGGTTGTAATCACGCTCAACCATGAAAGATACCGCACCGAAAATTGCGCAGTTTACAGTGATAAGTGGTAGGAAGATCCCCAACGCGTTATAAAGTGGTGGGAAATACTTATCCAGTGTCATTTCAAGGATTTGAACCAAAGCTGCAATCACACCGATAAAGGTAATGAACTTCAAGAAGCTCAAGTCAGCATCTGGAACGCCTGCCCAAGCCAATGCGCCTGGAGCAAGAATGCCTTGATAGATGATTTGGTTAACCGGTACTGAAATTGCCAGTACAACGATAACTGCAACACCTAGACCCATGGCTGTTTTTACTTTCTTAGATACCGCAAGGAAAGTACACATACCAAGGAAAAAGGATAGCGCCATGTTTTCAATGAAAACAGAACGGATTAATAGACTAATATAATGTTCCATTATGCTTATCCTTTCGCTTCAACTTGCTCAGGCTTCATCACACGAATAATCCAGATCAATGCACCGATCAGGAAGAACGCACTAGGAGGAAGCAGCAATAGGCCATTAGGCTGATACCAGCCACCGTCTGAAATCTTGCTTAAGATTTCAATGCCAAATAGTGAACCATTACCGAATAATTCACGTACGAAGCCAACTGATAACAAGATTGCACCGTAACCTAAGCCGTTACCAATACCATCCATGAAGCTCATCATAGGAGGAGTCTTCATCGCATAAGCCTCAGCACGGCCCATTACGATACAGTTAGTAATAATCAAACCAACGAATACAGACAGCTGCTTAGCAACATCGTAAGCGTAAGCTTGCAGTACTTGGTCTACCACGATTACTAGCGACGCAATAATCGTCATCTGCACGATAATACGTACACTGCTTGGAATGTGGTTACGGATCAGCGAGATAAATAGGTTAGACAAAGCACATACAGCGGTAAGTGCGATTGTCATTACCAAAGCGGTTTCCATTTTACTGGTTACAGCCAAGGCACTACATACACCCAAAATCTGTAGAGCAATTGGGTTATTGCTGACAATAGGTCCTATGAGAACCGATTTTAGTTCTTTAGCATCAGCCATTAGCTAAGCCCTCCATTGCGAGCCTTTTCGATAAAGCGTGCAAAACCTTCTTCACCCAACCAAAATTCAAGTGAGTTTTGTACACCGTTACCAGTAAGCGTTGCACCAGACAATGCATCTACACCGTATGGAGAAGCTGCTACAGCAGGGTTTTTGGTTACGCTAATCGCAAGCTCACCCTTGTCGTTATATAGCTTCTTACCAGTCCACTTAGCGATCCACTGTGGGTTTTGAACTTCACCACCTAGACCAGGTGTTTCACCTGAGCCAGTGAAGCTGTAGTAAACCAAACTACGAATCGTATTCAAGTCTGGCTCAACCGCTAGGAAAGCAAACATCGTTGACCATAAGCCGTAACCTTTAACAGGAATAATCACTGTTTGTAGCTGCTTATTGTCATCATGCACTAGGTAAACAACAGCTTCATTAGCTACGCGTTTAACTGATGCGATGTCGTTTTTTGGCACAAACGATGTAGCTGGAGTACGTGCTGCTTTTTCTGTATCAAAAGTATTTGCATCACCTTCAACAAACTCACCGGTTTTTAAGTCAACAAGCTTAGCTTCTACATACTTATCGTATGTTGACAAAATTGTAGACTTTTCAACTTTTCCTTCGCGAGGGTTGATAAGACCAGCAGCTTCTAGAATGTACTTTTGCTTATCAAGAAGTTTGTTTTCTTGCTGAGTTGGTTTCAACAATACTGCCGCTGTTGATACAAACATTGAGCAGATGAAACACAAACCAACAACAACAAACAGTGTTCTTCCGAAAGAGTCTTTATTACTAGCCACGTGCAATCCTCCGCTTAATATTCGACTGAACCACGAAATGGTCAAATAATGGAGCAAATAGATTCGCGAATAAGATAGCCAACATCATGCCTTCAGGGAACGCAGGGTTGATAACGCGAATGAATACTGCCATAGCACCGATAAGAATACCGTAAGCCCATTTTGCATTATTAGTGAAAGACGCTGATACAGGGTCTGTCGCCATAAACATCATACCGAACGCAAAGCCACCTAAAACAAGGTGCCAATACCAAGGCATAGCAAACATCGGGTTAGTATCACTACCGATAAAGTTAAGTAGGTAAGAAACGGCAATCATACCGACCATTACACCACTTACGATGCGCCATGATGCGATACGCGTGTAGATGATAACCGCGCCACCAATTAAGATAGCTAAGGTAGACACTTCACCAACTGAACCTGGAATGAAACCGAAGAATGCATTCCACCAGTCTTGAGTTAAACCGTATTCTAGTGTGCCTTGTGCCGCTTGGCTCAGTGCAGTAGCACCAGAGTAGCCGTCTGCAACAACCCAAGTGGTGTCGCCTGACATATTTAGCGGGTAAGCGAAGAATAGAAATGCACGACCAGCCAGTGCAGGGTTTAGGAAGTTACGGCCAGTACCACCAAAGATCTCTTTCGCAACAACAACACCGAAGGTAATACCTAGTGCAACCATCCATAGAGGAATTGTTGCTGGCAGTGTTAATGCGAAAAGGATTGAGGTAACAAAGAAACCTTCGTTAACTTCATGTCCACGTACTGATGCAAATAGCACTTCCCAAATACCACCGACAGCGAATGTCACAGCATATATGGGTAAGAACCAACAGGCGCCATACCACATTAATGCGGCAACCCCCGAATCTGCAGTCAATTCAGTACCAAACATACCGAAAAGTGCTACCTGCCAAGTGTCAGGAGCTGCAAAGCCAGCAGCTAAAGCATCTTGTGCTTGTAGGCCGACGTTGAACATACCCAAAAACATTGCCGGGAATGTACATGCCCAAACCGTAATCATCATACGCTTTAGGTCCAAGTTATCACGAACATGGGTACGACCCTTGTTCACATAACCTGGCGTATAAAAGACAGTATATGCAGCTTCAAAAAGTGCATAAAACTTCTCATATTTACCGCCTTTTTCAAATTGCGGTTCAATATTTTCGAAAAACTGTTTTAAGCCCATTAGCCTTCCCTCAGAATCGTATCTAAGCAGTCACGTAGATATGACGCGTAGTCATATTTACCAGGACATACGAAAGTACACAGTGCCAAGTCTTCTTCATCTAGCTCAAGCGCACCTAATGTGGCTGCGCCGTCGTAATCACCTGAAACCAGATCACGAAGTAACATAGTTGGCAGAATATCTAGCGGCATCACGCGCTCATAGTTACCAATTGGCACCATTGCACGGTCACTACCACCAGTACTCGTTGTCATGTTAAATAGACGAGAAGATGAAAGGTGCCCAAGGAATGCACGAGTAATAGAGAACTTGTTTGCACCAGGCATTGCCCAACCAAATAGTTCTTTTTCTGTGCCTTCTTCTAGCAAGCTAACTTGGCTATGGTAACGACCAAGGTAAGCATGAGGTCCCATCGCATTGCGGCCGTTTAAAACAGAGCCTGAGATAGAACGAACAGTACCGTCAGAGACTTCGCCTTCAACTAGTTGTGCCATAGAAGCGCCTAATTGCGTGCGAACTAAACGAGGCTTAACAGCCTTAGGGCCGCCAATAGCGACAACACGTTGAGCGTTAATCTCACCGGTTGTAAACAACTGACCAAACGCAATTACGTCTTGGTAGTTGATGTGCCAAACAGTTCTCGTTGCAGAAGCTGGTAATAGGTTGTGAATGTGTGTGCCTGGCAATCCAGCAGGATGCAGACCAGCAAATTCTTCAACCTGAGCGTTAGCCGCAGGAATATCAGCGCCTGGTGCTTTACAAAGGTAAACCTTACCTTCAGTTAACTTTGAAAGTAGTTTTAAACCATTTTCAAAGTCAGCTTTATGCTCTGCAATCACGACAACAGGATCTGCTGCCAATGGTTGAGTATCAATAGCGGTGACGAAAATACCAGCTGCAGTTGTATCAACCCCTGGTACTTTACTGAAAGGACGCGTACGCAAAGCAGTCCACAAGCCTGATTGGATCAGGTTGTCACGTACTTGCTGTGACTCTAGCGTGTCGATAGCAGTGGCGTCATATTTAGCAAAAGAGATACTGTCATCTCCTTCCACTTCTATAACAACAGACTGCAGAACACGCTGAGCGCCCCGGTTAACTTCGGAAATTGTGCCACTTGCTGAAGCTGTGTATATCACGCCAAGGTTTTTCTTATCTTCAAAAAGAACCTGACCTTTTTTAACTTTATCTCCCACCTTAATTTTCATGGTAGGACGTAAGCCAATATACTCTTCACCCAAAATAGCTACATGTTTGATGGTATTACCATCATGGATAACTTGCTCTGGCCCACCTGCAATAGGCAGGTCCAATCCTTTCTTTATTGTAATCATATCCACAAGCACTACGTTATGAAGGAAAGACAATGCGCCGCGTTCCTGCTAAACACACAAGTTTTAAACAAACCTCTAATTCGTGTTGAGCTAGCGCTAATTTATCGCCAAAATGCGATCAAAATCACGCTGGTCGCGCGCATTTTACCCCAAATATCACCGACTCGCCATGAAAATTGTGTCTGTTTTAAAAGCTTGAAGCCATTTTTATAACAAACATCCTAAATATGCGAAGATATTAAGAATCAATTAATATAGCTACAGGCCACATTCTCCATACATTTAAAGAAGTTAATTAACTTTTACGCTTTCATAACACTGTTATAGTTATTGTTAATAATAAAATTTACACTTTTGTCTAAGTGGTGCTTAATTAAGCTTTTGAGATCTACATCACCTAGCCATTTAGACAAACAAAATGTTCCTCAAGCTATGTTTTACCCCTGCAAAATGGGTCACATATCGCAAAATCGAATAGCAGCAATTCAGGACAAAAAGCATGCATAAAAGCTAAATAAGCGAATAACTGAATGCATATTGTTAACAATATGCAGCTATGCTCGTTTGGCAAAAACCTAAAAATTGAATCCAGATTGCGCATTTAACTTAAACATGAAGCCTCTACATAAAGAGTGTTCTGAGCCGGCAATGGCTACAGCTTAGGTTCAAACCACGATTAGTTTTATCGGATAATTGAGCAACGGACACAAAAAAAGCAGCCTAAGCTGCTTTTTCGTATATTTTAGACATTCATCTAACGCTTTATCTCATTAGAGACCTTTTAAAATCTCATCGCTTAGGCTGAGGTCATCATTACGGTTAACGTTGATACCTGCGGCAATAATATTGCGGGCAATATCTTTGGCTTGATCCAATGAATGCATCTCATACGTTCCGCACTGATACTCGTTTAGTTCAGGGATCTCTGATTGCGCTGCAACTTTCAATACATCTTGCATTGCTGCTAACCATGAATCTGCGACTACTGATTCACTCGGCGTACCAATGAGACTCATGTAAAAACCGGTACGACAACCCATTGGTGAGATATCAATAATTTCAACATCACCGCCATTTAGGTGATCACGCATAAAACCAGCAAAAAGATGCTCTAACGTGTGTATGCCGCGCTCACTCAAAATATCTTTATTTGGCACACAAAAACGTAGATCAAACACAGTGATTGTATCGCCCTTAGGTGTCGCCATCGATTTTGCAACACGTACTGCTGGCGCATTCATGCGAGTATGGTCAACGGTAAAACTATCTAATAACGGCATGGTATTTCTCCAAATTCACCTAAGTTATATACACTCACAAAGCGTCTAGCCCGTGAACCTATTGTTATTTGCGATATTGCCTCGATGACAATAAGGCTATTTTTATAGCAAATGATACTTACCCAGCCTAGAGCTGTAGTCAACAATAACTATCACAAAGTTTTTTCATGAGAATCGGTTTGATAACATTTACGCTTAAACAGCAGCCAAACCATGGGTAGATATAAAGCGAGTAGCCATCGCCAAAGTTAAACCTATTACAACTACATATTGTTCCAGCAAGATGACAGGGGCATTTGCTTAAGCTCAAAATTCACATACAAAAAAGCCACAGCAAATTGCTATGGCTTTCATTTATTCATTGAGGTTGGCGTGGCTAAATTAGCCTTTACACTTAGGCGAATCCGGTACGTTTGTCTCTTCAGCCCACTCTTCAGGCGTGTAAGTGTGCATTGATAATGCATGTAAGCCTTGAGCAAATTCTTCAGCTAAAGCTTCATTTACTGCACGATGACGACCAATAAGGCGCTTACCTTCAAAGTCACTACTGGTGATAATCACTTTAAAATGAGTTTCTGAGTTTGGCGGTACGTGATGATTATGGCTTTCGTTAATCACTTCTAGGTGCGATGGAGACAAAGCCGCGGTGAGTTTTTCGGTAATGATCTGTGCTACTGACATAACGATGTTCTCGAATAAGGCATAAATGCGATTGCGGCAGAGTACTGCTAACGCCTTTAAAGGTCAACTTGCTAGCAGCCTTGAGCATAAAGATAGCCTTGAGCCTGAAGGTAGCCTTGAGCTTACATAAACACCCCAGACTATTATGCAAGCGCTAAACTTAAGCTCCCCGTATTACAACAATGGATAAATTCCAGAACCTACTTCAGCTTATGGTAGTTAGGTATTAAACATCTAAAGGTAAAATTGATCCTTGGTTTATCCACTTTTAAACGCTTAGGTAAAGAATGCTCCCAATCGCTCTGCATCGGCCAATGCATAATCAGTAAATCTCCGCTCTCTAAGTTCACGCACTCTTTTTGCAATGTTTGTTTATGGCGAATGAAAAAGTCACGGCTAGCGCCCAATGTCACCGACGCAATATCTGTACCCGCCTGGATCTCTTTTTCATCATCACTATGCCAGCCCATAGACTCGTGGCCATCAGCGTAGCGATTGACTAACGCACCATTGGTTTGTAAACCAAATTCGCGCTCCAGTTTAAGCCGCAGCTTTTGTGCGTAATAAGGCCAAGGTTGCGCTTCAATAAATAAACCCGAATAAAAGTAATCACAACCTTTATCCCCAAACCACACTTGGCTGCGCGGAATAGGATGATGCTTTCCGAAAACAAAGACTTCAGGGCGAGTAAGCGGGTAGTCTTCAACTTCTTTAAGCAGAGCGACTTGCTGAGCACGATTGAGGTAGCCTTTAATAAGGGTATATGGAGCCGATAGCTCAGTTGCTTGCAAATGTTTAGCCTTTACAGAATCTGTTGCAGCTGGTGCTATCTCAGTTACTGCTTTGCCGCTAATACTATCATTAGCTTTAACATTGGAGCAGACTGCCGTATTTTCACCAGTCTCACTTTGTGCATTCCCAAGCTGCTCAAAATCAAAGTCACCTTGCTTCATCTTTGCCTCTAGCTTTTGCTCTATTGCAATAGAGTCACTTACAGAGTTGAAAAAGTCCGTCATAGACATCATATACCTGAGATCATAAATCTGCGATAATATGCGCCCTAATTTATTTGGTACTTATTGGCATATGACTACACAATTTTCTGTATCGGGTATTGAGCTCGAACTTTTCCGTTACCCTAGCAGACAAGAATCCAATCTGCAGGCGTGGGACGCTGCCGATGAGCACCTTATAAAACACCTTATTGATACAGAGCAAACGGCGTTAAATACTGCCATCATCAATGACAGCTTCGGCGCATTGACGGCCGGGCTACTGTCTATCGAACCTAGCTGGCCGTTAACGTTAGAAACTGACGCTAAGACTAGCTTATTAGGCACAAACCAGAACCTTGAGCGTAATCAGTTAGCTGCTAACACCATTACTTGGGTTAACAGCCGTGATGAGTTACCACAAGGGCTTGAGTTAGTGTTAATGAAGCTACCTAAAAATCTTAATTACTTTGGCCACCAGCTAAGTAGACTGTCACAAGTACTGCCAGCAGGCACTCAAGTGCTAATCGGTGCCAAAGCAAAGTCGATCAATAAATCGTTATTAGAAACCATTAGCCAAAACCTTGGCCCTGCTAGCGCTAGCCTGACTTGGAAGAAAACCCGAGTTATTACTTGTGTAAGTGATGGTAAAGCCCGCACCTTGCCAAAAGCCACCACTTGGTCAGTGCCAGAGTTTAAGCTACAGATCAGCAACCTAAGTAACGTATTTGCCGCCAATAAACTTGATATTGGTGCGCGTATCATGCTCGATAACATGCCAAAAGGTGACTTTAAATCAATCGTCGACTTAGGTTGTGGCAACGGCATTTTAGGCTTACATGCTAAGCAAGTGTTCCCAGAGGCTTATATTCACTTTATAGATGACTCTGAAATGGCCGTTGCTTCTGCAAGAGAGAACTGGGCACTTAATAAGTTAGATAATACAGCACTGGTTGGTGAACAGGCGACGTTTGGCTGGGATGACTGTTTAACCAATATGAGCGAAGGCTTCCGTCCAGATCTTGTGTTGTGTAACCCTCCCTTTCATCAAGGTGAAGCGATTACAGACCATATTGCTTGGCAGATGTTTTTAGATGCCTTTAGACGTTTGAAAAACGGCGGCATTTTGCATGTTGTTGGTAATCGTCATTTGGCTTACCACGTAAAGCTGCAGCGCATTTTTAAAAACTGTACCACGGTTGCTTCTAACGGCAAGTTCGTTATTCTGCAGGCGCAGAAGATCAGTAAAAAGGCACAAGATATTGATGCTTTTGATACCGAAGCAGATCTTGCAACCCAAACAAGTGATGAGCCGCACCCTCAAAGCGCGCTTTATGGTGCGCCTAAGTCATAATCTTATTCTCTAGCTGTTTAAATAATTAAGGTGAGCATTATGCTCACCTTTTTATTAACTATGAACCAGCCAAAGTCACCTTAACTGCTAGTGTTAACCTCGACCAATACCCTATCAACGAGTTGCAGCGCAGATGTCATCCCCGATAGATCTACATGCACCTTGCCATCTTGACCTGAGTGATGACCGCGACCAATAAGTTCCATAACAAATAGCTTATTGGGCTTATCAAAGTTAATTTCAGCTTCATAAATTACTGAGGGCTGCGCTGAGTAGCCGCTACCAGAGTAAATAGCATCATCAGGAAAGCGATCGCTAGAATAATACTGGTTAAAATCAAACGACTGATTAACTTCAAGCCGCAGTTTATAGGCGCCACTCAGCTTTTGCTCAATACCCGATTTATAAATAAAGTTATTCATCATTGTCGGACCCGAATAGCCATCAACTAAGCGACTTATCTTGCTACTTATATTTGGTGAGTTAGCAGCTTGATTATCTTTGCCCGCAAGCTGATGTAAAAACACCGGCAGAGACTCTGAGCGGAATCTATCTGAACGAGTCTCTGGCTCTACCACTAGCTCAAATGCTTGCTCCATCGTAAAGCCTGGGCGTTCAAAAGGATTGTCGGTAAACACGGTATCTTTATCTCGCGTCGACACCCGATTAGCAAAGTTATTCTCAGCCAGTTTTTGCGTCACATAAACAGGCTGCACAAACTCGCCATCCAATGTTTCTAACCAAATAGCATATTGCGGCCAATGAAAGGCGGGACCGGCTTTAAACTCAACCGATAATTGCTGCGCCGATGGATCTCGAAGTGCTTTATCAACTAATAGATAGCGTAGTTCTTGGTTTTCGAAACCTAAATCACTCGATCTTAAGGTCATACCCCATTGATAAAACTGTTGCACTGGGGCTATACCAAACCAAGATAACCCAGCAAGTAAGCCAACTGATAAAAACGCTAAAGGCAATGTCAGTTTATAACGCGACTCTTTGCCCCAGAACCGTAACCTTAAGTAACCTTTTAACGGGCTAAAGTTATTTTTCAGATGCCATAGCGCCGCAAATAATAAGCAAAAACCCACCATAGTATGCAAAGTGGCCACGGGAGCGTAATGGCTTTTAACAAACATAAATATCGAAGAACCTAGCATGATAATGATGCTAGCAAGAATAATGAGACTAATTAGAGCGCGAAAGTTAAACCATGAACCAAACATAAAATTATTAAGTTGAGAAGTGATGACTCACTGTTGACTCTCGTCATCCTTACCGCCACCAAAACTTTCTAAAATTTTATAAAATACATTATTTATCAACAGCTAAAGCTAGTGGCAACTCATGCAAACTGATCTGTAACTTAGCAGCGTCTAAATAGGTTGATGAAAGCTGCTCCCGTCCTTGTTGCAAGTAAAGCTCAGATAACAACAGTTTGACGGTACTGACTCCCATAGGGCAGTAAATCATTTGATGGTAGCTCAGCGCTTGTAACAATGACTCTTCAGCTAAAGTCAGTTGCCCTTGGTCATTATATAACTGAGCTTTTAGCTGATAGGCGTAACCTAAATATAAAAAGTCATTCTCTTGCTCGCTGTACTCAATTGAACCAACAATTGCTTTAAGGCCATCGGTCCCATCATCTGCAGCAAAACACATGGCTAACCAATAGTAGTACCGTCCTAAATACGCTATTGATAAATCGGGGGTATTATCAATCGTATGCAGTAATTGAATCCTACCCACATTCGTCTCGCCAGCTTGAATAAGCCATTGAGCCAACAATAAGCGTACTCTATGATTTTCAGGCTCCAACGATAATGTGCTTTCGAGCATCTGGATCGCAGATGCAAACTTGCTCTGTTTATATAAATCTATCGCCTGATATACCAATTCATTTTTTAACTCGCTTTGAAAATCTGTCTTAATGTTTACCGCCTTATCTCCAATGTGCTGATTGATAATTTCAGCCAGCTGCAACAAAGCATCATCAACTGTGGTGCTAAAAACCACTCCAGCACTATCGCCCTGTTTAGCATAAAGACGATAAGCCAATTGGTAGTCTCGAACATGACCATTGAGCTCAGTTTCTACCACTAAACTCGCACCTGTTCGTTTAAAAATGTAATCAACATCTACTGACATTTCAGCTGAATTAGCGGGTAACTTGGTTATTAAGGGCAAGACATACTCAGTACTCATGACCTTGCCACGATGATTTAAATTACCAATAAGCTGATCCATGGCACCTAAAGGCACCCAAGCATGGTCGCGGCCAATCACATTATTATTCACGGGTAGAATAATAACCGTTCCTTCATCTATAACCGAGGCGGAGCGGTTGAACGAAAAAATGGCAAGTAAGCCAGCAATGATGAACACTAAGGAAACCGAAGATGCCCAAAAAACGACCTTGTGAGAGCTGGGCTTGAGTTTATCTGTACATACTTCAGGGTCTACAGTTGTAACCTCTATACTAGGGTCTTGTTTCGATACTGGCGCGCACCAGCTATAACCTTTTCTTGGAAAGGTCTGAACCACTTTATGCGGCGAAAAAATTCGCCTGATCTCACTAATGGTTTGAAATAACACTTGCTCATCGCACTGCACATCGTCCCAAATCGTTTCTAGCAATTCTGCTTTAGGACAAATCTCCGTATCGGACTCAATTAAGTGGGTGATCAAGGCCAAGGTTTTAGGGCGAACTTCTACAATATGTTCAGCAAAATAAACCGTGCGCTGCCGACAACAAATCTTAAAACCTTGTCCATAATATACTTGTTGCACATCCGTTCCTTGCATTAGCGCGATTGTTCAGCGTGAATCCTACGGTAATTAAATAGCGATAGATAGCTGACCACTAAACCAGAAAACCTATCCACTTTTGTCCCCCCCATTCGCCGATAACTTAAGATTTATCTTTTATTACCTGAGAGTGGGTTAACTCAACTTGTGACGGGATCTCTGGTTTTTGAGTTTTTGGCGGAGCAAACAACGCACTTAAACGCTGGGATAAGGTCCGATTAGCTGCAAAGCATTCTGCCAACATATCACGCCACTCAGTAAACGTGACCACCAGCGGGTTAAAGCTATTAATCGGCTTAGTAATGCCATACTGGACAGTTTCAACTTCTTTTTCAAAGGTGCCAAATAGGCGATCCCAAATAATTAAAATGCCGGCATAGTTTTTATCTATGTACTGTGGATTACGCCCATGATGCACCCTATGGTGTGACGGCGTATTAATAATCCACTCTAGTATTCCCAACGATTTAACCGCTTGGGTGTGCACAAAAAACTGCAATCCAAGGTTTAATAGCACCACAAAGACCACCCAATTCGGGTCAAAACCTATAATCACTAAAGGTAACCAGAATAGCCACATGCCAGCTAAGGGATACATTAAGCTTTGACGAAAGGCAGTACTAAAATTCATATTCTCAGAGCTATGATGTGCAACGTGCGCCGCCCACATCCAGCGTATACGATGGCTGGCTCGATGAAACCAGTAATAACAAAAATCTTGTGCGACCATTAGCGCAATAAAGCTTCCGACATTCATTTCAATATCAAATAAACGCCAACCAAAAAACATCAAATACAATTTTGCAATTAATAAACCAGTGAGGATATCGGTTAACTGATGCATGGCTGCCAAGCCAAAATTACACAGCACTTCGGGCAGGTGATAACGGGCGTTAACTGGCAGTTTGTTTTGCCTATCACCCACATACCATTCAAGCAAAATACAGATAAAAAATACGGGCGCTAGAACAAGTAACAGCACCTCAGGGTGAGCAATCAGTGAATTAAAATCCATCTTTTATTATCCTTGTTCCATGCTGTTTTCGAGTAGCAACCATTTGCGATTACTGCTTAGCAACTGACTGACATTATCATCGCGAGGCGATTATCTAACTAGCGGCTTTCAATGACTTGGTCGCGAACTTACCAGCGAGCAAAGTGATCCTCAGTTAGCCCCAATACATTATCCAACAGATGCTTTTGACCGAAGTTATCAATAATGTAACCGTCGAAATAGCCGATATACTGCCTAAAGTTACTCTTTAACAAGCCTAAGTTAAGCTTCTCTTGACGACAGTTTTTAGGCTTAAAACTTAGCGCTAACTGACCATTATCGGTATAGATCTGCCATAACCCCATGTTGTCAGTTCGATCAGTGGTTTGCCGCTGAAATTTAAAATGCACAGGCCCCAGCAAGTGTCGTTCACCATCAATCCAAAACACATTCTCATTACAGCCGGTTTCATTGACTCCTGCCGCTAAATTAAGCCCTAAACTACCGCACTCAGTTAAACTGTTAATACTTGCCCAACGCCAACTGGTTTCACGGCGCATATAACCCGCGCTGAAGTCATAACCCGCTATGGCACGCTGCAAAGGCTGCGGCTCATGATGAATCATTAAGCTACCAGTAACCTTCAAGGCATTATGTTTCTGGGTGTATGTCCAGCCGCTATAACCGGTTGGGTTACACATTGCCATAGGCAAACTCAACACATCAGGCTGTAGCGTTAAATCCGCCTCTATACCTAATGTGTTCAACCTTAAGTGCCAACGTCCCTGCTCAATCTCAAACTCAACTGTGCCTTTTGCACCTTTGATATTCGCATTGCCTTGCATAGGAGAATCAGACATTTGATAACCCAAACCCAAAGGTTTAAGCCAATTACTTTCAACAAGCCGGTTAGTTTTAATGCCATACAGATAGCAAAAAGCACTACCAACATAGCGAATATCCGCTAAGGCAACGCCAATCACGTAATGGGGAGTCACTATGCTAACAAATTGAAATTGCTTATAGTCGAAATGCTTAGCCAAGCGCGATGCAGGCTTATCCATCTCGTTGAAGTAGTTAAAGTGTTCGATACCAAGCTCAGATACTGGGCCATCGAAGTGGCCAAACACCGGCTGACCTACATCATCAATTAATCGCAGTGGCGCTGCAGAACTTGTGAGTGTTTTTGGCGCCCAATGAGCAGCATTCGCTAGCATAAGTCTTAGGTCTCTGAAGCTTATTTGACCTTTTACTCTAACTGGAACGGAAGCAGGTTAAAAGCGCTAGAACACAATTTTGTTGCTAACATGTAAATTAGCAGCGATACCTATGCCACTACAACTTTAAGAGCACGCCACTCAAAAGCGGTAATTAACACCTACCGAAAAACTATTAACCGTCATTTCTTGAATGGGTAAATATTGATACTCAGCAGTCACACCAAGCCCTGATTTAAAGTCCATGCCCCACCCTAGGGCAACAAATAAATCTGAGCCATGACTAGAGACATCCCGGGAAGGCTGCTGATCCCATATATTATTCAGCTTATATTTTAAATGTGACTGACTGACACCGACTTTAGCAAATAACTTGTTAGATTCTGATACATGCACCTGCCCATACACCGAGCCTCTTACGCCGGTATAACGCATGTCTTTAACATCAAATAGCCCGCCGGTTAAGGTATTGAGCACACCACCAGTGCCAGCATACGTTGCCACTTCCAAGCCTAAATGCTTAGATACCATATAGCGATAAAATAATTCAGTGTTTATGCCATCGCTGACGCCAAGTTCTTCACCATCAAATGACTCGAAATCTTGCAAACCTAAACCAATTGAACCACCAACAACATGCTCCGCTTGAGCAGGTAGACATACTACCGTCGCCATGACGACTAACAGCACTCTCAATTTCATCGCTACACTCTATAGTCACTAATAGACGCCATAGCCTAACCTGTTGGTCTTAACTTCAACTGAAGTCACTCATAACAGGCCTTAACTCGCCAACAATCATGCTAATAGTAAAAGACCCACCTTCTAAAGAAGGTGGCTTTGCTAGCCCTTATGAAGCGAATTCCCTAAAAGGGAGCTTTCCAACCGTGCGTTTACAAGACGCCGTAAATATATCCCTATAGGCTCTACTAAATCACTGACCGCCATGGATTTGGTGGAAATGCCAACAAATGTAAGGAACATTTGTGGCCCTGATTTAGAAGCTTGTACCGCACTATTAGCAAAGCTCACGTATCACTTGAGTTAATCAGCTATGTTTAAATGAACTTATAAGCCGTGTATCGCATGGATGCTAAGCTCGCCTCCATGGACCCTTTTCTTTCAAAAATGTCGGCGTGCTTATAAGTCGTTAAACATTGCCTTACTCCGCAATGCCATTGAACATACTTCAGGCAAAGCCTAATTGATGATCACCACCTACTGAAGTAGGTGGTTTAGGGCTGAAAATAAAACGCTAACGCTGGAATCCCCTCCCTGTTCTGGTATGCTGAGGCCATCAATTTTTTGCTAATTTATGATAATAATGAAATCTTTACTTTTAATACTGACAACCGCTTTAACTCTGGTTGGTTGCGCTAGCCAAGGTCCATCTCACATAGCATTAAATCCTGAGGTTCCAGCGATTACTGTGCAAACAGAAACCGAACTTCCTGTAGCACTAGAGACAATAGATACTCGTTCTGCCAACTTTATTGTCCGCTTTAATGATGGAGATAAAGCTGCACGCCTAGTCAGTCCAACTGAAGCGCCAAGAGTACAGATGGATCAAGTATTTAGACAAGGCTTTACTCAAGCCGGTTATCGCATCGATCCAAGCGCCGTAAACCATATGCAAATTCAGCTAGAACAATTACTCACTGACGTAGATGAAAGCACTTTCGGTTTTGAAGCTAATAGCCAAGTGATTATTAACGTCATAGCCAAAAACGCTAATCAAGAGCTGACCAAACGCTATCGTGCCAAGGGATTATTAAAAGGCCCTCTTGGAGCAGATTTTGCGACCCTTGAGCTTGAGATGAATAAACTTATTGGTGAATTGACTCGCGACATTATTAACGATCCTGAGCTAAACCAGTTCATTCAACAATAATCAGGCCGCTTACGTAAATATAAGGGAATAATATGAAATCTTGGATTTTAAAAGCGCTGGCACCTATTTGCTTATTACTTGCAAGTCAGCTCAGTTATGCCGTCGATATCCAACCCAACACGCTTTACCCGCAAGTTGAGTTAGATACCAGTATGGGGAAAATCGTAGTGGAACTTGATAGAACCCGCGCGCCAATAACCGTTGATAACTTTCTAACTTATGTGGTTAAAGGCCACTATGACAATACGCTATTTCACCGCGTTATTGCCGACTTTGTCGTTCAAGGTGGCGGCTTAGACTTAAACAAAGAAGAAAGACCAACAGCAGAACCTATTGTCAACGAGTCGGGCAACGGTTTATCAAATCTCACAGGCACTATTGCCATGGCACGTGAAGGCGAGCCACATACAGCCACTAGCCAGTTTTATTTCAACGTGGTAGACAATGAGAAATTAGATCCGTCTTCTCGTCGTTGGGGTTACACGGTCTTTGGTGAAGTCACCTCTGGTATGGAAGTGCTCCAAGCAATGTCATTAGTACCAACAGAGTTTAATACCAAAATAGAATGGCCAGACTTTCCTGTTACAGACATAGTACTAAAGAAAGCAACCTTACTACCTCGAGATTAAGAGTGACTTTCAAGCAAGCTCTAGAATACTTAAGGTTCAATTAATAGGCTTTTAATAACCAGTTAAGAATTAACGATTTTGCAACAAAAGTGCGATTAAAACGAAATATTTCGAGCACCCGCTGTCATTATATGCCTATACTTGTTTGGTAAAATTAAGGAGGCGGCTCAATGACAGCGGATGAGTTCATTGATGGTAAGGCGCCCCAGCTGGCTTTCTATGGAAAAGCATTTTTGAGTGATCAACTCGACTTCAATGAAATCCAGATGTATCTATGGGACACCCTTGAAGAATGGCAGATGTACAATCATCAGGGTGATGCGCAAACAGATATGGAACGAGTGTTTTGGCACTTACTACATGCCTTTGATAAATGGCCTTCATGGGCGATTAGAGGAAATCAATTTTTGCGAAAGCAAATTGACGACTGCTGTGACTATTTAAGTCTCGGAGGTCAAATTCCTCAAGGCTGTATAGGGATCAGACCTTAGCAACCATACCATTGTTTACACCTGAGTATTGAATACTCAACCAAAGCCCGAACCAATTATGGTTTGGGCTTTTTATTGGAAAACTTTTATTAGAAAATTTGGTAATCTCTTATTATTACGGTTAAGAGCTGCCTATCTTTCTATATTATTAGCCGCTGTCATCAATAGGTCGTTGCAATAAAAAGCACCATACTCGGCACAGCACTGAATATTATCTTGAACCCTACCACTGTCCTACGTAAGCTAGAATGACTCAGTGTTAAACTTAGGTGAACCGCCTCCGTGCATTCTTTCTTTTCGCGTTTTAAAGACGCCGCATCCATCTATTGTCACAAACGGGTCCTCATCTTATTGCTACTCGGCTTTTCTGCTGGCCTGCCATTAATGTTGGTATTCTCAACCTTATCCTTTTGGCTTAGGGAGGCAGGCGTTGACCGTACAGCGATTGGTTACTTTAGCTGGATAGCACTGGCTTATGGTTTTAAGTGGGCATGGTCCCCCTTAGTTGATCGCATGTCACTGCCTATATTTACTCGGCTGTTAGGACGGCGCCGTGGCTGGATGATGTTCGCTCAGTTACTGTTGGTGATTGCCATACT
Organism: Shewanella sp. 1CM18E; assembly: GCF_023161665.1. Lineage (GTDB taxonomy): Bacteria > Pseudomonadota > Gammaproteobacteria > Enterobacterales > Shewanellaceae > Shewanella. The sequence goes on from NZ_JALNTW010000008.1 coordinate 212,654, forward strand.
AGGTATGAGCCAAAGCGATCCGCTGGTTGATCTTGAAAGACTCGCGCTATTTGCCTTAATGGTTGCCTTTGCCTCAGCGACCCAAGATATTGTTATCGATGCTTTTCGAATTGAATCCGCGCCGATAAAAATGCAGGCCGCGCTCGCCGCCGCATATCAAGTGGGTTATCGTAGCGCTATGATTGTAGCCACCGCTGGTGCGCTCACCATTGCCGCTTGGATTGAGCCTGATAGCGAAGCTTACAGCTTAGTTTCTTGGCAAACTGCCTATATCGCTATGGCGGGGTTAATGCTGATAGGTATTTTAACGACATTATTTAGCAGCGAACCCGCTGTTGAAACAAAAGATGCAGATGAAAAAGAAGCTGCACTTAAAAATAAATTTGCCGCTAAATATCCAAAATTTATTGCCGCCAGTCTATCTTGGCTTTATACCGCCAGCGTACTGCCATTTATTGATTTCTTTAAACGCTATGGCCGCAGTGCAATCCTTATTTTGCTGCTGATCTCTTGTTATCGAATTTCCGACATAGTAATGGGGATTATGGCTAACGTGTTTTACGTAGATATGGGCTTTTCAAAAACTGAAATCGCCACATTAAGTAAAATCTACGGCTTGATTATGACACTCGTTGGAGCAGGCGCTGGAGGCTTATTAATCGCCCGCTACGGCACCATGAAAATACTCTTTCTTGGCGCCCTGCTTGTCGCGATAACCAACTTATTATTCGCCTACCAAGCCATGATTGGCTATAACGTGCCTTTTTTAACCTTTGCAATTTCAGTCGATAATTTTAGTGCAGGTATTGCCACCGCGGCGTTTATTGCCTATTTGTCGAGCTTAACCAGCAGCGGTTACAGTGCCACTCAATATGCCCTTCTATCATCAATAATGCTGCTGTTCCCTAAATTCGTTGCCGGATTCTCTGGCGCTTATATTGATGCATATGATTACGTCAGCTTTTTCATCGCAGCAAGTTTGATCGGCTTCCCGGTACTTGGGCTGATTATGCTAGTGCAAAAATACGCACCGAATCCGATGTCAAATAAGCAGGAGCAAGATGAATTACTAAAGCAAGATAAACCCAAGGAGTTCGGAAATTAATCTAAGCTTGGTAATTTCTAACGATGGTTTAGCTCACTAACAAATGAGTAATATCGATAATTTATGTGGCTTTAGACATTTCGCCTTGACGAAAGACAATCTAAAACCTTGAAATTAAGCCATTTTAATATTGGCCTTATATTTGCTTTAGCTACATTAACAATCTACTAACTTGGAATAGTAAAAGGAAAGAATATGGATATCGGACAAATTATTATCGTTGCAATTATTGTTTTTGCCATCTTTGGAACTGACTTTTTTAAATACCGCTTCCGTATGAAACAGCTTGAAGCGAAGATCGATAGCAGTGATAAAATGAAACTGATTGATGAGGTAAAAAGCATCCAGCATCGCTTGGTGGTTTTGGAGAAAATCATCACCGATAAAGGTTATGAAGTTAGCGAAGAAATAAATAAGCTAAAAGATTAACCCTATGACAAGGGCTGCTAACGCAGCCCTTACTGAGACAAAATACCTAGATAGATTAGTCTCTAAAGTTATTAAACTGGAATGGCTGACCTAACTCAGACTCTCGAGCCAATGCCATAACTTGCTGTAAATCGTCTCGCTTCTTGCCAGTCACTCGCACTGAATCGCCTTGGATAGATGATTGCACTTTCAGCTTACTGTCTTTGATAAGCTTAACCAGCTTTTTAGCCACTAAGGTTTCAATACCTTCTTTAAACTTCACCTTTAAAGAGAAAGTTTTGCCACTGTGAACTGCTTTCTCATCAACATCCATTGATTTAGGGTCAACATTACGTTTACTCATCTGCATACGTAAGATATCAACTAGCTGACGAACCTGAAAATCATCTTCAGCAGTAAGGGTAACCACATGGTCTTTGTACTCGATGGTGGCTTCTTTGCCACGGAAATCAAAGCGTCCTTTCAATTCACGAACTGAATTATCAACCGCGTTACGCAGTTCAACTTCATTTACTTCTGAAACAATATCCATTGAAGGCATAAGTTTGATCCTTAAAAATGTTTATGGGCGTATTTTACGCATTGCGCTGCTGAACTTGAAGCAAATAAACCACTAAATCGTCTGAAATCTCGGCTTAGAGGTGACTTTAGCTATGGGTTTTCTTATGATTGACGCAAATAACACAAATGACGATGACGTGATAAATAGACAGGCTATTTTTAAGTGGGCACTAGCATTAACGCTAATCTTAGTAAGTTACTTGGTTTTCTCTAAGCCAAACTACTATCCAAGTGGGATCCCTAACCTGGATAAGATTGGCCATATGGGTAGCTTTTTTATGTTGTCTTATTTAACCCACCTCGCCTTTAAACCTAAGTGGTATATACTCGCAATCATCTTAGCTGGCTATGCGGTATTTATTGAAATTGTGCAATCTCAGCTTTCATATCGCAGCGCTTCATTTGCCGACTTTGTCGCCGATATGGTTGGCATTTTACTCTTTTACATTAGCAACTGGCTTTACAACCGTTATTTTAAAGCAGCTAAACTTGTCGACTCTGAAAACTAATAATGTCTGTACAATCTTATAAAAAACCGGCCTTTGCCAAGATCTGTATTTTAGGCGCTGGCGCAATTGGACAACTGATTTACCATCAATTAGCAGAGCAATCGCAAAGTCGGTTAAGTTTTATTAGCCGCGATGCGAACTCATCGGTGCAGCCGCTACGTTTTACAACTATTGATGGACAAGTCATTAACCATAAAGCTGCGCTTATCGGCCAAGCAGACTATCAAACGCACCTAAGCCAAATTGATCTGCTGATTGTTTGTGTAAAAGCCTATCAAGTCAGTGATGCGCTTAAGCCTATTTTACCGCGGCTCTCAGCTAACGCGCATATTCTATTACTACACAACGGAATGGGGCCTCACTTAGAGGTCATCTCAATGCTTAAAGGGCGTGGACTGAGCCTCGGCACCACTTCTCAAGGCGCACTGAAATTAGACAAATGGCATGTAAAGCAAACGGGCAATGGCTTAACGCAATTAGGCAGTAGCCAAGCACTCACGCAATTACCGCCGCTGCCAGTAAAGTTAAAACAGTTATTACTAAGCGCTATTCCTCAAAGTGATTGGTATAGCGAGATCTTACCGCTATTGTGGCAAAAACTTGCAGTTAACGTTGCCATAAATCCGCTCACCGCGATTTTCAATTGCCTTAATGGTGAGCTAGCTGCAGACAAACACAAACAAGTTATTGCCAATGCTGTAAGCGAATTGGTAGTGGTAGCAAAACATGACGGAATTGAACTTGATTTAGACTTTCTTCTACAACGGGTTTATCAAGTTATTGAGCTAACGGCGAATAACTTCTCGTCGATGCATCAAGATGTACAACATCAAAGAAAAACTGAGATTGATGCCATTAACGGCTTTGTATTGCAAAGAGCGGCTGTCCACCAGCTTGAAGTACCTGTTAATCTATCTTTATTGCAGCAAATTAAACAGATTGAAGCTAAATACGAGTAAGTCTTCACCTCTAATTGTGCTATTACTCGCTCTCTCCTACCTATCCCAATGCTTGCAGATTTAGCCGCTAACAACTCAATAGCGGCTAGGCATATGCCTCTTTGTTAGCTATCAATGAAAGCTAGAAACAGTTGATAATTCATAAACTAATACGACGTATTTTATAATCCTGACTAGAATTAGTTCTGTGTTTACATTTTTGCAGTTAGACAAAAAAGGCAGAGCTCATGCAAAGAGAGCAATGGAACTCAAGGACAGGTTTTATTCTCGCCGCAGTTGGTTCGGCGATTGGTCTAGGTAATATTTGGCGTTTTCCGTATATGGCGTACGAAAACGGTGGCGGCGCTTTTTTTATCCCCTACTTATTTGCCATGTTAACCGCAGGCATTCCATTTATGATAATGGAGTTTAGCCTAGGGCATAAATATCGTGGCGCGGCCCCTCGTGTGTTTGCCAAACTTGGAGAGTCGCTTGGCTTTAAGCTTGAATGGCTCGGCTGGTTTCAAGTCTTTATCGCGGCCGTTATCGCTATCTATTACGTGGCGATTATCGGCTGGGCCATCTCTTACTTTGTCTTTTCAATCACCCAGAGCTGGGGCACAGATACCAATGCCTTCTTCTTCAATGAATACCTGCAACTTGGTGATAACTCGCCCACCAAGTTAGGTTCTCTGCAATTTCATATCGCGATTCCTATGGCTATTGCTTGGGGTATTACGTCGTTAGCGGTTTTTAGCGGCGTTAAAGGCGGTATTGAGCGAGCAAGTAAAATAATGATGCCACTGCTATTTATTATGGTATTGCTATTAATTGGCAGAATTGTGTTGCTACCCGGCGCACTCGATGGCCTTAATTATCTATTTAGACCAGATTTCAGCATGATCTTAGATGTTAAAGTTTGGTCTGCCGCATACGGGCAGATCTTTTTCACTTTAAGTGTCGGTTTTGCCATTATGCTCGCCTACTCAAGCTACCTGCCTGAAAAGTCAGATATTAATAACAATGCTTTTATGACGGTATTAATTAACTGCGGCTTTTCTATTTTAGGCGGCATCATGATTTTCGCGGTGCTTGGCTATATGGCGGCCGAGCAAGCCAAACCCATAACCGATGTGGTGACATCTGGTGTAGGGCTTGCTTTTGTCACTATCCCAGCTGCCATTAACTTACTGCCGCTGCCCTATATTTTAGGGCCGCTATTCTTTCTGGCTTTAGTTGTTGCAGGCATTAGCTCGCATATCTCCATTATTGAAGCTGTTGTTGCGGCCGTAATCGATAAACTTGCAATATCACGTAAAAAAGCCGCGCTACTTGTGTGCGGCACAGGTTTTACGGTTTCAATGGCATTTTCAAGTAATGGCGGTTTACTGCTATTGGACTTAGTAGATTACTTTATAAATAACATTGCCTTGCTAACAAGCTGCCTTATTGAGTTAATAATTCTGACATGGCTATTCAAAATTGCTGATATACGTAATTATGCCAACCAATGTAGCGAGTTCAATGTCGGTAAATGGTTTAATCTTTGCCTACGCTTTGTGGGGCCCATTATGTTGAGTGTCATTTTAATCAAGAATCTGATCAATACCTTAAGGAATGGTTATGAAGACTACCCTATCGCTGATCAGATTTTTCTCGGCTGGGGCTTAATTGCATTCATGCTGTTTGCCGCCATATTTATTAGCTTAGTTTCGAGAGATCCAATTAAATAACCTGCGAGATAAGGAGAGTCATACATGAGTACCGGTGCAATTATTATGATGATTCTAGCATTAACCATAACTTGGGGCGGCGCAGCTGTTTGTATCGCAATTGCAATGCGAGCAGCGAAACCTAAGTAAACGATTGTCGCTAGTCGACTACACCTTTTCTTTAGATAACGGCGCTGCATATTGTAACGCTCAGTATATACGTCACTACACTGCTTGAAGCAGACCGTGTTGGTCACTACAATCATAGCAATTCTTCGCTTATGATCTAAAAGCATGTCATCTGATAATCCCACTCAAAGCACCCAACAATGCTCAGCGCAAACACAATTTATCTCCAGTAGAACAAGTTTATGGCTGTATTTAGCTTGCTGCTGTTTAATTACTTCCAGTGTGCTTTTTCTAGATCGCCCAATTTCAACTTGGATGCATCACAACATTGATGCCAGTGCTTTGTTTAAGCCTTTAAGCCAGATGCCACTGTTATTTGAAGTGTTATCAGCGTTAGTTATTCTGAGCTGCATAATACCTAAGTTACGAAGGAAAACAGCGCATTTTGCTTTAGCGCTCATCTTCACTTTAATAAGTGCCACCATTGTAAGACTTGGCGCTAAATGGATATTTGGCAGAACTTGGCCAGAAACCTGGCTGCATTTGGACAGTGGCGGAAACCCATCTTGGATAACCCACGGTGTTGAAGCATTTCACCCTTTCATGGCAGGCGCAGCCTATAACTCGTTTCCATCAGGTCACGCGCTGTTTACCTTTGCGCTTGTTAGTGTTTTCTGGTGGCGCTTGCCCAAGCTTTACCCACTTTGGTTAGCGGCTATGTTGGGAGCAATTGCTGGGCAACTAGGGCAAAACTATCATTTTCTAGGGGATCTACTTGCTGGTGCTACTCTAGGTGTGCTTTGCGCGCAAATATCTATCTTATTAAATAAGCGAGTAATGACAAAATACCATTAGCTCCACATCACCAATATTGCAGCAACAGCAATTAAAATTAGTGCCAGCATATCCTTAATCTTTACCTTATCTTTTAGCCATAACATTGCGATAAGTAAGGTAAAGAACACCTCAACTTGGCCGAGTGTTTTCACATAAGGCACAGCTTGTAACGACATAGCACTAAACCAACCAATTGAACCAATACAACTTGTAGCACTGGTCAATAACGTCAGTTTGGGCCTTTGCATTAAGCCCTCAAGGGTATTTTTATCAACAAGTGTTGAGTAAATCAGCAGAACAGTGGTTTGTATCGCAATCACAAATAGCAGCACCCAAGCCGCACGATGGGGAAAAGGTAAGTCGAGATTTAAACTTGCCTCTCGAACCCACAAAGAAGTCAGCGCAAATGCGGCTCCGCACGCAAGTCCAAGTAAGACGGTTGCAAATGAAAGCTGTTTAATACCGCCTTTACTGCTCAGCATAAATACCGCGATACCACCTATAAGTACGCCTAGCCAACCTAAAAGTGACAGATCTGTGCCAAAAAATACCACACCTAAAATCGCTGCAACCAAGGCTTCACTCTTGGCAAGCCCAGCCCCCACGGCAAAGTTTTTCATTTTAAACAGTTTTACCATTAAGGCTGTTGCCAGTATTTGCATTGCCGATGCGCCCAGCACATAGGCACTAAATTTGAGAGTAATAAAAGGTAAACCGACAGGCTGCCAAATATATAGTCCTGCTAAATAAGCCATCGCTATCGGCGTAGCCCAAATAAAGCGCGCTAGCGTCACACCAGCAATATTGACATCTTTACTGAGCTGACTTTGAAATGCATTGCGCCAAGCCTGCATAAAGGCTGCAAGAAAAGTAAAAAATATCCAAGTCATCAACTATTCCAACACTAAACCTTGAATCTAAAGAGGCATTAGTATGCACTTTATTAACCATAAAATCTGGGAGTTAGTTGATACTCGCTATCACTAAAATGAATAAGCTAAAAGCGTATCTGTAGTGATGCGCTAATAAGTGAAGTTAAATAAAGAAGCCCACTAAATTAGTAGGCTAAAAGACTCAGCTAGGGGTGACAAGGCGCAGTAACTCACCGCAGATCCAAGCCATATAGGTTGCTAGAGCGTAACCTAATACTGACAAGAGTACAGCTACCGGCGCAAAGCCTTTATGAAAGGCAATAGCAACCACTGGAGATGATGCTGCGCCGCCTAAATTACATTGACTGGCAATAGCCATATAAGCAACAGGAGAGCGTGTAATTAAGCCGATAACGATAACCAAAAGCGCATGAACAAGCAGCCATAAAAAACCAATAATGAAGTAAATCGGAAAATCAGCGATAGCAGTAATATCCATTTGTAATCCCATAATGGCGATCAAAAAGTACAACATTACCGATGCCACATTTGAAGCCCCAACATCTTCTAAGTGACGTACTTTAGTGTATGACAGCAACACGCTCACGCATGTCACTATAATCACAATCCAAAAGAATTCAGAAGTTAAACTAAATTTTGCCAGCTCTGGATATTCACGCTGAAAAAATGGTACCAGTAAATCTGCACCGCCATGCCCAAGCCCCATAACACCAAAGCCCACAGCAAAAATCAGCATTAAGTCTGTTAACTGCGGCGTCCGTTTAACGTGTTTTTCAAGTGTTGCTGCGGACTGCTGCAACACCACAAGACCGCTTGTGTTGGCCCCAAGCTTATTATCAATCACAGCTGCATGTTTAGCGCAAAAGAGTAAAAACGACATCCAAATAGCAGAGAACACCACATTCACGGTGATCATTATCGAAAAGATGTCATCGCCTACGGCAAATACTTCTTTCATTGCTAACTGATTCGCTGTGCCACCGACCCAGTTTCCAGCGAGCGTTGCCATTCCACGCCATGCCGCATCACTGCCAGACCAAGCGATTGAGTCTGGTGCCAGTGCCGCAAAGCCATATAACACTATAGGGCCGCCTAAAATCACGCCAACGCCGCCGACAAGAAACAGAATAATCAGTTTAGGACCAAGCTGAAGAATTGCCTTTAAATCGACGCTAATAATCAATAAACAGAGACAAGCGGGCATGAGATAACGCGAAGAGATAGCTGCAAGTTGGCTATCAGTTGGATCGATTAAACCTGTGGCATTGAACAGTGACGGCAAAAAATAGCACATCACCATCACAGGCATAAATCGATACAGCTTTTGCCAAAACGGCTGCTTTAACTTGCTGGTATAAAATATCGCACCGAGTAACAGTGCAATGAGTCCAAAAATTACGGGGTCAGCGGTGATCACGAAAATTCTCCGGCAGTACGGCTGTTATCGTGATAAAAGCCGCCTTACTAACAGTCTGTATTACAAAACGCTAAAAACTTACTCGCTAACTCTCCAAGCGCCTCATTCTCACGAGTGATCGCCCAATACTGACGTTGGTGGTCCCAACATGCTAAATCGAGTTCAACCAGCTCTCCACGCTCAACTTCTTCAACCACGGCTAACCAAGGTAAAATACTGACTCCTATTCCGGTGCCAATCGCACGCTTAATCGCGCCCATTGTGGTCATGGTCAGTTCTTGTTCGATATTCACTTTGGCACTTTTCAGCAATTGAACCGCTCTAATGCGCGAAATGGAGTTAGTTTCATCAAGCACCCACAACTCTTGCGATAAACGTTCGGCTGATATTGGCTCAGCAGCAATAGGATTTGTACGCCCAGTGACGATACAAATCTTATCTTTCAACCACTTAGTGCTATTTAAGTTTTGACTACCGGGTTTGGCATCAATAAAACCTAAATCAAGTTCTTTTTCGCTTACCATTTGTTCGATAGTAATACTATTACCAACAACTAACTTAATATCTACCGAAGGAAACTCTTTCTTAAATAAAGGGATTTTACGCGACAACACATAGTTACCCGCAGTTTTACTGCTACCCACTTTCAAGCTGCCGCGTATGCCATTAGATTGTTCAGAGAACATCTGCTCAAGCTGCATCCCCTTAGAGAGCATTTCATTGGCATAAGGCAAGATCACTTTACCGTTATCATTGATCACCAAGCCATTACTGTTGCGATCAAATAAACGGCTCCCTAATGAGCCTTCTAGCTCTTTCAATGCCATGCTTACTGCTGGCACTGACATGTGCAGATCTTTTGCCGCTTTAGAGATCTGTCCACTATGATGAATGGCTTTAAATATAGTGAGTTGCTTTAGCGTGATTCTCATATTTTCATCTTATTTTTCGGGCTCTACTAAAGTATATCGAAACCAAAATTTAAGATTAAATTAATCCTAATTAAAAGTATGGAACTGTTAACTAGGTACAAAGTTGTTCGTTTATTTGACCTGAGACGCCTAACGTATTCACTCACATCTTCGGTATAACGGTTCAGTGCTAAAGTTTTGGGATAGAAATCATTACCAACCTGAATGCACTCACTTAACTCTTTGGCCCCCAGACTATTAGCTCTTAGGAAGCATGGCAACTAGCTCTAGCGATTAATGTTTAAATCAAAGCATAATTATCGGCACTGTTTCTAAGCTAGATACAGCTATAGTCTTATATCTGTTTAGCTTATGCCAAATAATCCAAGACTATATCTATATTGCAACAGCCATTAAGCATTTCCTAATATCGAAATAACTATAAGGCGACCATATTAATTAACAATAAACCAGTCAGCTAAAATAAATAACGAAAAATCAGTTTCAACATGGAAACAAGCACAAATAAAACACCATTAAAATCATATTACGAGATAGCTAACAGTCTCAAAATACAACCAACTCTAATATCTATACTAAACCTAATATCAAAAAATATAAATCACACTTCCACAAGTATTAAAGCGGCGCGCTGTTAAACACCGCTTTATCTTGATAATTTAGATGTCTGGTTATTAATTTTAAAAGCTATTAGAATTTAAGGCTGTAATCCATATAAACACGATGGTCCACGTTATCACCTTTAACCCCTTGAACTGAACCTATTTCAGTCGATTGATAATCAGCATACAAATAACGTAACGACAAACCTTTTACCATAGGTAATTTATAGCGGGTATCGATAGCAAAAAACTTCTCTTCCGCTTCACCCAAACTTGCATCAGCAGCGTTTTCAATATCAGTACCTTTAGCATAGGTGATCTTAGTTGTTAATCCGTCAAAGCTAGAATTTAACTTGCCAAAATCAACACCAGCACGAACTAACCATACCGATTCATTAGCATTGGTAAAGTCCGGGCCGATTGGCGCGCGAGTAGGCAGTGGATTTGAACCGTGATCGCCTTTGTAGTTATCTTCAATCCAGATCTCTCCAGTTTGGCTAAAAGCGACTCCTACGCTAAATGCATGAATTTTATAGTCTGCATCGAGAAACCACACCGAACCATCGTTACTTTCGATACCGTCAATATTCTTATCGCCGCTCTCAGCAAACAAAGAACCGTTATCTGATGAGGTAAAGTAACCGCCAGAAAGCTTCAGCTTTCCTTTTCCTATGGTGTCAACATAACTACCGCGCAATCCGAATTTAGCCAGGTAGTCCTCAGACACCATGTATTCGACATCAGCGCTAAATTTACCTTGTTTAAACTGTGCACCCACACCCCAAATAAGGTCAATCTGTGGACCATCTGTATCAGCATTAAAGTCTGTCCATTCATCGCTATTTCTGCCACTCCATTGATCAAATGCATAACCATATACTTTAACTGAATCAAGGGCTTGATAAGAGCCAGTTAAACCGCGAAAACTACTTGGAATAGCCCGACTCGTTGAAGTGCTGAAAAACATCTGTTTGGTTTTTTGATAACCCAGTTTGAGTGAAAGCCCCTCTGTTGGTAGCACTTCAATATAGGCTTGACCTATTTTACCAAAAGCACTTTCAACATTATTTTCATCATTTGGATCGTCCGGCATAATACCGGGAGCATTATCTGTTCCGGTTGAGTTTATATTGGCAACACCATAAGCAGAGAATCCAACTTTAAACCAATCGGAGATCTTACCTGACTGATAATTAAGTTCTAATGCTTGCGCTAAGGTATTACTGTCCTTATCTGGCGTTTCATCATATTCACGGTCAAAAAATATTGTACGCGTTTTAATTTCTAAAGAATCATTATCTGTTATACCATCAAGGGCGTAAGCATTACCTAAAATAGCAAAATGACTTACCAATGCTAATGAAATAGCCGATAGTTTTATTTTATTTTTCATCATCCAACACCTGTTATTTTATATTTTTTAAAAAGTATATGAGGATGTTTTATTTTCATTGTTGATAGTGATCACACCAAGGCCCAGCAAATAGCATTTTAAGAAAATCTTAAACCGGTTTAATAAAAACTGAGCCAACTACCTAATATGATATAGGTCTAAGTTTTATATTATTTAAATGATTAACCTAGCTCCAAATCAGGGTGACAACAAAACACCTGAATAACAAAACTTGGAGCAAATGATGAAACTAAATAAAATCAGTTCGATAATGGCAGTATTGCTATTAACTTCTGGCGCTGCTGTTGCGAAAAGCAATGATCTTGCAGGTTTCCATGCCAATATGGCTGGTTGTGACTCTTGCCACACCTCAGCCAAGTTAAAAGATATCAAAAAAGGCTTAACTGATAGCCAAACACATGAAAACGCCCAATGTAAATCTTGCCATGGCTCTTATGAAGAACTAGCCAATAACAAGCTCGCATTTGATCCCCATACATCTCATTTAGGTGATATTAACTGTACCTCTTGCCACACAGCCCACGCTAAACCACAGTTAACATGTAATAACTGCCATAACTTTGAAATGGAAATGCCATTCGCTGATTCAAAAGCGAAAAAGAAATGGGATGGTTCATGGGAGCAAGCCAAAATTCAAAAGGCCATCGATAAAGGCCCAGTTGAAACTGTAGATGTCATCATAGTTGGTGGTGGTTCTGCTGGCTTTAACGCAGCAATTTCAGCCAAAGAAGCAGGTGCTAACGTTGTGCTCTTTGAAAAAGCTGCCTACACGGGCGGTAACTCTATGCTTGCAGCAGGTGGTATTAACGCTGTAGGTACACCACAACAAAAAGCCAAAGGCATTGAAGATACGGTTGAATGGTATGCAGAAGATGCAATGAAGGGCGGCCGTTACCAAAACGATCCTAAGCTAGTTAAGATCTTAGCTGAAGAGTCTGCAGACGCTGTAGCATGGCTTGAGTCTTTAGGCGCTAACATGAACGATTTAAAACGTTCTGGTGGAGCACGAGTAGAACGTACTCACCGCCCATCAGGTGGCGCTTCAGTTGGTCCACACATTATCGACACATTACGTAAAGCTGCAGACAAACGTGACATCCCAGTACGCGTAAACTCACGCGTTGAAAAGATTGTCCTCAACGATGATCAATCTATTGCTGGTGTTGTCGTTCATGGCCGTCACAGCGGTTACAACATGATTGCCGCAGACTCAGTTGTACTGGCTACCGGTGGCTACGGCATGAATAAAGAGATGGTATCTTACTACCGTCCAACCATGAAAGACATGAGCAGCTCAAACAACGTAACAGCGACTGGTGACGGTATCACGCTTGCTAAAGAAGTTGGCGCATCAATGACTGATATCGACTGGGTTCAAGCTCACCCAACAGTAGGTAAAGACAGCCGTATTCTTATCTCTGAAACCGTTCGTGGTGTAGGCGCAATCATGGTTAATACCGATGGTGAGCGTTTCATTAACGAGCTAACAACCCGTGACCGTGCATCTGATGCCATCCTTAAGCAGAAAGATCAATACGCTTGGTTAGTGTTCGATGAGCAGTTAGTTGAAAAGAAAAAGATGGTTCGCGGTTATGAACATCTTGGCATGTTAAGCAAAGCAAACACCATTGCTGAACTCGCTAAAATTACTGGTATGAGCCAACTTGAAGCAACGACTGCTGAATACAACAAGTATCAAGCAAGCGGTAAAGACGCGAAGTTTAACCGTGAAGATATGCCACTTGACCTAAGCAAAGCACCTTTCTACGCAGTGAAGGTTGCTCCTGGTATTCACCACACTATGGGTGGCGTTGCAGTAGATACCGACACTAACGTGTTGAACCTACAAAGCTGGAAAATGCCTGGCCTATTTGCTGCTGGCGAAGTGACTGGCGGCGTACATGGCTATAACCGCCTAGGCGGTAATGCGATTGCAGATACCGTAGTATTTGGTCGTAAAGCGGGTGAAAACGCCGCTAAGCACGCACTCGCTAAGTAATATTTCACACCCTCATCCCCCTGTAAACAAAAGGCCAAGTCAGTAGACTTGGCCTTTTTATTATTCACGTATTAGTGTTTATATCGAAGCGCTAGACTTAAATATTACAGTCCGTAGGTGTAGCTAGCACCGAGTCCTAATGGGAAACCTAATGCCCAATAAGCCAGCAACCACACACTCCAGATAGATAGCAGCGCTAAACTAAATGGCAGCATCATAGAGATCAGTGTGCCGATACCGATGTTTTTCACATAACGCTGACAATAAACAACCACTAACGGGAAGTACGGCATCAGCGGCGTAATGATGTTAGAACTTGAATCACCCACACGGTAAGCCGCTTGCGATAGGTCTGGGCTGATATTAAGTTGCATCAACATAGGCACAAGTACTGGACCAATCAGTGCCCACTTAGCCGATGATGAACCGACAAACAAATTCACAAAGCCCACTAAAATAATCATACCCACAACGGTAATTTCAGCAGGTAGGTTAAGTGCTTTAAGACCACCAGCACCTTCAACCGCGATTAACGCACCAAGGTTTGATGCCGAAAACGCTGCCACAAACTGCGCGCAGAAAAATGCCATAACGATGTAGTGCGACATACCACTCATCGATTTAGACATAGCTTGTACCACATCCCCCGAAGTCTTAAATGCACCAGTCATATAACCGTACACGAGACCTGGCAACATAAAGAAGATGAAAATCAGTGGCACAATTGACTGCATCAACGGTGCTTTAAAGCTCGTTAGGGAGCCATCAGCGTCACGTAATGTAGAGGTTTCAGGCACGGTTAACGAGAAGAACGCCGCAATCGCCACAACCATCACTAAAGTCGCTATGCGAAATGCTTTGATCTCAGATGGCTTTTCTTCTTCCATCGCAGGAAGATCCACCTCTTCACGGTTAACCTTATGGGTGCGATTTAAACGTGGCTCTAGCACTTTATCTGTTAGATACCAGATAAGCAGAGTAATCGGGATACAAGATGAAGCCGCAAAGAACCAGTTATTTAGCGGGTTAACTTCAATATCAGGATCGACGATTTGCGCCGCTGCTTGAGTAAAGCTTTGCAGTAATGGATCAATGCCAGATGGAATAAAGTTAGCGCAGAACCCCCCAGATACACCAGCAAACGCGGCAGCAATACCCGCTAACGGGTGACGACCAACAGTAAAGAAGATCACACCTGCAAGCGGAATAACCACTACATAGCCAGCATCTGTGGCGGTATGAGAGATAATACCGACTAACACAACTGCAGGAGTTAGAAACTTAGCCGGGGTAATTTTCAACATGCGCTTGAGCGCTGTGTTAATAAAGCCCGAATGCTCAGCAACACCCACACCTAACATTGCCACTAGCACTACGCCTAATGGTGCAAATGCGGTGAATGTGGTCACCATCGAAGTTAAAAAGTGCGTTAATGCATCTGCACTTAAGAGGTTATTCACCACAATGGGTGAATTAGTGCGCGGATCAATGGCATCAAAGCTTACGCCTGATAACAATGCCGATAACGCCCACACTGCAAACATTAAAATCAAAAATAGCATTGCAGGATCAGGTAACTTGTTACCTACTCTTTCAATGCTATCTAACGCTTTACCCAACATCCCTTGTGGCCCTTGATCCTCAAGCGCCTGTTTATCTGCTTTCATCATTCAACCTATTTTATTATGTCTCACATTAAACTGAACAAATGGCTGTAAATGCCATAATACGGCTTAATACCGAGTATTTTTATAACCTACTAGAATAAATGCCCAATCTGTATTTAAACTTAAATCATATCGATAAAAACAATAAAACCCTGTGATAAAACAGGGTTTTATATTTTTTAACCACTAACTAGAAGAATAAAATACTTTAAACTTACTTACTAGTGTCGATAGGGTCAAACGACTTAACTAAATCATCAATGGCTTTCATTTGTGTTAAGTAGTTCTCTAATTGATGCAGTGGCAATGCACATGGGCCGTCGCACTTAGCGTTATCTGGGTCTGGATGCGCTTCAATGAACAAACCCGCTAAACCTAGTGCCATACCACTACGTGCAAGCTCAGTTGCTTGAGCGCGGCGTCCACCAGCGCTATCGGCACGTCCACCTGGGCGTTGCAGCGCATGAGTTGCATCAAAAATCACTGGGTAGCCGGTTTGCTTCATTTCATCCATACCTAGCATATCAACAACTAAGTTGTTGTAACCAAAGCTTGAGCCACGCTCACACAGCATGATTTCATCATTACCTGCTTCGTTAAACTTAGTGATGATATGACGCATTTCGTGTGGCGCTAAAAACTGTGGTTTTTTCACGTTGATAATAGCGCCGGTCTTTGCCATAGCAACCACAAGATCGGTTTGACGTGCTAGGAATGCTGGAAGCTGGATAACATCAACTACTTCAGCAACTGGTGCACACTGGTGTACTTCATGTACGTCAGTGATTAATGGCAAATTGAAAGTCGACTTAATTTCTTCAAAGATCTTTAAGCCTTCTTCCATGCCTGGACCACGGTAAGAGTTCACTGATGAGCGGTTAGCCTTGTCAAAAGATGCCTTAAACACATAAGGGATCCCTAGTTTTTGTGTCACTTCAGCATAGGTCTCTGCAATTTGCATTGCTAAGTCACGTGACTCAAGCACGTTCATACCACCAAATAACACAAATGGCTTATCGTTAGCGATCTCTATCGAACCTAAACTAATGATTTTATTGCTCATCAATCTTTTCTCTCTTCGTGAGCCAAGGCCATTGCCTTAGCATTATTCAAATACATTGTCGCTGCCGCGTTAACTCGCCACAGCTTGTAAAATCTGGCCGCAAATCCATGCCATATAAGTGCCTAAAGCATAGCCTAATACCGCAAGGAGCACACCTACTGGCGCCAGTGCTGGATGGAATGCTGCCGCAACAACAGGCGCCGATGCAGCGCCGCCAACGTTGGCTTGGCTACCCACCGCCATGTAAAACAGTGGCGCTTTTATCAATTTAGCCACGATTAGCATAAAGCTTGCGTGCACTATCATCCAAATCATACCAATGGCAAAGTACCAAAGGTTTTCAGTATCGGCGAGTTTTGATACATCCATATGCAGACCAATGGTGGCCACTAGAATATATAAAAACGCTGAAGCCACTTTTGATGCTCCTGCCGCTTCTAAGTGGCGTACAGGACTAAATGACATCGCTAAACCAATTGATGTCACGGTGACGATTAACCAGAAAAATTTCGAGGTTAAGCTGTAATCACGGGTCCATGGGTAATTGGTTTCAAAAAATGGTCCTAAGAAATCAGCAGCAATATGCGCTAGACCCGTCACACCAAAACCAACTGCCACAATCATCATCAAGTCATTTAAACTTGGAATGCGTGCGTTTTCAGCGTGGTACTTCTCAACTTTATCTTTTAATGCTTCAAGCGCCGACGTGTCAGCGCCTGTTTTGGCATCTATCTGCTTAGCTTTTGATGCCATAAACAACAACACCGCCATCCAGATATTGGCCACAATCACGTCAACGGTGATCATGATCGAGAAGATATCACCGCCCGCTTCGTAAATCTCTTTCATCGCGGCTTGGTTGGCACCGCCGCCAATCCAACTACCCGCTAGCGTGGTCATGCCGCGCCATACAGCGTCAGGCCCGGTCACACCTAAAATTTCAGGGTGAATTGCCGAGACAATTAATAATGCAATTGGGCCGCCAATAACAATACCGACAGTACCTGTTAAAAACATGACAATCGCTTTAGGGCCTAATGACAAAATCGCTTTTAAATCGACACTTAAAATCAATAAGACTAAACAAGCAGGTAATAGATAGCGTGAGGCAACATAGTAAAGCTGCGATGCATTACCATCAATAATATCGAAAGTATTTAGCAAAGACGGCAGGAAGTAACACATTAATAATGCTGGTACAAATGTATAAAACTTCTTCCAAAAAGGATTGCTACTGTTACTGGTATAAAACACAAAGCCAAGCACGACCGCTAAAATACCTAACGCTGTCGCGTCATTGGTGACCAGCGCGGTGGTCACTGTATCCGTACTACTCATGAACTCTATCCCCTAGAAATTGGCAATTTTTGCCTAATTATTATTTTTCAGATTCAATTTGTTGGTATAACTATTTTTGTTTTTATTGCACTGCTAGTGCGTATTGCTTGTTAACACTGCGCGCTATTTTTATTAAGGTAAATCTATTTCACACGGGTGTATCAACACAAAAGGGCCTTATTGGCCCTGTTGTGTTACTTAATGGAAAGTCTCAACTTCCTCTTTAAGCTCTTTTAATTGCATCTTCACCAATTCAATCACTGGGTCGTGCGGACTGTTCTCAACAAAATGGGTTAAGTCAGCCGCAGCAACACTAATACAACCCAGTTGTTGGGCGATAAAAGCACGTTCACGATTTAAGTTTAAATCGTCGCTATGCCATTGCAGCAACAAGTTACAACATTCAAGTGCGGGTTCGAAATTATGCGCAACAATACTACCGGCTTTCATTTCATGAAGCATACGCGAAAGAATACGCTTAACACTCGCTGGCTTTAAGTAGCTAGGCTTAAACTTAGCCGCATTACCTAACTCTCCGCGCACAAAAACGTGCAACTGATGTTTTGACAAATCAGCACCCGTTAACGGGTCAATGTAGCGCACCACATCGTCAATACGGCTATACAGCACAGTTTGACCAGGCAATAACAACAGCTCAAGCTTCAAGTCTAACTGCTTTGCTAGCAGCATTAATACTGTTGCTAACGTGGTACTGTTGCCTTGTCTTGAGGTGATGCATTTGCCTAGGTCCGCTGACTCTGCGCTGTAATAGTCTTGACGAGGGCAAAAGCCTAAGTCGTTATAGAACCAACGAAATAGTCCATTTAAACGCTCATGTCTATCGACCACGTAAAAGCTCAACACTGAGCCGGCTAATTCTAGCCAAGCCCAGTTAGCATTTTTAAGCTTAGAAAAACCTAAATGCTCAGCAATTTCAAAGGCCGTTTCTGGCAGTTGAATAGAATCGTTGTGGGTTAAATCAGCCATTAACCGAGTAACACCCCTTGCTTAAGGATCGCAAGTTTAGCTGCATATACAACCCAACCAATTGCGCCGAATGCTGCAAATACTTTAAACAACGCGTTACGATCTGCTTTAAGTGCGATAGTCGCTAATGCGATATAAGCAACTACTGCGCCCAACTTTTCAGTCATCCAAGGATCAACAAAAGGATACTGCTTAATTTGGAAGCACAAGATCAAACCTGAAAGCAGTAAGAAAGTATCGATAACGTGAGGCGCTATTTTAATAGCTTTCTTTTGTAGTACAGGAGATTTACGCATATGGAGCACAAAACGGACTAAGAAAAACAATACGCTGGTCGCGATAAGCGTCATATGCATGTGCTTAAACGCTGGATATAAACTGTAAAAAGTGTCCATGAATAAAGGTCTGTTAGCTGATAAAGGCGGCTAGTGTAACCTATACCTGAATCCATAACCAATATCCCGCGAATACAAGCTGCAGAACTGCTCAAAGTTTAGCCTTACGCTTTTTTAAACCTCTTAATTTAATAACCCTCAATATAAAACAGCCAATAAAAAAGGCACTATAAAAATAGTGCCTCTTAGTAACTGATGTCAGCGGTTTAACGCGGCCAACGACCAATAGTGCAGCGATCATTACTGCCAAAATCTCTCACTGTTGCAACGTTCTCATAGCCCAGTTCAACTAACTTTTCTCTAAGCTCAATCGCTTGCTGATAGCCGTGCTCAAGCAGCAAATAACCGCCAGGTGCTAGGTAATCACGTGCGCACTCAGCAATATGAAACAGATCAGCAAAACCTCTTAATGGTGCAGTTAACGCGCTTTGCGGCTCAAAACGAACATCACCTTGAGATAAGTGCTCGTCTTCTTCGTCAATGTAAGGTGGGTTAGACACGATTAAGTTAAAGTCGTAACACTCAACGGCATCAAACCAATCACTTTGAAACACATCAACTTGTTCAAGCTTTAGATTAGTGCGATTTTCTTTGGCTAATGCGACAGCATCTTCCACTTTATCAATTGCACACACTTGCCATTCATTGCGCTCATGGGCAAGTGACAAAGCTATCGCGCCAGTGCCTGTCCCCAAATCGAGTACTTTAGCGTTTTCGGCTAAAGGTAGATTCAGAGCCGTTTCAACTAAAATTTCAGTATCAGGGCGTGGAATAAGCGTGGTTGGATTAACCCGAAACGGCAGTGACCAAAACTCACGCTCACCAACAATGTGGGCAATAGGATTACCACGTAATCGTTTGGCAAGCATTTGCTTAAACTCAGACACTTCTTCTGGCTCTAAGCTTTTTTCAGGCCAAGTGTATAGATAGCTACGCGGTTTGCTAATAACATGAAGTAGCATCACCTCAGCATCGAGTGATGCAGAGTCTGAAATACTTTCAAGCTGAGAAGAGGCCCATTTAAGCGCCCCTGAAATAGTTAGTTGCAAGGAATATCCTTATTCATCTGTAGCACAGTATGAGAGAGGTGAAGCTTATGCTTCACCCAGTGCTGCAAGCATATCCGCTTGGTTTTCTAAAATGAGAGGCTCGATAACGCAATCGATATCGCCTTCCATAAATTCGCCTAGACGGTACAGAGTTAAGTTAATTCTGTGCTCACTAACACGACCTTGTGGGAAGTTATAGGTACGAATACGCTCAGAACGATCACCAGAAGATACCAAGTTACGACGAGTACTTTCTTCAGCACTGCGACGCTTCTCGTCTTCTACCGCTTGAATACGTGCAGCAAGTACACTCATCGCTTGGGCACGGTTTTTGTGCTGTGAACGCTGATCTTGACACTCTACAACAATACCCGTTGGAATATGGGTAATACGAATGGCCGAATCGGTTTTGTTTACGTGCTGACCACCAGCGCCTGATGCGCGGAAAGTATCCACTTTCAGATCGGCTTTATTAATTTCAATCGCTTCAGCTTCTGGCACTTCTGGTAATACAATGACTGTACACGCAGAGGTGTGAACACGGCCTTGAGATTCAGTTTCTGGCACACGTTGTACACGGTGGCCGCCCGATTCAAACTTCAGCTTACCGTAAACGCCGTCACCACTGATTTTAGCGATAACTTCTTTGAAACCGCCATGCTCACCTTCGTTGGTGTTCATGACTTCAATTTGCCAGCGCTTGCTTTCGGCAAACTTGCTGTACATACGGAACAGATCGCCCGCAAAAATAGCCGCTTCATCACCACCCGCACCTGCGCGAATTTCGATAAAGCAGTTATTGTCATCATTAGGATCTTTTGGCAGTAGCAGAATTTGCAATTCATCTTCTAGCACTGCAATCGTAGCTTTTGCTGCTTTGTACTCTTCCTGAGCCATCTCTTTAAGATCGGCGTCGTCTTCTTCCATCATCTCTTTGGCAGATTCTAAATCTTCTTCTGCTTGTTGAAATGCTTTAAAAGCTTTAACCACTTCTTCTAATTGAGAGTATTCCTTAGACAAGGCGCGAAAACGCTCCTGATCAGCGATAACACCAGCATCGCTCAGTAACGCTAATACTTCTTCATTACGTTCAAGTAAGCCTTCAAGCTTACGAATCACACTGTCCTTCATTTAAACGCTAACCTTAGTCTTTATCTAGTCCAAGCACAGCTCTTAATTGTCCAAGAGAATTTAAATCCCCTTGGCGACTCGCAGCGGTAAGCGCTTGTGTCGGCGCATGGATCAGCTTGTTGGTGAGCTTATTGGCAAGTTCCAGTAAGACTTGCTCACAGTTACCACCTTGGGCCAATTTATTGACCGCTCGCTCTACCAACTCATCTTTAATCGCCATACTTTGGGTGCGATATTCACGGATACTGTCAACCGACTCCAATGAGCGGATCCATTCCATAAATAGATGAGCTTGATCGTCTGCAATTAATTCTGCTTGCTGGGCGGCTTCTCTTCGAGAGGCCATATTCTGTTCAATAATGCTTTGCAAGTCATCGACGGTATAGAGGAATGCATCATCTAAATCCGCGACTTCAGCCTCGATATCTCGAGGAACTGCTATATCAACCAATAACATAGGTTGATGACGACGTTGCTTAAGCGCTTTTTCTACCATGCCTTTACCGAGTATTGGTAAAGGGCTAGCCGTAGAGGATATCACGATATCGGCCTTAGGGAGAAAATCTGGGATCTGTTCGAGTGTAATAGCTGTTGCGCCGAACTCTTCACACATGGCTTCAGCACGTGAAATTGTACGGTTTGCAACCACCATGGTGCTCACACCATTGTCTTTTAAGTGGCGGGCAACTAACTCAATGGTCTCACCTGCACCGACCAATAATACTTGGGTCGTACTCAGTGATGAGAAAATATGCTTTGCCATGCTCACTGCAGCAAATGCTACCGAGACAGCTGCAGCACCAATTTCAGTCTCAGTACGGATTTTTTTAGCAACGGAAAAGGTATTTTGAAATAACTTATCCATTGTTGAACCGACACTGCCAGCCTCTTTTGCCTTCACAAAAGATTGCTTAACTTGACCTAAAATTTGCGGTTCACCCAAAATCAGTGAATCTAAACCAGCAGATACACGCATCAAATGCTTTACTGCTTCTTGATCTTGATATTGGTAAAGGCAAGGCTCAACAGCTTCATGGGACAGTTGATGATATTCTTCAAGCCATGCAACTACATCAGCGGCTTCACTGTTATTACAGTAAAGTTCTGTACGGTTACAGGTTGAAATAATGACGGCTTCGCCCGATGGAGTAAGAGACGCTAGACTCTTCATGGCATCATGAATTCTGTCTGGTGCGAAAGCTACTTTCTCACGTAGGTCGACCGTGGCCGTTTTATGGTTAATTCCGATTGCTACAAGGCTCATTTGACTCGTTCTGGACTCTTGGGCATCTCATTTATGGTTGCCATTCTACTGAATTGATTTTGTTAAAAACAGAATACGCTTAACAAAACCGAATAATAATCTCGGTTCTTACCCATTTTTTCAATTAGCATCACTTTTTTAACTATTTTCACATAGATATTTCACGCTTTAACCGCAATGAGCATTGTGCAATTGGTTATTTTTGCATATGGGCATTGGTAATTTATCCAAGCCCTCGTATCATAAGGGCTCTTTTATATCAGTAATAGATGAATAATTTGAGCCGGTTCACAAAAAACACTTATCTATGGGTGATGCTTAGCACCATTTTCATTAGTGGTTGCTCAACTACCATACCAGACAACCTTATTCCCGTCTCTGTTAACAAAGTGCAGCAAGCTAGCGCCTGGGAAATGCAAGGTAAGCTCGCCGTGAGAACCTCACAAGACAGGTTTAGCACTAATATATATTGGCTACATAGCCCACAAAGAGAGGAGTTAACCCTCACTACGATGTTGGGCACGACAATATTATCTTTAACTAGCCAAGACGGACTTGTTACGCTTGATGTCGACGGTAAAACCTATCAAGACACCAATGCTCAACGCCTGCTGACCCGAGTCTCTGGTTGGCCTATTCCTATTGACTCTTTACCCCTTTGGCTAACAGGCCAACTTACCGAGGGCGATAAGCTTATTAGCAGCGATAGCCTGCAAAGGCCGAGTAAGTTAATTAACTCTCAGCAACTACCACCTTGGCAAGTTGAGTTTAAAAGCTGGCAGAAACAAAGTGGGGCTGATGTACCAAGATTGCTCAACTTAACCCGCGATGATCTGCGCCTCAAATTACAGCTTAATAAATGGCAAGCACTTGCCCCAGAAAACCAAACACTGATAAAGCCACTGTCAGGCACTGAGAACTCTTTATGACTACGCAACTTTCATTGGGCTGGCCAGCCCCTGCAAAACTGAATCTATTCCTGCACATTAATGGCCGTCGTGAAGATGGCTACCATGAACTTCAAACATTATTCCAATTTGTTGAACATTGTGATTATCTAGATTTTAAAGTGTTAAATAAGCCAACCCTAAAGTTACACTCGAATATGGCTGGCGTTGTTGCCGACAGCGATAACTTAATTCTCAAAGCCGCAAAATCACTGCAGGCTCGTACAAATTGTCAGCTAGGCGCAGAAATTTGGCTTGATAAACGCTTACCTATGGGCGGTGGGCTCGGTGGTGGTTCATCAGACGCAGCTACGACACTTGTTGCGTTAAACCAACTGTGGAACACGGGGTTATCAAGCAGCGAACTTGCCGAAATCGGATTAAGCCTTGGCGCTGATGTCCCTGTTTTTATTAATGGTTTCGCAGCGTTTGCCGAAGGTGTTGGTGAAAAATTAGTTAATGTTGAGCCAAACCAGCCTTGGTATTTAGTATTGATCCCAGAGGTACATGTATCGACCGCTGAGATTTTCCAAGACCCAGATCTGCCGCGAAATACCGCGAAAGTCAGCCTTGATGCATTAATGAGCAGCGAATGGAAAAATGACTGCCAAGCTTTAGTCGCAAAACGTCACCCTCAAGTTGCCAAAACCTTAGACTGGCTGCTAGAATATGCGCCGTCCAGAATGACCGGAACCGGAGCATGTGTTTTTGGTCAATTCGAACAGGAGCATGAAGCTAAAGATGTATTGGCGAAACTGCCTGCATCAATAAAAGGCTTTGTTGCAAAAGGGGCAAATAAATCGCCGTTAATGTTGAGATTAGCTCAACATTAACCACTTTCTGGGATAACCTTTTTTAATCCCAGCCACAATCATGAAGCATACGCCTGAGGTTCCTACAGTGCCTGACATTAAACTTTTTGCCGGTAACGCTACACCTAGTCTCGCTAAGAAGATAGCCGATCGTCTATTTTGTAAACTTGGAGACGCAGAGGTAGGCGTTTTCAGTGACGGCGAAATCAGTGTCCAAATTAATGAAAATGTACGTGGTGCGGATGTATTCATCATTCAATCTACTTGCGCTCCTACTAACGATAACCTAATGGAACTTATCGTTATGGTTGACGCGCTTCGTCGTGCATCAGCTGGTCGTATTACAGCGGTTATTCCTTACTTTGGTTACGCGCGTCAGGACCGTCGTGTTCGTAGTGCTCGTGTACCTATTACAGCTAAAGTAGTTGCGGATTTCCTTTCAAGCGTTGGTGTTGACCGCGTATTGACTTGTGATCTTCACGCAGAGCAAATTCAAGGTTTCTTCGACGTTCCTGTTGATAACGTATTCGGTAGCCCAGTACTACTAGAAGATATGTTAGCTAAGAACCTAGAAAACCCTGTTGTTGTATCTCCAGACATCGGTGGCGTTGTACGCGCACGTGCAGTAGCTAAACTACTAGATGATTCTGACTTAGCAATTATTGATAAGCGTCGCCCACAAGCGAACGTTGCTCAAGTTATGCATATCATTGGTGACGTTCAAGGCCGTGACTGCATCATCGTTGATGACATGATCGATACTGGCGGTACACTTTGTAAAGCTGCTGAAGCACTAAAAGAGCACGGTGCAAACCGCGTATTCGCTTATGCTACTCACCCAGTATTCTCTGGTAACGCTGCTAAAAACATCGCTGAATCAGTTATTGATGAAGTGATTGTTACTGACACGATTCCATTGAGCCCTGAAATTGCTGCACTAGACAAAGTTTCACAGTTAACTATGTCTACTGTTATGGCTGAAGCAATTCGCCGCGTAAGCAACGAAGAATCAATCTCTGCCATGTTTAAGCACTAATTCTTGATGAATTAAGCTAAACAAGCAGTAATAAAAACGCACTCCAAAGAGTGCGTTTTTTTATGCCTTATCTTTAGCTAATCCATAATTTACGTCTTAGTCAATTTGGCAGGCAGGCTTTTGATAAACTTGTTGTACTTAAGTTTATTAAGCAGGCTTTGACCGTATTTCTGCTGTATAACTGGCAATGTGTGCTGAATATGAAAGGCCCCAAAACGGCCAAGATCAATCGTGTTCAAATAGCGACTGACTAAAGGTAAATGTGCAATATCAAATTCGGCCAAAGTCAAAACAATATCTGACAAGGCTGCTTTATGTTGGCTACCTCTGAGAGAGTATGCATCCCCATAAGCACAGAAATCCTCAACCATCTGTACCATCAGCTCTGCAGCAATCGGTAACTCAATAGCCATTGCAGCAAACTCCGCTTCTGTTCGCTGACTACCATCCCTGTCCTCTATCAGCCACTCAAGACGGCTCCCTTTGACATGCTCAACCAAACAAGCCGTGCGCTGTTGCATTTGTTGCAGCCCCTCAAGCAAACATTCGGGCAAGGCAAGATAGTCGATATTAATGACGTTGAGGCCCTCCTTGGTATAGGCTATTCTGAATGCCTCAGACATCTCTAGTTCCGCTTGCTTGCCATCTTGATAACTAACCATCAGTTGTGCAAATTCATTATCACAAGGCTTAACTTTGCTGATATCGACCACTTTAATATCAAAGTTGATCACTGCCAATTGCTGATCGCCTAACGTTTGCAGGTGATACCCATATTGATTAAATGCCACCTGATTCAGTGGATTCGACAAATCTCGGGGCTCGTCTACTTGCGCCGGCCTCACGAGCGCTGACATGCCAGCTAATTGGTGATCTTGCTGGCGATTACTCAAATAAATCTTACGTAATGCGCCATCTGTCCAGCAAAGCCAGCAAGCATCTTCATTATCGCTAAAGCGAATACCTTTAAGCGTATCAACCCACTCCTCAAGGGCATCTTCGACCTCATCGTCATCTACCTCTTCACCAGCAAAGTACGCTTTTAGAGTCTGACGCACCTCTAAATCAAGCATCTGCTCAGTATCATTGCCCAGCCAGCGGAGTGTTTTCACCCATAGCGTATTGAAGCTATTAAGATCGATAAGTTGTAACTGAAAACCCAGTTGCAGATCGCCATCAGTTTCTTTCCATGGCAGGGCGTCGACAGATGGCAGCAACGCGAGATCTCGTTTAGGGCATAGAGCAAGCATATTGCGAGTTTTAAATCGACCTGCAGCAGGAAGACTGTCGAGAGCATGGTAGTCAGCCTCTGCAGTAACAGGGTTAATTACCCAAAAGCCTTGGCTTCTTTTATGCAAATCTCTACTGCGTTTCTGATAGAAAACAAAGTTACCGTCACTGCGGCGATGTAGTTGCTGAATGTCTAGATATTCTGGCAATTGTATTTCGGTAATAAGGCTCCAATCTCTTAAAGACCAGCCATAAAGTCGATCGCCTTGCTCATCACCCATTTTAGCTGTAATGGCATACCAAAACTCTTGCCTTGTTTTATCAAGCCAGCCTTTGCCACCGTCTACGCCCATCACCGGCAAGCTTGATAGCAGAGTCAACTCACCTTCAATATTACCTTTGTAGATCTGCCCTGTTGTCGCCGCCACTACAAATTCAGCATCATTATAAAATTCTGCCAGGCTAATATCATGTTCACTACGCAATTCACTAAGTTCAAGTTGCCAATGCAGTGTATTACGTCCATCAGGCAAGGTAGAGAGTAGTTGTAGTTCAACGGCAAGGGTTGCACTTGGAATATGCAATATATAGGGTAGTTTCATCATTGATTCCATAACGGTAGTAAACGTTTCAATCACTTAGCGAGAGAATTTATACCAATTAGTATCAATTTAATAGTCGTTGAAAAGGTTAAAATGAAGGACAGATAGAATAGGGAGATATGCTAAAGCGATTCGAAAAGATTATAAAACGCCAAACGCAAAAAAGCCCATCCGAAGATGAGCTTTCTTTAATATGGCTGGGGTACCAGGATTTGAACCTGGGAATGCCGAGATCAAAACCCGGTGCCTTACCGCTTGGCGATACCCCAATCAAACTTTCTAACTCATAACCAGCCTAGGCTCGTTATGCTAAATAAATGGTACGGGAAGAGAGACTTGAACTCTCACACCTTACGGCACCAGAACCTAAATCTGGCGTGTCTACCAATTCCACCACTCCCGCACTGCATCTGTTTTTACATCTTGATTAAGATGGTGTTCAAAGCTGGCGTGTCTAATATCAACTACCACCGCTCTCACACTGAATCAGTTTTACATCTTGATTAAGATGGAGCTGAAAAGCACACTATCTATTTTACATCAGATAAAGATGAACTACAAAATGGCTGGGGTACCAGGATTTGAACCTGGGAATGCCGAGATCAAAACCCGGTGCCTTACCGCTTGGCGATACCCCAAT
>NZ_JALNTW010000009.1 GCF_023161665.1 Shewanella sp. 1CM18E
AGAAGTGAAACGCAATATCGCCGATGGTAGTGTGGGGTCTCCCCATGTGAGAGTAGGTCATTTCCAGGCGCCTATTTTACTCGTTAAGAGTAGTGAAGAAGCCACCTTATTAAGGTGGCTTTTTTGCGTTTGGGCGTTTGTAAAATATTGAACGCTATCTTATCTGAATACAGCTACCCGTTAAGGTGACAACTTCACTTAAGGTAGGCATAAATGCCTACCCCGATGTCATCCCGCCGCTGAGCGGGGTCTCCGGCTTCGTAACAAGTTACTCGCGCTTTAAAGCCCTTGAATGCGTTGCATCCAGAGCAGGGCTTCTCCGCCCCCATGTGTTCGCTGCGCGAACTACGAGAGTAGGTCATTTCCAGGCGGCAAATAACAAGAAAGCCTGCTACCATGTCGCGGGCTTTTTTACGTTTGTAATTTTTGCAATATCCTGCTTTTATAGATAAATCCTTATCCAAGAAATAGCACTTATACCATTTCATCTTAACACTTAGTCATTTTTGCCGAATCTCTCCTGCATAGATTTTTAATACAACTCATTACTGTTTGGTAGAATCCAGAATACAGCTAACAGTATACGGTTGCTAAGGCAGCCTTGTACCAATCAGTATAAGAATTTGATCTACTCAGAACGTTTTTTGGCAAACTAATTCAAGGCGAATAACCGAAAGAATGGTTTATCCATTGTGAAGTTATTTAACGCTGAAGTAGGAAGCCAAAAGATCCAGAATGGCGAGTGTCATTAAAGCAGGAATCAGTTAATGATTTTGCTTCAGAGTTGCTAAATTCTGGCTGAGCGACTAAATGTCTATGCTGATTGATATTACAGGCACAAAAAAGCCAGAGCGGTGCTCTGGCTTTCTCGTTTCTATATAGTGTAAGAAGAGTTTACTTGTCTTCTTTAAGCCACTGGGCTGCGCGTTTAGCGAAGTAAGTTAAGATGCCGTCTGCGCCTGCGCGCTTAAAGCAAAGTAGTGATTCCATCACGATCGCTTTTTCTGCTAACCAACCATTTTGAATGGCAGCCATATGCATAGCGTATTCACCACTTACTTGGTAAGCAAATGTCGGTACAGCTAGTTCTGTTTTAACACGGTGAACGATATCTAAGTAAGGCATGCCAGGTTTAACCATAACCATATCTGCACCTTCTTGGATATCTAAAGCGACTTCGTGAAGTGCCTCATCGCTGTTAGCCGGATCCATTTGGTAGCTATGCTTATTGCCGCCTTTTAGATTGCCAGCTGAACCTACCGCATCACGGAATGGACCGTAATAGTTTGAAGAGTATTTAGCTGAGTAAGCCATGATTTGGGTATTCACATGACCAGCTTCTTCTAACGCTTGGCGTATTGCACCAATACGACCATCCATCATATCTGATGGCGCAACAATATCCGCTCCTGCTTCTGCGTGAGAAAGGGCTTGCTTAACTAGAATTTCAGTTGTGATGTCATTCATGATGTAGCCAGTTTCATCAATGATACCGTCTTGACCATGTGTGGTGAATGGATCTAATGCTACATCAGTCATAACGCCTAGCTGAGGGAAAGCTTCTTTTAGTGCTCGAACTGCACGTTGAGCTAATGCATCAGCATTGTAGGCTTCTTCAGCCATTAATGTTTTTTTCTCGGCTGGAGTTACTGGGAATAGTGCGATAAGCGGGATCCCTAATTCTACTAATTCTTCAGCTTCTTTTAGCAGTAGATCAATAGAAAGACGTTCAACCCCAGGCATAGATGCCACTTGTTCTGTGCGATTATTACCTTCAAGAACAAACATTGGGTAAATTAAGTCGTTAACCGTTAACTGGTTTTCAGCCATTAAACGACGGCTAAACTCATGTTTACGCATACGGCGCATTCTGCGTTGTGGGTAGGCACTTGTAATAATATTCACATTTTGCTCCAGATGATGGACATTAATTTTATAGCGGGCTATACAGATTTGAACGGTTCCGTCCTTCACTTTTTGCTTGATAAAGCGCTTTATCTGCCTGCTCTAATAGCAAAGTTGTATGCTCTTCGGAGTTAATGATTTCACTATTGACTCCGATACTAACGGTTAAAGGAAAGCTCTGTTCTCCCCATGTTATAGGGGTCTTGCTAATCGCTTTTCTTATGCTCTCAGCAACTTGTAAGGCACCAACTTGGTCAGTGTTGGGTAATATAATAGCAAACTCCTCACCGCCAAAACGTGATACTAGATCAGTTGGTCGCTTTAAATTCTGTTTTAGTATTTCTGCGACTTCTCGTAATGCTTGGTCGCCCGCAAGATGACCATAGGAGTCATTAATTGCTTTGAAGTGATCTAAATCTAGCATCAATACTGACATTGGTGTTTGTTGTCTTCGACTAATACGCCCCTCGGCAATGATTCTTTTATCAAACGATGCACGATTTTTAACGCCTGTTAGGCTATCAACTTTGGTTTGCTCGGTTAGCTTTTGGTTGGCTTCGTTGAGTTCTCGTAATGCAATTTCTAGCTCTAAAGTCCGCTCTTGTACTTTTTGGCTTAGCTGTTCGCTACTTCGCGCTTCAATGCGTAGTGCTTTTTCTTTGTGTTCTTTAGCTTGCTGTACCTGCTCGAATGCCTCTTGTTGTATTTTCAACTTGGCAAGACGTTCATCGTTGTAACGAATGGCTAATAGTGCCGCCATTAATATAACTTCTACTGTCAAGCCCAGAATGAATGGCGCATTGGCAGACATATCCCAGTTGAGTACGTTTAAGTAAAGCGCGCCAGATAACAGCGCACCGAACATCATGCTAACCCAACCTAAAGCAAACAGTTTAGCAAGTTTGTAGCCCTTTATAGCCTGTGTTGTAGACATGTACATCAGCATAATACTTGCCAGCATAACAGCATAAATATTAACTGTTAGCGCGGTGGTATAGTCAAAAAATAAACACAAGAGAAGCAACAAAGCTGATGCTGCAGCGCTCAACCTGCAAAGGCGTAGCATTGCTTGGTTATAATATTTAAATTGCATTACTTTTTCAGAGAACAAGAATGCAAACATCATTGATAAGCTTAATAGCGCGGGTAGGGAATAATCTTGCAGTTGTGGCCATTGAGGCCAGATAAACCTATATGCCACCCCATGTAAGCTGGCGACAAAGAGGGTAATTGACAGCACATAGCCAGCATAATAAGTGTAGCTAAAAGAGTGAGACGTTATAGCGATAAATAAGCTAAATAACCCAATAGCAGTAAGAACTCCAAGTTGAAACCCATAGAGTGCAGACTCTTGTTCTGCATTTTGATAGTAGGCGTCGCTTGACCATAAGCTTAAGGGGAGATTTGTGGCTCCAGTACTCTCAATCTTGATATAAAACTGATGTTTATCTAGTTGTTTGCTAGAAAAAGAGTAGATGAAATTGGTACTTAAAATTGGTCGGTCGGCAAAAGGATAGTGATCGCCTAATAGTAAGTGCTCTACTTGTTGGCCATCCGTGAAGTGATAGAGGTCAATTGTGTCTATATGTGGATTTGTTAATGATAAAATTAGCTGTCTCGACAGCGAGCTAGTTTGGGTAATATTGAATTTAACCCAATAACTCGTTTTTGTTATCCCTCTAACTTGTTCTGAGACGAAGGGTTTCCAGCTAGACGCAGAAGCGTTTTTTACCAAATCGATATCAGCATTTTGAGGAAAATCGGCAATAGAAAGCACTGGCGCTAATTTTACAACATCAGCAGTGCTATTACTGATCAATAAGCCTTGCTGTGCAGTTGAGGTACATGGAAATATTAGAACGAGTGCTAGCAGCAGACGTTGAAAGCGGATCAGCATTAATTTTCTAAACCAAAAAAAGTTCGACTATTTGAGTACGTTTGTGCAGCAAAATCTTCAAGGTTTTGCTGTCTGAGCGTGGCAATGTATTGCGCTATGTAGGGTAAATATTTAGGCTCGTTTTTACTCGATTTTGGCTTTGGTCGCATGCTTCGCGGTAAAAGGTAGGGACTATCTGTTTCTATTAATATTCTGTTATTTGGGATGTCAGTAACAATAGAAGCAAGTTCCTGCCCTCGGCGCTCATCACAAACCCAACCAGTAACACCAAGGTATATGTCTTGCTCTATATAGGCATCAAGTGACAGTTTATTACCGGTAAAACAATGCAGTAATGCCGCTGGCAGTTCATTGCGGAACTCTTTTAGTATAGCGATAAAATCTTCATGGGCATCACGTTCATGCATTAGTACTGGCATTTGCAGTTCAACGGCTAAGGCTAGCTGTTCAGAGAACGCTTTACGTTGCATATCTCGCGGAGAGAAGTCTCTGTTGTAATCAAGACCACATTCCCCTATAGCAATAACACTAGAAGTGCTGGCTAGCTCGCGGATAGTCTGTGCGCTGTTGCTTTGCCATTGGCTTGCATGATGAGGGTGAATCCCAGCTGTACTATAAAGTTGTTTTGGGAATTGCTGACAAAGCTTGGCTGCTTGCTGGCTTTCTTCAATATGGCTGCCAATAACAACCATAGAGGTAACAGAGTGCGCCTTGGCATCATCAATAACACGTTGAATATCTTTTTCTAAAGAGCTGCCAATCAAATTGACAGCTATATCCATATATTGGGGCATTATTTTAAACGCTTCACTCGAATAGTGGTATTGCGGTCATCAGTACCAAGCATGAAGGAGCCTAGGGCTGCTTTTTCGATAAACACTTTTTGCTCTGCTTTAATTCTGTAACTGCGGCTGTCTGTTTGTTTCCAAACTTGTCCATTGTTAAATGAAATCTTTAATGCACCGTAGGGGTCTTTAGTGACTTTATCGACTTCTAAATAGATTTTGCTGACTTCGTCTTCTTCTGCTTTTTTCACTTTGCCAAAGCTGTCTTCTACAGAGCTTTCAGTTGTAGCGGCTAAAGCCACTGCAGCTGTTGGCGCTGTAACCGCGATAGCTTCAGTTGTCATACTTGTTTTGGTTTGTGGGCCTAAAGAAGATGAGAGCTTGTCGTAACAGATTAGGCGATCTAGCTTGTCTTGTATTGCAGCGCACTGTGATAGTTGGCTTTCTAATGATGCATGGGCTGCGGTTGAGATAAATAATGATGCAACACTGAGTAGGATTAAACGAGGCTTGATCATCTGTAACTTCCTTTTATTTTTATAAAGCAGGCTTGTAGCTGATTTTACATTTTATTAGGTTAATTGAAACCGCAAAATCAATTTGTACAGCTGTTATAAAAACAAAAAAGGTACTATCTGAGCCTGTTAAGGACAAGATAATACCTTTTCATAAGATGATTAAAGAAGTGGATTACGATTCAGATTCTTTCTGCTCGTCTCTTTCTTCGTTTTCGTCATCTTCTTCATTGTCTTTACTGTAAAAACGCGCGGCAATTAACCCACCTTCAAACAGAATTAGCATTGGAATCGCTAACATTGTTTGCGAGATGATATCTGGTGGTGTTAGTAGCATACCAATAACGAATGCACCGACCACGATATATGGGCGTTTTTCTTTGAGGTCTGCTGGAGTTGTTACGCCAGCCCAACATAAAAGCACAACGGCTACAGGGATCTCAAAGGCTAAACCAAAAGCAAAAAACAGTTTTAGGATAAAGCTTAGGTAACTACTAATATCGGTAGCGACTTCAACACCGTCCGGTGCAACGCTGGTAAAGAACCCAAATACAACTGGGAATACAATATAGTAGGCAAAAGCGATACCTAAATAGAACAATAACGTACTGCTGGCTAGCAGTGGCACAACCAAACGTTTTTCATGTTTATATAGGCCAGGCGCGACAAATGACCAAACTTGATAAAGAACATAGGGGACAGCTACAAAAAACGATAGCACCAATGTTAATTTGAATGGGGCAAAAAATGGCGCTGCAACATCCGTTGCAATCATACTGCTTGATTCAGGCAAAGCTTGCATCAAGGGCGTGGCCATATAATGGTAAATATCGTTGGCCCAATATACCAAACCAATAAACACCAAAAGAACACTACCAATTGCTTTTAGTAACTTGGTGCGTAACTCAAGCAAATGGCTGATTAATGGCTGCTGTTGTGACATGGACTACCCGTTAGGTTTGTCTGAATTAGCACTTGTTGTCGAGCTTGTCTCTGCAGTTGATGTTTCTTTGGCTGGAGTAGTATCTTTCGCCGCTGGAACGTCTTCTACTTGATAAGGACGATTAACAGATTGAGCCGCTTCTTTTAATTGATCGATTGAATCCTGTAACTCTGGAGAGAGGTTTTTTAAACCCTGACTCTCTGCATTTTTCAAATCAGAGTGCAGTTGCTCAATTTTAAGCTCCTGCTCTAATTCGTCTTTTACTGAGTTAGCCATCTTTTTCATGGCGCGGATCCAGCTAGAAATTGAGCGCACAGCAGTTGGGAGTCTTTCAGGGCCAAGTACTACTAGGCCCAAGATCCCAATCAGCAGCAACTCCATAAAGCCGATACCGTCGAACATAGTCGATTACGCCTGTTCTTTGCCTTTAGACTCAGCTTTTTTTTCAGCTGTCTCAGCAACTTTTGCAGTTTCTGTCACTTTTGCAGCGTCAGCAGCTGGTTTGTCAGTTGCGTTATCTTCTAAAGCCTTCTTTTCTTCTTCAGAAGACATGGCGTTTTTAAAGCCTTTAACTGCACCACCTAAATCGCCGCCTAGTGAACGTAACTTCTTAGTTCCAAACAATAATACGACAATTAAAGCAATAATAAGAAGTTGCCAAATACTAATGCCACCCATGGATGAATCCTCTTAATTAGATACTGGTTCTATTATGAACCTTTGGTTATTTAGGTCTAGCTAAATTTTGCGATTCTTTGGTCTAGATCGCCATCCGAGCACCCACAGAGTGAGGCCTATGCCAATACTGC
This sequence comes from Shewanella sp. 1CM18E, assembly GCF_023161665.1. GTDB lineage: Bacteria > Pseudomonadota > Gammaproteobacteria > Enterobacterales > Shewanellaceae > Shewanella. Next base: position 6,855 of record NZ_JALNTW010000009.1, read on the forward strand.
CATAAGAGGCCCATAGTGTAGCGTCTTGGTTTAACAAAATAGTGCCACAGATCACTAAAACAGCCGATGTAATCAAAAGATAGTTACTTTTATGAGCTTTTTGTTGATGTTTGAGATACCGATCTAACAAATTATTTTGATTTTTAGATAGGTTGCGGCCCATTTTCAGGTTGTCATAGATTAATTCTGGCAATTCTGGTAAATGCTCAGCCCAGTATGGTAACTGTTGCTTAACTTTTGCCGCCATCGCTTTAGGGCCAACTTGCTCAGCCATCCATTGCTCTAAAAATGGCTTGGCTGTTTGCCATAAGTCTAGTTGCGGATAAAGCTGGCGGCCAAGACCTTCAATATAAAGTAAGGTTTTTTCAAGTAGTACGAGCTGTGGTTGCACTACCATGTCAAATCGTCGAGCGGTTCTGAATAGTTCCAGTAAAACATGGCCAAAGGAAATTTCATCGAGTGGCTTATTGAACATAGGTTCGCAAACCACTTTTACTGCTTGCTCAAAAGCTGCAACGTCAGTATCGGCTGATACCCAGCCCGACTCGATATATAGTTGTGCAATGCGGCGATAGTCACGATTAAAGAAAGCTAAGAAGTTCTCGGCAAGATAGCGCTTATCTTCATCGGTGAGGGTTCCCATAATGCCGCAGTCCAAACCGATATAGAAAGGATCGTTGGGGTGCTCACGACTGACAAAAATATTGCCAGGGTGCATATCTGCATGGAAAAAGTTGTCACGAAATACTTGCGTGAAGAACAGTTCGACACCGCGTTCTGCAAGCAGCTTTAAATTAGTGCCTTGTGCTTCAAGTGCCGCTTTATCAGATACCGGCACCCCTTCAATACGCTCCATTACAATTAAACGTGTGAAGCATAGATCTTCATACATGTATGGGATGTAAAGTGCATTGGAATCAATAAAGTTGTTGCGCAGTTTTATTGCATTTAAGGCTTCAAGCTTAAGATTAAGCTCACCCTCAATAGTTGTGCGGTAATCTTCAACCACTTCAGCAGGGCGCAGGCGGTTATTTGCGCCAAGTAAGCTTTCTAGAAAGTCAGCTGCTTGTGACATCAATAAAATGTCAGCATGTACCTTTTGCTCAACGTCTGGGCGCAGCACTTTTAGTACAACGCTAGCGCCGTTTGATTTCAGTGTTGCTGTATGGACTTGAGAGATAGACGCAGAAGCAAGAGGTGTGTCATCAAAGTTGTCAAAGTAGCTTTCAATTGGTGCGCCGAGTTCGGCTTCAATAGATGCTCGAGCGATAGCAGAGTCAAAAGGCGGTACCCTGTCTTGCAGCATGGCGAGCTCTTCAGCCCACTCGTCAGATAACAAGTCACGGCGAGTCGACAGCATTTGGCCAAATTTAATGTAAACCGGCCCAAGCTCTTGCATGGCAAGCTTTAAGCGTTCGCCACCGACTTTATCTTTGTGTTTGTTACCTAACCAGAAAAAGCAACCCCTTAACAGTTTGAAGTACCAAGGCGTTAACTTAGAAGGGATTAAGTCATCTAATCCGTAATGCAATGCAGTACGAATGACGTGATAAGCGCGCCTGATACTTTTTACTGTCATGGTTTCATCTTTACCCTGTTAATAAGCTGGTCTACTCGTGTTGATACTGCGTCTACATCGGTCGCAAGGTCGTCGATTTTGTCGCTTAGGTGTATGTATTCGAGTTTATGGGGAGCGAGTCGATATTCTTCAGTCGTTAGCTGGCCAAGGTGTGAGCGGGTTTTACGCAACACATTGGTTAGATCACTCTTAGCCTGTTTGAAACCTTGGCTAATGAAGTGTGTTGGCACATCGCCAATATAGCGTGATAAAGGCTCTGAAAAATCGACATCGATTTGTTGCATATAATGGCTAAAAGTCTGTAACAGACTTAAATCGCCTTCTAGGCTAAGTTTGTCTTGCTTGATCAACTCGGTAAGGTTGGCACCTTCTGTAAGTTGATAAAGCGTGGTTACGTCAGCATTAACTTTGGTGGTGACTTCGCCTTCGTAACGAGAAAAGACTTGGATCTCTTTGGCAAACAAAAAGTATAGCGGCCAATTGAGTTGAGAAAGTTGGATGCAAAGAACTTTGCCATGCAGACTACGCAGCTTAGCGTAGTCTTCTGGAGATTGTGAGATCAGTTTATTTAAACTGATCTCAATCGCGGCGCAGGCAATTAATGGCAGGTCACGAGACATAGCGAGTCCAATCAGAATTTATAACCCTTGTGTAAGGCTACGATACCGTCAGTCATGTTGGTGTAGTTGACTTGCTCAAAGCCAGCCGTTTCCATCATTTGCTTTAGTGTCTCTTGATCTGGATGCATACGAATTGATTCCGCTAGGTATTCGTAGCTGTCTGCATCTTGGGTGATTAAAGAGCCCATTTTTGGTAGCACTTTAAAGCTATACAGGTCGTACACTTTACGCATAATTTCATGCTGAGGTCTTGAGAACTCAAGCACCAATAGCTTTCCGCCAGGCTTTAGTACGCGCAACATAGAGGCAATAGCAGCATCTTTATCAGTTACATTTCGCAGACCAAAAGCGATAGTAATGATGTCGAAGTGGTTGTCTGGAAAAGGTAAAGCTTCAGCATTGGCTTGTACGTAATTAACGTTACCAACAATGCCTTTATCTCTTAACTTTTCACGGCCAACTTTCAGCATAGAATCGTTAATGTCTGCTAACGTAACTTGGCCAGTCTCACCGACGATGCGAGAGAATTTAGCCGTTAAGTCACCAGTACCGCCAGCAAGATCCAGTACTTTCATACCAGGACGTGCGCCAGCGCTTTCAATTGTAAAACGCTTCCACATGCGGTGGATACCGAAAGACATTACGTCGTTCATAATGTCGTACTTTGCTGCGACAGAATGGAATACGCCAGCAACCATGTCGGCTTTCTTCTCTGCTTCAATGGTTTTATAACCGAAGTGAGTGCTCTTTGGAGTGTCGTCTGACATCTATCTGTTCCTATAACGTTAGCGAATAATTTGTTGCGATTGTATGTCATCACAGCGGATTGCTGAATCTTTCATCTATCACTCTGTGACGAAGGTTAACTATCCGTTTGAGGATAATAAAAAAATGCGCTATTACGCAGGCTATCGCAAAATTGACAGCGCATTACACCACACTATTTAGCAATGTTGAATAATTATTACTGTCTACAAAGCATTTATACGTGCGTTGATATAAGAGTAGATCAATTCGCTTATGCTCTGACCTGTTTCGCGGTGGCCTGCGGCTTCTCCTGCTACGTGGCAGCTAGGCGCAGCTTCCGCTAAATGTAAGTATACACTCGGGCAGTGCTTAGCTATGTAATTTACATATTTGAGTGCATCTAATAGCGGGATCCCGGCAGCAGTTGAGGCGCTGCTTGGCATATTGGTGATCGCATCAAGGTCGAGCTCAATTGCAACTGGCAGTTGCGTATTATTCAGCTGTTTGGCAATTTGTTTTAGTGCCGTCTCTAGGCTGAGTTCTTGGCGAACCCAGATTTGTTGCAGGCTGTGCCAGTGACCACCAAAAGTTTCTAGCTGTTGTAAGGTAGTTTCGCTATTTTTAAGCTCATGCAAACCTAGTACATGATAGTAACCCAAGGCACCTGAGGCGGCGGCATAGCTAAAACCATTGCCACTGTGACGACCTTCTTTGGGTCTAAAGTCAGAATGGGGATCTAGGTTAACGGCTGCAAGTGGGCGTTTAAAGCTGGTTTTAGCTGCCATCAGTAAGCCATAAGCGTTGTTATGACCACCACCAATTACAATAGGCTCTAGCCCTGATTCAAATACTGCTGATAACACCTTTATCACACGCTCATCTAGATTCGATACTTGCTCTCTTAGCTGCTCAGCACTGCTATTAGCATCAAGTTGTAGATCTTGAGTACTGATTTGACCTAACACTAAACACTGTTGGCCGTTGAGAAAGCGATTCGATTGTAGATTTAGAAATTGCGCCATAGCACTTTCAAAGGCATTGGTTGCGCCGCCGCGACCAAGGTTTGCTCTTGGGCCAATATCTTCACCAATACCTAAAATAACAAAACGTGCGCCATTGGTTTTAGCTTGGCTTAAATTGTCTGCAAGACTTTGGGCTGCGCTTGCAAGTTGTACTTGTTGACCAAGTTTAGTTTCACCATCGCGAGTGCTAAGTAGGCTGTGTCGATTATCTTCAGTGAATAACGATAGGTTCAGCATAATATTATTCTTATTGTTAGCTTTGATGTGACCTAGTTTAAGCTGATAATTTTTGCCTGCAAGTCATAGTGATTTTAGTGGGATAATTTAGATGTAAAAAAGCCAGTCACGGAGACTGGCTTTAAATGAGTATAACGCTGGTGGAAATCGTTAGATTTAATCGATATCTAACGGCTCTGGCGAGAGGATGATGCCTGTGTTGTCGGCATAAACATGATCACCAGGTAAGAAAGTTACACCGCCGAAGTTAACCGGGATCTCTAGTTCACCAACAGCATTGCTGTCTGCACCAACAGGAATTGAGGCTAACGCCTGAATACCGATATCTAAATCTTCCAATGCATCAACGTCACGTACTGTGCCGTAAACGATAATGCCTTCCCAGTTGTTCTCTACCGCTTTAGCTGCAATGGTTGCATCTAACAGGGCGCGACGAAGTGAGCCACCGCCATCAATTAGGAGTACCTTGCCTTCACCATCTTCTTGAACTGCATCGATGATAAGACCATTGTCTTCAAAACACTTAATGGTGCTAATTGAACCACCAAAAGAGTTACAACCCCCATAATTACTGAACATGGGTTCGACAACATCAACAACATCGATATAAGTGTCACAAAGTTCTGAGGTGTTGTATTCCATAAGAACACTCCTGATAGATAGAGACGCCCAGCTGCCCGAGCAAACAAGTAATTGCACTCAGTATATAAGGGATTCTTAAAAAGAAAAGCGTTATCAATCACGCAATTGCCTAATAACAATACACTCGGCACTACTGTAGTAATATTTCTTCGGTTTGGTTAAATAAAACACTAAAATATGATTTGAGTCATTATATGACGGTTTTTTATTACAGTTTTTGCGCGTCTTTGTTATCATGGTGTCGATTAAAATCGGTATAAACATTAAATTTTACCCGCTTTAGGGGCACGGAACCCCCAATTAGCTTAGGGAAGGCATAAGGCCTACAAAAGGTGCCTTATGGAAGCAGTAAATACGATAGAAATCATTGGTTACGCCGCATCAGTTATGGTGGCTATATCACTTATGATGAAAGACATTATCTGGCTTAGATGCCTTAATTTTACGGGCTGTAGTTTGTTCGTTATTTATGGTGCTTCAATTGAAGCTTGGCCTGTTGCCGGTATGAACGCTTTTGTTGCCTGTATTAATATTTATCATTTAGTGAAGTTGTATCGAAATCGTCATCGCAGCGAGCTTGTTTCCCAATAGCATCCGCTTTGCACCAGTCCTAAACGGGACTGGTGTCTGTTTTACTTTAGTTTCCTCTGCAATAACAAATACAGTTACCACTGTCATAAAACTTTAGGTCTGTTGTCACGTTGGCGTCATGGACATTTCATAGCTTGCCTACATAAGAAGCGTAGGGGGCTAAAATGACTTCAATAACTGAACTTGATAGCAAGCTCTATCGATATATAGTGCAACTAGGCCAGCAACATCAGCTCCAGCCAATGGCGCTTAAGGTGTCGGCCTCGGGCAATGGTCCAGCTTACCTATATTTAGCAGTCGTCTGTTTGCTATTTGATCGCCATCATGAGTCATTGTTACATGCCATGTTGATTGCTTACCTTGTTGAGCTGCCTTTATATTTCGCACTAAAAAACATGATCCGCCGCCCTAGACCGTGCCATGCGTTAGCCGATGGCTGCGCTAGTATTGAGCCAGCAGATAAGTTTAGTTTGCCTTCGGGTCATACCGCTGCGGCATTTGTAATGGCAGCAAGCATCTATTTTGTCTATCCCCAACTTTTTTATATTGCAGTTACTTGGGCTGTAGCCATTGGTTTATCGCGGGTGGTACTTGGCGTGCATTACCCACTCGATATTGTTGCTGGCGCTACTCTTGGCATCGTGTCGGTCTTAATCGCTCAGCAAATGATTTAGGAGAGCAAGTTGCGAATTCTTTATGGTGTACAAGGTACGGGCAATGGCCATTTAAGCCGTGCTCGCGTGATGGCTAAAGCAATGCAAAAGCAAGGTGTTGATGTTGATTTTTTCTTTTCTGGCCGCTCAGCAGAACAGTTTTTTGATATGCAGTGTTTCGGTCAATATCAAGTGCAGTCAGGGCTAACCTTTGCGACTGAAAACGGTAGAGTAAGCGTGGCCAAAACGGCTAAAGAAAATGCGTGGCTTGGCTTTATCAAAGATGTCAAAGCGTTAGATTTAACTGGCTATGATTTAGTGTTGAATGACTTTGAGCCTGTATCAGCTTGGGCTGCAAAGAATCAAGGCGTTCCGTCTATTGGCATTAGTCACCAAGCCGCGCTGAATTTTGCGGTACCTAAAGTCGGTGATAACTGGTTTAACGAGATGATGCTAAGTTACTTTGCTCCCGTTGATATCGCCTTAGGCTGCCATTGGCATCATTTTGGCTTTCCTATCTTACCGCCATTTGTTGAGGTTGATGTTGTTGAGCAGCAACTTGCTCATCAGATTTTAGTGTACTTACCGTTTGAATCGCCTGATGAGATCGTTCAGTTTTTAATGCCGTTTACTGATTACACTTTTATGATTTATCACGCTAACCAGCCTTCTCAGCCTCTTCCTGAGCATATTCAATGGCATGGTTTTGATCGCACAGGTTTTAAAGCTGCGATGGCAAATTGTGGTGGAGTGATTGGTAATGCGGGTTTTGAACTGGCGAGTGAGGCGCTTACCTTAGGTAAGAAACTGCTGATAAAGCCTTTGCTTGGGCAATTTGAGCAGTTATCGAATGTTGCAGCGTTAGAGCTGCTTGGCGCAGCTGAGTGCATGAAAACTCACTTAGATCCCGAGTCGTTAAGGCGCTGGCTTAAGGCGCCAATGCCTGAGGCTATTCACTACCCTGAAGTGGGAGATGCCTTGGTGGCGTGGTTATTAAAAGGTGACTGGACCGAGCCTGAAAAGTTGTGCCAATCGCTCTGGCACGAGGTGAAACTCCCAATAAGCTGGCAGAAAAAAAGTCCTTAATGTGGCTAAGTGTTAGGGTGAAAAGCGTATAATTGGTTTATCTACTGCCTGAACTTAATTTTAAACCATATTATGCAGTTAAAACCCTTAGCTAAAGGTCGCTTCCAATCTCTCTGGGAGCAAGAGCATGATGCTATTGAGCAGATCATGCGTGAATGCATTACTGAAACTAAAACGGTTGCTGCTCAATATAAGTTAATGCAGCAAGGCCAGCGAGTAAATGCGTTGATTTTGGTTGCAAGTGGCCGAGTATCACTAGGTTATACAGCAAGAAATGGCCGTAGCTTTCAGCTTGGCACTATGACTTGTGATTCGCAGCTATTTGGAGAAATGGAGTTCTTTAGTGATTATCAATGTCAGCTCGATATCATCGCCGAAGCGCCGTTAGAAATTGCGATTATTAATGGTGATAAACTGCAGCAGGCTTTGTTAAAGAACCCGAAAGTCGCACTTTTCTTTGCCAGCGCAATCGCTATTGATTATCAAGACACTATCGATATTCTTACCCGGCGTATGCTGTATCCAATTGCTTATAATATTGCTTATGACTTGTATCATCAGCACTTAAATGCTCAACCGGTAGAAGGTTTTAGCAAGTGTTATTTAGAGGCGGAACGCTTTGCTACTACTGACAGAGTATATCGCCGTGCAGTTAAAAAGCTTGAAGATTTGCAGTTAATTAAGCGCGACAAAGAAGGGCTGATTATTCAAGATTTAGCTGGGCTCGAAGCTTTTATTGAATAGCTCCAGTTTGATAATAAAACTGGAGCTAGATTACAGCTAACTAGGGAAATTAGCCGAAGCTTAGTTCGGTTACTAATGCCTTATTGGCAGGCTGTTTCTAACGCTAACTCAATCATGTTATTGAAGGTTAGTTGGCGTGCTTCAGCTGTTGTCTCTTCACCAGTTAAGCAGTGATCAGATACAGTTAAAATAGCTAGTGATTCAAAACCTTTGTGATGAGCAAGGCCGTATAAACCGGCAACTTCCATATCAACACCAAGCACACCAAAACGCTCAAGTGCTGGGATCATATCTTCATCAGGATCGTAGTACATATCACCACTGAACACGTTACCCACTTTTACGTTCATCTGTTTTTGCTGGGCGATCATGTAGGCTTTATGCAATAAATCAAATGTTGCTGAGGTAGCCATTTGGTAGCCACTGCTGCGCTTGGTATTAGTCGGTGAGTCTGTACCAGCTGCTTGGGCTAGAATCACGTCATTGATTTTCACATCGTGCTGAGTAGCACCTGCGCTACCTACTCGGATAATACGCTTAACGCCAAAGTCAGCGACTAGCTCGTGAGCGTAAAGCACCATAGATGGGATACCCATACCGTGGCCCATTACCGAAATGCGCTGGCCTTTATAAAAACCTGTGTAGCCAAGCATGTTACGAATGTTGGTGACTTCCACCGCATCTTCTAAGAAGTTTTCAGCGATGTATTTAGCCCGTAGTGGGTCACCTGGCATGATAATAGTTTCAGCGAAATCGCCAAGTTTGCCGTTGATATGTGCAGTCATGAGTTATCCTCTTTGTTCAATGCCGGTGATATTAAATGGCATCAGTAAAGGCTTAGAGGACTTAAGTCCGCATCGGTCAATTTTGCGAGGTTTTTTGTATTAGCTCACACTGTATCGGTGATAACGCATGCTAGCGCGGGAGATACTAGGGGGAGTTTTGGGGAGATTTAAAAGAGAGGATCACCTAATCAGGTTTAGGCGATCCTAGACAAACTAAAATAAGCTTACTTGTGGTACTTCACTGCCATATCGATTAATGGCTCACGGCTAGCCTTGGCTGCGCGCAGGCGAGCAAGGTACTTTTCCCATAAATCGAGTTGGTGAGTAGCAAGATCGTGTAACACTTTCCAAGAAAATAAACCGGTATTGTGGCCGTCGTCGAATGTGATTTTAACCGCGTAATTACCAACAGGATCAATAGCACTGATATTGACGTTTTTCTTGTGGGTAACAAGCACTGGATTACCGTGACCATGCACTTCTGCTGAAGGTGAATACACACGCAACATTTCACAGCTAAGCTGGTGGGTCTCGCCGTTATCGAAAGTCATTTCAAGTTGGCGAGATTTACGTTTTAGCTTAAGTGCTACCACATTAGGTGTGTTGTTATCTTGAGTCATCTATTAACCGGTATGATTTAAAGAGTGTTAGAAACACAATAGCGGTTAAGTCCGAAGTTGTCCTTAACCGCTATCACTTATTTTGCCATTACTTTGGCGAATGATTTAAGCTGTGCTTACAAGATAAAGCGGCTTAAATCTTCATCTTGAACTAGATTGTCTAGATGTGCTTTAACATATTCGGCATCGATAACTGAAACAGAGCCAGACTTGTCAGACGCTTCATAAGAAAGCTCTTCCATCAAGCGCTCCATCACAGTATGCAGACGACGGGCACCGATGTTTTCAGTGCGTTCGTTCACCTGCCAAGCAGCTTCTGCAATGCTGTCGATACCGTCTTCTGTAAACTCAACGGTTACGCCTTCAGTAGCCATAAGCGCAATATACTGCTCAGTTAATGACGCATGTGGCTCAGTTAAAATACGCTTAAAGTCGCCAGCAGATAATGCATCTAATTCTACGCGAATTGGCAAACGGCCTTGCAGCTCAGGGATCAAGTCAGATGGCTTAGACATCTGGAATGCGCCTGAGGCGATAAACAAGATGTGGTCTGTTTTTACCATGCCGTGTTTAGTGTTAACCGTACAACCTTCAACAAGAGGCAGTAGGTCACGTTGCACACCTTCACGAGATACATCTGGGCCAGACGATTCGCCACGCTTACAGATCTTATCGATCTCATCTAAGAATACGATACCGTGCTGCTCAACAAGCTCGATCGCTTGTTCTTTTAGGTCTTCTTGATTAACCAGTTTAGACGCTTCTTCTTCAATCAATAGCTTGTAAGCTTCTTTGATTGGCATTTTGCGGCGCTTGCTAGCACCTGGTCCCATATTTTGGAACATGCTTTGAAGTTGGTTAGTCATCTCTTCCATGCCCGGAGGAGACATGATCTCAATGCCCGCTTGAGGCGCAGCAATATCGATCTCAATTTCTTTATCGTCTAGCTGACCTTCACGTAGCTTTTTACGAAAGATTTGACGCGTTGCGCTGTCATCAGACTTTTCGCTATCCCAATCTTCTTTTGGCTTAGGTAGCAAAGCATCTAAAATGCGCTCTTCTGCAGCTTCTTCAGCGCGGAATTTGCACTTTTTAATTTGCTCTTCACGAGTAAGCTTGATGGCTGAGTCGGTTAGATCGCGAATGATCTGTTCAACTTCTTTACCTACATAACCAACTTCAGTGAACTTAGTCGCTTCAACTTTAATGAAAGGTGCTTTTGCAAGACGTGCCAAACGGCGAGCAATCTCAGTTTTACCTACACCAGTAGGACCAATCATAAGAATGTTCTTTGGCGTTACTTCTTGACGAAGATCTGCAGCAAGCTGCATACGGCGCCAGCGGTTACGTAGTGCAATAGCCACTGAGCGCTTGGCTTTTTGCTGGCCGATAATGTGGCTATCTAGTTCGTGAACAATTTCACGTGGTGTCATTTCAGACATATTCTTTCCTCATGCTTTACAGCATTTTTTTACTCAGCGCGTTGGCTTAGTACTTTAATTCTTCAATTGTCTTAAATTGGTTGGTGAATACACAAATGTCACCAGCAATTGTTAGCGATTTTTCAGCAATTTCGAGTGCACTTAAGTCAGTGTTTTCAAGTAGTGCAGTCGCAGCTGATTGGGCAAAGTTGCCACCAGAACCAATCGCAATAAGATCATTTTCAGGCTGAACTACATCACCGTTACCGGTAATGATTAATGAAGATTCAGCATCGGCCACTGCAAGCAAAGCTTCAAGCTTGCGTAATACTTTGTCTGAGCGCCAGTCTTTAGCCATTTCAACGGCTGCGCGCATTAGGTGACCTTGGTGCATTTCAAGTTTAGCCTCGAAACGCTCGAATAGGGTGAATGCATCGGCTGTACCGCCAGCAAAGCCCGCTAGTACCTTGTTGTGGTACAAACGACGAACTTTTCTAGCATTGCCTTTCATAACGGTGTTACCGAGAGAAACTTGGCCATCACCGGCGATAACGACTTGGTTATTTCGGCGTACTGATACGATAGTGGTCACAATAAATCCTCTTCTCTAGCCAGCGACATTATGCCTGCTGGTTGACGATAATAGAGATATGGGGATGGGTTACTGAATATCAAGGGGGCGTTGTCTTGCAGGCATAAAAAAACGCTGCACGGGGCAGCGTTTTCAATTAGGCGTTTACGGTTAGCCTTCCCAGAACCAGATTTGACAACCGTTGGTTCCGTTATTTTGTAGCACATGGCGTTGTCTTTCGGCATCGCGCTTTTTGTCATAAGGACCTAACACAACCTTGTACCAAACACCGTTGCTGCCTGTTGCCTTACGTACTTGCGCCTCTAAACCTTGGAAAGCAATAATCGCTTTCAGTTCGTTGGCCTGAGACTCTTTTCTAAATGAGCCACACTGCATTTGGTAAGGACGCTTTGGCTTAGTTGATACTTCAGGAAGATCAACTTCAACTTTTTTGTTCTCTAACTCTTCAAGATAGGTCCATTCCTCTTTTGGCACTGGAGGAAGGGCATCCGAATCTTTTTTAACTGGCTTTTTCTTAGGTTGCTCAACAACTACCGGTGCAGTTGTTTCTGGCTCACCAGAACTGCTTAAAATCCACAGTAAATAACCAAAGCTAGCAATACCTGCAAGCGTGATCAGCCCTAGCAAAATTGGAAAGCGCTTAGGGGCGCTTCCTTTTGAGCTCTTTTTGCGAGCGCTGTTCTTACCTTTTCGAGCAGGCTTACGATTTGCATAATCACGATTTGTCATGAGCTAAAGCTTACATCCGTTCTAAAGTTTCTAGACCAAGAAGATTTAAGCCTTGTTTTAGTGTCTTAGCGGTAAGCTGTGACAATAGTAGACGGCTCTTTTTAAGCTCTTCTGATTCTGCTGCTAGTACAGGACATGCTTCGTAGAAGCTTGAGAATGCACCCGCAAGTTCGAATAGGTAACCACAAAGGGCATGTGGCTGACCTTTGCTAACCATACGTGCCATAACTTCGCCAAACTGAGCTAGCTTGGTGCCTAAATCTTTCTCTTTTTCGTGTTCTAGAATGATTTTCGCATCGCTTAAATCAACGTCTTGAGCACGTTTGAAGATCCCCGCTACACGGGTGTAAGCGTATAGTAGGTATGGCGCTGTGTTACCTTCAAAGCTCAGCATCTGCTCAAAGCTGAAGATGTAGTCACTTGCGCGGTTTTTAGAAAGATCGGCATACTTAACTGATGCAATACCCACAACACGGGCAATTTCAGCAAGTTCCGCTTCATCCATATCTGGGTTCTTGCTACGAACAAGCTCTAGTGCGCGAGTATCAGCTTCTTTTAGCAGGTCAATCAGCTTCACTACGCCGCCAGAACGGGTTTTAAATGGACGACCATCTTCTCCGTTCATGGTACCAAAGCCCATGTGCTCGAAGCTCATTTCTTCACGCACAAACTTAGCTGTTTTAGCTAGCTTGAATACTTGCTGGAAGTGCAGTGCTTGACGTAAATCAACGAAGTACAGCGCGCGATCAGCGTTTAGTACATTTGAGCGGTAACGCATTGCAGCTAGATCGCTAGTCGCATATAGGTAACCGCCGTCGGCTTTTTGGATAATAACCGGTAGAGGCTCGCCTTCTTTGTTTTTGAATTCGTCTTGGAAAACAACTTTAGCGCCATTGCTTTCAGACAATAGACCTTGTGCATCTAGATCGGCAACTACTTGGGCAAGATCGCTGTTATAAGCGCTTTCACCGCGCACATCTGCGCGAGTTAGGCTTACACCTAAACGCTCATAAAGCTCATGACAGTGGCTTAGTGAAATATCGTTAAATTCGCGCCATAGTTTGTTGCAGTACTCGTCGCCTGATTGTAGTTCAACAACTAGCTTACGTGCGCGAGTAGCAAATTCTTCTGATTCGTCAAAACGGACTTTAGCAGCGCGGTAGAATGTCTCTAGATCCGCCAGTTCCATTTTAGCTTGTTCGCCATTAGCAGCTTGAAGCTCTTCCATATACGCAAGCAGCATACCAAACTGAGTCCCCCAGTCGCCTACGTGGTTTTGACGAATAACCTTGTGGCCCATGAATTCTAAGGCGCGTACTACACTGTCACCAATAATGGTTGAACGTAGGTGACCTACGTGCATCTCTTTCGCTAGGTTTGGTGAAGAGTAATCAACTACCACAGTTTGTGGCGCTGGTAAGTCGATACCAAATGTGTCGCTGTTTAAAGCCGTCATCAATTGGTTAGCAAGGGCGTTATCATCAATAAAGAAGTTGATAAAGCCTGGGCCTGCGATCTCTACTTTTTCAACATGTGCTGAAGTTGGTAGGTTATCAATTAGCAGTTGTGCAATTTCACGAGGATTTTTGCCTGCAGCTTTAGTTAGCATCATTGCCAAGTTAGTTGCAAAATCACCGTGGCTTTTATCTTTCGTTCGGTCAACTTGAATGCGAGCTTCAAAGTCAGCAGGAACAATCCCTTGTTGTTTAAGGGCATTTAAAGATTCAGCGAGTAAAGATTGAGTATGTGATTTCATTGGCGTTTAATCGACACTTACATAAAGAAAAATAATAAGGAGTAACCGACTATTTTAGCCGCTAGTGGCGGTGAATTACTATCCTCTAGCGAACTTTTTCTGCATTGAAGCGAATAAAGTCGATTTAAAGCAAATCTTGTGGATCTCTATCAATACTCCAGCGACATTTTTTAGCCAGCGGCAATTGCTCTATTTGTGGTAATGCACGTTCAAATTCTGCCTGAAGTCTATTACGGTTTTTGGTCTGGAATAATAACTGGCGGCGATATTTTCCGGCTTTTCTATCGAGTGGCGCAGGCATTGGACCAATGACTTCGCACTCATCATCTTGTGGTAGCAGTGCACCAATCTGACTCAGTAGGTTGTCGGCATCGATGGCTTGGTGCGCCTCGGCGCGGATTAATATCATGTGCCACGCTGGTGGCAATAACGCTTGGGTGCGTTCAAATAATTGATTACGGGCAAACTCACCATAACCTTTATGCATCAGCTCGCGTAGCATGGCGTTGTCGCTTTGGTGAGTTTGCAGTAATACGGTACCCGGCTTAGTGGCACGGCCAGCACGGCCTGATACCTGAGTATAAAGCTGACCGAAGCGTTCTGGTGCTCTGAAGTCTGCACTAAATAATGCACCATCTACATCAAGCAGGCCGACTAAGGTTACATCGGGGAAGTGATGACCTTTAGCTAGCATCTGGGTGCCGACCAGAATTTTATACTCACCTTTATGGATAGCGTTTAAGTGACTTTCCAAAGAGCCTTTGTTACGCGTGGTATCCCTATCGATGCGCACCACAGGATGATTAGGAAACTCTTTCTCTAAAAATGACGCTAATTGCTCGGTACCCACACCTTGCCCGGCAAGCATGGTACTGCCACAGCTGTGGCATTGTCTTGGGATCGCATATTGATTGCTACAATGGTGGCAGCGAATTTCACCGAGCGCTTGGTGCACGGTAAAAAAGGCGTCACAGCGATCGCACTCGTGCAGATGGCCACACTCATGGCAAATCAGTGCAGGGGCAAAACCTCGGCGGTTTAAAAACAAAATCACCTGATTACCGGCATCGAGATGAATACGCATCTCATTTAATAATGCGTGTGACATTCCTGAGCGCAGTGGTTGATTGCGAATATCGATAATACCCTGACGAACCTTTTCAGCCGCACCTGCACGTTTGCCTAAATGCAGATGTTGGTAACGACCATTTAGCGCATTTTGCAGTGTTTCTAACGATGGTGTTGCGGTGCCTAGAACCACTGGCACTTGTTCTAAATGGCCGCGCATAACCGCTAAGTCGCGGGCATGGTAACCGACACCTTCTTGTTGCTTAAAGCTTGAATCATGCTCTTCATCTAAGATTATCACCCCAGGATAAAGCATTGGCGTAAACAGCGCTGAGCGGGTGCCAATAATAATCGCTGCTTCGCCGGATTTAGCTTGGCGCCAAGCATCTAATCTTTGATTGTCGGTCAGCCCGGAATGGATCACCGCAACCTTAACGTTGAATCTGCGACGAAAACGGTTGATGGTTTGCGGTGTTAAGCCAATCTCTGGCACCAGTACTAGCGCTTGCTTACCTTGCCTTAGTACGGTTTCAAGCATTGCTAAGTAGACTTCGGTTTTACCTGAGCCAGTGATCCCTTCCAGCAAAGTACAGTGATAACCTGTTTGCTGGGTGAGTGTGGCAACAGCAATGGCTTGCTCGGGGTTAAGTCTGTGCGGCTCCTCGGTCATCTCAAGAGATTCGCGCCAGCTTAAATCGGTTTCGAGTATTCGGGTCTTTTTCTCTATCCAGCCTTTGTCATCTAAGGCTTTTACGGCGGCTTTGCTGAGATCTAAATTAGTTATATCGCTCGGTTCTAAATCACGCTCACGTAAGCAATGTAATAATTTTCGCTGTGCAGGAGCACGGTTTAACTGATTGATATCGGCTTCTTTACCTGCATTGGTCAGTGTCCATAAGGTAACGCTAGATGCTTTTACTTCAGCGCCTTTACGCAGCGCGACCGGAATGGCTTGCGATAACATCTGTCCTAAGCTGCAAAAGTAATACCTTGCGGCCCATGCGGTGAGTTTATAAAGTGATTCAGGTAATAATGGCTCATTATCTAAAATGGCCACTATGGGTTTAATCTGTTTAGGTGTGAGCGAGCAGCTGTCGGTTACTGCAGTAATTAAGCCTATAAGTTGTTGGCGACCAAATGGCACTTGAACACGCATACCTTTTTGCGGCGCAATAGTGATATGTTCAGGGACTTGATAGCTAAAGCTTTGTCGCATTGGCACAGGCAGAGCGACTTCAACAAACAAAGGCATAGATTTACTGTTTCGAAAGGAGACTGTTGTTAAGTGTACCGAGGCAATGAAACTAGAGCTAGCGACAATTGATTTTATTCGCCGTGGCTTGGCTCAAGTTAGCAAAAATATTTTCTAAGTTTTAAAGGTAAATGTGCGGCTAAAACTATAATGTTATGTGTAGCGTAAAGAACATAAACTACAATAACTTGAACGCTCATTTATATCGTTGAAGTTAGGTTTTGATGTTTACTTACCCTCGTATTGCAGTGAAGAAACAGATTAGCTGTCGTTTTAGCGAGTTGCCTAGCGACAATCAATGAAAAGGTTTATTAAACTGGGATACATTTGATGAAGAGAATTATATTAGCTTTAGCGGGTATCTTTATGCTGACATCCGCTCATGCGCAGGTGTCGCATGTGAGCATTAATAAAAGATTATTTGAGTTGGGTCAGCACCCAAGTTTAAAGCTAAATTTAGTTTCTTCGCATAATAGCTTGAAGAAAGTGCAGTTTTCAGTGCGGCAAGCTGATGGCGAGGAACGCCTACTGTCAGAGCCGATTACTGGTTTTATGGTACAAGTCTCGGGTATTGATGACGTGACTGATAAAAACGCGGTATTAGTCGTAAAGGAGTACCGAATTAACCGTTGGTATCAAGTAAAAGTCATTAGCTTATTTAATGAGAGTATGCCGGAATCTGCAATGGATAGGCATTATACCGCAGACCGTTTAACTCCAACTAAGCAAGGCACTCAAGTCTCTAATGCCGTGCTTGCTGATAACAAGCTTGCAGTAGCGTTAGGTTGGACTGAAGATCCTAAACCGCTTAAAAGCAGTGGCCCTGTAACAGAGCCTCAAGATTGTCAGCTAGCCTTTAATGGTAAAGAAAGTCTTTGGCGGGTTGCTAATCGTCAATTAAGTGCTTGGAAAGTGAGCCCATATGGCGCCATGTTGGCGATTTTTGAAGCCAACCCAAACGCATTTAATCAGCAGAGTATTCATGGTCTAAAGGCGGATGCGATATTGCGCTGCCCAACACCTGCTATGTTAGAAAAATACCGGGATCCTGGGGCGTCAGAACAGCAATTTAGTGCTATGAAATAATAACTGATACCAATCAGTATAAACATTTAGTCACTCAGCGAGAGTTTAGCGGTTTTGAGGCAATGTCATTAAGTGCTCCTTGCTTTAATGACATTCGCAGCATCCATGCTGCTCGCAACGAGTGAAGAGCATAGTTGAACTAGGTTCAAGCTCCCTCTTTGTTTATTAAGAGTCACAGCATCAGAATCGCTAAAACTCGCCATTCTGGAGCGCTTTGGGCTGCCTACTTCTGCGTTGAATAGCTTGATAAGGGAATAACCATTATTGCAGCTATTCGCCTTGAATTAGTTTGCCAAAACCGCTCTGAGTAGATCAAATTCTTATACTGATTGGTATTAAGCTAGCTGAGTTAGTAGCAAGATTAACCCGCTAAATGTAAGGTTTAAGATTATTCATTAATCGGCTATTTTGTTGCTTGTATATACTATGGAGTTGCTGTAGTATTCCGCGCCTAAATAATTTTATTTTAACAGCATGTGGTGTCCGACTTCGGGTTGGAAGAGCGACATGGCCTTTTACTGAGGTAATTCCAATGAAACCAGGCATTCATCCTGATTATGCAGAAATCACTGCAACTTGTACTTGTGGTAACGTTATCAAAATTAACTCTACTGTAGGTAAAGATTTACACCTAGACGTATGTGGTGCATGTCACCCGTTCTACACTGGTACCCAAAAAGTTATGGATACTGGCGGACGTATCGACAAGTTCAACAAGCGCTTTGGTGCACTTGGCAAGAAGTAATTATTACTTTTGCAATGAATTTAAAAAAGGCGCCTTCTGGCGCCTTTTTGCTATCTGAAATTTGCATTAGCTGCACACAACCGTATTTTGTCGTAATCTAGTTTTGGTTGGTATAAGCCATGGAGCGGATCATGAAGCAAATTACTTTGGTGCTATTATTGTTAGCCACTGTGCAATCTTATGCTGCACAGGCGAGTCAATGCGTGCCAACTCAGTTTGATGAAACCGTTACCTTAGCGCATATTAATGACGGCGATACCATTACCTTAACTGATGGTCGTTTGATCCGGCTTATCGGTATCGACTCACCTGAAATCGATTTCCAATTCCCCAACCTTTCTCAACCTTATGCAACTGACGCAAAAAAATATTTATCTAGCGTTGTTGAGCCTGGGCAAACATTACAATTAGCGTTTGATAAAAAGCGTTTGGATCCTTTTGGTCGTACTTTAGCTTATGTTTACACTAAAGATTTACAGCATCTACAAGAGTTGATGTTGGCCAATGGATTCGCTAAAGCTCGAGTTTATCAAAATGACTATTTCTGGCAGTGTTTAGAAGCGGTGGAAAAACGAGCGCGCGATACTAAAGTTGGATTATGGGCTCATAAAAGTTATCAACCTCTGCTTGCTGAAGCACTTACTCGTGAAGATACTAATTTATGGCGAGAGATCCGAGGAGTTGTCACGGGTTATGAAAGAAAAGGTCAGGTTTTTGAGCTCAATATTGATGATAATTTGGTATTGATGATATCTCAGCAAGATATTGGTAAGTTTCGTAACATTTTGACGTTAAAACTACTGCAAAATCGGGTTTTGGTGCGTGGTAAACTGTATTTTTCTTACGGTAAATATCGCCTGAATGCCCAGCATTTATCCCAGATAACCATAGAAAATGCACCTTAGAAATAATATATAGCGATAAAGTTAAAAAATGAGAAGATCTTATTTGAAATGACTTGAGATTCAAGTATCTTAGCGCCTATCAACTAACTGTTTTTTGCTCAATTAAGAATACCTCTTAAAGGATCAGTATTGAGTTACAGCACGAACACTTAGTTGTCGACCTTATACGCTTTGGATATTAATTAGTTGCACTCAGGATCAGAAAAATGGCAGATTTTCGTCAACAAGCTCTCGATTATCACGAATTCCCAGTTCCAGGCAAAACAGCTGTTTGCCTAACCAAACCCGCACAAACAAGCATGGACCTAGCATTAGCTTATAGTCCAGGTGTAGCAGAGCCCGTACGTGAAATCGCGGCGAATCCTGATAATGCTTACCGTTATACTGGCAAAGGTAATACCGTTGCGGTTATTTCTAACGGTACCGCTATTTTAGGTTTAGGTAACTTGGGTCCGTTAGCATCAAAGCCAGTAATGGAAGGTAAAGCACTACTTTTCAAGCACTTTGCTAACATCGATGCGACTGATATTGAAGTTAAGCACAGAACATCTGAAGAGTTTATCAATACAGTTGAAGCCATTGCTGACACTTTTGGTGGTATTAACCTAGAAGATATTAAAGCACCTGAGTGTTTTGAAATCGAAAAAGCCTTGATTGAGCTATGCAACGTACCAGTATTCCATGACGATCAGCACGGTACCGCTATTGTAACCGCGGCGGGTATGATTAACGCATTAGAGATCCAAGGCAAGTCGATTGAAGATGCAGTGTTTGTATGTATGGGTGCAGGCGCTGCTGCAATCGCATGTATGACAATGATTGTTAATTGTGGTGCACAACGTGAAAACGTTTACATGTTAGATAGAAAGGGCGTTATTCATACTCGTCGTGACGATATCAATGAATACAAAGCACTATTTGCTAACAACACTGACAAGCGTACTCTGCAAGATGTAATCAAAGGCGCTGACGTATTCTTAGGTCTTTCTGGCCCTGACGTGTTAGCTGCTGAAGATGTTGCATTAATGGCTGACAAACCAGTTATTTTTGCTTGTTCAAATCCAGATCCTGAAATTAAGCCAGAGCTTGCTCATGAAGTTCGCCAAGATTTAATTATGGGTACAGGCCGCAGTGATTACCCGAACCAAGTTAACAATGTACTTTGTTTCCCATTCATTTTCCGTGGCGCGTTAGATGTTCGCGCGACACGTATTAATGACGAGATGAAGCTAGCTGCTGTACACGCTATCGCTGGATTGGCAAAAGAATCTGTTCCTGAGTCGGTTTTAGCTGCGTATCCAAATGTTGACTCTTTAGAGTTTGGTGCAAACTATGTTCTGCCAAAGCCTATGGATAGCCGTTTATTACCAAGAGTTGCTAAGGCTGTAGCACTAGCTGCAATTGAGTCTGGCGTGGCAACAATTACTGAATTACCAGAAGGCTATATGGAGTCGTAAGATTCTATTTGTCACTTAAAGGGGCCTTTGGCCCCTTTTTTGTTGCTCAGTGTTTTTGGATTACGTATAACTGTAATTATATTTTAGAGTTAGCCGTTTTAGCGGCCAAGATAAGTAATTGCTCTGTATAGCACTCTTTTTATAGGCAAGTTAACTTAAACATAAGCTGAAATACTGATATTGCTTTGCTGTACTTTTAACGCAACAGTGAGTGCGGCACAGAACTCGCTCATATTGAGAGTATGAATTTTATCTTGATTAGCACTCAAGTCGTGTGATTTTACTGTATAAAAACCAATAAGAAACTGCGGGAAGCGGACGAATGAAACTGACTAGAATCCTAACCAAAAAACTAACCAGCTTTTGGCTAATGTCGCTTGTTGGTGTCGCATTTATCTGCTTTTTAACTGCCATGGTTAGCTTTGTCCAACTAACCTATACATTCCAACAGCAAAAGGTAACAGAGCTTGAAGAGCTGATTGAGCAGCAGTCATCCCACCCCGAACGTTGGGGCTTTCAAGAGTGGCTACCACCATTATTAAATTCCTATCGCGCTCGTGCTTTTAGTTTGTACCAAGGCGATAAACTTATTTTTGAATATCAACCTGAAACGACCGCCAAAGGTGGAGTTCAGTACAAAAGTCAGTTAGCAGAAGGCAGGCTAGCTATGCAGTTAACTATGCCGCAGCCGTTTGCTAAGAGCGATATTGGTTGGTATGGCATGCTGATTATCTTTATTGGCTGCGTAGCGGTATTTTTGTTTGTACGTTTTGGTTTTCGTTGGTTTTCTGCCGAGCTCAATGGCATTGAACATCTGGCGCAACGTTCGAGTCTTATATTGTCGGGGCAGCATGATAAAGCTCTAGCCGAAAGAGGTCAGGGCAAGCCGCGATTAATAAACCGAGCCCTGACTCATTTGCTATTAGAGTTAGATGATGCCCATAAAGAGCGTGCCCGCTTTGATCAGTTTATTCGTTCAAATACTTTCCTTGATTCAGAGACTGGCATTGGTAATAGCCTGTTTCTGAAAAACCGCTTAGATGCGCTCAGTGGATCTTCGGGCATGATCACTCCGGGCGTTTTGTATTTGTTTGAAATGGAAGACTTAGAATTATTAGGTAAAGAGCTGGCCGACCATGAAGTTGATGAACTTTTGCTGCAGTTAATCGGTGTGGTTAACCAAATTTTGGCAGACAAAGCGAACAGTATTTTCTCTCGCCGTTCATATAATCAGTTTGCTGTTGTTGTACCGCAGATCTCCCAAGTTGAAGCGGATCAATTAGCCGCGAAGCTATTACGTTTGAGCCTCAATCAGCTAAATAGCTTTGTGACTTTACCTGACGATTTCATCCATTTGGGTGGCGCTTACTTTAAAGTCGGTGATGATAAAGATGCACTAGTTGAAGAAGCTGAGCTGGCACTACGCTCTGCACAATTCCAAGGCGGCAGTAGTTGGTTTATGTATGACAAGGGCGCGGTTGACGGCGACTTATCTAAAGGCTCTGTAAGGTGGCGCAGTTTTATTGAAAATGTATTGGTAAGCAGAAGAGTATTTTTGTTTTCTCAGCCGGTGGTAGACAGTGACTCAAATGCCCATCATCAAGAAGTTACCTGTCGTTTGCGAGATACCCAAGGTAATTTGGTGCGCGCAACGCTGTTTTTACCTATGGCAATAAAATGCGGCCTAACCCCGCAAATAGAACGACAAGTTATTGAAATGGTAATGTTTGATGTTTTACCAAAGCATAAAGATAACTCCTTAAAATTTAGTATTAACTTAAGCTTAGATACACTTTTGAGCCGAGCTTTTGTGCGCTGGCTTAAAACAACATTGCTTGAGTATCGTCACTTAGCGCCAAGACTGATTTTTGAAGTTAATGAAGACATTTTAGTTAACCATCAGCAGCAATTAAAAGATCCACTGGATATGATTAATAAAATGGGGGCAAGTATCTGTGTTGATCGTGTTGGCCAACAGGTTGTAAGCACTGAATACATGCACCATTATCCAATTTCGTTAATCAAGTTGCATAGATCTATTGTTAACCAAATTCATTTGCGCGCAGAGAATCAATTATTTGTACGTAGCTTGATTGCTGGGCTCTTTAGAACCGATGTGCAGGTATGCGCAGAAGGAGTTGAAGTTTTCCAAGAATGGCAAACATTACAAATCCTCGGGGTGAGTGCGGGCCAAGGGAGCTTTTTCAGTGAGCCAATTGAAGAAGTATAGTTTGTTTCTTATTTTAGAATGATTGTTAATAAAGATTCGTAAATTAGGGTTTTATCTATAATTTTCAGGAATAACCCGCTACACTAAAGGGATAATGACAGTCTTGCGCTATTTAAATAAGAACTGACAATATTTAATTCACTAATTTAAGCGTGGAACAGCGTTGATTTCGCAAATTGAATTAGTTTTTGAACAATTTTAAGGCATGGATTAATGGAAGAAAGCCTATTGGGTAAAATCCAATTTTGGCGTAAATCTGCACCTAAGCAAAATCTAGGTGTGTATATTTGCGCAGACAAAATAACGGTCTTTCAAGGCTCTACTGCCCAAGTAGCTGCCAAAACTATGACATTCGTTTTCAATCAACATGATTGGAATAGCGCCTTTTCTCAAGTTGTGAAAGAGTTTGGCGTAGCCAATATTCAAATTGTGCTTGCGGCAGATTTTTATCAACTCCTTTTAGTCGACAAACCGAACGTGCAAGAAGAAGAGCTCAATGCAGCTTTGCTTTGGTCGGTAAAAGACATAGTGACTCAAGCCGTTACAGATATTCACTTAGATTATTTTGAGTCATCCAAACAAACCACCAATAAAGTTAACGTGGTGGTCACTGAAACCCCCCAATTATCTGCATTACTGATTGCTGCCAAAAATGTTGGTTTAGTTACGGTTGGCGTTTCTATTGAAGAAATGGCGATGAGCAACCTATTTGACGATAGCCAAGCTCGGCTTGTCCTTAGCCACCGAGAAGGGCAGGAGTTGCTATTAACGGTAGTCAGATCCGGTGAAGTGTTTATGCAGCGCCGAGTGCGAGGCTTTTTACAGATAGATAAAGTTTCTGCAGAAGATTTGTCTTACGGTGTCGCAGATAACTTAAGTTTAGAGCTGCAACGCTCAATGGATTATTTTGAAAGCCAATTGCGCGAAGCGCCAGTATCTTCAATTGAACTGGTTATGGATGGTGAACGTGTAGCGTTAGCAAACTTAATTGCCGCTAATTTTGATCAGAGCGTCACGCCTTACGACGGCATATCGGTGGAATCCGTGTTTGCACAGTTAGCGTTGGCTGAAATTACGCGAGGTCAGCCGCAATGAAATTAAGAGTTAACTTATATTCTGATACGCTATTTCCGCCAGAATTACGCTTATCTTTTTCAAGATTGACTAAAGCGCTAATTGCACTTATCTGCTTACTACTGCTGACCACGGCTGTATTCTGGGGGCTTAATTCGAGTTTAGAGTCTGATAAAAAACAGCTGATGCTAGTTAAAAAGAGCCTCGATGCTGAAAAACAAGATTTAGAAGCTGAGCTTGCCAAGCGTGGACCAAATAAAGCCTTAGTGGCAGAGGTGGAGTTAAAAGCACAGCAACTGGAATTAAAACAAAAGTTGTTTGGCAAACTGAACCAACAAGAAGTGTTAACCAGTTATGGTTACTCACCATTAATGACAGATTTAGCTAGCGTTGCTGACGCCAAGCTATGGTTAAATCGAATTCAAGTGAATGAAAATAGATATATTTTTGAAGGCTTTACTTCTTCACCTGAAGGCGTGCCTTTATGGGTAGATAAGCTTAAAACGACTACAACATTAAAAGGCCACGCATTTGCCTCAATGACCATGAGTCTAGGCGAGAACCAACCTTTAGCATTTAAGCTAACTAGCGATGCCGTAGGCAGCGACAAGGAGTTAGTGAAATGAAGCAAAAGTGGCAGCAGTTAGCTGAAAAATTTGATGATTTAAGCCAACGAGAACGCGTATTGGTGGCTGTGGCTACCTTAGTGGTGGCGGGATTACTTTTTTATTTACCGCTTGAGTCGGCCTTGGAAAAACACGGTAAAATTTCACAGCAAAATCAGAGTATCGAAAGTGAAAACCGTATTTCAACACAGCAAATTGCTATGTATGAAGAGAGCTTACAAAAAGATCCGGATACTGAGTATCGCGATCGTTTGAATAATATCAACCAGCAAAATAAGCAGATTGATGAGCAATTATCTTTCCAAATGGTCGATATGGTGCCTGCTGATCATATGCCAACCTTACTAGCGGGATTACTTTCTAAAGTCAAAGGCATCACCCTTAAGTCTTTTACATCTATTGCGCCTAAGCCGTTACTGGAAGTGGGTGAAGAGAAGAAGATTAATTTATATAGTCACGGCATTCGACTTGAGCTGGTTGGTGACTATTTCTCGGTGTTGCGTTTTATTGAAGCTGTAGAAAGCATGCCGAATAAATTGTATTGGCGCAGCATGGACTATCGCGTTGACGCTTATCCAAAAGCTGCTATTTCACTAGAGCTTTACACCTTGAGTATTAATAAGGACTTTATCAGTGTTGCCAACAAAGATTAGTGCGCTATTGATTGCATTCCTGTGCAGTACTATAGGTTTTAGCGTAAATGCTACAGCTTTGCGAGATCCGACGTTACCTGGTGATGCCTCTGGTAAAGCTGACGTTGTAACCAGTTCTACGAATAACAATTTAGTGCTCAACAGTGTGGTTAAAAACAATACCTCAGCTTATGCCGTGATTAATAATCAAATTTTCACGCTGGGTGAGAGAGTTAAAGGTGTCAAAATCGTTGGGATCGGTGAGGACTCTGTGTCGTTAGCGGACGGCCGTAAGTTGACCATGTTTCAAGCTATTACAGATTTTAAGGGACAATAATTAAATGCGCTCAATTACCTATATCACCCCTTTGCTGTCATTAATGTTAGTGGCTTGCCAAACGGTAGACAGGCCTAACCCTGTTGAGTCAAAGCAGGCGCTGGCTGATTCATTAGCAGCGCAGCAGGCTCCAGCAGCAACACCACCGCCAGCAGTAATGCCAGACGATGTTCAAAGAGAGTTATCATCTGATAATTTATTAGCAGGTTACACGCCTGCAAGACCTACTGAGCGACGTTTTGACGTATCGGCTAATGATGTTGATGCAAAAGTATTTTTCCCAAGCCTTGCTCAAGGTACACCGCTTAGTGTGGCTGTACATCCTGATGTAACCGGTAAAATTTCGTTATCGCTTAAAGGTGTGACATTAAAAGAAGCCTTGCAAGTTGTTGAAGATATCTACGGCTATGAAGTGAGTCGAGAAGGCCGAATTTTGCGTATCTTCCCTGCTGGTATGCGCACTGAAACTTTCTCGTTAAATTATTTGTATATGGAGCGGCAAGGCCTTTCGTTGACCTCTGTAAATTCTGGCCGAATTTCTGATGATAACGACTCTAATTCGAATAGTAGTAATAGTAATAACAGCAGTTCAAATAGTTCGTCCAATAGCGATTCTAGCTCAAGTAATGGCAGTAATAATGAGCAAACTAATGGCACCTTTATTCGCTCAAAAACTAAAACAGATTTTTGGGGAGAATTACAAGAAACCTTAGTGTCGATTATTGGTAACAGCGGTGGTGGCCGTCAAGTTGTTGTAACGCCACAGGCTGGTCTTGTTACTATTCGAGCGTATCCAAATGAAATTCGCCAGGTGCGTAACTTTATTAAAACTGCAGAAACGCATTTGCAGCGTCAAGTTATCTTAGAGGCGAAAGTACTAGAGGTGACGTTATCGGATGGATACCAACAAGGTATTCATTGGGACAGTGTGTTAGGTCATGTTGGTAGCACAGATATCGAATTTGGCACTAGTCCTACAACAGGTTTAACAGATCAAATTACCAGTGTGCTGGGTGGGGTAACGTCAATTAAGTTATCTGGTTCAGACTTTAGCACTATGATTAATTTGCTTGATACACAAGGCGATGTGGATGTTTTGTCTAGCCCGCGTGTTACTGCATCGAATAACCAAAAAGCAGTGATTAAAGTGGGTACCGATGAGTACTTTGTTACTGATGTTTCGTCAACAACGGTCGCCGGTAATACTCCCGTTACTACACCAGAGGTTGAGTTAACGCCTTTCTTCTCAGGTATTGCGCTTGATGTAACGCCACAAATTGATGAGCAAGGTAATGTGCTACTGCATATTCATCCATCAGTAATTGATATTAAAGAGCAAACCAAAACCATTAAGATCTCAGAGAACACTTTAGAGCTACCATTAGCACAAAGTGAGATCCGCGAGTCAGATACAGTGATTAAAGCTGCAAGCGGCGACGTTGTGGTGATTGGTGGCTTAATGAAGAGCGAAAACATTGAGCTGGTCTCTAAAATACCATTGCTTGGCGATATTCCTTACTTAGGTGAAGCATTTACCAACCGTGCTAACTCAACCGTAAAAACCGAATTAGTTATTTTGCTTAAGCCTGTTGTGGTTGGCGCTAACACTTGGGAAAGTGAATTGAAGCGTTCGCAGCAGCTGCTTGACCGTTGGTACCCAGAGGAGCAATAAGCTTGTATCTGCAGCATTTTGGGTTAACAGAAACCCCGTTTTCACTTACACCGAACACGGGATTTTTCTTTGGCCTTGCACCGCATGTGGAAGCCTTACAGGTACTGCAAACAGCATTACAAACAGGCGAAGGGTTTATTAAAGTTACTGGTGAAGTCGGAACGGGCAAAACGCTTATTTGTCGCAAACTGATGAATGAGCTGCCAGAACGTTTTCACTGCGCTTACTTACCTAATCCTTACCTGACACCTGAAGAGTTGCGCTGGGCGGTAGCGATGGAACTGGGCTTAAAGCATTCCAACAAAATAGATCAACAGCAATTAACAGGCTTGATCCAGCAGCAGCTATTGGCGTTAAGTGCGCATGGGCATTCGATAATTCTGGTTCTGGATGAGGCGCAAGCATTACCCGATGAAAGTTTGGAAGCGCTGCGCTTATTCACTAATTTAGAAACCGAAAGCCGAAAGCTACTGCAAGTTGTACTATTTGCGCAGCCAGAGTTGGATGAACGTTTAGCGCAAAATAAATTTAGACAGCTTAGACAAAGAATTACATTTAGCTATTGCCTGCGTGCACTAACTAATGATGAGTCTGCAGCCTATATTCAGCATCGTTTGAGTGTGGCGGGGAGTGGTAATGGTCGCTTGTTTAGTGAAACTAATGCAAAACGAATAGCGAAAGCGGCTCGCGGGATCCCAAGGTTGATTAATGTGTTGTCTCACAAAGCGTTATTAGTCAGTTTTGGTGAGGGCGCGCAGCAAGTAGAAAAGCATCATGTTGGCGCAGCGATTGACGATACGAGTGATACCGTTAAGCATCAATACAAGCCCATTTGGTTGGCAATAATGGCCGTGGTTACCTTAGTGATATCGTTTAGTGCAATGTATTGGTTTAAGGGAGGCGTTGTATGAGCGTAATAAACAAAATGCTCAAAGATCTAGATAAACGCCAGCAGCCTCATGGTATTGAAAGCATGGCGCAGCCACAGGCTTCGACTCAGCCAAATGCCGCATCCAAAAAGCCAATATTGCTAGCAAGTGTCTTGTCTTTAGTTATTGGCGGTTTGGCTGTATTTATCACGCTTAACTTTACTGGGCTTAAACAGGCACCTAATGGGCTCGTTGTTAGTGAAGAACAAAAGCCAGTACCAGTCCAAAAGCTGAGCCAACTAGAAGCTCCAATAGCGCCAGCTACAGAGTCAGTATCGCAGGTTCAAACTCAAACTAATTCTCAGCCAAATTCGAGTCTGCAGATGACAGCTCAAAGCTCTGCTGAGCCGCAAATTGCAAACTCGACAAAGTCTGTACGGGACAGTGATTTATCCATAGAAGTGCAAGAGCCTAGTAATGTTAGTTCAAGCAAGCCTGCTATTAATGCAGCTAAGCCTGTTTCTGTAACTGACACAGTAGTTGCAACTGAAGTAGCAAAAGTAATTGATAAGCCACAAGCTGTAAAAGTTGCGCAAATAGAAACCAAGCCGCTACCTGAAAAGGCTGACAAAGCTCCACAGCAATTAACTATTTCTCATCAGGTAGATCGTAATGCTGAGCTTCACAATAGCAATAATATGGCCGTTACCGAGGTTAAACTTTCTCCTCAGCAGTTAGCGCAAAAACAACTACAACTGGCCACAGATGCACAGGCGCAAGGGCTACACAGTGACGCACTAACCTATTATTTAGCAGCATTAGATTATGACCCATCGCTTGAGCAAGCTAGAAAGCAAGCTGCGGCATTGTATTATGGTCAAAACAAGTTGCCGCAAGCGGCGCAGCTATTAGAGCAAGGTCGCTTATTGTTCCCACAACAATATGAATTTTCATTACTGTTAGCTCGAGTCTTACAAGCGAGCGGGCAGAACCAGCAAGCATTGCTTAGCCTAAACGCCATTCCGGATTCGAGTGAATTTGCCGTTGAAAAATGGCATCAGCAAAGTGATTTAGCGCAAAAGCAAAAAGACTATCCAGTTGCAGAGAAAAGTTTCCGTCAGCTGGCACAACAAGAGCCGTCGCAAGGTCGCTGGTGGATGGGACTCGGTTACGCCTTAGATGCGCAGCAAAAGTACAGTGATGCAAAGCAGGCTTATCACCAAGCATTACTGCAAGATAATTTATCCGCCCAGGCAAAAGTATACGTCGATAATCGTTTGCTGCAGTTAGGAGCATACTAGTGAAACCCAAGTTAAAAATGCGATTAGGTGATCTGCTAGTACAAGAGCAGATCATTACAGAAGAGCAGCTGCAGCAGGCATTGTCTGAACAACGTAATACGGGCAAGAAACTGGGGCGCACGTTAATTGACTTAGCGTGTATCACAGAGCAACAACTACTGCAGTTCTTATCACAGCAGTTAAATATTCCATTTCTTGATATCAGTAAACGGGCCATCAACGCTAAAGTTGTTAGCTTGCTACCAGAGGTTCAGGCTCGTCGATATCGTGCATTAGTTGTTGAAGATAATGGTGATAGCGTGCTGGTCGCTATGAGCGATCCTGCCGATCTGCAGGCGATGGATAACCTTGAAATGCAGTTGTTGCCGAAGGCGATATCAATTGCAGTAGTTACAGAAGAACAGCTACTTGATGCCTTTGACAACCTGTATCGTCGTACTGATGAAATTGCGCAAATTGCCGGTAAGCTCGAAGAAGAATATGCCGCCGATGAGATTTTCGATCTTGGCAGTTTAACTGGAGCCGATAGCGACAACGAAACCACAGTTGTTAAGCTGTTGCAGTCAATTTTTGAAGATGCCGTACAAATGCGTGCATCAGATATCCATATTGAGCCTGGTGAAAAATCCTTGCGTATTCGCCAACGTATCGACGGCCAGTTACACGAAAATATTTTACCCGAGGTGAGCATTGCGGCCGCCTTGGTATTGCGATTAAAACTGATGGCTGGTTTAGATATCTCTGAGAAACGCTTACCGCAAGATGGTCGTTTCCACATGGAGATCAAAGGACATAAGATCGATGTACGTATGTCGACTATGCCGATCTATCACGGTGAATCCGTGGTGATGCGTTTGCTTGATCAGTCAGCAGGCCTGTTAACGCTCAATGAAACCGGTATGCCTGCTGATATGCTGGCGAGGATCCGCCGTCAGATCAAACGACCACACGGTATGTTATTGGTAACAGGACCAACTGGTAGCGGTAAGACAACAACCCTTTACGGGATCTTAAGCGAGCTTAATACTGCAGATCGCAAGATCATCACCGTAGAAGATCCGGTTGAATACCAGTTACCGCGGATTAACCAAGTTCAAGTTAACCACAAAATTGGTTTAGATTTCTCCCACGTACTGCGTACTACGTTACGTCAGGATCCCGACATCATAATGGTCGGTGAGATGCGTGACCAAGAAACCGTGGAGATTGGTCTTCGTGGTGCATTAACCGGTCACTTTGTACTTTCAACGCTGCATACTAATGATGCGGTAACCAGTGCGTTGCGTTTGCTCGATATGGGGGCGGCAAGCTACTTGGTCGCTAGTGCACTTCGAGTCATTATTGCTCAACGATTGGTGCGCCGAGTATGCCAAAACTGCGCGATTGATTATCACCTTAGTGCACAAGATAAAGCTTGGTTATCTAATGTGAGCCAGCTTGATTACTCAAAGGCAACATTCCGCATTGGTAGTGGTTGCCAGAGCTGTAATGGCAGTGGCTACCGTGGTCGAATTGGTGTGTTTGAGATCCTAGAGCTTGATGAAGCTATGATTGAGGCAATGCGTACCGGTAATCCGCAAGACTTTACCCGCGCAGCTTATCAAAGCCCTAATTTTACGCCGTTAGCTGAATCTGCACTCAAGTATTTAGCCCAAGGAATGACAACGATTGAAGAAGTCGCCAAGCTAGTTGAAGACGTGAGCGAGATAGCACTTGAGCAAGGTGAGGCCTAGTTATGCCATCGTATCAGTACCGCGGACGCAGCGCCCAAGGCGAGCAGATAAAAGGCATACTTGATGCCAGCTCTGAGAGCGCGGCTGCCGATCAGCTTATGTCCCGTGGGGTGATTCCGCTAGAACTGACATTAGCCAAAGAGGTTAAAGAGTTTAGCCTTAAGGGATTATTTAAAGGAAAAGTGGCTTTAGACGAGCTGCAGATCTTTACTCGGCAGATGTATTCATTGACCCGCTCTGGGATCCCAATTTTAAGAGCGATCGCGGGTCTTTCTGAAACGACTCACTCGCAACGTATGAAAGAAGCACTCGATGATATTTCCGAACAGCTAACCTCTGGTCGTCCGCTTTCTTCGGCAATGAATCAGCACCCCGATGTGTTTGATGCCTTGTTTGTATCTATGGTTCATGTGGGTGAGAACACGGGTAAGCTTGAAGATGCCTTTATTCAGCTATCAGGTTATATCGAGCGTGAGCAAGAAACCCGCCGCCGTATTAAAGCAGCAATGCGTTATCCAATCTTCGTGCTTATCGCCATTGCCATCGCCATGGTGATCTTAAATATCATGGTTATTCCAAAATTTGCTGAGATGTTTTCGCGATTTGGTGCAGAGCTGCCATGGGCAACTAAGTTACTAATTAATACATCAAACGTATTTGTTAATTATTGGCCTGCCATGATAGTGGTATTAGTCGCTAGCTTTGTTGGTATTCGTTACTGGCACAGTACTGAAAAAGGTGAAAAGCAATGGGATAAATGGAAGCTAAATATCCCAGCTGTCGGCAGCATTATCGAACGTTCTACTTTGTCACGTTATTGCCGTAGCTTTTCAATGATGTTGAGTGCAGGAGTGCCCATGACGCAGGCACTAAGCTTGGTGGCTGATGCTGTTGATAATGCTTATATGCATGATCGTATTGTCGGTATGCGCCGTGGCATTGAGTCAGGCGAATCTATGCTAAGAGTATCGAACAATAGCCACTTATTTACCCCGCTTGTACTGCAGATGGTGGCCGTTGGTGAAGAAACCGGACAAATTGACCAATTACTAAATGATGCCGCTGACTTTTATGAGGGCGAGGTTGATTACGATCTTAAAAACCTAACCGCAAAGCTAGAGCCAATATTAATTGGTTTTGTAGCTTGTATTGTACTGATCCTCGCATTGGGTATTTATCTACCTATGTGGGATATGCTCAATGTGGTTAAAGGCGGTAGCTAATGTTTTGCTGTGAGTCTGAGCAATGTTGAGTCAGCAAAAGTCAGACCGTGAATTATTGAGTCTTTCAGGCAGAGTATTTTCGATAATTATACTATTGTTAATATTGTCTTATTTAGCCTTTAGCCACTTTGATAGCATCAAGTTATTGGGGAACTCTAATATTCAAACAGTGCACAATAGGTTATTAAATGTGTTAGCGGGCGTTAAGTCTCAGTGGTTGATCCGTGGTCAACCACAGCAGCTAAAGCTAGATTGGCGTACAGATCTAAATCAAGAGTCTTTGCAGGTGAGTTATGTACTCATGTCTGCTGGCGGCTGGCCTGTACCAAATGAGACAAATGTTGCGGGTTGTCGACAGCTGATAGGCAGTTTGTTGGGTGATAGTTATGGGCAACACTTTGTTACAGAGCATGATATAAACGCTGAAACATGCCGATATATTGGCGTAGATGGCCGAAGTATTAGCTATCAACTCAATTCTGGGCGGGTCATTTTTTTGACAGGGGATCAATGAATAGTGAAATTATCTGTTTTCTAATTTTAACAAACTGCTAGAATAGCCGCATACAAGATTGGGGGTAAAATGAAACAACAGTATCAGAAAGGTTTTTCTCTTATTGAATTGGTCATAGTTATAGTCATTCTTGGCTTACTAGCTGCGACTGCAATTCCACGATTTTTAAATGTTACCGAAGATGCTGAAGACGCGAGTGTTGATGGTGTTTCCGGTGGCTTAGCAACAGCTGTTAGCTTCGTGCGTTCGCAGTGGGAAGTTGACGGCCGCAATAATGATAACGTCGTGCTAGACGGTGCTCGTGTATATCTTGATACGCGTTTCGGTTTCCCTACGGGGGCAAGTAGCCGACAAGCGACTGATATGACTGTCGCTAGCTGCAGTGAAGTATTTAATACTGTTTTACAAAATGCACCACGTAATGTTGAAGCAACTGCTGATGCTCGTGGATCTCGTTATGCGGTTAGCGTTAACAACAACGCAGGTGGGACAGTTATCGATCTTGAAGGCAATGATGTCGCTGGCGTTGAGCTATGTGTGTATCACTTAGTGGAATCTTTGACATTAAATGACTCAGGTATTCCGACACCAGCTCCTACAACATCTATTGGCAAAGGGGTGACTTATAACCCTGGTAACGGCCAAGTACAGAGTTTTATTAATTAAGATTTGCTTAGTTTTTAGAAGTGTTTTTAGCTGTAGCTTTTTAATTTTATAGCTACTGTAAAAAGAGAAATTTTCGAGGATCTACATATGCAAAAACAAAATGGTTTTACCCTAATCGAATTAGTGGTTGTTATCATCATCCTAGGTATTTTGGCTGTAACTGCAGCACCTAAGTTTATTAACTTGCAAACAGATGCACGTCAATCAGCGCTTCAAGGCGTCAAAGGTGCTATCCAAGGTGCTAATGGTTTAGTGTTTGCTAAAGCGGCGTTAGCGGGTGAAGAAAGAAATGCTGGTCCAGTCAATGTCGACATTGGCACAACAGGTAGTGTGATAAATGTACCTACTACTTATGGTTATATGACAGCTGAAGAGACAACATTTGAGTTAGCTGTTGATGCAAGCTTTGTTGCTGAAGCGACAAATACGAATAATGGTACTGAAGACTGGATTGTTGTTGAAGCTGGAACTCCTGGTTCAGGAGCTACAATGGTGATTTATCAGCGTGATGCACCGAATGACAGTAATACTTGCCAATTAACGTACAAAGAAGCAACTGCTACATCACTTCCTGAGTACACTATTGCTGATACAGGCTGTTAAAATAATAATGCTTATTTGAGAGAATATATAAATGCAAAAACAAAATGGTTTTACGCTAATTGAATTAGTGGTTGTGATTATCATTCTAGGTATTTTGGCTGTTACAGCAGCACCTAAGTTTATCAACCTACAAGGTGACGCGCGAGCTTCGACCCTTCAAGGCCTGAAAGGATCAATACAGGGTGCTAACTCGTTAGTTTTCTCAAAAGCTGCTATCGCAAGTAAAGAGAAAGATGGCGATACAACGGTTCAAATTGGTGCTGATGCTGCGGATACTGTAAAGATTGCTTATGGTTATTTGCAAAATGATTCAGCTTCTATTTTAGAAGCACTAGATATTAGCACTGCTGACTGGACTATTGTAGATGGAGCTAATTTAACTGAGGCTACGGTTATTTATCAGAATGGCTCACCATATGATGCATCTTCAACGCCTAAGGTTGATTGTCATTTTGAGTACACTCCAGCTCAGAGTGCTAGTACAGCACCTAAGTACGAAGTAAAAGATACTGGTTGTTAATTTTAACCGCTTAAAAAGGCCTGCCTAGCAGGCCTTTTTTGTATCTAACGTATTAATAGCGGCTTTATTTGCCATACTTATTAAATTGTTAGACACTAACTCTATGAGTTAGCTCTCAATCCCTTTAGTTTGATGGTTTCAATCGAAATCTAAACACCGCAGTACTGTTCAGGACGAATAATGCACAGAACGCCGCGACAAGCAGGTTTTACCTTAGTTGAACTTGTTACCACTATTATCCTTATTGCCATCCTTGCAGTGGTGGTGATCCCGCGCCTTTTAACCACCTCGAGTTACAGTGCATTTACCCTGCGTGATGAATTTATTAGCGAGCTGCGTAAAGTGCAGATTATGGCGATGAATAATCAAGATCGCTGCTATCGTTTGTCTGTCACTGAAACCGACTACCAACTTATTCGTTTTAATGACGCCTGTAGCGGCACTCCTGCTCGAACAGATGCGCCTCAAGCTTTTCAAGGTGGTGCCAACCTCTCTCTTTTCAATGGTGGTGCGACTAGCTTTAATATTGAGTTTAATCGTCAAGGAGTGCCAATCGTCAATGGTTCGCGCTGTAATGGCAACTGTATAAATGTGCTTGCAGATGAAACTCTATTTTTAGCAATAGAGTCTGAGGGATACATTCATGAAGGCTAGGCTGCATTTATTAAAAAGTATAAAGCTACAAAAAGCCTTTACGTTAGTTGAGCTTGTTGTTGGCATGGTGGTGATAAGTATTGCCTTTGTGCTGCTCAGTACCATGCTATTCCCTCAAGCAGAACGTGCGGCAGATACTTTACACCGAGTGCGCTCTGCAGAGCTTGCTCATTCCATTTTGAATGAGATCTGGGGCAAACGATATGATCAAAATACCAACGCCAATGGAGGCGTACCAGCATGTGGTGCGTCAGCTAACGACGCACTAGGTTTACCAGCGGGGCTTGACTGTACAGCTTCTGCTAACTTAGGCCCTGATGCTGGTGAGAATCGCAGTGATTATAACGATGTAGATGATTATGCCGGGCTTACTATCAACAGCCAGATGCTGAATAGCTCTGATACCTATGCCGATCGTTATAAAAATTACTCATTATCTGTTTCAGTGCAGTACGATAACTTGCCAAGTTTAAATACAAAACTGGTGACTATTGATGTGACCACACCTAGCGGTGAAGTGATGACGTTCAATGCGATCAGGAGTAACTATTAATGCCTGTATCGATAACTTCAGCTTCTAGCTTGCAGCTACGAAAAATAAAACAGCTAAAGGCTAAAGGTTTCACCTTGGTTGAGTTGGTCACGGTTATCATTATTCTTGGGGTGCTAGTCCTAGGCGTGAGTAGTTTTCTTATCTTTGGGACGCGCATTTTTGTCGATGCAACCTCGGTCGATCAGGTGATGAGTCAAAGCCGCTTTGCGATAGAACGAATGACCCGTGATATTCGTAATGCTGTGCCTAACAGTATTCGGGTTAGTAATGGTACGCGCACTAATGGTTCAGCATGGCAGTGTATTGAAATGATGCCAATTCAGGCGAGTGCATCCTATATTGAATTGCCAATCATGCCTGCAGCTAAATCAAGGGAAGCTAGAGTGATGCCTTCACGTGCTACGGCATCTTCGTTAACTGCGGGGCAGTTTTTTTTGGTATATCCATTGAGTCCTGCTGATGTTTATACTTCTACAGCTATTAGTAAAACTGACGGTAAGTTATTTCGCATTGATGCTGTTTCTGCCAATTCGACCAATGATTTAACTGTTAACTTCGGTCGTCAGGTTCGTTTTGATACGGCTTCACCGAGGCAGCGATATTTTGCCATTCAAGATGCTGTTAGCTATTGCTTTGAGCAGGTTAGTGCTGAAAGTAGCCAGCTTAACCGTTATAGCGGCTATGGTTTTAATAACCCTACAAATCAGCCATCACCTGACAGTATGGGCGATGGGGTATTAATGGCTGAAAATATCGTCAACACTATCGGTAACAATAGCCCCATGGCCTACACCCCGGGAACCTTAAAAAATAATGCAATGGTACATCTGAATCCATTATTTGATGTTCAAGGCCAGAGCTTTCAATACCATCATCAAGTGCAGGTGATAAATGTTCCATAAACTGCGAATAAATCCAAGTAGGAATAACTTCACTAGGCAACGCGGTAGTGCACTGGTTATTGGTGTATTCATTATCACTGTGATGTTCTTGTTAGCGGCGACCTTAATAAATGTACTTAATGATGCAGACCAACAGATCAGCGTTGAAGTATGGGGTACCCGCGCCTTTGCTGCAGCCAATAGCGGTGCAGATAAAAGTTTAGCGACTCTATTCCCTTTAGATGGTAATCCGGGGAGTTGTAGCGTACAAACGACTTGGAATATTGGCAGCGACACGGGACTTGTGGGGTTTCATGGCTGTAAAGTTGAAATGAAGTGCTCAAAAGTTGAGGTTAATTTGCCTGCAAGTAACATGACTCAATATTTAATAACCAGTACTGCAACTTGTAGTTCTGGCGATTGTGACTCAGGTAGAAGTAGTGATGCGAGTTGTATTCGAGTTAGTCGACAGGTGGAGGTAGAAGCTCGTGATTAGTTTCCAAAAAAAATGGACTTTTCTGATCATCTGTTTGGTTTTTTCTATTACTCAAGTTCAATCCGCATTGGCTACGAACTGGAGAGATACTTTTTTAGAGGGTCTCAATTCTTATACACCTAGCGGACAAATTATTTTTACCAGTAATGGCAAATTGTACAATGCTCCTATTCGTGGGCAGTTGCCATCCTATAATGTTTATGAAGATCAAAAATCATGTGTTCCGTCAGGAATGAAAGCTAAAAATTGTAAATCTGGTAGAGATACTGCTGAACTTCCTAGTAGCCGACTACCTTTTAGTCAGTGTCGCTCAAATAGCAATGTCGATTTAGATCCGTCTGATGCTGTAAAGGGGGAAATTCAAGTACCTGTTGGTCACTATAGAAATATTACTTCGAGCGCAAATGGTGGCGTGGTTAGTTTTCTGTCAGATACTGGAGAAAATATATATCGGATTAAGTCATTAGATATTAAAAGCGGCATTTTGCAGTTAGCTCCCGGGCAGTATTGGATCGAAAACTTAAATATTGCAGCTGGTGTTACAGTGAGTTTCCCGCACAACTCCTTAGGCTCAGTTGCATTTTTCATTGGAAATGATTTTTCAGTGAAAAACACAATGCATTCATATAGTTCAGATTCTTTTCTACTGTACGGTTATTCAGATATTGCTATTGCTCCAAACATTTTATTTCGGGGGCATGCTGTTGCGGAGGGACAACTGTCTTTAGGTACATCTTCCAATACTATCGGGGCACTAACATCTGACTATATTCATATCCCGATGAATGCGCGAGTAAACTATGATGACACTGCTGCGAGTATTGATATTGAGCCTAATTGTGGTGCAGAGCCCCCTAAGCCATCGATTTTACCTATATGCCCAGCAGAACAAAATAACGTCCAAGGGTTAACATATCGTACCTATAATGCCGATTCGTGGTATTCAGATAATTATAGCCCCGCTAATCCAGAAGAATTTCAAACTCTTGTTGATAAAGTGAGCAAAACTAAATATCAAATAGGCGAGTCAATAGAGGGGAATTTAAATCAAAAGGGCAACGGGATTAACCCTCACTCTAATTCTGACAGCGATCAGGACTTGTATTTAGGTGTATTCAAAGGATATATCGATGCACCTGAAACTGGTGAGTATACCTTTGCAATTGATGGTGATGATGCTATTGAGTTGTTGATTGATGGTGAGGTTGTTACCGCATTTTATGGAACTCACGCTACTTGTGATTGCACAGATAAACAAGGCAAAGTGTCTTTAGAGCAAGGTGCCCATACAATTGAATTAAGGTTTCATGAAGCGTTTGGTTATGAAGCGTTTAGGTTGTATTGGCAGCCACCATCGGCTAATAGCTTGACAATAGTTCCAACAGAGCAGTTATTAACGTGTCCGGCACCCAAGTTTGAATTTGGTCAGGCAGAGCTGGATGCCAATGGTGTTGCAACGATTTATTTTAAAAATAATTATGTTGTAGCGCCTGTTGTTATGGCCATGCCGACTATTGATATCACTGGGTTTAATGATAATAGCGAAAGGCCATCTACTATCCGGGTCAATTATTTAACTGATCAATATACGCAAATTCAGCAAATTAATTCTAATTCGCCCTTTGGTCTTAACAAACCAATGAGCAAGATTGATTACTTTGTCATGGAGCCCGGTTACAGGTTTATTAAAAGAGGCAGTGCGCTGCAGGCCGGTAAAGTATCAACCTCTTTTTATCAAGGAAAAAGGACAACAGGAGCAAATAAGGGATATCAAGACGTTGATTTTGTTCATGAATTTGGCGCTCAACCGGCCATAATTGGTCAAGCACTCACTCAAAATAATAATCGCTTTATTACAACCGTGATTAATAACGTTGATTTTGACGGCGATGAATTTGACATAGCGATTGAGGGCTCGGAGGTTAGCGGCGCAATTAATAACCCTGAGTTATTAGGTTATGTTGCTGGTTTAGGGCAGGGTGAACTCAGCATTAATGGTGAAGCTGTAATGTATGAATTTGCTCATGCAAAGAATCATGGTAACGGCTCTAGCGTTCGTACGCTTTGGCAGCAATGTGCGTTTCCGAATCGTTATGAGCAAGATTATCCTGCTCAGCCGATAACCATTGCCAATAAAAATCAGCGTAATGGTGCTGATGGTGGCTGGGTGCGTCGTTGCCTAAAAGATGACTTTAATGATCACGTTAGCTTTGCTTTAGATGAAGACACTGAGCTAGATAATGATAGAAGTCATTTAGCAGAAAGCATCGGTTACTTTGCTTTTGAATATGCAGCCGAGCCGCCAGCAGTGAATCATTATCGGATTAGCTTTGATTCTGGAGCGCTAAGCTGCGCCGCAAAATCAGTGACCGTACAAGCCTGTGCAGATGATAACTGTAGCTCATTGTTACCCGACCCTGCATTTATCACGTTAACTAAAAATGGGGTTAATTATACTAGTGCGACCTTTGATGGTAGTACTAGTCTTGACGTATGGCATCCACAAGGGGGCTTAGTCACATTGGGTTTGGGTAATACCACGCCAAGTGGTGAATATCGCTGTTACATTGATGGAAGTTTAGTGGCTAATGCTCAGTGCCAACTTAATTTTGAAGATAGTGGCATCTACTTTGACATTGAAGATTCAACCTCTTGTAAAAACTCGGCCAATTTTGAACTGTTTGCAGTCAAAAAAGATCAAAATAGCCAACAGTGTGTGCCGCTATTTGCCAATCAAACTAAACCACTTGCTATGGCGTTCAATTACATCACACCTAATGCCAGCGGTATAACGAGTGCTGAAAAACTAACGGTTAATAGCCTGAATTCACCACAGACAAGTGTTGAGATTAGTGGTGGAGCAAGTGAGCAGTTGCAAGTTCGTTTTGATGCAAATGGTAAGGCACAACTCAATGTTAATTACCCAGAGGCTGGGCGAGTAGAGCTTGAAGCAACGCTTACCGAAGAAATTGAGTCTCCTGATGGCTCAACAAGTGAAACGCTAGTACTTACTCATAGTGAGCAGTTTGTGGCTAAGCCTGATGGCTTTCACTTCTTTAATCCATCGACAGGTAATGGCTGTACCGGAGCGAGTTGTACTAAGTTTGCCAAGGCTGGTGATGATTTTGCTATGAGTGTTAAAGCGGTTTGTGGAGTTGACGATGCAACGCCATACAAAGATCGCCAAGCACTTAAAAACTTCAGATTCTCGGATTTGAACATTAAAGCTGTGCTACAGGCTCCGCTAGTCAGTAACGGTGATCCTGAAGACGGTGGCTTAGGTGGTATAGAGCAAAGCAAGCTTAGTTTTACTAAAGCCAACAGTGCTCCATTTACCCTGAATAATCAGACTTACTCTGAAGTTGGCGCTATCAGTTTTGCGCTTGATGGTGATGTTAACTATCTAGGCACAACCATTGCGGAAGCGAACTCGAGTAGCGATACCTTTGGCCGCTTTACGCCTTACTTCCTATCTATTGAGGCTAATACGCCGAAGCTGCAAGCTCAATGTAATAGCTTTACCTATATGGATCAGCCTTTTGGGTTCCAATCGGGAATGGAGCCAACCATCAAAGTCAAAGGGATGAACAAAGTCGGCGCTGAGACTCGCAACTACCAAATTGGTGATTGGTGGCATTATCACGGTAATCAGTGGGCGAATCGTAGTTATAACGACACCTCTGGTGCAACCTCGGTAAACGGTGCAGCGCTTGCTGTACAAGATGTGTCACCGCTTTCAGAGCAAGTCGATTATTATCCAATAGATTCAGCTAATAGCATTCAGCGTGCGTATCTGAGTGGCACCAAACTTAGTTACCCGCGCACGGATTCTTTGGCTGTGCCTTTTAATGCTAGTTTTGACTTAACACTGAGTACAGCTGATGTCACAGATAGTGACGGTATTTGTCATCAAGATGCGGCTGCGCTTACGGCAGGTTGCAAAGGCTTTACCTTCAAGGACGTTGCAAAAGACGATGCCTTTGCTACGCGTTATGGCCGCATGCTGCTGCAGAATGCCTACGGCCCATCGACTGAAGAGTTACGCCTTGAAGTGAATACTCAATATGTCGATGACAACGAGACTTGGGTATTGAATTCCGCTGATAGCTGTTCGGTGTTTGATACAGCGACTGCTGCAGAGTCGGCCGACATAGGCTTGAATCTTAAACCTGATGCTGGTTTAGAGGACGTTGAAGGCTACACCCAAATAGGCGGAACTGGAAAGTCAGGGGTTATCTATTTAGGCAATAGCTTTATCTATTTCCCTGCACCAAATGCTGACGGTGAGGTTGGCTTACAGCAGCATGTTGATAAGTGGCTACAGTGGTATTGGGCTTTCGATTCAGCGAGTGGTTTACAAGATCCTCGAGCAACAGCTTATTTTGGTACTTATCGGGGACACGACCGGATAATTTATTGGCGAGAAGTTAACTAAATGTCAGTAATGGAGGGCAAGACAAGATATTGGCTTGCTCTTTGCTATAGATATCTCAATATATCGCAAAAAAACACCGTTTCATTAGCAATTGTTAACCTCTCTGGTCTTGTGGATTTTAAGAAGCATGATAAAGTTACCTGATTTCTTTTTTCTACGATTCCACATAGACAGGCTGGTTACATGTTCAAGAAGCTACGCGGCATTTTTTCTAATGATCTTTCG
The DNA here is from genome assembly GCF_023161665.1 of Shewanella sp. 1CM18E. Classification (GTDB taxonomy): domain Bacteria; phylum Pseudomonadota; class Gammaproteobacteria; order Enterobacterales; family Shewanellaceae; genus Shewanella. Next base: position 48,436 of record NZ_JALNTW010000009.1, read on the forward strand.
ATCGATTTGGGTACAGCAAATACGCTAATTTACGTCCGTGAAGAAGGCATTGTACTAAACGAACCATCAGTGGTTGCTATTCGTGGAGAGCGAAGTGGTTCAGGCCAGAAGTCGGTAGCGGCTGTTGGTACTGAAGCAAAGCAAATGCTTGGTCGTACACCTGGTAACATTCAAGCTATTCGTCCAATGAAAGATGGCGTTATTGCTGACTTTTATGTGACAGAAAAAATGCTACAGCATTTCATCAAGCAAGTTCACAACAACAGCGTATTCCGTCCTAGCCCACGTGTATTAGTTTGTGTGCCAGTTGGCGCAACACAAGTAGAGCGTCGTGCAATCCGTGAATCTGCAATGGGTGCTGGCGCACGTGAAGTGTACTTGATTGAAGAGCCAATGGCTGCAGCAATCGGTGCTGGTCTGCCTGTATCAGAAGCAACCGGCTCTATGGTTGTTGATATCGGTGGTGGTACAACTGAAGTTGCCATCATTTCACTAAACGGTGTGGTTTACTCTTCGTCAGTACGTATCGGTGGTGACAAGTTTGATGATGCCATCATCAATTATGTACGTCGCAACTACGGTAGCTTAATCGGTGAAGCAACGGCTGAGCGCATTAAGCACACAATCGGTACTGCATACCCAGGTGATGAAGTATTAGAGATTGAAGTTCGCGGTCGTAACCTTGCAGAAGGTGTACCACGTAGCTTTACGCTTAACAGCAATGAAATTTTAGAAGCACTACAAGAGCCGCTTTCAGGTATTGTGAGTGCAGTTATGGTTGCACTAGAGCAATCACCTCCAGAGCTAGCATCAGATATCTCTGAGCGCGGTATGGTTCTTACTGGTGGTGGTGCATTGATTCGCGACCTAGATAGACTTCTAATGCAAGAAACCGGCATTCCAGTGATGATCGCTGATGACCCGTTAACTTGTGTTGCTCGTGGTGGTGGTAGAGCTTTAGAGATGATCGATATGCATGGCGGCGACCTGTTCTCTGAAGAAAACTAATCACGGTTAAAAAGGGCGGTTTTCAACCGCCCTAGTTTGTTATGAAGCCTATTTTTGCTCGCGGAATATCCAACCAATTTAGACTAACACTGGCTGTTATTATGTCAGTGATTTTGCTTGTCGCTAATGACAGGCTTGAGCCTGTGCGTAACTCTCTTTCTTCGCTATTAAGCCCGCTACAATACGTGGCTAATATCCCCGGCGCACTGCTGGATCTTTCTGCTGAAAGTCTTGCTACGCGCAACATGCTCGCTAAGCAAAATAAAGAATTGCTACGCCACCAATTACTGATGAGTGAACGCTTACAGCGTTTCGAGCATCTACGCCAAGAAAACGATCGCCTTCGAGGGCTGCTTGGCTCACCTGTGCACATGGATGCTAAAAAGGTGGTTGCTGAGGTGATGGAAGTTGCGAGCGATCCTTTCCGTCAATATGTAGTGCTTAACCATGGTTCGCGCAGTGGCGTGTTTGTTGGTCAGCCTGTTGTCGATGCCCAAGGCGTTGTTGGCCAAGTGGTGCAAGTGAGTGAGTTAACTAGCAGAGTGCTTTTGTTGTCTGATACCACTCACGGTATCCCTGTACGTATTACCCGCAATGATGTGCGTTTACTTGCCGTTGGTACGGGCGTTCTTGATGAGCTTGAGCTAAGGCATGTCGCTAAGAGTACCGATGTTCGCGTCGGTGATTTATTGGTGTCATCGGGTCTTGGTAAGCGTTTTCCTGAGGGCTACCCAGTTGCTCGGGTGATGAGCGTGGAAAAAGACGACGGCAAGAGTTATGCAACCGTAGTTGCTCAGCCTTTAGCAGCATTAGATAGAATTCGTTATTTATTATTACTTTGGCCTGACATCGAATCTGATGGCGCAGAACTCACACCGCCAGCAGGTGTCGAAGAAGCTATAAAAGCGAGTCAGGAGAGCGCGCAATGAGTATACATGTGGCAAATGGCCGCTGGGTAGTTTGGCTTAGCTTATTAGTGGCAATGTTATTCCAGATCATGCCACTGCCTGATCTTGTTGAAGCTTGGCGTCCTGACTGGTTATTACTGGTTATCATGTACTGGGCAATGGCTTTGCCCCATAGATACAATATTTTAACCGCGTGGGTACTGGGCGTAATGCTCGATATCTTACTCGGAGCCACCTTAGGCATTCGTGCCTTTGCTATGTCAGTCGTGGTGTATGTTGTGGTACTGCACTTTCAGCGTTTACGTAACTTTCCTATGTGGCAACAAGCACTTGTAGTTGCCATGCAGGTGGCGCTGTATAACTTAGTTGTGTTCTGGGTGCAGTTTGTTGCTGATAGCGCTGTATTTGATATCAGCCTGTTTTACCCAGCTGTTTCAAGCTTAATTATGTGGCCGTGGATCTTCTGGATCTTGCGCCGCGTAAGACGCTTATACAAGGTTCGATAACCTAACAAGGTGTGTCTACTTGCAGCGCAATGCTAAGCAGTATTGCGCTAACAACAAGTGGAGTGGATCAAAGCTTATTAAGAAGGTAATTGATTATGAAGTTAGTCCTTGCTTCGGGATCTCCTCGTCGTAAAGAGCTGTTAGGCCAGTTAGGATTCTTAAAAGCTGACAATAACACGCCTTTTGAGTTTGATATTCTCGCCGCTGATATTGATGAAAGTCATCAAGCGGGTGAGTCAGCAACAGACTTTGTACTGCGCTTAGCTAAAGAGAAAGCGTTAGCAGGTTTAGCACTTTACGGCGAAGCTAAAAATGCCGTGGTGTTGGGTTCTGACACCATAGTTGTGCAAGGCGAGAATATTTTAGGCAAGCCGACTGATGAAGCTAATGCCGCTGAAATCTTGGCAAGTTTGTCTGGTAAACGTCATCAAGTCATGACGGCGGTAGCACTTACTGATGGTACTAAAACCGTCAGTCGATTAGTTACTACTCAAGTGCAATTTTGTGAGTTAACTGAGGCGGATATTTTAGCATATATCGCCACAGGAGAGCCGATGGACAAAGCTGGAGCCTATGGTATTCAGGGCTTAGGTGGAAATTTTGTTGAAGCTATCGACGGCAGTTATTCCGCGGTAGTGGGGTTACCTTTGGTAGAAACCCGCGCGTTATTGTGTGAGATGCAAGTTTTATAGCCATAACAAGTAGTAATAAACAGGCAGTATTAGCCGCGCTATAAAGTCATTCATTGCAAACGATATCAAGAGCTAAAGCCTTACTCTTTAGCCTTTGATCTTTAATCTGACCACAATTTACGCCAAATCCTTTTTAAATTAGCTATTTCCCTAAGTGGGGTGAGTTGTGAGTAGAAGTCGATTCGCGCAAAGCAGAGTGCAGAAAAAAATAGGCTCTGAACTCTTAATCAATGTAACACCTACCGAAGCTCGTGTAGCCTTAGTTGAGCATGGTGTGTTGCAAGAAGTCCATATTGAGCGACGCATGAAGCGTGGCTTAGTCGGCAATATTTATAAAGGCAAAGTTAGTCGTGTACTGCCAGGTATGCAGGCTGCTTTTGTTGATATCGGGCTAGATAAAGCCGCTTTTCTGCATGCATCAGATATTGTGCCGCATACTGAATGTGTTGCCGATGTAGAGAAAGGCAACTTTGTTGTGCGTGATATTGCTCAGCTGGTTAGGCAAGGGCAGGATATTATGGTGCAAGTGGTTAAAGATCCACTTGGTACTAAGGGCGCACGCTTAACCACAGATATTACCTTACCTTCCCGCTACCTTGTTTTCATGCCGGGCTCAAGTCATGTGGGGGTTTCCCAGCGCATTGAGTCAGAGGCTATTCGTGCACGCCTGAAGAAAATTACCCAGCCATTTGTTGATGACGACGGCGGCTTTATTATCCGTACCGCTGCAGAGAGTGCCGGTGAAGATGAGCTTATTCAAGATGCAGGCTTTTTAAGACGGGTTTGGGCAAAAGTGAGTGAGCGTCGTAAACGTCGCGGTGTGTCACTGTTATATCAAGACCTTGCACTGCCTGTGCGTATTGTGCGTGACTTTGTTGGTACTGAGCTTGATCAGATCCAAGTCGATTCAGCGCAAACTTATGAAGAGTTACAACAATTTGCACAAGAGTTTATGCCAGAGATCGCCGATAAGCTGGAGCATTACAACGGCCCGATCCCAATTTTTGATCTATATGATGTTGAAAATGAAGTGCAACGTGCGCTTGGGCGTAAAGTCGAGCTGAAATCAGGCGGCTATTTGATCATAGATCAAACTGAGGCCATGACTACCGTCGACATCAATACTGGCGCGTTTGTGGGGCATCGCAATCTCGAAGAAACCATTTTTAACACCAACCTTGAAGCAACTCATGCTATCGCTCGCCAGTTACGTCTACGTAATTTGGGTGGCATCATCATTATCGACTTTATTGATATGCTCAATAATGATCATAAAAAGCGAGTGCTTGCCAGCTTAGAAAGCGCTTTGGCTAACGATCGCGTTAAAACCAATATTAGTGGCTTCTCTGGTCTTGGGCTAGTGGAAATGACGCGTAAGCGTACCCGCGAAAGTTTAGAGCATGTGCTTTGTGGTGAGTGTCCAGCTTGCCAAGGCACAGGTAATTTAAAAACGGTTGAAACGGTATCTTATGAGATCTTTAGAGAGATCATTCGCTTGAATCGTGGTTACGATGCTGATGAGTTTTTAGTTTATTGCGCTCCTGCAGTATTCAACAGCCTTAAAGGCGATGAGAGTCATTTGCTTGGTGAGCTTGAAGTTTATATTGGTAAGCGAGTTCGCCTACAAAGCGAGCCTATGTATGCCCAAAACAAATTTGATGTGGTGATAATGTAGTGCCACCAGAGACATGCGCGCCTAAAAAGCGCTCCTTTAGTTTCCCTCGATTTTGCTGGCAATTCCTAGCGATCATTTTAGTGCTATTTGCACTTATGGTGAGCCTATTTCGAGGGCTATTACCACAACTTGATCAAGTTCGAGTCGAGCTGATCAATTTTGTGCAATCGGAATACCAAGTAGAAGTTCAGGTAGGTAAACTTGCGGCTGAATGGCAAGCGTATGGCCCTGCATTGACAGTAAATAACTTTGTGTTACCTGCACAAGATAACTTACCTGTCACGCTGATCTTCAATCAGGTCAACGTGAAATTCGATTTCTGGCAAAGCATAGTGACTGCCAGCCCGCAAATTGAAGATGTGATATTTGATGGCGTGAATGTAGCGTTAGATCTCGATCATTTAAAATCACTAACACCGCGCGAGTCCTCGGCTGCGATGCAAACCGATTGGCTGTATAAGTTGCTACTAGAGCAACTTGATCGCTTCTCGATCACTGACGCACGCTTTCAATTACTGAGTAAGCAGCATGATTATCGCCCCATCTTTATTAAAGATATGAAGTGGCGTAATGCTAATAGCCGTCACCGCGGTGAGGGTAAGTTATTCTTAGATGAAAATGCCTCAGAAGTTGAGCAATTAGCACTAAATGTTGACTTAAAAGGTAGCGGTTATCGACCTGAGTCTTTGGTGGGGCAATTCTACCTAGCCGCAAGTTCGCTCGATATTGGCGAATGGGCGTCACGTCAGCCTAATCCATACGATGCGACTAAGCGTTTGCCTTTAGAAGGTGTCGTTAACTTGCAGGCTTGGGCGGAGTTTTCTAATCGTAATATCGACACTGTTACCGTTGCATTCGAACCAAGCTGGCTTGAGTGGCATTTAAATAAACAGCCTCAACGTTTTACTATTGAATCTGGCGCTGCATTATGGCGACCAGCTGAGCAAGGTTGGACGCTCAATAGCCATAACCTGCATTTTGCAACCAATGGTAAAGCGTGGCCAGAACTCGAACTAAAAGCACGTAAGTGTGAGTCTGGTGTCGATGCTAGCTTAAATCAGTTAGATTTAAGTATGTTATTACCCTTGCTGCCATTAGTTCCGGGTGTTGAGCCTGAAGGGCTGAGAGCTTGGCAGTCGTTAAATCCAACGGGTAAAGTCAAAAATATACGCGCGCACTGGGACAATTTACTCAGACAGCCAAAAGTTGCTGTAGCCCTTGAGCAGGTAAGCTGGCAGGCCAGTGATGCTATTTTAGGTGTTGCGCCAATTGACGCTAAAGTTAGTTTTGTTGATGACACTGTGCAGTTTGCTTTACCTGAGCAGAACTACACCCTTGATTTTAATGGCGGCTTTGAAGCGCCGCTAAAACTTGCTGGTGACAGCTTTAGCGGTGAGTTTAATATTGCCGATCTAGCGCTCTCTTTACCTAAGATCCATTTTAGTAATCAGGATTTAGATATAGATGGCGCGGTACGTTTAGAGTTTGCTGATGCCGCCCATATGGCATTACTTGCCAATGTTAACATTCACGATGTAGCCAATGTGCATCAGTATTTTCCGCTAAACGGAATGAGCAGTTCGCTTGTGAGTTACTTAACGCAAGCGTTAAAAGCGGGTAAAACTGATGACGCAGTTGTGCTGTGGCATGGTGCTTTTACTGATTACCCTTACACTAATCATAATGGTTTGTTTCAGGCAGGCTTTACTCTTAGCGATGCAACCTATGAGTTTGAAGAAAGCTGGCCGGCAGTTGATCAATTAAACCTGTCGGCACTGTTTGAAAACAACTCAATGGATCTGTGGATCAATCAAGGCCAATTGCTAGATGTAAACGCCAGTGGTGCTTACATTGGTATTCCGGCGCTTGGGGAAAAGAGTCTGCTGCAAGTAAAACTCGATCTTGCAACTAAAGCGGAAGCTGCCAATAAAGTGATCCAAAAGTCACCGCTAGTTGGTTCAGTAGGTGCAACGCTAGATGTGGTGCAGATCTCTGGTGATATTACTGGTCAGATTGATTTGAGTATTCCACTGTATGACGGCGAGAGTGAAGTCATTAAAGGTACTGTGACTTTTGATGACACCCCTGTTTATATCACTGAGCCTGGGATCGCGCTTGCAGGTGTAACAGGTCAATTGCAGTTTGTGAATGATGTGGTTACGGGCACAGGTTTTACAGCCAAGATGTATCAACAGCCCTTGCAGTTTAGCTTTAACACCGAAAGCATGAATCAAAACTACGGCGTTAATGTTGAGCTAGACGGCCAATGGCAGCTAGCTGATTTGCCTGCAGAGTTAGCCAACCCACTTAGCGATTATTATGCTGGTCAGGCTGATTGGAGCGGTGACTTAAGGCTGATTTTTGATCCTACAGGTTATCGTATTCAAGCGCGTGTAGAGAGTGACTTAATCGGCACTGAGCTAAACTTGCCGGTTCCTTTTGCTAAAAGCCAAGATGAATCTAAGCGCTTAGTCGCTGAAATGATAGGGGATAACAAGCAGGCCTCGCTCGGCATTAAGCTGGAAAATCAGCTAGAGTTTTGGGGCGGTTTTGACGCCAAATCAGGTAATCGCTTAGCCCATTACGACATTTTACTCGGTCGATTATTTAAGCCGGGCGATATGCTGCGTAAAACTAAAGGTCATTTGCAAATTGATATCGACGAAACCGAGTTTTCACCTTGGCTGCCGATCATTGAAGGCTTTGTGAGTCAAACTGGCGCTAAAGAGGTTGAGCATACTGCAAACGAGACTGTTACAGCTGAATCGTTAGGCTTCTTCCCAGCTTTAGTTTCTATTGATGCCAACTTTAACGGGCTTAACCTTATGGGGCAGCCATTAGAAGATGTCCACTTTAGTGCTAACCCGACGGATCACGCGTGGCGTTTTGATATTACATCACAAGAATTTGATGGTCGTATCGACTTTTATCCTGACTGGGTGAATCAAGGCTTGAAGATTGTTGCTTCAAAGTTCCATATGGCACCAGAGCCGCGAACAGAAGAAACTGCTCATTATAAATCAGACACCATAATGGCAAACTTACCGCCATTGGCCGTAGATGTTGATGATTTTGCTTTATATGGCAAATCTTTAGGCCACCTCGTTTTGCAAGGTACGCCAAACGGGGATACTTATCAGATCCAAACTGTATCAATAACTGCCCCTAATGTTGAGTTAAAAGGTAAGGGTAACTGGGACATGACCGAGGGGAAAAACATCACCTCGTTCCAGCTAAGTCTTGATGCTAGTAAGTTTGATTACCTGTCGGAAAAATTGGATATTGACCCTGGTCTTAAAGATGCGCCAACAGAAGTGAAAGCGGATATTTCATGGACAGGCGCACCCTATGCATTTTCACTTGAAACTCTTAATGGCGATGTGAGCTTTGATTTAGGAAAAGGTCATTTGTCTGAAGTCAGTGACAAAGGTGCGCGAATTTTCTCACTATTTAGCTTAGATTCACTGCTGCGCAAGTTGTCGTTAGATTTCTCAGATGTGTTTGGTAAAGGTCTCTATTTTGACTCATTTGCAGGTTCGCTGAAAATCGATAATGGTGTGGTTAAAACAACCGATACTGAGATGAATGCCGTCGCCGGTAATATGAAGGTGCGTGGATATACAGATTTAACCACCGAGAGCTTAAATTATGATATTCGCTTTGTGCCACAGCTGGCATCGAGCGTACCAACTGTGGTGCTACTAAGCACTGGTGGTTGGACATTTGGCCTTGGCGCTTTTGCGTTAACTAAGGTGCTTGAGCCTGTGATTGAAGTTATTTCTGAGATCCGCTTTAGGCTAACAGGCACCATGTCAGAGCCAAAACTGGAAGAACTAGAGCGTAAGAGTAAAGAGATTGAGATCCCTGAGTCGGTATTGCCAAAAACATTACCGAACAAAGACGGTCAGCCTGCAGGTAATACGCCCGCTGATAAGGTGAGTAAACTAGATCCTCAGGCTGTAAGTGACAATAGCGTCGGTGTCGATACTGATACAGCCGCAAATACACAAGCCACAAATACTCAATCTATCGTTCCTCAGCCTATTAGCATTCAAGCTATAAACACTCAAGCGGTTGAGCTTAATGCTGTAAAGCTGCCAAATACCACTTTTACTGAGGTGACTCACAAGCCTAAAGTGGTTGAACTGGCTCGCGAGCCAGCGGCTGTTGATGATTCTAATACAACAAATATTGCAGCAGAGACAAATATTGGCTCTGCTGCCAGCACCGTATTAGAGCCACAACTAGAGCCAGCGTTAAAACCAGATACAGCGCCTGAGCTGGATGATCCTCAAGTGCAGCCACAAGTATTGCCAGCTTCATCACTTGAAGATAATCGCCAACAAGGAGAGTTAGATGCAAGTCAGCCTATTGCAATGTCAAAGCAGTCGCAGCGTAGCCGACAACCTAGCGTTTATCGAGTCGCAGCTTAAGCAATTAGAGCGCAGTGAAGATGTGCCACATATGGTGGTGCTACCTGAGTGCTGTTTGCTATTTGGTGGTCAAGAAAGTCAGCAGTTGCAGTATGCTACTCGGGCAGAAGATAGCGAGCTCAAGCAAGCGCTTGCTGAGCTAGCAGCTAAATATCAAGTGGTGTTAGTGGCCGGTAGTATTCCGGTTTTGGCTGAAGATGGCCGAGTGTATAACCGCTGCTACGTGTTTGACCTTGATGGCAGCGTGTTAGGTCAATACGACAAGCTACACCTATTTGATGTTGAGGTGAGTGATGGCACTAAACAATATCGAGAAAGTGACGCATTTTGCCCAGGGAACCGTATCGTTGTAGTAGATACACCTTTAGGGAAACTCGGCTTAGCGATTTGCTATGATATCCGTTTTAGTGATCTGTTTCGGGCGCTGCGGGAAGCCGGCGCCGAGATGATTGCAGTACCGGCAGCATTTACTAAGGTTACCGGAGAGGCACACTGGCAAGTGCTATTGCAGGCCCGTGCAATTGAAACCCAATGTTTTGTGTTTGGCGCAGCGCAATGGGGGCTGCACAACGGTGGTAGCCGTGAAACTTGGGGGCAAAGCATGATTGTTAGCCCTTGGGGGGAAGTTATTGCACAAAAGCCTCAAGGTACAGGTTGGCTACAAGCCGAAATAGATGTACAAAGCGTACATAGTATTCGCGCGAAAATGCCAGTAATAAACCACAACAGATTTGTATCGCCACAGCTTAAGTCGTGATTAACTGCGAGTAGCAGCTTTGCAGTAGACCTGTGAGAATTTAATCACGACAGCGATAGAGCAAATTTAAGCGAGTCGAGTCGGTTAGCAATAAACCTGCTCGGCTTTGCCAATATTTTTATCGAATTAATAAAAGAGAGAATAGATGTCACTTTTAACTCAAGTTGGACAAAGCTTATTACAAGATGGGCTAGCAATAGATGATCTCCAAAGCTATTTAAAGCGTATCCACGAGCATCAAATTGACTTCTCCGATCTATATTTTCAAGGCAGTCGTCATGAGTCTTGGGTGCTAGAAGATGGCATAGTTAAAGACGGCAGTTTTCATATCGAACGTGGTGTGGGCGTGCGTGCTATTACTGGTGAGAAAACTGGTTTTGCTTATGCTGATGAAATTACGCCAAGCGCACTAGAAGCGGCAGCAACAGCAGCGCGTGGCATTGCGACTTCAGGCGGTAATGGACAAGTTAACGCATGGTCAAAGCAAGACAATAAGGCGCTTTACATCAGCAGCGATCCAATTGCCGCAATGGAAGAAGTGAAAAAGATTGAGCTGCTTAAGCAGGCCGACGCGTATATCCGTAGCTTAGACAGCCGCATTATTCAGGTGGTCGTAAGCTTATCTGGCGTACATGAAGAGATTTTGGTGGCCGCAAGCGATGGCACCTTAGCAGCCGATATTCGTCCGCTAGTGCGCTTTAACTGTAGCGTTATTTTAGAAGAAGACGGCAAGCGTGAACGTGGCGCGTCAGGTGGCGGTGGTCGTCATGATTACACCGTACTACTTGAAGATGGCGACGATGGCCTGCCATATTGCTTCGCCTTTGCACGCGAAGCGGTACGCCAAGCACAAGTTAACCTACACGCTATTGATGCTCCAGCGGGTGAAATGCCTGTAGTACTTGGTGCTGGCTGGCCAGGTGTACTGCTGCACGAAGCTGTTGGTCACGGACTTGAAGGTGACTTTAACCGTAAAGGCAGCAGTGCTTTTAGTGGTAAAGTCGGCCAGAAAGTGGCGTCTGAATTGGTTACCGTTGTGGATGATGGCACCATGGCAAACCGCCGCGGTTCATTAACCATTGATGATGAAGGTGTTGCAACACAAAAGACTGTGCTGATTGAAGACGGTATTTTGAAAGGCTATATGCAAGACAAGCTAAATGCGCGCTTGATGGGTCAGCAATCTACAGGTAACGGTCGCCGTGAGTCTTATGCTCATCTGCCGATGCCACGTATGACAAACACCTATATGGAAGCGGGCGAGTCAGATCCTGCCGAGATCATTAAATCAGTGAAGAAGGGGATCTACGCGCCTAACTTTGGTGGTGGTCAGGTAGATATTACTTCGGGTAAGTTTGTGTTCTCGGCTTCTGAAGCATATTTAATTGAAGACGGCGAAATTACCCAAGCGATTAAAGGCGCAACCTTAATTGGTAATGGCCCTGAATCAATGAGCCAGATCTCTATGGTGGGTAATGATCTAGCATTAGATAAAGGTGTTGGTGTGTGTGGTAAAGATGGCCAAAGCGTACCTGTAGGTGTTGGTCAGCCAACATTGAAGCTAGATAAATTAACTGTTGGCGGCACAGCTTAGTCAATTGCTGCTTAAGCATTCTAGTGTTTTTTTGAGTGCTTTTTAACAAAGGCGCTCAAGTTTTTATTGAGTGCCGTAAAGCAAAATGTTCAATATCCGCTAGGATTTAGGCATTAACTCAATTGCTTAAAACCTAGCGAGTAACATATAGCAATGATACTATTTACCAATGGAATAGAGTAAAAGCTCTAGAGGTGTTAATGAAACGTTTGCTGTGTGCTATTTTACTGACTTTGCCGCTTACTGCCCAAGCTAAGCCAATGACCTTTGATGAGGCTTGGCAGCAGTTGACCAAAGTCAGCGATAAACTGCAGGCGGGGGCGCAAGAAGTGAGTCGCGCTGAAGCTGAACGTGAAGCAGGTGAAGATATGAACCTGCCGTCGATCAATCTTACCGGTAGTTATACTCGCTTAGAAAAGCCGATTGAACTCGATCTCCGCGATCTTAATCCCCTTGCTGCAATCGATCCCGGAGCGCTGCCGCCAGCTCTAGGTGGCGCATTAGCCGGGATCCCTGGAAGCTTATTCGTTACACCTTTCACCGAACAAGATATTTTTCGTTCTAGTCTGCAAGCTATGTGGCCTATCTACACAGGTGGTAAAATTTCAGCTGCTCAAGGGATCCACGAAGCTCAGGTAGCTGAAAAAGAGCAACAATTGAAACTCACTAGTCGCGAGTTATTTTTGCAGCTGGTGGATCGCTACTACGCGGTGGCGGTAACAGATTCTCTAGCGCGCACCCAAGCCGAACTAGTTGATTCGTTGACCTTACATGCATCTCACGCTGAAAAATTAGAGCAACAAGGGCAGATCGCTAAAGTCGAGCGACTCAATGCACAAGTAGCACTTGAAAACGCACGGGTTAGTTATGGTAGTGCAAAGCGTCAATCTGAAATGGCGATGATTGCACTATCTCGTATGCTGCACGAGAGACAAGTGGATACGACTTCGCCGCTGTTTATGTTGCATAACTCGCCATCATTACCGCAACTTGCGCAATTAACTATGGCGCAGCATCCTGCTTTAAAGCTGTTAGAGGCTAAAGAAGCACAAGCGAAAGGCTTAGTGGATGTAGAGAAGGGCAGTTATCTGCCAACGGTATTTCTTTACGGTAATTACACCTTGTATGAAGACGACAGTCTATTTTCTCAAATCGAACCAGATTGGATGTTAGGGGTTGGCTTTACCATGCCGCTTCTAAGTCGAGATGGTCGCAGTGGTAAGGTTGAAGCCGCACAAAGTGCTTTGCTTCAAGCACGCTATACCAAGGCGCAAACTCAGCAAGACTTAAATTTATTACTCGATCAAAGCTACCGCCAAATGTTGCAAGCACAAGAAGAAGTATTATCACTCAATACTTCAATGAGCTTAGCTGAAGAAAATAAGCGTTTAAGAGATATCGCTTTTAAGCAAGGCTTGTCGACATCAATTGAGAAAGTTGATGCCGAGCTTAAGCTTAACGCAGTAGCGACTCAGCAATTGGGCGCCCAATACCGCTATATACAAGCATATGCAAGACTGATGGCGATAAGCGGTCAGCTAGATGAATTTATAGGTAGAAGCATTCAGCAAGGGGATACCAATGCGCACTAACCGTATTTTGGCCATTTTGGCGTTAATCGTATTAATTGGTGCACTAGTATATGGATTAATCCTTGCTTACACCCCCAAGCCACAGCTGCTGCAAGGACAGATTGAAGCGCGTGAATATAACGTGTCATCTAAGGTGCCTGGCCGTGTTGAAGAGGTTCTTGTTAGGCGTGGTGACAAAGTCACTGAAGGCGACTTGCTATACGCCATTTACAGCCCTGAGTTAAAAGCGAAATTGATGCAAGCTGAGGGTGGCCGAGATGCGGCGCTAGCGATGCAGCAAGAGGCTGATAATGGTGCGCGTAAGCAACAAGTTGCCGCCTCAAAGGAGCAGTGGTTAAAAGCGCAAGCGGCAGCCAAACTGGCGCGTACTACTTTTGATCGCGTTGAAGTGCTGTTTAATGAAGGTGTACTGGCCAGACAAAAGCGCGACGAAGCTTTTACTCAGTGGCAAGCGGCTAAATATACCGAACAAGCAGCATTAGCCATGTATCAAATGGCTGATGAAGGTGCGCGAGTAGAAACCAAAGCTGCGGCTGCGGGTAATGCGCGTATGGCAGAAGGTGCGGTTAATGAAGTCACCGCAATTTTGTCAGACAGCCAAATGCGCTCTCCTAAAACCGGTGAGATCAGTGAAGTGTTACTACAAGCTGGCGAGCTAGCACCAAGTGGTTTCCCTGTGGTGAGCTTGATTGATATGAGCGATGCGTGGGCGGTGTTCCAAGTACGTGAAGATCAGCTTAAACAGTTCAAGCAAGCTGATGTGTTAAAGCTAACAATTCCAGCGCTGGATCAGCAAGTTGAGTTTACTGTTAGCCACATTTCCGTGATGGGCGACTTTGCGACTTGGCGAGCGACTGAAAGTGGTCACGACTTTGATATGCGAACATTCCAAGTGGAACTTCGTCCTAATCAGCCTATTGCCGATCTACGAGTAGGTATGTCGGTGCTATTCACCCTTTAAGGCAAGAGAGGCAGGCTGTGATAAAGGCGCTAAAGCGAGAGTTTACCGCTCTGCAAGACGACCCTTGGCAGTTAGCATTGGTTAGCTATATTCCGCTAATCAGCATTATTGCTCTATGGTTGCTTTTTAGTGCAGGGCTACCAAGACAGCTCCCTGTAGCTGTCGTTGATTTGGATAATAGCCAAATCAGCCGCGCCTTAGCACGGCAACTGCAAGCTAATCCCGTGACTAAGCCGATTAGTTATACCGGGCTGCCAAGTGCTGAGGCTGCGATGAAGCAAGGTGAAGTCTATGCCTTGCTAGTGTTGCCTTATGGTCTTAAGCGCGATTTACTTACCTCAAAAACACCAACAATCGATATTCGTTATAACAGCCAGTTTTTACTGGTAGGTAAGCTATTGTCGAGCCAGTTACAAGCGAGCATGGCTGATGGCTTAAAACCCTTAGGTGAGCTTAAGTTGCTTGCTGCTGGTGTGCCTATGGAGCGCGTTGCAGTTAACTTAAGCCCAGTTAGCAGTCAAACAACCGCGCTGTTTAACCGCAACAATAATTATGTCGGCTTTTTAGTACCGCCGGTATTAATTGCTTTGCTGCAGCTGGTGGCCATGATGGTATTTGCCAATAGCCTTAATCGTGAGCTGCGCTGGAATACCACTAAGCAATGGTATCAATTAGGTGTCGGCAAAGTGATAGCCGCAAAAATAGTCTTCTATACACCGTTAGTCTTGCTGCATGGTGGCTTTATTCTAGCGCTAATTTACCTGTATTTGGGCTTGCCTATCGCTGGCAGTATTGCTGTGCTGTTAATTGCTCAAACATTGATGTTGCTTGCGGTATGGCTGATTGTATTGACGATTTTCTTCGTGCTAAAAGACAGTGCGCGAGTGATAAGTTTTTGCACCGCAATGTTTGCCCCTGCTTTTGCATTTATGGGAGTGACGTTTCCAACCCATGAAATGCCAGAGCTTGCCCAATGGTGGCGAGTGATTATGCCAACTAGCCATTATATTGAAACCCATATTGCCGTGGTGAGTTACGGCCAAAGCTTAATTGCCAGTTTGCCGCAAATGCTCAGTTATTGGGGCTTCTTACTATTGCTTATTCCTATCGTTATTTTTGCGAAGAAGGGCTTTGATGAAGCAGAATTAGAGGCTTCATCAGCGGCTGCAAGTTCTGCTGCTTTGGTAAAGGAGCAATAATATATGAGCCTGTTACAGCTAATTTGGGCTGAGCTTAAAGCGATCCTCGCAGATAAAACCATAGTTATTACCGTGTTTGGTGGCGTGCTATTTTACTCGATTTTGTATCCACTGCCGTATTTGCATCAGGTACCGACTGAGCAGCAGCTTGTGGTTATTGATCATGATAGATCGTCGCTGAGTCGTCAGTTAGTGCGTCATGCTGATGCCAGCCCCAAAATAGCAGTGATTGCCGAACTAGGCTCTATTGATGAAGCAAAGCGCTGGATTGAAACTGGGCGTGCGCACGGTTTGTTAGTGATCCCTGCCAACTTCAGACGTGACTTGCTGTTAGGTAAAGGCGTGACCTTGAGCTATGGCGGCGATGCTAGTTACTTTTTAATTTACTCGGCAGTTGCGGAAGGGCTGATTTCTGCAGGACTCGATGCGGGTAAAAATATACAACGCTTAGGTATGTTAGCCCAAGGCGATAATGCTAAAGCAGTAGAGCAAAGCCTTAATGTCGTTAAGCTTAATAGCATACCTGCGTTTAATCCAAGTTTAGGTTATACGCCCTATATTGTGCCGGGACTATTTTTACTTATATTGCATCAAACCTTGTTGATTGGCACAGGTATTTTAGGTGCAAGTCAGTGGCGTCAACGAGGCTATTGGCAGCAAGTGAGTCCACTCAAACTTGTTTGTGGGCGTATCGCTGCGTTTATGTTGATTTACAGCCTGCTAAGCAGTTACTACGTCGGATATTGTTACTATTGGTATGACGTTAGCTTACAGGCAAGTATCGGCCGAGTGGCTTTGCTGATGTTGCCATTTTTACTGGCTACAACTGCGGCTGGAGTAGCATTTAGCAGCTTGTTTACCCGCCGAGATTTACCTACCCAAGTGTTATTGCTGATCTCTATGCCGATTTTGTTTGTGTCGGGTTTTGTGTGGCCTACAGCGTTAATTCCTGAGCCTGTGGTGGCGGTTTCGCAAATCGTACCAGCGGTGCCAGGCATTATGGCCATGTTAGAGTTAAATCAAATGGGCGCATCGTGGCAAAGCATTATGCCGCAGTGGCTACAATTATGGGCCATGGTAGTTATATTCTTTGCTTTGGCTTATTGGGGCGTATCTAAGCGTTTAAAAGCCCTTGTATAGGCGCTTTATTTAATAATCCTTTGATGATTATCGAGAGACGGTTATCGAGAGATGATTTTACAGCTCATGTAGTAGAGCGTTTTTCTAGATACTTGCAATTGATAGCTGCTCAAGCTGTGATGAATAAAGACTAAAAAGCCCGCGTTCATTATGTTGAGCACGGGCTTTTACTATTTAGCGACTAAGCTTTTTTAATTTAAGTCATTAGGGTGTTGGTGCTGATAGCTCAACGCTAAATGAAATACCTGACTTTATCGCTTTAGGTGTTTCTGACTCAATAGATACGAGGCTGACCTTTGTTGGCTCATCAGTGCTTGTTGGGTCAATATCATTGGTCAACACAAAGCTAGTACTGCTGCCACCATGGCTATTACGGTTGCGTACTTCATAAGGGTCCGCATCTAACTCACCTTTGCTAGCCGTCGTTGTGATATTGGTACCTTTCGGTAGGATTTGGTTAGCGCTATCGAAGAAACGTACATTAAATACTGAGAACCCACCTGCTGGGATTGCTGCAGTGATAATTTCTGCTGTTTGGCCATCGGTATAGATGAGATTACCGTCTTGGTGGATTTCAAAATGTGCAGTAGAACCTGACATCGTCATGATTAATGCTTTACGGATATAAGTTTTATTGGCTTGGCCTTCACCACATAAGTTACCAGTACATTGTGGGCCATTAAACTTGCCGTCTGCGAGTTCATAACTTGAACTTGATCCTGTATTAAAATAAGGCTCTCCAGGAGTATGTGAGAATGATTCATCATCATCACGGAAGGCGTCACCTAAATCGCTAAAGCCACCAGCATGGTAGGTTTCGATATCCATACCGTTGCCTGAACATGCAACTGCATTACCATTAGCGTTTAAACAGGCTGCAGCGATTGCGCCGCCATCAGCATCATCAAAAATGTTATTACCGTTAGTATCAAAGAAGGTCTCATGGCCTAAGGCATAGGCGAGTACTGTGATGCGATGATTTGGTACTCGTGGGTCTGCAGCTGTCCATTCAACACTACAAGTACCATTTACAGTGGCACAACTTGGTTGAATTTGCCCGCCTTCAGAGGTGAAGTTAATCGTAGTGTCATCAGGTGCTGGGTTACCAAAGCTGTCTGATGCATACGCGGTAATTGTGGCTTTTTCGCCGTCGTGTGAATCTGCTTCAGGGTTTAACAAGCTGCTCGATAAGCTAAAACCTAGTTGCTGAGGTAAACCAGTATTAATAGTGAGTTGCTCTGACTGGGTTGTTACTGACTCGCCATCGCTGTTTGTTGCAGTAGCTAATACGCGCACTGGTGTTGGCATAGTGCCTGACAATACTGTAGCGCTAACAAGGCCGGCAGAGTTACTGGTGTTGCTGCTATCTGTTAGCGTAATGCCGCCGACGGTAGTATCAAGCGAGAAATCAACATCTTGCTGCGCAATAGGTTGACCATTGGCATCAGCTACTTTAAAGGTAATAAGTGATGATTCACTTGAGCCTGTGCCACCAGCACCTTTAATGCGGATTGAAGTAGGTTCTGCTGAGACAAAGCTCAAATTCGCCAGGGTTTGGCTCGCTAGCGAGAAGTCCAAGATTGCCGAGACAGTTTGATTACCAGCAATTACCGAAGCAGTAATTTGATCATCACGCTCACTGTTACCGCTACAACTAGTGTTTTGGAAGGTTGAGCTAGCTGTACCTGAAAGGGTGGTGACTGGTGAATCAATACTGGCATTATTGCTTAGTACGCAGCTTGAGCTGAATGTCACACTGGTTGGGGTTTGTAGGCGAGTGTAGCTACCATCTTCATTTTTAGTAGCCACATCTGCGGTGACACCAAAGGTACCGCCTGCACTAACAGTCTTGTCATCAGGCAAGGTGGTTGCTAATAGGTTTTCAGTAAAAGTGCTACCGTCAGCAGAGAAATGACCGATAACAATCACGCCATCGTCACTAACGGCATCTTTAGCGAGTACTTCATATAAACCTGAGCTTTGATAAGTGACACCGTCGCTTTCTAATGTGACAGAGAAGTTAGCTGCGCCTAGCTCGCTATCACTTGCGGTATAACTCACTTGAGCAATACCGTTGTCTTTAGTCAGTGCAGAGCTTGGGTTTAGGCTGGCGTTACCCGCTGTAAAGCTTGCCATCTTGCCTGCTATGCCTTGGCCCTGCTCATCTAAAAACTGCGCTTGTAGCTGCACCGTTTCTTCAGCTTTAAATTGCGTGACCACTTGAGTGCCATTAATGATTGCACTGTTGAGAGTAAATTTAGGTTCTGATGGGTTAGTACTTGAGGTGAACTCAAAATTGCGTGTTGCTGTGGCAGTGTTGTCACCTTCGCTAAAATCAGCTGTTAGCGTGCCAGCACCTTCAGCGCCTGCACTGTCACTAACAATGATTTCTGCTTGGCCATTATCATTCGTTAACTTGGTGCTTACTGATAATTCACCAAAACTGCTGGAAAAGCTAATCAGTTTACCGCTGCGATTGCTATTATCTTGTTTTAGTTGGGCTACCGCACAAAAAGCGCCATTAGCGTCAAAACTCAATGAATTGGTTGGTTCAGCACAAGCACCATTAACAACGGTTTTGTAACTTAAAGATAGGCTGTAGGTGCCGCCGTTGTCGGTATCGCTGCTGCCATCTGATGAGCCATTACAGCCACTGATTAATGATAGGCAAAGAAAAGATAAAGGCAGAGTGGCCAGTGTGTGGGGCAGACGCATGTGCATATTCCTTGTGCTGCAAATTTGTACTGGATTCTAGGCGGGCTTTATTCGTATAAACAAATAAAAAAGCTCCCTAAGTCAGTTAAAGACTTAAAGAGCTATTGTGTAGATATATAGCGATGATGTCTATATTTGTAACGATTAATCTTTGATCTCGTTACGTAAATACTTACTTAATTCTTTGGCTGTCTTCGACGCAGCGATATCTGCGTTTTTAGATAGCTCTTTTTTGGTTTGACGAACTAGCTGACGCAGTTTTTGGCGGTCAAACTCAGGGTGTTGTTCGACTAAGTCTTGTACTGCTGAGTCACCTTCAGCAATTAGCTGATCGCGAGTCTTGTCAGCAACATTAGTTTTGGCACTTTCGTTGCTGTTTTGGTTCAGTACGTTCTTCAATGCAACCTCAAGTTCTTCAAGGTCAACATAGCGCATTAGTTTACCAATGTACTGAATGTGGCGACGGTAGGCTTCGGTATTAATTTTGATTGTTTTAGCTTTCAAAATATTATCAAAAAGCGTTTCATCTAAATCTAGCTTTTGCACTTGGCTTTTACTAAGTGCGACTAGCTTTTTGCCGTATTCCTGATAAATAGCGATTTCGCGTTTTACGTCCGCTCTACTTTCGTAGTTATCATCTTGGTCATAGGGCTGGTGGAAGTGCTCTGAGTCACCGACAATCTTCATATCTAAAAATCTCTTACAAATTCTGTGCTAATAATAACATCTAAACTTGCTTATTTCCTTTCCTATTTTTGTCTGTAATAGCCTTTATGGCGGCTTTTAGTGGCTGGTTAGCTGATATTTTTTTGCTCAACATAGCGATTGAGCCAGTTGCAGCGGGATTATTTAATGAGATTGGCATTTGGGTTTGTTATGCTAGCGCCATTGCCGATAAATAAAGAGTAGAACTGTGTCTTCACCTAGCATTGATATTGAATTGGATTCCTTGAAAGATGCCGTTTCGATGGCGCTGGAATATGCAAAAACATTAGGGACTTCAGGTGCTGAAGTTGCGATTAGTAAGCAACAAGGCTTGTCTGTTTCAACCCGCATGAAAGAAGTTGAAACCGTGGAGTTTAATAAAGATGGTGCCCTAGGGATTACTGTTTTTAGAGATGGCTGTAAAGGTAGCTCATCGACCTCTGATTTAAGCAAGGCTGCCATTGAGCAAGCTGTTAAAGCTGCTGATGACATTGCTCGTTTTACTTCGGCTGATCCGTTTAATGGTTTGGCTGAAAAGTCGTTAATGGCGACACAGTTTCCAGATCTTGATTTATACCACCCTGAAGATATCTCACCTGAAGAGTTAACTCGCCTTGCTGTATTAGCTGAAGAAGCAGCCTTAGATACAGACAAGCGCGTACAAACATCTGACGGCGCAAGCGCTAACGCGCACTCTAGCGTAAAGGTTTACGGTAACAGCCACGGTTTCTTAAATGGCTTTTGCAGTTCTCGTTATAGCTTAAGTTGTGTGGCTATTGGTGAGCACGAAGGTGGCATGCAGCGTGATTACGATTACACGGTTGCGCGCAAGTTTAGCGATATGACGGCACCAGAGATTATTGGCCGTAAAGCCGCTGAGAAAACGGCGGGTCGTTTAGGTGGTCGCAAGATTGCTACTACTCAGTTACCGGTACTGTTTTCGCCTGAAATTGCTACAGGCTTAATGGGGCATTTGGTTGGCGCGATCAGCGGTGGCAGCTTATACCGTAAGTCGAGCTTTTTACTCGACGCGATTGATACTCAGGTTTTCCCAGACTGGTTTAGCATTCATGAAGATCCTTTGTTAGTTGGGGCGCTAGCAAGCTCTGCATATGACAGTGAAGGCGTAGCCACCCAAGCACGGGATATTATTGATAACGGCCGTTTAGCGACTTATCTGCTAACGAGTTACTCTGCGCGCAAGCTTGGACTGACTAACACTGGTCATGCCGGTGGTATTTATAACTGGACACTATCGACAACGGGGCAAACCTTTGATCAGTTAGTTAAAGAGATGGGTACAGGTTTAATCGTAACCGAGGTGATGGGCCAAGGTGTGAACACTGTTACTGGCGATTACTCTCGTGGTGCAGCTGGTTTCTATGTCGAAAATGGCGTTATCTTGTATCCAGTTGAAGAGATCACTATTGCAGGTAACCTGAAGGATATGTACCAGAATATCGTTGCAGTGGCTAAAGACAGAGATCTGCGTTCATCAATCCGCACAGGCGGCATTTTGATGGATAAGATGAAGATTGCTGGTAACTAAGCCAAGCGTGATGCAGATTTAATCAGCAAGTGACAACCAATGAGGCTTCCTAAGGGAAGCCTTTTTTATATCTGTCACACAGCGGCAAACTGAAATTAGCATAAATAAAAATCGAACACTGGCTTGCTTATATGAAAAAACGTATATATTATTTGTCGTATATTCGCTTTTTCATACTTAGTTAATTTGTCGAGAATTGATGATGACACCTTTAACCTTTTTTAAAGCACTAGCAGATGACACCAGAATGCGCAGTTTACTGCTTATTCAAGCTGAGTCTGAACTTTGTGTTTGCGAGTTGATGGCAGCACTTGATGAGATCCAGCCAAAGGTCTCACGTCATTTAGCCCAGCTTAGAAAGCTTGGGTTATTGGTTGACCGTCGTCAGGGCCAGTGGGTTTTTTATAGCATTAATCCGCAGTTACCCAGTTGGGCAAATGAAATCTTACAGACTTTGGCTAAGGATGAAGCCGAACTTATTGGTGGCAATTTAACTAATCTTGGACAGATGGGCGATCGTCCTGAAAGAGTTAAACACTGCTGCTAACCTTCTAAAGCTAACTCTAGTCGGGTTGGCGAAATTATGTAGTAATAGGCTAAATATCATGGGTATTTTTGAACGTTATTTAAGTGTTTGGGTAGGTCTAGCAATTTTAGCTGGTGTATTTTTGGGTAACTTAGCACCTGATACATTTGCCGTGGTTGCTGGGCTTGAATATGCCCATGTTAACTTTGTAATTGCAGTGCTTATTTGGGTAATGATTTACCCAATGATGGTACAAATCGACTTTTCTGCTGTGAAAGATGTGGGCAAAAGCCCGAAAGGCTTGGTACTGACATTAGTCATAAACTGGTTGATAAAGCCGTTTACTATGGCTGCACTTGGTTGGTTATTCTTTAAAGTATTCTTTGTTGATTTTGTTGACCCACAAACAGCGAGCGAATACATAGCAGGTATGATTTTACTGGGCGTTGCGCCTTGTACTGCAATGGTATTTGTGTGGAGCCAGCTAACCAAAGGTGACCCTAACTACACGCTAGTTCAAGTGTCAGTAAACGATCTTATTATGGTGGTAGCATTTGCGCCAATCACCGCACTGTTACTCGGTGTTAGTGATATCCAGGTGCCGTGGGCGACACTGCTTTCATCTGTTGGCCTGTATGTTGTGTTGCCGTTAGTTGCTGGTGTTATCACTCGCTATATGCTGCAGAAAAAAGGTGATGATAGTCAGGTCAATGCGTTTGTGGCTAAGTTAAAGCCATGGTCGATGGTAGGCTTGCTTGCAACTGTGGTGCTGCTATTTGGTTTTCAGGCTGAAACCATTATTGCTGAGCCACAAAATATTGCTCTGATTGCGATTCCGTTATTAATCCAAATTTACGGTATCTTCTTCATTGCATTTTATGCGGCGAAAAAAATGAAGCTAACCCATAAAGTTGCGGCGCCAGCATGCATGATTGCAACATCAAACTTCTTTGAGCTTGCGGTTGCAGTGGCTATTTCATTATTTGGTTTACACTCAGGTGCAGCATTAGCAACAGTGGTTGGTGTGTTAGTTGAGGTTCCGGTGATGTTGTCTTTAGTGGCAATAGCTAACCGCAGTCGCCATATGTTTGCCGAAGAGGAAGTAAGCAGCTAACCCGCTGTAATAAGGCTGGCACTGCAAGTAAAGAGTGTAATACTTGAAGTATTACCCCTGTAACGGGATGAATGTATTCTTAGTTACACAAACTAGATTTAAGCAATAACAGTTAACTTAAACTCAGAACAGATTAAGAGACGACTATGACAATCAAAATTGGTATCAACGGCTTCGGTAGAATGGGGCGTTTAGCATTAAGATCGGCTTGGCATAATAGCGATGTTGAATTTGTACAGATTAACGACCCAGCGGGTGATGCAACCACATTAGCGCATTTGCTGACATTTGACTCTGTACACGGTCGCTGGTCTGAAGAAGCAACAGCTGAAGGCACTGATATTGTTATTGGTAACAAGCGTATTGCTACAACTCGCAATAAAGCGATTGCCGAAACAGATTGGTCAGCTTGTGACGTAGTGATTGAAGCCTCTGGGGTGATGAAAACTAAAGCCTTATTACAAGCCTATTTAGACCAAGGCGTTAAACGTGTGGTAGTGACTGCACCTGTGAAAGAAGAAGGCGTGTTGAATATCGTAATGGGAGTTAACCATGACCTTTATGATAAAGATATTCATCCAATCGTGACAGCAGCTTCTTGCACCACAAACTGTTTAGCGCCAGTGGTTAAAGTGATTCATGAAAAGATTGGTATCAAGCATGGCTCGATGACTACGATTCACGATATTACTAATACTCAAACCATCTTAGATGCACCACATAAAGATCTGCGCCGTGCTCGTGCATGTGGATTGAGCTTAATCCCAACAACAACCGGTAGCGCAACTGCAATCACTCATATTTTCCCTGAGCTAAAGGGCAAGTTAAATGGTCACGCAGTGCGTATTCCACTTGCAAACGCTTCTATCACTGACTGTGTGTTTGAAGTTGAGCGTGAAACGACTGAGGCAGAGGTTAACCAGTTGCTGCAACAAGCTGCAGCAGGCGAACTTAAAGATATTTTAGGCTATGAAGAGCGCCCATTAGTATCGGTTGATTATAAAACTGATCCACGCTCAAGCATTATCGATGCGCCTTCAACCATGGTGGTTAATGGCACTCAAGTTAAGTTGTATGTTTGGTACGACAATGAATGGGGCTACGCTAATCGCACTGCAGAGCTGGCAATTATGGTTGGTAAAATGGATCAGGCTTAAATATAAGAGCTTAGGAAGAGCAGGACGCTTCGCTTATAGATCCTAGGGCCTCGACCCTAGGTTCTAGGTTCTAGGAAAAGCCAAATTGGAATCGTGCCTGCTTTTTAGGTGGTTTGATCGTGCTAACAAAACTTCGTTCGTTGCCTGATAGCATTAAGCAGTATTTAATCGTTACCGGTGCCCCTATTTGAGAGGGCATTTCGCTCGTTATTTAATTCTTAGAACATGAACTTTTGCTATATAGAGAGCTAATCGTGCTAAAAAACTTCGTTCATTACCAGATAGCATTAAGCAGTAGTTAACTGTTACTGGAGCCCCTATTTGAGGGGGTATTACGCTCGTTATTTAATACTTAGAACATGAACTTTGCCATTATAGAGAGTCAATTGTGCTAACAAAACTTCGTTCATTACCGGATAGCATTAAGCAGTATTTAATCGTTACTGGAGCCCTTATTTGAGTGGGCATTTCGCTTGTTATTTATTTTTTAGAACATGAACTTTGCCATATAGAGAGTCAATTGTGCTAACAAAACTTCGTTCATTACCGGATAGCATTAAGCAGTATTTAATCGTGACCGGTAACTACTGGGCATTTACGCTTACCGATGGCGCATTGCGTATGTTGGTGGTGCTGCATTTCTATGACTTAGGTTACACGCCACTAGCGATTGCTATGCTGTTTCTGTTTTACGAAATCTTTGGCGTTATTACTAACCTTGTTGGTGGCTGGTTAGGCGCAAGGTTAGGGCTTAACCGCACCATGAACATCGGCCTGGGTTTGCAGATTGTGGCGCTTTCTATGCTGTTGTTGCCAACTGCAATGCTGACGGTACCTTGGGTGATGGCGGCGCAGGCGATGTCGGGGATCGCCAAAGATCTTAATAAGATGAGCGCTAAGAGTGCCATTAAAACATTGGTGCCTAAAGGCGCAGAAGATAAGCTCTATCGTTGGGTTGCTATGCTTACCGGCTCTAAGAATGCATTGAAAGGTGCTGGTTTCTTCTTAGGTGGGGTATTGCTATCTACAGCTGGGTTTAAAGGCGCGATTGCGATTATGGCTGCGGCACTGCTGCTAGTGTGGATCTATAGCATTGTGAGTCTCAAAGCGGATTTAGGCAAAGCCAAATCTAAACCAAAGTTTACTCAGATATTTTCCAAAAGTGACAGTGTGAATATTCTGTCGGCGGCGCGATTATTCTTATTTTCCGCTCGCGATGTATGGTTTGTTATTGCTTTACCTGTGTTCTTGGCCAGTCAGCTTGGTTGGGAGCATAGCAGCGTAGGTACTTTTCTTGCTGCTTGGGTCATTGCCTATGGCATGGTGCAATCTTTCGCACCAGCATTAACCGCCAGAAAAGGTGCACCAGACGGCAAGGCTGCAACTATATGGGCTGGTGTGCTGACATTAGTGACTAGCATACTTGCAGTCGTCATGTTTACAGGTTGGATTGCACCACAGGTTGCGCTGATTGTCGGACTTATGGTGTTTGGTGCGGTATTTGCGATTAACTCGTCATTGCATAGCTATTTAATCGTTAGTTATGCGGGCGAAGATGGCGTATCGCTTGATATCGGCTTTTACTATATGGCTAACGCTATGGGCCGTTTACTGGGCACCATTTTGTCTGGCTGGGTTTATCAAGAAGCGGGCTTATCGGCTTGTTTAATGATTTCTGCAGCTATGTTGCTTACAACGTTTATTATCTCCTTTAAGTTGCCTCGCGCTTCTATGCGCTAATAGGTTTCACTGGCCTAATTGATACCACTTATCGTTGTCATAGCGTTGCCAAGCGTTATGACAACTTTTCACCTGACTGCGTTAGTTTATTTTCTAGTCTTTCCAATCGTTAACAATTCGTTGTAATCTGTTTGCTAAGGTTGAGTGTTTTATCATTTTTGATAGCTAACTCGCTTTATTAGGACCTTTTGATCTTGCTATGCCAATGAAAGATCAAAAAGCCCTAAATACATGATTATAAATATAAGTATAAATATAAATAATAACGATAATTTCTCTGTATCGACGAGGTTTGAATGGAAGCTATTACGAATTTTGTAAGCATGATCAATTCCGTAGTCTGGGGGACTCCAATGCTGGTGATGATCTTGGGAGTGGGGTTATTCCTTACTGTCGGATTACGCCTAATGCCTATTTTAAAACTAGGCACTGGCTTCAAGCTGTTGTGGTCAGGTCGAATTCCAGATAAAGACAAAAACAAGAAGGGCGAAATTAGCCCTTTTAATGCCTTAATGACATCACTGTCGGCCACTATTGGTACCGGTAATATTGCCGGTGTCGCAACGGCTATTTTTATCGGTGGACCTGGTGCACTGTTTTGGATGTGGTGCACGGCGCTGGTGGGCATGGCGACTAAATTTGCTGAGGCGGTGCTTGCGGTAAAGTACCGTGAAGTCGACGACAACGGCAACCACGTTGGCGGCCCAATGTATTATATCAAAAATGGTTTGGGCTCTAAGTGGGCGTGGCTAGGTACAGCTTTTGCGCTATTTGGTTCGTTAGCTGGTTTTGGTATTGGTAATACAGTGCAGGCGAACTCGGTTGCTGACGCATTAGGCAGTAACTTTGGCGTACCAAACTGGGTAACTGGTGTGGTGCTAATGGTACTTGTTGGTGCAGTGCTTATGGGCGGTATTAAGCGTATAGCCGACGTGGCGGGCAAGCTTGTACCTATGATGACAGTTTTCTACCTTGCAGCAGGTGTAGCAGTGCTTATTGTTTACGCTGCGGAGATCCCTGCGGCAATAGAGCTTATTTTGCATAGCGCATTTAATCCCGTTGCGGCACAAGGAGGCTTTGCTGGAGCTGCTGTGTGGGCGGCGATTCGCTTTGGTGTGGCCCGTGGTGTGTTCTCTAATGAAGCGGGCCTTGGTAGTGCGCCTATTGCCCATGCCGCTGCGCAAACTAATAACCCTGTGGCGCAAGGCTTAGTGGCAATGTTAGGTACATTTATCGATACCTTAATTGTTTGTAGCATTACTGGTTTAGCCATTATTGTTTCAGGGGCTTGGACTTCTGGTGAAAATGGTGCTGCGCTAACTTCATTTGCGTTCTCGCATGCGTTCCCAATGGGCAATTATGTGGTGGCAATCGCGCTGACTATTTTTGCATTCACAACGATTCTAGGTTGGAGCTTTTACTGCGAGAAGTGCGTGCAGTTCCTGTTTGGTGTCAAAGCCATCAAGCCGTTTAGAATTATCTGGACGCTAGTTGTGCCGCTTGGTGCAGTTAGCTCGCTGGAGTTTATTTGGCTATTGGCGGATACGCTCAATGCGATGATGGCTATTCCGAACCTAATTGCATTGGCACTGTTAAGCCCTGTGGTGTTTGCGCTTACGCGAGAATATTTCTTGAAAAAGCGTGAAACCGATGCGGCAACGCAAAAAAGCTAAATAGTGATAAAACTAAAAAAGCTCCTGCATATTATGTCAGGAGCTTTTTTTATATATCTGAGTAAGTCGATGCTTCTCAAATATGGCTTAGCACGTACTTTGGGTTATGCCCAAAAATCATCTTCACTTAAATCGCGCTTCAATTGCGCTTGTTCAAGGTAGTCTTCAAGACGTTTTTTAACGGCTTTCTTACGGGCTAACTCGTCAGCACTTTGCTGATCTTTAGGCGTTGTGTACGCCTCCATTTCTGCGTCGTTGGGCACCAACTCAAAAGTCTGAGCCATCACGAATTCCTCTTAGCTAGGTATCCATGTTCCGAATCGCTTACTTAGCGTTAAAAGGGAATACTTTGATACCATCGGTTAATAACTAAACAATGTGTGCACTCTTTGGCTTACTTAATTAAACCCATCAGTGAGTGCTTAATTTGGAATTTAGCAGGAAGTGATTTAAAAATATGCGATCAATGTAACAAAATTACATTTATCGTTCGTTTTTTATTAATGTGGATGTTTTTTAGTGATTTAGTGAAATTAAATAACTAACCTGGCTTATTTTATAACTGGCCATTTGTACTTAAAAATAGCATAAATGGCCTTATTTACAGGATCTTATAGAGTAAAGCTGTAGCTATAGCCGAGTAAAAACTTGGCATCATCGTTTTTAAGATCTGTATCACTGACAGTAAAAGATACAGTACCGAGGTCGGTATCTTTACTCAGTGCCAGTGAGTAATCAGAATAACTGTCGGTATTGTACCAAGCAGTGATTACATCGCCAGTTGAATAACCATAATGGGCGCCAATAGAGAGTGTATCTGACAATGGATAACTAAAATTAGCTTGGGCATAACCCATATCGCTATTATCAAGGGGCTCGCTAGCGACATCATCGCCTGCATGGACAACATGAGAGTAGCTTACGCTGAGCCATTTCCAACTTAGTGCTGCAGTTACCTCTGAGAAATCAATACTGCCGTCAGCATCAGGGTAGGCGTAATACAGATAGTTAATATCGTAGCCAAAGTCGTCAGTAAAGTTACCTGCAAAACCGGCGTAGAAATCTACCTCGTAACTCGTATCATCGCCAAAATCGACATTTGACGCCCAGGTGCCCGCATAAAAGCCCGATTCATGACTGTAATCGATGCCGCCTTGTACAGCTACAGCGTCATCAGTTTGGGTTACACCACGCCATAAGTAATTTGAAGTTGCACCAATGTTGGCTTCTACGGCTGCATGAGCCGATGTCGCGATAAGTGAGCTTAAAAGTACTGCACTAGTATTGATTAGTAGCTTGTTCATAGTATTCCCCTTTGGTGAAACATTATTGTTTTTGAAGGTCAGAAGTTATTTAGCAAGCTCTAAGCCAGAATAAACATCTCATTAAAACAGTTGTTTACATGTTTCAAGGAATAACAGTTGTTCAATAATGATACAATTTAGGGCGGGAAGCACCGAGATGGGGCAGGCATAAAAAAACCTCCGAAGGGGAGGTTTAGTTATTAACTGCGGAAACAGTGATTTAGTTAACGCTATCTTTAAGCGTTTTACCTGCTTTGAACTTAGGTACTGTAGCCGCAGGGATCTGGATTTCTTTACCAGTCTGTGGGTTACGACCTGTACGAGCTGCGCGTTGAGTTGTTTCAAAAGAACCAAAACCAACGATAGAGATCTTGTCTCCATTCTTCATTGCTTCTGCAACAGTTTCTTCAAAAGATTTTAATGCACGCGCGGCTTCAGCTTTAGTTAGTTCTGCAGATTCAGCCATTTTTGCAACAAGTTCAGTCTTATTCATTTGAATAGTCTCTTCTTTCCGTAGATTTAATTGTTAGTAGCGTTATGTAACATGCCATAAGCTTTTGCATTTGAAAAGTGCTTTAGCCTTATGACATGGGCATTAAAGTCAAAAATAGGGGCGAATTCTCAATTTTTACTCTTCTAATAGCTGATATAAGATCTGTTTCACAACATTGGGCTCAAAAGGCTTGTCACACAAGGCATTAACTCCTGCTTGTGAAACATTGCTCAAATGGGTTTCATTGGCCTCAGAAGACACCATTAAAATCGGAATATGTGACTGCTGGCTATCGTTACGAATAAACTGGGTAAGCGCGAGGCCATCTACACTAGGCATGTTGTAGTCGGTGATCACTAGGTCAAACATTTGTTGCTGCATTAGCTCAATTGCTTGTTGGCCATCTTCAGCTTCGGTGATCATCCTTAGGCCTAAATTGGTGATGGTTCGCTTAATAATGTTACGCGCCATCTTGCTATCATCGACCACTAACACGCGTAAATCTTGCACATCAAAGTGGGTTAGATCTAATTCATCATTGCTAAGTAGATCTATGGTGGCATTTATTGCTTTACCTAAATGCTCTGCACTAAATGGTTTAGGTAAAATAGCAACTACGCCCGATTGTCTAAATTGCTCTAATTGCTCGCGGCGACACTCACTAGAAACCAGCATAAACTGAATATCACTAAAGTGAGCTGATGATTTTATTTGCTGTAAAAGCTCTAGCGCCGTGCCATCGGCATAGTGCATGGCACTTGCAACTAAATCTGGTTGATGGCGATTGATGATCTGCATGGCTTCAGCAAGACTAGTTGCTGTTTGGATTAGCTTCACACCTTCTTGCTCTAAACGCTGACAAATGATTTTTCTCTGCGTATCTGAAGGCTCTACAAGCAAGATAGAAAGTTCGCTGGGCTGTAAATGGCTCATAAGTGTCATTACCGTTTTTATTTATTTTATTATGGCGCTGAGCTATGCGTAAATCAGCGCGTAGCTATGCAGCGACCTTGGTTTAACTGTTGTTGCCAGAGGCGAGATAAAGGCGTGTCTTGTTGCTAAAGGCTACCCAAAACTGAAAGCTCATTACCACTATGGCGAGAACGACTAGGCCGCTAATAGGAATGTTTTGACCTTGATAGACAACTTTTACATCTTCAGGAGTAATTTTATAAGCAATTACTGCGGCAGTCGTTAAGGCGAGCAAGGCGACAGTTTGAATTGCAAGATAGATTTTAAATACCACTCCAGCCCAAAACTGGCGGGTATATAAGCCGTATAGTACAGGCAAAACACCTAAAGTTAGCAGATCAAAAGTTTGCATCGTAAAAGTGCGCCATAGTGCCGCGACGGCTAAAACAGCGTAGATAAGCATCAAAAAGGCTAACAGTGGATGTGGTTTGGTCATTATCTGCTAAAGGCCATCATATTGAATAAATGTGCATTGAAGTGTAAAAAAATCTCATAGGTACGTCTATACCCGTATGATTTACGTTATAACGTGATGGATGTTGTTATACCAATCAATCTGAGTAATGCGCTAGAATAGCGGCAATTAAACCGTATGATTAGAGAATCCGATGACTGAATCTGAGTTTTGGGCGTTAGTAACCCGAACATCGCCACAACAAGATCAAACTGAGCTAGCTGAAGCCTTAAAGCAAAAGCTTAGCCCGTTAAGCAATGATGAGTTGCGAGATTTTGACAAGATATTTGGTCAGCAGATGCGTCGAACCTATTCTTGGTCAGTGTGGGGCGCTGCATATATTATTACAGGCTGTGACTCTGAATATGCATTCGCAGAGTTTCGTTGTTTCTTAATTTCTCTAGGTCAGGAATGGTACGACAAAGTAGTTGAATCAGCTGATGAGCTGGGCAAGCTTGAGTTGTGGCCTGAAAAAGACGGTTATGCTTACCCATTTCTTGATGAATATGATCTTATTGCTGGTCAGCTTTATGAAGAGCGTAGCGATGATGAACTTCCTTATGTACCGTCTGGGCAGGCAACACCTGCGGGCAAAAAGTTCTCGCATAAGAAAAAGCAGTTAAAGGCGACTTATCCGCTATTGAGCGCTGCATTTCCTTTTTAATTGTAATTCTGATTACAGTTAGAAATCAAAAACGAGGCTAACGCCTCGTTTTTGATTCTAAATTGCTTACTTAAACCGATGCTTAGTCTGTTTAAGTTATTCGAAGCAAACTCCAATGCTATTGTCGAAATCTAGTCCATGGGCTGTACAAGCAAGCTGCATAAACTCTTGCTCAGAATCTTTAACTTGAGCATCAAACTCTGATTGCAGAGTCGCTTCGAGTTCATTCTCAGTTTTAGCCATTTGGTTTTCTATAATTTGGTGGTGTTCAGCGATTGCCGCTTTTTCTTTAGCGGTAAACTCTTCAGCATTGGCTTGGCCTACAAAAGCGAACGCGCTCAAAATGATTGCCAATAGTGCCATACGGCCAGAAAAAGCGATTTTAGTGGTTGAATAGTTCATATTGGGCTCCAAACAATTGCGTAAATGCATGTGCTAAGAAACTCTTGGCTCAATTAACCAGCTTGCTCAAGATGATTTCTGTACGTTAGATACATTGCACTCATTTAGCGCTGTGTATCTGACGTTGCGTGTTAACTTGAGACCTATATTATCCGATACAACTTGTATCAAAGCTGAACAAAAACTAGTCAGCTACTTTTTAGGATGGGAAGGTGATTGATAGCTTGATTGGTAACAAAAAAATCCAAGATTAGCGTTATTCATTCTTCATGGCTTCACAATGAAACCCTTGGCGCATGGAGTCAAATCGGCAGTTTAGCCCACATTCCCAAGCAACATCATTCAGTTTTGAAGATTCATTTTCCGCATAGATCTTGCAGCTTGGATAGTCATCAAAGTCATCTTGCTTATGGTAGTTTCCAGAGTTGTAACCACCTTTATAGATAAAGGCCGACCATGACTCGAGATGAGAGGATACTTCAGTTTGATTGATATGATAAATCGCCGCGCCTAAACCGATAAACAGTAAAACAACAAATAAAATGGGCGCCAGCTTTTGCATGGTAATAATCTCTTGAGTACAGCTTATAACTCAAGCTTAAAGGCTGGAAGAGATAATGCAAACACTATAACGCTGACAATTATCTGCTTGTAAATGAATATAACTGGCTAGGGTTTGCAATCGGCCTGCGCTTACTGATGCAACTTGATGCAACTAATTTGTTTATACTATGGTCTACTAATATGCTTATAAAACACACTTTATCAGTATTCAAATTTGGATTAAGCAATTATACAGGTTTAATATTGTACAGTTGAGCAAGTTAAGATCCAGTCACGTATAGCGGTGGAGGCTAATATGAAAGCAAAACATATACTTGTTGCGAGTTTACTCGTATCTAGTTCAGTGTGGGCGGCAGATGAAGCCGTTGAAAACCCAGTAACTGAAAATGGCGTGGTTAAAGTTGAATGGCAAGATCCGAGTAGCTTCCGTGATATTCGCTCTAGTGGTGAAATTCAATCACGCTATGAGAACCGTACTTTCGAGCAGTTAACTAAAAACCTCAACAAAGAAGCGAGTAAAATTCTTAAGCCAGAACAAAAGCTTGAAATGGTAGTTACCGACTTAGACTTAGCTGGTGATGTTAGACCAACCTTTGGCGCAACAACCAATGATATTCGGGTAGTAAAAGATATTTACCCGCCACGTATTACCTTTAGCTATAAAATTGTAGAAGGCGATAAAGTGGTGATGGCCGGTGATGAAAAGCTGACAGATATGGGCTTCATGTATTCCATTAATAAAATGAACGACAAGCCTTACCGCTATGAAAATGCATTACTCACTTCATGGTTGAAGGATACTGTTAAACCTAAGCTGTAAACTCAGCTTTAGTTACAGCACATAAGGTTACAAACCCACCGCCATATCTAGCTTAAATAGGCTAAGTGAGCTTTGTGCTTGCTTAGCCTGTTTTTTTGCCTGAGCGCTATAGATAGACAATTGATGCTCATTACAATTTAGAGTCACACTAGGCGGTAAAATTCCTGCGCTTAGTGAAATAAGCTCGTGATAGCATTTAACACCTTTGCGATCTTCCGCCAGCATCTGTTTTGCCTGCCAGTGCTTTTTAGAATAAAACAATGACTTGCTAGCTTCAAAATCAGCGATAACTCGTTGCGCTTGTAACTCGATCTCAGCAGCGGTACTGATAATGACAAAATCATCGCCGCCCACATGACCGATAAAGTTATTGCTGTCTTGCTGTTGCAGCAAAAGCCGTGAAACCTCACGGATCACCTCATCGCCACGACAGAAGCCGTAAATATCGTTGTAAGGTTTAAAGTTTGATAAATCGAAATAGGCTAAATAGAAGGCTTTTTTCTGTAAGCGTAATCGCTGTAGCTCTTCTTGAATGGGAATATTGCCAGGTAAGCCTGTTAATGGATTCGCGTGGCGAGCGACCGCAATCTTCTGCTCAGTAATTTTTGCCAGTAGATCTTTTGTGTGGCCAACTCCCAGTAGTTTGCCTTGTTTGAGAATAATAAACTGCTGCACAACTAAGTCGGTAGACTCGTTGGTTAAGCGTTGGCTTACCTGAGAAATAGGCATATCAGCTTCAATGCGAATAAGCTCTGCTGTTAGCACTTCTTCAACGGTTTTATGCTCATGCAGTGCACGACCATAAGGCGTGCTAAATAACTCGATAACCTGACTTCTCAGTACCATGCCAATCACTTCATCAGCTCGCATAACAACAATGGCTTGCAGGTGTTGATACTGGTTAAAAGTCTCGCCTATTTTTTTGAGCTTGCTGTTGAACTGGCATGTGGTTGCCTTGCTACATAAGCTCTCAGCTGATTCGGCAAAGCGAACTCGTGGAGTTACAGGTTCAATCATCGGACTGAACGGAATATCACGATTCGGCTCTGCGGTAGGGCGGCCAAGTAAAAAACCCTGACAATAAATAATGCCGAGTTGCTTTAGAATGGCCAGTTCTGCATGGGTTTCAATACCTTCAGCGATGACCTTGCAACTTAGATTTTGGCAAAGCGCAATGATGGAGCGTACAAATTCCTGCTTAACTGATGAAGTGTCAATTGAATCAATAAAGTGTCGGTCAATTTTTACGTAGTCAGGGGCAAGCTCTGACCATAAGCGTAAACCTGAATAGCCTGCACCCAAGTCATCAATTGCAGTTAAAAAGCCTTGGCTGCGATAATGGTTTAAACAGGATTTAAGCAGATCGATATCATCGGCCGGATACTGCTCTGACAGCTCAATAACCACTTGTGACGGCTCTAATTCCAGTTCTTGTACCAGACTGAGAGTTAAGCCTTTAGCGTGGTTAGGTTCGAGTAATGCCTTGGGGGAAATATTAAGAAATAGCTTGCCTTGTAATTTGGAGTATTTAAATTGTTGAATCGAAATTCGACGACATAAACTCTCTAATTCAGATAAGCGTCCTTCGTAAGCTGCTGTTTTAAATAACGGCACCGGCGAGAATAATGGACTATGCTCTGGCCCTCGGCTTAATGCTTCAAAGCCATGGATCTGGTGAGTAGATATATTGCAAATTGGTTGGAACACCGCTTTAATTTTTTCTTTGCTGATAATTTTATCGAGTTCAAATTTTAGATCGATAGCGGACATTATTTCCTACCAAGTATTAATGAGGTAGAAAATTCTATGACACAGGTGTGACAATTCAATGACAGAAACTTGGGGGTTATTGATATAAATTATGGAGTTTTTTATCTCATTCACAGTGCATATGTGAGTGAACAGTGGCGCGAGAGTGGTTTAATTGCAGTGAGATAAATGGCTAATCAGGCGTACTTAGCGGAAAAGCCTAAAAAGCACTAAACATTTACTGATATTTAGTGCTGATAAACTTTTAAAGGCTAACTGAATTACTTAGTGTTAGATTTAAAGGCCTGCATGGTTTGCAGCAGTAATCCAAGCTTAGGCACGTAGCTTTCCAGTGCTGGTGCAAGTGATTCTGGGTTTTGAATCATGGCTTCCATATCGGCCGCTAATTCTTGCACATATGGCGTGAAGCGATTGCTCTTAGTGGTAAAGCCTTCAGATGCAGAGAAAATAGCGTCAAACTTTACGTGACCCGCTTTTTTCAGCTCATCGAGACGGTTGTCTGCATCAATCGCTTGGCGGTAGGCGGTTTGCAAACTGGCTTTAAGTTGCTCAATAACCTGTGTGTGTGGCATAACAGCCTCTCAAATAGAAATTTGGCTGAATTATAAGGGGCAAGGATGATAGCAACAAGTGGCGTAAGGCGTTTATTCAAATTAGTTGGCCTAAGCTTAGGTCTGGTTTCCGCGGCGGTAAGCGCTGAGCAAATCGACAAACCACCTTTTTATCAAATCACTTATCAAGGCCAAACCGCTTATTTATTGGGCTCGATTCATGTCGGAAGCGCTGAGTTTTATCCGTTAGCTGCGCAAATCGAACAGGCTTTTGAACGATCTGCAGCATTGGTTGTAGAGGCGGATGTAAGAGGCGCTAATGTACCCGCTTTACTGGCTAAATATGGCGCTGACAAAGTTCCGATGGATAGTGAGACAAAGTCTGTTATGACTGCGTATTGTCAGCATCAGCAGCGAGTATGTGCAGCACTTGAAAATTTCGCGCCTTGGCTACAATCAATGCAGCTAAGTATAGGGCGCTACGCAGCTCTGGGTTATAGCGGCATATATGGGGTAGATGCGGTACTGGTTAGCCAAGCAGGGGCTAAACCTGTGTACGAGCTTGAAAGTACAGAGTTTCAATTTAAGTTGTTGTCATCTTTTGATGCAGATACCCAGTGGAGTATGGTGAAAGAAGCCATTGAAGCGCCTGATAGCGATATGCTGGAACTTATTTCAGCGTGGCGTAGCGGTAATGAAGCGGAGCTGGCTGACTTGATGGAAGGGGAGATGTTACGTGATGGCGAAACCGAAATGGTGGAAAAAATGCTCTGGGGCCGCAATAAAACGATGGCGCAGCGTATTGTTGAGCTGATGCAGTCTCCAAATACTAAGCAGCCTTTATTTGTGGTTATAGGGGCAGGGCATTTAGTGGGGCAAAAGAGTGTGCAGTCTTATTTGCAGCCCCTCGGTGTCGCGGCAAAAAATTGTTGGCAGCAAGAATGTGGTTAACTTACAGCTAGCTTGATGTTGTTGGCAATTATCAGGTTTGTTGCTTTTGGTGTATAATGCGCCGCTCGATTTTGGTTTCCCGTGTCATTTTGAAGGGTTTTATTGGTTTGAATAAAGAATACAGCATCGATTTAAAGGCGTTACCATCGCTATTTACGCTTTATCGCAAAATATTTTTTGGTCGTAAGCCTGGTTGGGATGAGCAACCGCTGCCAGTAATTAATATCTCTAGCCCTAACGTGACCTTGTCGCAAGACAAAGTGGCACAATACGCCAAAGTCTGTGGCTTTGAGTTCGACGGTAAAACCCTACCACCGACATATCTATATGTGATGGCATTTAGGCTACATGCGGTTATTTTTACCCATGAAGGTATTACGTTCCCGTTGTTGGGAATGATTCACCTGAAAAACAGCATCACAATGCATCGCGCAGCCAAAGTTGATGAAACATTCGATATCCAATGTGTATTAACGACCAGTCGCATGACTGACTCGGGCCTTGAGTTCGAGCTAGTGTCAAAAGCATTTGTGGCAGGCGAGTTGGTTTGGGAGTCTCTCTCTACATACTTGTACCGCATTGAAGGTAAAGCGAAGCGGGTGCGTCCACCTAAGGCGAATGCAATGGTGTGGCAAGATCCGATTAGCTGGACACTTGCTGAAGATCTCGGTCGTCGTTATGCTAAAGCATCGGGTGACTATAACCTCATCCATTTACATCCTGTTATGTCAAAGCGCTTTGGTTTTGATCGCGTACTCGCTCATGGTATGTGGTCTAAGGGGCGCTGTGTTGCCCAGTTAATGCCAAATATTAGCGATAAGCCATGCAAGATTGACGTGGCCTTTAAGTTGCCGCTATTTATGCCAAATAGCGTTAGCTTTGCTGTTGAGCATCTTGAAGATAAAACAGTATTTGAGCTTCGCGATCAAAAGGGTCGTCGCCCACATTTAAGCGGTGAGATCACTTTCTTATAAGCGCGAGACAATAAAGTTAGTGCGTGTAAGATTACGAAAAGGCGCAATTAGCGCCTTTTTTGATCTTAATTTTTGGCGCCAGTTTAAGGCACACCATGGCCTGTTGATGCTTGCCAAATATTAAACCATTGTTGGCGAGTTAGCCTGAGTTTACTGGAGTTGATCGCTGACGTGATCCGTTCAATATTACCGCTGCCAATGATTGGCTGTGGTTTGCTTGGCAAGGCGAGTACCCAAGCGTAAATCACCTGACTAATATTTTCTGCACCAATCTCATCAGCAATGCTTGTTAGGGTTGCACGTAATCTAATTGATTGCGGATCCTGCGCTGAAAATATATTGCCGCCGCCAAGGCAAGACCAAGCCATTGGGATCAGTTTGTGCTGTTGGCAATGATCGAGCGTACCATCGTGTAATGTGCTCATATTACTTGGTGAGATCTCCACTTGATTGCAGAGCAGTTTCTGATCACAGCGCGATTGCAGTAGATCGAATTGCTGCGGACTAAAGTTCGATGTACCGAAGTGACGCACTTTACCCTCGCGCTTAAGTTGCTCAAAAGCATTGGCAACGTCATCAGCATCCATTAATGGATCTGGTCTGTGGATCAGTAACAGATCTAAGTAGTCAGTCTTTAACCGAGTTAATGAGTTTTCGACGCTAGCAATGATGTGCTCCGCCGTGGTGTTATAGTGGTTGAGATACACATCTGGATTATGATCGTTAACTAAGCGAATGCCGCATTTACTGATGAGCTGCATTTTATCTCTGAGTGCGGGAGCTAATGCGAGGGCTTCGCCAAATAATTGTTCACACTGGTAACCACCATAAATGTCGGCGTGATCCATGCTGTAAACACCAAGATCTAAATAACCTTGGATTAATGCTAAACGTTGCTGTGTATTTGTATTCCAGTCGGCGGTTCGCCAAAATCCGGCGATAAATTGTGATAGCTGCAATGCAGGCTCTTGCATGTTGTTTCCCTACTTAACGGTGCGACTTTGTTGACGTAGATTGCAAAACGCTAAAATAGCGTTCGCTGACTATTTAACCTGTGACAGAGATCATCTATATTCCCCGTCGAAAGCCTACCCTACATAAAAATACATCGTGGAACCATTCGAATGCTGTCAGATATTGAAATTTCGCGTCAACATATTTGCCAACCTATTAGCCAAATAGCCAGTAAACTCGGGATTAATCCTGATGAACTGTCATTGCATGGTGCTAACAAGGCCAAAGTTTCTTTAGCGGTTACCAATCGACTTGCCAATAATAAAAATGCCAAGCTAGTCATTGTTACTGCAGTAACGCCTACGCCTTTTGGTGAGGGCAAAACGGTCACAACCATAGGATTAACTCAAGCACTCAATCATAACGGCCATAAAACATGTGCCTGTATTCGTCAGCCAAGCATGGGACCAGTATTTGGTACCAAAGGCGGCGCTGCCGGCGGTGGTTATGCACAGGTGGTGCCTATGGAAGAGCTCAACTTGCACTTAACTGGCGACATACATGCAGTAAGTAGCGCGCATAATTTAGCGGCTGCAGCGCTTGATGCGCGTTTGTTCCATGAAACTCGATTAGGCGCTGCGGCGTTTACCGAACAGTCGGGTTTAGCAGCACTCAATATCGATGCTGACAAGATATTGTGGCGCCGCGTTGTTGATCATAATGAGCGTAGCTTAAGGCAGATCAATGTGGGTTACGGATCGTTTAACGGTCCGGTACATGAGTCTGGCTTTGATATTACTGCTGCATCAGAACTAATGGCTATCTTGGCGTTAAGCCGAGACTTAAAAGATCTGCGATCGCGTATTGGCCGCTTAGTATTAGCGCTTAACTATCAAGGTGAGCCGATTACCGCTGAAGATCTTGGGGTTGCTGGCGCAATGACTGTGATAATGGTTGATGCTATTGAGCCAACATTGATGCAAACGCTATCGGGCGATCCTTGCTTAATTCACGCTGGTCCATTTGCTAATATCGCTCACGGTAACTCATCAATTATTGCTGACTCTATTGCAGCGAAACTTGCAGACTTTGTGGTAACTGAAGCTGGCTTTGGCTCTGACATGGGCTTTGAAAAGTTTAGCAATATTAAAGTAAGAGAGTCAGGTTACGCACCGAGTGCATCGGTTGTGGTTGTTACTCTTAAAGCATTGAAAGCCAACAGTGGTATTCAGTCTGACCAAGATATTAACCAACCAGATAGTGAAAGATTAACCGCAGGTTTTGCCAATTTAGAGTGGCACATTAATAATGTTAGCCAATATGGTGTACCTGTTGTGGTAGCAATTAACCGCTTCCCAACAGATACCGATGCTGAGTTAGAGTGGCTTATTGAGCGCATTGGCCAAACTAAGGCGTTTGGTTGTGAAATCAGTGAAGCCTTTGCCAAGGGCGCTGAGGGCGCAGCTAAGCTGGCTGAAATGGTTTACCGTGCGACTGAAACAGAATCAGAGTTTAAGCAGCTTTATGAAACTGAAGCGAGCCTAGAATCTAAGTTGATGACACTAGCGGAAGTGGGCTATGGCGCCGCGAGCGTGAGCCTATCTGATAAAGCTAAATCACAGTTAGCATGGCTGACTGAGCATCACTACAGTGGTTTACCAATATGTGTGGCTAAAACGCCGATGTCGATTAGCCATGATCCAGATATTAAAGGGATCCCAACCGGCTTTGATTTACCTATCACTGAGTTGAGATTAAATGCTGGTGCAGGTTTTGTCACTGCACTTGTGGGGCAGGTGATGACTATGCCAGGCTTAGGTTTAACACCGGGTTACCTTAATATTGATGTTAACGATGATGGTGAGATCATCGGCTTAGCCTAGTTTTTGCTATTGTTGATAGAGACAAAAAAGCCCCAGCAACTTGCGTTGTTGGGGCTTTTTATTTACCGAAACACTTAGTTATTTTTCAACTGCAGTTTGGTAGATATGTACATCGCGTTGCGGGAACGGAATGCTAATACCTTCAGCGTCAAAGCGCATTTTAACGGTACGAGTAATATCCCAGTATACATCCCAGTAATCTTCAGGCTTAGCCCAAGGACGTACAATAAAGTCTACTGACGACTCACCAAGCGTATGCAGCTTGATAGTTGGCTCAGGATCTTTAAGTACTAATGGGTGCGCCATAACGATGTCACGTAGCACCTGCTCTGCCTGCTCTATGTTATCGGCGTAACCAATGCCAAATGTCATATCAACGCGGCGTTGGTGTTCAACAGTAATGTTGTTGATGGTATCGCCCCAAATCTTGTTGTTTGGCACAATCAGTCTTTGGTTATCTAAGGTCTTAATTGTGGTTGATACTAAGCTCATGTGGCTTACACGACCCGTTACACCGCCAGCGTTAATTAAGTCACCCACATCGAATGGACGATAAACCAAGATCATCATGCCTGAAGCGAAGTTTGATAGCGTGTCTTGCAAAGCAAAACCGATAATCACACCGGCAATACCGAAACCAGCTAGTAGTGGCGCAAGTTCAAAGCCAAGCTGAGACAGCGCAATCAATAGACCTAGTGCAAATACCACTTTACCTGATAGTGAGATAAAGAAGTCTTGCAGCAGCATGCTGAATTTAAGCTTTGAATTACTTACCGCTGTTTGTACTACACGTTTAGCAATCTTACCGATCAAGCTAAATACGAATAGGATCAAGCAGAAAATAATCAGCTTGAACATGATGCCAGCACCGTTTTCCATCGCTTGTGTTTTAGCAATGGTTAACCATTCGGTTAGTAAGCTACTTGCTACATCAAAGTTCAATACATCTTGAGTGATATCACCTGAAACACTAAACAGTGTTTGCTTATAAAGCGCAGTGTTTTGCCCGAGAGAGTCAAGAATCGCAATCGTTGTAGATAAGCTGCTTGAGCTTTGATCTAAGCGCTCTTTTAACTCGACAACCAGTGCTTTTTGCTCGGCACTTACGTCTGCACCAGCAATTTGTACGTCAGCAATAGCTTGGCTTAAACGCTCTTGGTTGTAGTAAACAAAGCTATTCAAGTCATCAGCACGTGAAGTTAACGCTGAGATAAAATCAGCGGTTTTTGCTTCAACATCGATACCAGCAGCTTTTCCCCAAACTAACAACTCTTGTTCTGAGGTGAATAGTTTGTCTTGTTCACGTTGGATCTGCATCAGGCCCAGCATGATCTTACGATCGCCATCAGCACCGACTTCACTCATTAGTGTGGTTTTTTGCTTATTAAAGTAAGCTTCAACGCTATCAGTAAAAGCGAGTTGTTTAGCAATATATGGCTTCAAAAAAGCAAGATCTGGGTTTGAACCGTCCATCTGCTCTTTTAAGGTTTCTTGTAGTAACGCGGCATTACGGCCAATACGATATTCAAGAAAGTTCTTAATTTCGCCTTTGGTGTGAGGTAATGCTTTTACATCGCTATCGATTAAGCTCTGTATTTTATTAAGATTATTAGTTAACTCTGTATTTTCTGCATTTGCTACAAATGAGCAAAGGCACAAAATCATTATCAAGATTTTGGGCAGCATTTTATGCATTTGGTGTGTCCGTTAGTTCCCAGGATTTAGTAATAATATTACGGCTTAGGAAAACTGTCGATTTGTTATTGCTAAAGCAGCAAACAAAGTGAGGATTAAAGGTGGAAATCTGCTAAACTTTTGCTCCCCAAAATAGGGGCTAATTGAAGCTGCAAAACCTTTAAAGAGAGATAACGCGAGTGATATGTAGTCATTGTTCTAAGCAGATAGCGATAGATAAAATTGAAAACATCAGAGGCAATGGACTAAGAAGTGAGATCCAATGTCCTTCTTGCCAGGCTTGGCTTGGTAAAAATGTCATGTTGTCTTGGATTAAAATTATCGGCTTTTACAGTGGTGTAGGTTTATTTGTATTGAGCTACTTTGATGCAGAAGCACGTTCACTGGCTATGCCTATTGCGATTGTGTGCATCATGGTGATGTTTATCACTCATTTGATGGATAGCTTAAAAGTGATAGAAGCACCTATTGAAGAGATTGTTGATAATAGTGAGCACCTGAAAAAGTATCGCTAATATCTTTGAGCTCGCAGCCTCAAAGTGAGTGTTTGCGGGCTTAAGTTACAGTCGGATTGATACTGATATTTAGATTGATTATTTAAAGTAGAAGTTCAACAGCTAGAGGCTGCTTCAGGTGTGATAATTAGCTAAATGCTATCGGGGATGTCAGATAAGCCGAAATAAATGTTTGGCTATATTTAATCGCTAAATTGCATAGTTAGCAATTAACTCGCTGACTAGCTAAACAAATAACCGATTAGCTAGAGCGGAAGCTAATCGGTATTGTCTGTCTAATCGATAACTTGAACCTGTGCTTCAAGTGCCGCTTCGACGTAATAAATCCCGCCAAGAATTGCGACAAAAAACAGCGTAGTCATGATGATAAGCTTTAGGTTTGAGCGAAGAAATTCAAGCATGATAATTGCGCCTTTCGTTAGATAAACTCTTGTCTAATATCACTATAGATATTATTTCATGCTAGCAATATTAGTTGTTACAGCTTAAGTCAGTATTAATTAGCCTTCAAGTTTTGGTGACTTAGTTCACACTATCTTTGGCTATTAAACTGGCGGCTGGCGCGCCTTTAATTCTGGTTATTAATCGCAAGCCGGCTTATTTGTTGTTGCAATTTACTTGCGGTGAACATGAGTTAATAAGGCTGTCGGTAGATAAAAACTTTGTAACGCTTTGGCAGGATTAAGGCTTGACTTAAATAATCAGAAACATAAACTTGTCACGTTTTAACACACAAGGTTAACACTGTGATTCGAATGAGTAGCGTGAAACAGAAACTGGTAATGGGGCTTTTAGCCGTATTCCTGTGTCTGTCTTTTGCAGCGTCAGCTCATAGTCTGAGTCATTTAGACGATGGCGCTACAAACCATTGTACTCTGTGTTATCACCAACACCAGGTCAATAACCTGCTGCCAAGTTGTGAACTTAAAATAACGATTGAGCGACAGGGAGTTGAGAGCCAAGAGTACATTCTTCCAGTCTCCACCTCACGTCATGTGAGCTTCTTCAATAGCCGCGCCCCTCCAGTAACAGCGTAATTCTTCATTTTATAAAACAACTAATTAATAAGAATTTTTTGAGTATTCCCACGGGGAAGGCTTAGCTGTATTTCGGAGTAAATATGACTGTTTCAACTATGCGCCTTACAGGTGTAGCAGCGGCGTGCGCACTAATTTCAACTCAAGCTTTGGCAAATGATCCAACTTTAACTAACCCAGCAATTAGTGCAGTGCTTGACGGATATTATCAAAGTGCAGAGCGCCCTATGGCAGAGCGTGTTGAAGGCTTTGGTCTAGGCCACACTGAGCTTGCTATGAGCGCCAATATCGACGATATGTTTTACGGTAAATTAACCGCAATTGTTGAAATCCATGACGGTGAAACTGAACTTGGTTTAGAAGAAGCTTTCATTCAAACACTGGCAATGCCTGGCGGTTTCTCTATTCGTGCCGGTCGTTTCTTATCTGATATTGGTTACCTTAATAACCAACATGTACACACAGACTCGTTTTCAGACCGTCCTGCTGCATACCGCGCATTCTTAGGTAGCCACTACTTTGATGATGGTGTGCGTTTAAGCTACGTTGCGCCAACAGATCTATATTGGACTATGGGCGTTGAAGCATTTAAAGGCGACAGCATGCGCGCCGAAGATGAGCATGGTGAGCGTAATTTTGAGGACTTAGGTGTTTACACAGCCTTTACTAAGTTTGGCGGCGATATTGGCGACAACAGCTCATGGCAAGCTGGTTTAAGCTATTTACGT
Organism: Shewanella sp. 1CM18E; assembly: GCF_023161665.1. Classification (GTDB taxonomy): domain Bacteria; phylum Pseudomonadota; class Gammaproteobacteria; order Enterobacterales; family Shewanellaceae; genus Shewanella. Next base: position 92,811 of record NZ_JALNTW010000009.1, read on the forward strand.
AATGAAAATGGTCGTATGACAGCTGCTGAAGAGCACGATCATGCAGAGCCGGAAGCTAATGAAGATCACGGGCATGACCATAGCCATAGCGCACAATACACAGGTGAAAATACTTATGTAGCTGACTTTGTCTACAAGTGGGCACCAAGCGGCAATTATAAGTACCAACACCTTACTGTAAGTGGTGAGTACTTTAGAGTCACAGACTTTAAACCTTTTGAAGAACACCATGAGGACCACGATGGTCACGAAGAGCATGAAGAACATGGTCATGGTGAAGGCGGTAAAGATTATCAAGAAGGTTGGTATCTAAGCAGTGTTTACCAATTCTCACCAAACTGGTCAGCAGGTTTACGCTATGGTGAGGTGGATACTCAGATGATGCACGGCGATCATTTTGACCCACAAAAACTGAAAGAAACTGAAGTTAGTCTAGCTTGGCACCACAGCCACTTCTCAACTGTACGTTTACAATATACTAATCAGAAAGGGACTAACTTTGATGGTATAGAAGACGATAATGTAATTACATTGCAATATGTAATGACTCTGGGGGCTCATGGTGCGCATCAATTCTAAGTTGTCTTTATCAAAAGGCCTAAAGGCGCTGACTCTAGCGCTAACATTGGGTGTTGCTAATAATGCGGTTGCCGGGCTAAATATTTTTGCCTGTGAGCCTGAGTATGCAGCATTGGCTAAAGAGCTAGCGCCAGACGCTAAGATCTACTCTGCCACCACAGCATTGCAAGATCCGCATCAGGTACAGGCTCGTCCAAGCTTAATCGCTAAAATGCGTCAAGCTGACCTTGCGATTTGCGCTGGTGCAGATCTTGAGGTGGGCTGGCTACCAATGTTGCAAATGAAGTCTGCCAACGCCAAAGTTCGCTCTACCGATCAAGGGTTATTTTTTGCTGCAGAGCAGATCGAAACACTTGATCAATTAGATTCGGTGGACCGTTCAATGGGCGATGTGCACGCTAAAGGTAATCCGCATTTGCACTTTGATCCTGAGCGCATGTTAGATGTTGCTAAGGCATTAACTGCTAAGATGATCCTGCTCGATCCTGAAGCTAAGTCTGATTATGACGCAGCCCTCGCAAGTTTTAGCAAGCGTTGGCAAGCGGCAATCCCAAACTGGGAAGCTAAAGCTAAGCCCTTACAAGGCGGTAAAGTGATAGCTTATCACTCTAGCTTTAAGTACTTGTTTAACTGGCTAGGTATGGAGCAAGTTGCTGATCTCGAGCCAAAGCCGGGGATCCCACCTAGCAGCTCACACTTAGCGAGCTTGCTAAATCGCGCTAAGCAAGGGGACGTGTTGGCGATCATCATTGCTTCTTATCAAAGTGAGCGCGGTGCAGACTGGCTGGCAGAGCGTTCAGAACTGCCGGTATTGGTTCTGCCGATGTCGGTAGGTGGAAATGATCAGAGTGTTGATCTGTTTAGCTTATATGACAGTGCGATCGATTTACTGTTAAGTGCCAAGCAGTAACTTAACCTGCAGCGCTATCTGACTTAACAGGCAGATAGCGCACATACTAGGATGGAGCATCTTGTTAGGCTCCATCCTAGCTTTCCTTATTTTGATAAGAGTTTAGTTATGTTTGATCTCGATCTTCTATCTATTCTACTGCCTGCTTTTGTTGCAGGAGTTTTAGTGTTATCTACCCATGTGGTACTTGGTCAGCAAGTGCTTAAGCGCGGTATTATTTTCATCGATCTCGCGATTGCCCAGGTTGCTGCTTTAGGTGCGATCGTTGGGCATATGAATCATGACATCGAAGCGCTGCCTTTCTCCCATGTTTGGATGCCTGCTATTTTTGCCATCGGCGGAGCAGGGTTTATCGCTTGGTTATCTAAGCGTATGGCAGATGAGTTAGAAGCAATTATTGGTTGTTTCTATGTACTTGCTGCTGTAGCGGCGATGCTGTTGCTATCGAATGATCCCCACGGCGCTGAGATGCTTAAAGAGCTAATGTCAGGGCAAATATTATGGGTAAGCTGGAGCCAGTTAATCTTGCCTGCTTGTCTTTATATCTCTATTTTAGCGGCGCTAATTTATAAGCCTGAATTATTAAGTGGACGCGCGTTTTACTTAATTTTTGCCATAGTGATTACGCTATCGGTTGAACTGGTTGGGGTTTACTTGGTATTTAGTAGCTTGATTTTACCTGCGCTCGCAGTGAACCATTACTATGGCCGTTATAAGCTATTTTGGGCTTATGTTGTTGGCCTTGTTGGCTACGTTGCCGGTTTAGTGTTATCTGCAAGCTTAGATCTACCTAGTGGTGCAGCTATAGTGTCCACTCTAGCGGTAAGCGCGGTGATCTTTAGGTTAATATTGAGTCTAAATAGCAAAACAACTGCGGTTAATGGCGCAGTAAATGCCCAAGATTCGACGCAGGTCTGACCTTACCAATATTGGAACTAAGCTAAAATCTCCCAAAAATTCAACGCGATTAAAGTTCAGTTAAGTCATTTACATTAAAGTTGCGTTGTTTTTCTCTGGTTTAGCCTGTATTCAGGCTACACGTGTAAACTATTGTTCATTGACATAAGTCGTATTTATATTGAGTCGCACTTAGTTGGTGGCTATACTGGCGCCAATTAAATCGCGGGAGATTATCGTGCTGTTAATCCTTAGATGTTTGATCTTATCAGTCATGCTGATATTAGCTTTTGTTATCGGTGGTTTAGCTTGTATTTTACGTCCTCGTCACCGAGACAACGTACATATGTTCGCCAAAGTGTTTTCTTGGGCGGCACCGGTATTAGGTATTAAAGTGATTGTGCGTAACTCAGAAAAACAAAGCCAAAAGCCTTGTATTTTTCTTGCTAATCATCAAAACAACTTCGATATGTTTACCCATACTGCGGTTGTGCCAAAAGGTACCGTGAGCTTAGGTAAAAAAAGCTTAGCTTGGATGCCTTTATTTGGGCAAATTTACTGGCTATCAGGCAACATTTTGATCGACCGTAAAAACCGTAGTAAAGCTTTCGATACTATGGCGGCAACTGCTCGTAAGATAAAAGAGAAATGTTTGTCGGTATGGATTTTTCCAGAAGGCACACGTTCACGTGGTAAAGGTTTGCTGCCGTTTAAAGCGGGCGCATTCTATACTGCGATAGCTGCTGGTGTACCTATGGTGCCAGTATTGGCGTCTAATCAAGGTCATATTAAGCTAAACCGCTGGAATAACGGCGTGGTGATTATTGAAATGATGGATCCGATTGAAACAACGGGTATTGATAAAACCCAAGTGAAAGAGCTTTCAAAGCGCATTCACACTATGATGTCGGAAAAATTATCTCAGTTGAACCAAGAAGCTTCTGCATTAATGGCCAAAGCGGTATAATCGGTCGCGAAATTTTTGAGGAGTCATCAATGTCTATTGAACGTCAGTTAAAAGAACAGAAACAAGAAAACAAAGAAATCGTTGAGGCTATCCTTGCTGATGGTTCAATGCCAGATGTTGAGTATACGATTGAGCATCACTTCTCATCGACCAACTTTGATCGCTTAGAAAAAGCGGCAGTTGATGCATTTAAGCTAGGCTATGAAGTGAATGATGCAGAAGAGATGGAGCTTGAAGACGGCTCTGTGATCTATTGTTTTGATGCTGTTGCAAGTCAGATGCTTGATACCGATCTGCTTGATGAAGCATGTGAGAAAATGCTTACTATCGCGGCTAAACACAAGATTGATTATGACGGTTGGGGCACCTATTTTATCGACGAAAATGGCGAAGAAGTCAGAGACGAAGATGAATATGATGACGAAGAACCGCTACACTAATTTTTAGCGTTTGAGATTATTAAAAATGCCCATCATATGATGGGCATTTTTGTTTGTATTACTGCTGGGTGATGCTGCAGTTACGTCCAGCTTCTTTAGCTTGATAAAGCGCTTGGTCTGCTTGAGACAGCCAAATATCACAATCGGTCATGTCGGCTTTTATATCGCAAATGCCTAAGCTGATAGTGACCTTGATAAGTTGCTCTTCATACATTATTTCTGATTGTTCTATCTTCTTACGTAAACGCTCGGCAAAAAATAGTGCATTGGCTGCTGGGGTATTCGCTAAAATAACACCAAATTCTTCACCGCCATATCGGCCAGCGCAGTCAGTTTCACGCAGTGACTTGTTGATGATATGCGACACATTCTGAATCACTCTATCACCCGCTTGATGGCCGTAGGTGTCGTTTATCGCTTTAAAGTGGTCAATATCAAGCATGACTAAGCTAGTTTCATTGCCATATCGAGCATAGCGATCAAATTCTCTTTGTAAGCAGATCTCCCAATAGCGGCGGTTATATAATTGGGTTAGCCCATCAATTTGGCTTAAATACTCGAGGCGCTCATTTGCCGATTTAAGCTGTAGCTTATTGATTGCAACGTCAGTTACATCGTAGACAATCATGCTGATATGAGTGATCTCACCGGTTAATGATGATAGCGGTAGCAGCGTGACATTCTGGTACATGAAGTCGGCTCTACCTGTAATAGGACGGTAGTTTTTAAACTCAAAAATAAACGGTCTTTGTTCCCAGCTAATAAAGGCGCGGTTTTGAAGTAGATATACCGACTCCATTTTTTGCTTTAACCATTTAGTAGGCAGATACTCAAATTGCTCAAATAGATTCTTACCTTTGATCGAATTTGGACTTACACCACTGTGGTTCTCCATAAAACCATTCCACAGTTGGATGTTGTAATCGCGATCGAGCACAACCAAGCCTACCTCTATGGTTTGCACCATATCGATGAGCCAGTGGAGTTCGTTCATTGCGCTGTTGTCGAGCGCTTGTTGATCTGTTGCCATCCTAATGTCCATTTTAATCTAGCAAATAGCCGAGTTTGTAGTTGAGCGTTGGTAGAGAATCTTCGGTAAATAGCAGCAATAGATCACATTGAATATCGTGATCTTCAATGCTGTAGTTGATTTCCATTGCTAAAGTGCGGCTCCATTTATCGGAGTTTTCGCTGATAAGCTGATTGACGCTGCAATGCCTGCCGAGTATCACAGGGTGACTCTGGCTAAACTTCATATGCAGTTGCTCAGAGATGCCATTGAGAAACGCACCAATCAGCACATTGGCGGTATCAATCATGACTTCAAGTTCTGTTTCTTCATCTTCCGGGTTTTCAAGCCGCATGAGCTTTGCCATGTCTTGAAAAGAAGAGTCATGGAACAGCAATAATGCTTCACCAGCAACACCAGCGCCGATAAAGCCTTGGCATAATGCTGATACCGTGCCGTACTCTTCGGTGGCCTTTAAGGTCATTGTCAGTTCACTGACCTCAAGCACATTTACGTTAGGGATCGGCAGTTTTACGAATACATTAAGCAGTTTTGCGAGTAGATCTGCGGCGCGTCCCATAGCGACGTTAGCCACTTCTTGGCAGGCGTCACGCAGATCGACTTGGATCATTGGCGGCTCATTATCTAAGCCACCTAATGCTAATTCTAAAATACCGTATTCTTGTAGAATATGGCTAATGGCGTCGGCACTCACTGGCTTTTGGATAAAGTCGAGCGCACCTAAGCTTTTAACTCGCTCATGGGCTTTAATTTGGATGTCACCTGACACCACAATAACCAGCGCAGGAAGATCTTCGCGTTGAATGGCTTCTAATACTTGGTAACCATCCATGACTGGCATATTCAAGTCGAGAAAAACTACCTCGCCTTTGCCTTCACGAATAGCCTCTATGCCTTCTAATCCGTTAGTCGCGTAGGTGATTTCCACATCCCAATCTTTAGGGAGTGTGCGCGCCATCTGCTTTCTGGCTAATGCAGAGTCGTCACAAATTAATATAGGGAGCGCCATTGTTATTATTATTTCCTATTATCCATCTACTACTTTTTGCTTGTCGTTCTATTTGGTTGAGACTCTTCACCTGAGAACGGCATGTCACTTTTTAAAGCCAATAGCGCGTCAACGTAATACTTTAATATGTAATACGTTTTTATGTCCTTGGCATCTTGCCTACGAAATGAAATCGCTCGGGGTAGCTTCCATAACACCGCCCTTATTGGGAAGAGGGTGCGCCACGGCCCGATTATCAAATATCAACCTATCAATAGAAAGGCTTATTTTGTGACAATAAAATGACGAACGTCATAATCCCCACACATGGTATAGGTATTAACCAAATAATCCAAATGTGTTAACTTGATGATCTGGACAGACCACTTAGCAAGGAAAGTTGAAAATATGGCTCATCATTTACTTAGTGTTAGCAAGCGCAATGGTATTGCTTATGTGGGTTTGAATCGCCCAGATAAATATAATGCATTGAATTTTAAGCTTTTTAAAGAAATAGACTCATGCATTAAAAGCTTGGCCAAAGATAAAACGCTAACAGCAGTTGTTCTTTTTGGTGAAGGCGGTAATTTTAGCTCAGGCTTGGACGTAAAAAGTGTGATGAGCTCGCCATTCGATGCAGTTCGATTGTTATTTAAGTGGTTACCAGGTAACGCAAATCTTGCTCAAAGAGTGTCGATAGGCTGGCGACGTTTACCAGTGCCAGTTATCGCTGTAATGGAAGGCATTTGCTATGGTGGCGGCATGCAAATCGTTTTAGGGGCAGACATTCGAATCGCTGCACCAGATTGCAAAATGTCAATCATGGAAGCCAAATGGGGTTTAGTGCCTGATATGGCAGGTCTTGCTGGACTTAGAGAGTTAATGCCTAAAGATCAGGCTGTTATGCTTACTATGTCGGCGGATATCTTATCTGCAGAACAAGCTAAATCCCTTAATTTGATAACTGCTATTGAAGCTGAACCTATGGCTGCTGCAACGGCATTAGCCGCTAAATTATCTAACACTTCACCCGATGCTAATGCGGCAATTAAATCCAGTATTAACCGTAATTGGTCTGCTTCAATTAGGCAATTACTAAGCCGTGAGTCGTGGTACCAAGTTCGCTTATTGCTAGGTAAAAATCGAGTTATTGCAGCAAAGCGTCAAGGCAAAGATCCACAAAAATCTTACAGCAATCGACAAGCGGGTTGGTAAAGTTACACGAAAGTTAAAAGTGTGATCAGCTTCACGAAATTTCATGTTTTATGTGTGTCGTCGCCATGCTTCTTTTAAACTCCCGCTCCATCTGATAGCAGAGTATTGATTCTGCTAATGTTTATCATAAATGCATTAACTTTAATCAATGGAGAGTTAAATACTCATGCGTGAACTTTTTGAACGTTTTCTGTGGAGCAGCCGCCTATCGGTAATGTTCGGCGTGTTATCTTGTATCGTGGCAGCTTTTGTTGTGTTCGCTATGGGGCTTAGAGACGTTGTGCACATGATTGAGTTGATTATGGGGTATGTATTCAGCGGCAGTCATGCGGTACGTAACGACCTAGTTATGGTTGTGGTTGAGATCTTAGATACCTTTTTACTAGGCGCGGTATTACTGATTTTTGCTTTTGGTCTGTATGAGTTATTTATCAATAATTTAAATGCAGCGAGTAAGAGTGAAGCCGGCGGCAAGATCCTTATTATCAGCAGCATAGACTCACTAAAGAGCAAGCTAGGCAAAGTGATCTTAATGATGCTTATTATTAAAGTGTTCTCTTTCTTTACTGAAATGAAGCCGGCATCTATGTTGGATCTACTTTACATGGGTATTACCGTAGTCTTAATTGCTGGCGCATTAAAGCTAAGCAAAGACTAACAGCCCCAGTTTGAATAAGTACTAATTAAGCACTAAAAAGTACCAAGCAAATACTGATAAAGCCTATCCATTTGGATAGGCTTTATTGATCCGCTGAGCAAAACCTGCAATCAGCTTTAAGGTGTTATCCCAAGTTACCTTTAATGATAGATCCAGCGCTAATACTTGCTGACTATAGCGAGTTGGTGCATTGGCTGGCGCTAAAGTTAATCTTTGGCTTTGAGTTGCAATTGAAGCAGCGCTGCCATCTTTCGATTGCAGATCTAATATTGGCATTGGCAGCTGTGCAAGCTTTGGCGCGAGCTGCGCGTTAACGCTATCAATATCGCTATAAGGGTTTATCACCACTAAGATATCGGGTGCTGGCAAACCTTGCTTATCTAATAATTCAATTACCAGGTTAGCGCTTTCACCAAAGGCGATAAGCATTCGTTTACCGCTAAATTCTTTGCCTAAGCTATCTAACTGGGTCATTGATGTTTGCAAAAACGTTTGCTGTTGTTGCTGAATATCGGCTAGTTGCTGCGCACTAAAATCTGGCGTTTCTTGGTTTGCTAATTGCGAATTATTTTGCTCACCTGCTTGATTAATATCATCGGCTCTAGTGGCAAAATAAGGTGGAGTTTCAAGACTCGGTGGCGTTATTGCTAATGTCGCCCAGCCCAACTGATTGAGTTGCAGCCTAAGGTAATTCGTCACACCAGCTGCATCGGCACGGGCAGATAAGTCAGGTACGATTATCGCAAGCCCGTACTGTTTTTTACCCAGCCAAGGTCTAAGCAATGCAGGCACTTGCTTGCCATCAACTTGCAGCTGTTTGACTTCATTTGCTGGCAAGTAGCGATAATCGGCTATTGAAAGCATTTTCTGCTCAGCTGCAAATAGATGATGTGGGCCCAAAAGGGTATAAGCAAAACAGCTAAACACAACTAGCTGAGAGAGAAACGCTGAAAACTTCATCTTGGTAAACAACCTTTGTACCGACAACATAGATGATAAGCGCATCAGTATAGTATATTCGCGCCCATAAAAAAGCCCTGAATATTCAGGGCTTTTCGATTTCTATTTAATGACTTAGGCGTGGCTAACTAATACCAGTCTAATTGCATCAAGCTGTAGCTTGCTGCTGTCTAGGTAACGGTTTAGTTCGCTCATCTGCTCACTAAGGTGAGTTAGCTCTTCGTCACGAATGTTCGGGTTAACCGCTTTAAGTGCCTTTAAGCGCTCAAGCTCACCTGATAGCTGGCTAGTCATCTTCTCACGCGCACACTCTGTCAGTGTGTTTAGCTCTGCGTTTGCAAATGTTTCTGCTTTAGCGAATAGCGGGTGCAAAATTGCTTGCGATGCATTAACTAACTTGCTGGCAATGTGACGGTTTACTGCACTTAACTGCTTGTTAAAGCTTTCGTAAGTCACGTTGTCTGACAGGTTGTTACCGTTCTTATCTAGCAACACGCGAATAGGTGTTGGTGGTAAGTAACGGTATAGCTGGCTCGACTTAGGGGCAGACGCATCAGCTAAGTAGATAAGCTCTAAGAACACAGTACCTGCTGGTAATGCCTTATTCTTGAGTACTGCAACGCTTGTCGTACCTGTTTCTGATGAGGTAATTAAGTCTAGACCCGTTTGCACTAATGGGTGCTCTTGGGTGATCAGCGCGATATCATCACGGGACAATGCCATTTCACGATCAAAAGTAACAGTAATACCGTCTTCTGGTAAGCCAGGGTATGTCGGGAACATCATGTGCTCACTTGGGTGCAAGACTATCGCATTTTCGCCGCTATCTTCTTGCTCAACGCCAATAATGTCCCATAGACGAATCACCGAGCCAATTAGCTGAGTATCTTCATCTTTTTCCGCTAGGCTTTGTACTAGCTTGTTAGCACGCTCACCACCGTGAGAGTTGATCTCAAGCAGTTTATCGCGGCCTTGCTCCATCGCTAGCTTAAGTTCTTGATAACGTGTCTTAGTGTTATCAAGTAAGCTGGCCAAGGTCTCTTGGTCGTTATTCAACAAGGTTTCTAGTAATTCAGCAGAGAACTCGTTAAATAGAATGTGACCACTTGGACAAGTGCATTCAAAGGCATTCAAACCTTGGTGATACCACTCAGTTAGTCTTTCTTGCGCCGTGTTGGCCAAGTAAGGCAGGTGGATCTCAACATCGTTCTTCTGACCGATACGATCTAAACGACCAATACGCTGCTCTAGTAGATCTGGGTTTAATGGCAGATCAAACAATACTAGGTTGCTGGCAAACTGGAAGTTACGACCTTCAGAGCCGATTTCACTACAAATAAGCGCTTGTGCACCGCCAGTTTCTTGGGCGAAGTAAGCACCTGCTTTATCGCGTTCAATAATTGACATGCCTTCATGGAAGACGGTCGCTTGAATACCTTCACGGGTACGCAATGCTTCTTCTAGGCTTAGAGCGGTTTCAGCTTGGCTAGCAATAATCAGTACTTTCTTGCTGCGATTGTTCTTTAGAAAATCAATCAACCAATCTACACGTGGATCGAACTTCCACCATGCCGCACTGCCACTATCGAAATCTTGGTAGATCTTTTCAGGGCTTAGCACTTGGCGAACTTTAGCATTAGTATCTAAATGCTTGTTCATCATTGAGCTAACGCGGTAAGCAGTGACATACTGCTCAGGCATTTTTTGCGGGTGAGTGTGCAAAATACGCTGCGGGAAGCCTTTTACTGATGCGCGGCTATTACGGTAAAGCACGCGGCCAGTACCGTGACGATCAAGTAAGTCTTGTAGTAAACCATCGCGCGCTTGGAAACGGCTATCAACATCAGCAGATTCATCTTGGATCAATGCGATGTTAGTGCTGATATCTTTTTCTGATAGCAGGCCAGTTAAGCTAGTAATCGCTTCAGCAGATAGTAACTCGCCAGAAGCCAGGGCATCGGCTGCAGTTGCCACGTCTTTGTAGCTATCTTCTTCTTTTAAGAAAGCTTCGTAGTCGTAGAAACGATCTGGATCCAGTAGACGCAGACGCGCGAAGTGGCTCTGGTGACCGAGTTGATCTGGGGTTGCTGTCAATAACAGTACGCCTGGGATCTCTTCACTCAAAGCTTCAACAATCTGGTAAGCACGGCTTGGCGCTTCTTCAGACCATTCTAAGTGGTGCGCTTCATCGACAACCATTAGATCCCAATCGGCATCTAAGGCTTGTTCTAGGCGACGTTTCTTGCGCAATAGGTCAAGCGAACAGATCACTAGCTGCTCAGTGTAGAATGGGTTGTCATGATCGGCATAAGCTTCAACACAGCGGTCTTCGTCGAATACCGAGAAGCGCAGGTTAAAGCGGCGCAGCATTTCAACTAACCACTGGTGGCGTAATGTGTCTGGCACGATAACCAAAATACGCTCAGCGCGACCTGTTAGCAGCTGTTGATGGATAATCAAACCTGCTTCAATGGTCTTACCTAAACCTACTTCATCGGCAAGTAATACGCGGGGCGCAAAGCGCTGGCCTACTTCGTGTGCAATCCACTGCTGATGTGGGATCAATCCAACTCGTGGCCCTTGCAGTCCTAACAAGTCAGAAGTAGCTAGCTTGTTGCGTAGCAACTGGCATTGGTAACGCACATTAAATCTATCTAGACGATCAATTTGGCCGGCAAATAGTCGGTCTTGTGGCTTATTAAAACGAATATTGTGATTAAGCAAAGTTTCACGCAGGCTAACTTGCTCACCGGTTTCGTTATGAGTGCCGTGGTAAATAATCAGTGAATCTTTTTCTTCAACTTCGGTAACGGTAAGACTCCACTCTTCGTGGCTCTCAACGCTATCGCCTGGGTTGTAGATAACACGTGTTAGCGGGGCTTCGGTGCGAGAAAACAATCTATTTTCACCAGTGGCTGGGAAAAGCACGGTCACCATGCGACCTTCTACTCCAACAACGGTACCTAAACCTAATTCTGATTCGGTGTCACTGATCCAACGTTGACCTAAGGAAAACGGCATTTAAAACTCTCATATACTGGGTGAATCACAAGGGGCGCGTATGTTATACCAATCGCGAGCATATTGAAAATTGAACCCGCTAATATTCGCCTTAATCTGAAATAATAGTGTACTAAATAATCAGTTGCACTGAAGTATTTTTTTGTGTCATGCCACTGTCATACAGACTCGATATCAATGATTAATCTATTAAGCATTCGCAAAAATTTAGTCAGAACATTGAAGCCGATGGTTATTGGTGGCAGTATGATAATTAGCGTTAACAAACCTGTAACCATTAAAGGAGCTGAACCTATCTTGTAATTGATACTAATGCACAATTGGAGGCGCCATGGAACAAGACGACAGAAAGTTGTTTGTACTGGATACCAACGTATTACTGCATGAACCTTTAGCGATATATTCATTTAAGGAACATGACGTAGTCGTACCAATGACAGTTCTGGAAGAGCTGGACCTGATTAAGGATAGAAAACGAGACGTCAGCCGTGATGCTCGAGTTGCGATTAGAGCATTAGAAGATATATTGGGCGGAACAACTACGCCTGAACAAATTGTCCAAGGGGTTCCACTGCCCATTCGTGAAGACCACGGAGATGTATCGGGCACACTGTCTATATTTCCAGACCATCAAATCGAATTCACCATTGGCAGCATGCCAGGTGATAACAACGATAACCGCATTATCAACACCGCACTGCATCTACAACAATTGCACCAACCTAGAAAAGTGGTATTAGTTACCAAAGACATCAATATGCGCTTAAAAGCTAAGGGCGCGGGCATTCAACATGTTGAAGACTACCGCACCGACCAGCTTATTGATGATATTCGCTTTTTAACCAAAGGATTTCATCGTTTTGATGGTGACTTTTGGGCACACACCGATGATGTCACCACCGAGAGTAATGGCCGCCACACAGTGCATAGCGTGCCGCTTGATAAACTCGGTGACGATATGTTTTACACCAATCAATACCTGTTAGATGAAGGTCGTGATTTCTGTGGCCGTATTATTGAAAAAACACCAACCGAGCTTAAATTTTTAGATTTAGGCCAAGAGCGACTACTTAACCTTGAGGCATGGGGAATACGACCCAAGAATATTTATCAAGGTATGGCGATGCAGGCGCTGCTCGATCCAGACATTGATCTGGTGATCTTAACCGGCCCTGCTGGCTGTGGTAAAACACTGTTAGCGATGGCCGCTGCGCTAGAGCTGGTGGTTGAACGTGGCAAATACGAGAAAGTCATCGTGACCCGTAATACGCCAGAAATTGCCGAGTCTATTGGTTTCCTACCGGGCACAGAGGAAGAGAAAATGGCACCTTGGTTGGCGGCGATTACCGATACCCTTGAAGTGCTACACAAAAACGATGTGAACCCAAGCGGCAGCATGAACTACATTATGGATAAAGCTAATATCCAGTTTAAATCGATTAACTTCATGCGCGGTCGTTCAATTCAAAACTCGGTAGTGCTGCTTGATGAGTGTCAGAATTTAACTGCATCGCAGATTAAAACCATGATCACACGTATGGGTGAGGGTACTAAGTTAATTTGTAGCGGTAACCTAGCGCAAATTGACTCCAATTATCTTACCGCAGTTACCTCTGGATTAACTTATATTGTCGAGCGTTTTAAAGACTTTGATGGTAGTGCAAACGTCTATCTAAATGGCGTTGTGCGTTCACGTCTCGCTGAGTTTGCTGAAGAAAACCTATAGCCCATTCTGTTTTTGCTTAACCACAAATAAGGTCTCACATTCGTTGAGGCCTTTTTTAACTTTTAAGTTACATTTTTAAGCTATTATTGAAAGCTATCTTACTGATATTATTAACTCAGAACTCCTGTATTAGGGTGGCGCATTATGATTAATCTCGAAAGAGTATACCAAGGGTTGTAAATGAAACGGATTGAACCGGCTCTTCAGCTGAAGTCAACAATTCTAAAAAACTATAATAGAGCGGTTTTTTACACCTATATTGGCGTAATCATCATGGCTTGCTTAACTGCCTGGATGTCATTCGACAGGCAGAAAGCGCAGCTTATTCAGCAAACTGAAGAGCTAGTCGAGCGTCACGTATTACAAGTCGATTTATTACTTGAATCCAGTATTCGTGCGGTGCAGAGCCTACGTAATGTTGCTGTCGACCATTTACGCTTAGGCGAGCTGGTGCGTAAAGACCGTTTACCGCAATATGAAAAGTTTAACGAAAGTGGCCAGTTTTTTACCCTAGAGCCGAGTTACGCTAAAAGTGGCGAGCCGTTTACCAATATGGGTCGCATCACTGGTGCAGGATCGCTCAATGGCCGTAGTGACAAGTTCTATCAAGAACTTGAGATGCTGTTTGAGCTGTCGTTATCATTTCCTGTGGCTAATGAAGCAGCACCAAAAGCGTCATCTATTTACTATATTTCTAAACGCCGCATCATGTCTTATTTCCCGTGGCCATCTGACGAGCAACGCTTTCGCGATGAGCTGCTTAATAAGAAACAGTTTCAGTTAGTCACGCCCTCGAATAACCCACAGCGCAGTGTCGCCTGGAGTCCTGCTTATGTAGAGGCTACAGGTAAAGGCTTGTTGACAACATTAGGTGTGCCTATCTATTTAGAAAATGAGTTTATTGGCTCTATCAATCTAGACATGACACTGGCATCACTGCGTAAGCAAATCCGTTTATATTTTAAAATGCCGGGCACGGTAATTTTATTGGATCAAAATAACAATATTTTGACCCACAGCGATATCGACACCTCAGACGTTAATCGGGTTTACCACATTAGTCAGAAGATCCCATCTGAGCTGCATTCGATCCCTGAGTCAGAACTGTTTGATGCCCATGAAGGCATTATCCGCAATGGCTACTATATCCATTCTGTAGCATTACATAACGCGCCCTGGCGTTTGTTGTACCTACAAGATGTTGATGAGTTATTTAAAGACTCGTGGGAAAAACTAGAACTGACGTTTTTGCTGGTGGTATTAGCCCTGTCGCTGTTGGTCACCATTGTGCATTGGCAAACTCGTCGCTCGTTTGTAAATCCTGCATCGCGTCTACTGACTCACCTTGAAGAGTGTTCGGCAGAGCCAATTAAGCCGCCGGAGAAAATTACCGTTGGCTGGGCGCCATGGTTCCAGTTAGTCAGTCGGATTTTTGAAGAGAACCAGCAATACACTCGCCATCTAGCTGAGCAAAATCGCCGTCTGGATAAGTTAGTTGCGCAAAGAACCGAGCGCTTGAAAGAGACGACTGAGCGTCGTGAGCAAGAGTACGCTTTACTGCGTTCGCTCTTGGACTCAATCCCTGAAGCGATTGTGTTTAAAGATAAAGATGGCCGCTATTTAGGCTGTAACAAATCTGCAGAACGTATGCTGGGTTTCAGTGAAGGCGAGATGATAGGCCAATATTCAGATGCCCTAACGCCAGATGAGCAAGCTACGCGGATCCGTGCTGAAGACGAGCGCGTACTCAACGATAGGGTGCCGCTGCGTTATCAAGAAAAGGTCGAGATCGCAGATAAACCAGTCTTGCTTGATGTATTGAAAATACCTTTCTATAACAGCCGCCATGAGTTGCTGGGTTTGATCGCTGTTTGGCGTGATGTTACCCGCGAGTACGAGTCTGCTGAGCAGCTGCGCTTATCGGAAGAGCGTTATCACTTAGCGATGGACGCGGTAGAAGATGGCTTGTGGGATTGGTATTTAGATTCAGAGCAGATCATCTGTAATCCAGCTTACTATTCAATGCTTGGCTATAAGGTTAATGAGTTCCCGGCACTCGTATCGACAATCGATGAGTTAGTGCATCCGGACGATCTTATTCGCGTACAAGAATATCGTGAACAATACCTAAGCGATCCAGTCGGTGCTTATGACATTGAATTCAGGATGTTAGGTAAGAGCGGTGAGTATCACTGGCTACTGTCTCGTGGGCGAATGGTTGAGTTTACGCTCAACGGTACACCTAAGCGTATGGTTGGTACCCATAAGGACATTACTCGCCATAAGCGCAATGAAGTGGCCATGCTAGAAGCTAAGCAAGACGCTGAAATGGCAAACTTATATAAGAGTGAATTCTTGGCCAACATGAGCCATGAGATCCGCACCCCAATGAATGCGATCATTGGTATGTTACAGCTGGCCCAGCGCACCTCATTAACCGCACAGCAAAAGGATTACCTTGAAAAGGCTGGCTTCTCGGCGCATTCGTTGCTGCGGATCATTAACGATATTTTGGACTTCTCAAAGATTGAAGCGGGTAAGCTTGAGCTTGAGCGGGTGGCATTCCCACTGGATAAAGTACTTGAGCACGCACTGGATCTAAATGCCCTTAAAGCACAGGAAAAAGGCGTTGAGTTACTGCTTTATGCACCAGTTACCGCAGGACTTATTTTAGAAGGCGACCCACTGCGTTTAGGCCAAGTGCTAATTAACTTACTATCAAACGCGGTTAAGTTTACTCAGTCCGGTGAAATTGAGCTTGGTTGTGAAGATGTCGGCGAGCGCGATCACCGCATCACTCTTAAGTTCTGGATCCGCGATACCGGGATCGGGATCAGCAAAGAGCAACAAGCAACCTTGTTTGACGCATTTGCTCAAGCCGATGGTTCAACCACCCGTAAATATGGTGGTACGGGTCTTGGCCTGTCTATCAGTAAGCACTTAGTGTCTATGATGGGCGGTACCATGCAGGTTGAAAGTGAAATGGGCGCCGGTAGTACCTTTAGCTTTACCATCAGTTTTGAGATCGCCGAAGAAGCCGAAGTTTTACCGTTAGTGGTGCCTGAAACGCTCGGTAATCTAAAGACCTTAGTGATTGATGACAATCCAACAGCATTACAGATCTACTCCAATGTGATGCGTGATTTCCACTTCCATGTTGATACCGCGGCAAGTGGCCCTGAAGGCTTGTATAAGCTTGAAAATAATCCAGTGGATCTGTTATTGCTCGACTGGATGATGCCAGAAATGGACGGTATCGAGGTGATCAAAAAGATCGACGCTATGGTGGCGGATGGCCGCTTAGACAAGCGACCGGTTATTATGATGATGACGGCCTATTCGGCAGAGCCGATGCAAAAAGATGTTGCTGACGCTAACGTATACGCCTTGCTGCAAAAGCCATTTAAGGCGTCATCGTTATTTGATGAAATCATTTCAGCCTTTGCCGATGAGCCACGCCTTAACCCAACGCCAGAGGTTAATGAAGAAGTCGTAGATCAAGATGCTGGTTATGTTTTACTAGTTGAAGATAACTTCATTAACCAACAAGTTGCCACTGAGCTACTTAAGAGCGCAGGCTATGTGGTCGATGTGGCTGAAAATGGCCAAATCGCCTTAGACATGATTGATAAAGCTAACTATGACGCGGTATTGATGGATATTCAGATGCCAGTGATGGACGGCTTAACAGCGACTAAAGAGCTGCGTAAGCGCTATTCGAGTGAAGAGCTGCCTGTGATTGCAATGACGGCGCACGCTATGTCTGGTGACAGAGAGAAAAGCTTAGCGGCTGGTATGAACGCCCATATTACTAAGCCAATTGTACTTACTGAGTTGTTTGAAACCTTAAGTCACTGGATTGGAGAGTGCGGTAGAAAATCCAAACCATAAGCTGGCTAAGTGATAGTTATTCAAATAGATCAAGATAGGCTTGCTAAGCGGCAAGCCTATTTATTAAGCTAAATGGCTAAAGCTCCTAACTAAAAATAAAGACTGCCGACACCCAGTGAACACGGTAGCGACCAACAAAGATCAAGGAGATCGAATGAGACCCTACAAGCTCGCTTTGGCTATCGCCCTCGCTGTTGCACCGGTAACCAGTGCAGTGGCTGCCACCACAAATACCGCAACATTGATTAAAAAGAGTCAGGCTGCAACTGGCTTCGTTAATCTATTTTATGAGCAAGCCTCTGGCGATCTCTACCTTGAAGCCAATAAACTCAATGAGCCATTTTTACTGCTAACCAGCTTACCTCATGGAGTGGGATCAAATGATATTGGTTTAGATCGTGGTCAGCTTGGTCGCACTCGTATGGTGCAGTTTGAGCGCCACGGGCCATATTTGATCTTAAAGCAACTCAATACAGATTATCGTGCCAATACTGACAACGCCGCCGAGCAGCGTGCAGTTAAAGAGGCTTTTGCTGAGTCAGTATTGTGGCGTGGCAAACTGGTTACTGGTAAACGTAACTTAGTGGCAATTAACGATCTTGTGGTGAACGATCTGCACGGGATCAGCGACTCGCTTGAGCGCTCTAAACAAGGCAGCTATCGCTTAGATGCTAGCAAGTCACTTATTTTGCCTGAAGGGGTCAAATCATTTGAGCGTAATAGCGATATTGATGTGCTACTTACCTTCGATTCGGCCAAAAAAGGTAACTATGTTGCCCAAGTGACTCCAGACGCCAAACACCTGTCAGTGCGCATGCGTTACTCTTTTATCGCCTTACCTGAAGAGGGTTATCAAGCGCGAGCTTATCATCCGTTAAGTGGTTACTTATCTGATGAATA
Organism: Shewanella sp. 1CM18E; assembly: GCF_023161665.1. GTDB lineage: Bacteria > Pseudomonadota > Gammaproteobacteria > Enterobacterales > Shewanellaceae > Shewanella. The sequence goes on from NZ_JALNTW010000009.1 coordinate 110,993, forward strand.
CCTTGATTACGGCACCCGCGTTGATGAAGATATTCGCCAACGCTTTTTACTGCGCCATCGTTTAGAAAAGGTGACCCCAGGTAGCGCACCAAGCCAAGTGGTTAAACCTATAACTTATTACCTCGATCCGGGTGTGCCAGAGCCGATCCGCTCAGCATTACTAGATGGTGCTCGCTGGTGGGAAGATGCCTTTACCGAGGCTGGATTTATCAACGGCTTTAAGGTTGAACTACTGCCAGAAGATGCCGATCCACAAGATGTACGTTACAACGTGATCCAGTGGGTACATCGTGCAACACGCGGTTGGTCTTATGGTGCAGCGGTTACCGATCCACGTACTGGCGAGATCATTAAAGGCCATGTGACGCTAGGTAGTCAGCGAGTGCGCCAAGATAATTTGATCGCCCGAGGTTTAACCGCAGGTTGGCAAGATCGTGAGGCCGCAGATGAAGCATCAATGCAACTGGCATTAGCGCGTATTCGTCAGCTATCGGCGCATGAAGTTGGCCATACTCTAGGGCTAGATCATAACTTTGCCGCATCGAGTAATAATAATGCCTCGGTGATGGATTATCCACACCCTAAAGTTACTCTTAATGGCGATAAAATTGATATTAGCCAGCCTTATGACGAAGGGATCGGAGTTTGGGACAAATACACAGTAGCCTATGGTTACAGTGAATATGCGGATCCGCAAGCAGAGGCGACAGGCTTAGCTAGCTTGCGTGACGATGTGGCAAAACAAGGCCTGCGTTATATCGGTGAGGCTGATTCTAGATCGGCTGCTGCCAGTAATGCTTACGCCAGTCTTTGGGATAACGGCAACGATCCGGTTGCTGAGCTTAATAGACTCGGTGAAGTGCGCGCTAAAGCGATCGCAGATTTTTCAGTTGAAGCCTTGCTTGCTGAGCAGCCACAAGGCGAGTTGCAAGATGCGTTTGTGCCAATTTATTTACTCACTCGTTTTCAGATCGCCGCTGCGGCTAAAATGATTGGTGGTAGCACCTATAGCTACAGCGATAGCGTTGACGGTAAGACTTGGCACTATGTTGCGCCATCGATTCAGCAACAAGCGCTAGAGTCGTTACTGTTGACCCTGTCACCTGAGCAGTTAACTGTATCTGAAAGCCTGCAAGAGATCTTAGTGCCAAAGGCTGGTAACTATTATAAAACCCGTGAAAGCTTTGACTCAGCACTCGGTGTGATTATCGATCCTTTAGGAATGGCAGAGGCACTAAGTCGACTTACGCTAACGCAAATTTATGCGCCAGCGCGGATTAACCGAATCAACCAAGCCTACCTAAGTGACAAAGAGCAGCTTTCAATCGCTAAGCTTACCGATAAGGTATTTGCTGCCACTGTATTTAGCGATATCCCTACAGGACCTGAGCTTGGCGTGTGGATGCGAGTAAACGCGGTCATGGTTGATAGCGTGTTAGCAAGCTACCATGACGATAACACTCGACCAGAAGTTAAAGCTCAATTAGCAGAACGCTTAACCTATTTGACTAAGCAGCTAAAACGCAAAGTGAAGCGGGTAAGTGCCTATGAAGCAGCTCATTACGCGTGGTTATTGCAAGGTGTACAAAAAGGCTTAACAGATAATGAGTTTAAACTGATTGTTAAACCGTTAGCGATCCCACCGGGCTCTCCAATCTAATCCACTAAAATATTAGCTAAACCTGGCTAATATTGGCTAAGACTTCACTCTAGAAAAGCGCGAATTATCGCGCTTTTTTTATGGCTGACTTTGTGATTGGTATAAGTTGAGTCCATATCAATACTTATCAGAGCTGTTGGCTTAAAAATAGCAATTAACCATAATTAAAATATGGTTAATTAAGCATTGTTCTGATTTTAGGTGTCATTATTTCGTTACAGCGTAGTATTTTTGTAACGCTATTAGGCGAGCTAAAAGAATTACAAAAATCACAACACTTCATATGCTTATGCATAAATACCCTTTATAAATTCAGTCACTCCTAGGCCTGCCGTGGATCGGGTTTGTATCAAAATGCAAAACTTGGTTCATTTTTGTTCTCTAAAATGAACAAATAACATAGACTTGTTGTTAGGCGAATGTAGGCAAATAAGATTGGAGTTGTAAATGAAAAAGTTAACCAGCGTAGCCTTAACACTAGCGATTGGCTGTATTTCTACCTCAGCAATGGCAGAACGACCAGATTTTTCAAAAACCGCAGCAGCACGTGCTGACTACGATTTTTCAAAAAATATCACTGTAGCTAAGCAATCTAATGAGATTCAACGAGGGTCGACTCGCCATGACTTCTCAAAGCCTCTAGCAGCGACCAGTGAATATGATTTTTCGAAAAACCCTCAGGCAAAAGTGCGCAGCTACACTAAGCCGACTACCCAACATGATTTCTCTAAAACAGACGCGTTTATTCGCGATGTGTGTATCTAGCAAGTCTGCTAAATCGCAACTGAGAAGCAAAGGGCTACTGACGAGTAGCCCTTTTTTATGTCTGGTTATTTTGCTCGCTCATCGACTTGCTTACCTAGGCGGTAGGCATCGAGAGCTGCAATAGCCCATGCTAAAACAAAGCCGGCTGTGGCAAGGTTGACATAAAGCGCCTCATTGCCAACAGGTGCTTGAGTCACTGCGCTGTAGATCGCATTGAGCTCTAACGGGATCTCGCCATTCAATATTTGCTGTGAAATAAGCTGCGCACGTTCATACGCATGCCATATAAGGTAAGACAGTGCGGCGAATGAGCTGAGGATAAACACACTGCCTATCATAGGCTTTTTTAAATAAAAGTGACCAGCACCAGGGCAAGCAAGGGCTGATAGCAATACGGCTTTAACGGATGTCTTCATGGTGTGCTGCTATGTCTTTAAATTAAGTGATCATTCAAGATCGATACGGCGGATCGCTTGCTTTAGAAAGTCGACTTTATGTTGTAGGCGTGTTTTGTTCTCATCGTCTTGGCGATAAGCACTCAATTGGCTTTCTACGCCTTGCAACTCTTGCACTAACCAGCCTCGGATCATTACATAGTAACGTGAATCAGTGCCGTAGTGGCTAATGGTATTGAGCGAGGCTTCTGACGGCAGCGCAATCGCAGCGTCAAGTGACTTTACCATAACGCCAATGGCATATTCTTCAGATTGCTCTTTGGCTGCGGCTTGCACTGGCAGGGTAAGGATTACGCTGAGTAACACAGTGCTAATAACCCGCTTATTCGAAGCACAATAAATCATGCTGTTCCTCGTCTGCAATAGTTTGCCAACTACAGTAGCAGCCGCATAGCTTAAATACTCTTAAATTTTTGTTTATCTAAATATTGGATCTATGAAAATGAAAAACCCTGATTAAGCGAACTTAATCAGGGGCGCCGGGAAGCAAATTTTCGGGGTTGACGATTACTTGAGTGTTGACCTCCTTATTGAGAACTCATACTCAGCGTCCTTATCAGGCTTACAGATTGAGATCCGCCTAGGCGGCCTGCTTGCGTGGATAAGGAATTCTGAATGCTAAGGTGTAGGTCACCGGCAAAACGATTAATGTCAGTACTGACGCAAAACCAAGGCCGAAGATAATCGTGATAGCCATCGAGCCAAAGAAGGCATCAGACAATAACGGGATCATACCGAGCATGGTGGTAATGGCAGCCATCAATACCGGGCGCACACGGCTCACCGCCGAGTCAACCACGGCTTGATAAGCTTGTTTTCCTTGAGATAACTCAAGGTTAATTTGATCAACCAATACAATGCCATTCTTAATGATCATGCCGGTTAAGCTCAGTAACCCCAGCAGCGCCATAAAGCTAAACGGTGCATCAAATAGTAATAAGCCTGAAACCACACCAATAAGCGACAGCGGCACAGTAAACCAAATTACTAACGGTTGTCTGACTGAGTTAAACAGCAACACGGTAATTAAAAACATCGCCAAATAACCTAGCGGGATAGAGCTAAATACTGATTCCTGCGCTTCAAGCGAGGTTTCATATTCGCCGCCCCATTCAAGCTCATAGCCAGCCGGTAATGAGATCGCCTCAATATCAGCTTTGATCTTTCTAAATACCGAGTCGGCGGTTTCATCTGTGCCATTAATTGGATCGGCCAGCACTGAAATCACTCGCTTACGATCGCGGCGCATGATCAGCGGATCTTCCCACTCAGTGGTAAAGTCAGATACAACCTGAGTGACAGGTACAAAGGTGTTGTTTTCACTGCTCCAAATTTGCAGCTTCCAAATACTTTGCGCGTCCAGACGTTCTTCTGCTGGTGCGCGGGCAATAATTGGCAATAGATGGCTGTTTTCACGGTAGGTGCCCACTTGCTGGCCACTAAAGTTAGTTAATAGCGCATTATCAAGATCTTGCTTACTAATACCGGTTTCACGGGCCTGTGCTAATGCTAGCTGTGGACGCACTAAGGTTACTTGGTTGCGCCAGTTGTGGCGCACGCCAACTGCAGTTGGTTCAGCCTTTAATACAGCTTCAGCTTGGGCGGCAAGTTGGCGTAAAACTTGTGGATCTTCACCATAAAAGCGCGCTTCAATTTTTGCCGCAGGGCTAGGGCCATTTTCCATATACTTAAAGCGATATTGCGCTTCTGGATATTTCAGGCTCAGCTCACGCTCAAGCACGCGCATGTACTTATTAAGTGTTTGCAGATCTGTCATTTCTAGTAGCAGCTGACCATAAGCCTTGTAGCCCTTTTCTGGTACGTACGACAATACAAAGCGCTGTGCACCTTGGCCAACAACTGTGGTCAGGTTAACAAGACCAATATCTTCAGCTTGTTGCTGCGCCATTAAATCGGTTTCAATACGGCTTAATAAGCGTTCTGTAGCTTTAATATCAGAGCCTTCTGGCATCCACACATCAACAAAAAACATTGGCGTGTTAGAAGCTGGAAAGAACACGTTTTTCACATGAGCAAAGCCAAATACTGATGAGATCAATGCTGAAATAACCAGTAGCAAAGTCACCACTCTAAAGCGCATCGCTAGGTTTAAGGTTTGGCGGTATAAACCAAATAACCAACCTTTGTACGGATCGTCATTTTCTTCTTCGCTAACCACGCCGTCTTTAAACATCAGGTTGCAGAAAAACGGTGTTAGCGTCATGGCAGTGATCCAACTGATAAACAGCGAGATCAACAAGACTTGGAACAGTGATGCACAAAACTCACCGGTAGAGTTATCTGACAAACCAATCGGCGCAAATGCAATAATCGCAATAATGGTGGCACCAAGTAGCGGCCACTGAGTTTGTGAAATCACTTGCTTAGCGGTTTCTAGTCGAGTTTGACCACGCTTAATTCCAATCAATATGCCTTCGGTAACCACAATCGCGTTATCAACTAACATACCTAGGGCGATAATCAGTGCCCCCAGCGAGATGATCTGCAGCTCAATATTGAGCACATTCATCACCACAAAGGTACCTAAAATGGTCAGCAGCAGTACTAAGCCCATTAATAGGCCAGAACGAACACCCATAAAGATAAGTAGTACGCCAATAACGATCGCAATTGACTCGGCCAAGTTAACGAGAAAGCCATTGACCGTCTGGTCCACCATCTTGCTTTGGTCATAAACTGTATCGAGTGACATACCAATAGGCAGTTCGCTATTTAGCTCAGCCATACGTGCGTTTACCGCTTCACCAACATTTACAACGTTAACGCCGCTAGAAAATGCGATACCAATTGATAAGGCTTGCTTGCCATCTGCATGGTAAATGCTCTCTGGTGACTCTTCGGTGTCTTTGTAGATCTTGGCAATATCACCCAAATAGATAAGTTTGGCACTGCCAGGTGGGCTAATGACCAAGCGCTCCATTTGGCTAACCTTATTAAATTCGCCAGTCGGGTGAATACGAATACGGTTATCGCCAACGAGCATGCTGCCGGCGTTAGAGACCACGTTTTGGCTGTTGATAAGGCCATAGATATAGTTTTGATCTAGGCCTAAGGCGTTAAGCTTTTGCTGAGAGATCTCAACCACCACTTGCTCGTTAACAATACCGGCAATGGTGACTTTTTTAATGCCTTTGACGAGCACTAGCTCACGGCGTAAAAAGTCGGCATAGTTTTGCAGCTCGCGGTCGCTGTAACCTTCACCACTGACGTTAAGCAATATGCCGTAAACGTCGCCAAAATCGTCAATCACTTTAGGCGCCATCACACCAGGCGGCAGTTCAATTGCTTTATCGTTGATTTTACGGCGTACTTCATCCCACACCTGTGGCAATTCTTCAGCGCCATAGTTGTCTTTGATTTCGATTTCAATCTGCGACAGGCCAGCACTGTTGACAGAGGTAATGTGTTTAATGCCATCAAGTTGCTGCAGTGCATCTTCCAGCGGCAAGGTCACTTCTTCTTCAACCTGTTCAGGTGAAGCGCCCGGATAAGCGGTCACCACCATAGCTTGTTTGATAGTAAATTCAGGGAACTCTAGCTGACCTAAGCTAAAGAATGAGATGGTGCCACCAACCAGTAGTAGCAGGGCAAACATCCAGCTAATGACTTTATGGGTAATCGAGTATTCAGCAAAATTCATTGGTCAATCTCTTGTAAAGCAAGGCCAAAGCGCGCAGGCGCTTTGACACTATTAAGGCGATTAAAGCAGGCGATTAAAGCAGGGGGTTACGATAGCGTTGGCGCAAGCTTATACGCCGCGCTGCCAGCGCAGCGGCTTAACTTGGAGGTCTTCTGATAGATACTGCACACCAGCCACAACCACTTGATCACCAACATTGATACCGTTAACAATTTCAATGCCATCGGTGGTCACTTTACCTAAGGTCACTTGGTGTTGATTGACCTTGCCAAGCTCTGGGTTATACGCCCATACAACATGTTGGCCGTCGCTATCACGCTTAGTAATGGCACTGGCTGGCAATACTGCTGTAATGCTGCGTAGTTGGCTTTGTGCTATATCCATAGTTAGCTCAGCGCTCATGCCCGGTAGTACCGTCATGTTATTCGGACGCGGCAGAGTAAATACCACTTCATAGCTTTGAGTACCCGGAGTCACTTGGGTGGCGTGTTCTTTAAGCTTAGCGCTGTAAGCCATGCTTGGGTTATTTGCAAAATGCACAACAGGCTGAATGCTGGCGTTGGGATTAAATTGGGTCACGTTACCAGCCAATGATTCAGGCACTTGGATCACCACATCAATATTACTGTCTTTTTGCAGCACCAATACTGACTGGTTTGCTTGCACCATCTGATAGTTATCAATCGCGATTTTAGCCACAGTGCCATCGTAAGGTGCCGTAAGCTCGGTGTAGCTTAGTTGGTCTTGCGCGCTAGCAAGATTGGCTTTGGCTGACTTTAATTGTGCGCTAGCAAGATCATAGTCAGATTGCGAAATAAGCTCGCGGCGTAACAGCTCACCTTTACGTTTGAAATCAGCCTTGGCTAATTCAAAGTCGGCCTCACGATTAAGCAAAGTATTACGGGAATCACGGCTATCTAAACGAGCCAGTAGTTGGCCTTTTTTTACCTGCTGACCTTCGACTAAATCGAATTCAACTAAGTGGCCAGACAGTCTAAATGACAATTCAGCTTGCTTGGTTGCAGCCACTTTAGCGGGGAAAGTACGTAATGAACCGGCATTAACGTCAGTAACCTGTAAAAGTTTGACTGGTCGAATGCTGGTTGGCGCGACTTCAGTAGACTCTGCGCTGCAACCACTAATGATGGCAGTTAAAATAAGGAGTGAAAGTGAAGTCGTTAGTTTAGTCATAACGCAATTTCCATTTGTTAAGGCAAGGTTTCAAATTAAGTTGGCTAAGATAACAGGGCTTTTTGTTGAATAAAATGGAATTATATGGAACCATGAGTTCCGAAAAATGAAACTACTTTTGCTTGATTTGACGCAATTAGTGTGAGCAAACTATTAATGGATAACTGTCATTTGCTGTGTTAGAGCAGCAAAAAAGTCTATTTGAATTGAGATGTTGTAATGAAAACCGAAGATATCGCTTTGTTCCACCGTATTGTTGAAACCGGCAGTTTAGTCGAAGCGGCAGATATACTTAATCTACCCAAATCAACTCTGAGCCGACGTTTACATGCCCTTGAAGAAGAGCTTAATGTTAAGCTGTTTCATCGTCAAAGTAGGGCAATGACACTCACTGCATCGGGGAGTCATTTTTATGATAAAACCAGCGGTATATTGGCTACGCTTGAACAAACCTTATCTGAGTTAAATGGTCAAGACTCGGCAGTATCAGGCCATTTGCGGATCTTGATCTTTCCGATCCCTGAGCTATTGATGATCACCCGTGCGATCTTCGGCTTTATGGATCTGCATCCTGAGCTGACGGTTGAGCTCATCGTGAGTAGTGAGCCGCAGGATATGATCCGCAACAACATAGACTTGGCTTTTATGCTCGAAGATTCATTTAATGAAAACGAGATGGTGGCGCGGCATCTATTTAGCGAAACCGTACACTTTTATGCCAGTCCAAGTTATTTAGCACGTGCAGGTCGGCCACAAGATCCAGATGATTTGCCACAGCATAATTCGATCTTATTTCGCTACCCTAACGGACGTATCTTTAACGATGTGCCGTTTGGCAAAGATAGAACCATTACCGTGAAAGGTAATTTGTGTGTTAATGCGCTAGACACTTGCCTAGAGGCGACCATTCAAGGGCGGGGGATCTCCATGATGCCACTACCTTTTGCTCAGCCTCATGTTGATAGTGGTGAGTTAGAAATGCTGTTTCCTAATGTGGAGCCATACGATGGCAAATGCTTTTTAGTTTACCCTTCAAGGCGTTTTATCAGCATGGCCAGTCAGCGCTTTATTGATCATATTATGCAGGCGATTGAGCAGTGTGAACAAACACAGCTTTGTTGCGCAGAAGCCTATTTAGGCGGCTCAATTAAACCATATTCTCGTTAGTTAATTGCCCGCCAGTAAAGCAGCTATTCAACCACCACAATCCCTAGTGGTGCGAGTAGTTGCTCTTGTTGCCATTGATTAATCATCACGCCTTTTAGATCCACAACTCGTGGATCTAAACCATCAAGCTCGATGCGAGTGAGGTTAGCCCCTTGCAACGCAAAACTGCCCCATTGATCTTGTGAAAACTCACCGCCGCTTAAGTCGCTACCTTTCATTGAGCTGCCGGTTAAATTTGCCCCACGCCAGCGGTTATCAAACAGTTCACACTCTTCAAGTAATAGGTCGCCTAAGTCGGCATAAGCCAAGTTACAACCTGTGATATAGGCCGAGCAAAAATAGCTTTTAGGGGTAATGTAATTGGCAAAGCTGGCGCGGCTAAAGTCGCTTCCTTGCAGGTTGGTTTCACGCAGTTCAAGGCTATAGCAGCGGGCGCCCTTAAACAATGCCATGCTCAGGTTGCAGCGCTTAAAGCTGGCGCTGGTGAGCGTGGCGTAACTAAAGTCACAGCCTATGTCGTCACCGGCAGCCATAAACTTACAGTTAATAAATTCGGCGTCAGTTAAGTCACTATGGTTAAAGCGACATTGGTAAAAACTGCAGTTCTCGAAGCGGGCGTCTTGCAAGTCTTGATCGCTAAAGTCTTCATGATTAAAGATCTGGTCAATGGCATGCATAGTGCCGCTCCTTGGCATAACGTGGTTGAAAATGATTAAGCTTGGCTGACAACAATAGCGGTTTTATCAGGCTCTGAGATCCGGGTAGCCAAAATATAACAAGCAACGCCCATAATCGCATTGGTAATAGGTAATGCCAGCAGTAAGCCTTTGACACCACCCAAATATGAGCCGAGTGCGGCAAGCGGCAACATGATTAAAAACAAGCGACACACATTTAAGATAAGTGAGCTCATCGGTCTGTGATAAGCATTGAGTGAGGTGGCCACCAAAATTACAATCCCCAGCGGACCATAAGCTGCAGGCAGCACCAAAATATAAAAGGTTAACCACTCAATCACTTGTGGGTCGCTACTAAATAGCTCGGCTAACGGCTGGGCTACAAACAGCAGCGGCAAGTACAACAAGGTTTGAAACACCAGCACAAATCTAAGCGATAACATCAGTGCGCTACGGGCACGTTTAGTTTGGCCTGCACCGAGGTTTTGCGCCACAAACGGCACTAAGCTTGATGACAATGCCATCACTACAATCAACATCACTGATTCAAGTCGGGTGCCAGCACCAAAGGCTGCCACAGCGCTGTGATCAATGCGCGCCAACATGGCCATAATAATTGCATTCGCCAATGGGTTAAGCAGGTTCATTACTGCAGCTGGCTGGGCAATGTGGGCCAATTGCTTCCAGTTGCATTTGAGTCGCTCAACATTAGGCGCAACAAAGCCGACCAAGTGGCGTTTAAAAATCAATAAATGGCTAGAAAGTGATAGCGCTACCACCCAAGAAATTACAGTCGCAATAGCTGCGCCCTCAATCTCTAGGCGCGGAAATGGCCCAATACCAAAGATAAGCAGCGGGTCGAGAATAAGATTAATCAGTGCGGCTAACATCATGATTTTGGCTGGAGATTTCGTATCGCCCGTGGCGCGTAGCCCTTGGTTGCCGACCATTAATAGTACTAGCAGCGGCGCGCCTAAATACCAGATAAACATGTACTCATGGATTAGCGGTAGGCTAGAGTCATTCGCCCCAAGCAGGCTAAACAGCGGGTCAATACACAGGCTGCCGAGCACGCCGATAAAGGCAATCAGCAAGAAGGTCAGCATTAAGGCGTCGTGTAAAAACACTTTAGCTTTGTCGGCGTGGCCAGCACCAATTAAACGACCTAGATTGGTTGACACCCCAGCGCCAATACCGATGGCAATGCTAGAGATAATCAGGGTAACCGGAAAGGTAAAACTAATCGCAGCAAGGGATTCAGTCCCTAACTGACTGATAAAAAAAGTGTCAACGAGGCTGAACCCGAGAATGGTTAAAATACCAATCAGGTTTGGAAGACTCATATTTAGCAGTACACGACCAATTGGCTGAGTGAGCAGCCCGTGTCTGTCTCGCATAAGGAAGTATTGCCTCGTCTTTACTCGGAGGGCGATTCTAGCAGGAAAGCCATTATTTTTACCCGCGTGAGTTAAAAAAAATGGATTTATTTTGTAAATAGGGCTTGGAACTGACTAGATTCACCCCCATGTATCGAACATCACGCGGCAGTTCTGGCTTCACTAAAGTGAAATTCAGCAAAGTCGTTACTATCTTTAAAAGCCTGCAGATAAGTTTAGGCATAATTACAATTGGAGCATCCATCGATGAATATTCGTCCATTACATGATCGTGTCATTGTTAAGCGTTCAGAAGTTGAATCAAAGTCAGCTGGTGGCATCGTGCTAACAGGTAGTGCTGCTGAGCAGTCAAGCCGCGGTGAAGTTCTTGCTGTAGGCAACGGACGTATTCTTGAAAACGGTACTGTACAGCCACTAGACGTTAAAGTTGGCGACATCGTAATTTTCAACGAAGGTTACGGCGTAAAGAAAGAAAAAATCGATGGTGAAGAAGTACTAATCCTTTCTGAATCAGATCTAATGGCTGTAGTGAGCTAATCACTCCATTTAGACATTTTCAATACTGGCAAGTGCGCAAAAACGCGGCTTGTCAGGCATTTCAAAAGAATTTAAAGGACATTAAAAATGGCAGCTAAAGAAGTATTATTCGGCAATGACGCTCGCGTAAAAATGCTAGCAGGCGTAAACGTTCTAGCTAACGCAGTTAAAGTAACTTTAGGCCCTAAAGGTCGTAACGTAGTACTAGACAAGAGCTTTGGTGCTCCACTAATCACTAAAGATGGTGTTTCTGTAGCTAAAGAGATCGAACTAGAAGACAAGTTCGAAAACATGGGCGCACAAATGGTGAAAGAAGTTGCTTCTAAAGCCAACGATGCAGCCGGTGACGGTACTACAACTGCAACTGTACTTGCACAAGCAATCGTTACAGAAGGCCTAAAAGCTGTTGCAGCTGGCATGAACCCAATGGATCTTAAGCGCGGTATCGACAAAGCTGTTGTTGCTGCTGTTGCTGAACTTAAAAACCTATCTCAAGACTGTGCTGACACTAAAGCTATCGCTCAAGTTGGTACTATCTCTGCTAACTCTGACGAGTCAATTGGTGAAATCATCGCAACTGCGATGGAGCGCGTAGGTAAAGAAGGCGTAATCACAGTTGAAGAAGGTCAAGCACTAGAAAACGAGCTAGACGTAGTTGAAGGTATGCAGTTCGACCGCGGTTACCTATCTCCATACTTCATCAACAAGCCAGAAACTGGCACCGTTGAGCTAGACAGCCCGTTCGTACTATTGGTTGATAAGAAAGTATCAAACATCCGTGAATTGCTACCTATCCTTGAAGGTCTAGCTAAAACGGGTAAGCCACTGCTTATCGTTGCTGAAGACGTTGAAGGTGAAGCACTAGCAACCCTAGTTGTAAACAACATGCGCGGTATCGTTAAAGTGGCTGCTGTTAAAGCACCAGGCTTTGGTGACCGTCGTAAGGCAATGCTACAAGACATCGCTATCCTAACTGGCGGTACTGTTATCGCTGAAGAGATTGGTCTAGAGCTAGAAAAAGCGACCCTAGAAGATCTAGGTACAGCTAAGCGCGTAGTGATCACTAAAGATGACACCACCATCATCGATGGTAACGGTGAGCAAGAGCAAATTTCTGCTCGCGTTGCACAAATCAAGATCCAAGCTGAAGAATCAACTTCAGACTACGACAAAGAAAAGCTTCAAGAGCGTATGGCTAAACTTGCTGGCGGCGTAGCCGTAATCAAAGTTGGCGCAGCAACTGAAGTTGAAATGAAAGAGAAGAAAGCACGTGTTGACGATGCACTACATGCAACTCGCGCAGCGGTTGAAGAAGGTGTGGTTGCAGGTGGTGGTGTTGCACTAGTACGCGTAGCAAGCAAAATTACTGATGTTGAAGTTATCAACGAAGACCAACGTCACGGTGTAACAATCGCACTACGTGCAATGGAAGCGCCACTACGTCAAATCGCAACTAACGCTGGTGAAGAAGCATCTGTTGTTGCTAACAACGTTAAGAACGGCACTGGTAACTACGGTTACAACGCAGGTAACGACACATACGGCGACATGCTAGAGATGGGTATCCTAGACCCAACTAAAGTAACTCGTAGCGCACTACAGTTCGCTTCTTCAATCGCAGGTCTAATGATCACTACTGAGTGTATGGTAGGCGAAGTGAAGGAAGATGCACCTGATATGGGTGGCATGGGCGGTATGGGTAGTATGGGCGGCATGGGCGGCATGGGCATGTAATCTAACTGGTTAAAATCGCCTATAGCTGCGTTACCTTGCCACTCGTTTAAGAAAGCTAAACGTCGTGGCAAGAAGCCTTGCTCTAGAACGATTTTTCCTGCGTTAGACGTCAAATGTTCAATCCTCATAGGCTTTAGCTCTTGGTTTAATTGCTAAGAGCAACACCTAAAAAGAAAACCCGAGACTGGAAACAGTGTCGGGTTTTTTGATCTTACATAAATTTAATACTTTAAATCTAAATGAAAAAAATATTGATTGTTCTATGTCTTGTTACTTCGTCAGCAAATGCAGATATGTTTACCCCATCCCACTCTTGCTCTAAGCCAATAAAACCTTATGAGTTTACTTCTGAATGGCAGTTAGACAACTTTAAACGGGATGTGGATTATTACAGAGAATGTATCAATCGGTTTGTCGAAGAGCAAAATGATGCAGTAAATACTCATCAGAATGCAGCTCAAGATGCAATTCAAGACTGGAATGACTTTGTCAGTTGGGAACTGAACTAAATATGCCTTCAAAATTTGCTTCAGTTTGATTCGTGTTTAGTGTGTAACGGGGTGAGAAGTTTAGTGGGTATGGCCTTACAATTTTGTAAGGCCATACCATTATCACAATGGGATATAATTGCAGATAAAATCGACTATCTGTATCAATATTATGATGCTAGATAGGCGGCTAGCACTGAAGAATCTAATTGAAAATTCGTGATGGTGTTTGTGATAAATAACCAACTGAGTTTTCTCATTATTATTTTTCTTCATGTTTCCTCCTAATACTTGGAGGAGCAAAAAATACTTTACTTCGGAAGTCACTCTATACTAAAGTTCCTTTAACGGTTTACCGTTTATCAGTGAAAAAGTAAGTTAGCTCCTGAGTTAATTTACATGTGGTTGGTTGCCGTTGCAGCGGTGACCAAACCACCCTCTTTTCGATATCCATATCTTTACTTCTAAATCTGATTTTTATTCAGATTTAAGAATCAACAAACACAAGATGTTGTATTGTTCAATGTTTCTAACATCAAGATAGTGAGGTTAGTGCTTTTTTGCAAGTGGGAATTTAGGGGACAAGTTGTGGATATCTTGAGGATAATCTAGCCTGTTAGTAATGGCTAACCGTTAAAGCTTGTTTCGGTTTGATTTCCTTTTATAAGGTTAACAAATAAACAAATAAAAATGATCTTTAGATCGCCTCTTACTTGCGCGATCTTAGCCGTCCCTTTAGAGAAGTAAGAGAGGGGGGCTCTGAATAAACCTTATCTAACCCCTAAACCACCCGCTGGCCACAACCACACTCTTGGCAGTTTAGGGTGTAAGTCTCTTTGCTTTTCTTCACTCTTGTATTCTTGCTGCTGCACTGTGGGCAGGCTTGTTTCATTGGCGTGTTTTTAGTGCATTGTTTGCAATGTATGTAATAGCCGAATTTGCCATACATTGGCGTGTAATTTGTTGATTCTCCGCAATGTTTACAGCGTAAAACTATCTGAATTGTTTGGCTTTTCTCTGTTTCTGTATGTAATGCGGGTTCTGCTGCTATTGCTTGAGCGGGCATGCGTTGAACCGGCGCTGTGATAGCTGCTGGTATTGGTGTGCTGCCTTGTTCAGTGGCAGTTTGGCTTATTGCTTTTGTTATTTCTGTGTCTGCAGCCGTATTAGGTGCGATATGTTGCTTGATAAGAAATGAAGCGACAGACTCTAACTCTTGTTGATTGAAAGCTGGTCGGGTATCGCTGGTATTTATAAATCTGGCGAACTTACTTTTTAGGTTCATCACCTTGTCGAGTTTCTCTACCAGAAACTCTGATTTTATCAGCTTGTCTGATACGGCCTTGGGCATCGACTTTCTATCAATAATGGCATCACTGGATACTGCACACAGATGATCCCAGCATCGACCTTTGAAGCCTTGTTGTTTAAAGCCGAGTAACTTGCCTAATATCTCGCTGCGATGATGCATCAATAATTCGAGTAATAGAGCTTGTTGCAGCTCTACCTGCTTGATGGGCGAGGGCATGCCTTGCCATTTTGTGGTCTTTGCTTGATAAGTGTTTAGGCTGCGCGTCCATTCCTGTTGCTGGTTGACCTTTACCTGACCTCTGATGCTCTTTGATTCAATTAGAATAAAACCATAGCTGTAAATGATGAGGTGGTCTATTTGCGCGACTTCGTCGTTAAAGCGGAATTTGAAGTCATTGATGACCAGTACTTGTGGGTGATCTTTATAGGCGCGGCGCAGAAAAAATGCCACGTTTTGCTCTTGTTGCTGGCCTGCAATCGCTTGTGCTGATTGCACATTTTGCGGGGATTTAGTTTTCAGAATCATTTATCAATAGCGTCCGTTCTACTGCTTAGCTATAACCGTTTAGCTAGCTGCTGATAATAAAAGTTGTGTTATTTGCTTTTAGTTAGTTTTCACCACCAGTTGCAATGTTGTCTCTCACAGGGAGTGCCATCTCCATCACCGTCCATTTTTGTGCCGGGGCAGTTTTTAATATAAAACTTAGCTTCATCGCATGAGCTCATTTGGCTGCAATGGGTTTTGCCGGTTTCACAGTGAAATTGAGGCTGGTTGCTAAGTGAATTGCTATTTTGCGTTGGCGCAAGTTGCCATTGGGTCTGTTCAATATCATGGGTGCTGATTACAGGGCTTTGATTGAGCCGCTGATATTGGCTGTATCCCAAAGCAACAATAGCGATGATGGCTGGTATGGCGAGTTTACTTAAAAAGCTAGGCTTATTGCGATGAGAGTGATTTTTACGATGTCTATTGCCCGTTGAGGTCGCGATTACCGCAACACCTTCAATACTGGCTTTGCTGGCTTTAACTTTGCCATCGGCTTGCTGCTCGCGATGAAACAGAATTTGGTCGCCAACAATGGGCTTACGAGCCATGTGCTTTAGCGTCGAGATATGAATAAACACATCTTTGGCATTGGCGGCTTCAGGCTTAATAAAGCCAAAGCCTTTGTCCGCGTTCCAGCGAACAAGGGTGCCTCTTTCCATGAGCATCTTGCGTGACTTCCTGTTTACATCCAGTTAATTGCTACCAAGATACTCGTTGTTGCTTTATTTGTCAGCTCTAATTATGTTCAATTTATTGGTTAATTTTTAAGGCAATCAATTGCTTGATTAATAATCGCTGGTTGGAAAGCTATTATTAAACCTATTTAACTCGGAGTTTAAATTTTCCGCTTGTCTAACCTAGTGTAGATGCGGCTGAGGCCATCGAAAACAAGGATGTTTTCGTTGAGCATACACGGACGTACTTGCCGCGAGCCTCAGAAGTATCTGCACATACGCCTGCCGCAGGCAATTGGAACCACTTTTTTAACTTTCAATGCAATGTCTCGGGTTACTAAGCTGCTTTAAAAAGCCATTTAATAAGTTGTTGGCTACAACCATATTAATATCAGCCTGCCCATGCTTGGTTAAAGTTTTCAATCGCTACAAACTCGATGCCTGTTGGTGAGTGGCGCATGATCTGATCGACAATATCTTTATGAAAAAACGTATGAAATCCCCACGAGCTATCGCGAAACACCTGTCTTTTGTATAGCGGGATCTGCGCCAGTTTATCGGAGTCTATAACCAGTGTTTTCATGCCACTAATGTAGCCACGTTTAAAGCGTTTAAATTCGCTTTTTTCATGGCAAATGACATCGATTTCATGGGCGAGTTGCAGCATCATGAAATCATGTTCGCCTTGATCAAGTAACTTGAGTGGGATCCAGTTACTGCCATATAGCGGCTCAAGTGCTAGCGAATCAAACAAGCGTTGAGATATGGCAAATTCTGGCTCAAGTAGAATGTCGGCAATCGCATACTCTTGCTCTGGCTTATGGGTGGCAATAACTGGCACTGGTGCACTTGGGCTGGTAAATGGAGTGCGCAGCACTTCCTCTTCAAACTCTTCTGCGACTTCATAGATTGGCGTTGGCTGGTTCTCTCTTATAAAAAAGTAATCATTCATATTGTTAGCTTTAGCCTCCAAAATCTGAATAGCCTTCAGCTGGAATAAACTCCACGCCAGTTAACTTGAGCTTAGTCAGTTGCTCGACCACTGATTTATGGAAAAACACTTGTTTATACCAAGCGGGATCAATAAATATCAGCCGTTGTGCTAACTCGACTTCAGCTAAAGCTTTAGGGTCGATGCGTAACTGATGAATACCGCTAATCATCTCATCGCCGTCGTCGTCCTTGCGGTAGCGTTTGATATTACTATTGACTCTATCTATTGCTTTTAGATGGTTGGCAACTTGTAGCATGACGAACTCATGATTGCCGTTGTGAATCAAATCAATATTGACCCAATTTACCCCTGAAATAGTGTTTAAATCTAAGGTGTCAAATATGCTTTTTCGTAGTGAGAATGCAGGCATTTCAAATACGTCAGGTACGCTGCAGCCTGCTTCAGAATCATATTGGATGACTAAAGGTACCGGCGCTATGGGAAAGGTAAATGAGTCGACAGGTACGGCATCGATATGTTCATCAGCAAAAACATAACAGGCGATACCGACATTTTCTCTGGCAAAGAAGTATTCGCTCAAGACTAACTCCATGTTTTAAATATTTAAGCGGTTATGGATCTTTGGAAGAATATCTTACTACGGCTAATAAGCTTACTCTAAATAAATCTCTCAACTCTGCTGTTTGAGGTGGTTTGGCAGCTAATGCAAAAAATCCCTACTTATTGCTAAGTAGGGATTTTTGTTTGCGCTGTAACTGTCTTAGTTTAAGCGCTTTAACTCATTTAGTTTGAGTTACTTAGCTTTAGCTGCGCAGTTAAACTCGCCGCTGTAGTCAAAGTTAAAGTGGAACTTAGTAAAGCCTTCAGTACCCGCTTTAGTTTCTTCTGCTTTCTCAGTTGAAAGGCCTGTGATGCCGTTGTCTACACAGCGGAATGCTTCATCTAATGTTGCTGATGCAAACCAAACGCTGTCACCTTTTGCTTGTGCTTCTGGTGCTACTAGCTGGAACACTTCAGCATTCGGGAATGCTAGAGAGGTATCGCCTTCATTGCCATCTAGTGAGTCTTCTAGGTAGTACTGCACTAATTCACGGTTGTTGAATGCGGCTTCTTCTTTAACAAGCACTGCTTTATCAACACCTGGCATTTTCACGTTAGATGCGCGGTAGTTGTTAGTGATCACGTAAATTTCTGCGTCATCAGCAATTTCAACACCGTTATAGGTTAGGCTAGCTAGCTGTTTATTGTCAGTCTCTGTGTATTCAAAACCGTTAATATCGATGTACTTTGACTCTTGTTCAACGTTAACAGTGTACTTAAGTAAGCCTTCACCAGCTTGGTTGAAGCCACCAAAGAATACGTCAAAGTTGTAGCCTGGGAATGACTCATTCAAGAAGCGCTCACCAGCAGCTAGAGGTAGGCTGTTGTATGCGTTTGAGTTAACCCACTCGATCCAGTTCTTCATATCAGAACCAGTCATTTTTAATACCGCTGGGGTGTTGTTATCAAATACATAGATATCAGCAACAGAGGCGTTAGTTAGCTCACCTTCTTGAATGTTGGTGTAATCTTTTGGACCGTTACGGCCAGACTTGAACGGTGCAGAAACTGACAAGAAGATAGCGTCTTCAGCGGCGTCTTTAAACTCACCCGCTTCTTTCCACTTCATTAACTGGTGCAGTTGCGCTTCGTTAACCACTTGGATAGATAGATCAGGTACCACTTGTGGGAAGAAGCTGTTCATGTTCACATCGATATCGGCAATTGAAGCTGACATGTAATCGATAGTGCCTTGGTGCTCGTCAGCCACTAAGTCTTCGATAATACGATTTGAGCTGTTAGGAATAAGCGAGCGTAATGTTGAAGTTGATTTTGAGTGGTCAACGTTCCAGCTTTCACCGTCATCTTTGGTGGTTAGCGTTAGGTCAATCACACCTAGCTTAGCGCCCCAGAAACCTGGCATAACAGCAGGGATACCATTGATTAAACCAAGCTCGGCATCAACACCGTCGATTTCGCCGTATTCACCTGTGGTATTTGGGAATTCACGGTGATCGTGACCAAACATGATGGCATCGATGTCATCAACGTAAGCAAGGTGTAATGTAGCGTTTTCAGCGAACTCGTCGTTATTGTCATTTAGGCCAGAGTGAGGAATTGCAACAATAATGTCTGCGCCTTCTGCTTTCATTTTTGGTACATAGTATTCAGCTGTTTTCTTGATGTCAGACACCATCACGTTACATTTTAGTAGTGACGCATCCCAACCCATAATGTTTGGTGGAGTAAAGCCGATAACACCCACTTTAACGATATAAGATTCACCGTTGCTGCTCTTAAATTCACGATCTAAGATCACGTATGGATTATATTTATGTTCCGCTGTTTCATAGAACTCTTCAGTAATACGCACTTCACACTCATCTGCTGCATTGCTTACTTTTTCTAGCGAGTTATCCACTTTCCATACGTTGGCGCTAACATATGGGAATTCAGAGCCTTTAAGTGACTCATCTAGGTAATCTAGACCATAGTTAAACTCATGGTTACCTAAGTTAGCTGCGTCGTATTGCAGCTCATTCATAGCTTTATAAACCGGGTGAGTGTTTTCTTTAACGTGATCAGTACCTAAAGACGCCATGTAGTCGCCCATTGGACTACCTTGAATTAAGTCACCGTTATCAAATAGCATGCTGTTTTCTACTTCGTTACGAGCCGCTTCGATAACTAAAGAAGTACGGGCTAAACCCCATTCAGGTAGTTGAGTTTCGTTCACTTCCTGGCTGACAAAGTAGTTGTATGGCATCACGTTAGTGTGAATGTCAGTGGTTTCCATTAGGCGCACACTGATAGTGTTATCACTCACGTGATTATTATCGTCATCAGAGCTGTTACAGCCCACTAGCGCTGCAGCAATGCTTGAAACAAGCAGAAGCTTTTTAGTACTTAATTTCATGTTTACTCCCATAATCATTTTATATTTTTTAATTAAAAATTAATAACAGCACTTAAGGTATTAATAGGGACTTAAGTGATGCTGGAATATTAGCTAGCTATTGTGTATGTACTTAAATTTTCGGGTAAATTAATTAAAATTAATAAGGAAGTAAAGTGAACTATATATGTCAGCTTATAAGTGTTAATGGTCATGTTTGATAATTAATTTTGCAGATATAACACTAGCCAGTAATAAAATTAAATATATTCTTCTTATGACCTGTTAATGATGCATTCTTATGGCTTTTTTATACTCACATTTATGCCGCTGTAATTGTTTTTTGCAACTTTTCAACGTTTATTGTGCTTCTGCTTTTCCATTTCGCATCAGTTTTTGCAGAATGTAACAGCTGGTTTTATTGATGAGCTTTAGCGCTTAGATAGTTTGCTGAAAAGAACATCACTTTACTAATGTTTGATAAGCTTTTTTAAAACAGCGGGCTAAGGCAATAAAATAGGTTTTGATTGTTATCTTATGCTTAGGCTGTTACTGAGCTAAAACGCTTGCGGAATAATAAAACCGCATTATTTAAAATGAATTGATTGTCAGTTATCTATAATTTTCCATGAAAAATGATCAAAAAATATCATTTCTGGATTTTAATGATTTTTATTGCTTATTTATTAGCTGTATTGCTTGAGAAATATAATTTTAATCAAGTGGAATTAGATCTTACTATTAACATTTGTTTGTTGAAATTAAATGTTCAGCAACACCAAAAATCCATCATTTTATCGCGTAAGCTCAATTATCAAGTGTTAATAAGGGGCCTCTGTTATAGCTTGGGAAAATTGAGAACAAGATTATCAGTAAGTCCAACAGTTGCTTTTGCCTTGCTGCTGGCTAAGCGTTCTAGCAACAATAAGTTGGGGGATCTTGTTATCTCTAGCTGATAGCGGTTTGCTCTTCTAAATTGAAAAAGCTCTCTAAGCTTAAATGCCTGAAACTAGGTTAAAATTAAAATAATTCACTAGTTACTAATATTTACTGCAACTTACGTGCTAGTTAGTGTGGTTTTTATTCGACTTTCGTATGTGTTAAAATATCGCCCCTTTTACGGCCTCAACCTTTACAAAGTTGCTCTAAGTCTTTGCAATAGCCGAGGAAAACTCACCGACTCAGCATCAAATTGCCTGTCTAAATAGGGCGAAGTTGCTTGCTGACGACGAAAAAAGTGAACACTACATGTCGAATTTGACACAATCTGTCGATCGTAAATCAACAGATGAAAACTATCTTGCGGCTCATCCACCCGAGCGCAGCGATCCATCTAGCTTAAACGCCTTTGCCAGCCCTGTGCTCTGGTTAAGTGGCGGTTTCCTTGTTCTATTTGTTTTACTTGCTGTATTTGATACTTCCGCTCTGTCCAACGTGATTCAAGTTGGATTCTCAAAAGTGACCCTATGGTTTGGCCCATTTTGGCAGGTGTTATTACTGGCTAACTTGGTGATTGGTCTCTATTTAGCCTTTGCCAGAACTGGCGATGTCATTTTAGGTAATCGGGCTAAGCCTGAAATGGATACCTTTAAATGGTTGGCAATTATTCTGTGTACTCTGCTCGCTGGTGGCGGGGTATTTTGGGCGGCTGCTGAGCCGATTGCCCATTTTGTGTCTTCACCGCCATTTTATGGTGAAGCCGAAGGTCGCCGTTTGGCAATCAATGCGTTATCACAATCCTTTTTGCATTGGGGCTTTCTAGCTTGGGCGATACTTGGCACTTTAGCCGCAATCGTGCTGATGCACTTGCACTATGATAAAGGCTTACCGCTGCAGCCACGTACCTTGTTGTACCCGATTTTTGGCGATAAAGCGCTAAATGGCTGGATTGGTACCTTAACAGATACCTTCTGTATTATTGCTGTGGCAGCAGGAACTATTGGTCCTATTGGTTTTTTAGGGCTGCAAATTAGTTATGCGCTGAACGCGCTATTTGGCGTGCAAGACACCTTAATGACCCAAAGTTTAGTGGTGGTGTTTGCCATTGCCATGTACACCTTGTCGGCATTAAGTGGCTTAAGCCGTGGTATCCAGATTATTAGTCGCTATAACATTATTTTAGCGGCAGCGTTGATTATCTTCATTCTGCTGTTCGGCCCAACGAGCTTTATTGTTGATGGTTATCTGCAGGGCATGGCGAGAATGGTGAATAACTTTGTGCCTATGTCGCTGTATCGCGGTGATGCTGACTGGTTAAGTTGGTGGACAGTATTCTTCTGGGGCTGGTTCTTAGGTTATGGCCCTATGATGGCGATTTTCATTGCGCGAATTTCTCGTGGCCGCAGCATTCGTCAACTGATCTTGTCGATCGCTTTGATTGCGCCGCTGATCACCTGTTTCTGGTTTAGTGTGGTAGGGGGCTCAGGGCTTGCGTTTGAGCTGGCTAATCCCGGTGTGATGGCCGATGCCTTTGAAGGCTTTAATTTGCCGGGCGTGTTGTTAGCTATTACTTCGCAGTTGCCTATGCCCACTCTGATTGCGATTCTGTTTTTGATCTTAACTACCACCTTTATTGTTACTACAGGTGACTCGATGACTTATACCATTAGTGTGGTGGTTAGCGGATCGACTGAGCCAAGTGGCGCGATGCGTGCATTTTGGGGGATCTTAATGGGCTTAGTTGCAATCGCGCTTATAGCAATGGGCTCGGGCGGTATTTCAGCCTTGCAGTCGTTTATTGTGATAACAGCGGTGCCGGTGTCGTTTGTGTTGCTGCCAACCCTGTGGCATGCCCCGAAAATGGCCAAATTAATGGCGGAGCAGCAGTTTGGTAAGCTCGCGCATAATACTGTGCAGGTAAAGTCATCCCGCTAATTTGCTGTTAGCGGCATAGCCTTAACGACTGAGCCTTAATCACTGAGTCTTAACCATGTAGCCTCAACAACTAGGCTATTGTTTGTTGATTTAGCTTAGAAAAGCTCAGATGTTAATCTTAAGCCCCATTACTTAATTGTATTGGGGCTTTTTTATGATCACATCTCTTCCGTTACTGTGCACATGCCAGTAAAGGCTGGTTGACCGGCTACTTGCACCGTTGCAAGTAACTCATGATCTGCGAGTGGGTATTGGCCATAGGCGATATAAGTTGGGGTTTCGCTGATGTCTTGGCCATCAACACCATCGATACGGTAGATGTTGCTCATAACTGGTGACTTGTAGCTGCCATCAATTTTTACTAGAGATTCGTTTGAACGAAGGATCTCAATATTCTTCATTACGACATCATCACTGCCTTTGACCTTGCAAATTAGGTCGCCAGCTTGTGCTACGCCGCTCAATGCTGCAATGCTAATGGTTGAACCGATTAATAGTTTACTCAATGTATTCATTCAATTTAGCCTCATTAATTGTGCACCCAAACAAGATTTGTTATCTCGCATTAAGTCGAATGCCTGATTTCATTTCTAATAGCGGTATTTAAAATGCTTATTTTGTGCGAGTAATGAGTATGAGCGCACAGGGCTAAGAATAGTTCCCCTTGATAAGCTGTCAATTTGCCAGATTTCTATCTTGAATCAATAAATGAGACTTGAGTGCATTTTTGTCGGTCGACAATGGGATCTTGCTGGCTAATTAACTATTCTGAGCAGCTTAGTCTAAAGCAGGCGTGAAGCTTACATGGATTAGTATAAGCTTCACTTTGTGGTTGAAGCATTATTTAGCCATTCAAAATCGTTAGCTGCTATGTATTGCATTAATTCATTCTTTCCACGAATGGGCATTGAAACTCCAAATTTTATTTATGATTTTGCTCAGAGGGTTACAAATGAATTGGCTGGCTAGTTTATCCAAATAAAATGTACACACTAGTACTAGCGGTGACTTTATCTGCCTTTTTAGCGAGTGTCTGTGATAAATCACAGTCTACGGTGCAGAGGCGATATCAATATTTTATCTGTTGAGGATAGATTTAGTTTTATTAAATCTGTATATTTTTGAGTCGTTTATTTGATGTTAGTGTTGTGTTCGCGCTTTAAAGAGCAAGATAAATCAGATGCAAAGGGACTGTATCATTATGGCGATAGTTACAGATATTAAGTTGTTGGCCGTTAATCCTGATGCGCACATTCAGGTGCTGCAATTACCTGATTCAGAGCATTTGATTTGGGTTGTTGATGACTTTGTTGCAGACTTCGGGACATTGGTCGATTACAGCAATAATCAAGCTTACTTTAACAAGCCCGGCAGGGATGGCACGCTTTTTCCTGGCATGCGTGATGAGATGCCCAATAGCTATTACAAAACTTTGTCTGCAATGATTGAGCTACTTGCAATACAGCCACAAGGTCAGTATTTCAAACGGCATCAAATAGCAAAGTGCTGGCTATCTAAAGTCACCTTAACTCCGCAACAATTAACCGCTAGACAAAAGATGCCACACTTTGACTCTTTGGTTGACCACTCTATGGCTGCTGTACATTATCTCAATGATGATAACTTAGGTGGAACCAACTTTTACCGCTATAAGGGGACAGATAAATTAGCTCTTTGTTTTGATGACAAAGAGATGATCTTGGACATGGTTGAAAAGGTTGAAAGTTCTGCTGAGCGGCGCTCAGGCTATATTAATGATAGCGATGATTTGTTTGAAAAAGTCTTTTCTATTGCTGCAAAACCTAACCGATTAGTGATCTATTCTGGCAATATTCTTCATAGTGCAAACATAACAGCGCAAGTCGAGTTTGATAAAAGTGCGCTGAATAATCGTACCTCAATCAATTCCTTTTTTAGTGTGCATTAACAGACAAAGATAGACGCCGCTTGTTGAGATCGCCTTAACGGAAAAAGAGCTAAGCCAATGTTATACCTATTATAACATCTTGATGTAACGCTGTTGTGGGTGCTTGCCTATGCGCATTTTTTTAATCGTTATCATACTGGTTTTGCAGAGCTGCAGCAGTCAGCCTACGCAAGACAATACAGCTGTTAATACTCGGGCGCTATTCGACCCTTGGTGTCACTATGCGGCAGATGGATTAGCCGAGCAGATTAGCCAACAATGTATCGATAATGCCGCCGCGGGCGATGTTGATGCGTTAACCAATTTGGCTTATCTCTATGCCAAAGGCATATTGGTTGAGCAAGATTTTGCGCGAGCCATGGTGTATTACCGTAAGGCGGCTAGGCAAGGTATGCCCGAAGCACAATACTCACTTGCAGAGATGTATCGCGGTGGCCGTGTCGGTGAGGCAAATTATGAGTTGGCGCGTTATTGGTATCAACAGTTGGCCAGCCAAGCTGTCGACCCGCAATATCCTAGGCATCAAGTCGATGCCCAGTTTATGTTGGGATTAATGCACTTTCAGGGCGTGGGTGGCGCGGTTGATTTAAAGGCGGCACAGCATTGGTTAACAATCAGTAGCAGTAATGGCCACAGTGAAGCGCCATATGTACTAGGTAAGATCTATCTAGAGCACTATAACCAGCCTGCTCAGGCACTTAAATGGTACCAAGTGAGTGCTGAGCGTGAGTTTGCGCCTGCAATGCACCAAATCGGCATGATGTATATTGATGGTACATCTGGAGAGGTCGATGCAGTGAAAGCTGAAACTTGGCTTGAGCGCGCAGCGAGCTTAGGCTTGGCTGAAGCCCAAGTTGATTTAGCCACCAGTGAATATAACGGCATGAACGGCAAGCCGGATTTTATCAAAATCTATGTTTGGTTAGATGCGGCCGCTGGTCAAGGTAATGCCATGGCTAAGCAACGGCTCGAATTTATTGCAGCTAAACTTAATCCACAACAATTAGTTAAAGCACGGGCATTGAGTAAACAGTGCAGCGCGAGCCAATTTAAACAGTGCAAGACCCTCAGTTTAGCTAACTAATCATAAAAATTAACTTTTGATTTTAATCTAGGCCTCAGGTTGGCTAATTATGATGAGCTGATTTGTTGTCTATTTTTGTGGTTTAAATAAGGATTTATTGTTTTGAATACTGCTAATTCCAATTCATCTCGCCGCAAACCTTTGATTGCTTTGGGTGTTGTGGCTTCTATTGTGGCGCTGTTTGTGGCTTTAGTTATGGTTATGCCAAAAGGCTTTAAGGCAACCCATGAAGAGATAGGTACAGGTAAGCCTGCTATCGTTTTTGTTTATGATAATGGTTTGGCGATGAGCAACAGCCAAACTGAGCAGATGAATGAAGCGCGGGATTACCTTGGTGACTCGGTATATTTTTTGATAGCAACAACTGGCACACCTGAAGGCGATAAGTTGATCCGCCAACACCGTGCTGATTCGGCAGAGTTATTATTATTTGATGCTTCAGGCAAGCTCACTAAAAGACAGTATGGCCTGAAAACCGCTGGCGAGTTAGTTATGTGGGTAGAGTAATCATCATTTAATAGCCGTTATCATTGATAGCTATTAGGAAAGTGAATATCCGGAAAACCATCCACCAGACATAAATGTCAAAGCGGATGGTTTTTTGCTTTACGGTTTATGAGCTATTAACCGTAAATACAAAGGTAAGCGGTTTGAGTCGCTACTTTTACTTGAAACTTTGCATCGCCAATAACATCAAATTGTTCACCAGCGTTAAAGGTTTGCCATTCAGTTTGGCCTGGTAGTAATACCGTTAGTGCGCCTGAGATCACCTGCATTACTTCTGGTGCTGCAGTGCCAAACTCATAGTCACCCGCTTCCATTACGCCTACCGAGGCTGGTTTATCTGCACCAGCGAAAGAAATAGACTTAACCTGACCTTCAAAATATTCATTAACCGCTAACATTATAATTCCTCGTGATAAGAGCGTTGAACATGGCTAAACAGAGTGCGTTTAGGGCTCATCGTTCAACGGCGGGATAGTATCACTAAACTTATATTACTGCTGAATCCCAATGCCATATTGAGTGTGATTGATATGAAACTAATCAGTGTCGCTTAGGGATAGAGATGAAGTAGAAAAAAATTCATGTGCAGGGCAAATTTAATAAAGGGTAATTAACTAACGATTAGCAGTATATTGGATTAAAAACCCGCCAAATTCTGTGTTACAAAACTCTTGGCTTTATATGGCACTAAATGGCAATTGTTCGACCTTGGAAATGCTTATTTTCCTCATAAATTCAAAGTGTAATGCTAATGCACTATGTTGACTTGTTAGTTGCGTGTAATAAGATGCACCTTTCAAGGATTGAATGATGGAGCAAAGATTAAATGAGCACCGTGGTCAATAAGAGTAAAAAGCGGTTCACCATTCGAGTAACAGTGGTGGGGATTTTTATCTTAGCAACGGTATTAACCGCTGCCATTGCCATAGGTCTGCAATATTACTTCAGTAAAGCGATGGCAACGGATTCTGCTGTTAATCTTTACAACCTTACCGCCAAAAATACTAGCCGTTATCTCACTCAAGTCGATAGCCAAGCTATAAATACCGTACAACTACTGTCGAGTTTTGATGCGTTACAAGTTAATGACGGCGTGAACCTTGAAACTCGGCGTGTGTTTGCTGAAATCATGCGAACTAATCCATTGTTTTACGCCCTCTACATTGGCATGCCCAATGGTGATTTTTACGAGCTAATTAATCTCGATGCTCACCCGATAATTAGGGAGCAGCTCAATGCGTCGCACCTTGATCGCTGGGTGATTATTGCAATTAACGGTCAAGGTGAACTGCGACAACGCAAGCAATCTTATTTTGATGACGAATTTACTCTTAGGGTCAGCCAAATCGAGTCGAGTGAGTATGACGCCAGAGTGAGGCCATGGTTTATTAATGCTAATGGCGCGACAGTGTCAAAAACTGAGCCTTATCTGTTCCAGCATTTACAATCTCCGGGGCAAACATATTCGATAAAACTGCCTGAAACAGGTGCTGTGTTAGCGTTAGACATTGCGTTGTCGAGTCTGTCTGATTATTTAGTCATGCAAGGTGAAGATGACAACACCGCAAGCGAAAAGAAGATATATCTCTATAAGCAAAGTGGTGAGTTGATTGCTTCTAATCAAGTAAAACAAATTGGCATTAAAATTCCAGAATCTCAGCCTTTACGTTTAACTGAAAAGCAACGCAATTTAATCGCAAAGACAGAGCCATTAAAGGTTTCTAACGAGACTGACTGGGCACCAATTGACTTTGCGATATCTGGCATGCCTCAGGGGTATAGCGTTGATTTATTGAACCTTGTTGCAGATATGACAGGGCTGCAGTTGCGGTATATCAATGGATTTAGTTGGAGTGAGTTAACCGATAAGTTCAAAAAGCAAGAATTGGCCATGTTGCACTCAGTGATAAAAACTGATGAAACCCGCTTAATGGGTGAGTTTAGTGAGCCATTTCTTGAGTTACCTTACGCCTTAGTGACTCAACAAGGCCTAGAGACGATTACCCATATTGAGCAGTTGTTCGGTAAGCAATTAGCCATACCCAGTGGTTGGTCAATTGTCGAGGTGATCCGCAGTAACTACCCACAAATTGAAATTGTTGAAATGCCGTCAACCTACGCTATTTTGCATGCGGTAGAAGAGGGCGAGGTCTATGCTGCACTGGATAATAGTATTATTTTGCATTACACCGCGCGGCAGTTCTTTGTAGAGAACATTCAATATCATGAACAGATAAACTTTGCCCCGTTAACGATAGATACCGGCTTGCATATCGTGCTGGCAAAGCAGAATTCTGCACTGATTGAAATAATCAATTTAGCATTGGCCAATATCACAGCAGAGCAAAAACAGGCATTAAAGGATAAATGGTTTGCTGGTGGCGTAAAACAAAACTTAACCACCAAAGGTACTGTACCGTATGAAGCGCTAATTGATATTGCAAAGCAGCCAGATAGCCAAAGAAAGTTAATTCAGCGCGAGATCAACGGTGTGAAAGAGTTTCTTTATGTCACTCCGTTTGGCGATGCATCCGCTGGCAGTGAAGAATATTTTGCCATAGTGGTTCCAGCAAAAGAGCTATTAGCTAGCAGTGTTGAAAAGGTTCAACATTCGATCTTATTTACTAGCTTGTGTTTACTATTTATCTTGCCAATATCTTGGGTTTTCTCTTCGCCAATTATTAGGCCGATTAAGCTATTGGAAAAGGAAAATGAAAAGATCAAAAATCGCCAATATGATGATGTGATCAAGGTTGATTCTAATATTACTGAGCTGGATGAATTAGCTCACTCTATGATGGATATGTCCTGTTCTATCAAGGAATACGAAGAAAACCAAAAGGAGCTAATGGAGTCGTTTATTAAGCTTATCGCACAAGCGATCGATGATAAGTCTCCTTATACTGCAGGTCATTGTAATCGCGTGCCTGAGCTTGGCTTAATGCTTGCTGCAGCGGCTGAAAAGTCAGATTTAGCCCCCTTTAAAGACTTTAAGTTTAACTCAGCCGATGAGCATCGTGAATTTAGGATAGCGGCTTGGCTGCATGATTGCGGCAAGATCACCACGCCAGAGTTTATTGTGGATAAAGGCACAAAGCTTGAAGCGGTTTATAACCGTATTCATGAAGTGCGTATGCGATTTGAAGTGTTATGGCGCGATGCTGAGATCCATTACTTAAAGCAAGTTGCGTTAGATGATGAGGCGAAAGAGTTTTATCTTGCAGAGTTAGAGCAAAAGCAAAATCAGTTAAAACAAGACTTTGAATTTATTGCCACTGCTAATATTGGTGGCGAGTTTATGGGGCAAGAGTCTAAAGACAGGTTGGCCGAGCTAGCGAGTATCACTTGGCAGCGTCATTTTGATGACAGACTCGGTTTGTCGCCAGTAGAAGAGCTCAACTTGAGTGAGCGAGAAGAACAGCAAGTATATCCGGTTACCGAACCGCTATTACGTGACAAACCAGAACATATCATTAAGCGGATTAATGAAGTTAAGTTTGATCCCAAGTTTGGTATTAAGATGACCATTCCAAAAGATCAATACAACTTAGGCGAGTTATATAACCTGTCGATCTCAAGAGGTACGTTAACCGCTGAAGATCGATTTAAGATCAATGAACATATTACTAGCACGATTAAGATGCTGGAGAACTTACCTTTCCCACCGGAGTTAGCGCGGGTGCCGCGTTATGCATCGACTCATCATGAAACCTTAAAAGGTACCGGCTACCCACGTAAATTAACAGCTGAGGATTTATCGATCCCTGAGCGGATCTTAGTGGTCGCCGATATTTTTGAAGCACTAACCGCTGCAGACAGACCTTACAAAAAGGCCAAGCCGTTGAGCGTCGCTATCGATATTCTATATAAAATGGCGCTCGATGAGCATCTCGATATGGAGTTGTTTAAGCTGTTCTTATCCAGTGGGATCTATTTGGAATATGCCAATAAATTCCTCGATCCGGCGCAAATCAATGAAGTGGATATTGCTAAGTATCTAAACTGTACAGCTATGGATAAAACGGCTTAGGGTGACTGATTGAGATTAAAATGCCGTGGTTTATCTTAGGTTGACTGCGGCTTTATTTTTAGACGCTCTTGTTCACTCCTTAATCAAAAAAAGTCATTGTTGAATATGGCTCAAGTGGTAGAATGCGCGCTCGGCGATTTGCGGCTAGAGCCATCAGCAGTCTTTGTGGCCAGAGGCATCACGTTTCTTTCACAGGATATCGCCTACAACACCCCATTATTCTTCACTATTAATTCGAGCATTTATGAAACGGATTTTATTGTTAACCCTATTGGCGCTTTCTAATCAAGCAGCTGCTGTTGAACCACTTTTTGAAACGCCAAAAGATATGCAGCCGACTTGGATTGATGACATCCTGTCTGTATTTGGTGCAGACGGTGAGTTTGACCAAAGCAAAGCTATCGATATGAGCTATTTACCAACCGCGTATTACACACCAGAAAAAAAATTCGGTGTGGGGTTGCTTATGGTGGGTTTATATAAAACTGATGGTTCATCAAGTGAAGAACAGCCTTCATCTATCGTACTTAACTCGTTTGTATCGATGAACAACTCTTACGGTGTTGAAGTTGAAAATATGACCTTTTTCAACGGTGGTAAACAGCGTTTACAACTTGGCTTAGAGCTGCATAACGAAGCTGCAGTTTACTATGGTCAAGGTATTGAGCAAGGTAATATTGATGCTAATCACCATGAGTTTGAAGAACAGGTTTATAGCTTTAAACCTGTTTATATGACAGAAGTCGCTGATAACTATTTTCTGGGTGTCGGTGCTGACCTAACCTACGCTAGTGCTGAAAAGTTAGAGCTAGTTGAAACCGGTTTGCCAGTTGATTCTAGCGATATTTTGCCAAATAACTTTAGCACGGGTGTAAAGCTAACCAGTATTTACGACTCACGTGATTATCGCTTAAATGCAACCAAAGGTTGGTTATTTCAGATAGATGCAGGTCTTTACCACAATAGCGAATATTCATCGTTTTCAACTTACGATGTCGAATTAGCTAACTATATCGACCTAAGCCAAACCTCTTTGCTGAGCAATGCGCCTGGTCTAATCGCATGGCAAGTACAAGGACACTTTACCGATGGCGATGTACCTTGGAACATGCTGCCTGATATAGGTGGTTCAGGTGCTATGCGCGGCTACATCAAAGGTCGTTATCGCGACAAGCAGATGATGATGGGTCAAGTAGAATATCGTCTACCGTTCTTCCAACGCTACGGCATGGTGTTTTGGGGCGGTGTAGGCAGTGTTGCTGATAAGATGAGCGACTTAAATGAAGAGTTGCTGACTTCTTACGGCACAGGTTTCCGTTTTAAAATCAAAGATAATATCAATTTACGCCTCGATATTGGTGTAGGTGAAAACGAAACTAACTTCTATTTGAATGTGAACGAAGTTTTCTAATATGAGCCGCTTTTTTACCTCGATGACAACTCGTGCTATGTATGATTTATTGGCTATAGCGGCAGTGGCAACGGCGTTTCTTACTTCGAGTTACGCACTTGCTGAGGAAGCATCGTTAGCAAGTGTCGAGCAGTGTAGTCGTCATGCTGAATACGACATCTATCTCAGCGGCATTCATACAGGCACAATGAGCCGTACTGAGGATTGGCTGGGTAAAACTGCGGTGGTGACCTCAACGAGCAAAGCCAGTATTTTAGGTATAGGTACTCAGTATCAGCAGCGTGCAGAACTGGCTTGGTCAATTGAGCTTAACCAGTGGCTTACGCAGAAGTTTCACCAAAAGGTCAGCGGCTTTCGGGCTCGTGATATGCATGCTAGTTTTAGTGACACAGGCCTTGCATCTGAAGTGGATGTTGATGGTGAGATAGAGCGTTATCACTCAGAGGATATTCCACTGCGTGACGTTGATACCTTAGCGATTCAAATGCGTGATTTTTTATTGCAAGGTAGGCAGCAGTTTCGTTTAATCCGCCAAGCATCAGATGCGATAGAACCGTACCAGTATTATGTGCAAGACGCGATCAGTAAAGAAATTGCACCTTGGGGTAAGTTAACTTTGATCCCTGTTGAGCAAACTGGCACAGAGGAAGTGACCTATTACTTTGCCCCAGAGCTGGATTATCAGCTGGTTCAAGCTCGCTATCACGGCATAATCTTGCGCGGTCTGATTGAGCTCAATAGCTACAACTCGACCTGTAATACAGCCATCTCAGACAAGCTTCCAGAAGAGGCTTAGTTAGATAAAGCTAGTTGATAAAGTTAGTTGATAGAGCTGTTTGATAAAGCGCTGACGTAAGTTGTTGGCGCTTTGCTGGCTTGCGCGACTTATCATTCCTGTAGTTTGGCTTTGTTTAGCATTTCTCCTACTTATTCAGTTAGCAAAGTTTTTATTTACCCATTTAACTGCTTATTTAATGCTGCTGCCCAGGGGGAGTATAAGGCGTTCTATTGCGAGTCTGATTGTCTAAATAACAGGGGGCGTTATCAATAAATGTTAGTGTTTGCTTACGACGTTTTCCTTGTATATCGATATTGTCGCGTTTGCTGTCACATACTGTTAGCTGATGGTTCGAGTTAGGAGTAGTCCGAGATAGTGAAGACTATTTAACCTTAGAAAATGTCCTTTTTAGCAGTTTATAAAGACTTGCTGAGCAAAGTTAAAGTTTAATTAATTATAGGTTTTGCCAATTCTCCAATATAACTGCGCTTATCTTTTAATAATGCGTCATATTTTGGAGCTATTGACCAAACTGAGCTGTTAGTTCGAGTTGTTACTTTGAGCAATGAACTTGAACAAAGACCTCAGTTTAGGAAAATAAAAACACACGATGGAATTTTTGCTTGAACCACAAATTTGGATTGGCTTAATTACCCTTATTATTATCGAGATTGTGTTAGGTATCGATAACCTCGTTTTCATTGCTATTTTAGTTAAAAAACTCCCACCTGAGCTGCGCGATAAAGCTAGAACAATCGGTTTGTCTTTAGCCTTAATTATGCGTCTTGGTTTGCTAAGTATTGTGTCTTGGCTCGTCACCTTAACCCAGCCGTTATTTAGTATTTACGATTTAAGCTTCTCAACCCGAGATCTGATCTTAATTATTGGTGGTTTGTTCCTACTATTTAAAGCAACTCATGAATTACATGAGCGTTTTGAAGGCGATATGAGCCAACAGCAAGGCACTAATGTGTACGCCAGCTTTGGTGTGATCATTGCGCAGATCTTGGCGCTTGATGCGGTGTTCTCACTCGATTCAATTATTACCGCCGTGGGTATGGTAGATAGCTTAGCTGTGATGATGATTGCGGTAATTGTATCTATGATTGTGATGCTATTGGCGTCCAAGTCGATTACTAACTTTGTTAACGCGCATCCAACGGTTATCGTGCTGTGTTTAAGCTTCCTATTGATGATTGGCTTTATCTTGGTTGCTGAAGGTTTTGGTGTGCATATTCCTAAAGGCTACTTATACGCTGCCATAGGTTTCTCAATTTTAATTGAAATGTTTAACCAAATGATCAGCTCAAGCCATGCAAAGTATGCTGAGCGAGTGCCACTGCGCCAACGTACTACAGAAGCCATTTTCCGCTTGATGGGCAATAAACATTACAACGTCCATGATGACGACGAAGGCGCAGAGCCTGCGCCAGTCAGCTTTGGAGATGCAGAGCGTGAGATGGTCACGGGAGTGTTATCGCTGTCGGAGCGAAATGTACGGACCGTAATGACTCAAAGAAGTGAGACGGTTTGGTTAAATACAGAGGACTGCACCGATAAGATTAAACAAACGATTAAAGATAGTCGCCACCAAAACTTCCCGGTATGCAGTGGCTCGTTAGATAATTTAGTCGGTATTGTGCGCAGTAAAGATTTACTACTCGGCATTGAAGCGGGTGAAAAATTAGCCGATATTGCAGCGGCTTATCCTGCCTATATCGTGCCAGACAGTATTAACGTGATTCGTTTACTCGATGGCTTTAGAGAATCGAGAGCGGGTATGGCAGTGCTTGCTGATGAGTTTGGTAGCATTCAAGGTATTGTCACTTTACATGACTTGCTTGAGTCAATTGTCGGTGAGTTCCCTGATATTGGTGAGATCCCTGAGATCAGCGTGTGTCACGACGGCTGGTTAGTTAAAGGCTCGACTTCACTGCATGACTTAGAGTCACGTTTAGAGACCATAGGACTGATTGATAAGCAGCAGGAGTACATTACTGTTGCAGGC
Organism: Shewanella sp. 1CM18E; assembly: GCF_023161665.1. Taxonomy (GTDB): domain Bacteria; phylum Pseudomonadota; class Gammaproteobacteria; order Enterobacterales; family Shewanellaceae; genus Shewanella. The sequence continues at coordinate 145,766 of NZ_JALNTW010000009.1, forward strand.
TTATTGTTAGCCTTAAACTCAACCATTCCTAAGGTGAGTGATGTGGTTGAATTTGCTAAGCTAAAATTTGAAATCGTTGAAGCTGATGACTTCAAAGTATCAATGGTTAAAGTGAGTCATATTCAAGCGAACTAATCAGTTTTACCTAAAGAAAAGGGTCTGCATTGCAGACCCTTTTTTATTAATGCTTTAAGTCGTAATTACCACATCAACAAGTAAGCGATAAAGATCAGTGATAGGGCATAGATGATCGGGTGTACTTCACGGCCTTTGCCAGCCACTACCATAGCAAATGCATAGCTGATAAAGCCCATCGCCATACCGTTAGCCGGTGAGAAGCTTAAAATGGTGAACATCACGGTAAAGAAGGCGGCGATACACGAAGGCTTATGGTCCCAATTGATATGACCTAAGCGGCCAACCATGTATATACCGACCACTATCATCGCTGGCGCGACAATAGCGGTAGAAAACATCGAGAACACTGGGTAGCAAAATAGTGCCAGCAAGAATAAACAGGCAGTTGCCACCGCGGCTAAACCGGTTTTAGCCCCTTGGGCTGAGGCAATCCCTGATTCAGAAAACGCAGTGATTGAGGTGGTGCCTAATACGCTACCAATAACCGTACCACCTGCATCGGCAACCAGTGCTGAACGTGCGTTTGGTACCTTGCCATCTTTATCGATAATACCTGCGTCTTTACCTACACCGACAATCGTTGATAAGCCATCGAAGAAGTCGACGATAAAGAAAATGATCACGATAAATAGCAGATCAAATAGCTTATCGACGGTGAGAAACTCAAAGTTAAATACCTTACCAAAGCTCGGCTCAATGCTTGGCGGCAGACTAAACCAAGTTTCAGGAATTGGCGCATATTGGGTACCTAGCACCGCATCGCTAATAAGCGTTAAGGTAATTGAAGTCATAAAGGCGATAAAAGTGGCGAGCTTAATATTGCGCACCATGCAGCCTACTGCGACAAATAAACTGATAAAGGCAATGGCAACTTGCGGTTGGCTAATATCGCCCATGCTCACCAGCACCACTGGGTTAGCAACAATAATCCCGGCATTCTTTAAACCTAAAAAGGCGATAAACAGGCCTAAAGACACTGTGATAGCGAGTTTAAGATCTTCTGGGATCGACTCAATCATCTGCTTGCGAATTTTGGTCATCGAGAAGATTAAATACACGATACCCGACAAGAAAATGCCGAATAGTGCCTCGTGCCAAATCAGCGCCACAGAGCTTGATGCTAGCATGCCTTTAAAGAAACCATTCATGCTCATGCCTGGGGCTAGCATCACTGGATAGTTGCCGAAAAAGCCCATGATTAAGGTGGCGAGTGCTGCGGCTAATGCTGTGGCGGTAAAGATGGCGCCTTTATCCATGCCATCAATGCTACCTAAAATCGCCGGGTTCACCGCCAAAATATAACTCATAGCCAAAAAGGTAATAAAGCCTGCGTAAAGCTCGGTGCCAACATTGGCATTGCGCTTAGAAAGTTGGAAAGTGTTTTCCATAAAGCGGGACTGTCCCGCACGTCGAAGTAAGCTAGAGATTGCCACAGTGATGCCTTATTAATGTTTATTGATGCGCTTATTTTTAAGCGCAGAGAATTCAATACATTTATTGGCAGATACCACTGGGCTGCCAAGTGTTGTAGACGTTTGGCAACAGACGGTGATTGGGCTGTAGTCACAAGATTAGGTCTTGTGGTAGAGACTTCTGGACCAAATTTCCAGCGATATACAGCACAATAAATTGTTGGCGCGGATTGTACGCAAGCAGGGAGGTTGCGCAAACAATTACAAGAGAAGTGTGCTGTGGGTCAATATTTTGCTTTGACTGAAAAACATTAATTTGGCTCAGTCGATATAGACTGAGCCGGAGTTGTAAGAGGTCGCTTTAGCACACTTAGTTTAGGCGTTGGCGTATAAGCTGGATAAGCGCTGGCGTAACAGAAGCTAAGATCATGCCCGTCATTAACAGGTATTGCTGCGCTGTAAATGACTCGCCGAGTAAAATCATACCGCTGATGATCCCGGCAATAGGGTTTGCAATACCGCCAAAGGCAAAGTCGACCACACTCATCCGCTGCAATAACCATACATATAGGCCGTAACCTAGTGCCGTATTGAGTAGGACGATCCAAGCGATCCCCATCGCATTGCGCCAGTCAATGTGCTGCACTGCTGCCACGTATGCCTCGGGGGCGTAGCTAGCGTGGACCCCTGCAACTACCAGTAACAAGCTGCCACCTATAATCAGTTGCCAAGTGAGCACTGTCCACCAGTGAATGCGGCTGCCCAGCGCTTTTGTCATGGTACTGCCAACAATAATGCAGCTAATTGCAGCGAGCATAGCGGCTAAGCCAAGCGGATTTAAGCTGATCGATTTTGGATCAAACAATAACCAAGCAAGGGCAATAATGACCGCACCTGATATTGCTTGCAGCGAGTTGGGGCGCTTTTTACTGACAACCCAATGAAACAACATGGCAAACACGGGGACGGAAACCATACCGACGCCAGAGATCGCTGATGGTAGCGTTAATGCCATAACAAAAATCAGGCTGAAGAAGATGGCGATATTGATCGCACCAAGTTTAATTAAAATCGGCCAGTCAGCTTTATTCGGCAAACTTGGTTTAATCGCTAATAAAATTAACCCCGCCGGTAACGCGCGGATCGCACCTAATAGCATTGGTGGCCAGTCAGGTAAACTGAACTGAGTAACCGCGTAGGTGGTGCCCCAAAAAAATGCAGTGATCATGGCGAGGAAAATATTCATAAACTACCTTACTGTTAAGTATCTTTACGTAAAGATAGATTTCATTGTTGATCGATAATTTATTTTTGTAAAGTATCTTTCTGTGAAGTATCTTTACGTTAAGTTTATTGTTGGTGGGTTAGCTTGAGGCAAAATAAAGGTGACAAATGGAAGATATTGATAAGGTTATAGCGCAGTGGGGGCGAGAAAAGCCGCATCTAGATACCCTACCAATGGCTATTTTTGGGCGTATTATGCGTTTGCAAAAACATGTTGAAGCGCAGATTGCTGCCTGCCATAAACAATATGGTCTAACCATGGGCGAGTTTGATGTACTAGCAACATTAAGGCGTTCAGGTGAGCCGTTTAATCTTACGCCATCAGCATTGCTGTCATCGATGATGTTAACGTCTGGGGCAATGACTAATCGTTTAGATAAGCTAGAGTCCAAAGGCTTAATTGAGCGGGTGCACAGTAAAGAAGATCGCCGTAGTGTCTCGGTGGGCTTAACTGATGCAGGTTTTAATACCATAGATAAAGCGATCGAAGATCATGTGCGTATTCAGCATCAACTGGTTGAGCAACTATCTGCTACTGAGAAACCGGAGTTGAACCAATTACTCAAAACGTGGTTAGCAGGTTTTGAGGGGGAATCTAGTATTTTGAGCTAGCCTAGCATTTTCGATCTAGCTTGGTCACTCATAGTGTAAATCAGTCATTAAGGGTCAGCAGTTTGCTGGCCCTTTTTATTTTGGTTTCGTGGCAGTTGAAAATAATGGCTTCAATAGCTGCTGTTGCTCTTCTCACGGTTTGGAATTGATTCCTAGCGTATAAGTCTACGCATTAATTGCAATCTTGCTCAATGAGTTAAATGACTGCATAGGACATTTAGACAAGGAACTGGCCCCCCATGAAAGCGCTTGGATTTAAACACACTATTACATTGGCAATCATTGCATTGGTATCGTGCAGCTTATTGATTGCAAATTGGATTTCATATCAGTCACTAAAGCAAGACACCATTGATTATGTGCAAGCCAGCTCGAAAGCAATGACTCACAATGAAGCCAATACAATATCGCAATGGTTTAATAATAAGGCTACGGCGATAGTGACATTAGCGCAGCAATATAAGCGAGGAGAGGTGCATCAATATGTCGATTTTGCGCGCTTTACCAAACAGGCAAGTGGTCTGTACTCAGTGTTCTGGGGGTTTGAAGACGGTAGTTCGTATGCCAGTGTTGCCGATAGTAACGTTTGGCGAGATGGAGTTGCAGACCCGCAACAATATGATCCTCGGCCGCGTGGCTGGTATCAGCTTGCTCGTGCTAATTCTGAAGCTGTGCTGACGGATATTTATACCGATGTTGTGACAAAACAGCCTGTGATTTCGGTTGTTACCAACATCGGAGACGGTGTGCTGTCGGGTGATATTGGGTTAGAAATCTTAGCCAGTACGGTTGAACAAGTTGAATTTCCTGGAGCCGATGCCGCGATTATTGATCAGCAAGGTAAAGTGCTTGCTTCGTCATCAAAGTTATTCAATGTCGGTCAAACATTAGCTGATTCAGGGCTCAGTGAGTTGCAGCGCAATATTGTGGTAAACCATACATTTAGTGGCGATTATTATAGTGAAGGCCAACAAAATCTAGTATTCAGTGAGTCGATCCCTTTACTGGGTGAGCAAAATTGGTATCTATTTATTAGCGTGGATGAAAGTGTTGCTTATGCTGGATTAAACGAATCTCTGCAAGAGTCGATTTTGGTTTCAATAGCGATGTTAATCGCTAGCATTGCTTTCGTGTTAGTCATCTTAAATAGATTGTATCGTCCTATTTTAAGTCTTAAAGGTGTCGTGATTGCGCTATCGCAAGGTCAGGCTGATTTAACCCACCGCTTACCAGTAACCAGTAAAGATGATTTAGGTGACATTGCTGCTGGCATTAATCGCTTCGTGGCGAACCTGCAGGGATTAATGCAACAGGTAGCATCTGGATCACAAGAAATCGGCCAAAGTATTACCCATTTACACCAACACACAGATGAAAATAGTAATGTGCTAAATCAGCATGTGCTGGAAACAGAACAGGTAGTCACAGCGGTTGAAGAGATGAGCGCAACCGCAATGGATGTTGCCAATAACACTTCAAATGCATCACAAGCTGCAGTGGTAACCAATAATCAAGTTATCGACACCAATAGAATTGTGACTAGCACTCAACAAACGGTTGAGCGCTTGATTCAAGACGTTGAAGCCACTGAGCTCAATATCAGTAATGTTGCCCAAGACGCGATAAGCATTACCAAAGTTTTGCAAGTTATTGGTGAAATTGCTGAGCAAACTAACTTACTGGCGCTGAATGCTGCGATTGAGGCTGCCAGAGCTGGTGAGCAAGGGCGTGGCTTTGCCGTGGTCGCTGATGAGGTGCGGGCACTGGCAGCTAGAACCCAGGTGAGCACCACAGAGATAGCGCAGACTTTAGATCAGTTGCAGCAGGGCGTGCACTGTGCAGTAGACGCGATGAAGCAAACCAAACTTACCTGTGAACAAGCCAGCGTTGCGACCACTGAAGTGAGTGATAATTTGGCCAAAGTGGTTAGCTCTATTGTTGAGGTAAATGATTTGAATACTCAGATTGCCACTGCAGCTGAGGAGCAAAGTGCGGTATCGGACGAAGTCAGTCGTAATATGAATGCTATTCGCGACATGGTGGTATTGCTAGACAATAATGGAAAATCGACAGTAGAAGAAGCCAACAGACTCACGACTGCGAATCAAAAGCTGATAGCGGTAGTTGATAAATTCACTATCACTTAAAATTAGCTAATACCTGTTAAATCTATCGTGACTGAAAATGCTAGCGTTTAGAAAGAATTTATATATAATTATTCGCATATATAATTTATCATATGTAAAATGGTGAATCAACACAGTGAATCGGATGCTACTGTTGTAAATGGTTAACTTATACTGATTAGTATTAGTTCAAAGGAAAGCTGACTCAAGTTAACCTCAATGAGAGTGTAAGGGGATAAGCGATGATAGTGATCCACCATAATCCAGACTGTGGCACATCAAGAAATGTGCTCAACGTGATCCAGCAAGCTGGCTATGATCCAGTTATTATTGATTATCAACAACAAGGTTGGACCAAGCCACAACTGCTCGGTTTGTTTGCTGCGGCAGAGTTAACGCCAAAAACAGCCTTGAGAGTCACTAAGTCACCCGCCAAAGAGCTAGGCTTGCTCGAAGATAATGTCTCTGATGAACAGATTTTAGCGGCAATGCTACAGTACCCAATCTTGGTTAATCGCCCGATAGTGTGCAGCCCTAAAGGGGTTAAATTGTGCCGTCCAAGTGAGTCAGTGCTGGATCTACTAGATCAATGGCCTGCGGGCCCATTTAGCAAAGAAGACGGCGAGTTGATTATTGATAGTCATAATCAGCGTGTCGGCTAGTTAAGCTTTAGCTTCACTCTAACTAACAAGCAACAGCAAGCGACAAAGTATAGAATAATAAAAAGGCCTTACCGTTATCGGTAAGGCCTTTTTTAAGCATTTAACCCAGACTTTAAAGCTAAACTTTAAACTAAGGCTTTAAAACTTGTGCTTTAAACTTAATCTTTAAACATAAGCTTTAAACCAAGTTCAGCACCCAGCCCATAATAGTGAATGACACTAGTAATAGCGCAAATAAAATCGCCAATAGTCGCCACTGCATTACTTGTTTTAACATGACAAACTCAGGAAAGCTTGCGGCAACAGTGCTCATGCAAAATGCTAGCGTGGTGCCCAGTGGCACGCCTTGTACTAGTAGGCTTTCCATCACAGGGATCACGCCGGTTGCGTTAGCATATAATGGGATCCCCATTAATACCGCCAGTGGTACAGACCACCATTGACCATCGCCTAAGTTAGCTTCGAGCCAGCCAGCGGGTACAAACCCATGCAGCGCCGCACCTAAGCCCACACCAATAATGACCCACTTCCACACTCTGCCAAAAATCTCAGTGGTTTCAGCTTTGGCAAATTGATGGCGTTGCTGCCAACTAATCGCAGTGGCTTCAGGCATTGTTTGGTTGGCTTGCTGTGATGACTCTCGCCCCATAGCATAAGCTTTAGCCGCTAGAGGTTGCAGCCAGCGCTCGGCTTTAAGTAGATCCAGTAAAGCGCCGCCAATGATGCCAATACCAATACCGGTAACGACATAAAGCAAGGTGATCTCAAAGCCTAATAGGCTAAACAACAGCAAGATGGCTACTTCATTGATCAATGGCGAAGTGAGTAAAAACGCCATTGTGATACCGATCGGGATCCCTGCAGAGGTAAAGCCCAAAAATACTGGGATACTCGAGCATGAGCAAAACGGTGTGATCGCACCAAAGCCGGAGCCTAGGCCGTAGCCAACCAGTTTTGGTTTGCCGGCCAAATAGCCGCGAACTCGCTCAATATTAAGTGACGCTCTAAGCCAGGCAATGCTGTAGATCATCACTATCAGTAATGCAAAGATCTTACTGACGTCTTCAACAAAAAAATGAATTGCCTGTCCAACTTGGGTTTGATTAGATAAACCCAAGCAATCGTAAACTAGCCAATCTGCCAATTGCGTAAACCATGCAAACATTGACCTACTCCAGAAGTGGAATTAAATAAAACCAGCAATAATAAATACCTGCGGCAATAAAGATCACGCCAGAGAGTATTCGTGCAAAGCGCTCGATTGCAGTGATCTTGTTGAACACATTGCCGATTTGTACTGTGCCGACAGCTAATAGCAGGCTTAAGATCAATACCGGCATTGCGGTGCCGATCCCATAAGCTGCTGGGATCCAAAAGCTAGATTGCTGCGCGACAGCAAGTGGCAATAAGGATGCAAAAAACAGCGCCGCTGAGGTTGGGCAAAACGACAGGGCAAACAAAGCACCGAGCGAGAATGCACCTAGCTGACCTTTTTTAGCTAACTTTTGCTGTAGCTGATTTGAGATAGACCATTTGCTGCTAGGCAAGCGGATCCAGCCCAGTAAACAAGCACCAACGAACAATAAAACTGGCCCGAGCAACATGTTCATTTGCGTCTGTAAAAAGTTTGATAACTTAGGTGCAGACATGGCGCTGTGTAATAAAATTGCCGCCAGTAAAATGTAACTCAGCATCCGACCAGCACTGTATGCAGCGCCCATCATCATCGATTTTGATGGCCTATCGACTTGTTTACTAAGAAAAGATACTGCCGCCACATTGGTTGCCAAGGGGCAGGGCGAAATGGAGGTGAGCACACCAAACCATAACGCACTAGAGAGAATAAGCAGCCATTCAACCATGATAAACAGGCTCGCGCGCTGCTTGCATTGCGACTTGATTGTTAGTGATTAAGCCTATTTCACGGTAGATGTAATTAGTGAATTTTTGCTCGTCAGTAAATAACTGCCAAACAGCGTCTAAGCGGCGGTACTCTTTAACTTTGCCATTTTGCTCTACCGCCAATACTACTGAGCGAGTAATGAGCTGAAAATCATCAATGTAGTGATCGTTACCTTTAGACTCTAAGTTGACCATTTGTAGATCGACTAAGCCTTGTTGCAGTGATTGCTGGTAACCTTGCTCAATGGCGGCCTTAGTGTACTTTTCTATTAGCTTACAAGAAGTGCAGCGAGCATTACCGTGGAAGTAATACACTTTTAGCACTTGGTTATCGCTGAGTTTTACGGCTGGTGGCGGCACGGCAAGTTCGCTTTTAGCCTGTGATGGAGCTGACGCTAAACAGAATAATACGGCTAGTGGCATCAACCACTTAGAAACACTATTAACGATATTCACTGGAAATTCCTTCTCTTGAGTACGCTTAATTAAGTTTGGATTTTTAGGTTATGGTTACTTGTTGCTTAGTAGTTGTTGGATCTCTGCTTTAGAAGGCACGTTACCTGCTGTGATCACTGTGCCATCAATTACGATCGCAGGAGTCGACATCACGCCATAGTCTAAGATCGCCGCCATGTCGGTGACTTTCTCAACGCTAAATTCAAGTGCCATTTCAGTTGCCACTTGTTCTACCTCAGCGGCGAGATTGGTGCATTTTTTACAGCCACTGCCTAGAATTTCAATTTTCATCTTGTTACCTCATTAATTGCTCTATTGTTTAACACGTTTTGTGGATCAGACTAGCGCTGCATGTTTGGCGGCGTTTTTTCAATGACGCTTTCAAGGCAGCTTAATGTTTTTAATAAACAAGGGGTTTCTATGCGGTAGAAGATCTGTTTGCCCTCACGACGGCTGCTCACAATGCCTGCTTGGCGTAGCAGTGATAAGTGCTTAGAAACAGTAGAAATGTCGGCATTGACGCCATCGGTGAGTTCGCAAACACAACGCTCTTGTTGCTGCAATTGCTCAACTAGCCACAAACGAGTTGGATGGGCTAGCGCCTTCAATACAGCTGCGCGAGCCTTGAATTTTAGTAGCTCTTGTTCAGTCATCTTCTTATCTAAAAAAATGTATATATAAAAAAGTGTATATTTGGCAAAATAGCCAAATGTCATCAGCTGAACAAGCTTTTTGCTCAAATGCTGTTCAGAATCGTGATCTATGAGTCATTTCGGTTGGCTTTGTGAACAAGGGGAGGAGTTGTAGTGATTGGCTTGATTTAGGAGTGAATGCTAGAAACAAAAAATGCCTTGTAGCAAGGCTGCACAAGGCGTTTAGAGTGATTTTTGTTGCTGCTTTTTAGCTATTAGCTGCCAGAGCTATGCAACCAGAGCGATTACTTTTACAGCTATTACTTCTGCAGCTGAGCTTTTGCCGCTTCAACTTTTGCAAAATCTAAGCCTAGCTCTTCAACCGCTTCTTTAATCAAAGCTGGGTTTTGCATCACAAGACCCATAAGTTGCTGTAGCTTCTCTGGTGGAATACCTAGCTGACCAATCACTGCCATCGCCATCATTGGGTTTTCTGTAAGTGTTTGGAACAGCTCTTTAGCTTGCTCATCACTGACGTTATGTTCTTTTAAGATCGCAAGAATCGGGTTCATTGCCTTACCTTTGTGAGTATGTAAATTTTCAATAGTGACTAATTCTAACACTCATCTCTGCCTAAGGTGGAGTGAGTTTTATTGTTGTGTGTGCTGGAGGTGAACCTGCAACTGAAAGCTGTTAGCGGTAGGATGGGGTTAGCTTAAAATTTGCCCAGTTAAATCTCTGTTTATTGACGAGTTTTGCAAAGTTAGCCTTTAGTGATATAGCCAAATTTAAACCTTAGTTAAGCTGAGCAGCAGTTGGCGTATAACGTCGTATTATTGCTAGGAAATAGCTTACATGGAAAATTCACAAGCAGGCCTGAGTCATTACTTATCTGGGCTGTTTTTAAAAGATAGACAGGTTAGCAAACGGGTATTCAACTTAGTGATTGGCTTAGTGCTAATTTGGGGATTTACCACTAACTACCTGACAGTTGTTTATTTCCCGACAGAGTGGATTAATAGCATTAACCCTTGGGTTATATTGATCGGCTTTCTGGTATTTTCTACTCTAGGCTTCCTGATAATGTTTCGTTATGAGGCGCCATTATATAGTTTTTTAGGCTACAACATACTCACCTTAAGCGTTGGTTTATTGCTTAACTTGTGTTTACAACAATTCTCCTACAGTGAGATTGTGACTGCGATTCAGTACACGGCGACTATTACCTTGTTAATGATTATTACTGCGACGCTGATGCCGAATCTATTTCTTCATTTTGGTAAGGTGCTGGCAGTGGTCACGGGTTGGATTTTGGTGATTGAGCTAAGTTGGTTAGTTATTTTTGGCCATAGCCATGATGCCATCCACTGGATTGTAGCAGCTTGCATGTGTGGCTATATTGGCTATTTCTGGGCGGCAGCTTGCAAGTACGGTGATACATTAGATCAAGCGATTGATTTTGGTGGCATGCTTTATATGGAGATCATTAACTTGTTCTTACGTATATTAGAGCTGATCTCAAAGAAATAGATTAAGGCTATCACACTATAAAAGCACAGCGTAAGCTGTGCTTTTTTGTTGGATTACTAAAAGTTATAAAGGATTAAGGTAAGCTTTTACTGCCGTTAATCTTACCGTCGCGCCGCCGATAATATCCAGAAAGCCCAGTATTGGTAATGGCTTGTCGGCACTGACCCATGCTGAGCCCGTTGCGCCAATGGGGAGCATCTCCATTGTGGCTTCATCCACCTCTAGCACCACGGTTCGGCCTACTGGCATAGCCCCTAAATTGATATGACGCGACACCATTTGTTCACGGGGTAAGATATCGCCCTGAGCTTCACCTGTGGCTTCGACCTTACTGTGCACTCTGGCTCTAAATATCTGCCCTGGATAAGCATCAATATAAAACTCGGCAAATTGACCCGGTTGAATATAGGCAAATGATTGATCGGGGATACGCATTTCGACAAATTTGCGCTTGATATCCCATAGGTGCATGGCACCGACACGCGAGCCATCGGCAATATAAACATGGGTTACCATACCGTCGAAAGGTGCGCGTACCTCTAGACGTTTGAGCTCAAACTCTTGTTTGCGTAGCTGCGCATATTGCACCTCAAGTTGTGCATGTTGCACCTTGAGCTCAGCTTTGATGATCTCAACATTGTCTTCGGCATTCTCTAAGTCACGCTCACTAACATGCTGACCTAGCTCGGCTTTACGTTCATGGGTGCGCTTAGCTTGGGCAAGCTTGACTTCAGTTGCCTCGATGCTGCGCTCAACCTCGTTAATGCGCGCATTGATCTCATCAATGGCACTGCTCACCTTGTCATCGACCAAGGTATAGATAAGCTCTCCCTTTTTGACTTGTTGATTATGATCTACTTCGATTGATGCTATCTGCTGACCAATGGCAGGGGATAAAATCGCATGGGGTGCTCTTACGGTGGTGGAGTTGGTTAAGTCCGCAGGTGAATAAAAGCGGTGAGCCAAAAACAGCGCACTAGCAATTAAACAACCAACAAATACGCTAATAAAATAATTGCGCGGTCTGGTTTTTATCACTTTGAATTTAAACAGTAACCAAACGATAAAAATGTACGGTAGCATGATCTCTTTCATTAGCGTGTCCCCCTAATCCATTCTTGCGCTCTGTCCCAGTCGGTGACGATGGCGATAACGGCCAGTACCCATAAAGGTTTCCAAAATAGACCTAACATACATAGCCAAAACACCAGTTTTGCTTGCTGCATGCCTTGTTCTTTAGCGAGGTACTTAGGCAAAGAGTGCAGGTGCCAAAGTTTTAGAGCGACCCAACTAAAAATGCCGACAGTGATTAAAGTGACGACCCACATAAAGGCCACGGAATCGAGTAATACTATTACGCTTGGTAGGTTTTCATAGGTAAAGTCGGTGTCATGGATCTTCATTTAACTCACTTAGACGGCGTGTCATCGGCTTTTGATATTTATTAGAAAGCAGATGTTAGCGTTTGCTAGCTGAACCAAAGTTGAACTCCTTATCCAGTTATTTGTTAGATAGCGTCAATAAACTGAGTTTTGAGACAAGCACTGCAAAAAGTCGACTAATTTGATTTTATGTAAGTTTTTTGGCACTTCTTTTTGAAAAGATATTTTGTTGGTTATTTTTATTGGTTAGAACAGCATTTTATTGGTCATAGTGCTAGGTAGGTTTTAATTTTGTTTATTTTTATCTGATTTTTATCAATATGTTGGTTGCCAATATTTTGTCTTGGATGGTTTTGTGGTTTTTATAGTTATAAGTTGGTGATTTATTGATATATTTAGATTTACAAAATTAGGATTACAGATAATAATCCGCCAGATCTTACAAGTTGCACCGTGTGCGCTTGCTGAAAAAGGCAAAACCTGTGAAAGCAGGTGACGCAAAGCATCCAGCCTAAGGGGCAACCTATGGCAGTGGCGCTACCACAAGTGACACAGGCCGCATTGCATGCCTGTTTGTTGCTTTTCTATATCTAATGAAAAGGGATAAATACATGAAATCACTAAAAATAAATCTGTTAGGTGCTAGTGTTGCGTTAGCTATGGGCGCATTATCTGCTCCAGCTATGGCTAACGGTAGCGATATGGTTAATCCACAAGCCGGTGTTGTTGTGGGCTATTGGCATAACTGGTGTGCGGGTGGTGGTTACAAAGGTGGCGTAGCGCCATGTGTGACATTAGAAGAAGTTGATCCGCAATATAACGTTGTAGATGTGTCATTTATGAAGGTTTATGGCGCAGTAGGCACAATTCCTACCTTTAAATTAGATCCTGCAGTGGGCTTGTCGGAAGCACAGTTTATTGAACAAATCAGTGAGCTAAACCGTCAAGGACGTTCTGTATTAATCGCATTGGGCGGCGCAGATGCTCACATTGAGCTGCGTAATGGTCAAGAGCAAGCATTGGCTGATGAAATCATTCGTTTAGTCGAAATATATGGCTTTGATGGTTTGGATATCGACCTTGAGCAGGCGGCTGTTACCGCTGCTGACAACCAAACTGTTATTCCTGCTGCGCTGCGTATCGTTAAGGATTACTACCGTGAGCAAGGTAAAAACTTCTTGATCACTATGGCGCCAGAATTCCCATACCTAACAACTGGTGGCAAGTACGTGCCTTATATCACGGCATTAGAAGGCTACTACGATTGGATTAACCCACAGTTTTATAACCAAGGCGGTGACGGTATTTATATCGAAGGCCTAGGTTGGATTGCCCAAAACAACGATAACTTAAAGCAAGAGTTTATTTATCATATCGCTGATGCACTAGCGAACGGCAACAATGGTTTTACTAAGATCCCGCACGACAAACTTGTGTTTGGTATTCCTACTAACATAGATGCCGCAGCAACGGGCTATGTTAAAGACCCACAAAAACTGTACGCTGCTTTTGAACAATTAAAAGCACAAGGTCAGCCACTACGTGGTGTGATGACTTGGTCAGTTAACTGGGATATGGGGCAAAACTCAGCGGGTCAGGCTTACAATGAGTCATTCATTAAGGCATACGGTCCGTTTATTCATGGCCAAGATATTTTGCCGCCAGAGCCTGATAACGGTAAACCCATTTTTAGTGGGATCAGTAATACTCGGGTTAAGTTAGGCGGTGAATTTAACTCACTAGCAGGTGTTACCGCCAATGATATGGAAGACGGTGACTTAACATCGTCAATTGAAGTTGAAGGTAACGTAAACACTGACGCTCTGGGTTTGTATGCACTAACCTACCGTGTGTCTGATAGCGATGATAATCTGACTGAACAAGTGCGTAGTGTTGAAGTGTATAACACCAAGCCAGAAATTAAAGGCGTAACTAACGCTAGCGTATTAGTGGGTAGTGAGTTTTACCCTATGGCTGGTGTTAGCGCACTTGATGCCGAAGATGGTGACTTAACTGACCATATCGTTATTGAAGGTGATGTTGATACGGAAACATTAGGTCAGTATTCACTCACTTACCGCGTGACAGACAGTGCGGGGCAGCAAACCGTTGCATTGCGCAGTGTTACAGTGAAAGAGCAAGGCGCTGTGTGTGAAAACCCATGGGATAAAGCAAAGGTTTACCTTGGCGGTGAAACAGTTAGCCATTCAGGTCAGAGCTGGTTAGCTGGCTGGTGGACTCAAGGTGATGAGCCTGGCACAACAGGCGAGTGGGGCGTTTGGAAAGCACAAGGCGATAGCGACTGTGACGGTGGCTTACCACCAGTGGTTAAACCTACTCTTGATGTAACCGGTATTGCACCACGTTATGTGCTTGATCAAGGCAGTGTCACTATTGAGTTTAGTGCTAGCGTTAACCAAACCATGGTGATTAAAGCTAGCTTAGTACAAGGCAATAACGTATTTGCTAGCACTGAAGTTAATAGCGCAAGCACTGCAGCTCTGACTCTGTCTGCGACAGATTTAGTCGCGGGTAGTTACGAAGTCGTGGTTAGCGCTCCAGAGCAAGAGCTAACTCGCCGTACTAGCGTGAGCTTAGTTGAAGAAGATGAAGGCGGTGACTACCCAGCTTACGCTGCAGGTACTCACTACCAAGCTGGTGATGTTGTGACTAACGCCGGTGGTGTTTATGAGTGTCTACCATGGCCAAACAGCGGCTGGTGTAGCGGTTCAACAAGTCATTATGCACCTGGTGTGGGTAGCGCTTGGGCTGATGCTTGGTTCGCTCGTTAATGTTCTCGATACAGTAAGCTAATCGGCTAACCTTATATCGACTAGCTTTAAAGCCCTATCAATTTGATAGGGCTTTTTTGTATCTGTTGTGTGATGTTTGAGCTCAATTGCCCCTAGGCTAATTTATACTTTATTTATATAAGCTTACGGCTAGATTTAAATGTGATCTAGTTAGCAAATTAGCTTTGAAAGACTAGCGATAGTGAGCAATTAATATGAATATCTATTCATATTAATTCAATAACTATAAATAAATATGCAATCAAATTCTGTTGAGTCAAACTCTTTCAAGTTAAGCCGTCGTCAATTTCTTTATGCTGGTGCGGCTGCATCTAGCCTAGTGACTTTAGGTTGTAGCTCAAGCTCTGTTTCTACGCAAACTCCATCAGCTGCAACAGTGAATACCACTGAAGCGATACCGCTTAACTTTAACGAAAATCCATTAGGGCTAGCACCTAAAGCGCAGCAAGCGGTACTTGAAGCATTGCCTAATGCTTGGCGTTATCCAGATGCGGCACGTAGTGATTTAATGGCAACGATCGCTAGCAACCTATCATTAGATGCCTCGCAGCTTATTTACGGTAATGGTTCATCTGAAGTGCTAAAAATGGCATTAGATGCACTGGTGCAAACTAATACTCAGCTAGTGATGCCAGATCCGAGTTATGGTGTGATTATTGATTACGCTATGGCGCGTGGTGTACCTGTGGTGAAGGTAAAGCTTGATGGCAATTGGCAAACAGATCTTGGCGCGATGAAAGCCAAAGTTGCCGCCCATAATGGTCCATCGATTGTGTACTTATGTAACCCAAATAACCCGACGGGTCTATTATTGCCGCAAAGCGAACTCAATCAGTGGTTAGATCAAGCATCAAGTCAATTAAGCTTTATTGTTGATGAAGCCTATGTGGAATATGTGGCACAAGTTGGCTTTGTTTCTGCTATCGAGCGAGTTAAGCAAGGGCAAAAGCATATTGTGGTGTGCCGTACCTTCTCAAAGATTTATGCCTTAGCAGGTTTACGTGTGGGTTACGGTGTGGCGCATGCTGAGTTAATCAAACAGATGCAGGCGCAAGCGAGTATCGATAACGCTAACTTAATTGGTTGTGTGGCGGCAAAAGCCAGCCTTGAAAGCCAGCAATGGCTAGAGCTGAGTCTTAAGTCAAACAGCCAAGCTAAAGAGTTAGTCTATGCGCAACTGGAAGCGCTAGGTTTAGATTATCTACCAAGTGAAACCAACTTCATTTTCCATAAGGTTAATGGCGACAGTGAGCTGTATATGCAGCGTATGGGCAAGGCAGGGATTTTAGTTGGTCGTCCATTTAATCACGGCGAGGGTTGGAATCGTCTTTCTATCGGCACGCCTGCACAAATGCAGTATTTTTGTAAAACCTTAGCTAAGTTCCGCGAATTGGGCTGGGTGTAAAGTAGGATTCAACTTAACAGCTCGCTGCCAAGTGAGCTGTTAAACTCGAGTGTTTTATGGACTTGGCTTTAGTGTTTGCAATGGCTAGTATTGTAACAACTAAGACCACAAAGAGTCCTTCTTATGCCTACTGCACCTAAACCCGATCTTAGCGTTTCGACAACCCCTCCGGTTATTTCTAGCAATATCACCGATCTTATTGGTAATACTGATCTGCTGAGGATCAATAGTCTAAGTGAGCTGACAGGATGCGAGATTTTACTTAAATGCGAGCAACAAAATCCAGGTGGTTCCATTAAAGATCGCGCCGCATTGCAGATGGTAAAAGATGCCATCGCCAGCGGTAAATTAACACCGGGAATGACCATAGTTGAAGGCACGGCAGGTAATACCGGGATCGGTTTAGCGCTGGTGGCTAAAGCCCTTGGTTTTAAGATGCAGGTGGTGATGCCAAAGGGACAAGCGCCTGAAAAAGAGCAAATGATCGCCCTGTATGATGCTGAGCTAACGCTTGTTGATCCTTGTCCTTTTGCCAACCCCGATCATTTTTACCATACCGCGAGAAGACTTGGTGAGTCGAATAATGATTATTGGTGGGCGGATCAGTTTGAGAACACTAGTAACTTTAGGGCCCATTATCTCAATACCGCTCCTGAGATCTGGCAGCAAACTCAAGGAACAATCGATGCGTTAGTTTCAGTTGCTGGTACAGGCGGCACGATCGCCGGTAACTCACGTTATTTGTCAGAACAAAATCCACAGTTACAAACTTGGTTGGTGGATCCTGATGGATCAGGGATCTACGCCTATTTGAAAAACGGTCAATATCAATCAACTGGCAGTTCATTCACCGAAGGGATTGGTATCATGCGCTTAGTGGAGAACTTTAGCCAAGCTAACATCAACAAAGCCATTACTCTGCCGGATGTTGATTTGATCGCCATTGCGCGCCATGTAAGAGAGTATGATGGTATTACGCTTGGCAGTAGTGCCGCGTTAAACGTTGCCGGTGCACTATATGCCGCTGCTAAAATGGGCCAAGGCAAAACCATAGTGACCTTTTGGTGTGATATTGCCGAGCGATCTTCATCAAAGCTTTATAATGAACAATTTCTTGCTGATAAAGGTTTTAGTAGCAAAAGCGAGGCGGTTGTTGATATGTTTGCTCGTTATCAAGCAGAAGTTGATAGCGTAGTGGTTACTCTAAAGTAGATTGGGAGCTGGGTTTAGTTTTTACTGCACATTTATTGATAATTAGCTTTTGGTGTTAGATAGTCCGCTAAAGTAGTTATCCGTATAGCCCTAAGCCAAAAGTTAATTGGGTTTAGGGTATGTGGAAGGGTAGGAATTAAGTTGATGCACAGTGTTCCCAATGTTGAGTTTAGAGCGCCTAATATTAATAAATCTGGCGTTGAAATATTAGATTTAGATCATTTTTACAGCAAACTTGCTAAGTGTAAATTTTGTCCATCTCAACCTCATCGGATTAATTACTTCTGTTTTATTTATATTTCTGAGGGGCAAGGTGGCCACTTTGTCGACTTTAAATATCACCCATTTAAAAATGGCAGCTTTATTTTTATCAATAAACACCAAGTGCATGCCTTTGATTTAAAAAGTCGACCAAAAGGTAAGATGATTAATATTACCGAAGATTTTTTAAATGCAATTTTAACTAATATTCGTATTCCATTCTTTACTCCTACTCACCTGGTGAGCTCACAGCAACCGCTTTTAAGTTTAAGTCAATCTTTGATAGAAACTTGTGAGCACTTATTGTACGAAATTAATAAGGCTCAAGAAGGCGTAACAGACTCTAAATTGCTTGTTCAGCTTTTATTCTCATCATTACTCGTAGCTTTAGCGGCAGAGAGAAAGACTGAAGCCTTACATTTAAATGAAGCGCAGGCATATCGTTTTCAACAATTCTTACTGCTGATAGAGAGCAAGGCTGCAAACACGCGTGAGGCATCTGAATATGCGCAGATGCTGCATGTATCCTATAAGTCACTTAATTTACTGTGTAAGCAAGCTTGTGGGCAAACAGCAAAACAGTTGATTGATGCCCATGCGATTCTTGAAATTAAACGACGACTAATTATTGGAAGCGCCAAGATCCAAGAGATCGCTTATGATCTTGGCTTTGATGATGTGACGTATTTTGTGAAGTTTTTTAAGCGACATACTCAGCTTACGCCATCTCAATTTAAAGAGGCGCGTACTATAAATGCGCAAGCTTAAATATTGAGCTTGATATTAGCTAACTAAAAAGCCTTTGAGCTCACATTGTTATTACTAGGTACGAAAATCACCATTTTTGGGACGATAAGTCCATTACCCCTAGGTCATTAATTGACTATTTTCTATTTTGTAAAATATAGAACTCAATAATCACTAAACCAAATGAGATTGGTTTTTTAGCATATCAATTCACCTGATGAGCTGCTTTTTTGCACTTAAAAATTAGCAAGCGGGAATTTTTATCATTAATTGAGCTGCAATATTTTATTAAAAATTCATTGCTTGATTTAGCAAAAAGTTAAATAAGGCATGTAAGCAATTTAAATATAAAAACAATGATGACTTTGCAGGGAATATCATGATGAATAGTGTAAATGCTTCCTATAAAAAAGCGTTGCTAGCAAGTATGGTAACTTTATTGGTTGCCTGTGGCTCAGACAGTGATGATGTCTCGCCGCCTCCACCTCCAAGCGACAATAACCCACCTGTAGCCATGGCAACGAATGCGACAGCTATTATTGGTACGCCAGTAATGATTGATGCGCTTGCCAATGATAGTGATCCAGACGGAGATGCTCTTACGCTAAGCTTGATAGAGTTAGTGGAGGGCAATGGCGAAGGCGTGATTAAGGATAACCAACTGTTGTTCACTCCTACGCAAATTGGCACCGTGGTGTTTAATTACACTGTTGCCGATCCTGAAGGGGCGACAGACAGTGCAACTGTAACAATTAAGGTTAGTGACAAAACTGAAACACGCCGCTATGTGGGCACACAAACCTGTTTGAGCTGTCATAGCGACAAAGACACTTTCTTAGAAACTGGGCATAACTTTAAGTTGAGTAAAGTTGAAAATGGTGAGGCGCCTAAGTTCCCGTTTACTTCGATAGAAGGTTCAGTTGAGCTGCTATATGGCGCTGATAATAGCGCAGGTACGCCTAACAGCTGGGAAGAGGTCAGTTATGTGATTGGTGGTTATTATCGCACGGCAATGTACCTTGATAAGAATGGCTATATCTTATCTGGTACTGGTGTGCGGGCGATTCTGCCTGAAAATGGCGAAGACTTTAACATTGACCATATCTCTGGTTATGCTCCGGGTGATGAGCCAGATTCTCACTTATTTGACTGTGGTCACTGCCATACAACAGGTTGGAAGGATTACACTCCTGGCTCAGATCTAAACCCGAACCATCAAGATGGTTTAGTCGGTATTGATGGTACGTTTGAGATGACTGGTATTCAATGTGAAGCTTGTCATGGCGCGGGTGATAAACATGTGAAGACCCAATCAGCAGATGATATTGAACGTATCACCAAAGGACGTTATACCTCTGATTTGATGCAAGCGGATATGGGGTTTGGTAAGGCAATAACCTGCAGCGAGTGCCATAGCAAAAAGACCAACCGTAAGTTCCCGACTTTTGTGAGCGAACATAACCAAGACTTTGGTGGTGACACCATTGGTGGTCGCACTATCCCTTATGATATTGGTGGCCGTGTAGCGGGTGATGCTCTATTGGGGATGGATGCTGACACCGGTGAGATTACCGGTAAGAAGGCTGATATGGCTTGCCACACTTGCCATAACCCACACCAATCTAAAATCAATAGTGATAAGCCTGGCCATGAAAATGCCATGGTGAGGGAGTGTATTGATTGTCACTATGACAAACCATTCACCCCTGAGCTTGAAGTGCATAGCTTTGTTGCTAAGTGTGAAAGCTGCCATATGCCAAAAGATAAGCACTTCTTTAGAATCAACTTAGACTATCCTGCCGATAGCCCTGAGAACTTCTCTAAAGATGGTAAGTATGTGCAGCCTTGGAACACCTCAAAAGATAGCTGTTCTAGTTGCCACGAAAATTATGATGAGCTTGCCGGATTAGTTGAGAAGATGCATCGCTAGACTGTTATTATCAATATAAGCCCCTTTTTAGGGGCTTTTTTTTTTCAGCCCTAAACCACCTACTTCAGTAGGTGGTTATCATCAATTAGGCTTTGCCTGAAGTACGTTTAATGGAATT